>NZ_CP121112.1 GCF_029625295.1 Flavobacterium gyeonganense | reverse complement strand
GCCCGTAAAATAAAACGGCATAAAGTCCGGCTAAAATCACAAATAATCCGCCAATGAAAAATAGAATCTGTTCTTTTAAAAAATCACCCAGATCAACATGAACCAATTGCGTTTCTTTTAACTCCTTCATGTGATGCACAATTGGAAAATGATTGCTGTACTGCCAATAAAGATTAGGCAGAATTAAAACTAATCCTAAAAGCAAAGCAAAATAAAATTCTTTTCTTGCTGCTATTTTTCGCTGTTTAGAAAGTAAAATAGCAGGAGTTAACCCGAGTAATAAAAACAGGATATTATACTTATTCAGGAAACCTAAAGCGAAAATCACTCCGCCAAAATAAAGCCATTTTGTATTTTCTGAAGTCAGGTATTGTATTAAAACATAATAAACCGCAGTCCAGCATAAAATATCAAAAGAATTTGGCTGATAAAGCATATTTAAACGCAGTAAACATGAAAACAAAATGCATAAAGAGCCAAGAATTAAAGCGTAAAGATTTCCTTTTAAAAGTTCGATAGTTTTCCATACAAGCAAAAGTGTCAGGGCTCCAAACAGGGCAGGGAAGAACTTTACCCAGAAAACCGAATTTCCAAGTAATAGAATAATATAAGAAAACCACGATGTTACCGGAGGCACTGATAAATAGCCCCATGCTAAATGATTTGCCTGATCGAGATGCAGATATTCGTCACGTTGTAAATCGTATTCGGGACTAATTAAAACATATTGAAGAATGAATTTCAGAATTATAAATCCAAATAAAATCAGGTTCTTTTTGGTCATGTAGTTGTTGTATTAGATTGCAACTTTGATTGAAAGCGCTAAAGGCATAGCTAATATATAATTTATTTAGGGTTTTTATCCTAAACAATATACTTGGGTAATATAAAAAATAAAAGCTCCGGATTCTTCCGAAGCTTTGGTTGGTTTTCAATTGAAAATATCTTAAATGATTAAAAATTAGTTTTTCCTTTCTTTTTTTTCTTCCCAAGCCAGATTAATAATCCAGTAACAGGCAAGGTTACAGCAAAAAGACAGACGATGAAAGCAAGTATTTTAGTTGGATACCCATAAATGCTTCCGGTATGGATGGGATAAATCAGACGTTTTAGTTTGTCTCCTTTAGAGAAAGATTCATAAGGTCTGATCTCGATATCTTTTCCCGTGTATTTGTCAAAATAAATAGCACTCGACTGATTTGGGATGCTGAATTCTAAGTTTTCTTTTAGTACAAGAATACTGTTAATGGTATCTGCCGGCATCCTGATTTGGATATTGCCTTTGTATGGAAATATACTGTCTGTTTTTCGATACAGGGTTTGATAAAAAGCAGTTTTATTAGACTGAGGATCAATTTTAGTTGGGTTTTCTACTTTAGGGGATGGTCTTTCCGTAGTACCGTTTGCTATAAAATACATGCCATTTTCAAACCATTTAAAAGACCAGGTTAATCCTGTCAGGGCAATAATCAATAAGAACAGAAAAGTGTAAAATCCAAAAGTGGAATGAAAATCCCAGTTGACTCTTTTAAAAGAAGCTTTCCATTTAACAGTCAGACGTTGCTTTAAATTTTTAGCTTTTTTAGGCCACCACAAAACAAGACCGGAAATCAACATGAATACAAATATCAGGCAGGAACATCCGGTAATGATTTCCCCAATGTCATGCATCAGTAAATGCCTGTGTATGTTTAAAACAATAGAGAAAAATCGGCTTTCCTGTGAGATAGTCCCGAGTACTTTTCCTGTGTAAGGATCTACAGAGAAAATCTGGCTGTCTCCTTCGCTGTCTTTTCCTATGATGATCATAGTACGGGTAGGATCGTTGTAGACTATGATTCGGTTTATCTTTTCAATAGCATATCGCTTCTGAATGGCAGCTGTACATTCATCAATTGATTTTTTATGGGTTCCAACAGTGGTTACATTATAAAACTCTGGATTAATAAACTGATCAATTTCTTTTTCGAAAACTAAAAGACTGCCTGTCAAAGCTACTATAAACAAAATAAGACCTGAAGCAAGCCCTAGCCAAAGGTGTAATTGTCCAATTTTTTTCTTCAATTTTTTCTTCATGTGGATTTTTAAAGAATTTAATTTCCTGCAAATCTATAGTTATTTTTAGATATACCTATACTTCTTTAGTATCATTCTAAATAATTTCATGATGTTTACTTGTTAAACTAATATTAATTTTTACTTTTGCACTGTTTTTATTAATTCTAAATAAAAACAGAATACTAACCAAATTTAAAAATCAATGAAATATCTTAGCTTAAGAACATCACAATTTTTATTTACTATTAGCTTTTTATTTATAGTCATTTCATCGTTTGCACAACAAAATCACGGGAAAATAAAGGGACAAATCACAACTTCTGACGGACAACCTGCTTCAGACGTAAATATCATCCTTAAGAATTCAAAATATGGAACTTTTACAAATGATGATGGCAGTTTTGAAATAAACAGGATAAAAGCCAATACCTATACACTTCAGATATCTTTAGCAGGTTATGAAACTTCTGAACAGGAAGTTACTGTTGAAGATAATAAAACTGCAACGGTTAATCTACAGCTTAGAGTTTCAAATAAAGAATTACAGGAAGTTGTCATTAGCAGCAGAAAAAGTTTGCTATCAAAAAAAACAGAAACAGTAGCCAGAATGCCGCTAAAGAACCTTGAAAATCCTCAGGTATATAATGTAATTCATAAAGAGCTTTTTCAGGAGCAGGTAGCAATCGATATCACGACTGCTATGAGAAATGCACCCGGAGTTGTTCCGCTTAATTATCCTTCAGGAGGTTTTGCACTTATTTTTAGAGGTTTTACGGTTGGTATTAATGCCAGAAACGGAATGGAAACGTTGTCAGGACGTTCTTCTGTAGGTATTGCAAATATTGAGCGAATTGAAATATTAAAAGGGCCTTCAGGAACTTTATTTGGTTCTTCGGCATCTTCTTTTGGTGGTGTAGTCAATTTAGTTACTAAAAAACCTTTTGAAACTACAGCTACCGAGGTAGGATATACTGCAGGAAGTTATGGTACACATCAACTTACTGCTGATATCAATACACCACTTACCAAAGATAAAAAAGTGCTTTTCAGACTTAATGTTGGTGTAAATAAAGCAAAAAGTTTCCTTGATTATGGCTATTCTAATACCTTGTCTTTTACGCCAAGTCTTACTTTCAAAGCAACAGATAAGCTTAAATTTAATATCGACGCAGAGCTATATAACGCTAAAAGTACAAAACCCTTATATCCGGGTGCATCTGCAACATCAGGAGTAACAAACCCAGCCGATATTAAATTAGATTATAAAAAATCACTGGTGCATGATGATGCCGATGCTAAATCAACCTCTTCAAAAGCCTTCGTACAGTCTGAATACCAAATATCAGACAACTGGAAATCTACTACCTTATTTTCTTATGTAAGTGAGAACGTAGAGTATAGTTATCAGGTCTTGCCAACCTGGACTTCTCCAACTACAGCTACTATTCGTGCTACGATGTTTGGCCCTATATCGAGTAATTATACCAATCTTCAGGAAAATATTAATGGAGAATTTAAAACAGGAATTTTAAACCATAAAATAGTTGCCGGAGTAAATTACAGAAATTATTCAGATACTTTTTCATCTACACCAACGCCAACAGCTCCATTTAGAACAATTGATGTGACAACTAATTTTGTTCCGGTTAGAAAAAAAGATATTGATGCGGTATTATTAGCTCCGGTTATACGAGCAGGAAGAGACGAAAATACGTATAGTGCCTATGCATCTTATGTAATGGGTATTGCAGACAGGTTACATATTATGACAAGTTTGCGTCTGGATGATTTCGAACGTGAACAAAGCGGTACAGTAGCGGGTTATAAACAAACATCTGTATCTCCGAAATTTGGATTGGTATTCGAGCTTCTTGATGACCAGTTATCATTGTTTGGAAATTATATGAATGGTTTCCAGAATATTGCGCCTGTAAATCAGCCAGACGGGGCACAATTTGTTCCGGATCCACTTTATGCTAATCAATGGGAGTCAGGAATAAAAGCGGAATTGTTCAACAAAAAATTAAGCACAACAGTGAGTTATTATGAAATTACTAATGATAACGCATTAATAAGACAAGCTGATTTAGTATATCTGCAGGATGGAAAACAAGTGAGTAAAGGGGTTGAATTTGAATTTCTGGCGAATCCTATCCCTGGTTTAGATATTACTGCTGGTTATGCGTATAATGATAACCGTATCGAAAAAACTAGTGATGCCAATAAAGCTATTGAAGGTAATAAGGCTCAGGATGCACCTGAGAATGTAGTAAACTTCTGGGCTTCTTATAAACTTCAGAATAAGTTAAAAGGTTTGGGTGCAGGTTTCGGAGCAAATTATGTAGATGAAAGTTATTTAAGTACAGCAAATACCTTTTATATTCCGTCTTATACTATTTACAGTGCTACCGTATTTTACGAACAGCCAACATGGAGAGCAGGACTTAAGATAGATAATTTAACTAATGAAAAATATTGGAGTACTTGGGGAGCACCTCAGGCACCAACAACTATTTTAGGAAGTTTAACGTTTAAGTTCTAATTTGTTTTTGTCTAAGAAAAAAGGAGACCTCTATTCACAAGGATAGAGGTCTTTTTGTTTTATAATTGATTAAATTGTTTTACACCGCTATTTCAGATTCCAGCGATTCTTTAATAACAGGATAATTTACCTTTCCATTAGCTGTAAGCGGTACGTTATCTAAGTAAATTACTTTTAATGAACTGGAATGAAGGCTCAATTTTGCTTTTAAAACGTTTACGATTACTTCTTTGTTTACGTTTTCATCTGTATACAACACGGCTAAATGTTTATCATGGATATTCAGGCAAATAAAGGTTTGTCCACCAAGAGTATTCTTAAGAAGCAATTCTATTTCATCCAGATTGATACGGGTACCAAATAGTTTTACGATTCTTTTTAAACGACCCGTAATAAAATAATACCCTTCAGAATCTACTCTTGCCTGATCGCCTGTATGCAGTTTTTCTTCCTGGTCATAAAACTGCAAATCGGCTCTTCTTTCGGCATATCCGCCAAAAATATTCGGACCATAATAAACAAGCTCTGAAGTTTCATTGTCTATTTCGAAACGTCCGTTTTGAATAGCCCGTCCGATAGAAGTTGCTTTTCGTAACAGATCTTTTGGAGGTAAAAAAGACATGCGTCCGCTGGCCTCAGTTTGACCGTATTGCGCGAAGAATTGTTTGCCATACTTCTCGTTGTATTCTGAAATGATTTCAACTAATTTATGACTTAGCATTCCGCCTCCATGAGTGAAGTATCGTAATGATGGATAATCTTTTCTGAAGAAACCAATACTATTGAGCATTTCATAAAAATAAGGTACGCCCCCTAAAGTCGAATATCCATAATGCTTCAAATCGGACCAGAATTCTTTTTGAAAAGGATCTTTATCCGTACAAACAATCTGATGCGCTTTGATACAATTGGTATGAAAAATAGATAACCCGAATACCGAATGAACAGGAACATTCAAAGGCACTACATCATCGCCTTTAATAGGCAGATATTCCAAAATAGATTTGGCATTTTGCACTAAGTTTTCAACAGACAGTCTAACAAATTTTGGAGATCCCGTTGTTCCGGAAGTGCTCAGGAGCAATCTAATTTTGGGATGTATCGGATAAATCGAATTTTCATTGCGTCTGAAAAGCATGATAGTATCAGAAACATGTACTGCAGTATAACCTTCAATACTATTACGTGACGGATCATAAATGTAATAAGGCGTATATTTTGTTTCTAAATTTTCCTTAAAATCGGTATTGGTTCCCTGTCCGAGTAGTGCAATTGTAAATCGACTTTGATAAAAATTTAATAAAGTCTCTATGGCCGGTAACTGATTGTCATTATATATAAAAACAACAGATCTCAAGTTCTCAATTTCGAGAGACTGATGCATTTCTTGTATTGATTTAGAAACACCCGAAGCAGCATCCGTAAAGATTAAGTTTTCGTTTTTTGAGATTAATTCATATAATTCCATGATTCTGATGTTAGTTGCTAATTAATTTCAAATCCGTGTTTTTTAAGGATACCTTTTATTTTTTCAACACTTCCCATATCCAGAATATCTTCCATATCTATTGAAATATTATAAGTTCTTTCCAGTTCTTCAACCAGTACAAGATGGCTCATAGAATCCCATTCGGCTATTCCCTGATATTCTAACTCATCATTTATAGTTTCAACCGGTATTTCAAAAGCTCTTGAAAATACGTTGTGTAATTGTTCTGTTGTATTCATAATTTTTTAATTGATTTAAAATTTATTAAACTTTGGTAGTTTTCCATTTTCCCTTTCGAAAGATGATAATGCAGGCAACGGCTAATACAATTTCTGAAAGAAGGATGGCTGTAAAAACACCGTTGGAGCCAAGATTAAAAGCAATTCCCAATACGTAAGCAAGTGGGATTTGGACGATATAAAACATCAAAATATAAAGCCAGGTAACGACTTTTACTTCTCCGGCAGCATTGAGTGCCCTTGAAATAACCATCGTATATCCTAATAAAACATACGCCATCGAAATAAGATGGATATACATTGTACTTTGAGAAATTACTTCCGGAATATCAGTAAAGATTTTTACTACCGGAACGGCAAGGAATATCCAGCACAAGGCAATAAAAACCAGAAATCCCATATTCAGCATTCCGGCTCTCCAAACTGATTTTTCTGCACGGTCCGGCTGTCTGGCGCCCAGATTTTGCCCCGTTAATATTCCGGCGGCGTTTCCAAGTCCCCAGGCAGGCATTGTGGCAATTGAAGTTACTCTTTGTGCCAAAATGTACCCGGCAAGGGCATTTTCTCCAAAATGGGACATAATTTTTATCATGAATACCCAGCTGGAAGCAGGAATGATAAACTGAACGGTCCCGCTAAAAGCCAATTTGAGAATTCTTTTGAAAATCTCTAAATGGAATACCAATTGCGCCAAACCTATTTTCATTACGGTTTTGCCTCTGATGAGATACCACGTTTGATAAAGGACTCCAATCAATCGGGCGATTAAGGTTGCGATTCCGACTCCGAGTAAACCAAAAGCAGGAATAACGCCCCATCCAAAGATAAAAATAGGACATAAAATGATATTCAGTGCATTCGATACCCATAACACCCGCATGGCTGTACATGCATCACCGGCCCCACGAAATATTCCGTTGATTACGATTCGCAGAATCAAAAATCCGCTGGAAGCAAACATGACTACTCCATAAGGATATCCTTCCTGGACCATGGCAGGGGAGAGTCCCATAAGGCTCATGATTTCGGCTGTCCATACAGCACAAACGATACTGATAATAACAGCAATTGGAGTTGTGATGTAAATAACCTGCATGGCAGTTTGTCCGGCTGCTTTAAACTTTTTCTCGCCAATTCTTCTGGAAATCATAGCTGAAGCTGCAATTCCCAATCCTATAGAAACCGAATAGCAAAAAGTAATAAAAGTAGTTGTGGCACCGGCGATAGAAATAGCATTGGTTCCCAATCTGCTGACAAAAAACAAGTTCGAGCAGACAAAAAGAGATTCCATGAGTAATTCGGCTACCATTGGGACAGATAACAGAATAATCGTTCTGTTGATACTGCCTGAGGTAAAATTACTTTCCTTTCCGGAAATGGAATGCCTTAAAAGGCTAAAAAAGGAACGTGTTTTCAATAGGGCTTCTTTCATGAATTTTCTTTTAAAGTTGCCAATTCAGATGTGACCAACTGATACAACGGGTTGGGAATAAAACCGCTTTTTTTCATGTGTGGAAAGCCTGAAGTTTCTTCATACCCATTAAACAAACGTCGGCTGTTAAAAATGAGGCGTTTAAACTCCGGAATCATCAAGTCATATTTTTCAAACATATCTTGTAGTTCCGGATGTTCTTCCTGATATTCTGTGATGATTTCGTAAACACAATTCCAAAATGAAACTTCCGAATAATCTGCAGTTGTGATTAAAACATCGCTCAGGTATCTGAAAAAAGCATCAAAAACCGCTATCAGAATAACCAATGGAGCATTTTCAGGATTTGGAGAAGCATTAAACATATTGTCAATGAATTCCTGAGGCAGTTTTTTCTTCCCTTCTTCATTAATTAAAATATCACCCACAAAATCCTGCAAAGCAATACGGACAGGCACATAATCTTTTAAAATAAGGATGACATTTTGCCCATGCGGATCAATACATAGAGAATGTTGGTAATAAATCTGCAATACGGGTTTAAGATAAGCAGTCATATAGGCTTTTAACCACTGCTCTGTAGAAAGATCTGATTTTTCAATCAGTTCGTGAACCATACTTTTGCCCTGATTATCTACATATAATAAAGCCGCCATCGTCATTAGATTTTCTCCGGTTTTTAGAAAATTGATTGGACTTTCCCGCCACATCGCTCCCAAAAACTCATTGTACTGATAAGGCGGATTTTCAATTTTACTGTAACTCGGATGTGTGTAACTTACCGAAACGACTTCGCCTAAGAGTACGACCCCCATATTTTGCAGATGGAGATCTTTTTCCAATAAATTCTTTATCCAGCTGGTTAGTTTAGGAGCAATCGATAATTGTTTGGCACATAATCCTCTGATATGACTGGTATTCAATATCGATATAGCTGTTTTTACATAATGCCTATCTGGCCGACTCTGGTTAAAAAAAGTACGAATGCTTTGTTGCGGACTGTACCAATCATCTGAAAGTCCCAAAGGAATCAGGAATTTCGCAGCAATATCATGCGCAAACTGCATCACAAGTTTATTTTGCCATTGCCAGGAATGTACCGGAATAAAGATGTAGTCGTCCGGATTTACTTCTGCCTGGGTTAGTACAGCTCTAAAAGAATTTATTTTTTCCTTGCCCAGTTCATCTTCGAAAAAGCGTTGTTGATCCATACTTTCTAACAAACGAAAAGTAGTACGGCTTTTATGGGCAGCAAGCCAGACTAAACGGGTATTCTGACCTGATTCAGGAGTGAAGTTTTGATAATCCTGCGAATCAAAACCAATCCGTCCTTTGTTTACAATTACCCACGGATGTCCATCCAGACTGTGCTCTATGTTTTGAAAATCGGCATCTGCCAATTCCGAAGCCGACAAACGTTTCTGAGAATGGATAAAAGCATCAGCGTATAAAGTATGCAGTAATTCTTCTGCATAATGAGCCAGCGTAAAGGAATTTATACCAAAAGTTTCCTGAAGTTCGATAAAGAAATTAGGAACATCAATTGTACTTGATTCCTGTCCGTCTTCATTTCTGCGGATGCTTTCCTTTACAATATGCCAGTAATTGATAAATCTTGGATAGGCAGAAAAAGTATAGAAAAGGTTTTCTTTATCAGCTGCTAATCTAAAATGAGTCAGGCCATCTTCTTGTTTGCTTATGATTTCCGGTTTTGCCAGATCTTCGCGCATCAGTTCAGAGATACTTTTAGCCAGTAGATTTCGGTTGACTTTATTCCAGATTTCTGTGTCGAGATGTTTGGTGTCGTTGAATATATTTTCAGGAGTTATCATCTTAATTTGTTTTTAGTAAGGCCTCGATATCTAATTGTTCGTTGATGCTTGCCATAGCATCCTTTTGTAAAAAATCAGCTGTTGATTTCAGTACGCCAAATTCCTGGAAGGCGATTCGTTTTTCAACTTTATAAACTTCACGATTGGTTAGTTGGTTAATAATGCAGGAATTTCGATAAGGTCCCATGCCTAAGTCAGGAGTTGAAAGGCCGTGGGTATGCAGTTCTGCATTCTGAACAAAGATGTCTTTTCCGTCTTTATCAATGGTATAATTGCGATTGACATTGAATAAGCCGTTTTCAAGACGGTTAATTTTGTTTTCAATTCCTTTAATGATATCCGGTTCTTTGTAACTGTAACCTGTTGCCAGAATAATATAATCACTCTGGTCCTGAAACGGCTGTTCAAGTTCGGTATGAATAAAGTCCATAGTGTAAGAACTGTCCGCATTTTCAGTAACAGTTGCGAGGCGCAGATTGGAACGCAATTCCACATTCAAAGGCTTGTTTTCTAAACTCATTTCATAAAGACTGTCAAATATTTCATTGATTAATTCCTGATCAATTCCTTTATAAAGTCCGTGTTGTCTTGCAAGAAGCTGTTTGCGTTTTTCGTAAGACAAACTATGAAAATGATCCACATATTCAGGTGAAGTAAGTTCCAGCGTCAGTTTTGATTTGTTATCCAAAGGAAAGAAGTGGGAGGAACGGGTGTACCATTTGAGCTGTAAACCGTTTTCAGTTTCCGGTAAAAGATCGCGAAATACTTCTGCAGCACTTTGACCCGAACCAATAATAGTAACCGAATTGTTGTTTTTGATTCTTGATTTGGAATATAAATATTTCGATGCATGAATCACATTTGGCAGTTCCTGTTTCTCGATAAAATCGGGAATGTATGGAGAAGTTCCTGTTCCTAAAACAATTTTTTCGGCATAATAGGTTGAGGTGATACAGGTTTCTGTATTCATCACAATTACTTTGTACAAACCATCAACATAATCCAGAGAAACTACTTTGTGAGAGAATTTTAGATTATCAAGTTTGGAAGCTACCCATTTGCAATATTCATTGTATTCTCTCCTGAAAATAAAGAAATTTTCACGGATGTAGAATTTATACAAACGTCCGCTTTCTTTGATAAAATTCAGGAACGTATATGGGCTTGTGGGATCTGCCATTGTAACTAAATCTCCTAAAAACGGAACCTGAAGTGTGGCGTTATTTAACATTAGACCCGGATGCCAGTCAAAACTGAATGACTGATCAAAAAACAGTGATGAAAGTTCGTCTACCGGCTCCATAAGGGCGGCAAGACCAAGATTAAAAGGACCAATCCCAATACCTATGACCGAATATATTTTTTCTGTACTCATTGTTATTTTTTTTAATTGATTAAACCTGAGGTGCTGAAACCGGAATTTTCTGAAAGCCTTTGGCAGCAGGAAATTTTTGCCAATACCATTCTCTGTAGCAATAATTGAGGTTGGCTTTTTTATGCGGCATTTCAATTACTTTTTCAATTTTGAATCCAACATGGGCTTTATTCAGCATTGATGCTATTGAATCTACAGCTCCTTCGCCCACCATTTTTCCAACTTTGGCTTCTGCAAATACAAAATCCATCATAGATTGGGTTACAGCAGAAGTGAATTTTAATTTGGAATCTGTTGGAGCGATAAACAAATGCGTTCCGTAATCGGAAGGGAGAGAGTCATAATAACCTCCAACAATGTCACGGTTCGCCCAGTATACTTCCATGTTGAAGGTAGGTTCGCCATTAACTTCGCCGATATAACTGTGTGAAATATCTCCCGGAAGCAGGGTGCGGTAAAACAGTTCCAAATCCTTGATTAGCCAGTTCATTTGCCAGATTTTGAGAGCATGTTCACGATGAAACCATTCGTGCAGCATTTCCAAATCCCGGTCAGGATCTACCGGACGTAAGGTTATAGTTGTGTTTTCCTTTTCGAAGTATCGGCTAAAAACCAGATCCTTTCCTTTCGGATTAATCAGTTTCTTAGAAAAGAAGTACTTGTTTAACGGATTTGGATAATTTAAATATACCGCCGGATTGGTTCTTGGAGCACTCGCTTCATCCATATTGTTAAGACTGGTCAGCAGATTGCATTTTGCAAACAGTTGAATGCTGTTTAGAAAATGAGAAGCCAGACCTGTAGTGTCAGAAGGCTCTTCTGTTTTGAATGCCTCATATATCAGGGTGAGGAGTTGTGACTCATCGGCCAGTTTGTTTTTGCCTAAAGCATTTACAATTCCAAAAAGATGATTTACTAAAAAATAATATCCCCAGAGGTTAATTATTCGGCTTTCGGCTATAAAAGACCTGCTTTCGCTGCCAAAATCCGGAATTATCTTTTGTAATTCTTCTACTATTCCCTCACGGAAAAAATAACCCTGATTATCCCTGAAATACATTTTAGACGGGAAAAGAAGGTCATCAAATTCAATAAGGATGTTTTGCTGATGAAATTCTGCTCCAAATCCGTATTTATTAAAGATACCCACTAACGGATGCAAAGTAACTTTAAGATATTGTTTAAACCATTCAATAGCAACATCAGAAACATCTTTGTCAAGCCTTTTTGCTGATTCGTTAATGATATTCAGTATTCTGGCTGATTCGCCCAAAACACCATCCTGACATAAAGAGGCAACCATGCTTACATTTTTTCTGGCATTTGCCCCGTGAAAAGGATTTTGGCGTACGCTGGTACTAAAACCGTCAATAACTATATCTTTATAAACAACTGCAATAAAAGCCGGATCACAGATGAGCTGTACTTCTGGATACTCTTTTTCAATTCCTTTTCCCCATTCTGTTTTCATGAGTTTGCCGGCATCATAACCACGGTTTAATTCATGAAGATAATTGACACGATATGAGTTGGTGATTTTTACATGAAGTGAAAATTTATACATCCATTCACTTTCGGCATTGTATACCGTACGAACTGATGAGGTAGCCGTATACGATGGTCCGAATTGCCCCAGACTGAACAGCAGTTTTTTCGACTGCATTTCTTTCACTTCAGCCTGATTTAATAAATACTCAGCTTCCCATGGATGTGTTGGAACTACTTTCCATTCGGGATATAAAGTTAGTAATTCTTTAGTGCTGTTATGTGCATATTTTGAAATTTCATTTCTGAGATAACTCGTCATCAGATATTCTTCAGCACTTTTTTCGAGCACATTATCCGGGTGGATAAGGAAAAAATGCAAAGGAAATTTCCCCGCCGTTTCCGGAGAATATTTTTTCAGTTCTTCATGAGTAAAACCTTCCCTGCTTTTAGGAAGGGGATGCACACTATGTCCTAAAATCAATGACTGTTCTGATTCAATAAACGATTGTTCAGGATTATTGGCTACAAGATTATTCTCTTTGTATTGAGCGAGATAAAAAGCCAGATTATCAATGCTGTTTTGCATGCGTTTTTGAGTAGGAAGCGAATCCAGTTCAGGATATTCTTTTTTAGCAAATGCAGCAACAAATTCTACAAAATCCAAAGGACTAATTTCTTTGATTTGATCAGAAGCAGCATTACGTGCAACAACTGGAAATCCAAAAGAATGAACCCCGCTTTCTGAAAAATAAGTCAAAGGCGCAAAAACTTCCTGTCCGATATCAGTAAAATCAAATCGGAGAAATGATTTATGATTGATGGTCTGCATATAATCTGCTAAAGCCGGATCGTATTTCGGAATACCTTCATAACGGCTCCAGTTCCTGAATTCCCTGCAATAACAATTCAGCAGGGATTTAAAACTAACCTGCTCTGCCAGCTGTTGAAAATTAGTTGAGTTGTTGGTATTCATTTCCGTTTTGTTTAATGAGGTTAAGTATATTTTTGATGTCATTAAGCGTAGTCAAAGGATTGAAAATGGTGAATTTGAGATAGAAATTTCCATTTACTTTAGTGCTGGCAACCAAAACTTCTCCGCTAAAAAATAATTTTTCTTTGATGTACTGATTGATGCTGCAATAATTAGCCGGATCAAGACCGTTGATGTAACGGAAGACCAATACGCCCATATCTGAGTGGCATAAAAGCTCAAAATTTTCATCATTTTCCAGGTAATTGGCTGTTTGTTGTGCTGTTTCTATGATCGTGTCCGTATATTGCCCAAGCTTTTCTTTACCCATATAACGAAGCGTAAACCAAAGTTTAAGCGCATCAAAACGACGGGTACTCTGAATAATGGATTTGTTGATTTGCGCCGGAAGTGCGTCATAATCCTGCTCTTTTGGATTCAAATAATCGGCGTGATGCTTGATAATGTTAAGATGGAGTTTATTTTTTACGATGAATGCACTGCTGCTAATTGGCTGAAAGAAAGACTTGTGATAGTCAATGGTTACGGAATCTGCAAGTTCGATACCGTTTAAAAGATATCTGTATTTTTCTGTCAGCAATAATCCGCAGCCATAAGCGGCGTCAACATGAAGCCATAAATTGTGACGGTTGGCAATATGGGCTATTTCAGTTAATGGATCGACATTTCCAAAATCTGTAGTTCCCGCTGTGGCTGTAATAGCAATCGGAATATTGCCTTTTTCTATTTCTGCAGCAATTGCTTTTTCAAGCTGTTTAGGATCCATTCGATATCTCGAATCTACACCAACGTGAACAATGGCTTGTTCGCCAAGTCCCAAAATCCATGCATTTTTATGATTACTGAAATGTGCCTTATCCGAAACAAAAATTCTAAACTTACTCGCATCATGCGGAAGGCCGTCAAGTTTGATGTTCCATTTTTGATATTCAAGAGAAAAATAATCTCTTGCAAGTAATAATCCCATTAAATTACTTTGGGAACCTCCGGCAGTAAAAATACCATCCGCATTTTCAGAATAACCAATTTGTTTGCTGGTCCAGTCGATTAATTTTCGTTCAATAAAAGTACCTCCGGCGCTCTGATCATAAGTATCCTGAGATGAATTTATGGCGCTAATCAATACTTCGGCTGCCAGTGCCGGAATTACCACAGGGCAATTTAAATGCGCAATATATTCTGGTAAATGATAGGCTGTAGCATGTTTTACATACAGTTCATCTGCTTCATTAAGCAGGCTTTCATAATCGGGAAGGGGAGTGTCTAAATCTACATTTTCTACTTTAGATTTCATTTCATCAGGTCTGATTCCGCTGAAAGGTTTTCGGTTGTTTTGTAGAAAGTCCGAAACACGGTTTTGCGCTAATTGTATGGCTTCAGCATATTCATCATTAGCATGTTGATGAAAAATATCTTTATAATAATCCTGATCGGGTGTAAGCACCGATTTTTTTTGTGCCTCATCATTCATTAATGTGTTGTTCATAATGGGTTTTATTTAAGGTTTGTTAATAATTTATTGCAGATAAATCACTTTTTTAGATAAAGGAGTTCTCTTCTTTTTGGATATTTTTAAATTCTCCGCATAATATCCCAGATAGAGAAGACCTAAAGACTTTTCGTTTTCAGCAAGACCAAATTCGCTCACATAATCAATAGCCACATTTTTGGTACTCCAGTAACTTCCAATATTGTTAGCTGTACACGTTAGTGCCATATTTTGTACAGCAGATGATACAGCAGCAATTTCTTCCCATTCAGGAAGATTGATCTTGGTGTTTCGAACGAGTATTATTCCGATCAAACAGACCGCATTCAAAGGATAGTTTCGGAGAAAATCCAGTTTTTTGTCTAATGCCTCAGGTGTGAGTTCCTTTGCATAGTAGTCTTTGTAATAATTGGCCATGTATTCGCCATATTTTTCTAGATACTTTCCTCTTAAAACAACGAATCTCCAGGGTTCAGTCATTTTGTGATTAGGTGCCCAGGTAGCGTTTATTAAAATTTCGTCGAGAAGTTCATCAGGCAATTCTCCCTTTGCAAATTGATCACCAAAAATGCTTCTTCTGTTTCGAATATTTTCTGAATTTTTTTTTGATTTATCAGAATAATCTGAAACTCCGGTTTTACTGGGATTGTCTTTAATTTTCATATTTTTTTTAAATTTTTCTAAGAAATTTATTGTTATTTAGATTAATTAAAAATATATTTGTAAGTAAATCTTATTTAGACTAAGTAAAAACAAATGTATAAATTAAAATGAATAAAAAAAATAAATATGAATAATTTTATACGAATACACGTACATGAATAAAATTTAGATCCCGGAATAGTTTTATATGATGCTTGTTTTTAGAGTATTGTATTTAATGTTTCAATTGTATTTTAATAACCTAAAAACGGATTAAAAAATGAAAGCACAATCAATTATTTCAATTGAAAGACCTACTGATGAACCATTGTCTTTTGATATTCCTACAAAGCCTTTAATAATAGAAATAACACCTCAGGAGAGAAATATTTTATCTAATGTGGGCAGCCTTTTGATGAAAGCATTTGGCAATTATGAAAATCCTGAATATATATCGTCTCTTCATCTCCATGCTTTTCAATTATTACCGGAACGTATTACCCGAATTTTGAGTCAGTTTGGAACCGATTTTTCAGCTGAACAATATGGTGCAATTGTCTTTAAAGGACTTTTAGAAGTCGATCAGGATGATTTGGGACCCACTCCACCAAACTGGCAGGGAGCAGATTATGGAAAGTTAAATAAATATGGTTTTATCTGTTCGCTGCTTCACGGAGCCGTACCTTCTAAACCTGTGCAGTATTATGCTCAAAGAAAGGGTGGCGGACTCATGCATGCTGTAATTCCGGATGAAAAAATGTCTATGACGCAGACAGGATCCGGCTCTAAAACGGATTTATTTGTGCATACTGAGGATGCCTTTTTATCACATCAGGCCGATTTTTTGAGTTTTCTTTATCTAAGAAATGAAGAAAGAGTGCCTTCAACGTTATATTCTATTCGTTCGCATGGAGAGATTAATGACGTAATGAAAAAGCTATTTGAACCTATTTATCAGTGTCCAAAAGATGCCAATTATGAAGATGAAGATACTTCAGACTCCGGACCATTAGCGTCTGTATTGTACGGAAACAGAGAACTTCCTTTTATTCGTTTTGATGCTGCTGAGCAAATTTTTAATGAAAATGCCGGACAGTCATCTGAAGCCCTTAATAACTTAATGGATTTTTGGGACGAAGCAAAAACGCTGATTAATAGTGATTACATTCCTAACTCAGGAGATCTTATTTTTGTAAACAATCATTTGTGCGCGCATGGACGAAGTGCTTTTGTTGCCGGCCAGCGAATAGAAAATGGCGAGATTATAAAATGTGAACGCAGGCAGATGCTCAGAATGATGAGTAAAACAAGTCTTATTCACATCAGAGCTGTCACACAAACCAATAATCCTTATTTTATTATGGAAGAACACTTAGGGAAAATATTTGATCTGGATGAAATTTAGATGTAGGTTGTCAATACCATAAACTCATTACACTTCCATACTCCATTATTTTTTAATGGAGTTTTTTTATGAATTAGTTGCGTTATTATATAGTTGCACTTTAAAATATTGATATACCATTATTTATTTCTGTAAGATAAAAGAATAATTATGTAAAAAAATCACTTTTTCATCATTTAAATTTGAGTTTTAAGCTTAAAAACCAAATATTATGAAAACACTATTTAAATCAAACGTCATATTACTGCTTATTATAATGGGAGTATTTTCTTCGTGTAAAAATAATCAGGATGGGTACAGTGATGAAATTGATACACATAAGACTATAGTTGATACAACAGGCACAATCTCAGATACAACAAACACCGATAAAAATAATGGAGCTAATGTAACAGGAAGTAACACCCCTAAAGTTAATAACGGTACAAACAACTCAAATGCTAGCAGTGCTGGTACAGGAAGTGGGCCTGGTCCTGAACCTAATGACGGATCTGTATACACAAGCTCTTCAGGAGTAAGAAAAGACAGCGTCGATGTTAAGCCTGCTAAAAATAAAGAAAAATAAAACACTTTAACCTTATCAGTTTTAAAAGCCTGTAAATTATTTTGCAGGTTTTATTTTTTTGAAACTATTCGATTAATAACTAAATGAGTAATAAAGACTATCAGGATTCGTTAACCAGGCAAGATAAAATTTCAGCAATAGAAAAATGAGCCCCACAGACAAATTCATCAGCCGCTCCATAATACATAGTAAGTTTGTCTCCTTCTACAACATGTCCATTAGTAAAAACCACATAGCCAAAAAAACCGCTTAGTTCATAATTTTCCTGCGGCATCATAATTGGATCCAAAGTGCGGGCAATTACTTTTGACGGATCATTTAAATCCATTAAAAAAGCCCCCAGGCAATATTGGTGTTCTGCATTTGCTCCGTGATATATCTCGAGCCAGCCTTTATCTGTTTTAATCGGGGCTGCACCTGCACCAACTCTGGCGCTGTCCCAAAGTCCTTTTCTGGTTCCAACGAGAAACTGATGGTTTCCCCAATGTACACCGTCAGGAGATTGGGCTAACCAAATAAAATTACCTCCAATCTGCGGACTTGAAGGGCGATGCAGAGCGTAGAACTTGCCATTTATTTTTTCTTCAAAAATGGCACAATCTTTATTGTGCGGAGGAAATATCATGCCTTTGAGTTCAAAATTTTTCCAGTCCGTGGTCGTACGTAATCCAACGCCAACACCATTGGCAGAAACCGCAGTGTAGGTAATATAGTAAGTGTTTTCCAACTTGCTGACCCGTGCATCTTCTATACCAAATTGTTCAAGCTTACCTGAACCAAATAAAGAATTATAATCTTCAGGTTCATAAAAATGAATGCCATCATCACTGCACAGAATGCGTAAATGTGAAAGCGTAGTTAAATAATCCAGACCTTTATATTGAACAATGCGGGCATCCGTAGCTACAAGATCAGGATCATTCAAAGGGATTTTAATAATTTCTACTTTCCCTAATTCATTAATCACAGGAAAAAAAATAACACCTTCCTTTTGCGCAATACTTTCGGCGACCCGTACCAAAAGCCATGTTTTGTTTTCAAATACAAAAACACCAGGATTTAAAAGACTGATAATTTGTAAATCAGGTGTGCTTGATTTAAGATCTTTAGGCATTAATATTGGATTTTCGGGAAATCGGTGTGCTATATCGCTCATTGTAAATTATTTTATAACTATTATAAATTCAATCAAATAGTATTCATTTTATCCTAAATAAAGTTATAATTCTTAATTGGTTGTTTATATAATAATTCCTGTTTTTTACATGATCTTCATTATTATTAAATTGTTAGTAGTCTAAACTTAATTTGTTTGGAGCTTATTTTTTTAAGATAATACTCATAAAAATTAAAAAGTATTTTTTGTAATTTTAGTTATAAATTTTTATTCGAATAATTTTATAGAGTTTTGAAATGTTTTTTTTCAATAGATTTTATCTATTAAAGTAGATTGATATAATATAAAACAAGCATAAAGTCTAATCGTTTAGTTCTTAAATTCGTTTTCGGTTAATCCTAAAAAATTAAAAAAAGTATAGTATGGAAAATCAATCAAATGACATTAGTAAGTGCCCTTTTCATAATGGCAGTATAGACAAAGTCGCGGCCTCAGGAACAAAAAACAGTGACTGGTGGCCGAAACAGTTAAAAATAAACATCCTGAGACAGAATTCCTCTTTATCAGATCCAATGGGAAATGATTTTGATTATGCAGAAGCTTTTAAAACTCTTGACCTTGAAGCTGTAAAAAAGGATTTGCATGAGCTTATGACGGATTCTCAGGACTGGTGGCCAGCAGATTTTGGTCATTATGGTGGTTTGTTTATTCGTATGGCATGGCACAGTGCCGGAACATATCGTGTTCATGATGGAAGAGGTGGAGCCGGTGCCGGACAACAGCGTTTCGCTCCCTTAAACAGTTGGCCTGACAATGTAAGTCTGGATAAAGCCAGAAGACTTTTATGGCCAATCAAGCAAAAATACGGGCGAAAAATATCGTGGGCAGATTTAATGATATTAACAGGAAACGTTGCCTTGGAATCTATGGGTTTTAAAACATTCGGTTTTGCCGGAGGAAGAGCAGACGTGTGGGAACCGGACGAATCAGTTTACTGGGGTTCTGAAACCACATGGCTCGGAGGAGATGAACGTTATGCTGATGGTTCAGATGGAATACCGAAAGATCATGGAGTAGTATCATCTGATGACAATGCAGATGGTCAAGTTCATACCAGAAATCTGGAAAAACCGCTTGCAGCAGTACAAATGGGACTTATATATGTAAATCCTGAAGGACCTGATGGCAACCCGGATCCTATTCTGGCTGCCAAAGATATACGGGATACTTTTGGCCGTATGGCAATGGATGATGAAGAAACAGTAGCGCTAATTGCTGGAGGACACACATTTGGTAAAACTCATGGGGCTGCTTCTTCAGATCACGTAGATAAAGAGCCGGAAGCATCAGGTATAGAGTTACAGGGCTTTGGCTGGCAAAATAGTTTTGGTTCAGGTAAAGGCCCTGACACCATCACAAGCGGATTGGAAGTAACGTGGACAAAAACGCCAACGCAATGGAGTAATAATTTCTTCGAAAATTTGTTTGGTTTTGAATGGGAACTTTCCAAAAGTCCTGCCGGCGCTCACCAGTGGGTAGCCAAAAATGCAGAACCTGTTATTCCAGACGCATTTGATAGTGCTAAAAAGCATTTACCGACGATGCTTACAACTGACTTATCATTACGATTTGATCCTGCTTACGAGAAGATTTCCCGCAAATTTCTTGAAAATCCGGATGCTTTTGCAGATGCTTTTGCACGTGCATGGTTTAAACTGACACATAGGGATATGGGACCACGTTCACGTTATCTGGGTTCTGATGTGCCTCAGGAAGAATTATTATGGCAGGATCCTATTCCTGAGGTTAATCATACGTTGATTGATGAAAATGACATTACTCAATTGAAAGAAAAAATACTGAATTCAGGCTTAAGTATTTCACAGTTAGTTGCTACTTCGTGGGCATCGGCATCCACTTTTAGAGGTTCGGATAAGCGCGGAGGAGCAAATGGAGCACGAATAAGGCTGGCTCCTCAAAAAGACTGGAAGGTAAATAATCCGGCGCAGCTTAAACAGGTTTTAGACAAACTTGAAAGTATTCAAACAGAATTTAATGCTGCACAAGGAAATGACAAAAAAGTTTCATTGGCAGATTTAATCGTTTTAGCGGGTAATGCAGGTGTAGAAAATGCTGTTAAGAATGCGGGATATTCCGTTAGTATTTCTTTTGCTCCGGGCAGAATGGATGCTTCCCAGGAACAGACAGATGTTGAATCTTTTGGTTATCTGGAGCCTAAAGCAGACGGATTCCGTAATTATAGAAGTACAAAATCGACAGTATCTACTGAGGAACTTCTTATAGATAAAGCAAATTTACTGACACTTACTGCACCTGAACTTACCGTACTTTTAGGTGGGTTACGTGTTCTGGATATAAACACTGACGGAAGTAAAAATGGTGTTTTCACCCATCGTCCGGGTCAGCTTACCAATGATTTCTTTGTGAATTTACTGGATATGAATACAAAATGGCAGGCTTTATCTGATGACAAGGAACTTTATGCCGGAAACGATCGCAATACGGGTCAGCCAAAATGGATTGGTACACGTGCAGATCTTGTTTTTGGATCTAATTCAGAATTAAGAGCTATTGCCGAGGTTTACGCAAGCAGTGATGCACAGGAAAAATTTATCAATGATTTTGTTGCTGTATGGAATAAAGTAATGAATCTGGATCGATTTGATTTAATTAGATAAAATCATGTTAAGTTAAAAAATAAAGGGGCCTGATCATGGCTCCTTTTCTAGTTTAATCCTGTAGTAAAATGGAAGTGTTTTACAAACGTAGTTCCTAATTATATTCGTAAATTAGTAATAGACAGAAATATCATTCAGATAAATAGTATTAAAGAATATAATTTGCATAGTAAGAGAAGTACTAATATTGTTTTTTTATTATAATTTTAATGTTGTATTTTTTTTATATTCAAAATAATAAGGAAATATAATGGCCTTTTTTGTGATTATTCAAAGAAATTCAATACATATTTGCTGAAAAATTAAAAATACATAGATTTGTTTTTTGTAGCTTATTTGCTTTTTTATACTTACTTTGGAAATAGATATTGTCTTAAAAGAACTTCAAAATCAAAATAAATCCGTTTACAAAAATGTATTTAACCATTTTTATAAAGGGCTGGTTATCTATGCCAACAATTTTTTATTCGATCAGGAAGCAAGTGAAGATGCTGTGCAGGAAGTATTTATTTCGTTATGGGAAAATGCAAAAAATATAGAAATAAAAACTTCTCTTAAAGCTTACCTGTATGCAATGGTACGCAACAAATGCTTGAATTATCTGAAGTTGGTAAAAATAACAGATGATTTAAATGTAATTGATTTAAATTCAATGCTGGTTTTAGAAGAAGATTTGGATTTGATTTCTGAAGAAGAGAAAACAATTCTTTACCATCATATTTTAAAGATTGTAGAAACTTTTCCGGAAAGCATGCAGCAGGTTTTCAAACTTAAATTTATTGAAAATTATAAATATGAAGAAATCGCCGATGAAATGGGTATTTCTGTAAACACTGTAAAAACGCAGCTTAAGAGAGCAAAGGTAAAAATAAGCGAATCATTGGTTATTATATTAGCTTTATTATCTATTTATTCGTAAGAAAGTTACCTTGTTTGTTGGTAAATTTAATTTTTTCTTCACTTTTTCTTAAACTTTTGTCACCCATTCTTTAGTTTCGGTTGTCTTAGTTATAAATTACATCAGGTAATTGTTAATTTAAAGAGATTCTGAAAATGGAATTTAAACTGATCATAAAGAAAATACATAATACTCTTACCCCCGAAGAAGAATCCGTTTTTGATTTATGGTACAATCAATCTGCAGCCAATAGAGCTTATTTTGCGAAAGTTCAAAATAACTATCAAACGGACATCAAGGATATAAATCTGGATGACGCATGGAAAGCTATTGACAAAAACATTAGTCCGGAAAAAAATAAAAATCAGTTTTATAAATATGCTGCTGCAGCATCGATAGTTTTATTGCTGGGTACAGGAATATTTTATTTTACAAAACCACAACAACAAATTATTAAGGTTGCTGAAAAACCAAAAGACATTGCCCCTGGAGGTAACAGAGGGATTTTAACCCTTTCGAACGGAAAACAAATTGTTCTGTCTGATATTTCTGCAAAAGATACTATTGCCCACGAAGGAGAAAAAGAAGAAGTTACAATCAAAATGGATGCTAACGGGGTTATTACTTATACCATAAATCCTGATGCTGATGTTTCAAAAGCTGATGCTAACTCTTTCAATACGCTTTCAACGCCTACTGGAGGGCAATACAATATTGTTTTGGCAGATGGAACGAAGGTTTATTTAAACACCGTTTCTTCTATTAAATACCCAACCCGTTTTAATGGCAAGGAAAGAATCGTAGAATTAGAAGGGGAGGCTTACTTTGAAGTAGCTAAAAATAAAAATAAACCCTTTATCGTAAAATCAGATACTCAGACTATAGAGGTTCTGGGAACTCATTTTAATGTTCATGCTTACCATAATGAACCATCTGTAAAAACAACATTACTGGAAGGAAGTGTAGCAGTTACTTCTAAAGATCAAAAAGCAGTCTTAAAGCCTGGAGAACAATCTAATGTAACTGCTAATGTTAGCAGGATTACCATTCGAAAAGTGGATATAGAAGCAGCTATTGCCTGGAAAAATGGTCGATTCAAATTTGATAATGCCGACCTGAAAACAGTAATGAAACAATTGGAACGCTGGTATGGAATTAAAGTTGAGTACCGTGGTGATGTATCAGACGTGAGGTTTAATGGTGGTACATTTATGAATAAAAATTTATCTGAAGTATTAAAAGTGCTTGAGCTTAGTAATATAAAATTTAAGGTCGAAGGAAAAACGATTGTTGTGTATCCATGATCTTAAGTTTACCCGATTATATTGAGCTTAAAACTAAAAAACCAGAGGCAGTTGCGATGCTTCTGGTTGTTAAAAAGTTGATAGCCAATATGAGTTTTCCACTATTGTTTAACTATAACTAAATGTAAATGTATGAAATTTAATTTACAACCAAAAAAACCTTACAAAGAACTCAGGAAAACAATTCCGGGGTTTCATTTTTCTAATTATCCGTGGATATTGGGTGTGCTGTTTATTCTGTTATGCAGTTATACGGTTCAGGCACAAAATGTTACTATTAATTTTAAGGATGCGCCGCTTGAGACAGTACTGAAGGAAGTAGCAAAACAGGCCAATTACGAAGTTTTTTATACGCAGAAACTGCTAAAAAATTCGAAACCGGTAACTATTAATGTTAAGAATTCAGGTCTAAAAGAAGTACTGAATCAAATTTTCAACTCTCAAAATTTAAAATATTCACTTACCAATCAAACAATAGTGGTAACTGAAGTAAAAGAAAAAGAAGAGAAACGGGGAAACGGATCCGGAAGAATACAAGGAAAAGTATTAAACAGTAAAAACGAGCCATTTCCGGGAGTAAATGTTACAATTTCAGGAACAAACAAGCATAGTATAACTGATTTTGACGGTAGTTTTTCTTTTGATGATGCGCCTCTGGATGCTATATTAGAGTGTACTGGATTAACTATTGAAAAAAAATCTTTTGCCATTGATGGACGCACCCAGCTAACACTTGTTGTTGAAGATAAAGTTTCTGTAATGAAAGATGTCGTTGTGACAGGATTCCAGACGCTTACCAGAAGCCATTCTACCGGTGCTATTACCAAAATAGATGAAAAAGTATTAAACGAAAATATCAACACTAATTTAGCATCTGCCCTTGAGGGACGTGTGGCAGGTTTGATGTTTCAGAAAAACCCGACAGGAGCTTCAGCTGACACTCCAATACTAAGAGGTATTGGCACTTTTTCTGTTGGTGAAGTAGGATATAGCCCGCTTTTGGTTATAGACGGTCTGCCAACCGAATTGACTCTTGATCAGATTAATCCGTATGATATTGAAAGTGTAAATGTTCTTAAAGATGCAGCAGCAGGATCTATTTATGGTTCAAGAGCAGCAAATGGTATTATTGTTTTGACTACCAAAAAAGGGAATGGCAAGCTTAAAGTGAGCATAAATTCTGATTTTTTTATTGGTACAAAACCAAATATTAAAGATATGAATTACGCTTCTACAAGTGATTTGATTGATTTTGAACAAGCTGTGTATAACAGAGAAAGAGCCAGATTTGCCAATACAGCTACAATGTTCAATGCTTATGGCGATATTGGAAGCAGCAGCCCAAAATATTATAGCCCTTTATACCAGCTTAACAGGGATCTTGAAGACGGAAAAGTGAGCAGTACAGATTACGATACTACTATCGCTCAATGGAGAAAGAACGATTACATAAAAGATTATCGGGATAATGTATGGCAAAACGAATTCAGACAGCGTTACAATGTGGCATTTTCCGGAAGTACGAGTAAGCAGAATACTTATGTTTCATTCAATTATGACGCCGCAGATAATCGTATCGTAAACAACACAAGTCAGGCATTTAATCTTTATGCTAAAAGCAGTTTTCAGGTAAACAACTGGTTAAATGCAACTTTCGGGGTAAATGCTACCTATAGCAACGATGATGTTACTGATTTTGATTTCGGTAATTATAATATTCAAAAAAGATACGAACGTATTACAGATGATAACGGAGACCGCGTATTATCACAGTTCGTAGGTATTAAAGATGGTTTTACGGGTAGTAGTGTTATTAACCCGGCTATGGCTGCAAAAATCAACAGTTTAAGTGGTTTTAAATCAGTGAATTTTAACGTATTGGATGCACTTAATGAAGGTATCACACATGAAAACTCATTAAGTTTAAGAGCCTTTACAAACCTTCGTGCGAAGATATGGAAAGGGTTGAGCTTTAATACACAATTCCAATATGAATTACGAAAAAATGATAACGATCAATATTATGCCGTTGACTCATACAGAATGCGATATGCCATCAATGCTTTGACAGGATATAACCCAACTACAAATGTCTACACTTATGTAGATGGTTTTTCTGCAGGAGGACGCTACAAACAATGGAGCAGTCAGGCAAGTAACTATTCTTTTAGAAACCAGTTAGATTTTAATCAGGATTTTAGTGAAGGCAAGCATTCTGTTAATGCAGTTGCCGGTTTTGAAATGCGCGAAACTTTTGTTCCAAGAGGTATTGAACAAATACGATATGGTTATGATCCGGTTACACTTACTTCTGCTACATTGAATAACCTTTCACTTAGCCAAACAGGAGTTCCTAGTTATATTTATGGAAATAATACAACGTTAGCAGCTATATCAAGATCACAAACGGAAGTTTTACATCATTACTTTTCAGTTTTCAGTACAGCGGGTTATACTTATTTATCTAAATATAACGTAACAGGAAGTTACCGTGTGGATCGTGCAGATTTATTTGGTGTAGATTCTAAATATAAAAACCGTCCATTATGGTCTGCAGGTTTAGGATGGAATATTAGTAATGAAGACTTCATGAAAGAAGTAAAATGGGTTAACATGCTTAAATTCAGGGCTACTTATGGTGTAAGTGGAAATGTCGATCAAAGTACAACACCCTATGTAACTGCTACAAGAAGAAATGACAACTTATATCAGTCTTTACAATACATAAACATTACGTCTCAGCCAAATCCAATGTTAAGATGGGAAAAAACACAAACAACCAACTTGGGTTTAGATTATACAGTACTAAACCATAAACTGACAGGTAGTATTGATGTTTATCGCAAACTGAGCAGTGATTTATTGGCAACAACCGATTTAGATCCTACTGTTGGAGCTACAAGCAGAAGAATCAATGCAGGCGCCTTGTTAAACAGAGGAGTTGAATTTACTGTTGGTTCTGAATGGTTTAATAATGGTAGTTTCCGCATTAATTCCAATGTTGTTTTTGGTTACAACAAAACGACAATTGATAAAGTTACCAGAGCACAGTCAAGTTCATCAGTGTATGTCAGTGCGCCATCAAATTACTTTTTTGAAGGTGACGTATTCAATAACCTGTACGCTTACAAATACGGGGGTACAGTTAATGGATATCCTTATGTTCTGGATGAAAACGGAAATCCGTCAATCACTTTTGATGCTAATGGAAATCCGGTATCAACGAGTATAAAAACAGTTTCTAATCCGAATGCATTGGTAAAAATGGGAAGTTTAACCCCAACTTATACAGGTTCATTCTCACAGCGATTCTCGTATAAGGGATTCGATCTGAATATGTTGTTTGTTTTCTCAGGAGGAAATGTAATGCGTAAAGAGACTATTGACATGAGTACTGATGCAGTAAATCTTTCAGGGATTTCAGATCGTTATACAGATGCAAATCCAAATGGTAATACACGTTTATATGTTGATTTCGCAGAAAATGTAAGATCTTATGCAGGAACAATTAGCAGCCAATGGAGAAATTCCGATGTGAATGTGGTAGATGGAGATTATATCAAACTTAGAAACATTTCATTAGGTTATAGTCTTCCGAAAATTTTCGCAAACAAAATCAAAATGGAATCAGCAAAATTTACTTTTCAGGTAAACAATATCTGGTATTGGAGTGCAGCCGGAAACCGTATTGATCCTGAAGTTTATTCTGTGAACTCAGGAACACGTAATTTGCCATTGTCCAAAACCTACTTATTTGGTTTTAATCTAACCCTTTAAAAAAAATGAAAAAGACACATATCATAATGCTGTTGCTGGTAATGTTTGGTGCAGCATCCTGCGAAGAATATACAGACCTTACTCCTAAAGGAGCTTTAGTAATAGAGACTGCAGATCAATTTTACGAAATGGTCTCCCTGCCAAACAGAGGTTATCCGATTAATAATTTTCAGTATTTGGTAGATGACCAATGGATGAAAGAATCAAATGTTATAGGAGTAACTCCTAATATCAATACGATCAATTTTACCTTTGACGAAACAACTGACAGGGTTTCTTTAATGTCTGGTTCAAGCTTTTACAACCAGGCTTACGTTTACATTAACAGATGGAATACTATTATTTCATTGGTAGATGATAGCAAGGGTGAAGGAAGTACTAAACAATTAGCAAAAGCAGAAGCAAAAATTTACAGAGCATACGATCACTTTTTGTTAGTAAATCACTATGCAAAAGGCTATGATCCGCAGACTGCTGCTACCGATGGAGGTATTTGTATTATGGATAAATTTGATTTAGAAGCTCAGCCGTCAAAATCAACAGTAGCACAGGTTTACGATTTTATTCAAAAAGATATTGAAGAGGCATTGCCATATCTTAAAGAAACCCCTCGTGATGTTTACCATCCGTCACTGGCATTTGCTTATGCTTTCAAAGCAAAAGTTCATTTGTTCAAACGCGAAATTGCTCTTGCAAAAGAAGCCGCAGAGAAATCATTAAGCTACAATAACAAAATATTTGATTTGGTAGCCTACAGCGCTCAGGGAGGACCAACAGCTGTTGCTGTACTTGCTGCAAATAATATAGAGGTGCTTAGCTATATGTACATGACAGGTTATAACGAAATGAACTTTGCACAACAAAATATTATAAGTCCAGAACTGAGAACGCTATTCGGTACTAATGATGCACGTTTTAATTTGTTTTTTAATACAACAAGTGCAACCAATTTAGATCTTGGTTCTAATACCGCTTACTGGGCAACACAGTATACCCGATTTTTTACCCAACGGTCGGAATGAAAACGACCGAGGTTTACCTGATGCTTGCTGAATGCTATGCGAGAGAAAACAAACTTACTGAAGCTGTTGATATCTTAAATCAATTAAGAGCAAAACGTATTTTGTCTGGTACGGTAAATTTAACGGTACCGGCTACCCGAAAAGAAACAATGGAATTGGTGATAAATGAACGCAGAAAAGAATTAATGTTTGGTTTTAATCGTTTTTTCGATCTTAAAAGGTTAAATACGGAACCGGAATATGCAAAAACAATTACAAGAGTATTTCCGCTTGTTAACAAAACTGTTCCGCAAAAAACATATACGTTGCAACCGAATTCCAGATTGTACATTGTGCCGTTTCCTTTGACAGCTTTGATGAAAAATCCAAAACTTACATTAAACACAGACGAAAAAGTCCCATTTTAATCCTGATGAATAAATTATTTTTAATTTTTGCCATGCTGCTGGCCACGCAGCAGCATGGTTTTTCACAAAACACGACTGAAAAAAAAGCGGATAGTACCAGTACACAACCGAAAGGTATGCTGGCTTATAATAAAGTAATTACCGATAAAGCCAAAAGCAAAGCAGGTCTTTTTACAGTAAGTCAGGTAGATACGAAATACTACTTTCAAATTCCGGACAGTTTGTTTAACAGATACTTACTTGTAGTAACCCGATACCTTTCAACGCCTGAAGGAATGGGAATTTTTGGAGGTGAAAAAGCGAATGAGCAGACTATTTATTTTGAAAAGGGGTCTAATAATACTGTTTTTTTAAGATCACTGCAATACAGACAGGATGTTCGTAACGCAGATTCAATGCTGGCAAAAGCATTGGCGGGCAGTAACGAGAATCCTATTGTAGGCGCTTTTCCAATAAAAACAACCAATCCTGATAATGGATATGTTGTTATTGATGTTACCGATGCTTTCAAAAAAGACAATGCCATGTTTTCTCTGGAAACCAAAGAAAAAACTGAAAAAAAATTAACCACTCTTGCTGATGATAAATCTTTTATTGAAAGTATTGAAACGTATCCAATCAATATTGAGGTAAAATCAACAAGAACCTACACGAGTTCTTTAGCAAGCAGCGGAACGGTAACAATAAGATTGAATACCTCAATTGTACTATTGCCAAAAACGCCAATGCGCAAACGTTTTGCAGATGAAAGAGTCGGTTATTTTGCCAATAAATATGTTTTGTTTGATGATGACCAGCAACGTGCCGAGAAAAAATATATTATTCAGCGTTACCGTCTGGAGCCAAAAGACAAAGACATCAAAAAATACTTAAGAGGAGAACTGGTTGAACCAAAAAAACAAATCATTTATTACATTGATCCGGCAACGCCAAAAAAATGGAGACCGTATTTAATTGCAGGTATTAATGACTGGCAGAAAGCTTTTGAAGCGGCAGGTTTCAAAAATGCTATTGTGGGTAAAGAATGGCCGGAAGATGATAAAACAATGAGTCTGGAAGACGCAAGATATTCTGTAATACGATATTATGCTTCAGAAACACCTAATGCTTATGGGCCGCGTGTAAGTGACCCGAGAAGTGGGGAAATAATTGAAAGCCACGTGGGCTGGTATCATAATGTGATGAAATTGGTGCAAAGATGGTATATGATTCAGGCTGGACCTTTAGATCCAAAAGCCAGAAAAATGCATTTAGATGATGAACTAATGGGGCAGTTAATCCGTTTTGTTTCTTCGCATGAAATTGGGCATACGATTGGTTTGCGTCATAACATGGGAGCGAGTAGTGCTACTCCGGTAGAAAAACTTCGCGATAAAAAATGGGTCGAAGCGAATGGACATACGGTTTCTATAATGGATTATGCCCGTTTTAATTATGTGGCACAACCGGAAGATAATATTGGCCCGGCAGGGATTTATCCTCGAATTGGAATGTACGACAAATGGGCAATTAAATGGGGATACAGTTATCTTCCAAATGCAAAAGATGAGTTTGAAGAAGAAAAAATACTGAGCAAAATGGCCACAGACAGCCTGTCCGTTAATCCTAAATTATGGTTTGGAGGTGAAGGAAAAGACGAAGATCCACGAAGCCAGTCAGAAGATTTGGGTGATGACTCAGTGCTTGCCAGCGATTACGGAATTAAAAATTTAAAACGTGTTGTACCTAAGCTTATAGAATGGACTTACGAGCCAAACGATGCTTATGATAATTTAGAAGACATGCATAAAGCAGTTTTAGCACAATATTCAAGGTATTTGTATCATGTACTGAAAAATATTGGCAACAACTACGTTACAAAAAGAACAGTTGATGAAAAAGGCATTGTATATCAGCCAATCCCTAAAGCAAAAGTAAAAGCAGCTATCGATTATGTAGGAAGACAATTGTTTGTTGCTCCTCTGTGGATGTATCCTCAGGAAATTGACCAGCTTATTCGTTTAAAAACAGCTGACCAAATACTAGACCAGCAAAACCAGGTATTAAATATGCTATTAAGTTCAGGCATGCTTTATAATATTAGTCTTAAATCAATGCAATTTGAAGGATCTTATACGGTTCCTGAATTTTTAAACGATCTACAGCAGACAGTCTGGATAAAATTCAGCGGTGATGAAAAGCAGGATTTTTACAGAAGAAGCCTTCAGAGGGCTTATGTCGAAAAATTAGGCATGCTTTTGTTACCAAAGGAATTGGAACCGGGGAAAGCTTCAAATACAGCACAACGCAGTGATGTCGTTTTATATGGAAAACAGCATTTGGTAAAATTAAGAACTGATGTTACCAAATTAATGAATCCTGCAACAGGAATCAATAAAGATCATTTCGAAAGTATTCTGATCGAGATTGACAAAATTATTTCAAAATTAAATAAAACAGATATATGAAAAAAATACTAGCAACAGCACTTATTTGCTTAAGCACATTCATGCAGGCACAGCTAACATCAAAACAAGAAGTAACACCTGAGTTAGTAGCAAAACGTGAAGCACAAAAAAAGGAAATCACAAATAATTACCTGGCTTTAAAAAACAGCCTTGTCCTGTCAGATAGTCTTGCTGCTGCTAAAAGTGCAGATGCATTAAAGTCCTCATTAAAAAATTTCAAATTTAAAAAACTGACGCTTGAACAAATGAATGAGGCCACCGCAAAAAGAAAAGTAATCATTGATCTTGTAAGTCGGGTAGCAGCAACGAAAAATATCAATAAACAGCGTGAGATTGTTCAGGAGCTTTCGGTTAAATTCTGGGACCTGGCTCCAAAGTTTAAGGCTGAGGACGCCACATTGTATCTTCAGGTGTGCCCAATGACAGGGGCAGCGTGGACAAGCGACAGTAAGGAAATCAAGAACCCTTACTATCCAAAAAATATGCTGACTTGCGGTGAAGTAAAAGCAAGTTTATAAAAATTGAATTAGTTGGACAAATACGGTATTCTGAAAGGAGCCGTATTTGCCTTTTTAATAAATGATGTTTTTGTTTGAATAGGTATTAAAATATTCAAAAAAAAACACTTTCATTTTTAGTTTTACATATACTAATGGAACGTTAATCGGGCAAAAAGATGAATATAGATTTCGTATCTTTGTAAAATATTACAGAAATAATGAAAAGGATTTTTCTTTTATTATTATTTATTTTGGGCTTCTTGCTGATGCCCGGCAGCGGTATGGCCTGTACTATTAAATCCTTGAAATCTCCTTCTCATAAAGAGATGGCTACAAAGAATGTAAAAGAACATTCCTGCTGTAAATCATCTGATTCCAAAAATAAAAATCATAATTGTGATGGTGGAACCTGTACACATAAAAAATGTGCCTGCACTTTTTCATGCTCAGTTTTTTTATTCTTTACCCCAACAGTCACTTCAAATACTGTAATAGAAATTGCTTCTGCAGTACAAAGATTCCCGGATTTTGAAACTCTTTTATCGACAGGTTACGGATCACTTTGGCTAATCCCTAAAATAGGCTAATAGAATTGTGTGACAGCCAAAGGTCTGTCCATTTACGAGCAGTTAATGCTCAGGATTTAATTATATCAGTTCTTTTTCAATTCAACCATGCTTTGAATAAGTTGCTGTAATTTGATTTTATTATTCTTTTAAAAAAAACGATTATGTATCCATTCAAAAATATAATGATGGCAATATTCCTGTTGCTATCAGTTCGTAGCCAGTCTCAGGTTAAAAATGATAGTACTGAGAACATCAAAATATATGGAAATTGTTCCATGTGCAAGGACAATATAGAACACGCAGGTAATGAAAAAAATGTGGCTGTCGTTATCTGGGATAAAAATACCAAAATGGCTTCTGTAACCTATGATTCCAAAAAAACAAATACAGATCAGATTTTAAAACGTATTGCTCTAGCCGGCTATGATAATAGCAGTTTTTTAGCACCACAATCGTCTTACGACAAACTTCCTGATTGCTGTAAATATGTAAGGGAATTAAAAAAAGCTGAACCAAAATCTGAAATGGTGTCTACTTCTCATAAAGTTCATAATGAAGCAGCTCAAGAAGGTCCATTTCAAAGAATTTATGATGCTTATTTTGCTCTTAATGATGCTTTTATTCAGTCTGATACTGAAGCGGTGGCGGCCAAAGCAAAAGCATTTCTGGATGCTGTTTCGGCTGTAAAAATGGAGTCATTATCTGAACAGGAACATACAATCTGGATGAAAGTAAATTCAGTATTGACAGCACATTCGGGCGCGATTGCAACAGCAAAAGGAATAGATAAACAAAGGGAAAGTTTTAAGGGATTGTCTAAAAATCTTTATGAATTGCTCAAAACTGCTAAAGGAGCAACGCCTGTTTATTATCAATATTGCCCAATGGCAGATGCTAATTGGCTAAGTAAAGAGAATACCATAAAAAATCCGTATTATGGTTCCCAGATGCTAAGCTGTGGTAAAACGGTAGAAACCATTCCATAATTCAAATTTAAAGAATGAAATCAATCTATATACTATTGCTGATTGCTGTTACTGCAACCGCACAAAAAGTGGTGCGGTACGATCTTTATGTCAGGGATACTCTTGTCAATTTCACAGGCACACAAAAAAGAGCTATTGCCGTTAATGGACAAATTCCGATGCCGACACTTACATTCACAGAAGGTGATATTGCCGAAATTTATGTACACAATGAAATGGATGAAGAAACTTCGCTTCATTGGCATGGACTATTCTTGCCTAACAAGGAAGACGGAGTTCCTTATCTGACTCAAATGCCTATAAAACCTCATACAGTTTATAAATATACTTTTCCCATAATTCAGCATGGAACGCACTGGTATCACAGCCATAGTGGGCTTCAGGAACAAATTGGGATGTACGGATCCTTTATAATTAATAAAAAAACAGATGATCCTACTTTTAGAAAAGGTATTGATGATCTGCCCACCGTTCCTGTTATTTTAAGTGAATGGACTGATATGAAACCTCACAATATTCACAGGCTTCTGCATAATGCCAGTGATTGGTTTGCGATAAAAAAAGGAACAACCCAAAGTTATGGAGAAGCGATCAGGCAGGGACATTTTTTTACGAAAGTGGTCAATGAATGGAAACGAATGAACGCCATGGATGTAAGTGATGTTTATTATGACCGTTTTTTAATGAATGGCAAAAATGAAAGTCAGTTGTCTCAGTTTAAAGGAGGAGATAAAGTCCGTTTGAGGATTTCTAATGGCGGGGCTTCAAGTAATTTTTGGCTCACCTATGCAGGAGGTAAAATTACAGTTGTAGCAAACGACGGCAATGACGTAGAACCTGTAGAAGTGGATCGTCTGCTTATTGCAGTTTCTGAAACCTATGATGTTGTGGTGAAAATTCCCGCAGATCAGACAGCGTATGAATTTTTGGCTACACCAGAAGACAGAACTAAATCGGCCTCCTTATATGTTGGTTCGGGGATCAAACAGCTTGTTGAACCACTTCCTAAATTAAAATATTTTGAAGGAATGAAGATGATGAACGGTATGATGAAAATGAATGGCGATCTTGATGATATGGGTATGAGCATGTCCCTGAATCAAATGGATATGAACGTAGTCATGTATCCTGAAATTACAGGTGAAACAGTTAAAAAAGCAAATTCTTCTCATGAAAATCATACCAAGGAAGGGGCGTTGCAATACAACAGTAATGCATTGTCCGATATTGTAACCTTAAATTACAGTATGCTCAAATCTACTATTAAAACGACACTTCTTAAGGATGCACCTGTCAAAGAACTTCGGTTTGAGCTTACCGGCAATATGAATCGTTATGTCTGGAGCCTGGACAATAAAGTAGTATCTGAAACAGATAAAATCCTGATCAAAAAAGGAGAGAATGTGCGTATTGTATTGTACAATGGCTCTATGATGCGTCATCCAATGCATTTGCATGGCCATGATTTTCGTCTGATTAATGATCAGGGCGATTATGCACCGCTAAAAAATGTGGTTGATATCATGCCAATGGAAACTGATACGATAGAATTTACTGCCAATGCTGAAGGGGACTGGTTTTTTCATTGCCATATTCTTTATCATATGATGAGTGGTATGGGAAGGATTTTTAGCTATGAAAACCAAAAGTCTAACCCTGAAATTCCGAATCCTAAAGCAGCTCAAAGAAAACTCTTTGCTGATGACAGGATGTTTCATTTTATGGCAGAAAATGATTTTGCTACCAACGGTAACGATGGTGAAGCGATGTATCAAAATACGCGATGGAGTATAGGAACAGAATGGAGGTTAGGTTATACCGATATGCACGGTTACGAAACAGAAACCCATATTGGAAGGTATATTGGCAAAATGCAGTGGCTGATGCCTTTTATCGGGTTTGACTGGCGATACCGTAAGATGGAGATGGGTGAGTATGAAAAGAACCTCTTTGGACAAACCAATACTAAAAATGAGAGAGCTGTATTTAGCGCCGGGGTCAATTACACTCTGCCAATGTTAATTGTTGCGCAGGCAGAAGTTTTTACGGATGGTAATTTTCGTTTTCAGCTGGAACGCATGGATATTCCTCTTTCGAAAAGGCTTCGAATGAACCTGATGTGGAATACCGATAAAGAATATATGGCAGGTTTGAAATATATAATAGGAAAGAATTTTGGACTTACCACGCATTACGATAGTGATATGGGAGTAGGGTTTGGTCTGAACCTGAATTATTAGAACTTACAGCAATTGAAATGAATAAAAAACTCCAAAGGCCATGTCTTTGGAGTTTTTTTATGATGATTTTCCTGTATTAGAAGAATAACTGTTTTCTATTTTTATTTTACTTCTCATTGGTAGTTCAATTGCTGCATTCAAGGCATCTGGAAACAATTGTTTACACAGAGTAAATTCATACCATTTGAAAGTTTTACTTTAATTTCGCAATATACTGATCCGTATTTTTGTTTTAAAAATAGTAAAGTATCACACTAATATATGGAAGAAGATTCGGGATTAGAAAACAATGGGATGTTTGCACTTTATCAGCTTATTACACAGTATATTGATATTTCAGATTCAGAATTGGAATATTGCCTCAGTATGCTAAGCTACGAAGTTTATAAAAAAAAGATATACTTTTAAAGGAAGGTGAAATATGTTCCAAAATTTATTTTGTTGCAAAAGGACTGCTTCGTATTTATTTTATAGATGACAAGGATGAAGAGAAAACATTTCATTTTTGTTTAGAAAATACTTTTGGTACTGATTATGAGAGTTTTTTGAAAGGGATTCCTTCCAGTTTTTCAATTCAGGCTATGGAAGATACCGATGTACTTGTAATATCGTTTGAAATGCTTCAAAATATTTATCGTGTATTACAGCATGGGGAAAAATTGGGAAGACGAATCACTGAAGAATACTTTTTTTTGGTCAATGACAAAATCAAAGCAATATATGTGAATGCTCCACTGGTGCGTTACAGGGATATGGATAAACGATTTCCAAAAATACACCAGCGTGTGCCTCAGCACTGTATTGCATCTTATCTTAATATTACCCCTGTTCATTTGAGCCGTTTAAAATATATGAATGATACAGCATAAAAGTAATAACATTTGTTATTGTTTTGATAGTTGATTGTTTTCTTTATTTGCTTAGCAAAAGCAAAAAATACCGTATTATTTCGATACTTAATTTTATAATGAAAACGTAATGACAGCCGGCATAAAAGAAAATATTAAAAATATTAGGGAATTAAAGAATTATACGCAGGAATATATGGCTGAAAGGTTGAATATTAGCCAGGCCGCGTATAGTAAAATAGAAAAAGGAAAAACAGAAATAACACTTTTGAAATTACAGGAAATTGCAACTGTGTTTGAAATTACCATAGAGGATATACTACAGTTTAAAAATGATTTATCTTCGACTGGAAAGAAAACCAGTGAATGTGGGATTGAGACCAGACATTGTTCCAATCATTTTGTAGAGCAGCTTTATAAAGATAAAATAATGCTTTTGGAGCGTCTGCTGGAGAAAACAGAATGGGAACTCAAAAGGTATACTGCAAATTTGTAAATTGAGGATTACTGGATAAATAAAACCTGACCATTATTTGTTTCAAAATTAAATTAAGCAATTGAACTCTAATTTTGCTGTTTAGATGTAAGGATTAAAAAATCCGGATATTCTCTTCTTAGAAAACATCCGGATTTAGTAAAGTGTATTTTATTTTACAGCTTTAAGCATATTATTTATATTTAATATTAAGGCTTATAATATCAGAAGTCAAATTGTTAGACCTATCGTAATGTCCGTATCGGATTTCAAGGGTATTCCAGTGTTTTAGGCCAAAGATACCATCAGGAGGAGTAAATTTCATCCCCATTCCAAAAAAACTGCTGTCAAACTTAGACAGGTCATAGTTGCTGGTGTAGAAATTATCAGCACTAGTATGAGCTCCGTATGGTTTGAAATACTTTGCGGCACTCTGCGTATAATATCTGTAAAAAGGACTAAGCGAAAATGACTGGGTGAGCTTTACCGGTATTTCAAGATCAGCCGTATGGGCTTTTAAATTCCAGTCATCAGTATAATACCTGTAGTAGGCTCTTATGATAATATTATCGCCTAGAAAATAACTGGCTCTTATTCCCAATGGAATTTTAAGTCTGGTATCAGGCATTTTTTCCTGATGTACTGTATTATCTGCAAAATAAACCCTGTGAAAAGGAAGACTTAAGTAACCGTTCTGACTGATAATATCCCCTACCAGCATAACCTGAAGCCTTTGGTTGATGATTTGAGAATAACTTAGTGTTCCGGCAAAAGTGTTTCGGTTTGCGCTTCCATAATTTTCACCTGATGTACGAAGCTCAAGGGGTTCAATAAGTTTTAACTGGTCAATAAACGTTTGGAATTTAGCAGTAAATTCACCATTCTTATTTTTTGTCTTTTGTGAGAAGCTGATGTTTCCTCCAAATGACTGATAATCGAATTCAGTTGAGGATGAAACGCCTATTCCAAAAGTCCTTCCTTTTTCTTCATTCTCCCTAAGATAGCTTAAGGAAGGGTAGAAGCGGTTGTCTGAAGAAGAAGCAGAAGAGTTAGCACTAAGGTCAATCATGTCTGAAGAAGCAGAGGTATAATGGTCGATTCCTGCTTCAATATCAAAGGTGTGTTTGATTCCGGTTTCGCCGTATTTAATCAGTTTAACATCAATAGTATTCGCTATATCAGTTAAATGCTGTGATCCGATTCCTCCGCCTACAGCTGAATTATTTCCATCCTGTTTGTAATAACTGGATACCAGATTAACTTCTTCAAGTTTTAACTTTCTGCTTTTGTAACCGGTAGAATCAGCAGGTGTATTTTGTGCTCTTAATTGGAATAAAGCCAATAGTGCAAATCCTGTTATGAATATCCTTTTCATCTGTTTATGATATCAAATTAGTTACAGCCACAGCCTCCGCCGCTTTTGCCTGCATTTGCCCCGGAAGCTCCCTCGCGGTAGGATTGAAAACTTAGTTCTGTTTTTTCAATTTTCCTGTTGGCAAGCACCATTTCAGAATCATTGATTTTTCCCTTCTGATATTCTTTTACAGAAGTACATGATGATGTGAGAATGCCTGCTAAAGCAATACTGCACAAGAGTACGAGATTTTGCTGCTTTTGATTTTTCATTTTAGGCGAATGTTTTTGGAAGTGTAAATTTTATTATTGTCATCTATTATTATACAATGCAAATCCGGAATCTGATCGATTAAAAATAAACCGGCCTTAATTCCCATAACCGCTATCGGAGTGGCCATGGCATCTGCAAATTCAGCATTTGATGCGATAATAGTGACGCTTTTTATTCCTGTTATCGGAAGGCCTGTTTTGGGATCTATGGTATGCGAATATTTTTTGCCATTAATGGTTACAAATTTTTCATAATTTCCGGATGTGGCTACTGCTCTATTGGATATTTCCATGTAAGAAAAAGCGGCATTTGGAGTGTCCGGATCAGCTACTCCAATAGTCCATCTGCTGCCGTCTGGTTGTAACCCCCATGCACATAAATCACCGCTGGCATTAATGATTCCGCTCTTTACATCGCGTTTCAGCAGGATCTGTTTTGCCATTTCGGCTGCATAACCTTTTCCGATTCCTCCAAAGCCGATACGCATTCCTTTTTCTTTTAAAAATACAGTCGTATTTTCTTTATCCAGAATTATATTTCTGTAGTCAATCAGGTGTACCATCTTTAACGCTGTTTCACTATCTGGAAGTGAGGTCATGGTACGGTCAAAATTCCAAAGGGTCTTATCGATGCTTCCGTATGAAATATCAAAGGCTCCCTGGGTGATGCCAGAAATGCCAAGTGACCTTTCGATTAGATTAAAAACTTCCGGCTCAACCTTTACAGGATGAATACCGGCAGCAGCATTAATCTGATTGGTCTGACTGTCATCTTTATAGGTGGTAAGAAGTTTTTCAATGCGTTTAATCTCTTCAGTGGCAGCATTAATGTGTTCGTCAGCAGTAGCCTGATCAGCTGCTGTAACAGTAATGGTGAATATATTTCCCATCAGTTTCATGGACTGGGAATATTTCTGTACAGCTGCCATCTTATTTTTGGTTGTCACATAATGATTTGATTTCGGCAGTCCACTGCTCAGGTGAGCTTTCCGGTTTTCCATGCCAGATTTTGATAACCTTACCCTCTGCGTCCAGAAGAAGGGTTAGTGGAAAACTGCCCTCTTTGTTGTAAATTTCGGCCAGTGCCTCATTTCTTTTTACCTGATCGGCAGACGGGATATTTTTCTTTTTGCGTGGAAAATCAGCATTGACCAGTACAAGCTTTTGATCGGCCATTTCTGTAAAGCCTGGATTCTCAAGATAGTCCCTGCGCGTTAGGATACAGGGACCGCACCAGTCGGATCCCGAAAAATTAAGCAGGATGAGGCGGTGCTGCTCTCTGGCTGTCTTTTTTGCAGTATCAAAATCAGTTTCCCATTTTATAGTTCCGGGAAGAATACCTAATAAAAGGAACATTGTAATTAGTTTCATCTTGATGACATGTTTATATTATACTAATTAACGAAATATGTGTCTTTTTGGTTTTTTATCCGACTTAAGATTTGATTAAATTTTGAATCTGTAAAACTTAAACATTCTGAACCCCAAAAGATGTCCTACAAGGGCTGAAGCAGCCATTGCAAATGTACCCCAAAGGCAGATACGCAACACAGCTTTTAAAGTATGCGATCCGCCTGCTTTAGCTGCCAGGATTCCGGAGAATGCTAAGAAAAGTATTGAAAAGCAGTACTGATATAGAACCATTTTTTGTACTGGTGCAAAAACTGCTGTCAGTAGCGGCAGGAGTCCGCCAATCACAAAAGAGAGAGCTGAAGCGAAAGCAGCCATAAAAGGATTGGCCTGCGTAATTTCATTAATGCCTAGTTCATCTCGTGCGTGTGCTTCAAGCGCATTATGAGCGGTTAACTCTTCTGCAGTTTTACGGGCGAGTTCTTTATTTAATCCTCTTTGAATATAAATATTGGTGAGCTCTTCCAGTTCAGCCTCAGGGTCGGTTTCGAGCTCTAGCTTTTCACGTTTCAGGTCTGAGGTTTCAACATCTGCTTGTGAACTTACCGATACATATTCGCCTGCAGCCATCGAAAGAGCTCCTGCAGTTATACCCGCAGCAGCGGCAAGTATAATAGGCTCTCTTGTTGTACTTGCTGCCGCAATACCAATTACTAAACTCGCAGTAGATAAAATTCCATCATTTGCGCCCAGTACAGCAGCCCTTAGCCATCCACTTCTGATGATGTAATGGTTTTCTGTTTTCATTTCTTTTGAGTTATTAAGTTTCTCAGAACGAATTACTATTGCCTTTTCCTCCGCCAAAGCTTTTTCAATGAAGCCTGTCTTATTTAAAACTGATTTTGGTTTTGGAAGATATCTTTACATTGTTTTAAATCAAACAAATGATTTTTCTTTGTATTTGAATTGGTTAGGAATGTAATTCTTGATATAACACATTTATATTTTTAAATTTCATTAGAAATGTGCCTGTGAACACTACAATTCGGATGTTTCTTAGTCCGGATAATTTTTAGCGGCATCTTTTTTTTCATGTAGACCCGGAAATTTAATAAAGGCTTTTGTTTTATTATTTACGTTATCAATTTTGATAGCAATTTTTTGAGAACGGAATCTAAAGTGTTTTTATTTGTAACAGGTTTAATTTCAGTGTTTTTGGTTTTGATTCAGTATAAAATTACATTAAAAAAGAATGTAATTGTATGGGAAAAATGTAGAATGGTTCTAAATTTGAAACTTATTATTTTTAGTAAAGAATTATGTTAATTTAGATTTGAAATAATCATATTATAGTTCTAATTCTAATAATCCGGAATGAGGGTGTTATTCCAGCAAATTTTATGCTATAAAGTGATCTGTTTTTAATTGAATATTTAATTGAAATGTTAAGAGAAAACAATTCATTTAATAATTAAAATCTGAATATAGATTTAATTTTTGTAAGACTAATTTATTATTTTTTTTAAATTTGAGGAAATTATTGACTAAGCCTCTAATATCCTTAGAAAAAAGCATTTCTTTTTAACCTTCAGTCTAAACCCAAGGCTGTAAAATTATAAAATGATGAAAATACAGCTGTTTATTGTAAGTAGCCTTTTGACTTTATGCACCTTTGGACAGTCAAAAAATCCAGATAGTCTTAGCTTTAATAAAGAGCTAAAATTTAAATATGAAGCATTAATTATTCCAAGTGTTTTAATTGGATATGGAGTTATTGGACTCGAAAGTCACACACTTAAAGACATCAATTCAGATACTAAAAATGAAATAAATGAACATATTGACAAGAAGTTTACGATTGATGATTTTTCGCAGTACTCTGCTTTTTTGTCTGTTTATGCTCTGAATTCAGCAGGTGTTAAAGGTAAAAATAATTTCAAAGACCGCACGATTATCCTCGCTTCAGCTTATTTAATTATGGGTACAACGGTAAATGTAATTAAAATGACCGGAAACGAGATGAGACCTGATGGGACTTCAAACAACTCATTTCCTTCCGGACATACAGCAACTGCTTTTATGGGGGCTGAATTTCTGTATCAGGAATATAAAGATGTATCTGTCTGGTACGGCATTTCAGGATATTTGGTCGCTGCAGGTACAGGATTTTTCAGGATGTACAATGACAGGCATTGGTTTAGTGATGTTGCAGCCGGAGCCGGTATTGGAATTTTGAGTACTAAAATAGCCTATTGGCTTCATCCTGTAATTAGCAAAAAAATATTCAAAAAAAGGAAAACCTAAACGGAATGGTTCTGCCAGTATATAATGGAAGAGAGTATGGACTTGCAATGGCTGTGTCATTTTAGAAAGATTTATTAGATTTTAGGTGTGAATTTTTAGAAAAATATATGCACTTTGCGTTGCATAAAAAGGATCGATTCCAGTATTAAATACTATTATATTTTGACACACATCCAGCTTGCCTTTATAATCTTTTTATCGGCCACATATGCAATTCCTGACTGTTTGATTATCTTTTCACTTAAACGAATATTTTTTATTATAAATTTTATTTGATCTTTAAATCTTGCAGCTGTATAAAATTCTGTATCTTCTATGGATACAAGACCAAAAAAACCACTGGTTATTCCTAAAAGTTTTACACCTGCACCTCCGCATTGGGCCATTGATTCGATCAAAATTGTTCCGGGAATATACTCGGATTCAGGAACGCTTCCTCTTAACCAAAGATCTCTTTCATCAAAAGTTTTGATACCAATAATTGTTTCATTTGAAAATGATATTATTTGATCTACGAATAAAAAAGGAGTCCGATGCGGAATTAATTTTTCAATTTCACACATACTATTTTTTAGCTATATTCATTTTAGGTTAAGAAATCAGTTTATTATTGAATTGTATATTTGTGATTTTTTTATCAAACATTAATGAAATTAATGATACTTGTTATTAAGCAAAATGAATGATTCCTAATATGTCAGTCGAAATCCTAATACCGTTTTATCTAAAGTAGGTACAATGAGCAAATTATCATTTGCGATGTATTCTATATCTGCGGTAATAATTTTTTCTTTTCCCAGATCAATCAGTAATTTTTTATTTCCGTCTCCATCAATATTAAAGAGTTGTCCCTGCCAGGCTCCTGAAACTATATAGCCATTTTTTCCATTACTGACAATACCATCAAGATTATCAATTCCGCTAAAAATCTGATGAGATTTTTTGGTTAGTTTGTTTATTGCGTAAGCAGTTTTACTTTGCATATTCAGCACTAAAAGATTTTCTTTAGTGCATAACAATCCATTTGGTTTAGAAAGAAAGCCGGATTCACACCATACATTTATTTTTCCATCAGATATTTTATAAATCTTGTTCCCAAAGCAGTCAGAAACGTAAATGTCTCCATTGGTATCTGTTGTTATATCGTTAAGGAATATAGCATTTTCTACATGATATACTTTTTCAATTTTAGCTGTTTTAGTATTTATCTGCACCACTCTGTTAAGATCTGCAACATATAATTTTTTCTTATATAAGCCCATTCCCTGAGGGTTATCCAATCCATCAACCCATTTTAAAACTTCAATTTTACCATTTGTTTTAAGCATGGAAATAAATCCATTGCCATCTTTTGCCAGATATTCGCCGTTTATATTTGAGATGTAAAGAACCTGTTTTGAAGAGTCATAAAGTGCTGATTCAGGTTTTAAGAAAAGAGAATCTGATTCCCATATTTTGGTAATGTTCTGACTAAAAGTGATAGCAGGAATCAATGTTGTAAATAAAATGAGAATTATTTTTTTCATTATTTAATATTCAAATAAATAGGGTTGTACTAAATTTTGATTTCAGGTTTTTTAAAATGAAATCTTATTTATTGATAATAAGTTTCTTTACTGCTTTTAAAGAATAAATTAGTGATTAGGAACGACAAAAAAATGAAGCAGTCTTTGATAATCTTTGGGTTATAATATCTGCAAAAGTAACTTCTTGCCAAGGAAGCCGCAATAACTAAATATAACCATTTTTGAAATCTAGCGACAGAAAGGTCAGGATTTTAATGTTATACATTCAATTTTTATTTTCTGTCAGTTTTTCAAGCCGTTTTGCCATTAATAAATAAAACTTCTTAAGTAGATCATTAACCTGAAAAGTTAAAAATTATCTAATAAAAACGTTTTTATATAATAAAAAATCGTTTTTGAATAATATATTTAATCCCTGTAGATTATAAATTTGTTTTGCTTGTTTTTTACTAAATAGTTTAAAAAATATAAATAATAAAATTTTATATATGTAAATATGATTTTAATTTAAAATATATGTCAATAATTTATGTTTTTTATACTTCTAAAATTATTTGTTTTTCGATGCTTATTGTGTTGTTAAAATGATAAAAACGTAAATATATAATTAAGCTTTATTTGAAACGACTTAATAACTATTTAAACCAAACAAATTATGACCAGAAAATTTTTAAAAAAGACAATATTTTATATGATATTGTTTATTGGGCTTTTTGCTAATGCTCAGGATGTTCCTGTAAAGGGAATAGTTACTTCAGTTGATGGGCAAACAGTTCCCGGAGTAAATATTACTGTTGATGGCACAAATAAATCTACAACAACAGATTTTGACGGTAAATTTGTGATCGATGCATCAAAAAATGATGTATTAACTTTTACATTTTTAGGATATATAACTCAAAAAGTAAACGTTTCAAATAATACCTTTTTTACTATTACTTTAAAAGAAGAATTGAGCCAGCTGCAAGAAGTGATTGTAGTAGGATATGGGAGTCAAAAGAAAGTAAACTTAACAGGATCTGTAAGTTCAATTTCAGCAAAAGAAATAGAAAATCGTCCTATTACACAGGCATCACAAGCATTATCAGGTTTAGCAAGTGGTGTAACAGTTCAGCAAGGTTCAGGCCGTCCCGGAAATGATGGGGCATCTATCCGTTTGAGAGGGATAGGTACTTTTTCAGGGGCAGGAAACGATCCGCTTGTTTTAATTGACGGACTTGCGAGTTCTTTAAATGATGTTGACCCAAATAACATTAAAAGTGTTTCGATATTAAAAGATGCCGCTTCAGCTTCTATTTATGGTACTCGTGCAGCGAATGGAGTTATACTTATTGAAACTAAAAGAGGAAAAAAAGGAATGTTGACAGTGGGGTATAATACCTATGTTGGATTTCAAAAAGTAACTGCGCTTCCGGATTTTGTTGATTCTGCCACCTATGCAACTTTACGTAATGAGGCAAATTCAAATATGGGAGGGAGTCCATCCTACACAGCTGCTGAAATAGAAAAGTTTAGAAATCAATCTGACCCCGATAATTATCCGAATGTTCCTCATTTGAAAAATCTTTTAACATCAGGGTCAGGTCTGCAAATGAGCCATAACTTTAGTTTTACCGGAGGAGATGAAAAAAATACTTTTCTTTTTTCTTTAGGATATCTTGATCAGGATGGTGTTGTTGCAGAAAATAATTATAAGAGATATAATTTTCAGTTGAATTTTGATAGTCAGGTAAAAAGAAATTTAAAGCTTACAACTAATTTAAGTGGGTATTCTGCAAACACAGATGAGCCTCGTCATTACGAAGGTGATATGACCAACATGATTAGTTTTGCAGTAAGGCAAGGACCAATTTTTGCAGCAAAAAAATCAGATGGAACTTATGGCTACCAGGATAATTACAGCCCTCAGGCCTGGTTAGATAGTGAATCTTTTACTAATAGAAAAAACAAATTATTTTTAGGAGGAACGGAATTGGCGTGGGATTTCATGAAAAATTTTACCTTAAGTGGTAAAGTAGGATATCGTTACACTAATTATCGTGATAAAGAATTTGTTTCAGATTTTAGATTTGATGCAAACAAATATTTAGGTCCTAATAGTCTTAGAGTAAGTTCAGGTTTTGACAATACCCTTACATTACAATCTCTTTTAAAATATGCAGTAAATATTAATAAAAATAGTATTAATGTTTTGGCTGGATTTTCTCAGGAAGAATTTTACTCAGAATATGTAAGCGGTTATCGTGATAATTTCCCTAATAATCTTTTGTATGAACTTAATGCAGGTTCGCCAAGTAATATGCAAAATTCAGGTTCGGCTGGTGAGTGGGGATTAAGATCTTATTTTGGTAGAATTAATTACTCCTATAATGATCGTTATTTATTAGAAGTAAATGGCCGATATGACGGAACTTCAAGGTTTCCTAAAGATGGGAGATGGGGATTTTTTCCATCTGTTTCTGCAGGATGGAAAATATCTGAAGAAAATTTCTTAAAAGATGTTGGATGGATACAAAATCTAAAATTTAGAGCATCCTGGGGACAATTGGGGAATCAAAACATTGGGAATTATCCGTATCAAAATGTTCTTAGTCTAGGTCAAAATTACACTTTCGGAGGAAACCTTGCTTCAGGAGCCGCAACAACAAGCTTGTCTAACGCTAATATTACCTGGGAAACTACTGCAGTAACAGATTTAGGTATAGATGCTACTTTATTTGGTGGAAGATTAGGCGTGGTACTTGATTATTTTGATAAAAAGACTTCTGATATTTTGACTGAAATAACAGTTTCGAAAGTACTAGGTCTTGAACCGCCTACTGTAAATGGAGGTTCTGTTAGAAATACAGGTTTTGAAATTTTATTGAATTATCAAGATAAAATAGGAGCCGTTAATTTTGGTATTTCTCCTAATTTTTCTTACACAAATAATAGAGTAACTAGCATAGGGAATGGTTTAAATCAGGATATAAACAGGGGATTATTTGTAGGACATTCAGTAAATTCTACTTATGGTTATGTAGCAGATGGTTTATTTGTTGATGCCAATGATGTGGCTACCTATCCAACCCAGCCGTATGCAGCTGAGCCGGGATTTGTAAGATATAAAGACATTAGTGGACCTAATGGTGTGCCAGATGGAAAAGTAGATAATACTTATGATCGAAAAGTGATCGGTAGTTATTTTCCAAAATATGCTTTTGGAGCTAATTTACAAGTTGACTATAAAGGGTTTGATGTGTCAGTACTTTTACAAGGTTTAGCAGGATTTAACAGGCAAATTGGTTCTTATCAGGCTTTTGCATTTTATAATGGTGGTCAGGTACAACAATGGCAAGCAGATAATAGATGGACGGAAGAAAATCCAAATCCAAATGCTGAATATATTAAATTGACTAGTTTGTCAGGAGGTAGTGGAACTATTTTGCCTTCAACTTTTTGGGATAGAAATGCCAGTTTTTTAAGAATTAAGAATGTACAACTAGGATACAATTTTCCAAAATCTTTATTGGATGCATTAAAAATTCAAAAATTAAGACTATACGTAACAGGACAGAACCTATTTACATTTAATAGTTTTTACGAAGGTTGGGATCCTGAGATGAGCCAATCAACAGGAAATAGTAGTCCTTTTTACCCTATTACCAGTGTATATAGTTTAGGACTAAACTTAAATTTTTAGAGATAATAATTTGTTAAAAATATAAAATTATGATTATTAATATTAAACAGTATAGAAACATTAGAAGCCTGGCTCTAATGATTTGCTTATTTGCACTAGTTGTGTCAAATAGTGCTTGTTCTGATGATTTCTTTGATAAAAACCCGTTAGATAAAGTTTCAGATGCTACTTTTTGGAAAACAGAAGAGGATGCAAAATTAGCATTGGTGGGATGTTATAAAACTGATGGTGCATGGAGTGGAGAAGATTTTTGGTCAGCAAGAGGTGTTATGTTTCTTGATTTTATGGCAGGTTTAGGTTCTGAAAAAGAAAAAATTCCAGATCAATTTACTAATGGAACTTTAAATCCGTCTTATTGGGCAGTAGAATCATATTGGGCAAATACGTACAGAAAAATTACTACCTGCAATAATTTTTTATCCAGGATTGATGCTATCGAAATGGATGCAAATCTAAAAGCCATTATGAAAAGTGAGGTGAGAACTATTCGTGCATATCAATATTTCAATTTAGCCTTTTTCTTCTCTGATGTGCCATTTACTACCAAGGTTTTAACTGTTGAAGAAGCTAATAGTATTCCAAGAACTCCAAAATCTCAAATCATGGATTTTGTTGAAAAGGAGTTGGAGGAAAGTGCTGCTGGTTTGCCTGCAATAAGACCAACTTCTGAAGACGGACGTATCACTTCCGGGGCAGCTTTGGCAATTTTAGGACGAGTACAAATGGCGAATAAAAAATGGAGTCCGGCAGCTGTTACTTATAAAAAAATTATAGATAGTCAGGCCTACAGTTTAGTACCTAGTTTTAGAACAATGTTTAATGTTGTTAATGAGGTAAACAAAGAGTTTATTCTTACTTCTCAGTATCAGCAGGATGTGTATGGACATGTCATTACGCAGTATTTGTATCCGGAAACATATGGCGGATGGCATCAATTTTCTCCTTACAATGAATTAGTTAAACAGTATCAATGTACTGATGGTTTAAGTGTTGAAGAATCACCTTTGTTTGATCCGGCAAATCCTTATGATAACAGAGATCCAAGGTTAGATTATACTATTATGATTTCGGATAGAACAGTTTTTAAAGGCGTAACTTATGTAAGTAGACCAGGAACAAACTCTCCTGATAGATTCAATAGATATGATTGGAGTGGTTATTCTATTAATAAATTTATGGATCCGTCATTTGATGGAAATTTAATGAATTATGGAGGAAACTGGTGTATTATTCGTTATGCCGAAGTATTACTGAGTTATTTAGAGTCTAAATTAGAAGCAAGCGAAGCTATAGACCAATCTTTGTTAGACGAAACTATCAACAAAGTAAGAGCAAGAGCAGATGTAAATATGCCGGCAATAACAACTACTAATCCCAGTGAATTGAGAGAGAAAATTAGAGTCGAACGTGAGGTAGAGTTTGCCTTTGAAGGACTTCACTATTATGATATCTTAAGATGGGGAATCGCTGCAGAAAAATTGAATCGTCAGTTTACAGGCATGAAGTTAACCAATGATCCGGCTAATTACACTGCCTTTAAAGTTGATGAAGAAGGCTATTTAATTTATCAAAAAGAAATTTTGTGAAAGGGGTAAATGAATTATGGCCTATCCCTCAGTCAGAAAGAAATGTCAATACTAAATTGACTCAAAATACCGGATATCCTAATTAATTGTTTTTCTTTTCCTGTCAGAAACGACAGGAAATGATTTTTTTAGGTAGGTTAAAAACTGAATTGAGATAAAAGATGTAATTTAAAAAAATGTAAATTCTAATGATTTATCAATAAATAGTTTAAGTTTTTAACACTCAGTTTCAAAATGATTTAATAATAAATAAAATAAAAAATGAGAACAAAAAATTTATTCACGATATTATTTTTACTTCAGTTGAGTATTTATGCTCAGGATAAAAATCCTATACCTGCTGTACCAACTCCATTAGCTGTTAATAGTGTTCCAATGGGAGATTTGGAAACATTTCCAGAAGTAAAATTAGATTTGCCCATTACAAAAGGGCCTTTTGAGCCTACCTGGGAATCTATAGAGAAAAATTATCCTGGTGAGCCTGATTGGCTTCGTGATGCAAAGTTTGGAATATGGGTTCATTTTGGACCACAAGCAGCCGGAGAAAGTGGGGATTGGTATGCACGTAACCTTTATAAAAAGGATAAAGTAGCTTATCAAAACCAGATCAAAAAGTATGGTCATCCTTCGGAATCAGGATATAAAGAAGTTTTGCGTGACTGGAATCCAACAAAGCTGGATCCTGAAAAACTTACAAAAATTTACAAAGATGCTGGTGCACGTTTTTTAATGATTCAGGGTGTGCATCATGATAATTACGATTTATGGAATTCTAAGTACCAGCCATGGAATTCGGTAAATATTGGTCCTAAGAGAGATTTGATTGGTGAATGGGCAAAAGCCTGTAAAGCAGCCGGAATGCGATATGGAGTGACTTTTCATCATGAGTATACATGGTGGTGGTGGCAAACAGCATTTGGAAGTGATAAAGAGGGAGCTAAAAAAGGAATTCCTTATGATGGTCATCTTACTCTTGCCGATGGTAAAGGAAAATGGTGGGAAGGATATGATCCTAAAATGCTTTATGGTATCGATTTAAGAGAATACAAAGGTGTAGAGCAAAATGCTCATACAGATTGGTCACCGCCACCAGCAGGAATTTTTAGTAATCATTTGGAATATGCGAAATGGTATACGACAAATTGGGCTTTAAGAATGATGGATGTTGTAAAAAATTACGATCCTGATTTTATTTATACTGATGGAACTGTTCAGGGACCATTTACCGGCGATGGAACAGGAACAGGTATAAAAGCAAATGCAATGCAGAGCGTTATGGCCGATTTTTATAATACTGCTTTGCAACGCCGCGGAAAAGTAAATACTTTTAGTATAGTTAAGTTTCGTCACAAAACTAATGGTACAGTAAATACAGAGGAATTTGGTATTCCGGCAGAGATTAAAAAAGACCAGCCGTGGATTGCCGAAGCTCCTGTGGGAGACTGGTTTTATGCGCCGGATTTTACCTATGATTCCGGAATGATGATTCGTTACATAATTGAAGCCATTGCACGTGATGGAAATGCTGCAATATGTATTTCTCTATTGCCTGACGGTTCTATTAATGAAGAGAGTCAAAAGATGCTGAAAGAAGTAGGCAACTGGATGCATATTAATGGAGAAGGTGTTTATGGAAGCCATGCCTGGGTCATTCCTGCTGAAGGAGAAATGGTTAATGGAAAATTGAAAATGCTCCCAGGAGGAAAATTAGGCCAAAACCAGGCTGAATTCAAATTTAATAATCAGGATATCCGATTTACAGTAGGTAAAAACAAAAAACTATATGCTTTTTGCATGAATGTACCAGCTCCGAATAGTCAAATAAAAATTAAGTGTCTTGCTAAAAATGAAAAGAATTATGGGAAAAAAATTGTGACTGTTAAGTTGCTGGGCTATAAAGGCAAATTAAAATGGACACAAAGCGATGAAGGTTTAGTAATTACATGTCCTCAAAATATGCCATTTAACACAGCAATAGCTTTTGAAATACAATAAATATCAAAATGGTTAAGCTCAAATTTCATTTTGAGTGAAGTAAAAATACTAACTTTAGGTACTTGTAAAAAACCTCTGCACTGAAAATGCAGAGGTTTTTTTAGTTTGTATATTTGTCTTTCTATTTTCCAATGCAGAAATTAGCGAAAATATTCCCGAGTAATTCATCGTTTGAGACCTGACCTGTAATCAGCCCGAATTGGTACAAAGCTTCTTTTATATCCAGTGCAATTAGGTCGCTGGAAAGATTGCTTTCCAGTCCAAATTTTACTTTTTGTATTTCATCCAAAGCTTTCAATAAAGAATCATAATGTCTTGTATTTGTGATAATAGTTTCATTATTACGTAATGCTCCTGTGTTTACAAATGACAATAATTCATTCTTTAATTCGTCGATACCAATTTTGTTTTTTGCAGATAGTAATAAAAGTTTCGCATTTAAGTTTTCGAGTTTGTAACTAATGTTTAAAGCATCCTCCTCGGATAAAATATCTTTTTTATTTACAACTATCAGTAAAGGTTTTAAAGGGTATTTGTTTTTAATCTGTTCAATTTCATTGATAAACTCTGAACTGGATGATTTGAATTTCAAGCCATCAAACAAATAAATGACAACCTGTGCCTGATCAATTTTTTCGAATGTTTTTTTGATTCCAATACTTTCTACAACATCTTTTGTTTCGCGAATTCCCGCAGTATCGATAAATCTGAATGCGATTCCGCCAATCACCAGTTCATCTTCAATGGTATCACGGGTTGTTCCGGCAATATCAGAAACAATTGCGCGCTCTTCGTTTAGTAAAGCATTCAATAAAGTCGATTTGCCAACGTTTGGTTCTCCAACAATAGCAACCGGAATTCCATTTTTAATAACGTTGCCAACGGCAAATGAATCAATTAATCGTTTTAAAACAAATTCAATTCGGTTTAATAATTCGTTAAATTGTGTCCGGTCAGCAAATTCAACATCTTCTTCTGCAAAATCCAATTCCAGTTCAATTAACGATGCAAAATTCAAAAGCTCTTCTCGTAATTTTGCAATTTCATTACTAAAACCGCCACGCATCTGCTGCATGGCAATTTGGTGAGAAGCTTCGTTATCAGACGAAATCAAATCGGCAACGGCTTCTGCCTGCGATAAATCCAGTTTTCCGTTTAGGAAGGCTCTCAGTGTAAACTCACCCGCATCAGCCATTCGGCAGCCTTTTCTCAATAATAACTGAATAATTTGCTGCTGAATATAGGTTGAACCATGACATGATATTTCGATAGTATCCTCACCTGTGTATGAATTAGGTCCTTTAAAAACAGATACGAGCACTTCATCCAAAGTTTTTGAATCATCGACAATGTGGCCTAAATGCAGCGTATGTGTTTTTTGCTTTGTTAAATCTTTATTTTTTACAGATTTAAAAACTGAATTTCCAATAGAAATAGCTTTAGCACCTGAAATACGAATTACGGCAATAGCCCCTGCTCCGGATGGAGTAGCCAGGGCGACTATAGAATCTTGATGTATCATGTTGTAAATTGCAAGGGTGCAAAGGTACAAAGTTTTTATAAGGCTTATGAATTTGGTATTTTATATTTTATAAAGTATTAATTAAATTGAATTTTGAATGCTTTATTTAAATAGACACTTTAAATATTTATTAGATTTTCTTTTATAACCAATTAGGGTTAAATTTTTGTAAAACTGATAATTATCAGGTAACTTCTAAGTACGATTTAGTAACTTTATGTACATAACCTAAAAAATGTAATAATGAAAAAGATAATATTCCCAACCGATTTTTCTGAAGCAGCAACAAATGCATTTGTACATGCGTTAGAGTTTGCCAAAGTCGTCAACGCCGAACTTGTTCTACTGCATACCTTCGAAATTCCCGTATATGACAGCCAGTTTTTTCCTGAAAATTATGCCGCTATCTACAGTTCTATAGAGCTGGCTAATTTTGAGATGTTTAAGGATGAGATTCCTAAACTGAAAACTATTGCAATGGAAAGAAATTTAGAAGAAATTGTTATCAAGCATCGTTTGATGGATGGTGATTTGCTTTATAACTTAAAAAATGCTGTAGAAGAGGAAAAAGCAGATTTTGTTATTATGGGTACAAACGGAATTTCTGACTGGACTACCTTCTTTACAGGCTCTAATACTAGTTCAGTCATTTCAGGTGTGGATGTTCCGGTTTTATGTGTGCCGATAGATGCTAAATTCAAAAAAATAAAAGTTATCGGATTTACTACCCGTTATCGCGAAAAAGATAAAAAAGAATTGAGGAAGGTATTGAAAATAGCTAAAAAAACGAATGCTAAAGTCCGAAGCTTGTACGTTAAAACCTCTGAATCTGATGTGGCTCCCGAAACCATTAAAGAGTGGGAGGTTGAGTTTGCCAATGAAAATGTAGAATTTTTAGTATTGCCAAGTGATGATGTTAAAGAGACTATACTTGACTTTGTGCTGTACAAAGATGTTGACGTTTTGACAACTATTACACATAAAAGATCTTTTTTTGAAAGTCTTTTTACCTCCAGCTTTAGTAAAAAAATAACAAAAGAAGTTTCTATTCCGGTTTTAATAATGCATAATGACTAATTTACATTGAAATTAAATCAAACTTTGAAGTCGTAAAACCTATATTTGTGGTTCAGCAAAATTGAAAAAATGGACTATTATAAAAACAGGTTTTCCCACTATACAGATTTATTAAACAAAACCAGCAAAAAGTTTAACACCATCAGTCTTCTAAGGCTTTTAAGTATTTTTATTTTTTTGTTTCTGATGTTTTATTACATCAAAAAAGATGAAGTTATATACTTAATTGGTGCGTTATTGTTTTTTGCTGGTTTTCTTTTTTTAATGCGAATTCATTGGCGTTTATCCTTTCAGAAAAAACTTTTAACGGCACTTTTAAAAATCAATGAAAACGAAATTTCTTTCCTGAAAAGAGAAAAACTTCCTTTTGAAAATGGTTTTGAGTTCAATGATTTTCATCATCCTTATGCCTACGATCTGGATATCTTTGGAGAACATTCATTATTTCAGAATTTAAACAGAACGGCAACTTTTATAGGGAAAAAAACATTAGCAAATCAATTCTTGAAATTGAATTCTAATGAAGTTATACTTCAAAATCAGAAGGCAATAAAAGAACTTGCTTCAAAAACAGACTGGCGTCAGGAATTTAATGCACTGGGAATTGTCAGTCATGACAATAAAGATTGTTATGATTCATTAATGCATTGGAAATCATTTAGAAATAATTCGTTACCTAAAGTTTTGGATGTATTATCAATTGTTTTGCCAACGTTGTTTTTAGGTTTCCTTACAGCTTATTTTATTACTTCAAAAACGATTCTGCTCTCCTATGTGACTTATATATTTATTGCGAATCTGATTGTTTTAGGAAGGGTAACAAAACGTATTCAGTCTGAAATCGCCAAAGCAGATAATATCGATAAAATCATCAAACAATATGGTCTTTTGGTTGAGAAGATTGAACTGGAAAAATTTGAGTCTGAAAAATTAATTGATTTGCAAAACCAGCTAATCTTTAAAAATACATCAGCCAGTTTACATTTAAAACAGCTTTCAGAATTGTTTTCCCGTATGGATACAATTAGCAACCTTGTGACTGCTACTCTTTTTAACGGAAGTTTTTTATTCAATCTTCATGTGCTAAGAGCTCTTTTGAAGTGGAAATACGATTATGCTGACCAGCTTGAAAAATGGATTGATGTAATCGGGGAGTTCGAATCTTTGAGTAGTCTTGCTAATCTGGCGTATAATAATCCTGATTTTGTTTTTCCTGAAATCAATTCGGAGTATAAAATCGGATTTAAAAATCTGAGTCATCCGTTATTAAATCCGGTGAGCAGAGTAGGGAATGACACGCATTTTTATCCGGAATCGTTTATGATTTTAACGGGGTCCAATATGTCCGGAAAAAGTACTTTTTTAAGAAGTCTTGGTGTGAATATGGTTTTAGGAGGAATAGGATCAGTTGTCTGTGCTTCAGAAGCAAAAATTCACCCACTTCCAGTTTTAGTTTCGATGCGATTGTCAGATTCTTTAGCAGATAGTGAGTCCTATTTTTTTGCTGAAATAAAGCGTTTAAAACAAATTATGGATGCATTAGAAGAAAAACCGGCTTTTGTTCTATTGGATGAAATTTTAAGAGGAACCAACTCAGATGACAAACGAAACGGAACAATTGAAGTAGTTAAAAAGGTCATTGCTAAAAATGCCATTGGTGCCATTGCAACGCACGATATCGAAGTTTGTCTGACCACAAATGAATATCCTGAAATTTTGACTAATCAGTGTTTTGAAGTCGAAATAAAAGACAATGATTTGCACTTTGATTACAAACTTCGAAGCGGAATCTGTAAAAATAAAAGTGCTACTTTTTTAATGCAAAAGATGGGGGTTATTTAAAAGAAAATGCTGCCTAAATAACTAAATGATTAGGCAGCATATTTATTATATTAGGTAATTATTTTTTCGCTAGGTCGTTTTCAATTTTTGCTACGCGCAGCACCAAATCTTTTAAAGTTTCAATTTCTTTTGATTGGGCTTCAATTTTTTTATTTTGCTCAATTGAATAAAGTGTCAGTTCCTCAATTTTTTCAACAAACTCATATTCATTTCTGCCAGCATTAAGCCATTTTTTTCAATTTCCTTGGCCGATGGAATTTCAGGCAAATGACTATTCTTTTTGATGTAATCTTCAACTTCCTGTAAAGTTTTAAGCTTATAATCATCTCTAAACACATAATCCGGCGCAGGGACTGATAAATCAATTTTTACCTCTTCTGCATGTATTTTTCCTTTTACAGTAAGTTTTTCATCTGGAGCTATTGTACCAATGCCTACATTTCCAAATTTCCCTGCATTGTAGCTTTTAATCACCATTGCAGCATCTGAAAGTCCAACTGATGAAGTGTCATTTCCATTTGCCAGACAAAAAAACAAATCCTGTCGATACCATCCTGCAGCATTTGGAGCAGATATTATAGCTGATTTTGTAAAATCAGGGTTTCCTCCCAGATGTATTTCGGTCGGAAATGCTGCAGGATTTCCATTGGCTATTTTTAATGTAGTATTTGCGTTGCTGTATATTTCTAATTTTTTTGTTGGATTTGTTGTTCCAATACCAACATTTCCATTTGACTTTTTAATAAATAAATTTGCCCCTTGTCCTGGGCCATCTTGATTATATAGAAAGAAATCATTACTTGCATTTGTAGTTAAATTCCATTTGAGTGTACCATTATCAGCAAATTGAATATTTCCCGAACCAACAGTAGACCCTGTGTTATTGTTTAGTAATATCCCAACTTGTGAAACTGGATCGTAATCTATTTGTAATTTACCTATTGGTGAACTTGTACCGATACCAACATTTCCAATATCAGAAATACGAATTCTCTCTATTCCATCAGTTGAAAATCCTAAAAAACCTCCTGATACACTACCTCCTCTATAAAAAGAGATAAAACCATTATTTTCATTTTCCAGATATTTTAATCCTATCCTAAAAGATTCTAAATAAGGAACTGTATTAAATGTCTTTGTGTACAATGAAAAAGGAAATTCATTTGCATTTGCAAGAATAGCTCCATATGAATTATCTCCGTTATTGATATGTAGTTTAGCAGTAGGATTATTTGTTCCTATTCCAATGTCATTATTCCACGAAGAGCCTTGTATTGTACCGCTTGGGGTATAAATTTGTGCATTAATTGATGAAGTTAAAATAAAAAATAATAAAATTGTAAGTCTGGTTAACATAGTATCTTTATTTAATATTATTTGATTTTGATTTTTTCTAAAGCCTTGATAATTTCTTTATGAAAATTGCGAATCGTTACATTTTTTTGCATTAAAAGTTTGACTGTTTTGTAGAAATTACAAATTCGCTTTAATTTTATCTATAACAACATTATATTCAGCATCAGATAAATAAGTTTTTTGTGGGTTCATTTCAAAAACACTTCCAAATCCGTAACCGTCTTTGTATTTAGGAACAATGTGTATGTGTAAGTGAGATAAGGTGTCACTAAAAGCACCGTAATTGATTTTATCAGGATTAAAAGTCTTCGCAATAGCTTTTGCAGTTGTTGCGACATCTTCCATGAATAAATTACGTTGCTCATCGCTCAATTCATAAAATTCAACAGCATGATCTTTATACACTACATTTAAGCGGCCTGTGTAGGACTGTTCTTTAAAAAGGAAAAGCTGGGATACTTTTAAATCGGCAACTTTTATCATTAACTTGTGTAAGGTTTCGTTATTTTGACAGTAAAGGCATTCTGAAACAGGACTAGGCATTTTTTATTAAATTAAAGGTTTATAATAATTGAAAGAACTTTCTGCAAAAATACCTTTAATACCGAGTTATGCAAAAGATATTTTTGAATGGATTGTATTATTTAAATAGGAGGGAGGGATACATTAAAAAAGAAAAACTTTTTCTGCTTTTCAAATTGAAAGAGGCAGAAAAAGTTTTAGTAAAGTTAAAACCTGATTTTAGGCTATAGTTTGTATTTTAAGCTCACCATTACCTGACGAGGAGCAATTGGGTTTGTGCTATAATTTTCGTGTACGGTATAGTTTAACTCATCTGTTAGATTAGATAATTTACATAAAAGAGATACTTTTTTCCATTCGTAGCCTACAGATGCGTCAATTGTAGCGTAACCTTCTAAAGGTATGTCACGATCTCTGATCGTAATTGTATATTTAGGATCATTTGGATTAGTAGGTGCTGGTTTAATTTCTGTCCATAAGTAATCATCATTCCAGCCTCCTGTACGGTCTCCAACATAATTAGCAATTGCGCCAAAAGAAAGTCCTTTTAATAATCCGTAAGGTAATTTATAGAAAAAACTCAAATTTGCTGTGTGCTTAGGAGTTCTGGCTAAAATATCACCTACCACAAGGCTTCCGTTTGTTCCTGATGACTTTGAAACTTTAGTTTCATTAAAGCTATATCCTCCCATAATATTTAAACCTTCAACAGGTCTTGCTGTAATATCAATTTCAATACCTTTTCCTTTTGTTGCCCCTACTAATTCTTTGAAATTACTGTTTGCATTTTGAGTAATACCATCAGCTAGAAATTGTGCAGTTTGAGCCAAATTGTTATTCTCAATCATATACGCCGTCACATTCGTACTTAAATCTCCTTTCCAGAAATCTTTCTTTATTCCTACTTCATACTGATCAATTATAGAAGGATCTAAAGCTTCACCATTAACAGTAGTTCCGGTATTGGGTGTGAATGAATTTGAATAGCTGGCAAATAATGACATGTCTTTGTTTGGCTGAACAACGAGTCCTGCTTTTGGAGAAAAGGCTCTGTTTAATGCTTTGGCTGCAGCTACAGGCACTGCATTTTCATATTTAATTTTAATTTCATTTACGCCCTGATCATTTTTTGCAATTGTTTCTTTGGTTGTAGTAGCTTCACTTTCCTGCCATGACCAACGAACTCCCGCTAAAACTTTAATATAATCTGTGATCGAAATTAAATCTTGTGCAAAGGCACCAAAACGTTTGGTATCTGTAGTTATAAGTTGTGTTATCCTGTTATTGAAAGGTACATTAAGACTTTGATTGTTATAATCGTAGTTTAAAATATTTATTGCTTTTGATTCTGTAGTTATAAGATCAGCAGGTTTTGCAGAATCATAAAAACCAAAAGTATAATTTGGAGCTGTAGAATATTCATAGTCAACCCCGGTAAATATTTGATGTTTAATTATTCCGGTATTAAAGATTCCCTGAAGATTCAATTGGTCTCCAAATATATTTTCTCCGGCATCAGCTTTTGTTAAACCTCTTTTCCACAGAACTTCTTTTTCACCAGTTGAACTATTTGTAGAATAGGCTAAATTAGACAGTTGTGCTGTTGATGTCTGAGTTCGTCTATATGACTGAAAAGAAGAATTAAAACCTAATTTCCAATTATCATTAAAGCTGTGATTAAGAATTAATGACACACTTGAAGACTTCGTATTTCCGGTTGACCAAAGTGCTCCGAAAAACTGATTGCGTGGTAAATCTAAAATTTCTTTTCCAACAATTCCGGTTCCAAAATCAGGAGTCCAGTCGGCACTTAGATAATCTCCTTGTAATGTAATATGAGTTTTTTCCGTAAGATTGAATAAGAGCGAAGGATTAAAATAAATACGGTCGTTTTTCACATAATCCCTAAAGCTTTCCGAATTTTCGTAAGAAGCATTAATACGATAAGCGATTGATTTATTTAAGGGACCGTAAAAATCGATCGATGGTTTGTAAAAAGCATAACTTCCCATTTGCATGGATAATTCACCGCCTTCTGTAAATTTTGGTGTCTTGGTAACTAAGTTTAAGATTCCTCCTGGTGTAACATTTCCAAATAATAATGCTGATCCCCCTTTTAAAAATTCTACTCTTTCTAAACCTGATACATCAGGAATAGATCCTGTATTGTAGCGAAATCCATTTTTAAACATATTATTGGTATCCATCGTATAACCTCTTGACCAAAAAGATTCCTGTGCACCACCACGGGCTGAACCTACATAAACGCCATTAGCATTTTTTATAACGTCACTTAAACGAATAGCCTGCTGTTGTTCGATAACTTCACTTCCAACAATCTGAACACTTTGTGGTAAATCCATTACCTTAATTCCTGAGCGAGCTGCAGAAATTGGTTTTTTAGGTTTATTTGCAGTAATCTTAACTTCATTGAGAACTTCACCCTTTTTGTTTTTTACAGTATCATTAATAGCAGATGCAGTATCGTTATTTGAATAATCCTGACTATAAGCAGCAAAACTTAGAAATGATAAACTGAAAAGTAAAATATATTTCATGGTGTTTATTTAGAATAATTTAAAATAATTTTTTGCAAATATAGAAGGTAAGTTTATTATTTAAAAGTTTATTTAGATTAATTATTTTTAATTTTACAACTATCTGTTTGTTAATTATTTACTAAGTTTTTTTAGGATATTTTTAAAATAATGTAAGTAAAATTTTATGTAATAATAATGTTTAAACAAAAAAAGCCCTTTTCGGGATTGAAAAAGGCTTAATACAATTAAATTTTAAATTTATTTTACGGCAATTAAATAAGTTGCCATTTTCCAGATTTCATCGTATTTTTTTCCGTTGTGTTCACCGGTCGTTTTTTCAGTATAAGCAAATTCTACCATGTAATTTCCAGACCAGATTGGCGTAAAAGAGATTTCTCCTTTATCATTTGTCCATAATTCTTTTTCCCAGCCATTTGGGGCAATCACTTTTACTTTTTGCTTTTTGGCAGATGCACCTTCGTACAAAGCAAATACGTTGATGTTAGCATTTTTCTTAGCTATATCAGCATTTTCACTAAATAGTCCAATTATATTATTATTTGCTGTAGCATAATTACCTGAAGTTTTGTTTCCTACTACAACTGTAGCACTTGAGTTATAATCTAAAACCATAGTTCCGTAAACATCTTTTACTTTATGGTGCATTACAATGGTGTAAACCCCGTCTTCATCAGGAGTGAAAAATGCCTGATATTTATTATCCAATGCTTTAGAAGTTAATTTTGTTTCTTTTTTTGAAGGTGAAACTAAAACTAAAGTAAAGTCTTTTAAATCAGAAAACCATTTGTCTGCTTTAGTAATATCGTTATCTGCGAATTCTCCAAAATAGATAGATATTTCCTGAGCTTTGCCTTTTGTACCAATAGCTTTTGTTTCGATCCATAAAGCGTGAGCAAATAAGGAAGGTGTTGCTATAAGCATCAGCAATAAGAGAGTTAATTTTTTAATTGAATTTGATTTCATAGTACAATCTGTTTATGTTGGGAAATTTATATTTCACAAACTTAATATTTATTTAGAATAATTAAAAACAATTATTTGTGTTTTTAGTCATTTAACTTTTATAGAATCTTCTGAATAAATCAAAAATGTTTATCATGTTATATGGTGAACATTCGCCAAATTCAAAACATTATTTTGGTTTGTGAGCCGTTATCGATGAATAGCTGAAAAAAAAGCAATGAATTCATTGACATTTGAGTAATAGCAGAAGATGCAAATCCTTAAATTATGCAATAGATAAATTGTTTTTATAAACTGTAGCAGAAAAAAAGTTTTCATCACTTTAGATTAAAAATTAAAGGGAGCTAATTTTAAAATCAGCTCCCTTTTGAATTAATCAGATGTTTTTTAGAGTTTATAGCTAAAACTAGCCACAAGATTTCTTGGTTTTTGAGGATTTACAGTACCCCATCCACCATTAAAATATTGTTTGTTGGCAATATTATTTAGGTTTAGAGCTACTCTCAATTTGTTTGTTGCGTAAAAAACAGATCCGTTTATAACAGCATAGGATGGGAGTATAAATTTACCGAGTATATCACTATTTACGATTGCATTTTCACTCGCATAATTTCCTCCAAAACCTAAACCAAAATCTCTCAGGGTTCCAGAGTTAAATTTATAGGTTGCCCAAAGGTTTAGTAAGTTTTCAGGTCCTGAATAGGTTGGTCTTTTACCTTCTTCCAGCCAAACATTATCTGTGTCCCCTTTTGTAACTTTACTATCGTTATAGCTATATCCTGCAATTACATTCAACCCTTTCGCTGGTGACGCATTCAAATCAAATTCAAATCCTTTGCTTCGGGCTTCTCCTCCCTGAACACTATAATTGAAATTACTTGTTACCAGATTCGCAACATTTATATCATAAAAACTTACAGTTGCATGTAATTTATCTGCTAAAAGATTTGCTTTTATACCAAATTCTAACTGATTAGCGTGCTCTGGTTCAAAAGTCTGAGGATCAGATGGGTTATTATTGTTTGGTGCGACATTTTTGAAACCATTCATGTAATTGGCAAATAAGGCTAACTTGTCTTCAATTGGCTGATATACTAATCCAAATTTTGGAGATAATGCCGTTTGATTATAATCATCTTTGTCGTTAGTAATGTCAGCTTCATTATCAAAATAATCTATACGCAAACTTGCCATTGCAATCAATTTAGAGGTTATATTAATTACATCAGAAGCATAAATGCTATACGCACTGTTTCTTAAATTATCATTGCTGGTTCCGGTAGTTGATAGTAATTTATCTACAGATGAACTAGTTAGATAATATGGATTGTTATCATCATATTGTCTGATTTCTCCCTGAGGCGTAACTTTGTAAACGCCATTCCATCCCGTGCCTCCGTACATTAAATTTTTTTGAAAATAATCAAGTCCGATTACAATTCTATTGCGCATTTTTCCAATTTTGAAATCGCCTGTGAAATTTTGCTGAATATCAGTTGTGGTCGTGAAAGAATTCTCTTTTGTAATGTAAATAGAAAAATCTCCCTGTCCATCTTCATTATCGGAAAGATAAGAGTAATATCCTTTAGATTTTGTCGAACTTTTTGATAGTACTGTTTGTGAAGTCCATTGTTCCGATATTTTATAATTCATCTGGGCCTGCAAATTGTATTTAGGGTTTTTTACAGACAAATCATTGTTGGTAAAAGATAACTTTGTGTTATAATTTAATTCTTCGATATTGGCAAATTGCAAGTATTTGCTTCTTCCTAAAAATAACATTGCAGGAGTTGTTTTTTCTTCCTGCATAAATTCGGTATTAATCAGGAAAGATAATTTTTCATTAACCTTATAAGACAGGACAGGAGCTAAAAAATAGGAAGTACGGAAACCGGCATCCTGAAAACTGTTTTCTGTTTGATAGGCGGTATTAACTCTGAGTAAAACATTATCAGATTCATCTACAACAGTGTTGACATCGGCAGCAACCCTGTTAAGTCCAAAACTTCCTGCCAGATAAGATACTTCTGCACCAAAACCGGAAAAAGGGGTTTTGGTTACTGTATTGATAAGCCCTCCATAGCAAATAAGACTACTTCCGAATAAAGTTCCGGACGGCCCTTTTATCACTTCGATTCTTTCAATATTAGCAGGGTCTAAAGTACCATTTGTTAATCCAGGTAATCCATTTACAATATTTGCTTGTAGTTGAAACCCTCGCAATGAATAAAAAGATCCGCCATTTCCGGCACTACCTGTAGATTCCCATAATTTTTGAATTCCGGGAACATTTTTCAGCGCATCATCGAAATTAGTTATAGCTTGTTCTTTTAGTAAATCAGCTGATACTACATTATAAACTTGTGGATTTTCAATGTTTTTAAGAGGCATTTTGGAAACATAATTACTTTGCTTTGGGAAAAGTTTTGCTCTGTTACTATATATGGTTACTTCCTTTAGTTCCTTATTCGAAACTTTCAATTGAAAATCAACAGAGGATGTTTTATTTTCTGAAACAGTTATTTCTTGTTCTAACGTTTCGTATCCAGTCAACGATACCTGTAATGTATACGTATTTGCCTTTATTTTCTTGAATTCAAAAAAACCATCGTCATTGGTTAAAGTACCATATTTTGTATTTTTAAGAACTATGTTTATACCAGCTGCGGGTTCTCCATCTGATGTAGTTATAGTTCCTTTTAGTTTTCCACTATTTTGTGAAAAAGAGTTGGTGGTTGAAATTAAGAATATACAGATTATAAAAATAAAATGCAGCATTCTTTGGTTAAGATGGTTCATTTTTTTGGGTATTATAGGTAATTATTACAAATCTAAAAATTTAATAATACAAAAATGAATTATTGACTTATACCTCCATCTTTAGTTGTTCTCATGTATGTTTTTATAAGAAAAAAACCTCAAGATGGAAATCCAAATTGAGGCGTAGTTGTAAAAAACAAATAGATTTAAACTGATAGGTATATTAAACCTATTCAGATTTTTTAGTTGGTAAAAATTAAAGCTTTAATGTTATATTAGCAGCAACATTTCTTGGGTTTAAAGGATTGTTATTGATTCCCCACATTTCATCATTAAGAAGGTTATTAACTTTTAATCCTAAACGCCATTTTGGCTGGTCATAAAATACGGTTCCGTCTACAAGGGTATAGGATGGAATGGTTAGCTGGCCATATTGGTTATCACTATAGGCTTCGCCTACATAATTGAAACCTCCTCCAAGACCAAAATTTTTAAGAAAACCATTACTGGCTTTATAACTGATCCAGAAATTGACAAAATTTGCGGGTAGCGGGCTCTCAGTTACTGTACTAGTTGCATCGCTCAATATATATTGATAATCATTAAATCCGCATCCGGCTACAATATTTAGTCCTCTTACAGGTGTTGCTGTTATATCAACTTCTACTCCTTTGCTTCGCTGTTTTCCATCCTGTCTGGTAAAACCCTGAGCATCTGTACGGGTGGCATTGCTCAGGTCAATATTATAATAACTAATAGTTGCGCTCAAACGGTTTTGAAGGAGTTCTGACTTAAGTCCAACTTCCCATTGATTTCCATTTGAAGGCTTAAAATTTTCCGTATTCCCATCAGGCTGTTTGAAGGGACTGTTATTTTGAAAGCCGTTCATATAATTGGCAAACAAACTCAATTGATCTTTGAGAGGCTGATAGACTATACCCAGTTTTGGAGACAGGGCTGTTTGGTTATAGCCACCGATATAGTCACCTCCCAAAGTAGAAGTTCCTTTGTTGTCGAATCGATCAACACGCAAACTAAGCATTACCAATAATTTATCGGTAAGATTAGAAACGTTTGATACATAAGCTCCGTAAGTGTTCCCTTTTGTAATTTGAGTTCCCCTAAAGAGCCCTTCTCTAACTGCTTTCGCTTTTTCTAAAGAAAATGGTGAATAGGGCTGATTTATATCAATTACATCTGAATATTCCGAACCACCTACATAGCCAGTGGCTTCAGAATTAGTAGAGTAAAGATCGAGACCAAACAATATGCGGTTTTTTATGGAACCTATATTAAATTCTCCGTTAAAATTTTGTTGGAATTGAAAATCCCTGCTATCTGTAAGTGAACTTGAGGCAGTTCGGGTTATCGTTGAATTATCTGTCCAGCTTGCAATCATTGCCATAAATTCATCTTCAAAACCATGGCTCAAAGACGAGATAGTTGTTGATTTCCATTTGTCTGATATCTTGTATTCTGCTTTGACGAGAACATTTGTTCCTCCGCCAGCATTTACAGGATCATTACTGTTAATTGACTGATCATAACGTAAAGGAATCTGATTGATATTTGTAAATGTTGTACCAGAAAAATCGCTAATAGGAAGGAGAGTAGATTTTGCCTGTAGATATTCTGTCTGCAAACTAAGTGTCAGGCGTTCATCAACTTTGTAAGTAAGGGAAGGCGCTATAACAAAACGTTTTAAAAATCCCCAATCCATAAAAGTTTTTTCGTCATGATAAGCTGTGTTTACTCTGAATAATATTGTTTTTTCTTTATTCAGAGGCATATTAATATCTGCAGAGATTCGGTTTAAGCCATAGCTGCCCAGAGTATAATCTATCTGTGCCATTTTATTTTCCGTTGGCTGTTTTGCAACTAAATTAATCAGTCCTCCAAAAGAAATCAGGCTTGATCCAAATAAAGTCGATGAAGGTCCTTTTATAGCTTCAGATCTTTCTACAACAACCGGATCAATACCATTCCATCCCTGAGAAGCAACTCCGTTACGAAGACGGACACCTGTCCAAAAGCCACGCATAATTGTATACGTAAAACCATTTGAATAATTACCGTGTCCTACTGCTGCACCCGGTATGTTTCGCAATGACTGTTTATAATCTGTAATAATCTGTTCAGCCATCAATTCTTTGGTTACTAAACTGTATACCTGAGGATTTTCTAAATTTTTGATAGGCATTCTGGCTACAGATTCTGTTTTTTTAGAGGTCCATTTATTATTGTTATTAATAACAACTTCTTTTAATTCCTTGTTAGAAACCTTTAGTTGTAAACTTAACGAAGCTGTTTCATTTTGAGAAACTGTTACTTCTTGTTCTAAGGTTTCATAACCCGTCAATGAAACTTGTAATGTATAATCATTCGGCCTAACTCTGTTGAATTCAAATTCGCCATTTTCATTGGTAACTGTAGTGTACTTGGAATTTTTAAGAATAATGTTGACACCCGGAGCAGCATCTCCATCAGATGTAGCTATAGTTCCTTTTATTTTTCCATGATTTTGTTGTGCAAAAGCACTAAAAGAGAAAAGTAAAAATGAATAAATTGTCAATAAAAAACAGAGTATTCGTTTATTAGAATTTTTCATATTATTTTAATTGGTTAATGATGAAGTATAAAACTAGTAGCTATAATGTTAATTAAGCTGATGTTTTCTTTTCTTATTGTTTCGTCCCCACCAGATATAGAATCCGGTTATCGGAAGGCTGGCACAAATCAGGCTGGCAATAAAAGCTAATATTTTTCCGGGGAATCCTAAAATGCTTCCTACATGCAGATCATAATTGATGAATCTAAACTTCTCTCCATTATTTTTATCATTGTAAGTTGTTGTTTTCAGAACTTTGGCGGTATATTGGTCAAATTGAATGGCGACATCGTCAAAGCGGCTTTCGTGTTTGGTAAAGGTTCCAACAATTGCCAATGAATCATTAACTTTAGGAATGAAGAGGAAATAGCTCTTGGCATCGGGCTGTAATTGTTTTATAGTACTGTAAATTTTATCCACAGGTCTTTTATGCGTATAATAAAGGGTATCTGACTCGATGACTTTATTTTCTTTTTCAATAGTTTGGCCACCGTTAAATAGCCATTGTACTCCTTTGTCATAACACTCAAAAGCCCAGACTAATCCGGTAAGTGCTATGATTAAAGCAAATATCATCGCGTAAAATCCCAATATGTTATGCAAATCATAATTTTTACGTTTCCATTTGGTGCTATCTTTCCAACGAAACCAAAAACGTTGTTTGGCTGCACTTTTGTTTTTTGGCCACCAAAGCACCAACCCTGTGAACAATGAAATAATGAATATTATGGTCGCGGTTCCCACGATTGGATCGCCTATCTTGCTGTTAAAACACAGCGTTTGGTGCAGCATTCGTACAAAAACAAAAAACTCAAAGTTGTATTCTTCAAGTTTTTTCACACTTCCGGTATAGGGATCCAAATAGACGTAAGTGCTTTGATAATGATTCCAGTACCAAATGGCATCTTTATCCAGTTCTTCAAAAAACCATATCATTACGGTACGTTTATCATCATTTATTACTTTGCATCCCGAAAGCGTTTGTTTAGGATTGTTTTTGTTGGCTTCTTTTGCAATTTCTATTAACCGGCTAACAGGTAGTTTTTTACCTTTTACCTGGTCTGCATAATAATAGTCATGAACGATAGGGCGTAATTCTTCTTCAAAAACATATAGACAACCCGTAATACCTAGTATGACCACAATTAACCCTGATGACAATCCCAGCCATAAATGTACTTTTTTTATAAAGTTTTTAAATGTCATGTTTAGTAATGTTATAACAGTTTCAATAAAAACTGCCGCTTTATTGAAAGCACCTTAATTTTCCTAAAGTATTAAGGTGCTTTTTTGTTATAATTTGTTTTTAAAATTTTAGAGATAAATTTACCAGAAGGTTGGTTGGAGCTTGTGATGCTCCCCAAATATCCCAGTATTTTTCGTTGGTTACATTATTTAGTTTTACACCAACTCTCCAGTTCGGCTGATCATAAAATACAGTAGCATTGTAAATCATGTATGAAGGCATATAGAAAGTATTATCCACTGTAAAATAATTGTCATCTACATAATTTGCTCCTAAGCCGAAACCTAATCCCTGAAATTTATTTTGAAAAGTATAGGTAGTCCAAAAATTCACTACGTTTTCAGGAGAGCTTGCAGATTTATTTCCCTCAAGCGTAAGGTTAGTTGCTCTCAGAATACGATTGTCATTATAAGCATATCCTGCAATAATACTTAATCCGTTTATTGGTTTGGCGATTAATTCAAAATCTACTCCTTTGCTTTCTTGTTTTACATCCTGCATTGTATCTCCATTTTCAAGTGTTCTGGTGCCATTATCTATTGTAATGTTATAATAGCTAGCTGTAGCACTCAGTTTTTTATTGAAAGTTTCTGCCTTTATACCTCCCTCATACTGATTTGCATATACAGGATCCAATACGAATATATCATTTGTTGAAGGCTGATTTACAGGAGCATAATTCTGGAATCCGTTCATGTAATTTGCAAACAGTGAAACCTGATCATTAACAATTTCATATACCAATCCGAATTTAGGAGATAGGGCATTTTGGTGAAATGCAGTTGCAGTTCCGGCTTGTTCACGGTTAAAATTATCAAAACGTAAACTCAGCATTGCTGATAATCTGTCTGTAAAGCTGATTACATCACATACGTATGCACTAAAAGTTTTCTGGTCACCAACCGGAGATGTAGTCAGCGTTAATACTGCATCTACCGCTTTTCTTCTGATTGGTGCAAAATTGCTAGTTACATCAATGTTATCCAGATAGGTCGTTGCAGTTCTTCCTCCTGAAAAGTTAGACTCATATTTTCTTAAATTGATACCTGCAAGAAATTTGTGTTTGAATACCCAGGTAGAAAACCGGCCATTGATATTTTCCTGTAAATTGGTATAATTATTAAAAATAGGTCCCCAAAGTCCAACTCTTCTGGAGGCGTTGGTCGGAGAAGTCCAGTTGGCATAACTCTGATAACTGCGTTCTACGTCTTCACCTACGAAAGAGAATATAGTAGTCGATTTCCAGTTTTCAGAAATTTTATATTCTGCCTGAGAAAAAACTTTTGTTGCCGAAGTTTTTGCATCGTTATCGTCATGAAACATAGACTTTTTATAATCTATTTTTAGTTGTTCCGGATTGTTTATACCAGAAGTTGCCTCATAAGTGTTATACGTCCGTCGGGTATTGTTCGAATTATATAATTCTGCATCAAAATTGAATGTAAGTTTTTCATTTGCCTTGAAAGTAACACTTGGAGCTACAGCCAGTGATTTGTTGAAGCCATAATCGAGAAAGCTTTTTTCGTTATTTACAGCAATGTTAATTCTGAATAATACCGTTTTTTCTTTGTTTAAGGGCGTATTTACATCGGCTGTAAGACGGTTTAGGCCAAAACTTCCTCCCGTATAAGTTACTTCACTGGCTGTAGTTTCAAAAGGTTTTTTTGTTACCAGGTTTACAACACCACCAAAAGAAGATACGGATGAACCGAATAAAGTTCCGGAAGGTCCTTTCATCACCTCAATTCTCTCTACGTTTGAAAGATCAATAGAGGAGCGCCCCGTAGCGGTTTCCATACCATTTCTTGCGTTAACACCAACAGCAAAACCTCTGAATCCGATACCAATACCACCCGAAGGATAACTTACTGGTACAGCGCCAGCACTGTTTCTTATGGCAGTTTCAATGTTTACGGCAATTTGTTCCTGTAAAAGCTCCTTATGAATGATACTGTACACCTGAGGGTTTTCAAGATTTGAAAGCGGCATTCTGGCAACGTAATCTGTTTTTTTTGATAATATGCTTTTTTTACCACTTATTACAACTTCCTGTAATTCCTTATTAGAAACTTTTAATTGTAAATTAATTTTAGTTGTTTCATTTTCAGAAACATATACTTCTTGTTCTAAAGTTTCATACCCTGTTAGTGAAACTTGTAATGTGTATGTATTTGCGACGACTCTGTTAAACTCAAAACTGCCATCTTCATTCGTAGAGGCACCATATTTTGTTTTTTTAAGGATGACGTTAACATCTGCAGCGGCGGCTCCGTCTGAGGTAGTAATGATTCCTTTTATTTTTCCGTGGTTTTGTTGTGAAAACATGTTAATTGCTGAAAGTAGCATACCGATTGATAGTACAAAAGGTAAAGTTTTCATTTTTAGATACTTCATTATAATTTTTAAATTTGATTATGAATTATTTTTATTTAGAATTAATAAAAACAATGCAAATGTAAAAATTAATAACTTTTTAACAAATCTTATTTAGAATAATAAATGTAATTTTAATTAGATTTATTGTATAAGTATAAAAATGTAAATGTATAAACATCTAAAATTTTGATTTTTAAGTGTTTATTCCTATATCTGTACAATTCTTTTTTAAGAAAGGATAAAAGGAGTTATGTTGGTTTAAAATAACTAATTTTGCAGTCTGAAAAATGACTTCATGATTTTACCTTTCTTCAAAAACATTCAATATACTCCGCGTGGCTATCGAATAGCCAATACTGTCTTTTTTTTCCTTTCAGGTTTTGGATATTCTTCATGGGTATCCCGAATTCCGCATATTCAGGCACAACTGCATTTATCAGAAGCTCAGTTTGGAGCTGTTTTGTTTGCATTTCCGATTGGTTTAATGCTAACAATGCCTTTTACTGGAAAATTATTAAACAAGCACAGCAGCCGGTATATTATGCTTTTGGGAGCTATCATGTTTAACATTGTATTGTCTTTACCGGGCTTAGTGGCTTTTGTATGGCAATTAGTTATTGTACTTTTAATTTTCGGGGCTTCCCGGAATATTTTTAATTTATCGATTAACGCGCAATCACTTGAGGTGCAGAAATTATATCCAAAATCAATCATCACCCGTTTTCATGCAGTTTGGAGTATTGCCGTTTTTTCTGGAGCAGGCTTAGGGTATGTTATGGTTACACAACACATTGCGCCTTCACATCATTTATTAGGTGTGAGTGTTTTTATGTTGGCGCTTACGGCTTGTTTTTATCCGTTGAGTATTCACAATGAGCCGGTACCTGTTAAGAAGAAGTTCTTTGCAATGCCGGAAAAAAACCTGATAAAATTCGCTGTAATTTGTTTCGTTTCAATGGCTTGTGAAAATACGATGTACGACTGGAGCGGGATTTATTTTGAAAATATATTAAAAACTTCTCCAAAATTAACCAGTGCTGCATTCGTTTTTTTTGCAACAGCGGTGACTTTAGGACGCATATTTGGAGATTATGGTGTAACTAAATTTGGGATTAAAAAAATTCTGCTTTATAGTGGTATATTAATTACGGCTGGTTTTGCCATTTGTTTTATTCTTCCTTACCCTTATCCAACCATCTTTGGTTATGTTTTAATTGGTTTTGGAGTTTCATGTGTAGTTCCTTTAGTATTTAGTATTGCAGGAAGATCATCAAAATTAAACAGTGGTACAGCCATAACATCAATATCTACAATTGGTTATCTTGGCTTTTTACTGGTTCCGCCTATGGTAGGATTTATATCTGAATATTTAAGTATGAAATGGGCGTTTTTAATCATGGCGCTTTTAGGTATTCTGATGATTTTTATGGTCAATAAAATAGGGGAGAATGAGTGATTTTCTAAGCTTTTAAGTTCCTGAGACACTAAGCTTCTGAGTTTTTTTCTAAAAAAAATTAGAAGGTTTAAAAATTCCGTAGGAATGAAAACATATTGTAGCAACGGATTTTAATCAGTTGGGATTAAGATTGACAAGTTTAAAAAGTTCCGTAGGAACGAATTATATTAATTTCTTTTTATTTATAGCCCGAAGATATTTTATAATAATCACTATCAACATAATTAGTATTACTCCCAAACTAATTATCGAAATTAAATAGTATATCAAAAGAGATTTTAAAAAAGTTGCATCATCATTTTGGTTTTGAATGACTAATTGTATTTTTATTTTATTAGGATTTTGTACTGATACATAATAATTTCCTTTTTTTGAAATACTGATATTAGTTAATAAATTATACACATTACCATTCATTGTAGTAGTTTGTGAAGACCAAATGAATCTTTTTTTTCTTAATAAAGAAATTTTTAAAGAGTTTTGTTTTTTATTTTCATGAGCTTTAACTTCTAAATCTTTCTGGATGTTGGAATCAAGATTTAAACTGTACAAATTATAATTCCCTTCCTGTAATTCAATTTTAGAGTTTGGTAAAATAGGAAGTTTTATAAAACTTTTTTCAGCGTTAATAATACTACAATAATATAATATTGCACTAATTATAAATATTATGATTGGTAATCCAATTATAATATTATTTCTAAATTTCTTTGCCATTAACTTTTGTCCCTTATTTTTTTTAGAAAAAAATTATTTCTTCTTCAAAATAAACCTCTCCGTAGTCAATTTTCCTTGCAATTTCCCGGAAATCTCTGCAGTCAAAATGTTATTAGCACCTTTTGTATAAGTAATTTTTTGGGGATAATCGTGTTTCGGATTTTCGAAAACCAATTGTTTGTCTGATTCCAGAGTAGAAGGGAAAGAAACAGGTTTGTCTTCATTTTGACCTTTTACTGTTGCTTTGTAAGTCAGTGTTTCGCCTAATTGAGCCAGAATAATACTTTCAAAATGCAAAGTATCTTTTCCTTTAATAAAATAAGAAGTAGCCGAAAAAGTACTGTCGTTTACTTTTTCCCAGTTTTCGGTCAAAACCCCATCCGGAGATGTATTTTCCCAGTTTCCGATTAGCCAGTCTGCTTTTTTGATTTTGTCTTTTTCAACGGTTTCTTTTTTCTGGCAGGAAACGAAAGCTATTATAAGAACTGAAAGAGTAATTTTCTGAAACATATCTGGAAGTTTTTGATTTTGTATTGAGTTACTAAAGTATGAAAAAAGAATTGTTTATTTGTGAAATGTGAAATGTGAAATGTGAAATGTGTATCCTTTAACATCTACCATTTAACTTTTCACGTTTCACCACAAAGAATTGAATACACCAATTCTTTTGTCGGTTTTTGATCTTTTAGTTTTGCCCTGACTTCATCAAAAGTTACTTTAAAGTCACAACCCGATTTATATTCTGCGCAGCCGTAAGCGGTTTTACCTTTTAAAATTGTTCCTTTTTTACATTTTGGACAGGTTAAGGAATCCGGATTTTCTTTTGGTTCCGTTTTTTTATCAGTTTTCTTTGGTTCTAGCTTCAGTTTGTAATTTTCTTCAAAACGAATTAAGCCTTCAACTGTTTCAGATTCGAATTTAAAGCCTTTTATGTTGACAGTTGAACCTTTTTGAATCAATCGTATATATTGACTTTCTGTAATTTTTTTATCATAAAAAACAAAAGGCAGCACAAAATTACAACCCGATTTGTATTCACTGCATCCAAAAGCCGACTTCCCTTTAATTAAACTTCCTTTTTGGCATTTTGGGCAAGTTTCTGCTGAAATTCCGGTAGCTTTCTTTTTCTCCTTTTCAGTTTTTATAACTGGTGTATGAATTGTCGCGGTATGAGAAATATTAGCATGTCTTGTTTCGCTCCTGACTTCGGTTACCAAAGCTTCCACCATTCGTTTCATATTCTTAATGAAAGCTCCGGCGGTAAAAGTTCCTCTTTCAATGTCTTTGAGCTGCTTTTCCCATGAACCAGTAAGTTCGGCCGACTTGATTAGTTCGTTCTGAATTATTTCAATAAGCTGGATTCCCGTTGGTGTTGGTAATACCTGTTTTTTGTTTCGAACGATATACTGACGTTTGAAAAGGGTTTCGATAATATTTGCACGCGTTGATGGGCGACCGATTCCGTTTTCTTTCATTAACTCACGCAAATCTTCGTCATCGACTTGTTTTCCTGCCGTTTCCATGGCACGTAATAAAGTTGCTTCTGTAAACTGATTAGGCGGTTTGGTTTCTTTTTGCAAAAATGAGGGTTCGTGTGGACCTTTTTCTCCCACCACAAAACCTGGTAGTAAATCAGGTTCTTTTTCTTTAGCATTCGGATCTTCAAAAACCACCCGAAAACCCTTTTTAAGAATCTGTTTTCCTGTTGCCTTAAAAGTTACGTCCGCTGCTTTTCCGATAACGGTTGTATTAGCTACCAGACAATCATCATAAAAAACAGCAATAAAACGCTTTGTAATAATATCATAAACCTGCTGCTGGTTATAGGGCAGATTGATCTCGATTCCGGTTGGGATAATCGCATGGTGATCTGTTACTTTTTTATCGTTGAAGACCTTTGGCGATTTCTTGATTTTCTTTTCTAAAACAGGCTGAGTCAATTCCGCATAACGGGTTAATTTTTGCAGAATTCCGGGTACTTTCGGATAAATATCACCGGGTAAGAAAGTGGTATCAACTCTAGGATACGTGATTACTTTCTGCTCATATAATGTTTGCGCAATTTTAAGTGTTTCTTCTGCCGAAAACCCAAACTTTTGGTTGCAATAAACCTGTAAACCTGTAAGATCAAAAAGTTTCGGAGCATATTCATTTCCGTTCTTTTTATCAACAGAAACAATTTCAAATTCGCTTTCTTTGACTTTTTTTGCCAGAATTTCTCCGTCTTCTTTTTTCAGGAAACGTCCTTCTTCATAACTAAAAAGTGTTTCACGGTATAAAGTCTGCAATTCCCAATAGGGTTGAGGCCTGAAGTTTTCGATTTCCTTAAAGCGGTCAACAACCATTGCTAAAGTTGGTGTCTGCACACGTCCAATAGATAAGACCTGTTTATAGCCCCCATGTTTTACCGTGTACAAGCGTGTGGCATTCATGCCTAATAACCAGTCACCAATAGCCCTTGAAAACCCTGCGTAGAATAAATTATCGTAGTTGGCTGAAGGTTTTAGGTTTTCAAAACCTTCTTTTATGGCTTCGGTAGTTAGGGACGATATCCACAAACGCTGTACCTCACCTTTGTAGTGTGCTTCGTTCATCACCCAGCGCTGAATAAGTTCTCCTTCCTGACCGGCATCACCGCAGTTGATGACCATTTCAGCTTTGTCGAATAAACTTTTTATGATTTTAAACTGCTTTTCAATACCCGAATTCTGAACTACTTTAGTTTCGAATTTTTCAGGAAGCATTGGAAGGTTATTGAGATCCCAGCTTTTCCAGTGAGGCTTGTAATCATTGGGTTCTTTTAAGGTACATAAATGTCCAAAAGTGTAAGTCACAGCGTAACCGTTACCTTCATAATAGCCATCGTGTTTGTTGTTGGCTCCCAGAACGGCGGCAATTTCTCTTGCTACACTAGGTTTTTCGGCAATACAGACCTTCATTTTCTCTTGTTGTTTGAAAGCGAAATTAAGGATTTTTTACAAAAAAGCTGCTAAGGTTTTAAGATACTATCTGCATGGCCTCCGGTAAAAATCGGCAAGTAGAATTATATTTTAAAAAGATCAATTCTTTGCACCCATGAAATTCCAGATTCTAAAAACTGAAGTTTAGTTTTAACCACTTTATCGCTTTTATCTCTTGGACTTTTAGTTATAAATCGTGCTGTTGACTTATTAAAATCCAAAGTATATTTATCATCGAAATCTTCTTGTTTGTTTGCCGAAAAACTGATAAGATTATCTTTTACGCTCCATTTTCCTTTTCCGTATTTGTTTACTTCTGGTGGTGTTCCATTTTGTATTTTTGAATAGGAATGAAATAAAAATGTTCCATCCTGATTTAAAGTCAATTTATACTCGATTGTATGCTTTCCTTCTTCGCTAAGTGAACGGATGTAATCACCAGTGAATTGATTTGATTGTGCAAACAGAGTAACATTACAAAGCAGAAATAAGGTAGAAATGAATAGTTTCATAGGTTTATTTTTATTTTTTAGACACTGGGTTAACTTTTTGAAAAATATTGTATGTGAACATTCTTTTGGAATGTTGTATATTTCTATTGTAAAAGTTTCCGCAAAGTAGGAATTTTTTCACTATGAATATAAAATAATTTTCTTCATAAATAATCACTGATTTTCCGTAACCAAGTGATGAAGATGTAAAAAATAGTTTTTTATTCTTCACTAAAAAAAGCCAACATTGTTTTTAGAGAATTTTCAGAATGCATTTTTTCCCCATTTTCAAGTGATTCCTGTGCTGCTTTTGATGCTCTTTTACGCATGTTTATTTCATAAAAAGAAATAGCTTCTGCTATTGTAGTATAATCATCACAAGTTAAATATTCACTTAATTCCAAGGCATCAAGCATGGCCATATTAGCGCCTTCTCCGGCAAATGGAGGCATGACATGTGCAGCATCGCCAATGATTGTAACGTTTGACAGGGTTTTCCAGGTTTGGTCTAAGGGTATACAATTGATAAGACGGGGAATGAATGGTACAGACGCATTTTCGAATAGTTCGTACCAGATATTGCTCCATTCAGGATAACTGTTTTTGAACCAGTTTAAGATTTGTGTTTTATCAGTGTAATCCAAATCGTTGTTAACAGCCCAGTTTTCAGATGCCCTGAAACTTGCATAAAATCCAATAGAGTCATCTCCTTTTTGACCTATTAAAATATTTTTTTCGTTGCCAAAAGCCATTATTTTTCCGCCATTTAAAATTTTATGAATAACCGGTGCAGACTTTTCAGAATCATAAATTGTGCCTTCAAGCATTGTTATTCCTGAATAGAATGGTTTGATATCTGTAATATAAGGACGAATTTTTGAATTGGCGCCATCTGAACCAATCACAAGATCAGCATAAACAGAATTTCCGTTTTTGAAATGAATTAGCCAGCCATCATTTTGCTTATCCATTGAGACGAAATGACTATCCCAGATAACAGTTTTGGGCTCTAAAGATTCCAGTAAAATTTTTCTCAAAGCACCCCGGTCTATTTCAGGGCGAAAATGTTCGTTGCCAAAATCCTGTTCGATATTTGTTTCGTGATCACTGAAAAATAGGGTGCCATTTTCATCTGTAATCAGGGTTTTATCAGCTCCTGGCAGAAAATTATTTAGGAATTCATTAAATAAACCGGCTTTATGGATTGCAGCTAAACCTGATTCGTCATGCAAATCCAGAGGTGCACCTTGTACACGTGCATCTTTATTGACATCCCGTTCATACACTTTTACGTTTACATTTTGAAGTTGTAAAAGTCTGGCTAAGGTAAGTCCGCCCGGACCGCCGCCAATAATAGCGACTTTTTTATTTTCTAGTAGCATTTCTGTCCTGTTTAAAATTAATAGAGGACAAAATTATTGCTGTTTCAGAACAGATAATAGTATAAATCGGTCATCTTTATTTTTTAATAATTCACGGGGAACTACACCTGAAAATTTCTTTATTTCTTTTATAAAGTGAGTTTGATCTGTAAAGTTTAATTCTGGGAAGAGTTTTCCCTTTGCAATATGTTCTAGTGATGCTTTGAAACGCAAAATTTTGCAGAAGGCGTTTAATGAAAGACCGAATTGCTTGTTAAAATAACGATTGATTTCCCTGCTGCCCCAGGATATTTTTTCTGAAAGTTCTTTTATTTTTACTTCACCGTTTGACTCGTAAACTATTTTAAAAAGTTTGCGTTTTCTTTCATCTGTTTCTTTAGGTAACAGTTCTTTTAATTTTCTGGCTATTTTATTGTGAAAGACATCAAAATTTTTCAAATCTTCATTGGTAATACCCCAAAAGTTTTCTGGTAAAATTTTGGCACTGTTTAAAATATCTGCAATAGAAGTCTGTAAAAGATATTCAACTCCCAAAGGTTTAAAACTAATTTTAAAAGCAAGTGTTTTTGCCGGAATAATTTGTTGTTCAGGTACATTTTCAAGACCAATAAGCGCAATTTGAAATGCATTAGATTCAGATTGCATAAAAAACAAATCAATTCTTCCGTCTGGCAGTAAGACCACTTCCATGGGTTTGTCTGACTTGTTATGAAACATCCCGATGTTTTCTACAAAATCAAGAAGTTGTTCGTCTGGCTCTATAGCTTTGTAGTAGAAGTCTTTGTTCATGTTTGTATTCGTTGTTAGACGAAAGTCAAATTTATTGCAAAATATTGATGCAAGTTCATTAGTACCTTTATAAATAGAAAAAGCTGTAAGCATTACTTCCAGCAGCTTTTTTCTGTTGGCTATGATTTTTATTAGTTACTTGTTTTATATTCATTTTAGTTCAAAGCCTGGCTATTTTGTGAATGCAGAAGTTTGTGTATATTTTCATATAGGTAATTTAACTACTATTTAAATGATTTATCAGTTTGTACTTTTTAGGGAATGCTTCTTTTAACAATTTCTTTTACTCCTCCGTTCGTAATAATTACAGCATTATAATTGTCTGATTTTTCCTTAATAAATTCAATTGTTCTGTCGTTATTGTCTGATCTGAAAAATTTCGTTTTGGATTCAGGAATGAGTTCTGTTTCTATACTGTTGTAATAAAGTTTGTCGTCAATTTTTAGTATTTCAATATTGTTGTCATACTTGCCTTTATATTTGTCATATAGTGAAGTATCTATTTTAGTTCGATAGTGTTTGTAGGGAATTTCTACATCTTTTTGAAACATAATTCCCGATAGCCCATAAGCAATAATATGTGACAATGATTGATTATTCGATAAAACAGTTATAAATACATGGTCATTTGTAAATCGATTGAGAGAAGTCATTGCTCCAAAAAAACCGCCATCATGAGCAATTAGCTGATGTCCGTGGTTATAAAAAGGGTTAATCATAAAACCATATCCCCAATTTTGTTCATTATAAGAAGTAAACATAAGCTTCTTCATCTCTGTTGTTAAAATTGTTGTTCCGTAAAGCGCTTTGTCCCATAAGACCAGGTCTTCAACAGTAGAATAAATTCCATCATGCCCGATATTAAATTCCCAATTAATATAAGGATTGTTCAAATATTTATTTTCTGACCGGATATAATTTCTTGCTTTATGAGATATTAATTCATCGTTAGTGATTACGCCTGAATTATTCATTTTGCATTTCTCAAAAATGTTCACTTTTAAATAATCAGCATAGGTTTTGTTTGATACTTTTTCAATAATACGAGCAAGTAAATAATAACCTATATTACTGTAAGCTGTATTAGTACCGGGTGAAAACAAAAGTGTTTTTTTTCAATATATTTTAATGCATCATCCTGCGTAATAATATCTTTTAGTAGAATATGCCTTTTTACTTCTTCCTGTGTTATGGCCACTTTGCTTAAATATAATTCATCATAATCCATTTGTAATCCTGACATATGGCAAAGTAACATGTGAATTGAGATACTATCTCCTTTTGGAAAGTCTGGAAAAAACTTATTTAATTTATCAGTAAGTGACAGTTTTTTTTTGTCTGCCAGTTGTAAAATTGCAGCGGCTGTAAATTGTTTGGTTACTGAAGCCAAACTGAATTTTGTGTCTGTGGTGTTTTTGATATTCCATTCGTAGTCAGCTAAACCATAGGCTTTTTTAAGTAAAACAGTATCGTTTTTTGTTATTAATACTGTTCCACTAAATTGATTAATATCAACTTGTGCCTGCATATATTTTGCAAGATTGGCTGATACATTCTTTTGTCCAAAAATTAATGATGTAAAAAGTAGAAATATAAAAGCTTGTAATGATTTCTTTGGTGAGGTAAATTTTTTCATTCTATTTTTTACAATTAGTGATTATTTTTGTGAGTAATTTATCTAATAATTCAATTTCATCAATTGAAAAGCCTTGAAGTGCAGTTTGCCTGTTTTGGCTTATGATTGGCGTTAAAAGCTCTATCGTTTTCTTTCCTTTAGGAGTTATTTCCAGATTGAACTTCCTTCTGTCTAGAGGATTTATATTTCTGATTAAATAATCCTTTTTTACCATTAATTCAATTATTCGGGTAACAGAAGCATTATCTTTAAAAATTAATTCTGCAATTTCTTTTTGTGAAAGAGTAGCATTATTGTTAAGAAACATCAATAATAAGCATTGATCAATGGTAATATCATTCGTTACCTGGCTTATATTTTTCTGTGATATTTTTCTATATTCCTTTATAGTTTGTTCAACAGTGTAAAGAACTGTTACAGTTTTATTTTTTTTCATGTAAAATATTTGATACAAATATAATTGATATGTCAATTAAAAAAAACAGTTAACACTTAATTTTTAAAGTATTAATTGTTTTTTATACTACAACTTTATCAGTAAGTCAATTAAACCTTAGTTTATTACTCCAATTTTTAAATTAAATATCGAAAAAAAGGTTGGGTTTTTATTATTGAGTTTATGTATAATGCATAAAACCACAGACAAAAGCCTGTGGTTTTACATTTTATAATTTGTGATTTCTTTTAAAGTAAGGTTGGGTTATTTAGTTTTTAATTTTAAACGTAAATTAAATTCCCTAACAATTTCCTTAACATGTTCCTGCTTGATTTGTTTTCTGTTTAAACCCTGAAGATTTTGTACATATCCTGTAAAAACATGGCTAAAATAAAGTGGCGAAACATTATTAGTATTATAATAGGTATTATGGCAGGAGAAACAGTTAACAAGGTCATCTACTGAAGTCTGATGTATGGATGTTGGAGAAAACCCTGCCTGAACATAAGTTTCCATAGTAATGTTGTAGGCTGCAACTGAGCCCCTTGTCAATTTTCCGGGTTCTGAATTTGAAAGATTATAGCTTAACGAATTTAATAATGCAGCCTGTTGCTGAGGGGTTTTATACCCGGCTGTATTAATCCATATTGAACCATTATAAAAATAATTATTCCAAATGCCTTGTAGCTGTGACTTGACGCTTTGATTAATAGTTCGAATATTGTTTAAGTTTTCTGAACCATTTTGACTTGTTTTCATGAAAAGCTGAACATTAAAAGAACCTTTCATTGCTTTTTCAACAGGTACACCATATTTATAAAGTGAGAAAACATCAGTATAAATACCATTTCCTGAAGTTATATTCTTAACTGTTGCCGTGCTGTTTTTATTAAAAAACGGATAGTCAACTGTACTGGTTACCGGAGCATCGGTTGTTGGTGTAGCTTTTGACCAGTCGTAAGCAGGAGCAAGATTTTCATGTTCGAATGTAGCCCATACAAATTCGGGATGATTTTCTACAACTCCTACTACGTGCATTCCTAAAAGAGCCACTTTTGTTTTTACACCATTAATTACCCCCTGAGTAACAAAATAAGAAGACGGATCTTTGAGAATACTGGCATCAATCCAGGATGTTTTTAGTTCTAATGAACCTACAGGAAAAGTCATTTCTTTTATTTTTGAGGGATCATTTTTTGCTACAGGACCATATTTTAGCATGGTTGAGTAAAGAAGATTATCCATGAATATAGAATAATAAACTGTAGCTGATTTTGGAACAGCAGGAGTTTTTAAAATATCAGTAGTAGAACTTGCCTGGGCAGTATCTGTTAAAACTATTCCATTACTTGGATCTAATTTCTGACCAGCCGCATTCACCTGAATCATATTAGTCAAAAAGAATGGAATCCCATTTACCTCATTCGTAAGCCAAAGAAATTTTTGCCATGACCATTGATGAAAGTCACAATTAGTTACTGTTGCATTGTTCGCAAATACGCTTGTTGGTCCTTCATTTGGCGGAGGAGTCTGGCGGGTGTTGTTTACGATTGTAAACCAGTTAGCAGGAGCTAAACACTCGGAAGCAGTGACGCTATTTTTTACAGCTGTGTAAGTAGCTTTTTCTTCTTTTGCATTCTTTTTACAGGCACACAATGAAATTAGCGTAATTAAAAGTAATAGGTTTCTGGTAGTTTTCATAATTGGATTTCTTAGTTAATTTATTGCAAATCTCTTTTAAAGACCTGAAACTAACCAATTATCAAACTGACTCTAAAATTATTGTCTTAAGCCTGCTAGATTTAGGTATAAAGCAAGTAAAAACAGACATAAATAAATGGCTGTATTATCAATCATTTAAACATTTCATGAATTATATTTTTTATATGTTTTCCTTTATAATTTTAAAAGTATAAAGGAAAATCGATATTATAATTGTCTTCATTGAAAGCCCCTATTTATTTTTCTGCTCCTTTTCCGTTGTTTTTAACCAAAATATAAACTGATAATATAAAAACTATCATATACAGGCCATCTAACCAGGGTTTTTGAAAACTTATATTTTTAAAATCGAAATGTTTAAATAATGTCCATCCTAAAATGATTGCTATTATTCCAATTATAAACGAAGGTGCTTTTTTATTTTCCATCTTTTTAGTGTTTTGTTATGATATCAATTGTTATTCCTATAGCTAATATTAAGATAAAGAAGGTTATCATTCCCAGAAGATAGCTCATTAATACTTTTACATAATTGGCGGCTTTTTTTCTTCGAAAAAATTTCCGGTTGCCCAGGTTAAATAAACGATACTAATCATTCCTGCTAGGTTTAATAATTTTACGTGTAAAATTCCTTCAGCAATAGCGAAAAAGGAAAAAATTAGCATTGATATTCCCTGAACGAAACAGAGCATTATAAGCAATTCAAAAAAATTATAATTATATTTTTTAAAAAATAATTTCAGCCAGATCGCAATGAATGTACTGGTCATAATATTCAGATATCCATAATTGTTTTGCATCCATCCCAGAATTTTGAACAATGCAGATTTTTCTAATCCCTGATATTTTATGTACTCATCTTCAATATGAAAAAAATGATTTATGAAACTATAAATCAATGATGTAAGGATTATAAAAATAACAGGTTTAACCAGACGGCTTCTATTTTCGAAAATATAATTCCGGATATTTTGCCCGGGATTTATAAAAAGTTCTTTGATAGTAAATAAAATCCCACGTTCAAAATGCAATACATGTTCGATTTCATGAATTATGTAATGCCCGTCAATTCTTTTCAGTTTTGATGGTTGTCCGCATTCTGGACAAAAGTTAAAATCGAATTCACTCTTACAGTTTTTGCAAATCATTTATTTTGATAATTGATAACAGAAATAGTTTTTTGTTTAAGCTCTAAAAAAAAATTAGCTGTATATTAAAATTTTTCAAGAGTAACTCAATACTAATAATTTCTTATAGATTTCTTGATTTTATTTCTTGGTTGATTAGTTTAAAGTTGATGAAAAGTGGCAGAAGCGTTATAGGTAATACAAAAACGGGTATAAACGAACCTATAGAATTATTTTTAAGTTTATGTTCCGACCATAGATATATCAATATAGTTATTGCTAAAAAATAAACAATTGAAAGACCAATTGAAGCACCTTTTAGCAAATTTTTCTTTTTACGGAGCTGTTTATCCGTCAGTTCTTCATACATATTTTTCTTCATAATCTTAGTATTTTTTTGAATGAAAAATTTAAATCAAAATATTATAAATATTTCCCAGAGGAACTTTTGTTATTGAATTTGAACTTCATAATTAAAAGTTAAAATCAATTACAAAAGAAAGGAATCATTATAAATTTTACTTTACACTTTTGTGTAATTTTTACTACTTTTATGAGATGGAAATCGAAAAACATTCATTGCTTAACAGAGCTCGGATAAAAGAAGTATTTAAAGAGGATACGCTTCAGTTCAGCAATTATCTGGAAGTAATAAAATCTTTCGCAAAAATAACTTATCAAAGTGTTTACGTGATTGATTATGAGAAGATGAAATTTGAATACGTTTCAAATAACCCTCTGTTTTTATGTGGTTATTCTTCTGAGGAAGTTCTAGAAATGGGATACGAGTTTTATTTTAGGAATGTTCCGGAAGAGGATTTGATGTTATTGAACTTAATTAATAACGCCGGATTTGATTTTTATGATAAATTGCCAAATAATGAGGAAAGAAAATTATACAGTATTTCGTATGATTTTTCCCTAAAAGGGAAATATGAAAAACCTATTCTTATCAACCATAAATTAACCCCACTTTTTCTAAACGTAAAAGGAGATGTATGGAAATCATTATGTATTGTATCTATTTCTCATAAACGAAAATCGGGAAATGCTATTATTAACAAGGAGGGTTCAACTGATTACTGGGAACTTGACTTATCAAATAAGACATGGATTAGCAAGCATAAGCCTAAACTTAAGGACAAGGAGATTGAGGTATTACGATTGTATGCCCAGGGTTTAACAATAAATCAGATTGCCGAAAAAATGTTTGTTTCTCCTGATACGATAAAATATTACAGAAGAAAAATTTTTGAAAGTTTTGATGTTAAAAATTTTTCAGAAGCGCTTTCATTCGCAATAGACAATAAAATCATCTGAGTTCTTTAGTTTTTATATTATCTGCTGTATTTTATAGTTTTCACTTTTTTGATTTTTTTGGACTTAAAAAAAATCTATTCATCTTGTCCATTCCGAAAAGGATTGTTTTTTCATTATGGTAGTTATGTATTCCACAACCATATTCTGCAACTTCTATAAAAGTGTCAAAATAGTTGGTTCTATGTATTTTCATTGTACTTAATTTTGCTGTAAATATTTTTTTATTTTAAATGCGTTCCATTTATAATGAAAACAAAAAACTCCTCATTTTCATGAGGAGTAAAAAAAACAAAAAATAATATTTATTAAAAATTGAAAGATACTGAACCTAAAACGCTTCTTGGATTTTGCGGGTTGATTGTAGACCATCCTTTGTAATATTCTTCATTGGTTAAGTTATCAACTTTAACGGCAAGTCTGAAATGTTTTGCATCATAAAAGGCTGTAGCGCCTAAAACCAAATATTCCGGTAAATAAAACTTTCCTGCAATGTTTCTGCTTAAAGTTGCATATTCACTTCCGTAATTGGCTCCAAAACCAAAACCTAAACCTTGTACAAAATGATCAGTAAACTTATAACTTGTCCATAAATTAGCAATGTTGCGTGGGCCCGCATCTTCAGGGCGTAAACCAACAAAATCAGCATTTCCTTCTGTTAATTTACTTTCAATATAAGAGTATCCTGCAGTAATGTTCCAGCCTTTTAGAGGAACAAATAAAAATTGTGCTTCAAGTCCTGTATTGTGTTGTTTCCCGTCTTGTGTAATAAATCCGTCTGTGTAGTTCCCAACAAAAATGGTTTTGTCATTAACAGTGATATCAAAATAGCTTAAAGTTCCGCTAAGTTTCCCATCAAAGAAATCTACTTTTACACCGCCTTCGTACTGAATAGACTGTTCTGGCTTTGCAAAATAATATGTTGCTACTCCACCGTTATAATCAGCAACCTGCTGAGGACGTCCAAAACCATTTTGATAATTAGCAAAAAGAGAAACTCTTTCTTTAACAGGTTGAAAAACTAAACCAAATTTTGGCGACCAGTTAGAGAAGTTTTTGTTGAAATTATCTCCGCCTACTGTATTGTATTTGGATTCGTAAGCATCAAAACGTATTGCAGCATTAATAAATAATCGGTCAGAAATATTGAAAACATCTGAGATATAAACACTGTAATTGTCTAATGTAGCATTAGTTTCCGGTTGAGCGGTTATTACCTGATCGGCACCATTTTCTGTGAGATCGCCGGAGTCGTCTCCTTGTGCATTTAATTTCATTGGGCTTCCGTAAGCAGCATGCAGATAAGGAAGTAAAGCTTGAAACTGAACATTATTTGTTCCACCTACGTGAATAAAACCCTGATTTCCGTATGAACTGTTATTGGTAATGATTTTTTCATGATAATAATCTCCGCCTACCAATAATTTGTTGCTTAGATTATCATTGATTTTAAAATCGCCTAAAAAATTCTGCTGTACATCAAGTCCCCTGTTTCTGGCATTCTGTTTGCTCACTGATCGGGCGTAAATAGCACCATCTACTGTAAAATCATTGCCAAATGTAGGAGAAAGAGTCTGCTCAATTAGGGATGTCCCTTCATACAAATATGTATAATATCCTTTAGAATAAGAGGTGTAATTAGAGAATGATGTTTTGGAAGACCATTGATTGTTAAACTTATAATTCATCGTAGTCTGAAGATTGTAATACGGATTTTCTAAAGTTAAATCATTACTTGTATAAGATCTGTTATGGTCATATCCCGTTTTCGCTACTGTGTTTGCACGAACAGGAGAATCTCTGTCTACAAAAAGCATGGTTGGGTTAGTACCTTTTGAATTCATAATTTCTGCATTAACCACAAAGGATAGTTTATCATTAATAGTCCACAATAGAGAAGGTGCTACAAAGAATGATTTTGAGAAACCATAATCCTGAAATGATTCTCTATTGGTATAAGCAGCATTTATACGAAAGGCAGTTTTGTTATCACTGGTTAATACCTGATTATGATCAACAGTTGCTCTGTGAGTATTGAAGGAACCGAAAGTATAGGCAACCTCGGTTTTTGTGCGGTCAAAAGGCTGTTTTGTATTAATGTTGATTAAACCACCATGTGAAGTCAAAGCGCCGCCATATAATGCCCCCGATGGTCCTTTAATAACTTCAATTGTTTCAACATTTGCAGGATCCGGAGTTCCGTTACCTACGTTTGGCAATCCGTTTTTTAAACCTGGCTGAACAGAAAAACCTCTTGTACCATAATAGCCGCCTCCATCAGTGCCACGACCAGTCGATTCCCAAAGTTTTGTAACACCTGTTGCGTTATTAAGTGCATCATCAAAAGATATGTTTACCTGATCTTTTAACATTCCGGCAGTAATGGATGTCACTACTTGCGAATTTTCCATGTCTTTTAATGGCATTTTCGATACAGTAGTACTTTTTTCTCTTTTGTATTTAGATTTAGAGGTGACTTCAACTTCATGTAAAGAATTGATCGTGTCTTTTTTTACCTCTTGTGCGAAAGTGACAACAGAAAAAAGAATTGCTGTGGAAAGTAAAATTTTATGCTTCATTATTATTCAGATTAATTAAAAATAGCGAGGCAAAAATAGATACTTATTGGGTAAAGACAAAATTTATTTAGAATAATTAAAAATAATTTTCTTGAAATATTGATTTATAATGAGTTAGCGGTTGGTGTGAATTGATTTTTAAATTTTACTTTTTTCTCGCGAGTACAATCCAGTCCCGCTGATCTTTTTCTTCAATAAAATTTTCAATTGAAAATAGTGTTTCAAAACCAATTTCCTTCATTAAGTCAAGAACAAAATCTTTTGACAGGCAGCTGTAATAAAACTGCTCTCCAAACATGTTATCAATGTGTTCGTCCTCTTCTTTTCCGTGGGTAAAAAGGAAATAACCTCCAGGTGCTAATAAGTGATAGACTTTGCCATAAATTTCTTCTTGTTGCTCTTTTGGAAAATGAAAAAGGGAATCCCAGGCTATAATTCCGTCAAACTTTTCATCTGATTCAAAATCAAAAAAATCGGAGACATAAAAAACGGTATTTTTAATTCTTTGAGATTTGGCTGTTTCGATCATTTTAGTAGATTCATCTATGCCGGTTATGGAAAAATTACGATCAGAAAGATATTTGGCTATTGGTATTCCGGTTCCGCAGCCAATGTCTAAAATAATTCCTTCTGAATTTACATGGTCAGCAAAATCAATGATGGGTTTGTTTATAAAAGTGTTGTTTCTGGCAGTGATCCAGTTATTAATAATTTTATTGTATGAGTTTTTGTTTGTTGACATAACTTTTTTCAAGAGTGTTACGCTTTGTTAATCCATTATCAATATCGAATGTGAATGTATAATTGCGCCAGAGGTTTATTTCCAGTTTAAAATAAAATCAAGTAAATTTTCAACAATTATCTTGAGCCAATTTTCCCTGTAATTTTTTTATGCTGATTTAATTTAAACTCTATATAGCTATAGCGGAGGATTGCGGTGTAACTAATGTGATCTAGTTTCCATTTACCACTTAGCTCTTTGAGTTCGGGTTGTTTAGTTAAATTTTATAACGAATTTCCATAGCCGGAAATAATCATTAAAGCCATTAGATAAAATCCGTTTTTCATATTTAATTTCTTTTTCAAGTTTTCTCACTTTCAATATCTTGGATTTTTAATCTGTGGTTATGAATTGATTTTTTTTGTTTACACTATCTAACTTTTTTTTGATTTTACGTACACGGATTACAAATTCGCATTAGTGAATTTATTATAACCCAAGTTTTTTTTCAATATCGATATCTGGGAAATTGAGTTGAACATACTTTATAAAGTCTGAATTAGTACCTTTCCCATTTAAAGACCAAACTCTTGTAGGGCTTGCATTTGTTATTAATTCAAGTATTCCTTCTCTGGTTGCAAGTTTAGAAATCCAGGAAACAATTTTGTCATCAATAAATTTTACGATTGAATCAAACTTTTCTTTGTCAATTCCATAGATATTGCAATGGTGGTTGTCAATTATTTTTGATTCATTGCTATATTCATCAATGCGTTCCAATTCTTCTCCAAATATTTGTTTTACCAGTATTTGTTTTGGGTTGTCTGTATATTGATGATAGAAAAGTCCCGTGTGTCCGAATAGGAAGCCATTTATAGTACTCGTTTTAGCCAATTGTTTAGCGTAGAAATTTGGTAAAATTTCAAACGAAACCGAGCTGCCAGGGGTATTGCTTTTGGTTGACCAAAATTCAATTATAAGTTTTATGTCGCCTTTTTCAAGTGTTAATTTTGGTCGTGAACGAGAATATTTAAATCCTTTTGCTTCGTAATGTTTGCCAAGTTCATCACACATAGCCTGAAATATTTCTTTACATGGTGTGTGTGTTGAATGTTCTAATAATGTTTTATTATTTGTCCAGCTCATATTATTTGCATTGTTTACTTTAATTATCCTCGTTTTCCAATGTCTCATAGAACGCATATCACTTGCAAGAAATTATTTACAGTGATTATGGTCGTAGTTATTGCTTTATAGCTATCGCTACTCTGTAAAATTCATATCCTTTTTCGGCTCTATTTGGCAGATATTTTAAACGATATTCATTTGCGCCCATATCTTCAATAATTTTCATGTCAAATGATTTTAAATAGTTTGATATTTCCTCTGGTTGAAATCCAAAAGTCCATTTTTCTTCAAGTTTATTTAGGTCGTTCAAAAGCTTTTCACCTCCTAAAAACGAACCTGGATTCTCCAGGATATTTTGGTGCACATAAGTAAAAATCGCATAACTGTTTTTTGTGAATTTCTGAATAAAGCCAAATGTACTCTTTATTGCATCTTCTGAGAGGTAATTTGTAACGCCTTCCCAAATAACCGTTGTAGGTATTGAAAAATCAAAATTATGTTGTTCTGCCAATTCCTCCAGGCTTTGTTGATTAAAATCAATTTGATAAAACGCAACATTTTCCGGAAGTTGGCCAATGCGTTTTTTGTATATTGTAGCTTTAAAATTAGAAGTATTTGGATGATCAATCTCTATGACAGGAATTGACTTTAAAAAGCCAAGTCTCAAGGCTCTGGTGTCAAATCCAGCTCCTAAAATTATTACCTGTTTAACACCATTGGAAATTGTTGATTCTAATTGATCGTCAATATATTTTGTCCTGGCAATTGCTGAAGAAAATGCGCCCGGGATTTTCTTCTGAATCGTGGTACTAATATATTTCTTAATAATAGGATATTTAAACATCCTTGCTGCAAATCTCAATTTAGCTTCAAGAAAATGTATAGCATAATAGTCAGAAAATAATTTATCTTTTGAATCACGTTCTGTTTCCAATGCTCTAAATAAAGCCATATATTGAGCTGTTCGGCTTGTTTTCTTTATTTTCATCTCTATTTATAAAGTTTTCTTTACTATTCTTATTGATATGGCTTGTATTCTAAGAGCGTGAGGCTCGCTTTAGCGAGGAGATTATATTATTTCTTTTTAATAGGAGCAAGGAGTAAATAAAAAATCCAGGCAAACCATGATATAAAAAGCACCGCCAAAATCCATGCTAATTTTTCTCCACCAGTAGTTTTACGTGAGAAGAGAATACTTAATATTGGTAATAGCCATACAAATGCTATAACAGCCAAAACTATAAATAAACCCAAAACAGAATTATCCATATTATATTTTTTCAGAAATAAATATTGATTTTATAAATCCTTAAATTAAATCGCTCCTAAAAGATTTAGTTTGATCAGCTTATTCATTAATAGATTAGTTATTATCAAATATAATATATTTCTTGATTTTTTTTAAAGGTATATTATTTTGATTTTATAAATCGGTTGTATACAACTGATTGTATGCAATCCTCTAAAAGTGATCGATTAGATGTAATTTCGTTTGTGAAAAATCAGAATAAAAAGACTAACAAACTGAAATAGAATTTATGGAAACAAAACATAAAGAGCAAGTAGCAGAATTTCTCAAATCAATGTACGCTGCAAAAAAGTTTAAAAAGCTAAAACCACACAATAACACTAATAATTCGTTTGACGTAACACTAAAAGTATCCGGTTACAGCCAATTGAACTTAATGGTTTCAGATTTGTTAAAAGCAAGTATTCTTTTGCTTCATCATGATGCGCCAAGTTTGCCAAGTCATACCGTAAACACAGATATTAATGTAATGACTTTACTTGAAATTGCCTTGCAGTTATTGCCGGAAGAAGAAATGGAATTGTTGGATGAGTTGTGTAAGATTCAGTTGTAATATTAATATAACAAAGCGCAAAATTATCGCCCTTATGCTGGCGTGAGGGTCACGCTCGTGCCCACACAGTTGTTCAGTGTTGTTGAGTAGCTTGTGTTCACGAGCGTGACGCTCGCGCTAGCTGGGGTTCGGGCGGGTTTCGGAGCATAAAACTGTCAATAAGCACTGAACTTGAATAGAAGCACAAAGCTACAAGTTTGCACGTCAGCCCGCCTGAAACAAAACCCGTGTTATGCGTTCGGCATTCTATTTCTGTCTATAAATAACTTCCCATATTGGTTCAAATTCTAATTTTTCAAAGTCGACCAAATGTAAACTCTGTCCTTTGTAAATACCGTTACTAAAGGTGTCTTGTATCCAGTTTACAAAAGTCCAATTTCCAATGCTCTCAGGTTTGCCCCATCTTCTTGTTTTTAAAATTGTTGCCTTTGAATTTATTCTTTCTGACAATTCTCTCAATATGGGCTTTGAGTCTAAATTTAAACTTTTGGCTATTGCAATAACTATAAAATATCCGAATTCAGTCTTTCGGTTGTTTTCAAAATCTGTTTCGTTCGAAAATGTTATATAAATATCTGGCGGTGATTGTCTTTTTTCAGTAATTGTCCAAATTGGTGTCCACAGTTGAAAATCTTGAAAGTAGTTTTCTGTATTGTTAGGTACCGTCCACTTATCGTGAGATTTATTATCCCATTTCAGTCGTCCAAGTTTTATTTCTGAATGATAAACAAATTCTTGATTATTCTTTTTTGAAATGCGTTTCTCTGGTTTGTATTTAGTAACTCGTATAGCTGTGTCTTTTGAAAACTCACTTTTTTTAATTAATAAGTCAAAGAATGGTTCAAAATCTGATTTCCAATTTGTTGTTATCCAAGGCGATTTGCCCTCGTCCTTCTGTCCAAAAATTAGGTAAAAGTCATAAGTTCTGTTTTCCCAACTTGAATCAGCATTAGTCAAACTGTCGTAAAGATTTGAAAACTTATTTCCTAATTCTTTTATTAACTTCATTTTTGTCGGTTCTTATCGGTGTTCTATGCTGACGCATAACGTTTCGCGGGTTGGCGTTAGTGGCGCCAATTTAGGAAAAATATTCTACGGATGAACAAGATTGGAAAAACCGCTATATTTTCTGCGTAGCAATTAGTAGCCATTACGCCAAACCGCTGTTAGCGGCTGTGCTTAATATTTTCCCATTGTTTTTTTGACATTTCAAATTTAACTTCTTTAGTTCCGTGCATTCCATTTTTTATCCAACCAGATTTTGAATAAAATTTTTCAGCATTTGTATTCGGCGCAGTTCCAAGCCAAACATTTTCCTTTCCATTTTCAAAATACCAATCCAGCATAATGCTTTGAAGTTTTGATCCAATTCCTTTTCTTTCAAATTTAGGATTTATGAAAAGAGCCCAGATATTATCTTCTTTTAAGTCTGCAATGGCAAAACCAACTATTTGATTTTTAATTTCGCAAACCCAACCTTTTCCACGTTTAAATAAAAATTCCTCGCAATCTTTATCACTGACCAAATCAGGATTTGACAAAGTATTTTCTTTGACAGAATTTCTAACAATTTGGATTTCTTTTATATCATCAATTTTGGCTTCTCTGAATCTCATATCTTTAGTTAGTGAGTTTTGTGCATTGCCGCTAACGTTCTGGCGCTACAGCGGGTTTGGGACTAAATTAAGCCCTATTCTCGGATTTGCCAAATCATTCCAAATACAAAACCATTTTTCCATTAAGCCAAATGCCCAAATCCGTTGTAGTGGCTGTTGAACTAAACCTTCGGTAGCACTTACCGTGATTTTGTACCTTACGAATATAATTAAATTCGGTAAGATATGACTACAAAAAAAGAATGTTGAAGAATTAAGAGAAAACAAAATTCTCAACCAGGCTAAACGAGAAGTTCCAGGATTTGAGGAACTCATCAATCGTTTTGAACGTACTATTTCGGTATTGGGCAGAAGTCAAAGTACTTTTAATAATTATTCTCGACATGTTGCTTCTATATCATTGTATTTTGGGAAAATCCCAACGGATTTAGATCCTGAACAAGTACAAGATTACTTGTTTTACCAGCAGAAAAAGTCCAAAACCCCTTCACAAACTTATTTCAAACATTGTGTTTATGGTCTTCGCTTTCTTCTAAAATCAGAAGGCTTGCCTTATGAGTACTTGGGTTTACCGTCCATAAAACACGAGAAAAAACTACCCGTTGTTTTGAGTAAAGAAGAAGTTTGGGGCATGCTTCAAGGGGCTAAATTACTCAAACATCGCATTCTTATTGGATTGCTTTATGGTTGCGGATTGCGTTGTATGGAAGCACGTTCTGTACGATTACAAGATTTAGATTTCGATAGAAAGCAACTCAAAGTAGTGCAAGGCAAAGGCAAAAAAGACCGCTATGTTCCTTTATCGGTTCATTTAATACGAGGGCTCAAAAAATATATCGAAGCCGAAAAACCACAAGATTACCTTTTTAATGGGCAACCTTTGCCTAATGGAGCAGGAGGTGATTTTGACAATCGGTATTCGCAACGAGGCGTGCAATGGGTAGTGAGGCAAGTGGCCAAGGCATCTGGTGTCAAAAAAGAGGTTCACACGCACACACTTCGGCATAGTTATGCCACGCATTTACTCGAAGATGGCATGGATATTATAACCCTCAAAGACCTTTTAGGACACCAAAACCTAGAAACCACTTTGGAGTATTTACAGATTGCCCAACTCGAGAGCCAACGCATCTTTAGTCCACTGGATACCCTTTTCGAGAAATGCCACCGGAAGTAGCCGATGTACTGCGAAATATTGCCTCAAAAATCGAAAACTACGGCTTGAATACTTGGCAACTGCACACGCTTTCTGCCATCAAAAAATGTCGAACGGCCGATTTGGGCGGTCATATCGATGGGTGTGATGAATGTGGAAATCTGACCATTAGTTACAACTCTTGCAGGAACAGACATTGTCCCAAATGTCAGGGTAACAAGCGAGAGGATTGGATGGAAGCCCGAAGTACAGAACTCTTGCCAGTGCCATACTTCCACGTGGTTTTTACCTTGCCCGACAGCATTAATTCCTTGGCAATGCATCAGCCAAAAATGGTGTATGACACCCTGTTTGAAGCGACTTGGGAAACGCTTCAAAAATTTGGCAAAGCCAAAGAAATACAACTGGGAATGATTGCTGTTTTGCACACCTGGGGACAGCAGTTGAGCCTTCATCCGCACCTGCATTGTATTGTGCCTGGCGGAGGAATCGATAAAGACGGACAGTGGAAAAACAGCCGAACGGACGGCAAATTCTTGTTTCCCGTAAAAGCTTTATCGAAAGTGTTTAGGGCAAAATATTGCCAGAAACTCAAAGCAAAAGAGCCCATAAAATACGAGCAAATCCGGCAGCATTTATGGCAGAAGCCTTGGGTAGTTTTTACCAAAAAGCCTTTTGGAAGTCCCAATTCGGTGGTGGAGTATCTGGGGAGATATACCCATAAAATCGCCATCAGCAACCACCGAATCAAAAGCATTGACAACGAAAACGTGACTTTCGATTACAAGGATTACCGAGTGGCGGGAGTCAAAAAGCAAATGACATTGACCCACGGCGAGTTTATCCGTCGGTTTTCGTTGCATATTTTGCCCAAACGCTTTGTCAAGATTCGTCATTATGGCTTTTTGAGCAGCACTTGGAAGCGTGGGAAGCTAAAGCTTTTGCAAGCAAAACTCCAAGTAAAGGTCTTGGAAAAAGTAGCAAAAAAAACATTTTTGCCCAAATGTCCGTGTTGCAAAACGGGCAATTTGCACCCAATAGCGGTTTTTGACCAACGAGGCCCACCTGCTTGGTATCTTGGCGGATGCCAAAACCCAATTCCCCGTGAAAGTTAATTTTACGGGTAAGGGAACTTATGTCCTAAGGTGAAGGAAAACACGAGAAAAACCAATGAAAATCTACTCCAAAAAAAGAGGCTCAGTTGCCTCTTGTAACTCTCTCTCAAAACTTTACGATAACTCCATAGTGTTGACGGCAGGTACTCCGGTTCCCTTCAACAGGAGTTTCATTGTTCGGCTTGCAGCCGCAACGAAACTCTAGCTGTTAGTGGTAGCTTTTAATTACTTTTTACAATTAAAGGAATAGAAATATCTTTCAACTTAACGTTGTTGTTAAAAATATAAGGAATTCTAATAGTATACTGAGCAATTTCCTTTTCCGAATGAGACATTATGATATCTCCCAAGGATTGACCATCTAGTATAAAATCATTTTCAATCATTATACGTCCAGTTTGACTAGGATTTTTTATATCCATTATCCTTTTGTCTAAGTCTATATTTTTGATTTTTGACTTAATCTCAAAATTTTTGACGAAAAAAGTACTGTCGGTTACTGTAAAATTTAATATTCTTAAACTATCAAGAATATAATAAGTCCCATTTGTTGATTCAATGTTTAGTTCTGTTTGGACTGATTTATAATCAAAATCACTATCGCTAATATCAACAACAATAGGCTCAAGTCTAAAGTCTATAATAGCTGGATTTTCTATTTTCTTTTCAGTTGTAAAAAAATCCCAGGCTTGAAAACCATCGGTAATTATGCCCAACATTAATCCCATGAGAGTTAATCCTCCGATTACATATCCCCAAATTGATTGTTTCTTTTTTCCCATTTCTTTAGTTATACATCAAATCTAGTTATATGTTCTATTCTAAGCAAGTTTTGTCAAAGTTACCACTAACGTTCTCGCGCCTTGAGCCGTTTGCGACTTACGAAGACAAGTATTTTCGGCTGAACGAAAATACGATAAAAAACGGTAATTCCACTAAATTCGCAAATGGCGCAAGACGTGTGTTAGCGACAGTTGTTTATTAGGGTTTCTAAGATAATTATGGCTCCTAATATAAATGTAGAAATCGTCAAAAAGAAGAAAATATAACTACCAATTAATGTCATTTGATATATTTTACCTCTTAGTTTAACTTTTTGATTATTTTCAAATTTCTTATCTATTTTTACTTTAGATATTCCAAAATAGTCGCTAATCTTATTTTTAAATTCTTCCAATTGAACTTCAATATCATTACTTTCTGCTAAAGTTGTGTAATAATTTAAAAGTAGTTTTCTATATTCTTTAATATTTTCTTCAGATGAATTTGTAAAATCAGGTCGCTTTTCTATAATTTCAAAATCTTCTTCAAAAAAATAAATTATATCTTCTATAGTATCTGAATCTTTTATTTCTCTAGAAATAGGAAATTCAGGAGCAGTTGAATAACTGTCTGCATAATTAGTAAATTCGAGATTAATTTCAGTCAATAACATTTGTGCGAAAAACGAAAAAATTCTAAATATTAAACCAAGAATAACAACAATTAAAGAGACAATAACTATTTGATTTGATAATTCTGTTACAGTTTTATAATTCGGATTCTGAATGTTATAATCCTTTGTAAAAGCAAAACAAAAATACCAATTGAAAATTCTACAATCCAAATTATTATTTTATCAGCTCGTTCAAAATTCTGAGAACTTTTTTCACTATTATCAATTGTCGATTTACTTATTTTTAAATAAAGGTATTTTAAAAATTGATTAGTCATAATTTACTTATTTTCAGTCTGTTGTATACAATTGTCGCTAACGTTCTGGTACTACAGCGGGTTTGGGATTAAATTAAGCCCTATTTTCAGATTTGCCAAATCATCCCAAATACAAAACCAACTTTCCATTAAGCCTATTGCCCAAATCCGTTGTAGTAGCTGTTAGCAGTGGTTTATGTTCTGTTTTTATATTTTCTTACCGCTTCAATATTTGGCTCATGCAAGGATTTGTCAAATGCATTAAAAATGGAATTAGCTACAGCAAAATAAAAATTTCCCTTTCCAGTTTCTACTTCATGATAATTTGCTTCCAAAATTTCGAAAGTCACATTTAAATTTTCTCCCGTTAACCCTTCGTAATGAATTAAAAATGTTCTGAGTGCATCTATTATTTCATCTTCAAAAACTTTCGGGAAGTCTGGTTCAGGAATATTCCATATTAAAGATGCCGAATGATGGTTTTCCGTTTCTTGAATTTTCAATTTTATGTGAGCCCATTTACTTCCTCCAGTATATTTTATATATGTTCCTTCTCCAATTAATGGTAAAGAAATCGGATTTAGTAAATTCTCATTTAGCAAAAAGTACATTTTTGCAGATGGGTTTGTTCTAATTTGTATGTCTTTTCTACTCATAGGCTGGTAAATCACTGCTAACGTTTCGCCTGTAACCGCCGTCGCGGATCAAAGCGAGCAGAGCTCTCTCTGCCAAGATAAAACTTTCTTCGTGAACCAACAACTTCCGGCTACCGAAAATCTCCGCGATGACGGTTACAGGCTGTTAGCGGTTCGGCTTTAATTATAGTGCTTGTTAGCTTCTTCACTATTAAAGAAAAATTTTTATTTTTAATTCATCGCTTTTCTTTTAATTATTTTGCCCTCCTTTTTGGCGAAGTAATAAAGAACAATACCAATAATTAATAGAAATGATGCCGTAAAAATCGAACCTTCAATTCCAAATGCACCTCCTGTTAATAATTCAGGACCTGTAAATTTAGATTGGATAATATTGCCCATATCATTTGTCCCCGTGAGATTAGAGCCATAAAAAGGCTGAGCAAAATTCCAGCCTAAATGGAAGAAAAAAGGTAGCCATATTCTCTTGGTATATATAAATAGCATAGCCATGGTGAACCCCCAAATCAAATAAAAAAAAATGTCAAATAAGCCTGAGTTGGGATTGAAAATGTGCTGAAGCTCTACTAACATTGCTATGACAATCGCTATATGTGTACCTAACCAATTTTCTATCTCCCTAACGATTAGTCCTCTATGAAACAAATCTTCAACTAACGCAGCAATTATTAACATAGTAAAAAACTTTGTTGAGTAATAAGCTGTCGTAATACTAATAATTTGATAGTAACCCAAAAAATATAAAATGAAAATTGATAATGATATTGTCAAAAAACCAAGAATAAAACCCCCAAAAATTTCTTTGGGTAAATGGTTTAGCGATAGTTCGGTAATTTTTCTTTTATCATAAAAACGGAAAAAATAGTAATAACTAACTAATAATAGTACAGATGAAATACAATGAATAATTGGCTTAGCAATACTTTGATCTTGAATAATGTTAAAGAAAAAAGGTTTTAATAAAAAGTTTTGAATTACTACAAATAGTGAAAAGCAAACAGTTATTCCCAAAATTATTTTTGTAATTGGGAAATCCAGAATTTTTTTGATTGATTGATTCATAAATGATTGATTGATTGATTGATTGATTGATTGATTGATTGATGATTGATTGATTTAAATACATATGACGATAGATTGTTAACTTGTTACAAAATAGTAGTTAATCAGGATGGTTTTAATGTGTAATTTTTATTGACACATTTTTTTTTAACTCAAATGGTTTTCTATCTATTATTATCATTTCGTTTCAAGTTCGGGATGTCGTTGTTTGAGCTGACCGCTAACGTTCTGGCGCTTGGCGTGGTTGGGGAATAAAGATGCGAGATTTTTCGGTTAAACACAAATTTTCCAAATACAAAATCATCTTTAAATTCAGCCTAAAACCCCAATCACGCCAAACGGCTGTTGAACTAAACCTTCGGTAGCACTTACCGTGATTTTGTACCTTACGAATATAATTAAATTCGGTAAGATATGACTACAAAAAAAAGAATGTTGAAGAATTAAGAGAAAACAAAATTCTCAACCAGGCTAAACGAGAAGTTCCAGGATTTGAGGAACTCATCAATCGTTTTGAACGTACTATTTCGGTATTGGGCAGAAGTCAAAGTACTTTTAATAATTATTCTCGACATGTTGCTTCTATATCATTGTATTTTGGGAAAATCCCAACGGATTTAGATCCTGAACAAGTACAAGATTACTTGTTTTACCAGCAGAAAAAGTCCAAAACCCCTTCACAAACTTATTTCAAACATTGTGTTTATGGTCTTCGCTTTCTTCTAAAATCAGAAGGCTTGCCTTATGAGTACTTGGGTTTACCGTCCATAAAACACGAGAAAAAACTACCCGTTGTTTTGAGTAAAGAAGAAGTTTGGGGCATGCTTCAAGGGGCTAAATTACTCAAACATCGCATTCTTATTGGATTGCTTTATGGTTGCGGATTGCGTTGTATGGAAGCACGTTCTGTACGATTACAAGATTTAGATTTCGATAGAAAGCAACTCAAAGTAGTGCAAGGCAAAGGCAAAAAAGACCGCTATGTTCCTTTATCGGTTCATTTAATACGAGGGCTCAAAAAATATATCGAAGCCGAAAAACCACAAGATTACCTTTTTAATGGGCAACCTTTGCCTAATGGAGCAGGAGGTGATTTTGACAATCGGTATTCGCAACGAGGCGTGCAATGGGTAGTGAGGCAAGTGGCCAAGGCATCTGGTGTCAAAAAAGAGGTTCACACGCACACACTTCGGCATAGTTATGCCACGCATTTACTCGAAGATGGCATGGATATTATAACCCTCAAAGACCTTTTAGGACACCAAAACCTAGAAACCACTTTGGAGTATTTACAGATTGCCCAACTCGAGAGCCAACGCATCTTTAGTCCACTGGATACCCTTTTCGAGAAATGCCACCGGAAGTAGCCGATGTACTGCGAAATATTGCCTCAAAAATCGAAAACTACGGCTTGAATACTTGGCAACTGCACACGCTTTCTGCCATCAAAAAATGTCGAACGGCCGATTTGGGCGGTCATATCGATGGGTGTGATGAATGTGGAAATCTGACCATTAGTTACAACTCTTGCAGGAACAGACATTGTCCCAAATGTCAGGGTAACAAGCGAGAGGATTGGATGGAAGCCCGAAGTACAGAACTCTTGCCAGTGCCATACTTCCACGTGGTTTTTACCTTGCCCGACAGCATTAATTCCTTGGCAATGCATCAGCCAAAAATGGTGTATGACACCCTGTTTGAAGCGACTTGGGAAACGCTTCAAAAATTTGGCAAAGCCAAAGAAATACAACTGGGAATGATTGCTGTTTTGCACACCTGGGGACAGCAGTTGAGCCTTCATCCGCACCTGCATTGTATTGTGCCTGGCGGAGGAATCGATAAAGACGGACAGTGGAAAAACAGCCGAACGGACGGCAAATTCTTGTTTCCCGTAAAAGCTTTATCGAAAGTGTTTAGGGCAAAATATTGCCAGAAACTCAAAGCAAAAGAGCCCATAAAATACGAGCAAATCCGGCAGCATTTATGGCAGAAGCCTTGGGTAGTTTTTACCAAAAAGCCTTTTGGAAGTCCCAATTCGGTGGTGGAGTATCTGGGGAGATATACCCATAAAATCGCCATCAGCAACCACCGAATCAAAAGCATTGACAACGAAAACGTGACTTTCGATTACAAGGATTACCGAGTGGCGGGAGTCAAAAAGCAAATGACATTGACCCACGGCGAGTTTATCCGTCGGTTTTCGTTGCATATTTTGCCCAAACGCTTTGTCAAGATTCGTCATTATGGCTTTTTGAGCAGCACTTGGAAGCGTGGGAAGCTAAAGCTTTTGCAAGCAAAACTCCAAGTAAAGGTCTTGGAAAAAGTAGCAAAAAAAACATTTTTGCCCAAATGTCCGTGTTGCAAAACGGGCAATTTGCACCCAATAGCGGTTTTTGACCAACGAGGCCCACCTGCTTGGTATCTTGGCGGATGCCAAAACCCAATTCCCCGTGAAAGTTAATTTTACGGGTAAGGGAACTTATGTCCTAAGGTGAAGGAAAACACGAGAAAAACCAATGAAAATCTACTCCAAAAAAAAGAGGCTCAGTTGCCTCTTGTAACTCTCTCTCAAAACTTTACGATAACTCCATAGTGTTGACGGCAGGTACTCCGGTTCCCTTCAACAGGAGTTTCATTGTTCGGCTTGCAGCCGCAACGAAACTCTAGCTGTTAGCAGTAGTTTTTATTATTAAATCTGATGTGCATTTAATTTATTATTATTAACATAGAACAGAGTATCGTTTTTTATTAAAAATAAAGAATCATTTTCAATTTTAATGGAATTCAACAATTTATTACTTTTTCTCTCGAAAATTTCAAGCATATTGTTGTTTTTAAAAATAATTTTTTCTCGATTAAAATATACAATTTTGAGTGATTCATCTTTGATATGCACTTCTGCATTTTGAAAATTATCGATTGCTAAATCTCTAATTAAGATATTATTAGGTTTGTTATAAAGTGTGCTTTTATATGCTATTTCGTTACTATCTGGGCTAAGTATATAATCATATCCTGCATCCTCAATTTTTCCAACAAATTTAATTTGTATGTTTTTATTATTTTCAATTTTTAATATAATATAAGTACATCTAGGTTCATCACCATCTTTATCAAAAATTTCGAAACCTATAATATTGTTATATGGAAAAGTAAAAATTTCATATCTGCCTTCAGAAAAATAGAGATAAGTAAAATTGTATTCATCATCAAAATTGTCACTAATGAAATCATATAAATTATATTCTTCAAAGTTTTCCAGATTTAATAAAACCAAATCTTCTCTAAAAATATAATTTTTCAAAATATATTTATAATTCAGAGAATGGGTTTCTGTATCAAATTTTTTATGAAATATTATTTCACCATTATTTGAATCAATTTTTAAGTGACAATCAAAATCCCCATTGTAACTTCCATTTAAATATAAATATTCTAAATCGATTGAATGAAAATCTCTAATGTCTGAAATTTTTTTATCTAACAAAAATTGTTTGATTTTATTATTATCAAAGTCTAAAATTTCAATAAAAAATTCTGAGTCTAATGAATTTGTTTTAAGTACAATAATACCATCTATTTCTGGAATACTTTTTATCTTTAATATTCTCAAATTAGACATATTATTTTTCGAAACTAACTCATTTATATTATTCATTTTAATCGAAAGTTAATTTTATACGCTTCTTTTTAAAATTACTGCTAACGTTTCGCGGCTTTGCGAAGTGCCTTCTCTTCGTCGCTCACTAATTAAAGCTAAAATAGCCAAATTTTTTAATTTGTTCTATTTTATCCAAAAGAGCGAAGGCATTTTGCAAAACCGCTGTTGGGAGTAGTTACTGATCTATTGACAATCCAAATTTTTATCAGTAACGGAGTTGGATAGACTACTCGAATCTTTCTTTCAACACAATCAAAATCAATGAAACCAATTATTTATTTTGCTTAGCAAGCCTGCTAGGCGAAGTTAATAATTGGGATTTTGGGGCGCTATTATTTTTGAGATTTTAAGTTAGTAAAACTAAATGCTTTATTCTGCGGTATTGACTTTCTCATTTATTTTTAATAACTTAGCCAAGTCTTTTACGTTGTCAAACGTATTGAAAGTGAACTTTCTACGATTCCCAATCGAAAGACTTGAAGCCTAAATGCTTTATTCTTCCAGAATTCCAAAAAATATCCCCAAAATTCATTGTGCAAGAAACTCCGTAGTCTACTGCCAATTACGCCCAACTTACTTATACCAGCCATAAAATGGCTTAAATAAGTTTTATTAATGTTAGCTTTATGCCATAACTGGTTAATAATTAATTTTGCTAATATAGGAAAAACTTTTATAAATTATCATTACGTTTTACTGGAGGATAGTCCGAATCAGGGATCATTTGTTAAATTGCAAAAGCCCTAGCCCTGATAGCAGCGGCATCCTTTTTAGGTAAACGAAAATAGCTAAGTAAAGTGTAAATATTCTGCCTAAAAAGATACAGCGGATAGCAGGAATCAGCTCCTGAAAAAACCATAACGAACAACTTTTAACTATCAACTATTTTTCGTAATTTTGCAGTCCAATAAAAGGAAAAGAAAATGTTAGACAGACTTCAATATGTAAAGCAGCGTTTTGATGAGATTTCGGATTTGATTATTCAGCCGGATGTTATTGCGGATCAAAAACGCTATGTACAGCTTAATCAGGAATATAAAAGCATCAAAGCTTTGGTTGAAAAGAGAGAAGAATACATTCTTGTTTTGGCCAATATTGACGAAGCCAACGAAATTATTGCTGATGGAAGCGATGCTGATATGGTCGAAATGGCCAAAATGCAGCTGGATGAAGCAAAAGAACGTTTGCCGCAACTGGAGGAGGAAATCAAATTTATGCTGATTCCGAAAGATCCTGAGGATGCTAAAAATGTAATGGTAGAGATTCGCGCGGGAACGGGTGGGGACGAAGCGAGTATTTTTGCTGGTGATTTGTTCAGAATGTATACTAAATACTGTGAGTCTCAAGGTTGGAGAACTTCTGTGGTAGATATGAACGAAGGAACTTCAGGAGGTTTTAAAGAGGTAATTTTTGAGGTTTCTGGAGAAGATGTGTATGGAACTTTGAAGTTTGAAGCGGGTGTTCACCGTGTGCAGCGTGTTCCGCAGACCGAAACTCAGGGTCGTGTGCATACATCGGCAGCAACGGTTATGGTTTTACCGGAAGCAGAAGAGTTTGATGTACAGATTGATATGAATGATGTTCGTGTCGATTTCTTCTGTTCATCAGGACCTGGAGGGCAGTCGGTAAATACTACGAAATCGGCCGTACGTTTAACGCATATTCCAACCGGATTAGTGGCGCAATGTCAAGATCAGAAATCGCAGCATAAAAATAAAGATAAGGCACTAACGGTTTTGCGTTCCCGTTTGTACGAAATGGAATTGGCAAAGAAAGAAGCTGAAGATGCGTCTAAACGTACTTCTCAGGTTAGTTCAGGTGACCGTTCTGCTAAAATTCGTACTTACAATTATGCACAGGGGCGTGTAACGGATCATCGTATCGGACTTACACTTTATGATTTAGGAAATATCATGAACGGTGATATTCAGAAAATTGTTGCTGAGCTTCAATTGGTAAATAATATGGAGAAACTCAAAGAAGCTTCTGAGGTGTTTTAATTTTAGACTTAGTAGACTTTAATTAAGAGATAATATACAAAAATCCGAACTTATTTTAAGTTCGGATTTTTTTAATGCAAAAAAGCAAAGTTTACTAATGCAAACTTTGCTTTTCTTGTAAGGCTCTATTTATCTAAACAGAGATTTATAGTGAGGTATTATCTGTTTAACCGTTTGTTATAGCAGAAACGTATAAACTAGCTAGATACCTAAAAATACTCTCGTATATTCAAAACATTTATAGAAATTCGAGTAAATGTAAACACCATTTTTAATTATTATTTCGTTTATCTTTTCCATAATAGTTGTATTTAAGTTATACAATTACCCTTCAAATGATTCTTCCTCGTACAATTCCTTCTCTGAAGGTTCATGATGGTCTGCCGGCTTTGCTACCAAAGTGGTTACAGCAAGCTGTAATATAGACCCTAGGATGTTTTTAAATGTAGAATCGGTTTTTCCTACTACCAGTTTTTTAGCCAGGTAACCTATTCCAATGCTTATAGCAGATTGGGCCAGATCACTCTTGAAGCCCACGGCTTCATTGACTTCCTGGACTGTGTTCCGAATGAGATTAAGAGGTTTTAAATTTTCCTTAATTTCATCGATTTCGTCTTTGATATCACACCATTCCCTGTCTTGTTGTTCTTCTAAAAGCTTAATTTTTTGATTTAATGAATCAATAGTGTAAATAGCTTCCATAAATAGTCTTTTTTATAGTATTAATTATTAAATCAGTTTTTAGTGTCTTTCAGGATACTGGAAACAATTAAATTTCCAATTGGGGTTTTAATCAGCTTATGCTGTGTTTTGTGCAATACAATAGCAATGATTAAATAAAAACCTGCTATCGCAAAGAAACCATAATAATATTCACCAAGTTCTTTTCCAATCCATAAGCTAAGTCCGATATTAAGAAACAAAGTAAAAAATGCAACAACAACGCCAACCGCTATCCGTGAAGTTAATGTTGATAAAACATCTGCAGATGCTGATACCGTTTTAAGTTTAATCAATTCTAAACTTGTTTTGGTGTAGTTTTCTGCTTTTTCATACATATTTAGGTTTTCGTTTGTTGTTGCATTAGTTTCCATGATATTGGTGTTTTTTATGGTTGAAGAAAAAATCAATCTTAGTAGTTTGTTTTTACAGTTTTTGCTTCATCTTTAATAGAGTTGAAGTCTTCTTTTACCTGATTGAATTTTGCTTTTCCTTCTTCAATGATATCTTTGCCATTTGAATTAATTGTGCTTAAGATACCATCGAATTTTCCTTTAAGGTTATCTCCGTAATCTTTCGATTTGTCTTTGATTTTTTTCTTGTCTCTGAACCTTTATCCGGTGCAAATAATACTCCTAAAAAAGCTCCTGCCGCTGCGGCTCCTAAAATTCCTAAAAGTGTGCTACTAGTTTTCATAATATTTGATTTTAAAAAATTAATATAAAATGTTTAAATAATGTTTGATTTTAAATTTCGCGACCTTTGATAAGTCTGAATAGTATTGCTATGATGGCAATTACCAATAAGATGTGAATGATACTTCCTGCACTGTATACAAAGAACCCAAGGGCCCAAAGAATGACAAGAATAACCGCGATTGTATATAATAAATTTGACATGGTTCTTAATGTTTATGGTTAATAATTTATGTTTTCTAGTTTAATTTATAAGCCAAGTACAAGCTTAAGTTGCTGTTTTTAGCATCTGGAAAAGTGTAAGTGTTTCCGAAAGCTTCTCTTTCTTTTCCAATAGTTGTTAATCCGTAGTTATAACGCAATCCTATACTGATTGGGTTGAAATCTAAACCAACACCAGCTGATAAACCTGCATCAAATCTTTCGAAGTCATCTGCATCTAATTCGTCATCAAATTCAATATCTCCTTCTCCGGTTAATTTAGCATTTACAAGATATGATGCATAACCACCTACGTGAACATTAAAGTTTTCAGTTAGATTAAATCTTACTAACAATGGTACTTCAATATAATTAAGTTTAAATTTATTAGTACCTGCAACACCAGCAACGTTGTAATCTAATTCAGCACCTTTTGTAGTATATAATATCTCTGGCTGAATAAATACTTTGTCAGCGATTGGGAAGGCAGCAAAAATACCTGCATTAAAACCCCATAGCGCATTTTCGTCATCGATATCATCAGAATCTGAATATAAGTTTGACATATTAACCCCTCCTTTGATACCGAATTCAGGACCTACAACTGTACTGCTCTGAGCAGATACTACTCCAAATGAAGTCATCATAAAAAGAGATAAGGCGTATAAGAAATTTGATTGCATTTTCATAATTTAAAAATTTAGTTAATAATTCTAATTTGATTTTAATTGATTTGTTTTTTAATTTTTTCTGTTTCTCTTAAAAATTCGTATTGTTTTGGTAAATAATGAGCAACTAATTTCAGTATTACCATATCATTTGTTTCTTTTGCTATCGATTCAAATAATCCTATCATTTCAGTTAATGACTGTGTAATAGAATTCAAATAGGCATCATCAAAATCTACATCCTTTTTGTTAGCAAGCTCATACAAATCCTTATTCGTAACCGATGTATTTATTTCACTGATTATAATGAGTTTTTGAACAGCTATTTTGTTGATTTCCTGTAACAATAATTTTTGATTATTTTCTATTTTGCTACTGACAATTTTTATTGAATTTTGTAAACTTTTACGTTGTGCCAGCTGCGCTTTAGAAATAATTGTTTTTGTTACTCCTGCAGTTGCAACAAAAAAATAAGCTTCAGTTTGTTCAGTATTTTTTGTAAGAACGTATTTGTTTTCCGGTTTTCTGTTTTCCGGTTTTTCATTTTCATTACATGACGAAATAGTTATCGTTACAATGGCTATAAAAGCTGTTTTGAAGAATGATCTTTTTGATGAAAACATCTGTCTAAATAGTTACTTCATTATTACATTACAAAGATGCTAACGAATAGTAAGGTTTGCTTTACAGCATAAAAAAAGAAACGTTATATAATTCCCATTCTGGAAAAATATAACGTTTTTAATAAGGTTTTAGAAAGAGTTTATTGAGGAAGAAATACAGTAAATACGGAGCCTTCGCCTAGTTTGCTGTCAGCGGTTATGTAGCCTTTATGGTTCTCAACAATTTTTTTACAAATTGCTAATCCAATTCCTGTACCCGGATAATCATTTTTAGAATGTAGTCGTTTAAACAACACAAAAATATTGTCTTTGAATTGTGGATCAAATCCCATTCCGTTATCGGTAAATGTAATCTTATAAAATTTCTTGAAAGGATGATCAATTAATTCCGGATATTCATTAGACAATATTTTTTCGCAATCAATAGTAATCTGAGGTGGTATTTCCGGAAGACTGTATTTTAGTGAATTACCAATCAAATTAATAAAGAGCTGTTCTATCTGGTAGGGTATAACTTCTAATTTAGGTAATTTAGTAACGTTGATACTTCCTTTTTTCTCATCAGTTATTACAGCAAGTTCTAATGTTGCATTTTCCAGCAATTCATTCAGATCTGATTTAATGAATTCTTTTTTGGTAGTATTAGTTCTGGAGAATAATAATAAATCATCAATCAAAACACGCATTCTTTTGGCTGATGTTTCTACTTTTATAATGTAATCTTTTGCGCTATCAGAAAGAACTGCCTTGTCTTCTTCGGAAATTCTAGAAATAAAGGTTTGAATTTTGCGCAATGGTTCTTGTAAATCATGGCTCGCGACATGATTAAAAGAAGCTAATTCTTTATTGCTTTTTTCAAGCTGGTTGTTTCGTTCCTGAAGTTCAATGTTTAGTAAGTGTTCATCTGTAATATCAAAATTGATACCGAGTAGAATTTTGCTCCCATTCTGGTCAACCAGTAATTTACCTGTAGATTTTAAATGTCTGGTCTCGCCATTAGGCTGAATTATTTTATAGTAGATAAATGGAAGTTCTTCGTTATTGATAATTCCCTCCATAGAGGCTTTAATTGCTTCCTTGTCTTCTGGATGTACAAAATCTAAAAAGCTATCCTTTTTTGGTGCAAAAGCGTTTGGCTCAACTCCTAAAAGTCTAAACTGATTGTCAGAATAATCAATTTTCCCTGTTTCCAGATCCCATTGCCAGGTGCTAAATTTACCAATTACTTCAGATTCGGCCATAAGACCTGAAGAAATCAAGAGTTTCTTGTTGAAAATTTTTAAGCGTTCAAGGTCTTTGCTTATTTGTCTGTATGCAAGTAAAATAAAGAGAAGAGCGGCTAAGAATAATAGTATCGAAAAAATTGGACCAAGAGAAATTTCTTCATCGTATTTCTTTAAACTTTTTTTCAAAAGTTTTTTTCGATATCATTCATTTCATCTACTTTAAAACGAATGTTATCCATTAATATACGGCCGCCAAACATATGATTGTCTAGTTTTCTTTTATCATACGTTTCTGGATCACTGTACTTTAAACAATTTTCAAATGAAACATAGCGTTTAATGATCAGTTTGTATATTTTTTCGAGGTTTTGTTTTTGTACCGGATTGTCGGCAGTAAGCTTTTTCAAGGCAATAAAAGAAGTATTTACCTTGTCGCGCGAAAAAAGATAAGGAGCCAGAAAACGATGGTTTCGTGTAATCATAAAGCCACGCTGACCTGTTTCTGCATCTTTTATAGCTGACATAAGCCGCTCAAGCTCTATGTTGATTTCATAGGTGTGCATGAGCAGCTTAGTAGATTCATTAAGATCCCTGTTATGTTTGTAAGCTATTGACGAAAGAAAAATTAAAATGAAAATAGCTATTATAAAAATAACTCTCAAGTAATTTGAGGAATTAAACTTAGGAATCCATTTCATTATTATTGTAATTACTTAAGGCTTAATAAGAAATTATCACGATTTAATCCTGATGTATGATAATGCCAATTTAGCGTAACAACTTCATTAATAATTTTTTTAAGTGCATTAAAATCACTTGGCTTTTTGATATAAATATTTGCACCTTCAATAAACGTGTCTTCAATGTCTTCATCTGAAGAAGATGTTGAATAAATTGCGATTATCAGATTTTTCAGGTGCTCTGTCTTTTTTATTTCAATCAAACATTCCTTACCTGTTTTTTTGGCATGTTCAAATCCAGAAATAAAATATCAGGTAATTTAGTATCCGGATTCATAAGATGTTCCATTAACTGTAAACCATCGAAAACAAATTCGACTTTGGTTTGTACTTTTACTTCTTCGAAAGCATCCTTAAAGAAAAGTCTGTCGTCTTCGTCGTCGTCGGCGAGTAAAATGTGTAATGCGTTTTTCTGCATTGATTAAGGTATTTGGGTTTTATTTTAAATTTTCTCTACGCTTTTTAATAATTCTCAAGAATGCTGAAGGAGTTATTCCTGTTGTGTTTTTAAACTGAGTACTTAAGTGCGCAACACTCGAATAATTCAGTAAAAAAGCAATTTCGGTTAAGCTCATTTCGTTTACAATCATTAACTGTTTTGCTCTTTCGATTTTTTGAATGATTATAAAATTCTCAATAGAAGAATACGTTACTTCGGAAAATACATTTGACAGGTAACCATAACTGTGGTTTAATTTATCAGCAAGATAAGCAGAACTTTTATAATTATTATTGTCATCAGTATAAACCAATTCGATTATAGCATCCTTTATTTTTTGTACCAAAACACTTTTTTGATTCTCAACTACTTCAAAACCAAATGGCTCTAAATTATTTTTAAGCTCATCTAATGCTTCAGTACTAAGATTATCTTCTAATTCAATTTCTCCAAATCCTAAAGTAGAAAAGTTCAAATTCTGTTCCTCCAGTTTTTCTTTTAGGTAAAGTGTGCAAATTGTATTAATATCAAATTTTATAAATAATTTCATTTTGTAAAAATATGGTTAAAGATAACTATTTTATTTTGTTTTTAAGTAATTCATGTTAATTCAGAAATTTAAAGCTTTATACTTTGAAAATCAAAAAAATACCGCCTAATTTTAGTTAAGCGGCATTTATGAGAGTTGAAAGAGATTTACAAATTAGATACAATATCATTCCATTCCTCTTTCGTTTTACCTAATTTTTGCTGGATTCTTCCGTACATTTCATCTTCTTTTCCTTCTTCATATAACAAATCGTCATCAGTCAAATCAGCATATTTTTGTTTTAATTTTCCTTTTAACTCGTTCCAGTTTCCTTTTATTTCTGTACTATTCATGACTTTATTATTTAATATTTATATAATGTAAAATTCAACAACTTTTCTTTGTGTTTTGTTACATAAATTTTTAAAACTCTTTTATAATTCGCATTTATTGTAGCAATATTCTATATTTATCTACATAATTAATACAAGTTGTTATATGATTCAATGATTTGGTAACTTATTTTTAAATCTATTATTGTAGTTTTGCGGCCAATTAAACTTAAAACCCCGATTTAATGAAAAAACAATTACTCATTTTATTTATTTTTTTAACGTCTGCTGTTGCTACAGCACAGTCGTATTTAGGTTATTTTAATGATAATTATGCCGGTGTGCAAAGTGTGCTTTTTAACCCTGCATCAATAGCTGATTCCCGTTTTAAAACAGATGTTAATTTGTTTTCTGTCAGTAGTGCTGTTAGTAATGACTTGTATGGGGTTAAACTTTTTGACGTTTTTAAAGATGGTTATGACTTTGACAGTCAGTCAAAAATGACTCCTTCAAATGCAAATAATGCCATTATTAATCTGGATATTATGGGACCGTCTTTTATGTTCAATATTGCACCAAAGCATACTTTGGCACTTTTTACAAGAGCCAGATCAGTTACAAATCTTAGAGATGTTAATGGTAGTCTTGTTGATCAGGTAAAAAATGGTTTGGATCAGTCAAACGGTTTCCCTCTTATTAATGCCGGCAGTCCAAACGGTGCCTTGCATGCATGGGGAGAATTAGGACTTTCTTATGCAGCTGTTTTATTTAATAAGAACCAACATTTCTTAAAAGGAGGTTTGACGGCTAAATACCTGCAAGGTGTAGCAAATGCTTACATACAAGGAAGAGATGCTAATGCAAGTCTGATTGTAAACCCAGTTGATCCATTAAATAGTAGATTATTTACAAATGGTCAATTAACTATAGGTGGAAGCCAGGATTGGGAGGCTAATGAAGATTATGAATTCGATATCAATTCTAGCGGAGTGGGCTTTGATTTTGGATTTGTTTACGAGTGGAGACCAGATTATGCTAAATATGATTTAAATAATGCAAAACCGGCTGACAATAATTTCAGGGATCTGAATAAATATAAATTGCGTTTTGGATTGTCTGTTACGGATATTGGTTCAATAAATTATAAAAAGGCGAAACAAGATATTTACGATATAACAGGTACTCTTACTCAGGAAATGATTGATGATACTGATAATTTATATGATTTATTAAATGATCGTTATACAAAAACATCAACTTCAAAAGGAGTAAAAACAAATTTGCCTACAGCACTTCATGCTGATGTTGACTGGAATATACATAATAAATTCTATCTGAATCTTAATGGAGATATTAGTATGGTTTCAAGTACAAAGTTAAATGCGACTAATATTGCTGACAGAGTAAGTTTAACGCCTCGTTACGAAAGCAGATGGTTTAGTTTTTATGTTCCTGTTACCTGGATGGAATATAGCGGAACTCAAGTGGGTACAGGATTACGTGTAGGTACTTTCTTTGTTGGCTCAGGATCAATTGTTTCTAATTTAGTTTCTAAAGAATCAAAAGCAGCTGATTTTTACGTTGGGATTAAAATTCCGGTTTACCAAAAGAAATTTAAAGACAGAGATCAGGATGGGGTAATAGATAAACAAGATTCTTGTAAAAAAGTAGCGGGGCCAATTGAAAACAATGGTTGTCCTTGGCCAGACACTGATGGTGACAAAGTTTTGGATAAAGATGATGCTTGTCCGGATGTTGCCGGTCCTCTTGAAAACAAAGGCTGCCCATGGAAAGATAGCGACGGAGATACATTATTAGATAATGTTGACGGATGCCCAACAGTTGCAGGCCCAGTTGAAAATAAAGGTTGTCCATGGCCTGATACAGACGGAGATGGAGTTTTGGACAAAGATGACGCTTGTCCTAATGTTGCAGGTTTAGTAGAAAACAAAGGATGTCCGGTTTTAGATACTGATAAAGATGGAGTTGCTGATAACGTTGATGATTGTCCACTAGTAGCAGGTCCAGCAGAAAATAAAGGGTGTCCTGAAGTTAGTAAAGCTACTTTGGCTCAATTACAGGTTGAGGCAAAATCTATCTTCTTTACATCAGGCAAAGCTACCTTAAGTGATGCTAAGAAAGTAGAAACTTCAGGAAGACTGGATGCTATCAAAGAAATTTTGAAAAACTATCCAAACGCAAAATTTGCCATTTATGGTCATACTGATAATGTAGGTAATGCTAAGGCAAATCAAAAATTATCTGAAGAAAGAGCAAAAGTTATTATGGATGCTTTAATTGAAAAAGGAGTAAATCCTGCTAATTTAACTTCACAAGGTTTTGGGGCTTCAAAACCAGTTAAATCTAATAAAACTGCTGCAGGAAGAGCAGCAAACAGAAGAACAGAAATTGTTTATTTAGGTAATTTCTAATTCTGATTGAAATATAAATACTAAAAGCCATTCTTAATTGAGTGGCTTTTTTTATTTTTGCATACTTTCTAAAAAATCGTTTTTTGAATTGAAAAAACTAAAAAAAATACCAATGACTACACAACAACTGCACCAACAAATACTTCAAAAAAAATCATTTTTATGCGTTGGGCTGGATCCTGATTTAAACAAAATTCCTCAACATTTATTAGAAACTGAAGACCCTGTTTTTGAGTTCAATAAGGCCATAATTGATGCTACTCATGATTTGACTGTCGGCTACAAACCTAATACTGCTTTTTTTGAAGCGCATGGGATAAAAGGCTGGATTTCCCTTCAGAAAACAATTAATTATATAAATGAAAAATTTCCGGAAATTTTTACGATTGCTGATGCAAAACGTGGGGATATCGGAAACACTTCAGCCATGTATGCAAAAGCTTTTTTTGAAGATTTGAACTTTGACAGTGTAACGGTAGCTCCTTATATGGGGAAAGACTCTGTTGAACCTTTTCTGGCTTTTGAAAATAAACATACTATAATGCTGGCTTTGACTTCAAACGAAGGAGCATTTGATTTTCAAACTTTAGATGTAAACGGAAAACAATTATACGAACAAGTTCTAGAAACCTCTAAAGCATGGAAAAACAGTCATAATTTGATGTATGTTGTCGGTGCTACTAAAGCGGAGTATTTTACTGAAATTAGGAAAATAGTTCCGGATAGTTTTTTACTGGTTCCCGGAATTGGCGCTCAGGGCGGAAGTTTGTCTGAAGTTTGCAAATATGGAATGAATGATAAGATTGGTTTGCTTGTTAATTCTGCCAGAGCAATTATTTATGCTTCAAATGGAATTGATTTTGCTGAAAAGGCGAGGGATGAGGCCTTGAAAGTACAGCAGGAAATGGAGGGAATTCTTAGTTTAAAGTTTAAGGTTTAAATTTTCAGGTTTGCCTTGAATATATTTTTTAATAATAATAACTTGAATATGAACTCAGAGAAAAGTTTCATATACTCTTTAATAGTTTTAGCTCTTTTTATAGTGATGATTCTGATGCATATTTTTCAGGTGATTATTAAGTATGATTTTTCTAATTTATATAGTTTAATATCCATTGTAATAATGGTTTTGATAAGTTTTGGAAGTTATTATGCGTTCACTGGATTAAGAGATAAAAATTCTGCAAAGAAGTTTATTGGTTTAATTTTGAATACAGGCTATCTAATTTTATTTATTTCAATAATGATAGTAAATATTCAGGATCTTTATAAAGCAATTGGGTAGTAGTTTTTCTACTATTTTTAACATACTAATGTATAAACATGAAACAACTCCGAGATCAATTGGGGAAATTACATTCTTTTGAAACAGCTCCAAGCCGTATTATCTCTTTAGTGCCTTCCCAAACAGAATTGTTATATGATTTAGGTTTAGAAGATAAAATCATCGGAATTACGAAGTTTTGTGTGCATCCTTATCATTTAAAATCCACAAAAAAAATTGTAGGCGGAACCAAAAAGATTCATTTTGAAAAGATAAAATTACTGCAGCCTGATATTATTATCTGCAATAAGGAAGAAAACACTGCTGAAATTGTGGAACGGTTGAGTGAAATCTGTCCGGTTTGGGTAACGAATATTGTTTCTGTTAAGGATAATTTTCAAATGATTTCAGATTTTGGGCAGCTTTTTAACTGCCGGACTGAAGCTCAGAAATGGAATGATAAGTTAACTTTTGCTTTAAGCGATTTTAAAAAATACATTAAAGATATTGAAATCAAAAAGGCAGCCTATTTTATCTGGAAAAATCCATATATGGCGGCAGGAAATGATACTTATATTGATGAATTATTAAAGCTGAATCATTTCATAAATATCTACGGAGATAAAGATCGTTACCCTGAAATTGAACTAAAAAAAATGCGTTTGGAAGGTGATCCTGATTTGATTTTCCTTTCTTCTGAACCTTATCCTTTTAAAGAAGAAGATGCTTTTGAAATAGGACGTTTCACTCATCACGCCAAAACCATTTTTGTGGATGGTGAAATGTTTTCCTGGCATGGAAGCAGACTGTTAAAGGCTTTTTCGTATTTCAAATTACTGCACGAAAGACTTAGAAATTAACTTCAATATTTTAAAATTTCAAAATCCAAATTTCAACTCAATAAGATTGAAATTTGGATTTTTTTATCTGGAATTTAAATATAAAAAAATGCCGGCAATCTCGAAGATGCCGGCATCATTTAACTAACCAAAACCAAAATAATAAATAACCAGTTTATTACATTACAAAGGTCTGATATATATCTTTCTTTTGCTGTTAAGGTTTTGTTATTACTTTGTTGGACTTAAGTTAAGATTTTTAATATATAGTTATCGATTCAATTAGCGACTGTAAAGTTTTGCTTTTTCCTTTATTATATCAGCAATTTTACGATTTTCAATTTTGCTTTCAAGCCAAGAAATTATATCTAAATACAGGAAAGCTCTTTTTTCGTAGGTGTTTTTTTCTAACTCGATAAATCGTTCCCTCATTTTGATGAATTCCTTTTTAATATCGGCAGGATAAAAATTATTTAAGTTTCTCATAAACTTAATAATTTCTTTCTGGACCTCATGCAAATCATTCATTTTCAATAGAAACTTGTAGGTACTTTTAAGGTGGTTTTCCAGGTAATAATCTTTTCCTAATTCATAATGTGCAATTAATGACAAGAGTCTGGCAAAGCACATTAAATCTTCGCGCATCGTCAGGTTTTTGTTGTTGATTATTTTGTCCAGATAATAAATGGATTCGTTGTATTTTTCGTTTCCAAAATAGATAGAGGCAATTTTGTAAAAAAACAACATTTCGTGATGCTCATCAAGATGTTCACTGTGAATTTTAATTTTTTCTAAAATCTCAGGAATCAAATATTCGCTTTCGGCGAAAGTTCCTTCCAAAATATGATAGTTTAGTTTATTGTTATAGATATATAAAAAGGATAGCGATGCAATGTTATCATTAACAGGAAATCTGGGATCCTGAATAGTTTCCTCTAGAAGCGTTAGATATTTTTTGAAATTCGATTTGTATTTCAGCATGTAAAGCGATTCTAAAAAGTAGTGATTCCCTTTTAGAAAAAATACAGGATTCTGGTAAATCATATTTGGGTTGTCATAAAATAATCTTACCCATTTATAAGCATATTTATAACTCGCAAGAAAATCCTGAACAAGGAAACTGCGCCACAAATTGGCATTATAAAACCAATATTTTTCGCGGAAGCCAAATTTGCTTTCGTCTAATTTTGAAATATGTTTGTTGAAATAGTCATCTATATATTTGTATTCCTCATCGTTTTTTACGTAACCGGTTTTTAGCATAATTCCGTATAATTGTAGTGACAAATTGGATAATTTGCTTGAAATTGTATTTCGATAATTCAGTTCTTTAGCCTGAATAACCAATTCATCAGCACGTCCCTGGATACTCCTTGTGATATATTGTGATTCGATTAACTTTTCGAATTCAACAATTTCATATGCCATGTATTTTTCATCATTTTCAAGGGCTATCATTTTGGTTTTATCCAAAATTTTCAAGCTTTGTTTATATAACCCTTTATTGTATAGAATAACTGCAAAGTCTATTTGCTCACGTAGTTGATATCGAATATTCTGGCTGGGAATATTTAATCGGATACTAACCAGGATCTGTTTGTATAAATAGGATTTTAAGTTAGATAGCTGAACTTTTTTGATGATTCCGCTTTTTAAAATAAGCTTTTCATCATAAGTTTCAGACTTATCCAAAATATTAAATAATTCAATGAATTTAGTATTTGAACTCGTTTCTAAACGGCTTGCAAAAATTTTAAACTGTCTTTTTTCAGATTTAGAAAGTGACTTAATCAGTACAAATAAGAAATCTTTTTGATGGTTAGCCATTGTAAAATATAATAATGTAATTTATTGGTTTTTAGTATATTAAATACTTTTAAATTGTTTTATAAACAGTATAATTCCATTAAAATGAATTTCGTACTTAAGAAGTACAATATATATTTGTTTCAAGATGTGAAATTACATTAAATAAATGAATATGAATAGAGAGAAAGTTCAAATTTTTGACACCACTTTGCGTGATGGAGAACAGGTTCCAGGATGTAAGTTAGATACCAATCAAAAATTGGTTATTGCAGAACGACTAGACAAAATGGGAGTTGATATCATCGAAGCAGGTTTTCCTGTGTCAAGTCCGGGCGATTTTTTATCGGTCTCTGAGATTTGTAAAATTGTAGAAAATGCAACGGTCTGCGGGCTTACAAGAGCTGTAAAAAACGACATTGATGTTGCGGCGGCTGCCTTAAAGCATGCTAAAAGACCTAGGATTCATACTGGAATCGGAACTTCAGAATCTCACATACTCCATAAATTAAATACCACACCAGAAGATATTATCGCAAGAGCAAAATCTGCAGTTTCTCATGCAAAATCATATGTTGAAGATGTAGAATTTTACGCAGAAGATGCAGGTAGAACTGATAATGCTTTTCTTGCAAAAGTTTGTGAAGAGGTAATAAAATCAGGTGCAACTGTATTAAATATTCCGGATACAACCGGATATTGTCTGCCTGAAGAGTATGGGGCAAAAATCAAATATTTAAAAGAAAACGTAAAAGGTATTGAGAATGTAATTCTTTCATGCCACTGTCATAATGATTTAGGAATGGCAACTGCCAACTCAATTGCAGGAGCTATCAACGGAGCAAGACAAATTGAGTGTACTATTAATGGTATTGGTGAAAGAGCCGGAAATACAGCCCTTGAAGAAGTGGTGATGATTTTTAAACAACACCCTTATCTTAACTTAGATACAAATATCAATACAAGAGAATTGAACGAAATGAGTCGTTTGGTTTCTGAAAGTATGGGAATGATTGTTCAGCCAAATAAGGCTATTGTTGGAGCCAATGCATTTGCGCACAGTTCCGGAATTCATCAGGATGGTGTAATCAAAAACAGAGCAACTTACGAAATCATGGATCCGCTTGATGTTGGTGTTAATGAATCTTCAATTATATTAACCGCAAGAAGCGGACGTGCAGCTTTGGCATACAGAGCCAAAAAAAGTAGGTTATGAGCTTACTAAAACACAATTGGATACTGTTTATATTGAGTTTTTGAAATTTGCGGATATTAAAAAAGAAGTTTTAGACGAAGATATTCATCAGATTATTGAAGCTTCAAAAATTCAGGGAGATTTAATAAGAAGTTAATTAGTAAAAAAACAGATTTTAAATACATAAAGAACGAGGCATTATGAATTTGAAAATAGCAGTTTTACCAGGAGACGGAATTGGACCGGAGGTAATTGCACAAGCTAAAAAAGCATTGTATGCAATTGGCGAAGTATATAATCACGAATTTGTTTTTGAAGAAGCTCTCATGGGGGCAATTGCTATTGATAAGACAGGAAATCCACTGCCAGAACAAACACTAAATCTTTGTCTAAATACTGATGCGGTTTTGTTTGGGGCAATCGGTGATCCTAAATATGATAATAATCCAAATGCAAAAGTTCGTCCTGAGCAAGGATTACTAAAACTTCGTAAAGCACTTGGTCTATTTGCTAATATACGTCCAATTAAGCCTTATAGATCACTGATCGAATCTTCTCCTTTAAAAAGAGAAATCATTGAAGGTGCTGATTTTACTATTTTTAGGGAATTAACCGGAGGTGCTTATTTTGGTGCAAAAACACTAAATGAAGATGGAACACATGCTTCAGATTTATGTGAGTATTCAGAAGAAGAAATCACAAGAATTGCACATTTAGCGTTTAAATCTGCTCAAAGCCGCCGTAAAAAGTTAACGATGGTTGATAAAGCAAATGTTTTAGAAACCTCTAGATTATGGAGAAAAGTTGTTCAGAAAGTTGGCGAAAGCTATCCGGATGTAGTTTTAGACTTTTTATTTGTAGATAATGCCGCAATGCAGCTGATTCTGAATCCGAAACAATTTGATGTGATTTTGACAGAGAATTTATTTGGGGATATTTTATCTGATGAAGCCAGTGTAATTACCGGATCTATTGGTTTGTTGGCTTCTGCTTCGTTAGGAGAAAAAAATGCACTTTTTGAACCTATTCACGGTTCTTATCCTCAGGCAAAAGGTAAAAATATTGCTAACCCAATAGCTTCAATTTTATCAGCAGGAATGTTGTTAGAACACTTTGGGTTGTCTAAGGAAGCAAATGTGATTTATAAGGCTGTAGAAAAAGCGATTGAATTTAAGGTGGTTACAATAGATTTAAAATCTGATTCAAAATTTGGAACTAATGAGGTTGGAGAGTTTGTTTCTAACTTTATTTTTAGCAAAGATGATTTACTGTATTTTAATAATGACAACGTTCATCTCGGACAATCTACGATTGTTTAATATTTTTTGTTAAATAATGCAATAATTAACAAGAAGAGTTTAAAATGTTGAGTTTTTGTTTTTTTGATCGCATCAGTTTTACTACTTTTGTGGCATCAAAAAATAAATGATGCAAATCTCAATTATTATTACTTCTGTCATTATTGTCAATGTGTATAGCACATCTGCATAGGGAATGGTATAAATATAATTGAAAAGATATATTATAGCCTCCCACATAGTTGGGAGGTTTTTTTTAGGAATAAAATTTAGAAAATTACAAATAATACATAATGGAATTAAACAAGTACAGCAAAACAATCACGCAAGATGAAACTCAACCAGCTTCACAGGCAATGTTCTACGGAATTGGTTTGACAGAAGAGGATCTTAAAAAAGCGCAGGTAGGAATTGTGAGTATGGGTTATGACGGAAATCCGTGTAACATGCACTTAAATGACCTGGCTAAAGATATTAAGAAAGGGGTCTGGGATGCTGATTTGGTCGGTTTGATTTTTAACACTATCGGTGTTAGTGATGGTATTTCTAATGGTAATGACGGGATGCGTTTTTCTTTAGTTTCTCGTGATGTTATTGCAGATTCTATTGAAACTGTAATGGGGGCACAATGGTATGATGGGATGATTGCGGTTCCTGGTTGTGATAAAAATATGCCTGGTGCTTTAATGGCTATGGGTAGGGTAAACCGTCCTTCAATTATGGTTTATGGAGGATCTATTCACCCGGGAAAATGGAAAGGCGAAGATTTGAATATAGTTTCTGCTTTTGAGGCTTTAGGTAAAAAAATTAAGAATACAATTACTCCTGAAGATTTCAAAGGAGTAATTCAAAATGCTTGTCCGGGTGCAGGTGCTTGTGGAGGAATGTACACAGCAAATACAATGTCATCAGCGATTGAAGCATTAGGAATGAGTTTGCCTTACAGTTCTTCTAATCCTGCTTTAAGTCCTGAAAAGAAACAAGAATGTGTTGATGCAGGTAAAGCAATTAGAATATTATTAGAAAAAGATATTAAGCCTAGAGACATTATGACTCGTAAAGCATTCGAAAATGCAATTACGATGGTAGCTGTTTTAGGTGGTTCTACAAATGCAGTTATGCATTTAATTGCAATGGCGCACTCAGTAGGTATTGAATTAACATTAAAAGATTTTCAGGATATCAGTGATAAAACACCATTATTAGCCGACTTGAAACCAAGTGGTAAATATTTGATGGAAGACTTACACAATGTAGGTGGTGTTCCTGGAGTAATGAAATATTTGTTAAAAGAAGGTTTCCTGCATGGTGATTGTTTAACTGTAACAGGAAAAACAATTGCTGAAAACTTAGCTTCAGTGCCTGATTTGCATGACGGTCAGCAAGTAGTTTTTGAAATTTCAAAAGCATTAAAAGCAACGGGAAATATTCAAATTCTTTACGGAAACATAGCAACTGAAGGTTGTGTGGCTAAAATTAGTGGTAAAGAAGGAGAATTTTTTGAAGGTACAGCTGTAGTTTTTGAAGGTGAAAAAGATGTAATTAGAGGAATACAAGCGGGTGAAGTTAAACCAGGAAATGTAGTGATTATTCGCTATTGTGGTCCAAAAGGTGGTCCTGGTATGTCGGAGATGTTAAAACCAACCTCTGCTATTATGGGAGCTGGATTAGGAAGTACTGTAGCTTTAATTACTGACGGACGTTTCTCCGGAGGTTCACATGGTTTTGTAGTAGGGCACGTAACTCCGGAAGCTTATGAAGGCGGTGGGATTGCATTAATAGAAAATGGTGATGTTATTACAATCGATGCTGTAAATAACACTATAAATATGAAAGTTTCTGATGAAGAGTTAGCAAAAGAAAAGCTAACTGGAAGAGACCAGAAAACGGAATTACACAAGGAGTTTTACTTAAATATATGCGTTCGGTCTCCAGTGCCTCACATGGATGTGTTACCGACAAATAATTTAATAAAAACTATCTCTTAAAATCTTAGATGATAGATGTAAGGGATTTAAAAAGAAAACAAATGAAAATATCAGGGGCAGAAGCCGTTATTAGATGTTTATTAGCAGAAGGAGTTGACTTGGTTTATGGTTACCCTGGGGGTGCAATCATGCCAGTTTACGACGAATTATATAAATTTCAGGATCAATTGCACCATGTTTTAGTACGTCATGAACAAGGGGCAGCACATGCAGCGCAGGGTTTTGCAAGAGCTACGGGAAAAGTAGGGGTAGCAATTGCAACTTCAGGGCCGGGAGCAACTAATTTAGTAACTGGTATTGCAGATGCTCAAATTGACTCAACACCAATGGTTTGTATTACAGGCCAGGTTGGAAAGCACTTACTGGGATCAGATGCTTTTCAGGAAACTGATATTATCGGAATTTCAACTCCGGTAACTAAATGGAATTATCAGATTACTGAAGCTCATGAAATTCCTGAAATTATTGCGAAAGCATTTTACATTGCACGTTCTGGTCGTCCGGGACCTGTATTAATTGATATTACTAAAAATGCTCAATTTGATGAGTTTGAGTTTAGTTATGAAAAATGTACCGGAATTAGAAGTTATCATCCAAAACCGGTATTGGATAGTAAAAAAGTACAAGAAGCTGCTGATTTAATAAATAATGCAAAAAAACCATTTATTGTTTTTGGACAAGGTATTATATTAAGTGAAGCTGAAGAACAATTAAAAAGATTAATTGAGAAATCCGGAATCCCTGCTGCATGGACTATTTTAGGACTTTCAGCATTGCCAACTGATCATCCTTTAAATGTAGGGATGGTAGGTATGCATGGTAATTACGGGCCGAATCTTTTAACTAACGAATGTGATGTTTTAATTGCATTGGGAATGCGTTTTGATGACCGTGTTACCGGAAAATTAGCTACATATGCTAAACAGGCAAAAGTAATACACTTTGAAATTGACCCTGCAGAAATAGATAAAAACGTAAAAACCGAAGTTGCAGTTTTAGCTGATGTGAAAGAAGCATTGACTGCTTTAATTCCATTAATTGATAAAAAATCACATTCAGAATGGCATAATGAATTCAAAGAAAAATATAAAATTGAATGTGATGCGGTTATTAATGAGGAGTTAGCTCCAACAAATGGTAAAGGTATTTCAATGGGTGAAACTATTGAAATGATTAATAAGCATTCGAAAGGAGATGCTATAATGGTTTCTGACGTTGGCCAACATCAAATGTTTGCCTGCCGTTATACCAAATTCAATACAACTAAGAGTAATGTTACTTCTGGTGGATTAGGAACAATGGGATTTGCTTTACCAGCCGCTATCGGAGCTAAAATGGGAAGACCAGACCGTGAGGTTGTTGCTGTAATTGGTGACGGAGGTTTTCAAATGAATATTCAGGAGCTGGGTACAATTCACCAGACAAAAGTTCCGGTAAAAATTGTTGTACTTAACAATGAATTCCTTGGAATGGTGCGTCAGTGGCAGGAATTGTTTTTTGACTATAGATATGCTTCTACAGTAATGATTAATCCAAACTTCTGTGCTATTGCAGAAGGGTATTACATTAAATCAAGAAAAGTAACTAAGAGAGAAGAACTGGATGAAGCTGTTGCAGAAATGCTTGCTTCAAAAGAATCGTACTTCCTTGAAGTTATGGTAGAAAAAGAAAATAATGTGTTTCCGATGATTCCAACGGGAGCTTGTGTTTCAGAGATCAGATTAAGTTAAAAAGACATGGAAGAAAAAACATTTACCATATCGGTATATTCAGAGAACAATGTGGGTTTGCTTAATAGGATATCAGGAATATTCTTAAAACGTCACATCAATATATTAAGTTTAAACGTTTCAGAGTCAGAAATAGAAAATGTTTCGAGATTTATTATTGTAGTTGAAACCACGGAGAAATGGGTTAAAAACATTGTTGGACAAATCGAAAAACAAATCGAAGTTATCAAAGCATTTTATCATACAGATGAAGAAACAATTTATTTAGAAAACGCTTTATTTAAAATTGCTTCAAGTTTATTATTTGATGAAAAACAAATTCAGAATATTATTAAAGAAAGTCAATCTACAATAGTGACTGTTTCCCGTGATTTTTTTGTGATTTCTAAATCAGGCAGGCGCTCTGAAATTGAAGAATTATACGCCAAATTTAAACCTTACGGAATTATGCAGTTTGTGCGTTCTGGAAGAATTTCCGTTTCAAAAGAAAAAATGGAAATTTCATCATTATTATTAAATGAATTAAAATAGTTAAAAAGCATTCAAATTTAAACATCATACATATTAAATATTAAAAAAAATGGCCAATTATTTCAACACATTACCACTTAGATTACAATTAGAACAATTAGGGGTTTGCGAATTTATGGAGCAATCTGAATTTGCAAATGGGATAGATGCATTAGCAGAAAAAAGTCGTAATCGTAGGTTGCGGAGCACAAGGTTTGAATCAAGGTTTAAACATGAGAGATTCAGGTCTTGATATTTCTTATGCTTTACGTGCAGATGCAATTGCTGAAAAAAGAGCTTCTTTTAAAAATGCTACTGAAAATGGATTTAAAGTAGGTACTTATGAAGAATTAATCCCAACTGCTGATTTAGTTTGTAACTTAACTCCGGACAAACAACATACTGCTGTGGTAAATGCCATTATGCCATTAATGAAACAAGGATCCACTTTAGCATATTCTCACGGATTTAACATCGTTGAAGAGGGAATGCAGATTCGTAAAGACATCACTGTAATTATGTGTGCGCCTAAATGTCCAGGTTCTGAAGTACGTGAAGAATATAAAAGAGGCTTTGGTGTACCGACTCTTATTGCTGTTCACCCTGAAAATGATCCAAACGGTTTAGGTTTGGACCAGGCAAAAGCTTATGCTGTTGCAACAGGAGGACACAGAGCAGGAGTTTTGAGATCATCTTTCGTGGCTGAAGTAAAATCAGACTTAATGGGTGAGCAAACAATTCTTTGCGGATTATTGCAAACAGGATCTATTTTATGTTTTGATAAAATGGTTGAAAAAGGAATTGATGCTGCGTATGCTTCAAAATTAATTCAGTACGGTTGGGAGACTATTACAGAAGCTTTGAAACATGGAGGTATTACAAATATGATGGATCGTTTAAATAATCCTTCAAAAATTGAAGCTTATGAATTAGCAGAAGAATTGAAAGATATCATGCGTCCGTTATTCCAAAAACACCAGGATGATATTATTTCTGGGGAGTTCTCAAGAACAATGATGATTGACTGGGCTAATGATGATATTAATTTGTTAAAATGGAGAGCTGCAACCGGAGAAACTAACTTCGAAAAAACTGCTCCCCAAGAAGCTCCAATCTCTGAGCAGGAATATTTCGATAATGGGGTATTAATGATTGCAATGGTTAAAGCTGGAGTTGAATTAGCTTTCGAAACTATGACAGAAGCAGGTATTATCGAAGAATCAGCATATTATGAGTCATTGCACGAATTACCATTAATCGCAAACACTATAGCCAGAAAGAAATTATTCGAAATGAATCGCGTTATTTCCGATACAGCGGAGTATGGATGTTATTTATTTGATCATGCTTGTAAGCCATTATTGACTGAGTTTATGAAAAAAGTAGAAACTAACATTATTGGAAAACCATTTTCAACTTCAAACGCAGTAGATAACGCTGTTTTGATTGCTGTAAATAAAGAAATTCGCCAGCACCCTATCGAAGAAGTAGGAGCTTGGTTAAGAGAGTCTATGACAGCAATGAAAAAAATAGGATAATATAAATATTACACACCACGTTTGTGTGTTGGGATTTTGCACTGTATCTTAGTTTTTATATAATATTTTGAATTAGTAAGCACTTATTAAGATAATAACAGATATGGCGCATGTTACATTCACTTAACTCAAATTAATAAAGGGTTAAGTGAAGTAATCCCTAATCTTATTTAGTATATATATTTGTAGAAGTTTCTTGTTATAATTAATAATGTTGCTTGGTTATTTTCATACATGAAAAAGGTAAGCAAAAAATTAATTGTTATTGAAATTGTTAAAATTAAAAGGTGTGATATTTATATATCATACCTTTTTTTGTAATATGTTTTTTTGATTAAAACTTTATTTTTTATATTAAATTCATTAAATCGATATGTTTTTTTTATGATTTGTTTTTTTTTAATAAAATTTATGAATTAAATAATTTTAAGAATACGTTGTTATTTAATACATTTATAAAAAAATTACAACAACTATGAGTTATTATAAAATTGAAAATTTAGAACAATATTTTAAACATTACAATAAGTCAATAAGAGAGCCAAGGAAGTTTTGGGGTAAAATTGCTGAAGAAAACTTTACATGGTACCAGCAATGGGAAAAAGTTGTTGATTTTAACATGGCTGAAGCAGAAGTGAAATGGTTTACAGAGGCCAAAGTTAATATTACAAAGAATTGTATTGACAGACATTTGAGTAAAAGAGGAGAAAAAACGGCAATAATATTCGAACCGAACAATCCTTCTGAGGAAGCAATACACATTACCTATAATGAACTATATGAAAGAGTTTCAAAAATGGCTAATGTTTTGCGTGAGCAGGGCGTAACCAAAGGGGATAGAGTTTGTATTTATTTACCAATGATTCCGGAACTCGCTGTAGCAGTTTTAGCATGTGCCAGAATTGGAGCAATACATTCTGTCATTTTTGCAGGTTTTTCAGCTTCAGCAGTTTCTGCAAGAATTAACGACAGTGAATGTAAAATGGTGATTACTTCTGATGGTGGCTACAGAGGAAATAAAACTATTGATCTTAAAGGAATAGTGGATGAAGCGTTGGAAAGCTGTCCATCGGTTTCTAAAGTTTTAGTTGTAAAAAGAACAGAAACTGAAATAAAAATGCAGGAAGGCCGTGATGTTTGGTTACAGCCTTTGTTAGATGCAGCCCTTGATTATAACGTAGCCGAAATCATGGATGCAGAAGATCCTTTATTTATTTTATATACATCAGGTTCTACAGGAAAGCCAAAAGGAATGGTACATACTACAGCAGGATATATGGTTTACACTGCTTATACTTTTAAAAATGTATTCAGTCATGAAGAGAATGATATTTTCTGGTGTACAGCAGATATCGGATGGATTACAGGGCATTCGTATATTTTATACGGACCATTACTGAATGGAGGAACAACTGTAATTTTTGAAGGAGTTCCATCATATCCTGATTTTAGCCGCTTCTGGGAGATTATTGAAAAACATAAAATTACACAATTTTATACTGCCCCAACAGCAATTCGCTCTTTAGCCAAAGAAAGCCTTGATTATATTCAAAAATATCCTTTAAAATCACTTAAGGTTATTGGTTCTGTTGGAGAGCCAATCAACGAAGAAGCCTGGCACTGGTTTAATGATCACGTTGGAGATAAGAGATGTCCGGTTGTAGATACCTGGTGGCAGACAGAAACGGGTGGAATTATGATTTCGCCAATTGCTTTTGTTACACCAACAAAACCTACATATGCAACATTGCCTTTACCAGGAATTCAGCCAGTTCTTATGGATGATAAGCGTAATGAAATTGAAGGTAATCAGGTAGTAGGTAGTTTGTGTATTAAATTTCCATGGCCTGGAATTGCCAGAACTATCTGGGGAGATCATGAGCGTTATAAAAAAACTTATTTCTCTGCTTTTCCAGGTAAATACTTTACAGGAGATGGTGCATTAAGAGATGAAGTTGGATATTATAGAATTACAGGCAGGGTAGATGATGTTGTTATTGTATCCGGACATAATTTAGGAACAGCACCTATTGAAGATGCAATAAATGAGCATCCTGCAGTTGCTGAATCAGCAATTGTAGGCTTCCCGCATGATATAAAAGGTAATGCTTTATATGGCTACGTAATTTTAAAAGAAACAGGTGAAGTTAGAAATAAAGAAAATTTAGCAAAAGAAATCAATCAGTATATTGCTGATCACATTGGGCCAATTGCTAAATTGGATAAAATTCAGTTTGTGTCAGGATTACCAAAAACGCGTTCAGGTAAAATTATGCGTAGAATTTTGCGTAAAATAGCTGAGGGAGATTTTTCTAACTTTGGAGATACTTCAACTTTATTAAATCCTGAAGTTGTTGAAGGTATTATGAATGAAAGAATTTCTTAATCTATTTAAAATAATATTTGCAAAAGGAAGCCGTTTCAATTAGAAACGGCTTCCTTTTTTTATAATCTGTTCTAATTGTTTTCTTTCTTTAAACTTAATCCCATTGGAACCATTAGAATGCCTTTTTCATAAATATTAAGATAGAGTGTAACCGGTTTTTTCTGTCCTTCCCATTTCAATTCATATACATTTAAAAATCCTGCCCCCATGTCACTTCGTTTAGTTGGAAAAGGGCAACAGGTCTCTAATCTTGTATAAGTGATTTTTTCACCATTTGGCCCCGCTAAAGCATTTAAAAAACGGGTTTCATTTATTGCTTCGTCTTTGGTATTTCTGAAGAAAATATTGATAGGATAATTAGGGTTATAACCATACTTTTTGTCTTTGCTGAACTCTTTGATAATAAACGTATTATTTTTGCTTAAAACCAAGTCAGGAGCATTATCATCTACATTTTTTAATGTCGATTTTGTACTTACACATGAAACTGCTGTAATTAATAAAACAATAAGTAAAGTTATTTTTTTCATCGATTTTTAGTATTGCTGTTAATACAAATGTAAAAAGATTTTAGATCATGCCGACAGGATAAGCAAATATTGTGCCTTCAACTTAAAAAAAACATTCTATATTATTCACCAATTAGAATAAAATAGAATGCCTTTTTTTAATGTTTGTATTTGAATTTAAACAATTTCGGCGCTAAGTCCTGCTTCTAAAAGTTGCGTGCATTGTGGTTTTAATTTATCTATTGGACCAGTTTTTACTGTGCATTTCCCGTTGTAATGTACAATTAGGGAACATTGTTCTGCCTGTTCTGCTGTATGGCTGCAAACACGCATTAAAGTATCAATTACATGATCAAAAGTGTTTACATCGTCATTATAAACTATAATTTCATTATTAAAACCTACAGCTTCTTTTTCGCGAACTTTTTCTCTTACTTTTTCTTTAGTACTCATGATTTTAAATTTTGTACTGTGGCAATTACTATTAACTAATTTACGTATTTTAATGAAACCCAGTTGTTTCTTTGAAACTTTTTAACATAAGTTAATCCTTTATCAGTACAAGAGGCATCAATGAATGGAATGTCTTCTTCATAAAAACCACTGAAAAGGATGATTCCTTGTGAATTCAGGCAATCTACATAAGACTGCATATCGTTTAACAAAATATTACGATTAATGTTTGCAATAATCAAATCATATTTTTTATCAGTCAATAAGGCTGCATCTCCTTCATAAACGGTTATGTGGCTGCAATTATTACGTTCTGCATTTTCAATAGAATTCAAATAACACCAATTGTCAATATCTATGGCATCTATAGGCTGTGCACCTTTCATTTCAGCCAAAATAGCTAAAATAGCAGTTCCGCAACCCATGTCTAAAGTTTTTAAACCCTGCACATCCATTTCTAATAAATGCTGAATCATCATGTGTGTTGTTTCATGATGACCTGTTCCAAAACTCATTTTTGGTTCGATTACGATATCAAATTCCGCATCAGTTTTTGGGTGAAAAGGAGCGCGAACATGGCATTTTCCATCTACATCAATGGGTTCAAAATTCTTTTCCCATTCTTCATTCCAGTTTACCTGATCAATTTCTTCAATCGTATATTCGATTTTAAATTCTTCCGATTGTAAAATATAAATGTCATCTAAAATATTCTCGTCCCATAAATCTTTCTTTACGAAAGCCGAAATCCCGTTTTCAGTTTCGGTAAAACTCTCGAAAGCTTTTTCGCCCAATTCGGCAATTAATATTTCCGATCCCAGTTCTTTGGGCTCAATTGAAAAATGATACCCTAAATAGATATTTGACATAGATAATTTTTTTGCAAAGGTAAGAATCGAAAGCAGACTTCTTTATAAATAATTTGTAATTATTTTAATTCTGAAAAAACAAAATATCGGCTTTTTTTGATGTTTTTAGTGATTTAAATTGTTAGCTGATATAATTCCAGATGTTTTTTTCTTTGTCAATTCTATAAAAACGGCTTTTAATACAGCATGTTCAGGTTTTTGTAAAGGCCCATCTTCTTTTAAAATCTTCATAGCATAGTTTCGGGCTAAACTCAAAATATCGCGGTCACGCACAATGTCGGCTATTTGAAGATTGAGTACTCCGCTTTGCTGTGTTCCCATCATATCGCCCGGACCACGCAGTTTCAGGTCAACTTCTGCAATTTCAAAGCCGTCGTTGGTCTGTACCATTGTTTCCATTCGGGTTTTGCTGTCTGAACTGAGTCTGTGGCTTGTCATCAGGATACAATAACTTTGCTCAGCGCCACGACCTACACGTCCACGCAATTGATGTAGCTGAGATAAACCAAAACGTTCAGCACTTTCGATAATCATGACGCTGGCATTCGGAACATTTACACCAACTTCTATGACCGTTGTGGCAACCATAATATTTGTTTTTCCTTCTGAAAAGCGCTTCATTTCAGCATCTTTATCGGCAGGTTTCATCTTTCCGTGTAAAATTGAAATAGAATACTGTGGCAGCGGAAAATCACGTGAAATACTTTCATAACCATCCATCAAATCTTTAAAATCCATTTTTTCAGATTCCTGAATTAATGGATAAACGATATAAATCTGTCTCCCTTTAGCAATTTCATCACGCAGAAACTTCCAGACTTTCAGTCGGTTGCTATCATATCGATGAACCGTCTGAATAGGTTTTCTGCCCGGAGGCAATTCATCAATTACCGAAATGTCTAAATCCCCATACAAACTCATTGCTAAAGTTCTCGGAATAGGAGTGGCGGTCATTACCAAAACATGCGGTGGAATATCATTTTTCTTCCATAATTTTGATCGCTGTTCAACACCAAAACGATGTTGTTCATCAATAACGGCTAATCCTAAATTTTGAAATTTTACTTTATCTTCCAATAAGGCATGTGTGCCAATTAAAATATGTAAAGAACCATTTTCAAGCTCTTCATGAATGATTTTTCTGACTGCAGTTTTAGTAGAACCGGTTAATATTTTAATATTGATGTTTAATGTTTTTGCTAATTCAGATAAGCCGATAAAATGCTGATTGGCCAAAATCTCAGTTGGAGCCATTAAACAAGCCTGAAAGCCATTATCAATTGCCAGAAGCATACTCATGAAAGCTACAATTGTTTTTCCGGAACCTACATCTCCCTGTAATAATCGATTCATCTGGGCATTACTACCCATATCTGAACGAATTTCTTTTACTACTCTTTTTTGTGCATTTGTAAGCTCAAAAGGCAAATGATTTTGATAGAATTCATTGAAGAGTTCGCCCACTTTTGTGAATGGATGTCCTTTAATTTTATGTTTCCGAATTAGGTTTTTGGTAATTAACTGTAACTGAATAAAAAATAATTCTTCAAATTTTAAGCGGAATTGGGCTTTTGCCAAAATATCGGCACTTTTAGGGAAATGAATGTTGAATAAAGCTGCTTTCTTTGAAATTAATTTTAATTCTTCAATTAAATAAGCAGGAAAGGTTTCAGTAAACAAAACTTGTGTTTCGATGAAAAGCTGTTCCATCAATTTGTTAATCGTACGGTTTGAAATCCCTCTGTTAGTCAGGGTTTCTGTTGAAGGATACACCGGCTGCATAGCAGAGCGAAGGCTTTTTTCATGCTCACTTAAAAGCTCAATCTCGGGGTGTGCCATACTAAACTGGTTTCCATATAAAGAGCATTTTCCAAAAATGACACATAATTCATTCAGTTTTAAACTCTCCCGAATCCATTTATGGCCCTGAAACCAGTTTAAATCCATTTGTCCGGTCTCATCTGCAAAAGTAGCAACCAGACGCTTTTTATTTTTAGCAAATTCAACCGTTTTGATATGTATAATTTTGCCAATAATCTGCACTTCAGACCCTGTGTTTTGAAGTTCGTTTATTTTATAATATCGAGTCCTGTCAATGTATCTGTTTGGAAAAAGATTAACTAAATCACCGTATTTATGAATACCTAATTCCTTGCGAAGTAATTGGCCGCGACTAGGGCCGACGCCTTTTAAGTATTCGATTGGGGTATCAAGGAGATTATTGGACATTTCTTTTTTAGACTTCTTGGATTATAGATTTTAGATTGTCTTAGATATTCAAAAAATAACTAAGTTTTACATTTTATCTTTAGAATAGCGAAGATAGATTTTAATTAGGAAATTTGAAAGCTTGTGATTTTGTTTTTAGCAATTATTTTGCTGTTAAATTAAAATAACAGTATATTTGTTGTCAAAATAAATAAACAGTAAATTTATTGTCAAATGGAAAACGGTTGGAATGCACCAAAAATAATAATAGGAAAGGATGCTACAGGTCAATATTATTATAGAAGGGAATATATAGAAAATGAAATTTGGTCAGAAATTAAAAAAGGTAATAATGTATTAATAGCGGCGCCAAGAAGAGTAGGTAAGACATCTGTTATGAAATACTTAATTGAAAATACGGAATCTGGTTATAAACTTATTTTTAGAAATGTTCAGGGTATTGATACCGAAAAGGAATTTTATAAAACAATTTATGAGCTTATAATAAAATGCTTAAACAAATTTAAAAGTAATAAACAATTAATTACTGATTACTTTAAGCAAAAGAAAATTACGGAAATAAGTTGGTCTGGTGGAATAACGATTGAAGACAATGAAATCGATTATTTGTATGAAATCAATAATCTAATACCGAAGCTAGATGTTAACGGAGAGACAATTGTTTTACTAATTGATGAATTACCTGAAGTTCTTCATAATTTACATAAAAAAGGGAATAATGATATTGCTAAAAGTATCATTAAAAATTTGCGACAATGGAGGCAGGAAAATGGTTATGAGAAACTACAATTTGTATTAGCTGGTTCTGTAGGGATTCATTACGTTGTGAATTTAATAGATGGGAGAACATCTGATATTAATGATTTAAATAAAATATATTATCAGCCTTTAAATGAAAATGAAGTTGATAATTATATTGACTGGGCAACTGCCGAAGCATCGGTATTATTTAGTGATGTATTAAAGGAGTATTTGAGAACTAAAATTCAATATTTTGTACCTTATTTCATTAATTTGATGCTTGATGAAATAGATAAAACTGCAAGGAAAAATAGGGATGTTATTATTTCTGAAATAGATATTGATAATGCTTTCAATAGTATTATAAGAAACAACGATTATTTTAGTGATTGGAAAAAAAGGTTGTCTGATTATCTGCCAAAAGACGATTTTAAATTTGTTAATGACATACTTAAACATATAGCACATAGGGATCAAATTACAATTCAGGAAATTTACAATAAAGCCCAATTTTTTGATAAAGAAGAAGACTATATGAGTTTTATAAAAGACTTAACTCAAGATGGTTATATAGTTGAAAGTAATAATAAGTATATTTTTATTTCACCGTTTTTAAAAGAGTTTTGGAAATTAGATAACCCAGTATACAATGGATAATAAAGAAAAAAATAAAGGAACTTGGTTTTTAGAACAACTTAATTTGTATCAGTCAGCAAATAGTGATAGTGATTCTGTAAAAAGGAATTTTATAATTAGAGTAAATGAATTTGAAACTATTATAAATTCTTTAAAAAATAAAGGTAATAATGATCCATTACAGCATGAGTTGATTTTAGGAAGACGCGGTAGTGGAAAATCAACTTTACTGAAAAGAATTCAAATTGAGATTGATGAAAAATCTCAATTTAGCACCAAATATATTGCCGTAAATTTAGCAGAAGAGCAAGCAGGTATTTACAGATTATTTGATTTGTGGGAACAGGTAATAGAAGAGTTAATTTGTAAGTTGAATTTAGAACTAAAATTAAAAGATTTTAAAGAGTTCAAATTAGAACAAGAGTTTACCAGATATTTATACCAAGTTATTCATGAGATTTGTTCAAATGAAAATAAGAAAATAGTTCTTCTTTTGGATAATTTTGATAGAATTGTTGAGAATTTTACTGATGATGGAAACTTATTAAGAGAAACTCTGATAAACTATAATGATATTCAGATTATTGCCGGCAGTACCAGAATGGATGAACATTTTTGGCAATATGACAAGCCTTTTTATGAATTTTTCAGGAGACATCGTTTGGAAGCATTGAGTTCAGAAGAGATTAATACCTTAATTAATCATTGGAGTTTAAGCTTAGAGATTCCTGAATTGAAAGATTATGTTGAGCATAATCGTGGAAAAATAGAGAACATCAGAATTTTGACGGATGGATTGCCTAGAACCTTGCAGTTTTTTATTCAAATATTATTGCAAAATTCTCAATTATACGGATATGAGTATTTGAGAAAAGTGATGGATAATACAACACCATTATATCAGGAGAGATTGAATTATTTGACACCACAGTTGCGTAAAATAATTTCTGAAATGGCTTTTATTTGGGAAGCATGTACAACAAAACAATTGGTTGAAAAATGCAGGATGGAGAGTAAACTTATTTCTGCCAACTTAAAAACACTTATTGATAAAGGAATAGTTGAAAAAATTGAGACTTCAAAAAGAAATCATTTATATAGGATTTCTGAGCGGTTTTTTAACATGTGGCTTATAATAACTCAAGGCAATCCTGAGCAAAAGAGAAAAGCAAAATGGTTGAGTATTTTTTTAGAGAATTGGTATGATGTGAATGATTTTAAAAAACTTGCAGATGAACATATTCATAATTTAAAGGTTAATAAATTAGGTTATAACCAAGCTTTAGTTGTCTCAAAAGCATTAAGTCAATGTAAATATATTTCAATATTTGAAAGGGATACAATTATCGAGCTAACGGAAAATTTAAATGATGAACACAATTATGACAATTTATTAGAATTGCCTAAAAAATATAGTATAATTAGAAAAGAAGTTGGTAAGTTAATAAAAGAAAAAAAGAATCAAGAAGCAATAAAACTTATTCTGGAGATAGAAAATGAAGAAGATGGAATTAAATTTAGTTTGTTAGGTGATTTGTATTTTCATTCAAATGATAAAAAGAATAGCGAGAAATATTTGTTGTTGGCTATTGAAAAAGGAAAATTAAACAAAACGTATAATTTAGCTGTATTGTTTCATCAGCAAAAGAAATATTCAGAAGCAAAAAAATATTATCTATTATCAATTGAGAATAACAATAATCCTGATTCTAATTTCAATTTGGGTTTATTATTTCATGAACAAGGAAAAGTAAAAGATGCTGAAAAATATTATTTAGAGGCAATTAGAAGTGGGAATGATGATGCATTATACAATTTAGCATTATTATATGATGAAAATGAAAATTATGAACTTTCAGAAAAATATTATCTTTTAGCAATTGAAAAAAATGATGATCACGCTATGAATAATTTAGCGATTCAGTATTATTTTAATAACTACAATAAAGAAAAATCATTAGAATTAATTGAAAAATACAATAAGATAAATTTTGAGTCCAAAGCTGTTCAGCCCCAAATTATTATAGAAGTTTGGAATGGTATATTTGATAATTTAGAGGGAAGGTTAATTAATGATTTTCAAGAAAATCATTTCGAAAATTTAGATCTTATCATTTGTCAATTACTAATTCATCAACAAAAAAGATTAATACTTAAACTTTTTAACAATGAAGAATTTGGCGAGGAATTACAGGGAAGATATGCTATATTGTACTATGTTACATTAATTTTGAATAATTTAAGTAAAGAAAATTTAGAGTTGAAAATCCCACCAGAAATTTCAGTAACCGTAAATGATGTAATTTCAGAAATTTCAGAAAGACAAAAAAAATATGAATACTTGTAAAAAATTTTAAATATTCCAATATGACAACTCACTTAGCACTTTTACGAGGAATTAATGTTTCCGGCCACAATATGATGAAAATGGAAGCATTAAAAACGATGCTGCAAAATATTGGTTTTACGAATGTAAGAACCTATCTGCAGTCTGGGAATGTTTTTGTGGATACCGATGAAGAAAGTGCTTCAAAAGTAGGATTTATGATTAAGCAGGAAATTTTTAAAGTTTTTGGACACGAAGTTCCTGTTGTGGTAATTGCAAAAGAAGATTTGGAATTGTGTTTTAAAAACAATCCTTTTCTAAAAGAAAAAGAAGTTGACAGTAAAAAACTTTACGTTGCTTTTGTTTCAATTGCCTTGAAAAAAGAAAGTATAAATGATTTAAAAATCAGCCAATTTAAACCAGACGAAGCAAGTATTGACGGAAACAGAATTTTTATAAAATATGCTATTGGTGCTGGAAAAACCAGATTTGATCAAAAATATATTGAGAAAAAACTTAATGTCACGGCAACAATTAGAAACTGGAATACCGTAACGAATCTGCTTAATATTTATTCAGAGTAAAACAAAAAGCAGGTTTCAAATTAAATATGAAACCTGCTTTTTATTATGGTTGATTATGTTTTTTAGATTCTGAAAATTCCTCCAAAAGCAATAATTCGCTGAAAGAAGAAAAAGTCCTGAAAAGCACTATCGTCATTGCTTGCAGTTGTTTTGATATCCTGCATATTAATATAACCGCCTTTTAATTCTCCCTGAATATAAAAGTGTTTGTAAAAAGTCACATTAATTCCTGCTTTTGCGGATACTCCATAACCCGAAATATGAAAATCATCGTGTCGTTCTTTTCCTAAAAGCTTGGTGTTTGTTTTAGGATACAAAACGCCACCTCCTAAGCCTTCAGTTAAATTAATCTGAACCTTATCAATATTCGGGAGTCTAAACCATTTTGAAATATCATCATGTCTTGAGACTTCTGTGTTTACATAATTTAGGCCATCAGTATGCTCATAGGTTAAGAATTTCTCTGTCATGATTAGCTGTTCCGGCTGTCCTGATATTAATTCGTCATATGTACCTGAATTTGGATAATATCCTGTAACATTCGCAATCTGGTTTTGCGTCATAACATATTTCATATGGTCAACTCCAACTGCAATACTATAATGATCGTTTATGAAATAACCAAGCCTAAAATTCGTCTGCGGAATGGTCATATTAGCCGGATTAATATAATCAACATGCCACCCTTTTGGTTTATCATGTGCTTTCATATCGTGGACAGTGAACTCGTAATCTTTTCCTCTGAAAGTTACATCAGATTTAGAATAACTTTCTCTGTTACCTCCCCATGAAATAAAAAACTTTCCTTTATTGTGTGCTGTGTATTTGTCTTGTATTGCAATTTCTTCCTGGGCAAATGTATTTACAGCGAAACACATTAAGAAAAAAGGCAAGAATAAAAAATTATTTTTCAATTTATTATTATGAAATTAGAATGAATTAACCGTTTTTTTGATAGCTACCAATTTGGTCATTAGTCCTTCGAAATAGTCTAAATGAAGCATATTGGCACCATCGCTTTTAGCATTTGCAGGATCAAAATGAGTTTCGATAAAAATACCATCAACACCTACAGCAATACCTGCTTTAGCAACAGTTTCAATCATATCTGGTCTTCCTCCCGTAACACCGGCAGTTTGATTAGGCTGTTGCAATGAGTGTGTTACATCCAGAACCGTTGTAGCATATTGCTGCATAGTGGGAATCCCACGGTAATCAACAATCATATCCTGATAACCAAACATAGTACCACGGTCAGTCACTATAACATTTTCATTATTACAATCTAACACTTTTTGAACTGCATGTTTCATGCTTTCCGGACTCATGAATTGTCCTTTTTTCAAATTTACTGTTTTTCCTGTATTAGCAGCAGCTACAACCAAATCAGTCTGACGTACTAAGAAAGCAGGAATTTGTAATACATCCACATATTGTGCGGCCATATCAGCGTCTTCATTCGTATGAATATCTGTTACTGTTGGAACATGGAAAGTTTCAGAAACTTTTCGTAAAATTTTTAGTGCTTTTTCATCACCAATTCCGGAGAAACTATCAATTCTGGAACGGTTGGCTTTTTTAAATGATCCTTTAAATACATAAGGAATCTGAAGTTTGTCGGTAATACCAACTAATTTCTCAGCAATTCGAAGTGCCATTTCTTCTCCTTCTATAGCGCAGGGTCCTGCTAATAAAAAGAAATTGCCACTGTCAGTATGCTTAATTTGTGGAATATGCTGTAAATTCATATCTGTGATTTTTTGACAGTGCAAATGTAGTCAGGATTTGCTATTTACAGATGAAGATTTGTGATTATTTTAAGAAACAGCGTTAACTTTTAGAAAAAATGTATTTATGCCAAATACTGTTGTTTCTTTATTGACAGAAACTAAAAAAGCCTCTTAAAAATTAAAAGGCTTTGAATAAAAATATTTTTAACGATGACCATGTGCATGTGATTTAGCACTTTTGTCTCCGGATATTTTTTTTGCCTGACCAGGAGGCATTTTTTTTGATTTGTGGTGTGAATGAGAATGTGAGTGGTTGTGTACCGTACATCCTAACATACTTACAATTACAAACAATATTACCATAATTATCACGGCAACTTTAGTGTAGTTGGAATTTTTCATGAGATTATTTTAAATTTGGAAGTACAAATATAATAGTTCGTGTGCTATTTATTTTAGCCCTTAATTTGTTTAAAATCATTATAAACTAAAAGCCCCAGAGTTTATCTTCGGGGCTTTTAGTTTTATTTTTAACAATTACTCTTCTTTCATAGTATGATAGACGTTCATTACGTCATCATCTTCTTCTATTTTTTCAATCAGTTTTTCAACGTCGGCTATTTGAGCTTCTGTTAATTCTTTTGTGATTTGAGGAATACGTTCAAAACCAGATGATAAGATTTCCAGTCCTCTGTTTTCTAATTCTTTTTGTAAAGCTCCAAAACTTCCAAAAGGAGCATAAATTAAGATTCCGTCTTCATCCTCAAAAACTTCTTCGGCACCAAAATCAATTAGTTCTAATTCTAATTCTTCGGCATCAAGACCATTATTGGCAATTCTGAAATTACAAGTGTGGTCAAACATAAACTCAACAGAACCCTGAGTACCCATAGTACCGTTACATTTATTGAAATAACTGCGGATATTGGCTACTGTTCTGTTGTTGTTATCAGAAGCTGTCTCAATCAAAATGGCAATTCCGTGAGGGGCATATCCTTCGAATAAAATTTCTTTATAGTTGGCAGTATCTTTATTACTTGCATTTTTTATAGCACGCTCCACATTATCTTTAGGCATGTTGGCTGCTTTTGCATTTTGTATAACAGCTCTTAATCTAGAATTGGCGTCTGGGTTTGGTCCGCCTTCTTTAACAGCCATAACGATATCTTTACCAATTCTGGTAAATGTTTTGGCCATTGCTGACCAACGTTTCATTTTTCTTCCTTTTCTAAATTCGAACGCTCTTCCCATTTCTAATTTTTAGTTTTGTGATGCAAAAATACGGTTATTCCTTATTTTTCCAAAATCAAATTATATTCTTTTTAAAATTATGCTTTTAGTTTAAAAAATAAAAAAAGTTTGAAATTTAGATAATCTGAAAATTATTTTGAAGTATTAAATTCATTGATAATATTTACGGCTTCATTCAGGTAAGGATTGGTTTTCAGATTGTCAATTTTATACTGATTTATTGTTTTTTCAGCGGGGTATACACCAAGTAAGAATTGATTTATAGTTGAATTATATATATCTAACGGATTATTTGTATCACTAAATGCATTAATTTCCTTCCATATTTTTTCTCTGATAGTTTTCTGCTCAAAGATTGAATTCATTGTCATTGGTACTTCCGTTTTTGGAGCATTTATTATTTCGTCAATTTTTGAATTGATTTCCCTGATTTGTTTAAAATAGGAATTTTCAGCTAATCTTGCCGAACTGTTTTTGGCAATTTTATCAATTAGATTTCTTTTTACATAAGGTTTGTATTTTAATGAAAGGTCGATGCTGTCATTTAAGATAGCAGTTGGGAAACTACTTTCTTTTTGAAAGATGTTTTCATAGAATTCAGGAAGAATAACATCTGGTTTAACACCTGTATTTTGATGGGTTTTACCGGTTATTCTGTAAAATTTATTAATACTTATTTTTAGAAAATCGGTAGTTGTATTTTCATCAAGAGGAACTATTGTCTGCATGGTAGCTTTTCCTAACGTGCTACTGCCTAATAACAAAGCACGGTTATAGTCTTGTAAATTTGAAGCAAAAAATTCACTTGCAGAAGCTGTATTGCTGTTTATTAAAATTACGATTGGTCCTTTGTAGATCAAACCTCTGTACGGGTCGTTTATTACAGTTCTATTTTGCTTATTATCTATAACAACAGAAAGAGGTCCGTAATCAATAAACATACCGGACAGCCTTATAGCTTCTTCCATAGAACCACCACCGTTATTAATCAGATCAATTACAAGACCTTTTATGTTATCTCTCTCAAGTTTGATGACTTCCCTGGCTACATCATCAGCGCAGCCTTTACGGTTATTTTGATCCAGATCAGCATAGAAGCTGGGAATCTTAATATATCCAATTTTGCTTTCTTTACCAATAATGAAACTATAAACAGAATTTTCTTCATCTTTCATTATTTGCTTTTCGATATAAACCTCAAAATTTTTACCAGAATTTCGTTTTAAAGTAAGCGTAATCTTTTTATTAGACTCAGATAATATCATACTTGAAACAGATTCTAATGATGCACATGAAACTTCTAAGGTTTCTTTTTGATTTGAAATTGAAACTATCTGGTCTCCTTTTTTAATCTGTCCCGTTTGAAATGCAGGACCATTTGGATCTAATTCATCAATAATGATTTCATTTTTCTCATTTAATTTTAAACTTACTCCTAATGAAAAATGTTCTTTCGATAAAGATGCTACAAAACTTGATTTAGAATCATCGCTAAAGTAGGCTGTATGCGGATCAAAGTAGGTACAAAAAAAGTTATAAAGGTTTTCCTGTTGTGTGTCTTTTCGTTCTAAAAGTGTATTTATCCTGCAGATTTCGTTTGATAAAATAGTAGTTCTCGATTGTAATTCAATTGACTTGAAATTTAATTTTAAAGAATCAAGATTGTCGCTTTTTTCAGCAATATCATCCAGGATTTGGTAACGGATTTTTTTTAGCCACACTTTCTCCAAATCTTCTTTTTTAAGATAAAATTTGAAGGCTTTTTTGTAAAACCGGATAGTGTCCTTTTTATTGTAATCAATTGTTCCGGTTTGAATTTTCTCTAAAATAGCTTTATTGCGCAGAAGTCCATTTCTGTATTTGTTCGTAATATCAGACAAAAAACTACAATCTCCTTTTACTATCAAATCATCTATATTCAGTCGATATTGTTTAGACATTTCATCATATTCTGATTTGAAAAAAACATTTCGGGAAGGATCCAGCTCATCCATTAAATTATCAAAAACATAAATTGATAAATTATCATCCAATGGTTTTGGTCTAATGTGTTCGTTTTGAATTAGATGATTTATTTTGGTAAGTATTTCACATGTCTTGTCACTATTTTGAGAAAATAGAATGTTTGTAATAAGTAGAAATACCGATATTATTTTTTTCATATTTTGAAGAATTCCAGAATTAAATTTACGTTTAATTTTTTATTAATTGTTATATTTTTCCGGAATATTCTTATATCAAAATAGTGGTTCAATAAAAAATGCATCACAATTAAGCAATGCATTTTTTGAATATTTATCTAAAATTTTATTTTTTATAAAAGGGTAATTTTACCACTTTAGCCGGAACATCATTTTTTCTGATTCTGATAAAAATATCGGTAGCGACTGCGCTGTTTGCAACTGTAACATAGCCCAGACCAATCCCTTTGCCCATAGAAGGCGACATGGTTCCGGAAGTCACAATTCCGATAACATTTCCGTCAGCGTCTACAATTTCATAATCGTGTCTTGGCACTGCACGCTCCTGCATTTCAAAAGCAACCAATTTTCTAGTAACACCTGTTTCTTTTTGCTTTTTCAAGCTTTCAGAATTAGTAAAATCTTTAGTAAATTTCGTGATCCATCCTAAACCAGCTTCCAGCGGAGAAGTAGTATCATTAATATCATTTCCGTACAAACAGAATCCCATTTCAAGACGTAAAGTATCACGTGCAGCAAGACCAATCGGCTTAATTCCGAAAGATGCCCCGGCTTCAAAAACTTTGTTCCAGATTTGTTCTACTTCACTGTTTTTGCAGTAAATTTCAAATCCGCCAGAACCAGTATATCCTGTAGCAGAAATGATTACATGTTCGATTCCTGCAAAATCGCCTATTTCAAAATGGTAATATGTTATTGCAGACAAATCAACAGAAGTTAAAGACTGCATTGCTTCAACTGCTTTTGGACCCTGAATGGCTAATAATGAATAATCGTCTGAAAGATTTCTCATTTCAACTCCTAAATCATTGTGAGACGAAATCCAGTTCCAGTCTTTTTCAATATTCGAAGCATTTACTACTAACAAATATTGTTCTTCCTTCATTTTATACACAATCAAATCATCTACGATCCCGCCTTCATTGTTTGGAAGACAAGAATATTGGGCTCTACCAATTGTCAGAGTTGATGCATCATTTGAAGTCACTTTCTGAATCAAAGCTAAAGCATTAGGTCCTGTCAACAAAAATTCCCCCATATGCGAAACGTCAAAAACACCCACACTGTTACGAACTGTTTCGTGTTCAGCATTTACACCTTCGTAAGTAATTGGCATATTATAACCTGCAAATGGAAGCATTTTTGCTCCTAAACCTTCATGTATGTGCGTAAGCGCAGTATTTTTCATTGTATTGTTGTATAAAATTGTTTTGCAAATCTATTCAAAAAATATCGAATATAAATGGCTTAAATTGTAAATTTCGCAATGATTTGGAGCTCTTTCCTGTTATTCGCTATATCTTTTTATTTTTAAAGGAAAAATAAAAAGGATGTCGCTGCTACCAGGGCTAGTAGTCGTTGCAAAGAATAATTTATGATTTTGATTTTTTGATGTAACTTTAGAATATAAAAGCACCGCGATGAAGTTGACGTATTTAATTACAAAAGAAGAAATCATAAAATTTTACAAAGCTGCAAATCCATTGACACACAAAGGACTTCAGGGACATGCGGTAATAATTGCTGGAAGTTATGGCAAAGTAGGAGCCGCTGTCCTGGCTTCAAAATCCTGTATCAAATCGGGTTGTGGTCTTGTAACGACTTTTGCTCCAAAATGCGGTTATCAGATTCTTCAGATTTCAATTCCTGAGGTCATGGTTGTCACTGACGAAAATACAAACTTTATAACCCATATTCAGCTTCCGTTGATTCCACAAGCAATTGGCATAGGTCCGGGAATAGGGAAGGAGTTAGGAACACAAAAAGCTCTATTTGAATTTTTAAGAACGAATAAAACTTCTTTAGTACTGGATGCAGACGCTTTAAATATTCTTTCAGAAAATCAGTCATGGCTCGAATTAATCCCTGAAAATACAATTTTGACTCCACATCCAAAAGAACTCGAACGTTTAATTGGCAAATGGGATTCTGAATCTGAGAAGTTTCAGAAAGCAATCGCTTTTTCAGAACATCATAAAGTAATTATTGTAATGAAAGGAGCCCCAACTTACATTATCAATAAGACAAAAGTTTACCAAAACACAACCGGAAACGCAGCGTTGGCAACTGCCGGAAGCGGTGATGTACTTACAGGAATCATTACCAGTTTACTTGCACAGGATTATGTACCTGTCCAGGCAGCACAATTAGCAGTGTTTATTCACGGATTATCAGCTGATATTGCTTTACCAGAAACCGGTTATCAGTCTTTTATAGCATCTGATATCATTAAAAACCTTGGAAAAGCATTTTTGAGCCTTGAAAATTAATTTCCTTTGCTCATTTGAGGTATTTTTCTAATACTTCTTTTAGGGTTTGTGCAATAAAAAATAGAAATTCTTCAGAATCATTATTTTCGTTCAATCTGGAATAGTTTTTTTTATTTTCTTCATCTCCCTTTATGTTCAAAATTGGATATCCCTTTTGTAATAAAACTAAATTCATGATTAGTCTGGAAATTTTTCCGTTTCCTTCGTCAAAAGGATCAATTTTTAAAAGGCGGAAATGCATTTCTCCGGCTAAAACAATAGGATGCAATTTGTTTTTATTGACTTCGAACCAAGTGAAATATTCTTCTATTTCTTTGGAAATCAAAAAAGTTTTAGACTCTTTCTCACTTGTTCTGGTTTTTTTATAATTGCCACTTTCAGAATGTATTCCTCTTTGGATTAAATTGTGAATTGATAAAAGATTACGTTCAGTAAAAGAATTGTTTTTTTCTAAATCTTTTATAAAACGGATAGCTTCCTGATGATTTACGGCTTCCAGGTGTTCCTTCATACTTTTACCCGAAATAGTCACCCCTTCGTTAATCACCATTTCTGTTTCTTTAAGAGTCATGGTATTCCCATCTATTCGATTACTTTCAAAAGTATATTCTAATTCGGATTTTTGCGAAATTTCATTAAAATTGTTTTGGGCAGAAGAATCCAATTTTGTTTTTAGAAGTTCAATTTCCTGTAGCATTTTTCCTAAAGTAACTGATACTTTTATTTTTGATACAGATTTTTGATATTTAAGCTCTTGTTCGGTTGCAGCAAGCGCTTTTAAAGCAAATTCTTCATCTCCAATTTCGTATAAAATTTTTTCTTTTAACCATGCAATCATCAAAGTTTCATGATCAATTTCTAAAAGTGTGGCTAATTTTGTAATCTGGTCTTTTGTTGGTTTTCGCAGGCCGCTTTCAAATTTACTGATTAAAGCCTGATCAATGCTTAATATTTGTGCTACTTCACGGGTTTTTAGTCCCTTTTTTTCACGAGCATTTTTAAGAAGTGATTTCATTTTAAAAGAGGTTTGTCTTGACGTAATTTGTCATTAGATTTAAAATAAAAAAAGCAATACATTAATATTGCTTTTTAAAATATCTTGTTTTAAGAAAAACCACAATTCCTACAAAGGATATTAATTAAACGCTTTTTTTATACGATCTAAGTCACGTTTTGTATCCTGTTCTTTTAGGGATTCACGTTTGTCGTAATTTTTCTTTCCTTTACAAAGTCCGATTTGAAGTTTTGCAAGTCCTTTTTCATTCGTGAACAGTTTAAGAGGAACAATAGTTAATCCTTTTGCCTGAACACTTTTCTGAAGGTTTTTTAATTCTTTCCGATTTAGAAGCAATTTTCTTTCGCTTCTTGATTTATGATTAAACTGATTTCCAAATGAATATTCTTCGATGTATGTATTAATAGCGAAAAGCTCATTATTACTAAATTCACAGAAGCTTTCGGTAATATTAGCCTTCCCTAATCGGATTGATTTAATTTCAGTTCCTGCCAAAACAATTCCGGCAGTATAGGTATCGATTATTTCATAATCAAACCTGGCTCTTTTATTAAGTATATTGACTGATTTTAACATGATGCAAAAATAAGTAAAATTGTAAACTTTGACGTGCTTAAATATAATTAAAGTTTTTTTTAATCTATGATTTTAATCATTCCCGTCGCAAAAGGTTCCCCATAAGTTTGTCATGTAATTAATAAACATAATAACATGAAAAAAATTGTAACATTAGTGAGCATAATTTTAATTGGTTTAACCGTTAAAGCTCAGGAGGGCAGTCAGGGATTAAAAGGAACATGGTTTGCAACTTCACAATTTGGCTATCAGCAGACCAAAATGGCTGATGAAAAAAACACAAGTTTATCTGTATTGCCAATTGTTGGGACATTTGTATCTCCATCTGTGGCTGTGGGAGCAGGAGTTGGATACATCAATATTAAATCCGAATCAGACGCAGGTACAGCTGCAAAAACTGATCTTATTGTTGTTCAGCCTTTGGTAAGAAAATATTGGAATGTAGCCGGTTCACTGTATTTCTTCGGACAAGCTGCTTTGCCGGTAATTACGGGAAAAGAAAAGGAAAGCGATTTAAAAGTAAATCAGTTTGGGTTATCTGTATCAGGAGGCTTTGATTATTTTATAACTAAAAACTTCTCAGTTGAATTTTCTTATGACTTAGCCAATTTTACAACTACAACTCTTGAGCCTAAAAATGGAGAGAAAACTACAGTTACTAATTTTGGACTAGCGCACGTTGCAAATGTTGATCCGTTTTACAACACGGCTTTGGCAGGAAGTAATCCAAACCTCACATCACCGCTTTCTTTTGGATTTAAGTTCTTATTCTAAAATTTAATGAATTGTTTTGGGTCAATTCGTTAATTTTGCACAAAAGACCGTACTTTTTAAGCACAGTCTTTTGTTATTCATTTAAAAATATAAACATGCAAAGTAAATCTAAAGATCCGCTTCACGGAATAACGCTTCAAAAAATTCTTGAAACCCTTATAGGTTATTATGGTTTTGATACTTTAGGAGAGTTAATTCCGATCAAATGTTTTACTGAAAATCCTAGTATAAAATCTAGTCTTAAATTTTTAAGAAAAACAGATTGGGCCAGAAAAAAAGTGGAAAATCTGTATATTAAATCAATTTCTAAGTTTCCTGAAAATTAATTTAGTTTGTAAGAAATCATAATGCCACCTCCATAAGGCAGCCATTCGCCACTTTTATTCCAGTTTTTTACATTTTCGTAACTTCCTGGTGTACCATCATTATAATGGCCTTTGTAAAATCCCTGATGCCAGCCTCCTCTTACAAAAAGATCTAATAAAAATTTTTCATTAAGTTTTTTGTTATACCCAATTGTTGCACCTATTCTATATCCCATTCCTTTTTCATAATGGTTCGGGAAATCCTTCCAGTAATCCCATTTCTGGATTTCATATGTATCAAAACCTATATGGCCCCCCGTATAAAAGCCATTGTATTTTTCTTTAAAATTATATCGTATTTCAGGAGTATAAGTAATAAATTTCATTGGTTTTTTTCCATCAAATGATTCCCAAAAGGAAGCCATAACATCCAAACTAAAAGTCGTTTTTTTGCCAATACTTGTTTCTAATCCCAGATTGGGAACAAGAACTAAAGCGGAAAAAGTATTGAATTTTATATAAGTTTGACCTTTTACACTTATTGAAAGTATAAAAAGAATTATGAGTATTTTTTTCATGTTTTAAGTTTAAATAAAACAAGAAAAAATTTCATGTTTTATTTGCAAATATAGTGGAATAAAAACAGTAGCTTATAAAACTTTATTTTAAAAAAAAATCAGCTGATTAATAACGAATAAATGACTTTGTCCAAAAACTTTCCATCATAAAATTCAGCTTCTTTTAAATGTGCTTCTTTTACAAAATTGCATTTTTGTAAAACTTTTTCAGAGGCAAAATTTTCAGGATCAATCACAGCTTCAATGGAGTGAAGTTTTAAGTCATCAAAGCCATAAGAAATTAATCGTTTTACTGCCTCAGTAATAATTCCTTTTCCATGAAACTCAGGAAGTAACATATAGCCAATTTCTGCACGATAATTTTCAGGCTGCAATCTGTAGAATCCTATAATACCTAAAATTTCAGGGTTGCCTTTTAATGTAATTCCCCAATTGATTCCTTCATTTTTTACGATTTTTTCTTCAATCATTCCAATATGTTCAAGAGCATCTTCTGTAGTTTTAACTAAAGGTCTTGGAATATATTTCATTGTTTCCGGATTTGATCGCAATTCAAAAACTTCATTTACATCATCATCTGTAATTCGTCTTAAAATAAAATGCTCAGTTTCTATAACCGGAAAAGGGGTGAAGTTAAAATTTAGCATAAAAAAATGATATAATGTTTTAATTCAGAATTATAACCCATTTAATTCTGGATTATTTTTTTTGTAAAAAGTAATTTGTATGAACACAGATAATAAGATAGTTAGGATTGCACCAATAAAATTCAGCCATAAATAACCTAATTTTTCCTGCCCACTTGGGTAAATATAAATCATAAAATAATAAATGATAAAAATGGTCAGCTGGCTAATAATTGCACTGTAGAACATTGGTTTTGCCTGAACACGTCTCAGATAAAAACCAACTAGAAAAATACCTAAAACAGTTCCGTAAAAAATTGATCCAATAATATTTACCAACTGAATTAAATTTTCAAACAATGTTCCTACACACGCAAAAAGTATCGCAACGACTCCCCAGAAAAGTGTGAAGAATTTAGTAGCATTGAGATAATGCTTTTCAGACTTCTCTTCTTTCAGGTTTCGTTTATAGATATCAATTGCAGTTGTTGATGCTAAGGCATTTAATCCGGAAGCGGTTGATGACATAGCTGCTGACATGATGACTGCCAGTAATAATCCTATGAGTCCTTTTGGTAAATAATGCAAAATGAAATGGAAAAACACATAATCTTTATCATTGGTTTCACTATTGCTGTCGGCTTTAGAAATGATTTCTTTCGCACGGTCACGCAAATCTTTTTCTTTGTTGGATAATGTAACTAATTCTTTTCGAAGAATTGGATTGTCATAATCCTGATTCAACTGTTCGATATACAAAAGATTGATTACTTTTTTATCTTCAGAAAGTTTGTTTAACTTAACTTCCAAAGCATGATATTCCTCTTTAAAAGCAGATTTTTCAATAATAATTTTATTATTTGGATTAAAATTCAAAGGAACAGGATTGAATTGAAAAAACACAAAAACCATAACCCCTGTAAGCAATATAAAAAACTGCATTGGAACTTTTAATAGTCCGTTCATAATTAATCCCATCTGGCTTTCCTTGACAGATTTTCCCGATAGATAACGGCCTACTTGCGACTGGTCTGTTCCAAAGTAGGCAAGCATAAGGAAAAAACCACCTGTGATTCCGCTCCAGAAAGTATATCTTTCTTCGGGATCAAAAGAAAAATCCACAATATTCATCTTGTCATTGGCACCGGCTATATGCATGGCACTTGAAAAAGTCATATCCTGTGGCAAATAATGCAGAATCAGAAAGAATGTGATAAACATCCCGGAAATAATCACGAACATTTGCTGTTTCTGAGTTACATTTACTGCTTTTGTCCCTCCGGAGAATGTATAGAATATAACAAGAACACCAATAAAGATGTTCATCAAAGTTAAATTCCAGCCTAAGAGAGTCGATAATATAATTGCTGGAGCATAAATAGTCAAACCAGTTCCTAATCCTCTTTGCACCAGAAATAAAATGGCTGCCAGCGAACGTGTTTTTACATCAAATCGCTTTTCCAGAAATTCATAAGCTGTAAATACTTTGTTTTTATGATATAAAGGAATGAAGGTCAGACAAATGACAATCATGGCAATTGGCAGTCCAAAATAAAACTGCACAAAACCCATTCCGTCATGATAGGCCTGCCCTGGTGTAGATAAAAAAGTAATCGCACTTGCCTGTGTTGCCATTACAGAAAGTCCAACGGTATACCAGGGAGTTTCATTATTGCCTAAAATAAAGTCTTCAACATTTTTGCTTCCCTTGGTTTTCCATGATCCGTATACTACAATAAATAAAAGGGTAACAATAAGTACAATCCAGTCAAATAGCTGCATAAGTTATGAGTATAATTGCATGATTAAGAAAAAAATAATAATGTAAACGGCATTTGCTACTAATACATAAGTGTAACTTTTTTTCCATCTTTTTTCTTTTTTCGCTTCCATTTTAATTAGTTTTTTAATTCCTGCTTTGGAGCTTCTATAGGCTGTTTTAGCGAAATAATATTCGAAAGTAACCGGTAAGCACCGGAAACACCTTCTGGTAGTTCTCTAAAAAAGCTCAGGCCAGTGTAAATATAATAGCCTTTTCCATATGGGGCCACTAACAAAGCTCCTTTTTTGTCTGATTCGCCTTTGTCATGGGATGAAATAATCGGAGTAAAAGCATCATCAAATTGATTAGGGTAATATAATCCCTGTTCCTGTGTCCATCCTTCAAAATCTTTTGTTGATATTTTGTTTGGCGTGTTTAAGACAGGATGATCCGGAGCAAGAAAAGTAACTTTTGCATTTTCCTCAGTCACACGGTCATTAGAAAGTTTAAGCGGGTAAGGTGCAATTTTATCCGTAACTAACTTGCCATTTGTATTGTATTGTACAATCATCGTTTTGCCACTTTTAACGAAATCAAAAAGGATTGGCTGTTTGTTTGCCAAAGCGTTTACGGTATTGTAAGCACGTATTCCTGTAATAATCACATTAAAAGATTCCAATCTCTGAGGTGTAATTTCTTCTGGTTTTAAAATAGTTACTTTATAACCCATCTGAGTCAGGCTTTCTGGAACTTCATCACCTGCGCCCATAATATAACCAATTGCATCATTCGTGGTTTTTAAATCAATTCGAATACATTTTGATTCGGCTGATTTTAAAACCAATTGCTTTGTGATATGAGTGAAATCAAGAATAGTCTGGTCTTTGTCAAATTTTTTGTTTTCCATCATAACTACGCTCTTTGCAACAGCTTCTTCAGGGTTGGAGGGAGGGATAACTTCAAAATAAAACGTTTGTTCCATTCCTTTTTTCTCCAGTGTAAACGGAATTTTGGTAGGAGTAACCACCCAGCTTTTAGGAAGTTGTAGTTGCAAATCTCCCTTAATTCCATCTTTTCCCGCACGGACTTTTACGGGAATCATTTTGCTTTTTGTGTCTTTAAAAATTAAGACTTTTTCCAGAATCGAAGTCGTAACTTCCGGAACAATATCCAGAAAATTATACATTTCTCCTTTTACGCCGTCATTATATTTATAGACAACAGTTCGTTCAAACGGAATATCAACACCGTTAATTCTTATATTAAAAAGCACTTTTACATCTCTTATGATGTCCGGAGTTCCGATGATTTCCTGATTCGATACAGTGTACATCCCAACACTTGCTTTTTCTTTCAGCCAGTAAGGCTGTGTATATTCGATAGTTTCAGGAAGCTTAATTTCAAGTTTGAATCGCTGGTCATTATTGTTTTTTAAGAAAAGCTTATATTTAACAGTTGTTTTATTGTCCGGCAACGAAGTTAAGCCTGTCAATTGCATTTCTACTGAAGATCTGTTGATAGCTTCAATGTTTAGTTTTACACTACTTCCCGGTGTGGCTTCCTGCTCATCAGCAACTGCTTCCAGATATAATCCGGCACTCAATGCGATAATGTTTTTTATTGCATCTGATTTTAAATCTTTCCAATGGGTATCTTCCAGTTCCTGAATCATCGAATATGCCTTTATCAAATCAGGAATACTTGCAGACGGATTGCTGAAATTATAATTTTTAATTATCTGCGAAATTAAGTCACCAATAGGTTTACCATTTTTTACACGGTTCCATGATGTATCAATTCCGTCAAATAAATCATTGAGGTTTTTGGCTTTTTCGCCTTTTATAAGTTCCAGATATTCAGTTTCTTCACCTCTTGCTCCGGTACTTCCAAATCCCTGCGACTGATGACGGCTGCGGCTTAAAGCAGCAATTTCCTGATTCGATTTGCCAATTCCGGCATAATAAACGCCTGTTTGCAAAGAAGTATATTTCGATTTATCAGCTGCATCAAATTTTTCCTGACTTCCAAAAAACCACCAGGATGGATTAAAAAATAAGCGTTTAACCTGCCAGGTGTCCACATATTTTAATTGTTCAGGATATTTTTTGGCATCGTTTGTCAAATTAAAACTCTCCACACTCAGCATTGCAGACGAGGTGTGATGGCCATGCGTCGTTCCGGGTGAGCGGTGATCAAAACGATTGATAATCACGTCCGGCTGAAATTTTCGGATTGTCCAGACTACATCGGCAAGGACTTTATCCTTATCCCAGATTTTTAAAGTTTCATCAGGGTTTTTTGAAAACCCAAAATCATTTGCACGCGAAAAAAACTGTTCCCCACCGTCTATTTTTCGGGCTTCAATCAGTTCCTGGGTTCTGATCACGCCTAATAATTCACGCAGCTGCGGACCAATTAAATTCTGGCCTCCATCGCCACGAGTCAGTGATAAATAACCCGTTCTCGCATTGACTTCATTTGATAAATATGAAATAAGCCGTGTGTTTTCGTCATCCGGATGCGCTGCAATGTATAAAACAGAGCCCAGAAAGTTTAATTTTTGAATTTGATTATAAATTTCGACAGCATTAGGTTTTTGAGGCTGCTGGGCAAAAGAAATTTGAATACTGATAAAAAAAAGTAAAAATAACTGTGTTTTTCGCATAGCGTGATTCATATTTTTGAAAGAGTCCCAAAAATAGTAATTAAATCTTTGAACCCTAATTAAATGAAATGTTAATATTGCATTTATTTGTGATTTGAAGTTTGTGCCAGGGCTAGAACAGTAGTTTTTAATATTAGAATTAGAAACTTTATATGACTTAACTTTTTGTAAGAAAAAATAAATATATTTGACACATATAAGAAACAGACTTTAGTATATGAATTTAAAAATCAGGTAGATAAAATAATCTTTTTTTCATATAAACAATTCATCGTTAAGGCTATCTACAACATCTAATTACTGATAAAATGAAAAAAATAAGACTTTATGCAGCCCTAATCAATACAATATTAATTACGTCGATTTGTATTGCTCAAAATAGTTTTAAAACCATCCAAAAAGACTTTTATAAATTATCAGGAACTTGGGAAGGCTCTTTGACATATCTTGACTATTCTTCAGGGAAACCTTATACTATGCCAGCAAACATAGAAATTAAAAGAATTGGCAAGTCTGAAAAATTTGTTTTCTCAAACATTTACCCAAATGAAACAAGTGCAAATTCAATTGATACAATATCTATATCACCGGACGGAAAATATATTGAGAAGGAATTAGTTAAATCAAAACGTAAACTGCCGGATGGTAATATTGAGATTATTACTGAAAATTTTGGAAATGATGGGAATGATAATAAACCTGCAACAATTAGACACACCTATACTTTGGGGCCAACAATTTACAAAAATAGAAAAGATGTACAATTTGCTGGTGAAACAGAATGGATAAACAGACATGAATACTCCTATAAAAAGAAATCGAGTAACTAATATCTGTTTTTAGCATATGACGGCTGAAGCGTTTCTATCAAACAATTAGCAAGTTTCAGTAATCGGAATTCTATTAAAATTTTGCTAAAAACTGCCATATCGCCAATCCGCGTAATATAAACGAAGATCCATATTTATGGAATGAAACGTTTCTACATTCTATTGCCATATAACTCAAATCAAGTCCAAAGTTGGCGATATCAATTTTTGGATTTCTGGAGACATAACAAGCTTATTTTTATTACAATTACAAACAATTGCCTAATTTCATCTTTCTATACATAATTAGTTAAAAATGTTATAATTAATGTCTTGCATTATTCTCAACAAAAAAACTAAAAACTATATTTTTATTAGAGAAAAAACATAAAATATTTCGCAAGCAATCTGTAAGCTGCGTTCCTGATATTTAAAGTCCTGCAAATGAGTGTTATCAAAAGCTTTTGGATCTTCATACGTAACCGCAATCCGTTTTTCAGCTCCTGCGATAAACGGACAGCCTTCGTCAGCCTGTGAGCAGGTCATAATGGCTGCATAACTACTTTCAGGATTAAATTCATCATCATACTTTTTTGAAAAACAGATATTTGGGGCATGGTTTTTAGCAAATTTAATGGCATGAACCGGATTGTTTCCTTCGGATAGTTTTTGAACTTTAAATCCGGTATTCGCTAAAGTTTGTGCAACTTTGGGGAACATCGCCGTAGCTTCTGTTCCTCCTGAATAGCAATATACATTTTTTACACCATAATAATGTGAAGCAGTTTGCGCCCATATCTGCGATAAATGACTTCTTCTGGAATTGTGGGTGCAAATGAAATTCAACCGGATATCTTCCTTATGGTCAATTTTCGATTGAATGAAATCAATAAGAGGATGTAAAATGTCTTTGCGTTCAGTAGTAATTTCTTCAAAATTAAATCCTGATACAACTTTTTCTATAGCAGTGAATAATGTTTCTTTATTTGACATATTAATTTAACGGAATAATTAGCAGCATCCTCCGCCTGGAGTACATGAATTAGCATTATTAGCGGTAAGCTGTATAAGGTTTGTTTTTTGTTTTTCGGCAGGAATTCCACATTGATCCTGTGCCAGACAAGCCGTTTTCTTATTGAGAAGTTGGAAATCCTTGCCATTGAAACCTAAATCATATTTTCCAATTGTAGTAGTGTCCTGATATTCGACTTCAATTTCAAAATCTTCAATTCCTAAAACTTTTTCAGAAAGTTTGATAATATGAATCAGTTTTTGTGGTTTTAAGCGATGTTCAAAATCGTTGGCATTCCAAAGCTGAAAGTTTACTACAGTTTCTTTACGTACAGTTCCTCCACAATCAATGAAATTTTTAGTTATTAAGCCTACTTCTGTAACATGAAAATGCTCCGGCACAAAGTTTCCGTCCGGTAATTGAAAGTTTACTGTTTCTACAGTGTTCAGTAGTGTTTTAATTTCTGATAGTTTCATAATATAAATATTAATTATTTATTGCAATATTACGATATTGTTAAATAAAAATGTTTAACAACATTTTTGATCAGTGAGTGTGAGAATGATTTTAGAAAAATAATCTTTTATGATAGTTAATGTCTTTTCATCAATACAATAACAAATAGCATTCCCTTCGATATTTCCTTTAATAATTCCAGCATTTTTTAATTCTTTCAAATGTTGAGAAACAGTAGGTTGTGCAAGTGGAAGCTCGTTGACAATATCTCCGCAAATACAGGTGTCAACTTTCAGCAGATATTCAATAATAGCAATTCGGGCAGGATGCCCCAACGCTTTTGCAATCATAGCAATCTGATTTTGTTTATCGGTAAAATGATCTGTTTTACTAGCTCCCATTTTTTTATTTTTATATTGCAATATTACGATAAATATTGTCTAAAAAAACTAATGGTGATATTTTTTATAATTAAAGAGATAGATTAATCAAATTCCATTTTTAAGATGTAGAAAATAATAACAAATATCCTTCAAAATACATTCTTCACATTTAGGTTTTGGCCTGCAGGTTTCCCTTCCGTGAAATGAGATTGCCATACCAATTTCTGACCAGATTTTTTTGGGTAAAACTTCCATCAGTTGTTTCTCGACCTTATTACCATCCTTGCTTTCTTTTACAATACCAAGTCTTGGAGCAACACGAATCACATGTAAATCGGTAATAATACCTTCTGGTGGGTGACCGGTTTCCCTTAAAATCACATTGGCAGATTTTCTTCCCAAACCTTTCAATGCTGTTAATCCATTTAGGGTAAGTGGAATATCTTTATCATTTTGAATCGTTTTGGCGATTTCAAGAAGCCAGTTGGTTTTGGTAGCGTGATTCCGAACTTTACTTACATAGGGCATAAAAGTTTCCGAATCTGCTTTTGAAAGACTTTTTAGGGTTGGAAACTCAGCAAAAAGGGCAGGAGCGATGTTGTTGATATTCGCATCAGAATCTTGTGCCGACAGTACAACCATCACCAGTAACTGATATGTGTTTTCATAGTCCAAAGGATGTTTTTTTCCTTTATATTTTTTTAAAATAGGTTTTAAATCCTGTTCCCAGTTTCTCGTTTCTCCAAATAAATCCATGACAGTTTTAGTTAATTGTGAATTCAATAATTTTTTTAATTACGTCATGATTTCCCAATATCTTTCGGTGACCAAGGCCTTCTGTCAAAAATAAACTCCCCTTTTGAAGGTTTTCATGAATATGAATTCCTGCTTTTACAGGAACTTCCGGATCATTTTTATCATGAATCACCAAAATAGGAATTGCTATTTTTTTAGCAGCCTGATACGCTGAGAAGTCATCCATTTTTACCTGATATTTATTTTCAAAATAATCACGCAGGCGATTACTAATTTCGGGTTTTAATCTCAATTTCGAAACAAATTCATCTAAAATATCCTGTACAATATCGCCACTGCCAATAATAACAGCCTTTTTTACATTCAAGCCGTTTTTAATGGCATTCAAAACAGACATGCCGCCTAATGAATGACCTATTGCAATTTCAAATGGCCCGTATTGTTTTTCTATTTCTAAAATCGATGTTATAAATTCAGACATTATAGTTGTGCTGCCTTTCGATTTTCCGTGAGCCGGAGCGTCAAAACTTACAATTGAATACCCGTGTTCTAAAAGTGAATCTGCAATTTTGAATAATTGTGTTCCGCGTCCTGACCAGCCATGAACAAGCAATGCTTTCTTTTTGCTTTTACCATATTCATAAACCCTAATGTTTTTATCAATTGCCGGAATATGAATTGTATTCTGGATGCTTTCAGAATCCATTTTTAATTCTCTTTTCGGAATTTTATGTTTTACAGGTGTTGTAAAAAGTTTTGCTGCATAAGCAGTTACGAGTTTTTGGGAAACAATGGCACATAATTTCGCAGAAATAATAATAAACAAGGGGATTTTTAAGGATTTTACAGGATTTGGTGTTTTTTTTGGCATAATGATAATTTTTATTTTGGAGCTAAATTCTACTAAGTTTTTTCCTAAATTTAAAAAACATAAAATTACAGAATAATAGCAATTTACGTATTAATTTGATTTAGTACCAATTTTATAAAACAGCCGTCTTAATGAAAATATTTCATCTTAGTGCAGAATGTTACCCAATGGCCAAAGTTGGCGGATTAGCCGATGTTGTCGGGGCATTGCCGAAGTATCAGCAAAATGCCGGGCATCAGGTAAGAGTAGTGGTTCCTGCATATGATACAAAGTTTAAACATGAAAATGATTTTGAAACCGTACATTCAGACAATGTTGTTTTAGGTAATTTTATATTTACTTATAATGTTCTAAAGGAAACAACTAATAAACTTGGGTATGAATTATATCTGATTGAAATTAAGGAGTTATTTGACCGTCCGAATGTTTATGGATATGAAGATGATATCGAACGTTTTTTATCTTTTCAGATTGCCACTTTAGACTGGATTTTGGCTAAGAATGTAATTCCCGACGTGATCAACTGTCACGATCATCATACAGGTTTAATTCCGTTTATGCTTCAATTTAGTTATAAATATGAAGCTGTAAGCAAGATCAGAACCGTTATCACCATTCATAACGGGTTGTATCAGGGATGGTTTGGTCATGATAAAATGCATTATATCCCAGAGTTTGATGTACGTCATGCAGGTTTTCTGGAATGGGATAATTCCTTAAATTCACTGGCTGTAGCGGTTAAATGTGCTGATGCGGTGACGACAGTTTCTCCGAGTTATCTGGATGAAATTAATGTTTCGGCAAACGGACTGGAATCGTTATTCAATCAAATGCGAAGCAAATCAAAAGGAATTTTAAACGGAATAGATATTGAAGTTTGGAATCCTTTCACAGATAAAATGCTGGAATCCCATTATTCAATTGATAATTTTGAATTTGGAAAACAAAAAAATAAGGAAAGGCTATGTGAAAGATTCGAATTAGATTCATCAAAACCTTTGTTTAGTTTTATTGGAAGATTATTCGATGAAAAGGGCGGCGATCTTTTGCCTCAGGCTTCCGCAATCGCGCTGTCTGAAAATTTTGAAAATATCAATATCCTGATTTTGGGATCAGGAAATCCTGATATTGAAACACAATTATTGCAGTTGCAAAACGATTATAAAGGGAATTACAATGTTTTCATTGGATATAATGAAGAACTGGCCCATTTAATTTATGCAGGTTCTGATTTTATATTAATGCCTTCAAGGGTAGAACCCTGCGGATTAAACCAAATGTATGCACTGCGTTACGGAACAGTTCCAATTGTAAGAAGAACAGGAGGTTTGAGGGATACGGTAATTGATTTTGGCGATGATGGAAACGGAATCTGCCACAATCAGGCGTCGGTTGAGGATGTCTGTTATTCAATTAATCGCGCTGTAAATTTGTATGATGATAAAACTGGGTTTAATAAAATAATAAAGAAAGGAATGGCTACTGATCATTCCTGGGAAAGAGTTTGCCAAGAATACATCGAAACATATAACCAAATAATTCAGAAAAATGAAAGTTAACAAAAAAGGAGTAGTTGCAATTATTTTAGGGGGTGGTCAGGGATCGCGTTTGTATCCGTTAACAGAAACGAGGTCTAAACCTGCCGTTCCTATTGGTGGCAAATACAGATTAGTTGATATTCCTATTTCCAACTGTATCAATTCAGATATTTTTAAAATATTTGTATTGACGCAGTTTAACTCGGCTTCTTTGAATGCTCATATTAAAAACACTTTTAATTTCAGTATTTTTAGTGAATCTTTTGTAGATATTTTGGCTGCTGAACAAACCCCTGATAATCCAACCTGGTTTCAGGGTACTGCTGATGCTGTTCGTCAGTGTATGTCACATTTCGTAAAACATGATTTTGAATATGCTCTGATTTTATCTGGTGATCAGTTATATCAGATGGATTTCAACGAGATGCTGGATGCCCATATCGCATCTGGCGCTCCTATTTCTATCGCTACTTTACCGGTTAATGCAAAAGACGCACCGGATTTTGGAATTCTTAAAGCAAATAATGAAAGTTGTATTGAAGCTTTTATCGAAAAACCACACGCTTCACTTTTGCCGGAATGGGAATCTGAAGTGAGCGAGCAAATGCAGGAAAAAGGTAAAAAGTATCTGGCTTCTATGGGAATATATATTTTTAACCGTCAGTTACTGGAGGAATTGATGGCGGATCCGGATACCAAGGATTTTGGAAAAGAAATCATTCCGCAGGCAGTAGGCAAGCATAAGATACTTAGCTATCAATATGAAGGCTATTGGACAGATATAGGAAACATTGATTCTTTTTTCGAAGCAAATATTGGTCTTACAGACGATATTCCTGAATTTAACCTGTTTGACAACTACAGTAAAATTTTTACACGTCCGAGATTACTTCCTCCTTCAAAATACAGAAACTCGAATATAAATCAGTCTTTAATTTCTGAAGGGTGCATTATCAATGCAAACGAAATATCAAAATCTGTAATTGGAATTCGTTCCAGAATTGGAGACGGAACAGTAATCCAGCATTCGTATGTTATGGGTAACGATTTTTATCAGGATATTGATGAGATGAATCAGGATTCCCTGAACAATACAATCCAAATCGGCATAGGAGAGAACTGTTTTATTAAAAATGCTTTAGTTGATAAAAATGTACGTATTGGTAACAATGTCCACATCAACGGAGGTACTCATCTGGAAAATTTTACAAATGAATTGTACACTATAAAGGACGGGATTGTTGTGATTAAAAAAGGAGCTATTCTTCCGGATAATTTCAGGATAGATTAATGTTTAGTACTTAGTACTTAGTGATTAGTGATTAGTAAAGAGTATGCTTTATAATAATCACAAAAGACTAAGAACTAATTATTAAAACTAAAAAACAACTAATTGCTAAGTACTAGTCACTAATTACTAATTAAAATATGTCCAACGTTATTACGCATTCTCTATTTACTGATTTTGATATCGATTTGTTCAAAGCGGGAAAACACTTTAAGTTATATGAAAAACTGGGTGCACACTTAATTGAAATCGATGGGATAAAAGGCGTATATTTTGCTGTCTGGGCGCCAACAGCTCAATCCGTTTCAGTTGTCGGGGATTTTAACTACTGGACTCAGGGGCAACATATGCTGCAGGTGCGTTGGGATTCATCAGGTATTTGGGAAGGCTTTATTCCAAATTTAGATAAAGGGACACTTTATAAATATAAAATTCAATCTAATATTAACGGAATTGTAACCGAAAAAGCAGATCCTTTTTCATTATACTGTGAAAAACCACCCCATACCGCTTCTGTAGTGTGGGATTTAGATTATAATTGGAAAGACGAAAGTTGGATGAAGTCGCGTGAAGAACACAATGCATTGGATAAACCATATTCTGTTTATGAAGTGCATTTAGGCTCCTGGAAACGTGGTAATGACAATAAGTTCTTAACCTATCTGGAACTGGCGGATGATTTGGTCGCTTATGTTAAAGAAACAGGTTTTACACACGTAGAATTTATGCCGGTTATGGAGTATCCTTATGATCCTTCATGGGGTTATCAGCTGGTTGGATATTTTGCTCCAACTTCCCGTTTTGGCAAGCCTCAGGATTTTATGGTTTTGGTTGATAAACTACATGAGGCGGGTATTGGAGTGATTCTCGACTGGGTTCCGTCACATTTCCCTGATGATGCACATGGTTTAGGTTTTTTTGACGGCTCGTATTTATACGAACATCCGGATCGAAGAAAGGGGTATCATCCCGACTGGAAGAGCCTTGTTTTTAATTACGGGCGTAATGAAGTCAGGGCTTTTCTGATCAGTAATGCTGTTTTTTGGCTTCAAAAATATCATGTTGATGGTTTGCGTGTTGATGCTGTAGCTTCAATGCTTTATTTGGATTATTCAAGAAACGACGGTGAATGGGAGCCTAATATTTATGGAGGAAATGAAAATTTAGAAACCATTAGTTTTCTGAAGGAATTTAATGAAGTGATTTACGCTAATTTTGAGGGGGTCCAAACGATTGCAGAAGAAAGTACTTCTTTTCCAATGGTTTCCAGACCTACATTTACGGGAGGTTTAGGCTTTGGAATGAAATGGATGATGGGCTGGATGCATGATACTTTAAAATATTTTCAAAAAGAAACGGTTTACAGGAAATACCATCAAAATGATTTGACTTTTTCGATGACCTATGCTTTTACCGAAAATTTCATGCTGCCTTTTTCACATGACGAAGTGGTTTATGGAAAGCAATCTATTCTATATAAAATGCCGGGTGACGAATGGCAGAAATTTGCCAATTTAAGACTGCTCTACGGCTATATGTTTACGCATCCCGGAACCAAATTGTTGTTTATGGGATCTGAATTTGGACAGACTGCCGAATGGAATTTTGAAAACAGTCTGGACTGGCATTTATTGCAATACGACTATCATTCAGGAATAAAAAAAATCATTACCGATTTGAATCAATTGTATAAATCACAGCCTGCTTTATATGAAAAACAATTTAACGGGGAAGGTTTTGAATGGATCAACTATTCAGATCATCAAAATGCTGTTATATCGTATATCCGAAAAGGAAATAATCCTCAGGAAAATTTGATTATTGTTTGTAATCTTACTCAGGTTGTTCGTGAGAATTATAGAATTGGAATTCCTCAGAAAGGAAAATTAAAAGAAATATTCAACACTGATTCTCCTGTTTATAGCGGAAGTGGAGTAAGTAATCCCGGAACTTTGGAAATAGAATCTTATCCTTACGATGGAAGAGATTTTTCAGTGGAATTAACTTTGCCTCCTCTAAGTGTTACGGTTTATTCTTTTGTATAAAAAGTATAGCTGTCAGCGTGCTGTGATTTTTTTATTTTTAAGGTTCTAAATTACTGAATTGATGTTTTTTTAATATCTAAATTATCACTCAGTCAGAAAAAACGTTTTCGTTAATAAACCTTTTATTCATAGGGTATTACTAAGTTTTTTTGTAAGTTTGAAACTAAAGGCAGCAGCATTAAATTTAATCCATTACTCATATGATTACAAATACCGCACTAGAATACAAGGGTAATTTATTTCCATCAAAAGTAGTTTCGTATGAACATGAAGGCGATTCCATTTCTTTTAATACAGACAATAACGTAATTTTAAAAGTAACCATTCTCAGGGATAGTTTAATTCGTTTTCGTTTTACTACAAAAGGCTATTTCAGTAATGATTTTTCGTATGCTATTGATAAAAGTCAGCTGCATGGTTATAATTTTTTGAATGTTTCCGAAGAAGAAAATCATTTTGAAATCAGGACCAGCAAAGTAAAATGCAAAATTAAAAAGGCAGATCTTCGCTTGTCAATTTATGATTTAAATGACTTTTTAATTCTCGAAGACGAACTTGGTTTTCATTGGGAAGAAAGCTACGAATATGGCGGAAATATTGTAAAAATGAGTAAATCATCAAAAGATGGCGAATGTTTTTACGGTCTTGGCGATAAAGCCACTCAAATGAATTTAAAAGGCAAAAGAGTAGAAAATTTTGCTACCGACCAATACGCATATCATAAAGATCAGGAGCCTTTGTATAAGGTAGTTCCTTTTTATATTGGCTTACATAATAAACAATCTTACGGTATTTTCTTTGACAATACATTCCGTACTTTTTTTGACTTTTGTCAGGAAAGAAGAAATGTAACCAGTTTCTGGAGTGAAGGTGGCGAAATGAATTATTATTTCATTTACGGACCTCAAATGCAGGATGTAGTTACGACTTACACCGATTTAACCGGTAAGCCGGAATTGCCGCCGCTTTGGGTTTTAGGATACCACCAGTGTAAATGGAGTTATTATCCGGAGAGTAAAGTAAAAGAAATCACTTCAAAATTCAGGGAACTTAAAATCCCTTGTGATGCCATATACCTGGACATCGATTATATGGATGGTTTTCGATGTTTTACATGGAATAAGGATTATTTCCCCGATCCAAAGAAAATGGTTGCTGAATTAGCTGAAGATGGTTTTAAAACAATAGTAATCATTGACCCGGGAATTAAAATTGATAAAAATTACTGGGTTTATCAGGAAGGTCTTGAAAAAGATTATTTCTGTAAAAGGGCAGACGGACCTTATATGAAAGGAAAAGTATGGCCAGGTGAATGTAATTTTCCGGATTATACCAATCCTGTAGTAAGGGAATGGTGGGCAGGATTATTTAAGGAATTGATTTCAGACATTGGGGTAAAAGGAGTGTGGAATGATATGAACGAACCTGCTGTTATGGAGGTTCCGAATAAAACTTTCCCAATGGATGTACGCCACGTTTATGATGGTAATCCTTGCAGTCACAGAAAAGCACATAATATTTACGGTACTCAAATGGCGAGAGCTACTTATCATGGTGTAAAACGATTTGTGTATCCAAAGCGTCCTTTTGTAATTACCAGATCAGCTTATTCGGGTGCTCAGCGTTACACGTCTTCATGGACTGGTGATAACGTAGCAACCTGGGAACATTTATGGATTGCTAACATTCAGGTACAGCGTATGAGTATTTCCGGAATGGGTTTTACAGGTTCTGATATTGGAGGATTTGCAGAACAGCCAACAGGCGAATTATATGCGCGTTGGATTCAGTTAGGCGTTTTTCACCCTTTTTGTAGAACACATTCTTCAGGAGATCACGGAAATCAGGAACCTTGGGCTTTTGATGAAGAAGTAGTTAATATTACCCGAAAATTTGTTAGTCTTCGTTATCAATTATTACCATACTTATATACCATGTTCTGGCAGTATATCGAAGAAGGGATTCCTATGTTGAAACCTTTGGTATATTATGATCAGGATGATACTCAGACACATTATCGCAATGATGAATTTATCTTCGGAAATCACATATTAGTTTGCCCAATTCTGGAGCCTAATGCTGTAGGAAGACGTATGTATATTCCAAGAGGGGAGTGGTACAATTATTGGACAAATGAATTTGCAACAGGAGGACGAGAAGTATGGGTTGATTCTAAATTTGATGAAATTCCGGTTTTCGTAAAAGCAGGATCAATTATTCCTAAATATCCTGTACAGCAATATGTTGGAGAGTTAGAATTTGATGAATTAGTTCTTGATTATTATTTCAAAATCGGAAAAGAAAAATCAGAAGTTTATGAAGATGCCCAAGATGGGTATGATTACAAAAAAGGCCGCTTTAGCTTTTTATCTTTTAGAAGTGTCGGAAAAGAAAAAGAAGTAATTATTCAGTTATATAAAGAAGGAAAATATGAAACGCCATATACTAAATACAAAATCAATTTTATAGGACTGCCTTTTAAAGTAACCGAAATTGAAATAGACAATGAAAAAATTGAATTTAACGCAACTGATTTTGAAGCGAACCATTTCTTAATCGTTGAAAAAGAATTTAATGAGCTTCATCTTATTGGCGAGTAATTCTGTTCCGGATAATATAAAATCAAAAAAGCGAAACCTCTAATTAAGTTTCGCTTTTTTGATTTCAGTCAGATCCCCATCATTTTTTTGATTTTAATCTGCTTAATGTTTCCTGTGATATATTCAAATAAGAAGCTACCACTTTATTAGGAAGTCTTTTCACAATGATCGGTTTTTCTTTTAACAGATTTTCATATCGGGTTTGTGCATCCATGGTGATGAATGACATTAGGCTATTCGTATTGGTAACGTATGCAAATTCTAAATAATTCCGATAGAATTTTTCCCAAACAGGATATTTTTCTAAAAGGCTGAAAAAATCACTCTGGTCAATGTAAAGCAAATGTGAATCTTCGAGAGCCTGAACATATTCTAAAGATGCTTCTTTAGTAATAAAAGATACTAATGCCGAAGCAAAATGATTTTCAAAAGCAAGAAAACGTGTAGATTCCTGTCCTTCTTCATTTATGAAAAAAATGCGGATACAACCTTTTTTTACAAAATAAAGCTGTTTACCAAATTCACCATGACTTACCACAAGTTCATTTTTCTTAACAAAAATTGTCCTGAAGAAAGGCAATATAGCATTTAAATCTTGATCTGAAATGCTAATTTTATCCCTGATAAACTGAGTAAGCTGTTCCATACTTATTTTTCATAAATTAAAGAATAATTCCTTGTCGATTTTTTAAAGCCGGATAGATTGTGTTTTATCTTTAGAAGTTGCTTTTTCTGCCAGTTTTCTTGCTCTTGGAATAATCAGAAATGCAGACAGATAAGCAACAGGAAGCATCACGCTCCATGCTTTTAAAAATTTAAAAAACCAATCTTCCCCAAAGCCATAATTACGAATCAATCCCACAAAGGCCATTATTAATGTCATTGGTAAAACTACAAATAATGTATTGATGTACTTGAAATGTTTTTTATTCATCTTTATTGTTTTTATGTTCATTGCAAAGATGAAATTTGTGAATAACCGAAAAATTGATGTAAGTCAAAAAAATATACTAATGGAGAATTTTTAATATTTATATAAGACTGTAAAAAAATAATCTTTTTTCAGATCATCAGAAACTAAAAAAAGATTATTTATGAGACGCAGAAGTTGCTATAAAGCATTCTTTTTTTTGGAGTGACATTGAGTCAGGAAGCCTTTAAAAGTAGTAAAATAACCATTTGATAAAGTAGTTGAGCCGTCTTCATTTTTCGAATTCAGATCCGCATCATAATATTTGGAGAAGGCAAATTTGCTTTTGCTTAGATTTTATAAAAAAAATCAAACTTTAATTATCCAAATTATTAATAGAAAAATCCATTGTAGAAATAAAATTGCTAAAATACCTTTTCTGCTAGGTTCGGTAGTATTATGTAATGCATTTATAGTTTTTGTTTTTATAATATCTTTCAATTCAATTTTATCCTGACTTAAATCGACATCGTCCAACTTTATTTTTTTAATCCAAATAACAATACTTTTTTCAACCATTTATTATCGGTTTCTGACTTTACCTGATTTAAAAGTTTAATTTTGGCTAATCCTAAATCGGCTCCTTTTTTTAAACCATCAGGCTGATTTTCTTTGAATTTTGTTAAGACTTTATCTAATAATGGAGTAATTGTGCTCTCTGACTTATCTTTTATCAAACGATGCACAACTTTACTTATAATATATTTGTTTCCAAGTATTATATATAAAAAAGGTGCTAAAAAAATTAGCACAAGTAAGGTTGTTCCAACTGGTTTACTGGTAAAAAACACTAATAGTATTAGTGCTCCAGAATTGGTATGTGCTGCATGACCAACATTTGCTGATAATAAAAAACAGCCTATTGTACAGCAAATTAAAGTATTAACAAATCCTAATAAATTAATTTTTATAAAACTGAAAATGGCTATAGATGATATTTTTGCAAAGTATTTTACTTGTTCTTTCATGAATTTTATATTGTTTTTTTTCTTGGTATTGTATTAAAATCCTACTTAAAGAAGTTAAATTAATATTTATAGTATTCCTGTCCTTTATCATGGACAATACGGATGTATTCTATTTCGCCTTCGGTCTGGCGGTACATGATGTTATAAAAATCTGCTTTTGATCGTTCTTCGTCATTATCGAAACCATTAAAAGTCGTAAAATAACCATTGGATAACGTAGTGAGAGAACCATCTTCATTTTTCGAATTCATATCAGCATCATAATATTTAATGACTGGTAAATCTGCCGTTTCTCTTTTTTTATTAATGTCTGATACTTTCATCCCTGCTTTTACTTCTGCGCCTTCAATATTTAGAGATTTTGAGTAAATTTTAAAGGGATAAATGAATTTTTTTGGTGCTTTATGCCCATTTTTTTCTTCATTTAGCATATCCATATAAAATTCCGGATCCGTCTTTTCTGGGAACCATCCATCTTTATGATTTCTTTCCTTTAAAAATTTCACAGACATTCTACCTTTCGCTTGTTCAAGCTTTCCCATTTGTCCTAAAGGACTGTCAAGGTTCATAAAGAAGATATGGAGTTCATCAATACTATTATCTTTATCGGATTCGGAAACATAAATTCCTAAATCGTCCCAAATGTATACGCTTGTTTGATATACTCTACTATATTTACCAAAAACATTTACCCATTCCGAAACAGGTTTCCCAAAAGGCAGTTCCTGGCTTTTATAAGTAATACTATGTTCACTAATATAAATATCATTTTCTGGCATGAGTTCTTTTTTTGAGGTTTGGCATTGCATGAGCATACTGCTCAATATTAAAATTACTAATTGTTTCATTTAAAATAATTTAAAATTTCTTGCACTTTTTTATTACTTATGGCTCTTTGAGTAACCTGTTCGGCATGATCATATACAGTAGCGCTCTGAATTCTCTTAATAGTCTCAATATCGATATTTTTTACCCAACTATTCACCGTTTCATTAGCCCAATCCGTAATTTGATACACAGGATGTAAGGTGTATTTGTTTATTACATATTTGGCAAGTTCTTCCCCAGTTGGGTCAGTACCTGTTTTCCAAATCTCCAAAATTCTTGTGGCTACATCTCTTACCGCTATTTTGGCGAGCTCAGACGCCAAAGGATTAAGGGGATGATTAAGTGCGTCTTTGGCTACTTGGGTATGGGTTGGGTCAGTTCCGTAATTTTTATTACTATTTTCTGTTTGCTCTACCTTTATATCATCATCTGCAGAACCTAAAAGTAAATTGTATGCTATATTATTAAACGTCGCTAACGAATCTCCCATGTAACTTAACCCTCTGTCTATTGTTCTGCCTAACCAGCCGGTATATTCCACTGCTGCAGATTTGGCATCAATAAGTCTTAAATAATTTTTATACATGTTAAGTATATCTGATGTCTTCATTCCTTTATAAGTCGGGTTTTGTTCCAGACCATCAGACTGTTGTCCGGTAGACAAATCTTCTAAAGTGGTGAGTATAAAAGCATCCTGAAAAGTTCTGTCGCCAGGTTTTCTTTGTTCATAATCCTGTATTCCAACAGGAAACATTTTATCTCCTGCTTTAGGCAATACACTTGCCATAGTATCGTCAAGCAAAAATTTACCCGTTATTAGAGGTATTGTACTATAATCTGTACCTTGTTTGCCTTCTACCCAAGGATATACTAACAACAATTCTTTTCCTAAAGCACTATTTTTATTTTTATCTAGCAAAAAACTCCCTGCTTTTATTAACGATAATTCTACAAAATTAGTGTGCGAAAAAAAATCTTCGAGTACATGAAAAGCTGCCCCTAAATGCCTAAAACCATCTTTGTTCCTGCCATATTGAACTGCCATTTTTAGCTGTTGAAACATATAAGTATCAGATGTAGGTCTTTGAGGATCTGATTCTCCTTTTGTAGCTATATAGTTTTTAACATTAAGTTCGTTTACCAATAGCGCTTTGGGAGTTTCTCCTGCATAAAGTTTCTTTGTGGTAAAACTTCCTTTTGCATATTCATATTGAAAAGAAATACTAAGACTACTAAAATCTTCTAACCCTTTCGGGTTGTCGATGTGTTCTTCAGGACGGTATATCCCCAAAATATCTTTGGTAAGACTTCCGTAGTTTTTTCTAAAAGTCTTAACATGATCCTGATAATTATGAGTGAATTTATTTGAACCGAAAACAAATTCTTTAGCAGCTAATATCTCTAAAAGCTTTACCAGACCATCATGAGATAGTTTATAAGGATTCATTTTCAGCAAACTGTTTAGATGTTTGATTCCGCTCTGTTTAATTTTGTCTATATCTGCTTTTTCTAGTCTGATAGTACTTTCTAATATAATCTGGGAATAATCACGAAGCCAGTTTCCATAGTAGATTTGTTTTACTTCTAATTCAGTTAGTTTTCTATATCTAACCATTTCTTCTAAAGCCTCTCTTTCAATACCTCCGTGCATACCAGCCTCAAAACCGGCACCAAAACCCTCTTCATCTTCGTTTGGGTTGGCATCATATTGTTTTTCTTCGTTTACATATTCTTTTAATTGCGTATGTAATTCAGAGAAATCTATGATAAAATCCCCTGCAAAATTAGGAGTTTGTGCTTTTGCAAAACAAAGCTGCGTTTCTTTAAAAATATCAAAACTAAACAAGGCATACGCAAATTTAGCTCCTTCGTCTATATAATCGGTATCTTTAATCCCGTTAGTTGCAAGTTCTGTTCTTAATAGGTTATCAATATGATGTCCATACTCTTCTACCAAAGCCACCATTAATTCTGCTCTTGTATCATTATCTTTTACTGCCATGTCAATAAAATGCTCCCATACCAATATCTTTTTTTTATAATTACTATAATTGGCTTTTCTTCCTTTATGAGGAATTTTTGTTACTATAATTTCCGGAGCTTTAATAGAACCGTCACTAAGTCCTCTGTATAATTTACTTAATGCACTTGCTTCAATTTCTTCTCCAAAAATTCCAATCATAAAAAACATAAAAGGCAGTTCGTCTAATTGCCTTGCTAAAGCAGATAACTGTTCGTGTCCATATTCGCTCTCAAGTTTGTATTCGCTTTCAACTACTTTAATAGGGGGAGGAATATATTTTTCAGGTTCTCCATAAACAGTTTCAGGAGCTGAGATTTCTATTTTTTTTCCGGAAATAATTTTAATTCCGCTCTTGGCATGTATGGTGTTATTACCACCTGTTATTTCGGTAATATTCCCTTTTACGTATCTGGTTCTTGACATACTCTTTATTGCGGGATTATTGTATTGGTTAGAAAATCTATAACTTTAAATTGATCATCATTAAAAAATGTCTTGTTGGCCAGATACTGAATATCTTCTTTAGGCAAAAGTATTATGGTTTTACCATCTTGTAGGCGAATCTCTTCCCGATAAGAATTTAATTCAAAAGATTTACCATTAATTCTTATTTGTCTGAAGGTATTTGACATAGAGTTGCCAAAAGGATCCTTATAAGTTACATTATTGTCCTTTATAATATAGACTGCATTATTTTTAAGATTGCAAAACATATATGGTTTATCTTCTATCTCCATTATTGTTATTCCGTGAATTGCTTTCATAGTACTTCAATTAATTCTGATTGGTATTTTCAGTACTATTTTTCTCAATTCCTTTTTCCGAATGTATTTTATATTTTTCTGTGCTATGAGAAGCAATTTCACCTTCACTTACAGTTTTTCGTTCTTTTTTAGTTTCCGAATGTAAGTCCCCTTCGATAAATTCAGAATGACTTCCAATAACATTTAGTAGACTATCTCCTCCCACTGTAGTCGTATGTAACATTCCTACAGAAGTAAACTTATCAGTTCCTGCACTTTCTGTAATACTCATTCCTGCTGTGGAAGTAATATTTTCAGAGGCATTCATAATAATATTAGTAGCATTCATCGTTATCACTTTTGGCGCAGTGATATTAATATTTCCGCCAATAGTATCAAACTGAATTTCATTACCAATTTTATCTGTGATAATGATACTTTCATCTTCAGTAAATTTTAGAATATGTCCACTTCTGGTATGAATTGCCTTCACATTATTCTGACCGTCTGCATAACCACTGGTTTCACTTCCATTATATTGTGTTCCTAAAACATACGGATTCTGCGCATTGCTTCCTTCAAAGCCTACCAAAACTTCTTCACCAATTTCCGGAATAAAATAAAATCCTTTTCCTGAACCAGAATGTGGCTGAATCATTCGAATCCATTCACTTGAATTGTTTCCACCTGCCCAGTTGAACTGTACTTTTACACGTCCCAATCCTTCAGGATCATTGTTGTCTTTTACTTTCGCTGGCTGTGTTTCTGCTTTGGCAAATACATTTACATCTGTATAATGAGGTGCGGCAACATCTGCCGGAATGGCCTTGAAACTACAGGAATAGTTTCCGTGGACCTGAGAAATGTGTGTTACTTCTGTCACAATGAGTTCATGCTCTACAGTCTGGTTTATGATGCTGAAAACCTGTCCAAGTCCTAACGGAAAATAAGAGGTTCCACTGTAGTATACACTATTGGCGTCGCTGCCTGCGGTCTGCAGTCTGACCATTTCCTGGATTTCTTCACTGCTTTGGGCGTTGGTCGTATAAGCTCCATTATTCAAATCGTTTTGGGTAACGGTTCCCTGATTGTGTCCTACAACGGCAGAGAAACTGTCTTTACTTCCTGAGGATGTTCTTGCTGCCGAATTACGAATATTGGATGCTCCATTGTAATCATACCCTCCCAAAGAAATTTTATGGGAAGCCATATTGGTCTGGATTTTAAAACCATGCAGCGAAGACCCGTTGATGAGTTTTATTTTACTGGTTTTGGTCTGTCCGAACTGCATTCGCATTCCGTCAAAATAAAACCATTGTCCGTAACGTCTGGCCAATCGTTTTAAGAAATCAAAATTGGTTTCATTATACTGGGCCATGTATTTGAACTCTTGAAGATAGGTAGATTTTATAGCATCTCTTTCGTAGAACTCTCCCGGACCTTCTGCTAAAATATCCAATACGATATCATTCATACCTCTTTGCTGGTAGGTTCTTGATTTTTTCATGTCATCCAGAACGATAGTATGGCTGATCCCTTTAACATGTAATCCTTCGGCACTTCCGTGAAGATCTATAGAAGATAATTCTGTTATGATTCCTTTGCTCATTAACCTGATTCCGGTAAGGCTTTTAAAGGTAAAGATAACTTCATCTCCAAGATAGGTTCGCAATGCCTTTGCCTGATCTGCCGGATTGATGATCGCCTTGCCTGTGTATTGCCATACAAAAGAAAAATGATGGTGATCGGCCATCTTTTGTGACAGTTCTAAATTATGATAAACGACGTTTTGGGTAAAGCTCCCTATGCTGATATGTACCTGTTCTGAAAAATGTGCCATAACTATTTTTACATTAATTATTAAGTAAGAATTTTTTTGTAAAAATAGAATTTAAAATTACTTTAACAAATATAATGAGTAATAATTTTGTACTCATTTTACTATTTAATAAAGTAATAATATGTTACGTTGTGGATAAAGTATAAAAATGTTTTTTAACAAATTATAATAGTAGATTTTACAACCCAGTTATGTTATTGGTATATTAAATTTATAGTTTTTTCAATTCAGTAATTACCTCAGAAGAAACTTTAATCACAGTTCCATGACGTGTGCCTTTAGGAAAACTAACCTCATCAGAAATGTCTTCCCAACCTTTGGAGGTTTGTTTTACCGCACCATATTTCTTTTGAGTGTATTTATCAAAATACACAATCCATTCATTGTTTATTTGAATAGCAGTAGGACCTTCAGCCCAGTAATTTCCTGTAATAGGTTCACTTGCCTTTGTGTAAGGACCTTCGAGTTTTTTACTGGTTGCTACTTTTAAATTTTTCTGAACCGGTACTTTGGTTTCGTCTTTTAAATACATGGTGTAACCTTTGTCTGTTTTTACAATAGAAGCATCGATGACATTAAACCCAGGTTCGTAAAGTAATTTGGTTTTAGAGAACTTTATGAAATCTTTAGTTTTTGTGTAATAAATTCTGTGATTGTATCCTTTTTCTTCTTCCGATTTGGTTTCTAAAAACTTTCCGTCAATTGTCGAGGCCCAGTAAATCATATAAGTTTTAGATTTTTCATCATACGTAATTTCCGGTGCCCAGGTATTTCTTGCTTTGTCTTCATGTGTCATAACCGGAATAAATTCCTGTTTTGACCAATGAATCAAATCTTTTGAAGAAGCATAGCCAATACCTTTATCTGTCCAGCTGACTGTCCAGACCATATGATATAAGCCGTCTCCTCCTTTTATGACACAAGGATCCCGCATAAGTTTATCTTTGCCAACTTCAGGAGTTAAAAAAGAGGTGTCATTTTTTAGAGTACTCCATTTATATCCGTCTTCGCTGTATGCCAAATGCAGTCCGTCTTCGCCATTACCCTTAAAATAAGTGAATATATAACTGTCACCTGTTAAAATATAATCGTTAACAGTAAGCCATTTCCTGCAGGTTTCAGGCCAGTAAGCATTAGTACCTTTTACACCAAGACCAAAACCATGACCACCGTTTTCATATAAATGAATTTCTGCCGGAACTTTTTCTTTTTTTAAAGCCAGATAATAATTGATACTGTTTTCTACAGGAACAGCTTTATCATCTGTCGCATGTACTAAAAAAGTTTTGGGCGTTGAAGCCGTTACCTGTTTTTCATTTGAATATTTGTCGGCTATTTCGTTCTGTGCATTTTTGCCTAATAAATTATCCTTTGAACCCTGATGTGTAACACCTTCCTGCATGGATATTACAGGATAAATTAAAATTGAAAAGTTAGGTTTTGCACTTGTAGTATCAGAAGGAGTGTACACCTTATCGTCATAATGTGTGGCTAGAGTTGCTGCCAGATGACCTCCGGCAGAAAATCCCATGAAACCAATTTTTTCAGGATTTAATTTCCATTTTGCACTATTTCTTCTAACCAGACGAACGGCTTCCTGTGCATCCTGCAATGGCGCGACAGTTTTGTTTTTCATAATCAAATCGCTCGGCAATCGATATTTTAAAACAAAAGCGTTAATTCCTAAGCTGTTAAGCCATTCGGCAACTTTATAGCCTTCTTTGTCAATGGCCAGCATTCCGTAAGCACCTCCCGGACATATTATGACTGATGTTCCATTTGATTTTTCCTGATCTGCAAAATAAGCTGTTAGTGTAGGTACTGTTACTTTGCGTACATCTACAGCAATGCCATCTTTATTAGTGACTATTTTTTCTGTATATTCTTTGTTTTCAATCGCATCAGGGATTTTGTCCCATAACGGAATTTCTTTTTTTTGTGAGAATACAGAAAGACTCATCCCTAAAGAAATACAAAATAAGGCTGCCTTAAATCGGTTTAAATTATTTGATTTTTTCATAAAATTCTATTTCGACAATGCGTAATTGTCCTTTTGCATTTACTGCTGTTGGGTCTTTAAATAAATCCAAATCTTTGTTTGCTTCGACTTCAATAATTTTAGAGAATCCATCTTTTTCTGTGTTAGATCCGATGAGTTCGATTGTTATTTTATCAGCTAAAACCGGTTCTAAAGGAATAGTGATATAGCCTAAACTTTGCGCTGTATTTCCTTTGAAAACTTCTTTATCACCTGCTAAAATACGAATTGGATAGATTTTAGACCTCCATCCTGTCAATTTAATTACACATTCATCCACCATTGAAGGTTTTGACAATGTATACGTTATGGAACCACTTTTTATATTCCCATCATTTTTCCATTCCGTCAACTCGTTATCATCATAACTTTTAAATGTCTCATTATTATTAGAAGGCGATGAAGCGCTTACTATAGCAACAGGATTTCTTTTTATTGTGTATGACGGTGTTCTAGGAGTAGGACCTCTTTCTAAATTTGACGCTAAATTAATACCCGGAATTGCGGTAGAAAGTCCATTTTGAGTCTTTATCGTTTTACTTTCAAAATTCACTTCTGCAGGTTTTAATCCTTTGGCTGTGGCCGAAATTTTTATTTTTCCACTTTTTATCATGGATTGTAGCATAACTCTGTTAACGCCATTTTCAACCGGAATCGTTTTAGAAAGAATATAATTTTTTGGACCCTGTGCTATTCCACCTAACCAGGTCACCGGACCTTCTACAGAAAATGTGATCATGTCATTGCTGATTGGACAGCGATTTCCGTTTTGGTCGACCACTTCAACATCAACTAGTGCTACATCTGCACCATCTGCCAAAAGCCCCTGTTTTTGCGTAATTAATTTTAATCTGATTGCTTCTGGATTTCCAACAGTTATTTTGGAGTCTTCACTCAAAATAGTTCCTTTTTCATTATAGCCAATCGCTTTTATAATACCTTCTTTAAAAGTAATGTTTTCAAAGGTAAAGAGAAACTGGTTGCTTTGTTTTCCAAAACCCTGCGAGATTCCGTTAATGAAAAGTTCTACTTTTGAAGCTGTTGAAACCACATAAATGTTTTTGACCACTTTATCAGCATAATTCCAGTGTCCCATAATGTGAGTATGGTGTTTTTCGATATCAACCCAGCCGTACCACATTACCTGATGTGCCCAAAATCCGTCTTTTGGAATACGCATGGCATCTACCTCGCCACTGGTCCTGTAATTAGATTCACCTCTGTGATGCGTATTGGAGTCGGAAAAAATAATATTAACACCACCCGAATTTACTCTTTTTCCTGTTCCGGGCCTTTCCCTGTAATAATCATACCACCTTGTAATATTTTCGATGGCATGACGGTCCTGATTGTGATTGTAATCTTCGGCAGGTTTATCGCGATATAGAGGACCAGCACCTTCTTTATGAAAAGGAGGAGAGAATTCATCCCAATATTTACGCAGGCCTTCATCTCTTGAATATTCGGTTGCCCATAAAGGGATTCCTGCACTTTTATTAATGTAAAGCATTTCCCCGCCATATTCAGCTTCTTTGCTGTCGAGCATTTCACGGGAGCCAATTGCGCGTCCGCCATTTGGATCATAAAGATTTCGAATGTCTTTCATTTCTTTCATATGCTCTTCGCTGATAGATTCATTGCCGCTCTCATAAAAAATAATACTTGGGTTGTTTCGGTTGTAAATGATAGCATCGCGCATTAAGTTGACACGCTGCTTCCATTGTTCGCCTTTGGCATCCTTTTCAGCATCTCCGGCGGGCATTGCCTGTAATAAGCCAACTCTGTCGCAGGATTCAACATCTTGCTTCCAGGGTGTAACATGCATCCAGCGCACTAAGTTTCCGTTCCCTTCTACAATTAATTTATTACTGAAATCACTCAGCCATGGTGGAACAGACATTCCGATAGCCGGCCACTCGTTGCTGGTTCTTTGCGCATATCCTTTTACCTGAAGAACACGGTCATTTAGCCAGATTTCACCATTTTTAAAATCTGTTTTTCGGAATCCGGTTTTTGTCAAAACTTCGTCAACGATTTTTCCATCGACTTTTAAAATAGTTTTTACTCTGTATAAATAGCCGTAACCCCAGCTCCAAAAATGTAAATTGTTAATGAGTTTGCTGGCTTTAATAATTTTTGTTTCATTAGGAAGAAGGTTTGCCTTTTCACCGGTAAATGAAGCAATTGTTTTACCCTGGATATCTTCAATAACGACATTGTATTCTACCTTTTTTTCTGTATTAAATTCATTACGAATTTCAGATTCAGCATGAATAATAGCAGTTTGTTCCTGAATATTTATATCAGATGAATAAACATACACTCCAGTAGTTTTTAGGTTAGAATAGAGCGGAAGTGTCTGGTATAATTTATTTGTAATATGAAGAAAAACGTTTTTTGGTATTCCGCCATAATTGGCATTGAAATTCATGTTGTTCCATTGATAGGTAGTGCTTGTGGCTATTTCTCTGTATTTCCAGTCATTGTCAATTCTTAAAGCAATGGTGTTTTCTTCAGGAAAAGGTTTTACAATTTTAGAAATGTCAAAACCAAAACCCATTACACCATTTTCATGAAGCCCTATTTTTTGACTATTGACATAAATGACACCACCCTGACGAATACCTTCAAACTCGATAAAAATCTTTTTGTCTTTGACACCTTTAGGAAGTTTGAATTTTTTACGATACCATACGATTCCAGTGGTATGGTGATCAATATCCTTTTCAAAAGCCTCTTCCTGGTTGTAGGCATGGGGCAGTGTAACTTTTCTCCAGTTGGTATCATCAAAAACAGGAGATTCCGCATTTTGAAAATCTCCTGTTTTTAGTTTCCAATCGGAATTGAAATTGTATTTTTCTCTTTTAAATTCTTGTGAAAAAAGACCTGAATTGAGAAATATCAAAACAAGACAAAAGAGTATTTTTTTCATGATGGTCTTTGGTTAGTTTGCGTGAGGGATAGAAGTGGAGCTCTCCCGATTTTTTATCGGGAAGCGGGAACGTATAGCCCGACCCGACCTTTTCGGGAGGGGCACGCCCAAATTATTTCATCTTATAAATTTCTGATCCGGCCAGTAAAAAACAACCTAATCCGTAATCTTCAAAATCAGGTATTTTATCGTAAGATAACGGCTGCCCGTCTTTTGGCTCTTTTCCTGTAGATTGCAGGTAGCCTAAAAACCCGGTATCATGCAAAGCATCTTTGGTTATGGCGTTCCATGCTTTTTCGATTACAGGCAAATACGTTTCTTTTTTTAAAATTCCGCTGTTTATTCCGTAAGCCATTCCGTAAACAAATAAAGCAGTTCCTGAAGTTTCTTTTTCGCCAAAATTGGTAGGATCATGCAAACTCACGTTCCAGAATCCGTCAGGTCTTTGAATTGGAACTAAAGCTGCTGCCATTGCTTTTAAATCTTTTACATACTGATCTCTGTGAGGCGCATTTTTTGGAATTATAGTCAATACTTTTGCCAAAGCACCAATTACCCAGCCATTTCCGCGGCTCCAGTAACAATCTTCACCATTTGGTTCTTTGTAAGGAGGATCAAAATCGGCATCACGCCACCACAAACCGTCTTTTGGGTTAAAAAGACCGTTATCACCGTGTTTGTTTCTTGAATACATGTACATCTGATACATTTTTTCGAAGTATCGGTTGTCTTTCTCTAAAACACCCAATTTTGCAAAAACCGGCATTCCCATTTGAATAGCATCAATCCATGACCAGTCGTCCAGTTGAGGCGTGTTCAATAGCATGTTTATATTTGCTTTGGTGTTTTTTAGTTTTTTAGCATCCGGTTCTAAATTGTATAAATCAATATATGTTTGGGCTGCACAGTAATTGTCTGCATTACGGGTTGCGTTTCCGCCATTAAAACCCCATTTGTGAAATTCTGACCAGTCGTATGCATATTTGTAATAGGCTTCTTTAGGGAAAATTTCATGTAACGCCATTAATCCTTCATAATAAACGCCACGTGTCCAGATATTACTTGGACGTTCTTTATTGGTAATGATTGTTTTACCAGTTTCCGGCCATTTTTGCATGAAATAATCATTCGCCAGAATCATTTGCTTTAATACTAATTTTTTATCAAATGGCTGCTGCGCGTTTGTAGTGTTCGTATATGAAAGACATAGTACAAACAATAAAAGTAATTTTCTCATTTTTGTATCTTTATAGGAATTAATTTTGTTTCTTTAAAGCTGTGATCGTAACGGGACCTAATAATCCGGAAGGCATTGGGTTCCATTTTGTGGCATCGAATTTTTTATAGTCTTTGTCTACCATATTGATTTCATAGAAAATTTTCCATTCTTCGCCTTTTAATTCTTTGTCCCGAATTCGGTTTGCAGAAAGATTTGTGACCTGAATTTTCAGAGTGTTTTTTCCGGGTTTTAATTTTCCGATATTTAATTTATAAGGGACTGACCAGGCCGTTCCAATAAATTCATCATTTAACCAGATTTTGGCGCTTTCGCGGACATCGCCTAAATTTAAACTCCATGTTTCTGTTTTAGTATTTGGATTTTCAAATTCAAGTGAGTAGGTTGCCGATCCGGAAAATGCTTCGGCTTCCGAACCAAGTTTTGTCCATGATTCCAAATTCGAAATCGTAGCACTTGGAGGTAATATTGGTCCGCCTTTATCAAAATTAATTTTCCAGTTTCCTTTTAATGCAATTGGATCAGCGGTTGGCTCGTAATAGTTCCATTTTTTTTGCGAAGCAGTATTTTCAGTTTTCAGGAAGTATGATTGTCCCGGCTCTATTTTGATTTTTACCAAAGTGTTTTTTGCTGTTTTCTGAACGACTGCATTTCCGAAGTTTCTGTTTAACGGATCCAAAATGAATACTTCTTTATTGCCAATTTCTAATGGAATAAAACCATCGATCGTTTTTGGAGTATGATTGACCAGATAATATATTTTTTCGCCGTCAATATTTCTCCTAATGAATTTTAGACCTGTATTTACAAGTGCTTCAGGATATATCTCAGCCTTTTCTAACGTTTCAAAAATATTCGAAACAGGTTTTACAGCTTCTTTGTTTTCAGCCAGAACAGACTGAAGTTTTGTCTCCTGATTTTTATAATCATTAAAACCGGGAAGAGATTCAGGTAAGCCCTGAAAAATTACTTTACCACCGGCTTTTTGTAATTCAATCAGCTTTTGCAGAGTGGCCAGAGGCATTTTTTTGCAGGACGGAACAATTAATGATTTAAAAGTACCACCTGGAAGAACGATATTACCATTTACGACTTTAGCTTCGGCAATAAAATTATCTGAAATAAAATCGACTCCGTAGCCTTTTTGCATTAACTCCTTTGTTGTGTTGTAAAAAGCAGTTCCGTGCAGCCATTCATCTAAAGAATGTATTTTGAACTGAAAGAATAAAGTCCCTTTATGATATTGGTCCCAGATGTCAAAAATAGGCCAGTAAAGTAAAATTTCATTGTCTGATTTTCCTTGCTGCAGCATGGACTGGCAGTTTGAAATATAGGAAAACAGGGAAGGAGCGTCCTCCCAAATGTTATTATTTGAATTAAAATTTACAGAAGCATAAAATTTCCATCCTGGCCACGCAGCTCTTTCTGGCGAATAAGTAGAGCCATGAAGAAAAATATGATTGACACCATTTAGCATTAAATCTTCAGCTTCTGGTTTGCATTGTGATAAGGCGGTTTTAAAATGTTCTCTTAACCACGTGAAAGTTTCAGATGAAACCATATTTTTCCCTGAAATATGTGCTGCTGATGAAGAGAATTTAAGCATTACCGGATCAGCATCACCTTCACGAATATCTTCTTTTTCGCGTCTGAAACCTGGAATATCAAAGGGCATTGATCCAAAAGTTTCACATTCAGGAATATCCGCAGAAGCATATAAATCAATTAAATTCCCAGGAGATCCGTGTGCCTGAAGTTTGGTCTTGAAGTTTTTTGAATTCGCCCATTGCGTCCACGGCTTATCAAAATTATTCAGTAATAAGTCGGCTATGGTTTGACGGTAATCACTTCTTATTCGGTTTGCTATTTCGTTATCAGTTTCACTCAATATTAGAGGCAATTGTTTTTTAAGATCATATCCTCTTCGTTTTTGAAATTCTTCAAAAAAATTTGGGGTAAAATCAGTTCCGTAAACTTCATAGCTGTCATTAAAAATAGCCCTGATTTTTCCCTCGCGTCCTTTCAAAGCATTGTTAAAAGGCACTACATAAGCGTTTAATGCTTCTTTAGAATAATGATCCAGAGTATAGCCACTTCCTCCCGGAGCTGCTCTTTTTACCTTTTGGCCGGTTTTGCCGCTAAAAACAGCATAAATAGTGTAATCTGTTTTTTTGGCTTTCCATTTTAATTTGTTTGGTTCCGAATTGTTAGCTAAGGTTACAGAAGTTCCATCAATACCTTTATCATTTAGTTTTGAATTTTTATTTTTCAACTGATCTGTTAGATTAACATAACTTCCATCGCTGCCGTATGCAACTACATATAAAAGTTCAGCCGGAGTTTTTTCCTTAGTATCTTCAAGTTTAATAGAACGATCTATTGTTTCATTCTTTTTTAGCTGATATTTTTCGACAATCAGTTTTGTGGCTGCATGGGGCAGGGTAACGTGAGAACCGCCGTAAGGCCATCCAGTACCCAAAACCATGTCAACTTGCATATGAAGACTATCCGAAACATGGATAGTGTAATCGAGCATTTCCAACCATTTTGGAGAAAGATAATCTATGAAATTGTTTTCTTCTCCTTTTACGCCATATATAGGGGTAATTTCGACACCGCCAATTCCGGCTTTATGAAAATCGACCAGGCTCTTTTTTAAGTTAGGTTTATCTACGGCACTTCCCATCCACCACCAACGTGTCCAAGGCTGATTTATGCTACTAGTTTCTGGCCAGGGAGATTTATCTGAGTTTTGGGAAAATGAATTAAGAACAAAACAAAAAACAGATAAAAAGGCAAGCAGGGTTTTCGTATGTTTCATTATGTATATGTAGCGTTTAAAAGAAAATATTTATATTAAGTATATACAGATAATTGTCAAATGCCAAATGAGTAAAAATAAAGAGTTATTATCAAATTGCTATCCTGTTGCATCCTGTTGTTAATTATTAATAATAAATTAAGGATAAATTAATAAAGTATATTTTTTTTGATTTATTATTTTTTTAAGCAAAAATGTATAAATACATAAAAAATAAATAGCTTAAATTTTAAATTGATTATTTGCAGGAACATACTGCGCTTTTGTGTTGTTAATCAGTGAATTGCCATTTTTTTTGTTAAATAAAAATTAAATATAAAACATAATTTGCTGATAATTAACAGGATACTACAGGATACTGTCGAAATTACTTCTGGATACATTTGGTTAAACTAATATAAATTAACCAAAAACATTTTTTATGAAAAACAAATTTAGTCTTTTGTTGCTTTTGGCCATGTTTGCGTTATTGCATACATCTGGTTATGCGCAAAACAAAGTGGTTAAAGGTACAATTACTGATGGGTCAGGATTGCCAATACCAGGTGCGAATGTAATCATTAAAGGTACTAAGACAGGAAACAGTACTGATTTTGATGGTAAGTACTCTATAAGTGCCGCTCCGGGACAAGTGTTGGTTTTTTCTTCTACTGGCTCAAAAACGGTAGAGGTAACAGTTGCTCAGAATTCTGAGATCAATGTAAAATTGGTAGAAGAAGCAGCACAACTTAACGAGATTGTTGTGGTTGGTTATGGAACTCAAAAGAAAGCCGATTTGACAGGGGCAATTGGAAGTGTTAATGCTACTCAATTAATGAATCGACCAGTACCAAATGCTGTAGAGGCATTACAAGGAAAAGTTGCGGGGGTTGATATCACAACTACCGAGCGTCCGGGAACCGTTGGTAGAGTACGTATTCGTGGTCAGCGTTCAATAACTGCAGGTAGTGATCCTTTATATGTTGTAGATGGTGTTCCTTTGATGTCAGCATCTGGTATTGAAACACTTAATCCAAGGGATATTGAATCGATGGATATTCTTAAAGATGCTTCAGCAGCAGCTATTTATGGTTCACGTGGAGCAAACGGTGTTATCATTGTAACAACTAAACAAGGAAAGTCAGGCAGGTTCACTATGAATTATGCAGGTACTGTAACTACTCAGGATATAGTGGACAGAGCTCCATCTATGAGTGCAGCCGATTTTATTACATTCAAGCGTTGGGCAGCCTATAATAGTAATACTCCTACTACGGCTGTTCCATACACTCATCCTGATTCGCCTACAGAGGCAAATGATAAAAGGCTTTTTTCTACTGGTGTTGATGGTAACACTTCTTGGAATAATGTTTTAAAAGGATGGCAAAGTGGTACATGGGACCCATCTAAAGTGATCAACACGAATTGGACAGATATAGTAACCCAAACAGGAATTACAACGGAACATGTTTTAAGTGCTAGTGGAGGTTCTGAAAAAGTAAATACTTATGCTTCATTAGGTTATATGGATAATACAGGTACACAAAAAGGACAATGGTACAAACGTTATACAGCAAAACTTAGTTCAAATATTACGCCGGTTTCATGGTTTAAAATGACTGCTTCTTTAAACGGTTCATGGAGTGAACAGGACTATGGTATGTCAACTTTGAGTGCAAGAAGCAGCTCAGTGCCGGATGCAATTTATGGGGTGGCTAAACAAATTTTTAACCATGCAGTTCCTTATGATGAAAACGGTAATATTGTTATTAATCCGGGTGGTGAAAACGGTATTTATACAATAATGGACGAATGGAACAGAAGTACGCAGCAGTCTCAAACGTTTCGTCTTTTAGGTAATTTTTCTGCATCTATTGATTTTGGAAAGATATGGAAGCCAATAGAAGGACTTACTTATAAGATAAATTTTGGTCCAGATTTTCGTCATTGGAGAGAAGGTGTTTATATAGATGGTACATCATCGCTTAAGGTGAATTCAAATGGCAGTGCAGGAGTTAATTTTGCAAGACTTCAAAATCGTCGCGATTTGTCATGGACTGTTGATAATATGATTAACTACGATCGTACATTTGCTACAAAACATAAAATTGGAGTTACTTTATTACAAACAGCATCTGCTTGGGATATCGAGAGTTCCTCTATGAGTGCAAATAATATTCCTAAGCCTTCTTTCATATGGAATGCCATGGGACAGGTAGATGTTACAAATGCTAATAATAAGGCATCTATGGGGTCAAATATTATACAAAGAAGCCTTACATCATATATGGCTCGTCTTAACTATGGTTTTGATAATCGTTATTTGTTGACTGTTTCAGGACGTTGGGATGGTGCTTCGGTACTATCTGAAGGGAATAAATGGGATTTTTTCCCATCTGCAGCATTAGCATGGCGTATCAACAATGAAGATTTCTTAAAAGATGTAAACTGGATTGAAAATCTAAAACTTCGGCTAGGTTTTGGTAGTGTGGGAAATTCTGCTGTTGATCCTTATGGAACATTAGGAAATCTTCGTACTATATATCTTCCATTCAATGGTATGAGCAATCAAATGGGCCAAACTACCAACGAACCGTTTTATACTTCTCCTGAAAATCTGACAGGAATGCCTAACCCAAATTTGAAATGGGAAAGAACCAGACAATATAATCTTGGACTTGATTTTGGTTTCTTAAATAATAGAATTAGCGGAACTATTGAAGCATATAAAAGTTTTACAGAAGATTTGCTATTACAATCAGGTTTGCCAAGTGTTACAGGCTATCCTAATATAGTAACTAATGTTGGAAAAACACAAAACAAAGGTGTTGAAGTAACGCTCAATCTTATCCCGGTGCAGACTACTGGTGGATTTACATGGGAAACCAACTTGAATGGTGCATGGCAAAAGGATAAAATTGAAGAATTAATAAATGGTAAACAAGATATGGTAATTAATTCATGGTTTATTGGAGAATCTATTGCTGTTCGCTACGGTTATGATAATCAGGGATTATGGCAAGATACTCCTGAAGATCAGGCTGAAATGGCGAAATGGATTGGAGAAAATTTTTCGCCAGGTAAAGTACGACCTAAAGATCAAAATGGGGATTACAAAATGACTCCTGAGGATCGTGTCGTTTTAGGCAATAGTAATCCTAACTGGACAATGGGATGGAATAACAACTTTACTTATAAAGGTATAGAGCTAGGGGTAAATATTTATGGTCGTATGGGATATACTGCTAATTTAGGAGCTCAGGGAATGACAGCTACTGCAAATCAAATTCAGGTAGATTACTGGAGACCGGATAATACTGATGCAGAATTCCAAAAACCTATTCTGGGTCAGGCATCGTCAGGTTCGCTAGATCCTTATGCTGGACTTCTTGGTTTCAAAAAAGCGTCATTTTTAAAAATCCGTAATATTTCTTTGGGTTATAATTTGCCTAAAGAGGTTACTGGTAAAATTGGACTGACAAACATGAAAATTTATGCTCAGGCAGTAAATCCTGGCAGTATATATCAATCTTTAGACTGGTATGATTTTGATACTGACAGAACTTATTTCAACCGTAGTTTTGTAATGGGTATTGAAGTTGGGTTTTAACAATATATTGTGACAAATTGAAGTATAACAATAAAAGTAAAAAAATGAATAATATTAAAAATATAGGAATCGGTCTTTTATTAATGACTGGATTGTTTTTTAGCTCCTGTTCGAAAGATTTTCTGGACGAAGAGCAAACAAATGCTTTTTCGACAGCTTATTTTGATACACCAGAGGGACTCCAGGCCTTGACGGTATCGCTATATGGTAATATTCGCTGGCATTTTGCTTTTGAGTGGTCTTATGGTACGACACTTTACGGAACTGATGAGTTTACTAATGCGAATGACCTCACAAACGAAATGTGGAATAAATACGATAACCGCTTGAATCCATCTGGTGCTACAGCAGCAACTGGAGCAGCTAACGGGAATGCTACAAGTCCAGCTGATCTTTGGGATCAAATGTATTTTGGTATTGCATCAGCAAATACGATTATTGCAAATGCAGAAAAAGTAATTCCTGATTTGAAAATCAGAAATCGCTGTTTGGCGCATGCTTATTTTTTAAGAGGATTTAATTATTACAAACTTTCTGCTCAGTATGGTAGTGTTGTTCTTCAAACTGTACCTTTGAAAGGTGTTGTTGTTCGTAATTTTAAACGTTCCACAGAGGAACAATGTTGGGAACAGGTAATATCTGATTTCCGTAAAGCTTATTCTCTTTTTGAAGGCGAAGTTTATACTTATGGTAAAGGAGTAACCTGGACTAAGGCAACAGCAGCACATTTTCTTGCAAAATCATTACTGTTTCGTGTTTCAGAACGTAACAGTAAATGGAATAGTTCTTACAAAGATGCAGATCTTAAAGAAGCAATAGATGCATGTACCTACGCTATTGGTGCACGAGGTGCATTAACTCCAAATTATAGTGATCTTTATGCTAACTGGACAGGAATTGATAATCCGAATGAACAGTTGAGTGAAATTTTAATGGCAGCAGGTTTTAATGGAGATGCAGCTACTGCTGGTCGTTTTGAAAACCGTACATTTAGTTTTTTCACACCTCAGTTTTCCAACTTTGCAGGAGGCTGGGTTGCACGTGGTGCATGGATAGGTGCTATGGATTTTCAGCGCTGTCGTCCTACTGAGTATTCTTATGCAGTTTATGATCACGTAAACGATGCGCGTATGTGGAAGACCTTTAAAACCGTTTATGGTGTAACTACTGTAAGGACACCAAATCCAAACGGAGTCAAATTGGGCGACCCGGCTATTGTAATGATTTTGAATACTAAAAATGATAATACATATAATGCATATAAATTTGGTTCAGTAAATCAAAGTCCAAACTGGAAAGATGATGCAAAACGTCTACCAGAATGGACTGTAGGAAGCAGACAAACACCCACTGCTGGAGCTTTAACCAGTAAAACAGGTCAGTTTGTTCCTAACTCTTTGGTTTTATATCAAAACGGGACTTATGTTGCACCATCTTTTGGTGTTAGTTCTGGAAGTGTTACTAATTTCTTTGCAGGTATCAATAAAGTAGATTGTGGTTCTCGTACTGGAGAAAGATCAAATTCTAATCGCGATGGGATTATGGCGCGTCTTGCCGAAACTTATTTAGTGCGTGCAGAATGTTATGTTCGTCAGGGAGATTATGGAAATGCTATGAAGGATATCAATACCGTTAGAGAAAGAGCACAATGGAAAAATGGAGAAAACAGATCTTATTATAGCGATGGATCTCAGGCTTTTAAGACAAATCCATTAAATACGGGTACTTTGGCAACAAATTTTATAAATGCAAATTTAGATATGAATACCTATTATTTGTCAAATCCAAATGTTGCTGTTACAACTGCTGCTTCAAATTTGAAATTGACAACATTCCCTGCTAATCTGCCAGCTGAAGATGAAGCAGTACTTACTAAAATAGGTGCCGGAACTGATTATGAGCGTGCGTTGCATTTTATCCTTAATGAACGTAGCCGTGAATTATTAGGTGAATTCCAACGTTGGGAAACACTTTCCCGTACGGGTACATTAATTAAGCGTGCCAAAGCATTTAACACCGAGGCAGCATCTATGATTACAGCAGACAAACATGAATTACGTCCTATTCCTCAAACATTCATTGATCAGTTGACGAACGAGGATGGTACCAATTTAACTGCCGCACAAAGAGCTGATTGGCAAAATCCTGGATATAAATAATTATTGCCCCTATCTATAAATTATTTTTTGACCGCCTCAACTGAGGCGGTTTTTTTGTTCTTATTTGTAAGATATTATAAAAAAATCACGAAACAGAATTGTTATCGATTACATTTTTTAGTAAAAAATTTAAATTTTAGCTGCATTATGTAATGAATGACGCAATAAAATAACCTTATTTTTTATTTTTTGATTATAATTTCATAATATTTTAACTCTTTTTTTTGGTATTAAAAAAAATAATACATTTGTGTAATCGATTGCATAATTGATTGTTTTTTCTTAGTAATTTTATTTAATAGTTTATTTATGATTAATAATTATTTGTAAGAATTTAAAAATAAACCTATATAAATAATAAGGTAAATTTCAAGAATGCAAAAAAATTAAATAACTAACTAATTAATTAACCAAATTTAACTTTTATGAAAAACAAATTTAGCTTTCTGTTGGCTATAACAGTATTTACATTACTACATGTATCTGGTTATGCGCAGAATACAACGGTAAAAGGGGTTATTAAAGACGCTACGGGGCTTCCGATACCTGGTGTGAATGTACTAATTAAGGGAACTCAAAAAGGAACGAGTTCTGACTTGGATGGTAGCTATACAATTAATGTTTCTTCAGGAACAACCCTTGTGTTTAGCTTCATAGGTTTTAAGACAGAAGAGAAGGTTATTACTCAGGCCGGAGTGTACAATATTGAAATGAAGGAGTTAGATAATTCCCTAGAAGAAGTTGTTGTAGTAGGTTATGGTGTAAAGAAGAAAAAAGATTTGACAGGATCAATTGTGAGCGTAAGTTCTGAGGTAATAAATTCCAGGCCGGTTCAAAATGCTGTTCAGGCAATGCAGGGAAAAGCTGCAGGGGTTGATATTACATCAAATGAACGTCCTGGTACAGTAGGTAAGGTAACTATACGTGGGGCACGTTCAATTTCCGCTTCAAACTCTCCTCTATACGTAGTTGACGGAGTACCAATCAATAATTCTAAACCATTGGCGGGTGCATTAGGTAAATCAGTAAATGATGTCAGTGATTCCAATGCAGGAGGAATTGACTTTTTAAATCCTACTGATATTGAGTCTATTGATGTGTTAAAAGACGCATCTGCAACAGCAATTTATGGTTCACGTGGAGCAAACGGGGTAATTATTGTAACTACTAAAAAAGGAAAAAATGGCAGATTTTCATTAAACTACAACACTGCAGTTACTACAGAAGAAATTCATGAAAATGCTCCGATGATGTCAGCAGGTGAATATATTGATTTCCGTAGATGGGCAAGATATTATTCAAATCCATCAGCTTTCCCAAAAGGTGATGCACCAACAATTGCTAATGATGAATTGATTTTCTTAAAGTCAGCAGATCCTTCTGCCTGGGCAAACATTGCGAAAGGATGGGAAGGCGGTACATGGGATGGTTCCAAAGTGGCAACAACAGACTGGGCAAAGTTTGTCACCCGCACAGGGGTTACGCAACAGCATACCTTAGCTGTTAGCGGAGGAACTGAAAAAATGAAAGCGTATGGCTCATTTGGTTATACAGGAAGTACAGGAGTGCTAAAAGGACAGGGGTATAAACGTTACAATGGGGTTGCAAATGTAGATATTACGGCAACAGATTGGTTTTCAATGGGGGCTAATCTAAATACGAGTTATAGCATAAATGAATATGGGCAATCAAACATCGGAAGATCAGCTGTAAGTTCTACTACAGGAATATATAATTCAGCACGTCTTAATCTTCCGTATGCAGTTCCTTACGACAGTAATGGTAACAGAATTGATAATCCAGGAGGAGATAATACTATTAGAACCGTTATTGATGAGGATAAATACTCTCAGGATCAACGCGTAACATTACGAGCTTTTGGTAGTTTGTATGCTCAAGTAGATTTAGGGAAACTTATTCCTGTTTTGGGAGGTTTAAAATATAGATTAAATTTTGGTCCAGATATAACCTCATATCGTAATGGGGTATTTTTAGATGCGAGATCTGCCGCACGTTCAGGAACAAGTTATGCATCGTTAATAAAGGCACAGACAATATCGTATACATTGGATAATCTTCTTTATTACAATAAGACAATTGGTAAACACGATTTGGGGCTTACTTTTTTACAAAGTAAAACAGGATATGAATATGAAGATAGTATGATGGCTGCAAACGATGTTAAAAATCCTCAAAATAAATGGAATGCTTTGAATCCCGCGAACGTAACCCTTAGTAACTATTCGAGTAACTTAATTGAATCTGGTTTGTTATCTTATATGGGAAGGATAACTTATGGTTATGACAATAAATATTTGCTAACGGCATCGGGGCGTTATGATGGTGCATCACAATTAGCAAATGGAAACAAATGGGATTTCTTTCCAAGTGCTTCATTAGCCTGGAACATGAATCAGGAGAGCTTTTTAAGTGACGTTTCATGGATAGATCAGTTAAAGCTCAGGGTAGGTTTTGGAGTTACCGGTAACGCTGCTGTTGATCCTTACTCTACACAACCACCATTAGCTGGTATTGTTTATCCTAATGGTTCTGGTATAGTAAACAATGCCACTTTAGGAAATCCAGCTTTAGGATGGGAAAAAACAAAACAGATTAACTATGGTATTGACTTTTCTTTTGTAAATAGTAGAATATCAGGGACTCTGGAATACTACACTAGTGATACTACAGATTTATTATTGAAAAGAAGTGTTCCTACACCTACAGGTTATAGAGATACATTTGAAAATGTTGGAGAGACAGAAGGTGAAGGTGTAGAGCTTACATTAAATACTACAAATGTGAAAGCAAAGGATTTTGAGTGGAGTTCAAATTTGAGTGCTTCTTATCAGCAAAGCAGAATTGTAACATTAGCGAATGGAAAATTTAACGATATCAACAATAATTTATTTATAGGTCAGCCGCAAAATGTAATTTACGGATATGCTTCTAATGGAATATGGAAACCAGAAGATGCAGCAGAAATGGCTAAATTTAATGCTAATGGTGCAGGATTTTCATTTGGTAATGCAAGGCCTGTAGATCAAAATGGAGATTATAAAATCGATGCTAATAACGACCGTGTTATAATTGGTAGTGCAGATCCTAAATACATTGCCGGTTTAACGAATACATTTAGATATAAAAATGTAGAATTATCATTCTTTGTTTATGGTCGCATGGGATATATTTATAATACTGGTGGTGAAAATGAAGGTGCGAAAGGCAGCCAGAGATCTATTGATTATTACACTGATAACAACATTAATGCTGAATATCAAAAACCAATTTATTCTGCAGGAACAGGGGATTCTTTTTTTCCAACTTTAGGTTATCGTGACGGAGCGTTCTTAAAAGTTCGTAATATATCTTTAGGATATAATTTTACAAATGAGATGGCTGAAAAAGCCGGAGTTTCAAAATTAAGACTTTATATTCAGGTGATGAACCCGGGAATGATTTACAATAAAGTAAAATGGATGGATTTAGATACACAGTCAACTGCTTCAAACAGGGGATTTACTTTAGGTTTAAATGTTGAACTATAAAATTAAATTTTAATTTAATAATGATGATTATGAAAAAATATAAAACACTATACATTAATTTAGTATTAGTAGCTGCATTAGGTCTTATTAGTTCCTGTAGCGATGATTTTCTGGATGAACAATTGGAGACGGCTTATACTAAAGATTACTATAAAACCGAAGCTGGTATTCAGGCTTTAGCAGTTGGAACATATTATCAGTCTTTTGCATTAGAGTTTGCATTAGAAGTGCCACTAACAGCTACTCAGTCAGGTACTGATGAGTTTCATGCAGGAGGTGACCCTTCAAACCATATTTGGAATTCATATGCATCTGGATTGAACTCTTTTGTAACCACTTCTAATGCCAATACTGTTGCCGCCAATACCAATTGGGATAATTTGTACGTTGCAATAGGAAATGCGAATCAATTGATTGAATCTGCTACAGCAATCGTTTCTACAAATGCCGCAATCAAAAAAAGAGCTTTAGGGGAAGGTTATTTTTTAAGAGCTTTCAATTATTTAAAATTAGTTAGTCAGTATGGAGGTGTGCCAATAAAATTAAATTTAAGTACTACTGTGGAAGTTGAGTTTACCAGAGCTACAGCTGAAGAGGTATTTACCCAAATTATTGATGATTTTACGAAAGCTTACGATTTGCTTGATAATACAGGTGGATCTGCTAAAATTACGAAAGATGCTGTTGCACATTATTTAGCAAAGGCTTATTTGTCACGTGCAAGTGAAATAAATGATACATGGAATTCAGCAACAAAAACAGCTGATTTACAAAAAGTAGTTACGCTTGCAGATGAAGTTATTGCTCATCACCCTTTAGCACCTAACTATGTCGATTTATGGAATTTTACAGCTCCTGATGGACCAAATGAAAAATTGTCAGAAATAATCTTAGCAGGTCAGTTTAATTCAAGTCAGTTAAATTCCGGATCAAATTGGCAGCATTTATATTTTCTTTCAACTTACGATCAACTACCTCAAATGAGACGTAATTTAGCAGGAGGAAGGCCATTTAGCCGTCTGGCACCAACATATTATACTTATGATGTATATGATAAAGTTAATGATTCTCGTTTTTGGAAAAGCTTTCAGACAAAAAGTATCGTTAATAATCAGTCTGGAACTACTTATGTAAATGGTGATTTAGGTATTGTCTACATAATGAATGCTCCAACGGATAATCGTTTTGTTAAAACTAAAAATACAGATTTTCTTATCCCGGGAGCTGCGAAAAAAGTTCCTAGTGTTTATGTACAATATGCAGCAGATAATGTAGGACTTATGGCTGATGTAAGATTTCCGTCTTTAAGCAAATATATGGATGGATCAAGAATCGATTTAACAAGTCAAAGAGGATCTAGGGATATTATTTTAGCACGTTCTGCAGATACCTATTTAATAGCTGCTGAAGCAAAAGTACGTTTAGCAAAACAAGGTGCTGCTTCTTTTGCTGATGCTTTACCATACATAAATGCAGTCCGAAATCGTGGTGCGTATAAGGCAGGTGAAGACCGTTCAGCATATGCAGACGGATCTGCAGCATGGACAACTGCTGGTCAGGCTGGCATCCCAATTTCATATATTCCTAAAAATTCATATTATGAGTCTAATAATATTTCGGTTACAACATCGGCAACCAGTCTCAATATTACTAGTACCAGTGCTTTGCCTGCAGAAGATATAGCTGTAATTACAAAACTAGGATATACAAGTGATTACGATAGAATGCTATGTCTAGTTCTAAATGAACGAACAAGAGAACTTTGCGGTGAATTTCATCGTTGGCAGGATTTAAGCAGAACTAAAACTTTGGTTGCAAGAGCAAAAGCTTATAATATTGAAGCTAATCCAAACATTAAGGATTATCACATCTTACGTCCTATTCCTCAAACTTTTCTTGATGGAATATATGCGAATGGAAGACCATTAACTGCTGCAGAAAAAGATGCAATGCAGAATCCTGGTTATTAATATATCTGTTATGTTTTTTCTAAACCGTCTCAATTTTGAGACGGTTTTTTTCATTGAAAGCAGGGTACAACAGGATTGTTGTCAGCAATGTAATGAATAAATTTGAACTTTAAATCTTTCAAAAAATAGTTTGGGAATTTAATAGCAATTAAAAATTAAGTGGTTTTAATTTTAAAGGGCATCATATAGTTGTGCCCTTTTTTTGTTTTATAATCTGTAACAGACAGGGAAGCACAGGATAGCTATATTGTTTTACTCTTTTACTTTTAAGTTTATAATAGTAAATTTCGAACCCATGAATTTCATACGAAATCAGTTTTTAGTTTTAATTTTTTTGATCCTTTCATTTTCGATAAGCGCTCAGGTTAAACTGCCGGCTTTGGTTAGTGATAATATGGTTTTACAGCAAAATGAAAAGGTTAATTTGTGGGGATGGGCATCGCCAAATGAAAAAATAACCATTCAGTTAGGCTGGCAATATGCTTTAATAGAAGTCGTTGCAAGTTCCTCAGGAAACTGGAAAGTGACAGTAGATACTCCTGAGGGAAGCGAAAAAGCATATTCCATAACCATTAACGCTTCTAATAAAATTGTACTTAATAATGTTCTTATTGGCGAGGTCTGGATTTGTTCCGGTCAGTCTAATATGTATTTTCCTGTTGGAAAAGAAGAAGCTACCTGGAAAACCGGGGTTAAGAATTATGAAGAAGAAATCGTAAATGCCAATTATCCTAATATCAGATTGTTTACAGTTTTGACCAATGCTTCTCCAAAACCGCTTGACGATGTTACCGGAAGATGGACAGCATGCTCTCCTGAGACAATAAAAACGTTTTCTGCTGTTGCTTATTTTTACGGAAGAGAGTTATATCAGAAATTAAAAATTCCGATTGGTCTAATCTCCTCTTCATGGGGAGGCACAAAAGCAGAAGCCTGGACTTCTCAGGATGTTTTGGAAGGAAATCCGGAGTTTTTAACTATTTTGGAAGAAGATGCTAAAAACGAAAAACTATATCAGGAAAAATTAGAAGCTTATTATTTAAATTTAAAAAATGAAAAATTGCCTGACAATACTTTAAAAAAAGAACTTAAAAAGCCTAAAAAAGAAGCTAATAAAACATCCTATGTACTTTATAATGCAATGTTGCATCCGTTAATCAATTACACTATCAAAGGTGTAATCTGGTACCAGGGCGAAAGCAATTCAGGAAAGGCGAAATTGTATCAGACTTTATTTCCTGCTATGGTAAAAAACTGGAGAGACGACTGGAAGCAGGGTGATTTCCCTTTTTATTACGTGCAGATTACGCCTCACAAAGGACAAACTCCGGAAATTAGGGAATCGCAATTATTATCGTTAAAAGTAATACCCAATAGCGGAATGGCTGTTACGACTGATGTTGGGGATACAAATAACATTCATCCTATAGATAAACAAACTGTAGGGCATAGACTCGCACTCATAGCTTTGGCAAAAACATACAGCGAACATAAATTGGTCTATTCAGGCCCCATTTATAATCACATGAAAATCAAAAAAGATAAAATTCAGTTATTTTTTGATTATGCAGATTCTGGATTCAAAAAAACAACTGGGGATTTAAAAGAATTTGAAATTGCCGGAGATGATAAAACCTATTATCCGGCTGTTGCCAAAATAGATGGTAAAACAATTGTCGTTTCTTCTGATAAGGTAAAAAATCCTAAATCAGTTCGTTTTGCATGGAAAGCAGTTCCCGAACCTAATTTATTTAATGCTGAAAACTTACCGGCATCTCCTTTTCGTACAGACCTAAGTAATTAAAGTTCGAGTCTGCATTAAATTTGAAATCATTTCATTCCCGGTTTATTCTCTACTAAAGGATATACCGGGAATTTGTTTTATAAAAAACTGTATGTCAATTGGTAATAAATAGAGAATTAAGTAATTTATAATTGGTTTTATAACAAAATAAATGCTTGAAATTTATTTAATTGATTTTCAGTCGATTGGTTTTGTTTTGCTGGGGCTGATAAGATGTAAAAATCTAATTTACAGAAAATTAGCAGGGTAGTGCAGGATGCTGTTAAAGAATTATCCGGATAATTTTAGTAATACTAACCTTTTAACCACCAATTATGAAAAAACAAATACTTTTTGAATCTGCTCGGATTCATTTTCGGAATAATTTTTATAAAATTTTTCTTTTTACAATTTTTAATCTTTTAATATCTCACAATTCTTTTTCTCAAAATTGGAATATTTTAGGCAACGAGTCTCAGGTATCTGCTGCAGCATCAAGTTATACCTCTATTGCTGTTTTAAATGATGTTCCTTATGTAATTTTGAGAGAAGGAACCGGGCCTGTCGTTAAAGTAAAAAAAAGAAATACTGTAACAGGAAACTGGGAACAAGTGGGGAATGACATTGGGGCTAATCTTAATTTTTCCAGAATTATATTAGATAAAACCAACAAATTTTTCGTGACTTATGTGGATGCAGCGAATGGAAATAAATTAGCTGTAAAAATATATAATGATGCAACTGATTCCTGGGAACCATTGAATAATTTGGACCATAATCTTTATGTTTCTACTGGTTCAGTTACCAATTCTGTTTCACAATATGGCTCAACACCAAGATGTTCACTGGCTTTTGATTCAGATAACAATCCTTACATTGCTTTTGGTGAAGGTGCTTCTTTAACTCCTACGGTTAAAAAATTTGACGGAATTTCATGGGTTACTGTGGGTACAATTCCCTTAAATACTACAACAAATGCAGCACAAATAGCCGTAGGAGTTAGCCTTGCAATAGATGAGACAGATGTGCCCTGGCTTGTGTTTTGTAGTTTGACAACAGCTGCAACTTCTACGGGAACAATGGCTTTTTATAAATTTAGCGGAGGAACATGGAATTATATTACTCCAACAGTTACTGCCAGTATCAGACATACGAGTATGGCAATCAATTCGGCAGGTAACCCTGTTATAGCCTATTTTAATACAGCTGATTCAAATAGGGCAACGACTATTGAGTACAATAAAACTACTGCAGTATGGAGCTCTGCAACAAGAATAGCTTCGAGAGATTCGCCAAGTTTAAGTTTAATTAAGGATGTTTCAGGGAATCTTTACTGTTCTTTTATAGATAATGTAAGCAGTACGCCTACATATTCTGCCCGTGTATTCAAACAGACCGCTGGTACAACAGCATGGACAGAAATGAAAGATCCAACAGTAATAAGAGGAATTGATGAACCGGTTGGTAACTTAACAATCGCTGCAGGGAGTTTGTATCCTTTTGTGGTTTATACCAAAACAAATTCGGCCAGTATTGTAACGCCTGTTGTCAGAACATATGTTCCGGCACGTCCACCGGCAGTTTTGACTACAAATGCTGTAACCAATATTACAACCATATCAGCTGATTTTGGAGGAAATATTACTTCTGATGGGGGCACAGCAATTACAGAGAGAGGAATTGTTTACAGTACGAGTATTAACCCTACTCTAACTAATACCAAAATTGTTGCAGGGACATCTGGTACAGGCAATTTTTCTGTAAGTATTACAGGACTTTCGCCAGCTACGCTGTATTATGCAAGAGCTTATGCTATTAATGGTGGTACTACTTATGGAGAAAATGTCAGATTGAACACATTAGCATTGCCTGATGCAGTTGTGAATACACCTAAACAGGTAGAATTTTTAAACAGAGGAGTTGTTGCGTTGCGTAAATCTGTCAGTGAGGTTTTCATTAGCTGGAGATTGTTAGGTAATGATCCTTCAGATATTACTTTTAATATTTACCGTGATAATGTAAAAATCAATGCAACTCCTATAACAGCTTCAACAAATTATATTGATAACATTTCAACTAATGGTAGTTATACGATAAAACCAATTGTTAACGGTACGGAAGGAAGCGCTACAGCTTCTGTTTCAGTATGGGCGAATAACCAGTTGTCAATTCCATTGCAAATTCCACCGGCAGGCACAATTCCGGATGGTACAGCTTATACTTACACTGCAAATGATGCCAGTGTTGGTGATGTTGATGGTGACGGTGAATATGAAATTTTCTTAAAATGGGATCCTACATTATTGAATCATAACGGAGGAGGTTTTTCGGGAGATCAGATTTTTGATTGCTATAAAATGAATGGAACTTTGCTTTGGCGCATCAACTTAGGTAAAAACGTAAATGCGGGTCCACACTTTAATCAGTTTATGGTCTATGATTTTGATGGAGACGGAAAAGCTGAAATAATATTAAAAACGGCTGATGGTACAATTGATGGTGCGGGAGTAGTGATTGGTAATTCAACTATAGATTATAGAAATTCAGGCGGATGGGTACAACAGGGCCCTGAATTTTTGACAGTTTTTAATGGTCTAACAGGAGCAGCTATGGCAACAGTTGCTTATCAGCCGGCAAGAGCCAATACGGCAGATTGGGGAGATACGTATGGAAATCGTCAGGATCGTTTTGTTTCTGCTGTAGCGTATTTAGATGGTGCCCGTCCGAGTCTTATTGTTGGACGTGGATACTATGATAAATTAATGCGCGCTGCTTACGACTGGCGTGATGGACAATTAACGCTTCGATGGATTTTCGACAGTAAAGACGCAAGCGAACCTGCGAATAATGCACTTTCAAGTCAGGGGAATCATCAAATGACTATTGGTGATGTCGATGGTGACGGAAAAGATGAAATCATAAACGGTTCAAGTGCTATAAATGATGATGGAAAACGTTTATGGACTTACGGTCAGGGTCATGGAGATGCACTTCATATGTCGGATATGGATCCCGATCGTCCCGGTCAGGAAATCTGGCAATGCCTTGAATCTGAAAGTCAATACAGTCCTTATGGAATCAGGCTTAATGATGCAAAAACTGGAAAAATGATTTTTGGGGCCGTTACTACAGGAGATGTTGGCCGTGCTCTGGCGGCAGATATTGATCCAAGCCACAGAGGGTATGAAATGTGGAGTTCTTCAGGTAATTTATATAACGTTCAGGATGGTCAGATTGGAACGAACAGACCAACCAACGGAAGTCAGGCTGTAAACGGTGCTGTATGGTGGGATGGAGATTTAGGCCGTGAATTGCTGGATGGAACTATTATGGACAAATGGAATCCCGCAACGCAGTCACTAAACCGTTTGTTTACTATTTATCAGGCTGCTCCGGTTTCTTCCAATAATGATTCTAAAAAAAATCCGGCACTTACCGGTGACATTTTGGGTGACTGGAGAGAAGAGATTATTCTTCGCCGAACAGACAATACTGCTTTGATTCTTTTTACAACTAATATTGCTACAGATTACCGAATTCCTACTTTGATGCATGATCCTCAATATCGTACAGCAATTGCATGGCAAAACTCGGCTTACAATCAGCCTCCGCATCCAAGTTTTTTCCTTGGTTATGATATGGCTCCTGTTCCTGCATCAAATATTGTTATTAAAGATATTTCTAATTTAGGAGTTAAAAAATCAGCTGCTTCAATAAGCGCAGAAGTTTTGGTTTATCCAAATCCTTCTTCGGGACAATTTAATGTTCGATTCAATGGTTTTAAATCGTCTAAAGCTACAGTTGTAGTCTCTAATATCACGGGACAGATTATAATGAAAAAAGAAGTGGAACTTACAGGTAATGATCAAAATGTTGCCATTAGTATTCCAAATCAAAATCAGGGTGTATATCTTCTAAAAGTAATTACTGATGAAGCTACTAAAACACTTAAAATTATGATTGAAAAGTAATATCGTAATGATATCTTAAAAAGAAGATTTACAAAAACTGTAAATCTTCTTTTTTATGCTTTAAACTTAACAGTATAGCACAGGATAGTATTCGAAGAATAAGTAAATATATTTGAAGATACCCTTACTTGTATTTACATGAAATTTACCCTCATAAAGTTCACAAAAATCCTTCTCTTGTTGATTCTGTTTTGGCTTCCCGTTTTTGTACAGAACGTATCACAAAAAAGGAATGATGAAATCGCAGATAAACCATTATATCGCGATCCTATATTTGACGGAGCGGCAGATCCCTCTATTATCTGGAGCAAAAAAGATAAAAAATGGCTGATGTTTTACACCAATCGCAGAGCTAATATTAACGGAAACGGAGTGAGTTGGGTACATGGAACCCCAATAGGCATTGCAGAATCTTCAGATGGTGCGCATTGGAAATACAAAACCAACTGTAATATCGATTATATCATTAAAGATGTAACGTATTGGGCTCCGGAAGTTATTAAGCACAAAAACAAATACCATATGTATTTGACAATTGTTCCGGGTATTTTTGAAGATTGGAAACATCCGAGATATATTGTGCATTTGACAAGTAAAAATCTAATTGACTGGAAATTCGAATCACAACTAAAACTCGCATCAGAACGCTGTATTGATGCTTCTGTTTTTCAATTGCCTGACGGAAACTGGCGTATGTACTACAATAATGAAAATGACGGAAAATCAATTTATTATGCCGAAAGTAAAGATTTGTATCATTGGACAGACAGCGGAAAAAAAGTGGTAAAAGACAGGGGAGAAGGACCTAAAATTTTTAGATGGAAAGGAAAAAACTGGATGATTACAGATCCGTGGAGAGGCCTTGCTGTTTTTTCTTCAGATGATTTTATAAACTGGAAAAGACAGGAACAAAACATTCTTCAGATTCCGGGAACGGGAACAGATGATAAAGTAATTGGCGGACATGCAGATGTTGTTGTAAATGAGGACAGAGCCTATGTTTTCTACTTTACACATCCGGGAAGGATTCCTGAAAATAAAGGGATCGACAATTTCGAAACCAGAAGAAGTTCGATACAGGTCGCTGAATTGGAATATAATAATGGTGAGATATTCTGTGACAGAGACAAACCGGTAAAGATTAGCCTAAAACATTAATTGTTTATTATTTCAAAACGGAAAAGAAACGTATTTATTTACTGCTTCAAAAGGCGGGATATTTGAAATGATTTCTTCGTTTATCTTCAAAATAATGTAAATATCTTAGAAAAATACTCTTTAAAAAATTAAAAATTATGGTAAGAAATGCTTTTAAAATGAAATTAAAACCGGGCTTCGAAGCGGAGTATAAAAAGCGACATGACGAGATCTGGCCTGAATTAGCAAGCCTCCTTTCAGAAACTGGTATACAGGATTACAGTATTTTTCTGGATGAAGAAACACTCATACTTTTTGCCGTTCAAAAAATAAATGCTGATTTTGACTTTGATCTTCTGCCGAACCATCCTATTGTAAAAAAATGGTGGGCTTATATGGGTGATATTATGGAAACTAATCCTGATAATTCTCCAGTTGCAATTGGTCTGAAGGAAGTTTTTCATTTAGATTAATTATTTTTGTGATTCGTCATATTTTTATCCCAATTAGATCAGGAAAGACAAAAAAATAAAACAGACTTATGAGACTTTATATAAAAAATACATTTTTTTTGACGATACTGTTCTGTACTTTGTTTCAATGCTGGTCACAAGACGCCAGAACTTTTAAAGTTTTTCAGTTTCCGGCGAATAAAATTCCAACTATTGACGGAAAAACAGACGACTGGAAAATGGTTCCTGAAAGTTATATTGTCGGAATGGATCAGCTATGGGAAGACAGCGGAAAACATGCAAAAGCAAATCCTAAAAACTTAGATGTAAGCGTAAAAGTGGCCTGGGTAAAAGGATTGAACCGTCTCTATTTTTTGTATGAAGCTTATGATGATTATTGGGATTTTTCTCTTCCGGGACTACATAATGATACATTTGAAGTGATTGTTGATGCAGATCAGTCGGGCGGACCATTTATAGACCGGTTTCACCCTAATAAAGCATTGACAAATACTATGGATGCCTATTTTTCATATCACGGCGTTCATGCGCAAAACTACCATATTTTTACTCCTGCAGAAGGTAAAGACTGGACATTAGTCTGGGGAAGCCAACCATGGATCAAGGAACTGCCATATGCAAATGCTGCTACATATTATAATTTTAAAGCGGGAGAATCAGGAAAACTGACATTAGAATTTTGGATTACGCCATTTGATTATGCAGGAAACGATCCTTCCAGAGCTGTTGAATCAATTTTGGAGGAAAATAAAAACATCGGACTTTGCTGGGCAATCATTGATTATGATGATGTAAATAACGAAAAAAACAACGGTTTCTGGAACCTGTCCAAAGAACATACCATGTATGGAAATGCTTCTTACAGTCTTCCGTTTAAATTAATGCCTTTGGAAAAACAATTCCAAAAGCAAATCAATGCTAAATGGACGTTCAATGTAATTGATAAAAACAAAAGAACGGTAGCTTTCATCGATCAGTCTGTAGGCGAAATTGAATCTTATAAATGGGATTTTGGCGATGGGAATTTTTCATCAGAAAAAAATCCGGTTCATGAATATAAAGAGGCCGGAAAATATATCGTAGTTTTAGATATTTCAGGTCCAAAAGGAAAATCAAGATTATCAAAAATCTGGGATGTTGCCGTAAAATAAGTAGTAAAATAAAAATAAGAATAATGAAATCGAAACTCTGTCTTTCAATAGCTTTATCGGCTATGATTTTTATAAGTTGTAAAGCTCAAAAATCACAATCGGCTAAAATTGTTTTAACTAATAATTCGGATTTGGAATTGCCTCAAAAAGCGGTTTTAATAAAAAGAAGTAAGCTTAAGGCAAAAGGTGGCGAAAAATCTTTTCCAATCCTTTTACAGAATTCAGATACCATTCCGGCTCAGGTAAATGATCTCGATGGTGACGGAAAATGGGATGAATTGTTTTTTGTAGCTGATTTTTCTGCAAAAGAAAAGAAAACAGTTGAACTGAAATGGTCAGATGTTGATCCTAAATATGTTGTGAAAACCAGCGCCCGATTTGGAAAAAGAGAAGCAGAAAATTTGCCGGTACAGCCAGCAACAGAAGAGGTTTTGTTGGCAAATCAGGTGTATAAAAAATTAGGTTTTCAAAAATACCAGACCGATGGCCCCACCTGGGAAAATGATAAAGTAGGTTTTAGGCATTATCTGGACGGAAGAAATTGTAAAGACGTTTTTGGTAAAAGAACTCCCGGAATCACACCTGAAAATGTAGGTATCAACAGTAAAGGTGCCGTAGAAGACAATTACCATCAGATGCACGATTGGGGAAGGGATATTTTTCCTGTTGGAACCTCAGCCGGATTAGGCGGTTATGGATTAATTGTTGGGAATGAAATCAACAGACTTGGAATTTTGATCAATGATACGATAAATAACGTTGAAAAAACGACTTTCAAAATTGTAAGCGAAGGTCCGGTAAATTCGGTTTTAAGTTATAAATATCAAAACTGGCAGGCTTCAGGAAACAAATATCAGGTACAGGAAACGGCTTCAATCTGGCCTGGAATGTACGGATATAAAAACACTGTTTCCTTAAACGGTCTTAAAGGGAATGAGACACTCACTATTGCATTTTCGAATATTAATAATCAGAATCCGTTGCAGGTTGTTGATTCAGGTGATTATGTTTGTTTTATTCTTCATGATAAATTAACCTATGAGCGTCAGTGGATTCTGGGAACGGCTATAATTATTCCAAAAGAGGCTTACAAAGGTTATATCGAAGCTCCAAAAACAGGCAAACTGACCAATTCTTATTTGATAAAAGTAAGTACAAAAAACAACCAGCCAATTAGTTATTATCCAATAGCTGGATGGGAATTGAGCGCTGATAAAAACTTTAAAGACTCAGCTTATTTTAGCAATTATGTGACCAGTTTAGCGAAACAGCTTTCTGCGAAAATTACTGTTACTGTCAATAAGTAATCTAACCGTTTTTAACCTTTAAATGGTAAAATAGATGAAAATTAAATTTTTTATAAAAGCACTGGCTTTAATGTTATTATTGTCGATTTTGATAGTAAATGCATCATTTATTATAAAGGATAATAATTCAGATGATGATCAAATAGCGAAAGATTTTGCAGATGCAAATGGACCAACTCCTTATATTTTATGGCAATGGATGAATGGCTGTGTTACTAAAGAAGGAATTACATCTGATTTGGAAGCATTTAAAAAAGTAGGTATAAAAAATGTCCAGCAATTTTTGGTAGGTGGTTCTGAAGCCGATATTACCGATCCAAATATTACTGTTTTAGGAGATCAATGGAATGACTTAATGCAATTTTCATTAGAGGAATGCCAGCGATTAGGTATGGATTTTGGAACCCATAACAACCCCGGATGGTCATCCAGTGGTGCTCCGGACTTGAAGGTAGAAGATTCCATGCAAAAACTGATTTGGGCTAAAACATCAGTTTCCGGAAAAACAGCTAAGGGGAGTATTATCGCAAAAGCAGAAATTGAAGCTAAATGGAATTATTATAAAGATATATGCCTGATTGCTATACCAAAAGGAAAAGAGAATCTGACGAAAGAGAATATAATTGTTATTACTGACGGACTTGATAAAGATGACCGATTAAATAAAGCATTACCGGAAGGGCAGTGGGAAATACTTCGTTTTGGACATACCACTACAGGAGAAATGAATATGACGGCTCCAGTTTCCGGACAAGGTTTGGAAGTGGACAAAATGAACCGAAATGCCCTTGATAAATTTTGGGCTTTATATCCGAAAAAACTATTAGACTTGGCTGGTAAACATAGTGGAAAAACTTTCAAACGAATCGAAATTGATAGTTATGAAGCTGGTTTTCAAGACTGGACTCCTAAAATGGCAGCAGAATTTAAAAACCGCAGAGGCTATGAATTACTTCCTTGGCTTTTGGTTAAAGCAGGATATACTATTGAGTCAAAAGATAGTACAGAACGTTTCAAGTATGATATGCAACGTACTATCAATGAACTTTATGCCGATAACTATTATGGTTATCTTGAACAATTAATACATAAAACTCCGGGACTGGAATTTTTATGTGAACCTTATGGAACGGGAAAGAAAAATTTCGATGAAACGGCTATTCGTGGAATTGGTGATATGGTAATGTGCGAATTCTGGACAAAACCAGCAACCTGGGGATGGGATTCTATTTTACCTGTTGCCAGCAACGCGCACGTCAACGGAAAAAAAATTGTGGCAGCAGAAGCTTTCACCGGACAACCCCAATATGCTTTTCAAAATGATTTAGCCGATTTGAAAGCAACCGGAGATCTGGCATTTTGTGAAGGCGTAAATCTTTTTGTACTCCATGCAAGTGCGCATCAGCCGTGGCCACACCTAAAACCAGGAATGACAATGGGATGGTGGGGAACACAATTCGGACCATCACAAACCTGGTGGGATCATGGAGCGGCGGAATGGATACAATATGTATCCCGCTGTCAGCTTCTCCTTCAAAAAGGATTGTTTGTCAGCGATATATGTTATTTACAGTTATCAAGACAAAAGAAAACCTTTATTCCGGGAGGCTATAAAGGAGACATCTGCAACGAAAAAGAACTATTGACGCGTTTCTCCGTTAAGGATAATAAGTTAGTACTTCCTGATGGTATGACTTATAAAATACTGATACTGCCAAACGATTGCAAGCTGGAAACAGAACTGGCCGGAAAAATAGAAAAATTGGTGAACGATGGCGCTGTTGTTGTTGGAAATGGATTTGCAGGAAGTCCAGGTTTAAACAAATCAATTGAAAATACTCTTGAAATAAAAAGTATTAGTGAACGTTTGTTTGGGTCATTTGGAGAAAAAAATCAGAAAAAAGGATACTTAATATTGGTAAAGGCAAAGTATATAGCGGCTATTCCGCACAAGAGGTTTTGGCATTAGAAGAAATCTCAAAAGATGTGGAAGTGTTAGACAATGAAAAAGATCTTAATTGGATTCATCGAAATGATAAAAATGAAGATTACTACTTTATTTCCAACCCAACATCAGAGAGCAAATCATACCGAATCAACTTCAGAATAAAAGATAGGAAGCCGGAACTTTGGGATCCTGTATCCGGAAAAATGACCGATGTATTAATTTGGGAAAACAATAAAAATCAAACTTCAGTTTCCCTTGATTTGGAAGCTAATGGTTCCTGTTTTATTGTATTTCGTAAAAAAAGTGAAAGTAATTCAAATCCGGTTAGGGCAATATCGATAAATGGAGCCGATGTAAAAAATAAACTTCACATAGTAAGTGATAATAAATTGATTTTGAATAAAAAAGGAATTTACAAAGTAAGTTTTAAAGACAATAAAACAACTACGATAAAGCAAAGTAAAGAACCCGAAACATTTTTTTTAAATGATAATTGGAATGTTAGTTTTGAAGCAAATCGCGGAGCAGTACCTTCAGCTTATTTTGATAAATTGATTTCATGGCCATTACATACAGATACCGGTATTCGTTTTTTTTCAGGGACTGTTACTTATAAAAAATCATTTAAAATCAATTCGAAACAACTTAAAAATAATAAACGTGTTTTCTTAGATTTAGGAAAAGTTAAAAATGTTGCCACAGTTACAGTCAATCAGAAAAAAGTCGCCTTGATCTGGAAGCCGCCATTTTCTGCAGATATAACTGATTATTTCAAATCAGGAGAAAATGAACTGCAAGTAATAGTTACGAACCTTTGGCCAAATCGAATGATAGGTGATAAAAATGAACCTGAAGATTGCGTTTGGGGACCTGTTCGCGACTTTCCTTATGTTCAGCCTGCTCCGGTAATTGGACGGAACCTTCAGGAAATACCGGAATGGGTTATTAATAAAACGCGACGTCCAAGTAAAAATCGTATTACTTTTTGCACAGTAGATTTCTTTGAAAAGAATACCCCATTATTAGAATCGGGCTTAATTGGACCTGTTCAGATAAGCATAGAAGACATTTGGGATTTAAAAAATAGTAAGTAAAATTTTCATGTTTTAAACAATAAACAATAATATCAACTAACATACTAACCATGAACTATAAAGCAACAAAAATTATTACCCTTTTTGCTTTGGGAATAATTACTTCGGTAAATGCCCAAACTAATGATGCCACAACACCATTACATTTGATGCAGCCGGATTATCCAACCCCTTATGTCATTCCACAAAAGAAAAATATAAAAGAGGTATTGGACAGAGTTTACAATTTTTTAGATAAAAATTCGGCTGCAAAAATTATAAATGCAACAACAAAAGCTGAAATTAAAGATTATAAAAAAAACAAAGAAGACATCATTTTTGAACCGGGAGCATTTAGGCTGACCAGTTATGAATGGGGTGTTACATACGCAGGAATGCTTTTAGCTTCTAAGGCTACAGGTGAAAAATATTTTGCAGATTATTCGAATAAGAGAATACAGTTAATCGCTGACGTTGCCGAAAATATTCAGGAAAAAAACATCAAAGATAATGATATGCTTAAAACGCTCCATCCGGAAGCATTAGATTTTGCCGGAGCGCTTTGTGCTGCCTTTATCAAAGCCAAAAAAGATGGCTTAAAAGCCAATATAGATCCTTTAGTTAATAATTACATCCATTTTATCAGTAAGGAGCAGTTTCGATTAAATGACGGAACTTTAGCACGAAACAGGCCTCAGGACAATACGCTTTGGCTGGATGATATGTTTATGAGTGTGCCTGCTTTGGCTCAAATGGGGGCCTATACAGGTGATTCACAATATTTCGATGATGCCGTAAAACAGGTAAATCAGTTTTCTAAAAGAATGTTTAACGATCAAAAAGGAATTTACATGCACGGCTGGGTTGAATCTATGGAAGTGCATCCACAGTTTCACTGGGCAAGGGCAAATGGCTGGGCAATAATGACTATGGTGGAATTACTTGAAGTTTTACCTAAAAATCATCCCGGATACCCTCAGGTCTTGGCACAGCTTCAAAAGCATATTGCCGGATTAGTGCGATATCAGCATGGAACCGGATTTTGGCATCAGTTACTGGATAGAAATGATTCGTATCTGGAAACTTCTGCTACTGCCATTTATACGTATTCAATAGCAAGAGCTATTAATCGTGGATACGTCGATAAAATGACCTATGGGCCTGCTGTTTTATTGGGTTGGAATGCTGTTGCTTCGAAAGTAAATGATAAAGGTCAGGTTGAAGGAACCTGTGTAGGAACCGGAATGGGTTTTGATCCTGCGTTTTACTATTATCGTCCGATAAATGTTTTTGCAGCTCATGGTTACGGTCCGGTTTTATTGGCTGGAGCCGAAGTGATTTTATTGTTGAAAGACAATCAGTTTCAGATAAACGACAGCGCTATACAGTTAAAAGTTGAAGGGAAAAACAATTTACACAAATAAGATGAAGAGCCATTTAAGTGTCATTTTTTTATTGGCAACTCTGACTTCTTTCAGTCAGATTGGTACCCGTTTTCCATCAGAAAAAAAGATAATCAAAGATCCTGTTACAGGTCAGGAATTGATTTTTTTGACAACCAAACAAGCAGGAGATTCCAAAACCTATCCAACACATCCACAATGGACAGCTGATGGAAAATGGCTGATATTCAGAACCAAAAGAGCCAATGGCGAAGCAGTGGCGGTGAATGAAAAATCAGGTGTAATGGTTCAGGTTACCGAAGGAGGTTACAGCGGAACTTTATGCATGGCTCAAAAAAGCATGAAATTGTATTTTATGCGTAAAGGAGAAGGCGATAAAATGCAGATTATAGAGGTAAATCTGGAAGCTGTTTTTAAAGATAGTCAGGACGGAAAAATGAAACCCATTGCTGCTTACGAACGAATTTGCGGTGTAACCAATCCGGAAATGGGAGCTTCAGGTGATATGGCTCTGGATGCGGATGAAGAACGAATTTATTTCAGAATCGGAAAAGAAGAAGCAGGAAGACACTTAGATCCGAATGTAAAAATAGAGAAAAGCATTGGTCCAAGGAATATGGGAGCAGGACCAGGCGGAATCAGCAGCATGAATTTAAAAACAGGTGAATTTAAACATGTCGTTTCTGTACCATTTCAGGTAGGGCATATCCAGTCAAATATCTGGAATCCGGGTGAATTGGTTTTTTGCTGGGAAACGGGAGGAAAGTCGCCTCAAAGAACGTGGACGGTTATGGCAGACGGAACAGGTTTACGACCTTTGTATCCCGAATCTGATTTTGAATGGGTAACGCATGAAGCCGTAATTTCTAAAGATGAAGTAGCAATAGCGATCATGGGGCATCGAAAAATTGATATTCAGAAAGAAGCTCCTGTAGAAATTACTGAAAATGGAGAAATCAGAAATCCGGTTAATCCCGGACAGGAAAGCAATTGGGGCAATACCGGAACCCGTGAAAAACCAACAGGCTTAGGAATTTTAAATCTCAGAACCAGAGAAATGATTATTGCCGGACAAACCAAAAGCGGCAGTGGATTGTGGCATGTACATGGTTCTGCAGACGGACGATGGGCAGTAGGGGATGATTTTTCGAGAAGTTTGTATTTAATAGACAGAAACACAAACGAAATGATGATGCTTACTACAGGACATAAAACAACTGCGGCTGATCATATTCATCCCACGTTTAACAGGGAAGGAACGAAAATTCAAATCCAGTCGGCGATGCTTTCTGAAGACAATCGTACAATGAATATTTGTATTGTGAATGTACCGAAAGAATGGCTGAAAAGAAAAGTCAAATAATTAGAATTACTGAACAGAAGAATAAAATTTTAAGCATGATAGATACTAATAAGCGATTATAAAAATTTATTTCATGATCGCTTATTATTTCTTTATTAAGTTTTTAATTGTATTTATATAAAGTATAACTTAAGTATTATTTTACTTTGTTCTGATTAGAATTCGGTTTCAGTTCATCTGGACTGTCTTTGGTAAAAGTTTTAAATTGTTCTTTTGAAGGACTCACGAAAATATCGTTTAAGACATCAAAGCTCAATTCTTCTTTTGGATTAAAAGCATCAGAATTCATGTATTGCTGCAAGGAAATGAATAATTGTTTTGCAGCAGGTTTATTTTTCAAATCCGGACCTAAATCGGCGCTGCTGACAATAATTTTTCCTTTCCCAACTTTAGCTTCAATTATTAATGCTAGTCTGCGGTTCATAAACCAGGTATCGATAGGCTGAACCAATGGGCGGAAATCTGCCGGAAAATCTTCAAGGTTCATTACCTGTGAACGATTTTGAATTTCCCACCACTGCAGGTCACTATGAAAACTGGTTGGGAAATTGGCAAAAGCTTGGCTTTTATCCTGTATCAGCATTCCGGTAACATGGGGCGGACGCATTTTAAACCATGAGGTATTCCAGAAAACCGGAAGAAAATGCATTTCAACTTCTTTTCCTTTTATAACTTTGCCTGATGCATTCAAAAATACCTTTCCTCCATTCTGTAAAACTTCTTTTGCTTTGTCATCTAAAATAGTAGTGTAGTAAATGGAATTTGTAATTTCTGGTTTAATTTCAGGATAAATCCAAAAGTCCCAATCATTAATAAAAGGAGTGTTGTTGAGTTTTACTTCAAAGTTTAATTTAGATGCTTCTTTAATTTTATTTAATTCGAAAGTAAGGTTTCCAACGAAGATTCCGTTTCCGTTTTCGAAAGTTTTAGGATCAAAATTTCCTTCAGAAAGAACAATTCCCTTCTCATTTTTTAAGGTCCAGCTAATTACCGCATTTTGCAAAGAAGTTTTACCGGAGTGAAAAAGTACTATTTCGGCTTTTAAAATTTCGGTATTGGCGTAAACAAACTTTGGAACTTTCAGTAAAGGAACTGTTTCGTTACAAAAACGTTTATATTCTTTTGCTGACGTATATCCTTTTTCCTGAAAAAAGCATCTAAAACGCCCACTAAAGCCGTTCCCTGACCCGGAAAATCCTGTAAGCCTAATGCCTGAAATCCTGCATATCCCGGAGTTCTCAGAATTTTTTCAATTTCGTTTTTATAACACAAAGCCTGCAGTTTACCGGAAGCATTCAAAAAGTCTTTAGCCTGATCTGCCATATTATGGTCTTGAAGATCCTGTTTGAACATCTCGAAATTTTTAGCCCTGTAAACGCCTTTGTATTTTGGTATTTCTTCAAAATTTGGAAAAACACAATATTGGCCTATTTCATGTGCTACAAAAGGTACTTTGAAAGCAGCAATTCCGGTACTGAAATCAGATTCTGTTTCAGGTATTTTATTCCAGTTCAGACCTCTTACACCGCCACGCGACTGGTATTCTGCATTTGGGACTACTGGCCAGCTTCCGCCAACGGACATTCCGGTGTAAACTCTTCTGCTATCTTTGGCTTTCCAAAAATCTACAAAGGCATTCAGATACTCTACCTGTTTTCCTGCAGGCTCATTTCCGGCTGATAACATTGTAAATGAAGCATAATTGCCATATGCTTTTGTCATTCGTATAGTTTCGTCATACAAGAATTGGTCAATCGGCTGACCTAATCCTATTTTTGGACCGTGATTCGGCCAGCTTGGTCCTTCTGGCTGTAAATAGATTCCTGCTTTGTCTGCAGCAATAAAAGCTGCTTCGGGAGGACACCACGAATGAAAACGAACATGATTTAACCCATAAGATTTGATGGTTTTAAAAATTTCGTCCCAGGCTTCTACAGTGGTTGCAGGATACCCGGTTAATGGAAATTCGCAATTATGCACCGTTCCGCGAAGAAACACCGGAACATCATTAATAAAAAACTGATTTCCTTTTATTTTAAATTCACGGATTCCAAACTGAACCTTTTTCTCAGATTGTATTCCTTTAGCATTAAGTTTTACGGCCAGATGATACAAAGCCGGATCAAATTCATCCCAGGTCAGCATGTCTTTTCCAAACGGAAGTTCTATTTCAATAATTTTGCTGTCAGCGCCAGAAATAGTAACCTGATTGGTAATTTCTTTGGTCTGGTCTGATTTTGGGGTGTTGAAACTTTTTGCAGACAAGGACAACTTTCCATTAAATTCATTTGCTGTGCTATTATTTAAAATGATTTTTACACGTGCTTTTCTGTTTTTTATATCCGGATAAATTTGAACATCATCAATATAAACAGGCGATAATGATTCTAAAGCTATTTTACCAATGATACCATTCCAGTTTCCCTGTGTGTGATCCGTAACGCTATGGGAATCGGGACCCATATTTATTTTAGTAATACGGTTATCAATCCGGATAGATATACGTTGTTTCCCCGGTGAAAGAAATGTACTTAAATCATAAACATGAGGAGCTACCAATGAGTTTTGCAAACCAACTTCCTTGTCGTTTATCCAGACCCTTGTTTCTATATGGACTCTTTCTAAATGAAGAAGAATGCGTCTGCCTTTCCAATTTGCAGGGACATTCACTTCCTTCTGATACCATGCCGCTCCCACATAATGTTTGGCAGGTGTCAGCCAAAACGGTATGTGTATATTTCCGGGTTGTCTGTATTTTTCTAATCGCGGAATAAAATAAAAAGAACTGTCATAGATAGATCCTGTCCATTTTGTTTTGAGCGTAATATCATCTCCCTTTAGAAATTCAGCCATAGAACCGGGAAGTTTTATAACATCTGTGAGACTTCGGTTATACCATTTCTGGGTTATTCCTTCATCGTTTCGGTCAATTTCAAAATGCCAGTTGCCTTCGAGATTAATTTCATCATTTTTAAAACTGCTTAACGTAAATAAAACAATCATTAACAGGAAGATGTAGCGGGATTTCTGTATCATAAAAAAGATTTATAAAAGTAAAAATAGCGGAATGGGACAGAATTGTTATCCTGCAGCATCCTGTGTTTTTATTTAACAGTTATAACAGATAGTACAGGATACAAAAAAAATAAGAATAGAATAAATTTGATACATTCTGAATTAGAATCGTAAAAATGACTCAAAATAATTATTCAATTTTTAAATATTTAAGAAAAGTAACTATAAACAGTATTATGCTTTTTATAGGTATTTCTGTTTCATTTGCACAACAGCTGGGAAAAATGGATGCAATCTATTCCGGAACACCCTGGTTCGACCAAAACCAAAATGTTGTGAGCGCTCACGGTGCCAATATAATTAAAGAAAAAGATACATTTTATCTTTTTGGTGAAGCTCATACTGATATGAGCAATGCTTTTACAGGATTTAATTGTTATTCTTCCAAAGATTTGTATAACTGGAAATTTGAAAGTATTGCGCTTCCTCAGCAAAAATCGGGTAAGCTGGGGCCAAATCGGGTTGGAGAAAGGCCAAAAGTGATGAAATGCCCTAAAACGGGGGAATTTATCATTTTCATGCATGCGGATACTTTAACATACAAAGATCAGTTTGTTGGTTATGCCGTTTCAAAAAACATTAAAGGTCCGTATCAGTTTAAAGGTCCGCTTTTGTATCAGGGCAAACCGATAAAAAAATGGGATATGGGAACTTTTCAGGATACTGATGGTTCCGGTTATATTTTGGTTCACGGAGGAGAAATTTACAAACTAAGCGATGATTTTAAATCGGTTACAGAGAAAGTAAACGAAAATATTACATCAGGATTTGAGTCACCAACCATGCTTAAAAAAGACGGATTGTATTATTTTATCGGTTCACATTTAACAAGCTGGGAGAAAAACGATAATTATTATTACACTGCAAATTCATTAAAAGGTCCCTGGCAATCTCAGGGTTTAATCGCTCCGGAAAGAACACTGACATGGAATTCACAATCGACTTTTGTATTACCAATTCAGGGCACAAAAGGCATAACGTATATGTTTATGGGTGACAGATGGTCTTTTCCTAAACAGGCTTCTTCGGCAACGTACATCTGGCAGCCACTTGTAATTTCAGGAACGTCACTTTCGATTCCTGATTATCAGGATGCCTGGCAACTAGATACTGTAACCGGAATTTCATCTGTTGCAGAAAGTAATGACGAAATCATTAAAAATACTGATACACAAATCCAATATAAAGGCAATTGGAAAGAAACAACATCTGAAAGCAGATCTGATGAAAAAGATGCTTCGTTTACAGTTAGTTTTACCGGTGAGCAAATTGCATTGTATAGTTTAGTTGGTTCTGAAAACGGGTATGCTAAAGTTGTTTTAACCGATAAAAAAGGCAAGGTAATTGTGTCAGCCCTCGTTGACATGTATAGCAAATTTTCAATCGAAACACAAGTTTTCAGGTCTCCGTTGCTTAAAAAAAGCAATTATCATTTAACCGTTTCTGTTACAGGAGAAAGACCAAACTGGTCAGATAAAAGAAAATCAAATTACGGAAGCACAGGATATTATATTTCTATCAGTCAAATTAAAATTAAACCTCATAAAATTTAAAAACCAAAAAAGATACAATGAAAAGATTATTGACACTTGCAATCTGCATTTTGGGAATTTCCCAGTCTGCATTTTCTCAAAATTATAAAAACGATACATTTCCTGATGGAAGTGCCATTACACCATGGTTTAAAGATTACACTAAACTTCAATTGAAAGATTTAGGAAAACAATATACCATTACAGATTTTGGAGTTACTAAAGACAGTACCAAAATCCAGACCGTTGCGATTCAAAAGGTAATTGATAAAGCAGCCAAAAGCGGAGGAGGGGTAATTGTGATTCCAAAAGGGGTTTTCCTGAGCGGTGCTTTGTTCTTTAAGCCTAAAACAAGTTTATATGTTGCTGAAGGAGGAACTTTAAAAGGTTCTGATGATATTGCCAATTACCCAATTATGGCCTCAAGAATGGAAGGTCAGAACCTGGATTATTTTCCGGCTTTGGTCAATGCGTATGGTGTAGATAATTTTTCTATTTCTGGAAAAGGAACCATCAACGGAAACGGTTATAAATATTATGAAGCTTTTTGGGCAAGACGTAAAATCAATCCAAAATGTACCAATTTAGAGGTTTCAAGACCAAGACTGGTTTTTGTATGGAATTCCAATAACGTGCAATTTCAGGACGTAAAACTGATCAATTCAGGTTTCTGGACAAATCACTTTTATAAATGTAATAATGTAAAACTATTAGATTTATACATCTTCTCTCCGCATTTAGAAGTTAAGGCTCCAAGTACAGATGCAATCGATGTTGATATCTGTACGAATGTATTAGTGAAAGGATGTTATTTGTCTGTAAATGATGATGCAATTGCACTAAAAGGCGGTAAAGGACCTTATGCAGATCAGGATAAAAATAATGGACCAAATGCTAATATCATCATCGAAGATTGCCGATTTGGTTTCTGTCATTCGGCATTAACAAACGGAAGTGAATCTATTCACAACAGAAATGTAATTATGCGTAACTGCCAAATCGATGGTGCCACGAGAATGCTTTGGTTAAAAATGAGACCGGATACACCTCAAAGATACGAGTACATTAGAGTAGAAGATATTAAAGGACAGGCGAAAAACTGTCTTGTTGTATTGGCATGGAAGCAATTTTTTGATTTAAAAGGCCGTCCTGATATTCCATTGTCTTATGGCGATCACGTAACTTTAAAGAACATTGATATGAAATCGGATACATTTTTTAATGTAGAAAAAGATCCAAATGTTCGTTTGTCTAATTTTACTTTTGAAAACCTGAATATCGAAGCAACGAAAGCAACTATCGATAAAAGTATTGTAGATGGAATTACCTTAAAAAATGTGCGTATCAATAAGCAGTTAGTTGAGTAATTTTTTATAATAATTTAAAGACAGGAAGTTCAAAGTTGTAACATAATTTGTTGTAAACTTTGAACTTTTGTTTTTTAGAGATATAATATAATTTTAAAATGAATAAAAATTTATATGCCGGATTTTTTCTTTCGCTCATTTTTTTAAGCGTAAGTTCTTATAGCCAAAATAAAAATTCAGTTGATTTTTTAATTGCAGATGCAAATCAGTCAGCTTCGATTTACATTGATAAAAATACTGATCCATTGATTCTTTGGGCTTTAAATGAATTGGCTGATGATGTAAAAGAGATAACCGGAAAAAGACCCGAAATTGTTCCAACCCAAACTATTTCTAAAAAAGGAATTTATATCGGACAAGCTTCATCAGGTCTTTTTAAATCAAAATCAAAAGACTTGTCTGGTCAGTGGGAGAAATTTTCCATCAAAAAAGAAAAGGAAAATCTTGTGGTTACGGGAAGCGATGTAAGAGGAACAGTTTATGCCATTTTTGAAATTACAGAGCGTCTGGGAATTTCTCCATGGAAATGGTGGGCAGATGTTCATCCGATAAAAAAAGAAAAACTAACATTGCAGCTTCCACAAAAAGGTATCATTTCATCACCATCGGTACAATACAGAGGAATCTTCTTAAATGATGAGGACTGGGGATTAGAGCCCTGGGCAGAAAAAACATTCGAATCGGAAGCTGGAAACATAGGACCCAAAACTTACGAGAAGATATTTCAGTTATTATTACGTTTAAAAGCCAACACGATCTGGCCAGCTATGCATCCTTCTACAAAAGGTTTTTTTACCCTTCCGGGGAATAAAGAAATGGCCCAAAAATACCATATGGTTATTGGTTCTTCACACGCTGAACCTATGCTTCGAAATAATGTCGATGAGTGGAAACCGAAAATTCATGGAGATTATAATTATTTTACCAATAAAACACAGGTAGATAAATACTGGCAGGATCGATTGGACGAATTAAAATCGGCTAATAACGAAACGATTATGACCTTAGGCATGCGTGGTGTTCATGACAGCAAAATGGAAGGCGCGAAAGATTTAAAAGAATCCATTAATATGGTGGAAAAAATCATTCTGAATCAGCGTGAAATGCTTTCGAACACCTTTAAAAAGCCATTAAAAGAGATTCCACAGGCATTTGTTCCGTATAAAGAAGTTTTGGAATTATACGACAACGGACTAAAAGTTCCGGACGATATTACGCTAGTCTGGCCGGATGATAATTACGGATATATCCGTCGTCTGAGTAATGAAGAAGAACAAAAAAGGGCAGGAGGAAGCGGTGTTTATTATCACATCAGTTATTGGGGAAGACCTCATGATTATCTTTGGCTAAGTACAACTCAACCGGGTTTGATTTGGTATGAAATGACCAAAGCGTATGAAAACGGAGCTAAAAAAATGTGGATTGTAAATGTAGGGGACATAAAACCTGCTGAATACGATACAGAACTTTTTCTGGATTTGGCGTGGGATATTAACAGCATAAAATTGGATAGAATTAATCGATATTTGAGAGATTGGCTCACAAGGGAGTTTTCTCCCCAAATTGCAGAGTACTTAGGTCCTGTATTTGAAGAATATTACCGGCTGGCATTTCTCAGAAAGCCGGAATATATGGGATGGAGTCAGACAGAACCCACTACGCAAATAAGGTTTTCTGATTTTACGGAAGAAGAATGTCAGGAAAGAATAAAAGCCTACGATAATTTGATTGACCAGGTAGAGATGTGGGCTTCTGCTGTTGCTGTAGGTATCGGTCCGGCTGTTCCTGATGGAAGAGAAGATGCTTATTTTCAATTGGTCATTTACCCAATTGAAGCTGCGGCTTATATGAACCATAAATTTTTATATTGGAATCTGGCTTGCAGGACTTCAGATGTAAATGAGAAGAAAAAATATGAAACATTATCTAATGAAGCCTACAACAAAATAAAAGAACTGACGGATTATTATAATGAGAAACTGAGCAAAGGCAAATGGAATCATATGATGGCAATGCGTCCCAGAAATCTGCCTGTTTTCGATTCTATAAAAAAAGTCGATTTTTCAAAAGAAGTATCAGTTAAAGAAACTTCAAAAGCAATAAAAATCATAAAGGGAAATCAGTTTATTTTAAAAAAAGAATCCAAAGAATACCAATGGAAAACCATTAACGGTTTAGGCTATAGTAATAATGCTATTACTTTATTTCCGTTAAAACAAAGGTATTTTAAAACCGAAAAACCTTCTGTTTCTTATGAATTTGAAATTGAAAAAGCCGGTGATTACGAAATAGAAATTCATTTATTGCCTACGCATGCAAACAATTTTGATCATCAGATTGAAGTACAGGTTGATGGAAATAAAACTCAGTTCTTTTCAATCAATACAAAAGACCGCGACAAAACCTGGAAAGAAAATGTGCTTCGTAACAGCGCCATTGTAAAATTGCCTTTTTCGATCACAAATAAAGGAAAGCATACTATTACGATTGCTGTAAATCAGACAGGAATTGTATTGGATTATATCACTGTTAATACTAAAATCAAGATGAATCAAATTTTAAAATGATCAAAAATATGAATACAAAAAAGCAATTGTTAGTACTGTTATCGTTTTGCTTTTCATTTTCGTATAGTCAGAAGAATGAAAAGGCTTCACTGGAAAAACCGAATGTCATTTTGATCATTGCTGATGATGCGGGATGGAATGATGTTGGGTATCACGGTTCGGAAATAAAAACGCCAAACATTGATTTTCTGGCCAAAAACGGAGTAGAAATGGATCGGTTTTATGTCAATCCAACCTGTTCTCCTTCAAGGGCGAGTTTGTTTACGGGAAAACCGGCGAGCCGTATGGGAATCGTAGCTCCGATTAGTGATAAAAGTCAGTTGAAACTCCCGGATTCAATTCCAACATTGCCAAAGCTATTGTATAAAAATAACTATCAGACAGCACTTATAGGTAAATGGCATCTTGGGTTACAGCCGAGCAGTGGACCAAAAGCCTATGGATTTGATTATTCGTATGGTTTCCTTCACGGACAATTAGATCAGTACACTCATTTGTATAAAAACGGAGACAAAAGCTGGTATCGAAATGGTGAGTTTATTGAAGAAAAGGGTCATGTAACAGACTTGCTTACCAATGGAGCTATTAAATGGATTTCGGAAATAAGAGACCCAAAGAAAAACTTCTTTTTAGAGGTAGCTTACAGTGCACCGCATTTTCCTTTGCAGGAAGAACAAAAATGGAAAGATCCGTATATGAATTCTATTAAAGACAGTTCGCGCAGGGATTATGCAGCGGCTATGAGCCATATGGATAACTGTATCGGGATATTGCTTGAGAAGTTAAAACAGCAAAAACTGGATAAAAATACGCTGGTTATTTTTATGAGTGATAACGGTGCTATGCATGATTGGGACTCTAAAAACGAATATAATGGAATTCATCCATCTAATACTGTCCTCGGAGACAATACACCGCTCAGGGACTGGAAAACATCAAATTATGAAGGGGCAATAAGAGTTCCCTGTATATTTTACTGGAAAGATCATTTGAAGAAATATAAGAATGACAATTATATTTCGGTAATAGATTTATTGCCTGGTATTTTGTCTTTGGCAGGAGATAACAATCTGCCGAAAAGTATCGAAGGCAAAAATCTCTGGCCGGTAATTTCAGAAAATAAAACAATAGCAGATCAGGAAATTTATGTCAGAGGTCATTTGCAGGAATCTTTAATTAAAAAGCCGTGGAAAATAATCAGGACCAGACATGCCAATACTCCTGCAGATTTAGAACTTTATAATATTGAAAAAGATCCTGAAGAGAGGAAAAATTTGATACAGGAAGAGAAGTCTGTAGCCGAAAAAATGGAAATCGCCTTGGAAAATCAATTTAAAAAAGATGCTAAAAAGGTGAATTATGATAAAATTAAGTAGGTTTTGTGGGTTCTACTTGCAATATTATTTAGAAATATAAAGTTTTCGTATTTTGTAATTAGCTGGTTTTTAGGAGTGAAAAGCATAAAAAAAAGAATAGTAACTCAATCTCAAAAAACTGTGATAATTTTAACACTAAACTTACGTTATCTATAGAGCAAACTTTTATTTTTGCCACTTAATTTAACATATATAAGCATGAAAGATCTATTAGTAAAAATCAACGCTGAATTAGAAGTATTCAAAACAGAATCTGAATCATTATCTGAAAAAGGTGTTAAAGCAGCAGGAGCAAGAGCACGTAAATCATCTTTAGAGATTGAAAAACTTTTAAAAGAGTTCAGAAAAGTTTCTATCGAAGAATCAAAAAAATAATATTCTACTGAAAGAAAGAAACCTCGTCAACAGACGAGGTTTTTTTATGTATTAAAAATGAAAAGTGAAAAACTGCAAATTCCACCTTCACGTAATTTATATTCTTAAATTTTATCAAAAATTTCACATCTACATTTTACATCTAACATTTCACATACCATATAACTTACTTTGGAATTTCAATATACTCCCTCAATGCGCAGTCTTTTATTTTTTTAAGGCTTTCAGCAACTGTAAGCGCATTAAAAGCAGCACCTTCAGCTCCTGTGTGTGTATGATCTTTCGGGAAAAACGCTTTTACTTTTTCTTTGCCTAAAGCTTCGTATTTTTGGGCTACGATTTCATTGAGGTCGATATAAAACGCTTTTTCTCTTTCGGCAGCTATTTTCGACCAGTTTCCATAAGTATCGGTTCTGCGTTCTACTTTATCATTCGGCCATTCGTTTCTTGGCGTCTGGCTTAAAACAATCGGAACAGCGCCTTTTTCTTTGGCTTCTCTGATGAATTTCTGCATGTACCAGCCAAAAGTATGTACGGTTTCGGTTAAACTGTCACGAATTACTTGTTGTGTTTCATCTCCGTTACCTTTTAATGAACCTCTGAATTTTTCTTTATCAACAGCGCCTGCATCATTATGACCAAACTGAATCATCACAAAATCACCTGGTTTTAATTGATTTTTTACAGCATCCCATAGACCTTCTTTTTCGAATGTTCTCGTACTTCTTCCTCCACGAGCCTTATTGATTACTTCAATTCTGGTAGTGTCACAATATTTCGGAAAAGCAACTCCCCAGCCAACAGCATTTTCATTATTATTGCTTGCCATAGTCGAATCGCCGATTAAGTATACTTTTTTCTTTGCAGGAAGTACAATCTTTGGGCTTTGCAAAATGAATTTTTTTAATGAATTTTTACTTGTTTTAATTTCATTAACAATTAACGAAGCGGCTAACACAGCCCCTTTTGCAGAGGGATGTGTATGATCCTTTTTGTAAAAATAAGTGCCGGTCACTTTTTGTTCTCCCAGCTTTTCCATTTCAACAGCCATTTTTTCATTCAGATTGATGAAAGTTATCTTTTCCTTTTCAGCAATTTGTTTAGCCCATAATCCGTATGATTTATTATTGCGAGGTACTTTTCCTTCCTTCCAGTCGTTTCTTGGAATTGGAGAACAAATTATAGGAATAGCACCTTTTGATTTGGCTTCCTGAACCACTTTCTGAATGTACCAGCCGTAGGTATGTACCGTTTCATGCTTTTTGGTAAGCATGTTGTCGATTTCCTGCGTTTCGTTTCCGATTCCTTTGATTGTTCCTCTGGCGCGAAGGGTATCGTTTAAAGGGCCATCATCATTATGTCCAAACTGAATCAGGACATAATCTCCTTTTTTTAGTTTGTTCAAAACGGCTGTCCACAAACCTTTATCCTGAAAAGTTCTGCTGCTGGTACCTCCCAAAGCGTGATTTTCGATTCTGACTTTCGTGGTATCCAAAAACTGCCCAATATAATCTCCCCATCCCCAAAGTCCGCCGGATCCGTCGCCTCTGCCGTTTTTTACAGTTGAGTCGCCTACGGTGTAAACAGTGGGTCTGTTTTTGTCTTTTTGTTTTGAAGTAAAATTTAAAAATAAGAAGCCTAAAAAAAGTATTGTAATTATTTTAATTGATTTCATATTGTGTGAAATGTGTTGTGTGAAATGTAAAATGTAATTTTTCTCAATTTTGTCATTTCAACGAAAGGAGAAATCACATCCTGTGAGTAAGTACTGAATGTGAGCTTCTAGTGTGATTTCTCCTTTCGTCGAAATGACATACTTTGTGTTCAGGTTGGTTGATAACGAACCTGAAACCTGAAACAAAGAAAATCCTGAAACAAAATTTTTAATTTCTAAAATCAAACCATAAATTCATTTTGATTCCGTCATCACCGCTTTTGATGCGAATATTGGTGGCCTGACTTTCCGGTCCCTGATGTTCCAAAGGTTTAAAATCCCTCATAGCCGGAATTTCATACATAAACGAAATATCTCCTTCCGGAAATGCTGGCTGCGGATAACTTCCGGCGAAGCCATTTTTAGGTAAATCCGGTGTAAATAATCTCAAATACAAATTATCAGATTCACTGAAAACTTTGAATGATGATGCTCCTGCTTTTAAGCTTGCCCCTAATAAATTGGCGTGATAACCTTTAAACTCAGGATAAACCAGATTTTCAAAACTTTCGCCCGTTATAGTTGTGTTATAATCTTTCTCCCAGATACCGTAAGTAGTTCCTTTAATTCTGTTTTTCCAGACATGATAAGGCCCTCTTCCAAACCATTTCATTCCGGTAACTCCTTTTTCAGGAAAACTAAAAGTAATTCCGAATGCACTGATTTTATCTTCAAAAAAAGCACCATCAAAACCTTCACCGCCTGAAGCATTCTTTAAAGCAATCAGTTCCATTTTAAATCTTCCGTCCGGCTCCATAATCCATTTAACAGAAGACAAACCACCGGAATAAGTTACGTTACAAATCGCTTTATCGCCTTCCTGTGAAACCTGAATGTCTTTTAATTTGGCTTTCATTCCGATTGGTCTTGGACCATTGGTTAACGGAATTGTATTCGTTCCATTTTTAACTGAAGTAATTTCTCCGGTTGTTGCATCTAAAACAACTGTAACGTCACTTCCTTTTAAAGTAATTTCATTTCCGGTTTTTACACCAGAAGCTTTTGCTTTTGTATTTTGAACCGCTAAAAATTTAGCAGCATAATATTTCGCTTTATGAATTGGCCATGTCCAGGTATAAATTTCTTTATTAAACTGATCATAAGCCGAAAGGGATAAAATATCTCCTTCAGTAAAATTAGCAGGAACAGCGAATTTAATTTTACGTGTTTCACCTGGATCAATACTCGGAATTTCAATTTTTCCAGAACTGATTTCCTTTGAAGTTCCATTAGTATATAAAACATCATTATCAGATTTCAGTACTTTAAATTCCATTCTGCAGGAATTCAGATTACTGAAAAGATAGTCGTTTGTAATTAAAAAAGAGCCATCAAAATCTGCAGTAACCTGTTTTGGCTGAAACTGAACAGGCGCCCAGACTTCTTTTACGGTATAGTAGCTTCCTTCTTTTTCACGGTGCGGCCCTAAAATCCCATCCGCAGCCAATGAACCTTTTGAGTCGAATTTTGCATCTCCGGTCCAGTCAGAACGAAATACGGCTTCATCCAGCATTGCCCACATGAAACCTCCTGCAAACAACGGACTTTGTTTGTAACGTGTCCAGAAATCTTCAAGGGCAGCTCCGTGTCCGTTGTCGTAGGTTCCGTGCATGAATTCGGTTGGAAAAAAAACATTTTCACCATTATTAAAACGATGCATTCCGGTTAAATAAGTCGGGTAGTGGTGCGTGTCCCACCCATTGAAGTCAGCCCAAGGGTGAATTACAATTCTTTTTTGTGGGTCATTATCTTCAAAAACTTTATCAACATTGTAATTCCAACCGCCTTCATTACCATTATCCCAGATAATTACTGATGGGTGATTCACATCTCGTACAACCATTTCTTTAACTAATTTGGTTCCGGTTTCAGTATCATAAGAGTTTTGCCAGCCTGCTAATTCGTTCAGCACAAAAAGTCCTAATGAATCACAAACGTCAAGAAAGTGCTCGTCAGGAGGATAATGTCCTCTCACGGCATTCATATTCATGTCTTTCAGTAATTTACCGTCCAGTTCGCTGATGCGTTTGCTGGTGCTTCGTCCGCCTTCCGGCCAGAATGAGTGACGGTTGATACCTTTCATCACGATTTTGGTGCCATTTACATAGATTCCGTCTTGTTTTTTGAATTCTAAAGTTCTGAAACCAATTCGTTTATCGTATTTGTGAACGATGTTTCCGTTTTGTTTTAAAACTAGTTCCAGATCATATAAATTTGGACTTTCCGGATTCCATGGTTTGATGTTTTTCCATTGAGCAGCAATTGTTGCTGTAGTGCTTTTTGCTTTTACAGGAAAGGTAAAAGTTTCGAATTTTTCTCCATTTAAACCTTTCAGAGTGGCTTCTAAAACAGCATTTTTAGAAACGTTTTTGAGATTTAAATTTACAGTAATCGAGCCATCCATTTTTGGATTTACAGCAATATGCTCAATATGTGTTTTAGGTGAAATTTCAAGCCATACAGGACGATAAATTCCGCCAAAAAGCCACCAGTCCGCTCTTCTTTCGGCTGCATTTACCGATTTATTTGCAGAATGTTTCCAAACATGAACTTCTAAAGTGTTTTTAGAACCGAATTTCAATAAAGATGAAATATCGTATTTGAATTCGTAAAAACCACCCTGATGAATGGCTCCGGCCAGTTTTCCGTTGATTTTCACTTCGGTATCGGTCATGGCTCCGCCAAACGCAATTAAAATTTCTTTGTCTTTATAATCAGCAGGAACTTCAAATTCATATTTGTATAAACCTTCTTCCTTGCTTGGCTCTTTTTGGTTCAATTCTTTGTACCATCTTCCATACGTATATTCTCCAAAACCTTCTAATTCCCATTGAGAAGGAACATTTATCTTAGACCAGGTTTTGCTGTTGTTGCCTCCGGTACAATAAAAATCCCATTGTACAGGATGTTCAAAATCTTTTCCGGAAAGATAAACTTTATCCGTTTGCTGTGCTGCGCTGTTTTGATAAGAAAATAAAGCTACGGCAGCAATTGTAAGGTTTTGGATTGTTTTTTTTAGTAACATAAATAGGTGTTTCTATAATGGTTTAGTTTCCATCTGGTTTAGTAATTTCAAATCGGTCACTCAAAGGAAGTGTCCAGTTCGAAATATAATTTGGTTTTTTGGGATTGTAATTTGGAACTTCTTTTCGGATTTGCTTTTTTAACGGTATATCGAGTTCGCGAATTCCTTTAAGTACACATAGCGCAATTTCGTTTGCTCCAAAACTATTAAAATGAGTATTGTCCTCCAAAACTTTTACCTGTCCCGGGAAAGTATTTGCAGGATATTGTACAAAAGCTTTTCTGGAAGGTTCGTCACCCCAGGTTTCATATAACTCGGTTGTCATTTTGGTAACGTCAATAAGGGCAATATTGTTTTTTTGTGCAACGGCTCTCATGGCAGCAGGAAAATCACCATGAGTTTCTTTTAAAGTTCCATTTTCGTTAAAAGCGCGACGTTGTGTCGGGGTTACCAGAACCGGGATAGCTCCTTTGTCTTTGGCCGACTGAACAAACTCGGCTAACAGAGTAGAGTAAGAACCCCAGGCTCCATTTCCTTCGCCCTTTATTTTTTCGTCATTATGCCCGAATTCAACAAATAAATAATCTCCTTTTTTTATTAATGAAAGAATTTTTTTTAAACGATTTCCTCCTTTAAAAGAACTCAGTGCCGAACCCGAAACGGCATAATTGGCAACCACAACTGTATTGTCAAAATAATTGGTTATAAACTGTCCCCATGAAGCCCAAGGCTCTACATCCTGATCGGTAACCGTTGAATCTCCGGCAAGATAAACTACAGTTAAATTGTCTTTTGGAGTAATTTTTATACTCTGAATTGCAACGTCTCCTAAAAACTCCAGTGTGAGTTTGTCGTCCCAGTTCAAAATATCTTTTTCCCTGTCTTTTAATGAAACATTTTGAGTGTCATCAATTTTTGGAGTTCTGACATTTACATTAAAAATTTTGGTTACCGGTTTGCCTTTTTGAATTGAAAGCTGATCCAGCATCAATCTTCGGGATTCTGCTTTTATAGTAACATTTATCTGTTTTTCAGAACTTCCCATTACAACCTCAATTTGATAATTTCCCTCCGGAAGTTTTACGGAAAAGTAAGTTGGCTTAACAGCAGAAAATGTATTTGAATTGATTGTTGCATTCGAAGCCGAATTAATATCAAAACCATAACCTGTTGTTGTATTATAAGTCAAAGCAGTATTTATGGATATTCCTTTTTTATTTTTTAAGGCATTTCCAAAATTAAACAATTTACTTTCAGTAGTTTTCTGTGGTATTATCTTATCTGAAGAATTATTGTTCAAAGCAAACAGATTTAGCTGTAAGACAAAACAAAAAATGGCACAGAGAGAAGTTTTAATGTTTATCAAAGTTTTTCTATTTAAATTATTGTATTTTCAAAACTAACGGTTACATTTTTATATAGTATCCTGTACTATGATGTTAAAAAAATGAAAGAATATAAATTATGATATTGCAAAAATCAGGTAGGTACAGGATGCGATACCATAAAAAAACAGAGAAATTGCGTTTAAATTATCAAAATCATTAGGTATTTGATAGTGATTATGTGCCTCTGAATTATTAAATTTTATGAAAACCAAAAACAATACCATCCCGAACCTTATTGGCTTATTATTGCTCTGTCCTTTGCTAACTATAGGACAGGAAAAACAAGCTGTGCGTAAAATTCATTATGCTCCTGAAGGGAATAGTTTTGTTTTAAAAAACGGTGCCAGAAAATTCAACAGGGCACTTTATGGCTCGAATACAGGTTTTAGAGTTGAGACAGGGGACTTACCTGAATTTGCGATGTACATGCCGGGAATGGGCGGGAATTTTAAACTCGGTCTGGTTAATGGCAAAGACAGCAAATGGATTACCGAGGCTTCAAAAATTGACACAAAATATGTATTGGGTACGATACAATACGAAATTCAGGACCCCATTTTAGATAACGGAAAACTAATTGTAAAAGTAGTTGCCTTAAAAGAAAAAGAAGGTTTTATTGTAAAAGTTTATGGGGAAAATGTACCTAAAAAAGTGAATTTAGTTTGGGCATACGGTGGTGCAACGGGGAAAAAATTCAGTCGTGACGGCGATATTGGTGCTGACCCTGAGTCGGTGTTTTATTTACAGCCTGAATATTGTACCAATAATAAATATACCCTAAAAAAACAGTCTTTTTTACTGGAATACGGTTCTGAAAGCAATAAAGAGAAAACAGGTAACAACAAAAAACTCACAGGCTACTTCCCGGGTTCTGATATAAAGTTAGCCAATCCAAAACAGCAAAAGACACCTTTGGAATTGTACAGTTCCAATCCTGAAAATCTGACGCTTGTTACAGGAAAAAATGCCATTTCAAAAAGCGAAATGTTTTGGCTGTTTTCAAGCGAGGATTTAAAATCGGATGTTTCTCAAAAAGGATTATCGCAATTGTATGACAAATCGGTTCAGGAAACATATCTTTTGGCGAATAGAGTAAAGGTTGTAACTCCGGATCCTTACATTAATACATTAGGTTCAGCACTTTCAATAGCAGCTGACGGAATTTGGGAAAGCCCGGCTTACCTTCATGGTGCTATTGCATGGCGCATGTACCTGAATGCGTGGCGTGGCGCTTATACAGCTGATCCTTTAGGCTGGCATGATCGTGCGAAAACTCATTTTACAAGTTACAGCAATTCGCAGGTAACAGCTCCTGAAAACGGTCCTATTGTTTTGGATACGGTTCGCAATTTTGCCCGTCAGAAAGAAGTTATGGGGACCTCCATGTTCAGCAGCGGTTACATCAGCCGGAACCCTAACAAAAATACAGTGGCGCATCATTATGACATGAACCTGGTTTTTTTCGACCAGATGCTGAGGCATTTTAAGTGGACGGGAGATACTTCGTTTATGAAAGAAATGTGGCCCACAATCCAAAGGCATTTAAACTGGGAAAAAGAAATTTCGATCCGGATAATGACGGACTTTATGATGCTTATGCGACAATTTGGGCGAGCGATGCTTTACAATACAGCGGTGGCGGTGTAATACATTCTTCGGCTTATAATTTTTATGCAAATAAAACGGTGGCTGAAGTAGCCAAAAAGATTCAGCAGAATGAAAATCCTTTTGTTAAAGAAGCGGATAAAATCCTAAAAGCTTCGAAAGATCAGCTCTGGATTCCAAAAAAAGGCATTTTTGCAGAATATAAAGACGCATTAGGAAACAGATTATTGCATGATGTTCCCGGTGTCTGGAGTATTTACCACACTATCGATTCCGAATTATCGAATCCGTTTGAGAGTTATCAGATGCTGAGTTATGTGGACAAGCAGATTCCGCATATCCCTATTTCAGCAGAAGGACTTGATAAAACTGATCTTTATACGATAAGCACCACCAATTGGCAGCCTTATACATGGTCTATTAATAATGTGGCGCTGGCAGAACAATTGCATACATCGCTGGCTTTCTGGCAGGGAGGTCAATCAGAAAAAGCATTTAAAATGTGGGAAAGTGTGTTGATCGAAAGTATGTATCTGGGCGCTTCTCCGGGTGGTTTTGAACAGCTTTTATATCAGGATGCAATGAGAGGCGAATTATACCGTGATTTTGCAGATCCAATCGGAATGACGTCAAGAACTTTGGTAGAAGGGCTTTTTGGTATCCAGCCTGATGCTTTGGCGGAAGTTTTAACGATTCAGCCTGGATTTCCTGCAAAATGGAATCACGCAGCTTTAGATATTCCGGATATTTCAATTGATTTTAAAAGAGAAAACAAAACTGATTCATATCTTATAAAAAATCAGTTCGCAGCAAAAATGAATTTGAAATTAGTTCTAAACGCACCTTTTGAAGGGATTCAGCATATAACGGTTAATGGAAAAACAGTTAACTGGAAAAATATTCAGGAAAGTATTGGCAATCCAAAAATCTCTATTGAAGTACCTTATAGTACTGCTTATGAGGTGAAAATTAACTGGAAAGGTGATATTTTAGAAGAGATTAAACCTATTACTTCTTTAACAGCAGGAGAATCTTTTAATATAACAACATCTAAAGCAGATATTGTTTCGGTTTATGATCCTCAGTCTATTCTTAGCGAAGTTTCAAAAACAAATAAATACTATCAGGCAATTGTATATGGTAATAAGACTAAAACTTTTTTCATTCAGTTAAAACAAGGCGATGTAGCATGGTGGCAACCTGTTGAAGTGGATTTAAAGTCTAAAATTGAATACGAAAGCATTCAGTTAAGAAACAACAATATAGAAATCACCCTGAAAAATAACTCAGAAAGTAAAATTGAAGGAAATGTAGTTTTTGATGCTTCCTCGAAAGATAATCAGCAGAAAATTTCTTTAGGTATAAATCAGAAAGAAACTATTGTTATTCCAATTGAAAAGTTAGTTCCGGGAACCAATAAATTCTCTGTTAAAGCAGATTCAAATATCATAAAAGAAGTAACTTTTACCAACTGGGATATTTCGTTTAATAATTCAGAAAAACAGGAATCAGTTTTGCTTTCTTCTTTTTTTAATTCGAAAGTGACAGATGTTTTTAACGAAAAGTACTTGTCTCCAAGACCGCAAACGGTAACTTTACAGCTTCCGACAAACGGAATCGGAAATTGGTGTTACCCAAATGTTTCTGTAAAACTGGATGATTCAGGACTACGTCAAAAAGCGAAGTTAAATGGAGAAATTACGACTCCTGAAGGAATTGTTTTCAAAACTCCTTCTGATGAAAATCAAAAAAATATTGTTTTTACATCTCAGTGGGATAATTTTCCAAAAAGTGTCAATATTCCGTTAAACGGAAAAGCTTCGCATATTTATTTTATGTTGGCAGGAACGACTAATCCAATGCAAAGCCGAATTGTAAATGGTGAAATTGAAGTAAATTATACAGATGGTACTTCTGAAATTTTACAGTTGAAAAATCCTGAAAATTGGTGGCCAATCGAACAGGATTATTTTGTTGACGGACTTGCCTTTACAACAGATGCTCCAAAACCGCCAAGGGTTTATCTGAAATCGGGTGAAATTTCGAGAACCTTCAAAGATTTTACCACTATAAAAGGATATTCTAATTTTGGAATTGATGGTGGCGCAGGGACAATTCTGGATTTGTCTTTGAACAAAAATAAAACCTTGAAAAGTCTTACTGTTAAAACAATCGCCAATGATGTGGTTATTGGGCTGATGAGTGCGACTCTAATTAGATAAAAAGAATTCAATGTCAATATCAATTTCAAAAATCAATATCAATCAACTCGAAATAAATTAACTGCTATATGAAATGAGCATGACTAAAAGGTTGGTTATAAATACCATCGAAGATATGCAAATTACACATGACCAATAAAAAAATAATAAATAGCTACATATGAAAAAAATATTCTCCCTGTCTTTTTTGATGTTGTCGATTTCTTTGTTTTCACAACAAAAAATAGACAGGAAAGCATTGGTAACAAGACACAATGTTCAAATTACTGCAATAGATACTTTAGCTTCTTTAACCGTTGGAAATGGGAGCTTTGCATTTACGGTAGATGCTACAGGATTGCAAAGTTTTCCGGAAAAATACCAAAACGGGATTCCGCTTGGAACGCAATCGGAATGGGGTTGGGACAGTTATAAAAATACTGAGAATTATAAGTTTTCTGAGACTCTAAAAGACGTAGATCAGTATGGTCGTAAGATTTCATATTCAACACAAATTAAAGAACCTGCACGAAAAAAAGAAGCAGTCGAATGGTTTCGTCAAAACCCGCATTTATTGCAATTGGGAAATATAGGTTTTGAAATCACCAAAAAAGACGGCAGTTTGGTAAAGCCGGAAGATATTAAAACCATTAATCAAAAGCTGAATTTATGGACAGGAAAAATTGAGAGTTATTTTGAGGTTGAAGACATTTCTGTGAAAGTGATAACTGCTTGTGATCAGACAAAAGATGCTTTAGGCTTTAAGGTAGAATCAGATTTAATTCAACAAGGGCGTTTGAAAATTCGTGTTCGAATCCCTTTTCCAACAGGACTATGGGGTGATATGGGTACGAAATGGGAAGAAAAACAGGATGTAACTATTTCAGCCGTTGCTATTGCGGGGACTGAGATGGGGAAAAAATGGGGAGGAAAACAAGATTATAAAAGCAATCTGAAAATCAAAAATAAATCAGAAGCTACCATTACACACGTAATGGACAGTATTTCGTATGATATTAATTTGAAATGGAAAGGAACTGCATCGATTAAAGAAAAAGCAAAACACTATTTTGTTGTAGAACCTTCAAATAGTAATACAATTGAATTGAGTTGTTCATTCATTCAAACAGATAAAAATAAATCTGTAATTCCTTCTTTTCAAGCAATTGAAAAAAGCAGTATCGCTGGTTGGGAATCCTTTTGGAAAAGTGGCGCAGCAGTAGATTTTTCGGGAAGTACAGACAAACGTGCACATGAATTGGAAAGACGCGTAATCCTTTCCCAGTACCTTACCAAATTGCAATGTACCGGAAAAGTTCCGCCACAGGAAACGGGTTTGACTTACAATAGCTGGTTCGGGAAACCACACTTAGAAATGCATTGGTGGCATGGTGTACATTTTGCACTTTGGGACAGACCGGAATTACTGGAAAAAAGCCTTCCGTGGTATCAGAAAGTTTTTGAAAAGGCTAAAAATATCGCCAAGAGACAAGGTTTTGAAGGCGCAAGATGGCAAAAAATGACAGATTATGATGGAAATGAAAGTCCGTCATCGGTTGGGGCATTCCTGATTTGGCAGCAACCGCATTTCATTACCTACGCCGACTTAATTTATCAGGCAAAACCAACAGCAGCAACTTTAAATTTATACAGCGAGCGTGTTTTTGCTACGGCAGATTTTATGGCTTCATTCGCTAATTATGACAATAAAAATGATCGTTACGTTTTAGGACCGGGCATTATTCCGGCGCAGGAAAGATTCAAAGCCATTGAAACATTTAATCCAACATATGAACTGGCATATTGGAATTGGGCTTTAAAAACAGCTATCAACTGGAAGAAAAAACTAAACCAGAAAGTGCCTGAAAAGTGGGAAACAGTTTTGGCTAAATTATCACCTTTACCAATTGCTAAAGATGTTTATCTGGCAACAGAAAGCGCTACTGATTCTTATACCAATCCGGAGTTTAAAACCGACCATCCATCAGTTTTAGGGACTTACGGAATGCTTCCGGAGACTTCTCTTCTGGATAAAAAAATCATGAAAAATACTTTTGATTTAGTTTGGAATACCTGGTCATGGGACAAAACCTGGGGTTGGGACTTCCCAATGACAGCAATGTCAGCAGCCCGTTTGCAAATGCCTGAAAAAGCAGTTGACGCTCTTTTTATGAATGTAGTGACCAATACGTATTTAAAAAACGGACATAATTACCAATCGCCAAGACTAACGCTTTATCTTCCGGGTAACGGAGGTGTATTGACAGCGGTTGCTATGATGTGTGCCGGCTGGGAGGGAAATACAATTGAAAACCCAGGGTTTCCTAAAGACGGAACATGGAAAGTAAAAAGCGAAGGATTTAAAAAGATGTTTTAGTTTATTGAAGATGTTAAGCTGCTAAGATTCTGAGGTGCTAAGTCTGGTTTTTTAGCCTAGTTTGTCATTTCGACGGAGGAGAAATCACACACGTAACTCGACAAAGATTGACCATTTCTTTGTGGAATTTCTAATGTGATTTGCTTTGCCTTTTCGCTATCGCTTGAGTCTCCTTTCGTCGAAATGATAGGAAAACTATAGATTGATAGTATTTCAAAATAAACCATTCTTGCTAAAACGAGTCTATACAGGCATAAAACTTTACCAACCAAAACCAATTATGAAAAATAAAATTTTAGTAACGTTATTCCTTTTGTCGGGTTCAATTTTGTTTGCCCAAAGACAAATGGAAAGTTTAGACCGTGGCGTCATTGCCATAAAAGACAAAGGACAGTTTTTTATCAGCTGGCGTGTTTTAGGAACAGATGCTGATGATCTGGCTTTTAATTTATATCGAAAAAGCGGTTCTAAGAAAGCCATAAAATTAAACGACAAACCGATAACGGGAGCAACTAATTTTCTTGATGTCAAAGCCAATGAGAAAGAAGAAAATACCTGGTTTGTAAAAACGGTTTTAAAAGGAAAAGAAACAGATGTAAAAGGGAGTTTTACAATTCCGGCTTCAAGTCCTGATAAAAATTATTTATCTATAGCTATAAAACCAGTTGAAGATTATATTCCGAATGATCTTTCTACGGGTGATTTGGATGGAGACGGGAAGTATGATTTAATAGTTCACATGACCGGAAAAGGACATGATAATTCACATACCGGTATTACTGATCCTCCTATTTTTCAGGCGTATACTTTAGAAGGAAAATTTTTATGGCAGATTAGTTTAGGTAAAAATATTCGCGAAGGCGCGCATTATACACAGTTTATGGTCTATGATCTGGATGGTGACGGAATTTCAGAATTGGTTTGCAAAACTGCTGACGGAACTACAGATAGTCAGGGCAATGTGGTTGGAGATGCTTCAAAAGACTGGGTAGACAGAGACCCAAAATCGGGAACGTTTGGTAAGATTTTAAAAGGCTCTGAATATCTTTCTGTTTTTGATGGAAGAACCGGAAAACTGGTTACAACAACGGATTATATTCCGGAGCGTGGTGATTTGGCAGGCTGGGGCGGACATGGAGGAAGCGGAGGAAACGATACCAAAGGAAATAGGATTGACCGTTTTACAGCATGTGTTGCCTATTTAGACGGGATCCACCCAAGCGTTGTAATGTGCCGTGGATATTACGGCAGAACGGTTTTAGCAGCATTTGATTTTAAAAATAAAAAACTGACTTCAAGATGGGTTTTCGATAGTAAAGATGCTGAGAATCCGTATTCCGGAATGGGGAATCACGGATTAACTGTGGCTGATGTTGATAACGATGGAAAAGATGAAATCGTCTATGGATCAATGTGCGTAGATGATAACGGAAAAGGATTGTACACAACAGGTTTTAGGCATGGCGATGCTTTACATGTTTCGGATCTGGATCCAGAAATTCCAGGTTTAGAAGCTTTTGGAATCCATGAAATTGAAAATAAAACAACAGGTCCGGGTGTAGCTGTGTTTTCGGCCGCTGACGGAAAAGTTCTGTTTACCGATTCTTTGAATGAAGATGTTGGTCGCGGTGTAGCAGATAACATAGATCCAACCCGAAAAGGTGCACAATGCTGGTGGTCCGGTTCTCCGTTTTTATATGATATGAAAGGAAACAAAATTGGCGACGCCCCGAAATCTATTAATTTCCTTATTTATTGGGATGGCGATACTTCAAGGGAACTTTTAAACTCGAATTATATAGACAAATACGGCAAAGGCAGATTGTTTACGGCAACAGGAGCGGTTTCGAATAATGGCACCAAATCAACTCCGGCACTTTCTGCTGATATTTTGGGCGACTGGAGAGAAGAATTGATTTTAAGAAGCGAAGACAATAAAGAATTACGAATTTATTCGACTACCATTCCAACAGATGTAAAACAATATACTTTAATGCATGATCCGCAATATCGTTTGAGTATTGCCTGGCAAAACGTAGGGTATAATCAGCCGCCTCATACCGGTTTTTACTTTGGAAGCGCTATGCAGCCAGCTCCAAAACCTAATATTGTTCTGGTTGCTAAGAAATAAGATTGTAAATAAATAAAAAAGTCCGTTTCAAATACATGAAACGGACTTTTTAGGTTTGTGATTTATTGGGGCAAAAAACAAACTTTTTATCGCTATTTTATTTAGGAAGTTCCGGAGTCATAATTCTTCTTGTTGGCGTGCTTAAAGTTTCAATAAAAGCCAGAAGATCGCTAATTTCTTCTTTACTTAAATTTAATTTCTTAAGCATTGGATCTACTTTCGGAATTAAGGTATCACGTGCTGTTCCTAAATATTTTTTCTGAACAGGAGATGGGTTTCCAAGATTATACAATTCTACAACATCCAGTAAAGTAGGGAAATGTCCGTGGTGCATCCATGGTCTTGTGTTGACTACTTCACGAAGCGTAGGTGTTCTGAATTTGCCAATATCTTTTACGTCTTTCGTCACATTATAGCGACCGAAATCTTCATTTTTGGTTCCGAATAAAACCTGTCCGTCATTATGGAATTGATTGTCGCTGAAATAAGGTGTATTGTGGCAATTGATACATTGTGCTTTCGTTCTGAACAAGTGCAGTCCTTTTACCTGTTGGTCTGTGTAAGCTTCTGATTTTCCGCTAACGAAATGGTCAAATTTGCTTTTTGGGCTGTTAATGGATCTTTCGAATGTTGCTATGGCATACTGAATTCGTTCAAGGGTCACTTTTTTATCTCCAAAGGCAGCTTCAAAAAGAGGGTTGTACCCTTTTATTTTTCCGATTTTGCTTACTGCAATCGTTAGTTTTTCATTCATTTCTAGAGGATCGCCAACAGGAAATTGCGCCTGATCTTCTAAACTCTTCGCTCGGCCATCCCAAAATAGGGAAGTAGCGTAAGCTGAATTTAAAATGGTCATCGAATTTCGTTTTCCGTTCTGGCGGTCGTGGCCAAAAGAACGGGTTAAATTGTCTGTCCATCCCAGTTCAGGATTGTGGCAGGAAGCACAGGCAATTTGTCCGCTATTGGATAATCTAGGATCAAAAAATAATATTTTACCAAGACTTTCTTTTTCTTTAGAATAGGGGTTGTAAGCCGGATAAGGAACTGCAGGGAGCACACCGATATCCTGAAATTTAGATTTGTCTATGCTTTCATGCAATTCTGCAGCAGGCCATTTTGATGCATCTCCGTTGGAATATAGCTTTCGTAATTCCGTAATATCGATGTAATCAGGTTGTTCGATGCTTTTGTATGCTGTTAAACTCAAAAGCAGTAAAACGGGTATTATTAATTTTTTTAATTTCATAATTATAATGTAACTTCTTTAGGACAAGATTCATTTAAAGGTGCTAATGTTGGATAAACTTTATTATTGTAAATCCTATATTGAGAAGAGACTGTTCCTCCAAAAAGTTTATCGTTGGTTAATTTCAATTCAAAAGAAATTTCAAATAAACCCGTACTAATTTCTTTGTAAGTTCCTTGACCTGAAATTGCAATACTATAGCTGTTTTTATTCGTTCCGGTAATTGTGATATATTGAGGAATTACGAGAACTTTTCCATTCGTTTTGCTGTTACCGTTTTCAGGAAAAAATTCTAATGCTGATGTAATATTAAATCCTGGTGAGTTTGCGCTAGTAGTACTTTCGTTAGAAAACCATCTTTTTAGATTAAATGAATTGGTTGTATTAGTACCGGTAGATACATTAAACCCAATTTTAAAAGCATCATGGTAAACATCATCATTAGGGTTTGTGTTTCCTTTGTCACTATACAAGATAGCATTTTCATTATCCTTTGTTACTACCACAGGAAAAGTAAAAGCATTAAAAGCCTGCCAAGCACAAGTACCACTTCTATCAAACCAGTTTTCACCATATGTCAGGTAAAATTGATTTGATAAATCATAGAATTTAGAAGCAGGATTTGCAAGAATATCACGATTCGATTTTATAGGTTTAACGATTTGTAAGACACTCGTTCCCGTAGCAATATAATCTCCTGCATTTACAAGTGTAATGCTGGTTTCATAATATACATCGTCTTCCTGAATATCTTCTAAAAGAGTTAAGTGATAGGTAATTGATTTTCTGTTATCCCCAAAGTCATCATGAGTTAAAGAATAATCAAAGCCATTTAGAAATTTGAAAATAGCAAGATTTTCAATTTCTGAAGGAATAAATCCGTTAGGAAAATTTACTTTAAAGTCAATTCTTTCGCCAGCAGCTCCTTTTACAACTATTCTATTTGCTGACAATGAATACGGTGTACTCACTTCGCCTAATGTGATTGTTAGGACGTCATTTGAAACAGATGTATTTAAATTACCAATATGAATTTCAGGATCAGAAGTGCTTTCTAATTTTAAGGTAATAGTTTGTTTTTCTTTCCATCTTTTTTCAAAAGAAAGAAAAATGGTATCGGTTAATTTATTTCCTTCAAAAAGTAATTCGTTTGTAGGTTCTATACTAAAACTATTTACATCTCCGGAAGTAACAGCACTAAATTTTGCTGTAATAGCAGATTTTAAAGGTATTGAACTTAATGTTACCGGTACTTTTAACGTTTTTACCGATTTGTTTTCAAAACTAACTACAGGAGCCAAAACGGTATTAACAGATGGATATTCCAGTGGAACGTTGCTAGTAGAGTTTACTAATAAATTAAACCTTATAAAAGGGTCAAAGTTTTTTGAGTCTAATCTATAATCGTCCTTAGAACAAGCAGTAAATAATGTTACAGCAATACTTAATACAGATATAATTTTAATATGATTCATTTTGTTCTAAGTTTGAGTTAACGTAAAGAGTATTTAGTGGTATTGGTAATACATACTTAGGTGATGGGTAGGTGAGTCCGCAGTTTAACGATATGCAGCCATCAGTACGAGAAATATCCTTTTTGTTCCTTGCTATATCAAAAAACAGGTGCCCTTCAAAACAAAGCTCTTTTCTTCTTTCCAGAAACAAAGCTTCGGCAATATTATCTGTAGTAGTTAATAAAGCAGCGTTTGCTCTTTCTCTTATAATATTAATATCTTTCTTTGCCTGTTCCGGGTTATTAAGTCCTATTGATGCTTCGGCCCTTATTAAATATTGTTCACTTAACCTAAATGCCACATATCCGGGATTTCCCTGGAACTTTTTAGTAAAATAATAGTTAAGCATTACCGGTTGTAAATTCACCAATGTAGAAAGTGGTTTTACTAAAAACAACTGTTTTCTAATATCATTGGTTTCATACAGATCAATCAAATCCTGCGATGCTGTATACCTTTCATAATTAGTATCAAAAGTATATCCAAAATAGGATGATAATGATCCGGTAAAAGATCCATCGGTATTTTTAGTTACAGAAAATTCTAATAAGGTTTCTGATGTAGGTAGGTCTATCTTTTCCCATTGTGAAATATAATCAGCAGAACTTATCAGGCTTACACCAGAATTTTCGATTACATCATTTGCCGTATCATAAGCATTTTTCCAATCCTTTTTAGAGAGATAAACTCTGGCCAACAAAGCTTTTGTACTGTTACTATTAAAATAAGAATAGGCAGGGCCATCGAAAAGAACCGTATTACTATATAAATCCAGAGATGTTTTAAGATCATTTATAATCAAAGAATAAGTATTGGCAGCAGTTTCCCTTGCAGGATAAGTAATACCGTTACTAATCGAGTGGGTACTGTAAACAATTCCCATATGAGAAGCATCCTGAGTATATCCGTAATTTTGACTATAGACTTCGCTTAGCAAAAAATGCATGTAAGCCCTAATAGTCAAAGCCTGAGCTTTTATTTGGCTCTTTTCTGCGTCAGTAGCATCATTTATTGCATCTGTATATTCTAAAATAAGATTTGCTTGATTGATAATGCTGTAGCCACTTGTATAGAATAATTTAAAATTAGAGTCAGCAGATTCATCTTCAAAAGAATATATTTCTTTAATGTTTTCAGGAATAGTAATTTCTCCTTTAGTACTTGATCCCAGAGAAGGGCTAAATTTTATATTGCCTCCTTGCAAATCTGGATAAACAGAAAATATTTCACCACTCACATTATTTTTAAGAGTCAGGTATAGGCCGTTTAATGCCATTAATACCCCTTTTTTATCTTTTAGCTGTTCTGTAATAGAAGTTTTGTCTCCAGGTTCTTGTTCTAAAAAATCGCTACAGTTTTGCAGCAAAAAACTTATTGCAAAGAGCATTATAAATTTTAATCTTATGGAAGTTTTTAAATATTTCATCTTTTAAAATTTAGTATTAATACCACACGAAATAGTTCTGGCTTGCGGATAAGTGTAACTGAATTCCCTAATACCGTTCATTCCTGACGGACTCTTTTCTTTATACCAATACAGTGCGTTTGAAACATTTGCAAAAACAGTTAAGTTATCCAGAAAAGTATTTTTTACAGGAACATTATAACTTAAGTTAATGTTACTGATTTTAATATAGGTGGCATCATAAATATTCCTATCCAAATTAGGTAGTAATGCGGTATTGCCGGGTGCTGGCTGAGAAACAACATCCCCCTGTTTTCTCCAATAGTCAAAAGCATTTACAGACATATTTCGGTTAGAAGTAGTTTGATATTTCGAAATAATCTGGTCAGAAACTAATTTATCTCCACCCCATTGAAATGCTCCTGTTATACCTAATGTAATACTGTTGTTTAAAGAAAAACTATTATTAAAACCCCCAAAAGCTTTAGGCTGTGAGTCGCCAATAGGTTCCCAATCTGCCGCCGTAAAAGTCCTGTTGTAGGCTGCCGCATCATAAATTTGACCTCCTTTATTTATCAAATCCCTTCCAGTTGCAGGATCAACTCCAGCCCACTTAGCGCCCCATATTGTTGTGGTGCTGTAACCAATTTTTTGAGCGAGCGCAATTGACGATATAGAATAATCGCTTCCTAATCCTACCAAATCAGTTACTTTACTGTCTACAGTTGATACGTTAAATGCAGTTGTCCATTTAAATTTACCTTTTCGAAGCCATTTGATTCGAGTACTCAATTCAAAACCTTTATTATACATGCTTGCTGCATTTAGCTGTACAGATCCATAACCGGCTTCTATTGGAATATCTCTTCCCGTAATTAAATCACTTAGATCATCATAATAATATTCTAATGTTAATTCTATAGTATTGAAAACATTAAAATCTACACCAGCATTAAATTTTTTATTTTTTTCCCATTTTAAATTACCATTAGGAGCATCGGTCGGAATTGCATATTCACCACCATTGTAACCGTTTTCCAAAATATTATAAAGTCCCTTAGACCTATATGATCCAATTCTTGAATTACCGGTAGAACCATAACTTACTTTTAGTTTTAGAAAATCAATCCAGGAACTTGATTTTAAAAAGTCTTCATTACTAGCAATCCATGCCAGACCTGCACCACTGTTTAAGGCAACATTTGTATCGTTTCCAAAAACGGAACTCTCATCACGTCTAATATTTCCTAAGAAATAATACTTTTTCTTATAATTATAATTGATTTGAGTAAAGAAGGAAACTCTCGAATTATAATTAATATCACTTTCAAAAGCTTGTCTTGCTTTGGATTCATCCACTAAAGGAGTTAAAAGGTCGTCATCCTGAATCGCATCCCCGATATCGTTAATTACATTTGGATTCGTAAAACCTCTGGCTGATGAATAGTTAAAATTGGTTCTTTCTTCAGAAAGTTCAGATCCAATGACACCATCTATAGCATTGTTTTGATTGATTTGTTTATTAAATAATGCTTGTCCCTGCCAGTTCCATTTGCTTGAATTTCGTTCATTGATCACACGTCTTCCCCAAGCCGGATAAATATTTCCTTCGTAAGTAAAAGAGCCATTGGCCTGACCACTTTCATTTTCAGCAGAAAAATAACGATCCTGAGTTTTATCTTTATAATCAATACCAAATAAAGTTGAAAATTTGATGTTTTTATTTAGTTCATATCCCAAACTCAAACTTCCTAATATCCCATATGAATCGGTTACATTTTTATTTTGTTCAATTGCAGCCAGAGGATTTCCGCCAGTTATACCATTTAATCCCACTTTAGAGTAAGTACCGTCTTCATTATATGGTGAAAGATTGGGTAAATAAGCAAAATCATAATAAATGTTTGGAGCATCTTTTTTGATGTAACTAGGATTAAGGGATAGATTTATATCCCATTTTGAAGCTCTGAATCCTAAATTTATTCCACCATTCAATTGTTTTGTTGTATTGCCCAATTGAGGTTCATCTATATTTAAGTACGTTAAATTTGTATTATAAGAAAATTTTGAAGTAGATCCTGAAACGCTAAAATTATATTTGTTGTAAATTCCGGAATTATTTAATAAATCAAACCAATTTGTATTAATACCGTTATAAGGGACCATGACATGATTTGCAGTTGTGTTTTTTAAATAATCATTTCTAAGTTCAGCATATTGAGCACCGTTTAAATATTTTATTTGATTAATAGCAGTAGACGTTCCAAGTTGATTAGAAAAACTAAATTTAGTTTTTCCTTTTTTTCCCTTTTTAGTTGTAATTAAGATTACTCCATTTGCCCCATCTGCACCATATAAACCCACTGCGGCAGCGTCTTTCAATACGGTAAAACTTTCAATATTATCCGGAGAGATTCTTGCCAGAGGGTTTGATAACGTTTCACCGTCAGCTCCAACTCCAGTAAAGAAACCATTATCAATACCAGTTTCTTCAGTCATAATTATACCATCAATAATAATCAGAGGCTGTGATGATGTACTTATAAGATTTCCATTTAAAGGTTTTAAAGTTCCTTGTCCGCGAATATTAATTTTTACAGGTCCGCCAACGCCAGAAGTATTTTCAACTAAAACACCAGCCATTTGCCCTTCCAGCATTTTATCAATACTTTCTGAGGCTTGATGGACAGGGATATCTTTTGCCGTAATAGTTGAAATACTTCCTACAATTTCTTCTTTTAATTTTTTTGTTCCGTAAGATGATGTAATAATAACCGGATTCAGTTCATCTACAGCTTCTTCCATATAAAATGTAAAATTGTTTTTACTTCCAACTTCCTGCTCCTGAGTTACCATTCCGAGAAGTACAACCTGAAGCACCACATTATCAATGTTTTTTTCTTTTAGCTGGTAAAAGAATCGTCCGTCAATATCCGTTATAGCACCTCTTCCGGTTCCTTTGACCATTACTGTTGCTCCGGGAAGAGGCGTTTTATCTTTAGCATTCAGTACAACTCCCTTGATTGTTCTTTCTGCTTCCTCGGAACTATCTGTTGGAGCAGGAGCAGAACTCGTTAATAAAACCTGTTTTTTCTGAATGTAAAAAGAAATATTTCTGCCTTTGAATAATTTTGTTAAAACAGTTTCTAAGGAAGCACTATTCACATTGATAGTGGCTTTTTGATCTGTATCAATTTTTTTTGCATTGTAAATAATCCTGAAGTCTGTTTGGTCTTCAATAGACTTGATAATTAGGTTTATAGGTTCGTTGTTGAAATGTAACGTAATCGGCTTTTTTTGCGAAAAACCTTTAAAACAGAATAAGAGAAGAGCTAAGAAAAATATAATTTTTCTTGAATTTTTTTTCGTAAATGTCATGTTTTATGGTTTATGGAAGGTTGGTTATGGTAATGGTGTTTTGCTGAATCGAGTATTCAAACGGGGTATCATGTTTTAAGAGTTCTAAAATATTTTGGACAGTAGATTCACTGATTTTGATAGTTCCTGTAAAATTCTGTTTGGCTAAATCTGAATTTTTATTAATAATCTCAACATCATAAGTTCGCTGAATTATTTTAGTGATGGTCGAAAAAGGAGTATCATTAAATGTAAGTTCACCCTTTGTCCAGGCTGAGTAAAAAGAAGGATCAACAGATTTTGTGGTAATTTTTCTCGAATTGTTTTGCCAGGTAGCCATCTGGTTAGGTTGCAGTAAAACTGCATTAGAGGTGTTTTCAGTTTCATACATCTGAATACTTCCTTCAACTAAAACGCTGTTAACTGATGGATTTTCAGGATAAGCACTTACATTAAATTTCGTACCCAGAACTTCAATAGCTGCCTGATTCGCATTGACTATAAAAGGATGTTCTTTGTCTTTGGCAACTTCAAAAAAAGCTTCACCAGTTAAATAAACGATTCTTTTTCCATTAACTCCAAACTGTTCTGGGTAGCGTAAAGTAGTTCCAGAGTTTAAGTTTACTATAGTTCCATCTGAAAGTGTAAGTTTAAATGTTTTACCATAAGGAACTTTAAGTAAGTTATATATTATCTCATTGTTTTTAGTTCTTCCGAAGTATACAATTTGTCCCGGAAGTTTTCTGGCAATCAGTTCACCTTTGTCATTAACTAAATTGGTTTGATTGTTTTTTGTGATATATTCTGTCTTTCCGTTTCCTAATTCAAGAACAATTTCCTTTGAAGATTTTGTTTTTTGACTAAAATTAAAAGCAATTCTACCTAATCCAAGCAGTACTAAAAATGCTGCAGCATATTGCAAGTATTTAGCAGCTTTATTTTTTGGTTTAATTTTAATTGCCGGAGCAGTATCATTTAAAATATTTTCAGAAAGGGCAGTAAGAGCCCAAGTCTTCTTTATTAGGATAAACTGCTTTTTATTTTCTTCAGAGGCATCAATCCATTCAAAGAGGCTTTTAATTTCCTGTTCTGAAGCTTCATTAGTTAAATACTTATAAATTATTTCTGATGTCATAATTGGGTTTTAAACTTCTCGTTATCATAAGTACACTTCAGAAATAAAAAACCCTATGTTTAATTTTTAATTATTACAAATAAGAATAAAAATAAGAAATAAATAATCGGATAATTTTGTCTTCAAAATTTTCAAAGCCTTTGTCATATGGGCTTCTACAGCTTTTAGGCTTACCTGCATTTCTTCTGCTATTTCAGCATTTTTTTTATTCTCAAAACGTTTTTTTATAAAAACTTGGCGTGTTTTGGGAGGTAAATCGTTTATTGATTCATTAATTATCCGTTCTAATTCGGTTAATTCTAAAGTATCGAACTGAATAGAATTTAAGACTTCAATGTCCAGTTCTCTTTCTTTATGATTTAATAAATCGTTTTTGAATTTGTCCTTAACTTTATTATGACGAATAAGGTTCAGACATTTCGATTTGGCATAGGTGTATAAAAAGGATTGAATTCCGTTTATAGATTCAATTTCCTTCCTGTTTTGCCATAAATTAATGAAAGCTTCCTGTGCCAGATTTTCGGCCTCATCCTGATCGTAAATGAACTGAATACTAAAAGAGGTAATTCTACGAAAGTATTTATCATAGAAATATTTAAACGCAGCTTCTTCTCCCTTTTTAAAAGATTTAAATTTATTGGATTCGAAACTGGTATTAATATTCATCTATAATGTAGCTCCTGTACGGATTATTTTATTATCCAGGTGGTATTGAGTTAAAGCGGAGCAAAGATAAAATATTATTTATATTTGTTCTAAATAAAAAAAAACAAAATTTAAAAATTAACATTTACAGCCTAATTTTAGAGTCATATAGAATGTCTGTCAATAAAATTAAATGGCACTTTAATTTCTCCTTTTTCTTTGTTTAAAATCATTCTGGCGGCAATTTCCCCCATTTTATTAAAATCAGTAGACATGACAGTGATTCCAAGTAAATCTTTTAAAGGAGTATCATTGTAAGATATAACACCTATATCGCTTCCTAATACATATTCCTCATCCCTGATTTGTTTTACTAAATTAACAAGGTCAGATTCTTCTATAGTAATAAATAAATCTCCTTTTTTAAGGATCATATCATCGTAGACTTCACTTAGAATTTCAAAATTAATCTCATGTTCAACACAAAATTTTCTAAAACCATGTAAAATTCTTCTTGGATAAGGATATACAGCTTTCTCAGGATAGACCAAAATTACTCTTTTATATTTGGTGATTTTGGTAAGTCCTTCTTTTAGGGCATTGTATATATCATTTTCAAAATCCTGATAGATTTTGATAACCTCACTTCCTAATCCAATTTTGATGTTATCCATAATAACAAGCTTGTCCTGTGGTATTCTCTGGATTGCTTTTGCAACTTCATCAGTAAAACTCAAATGTTTTAGTTCATCTGTTTTAAAGTGTGTTGTAATAACATAATAATCGTACGCCCCTTCAAATTTATCGAGCAGATTTAAAAATAAAGTTTCATCGCAATGATAGATATGCAAATCGACATGCGCATTAGCTCCTAATGTATTAATAAAAGAGCTGTAGGTTTTCATTTTATAAGCACTCAGTTTATTAAATAAAAACAAAATATTGACTTTAGATTCCAGTTTTGTTCTGGTAATATAGTATCCTTTTCCTCGTATTGAAGAAATAATTTTCCGTTCTTTTAAAATATTATAAGCTTTCTCAACTGTATCCCTGGACATATAAAACTCTTCACTGAAGTTATTTATGGAGGGAATCTTTTGATTTATTTTCAGGTTACCATTAGCAATATTTTGCAGAATAGAATCTACAATTTGCTTATATTTTGGTACTCTTGAATCTTCATCTATTTTAATTAGCTTAATCATGGTTGGTGTAGTAAAGTTTCTCTTTTATGGCAGAGTCCGGATTATAATTGCATAATATGTAATAATTTTCTTTAAAAAGACTTAAAAGATATTAAATATTCATGCGTTTGCTAAAATATGAATTTTAAATTTAAAAAATGCAATAAAGCCAATCTTATCGCAATAATTTATGATTTAATATAAATATAAATTAGAGAAAGGACAGTACAGGATAGTTTTCTTTTTTACATTCTCTTATTTTACCAAACCAATAACTATCAACTAAACCACAAAGAATTAAATGGAATCATTACTCGGAATTATTTTTCACTCCATTGGAGGATTTTCTTCAGGCAGTTTTTATATGCCTTTTAAAAAAGTTAAAGACTGGGCCTGGGAAAGTTACTGGTTAATAGGAGGTTTTTTCTCATGGCTGATTGTACCGCCAATAGCTGCTTATTTGACTATTCCGAATTTTACTGAAATTATAGCTACAGCTGCTCCATCAGTTAAGGCGTTAGCGTACACAATGGGACTGATTTGGGGAATTGGAGGACTGACTTATGGATTGGGTGTTCGCTATTTAGGGATGTCATTAGGAAATTCAATCACTTTAGGATTTTGTTCTGCTTTTGGTGCTTTGATTCCGCCAATCTATTATAATTTCAATGCAGTAGAAGGCAAAGAGTCAATTAGTGATATGTTTGCTAACCCAGGTGGACAAATGGTTTTGGCTGGTGTACTTATATGTATCATTGGGATTGCCATTTTAGGAAAAGCCGGAATGTTAAAAGAGAAAGATTTTGCAACAGGGCACGAAGATAAAGACAAGGATTTTAGTTTAGTAAAAGGTTTAATCATTGCTATTGTATCCGGTATTTTAAGCTCTTTCTTTAATTTCGGAATTGAAGCAGCAAAACCAATGGCTGATGTGGCTAATGAAGCATGGAAAGTAATGCATCCAAATCAGGGGGAATTCCTGTTTCAGAATAATGTTAGTTACATCGTTATACTTTGGGGCGGATTAACGACAAACTTTATATGGTGTATTTATCTTAATTTTAAAAATAAAACTTTTAGTAATTACACAGATACTAAAACACCTATTTCAAAAAATATACTTTTTTCTGCGATTGCAGGTACCATGTGGTTTCTTCAGTTTTTCTTCTACGGAATGGGTGAAAGTAAATTAGGAAATGGAGCCAGCTCATGGATTTTACATATGTCAACTATCATACTTACCGCTAACTTCTGGGGATTCTATCTGAAAGAATGGACCGGTGTAACTAAAAAAACGTTCAACACCTTTATGTTGGGCATCGGACTCATCATGTTATCTATTGTTGTGGTCGGAATTGGGAACTCTTTATAATAATCAATTAATATATTAAAATGTCAAATATAAACACAAACAATATGACTTTTCAGCATGTAAGCTATCTTTGGGACGATGCTAAAGCTGCAGCACTAGCAGGAGATGAAGTAGCTCTTTTTATCTATCGCTCTAATTTATTAGGAGCGGATTTAAGACTTACTAATTATGGAGGAGGAAACACTTCAGTTAAAATTACAGATAAAGACCCATTGACAGGCGCAAGCTCAGAGGTAATGTGGATTAAAGGTTCTGGTGGAGATATCGGAACATTAACAAAATCAGGTTGTGCAGCGTTATATTTAGACAGATTACGCAATCTTGAAAATGTGTACAGAGGAATTGAGTTTGAAGATGAAATGGTTGAATTGTTTAACCACTGTATTTTTGATTTAGCTTCTAAAGCACCTTCTATTGATACACCTTTACACGGTTTCTTGCCGTTTAAACATATTGATCACCTCCATCCTGATGCTGCTATTGCAATTGCTGCAGCAAAAGACGGAGCAAAAATCACTGAAGAATTATTCGACGGAGAAATCGGTTGGGTAGGATGGCAGCGTCCTGGTTTCGATTTAGGGCTTCAATTGAGAAGCTGTTTAGAAGAAGCGGAGAAAAAAGGAAAAAAATTACGTGGTATCATGTTAGGTTCTCATGGTTTATTTACATGGGGAGATACTGCTTACGAAAGTTATATCAACACATTGGAAGTTATAGAAAAATGTGCTGAATACTTAGAAAGCAACTATGGAAAAAAACGTCCGGTTTTTGGAGGTAAAAAAATTGACAGTCTTCCAGAAGCTGACCGTAAATTAAAAGCGGCAAAAGTGGCTCCGATTTTAAGAGGTTTCTGTTCTTCAGAACGTCAGATGATTGGTCATTATACGGATGATGCAAGAGTTTTGGAATTCATCAATTCTAATGACTTGTCAAAATTAGCTCCGTTAGGAACATCTTGTCCGGATCACTTTTTGCGTACTAAGATCAGTCCTTTAGTTTTAGAATTAGATCCAAACGAAGATTTATCAGATGTAGCCGCAGTAAAAGCAAAATTAACTCCTGCTTTTGAAGCGTACAGAGCAATGTACAAAGACTATTACAATGCTTGTAAAAAGTCTAATTCGCCTGCAATGCGTGATCCAAATCCAGTTGTAATTTTATATCCTGGAGTTGGTATGTTTACGTTTGCCAAAGATAAAACAATGGCGCGTTTAGCATCTGAATATTATATCAACGCTGTTAACGTAATGAAAGGTGCAGAAGCGGTTTCTGAATATACTTCTTTGCCACACCAGGAAGCTTTTGATATCGAATACTGGTTGTTAGAAGAAGCTAAATTACAGCGTATGCCAAAACCAAAAGCACTTTCAGGAAGAGTAGCTTTAGTTACAGGTTCTGCTGGTGGAATTGGTAAAGCTATCGCTAAAAGATTTGCTGAAGAAGGAGCTTGTGTAGTAATCAACGATATCAATGAAGAGCGTTTAGAAGGTGCAAAAGCAGAATTTATCAAAGCATTTGGTAAAGATGCTGTTTCAAGTACATTATTAAACGTTACTGACGATGTAAGTACAGAGAAAGCATTAGATGCTGCTTGTCTTGCATTTGGTGGTGCTGATATTATTGTGAACAATGCTGGTATCAGTATTTCAAAATCTATCGCTGAGCATACTCTTGAAGAGTGGGATAGATTATATGACATCTTGGTTAAAGGACAATTTATTGTTTCTAAAGCCGGAATTGAAGTAATGCGTAAACAAGGTTTTGGAGGAGATATCGTAAACATCGTATCTAAAAATGCAGTAGTAGCAGGTCCAAACAATCCTGGATACGGTTCTGCAAAAGCAGCTCAGGCGCATTTAACACGCTTAATGGCTGCTGAACTTGGTGCTGATAAAATTCGTGTAAACACAGTTAATCCTGATGCTGTAATCTCAGATTCTAATATTTGGTCTGGAGGATGGGCTGAAGGTCGCGCAAAAGCTTACGGCATTACCGTTGAAGAATTGCCTGCTTACTACGCGAAACGTACCTTATTAAATGAAATTATATTGCCTGATGATATTGCAAACGCATGTTTCGCATTCGTAGGAGGTCTGTTGAATAAATCAACAGGAAATGCCCTGAATGTAGACGGCGGAGTAACAATGGGCTTTTACAGATAAGTTGTTTAGTTTTTTTTAAGTTTATTTAACAAAGTGGTTTTTGTTTTCTAACGTTCGATTCTGTCGGACGTTAGATTTTTTATGACAATCGTATTTTTAAATAAATTTTCTAAACACTGTAAAAACAAAAAAAACACAAAAAAGTAACTTATAACAAGGGTTTGGTTTATAGAAATAGCTTTATATTGTAAACCCTATTTAAAAATAAATAAGTATGTTAATTCAATCAAACACTATCGCATCTCATAATGATGGTTTATTAAAAAAACATCAGAACAAATTGGTTTTTACAGCTTCAGAAATTGCAGAAAGTGAAGCCATTATTCAAAAATTAATAGATTTTCAAATCGCAATCCCATCTTGGGCTTTAGGAACAGGAGGAACAAGATTCGGACGTTTTGCAGGTGGAGGAGAACCTCGTTCATTGGAAGAAAAAATAGAAGATGTAGGTTTGCTTCATAAATTAAACAATGCTTCTGGAGCCATTTCTTTGCATATTCCATGGGACATCCCGACAGATTATAATGCTATCAAAACGCTTGCAGGAGAACATGGATTGAAGTTTGATGCTATGAATTCAAATACTTTCCAGGATCAGGCAAGTGCGGAGCACACTTATAAATACGGTTCTTTACAAAACGTAAACAAAGCAGTTCGCAAACAGGCTATTGCTCACAATATTGAAGTGATTAAGCATGGGATTGAATTAGGTTCTGATTCATTGACTGTTTGGTTAGCGGATGGTTCTAACTTCCCGGGACAATTGAACTTCCGTAAAGCATACCAAAATACATTAGAAAGTTTAGAAGAAATTTATGATGCATTACCTTCAGACTGGAAATTGTTTTTAGAATACAAATGTGCTGAACCAAACTTTTACTCTACGACAGTTGCTGATTGGGGACAGTCTTATTCATACGTTCAGAAATTAGGAGATAAAGCAAAAACGCTTGTTGATTTAGGTCACCATTTGCCAAATGCTAACATTGAGCAGATTGTTTCGATCTTGCTTATGGATAATAAATTAGGAGGTTTTCACTTTAATGATTCAAAATACGGTGATGACGATTTAACTGCAGGAGCTTTAAAGCCTTACCAGTTATTCTTGATTTTTAACGAATTGGTTGAAGGTATGGATGCTCGCGGAATGAATCATGCTAAAGATTTAGGATGGATGATTGATGCTTCACACAACGTAAAGGATCCTTTGGAAGACTTGTTGCAGTCTGTTGAAGCAATTATGATTGCTTACGCTCAGGCGCTTTCAGTTGACAGAAAAGCATTAGAAATTGCTCAGGAAGAAAATGATGTGGTAAAAGCGCAGGAAATTCTTCAAAATGCTTTCCGCACCGATGTCCGTGCTTTGGTTGCTGAAGCTCGTTTACGTTCAGGCGCAGCGTTAAACCCGGTTGAGTTGTACAGAAACCTTGATGTTAGAGGAAATCTAATTGGCGAAAGAGGATTAAAAACGATGGCCACAGGATTGTAATTATAAGTTATGAATTATGAGTTGTAAGCTAAAAACATTTTGCTAAACTCATAATTCTGTAATTCAAAATTTATAATTTATAATTCAAAATTTATAATTAAAAAGAAATGAACGTAGTTGCAATTTTTGATATTGGTAAAACCAACAAAAAGGTATTTTTATTTGATGAAAATTATAAAATCGTTTGGGAAAAATCAGTAAATCTGGACGAAACCGTTGATGAAGACGGTTTTCCTTGCGAAGATATTGAAGTATTAAAAAACTGGATTCTCGAACGATTATCAGAAATAAAAGAACTGAATAACTATGTTCTGAAAGCTATAAATTTCAGCACTTACGGAGCCAGTTTTGTTTATATTGATGAAGATGGCAACTCTTTGACGCCTTTATACAATTATTTGAAAGATTATCCGGAAGAACTGAAAAATGGTTTTTATAAAAAATACAAAGGAGAAGAAGTTTTTGCAGTAAAAACAGCTTCTCCTGTTTTAGGAAGCCTGAATTCCGGAATGCAGATTTACAGGCTAAAAGAAGAAAATCCGGAATTATTTGAAAAAGTAAAATATTGCCTGCATTTACCGCAATATTTAAGTTTTCTTTTAACTGCTGAAGCTTATACCGATATTACCAGTATTGGATGTCATACAAATCTTTGGAATTTTAAAAAGATGAAGTATCACAAATGGCTGAAAAATGAAGGTATTAAAGATAAACTTCCACCAATCCATCCAGGAAAAGATGTGATAAAAAAAGAAAATGATCTGGCTGTCGGAATTGGTTTGCATGATAGTTCATCAGCAATTATTCCTTACACGATAAACTTCACAGAACCTTTTGTTTTATTGTCAACCGGAACCTGGAGCATTTCCCTGAATCCTTTTAACAATAAGCCATTAACGTTTGAAGAACTTGAAAATGATTGTTTGTGTTACATGCAATACACTGAAAAACCAGTAAAAGCAGCACGTTTGTTTTCTGGTAACGAACATGAAGTTCAGGCAAAAAGACTGGCTGAACATTTCAAAGTACCTTTTGATACTTTTAAAAATGTCTATTTTGATAAAAAAATTGTATCGAATTTAAGAGCGGTAAATTTTCAAATCGTTTATCCTAAAAAATATGATTTTGATATTCTTAAGGAATGTCCTTTTCAAAAAAGAGATCTATCTACTTTTAAAACCTATGAAATTGCTTATCATCAATTAATGCTGGATCTTGTCGAACAACAAGTTTTTTCAACTAATTTAGTGATTCATAACAGCCCTGTAAAGAAAATTTTTGTGGATGGTGGTTTTAGTAAAAATTCAATTTTTATGAATTTACTGGCAGAAGCTTTCCCGGATGTAGAAGTTTATGCGGCTTCAATGGCTCAGGCAAGTGCTTTAGGTGCAGCTTTAGCAATTCACCAAAACTGGAATCCTAAACCGATTCAGAATGATTTAATTGATTTGAAATTTTATAAACACTGATTTGAAATTAAAAATTGAGAAATGATAATTAAAAAATCTGCTCAATCTGACAAATCTGCGTGAAAAAATATTTAAACACATAGAACATAGTTTTTTGAACTAAAGATTAAAATAAATGACAAATCATTTTACGCACAGCTATGTGTTTTTCAAGGAGTGATACGTCTTTTTTTAGACTATGAATATTATGTTTCTAGTGTTAAATTAAAATACTACAAAATGAGAGTTGGACTTTTTATACCGTGCTACGTTGACCAATTTTATCCTAAAGTAGGAATTGCAACCTATGAATTATTGATTAAACTTGGATGCGATGTCCGTTTTCCGATGAAACAAACCTGTTGCGGGCAGCCTATGGCAAATAGTGGTTATGCACATTTAACCAAAGGCTGTGATGCTAACTTTATAGCCAATTTTTCAGAATTTGATTATATCGTTTGTCCTTCAGGAAGTTGTGTTTTACACGTCAAAGATCATTTGCATGATGAAAAACAGGAAGAACTGGCGGCAGAAATGCGAAAAAAAGTTTTTGAATTAACGGAATTTATTATCGATGTACTTAAAGTAGATCATATTGAAGGCAATTTTCCGCACAAAGTAGGAATGCACCAAAGCTGTCACGGACAACGCGGCCTTAAGCTTTCGCAGATGAGCGAATTAAATGCACCTTTTTTTCTAAACCGGGAGAATTATTAAGCAAAATAAAGGGTCTGGAATTGGTTTCGTTAAGCAGAAAAGATGAATGCTGTGGTTTTGGAGGTACTTTTTGCGTAACGGAAGAAGCCGTTTCTGTAAAGATGGGGCAGGACCGAATCAAAGATCATGAAAAACACGATGTTGATTATATTACAGGTGGTGATATGTCTTGTCTGATGCATTTGGAGGGCATTCTGAAAAGACAAAAAAGCCATATAAAAACTATTCATATTGCTGAGATATTAAATACCTAAACTATTTAATTACTGATTTTAAGTTGTAAAAAGACTACTTTAAAATGAAAAAATTAACGCTCTGTTTTGCATTATTGCTTTCGCTTATTTTTTTATCGTTTAAAAAAGATACGTCTTTGGTAACTTTAAAAGAAGTAGTGGTAAAAGCTCCTTTTGAAATGCCGGCTATAAACATTCCGGATTTTAGTAAGTGCAAAGAATTTTCAATTGTTGATTTTGGAGCTATTCAGGGAAATAAAGACAAAACTTCTGAAGCAATAAATAAAGCTATTTCCAAAGCAAATAAAGCAGGAGGAGGAATTGTCGTTATACCGGAAGGAGAATGGCTGACAAAGAAATTTCACTTTAAAAGCAATGTGAACCTTCATTTAAAAAAAGGCGCAGTTTTACTTTTTTCTGAAGATCCGAATGATTATTTACCTGCCGTTAACTCAACATGGGAAGGATACGAATGCTTCAATTATTCACCATTAATTTATGCCTACAAATGTAAAAACATTGCCATTACAGGTGAAGGGGAACTGAAAGCAAAAATGGACATCTGGAAACAATGGTTTACCCGTCCGAAATCACATATGGAAAGTTTTAAAATGCTTTATAATCTGGCATCGTACAACAAACCGATGAAAGAGCGCCAAATGGCAAATGACACTGCACGTTTTCGTCCACAGTTTATTCAGTTTAACCGTTGTGAAAATATTTTGATGGATGGTGTTACGATTAAAAACAGCCCTTTTTGGACGATTCATACTTTTTTATCCAAAGATGTAGTGCTTAGAAATCTGAAAGTTTATGCACACGGATACAATAATGACGGAGTTGATCCTGAAATGAGTCAAAACGTACTAATTGAAAATTGTGTTTTTGATCAGGGAGATGATGCCATTGCCATAAAATCAGGTTGTGGAAAAAATGCCTGGCTCTTAAATACACCTTCAAAAAACATTGTTATTCGTAATTGTACCGTAAAAAACGGTCATCAGTTAGTAGCTATTGGAAGCGAACTTTCAGGGGGAATAGAAAATGTATTTATTGATAATTGTACCGTTGTAGATGGAGCAAAACTGAATCATTTACTATTCATAAAAACAAATGAACGCAGAGGCGGATTTGTGAACAATATTTACATGAGCAATATTGTTTCAGGAAAAATAGACGCAGGAGTTTTAGGAATCGACACAGATGTATTATATCAATGGAGGACTTTGGTCCCAACAATCGAGCGCAGGCTTACGCCAATAAAAAACATATATCTGGATAATGTAAAAGCAACAAATGTGAAGTTTATTTCGAAAATTTCAGCTCAGAAAGAACTTCCTGTAGAGAATGTTTTTCTAAAAAATGTAAATGCAGATGTTGTGAAAGAAAATCAGAACATTCATGAAAATGTCGTGAATTTTGTAAATAAAAATTGATTCTAAATCTATCCATTGGATTTAATTTAAAGTAGTAAAGAAATGTCTTCAGAAAAAACAATACCACATAGCGAAGCAGCGACACGTTTTAACAAAGATGTAGAGCGTGTAAACTGGCATGATGAAACACTCTGGTTTGTTCGTGAAAAACGAGATAAGGCCGCACACCAGATTCCGGATTGGGAACTGCTAAGGGAAACAGCTTCACAAATTAAGCATAATGTACTCTCAAATATTCATGATTATTTGATTGAATTTGAAGAAAATGCTCAAAAAAACGGAATAACTGTTCACTGGGCAGCCGATGCAAAAGAGCATAATGAAATCGTACATTCGATAATGGTAAAACATGATGTAAAGCAAATGGTAAAATCAAAATCAATGCTTACTGAAGAATGCCATTTAAACGATTATCTGGCAGAAAAAGGTATCGAAGTTATAGATTCTGACTTAGGAGAATACATAGTACAGCTTCGTAAAGAACCACCTAGTCATATCGTTTTACCGGCAATTCACCTTAAAAAAGAAGATGTAAGTGAAACTTTTCATGAACATTTGGGGACTGAAAAAGGAAATTTTAATCCGCAATATTTAACCGAATCAGCACGCCAAAGTTTAAGAAATACTTTCCTAACCCGAAAAGTTGCTTTAACCGGGGTAAATTTTGCCGTTGCAGAAACCGGAGAATTCGTAGTATGCACGAATGAAGGAAATGCAGATATGGGTGCGCATCTCGCAGATGTACACATTGCTTGCATGGGATTTGAAAAACTGATTCCGCAGCGTAAACATTTAGGTGTTTTTCTTAGATTGTTAGCAAGAAGTGCTACTGGTCAGCCAATCACCACTTTTTCAAGCCATTTTAAAAAACCAAGAAATGGACAAGAAATGCATATTGTGATTGTTGATAATGGCAGAAGCACACAATTAGGAAGAGAAGATTTCAGAAATTCTTTAAAATGTATCCGTTGCGGAGCTTGTATGAATACCTGTCCTGTTTACAGACGAAGTGGCGGTCATAGTTATCATAATGCTGTTGCAGGACCAATAGGTTCTATTTTAGCTCCTAATCTGGACATGAGCAAAAATGCTGACCTGCCTTTTGCCAGTACGCTTTGTGGCTCTTGTACGAATGTGTGTCCTGTAAAAATCGATATTCACGATCAATTGTACAAATGGCGTCAGGTATTGGTTAAAGAAGGCCATACGCCAACTGCAAAAACAGTAGCGATGAAAGCTATGGCAACTGTTTTGGCAAATCCAACGATTTTCAATATCGCAGGTAAATCAGGAAGATTCATGATGAAAAATATTCCTGCGGCAGTAAATAATAAGATGAACAAATGGTATGACCAGCGTGAAATGCCAACTGTTCCCGAAGAATCTTTTAGGGAATGGTACAAGAAAAATTCACGCGAATCTAAAGCTAAGGATAATGAGCAGTAAAGCAGAAATATTAAAAAAGATAAAACAAAATCAGCCCGATTTTGTGACTGATTTGCCTGATTTAGAAGTTTTAGGGTCAGAAAACCCGAATATTTTGGAAACCTATAAAACAGTTTTGAAAAACATTGGTGGAGAAAGTGTTGAAGTGGCTAATTATAGTGAAATTTTAGATTTTATGAGAAATAATTATGCGCTTGACAGAAGAATAATTACAACCATTCCCGAACTTGCCGAAGTAGCTTCGCTGGATTGGAAAAATGATGATCCTCATACACTCCAAGATGTTGAATTAGCAATTGTAAAAGCTCATTTTGGTGTCGCAGAAAACAGTGCACTCTGGGTTACGGATGATTTATTAGGGCAGAGAGTTGCTCCTTTTATTGCGCAATATTTAGCTATTGTCGTTAATAAAATTGATATATTGCCAATGATGCACCAGGCTTACAAAAAAATTGGTAATCTGGAGTACGGTTTTGGGACTTTTATTGCAGGACCTTCAAAAACAGCAGATATAGAACAATCTTTAGTGTTGGGCGCACACGGCGCAAGAGGATTAATTGTATTTTTGCTGGATTAAAAAAACTAAAAGATAAAAAAATTGAAAACAGATTTTACATTAGAAGGAAAAGTAATCATTGTTACTGGTGCCACCGGAGTTCTAGGTGAAGCCTTTGTTAACGGTATAGCTGCAGCAGGTGGTATTGTTGGTGTTTTGGGAAGAAACGAAAAAGTAGCCAATGAAAGAGCAGAATTAATTGTTAAAAACGGTGGACAAGCCATCGCTTTAATTGCAGATGTAACGATTGAAAGCGATCTGATAAAAGCACGTGACCTTGTTCTTTCAAAATACGGAAAAATTGACGGTTTGGTAAACGCTGCCGGCGGAAATATGCCGGATGCTGTAATTCAGTCAGATCAGGGTATTTTTAAACTTAATATGGATGCTTTGCAAAAAGTGATGAACCTGAATTTATTCGGAACACTTTTGCCTACTCAGGTTTTTGGAGAAGTAATCAAAAACAATGAAAGTCTTGGAAGCATCGTAAATATTTCATCTGTAGCAACTGAACAGGCTATAACAAAAGTTTTAGGATATAGTCTGGCTAAATCAGCTATTGATTCTTACACCAAATGGTTTTCTGTGGAACTGGCAAAACGATATGGGGATAAAATCAGAATGAATTCTATCGTTCCGGGTTTTTTCTTAACTGAACAAAACCGTACGTTATTGACTAATCCTGACGGAAGTTTAACAGAAAGAGGCAATTTAATCATAGCAAACACACCTTATAAACGTTTTGGAAATCCTGACGAATTAATTGGAGCTTTAATTTGGTTGCTAAGCGATGCATCAAAATTTGCAACAGGTTCAAAAGTGACTATAGATGGTGGTTTTACAATTTTTAGTGGTGTATAATTTTTTAAGAAAGAAAGTATGAAAAGAATGATACAAACCTGGAGATGGTTCGGACCAAATGACCCGGTAAGTTTACAGCATATAAAACAAACCGGCGCTACCGGAATTGTAACAGCACTACATCACGTTCCTCACGGAGATGTATGGACGGTTGAAGAAATCAATAAAAGAAAAGCTGAAGTTGAAGCATACGGCCTGACATGGGATGTTGTGGAAAGTATTACCGTTCACGAAAGTATTAAAACAAGAAGTGGAAATTTTCAGGAATATATAGAAAAATACAAACAAAGCATCCGTAACGTGGCAGCTTGTGGCATCAAAATTATTACCTATAATTTCATGCCGGTTAACGACTGGACAAGAACACAGCTGGATTACGTAATGCCGGATGGTTCTGAAGCTTTGTATTTCAACTGGGTAGATCTGGCGATTTTTGATATTTATATTTTAAAAGAGAAAATGCCGAAAATAGTTTTCCTGAAAATATTGTAACCAAAGCTAAGGAACGTTTTGCAACGATTACAGAGCAACGATTACAAGAAATAGCAGATACGGTAATGTTCGGGATTCCTGGCGAAAAAAAGATTACGGTTGAATGGATGCGTAATGCTTTGAAAGCTTATGACAATATTGACAGAGATGCGTTAAGAAGCAATTTGAGTTATTTTCTAAACGAAATTTGTCCTGTTGCTGATGAGTGCGGAGTACAATTGGCCATTCATCCTGACGACCCGCCTTTCGATATATTGGGATTGCCGAGAATTGTAAACTCAATGGAAGACTATGATTTTATTCTTTCAAATGCTCCTTATAAATCAAACGGAATTTGTTTTTGCACTGGTTCTTTAGGAGCTAAGGAAACGAATGACTTACCGGAAATGGTCAAAAAGTTAGATGATAAAATTCATTTTATTCACCTGAGAAACGTTCGTAGTGATGAAGAAGGAAATTTCTTTGAAGCTGATCATTTAGATGGAAATACAGATATGTATGCTGTAATGAAAGAATTATTGCTGATTCAGAAAAAACATAATATTTCAATTCCGTTCCGTCCTGACCACGGACATCAAATGCTGGATGATCTAGGAAAAGTAAACAATCCGGGTTATTCTGCTATTGGAAGATTAAGAGGTTTAGCCGAATTGAGAGGGCTTGAAGAAGGGATTATTCGATCGCTTTAATATTATACTATAAAAATAAATTAGAGGTTGTCAGGATTTTGTTCTGGCAACTTTTTTTATGCAGTTATATAAAAGATTATTAAATGATTCGGAGTATATTTTTTATGTAAAAATATAAGTAAATTATTGTAGGATTTATTTGGATAATTAATTTTAAGTTCTATTTTTGAAAAAAATTCTTACTTAATATATCAACGCATAATTTATGGGACATTTTTCAGAACAGGTGCATATCAGCATAGGGAGCTTTACCCAAAATGTTGTTTATCATAATTTAGAACTGTCACAAAAGATGGCAGATCACCATCATTTTTCTTTTGTATGGCAATACACAGGCAAGGCGATCATCAATCCGGCAGATCAGGCAAAGGCATTGCGAACGTATCTTGGAGATGAAGTTATCTTTACCTTTAAAAGCCTTACCGGAATCAGGTTGATGAGCAAAGGAATCATAACAGAATTATCTTCTATAGATCTTCACGGCAGCGCCGAAGGATTACATGTTAAAGGGATCAGCCATACTATCGTTCTGGATGACATGAAAAAATCAAGAACCTACCAACAAAGAGGGATGAATGATATTGTACTGGATATTTTAGCCGAAGGCCCGGGAGAATTCTATGAAAGAGATGCTATAAAATCCACCTATCTTCAGGAGTTCAAATACATGGCTCAATATAATGAAACCAATTTTGATTTCTTAAAACGATTGGCCAGACGTTACGGGCAATGGTTCTATTTTGACGGAATGCGAATGCAGTTCGGACAGACCAAAACCAGTAAAATAAAACTTATCAACGGGTCTTCGCTGCATGGTTTTAAAATCCAGACCAACATGGCTTCCCATAAAATTTCTTTGGGTGGTTATGATTACAATGGCGCAACCAATATTCGTAATGCTTCAGCAAGAACTTCTGCAGGAAGTAAAGACAGTTTTTCTGCCGTTGTAGGACACAATCAGGGAACCGTTACCCAAAACGATTTGAATAATGGAGCTTATACCACGAATGCCCAAAACAGTGAAGAAATCGAAGAAATGGTCAGACTGCAAACAGCAGGAAGTGACGCTAATAGTGTATATTACAGTGGAACCTCTTATTTTCCGTTAGGACTTGGACAGGTTTTCAGCATCATAAACCAGACTGTAGAGCACGAACTGATTGTGACAGAAGTAACACATATTTCTCAGGTTCATGGAAATTACTCCTGTAATTTCAAAGCCATTCCGGCAGATGTTGCCGCACCACATTTTACAGACGTAAATGTATTTGCCAAAGCCGAAACACAGCCAGCCAAAGTAAAAGACAACAACGATCCGGAAGGATTAGGACGTGTAAAAGTACAATTCAATTGGGCAGGCGGAAACAATTCAAGCGAGTGGCTTCGTATGATACAGCCACATTCAGGTTCAGGAAAAGGCTTTTATTTTATTCCCGAAATCGGTGAAGAGGTTTTGGTAGGTTTTGAAGGCGATAATGCCCAGAATCCGTATGTTTTAGGAACACATTACAATGGAAACCAATCCAATGGTTATGCAGATGGTCAGAATAATGTGAAGGCAATTCATACGCGCTCGGGAATCAAATTTATTTTGAACGACGGTGAAGGAAGTATTTTGATTGAAGATCCGAGTGGTAATACCTGGAAGATGGATGGTCAGGGAAACATAGATGTGAGTGCGCCAAAGAATTTTACAGTAAAGGCTGGGGAAAATGTTAGTATTACCGCAGGTAAAAATGTTTCTGTCAGTGCAGGAGAAAATATTGATAATTCTGCAAATAAAGATATTTCTCAAACAGCGGGTCACGATATTTCTCAAAAAGCTGCCGGAGATTTTACTGAGAGTGCTAATAATAAAACGGAGATTATTGAACAAAAACATATTCGAAGTTCATTACAATCTACTCAACATGCAGAGAAATTAACTGTATTTAGTACAAAAGAAAATATGCTTTTGGAAAGCAGTCAAAAAACTGTTGAAGTAAACAGTGCAGAAAAATCAAATATGTTTTAATCTTTAAAAAATCATTTTATGGCAATCAATAAAATAGCAAAGAATTTATATGTTAGAATTAAAGGCAACTACATTAGTGAAAGTCAGGTTTTTTTAGAAACTTCCGAAAAAGTTGAAATTGTAGCTACAAAAGAAAACTTGAAATTAATTTCAAATAAAAAAATTCAAATGAAAGGTAATAAATAAATACATATGGCAAACGTAGAATTCGGAAAACCTAGATTTCAACCACCAGTAATGAATGATGAAAACATGTCAGAAGTAACTGCTGTATATTTTGCAAAAAGAATATTAACCCCTGTTTATGAAAATACAGAAGAAGTTATTACAGCAAAAAAAGGAGAGAATAAAAAAAAGATAAAAGCACGATTTGTCACAGAACAGAAAATAAAAAAGGAGGACTTAGTCAATTATGAGGCTGAAACAAATTTTGAAAAAGCTAAAGGAGGCGAAAAAGTAACAATAACTTATAAAAAGAAAGTAAGAGATTCAATTTCATTCAAAAAAATCACAAAAGCCAAGATAAAAGAAAAAGTATGGGTAGTTGCAACTTGCAACGGAACAACAGGAAAACTATCTGTTGAAATCAATGAAAACAAACTTACGAATACTGAAGCAGTTTATGATAACCCTGTAAAATTCTTGGTGGAAGAAGAAGAAAAAACAAAGATTGAATTTGAAATTTATAAAGACATAATTGTTACGCCTAATACTTATGCTAAAGAAATTACGCTTCAGCCCAAAAGCAAAGAAGATGTAAAAACTCTAATAGATAAATTCAATAAACGAACAGATAAAAATGCTTTCCTTTATTTTAAAGCTGAAAATGCTGATGCAACCTATCAACTAAAGATCTTTGAAGAAAATAAAGAATTTATAAACAAAGATGGTGAAAGATTAGAGGTTAAATATTGTAATTGTGGTGAAAAATATCGAGAAACAGTTGAATGTACTAGATATGGAAGTATTTATGGACCTGCTTATTGGGGGGAATTACCCTTAAAAGATTTTCCAAAATGGGATGATTTAATAAAAAATAGTATTATAACTATAGATGAAAAATCAATTTTAATAGCAATGTCAGAAAATGAAGGGAAATTAGATTCTATACAATCTTATGATAGTGAAATTTTAACAGCTGGTGCTATGCAAAAAACAATTAATCCCGAAGGTTACGGTGAATTGCCAATTCAATTTTGGGAATTCAAAAAAAGTTATCCGGAAAAATATATACTGTATTTAGAAAATTGTAATTGGAAAGTTGAAGAAGAAAAAAAGGAAAAAAAGATAAAAAAGGAATTGTAATAAGCACTAATTATAAATATAAAGCTAAATATAAAGATTTATCAGGTAAAGAACTTAAAGATAAAATTCGTGAAGGTTTTGAAAAAAATAAATTTAAGACAAAAGTTAATTGTGAACCTATTGAGCCAATTATAAGGTTAATGAAAGATAGTGATTATCAAATTATACAAATTAAAGATTTTATTAAACGATTAAACAGTTCATTAGACAAAAAACCAGCTGGCTATTCATTGAAAATATCTGCTTTTATTAGTTCTAACTTAGGAAAAGCTTTAGTTTTAGATAATGATGTTAATAGACCAGGACAAGTTGATGATTGTTTTGGAGAGGCTTTAGATTCATTTTTTAAAAAAATCCAAAGGTTTCAAAAATACCATCAGAATGGGGTACCAATTTTTCAACTTACGAAGATGAAATATTAGAGATTTATGGGCCTTTAAGAGGTGAAGGTTCTTATACTATGACAAGCGCAACCAAAAGATATAATGATTTAAAATCTAAATTATGATAAAAAAACTTTTTCTTTTAACAATATGCTCTCTGCTTTCAAATTTTTTATTTTCACAAAAAAAGATTTTAGCTAAATATGCTCTTTCTCAAAAAATAAGTAGTGATTATGAATTAGTCTTCCTAAAATATAATAAAAACTATAATTTGTATTCAAACCCAAGAATATTACACAAAGGTAAATTAAAATTAGTTTCAGGTTTTGACGAAAGTAATTACAGTGGGGCAAAAATAAAGATATCAAAAAACAAAAAGTATTTTGTTTTAGATAATATTATCAAAGGTTATGCATATGTACAGAATGATAGTGTTCTGCATGAAAATTACAATTGTGTAATTATTGATATTAAAAAGTCAAAAATAGTTTATAGAATGCAATCTGATTGTGGAGGAAAATGGAATAAAAAAAATCAATGGGTTTACAAAAATGAAATTTTATTTTGAAAATTTCAATCCTCAAAAAGGGAGAAATAGATTTGCTGAAATATTATAACACACAAGTCAATGATCTTTTTTTCAAAAGTAGCGATAAACATTGTATTAAATTCTTTTTGCGAAAAAAATTGATACCCAGAAGTTCTAAGTGCAATCAAAGGTGTAAAACAAACCTATGGTATTTCAGGAACGATTAGTGCGGGTAAAAGTATATTTTGGAAAAGAACAAAAACAAGACTAACAAGTGAAATACCTATGAAAAAATGAGAAAAATAATTAATATTCTTTGCATTACTTGTTTATTGCTATTCCATTGTAGTTCCAAAATAAAAAAAATAATTCTAACTGTATAATTGCCTTTGTAAAAGATACATATATTGATGAGGGTAATTATTCATATAATAATCTTGGTGATAGCATTTATACTAAAGGAGAAGGAAAAATATCTGTGGAATTTATTGGTGTTTTTCCTCAAAAAAATGATACAGTTACTATATATAAATTAAATCAATATTCAAATGAAAAACCGGAAAAATTTTCTTTTTGGTCGAAAAAGAAAAACAATCAATCAATAACGTTTTTTTGTTCAATGGGTAATGATATAAAAGTTACTTTTAATAATAAAAATAGTATTATTGTGAACAATGATATTTATAAAGTAAACAAAGAATATTATATTTTTTTAAAACAGAAAATACTTGTTGAGAAATCAGTTTTAGATTTGACTTTTTTTCTAAAAGATGGGTATGGAGATTATGCGGAATCACTAGATCCGCTAAATAAGAATTGGAGGAATCAAAACGAAGATAAAAGATTTAAGATTATTAAAGCAAAAATAAAAAATAAAAATTATCAAACTGATGATCAATTTTTTAATTACAATTTCACTTATGAATATGATAAAAATGGGATTTTGAAAAATATTTCAGGAGAAAACCTCTTCAGTAAAATACATGTTAAAGAAAATAATAAACATGATGTATATATTATAAATAGGTCAATAAATGAAAGAGCTACCGAAAATGAGTATTTATATAAGAACAAAAGAAACTTATTTGATTCAATTATTGGTATTAGGGAAATATTTTCTAACGGAACGAAACATCATTATAAAAAATATCAATCCAAATTAAAGATTTCTGAGATAAATAGAAAACCAGTAAATATTGAGGAAATACTTAAAGTTTTAATTATAAATAAAAACGAATGAAAATAGTTTTTGTAAAAACAATTAAACTAACAATTTATCTACTAATATTCATATTGTTTAATGTAGACTCTTGTTTAAGTCAAGCAGGTAAAAATTCAGTGATAGAAATTCATTCTATGATTGATTCTGTTAAATGTAATAATGAAAAATATTATTTTGAATTTCCGGATATATTAAATAAAAATGAAATTAATTTTTTCAACAATTCTATAAGTGCTGATTATTTAAATTATTTAGACATAGAAAAAAAAGTATAAGACCAAATGATCTTATAAATATGGCCATTCTAATGCGTAAAAAAGAATGTAATGATAGCAATAATTACAGTGGATTCATAGGTTCAAATTATAAAGTCACTTTTAATAATTTTAAAATATTAAGTATTAATATGAACTATGAATCACTCGCAGGAAGCATAAATATTGATTCTTATTATTATAATTTTGATATTCCAAATAATAAAATATTACAATTCAATGATATTATTAAGGAAAGTAAAATACAAGAGTTGTTAAAAAAAATAAACTCCATATTGAGAGATAGATTAAATAGAGCATATAAAGAAAATAAAAACGAATTAAATAATTCGGATGTATATCAATCATTGACTCATTTAAAAAGTTTATTTAAAAAAGAAAATCTGGATACATTTTCTATTCATGAAAAAGGAATTGAATATATTTTTAATTATGGCTTTCCTAATGGTATGGTTGCAATTGAAAACAACATTTTTTTCGTACAATGATTTAAAAATGATTTTGAAAGATGAATTTAAGGAGAAAATAAATGTACGTTAACTGAATTTAGTTAGACTTCTCTGTTACTATTTATTTAATTGTTTCATGCCTAATGAATAACAAACTAAATCTGATTTTATAATATCATAACAGAAGGCGAAATAGAATACATCCGTATTGTACATGATAAAGGACAGGAATATTATAAATACGCGTAGTGCATTATAAAAAGAAGTTGCTCAAAACACTAAAAAGTATTAAATTGTAATGATTACCAGTTGATTACAATTATGAGCAACTTGAAAGCAAATTACGAATTAATTCTCTCCGCAAATATATGACCCAAGAGTAGGACCACTTATTATGGATAAAGAATCAGATCATTTTGTAATAAAAGATTCCCGATATATTTGTAACAAATACAGTTTAGTACCTATGAGTCTGATGCTTGAAAAGGCAATTGAAAATAAAGTGCCATTTTATAAAACTTTTGATGAAGCAAAAAAATGCAAAACATAAAGAGGAGTATGAATTTTCTTCAGAAAAAACATTGGTGGAATATTTAGAGGTAATGAAAAAAGTAATAAAAGAACAAAAAGGTGGCAGTTATCAATTAAGCGGTGATATGTTTGCTGCATTAAGAAATAAATATGCGCACCTTTCAGCTCATTATGGAGGATTAAAAAATGATTTTATAGATATAAAAACAGGAGATCATCACATACTAAGTAGTGTTGCTTTTGTCAATCAGCCTGTTAAATATAAGATTGAAGGAGATGCAGCAACTTATAAAAGAGAAGTATATGGCAACAAATAAAACATATCTGCTGCTTCTTTTTTTGTTTATTAGTTTCTTGCCAGCCGAAAGAAAAATTTGATTGGGAGATTGGTCTTTCCGCTCCAAAATATTATTCGAGTATTCCATCAGTAAGTTTTTATAATGATGGAAAAATAGTGCATCATGTTTCAACAGATTTTGGAATAGATCCTGGCTGGGGAGAAACTTCTGGTGGGTATGCTAGTGGTAGTGAACGTGATGAAGTACCGGATAGCTTAATTGTAAAATGGGACTGTGGTGTTGATATGATTGGTTACGAATTAAAAACAAAACTTCCGAGGCAAAAAATGTTGCAATTGTTTCAAAATCCTGTTACTAATATTGACGGTACAGTTCGTCCATACAGTTTAATAATTGTGGGGACCTCTCCTGGAGGTAACGTAACAGTTTGGATGAGAGCAGTAAGTGTATTAACAGAAATTGCAAAATTTAAAGCAAAAGAAATAAATAAGATTAAACCCAATGATAAAAGTAGGGTTACGCTGTGGACATCGACTGGTGAGGCTGCTAAAGAAAACCTTATTTATCTAAATCTGCATGGAATTCCTTACTCAGTTTGGGAAAAAGGCGAAAAAAAATATGCTTATGATATTGGTTTTGTAAGTGAAGATAATACTTCCAGAATCAACATACTAACTTTCTATACAAAATCAGGAATCACTTTTCAACCAGATACATTTTCAGGATCTCCTATAACAATTGACCAATCAAGTTGGGTATTAACAAATTATAGTAGTAACAATAATAAGGTCAAGGAAAATGTTCTTCCCGTAATGATGAAGGTAGAGATAGAGGATTTGAAAGACCCAACTTTATACCATTCAACATTTGTTGTTTTACCAAATAATTTTGAAGAGTTATATAAAGAGAAATATTTAGATCCCGATACTGGTAAAAAAGAGAATTTCAACAGAATTATTATAGGAATTAAATCAGATGAAAATTTTGGAATCATATGGTTAGAGGGAAAAAATAAAAGAATAAAAGTAATGGAATTCAAGAGTTTTCCATCTAAAATGAACGGGACAACATATGAAGCTGGCGGATATTCCCTTCCAAAAGGATTCAAGTTTCCTAAATGGGAAGGCAGGGAGAAACTGATAAAACCAGATGTTGAATTTTGGCAGGAGAAGTAATGGATATAAAAAGAAGATAATCTATAAACGAAGGCGAAATAAAATGCATTCGTATTGTACATGATAAGAGAAAGGAATATTTTAAATTTTCATTTTTTAGACAGGATAGTTTAATAACATGTTTTAATTACATTTAAACAGTTTAAAAATCTATTGTTTAATATGCTATATGACTTATTCATAAATTAAGGCATTTAATCTAAAAAATAAATACATGAAAATTAAAAAAATACACTCTGCTTTAATGATGATTATTTTGGCTTTAAGTAGCATTACGAATGTGAATGCACAAAAAGAAAATATCAAAAATGATGTTTTCTGGAATACAAAAGACGGACAGCCATTAAATAGTCAGGGTGGAGGTATTTTTAAATTTTCAAAACCAGTTAATGGTGTGCAAAAATATTATTGGTATGGTGTCCATTATGAGGAAGCTAATATTTACAGAAATGCTCCTTACATTACTTTGCCAAATGCCACTTTCAAATCGGTTCCGTGTTACAGTTCGGTTGATTTAGTGAATTGGACTTTTGAAGGAGATGTAGTAACCAAAGACGATGTGAATAAGTCCGGTAAAACCTGGGTTGGCCGTTTAGGAGTTGCTTATGTGAAAGAGCTGAATAAATATGCCATGTTTGTTCAGCATGATACTGAAGTATTGATCATGATTTCAGATTCTCCAACAGGGCAATTTACCTGGCATCAGAAAATAAATATGGAGAAAATGATCGGAACCACTAATACTGGCGATCAAACCGTATTTACTGACGAAGATACCGGAAAATCCTATTTAATTTATTCTTACGGAAAAGGTAGAAACAAAATTTATGTTTCAGAAATTGGTATTAAAGAAGGTAAAGTAAATCTTTTAGACTGTACGCAGATTTTTAAAGGGGAAAGTCGTGAAGGAAATTGCATGTTCAAGTATCAAAATAAATACTATATGTATGCATCTAATATTTATGGCTGGGATGCTTCGTTAGCCTATTATTTAGTTGCCGATGATATCAGAGGACCGTATCTGCCTAAAGACGAAATGCTGGTAACCAATGGTGCCTCAGATGATTTTGCACATGTTTCGCAAACTGGTTTTTTCTTTTCTGTAAAAGGAAGCAAACAGGAAACTATACTATATTGTGGCGATCGATGGGCTAATTTTGCAGGAAATGGCTTAGGGTACAATCAATGGTGCCCGATGTCATTTGATGGAAAAACACCTTATTTTAATTCACTTAACTCCTGGAATATTAATGCTAAAACAGGTGAGTGGAAGGTTGCTAAAGATAATGATTACGTTAAAAATGGCAGTTTCGAAGCCGATCGCAGGCATATTCCGAGTCCTGTAAAACCTGTTCAAAAAGAATTGACAGGATGGACGAATGAAGTCATTGAAGGAAATAAAATTAGCCTGGATACGCTGACTTCTCCGGTAATCAATTATTTTAATTCCGAAAATGACAAAAAGATTGTAATTGGTGAAAAAAGTTTAAACATTACCGACAAGATAAATTTTAAACGAAAAACTTTTCAAACCATTACTTCTTCACCTTACGTGAAATTAGAAGACGGATCGTACACACTTACTGCCAAAGTGAAGAATACAAAAGGTTTTAAAAATTTAGAAATGTATGCCTTAAGTAACGGTAACAGACTTCAATACGATTTTAAAGAAGAAAATGTATCATGGAAAACAATTTTGATAAAAAACATTCCGGTTAAGGCTGGTAAGGTTGAAATTGGTTTTCTGGCTGGTGGTACTGCAAATGCTTCCTGTCAGGTTGATGATGTTTCATTTGTTAGAGAATAATCTTTTGTATTCTATCCGTTTTCAACGGATTTTAATCCTTTGAATAATATGCAATATTGTCATTTCGACCGGAGGGAGAAATCGCACTAGAAATTCCATACAGAAACTCACAAAGCTTTGTCGAATCCCGCGTGGGATTTCTCCTTACGTCGAAATGACAAACTGTATCCATAAATGTTCTTATGGAAACAATTGTCCTGGCCCCGATAGAAGTGAAAATCCTTTTGTGGAGGGGTTCGCTATAAAAAATTACTTTACTTAACTTTTATTTTAATCGGGTTTTCAGTGAACTTCGTTTGCAACGGATAGCGGGAATTAGCCTCTTGAAAAATTATTGCAAAAAAAGAAATGGTGTCGTTTTAATCATTAAATTCACTAAACTTTGATAAAATACTATTAATTCCGGTTGTCCAAAAAGGGTATATTTATAAACTTTACACAACTATCAAATTAACCGGAATTATTTATGAAATCTATTGCTATTAATCGATTTTTTCTCAGTATTATTTTTTTAACATCACTGTATACTTCAGCGCAAAAGCAGGCTGAACGAGATTTAATTTTAATTGATAAAGACTGGCGTTTTTCATTTGGACATTTATATGATACCCAGAAAGATTTTAATCACGCAACAGGATATTTTTCCTATTTAACCAAAACCGGATATGGAGACGGACCGGCTGCTCAAAATTTTGACGACCGTGCGTGGCGAAAATTAGATCTTCCACACGATTGGGCGGTTGAGCAGTCGTTTAGTGAAAAAGGCAGTTTCAGCCACGGATTTAAAACTGCCGGAAAAGGTTTTCCTGAAAAAAGCATCGGTTGGTACCGAAAAAAAATCAATATCCCTGAAAGCGATAAAGGCCGAATAATCTCTTTAAAATTTGATGGAGTTTTTAGAAATTCGAAAGTATTTTTTAACGGATATTACTTGGGAACCGAAGAAAGCGGCTATAATGGATTTGAATATGATGTTACCGCTTATGTGAATTATGGTGGCGAAAACACAATTGTGGTACGAGCAGATGCTTCGATGGAAGAAGGCTGGTTTTATGAAGGAGCCGGAATTTACCGTCATGTGTACCTAAAAAAGACAAACCCGATTCATGTAATTGCAAATGGAACTTATGTAACCTCCGAAATAAAAGAAAACAATGCTGAAGTTACCACTGAAGTTTTTGTTGAAAATAAAGGGAATTATAAAGGTCAAATTGAAATTCTCCAAAGTGTTTTAGATGCATCCGGAAAACAAATTGCAAACATTTCCCAAAATGTTATTGCTCCGGATTTTTATAAAACGTCCAATTACAGTTCGAAATTACAAGTCAATAATCCATTATTATGGGATATTGAAAACCCGAATTTATATCGTTTAATAACTGAAATTAAGCAGGAAGGAAAATTAATTGACCGTTATGAAACTTCTTTCGGAATCCGTACAATTAAGTTTGATGCTGAGAAAGGTTTTTTCCTTAACGGAAAACCGGTAAAACTAAAAGGTACAAACAATCATCAGGATCATGCCGGAATTGGAACAGCTTTGCCAGATGAACTACAATATTACCGAATCAAAAAACTGAAAGAAATGGGGGCAAATGCTTACCGCTGCTCGCATCATCCGCCAACTCCTGAACTGCTTGACGCCTGTGATAAACTCGGAATGCTCGTTATTGACGAAACCCGTCTCATGGGAATTAACAATTATCACCTAAATAATTTAAAACTAATGATAGAGCGCGACCGCAATCATCCAAGTATTTTTTGCTGGTCAGTTGGAAATGAAGAGTGGAATATTGAAGGCGGAATCGTGGGCGAACGTATTACCAATATTATGCAGGGTTTTACAAAAAGTATTGATCCGACAAGACCAGTAACAGTGGGGATAAGCAGTGGTTTTAAAAGCGGAATTTCTTCTGTAGTCGAAATTATGGGCTATAATTATATGGGGAACGGAGATATTGATACACACCGAAATCAATTCAGACAACAGCCCGGAATGGGCACGGAAGAAGGTTCTACGTTTGCAACCCGCGGTATTTATTTTGATGATGAAACAAAACACTATAAAAGCGCTTACGACAAAAAACCACGCCTAACATTTTACAGTATCGAAGAAGGCTGGAAATTTTATGCTGAAAGACCTTATTTAGCCGGAATGTTTATCTGGACCGGTTTTGATTATCGTGGAGAACCTACACCTTATGGCTGGCCATCTGTTACCTCTTATTTTGGAATGATGGATGTTTGCGGTTTCCCGAAAGACAATGTGTTTTATCTCAAATCATGGTGGGGAAAAGAACCTGTTTTGCACATTATGCCACACTGGAACTGGAGTGGAATGGAAGGTAAAGAAATAGATGTCTGGATACATTCGAATTGTGAGGAAGTTGAACTTTTTCTGAACAAAAAGAGCCTTGGTAAAAAGAAAATGGAGCAAAATAGCCATTTAGAATGGAAAGTAAAATATGCTCCAGGGACTCTTGAAGCAATTGGTTATAAAAATGGCAAAAAAGTACTTTCTGAAGTTCAAAAAACTACAGAGCTCGCTCAAAATATAAAACTTACTGTTGATAAAGAGAATCACCCTAATGCAAATATCGTAGTCGTAACTGTTGAAACTACAGATAAAAAAGGATTGTATGTACCGACTTCCAATCATGAAATTACATTTTCTGTAAAAGGGGGAAAAATTTTAGGCGTTGGAAACGGCAATCCGACTTCTTTAGAAAAAGACCAATTCATTGATGCTGTGGAGCTTGTCTCCATTACTAATTTTGAAGAAAAGAAGTTAGCCTCAACAAATACTACAAACCAAATTCCTTCTGATGATAACAACTGGAAAGAAGCTTTTAAAGATCGAGATTATAAAAATCAGGCTCCGGCGTACGTGTATCGTGGTAAATTTGAATTAAACAACAATTCAGGCACAAATTCAGTTAATTTCTTTTACAAAAAAATAGGTACTGATGCAGTTGTCTTTGTAAACGGAAATAAAATTGTTCCAAATACAGAAGATGTTCAGAAGTATATTTTGAATGCTAATGTTTTAAAACAAGGCACAAATACCATTCAGATTATTGCACCGCCTTTGCAGAAAGTAAAAGAATGGGATGTAATGAATACCGATCCTGGAGTTATTCAGGTAATTACTCCGGCAGAAGCATGGAAAAGAAAGCTTTTTAACGGATACGCTCAGATTATAATCCAAAAAGACGAAAATAATGCTGAAGTAGTTTTATCGGCTACAGCCAATGGTTTAAATACAGGAACTTTAGTTTTGAAAAAATAATTTCAGGTTTCAAATTTCACGTTATTATACGCAAACTTTGAAACCTGAAACAATAAACTTAATTTATCCTTTGGATAGCATAAGTTGACTGACTTTTGTCACCTGACAAAAATTTGCCTAATTTAGAGCTAATAACATACACATTACCGTCTGTAGCCAAAGCAGCAGTTGTTGGAAATTCATCTTTTCCGATATTTGTTTCATTTATCTTGGCTGCACTGGACCAATTGTCTGTACTTTTAAACGTGTGAGTTTTACCTAAGCCTAAACCATTTTCGACAATAACTAAATTATTGTTTTTGTCTAGTTCTATTCCGTCGGGAGCGCTAAATGCTGTTCCTGTTACTTCTGTAATTTTTTCAGGATCTGAAAGTGCTATTTTAAGCAATTTAGAAGTATCCGTTTTAACTGCCAGTAAATAGCCGTCGGGATGAAAAACAATTCCATTTAAACCGAATTCATTTGGTTTTGGCTGAAATAAAGTATTTTTACTAAATACAGAGGCATTATAATTAATGTCAAGCTTATAGATAATTGGAGAAAATGAATCGGTAATGTAAATGTTTCCATTATTATCAACCGCAATATCATTTGGGCAGGAACCCGTATTCGGAGTAAAATTTTTCAAATCAACTTCTTTGATTAATTCACCCGAAGTAAGATTAAAAATACTAACTGTAGCAACTGATCCGGCACTTCCTTCCGTACTTTTTTGTGAAATTCCTAAATCGGCATTGGATACTATTAATCGGTTACGAATTTCATCAGTGTAAACTCCTGTGGGCAAAACCAGTTTACTGCTTGTAGCAAAAACAGATAGTTCACCTTTGAGATTCATTGCATAAACAGCTCCTTTTTGCAGGGAGCTAAATAAAAATCTTTGGTTTTTGGAATCGTAATCAATTCCTTCAGGATACAGCCCTGGATCTGTAATGGTGTATTTACTTTTTAAGGAAACAGAAGCTTCTCCTGATTTTTTTTCGCTGTCGCAAGCCATAAAAAGAAGCGAAAAAGCTGTAATCAAAATGGTAGTTTTCATTTTTATTAATTTAAATTATTTGTCGGTATTGACTATGCAAAACTGGGACAGAATAAGAAAAATAAAAATGAACTGGTTTAGGAAATAAGGTTGAACCAGTTTAACCTTTTGAGGTTTTGCCGTTGCGTATTTTGCTTAAGTATTCGGTACTGAAACCAAGATAAGATGCCAATGCATATTGAGGAACACGCTTAGCAATCGCAGCATATTTACTCATAAATTCATCATAACGTTCTTCAGCAGTTTTAGTTAAATTAGATAAAAGTCTTTTTTGATGAAAAGCTAACGATCGCTGCGTAATAATGCGTTCGAATTTTTCAAGTTTTGGAATTTCCTTTAAAAATTGCTGTTCGTCTTGGTATTCGATCTGAATTAGAACTGAATCTTCAAGAGCTTCTACAAATAATGTGGCTGGTTCCTGATAAATTAAACTGCTGTAATCAGAAATCCACCAGTCTTCGATTGCAAATGAAAGTGTATGTTCTTTTCCATCGTTATCAACCAGGTAACCTCTGAATGCCCCCTTAACAACATAACTCTTATGTCTGCAAACAAAACCGGGCTGTACAATAAATTGTCTCTTTTTGACTTTGTTAATCTTCATAAAAGAACTCAGATGATTTTTTTCATCATCAGTCAAATCAACATATCTTGAGATATAATCTATAACAGGCAGTAAATCCTTCATAAAACAAAGATAAAGTGTAATTTTTAATTCCAATAAAAAACAAATTCCAATTTAGCAAAAACAAAATTGAAATTGATATTGATTTTTGAAATTGACTTTTGTGAAATTTTTATTTGATTTTCATAACTTTGAAAAATGAAAGATGAAATAGAATCTCAGGCAGCAGAATTGAGTATAAATGATTTAAAACTCAAAGGTTTTAAAGTATATAAAATAAATGGGGATGTAAGTAAAATTCCGAGCTACAATCGACGCGACTATTACAAAATCTGCATTAATACCAGTAAAAGCATTATTCATTATGCAGACAGGGGAATAGAAACAGACGGAACTATTTTGTTTTTTGGTAATCCTGTTATTCCCTATTCATGGGAAATTTTTTCTCCTGATTATCATGGATACGCCTGCGTTTTTACAGAAGATTTTTTAAAGGCAAAAGACCGTTCTGAAAGTCTTCATGAGTCTCCTTTGTTTAAAATAGGAGGTAGCCCAATCTTTTCATTATCTGCAAAGCAAAAAGTATTTATAGATTCGCTTTTTGTAAAAATGATTGAAGAACAGGAAACTGATTATGTATTTAAAGATGATTTGATTCGCAATTATATCAATCTCATATTGCATGAATCAATGAAAATGCAGCCTTCGGAGAATTTTTTCAAATATAAAAATGCTTCTTCGAGAATAACATCATTGTTTTTAGAACTCTTAGAAAGACAGTTTCCGGTTGAAACAAAAGATCAGCCGCTTGCCTTAAAAACACCCCAGGATTATGCTCAAAGCCTTTCAATACATGTAAATCACCTAAATCGTTCTGTAAAAGAAATTACCGGAAAATCGACAACAGCCCATATTACAGAAAGAGTTATCGGAGAAGCAAAAGCTTTACTGCAGCATACAGACTGGAGTATTGCAGATATTGGCTATTCACTTGGATTTGAATACCCAAGCTATTTTAATAATTATTTTAAAAGGCTAACAGGCAAGATTCCAAAATCTTTAAGAGTGTAAATTGTTTCAAATTCATAATTTTTTGTTTGAATATTGTTATTTTTAAAAAGCATATTTAATCTAATTTTGTTTTGAAATTAAAGTAGCAATCACATATCAGTTATAACAGATCTAAAACAATACTTCATAAAGCAATTTCTGGCTTTCTTAAATTTAGTTTCTGATTCTGATACCGTTGGTCTAATGTAGTTTCAAATAAAGTTAATCCCGAAAATAACTAAATTTTTATGTCAACAAATTATTCAGCCGTTATCGAAGAAGGAAAAGTCCCTAGTGCATATATGACGGGCGACGTTTCCTATAAGAAGCAAATCAGTGATATTCATCCTGAAAATACTGTTATTAAAGAAGTTACTTTTGAACCTTGTGCAAGAAGTAACTGGCATAGTAATGCAAGTCTACACATGCTTATTGCAAAAGAAGGTATTGGATATTATCAGGAAAGAGGAAATGCAGTTCGCATGCTTGTTAAAGATGAAGTAGTTACAATTCTGCCTGGAGTGGAACATTGGTACGGAGCCACTCCATTTGAAAAATTCTCTTACGTTGCTATTATAACAGAAATCGACAAAGGACACGGAATCTGGTTAGAAAAAGTAACTGATGGAGAATATTATCTTTTGAGTCACTAACTTTTATAAGAGATATCACTAAGTTTGCATAAGACTGAAACTTAAAATATAAACAATGAAATATTAATGTATATCTTCTGAAAAGTTAAGGGAAGGAGATGAAAATCATTAAAAGCTGCATTCATTATTTTGTGAATGCAGCTTTTTTCTTTTCTAAATTATTCAATTAAATATTTTTAAATGTAATGAAATAATTTGAGTCTTCTTAGTTTGATGTAAAACAAGAAATAGCAATATTATTATAAAAATAAGTAAGAATTTTAATATTTATTTTGTTATTAAAACAAAAATATTATCTTTGATATAGTGTTAAGTTGTTGTTTTGTAGTGTTTTATGGGTATATTGGTTATTGGAACTATTTTATTCATCTTGGATTGATTATTTTAATTTGTCTTATAGAAAGCAAGAAATGTTAAAAATAAATTAGTTATTATGATAGATATACTACTTTCACTATTCTTTTTCGTAGCTATTATCTTTGGTTTTGCAACTTCGCTATTAATTCTTTTTTCAAAAAAAAAATATTCTAAAAGCTTTTTTTGGGATTATTTTTGTTAAGTCTGACTGTTGCAAGTATATATAATTTTTATTTATCAGTACTTTCTTTTAAAAATTTACCAAGTTTATTTACTATTACAAAGTCTTTTATTTTTCTGGTAGCACCTTCTGCTTTTCTATATATAAGAAGTATTTTATTTACAGATATCTTATTTAAAAAATATGACTGGTTACATTTTATGCCATTTTTGCTTTATTTCAGTTTAACCATTTTTATATGGCTTAGAAATTATTTTAATTTGGAAATAATCAGTTTTCTATATAGTAAAATAGAAAGTCCTTTTTCAATAATTAGCTTGACAATTTGGTTGTTGTATGCTTTTTGCCAAACTATGATGATCTTAAATTATGATTTAAAAAAAAATGAAGGGAATCAGTTTTTAAAAACTAATTTAGGATGGATAAGAATCTACAATTTGGTGATATTATTTTTATTTTCAACGCTTTTTGTACATTACTTTTTAGTTAATAATATCGGAATGACAGATTTTTCATCTTGTATCTTAATGTCTTCTGTTCTTATTTTTACTGTAGGCTGTCTTTATTTTAAACCACAAATGTTTTATGATTCAGACATGTCATTTGAAAAAAATAATGTAATGAATGATAATTGTCAACTTATAAAAACTGTCGAAAATAAAGATAATCTGCCGTTGGTAAAAGAAATGGCTCACGAAAAAAAAGAAGAATATCTGATAAAACTCAACAATGTGTTGTCAGGAAAAAAGCTTTTTTTAAAAAAAGATTTTGTAATTCGTGATTTGTCGGACGAAACAGGCATCTCGGTACATCATCTTTCTAGTTTGATTAATTCAGAATTTCATGTTCATTTTCAGGATTTTATAAATCTTAAAAGGATTGAATATTTTAATGAAAAAATTAATGATCCCGAATGGAAAGATCTATCTCTGGAAGGGATGGCTTGGGGGTCAGGTTTTAAGTCAAGAACTACTTGTTTCAGGGCTTTTATAAAGCACACTGGAAAATCGCCATCTGAATATTTTAAAATAATTAAACAAAAAAAGGAAGATAAAGCAGATTTTGTTATTCAAAATAATTAAAAAAAGTAGATTTTAACTTAAAAATAAAAACGAAGATATTATTGATTAATAAAAAAATGTTGTTTTCTGCTAGTTATGCCTGATCCTTAGATTCATTTGTATCAGTTTCTATTTTTTTAATTTCAACCTTTTCTTTTTTAATGGTTTGTCTCAGCAGTGCAAAAAAACTCATATATAGATTCGCTACAAAGACAAGTGAGAATCCCGCAATAATATAGCCCCTCCAGTCTGGTAATAAAAGCCTGAAGTTGCAAAGAGCTATAAAAAATAATGTAATGTAGTGGCTAAAACAATACTCGCAGGTGAAGAGATAGAAAAACTTTCTTTTAAAAAGTTTTTTATCGCTTTGAGAACGATTCACACACCACTCTCTGGGTTCGCGAAATACTTCTTCGTGAGTAACTGTCCAACTAACACATGCAATAGGAATAGCCAATATCAAAAGCCAGAAGATTTGTGATGATGTATCCATTCATTCTTAGTTTAAGTAAAAATAAATTTAAGAATGAATAGGATTTACTGTATTATATAATTTACTGGCTTGGTTATATAATTTCTGTATCATTTTCTAAAAAATCACGAAACCAAATTCCAGATTGTTTAATAGTTCTCTTTTGAGTTTCAAAATCAACGTAGATTAATCCAAACCTTGCATTATAACCTTCAGCCCATTCAAAATTATCAGTAAGACTCCACACAAAATATCCGTCAACTTTACAGCCTTCCTTCTTTGCTTTAAGTAATTGCTCTAAATGATCTTGTATATAATGTGTTCGTTTAATATCATATACTTTTCCATTTACAACTGTATCAGGGAATGCGGCTCCATTTTCTGTAATTATAATTTTTTTTATTCCATCATATAAATTAAATTTTTGCAGGATATGATAGAGTGCTGCAGGGTAAATTTCCCAGCCCATTTCGGTCGATATTACATTTCTTTTCTCAGCGCTTACTAATTCGGCTCCAATGTATGGTGTCAATAATGAAGATTTTACAATTTCACGTGTATAACATTGAAGACCAATAAAATCAAAGTCAAAAGCTAAATGATTGAGATCATCACCCTGAATATAATTATTAATTTTTTTAAGAACCGGAAGATCATCCTGTGGATATCCAAGTCCTAAAATTGGCTCTATGAAAGTTCTGTTTAATAATGTATCAACTCGCTTTGCAGCCTGAATATCTGCAGATTTATCTGAAAATGGTTCAATATGAGTACATGAAAACGTAGTACCAATATTAGCATCAGAAATATATTGCCTGAGTTTTTTTGCACCGGCAACGGTTGCTAATGTTACGTGATGTATAGCTTTCAAATAATTGGTTATACCTTTTTTTCCCGGAGCATGGATACCAAGGAAATACCCTGCACCTGTAAAAACAGAAGGTTCATTGATGACCATCCAGTTTTTTACCCTGTCTCCAAAATGCTTCGCACATACTTCGGTATAATCAGAAAACCATAATGCACATTCTCTGTTAGTCCATCCGCCTTTTACTTCAAGTGCATGTGGTAAATCCCAGTGATACAGGGTTACCCAGGGTTCAATTCCGCATTCAAGTAAAAAATCAATTACTTTATTGTAATAATCAATTCCTGATTGATTTACCGGATGAAGACCAGTAGGCATGATTCGCGACCAACTAATAGAAAATCTGAAGTTAGGGATATTTAATTCTCTGATTAAATGAATATCATCTTTATAACAATTATAAAAATCACACGCATTAATGGCATGATGCCCATTTTTGATTTTACCTTTTTGGCTGGTAAAAACATCCCAGATTGATGGGCCTTTTCCATCTTTATCATGAGCACCTTCTATTTGAAAAGCGGCAGTAGAAACACCCCACAAAAAATCCTGACCAAATTGGTCTTTATTTAAAAATGACTTCTCTAATTTATTCATTCAAATGTATTTTCTTTTATTTTGAAAATTAATGAATAAATGATGAATGCATAGCTCTTAGAAAAAGCCATTCTTTAATGGAAACCAAAAATTTTAAGCTAAAGAATTTCATACTATTTGTTTTATTCAAAATAAAAAAACAAATATAAATAGATCATAACTTAAATGTTATCAAATAGTTAATTAGCTTAAGATGTGTAAAGTTATTTTAGCTGCTAATTTTATTTCTTATAAGCTTTTTAGTTTTTTCATGAAAACAGGAAATACTTCATTCATTTCATCAAAAAGAGGATTATTTCTGTGTTTTAGTTTTATTTCCCCAAATAATTTTAAACCCAATGCAAATTGTGTTGCTTCAGACTCGCTTTCAAATAAATTTTTAGCATTCATTTTTTCAATAATGCTAAAAATTTCGTCGTGGTTTTCAAATTCAATTCCAAGTTCTTTTGCGGGCGCTGTTTTGCCATTCGCATATTCTTTTAAGCTTAATGTGAGATAATATTTATTTGATCTTTTTTCCATTATTATTTTTTATTTTAACCATCTGTCTACAATGGTTTTAAACGCTTCTTTGTATTGTTCACCAACAGTAATTTCAGTTTTTCCAATAAAAATGGAGTTTTTACTTATGCTGTTTATTTTGTCAAGTGGAACAATAAACGAACGATGGATCCTCATAAACTTTGCAGAGGGCAGTTTTTCTTCCAAAGCTTTTAAAGAGATAAGAGATAGTACGGTTTTATCAGAATCAAGAAGATGAACCTTTACATAGTCTTTTAAACTTTCAATATACAACACATCTTTTAAAGAAATCCTTACCCATTGATATTCAACTTTTAAAAAGAAAAAATCATCGTCAGTTGCAATGTGCTGGTAGTGATTTGAAGATTCCTCAGTTATTTGCAGGACTTTGTTGGAAGCACGCAAAAACTCTTCGTAACTAAAAGGTTTTAAAAGATAATCGACTGCATTTACTTTATAGCCTTCAATTGCATAATGATTATAGGCAGTTGTGAAAATTATTTTCGGAATCGGTGGTGACTGTTCCTGTAAAAGTCTTGCCAGTTCCATTCCGGTTAGGTTAGGCATGTTTATATCCAAAAAAATAATATCCGGTTGCTTTTCTCGAATTAAACTTAGAGCTTCAACAGCATTGTCACAGCTGCAGCTTAATTGTAAAAAAGGGGTTTGCTCAATAAAAGTTTCGACCAGTTTTAAGGCCAATGGTTCATCATCTACCGCTATGCAATTTAGTACTGTCATTGTTCTAAAGTTATCTGTAGTTCAACTTCATATTTCCCGTCTTTATTGACACCGCAATTTATAGCGTGTTTATGTGGATAAATAAGTTGTAGTCTTCGTTTTGTATTCGCTAAACCAATTCCACCAGGTTCAGTATTAAATGTTTTTTCGAAAAAAGTATTAAATACTTCAAATGTCAGATTGGTATCATTTTGTTTTAATGTTATGATAATTTCGCTTTTTTCAGTTGCATGTATCCCATGTTTAAAAGCATTTTCTACTAAAGGTAATAATAACATTGGTACGATGGGGTAGTCGTTGAGTTTTTCTGGTATTTCTGTAATAATATTTAATTTTTTGTTGGCACGGAGTTTCATTAATGCTATAAAATCCTTAAGAAATTCCACTTCTTTAAGCAATGTAGTTCTTTCACCTTCCGTGCTGTAAAGCAAATAGCGCATCATTCGGCTCAAGGTGTGCAATGCATTTCTTGAATCTTCAATATTTGAATAAGTGAGTGAATAAATACTGTTTAAGGAATTAAAGAAAAAATGCGGATTTATTTGTGCCTTCAGCATTGCAAGTTCTGCCATAGTTTTATCCTGTTCCAACTTTTGTTTATGCTGAGCCGCTTTTTGCCAGTATTGCAGCATTGCCCAACTGGTACTAATTCCCAATACAAGCAGGGTAAGCATAAAAACGTAGTTATCAAAATAAGGATTTCTGTATTTTGTGAAACCTAAAACCCGGCTCACTTTTGTATGTACATCTGTTTGAGAAGAATACAAATAAGCGATAAGCTGCATAACGAAAATTGTGAGGAAGGCCCAGGCCAAATAGGGAGATGTATTATTTTTGATAATGGTTTTCGGAACTATAACTTTCGCATTAGAATAAAATAAAAAAATCAACAGAATCAGGATAATAATCTGCCAGAGCCAAAATTCGGGGGGAAGAATAACTTTCCATGTAAGCGGAATGTAAAATAGCATAATAAATCCCAAAAGTAACCAGCCGAGGATGTGCAATCCTGCAAATAAATAGGGTCTGAAAAAATTTGGTGCCATTAAAATTATGATTTATTATAGCAATATTACATTTAATATACATACTATTTTTAAGGAATCGCTCAACAGAGTGTTACAATCCTTAAAAAGCAGTTTAGAGTCGATGAGAAAAATTTAAACACTTGTTTAACTCTTTGAAAAAATCCATCGGGTGTGAGCTTATCTCTATCGATTGTACACAGGTCTTCGTCTATTGAAAAATTTTCGTACCTTTTATTTTATTTAATTTTACCAGTCTATAATCGATAATTTCACATTTATTACAATGAACAAGCAATCATTTTTAAGCATTCTCATAGCATCAGTAGTTATCGCATCATGCGGTAAAAAAGATGATAAGTCAGCTCAGGGAGGAGGAGCGCCGCAAGTTAAAGAATATAAAACCCTGACTTTGCAGCCAGAGTCAGCAACATTATATACAGATTTCCCGGCCAGTATTCAGGGACAACAAAATATTGAAATCCGACCAAGAGTTGAAGGTTACATTGATAAAATATTTGTAGATGAAGGTGCTGTTGTCAAAGCAGGCCAGGCTTTATTTAAAATTAGTGCACCGGAATATGAACAGCAGGTCCGTACGGCTTCTGCAAGTGTAAAAAGTGCCCAGGCAGAAGTAAGTACAGCAAAATTGGCCGTAAATAAGGTAAAGCCTTTAGTTGAAAAAGGAATTATCAGTAAATATGAACTTGAATCTGCACAATATAACTATGAGTCTGCAATGGCCAGTTTAGCTCAGGCAAATGCAGCTTTGGTTAATGCCAAAGTTAATTTAGGATATACAACCGTTACAAGTCCGGTGAGTGGTGTTGTAGGTTCAATACCTTTTCGTTTAGGAAGCCTCGTAAGTTCAGCAACAGCCGAGCCAATGACAACGGTTTCAAGCATAGGGAATGTATATGCTTATTTTGCTTTGAATGAAAAAATTCTTTTGAACTTTACCCAAGAGGATTCAGGAGCTCCATTAGCACAAAAAATCAAAAAAATGCCTGAAGTTTCTTTAGTGCTTTCTGATGGCACTACTTATGACGAAAAAGGAAGAATTGAAACCGTAAACGGATTAATTAATACCGAAACAGGTACAGTAAATATAAGAGCACGTTTTCCAAATCCAAAAGGGATTATCAGAAGCGGAAGCAGTACGACAGTGCGAATTCCAAATGTTGTTAAAGAAGGAATAATTGTTCCTCAGAGTGCTACATTCGAACTTCAGGATAAGATTTTTGCTGTTACTGTGGGAAAAGACAGAAAAACGAAAAACGTGAATATTACCAAACTTGAAAATACAGCCGGTAATTATTATGTAATAACAAGCGGTTTAAAACCTGGCGATCAGATTGTGTTAGAAGGAGTTGCCTCACTTAAAGAAGGAACTGAGATTAAAGCGAATAATGTGAGTGCAGAAACGGTTTATGCCGACTTAAAATAAAAGAAGATGTTTAAAATATTTATACAAAGACCGGTACTTTCGACCGTAATATCGGTTATTATTGTCATTTTGGGGATTTTAGGTCTTGTGGAGCTGCCTATTTCTCAATATCCGGATATTGCCCCTCCTACAGTAAACGTATCGGCAAGTTATACAGGAGCTAATGCTGATGTGGTTTTGAAAAGTATTGTTATTCCGTTAGAAGAACAAATCAACGGTGTAGAAAACATGACCTATATGACCTCTACAGCAACCAATGACGGAAATGCTTCTATCAAAATATATTTCAAAGTAGGAACAAATCCTGATTTAGCAGCGGTAAACGTTCAGAACAGGGTTTCAAGAGCAACAAGTTTATTACCCGTAGAGGTAACTCAGGCAGGTGTAACAGTTACGAAAAGTCAAAGTAGTAATTTGTTGATTTTTTCGTTGTATAGTGACGATAAAACATATGATCAGACCTTTCTTCAAAATTATGCAAAGATTAATCTTGTTCCGCAAATCCAGCGTGTAGTTGGAGTGGGGGATGTAACGGTTTTTGGTGCCAAAGATTACTCGATGAGAATCTGGCTGAAACCGGATATCATGCAGCAATACAAACTGATTCCAAGTGATATTTCGGCAGCTTTGGCAGAACAGAATATTGAAGCCGCACCGGGTAAATTTGGTGAAAATGGTGATCAGGCTTTTCAGTATGTAATCAAATATAAAGGTCGTCTGACCAGTCCAAAAGAGTTTGAAGATATTGTGATCAAATCTGTTGGGAATGGGCAAATGCTTCGATTGAAAGATGTTGCCAAAGTTGAATTAGGATCTTTAAGTTATGCTTCAACGATTAAAACAAACGGAGTAGAATCTGCAGCGATGGCAATCAGCCAGACTCCGGGATCAAACGCCCGTGACGTAATCAATAATTCCAAAAAACTGATTGAAGAAGCCGCAAAAAGCTTCCCGAAAGGAGTAAAATATACACTTTTGGTGGACGTCAATGAAAATCTGGATGCTTCTATCGAAAAAGTAATCCACACCTTGATTGAAGCTTTTATTCTGGTTTTTATCGTAGTATTTATTTTCCTTCAGGATTTTAGATCTACGCTAATTCCAGCAATTGCGGTTCCGGTGGCGATTGTGGGAACGTTTTTCTTCCTGAGTCTTTTTGGATTTACGATTAATTTATTAACACTTTTTGCGATGGTGCTGGCTATTGGTATTGTGGTCGATGATGCGATTGTAGTTGTCGAGGCCGTGCATGCTAAACTCGACCATGGTTATAAATCGGCTAAAAAAGCTACGATTGATGCAATGGATGAAATTTCAGGAGCCATTATTTCGATTACACTTGTAATGGCTGCTGTATTTATTCCAGTTACATTTATCACAGGTTCTACCGGAGTTTTTTATAAACAATTTGGTATTACATTAGCAGTTGCCATTATTCTTTCTGCAGTAAATGCTTTGACTTTAAGTCCTGCTTTATGTGCATTATTATTAAAGCCTCATGCAGATGATCATAAGCATAAAAGTTATTTACAAAGATTTTACACTGCTTTTAATGTCGCGTTTGATAATGTAACTGGCAGATACAAACGTTCAGTTCAGTTTCTTTCTGTAAAAAAATGGATTGTTCTGGCCTCTATTCTTATAGCCGGTGCAGGGTTATTTTATATGATGAAAACAACTCCGTCAGCTTTCGTTCCTGCAGAAGATCAGGGGACAGTTTTTGCGAATATCAGTTTACCGCCATCAGCATCTATGGAGCGTTCTGATAAAATTGCCAAACAAGTTGACAGTATTGCCAATACAATTCCGGGGGTCAAAAATACGCTTCGTATTGTTGGGCAAAACTTTACAGCTGGAGCGGGTAGTGCCTACAGTATGGTCATTGTAAAACTGGAAACATGGGACAAACGTGATTTAAGTGTTAATGATGTAATAGGACAGCTCTTTGCCAAAACAAGCGGGATTCGTGAAGCCAATATTTTCTTTATTTCACCCCCAACCATTCAGGGATTTGGACAAAGTGGCGGATTCGAGTTTCAGTTGCAGGACAAAGGAGGTCATACCACAGCCGAATTCTTTAAAGTAAATACCGATTTTTTAGAAAAATTGTCAAAACGTCCAGAAATCCAATATGCAACAACCCCTTTTAATCCGGGTTTTCCTCAGTATATGATGGATATTAATCTTGCAAAAGCCAAAGATGCGGGAGTTTCTGTAAATTCAATTTTGTCTACGATGCAAGGCTATTATGGTGGATTGTATGCTTCGAATTTTAATAAGTTTGGAAAACAATACCGTGTCATGATACAGGCTTCGCCGGAGTTTAGGACGAATACTCAAGGATTAAATAAAATTTTTGTCCGAAACAGTTCAGGCAACATGGCGCCAATTACCGAATTTGTAAAAATGACCAGAGTTTTCGGACCAGAATCTATTTCTAGATTTAATTTGTTCACGTCAATTTCGATTACAGGTGCACCAAATCCAGGATTTAGTTCCGGAGATGCAATTAAGGCTATTCAGGAAGTAGCTGCAGAGAATCTTCCGGCAGGTTATGGTTACGAATTTTCAGGATTAACGCGTGAGGAATTAGCTTCAGGAAGTGAAACCATTTTTATCTTTATTTTATGTCTTGTTTTTGTTTACTTTTTATTGAGTGCACAGTACGAAAGTTATATTCTTCCATTTGCAGTTTTATTCTCTATTCCTTTTGGACTGGCAGGAGCGTATTTGTTTTCGATTATATTCAAACTGAACAGTAACATTTACCTGCAGATTTCCTTAATCATGCTAATCGGACTTTTAGCAAAGAACGGTATTTTGATTGTCGAATTTGCTTTAGACAGAAGGAGAAAAGGATTACCGATTGTTCAGGCGGCAATTGAAGGTGCTGTAGCACGTTTGCGTCCAATTTTGATGACTTCATTTGCATTTATCCTCGGACTTGTTCCGTTGATGTTTGCTTCAGGTGCAGGTGCAGTCGGGAATAAATCAATTGGTACCGGAGCTGTTGGCGGAATGTTAATCGGAACTATTTTAGGAGTATTTGTTATTCCGGTTTTGTTTATCATCTTCCAGACTTTACAGGAAAAAATCAGCGGACCGGCAAAAGATGGTTATGATGATGAAGACGATGAAGACGAAATTCATTTACTGGAAGCGCACAAAGAATAATTTAATTAAGAAGAAATGACTCATAGTTCAAATAAATATATTTTTTTATTGGCTGCGACGGTACTTTTGAGTGCGTGTGCAGTTAAAAAATACGAACGTCCGGCAACTGTTTCGACAGAAAAGCTCTTTCGTGATAAAACTTCGACAGATTCGACGACAATGGCAGATATGCCGTGGCAAAGTGTTTTTAAAGATCCAAAACTTTCTGCTTTAATTCAGAAAGGAATCGACCAGAATCTCAACCTGAAAAATGCTATCGAAAATATTGTTCAGGCCCGTGCTACTTTGCGTCAAAGCAAATTGGCGTATTATCCCAATTTAAATCTTGATGCCAGTGTTACCCGCAACAAACAATCAGAAGCGGGACTTAACTTTCCACCCGGAATAAATATTAATACATTAACTACAACCTATAAATTAGGTTTAAGCACTTCCTGGGAAGCAGATATCTGGGGGAAATTAAGCAGCTCAAAAAGAGCAGCTTTAGCCTCTTATCTGGCGACTGATGCAGCAAAACAAGCCGTTCAGACACAATTGATTTCGGATATTGCCAACAATTATTTTCTATTGATGGCTTATGATAAACAACTGGCTATTACACAGAAAACGCTGGAAAGCCGTATTGAAAATGTCGAAACAATAAAACTATTAAAAGAAGGAGCAATCGTAACGGGTGCAGCTGTAGTACAAAGTGAGGCAAACCGTTACGCTGCCGAAGTTTCAATACCGGATTTAAAACAAAGAATACGAGAAACCGAAAATGCTTTGAATATTTTAATTGCACAAGCTCCCGGACCAATTGAAAGAGGGATTTTAGATGATCAGCCAATGCCTGAGAATATTAAAACAGGTTTATCATCACAATTGCTTCAAAACCGTCCGGATGTGCGTCAGGCCGAATTCAATTTCAGAGCTGCTTTTGAAAGTACCAACCTGGCACGTACCTATTTCTATCCAAGCCTTACGCTGACAGCCAGTGGCGGACTTTCTAGTTTACAGTTAAAGGACTTCTTTGACCGTTCAATATTTTATTCCATTATCGGAGGATTGACACAGCCACTTTTCAATCAGGGGCAAAACAAAGCCAGACTGACAACTGCACAATCAAAACAATTTCAAGCTTATAATAATTTCCAACAAAGCTTATTGGTAGCAGGTCAGGAAGTATCTAATTCTTTGTATGCCTACCAAATGGCTACAGATAAACTCGAATCAAGAGCGAGACAAATCGAAAATTTAGAGAAAGCAGTCGATTACACCCGTCAACTCTTAGAATACAGTTCTGCAACCAACTATACTGATGTATTAACTTCTGAACAAAATCTTCTGTCAGCACAATTAAGCGGCGTAAATGATAATTTACAAAGACTTCAGGCAATAGTTGAATTATACAGGGCTTTGGGTGGAGGATGGAAATAAACAGTTAAATATAAAATTAAACGTCTCGGTTCTGAGGCGTTTTTTTGTCTTTATATCGGTTGTAAAGTGCTGTACGTCGTCTTTTTTAGTGCTTTCGTATATAGGAAGTTGATAAATTAAAATATTGGCATTAATTTAGATTAGACTATAAATGAAGTTAATAATTAAAAACAAAAAAAGATGAAAAAGATAGTATTCGCCCTAGCACTTTTTATGAGTGTCTTGGCACATTCACAGGTTTCAGTTAATGTAAATATTGGCACACCACCAAACTGGGGGCCAGTAGGATATGATGACAGCAGATATTATTATTTGCCTGATATTGATATTTATTATGATGTAACTCAAAGCCAGTATATTTATTTTAATAATGGAGTTTGGGTTAGAGAAAAAAGAGTACCTGCCCGATACAGAAATTACGATTTTTATTCAGGCTACAAAGTGGTTTTAAGAGATTACAGAGGAAGTAAACCTTACAGTTATCATTCTAAACACAGAGCAGCTTATCCAAAAGGATATGTTGGAAAACCTCAAAAAAACAGAGGTCCAAAACCAGATAAAATTTATAAGTCTGAAGGAAGATATAATCCTCATGATCATAACAACGGGAAAGATAAAGGAAAAGGAAATCCTAAAAATGATCACAACCATTCTCATGGTAATGGTAAACATTAATTTGATTTGTTAAACAGAAACGCCTCCAAATTGGAGGCGTTTTTAATTTACAGCGAAGTATATGTTAAGTTGAAAAAGTCAATCCTTTAGCTTTAAAAGTACTGAATAAAACCTGACGCGCATTGCTGATACTCTCTTCGGTACGATAAATACTGCACCAGAATTTTATGAGTATTTTATATTTTCCTTCGGAAATAGCGCTATAAAAAATTTGAGGAGCTTTTTCCATATTAATGAGAGTCACGTCTTGTAGTGCGTGAATTATAATTTCATTAATACCATCAGGGGTAGTATCACCGCTAACTTCTATTGAAATTTCTACTAATTTGAAGTTGTCAGTATAAGTCCAGTTGGTAATGTTCTGAGACAATAAATTTCCGTTCGGAATAATAATCTCGGCTCCGTTTGGAGCATTGATTTTTGTAGTTCTTAATCCCATAGCTTTTACGCGACCGGATTCAGAACTGATTTCAATAACATCTCCTACCTGAATCGGTTTGTCAAAAATTAAAATAATACCCGATACAAAATTATTGACCACATTCTGAAGCCCTAGTCCAACTCCAACTCCCAAAGCTCCCAAAAGAATGCTTAGTTTGTCCAAAGGCATTCCGGATGCTGCAACAGCCAGTAAATAACCGGAAATTAATACAAGAAGCCTGGTAATCAGTAATTTTGAATGTTGTCTTTTATTGATATTCTCTTCGTTTTCATCTTCAATTTCTCCAAAAAAGTAAGCCACATATTTTTGAAGTAAATGCGCAACCCAAATAATGATAAAAAACAACACAATATTTCCTAAAGTAAAAGTAATGCTTCCGATAGTATTAGGATGGGTGAGGAGTGATGCCAACGAAGAACGAAGCGATTCCCAAATGTTTAAATTAGAAGCAATAACTATAATCCACATATAACTCATCAGAATTATAAATGGCTTTTTTAAAGTATCAGATAAACTTTCATGGTCAAAAATCTTTTCTATTCCACGTTTCACTCTAGTCGTGTAGATCTGCAGAAGAATGATTTCTAAAATGATTTTTAATAGTACACTCAGCGCCACAATCTGCGTAAGCGAAATAAAAGCAGTCAGGCTGAGCATATTGGAAAGCGATACTCGTCCGAAAAGGTTATACAGTATCGACAATCCATTTAATCCAACAAAAAGTATACTGGCCCATTTAAAGAAAGCTTTTATATACAATTGGTCCTTTAAACTTTTGATTTGTATAAGACCGTAGCGGATTCCCAAAATATTGATGATTATAAAGGCACAACGCTGCAACAATCCAACTTCTATAAATAAATCCAGAAAACAAAGTGTGATAAACAATCCTAATAGCAAAAGCCAGTTTCGCATTGATGTTCCAGACCATTGATTTTTGAAAAGCAAGGTCAGAATTCCGAGTAAAAGCAATTGCAGAAGCTCTATGAATAGTGCAGGAGCATATAAATTGCTTACAACTGCAATACTGAGTCCTACTACGGCAACCGGAACCAAAATGCCTCTGTTTAAATATTTAAAGTTAAAAAGAAAAAGATTGTCATTGTATCCGTTGGTTTTCAGGTACTTTAAATTACGTGAAATATACCAGCCTAAAAGCCCCATAAAAAACACTAATGTAATGAGTCCGCCAATACGATAACTTAAATAATATTCGGCAACACTTTCTTCAATAACTATTTTTGAGCCAATATTTTGTACCGCTTTTCTCGGGACTGTTTCCGTGATATTCCATAAAAAAGGCTGCTCTTTATGAAACATACTGATTCCGGACTTTTCCAGATTATTTTCGACAGCAATCAAAGCATTCGAAACTGCAATTTTCCGCTGAACCGTAATTCTTTTTTTGTTGTTCAGGATTCCCTGGTTTTTATTCATCAGACTATCCGTGCTCAGATATTTTTTTCTCAGGTTGGCGAATTCTCTTTTAAATTGCTTTCTTCGAATGGTATCTTTTATAAGCGCCATCAAAGTTTTGTCTTTGCGGAGCTCTATAAACCGGCTTTTAATTTTTTCAAGATTTTCGTTTCGCAAATTAATAGCCGTATTTTGTTCTTCTAGATCCAGCTCGATTTCTTTCAGCACCGTATGATACATTTGCTGATTGCGGACATTAGGATTTGCGCCTTTAAGACTTGTCAGGATAAGATCCAGTTTACTTTGCGTTCTTTTGATTTCGCCAAATAAATGGTGAGAAGCACTGTCAAAATCCGCATCGTTATAAGCAGATTCCATTACTTCGCCTGCTTTTTCGATAGCCATTAAATAATCACTGTCTGTGGTAGTTTCTTCAAATAATTTTGAACGGCTTTCTTTTTTAGAAAATGTTGTTTGTGAACTGGCATTCGGAGCATAAATTAAAGTAATTATGGCAACGAACAGATGGAGAAAATTTCTTTTTTGAAACATAATTTTAAATATGAATTGGGTTCTCAAAAGTAATTTTTTTACAAATAAATTTGGATGAATTGTTTAAAAGTTAACTAAAATTTACACTCAATTCATTTATAGAAATGCTTTAAATACTTATGGGATTTAGTAGATAGATATTTTATAAAACTTTAAAGATAACATATAAACCAGTTTATTTGGAGTGTTCTAATTTTGAACTAATTAAAACTAAAAACTATGATACACAAAATTGATACACCGGATAATATAGTTGCTTTTAGGGCTCTTGCAGAAGTAACTAAAGATGATTTTCAGGCAACTGTTGTTCCTGCTATAGATAATTTGGTAAAAAGAATCAATGAAATTAATTTTTTGCTTGTATTGGATACAGATATTGGAAACTTTACTGCAGGTGCATGGTTACAAGATGCGTTAATCGGGCTAAAACATTTGGGGAAATGGAACAGGGCAGCAATTGTTACAGATACAGAAGAGATTATTTCATTTACAAATGGTTTTAGCTATGTAGTTCCGGGAGAATTTCGGGGATTTAAAAAAGCTGAATTTAACAAAGCCCTGAATTGGGTTGAAGGAAATATTTAATTCCTGAAAAGTCATCTTTAAAATTATTCATTATGAGAGCAATATGGACAGGTTCAATTAGTTTCGGTTTAATTAATATTCCGGTTAAATTATTTTCTGCGGTTCAGGAAAGTAGTCTCGACATGGATATGCTCGATAAAAAAGATCATGCCAATATCAAATTCAAACGAGTAAATGAAAATACAGGTAAGGAAATTGATTTTTCGAATATTGTAAAGGGCTATAAAATTGACGATAAATATGTAGTACTTGAAGATTCAGATTTTGAAGCTGCAGATGCTGTTAAAACAAAGACGATTGATATTCAGAGTTTTGTTGATGAAAAAGAGATTGCAAGTCTTTATTATGAACAGCCATATTATCTTGAACCTGACAAAGGTGCAATGAATGCCTATGCCTTGCTTCGTGATGCTCTTGCTGCTTCAGGAAAAGTTGGAATTACAAGTTTCGTAATGCGTAATAAGGAAGGTCTGGCTATTCTAAAACCATATAAAAATGTTATCGTTTTAAATCGAATTCGTTTTGAACAGGAAATCCGTGCTACGGATGAATTAAAACTTCCGCCTGTTTCTAAGGCAAAAACAAAAGAAATTGATATGGCGAATAAGCTAATTGAACAATTGACTGAAAAGTTTGATATCAGCAATTTTAAAGATGAATATACCGCTAAGCTTTTGGATATCATTAAGAAGAAAGCTAAAGGAAAAGTAACTAAAAAGCCTGCCAAACTGAAAGTAGTTCATAAACAAGGCGATAGTTTAATTGATATGCTCAAAGCAAGTTTAGAGACCAAAAAGAAAAAATCTTCTTAATCTTTTTGGTCTTCAATTTTTTTCAGAATTTTTTTGATATTTGCTCCTTTTGATAAAACAGGAGCCCACAAATCCCCTTTTTTCTCAAATCTTTTTAATACGTTTTTAATAGTAAATTGCGAAGGATGCAGTTTACTGTTTACTTCACTCCATTCTAATGGTGTTGAAACCGTAGCACCTGGTTTGGGTCTTACAGAATAGGGTGCAGCTAAAGTCTGACCGATTCTGTTCTGTAGATAATCGATATAAATTTTATGGTTTCTTTTTTTGATACTGCGTTCCAAAGAGGTAGTTTCCGGCAATCTCGATTGAACCTGCTGTGCAATTAGTTCTGCTAAAATTTTTACCGAATCATAATCGTATTGCTCACCAAGCGGAATGTAAACATGAAGCCCCGAAGCACCCGAAGTTTTGCAATAACATTCTGTTTCCAGTCCATCCATAACATCTTTCACGACTAAAGCTGTTTCTACAACAACAGAAAAATCTTGCTGATCAGGGTCAATATCGATTACGAGCCAGTCGGGATTTTCGATATTTTGAATGGTCGAATTCCACGGGTTTATTTCGATACAGCCTAAATTAGCCATATAAATAAGTGTTTCTTTATTATTACAAATCAAATAGTTAATATTTTCATTATTTGATTCAGAAAAGATTTTTTTAGTTTTTAGCCAGGAAGGTGTTTTTTCTGTGTCAACATCTTTTTGATAGAAACTTGGAGCATCAATCCCGTTTGGATATCGGTTCATCGATTCAGGACGATTTTTAAGATAAGGCAATATCAAATCGGCTACTTCATTATAATATTGGACAACATCTCCTTTGCTGATACCGTCTTTCGGAAAATATATTTTGTTCTGATTGGTTAAATGAAGTACCGTTTTTCCAATTTTCAAATCATAATCGTTTTCGGTTTTATTTTTGGTTTTATTTTTTTTGGTTTCAGTTTCCATAACTTCTTCTTTTGTTACTAAATTCTGATTTTTAATATTGTAAGGAGTAAAAACCTCGCTGGCTTTTTTGTCTATTCGCAATCCAAGATATACCGGATGTCTTAGGTGCTTGTCTTGAGTCCATTCAGAAAACTTAACCTGGCAGACTATTTTTGGTTTAACCCATTGTATTTTGTCACGTAATCCTGTTTTTTCTGTCAGTACTGCATTGTCAGTGAAGTGAGGCTTTAGTTTGCTATGTAATTCTTTTAGGGTATCTTCTGTAAAACCGGTTCCGCATTTCCCTATAAAATGCAATTTCTTGCCATAGTATTGACCTAACAATATTGCTCCAAAAAACTTCCGTGAGTTTTTAGGTTCCGTTATTCCAATGATAATCGCTTCTTCCTGATTTGCTGCTTTTATTTTTAGCCAGTCATTACTGCGCCTGTTTACTTCATAAGTACTGTCAGCTCTTTTAGCTACAATACCTTCCTCTTTGTTTTTAATGGCAAGATCAAATAATTCCATTCCGTTTTCAATTATGTGATCCGAATAAAAAACATTTGTAAAATCATATTTATTAAAAAGGATTTTCAAGAGCTCTTTTCTGTCAAGCAGCGATAATTCTGTAGTTGAATTTCCATCCAGATTCATAAGATCAAAAACATAATATTTCAACTCTCCGGAACCTGTTTTAAGGTAATTTTGAAGCAACTGAAAATTTGCTTTACCTGATTCATCCTCAACCACCACTTCACCATCTAAGATAGCAGTATGATCTATTTTTTTTAAATCTTCAGCTACAGCTTTAAAATTGATATTAAAAGAAATTTCATTGCGACTGAATAGCTTTACTTCAGGAGGATTTATTATTGCAATAGTGCGATATCCGTCGTATTTATTTTCAAAAATCCAGTTCGGGTCATTAAAAGGTTTTTCTTTTGTGTTGGCTAACATCGGTTTAACAAAAATTGCTTTTTCAACCTCATCATTCTTTTTTTTGAAGATGTTTCTTTTTTGGCAGCTGGAACTACTTTCTTAGATTTCTCCTCCAGTTCTTCCAAAGATCGTTTCGAGAGTACCGATTTATTTTTTTCTAAAATATCGGCATCCGTTGCATATTTGTCATTTTTTTGATTAACAGCCAGGCGTTTTCCTGTTTTCCTTTTAGTTTTACCAAAGAAAATTCTCCTTTAAGTTTTTTGCCTTTTAAAATAAAACTTAAACGGCCTTTTTTGAGATCAGCCAACAGCGCTTTTTCCGGAGTGATTGTTTCCTTGTCATAACTATAGGTTCCGTTATCCCAAACAATTACATTTCCTGCTCCGTAATTACCTTCGGGAATGATACCTTCAAAATCTTTATAGCTGTACGGATGATCTTCAACCATCATAGCCAGACGTTTATCATCCGGATTCATTGAAGGGCCTTTGGGAACAGCCCAGCTTTTTAATACTCCGTTCATTTCAAGTCTAAAATCATAATGCAGGTGAGAAGCGGCATGTTTTTGTACGACAAAAATAAGTTCGCTTTCAGACTTTTCAACCTTTCCCTTTGGTTCCTTAGTTTGCTTGAAATCTCTTTTCTGATTGTATTTAGATAGTGACATTGGACTTCGCGATTAAGATGATGGTTAAGGTAAGATAATAAAACAATGCTGCTACAATACCGAAAATGATGTGGGCAAAGAAAAGCTGAATGTAATAGCCTTTAAAATCAATATGAGGCTTATAATCAGCTAATTTAAATAGTATCATCCAGCCTGCAATTCCAATAATTCCGCATATGCTTCCTAATAAAAAAGCATTCAATAAGGATAAACTTAAAATGTGATTCACCCATAAAATATGGTATGTGTAAACAAATATAAATCCGATAAAATAATGTAATATCCATGCTAAAGTTGCCTTTCCTTTATCTGAAACATCAATTTTTAGCTGCTTTAAGAGAAATGTTAACAGCACGGGTTCTTTATACAGTTCCCTGAAACTTGCTGATACAGCATAGCTGAACAGTGTCATAGCAGATGTTGCTGCAAATGTGGCTATTAAAATTTGTAAAATTGCATAGATATCCATAAGTATACTTTTAATAGTTAATAGATCAGGAGTAAAAATTAAGTGCCTGCTTAACACTAAATTTTGGTATTATAAATAATTTCCACTAATCTTAAAGAAATTAAAGATGCTAAAAGCCTTAAAATGAATTGCTTTGCACTATCAAATTTATATTTCTCAATAGTTTTTTATTTATACAATTAAGATTTCACTTTATATAATTACAAGTATAGAATTGACATGTTTTTTTGAAACTAAATATTTGCATTGCTGATGATATTATAGGATATAGATTTCAAAAATCTATATTTTAAATAATTAGAGTAGTTACAGTTAAAAATTTATTTAGTATTTATTTGAATTTAATTTAGTCAACAAAAAGTATATGTTTATACAACTGGATATAAAATAAATGTTTTTTTAAAAGTTGTTTATATAACAATTTGTAATAAAAATATATTTTTAAAATATTTTACACAACCGATTGTTTTTATTATTACTTTAGCGCCAAATTAAATGGCAAAGGATTATTTAAAGCCATGTATTAAAAACTAAACTAACTAATACATAACCACACAATTAAAATAAATGAATTTATCTTCTCAAAAATTATCTATTAAAGAAAAAATAGGGTACAGTCTGGGTGATTTAGCAGCCAACTTAGTTTTTCAGACCTTAATGACCTATCTGGCTTATTTTTATACAGATATATACGGATTATCACCAACACATTCGTCTATAATTATGTTGGTTGTAGGACTCATTGCAGCTTTTGTATTTAATCCTATAATTGGTGCAATTGCTGACAGAACCCATACAAAATGGGGTAAATTTCGTCCCTGGATTTTATGGACATCTGTTCCTTTAGGGGTTATTGCTCTTTTAGCATTTACAACACCTGATTTTTCGTATCAGGGTAAAGTAATTTATGCAATTCTGACTTATTCATTTCTTTTATTGTTTTATGCAGCTAATAATTTGCCTTATTCAGCATTAAGCGGTGTTATAACAGGGGATATGAGAGAAAGAAACAGTATGTCTTCATATCGTTTTGTTGCTGTAATGTTTGCTCAGTTTTTTGTTCAGGTTTTTATGCTTGGAATTATTAAAAGTGCCGGAAATGGTGATAAAGCAATTGGTATCGAAAAAGTAATGACTGCTTTAGCAATAATTGGAACTATCATGCTGCTGATAACTTTTGTAACTACTAAAGAACGAATCGTACCAAAACCAGAACAAAAATCAAGCGTAAAAGAGGACTTATTAGATTTAGCCAAAAACAAGCCATGGATTATTATGCTGGCGCTTACTTTATTGGTTTTTATAACACTTGCAATTAAAGGAGGTTCTTATGTGTATTATTTTGAGAATTATGTAAATAAACAGGAACTCGCTAGTTTTATACAGCCTATCTTAGATTTTCTGTCAGTAATAGGGCTGAATACCTTTGGGAATGATCCTGTGTCTGCCGGATTTGGTTTGTTTAATGCCGGAGGTATTATTTTTATGATAGTGGGAATTACATTATCAAAAAGATTTGCTGACAAGTATGGTAAAAGAAATGTTTTTAGACTGTTTTTATTTATTTCTACCTTATTTGTTATTGCTTTTTATTTCTTTTCTCCAACCTCAGTGAGCCTGATGTTTTTTTCTCAGATTTTTCATGGGTTTTTCTACGGAATTACGATTCCATTGCTTTGGGCAATGATAGCAGATGTAGCTGATTATTCTGAATGGAAAAATAACCGTCGTGCAACAGCAATTATATTTTCGGCAATGATGGTGGGATTAAAAGCAGGATTAAGTATTGGAGGCGCGTTAACAACATCACTTTTAGGACATTTTGATTATGTTCCAAATTCAGCACAACAAACAGATATTGCCATTAACGGTATTAAATTATTAGTAAGCATCTTTCCGGCAATACCTTTTTTAATTGGTGTAGGATTATTGTTTTTCTATGAAATTGACAAAGAAATGGAAGTACAGATAGAGGCTGATTTAAAAGAACGAAGATTATAAAATTATACTATTATTTAAAACAAAAGAAACTATGCCTGAGGATAGCATTGAACACATTAATTTTGAGGTAATCAATAAAATTGCCATATCAGAACCATTAGTTAAACATATGTACACGGCCGATCCTTCGGCACATGTATTTAACGGAAAAATTTATATATATCCATCGCACGACATTGATGCCGGGATTCCTTTTAACGATAACGGTGACCATTTTGGTATGGAGGATTATCATGTGTTCTCTATGGAAAGTATAGATTCTGAAGTAATAGATAATGGAGTTGCATTGCATGTGAAAGATGTTCCATGGGCTGAGAAACAAATGTGGGCTCCTGATGCTTCCTGTAAGAATGGTAAATATTATTTGTATTTTCCGGCCAAACGTGCCGACGGAATTTTCCAGATTGGAGTTGCTATAAGTGATTCTCCTACCGGTCCATTTATTCCTGAGCCGGAAGCAATTAAGGGCAGTTATTCAATTGATCCTGCAGTTTTTGAAGACGAAGATGGAAAATTTTATCTTTATTTTGGAGGAATTTGGGGTGGCCAGCTTCAAAAATACCGAAACAATAAATTCTCTGAAGAAAATGAAGAACCGGGTAAAAATGAGCCTGCATTAGGACCAATAGTAGGGTTGCTTACAGATGACATGACTCAATTTAATGAGTCTCCCAGAGAAATTAAGATTCTTGATAAAAATGGTGATGTATTATTAGCCGGAAACAATGAACAGCGTTTCTTTGAAGGTCCATGGATGCACAAATACAATGGTAAGTATTATTTTTCATATTCTACTGGTGATACTCACTTTATTTGTTATGCAATTGGTGACAATCCATATGGCCCATTTACGTATCAGGGGAGGATTTTAAATCCTGTAATTGGCTGGACTTCACACCATTCTATCTGTGAAGTTGATGGGAAATGGTATCTTTTTTATCATGATTCCAGTCTTTCAAAAGGTATAACCCATTTGAGATCGATAAAAGTAACTGAAATTACTTATAATGAAGATGGTTCAATCAATACAATTGATCCATACGGTAAAAATTTATAGATACTTGGATTTATAATTTTAATCAAATTTACAATTAGCTAATTGCACAATTAAGCATATTTTAGATTTATATTTTTGAGAATAATAGGATAAAATATGCTTATTGTTGTAATTTGTTGATTATGTTATAAAATCTCTTTCATAAGGAAAAAATTATATAGAAAATATTTTTTTAAATAAATAAAAGATTTAAATTAGCATACCAGAACAGAACGGAACAGTATGCTAAAGGAAGAACAGGAAAAGTTTGTATTTGTAATTAATCATGATAGTGATATTCCGAAATACCAGCAATTGGTTAACGGTATAAATAATGCGATTGCAGAGAATATTTTACAGAAAGGGGATTTGCTTCCGTCAGTAAATGCAATTTGCAAAGAAAATCAGTTATCAAGAGATACTGTTTTTAAAGCATATTCAATTTTAAAAGATCAGAAAGTAATTGATTCTGTTCCGAATAAAGGATATTATGTTTCAGGAGAAACCAGAAAAGTGCTTTTGGTATTAGATACTTTTAAAGCATATAAGGAGGTTTTATATCACTCATTTGTGAATAATTTACCAGACAATATTATTACTGATGTACAATTTCATCATTATAATGTTGAAGTTTTTAAAACGATTATCAATAATAGTGTCGGAAAGTATTATAAGTATGTAGTAATGAATTTTGATGATAAAGAGGTGTCAACAACTTTATCGGCTATTTCGAATGATAAATTGCTTTTGATTGACTGGAATATACATTCGAAAAAAGAAAATAATTATGTTTTTCAGGATTTTGGAAAAGCATTTTACAATGCATTGAAAGAAGCTATTGATTTGTTTAAAAAATATAAAAGCATCTGTTTTGTTTATCCGGATTACACGAATCATCCAAAAGAAACACTGGAGAGCTTTAAGAAATTCTGTATCGATTTTAATTTTAAAAATGAAATTATTACAGATCCGAAAAAGTTTGATATTGAAAAAGGAATCGCTTATATAAGTATCAGTGACAGGATTTTAGGACACTTTTTAGAACAATGTAAAGAGAAAGAATTCGAGCCTGGTCAGGATGTTGGTTTTTTGTCTTATAATGAAACACCAATGAAAAAATTTATTTATAAAGGAATTTCGGTTATTTCAACTGATTTTAAAGAAATAGGAACAAAAGCAGCAGCATTTATTACAAATGACGAAGTAGTTCAGTGTTATGTACCAACAAGTTTAATATTAAGAGAATCATTATAAAATTATGTATTATATAGGATATGATATTGGAAGCTCTTCGGTCAAGGTTGCCCTGGTTGAAGCAGCAACAGGAAAAAAAGTAATTGTATTAAATGAGCCACAAAACGAAATGGAAATTTCGTCATTACAGCCAGACTGGGCTGAACAGGATCCTGAAATGTGGTGGCAGTACATTTGTACAGCAACGAAAAGAGCAATCAAGGATGCTAATATTGACGCTTCTAAAATTCAGGGAATTGGTATTTCTTATCAAATGCATGGATTGGTTATTGTAGACAAAGACGGGAATTCGCTGCGTAACTCTATTATCTGGTGTGACAGCCGTGCTGTTGAAATTGGAAATAAAGCTTACGCTGAAATCGGAGCTGAAAAATGTGCTGAGCATTTGTTGAATTCGCCAGGGAATTTCACCGCTTCAAAATTGAAATGGGTTAAAGAAAATGAACCTGAAGTTTACAGTAAAATTGCTAAATACATGCTTCCCGGAGATTACATCGCTTTGAAATTAACTGGCGAGGTGACAACAACTAAAAATGGGTTATCAGAGGGAATGCTTTGGGATTACAAAGAAAATAAAGTAGCGGACTGGCTTTTGGATTATTACGGAATCAATCCATCACTGACGCCAAATATTGTAGAAAATTTCACAAATCAGGGCATAGTTACCGAAAAAGGTTCAAAGGAATCAGGACTTCCTGTTGGAATTCCAATTGTTTACAGAGCAGGAGATCAGCCTAACAACGCATTATCACTTAATGTATTGCGTCCGGGGGAAGTCGCGGCAACCGGAGGTACATCTGGAGTTTTTTATGCGGTTACGGAAACCAATTCGGGTAAAAGCACACGTGTAAACAACTTCGTTCATGTAAATTATTCAGAATCAAATCCGAGAGTTGGAAAATTGCTGAATATAAACGGAGCAGGAATCCAATATAGATGGATGCGTACTAATACCGGAAATGAGTCGTATGAAGAAATGAACGAAAAAGCGTCTCAGGTAAATGTGGGGTCACAAGGATTAGTTGTTATTCCGTTTGGGAATGGGGCTGAAAGAATGTTCAACAATAAAAATATTGGGTCACATATTTTAAATCTGAATTTTAATATTCATACAAACGCTCATTTATACAGAGCATCTCTGGAGGCAATTGCGTTTTCGTTTGTATATGGAATGGAATGTCTGAAAGATGATAATGCGAAGATTAATGTGATCAGAGCCGGAAATGATAATTTATTTCGTTCAGAAATTTTCTCAAACACTGTAGCAACTTTAATTGGCCACGAAATCGAAATTTATAATACAACGGGAGCTGTTGGAGCAGCCAGAGCAGTTGGCTTAACTGATGGTGATTTCGAAAAATTTGGTTCAGCAATTACAACTAATGATCACGTAATGACCTTTTTACCTTTAAAAAACAAAGAAGAATATGAAAAGGCTTATCAAAACTGGAAAAAAGAATTAGAATTAATATTAACAAATAAATAAAAAAATAAAAATGATAACTTTAGGAAATAAAGAATACTACAAAGGTATTGGCGAAATTAAATTTGAGGGTGCAGCATCTGATAACCCTTTAGCATTTAAATACTATAACCCGGATCAGGTTGTTGCCGGAAAAACAATGCGTGAACACTTTAGATTTGCGATTGCTTACTGGCATACTTTCTGCGGACAAGGAAGCGATCCATTCGGACCAGGGACACAGAATTTTGCATGGGATCAATCTTCAGATCCTTATCAGGCTGCAAAGGATAAAGCAGATGCTGCTTTTGAATTTATTAGTAAAATGGGATTCGACTATTTTTGTTTCCATGATTACGATTTGATTGCTGAAGGACCAACTTTTGCTGAATCAGAGAAGCGATTAGCATTCATTACAGAATACTTAAAAGAGAAAAAAGCAGCCTCAGGGATAAAATTACTTTGGGGAACTTCAAACTGTTTCTCAAACCCAAGATTCATGAACGGAGCGGCTACAAACCCAGATTTTAATGTTGTGGCAAGAGCCGGAGGACAAGTAAAATTAGCTTTGGATGCTACAATCGCTCTTGATGGGGAAAACTACGTATTCTGGGGTGGTAGAGAAGGTTATATGTCTTTATTAAACACAGATATGGGAAGAGAATTAGACCACATGGCACAATTCTTAACAATGTCAAGAGACTACGCAAGAGCACAAGGTTTTAAAGGAACTTTCTTTATCGAGCCAAAACCAATGGAGCCATCTAAACACCAATATGATTTCGATTCTGCAACAGCAATTGGATTTTTAAAAGAGTATGGTTTAGATAAAGATTTCAAAATCAATATAGAGGTAAATCACGCTACATTGGCTCAGCATACTTTCCAACATGAAATTGAAGTTGCTGCAAAAGCAGGTATGTTAGGTAGTATAGATGCGAACAGAGGTGATTACCAAAATGGTTGGGATACAGACCAGTTCCCGAATAACATTCAGGAAACAACTGAAGCGATGTTGGTTTTCTTGAAAGCTGGCGGATTACAAGGCGGAGGAGTTAACTTTGATGCAAAAATCAGAAGAAACTCTACAGACTTAGAAGATGTTTTCTTAGCACACATTGGCGGTGCAGATACTTTTGCAAGAGCATTACTGACAGCTGATAAAATCATCACTTCTTCTCCTTACGAGAAATTAAGAAAAGAAAGATACAGCTCATTCGATTCAGGAAAAGGTAAAGATTTTGCTGACGGAAAATTAAACCTTAAAGATTTATACGATATCGCAAACCAAAATGGAGAACTAACTCTTCAAAGCGGTAAACAGGAATTGTTTGAAAACATCATCAATCAATACATTTAATTGATTTAATAAAGAAACTTTTCGCTTATCAAAAACCGAAATCATGATTGTTTTGTAATTTTTTTATCTCTGACAAATATTTTTGGTTAGTGTATTTGCCGGAGAAAATTCAGTGGATTACTTAGTAATTTTTGACCGTTGATACTAAATAATCAACGGTCATATCACTGGATTTTACAAAAAATGTTTGAAACAAGTTTTTACGGTGATTTTCTTCACCATCTTTCGTTATACATAAAATTTATTTATTTCCAGTTCATTTATTAAATGAGGATTAAAACACTATTATTAATCAAAAAGAAAAACCACAACTAATGAAATTTTTTATAGACACCGCAAATTTAGAAGATATTAAAGAAGCCCAGGCCATGGGAGTTTTAGACGGAGTTACAACAAATCCTTCATTGATGGCTAAAGAAGGCATTACAGGAAAAGATAACATTTTGAAGCATTATCTTGATATTTGCAATATTGTTGATGGAGATGTTTCTGCCGAAGTTATTTCTACAGATTATGAAGGAATGGTTAGGGAAGGAGAAGAACTGGCAGCTTTACATAAACAGATTGTTGTAAAACTACCTATGATTGGCGATGGCGTAAAAGCCTGTAAATATTTTTCTTCAAAAGGAATCAGAACGAATGTGACTTTGGTATTCTCGGCAGGTCAGGCGTTATTAGCTGCAAAAGCTGGGGCTACTTATGTTTCTCCTTTTTTAGGAAGATTGGATGATGTTTCTACAGATGGAATGAATCTAATTGCCGAAATCAGACAGATTTACGACAATTATAATTATGAAACACAGATACTTTCAGCCTCTGTAAGGCATACCATGCATATTGTAAACTGTGCCAAAATCGGATCAGATGTAATGACCGGACCTTTGTCTGCAATTAAAGGTTTATTAAAACATCCACTTACAGATATTGGTTTAAAACAATTTGTTGAAGATGCAAAAAAAATGAATCTGTAAATAAGTTTTAATTGTATTTTATTTTATTAAATCAAGTTGTTTGATAAAGAGGTAAAGGCAATTTCATAATTCTTAGCTATAAAAAAGTTTATACAAGATTTTAGATAAACTTTCTTTAATAAAACCATATTAAATCTCAATTTCATGTGAGGTTTGATATGGTTTTTTTATTTTTAGTATAGTATATAAACTTTATTAACTGAAAAAAGCTTCAGTATTTTCAGATTATGAATAACTTCATTTTTAATATAATTAAAAGGGTTAATAATCCTGATAACATTCCCAAATAAATTATCAAATTTACCCTAACAGCTTCTTCATAGTTAAGGGTGATTTCTAATCAATAGATTAACAATTATTTTCAATTTAAAGCAATGGATAATATGTCCATAGTTTTGAATAATGCGTCCATTTCTTAGATATTCTTTCAGAGTAATTTTATCATTAATTAATCATTGTGGTTGAAGATTAGTGTTTTCATGTCAATATTTTTAAAATATTGAACTTAAATTTTGTGTTAGTTTTTAAGTTGATTTGAGGGGAGATTAATTGATTTTAATCTCCCTATTTTTTATGTGTATGCTTTTATAAAATAAATTGTGTTAATCTATAAATAGATATCTGTATGAAAAGTGATTGTTTAGAATTCAAAAACTATAATTCCTTAATAAAGGATAGTATACTGGTTTTTGTAATGTTATTTCTGTTGGGGTCTAAAGTGTATTGTCAAAGTGCAGATAATACCAAAAGTGCTTTAGCAGTGATGGAAAGACTGATAGGTAATAGGGCTAAAGAGTTTGATTTAAATCTTATCGAAAATAAAAGCCAAAATGCGGATTGGTCTGAAGTTGAAGTAACAGGAAACAGGGTAAAAATTAGCGGAACATCCAATACATCAGTTTGTTATGCCGCTTATACATTTCTTAGGGATATTGGAGCTGCTTCGGTTAGCTGGGAAGGCAATAGAATCAGCTTACCTAAAAAGTGGCCAGCATATTCAAAAAAACTTGCCACACCCTTTAAATACAGAAAATATCTAAACGCCTGTACTTTTGGATACACAACACCATGGTGGGACTGGAAACGCTGGGAACAGGAAATTGACTGGATGGCACTCCACGGAATTAATCTGCCTACCGCTTTAGAAGGACAGGAGGCCGTATGGCAGGAATTATGGAAAGAATACGGATTGACAGACAGTCAATTGCAGGCTCATTTTGCAGGTCCGGCATTTTTGCCCTGGCAGCGAATGGGGAATATAAACAGCCTTGATGGACCTTTACCTCAGGAATTTATTAATAAAAAGAAAGAAGTTCAGAAACAGATTTTGCAAAAGATGAGAGCTTTAGGTATGTATCCTGTTGTGCCTGCCTTTAGCGGGTATGTGCCTAAGGCCTTTGCAGAGTCACATCCTAATTCAAAAATAAAGGAATTGAAATCATGGTCTGGAGGTGGGTTTGAAAGTACTTATCTGTTAGATCCTAACGATCCATTGTTTAAAGAAATTGGAAAACGTTTTATAGAAATATATACGAAAGTATATGGACAGTCTGATTTTTATCTTGCAGATTCTTTTAACGAAATAACACCGCCGGTTTCTGAAGAACACAAGTATGAGGAATTGGCAGATTATGGAAAAACTATTTTTGAAACCATTAATGAAGCTTCTCCAAAAGCGACCTGGGTAATGCAAGGATGGCTTTTTGGCGATAATAAAGAATTTTGGACCAAAGAAGCAACCAAAGCTTTTTTAAGTAAAGTACCCAATGACAGAATGATAGTTCAGGATTATGCCAATGACAGATATAAGGTATGGGAGAATCAGGAAGCTTTTTATGGTAAGCAATGGTCTTACGGCTATGTACATAATTATGGAGGTTCGAATCCGGTTTACGGAGATTTAAATTTTTACAAAAAGGAACTTACCAGTTTACTGCAAAACCCTAACAAAGGTAATATCGTAGGTTATGGTGTAATGCCTGAAGGATTGAATAACAATTCAATAGTTTACGAATACATTTATGATCTTCCGTGGACACAGGGAAAAGAACCTGTAGAGGAATGGTTAAAGAAACATTTGAATGCCAGATACGGAAAAACTTCAGTTACTGTTATTGAAGCATGGCAATTGCTGACAGAATCGGTGTACAGCACAAAATATTGGGAAACCCGCTGGTGGAATGACTGGGCTGGAGCTTATTTATTTTTTAAAAGGCCTACATTAAAAGTAACAGAATTTAAAGGTAATCCGGGAGACAAGGAAAAACTAAAACAAGCGATTGAACTCTTAAAAAAAGAAGCTAAAAATTTCAATAAAAATAATCTTTACAATTATGATGTAATTGATGTTTCGAGACATTATTATTCATTATGCATTGATGATTTATTAATGGAATGTGTTGCTGCTTATGAATCCAAAGACATCAAAAAAGGAGATGATTTATTTAAAGAAATAGAAAAAACTGCTTTTGATATTGACAGAATGATGTCAGGTCAGCCGCTGAATAATCTGAATTACTGGCTAAAATCAGCCTGGGATTATGGAGATTCTCCTGATGCATCTAAAATATATCTAAAAAATGCCAAAGCCTTAATAACATTATGGGGAGGAGAAGGCCATCTAAATGACTACGCATCAAGAGCATGGAAAGGCATGTATAAAGATTTTTACTGGCCAAGATGGAAAATGTTTTTACAGGCTCAAAGAGAATCTGCTGTCAGCAACGCAACATTTGATGAAGCTAAAGTAAGAGCATCAATAAAGCAGTGGGAAGAAAAATGGTGCGAAAGCAAAGAAATGTATTAAAAATTATATACTAACCAAAAAACAAAAGAAATGTTAAAAAGCAGTATAGACAAAGCGACAAGCTTTGAAAAGCGATTTGAAAATATTGGTACTGTGGTTTATGAAAATTCAGTTATAGCTTCTAAATCAGTAGCCAATGAAATAGCGAATTTGATTAGAGAAAAGCAGGCTCAAAAACAGTTATGTGTATTGGGATTAGCAACAGGGTCGAGTCCTAAAAGTTTGTATGCGGAACTGGTGAGGCTTCATAAAGAGGAAGGATTGAGTTTTCAAAATGTAGTTTCATTCAACCTGGATGAATATTATCCGATGGAACCCGATTCAATAAACAGCTACGTTCGTTTTATGAAAGAATTATTATTCAATCATGTCGATATTTTACCTGAAAACATTCATATACCAGACGGGACTTTATCAAAAGAAGCTATTGGGGATTATTGTGCAGAATATGAAAGCAAAATTGAAGCGCTGGGCGGTATCGATTTACAGGTTTTGGGAATTGGAGGAAATGGTCACATCGGATTTAATGAATCTGGTTCGCTTCAAAATTCTAAGACCCGCTTGGTAGCTTTAGATCATATTACGCGTGTAGCGGCAAGTAACGATTTTTCGGGTTTGAATAATACGCCAAGAACGGCTATTACTCTGGGTGTAAAGAAAATTATGGAAGCCAAAAGAGTGATCTTACTGGCTTGGGGCGAAGGAAAATCAAACATTATTAAAGCTTCGGTAGAGGGAACAGTAACTAATTTAGTTCCGGCTTCTTTTTTGCAGGAGCATAGCAACACCACATTTGTACTGGATAAAGCTGCTGCTTCAAAATTAACACGTATCAATACGCCATGGCTGGTTGAAAATGTCATCTGGACAGACAATCTTATTCGAAAAGCAGTTTTAGGTTTGGCTTTACACCTAAAAAAACCAATTCTGATGCTGACAGATGCCGATTATATTGAAAACGGAATGAGCGATTTGCTTGCCGATTTAGGTCCTGCCTATGATATTAACATTAAGATTTTTAATAAACTTCAAAGTACCATTACAGGATGGCCAGGCGGAAAACCAAATTCAGATGACAGCAAAAGACCAGAAAGGGCAGAACCAGCAAAAAAACGTGTCCTTATTTTTAGTCCGCATCCTGATGATGACATTATAAGTATGGGAGGAACCTTCAAACGGTTGCAAGAGCAGGGACACGAAGTACATGTAGGATACCAGACTTCCGGAAATATTGCAGTAGCAGATGACGAAGCCTTACGATTTGCAAGTTTTGTTTGTGACTATAATGAGAGATTCGGAATTAAAAGTGCTGAAGCAGATACTATTTATAAAAAGTCACTGGAATTTCTTCAAAATAAAAATAACAGTGAAATTGATATTCCCGAGGTACGAAATATTAAAGGATTGATTCGAAAAGGTGAAGCACAATCTACCTGTTATTTTGTAGGATTACCAGATAACCAGATTCATTTTATGGAACTTCCTTTTTATGAAACCGGTACTATAGAGAAAAAACCTTTAGGAGAAGCAGACATTCAAATTACAATGGATTTGATTGAGAAAATAAAACCTCACCAGATATATGCTGCAGGAGATCTGGCAGATCCGCATGGTACACATAAAGTTTGTCTTGACGCTATTTTTGAAGCTGTAAGTCGTTTAAAGACGAAAGATTTTATGAAAGAATGCTGGGTGTGGCTGTACAGAGGCGCATGGCAGGAATGGGGAATTGATGAAATTGAAATGGCAGTACCAATGGGACCCGATCAGGTTATGGAAAAGAGAAAAGGAATTTTCAAACATCAGTCACAAAAAGACGGAGTGGTTTTTCAGGGTTCTGACAGCAGGGAATTTTGGCAAAGAGCCGAAGACCGAAATAAAGAAACGGCAGATCTGTACCATGAACTCGGATTAGCCCATTATGCAGCTATGGAGGCTTTCGTAAGATGGATGTATTAATAAGAGTTTGGTTATATATTTTAAAAAACAAAAACTTGTCAGGCCTTTATTTTACTGGGGTTACTAAAAAAATCCATGTTTCTGAATAACCTGTCCATTTCTTAACAATTCTTTAATACTAATTTCGAATAAACTTTTTTAACCAATTAACTAAATACTGAGTATGGAAAAACTTAAACTTTTATTGTTAGCCTTCTTTTTAGGTCTTTCAATTAATTCATGGGCACAAAAAACCGAAGTGTCCGGTGTAATTTTAGATGACAAGAATTTGCCATTGCCCGCAGCAAACATTCTTGAAAAAGGTACTACTCGTAGTGTAGTAACAGATTTTGATGGTAAATTCAAAATTTCAGTTTCAAATCCTAATGCGGTACTGGTTGTATCTTTCCTTGGATTTACAGATCAGACTGTTAAATTAGACGGAACCAAAACAAATTTAACAATTAAACTGGCTTCAGCTACTAATGCTTTAGAGCAGGTAGTAGTAGTAGGTTACGGAAAAGGCTCCCGTAAAAACCTGACAACTTCTGTAACATCTATTAAATCAGAAGAATTGAACAGAGGAGCTCTTACTGATGTTGGACAATTATTACAGGGAAAAGTATCCGGTCTTAACATTTCATCAAGTGGAGATCCAACAAGAACTGCTTCTGTTGTTTTGCGTGGAGTTTCTACCTTAAATAGTTCCCAGGGACCGTTTTATGTTATCGATGGTGTTCCTGGTGTTGATATCTCAATGATTTCTCCTGATGATATCGCTACTATTGATGTATTAAAAGATGCTGCTGCAACTGCAATTTATGGTAACCGTGCCGCTAATGGGGTTATTATGGTTACTACAAAAAAAGGAAGCAAAGACAGAACTCAAATTGCTTATAACGGATATGTTGGCTGGGAAGAAGTTTCTAATCAGCTGGACATGATGGATGCAGATCAATTGAGAGCATTTACCAAAAAAAACAACCTGAATTTTACTCCTGAAAATGACAAAGGTGCTAATACCAACTGGCAGAAAGAAATTTTAAGATCAGAAAAAGCAAAGTCAAGCAGCCATAATTTATCCATGAGTGGAGGCGGTAAGAACGGTAGTTATACAGCGAGTATTACTTCTCTTAATAAAGAAGGTGTTCTTTTAAAAAGTGATTTCTCACGTGTAATAGCACGTTTAGCGGTAGAGCAATTTGCTTTTGATGATAAAGTTAAATTTGGTTTAAATGTTACAAATTCTAACAGCAAATACGTAAACGTGCCACAGCGTAATACTGTACTTTTACAGGCAGCAAATCACCTTCCTGTTTCTCCGGTGAGAAATCCTGATGGCAGCTTTTTTGAAAATTTCGCCAGTACCGGTTATTTTAATCCTGTTGCCTTAATCGAACACGGAACAGACGAAACAAAAACAAATAACCTTGTGGGTAACCTGACTGCAGAGGTAAAGCTTCCTTTTGGATTTACCTATAATTTAAGTATTGCACATCAAAAGCTGACTACTACTCATGGCGAGTTTTATGACAGTTATTATGAAATGTATAATGGTGCTAGTTTCTATAATAATCCAGATCCTCCACAAGGTAAAACGCTACTAAACTTTGGTGAGAATGGCTCAGCCTTGAGAAACACTTATGAGAACACTAATAATATTATTGAAAGTTTCTTAACATGGGATAAAACATTAGGAGTTCACAAAATAAAAGCTGTTTTAGGATATTCGTGGCAGGAAAATATACTGGGTGACGGATTTCAGACAACAGCGACAAATTTTCCTGTAGATAATGTAGGATATAACAATCTTGCTTTGAGCAATTATATATCAGTAAAGGGTTATGTTGTGAATTTTGGAGACAGTAAAGCATATCAAAAAACACGCCTGATTGGTGAATTTGCACGTTTAAACTACAATTTTGGTGACAGATATCTTTTACAGGGAACGATCAGAAGAGACGGGGGGTCTGTATTTGGAGCTAATAATCGCTGGGGGTATTTCCCATCTGCAGGTGTAGCATGGAGAGTAGACAAAGAAAGTTTCATGCAAGGACAAAAAGTTTTTAGTGACTTGAAATTCCGAGCAAGTTATGGTGTTACAGGAAACTCATCTGGATTTAATGCTTACACAGCACAGTTTATTTCAGGAAGTTTAGGAACTTATTATAACAATGGAGTGCAAGAAGGAGGTTACGGCCCAAATCAGGCTGCAAATCCGGATTTGAAATGGGAAAAAACAGCTACCAAAAACATTGGGCTTGATTTTGGATTGTTCAATGGAAAAGTTACAGGTTCTGTTGATTTGTACGACAAGAAAACAACAGATATGATTTTTACTTATGAAGTTAATTCTGCACACGTGCCTGCAGGAGGAATTGTGGCAAACGGTGGAGAGATATCTAACAAAGGAATCGAGCTAAGTTTAGCGGCAACTCCAGTTAAAACAGCAAACTTTACCTATTCAACGAATGTAAATCTGGCAAGTAATAAAAATGAAATTGTTAGATTATCAAACCCATTGTTTAAAAGTAGAGATAATATTCTCAGAGTATCACCTGAAGGTGGAGGACAAACCGGAAGTACTTTGCAGGTTTTTAAAGAAGGAAAGCCTCTTGGACAATTCTATACACTTCTATATGCAGGGAAAAATGATGCAGGTGTTTCTCAATATGTTGCCAAAGATGGTAGTTTAACCACAACACCGGCAAATGGTGTAGATTATCATTATCTGGGAAGCGCACAGCCAAAAGTATTAATGGGGTGGGGTAATAATTTCCAGTATAAGAAATTTGATTTAAGTATTTTCTTCAGAGGAGTTTTTGGAAACAAAATTTTCAATGCTACCAAAGCTGATCTATTCAGACCTAGTACTGCAATGACCACTAATATCTTAGCAGATGCAGCAAATGAATCGCCAAATGACCTTAATGCTTATAAATATTCATCACGTTTTATAGAAGACGGTAGTTATATCAGATTAGATAATATGACTTTAGGATATAATTTTGGCAAAGTGAGCAAATTTATTCAAAATGTGCGTGTGTATCAAACAATCAATAATCTCTTTGTTATTACAAAGTATTCAGGAATTGATCCGGAAGTAGAACAAGGAGGAACAGCGCCAGGTGTAGATTCTAATAACTTCTATCCAAAAACCAGAACATTTATGTTTGGCTTAAACGTAATATTCTAAAATTAAAATTCTAAAAAATTATGAAAAAGATATTAAAATATTTGGGACTTCCGGTACTTATGGTTGGTTTATTCTGGTCTTGTGAAGATCTGGATGTACCCATTACAACACAGCTTACCCCAGAGGTATTTCCTCAGAATTCAGATCAATTTAGACAAAGTGCATATCCGGTTTTTGCCGCTTTCAGAGGTGAGTTTTCATTCGCTTGGTGGTGGACACAATCATTATCAACAGATGAAGCTATTTTACCTTCAAGAGGAGGTAACTGGTTTGATAACAGAAACTACATTTCCTTACATTTACATGACTGGACACCAGATAATGGTATTTTTTCAAGTCTTTGGGACTGGTCATCTAAAGTGATAGGGATGAGTAATCAGACCATTTCAATTTTAAATCAGGCAATGCCTGCAGGAACAGAAAAAAACACTTTAATTTCTGAAATAAAAACAATGCGCGCCATGTCCTATTATATATTAATGGATAATTTCGGAGGAGTACCGTTGGATACGGTTTATGGAGACTTCAATCCCCGTCCACAATCGAGCAGAACAGAAGTGTTTAATTTTATAGAAAAAGAATTAAAAAAAGCATTACCTAATTTAAACTCGGCATCAGGAATAACAACTTACGGAAGGCCTAATAAACAGACTGTTAATGCTTTGTTGGCTAAACTATATTTGAATGCTCAGGTATATACAGGTACATCACGTTATAATGAGTGTATTGCAGCTTGTGATGAAGTTATTAAATCAGGATTATATAATGTGGAGCCAAGAGCAACTTATCTTCAAATGTTTTATCCAAATAATGGGCCACAAATGAAGGAATTTATTTTTGCAATTCCTTATGATGTTACTGCCCAATCTTTCTTTGGTTTGAACGGACAAATGTACCATTCACGTTATGATGTCCCTCGTTCTGAAAGAGCTAAATTTGGTCTTTCATTTACACCAAGTGCACCCAGAAGTACGCTTCCTGAGTTTTATGCTAATTTTAATGATGCTAATGATATTCGCAACAATCAGTGGTTAACGGGTCCGCAATATAATAAGGATGGCACTCCTTTAATGGTTACTACAACAAAAAGTGGATATGACCAGTTTTATAAAGGAGAAGATGCTGGTGCCACTAAAACGTATCAGGTTGATCTTACTCCAGATATTATACTCCGAGCAAACGTTACTTTGTTTGATTTAGGTAATGATGAAATTGCATGGAACATGGGGTATAGAAATATTAAATTTTATCCGGATGCTAGTTCAACAAACCGTAATCAAAATAATGACGTACCATTTTTACGTTACTCAGATGTATTATTAATGAAAGCCGAAGCAATTTTACGTGGAGGTGCTGAAACTTTAGGACAAAATCCTTTAGCACTTGTTAATATGGTTCGTTCAAACCGTACTACATCTGCTGCATGGAGCAGTGTAACGCTGGAAGATTTGTACAAAGAAAGAAGCCGTGAATTTGCATGGGAAGCATGGCATAGAAATGATATGATCCGTTTTGGAAAATATGAAGGTAAGTGGGGATATAAAACAGATACGGACATTAAACGTCGTTTGTTTCCAATTCCAACAACTGCAAGAAATTTAAATCCGGCTTTAACTCAAAATGACGGATATCCTAATTAATACATAATACCAAAAACTATTTTAATTCAGAAAAGGAGAAGAGACTTAATTCTTCTCCTTTTTATTACAATTTTATTTAAACTGTTTTAAATATAACATATAATTCCTTTAATTGTTTTATACGTTTTTAAATATATAAATAATATTTTACTTGTTAAATATATAGTTTTTTTTACTTAAAAGAAACATATAATGATCAGCCAATACCTTATAATAAATGATAATCAATAAAATTTATACATTAGGACGCTTCGGAATAAGTTTATTTCTTATTTTTTTAATCTCATGCAAAGCTGAAAAAATCTCTTCTACAAAAGGAGAACTAGTAAGCATGGTTTACCCGTTGCTTGATACAGAAAATTCAAGATGGTTTTTCTTTTCATCTGCAAGCCGTCCGTTTGGCATGGTAAATTTAAACCCGGATACCGAAATCAAAGGAGATTGGGGAGGCGGTTACAAATATACAACCGATACAATAAAAGGTTTTAGCCACGTTCATGAATGGCAAATGTCTGCACTTTCAGTAATGCCTGTAACGATTAGTAATGGAAATAGTGCAAATATCTTTTCAGATTTTTATTCTAAATTTAGTCATGATTCTGAAAAAATATTTCCAGGTTATCACTCCGTTACACTCGACAGGTACCAAATAAAAGCAGAACTGACCAGTACAAAAAGAGTTGGCTTTCATAAATATACATTTCCAAAAAACTCCCAAAAAGCAATTCTTTTCAATCTGAACACAATTTTGGGACCTTGCGAAAATACAAACGGAACGCTTGAAAAAAATAATGATTATGAACTTTCAGGATCGTTGGTTTTAAGTACCAATTTTAGACGTCCGAAACCTTTAACGGTATATTTTAAAATTAAATTTAATGAGCCTGTTTCTTCAATTGAACGAAATATAGCTACAGGAAATTATTTGGTGAATTTTGGCAAAGCCAAAGAAGAAATCCTGATGAAAGCAGCTATTTCTTATACCTCAGTAGAAAATGCTACTAACAATATGCAGTTGGAACTACCGCATTGGGATTTTGATAAAGCAGTTTCTGATTCAAAAAATGAATGGAATAGTTTATTAGGCAGAATCCAGATTGAAGGTGGTACAGAAACCGATCAAAGACGTTTTTATACAGATCTTTGGCATGCCTTGCAGGGACGAAAAATAATCAGTGATGCAAACGGTGCCTATCCTGATAATACCGGAGAAAAATTCAGAATTGGGCAATTGCCGCTTGATGCAAACGGAAAACCAAAGTTCAACCATTACAATTCTGATGCATTTTGGGGAGCCCAGTGGACAATCAATACGCTTTGGGGACTCGTTTATCCTGAAATTATGGATGAATTTGTACATTCTTTAATGCAATACTATAAAGATGGAGGTATGATTCCGCGTGGTCCTTCGGGAGGAAATGATACGTATGTAATGACAGGCGCTTCTACGACACCTTTTATAGTGACGGCCATTCAAAAAGGAATTGTAAAAAACGATTTAGAAGCCATATACATTGCCCTGAAGAAAAACCATATGTTAAACGGCATCATGGGAAAAGCAGGATACGAACATAATACAGATGTAGGTGGGGGATTGAAATATTATATCGAAAAAGGTTTTGTTCCGTATCCACTCCCTGAAGGCAATTTTGGAAGTCATCAGGACGGAGCTAGTCAGACATTGGAATATGCTTATCAGGACTGGACACTGGCACAATTGGCTAAGAAATTAAATCATAAGGAAGACTATGATTATTTCATGACAAGGTCTAAAAACTACCAGAATGTTTTTGATAAAACTTCCGGATGGATGCGTCCTAAAAATGTAGAAGGAAAGTGGCGTGAAAATTATGATCCGTATGAATATGAAAACGGTTTTATAGAGTCAAACGGAGCCCAGTCAACCTGGTTTGTACCGCATGATATTGAAGGTTTAGCAGAATTGATGGGAGGAAAGCAAAAAGCGGTTGAAAAGCTGAATAAGCAATTTGAAACGGCAAAAGAGTTAAAATTCACTTCAGGAACTTCACATGATGCCGAATTGCATCCGGAATTCAGCCGTATTCCAATCAATTTTGGCAACCAGCCTTCCATTCAGACATCCTTTATTTTTAATGTATTAGGAAGGCCAGATTTGACACAATACTGGACCAGAAACGTTGTAAAAGATACCTTCAGCGGATTATCTCCTGCTACAGGTTACAACGGAGATGAAGATCAGGGACTAATGGGAAGCTTGAATGTTTTGCTTAAAATTGGCTTATTCCAAATGAATGGAGGAACGGATCAGGATGCCCAATATCAGATAGGAAGTCCAGTTTTTTCTAAAGTATCCATTCAGTTAAACCAGCATTATTATAAAGGCAAAAATTTTATAATTGAAGCTCCTCAAAACAGTCTGGAAAATGTTTATATCAACCAAATAAAATATAACAATACAGCTGTAGAAAATTATACAATTTCACACAATGCTATTACAAACGGAGGAAAATTGATTTTAGAAATGTCTAATAAAGCAAAGCAATAATAGGCGATACAATTTTATCTTGATTTTAAAGCTTTTAAACGCAGCGACTAATTATAACCGAAAGAAAAATAACAATGAAGACAGGTACTAAAACAATCATTTTTTTAGGAATATCATTATTCTTCACATCAGTAAATTATGCCCAGACCAAAGTACACCATTATGTAGATCCAATGATTGGTTCAGAAGGAGTAGGACGTGTTTTTATCGGGCCTTCATGTCCGTACGGAATGGTAAAGCCAAGTCCGGATTGTACTGTAAGCCCGAATAGCGGATGGCTGCCAATGCCTAAGGAAGTAACTGGTTTTAGTCAGGTACATGTGAGCGGAACTGGAGGAGGTCCTAAATACGGGAATATTCAGATTATGCCTTTTTCAGGAGCTTTGGATAAACTGGATCAAAGTTCTCACAGAACAGAAGAAAATGTAAGATTAGGCTATTATGAAACGGTTTTTAAAGAAAATCAGATTAAAACTGAAATAACAACAGCCGAAAAAGTTTCATTTTACAAAATAACTTATCCGAAAAACGCATCAAAAGATTTAAAAATTGACCCTGGTTTTTTTGGGGGAATCTCCTGAGCCTAATGCCAGGGAAGCCCAGCAATTTGTTGGCTCTCAAATTGAGATTGTTTCAGATACTGAAGTGAGAGGATACAGCAGGATCAGAGGTGGTTGGAATAACGGACGTGCTTATACAGTTTACTTTTGGGCGACTTTTGACCAGCCCATTGCAAAATATGTTACCTGGAAAGACGGTAAATTTTACAACAACCAAAACGCTCAGTTTGATTCAGGTAAAAAAACGGGAGCTTTGGTCTGTTTTGGAGCAGCCGGAAAACAGGAACTTAATGTAAAAATCGGAATCTCTTTTTTAAGCGAGTTAAAAGCAAAAAACAACATAGAAACCGAAATTCCGCATTGGAATTTCAACACTGTTTTAGCATCATTAGAAAACAAATGGGAACAGTTATTAAATCGCATACAACTTTCTCCTGATACTTCTGAAAATTATAAAAAAATGTTTTATACAGGTTTGTATCACACGATGATTATGCCTGTTGATCGCACCGGAGAAAATCCTTTATGGACGAATAACGAACCCTACTATGATGACTTTTATTGTATTTGGGACACATTCAGAACTTCCAGTCCATTAATTACGCTTATTGATCCAAAGCGTCAGGTAGAAATTATCAATGCTATGCTTAATATTTACAAACATGACGGCTACTTGCCAGAAGGCAGAAGCGGAAATGATAATGGACGTACTCAGGGCGGTTCAAATACTGAAACAGTACTTGCAGATGCTTTTGTAAAAAACTTAAAAGGAATAGATTATGAACTCGCATTGAAAGCAATGCTTAAAGATGCTACAATACCGCCCGGTGGGAATGAAGAACGTGAAGGAAGGGGCGGTTTATTAGATTATTTACGTCTGGGTTATGTACCTTTTGGTATAGATCGTGCTGGTAACCGTACTATAGATTATGCTTACAACGATTATAATATTGCTACTGTTGCCAAAGGTTTAAATTATACTGAAATCTATAATCAATACATCAAACAGGCAGATAACTGGCAAAATTTATGGCGGTCTGATTATGAAAATAACGGTTCAAAAGGTTTCATAATGCCTAAAGATGCTTCAGGAAACTGGCTGGACGAAGTTGTTTTTGGAGAATCAAAAATTCAGAAACCAACCTATAAATACACACCGGTAATTACTGAATCTCCTTGGTATGTTTGCCATTGGTGTGTGTTTTTTTACGAAGGAACTTCCTGGGAATATTCTTTAAGCATTCCGCATGATCTTCCTGAAGTGATTCGCAGATCGGGTGGTGAACTTGCTTTCAAAAACAGACTGGATACTTTTTTTGATACAAAATTGTATGATGTATCAAATGAACCTTCTTTTTTTAGCCCCTACAATGTACCACTGGATCGGAAAACCACATTTGAGCAGTGACAGAATCAGAACGATTATAAAAGATAATTTCAATACCTCCCACGAAGGTTTGCCTGGGAATGATGATTCTGGAGCTATGTCTTCTTGGCTGGCTTTTCACATGATGGGATTGTATCCAAATGCAGGTCAGCCTTATTATTTATTAAATACACCTTTAATTAAGGAAATCACTTTGGAGTTGGAAGAAGGAAAAATCTTTAAGATTGCTACAAAAAAAATGAGTGAAAAGAATAAATATATCAAAACCGCTTCTTTGAACGGAAAACCTTACAAAAAAGCCTGGATTTCGCACGAAGATATTGCTAAGGGAGGTGAATTGATTTATGAAATGGATTCAAAACCTTCTGCTTGGGGAACTACTATTTTGCCACCAAAAAAATAAGCTATCATGAAAAATACAATTTTAACCGTCTTTTTTTGCGGACTATTTCAACTGATGTCAGCACAAAATTTTGTTCCTACTGTCAAAAATAATACTGTGTTACATTACATCTGCAAACTGCACGGTCAGACCCGTACTTTGACACTCACTTCTAAAATAAAGGCTGATGCACTTACATTTAATTTAGATACTAGAGATGTAAACAGCAATATTGTTACTACTTCAGAAGCACTGAAAAATGGCAATGCTTTAAGTTATAACCAGGGAGAATATGCACCGGTTTTGAATTTAAAGCCAAATGAAACTTTTTTTATGATTTCGCAGTCCGCCTATCAGGATTTAGTAAAAAACAACAAGTTCATTTACAATAATACAACATATGTTTTAGATCCGAATACAGATAAAGATAATGTTGTAATTGAAGGAAAATCAGTAGATGCTTTACATGTAATCGCACAGATTGATGAAACCGAAATGTGGATCGTAAAAAATCCTGAATTTCCTTTAATCTGCAAACTAATCAAAAATCCGTTAGGCATCAACTGGACATTGGTAAAAATTGTCGATAAATAGATTAGATTGTTTACTTCAGTGGCAGGTAATTAGTAAGTCGAATTAGTAAAAATACAAAAGCATGAAAAACAAAATGAGCCGTGGGGAATTTATAAGATTGGGAGGTCTTTCGCTTGCTGGCGCTTTAGTTAGCGATGTTGTTTTTGCAAATGATTTTCTTTCTGAAAACAAAAAATCGAAAGAAGATACTGAATTGATGAAAAAGCTTATTTTGAATAATGATGCAAAAGTTACCTCCCTATTGAATAAACCGTATGATCCATCCATCAGACTTAATAGTTTTCGTACTGTAGCAAGTTCGATAACCGTTATGGCTGCTTCAATGTGTAATTCAGAATCAGGGTTTTATAAGTCTGAAATTCTGGTTGAAAAAATCAATGAAGCAATAGAAGTTTTGTTGAAAGCCCAATATAGTGATGGCACTTTAGATGCCGGAGGGAACAGACAATCGCCGCCTGACACTGCTTTTATTCTGGAATATATTTGTCCTGCCGCCGCTATTTTAAAAAACAGTAAACAAAAAGGTTTAGATGAATTAAAAGACAAACTCAAAAAGTTTATTCTCAATGCAGGAGAAGCCATGATTACAGGTGGTATCCACACGCCAAACCACAGATGGGTCATTTGTGCAGCTTTGGCCAATATTAACTCGCTGTTTCCTGATACTAGATATATCCGAAGAATTGACCAATGGCTGGCCGAAGGAATTTATATGAATGAAGACGGGCATTATGCCGAACGAAGTGGAATTTATTCTGCTGTTATTGATAAAGCGCTAATAACAATGGCGAGGTTGCTAAACAGGCCTCAATTGCTTGATATTGTAAATAAAAACCTGACGACTTATTTTTATTACACTGAACCTAACGGTGATCTGGTGACGGTCGATTCAAAAAGGCAGGATCAGTTTATGGATTTAAAAGTGACGAATTTTTATCTCCAGTATAGATATATGGCAATCCGTACAAAAAATCCAATGTTTGTACAAATGGTTGAAATGATTGAAGGCCTTTCAACTTTTGCTGCTGATATTTTGTCGGGTTCACTTGCTTTTTTTATGGAAAATGAAGAACTGAGAAAACAAATTCCAGCTGAAGGGGCAATTGCAAATGATTTTGAGAAATTTTTTGCGCTTTCAAGTTTGGCAAGAATAAGGCGTGGCAAAGTTTCTCTAACTTTATTTGGAGGAAATGATAAGCCGGTAATGATTGTTTCGGGAAGATCTTCGAATCCGAATTTTTTGATGTACAGAAAAGGAGACGCGATATTAAAATACATGCGCCTTTCGACATCGTTTTTCCGTATGGGGTATTTCAGTAGTGAAGGAATTGTAAAAGAAGGAAATAAATACATCTTAAAAGAAACCAAAGAAGCAGATTACTATCAGCCGCTTGCGGAAGAATTTCGTAAAAATGACGGCGATTATAAGTTATCAGAGTCACCGGACGGGCGTTTTTGGAATAAAATGGACTTTGATTCCCGGGTTAAAAGCAATGTAAAAAAGCAAACAACTACAATTGAAATTACCGAAGATAACGGAATCCTGAATCTGGATTTTAAAGTCGAAGGTCCTCCAAATGTAGAAGTAACAATAGAAATGTGTTTTAAAGAAGGAAGTAATGTGACAGGTGCAGTATTGGATGAAAAGCAAAATTATTTCCTGAAATCCGGAAATGGTGAACTTTCAACGGGAGCAGATACCATACAGTTTGGTCCCGGAAAATGTGAACATTTAAATGTAGAAAACCTGGATAGTGAAGTATATACTTATCATCAGGGAAGCCTGCGTACAAAAGGAGAACATATTTACATTACAGGATTTACACCGTTTTATCATAAAATGGTCATTTCTTAATAAGTATGTAAATGAATTTAATCATATGAACACAATTACACTGGTTTTCAAGAAGTTTTAATCAATTTTAAAAACCCAATTTGTAGAATGAATATTATGTTTTAAAGAATTAGTACAATTAAAAACACATTGATTTTCGTGGTAATATGTGAAATCTGTGTTTGAATCTTTAAACGATAATTTCTTAATATTATAAAAAATGTTGCTGTATTATTGAAAGGTTGTTTTATTTTTACGTAAATTAAATTAATCTATAAATAATAGAAATTATGAAATTATCTTTTTTACCTGCTTTGTTTTTTTGCTGCATTGGTTTTGCACAAAATAATACAGACACGAGTTTATATATGAAGTCTGATAAAATAACGTATTTGACAGATATTGGCTCAGAATCAGGTGACTTGTATAAAACGATAGGGCATCACGGGCCCGCAATTGAAAACGATTGGATGGCATTGCGAATCTATTTTAGCGATAAAGTAGCCATCGATGTGTATAATAAAGCAAAAAAAGGATTAGAGTTAAAAAAGGCAAATTGGTATCCAACTCCGGAACAGCAAAAAGATGGCTGGGGAGCTGATTATTATAAAGTTGCGGCAACAAGCGGTTTAGGTGGTGTAAAATTGTGGGATGGCGAAAAAGTAGTACCCCTGAATCCTGTTACAAACCGTTTGGCACGTGTTGGAAAAACAGATACGACTTCATGGATGGAAATGATTTCAAGAGGAGTGCCTTACAAAGGAAAAAAAGTAGATATTTTAGTTCGAGTAACTGTATTTTCAGGAAAAAGAGAGGCCAAAGTGGAGGCTATCAGCTTAAATGGAGAAAAAGTACAATTTGTTACCGGAATAAATTATTTTAAAGATTTTCAAACTAAAAAAGGAAAGAATTACATTGCCGTTTGGGGAAAACATCCGGAAGATGTAGCAGCAGAAATTGTTGAAGTTGGAGCTGCTATCTTATACAATCCTAAAGATTATGTAAAAACGAATGACGATGGAACACAATATTTGTTAATTTCTAAACCAGCAAAATACTTAGAAACAAAAATTATATCGTCTTGCGCGCGCGAGACAGAACTTAACACTTTAGATAAATTAGAAGCTTACATTAACCAGTAAGATTTCTGTAAAATCTTTTGCAGGCAGTTTTAGTTTAATTTTTTGTTTGAAAGTATTTAAATACTAAAAGAATAATAATGTCAAAAATTAAACTAAAACTGTTTTTTATTGCCCTACTAATCAATCTTTTTTCATTTGGTTTTGAATCAAATGCGCAAAAACCTCAAAAAGATTTTTTAATCACCAGTTACGGTGCAAAATCAGACAGAAAAACGATTAATACTGTTGCAATCCAAAAAGCAGTTGATGCCGCTTTTAAAAATAAAGGTGGACGTGTAGTTTTTCCAAAAGGGAATTTTTTATCCGGAAGTATTATCTTAAAGAGCAATGTGACCTTGTATTTTGAAGAAGGATCCGTATTGCTGGGAAGCACAAATCCAAAAGATTATCCTAATATGACTTTTGAAGGAAGACCAGATTCTCCTAAAAAAGATGACAACTCCCAAATGGCTTTGATTATTGCCCATAAAGCCAAAAACATTGCACTTAAAGGAAAAGGAACTATTGATGGTCAGGGTTTACAACTTGCTTTAAATATTGACAGTCTTCATCATGCCGGTATTGCAGTAGATCCAAAATACAGCCTTCGCAGAAACAGGCCAAGTGAAACCATGCGCCCAAAATTATTTCGCTTTTCACAATGCGAATCTATTCTAATCGAAGGACTTAAAGCGGGTGAAGCTTCCTGTTGGGGCCTATCTTTTGAATTATGTCACAATCTTGTTCTGGATAACCTTAAAATTGTAAATCGTTCGTACTGGAACAATGACGGAATTGATATTACAGATTGTAAAAATGTCAAGGTAACCAACTGCGATATCGATGCTGCAGATGACGGAATCTGCCTAAAATCATACTATCCCGGATTTTATAATGATTCGGTTTACATTGCCAATAATACCATTAGATCCAGTGCCAGTGCTGTAAAATTCGGAAGTGCTTCTTTTGGAGGATTCAAAAATGTAATCATTAAAGACATTAAAGTTTATGATACATTTCGTTCTGCCATTGCAATAGAATCTGTTGATGGTGCTTTTATAGAAAATATTGACGTATCAAATATAAATGCTGTCAATACAGGTAATGCTGTTTTTATACGTTTAGGAAATCGAACTGGTGATAAACCCGGAAGTATTAGAAATGTTAGCATAAAGAACATAAAAGTACAAGTCCCTTTTGATCGTCCGGACATTAATTATGACCTGAGAGGTCCGGAAGTTGATTTCTTTCACAATCCTTTTCCATCCTCTATTGTTGGACTCAAAGGACATAATATCGAAAATGTAGTTTTAGAAAATATTGAAATAAATTATCCCGGAAGATCCTCAAAAGGAATGGCGTATATTCCGCTAAACCGATTACATCAGGTTCCTGAAGCTGCTCAGGATTATCCTGAATTTTCTATGTTTGGAGAACTGCCTGCTTATGGTTTCTATGTGAGACATGCCAACGGAATAAGTCTGAAAAATATCAAGCTGGCATTGGATGATGCTGATTTCAGACCTGCATTTGTGTTTGATGATGTTCAGAATATTAATATGCAGGATATAAATCTTCCGGAGGCAAAACAAAAACAGATTGTTTTAAAAAATGTAACTTCAGCAACGCTTGAAAATCAGCTATTAAAACAAACTACAGAAGTTAAATAATATGTCAAGAACATTAGTTTTTATACTTTTTTTTCTATCATTGTCGGCTTGTAAATCACAACAGACAAAAACAAAAGATGTGCAAATTGCATTTATAGCTGATGCCCATTTACAGGATATTTTTGCAAAATTTGAAGACAACGATTATCAGGGAATTCCAAATCCGGTAACGGGCGAATACGCCAATATCAGGACAATGAATTCCCAATTGCATTCAACCCGAATATTCAACGAAAATTATTTTGCCTTTCTGGAAGCTTTAAATGACATTGCAAAAAGAGGAATAAAACAGGTTGCACTTCCTGGGGATTTCAGTGATGACGGACAGCCGGTTCATGTGAGGGGGCTGAGAAAAATTTTAAACCAATATACTGACAAATATGGCATGTCATTTTTTGTAACCACCGGAAACCATGATGTTGTAAAACCTTTTGCGCAAGATGCCATTAAAACTGATTTTTTAGGAAAAGACGGCAAAGAACAAATTATCAGCAGTTCAAAAAACAATCTGCCTAAACATGAAAATCAGTTAGAACCAATCATTACGGCTGATATTAAAAACTGGGGATATAAGGAAACCATAAATGAAATGAATGCTTTCGGATTTTTTCCAAATAAAAACTATTTGTATTGGGAAACTCCTTTTTCAGATTATAAATATGAAGATTATAGTTATGAAAAAGCTTTGGCTGAATCAGATTTAGAAAAAAGAACATATCCTGTAAAAAATACTAATTTATTTCTTCCTGATGCGAGTTATCTCGTTGAACCTGTAAAAGGAGTATGGCTTCTGGCAATTGATGCCAATGCTTATGTTCCGAATGAAAAGCTCTCAGGCCTGCCCAATGATCCTAATGATTTTTCCGGTGCAAATATCGGTTACAACAATGTGCTCATTTATAAAAATCATTTGATTGAATGGATAAAAAAGGTTGCTGCTGAAGCAAAGCAAAAAGGAAAAACCTTAATTGCTTTCAGTCATTATCCGATGATTGATTTTAACGATGATGCATCTCCCGAATTAAAATCGCTTTTTGGTCCAAAAAAAATGCAATTATCCAGGGTTCCAAATGAAGAAGTAGCTCAAATATTTGCCGATGCAGGAGTTCAGGTTCATTTTGGCGGACATATGCACATCAATGACACAGGAGTCCGGACTACTCCAAAAGGGAATACATTATTCAATATCCAGACTCCTTCTTTGGCTGCTTATATGCCAGGCTATAAAATACTTACAATACATCCGGATGCTGTTCTTGAAATAGAAACTGTGGTAATCAACAAAGTTTCAAAATTTAATAGTTTGTTTCCTTTTTATAAGCAGGAATATGCACATTTAAAGCAGATAAAAAACCCTTCTGTTTGGAATAAAGAGATACTTAATACTAAAGATTATGAGGAATTTACAAAATGGCATTTAAAGGAATTAGTTAGGTTAAGATTTTTGCCTGAAGATTTCCCTTTAGAATTTTCTGCATCACTTTTAAAACTTTCAGGAGTGGATTTAGCGTATATAAATAAAAATAATGCAGAAGTTGAGGCAGCAATGAAAGCAAATTATTTAAAAGCAAAAGATTTTGAATCCTGGACAGGCTTTGATATGATTTTTGATTTCTACCGATTAAAAAATGCCGATGAGTTAGCAATTCCTGAGATAGGAGCCAATCGACTGAAACAATACAAAATAGTCTGTGCACAATTAGAAAAATCTAATGATGAAAAACTGGTTTTATGGGCAAAAATATTTCTGAAAACTATGAATGGAAAGCCGTCAAATCATTTTAAGATTAGCTTAAAAACCAATCATATTCAACGCATATATCCTTAAATTTATTAACTTTATCTTAACCGAAAAATAAGCAGTATTTATAATTCATTATATGAGAAAAAATTCTTTCATACTACTTCTCAGCTTCCTCTTTTTTTATAATGCACATTCGCAGAATATAAAATTCACACATTATAATGACAACAATGGATTGTCTCATAATTCTGTTCGGCATATAGTACAGGATAAAAAAGGCTTTTTGTGGTTTGGAACTTTTTTTGGGTTAAACCGATTTGATGGTTATCAGTTCAAAAACTACTTGAGTTCATCACCCGGCAATAACAGATTGTATAATGACGACATAACGGCACTAAGATTAGATGAATCTTCGAATCATTTATGGATCGGAACCAGAAAAGGGCTCACGCTTTTTAAAATGGATACTCATGCTTTTGTGACTTTCCTGCCTAAAAAAAATGACCCAAACAGTATTCCTGAAGGCGAAATCAGGTCTGTGTATGTTGATAAGTTCAAAAGAGTGTGGGTAGGGACTAAAAATCAGGGACTCTACATGTTCTTTTTGAAAGAAAACAGATTTGAAAAAATCCCAATTAAAGGTTTTGACTATGTAAAAGAAATATTTGAAGACAAAAAGGGAAATATCTGGGTTGGAAGTTATGATAAAGGGTCTGTTGCCAAAATTACTTTAGATAGCAAAGGAGCTATTATAAGAATGAACAACTACACACTTTCGGTACCACATTCGAATGAGAAAAACCCGTACATCAATTTTATTTATGAAAATGCCAAAGCAGACATATTTGTCGGAACACGAAGAGGGCTTTATAAATTAAATAAGAAAAACGATGAATTTGTAAATTTATATATTGAAAATAAAGAAATCAGAGGAAGTTTAGGGCCTTATTTTTTATCGGTTGCCAAAGCTCCGGATGGTAAATATTGGGTAGGAACGCTTGGCGGATTGTTAGTTTGTAAACAATTGGAAGACATTCAGAAAGGTGATTATAAATGGTATTATTCTATATTGTCTGATGATACTTCCATCGTTGATAATTTGGTTTCGGCCCTGTATTTTGATCGCTCAGGAGTTTTGTGGATTGGTACTGAAGACGGACTTGATAAATTTGATCCGTATGAAAACCAATTTACACTCAATAAAGATATTTCCCGTTACATCGGCAATCAGGCGCCCCGCATAAGAGGTTTTTCCAAAACGTATGACGGAAAAGTAATTGTTGCAACGAGTCATAACGGACTTTTTATTTCGAATGCAAAAGGTTTTGTACCCTTATACAACAAATCGATTGATATATCCAGCATTTATTCTGAAGATGGCAAAACTTTTTATTGCGGACTCTGGGATGGCAGATTGATGGTGTATAATTACACTGCCAATGCATCACAAGAGGTGAATCTAGGTTTTGACACTTCGCCAATATTTGCTTTTGGAAAAATTGGAGCAGAATCTTTGATGATAGGTTCATTTGGTGAAGGAGCTGTTTTATTAAATACAAAAACGCTTCAGGTTGAGACTTCAAAAGGAAAATTATTGCCTGGTTACCAAATCAACTCGATTGAAAAAGATTCTCAAAATAACGTGTGGTTTGCTACAGAAACGGGTGTTGTAAAATACAATCCTGTTTCAGGTAAATTAGAAACCTACAAATCCCTTTCTAAAAGAGAAAATAGTATGACTAACGAAGATAACGTTAGTGATATTATGATTGACAAGAAAGGTAAAATATGGGCTTCGACACGTTTTGGATTGTGTATCTATGATGCTAAAAAGAACACCTTTGCAACCATAAAAAACTTTAAAGAAACTTCCGGTATATGGATTACAGATATGCTATCTGATGCAAACGGAAATTTATGGCTCAATATCAACAATAATAGTATTGCCTGGGTGAAATCTGATCTGAAAGACATCAATATTTATCACGTAAACAGTGGTAACAGGCTGGATGTTTTTAGTTCAAGCGGCTTTTTCAATTTTAATAATTCAACAATTTTTCTTGGTGGTAAAAATGGTATCATTACATTTTCTACACAAACCATGAAGAGAAACAACTGGTCACCAGAACCTGTTATCAGCGAATTCAAGATTCAGAACGAAGAGATTCTTCCTGAAATGGAAATTAATGGGGATATTCCGCTTTCACAGGATTTAAATTATGCTAAAAAAGTAGAACTGAGTTACAAAAACCGTAACTTCTCTCTTCAGTTTTCGACACCTTCTTTTGCCAATGAAAAACTAAATAAATTTCAGTATATGCTGGAAGGGTTTGACAAGCAGTGGATTACAGCAAATAGTAACTCAAGAACAGTTCAGTATACCAATCTTTATCCCGGAAAATATATTTTCAAAATAAAATCCAGTAACAGCGATGGACATTGGAGCAAAGAGGTTTCCTATGAGATCAGAATACTGCCGCCGTTTTGGTTAACGCCAATATCTTTCTTACTGATTTTTATAGCATTGTTTTTCATTTTTTATTTTATAAGAAAGGAAATTAAAAACCGTATCCGTCTGAAACAGGAACTGCTTACCGAAAAAGTAAACAGAGAACATGATATTAAACTGAATAACGAGAAACTTCGGTTTTTTACCAACATTTCGCATGAACTAAGAACACCGTTAACGCTTATTTTAGGACCGGCTAAGCAATTACTGGACGAAAACACTAATGCCAGTGATTATGAAAAAAGCAGGTACAATCTTATTTACCAAAATGCCAGCAGGCTTTTAAATCTGGTAAATCAGGTTCTTGATTTTAGGAAAGCACAGTCTGGCGAATTAAAGCTTAAGGTTACAAAAACGGATATTTTAAGCTACTCAAAAAACATTTTTGATTCTTTCAAAGAAATGGCTTTCAACAAAAAAATCAAGTTGAATTTTATTGCCGAAGCAGAAGCTATTGAAGGCTGGATTGACAATGACAAGTATGATAAAATCCTGTACAACCTGTTATCCAATGCTTTGAAGTTTACCAATAAATACGGAAACGTAGATTTATTCATTAGGCTAAAAAACAATACGGATGAAATTCTGGTTATTGAAGTTATAGATGATGGTATCGGAATCCCGCCGAAAAGCCAGGAAAAAATCTTCAAAAGATTTTATCAGGCTTCTAATAGTAAGGCACATAATACGGGATCTGGTATTGGTTTGTCATTGGTAAAATCATTAGTAGCCATTCATAAAGGATCTATTAGTGTAGAAAGTGCACTCGGAAAAGGAAGTGCCTTCAGGGTTGAAATTCCGATTGACCGTGTTTCTTATGAAACGAAGGAAGTTTTTGAATATGCTTTGAAAAATGATAATCTAAGCATGCTGATTCCGGAAAAAGCAGCAAAGAAAACGATTCAGAATACAGAACTGAAACAAAAAATACTGGTTATTGAGGATAATACTGAACTTAGAAAGTATCTGGTAGACTTTTTATCCGATTACTACAAAGTGTATGATGCCGAAAATGGAGAGGAAGGTCTTAAAATTTGTCGGCAAATTAAACCAATCTTATGCGTTGCCGATGTAATGATGCCTGTTATGGACGGACTCGAATTTTGTAAAGAGCTAAAGAATGATGAGTTTATCAGCCATATTCCGGTTGTACTGCTTACAGCACTTGGTGAAAATGTCGATAAGGTCAAAGGATACGAAATTGGTGCTGATGGTTATCTTGTAAAACCTTTTGAACCAACATTACTGAAATCGGTTATAGAAAATGTTATTAAATCACGACTAGACCTTAAAGCAAAATTTTCAGGAGAAGTAGAAAGCAAAGTAAGCTTACTTACCCATTCACCAATTGACGAAGAGTTTATGGAAAAAATCACTGCTTTAATTAATGATAATCTTAGTGAATTAGATTTGTCAACAGAATTTTTATGTGACAAACTGGGTGTAAGTTCCTCTAAATTATACCGAAAAATCAAAGAACTGACCGATCTCGCACCAAATGAATTTATTCGTACCATTCGTTTAAAAAAATCAGCCGAACTTTTAAAAACGAAGAAATATAACGTTTCTGAAGTCACGAATATGATTGGATTTAATGATCCGTTATATTTCAGCAGATGCTTTAAAAAGCAGTTTGGTTTTCCTCCAAGTAAACTTATCAATTAATATAAATTTCAATTTTTTAAATTCCAAATTCCAACCGCACACTAAGTTGGAATTTGGAATTTATTTTTTAAATACTCTGAAAATGAGAATTTGGAATTTCAGTAAAGGAATTTTGATTTTTCCGAAATTACATATGTAATATTCTTACATAATTAAATTCTATCCATGTTTTTGATGTATTAGTCCATTTTGAAATCTATATGTAATTCTATTTTTGTCTTATAACTTTTAATTTATAATCGCATGAAAAAGCATATAGACACAGATAATCCGTTGCATAATTTAGATGAATGGGAAGATGATTTGCTATTACGCTATCCGGATCCATCTGAACCTGTAAAAGAAAAAGAGGAGTTTAGAAATTATGTAGATTCTGAAAGAGTAGAAACGGTTAGGGAATTTTACAGAATAAATCATACGTATCAGACTTACGATTTTGTTTGCAGCAAAGAGCAGGAATTTTTACAGTTCAATAAAAAACAAATGTCAATTTGGGAAGCAGTAGATTTTTTGAATACACTTGTTGATGATAGCGACCCGGATATTGATTTGGATCAGACACAGCATCTATTGCAGACTTCAGAAGCCATTAGGGCAGATGGTCATCCGGATTGGTTTGTACTTACCGGATTTATACATGATTTGGGTAAAATATTATGTTTATTCGGGGAACCACAATGGGCAGTAGTAGGAGATACTTTTCCTGTAGGCTGTGCCTATTCAGATAAAATTGTTTATTCTGAGTTTTTTAAAGACAATCCTGATTATACAGATGAAAGGTTTAATACTAAATTTGGGGTTTACACCGAAAATTGCGGACTGGATAATGTAAAAATGAGCTGGGGTCATGATGAATATTTGTACCAGATCATGAAAGATTATTTACCTGAGCCTGCTTTGTATATGATTCGCTACCATTCATTTTATTCGCAGCATAAAGAAAATGCTTATGCACATTTAATGAATGAAAAAGATATCGAAATGTTTGACTGGGTAAGAAAATTTAATCCATACGATTTATATACAAAAGCACCGGTGAAACCAGACGTAAAAGCATTATTGCCATACTATAAAGAATTAGTAGCTAAATATTTGCCGGAAAAATTAAATTTTTAAGGTAGATACTTAACCATTTGGGAGTAATTAGTTTTGATAATAATTTTTCGACAGTTCGAGTGATCCCGATTTTTTATCGGGATTGTATCGAGAACAGAAAAATTATCATTAAAACGGTTCTCGATACATTTTTTGTTCCGTTTCTCTGCACAAAAAACACTCGAACTGACGTTTTTAATAGTTACACTCAACTGGTTAGGTACTTAATATTTTGTTATTCTTTCAACGGAAGTTTTAAAATTAATTAAATGCAAAAAATCAAAACGAAAATATTTTTGTTTGGTCTGTTAGTGATTTTTGTTTCAGGTGCTGTAGGACAGGAAAAAGACAGAAATGACTGGGAGAATCCAGAGGTATTTCAGATTAACAGAGAACCGGCACGAGCGTCTTTTCTCCCTTATGCAGACGAACCATCTGCCATAAGTGATAAATATGAAAACTCACCATGGTATTTTTCCCTGAATGGTAAATGGAAATTTTCCTGGTCCCCAACACCCGATCAAAGGCCAAAAGACTTTTATAAAACAGATTTCAGCACGCTGCACTGGAACGATCTTCAGGTGCCGTCTAACTGGGAACTGCACGGTTATGGTGTGCCAATTTATACCAATATTACGTATCCTTTCGAAAAAAATCCGCCTTTTATAAATCATTGGGATAATCCGGTAGGTTCTTATAAAAGAGGTTTTGTACTGCCTGATAACTGGAAAGGAAGACATGTATATCTTCATTTTGAAGCAGGAACGTCAGCGATGTATATTTGGGTAAACGGGGAAAAAGTAGGATATACGGAAAACACCAAAAGTCCGGCCGAATTTGATATTTCGAAATACCTGAAACCAGGCAAAAATGATCTCGCTGTCGAAGTTTACAGATGGAGCGATGGTTCATATCTGGAAGATCAGGATATGTGGAGACTTTCAGGCATAGACAGAAATGTATATCTATATAGTACCAGTGATATTCGAATTGCTGATTTTTTTGCAAAACCTGATTTGGATTCCAATTACAAAAACGGTAGCCTAAGTGTTGAAGTAAGTTTAAAAAATCTGACTTCTTTAGCTGTAAACAATCAAAAACTAACTGCAAGACTGGTTGATGCATCAGGCACAACTGTTTTCGTTAAAGAATTGCCCGTAAATTTTACTGCAAATAAAACCCAAATAGTAAATTTTTCTCAAAAAGTTTCAGCTCCAAAATTATGGAGCAGCGAAAATCCTAATTTGTACACTTTAGTTTTGACGCTTAAAAATGCAAAAAGCAATATTGTAGAGACAACTTCTACCCAGATTGGCTTTAGAAAAGTAGAATTAAAAGGAGGACAATTATTGGTTAACGGAGTCAGATTAATGGTTCATGGAGTTAACATTCATGAACACAATCCTGAAACCGGACATTATCAGGATGAAGCGACCATGATAAAAGATATTAAGATGATGAAGCAGCTTAATATCAATTCGGTTCGCTGCAGCCATTATCCAAATAACATTTTATGGGTAAAACTTTGTAACAAATACGGCTTATTTCTGGTGGATGAAGCCAATATAGAAAGCCACGGAATGGGAGTAGAGGGACAGCCTTTAAAATGGATGAACCCAAAAACGAATCCGGGCTATCTTCCGGAATGGAGAGAAGCTCATCTGGACAGAATTTATAGTCTTGTAGAAAGAGATAAAAATGCTCCATCGGTAATTATCTGGTCATTAGGAAACGAAAGTGCCAACGGACCTGTATTTTACGAAGCATACAAATGGATAAAAAATAGAGATAATACCCGTTTGGTTCAGTTTGAACAGGCTAAAGAAAACGAAAATACGGATATCGTCTGTCCAATGTATCCAACAATAGAATACATGAAGGAATATGCAGCACGTAAAGAAGTTACACGCCCGTATATCATGTGTGAATATTCGCATGCGATGGGTAACAGCAGCGGAAATTTTCAGGAATACTGGGATATTATCCGCGGAAGCAAAAACATGCAGGGCGGTTTTATCTGGGACTGGGTAGATCAGGGCTTTAAGAGAAAAGATGAAGCAGGCCGGCAATACTGGGCTTATGGAGGGGACATGGGCAGCCAGAATTATCTCAATGACGAAAATTTCTGCCACAATGGATTGGTATACGCAGACAGAACTCCACATCCAGGAGCTTTTGAAGTAAAAAAAGTCTATCAGAATATTTTATTTAAAGCCGTTGATATCAAAAATGGAATCATTGAAATTAATAATGACTTCGGATTCACAAATCTGAACAAATACAATTTTAGATATGAAGTTTTAGAAAACGGAAAAGTAATTAAAGAAGGAACTTTCAATATAGCTTTAGATCCTAAAGCGAAAAAACAATTTAAAATTGATTTACCAAAATTAGAATCAAAAGAAGGGACTGAATATTTATTGAATGTTTTTGCTACAACTAAAACAGGTTCAGAATTATTGCCAGAGAATTTTGAAATTGCCAAAGAGCAATTTGTTATCGAAGACGGGAAATACTTTACAAATTCTGAAAAAGTAAATACGGCAAAAGTTCAGGATGAAAATGATGAGTTTGTTTTGACTTCAGATGATACTACAGTTAAAATCAGCAAGAAAACCGGATTGATTTCATATTACAGTTTAAAAGGCGAGGAATATTTTAAAGAATATCCTGAACCAAATTTCTGGAGGGCACCCACTGATAATGATATCGGAAATAAAATGCAGATTCGAACTAATGTATGGAGAACTGCCGGAAAAAATACTTCATTAGAAAGTATTCAGCAAATTGAAGGAGCTGGAAAAAACTATATCGTTGCGAAATTAAAACTGAAAGACGTTGCATCAGATTACACGATCAAATATGCATTAAGGACTGATGGGGTTTTAGAGATTCAGACATCTTATAAAAAAGGAAATAATCCTGTTCCGGAGTTGCCACGTTTTGGGATGATTTTCACTTTGAAAAATACATTAGAAAACCTGGATTATTACGGAAGGGGACCTTTAGAAAATTATCCTGACAGAAAAACGGCATCACTAAAAGGAATTTATACTAGTAAAGTTGCAGATCAATACGTGCCTTACACACGACCACAGGAAAATGGATATAAAACTGATGTTCGCTGGTTTTCACTTTCAAATAATAGTGGGAAAGGCTTGGAAATAAAAGGGCTTCAGCCTTTGGGAATCAGTACGCTGAATAATTATCCTGCTGATTTTGATGGCGGAATTTCTAAAAAGAATATTCACTCCAGCGATATTACGCCAAGAGAAGAAGTTGTGGTTTGTGTTGACTTAACCCAGAGAGGGTTAGGAGGTGACAACAGTTGGGGATTGCCACCACATCCACAATATCAACTGACTCAAAACGAATATAGTTACGGTTTTGTTATTAAGCCAATAAAATAATAAACGAAATAATTTAAGATATTAAATTTTGCCCCGTTTAATGTTTAGATATTTCACTTTACATTCGATCACGTTCGTTTTATATGAACGTGGTTGTTGTAAAAAAATGACTTCGATGCTTTTGTAAAGAATGTTATAAACCAATAATTACACATAAAAAAGAACAATAAGTTGGTCCTCGCCGAAGGAATCAGCAGGTAAAATATGCTTTTAAAATAAATCCGGTATGAACAAAATTACTACAAATAACAGATTAATTTCTTTAGACGTTCTAAGAGGATTTGTTATGTTTTGGATTATGAGCGGCGAACATATTATTCACGCTTTGGCCAAAGCTGCCCCAATTCCGGTTTTTGTATGGATGTCCTCACAAATGCATCATACAGACTGGGATGGTATTACATTTTATGATATGATTTTCCCTGTTTTTTTATTCGTTGCAGGGGTTTCAATGCCGTATTCTTTCGATAAAAAAATCAAGCTCGCAGGAGTGACGCAACCAAGTGAACTTCCATCAAAAGAAAAGAAAAAATATACCTGTCCATGCTGAAAAGGACTTGCATTTTGATATTTCTTGGATTTGTAGTAAACGGATTATTACGTTTTGACGGATATGACCAAACCCGTTTTGCCAGTGTATTAGGCCGTATCGGGATCGCCTGGTTTTTTGCAGGACTAATTTATTTAAACTTTGATTTGAAGAAACAGATCATCTGGTTTACAGGAATTCTGATTGGTTATTATTTAGCCATGAAATTAATACCAGTCCCGGGGTTTGGAGCAGGTAATTTAACAGCAGAGGGTTCACTGGAAGGATACATTGACCGACTTTTTCTTCCGGGAAGGCTGCATAGTAAAGTATATGACCCTGAAGGGATATTCTCGACAATACCGGCTGTTTCAACAGCTTTGTTGGGCGTGTTTTTAGGAACATTTTTAAAATCAGAACACGCTTATTACACCATAAAAAACAAAGTAGTAATCATGACTGGTTCAGCTATTGTGCTGATTATAATAGGTCTTCTTTGGGATTTTGATTTCCCAATTAACAAGCACTTATGGACAAGCTCGTTTGTTTGTTTTGTTGGTGGCTTCAGTATTTTGTTTTTCCTGTTTTTTTATATACTAATAGATGTATTTGGTTTTAAAAAGTGGGCATTTCCACTCATTTTAATTGGTTCAAATTCTATTTTAATTTATATGGCTTCTGAAGGTCTGGTCAATTTTAAGCACACCGCAGATTATGTATTTGGAGGACTTATTAAATTTGGACCAATTGTATGGCAGCCCGTATTTGTAACCATCTCAGTAACATTTGTACAACTCATTTTACTTTACTTTTTATATAAGAAAAAATGGTTTTTAAAAATCTAAACCAAATAATTACCAAAAACTAACAACCACTAACTATCAACCAAAAAACTTCATTATGAATACTTTACAAAGTGCAGACTATATTGTTTTTCTTATCTATTTTGTGATTGTCACTTCTTACGGGATGTACATTTACAGGAGCAAGAAAAATGCTACCACCAGTTCCAATGATTATTTTCTGGCTGAAGGCTCGCTTACCTGGTGGGCTATTGGGGCTTCATTAATTGCCTCTAATATTTCGGCTGAACATTTTATCGGAATGAGTGGTTCTGGTTTTGCCATCGGACTGGCGATTGCTTCTTACGAATGGATGTCGGCTGCAACTTTGATTGTGGTTGCCATGTTTATTTTACCGGTTTATCTTAAAAACAAGATATTTACGATGCCGCAGTTTTTGGCAAAAAGATACAACGGAACCGTGAGTACCATAATGGCCATAATCTGGTTGTTGATATATGTATTTGTGAATCTAACTTCGATCATATATTTAGGAGCGTTAGCCATTTCATCAATCGCACCTGTTAGTTTTCAGTTTTGTGTAATTGCACTGAGTTTGTTCTCAATAATAGTGACTCTAGGCGGAATGAAAGTGATTGGCTATACCGATATGTTTCAGGTTATAGTCCTCATTTTGGGTGGCTTGGTTACGACTTATTTAGCATTGACATTATTATCTGAACAGTTTGGCTATGGAAAAGATATTCTAAAAGGACTATCAGTTATAGCCGACGAAGCTCCGGGCCATTTACATATGATTCTGGATAAATCAAATCCGCATTATGCTGAATTACCGGGAATGTCTGTATTAGTTGGAGGAATGCTGATCAATAATCTGGCATATTGGGGATGTAATCAGTACATCGTTCAGAGGGCTTTGGGTGCCGATTTAAAAACAGCACGAAAAGGAATTTTATTTGCCGCTTTTTTAAAACTATTAGTACCTATTATTGCCGTTTTGCCCGGTATTGCCATGTATGTAATGCACCAAAATGGAATGTTTCAGCAAGAAATGGTAGACGCTACCGGAGTTTTAAAACCGGATCACGCATACCCAACCTTAATGAATTTATTACCTGCCGGATTAAAAGGAGTAGCGCTGGCCGCTTTAACAGCAGCAATTGTAGCATCTTTGGCTGGTAAAGCCAATAGTATTTCGACCATTTTTTCTTTAGATATTTATAAAAAATATTTTAACCGTGAAGCATCAGAAAAAAAATTGGTGCTTACAGGAAGAGGCTGTGTAGTTGTTTGTATGATAATTGCAGCTGTTGTAGCACCTCAGTTAAAATCATTAGATCAGGCATATCAGTTTATACAGGAATATGTTGGCTTCTTCTCGCCTGGTGTTTTGGCGATCTTTTTATTGGGAATGTTCTGGAAGAAAACCACACCAGCAGCAGGACTTGCCGGGGCATTATTTACAGTGCCTATTGCCGCAGTATTAAAATTTCTGCCAATGTGGACAAACGGCACTTTTCCGGATTATCCATTTTTAGACAGAATGACGATTTCTTTCTTCGCCATAGTACTATTAATGGTAACGATCAGTCTTGCAAAACCGTCATCAGAAGAGCAGCAGAAATCTCATAATATAGAAGTAGATACAGCAATGTTCAAAGTATCTTCTGAATTCATCATCGGTTCGTTTATTATTAGCGGAATTCTGGTAGCATTGTATACCGTATTTTGGTAATAATTTGCAACCAAAAATTTATCATAATTTAAAATACAAAAGTGTGAGTACAGTTTTTTCATTACAGGAAAAAGTAATTATAGTAACCGGTGCCACCGGAATATTAGGTGAAGCTTTTATTAACGGAATTGCGCATGCAGGCGGAATTGTTGGTGTGTTAGGCCGAAATGAAAAAGTGGCCAATGAAAGAGTTGATGCCATTATAAACAATGGAGGTGAAGCCATCGCCTTGATCGCAGATGTTACCAATGAGCAGGATCTTATAAATGCACGTGAAATCATGCTTGCCAAATACGGAAAAATAGACGGACTGGTAAACGCAGCTGGCGGAAATATGCCTGATGCAGTTGTGCAGCCAGGACAAGATGTTTTTCAGTTGAATATTAAGGCACTGCAGCAGGTAATGAATCTGAATTTGTTTGGAACAATTTTGCCGACTCAGATTTTTGGCGAGGCGATAAAAAATACGGGGAACGGAAGCGTTGTAAACATTTCATCTGTTTCATCAGATCATGCTTTGACAAGAGTTTTGGGCTATAGTCTGGCTAAATCGGCTATTGATTCTTACACCAGATGGTTTTCTGTTGAACTAGCCAATAGATTTGGAGATAAAATACGTATGAATTCTATTGTTCCAGGCTTTTTCTTAACGGAACAAAACAGAAGACTTTTAACTAATGAAGACGGAAGCCTTACCGAAAGAGGCAATCTGATTATTCAAAACACACCTTTCAGTCGTTTTGGAAATCCTGATGAATTGATTGGAGCTTTGATTTGGCTGTTAAGTGATGCTTCAAAATTTGTTACAGGATCAAAAGTAACTTTAGATGGAGGATTTTCTGCTTTTAGCGGAGTTTAAAAAAAGATTTATTTATGAAAATGACACAAACCTGGAGATGGTTCGGACCGAATGATCCGGTTACATTGCAAGATATAAAACAGACAGGCGCTGTTGGAATTGTTACGGCGCTCCATCATATTCCAAATGGAGAAGTCTGGACTGTGGACGAAATCAGTAAACGAAAAAGTGAAATTGAAAACAGCGGATTAATCTGGTCTGTTGTAGAATCTGTGCCGGTTCATGAAAATATCAAAACCCAAACTGGCAATTATAAAGTTTACATCGAAAATTACAAGCAAAGCATCCGGAATCTGGCAAGCTGCGGCATTTCGGTGGTGTGTTATAATTTTATGCCGGTTTTAGACTGGACAAGGACTGATTTGGCTTTTGAAGTAGAAGATGGTTCAAAAGCATTACGTTTTGATACAGCTGCTTTTGCTGCTTTCGATCTTTATTTACTGAAAAGACCAAATGCAGAAAATGACTATTCTGAAATACAAAAAAATAAAGCCAAAGACTATTTGGACAAATTGGCTGATGAAGACAAAACAAAGCTCATAAAAAATATCATTGCTGGTCTGCCTGGAGCAGAAGAAGGTTATACACTGGAGCAGTTTCAAGAAACGTTAGACACATACAAAGGCGTTGACGCTCGAAAGTTAAAAGAAAATTTGGTTTCTTTCTTAAAGGAAATCATACCTGTAGCGGAAGAAAATAAGGTTTTAATGTGCATTCATCCGGATGACCCGCCTTATCAGATATTAGGTTTGCCAAGAGTGGTAAGTACTGAAGCTGATTTTGATTATTTATCAAAAGAAGTTCCGAGCAGAAATAACGGAATCACATTTTGTACCGGTTCACTTGGTGTCATTCCGGAAAACAATCTGGAACAAATGTTCAGGAAATTTGCTGACAGAGTACACTTTATACATTTAAGAAGTACACAAAGAGATGATGAAGGTAATTTTTATGAAGCCAATCATCTGGAAGGTAATGTAGATATGTTTGCCGTGGTTAAAGAAATATTGATTGAGCAAAAAAGAAGACTGGCAGAAGGAAGAAAAAGATACAGCAATTCCGATGAGACCGGATCACGGACATCAGATGCTGGATGATTTACATAAAAAAACAAATCCAGGCTATTCTGCAATTGGGAGACTAAGAGGATTGGCTGAATTACGTGGACTGGAAGAAGGAATTATACGTTCAATATGATAATACTCTTTGAGTGACTATTGTTAATTTAAAATGTTAAAATATATATAGTTAAGTTATTTTATATAAAATTTCAAATAAAGTAAAAAATGATAAAAAAATCTATAATAACAACAATCTTTTTTTGTATTTCACTGACTGCTATTGCGCAAAAGGTCTATGATATTAAAAAATATGGAGCAAAAGGAGATGGTAAAACCAATGATGCTGCTGCTATTCAAAAAGCTATTGATGCCTGCAGCAAAACCGGAGGACAGGTTTTGATTCCGGCTCCCTATACATTCCTGACTGGACCTTTTAATGTAAAATCTAATGTGGATCTGCATATTGAAGGAGGTGCTAAAATTTTGGCAAGTCCGGATGAAAAATTATATACAGAAAGTGCCTTTCGCGAAAACAAAGGCGAGGGAACTATCTGGATTGGCGGGAAAAATATTGAGAATTTTAGCATTAGTGGAAGCGGTAAAATTGACGGAAACGGAATCTCTTTTATGGGAGCGGAGGAAGATGATGCTTATATACTAAAACCTTTCAATATCCTCGATCCACGTCCTCATGTTTTGACTATTATAGGAGGCAAGAATATCAGAATTAAAGATGCTCATATCGGTAATTCTGCTTACTGGACAATTCATTTGGTAGGTTGTAATGATGTGGTCATTAGCGGTATTACGTTGTTAAACAGTTTAAAAGTAAGAAATAGCGATGGTATCGATTTAGACCATTGCAAAAATGTACGAATTAGTGATTGTTACATCGAAAGCGGCGATGATTGTATTTGTTTGAAAAATAGAAGGGAATTTGAAGAATTTGGAGCTTGCGAAAACATAACGGTTACAAATTGTACGATGACCAGCAGCAGCTGTGCGATTAAAATCGGTTCAGAAAACATGGATGCTATCAGGCAGGTAGTTTTCAATAATTGCATTATCAAAAAAAGTAATCGTGGAGTCGGGATTCAGAATCGAGATGAAGGAACGGTGAGTGATGTTATTTTTTCAAATATGATTATCGAAGGCCAGCTGACTACTGATACCTGGTGGGGAAAAGCTGAACCTATTTATGTGACAGCGTACAGTCGCGCAAACGGAAACCATAAAGATGCCAACTGGCGTTTTCCAAAAGGTGCAACAGAAGGGAAGGTAGGGGCAATCAGCAATATTTATTTCACCAATATTCAGTGTTTTGGAGAAAACGGGGTGTATGTAAGCGGCGAAACAAAGGACAAAATTAAAAACATTGTTTTTGAAGGAGTGAATGTTTTTATTGATAAAACATCAAATTTTCCCGGAGGGATTTACGATCGTCGTCCGTCAAAAATGGATGGTTTCGTAAAAGGCAGTACATCAGGATTTTATTTTGATACGGCTGAAAATATAAAAGTTCAGAATTGCGCTGTCAACTGGGGCAAAAACAAACCGGATTATTTTAAACATGCCATCGAAAGCAAAAATGTTGATATTTTAAAGGTCAATAATTTAGACGGTGAAGCTGCTTTTCCTCAGAAATATGAAGTAGTGAAAAAATAATAATTTAAATTATTGCTTCAAAACCGGGGTTTTAAAAGAAACTTTAAATAAATTAGCAAGACTAAATTATCAACTATCATAGAAAATGAAAAATAATATCATAACCAAAATAATCATGGGCGGTTTGCTGTTCAATGGTATTTGTTTACATGCCCAAAAAACAATTTTAGAAGTTGACGTTGCTAAAACCGTTACAAAGATTCAGCCTACTATGTTCGGTTTGTTTTTTGAGGATATCAATTTCGCAGCAGACGGCGGATTATATGCCGAAATGATTAAAAACCGGTCTTTTGAATTTGAAAAACCTTTGATGGGTTGGGACCAGCCTAATACCAAAAGGTCTTCTCTAAATATGAATTCGGGTGCTGCCACACCTGTAAAAGTCGTAGAAAATGAAACCAATCCTAATTTCTGCCGTGTCCTGATTAATGATGATAAAGGATATGCCTTGATTAATGAAGGTTTTAGGGGGATGGGAGTGAAAAAGGATGCAAAATATAATCTTTCTTTAAAGGCAGCCAATCACAACGGAGCGATCAAAAAAATAATTGTTCAGCTTATTGATAAGGATAAAAAAGTAATTGGAGAAACCACTATCATTCCAACATCAAAAGAATGGGAGACCTATTCAGCAGAATTTAAAGCTACTCAGACTGAAGCTAAAGCCAAATTAAAAATAACTTTTGAAGGAACAGGGACAATTGATCTTGATATGATTTCATTATTTCCTGAGGATACGTGGAAGAACAGAAAAAATGGATTACGAAAAGATCTTGTTCAGCTTTTGTATGATATGAAACCTGGATTTTTAAGATTTCCTGGCGGGTGTATAGTCGAAGGAAGGACTTTATCTGACCGTTATCAATGGAAGAAATCAGTTGGCGATGTTGAAGACAGAAAAACGATGATGAATAGATGGAATGTAGAATTCAGTCACAAACAGACACCTGATTATTTTCAAAGTTTTGGACTTGGATTTTATGAGTATTTTCAGCTTTCTGAAGATATTGGTGCGACTCCATTGCCTATTTTGAGTTGTGGAATGGCCTGTCAGTATAATACTGGAGAATTAGCTCCAATCGAAGAATTAGATCCCTACATACAGGATGCTTTAGATTTAATTGAATTTGCCAATGGTTCAGAAGAAACCAGATGGGGAATTCTTCGTTCAGATATGGGACATCCAAAACCGTTCAATCTAAAATATATTGGTGTTGGAAATGAACAATGGGGACCGGATTATATTGAGCGTTTCAAAATTTTTGAAAAAGCAATAAAAGCCAAATATCCAGATATTATTATCGTTTCAGGAAGCGGTCCATCACCGGATGGTGAACATTTTGATTTTGCAATGGCTGAACTTAAAAAACTCAATGCTGAGCTTATAGATGAACATTATTACCAAAGCCCGAAATGGTTTAGGGAAAATGCTTCACGTTATGATAATTATGACCGCAAAGGCCCAAAAATATTTGCCGGTGAATATGCTGCGCAAAGTGTTTCAGGAGCAAACCCGAATAACAGAAATAACTGGGAATGTGCTTTTTCTGAAGCCGCTTTCATGACCGGATTAGAAAGAAATGCTGAAGTAGTCAATATGACTTCTTATGCGCCACTTATGGCACATGAAGATGCCTGGCAATGGACACCGGATATGATCTGGTTCAATAATTTAGAATCTTACGGTTCTGCTAATTATTATGTTCAAAAATTATTCTCAACCAATAAAGGAACCGATTTGCTAAACATAACTAAAGATGCAAAACCTTTAACCGGGCAAAACGACCTTTATGCATCTGCCGTTAAAGATGTGAATACAAAAGAAGTAATTGTAAAACTGGTAAATACTGCAGCGGCTTCCCAAGAAGTTACAGTTGATTTAAAAGGAGGTAAATTTGCTACTAAAGGCACATTGATAACCCTTTCAAGTCCGAAATTAGAAGATGAAAATACTTTTGGAGAGCCTAAAAAAATTAGCCCAAAAGAAAGTAGTTATAATTTAAAAGGTGTAAAAGCATCTTTAAATTTACCCGCTTATTCAGTAACCGTATTGAAGTTAAAAAGTAAATAAGCAAGAGTTTATACCTGTGTGAAACCTCCAAAGTCATTTGATTTTGGAGGTTTTCTTTTTTAAACCATTGTGATATTTTTTGTTATAGTTTGATATAATTTAGAACAATAAAAATAAATATATTGTTATGTATAATAACTAATTTTATTGTGTAAAAATATTTCGAAAACAATAAAAAGAAATTCTGATGGTAAATGACAGAGTGATGGAGAAGCTGGGAATATTGGCAGATGCTGCAAAATATGATGTTTCCTGTTCGTCGGCCTTAAGTAAACGAGAGAATAAAAATAAAGGATTGGGAAATGCTAAAGGTTATGGTATTTGCCACGCCTTCACCGAAGATGGGCGTTGTGTGTCGCTGCTAAAAATCTTGCTCACAAACCATTGCATTTTTGATTGTGCCTATTGTGTAAGCAGAAAAAGCAATGATATTAAACGAGCAGCCTTTACTGTACAAGAGGTTGTTGACCTTACAATTGGCTTTTACAGGAGAAACTATATTGAGGGACTTTTTTTAAGTTCGGGTATTTTTGATAATGCTGATTTCACTATGGAGCGTTTGGTGAGAATTGCTAAAAAATTGCGTACTGAACATAAGTTTAATGGCTACATACATTTGAAGGCGATTCCGGGAGCCAGTGATGAATTGCTTAAGGAAGCAGGTCTATACGCTGACCGTTTGAGTGTAAATGTCGAAATGCCAACAGAAAAAAGTCTTAAATTATTAGCACCAGATAAAAATCATATTGACGTGATTAATCCTATGAAATATCTTAAAAATGAAATTATCGGTTATAAAGAAGAAAAAAAAACAAATTATAAAACGCCTCTTTTTGCTCCCGCCGGACAAAGCACTCAAATGGTAATTGGGGCAACACAAGAAAATGACCTTGAGATTCTTGGAATGGCAGATTATTTTTATCAGCAAATGAATATGAAACGGGTGTATTATTCGGGTTATGTTCCCATTAGTTATGACAATCGTCTGCCTGCCATTGGAACGCCTGTTCCTATGATACGTGAAAACCGTTTGTATCAGGCGGACTGGCTCATTCGCTATTACGGATTTGATGTAAATGAAATTGTCGGGTTCAATCAGCCTAATCTTGATCTTGATATCGATCCGAAGCTTGGATGGGCTTTGCGTAACCTGAATCAATTTCCTGTTGATATCAATACAACCGATTTGGAAATAATAAAACGAATTCCCGGAATTGGATATTTAAGTGCGCAAAAAATTGTTGCAGCAAGGAAGTTTAAAAAACTGCTTCCACAGGATTTACAAAAAATGGGAATTGCGTATTCACGTTCCAAATATTTCCTGGCTTTTGCTACACCATTTCAACTTCAGAAAGATTTAACATCGATTCAAATCAAGCATCATATCTTAAATTTTCAAAAAAGTAAATATAAAAACGATTTTTCTAATCAACTTGCTTTATTTTAATCAAAATGACAGAAGTAATTTACGACGGAACTTATGAAGGATGGCTCACGGCTATATTTGAAGTTTATGAGTTCAAACTTTCTGATATTGTATTTGCAAAAAATGAAACTTCAGGAACATTGCTTTTTGCAACTTCTCATTTAGTGGTAACGGATATCTCAAAAGCAAAACGTGTTTTAGACGGATTGAAGCTACGACTTTCGGCAGAAGGTTTTTCAAATATGTATAAGGCATTTTTGTCTGAACTTCCAGACATAGAAGAAACGATGTTTCAGTTTGTACAGCATGTATTTGCTAATACAAAAAATGTAGAAGAAGATTTTAGTAATAATGCCGTTTGGTATCTTAGAAAAGCAATACGTCTGACCAGAAAAGAGGCACATCGAATGGAAGCATTTGTTCGTTTTAAACTAACGAAGGATCAATTGTATTATGCAATCATTGAACCAGACTGTGATGTTTTGCCTCTAATAGAAAGTCATTTTAAAAATCGTTATGCAGATCAGCGCTGGTTAATCTATGATGCAAAACGCAAATATGGTATTTATTATGATCTTGAAAATGTTGCAACTATAGAATTACAGTTTAATATGAAAGTTACATCATCTAAATATTTAAACGAAATCTGTGATGAGCAGGAAGAGTTTTTCAAAATCTGTGGCGGCGTTATTTTAGCAGCGTTACGATTGAATCACGAAAAAACATGAAGCTTCATATTCAGCATATGCCAAAACGCTATTGGAAAAATTTAATTGAAAAAATTCCAAATGTGAATTGATTTTTAAAAATTATATATTATTAATTTTAGCTATTGAATTCTTGATTTTAATAAATATAAATGATTGAAAATGACTTTAATATCTTTCATTAAAAACATTATTTTCTAACAGGCATGCAATTGATTATTTTTATAAAAAAAACCTTTTAAAACAGCTTATTTGGATTTTGGCTATTTTTGAACCTAAGTTAAAGTAAAAAATCCCATTTATTAAGATGGGATTTATGATTCTACATTTAAATTTTATTACTATTTACTCTTCTTCAAAGCATCTAATAATTCTACCATATCAACTACAGCATAAGTTGATGAATAATCTGATACCGCATAAGGCAATATCAGACTATTGTTATGAATAATGGCTCCACAAGAATAAACAACATTAGGTACATACCCTTCCCGTTCGTCTTCAAGTGGTGATAACAATGGTTCTGTAAGTCTTCCAATTTCTTTAGAAGGATCATCAAGATCAAACAGGGAAGCACCAATGCAATAACGTCTCATAGTACCTACGCCATGTGTAATAACAAGCCAGCCTTCTTCTGTCCACAATGGAGATCCACAGTTTCCAATTTGTGTAAACTCCCAGGTATAACGAGGTTCCTGAAGAAGAATAGGGGTATTCCATTGTGTAACTCTGTCAGAATACATGATATAATTATTAACACCATCTATTCTGGCAAGCATCGCATATTTGCCTTTTATTTTTCTTGGAAACAAGGCCAGATTTTTATTTTGTGCCCCCGCACCATGTAAAGGCATTACTCTAAAAGTATAAAAATCTTCAGTAGAAATTAGTTTTGGTAATATGGTATGGCCGTTATAAGCTGTATAGGTAGCCATTACACGCGAAGATCCGTCATCATCTGTAAAACGGACAAAACGGGCATCTTCTATACCACGACTTTCAGAATCGGATATGGGAAATATAACCCTCTCTGTAAGATCAGAATCATGTTTGAACTCAACATCATAAAATGATTTTGCGAGCCAGAATATTTCGTTTAATGCAGTTCTTCTTTCTTCACGAATCGATGGGTCACTCAAAGCAGTATTTATAACATCTTTTAGTACTGCATATTCAAACTCATCAGGCAAATCCTGCATAATTTGGGTTATGTACTTGTCTTGTGTATGCATTTCAGATAATTTCAATAAAAATCGCTCCTTATTGAAAAAACTTTTGTGTATAATCTCAGCTTTATCAATATTATGTCCAATTTTCATAACCTGCAGGTTATTATCCCTGTCCAGAATTCCTCTTCTGAAAACAATTGATGAGATATGGCCTTCACCTGTTGCCCGAAAAGAAATAATAACCCTTTTTTCTCCTGCTTCGAGACCACTCTGGTCAAAATCTTCTATAATAGACGGATTGAAGATAGCGGCAGATTCTATTGCATACTCCATTGTACAAAAAGAACCAATTAGCATTTTTCGGTCAAGAGACAAAGCTTCATAATCAATCTGCATGCTTTCAATAACATCACGCACTTTTTCGCAGTGTCTTAGAAATATAGCAGAAATATTTCGGTGACGTCTGGCAAATTCACGAAGTGTTTGTTCCAGGGTTTCTAATACTTGTTTGTCGTCTAGTGTCATTATGCGAAGTACCATTTGTTTAGTCCGCTCATCACCATTGACAAAATATCGCGCTACAACTCTTTTTGAATCTGGTGTAAATTTTATATTTTTTCGTATGACTGATACACGCATAATTTGTTTTTTAAAATAGAAAAATAGTTTTTTGTTTATTGAAGTTAGGAAATATGTTAATAAAAAAACTTTATTTTTTGTTAAAAAACGGTGATTTTGCCGCCTTTATCAAAGCAGATATCTTAATTTATATAATTAGATAAAGTTTAAATAATTAAAATACAAGTTGTTATATTTAATATTGAGAACCTTCCTAAAAACAAATTAGAAATTAAATTATAATAGTTATAAGCTTTTAGAAGCACTACTAAATAATAAAGTTATATAAAAATGTTTAATACTACTGTTTTACAGGAAGGGTAAATTTAAAAGAACTGCCTTTTCCCTTATGACTTTCCACCCAGATTTTTCCTTTATGCATATTTATAAATTCGCTGCAGAGCAATAAACCTAATCCGCTTCCTGCTTCATTTTCTGTTCCCCGTTGAATTACTTTTCTGTTAATTTTAAATAACTTTTCTTTTATATCAACTGGAATCCCGATTCCGTCATCGGTGATAGATACTTCTACATTTTCCTCTGTTTTTAATATTCTTATCTCAACTTTGCCGTTTTTTTCTGTAAATTTTATGGCATTGCTGAGTAAATTACGTAAAACAGTATCAATCATATTATCATCAGCCTGTATTTCAATTACTTCATTTGATTCAAACAATAGACTTATGTTTTTATGTACTGCCGCATTTTTGTTCAGTTCAATGTTATCTTCAATCAACTCATTTAGTATTATTTTTTTTGGGGTGAATGTAATCATTCCGGTTTGCACTCGGGACCACTCCAGCAGATTTTCAAGGAGCTTATAGCTGTTTTTATTGGATTGATACAGCATTTCCGAAATTTCCCTTATTTCCTCCCTGGTGTGATCTTCTATATCTTCAGCCAGGAACTCCGAAAGGGAGACAGCTGAACTTAAAGGTCCTCTTAAATCATGTGAAATGATTGAAAAAAATTGGTTTTTATCATCCAGCAGTTTCTGAATTTTAGTGTCTTGTTTTTCTTTTACCAGAAGTAAAAATCCCACTATCCCAACTAAGGCTAATAGAAACAGGCCAATACTATAAAAACTATCGAGGGCATTGTTACAAAAAAAATGATTTTGTGGGTATATGTACCTGTAAACCGCACGTACTACAATGAGAATTTCAAATCCTATATAGCAAAACAGATAAAAACTCCTGAAAAAATTTTGTCCTTTTTCATTAAAATAATGGATTGTTGGAGGCAAATAAATAGCAAATATTCCAATAGCACCAATGATAACACGTGTATTTATTGTACTTCCTAATAAAGTTCCTAGATTAAAAACAAATATAGCAGCAATAGTAATTCCTATTTGCACTCTGTAGCGTCTTTTTGCAGGTTCCTTAAGAAGTGATAACATAGCTATCGTTTCGTAAAAGCAGGCAAAAAAATCATGGAGTTAGCAACGTTAATGGAGAGAAAATCATTGATAATGTTTCTCAGAATAATTAATACCCATGCGATAGTCAGCAATAATTTACCCAGACCAAACCATTTTAAAGTTTTTCGGTTATCAATGGTAGCATAGGAAAATGAATAACTGAAAATAAGAATACAGGTAAAAAAATTGCCCCAAAAATAAAGTAAAAAAATGGTTTTTGGATCTATAAGAATAACTTCGGGCATTACTGACTCTGGCTTTTTAAGAAATAGGGTAGGCAAAGATACAAATTAAGCTTTAACATTTCATAAAAAACCCTGATTACCAAACTATTTAGAAGATTATCCGACGAAAAATCACAAACTGTTTATCCATGGTGAAAATTCCGCACTTTTTAAAGATTTTCCTTTTGGGCAACATCATTAGTCCGGCTAACCTCCAGAAACTATTTTTATTAATGTCTTTTTTATTGAAATATTAAAATATAGGTTATTAAAATAAATTTTAAATGACTTCTATTAGAATATTTATGCTTTTGGGAATTATTTACTTAAATTATTTTTAAATATTAAGTGCAGTTATAAAAAAAATGCCTTTTTTTGTAAGTGTTGATTATACAATTATTATAAATGTATAATTATCAGTGAAGTTTTTGTTTTGAGTTTTTAGTAACACAAATTCGGACTAGAAACAAATTGATGAAACTAACTCACAATACAACTTTACAACTAACCACATATAAACCATCTTATGCGAAAATTATTAAAGTGTTGCCTGACTGTAGTTTTTTTCCAATCCTCTGCAATTTCAGTCTATGCACAAAGTCCTGAAATCAGAGTTGACCTTAAACAGGAAATTGCGCCCATGACGCCTGTATGGGCATGGTTTGGATATGATGAACCCAATTACACTTACATGAAAGACGGAAAAAAACTGCTTACTGAATTAGCGGCTTTAAGCCCTGTTCCAGTTTACGTACGTACCCACAGTCTGCTTGTATCTGGTGATGGAAAAGCAGCTCTTAAATGGGGTTCAACCAATGCTTACACAGAAGACAGTAACGGAAATCCGATATACAACTGGAAAATCATCGACAGTATTTTTGATACTTATATCTCGCGTGGCATGAAACCTTTGGCGCAAATAGGTTTTATGCCCGAAGCGTTGTCTACGCACCCTGCTCCATACAGACATTACTGGAAACCCGGAGACCCGTACACAGATATTATTACAGGATGGGCTTATCCACCAAAAGATTATGATAAATGGAGAAAACTTGTTTATGAGTGGGTCAGGCATTCCGTTGAAAGATACGGACAAAAAGAAGTCGAAAGCTGGTATTGGGAAGTGTGGAATGAACCCAATGGACATTACTGGAAAGGTACTCGTGAAGAATTTTTCAAAATGTATGATTATGCTGCTGACGGACTAAAAAAAGCCTTGCCTACTGCAAAAATCGGAGGTATAAATATTGCAGGAACAAGGGGTAAGGAAGCTCAGGAATGGACAAATGATTTTATAAAACATTGTATCAGCGGTGTTAATTATGCTACCGGTAAAATAGGATCTCCTATGGATGCTATTCTATTCCATGCAAAAGGCTGGCCTAAAATGGTGGATGGAGCGGTGCGAATGGATATGGCACCACAATTAAATGATATCCAGACAGGATTCAGACTGACCATGTCATATCAGGAAACAAAAGATCTTCCGATTATTATCGGAGAATCTGATCCGGAAGGCTGCGCTGCCTGCGGAATGGCAACTAACCCCGAAAATGCGTATCGAAACGGAACTATGTATTCGAGTTATACTGCTGCTTCTTTTGCGCGAAAATATATCCTGGCAGATCAGACAAAAGTTAACTTTATAGGAGCTGTTTCCTGGTCTTTTGAGTTTGAAGATCAGCCCTGGTTTTATGGTTTCCGGGATCTTGCTACTAATGGAGTGGATAAACCTGTACTGAACGTTTTCAGGATGTTTGGAATGATGTCAGGTAAACGTTTAAATGTTACAAGTAATCGTATGTATCCGATAGAAGAGATCTTAAAATCAAGTGTACGTGGTGATCAGTCAGATATAGGTGCTTTAGCCAGCAAAGACAAAAAATCAGCGGCAATTATGGTGTGGAATTATCATGATGTTGACAAAACCGGATTATCAGAAAATGTAAATGTTGCTATTGAAAATATTCCTGTAAAAAAAGTTAATCTCACTATATACATGATTGACAAAGAAAACAGCAATTCGTATGAAGAATGGAAAAAAATGGGATCTCCACAAAATCCGACACCACAACAGATTCTAATATTAGAAAAATCCGGCAAACTAAAATCTATCTCCACACAAAAGAAAAAAATAATAGATAATAAAACAATAGTGCAGTTAAAAATGGAACGTCAGGCAGTAGCCTTGATAAAGCTGGATTGGTAATATAAAAAAGACCTATTTGTCTAATAACATTTGCTTAAGAAATAAATTAACCCGTTGGGTGTAATTAGTTTTTAATAACTACACCCACACATTAAATTAGATGATATCCTTTAAATAAATAATAACAGCATTTTACAAATAACCTTTTACAACTTACAAATAAATAAACATGAAATTAGTTCGAATTTTAATTTTGGCAATAATCGCCGGAATCAATCCATATCAGGGCAATTCACAATCCATTACATTCAATAATCCAATTGCAGAGCAGCGAGCTGATCCATGGGTATATAAAACAGATAAGGGGGAATATTATTTAATTGCAACAGTGCCTGAATATGATGGTATTGTATTACGAAAAGCCAATAGTATTAACGGATTAAAAGAAGCGAAAGAAAAAGAAATCTGGCACAAGCATGAAAATGGAGTAATGGGCAGCCATATCTGGGCGCCTGAACTGCATAGAATAAGCGGCAAATGGTATATTTATTTTGCTGCAGGCGAGTCTGAAAATATCTGGAATATAAGGATGTGGGTCTTGTCAAATCCTTCTTCAAATCCGATGGAAGGTAAATGGACAGAAGAAGGTCAGTTGAAAACACAAAAAGAATCGTTCTCTTTGGATGCAACTACTTTTGAGCATAAAGGCAAAAGATATCTTATATGGGCACAAAATGTAAGGGGGGGAACCATGGAACTGCTTTGGTTCTGTCTGAAATGAAAAACGCGACCACTCTTACAGGACCTGAAATTATTTTAACAGAACCTGAATTCAGCTGGGAAAGAGAAAAATACAATGTAAACGAAGGCCCGGCCGTAATTAAAAAGAACGGAAAAATATTTGTAACCTATTCAGCCAGTGCCACAAACCATAACTATTGCATGGGTTTGTTATGGATTGATGAAAATACTGATTTACTGAATACTGCGAATTGGCATAAAGCTCCGGCACCCGTATTCTACACAAATGAAGAACTAAAAAGATTTGGGCCCGGACATAATTCATTTACTACAAGTGAAGACGGAAAATCAACTATAATGATTTATCATGCAAGGGATTACAAAGAAATTCAGGGTCATGAATTATCTGATAAAAATCGTGCGACACGTGCAAGAGTTGTAGAATGGACAAAAAGCGGTTTTCCTGATTTTATGCAAAACAAAAATGATTAAGATCTGTAATGGTGTGTCACGATAATTAAAATGAATGTTCATGAAGTCAATTAAACTCTTTTTTTATTTCGTTTTTAGTATTCCGATGTGTTTTTGGGCACAAAATAAGGCAACTATTAATATCGAAAACAATTCGGCCTTAGATCGCAAAGAGGCTGTTGTGGCCATAAGCTGGAAAAACATTTTAGAACGTTATCCTGAAATCGATACTTCAAATTTTGTTGTAATTAATACAAAAACGAAGAAACAGGTGATTTTTCAGTTAGAACACCGAATGTCTTCTGCTATTCAGAATTTGCTGATTCAGGTAGATATAAAAGCAAAATCAAAACTAACTTTTTCTATTCAGAAAGGAAAGCCTGAAATATTTACGGTTAAAACCTATGCCAGATATGTTCCGGAACGCAAAGATGATTTTGCATGGGAAAATGATAAGATTGCTTTTCGTACGTACGGCAAAGCAATCGAAGGGTCAAATGAAGATGCTTATGGTTTTGATGTATGGGTAAAACGTACTAATAAAATGATCATTAATGAACGTTATAAACTGGCAGATTACCATACCGATCACGGCGATGGGTTGGATTATTATCAGGTTGGGCATACATTAGGTGCAGGAAATATGGCGCCTTATGTAAAAGATAGCATTCGCTATTCAGCTAATTATCATCGTTGGAAAATGCTCGACAATGGTCCGTTACGATCCACTTTTCAATTGATTTATGACTCCTGGAATGCTGGCGGAATAAAAATTGGTGTAATAAAAACCATATCACTGGATGCCGGTTCACAGCTCAGCCGCATAGAGAATAACTACACTTTTGATGAAACACAAACATTGCCGATAGTCGCAGGAATCAGCAAAAGAGCTAATCCCGGAAAGATTTTACTAAATGAACAGCAGGGAATTATGGCATATTGGGAGCCAGCTTCTGATAAAAATGGCACAACAGCTACAGGAGTCATATTGACGACACCTGTCAGTAATATGTGGGCAGACAAAATACAGCTCTTAGCAAAAACTACAGTTCAAAATAATGAACCCGTCATTTACTATTCAGGTGCGGCATGGGATAAAGCAGGAAAATTTACGGATGCAAAGAAATGGTTTGACTATCTGGAAAATTTTTATCATGAAATAAATAACCCTCTGGTTGTAAGTGTAAAATAGTACTATTTACCGCATAAAACACCCGAACTAACGACTTTAATAAATTTTTACCCACAATGGTTGCAAAAAATATATTTACAGCATGAGCACAAAAAGAATCACCATATATGACTTAGCAAAAGAACTTGGACTTTCGGTGTCTTATGTTTCCAAAGCCCTGAATGGCAAGCCCGGTGTAAAGGAAGAAGTGAGACAGGTTGTTTTAAAAAAAGCCGCCGAAATTAATTTCAAACACAATACACAGGCAGCAAACTTAAGACGTGGTTCATCCATGACCCTTGGTGTAATTGTACCTCAGATCAATCAGAATTTCTTTTCTGATGCTATTTCCGGAATTGAGAAAGCATGTACTGAAAACAAACATAATCTGATTATTTGCCAGTCTCATGAAAAATCAGATGTTGAAAAAACAGCTATCGAAACTCTTATCCACCAGAATGTCGACTGCATTTTGATCTCTCTTTCTAAAGAAACACAGTCAGCTAAAATTCTCGAGCAGGTTTTAGAACATAAAATCAATGTTATTCAATTTGACCGCTGTGATGAAAATTTTCCGGGTCACAGAGTTATAAATGACAATAAGGATGCAACTTATAAAGCTGCAAAAAGCATGATTGAAGAAGGTTACCAGCGGCTTGCATTTATTGGTGGCCCGCTGCATATGGATTTATATATGAACCGGAAAGAAGGTTTCATTAGAGCGATTAATGAAGCCGGAATGTACGTTCCGGATCATTTTATTGTAGATGATAATATCAGTAAAGAAAATGCTTTTCAGACTGCCCTTAAGCTTCTTGCATTACCAGAACCTCCTGACGCATTCCTGGCTATATCAGATATTCAGGCTTTGGGAATTATGCTGGCCATTACACAATCCGGACTTAAAATACCTGAGGATATTGGCATTTTTGGATATGCTAATGAACCTTTTACAGAAATCATTACACCTTCTATATCTTCCGTAGATCAAAATAGTGAAAGACTGGGTTATCAGGCAGCCATGGTTTACTTTGATCATATTTTGAAGAATAAGGAAAGTAACGAAGTGATAACCAAAATAATTGAATCAGACCTTATTATCAGGAGCAGTTCTAAGAGAAAGAATATTGCTGTTGTTTTGTAATTTGATGTTTTAGAATTATAATTTGAATATTTATAACTGAGCAATGTTCAGACTATAGATTTTACTAGTAATACTATATTGGAATAACAAAAACAGGCTCGGGGATAATTTCAAAGATGTAATTTATAACATATTAATATTTAATGTTTTAATACTAATATTCTATAAAAATTAATGATAATTATGTAAGAATTTAATGTATTCAACACCTAAATTTGAAATTATTCAATATTAATAAAAAAGATGTTATTATGAAAACACGTATCAAAACCAAAATTGCCTTGTTAGTTCTTGTAGCCGGACTGTCTTTTTCCTGTAAAAAAGCAGATACTGTTCCTGCAGATGCAACTTACGATTCAACCGCAATAACTGTTGATTCTACAGCTATAGATACTACAAATGTTCCTCAGGATACAACTACGGTAATTACAGACACGACAGCTGTTCCAAAACAGTAGTGCAATGAGATTAAAATGAGATTAAAAAGAATAGGTGGGGATTCTATCTATTATGATTCAGAAGCCTGCAGTATTGATTGATTATTGCAGGTTTTTCTATTTTCTGATTTTTAAATGGCTAGGTTTTTACTTTATATCATTGATTTCAATCCAAACCGGTGCATGGTCGCTGGTTTTTTCCCAGCCCCTGACATGATGGTCAACACCACCAGCAATTAATTTTTTAGCTAGTTGCGGACTTAATAAAAAGTGATCAATTCGAAGACCGGCATCTCTTTCGTAAGCTTTTCTGAAATAATCCCAAAAAGTATAAATTTTTTCATTCGGATATAAAGTACGGATAGCATCTGTCCATCCCTGGGTCAGAATATTGGCAAAAGCTTTCCTGACTTCGGGTCTGAAGAGGGCATCTTTTACCCATTTTTCGGGTTTATAAACATCTAATTCAGTAGGCATAACATTGAAATCACCTATCAGAATTACAGGAGTTTTAAGGTCAAGCAAGATTTCAGCACGATGAGAAAGCCTTTGGAACCATTTTAACTTGTATTCGAATTTAGGTCCCGGTGCCGGATTGCCATTAGGAAGATAGAGGCACGCAATAACGACACCGCCAATAAGTGCTTCGATGTAACGACTTTGAACATCTTCTTCATCTCCGGGAAGTGTCCGGGTAATTTCTTCAATTTCAAGATTGCGAGCCAGAATAGCAACTCCGTTCCATTGCTTTTGTCCATGCCATATCGCATTATAACCCGCATCCTGTATTGCTTTGATCGGAAATTTATCCTGAGGTGCTTTTAACTCCTGAAGGCAAACAATATCGGGTTGAGCTTCTTCAAGCCAGCGAATGAGGACATGTAAACGGCCGTTAACACCATTTACATTATAAGTAGCTATTTTCATTTGGAACCCTTCTTAGTCCAATTGAATTTATTTCGCTGTTTTTTCCAGGGCAATCAAGGGTTGTAGTGGTAGTATCTGGTAAGTCATCCCAATGTCCCCAGTCTCCTCTGTAGGCTTTTCGATAAATAAAATCAATATTATCGGCTAAACAAATCTGGCTGTGTAGAGATTCTGTACTGTAGGCTGTGCTGTTGTATGTGTTTGAGTTTTCCATGATTTGTGTGTTTTAGATAACTACAAAAATAAAGCAGCACTCGCTTTTTTAACTTATATAAAAATCATGAAGTGTTATGTAATTCACATATTTACAATACAATAACTTGATTATTCTATAAGCCATGAATAAAATTAGCTTCATCTAATGATATGGAGATATTTTTAAGATTCTTTTTTGGAAGTCTTCCCTTAAAAACTTTTCCAGGATATTTCTGGGCGTAACTATTAATAAGATGCATAATATACTGATTGCTTATATAAGGTGTCACATAATCCTTTACGTCAGACGGCTCCGCAAATCCAATATCGGATGCAACATAGCCCATGCCGTAAAAATGTCCGTTTTCAACCCAGATACAACTGCGTTCGGTTGCAGAACGGCCTTTATCAAGAATAGCAAAGCTGGTTCTGCTGCTTAGCAAATAATCAATCGCATTTTCTATTTTTTCATTATGTGTCCGCACTTCGGGCAAAGGCGTACTATTGTCCGGAAAAATTTCTCCAGCAGTAGTGATGCCGTACTTGCAAAACCGATTATCAATTTCAAACTCCTGTTTCAGGCTTATGAGCATATTTATGCCTTCATGAATGGTATTGAAATGTTCAATGCAGGTTTGAAACTTGCTGAGTTTTCCGGTAACTAAGTATTTATACCCGCTTCGGGCTTCATACTCATACAATCCGTATTTGGGTTCGAAACGCTTTAGTGCCCTGTTGTAAACCGGCCAGAGCTTTTTTATTTCATTACATTCAAGCAGTAAAGCCATAAGTTCTGTAGCACAGACTTCAAAAGATATGGCATGAATATCCCGAAGAAAATGCTGTCGCTGGGGGGTGATTTTATGACCACTAAAATGTGAAGCAACACGCTTTTTTAAATTGATTGCTTTTCCAACATAGATTACCTTGTTTACCTGATTATAAAAATAGTAAACACCTGGTTTTTCTGGTAAAGCGTCAAAATCTTCAGGAGGCAGGTTAGGAGGTAAACGCTGGTCCAGTGCCGTATTTTTAATCATTTTTTGCAGATGACCATCAGCATCCCATTCTAATAACCGGGAGAATAGTATAGCTGTAGCATCTGCATCACCGCCGGCGCGATGCTGGTTTTGTAACGGAATATCCAATGATTTGGAAAGATTTCCAAGACTGTACGATTTATATCCCGGGCGGATTTTTCTGGCTGCACGAACGGTACATAATTTTCTTTCTTTCCATTTAAATCCCGATTTTTCCAGTTCATGACGAACGAAAGTATAATCAAAGTTTACATTATGTGCAACAAAAATGCGGTCTGTAAGGAGCTCAAAGACTTTCTCTGCAATATCATCAAAAATAGGCGCACTCCGTACCATTTCGTTATTGATTCCGGTCAGTGCAAAAATAGGAGCGGGGATTTCCTTTTGAGGATTGACCAGTGTCTCAAAACGATCAATAATACTTTTGCCATTATGGATAATAATAGCAATTTCTGTAATTCGGCTGCCGCTGGCATTCCCGCCTGTGGTTTCAATATCTACAATGGCGTATTCTGTCTCTTTCATCTTCTGTCACAACCGGAAGCCTGATCTGTCCGGGGAATGCAAAATTAAGTCAGAAGAGACTAATTTTGATGCAGTTGTAGTTCTAAATTGTAACAAAAGTCATTTTTCTTATAATGTAAATATGTAAGGAGAAAGAATAGAAGTCTTTTCTCTATAAGGTAAATTTCATTTATTCATATTAAAAAGGCAAAGATTTGAATAGTGTAAGTATTTAAAAAATTTCTGTAAAGTAAATTCAGTAGGTACAGGTAAATTTGGATATACTTAAAAATTAATTATTATGAAAACCGCAGAAAAAAATACCACAGCTACAAAAGCTAAAACTACAGCAGCGAAAAAAACAACGGCTACAAAAGCCAAGACAGCTGCTTCAAAAAGTAAATCAGCAACAGCATCTAAAACAAATGCAGCAGGAGTTGTAAAAGCAAAATCATCTGCAGCAGATGGATTAAGAGAATTGTTTATAGATTCGCTTAAAGATATTTACTGGGCAGAAAAAGCGTTGATCAAAGCATTGCCTAAAATGGCAAAAAATGCTACTTCTGAAAATCTGATTAAAGCAATTAACGAGCATTTAGCCGTAACAGAGGAACAAAAGGAAAGACTGGAAAAAGTGTTTTCATTAGTTGGGGAAAAACCGGTTGCTAAAAAATGCGATGCGATGGAAGGTCTTATTAAGGAAGGCGAAAGTATCATGGAAGAAACCGAAAAAGGGCCTGTACGTGATGCTGGAATCATTGCCGCATCTCAGAAAATAGAGCATTATGAAATTGCTACTTACGGAACATTAGCTGCATTTGGTGTTACTTTAGGTGAAGACGATGCAGTACTTTTATTGGAAAAAACACTGGCAGAAGAAAAAGAAGCCGATACACTATTGACTGAGGCTGCCTACAACACAATCAACTTTGATGCTGCCGAAGAGGACGAGAAATAATAATCTCTGACATCAAAATCATTTAAAACCTGTATTATGTAATGATACAGGTTTTTTTCACTTAATGCAGCAGATATAAGATTAAGACAGCATCTAACATGGGAAAAACACTACAATCCAAAACATCATTTTACGGGTATCAGGAAAGGGATATTGATGCTATTTTTGAGGAAATAGCCAATACATCAAAAAGCAGGCTTTTATACCAATTACCAACTGGCGGCGGAAAAACCGTTGTATATTCAGAAATAGCCAGAAGATTTATAGAACAGTTCAATAAGACCGTTGTGATCCTGACACACCGAAAAGAATTATGCACCCAAACTTCGGCTACGCTTAAAAAGACGGGTGTCGAAAACCGGATCATCAGCAGTACAAGCAGTAATTTCAAAACAGACTGCAATTGTTATGTGGCCATGGTAGAAACATTGCGAAACAGAATTAAATCTAAAAAAGTAAAGGTTCAGGATGTGGGTCTGGTGATTATTGACGAAGCGCATCATAATTCTTTCCGAAAATTAATGGGCAGTTTTAAAAAGGCCTTTATAATTGGAGTAACGGCAACTCCTTTTAGTTCTGATGTTTCAAAACCAATGAAAAAACAGTACAAATCACTGATAACCGGAGAAGATATAGCGTCCCTGATTGCGAATGGTTTTCTGGCACAGCCACAATCTGTTGCTTATGAGGTAGAACTGAATACCTTAAAAACCGGAATCCATGGCGATTATACAGTAAGTTCTTCAAACGAATTGTACAGTTCACCTGCCATGCTTGATTTATTGCTTCAGGCTTATACAGAAAATGCTTCAGGCAAAAAAACACTCATTTTCAATAACGGTATTGAAACTTCTCTAAAAGTATGTGAAGCTTTTAAGGCTGCGGGTATTGCCATAAAACATCTGGATAATAAAACGCCAAATCAGGAGCGGAAAGAAATTTTGCAATGGTTCAAAAGAACAAAAAATGCTGTACTGACTTCGGTTTCAATACTTACCACAGGTTTTGATGAGCCTTCGGTTCGCAATGTCATACTGAACCGGGCAACAACATCCATAACCCTTTACCATCAAATGATAGGACGCGGATCCCGAAAGCTTGCTTCAAAAAAAGCGTTTACCATTATTGATCTGGGTAATAATATCCAGCGATTTGGTGAATGGCAGGATCAGGTAGACTGGAAATTTGCCTTTGAGCATCCTGAAGTTTTTGCAAAACAAATGCAGTACCAGCCGGGTTCCGGATCTTCGGTACAATCTCATGCACTTTTAGCCGAATTAAGAGCGATGTTTCCTAAAACACTTGAAATGACGTTTGATATCGAAAGCTATTATCAGGAAGCTATTCATACCGATAAGAAACCGAAAACGGTCATTCAGCAATCTGTTCGTCAGCAGGCAAAGATGTGTCTGGAGAATGTCGAAACGTTGTCTCAGGCAATTTCGCTTGCTGAAGCATTAGCACCTGAAATCGAATGGCGCGTAAAACAATATGTAAAATGTCTGGATAACGCCAGTAAAAATTATAAGGAATGACTGATAGAAGATTACCAAAACCGACTGAAAAGGCTGATTATAAAATTATATCCAAAATGGCATTCTGAGTAAATCACAACAGGCAGTAGTTAACCCCTTATCATCTGTATACTCCCTTATGATCAGGATATTTCTATTTTTGATACTGCTTTTTTAATAATTAACTTCCACCCTGAATTTTCCAAAATATGGATTTTCAGCCATTTGCGAATGCCCAATTATTAAAACGTGGTTTCCTTTTTGCGTGAGCGGAATTTTTAAATCCTTTCCAAACGGACCATCTGAGGTTTGATCGGGAAAAATAATCTGGTTGAAACGGATGTTTCCTTTACCTGATGGTGTAATTATTTTTGCGTTCAGTTCACCCGGATTTTCATTTTTAAAAGTAATATATATTTTCTGATGAATGGAATCTAAAACGCCTTCAGCTGCAAAGAAACTTTTTTCATTCCTGTGTTGCATGTAAATTGTATCACCATTTTGCTTGTTTTTCTGATCTTTTTTTTCTGCTGTGATTTCTTTTGTAGAAACAGGATCCGAAGGATAAACAATATCTTTTTTATTTTCCTTTTGCTGACATGAAAAGAAGGAAACAGCTAGTATAGTGAGTAGTGAAAATTTCATAACATTTTTTTAGTAAGCCTCTCAAAATGTAGTATTTTGGGAGGCTTTATTAAATCATAATTTTAACTTAAGATGGCGTAAGTTTCAATTTGATACTTATAAAAACTAATCTATTTTATAGCCGTCATCAGCAAATGTATCGGGTTCGGTAATTTCTTCCTGATCGTAATTTTCCTCTTCTTCATTTTCTTTTGGATCTTCCTCTTGTTCATCATTTTCATCAAAATCATTTTCAAAATCATCTAGATCAAGTGCGTTCGAGAATGCGGTATCCAGATTTTCATTTTCGGTAGGTTCAGCAGTTTCTTCTTCGCTGTTTTCCTGTTCGTATTGATCAATATAGCTTTGATTGTCGGGGTTGAAATTATAATCTTCCTGATTGTAATTTCTTTCGTTATCTGTTGTCATAATCGTATCTTTTAAGGGTTAATTATTTTAATTGATTGCTTTTCAAGCTTAGTATCTTTCTAAAATTAACAACAAGTCTTCTGTATTTCTTTATACGATTCTTTGAATTGCTTACTTAATTATCATTTATATTTTAGCTGTGCTTTATGCCGTATTTATTGCCAATTAGTAAAAAATAGGTTATCTTACAGTAATATAATATTCAATTCTTGTATCCTGGTTTATGCAGTACTTTTTCTTTGTCCTTTCTATTATATTGGTAATTATTACTTTTATTCCACTCATTAAAAATGAATACTGGATCTTTCGGGTTTGCGATTATCCAAGACTTCAGAAACTAGTTCTTACGACTATCTGCATTGTATTTCTTGCATTTTACAGTAGAGGAAAGGAGTATGATTTTAATGATCTGCTTTTGCTTATCATGGTTGTAAATGCGTGCTATCTTTTAAGACAAATACTGCCTTTTACAGGACTGGGAAAGAAACACGTACAGCGCATTACAACTGAAATACCCGAAAGTGGCTTCAGTGTCATGATTAGCAATGTGTATCAGTTTAATACCAATTACAAAGGCTGTCTGGAAGAAATTCACAAAGCAAATCCGGATGTAGTGGTTTTGCTGGAAACGAACGCTGTCTGGGAAAAAGAAACGAACTCACTCGAAGAACATTTTCCGTTTTATAAAAAAGTGCCTTTAGAAAATACGTATGGCATGTTATTGTATTCTAAACTAGAACTTCGAGATACCGAAGTAAAATACCTGGTCGAAAACGACATTCCTTCTATCCATACCCAAATTGTTTTGCCGGGCGGGCAAGCTGTTCAAATGTATGCCGTGCATCCGGAACCACCTGTTCCTATGGAAAATCCTACTTCGAAAGAGCGTGATAAGGAACTTTTATTAGTTGCCGATCTGGCCAAAGATTCAGACTTGCCGGTAATTGTGATTGGTGATCTGAATGATGTGGCGTGGAGTTACACCACCGAACTTTTCCTGAAAATGAGCGGACTTCTCGATCCAAGAAGGGGCAGAGGCTTCTACAATTCTTTTCATGCCCATTATCCTTTCCTGAGGTTTCCTTTGGATCATGCTTTTATTTCGACGCATTTAAAAATCAGGGAAATGAAAAGGCTTCACAATTTTGGTTCGGATCATTTTCCTATTTTCATCAGCCTGCAATATGAAGTGTCAGCCGAATTAGAACAGGACGAAATGCAGTCGGATAGCGAGGATATAGCTATCGCAGAAGAGAAAAAAGCTGCAGATTAAACCCTAAAATACTTGGTATAAAACAATAAAATCTTCCTAAGAAGATTTTATTGTTTTTTCTATCTGTATAAGCTTTATCGCTTTCTTACATTTTTAGTAACTCTAAATTCTTATGCAATATAAAATTTAGATTTACTAGCTATTGGTAGCAGCACTTCCGGAACTTCCTGCGCCACCTGAATTATTATTGCCGCCTTCTTCCTCATAACGGTTCGGATCTGTTCCGTCTTCATCGCGCTGTTCGTCCCAGTCTCCGGTGCTGGCTTCCTCACGATCATCATTGTTTTCTGCCTGGGCAAGCTGTGCGTGATAAGGGCATTTTGCTAATGCTGCGCTGGTATAGTGATTCGAATTTTCCATGATTTAAAATTTTAAGTTGTTAATAATCTTAAAATTAGGTCAATGTAATATTTCTATTTTATATCAAATGATGGATTTCTTACTAAATTAGCACTAGTAGCCTTTTTGGTTTTCGTTACTTCCGGTGTTTTTGTGTAGAGAAACGCAACAAAAAATGTATCGAGAACCGTTTTTAATGATAATTTTCTGTTATCGATACAACCTATGAAAAATGATCATCAAAAAACTATCTACATCAATGGGTTATCCCATTATAAATTAAGAACGAGGCTTAGGCAAATTCCGGTCATACATGACAATAGTTCCTGCCACAGCCACGTTCAGGCTTTTCTCAGATTTGAATTTCACCAGATGATGGCATTTTTCCATTGTTTTTTTAGGCAAACCGTGATCTTCTGCGCCTAACAAATACACACAGCGTCTGGGATGTTCAAAGGTTTCTAAGTCTGAAGCACTTTCATGTAATTCCACACCAACCAATCGCGCTCCTTTGGGTAAGTTATCAAAAAAAGCTTCGAAATTCTCATAGTGAAAATACGGAATCGCCTTTACCGCATCATGGGTATCACAGGCTTGTTTAGCATATCGATTGCCGATGGTAAATATAAAAGTAGCCCCTAAGTTTTGAGCCGACCGCCATAAAACACCCAAATTTTCAGGCGTTTTACCATTGTGAATGCCGATGCCAAAATATTCATTTTTAAAATTATCATTCATATGGCAAAAGTACGAAGTGTTAGTGTGTTTGGCAATTTTTTATTAGGACGGCACATTATATTTGTATAGCTATCGTAGGATTTATTTAATAATCTGTATAGTTATTTTAGGACGATTCAGGCACATAGTTCATGTTAGGCAAAGGCATAGATAAAGTGTGGATAGTGCATGAAATAAAATACCAAATTTAAAATAGATTAAAAGCTAGGAATTATCGTGAAAAAATCCATTTAAATCTTATAAAACGGATTGCCATAGTCCTGATGGAAGCGACATCCTTTTGCACGGTCCCGATAGCTATCGGGAGGCGTAAAGATACAGGGTATAGCAGGAAGTAGCTCATAAAAAAAACGAGATTTTTTCTTTAGGAAAATCTCGTTTTCATATTATTTTTAATCTGAAATAATACTCAGAATCGTTTTTGGAATCTCTTCGAAGGCCTCGAAAGAGTAGGGCTTTATGAGATACGCTTTTACGCCCAGTACGTCGCATTTTTGCTTGTACGAAGGGTTTATGCTCGTAGAATACACAAAGCAGGGAATATTTTTAAGTTTGTGATGGTTTAAAATTTCCTGCAGGGCTTCGATGCCGTTGCGTATGGGCATGTTGATATCGGTCAGGATAACATCTGGTGTTTCATTGGTAGTGTCTTTCAGGAAATTGAGCAATTCTTCGCCATTGGCTACGAGGCTTACTTTTCCGAAGTCCGGATTGTTGTTAAAAGTTTCGAAGATTACATCTGCATCATCATTATCATCTTCTGCAATTATGATATGTAAGTTTTTTTGAGGCATTATATTAAATTGGAAAATAAATGGTAAATGTTGTCCCTTCATTCAGTTTGCTTTCGACAGTGATTGTCCCGGAATGGTTTTCCATAATTTTTTTACAAATTGCCAGGCCTATACCGTTTCCTGAATATTCGTTTCGGGCATGGAGTCGCTGGAAAATAGTAAAAATCTTAAGCAAATGACCCGAATCCATTCCGATTCCGTTGTCTTTAATCTGAATCCTTACAAATTTAGGGTTTTGATTTGGTATTTCCTCATCTAAATCATCAACCTGATAAATTTGTATCTCCGGCGGAATAGTTGCTTTGGAATATTTAATGGCATTGGAAATCAGATTCGCAAAAAGCTGTCGCATCTGAACTGCGGAAACTTTTAATACCGGCAGTTTTCCGATTTCGATATGGGCATTTTTGTCGGTGATACTTACTTCCAAATCTTCTAAAACTTCAGAAATGATGGTCTTTAAATCAACTTCTGTATGCTCTTCGTGTTTGGTATGCGATGAGTACTTAACCAAATCATCCACCAGTGAATTAAGACGTAAAACGGATAATTTGATCACATCCATTGATTTTGCATCAATTTCTGTTAAGTAGCTTCCGTCTATTTTACTGTTGTGCATGAGGATTTTTCGCAGCGGCTCTTTTAAATCGTGCGAAATCACGTGAATAAATTCTTCGAGATTACTATTGATCCGGTTGAGTTCTTTGATTTTTCCTTCGAGCGTCTCCTGATTTTTGATGAGTGTTTCTTCGTGATTTTTCTTTTCGGTCAGATCGATTACCACGATACCAATGGCTTCAACAGAAGGTTCCAGATCTGTCATGGAAATATAAGACGGAAATGTAGCAGGGTGGCTGTTGGTTTTAAAAAGAATTTCATGTGTACTGACCCCATATTTTAAAGCTTCAATAAGCGTGGCAAACAGCCCGCTATTCTCAAAATATTCCTGAATATAATTTCCGATGATCTGCTCCGAAGGAATATTGACCAGTTGAGCAAAATAATCGTTGCAATATAAGATCAGTCCGTTTTTGGTAATACTCAGCGCGCCCTGTCTGAATTTTTCGACCAGGAGTCTGTAGGTGTAATCCGCTGTTTCAAGCGAATAAAGCTGCGGAACCCCATTATTGTTGACCACGAGCGCATCAACGCCACCTTCTCTTATAGCTTCAATAATGCTATTTGATTCATCAAGTCTTTCTTTTAATGACTCAATTTCTGCTAATAAGGAATTTATATTTTTATCTTCTGTTATCAATTCTATTCCCTTAAATTAAGTATTTTCAAAACCTTGTCCTCGTCTGACAAATCACCGAGAATAATTCGTCTTGGGGCAGGATGTGTTTTTATTAAAGTTGGTATCGCTACAATCTGATGTATGACTGCCTTTTCTGTATCCCGGCTGATATCTACAATCTCCAGTTCATAATCATTCTGAAGATATTGGTCACATATCCGGCGTAAATTTTCAATTGCATGTCCTGATTTAACAGACATACCCGAAACAAAAAGTAGGAACTTATGTCTGGATGAAGCGGTTTCATCAGTTGAATTGTCCATTTTTTAAACTTTTAGGGGTTTGATATTAAGCCCTACAAGTACTCTTTCTTCATTAGAAAGATCGCCAATAATCTTGCGAATAGGTTCCGGAAATTTTCTTACCAGTGTGGGCACAGCCAAAATCTGATCGCCTTCTGCCAATTGCGGATTTTTAAGCAAATCGATAATTTCGATGCTGTATTTCCCTGCCAGATATTCTTCGGCATACTTTTTTATATTCTCTAATGCCTTGATCGATTTTGGCGTCTGACCCGCAACATAAAGCAATAACTGCCATTCGGCTACTTCTTTTTTCATACTTATTCCTTTTTTTTCTTCGAAGTCAGTTTTTCATATAACTCTTCCGTTGCTCTCAGAACACTTAATTCCTCCTGAGCCGATTCAAATTCGTTTCTAAGTGCTTCAATATTGGCTTCCAGTACTTTGCGCTTACGTTCAATTTCCCTGTCTTTCCTGCTAATTTCATTCTGATGCTTCAAATCAGACAGTGTTTTCTTCATTTTATGCGATTGTCTTTCACTGCCGGTAAGAATTCCTTTTGGACCTAATTCGACATCCAGCAATTCGATTCCTTCATTTGTAATTACAAATTCCCTTACCTTATTAGAATGCCCCATTCCTCTGGCTTTAACGATAAAAATGCCGCGGTTTCTTTCCCCAATTCCTTCCATATCCCTAACCGTAATCCAGATATCAACTAACGAAGATACAGATTCTTCGGCAAGATCAGGTCTAAACTCATCAGTTCGTTTATTTAAAGACGTAAAAAGTGCCGTAATATTGTGCGCTTTGAGCATATCGATCAGTCTTACTAACATCGAACGCACTTCATCCTGGCTTCCAACAGTTATCAAATTACTGATAGGGTCAATAATGATAGTGGTGGGCACATACTCCTTAATTAATTTTCTAAGGGTAAGTAAATGCAGTTCCAGTCCGTTAAGCGAAGGACGTGATGAATGAATTTGTAAAGTGCCCTTTTTGATATGTTTTTGAAGATCTATCCCTATTGATTTCATGTTCCGAATGAGTTGCTGCGGAGATTCTTCAAACGCAAAATAGATCGTTTTTTCGTTCTTTTCGCATTGTTCATTTGCAAAGTAAGAGGCTATAGTGGTTTTAGCAGTTCCGGCTGTACCGGATACTAATATATTACTGCCACGATAAAATCCGCCGCCTTTAAACATTTCGTTTAACCCGGGAACTCCTGTTGAAACCACGTCAGAACTAACTTCATTATCCAGTTTTAAAGAAGTAATAGGAAGTACTGAAATTCCTTCTTCATCAATCAGAAAAGGATATTCATTGGTTCCATGCGTAGAGCCTCTGTATTTTACAATTCTGAGTCTTCTGGTGGAAACCTGATCGATAACCCGATGATCCAGAACAATGACACAGTCTGAAACATATTCTTCAAGTCCCTGGCGTGTTAGTGTTGCTTCACCGCGTTCTCCTGTAACTATTGCAGTTACTCCTTTGGCTTTAAGCCAATGAAATAAACGTCTTAATTCGGCACGAAGAATCGCCTGATTATCCAGGCCGCCAAATAAAGATTCAATTGTATCAAGAACTACTCTTGTCGCCTTGATAGAATCGATAGCGTGACCGAGTCTGATAAATAAGCCATCCAGATCGTATTCGCCTGCCTCTTCAATTTCTGATCTTTCGACCCGAACATGATCTACTATCAGTTTTTTATCTGCTTTAAGTTTTTCAATATCAAACCCTAACGACTTCACATTTAAAGTAAGGTCGTCAGAAGGTTCTTCAAAAGACATGAAAACCCCGGGTTCGTTATATTCGGTAATTCCTTTAATCAGGAATTGCATTGAGAATAAGGTTTTTCCACAACCAGCACCGCCACAAATCAGGGTAGGGCGGCCTTTTGGAAAACCACCGTTCGTAATATCGTCTAATCCATCAATCCCGGTAGGGGATTTAGGAAATATAAATTGCTGTGATTTTGCTTTTTTGTATGCCATACTAATTCTATTTTCTCAAATATACGTTTTCTTACAGAATTATCGATTAATTATTATTAAAGATTTAACAGCTACAGGGTAAAAATATAAACATTTTTATTAAATTTAACATATAAAACGATAAATTGATTAATAATTACCTAATAATCCTAGGTTATTTAGTATTCTGTTTATAGAAAAATAGTAGTGAAGGGAATGCGCAAAATCAAGAGTATCTTTATTTCTTACATTTATACATACAAATTTGAATTGCATTACATTTTTATATAGGAAAATATTTATATTATTGCAGGAAAAACATTTGAGGAATATTGATATTTACGAAACGAAAGTATCTATAGAAAATTCTATTGTTTAATATCTTTTTGAGAGTACAGGAGAAAGAAAGGTTATCAAAGCTGTTCAGTATATAGGTTTTGAGACTAAGAACGGTCAAACCATATACAATCTGGGTTTTGGTGATTTTGATTTTGAAACTAAAAGCATCTCTGATAGTGAAAATACGAATAATGGAGATATGAGAACTGTTTTTAATACTGTACTAAACACAGTCCCTAAATTTTTTAAGGATAATCTAGGGTATCCAATTTACGTTCAGGGTAGTGACAGTTCAGATTCGTTTGAAGAAGAATGTAGAAGATCATGTTCTAAGAAATGTGATGACATTTGTAAAAACAAAAACAGAAGATAAGAACATACATATACTTCATTAATAAGAACTTGAAAAAACTTTCAACAGAATATATTTTTTTCGGATTTGACGAAGCTCAAAAAAGATTTGTTCTATATTTACCTGAAAATAAATACATAGCTGTATTAGGTTATAAAAAATAAATAGATAATTATTGTGTTAATAATCAATTAAATACAAGGATTATGGAAAAAGAGAAAATGGAGAAATCAACAAAAATTATTTCAATGTCAGATGCAACAAAGAAAAAAATGCTAAAGTTGCCGAAGAAATAAATGGCAGAAATTTATTCACAGAAAAAATTGAAATTACTAAGAAAACCTTAGAAGATTTAAAATATTTACCAATTTGATTTTTACTAATAATAACATCATTTAAAGCGATCTTAGAGATCGCTTTTTTTATATAAACTATAAATTGTACATCCACATAAAAACGGGATTATCTGTCTCTAGAAATAATCCCGTTTAGTAAACCTAAAATCACAATAGAATTATCCGTGTGCCGCTACAGAAACATCAGCCCATTCTTCCCAGGTAGCCAGTTTTTGTTCATAGGTTTGTTTAGCGAATGGCAAAGCTACTTTTCCTAAGAACAGGCGTAGGGGAGGGTTTTCAGCTTCAATAAGTTTAATGATAGCCGGAACTGTAGCACTTGTTTTTCCGAAAGAGTCAGGATTATGTCCCTCTGCAATAGCTTTTTTCAGTCCATCATATGCTTCGATACTTTTGCTGTTAAATCCTTGCCCCCAGATATCAGTAGCATAACCATTTGGTTCAACCAAAGTCACGTTGATTCCGAATTGTTTTACTTCAGATGCCAGCGTTTCGGTAAGACCTTCAACTGCAAATTTAGATGCATTATAAAGCCCTAAATTGGGTAGGGCAGCAATTCCTAAAATAGACGAAACCTGGATAATATGACCACTTTTTTGATTTCTCATTATCGGCAAAACTGCCTGAGTCAGCCATAATGTTCCAAAGAAATTGGTTTCGAATTGCGCTCTGGCTTCACTTTCAGAGGCTTCTTCCACAGCTCCGTTTAAAGCATAGCCTGCATTATTGATCAGAATATCTATTTTCCCGAAATGATGATGTACTTGCTGCACAACAGCAAACGAATCCTCGCGATTGTTGACATCGAGTTTAAGAGGTAAAATTGCGTCTCCGTATTGTGTTTTTAAGTCGGATAACGCTTCAATATTTCTGGCTGTTGCCACTACGTTGTATCCTTTTGCTAAAAATGCTTCTGTCCACGCTCTTCCGAATCCTTTTGAAGCTCCTGAAATTAAAATTGTTTTTGACATCTTTTCTAATTGTTAATTGTTAATGGTGAGTTGTAAAATGTGAATTGTATTCTTTGATTTTATTTTAATGACTCATCGGTCATTTTTTTAATAAAAAAAATTAGAGACTGTTTTCTTCTATTATATTTTTGAGGGTTTTAGTAATGATTTTCATTTTATCGTTGTTTCCTGACATTCTTGAAATAAGATGCCCGCCTTCCATCATTGCAAACATGATTAGCGCAAATTCTTCGGCATTCCAGTTTGGCTTGAACTCTCCATTGGTAATTCCTTTGTTGACGATGGTTGACAACAATTGTTGATTAGCATTACAGCCTTTATTAATTTTCTCTTTTACAATAGGGTTCGTGTCATCAGCTTCGGTTCCGAAATTCAATAACGGGCACCCGCCGCTTAAAGGTGGGTTCACAGCATTACTGAAGAAGTCTATATACGCAAACAACTCCTCTTTAGCTGTTTTGTTTTTACTGATTTTAGCCATTAGTTTATCGCCTAATACTTTCATATTGTAATCTACGGCTGCACAGGCAAGTACTTCTTTATTTTCAAAATGAACGTACATGGTTCCTTTAGATAGCTTGGTAGCTTCCATAATATCACTCATAGCGGTAGCAGCAATCCCTTTTGTATTAAAGATCGGAGCTGCTTTTTCTATGATAAATTGTCTGGTTTCTTCGCCTTTACTTGCCATGATAATTTTTTCTTACCTAAATATTCAGATGAATTAGAATGCAAATATATGACCAATCGGTCATATATTTGCATTTTTTATGATTTATTTTTGAAAATATTTCTTCGATCATTAGAAAACACATCTTAACCTAAGTAAATACTGCGATTAACAGCTAGAGTTTCGTTGCGGCTGCAAGCCGAACAATGAAACTCCTGTTGAAGGGAACCGGAGTACCTGCCGTCAACACTATGGAGTTATCGTAAAGTTTTGAGAGAGAGTTACAAGAGGCAACTGAGCCTCTTTTTTTTGGAGTAGATTTTCATTGGTTTTTCTCGTGTTTTCCTTCACCTTAGGACATAAGTTCCCTTACCCGTAAAATTAACTTTCACGGGGAATTGGGTTTTGGCATCCGCCAAGATACCAAGCAGGTGGGCCTCGTTGGTCAAAAACCGCTATTGGGTGCAAATTGCCCGTTTTGCAACACGGACATTTGGGCAAAAATGTTTTTTTTGCTACTTTTTCCAAGACCTTTACTTGGAGTTTTGCTTGCAAAAGCTTTAGCTTCCCACGCTTCCAAGTGCTGCTCAAAAAGCCATAATGACGAATCTTGACAAAGCGTTTGGGCAAAATATGCAACGAAAACCGACGGATAAACTCGCCGTGGGTCAATGTCATTTGCTTTTTGACTCCCGCCACTCGGTAATCCTTGTAATCGAAAGTCACGTTTTCGTTGTCAATGCTTTTGATTCGGTGGTTGCTGATGGCGATTTTATGGGTATATCTCCCCAGATACTCCACCACCGAATTGGGACTTCCAAAAGGCTTTTTGGTAAAAACTACCCAAGGCTTCTGCCATAAATGCTGCCGGATTTGCTCGTATTTTATGGGCTCTTTTGCTTTGAGTTTCTGGCAATATTTTGCCCTAAACACTTTCGATAAAGCTTTTACGGGAAACAAGAATTTGCCGTCCGTTCGGCTGTTTTTCCACTGTCCGTCTTTATCGATTCCTCCGCCAGGCACAATACAATGCAGGTGCGGATGAAGGCTCAACTGCTGTCCCCAGGTGTGCAAAACAGCAATCATTCCCAGTTGTATTTCTTTGGCTTTGCCAAATTTTTGAAGCGTTTCCCAAGTCGCTTCAAACAGGGTGTCATACACCATTTTTGGCTGATGCATTGCCAAGGAATTAATGCTGTCGGGCAAGGTAAAAACCACGTGGAAGTATGGCACTGGCAAGAGTTCTGTACTTCGGGCTTCCATCCAATCCTCTCGCTTGTTACCCTGACATTTGGGACAATGTCTGTTCCTGCAAGAGTTGTAACTAATGGTCAGATTTCCACATTCATCACACCCATCGATATGACCGCCCAAATCGGCCGTTCGACATTTTTTGATGGCAGAAAGCGTGTGCAGTTGCCAAGTATTCAAGCCGTAGTTTTCGATTTTTGAGGCAATATTTCGCAGTACATCGGCTACTTCCGGTGGCATTTCTCGAAAAGGGTATCCAGTGGACTAAAGATGCGTTGGCTCTCGAGTTGGGCAATCTGTAAATACTCCAAAGTGGTTTCTAGGTTTTGGTGTCCTAAAAGGTCTTTGAGGGTTATAATATCCATGCCATCTTCGAGTAAATGCGTGGCATAACTATGCCGAAGTGTGTGCGTGTGAACCTCTTTTTTGACACCAGATGCCTTGGCCACTTGCCTCACTACCCATTGCACGCCTCGTTGCGAATACCGATTGTCAAAATCACCTCCTGCTCCATTAGGCAAAGGTTGCCCATTAAAAAGGTAATCTTGTGGTTTTTCGGCTTCGATATATTTTTTGAGCCCTCGTATTAAATGAACCGATAAAGGAACATAGCGGTCTTTTTTGCCTTTGCCTTGCACTACTTTGAGTTGCTTTCTATCGAAATCTAAATCTTGTAATCGTACAGAACGTGCTTCCATACAACGCAATCCGCAACCATAAAGCAATCCAATAAGAATGCGATGTTTGAGTAATTTAGCCCCTTGAAGCATGCCCCAAACTTCTTCTTTACTCAAAACAACGGGTAGTTTTTTCTCGTGTTTTATGGACGGTAAACCCAAGTACTCATAAGGCAAGCCTTCTGATTTTAGAAGAAAGCGAAGACCATAAACACAATGTTTGAAATAAGTTTGTGAAGGGGTTTTGGACTTTTTCTGCTGGTAAAACAAGTAATCTTGTACTTGTTCAGGATCTAAATCCGTTGGGATTTTCCCAAAATACAATGATATAGAAGCAACATGTCGAGAATAATTATTAAAAGTACTTTGACTTCTGCCCAATACCGAAATAGTACGTTCAAAACGATTGATGAGTTCCTCAAATCCTGGAACTTCTCGTTTAGCCTGGTTGAGAATTTTGTTTTCTCTTAATTCTTCAACATTCTTTTTTTGTAGTCATATCTTACCGAATTTAATTATATTCGTAAGGTACAAAATCACGGTAAGTGCTACCGAAGGTTTAGTTCAACACTAATTTGTTCCAGAAAAGTTTCATCATGAGAAACTAAAATCAATGTGCCCTTATATTCATTTAAAGCAGCGGTTAATATCTCGATATTTTGTAAATCCAGGTTATTCGTTGGCTCATCTAAAATAATTACATCAGGTGCTTCATTTGTTATTGTTAAGCCGCAAAGCATCAGACGCATTCTTTCACCTCCGCTTAAATAACGGCAGGGCTTGTCCCAGTCGGAGCGTGTAAACAAAAACCGATTCAGCCTCATTTTGATGTCGTGTTCTTCTAAACTGGAGCTATTACATTGCTCTGCCTGCTCGTAAACAGTTGATTCATTATTAATTAAAGAATAATCCTGATCAATATAAATCATTTTGCAGTCAGCTATTTTTAAGATTCCTTTTTTTGGCTGAAGAACTTCTAAAATCAGCTTTATCAGCGTTGTTTTTCCTGATCCATTATTTCCTTTTATGGAAATACGTTCTCCGCTGACTATCTGAAAATTCAAATCTGTTGTCCAAATCCATTGGCTATTGTAGCCATAATTAACGAATTCGGCTGCCACAAGAATTTTACCATTGTGTAATCGCGAATGGTCCAGACCGAATTTCATTTTATCCAGACTCGAAACTTCGTCACGCAATTCACGTAATTCATGCATAATACCACCAATCTTCTCTATATGTACGCTTTTGGTTTTTGAAGTGCTATTTTCGGCCTTATTTTTTAAAGTATTCATCATAATTCGGGCAACTCCGGATTTTTCCTGCTTCCTTTTTCCTTTCGAATCAGACTTTTGCTGTCTCTCTATGGTTTCCCGTTGTTTTTCTCTGGCTTTTTGCAGCGCTTTTTCTTTTGAATGAATATCTTGTGCTAATGCATCTTTTTCAATATTTTTCTGTTTCTGATAAAAATCGTAATTACCTCCGTACGTTTTGATTCCGTTTGCTTTTAACTCACAAGTTGTATCCAGTAAATTCAATATTTTCCGGTCGTGGCTTACAATAAGGATTGTGGCTGAAGAAGATTTTATAAACTGATACAATAATGCTCTTCCTTCAATATCCAAATGATTACTTGGTTCATCAAGCAGTATAAGTTTGGGCTGGTGAATCATAATGCCGGCCAGAAACACTTTAGTTTTTTCACCACCACTTAAAAATTTCAGCTTTTTAGTTAATTCTAAATCATTTAGACACCAGTACTTCAAGGCTTCATTACAGCGTTCTTCGATAGCCCAGTCGTCGTTAAGTACCTTTAAGTTTGATTCATTTACATTGCCTTCCAGAATTTCATGCAGAGCAGTAAGTTTTGCATTTATCTGTAAAGCTTCTGAAATTGTTAAATGATTGTACTGGCCAAAAATCTGTGGAATATAATAGGGTTTTGTATCGGTTTCCAATATTCCGCCTGACGGAAATAGTTCCTTTGCAATAATTTTTAGTAATGTTGATTTCCCGGAACCATTATGCCCTACCAGTGCTGTTTTGTTTCCGCTATTTACTGTTAAACTAATGTTACTGAACAGCAATTTTTTATTAGAATGTGTATATGAAATGTTTTGTAGAATAAGCATAGTCTCTTTCTTAAGTATTAATATAATGGCAAAAACCAAAAGTCTGGCTTGCCGTCTTTATATCTGAAAGAAATTATTTATTCACATTTTTTGAAGTCTTTTTATTTGAAAGTGCAAATATAGTGATTAAGTTTAAAAAGTCGAAAGTGATAAAGTGTAGCTCCAAATTCGACTTGAACTTGGTTGGTTATTGTGTATTCACCCTTTTCCTTAAATTGCGGGCCTGCATTTTCTTTAGGTTAATATCTGTTTTAAGTTATTTTTTCATCAGTACATATTTTCTCGTTTCTATATTTGATTTTTCATTGGCTTTATGATATGAATATTCATCGTTTAATTTTTAAGTTGCTTCACAAATGTAAATTAGTGAAAAAAAAACACACTACTAAAATGCTTAATTATTTTATTATCAATACATTAAATCATATAAAGATGTTTTTTACTAATTTAAGCCAACACTTTTAAGAGTTTTTTAGAACAATGTCAAATTGCAGGATGCATTGATATGTTTGTGTTTTTTTTGTAAATTAGGAAACGAAAAAGACCACTTAAAATCAGAACTATATTTATGATACAACTAACTGTAAACGGCAAAACCGAAAATCTGGATGTCAGCCCGGATATGCCACTCCTTTGGGCAATTCGTGATACATTGGGACTTACCGGAACAAAATTTGGCTGTGGGGTTGCGCAATGTGGAGCTTGTGTAGTACATCTGGATGGTGAAGCAGTTCGCTCATGCGTAACTAAAATGAGCCGTGCCAAAGGTAAAAATGTAGTTACTATAGAAGGATTATCTCAAAATAACGATCATCCGGCGCAAAAAGCCTGGCAGGAAATCGACGTCCCTCAATGTGGATATTGCCATTCGGGACAAATTATGTCGGCAGCGGTACTTCTTCGGGAAAATCCAAATCCGACAGATCAGGATATAGACGATGCCATGGCCGGAAACATCTGCAGATGTGGTACTTATCCACGAATACGTAAAGCTATTCATCTGGCTTCAGAAATTCAGAAAAAAACAAACTCTGATAGATAAAAAACTATGTCAACAAAAACAAAATTTATAGTAATAGCCATATTATTAGCTTCAGGTATTGGACTGGCATTTACTGTTTCAAAAAATCAGAAAGCAGAAAAAGAATATATCTCTATCGTACCGATAAAAAAAGACAGTATTGCATCCGTTACAGCATTTAAACTGGTATATAAAGTATTGATGAGTCCGCGTTGTGTCAATTGTCATCCAAAAGGGGATATTCCGCTTCAGGGAGATAATAGTGTTGTACACAGCATGCAGCCCAAACGAGGCAAAGACGGAAAAGGTATGTATGCGATGAAGTGTGCCAACTGCCATCAGCCATCAAACAGCCCCGGACTGCATACTCCGCCCGGAAACCCCGATTGGCATTTACCTCCGGCTGATATGAAAATGGTATTTGAAGGAAAAACAGCCCACGAACTAGCCAAACAACTTGTAAACCCAAAACTTAATGGAAATAAGGATTTACAGAAACTTATTGAGCATGCCGACGATGGTTTGGTAAAAGCAGGCTGGAACATGGGAAAAGGAAGAGCCGCTCCGCCCTTAACGCATGCCGAATTTAAAAAAGCATGGATTATCTGGCTGAAAACTGGCGCTTATGCTCCAGCCAAATAGTATTGGTCTTAATTTTAATAATTATCAGATGACTCAAAATAACAACATTGATACTACAAGACGAAATTTCCTGAAACTTACCGGATTAGGAGGTGCTGCATTGTGTCTTGGGTTTTACTTCCCGGCAAATGGTGCACCGGTACTGGTAAGACCTTCCGAATTAAGTGATTCAGAAATCGAATTATGTCCCTGGATTATTATCAATCCGTCAGGAAAAGTGACCATTGTAAACCACAGGGCAGAAATGGGGCAAGGTTCTTATCAGTCGGTTCCGCAAATTGTGGCTGAGGAACTTGAAGTTGACATGAAAGAGATCAATGTCATCTTTGCTATTGGTAACGAAAAAAAATATGGCGGACAAATTACCGGAGGAAGTTCAACGATTCGTTCTGCATATAAAAAACTGCTAAAATTAAGCGCTGGTGCACGTGAAATGCTTATTACTGCAGCAGCCACAAAATGGAATGTTCCTAGTACTGAATGCTATGCAGAATCAGGACATGTATTTCATAAGCCATCCGGCAAAAAACTGCATTATGGAGAACTTGCTGAGGCAGCTTCAAAACTTGAAGTTCCAAAAGAACCAAAATCGAAGAAAATTTCTGAATATAAACTGATTAGAAAACCTCTTCGAAGAATTGACACACCTCTTAAAACTAATGGTGAATTAATTTTTGGACTTGACAAGAGAATTCCGGGAATGTTATTTGCCTCCGTAGAACGTGATCCCCGCTATCTTGGTAAAGTCAAAAGTTTTGATGCTACCGCTGCATTAAAAATTCCGGGTGTGAAACGCGTTTTTAAAGTTAACATGGGATATTACGAGCATATCCGTGAAGGTGTTGCCGTAGTTGCTACTTCAACCTGGGCTGCTCTTGAAGGCAGAAAACAATTGAAAGTAGAGTGGGATAGTAGCGGTTTCAAACACTGGAGTACGCCTGAAATATTCGAAACACAAAATAATCTTCTCAAAACAGAAGAAGGAATGCTTTTTAAAGGTCAGGGAAATCCAACCGAAGTATTATCTAAAACAGATAAGAAATTAGACGTTGTTTATCAAACTCCCTATCAGTCACACGTTGCGATGGAGCCAGTAAATTGCATTGCACATCACAAAGGTGATTCAATTGAAATTTGGGGACCAGTACAGGCCCCTGGCTGGGTTCAGGATTATATAAGTAAAAAGTTTGCAATAGATAAAGAGAAAGTAATTGTAAATATGACTTTTCTGGGCGGTGGCTTTGGCCGTAAAGCTATGAACGACTATCCGTATGAGGCCGTAGCGGTTTCAAAGGAAATTGCCGGCCCGGTTCAGGTTGTCTGGACACGGGAAGATGATGCTACTTTAGGACCTTTTCGTCCCGGAATTTCCTACCGCTGTGAAGGAACTGTTTCGAATGGAAAAATGGAAGCTTTAAAGTTCAGAATGGCGGGTCAAAACAATGGACACTGGAGTGGAGCCCCAAAGAACAAGCCTAATGGAAGTATCAGTGAAGGATTTCTAAAACCTTATTATGAAAGCGTAAAAAACGTAAGCTTTTCAGATGTTCTTTTTGAAACCAGTATTCCAACAAGTTTCTGGAGATCCGTATACGCTTCTACAAACGGATTTGCCTATGAAAGTTTCATTGATGAAATGGCACACGAAGCGGGAAAAGATCCGTTAAGTTTTCGCCGGGAGCATTTACAGGAAGAGCGCTGTCAAAAATTAATTGATAAAATGGAGGAAGTTTCAGACTGGAAAAACCGTAAAAAAAATGAAGGATATGGCGTTGCTATTACAGAATGCTTCAATTCAACGGTAGGACAGGTTGTAAAAGTTTCCAAAAATCCTGCTGGCGGTGTAAAAATAGACAAAGTCTGGGCTGTTATGGATTGTGGATGGTATGTAAATCCGGATATCATTCACGCACAGATTGAAGGTTCTATTGTCATGGGACTGGGTGCCGCAACAACACATCAGATTACATTCAAAGAAAATATCGTAGAACAGCATAATTTTTATGATTATCCGATGCCCCGCATTAATGAAATCCCCTTGATAGAAGTGCATATCATAGAGAATGAAGAAGATGCAGGCGGAGTAGGAGAACCGGCGCTACCGCCTTTTGCTCCCGCATTAACCAATGCTATATTTGATTTGACAGGAAAACGAATCAGAACTTTGCCTTTCAGCCTTGGAACAGTTTAATCAATTAGTAAATATTCAAATGCTAAGGGAAAAATTATTGCAAAAAAGGATTAAAGTATGATGCACGAATTATTAAAATTAAAAGAATCATACATTTTAGCACAGGCAATCGGACTTAAAAGCGTTATGGCTACCGTAGTGACTATCGAAGGTTCCTCATACAGAAGACCAGGTGTGCGTATGCTGATTTTTGAAAACAATTCAATGACTGGAGCTGTGAGCGGAGGCTGTGTTGAAAGTGAAATCCTCAAACAATCCCAGTCTGTATTTTTGGATCACAAAGCAAAAATCATGGTTTATGATGGAAGGTACCGACTGGGATGCGAAGGTATTCTATATATTCTTTTGGAACCTTTTTCTCCTGATACAGCTGTTTTAGATGCTTTAGAGAGTGTTGTGAAGAAAAGACAAACTTTTGAAATTGAATCTTTTTATACCAAAACGGAAGGAATTCAGCCGGGACTAGGTTCCGAGTTTCATTTCGAAGGAATGAAACTGTCTTTTTCGAATACTCAATTAGATAAAGAATTGACTTCTTACAAACAAATTCTTCAGCCGCGCTTTCATTTAATTATCATTGGATCAGAACACGATGCTGTACAATTATGTCATTTTGCCTCATTGACTGGTTGGGAAGTTACCATTGTGGCATCTGTAAAAGATCCTAAAACCATTGCTAATTTTCCAGGTGCAAATCAGGTTTTACATCTTGTTCCTGAAGAAATTGACTCACTTTCTATTGATAGTGAAACAGCAGTTGTTTTAATGACACACAGTTATTCAACCGATTTAAAGTACCTTATCGGATTAAAAAATGCGCAACCAGCTTATTTAGGACTTTTGGGTCCTGTTAAGAGAAGAAATCAGATAGTAAACGATTTTTTTGAATTTACGGATTCTTATAATGAAGGTCTGCTCGATGTAACTTATGGCCCATCAGGTATCAGTATTGGTGCAGAAACACCTCAGGAAATTGCTATTAGTATTATTGCTGAAATACTTTCTGTAGTACGAAAAGAGGAACCTATATCCTTAAAATATAAAATCAGTGCTATTCATTCTTAAACTAAGTAGAAATAATGGATCAAATCGCCATCGTAATATTAGCTGCAGGAAATTCGAAAAGAATGGGGCAATCGAAGCAGTTGCTACCATGGAAAAATTCAACTTTATTAGGCAGTGTTATCGAAAATACATGTTTAGTTGAGGCAGTTGAAGTATTTGTCGTTCTGGGCGCTTATACAAATGAAATTAGAGAAAAAATAGATTTATCGCCAGCCAATATTCTAATCAATGAAAACTGGCAGCAAGGATTGGGGAGTTCTATAGCATTGGCAACAGCTGAAATAAATAAAAAATATACGGATATGAATGCCGTTTTATTTGTTTTGGCAGATCAGCCATTTATTAGCAGCCATCATTTAAATACAATAATAGCACTTCACAACACAGAAAAAGAAGCTATTGTGATAACCAGAAAAGAAGATTACCGAGGAGTACCCGTTCTTTTTCCGGCAAAATTTTTCTCAGAACTTATCACATTGTCGAATGATCAAGGAGCTAAGCAAATTATCAACAGAAATAAAAATGAGGTTAGGGAAATTATAACGCAAAATAATATAGCTGATATAGATACATTTGAATCTTACACTGAACTTTACATAGTTAATTTAAACTCAAATGTATCTTAATTTTTCTTCTTCAATATCCAGATAATGCATTTGTCGCCTAATTATTGATTCGTCTAAAGTCTGATCCTCTTTGTTTTTATTCACCAGCCATTCTCTCTGTTTATGCAGCAAATCGAGGTAAATAACCTTGAGATCAGTGCCAATAGATTCATCATCAATTCCATTACTATGCTGTTCCCATCTCTTGATAAGATACTTCAAAGGAGTATTAGAGTCTAACTGATCGTTGTAATTCGTTTTTAAATAATGCAGCGCATATTGGGCTAATTCTTGTCGCAATTGATTGTAAGCTTCATCGCGGGGTGTCGGATCGTAAATATCTGTAAGCTTTATTTTTTTAATAAAATAAGGCAATGTCAATCCCTGAATTAATAATGTCAAAAGAATTACAACGAAGGTGATAAACAAGATCAGGTTTCGCTGAGGGAAACCATTACCATTATTCAAATAAACAGGTATTGATAAGGCTGCAGCCAGTGAAACAACGCCTCTCATACCGGTCCAGCCCAGGATAAAAGGTACTTTCATGCCAGGATTTCTTGTGTCAGCTACAGTTATGAAATTACGGGCAATTAAAGTTACAACTACAGCGCCATATGAGGAAAGTATCCGACTGACGATCAAAACCAGTGTTATTAATACACCATAACCAATTGCTGAAGGCAGGCTGACTTCTTCAAGGCCGTTTGTAATCTGGGGCAAATCTAATCCGATAAGCATAAAAACGAATCCGTTCAGAATAAAACAGAAACTTTCCCAAACATTCACACCACGAAGCCGGGATTTGCTGTTAAGAAAACGATGTCTGTTGTTAGATAAAAGCAAACCTCCGCTTACTACAGCCAAAACACCTGAACAGTGTACTTCTTCAGCAGCCAGATATATAATGTAAGGTGTCAGCAAAGATAAAACGATATCAGAATTAGCATCTGTAGGCAAGTATTTATGAGCCTTCATAAAAAGCCATCCAATAAACAGACCAATCGACACACCGCCAATTATCATCCAGCTAAAAGTTGTTGCTGCTTTAGAAAATATAAATTGCTCTGTTGCCACAGCAATCATTGCGAATCTGAAAATTATCAAAGAAGAAGCATCATTCAATAAACTTTCACCTTCCAAAATAGAGGATAAGGTTTTTGGTACTTTGACAAATTTCAATATAGCACCTGCACTTACGGCGTCAGGAGGAGATACGATTCCACCCAAAACAAAACCCAATGCCATTGAAAATCCCGGAATAAAATAATTGGCAACTAACGCTACTGAAAGTGCTGACAGAAACACAACCACAAAAGCAAAACTTGTAATAATTCTCCTCCATCGCCACATTTCTTTCCACGAAACCGTCCAGGCCGCTTCATATAATAAAGGGGGCAAAAAAATAAAAAAAATAAGTTCCGGATCTATATTTATAACAGGTACACCCGGAACAAAACTGATAACCAATCCGGCTAATACCAATAAAACTGGATATGCTACTTTTATTTTATTAGCCAGCATAATCAGCAATAAAATAACGATTAGCAGGCCCAGATAAAAAGGAAAATTCTCAAGCATTTTTTTAGTTTCTATTCAATTACAAAAAAGCTTTTTTATTTAAAAGTAATAATTAAATTTTATCAACTTTAAATAATAGTAACTATTTTTTCAAATCTACCATGATTGCTAACTGACACATCTTTAGTTGATTTACTGTTATTACTTAAATAAGGAATTCCATATTGGTCTTTAAATATTTCAGTTTTATCAATTTCAAATACATTATTTAAGTTACTAAAACAGCTAACCGCAATCGTATGTATACTATCATCTGAAATTGCGGTTTTTGTATGATAGCTATTTTCGCCACAGCTTACCTGACCTCTGATACAATTGTTGTCGATAGATACAATTTTACAAATTAATTTTTTAGGAATATATTCTCTTCGTTTTGTCTCGCGGTTATAGATTTTATATGCCGCTTCTTTCATACTCCAAAACACCCATACCATAATTTCCGGATTAGGATCCTGTTGTATAAAAAACTGTTCTTCTGCGGTGAACAGTTTTTCTAAAAATCCTTTCCGCTGCCAGTTGCTTTCCTGACGTGACTGTTGTATGTCTATCACGTCATTGCCAATCATTTTGCAGCTAATTTAGTTTCAATTATTTCGACTGCCGTTTTCACATCCAGCATTCTTTCCATATCTGTATTATCAATGACAACGTCGAAATTTTCTTCAATATCGAGTACAATATCGACCAGATTAGCCGAATTGATTTCGAGATCTTTTATAAAATCTGTATTCTCAGTAAGATTATCATAAGCTTCATTATTAGCCGTATAAGGCCTGATAATAACTTTTAATTTGGCAATAAGTTCTTCTTTATTCATATAAATTTTTATATTTTTTTAATAATATACAGGCATTTACATCACCAAAACCAAAACTGGCTTTGGCTATAATATTTAGATCAATATTAAACGTTTTAAAAGGCACTTTAGCAGGATCAATAAGGGTCGTGATTTCCGGATGGAGATCTTCGCAGTTTGTATTTCCAAATAAAAAACCTTCATAAAGTTGTAGTACTGCTGCCACGCTTTCAATACTTCCGGCGCCACTAAGACAATGCCCAGTCATGCTTTTTAGGGAATTTATATACGGAAAATTATCTCCTTTTCGGTTTAGTGCTTTTGTCCAGTTTTCTATTTCAAGACTGTCTTTTGTCGTGGCTGTCAGATGACCATTTATAGCATCAATATCCGTTGGAGAAATCCCTGAATTATGAATAGCATCTGTAATACATCTTTGCACTGCGTTACTGTTAGGTGCGGTCATACTACCGTTTCCACGCTGGCCTCCTGAGTTTACATTTCCACCTAAAATTTCAGCATAAATGGTAGCACCACGTTCTAAAGCTGTATCCAAATCTTCAATAAGCAAAGCGCCTGCGCCGCTTCCGGGTACAAATCCTGCTGCTGTTGCACTCATAGGGCGGGAGCCAAGTTCAGGATTCTCATTATATTTTGAGCTGCATACGCGAAGTGCATCAAATCCAGCCCAAATATACGGACCGCTGTCACCTGTACTTCCTGCTAATATACGTTTTGCCTGTCCTGATTTTATTCGATCATAAGCCATTATTATCGCTTCGGTTCCGGTTGAACAGGCTGATGAATTAGTGGTTACCTGATTTCCTAAACCGAGTTTGCCTCCAAGATAAGCACTTATACCACTATTCATAGTCTGAGCAACGACGGTACTCCCTAATTTTCGCGTCTGCAATTCGTCTATTTTATAAATGCTTTCGCGAAATTTATCAATTCCCGAAGTTCCGGTTCCAAAAATAGTTCCGCTGTCCCAATCTGGTTCATCATTAATTTCTAATGGTAATCCCGCATTTTTCCAGGCTTCCATACCTGCGATAACACCGTACAAAATACCTGTACTATTAAACCCGCGTAATTCAAGATCTGTAAAATATTGTGATTTGAGTTCTTCGGTTATTTCAGGCTTACCTGCAATCTGACAGGAAAATTGTAGTTCCTGCAATTGTGCATCATGTCTTATACCCGATAATCCATTTTTAATGGCAGAGGTAAACGCAGGAATTCCAACACCATTTGGAGCTGCTACACCAAGACCTGTTATTACAACCCGTTTACTCATAATTTTGTTGTTATCATTCCGGCCAAAATTCCTTTGCAGACTTCCTGTCCGGCTTCGTTTTTCATTACAGCCTCACATTTTAATTTTCCAAACCTGAAAAATGTTTTTTGAGCCGTTACCGTAATTTTTTCATTAGGATATACAGCTTTTAAAAACTGCATATCGGCAGAAGTGAAAGCAATGACCGTTTCCTTGTTAAAGGCATCACCTAACAGATAGATTCCAAGGCAAACCATGCCTATCTGAGCCATAGTTTCTGTCAGGATTACACCAGGCGTTACTGGATTTCCTTTAAAATGACCTTTATAAAAGTCGAGGTCTTCTTTAAAAGTATAAGTTCCTGAAATGCTGTTTTCATCGACATGAAGCAGTTCATCTACAAACAGAAAAGGTTCTGTGTAAGGTAATTTTTCTATAATTTCGTTCAGGTTCATTTTGTTTTTATCTGATAATTTTTACCATTGCAACAATACTCTTTGAGCAGAAAATCCAGGACCAAAGCTAAGCATTAGTCCTTTTTCTCCATTCTTTGGATTACTATTCATAATTCTTTCCAAAACATAAAGAACAGTAGCACTCGACATGTTTCCGTATTGTTTTAATACTTCTTTTGTGTCATCAATATTTTTATCCAGGTCTGCAAAAAGAGATTCAACTGTATTGACAATTTTTTTCCTCCGGGATGAAATATCATATGATCAATATCTTTTATTTCTAAATCATTTTTCTTCAGAAATGGATGGATAATATTTCCAAAGTGAGCGGCAATCGTATCCGGGACTTTAATATCCAATACCATTTGCAAACCGGTATTGGTAAGTTTAAAACCCATCATATGTTCCGCATCATAAAAATGATACATTTGCTCATCCAGTATTTCAGGACCATTATCTTCTTCATACGATGATAAAAGACAGCATGCCACGCCATCACCAAATATAGCAGCGCTTACAATATTCGGCATCGAAAAATCATTAAGCTGAAATGTTGCAGTAGGGGACTCAGCCGCTATCACTACAGCACGTTTTCCCGGATTAGCCTTCAGAAAGTTTTTGGCATATATAATACCAGAAATTCCTGCAGCGCAACCCATTTCTGTAACAGGCAAACGCACGATGTCCTGTCTGAGATTCATCTTATTGATCAGATACGCATCTAAAGAAGGAATCATGATACCAGTGCAGCTTACAGTAATAATATAGTCAACGCTTTGCGGATCCCAGCTTGCCTTAGCGAGCGCTTTTTCTAAAACTTTTTCGCCCAAAACAATCATTTCCCGACTGTAAATATCATTTTTATCTTCAAAAGAAGTAGCTGTAAAAACCTCCAGCGGATCCATTATTGAATACCGTTTGCTTACCGCAGCACCTTCAAATATTTTTTTTACTTTTTTTATAAAACGTTCTTCCTGACCCATCAGCCAGCCATCCAAAAGCGGAAGTATTTCTTCTGTTGTTCTTGAATATTGCGGGAGTTGTTTAACAACAGTTATTATTTTGACACTCATATTTTTGTAATTATCCATTGGTAGCGGAAAGCCCATTTCCAATTTATCGTATAGTTTTTTAAATTCAGTTTTTTGGAAAATGCTTCCAGTTCATTTTTTCGAAATCCTCTTAAAATAGATACCAGACCATCTTCACGCGACATTTTGCCCAGACTAAAAACGATACAAATCAATTTAAAAAGCCTGTAAGCCAATTTACTGCGATGCAAATCATTGATAACAATACCAATGCCTGCGTTATTATTAAAGGTAGTAATTATATTTAATATTTGTTCATTCGTAAAATGGTGCAGCGTGAGGGTGCATAGTACAATATCATAGTTAATTGTAGAAAATTCTTCGCTAAAAATATCCAGACACAAATACTCAATATTGGAGTAATCATTAGATAATGTTTGGGCATAATTTACAGTAAAAGCATTGGCATCAATTCCGATAAGCTTAAATTTAAGATTGTTTTTTAATCCATAATCGGCCAGCATTCTCAGCATATCGCCGTTACCGCAGCCTACATCAGCAATTACGATTGTGTGGGAAACATTAATTTTTTTATTATTTCTTTTATTCCGTGAAGTGTAACCTTATTGCCTCCAAGCAATTGATTAATACGGGCAATCTGATCAAGAGCAGCACGGAGTTCTCTTCCCTGAAGTGAAAAATCGTCCATTATTTCGGCTTCCTGTGTTCTGTATTTTGTGTTTATTGCCATTTAACTGCTATTGGTTTACCGTGTGTCTGTTTGATTATTTGAGATAATATTGCTGGCATTGAGGCAACGACCGACACAAATATGTTTGTTATTGGTTTATTGGTTAAGACACTTGCCAAAATCCTTCCCATTGCTAATCTTCTTCCAAAATTTTTCTGCCATTGTGCTGCATATTTTTTTTCTAAAATAGCTCTTGAACTTATTGTTCCTGTATGATATTCAAGTATTAATTCTGATGCTATTTTTGCGCTGTGTATGGCCATCGCCATACCATTTCCGCACATTGGATGAATAAGCCCTGCAGCATCGCCAATCATCAAAACATGGTCTTCTACTGGTCGTTTTTTATCAAAAGAAATCTGGCTGATAGTAAGAGGCTTATCAAACAAGAGTGTACTGTTTTCAAAAACAGATTTAAGCTGTTTGTTTTTATAAAGGACATTTTTTTGATACTCTTCTATATTTTTATATTTTTTGAAAGAATTATAATCTGCAAGATAACAGATGTTTATAATATCATTTTCCACCTTTGAAACACCACAGTAACCTCCGTTAAAATTATGAAGTGCTACCTGATTGTTAGGACTGATGCCGGAATAATGAGCCTTCACTGCAAGCCATGGGGATTTTTTACTTATAAAATCCCGCTCTAAGAACTGATCAACATTAGAACGTTTTCCAAAAGCACCTAATACTAATTTTGAATGTAAAATCTGACTGGAAGTTTTAACTGAAAATTCATCATTTTCAAAAGAAATATCTGTAACCGTTTCTTTTAAAATAATGCACCCATTTGATAATGCTTTTTCATATAAAATAGTATCCAGCATGTATCGGCTAATACCAAATCCGCCAAGAGGAAGTTTTGTTTGGGCAATTTTGCCATTTTGAGTTGTAAATTCAAAGGACGAAATCTGTTGGGGATTCGATTGTAAAATATCTATATCAAGCCAAAGAAGATAGGGGAGGACTTCATTAGAAATATACTCTCCGCATACCTTATGCCGCGGATACTCTGATTTTTCGATTAAGATTACCTTTAATCCTTTTTTAGAAAGATGTATGGCTGCTGTCAAACCTGCCAGACCGCCGCCAATGATTATTACATCTGGTTTTGTTTTCATACATCTAATTTAGCAAATAAAGCGCATATAATCTATCTCTTTTGAATTACAGGATTTCACAGAAATAGAAAAACGCCTCAAAATGTTGTTATTGAGACGTTTTAATTTTTATTTTTTTTCTTCATTATTCAGTTTATCATCAAACTCAGGTTCTTTTCCTTTGAATTTTTGAGTTTCGGGATCATAATTTTTATCGTTTGTTAAGACTTCATCATGATCTTTATACTGATGTTTTCTTGTATCTACACGGTGATCGGAACTACCGTTTTTAGTGTTTTTCGGATTTTGATTATTTGTGTCCATATCTCGTAAGTTTTAAATTTTCATAAAATTATCTCAAATAAGACAGGTTAACTTATATAATCATTTTGAAAAGTTATAAAATCCCCTTATAATTAATCAAGAATCAGTATAGGTACGATTTTTTAATTCTTGAATAATTTCTAAATATCTGTTTTCAAAAATTGACTGATTGACAGGAACTACAACAGATTGAAATAGTTTCATTAAATCATCAGAATGATTTGTGACTTTTTTTGCCTGAATATTATAATGAATAAACTTTATCCAGAGGACAGCTTTTAATTCTGTTTCATCTTCATTCCACATTTTCATTTCAACCAGAAGAAGATTTTCAGTATACTGAATCAATTGAGATTCTATTACTACTGTTTCCATTGTAAAGGCTGGTCTTACATAACTTATCTGATTGGAAGCAACAACCCAGCTAAGCCCTGTTGTTTTCATATATTTAAAAATATCCAGATCATAATTTTCTGCAATCTGGTCTTCACGAACATTAATAAAATATTCGAGGTATTTTGAATTGTTTAAATGATTAAAAGGATCACAGTCCTGAAATCTGATTTTTCTTTTTGTTTTTAATATTTTATTCATTTTTGAAATAAATTACACAAATACCAATCGGTATCTGTAAGGTTAAAAAAATTTTATTCTTTTTTTATGCTGGCAATTAATATGTTATCGACATGGGTCATCGCATTTAGGATGTACGATGAATCATCATGAGTAAATGCCAGAAGTGAGCTTCCTTCCATTAACGATAAAATGATTTGGGCATATTGAAGCGGATTAGTATCTTTTTTGATTTCATTAGTGTCAATGCCTTCCTGTATAATATTTACCAATCCGGTAGTAAATCTCAGGGATAATTTTTGAGCTTCTTCAAAAAGTAGGGGATTTATATACTTTGTATCAACGCCTACTCGCAGCATAGGACATCCGCCACGCTCTTTGACTAAATCATAATAATTTCGATGGTAATTTGTTATAGCTTGCAATTTATTCAAACTGCCTGGTGTATTGGCAATTATTCTGAAAAGTGGTTTTATAGCCAGATTTACATTTAACTGAAATGATTTTAATGCTAAATCCTCCTTATTTAAAAAATTGCAATAAATAGCGCCTTTGGTAAGCCCGGTTGCATTTGTTATATCTGAAAGGCTAGTTCCGACATAGCCTTGCTTATTAAAAATAGGAGCTATTTTATCTAATATAAATTCAGAGGTATTCATAAGTGCAGATTAAAATAAAGAAATTTCAAAAAACAAATATAGCAAAAATACCGATCGGTATCTGATAGCAAAAAAATATTTAATTATTTAGAAAACTAAGTTTTTCTAGACTTCTCTTGGATCTCCTTTTAGATAGTTGTTGCTGAATTTAAAATATTCTGTAGAAGTTCTTTCACCTGCCTTACCATCAACCCTAAGTATACTGCCAGCCCTGTTCAGAAGCGTTTGTAATTCTTTAGCTTCATTGGTAACGGTACCGGAATAGTATAGTGTTTTATTTCCCAATGCAATGATTTGTTCCACTAAATTACTATTTGGCAGTGTTATCAGCTTTTGTTCGCTCATACGTCGTAACAATACTGCAGCACCGCACTGCTTAGAAATAGCAGTGGGATCATATCGTCCATCCTGAACATATTTTCCTTTTGTATAATGATTAGAATAGCTCCACAAATAAGGCGAATTAATTCCTTGCCTGTAATAGCCTAATCCGTTGTAGAGTTCCAATTTATAAAGTATTCCGGCAATACTCCAGTCTGTCCAGGTATTAAGTTTGTCATACACTAAAGCATCTTTGGCACTTTCTTCCCATGTAAATGGCGGGTTTCCTATCTTTGGCCGCCCTGCAGGGACTTGCACTGTACGTTCTTTAAGAGGATCGCCATTGTGCAAATGCGTATCGAACTTCAGACTAGCTTCCATACAATGTATAATTGCGATGACAAACCACGGGATATCTAACCGGTCACCCACAGATTGGTATCTGGATTTATTCAAAACCATTTTTGCTGTTATTTTGTCAATTTCAGGGTATTTAGCTTCCTTTATAACACAGGAAGCGAATAACTTTTCGTAATTACTCTTTTTGTCCGGAGGTACTGTTGCCATAGCAGCTGATTTAAATTAATAATATATTGTGTTTTATTGTTTGAAATAAACAGAAGCTACAACCAAACAAGATTGAAAAAACAACAGAAGTAGAGTATATTATTTTGCCTGATACAGTGGGGAGTGAATCAAATTTACTAAAAAATAATAATAAAAATACTGATTTTCAATATTTTAAATTTACTAATATAGAATAAATAAGAAAAGAGTATTTATACATGTTTTAAATGTTAATTTAATTTTATTCAGGCGGAAATAATTATTATATAAAAAAGCCCTGTCAGAATTGACAGGGCCATTTAACTACTTTGTATATGTCTATTTTAATTTTTAATAAATTTAAGTGTTTTCATTTCCTTTTCATTTTGAAAAAACTGAACCATATAAACTCCCTGAACCAAAGACTGAACATTTATTTTATAATCTCCATTTAGTGTTTTTTCGAGCAATTTTTTTCCATGCATATCAAAAATAACAATTTTATTAATCTCAGTTTCAACATTAAAATGCAAAACATCTTTTACCGGATTTGGATACAATGTCAATAACACATCAGATTTTTCAGTATCATTAATAGACAAAAGAGGATTGTATGCCTTAATAGCTAACGAAATTGGAGATTCGCAAGTGCCAAGGGTTTGTGTAACATAATATGTCTTATTGTTTACAATTGAAGTAGTCAATGGCAACTCATCAACATGGCCGGCTGCATTTTCTGCTGTAGCATACCATTTAATATTTTGACCATTCACAACTAATACACTCAGATTGTCTCCAGTGTTAAAACTCTGAATCGGATCTCCAGTTGGAGAATCTACTGTATTTTGAATTGTTAATGTTGCAATGTTTGAAATTGCTTTAGGATTACATGACCCTGAGGCTACTAAACGATATTTATAATTGTTTAACAATGTTGTCGCTCCGTTGATACTTAAGGTTGTTGTCGTTGCACCTGAGTACGGTTCAATATCTGATACATCGATAAAACCTGAACCCGGGTTTACCTGCCATTGATAGCCTGAAGCATTGCTTGCGGCAGCAGTGAAAGTGGTACTGTCTCCATTACATATTGTTTTGGATACTGGCTGAGCCGTAATTTTTGGTGTTGGATTTACAGTAATGGTAAATGTTTTTGAAGTACCTGAGCAAGTGCCTCCATTAGTATATTTAGGTGTAACCTTTATAGTAGCGATAACAGGCAAATTGCTGGAATTAGTTGCTACAAAAGATGGTATATTACCAGTACCGGAAGAAGCTAGTCCAATTGATGTATTACTATTAGTCCAGGTATAAGTAACCGGAGTAGTATAATTTAACTGTACTTTTAGGTTTTTTGGAGTGCCGGTACATGGATCTCCAAAATTATCATTGGTAGCAACAAGACTAAATGAATTTTTCCCCACAGCAGCAGCTGATACTACACTAACACTGTTAGAAGAATTGCAGGAACCTAAAACAAAATTGCCACAATTACCGGAAGCATTTCCGTAACTCGCAAACGGTACAGTAGTAAACACAGAACCTGGAGGAGCACTAAGATTTAGGGTACCTCCTTCATTAACTTCTCCACATATTGTCCCTGTGAAAGCAGTACTGCTAAAATTAACTGAATTTACTGAAGCACCATTGCAAAGCGTCTGGTTATTTATATCATTAACAGTAGGTATGGGATTTACATAAACATTTTGAGTCTGTGAAGCTGTTACAGTTCCATTACTTGCTGTTACGGTATAAAGACCTGAATTAGCTGCTGAGGCATTACTTATACTGGGATTGTTAAGTGATGAAGTGAAACCGTTAGGGCCTGTCCAGTTATAGGTAACACCGCTGGTTAATCCTCCAAAATTAGAGGCCAGGTTTAGGGTGCTGCCTGTACAAGGAGTGTTTGTTGCAGTAACAAGAGGTAGAATTTCGACGACAAATATCCAATAATCACCACCGCTGTTTTGTACCTCAAGAGATGTAATTCCGGGTTGTGTAATGGTAATCATACCATTGCCACCAACAAAAGTTCCGTTTGATAACGAACCTTGTGTGTTATAACCACAAGCGCTGAAGGATGAAATGTTTGACGAATTCAAAGCATATGATGTTCCGTTTATTTTTATGGCGATATTGGTATTAGTGCTAAATGTCTGGCGGATTCCTCTTATTCTTACTCCCGCAATAGGAACATTAAAGCCAAAAGTAAAATAACCACCATTAGTGAAATTGTACCCCAAAACACTCGGACAGCTATGATCGATATATACCTGACCACCATTAAGATTGTAATTAAATCCAACATTTACACCACCAACTGAATAAGTTCCCGGCGAAGAGGTATGAGTAAAGTCATAGTAAGGCTGGGTAAATGTTTTGTGAGTAAAAAAGACAAAAAATAAAGTTATTAAAAAAGCGTAGTGTTTTTTCATTATATGCATTTATTTAATTGGTATTAAAGCCCATTGTTCTGCCCAATCATTATTAGATTTTGTAAAAATTTTTACAGGGGAACCGTCTTCAGTTTTTGCTTCAAATAAGTCAAGCAAAGAATTAGGGGCATTTTTAGGTTCTAAATTGAAATAGCCATTTTCGAGTTTCGTTATTTTCCATTTTTGATTATTTCCATTGTTTTGTTTTTGTATGATAACATCTGTGCCATTAGTCTGTATATTTCCTCTTACATCCAGAACTGAGTTAGTTGCATTTTGGGTTAGAGTATGAATATAGAAATATCCATCACCTGCATCTGCTAATTTCCAACGTTGATTTAATTGATTATTTGAAGTATGAATAATAACCTGTGTTCCATCTGTTTGAGTATTTCCTTTTACATCTAAACATTTATTTAAATCTAATCTCGATCTAATTTCATAAACATTACCTGTCTTAATGGATTCAATGGGAGGAAAATTGAAAGGATTGCAAGAAAAAAGACGGTTGATTAATTCTTTATTTTGTGGAATTTCAGGAAAATCCATTGGGATGATGCCATAGCGGCCTTTACTATTATTAGAAAGATAGTCCAATAATAACTTGTTAGTAACTTCCGCAAGAGACTTAGGGGGAAAAAAACACTTCCTCCTCCATCTACTGTTCCACTAGTAAAGTTTATAAATAATCTGTCCTCATTATTTTTTGCTTCATTCAACACAGGTTCTACATAACTATCAAATTTTTTTTCATATTTACTGATAGATATCCTTTGTATTCATCCTGAACTGTAAACTTTATGCCCGCACTATTTTCCCATCTTTCAGTGCTGTTATCTGGCCAGCTGCCATAAGTATTAATTCCTACAGGAAAACCTAATCCACCTGGTGCGATAAAGCGACGAATAAGGACTATTTTCCCACGCACTTCAGAAATTTTAGGGATTCGGTCTTCTTTATACCAATAGTTTAAGTTTTCAATGATTGGCCAAAGTTTTTCATATAACTCCACATTATCTTGATTTTGCTCGTGTGAAATAGACATTACAATACATTCTGATGGAAATTGTTGTAATAAAATAGAACTGGTTGTTAGTATATTATCAAAAGTAATATCCAAATATTTATCACCATGGTATGCGTAAATTTTGCCTTTTTTTACTTTTAGTCTAATATCCCAGAATCGAACTCCACTTTTAAATTGAGTCTCAAAGTTCATTGTTTGACATTGATATAAACCTCCAACATAGTAAGTACAAGTATCATGTGTACCGGGAATGGTAAGTTCTGTCAGTTTTTTGTTGCCATCGAGATAGCTCATCCAATTTTTTGAAAAATCACTCATGGTTTTTTAGCTTAGTTTTGTTTGTAGGTTTAAAACTAATAACTTTCTGCTTTAATCAATAAAAAGATGTTCTGAAATACCTTTTATTTGTTCTAAAACACCATCAAAATTTTTTAGAAATTTTAAAAACCCGATCTTCTATAAATAACTTATCGTTTACAATTTTTGAGATATGATAAGGGTTTACGCCAACACTGCGGTTGATTCTTTTAAAATGTTTAGAAGGAAAAACTTCTTCAAGGTACGTCATCGTTGTTCTCAGAATCTGATTCTTACCCGATTTTAAATGTATTTCAACATATACATGATCAGCTTCGGCAAAGAGAAAATCTTTTGCCTGAAAATAATAGATTTGTTTTCCAATCTCAATTTTAAAAATCGTGTCTTCATTCGCCAAAGCGAGCTTTATAGCAGTAATCAGGTTAACGCTTTCGACAGGTTTAGAAAGATAGGCAGAAGGCCTTAAATTCGTTATTTTTTCCAGAGTACCCGGATCTGTAAGTGCTGTAGTAAAAATAAAAGGGATAGAAATATTTGTATTGATAAAATTAGCCAAATCAAGACCTGTTTTGTGTCCGGAAAGAGAAATATCAATCAGAACAAGATCAAAGGGTTTATGCGACAGGAGAATTCTGGCTTCTTCATAGTCATGAGCAATTTCAGAAAAGAAATCTTTATCCAGCATTTTCTTTATTGAGAATGCGATTAAAACTTCGTCTTCTACAATCAATATCCTTCTGTTATAATCTGACATAGGGAAATACGATTTTATAGTTGGCTTTTTCTCTGGTATAATTTCCTTTTAATTGTTTGACCATTCCTTCAATAATCAAAAGTCCCAAAGAGTTGTTCTCATTTTCAAAACAGAAAACTGTTCCGTTATCTGAATAATTTAATTGAATTTCATTAGCTGTTTTTTTAAGTTCAAAATGTATAACGAGCCGTTCATCTCCTGAGTTGGCATGCTTTATAGAGTTTGTAACCAATTCATTTATAAGCAGTCCAAGCGATAGAATTTTATCTACATTCAAATAAACTGACTCAATATCATTTATATATCTGAACGCTCTTAATGCACTGTTTTGATGAGATTCAATGATCTTATTGACATAATCCGAAGCTTCAATCAAATCATTGTCATTATGATTCACACTGTACGAATAAAATTCGTGTGCAATGGTTATTGTTTTAATACGCTGATGGAGGTCGTCAAATATAGTTTTGTAATTTTTATTTTTTGCCTGGTCTTTTTGAAAATCGATCAGACTTAAAATAACTGCCAAGTTGTTTTTGACACGGTGATTCAACTCCTGAACAAGAAATTGTTTCTCTTCGACATTTGTTTTAAGTGCAATGTTGTTCTCAGATATTTTTTGTTTCTGGATTTCGATTTTTCTTTTGTTTTTCCTGATTTGCCATGTAAAAAAAGCTAAGATGAGAACCACAATAAATAGTGTTGTATTTAGTATTCTCGTAATTTTGATATCTTTTTTAAGTAATTGTTTTTCAGATCTTTCCTTATCAAAATTATATTCGATTTCAAGTTCCTTAATTTTTAGGTCACGCTGTTCACCATTGTATTGTCTGTATAATTCAGCAGCAATTTTATAATAATATAAGGCTGAATCTGTTTTGTTTTGTTTTTCTAAAATATCGCTCTTGGTCTGAAAAACATCAGCCTTATAATTCAAAACATTTGATTTTGATGAGATAGCAATAGCCGAATCTATAAAAGTATTGGCCATTTTATATTCACCTTTTGAAAAATAAAAATAGCTCAGATTTTCATAAGTTGCAATAACCGCCTGATAATGATTAAGCTTTTTATACAGATGAAGTGCACGATTGTAATGTTGTAATTCTGCTTCCGGATTTGTTCTTCGGTTACCAATTCCTAAGATGAGTTCTACCACTGGCATATTCACTTTGTCGTTGACAGACTCTGCATACTTTTTTGCCTGAAGAGCAAGCTTATATGCTTTTTTTGAAAACCCATTTACCCTGTAATAAGAAGATTTTCGGATGAGGAAATTCGTGTAATTTTTAATCTTAAATTCCGGGTGTTTTAAAAGTATTGCTTCTGCTTTATTCAATTCTGACAAACACGATTTATCATTATCATTAATTTCATAAATGAGTGCTCTTTCTACATGAATTTTAAGTTTTTGCTCATCTGTAATTTCAGAATTGGCTAAAAGATTTTGAGAAAGTTTAAAGGCTTCATCATAAAGTCCGAATTCAGTTAAAATTTTTGTTTTTATAACATCCAGATCGTTTCTTTTCAAATCTCCATAATTTTCCCTGTTTTTGTTAATGATAGCTAAAGCGGTTTTAAAATCAGAATACACTATTTTCTGCTCAAGATCCTGTTTCAGTGACTGAAAAGAATTTTGACCAAAACAAAAAAACTGTAACCAAATCAGAAATATGCTGAAATAAATTCTCACCAACTAACAAGGATTAGATAAAACTCATAGTAATCTATAAATAAATTGTTGTTCTGCAATTCAAATATAGGAGTTTCAACTAGTCCATGGATTATAAATGTTCTGAATTGTTCATAGTTTGTTCTAAATGCTGCAGGCAAAACTTTCTATTTGTATGAATTAAAATTTATTCGCGATAAAGATTTTATTTACCAATTTTCACAAATGCTACTGAATCAATTGTTTTAACTTCAAATCCTTAAAAGCAGTAGCCATTTTCATTATTGTCAAATAAAATAATACGAATACATCGTTTACGTTTAGAGATTCCCTTACATTGATCAGCCATAAATAAGCTTTCATTGTTTATGTAATAATATCTACCTGATTAACAATTAATTACTAATAAATATTTTGTAATCAAATAGTGAAATTCTGTAAAAAGAAAGAGGGTTTGAATTCTAAATTTGGAAATATTAATCTCAAAAAATAATATTATGAAAACTACAGAAACAAAAAAAACAAGCACAAAAAAAACACCTGCAAAACAAACCGAGTCGAAAGGCAGAACGATAAAAGCTAAATCTGATGCTGCAGAAGGATTAAGAGAATTATTTATAGATTCATTAAAAGATATTTACTGGGCTGAGAAAGCTTTAACAAAAGCACTTCCAAGAATGGCTAAAAATGCTACTTCAGAAAATCTTATTATAGCTATAAATGAACACTTAACCGTTACTGAAGGGCAAGTTGAAAGACTGGAGCAGGTTTTTGAAATTTTAGGAGAAAAAGCCTCGGCAAAAAAATGTGATGCGATGGAAGGTCTGATAAAAGAGGGTGAAAGTATAATGGAGGAAACACAAGAAGGAGCGGTTCGCGATGCAGGAATCATCAGTGCTTCGCAAAAAATCGAACATTATGAAATTGCTTCTTACGGCACTCTTGCCGCATTTGCTTTGACATTAAATGAAGAAGAAGCCGCAGCTTTATTACAACAGACATTAGAAGAAGAAAAAGATGCAGATACAATTCTCACAGAAGCTGCTTACAATACAATTAATTTTGATGCTTCTGAGGACGAAGATATAAAAGATGAAGCATAATCTGTCTGCTCAACAAAATGTCTGAAATGATAAAACCTGTAAGCCATTAAGATTTACAGGTTTTATCATTTTTTATATAGATAGTTGTCTTTTTTCAAACAAACATAAAGTCTATCTGCTTTAACTTAACATCCAGTTTATGTTTAAATAAAGTTATGGTTGTATCCTTGCGAGTTAAAAACAAATTAATGATCCGGACACAATTTATATTTTACATTTTCACAGCATATTCATTTGGACAACACATAAAATTTCAAAATTCTACCACAAATCAGGGCTTATCTAATAATTCAATACTTGCTATCGAAAGTGATAAAGATGGCGGGTCCTGGATTGCTGCCGAAGCATTTTCCCAGTCTGTATTATTTTATATCCTGTTCTCAGGATTTATAGTGCTAATCTGTATGGTCATTGTTTATTTAAAAAATAAAATAACCCTCAGCCAGCAAAAATACCTTGAGGAACTTGTGAAAGTACGTACAGATGTGATTGAAAAGCAGAAAAAAACCTTGAAGAAATTAATGCTGAACTTGATCAGAAAAACAGAGAAATAATAGAGCAGAAAGAAAAGCTTCTGATTCTTCACAGCAATTTTAAAAACCAGAATTTTGAAATTGAAAAGTTCAAGACATATATGCTGGCCGAATTTCAGGAGCCAATAACAAAGATAATTGAAATTTCGAGTTCATTTAAGGAGGATAATGGACTCCAAAAGGCTTTACTTTTGCAATCAGGAAAACTGGTGAACCTGATATCTGAATGGAATTACCTTGAACATATTAAAGATCTTGGTCCAATAAAAAAAACAGTCATTGATCTTTTTCCTGTCTTAAAAAACAATGTTGAAAAACTAAAAAAGGATCTGCAGACAAATCAGGTAAATTTTAATTGCGAAATAGAAAATACTACTTTCTTCGCTGAAGCAGATGTTCTAAGGTTAAAATTGTCATTACAGTATTTTTTTAATGATTTCTGTAAATATTCGGATCAGAACAGCGCCTTGCGTGTTGTTATTGCTTTGAGTGATAATTTATTAAAAATTAAGGTTGCTTCAGATAGTATTATACTGAAAAACAATTGGAACAACATTCTGAGTTACAGTCCGTATTTTAACGCTTTACAGGTTTTATTGCAGGACCTGAAAGGCGAACTTATTCCTTCTTCAGAAGAACAATTTCAAATAGCATTGCACATTCCGGTAGAAGTTATTGATTCAGGAATGTGCATAAAACAAACAATTTCCTGGAAAAATTTTAATTATCAGGATTATTTTTCTTCTGACAAAAAGTATCTTTTGGTTTTTGGAGATTCCTATAATAATCCCGCGGCCTATCAGGTATTGGAAAACGAAAACTATAACCTGATTTTTGAAAATTCTATTTCTAATCTGAATGCGGTATTAAAACAAATAGATATTTCAGCTCTGGTTTTCTATCAGGCTTCATTTACTAAAGAACTTATTAGTTTTTTAAAACTAAAACCGAATATAAAAATTCCCATTATTTATATCTCAGAGCATATCAATTATGAAATGGATGAGCAGTTACTGGAAATGGGCATAGAAACCCATATAAAATTACCTGTGGGTTCGTCCTTTATCAAAAAGAAGATTGACAGTCTCATTAATCAAAATGAAGAGCCTTTCAGAGAATATAAAATGCAGGAAAAAATATTTGAAATCCTGACAGAAGACAGTGACCATATTACTTCAAATGAAAAACTTTTAAAAAGAGCGTTAGATATTATTAAAGAAGAACTACAGAACCCTTCATTTAATGTAGAAATGCTTGTAGATCAATTGGGAATTTCGAGAGTTAAATGCTATCGCCTGTTTAAAGAAACCCTGAATCAGTCACCTTCTGATATGCTAATGTCACTTCGATTACAAAAAGCTGAATTTTTACTAAAAACAAAGAAATTAAATATCTCCGAAGTGAGTTTTGAGTGCGGTTATAACGATCCAAAATACTTTGGACGCTCTTTCAAAAAATATTTTGGTAAAAGTCCGAAGGAGTATAAAGAATATTCAGCTTAGTAGTATTGTTAGCGCTGGATTTGTAAAAAGTTAGCCCAGTGTTAAGAAACAATAATGCCCGTTTTTGCTGTTAATTCTGCACTAATTTGAACTAAAAGTCCGCTTTTAGAAAACAAAAATCCTCCTGTTAGCAAGATCGTTCCAATACTTTTGGCGAAACATAAAATAACTTAATTAAATGAAAAAAATTTATGCATTATTAATTCTTGCTTTAGGATGTATGTCGCATTCATACTCGCAGGAATCAGTATCAGGAATTGTCGTTTCTGATCTTGAAAAGAACCCTGTTCCAGGAGTCTCTGTGTATATTAAAGGAGAACCAAAAGGAGCCGTTACAACAGATTTTGACGGAAACTTTAAAATTAAAGTACAGCAAAATGAAGGTATTTTAGTTTTCTCTTATGTTGGATTTAAAACCAAAGAAGTTACTTATTCAGGAACTCAAAAATTAACTGTATCCATGACCGAAGAAGTTAGTACTTTAAACGAAGTAGTAGTGGTAGGGTATGGTTCTCAGAAAAGATCTGATGTTACAGGAGCAATTTCTTCACTAAAAAGTGAAAACTTCAATAAAGGGGTAATAGCCAATACAGGACAATTACTTCAGGGTAAAGTTGCCGGTGTAAACGTTACTGCTGCTAGTGGTGAGCCGGGCGCTAACCAGGATATTATTATCCGCGGAGTTGGAAGTTTACGTTCAGGAACGACACCGCTTTATGTTGTAGATGGATTTGCTTTGGATAATACGAATAATGGTGTGGCTTCAAATCCGTTGAATTTCATCAATCCACAGGATATCGAAAGTATTGATATTCTTAAAGACGCATCTGCTGCTGCTATTTATGGTTCGAGAGCTGCAAATGGTGTAATTGTAATTACAACTAAAAAAGGTGCGAAAGGTAATGCTAAAATTAACCTTTCTATGACCACAGGATTTTCAACATTAGCTAATAAAGTAGATGTATTTAGTGCTGATGAATTTAGAAAACAGGTTGCTGCTGTAAATGGGAGCCTGAAAGACGGTGGAGCAAATACAGACTGGCAGGATGAATTAACAAGAACGGGTATTTCTCAAAACATAAATTTATCTATGAGCGGAGGAACTGAAAAGTCAACTTATGCAGCATCTTTAGGAATAGATAATCAGGAAGGTATTTTCGAAAAAAGTGATTTAAAACGCTACTCAGGACGTTTAAACTTAAATCAAAAGGCACTAAACGATAAGTTTAATGTAGCTTTTAATATGACAGCAACTAAACTTGAAAATTCGAGACCGGATATTAGAAATATTGTAGGTAGTATGTTGACAATGAATCCAACTGATGCAGTTTATGTAAATGGAGAACCAAATATTAATTTGAGCAACAATGTTCTGAATCCTTTAATCAATCAGAGGATTTACTCTGATGAGACAAACAACAATCGTATTTTAGCGAATATTGCACCATCTTACGAATTCATAAAAGGATTAATTTATAAATTCAATCTTGGAGTTGATTATTCCATGTCTGAAAGAGATATACAACAAATACCATATGCATTGTATGCTGATAAAAAACCAGGGACTTTGAACAATATTATTACTACTAATAATAATGTTTTGTATGAAAATACTTTGACCTATAATTTTAGTGTAAAGGCTCATAGTTTTACCGTTTTAGCGGGACAGTCTTACCAGAAAATACAAGTAAATCAAAAGAATTATAATTTTGAAGGATTTGCCGATAATGGAATAGAACCAAAAAATCAGCTAGAGACAATTGTCAAATCTACAGGTCATAGTTCATCTGCAGTAGAAAATGAGCTTCAGTCTTTCTTCGGAAGATTAAACTACGGTTACGAAAATAAATACTTACTTACAGCCACGATGCGTGCTGACGGATCTTCTAAATTTGGTAAAAACAACAGATACGGTTATTTCCCGTCTGTTGCATTAGGATGGAACATTACAAATGAAGATTTTTTAAAAGAATCTGAAGTTGTTAATAACCTTAAACTAAGAGCAAGCTGGGGTCAGACTGGAGTCCAGGAAATTCCTTCTAAAATAACCAAAGCAAGTTATACAGAAAGTAACTCTGGAAATAATACCTATCCTTTAGATCCTTCTGCAACAGATTTAGGTGGATATCCTTATGGTTCAGTTTTTACCCGTCTGGCTAATCCGAATATTCAGTGGGAGGTTTCAACACAAACCAATATAGGTCTGGATTTTAGTTTATTCAATAATAGATTATCAGGTACTGTTGACTATTTTAACAAGATTTCGGAAAGTATTTTATTAGAAGTGACACCTGTAGATCCTATTCAGCCTGCAAAAACGTATTGGACTAACATTCCTAATATGGAGATCAAAAATAATGGTATTGAATTAGCTTTGGATTATAGTAGTGACAAAACTAAAGATTTCTCCTACAGTATTGGTGGAAATATATCATTTACCGATAACAAAGTAGAAAATTCTCCTTATAAAATATTAACAACAGGAGGAGCACAGGGAGGTGGTCAATCCGGAGCAACAATAAACGGAGCGCTTAATGGATATTCTATTGGTTCTTTTTATATGCAAAAATTCATAGGAATCGGTGCTGATGGTCGTAGCCAATATCAAGATACAAATCCAGACGGAGAGATTAAGGATGATGATCGTATCGTGGCAGGAAGTGCATTACCAGATTATATTTATGCTTTTTATCTAAACTTTAAATATAAAAATTTTGATTTAGGTTTAAATTTTAATGGTGCTGGTGGAAATAAAATTTACAACCACGTTGCAATGACTTCGTTCAATAGAGGTCAGCTTGCAAATTCTTTTAACACTACAGACAGGGCATCGGAATTTTCAGACGAAGCTACTATTAATTCGAATACTGTTTCTACCAGATATTTGGAAGATGGAAGTTTCTTAAGATTAAATAATGCAACCCTTGGATATAATTTAAATCCAAAAATGATTGGACTGGATAATGTGATGGATAACATACGTTTTTCGGTAACGGGACAAAACTTATTTGTGATTACAAAGTACAGTGGATATGACCCTGAAATAAACACTGGGACTTCAGTGAACGAAATTCAGTCTTTTGGAATTGATTACTTCAGCTATCCTAGAAGCAGAACCATTTCATTTGGTCTAAATGCAACATTTTAATCAAAAATAACATAACATGAAAAATAAAATAATAATAGCAGCTCTTGTATTCACTACATTGCTTAACTGGAGCTGTACTGACTTAGAAGAAAAAGTGTTGGATGAAAATTTAACAGGAACTGGACAGGCAGAAGCAATTAGCGGTGCAATTGCTCCGGCGTATGGTCAATTAAAAGCCACCTGGATCCATACTAATAATTTTGGTTTACAATTGATTGCAAGTGACGAAGGAATTTTACCTTACAGAGGAGGAACAGACTGGTACGACGGAGGTAAATATTTAACTGTACATGCACATACAACTACTCCTACCAATGATTTGGTTAAAAGTACATGGAGTGAGCTTACTATAAATATTTCCAGAACATTAACTGCTATTGAAGTTTTAACACCTCTTGCAGCAGCGGGAAATAAAGAAGCAGAGGGAGCACTTTATGAAATGAAAGCACTTAGAGCTTATTTAAATATGATGACATTAGACAGCTGGGGACTTGTGTTTAAAAAGGAGTCATCAGCAAGTATTTCAGAAATACTCCGTGGACAAGATGCTGTTGCTTATATCGAAAGTGAGTTACTGTCTGTTGCAGATGTTATTAATAATGATAAAGGACCGGGAAGAATGACGCAGGCTGCAGTCTGGGGACTTCTTTCAAGATTATACCTAAATGCTGCCGTTTATCGTGATCCTTATGGAACGCCTCAGTTTGCAACAGCAGATATGGATAAGGTCATTAAATACACAGACAACATCATAAACTCAGGCAAATTCACCCTGTCTCCTGAATATTTTGATTTATTCGATGACAATAATAACTCAAATAAAGAATTAATTTTTGCCTTGGATCAGCGTGGTGTTTTGAGAGATGAAAACAATCGTTGGGCTTATTGGTCAATACCTGGATCCATGTTTCCAAGACCGGAATCAATTAATGCAGACGGAACAGATGGTCCGGCTATCACATCAGATTTTTATCAGACATGGGTTAGTGCCTACGGTTCTGTAGATCCTGCCGATGCTGATTCAAGATTTTATAAAAACAATGCTAAGGTACCAGAGCATTTGAAAGACCTAACCGGACTTTCTCCAGTAAACGATCAAAATCATTACTATTGTGTAAAAGCAGAAGACTTTGAAATTGACAGAGGAATTATGAGAGGTATTCCGTGGGCGGCAAGAAAAGACGCTAATGGGGCTTTCTTTAAATGTGATGGAGGATACAGAATTTATCCGGTTAAACAAATTAAAGGAAACGGACCAGATTTAAATGTGGGTTATGTCAACCTTACAGAAAAAGTAGATTTTACAGCAGAAGGCAGTAGGCATGCTGCTGGATACAGAGTGTCAAAATATCAATTCAGTCATACTTCTCCTGATGGAAATTATTACAGCAGCGTAGATATGGTACTACTTAGATATGCTGAAATTTTTATGATGCGTGCTGAGGCTAAATTAAGAAAAGGAGATAATTCAGGTGCTTTGGCTGATATGAATAAAGTAAGAACTTCAAGAACTGCCCGTGCTCCAATTCCTGCAGCGCTTCCTGCAATCAATTTAGATATCCTGTACAGAGAATACGGTTTTGAGTTTTACTGGGAGGGTTTAAGAAGAACGACTCAGATTCGTTTTGGTCACTACGAAGACAAATGGACTGAAAAAACAGATACTGATGTAAGACACAGATTGTTTCCAATTCCTCAGTCGGCAATTGACGGTGCATCAAATGTTCCTGGATATCTAGTACAAAATGACGGATACTAATTCGGTTAATGATATTTGGAGGCTGCAATTTTAAGCAGCCTTCAATTTCAAATTATTAAACAATCAAAATGCAAACTTTACAAAAAAAGAGTACTACTTTTTATCTGTACGCTTTCCTTACATTTCGGTGTTGCCCAGACAACAGATAATAGTGTAAAAAAATACCCGAATGCACTAAATTTTATTGTAATGGGAGACTGGGGAAGATTTGGTGAAGACCATCAGATTCCGGTAGCAAAACAAATGGGTAAAACGGCAACAGCTATTAACCGTGATTTTATAATTTCCACTGGCGATAATTTTTATCCGGTGGGAGTAGCCAGTGAACATGATCCGCAATGGAAATCTTCTTTCGAAGATATTTATACTGATTTTTCATTGCACTGGAACTGGTATCCGGTATTAGGAAACCATGATTATGCCGGAAATGCAGATGCACAGGTTGCCTATTCAAAAATAAGCCGCCGCTGGAATATGCCCGCCCGTTATTACAGCAAAACATTTAATATAAATGGTGATTCCAGTCAGCAGGTATTAATTGCGTTTATAGATACCAATGCCTTAATTCCTGAATTTTACAAAAACGAACAATATTCAAAAAATCTCACTTCAAAAGATTCGACTGCACAAAAAAAATGGCTAATGAAAACCCTGACTGATGCTCCTAAAAGTGTGAAATGGAAATTAGTTGTCGGACATCATCCCTTATTTACAGCAACCCTGAAAAGGAGAGAAAGCTACGATACCAAAGCAGTGCGAAAATCACTGAAATCACTTTTTGATAAATATCAGGTAGATGCCTACATCGCAGGGCATGATCATGATTTACAACATATGCTTCCAGAAGGAAAGACACATTATTTCGTTTCAGGATCTGCTTCAGAAGTTACTCCAATCGATCGTTTGCCTTATAGTAAACTTGCTGTTTCAGAATACGGTTTTATGGTGTTTTCTGTCTTAGCCGACAGGTTGTATGTACAGGCTGTCAATGAAAATGGCGAGGTCATCTATACTACTGAAATAAAAAAGTGAAGTATCTGTGAATATAAATAAATCATTTTATTGCTGAGTAAATTTTTCCCCAATCATTCAAAACAGTTTTATAAAATATTTTAAAAAACCAGTGAAGTCAAATTACTGTACAGACTGGTAATCGTTAGTTTAGTGTTGTTTTTTTATTTTTTTATTTCTACACTGCAGACTTCCCCCAGAGTTTGCAGCTGTAGAATATAAATAGTTAAACCAATACACTGCGCTGTAGATAGTAATTAATAAAAATTCTATGTATGGTTACCTACGGCCATGCCATGAATAATTTCAATTTTAATGAGAAAAACAATAACCCTTTTTTGCCTTCAAATCTTCCTGTTTGCACAAGCACAGGAATACAATTCTACAAATATTCATTCTCATAATGATTATGCCGGATCATTGCCTTTTTATGAAGCCTATTCCAATGAAGCCGGTGTTATTGAAGCAGATGTTTTTTTAGTAAATAATGAACTTTTTGTTGCTCACACTTCAAAAGAAATTAAGTTGCAAAACACCTTAAAAAGTTTATATCTCGAACCGCTTTTTTCTAAAATTAAAGACTTAGAAGGCAAAATGTATCCTGAAAATAAATCTTTGATTTTGATGATAGATATTAAATCTGATGCCGATGCAACCTTAAAAGCAATAGTGCAGCAGTTAAATACCTTTCCGGCTATCCTTTCTAATAAAAATATTAAAATTGTTATTTCTGGAAACAGACCTTTATCCTCAAATTGGATTACCTATCCGCAATTTATTTATTTTGACGGAAGACTGAATGAAAATTACAATGCTGAAGAGTTGTCCCGCATTGAAATGATCAGTACCGACTTAAAAGAGATTACTTTATGGAATGGCAAAGGTGTTCTGACACAGGCAGATCTGCACAAAATGCAGTTGGCAATTAAAAAAGTACATGATCTGAATAAAAAAATCAGATTTTGGGGCACACAGGATAATGTTAATACCTGGATGACCATGATGAATTTAAAAGTGGATTTTATTGGTACCGATGATGTTGCCAAATTAGCTGAATTCATAAGTAAAATTAAAGCAAACTTTTATCAGAATACAGTATTTCATAACGCATATGTTCCTAAAAACCAAAAGGCTTTCACTAAGAAAAAGCCAAAAAATGTAATTCTTCTTATTGGTGACGGAATGGGGCTCGCTCAAATTTATGCAGGTTATACAGCCAACATAGGCCAGTTAAGTCTTTTTAATATTCCAACACAGGGACTTTCAATTACTAAATCATCAGATAGTTATATTACAGATTCAGCTGCAGGAGCAACTGCAATGGCAACCGGAAGTAAAACAAACAACCGGTTCATTAGTGTGGATGAAAACGAAAAGCCTTTAGAGGCAATTACGCAGCAGTTAGCAAAGAAAAATTTTAAAACGGCTATTATTTCTGCAGGGAATATTACAGATGCAACACCGGCTGCTTTTTACGCCCATCAGCCAGAAAGGAGTTACAACGAACCAATAGCTTATGATTTTTTAAGCAATTCCGCTGATATCTTAATTGGAGGAGGAGTAAAAGAATTTAAAACAAGAAAAGATGGTAAAGATTTATCTAAAATACTCATTGAAAAAGGCTATTCTTTTTCGGATAAATTCGGTAGTCTGGATACTATAAAAAAAAATAAAATGGTAGTTTTAGATGATTCGGCAGTAATTTCTGTTAAAGATGGGAGAGGAGATTTTTTAGTAAAATCCTTCATCAAAACAACTAATACTTTTGCAAAAACAAAAAATCCATTTTTTATTATGGCCGAAGGTGCCCAGATCGATTATGGAGGACATCAAAACAATTTAGAATATGTTGTTCGTGAAATGCTTGATTTTGATCAGTTAGTTGGAAAAGCAATGGAATATGTTGATAAAAATCCGGAGACATTGCTGATTGTCACAGCTGATCATGAAACAGGCGGATTATCCCTAATTGATGGAAGTATTGAAAAAGGATATGTTCATGGAAATTTCAGTACAAATGATCACACAGCTATTCCAGTTCCCGTTTTTGCCTATGGCCCTGGCGCTGATAATTTTAGAGGAGTGTATCAAAATACGGCCATTTATAATAAGATTATGGAGTTGCTTGGTCAAATGTGATTTTGCAATAATTTGAATAGTGAATTGGATTAAATGAGAAAACAGCTCAAATAGCTTTTTTCTAACTGCTGTTAATCTATAACTCATCCTGAAATTTTAAACTGCCCCAAATAGCCTTAACCTTTTTTGGGGCAGTATATTAAAATGAAAAAATTTTAACTGTAGCAAGTAGCTAAATAATCAGTTGATTCCACCTCCTAAGGCCTTATACAATAAAACCTGAGACTCGGCATTTTTTAATTGAATGTTCACAAAGTCAAGTTCAGCCTGCAGTTTGTTTTGCTGCGCATTAATGATTTCTAAATAATTAGCATAACCGCTCAGATACAAATCATTTGAAACATTTACAGCAATTTCAAGATGATTAATTTCATTCATTTTGTATTTCAAAACATCTTCATAGGCTTCATTTCGGTGCAATAAAGCACTTAATTCATTAAAAGCTGTTGTAACTGTATTTTGATATTGAAGAAACGAAATTTCCTGCCTTCTATTCGAAACATAAAAATCCTGTTTAATCTGGCCTTTGTTGAAAACTGGGGCTGTCAAACCGCCTAATAATTGCCAGGCTAAAGATCCCGCATCAAAAAGAGTATTGAAAGAAAACGAATTAAAACCTGCATAACCTCCCAGATTTACAGTCGGAAAAAAGGCTGCACGAGCCGATTTCGCATCTGCATTACTGGCTAATAATTCGAAGTAAGCCTCTGAAACATCTGGTCTTTTGTGAATGATAGAATCCACACTGAATTTTTGGTTTAAAACCTCTAAATGTCCAGATAAGAAATCGCTGCTTCTGTCGATTTTCCCGCCATATTCACCTAAAAGAGTTAACAAAGCTTTTTCAGTCTGATCAATGCTCAGTTTCAATTCAGAAGCTTCGGCATGAATATTATTGTTTTGCGCATTAAACTGTTGTACCGCTAATTCTGTGGCTTTTCCAACCGATCTTTGTGCTGAAACAATATCAAGCGCTCTTTCCTGCGTTTTTAAGTTTTTATCGTAAATCGACGCTTGCTTATCTAAAGCAATCAGTTTGAAATACAATTCAGCTATGTCTCCCAAAAGGCGTGTTTGCAGTAAACGAATTCCTTGTTGAGAAGCAAAATATCTTTGCTGAGCTGCTTTTTTACGATTGCTCAGTTTTCCCCAGATATCAGCTTCCCAGGAAACTTTTCCACCTAAAAAATAGTTTGGTGAAAGCTTTTCATTTATTTTTTGTTTTTCGGTAATATTCTGTGAAAAATTGGTATCAAAGTTTCCAACACCTTCCATGGTATATTTTCCGAAATGTGTTCCGGAAACATCTGCTACAAGATCTAAAGAGGGAAGAAGCGCCAGTTTTGCTACTTTTAAATGCGAATTGGCAATTAAAATTCTTTCCTGCATAATTAAATAATCAGGATTTTTGGCAATAGCTTTTTTTAGTAATTCCTCTAATTTCGGATCTTTAAAAAACGTTTCTGTTTTTAACGGGATAAAATCAGCCTTAGCCACTTCTTTTCGCTGTGCATCAAAATTTTCAGGAAGTTTTGCAGCGTCTAATTTAGTGCTGACTTTTGGTACAGAACAAGCTGTTAAAAGTAAAATACCAGTTACTATAACAGCACTTTTTGTTGTCCTTATAAATTGCACATCAGCATTTTTATATTGATTTAATATCTCTTTCATTGTTTAATTTATTTGTTCAATCTTTTGTCTAAATTTTTATTTTAACAAATAGAAACATAGATTTTTCTTTTTCGAAATGGAAATGGAAAGAAACTAGTTTCTAACACATAGCTATGTGAATTTTAGAAAAGTGAAACGCCTTTTAAGTTTCCTAAATTCTATCCCCGATAGCTATCGGGGCTATGTGTTTAAAATTATGTACTAAGATTTACTCATTCGTTTTTCCAATTTTGCAAACAGTATGTAAAGTCCCGGAATAATTAAAAGACCAAATACAGTTCCGATTAACATTCCGCCCGCAGCTGCTGTACCAATCGAACGGTTACCAATTGCACCCGCACCAGAAGCGATACATAACGGAATCAATCCTGAAATAAAAGCAAACGAAGTCATCAAAATAGGACGGAAACGAAGTCTGGCGCCTTCAATCGCAGCTTCAACAATATCCCGTCCGAGTTTGTTCTGTGCCATGGCGAATTCTACAATCAGAATGGCGTTTTTGGCGAGCAGACCAATCAGCATGACGAGTGCTACTTGGGCATAAATGTTATTGTCTAATCCCACCATTACAAGCGCAACGTAAGAACCGAAAACGCCAACAGGCAAACTCAATAATACAGGGAACGGAAGCAATAAACTTTCGTATTGTGCTGCTAATAGTAAGTAAACGAAAAGGATACAAAGTGCAAAAATGTAAATGGTTTGGTTACCCGATAAAATCTCTTCACGTGTCATACCGGACCATTCTAGTTCAAAACGGCTTGGCAGTTTTTCGGCAGCGATTCTTTCGACGGCGGCAATGGCATCTCCTGAACTATAACCTTCTGCAGGTTCACCGTTAATCATAGCTGACATGTACATGTTATAACGTGTTAAAACCTCTGGACCATAAACTCTTTCTAATTTGATGAAAGTAGAAAACGGAACCATTTCGCCAGCTTCATTCTTCAGATACATATCCAAAATACTTTCCGGATTTTGGCGGAATTGCGGACTAGCCTGAACCATAACTTTATACATTTGAGAAAAACGAATAAAATTGGTGGCATAAAAAGAACCTAGCATCGTTTGCAAAGTACTCATGGCATTGTCAACCGAAATTCCTTTTTTAGCTGCCAAATCATAATCAATATGAATTAAATATTGTGGGAAAGTGGCATCAAAACTTGAGAATGAGTTCTGAATTTCTGGCGAAGCATTTAATGCTGCGATAAATTCTTTCGTTACTTTATCGGTATTAGTGATGCTTCCTCCTGATTTATCCAGCAAACGAAGCTCAAAACCACTCGTATTACCAAAACCAGGAACGGTTGGCGGTGCAAAAATCTCGATTTGTGCGTCGGTAATATTTTTTGTTTTTTCTGTAAGTTCCGCCATGAATTCAGTTACCGAAACATCACGTTCGCTCCAGTCTTTTAAGTTGATCATTCCCATTCCGTACGAAGCTCCGGCAATTTCGGTTACAATACTGTATCCTGCAAGGGTTGTTACGTTATCTACACCTTTAATTCCTTGAGCAATTTTGGTTACTTCGTCCAAAGCTTTTTCTGTACGTTCTACAGTTGCTCCTTGAGGAGTTGTGACGCTTACATAAACCATTCCCTGATCTTCTGTCGGAATAAATCCTGACGCTAAGAATTTTGTTGTTCCCCATGTTAGCACACAAAACAGCACTAATAAACCAATGGTAACAGTATTACGATCAGCAAATTTTACTAATACCTTTATGTATTTTGAAGTAATAGAATCAAACCAATTATTGAATCTGTAGAAGAAACGATCTAAAAGTGATTTTTTCTCTTTATTCGGATCGTGCGGTTTCAGCATAATGGCGCAAAGGGCAGGAGTAAGCGTAAGCGCATTAATTCCGGAAATTACAATACTGATTGCCATTGTCAACGAAAACTGCCTGTAGAAAACGCCAACGGGACCGCTCAAAAAAGCTACCGGAATAAATACGGCAGCCATTACAATGGTAATCGCAATAACAGCTCCTGTAATTTCTTTCATCGCACTAATGGTTGCTTCCATAGGTGCCATATGTTCTTCTGAAATTTTTACGTGAACAGCTTCGACAACCACAATTGCGTTATCAACTACAATTCCGATAGAAAGTACTAAAGCGAAAAGTGTCAATAAATTGATAGAGAATCCCATCATCGACATAAAAGTAAATGCACCAATAAGTGCAACAGGAACAGCTAATACCGGAATTAAAGTTGATCTCCAGTCCTGAAGAAAAAGGAAAACCACAAAAGCCACTAAAATAAATGCTTCAATCAAAGTTCTTAATACTTCGTCAATAGAGGCATCAAGGAAACGTGAAACGTCATAAGCAATATTAAATTCCATTCCCGGAGGAAAAGAAGATCCTTTTAATTCAGCCATTTTTTCTTTTACACTCGCAATTACTTCAGAGGCATTGGAACCCGGACGCTGTTTTAGCATGATTGATGCAGAAGGTTTTCCGTCGGTTTTAGAAACCATTCCGTAGCTCATTGCACCAAATTCGATTTTCGAAATGTCTTTTAATCTTAAAATAGTTCCGTCTGAATTGGCCCTTAACGGAATTTCTTCGTACTGATTTGGTTCAAAGAATTTTCCGCCATACTTAATTACGTATTGTAGCTGATTATTCATTTGTCCTGAACCTTCACCAACTTTACCCGGAGCGGCGGAAATGTTTTGTTTTTGAAGCGAATTAATCACTTCATTTGCCGAAATATTGTACGAAAGCATCTTTTCCGGATCGAGCCACACACGCATTGAATATTCTTTTTGCCCCATAATTTCGGCACGACCGACACCATCAATACGCTTTAATTCCTGAAGAATGTTAATGTCTGTAAAGTTGAAGATAAACTGCTCATCCTGAGTTTTGTCGGTACTTGTAATGTTCAGGTACATCAGCATGCTGTTTACCTCTTTCTCGGTCGTAACTCCGGCACGAATTACCTCTTCCGGAAGCTCATCCAGAATTGTTGTAACCCTGTTCTGCACGTTTACGGCAGCCAAATCGGGATCGGTTCCTACTTCAAAGAAAACCTGAATTAAGGTCAAACCATCATTGGAAGTTACGGTTGACATATAAGTCATCCCAGGAACTCCATTTATGGCTCTTTCTAGCGGAAGGGCGACAGCATTGGCAGAAACCTCCGCATTTGCTCCTGTATATTTTGCTGTAACGGTTACAGACGGTGGTACAATATCCGGGAATTGGGTAATGGGAAGCTGAAACAACGCCAGCAATCCCAGAAGGACTATCATAACCGAGATGATTAATGACAATATTTTCCTTCTGATAAATAGCTCTATCATTTTAAATTTTTTAGATAAATAATTAAATAACTGTTTTACAGATCAATAAAACTACATTTGTTTCATGTTGATTTTATCGCCGTCTCTTAATGATTGTGTACCTTCCTGTACAATCAGGTCATCACTTTTTAGTCCATCGTTTAAGATGTAAACATCATCAAGAGTGGTTTCAATTGTAACATTTGTCATTTTAACTACTCCATCTTTGTTCACGCGGAAAACGTATTGTTTATCCTGAATAGAAAAAACAGCTTTCTGAGGAATTAAAATTGCATTGGTTTTAGGTTCTGAGATAATCAGTTTTCCAGAAGTTCCGTGTTTGATAAATCCCTGCGGATTATGAAATTTTGCTTTGTATTGGATAGAACCTGTCTGTCTGTCGATTTCACCGTCAGCGGTTCTTAGTTCTCCTTTTTGCCCATAAACCATTCCGTTTGGCAATATAAGTTTGATATCACCCTGTGTGTTTAAGGTTTTGTCTTCCATCATTTGGAAATAGGTGTTTTCCGGAATTGAAAAGTAAGCGTAAACATCATCTAATTGAGAAACAGTGGTCAATAATGAGCCGTTTTCAACTAAACTTCCTTCTTTAAGCGGAATACGATCAATAGTTCCGTTAAAAGGGGCATAGATTGTAGTAAAACTGATCTGCTGTGTAATCGCTTTTTTTTCTGCCACAGCATGTGCTACTTTCGCAGAAGCTGCTTCGTATTTTGCTTTAGATAATTCCAGTTCTTTATCTGCAATTACTTTTTTATTGAAAAGGGTTTGGGCTTGCTCCAGTTCAACAGTTGCGATTCTTAGATCGGCTTTTGCACTTTTAAAAACAGCTTCTGCCTTCAAAAGCTGAATTTGAAGTTCCAGGTCGCTAATTTTAAAAAGTATTTGTCCTTTTTTTACTTTTTGACCTTCACTTACGTACACTTTATCCAGTAAACCCGGAATTCGGGCATGAATTTCTACATTGTTTTTTGCTTGCACATCGGCAACAAATTTGCTCGAAACTATAGTGTCTTTTAAGGTAATTTTATAGACCGGAACTGTTTTTATTTTGTCTGAGTTCTTTCTGGCTTTATCGCCGCACGAGACCAGGACAAAAAGCGATAATATTACGATGAAAAATAAATTGTTTTTGGTGTTCATGATTATTTTTTATAATATAAATAGATTTTCTACCCTATAGATTGCTACAGGGAAGTTATAATTGGTTTTAGAAAAAATGGAAATGCTCCGAATATAGCTTGAGCCGTTTCGGATTGTATAGTACAGTTTTATAAACAAAAAATTTGCTCTTTACATCTGGCTACAGATACAAAAAGAGAGGTGAATTAAATTGTATTTATAAAAATGCGAATCTTATTCTATGACCTAGAATAATTGATAGAGATGGAGATAAGTATGGCGCTGGATTTGGTATATAGAGGCAATACCATAAATTAGGCTTTTCTTATAATTTCTGAATTTTATCAGATTGCTGTAATAGGGAGATCTTAAAGTGGTGTATTCTGAAGTAGTGGCACGAAACTTAATTTTCTTTTTTACAGCATAATGAATATGGATTTCTTTATTCAGTAAATCCGAAGATAAAAACTGCGGAATATCAGGAATTGAAAGATCACAAAGATTTTCATGAAGATTTCGTTCAGCTTTATATCTACTAGATTCCGTACTCCCGATAAAGAGGAGCAGAAATAGTAAAGTTATACAAGTGAACTTAGTATTTTTCATCGTTTAATTCGAAAACTAAAATTGTTTTGTTTGAAAATCTTAAAATTGATGGCCAAATATACTAATTTGTCAAACAAAGCCTTCTTAATGTTTTCTAAAAAGATTAGTAAAAAAGAATTTTGAATTTAAGCAATTAGATTTTTTAAATCTGAATTTTAAATGTTATCTGCCTTACCAATAACTTTTATCAAAGGATAAATTAAGATTTCATATTCTTTTAATAGTTTCTATAGTTTTAATGTAAAAGTAAACATAGTATGCAACCGGTTGTTTTTTAATTCTATTTTTTTATATTTGCTAAATAGGTAATAGTAATGAATTATTAAATTTTCAATTCAAGACTATTAAAATCAAGGTTAAAACAAATTATAGGCCTATCAATTTAGTCTAGCCTTTTATTTTGGTTATACTCCTATAATATCGATTATTCAAAACTTATTTAAAAATAAATGTATATATCAATAAATGAAAACATTTAAACTAACTATAATATCATTATTATGCTTTTTTATTTCAAATATAAATTTTGCACAAAATAATAAACAGAAAAGTTCTCTAAAAAAACAATTTCGCTATACTAATCCTATTACAAGGGATTCTGCAATTTCAATGCGGGATCATTTTATTATCAAAGAAAGTGATACCTGGTATTGCGTGGGAACGTCCAATCCTGTTTGGGAAGGACATAATCCCGGAGTTCGTTTATTAGTTTCAAAGGATCTGCTTAACTGGAAACAGCATTCTTTTTTAATTGACGCTAAGAAATTACCTCCAAATACACCATATAATGGGAGATTCTGGGCTCCTGAAATTCATAAAATAAAAGGTAAATTTTATATGACTGTAAACAGTGGAGAAGTAACCAAAGAAGATCCGAAAGGTATGGCTACTCATAATGTCTGGCTTTTTTCGTCAGATAAAATTACTGGTCCTTATAAACTGTTAAATGGCCCAATCACACCTCAATATAACAACGATGCGACATTATTTGAAGACGAAGATGGCCAGGTATATTTTTACTGCAGTGGAAACGGCCTTTTTCAGGCAAAAATTGATTTGAAAACCGGAAAATTAACCACACCACTAGCTAAGTTTCTAGATAAAAAACAACCTGGATGGCCCGATTGGATGGTTGGCGGTATTGAAGGTCCTTTTGTTATTAAAAAAGAAGGGACTTATTTTATGTTTTTCTCAACATGGACACGTGGATATGAAGTTGCCTTACTCAAATCAAAAAGTCCTTTCGGGCCGTGGGAACTCGCTTCACCGGATCCTATTTTTGGAACCCGCAAAAAACAGTATAGAGAACAAATGGCAAGAGAAGGTGGTTATGAAAATCTTTTTTTACTGATACCGAAGACCCTTATCAGGAGACCGGCCATAATGCACTATTTATAGGACCCGATGGAAATCTATGGAATTCCTGTCACTATTTTATGTATGAAAAAAGACCTTATCCATACAGTCAGTCTTTCCAGCCATGGGAACTTACTCCACAAATGGGAATTGAACCCGTAAAATACGAAGATGGTATGTTTTATATTACCGGACCTACATGGACAGAGCAGATTATCAAATATTAAATCAAAAATCGGAGAAAATTTAATTTGTATCAAGCTTCATGTAAGACAACGATAATATCTTTTTAAATATTTAATTATTCCTCATTTTTATTAACCATAATTGTAAGTCATTTCTATATACTTACTTAATCTCTGATGAAACTAACTATTATACCTATTAACCAAACCGTAGTAAAATGAATCTTAATAAATTAAAAGCTATACTTCTTATTTTGGGAATTATGCTGTTTAAACCATTTCAAGTCATCGCTGCTGATAAAAGTGATTACAAAACGCCGCCTCAATATGTTGAATACAAAGCTTCAAAAAATGCTTTTTCAATTGTTGTTAATGGAAAGTCAGCCTCAATCTATCTTGATGATTCAGACTGGAAAGGGGTGATCCGTGCCGCTAATGACTTAGCTGATGATGTACGCAAAGTTTCCCAAATCAAACCTGATATTTTTCATAAATCAATTTATCCTGCCAAAGGCGCAATTTTAATTGGAACAATAGGCAAAAGTAAAATAATAGACCAGTTAATTGCCGATAAAAAAATAGATGTTTCAGAAATAAAAGGGCAATGGGAATCCTTTATCATTCAAACTGTAGATGGTAATTTGGTTGTTGCCGGAAGTGATAAACGGGGAACCATTTATGGAATCTATGATATGTCTGAAAAAATAGGCGTTTCTCCCTGGTATTTTTGGGCTGATGTTCCTGCTAAAAAAAGCAATCAATTATTTGTAAAAGCAGGTCGCTATGTACAAGAATCTCCTAAAGTTAAGTACCGTGGAATTTTCATTAATGATGAATGGCCTTCTTTCGGCGGTTGGGCTAGCATTAAATTTGGAGGAATCAATTCCAAAATGTATGTAAATATGTTTGAATTGCTTTTGCGTTTGAAAGCCAACTATATGTGGCCGGCTATGTGGAGTAGCGCTTTTAATGAAGATGATCCTATGAGTCCGGCTTTGGCTGACGAATACGGAATTGTAATGGGAACTTCTCATCACGAACCAATGATGCGTTCGCAAAAAGAATATACAAAACGCAAACAGGAAATAGGGGACTGGGATTTTGTTAAAAACAGCACAAACCTGGAGAAATTTTGGTTTGAAGGCCTTAATCGAAATAAAAATTATGAGAACCTGATTACTATGAGTATGCGTGGCGATGGTGATGTAGCGATGGGAAAAGGAAATGATCTTGATAATATAAAAACTTTAGAAAATGTAATAAAAAGTCAACGGGATATCATTCAGAAAGTCTATAATGATGATCCTGCCAACCATCCGCAACTATGGGCAATTTTTACTGAAGTACAGCGGTATTACGATGCAGGGTTCAATGTACCTGATGATATTACGTTATTATTTTGTGATAATAATTGGGGGTACATCCGACGTATTGCGCCGCCAAAAGAAAAAAACAGAAAAGGCGGAAGCGGTCTGTATTATCACATTGATATGAACGGAGGACCAAATAACGATCGATGGGTCAATACTACCACCATCCCTAAGCTTCAGGAGCAATTCAATTTAGCTTATCAAAGCGGACTCGACCGTATCTGGATAGTTAATGTGGGAGATTTGAAGCCAAAAGAACTACCTATTGACTTCATTATGCATTTCGCCTGGAATCCTGATGCATATCCTGCAAGCAAAACAATGGATTATACTATTAACTGGGCTAAAGGCATTTTTGGAAAGGAACATGCCGAAGAAATCGCAGATATTGTTTCTAAATATTCTAAATACAATCTTTTAAGAAAGGCAGAAGTCCAGACACCTCAAATTTTCAGTTATGTAAATCATAATGAAGCTGACCGCATGCTCCAGCTTTGGAAAGATGTTACCGCTAAAGCCGAAGCATTAGAGGCAAAAATTGCACCGGAACTAAAAGACACTTATTATCAGTTAGTACTTTATCCTACGAAGGCTTCTGCAGGTGTTGCCGAAATTTATCTTTCCGCCGGTAAAAACCAGCTCTATGCGAAACAAGGAAGAGTAAGTGCCAACGATTATGCGCAAAAAGCAAAAGATCTTTTTGCTCTTGATAAAAAATTAAGTGATTATTATAACGGTCCGATGTCAAATGGGAAGTGGAAAAATATGATGTCAGATATTCATATCGGTTATACAACCTGGCAAATGCCAAAAGAAAATAAATTACCTGAATTAAAAGAAGTGATGCGGCTTGCCGAACCTGCAATGGGAATTGCAACGGAAGGTTCTGAGGCAGCATGGCCAGCAAATCAGGAAAAACTTCAGCTTCCGGTTTTTGATATACTTAAAAAACAATCTTATTATATAGATGTGTTCAATCGTGGTACAGGTTCTTTTGAGTTTGAAGCTAAAGCAAATCAGCCTTGGATTAAATTAAGTAGTAACAAAGGAAAAGTAGAAAAAGATGTTCGGATTTTGGTAGACGTTGACTGGAAAAAATTGTCCGAAGGAAAATCAACTGGTATTGTCGAAATAAAAAAAGATAATGAAATTATAGCTGTATCAGTTAATGCAGTTAAAGCAGCCTTACCAAAACTAAAAGAACCTTTTTTTGGCAATTTCACAGGCGAATTTACTATCCCTGCCTATCAATTCAATGCTAATAAACCCGGGAAAGATGCAAAATGGATTGTCCTGCCGGATTTAGGTAAAGGCAAAGCTAATATGGGAATATCCTATGTAACAGCCAGGAACATTACAACAGAGGACGGTGCTACACTGGAATATAAAGTATTTCTTCCAACAACTGGAAAAAGTACGGTTTGTTTAGGTATTCTTCCTACTCAGGATGTATATCCGCAGCGCGGGTTGAGAATTGGTGTAACACTTGATGATCAGACACCTCAGGTGTTGGATGCAAGAAAAGGTTTTCATGATGAATTCAAAGAATATACACCAGAAATTTTAGCAAGATCATCAGTTTTAAAACCTTACCCGGCGATCAATAAAAACATTGCCCTGATTGGTGCCGGGCAATTCCGCAGAAATGAAATTTTTGATAATATGCGTTGGCTGGATTTTGAAATAGATGTCAAAGAACCTGGAATTCACACACTGAAAGTAATTATGATAGATCCTGAAATAGTGCTTGAAAAAATTGTTGTGAACCCTGACAACAATTATCCGAGTTATTTTGGAGCACCGCCTGTCTTACATAATTCAAAATAGATTTAATAAACTTCAACATTAGATTAAAAATGAAAAAAACACTAGTCTTTTTAATTTTAATATCCACAACATTTAATCTTCATGCAGAAGACGGACATCTTCTTTGGCTACGTGCAAAAAGTACGGGAAAAGTAACTATTGTTTGTTTCAGTAAATCTTCAACTATAGCTATTGCCAAACAGGAGCTGGAACAATCCTGGCAAGGTAAAAACGGAGCTAAACTTCTTTTGACTATAAAAAAATCCAAAGCAATTAAAGGTGATGGTTTTAAAATTTCTGAAAATGAGATTCAGGCCAATACAGAACTAGGAATCTTATATGGTGCTTACGAACTTTTGCGTCGCCAGCAAACTGGCGAAGCAATTCAAAATGAAATATGCAATCCTTCCTACGAGAGAAGAATCTTAAACCATTGGGACAACCTGGATGGCTCAGTAGAACGTGGTTATGCAGGCAAATCAATATTCTGGCATGATATGGAAAAAGGATATGCAGTAACGGATAACGACAGGATATTATGGAAAGAATATGCACGTGCCAACGCTTCTATCGGAATTAATGGTGCAGTTTTGAATAATGTCAATTCTTCAAAACTGATGCTAACCACTGAATGTCTTCAGAAGGTAAAAGCAATTTCGGAAGTTATGCGTCCGTATGGTATAAAAACCTATCTCTCCGTTAAATTTTCATCACCAACTTTAATTGGCGGATTAAAAACGTCAGACCCTTTAAATTCTGAAGTGATTAAATGGTGGAAAGATAAAGCAAAAGAAATTCACAAAATTATACCTGATTTTGGAGGATTCTTAATAAAAGCCAATAGTGAAGGAGAACCTGGCCCACAGGATTTTGGAAGAACTCATGCTGATGGAGCCAACATGCTTGCTGATGTAGTCAAACCTTACGGAGGTATCATTATGTGGCGTGCTTTTGTATATGAAATCAATAGCAAGGACAGGGCGGCTCAGGCTTATAATGAGTTCATGCCGCTTGATGGTCAGTTTCGTGACAACGTAATTATTCAGGTAAAAAACGGACCTGTTGATTTTCAGCCACGCGAACCATTCAATCCGCTCTTTGGAGCAATGAAAAAAACGTCTGTAATGCCTGAATTACAAATTACTCAGGAATATCTTGGACATTCAGAACAATTAGTCTATTTGGCAAAGATGTGGGAAGAGTTCCTGAAAAGTGATACTCATCAGGAAGGGGTAGGAAGTACTGTTGCCCGTACTACTGATGCAAGTATTTTTCCTCAAAAACATACAGCAATTGCAGGTGTAGCTAATATTGGTTTAGACACCAATTGGTGTGGTCATCATTTTGCCCAGTCAAACTGGTATGCGTTTGGCCGAATGGCCTGGAATAACCAAATTACAAGTGAGAAAATAGCAGATGAATGGCTAAAATTAACTTTTTATCCAATCGAAGAAAAAGATAGTAAAGTATCCGATTGGAAAAAAACTTTCTTGAACCTGTAAAGCAACTAATGTTAGAAAGTCATGAGGCAGCTGTAAATTATTCAATGCCACTTGGACTTCATCATATTTTTGCAGGCTTAAACAATACCCATTATGGTCCTGGACCATGGTTTGGACCTAAAGGCATCCGTAGCGATTGGACTGCTGCTTATTATCATAAAGCAGATGCTTCCGGAATTGGCTTTGACCGAACAGAAAAAGGTTCCGGGGCTGTAAATCAATATCATGAGCCACTAAAAAGTCAGTTTGAAAATATTGAGACATGTCCTGAAATATATTTATTATGGTTTCATCATTTACCATGGGATTATAAGATGAAAAATGAACGCATTCTTTGGGATGAACTTTGTTATACTTATGATAAAGGTGTAAAAGAAGTACGAGAATTTCAAAAAATATGGGATAAGGCGCAACCTTATATTGATGAACAGCGTTTTTTTGAAGTGCAAAGTAAACTGCGTCGTCAGAGCAGGGATGCTCAAATATGGAAAGACGGCTGCTTACTTTATTTCCAGCAATTTAGTAAAAGACCGATTCCATTTGATATTGAACGTCCTGTATATAATTTAGATTATTTATCAAAAACTGATTTGACTGATTATTTAAAATAATGGATAGGATTTTCGTGATTAAATACCATTAGCAGCCTTAAAACGTTGTGTAGCAGTATATAGAAGAGCTTCTTTCTTATATAAAGCATTGTAAAGCATCTTTTTTTGTTGTGCCAGTTCCTTAAGCTTATTTAGGGCATCCTCTAATTCATCTTTCTTTAATGTTTTCAGAAGTGCCTGCTGCTCTATATCCTTTTTATCGAATATATGAAGTTCTTTAAGAGATTGATAGTATTCCAGGGAGGCAGTTTTTAGCTGCTGACCTTCTGGGATATCATCAGCAGGTAACCTGTGAATATCTGCTATAATAATATCAAAATCTATCGCCTGCTGATCCACTGCCTTTATAGCGTTTTTATAATCTTCTTTTTCGAGATATTCCAGTTTTTTTCTCCTGAGCCTTTTTTTCCAACAATAATATTAAAGGCTTTGCGCTCCGATTGATCAAGCGACTCCTTAAAATCAGTTGCGTTTGATGAATTACAGGAACTCATTGTTATAAGTAGAAATGCGGTTAGAAAAATACTATATCTGATTATCATGTGGTCTTAATTAGTGTTAATTGTTAAAACTATATTTTTTCTTTTTATACTAATATATTAAAATGATTTTATGAAAAAAAGCAATAAAATTATAATGTATTAAAATTTAAAAAACTTTGTTTGTATAAAAATTGGAGCAGGATAGAAACTTAACCATTTAAACTCGTTTCTGTACTATGTCTTAGATTATTTCGTAAACCCAAATAATAAACCAATTCTGAGCCGAAATTAAAATCAATAAAGCCTTTATAGGTTTATGTTGTGCAGGTTTTTTATTTCTGACATTACAAAAGTGCTCTGCGTACTGCCGATACTTTCGACGGAACCTAATTTATTAAAGACGAAATTCTGGTAATGTTTCATATCCTTTGCGAAAACCTTAAGAATAAAATCATAATCCCCTGAAATGTTATAGCATTCTACTACTTCATCAATTTTCATAATATCCTCGACAAAGCTGTTGCCGATGTTACGATCATGCTGTTTGAGCTTTATGTTGCAAAAAACAATAAATCCATGTCCAAATTTCTCATGGTCAATTAAGGCGATGTATTTTTTGATGTAGCCATTATTCTCCAGCCTTTTTACACGCTGTAGTACAGGAGTTGGTGACAGATTTACCTGCGCGGCAAGTTCCTTGATAGTAAAACTTGAATTGTTTCCTAATATTTTCAACAAAAGCAGATCGGTAGTATCGAGTTCTTCCATAGAATAAAAATCTTTTTAAGTTTCAAAAATACGTTTAAAAAAGTAAATAATACTTGTTTTATCTTGTAAAACAGTTCAATTCTCTTAAGTATCGGTATTAGGAAGCTTTTTTAGTTCTATAAGATAACTTTGCGTAGAAAATTAAACTGAATAAAATTGAAGAAATTATTAAAAGTATTAAGTAAAGCAGGTTTTGACGGTTTTTTATTAATGATTGGCACTATGATTCTGCTGGCTTATTTTTTGCCGAAGCCAGGTATGGTCAAAGAACCTGTTTCGTTGGAAGAGATTGCAAATGTAGGCGTGTCGTTGATTTTCTTTTTTTATGGTTTGAAGTTGAGTGTTGAAAAACTAAAAGCCGGTCTTGCAAACTGGAAAATGCACATTGTGGTTCAGTTAACAACCTTTTTGTTTTTTCCGCTCATCGTTTTGGCTTTTCGCCCCTTGTTTGTCAACTCCGGATTTGAGCTGCTTTGGCTGGGTGTATTTTTTCTGGCGGCTTTACCGTCCACAGTTTCCTCTTCTGTGGTCATGGTTTCCATCGCCAAAGGGAATATTCCCGCTGCGATTTTTAATGCGAGTATTTCAAGTTTGATTGGAGTAGTGGTTACGCCACTGTGGGTTGGACTGTTCATCGCTTCTGCAACAGGCGATTTTGATGTCACTGATATCTTCATAAAGCTGATTCTTCAAGTCTTGCTTCCTGTCATTATCGGTATCTGCCTCAACTCCCGTTTTGGTGCCATTGCGGAAAAATATAAGAAACAGCTCAAATATTTCGATCAGGGAGTTATTCTCACTATCATTTACACATCTTTTTGTAAATCATTCTCTGAGCATCTTTTTGAAGGCTTCACTGTTGTCGAACTTGCCGGGCTCGCTGCGGGGATGATAGGATTATTTTTTGCTGTATTCTTTTGTGTCGGACTGCTCAGTCGTTTGTTTGGCTTTTCAGACGAAGATCGTATTACGGTCTTATTTTGTGGCTCTAAAAAGTCATTGGTTCACGGTACCGTAATGTCTAAAGTGCTCTTTCAGCACAGTACCATCACCGGCATCGTATTGTTGCCACTCATGCTTTACCATGCTTTTCAATTGATTGCCGCCAGCATCATCGCTCAGCGTATGGCTCGACGAAAAGAAGTATAATTTTTATTTATATCCTGTGATCTTTATCTTTTTTGGGAAAGAGCCCAATGAAGCTAAACGTTTAATGAACTTAAATACTCGGTAGAAACAGAATAGGAGCGAAGATCTGCTATTATTTGTCTAATGCTTTTGCTTTAAAGATTAGACAAGTAACTTCACATTAGTAAGCAATTACGTGATTTTAATTTTAAAAACCAATCTAGTGTATAGTAGAGGAAGATTCTTGAAACTCTAATTCAAGTGATTTTTTACACCCGGGAATTGAAACTTAATGGGTTTCTTTGTGAATATTTTTGAAGGAAATATCTCTTCCGTAGAGTCACTTTTGTAAACCACGGAAGAGTGGCAAATAAGGATGCCGTTATCCAAATAGTGGATGGAACTATATCCCAAATTCCTTGCGTATAATTTCTGCTCCTGCGCTTAAAGCACTTAATTTACCTCTTGCCACATTTCGGGACAAAGGAGCCATACCGCAGTTTGTCGAAGGATAAAGATTTTCGATGTCTACAAACTCAAGAGTTTTACGCAGGGTATCAGCAACTTCTTCTGGTGTTTCGATAGTGTTAGTTGCTACATCAATTGCACCAACCATTACTTTTTTGCCACGCACCAGTTCAATTAAATTAAAAGGCACACGTGAGTTATGGCATTCTAATGACACAATATCAATTTTAGATTTTTGAATTTTAGGAAAAATTTCCTCGTACTGACGCCACTCTGAACCCAACGTCTTTTTCCAGTCATTATTGGCTTGTATTCCATAACCGTAGCAGATATGTACCGCAGTTTGGCATTTTAGACCTTCAATAGCACGTTCTAATGCTGCCATTCCCCAATCGTTTACTTCATCAAAGAACACATTAAATGCCGGTTCATCAAACTGGATAATGTCTACACCAGCGTCCTGAAGTTCTCTTGCTTCTTCATTAAGCAGTTTCGCAAATTCCCATGCCAGTTTTTCACGGCTTTTGTAATGGTCATCGTATAAGGTATCTACCATTGTCATCGGACCAGGTAATGCCCATTTTATTGGTTTATCTGTCAGTTTACGTAAAAATTTAACATCTTCAACAAAAACTGCTTTTTGACGTGCAACCTCACCGACAACCACAGGAACACTTGCATCATAACGGTCACGGATTTTTACAATTTTACGATTTTCAAAATCTACACCGCTTAAATGCTCGATAAAAGTGGTTACGAAATGCTGGCGTGTCTGCTCGCCATCACTAATAATATCCACCCCGGCCAATTGCTGTTCCTGCAGAGAAATGCGAAGAGCATCCTGTTTGCCTTCAATTAACTGATCTCCTTCTAATTTCCAGGGTGACCAGAGTTTTTCTGGCGGTGCAAGCCAGGCAGGTTTAGGTAAACTTCCAACAATTGAAGTAGGTACTAATTTATTCATAATAAAATAATTTTTAATGTGTTGTATTAATTAAAGATCAAAATGGGCAGACCATTGTTCTAAGACACTTTTGTAAGGTTTAATAAAATGCTCCTCTGCATATTTACCCTGTTCAACAGCCAGTCGGCTGCGCTCTTCGCGGTCATAAACAACGCGGGTCAGTGAATAATCTTCGTGTTTAAGACTAGGTTGATAGATTCTTCCAGCCGCTGAATTTGAATTGTAAATTTCAGGGCGATAAATCTTCTGGAAAGTCTCCATCGTGCTGATTGAGCTGATTAGTCCAAGATCAGTATAATCAGCAAGCAGATCTCCGGAATGGTAAAAAGCCATCGGCGCCACACTGTTCGGAGGCATGAAAAAACGAACTTTTAAGCCCATTTTAGAGAAATATTCATCAGTGATAGAGTACTCATTTTGCAGATATTCAAAACCCAGAACCGGATGTTGATACTCAGTACGAGTATAAGTTTTGTTGCTCGATACACTTAGACAAATGATTGGTGACATCTTAAAATGTTCTTTATAAGTAGCTGAACTCACAAAGCACTTATAAAGTTTTCCGTGCAAATCACCAAAATTTTCAGGAATGCAAAAATCAGATTTATTTTTATTGTGCTCGATCAATAAAATACTGAAATCATAATCGCGTACGTAAGAAGAAAAATTATTTCCGGCGACACCTTCGATACGCTGGTTAGTCTTACGGTCAAAAATATTCGTTTTTAAAACTTCAATCAATGGGAGATTGTTAATACGATTCTTATCATCAATACTCATTATTACCGTGATGATTTCTAGTTCTAAAAGATAACGATCAGCTTTAGGATTGTCCAAATGAGCCAATGCATTGAATCGATTGTTAATCATATTTAAGGCATTACGTAAGTTTTGCTGACGATTATCTCCTCTGGCCAGGTTTGCAAAATTAGTCGTCAGACGTGTTTGGCTTGAGGGGTGATAGTTTTCATCTAAACAAGTACTCTCGAGCTTGAATGCGAAATCAGACTTAATTGTATTATCTATATTTTCCATATCATTCTTTTCGTTTATTCCTGAATCTGCTAATACGATCGCTTCCATTTAATTCTTTATAGTTATTTGTACTGCAAATTTCAAAATAAAAGATTAATAATTCAAATAATTAAAATTAATAAGACAATTACTCTATTAATATGTTGTTTATAAGCTAAATAATCTTTTTTATAATATTGTAATGAATAAAAACAGATAATTTCTCTTTATATACTTAGATAGGATTGATTTAAAATTCCGATCATCAATTGAATTTGTTGTTGTTTAAAGGTTTTAAAAAGGCAAGTTTTTTAGTTTGATGCTAGTGGCGCTTTATTTTTAATTAATTTTATCTGTTATTAGAAAAAACGCAAAATGATGCTACAGCTTGAAAAAAACATAACTGCTCATATTTTATTATCCCAAAATGAAATGAAATCATTCTGCAATTTATTTAAGCATAAAACCATTCAAAAAAAAGTTTCTTACTTCGTGAAGGGGAAATCTGCCGTTTTGAAGGTTTTGTAATAAAAGGGCTTTTCAGGGTTTTCCATATTGATGCCAATGGTTTTGAACAGGTGCTTTATTTTGCCTGCGAAAATTGGTGGATAACAGATATGACAGCTTTACCAATGAAATGCCTTCACAGCTTTTTATAGAAGCGATTGAAGACAGCGAAATACTCGTTATATCTAAAAAAGACAAGGAGTTTGCTTATTCCAATCTGCCTCAGATTGAGAAACTCTTTCGCATTATGACGCAAAAGACACATGTTGCGCTCCAACGAAGGATGATCGATAATTTGAGTAAAACCGCAGAAGCCAGATATATTGATTTTTCAGAAAAATACCCAGAGCTTGTACAGCGTCTGTCAAATATTCAAATAGCGGCTTATCTGGGCATAACCAATGTGTTTCTAAGTAATATACGCCGAAAAATGGCTTTAAAAAAAGAATACTGATGAGTGTTTTTTAAACTACTTTAATGTTTTTAAGGTACTTTCTGATGAATCTTTGCATTATAAATAATCATTAAAATAAAAAAAATGAAATTAATATATGTGATGGATCCTCTCTGCGGCTGGTGTTATGGCAACAGCGTAAATATCCTGAAATTACACGATAAATATAAAGATGTATTGGATTTTGAAATTCTTCCTGCAGGAATGTGGGCAGGTGAAAATGTTCGAAAACAGACTAAACATATTGCAGCTTACATCAAAAAACATGATCCACAGATCCAGCAGTTAACAGGTACAGAATTTGGGGCAGATTATTTCAAATTTATAGAAAATGAAAATGTAATTCTGGACAGCGAAATTCCTTCAAGGGCAATTATTTCTGTGACCAGATTATGGCCTGAAATAGTAATTCCATTTACGGTGGAAGTTCAAAGGTCTCGTTACTGGTATGGAAAAGATTTAAGTAATGAAGAGACTTATTTAACCATCTGTGATACTCTAAATTTAGATAAAAATGAATTTCTGAATACTTTTCATTCGAAAACAGTAAAAGAAGAAACTCTCAATACATTCTCAAGAGCATTGTATTACGCGAATTCTTATCCAACGCTGCTGGCAGAAAAAAGCAATGAAACCTATATTTTAGAACAGGGTTACGCTGCTTTTGAAACGATAACTGAACAAATAGACGCACTACTTTTATTAAACTAGTTTAAAGCTTTAAGATTTCTCAATTTATAATTTTGTCTGGTATAATGAATGCAAGAAAAAAATCAATTTATCAATACACTATTCTAATTTATATATCATGGAATCACAAGAAAGAATTTTAAAAAAAATCAAAACTAATATCTTAGATATTAAAGTGTTCAATGCTTCAGAAAACAGCTTTGGTGTAGCCTCAGTTATAATCTCAGGAAAAAAAGATGCGGTTTTAATTGATGCGCAGTTTACTTTGGCGGATGCCGAATATGTGGCGGAAGAGATTAAAAAAAGTGGTAAAAAGTTAACGACAATTTATGTTTCTCACGGCGATCCTGATTTTTATTTTGGCTTGGAAACATTTAAGAAATATTTCCCTGAGGTTACTGCATATGCTGCGCCTGTAACCATAGAACATATTAAAGCAACTGCTCAGAAGAAATTAGAAGTATGGGGAGAAAGATTAGGAAATCAGATTACATCAAATGCAGTAGTGCCACAAGTTTTAAAAGGTAATACAATTGAACTTGAAGGGCATAACCTGGAAATTATTGGATTAAAATATTTTCCAGATAGAACATTTGTGTGGATCCCAGCTGAAAAAACAGTAGTAGGCGGTATTAATGTTTTTGGAACTACTTTTAACCCTTGGATGGCAGACGCGCAGACTCCGGAGTCACGCAATAACTGGATTTCAGTGTTAAATGAAATTAAGAAATTAGAACCAGAAATTGTAATTCCTGCCCATGTATCTTCAAACTCTTCTTTTGATAGCAGTGCGGTAGATCATACTATCAATTATATTGAATTTTATGAAGAAGCATTAAAGGAAAATAAAACTTCTGAAGATTTATTAAAAGCAATAAAAGCTAAATATCCAGCTCTTACCTTTGAAACTGCTTTAGTAATTGGAGCTAAAGTAAATACTGGAGAAATGAAATGGTAATATAAATTAACAGCCTGTGATGTTTTTGATTTCAGGCTGTTTTTATAATCTAATAATATGACAAATCTTGATATTATAAAAAGTACATACGAGGGTAAAACTTCTGAGGAAAATGGAAAAAACCTTGCCCAATATGCTGCAGATAATATTTCATGGACAGAAGCAAAAGGTTTTCCTTATGGAGGAACTTATGTTGGTATAGAAAATATTTTTGAAAATGTATTCAGCCGATTAGGAAGTGAATGGATCGATTATAAATTTACTCCTGAAGATTATCTCTGGGTCGAAGACAATGTTTTAGCTTACGGCACTTACAGCGGTACTTATAAGAGATCTGGAAAGTTTTTTACTGCAAGAGTCTGTTATTTATGGAAATTAAATGCCGGAAAAATTATCAGTTTTGAACAGTTTGTGGATAGTCAGACCGTAAATGATGCCCTTAAGTAAAAAAGATGGGCTTCAAAAAAAAGTCATAAAAGCAAATCAGGTTTATAATTTTTCTCCTGACCAGCTGCAATAATAATCAATAATAAGAAGAATTATCTGGGAAACCTTATTTTATTTTTGAAAACTGCATTCAAAAGGATTTGTTACAAATTCTAAATAAGAATTAGTATGATTTAATATTTAACCCTTACTTAATCCAGTAAGGGTTAAAATTTATACAATACACTAAATATAGTTTTACTAATCTTAAAAATTATATTTTTTTTAATTACTATTCAATTAATATTTTTTTGGTAGTTGTACCTGAATTTTGATATATCGTCACAAAATATAAACCCTTTGCAAGTTTTACTCTAATAAGTTCATTAGTATTAGACTTTAGATTTTTTGTTTCGTATAATTGCTCGCCATTAACTGAGTATAGTGCTAAAGAATAATTTTCGTCAGATTGTGAATATAAATAGATGTTAAACTCTCCTCCCGTTGCTGGATTAGGATATATTTTGACATTCGTGTTGATTTCTATATTATCTGTTGCGGTATTTTTCTCAATTGCAGTTTTTGCAGTAGCAGTTCCTACTTTATTGAACTTAAATAATTGACATGAAGTTCCGTAATATTCCCAAAGCTGGAGATTTGCTGTACCGTCCATATTGCAATTAGATATATCCCAGCCTTTTGATGTATTAACGGCAGATTTTATACTATAATAGCCATTGCCAACATCTGTTACCAGCCATTTTTGAGCATCATTACTATAACTATCCCAAAGTCTTATCGATTTACCATTCGTTGGGTCTGCACTCTCAAGATCTATTACACGTCCTGTTGGACTCGCGTTTGATTTAAAACGCCAATATCCGTTACCTGCGTCAACAGCAATCCATTGCTGTGCTGTTGCTCCTGATTTATCCCAAGGACGAATTACAGTACCATTTGCATTAGTCCCATATTTAAGATCCAGGACTTTATTTGAGTTTGTTTTAAATTCAATTTCATAAACAGCATTATTTATTAGAGTACTGCAGCTTTGCGAGGGTATATTATTGTTTGCATATTCAGAGAACCATTGCTTAACTGGTGCAGCGCAAGATTCCCAACTGTTGTTGAAAGCGGTTGTAACATTATAGGGATCTCCGTTTGTTATCAATCCTTCTGGAGCAAGTAAATTCCAACTGCAATTTCCTGTGGCATCAATCCTTCCTTTCAAATTCAGACCAAAACCGCTTGTCGTTCCCTGACCCCATGTTTGATCACCAGAAGGAGACCAATCTGTTTCGGTTACCATAATAGGTGCTACATTAGCAATCGGTTGTACATTAGCATTCCAGGCATTATTAAAACTGGTGGTATTTTCTGCATTTGCCCCCCAATATCCTGGATAAACATGCACAGCATAGCCTATATTTCCTCCTGTTATTAAATGATTTGGATATCCCTGGTAATGAGACTGATACCCTGTTCCTGGTATCCAGCAAACATTATTGGCACCATTAGCTCTAATTCTATTTACTAAATCCTGGAAGAAATTATGTAAAGCGGCAAAATGCTCATCGCCAGTAGCTCCCCAATTTCCATTTGTTCCGAGTATTTGTATAGGCTCATTGGCTAATTCAAACATAACATTATCTACATTCTTTAAATTTGGATGGTTTGATAAATACTGCCATACAGTTCTTAAGTAATTATGGTAGGTGTCTCCAAAAGCAATTCGGTCAGGACATACTCCTGGAGGACGAAGTACAACATAGAGACCTCTGCTTCTGGCATGATTAATTAAAGGAATTATAACCTGATCAACATAAGTTACCAGTCTATTGTAATTAAAACATGAAATGTTGTTTTCGCCCGCAGAACAGCCAGGTGTATTGGTCCAGTAAGGATCAATATGAAGTCTTATATAATTTAATTTCCATCCGTTATTTGTGTTTGTGAGTGCATCCATAACAGCATTATTATAATTTAGACAACCCTGGACATTATAATTGTCCCAACGGCATTGATTATACGAGCAGCCATTAAACCAGGGACTGGGTGTTATGGCAACACCATGGAGTAAAACATTTTTTCCACAGGGATCCTTTAAATTTTTGCCTTCAATATGCAGGGGAGGTAGTGGCATTCCTGGCCATGCAAATAATTCCATTAGAGGAATAAAAACTAAAAATAGAAAAAGTAATTTTCGTAATCTTTTCATAACTTATGGTTTTAATAGTTAGTAAATAACCTTCTGATAAGTAGGTTTTTACTGCTAATTTAACGATAAATATTTTTAAAAAACAACCGATTGTTTTATTTTTTTTAAGAAAATTCTTCTGGGATTTTAAAACTGGATGAAAAAGAAATTAAATAAGATTATAAATTAGCTAATTACTTTTATTTTTTTCAATTTTTATTTCCATATCCAGACTATGATAGTGATAATATTATAAGTTAAATTTACGCAGTGTCCCGAGTAGTGACAGGGATATTGACGAATTAGACATCTTTTATGATGATTTGAAAAATTCTCTTACCAAGTGTGGTATTCTGTCTTTTATTAGCTTTATGAAAAAAAATAAAAACTATTATGAGGTCTTTATAAAGATTGTTATACTTAATAGTAGAAACGAAAAATGGCGCCAATTGTCTTCAATTGGTGCCATTTGGCTCTGATATTTTTTAATTTATTTAATTTAAAAGATACAGCCTTAATTTTTGTGGCAAAAAAGGTTTCATTCTACCAGATGTTAACCTTAATTAAAAAATTGTTCTCTATATTCTGTAGGTGTTAAACCAACTTCTTTTTTAAAAAGCCTTGAAAAATAGGGTGGATTTTCAAAACCTAATTGATATGCAGTTTCTGCTACGGTTTTATCTGTATTCATTAAAATATTCTTGGCTTCGATAACCAATGCGATATGAATATGTTCCAGTGCTGTTTTGCCTGTTTCTTGTTTTAATAAATCACTTAAATATTTTGGTGACAGGGATAACTTTCCAGCCATATATTTTACAGATGGCAGGCCTTTTCTTTGAAGATCTCCATCTTCAAAATATTGTTTCAGTATGTCAGTAAATTTAGTGATTATGGTACCTGATAAAGAAGATCTATTTAAGAATTGTCGCTTATAAAAACGCTGGGCGTATTTTAAAATAGAATCTATATGGGTAAGTATTATATCTTTACTGTACTCATCCTGATTATTGTAATATTCCAGCTTTATCTTGTTGAATAACTCCCATATAATGTGTTCTTCTTTTGGAGAGAGATGTAAAGCTTCGTTTACCTCGTAATCAAAATATCCATATTTATTTATTTCTGAATGAAGGTTATGGTTCACAAAAAAATCTTCGTGGATATATAATAGAAATCCTTTTTCACTTGTTTCCACATTATTCATTAATATTTTCTGATGCGGTTTTAAAAAAGCCAAAGATCCATTTTCGTGGTCGTATTTTGTTTTACCGTATTGAAATATCCCTGATTTTAATTTTGTTAAGGCAATTGTATAAAATGCCATAGTAAATTCCCTCTCGATGAAAGTACATTTTTCTGACTCCTCAAAAGTTAGGATGCCCATCAGTGGATTTTCAGGCGGTGGAAATCCGTTTAATTTATAGAGCTCACTTATCGTTTTGTAATGTTTCATAAGCGCTGTTCTTACTTAATATTATAATATTTTTTTTAAAAGAATTAAAGGTTTTCAGCCTTCAGTACATTAACTTTTTCAAGAGAGTACACATTATACTTTTGTAACAATTACGGTTAATTTTTCTGATTTTTTCTATTTTGCCCTAAAAAAATTACAACCTATAAAATTTAAAGGCTAGTCCTTCACCTGAAAAAATCCCTTGGCTATTTGAATGAATTCCTGTAGTTTTTTGGGTATCGCCAGTTCATCTGCTTTAGACATACTTAAAACTTCGTCTGCTTTTTCTTCATCAGAAGCAAGCTCTACCCAATTTGGATTGATAATAAGACCGTGTCCAACAGCCACCAACGACAACCCCATCTTTATTGCCTCGATAGCATCTTTAAACTGTTTGATGCCTCCCGCAGCAATCACTGGAACTCTGTGATGAACGTGATCAAGTACCAATTTTAAAATAGTCTCATCCTTATTTTCATTATCTATAGGCTTTTGCGACAGCAGATCTGTAAGTGAAACGTGGAGATAATCAATCCCGCAGTCAATGAGTTTATCAATCAACGGCAGGATATCTTTCACTCTATAACTTTCAGGCTCTTCTGGTGATATTCTGAAACCTATCATAAATGGTTGGTCTGCATACTTTTTAATTATACTCTGAATTTCTTTGATCACTTCTACTGCAAAATTCATTCGTTTTTCGGCAGATCCACCCCAGTGATCTGTTCTTTGATTATAATAGGGTGAAAAGAAATTTTGCAATAGGAATCCGTGAGCGCCATGCAGCTCTACTCCGTCAAAACCTGCCCTTATTGCTCTGTGAGCAGTTTCACCAAAAGCTTTTATCATTTCCAGAATTTCTTCATTTGAAAGTTCACGAGATACAACACCTCCTTCATAAAACATCGACGGTGCTAATGCTATAGGACTTGCACTTACCGGAATACTATCAGGAATAAGATTCAAAACTGCTTTATTTCCAGCGTGATAAATTTGAAGTATGGCAGGTGAGCCGCCTTTTTTTGCTGCAGCGGCCATTTTTTTAAGCCCTGGCAGAAAAGAGTCGTCGTAAGAGGCATATTCATTGTTAAAACCAATTCCGTTTGCCATAACTCTCGTACAGCCTGTTATTACCAAGCCAACGTTTCCGCTTCGGGCTTCATAATGCTTTATTTCATCATCTGATACTGTATAATCATCATTGCTGGCCCAGGTTGTCATTGGTGCCATGGCAATCCTGTTTTTAGTTTCGATCCCATTTTTAAATGTAAAACTTTGGAATAATTGTTTTGTATTTGTTGTCTTGCTCATTATTTAATTTTTATGTTGTTAAATGATGATGCAAAATTGGGACATTAAAAATCCTGTAAGTTATACAAAAGGCGGTAGATGTGACACAAATTACGGAATGGAGCTTTTGTAAACTGTTTTCATGATCCAAATTATTGACCATATATTTAATATTAATAAATATACGATTCTGCCACAAAAACGAGAGTGCTGAATTATTAAAAATATCGCCTTAGATTTTGTAACAGAAAAGGTATCAAGTCTAATCAACAAATTACGATAAATCAAAGAGAAAAAAATCCTATATCCTTAGCGGGATTTCGAACCGTCGTCCAGTTTCGATTAAATCTCTAATAAAGCCACTTTAAGACTGTCCTATTTTAAACACACTAAGAATTCCTCGTGGAAAATTCGAATCACAAATGTTACTCCATAAAGACTTGAAAAATCTAGATATCCATGTATAAAAAAAGAGACAACCATTTAAAAAGAAACAATCAATAAATTAGGTATCTTTCTTGCGTTAATTGTCTTTTACAAAACATCTACACTCATGGTATAAACCGCGCACGTGTTGAAGCTAAGATTTTAAAACCCTTAAAATGTTTATAATTCACTTATTTTTAAGTAATTAACATGGTATTTTGTCCCCTGTTTAATAGCGATATGTCTCCTGTATTAGAATTTGATTTCTATAGTTTTGGTTTAACAAGAAAAGTAGTTTACTTGTTGAAATTATTTACTAACCAATCAAACCAAAAAACATGAAACAAAAATTTTTATTATGGACTTTTTTAGCTTTCTTTTCGATGCAGATGAAAGCACAAACCTACGACATCGTAGTTGCTAAGGATGGCAGTGGTAATTATACCACAGTACAGGCTGCTGTGAATGCAGCTCCTTCTAATAGTTCGGCCAGAACTGAAATTTACATTAAAAATGGGACTTATTATGAAGTAATTACGGTTCCTTCAAATAAAACCAATCTGACATTCATAGGGCAAAGTTCGACTGGAACAATTTTAACCTATAATAATTACGCCAGCAAAATTAATCCGGCTACAGGAGCTGCGTATGGAACTTCTAATTCAGCCAGTACTTTCATCAATGGTGCAGGATTTTATGCATTAAACCTTACATTCTCTAATTCTTCAGGACCCGTTGGACAGGCTGTAGCGGTTCGTTCTACTGCAGACAAAGCAGTTTTTAAGAACTGCCGTTTTTTAGGAAACCAGGATACTTATTATCCCCACAGCGGAAGGTCTTACCATGAAAATTGCTATTTCGAAGGCACTACAGACTTTATTTTTGGAGGAGCCATTGCCTATTTTCAAAACTGCCAGCTTTATACTAAAGGGGGAACTTCTGTCACAGCTGCTAATACCCCATCTCATCTGGCTTATGGATTTGTATTCAATAACTGCCAGATTACAGGTTCAGGAAGCAATATTACAGATTTGGGCCGCCCTTGGGGAGGATATGCATCGGTTACTTTTATGAATACCAGTATGACCAATGCTATTAAGGCGGCAGGCTGGAACGACTGGGGTAATGCTGCTAACCAGTCTACAGCACGTTTTGCAGAATATAATAACTCAGGAGCTGGTAATGTTCCTTCTTCCAGAGTTTCATGGGCAAAAAAATTAACCGCTGCTCAGGCTGCTTCTTATACTAAATCAAATGTTTTAAAAGCAAATAATGCCAACCCTCAGGTCACTGATAACTGGAATCCGGACTCTATAATTAATTCGGTTACAGGTGGAGGAACAGCTTTCCAGACTATTCAGGCCGAAAGTTACAGCAGCCAATCGGGAACTCAGAATGAAGCCAGTTCCGAGGGCACTGACAATGTAGGATATATCAATAACGGTGACTGGGTTATGTTTGAAGACATAAACTTTGGTTCAGGAGCAGGCAGTTTTCTGGCAAGAGCTGCAACAGCCGGAATCGGAGGAACTATTTCAATCCTATTAGGAGGAACATCCGGTACACTTATCGGAACTTGTAATATTACACCAACAGGCGGATGGCAAACCTATACAAATTTCACATGTGCTGTAAGTCAGGTGTCAGGAATACATGATGTCTATCTTGTTTTTCAGGGCGGAAGCGGTTATTTATACAATCTTAATCATATTAGTTTTTCTGTACCCCAGGCAGCAGCTTTATTGACAAAACACGGAGCCGGAGGGTCCAGCCAAACAGTAGGCATTAATACGGCTATTACAGGTTTTTATTATAGCTGGCAAAATGCTACAACAGTAAATGTAACAGGATTACCATCTGGTGTCAATGCTGCCATAAACAATACAGCCAAAACGATAACCTTCAGCGGAACACCAACTGTGAGTGGTACTTTTAACTACACCATTACAACCGTTGGCGGTTCACCTAATACAACAAAATCAGGGACTTTAACAGTAACCGCAGCTACTCAAAAGAGTGCTTCTACTCAAAAAGCTGCTGCTGCTCTGGCAGTTACTTCTCCAGCGTTTCCGGGTGCCGAAGGTTTTGGGCGATATACAACTGGTGGTCGTGGCGGACAGGTAATCTATGTTACCAATCTGAATGATTCAGGTGCAGGAAGTTTAAGGGCAGCTGTTACAGCAACGGGAACCAGAACAGTTATGTTTAAAGTTTCGGGAATCATTGCGCTTAATTCAGATTTAAGAATTAACAATGGAAATATCACCATAGCAGGTCAGACTGCCCCAGGTGATGGAATCTGTCTGAAAAATTATTCTGTAAATATAGATGCTGATAATGTTATCATTAGATATATTCGTTTCAGAATGGGTGACCAGGCACAACATGAAGGCGATGCGATAGGCGGACGAAACCATAAAAATATTATCATTGACCACTGCTCTATGAGCTGGAGTACAGACGAATGTGCTTCCTTTTATGATAATGAGAACTTTACTATGCAATGGTGCCTGATGTCTGAAAGTTTACGTGTTTCTGTTCATGATAAGGGAATTCATGGTTATGGTGGAATCTGGGGTGGAAAAAAAGCCTCATTTCATCATAATATGTTAGCGCATCATGATAGCCGAAATGTCCGTTTTTGTGGCAGCAGGTACTCGGGACTTCCTAATCTTGAGCATGTTGATTTTAGAAATAATGTTATTTATAACTGGGGCGGCAATAGTGCTTATGCTGCTGAAGGAGGCTCCTACAACCTTACCAATAATTATTACAAGGCAGGTCCGGCAACAGGTTCGGGCGTAAACGACAGAATCATATCTCCAGGTCAGGATGATGGATCTAACAACCAGGCTGCAGGTGTTTGGGGCAAGTTTTACGTTAATGGAAATCATACTACCGTAAACTCTGCCACTACAGACAATAATTGGAATGGAGTTGATCCTAATCCATCTTCAAAAAGCAAAACGGAACTTCGTGTAAATACTGAATATGACTTCGGTCAAATGACTACTCATTCGGCAGCAAATGCATATAATCGTGTATTGGCGTATGTAGGTGCCAGTCTTAAACGTGATGCAGTTGACAACAGAATAGTGTTAGAGGCAACAAATGGGAATTTTACTTATACTGGATCAAACGGAAGCACAAAAGGTCTGATAGATACACAATCTGATGTTGGAGGATGGCCTGTATACAATTCCACTACAGCGCCAACGGATACGGATAATGACGGAATACCCAATAGCTGGGAAAGTGCTAATGGTTTGAATAGTAATAATGTTTCTGATGGAATATTATATACACTCAGCCCAATATATACTAATCTAGAAGTTTATATTAATGAATTGGTAGGAACTATCACTGCAAATCAAAATCAAAACGGGACTGCCAATTATACAGAATTGACTAGCACAGCTACTCTTGTGAAACATGGTGCAGGTTCAGCAAATCAAACGGTAAGTCTAAATACACCAATAGTTGGCTTTAATTATTCATGGACGAATGCTGCCTCTGCCACTGCTTCAGGATTACCTGCTGGTGTTACTGCAGTAGTTAATGTTTCTGCACAAACTATTACCATAAGCGGAACTCCTACTCAATCAGGTACATTCAATTTCACAGTAATAACTACAGGTGGTTCCCCAAGCGCATCAGTATCAGGTACGATTTCTGTAACTGGCAATTCTACTATTGCCGAAATTTCTATTGATGAAAATCAAATTGGATTCTGCTCAGTCGAAGGCACTATAGATAGCAATAATGCCGGATTCCAGGGTGCTGGTTTTGCCAATACCAATAATGCCGTAGGGGCAGGAATTGAATGGTCTGTGAATACTTCTTCCGGAAATTACATGCTTCGTTGGAAATATTCTAATGGAGGAACAACTGCCAGACCAGGTAAAGTAATAGTGGATGGCGTTACATTGGCTTCTGCAGATTTTAACCCTACAACTAATTGGACTACCTGGGCTGAGAATTCAAGCTCTTTAGTTACAGTAACTCTTTCTGGAGGGAATCATATCATCAGATTAGAAGCGACAACAGCATCCGGTTTGGCTAACATCGATAAAATAGAGGTTGAAGGAATTAATCCTACACCAGTTAGTTGTGGAAGTACATCTAAAATAGCTCTTTCTGACAATACAATAGTTGACGTTGATGAAGCTAAGACTGAATTGAAAACCTATCCTGTGCCATTTAAAAATGAATTTTATATCGATCTTGGTACTATCGGAAAGGTTAAACAGATTTTAGTATTCAATATGCTTGGATTACAAATTTACGCAATAAACGAAATTAACGATTCAACAGTCAAAGTGAATATTGATGGCAGTGCAGGCATATATTTAATTAAAATAATTACTGTAAACGGTGTTGTAAATAAAACCATTCTCAAAGAATAGGTTTATAATCTAAGTGTTAATGTTAAAACCTATCAGAAACTAAAAATTTCTGATAGGTTTTTCGAACAGGATCATCGTTTTATTAAGTGGGGTATCCAAAACGGATTAGGTTTTAAAAGTTTTGAATTGGTCAGACGAACATTGAGCTGAATTGAAGTTGTGCATATGCTGAGGAAGAACCACTTATTTATCTTCATCAACTGGAGTCCTGATCGCAGAAGAAAAATAAATCATCCTATTTCTCGAAATTTATTGTTTTACCCTTATAACTACATCTTGCCTTTAATAAATCATTCGAATCATCAGGCTGTTTTCCACCTACAGAGATTGTAAACCATCCCGGTTCAATCACTCGCTGCCCTTTTTTATTTATTAAGGATAGCTGTCGTGGAGTAATTGTAAAACTAACTGTTTTTGTTTCGCCCTTTTTTAGATAAATGCGTTCAAAACCTTCTAATTGCACTATTGGACGTGGAGTAGAAGCTTTCTCGTCTTTTATATATAATTCAACTACTTCATCACCGTCACGATCACCGGTATTGGTTATGTCAACCGATACTTCTAAATTTTTTTCAGCACTAATATCCACTGGAAGTTGTAAGTTACTGTATTTAAATTTTGTATAGCTTAAACCAAATCCAAATGGATAAAGAGGTTTCTTTTGAAAATAACGATAGGTGCGTCCTTTCATATCATAGTTTTCGAAAGGAGGAAGCTGGTCTACTGATTTGTAATACGTAACCGGTAGGCGGCCAGCCGGATTGTAATCTCCAAAAAGCACATCGGCAATTGCATTACCACCTTGTTGACCTGGATATCCCGCAGTTAAAATGGCAGGAACATTATCATTAGCCCAGTTTATAGAAAGCGCACTACCGTTTATTAAAACTAAAATTACTGGTTTTCCGGTTGCTGTAATTGCTTTCATTAGTTCCTCCTGATTAGCCGGCAAGTTAAGACTGGTACGATCACCTCCTTCAAAACCATCTGCTTCGACTTTCATTTCTTCACCTTCAAGACGTTCATTCAATCCTAATACTAAAACTACAGCATCCGCCTGATGCGCAACGTTAACAGCTTCTTTTAAAACATCTTCCTTTGGCTCAGACCATAAAAGCTGTGCTATTGCATCACCATACATATTTTGGTATTTAACTTCTATTTTATATTTTTTTCCGGCTTCCAACTCCATTTTCTGAGGACGAATTCTTGGATGATGGCTGTTTTTTCCACCTGATGTTTTCCCTGTTTCAATATCGATAGTCATAAAAGGCTTGGACCACTCAGAAATATTATAAAGTCCGGTTTTTGGTGCTACAATATATCCAGTCCATTTCACGCTATAGTTACCCATTTTCATGCGCGGATCAGGTGTGTCAATATCCCAGTGAAAATCGATATTATCATCTATGCGTGTAAAAAGAGGTTTTCCCTGACATTCTTTATTGTCAAAATATTCTGCTGTCAGACCTTGCACTCCGTTTTCACTTTGAAGATAAACAGACGGAATAACTTTCATTTCTGGAACTCCTTTAGCAAGATCTGTACCTTTTGCGTATAGTACTTTAGCTTTAGGTTCCAATTTATTTTGAATGCCTTTTAACACCGTTACCGGATTGCTCGGAATACCGCTGTAATTTCCCCATAAAGACTGTGCATCGTTAGCATTTGGTCCTATAACGGCAACCGTTTTGATTTCTTTAGAAAGTGGAAGTGTATTATTCTGATTTTTTAAAAGAACAATACTTTTTTGAGAAGCTACACGGGCCAGCCAATCATGAGCGGAATTGTTGTTGACCGAATAAGGGATTTGTGCATAAGGCACAATCTCCTCAGAATCAAACATACCTAATTTAAAACGGGCCGTAAACAAACGTTTTATCGTAATGTCAATATCAGCTTCTGTAAGCAATTTGCGGTCAAGAGCTTCTTTTAATGATTTATAACTACTTCCACACTCCAAATCTAATCCAGTTTTTACTGCCAAAGCTGAAGCTTCTGCCGCATCATTGGTAATTTTGTGGTATTTCCAAATATCTGTAACAGCACCACAGTCAGAAACAATGTACCCCTTAAATCCCCAATCATTTCGAAGAATATTGAACAGGAATGGGCTTGCACTGGCAGATTCTCCTCTAAAACGATTATATGCTCCCATTACAGAATAAACATGACCTTCTTTTACCAAAGTACGAAAAGCAGGAAGATATGTTTCATACAGATCGATATCGCTGGTTTCAGCATTAAAATGATGACGAGAAGGTTCAGGACCTGAGTGAACTGCATAATGTTTAGCAGTAGCAATTACTTTAAAATATTTTTCATCAGTTCCCTGAAGACCGGTAACATATTTAAGTCCCAATTGACTGGTAAGAAAAGGGTCCTCGCCATATGTTTCATGTCCGCGGCCCCATCGTGGATCACGAAAAATATTAACATTTGGTGACCAGAATGTCAATCCCTGATACATTCCGTGTTGTCCTCTTCTCAAATATTCGTGATGTTTGGCACGCGCTTCATCAGAAATGGCATTGGCAACATCAAAAATTAATTGGCGATCCCAGGATGATGCAATTGAAATAGATTGTGGAAAAACGGTTGCATATCCTGCACGGGCAACTCCATGTAACGATTCATTCCACCAATTATATTCCGGTATCCCCAAGCGTTCAATAGCTGGTGAAGAATCCATCAATTGACTGATTTTTTCATCTATCGACATTCTGGATACCAAATCGTCGACACGCTCTTCAGTAGTTAAATTTGGATTGTTAAACGGAAATTTTTTCTGTGCGAAGGTGCTTAATGCTAAAAAGTTCAACATAAACACAAGACAATATACTTTTCTCATTGAGTTTTTTGCAAATATTTAAGGTTATAGTTTTTTATGTAATGATATTTTTAATCTAAAAGATTATGGATGGCACATTACTTTAATAATTGCAAAATTAGATGTTTATATCTTTCAGCTTGGGATAAATTGCTATTTAAGGGATGCTGTAAAGCTTGTATTTAATTTTTTAAATTTTTTAAAATTATATAGAATGGGTACAAAATACTATTTAAAGGGGGGTATTTAGCTACTGACAGAGTGTGCTTAAGGTTCCTAAAAGAATTTTGATATTTTTGTCTTTGTGCTAAAGCTAATAAAATTATAAATGTTGAAACGAAATATACTTCTGATCTTTTATTATTTGATTTGTACCCTTTGTACAGCTCAGCCATCTGGTATTTTGACTCATTTTTCAAATGATTTAAAGTTAAGCCAGTCACGTATTCTGGGTATTCAACAAGATGAGAAGGGATTTATTTGGCTGGGAACATTCAACGGTTTGATTCGTTATGACGGAAATACTTTTCAAAACTTCAGGGTAGAAAAAAACTCATCATTAGACTTAATGTCAAATCGTGTATCTAAATTTAAGTTTGATATAAACGGGCAAATCTGGATTCAGTCTGAAAAAAATGACATCTATTATTTTGATACACATCAATTAAGGTTTCATTCTCCAATTGAGAAAAAAGCTGGTAAATCTTCTAATACTGCCTTTACAAAGTTCAAAGTGATGCCATCGGGTAAAGTATGGATATTTCCGGAAGATAAAAATTACCTGATTCTTTTCCAAAATAATAAACAGACCCGACAAATTGCTTTTGATCCTTCAAAATATTGTGGTGTAATTGGAGATGTTTTTGAAGATACCTCAGGAACAACCTGGTTTTTGACGCATGCAGGAATTTGTCGTTTAAATAAAGCGGGAACTGCTCCGGAATATTTTTTCTCAAATATGTCTGGACATTCCGGAAAATCATATTCAGTTAATTCAGTTCTGGAAACAAAAGAGGATGTATGGTTTGGAGGAGGAAAGGGCAAATTTACACGTTACACTAAGAAAACAAATACTTTCTTTGACTTTGAACTGAATATAAAGGAAGATATTGCTTTAATAAAACTTGTAGGCAACAGCAAAGTGCTAATATTAACGAGTGAGCAAAGTTTTTACTATTATGACATAAAGACTGGAAAACTGGATGTTTACAACAGCAAAGCATTATCAGGTTTTCCTAGCGAGAAAATCAATTACTTGGGAGTAACGAACTCACGCCAGTTTTGGTTCGAAACCCCAAATTCAGGTGTGTATCAATTTGATTTGGCTACCAGGAAGCTAAAATATATGCAGGTCGATTCAGGTGGTCCTCCTATAGTTGGCGCAGAACAGAAAAGTTTTCTGCTTACTTCGCCAGATGGAACAGTGTGGATTCAGTCGCATAAAGGACCATTTGCTTATTGGGATGAAAAACAAAACAAACTGTTTTCTATAATGCGATGCATTAAAGAGTCAAAAGAGACGGTCTCTGATGTGATGCATACAGCAACTTTTGATGAGCTGGGGAATTTGTGGTTCTGTTCATTCAAACAGGGATTGGATCTTATAACATTTAATAATCGTAATTTTTCAACATTAAATTTAGAATCGGGTAATCCTCAAAAGCATAACGTTCGAAGCCTGATGAGCGACAAAAATGGCAATCTTTGGGTAGCCAGCCGTGCTGAAAATATTGCCATATTCAATCCTCAAAAAAAGAAGATTGGAATGTTAGGACCTGATGGCTCGTTGTCCAATGAAAGCATCGGATGGGGAGCTGATATTTATAGTATGATGGAGGATACCAATGGCAGAATATGGATTGGAACACGAGGTAACGGATTATTTTGCCTGACACCAGCAGGACATTCTTTTAAATATAAAGTAAGTCATTGTAAATATGATGAGAAAGATATTTACAGCATTAATTCAGATGATATTTATAAAATATTTCAGGCATCAAATGGTCAAATTTATGTGACAACCTGGGGCGGGGGAATTAATCTGATCCGTCAATCCAATAATGGTTTTCGTTTTATTAACCACAAAAACGAACTAAAAAATTATCCCATAAAAAATGCGGATAAAGTTCGCTCAATAGTTGAAAACAAAGAACACGAATTGTTTTTTATCTCCTCTTATAAATTGTTTTCTTTTTCAGCAGAAAATAAATCACCTTATAAAATCCAATTTAAAGAGTTTTCGCAGGTTTCGGGCAATGATATTTTGGATGTTCTGATAACTTCAGATAACCGATTAGCATTAGCTACCAATGGAAAAGGCTTAATTCTGGCCGATTTAGATAAGAAAGGGCAATTAAAAGTTAAGCCTATTTGGAACAAAAATATTGCTTTTCCTCTTGAAGGAGTTGTGGCCTTGCAAGAAGACAAATTAGGCAAAATTTGGCTTATGAGTGACAATCAGGTAGTTCGGTTTGATCCTAAAAAAAATAGTGCCGAAACATTTCCGGAACTGAAATCGATTATCGGTACCGAAATATTTTCAGAAGCCACAAAATGCCAACTTGCGAATGGAGAAATTGTTGTAGGATATTCGGACGGAGCACTTTATTTTAAACCGGAAGCGATTAAACCCTTTCAATTTAAACCTTATTTGGCGATATCGGGATTTTCTGTTAATGACAAACAGCTCCACGAAATCAATCCCGAAACTCCCGGAAATCCAGATTTAATTAAAGAAGTTACACTCCAGCATGACCAGAATTTTTTCAGGGTTCAAATTTCCGCCTTAGATTACATCAAAAGCGAGAATATTGTGTATCGTTACAAGCTGGAAGGTGTTGATAAACAATGGAATTATCTTAAAGGAGGGCAGTCTATTAATTACACCAATTTAGATCGTGGAAAATATACGCTTATTGTATCCTCTACAAATGGGCACAATTTATGGGCAGATAATGAGAGACGAATTGAAATCACTATTCGTCCTTCAATTTGGGGAACTCACTTCGCATACTTCTGTTATTTGTTATTGGCTGTAGGTTTATTTTTAGTGGTCAATCGTGCAGTTCTTACCATATTAAAACTGCGAAATGATGTGGAATTACAGAAGCAAATGGGGGAATTAAAATTGAAATTCTTTACCGATATTTCACATGAAATCAGGACTCCTCTTACCATGATTACTGCGCCTTTAGAGATTATGCTTTCGGATGATGAAATAAAAAAATCAGTAAAAGACCAGCTTCGCATTATTGAAAAAAACAGTAATAAATTGTTGAATTTGGTTAATCAAATTTTAGATTTAAGAAGAATTCAGGACAGAAAGCTAGTTGTTAGTGAAGTAAATTTAGCTGATTTTGCAACGAAAGTATGCGAAAATTTTAGTGAAATGAGCATACAGCGCAATATAGAATTGAAAGTAAATAGCAGTGCTACAAAATCAAATGTATGGGCTGACCCGGATAGTTTGGATAAAATTTTGGTCAACCTGCTTTCAAATGCATTTAAATATTGCCATAAAGGGGATACAATTCAGGTAGAAATAGAAGACACGGAAAAACAGGTGGTTTTAAAGGTTAATGATAACGGGCCGGGTATCAGTCCGATACTTCAGAAACGATTGTTTATACGTTTTTCAAACTACAACGAAAATCCATATAATCCAAGTACCGGCATAGGTCTTTCTATTGTAAAGGATTTAGCAGATAAACATGGCGCAAGTATTTTAATTGAAAGCACACCCGGTAAGGGAAGCAGTTTTCAAATTTGTTTCTTAAAAGGTTACAAGCATTTTACTGAAGATGTGGATATTTTATTTGAAGAAGATGAAGCAGAATTAGTAAATGATGTAAGATTTGAAGCCGATCCAGACCCAATGATATTTGAAGAAGTAGAAAAAGAATTGCCGGTAGGATTGATTGTAGAAGATGATCCTGAATTGAGAGGATTTATTGTTTCTGTTTTAGAAAAAGAGTATACCATTTATGTAGCAGAAAATGGTATAGAAGGAAATTCAAAGGCTGCAGCATTATCCCCTGATTTCATCATCAGTGATATTATGATGCCACATATGGATGGTATAGAAATGCTTAAATTAATCAGGAATAACTTTGCAACCAGCCATATTCCCGTGATTTTGCTTAGTGCAAAAACAGCAATTGAAAGTAAATTGGAAGGAATGGAATATGGTGCTGATGATTATATAACCAAGCCATTTAATGTGAGTTTTTTACAGGCACGGGTTAAGAATGTTTTGAAGCAGCGTGTACGCCTTCAGAATTTGTATTCGACAGGTAACATGACTGAAATTTCAGAAGAGGAACCTTTGCAAATTTCTAATAAGGATCATAAGTTCATGTTTCAGGTGATTAAACTGGTAAAAGAAAATATGTCTAAATCAGATTTTTCAGTTGATGAATTAGGAAGATTAATGTGTATGTCACGAGCCAGTTTCTTTAATAAACTTAAAAGCATTACAGGCGTTTCTCCAGTCGTATTTATTCGCGACATGCGATTGAATGAAGCGGCCGAGCTTATTAAAAACGAGGATCTGCTAATAAAGGAAATTTGTTTTGAAGTTGGTTTTAATGACCTGAAATATTTTGGAAAATGTTTTAGAGCAAAATTTAACCATACACCTGCAGAATATAGAAGACAGTTTCGTTAATAAAATTTTACAATGGAATCAAAGTGTCATCCTGAGCGGAGTCGAAGGCTCGCTTAATTCTAAAGTTTTTTTGACTGTGATGACTCATTGGAATGTGGACTTCGACTCCGCTCTAATTGACATGACCATAGATTTGTAATTACAACGATCATCCTTAGCGGAGTTGAAAAACTTATTTACTTTAAAGCTTTTGCTTATACTAATCTATTGTAATGGCTTCAACTTCGCTGAGTATTAGAATAGTTATACAAATACTAAAAGATAAATTTTTTCTTTTTCACAATCCTTTACAGATCTCCTAAACTTAATTTTGAGTTAAATAAATAGAAGTGCCTTTTATTTATTCATTTTTTTTCACTTAATGCGAAAATATCCTAATTAATTGCCTATTCCTCAATTATTCCTACTCAAATTAGTGATTTCACCCTCCTCGAAAAGCAATATTTACACCAAATTACAATTCGCTATCTCTAGTTTTGCCTTATAACTAACATTTTTAACTAATTCTTAACTAACTAATAAACCAAGCTTATGAAACAGACCAGCACTTTCATTCTATTATTAATTGGCATATCTGTAGCGTTCTACAGGCACATCTTAGCCAGAAAATAAAAGTTTTCAATTTTAAATGATATGATATGAAAAACATAAAAAAAATAATATTAGGAGTAGGTGCAACTCTTCTTATGATGACTTCCTGCTCTAGTGATGAAATGAAATATGACCCCTCAGTGGTAAGAGATTATGCGCTTCAGCTGAATGGCAATCCCTGGAATATAAATGTTGGTATTACAACAAGACCAATTTTCGTTTATAAAGATAATGGTGAATATTTTGGGAATTACAGTTCGCTTTATCGTTTTGCACTTGAGAAAGGAAGTTACAAGTTCATTGCTTCTGATATTCCTGCAGAAATGGTTCCTCTACCAGTTAACCTAAATGATTTTATTGTTCCGCAATCGATCAATGCTGATCAAAAAGTGAATCTATCGGCAGTAGTTCCTTATGCAACGCCATTCGAGGAAAAACTTAACATGAACATCCTTACGAGAACAGGCACATTACGATTGAAGTCAAAAGACATCGTAGCAGATCCAAGCTATTCTGTTATAAAAACAACTGTTTTTGTAAAACGTAACGGATACAAAGTTTCTGACGAAACCTTCGTGAAAGGAGACATGTCGGTTTCCAGATCTAAGAAGACTACTACAGGTGGTATTAATTACTTAGACGATTTTATTGTATTTCAGACTGATGAAGCAGCGAATAATGTTACTGTTCGTATAGAGTTTATGACTGCAGATTTAGTTGTGGTAAAAACAAAAGAAATTGAAGGCTCTTTTCCAATTTTAGGAAATGGGGTTACTAATGTCGATTTTAACCTCAATGATGCAGATACACCTATTATTAAAGATTACGTAGTAACTATTAATGGAGTTGTACAGGTTAATAAATAAAATTGAATGATGAACAGATTTAAAAAATCTAAATCTAAATAAAATATAGTAGTTATGATAAAAAAACATATCATGAGCACATTAATCGTCTTGTTCCTGACGATTAGCGGTTATGCTCAGGAAATAACTGTGACGGGAGTTGTGAGAGATAAAATGGGCTCGATTCCAGGCGCAACAATTATTGTTAAAAATGAAAAAGCAAATACTACCAGTGATTTTGACGGAAAGTTTTCAATTAAAGTAATCAACCCTAAAACAGCTGTTTTGGTGGTTAAGTTTATTGGTCTTGAAGATATTGCAATACCGTTAAATGGTCGTACATCAGGAATTAACATCGAGATGAAAGAATCGACAAGCGAATTGAATGAAGTAGTAGTAATTGGTTACGGAACACAAAAACGTGGAAACCTGACGGGTGCAGTTTCGAGTATAAAAGGAACAGTATTAGAAAAAGTTCCAACCAGTTCTGTAGCGGAAGCTTTGGTTGGTAAATTACCAGGTGTTCAGATTACTTCGGCTGATGGTTCTCCTGGTTCTGAAATCATGATACGAATTCGTGGTGGAGGTTCTATCACCCAGGATAATTCGCCTTTAATTTTGGTTGATGGGTTTGAAGTGGCTACTCTAAATGACATTCCGCCAACTGATATCGAATCTGTGGAAGTATTAAAAGATGCCGCATCTACTGCTATATATGGTGCCCGTGGTGCTAACGGAGTTATTTTAGTGACTACAAAAAATCCTAGAATAGGTAAGGTTTCTATAAATATTAACAGTTATATGCAAATCAAAACCTTAGCGAACCGTCTGGATGTAATGGATCCTTATGAATATGTTATGATGCAATATGAATATGAAAAAGGAAGATCCTCAAATCCAACTGCTTTTTACAACCGCTACGGACAGGCTAATGAAATGTATATTTATAAAGGAGACAAGGGAACAGACTGGCAGGACGAGATTTTTGGAAGTAATCCAATTACTAAATACTTAGACTTTAGTATGAATGGCGGTAATGAAAAAACCAAATTTAAGTTTGCTGTAACAAATCAGGATCAGCCTGGGGTATTGATTGGAACTGGTTTAAAGCAAACCAATATGAACCTAACCCTTAATACAAAACTGTCTGATAAATTTACTTTTGAGTTCCAATCCCGTTTTATAAATCAAACGATCGAAGGTTCAGGTACTGAAGGGGTTAGTTTGCTTGATGCAATACGTCAGGCACCTACAATGGGTTTACAGGATTACATGACATTGCCGGCAGACGACACTTATTTTGATCCTGAAGATTATGAACCTGTGAGACGTTTCAATCCGATACAGCAAGCAGAAAGGAATTATCGTAATCGTACAAAACGTACATTTAATACAGTCGGAGCCCTAACCTGGAATATAATGAAAGGTTTAAGCTTTCGCAGTTCATTCGGTTTTGAATACCAGTATGAAGAAGATGGCCGTTTTTGGGGACTGGAAACGGGTACTTCAAATGCTAATGGCGGTCTGCCGGTAGTAGGCTGGCAAATGACACAAAGTCCACGTACGCAATTAAATAATGTATTGAATTATAATTTTAAAATCAATAAACTTCACGACTTTCAGGTTATGGTGGGTCAGGAAATGAAGGACCAAAGGAGTGCGAGTAAGACTTATTACACAGGATATTTTCCTGCAAATATATCAGCAGAAAAAGCATTGGATAATCTTGCCTTGGGGAAAGGTTTTAATAATGAATCAAAAGAAGGTTCACCTAATAAAATTTCATCTTTTTTCGGTCGTGTAAATTATGGTTATGATGACAGGTATCTTGCAACATTTACTATTCGTGCCGATGGTTCTACAAAGTTTGGTCCGGATAATCGCTGGGGAGTGTTTCCGGCTGCAGCGTTTGCCTGGAGAATGTCAAATGAAAAATTCTTAAAAGAGAGTACAACTATTTCAAATTTAAAATTGCGTTTAAGTTATGGGGTTTCGGGTAATGACCGAATTGATGGGGATTTGTATGCTAAATATTATGGAGTTTCACAAAACAGGTCAGTAGGTTGGGGAGAAACTAGCCATTACTACTATAATTTTTATAATCCTGATGGCAAGGTAGCGTATTTAAATAATCCTAATGTGAAATGGGAAACAACTTATACTGCAAATTTGGGTGTAGATTTTGGTTTTTTTAAAGAACGAATTACAGGTAATGTCGAAATTTACCAAAATACTGTAAAAGATTTGTTAGTGCCTTCTGATATTCCCGGATCATCAGGTTTTAGTAAAATCATGACCAACGTTGGGCAGACATCTAATAAAGGAATTGAATTTGCCATTAATGCCAATGTGGTGCAGCAAAAAGATTTTCACCTGGATGTAAATTTCAACATTGGATATAATAAGAATAAAATTGATGCACTATCAAGTGGAGAAAATGAATGGATCCTTAGCTCTGGATGGGCAGGAACACAATTGCTAAATGATGACGATTACAGAGCTTATGTAGGCGGTACAAAAGGTTTGATTTATGGGTTTGTTAATGATGGTTTTTATACCATGGATGATTTCGATTCATTTGATCCATTAACAAAAACATGGAAACTGAAAGAAGGTGTCGTAAACTCCAAAAACCTGTCAGGTGATCCGCGCCCCGGAAATGCTAAATTTAAAAAATTGTCGCCTGTTGATCCATCAGATTCCAATACGTATGTAATTGGTGCAAACGACAGAAAAGTTATTGGTGATACTAACCCAAAATATTCAGGAGGTTTTGGACTGAATGCAGTATGGAAAAATTTTGATTTGTCTACTTTTTTCAATTTTGTATATGGGTTTGATGTTTTCAACGCAAACAAAGTGATGATGACTTCGTGGTATCAAAATAACCAAAATAATTTGGGGATGGAAGTATCGCTGGAGAACCGCTGGAGAAATTTTGATGATATGGGGAACGATTTACGTTATTCTCCAGCATTATTAGCCGACTTTAATAAAGATGCTACGATGTGGAATCCAACTTCTATTGGGCGCCCTATTGCTTCTTCTTATGCAGTTGAAAAAGGTTCTTTTTTACGATTGAATACACTTTCATTAGGATATACTATTCCATTAAATATTACCCAAAAATTGATATTCAACAGAGTTCGTCTGTATGCAACCGGTACTAATTTATTTGTATGGACAAATTACTCCGGCTATGATCCTGAAGTTAACCTCTCAAAGGGATTGACATCTAACATTGATTATAATGCGTATCCAAGAACAAGAAATTATACTTTGGGGGCTCAGTTATCATTTTAATTAAATTAAAACTTAAATTATGAATAAAAAGATATTATTAAGTATGCTATTTAGTTTCGCACTATGCTTTACAGCTTGCGATGATTATCTAGAGGTACATCCGGCAACCGGTTTTACTGAGGCTGAAGTTTTTGGTTCAGAAAGTGAAATAAAATCAGCCGTGGCAGGGGTGTATACACTTATGCTGACCGACGATGCCTATTCAAATAGACTTGCTTTTGTTTTTAATCCGAATACCGATGTAGAGATGGCAGCGGTAAGTTCTAATACAGTAAATGTGAATGGTTCTGACATTGCCTGTTTCGAACCAAAACCTTACTGGACAACTTTGAATTCTACCTGGAATGCTATGTACAGAATTATCAATAACGCCAATGATGTTATTCAGGGAATTGAAGGTTCCGATCTTTTTAAGAACGCCAGTAAAACCGAGCCTTCAAATATCACACAGATGTATGGAGAGGTTAAAACACTTCGTGCAATGGTATATTTAGATATGATACGCATTTGGGGTGATGTTGTGTTTCGTACTACATCATCTACGGGTGATGATGATTTTAGGGTAGGAGTTACGGATAGAAACAAAATTCTTGAATTTCTAATCGATGATTTAAAGTCTGCTGAGCCGTTAATGCAATATGCAAGCGCAATAGATTATGGTCCGGAGCGTGCATCAAGAAGCTTTAACCAGGGTTTGATTGGTTTACTTGCACTTACCCGCGGAGGATGGACTTTGCGTCCTGATAGTGATCCGGCAAGTATTGGTCATATGGTTCGTGGAGAAAACCATGAATTGTATTATGATATTGCCATCCAATACCTGGGTAAAGTAATTAATGAAGGTCAGCATGACCTGAAATTGAGTTACCGTAATTTTTGGATTGGGCAAAACAATTGGCAAAAAATGGTTAATGATGACGTTATATTTTCATTACCATTATTAAGAGGTGTTTCCGGTGAATATGGTTATGCTGTTGGTATTCCGATTGTGGAGGGAAACCATGCTTACGGAAGCGCTTCAGGAAATGTTAATTTAGCAGGAACCTATTTGTACTCGTTTGATAGCAAAGATTTGAGACGTGATATCACTTGCGCACCTTATTCGTATGACGCAAATTTGAAACAGGTAATTCGTTTGGATTTAGCTAAGTTGGCTGTTGGAAAATGGTCAAAACTTTACACCTCTCCACTTGGCAGTACAAGTCAAAAAGGAACAGGTATCAACTACTCATGGATGCGATTTGCTGATGTACTCTTGATGTACGCAGAAGCTGTTAATGAAAGATTTGGACCGCGCCAGGATGCTCAGGAAGCTTTAAAAAGAGTGCGCCGCAGAGCATTCAGTCAGGCAGACTGGGCAGCAAAAGTAGATGGTTACGTAGCTTCCAAATCAAATCCTGATTTATTTTTTCAGGCGATTATGGATGAGCGTGCCTGGGAACTTGGCGGAGAAAGCAAGCGTAAGTTTGACTTAGCACGCTGGAATAAATATAGTGAAGTAATTTACAATCAATACAACAAATTTGTGAACTGGGGCAAGGTAGCCAATGGTGCTTATGTGCCTGGTGTAGATAATGTTCCGGGAAGTGTTTACTGGAAAGAGATTCCAAATCCGGACGCTAATAACCCAAGTAAAATAATTTTAGATACCAAAGGAATTGATCCTGTTTTACAAGCTAAACCAGCAGGATATACAGAGACACTTTTTGCAACAAAATGGTATGCATTAAATAATGATACTCAGGCTTATGAACCAAATAACGAAATTAAATGGAGTTTTAGAGGTTTCATAAATTTCAACAATGCTGCAAGTAAATCTCCCAATGATCCATTACGTTATTTATGTCCTTATCCTTCTAAAGTGATTTCGGATCATCGCGGAGCTATTCAAAATTATTATGGTTTTAACTATTAATTGAATTAATTTATGAAAAATTCAAAAAGAGCAATTTATATTTTATCATTCTTCAGCATGATTTTGCTTGGAGGAATGTTAAACTCTTGCCAGCAAGACGAATTTGCTTATGCAAAGGTTGGGGATTTGTTTCAGCCTAAGTTTGTGCTTACCGCGCCTGTGGTTAAAAGTAATTCTATTGCTGTAGTATGGTACAAAGTAAATGATGCTGTTTCCTATACGGTAGAATTACACTTAGACAATTACTATTCCAGTTTGTTCAAATCGTATACGATTACAGATACACAAATTTTGATGGACGATATTCCGTATAAAACGCAATTTTATATTAGGGTTCGTGCGAATAGCGAAAATGCTAAATTCAATTCTCAATGGGCTTACACAAATGCTTTGACAGAAGATCGTCCGGCATATGCCCAAATATTGAAACCTGTAGAGAAAGTAAATATAACTGAAACTGAAGTAACCGTAAACTGGACAGTAGATGCAGCAAATCCGGTTGATAGTATTTCTGTGGCACCAGCTCAGTCTAAGGAAATTCCGGCTATCGGACGCAAACTAACAGATGCAGAAAAAGCGAATGGACAAGCTAAAATTGAAGGTCTGGAAAAAAGTACAGCCTACACTGTAAATGTTTATGACAATAATAAGCCACGTATTTATGATAGACCATACAATCAGGTAAATTTTCGTTCGGCAGGACCATCAGCAGGACAAATTTTGGTGATGAAAGGGGATGATTTAGATGCATTGCTGAAAAAAAACAATACTGATGCTACAATTCCGGAAGGAACTGAATATTTTCTCGAAGCAGGTTCGTTATTCAAGATTACCCCATTTACTATTTCAAAAGGTTTTAAACTTACGGGAGGTACACAGGGAGCAATGCCTCAAATTGAAATGAATGGAAACTGGAATATTACAGAAGGATCCTTTTTGACCTCATTAGCATTTGAAAACATTCGTTTTTATCAGACCATTGATGCCAGTTATTTCTTTAATAGTGGAACTTCATGGACGATTGGGGAAATTACATTCTACAATTGTGTGTTTAATAATTTCAAACGTGGTTTCTGGAGACATCAGGGAAGTGGAAAATATAAAGAAGTAGGGAACTTTGAGATGACCTATTGTACTTTGGATGAAGTTGGTGGTCATTCCGGAACCTATGGAACCTTTGTTCTGGGTTCAGCAGGAGCAGACAACTTCAAAAGAGCAGTTTTTAATAACTGTACTTTTATGAGAGATTATTATGGAACAACCAATAATACCTACAACTTTAAAAACTTGTTTGATTATGGTACATCTACTTATCCAATTTATTTAGAATACAGTAATGTAACGATTTATGATTATGCTTATAACCGTTCCTTGATTAATATCCCGGCAGCTGTAGGGTCTACGTTAGTTTTCAAGAATGTATTATTAGCTTCTGCCAGTGGTAAACTAATTCAGGCAATTGCTGCAGGCAGTACAACTTCTTTCAGTAATAACTATACCACTACAAATTATCTGCTGGGACCTGCGGCTATTCAGGGCACTGCATTAGGAATAAGTGCACAGGACTTGTTCGTAAATCCAAAAGCAGGAGATTTAACAATTAAAGATCCAAACTCTCCAATTGTTATAAACAAAGTAGGCGATCTTAGATGGCTTCCTTAATTCCTGCTGGTTAATTGTTTAGTTAAAAAAAGAAGTATCCCAACCCCGGATACTTCTTTTCCTACCATGTTTTTTCTAATGCTGATACTCCATACAATGAGTTTGCAGACAATCAGTGCCTCTTATATAAATGTTTTTTAGTAAAAACATGATGATTAAATCTATTTAAAATGAAATTAAAACAATTAGTACTGTCCATTGGTTTGACAGTTTATGGATTAGGAGCAAATGCTCAGGGATGGAATGGTGACTTAGGAAACGGAAAGTACAAGAACCCTATTTTACATGTGGATTATTCAGATCCGGATGTATGTGCGGGGAAAGATGGTTATTATATGACCGCTTCCAGTTTCAACAGTTCTCCGGGACTTCCTGTTCTTCATTCAAATGATCTGGTAAACTGGGAATTAATTGGATATGCATTACAAAATCAATTTCCTGTAGAACATTATCAAACTGTTCGTCACGGAGATGGTGTCTGGGCTCCATCAATTCGCTATCATAATGGTGAATATTATATTTACTGGGGTGATCCTGATTTTGGAATCTACATGGTCAAAACTAAAGACCCTGCCGGTGTTTGGGAAGAGCCGGTATTGGTAAAAGAAGCAAAAGGAATCATTGATACCTGTCCGTTTTGGGATGAGGATGGAAAAGCGTATCTGTCTTATGCATTTGCAGGAAGCCGTGCTGCTGTAAAAACCGTTTTAATGTTGTCAGAACTTACGCCAGATGGTACCAGATTAATTGGTAATCCGGCGATGGTCTTTGACGGACATAATGGTCATACCACTGTAGAAGGTTCTAAAATGTACAAGAAAGATGGCTATTACTGGGTTATGGCTCCTGCCGGAGGTGTAAAACCGGGATGGCAATTGGCTATGCGTTCTAAAAATGTTTGGGGGCCTTATGAGTCAAAAATTGTTTTGCATCAGGGTGATACAAAAATGAACGGACCACATCAGGGTGGATATATTGAAACACCAAACGGAGACGGATGGTTTATACACTTTCAGGATCGTTGGGCTTATGGGCGAGTTGTGAATCTTCAGCCTGTTACCTGGAAAGAGGGCTGGCCAGTGATGGGAAAAGACAGCAACAATGATGGTATCGGAGAACCCGTTATGGAATATACAAAACCAAATGTTGGTAAAAATTATCCTGCGACTCCATTGGTTACTTCTGATGAGTTCAACAGTCATCAATTGGGATTGCAATGGCAATGGCAGGCTAATCAAAACCCTGGTCAGCAATGGGGATGGTCTTCTGCTAATTTAGGATTTATGCGCCTTAACTGTATTCCACGCAATGAGAATATAAAATCAATGTGGATGATGCCGAATTTGTTATTGCAAAAATTTCCGGGTGCCAATTTTACTGCTACAGCAAAACTTAGTTTCGAAAACAATCCCGATGCAAAAGAATCCGGAACAGGTTTAATAGTGTTTGGTGAAGATTATTCCTATATCGCTATCGAACAGGACAAGGATGGAAAATTAAAGTTGGTAGAGCGCCAGATGAAAAACGCCAGGACTTCTAAAGATATCGAGACAGAAATAACTTCTATTCCTATTGATCAAAAAAATGTGTTTTTCCGTGCCAAAGTTCAAATGGTGCAAAACATAGAGCCTTATGATGGTAAAGTCACTTTTTATTACAGTACCGACGGCAAAAAATTCAAAGAGTTTGGGAAATCTTTCAAACCAAGCGCAGGACGTTGGGTAGGAGCAAAAATTGGACTTTTTGCAACAGGAACGAAACTGATTAGTGACAGCAGTTATGCAGATTATGATTGGTTTAGAGTAGAAGAAAATTAAAAATATGATACGTAAAATCAAATATTGTGTGCTTTTATCAGTTGTTTGCCATTTGACTTCATTTGGACAATTAAAACAAAATAATAATCAAATTACACCGATTGAATGGGCAAAGAAAATGGCAGATTCCGATCAAAAGCGTACTCCAAATCCGGTATTCCTTGATGGCGTAAAGTTTCCTAAATGGAATTATACAAATGGATTAGTAACGCTTGCGAATCAGAAGCTGTATGATTATACCAAAGAGCAAAAGTACTGGGATTACGGGCTTTCCTATGCTGATCAGCTGATTGATAAGGAAGGAAAGATATTGGGAGGTTATGAACTGGAAAAGTACAGTCTTGATTTAATAAACTCAGGAAAAATACTTTTCGAGATTTATAAGAAAACGGGTGAGGAGCGCTATAAAAGAGCAATGGATACACTCCATAAACAAATGGAAGGCCACCCAAGAAACTCGGATGGCGGTTATTGGCACAAGAAAAGTTATCCGTGGCAAATGTGGCTGGACGGTGTGTATATGGCAGATCCTTTTTCTGCAGAATATGGAGACGTTTTTAATGTTCCGAAGTCCATTGATGATGCCATTTTGCAGGCAGAACTGATTCAAAAACACACCTTTGATTCAAAAACCGGACTGAATTTTCATGGTTATGATGAGAAGAAAGCGCAATTCTGGGCAAATAAAGAAACCGGACGTTCCTCTCACATTTGGGGAAGGGCTCAGGGCTGGTATTGCATGGCTTTGGTGGATATTTTAGATTTCGTTCCAACACACCATCCAAAGAGAAAAGAGTTAATAAAAATAGTGCAAAAAGTATTTACAGCTGTCCGAAGTGCTCAGGAAAAGAATTCAGGAGTTTGGTGGCAGGTAATGGATGAGCCTGGTCGCAAAGGCAATTATCTGGAATCAACCTGTTCGACGATGTTTGTATATTCTTTTGCCAAAGCATATAGAAAAGGATATGTAGGTCCAAAGTTTCTGAAATCGGCTAGAATTGGTTTTAACGGAATCCAGAAACAGTTTATAAAAGAAAATGCAGACGGCACTATTTCGATTACAAAATGCTGTGCCGTTGCCGGATTAGGAGGGAAAAATCCTAAAGATCGTGATGGTTCATTTGAATATTATATTTCAGAACCTATCAGGGATGATGATGCTAAGGCAGTCGGTCCATTTATTATGGCGGGTATTGAATTGCAAAAGATTTTGGACAAAAAATAATTTGAATTGTCACCGACAGAAAAAACAAAATATCTCCATCTAGCCCCGATAGCAGTGGAAATCCTTGTGAGCCGGGGTTCGGCTTACAAGATTGCAACTAATAGCGGGACTATACCGGCTGAAAATACCCGATTTTTCTGCTTCAAAAAATTATAGCAGCGATTAAAACATAAAAATTAATTATGATAAAAATTAAAGAAGTTTCCATTATCGGATTAGTAATATGTTCCCTTATTTTGTCAGGGAACAAGGTTATTGCTCAAAACAAATCCAAACAAAAAAACAAGGTTTCAACAGAAAGCAAACTCCCTTTTGATATGCCGGAAGTGCAGCTTCCAAAGTTTAAAAAAGACACTTTGAATATTGTTGATTTCGGAGCTGTACCCAATACGGAACAACTTTGTACAAAAGCGATTAATGATGCCATCAACAAATGCTCAAAATCGGGTGGAGGTGTGGTTGTAATTCCTTCAGGGATGTGGACAACTGGTCCGATAAAGATGCAAAGCAATGTAAATCTTCATACCAAAAATGGTGCTTTTATTTCTTTTACAAGCGATGTGAAACAATACAAACTGATCGAATCCTATTTTGAAGGAAATAAGGTGATTCGCTGTGAATCTCCAATTATGGGAGTTGGTTTAGAAAATATAGCCATTACAGGAGAAGGAATTTTTGATGGAAATGGTTCGGCATGGCGTCCGGTTAAAATCGGCAAAATGACAGCGGGACAATGGAGTGAACTTGTCAAATCCGGAGGCGTATTATCTAAAGACCGTAAAATTTGGTACCCTTCAGAAGGAGCTTATATTGGCAACGAAGAAAAAGATAAACTTCCTAAAAGGGCCACTGTTGAAAATATGGAACCTTACAAGGAGGCACTTCGCCCGGTAATGGTGAGTCTTGTGAATTGTAAAAAACTGTTGTTGGATGGTGTTACTTTTCAGAACTCCCCAGCTTGGAATGTTAATCCCTTAATGTGTGAGCATGTTACGTTGAGCAATCTAACTATTCGTAATCCGTGGTATTCTCAAAACGGGGACGGACTTGATTTAGAATCCTGCAGAATCGGTAAGGTAACCAACTGTCGTTTTGATGTGGGTGATGACGCAATCTGTATAAAATCAGGTAAAGATAAAGAAGGCAGGGATCGTGGAAAACCAACGGAGTTATTCGTAATTACAGATTGTGTAGTCTATCATGCGCATGGCGGCTTTGTAATTGGAAGCGAAATGTCGGGAGGTGTTAAAAATATATTTGTGAAGAACCTAACGTTTAACGGTACCGATTGTGGCCTGCGATTTAAATCGGTTAGAGGTCGTGGGGGTGCGGTTGAAAACATTTGGATGGAAGATATAAAAATGAACAATATCCCGACAGATGCCATCAATTTCAACCTTTATTATTTTGGAAAAGCAATTGATGAAGATCCGGAAACAGGCGAAATCACGGTTGAAAAAATGGCGGTTTCAGAAGAAACTCCTTCCTTTAAAAACATGTATTTCAAAAATATTTATGTAAGCGGAGCGAAACAAGCTTTGAAAATTATGGGAATCCCGGAAATGCCTGTTGAAAACCTTCAATTTAAAAACATGGTTATTCGAGCAGAAGCTGGTATCCAAATAAATTATGGAAGCAAAATTGATTTTGAAAATATTGATCTAAGACTGGATAAACCGGGTATAGCAATCAGTCTTTCAAATAGCCAGAATATAAACGTCGGAAGTTTTAAATCAGCAGGAGAAAATCAGCTTTTTTGGGTTGGGGGTACTTCCACAAGAGAAATATCATTGAAGAAGAACGGTCAAAAAATGGCTTTTGATGAAGATATAAAAGTGCTGGAATCGATTAAGGACGAGGTAAAACTTATTGAGTAATTAGTGATTAGTCCTTAGTAAATAGTCCCTAATGATTAGTCCCAAGCTCAGGTTTATAATAAAAATATTTAAAAAATCAATTCGAGTCTTCTTCTGTAATCGAAATAGAAGAAAAAATGTACCGGGAAACGTTTTGATAGTTTACTGTTCCTGATACAATCCCGCTTTTGGGCGGGATTACTCGAACTGAGGAAATTATATCACTATCAAACTAATTAAATCTAATGAATTAAATTATGAATGAACCTTTCTCCGAAATTAAAATCGGAGCAGGAAAAAATAACTTACTAACTAAAACCAAACCACAAATGAAAAAACAATACTTTATGTTCTTGTTACTGCTGCTCTTTTCAGTAATGGGATTTTCGCAAACCATTCAAAAAATTGAAGCAGAAGCATTTAATACAGCTTCAGGAGCAAAAGCAGAAAATAATGCCGCGCTCTCCGGAGGAAAAAATGTTGGATATATTAAAAACAATACCTGGATTAGTTTCACCGGACATGTATTTAATCAATACGACAGCAGTTTTAATATCGCAGCAGCCGGAGCAACCGGAGGAACGATTGAGCTGCGATTAGATTCATCAACAGGAACTTTAATAGGAACTGTCACAGTAAGCGGATCAACTGGATTTAGCGATTACAAAAAGTTTTCTACTGGAATTACACCAACAACCGGTACACATGATTTGTATCTGGTTTTTAAGCATCCAACAAATACCGGTTATTTATTTAATTTAGATTATTTAGAAAAAGTAACGACTATTCCGGGTGCTATTACTTATACTCTGGCAACTAACGTGAGTCCTGCGGCATCAGGTACAGTTTCTTCGAATCCCGGGGGAGCTAATTTTGTTGATGGGACGGCTGTTACTGTAACCGCAAATAAAAACTTCGGATATAATTTTGTTAGATGGACAGATGGTAATGGAAATCCTGTTTCAACTTCAAATCCATATACTTTTACGATTACTTCAAATACTACTTTGATAGCAGAATATGCTGCAGTTACTACCTATACCTTAAATGTAAATGTTACAGGGGCATTTGGTTTAGGTGAGTATACGGTTTCTCCTGCGGGTAAAGATGGCGCGTTTTCTGTTTACGAAACAGGAACAAATGTTACCATTACAGCGGTTGAAAATGATATTATTAAATTCAATAACTGGTCTGACGGATCAACAGCTTTAAGTACTTCGGTAGCAATGACTCAAAATAGAACTATCACGGGTACTTATGACAACGCAACATTTATAGCAGGCTGGACCTTTAAAAACGATCAGTATGCCAATCCAAGAATTGCCGAATTATTTTCTAAAGTTGAAAACAAACCTGAGCTATCGGCTTATAATGTAACCGATAATGTGTTTGCTCCAAATGTGAGACTGCAAAACAGAGGCGGGAAAAATGGTTTCTGTGTTTGGAATACAGTTAGAGGCGATTTCTTCTATTTTATGACTTCTTTTTCAACGGTTGGATATAAAAACATTAATGTTTCATCAGGACTGATTGGTTACTATTATGGCTGTGACGAATGGACATTTCAATATTCACTTGATGGTCTGACTTTTCAGAACATTTCAGGTTTAACAACCATAAATACAAGCTCAGTTACTCCAATCGGAGGAATATTGCCAGCTGAAGCAGAAGGAAAAGAAAAAATATATCTCAGATGGTTTCCGAATGTGAACGGGCCAAAACATGGAAGTGCAACCGATGTAACAGCAACGGTTTTATCAAATGTGATGATTAAAGCAGAGGAAGTTTTGGTTTCGGATGTAATTGCTCCGGTACTTTTGTCTTCACTTCCTGCAAATGCTTCAACAACCGCTGGTGCAAGCGGAAATATTATCCTTAATTACGATGAAAAAGTGAAGTTAGGTACTGGTTTGGCTACATTGAACGGGAAAAATTTAACTGCGGAATTTGTCAATAAAACGGTAAAATTCAGCTATTTCGGTTTAGACTATAATACACAATATACTTTTAGCATACCAGCCGGATTAGTTACCGATGTTTCAGGTAATAATGCTGCGGCAGTTTCCCTATCCTTCAAAACAATGGAAAAACCGGTTCCTGCAAAACGTGTATTCAATTTGATTGTCGATGCAAATGCAACAACTGACCAAATAGCCTCAGGAAAATATGTAAAAACCATTGCAGAGGCATTTACTGCTGCACCTTCTAATTCATCAACCCGATTTTTGGTACTGATTACAAACGGAACTTATAATCTGGGTGGTGATGGCACAAATCCTCAAGGGATTGTACTTCAGCTTCCATCAGGAAAAAATAATGTGTCCTTAATTGCACAATCAAAAGATAAGGTAATCCTTCAGGGAAATCCGGGATGGGGAATTAAAAATGCTGTGCTTTCAATTGAAGCCAATGATTTATATATGGAAAATGTAACCATTGAGCATAAAGACGGTATAGTTACTGCTGGTCAGCGACCGGCTCTTAATCCTGCCGGAGACCGAAATGTTTATAACGGAATCAAACTAAGAAGCAGACAAGACACTCAGGTTACAGGTGGAAACAGAAGTTTTTACTATAAATCAACCATTGAAGGTGATGTAGATTTTATCTGTGGAGGAGGAACGCACTGGTTTGAAGAATGCAAATTGGTTTCAGGTGGTGGTTATATCGTAGCTCCAAATCATACTGCAGATGTTCAGTACGGCTATATTTTTAATAACAATACCATTATTGCGACAACCAGTTATTATTTAGGGCGTCCCTGGCAAAATGCTCCAAGAGCTGTTTATCTGAATACTACAATGGTAAATGAGCCAAATACATTAGGTTGGGCGAGTATGGGAACTTTACCTGCACTTTTTGCAGAATACAATAGCATAAATGGAAGCGGGATAGCCGTTAATACATCAAATAGAACCAATACATTTACAGTTAGTGGTATTGCTCAGACAGGAAATTATAATCCAATTTTGACCAAAGCACAAGCTGATGAATACACTATCGAAAATGTTTTGAGTGGTACAGACAAATGGGATCCGCGTTTGGTTGTAGAACAAATTAGTGCTCCAGCAAATCTTTTGAATCTTGGAAACAACACGTTTAAATGGGATGATAATCAGTATGCAATTTGTTATGTCATTAGTAGAGACGGCAAGGTATTGGCAATTACGACTGATGCAACTTATAAAGATACCACTGCAATAGGAGGAAATCATGTTTACACAGTTCAAGCTATTAGTGAATACGGTGGTTTAAGCGCTATCAGTACTTTCGGTACTTTGGGTCTAGGGGCAAATAATAAACCAAAAGAAGTAAGTGCATATCCAATACCTACAAATAATATTGTCAATCTAACATTGCCTGAAGGAATTGGAAGCGTCAATTACGAAGTGTATTCAATTCTGGGACAAAAGGTAAAACAAGGTGTTTTCATAGCTAACACAAGCCAATCAATAGATTTGAGCAGGCTGACATCTGGTGTTTACCTTATTAATATAAAAAATACAGAAGGAACTGTTTACAAAGTGAAAGTAATTAAAAATTAGTGAGAATCGGACATACTATTTAACCATATTAAACCAAAAATGAAAAAACAACATTTTATTTCCGTAATACTGATGCTATTTTCAGTAATAGGATTTTCGCAAACAATTCAGCGAATTGAAGCTGAAACTTATGATGCTTTTAATGGAGTATCGATAGAAACAAATGCAGCTCTATCAGGTGGTAAGAATATCGGAAATTGTAAAAATGGATATTGGATTAAATTCACAGGACATGTTTTTAGTGAATATGATACCCGTTTTGATATCGCAGCAGCTAGCAGAACGCAAACAGGTTCGCCTACAATTGGGACTCTGGCTGGTACTGTTGAAATAAGAATAGATGCAGTTGCCGGTACTTTAATTGGTACAGCCAACATCAATACTACTTCTAGTGGAAACTGGACAACGTATCAAATTTTTCCTGTTGGTATAGCCAAAACTACAGGCACTCATGATTTGTATTTCGTATTTAAACCTGTCACTGGGAATAACTATGTAGGCAATTTTGATTATTTTGAAAAAGTGACCAATAACACTAATGGAGCTATGTATACTTTGGCAACTAATGTGAATCCGGCTTCATCGGGAACCATAAGTGCGAGTCATCCTGGAAGCCAGTTTGTTGAAGGGACTCAAATTACCCTGACAGCAGCTCCTAACTTTGGTTATAACTTTGTACGATGGGTAGATAGTAATGGAACAACTGCTTCAACAGCTAATCCGGTTACTTTTGCTATTGCTGCAAATAGTACTTATGTAGCAGAATTTAAAGAGGTTAATACCTATACTATTTCATATCTGAATGCAATCGACGGTTCGCCATTAACAGGCTTAACTCCAACTGCATATACCGAAGCGACATCAGTAAATTTACCTGTCCCAACTCTGCTCGGCTATGCGTTCTACGGTTGGTCCACATCACCGACATCACCGAACACCATTAAAAAAATTGAAACAACCTCCACTGGTAATCAGGTATTTTATGCTTTTTGGGGAGCCACAGGAGGAAATGAAAAAGGCACACCTGCTTTCCCGGGAGCAGAAGGTTATGGTAAATATGTTACCGGCGGTCGTGGCGGAAAAGTGATTTATGTAACCAACCTAAATGACTCTGGAGCAGGTTCCCTTCGTGCCGCAATAGCTCAGAGCGGTCCCAGAATTGTTGTTTTTAAAGTATCGGGTACGATTAAACTGGAAAGCGAACTGAGTATTACAGACAATATTACAATTGCTGGTCAAACAGCTCCGGGTGGAGGAATTACACTGCGAGACTATAATGTGAAGGTAAGAGGTAATAATATCATTGTTCGTTATTTGCGTTTTAGAATGGGAGATGCAAAAAATGTCGAAAACGATGCATTGGGCGGACGTTTTCAAAACAATATCATAATCGATCACTGTTCGATGAGCTGGTCTACTGATGAATGTGTTTCTTTTTATCAGAATGAAAATTTTACGCTTCAATGGTGTATTATTTCCGAAAGTCTTCGAAATTCTGTTCATGGAAAAGGCGCTCACGGTTATGGTGGCGTATGGGGAGGCAGAAATGCATCGTTTCATCATAATTTATTGGCACACCATGACAGCCGTAACCCAAGGCTGGGTGAATATGCAAACGATGTTTTTGCTCTAACTGATCTGGTTGATGTGCGCAATAATGTAATCTACAATTGGGGAGGCAACAGCTGCTACGGTGGAGATGGAATGAATGTTAATCTGGTAAATAATTACTGGAAACCGGGTCCCGGGACTTCTAATTCTACTAAGGAACGTATTGTGTCTACAGGAAGAATTTTGGATGCAGCATCACCATTATATGGAATCTGGGGTAAATATTATGTAGATGGAAATTATGTGAACGGTTCTCCAAGAGCTACTCAGGATAACTGGACATATGGTGTATTTAGTCAGTTTCACAGCAGTCAGTTACCGGTAACGGAGGCTAACAAACAGGATTTAAAAATTGAAACGCCGCATCCTTTTGCAGAGATTACAACACACAATGCCACAAAAGCTTACGAATTGGTATTAGACCATGCCGGAGCAAATTTATTCAGGGATGCTGTCGATTTAAGAGCAGTTGGAGATACAAGATCCGGAACAGCCTCTATCATGAATGGTGGTAACGGAAGTACAAATGGATATATTGATACTCAAACTGCTGCCGGTGGATGGCCGGAATTGCCTACTGCACCTGCCCCTGATGATACGGATGGAGATGGTATGCCGGATACATGGGAAACCGAAAAAGGTTTAAATCCTGCCAATATTGCCGATGGAAATTTGAAAACACTGGACACAGAATATACCAACATTGAAGTTTACATCAACAGCATTGTAAAACAAATAACAGATACTCAAAACGGAACTCTTGCCGTACCTGAATATGCGAATAAAAACAATTTATTCTATGCTTATCCAACAGTTGGTAAAAATAAAATAATGCTGAAATCATTTGTTGATAATGACAGTGTGGCATTCATTAATCTTGCCGGGCTTGTTGTAAAACAAATTGACACAACTAATCTTGAAACCACTATTTCTATAAGTGATTTGTCTGATGGAATTTACATTATCAAAAGCTTAAAAACTGGATTGACGACCAGAATAATCGTTAAATAAGTTTTCAAATTTTGGGATTATTACTGGCATTGATGATGACAATAATAATCCCTTTTTTAATAATGCCTTAAGATAAAAACTCAATATATAGCTGTTTCTTTGGCTAAAGATTTAATAAATAAATGATGAGATTATTTGATAAAGGCGGTTTGTTGCTATGTTTTTTTCTTTGTTTCCAGATTTGGGCTCAGGATAATATGCGTGTTATTCCAAACGATACTTCCTATAATGTAGCCAATGAATTCAGGAAGAATAAAAAGCGTTTCCCCGAAATAAAAATTGCAAAAGACCTATTGCCAGCCGGAGTTACAGAACAAAGGCAGCTGGTTTACACAACATTAAAAAATACTCCTTTTGGAGACAGGGATCTACATGTAGATATTTTCTCTCCAAAAAAGCCAGGAAAATATCCTGCCCTGATTATGATTCATGGCGGTGGATGGAGATCGGGAGATAAAGCATTGCAGATTCCGATGGCACAAAAATTAGCAGCCAAAGGTATCGTAACCATTTGTGTGGAATATCAGCTTTCGATGGAAGCAAAATATCCTGCAGCAGTTTATAATATCAAATCAGCGATAAGATGGGCTAGGGCAAATGCAGAAAAGTTTGGTATTGATCCAAATAAAATTGCTATTTCCGGATGTTCGGCCGGTGGACAATTGGCCATGCTCGTTGGACTTACAAGTGGTGTAACATCCAAAGAAGGCGATCAGGGTAATTTAGGTTTCTCAAGCGAGATAAATGCTATTGTTGATATCGACGGAGTTGTTGATTTTATGGCACCGATGTCTCTTAATTTAACCCGAAAACCGAATTCTCCGGATGTAGAATGGCTGGGAGGCACTTTCGTAGAAAAACCCGAAATATGGAAAGACGCTTCCAGTATTTTCTGGGCAAATGAAAAGTCGTGTCCCATATTATTTATAAATAGCGGTTATTCCAGATTCCACGCAGGTCAGGATGAGTTAATCGGGATGATGAAAGAATGGGGAATCTATACTGAAGTTCATCAATTTGATGTAAAAATTCACCCTTTTTGGCTGTTTGAACCTTGGGTCGATCCTACGGTTAATTATATCCATGATTTTTTAATTAAAAATTTGAATAAATAATATGAAATCAAAATTTGCAGCCTCAATTTTTTGCATAGCAGCAAGTGTTATGGTCATGGCTTTCACAACAAAAAAATCCAATATAACAACGGTTTATTTAATTGGAGATTCCACTATGGCTGATTATGCCAATAATTATGAACCGGGGAAAGACTATATGAAAACACGATATCCGGTTACGGGTTGGGGGCAGGTTTTTCAGCCATTTTTTGCCAAAGACAGTTTGAAGCAAATAAAGAATTTGATAAAAACAGATAGTGTTCATGTTGATGACAGAGCAAGAGGAGGAAGAAGTACCAGAACCTTTTTTCAGGAGGGGCGTTGGAGATCTGTATATGAAAATCTTAAAAAAGGAGACATTGTTATGATGCAGTTTGGACATAATGACGGAGCAGCAGATAAAACAGAAAGATATGTAGATGTTGAAGGCTACAAAGAATTTTTGAGACTGTTTGTATCGCAGGCAAGGGAAAAAGGAGCTTATCCAATTATCCTGACGCCTGTAGCCAGAAATTTTCCTTGGAAAGATAATGTTTTAAATGATGTTCACGGAGAATATGACAAAGCACCTAAAGATGTTGCGGCTGAGATGAAAGTAGCTTTAATAGATTTGAACAAAGCTTCAAGAGAATTTTTTACCAAAAAAGGAAAGGATTTTGTGTCTGAAAATTATTTTATGAATTTACCTGCTGGAAAATATGAAGCCTATCCGGAAGGTCAAAAAGATAATACTCATTTTCAAACCAAAGGAGGAAAAGAAGTAGCCAGACTTGTTTTTGAAGGGATGAAAGAATTAAATTCTAGTTTGAAAAAATAATAAATAGCTGCATATATACGAGATAAAAAAAGGGACAAAAGATGGATTTTTATCTTTTATACCGTAGAGTGACGGGGACAGGACAAATTTCAACATCTTTCTTGGATGATTTGAAGAAATTGGCTTACTACATGTAGAGTCTGTCTTCCATTGGCTTTATAATTTTGGTTTAGATGTCCTGTTGGGGATTTAGGGGAAAAAATATAAAAAATCAATTTGTTCATGACTGTAAACCAATATACAATTCTACAAATATTATAAAGGGTTTGAAAAGATTTTTATACTTTAAGTAAGGATTGTCTTTTTTTGGCTCTATGAATTACCTGATTGTTTTTCCATCGTAGTTAGAAATTGGTTTATTTCTTTTTCCATAAGAAAAAAATAATAAATTCAAATCTATTACGTGTGTTTATGGAAAACTTAAATTAATCTCTAGTTTTTAAGAAAAATTGAGGCTTGCAATTTATGCAAGCCTCAATTACGTATTACGAAGTTAATAGCCTTTCCTCAATAATAACGAAATGACCTTCACGATAATTTATAAGCCATTTGTCGTTTTGGAGTATGTATTTATCATCATATCTAACGCTGTAGTCTGTCAATACATTTTTTCCATCAATTTCTCTTATCATTTTTATTTGAGCGAATGATACACCAGAGGCAAAATCATTGTCAATTTGTACTTCATGCTGTCCATTAAGGGTGAAGTAGGTTTTTACCAGCGATGCATGACCAATAAATTCCTTCTCCATGTTAGTTTTTCCTGAAACTTCAGAGACAACTATCCCACCCATAAAGGCTTTATAGGTTATGTTAGGTGTAAATAATTCCATTTGTTCAGTAATTTTTTATCATCTCCTAAAACAGCGTAATCATCAATTAGCTTTCTAAGTTTTTCTTTTTTTTTCTAAAAATTCTAGTGTCATAATTTTGTATATTTAAATGTTGACTGCAATACTATTCTGCCGCGGTTTCAGGTTAATACTGCTTTTTATCTATGTCAAAATTATTGTATATTCGCTAACAATTTATTAGTTGTTACCTAAAGGTTAGTGGCTAATCAAAATGTTTGTAAATGAAAAATCAAAATGAAAATACAGAAGTAAATAAGGAATTTACAGATGAATGCCATAAAGTATTGCTAGCAGTAAGTGATGCGCTTTATGCAATAGGAGGAAAGTGGAAACTTATGATAATTATTGCTATAGCTAGAGGTAATAATCGATTTATGGAAATTCAGAGACAGGTGACAGGAATTTCTGCAAGAGTTCTTTCGAATGAGCTCAAAGAACTTGAGATGAATGGTTTTATCATTAAAAAAGTCGATGTTGGATACCCTGTAACTATAGAATATCAACTTTTGCCATACAGCAATACTTTAGAAGAAGTGGTTAGCGCTATGACAAAATGGGGAATGCAGCATCGTGAAAAAATAAAAAGGAAAGAAGTTAAGATCCTACTCTAAACTTATACAAAATAGATGGAACTCGTTAATAGAAATTAGAGAACGAGAATAGAGAAATAAATCATTTTTTAATCTCAGTTGAACAACAATATTTAATATCAAAAAATCACGATAAATCAAAAGAGAAAAAATCCTATATCCTTAACGGGATTTCGAACCATCGTTCAGCTTCGATTAAATCTCTAATAGCACTACTTTAAGACTATTTATTTCAAACAGACTAAGAATTTCTTGTGAAAAAATTGAACCACAAATATTATGCTGTGAAGGCTTGAAAAATCTATATGTTTGTGTATAAAAAAAGAGACAACTACTATGTAGTTGTCTCTTTTAGTGACCTTACTGAACAATTTACAAACCATTTTATGAATGATTTAAAGAAATTGGCTTACTTTCAAGTGAATTTATAAGTTAATTATTTTGAATTTTTATTCAAGAGTGGTTTGTATGTATCGTAAGGGTCAAACGTTAAAAAATGTTAAAAACATATGTGTATTTAAATTTATTAAGACGTAATAGCTTTTTATAAAATTCCTGAAAATAAAATTTGGTACTGCGTTAGTTTTTAGTAAAATTATATAATAATTTTGAGATTATTCAAATCAAAATTTGGTCGGGATATTAAACTTTTTAAACCGCTTTAATCTAATTAGTAGGTAATTATGTATGCATTTATTAGGGATGAGGAGAGCAGTATTCGAACCTTAAGCCTGGAACCCGCGTTATTTCTTGCATTTGTTGTTTTTTTAACCTCTTTTACCAATATTTTGCATTGAGCTTTACTGAAATGTTGGCTAAGAAAATTTGTCGATTATAATAATGAGAAAATTATGAGCTTTCATTATTAAAACTTAAAAGTTTAATTTTATCTTTACAGTTACAAACGCACTTCTTACTTGTCATAACAAAATAATCCTTCCTAATTATTTTGGCAAGTTACTGGTTTAAGGAGGTATTTTCGAAACTCACTTTCATTTACATAAACTTATAATTTCATGTATCAAACTGTAAAATATATTTTGCTGCTTTTTATAGCATCATTAACTTTAATTTCCTGCAAACAAAAACTGAGTAATAAAATAAAAGTTGGGTTTTCTCAGGCTATGACTACAGATGATTGGCGTAAACAAATGAACAGCTCAATGAAGATTGAAGCCTCATTACGGTCTGGGGTTGATTTAACTATAAAAGACGCTAATAACAATATCGAGAAACAAATAGAAGATATTGAAGGATTTATATCTAACAAAGTTGATGTTATTATTGTATCTCCAATTCAATCTAAACCATTGACTGCAGTTGTAGAAAAATCAATAAAGGCTGGAATTCCTGTTCTTGTTGTAGATCGAAAAATTGAAGGGGAAAGCTATACTGCTTACCTCGGAGCTGATAATATTGAAATTGGGAGAATTGCTGCCCGATATATTATTTCGCACAGTAAAGGGTCTGGTAAGATTATAGAAATAACTGGAGCAAACGGTTCTTCACCAGCATACGAGCGAAGTCTTGGTTTTGAACAGATTATCAATGAAAATAAGCGTTTCAGAGTCAATAATATTATTCATGGCAATTGGGAAGGAGAATCTGTTAAAGAGTCTTTAAAAACTATTCTTTTGCAAAATCCTGACATCGAATATATTTTCGCACATAATGACCGTATGGCTTTAAGCGCCTGGGAAACTGCCAAAACTGTTGGATTAGAAAAGAAAATCAAATTTATTGGTGTTGACGGACTCAATACAGTAAATGGGGGGATAGAATTGGTGAAGAGCGGAGTTTTAGATGGTACAATTCTATATCCGACAGGAGGAAATGAAGCGTTGAAATTGGCCTTAAAAATGTACAATAAAGAAGCGATTGCAAAAAATAATATTCTCAACACAATTGTAATAGACAAGAATAATGCTGAAATTATCGAAAATCAAATGGATAAAGTCGATCAGCAGCAAACAGTTATTGAGTCACAGCAGGGAGCGATAAAAGTTCAGGAAAGAGAATATGCTTCGCAGAATAATCTGGTTCGATTGCTAAGTTTTTTCTTAGTCATCATTTTGAGTTTGACGATTTACAGTATTTATTCGACAATTTCTATTTCAAGAAAGAAAAAACAGCTTGAAAGAATTAATCAAACCGTAATTGATCAGAATAATGAAATTCAGGAAATGGCTAAAATAGCGGAGAGAAGCAATGAAGTAAAATTGAATTTCTTTACAGGACTTTCGCATGAATTCAAAACCCCAATAACCCTGATTATGAGTTATGTAGAGTCGTTGATTGAAAATGAAAAAATTAAAGGCACTGCTCTTATCGATGAAGTAAAACTAATCCATAAAAACTCAAATCGGCTGCTCAGATTAATAAATCAATTGCTGGATTTTAGAAAAAATTGAAGAACAAAAATTTACTTTAAGAGCTTCAAGTACTAAAATCTATGATTTTACCAATGAAGTGATGATTAATTTTAAAGGTGAAGCTGCCCGTAGAAATATCGATTTTCAACTTATTTGTAAAAACAAAAATCTAGAATTATTTATTGATAGGGAGCTCATAGATAAGGTGTATTTCAATTTATTGTCAAATGCCTTTAAATTTACGCCGGACAATGGTAAAATTAATATTTCGATTATAGAAAATCAAGATAATACAGTAAAGATCCATTTCAAAGATTCTGGAATTGGAATTCCCGACGATGAGCTTTCAAATGTTTTTAATCCGTTTTTCAGGGCTTCAAATAATAATAAGAATAGTTCAGGAATTGGGCTTCATCTCTCAAAAGAATTTGTGCTTTTGCATCAGGGAACGATTGAATTGAAATCAAAACAGGGAAGCGAATTTGTAATTACTTTATTGAAAGGAGTAAGCCATTTACAGCCTTCTGAAATTATAAATAAAGCTGAAAAACTAACTATAACAACAAATTTAATTACAGATAATCTTGATATAGAATCTGAGTTGAATGAGACAAATGTAATTTCTGAATCAGAAAAACATACCCTTTTGGTTCTAGAAGACAATATAGATTTGGTTGCCTTTTTAAAGGCTAAATTATCGAATGAATATGTCATTTATACTTCTGACGGAAGCGACGCTATTGAAAAAGCAATAGAAATTATTCCTGATATTATCATTTGCGACATTAATCTGGTAGACAAAGACGGTTACGAAATCAGTAAAGAATTGAAAAAAGATTTACGTTCGTCACATATTCCCATTATTATTTTAACAGCGCAGAGCAACAAAGAATCTGTTTTAAAAGGATTGCAAAGTGGAGTAGATCAGTATCTAACGAAGCCTTTTAGTCTCTCTATTTTAAAACAATCTATATCAAGCCTGCTTTTCAACAGAGAGAAACTTCGTTATTACTATACTAATAATATTTATCGTGTTGAACCTGAGTCGAAATTTGGCAATCAGGAACAATCCTTTATTACGAAAATGAATGATATTATTAAGAAAAATGTCGAAAATCCTAAATTCTCGGTAGAAGATTTAGCTGATAAACTTGGAGTTTCAAGAGTTCAGTTGTATCGAAAAGTAAAAGCAATTATAGGAATTAATATCAGCGACCATATAAATAATGTAAAATTGGAGAAAGCGGCAGAGCTTTTAAAGTTAAATAACATGAATATTTCTGAAATTGCATATTCACTTGGATTCTCATCTCCAAACTATTTTTCTACAGCTTTTAAGAATAAATTTGGAATTTCACCAAAGGAATACAAATCATCCAATTAATAGCAGTTCAAAATTGATACAAAACACGTATCAATTTTGAACTTAATGTAACAAAATCGAAACTACACGGTTTTCGTAAAAAAAAATAAATTGCGTAAAGCCTTGTAAATAAAGGTTTTGTTTGTAAAATATCAAACTGTCAGTATTTATAGAATTAAATTGTAACATCATTAAAAATAACTTGTTTTTTTTGCGGATATCTTAGCAATAAGTTTTTAATACATCTACAATGAACAAGATATTGATTTGGTCTGTTACTGCTGCACTGGCAGGTTTTCTATTCGGTTTTGATACCGTAGTTATTTCTGGAGCTGATAAACAATTACAGCTTCTTTGGCATTCATCTGATGCTTTTCACGGATCTGTTGTTATGGCAATGGCACTGTGGGGTACGGTTGTAGGGGCTATTTTTGGAGGAATTCCAACCAATATAATAGGCCGTAAAAAAACACTGTTCTGGATAGGAATTTTATACTTTCTTTCTGCTATTGGTGCTGCTTTTGCAAATGATCCATTTGTATTTGCTGCTTTCAGATTTATTGGAGGCTTGGGTGTTGGGGCTTCAACTATTGCAGCGCCGGCCTATGTTTCCGAAATTGCTCCGGCTGACAAACGCGGACGTTTAGTAGCGCTGTATCAGTTTAATATTGTACTTGGAATTTTAATTGCATTTATCTCCAACTACTTTTTAAAAGATATTGGAGAAAATGCCTGGCGCTGGATGATAGGAGTGCAGGCTATTCCTTCTTTTATTTACATTCTTTTTATACTTACAATTCCGGAAAGCCCAAGATGGCTATTGTCTAAAAATCGTGATGAAGAAGCACGTAAGGTGTTGTTTAAAATTGATCCTTCTGCAGATCTTAAAGATATCATGGATGATTCAAGAGAAAATGGTAGTACTAGACATGAAAATATCTTCATGAAAAAATACCGTTTTCCTTTAATCCTGGCTTTTTTAATTGCTTTTTTTAATCAGTTTTCGGGAATCAATGCTTTTTTATATTATGCACCCAGAATTTTTGAAGAAGCAGGTTTAGGACAAAACACCGCTTTATTAAGTAGTATCGGAATCGGAATTACGAATCTTATATTCACTTTAATCGGAGTAGCATTAATTGACAAATTAGGAAGAAAGTTGTTAATGTACATTGGTTCTATAGGATATATTATTTCTTTAGGATTGGTCTCTGCTTCGTTTTATTACAATTGGGGAGGCTTATCTGTACCTATTTTCCTTTTCTTATTTATTGCTTCGCATGCCATTGGCCAAGGTGCTGTAATCTGGGTTTTCATCTCAGAAATTTTTCCAAATCATATTCGTGCTTCTGGACAGGCATTTGGAAGTTCAGTACATTGGGTTTTGGCAGCAATTATCCCATCTTTAATACCGATGCTATTTTCAGAAATTGGCCCGGAAGTAGTATTCTTAATTTTTACATTGATGATGGTGTTGCAATTATTGTTTGTAATTTTTATGATGCCTGAAACCAAAGGAATCTCTTTAGAAGTATTGAGTGAAACGCTAACTAAAAAAAATAACCACAAAAATGAAATCAAAGAAACATCTACCGCTGGCATTTTATAGTACGATACTCCTTTCAGTAGGGGGATTTACGCCATATTTGGCTGTGGCGCAAACAACTGCTGTTTCAATATCAACTTTTGATGAGGAACAAATGTACCGTCCTAATTTTCATTTTACACCAAAAAAAGGATGGATGAACGATCCTAACGGAATGTTCTATGCAGATGGAAAATATCATTTATTCTATCAGCACTTTCCTGATGGAAATAAATGGGGACCGATGCATTGGGGGCATGCCGTTAGTAAAGATCTGATTAAATGGGAAGAGTTGCCTATCGCGATTTACCCAGATAAGGATAAATATATTTTCTCAGGAAGTGCCGTTGTCGATACACATAATACTTCAGGTTTAGGTATTGGAAAAACTGCTCCAATTGTAGCGGTCTATACTTTGCATGATATGACAAAAGAAAAAGAAAATAAAATTGATGTCGAGCAGCAGGACATTGCTTTTTCGAATGACAATGGTTTTACATGGCAGAAATTTGAGGAAGGAAATCCTGTCATAAAAAACCCAGGAATTCGAGATTTTCGTGACCCAAAAGTAACTTGGGATGAAACGCATAAGCAATGGATTATGGTTTTAGCAGCACAGGATCGTTCTCAATTTTATAAATCCAAAGACTTAAAAAGCTGGGAATGTCTATCTGATTTCGGGAAAAATATTGGGGCACATGGAGGTGTTTGGGAATGTCCGGATTTTTTTCAAATAAAAGTACAATGGACAAATGAAACCAAATGGGTTTTAATTCAGAGCTTAAATCCTGGGGGGCAAATGGTGGTTCTGGAACACAATATTTTATTGGAGATTTTGATGGAACTACTTTTACATTAGACCCAAATTTTGCCAAAAGAGTAGAACAGGAAAAGGCTGTTTGGATAGATTATGGGAAAGACAATTATGCTGGTGTAACTTGGAATAATGTTCCAAATGCTGACGGACGACGATTGTTTATTGGTTGGATGTCTAATTGGGACTATGCACAAGATGTTCCTACTAATGCGTGGAGAAGCGCCACGACAATTACTCGTGAAATTCAGTTAATCAAAAATGGTAATGATTATATTTTGGTCAGCAATCCGGTAAACGAAATCAATAAATATGTTTCTAAATCTATTAAAAAGAAAAATTTAAAAGGAAAAGGTAATCTTTCGATTTCGGAAGCGGGGAAAATTGATTTAACTAAGGCAATTATTGATTTTAAGCTTAAAAATTTAAAACAAGATACCTACACTTTTACTCTTTCAAATGATAAAGGCGAGTCATTGACTTTCGGAATCAATAATTCAGATCATTATTTATTTGTAGATCGTTCGAAGTCTGGAAAAAATGATTTTTCTGAAAAGTTTGCAGCAACGATCACAAAAGCAGCTTTAAACGGCAATCAAAAAGAAGGTGTTTTTAAAATTATTTTAGATAAAACCTCTATTGAAATATTTTACAACAATGGCGAAAAAGTTATAACCGAAATCTTTTTCACAAACCATCCATTTACATCTTTATCAGTTTCTTCAAAAGATGAAATTGAATTAAACAACTTCGTAATTAACCAATTAAATATAAACTAACTAAAAACCACTAACCTTATGAAAAGTAAAATTATTTATTTTCTATTTTTCTTCTTTCCGGTGCTAATGATGACGGCTCAGGAAAATGGAGTAAAGGGAATGGTAATTTCGGCAGATGACGGAATGCCGCTTCCAGGAGCAACCGTACTCATTTCGGGTACAAATATCAGTACAGCAACAGATTTTGATGGCAATTTTTCGTTCGGGAATATAAATTCAGATGCTATTCTTGTAGTTTCCTTTATAGGATATGCTCCACAATCTATTCCTGTTAAAGGTCAAAAAATGATCAATGTAACTTTAAAAGTAGATAACAACCAGCTAAATGAAGTTGTCGTAACAGGATACTCTAAACAAAAGAAAACAGATATCACAGGCGCAGTTGCCGTTGTAAACATGAAGGAAGTCATGAAACAGCCAGAGCCAAACCCGATCAAAGCTTTGCAGGGAAGAATTGCCGGAGTAAAAGTATCGTCGGATGGTTCGCCAAGTGGAGGAAATACAAAAGTGGTGATTCGTGGCGTGGGGACGCTGAACAATACAGATCCGCTTTATGTAATTGACGGAATGCCGACAAAATCCGGAATGCATGAATTAAACCCTAATGATATTGAAACCATTCAGGTTTTGAAAGATGCTTCTTCGGCAAGTATTTACGGTTCCCGAGCTTCAAACGGTGTGATTATCATTACAACCAAAAAAGGAAAAGAAGGTAAAATGAGAATCAATTTCAGTACCTATGCTTCCTTTTCTGATTATTCAAGAAAGTTAGATGTACTAAATGCAAACCAGTTTGGGCAGGCACTTTGGCAGGCCAATATCAACGACGGTTTAAATCCGAATAATAATAATTTACGCTATCAGTTTGACTGGTCGGTAAATAACAATAAACCACAGTTGAATAAAGTTTTGGTTCCGGAATATTTAGATACACAGCAAACCCTTAAGGCTTCAAATACAGATTGGTATGACGCAATTTCTCAAACTGGAGTTGCCAATTCTTATGATTTGTCTGTATCGAATGCTTCTGATAAAGGAAATTATGTTTTCTCGTTAGGTTATTATGGAAATGAAGGTGTTGTAAAAACAACAGATTTCGAAAGAATTTCTGCGAGAATGAACAGTTCTTATAAATATTTTGATGGCAAATTAGTTATCGGAGAAAACTTCAGTTTAAACCGTACGAACGAAGTAACAGATCCGGGCGTTTTAGATCCTGCTCTTAGAGCTTTACCAATTATTCCGGTGCACACTGTAGACGGAATAGGTTGGGGAGGACCGGTTGGAGGAATGAACGACAGACAAAATCCAGTTCGTCTCTTAGAATATAATAAAGACAATAATTACGATTATTTGCGTCTTTTTGGTAACGCTTACGCGGATTTGGAAATCATTAAAAATCTGCATATCAAAACCAGTTTCGGAATGGATTATGGTTTTTACAAAAAACGCACGTTACAAAGAAGCTATAAATCAGGTTATTTGCAAAACGATCAGACTTCTGTTACAATCGATCAGTCAATAAGCGACAAATGGACTTGGACGAATACAGCAATTTATAGCTTAAACTTTGGAAAAAGCAATCTGAATTTGATGGCGGGAACGGAGATGTACAAGGACACTTACGATACAAATACATTACGTAAAAATGACTTTTTGATCGAAACGCCGGATTATATGTATCCGGATGCAGGAACAGGAGAATCTTTTACCAGCGGAACTTCTACTGTATATTCTTTGCTTTCTTATTTTGGAAAAGCAGATTACGAGTTTGATAATCGTTATTTGGTTTCGGCTACAATTCGTCGTGATGGTTCTTCTCGTTTTGGAAAAAACAATCAATTCGGGACATTTCCGGCAGTTTCTGCAGGATGGAGAATCAGCAACGAAAATTTCATTAAAAACAACGCCCCTGTTTTTTCTGACTTAAAATTAAGAGCAGGCTGGGGACAAACCGGTAATCAGGAAATAAGTAATACAGCAGTTTATTCGCTTTATCTGGCAAGTTACGCAGGCGGAAGCCCAACTTGGGCAACTTCTTTTGGAACAGCTTACGATATTGCAGGAAACGGAAACGGATTGCTTCCGTCTGGTTTTATTGCAACGCAATCCGGAAATGATGATTTGAAATGGGAAACTACGACGCAGACCAACATTGGTTTGGACTTTGGTTTATTCAAACAAAAATTGAGCGGCTCTATAGATTATTATATCAAGAAAACAGATGATATTTTGGTATTACCACCTTATTTAGGAGTTATTGGCGAAGGAGGAAACCGTTGGGTAAACGGTGCTTCTATGGAAAACAAAGGTTGGGAGTTTTCTTTAGGCTATCATGATGAAACTTCATTTGGATTGAAATATGATATTTCCGGAAACATTTCGGCAAACAAAAATAAGATTACACAATTACCGGATGAAGTAAAAAACAACTACGGAGGCGACGGATTGGATGATAATATTTTAGGACGTCCAATAAATTCGATGTACGGTTATGTTACTGACGGATTGTTTACAAGTCAGGATCAGGTGGATAACTCGGCAATTCAGGAAGGAAAAGGCCTTGGAAGAATTCGTTACAAAGACTTAAATGGTGACGGAACAATTACAGATAAAGACCGCACATGGATCGGAAATCCAAATCCGGGATTGTTGTATGGAATTAATTTAAACTTGTCTTATAAAAACTTTGATTTTACCACTTTCTGGGAAGGTGCAAGTGATGTGGATGTTATCAATAACACCAAATATCAGACTGATTTCTGGAGCGTAGATGATGTGGGATCAAACAAAGGAACTCGTTTGCTGAATGCATGGTCTTTAGACAATCCAAATTCTACAATTCCAGCCCTGACAACAGTTGACAGAAATGCAGAGTCAAGATTTTCAACTTATTACGTAGAAAATGGAAATTATCTTAAACTTAGAGTTTTGCAGTTTGGATATAGTTTTCCTAAAGAATTAGTGAAGAAATTGAATATGGAAAGTTTTAGACTTTACATCAGCGGACAGAATTTGTTGATTATTGATGCTAAAAGCTTCACAGGAGTTGATCCTGAAAATGCAGGTTTTGGATATCCACAGCCAACAACTTTTACGGCTGGTCTTAATTTTACTTTATAATAAAAGATTTAAAAATGAAATCGCCATGATTCAAAATGGAAAATGATAAGAAAGAATGGTGATTCCATATCCCAATAAAAGACAAATATTATATTAATATGAAAAAAATACTATATATAGCAGGATTTGCAGTGATGGGTTTCTTCACTTCCTGTTCCGATTTTTTAGAAAATGATCCGCGTGGTGTGTTGTCAGAAGAAGATATTGTTACACCGCAGTCGGTTGAAGGATTTATGAATGCAGCTTATGCACAGTTAGGAAATGATCATTACGATTCTCCGTACAGTTTATGGCCGTTTGGAAATGTTCGTTCTGATGATGCTTATAAAGGCGGAAGCGGTACAAATGACATTCAGGATTTTCACTTTTTTGAAGTTTCAAATAACATTCGTCCGGATTTTGGAGAACTGGATAATTTCTGGTACATAAGTTATGTAGGTGTTTCAAGAACCAATAAAGCGTTGAAAACCTTAGAGCAGCTCTCAGAAGCAGATTATCCGTTGAAAAAAACAAGAATGGCTGAAATGCGTTTTTTAAGGGGACATTTTTATTTTATGCTTAAAATCATGTTCAGAAATGTACCTTATATTACCGAAGATGTTCCGGTAGAAGATTATAAAACGATTTCAAACAAAGCACTTTCAAATGAAGAACTTTGGAATAAAATTGCTGAAGATTTTCAGGCTGCAGCCGATAATTTGCCAGATACACAGCCACAGGTGGGGCGTGCCACTAAAAAAGCAGCTTATGCTTATTTGGCAAAAACAAGATTGTACCAGGCGTACACACAGGATGAAACATTCAAAGTTACAGGTATAAACCAGCAGCATCTGCAGGAAGTAATTGCGGCAACAGATAATGTAATCGGAAAAGCTTCTTTAGAACCTGATTTTGCAAACAACTTCCTGCCGGGAACTTACGAGAATGGACCGGAATCTATTTTCTCAATTCAGTTCTCTGATAATGACGGAACGCTTTACGGAAGATTGAATTTCTCAGACGTTCTTTCAACGCCACAAGGTTTAGGCTGTTGTGATTTTCATAAGCCAAGTCAGAATTTAGTGAATGCTTTTAAAACCGGTGCAAACGGTCTGCCTGAATTTGATACTTACAATAACGAAGATTTTGATTATAAAAATATAGATGCCAATACTGTTGATCCGAGATTGTATCATACAGTTGCGATGCCAGGTCTGCCTTATAAATATGACCCTGAATTTCTGTATGTTGAAGCTTGGGTAAGATCACCGGGAACCTATGGCTATTTTGCTTCTTTAAAGGAAAATGTTGCCCCAAATTGCAGTTGTGTTGTAAATATTGATCCGTTTTACGGAAATTCAAAAAACAGAATTCAGATTCGTTATGCTGATGTGATTTTGATGCGTGCGGAAGCTTTGATTGAATTAGGAAGACAATCTGAAGCTTTGCCGTTAATTAATCAAATCAGAGAAAGGGCAGCACAAAGTACAGGAAGACTGCCTTACGTGAAAAACTTCAAAATCAATACCTATGTAGATGGAGGCAATTGCAACTGGACACAGGATTTTGCCCGCAAAGCTTTGCGTTGGGAACGTCGTTTAGAATTGGCTATGGAAGGAAGCCGATTTTTTGACCTTGTTCGCTGGGGAATTACAGATCAGGTTATGAATGACTTTTATGCAAAAGAAAAAACAAAACGTACGTATTATCAGGATGCTTTTTTTGATGCGCATAAAGAAGAATATTGCCCAATTCCGTTGAAACAAATTAATTTCAGTCAGGGATTGTACAAACAAAATCCAGGTTATTAATCCTTAAAGATTCAGCAATATGAAAAAAGCTTTAAATAAATATTGGACCAAAGTATCTATAATATTGGCAATGATTTTTATGATTACTGCCTGCGAAAATAATTTTGAAACTGGCGGATTTGATTTGAGTTCGCCTTCAAATGTACTTTCCTTCAAACTAAACGGAGTTTCAGGAAGCATTGATCAGACAACAGGAAAAATTACTGTTGTAATGCCTTACGGATCTGACATAACAGCTATAAAACCAGAAGTTGTTTTTGTAGAAGGGGCAACATCAAATCCGGAATTAAATTCGGCGATGAATTTTACAAATCCGGTAAAATTCAGAGTGGTTAATGGCAATTTATATAAAGATTATACGGTAACCACAACCGTTTTAAGTCCGATTAAGAGTTTTACGATTAACGGTGTTGCGGCGACTGTAAACGACATTAGTAAAACCATTAATATGACGCTTCCTGAAAATACAGATTTGACAGCACTAAAACCAGTAATTGAAACAACTGCTGGTGTTACGATTTCACCGGCTTCAGGAGCAACAGTTGATTTTACAAATGCAGTTACTTTTGTAATAACATCAAACGGAAAAAGCGTTAATTATACAGCAAATGTCGGAGTTCCGGTAACAGGATTAACTGTGGCGTTTTTAGGAACTGCGGCTACAAGATCAGGAATCACAAATATGGATGAAGTTACAGCATCAAACTGGTTATTTGATAATTTCCCGGGAGCTAAATATATTTCTTTCGAAAGTATACAAAACGGTGCCGATTTAAGTGATATCGATGTGATTTGGTGGCACTTTGATTCGGCTACAAATTTACCTTCTGTAGCTTATAATCCTGCGGTTACAAATGCATTGAAAAATTTCAGAACAAATGGAGGAAACCTGCTTTTGACTTCTTTTGCTTCGCAATATGTTGATGCATTAGGGATTGTTCCATCAGGAAAAGGACCGAATAATGTTTTTGGTGATTTCCCTCCAAACGGATTTGTTGATGATAATTCGTGGGGAATGTCATTCGTTGGTCATGAAGGTCATCCAATCTTTCAGGGTTTAACCACTTTTGAAGCTGGAAAAGCCAATTTATTACAAAGCGGAACTTTCAGATTAAATCATACAGCGTGGTGGTTTTTACCAGAATGGGGCGGATACAATAATGGGGAAGGTTGGAGAAACCAGACAGGAGGAACCAATCTGGCAAGTGAAGCCTGGGATAATGAACTGAACGGAAGAGTAACAATTGCAGAATTCCCGAACACGAGTACAAATAAAAATGTAATTGTTATTTCTATGGGAGCTTATGATTGGTACAATGAAACCAATAGCAGCGGTGTGCCAAGTCAGGCCAATGAGTTTATTGCAAACATAAAACTGCTAACACAAAATAGTATCAATTATTTAGCGGCAAAATAAATCACTTTGAATTTAATAAAATGAAATATAGAAATATAATAACAATCGCCTTCGTTTTCTTTTCGCTGGTTTCGTGCAGTCAGGATGAAACGTATATTGGAGGTTCGATTTCAGGAGGAAATTCTGAAATAACTAGTGTTTTTCCTGTTCCGCCCGCGCAATGGATGGGCGCAAACGACCCATATTACAGTGCGGGTTATACCGGAGATATTATGCCTTTTTTCGACAACGGAAAATTCCATATTTACTTTCTGCACGATGCGCAAAATAAACCTGCTGGAAAAGGATTTCATGATATTCATGAATATCAAAGTACAGATTTGGCACATTTTACTTATGAAGGTCAAACCATTCCATATGGTACAACGCTTGAACCTGATTTTGCTATTGGCACAGGATCAGTTGTCAAAGTGGGCAATCTTTATTATTTCTATTACACAGGGCACAATGAAACTCCGGCTTTTGTACAATCGAATGCAAGAGAAAGTGTGTTATGTGCAGCCAGCAGTGATTTGAAAAACTGGACAAAAGTTCCGTCTTTTAAAATTACAGCTCCGGCGGGCTACTACAACTATGATTTCAGAGATCCGCATGTGTTTTATAATGATGAATTGAAAAAATATTCCATGTTAGTAAGTACACAAACAGAACCTGGAAGAAAAGCCGTTTTGTTACATTTTACAAGCGCTGATCCTGCATCAGGAAAATGGGATGTTCAAGCTCCAATTTATACCACAACGCCTGAAGATAATTATCTGATGATGGAATGTGCGGATATTTTCAAAATGGGAAGCAATTGGTATTTAATTTTTTCTGAGAATTGGAGTGGCAATAAAGGAACGCATTACAGAATTTCATCATCAATAACTGGTCCATGGACAAAACCGGAAAATGACAGAATTGATGGAGAATACTTTTACGCAGGAAAAACGGCTTCTGACGGAAATAAAAGATATGTTTTTGGATGGAATGCCAGAAAAACGCCTGAGAATGATTTAGGAAATAAAGATTGGGCGGGGAATATGGTCATTCATGAATTAACTCAGAATTCAGATGGAACTTTAGGAACTCAGTCGCCGAAGTCGGTTAAGGATTTATTTTCGAAAAAGAGTGCTACTGCAGAAGTAGATGCGATTTCAGCCAACGCAACAGCCAATAACGGAACCTATTCTTTATCCGGAGAAACAGAAAAAGCAATGGTTACTTTTAAAAGTTTTGGAAAGAAAGTCAAAATAAAAGCCGAAGTTACTTTAGCGAAAGCTAGTGGAACAACTGGATTTGTTTTTCATACCAATGATAAAGGAAGTTATTATAAAGTGGTTTTGGATATTGCTAATAGTAAAATAAGCGGTTATAATTCGGCTTCGCAGGAAGTAACCCGTTTACCATTTGCATTTCAGACGAATGTAAAATATGACGTTGAAATAATTACTGAAGGAAGTGTTGTCGTAGTTTGCATAAACGGAAAAGCAGCGCTCACAAATCGCATTTACGGAAGAGACAAAAACAAATGGGGTTTAATTGCTGAAGGACAAACGAGCACAATCTCAAATCTTCAGATAACCCAGCCTGAATAAGAACAATAATAAAATATTTTAGAATGAATAACGGAAAAAACCTTAAGGCGGTGGCATACGGAGAGGTACTTTGGGATGTTTTTGCCAATGAAAAAAAGATTGGCGGAGCACCATTGAATGTAGCCTTGCGAATGAAAACGCTGGGTTGCGAAGTAGCTATGATAAGCTGTGTAGGCAATGATGAAGACGGGAGAGCAATAAAAGAGCAAGTGAAACAACTGGGACTTGAAACGGATACAATTGTAGTTTCTGAAGATTTTCCAACTGGTTTGGTCAACGTAACCTTAAACGAGCGCGGATCGGCAAGTTATGAAATCAGTTACCCGTCTGCATGGGATAAAATTGAATTGAATGATTTGGCGAGGAATTCAGTTGCTAATGCCGATGTTTTAATTTATGGCAGTTTAGTTTGCCGAGATAACGTTTCAAGACTGGCACTTGAAGAAATGCTTCAAAAAAAAGTCTACAAGGTTTTTGATGTGAATTTAAGAAAACCACATTATTCGTATGAAATGCTGGATCGCCTCATGCAGTCAGCGGATTTTATAAAGTTTAATGATGAGGAATTATTAGAAATTACTGCAGCTATGGCTTCGACATTTACAAGTCTGGAAGACAATATGAATTTGATAGCTGAAAGAAGCAAAGTAACGGGAATGTGTGTAACAAGAGGTAAACACGGAGCTTTGCTAATGTGGGAAGGCCGAATTTATGAAAATGGGGGATATCCTGTTGAAGTTGCTGACACCGTAGGTGCCGGAGATTCATTTCTGGCGGCTTTGATAGCTTCATTATTAAGTGGAAAAGCCCCTCAGTATTCAATTGATTTTGCTTGTGCAGTTGGTGCATTAGTGGCTGAATCTCCTGGAGCTAATCCTGAAATTTCGTTTTCCAGAATTGAAAAAATGATGTTAAAAATTAAAATTTAACTTTTATGAAATTTAAATGGAATATGAGTTGTCTAAACCAAAATTCTTGAAGTTAGTGTTGTTAACAATAATAAGTTTAATATCGCTTATGAGGGGTTTATGATTTTTTAAAATCCGAATTTTATTAAATACTGTAAGTTTCGAATTTTGTTTAAGTTTTAATTACTTAATTTAAGTATTTGTTTTTTGAAGTAAAGCCTGATATCTTTTAGATATTAGGCTTTTATCATAATATTATAAAATTTAGAAGCAAATACATGCAGGATATACACTGGATTTTGGGAAAGTAATATAAGCCAATAAGAAAGAAGGTAAACTGATTTTGTATGGATAATCCCACCATCGATAACCAGACGCCAATTCAACAGTCATAGCTCTTACAAAAGCCTCCATGGCTCCGCCTATGTCCCAAGCCACTGATCATCCTGCTCCCGGACGTGCATTGGCGATTTCTTCAATTTCCATAAACTTAAATTAATGTTAAGATGAAGGTAATGATTTTTTGTAATACCAATATTTACAGTGTTTTAAAAATAGTTTGTATACTGCTGAGTTAACTTAATTGGATTTACAAACCATTCACATTTATAAGTTAAAGTGGGTTAAATTATGTGAAAAAGCATAAAAAAACGCTAAAACTCATGTTTTAACGTTTTTTTAAGAGTGACAGGGACAGGACAAATTACAACATCATTTTTGGATGATTTGAAGAAATTGGCTTTCTATATGTAGTGTCTGTCTTCCATTGGCTATGTAATTTTGGTTTAGATGTCCTGTTGGGGATTGATGTAAAAATTATAGAAACTCAATTGATTCATGGCATTAAACGAATATATAAATTTACAAATTTTATGGAGGATTTTAAAATAATGTTTTAAGTTAAGGCAGGATTGTCTTTATTTGGCTCTATGAATTACTTTATGAGATTTATGTTTTGTAGCACAAAAGTAATCACTTTCATTTTTTTGTTAAAGTTATATAATAATGTAGAGATTATTACAATCAAAATTTGGAGAGGTATGTATTTTCTGCTGAAATTTTTAAACAGATTTGAAAAATAAGAAGAAGTAAGTATTATATTTATCCATTATAATTAAATAATATATTAGCGCATCGGCTGGAATTCCAGATTTTATGTTGTTGCTAATTTGTTTAAGTTTCGAAATTGAACCAACTAACTTAACCCAATGGATTTTGAAAATGAACCTGAGGCTAAATATGTAGCCGCAAAAAAAATACTACGCTGGGGTGTCATTGTTTTACTATTGGCAGTCCTCTTTATTGGTTTTGTGCCGAAAATTATAACCGAATGGTCTATAATTGGACTAGAGGTAACTGATGCTAATGAGATTGGAGATGCTCTGGGAGGTATTTTAGGGCCGATTGTTGGGTTGATCGGTGTGGGATTGACTTTTCTGGCTTTCTGGGCGCAATATGACGCAAATATTGAACAGAGAAGGCAGTTTGGAATATTATTACGAGATGAAAGAACGCAAAGATTAAAGGAAGAGGAAAGGAGAAATGAAGAGAAGGAACATCAGGATAAAGAATTTCTAGACAGGCAGAAGCAATTTTATGATGGACAGGAACGCCAGCAGCATAACATTATGTTGCAAGATATTCGAAGCCGCATCAATCTTTTTGAATCGCGTTTTCATACAATGATGACAATTCACAGGGATAATGTAAACAGTATCGAGGTGAATGGAATAAGAGGAAGGAAAGTATTTATCCATATGCTTGATGAACTGAAACTTTTTTATAAACTTTTTTCAGATATAAATTCATCGAATCCACATGAAACTTTAAGTGATGATGCGCTTTACAATATTGCGTATCTTACCTTTTTCTTTGGTGCGGGAGAAAAATCTACCCCAATGGTAAAAGATCTGGTAGTTAAAAAACATGAGGATTTTGTAGAGAAGGCTCACAAAGTGCTTAAAGAACAGATTGAGTCCAATAAAAACGAAAAAACAATAATTTTTAAGACAAAGTTAGGGGAGCTTGTCTGGAAGAAACACTACAGCTTGGGAACGGGGCATTTAAGAAGGCTGGGGCATTATTTTAGGCATCTTTTTCAAATTGTGAAGTTTGTTGATGAACAGCATTATAAGCTCATAAAACAAGAGGAAAAGTACAAGTATGTTTCAAGTTTACGTTCGCAGCTTACGGCCCATGAGCAGATTCTTTTATTTTATAATGCAGTTTCTGTTATGGGCCAGCCTTGGCTGAAGCCTCTCAATGGCAATCAAAAAGAAAACTATATAGAAAGATACTGCATGCTAAGGAGTATGCCTCTAATTGCTGTAGATTTTTATAAAGCCCCCCTAGATGTATTTGATATATATAGTTTTTATGGAAAACCAATGTTCGAATGGGCTGAGATTAAAATCCGAATAAAAGAAATTTAGATTTGCATTCCTGAAGGTTTTGTCGCATCTGTACGTGACATATTTTCTTTAGAGGCTCAAAAAAAATATTAAATGAATGCCTAATAATCGAATTTCAGGTAAAAAAGATAAAGAACAGAGAGGGAGTGAGCTGGAGAATGGATGAAACCTATATAAAAGTTAAAGGTATTTGGTGTTATTTATATAGGATTGTGGATAAATCTGGTAGAACAGTCGATTTTCTTTTGACCAAAAGAAGATAGAGAAAGAGTAATCAGTCATTTCTAATTTCTTTCGAATTGATGTGGTAGATGTGACAGAATACTTAAATTAATAATATTTACCATCCCGCGGCCGAATCTGGCACAAAGTTAGTAAATTTAACTTTGGTTGTAAATATATTTGCTTTCCTATAATTTCTATCTATCAGCATGTAAATTAATGTTCCAGAAATTGGTGCGAAAATGATATTGTCTAAATTTAAATAGGAAACTTCTAAACCTTCTGAAGTTGAAATTGAGTATAATGGCATATTAATATTTCTAATCTCAGCTCCTGAAAACACTTTGAATTTAAATTCTTCAGGTGTACCGGTTTTTACGTTGATTCGGTTTTTAAAAATAACAGTAAAGTCGTATCCTTTTTCAACAGCACATTTTGATAGAAGCTGACCATAATTGTTATCATTATTATTTTGTGACGCCATGCCCATACACTTTTGTATAGAGCAAGGACACATTTGAACTACAACATTATCCGTTTCAGAACTATATGAACTTGATAATTTGACAAATCCATTGCCTGAATAACCTTCACTTGTAAATTTTAATTTTTCTTTATAACTTTTTGCCTTCTCAACTTTAACAATTCTATAAGCAATATATAGATCAACTCCTGTCATTTCAAGTTTCTTTTCGTTTTTTACTTCAGTTTCATTCGTGATATCTAAGTTTTTAAAAAGTTTTAATAGACTAGCTTTAATTTCTAAGTCTTTATTTTTTTCAATGATGACACTGATTTTAGATATTTTGATTGCTTCGTAAACAATATATTGTCCAATAGAATTCTTAAGGACATCAGTTGAATTTAAAGTGACAATACTTACATCTTCAACTTTGAACTGACTTTTATTATTAGCACTATATCGACCATTTAATGTCATATAATTTTGCAAACCCAAATTGATTGAATCAGAAAAATTTTTATCGGTAATTTGATTAAAACTACTAAATGATTTTGAATTCTGAAGAAATTCGGGACCAACTCCTGTACCTATTGGACCTAAAGAAAGGTTCCATAAAGCACCAATAGGAACGTTTTCTCGGGGAAGTGACATAATCTTGAAACCTTCAAAAGGATCGATAGTAGTCATATTATTGGCAATTGTTTTCACAGATGACGAAAAAATCAGGAGGATAACAAGTAAAATATGTTTTTTCATATTATTGAGATAAAATTTTTCACTTCTTATTTATAATTCTCTTAATGAAATTTAAACTTAGGTATAATTGTAATGATAATTGTTTCTATGTTGTATTTGTTTAAAATACAGTGTAATACATTTCAAAAATATATAAAAAAAAAGCAACCTAAATAGGTATAAATACGTGTTGTTTGTTTTTGTAATATCATTAATAGAATTTGAATTCATGATATTGCTTTTGTGATAAATTGTGGATGGTTTGTATACAATTTCACAAAAGAATATATAGCATGATGTTTTTCGCAGATAATTTAAAGTACTCTTCTTTGCTATGTTTTTATTTTTCCTTGATATTGGAATAAATCAAAAAAGTCCTTTTAAAAATTTTGTAAAAAAAAACCGAGGTAATATTGAAAAAAATATTAATGGATAAACTTTAAAAGAAAAAAAGGGTTTTGTAAATGAAAGTAATAAGTGCCATTTGCATATTAGTTATGTTGCTATAATTGACACACTGGCATATTTTTTTATGGAAAACCGTAAAAAAAACGACATATTGTCACATTTTGCATTGTGTCCCTGCCATTTATTTTTTATAGTAATTTAGTCATTTTATCGATAAATATTTACATTTTGCCGATTATGTCTGTTATAAATGTTGAATATTAAGGATTTTTAACAAATGTTAACTGTTTTGGCATCTTTTTAGAGTGAGTAAAAGAGTCCTGTGAACGCCAATCCTAAGGACTCTTGTATTGCAAAAAGTAATTCTTATAGAAGTAAGGGGTTACTTTTAATTTAAAGGTGCAAAACTATTTTATTTTTTTTCTCCTGCAAATTTTTTTGTTGTACTTCTCGGTCTAGATCCCAATACCGACTAATAAACTTGGGCAATTACTAAAAAGGAGTATATGACAAAGAAGAAAATTTTTGCTTTACCAAACCTAAATTATTTTAAATTATCAATATTAACTGAAAATTTTATTTTTCAGATTTTCACAATTAAGAAAGGAGGATTACAAAATGAGTAGTGCTCTTAAAAATTCAATCAAATATTTTCCTGTTTGTAACGGAGACCAGTCTCTAATTACATTGGAAGATGGAACAAGAATACTTATTGACTGTAACATCAGAGAATCTGCGAAGGAAGATGATGAATTATGTGATGTTCATACTGAACTATTGGGATCCATAAAAAGAGATTCCGACGGAATTCCTTATCTAGACGTTTTTATTCTTACCCATGGTGATCAGGACCACTGCCGTGGTTTTAAAAAGAATTTCTACACGGGAGCACCTGAAGATTATTCAAAAGCAGATAAAGAAAATAATCTGATTAGAGTTGATGCTATGTGGTTCTCGCCAATGATTGCTGAGCAGTATAGTAATGATGATGAAGATGCTTACCAGCAGGAAGCGGAAAGAAGATTAGAACTGCATCGAAATGGAGATTCTAAAAAGGACCTACCAGGAAATAGAATCAGAATAATAGGTTATGACGGCAGTAAACAGTATGATGATTTAGATCATCTACGATCAAAGCCAGGTGAGGTCGTTTCTCGCTTCAATGACAGGGATCAAGATAAATTTTCAGTTTTTATTCATGCTCCTTTTAAAATTCATTTAGATTCTCCTGAAAAAGATAAAAATTCGGCAAGCATAGTTTTTCAAGCCAGATTTAAAGAAAATTCATGGGATACAGAATTTTCATGTCAGGCAATTTTTGGAGGAGATTCAGATCATACAACTTGGAAACAGATAATAGAAAGAACCGAAAGATACGGTAACGATATAAATGAAAGGGCTTTGGACTGGGATTTATTTATGGCCCCACATCATTGTTCTTGGACATTTTTTAATGATACAGATAAAGATGACGTAATTGAAACATCTCTGAAAGCGCTTGACTATGCAAAAACTGGCGCGTTTGTTATTGCATCCAGTAAAAAAGTAGTCAACAATGATGATAATCCTCCTTATTATGATGCCAAATTGGAATACATCAAGAAAATTGATTCAAAGGATAAATTTTTAAATACAGCAGTTGAACCAAAAGAATCAAAACCGGAACCGATTATTTTTGAAATTACAAAAAATGGTCCAGCGAGAGTTATTAAGCAAAACATTACAGGATCTGCTACCTCTGCTGGTGGGAGCGGTGCAGCATCAACTATAATATCTCAAGGCTGATGCTTTATAGCGATAATCTAGAATTGTACAATGGCGAGCTGCGTCCGCAGGTTGCTGAGGCCGTCGATGAAATCAAGGAATACTTTAAGAATCCAAGTTTACAGGTGTATTCATGGGACGAACGAAATATTGTAATTGCAACCAGTTACAATGTTTCATTGCCTTCAAGAGGTTCGATAGATGATATTATATTATCTGTCGAACCAATTTTAATAAAAATATCTTTAAATAGATACCCAGATGCTGCGCCCTTAATAATGTCGGATAGGGTATCTTTTCCTAAAGCAAGGCAACCCCATCTTTATTATTCAGCCGAGGGAAAGCCAGCGACTTTGTGCCTAGTTAGAGGAAGTTTGGATGAATGGTTTACAACAAAAACAATACAAGATTTTCTTGTAACTGGTTATCAATGGTTCTTTAAGGCTGCAACAGGAACATTGTTGACAGATAATAAGGAATTTGATCCCGTGCGGCTGGAAACTAGTCTTGGGAAGCACATATTTAAATATGAGAATTTTAGGGATATTGTAAGTGAAGACAAGAGATTTCTACCTAAATTTCCAATGGCTGTCATTCTAAGTTCTTTGTATCAGGGGGAATATAAAAAGGAAAGGGCTTTTAAATCAATATCGGACATTCCGTTTATAAATTTAGATAACGTAAAAAAAACGATATCTAAAATTCGAAAAGAGAAAACAGTAGAAAAGGATTTTCTTCCATTTTATACTGTTTTGGTCTGGGATTCTGATCAAAGAGAACAAAGAACCTATTTCACAAATCTTCCAACTAATTACAGAGAATTACGAGAATATTTACTACTTAGTGGGATAAATATTGCTGAAATATTGGTTTCTTTGAAGGCTGGTAACGTGCCGATAAAAGTAATTTTGTCTGTAACTCATGCAATTAAAAGACCCTGTAAAGTTATTGGATATGATGGACAATATGAATTTTTTACATATACAGTTCTTTTAGAAGATAATTTTACAGGCGTAATTAGCGATGAAGAAGAAGTTTATGTCTCCTCGCATGCCCAGCCATTTACTGCAGAACTTGCATGGGTTTTGAGCAATGAAAAAAGAGAAATAAAAACTTTATTTATTGGAGCTGGTTCACTTGGATCAAAAATAATTATGCATGATGCTCGTTCAGGAAAAAATGCTATTGGCGTTGCAGACCATGACAGTTTTCAACAGCATAATATCAGCAGGCACACATTATTTTCCAATCACATTGGCAAAAATAAAGCTGAAGCAATTATTGAAGAAATAAAAGCATTTTATGAACTTGATACTACTAAGAATCTTGTTTTTTACGATAAACCTATTTCTTTTGTTGAAAACGAAGAGATTAAAAAATATAACCTAATTGTTGATTCAACGGCAAGCCAAGGTGTAATGCAGAATCTGATTCAAAGGGAAAACTTTATTAATACAAGATATTCAAAATGTGAAATTGCAGATAATGGAGAGATTGGCTTATTGTATCTTGAAGGGAATAATCATAATCCAAGAATGGATGATCTTATCTATTTAGCCTGTTACCTTGCTGTTTCAAATTCCGATTTGGAACAATGGAGAATAGCTGATGCAGATCGGGAGCAAGACATATTAGATTTGGGGTTAGGTTGCAACTCTATAACAAATGTTATGTCTGATGATTTGATAAGTTTCCATGCTAGTGCATTTTCCCAGGTTCTATCTATATGCTCGTCAAATAATTTTGATAATAACGGATTTATATATTTGAATGTTTTCAGAAGAGCTAAACAAGAGCTTCCGCGGATTTCAAATGAAAAATTTAATGTAAAGCCGTTTGAAATTTATAGCAGTAAAAATGATAGCGCCTGGACGTTAAGATTTTTATCAGGATTGGGCAAAAGATTACTTGAGCAGTGCCATCTACATGCGCCTACTGAGACAGGAGGCATATTGATTGGTGTAGCAAATTACAAGACTAAGACTATTCACATTTACGATATAATTAATGAGCCAGTAGACAGTACAAGTTCTCCTGTTGCTTTTAACCGAGGGATTGAAGGTCTTCCAGATCAGATTGATCATATAAAATACCAGACGGGGCAGGTTATTGGATATATCGGTGAATGGCATACTCATCCTATGAACTTGGAGGTGTTAAGTAGGCAGGATATGCAAACGATTGAAAAGCTTCAGGCAATTAACAAACAAACACCTATTCCGACTTGTGCTGTGATTGTGACGAAAGATAAAATAATACCATTTGTATATGATTAGAACTCAAACTAAAAATCTTAGAATAGGATTGTCATTGTCCGGTGGGGGATATAGAGCCGCTATTTATCATCTCGGAACTTTTAGAAAACTACGGGAAATGGGCATTCTGGAAAACGTGGACGTGATTTCAACAATTTCAGGAGGTTCAATTACCGGTGCATGCTATGGACTGAAAGGAGATAATTTTGAAGACTTTGAAAAATGTTTAAGAGGGATCGTGCAGAAAAGCATAATTAGAGGGATTTTATATTCCTTTAGATTTATCTCCATATTTATTTTTTTATTATCCATAGTAATTTTTTCTATCTATTTGTTATTCACTAGATTTGCATGGGTTTCAACTCCGCTGCTGGTAATTGTAATATGGAGCTTACTGATATATCAATTTAAAATATTTCCAGTGAGCAGTATTATAAATAGGCTGTATTCCAAATGGTTTTTCGATGGCAAGACTTTAAAGGATTTTAATCCAATGCCTCGAATTGCAATAAATGCAACCAATCTAGAAACTGGGAGGCCTTTCACTTTTTCTAAAAACAAGATGAGTGATTCTACTTATGAGCATCCAGAAAAAGGCAGGAAATCCATAAAATTTAAACCTGATGGATTTCCAATTTCTTTAGCAGTCGCTTCGTCAACGTGTGTACCGTTTGCTTTTACGCCAATATTTATAGATAAAAAATATTTTGAAGATGAAAAAGATTTTGAAACGATAAAGCCTTGCTTAGTTGATGGTGGCGTTTATGATAATCAAGGTGTACATAAATTAACTCAAAAAAACAGTTCGTATGAGTGTGATGTTGTTATTGTAAGTGACGCTGGAAACATCATGCCTAAAATAAATTCTTTTAATAATGTCATACAACTTTTGATGAGAACCAGTGAAATATTCATGAATAGGATCAAAAACTATCAAATGATACAGCATGTTTATGAAAATTACAGGTTTAATAAAAAGTCAATTGCGTATCAATCTTTAGGATGGGATTTCGAGGGCTGTTTAGATGGCTTCATGGATAATTTAAAAAAGGGGGCAATCTTGGAGGAAGTTATAGTTGCTCATGAAATTTCAAACCAAGATATGATGAATGGACGTTGGGATATTATAGAAGACAAGCTTATGAGAAAAATAAATTACTCAGGAATTAAGATGAAAATGCCTACTGTTGAAGAGTTGAAAACTGCAAGAGGAGTGTCTACAAACTTAAAAGCCTTAAAAACCAGTCAGATAAATGCGTTAGTAAAACAAGCCGAATGTTTGACAGAGCTTCAGGTAAAGTTGTATTGTCCAATCCTTTTAAGTTAAATAATTACATTTTTAATAATAAAAAATTACCAATTTATGGGGAACGTTAAAATGCGAGTATGGGATGTTAAGCATGGAAATGCCATCTATGTAAAAACGCCAAATAATAAAAATTTAGTATATGATTTAGGACGTGGTGATTACTCAGAAAAGAGTGATGATAGAAGTCCTTTAGAGACTTTATATGATCATTATAATATTAGAACAATTGATTATTTAATGATTACGCATCCACATCGCGATCATATTGATGATATTCTTAATTTAGATAAATTCGTAGTTTCTTCACTTCATAGACCTAGATTTTTAGATAAAGCTTCTGTAATGCAGAGTATTAGTGAAAGGGATCGGCTGAAATTTGAAAAATACTTCGAATTTGATGAAAGGTACAATGCAGATGCAAGTGATTCGACAACTATTTCAAATTCTGAAAATTACGGAGGATTACGTATAAAGGTATTTCAAACGTCGAATTTGAATAATAATTTAAATAACAGGAGTTTATTTTCGGTTTTAATTTATAAGGGAATAAAGGTGATAATTCCAGGAGATAATGAGTATGAATCCTTAGATCTTTTAATGAAAAGAGATGATTTTAGGGATGCAGTTAAAAATGCACATGTTTTAATAGCTCCGCATCATGGTAGGGAATCAGCATATCATACTGATTTTGTTAAGTTAGTAAATCCACTTCTGACAATAATTTCTGATGGATCTTTATGCGATACAAGTGCTAATTCAAAATATTCAGCGATGTCACAAGGATACAATGTATATAAAAATGGAGAATTTATAAACCGAAAATTATTGACGACTAATTCAGATGGTGAAGTTTACATTGATTTTGGAGAATCTGGAGGTAAGCTATATCTTAATATAAAGATAAAGTAAATATTAATTCATGATCTCTAATGTTACCTTTGTAATTTAATTGAGAAACTTTTTTGAATTAAGGAAACTATTCCAGAAGTAGAAGTTACAAAATAAAAAGGTCGAAAGACAATATGAACTGCCTCTAAAAAGCATATAATTTTTAGGGGTATTTTTTATACTTACAAAGTCGGTGATAATGAATGAAAAAGAGTTTTACCTTCTTGACGTGGATTTCACAAGTGTTGTCACATGTTTTATATAATATATGGCTTACTGCCTAAATGGAAAATTTATAATTTACATGTAATCAAAGATTGTGCTTTGATAGATTTTTTTTATCTTTAAACATGCAAGAAGAAAACAAGCAAATTTTAAATCGCATAGATAAAGAAGCTCTGATATTGATAAAATGCGAGGCAGAACTTTTAATGGATGAAATAACACTTTCTGAAAACACAACAATTAGTAAAGCAAATAATTATTTTCAAATTCTTTTTGCTGTTTGTATTTCCATAGTTGGATTTTTAGTTAGTAGAAGTGGTAATTATGATAAATATTCTCTATTTAATCAGATTAGTTTAATTTTCCTCTTGTTTTTTATGGTATCGCTATTCTTTCTATTAAGAATTCTTTATCCTAAAGCTGAAGGCTTGAAAGGTGCACTTCCTTCAGAAGTTCTACAAAATGACATATTTAATAATTCCAAAGATGAAATTGAACTCTTTCTTTCAAACAGGATAGTCTCTTTGCAAAATAGTATTGCTAAACGGATAAGAAATCAGGAAAATCGAATAAGAGATATGAAAGCAGCTATAGTTTTAATTGTAACATCATTAATTTCAGTTGTAATCTATTCGTTAATCTATTTTATTTCTTAACAATACCATTTTGATTTTCTGATCTTTCTTGGTAAGTTGATGTATCTCTGTCAGGAGTTTGTCTTCCACTACCACTCGAATCTTGAGATTGTGATGTATTGCTATTATCGTCTTTATCGAAATACATAAAATGTTTTTTTGTTACGTATAAAATTACTGATTTTTGTCTTTATTTTCCAATAAAAAAATATTTTTTTTTTCATTAATGATATTATTAATTGCGCAAAAGAAGCCTAAGATCTGTCAGTTGGAGGATAACACTACGCTTCCAATTTAAAACATTTTTTTTTTGAGGGGAGTAATCTTTGTATTGGTGTAACTTTTTAATATTTGTACTGAATGCTTTTTCAATTAATCATTTCATGTGTTAAAAATATTTAGTCTAAATCAATCAAATATATAATTCTATGAAGTCAGCCTATTTATACGTTCGTGTAAGTACGGACGAACAAAAAAGAAAAGGTTACTCCTTGCCGGAACAGGAGGACAGACTATTGAAGTATTGTAAATATTACGATATCGAAGTCAAAGGAATTTATCGCGAAGATTACTCAGCCAAGAATTTCAATAGGCCAGAATGGAACCGATTGTTTTCAGAAATCAAAAAGAAATCCTCAGGAGAAGACAAAAATATATTATTTATCAAATGGGATAGATTTAGTCGTAATGTTGAGTATGCTTACGAAATGATTGGAAAGCTACGGAAATACAAAACAACAGCAAAGGCTATTGATCAGCCAATTGATTTTTCTGTGCCGGAAAGCACAGTAATGCTGGCTGTATATTTGGCTGTCCCGGAAGCAGAAAATGCGAGAAGGGCTCAAAACACTTCAAATGGTATTCGTCGGGCGAAGCTGATGGGCAGACATCCTAGTAAGGCACCATTAGGATTTATCAATTTGACGATGATGGATGGTAGGAAAGGCATTGCTCCTAAAGAGCCAGAAGCCGAAATTATAAAATGGGCTTTTTATCAAGTTGCGAGGAACGATCATAAAATATCCAAAATCATTAAAATAGTCAATGATAAAGGATTAGTATGCTCAAGATCACACTTTTTCAGGATTTTACATAATCCTGTTTATTGCGGGCTTATACCGGTAACACTTGACTCTGGTAATGAGGGAGTGGTAAAAGCATTACACGAGCCATTGATCTCTGAGTCATTGTTTAATCAGGTTCAGTCTGTTATTAATACAAGAAGAAGAATTACTGCCAAGAAAGATGATTTACAATCATTATTTTTTCTTAGAAGTTTTTTAATATGCCATGTTTGTAATCGAAAACTTTGCGGAAGTGTTTCAAAAGGCAGATCAAAAAACTATCCATATTATCATTGTCATAATGGATGTAGAACAAGAATAAATGCATTATTCCTTAATGACTGTTATTATAACAAGCTTCGACAATTAATGCTCTCAAAGAATGCAGTTGAATTATTTAAAAAAGTTTTGGAAGATCAGAATATAAAAACACAGAAAGCAAGTTATTTATGCACCCAAAAGATATTGGAGAGGAAAATAAATGAGGAGGAGCTGACCCTTTCTAGAGGGAGAAAATTATTTATAGCTGGAATATTAAAAATTGATGACTACAACCAATTAAGAAAAGAGAATCAAGTCAGCACTAAAAATCTTAAAAAGGAAGCGCATGATATTGCCGTTAAATTAAAAGATATTGATAGAAAAAATCAAATAGAAGAAAAAGCATTAGTTGAAATCTTTCATAGATTTTCTGAATTTGAGGCTTCAGATAAAAGGCATCTTGTAAATCTTATTCCACCCACTAATATTGATTATAAAACGGGAGATCTATTTTTAGGTTTAAATCAAGCATTTTTAAAAATATTATCAAAAAAGAGAAACCGAAAAAACAATAGAAAAAATGAATTTCATTGAGAAGAATGTTTCAGTAGAGAAAGCCGTTATTATTCTTTCCAAAAACGGCATTCAGGTAGATGAGAAGGAAGCTAAAATTATTTTGGAATTACTGTATTTAGTATCAAAAAATTACGATAAACCAAAAGAGAAAAAATCCTATATCCTTAACGGGATTTCGAACCATCGTTCAGCTTCGATTAAATCTCTGATAGCGTCACTTTAAGACTGTTTATTTCAAACAGACTAAGAATTTCTTGTGAAAAAATCGAACCACAAATATTAGGCTGTGAAGGCTTGAAAAATCTACGTATTAGGGCATAAAAAAAGAGACAACTAATTGCTAGTTGTCTCCTTAAGTGAGGGACAGGACAAATTACAACATCATTTTTGGAGGATTTGAAGAAATTGGCTTTCTATATGTAGTGTCTGTCTTCCATTGGCTATGTAAATTTGGTTTAGATGTCCTGTTGGGGATTGATGCAAAAAATTATAAAAACTCAATTGGTTCATACCAGTAAACTAACATACAATTCTACAAATATTATGGAGGATTTGTAAAGATTGTTTTAAGTTGTGGCGGGATTGTCTTTCTTTGGCCTTATGAAATAATTAATTGTTGTTCCATTGGAGCTAAAAATTGGTTTATTTCTAAAGTATCCTTTTATATATACAACAGAATGAAGGGGGTAAAAAGATGTTAAATTAAAGCCTGCTTTCGTGCAGGCTTTTACGTTATTTATTTAAAAGTAAAACTTCCCTTCTGCTTCAAAACCCAAAGGAATCTGCAGTGGGAGTTTCTCCAATGCTGATTTTTCTCCTTTTCGGGTATAGATTCCAATAAGTCTTTCTCTGTCTTTTCCCATCAGGTGTTTTCCTTCTTTTCTCTCCAGCCATCCGCTAACGGTTATCCCGACAAAATTTTTATAATGTTCTTTACGCGCAAGAGGAGTAGTGTTGTTGAAATTCTCACGTTTGTTTCCTTCCAGCTCTGCCTGCGGATGTTTGCTGTGGTCATATTTCCACCATATAGAAATTTCAAGTTCCCCAAAGCCAATATCGCGCCATCTTACAACGGATTGGAATCCGAAAATTTCTGTAAAGACATATCCCTGATCATCTCTTTTATTCTGTGCGCTGGAATCTTCCAATGCAATAAGCTTATTTTTAAGAAGATGATTTACTCCAGCTATCAAAAGATTACGATACGGGTTCAATGTTTTTGAGAGCACAGGTTGGAACATCTTCTGAGAAACCTGTGCAACGTTTTCTTTTTTTAGAACGCTTTTTTTCAACTGACTGTTCTGAAAATTTTTGAAATTGGTGAATCCAGCTTCTCTGGCTGCAATGTCCAATGCCTTTGTGTGGGTGATGTTCTGTTCTTTTTTGATTTTCTTAGCCAGACGTTTTAAGTGCTCGTCTGTATGGCTTGTTGTACTCTTTTTCATCATGAAATTAAGTCCCGTCAAAAGATGTCGCCCATCATCCATTTTTCGAAACGAGAAATTAGTTTCGCAATGAATTTATAAGTATCTCGGTGCTGATACAGCTTCGCAGTGATGGGCGGCACGCTTCCGATGTTAGCGTAATATAAAAGTAAGAAAAAAAATTAACAGACTGATATTTCCTAAGATATTTAAAAAAAAATAAAGATACTCAAAGGGAGTCTTGATCTGCAAAGATTCAGATCTTAGATTTTTTAATTATAAAATCCAGAAGCACTAAATCTAACAGTGAGAAAGCAAAGGTTAGTAAAACTATTAAATTTTTAAAATACGTAGATATACTTGGAATGTAGTTGATATAATCCTTTATTTTTGTTTATAATCGGCCTGACTGAATTTAGTTGTTATTTTAGAACAGTCGAAGTGATGGTATCAAAACAAAATAACTCATACAATACATTAAATATTAGATGGAAGGTTCATATTCGCAAGCTGGTTTCTATTATCAAAATAACGTCGCAGCACTTAAAATTATCGATTGTTTAATTTTAAAATCAGATATACACCAGATAAGACTTGAGAATTATGATAAAGGCAATCATATAGATGACATCATTGTATATAGAGAAAATAAAATTGAATATTATCAGGTCAAGTGGTCAGAGAATGAAGATAAGGTTTACACCCTGCATAACCTGCTTCAATCTTCAGAAAATGATGACGGCAAAACAACCAAGAAATCATTATTTAAGCAGTTAGCCGAAGGATATATATCGGCAAAAAAGAATAGTGAAAATTTTTCAATTATTCTTCATACCATAAAAAAGGAAAGTCCTCAAAAACGCCCAAGTTCTGGTCTGCATTTTGGACTAACTGAAATAAGGACAAATTTTTTTGATCTGGTAAAAGTATCTAGCCTCAGATATGATGCTATTGCTGAATATCAAACCTATAAAGCAACAATTGAACTCATACGGGAGGAGTGTGAACTAGATGAGGATTCTTTTGACGAATTTATAAAAAATCTGGATTTTAAGTTCAAACAGGAACCAACGGATCAAATTCAAAATATTATAAGAGTTAAACTTGAAGCATTAGGAATTGAGGGCGCTTTATTGGATAAACTTTTAAATGCGGCAGTCAAGTGGAGCATTTCGGGAGAAGCTATCACAAAAGATCTTCTATTAAAAGAGCTTGGAATTCTGGATCGTTTTGAAGATAAATTGTCTCATTATTTTAAAATAGTTAACGATGAGCATTATGTTCGAAACCAAAGTTTATTTGTTCAGCTGGAGAAGGCTTTGAGTGAATTAGACCGAGGATATATTTTTATTGAGGGACTGCCTGGAGTTGGAAAATCAACCGCTTTAACCAAGTTTAAAGAGTCAAATCCCGATGTAGCTCTTGCTTATTACTGTTTCATTCCTGATGTCAGGAACAATTTTGGAGAATTCAGGCATCAATCACAATATTTTTTAAAATCTCTATGCATTTCCCTGGAAAAAAATTTTCCTGAGGTTGATTTGCCAAGCAGATATTCGGATAAATATGAAGAAAAATTTAATTTTTATCTGGAGAAAATAAGCGGTCTTAAAAGGAAAGTTATTATTATAGTTGACGGTCTAGACCATGTGCACAGGGGCACAGCTGCGGGAGATAAATCTCTTTTAAACTCCATCACAGGGGATTTACCTGAAAATATTTTTTTTATTCTAAGCTCGCAATACGATACCGTTTTATCTCCTTCTGTTAAATTGCAGATAACTTCGGATTCGAGAAGACATATAAAAGTGAATCCATTTACTCAGAAGGAGATTAAAGAGTACATGGAAAACAAAGACATTACAATAGGTGAACATATAAATCTTCTGGAGCAGGTTACCAGAGGAATTCCAATATATTTGCATTATCTATCTGAACTGCTTTTAAATACATCCCGAAGCCATTATGAAGAAACTATAAAGAACCTGCCCCAGCTTACTGACGGGGAGATTAATACTTACCATGAATATCTTTATCAGCGTATAGAAAATAATGGATTTGCCAGATGGATTCTGGCTGTATTAGCATATAGAAAGGAGAATACCTCTCTTCAAACGATTAGAGAAATTCTAAAGCTCGCAGGAGAGGATAGAAATATTGCAGAAATAGAAGACGTTATAAAAGATTTTAAACATCTTTTAAGGCAGGTAGAGGGAAGATCTTATACAATTTTTCACAACAGTTTTCGAGAGTTCATTATAACAAAGACTCTGGATCTTAAAGATACGTTTAATAAATTTCTGGCAGAGTTTTACCAAATCAATCCTTTTACAGATGATGCGTACAGGAATTATTTCTCGCATTTATATGAGATAGGGGATTTTGATAAAGTTATGGAAAATACCACATTAGAATGGCTAAAGTCTGCCTGGTCGCATTTCAGGGCCATGGAGGAGACGGAAGATAATCTCAATATCTCCATAAAATCAGCAATTCAGAAGGGGTCTATTTCAGAATTTATCAGAATTGTATTTTTAAAAGCGCAATTTGACCGCATCAAATGGAACTTAGACAATTCAGATGTCAATTTTACAATTTTGCTTCTTGATGCGGGACAGACAGCTAACAGCCTCCGAACTATATGGGATGGTGATTTTCTTTCCTGCAGTAAAGAATTTTTCTATTATTATTTGGGTAAGTATTATAATAAAATCGGCTCTATACTTCCTAGAAACATACTTAAACAGGGACTTAGCAAATCACTGATAAAACAGAATGTAGAAACTCTAACAAGCGAGTATAAGGCAGAAGCAATTCTTTACAATGACATTGATGGGCTTTTTAAAGAAATCGATGACATCAAGTGGCTTGATGCAGACAGTAACAACAGAAGCTACAAAAAAAGAAAAATTCGGAAGAGGAAAATTCAAAGATCAATGAGGGAATTAAGGTTAAAGTAATCGAGTATCTAGTTGTATTCAAAGAGCTGGATAAGTTATTTCAGCTTTCTAAAATCTATGGCAAAGCAGAACATGTATCTAACCGAATTTATGCTGGGATATTTAAACTGTTACTGCCAGTAGCCTCAGAAAGACAAGCAGCTATAGAAGCTGTTCAAAATATCGATTTCAATAAGGTTTCCGATAAGATGTATCATAAGCTTATTTCATTTAGCAGTGATTATCTAAATGAAGATGAAATTAAAAGTATATTTCCAAGCCGTATTAAGGAACCCGAACTATACAACGAAATAGTGGTGGAGGCTAGAATGGATTTTATCCTGCGAAAAGAGATTGTGAACCTATTTGACGATTTGAAAGCGGTATGGATTTTTCAACCTGAGTTAATTGAAACTCTTCTGGAAAATGCTTGCTTGCTGCATGGTCCCTCAGAAGATATTTATGATTCAATTTTTTCACTTTCCCGTTTATGGAATGATGCAAGGAAAGGGGTATTGGAAGGGGAAAGTGTCCTTGAGAATTTTAAGGAGTGCATTGATTGTCTATGCGTAAGGAGGTCTGAGTACATACAGGAAAGATCCTCTGGTCTTTTTGATATGAATACGGATAATTCGTTTATTTCGCGTGATATCAAATATTTATATAGAAATATATTTCAATTAGCAGCAAAATTGCTCACCAGTACAGAACTGGAAGATTTAGTAGATTACTGGATATCAATTGATCAAAGTGCAAATTTTAACCATTATTCCACTGGACTGACTATCAGCCGTCAAATTTTTGACAGCAAACAGTTGGATACTTCTTCATTACTCAAAAAGATAATTTTACACGCGGAGAAGATTGCCAGGGCAGAGCAGGATACGGGAACTTTAACAGGAAGTCTTGCTGAAGTTTCACGCACCTACGGTTACTGCGGTTTTAACGATGAATTTAAAAGAGTTTACGATCAGATTATTGAAATTTCATTTGGACTGGGATATCGTAAAGATTATCAGGCATCCAATATAGTCAAGCCTTTAGAGTATATGCATTTACAAGATCCCGAAGGGACTTTGAAAAGACTTTCAGAGGTTTTTTACATTCAAGATAAGTTGGGGGAAGCTGGTAATGGAAGAATGCGTCATATCTGCATGTGCGATCTGATTGCTTTTACATCCACAATATACCCGGCTCTTAGTTTGACACTCCTGCAGCTGGAGGAAGATAATATTGCTCGCAGTGAGGCTATGAGCAGAATAATTGGTCCAATGATCAATAACAGTACAGAAAGTGATCTGGTACTTTATCTGGCACTTGTAAAGACGGTGATACGACTGAAAGATACAGGAACTTCTGACGGTCATTTTATCCATCTGGCAAAAAAAATACTTAATAAGGCAATTCATTATAAGAATATTGAAATCATTGAAGAGGTACTGCAACTTATCAGATACAATCTGGAAGTAGAGCTTAAAGATGAAAAGGAGCTGATTAAATTTTCAGGATTTTTATCCGATAAAGGTTTTGATCCTGCTCATTATTCGTTTCCTGTTCATGAAATTCCGATCGTTGCTGTTAAGGAGGAATCTGCCTCTGAGCAAGATCGTATTGAAAAAATTAAATTTGTCAGCCAGCTTAAAAAAATCCAATAGACGAAGTTATAATGCTTTACAATGCTAATAAAGAGGGATTTATAAAATATATTAAAACTAGTTACGAAATTCTGACTAGTAACAAGCGGAATCAGATTTTACGAAAGGAATTTAAATCATCCGCTAATTTATTTGATGGTTTTCTTGAAAACCTGACCGAGCCTCAAAAATTAATTTTTAATGGAGCAAAAGGTAAGATTGTACAGCGATTTGCTACGCTGAAAAATACGATAAATAATTTGGATTCCACCGCTGATGTTAGTCTCCAAGAAATAAAAACAAATTTCTATTCCCTAGTTGACATGGTTGACAGTTTGTTTACTGATAAATTATTGTCAATTTACATTGAGGATCAGCTGGAAATCGATCAATGGCTTGAAATAATAGCAGAAGAACTAAACGCTAGACATGTATTTTTATTCGAGCAAATCCTTACCAGTAAAGAGATAATGAAACTTATTGACCAGTGCTCGACAGTAGACTTGAAAGATCTTTCTGGTTTTGTTGATAAGTGGTGCAAAGGGAGAACCAGAACAGCGGCATTACTTAAAATAGCAAACCGCTTAACAGCTATTGATCCATCAAAAGCTAAGGAAATTGTATTGACAGTATCTCAGTTTGAATATGACAGTATTCTTTTTCAAAAGGAAGATGACCCAGATGGACTAGATTTTGACATCTTCGAATCTATTTTAAAAATGGATCAGGAATTTGGGAAAAAGTTTCTGCTGGAGAGCTATATTTCACAGAACGGCCGTTATTCGGGTGATCTTACAAGCTCGGTGGACAAGCTCTTAAAATACAGCGATTATTTTGAAGATAATGCTGTACAAACCTATTACGAGTCCAATCTTTTATATAATAATGAATTAGCTACCGGTCTTCCGAAAAAGCTATCAAAATATGGATTTTTGACCGGTCATAAAGAGAACTATGGCTTTTCTGAAATTATCATTAAGCACTTAGTATGGCTTTTTAATTATCCTGTTTTTAAAGTTCGGGAACTTGCCCTTCAGTCGATGTTGGATTTAGTTATGCAAGACAGCTTCCGTTTGAACCTATTTATAAAATTTGGAATTGAAAAAGGAAGTAATAACGAAATAGAATATAGTTTAGTTGTACTTCAGGCTCTTGCTTTAAAAGAGCCGTCAATGCTTATAGCTTTCAAAGCCCAGCTGCTTTCCCTGCTGGATAAAGAACATTTCAATATTTTAGAGCAGTGCAGGGCACTTCTGTTGCTGCTGCAAGAATCCGATACTAAGTTTTTAAGTTCACGTGAATTATCAAGGCTTGGTCAGATTAATAGGGCTTCGAAAAGAATCAAACTGCTTTCCAAATTGCCGGACTGGCTGTCTAAAGGAATTTTATGGTCTAGCAGATTGTTTGCGCAGAATACAGAGCAGAATACAGAGGGCAGGAGAACAGTTTTTGTCTATGCTCCGTATCAACTTCATTTAATTAAGAAATTAAGTTTAAATCAGAAAGAGGGATTTTCAGTTAAAGATTTTCTTTATGACGATATGTCGGCAAAAGGACTACTGGACTACGATGGAGAACAAGAAAGCATTATCCACAGGCGGTATAATATTAATACCAATTTTGATACTATTGAAATATATTCTCCCTATTATGATGAGTTAAAAAGCAGTATTAATAAAGTTTTGTGTTCTGGAGTAAATAATGGAAGTTTCGAATCGTTTTATATTGACGAAATAAAAGCACTTTTCAGGGTTTATGATCCTTCAAAACTTTTGTATAGGGAAATTTCTAAACCGAATTATATAAACTGGATTCCAGAGGACATTACAAAAGCAGACTATTTAAGATTTACCGATTTTGAGACGATGGCAGCGCAGTTGGCAACAAGGGAAAAGGATTATATCACATTAGCAGAGTATGGTAGCCAGAGGGTTAACAGATATAAAGTACTGCACGGAACGTGTTACTTTGAGGTAAGCGCATTTTTAAAAAATAAAGATGGTAAATTAAAGAAATTAAAACTGTATCCCTATCTTGAAATGGGAAACCAGTATGCCTTTGAAATTTCATCCCCAAGCTTCACTTCTTCTTTTTATAAAGAAGAGGACAGCTCTGCTCTAATTCATTTATCCCGCAATAATTTTAGAGGACATAGCGATATAACATGTGCCAACTTACTTTCAGATTTATTTGTGAAAGCTGAAATAAAACCAAGAAATCTTCTGGAAATAATATGCCAGGATGACGATTATCCTTTAAAGGCATTCAGATGGATTAGTGCCAGTATTTCAAGCACTGACAGGAGAAGATATGAACCCGCATCTGAGGGTTTTAATTTAAAGATCAAAAAGGAAGTTCTGGTTAATTATCTCCGAAGTAACAATATGAAACTTTGTTACCATATTAAGCTTGAAAGGGCTGCTGACGAATACATTTCCGAAAACAAAATGGCATGGTTTGATTTAGATAAGATAATAGAAATAGATTTATAAATTTTGTATTAATTCTTAACATCTTATCATTTTCATCACATTATTAGAGGCATTATTTTGCTTGGGATTTTTAAGTAAAGGTAAACTAAACTTAAACAACTTACTAAGTTAAATGTGAAGCAAGTGAAGAATTTTACGTAAATGAAATACTAATACGGGAAATGATAAATAATTTTATAGTTTGGTTTAACTCCTCACATGTTTTCTAAATGAGCGGATAATTTCAAAAATACCTATGCTTACTATTATTCGTGAAAAGAAATCTACTAATGAACTCCATGTACCAAGAACATCTGTTTGGTTCATAAAATCAATACGGTGCAACGGATTGATAAACTGTGGAAAGAAAGGTAGAAGGTAGGTTTTGAAAAATATTCTAAGTCCCGATAAGCTTGGGTCAAGCTCCACATCTTTAAGACTGTAAACAAATAAGATAAAAAAGAACAATGATCCTACAAGAGTAACAAGACATGCTTTGAGCCAGTCTGTGCCGTGGTTGCTGTAAAGCAAGGATACGGTAATAGATATGCGTGATCCGATATGTCCCTTTTTCGCTGTAGATTCATACCGAAGGTATTTGTAAAGATACTGTTGCGAAATACGGTAGTAATCAATCTTGTCTTTAGTATTATTCTGTTTAGCTGCAGAGGTATACAGGTCATTATATACATTATAATAATTTAGATAATTGTCTGAAACACCAACATCGGGGATATGTGAATTTATAAGTTTAACTGCAGAAAGATCGGAGTTTAATAACTCCAATTTGTATTGCTCAAACTTAATGTTTTTTAATTCAAGAATACCTGCTGATGAATTGTTTATGAGGAATTTAACTGAGATGTTCTCTTTGTAAGAAAGAAAATCGGTAAAAAAATTTTTCTCTATAAAATCCTTAAAATAAAAAACGGGTAAGTAGCCCATTAAAAGTTCTAGAGTACTGTGTTTTGCTGAAATTTCGTTAATAAAATTAATTTCTTTTTGATGAGCTTCGTTTGATTCATTAAAAGCCTGAAGATACTTTTTTAGTGGAAGGTCTAGGAAACCTTTTACACCTGCTTGTTTTAAGTGAGTAAAATAAATTTTACCATCATTGTTTAGGTTTTCCAGTTCGATTCTCTCATTGATTATCTGGTTAAAATTTAATCTAGAGGAAACATTATAGTATCCGTTAATATGGATGCTGTTAATTACTGCTTTATCTGCTAGAAGTGTTATGCCTGAAGTAGACTGGACAGCCAGAAATTCGATCAGAAGGAATTTTCCAATAAAAGAAAATTGTGTTTTTTCATTTACAGGTATGATGTCAATTATTCGAAGTATTCCCCCTTCGATATTTATGCCGTTCTGTGATTCTGACTTGTGAAGATGTAACGTATCTATTTTACAGTTTCTGATAAAAAATTTCTTAAGGAAATCACAGTTATAAAGCCGTAAACTGGATGCTTTAATATAAGTAATGTCAAAATCCTTTGTAAAAGTACAGTTATTGAATTCGATCGCCACAATGGAAGCATTATGTATAAATATGTCATCAAACTCACAGTTGGAAAATGTTACTGGTTCTTTAATATTGTCAATGTTAATTACTAGTCTACCTTCAATTTTTTTGTCTGATATAAGTTTTGTTTTGTAAACTGTCTGTGTGATAATTAGTTGTGTATGTTCTAATAATCTTATAACATCAAAAGCTTGTAGGTTTTCCACTGATATAATTTTAAGGTATTTCGAATGATCTAACTAATGGCTATTGTAAATATAGTTTTTTTTGTTCTTTGATTATCTCTTAATTTGGTGTTCTGTTTATGGATGGATGTGCTAAAGAAAAAAGGAAATATAATTAAGGATACAACATTTTGCGAACTTAATTTATTTTACAAATCTTATTTTATAAATAGCATAATGTATTTTAAAATTTACCTAATCTATGTGTTTTTATCCTTAATATTTGCAATTCTCTTAATTCTCGAAATTGCTACTAATTTTAAAGAATTGCTTTCTAAACTATACATTTAGTTCTTTTCATGGTTATTCTTTTCAATAAATTCTAGAATTTGAATTTCCGATCAATTTGGGAGAAAGTGTACTATTTCTCTCACTTGTTCGAGTGTTCCTATTGGATAATTTCAATTTCACTTTCACTAAACCATTTATAAAGAACAGCATTTTGTTTAACAATCTGCGGAGTATCGCTATAAACTACGATAGCTAAACTTTTTTTAGCTCTGCTGCAGGCAACATAAAATAGTCTCTTAGTTTTGTCAAATCCAGTTTCTTTCCCAATCTTAATATTGTCTTTATCAGTTTGTGATAAAGGTTTAGTACCAAAAAGTTTGTCATAACTAAAAGAATTACCTCTAGAGGCAGTGTCATCCAAAATTACCATCACTCTGTCAAATTCAAGTCCCTTGACTCCCTGATGTGTCCCAAATTTTGAAGTCTCCAATAAATATTCATTGTAGTTTACAATTTGGCTAAATGGAACTTGTAAGGCTCTGTCCCATGCGTCGATTACTTCATTACTGTCATTGTTTTCTTCATTTGAGCTCTGATTCATATAGTTCTCTGCCGCTTTTTTTGCTTCTGAAGTTCGGTACGCAATTGTTGATAATGGATCTGGAATTTGGAATAGATCCGACGCACCAACGTTTTCAATAATTTCGAATAAACTAGGATCTTTATTATCTTTCCAAAGACCAAGAAGTGATTCGATTTTTTTGCGGGTAATGTCAATTTGATTCCCTTCAGAATTCTTCTTTATACCTTCTTTATTTAGGTCTGGAGAAAATTGTTTAGCTATGCGGGCAATAGAAAACTCGTCTTTCTCATAAAAGGCTTTCCATAAAGGCAGAATAATTTTTATAAAAAAAGTCAGAGATGAAAGTGATCCTTCCAGCAGACCAGTTTTTAGTTTCTCAACTGTGTACAACGGCCAGAAAAAATCAGAAAATCCCATTCTTTGAGCTGCCATATGGTGTTCTAGGATTAAAGTTTTTACATGGTCAGTTCTATCATTGTCATTCCATAGGGCATCATTTGTTATTGCCACCATTTTCTTCTGTACGTCTTTTTCTAATTGTTCTTTATTTCCTGCCGTTCTATCGATTATATACAATCGGACATGGCCATCTTCTTTTTCTATTCGAGGAAGCTGTGTTTGTTTATCAACTTCTTTTCTAATTGTGTTCACTAAGGTCACAATTCTTTTATTGGAACGATGATTCATTTTTTTACTGGGTGTAATCCAGTCCAGGGGCAAATTCTTTTCCAAGTTTTCCTTTCCATCAAAATATATTCGTTGCATAGTATCTCCAAAAAGACCTAAGCTGAAATTATCTTTCTTAGCTTTCTGGAGAACAAAAAAAGATTCGATGAGTTCTTTGTTGGTATCCTGGCTCTCATCTATAACAAGAATTGGGAAACGCGATACCATTATATCCCGCATTAAAGGTTTTGCATTCAAAAAATAAGCTAGTATATGGAGGACTTCAGAATGACTGAGCGAGTCTCTGGTAGAATTATTTCCATTCGGGTCATAAGTGAATTTTGTAATACTTTGGAGGTTATCGAGCCTCCTGGTTTTAGATTCTATGCGGCGTTTTCTGTCAAGTGAAGTCTTATTTTGAAGATTTAATGAGCGGCTCTGTTCCTCTTGTAATTTTGCAATTTCGGCTACGAGATTGTTTTTTAACCATTCTCGGATATCATTATTAAGGCCCTGAATAAGTTCCCATGAAAAACTATGGATTGTGCTGACCGAAAAAATCGGATGATAATCAAGGCGGTGTATTATTTCGTTACACGCAGCATTCGTATATGTTATTATGGCTACTTTCTGTCTTTTAAGACGAAATTGATGGCCATAATTTTTTTTAAAAGTTGTAAGGACATTAACTAAAGTCCTTGTCTTTCCTGATCCTGCTCCAGCAAAGAGAAAAAAACTCTTTGGGTTTCTGGGATTTAGAGCGGTGTAAATCTCGTCATCGACTGATTTATCAATATCATTTGTGTAAATAGGCTGAGTCATATCAGATAAATAACTAATTTTATTTTTTAATTTCGAGCTTTTCCTCCATCCAAACCAAGCCTTCCTTTATATATTGAGGAACTTCTAATACATTTGGTTCTTTAAGATAAAGCAGTTCCAATGCAAATTCTGCCTTTTTAACGCTTTTAGCAGTTATACATTCGTACATAGCCTTTGCAGAATTATTGATATCACTTTCTTTAGAGGCTAGAATCATTTTTTGCAATAAACCAGTTGCAGTTGGCAATGCTGAAAAAAGATTTTTGTTTTCCATGACAAGCGAGTCTTCAAAGGTATAGGGCAGGGCTTCATTATTTACCGATACCTGGATAGGAATTTGAAATGCTACTCTGATTGGATGATTTTTATGGAGCTTCTTTTCAAATTTTACTTCATAAAGATCATCCAGTTTTTTTGATTTAGATAATATTTTTTTAAGAGTATCATTATTTGTTATTTGATTGGATGCTCTTTTAGGCTGGCATTTTGTTTTTCCGGGAGTGATGATGGTGTCGATATCTGTGATGATCAAAGTAATTATGCCCAATTGTTCGAGAAGCGGGAGCAGGGTATGAGCGTGGCTGCCTCCAATTTCAAGTATTGAAATGTAGCATGTTGAGAGTTTATTGTGTTGATTTTTAATAAAATGAGGCACAAGCATTCTTTCTACTGGGCCTTCAACTATAATTACTGCATCGGCAAAAAACAAGTCACTATGAGTTGTCTTAAGATAGCGAATTGCAAACTTTGTTGTTCTGTCTTCAGACCCAAATGTTGTTGAAAGATTGACTACAGTAGAAGTACTAAGACTGCCTTTTGTGCGAGGATTCCTCTTGAAGTATCTTAGAGCTGTAAAATCGATTTCATGTGCAATGTGATTAGAATGAGTACTTATCAGCAGCTGGGAATGGAATTGTTTTTTGCCACCGAGCTCGGGATGGTTACGCAGAACCTTATATGCTTCTTTTATAAAAACTTGTTGAACCTGCGCATGTAAGTGAGCTTCAGGCTCTTCAATGATTACTAAATGCAATGGCTGGAATTCTTCGGCATTTTCCTCATGTAGCTTTTTACCAACATTCATCCAATCGTCTCTGAATCTAATAAGCTTAAATATCATTGATATAAGATTTTGGTAGCCTAGACCATTATATTTTTCAGGAAGACTAAGCTTTGGATTATCTCCTGATAAACTATACTGCACAGAGGAATCGTGATTTAGACTTTCTACTGTATCGATACGGCTTGATAGAGAAATTGTCGGGTTTCCAAATCCTGGGTAATTTAAGTGTGCAAGTTCACCTAATGCTGATTTAAAGCTTTCTTGAAGATTCTCGTCAAACTGTTTTTTTGCATCATTAATGGCGCCAAGAGCTTTTAGATCATTTTTTGTTGGATTATCTGAAGGATTTAAGTGCTTATCATAATAGTCTCTAAGCTGGTTTGAAAGGTTTCTGATGTTTGATGTTTCGCTTGTATCTGAACCAACATCTGAAAAGCCTCTTTGAGCGTTTATAATGTTAACTTTTATAAGTCCTTTTAAAACGTCCTGCTCAAGAGGAAGACTTGAAATAGGCAGGGGTTGAAAAGGTGTAGTATTTAATGGATTAAGCAAATATGATCTAACAGTAAAGAGTTTATTTAGATTATTTTTCTTATCTAAAAAATCCCACAAATCATCAGGCCATAATTTAAGCCTTGATGCATCCAAGTCCTTTTTGTTTTTTTGAGTTAGTATGAATTCCTTATATAATGTTTCTACATCCTGGGGTTCGAAACGCATACGTATTCCTAATCTGCCTCCTTTCCACTCTAAAGTTGGTATTAATGGCAAAACATAATGAGCTTCATTTTTTTCAACATGCAGCCACAGATCCAGAGTAGGTATGAAATCTGCAAATTGGTCTACCGATAAATCTATATTACTAATTTCCTTTTCTTTCAGCCACCTGTTTCCAATTTTGTTTAAGCCAATCCAGTTATCCAGCGTGAAATCTCTAGTGGAAAAGATTTTTTTCGTTAGGAATATTCTAAGTGCATCCAGCGAGGATGTTTTCCCGCTGTTATTTGCTCCGACAAATACAGTTTCTTTTTCAGCCAATTCAATTTTCGTCTTCTTGAGCTTTCTAAAATTCTGCAGGTCAATTGAGTCAATTCTCATAAATTTTTATATTTAGTAAAGTTTTTTATGCCGTTTTTTTTCGGGAATAGTTTAATTGATACCGATCATATCTTTTGAATGCAAATTGAAAAAAATATAATCAAAATAATGACCATTGCTAATAATCAACTAAACCGGCGTGAAGTAAAAATAGAGAAGCAGACCAAATAAATTTTAAGTATAACTACCTGTTTTTTGCGGTAAAAATGAGATAAAGATTAATAACAAGGAATCCACTCCATTTTTTTTGAAATATTCAGGTTAATAATCTTACTTAAAATACTATAGCCATTTGCTGTAAAAATGGCTGCAACCCGATTCTATATTAAATCCTCTTGTTAAGCAAAAAGCCTTTCACGCTTAATTTCCTGAAATGAGTAAATGGGAATTTTTATGTTATGCAAATATTTTACTGGCAATTGATAGGATGAAATTACAATTGCAGAAACGGTATATCCATTTAGATCAACATTTATTTTTTTAGAAAGCTGCTCTAAGTTATCCGATATGAATCCACCTCTTTTAATATGCTTTGGCAATTGCTTTTCAAGATAGTTTTTAGAATCAAAATGAAAATCATACATAACTTTAGCCTGTTTGGTATTTTTGCATTCAATCAGATAAACTATTTTTTTGCTGTGATCAATAGTTAAAAGATCAATGTCGCCATAGTCTCTGTCAGCATTAGGGAAAACACTTTTTCTAATTTTAATTTCATTTTCGATAACCTGCAGGGAGGTGTTTTTAAACCATAGTAATACTTTAGTTCTAAATTCATCTGATTTTATATTTAGCCGCTCATTTAATAATGCCGTTATATTGGGGTGAACAAGTTCATCAACTTTTAATGTTCCATTGTAGAATATTGCCTTTAAGTTATCTGATGCCATGACAAGGTGCCTTGCACTCCATAATAACACCTCTGAATCTCCTTTTTTTAATTTTATTATGGGTCTTCGAATGTAGGATAGTTTTCTGTTAAATCGCCAGATCCATGTTTCTTTAGCATGATGGCCCTCCGGCACATTTTCTATTTTGCCTCTGGATTCTAATTGCATAAAAGATAGAAATGCCTGAACTTCAGCCTGTGAAAGGTTTGAGTTTGAAATTACTAAATCTGTAAGTTCATTTTCGGTACAACACCACCAAGAACATTCCTGCGAAAAGCAGTAACCTGCCATGAATTCGGCAATCATGCCAATTTGATAAAAGTCTATTCCTAGATCTTTTTCGAACAGATTTGTAATTTTATCGTAATATGCCTCTTTTTCCATATCAATTTCAGGATTTGGCTCATTACTTTGAAAATGACTTTCGAAATCTTCGTTAATTCCCTGAATTTCATCTAAGATTATGGAATCTTTGTAACCTGCCAAAATTGTATCGTGAAAATCGTGATCCATCCCCAATCGTCCAGATGGAAGCAATCCCATTTTTGGGTTATCAATCCCCAGAGAGATACTATCTCTGGTAGTTCCATAGAAAATGATTTCATTAATCATGGCCAATAAAAAATCGACATCATCAATATTTAGTATTTTGCTGCCTTCAGGCGATTCCGCGATAGCATATTCTATTAAACTTCTCAAAGAATGTGAAGATTTGACAACGTTGTTGTAATCTTCTTTATATTCCGTAATTACGTCCTGATATTTTTCAAAGCATTTTATTCGAGCAGGTAGATCTAAGTCCCACGAACTTGAACTTTGAATAATCGATTCATGCCTTAACATTAAGTCGACAAGGAGTTCTTTTGCGTTATAATCTTTTAAGCACTCCTTTAGTTTACGGGTCAAGGTATTTATCAATTCATTTAAGAAAGGAACTTTATCTATATCATTTATTTTTTCAGGAACCTGATACGAAAGATTCATCCATTTTATCTGGCTCTCAAGAACTACCGAGATATCAGCATCTTGTATATATCTTGGTTTGGGTATGTATTTGTCAAATCTTTTGAAGTCATTTTCTTTATGGGAAGTCAGCAGCATTTTTTTACTGTTTAGCGGCATTTGAGACACTAAAAATCTCTCTTTTTCTTCCGGAGTAAATTCTTTAAGCCCATAACTGCGCTGTAAAACATTGAATGATTTTAAAATGGCATCTATTAAAATCTGTTCCCCGTAGTTATCTTTTCTATGTAAAGCGGAAAATATTTCAATGGGAATTTTAAGCTTAATCTTTCGTAGGTATATGTCGGCTTCATATTTAACATTAATTTTTACTCCCTTTTCAATCTCAAATCCTGAAGACAGAATAGATTGCAGCCTTTCATCAAATGACAAAATAAATTCAATCGGAAGATTGCCCAGATTTGCCAGGTAAGGACTCAAAGTGCTGGCAAATTCATTTAGCCAGTAAACCATAGACTCAATAAAATTGCTGCCTACAGTCCCGACTCTCTGATCATAGCTGAACCAGATCGGAAAAGGGTAAGCTTCTAAAACTATTCGTAATTTTCTATTGTATATTTCTTCAGAAGTGTAAATTGGAGCATAGTCTTTTGTTTTAACCACCGGCAGGTTTCTAAGTTTAATTTCCGAATTATCTCCGATTTTATTTTCTACCTGCATAACAAAATGCCTGTCGGTTTTTTGCGCAGATTCAGCAATTATTTTCGCTTGAGTGCTAAAATCAAAAGTTACAAAGTTAGGTGCCGCATCATCTGTTGGAAAAAATGAGTCTTGATTTCTTTTATACCATTGAAAATATGATAATATAGAAAATATCGGCATCATTTTCATGTCAGCTTTGTCTGCTCTTTCTTCGGCTTTGGCATATTTCCATAAAGTTAATTCATCTGGTTTCCAATGATAGAATATGCGCTCAAGGTCAAAAAAGCTGAATGCTATTTGATATTTGGTTTCCTTTAGGTACTCGATAGGATACGAATGGACTTCATCTATTTCATGACCTGCAAAAATAGTTATTGAAAGAAACTCGCTTTCTTTATTTTTGAGGTTAATTTTGGCTGCCGCAATAGTTGAGTCTGCCCTTTGTTTTATATCATTATCCTGATGTTTTGAAATAAATCTTACATGCGCATATTTGTTGGCATCCATCTGCCATAATGATTCATTGCTTTGCAGTTCCAGACCTAAATCTACACTGTCCCACATAACATTGAGATATTTATAGGACTCATTTAAGACCATTTTGGCATAGCATGAATTTAATACTTCAGTCTGGCCTTTCAATTCTATCTGCTTCCTAATAAAAATGTTTAAACTGTACATCTGCGCAGAAGGAAGTGCCAAATAAAATTTATCTTCAAGTTTAATAAAAGGCCTTCTTACTAATACCGTGTCTTGTCCCTTATTTTTAATAAAATCTTCGCGTGTGGCAACAAAATGGAGTATGACATCCTGCTCAATATGGAGCTTTTCATAAATTTTATCAATATCTTCTCTGGTAAACTCAAACAGATCTTTATGATTTTTGAATACACTGCTTTCGGGAAAATAGATATCACCTTTCCAGTCATCTTCGAAAAGGTATCGTTTAAGCCCTATATTTTCTGCAATCATATTGTGAATAAACAGCATAAAGTATGTTCCGTCATGAATGGTTCGTTTCAATTCTGGAGATAAATCATTTTCCCATGTAAATATTGAATTAAAAAGCATTTGGTTTATTAAAGTGCTATCTTTAGCTATTCCGGGAAATACAATATTGTTGCCATTGAAAAACATGAAATTTTCCGTTCCACATGCTTCGGCAGGATCTTCTCTATAATCTGCCGCATAGTCATTGCCAATTAATCGTTTTACAGAATCGTAATCTATTTCTTTGCCATCTGTTTTTAAGTGTGAACAGATTAAATCTTGTATGCTTTCCAATCTAATGAGTTTGGATTGGTTAATCGGTAACAGCTGAACTAGCGAAATCATCTTCAATAATTCAGAGGTATCATGTGTTTTGAGGTAGTTTAGAAAAGTATCTGTCGAAATTGTCGATTCAGAGTTTATACAGCATTTTTTATATTTTTGACCACTCCCACATGGGCATGAATCATTTCTTCCAATTTTCATTTTGATTGTATTAGTTAGTTCCTAAATTTACAATAAAAAATGAGGTGACTAACTGAATTATATTCAATTGCCTTAAGGATTGTTTATAAATTGAATTGGGTTTAAATATGAGCATTAAACTTCAAAAGGCTTACCAGTTTTTAAATCAAGTGAGTAAGCTTTATTGAGTTGAAAAGCAGATATTTAGTTTATTTCTAATATTTATGAGGCTACTGAGTTTTTACTTTTTTTTTATAAGCTTGCGCCACAAATCTGCTACGAAATCAACGAACAAATAAATGATCATTAGAATCGCCTTAGGTATGTGTGTAAAAAGAGGTGCTTAGTTCATTTCTGGATCTATCATTTATATGGAGTTTTTTTGCACTAATTTTAAAGAATAGCTATCTAAACAATATAATTATTTTTTTTCAGTCGTTTTGTTCTTCTCGATAAATTTTACAATATGAATATTTGCTATAAGTCGGAGAAAATATAATATTTCTTCTGCCTGCTCAACTGTTACATTCATTCCTTCCTTTTTAAGCATTTTCTGTGCCTTTTCTGGAGATATTTTTCCCTTGTTTTGCTCATCTCTATAATTCATAATTTAGTTTTTTAATGTTAAATTATTCTTAATATAAAGATAAGTTAAATGTTTTTGTATCTGTAAATCAGCATGTTAAGTTTGGTTTAAATCCTGACTAGTCACCTCAACAGGATGTCTAAACCGTGTATTTAAGTAGGATAAAGTGTGTAAAAACTACATGAAAAGAATAAAAAAAACGCTAAAACCTAAGTTTTAACGTTTTTTTAGTAGTGACCTCGACTGGATTCAAACCAGTAACCTTCTGAGCCGTAATCAGATGCGCTATTCAGTTGCGCCACGAGGCCTAATGTTTTCTCAGTAAGCTTATTTTTGCAGCTTTGATGAGCGTTGTTTGCGGGTGCAAATATAGGCATAAATGTTGGATATACAAGCAAAAAAATACATAAAAATAAAAAAAAATGAACTTATAAAATTATATATTTGATATTCAGTGATTTCCTAAAGAAGGAATTTTATTTAGAGATATTACTCCACTACTAAATATCCTCTGGTTAGAGAATATTGTCTTAGAGTTTTACTAAATTCTTTAGGTGAACAGTAAATTGATTTTCTTAGCGGAAGAGATAAGATAAAAGCATATCCCATATTTACTGCTATTAACTATTAATTGATTCTACCGATTAATTTTTTAAGGACTGACTTGTTTAATTCCTAATCTGGATTTTAGCTTTAAAAATAATAGAGAGATTTTATATGCATCTTCTGATGAAGAATTTCTGTCGCTTTTTGGAATCTTATATATTTCACACAAATCATCAAGAGAAAATTGCTTGTCATTAATATCATGCAATTTTCTATACATAACATCAATATCCAGTGCCTCGTTTTTTAATCTTCCACAACCCAGTCTCTCCAATGCTGCATTTATCATTTCAATATCAAAGTTGACATGATGACCCACTAAAATGGCATTCCCCAGATAATCTATAAAAGTTTCGAGTGCATCATTTTCCTGAAGTTTAGTCATTTTACTTTCAATTATAAATTCGTTTGATAAGCCATTATCATGTAAATATTTATATTGCAACAAAACCGCTTCGAAATTATCTTTAATTATGATACTGTCATCAACAATTGCAAAAGCCCCTAGTGACAAAATAACATCTTTTACAGGGTTAAGTCCTGAAGTTTCTGTTGATATCACTACAAATCTATTGGGTTTAGTTTCGAATTTACCAAGGTAGTTTTTCCAAAAATCAGGATATTCTTTATTAATATTTTTCAGCCAGTCCAGCATATTATGAAAATTGTGTAAGTTGAAATTTACTTTTAATTAATTCCTCCAAATCACGCATTGGAGCTAATGCATTCTTTAATTTTTCTCTATCCGTCTTAGATAATTCTTTTATATTTATATATTGGCCAGAGTCATCATTTTTTAACCCTTCAATTGTTCTGAATTTTAATAATGTCAAAAAAGCTTCGGCACAGCTAAGATATATTTCAGCATTTTTAGAATCCGAAATAGCAAGTTGTTTAAATCTTAAGTAAGTGTTATTTATCCCCTTAATATTGGAACTTAGAATTAAGAGTCTTGCAGAATCGATTAAAGGCATTAATGCTCTCGTTTTAATGTCAAATTTCATTTTATGAGGACCTTCTTCTTCTAATATGAACTTTTTGAAAAAACTTAATGGGGAATTCTTTTTTTAAAGCATCGTTTCCTAAGAAGTCAAAAAATAAAGTGTTGTTGATTGCATTTTTAAAAATGACATTTTCAATTGCCTCTTCAATTTTTGGCTCACCAAAAACAATCTCATAATCAAAGAAAATACTACTCAAATCATTGCTGTTTTCACCTGGAGTATTCATCCAACTATTATATTGTTTTATCCAGTCTGTCAATGATTTACACCAAAGCATATTACTTCCCATATGGCCATTTGGACAAAATTCATAACCCACTTTTTCAAGTAAAGAGGTAGTTCTTTTAGCTAATCTTAAAAAGTAATCCTTTACCTCTCTGTATTTCTCCGGTGTAACATCTTCAAAAATTAATATACTGTCCTGATCCGTAAGCAAAAGCTGTTCTTTCCTTCCCTGGCTCCCTATGCTTAGCCATGCAAAACGGGCAGGAGGGGAGCCAAGATCTAAAATCGTTAATTCAACTGCTCGCTTTATCAATGCCAGATTAATTTCATTAGCAATATTGCACACATGTGAAATCGGAATATTTTTTTGAATTGAATTCTGAATTAAATCAGATAATCTGTCTCTGATCTGTTTTAAATCTTTTGGTAATTGTGATCTCTTAATTTCTTTAATCAAAACTCCAGGATTGCTGGCCTGGGCAACCACTAAATCATGTTCAGAAATAATTCCTTTAACAACCGATTTATTAGTCCCGTCTTTAGTAACACATAAATGCGTTACATTATGCTTTAGCATTAATAATTGCGCTTCTGCTAAGGATACGTTTTCAATAACGGTTACAACAGGAGAAGACATAATTTTGTCTATCGTTTCTGTAATTGGATAACGTCCTGTGGCTATTTTTGAGGATAAATCAGAATCGGTCAAAATACCTATAGGATTGTTGTTTTCGCAAACAACAATATTATCAACCATTGAATCAGTCATTAAAATAGCAACATCTTTTACGATTTTGTCAGCTGTGGTTGTGAGTGGTGAATTATTATAAGTAAGTGACTGGATATATTGCAGTTCTGATTGTGTATCTGAATAAAATCCGTTGTCGGGCATTAATTTGTTTGATGAATTCACATTGTCTTTCGTATGACGTGAATTAATTGCAAAACTTTCTAATAAGAAGTTCAGAACATCTGAATTATTTGCTACGAATGGTCTGAAAACAGCAATAGGAATAGCATAAACAATACTTTCCTCACGTGCTTTAGCAGTCATCATATAATTGTTTTTTGCAAAAAAAGGGCGTAAACCAAAAATATCACCCTCATGACATTTGTTTATGATGGTTTCTTCAGCATCAGCAATAGTAGTAAGATTGATGATACCGGATGCTACAACATAAAAGCTGTCATGAAGTATATCATTGTTTTGAAATAACACAGCGTGTTTTTCTAAATTTATTACACGTATATTGGTAGCAATATTAAAAAGTTCCTGAAATGTCAAATTATTAAATGGCGGATATTCTTTTAAAAAATCCGCTATATGTTCAGCAATTGTATTCATAGTAAGTTTAATATAGTCGATTGTAAAAATAATAAAATAATAAATCACTTTATGATATTGTTACAACTAAACGGAGGATTTAAATAATTATTGATTTTTTATTTTTTTTTGATTAAATAACTAATTTTTTTATTGTATTTATTTGATTATCTTTTATTTATAAATATTCGTTTGAATCTTGATTTTTGTAATGACTAATTTTGTTATGCAAACTTAAAATAGAATATAAACAAAGTTTTCTATTTTACATAATATAAATTATAGTTCAAAACATATATCAATTAAAAAGGATTAACTTTACTAATAAAGTTAATCCTCACCATTTCAGTAGTTTCAAAGTTTTTTTGCATAAACTGCTTTACCATTCAATGAAACTTCAATTTCATTTTTTTGTTCGTTGAAAGTCGTTCTTAAAACATTTCCTTTGAAAACTGATACATCGCCGTAAATCTTTCCGGTTTCCGATGACACATATTCGAATAATAATTTTTTATTGTCAGGCTCAATTCCTAATTTATAGCTTGAGAATTTAGTGCCCTTTAAATCGAATTGTTGTTGTGAATCAATGATTTTTCCGTCTGCATAAAAATTTGTGATGGACTTGTTAAGCGTAATATCCGGATAATATTCATTTACCTTTTTAAGAAGTTCGTATTGTGATGCACTCACTTCTTCAATTTTTGATGAAATGGTCTGTGCAAATGAAATTGTGCTAAAAATAAGAGCTAATAATAGTGTGAATTTTTTCATAATTTAATTTTTTAATTAGTGTGATAATGTTTCTCTATTTTACATAATTCCCGTATTTTGGGATAAATGTTATTATTTGAGATATTAAGGTACTAAATATTTACCTTTGTCTGAAATTAAAAGCGATATTTTAAGGAAATGACAACAAAAAAATACGTAAAACTCATACTTATTCTTGGATCTATGACTGCACTTGGTCCTTTTTCAATAGATATGTATCTCCCAGGGTTTTCAGGAATTGCCGCAGATTTACATACTAGTGTAGCAAAAGTTTCAATGAGTCTGTCAAGTTATTTTATTGGTATTTCTGCAGGTCAGTTGCTTTATGGTCCTTTATTAGATCGTTTTGGGAGAAAGAAACCTTTATTTTTTGGTTTACTCGTTTATATTTTAGCTTCTTTAGGATGTGTATATGTAGCAAATATTGATACTTTTATATTTCTGCGATTTATTCAGGCAGTTGGAAGTTGTGCAGCAACGGTTGCTTCTGTTGCTATGGTTAGGGATTTATTTCCTGTAAAGGATATCCCGAAAGTTTTTTCTCTACTCATGCTTGTTCTTGGTCTTTCGCCAATGCTGGCGCCAACTATTGGTGGTTACATAACTGAAGACTACGGCTGGCATATAGTGTTTTTGATCTTAATGTGTATGGGAATTGCTATTCTTATAGCTTCACAAATTGGTCTTCCAAACACTTACAAACCTGATACTTCGATTTCGTTAAAACCAAAGCCAATCATTTTGAATTTTTTAAAAGTAGTTAAAAACCCACAATTTTTTACTTATGCCTTTACAGGTTCAATTGCTTTTTCAGGATTATTTTCATACGTGGCGGCCTCCCCGATTATTTTTATGGATATCTATCATGTCGATGCTAAGACATATGGATGGATTTTTGCTTTTATGTCAGTAAGTTTTATTGGTTCCAGTCAGTTGAATTCGGTTTTATTAAAGAAATTTTCCAGTGAACAGATGATATTTAGTGCCCTAATTACACAGTCATTAATAAGTATTGTTTTTCTGATTCTTTCATGGAATAAACTTATAGGATTATATGGAACTATTGGAATGTTGTTTTTATTTTTAGGATGTTTGGGGATTTCTAATCCCAATACAGCCGGACTTACACTAGCTCCTTTTGCTAAAAATGCCGGAAGTGCCTCTGCGTTGATGGGAGCCATCCAGCTTGGTTTAGGGGCTCTGGCTTCTTTTGCTGTAGGTAGTTTTGTCAAAGATTCTGTTGTTCCAATGGTAGTAATTATGACATCAACTACTATTTTAGCATTTATTATTCTAAATATAGGAAAACGCTTCATCAAAGAAAAAATAGAAGCATCCTCTGAAGATGAAATTACGATTGGTCATTAAAAATTATATGAAATCATATATGAAAAAACCGGAATTAAAAAAATTCCGGTTTTTTTTATGGCTGTTTTTTATCTGGTCTGATAATCATTCTAAGTGATTGATCTCTTGCAAAATAAGCGACCATCCAATTGTAAAAAGTATTTATTCTGTTCCTGTAAGTGATTAATGAAATTAAATGAACAAATAGCCAAATAAACCATGCAAAAAATCCTTTAAAATGCCATTTAGGTTTTGGTAAATCAACTACGGCTTTGTTTTTCCCTATAATTGCCATTGACCCTTTATCTTTGTAAATGAATGGTTTAAGCGTCTTGTTCTCAAGAGTAGCTTTAAAATTCTTAGCAAGGTTAATTCCTTGTTGTATGGCAACCTGTGCAACCTGAGGATGTCCATTAGGGAAGTTTTTATCTGTAGTTAAAATAGCAGTATCGCCAATCGCATATATATTTTCCGTAGCATTTACTTTATTAAATGCATCCGTTGCCATTCTTCTTCCCCTGCCATAACTTTCGGCCGGCATTCCTTCAAAAATCTTAGCGGTAACACCTGCCGCCCATATTAAGTTTTTAGTTTTGATGGTTTCTCCATTTTCAAAATATACGGTGTCATCTACATAATCTGTTACCTTACTGTTCAGTTTAACAACAACACCTAATTTTGTAAGTGCTTCTAAGGTGTCTTTTTGAGAAGCTTCGCTCATTGGTGCAAGCAGTGCGTCTCCACCATCAACTAAATAAACATTACTGGCGGTGGTGTCTAATTCAGGATACTCTTTTAATAAAATGTTTTTTCGCATTTCTGCAAACATACCTGAAACCTCTACTCCTGTTGGTCCCCCACCGGCTACAACAATTGTTAGTAATTTGCGTCGTTTACGGATTTCTTTGCAAATAGCTGCTTTTTCGAGATTTTTAAGCAATGTATTTCGCATTACGATGGCATCGTTTAAGGTTTTCATCGGAATAGCATTTTTCATGACATTCTCCATACCGAAATAGCTGGTTTCAGCACCTGTAGCAAAAACCAGATGATCATATGATAATTCGCCATTGTTCAAAACTACCTTATTTTCAGCTGGAACGACTGATAGTAATTCCCCTAAACGGAATTGGAGATTCTTTTTTCCGGCAAAAAACTTCCTAAACGGATAACTGATGCTTGAAGGTTCTAAAAAAGCTGTAGCAACCTGATATATAAGGGGTGGAAAAAAATTATAATTATTCTTATCTACAAGCGTTACCTGTATTTGAGGATGATTTAGAAGTTCTTTTGCCAGATTTAATCCTGCAAAGCCCCCTCCAATGATGACTATATTCATAATGTTTTGTATTTAAGACTTTTGTGTAAAAACTATTTTGTTTGCATTACTTTATAAATTTAACACTAAATAATTTCAAGTACAAACTCATCTTCGAAATTTATTTTGAATAATTACTGCAAAGTAATAGTATTAATTTTTGTTCTAATTATTTAATTGCAACTTCATCATGATATCCGTCTGAACGTCATTCCCTAATTTAAAAATATGTTTGTCAAATTCTATAAAGCCATTTTTTGTGTAAAAACGTATTGCTTTTTTATTTTCTTCCCAAACGCCCAGCCATACGTATTTTGAATTTTGTTGTCTGGCTCTTTCTATAGCTTTTTCATAAAGTAATTGACCCACATTTTTTCCATGAAATTCTTTTGTGACATAAATACGTTCAATTTCCAGGGCATTACTATCTTTTAATTCGGTTTGCGCCTCTCCAAAGTTTATTTTTAAGTAACCAATTACCTTGTTTTCTAAAATTGCAAAATAGAATTCAGAGTTTTCATTTATAAGTTCTGTTGTTATTTTTTCGTTAGAAAATGCTTTTTCAAGATAATTTTTCATGTTTTCTTCAGAATTTGATTCTGAAAAAGTTTCCCGAAAAGTCTGTTTGCTGATTTCCTGAAGCTGATTAATTTCTTTCAGCGAAATTTTTTTTACATCAATATTGCTCATCACTAATTTTTAGAGTTGATTTATTTTTTGAACTTCTTATTAGTTCTTTCAGTTATTTCAACTTTGTTTTGTAAAACATAGTTTGCCAGTAATTTTTCAATTAGTTCCTCTTTTGTGAGATGATGAAAAACAGTTTTGACCTTTGTTTTTAAATCACTTGAAATATCGTGATTTGGTTTTGTTTTAAAAATTTGTTTTGCCCAAAGCAAAGTATTGTTTTCTTCAAGGCTAATAGCTGAAGGTTTTTTGAATTCATTAAATTTCAAACCTAATTCTCTTTCAAAATCTGCAATTTCAACAACCTCTTCATGCTGCAAAACAGTTAACGAAAGTCCCTTTGCTCCTGCCCTTGCTGTTCTTCCACTTCTGTGGACATAGTTTTCGTAAGTATCAGGCAAATGATAATTTACTACATATGAGATTTCTTTTACATCTATTCCTCTGGCAGCCAAATCCGTTGCTATTAAAATATTGATATGTCCTTCACGAAACTGCTCCATAATTCTGTCACGAATTCCCTGTGACAAACTACCGTGAAGTGCTCCTGAAGAAAAACGGTTTATAGCCAGATTTTTAGCCAGTTTGTTTACAGCAGCTTTCGTTTTACAGAAAATGATTCCGCGTTCTCCTTCTTTTGAGTTTAAAAAATGCATCAAAACATCTAATTTTTCAATAGGATCAACTACAATGTATTCGTGATCTATTCCCTGGTTTCCTACCGTTTCCATGTTAGCACTTATCTGAACTACATTTTTATTTAAGTAGTTCTGAATTAACTGTTTGATGGTTCCGGGCAATGTAGCGGAAAACAATATAGTACGATGTTTTTTAGGAAGTTCAGCAATGATTTCGTCTAAACTTTCTTTAAGGATAGCAACCATTTCGTCTGCTTCGTCTAAAATCAAATATTTGGTTTGTTTTAATTCGATTGCTTTTCGCTGAATCAAATCAATCAAGCGTCCTGGTGTTGCTACCACAATATGTGTTGGATTTTTAAGTCGTTCGATTTGAGGCTTTATTGGAATTCCGCCACAAACAGATGCAATAGAAATAGTTGGAATGTGCTTTGCGAAATCTTCCAGATTCTTGAAAATCTGCTGTCCAAGTTCTCTGGTTGGTGCTAAAATAACAGCCTGAACAACCGGGGATTCAGTATTTACTGATTGTAATATTGGTAATCCGAAAGCAGCTGTTTTTCCAGTTCCTGTTTTGGCTAAGCCAACCAGATCATGTGTTTCAGATAAAAGTAACGGAATTGTTTTTTGCTGAATTTCGGTTGGCTCAACAATGTTCAGTTCACTTAGTGCTTTTAAAATTGGTACTGAAATTCCTAATGATGCAAATTGCTTAGACATTGTTTTTATTTTTAAATTTTGAATTGTCCACTTAGATATGTGGATTTAAATTGTTCTTTTGAGATAATTAATATCTTATAAAAACTAAAGCCCTAGCCCTGATGGAAACGGCATCCTTTTATGCCGGTCCCGATAGCTATCGGGAGGCATAAAAGATATAGTGTACAGCAGGAAAGAGCTTCTTAATAAATGAAATAATAATTTTAAAGTTGGATTGATTCCCCGATTTTGAGAAGCATCAAATCTTTTCCTTTATCAAAAAATTTACGGATCGATTGTTCGTGATTGATTTCGATGTAACCAAATGTATCGTAGTGATAGCCGAGAATTTTGTCGCACTCTATAAAATCAGAAGCGATAATAGCATCATCAATATCCATTGTAAAATTATCTCCGACTGGCAAAATAGCCAAATCCAGTTTTGTTCTCAAAGGAATCAGTTTCATATCCATTGTTAGTGCTGTATCTCCGGCGATGTAGATGTTTTTATGTTCACTTTCAATTACAAAACCTCCGGGATTCCCTCCATACGTACCGTCAGGAAAGGAACTTGAGTGAATAGCACTAACATATTTCACCTTTCCAAAATCAAATTTCCAGCTTCCTCCATGGTTCATAGGATGTGCTTTTAAACCTAATTTTGCATAATAACTTGCGATTTCGGCATTTGAAACAATGGTCGCTTCTGTTCGATTTGCGATTGCCTCAACATCCAGAACGTGATCGCCATGTGCGTGGGTAAGCAAAATATAATCTGCTTTTAATGTGCTTATATCAATCGCAGATGCTAATGGATTTCCTGTAATAAAAGGGTCGACAATGATATGCTTACCTCCTACTTCAATTGCTAAAGATGCGTGGCCAAAATATGTAATTTTCATTTGATAAAATTTTAAAGTGAAACAATTATCTTCCTCCTAAAAAAAGATTTACAATAATGTCTGAAATTAATGAAATCATACAAACTGTTAATAAGATAGAAAGTAAAAAAGTGCTTATTGCTAATTTTTTTAATTCCGGATCTAACAGCTTAGGATTCTGATTTTTATAAACAGTAATTAAATGTTTAGTTAAAGGTATGTAAGCAAGTAAAAAGAGATACTGGTCGAATCTGTAATTGCTTAAAACAGCAAAAATAATTACTAAAAGCATTGCCGTAATTATCAATGAAAAGTGATAAATTTTGGCTTTTTTTCCTCCTATTTGAACTACAATTGTGTTCTTTCCTGATTTTCTGTCTGACTCTTCATCACGCATATTGTTCAGGTTTAAAACCCCGACACTTAATAAGCCAATTGAAATAGCCGGTAAAATCAAAAGCGGGTCAACTTCTTTGGTATGCAGAAAATTAACGCCTAAAGTACTTACAAGTCCGAAGAAAACAAAAACGAATACATCTCCAAAACCTCTGTAACCATAGGCAGAATTACCAACTGTGTAACGAATTGCAGAAGCAATAGCTGTGATTCCGAGTATTAAAAAGAAGATAGAATACCCAAAATTATTTTCTCCGAAAGCAAAATATATTAAAATAATCGCAGACAAAAGCGTTAATAATGAAGTGATTATAATTGCTTTTTTCATGGCCTGCGGTGTAATTGTACCACTCTGGATAGCTCTTTGCGGACCTACTCTGTCAGCGTTATCAGTTCCTTTTACCCCATCCCCATAATCATTTGCGAAATTGGATAAAACCTGTAGCCCCAGTGTTGTTAAGAGTGCAAAGCCAAAAACTTTCCAGCTGAAAACTTCTGTTGGTGTATTGACAGTTTCTGTTGGATTAGATAAAGCATAGATACTTCCTACTATAATTCCGGAAACTGATAAAGGTAATGTGCGCAATCTGGCGGCTTCAATCCAATGTTTCATTATTATCGTTTATTCATTAATTGTTTTGAATCGTTTATTTGATTCTATTATGCCTATTATTAATTTTTCAATTATGGGAGCCATTTATTTTCTCCAAAATTCGGCTTTCTTTTTTCCAAAAAGGCATTTCTTCCTTCTTTAGCCTCTTCGGTCATATAGGCAAGACGTGTTGCTTCTCCCGCAAATACCTGCTGTCCAACCATTCCGTCGTCTGTCAGATTCATGGCGAATTTTAGCATTTTTATAGAAGTAGGGGATTTTTGAAGAATTTCCTGGGCCCATTCGTATGCGGTTGCTTCCAGTTCATCATGAGGAATGACTGCATTTACCATTCCCATTTCGAAAGCTTCCTGAGCAGAATAATTTCTTCCTAAAAAGAAAATCTCACGTGCCTTCTTCTGACCTACCATTTTTGCCAGGTAAGCTGATCCATATCCACCATCAAAGCTGGTTACATCAGCATCTGTTTGCTTAAAAATAGCGTGTTCTTTACTTGCCAGTGTCATGTCGCAAACCACATGTAAACTATGACCACCGCCAACTGCCCAGCCTGGAACAACTGCAATTACAACTTTTGGCATAAAACGAATTAATCGCTGCACTTCAAGAATATTTAAACGGTGTTGCCCATCATCTCCCACATAGCCTTGGTGGCCGCGTGCATTTTGATCTCCTCCACTACAAAAAGAATATACGCCATCTTTTGTTGACGGACCTTCGGCAGATAGCAAAACTACTCCTATTGAAGTATCTTCCTGTGCATCGTAAAAAGCCTGATACAACTCTGATGTTGTTTTTGGTCGAAAAGCATTCCTTACATTCGGTCTATTAAAAGCTATTCGTGCAACTCCGTTACATTTTTTATAGGTGATATCTTCGAATTCTCTGGCAGTTATCCAATCCATTTTATGTTATTTTGTTTTAAATAATTATAGTGTAAAAATAAATCATTTTTACATCTTTACCTACTCAATTCTTTGCTAGTACTTTTTTTGAACAATATTTCAGGACATTTTAAGAGTACTAAAATAAAAATAACACTTTTTAACACTTACTTTTGAAAAAAAATAATTAATTTTACAACCTAGAAATCAATAAGATACATTTTTTTTATTGATTTCTATAATGATTTCTTTTCACTGATTTATTAACCTAAAAAATGACTTTTTTTGAGAAAAATTAAAAAAATTGTCGCTCATTTTTTTATGGTTTTTAATTACAAAACTAAAAACAATGAGCAAATGATTTATTCATATGTTTCAACTTCAAGAAAAAAATAGTAACACCAAAGGTTAAATAGTAGAATTGTTATTTCAATTTATCAAAGAGATTACGATAGATGAGAATTAAAATTGAAAACTTTCTAAAAATATATTACAAAACCAAAGGGTAAGCCGTGAAATTGATTGATTGTTATTGAATAGATGAATCAATTGTTTAAAAGACATACGTTAAAAAAGTAAATCTTAAAATTCGTAAAATTTTTACTTTTAAAAATGCATTAAAAATTATTTTATTTCTGTTTTTTTTTAATTACAATTTTTTAAAACTAGAATAAAAAGAGGAAGGCTATTCGTATAAGGATAGCCTTTCTTGTTACTATAAAATATTTTTAAGGGTTTAGCTATGTTTTTTAGCAGGTAAATTTTTAATAAATAAGTATTTTCTGTAAGCTGGTTTATATTTATATACTGAATATTGCTACTTAGCATTTTTGAACCTGAGAAAATGTTTCTGCACCTGACTTATTTTAAGAACGTAAAAAATATTCGTTTTTATTTTATTCACTACCAATGAATTAAAAAATAACTTAAAATTAAGTTCAATTTTTGTTTGCAAACATCAAAAACGTTCCTATATTTGCAACCGCTTAGAACAACAAAGCGCAACAATGCTGAGATCGGGGAGATACTCAAGCGGCCAACGAGGGCAGACTGTAAATCTGCTGTGTGAACTTCGCAGGTTCGAATCCTGCTCTCCCCACAAAAAGGGAATAAGAAACGAAAATTTTTCAATCTTTTCAAAAAGCCTAAAAAAACATCGTAAAGCCTGCAAATCGTAAGATTCGCAGGCTTTTTTTGTTTTTCTGCACTTTTCATATTTTTTAAAACGGATCAACACTAGTCCTTTTGCTTTTGCCGCAATTACACTTGGTTTCTCCCCGTCCTGTGTTGAAGTTATGCGAATGAGACGTCTGCCGGTTACAGGGCAGACCACTGTCAATAATTAAAACATTTCTTAATGCTATTCCCAAAGCCATAGCTGCAGAAAGCCCTGAATAGCTTCCGCCAACTATGATTACGTCAAAATTTTTGTTATCTGTCATTTCGTTAAAATTTAAAAATGATGTTATTGGTAAAGGTAAAACTAAGACTGCTATAGCGAGCCCTCCTTGTTTAATCAATTCTCTTCTTGATATTTTTTTACTTCTACTATTTGGTTTGATATATAAATTATTTGACCGGCAGAATAAATTTATTTTGCCGATCTTACACTTTTATGAATTGTATTTTCAAACATTGGATAGGCGTAATTATTAAGGAATAGTACCATTCCTGCCATTTTCCCTACGATGTTTCGGAATTTTGGATTTTTGGTATTTATCACTTTGATAATTTTGTCAACTATTACAGAAGGCTCTTCTCCATTAGCCAAACCATTTTTGATATAGTGATTCACCTGCTCTTTATAGTTTCTATATTCTGATATATTGCCATCAACAGCAATCATATTCTTGCCAATATTTGTTTTTGCCCACATAGGTTCTACCATGCTAACCTTGATATTAAATTGACTGACCTCAAAACGCAATGACTCAAAAAATCCTTCCAAAGCATGTTTGGATGCAGCATAAATTGGATGCATAGGCAGCGATATAAGTCCCATCATTGAGCTAACTGTAATAATTTGACCAAATTGTTGTTTTCTGAAATAAGGCAATATTGCTTTTGTTACATTTACTGTTCCCCAAAAGTTAGTTTCGAATTGAAGTTTCCCTGCCTTCTGTTGAAGTTTCCTCTGCCAATCCGGTGAGCATATAACCCGCATTATTAACCAAAATATCCAGTTGATTTACGGTTTCAAAAATTTGTCTGGTAAATTCTTTTATCGAATTCTCATTCGTAATGTCCAAAGCCATTACTTTAAAAGAAACAGTGGCTTGTAGTTTTTCTGGATGGCGACTTGTACCAATTATCGTATGACCTTGCTCATAGAATTAATTGGCTAACATCAAGCCAAAACCTGATGATGCACCCGTTATTAAAATTGTTTTTTTCATCTTATTATTTTATTTTTTTAACCACACGGAAACATAGTTTTTATACCTTTTTAGATGCTTTGACTATGCAGCTCTTTTTATTTTATATTTCTGTGTGGCTTATAATTTATAAATGTTTTACTAATTAAATGTTTGATTTATAGTTTTTCAAAAGACGGCGGAATCAGTTTATACATTACCGGAGTTACAATTCGTGCCAAGATTGTCGAACTTATCAAGCCGCCAATTAGTACAATTGCTAAAGGCGATATTTGAGGATTGGAATTGAGAGCCAGAGGAATCAGACCGCAGATTGCAGTAACTGATGTTAAAACTACCGGAAGAAAACGGGTTTCTCCTGCAATGGCAATCGCCTCGTCAATGGACTTTCCATCCTGTCTTAATTGATTTGTAAAATCGACCAGAAGAAGGGAATTCTTGACCTGGATTCCAGATAGTCCAATAAAGCCAATAATAGAAACCAGTGACATTGGATTTCCTGATACTATTAAAAACAGTACACCCCCTAAGATACCTAACGGAATGATTGACATTACGATAATGATGCCTTTAAATGTTTTAAATTGAAGCAGCAAGACAGCAATAAACAAGAACGTACTCAATATGATTACAGAAAGAAAGTTGCCTCCCAAAGCATCCCCTTCCGATTCTTTTTCTCCTGATAGTTTGTAATAATACCCTTTAGGCATTTCAAGTTTATCCAGTTTTGGTATAATATCTACGAGCATATCATTGGCTAGATAACCATTTTTTGTCATGGCACTTACTTTGGAAAAGCGTGATTTATTAAAGTGGTTTATGGCTGTTGGTGCTGTTTCAAAAGATACTGTCGCAATTTGATTTAATGCTATTGGCGTTCCCTGAATATTATTTACATATAAATTTTTCAATGCATCAAGATTAGAAAACTTATCCCTTGGTAAGGTGATAGTTACATTTCTCGCATCTCCACGATCATCTATATAATTCCCTACGGTTAAACCAGCAACAGCTAGTCGGATTACCTTGTCGATTTCGCTTGTCAGTACGCCCAAAGTTCTTGCCTTTTCTTTATTAATTTTTACTTTAACATCTGTCTTATAAGTATTCAGCTCATTGTTGATGTATACAGTTCCTTCCTGATCTCTCAGTATGTTTTCTACCTGGGAGGATAATTTACGTAAAACAGACTGGTCTTCGCCAAATAACCGCACTACAATATTTCCCTCCAATGGCGGTCCCTGTTCAAAATCTTTTACCTCTATTTTTGCGTGAGGCATCGTTTTAAAGGCATTACGCAATTCTTTTATTAAATTAGTTTTGTCTGAAGGTTTTGTTTCATCTTCCAACTGCACGAAAATTTGGGCGTAATCAGATTTTCTGTCCTGTGGATGCACATTGTAATAAATCTGTGGGTTTCCGTGTCCCACATTTGAAGTATAATAAACAATCTCTTTGTGTTTCTTCAACTCTGTTTCCACCACTTTTGTAACCCTGTCACTTTCCGAAATATTGGCCTGCAGAGGCATTTTAATGTTGACTAAAAACATAGGCTTTTCTGAAGTCGGGAACAATTTAAATCCGGCTACCAAAAACAATCCAAAGGCCACCAAACTTAAAAATACAGAAATGGCAATTGTGGTTTTCGGAAATTTCAATGCTTTTGGCATAATGCCGCTGTAAGCTCTGGTCAGAAACTTTTGCAGATATTGAAGAAAGATGTTTCCTTCGGCGTGATCATGTGTTTTTAAAAATCGGCTGCCCAAAAACGGGACAAGTGTCAGCGCTACGATCATAGAAGCCAGTACACTAGTGATAACTGCCATAGGTAGGCTTTTTAGAAACTCACCTGCCATATCAGGAAGGAAAGTCAATGGTAAAAAGGCAATTACCAAAGTAGCCGTAGTACCTACAACAGCAATACCTATCTGCTGTGTACCTTTTAAAACGGCATCCATCTTAGAATGTCCTTCACGCAGCCAGCGTTCAATGTTTTCAACCACCACAATACTATCATCCACCAATAACCCCAGAGCAACTACCAGCCCCACAATACTCAATTGGTTTAAGGAATATCCCAGGGCATTCAGTGCTATTAATCCTAAAGCCAGCGATAGCGGTATGGATATCATAACGATTAGTGATGCTCTTCCGCCTAATGGAATTAATGTAATGACAACCAAAACAATGGCTAACCCAAAATCGAAGCCCAGATGTCCCAAACGGGTTGCCACCATATCAGCCTGGTCAAAGTTTTTTACCAGTTTGATGTTAGCAGGCAGGTCTTTAGAAAATGCATCTATTATCGGTAAGTATTCTTTTTGGATATCGCTGATATTTACATTGTCCTTCAGCCCTGCAGTAACCAAAACACATCGGTGTCCGTTAATCCTGGTAATATGGTTTACCACTTCAGATTTATATCCTACTTCGGCTATATCTTTCATGTAGATGATTTTCCCGTTGGCATTGTAAACCAACGTATTGGCAACATCATCTGCATTTTTAAATTTACCGCTTGTTTTTACATTGAATACTTTGGTATCCATATCAATACTCCCGCCGGGAATATCGACAGCTTCACTTTGCAGACTTCCCATAACTACATTTAATGGGATTCTAAATTGTGCCAATTTTTCCAAATTCAAATCTACACGGATTTCCTGCTCTGGAATTCCATGGTATTTTACCTCCTTAAGATTGGTTATCTTTTCAATTCTTGTCTTTAGTTTATCGGCCTCATCACGCAGTTTTTTATCAGAAGCATTCTCTGAAACCAGAGCAACCTGAAGAATCTTTACATCCGAAGACGAAATTTTTTCCGTCTTAATCTGATAGATATCTTTGGGAAGTTCACTGCTTTTAAGTGCATTCATCTCAGTTGAAATTTCCTGATATTTATTATCAATATCCACTCCATATTTGAATTTTACCTCAAAAGCGGCTACACCATCTTCTACGGTTGTCAGTATTTTTTCGATATTATCCAATCCGTAAATTTTATTTTCGATAGGTTTTACAACCTGTTCCTCCATATCTTTTGGACTAGTACCTGGATAAATAACGGTAATCAGATATTGTGGAGGATGTGTTGCCGGATCTTCCGATCTTGGCATCGTGAATAAGGTCAGAACCCCTACCACTGCCACTAATAGCGCCAGAATCAGTGTGAACTGATAATTTTTAACAGAAAAGTTTGTAATTTTCATACGATTCGTTATTTAATGATTTTGATAGTGGATTGTTCGTTTAGGTAAGCACTGTTGGAAATAACTATTTGATCGTTTTTTTGAAGCCCGTCTTTTATACATACCTTGTCCTTCTCAAAATTATTGATCGTAACAGGCTGGCGTTTTACCTTGTTGTTTTCTACAACAAATACAAAGGCTTTATTTCCATCGGCTTCAATCAGTGAATTATAAGGGATGATGATAAAATCTTCGGCTTTATCGGCCTTGATTTCCGCCTTTCCGAACATACCCACTGCCGGCTTGCTGTTTTTCATATTCAGTTTTAATTCTACCTGAAAAGAACCAAGTGCAGCATCTGCCGCTTGCGACTTCCTAAAAACAGCGGCATCAAAGCTTTCACCAGGAAACCCATCAAGGCTAACAACCGCTTTCTGGCCTATTTTTACAGCTGCCCATTCCTGATCTGTCAGACCAACTTTTAGAAGGTAATTGTTGTTTTGGCGGGTTTCGTTTATGGATAGAATTGGAGACCCTGCTCCCACAACTTCACCTGCATTAGCAATTTTTGAAGTAACAAAACCGTCTGCGGCGGCATATATTTTCGCATAACGGGCATTAAAAGCAACGGCTTCTTTCTGTTTTTTAGCGATGTCAAGTGCTGTTTTTGTGTTTTGAAGCTGCTCTAAAGTATATACACTATCTTTATAAAGGTTCAAAGCACGTGTATAATCACGCTCAAATTTCTTGACGTTCAGGTCGGATTGATTCAGTCCAGAACCGATTTCAGTTGCGTCTAAGCTGGCCAGAAGCTGCCCTTTTTTAAAAAACTGTCCTTCTTCTACATAAATATGGCTGATAACTCCGCCTATTTTGAACGAGTAATTGGCTTGATTTTCTGTTGTTACCAATCCTGATACACTTATATTGTGAGTAAGTGTAAGAGATCCGGCTGTTGCAGTCTTGATCGGGATAACATCTGCAGCTTCGAAAGGTGTATGCTCTTTTTTTCTTCCTTGCAGGCGAAGAAGAGTGGTAATGCGAATAGGAAAATAACTATTGATTTTTTACTTATAAGTGCAAATTTGATTTTTTTGTATTCGTGATCCGAGCCATTTTGGCGAACGGATGCAGTAATCTTTGATTTCATGATCTTATTTTTTTATTGATTTAAGGTAAAAGTTGCATTGGCTCTTTCTAATTCTGCATAGGCAATCCAGGAATTAAAAAGTGCTATATTTGTATTGAGCTGGGCATTTACCCACTGATTTTGAGCATCCAGGAGTTCAATATAGATGGCCTGACCTTCTTTATACAATTTGGTTATATCATCATTGTAATTTTTGGCAGACTCTTTTTGATTCTTATTCGCTTTGAATTGTTCCAAAGCGGATTGTAGATTATTTTGCGTAACCTGAAACTGAAGCAGCAGCTGCTGTTTTACATTGTCTATTTGTGAGCTTATCTTTTTATTGTCTTCTTCTACTTGTCTGAGTTTGTACTTGTTCTTATTGCCCGAAAAAATATTCCACTCCAAGGCAACACCTGCGAAATAATAGCGTGAGTCTTTATTTATTTCAAAATCAAAATCCTGAAAACCGACATCGGCAAAAGCACTTAATTTTGGAAACCAATACGATTGTGTCAGCTTACTTACATTTCCATTAAGCTCTTTAGCCAGACCAAGTTTTGCTAGTTCTTCCCTGTTCTGGGTATTCTCACTGACCATAGCTTCAGGCAACAGCTCATTCTGATTATCAGCTTCTATTTCAGAATCAAGCTGCTGGTTAATTAAGAAGTTAAAATATGATTTTGCATTATTGCTTGTCTGCTTTGCAGTTTGAAGATTTGATTCTATGCGAATTACCTCGTTTTCACTGCGTAAAACTGCCGTACGGTTTATTTTCTCATTTTTGAATAAGGATTGGTTTACCCTCTCGTTTTCTTTAACCAGTTTTAAAGCATCTTCATAGATTTTAATTCCCTCAATAGACTGGAGGTATTTGTAGTAAGCAATTTTGATTTCCTTTACCAGCTCCCTTTTGTAAATTTCGAGTTCTGTTTTCTGTAATGAATTTTGCTGCGTTTTGATTCTCTTGTTGTAGATGATTTCAAAATTCAGCAATGGCATAGTAGTGTGAATTTTGGCATCGTAAAAATTATCAGGATTTATGAGAACTGACTGATTTTGTAAAGCCGGAAAAGCATTTGAATTGGTCAGTTGGTTCAATGTGCTGTACACTGAATTAAGCATATCTCGAATAGGAATATCTATTGTTCTCCCGCCTTCAGCCTTTGTGTAATTGGCATTTAGGGAAACACTTGGGTAAAAAAGTGAATGTGCTTCTTTTAATGCATAAAGACTTTTGTTGATATCAAAATTATGCTGCTTGATGATTTCATTGTTTTTTAATCCGGTTTCAATATAACCGTCTAGTTTACTTTGGGAATATGTATGATACCCTAGTAAGATTGTCATTAGAAATAGCGTTTTTTTCATTACATTGTTTGTTATTTGAACTATGTTCATTTTTTTAAGCAAAAAAAATTAAAATTTATCTATCATTTTTACATAGGCATTGTATCCTTCAAACAGTATAGTATCTGGGTTAGTAAATTTCACGCCTTTGATTCTTTGCCTGATTTCCAGACAACACATGCCGTGTACCATACTCCAGGTCATGAAAGAAAGCGCTTCTACATTGTGTCCTTTAAAATGACCATTATTCATACATTCTGCAACTGTCTTCTTTACCAATCCGAAAGTTACCGCCCCTTCATCCCAATAATCGTTATCAGATTTTTCAAGATACTCCATCGGCGCTTTAACATTAAACATCAAATCATACATTTCCTGATTTTCGATTGCAAACTTGATATATTCCATCCCCATTTTTTTCAGCCTTTCCATTGGGTCTGCAATAATAAACAACTCTTTAAAATGCTTTCCAAGTTCCTGAAATCCAACACAATGAAGATCATGCAGAATAGCATTTTTATCTTTAAAGTAAACATATACTGTCCCTACACTATAATCTATTTCATCAGCTATATTTCTAATAGTTGTCTGCTCAATTCCCTTCTCTAAAAAAAGCTTTTTTGCTCCTTTCAAAATCAATGCTTTTAAGGCTTCTTTTTCTCTCGCTTTCCTATCTGCTACGCTCATAAATATTATTTTCTCTGCAAATGTATATATTTTTTTTGAACAACGTTCATTTTTAAAGTATTTTTTTTGCCTTTATTTATTTTTCTGAAGGTGTGTGCATCTTTAATCTTTTAGTTAAGAATAAATGCATAAAAGCCTTTGGATAAAATATTTTCTTATTTCCAAAGGCTTTTTTTAACCTACTTTAAATATCCAGTCTATTATTTTAGTAACCTGCCTAATAATTCTTTAACTATTTCATTTACAAACAAATGGAAATAAATTATCCAAATTTGACATACCATAATTGAAAAAAGCAGGGCTTCAATTCTTGAGCCTTTTTTTCTATTGTTACTCAATTAGACAATTAAAACATATGCTGAAATTGGTGTTACCTGCAGTACTGCGGTAAATCAATAGCGAGATAATCCGGGAAAACATTCAGTTTTTGGTGTAGATGACACAAAATTGTCTCCAAGAAGCTATAAAAATTTATTAATTAAAGAGAAAAAAAACAAAAGAGCTGCTGTTAAACAGCTCTTTAAGGTTCTTCATGATAGTTGTATATGCTTACTAATTCAAAATACTTCTAAAATTAAATGAAAAACCAAAATATTTAATATTACAATTTAGTAATATAAGGCTTTGATTCACAACCCACTCCAGCATGTTCTGTTTTGTGAAAAACTATTTCGAAAAGCTTTTATATCCTTCGCTGTTACTTTATTTACTGGATTTTTATAAATTACATCACATCAGCTTTCATTATTTAACATTATATTTTTAATACTGATCATGCAGAATCTCTTTTTCAGAACTTTTAGGTCCTGCCTCTAAACTTTGTTTTTAATAGACTCAATATCCTCCTGTTTTGTTACAGCAGTTTGAGTTAAATTATATGTTCTTAATATTTTTTTAGCTTTTCGGCATTATCGTCAAAATTAATTATCATTACCTAATTATTTGAAAATAAAATAATTATACTTGAAGATACATGAACGCATACTACTTAATACTAAAAAAAATTAACATCATTTTAATTATCTGGAAACGAATTTTATGAGTTTGAATTTTCTATTTTTTAAAATTCTTTACACCTTCCTGAAGCCATTTATAATAAGCTTCAATGTCAGGATTATAAGCCGACGGTTTGTTTAAATCATTTTCGTTATGATCCATCAAAACGTAGTATGGCTGCGCGTTAGTTTTGTATTTTAAGATTTGAAGTTCACTCCATTTTTGCCCTGTATATTTTAAAGTTTTTCCGGTAATTTTAGAAACAACTTGTTCATTTTCCGGCAGAGGTCTTTTGTCATCTACGTATAAAGAAATCAGTACAACATCATTGTTTAATATTGATAAAACTTTTGGGTCAGGCCAGACTCTTTCTTCCATTTTTCGACAGTTTACGCAGGCATAACCTGTAAAATCAATCATTACGGGTTTGTTTACTTTTTTTGCGTAAGCTAAGCCAAGGTCATAATCATGAAATGTGGTAATTCCGTTTGGTCCACTTTCCGCGCCTTCCGGTAAAGCCATTTTTTCAGTATTTACAGTTGTTGTATTTCCAAAACCATTTGGTGATTCACTATATTGTTTTGCGGGAGGAAACCCACTGATGTATTGTAAAGGAGCTCCCCAAAGTCCTGGAATCATGTAAACTACAAAAGAAACAACCAGAATACCTAAGCTTAATCTTCCGACAGAAATATGTGTTAACGGAGAATCATGCGAAAGCTGGATTTTGCCAAACAGATATAATGCGAGAACCGAAAAAATACCAATCCAAATCGCAATAAAAACTTCTCTTTCTAGTAAGTGTAATTGTAAAACCAAGTCGGCATTACTTAAGAATTTCAACGCCAATGCAAGTTCCAGAAATCCCAAAACTACTTTTACAGAATTTAACCAGTCACCGGACTTTGGAAGTGAATTCATCCAGCCCGGAAAAGCAGCGAAAATGGCAAACGGTAATGCAATAGCTAATGAAAAACCAAACATACCTACTATAGGAGCAATTCCTGCCTGACCTGCAGCCTGAACTAATAATGTCCCAACAATTGGTCCTGTGCATGAAAATGAAACCAGTGCCAATGCCAAAGCCATAAAGAAAATGCCAATGAGTCCCCCAACTTCCGATTTCTGGTCGACTTTAGTCATCCATGAACTTGGTAATACGATTTCGAAAGCTCCTAAAAATGAGATTGCAAAAACTACTAATAATAAGAAGAACACGATATTAAAAACAACATTCGTTGCCAGTGCATTTAAGGCATCGGCGCCAAAAACAGCAGTTACAAGACTTCCTAAGATTACATAAATGATAATGATAAAGATTCCGTAGAAAGTGGCATTTCTAATCCCTAAAGCCTTATTTTTACTTTGTTTGGTAAAAAAGCTCACTGTCATTGGGATCATTGGAAAAACACAAGGAGTCAGCAAAGCGGCAAGACCTCCTACAAAGCTAAAGAAAAATAATGTCCAAAGGCTATCATCAGAATTTGGCGATGACAATTTTACAGGATTCTCCTTCGATTTAAGAGTTTCCTTTTCGCTTGCTGTAACAGAAATTGTTGTATCTTTTTTTATTTCCTGCTTTGTAACTGTATCAGTACTAGTTGTTTCAGTTTTTGTTTCTTCTCTGTTTGTCACTGTTACTGCCGGATCTTCTTTTATTGGAATAGCCGATTTTTTGAAGGTGAATTTTAAATCTTTATCACCTGGTGGCAGACAGCTATTGTCATTGCACACCATAAAAAATATGCTGGCATTTATCGTAAAGGCATCTGCTGTTTTGCGTTCTATATTTTGCATAAAAACCGCTTTATCAGCAAAATATTTAATTCGCATATTGAATACAGGATCGTCTAATTCGTGACCGCCCGGTTCTGTAACACCGCCAATTGTTTTATAATTTTTGGATTTCGGAAACGTAAAGGCTGTTGGTGCGGGTCCGCCTTTTGGAACATTTTGTGAATAAATATGCCAGTTTTTATCAATTTTGGCGGTGATAATCAGAGTATACTTATTCTCTCCAATTTCTTTTACTGAAGTCGTAAACGAGACCGGATCGTAAATTTGGGCAGTAAGGTTGCTTATTGTAAAAAGTAAAATGATAAAAAAGATTATTTTTTTCATGACAATTTGGAAGTAAATTTTATATCTCAGAATTTAAATTGTTGTAACGAATTATTTTTTATAACGGTCCATAATCCATTTTGAAACATCATCAAGGACTTCGGGAGAAAAAACCTCGTCGATTTCCTTACTTTCTGCCTGAGTACATTTTATACAATGCTGGTACATATGGTTCAGACCCGGATAAATTTTGGTCGTAACATCAGTACTTTTTAAGTATTTCTTAAAGCTTCCTAAATTTTCTGCTGCAGGAACCATGATATCTTTGTCTCCGTTTACGGCAAATACCGGAATATCTATTTTAGGCAGATAATCTTGTGGATTGTAGTGAATGCTGTATCGGTACCATTTGCGTTCTGCATCATTCCCATAACGGTATATGAAATCTTTTTCACGCCCGCCCCACATATGAATTTCTTTTAGTGTAGTTGAATCTTGTGTTTTTATCCACTCATCCAGTTTTACCTGCAAAACCGGTGTTACAGAATCTGTTGCTTTTGTATCGTAAACAGCTTTAAACATAATGTTGTACATTTCCATTTGTTTGTTTACCACTTTATCTGTAAAACCATAATTTTTTAAAATTGCAGTATTTTGCAGGTTCAGCATTTCCAGCCCGCTAACAGCGACGCCTGACAAACTCACCATGAATTTTACATTTTTATTTCTTGCACTCACGATAGAGGCAATCATACCGCCTTCAGAGTGTCCTATTAAACCGATATGTGAGGCATCAATATTTTTATCACTTTTTAAATAAGCGATCTGAGCATCTACGTCATCAGCAAAATCCCCGGTGGTTGACTCTTTGAAATTGCCGGATGTTTTGCCAATTCCTCTGTCGTCAACCCGAAGCGAAGCAATTCCTTTTCGGGCCAGTTCGTCTGCCAAAACCGTAAAAAATTCTCTTCCCATGTAGGTGTAATTACGATCGTGCTGACCTGTCCCTGAAATTAAAATTGCCAGCGGATATTTCTTTTTCCCTTGTGGGATTGTTAATGTGCCTCCGTAAGTTAGTTTGGTGCTTTTTCCCAAAAAAGTCATATCAATAACCTGATACGGATATGGCTTTTTAGGATGTTGTGCAAAATAAAGAGGCTGTACTTCTTTTTCTTTCTTTAAAATAATATTTGTATTTGGAATGGAATAATAGTCAAAAATTCCTGAAATAGCCGTTTTGTCTGCATTATATTTCCCTTTAAAAGAAAAACCATACATTTCATTTTTAAAAGATATGCTGTCTCCTTTTATGGTGGTTACTACTTTTTTATCAATTTCTAATTCAGGTATTTTAACACTTAGCGAATCGGTTTTGTATTTCGCCAAATCTCCTGACAAAACAACTCTGTATGAATGATGCTGGCCTTGCCAGATAGTTTGTGCAAAACTATACTGGCTGGTCATCATCAAGAAAATTGCCAATCCAAAAAAGACGCTGTTTCTGTTTAAATTAAATAAAACTTTCATTATTTTTTCTCTGCCTTTAAATGCTCAACAACAATTGAAATTTCATCTACTAATTCGCTTGGACTTCCAAAATAACCATTAGACATCCAACGTAATTTTCCACTTGCATCAATAATCATTTTCTCCGGAATTCCGGAAAATTTAAATGCTTTTGCGTACTGTTCATAAGCAACATCCATTTTTCCTGTTTTAGGATTTTTTCCATCATAAAGAACGTTAAAATCAAATCCTTTTTCTTTGATGAAAGCCTGAGTTTGTTCTTTGTAATCCTTGATATATTCCATTGTATCTACAAAATAGAACTTTACATTTTCATCCTTTTTGTATTTATTGACTGCCATCTGCATTCCCGGCATTGCATTTTTACATGGTCCGCACCACATAGCCCAGAAATCAAGTACTACAATTTTTCCTTTCTGGTCAGCCAGTTTTACTCTGCCGCCTTTACTGCTTTCTAAATCAAAACCTGCAATTGGAAGGTTTATTAATTCTGAGATTACTTTCTTTTTATGCTCTTCAATATTACTTAAAGATTTTAGAGATTCTAAGTAAGCATCAAAACCTGCTGTTGCTCCGCCATCTTTCAAATAAAGTTCTTTTAAAGAAGCTAACATTTCAGGAGTTACCTGATTTTGTTTTACCGAAAGTGCCATATAATTTTTAGCATCGGCTGTCTGCCGTTTTCTTAATAACATCCTGATGTAAACCTCATTATATGTAGCATCATTATAGCCGAACAGAGGTTTAATTTTAGCTAAATATTTTTCTTCTACATCATAGTTTTTTGTCTTTTCTGCTAATTTAGCATACGTAAAATATTCTCTGGCAAGCATCTGCAAAGCCTGCTCCTGCCATTCTTTTAGGGATAATTTTCCTACATACATTTTTGGAACAAATGTTAGTCTGTTCTCTAGTTCTGCCATAAAAATATCAGCGTATTTTTTTAATGTGTCTATGTTCGCTTTTTCAGTTCCTTCATGATCTCTGTCAAAAGGAATAGAAACTAAATGCCAGTGGTAATCTAATAAGTTGCCAAAAGAAACTCTTTTTACACTGTTTAAAGCGTAATCATAATCTTTATTATTTACGATATAGCCATAAACAATAGATTTAACCATTTTATCGTAAAACAAACTTTCATAATCGGTGTAAACATCCTCAAATTTGCTTTGTGGAAAATTCTTTTCGAAATCGGCGAACAGTTTTACTTTAGTCTTAAAATCTGTTTCACTAAATACCTTTTGAATTTGTCTGTCTCTTGCTAAAACTCCGTAAGGATATTTTGTTACCAACACTTTTTGAACAGAATCTATAAATACCTTATCAGCTGGATTTTCTAATAAAAATAAAGTCTTCTGAATATCGTATTGTGTTGTATTGTCCAGATTTGGATTTGCCAATAGACCACGCAATTCTTTTTTGATGGCTACACCTTCATCTTTACCCGATGTTAATTGTTTTAATTTTAAGCCATAATAAAAAATCTTTTTACGGCTTTCCGGATGATATTGCAATTCATAATTGATCCACATCAATCCCACCTGATCGGCTATGTATGCGCTGTCATGAACTACATTCGGGACTTCATTCTGAAAGGCCCTGCTTCTCAAAATCCCCCAGCCTGTATAAGATCCGGGAACTTGTGCAAACATGTAACCATTTGGAAATTTTACTCCTCTGTCTACTATTGTATCTGATTTGAAAACACAATTAATAAACGAAGCATGGTTTGAAAGCTTCATTTTGGTTTCCCATTTTTTATCCCCGGCTGCTTTTAAAGTGATGTCGTTTGCAATCCATTTAAAATTATCAAAAGTATATACAACTCCATTTACATACATCGCATTCGCTAAGGGTCCGTTTGCAGCATTATAAGTAATGGTAACTTCATCTCCCGGATTAGGATGTTCAGGAGAAAGAGACAATACAGGTGCAGGTGCATTCTGAGCAAATACTGCAGTTGTAATACTGAATAAAAATAAGATCAGTTTTAAATTTTTCATTTTTTGTTTTTTGAATTGAGTGCACTCAAAAAAATTGGAGTGAACATTTTTAATTAATCGAATTATGGGTTTTGTTGCAGGTTTGGAGCGTAATCAAAATAAATTGGGGCAAATGGCATTTGATAACGTTCACTATTTGGAGCAAGTGTGAAAGACTGTGTACCAAAAACATGTGTAATTGTTTTAGCAAATTCAGGTTCTTTGTTCAGTCGTTTTAAATCAAACCACCTAAAACCGCCTGTTCCCATTAGCTCCCTTCTTCTTTCTGCCAAAACTTTAATCAAAGCATCTTTATTGTCAGTAGCCGTTAAGGCAACATATTCTCCTGCTCTGAATCTTTTTTCTCTTAACTTATTTATTTCTGCCATAGCTAAGTTACCGGAACCTGATCTTGCCAGACATTCTGCTTTTATAAGCATCATTTCCGGTACGGTTGGTCCTGCATTTCTGCTTTCTCCTGTTAAACCTTCTTTAGCATAAGTTCTTCCAATTGTATAATCAAAATTAAAATTACTTGATGGCTGTGTAAACAATACGTAACGTAAATCATTAGTGTCAAACGAATTGATTAATTCATTGCTCAACGATAATATTTGCGGTGAATAACTAAAGGAGTTATAACCATTCCATTTTGATAATATTAATTCTTTATCCTGTTTTCTTGACGGAAAAGATGTAAATTCATAATCTGCCAGATTGTTCAATGTACTTTGTAATGCTAAAGATTTTTCGGCATTTTCTAATGCTAAAGGATAATTACGCATATATAAATAGGTTCTGGACAAAAGTGCATAAGCCGCTGCCTGTGAAGGAAATGCAACATTATTACCAGAATTAACCGGTTTTAATCCTGAATTCACAGCGTCTTTAAGATCACTCAAAATCACATCGTAAGCCTCCTGAACCGAAGTTCTTTTAATATCTTCTGATACTGTTGGAGTTGTAAAAAGCACAATTCCTGGATCTGTCGCAGACGTTGTAGCATCATACGCTTTTCCAAAAGTATTTACTAACGTCAGAAAGATGAAGGCACGGTGTACTTCTGCCTCACCTTTTATGGCTACTTTTTGAGCTTCTGTTCCATTTTTACTTTTCATTACTTCATTGATAACGATGTTAACACTATATAATGCATTATACAAAGCATTCATATCATAATCTATCTCACTGCCAGAATAAACAACGTCAGACCATTTATACAAATTAGTAAAAGGACGATAATAATCGGATGCGCCTAATGCAGTAGTTTGTGCCTCATTTTGAAAACTGATATCATCTGAAGGTATATCTACATTACCATAGGCTTTGTCTAATGTGCTTGTATTTTGCAGAAGGTATCTGTAATTTGATGTTTCTTCCGGTATTAATTTTCCTTCGGTCTTGATATCGACGTAATTATCGCAACTTAAAACAATTGTTCCTAATGCAACAACTGTGATGTATTTTAAATATTTTTTCATCTTTAAAAAAATTAAAAATTAACATTAAAACTAATTGAATACGTTGCCATTGCCGGCAGTTTCATATTAATTCCTGTATAAGGCATAAAATCCGGATCTAAACCATCTTTGTTTTTTCTCCAGAAGAAACCAAGATTTCTGGCTGCAAAAGATATAGAAGCACCTCTTACAAATCCTCTGTCAATCAGGCTGGTCAAATCATATTTTAAAGAAAGCTCTCTGAAACGAATATGATCTCCGTCAATAACCTGGTCATCTCCAAAAACATATCTTACATAACTTAACCCTGTTGATCCCTGAATTCCTGGTACAGAAGTCGTAGCTTCGTCTCCCGGATTTCTCCATCTTTGATCAATATCTGTATTTAAATCGTATTGGTTGAATCTTCCCTGTCTGTTTACGTACCCTCCATAAGTTGGTTTAAACAATACATAGTCAAATTTATAAGTTGCTAAAACGTACAATGATAATTTTTTATAATTGAAAGTCTGGCTAAAGCTTCCGTAATAAGAAGGGATATTGGTTCCCATATATTTCATATCGCCGATTTCTTTTAAAGACGTAAAAGAATTTACAATATTCCCTGCTTTATCGTATACCTGGGTTCTACCGGCTGCATCTAAACCTGCAGATCTGAAAGCAAAGACACTATTTAAAGGATAACCTTCAATTGGTGGTGTTGACCCTGTACCGTTTAAATAAGAACTGTAATTCTGAAGACGGGTATCTGTAACTTCTGTATTGTTAAAAGAAACTACAAGAGCCGAATTCCATGAAAAATCTTTTGTTTTCAGAATAACTCCGTTTAAACTTAAATCGATTCCATGCCCTTCTAAAGTTGCAGCATTTTGTACCAATGTATTGTTTGGCGCTCCGTAAAATGGTGAAACAGGAAAGTCTACAATTAAATCTTTACTATTTTTTTTATAATATTCTACCGTACCATTTAATCTGCTGTTGAAGATCGAAAAATCCAATCCAAAATTTAAGATTCCCGTTTTTTCCCAACGTAAATTAGGATTTGCCGGTTGGCTAATAAAAGCATAAGGCTGTTGCGAAAAAGTATCTAAATCCGCTAAACTGACATTGGTAAATGGAAAAACTTCTAAGTTAATATTTCCGCTATATCCATAACTGGCTCTAAAACTTAAATTATTAACCAGACTTACATCTTTAAGAAAATTTTCATCTTTAATATTCCATTTTGCTCCGGTAGACCATAATGGTGTTCGTCTTAATTTTTTACTTACTCCAAAATTGTTGTAGTCATCTAATCTTGCGCTTCCTGTAAGTGTATATCTATTTTTGAAAGTATAACCGGCATTCGCATAATAAGATAAAAATCTTCTTTTGAAATCTTTATGCACATTTCCATTACCTATAATGTAATTATAGCCGTTAACGTCTACATAATTTTGCGATGGTAAATCTATAGAAGTTTGAGTTTTTGAATTGTAGCCGTAAAGTGTTCTCGAATCCTGAGTATTTCCCGTTTCTCTGGCTTCGATACCTCCGATAGCATTAATCAAATGATCTTCGCCAATAATACCGTCATAATTTAGTTGTCCTCTCATAGTAGAACTGGTTCTTCCAAATCTATTGCTTTGAAAAATTCCTCCTAACGGAATTCCGTACACTAAATCGCCGTTACTGCTTATTGATGTAGCTGAATTAACAGCATCGCGGGTATAATACGTATTTTCATTAAAAATATTATTACTTGTTGATGTTGATGTTTCTACAGAATACGTACCAACAGCATCTAAACCTCTTAATAAAGGAAGTGTAGCTGAAACGGTAGCACCAAAATTCTGCTCATTCATCGTTTTATCCGAATTGTTTAATTCGTCAATATAATTGTAAGTCCACGGTAAATAGCCTCTTTGCTCCAACGGAATTGTTTGTCCGGCATAATAACGACGATAATAATCGACTGAGTTACCATTATCTCCAACGATTTGATCGTAAGGCAATAAAGTAGTTAGTGATGTTCCTAAAGGAGAAAGTCCCAAACCATTGTCATTGTATTTGAAGATAGAACCTCTTAAGTTCGTTGTCATTTTCACATAATTAAAAAGCTTAAAATCCTGATTAGACAATAAAGTCAAACGCTGTCCGTCTTTTCCTTTTGTCTGGGTTTCTTCTTTAGAATAAGAACCAGACATGAAATAAGAATAATCATTCTCTGCTCCACTAAAGGACAAATCATAATTTTGACTTGTTGAAGCTTGTAGTAAATATTTCTCTGTCTGACCATAGGTATTACGTTGACGCAAAATATCTAATCCAGCATCTCTTTGTGCTAAAGTAATATCACCTCTCCTGTATTGAAACATTAAGTCCATACCCTGACTAACAGGCGAAGTAAGCATATAAGTAATATTTTTTGGATCTGTAACCAGATTTTTATCTACAAATTCCTGCTCTAAATTTAAAACCTGAGATGAATTCATCAATGGCAATTTTGATAAAGAAGGTCTATTGGAGAAAGTGTAATTCTGAGAAAAATTGATTCTCGTTTGTCCTTGTTTCCCTTTTTTGGTATTAATAACTATAACTCCGTTTGCTGCTCTTGCCCCATAGATAGAAGCCGCAGCGGCATCTTTCAGAAAAGTAATTTTTTCAATATCATTTGGGTTTATCGTTCTAATATCTAATTCTGTAGGTGTTCCGTCAAGAACAAGTAAAGGCATTGCATTAGTTCCGCCAGCTTCAAAAGTAGATTTACCTCTAATAGCAACATTATAACTCCCTTTTCCTTGATTATTTCCAAATTTATTTTGATACACAAAAGTATTATCAGGATCCTGAACATCCAGCTGAAGACCAGCAACCTGACCTTCTAATCTGTGGAGTACGTTGTTAACAGGGATTTTTTCTAAATCTTTTGCCGTAATTACTGCATAAGATCCTGTTGAACGTTCTTTATCAATGTTTTGATAACCTGTAGAAACGATCTTTACTTCATCCAGTTTGTTGACATCTTCCAGCATAATTGGATTAATAATTAAACTATCCCCAACAGTTACTTCCAGCTTTTTGTAACCCATGTATTCAAAAACGAGCACGTCTCCCTTTTTAGCCATAATTTCATATGAACCGTCAAAATTGGTCGTGGCCATATCTCTGGTTCCTTTTAGCCAGATCGTGGCTCCAATTAAAAATTCTTTTTTAAAATTGGTTACAACTCCTTTTATTTTTACCTTCTCTGCTATTACTGAAGCAGTCACGGTTTTAACTTTGTCATTTATAGAAATGACAATCAATTTGTCATTAATAAATTCTGCTTTGTAGCCATCACCAATAAGTTCTTTGACAACAGCTATTACATCAGCATTATTCGCTTCTAAATTTACTTTTCCCTGAGCATTAAAGACATCATCACTATAAAAAAACTCTACGTTAGTTTTCCTTGTAATGTTTTTTAAAACAGTAGCTATAGATTGATTTTTTGCCTTTATTGTTACTTTTTGCGAGTAGGCAAAAACAACAATATGGCCTAAAAAAATGGATAATAGTAGGGATTTCTTCATAATGCTAAGAAATTTATCCCAAAGAGCGGATTTTACCCCACAATCTTTTGCGGATAGGTTTTTTTTCATACTTTTAAATGTTTTGGTTGGTTAATTGATTTCGAACTCTTTTTTCGACTGAACAATACTAGCCGGGAAATACTGCAATATTTTCCGGTTTTTTTACTTACTTACGGTTACTTCATAGGTTTGGTTTACTTTGGTTATTTTATATTTCACATTCGATACTTTACTGATAATATCAAGCAGACGGTCAATTGGTTCTTCCTTTAAAGCAATTCCGGTAAATCTAATCTGCTCCAGCGATTTGTTTTCAAATTTTGCAGTGAAGTTGTACCATCTTGACATTTTTGCTAGTATGCTTTTCAGGTTTTCATTTTCGAAATAAAATTTTCCGTCTTTCCAGGCTGTATATACTGTGGGATCAACTGCTGCAACAGTTACAGAACCATCATTTTTAATATTTACGCGTGATTGCTGCCCCGGATTTAAAACAATGGATTCTTTTTCTTCAGAAGCAAAATCAGAAACTTTTACTTTTCCTTCGGCAAGGGTAGTTGTGAATACATCGTCTTCCTTATAAGAACTTACATTAAAATGTGTTCCTAAAACCGTAATGTTTCCTGATTTCGTTTTAACAGTAAAAGGACTGTGCAAATTTTTGCTTACTTCAAAATAGGCTTCTCCTTCAAGGGTCACGGCTCGTTTATTACCAGAAAATTCAACAGGATATTTTAATGACGATTTTGAGTTCAGCCAGACCTTTGTCCCATCAGAAAGATTAACGGCGTAGATACCGCCAACAGGCACAATTAAGGTATTTTCTCCTGATGCAGCTCCTTTTAAATCTTTTGCATCATAAACCAAAACCTTATTTACATTGGAGATTACGCCATTTTTTGAAATTATCTTTTCCTTTTTGGCCTCTAACGCTATTACGGTTCCGTCTGCCAGGACCAAAGTTGGACTATTGTATTTGGGAGTAATACTGGTGACTATCGTTTTTGGTTTCTGATTTTCTCCATTATTTTTAAAAACAAAAACAGCAGTAACACTAAGTAAAACCAAAAAAACAGCAGCATATTTGAAAAGTTTTTTATAGTTGTAAAGAGGAACAGCATGCGTATTACTCTGACTGATCTTTTCTCTGATCCTTTCAAAAGCCATATCGGTATCAATGGCACTATAAAATGATTCTTTTGATTTTAAAGTTTCAAAATCAATAACCTTTTGATAATACACTTCATTTTCGGGTAACGAAAGCCATTCCTGCAAAAAAGCATTCTCTTCTGTGAACAATTTCCCTAAAAGCAACTCTTTTCTTATCAGGTCAGCGACTATAAATTCTTTCTTTCCTAAAGACATATTTTTAATATTAAGTATCGGTTATTAACAGTTTAAGTAAATGTTATATAACTAAGAGTACGAAACACCAAAAATGGGTGGAAAGATTTTTAAAAAATTTTAAAGAAATAATAAAATAAATAAAAGTTCTGAATGGTTTTTCAGTTTTACTTTTAATAATTCGATGGCCCGGGCACGTTGTGATTTAACTGTATTGACAGAAATATCAAGCTGTTCGGCGATATCTTTGTATTTCATTCCTTCTAAACAGGATAACTCAAAAACTTCTTTGCATTTTTCAGGCAATGAATTCAAAGCTTCTATTAAAACCGAATATACTTCTTCCTGCAGGATATTAAAATCAAATTCTGATGGTTCATCTGAAAATGTTTCATCGAGCTGGATACTTTTTTGCTGTTTTTTAAGAGCGGCAACAGAACCGTTTTTGACTATGGTATACAGATACGATTTGACATCGTTGACTTTTTCAAACCTTAAACGATTTTCCCAAAGCTGCAACATCACATTTTCGACCACTTCTTCAGCAATAAAAATATCTTTTACTAAACCAAAACTATAACTTACAAGCCTTGGATACAAAGAATAAAACAACTCTTTGTAGTACGTTTCGTCAATTTTGATATTTACTTTTAATGATTTAATCCCCTTTGAGTTTAAGTCAACAAATATATAAGATATATCAACAAAACTAATATTTTGCCAACTATTTAGAATTAAAAACTCTAAATAGCAACAAAAAAGTAAGAATTATTGATTGTTGAATTCGAATAACGAACGTAATGAAAATTAAAATCTTGTTTGATAAATTAGATTTGTTGAGATAAAAAATCTCGTTACACTCTAAAAAAATGAGCATCCAGCCAGCGTTCTTTCCAACTGGCCCATACCTGTTCGAACTGGACTGTATTCTCTTTATAATGGCTATTAAACCATTCTTTTGTTTCAATCATATTCTTATTACCTTTTAAAAAACACAAAAAATCATACTGCTCTTTGTGCAGATCGTAAATGGACAGTTTAAATTTATGCCTTAGCACTACACAATAACTTTCTTTTCCAAAAGGCAGATTGGGATTTTTGTCATTTTTGAATTCAGAATAGTACTTTCGAACAGGAAACTTAAACTTAAATAAGGCAAATACAGGTAACAATTTTAATTCATCTTCTGGGGTATCGATTGTTGCTAATTGGTAGTTTTCTTCCGCTTTTTCATCAAAAAGAACACCAATAGCATATTCAAATCGCGCGAGTTCAATCATAAAATCAATCCAGTCTTCTTTCACATCTTCATTGGCATCGGGTCTGTTATTTTCCAGATATTGTGCAAAATGAGCTCCCAAAAAAGATAAATTGTAATTATAAGAAGGTTTTGAAGCCAAATAATCATCTGCGAAAGCACAAAAAATAGGTTCGCCTAAAGCATATTCTAAAGCACTGAATTGCTGCGACATGCAATTTCGCAGTCGTGCAATATAACTCCTTTGGTAAATAGCTAAGTGTTCCTGAGCAGTAAGTTTTTCTGAATGACAAATTACATCTTCTATTGAAGTGGCATTTTCTGCATTCGAAAGCAAATCATTAGGGTTCACTCCTGTTTGCTGATAAGGATCGAGCAAAAGCTGCTGCATCCATTGCTGAAAGTCCTTTAAAGGTATTTTTACCGTTTTCTGCATCTTTGGAGTCTATAAAAATTTGTCAACAGCGAATAAATTCAATGGATTTGAAACTTGTTCTTCATCAGTAGAAAAAACTTCTTTTTCAACTCCAACAAATGCTGCATCCATATATTGTTTTGATTTCAGTAATTCAGAATGGTACACATCAAAAGCCGGAATGTTCCCATCCCACTCTAATAAAATTGATGCCTGATTGGCCAATTGATAAGCTTGTTGAAATAATTTCCAAACCTGATTATTTACTTCTCTATCGTGTGTATCAATAATATAATTACCGCAATTTTGATGACCTGCCAAATGCATTTGAACTATTTTATCATGTGGAATTCCGTTGATGTATTCTACAGGATCAAAATCATTATTAAAAGAAGATACATAAACGTTGTTTACATCCAAAAGTAATCCACAGCCTGTTTCTTCGGTCATGATTCGTAAAAACTCCCATTCCGGAAGTGTCGAATTATTGAAGGCTGCGTAGGTACTTGGGTTTTCTACAATTAGCGGTCGTTCTAAATAATCCTGAACTTGTCTGATTCGTTTACAAACATGTTTTAATGAATCTTCATTTAACGGAAGCGGCAATAAATCGTGCGAATTGGTGGTTAAAACTCCTGTCCAGCATAAGTGATCGCTGATCCAGCCTGGCTGAACCTCAGTTGCAAGTTGTTTTAAACTCTTTAGATAATCAAAATTTAACGGATCAGTGCTTCCTATAGAAAGCGATACCCCGTGCATTACCACGGGATATTTTTCTGCTATTTGTTGTAAAATATATCTTGGACGTCCATGTGAATCCATGAAATTCTCAGAAATTACCTCAAACCAGTCTACGGCAGGGTTTTTCTCCAGAATATGTTCAAAATGCTGGCTTCTGAGTCCTAATCCCAATCCTAAATTGGGTAATCCAAGTCTAGTGTCCATTATTTTTGGGTTGACAATTTGAAAGACTCTCCGGTAGTTTTTTAGCGCTTTCTTCTTCCATTTTCAAAACTCTTTCCGCTGCCGCAGCTTTTCTTTCAGCAGGGTTATTGATGTAGGAACAAAATCTTGAACCGCTTTGTCCGCAAGAAGAATAATCTACGCCTGAAGTCCCGCGAATGGAATTTACGTATTCATCGCTTGGTCCGTATTGCTGCGGAGCTTCACCAAAGGATTCTCCGTTTTTTATTCTTTTTTCTTCAAAGCGTATTCTTGCCAATTGCCAAACGCTAAGTCCTTTATTAGGGCCTTGTGCCATAAAACGGGAAGACAAAATAGGCACACCGCAACTGCCCTGATAACGACAATCATTTTCGCCGGGATGGCAAAGTTCTTCAGTCGTTCCAAAAATCCCGCAGCCTCCCTGCCCTTTACAGGCATTTAAGGTGTGGCAGGGATGGCCAACTGCTGTTGAGCAATCGCCTTGACCTGCACAATCATTATTTCCTGAATATCCCGCATTTTTGCATGAATTGAGCCCCATGCATACATGAAGTTCTTTAGTTACTAATTCTGACATGTTGTCTATTTTTATATTAATGATTATGTCTATAAGGTGTATCTGGTACTTTAGGAATATCGGCTTCAATGCTGTAATCCAATCCTACATCTGGTAAAGACGGGAAATAGTTTTCGCTTTTTATAGCCCAGCCCCAATTAACAGGATCGGCTTTCGCCAATTGATCCACCACACTCATGATTTGTGCTTTTGGTCTTAAGAAACTTTGCTCAAACGAAAAAGGTTCAAATGTTAAAGCGCCTTTATAAGCCTGATTGCCTTTAGTATAAGTGTATTGATTAATTTGGTTACCAACTCCACTCAAAAGCCAGATCATTGATTTATGAATACCAAAAATGAACAAATCATATTGTGTACTTTCGTCTTTATAGTAGCAGGCTTCAATCATTAAAAGGATATAAGCAAAAACTGCATTCCCTAATTGTGAACATAATGCCAGTGCCTGATTGCCCGAAGCTATGTAATCGGCTGTTTTAGGATTAGCATCAGTATCATATACAAAATAGCTGAAGAAATCATCTAATCCCTGAATGTTGCGAAACTTTTGCTGATAATGCCCGCCAAGTGTGTAGGCTTCAAGAAATTTGGCAAAATGAGCAGGTTCTTTCCCAGAATCATCATAATCACCTTCCCAAAAAACTACTTTCCCATCAACAATATCCATAGCAACCGGCATTTTATTTTCGCCCCAAATTAAGGTATGCTGCTTGTATTTACTTTTTCCTTCTCCCTGTTCAATGATGCGATGTATCGCTTCAATTGCCGATTGAGCGTCGTGTACCCCAACAAGTCCTTCACTATCATCTGTATTGGCAAATTGCGGATTGTGCTCTCTGTCATAATGAACCGTATTCATTGAATTTTGAGAATAATACGGTCTCGGACGATCCGGATTATCCGGAGGAAGCAATTGCGGTCTATAATTATAAGGTCCCGGGAAATCCTCATTTATACATTTGATAATCATTTCATACAAACGTCCTATCGTCTGATATTCAACCGTATTCAGCAATTGTTCATTTGCATACGGATCTTTAAACGGTTCAGGGCTTTCAATTTGTAAAAATGTAGTCAATTGCTTCAATGACAATTTTGCAGCATTAATTTGAAATTCAGGAATATGTCCATCTAGTTGTGTTGGAAATGTTAATGCTTTTCCAATTCCCATTAAATCAGGCGCTGCCTGACAAACTGCTTGTTTCACATTGCATGAAAGTGCCAGATGCAGCATTTCTTCGATCACAACGCTCATAATTAAGGCAGCCGATTTATTCGAATAAACTAATATATCGAGTTTCAGTTCTTGCGCCAATTCGTCGATTTCGGCAGCAGTACGCACGCCGGATTGTGAAAGCTGAGCATGAAGTTTAGCATACAGTTTATCCTGATCCTGTGCTCTGTTTATCGAATAATAGGTCGATAAATACGTTGGGATTGTAGCAAGCTCCAGCGCAATTGCCTGCTGCATTACCTCTTTGATATTCTCTTTTGTTACCGAAGTAGAAAAGTTAAATAGTTTTTTGGTTTTCATTTGTTTTTGGTTAAAATAGATTATTCCGGACTGATAAATGGATAGTATTTTTCGTCAATAATAGGTTCGATTCCAAAGAAATCATTCAGAACAGATTCGGCAGTACAAAATGCACCTTCTACCCAAGCCTGATCGTTTGAATAGGTTTCTCCAACAATAAAAATTTCGGAGTCTGTATTTGGAACGAGCTGAGATGGTTTTCTAATTTTTCTTTGCACATCACCTAAATTATAATGCGATTTATAGGCATGATATCCTGCATTAAAAGGAGGAAGTGACCAGTCCATATATCTCGTCTCTAAAGGTTCAGGCACATACGAATAATCAGCCTGCGGCCCAAAATGCAATGATGCCAGCTGTGAACGAAGCATTTTTACCATTACAGGAGTAGCTTCTCTTGGCCCTTCAAGCGGCTGACAGTCTCTGGATTCAGGAATTTCGCGCGTAGCATTTGGTCCAAGTTCTAAAGGTTTCCAGAATGTTGCATATTGAATATCATCGTAACTGGCCAAAATACCGTATACTTTTTTTCCTTTTCCGTCTCTGGCATTATCCCCAAAATAAACTACTTGTCGAATCGGCATATCGGTAATACTTGGGCCAATAGTATCTAGTTCTGCAATCTGCGCAATTTGTTTTTCTTCTTTAAAAGTTAAACGTTCCTGAATTGCGTTTTCTACAGCAGCTATAAAACTGGCTTTGTCATTAAAGGTATTTGCTATAATAACCGGATTTTTAGCCTTTTCTATTTCTTTAAGATATTTAGATGGAAAATTCTCTTTTTTTAATTTCTCTATTCCTTCCTGAGTTAAAAAATAACTTGTAATCTTAGCAGGATAAGTTGGGCTTCCGGCCTCGGTTACTCTCCACCAGGGTGTATCGAAAAACATTCCTATTTTGTATGAAGGTTCCATCAATACAGACTCTAAATACAGCTGTACTTTTTCATGATTTAATACATCTACACCTTCTGCATCGCTATATCTAGATGCCTGTGCTACTAATTCAATAGCTGCTCTTGGCATAGCAAGAAATGCTGCATCGCATTTTTTTCTTTCTGCAAGCGCATCAGGATCTTTACGCGTTGCAGTTGTAAAATGCACTCCAGATTTGGTATGCACAATAGAACGCAATCTAATGTTTGGATAATAATTGAATATGATTCCTTTTTGTTTTGCCAGTTTTTCAACTTCTTCAAATAAGGAATCAAATAAGCTCGAATATCCTTTTATTAAAGTTTTGTATTCCGTTCCCGGAAGAAACTCATCATTAACATTAAATGACTGAGCGCTATTACTGTTTACTACGTTTGAACTATAACCATTTCCATCAGATAGATAGCTAAATCCTTCCTGGTCAAGCATGTCATAACCCAGGTTCCAATATCCAATTTCTTTTAGCAAATCTCCTTTTTGGTAGATTGAACTATCAGGCATATCAATATTGATCCTTCCTTCTTCATAAAATTTGCACCATTCTCTTCGGGTAGTCGGCCCTGATGTTTGTGTAATTGCTACAGATTGTATCGTTGTAAACCCATCATCTGGCGGAGCATCCTGAGCGTAATTGTTTGCAAAATACGGAGCTGGCTGGTTAGAATTGATATCTGAGATATACATGTTTTTTGAACGCAAAGACATCAATGGGTCTGCTGACTCATTAAACGGAACTGAATCTTTCTTTAAATCCAGTTCTTCAATGGTTTTAGTTACTAAACGGTGTCCGGGTCCTTCAGGAGTTCCATCCCAATATAAATATCTCATACCTCCTAATTCAAGGTACGAATTGTCTTTGTCGTCTTTATAATGCCATGTACAAACACGTGCGCCCGGTTCTCTGGTTCCCGGATTTTTTTAGAAAAATCATATTTTCCCCAGTCGTAAAGTTCTAATACATCGCCCTTAACGAGCATTTTTTCGTTTTTGGCGAGTTTAGATTTTCCATCGAGTAACCTCCACGCCGTATAGAGTCCGGCTGCACCTGCTCCAAAAATAGAGTATGTTTTTTTGCTCATGATAGTATATTTTTAAATTTTTTAGTAGTTATAGATAGTGGTTTTATTCATTTCCCAGTCTTGCCATTTGCTGTGCCAGATCTTTTTGAGGAATTACAATTTCTACCAGAGTTGGAAGATTTGATTTTTTCTTAAGTTTTAGAAGCACTTCGTCTAGTTCTGAGACAGTTTCAGCACGATAACTGTTTGCACCAAAAGCTTTGGCAAGTGCCTGATAATCCCATTTTGGAAGAATATCAAATGCGTCAAACTTATGATCCGGGCCAGCTTTAAACGAGTCCATGTCAACATATACCTGCTCAATTGCATATACTCCATTGCTCATTACAAAAATTACAGAGTTGATGTTGTATTTTACAAGAGTTGAAAGTGATTGTGCAATCATAATAAAACCACCGTCACCGGCTACAGTCCAGGCTTGTTTACCGCTTCCCAACTGAGCTCCTGAAGCTGCACCGGTTTCAAAACCAATACACTGCCACGCAGCCGAAGAAATATAAGCGTTTTGAGACAATCCGTAAATATTGGTAGCCACGTACATTGATGAACTTACTCCAAAAGTCATTACAATATCGTCCAGCATTTTTTCTTTTTTTAGAAAAGATGTTGCATGTTCAAAAAAGCGGTTAAACGTTATTACTTCCGGAGTTAAATCGTATTTAGGATCTGAGTTAGATCGCCAAGGTTCAGGAAATTTTGGCTGAGCCGGAGCTATAGCTTTTAAAGGATATCCAGAAGCTTTTTTAAAGCGCTCTGTTAAGGCTTCGATAAAGTCTTTTAAAGTTACTCCCGAATAAGTAAAATAACCAACTCTAGTTTCCTGAGTAGTTACTTGAATCATATCCGAAAATTTATTTTCTACCAGCCATAAATAATCATCGGTAATAATAGTTCCTAAAGATAAAATACAGTCAGAAGCTTCGACTAATTTTATAACTTCCGGTATTGAAGCCTGATCAGAATAGGTACCGATAAATTTATCGCCTTTTTCATCGAGAACCGTTTTTCCAAGTGAAGTTGTAGTGTACAACATTCCGCTGGCTTTAATAAGTTCTTCTAATTGCTTTGTTAGTTTATGTCGCAAAAGCTCTACTCCTGCAAAAATCAAAGGATTTTTTGACTGACTAATTTGTGACCATGCCTGAGAAACAGCATTTTCAAGTGCTGCTGGTTCACTTTTTATTATTTCAGGTTCTAGTTTTTTACTGGAAGGTTTTGGGCAAGGTTCGCCCCACACCTCTTTATAACATGCTATATAAACAGGTCTTTGGTGTGTAAGTGCTGCGATAAGTAATTTGTCAATTTTTTCTGGAGCGCCTGCAGAAGTACTCAATGTCTCGGCAGCAACAGTTACTCTTTCATAAACTTCCTGATCTGCGTTAACATTGCCTGTAGAGTGATGGTAAAGTACATTATACATACTTCCAATTTGTCGTGCATCGGCTCCGGGTGTGGCACTAATTACAACAACTGGACTGCGTTCTACATAAGCTCCTGCAATAGCATTTAATGCGCTAAAAGTACTTACTCCGTATTGTAAAGATACAGCGGCTAAACCTCTGGTGCGCGCGTAAGCATCTGCCGCGTAAGAAGCATCTAATTCGTTTGAAGTCCCAATGGTTTCAATTCCGTCAAAGTATTCCAGAGCCTGTGTAAAATGCTTTACATAATCTCCCGGAATTTGAAAAACCTCGGTGACATTTAATTGTTTGAGTCGGGTTAGCAGATAATCTGCGACCGTAAATTCTTTGGTAGGTTTCATTTTTTGGTTATTAGAATTAGGAGTATTTTTGTTTTCAGTAATAAATCTCTTCAGCAATAAAACTGAAGAGATTTATATTAGTCTTTTAAATTTTGATACGCACTTGCAGACTGCCAATATTATCAGCTAATCCTGCTCCGTATTCAGCATTTAAATCATCGTTGATGCATAACTTCAATGGTCCGCTTTGAACTGCAGGAGTTGTAACGGGTCCATTTCCAATATAAAATGGAGCGTTATTTCCAACTTGTCCTATAAGTGATCCCATATTTACATTTTGAACAGGATATCCTGATTGCGTTATAATAATTCCCGGACATCCATTTGCGTCATACAGGTTACCGTAATTTGTTTGCGGATCTGCTGTCCATAGACCAGATTCGTAACTTATTGTTATTGTATTACCTGGCTGTACGGCGATTCCGGTATTTTGCCATGCTTGATTTGCATTAACCGGAACAAAGGTTTCTACCAGCTGTAAAGTATTGGCATCGATATGCAAAAACTGAGTTGGCATACCATTAATCAAAAATTGTAAAACAATATTTTGAATGTATTGTAACTGAGTCGTTCCGTTACTTAAATTTTCAACATACCAAGTGGTGGTCATGGAAAGCACTTTTCCAAAAGAAGTTTCAAAATTTATATTGCTTACTGCACCACCTTCATTATTTGTACTTACCGTAATACTTGAGTAGCTGTCAACCGTAATCCCCTGACTGTTCAATGCCTTTAATTGAGTTGTCAAATAGGTTGACGGATCAATTATCGTAGGATCTGTAAACGGTAATTTCGTTCTGTCTGCAGTTGGAAAAACCGGATTTCCTGTTCCCGAAGCAACTGGTCCTCCCGTCATTAAAACTGAAACACCATGAGGTACAGAAATTTGTTTGTTGTACTGAGTTGCCGGATTTTGTACAGGAATTGGATTTGAATCCGGAACAAAACCAGGACCATAAGGACCTTCAACCTGATTTTGTATTACGTGATAAAGCCACGTTCCGTTCTCAGCATGAATTAAAGTATTCTGAATTGGCTGTGCTCCGTTTGGATCGGCATTGTTGGCAATGTAAACTCTTTGTTCATAAAACAACACGCTGCTTGCCTGTGTATATTGCCCTTCCCTATTTGGTGCACCGCCAGCTATAGCCGAAAATGAGATTTCTTCGAAATAAGGAAAGTTTTTAGTGATATAACCACTTGGAGCATCTGTTTGCGGCAAAGGCATAACATTGTAACCTGTGGCATTTGCTCCCGTGGGACTATTCCAGGTGCCAATAAAACTATTTATAAGCCCAAGATTATTAGTACCAATAACCGGCGGCTGATTTGTTGTTGATACAAGCGGAGTTGTAATGTCTGGAATTACCGCTGGTGCTGCAGCTGGTGTTGTTATTGCTGTTCCAGATGTTTGTTGAGCCTGATAAGGGCATTTTTGCTGTTGTAAACCGTTTAAATTTTCCATTTTGTTATGTATTTTGTTCCTTTTCAGGTTAGTTACGTATCGTTTAGGAAAGTGATTCTAAGGCACATTAGCGCATGCATCTTATCTCATTTCTGTAATAAAATTAGTGTGAGGCCATAGTTCAAATTAAAAAAAAGGCATGAGTGCGGGATTTTTATCCATGAGAGGTCGAAATAAAAGCACAAGACTCTTTCGTTATATATTAATAATCGCTTCCCGATATCTAAATATGAAAAGAATAGATGTGCAAAAAAGACGGAGTGACAATTTAAATACACATGTTAAAACATTGTAATAATCGTCAACAAATTGAATGTTCAAAACCTCACAATTTTCATGTGGGAATCGTGGCACAGCGTCCAAAAAAAATTAGGAGTGTATTATGAACAGGTTGAGGCGATTTTGTTATGATCCCTCTTTGTCTAACTAACAGCTAAGTCAAATTAAGTAGAAAAATGTTGCGTAATAAGTTTCTTAGAAAATTAAAAAAGTCAATAAAATTTAAGTGTACCGAATTTTTAGATTCGAAAACAGTAAAACTTTTTAGAATGTAAAAGATTTAAATAGATATACTTAATTCTAGATGCAGAATCGATGCATCTATTTTAAGGAACATTTTAACTCTCTAATAAAATCATTTAAAGAGTGAAGTTCTAAATCATTACTACATCAAAAATGTTATAAAAATGATTAATCTGAGATTTGTTGCAAAATTGTGGCACATTGATTTTCGCGAAAGCAAAAACTAGCAAAAACAAGGTCTGTCGAGTTTAGGTTCGAATCGGATGTACCACAACAATATAAAATTTAACCCATATAAATAATATGTGTTTGTATTTTTGCCTCTGCTAGTAAAGATTTCAAGAAGTGTTGAACTTTTTGTTATATTATTCTTCGATGACTTTGCAAAAACAGATTACAGATTTACAGTAAGGCCTAATAGCTTATTAAATGCTGTAATAATGTGTTTAAACATTGTCAGAGAAATTTATAGTGATTCGTTTATTTTTAAATCAAATTATAAACCTTCTTTCAAATGTTTATAATTTGATTTAATGGTGTCAAGGACTTCCTCCATTTTGCCTCCAAGCATTAATCTTGTCATTGATTTTGCCATTCCCAGAACTTGTTTCCATTCGACTTTTGGCGGCATAGCAAGTGAATTTGGATTAGTAAAAATATTTAGTAAAACTGGCCCATCATGAAGAAATGCATCTTTGATAGCACCTTCAACCTCTTCCGGTCTATGAACGTTTACTCCTTGAAATCCCATTGCCTGAGCAATCATTCCAAAATCCGGATTTATCATATCCGTTTCGTTATCAGGCAATCCAATAACTTCCATTTCAAGCTTTACCATACCTAAAGCCCGATTATTAAACACAATGATTTTGATAGGTATTTTATATTGATTAACCGTTGCTAAATCTCCCATCAGCATAGATAAACCTCCGTCTCCGCACATTGCAATAACTTGTTTTTCAGGATGCGCCAAGGCCGCTCCAATAGCCATAGGCATTGCATTTGCCATAGAGCCATGGTTAAAAGAACCGAGCATTTTGCGCGCTCCCGTACCTTTAATAAAACGTGCTCCCCAAACACATGTCATTCCTGTGTCTACTGTAAAAATAGCATTTTGATCTGCCAATTTATCAATAATATGTGCTACATATTCGGGCTGAATATTATCTTCTCCCCCATTATCAGCAATGTAAGTATTCATATTTTCTTTTACTGTGCTGTACAGTTTTAGCTGAGCTTGTAAAAAACTATCGTCTGTCTTTGTTTCGACCAACGGCAACAGGGCTTCAATAGTATCTGAAACATCACCACACAAGCCCATATACAGATTGGCGCGTCTTCCCAAACGTTCAGAACTTGTATCTATCTGTATAATTTTATTGTCAACAGGCATAAATTTATCGTAAGGAAAATCAGTTCCCAACAACAATACAAGATCGGATTCGTGCATGCTGTGATAAGCTGAAGGCTGCCCTAACAGACCTGTCATTCCAATTTCATTTGGATTATCAGGCTGAATGCTCATTTTTCCACGGAATGAATATCCGACAGGAGCTTTAATATGTTTTGATAATTCGACAACCTGATCATGTGCTTTTTCGGCTCCAATCCCGCAGAACAAAGTTATTTTGAAGCTTTCATTAATTGTTTTTGCTAATAATTGTAATTCAGAATCTGAAGGCCTGATAACGGGATTGCAATAAAAATACTGGGTAGATATATTGCTTTGTACTGCTTCCAACTCTGAAACGTCACCTGGCAAACCAATAACAGCAACGCCTTTTTTACCTAATGCATGTTGTATAGCAGTTTGTATAATTCGGGGAGCCTGTTCGGCGGTCATGATCATTTGATTATAACAACTGCAATCATCAAAAAGTTTAATTGTATTTGTTTCCTGAAAATAATCCATTCCCATTTCGCTGGTGTTGATGGTCGAAGCAATAGCAAGTAAAGGAATATGAGAGCGGTGGGCATCATACAAACCATTTATTAAATGGACATGGCCAGGACCGCAGCTTCCTGCACAGACCGCGAAACCATCAAGCTCTGCTTCAGCCGCAGCGGCATAAGCTCCGACTTCTTCATGACGGACATGAATCCATTTTATCCTGCCGTCCCTTCTTATGGCATCATTAAAATAATTTAAACTATCGCCAGTTACTGCATATACACGTTTTACTCCGGCTTCTACCAACATTTCTACTAATTGTTCTGCAACTATTTTACTCATGGATTATGTTTTAGAATTGATAATTTTTGTATTATAAAATTGATTTAAAAAGTATTTTTAAATGAGGCATGCATGTTAAACATTAACACTGTGGCTGCCTTACTTAAATTTAGTGAATTAATTTTATAGAGAAAACCAATTCGTGTTAAATAAAAACTATCTTAATCCAATCTCCTTGTCATCAGAAAAAAAGATCAATTTAAAAAATCATTATTAGAGCTTTACAAGATAAACCGTCAAATAAGACTGGTAATTTTTAAATTTAAAACCTCCTCTTAAAAATTTCATTTATTATGTAAAAAGAGGCTATCCAAAAGTTCAGAATTTTTACTTTTTGGATAACCTCTTTGTTGTGGACTGTTGCGGAATGCAACAAAATACGTGATAGTAACCTTAACTTTTCCTGAGAACGTAAAGCAGGTTTTCGGAAATTTCGGAACCAATCATGCCTCTTTCACTTTCTACAGTTAATAAAAACTTTACCATTTTATTCTACCAGTTCAAAATCTCCCTGTTCAACATATTTAAGAACTGCTTTATGGTCAGTTCCTACTATTTGTGCAGCATTATTACCATTGATAAGGGTAATCGGATTGACCAGAGAAGTATTTTCTGTAAAAGTCATTGCATATACCACTCCGTTTACAGAATAATCTACTCTAAAAGGCCTGTTTATATCACTAAAATTAGTTTCAATTTTTATTCCGTATTTTACATTCGGACTGATACATTCATTTTCTGATAATTTTGAACCGTCAGCGTGAACAAAAGAAATGCTTTTCGCATAAATATTCCTTTCTTCATAATCTGAACAAGCTAAAAACAAAAACATGACGAATGCTAAAATATAGTATTGCTTAATTTTCATTTTATTAATATTTTTGATTTATTACTATTTCTTTTGTTGTACCGCCTATACTAACAGTATATTTTCCAGCTTCCAGGTTATTAAAAACGGCCTGTCCATTTTGAACATTCTGAGTCGCAATTTTCACACCGCCTTTTGTCAAATCAGCTATGGCTTCATTCTCATCGTATAAGACTTTTATAATTCCGCCGGCGTAACATACTGCATCTTTTTTATAAAATACAGCACTGCCCAATTTGACCGTAACAGTCCATTCTTTTAAAACTGACTGATCTTCTGAAAGTACCTGAAACTTTACAGGATTAGTAAAATCGATACTATTTGATCCTGAAATTTTATTGCTTGTCCCGATAAATAATCTGGCTCCTGCACTTAATTCAAATAAGGCATTCAATGCTGTAACATTAGTTCCTTTAGCAGCATAAAGTGTTATTAGCGAACCATTAATGATTTTAGTGGTCTTTAAATCTTTAATGCTAAAATTGGTAATTTCAGTAGTACTTTGCAATGCAGGACTTGCAAAACTATACGCCTGAAACAAATCTCCGTAATGCTTGTTGTTTTCAAATACTTTTGTTTTTTCTACATTTTTAACAACATTGTTTGCTGAATCATAAATCCTGAAACTAACAACTTCATTATCGGTATTCGAAAAAACGGTTAAATATACCATGTATTTTTTTTCATTTGGCACATAAATCGGGCTGGCGATTCCGCGGCATTCTCCATTAACAAAAGCAGCCACTTTATCGTTGCTGTTTGTTAAGTCTTTTCCATCAGCGTTTATGAAACCTTCAAAAGACATGGTGTACTGAAATTTATTTTCATTGACTGACCAGTCCGGCGATTGGCCAAATACAGTACTGCTTATTATAAAAACCAATAGCGTTATATGGATATAATTTCTCATTTTTAATTGATTAGAAACTCCTAAAACAGTCTCAAGAGATGTTTTAGGAGCTCAATTATTGTTTATTTATTTTTCACAACTTTGCTTCTTACCAGCTTTCCATCAACTTCAACTTCTGTGATGTAAACTCCTTCCGCTATGTTTGGGGAAATTGAAATTACATTGTTACCGCTTTCAATAAACGCCTTTTGGCTGAATACCAATTGACCGCTTACTGAATAAAGCTGAACGCTTACTTCCTGCTTTTTAGCTGCATTAAGTTCGATGTTCAGAACTGTTGCAAATGGGTTAGGATAAATATTGTTCCAGGTCTTTGAAACTTCTTCTAAAATAACCGGATTTGTAATTGTCCCCAGTACTTCATTTCCTTTAAATATAAATGATTTTGAAGTTTCTTTTTTCGAGAATCCGTCTCCAAGTGTAAAGGAAAGTTCTTCTGCATCTTCACCAAAAACAGTAATGAAACTCAGCTCTTTTCCGTTTATAATCTGATTTCTTGCAGATCCTTTTAAAACACCTTTTGAATCATAAACAAACAATTCGTCAAATCCTTTTGGAAGTAATACAACAGCATTCATGTTTTGTGAATACTTCGTAAACTCTGATTCAATAGATTCCTGTTCTTCAGCTTTAACCGTTTTTCCGGTTCTGCTTTTCTCTAAATTATCAGGATACTTAAAAGTCTGGTCTTTACTTGATTTAATCATGTAGCCTTTTCCGGCTTCTAAGTATTTCAAAGTTCCGTTCCATCCAATAATAGGATCATAGATCGCAAACAAATTTTGAGATTTAATAACATCTCCGTCAGCAGCATCAAAATATGCCAAAGCCTCGTTAGTGGTTTGGTTTGATGCTATCGGATAAGAAAGCCAGTTCCAGTTTTCTTTAATTGGGAAACTCCAGGTTGAAACATCTACATTTTTACCTTTAATTTTTAAAGTCTGTTCTTGCGTTACATTTACTTTATACATTTTAGAAGACGAAAGTCCTCCGTTTGCACTTATTGTACCGGACCATCCGCTGTTTGCAGGGTTTGAATTGTCTTTAAAATAAGTATCCAGTAATGCTGGAGAATGACTTAAAATACGGTTAGAAGTTTCTAACGTTAGATTTTTTGTTAATGCATTCAAGTCTGAAAAATTTGGATCATTTGTGTTTAAAGAAACCCAAGTCCATCCTTTGTTCAGTTTTATTTCTTGTTCTATAACACCCGAATTTACAAAAATGTACGGTTTGCTCATCGTTCCTAATACTTCATTGTTAATGAAAGTAACAGATGAATTAGACTCGATAGAAGCTTCTAAAATTTTACCCTGAGAAGCATCCCAGATTTTAAATTTCAGGTTCTCACCAGAATTTGCATTGCTGTAAATTGTTAAAAATGCGAAATATTCTTTGTAAGCTTCATTGTAAATCAGTTTTGCAGTTCCTCTTACCTCTTCATTATAGAAAGCAGCAATTTTATCATAAGAATCGGCAGATAATACTCCGTCAACTTTTACTTTTCCGATGATATTCATACTGTAATCAAAACGCGTTGGATCAACATTCCAGTTTGGTTCCGGAGCTAGTACTCTTAATTTTGTCTGCAATTTTTGGTCGTAGCCAAAATCAGTTTGTAAATATAAATTCTCCAGATATTCTCCAACTGCAACATTTTCATCAACAATTGCCTTAATGATTGTTTTAGTATTAGGATCAATACTTCCCGATGTTTTACTTAAACTTAACCAGCTTGGAACATTGTTAATGGTATAAGGCTGTTGTTTTCCTCCTTTGTTAACTAGTGTAATTTCGAAAGTTTTAGTTTCGCTGCTGTTTTTTGTAAGGTCAACAATTTCGTTGTAACCTTCGGCAAACCAGCTTACTTCATTACGACTTACATACGCTGTCCAGGTAACCGGGGATTCCTGCATATTATTGGCACTGTCAAACATTCTGTGAACCGTAATGTCTAAGATCTGTCCTTCTAATGATGCCCAATCCGTAATAACTGGTGCAATAATCATTTCACCATCTTTAATAACATTTGTGGTTACAAATTTAACCAACTGTCTTTCTGGTTTTATTGCCGGAGTATCATTAGAATAATTTACAGCTCCGCCACTTAAAACTGCGTTATTTACGACAACCGTTTGATTGGCGTCTGCATGATAATATCTTGGTCCGTTTGCTGTAACCGGATCAGGAACATTCATTCGGGAGTATAATAATAAGCCAATGCTCTCTACATCAACTTCATTATAACTGTCTCTGTTTATTTGCTCGACATTACGAAGTGTATTCCACAAACGGAATTCGTCTATCTTACCCGTAAAAACACGATCAACAGTTTCTTTTCCTGAAAGATCTTTTGCTCCCCTCGCTCCAAGCCAGATTTTATTTCCTGAGAAACCTCCAATGGCTGTCATCTGGTTTGAAGACACTAATTGTGTATCTACATACGTTCTTAACGATCCTTTTCTGTTGAACAATAAAGTGACATGATGCCATGCATTATCAGCTATGGTTCCTGTTGTTAAAACGTAGGTCTTACCTTCACTTTTCAGTAAAAGATTACCAGAATTATTCATGTCAACAGACCATTTGTTAGATAAACCATTGCTTTGAACAATATCTGAACCATCGCCTTTTCCGTTTGAGAAAACAGTAGCTTCCTGAGAAGTTCCTGTTTTAATCCAAAACTCCATAGTGGCGTCCATTTCTTTAGTGATCTGAACAAAGTTCACATTGTCCATTGCTAAATATTGTCCGTTAGCAAAGTCATACGAATTCCCTTTTGGCTTGATATCCCATGAAGTGTTTACAGTTGCATGCTTAAATCTTGCTAAATCTTTAGCTAAAGCATCCCTGCCTTCATTCATTGGCCAAAACCCAACCAGATTAGCTTCGTTACCTATTAATTTAGAATACATTTTTGAATAAGAATCTTCTCTGCTTAATGCTTTATTCCATAAACGAAGATCATGTACGTTACCTGTAAAGGTATTCCCTCCTACTAACAAAGTATTATTGTTGGCAAATTGCATGTTAGCTTTACCACTTTTCGAACCAATTTCAGTATCATCTTCAAAAATTCTATAATCACCATTGCTGCTGTTGTATGTAAAAGCATAATGATGGAATAGATTGTCGTTTTTCAATCCACCTTGAACAGTAATATCCCCTAATGTGAAGGAAATATTTCCGTTGCTTAAGCCGATATTTAAACCACCATCCTGAGAAACGATAGAAGCATTTGAAGTTTTGGTTTCATTATTCAACCAAAATTCAAGACTTAAATTCCCCGAACTAATTTTAGGACTATTGATTACTGCCGTATTGTTACTTCCCTCGAAACGTAAACTTACATTATGATCAATTTTTAATTGATTTGTCTGCCCTTTTATTTCAATGGTACTTACTGCGGAATTATAGAAAATATTTTCATTAAAACTTACTTTCAAATCATCACCGGCACTTAAGATACCGTTTGTAGGCAAAGGTGTACCAAATAATTGAGGCGCACTCAGGTCTACTGTTCCTGAGATAATCTCAGCAATAAATTCGGTGTCATTTGTACAGGTACTTCTAGCTCTAATTTGATATTTACCATTTGCTAATTTTAAGCCTGCAATATCAAAATTATAACTTAAGGTCGTAGCCGCGCCAATCGATGAAATCTCAGTTTCTTTATTATTTACCGCTTCATTATAAAATTCAGGAGTTCCATAATACGTGTGAAGACGAATCCAGTTTGGACTTGTCTCTAATTTATATTCCAGGTCAATTTTCCTGAAACTTTTAAATTTGGTATTATAACCTGTTAAATTTATAGCTAACGGCTTAGTTGATCCATCTGTATTAAATGCTTTTTCTCTATTGTGCACCCAGTTGTTCAGCGGCGCGCTTACCGCTACGCTTGAGCATGATGGAACGAAACTTGCCGAAACAAGCACTTCTGAACTTACATCTGCACCGTCACATAATGACTGCAGTCTGATTTTTATGTCCTTATAATCATAAATATCTGAAATAGATTTACCTAAAGTCAGTTTATAAATAACTTCTTTTCCATAAGGAACATTTACAATTGTACCGTTTGGCTCAATATTAATTACAGCATTATTTGGATTAGTGGTATTGTCTACAACTAATAAGAAATCAGCATCAGAACCGGATGCACTGTTATTTTGAAGTTTTAATTCAAATTCAGCTTTTCTGGTTTCTACAACGTTACTAACATCGTTGTTGGTTACCATAAGTACAGGTACTTCTACTTTTTGTGTAGCAAAGTTTAACTTTTCACGTTTATCACCAACCAGCTCATTAATTACAGTGGCCGTCTCGCTGTAGTCCGTTTTATTATAAAAATGAGTTAATTCTTCACCTTCATACGGACATGAGGTTCTTCCTCCTTGTGTAATAAATACTGGACCGTTACCATCAAAAGAGTTTACTACATCTACACTTAAAAAGTTCGCTTTATCATTGTCTTTAAAAGTATAATTTATATTGGTAGTCGTTGTTTTTTCTGTAGATAATGATGAATTAAAATCTTGTTGAAAAAATGCTTTTGTATTAAATTCCAGACCAACTTTATTTACTGAAGTACCAAGTATCGCTGCTACTGACTGATCAAGAACGACATTATAAGAAGTAGTTGAAGCAGATACTACACTTGTTTCTACACTACGGGAATATGTACCCAAACCTGAATCAAAAGAAATATTTTTCTCAAATTCAGACTCAAGCATATTTTTAATTTCATTAGACTGATTAAGCTGATTCGATAATTTTTCTTTAGATGCCGGAAAGCTGATGTCATCATAGGCTTCTTTAACTCCTTTAGCAAAGTTTGCTATAATGCCTGTCAAACCTGTTTTATAGGCAGCACGATCACTTTTAGCGGCAAATTTAACTTTTTCGTTGTCCTGAATCACTTTTCGCCACAATCTGATTTTCTCTTCATATTCTGCTCTTTTTTGTACGTTCGCAGCAGAGTTAGGATCCGGTCCGTTCAAATTATTTGTTATAAACAACTCATACTCCGGAATCAAAGTGCTTAAAATATGCTTTTGCGAGTAAACAAAAAATGTTTCAGTAGGTTTATCAACAAAAGTTAATGCCTTTTGCTTACTGATGTAAATTGGGTCGCTTGTAGTACCTAAGTTTACATATTCTGCCGGAGTCAAAGGTATAGCGGCGCCATTTACAAATTTTTGTGGTATTGTTTTAGACGTTTTAATTTCATCGTACGAACCGTAAAATATATTTTTTGAGTTTCCAATGTATAAATCCCCGTCAGAACCTACATAATCCGGGGAATCACTGGTTGAAATTGCTTTACTAAAGGTATAGGTGCTTGTTACACTTTTACCATCCTGAGAAGTTTTGGAAATACCAACACCAGTAACTGCTGAATTTTGCTGCTCAATTGATACTTTTGGTGTAGGCACTAAACCTCCCTGAAGTTCAAAGTACATTCCGCCTGCAATGGTAAGCTCTTCTGAAACTCCTTCCTGATGAGCAAAAGAAGCTTCGGATGTAAATGAAACACTTTCGCCTGCTTCAAGTGTAGCAAAACTATTCGAACCGGGCGGATCTCTTAAAATAATAGCAGGAACGTCTGGTGCTGCTGTAACAAAAGTCTGGCTTCCATCTGATTTTCCTCCCAAAACAATTCCGGTATCTTTAAAATTTTCAACTTGATAATCTACTTCGTTTAAACGGTATTTTAAAGTACTTTTTATTTCAAATGGAGGCGTAATTGAAGGAATTCCTCCTTTAAATGAGTACGTTAAAGTACTTCCATCTGCTGTAATGGTCTCTGAATCTGGTAAAGCAAGATTGTTTGTTTTTATCAATTCTCCATCAGTTACAGGAACTTTTACTTCGATAGCTGTACCTGAATCATTATTGGTATAACGTTCAAAACGATTCATTACAATTTTATACAGACTAAATTGGGAGTAAATTGGTGTTGCAAAGTTTTCTGTAGATAAATAGTTTTCTCCAACTTTGATGGTCTTATCAGAAGTTTGTTCCGTTACCTGCAATACAGGGGTTGACCTGTACGTAAAACTTTTCTCGTAATGGTAAGGTGTTCCTGTTAAGCTTTTATCTACATTGCTCTCTTTATACTTAAACTCAGGTGTTTTGACAACTGGAATTCCCGAAAAATCAAATGTTTCTGTAGTCCCTGCTTTTAATAATGAAATACCCGAATTGCTTTTAATAACCAAATCATTTGCTTCCAAATTATATTTTAAAGGCAATACCACAACCCTGTATTCTCCTGAAGCTGTATTAGTTGTAAAATTAAACTTCGTATAATTGGTAACCGTGGCCCCAACTGGTGCATAGCCTAATGTAAAATCAGCTTTACCAATATTATTTTTTGCACTGACTTCAAGATTTTTTGTTATTCCTGAATCGATAATCGTTTTTGTTACCAGACCTGTGCCACCAAAACCAATAGCTTTTTCAGCCTCTACAGCACCTCCAACTACTTTACCTACTATGGTAACTTTGGTGTTGTCTACAAAATAAACCGGCTCGTTCGAGTCTTCGAAAAACTCTTTAAATTCAGTTGTCGCAGCAGGGAAACGTCCGTTATACACAAACTGATGGCCGTCTTTTTTGATGGTGATATAGTGTTTTCCAATAGGAACGCTGATGTCAAAATAACCGTTATCATCTGTAACTACTGGAATGTTATTAGCATCCAGTACAATATTCCCGTCAATATATACATTTGCTCCAGCTGTATAGATTGAAGCATAACGCTCTAAGTAATCGTCTGACTTATCTGTTGGTGTTCCTCCATCATTTTTCCAATATTTTGCTTTAGGAAACTTTTCACCATTTATTTCATAATAGTTATATCCTTCATCAAGAATATTGGCTCCTCCATCAATCCATGCATCATTTTTATTTTCAGTTTTTTTTCCGTCTACTTTCACATAAGAAGGAAAAACTCCACGAGTATCATAAGCAACTACACCTTTAAAGCTAAATGATGACTGATCAACAAAATCAATTTTATTTACTACTTCAGAACCTAATCCTAAATAAACCAACTGTTGATTTGGTTCGAATTTATGCTGACCATACATTGGGGTAATGTTGTAAGATTCTCCCGTACCCGAATATTGAATGGCACTGATTTGATAATTTCCTTTACTGTCTGTAACCCCTAAAATACCTAATTGAGATGTTGTTGGATAATTATCTGCATCTGCTGCCCATAAAACCTTACTGCTTTCTGCTGTATTAGCATCCCAGAGTTTACCGTGATTTTGGTTAAAATTAAATCCGCTGCGGGACAAATCATAAGCATATCTTCCTGCTTTTTCATTAGCTCTCAGGTAAGTTATCATTCTGGAATCGTTTCCGCTTATAAATCTGGAATAATCAGTTCTGATTACCGAGGATTCTAATGCTGCCTTCCAAATTCTTATTTCATCAACGTAGCTTGATCTTCCTCCACCCACTTTAGCATTATCCCAGGTAACACCCGAAAGTTTCATGGTCCCGACAGGGATTGTTGCTTTAAAATAAGGAGCTGTATAAGAGGGATCAACCCCTTTCAGTTTACTGTCTGCTTCCGTTACATAAGCTTGTGTAATCTGCCTTCCGTTAATATATAATAAAGGCGTCTGATTATCATTTAGTACAACAGAAAAATGCACAAAAGATTTATTAAAATCTGAGACAGGTACAAGCAGATCATTCCCTCTCGAGTTTAAATTACCAGAAGGAAAATAATTCATTATTGTATATTTATTTCCGCCAATAGTAACGTCTATTGATTTACTAACTGCATTCAGTTTTACTGCAACATCAATTTTATCACTGCTTGTCGAGCTGGAAATACTAAACAGTCGAATCTCAGCTTCTGAATCGCTTGCATAAGCTCCATTTGGTTTTACCCAGGCCTGAAAAGTTGCTGAATTTGAAATTACTGTTTTTAAATCTTTAAGATCTACAAAACCAGAAGCAGGAATATTCAAAGCACTGCCTTTGGCAACAGCACTGCCGCTTGGAGTTGCTGTAACCACAACATCACTAACAGGATTTCCGCCTTTATAACTAATATTACCCGTTACTACAGCTGTAGGATTTCTGTATCCTATACCGGTAATATAAGTACTATACAACCCCGGTGTTCCACTAATTCCCTGGGCTTCTACCTTATATTCATACAAAACTCCTCCCTCTACATATTTATCTTCATAAGTAGTTTCTGAAGAAGAAAGGCCTACTACTAAATTATAAGGAAGATTTCCTGCCTCTGTGTAGACTCTTCTGTAGATCTTGATACTTTTTACCAAATTTTCATTGGCTCTTAAATTCCATGAAATCAAAACCTTATCTCCATAAAAACCTTTCGAAACATCAAAAGATTCTTCTGCAAATGTGTTGTATAAATACAGCGTATTCCATGGAAAACGAATATCCGCAGGATTCGTACGCCTTGGCCCTGTTTTATTTTGTCCTAAAAATGGAAGTCCAACCTGTATGCTGAAACCATTTTTTTGAATTGCCTGCGAAACGGGTACTATTTTAGCTCCATTCGTATTTTGAGCATAAAGTCCCGCCCCCAGAACAAACATTCCGAGAACTGCAATTATTTTCTTCATAATTACAGCTTTACAATTTGATGATATAGTTTACACCATAGTTAACAGGCCTTGTTTCAGAATCTCCTGAATTTGCTGTGGTTACAGATATATTTGCATATCCAGTATCACTAGTTCTCCTAATTTCATATCCCGCATTATCATAATCAGTATTACCATTAAGTCCTCTCCTTTCTGATACGGCGATATTACCACCACCCTCAGAATAGTAAATATCCCCATATCCATGAGTATGCCCGGAATCACTTGCCGATGCACTGTGGTTATGGCTTTTAAAACTATCGTTTTGTGTTCCTTTTAAAGCCGGTCCTGGCTGATTGTTTACAGGACTGTTACCCGTACCTCTTAAAAACATACCCTGCAGATTAGGTGCATTATTTCCAACCAGAGCAATTAAGGCCTTCGCTGTTGTTGGCAAAGCAGCTCCGTTGCAAAGTACCCAGCCTTCCGGGGCAACAGTACCGATAAAAGGCATAATGGATCCTGTTGGAACACCATTGTTAGCAGAAATAGCATACGGTACATGGCGTAATTTTTCATCAGAGATAATCTCTGTTCCTTTCTCAATTCTAAGATAAGCAGGATTATTAGCAAATAAGCTGTTATTAACCGCTGTTGGATCTATTACATCAGAGAATACCCCAAATGCATCAGTTGTTACATTTTTAGTGATTTTATAAATAGTCTGTTCAATACTGGAAGCATCCAGGTAATATAGCGTAAATGTAAGATTAATAGTCTGATTTAATAAAGCAGTATTATTAGCATCTCTGGCAATACCCTGCACTGCTATTCCTGACTGAGAAGCTGAACTTTGCGCATAACTTGACATTGTTGCACAAAAAAGACACAACATTAATAGTAATTTTGTTTTCATAGATATTATTTAAAAATTAAAAATTCGACATAAATAAGATGTTTCACATCTCATAAATAAAGCCCAAAATTATTTCAAAAAAAATGACTATTTAAATAATAAGCAGAGACAAAAGGGGGACAAATCACGTTACTAAAAAACATAAACCATTAAATTATAAACACTTAAAAAAAACACTTTTTGTGAGGATTTAGAAATTGCAGTAAAAGTGAATTTTTTCATTGCAGGTCACATATTTCAAAGCAATTGCTTTCAACTTCATTGCATTGGGAATATCTTTAAAAAGAATTTACCTGATATTAAACATCTTTTTCTGTTTATACTGAAATGAAATTTAAAGAGTATAAGAAAAATTTTATAATTAAGATTTTCAAGCCATTAGTTTAAAAAAAAATACTATTGTGCTACTTTTTTATTTAAAAAAGACATTTATTTTTATAGTTTAGCCACTTCTAATAAGCCCTATTCAAAATGATTTTCTGTACAAAAAAAAACAGACTCTTTTTTGTGTTATTCGCCATTTTTCTATCTCAAAATTTACATGCTCGAGAACTATCCCAATATTCTTCTACAGATTTAATCAGTACTATCGAATCGATAATTATAAAAGAAAATAAGCCTAAAAAAGATACTGTCGAACTCAAAAAACGGTTGGCTTATTTAGAAAAATCTTCCAGCAAAGCATCATCTATTTTATATCACGCATTGCTGGCAAATGGCTTTTCGGTATACTTTGACAAAATAAATAAGAGAAGTGAGTTTTATTATTTAAAATCAATTGAAGAATCCAAAAAACTAAATGACCCCAGTCTTATTATCTGGACCCAATTGAATTATTCAAAATATTTATATTTCTATTGCCAGATTGATAAACTAATTCCAATTGTACTCAAAACAATGGAAGAAAGTAATAAAATAGAAGCCTCAGAAATGATTTTACCCGAAGAAACCTTTAAATTCTTTGGCTGGATCATGTCTACCGTAGAAGATAATTCTGCCATTGTCTATTATAAAAAATCCATGCAGTATATGGAAAAACCATCTTCCGAATATGCCGGGGTTTTAAATGCAATTGGCAACTGTTATTTCAGAAATAAGGATTTAACAAATGCAATGCGTTATTTTAACCAATCTGAAGCCATCGCATTAAAAATAGGTGACAGCGTCAGATATGCAAAAATATTGGGAGACAAAGCACTTGTTTATGAAAAAAAAGAAATCTGAAAGATGCTGTAAGTTTCTTAAAACAAGATATCTCCTATTCTCAAAAATTTAAGATTGACAAGAATGAGATGTATGCTTCGATACTATTAGCCAAAATTCTTTTAAAGCTGAAAAACACATTTGAAACTGAAAAAATTTTGGAAAGAGCCGGAAAAATCGCTAGTTCAAAATCCTACTACAGAAGCTCATTGAAAGAAATCATTGAATTAAAACTTAGTATTCTGAACGGTGAAAATCCCGGAAAAGAGCTGCTGCTAAGACGTCAGCTGAAACAAATTGAGGAATATCTGCTTAAGACAAACGGTAATACCGTACTGCAAAGATCGTACTGGCTTATTCAGAAAAAGAAGTATGAAAATGATACTAACAAAATTCGATTAGAATTAGAACAGGGTGAAAAAATCAAAATCATCTTAATTCTAATTTCAGTCTTAACGATAGTATTAAGTCTGATTACCTATAGTTATTTGAATAAAAAATTACACACAAAAAAAATAAAACTTGAAAATGACAGGCTGCTTTTTGAAAAGAAGCTCAACGATGCCAGTTCTGACATAAACACCTATGCCGAGTATCTTAAAAATAAAAATAAGCAGATCTCAATTTTAGAAAATGAACTTGAAGAAATTAAAAACTCTTCTTCAATATATCAGGAAGAAGAAAAAATCAAACTTCTTGAAATATTAAACTCTCATCTGATGACAGATGAAAACTGGAATGCCTTTAAAAGAGAGTTCATAAAACAGCATGGCGATTTTTATAATACGGTAATGGAAAATTTTCCGGAATTAAAAGAGTCTAACCTTAAAATAATAATGCTCCAAAAATTAGATTATAATAATTACGAAATATCCAGTTTATTAGGTGTTACAGTTGATGCAATCAAAAAAAGCAAACAACGATTAAAGAAAAAATTAGGAGACAGGTATGAGCTTTTATTTGAAATTATAGATTATAAATAGTTGAAATCAATTGTAGTTTCCCTCAAGTTCAGCAATATCTTACTATGTTAAAAAAATCTTAGCTTCCAATCCGAATTAAGATTATCTGGTTTACAAAAGTTTTGGTAAATTCTCCATTGAGGTTAATCAATATCTTAGTTCAAAGCCTATTTATATTTTAAACAATCACCTAATTTCTTTTAAAATACTTTCAGCAATTTTATTATAATCATTGTTGTAATGATGCGAACCCGGTAACTCAATAACTTTAATTTCAGATTCTGAAAATCGTTTACGGGTTTCAGAATCTTCTTCATTTCCAAAATAACAAATTGGGTTGTACGGTTTTATTTTCTTCATTTCAGCAATCACATTATAATTGTCATTCGAACTTCCCATACTCAGCATATCGGCAATATGAATTTCAAAATCTGCTTTTATATCTGGCGATAAAGAGTAAACCCTTTTTAACTTTTCTTTTAAAGGCTCTGTAAAATTTGCTGCTACAAATGGCACTATGGAGGCTCCAAATGAATAACCGACAAGAATAAATGTTTTTTTATTCCATTGCTGTAAATAATGCTCAACAGCTTTCGATATAGAATTTGAAGTTTCAAGCGGAGTTTTAGCATTCCAAAAATATTTTTGGGCATCTAATCCTACTACAGCAATTCCTTTCTCTGCCAAAGCTTCACCAACTGACTGATCAAAACTTGTCCATCCGCCATCGCCTGAAATCAAAAAAGCAATAGGTAAATCTTCGTTCTTACCTTTTGCAGGAATTATAGTTAAAGGCATTTCAAAAGGCAAAGGAGTGAGATGTTGTTCTTTTTCTAAAAGATTCTGTTCTGATTTTTGTTTGGTATAAGACAGGTTTAAAATCTCTTTATAAGCCCCAATAAACTGTGGTAACCAATTTTTGGTAACCGAAAAACCATGACCAACTTTAGAAAGCGAAATTAATTTTCCCTGCTTCAGCCCATCCATATATTTCTTAGTATCAGCATAATTACAAACCTGATCAGTAGTTCCCTGAAGCACAATAAAGGGAGCTGTTAACTTTTCTGTTTTATCCAGATAATAGGCTTTTCCTTCCTTTAAAACATGAGAAGTTAGTCCGGAACCGTCACATAATGATCTGTCTGTTTCTATATCGGGACAAAATCCCAGTGCAAGGGCACCGCTAAATGTATTGGCTGGAGCTTGTGCCAGCATACCATAAACCAAAGTTGCTCCTGAGGAATATCCAACTAATATAGGTTTTAAGTACTGTTTCATTTGTACCTTTTTTTGCAAAATCATACTCAGCTCTTCAAAATCACCTGCAGGATAATAACATTTTGATTTTTCTTTTTTAATCTCTTTAAAATAATGCTGAATATCGATCCCGGCAACTAAAGCGCCCTGATTTACTATATTTTTAGCCATTTCAACGACACCGCTGTTCCATCCTCCGTCTCCTGAAACAAACAGAACAACTGCATTAGGCGTTATCTTGGGTCTATAAATCGTAATTTTTCCAAATGCTCCAACCTTTATAGTATCTGATTCAGAAGCAAAAGTACTGGTACTAAAAACAGCAATTAACAGAATGAGTGCTATAATTTTATTCATCTTACTTATTATTTAGCATTATAAAATTGAAAACTATATTTTCTTATGATACATAATAGCTGAAATTACAATAAAATACACATAAAGATTCAACATGAAAATCCTCTGCCACAATCCTTTATAAAAAACAATAAAATTATTTTCATCAGAAGAAAACCGAATTGTAAAAAGCAGCATCGTAATAAATCCTACCGTAAAAATAATCTGTGACAATAAAGTCAAACCGGGTTTATTTTCCTTTGTCATCACCTCCTTCATTACTAAAGGTAAAATCAATGCTGCAATAACACCAATACCTCCTGCTATATCATGCATTACAAACGAATCGGTCATTTTTCCGGCTATTCTGTCTGCTTTAAATACACCGGAACCTATTCCTTCTCCTAATCCGTAAAGGATAAGCAGCAGGGAAGCCAGTCTTACATTTTTATGATTGCTTCCGAATGCTTTTCTAAAAACGATTCCGAAGAAAATAAATGCAACTCCAATAAATATCCACCATGCCGAAATGAATTCTGACACTGGACTTTCTGAAGCCCCTAAAGAACTCATAGTCATTTTTAACTGACTGTATCCCGGATAATAAAGCCCTGCCAGAAACAATACAATAATATCCAAAATACAAATAGTAATGCAGATTATAGCTGTAATTTTTACCAAATATAAACGTGCTACTTCCATAATCCGTATCTCCTATGGTTTTACCACTTTATTTAAAACTATCGGAGCCTGGAGTAAATCATAATCATGAGAATAAACTAAGTATTTATTGTACCAAACCGGAGAAAATTTCTCCTTAAAATCGCGTAATCCTTTATAATGCGAAAAGAATTTTATTCGTTCATAAGCAAACTTCATTGATTTTTCAGGAAAAGTATTTGCCTCTTCTAATCCGCTCATTGCTGCTAACCCGAGATTTACAGATGTGCAGCCCTGAGATTTTAAATATGCAAAAAGTTCTAAAAGGATGAAATCTATGATTCCGTTTGGAGCATCATTCGTTTTACGGATTAAATCATATGTTCCTTCCCCTTTTGCATAATCTGGAATTACATTTAAAAAGGCCACAATTTTTTCTTCGGAATTTTCAACTGTAATAATTGTCTGCTGCTTAAGTTCCTCCCAGTCAAATCTCCCCTGCGAAAAAATAATTTCGGCTCTTCCGGTGCTTGCGAGCCATTCATCACTTACTGCTTTTATTTTTTGCAATAATCCATCTTTTACTGGTGCCGTATGAATTGTAGTTTTAAAACCTTTCTCTTTTACTTTACTTATCGCATTACGAAGGGATTTTTTAGCACTGCCTTCCAAAGTAAATGACGATAAATCTACTACTCCTTCCTGACCGATAAATAAACTCTTTTTGCGGAGCGAATAATATAAATCCAAATTTTCTTCGGGTACACGATAATAAAGGCTTCTTAACCCATTGTCATAACAATAAGCATCAAATTCGAGGATGCATTGTTTCATTGCTGTTACTGATACTGCAACGGGATTTTCAAGTACTACGGCAAAATTATCGGTCACACGATAAGCTAAAAAGGCTTTATTAGAACGGGCAATAAAAATAACTTTATCATCATAGGTTTTAAAATAATCCAAAGAAGAATTTCCATACTGATTCAGGATTTCAATAGCTTTTGCAAAATCATTTTCTAACGCTTCCTTTTTTATGGTATACGGACGAACTAAAGTATAAATCAAAAATCCGAGTGATAAAAATCCACAGCTATTAATCGACAGTAAAAAACGTCTCGCAAAACGATCCAAAGGCACCAAATCTGAGCTCCCTATTAAAAAGTAATTCTGAAGGCCGTATTTGACAGACTCGGCCCAGTTAAAATCAATATTGAAATGTTTCTTATCCAGAAAATAAAACCCCAGAATGCTGTATACCAAAACAGCCGCAATACTCATTAAAACGGTCTTTAAGCCTATACTCTGCAAATGCGAACTGCTTTTTACATAATATTCTTTTCTGGTAACAATTAAACTAATCAAAACGATCAGCGCAACAATCGCTTCTTCATAATCAATCGCTTTTGTAAGGTGTCCAATAACTGAAATACCGGTAAGAAAAACAGCAAACCACCAGGCATTTCTTAGCCCTTTGAGCATAAAAGCCGCGTTAACAAGCATAAATAATCCGGCTGTTATAACAAAATAATTTGAGGCTTTAATAGCCGAAACCGGAATGATATTTTCCAGAGTATGAAGACGTTCAGAAATAGCCGGAGTTAAGACCGATATTATATTGATTAATCCTAATACAAAAAGTAGAAAAGATGGCACGATGCGCATCAACAACTTATTGATATTAAACAGAAATAGTGATGCTCCGGCAAGCAACGGAATCCAGAATTCAAAAAAACGATACAAAAAAGTAATGGCTATAGCATTGACATTTGAAAAGCCAAATTGTATCAGTATAAAACTCATTGAAATTTCGATAGCGCCAAGCCCGCGCAGAAAGGGAGAAACAATCAGGAATATCACCGAAATAATGTACCCCATTATGGCTGCAGATAATGATGGTGTAAAGCCTAAAGCAATCATAGCGATATACAAATGCGCAATTCCGACAAACTCAATTAACACCGAAAAAAAGACAACCAGCCAGAATTTTTGTTTATTGATCCGATTGTTCTGCAAATCATCCATAAATACTTCAGCAGACGGAAAAAACTTTACAATAAGGCGGTATACATTGCTTTTCTTTAAAATTGATTTATAACTATAAAAAATTAAGATTCCCAATACCGCAACAGCTCCAAATGCATACCATTCTCCTGCCCCTAAAGTGCCCTGAAATAAAGAATACAATAAAGCAGGGATTGCTACAATAATTACAGAAAGGATTCCGACAAAACCATATAGTATTGAGGCAAAATGAATTTGAGTCTGCTTTACCCCTTTTTTTTCAATGGATTTTGTAAAAAATGCCAAAGAAGAAATTCCGCCTGCCGGTAAAAAAACACTCACAAAATTTCGTTTAAGAAATAAAACAACGGATTGCCTGAATGAAATCTTACTTTGTATCGCTTTAAAAGAAGCAAAATACATCAGTGCCTGAAGGAGGATATAGATTCCGGATAAGGTAATGCCGAATAAAACCCAAAAAATGCCCGCATCTGCAATTACATTTTTTACTTCTTTAAGCTCTGAATTTTCATGTTTGATAAACCAGATTCCAACTCCAATAAAGAAAAGAGTGAATACAAACTGCCTTATAATTTTATCATTTTCCCGTAAAAAAGAAATACCTTTTGTTTCTTTAAAATAATCTGAAAACATATTGAAAATGGTTGGTACTTTCATATTTATCTTATTGATAATTTAGTTATGAAAATCAAATTTAGGCGTACATAAATGTACAATAAATATCTATTTGTAAAAGAGTTGTCTCTTTATTTTTCAATACAGGGACGATATAATATTCAGACTATTTTTTATATTTGAATAAATTCCGTTTACAATTTTAATTTAATAAGAGCAAAAATCTATGAAGCTATTTTTTACTAAAACACTCTTACTTTTAATGTTGTTAAGTTTATTTTCCTGTGAAACTAAGAATTCAAAACCAAAACCAAAGCCTTATAAAGCGGGCGTAATTTTATCTTTTGATGATGCTTATGTTGATGAATGGTACGAAGCTGATCAGGCTTTAAAAAAATATTCATGGAAAGCCACTTTTAATGTCTGCCGAATAGATTCTATAGGAGCTCCACAAATCAAAAAACTGCTGGAAATGCAAAAATACGGACACGAGATTGCCGGACACGGTTATCACCATTATAATGCTGTTAAATTTACACAGGAATACGGAATTTCCCAGTATATGAATCAGGAAATAAACCCTATGATCACCTCTCTGAAAAATAAATCCTTTAAGACTACTTCATTTGCTTATCCATATGGAGAAAGATCGGAGTCTCTTGACAGGGCATTATCACCTAAATTTAAGATCATAAGAGGCCGTGCATTTGGAGGAGAGATTCCTGAAAAGCAGGACAGCTATTTCAACAATTCGAAAATTGTATTTGCTTTTGATATTGATAACAGCCATATTCATTTTAGTATTCCTTATCTTCTCGAACTATTACATTACGCTAAAGAAAATAATAAAATTTTAATACTGTGCGGCCACAAACCTGTTAAAGAAATAACTGAAAATTATCAGACCAAAATAGAAACACTCGAATTTATCTGCAAATACATGAAACTAAATGATCTTAAGTTTTACAAACTTTCTGATTTGGATAATTTGCTTCCTCAGAAACAATAATTAATTTTTGGGTTTGGTTAGAAAATTTTGGGTTGTGTCACATCTGTCAGAATAAAATATAAGTTTTTAAATAATTTAAAAGTTAAACTGCCAATTTACAAAATGCCATCGAAGTCACTTAAGGAAACAACTAATGTCACTTTTTTTAATACCCATTTCAAGTCTTTAAAACCTAAAATTTTAAGGTTTAATTTCTCAGAAAGGAATTTTTAGTCTCTTTAAAAAAAAGCCCTCCATTTTAAAATGAGAGGGCTTCCGTTTGTTTTCTACAATTTATCGCCAACCTAATTCTGGTGCAACGTGCTCCAAAATTGATGATAAAATATGTATATTGTACTCGACTCCTAAAGTGTTCGGAATAGTCAGAAGAATGGTATCTGCTTCCTGTATAGCTTCATCCTGAGCCAGCTCTGCTATTAACTTATCCGGCTCCGCAGCATAACTTTTTCCAAATACTGCTCTTTTATCACGTTCAATATAGCCAAAACTATCAGCTCCTTTTCCTTGCGAACCAAAATAATAGTTATCCTGATCATTCATTAATGCAAAAATCGAACGACTTACAGAAATCCTTGGTTCACGTTCATGTCCTGCTTTTTCCAGGATTCCTTGTACAATCGTATCTGGTCTGCCTGCTGAATATGAAAAGGTTTGCCATTCTCATCATACTTAAGTGTAGAACTTTGCAGATGCATGCCGTTTTCTGCAGCCCACACAGCAGTTGCGTTAGATGCAGCGCCCCACCATATCCTTTCTCTCAATCCTTCTGAATGTGGTTCGATACGCAATAATCCCGGTGGATTTGGAAACATTGGATACGGATTTGGTTCTGCAAATCCTTCCCCTTTTAATCCTTCTAAAAATTGTAATGCTTTTTGTCGTCCCATGTCTGCATCTGTTTCATTTTCATTAGGTTCATAACCAAAATAACGCCAGCCGTCTATAACCTGCTCTGGTGATCCTCTGCTTATTCCTAATTGTAAACGCCCTCCCGATATTAAATCGGCAGCACTGGCATCCTCCAGCATGTATAACGGATTTTCATACCTCATATCGATTACACCTGTTCCTATCTCAATTTTATTGGTTTTGGCACCAATCGCAGAAAGTAAAGGAAAAGGTGAAGCTAGCTGCTGTGCAAAATGATGTACCCGAAAATAAGCTCCGTCTATACCTAATTCTTCTGCTGCTACAGCTAAATCGATTGATTGGAGAAGTGTATCTCCCGCTGTACGAGACCCGTAGGATGGATTATTTGACCAATGTCCAAATGATAAAAATCCTATACTCTTCATAATCACTTATTTTTTTACTATTTCAAATATACGCATCAAAACTTAGTAATTTATACAATATGAAATTTTGTGTATTACTGGTCAATTCATATACTCTTTTATATCCTCATAATTAGAGAGATTTACTTTTAAATACCATTAGCTTTTCTCTTGTCATTTCATTTATCGTATACGATATTCCGCCCATTCCAAGACCAGAAGCGTCTCTTCCGCCAAACGGCATCCAATCCACTCTAAAGGCGGTATTGTCATTTATCATAACAGCTGTAGCGTTTAGTTTTTTTGTCGCATCTAATGCAACATCAATATTTTTTGTAAAAACAGCGGCCTGAAAATGAACTTCTAAAGCATTTGCTTTTTTTATGGCCTCTTCCCTACTTGCGAAAGCATATATACAGACAACAGGACCAAAAATCTCGTACTTTGATACTTTAGAATCTTCTGATGGATTTAGCAAAACTGTTGGCTGAAACGTGGTGTCAGAAATACGTTTTCCGCCAGCTATTAATTTAGCGCCTTCTTCAATTGCTTCATTAACCCATTCCTCGACACGATTAACTTCTTTGGGTGTTATAAGCGAACCTACATCTGTATTTTCATCAAAAGGATTTCCAACAATTAATTTTTGCACTGCCTCAGAAAACTGGTCCACAAAAAGGTCCACAATTTCCTGATTTACATAAATCTTCTGAACTGAAACACAAACCTGACCTGCATGATAAAAGCCACCTTTTACCAAATCGGGAATCATTTCGCTAAAATCAGCATCACTTTCTACAATTACAGGAGCGGCGCCACCATGTTCTAATGCAGCACGTGTTCCCGGAGACAATTTGCTTTTTAACGACCAGCCTACTTTTGCAGAACCAATAAAAGTCAGGAAATTTATTCTCGGATCTGTCACTAACAATTCTGCGGTTTCATTGTCACATAAAACTACTTGCAGCCATCCTTCGGGTAAACCAGCTTCTTTTAAAATATCGGCCAAAGCAATACCTGATAATGGCGTACTGCTTGCTGGTTTAAATATGACCGGACAACCCGCCGCAACAGCGGTAGCAATTTGATGTACTGCTAAATTTAATGGATGATTAAATGCACTGACAGCTGCCACAACTCCAATAGGTTCTTTTGATGTAAAAGCAATTCTGTTTACAGAAGCTTCTGTAAGCCCCATCGGAATTTGTTCTCCTTTGATGTGCAATATATGTTCCGCTGCTAATTTCACGCCTTTTATAGCTCTCAGAATTTCTGCTTTTGAGTCTTTATAAGGTTTTCCGCCTTCACTGATAGCAATATGAATTAGTTCTTCACTTCTGTCCTTCATTATTAAAGCTGCTTTTTCTAATATTTCAATTCTTTTAAAAGCAGAAATCCAATTTTGCTGATCAATAAATAAGTTGTAAGCAGTAGTCAATATCCTTTCAACGCTACCTTTATCAATTAAGGGCAATTCTTTTACAACACTTTGATCGTATGGGAAAATTATTTTAGTGGTATTTTTCATAAATGTTTTTTTAATAGGTAAATCTAAAAATCCTGCTCTTACTATCTAAAATTAATGTAACAGGGGTTTGTTACTTAAATTTAGTCAAATTGTTGATAAAAACAATGTGTTTTCTTATTTAAAAATCCTCTATTATAATTCTGAATTTATTGCTCCTGCTTCAATTCTTGAGGTAATAGAAAAAGAAGCCGAATCAACTAAATCGGCTTCTTTTTCTTTTAAAAACATTTACAAACTATTTCCTGTAGTTCAAATCTTCCCTTATTTGTTATCAATACGGCCTTTTGCGCCTGGAATATTATTGAGTTGCTTTTGTGCATCAGCCCAACTTGCATCTTTTGGGTTTAAGGCACTACGCAGGTAAGCAAGAATACATTGGTTTACGAATTCAACCCTTTCCGGACTTTCATCGGTCGTTTCATTAGAATCGTATCCTGAGATTCCGCCAAAAATATGTTCTGCATCATATACTGTCAGCAGGCTATTATGTCCGGGGCTTAAATAATATCCGTCAGCGCGCCAGTTGTCAACTTCCGAGAAGTTCGGATTTATATCTTTATCACCATTTACTACAAGCACTGGGTGGATCATGGTCGAAAAGTCAGCATTATTTAGCACAGGATAATGTTCTTTGGCTGATTGGACAAGGCCCGCAGGAGCACCGGGTGCCCCTATCATCACAAAAGCCTTCAAACGCTTTTCAATGGCATTTACTTTTTTAGCTGTGACCGGATCAGTAACCTGCATTCCGGCCAGCATACTGACCGTATGTCCTCCCATGGAATGTCCAACCACGCTTATCTCATCTTTGTTGACACGATTGCTCAGTCCTGGAACTTTAGAGAGAATCTGATCCAGGCTGTCAATGATAAATGTAATGTCGTTGGGGCGTGAACTCCAAAACAGCGGAGCTTCAGGAAGGTTGGCGTCGAGTGCCAGTAATTTTGAATTTTGGTGCGTTGGCTGAATAACCACAAATCCATTTTTTGAAAAGAAGTCGGTCATTGGTCCATATCCATACATTGAAGAAAGGAAGTTTGATCTACCATGACCATGGGAAAGAATAAGAACAGGCAGGTTACCACCTGTTGCGGGTGCAGTTACTTTCATCTGAAGGTCAATGTGACGGTTCGCTACAGGCATTACAATTGGACCGTAAGACATTACGGGAGTTTCGGAATTTTTCATTTTATTATAAATTTTTATTTTAATTGTTGGATGCGGAACAAACCTTTTCCTGAGCAAATAAGCCAAAAGATATTAGGCACGAAGCAGCGATCCAGATAACTGCTTTAGATTTTAGTATTGAAGTTGTCATGAAATATTTATTTTTAATTACATGACAAAGTTCCATAAGTAATCATGCTGAATAATAACCGAACCGGGGGAATGCTTAACCGAAATGAATCTCGTCTTATTACAGCAAAATACAGGTAATGCGGCCGGAAACACGCACTGGTTTAAACTGGACACAAGCAGACAAAAAAAATACGGCGTTTAGCCGTATTTGGTAATCATGTATACCCTGTGAAACATAATCAAATGTGCATTATGGTCAATTAAACATTTGTCTAAATTCAACCGGTGATACTTTTGCTTTCATCTTGAAAAAACGACTGAAAGACTGCGGATGCTCAAAGCCAAGGTCAAAAGCGATTTCCGCTATAGTTAATGAGGTTAGAGACAGCTTTTCTTTAGCCTTTTCTACGAGTTTGTTGTGAATGTGTTGCTGGGCATTCATACCTGTCAATGATCGAAGCATGTCGCTAAGGTAGCTTGATGAAACATTAAGCTGTTCTGATAGGAATTGTACTGTCGGAATACCCTGGCTCGCTGTCTTTTCATTGTCAAAGTAATCGTCCAGCAAAGCTTCAAGACGCTCCAGTGTATTATTGCTGACCATTTTACGTGTAATGAACTGACGTTTATAGAACCTGTTGGCATAATTCAAGAGCAGTTCAATTTGTGATAACACGACTTCCTGACTGAATTCATCAACACGACTATTGAGTTCTTGTTCGATGATATGAAAGACCGACAGAATAATTGTCTTTTCGCTTTCAGACAGATGTAGTGCTTCATTGGTGCCGTAGCTGAAATAGCCATACTGCTTGATTTTACGTGCCAGCGGAAAACCGTGAAGAAAATCAGGGTGGATCAGCATTGTATAAAAGGATAAGTCTTCTGTATCTGCATCACCATCACTTCCGATGACCTGGTTAGGTGAAGCGAACAATAAACCTCCTTCATCAAAATCATAAAAGCTCTGTCCATAACGCACCTTCCCACTCATTGCTGTCTTGAATGAAATTTTGTAAAAATGCAATACATGAGCACCTGAGGGCCGATTTGAAGCTCTCAGATCTTGTGCATTCAAAATACTTATAAGCGGATGTTGCGGAGCTGGCAGCCCAAAAGCCCTGTGTATATTGGTAATCGATTCGAAATCTTCATTATTTCTGTTTTCTTTTTTCATAATGATACATTATAATACTGGTCAACATTGGAGACAAAGCAAAGTTATATATAGAGCAATAAATTTCCGTAACTTAAATGAGTACTTTTGTAACCAAAATGAAAAAAGTTCTTTTCTTACATAATCAGGAATTACATTTAAAAAAGCGATAATTTTTGTCATGATTTGTGTTAAATACTGGCAAGGTATTACTTCTGTAAATTACAGTGGGTTTACAATAAATCTGTTGTCAATATTGTCTCTTGAATTGCCAATTAAATAAGAGCAACTCATTATAAATAGTTCAAATATTACGTCAAATCCTCCTCTTTCGAATTAATTTAGTACATCAACCTTTTCCAGCAGATTTAGTTTAGAATGCAGATGATAGTTATTTTTTCATCAACAGACCAGAATCTGTTTAGATATTTAGAATAAGCCAGAAAAAACATTTTTTATAGAATTCGCGATTGAAATTAAATTGTTTTTTATTACCGAGATTGATTAGTTTTGTTATTTAGGTTAAACGGCAGAATATATTTTTAAATTCATAGCTTAATTCTTTCGTTACCACAAATAAGATTGGATCTTTTGTTGACAATAAAAAAAATAAAATGAGGTTTAAAAACAAATTAATTGTAATTATATTTATTTGCATTCAATTGCCGGCAATTCTATTAGCACAATCACAGAAACATTCCGTAACTGTAACTTCTCCGGATAAAAAAATCGTAGTTCAAATTGAACAAACCAGCTTAAATACAATTGAATACAGTTTTCGGGCTGATAATCATTTATTGATAAAACAATCTAAGCTTGGGTTAGAATCACCAAACAATATTCATTGGAATAAAGTCATTAATTCATCTGTAAAAAGTGTCTGGAAACCTGTTTGGGGAAAAAGGAAAAATGTACCTGATCATTACAATCAGGTCATAATAGATTTCACTTCTTATCAAATAAAAGTAAGAGTGTACAATGACGGAATGGCTTTCAGATATGAAGGGTTAACTTCTGAGAAAGAATTCACAGAATTTAATTTTGCAGACAACTACTCTGCCTGGTATTATAATGGAGAAAGACATAATATAGGTCCTGAAAAGTTATCTGAAGCAGATAATGTCCGTGAACCTGTTATGGTTGTCAAAGCTGCAGAAAATAGTTATATGGCAGTGCATGAAGCCAATCTTGAAAGTGGTGAGCCCTTACTTTTACAGCCAAAAAAGGAAACAACTTTGTTTTCTGTACCTTCTAAAAATGCCAAAGCATGGAGAGTTATAATATACGGAAGAACTCCTGGAGATTTAATTGATTCACACCTGATCGAATTACTCAATCCTGAACCAGCGAAAGCAGCAGATTTTTCTTGGGTTAAACCCGGGGTTGCTGTATGGGATTGGCGTATTGACGGTGCAGTAGCCGATGGATTTAAATATGAAATGTCATTGGAATCATGGAAACGAATGGTTGATTTAGCTTCTACAAATAAAATGAAATCTTTGGTATTAGACGCCAACTGGTATGGTGAAGAATTTAGTAAAGAATCGGATCCTTTAAAAGGAGGCAAAGTTGAACAAGTACATCAGATAATTGCTTATGGAAAACAAAAAAATGTTGGCATTTGGCTGTATCTGAATGATGTTGGAGGAAAAAATTATCCTTTAGAAAAAACATTAAAACAATACGGAGACTGGGGAGCTGCCGGTGTAAAATATGGTTTTATGCAAGGCAGTCCGGAGGAAAAAAATATACACACACAACATATAACAAAAATTTGTGCGGAAAACCATTTAATGGTCGATTTTCATGATGGGCCTGTTCATCCATACGGACAAATGAGAACCTGGCCTAACGCAGTGACACGTGAGTTTTGTCAGGCACAGTCGGATGCACGAAGAGTATTTCAACCGAAAACCTTTGTTACATCTGTATTTGTGAACATGATAGCAGGCCCGATTGATATGAACAACGGCACTTTTGATATGGAGCAAAAAGGAAGAGTTGACAATCCAATGCCGGTACCTTCTACAATTACGGCAGAGGCAGCACGCACGCTTATAACATTTTCAGGAGCAACTATTATTCCTGATATTCCTGAAAACTACAATAAGTATCCGGAATTATTAAAGTTTATTAGTGCACAACAACAGCCTTGGCAGGAAAGTAAAACAATTAGCGGAGAAATCGCTCAATATATTGTTATGGCGCGTCAGGCAGCAGATGGAAACTGGCTGATAGCTGCTGCTACCAACGAAGATGCCCGTTCACTTCGTATCCCACTTTCGGTATTAGGAATAGGAAAAGGCAATTACAAAGCAATGATCATACAGGACGGAAAAGATGCCGATTTCAGAACTAATAAAGTAAGCCATGAAACTATTTCTAAAAAAGTTACCAGCAGCGATTTTATCGATATTAAACTAGCTCCTGGCGGAGGGGCTTGTATTTTATTTGAAAAATAAATTACTTTTAACATTCAGCAATAAAAACCGTCTTAACAGACGGTTTTTATTTATACTTACAGAAATACGGCAACAGATTGACCTACTTTTTTAATTTATCTGAGGTGTCTTTAAGTACTTTTGTACTATCTCGATTCGTTGTAATAGAATCAAGGTTTTTTCCGTCACTGCCAACTCCTCCACTTATATTATTTTTACATGAAAAAAGTAATCCGGTAAATACAGCGATTAATATCAATTTTGAATTAAAGTGTATCTTCATAATCTTAAATCATTTTTAGAATTTGTACGATTAATTTTTTTTCTAAACCAAAATTTGAATTCGAATATTTTAAAGTTATTAAGCATTCATGTTTTTTCCTTATAATATTTGCTGGTTGATTTTCAAAATTTTAATTGATTTTAACTTTATTCTACAATAAATTGATTTCCAATTGTTCTAATCTAAAACAAAGAGATAAACTATTGCAGCCTATTTTTTTGTACATTCTGTGTCACAAATTATTTTTTTTTCGTAAATTAATAAAGAAATATTACAAAGTTCAATTCTAAAAAGGAAAACTAAAAGCAACTTTTTAAAGGAAAATAAAACACTAAAAATCAATGTTTTATATTTTAAAAAAAATAAAATATAAAAATTCGATATTAAGTTTGTAGCCGCAAAATGCAATTTAACCGTAATGATACAGAAATCATTGAAAATACTATCTGGTAATTAATTAAAAACAGCGAATTTTCAAAAATAGCAAAGATGAATGTACACGTAAATGAAGGCGAATATCATAAATTATCTTTTTTGAATTCGAAAACAAAAACCACGATTTTCATTGCAATTTTATATGTTATAATAGCAAAAACCTCCAGTTTTGCTTTTATACCTGAAACAAAAATTGCCCCATTTTTTCCAGCTGTTGGTTTTAGCATAGCTGCGGCCATCATTTTAGGAAGAAATGCAATTTTTGGTGTTCTTCTGGGAAGCTTCTTATTTACTGTATGGTTATTTGAGCCTAACATTAGAAGTGCCACTACTTTTGAAAAATTATTAGAGATATTTTCATTTTGTATTTTGAGACCTATACTTATTGGGCTTAATGCCTTTACTGTATCCTATTTAATACAGGTTTGGTGCAAAAGCAAATATCCGTTTGACAAAGGTATTAATGTATTATATTTCACTTTTGCCTGCCTGGTTGGCAGTATTCTTAGTATATCTTTGGGTATCATTTTTCTTACTGTAACTCCATTTGTTAATATTAATAATTTCATTTCAATCTGGCATACCCTTATTAGGTCAAATATTTTGGGAGCTGTTTTATTTACTCCGTTTGTACTGTCCTGGCTATACAAAACTACAGAAGATACGCACTGGACTTTTAATAAAAAAATAGAAGTAATAGCTCTTACTTTACTTACAATAACAGCCTCTGTGTTTGTATTTACCAACAATGCGCACAATGAGTCTATTATTCTTTTTTTCTCGTTTGGGCGGCATACCGCTTTAACCTAAAAGTTATAACTCTTATAGTTGTATTAGTAACTATTATTTCTTTATATGGAACATCGCTCTATGCTGAATCTCATAATTATAAATGGTCATACAGCTTTTTCATGCTACAGCTTTTTCTGTTTGTTAATTTTGTTTCGATACTTTTTTTGCATGGCATACTCGAAGAAAAGCGTAATAAAACAAATAAATTAAGTGAAAGTGAATATAAACTTAATATTGAAAAAAACATTTTAGAAGCAACTATGCAAAGCCCAAACGGCATGAGTATATTTACACTAGACACTAACTTTAAGTACATCAATTTTAATTTAACTCATAAAAATAATATGAGGGATCTGTACGGATCTGATATTAAAACGGGTGACAATATGTTTGAATACATTAATAATACGAAAGCAAGAAAACAGATACAGAAAATTTACCAGTCTGTACTAAACGGAAATATTCATATAGAAGAAGACAAGGAGAAAAACCATTTAGGAAATTACTGGAACAACTTCATATCTCCAATAATAGACAAAGATAATAGTATCATTGGTATAAGTACTATTTCTATCAATGTAACCAAACAGAAATTAAACGAAACAGAATTAGAAAAAAGCAATCAGATTTTAAATAGACGTATTAAAGAAATTACATGTTTACAGAATATTTTTGAAATCAATAGTGATGATTCGCTCTCAATAACAGATATGATTGCCAGTTGTGTAAAAATTATTCCAAATGCATTTCAATTTCCCGAAAGTACCAATTGCAGAATTATTGTTCCTGAATACGAGTATACGGCTAAAGACAAAGAAACTCACTGGTCTATCCGGAAAGCAATAATATTAAACGGAGAAGAATATGGCAGATTAGAAATAGGCTCCTTGAAGCAAAGTGACGGTTCTGTCAGTTATATAAAGGAGCAAATCGATCTGATAGGAGCTATAACTAATATTTTGTCCAAATCATTTGAAAATCATTTTGCAAAAGAAAACCTAAAAATAAGTGAAGAAAAATTCCGATCATTTTTTGAAAACGTGATGGATGTTTATTTTATATCTTCTCCGGAAGGTAATTTATATGAAGTTAGCCCATCCATCATTAATTACCTTGGTTATACAAGGGAAGAAATGCTAACTATAAATATGAGTGACCTATATGTTAACCCGGATGAAAGAAAAAAACTCAAGAAGGAACTGATTGCAAATGGTGAAGTAAAAGATTATGAAATTGAATTGATTAAGAAAAATGGCCAGGTTAGCTCCTTTTCTATGACTGCAAAACTAATTTACAATAAAAAACTGAATGTGTCAAATTTTGAGGGTACAGTACGCTCTTTGGATGAATGGAAACAGAACCAGTTATTAATCAGTCAACAACATCAGAAAATAGAAAAAAGCGAACAGGACTTCCGTATTTTATTTGAAAATGTTCAGGATGTCTTCTTCAAAACAGATCTTAAAACCAACACCATATTAGATGTAAGTCCGTCATGCAGCTATTTCAATGGTATAACAAGAGAAGAACTTATTGGGCAATCCATTTATAACATATACCCTGACATAGACCAATTAAATCAAATGACAGAAATAATAACTATAAATGATGAGATTATTGATTTTAACAACGAAATTATTATAAAGAACCAGCATTATTACGTTTCAATCAATGCTAAAGTAGTTCGTGATGCAAAGGGGAAGCCAGAATTCTTAGTTGGTGCTTTACGAAACATTACGGAGCGAAGAGTAGCTGAAGAAAATTTAAAGATAAGCGAAGAAAACTTCCGTTACATCTATGAAAGTTTTGAAGATATATATTTCAGAAGAGATTTGTACGGTACTGTAATGGAAATCAGTCCATCCGTAGAAAAACACTTTTATTTGAGTCGGGAATCTGTTATAGGAAGCAATTTTAAAAATTTTTATTATAATCCTGATGATGCTGATAAATTTATCAAAACCCTTATTGCAGAAAAAGAAGTTAATGATTTTGAAAAGCGCCTGCTAAACAATCATGGAGAAATTTTGTACTTTTCTGTAAATGCAAAGCTCCGTTATGTCGATGAAATGCCCTCCTATATTGAGGGAACTATGAGAAATATTAGTGAAAGAAAAAAACTGAATTAGAAATAGAATTAGCTAATGAGAAAATTAAGGAAAGTGAAAAAAATACCGTACTATTTTTGAAAGCGTACGAGATGTTTTCTTTAGAGCATCGGTAAAAGATCAAAAAATAATAGATATTAGTCCTTCCTGCTCCTATTTTAACATTCAGCAGGAGGAAGTCATAGGCAGCAACTTTGCCGATTTTTATTATGATCCAGAAGACAGAAAGTATATACTTGAGGAATTAAAAAGTGTGGGGGAAATAAAAAACTATGATGTACAAATAAAAGTCAATACCATACTATATACAGTTTCTGTCAATGCCAGAATAATCGTTGATGAAAATAATGAGCCAGACTATATTGTAGGTTCAGTACGTGATATAAGTGATAAAATAGAAACTGAAAAAAATCTAAAAGTAAGTGAGGAAAAATTTAGATCAATCTATGAAAACTTTCAGGATATATATATGAAAATTACTATGGAAGGAATCCTCCTGGATGTAAGCCCGTCGTTTGAAAAGAATTTCCAGATTCCAAGTTCAGATATTATAGGAAAATCAGTGTTCGATTATTATCACAACAAAAAAAACAAGGCCCTTTTCTTAAAAAAGTTAAAAACAAATGGCCATATTTCTGATTTTGATGTTCAGCTATATGATCCGCAAGGGAAACCTTTATATTTTTCTATAAATGCTCATGTTTTATATGACAAAAAAGGAATGCCTGTAAATATTGAAGGAACAATGAGAAATATCAATGAACGAAGACATATGCAGGATGAGATGCTTTCTAAAAACAGGAGACTTGAATTTCAAAACACCGAGCTGGAACAATTTGCTTACATTGCATCCCATGATTTACAAGAGCCATTAATCACTGTGAGTCATTGCTCTCAATTACTTGAAGAAGAATTGACTGGTAAATTAGATGAAGATCAGCAGCATTATTTAGGTTTCATTCGTAGTTCCACTTTAAGGATGCAGTTATTAGTCAAAGGACTTTTAGATTATTCCAGAATTGGGAAAGAAAGAAAAAAACAATTATAGATTTCAACACTATTGTTGCAGATGTAATCCTGGATATGAAAAGCAGCATTGACGAGAGTAATGCTATAATAGAATATGAAAATCTGCCAACAATTGAAGCTAATGCCACCGAAATGAGACAGTTATTTCAAAATTTGATTAGTAACAGCATCAAATTCAGAAAAAAAGATGTAAATCCAAAAATAAAAATAGCAGCAGTAATAGAAGACAAGAAATGGGTGTTCTCAGTTACTGACAATGGAATTGGAATAAAAAAAGAAGATACAGATAAAGTTTTTGTTATTTTTAAACGTTTACATAATCGTAATGAATATCATGGAACCGGAATAGGATTGTCTCACTGTAAAAAAATCATTGAGCATCATAACGGAAGGATTTGGGTCGAATCTAAATATAATGAGGGAAGCACTTTCAAATGGACATTGCCAGTTAACTAAGACAATAAGCGTAACGTAAAGTGAGAACAAAAAGTTATATAAAATGGAAAAGAAATTAAACTGTGTTTTATTAATAGATGATGATTTTGCTACCAATTTTATCAATAAAAAAATCGTACAGAAATCAAATATTGCAGAACACATTCAGGTGGCTCTAAATGGAAAAGAAGCGATTGATTACCTATGCAGTAAAGGAGAATTTGAATCTCAGCATGAAATAAACCTACAGCCAGATTTAATTTTTTTGGACATAAACATGCCTGTTATGGACGGTTGGGAATTTATAAAAAAATATAAAAATCTGATATCTGAAGAACGAAAGAAAAAAATCAGTATTATAATGCTCACGAGTTCTTTCAACCCTGCAGATAAAGCAAAAGCTGATACTATAAAAGAGATAGCTGATTACAGACAAAAAACTTTAAGTGGTACAATGCTCGAGGAAATTGTAAAAAAGCATTTCGAAAAATATTCAGAATAAAGTTTATAATTCTTTTTGCTAAGAAAAAAGGTTCTATCCATACATCGATTACTGCCTCATTTCATCTAACAAATTAATAATAAACGATATTCACCATCATTTTCTTTTGGTGCCCTGTGAATACAAGGAAGTACGAGTTGGTTTGGGTGATCTACAGCCAGACGCCAAAGGTTCCTTAATCCCAAATTAACTGGTTCTGTATCTTCATGCATTCTATAATGCAAATCAAAGTAGTTCTCTGTTAAAAAGTTTTCGAACTCATCCTCTGCTCCATCATGTAACTCTTTTAGCTTTGAGCGGATTTCCGGAATTAGGACTTTTTGCTCTGCTTCTGAATTAGGTATTATATCTCCTGAAGCTCCATGATAGGTACACAAAAAAGTATCTGTTGCAATGGGTGAACGATCAACGTGAAAGGAATACACATCAGTAGATATAAAATCAAATTCATCATCTCGTTCATAACATTTTATTAAGTTAAGAGAAGGTGAAGCTCCAAAATCAGATAATAATTGGAAATCATGTAAAATTATTTTTCTTGCAATGTTCCCTTTTTCTGATAGCTCTATTGTAATTAAATCTTCAGGATAAACTTCTGTTATATTTTCTTTTAAAGTCAATTTAGCTACAATCTCATTAAAATCGCCATCTAAATTTCTATACCAGCATAGCGCATTCATTTCTCCTTTGAAATCTGTTTGTACGAGCTCAGAAAAACTAGATACGATACCTATTTGTCTGCTGGCAGAAAATGTTTTATTCATAGTATAATATTAAAAAGACGAACCAGATATTACAAAATTATGCAATATTAGATACTTGTGATATTTTATAGCTTTAAAACTTTTATTAGTAAATGTTAATAGTTTTAAATAATCGATTACTATATAGCTGCCAATAATAAAATTATAAATTATCATAAAAAAATAGCAGCAGAAAAACTGCTGCTATTTGCGTTATTTTGTTTCTTTACTGTTATAGATACTAAAACTTTTTTATTGTGCTACAACACCAAAAGTTTCCATAACTACACCCCTATTTCTCATTAAAAGTGTATCTTTTGTTTGTGTTGTAATACCCTTTCCTGGGTGATTAATTGTATAATCCAGATAAAGAACATCCCTATCCACATTGCCAAAACTATTCTTCTCTCCTTTTTTTACAAATTTACCCGTTCCTGTAGCAGTAAAAGTAGATGGATCGGATGAAGAAATTGAACAATTGCCATTATCATCAAAGGTAATGTTTAAATTACAAGTATAATCTGCGTTAGCAGCATCTTTTAAAACAACAGGAAATTTCAATCCCTTGAGAGATGTAGAATTTAAATTAACAAGCCATTTTGAAACATTTTCGATTCCAGAATCATAAGTCTGAATGTCTTTTGGACGTCTGACAATTGTAGTATTTACAGCCCCTGTCACTACATCTTTACCCCTTCTAAGATAAAAACCATGCCAGGTATTAATATATTTTACAGCATATAGTATATAATCTTTTGAAACTATATCCCATTGTTTGAGTCTTAATCTCCTTGGTGATGTACCTGCAATAAGTGGCTTCCCTTTTAAAATGGTATCTGCATTAGTAACAGTAGTCATTAGTAATGGTATCACATAATTTGCCTGTAAAGATTGAGGGTCATTAAAAAAGGCATCTGTTAGTTGTACTTCAACCCCTCCTGAAATATCACCTTTTTTAATTACAATTTGATCTGATGCCAAAGTGTAATAATTACGTGGCATAGGAAGGATTGCTCTTACAGGATTTGTTTGCGGGGAAAAAACAAAATTAAACTTATTAGGTATAGTATCTGCAACAACAAAATTAATGGTTACATCTTTTTTATTGTCATACACACCTGATAGTGTAGCCATAATTTTGCATTTATGCTGAAGATCCAAACTATTATCGAATATATCTTCTCCTAAAGTAATAGTCCTGATTGGATACTGATAAGGGAAATATACAGCCGAAAAATCATAATCGTCATATGTGATGGGTTCATTCTCGCATCCTAATATAGATGTTAGTACCAATAAAGCTAAAATTAATTTTTTCATTTTTTGTATCATTAAGTTGTTTCTAATTATTCCAGCCATCATTTTGAAATAGATTATTAAATTTTAGGGTTTCACTGTAAGGAATAGGTCCGTAATACATATAATCCTGAAATACTCTTTCCTCTACGACAGCTGGTGTACTATAAACCGGGCTGACTGTTGTTCCGGAAACCGTAATGCCCATAGCCGCTTCATTTAACTTTGGAAGAGAAACTTTCCATCGACGCAAATCCCAAAAACGAAATCCTTCAAAACTTAATTCTAAACGACGTTCATTGCGAATTAATTCACGCATAGCAACCTTATCTGCTTTTATAGATTCCAAATAGGGATCATTACTGATACCTAACGCTCTTCTGCGGATAGCCTTAATTATATCATAAGCTGTAAAGCCATATGATCTGGGATCAGCAACTGATCCCCACGCTTCGTTAGCAGCCTCAGCATAATTAAGATATATCTCAGTATAACGAATACGCGGTCTGTAATGAAGCTGTGTATTTCTGCCAGTAGGATTGTAATTAACATCCTGTCTTAATAATTTTTTTAAGTAATATCCTGTACGGGTAGAAGTTGTTACTGCATTCACAGCATCCTGATTAACAGGATTGGTAGCAGGTATCAAATTCACTTGTGCATTAGTTACACCAGCTCTTCCACCCTGAAAAAGAATAAATTCATTCAATCTCGGATCTCTGTTAGCATAAGGATTAGACAGACTATAATTAGAAAGAGGATTAGAAATAGGATAACCATTGCTGGCTGGAAAGGCATCTACTAAATTTTGAGTAGGATTTACAATTCCGTTACCAAATAAGCTAGGCGGAAAATGATCGCGTTCTAAATCATTATTGTTAGAAGTACCACCTCTCCATAAACTTTCCGGTGAATTGGATCCTGCAGATAATGCACTAATCTCCGATGCATTTCTATACCAGGATACACCACTATTAAAAGTTGATGGCAACCCTGCAAGTCCTCCCTTAAGAGCAATAATCTGTGCAGCATATCCGGCAGCATCTTCCCATGTACCATTAGAACCACCGGCATAAGCAGGACTAGCGGCTAGTAAAGATGTCTGAGAACGAATTGCCATCGCAACGCGTCCACTAACAAGCCCAACAAATCTTACTCCCATTGCACGGTTGAAGCTTGCTGTAGTCATTCCAGGTGTATTGTATCTGGATGGTATACTGCTAGTGCTGGCTACATCAACATAATCTACAGGCAAAAGCTCGATTGCATTATTGATATCACTGTAAATTTGTGCAGTACAGGTATTAAAACTTTCACGAGGTACATTATAATTTGAATTTATATCTAATTCTGTCAAGTAAATTGGTATACCTAACAAGGTTCCATTAACCCAGCCTGCATGAGCCTGCAAAAGATGGTACATAAAAAGGGCTCGCAGTCCATATGCTTCTCCTTTAATTCTGCTTTTAAAAAGATTATCTACAAGAGGATCTTCTGCAAATTTCATTTTATCTACCTCATTTAGAACTATATTCATGTATTGAATACCTGAAAGACATGATGTCCAACGCTCTGTTGGATTATTTGAGGCACTCCACTGGCCAGTAGCTAATCTTAAATATCCATTAGTAGGTACATTAGTCACAGCATCATCAGTAGCTACTTCGCTAAAGGACCATCCGTTTGTTGGAATCCTTGCATAACCCTGAGTTAAAAGTCCTAATCCAAAGTTTGGATCATCATATGTAGTATTCTTATCCCGAATATTTTCCTGTGCCGGATCTATAAGATCTGTACAGCTTACAAATAAGACGGATAGAATTAAAATTACAAATATGTTTTTATTCTTTATCATTATTCTAAATTTTTAAAATTAAAATGCAGCCGTTAGTCCTAAACTGTAATATCTCATTTGAGGCGTAGTACCAATATTGGTTTCTAAATGCTGCCTTTCTTTTGAAATGGTCAACAAATCACTTCCATTAACATAAAGCCCTAAATCACTAATAAAGGTCTTCGCTAATAATCTCTTAGGAATATCATAAGATAATTGTACTCTGGCTAAATTAATCCTGTCATTTTTAAACAACCAAAAATCTGAATTTCGGAAATTATTATCACCATTATTACCCGTGGACAAACTTGGATAAGTTGCTGTTTCAGCGGTTGCTTCTGTCCAACGACCTCTCATAGCAGCTGTATATTTCGCATTTATCCCTGATGCCCAATAATAAGAGCTGTTTTTAAAACCATAAGAACCACTAGTACTGTTAGCCAATACGAATAAAGAAAAATTGTTCCATTTTACCGTTGTATTAAGACCTAATGTTAGAGGTGAACCGGCATATCCCCCTCTGCCTAAATAAATCTGATCGTTATTGTCAACAACCCCATCATTATTAACATCAACATATTTTATCGAACCTGGTTTTACAGTACCAAATGATTGCGGGACAGGAGCTCCCGGAGATTTGTTAGCCATAGCTTCAATGTCTGCTACGCTAAAAAAACCATCACTTTTTAATCCAAATAATGCGTCAATAGGTTTTCCCTGACGTTTTTGATATTCATCAACATATAAAACATCATTTCTGGTATAGGCTTTAGTATCATAATAAGTGGCCACAAATCCTATATTTAAATCTACTTTTTGAATTCGCTTGTTCAAAGAGATTCCTAAATCATATCCTTCCCTTTGATCTGCCTGATAATTAGAATAAGGAATAAATGATGAAGGAGATGGGTTGTTAACTGATAAAAAATTAGGATACGAATTTACATCCTGACCAGGAATGCCAAGCAGTCTGCTATAAAAATAAGATGCACTTACCTGAACCATATTATTAAATAATGAAGCATCTAATCCTAAGCTAATTTCTTTTCTTCTTTCAAATCCCAAAGCATAATTTTCTCCACGCAGAACATCTGTGGTTCTAAGCTGACGGCCTTCCTGCCAGGAAAAATAGGCACCATTGTTAGTACTATAAGAACTCCTGAATAAATTAAAGCCTGTATTGGCATCATAGTCTAAGTCTGTATTTATGATGCCCGCACTAGCCGTCAATTTTAAATCATCAATAAATTTAGCTTCTGATAAGAATTTTTCCTTACTTATTCTCCATCCTACTGAAACTGTTGGAGAAAATGCATCACGCTGTTTTGGTGCAAATCTTACAGAATGAACCATGTTCTGGGTAAAATCTGCATAGTATTTGTTCTTATAGTTATAATTGAACTGAAACCCTAAGTTTGCATTTCCAATGGCGTGATACACTTCTGACTCAGCAAGAGTATAACCATGAGCAACCAACATTGTTGAGAAGTTATGTATTTTGTCATAATCAAACTTGTATTTAAGTGCTCCTGAAAAAAACTTGGTCTGACGCTGATAAGCATTATCCAGAGATCGTGAATTATTATTTAAATCAGCACCTACCCTGGTTAACTTTGAAATGTAATCACCATCAGCATCAGTGGCCCATGTAGGTGTATAGACAGCGTAACTATTATTATCAATGTTTTGAGAATACTGCGTATTATAATCAATAGCAAATTGGGTATCAAAAGTCAATCCTTTTAGAATACTTGCTAAATTAAAATTCAATGAAGCATCAAATTGATATTTACGATAAGTCCCTTTAATAATTCCTTTAGTATAAATATCCGCAAAAGGATTGGTAGTCTGTGTGGCAGTACCCGCTAAAAAATACTGGCCATTTATTATAAAAGGACTGCTTTCTATATAAGCCAAAGATGTTGCATCTGCTTTATCTAAATAACTAATTGGAATTAGAGGGGATATTAAATTTGGTTTAAGAGTAGCAGCATTTGCCCAAAAGTTTCCCTGCGCAGAATTACCATCATAAAAAGTAACACTGGTATTAATTTTACTGCTAATCATACTACTTAACTTAATATCCAGATTTCCCCTGATATTAAAACGATTTTCTCCTTCTTTTTTCCCATTTCCTATGTCAAGTAAAGTAGTGGTATTATAATTTCCTACATTGACATAAAACATAGCTTTTTCATTTCCACCAGTATATTCAGTTACTATTTCAGAACGTCTGGAGAATTTTTTTAGATAGTCAGATGAATAAAAGTCAACATTAGGATAACGATACGGATTTGTACCAGACGCATAATTTGCTAAATCTGTGTCAGAAGTGTATGCCCCATTGTTAACAATTGAAATCTTATCATTTACAAGTGCTTCGTTATATAAGCTTAAATATTCAGCTGAACCTAAATACTCTGCATAACGTTTTGGAGCCATTATTCCAGTGTTTAAACGCACATCGAACCTATTCTTCTTTTCTGCACCCCTTTTTGTTGTAATAGAAATTACTCCTTTAGCGGCACGACTTCCATATAATGCAACAGCGGCAGCGCTTTTTAATACTGTAATTTCTTCCATTTCAGAAGGAATAACGTTAAATTCATCACGTGGAACCCCGTCAACTAATACTATTCTACCGTTCATACCCCAAATGTTTCCACCATGATACCCGGGGATATAACTGGATAAGTTGTCTAAACTATTCGTTGTATAATTACTTCCTAACATATTAGCTATGTTTACAGTTGAAACTCCACCAAGAATATCAGCTTTATCAACAGTATTAAACGCAACTTGTACGATTTCAGCAGATTCTAAAACTATTGTTTGCAAGTCCGTTTTTGCTTCGACAGAAGTGGTTTTGTATCCTGACGCATTTATAGTCAAGAAAGTATTTTTATCAACTGTTAAACCAAACTCACCAGTTTCATTAGCAACACTTGTCTGGTTATTTTCTCCGGTAATTGTTGCTCCTGAAACGGGGTTTCCTTTACTGTTAACTACCACACCAGATACTATTATTTTGCTATCTTGAGCACTCACTTTTAATGAAAAAAGAGTGTGTATTGCGCATATAAAAAAAACTATTTTGATATATTTCATTATGATTTATTTTTCGATTATATATTGCAATTACCAGCCAGGATTTTGATCAAATTCTAAATAGATACTAGCATCTGCCTGCTTTAATGGAAGCCAGTAATGCTTATCTGAATAGAGACGTTCAAAAACTACATATTCCTTCAAATTATTTATTTTATTATTCTCAGGATTAACTTTATCAAGGAAAACATTTGTTGGAGTTACATCATTTGTTTCCGGAATATCGCGATCAAAACTAATTCCTGTTTTAATATTATAAGGATACTTAGTTAATAGAAGCCAACGACGTAAATCATTAAAACGGTGTCCTTCATAGGCAAGTTCTACGGCACGCTCGCGTCTTACTTCTGACATAAAAATTTCAGGAGATGTCAAAAAAGCTGCGTTTACACCTGGTAAAGGATTCCCATTAGGTAATAATACACGGTTACGTACTTTATTTATAGCGGCGACAGCATCCAGACTGCAAGTTGTTGCAGTAGCATGGATATTGTTATGCCCCATAGCAATTGATTCAGAATACATTAGATAAACATCTGATAATCGCATCCACGGAATATGGATTTGGTGATTATTATAGGCATTATCATACTTATTGAATCCTAGAGGATTAAATTTCATTAATAAATAACCCGTATTGCTGCCTTTATTTCTTTCTGATCTGTAGTTTCCTACTTTGGCCCCATCATATAAATTAGCATAGGTAAATTTTTTGGCATCAGCTGTACTGGTAGAATTCACCATTTTTCTTGTATCAAAACCAAAATTAAGGTAAAATCTAGGGTCTCTGTTTTTCCACGGATAATGTGTATTATAACCTGAAACTGCATCATCAACATCTGCCTTGTTTACACTATTTATTGGCATCCCATTATTCATACCAAAATAATTAACATAATTTGCTGTAGGATATTGCGACCAGCTTCTATCTTGTAAAACCCCTGCACATAAATATTCTTTGTCGAGAGACTGACCTGTGCCACCATAATTAGGCCCTCTAAAAATGGCTTCTAAATAAGTTACTCCTCCGGTATTTAATGATCCTGGCATTCTTCCTCCCTGACCATTGGTACGATATACCTGCTCATAAGAAGTACCGTTAGTACCCCAAGGAAGAAGTCTGTACTGGCATGAACCATTTTCTGCAGCATTCAATAAAATTCCAAAAGCCTCTGCCGCTTTTTTACAATACTCAGCATTATATTGTTCCCCTCCACCTGACGCTTTATTCATCAGCGGGCTTCCGGCATATAAATAATTTTTGCCTAAATAAGCAATAGCCATCCATTTATTGATTCTAAGTTCATTCTTACCCTTAGTTGCATCTCCTGCCGCTATATCATCCCAGTTTCCAGGCAGCAAATCATACGCTTTTTTAAAATCTTCACCAATCTTATCTGCAGTTTGCTGATAAGTAAGGCGCGGTAATCGTAAAGGCTGATCAGAAGGCAATACCTGATCAATATAAGGCATACCTCCCCAATAACTTATAATTTGCATATGAAACCAGGCTCTAAAGAAATACAATTGACCGGCTATTAGATCTTTTTCTTCCTGGGTGGCATCTACCATTTTATCAAGATTGGCAAGACCAATATTGGCTTTTCGTATCCCATACCAGGAACCTCCCCATAAAGCTTTTGTTTTTTTATTATTATCCGTACTTAAACCAGACGGAGCTCCTAGCTGATCCGTATGCGTTGCGTCAAGAAAAGAGCCTCCAAGGCCATAACCAGGTCCTATCCATGCCCTAAAATTTCCCAAATCAACATTCCAAATCCAGGCATTTTGAGTCGTTGCATTTTGTTGCCACATTTCCTCCTCACCGTTGTTAAAGAAATTATTGTCATCCCTATTACAAAAACTTGGAATACAATTGTACAATTCTTCAGTAAAACCCTGGAAATTACGAAAATTAGCATATGAATCGTCAGGATCTCCCGTAGCTCCAGATTTTATATCTAAATAATCTGTACATGAAGTGATACTTCCTGCCAAGAAAAAGAAAAGTCCAAAATACAGTACTATTTTATTATATTTTTTCATTTTATACTATTTTATAATGTTAATCTAAAACCTAAATTTATACGTCTTACTGAAGGATAAGCAGTATTTCCATTTACTTCTCGGTCATCAGGTGTTTTAGTCCATAAAAAAAGATTATTACCGTTTGCATAAATACGCAATGATTCCAGTCCAATTGTTTTGGTCCAATTTGAAGTGAAGGTGTAAGCTATTTCTGCATTTTTTAAACGAACATACGAACCATCATACAAAAAGCGTGTACCATTACTTGCAGAATTTAAAGTACTATTTAATCTAGGCATTGGGGCATCTGCATTTTGATTGTCCTTAGACCAATAACTTCCTTGTTCATAAACTGTATTAAAATAAGCCTTAGGAAAACTTTCTGTAGCTATGAAACGAGAAACATTACTAACTCCATAAAACTGAACCATTGCACTAAAACCTTTCCAGTCAAAACCAATAGTAGCATTATAGGTATTTTGAGGATTTGTTGGATAACCAAAAGGTACTGTGTCTCCGGGACCATTAATTACACCATCACCATTATAATCCAATATTCTGTAATTACCTGGAATCTTTGAATCATTGTTTTCAAATGCTGTACTTCCATATACTTCATCCCAGCTATTATAAAAGCCTTTATCAATCATTGAATAAGATTGTCTGTTAGGAAAACCAGCTTTTTGACGATAAGCTGCAAGAAGTTCCGGATCGTCTTTATAAATGACTTTATCTACTGCGTGTGTCCACGAAAAATTAGCCCATAATCGCAAATATTGAGAGATTGGCTGACTATATCGAAAGTCTATTTCATAACCTTTAACCTCTACTATACCGGTGTTGGTAACAGGTGGAGCAAATCCAAAATAAGAGGGTACTGCCCTGTCTCTTCCATTCAAAATAATATTTGTTCTGTAGTCATTGAAGAAATCAACGCTACCTGAAAAGATTTTATTTAAAAAAGAAAAATCGATTCCTAAATTCTTTTTAGTTACCTTTTCCCATGCTATATTAGGATTACCTATCTGGGTTTGTGTGATCCAGCCATATGTACTTAATTCCCCCTGATTTCCCTGAGTTAAAAGAGATTGTGAAATATTACTACCGTACACACTCTCATATAACCAACGACCACCATTATAACTATCGTCTCCTACCTCACCGTAAGAAGCCCTAACTTTTAGCTGATCTATAAAAGTAAGTTTTTTCATGAATTTTTCTTCTGTGATCATCCAGCCTATAGCACCTGAAGAAAAGAATCCAAACCTGTTTGCTGCTGCAAATTTTTCAGATCCATTATAAGCACCATTGTAATCGATAAAATATTTCTTTTTGTAACCATATGTAGCCCTAAAAACCCAATCCTCACGATATGAAGGAATATTAGCTCCTGTAGCTTGTTCCTGACGTTGAAAGTTTCCCATTCCCGTCACAGCATGATCGCCAAAATCACGAACATAATTGATTTGTGCCTGATAATTTAAATTTCGATAAGTTAAACCATCATTCATAGTACCACCATTTATAGTCCAGTTTGTTGATTCATAAAAATCAAAATTGGTTGTTACATCTGGAGTATTTCTTATGGTAACAATTCCGGTAAGAGGATCTATATATTTCTCTTTAACTATATAGCCATTATTATTAATTCCTCTTTGTTCTTCAAGAAAACTATTGTCCAAAGAAAAAGTTATATTAGCTGAAAGGCCTTTAAGTAATTTTCCAAAATCCTGTCTTAAATTAAAATCAGTTGCAATACGTGTAGTTGTTTTGGCCTCAGATCCACCTATCGCTAAGTTTAGGGCTGAATTAGCCCCATCTACCTGATTGGCGGGAGAATAACCCCAGGAACCATCTGAGTATATCGGCATATAAATATCAGGAGCGGTACCATAAGCACCTGCCCACATATACCCTTCAGAAATTACCCTCCACGGTGCTTTTTTCACACCATATGAACCAGAAAGATTTACTTTGAATGTAGTAGATTTGGTTAATTCAAAATCTAAATTTGCTCTGGTATTTAATCTGTTATAATTATACCCGGATTCAAACCCTTGTCCACTTGGAGGTACTTTTACAAGATCTCCTTCATTAACATAATCTACAGCTGCAAAATATTTTACTTTCTCTGTACCACCAGATATATTTAAATTAGCGTTATAAGCCATTGCCTCATCTTTAAATAAATAATCCTGCCAGTCAATATTAGGATATCTTTCTCTTTGTTCGAGAGTAGTTTGGTTACGGTAGTTATTTATAAATGCTTGTGATCTCATGTAATCCCAACTAGTAGGCTGCTGATTTAGTTCATATTCAATCACCTTGTTTTTTACCAAAAGAGCATCATAAGCATCCATTTTACCCGGAAGCTTTGAAACTGATTTCATTACTGAATTAAAACCAAAATCAATTTTAGCTTTACCTGCAACACCCCTTTTAGTAGTAATAAGTATCACACCATTAGCTCCTCTAACCCCATATACTGCAGTAGCTGAAGCATCTTTCAATACTGAAACAGTTTCAACTGAGCTAATATCAACACTATTAATGGAACGTTCTATCCCATCAACAAGAATAAGAGGGCTGCTATTGTTCCAGGAACTAACTCCTCTAATAATAATTTCAGGATCTTCTTCACCAGGCTTTCCTGTAGTTTGCAAAGTGGTTACTCCTGGCAGGTTACCTGTAAGTGCGGCTCCTAAACTGGTAACACCTCCGGTACGCTGTAAAACTTTACCCGATGTTTGTGTAATAGCACCAACAACACTTTCTTTCTTTTGTTTACCAAAACCAACAACAATAACCTCAGTAAGAGCTGTTTGGTCAGGAGACATGTTAATATTTACATTTGAATTTGCAGAGACCTTTTCTTCTATAGTCTTCATCCCGATACTGCTAAATACTAATATGGCCTCTGCAGAAGGGAGACTAATTTTGAATTTTCCATCAAAATCAGAAATAGCTGAATATCCTGAACTTCCTTTAACTGTAATATTTACACCAGGAATAGGTAATTTATCTACTGTAGAAGTAATAATACCTGTCACAATATAATTTTGATCTTTTAACTTTATCTCGTTCTTTACATAAGAAAAACTATTTTTTGTTTCTCTTGCCAATAATACATTAGAAAACAAAAACGGAAATAAAACTGTAAAAATCAAAATTTTACTTCTATATAGCATTTTTATAAGTTGTGCTTTTTTATAATGTTTTAACATTTTTTAATTATTTCAAATTAGAATATTAATTTATATCCATAGCAGTACCTATACCCAATTTTAATTATGATTAAAATGAATAGATTTTATCAGTTATATTTTGGATAATTCCTTCTTTTATAAAAGGTTATATCCTGGATATAAAAAAATAAGGAATGGATTTGCTACATGCATCTATGGCAAAAATCAATTATATTTTAGCCATTAAAACTGCCAAAATGTATAATAGTTAATTATACATTAAAAAATGTATTAGAAGAAAAACAATTAAATCTATGTGGTTAGAATAGCATTATAGAATTTTTTACTTCCAAAATTGCAAATTTTGAGTTGTAGACTATTTCATAGGCATCATTAGGTTTTGAGGTTAGTTAAATTATTAGAAAGTTATTGTGTTTTAATTTGAAAGCAAAATACACCAAACAATCGATTGTGTAATTATACTGTAAAATGAGTAATTTATAAGCTAAAAATTAAACTAATTAATACAATGCTAATATTATTAGTAATATTTTAAGATTACTGTATTGAGCAAAACCCAGAATATCTAATAAAACATATAAAAACGATTTTTGACTATTCAGCACACTTAAAAATCATTGAAATTATTGTTAATATTTGACCTTATAGTATTATTCAAATGTTAAATTCTTTAACAAATATATATAAAAAGAGAAATCAAACAACCGATTGCTATTCTTTTTTATTGATGCATTGAGAAAAATAGCTATTTTTTTATACGTATAAAACATTATTATTCTTAATTTTTTATTTAAAATTTAAAATTACACTCATTTAGAATTTAATGATTAAAAAATTAAGAAGTAATATTTAAAAATGTTGTTAAAATGATAAATGTAAAAAAAACATTTATTTTTTTACAAACATACTGAGAGAGATAAGAAAAGAAAGAATAAACTTACTGGAATAAAATAAAGATAATTACTAAATGAATTATTTATCTTACAAATAAAATGAATTTTGATTGTCTATTCATTAATTATATTTATGCAAATGATAACTGTTTTATAATAAGATATAGTAAATAATACAAAACTATATGAATAAATACTAAATTATATAAGAAAGTTCGCGTGTATTTAACTATAAATCTAAAGAAGTTTAAAAAAGATCAGTTCGACTTATTTTTTACTGACACTTATTAAATTTCAACATATTGATTATATGGAGTCAGTCTTAATATTTTGATTTCCTTTTTGAGTAGAACCATCAGTACCTGAACCTGTCGAACTTTCACCCGTAGCACCTGTTGTTCCATTTTTACCAGAATTTAAAGTTTGCAGATGAATCAATTGCCGGACCAATAGTGTCGACAGACATGTCAGTGTTATCAGTTACAGTTTTATTATTACTGTTATCTTTATTTTTGCAGGATATTAATAATCCTCCTGCCATAAGCATGTACAGATATTTTTTAGTATCGTTTTCATAATGTTTTTTTATAAATTAAATATTTTTAAATATAGATTAGCAAATAGTGGTTTGTTTACATAATTATCACATATTAATCCGCTAATGATAAACAAATTTTAAAACATTATGATTATTAAATACTTAGCAATCTGATAAAATGAGAATAAAAGAGCATCTATTTCAAGTTTTATAATTAAATTAAATGCTATTATCCTAAATTTATAATTAATTTGATAAATGCTAAACAATGCAAAAAAACGATTCCCTACCTAATAATGATATAACGAAAAAAATACTTCCTGTAATTCTGGCTACATCTATCTTTATGCAAATGCTGGATTCTACTATTCTCAACACTTCTATAACTTCTATTGCTAAAGATTTGAATGAATCTCCCTTAGAAATGCAAAACGCAATTATCAGCTACGTATTGACATTAGCACTTTTTATGCCTGTGAGTGGCTTTTTATCAGATAAATTTGGAACCAGAAAAGTATTTATTTTTGCATTGATGCTATTTAGTGTTGGATCTGTTTTATGTGCTTTATCCCAGTCTTTGATACATTTGGTTTTTGCGCGTGTAGTTCAGGGTATAGGCGGAAGCTTAATGACTCCTGTAGGGAAACTTGCACTCATTAAAACATTTCCAAAAAGAGAATTATTAAAGGCGATGAATTTTGCTATCATTCCTGCATTAATAGGACCTGTGTTAGGGCCGTTGGTCGGTGGTTATATGGTTGATTACTTATCCTGGCACTGGATTTTCCTTATCAATATTCCTTTCGGAATGATTGGTATACTCTTAAGTATGAAATACATGCCCGATTACAAATCTCCTATAATTGATTTTGATCTTAAGGGATTTTTAATTTTTGCTGCTGCATCTCTGTTGTTATCTATTTCATTAGAATTATTTGGAAATACAGTACGTCTTACGCCTGTTTTACTCATATTAATGTCCGGATTTCTGATGCTTTTCTGGTATTACCGCCATGCTATAAAAGATAGCAATCCTATTTTCCCTTTAAATTTATTTCAGGTCCGCACTTTTCGGGTTGGCATATTAGGAAATCTGGCAACCCGCCTAGGTTACAGTTCCATTCCTTTGCTGCTACCTATGATGATTCAGATTGCTTATGGACAATCAGCGGTTACTTCAGGCTGGATAGTTGCCCCCATGGCACTTACTGCAATATTTGGAAAATCTGCAGTAATTAAAATTTTAAATACTTTTGGATATCGAAAAACCCTGATGGTCAATACTTTTATCATCGGCCTATTGATTTGTACTTTAGCCATTCCTTCCATTCATACTTCTATTTACTGGTACATTCCTATTATTGCTGTTTTAGGATTCTTCAACTCTATACAATTTACATCAATGAATTCTATTTCGATTGCTGACTTAAGAAATTATCATACCAGCAGTGGAAATTCATTAGTTTCTGTAAATCAACAGCTTGCTATAGGTTTTGGAATTGCTCTGGGATTACTTGTACTTAAAATATTTAAGGGCGATGTAAAACTCATTCACAATGAAATTCATAATGCCTTTCGGTATACCTTTTTAGTTGTGGGATTTCTCACTATTCTTTCAGGCGGCGTTTTCAGACGCCTTCATGATAAGGATGGAGACAATTTAAAATCAGCAGAATAAATAATTATAATATTTGAAAATCTTTTAGATTGTAAACCCAATTTCTCAAGTAAATAATTTCAGATCTGTAGTTTCTGATTTCTATAACATTAAAAAGTATGTTTTAAAAAATTTTTTTAAGTGAATCTACAAGTTGTTGGAAACTGTTAGGCTTACTGATGTAGTGGTCTGCAATAAATGGTTTGGCAATTTCTTCCATTAATTCTTTATTGTGCGAGGAATATAAAACCACTGGAATCTTTGCGGTCAAAGAAGAGTTTTTTATTAAACCTAATAATTCAGAGCCAATGACTCCGGGCAAGGCAAGATCTAAAATTATAATATCCGGCAATTGATTACTATGAAGGGCTTTCAGTGCTTCTGTGCGATTCCCGGCAGACACGCATTTTTTTTATTATCTATGCAGGCAATCGCCACCTTTAGCAAATCTATATCATCCGGATCATCGTCAATCAATAAAATATTTTGGTACAACATTTTAATAGCAGTTTAATTATGTTCTTATTGATATACGAATCTATTGTAAGTACGGTTTAAAAAAAACAAAAAACTGTCCTGTTGAATAATATAGATTTTAATCAAAATCAAACAATTTATCTTTTAATAATTCGTCTCTACGCCAAACGTATTATATGCTACATCTAGAATTTGATAATTAACCGGTATTTTTTATCTCCCCAATTCATTTTTGATTTTCGATATTTATTTTAATATGTAGAATACATTGCAGACTTCTTAACAATAAGAATTTACTGTAAATTATATAACAACTGAATTTTTAATTGTAAGAAGTTCTCTTTATATGCTTTTATTTTTGCCTGTAAATAAATAGCACAATAATAATCTACACACTCCTGTTATGGCAAATAATTTACAAGAAATAGAAATAAGCTCAAAAAGGCGATCTGGAGGATTTGAAACCGAAGCCCAATATTATGACATGATTGTGTTTTGTCATTTAAAATGGCAGGTTGTATATGATCGCCCACAACACATCATTAGCAGAATGGCTAATACAATGAAAATTTTATTTATTGAAGAACCTGTGAATCAACCAGAAAATGATAATTCAGGTAATCTGATGGTAATAAATGAAAATCTTAATGTGCTGCAGCCCAATGTATCAAACATTAATGAAATCGCAGCAATCATTCCTGCATATGTAAAAAATAATAATATAGCTGTTGGATGGTTTTATTCTGCATCTTTCTGTCCGTTGTTAGAAACTCTGGAATTTGACACGATAATTTATGACTGTATGGATGAACTTTCGGCATTTAGAGAAGATTCTTCGCACTTAATTGAGCAGGAAAAATATCTGATGGCGAATGCTGATGTTATATTTACAGCAGGAAAGCCGCTCTATGATTCCAAAAAACAATTGCATCACAACGTACATTATTTTCCAAGTTGTGCAGATAAAAATCATTTTGCCCAGGCTCTCAATAATATTTCCATCCCTGCCGACATCGGTGATATTAAGGGCCCAATTGTGGGTTACTATGGCACAATAGATGAATCTGTTAATTTGAGTTTATTACACGAAACTGCAAAAAAAATGCCACATATTTCATTCGTAATGATTGGAAAAGTTGCTACGACGGATCTTCCGCAAGAAGCAAATATTCATTATCTGGGCATGAAGTGTTATGACGAACTTCCGAATTATCTTAAGGCTATTGATATTGCTATGATGCCTTTTAAACTAAATGGTGGAAGAAAATACATTAGCAATACAAAAACTTTAGAGTACATGGCTGCCGGAAAACCAATAATCTCAACAAAAGTTACAGATATTGAGCATTACAGCAGCTCTATTACCCTCATAGCTACGGCTGATGAATTTACTGTGGCTATTACTTCATTAGTAAATAAAAATGATCAGGAAATAATGAAAACGAAATATCAAAACATTCTCACAAGCAACTGTTGGGACAAAACTGTTGAAAAGATGCAATCTATACTGAGTATTTTTAGCAAATAATAGCCTAGAATCTGGATTGTTACACAAAGAAGAAGTTTAAAATCATCCATAAAAAGTGTAAATTTAAGAAAACATGAAAAAAACGTACAATTCGCTAATACATGTAATATTAACTGGCGGAGTAGGCAGCAGGCTATGGCCTTTGTCCCGTAAAAGCAGACCAAAACAATACTTAGAAATATTTGATGGAAAATCTCTTTTTGAGATGACAGTTGACCGCAATAGCCATTTGGCGGATAAAGTAGTGGTAGTGGGAAATACACATAACCATCATTTAAGTGAAAAAGTGATGAATAAAACTAATACTCAGTATATCAATATAGTAGAGGCAACACCTAGAAATACTGCGGCGGCCATTGCATTTGCAGCATTTGCAGCAAATCCGGATGACATTCTCATCATCACACCTTCTGATCATATAATCGAAGGAATGGATGATTATGATATTGCAATAGAAAGTGCTGTATCAAAAGCTCAGGAAGGCTTTATTGTAACCTTTGGAATCATCCCAACCAAGCCGGAAACAGGATATGGCTATATTGAAGCTCTTGGAGATAATGTTATTTCTTTTCGCGAAAAACCTAATGAAACAACTGCAAAGGAATTTATGGCAAAAGGTAATTTTTTATGGAACAGCGGTATGTTTTGTTTTAAGGCAGGCATCTTATTAGAGGAGCTCAAAAAGTTTCAGCCAGAGGTTTATGAAAAATCCAAAGCAGTTTGGGAAGCCAATAAAAATGGCTTTCTGGATTTAGATTTATGCATGCTAATTCCATCTATTAGTATAGATTACGCAGTTATGGAGCATAGTAAGAAAATAAAGGTAGTACCAGCCTCCTTTTCATGGTCAGATTTAGGGTCTTTTGAATCAGTTTATGATTATCTTCTGTCAGGAAATCACCCTGTTGATGCATATGGCAATATGACAATTGGATGTGAAAAACATACGACATTTCTGGGACTGCAAAATACCATTTTTGTCTACACAGATACAGCCAATTTAATTTTGCAAAAAGAAAACTCTCAGGATGTTAAGGATATTTATAGTGCTTTAGAAAAACAAAATTCAATGCTATTAAACTAAAATCTCAAAATTCATAGAATTTTAACGGCCTAAAAATCTGCCCAGACGAAACGTTAGTATTTAACAGATCGCTGGGCAGATTTATATTAACTAGTCAGTTACGTTCAGATGGAAGCTAATAATGTATATAAAAAATCAGACGGAAATTTATAGTTTTAAAATTATATCGGAAAGTATACTTTTGTTATAAGGCTATTTATAGAATTCATTCCTAAACCTTACATACATCATTAATAATCAATAATATAACTATTAAACATTATTCCTGAGTCAGTCCGAAGTAAAAAAAAGATCAAACATTCTAAACGTTTGATCTTTACAATATCTTGATTAAGGCAATTCGCAGGCATTAACGACCGTCAAATTCTCTTCGGTTATAAAAGGCGTCATCATCGCTGTCTGACACAATTCTTGAATCTTCATCCGGATAATACGAATTCAATACTCGTCTTTCATAGTTTCTGTCAAAATTATGCTGAAGGTTGTATCTGCTTGTTTTTCTAAATGTATCATATCCTATATTGGTTGCCATGACAGTTTTCGTATCTTTATTTATACTGACTGAACCAATTGGAATTATAATATGACTGTCTCCTTCTTTATAAATGAACTCCCTTCCATTATCATTCGCTATAGCCTCATGTATCTCGTTACGACTATCGTCTATTAATTGTTTATCAACATTTACATCCAGATATACTACTCGCTTCATATCTTTATTAACCCATAGATTATCGATTTTACCAATAGTACGGTTATCTGCGTCTACTATTTTCCATCCTCTTACATCAGAATAGTTCGAGGCAATTTTATAATCAGAAAGTTCATCCAGCCTGTATAAATTTCTATCTTTAGTTTCCATAAATCTTATTTTAAATTAAGTTGATTGTATCCTCTGCTTTAATTTTAAAAATTTAAGCTTACTACCGCTTCTTTTCTGTGCGAAATGTAGATGTGAGAATAAATTATTTTAGTCCTGTCTTTTGATTAATTACCTATGCTATCAGTACTCGTAGTATTTTCGATTTCTACGCCATTGTTGGTGGTTTGTACTTCGTTATCTCTTAAAAAGACATAATATAGGATTCCTGCAATTAAAAGTAATGCTACAATCCATGGCCATATCGGCTTTTTCTTTTCAATTTTAATTTCTGCCATAACATATGATTTTTATTATTAAATATTTAAGTTTACAATAAAAGTACAAATGAGAATTTGCAGCTAAGTATTTAATTTCAGGTATAAGTTATAAAATTCCCAGTAAGGTATGGTTTTGTTGCAAATACAATTTCTGATTTAAGAAACTATATTTTTGTGGAGGTATTTCCAGATTTAGAAAAAATAATAATTTTTGAGCGCAATTACCTATTGTTTTACTGGAATTGCAATATGATATATTTTACGATCAAGATACAATTCTATGTAAGAAAATTGGAAAGTGAGATATCTTCGCACACGGTTGCAAGAATAAGTTCAGAAAGTTGCTTTTTCTTTATTTTATAACTTTAAAATTAGAACTAATTGAATTCCAAAATCTGTCTGACTTCGAGTATAATCATTCCTGACGAAAGTTTTTTAGGAGCTTTTATCAATTTTTGAGCTAAAAAAGCAGTAGAAATTGGTTTTAATTTTTTTAAAAGTCCAATTGAATTTAGAGTTTTTATTAATCTAACTGAAATTTTCTCACCTAAGCGATCCGTATTTTTTCTTATAAGCGGTCCTGGCCTAAAAACCAGATATTGCTCAAAATTAAGGGTAGCAATATAATCTTCGAGTTTTCCTTTCATTTTAGAATAAAAAATAGTGCTTTTTGAGGAAGCACCATAAGAGGAAACCAATACAAAAGACTTTACGTCATTTTTTTTGGCTTCTACAGCAACTGCCGAAGGAATATCAAAATCAATCTTCCATTGATTCTCTTTTGAACCAGCTAATTTTAATGTAGTTCCAATGCATGAAAAAAGAACATCTCCGGTAATTAAAGCGCTAAACTGATTTATTTTTGAAAAATCCACAACATGTTCCGTAAGTTTTGGATGGGATTTTCCTATTGAGCGTCTGACAAAAATTGAAACAGAAGTATAATCACTATCCTCCAGAAGCTGTTCAACTAATTCTTTTCCTGTTGAGCCTGTAGCTCCAATTACTAATGCTTTCATATTACATTTAGAATTTTCAATCAAATCTAATGAAAGCATCAGTAATAAAGTGTAAATATTTAAATAATTTAAAAGATCAAAAATTAAATATTCAATTCTGATATTCGAGAAATTTTAATGGCCTAATTTATAGATCTGTTCCATTGGAAGCCATTTTTCGCCTTCTTTAGCTCCGGGAGGCGCCTGCTGAAATTTCCACATCAATTTTTCCCATTCCTGAACATCCGGGTTAGCAGCATCCATCATTTGTTTTCGTTCGGGAGTAAACGTTTCATCCACTTCCATAATCATAAACAGGCGATTGGCAAGGATATAGATTTCCATATCAACGATTCCTGAATCTTTAATACTTTTTGTAATTTCAGGCTTGCTATTCTCCTTAGCATGATACTTTTTATATTCTTCTATTAAGTCCGGATTATCAATTAAATCACAGGCATAACATAATCTTTTTGTACTCATAAGTAAACTTAAATATAGATTTATTTTTCAATAACTGCTGAAAATCCGCCTCTTGGAAGACATTCAACACTCAATACATCTCCCCTTTTTATTTTTTTTGTTTCAACAGTAAATGAAGTGCCATTTTTTCCATCTTTAATAATCTTCAAATTAAAATCACCTTTCTCCAGAAAATCGAAATTAATTTTTAAAATTTGTGATTCTTCTTTCCCATTAATTCCTCCTAAATACCATAATTTTCCTTTTTTACGAGCCATTATAACGAAAACTCCGGGATAACCATCAACTAATTTTGTATTGTCCCAGCTTACAGGAACATTCTTCAAAAATTCTTTAGGCTCTGCCGGCAAACTATTATAAGCTTCTGGTGTATCAGCAAAATGCTGAAAACCGGATTCAAAAACAACCGATAATGCCAGCTCATGTGCATAAGAGGTAATATGAGAGTATTGTGTATTTGAAAAAGTTACAGGAGTATAATCCATTGAACCTATTATATTTCGGGTAAAAGGAATGGTAGAATTATGCTCAGCAGCCTTAGCGGTAAGTACAGGTTTATTGTTATACCATTCAGCACCATATACCGCTTCTGTAGTCATCAAATTTGGATATGTCCGCGCCCAGCCCCTTGGAACAGTTGCGCCATGAAAATTGACCATTAAGCGGTATTTTGCAGCATCTTTTAAAATGTCAATGAAATATTTCATCATATCCTGCTGGTCACCGGCAAAAAAGTCAACTTTAATGCCATATACACCAATTTTATTGAGCCATTTAAATTCTTCACTGCGTTTTTCTTTTGTCAGCAAACGGTCAACCGGAGTTGGATCAAGCCAAGATGTACCGGAATTATACCACATCAAAGGTTTAATTCCTTTACTTTTGGCATACTTTGCAGCATCAACGATATTTCCGCCATTACTCATCGCATCCCATTCCCAGTCAATTAAAGTATAAGGCCATTTCATTTTTGCTGCTAAATCAACATAGTCTGCTACAATTTTATAATCTTTTGAGCCATGATTATGAGCCCAGTAATTCCACGAAACTGCCCCTGGTTTTATCCACTTGGTTTCTTTCAATTCATTAGGATTACTAACATCTGTAATTAAAGTGGACTCTACAACATTAGACAACCCGCCAATAATCAGCGTATGCCACTGCGAATTCCATGGCAATGTCGTTTTTACACCTGTCTGCTTAAAATTATCTCTTGGTGATGCATAACTCACTTTATATTCGTTGAGATTTTTTGAATTGTTCAATTTTGCAGCACAGTTATTTTCAGAAATATTTGCTTCAGAAATTAACATCCAGACAGGATTATTATTTAATTTGAATAAGGCAGGAAATCCCCACTCCTGTTTTTTATTGTTTGATTTACCATTGTCTGAAAAAGGAAAAAAATCTTCATAAGACTCCGTATATTCCTGCATCCATCGATTAGTCCCTGAAGCAAAAACATAAGTTGTATGCTCATCAATGATGGTAACCGCCGATTCGGAACGATCTGGAAATTCATAACGAAATACTACTCCGTCATTGTAAACCTGAAAAACAATATCTATTGGCTTATCATTAGAATTTACATACTTAAAAACCTTTTCACTTCCCGCATTAGTACACAGCTTTCGTTTGCCGGTAATCATTTCATATTTCTGATTTATCATTTTAACCTGGGACTCTGCTGTAAGTTTCAGATTATACGTAAACTTTTGATCATCCCTTATGATACCCATCGGCGAATTAGGCAGTAATTCAGTATATTCTAAATTGCTTTTATACAAAACTTTAAAATATACTTCTCCAAACGAATGATCAGGTGAACCTTTTTTTGAGGTAACAATTACCTTAATCTTTTTGTTTGGAGACAAAATTTCCTGAGCATTTATTTCAAATGTGCTGGAAACAAGAAAAAATAGTAAGCAAATATATTTCATTGTGATTTCATTCCTAATTGGAGATGAGTGCTTTTTATTATACAATCTCAAGTGCATTGGCAAAAGAAGCTTTCGGTTTTTGATTTGGAAAATGAACTTCTAAGCCATTGTTATGCTGTGTAAATTTAAGCTTTTCACCTGTACTGACTAACTTTACCTGTTTAATACTATTCGTATAATAACCAGCTCCTTTTCCTAAACTTTTAATCAATACAGAACCATTTTCCGGCCAGTCCATTACAGTAGCAAAAAGCTTTTTGTCTTTTTGCACAAATCGGATGTCCTCTGATGTATAAGGCTTACCTTTTCCTTCGTTAAATCCCTGAGCTTTTAATGCTCCGGCACTTGCCTGTTGTGGTCCTTCACCGAATATTTTCCATGGTCTTGTACCATAAATACTTTTACTGTTGGCTTTCATCCAAACTCCAACTTCTTTTACAATCGCACGCTCTAATTCATCTATACTTCCATCCCCCCTTACCGGAATATTAAGCATCAGATTTCCGTTTTTACTCACTACATCTATTAAAGTATGAATTACTGTTTTAGCTGATTTATAACGCTTTTCGTTATAAACGTCACGGTCATAATGCCAGTTTCCAATACAAGTATCTGTTTGCCACGCTAAAGGCTCAATTTCATTACTTTGTCCTTTTTCAATATCCCACACTATAGCTTTACGCTGCTGCTCTGTTAATATTTTGCCTGTAATAACCGCCTGGACAGTTTTATTTTTTTTAAGACTATTATTGTACATATGTGCTGCTATTCGCAAACCTGCGTCACTCACAGGCCATAATGGTAAAGCTGTATCATCAAAATAAAGCATATCGGGATTATACTTTTCGATCAGATCGATTGTCCTGTTATGAAACTTTTCAGAATATGCCGACGTAGGTATTGAAGCTCCATCTCCCCAATCCCATTGGCTGTGAACGGATGAATCACGGGAAGGTCTTTCGCTTAAAGGGTGATTTTGAGCATACAAATCCTGAGGATCCAGGCCTTCCCACCATGTTCCTTTTCCGTCTTCCTTAGTGAGACGGCCATCATACGGAATTCCTGCTAAAGGACCATTTTTATCAGCACCCTGTGCAGTGTCAAACCAGTTCCATGCGTGTGCCGCATGAATACTTACCGCAAAAGGAAGATTTGCTTTACGTGCCGCTTTTTCCCATCCGGCTATGATGTCTTTTTTTGGCCCCATTTTCGTAGAATTCCATTCTGGCTGAAACTTACTGTTATACAAATCCAGATTATCGTGATGATTAGCCATTGCCATAAAATATTTGGCTCCGGCATCTTTATATAAGTCAACCAGCTCCTGCGGATTCCAGTTGTCTGCTTTCCAGATATTGATTATATCTTTAAATCCAAATTTCGACGGATGCCCATATTTTTCAACATGAAATTTATATTGCCTTGAACCTTCTTCATACATACCTCTTCCGTACCAGTCTCCGGCTTCAGGTTCGCATTGAGGCCCCCAATGTGCCCACATGCCAAATTTAGCATCCCGAAACCAATCCGGCACCTGATACTTTTCAAGCGAATCCCACGTAGGCTGAAAAAGGCCATCGATTGGCAACGGAATATTACTAAATAATCGGGTTTGACTCAATAATGGAGATAAGTAAACTCCCGCTAAAGCCGACATCCCTAATTTTAAAGCATTTCTTCTATTCATCTTAATATGTTTTTAGAGAATAAATTATATATTTCCGATTTATTTATTTCATGATTTATTTAATTTTATCATAAAAAAAATCATATTTTATTATTATTATATATATTTTACAAATAAAATTAGTTATATAATATTTTTTAATAACTATATTTATCACAAATATAGCTTAGACAATATATATACTTTTATCTAAAAACGATTTTTTATTACCGAAAAACGATTTACACCTATCTCATGTCTAAAAATATCTTCAAATATTCTTTTTCATTACTGCATATTGACTATGTTAAACTTAATAACAAATGGAATTACTACAATGTGGTTAGTCCTTACTATCGCTTGTATTACATCGACGAGGGAATAGGTTCTATTTCTGATAGTTATGACGAATTAATTTTAGAGCCGGGTTTTTTATATCTCATCCCAAGTTTTACCATATGCAACCTGAAATGTGATGAATATCTGAGTCAGTTTTTTATCCAGTTTTTTGAAGAGTCTGCTGACGGAATTTCTTTATTTAACAACAATAGAAGTGTGATGAAACTTCCCGCAACTGAAATTGATATCATACTTATCAAAAAAATGCTTCAAATTAATCCGGGAAGAGGAATCAACAGATCGGACAATCCAAAAGTATATGAAAGAGAAAGTTATTATAAAGAATACACTTCGTTAAATGATGCCATGAAGACGCATCTTAAGTTTGAAAACCAAGGCATTATCCTTCAGCTCATATCCCGTTTTTTAAGTAATAATGATTTTAAAACCAATCAGTCCCAAATTACTTCCTCTAAAATACTCGACACCATGAGTTATATTCAAATTCACTTAAAGGAAAATCTTACTGTTGCACAATTGGCTAAAAGGGTAAATCAGAATCAGGATTATTTTTCAAAGCAATTCATGCTCCATACCGGACAAAGACCTTTGCATTATATTCATGAAAAAAAAATTGAAAGAGCCCAATATTTAATCGCTACTACGAATAAAACTTTTCTGGAGATTGCGCTGGATACCGGATTTTCGAATCTGCCTCACTTTTCAAAAATATTCAAACAGATTGTGAGCATCACTCCCGGAGAATACCGAAATCAGATTAGTCAATTAAATTAAATTCATATCTGTATAAATAATAAAAAAGCCTAAAAATAAAAACACTATTGCCTAAAATTAGACAATAGTGTTTTTAAAAAATTTACTTTACTACAATCTCAAAAGAGCTTATGGTACAAAACCTTCCCCAGTCTGGTTGTGAAGTAGTTATTCCAACAGTAATTGGTGTAGTTTGATCTATAGTAAACTCTAAAATATATTCTGTATTTCCTATCCCGTTGCTAAGAACCCTTTTGTATTTTAAAACTTCAGTGTCTGTAGTAACAGATTCTACATTTGGCAATTCTACATTACCCTTAGAAACAATTATATAAAATCCGCCTGGATCATTTTGTTCATGATTGGATTCAAATACAGTAACTTTTAACTGGTATGTTGCAGGTTCAGCAGTAACAGTTTGATATAGTTTTCCGTTAGTTATGCCTGGAGCTCCCCAGCCTGATTCAAAATTCACAGTAGCATTATTTGCTTTTCCACAGCATCCTCCATCATATCCTCCATATCCATTATGATTTTTGGCCGCAGTATTTGTGGTCCAGTCTGCAATTACTCCCCATCTTCCTCCATCATATGATGAATAAGCGAAAGGCTGTTTGGCATTCAGTAAAACCGGAGCCACTACAGGTTTTACATCTTTATAAACCGAATAAAAAGTATCAATTGATTCTGGAACAGGTTTATAAAGAGTTCTGTATCTGTATGTTGAACCGCTTTTAAAATCATTTATTATTACATTCGTTTTACTAATATCCGTAAATATAGTTTTTAACTGATCAGAAGAATCGGTATATTCTATTTCTGTTCCTAAAGCTCCCGAATCTGCATTCAAATTTATGTAGTTAACAGTCAACTGACTCCCAATGAGCAAATTGTTAAGAATTGGCCTGTTGATTAAAGAATTTATGTAACGGTCTCCATACACCTCTGCTGAAGCTGTTACAGCTATTGACGAATTCCCTTTTGCATCAAAGGTCCTAAATTCAAAATTATATATATTCTCTGCTAAATTGTCTATAATTTTTGAAACCTCATCTATTCCGGAAGTTCTGGCAATGGGTACAACCACAGAATCTTTTTTATTATTCCAATAAATTCGAAGTTCTTTAACCTTAGGATCTGATATGATAAGCCCCTGTACTTCTAAACGGTTCCTTCCAGGAAATAATTTTAATGAATCTATTTTTCCTGTATATGAAATCGCACCACCTTCGGTAAACTTCAGATACTCATCACCACTTGTGCATGAATTTATAATGAGAGCTGACAAAACCACAAAAACTGCGATTAAAATATTTCTTAAATTTTTCATTGTTTTTGTTTTAGGATTAAAAATTAGGATTACCATATACCTGAACTTCCGAAATAGCCATAAATTTACCTCCTACCCAGTTTTCTAAACATTCAATTCTAAGGTATCGGACAGCAGGTTTTTCTAAAGCAATTTCATAATCGGCACCATCTCTTGCTGCTAAAAGGTCATCGTTATTTTCCTGTCCATAAGGCAGGCCGGAAGGTTTCTTGATTTCATACTCTCCCATCAACGTCCAATTACTGTCCAGAGTACCGTCGTTTAAAGTATTACTTCCCCATATTCTAAACTTTTTAACAGCTCCCAAATAATAATACATTCTTTGGCCTCCAATAGGTTCTGAGAAATTCCACATTCTCATACGGCTTAACTTAGTCATCTTTCCGATATCAAAAGTCACTAAATGATTGCCCACATCTACCGTCCTGTCGGTAAAATAAGAACCCCAGTATTCTAAAAATTGTCCATCCCACAAATTACTAACCGGATAAGCATTATCAATTGTTTTGGTGTCATTATTAAGATGCAGGGTTACAAAAGCCGATTTTGGCATCATAACTTCAAAAAGCGGTTCAATATTAGTAAATAAAGTATCTGTATAATTGAGCCATTTATCCCTTACAACTATAGCAAAATCTTGTTTGACAGGTTCCATACCTCTCAAACTTCGTCCGATATGATCTACCGAAGTATAGATACTGGTAGGCAAAGGTACCCAGTCACCTTTTAGATCTTTTTGCATCACTAAAATACCTATTTCTTCCTTTGTTATATTATCAGCAGTAATGCGAATACCTCCAAAGTCCGGCTTAACATTTAAAGAATCAAAAATATCAAAGATTGGTGCTTTTGAAGGTGCAACGGTAACCGTAACCGGTTTAGATTCTGTTTCGCTTTTATTAACAGCATAAATTTTAACCTCAGTTGTAGACTGTCCGGCAAAACCTTCTAAAAGCATAGAGTTAGAATAATAGGAAGATTTAACTTCCATAGGTCTGCCATTTTCTAACGTGTATCTCGCAACAACATACAACAGGTCATCATCCGAAGGCAATGTATATGTGAGTCTTGCTTTTCCCTGTAAATTCTGCACTACAACATTAGTTACTACAGCAGGTCCATTTGAATTGCTTTCCAAAGGTTCTGGCTCCTGATTCTCATTACAGGACACAATAGCCAGAATTAATGAAATTACAAATATCCTTGTAAATGATTTTATAATTCGTTTCATAATTATTATTTTTTATGTTTTACCAACCTGGATTTTGTATCAGATTTGGATTTTGAATAATTGTTGTTTCATCAATTGGCCAAAAATAATCTCTGGGAGCCACAAAACGCTGTTGATTTAAAGTTCTTACCTGATAATAAGCTCCTTCTGTTACCCCAAAAACATTCCAGCCTTTTACAGGTTCATTAAATTCCTGATTTGCTTTTTTCCATCTTCTGATATCCCAGTAATTCTTGCCTTCATAAGCCATTTCGATACTGCGTTCTCTGTGAATAATTTCGCGCATGCCTTCCTTAGTAGTATATTTTCCCGGATTTATTGAAAAATTAGTCCAAGATTCCACGACTCCTTTTAATCCTGCACGTTTACGTATAATATCCAGATATTGCAGTACTTCACCTGAAGCTGCTATTCCATCCGCTTCATTGAGAGCTTCGGCATACATTAAATATAAATCAGCCAAACGCAGTTCCGGCCAGGCATATTCTTTATATAAACTTCCGTTTCCAAAATGTTGTTCCCAATTCACCAGTTTTTTTATGTAGTAACCTGTAATATTAAAATCAAAAGCATCTGCACTTCCTGCATAATCCTGATATTTTGCTTTGATATAATATTTAGTTTCATCAGAACCGCTGTCATATTTATAGAAAATAGCTCCGTCGAAACCTAAATCAGCATAAAAACGAGGTTCTCTGTTAAAATTTAAAATTGAAGTGCGGTAGCCTTCTTTAATATCGAATTTATCTGCTGCAGTAGCTTCTTTTATCTCGGTAATATCTCCAAATGTTAAAGTTTTATCCTCTTCTATAGGTACTCCGTTTTTAGTATAAAAATTAGAAGCAGATTCAATTGTAGGCGAAAGCACCTTTCTGGCGCGGGTATGAGCAATAGTATTATCCAGAGGCATCATACATAGTCGCTGTAGCTCGTAAGTACGGCTATTAGAATTTGCCCAGATAACCTCATCATTCCAGGGTTCTGTTACTGCCTGTGTTATATCAAGCTTAGTTTTAGCTGTCTGTGAAATAGTAAATGCAATATCGTTTTTATAGAAAATTTTATGACCTCCACTTTCAGCGGCTATTATAGCTTCTTTAGCTGCATTTGCTGCTTTTTTCCATTTGTTTTCATCATAAGTTGTATTAAACAATGGTGTCCCGTTTTTTGTGTTAAATCCTGCCATATCAGAATTTCCATTAAATAGCGGACTTGCAGCCATAAGCAGTAATTCTGCTTTAATTCCTAAAACTATTGGCTTAGTAATTCTTCCGAGTTCATTTTGCGTATCTGCAATTTGAGTAGGCAATGCTATGGCAGCCTCGTCTAATAAACTTACCAAGTAATCAACTGTTGTATCAATAGGCTCTCTTTCTACCTGTATTTGTTCTACAGGGGCATCGATAGGCAAACTAACACGAATCACCGGAATTGGTCCATACATTCGCATTAAGTAATAATGATAATATGCTTTTAAAAACTTGACTTCGCCTATCCATCTTAAACGTTCTGCCTCAGATAAATCTGCGACTTTACTTCTGTTTTCTACATTTTCGAGAAAAACATTACAGTGTCTGATTCCATCAAAAAGCGGATAACGATCTGATGGTCCTGCTCCCTGATAATATCCTTCCCAGGCATTCATATAAGGACTAGCTTTTCTTTGCGTACCGGTCGCTATATTAAAAGCATAACTTGTTATAGCCGCACGGTTTGGTGCCACCCATGTTTCGTCTCCGGCCAGCATTCCTATATTATAGATTCCATCTCCATTTTTAGGAATATAAGAATAACAGGTAAATAAATATTTTTGAGCTTCATTCCTTAATTTAAAAGCATTTTCTAATGTGGTTACATTATCCGGAACTACATCCAGAAAATCTTTCTCACATGATTGTAAACCTGCCAAACAAAGTATCGCCATTATTATCCCGAAAAACGTTCTTCCTTGTTGAAGGCTTATTTTTACTGAAATTATATTTTTAATTTTCATGATTCTATTTTTTAAAAATTAACCTTAAGACCGACATTGTAAACCGACTGAATTGGGTATCCTAAACCATTTCCGCCCATTTCAGGATCCCACATCTTAAAAGCGCTCCAAACGGCAAGATTACTTCCGTTAATATAAATCCTGAGGTCTTGCAAACCAAGTTTGGTATTAAAGCTTTTAGGGGCATTATAACCGATTTCTACAGACTTTAATCTTAAAAATGAACCGTCACGCATCCACCAGGTTGATGTCTGATTATTATTCTCTACAAGTTTATCACTCAATCTTGGCCAGAAAGCATATAAATTTCTATTATCTTCAGACCAATGATCTTTTGCAACTACATCTAGTAAATTATTCTGATACGAACCGTCTAAAATAAATGGCGCAATATTTTCTGAGTCTATAAAAAAAGAGGTACGGGCTGCCCCTTGAAAGAAAATACTAAGATCAAATTTTTTGTAGCCAACCGTACCTCCAAAACCATACACAATTTCTGGTGATGTAGGGTAACCTAAAGGAACCATATCGCTTGGAGTAATTTCTCCATCACCATTAACATCACGATATTTAATATCCCCTCCTGTATAATCTCCAAATTGTTTTGGTGAATTATCAACTTCATTTTGATCTACAAATAAGCGTTCGGCAATATAACCGTATCTCTGATCAAAATTCTGGCCTACTCTTGAGCGATATCTCATATTAGCAGGAAAGTTAATCTCATCGAATACTAAAATTTTGTTTGTTGCAAACGTAAAATTTCCTCGTAATTCTGTGTACCAATCCTGATTCAATTGTTTATTAAAAGTAACAGCTAAGTCGAGCCCTTTGCTTTCTATTTCCCCAAAATTAGCCAAAGGCACTGCCGTAAGTCCCATTGTCGAACCTATATTACTTCTGGCCTGAAGAATATTAGTATGATGCTGTTTGTAAACATCTACGACAAAATTTAAAGAATTAAAAAACTGCAGGTCTAAACCTAAATTAATTTGTGTAGATTCTTCCCATCCAATATTTTCATTTGCATAGCGGTTAACATAGACTCCTGGTTGATAATAACCATATTGCTCCCCAAAAGCTGCTCCATAATTTTCATCTCCAATTTTCACATCAGATAAATAAAAGAAACGTTGATTAACATCACCAATCTGGTCATTACCTACCAAACCATAAGTAGAACGTATTTTAAAATTAGTTACGACATCTTTAATTGGCTCCCAGAATTTTTCATTCGAAATATTATAAGCTAGGCCTATAGAAGGAAAAAAACCATACCGATGTCCTTTTGCAAACCGTTCAGAACCATTATACCCAAAATTAAATTCAGCAAGATATCTATTATCAAATCCGTAAGTAAACCTACCGGAAATCCCAAGATTTCTTGATGGCAAAGACCCCTCTAATGAACCTTCATTTCCTTTTTCATAACTTGACATCAGACTGGTTATCATACCTGTCACGGCATGTTTATCGTTAAAAGTCCTATTATAATTAATTGTCCCCTGAAGATAAATACGGGAATCTAATGATTTAGTTCCCTGTGCATAATCTAAATATTCTGTCCCTGGAAGCCCTACAGAACTTTTTCCACCATCATTCAATACCTGCAATTGAAGCTCGCCTGTTTCAGGACTTATATAAGACATATAATAAAATGGATTGTATTGTCTGGCAACATCAAAATAAGAATATCTTCTAATATACCCCATTGCATTCATACTAAGTCCCGGTGTTATGGCTTTTAAATCTTGCTGCAATTCAAGCTGTGTTTGAATTGTTGAAGCTTTAGACACCTGATATCCTTTAACCATTTGTGCATAAGGATTAACTAAAATCGAACCTGCAGTTCCTCCTGTCAAAGCACCACCAAATAGAGGATGCTCGACATACGGCAAATAACTGGATGGATATACTTTTGCAAATGCAACCGGATTTGACCACATAGTAAGATTAAAGATATGTGCTCCTCCAGAAGTTTTATTTCCTCTTTTGTCAAAACCACCAATAGGCCCATTATAATCATCAAACTGCCCATAAAATCGAATAATTGCTTTTGTAGTTGGCGTTAATGACATATCGACATTTGACCTCATAGAATAATTTCTTAATTTAATATTACTATTAAAATCATTAATACCATCGACATTTAAAACTCCATTGTCTACATTGTAGGTACCTGCAACATAGTATCTTGCTTTTTCTCCACCTCCGCTAATATTCAGATTATATCCCTGGTTAATGGTATAAGGTTTAATCAATTCATCAATCCAGTTGTTGCTTGGGTATAAATAAGGATCATCGCCGGCAGCAGTCCTTGCAATTTTATTTTGGTTGTAAACATCACCTCGTTCCGGATTACGTGTCCTTACAGCCTCATTAGCCAAATTCATGTAAGTGATATTGTCTGCAAAATCGAAATTTTTGGTATTAGACGACACCCTTGATTCTACCCTAAAATTAAATTTTGTAACACCATTTTTACCCATTTTTGTAGTAACCAGTACAACTCCATTAGCTCCACGTGCTCCATAAACTGCTGCTGCTGCTGCATCTTTCAATACCGAAAAACTGTCTATATCATCGGGTTGCAAACGAGCCAAATCATTTGTGGTAGACTCAATTCCATCAACTAAAATTAATGGGTTAGAAGCTCCGGATCCGAAGGAACCTAAACCACGAATAAAAAAATTGGCATTATCATTTCCTGGTTCACCACTACGCTGATAAGCTATTAAACCTGAAACCCTTCCTGCTAACATGGTCGTTAAGTTACTGGTTGGCCCCTTAAGCTCTTTTGGTTTGATTGTCGTAATAGAACTTACCATACTACCTTTCTTTTGAGTCCCGAACCCCACAATAACGACTTCCTTGAGACTATTATCAGTAGCAATTAATTTTACATTTATAATACTACTATTGCCTACCTTAATTTCCTGAGTATTGTAACCTATAAATGAAAATACTAATATGGCTTCATCAGAATCCACTTCTATTGAGTAATTTCCATCCATATCCGTAATTACAGATTTTCGGGTTCCTTTTAGTATCACATTGGCAGCTGGGACTCCCATGCCTTCGTCCCCGGAAATAACTTTTCCTGTAATTAATCGCTGCTGTTGTAGTGTGTTTTTAACTGATGATGAATAATACTGAGGGGTTATCCCATAACTAGCATTAGTACTGAAGACTATCATTATAGCCATTAGAAATTCAATCCTAATCATAAGAGACTGAATCAAATAGTTTTTTTTCATTTTGGTTTTGGTTAAAGGTTAGTAAATTTTAAAAAAGGTTATTTCATTCTTATTTATTTTAAAGGCTATTTATAAGTGTGTTTATTTTTTTTACCAAATAATAAAGACATGCAGTACTAAAAAAGTAAGCATATTTTTATAATTCTCTATTTAATTTAAAGACATTAGATATAAGTGTATTTTTTACATTTGTAAAATAAATATAAAAAAAGAAATATCAAGGGGGGTAAATTGGAAAAAAATAAGGGGTATTTTTGTAAATAATTACATATAACAATCTAAATAAATTAAAAAATAAACAATATTTTGTATATAAAATTTAATTTATTAATATGTATTAACATAAAAAATAAAATTAACATAATTAAATATTTATAAAATTGAATCAAAAAAAAATGATAATATTTTATCCAATACAAAATATTAATAAATTATTTATAGTTAATGAAAAAAATGGGGATTATACAACACAATTAGAGAATTATATAAAAAACGGTAATGCGTTTTTAACAATTTTTATCATTCCCTAAAAAAACGAGTCCATGCGCCGTATCGTATTGCTTTTCTATTTATTGTTTCCTGCATTTTGTTTTTCACAGAGTGAGAAATATGATCCAAAAGTTTCGTTTGCCATTGAAACATACGCTTTTCTAAAGGGACAAAATACAGCTCTTCAAAAAATTGCAGACCAGTTCCCTAAGCTTCATCCAAATGTCACTGATGCAGAAAAAAAATTAAAAAGTATTTTTGGACGTACTGAGAAGAATATCAAGCAATTTTTAAAAGAGGAACTTGATTATCAACAGTACAACTCCTTACACCATTATTTAGATTCTATTCTAAATAACGAATTCCCAAACAAAATTGAAAAAGAAAAATATGCACACGATTTTCTTTTAGAAGTAAAAGAAAGATCTAAGAATATTATCAATAATGATATATTGTCAAAAGGAATATTATCATTTAAATACCATGACGCTCCACATCAGGAAATTACTGACGGCCATGTTGATTTTTTTACTACTGAAAATCATCCTAAAGCTGAGAAAGCTTTTTTAAAATTCCAATACCAAAAAGCTGGCTTGCTGAAGAAGCCGAAATGCCTGAAACAATACAGCAGTTTACCAGCTATTATGGAAATGGTAATGAGAAAATACTAATTGTGGTATATGATTTACCGAAAGAGCTGCATGGTATTAAGCTGACTGAAAAATCAATTGCTTCAATACTGCCTCCAAATATTAAACTTTTCCGTACTGAAGACGTAATGATTGACGGAAAACCTGCGGTTATGATAGAAGCCGAAGAATCATTGGAACGACATAACAATGCTATGAAGGTACGAATGTTGCAATTCATGCTGGCTCAGAATCAGAAATTATACTGCCTGCAGGGAAGCATTGGACCGGAAGCAGCACATGAAGATCTGACTTTACAAATTGAAAAATTTGAACCGCTTTTCAGGCTCATCGCTTCCAGGGCAAAACTGGATAAATAAATCTATGATTTGTGAATTTATTCATTTATTACTCTTTCTTTTTTCCTCCCATATTATTCATCCGCACCATCATCAATACTTCTTCCGTCGGGAATCGGCTCAAACAATTAACCCTTGTTATTAGAACTTCTTACCAGAAACTGTCCTACACCTTTTCTGCTTGCATATAGAAAACTTTTTTTAAATTAACTTCTATAATCCGTAGCATCAATTAGGTTTAACTATTTCTAAAATCCTAAAAAAACAATGACAATAATAAACTTAACCCGCATGACGAAAGTACTTTTTAATAGCATTCATCAACTGCCATAACCACATTTTAGAAACAGCTAAATGCAAATAAAATTGGTATTTTGTGTTTTAATAAATCTTTTCTCAATATTGGATTTAAAAAACTATATTTGTTTAGAAAAAATCCAAATTTAAAGCAAATGCAAAACAATTTACTGGGAGGCTTAAAAGAGCACGAAAACAAATTATTAACCATATGGTCTCAAATTCTTCTTGATAGCGGATCTGATGACGGGGCAATGGAGGAAGAAGAATCAAAAGAATTTGCTTCTCTGTTTTTAAGTGCACTTGCTAACTCCGATGATTCGAGAGAATTTGAAAAAGTTGAAGATCTTATAATCGGAATCTCATCATCAAGAGGAAAAAGAGGTTTTTCACCAAGAGAAAATGCACAATATTTACTTTCATTTAAAGAAGCAGCCTCTAAGGTTCTTTCTGGGATAATAAAAGATTCTGCACAGCTTTATGACGCCAATCTGAAACTGAGTTCTATTTTAGATAATTTGATGATTATGACTTTTGAAGCCTTCATGAGAGGAAGAGAAGATGTAATCGCAAGACAGGTAGATGAAATTAGTGAAATTTCGACTCCTGTAATCAGTGTTTGGGATGGTATTGTTGCTTTACCAATTATTGGAACGTTAGACAGTTCGAGAACTCAGGTAGTAATGGAGAACCTTTTACAGCAAATTGTAGATACAGGAAGTTCAATAGCAATTTTAGATATTTCAGGAGTTCCGGCGGTGGATTCACTTGTTGCACAGCATCTTATAAAAACAGTAAGTGCAACCCGTTTGATGGGAGCCGAATGTATCATCAGCGGTATTCGTCCTGAAATTGCACAGACTGTAGTACACTTAGGAATTGATTTAAGTGGAATTATTACTAAGGCATCACTTGCAAGTGCATTGCAGACAGCTTTCGAAATGCTGCAATTGTCAGTAGTCAAAAGAAAGAAAATTGTAGAATAAGATTGTAATTTTTTATGGAAAGAATTCCTATACTAAAAATGGGAGATTTTCTGCTTGTCACTATTCAGGTAGACTTATACGACCAGCTGGCAGAAAATCTTGAATCAGATTTAATTAATACCATCAGTAAACATAGTTCGAAAGGTGTCCTAATTGATATCTCTGCTGTATCCATAATCGATTCGTTCATGGGACGAATCCTCGGCAATATTGCAGTAATGTCAAGAATAATGGATGCACAAACTGTTGTAGTAGGCATGCAGCCAGCAGTGGCTATTACATTAGTTGAACTTGGATTATCCTTAAATGGTGTTATAAGTGCTCTTAATGTAGAGAAAGGAATGGATTTACTTCGCTCAAAAATGCACAAAAGCGATAACGAAGAGCAGGAGTATGACTACGACGACGAATAGTAAAGAAGAAGTTCTAATTATAAGAGAACAGGATGTTGTACCCTTACGCAATCGTGTAAAAGAGCTTGGTGTAAAACTTGGTATGAGCATTTTAAATCAAACTAAACTAATTACAGCAACCAGTGAACTTGTTCGAAATCTTTTAAAATATGGCGGCGGCGGAAAAGTCATTATTGAGTCGGTCAGTAATGGTCGTGATAATGGCGTACGCGTAACTTTTATTGATAATGGTCCCGGAATAGCGGATATATCTTTAGCAATGAAAGACGGATACAGCACTGGAAAAAGTTTGGGTTTGGGCTTACCTGGCACAAAAAGGCTTGTCAATGAATTTGAGATTAAATCAGAACCAGGAAACGGTACAACCGTTACTATAACAAAATGGAAAAATGGATAATACGTTTTCCACTTACAAAATAGACGATCGAAGTCTTATAGCTTTTATAAAAAGAGAAATTCACAATCTCGCCCTTCAGATTGGTTTTACCCCCCATAGAGCTGCCGAAACAGATATCATAGTGGCAGAGCTTACTTCAAATCTTATAAAGTATGCCAATGGCGGTGAACTTTTGTACAGAGCTCATGTTGAAGATGAGCAAAATCAAATTGAAATTTATTGCCTTGATAATGGAATTGGATTTGAAAATGTGGCTAAAATAATGAATGATGGCTACTCCTCTTCCAATACCCTTGGACATGGATTAGGCTCGATCAAAAGGCTGAGCAACGATTTTCAGATTTATTCGATGAAAAATTGGGGCTGTGTTCAATATGTGAAAATCTGTGAAAAACCAGATTTTCAATTGCCTCCACTAAAAACGGGACTTAATTACACTACAATCGCTGTTAATTACCCCGGTGAAATATTTTGCGGAGATGGGTATTATGTAAAACATTCCAATAAAGGTTTTCAGATATTTGTGGGAGATGGTTTAGGTCATGGCGAAAATGCCAATGAGGCAGCTCAGTTAGCAATTAAAATATTTAGACAGACAATAACATTGGATCCAGCAGAAATTCTGAGGGAGATACATTCAAAAGTAAAAAAACCAGAGGACTTGTCGCTACAATAGCTTCAGTAGATTATAAAGCAGAGGTTTGGACTGTTTGTGGTATAGGAAACATAAATACGCGTATTTATAACGGGCTCGAAAATAAAACTTACACGCCTTATAACGGAATTTTAGGACATAATATTCCACGGACTTTAAACAATACAATAGTGCCATATAAGAAACATCAAATAATAATAATGCACAGTGACGGATTACGTACGAGATGGAATTTGAATGATATGACTTCTATTTTTAAGCATAATCCGGGGATAATTGCAGCATCTTTACTTAAGGAAAATATTAGAGGTACAGACGATGCAACAATTTTAGCAGGCAAAATAAATTAAGTGCTATGAAAGAGATTATACAAATAAATCTTGACAACGAAATGGACTTAATACTAGCCCATAAACGGTGCATGAAAATTGCTGAGATGTGTGGTATGCCCTCTTCTTTCCAGACAAGATTTTCAACTGCAGTTTCTGAGGTGGCAAGATGTGCTATTGCGAAAGGCAAAAATTCTTTGCTCGTACTGGGAATAAACATTATAAAATCAACCCAAAAAGAAATTGTAGCCATTATCACCGATTCCGAAGACTTAAAAAGCTGTAATCCTGAAGCCTTTAATTATGCAGCCAAAATTTCAGGTCATATTCAATACAATTATTTTGACAATCAGTTTACCACCACAATAAGCCAGCAGGTTTTGTCTCCTGGACTGCTTACAGAAACCAAGATAAAAGGCTTTATCGATTACTTTAAATATGAGCCTCCTTTATCTCCTTATGATGAAATAAGAAAGAAAAATATTGAATTGATAGCACTTTCCGAAAAGCTTACAGAAAGTGAAAATAAATACAAACAACTAGCCAATACAATTCCGATTCTGATTTGTGTTATCAATGAACGTAATAATGTACTTCTTGTTAACGAATCCCTGGAGAATTATCTTGAAAAGCCTTTACTGACTTTTGAAAGAAAAACACTGACTCATTTTATTCATTCTGCAGATATTGATAATGTTCTAGAAGGCTTGAAGCGAGCAAAACAAAACAGATCTGATTATATTGGTGAAACGAGAATCAAAAAAGGTACTAACTATATCTGGCATCTGGTTTCGATAACTCCAAACAAAGCTGAAGATGGTACATTTAATAGCTGGTTAGTTTATTTCGTAGATATAAACGCCCAGAAAATGATCGTTGAAACGCTTAAGGACAATACAGAACTTAAAATGATTCAGCTTGAATTGGAAAGCGCCAACTCGCAACTTCGTTTTAAAAATAAGGAATTACAGCAGTTTGCTTACATTGCCAGTCATGATCTTCAGGAACCACTTCGTAAAATTATGATTATGCTTTCCCGTGCAGGAGCGGATTTAACTGAAGATCAAAAGAAAAAATTCTATTTTGACAGAATTACGCTAGCAGCTGGAAGACTATCAAATTTAATTACTGATGTTCTTAATTATTCCCGAATAGAAAATTCTGAACAATATTTTGAAGAAGTAGATCTTAATAAAGTGATTGAAGAAGTTTTGGGTGATCTGAGTCTGATAATTGAAGAAAAAAGTGCTGTTATAAAAGTGGATCAGCTGCCTAAAGTTTCCGGACTTGATATCCAGTTTCGTCAACTGTTTTATAACCTGATTAATAATGCACTTAAATTTAACTCCGGCAATCCTGCTGTTACAATCGGTTATGGAGATATTCCAAATGATCCTAATTTTACAGGTTCAGCAGAAAAATATGACGTAATATCAGTTGAAGATAATGGTATTGGAATGGACAGTTCTTATTCAGGGCGTATATTCGATATGTTTCAGCGGCTGCATGAACGCGACCAATATGGTGGCAATGGTATTGGACTGGCTTTATGCCGAAGAATTATCGAGAATCATAATGGCTTGATTAATTTTAGCAGTAAGCCTGGAGTCGGCACTACTTTTTGGATCTATTTGCCAAAAAATAAAAGAAGCTGATTTTTTAGATTATTTTAAACACTCTAATCCAACTTCTTAATTAAAAAACTAACAGCTTTACTTTTTCCGTTATTAAATTGAATCGTAACTACATCATTCGTCTGATCCACAATTTTTACAGGAAGTAATTCTGATTTATTCCAATTCTCACCTGATTTCTTCCAGAGCATAAGAGTTGCATAAATTTTTGTTTTATTTGATTTTGTATCACTCAAAACATTTATTACAGAGCTTTCATTACTTTGGGGATGTAATCCTTTTGCTTTTACAACTTCGGTTTTATCCCATCCTAAAAGCCGAATCATAGCCACTTGGTATTTTCCATTGTCGATGATGGTAACTTCATGTCCTGCTATATTTTTTTTAGTTGTAACAATTTCTTTGTCTAGTTTTGGCAATGCATAATGCCCCAAACGCATTGAAACAACTTTGTCGCTATTATTTTTATCAATTCTTAAAATTCCATTAGCCAAAGGAATATCTGCTAAATCGAATTTTATATTTTCATCCGTTTCTAAAACTACATTTCGGTAATAAATACCATTTTCAAACTTTTTAAAAGTAAATAATCTGAAGGCTTCCCATTGTTCATTTTTGTTTTTAATAACATAATTCATCGCAACTTCACCATTTTGACCATCTGCCTGCCACGGAAAAGCGCTGTTATAGGAAAGTCTGTTGTAGTTTTCTGTAGATCTGAATTTCTGCCAGTCGTCTTTTACCTTTTCATGGCACCAGGCCCTTACTTCTGAAGCGCCAATATTAGGATAATCTGTTATCAGGATTTGAGAATCTCCCTGATACTTATTGTAAACCTCATCTTTTTTGAATATCGTATCCCAATCGCCGTTGTTTTCTTTGGATATCCAAAACGGATTATTGTCCGGAACAAGTAATCCCATAAAGATTTTTCCCATCCAGTACACGCTTCCGCGACAGCTGTAATTTTGAACAGCCGGTTCGAATTCACCATAAAAACCAAGCGTAGGCACGTTATCTTTCATAAAATCCGGATGTGTCAAAAATTGTTTGATTACACCAGATGCAATCCTGCGCATCCAACCGTAATTGATATCAGGGTCATTTTGAAATCCCATTAACGGAAAAGGCACTACTGCCCCAATTCTGTAACTGATACTTCTTCCCCACATAATCATTTCGCCATCTTTGCTAAACAAATAAGGATAATTATTTTTTAAATCGCTAAAGTTTGACATGAACTTAGCCGCAATTTCAGGATAGTATTTCTTTCCAAAAAACTCCGACCAGATATTGCCGTACATCTGAAAAGCCCACATACTGTAATAATCAAATGCCGGGCTGTCATTGTACCACCCATTGCCACGATAATGTTTTAATGATTTTTCTAAATACTCAACCAATAATTTCTCATTGACGGTATAGCCTTGTTCTTTAAAAAAACTGAGGACAAAAATATTGAAGAACTTCCAGTTAGAATCTACCGTTGGTCCGTCACCGTAGCTAATCATGATTTTAGCCAGATCGTCTTTTTGATTTTGAGGAAGCGGTTTCCATAAAACGTCAGCATTGGTCAAAAGCGAAAGTGACAAAGCGCCAAATTCAACCAGCTTTTGATTTGGTCCGGCATTTTTAGCACGCGGTTCAATGTAAGTCGGACTCTGTGGATCAGCTAATTTGGCTATTTGATATCTATAATAATCAGCAACTTTTATATTGTTGATGACCAAATCCGGATTTTCCTTCAATAAAGGCGAAGCAATAAATAAGGTTCTGCAAAGGCCTTCCAGTTTTTCTGTGGGAACCTGATTTGGATTTGATGGATAACTTTTTCCTTCCTGTTTTGGGAATTGCATTGGATCATCCAGTTTATGAATATAACTAAAAGCTCCTTCCAGCAAATAAAGCGCTGCATCTTTCCAGTGCTGTTTTGTCATTCCGGTTTGCGGACTAATTTTGTAATCTGGATTTTGTAGCTCAAAAACATTTGCCTTATTCTCTTTTTTCTGTGCAGACAAAGAAATACTGGAAATAGCTGCTAAAAACAATATTCTAAATTTATTCATCTTGTAAGGATTTTTAATCTTGATCATTTTAATTTCTAATAACTGTTCCGAACGAATATTCCCCGGATTCTATCTCAAAGACAGCTTTATTATTTTTTATATTCAAAAATTTAGTTCCGCTCTTTTTACCATTTATTGTTACATCACTTTCTTTTAAAGCGGGTAAATAAAGTGTCGCTGTTGTATTTGCAGGCACAACAAAACGGAACTTATATTTGCCTTTTTTTATTTCCCAGCTGCTTTCAATACGTCCGTACATCGAATCGTAATATCCATTTGCAAAGTTCATCTCTCCGGTAGTATCGGGTTCCGGCTTTAAAATAAAATGTTTAAATCCCGGTGCATTATCATCTCGTAAAATTCCTAACGAATAATTATACATCCATGCCCCTACCGCTCCAAAGGCATAATGATTGAAAGAATTCATTCGGTTATTCCCTCCAAACCCGTCTTTATGCGTATACGAATTTAATCGTTCCCAAATCGTAGTTGCTCCTTGGGTGACAGGATACAACCACGAAGGATAAGATTTGTTTTGTAATAACTGATAGGCTACATTCGAATATCCATTATCTGAAAGTGCTTTATTGACCCATGCAGTGCCAATAAATCCGGTCATTAGGGAATAAGGCGGACAAATAACGCCCTGATCGGTTTTGTTTTCTCTTTGTATAGAAGATATAAACTGTTGTAAAGCAAGATCAGCATTTTCCTTATTCAGAACACCAAAAGCAAAGGGTAGTACATACGAGGTTTGTGTATCCACAATTTTACCTCTAAATGCTGTTTTTCCTGTTGTTTTATCAATATAAGTCTTATTGAAAAAATCTTTTCTCTGCTTGTAATATTCTGAAAAATGTTCCTGATCTTTCTTTTTGTCTAATAAGCCGGCAACTTTAGCCATAATTTCCAAATCATAAATAAAATAAGCTTCCCAGAATAGCGTTTTTTCGTTTTTAGAATCTTCTAAACTCAGCCAGTCTCCTAACGAGCCCCAGTTATCTCTTTCGTTTTCTTTTAAAACACCTGTTTTAGGATCAATATCGGCAATCAGATAATTGGCGTAGTTTTTCATAGCCTCATAATGCTCTTCTAATAAACTGAGGTCACCGTATTGCAGATAATTTTCCCAGACAACAGTAATTCCGGCACTTCCCCACAACGTTTCACCAAATCCTACACCTATTGGAGCTACATCCGGAAAACGCCCATCTTCACTTTGAATATCTCTCATGGCCAGCATATGCCTTTTGAGAAATTGTTTCACATCTGCTAGATGAACTGCAGTCCTTGAAAAAACCGAAATATCACCACTCCATCCTAAGCGTTCATTACGCTGAGGACAATCAGTAGGTATCGATAGAAAATTCCCTCTCATTGACCAGGTAATATTTTCCCACAATTTATTTACCAAAGGATTTGAGGTTTGATAATGTGAAGACAATTCATGTATCGAACTTAATACCGTTCCTTTAACATCGGTTAACAGCAATGGTTTTTCAATTCCTGTTATTTCTATGTAACGATATCCGTGAAATGTAAATCGTAGCGTTACAGCTTCGTTACCTCCTTTGGTTGTGTAAATATCCTGTGACATTGCCGCCCTAACATTTTCAAGCATCAGTAAATTTTCATTGCCTTTGTATTCGGGCAAATCCGGATATAAAACTTCGGCATAACGCAATGTGATTTTCTTTCCTTTTTCTACATTCTTCAGGGTAATTTTGGGTACACCAACCATATTTTGTCCCATATCGTAAACAAATACACCGGGACGGACTTCTTTAACAGATTGAGCTGTTAATTCATTTATTGGTTTAACCGTAGATCCAAATTGCCCCACCAATTGAGCATCAGCAAAATTATTAAAGTTGGGTAAATTAGCTGTTCCTTCTGAACTTACAAAACCATCAGTTCCTATGGCTGACGCCTGATGCCAACTCGATGAATCGTATTTTGCTGTACTCCAGCCTTCAATTGCTTTTTCTTTTTGTGCATCATAAACTTCACCCTGAAAAAAGCTGCTGTATTTTACTGGTCCACCATTAAAATACGTCCATGTTTCAGGATTACTTGTGATAATTTTTTCTTTTCCATCGGCATAGGTAACTACCAATTTGGCCAGTATCGACTGGCGATCACCAAAGAAATTCCAGTTTTCACCAACAAACGTACTACCTCCACTCCACCAGCCTTCACCAAGAATGGCACCCAATACATTATTGCCTTCCTGAATATTAGACGTTACATCATACGTTTGATACAAATGAGTTTTATTGTACTGCGTAAGTCCGGGATTAAAATAATCGTCTCCTATTTTTTTTCCGTTTAAGTAAACATCGTAAATCCCATGTGCTGTGACATACAATCGTGCTTTGCTTATTTTAGGAGAATCGATTTTAAAGACTGTACGCAGCATAGGCATGGAATTCTGACTTGGATCAGCTAAAACTAGAGCTTCTTTATTTCTTCCTGTTAAAACATAGCTATTATTTTCAACCGTTACTTCTTTAAATGACGAAAATATACCTGAAGCAGGGCTATTATCAGAAAAAATAACATTTGAAGGGCTTCGGTAATTTTTAATTTCAAGTTTTGAGAACTGAGCTTTTTCTCCCTTGGGCACTAAAAAACCAATGTCGCCTACTACAGGAAAAGCTATAAAATCGCCTCCGGCTCCTAATGGATTGAGATTAATATCAGCAACCCCATTTTCTTTCGAATCCCCATCAATATAAATTTTAGTAACTCCTAAACAGCTTTTTACAATTACTGTATGAGGATTATACTTGTTTTCCTCATTAATTAACGTATTCGGAATAGAAAAACTTTTAAAAGGGATCTCTGTTTTATCTTTTGGATGATAGCCAACCCGATAAATATTGAGCTGTGCCTGCACATCGGAATCTAAGGGTTTCGTATTTAACTCAATTCTAATGTAACTTTCGCCTTTCTTATTTTCCAGTTTAAATAGATTTTTATTTTTATCCATTAAACGCTGATCATTCGCACCATAAACTAACGATGCTTTTGTTGATTTTGATTTTTCATCCAGCTGAATTGTACTGTTGATACTAAAAACAGGAAGATATTGGGAATACAAAACCATATCATCTGGATTACCGCCAATCCATTTTGCTCCGGACCAAGCAGTTGTTTCCTTATCTGAATCGTTATTAGTAACCATTTTATGGTTCAGTAAACCTGTTTCAAACCATGAATTCACTGAGTACTTTTTTCCTTTTTGATCCCAAACAGTTATTGTCCAGTTATATAAAGTTGTAGGTTTCAATTCTACCCCCTTGTATTTTATATTAATGGATGCCCCACTTTTAATTTTACCAGTATTCCAAACATCAATACCCTCATTATTTTTTACAATAATTTGATAGGCAGTTTGATAATAGCTTCTGTTTTTATCAACGGTTTTCATTTGCCAGCTAAATACTGGCTGAGATACATCAAGACCAATAGGAGTTACAGCATTTTCTACCTTCAGATTACTAATTTGAATATTAGCATCACTAAGTAACGCCTTATTTTCTTTTTGCTGAGCGTATAAAGACGAACTGAAAATAGCGACGAAAAGCAATAGTGTTTTTATTTGATTCATCTTTTTACCTGTCGCATTTACTTTAATTACACCTTTCTTTAATCCCGGAGCAGTAACTTCAAGATTAATAGTACCTGATTCTCCATTGCTTTTAATAATGACCAAAGCACGGCCATTCCATGCTTTTCGGGTATTGGCAACATAGAGATCAGTATCTTTTAAATTAGCATTATCAACTCCCGCAATAGCTCCGGCACCTGTAACCCTAAATGTAAGCTGGTTTTCTGCGTTTGGATTTAAAATACTTTTTTCATCTGTGATTTCGACACCTACATACACTAAATCCTGACCATCAGCATTTATGTTTTTTCGGTCAGCTGTCAGTTTAATTGTAGTTGGCTGAGTGGCTGTTTTCAATGAAACAGACTCAACTTCTTTATCATTTTCTAAGCCCACAGCCTTTAGTTCTCCCTTTTGATACGGAATCGCAAAAGTTGCTTTGAATTCCTGTGCTTTGCCTGTTTCTTTTTCCCCTAGATTTTTTCCGTTCAGGTACAATCTTACTTTTGGATATTTTGAATAGACTTCAATCTCAATATTCTTTCCTTCGTGATTAGGCCATGTCCAGCTTTCCCATGTGGGCCAGACTGCCCATAATGTCAATTTTATGAGGCCACTTTCAGGATTTGGTTCACGGACTGCCATATATATTTTTTCATTATCATTATTGTACAGCATACTTCTGTAATGCGAGATTGGTTTTCGCCAGCCTGTTAAATCAATATCTCCGCAATAAGCACCATGCCACGGATGAAAATTTCCTGTCCAATGCTCTCCTTCCAGCTCTCCCGGATATACATAACGCCCAATCCCCGATTCACCTATATAATCCATTGCGGTCCATACAAAATCGCCCAGGATATAATTATGTTTCTGAACCAAATCCCAATTTGCAAAAGCATCTTTAGGATACGATTCGGTTTGCACGATAATACGCGATGGCACTCTTTTATGGTCATCTTCTGCATGATGCAACTGATAATTGTATCCTGCGACATCGTGAGCGGCCATCAAAGGATCAAAAATATCCCAGCCCTGATCCCAGGTAGTCATAGCTGATGTTACCGGACGTGATGAATCTAGATTTTTGACAGCATTTGCCAGCATTTTTGCAGTTTCAACCGCTTCCGGTTTGGTTCTTTCAATAATTTCATTGCCTGTACTCCACATGATTATTGAAGGATGATTGCGGTCTCTCAATACCATTGATTCCACATCATGTTTCCACCATTTATCAAAAAGACCGGCATAATCATAAGTATTTTTTTTCTCTTTCCATCCGTCAAAAATTTCGTCAATCACAAGCATTCCTAATCGGTCGCAAGCATCTAAGAAAGCCTCTGAAGGCGGATTGTGCGAAGTTCTGACTGCATTAAATCCGGCAGCTTTGAGTAATTCTACTTTTCTTTCTTCGGCACGGTCATAGGCAGCTGCTCCCAGTGCGCCATTATCATGGTGTACGCAGCCTCCATTTAGTTTTACTTTTTTTCCGTTTACTAAAAATCCATTTTCAGCACTAAAAGCAATTGTTCTGATTCCCAAATTGGTGGTAACAACATCAAGAGTTTTTAATTCTTTTTTGATTACTGTTTTAACCTGATATAGATTGGGTACGTCAAAAGACCATAATTTTGGATTTTCTACCGTTACGATCTGAGTTACTTCTTTTTCTTCGTTTGGCTGTAGTTCTATTTTGTTTTCAGTATTTGCAATAGTTCTTCCTTTTACATCTGCTATACTATTCGAAAGCATCACGCTTTGTGAACTGGCAGTTTCATTCTTTAAAATCGTTTTAACTTGAGTCGTAGCCTTGTTATTTTTAACTTCTAAGGTAGAAATCGCAATACCCCAGTTTTTAACATGAACCGGATTTCTCACCATTAACCAAACGTTGCGATAAATACCTGAACCAGTGTACCATCTGGAGTTTTTTTGCTGGGAATTATCTACTTTAACGGCAATTGTATTTTGCTGTCCGAAATTTAAATGAGGTGTAAGATCAAATTCAAAAGAAGTATAACCATAAGGCTGAAAACCTACTGATTTACCATTAATAAAAACCTCTGCATTCATATAAACGCCTTCAAAATAGATTGAAATCTTTTGATCTGCCCATGCTGCAGGAATTGTAAATGTTTTTCTGTACCATGCTTTTCCCATTGGATAGAAACCACCATCTCCTTCACTAGGATTGTTTTTTTCTGATTTTCCTTCAATACTCCAGTCGTGTGGCAGATTTAATTTTCTCCAGTTGCTGTCATCAAAATTTGTCTGACTGTTTTCAGAAGCATCTCCCAGCGTAAATTTCCAATCTGAATTAAATCGTTGTTTTCGCTCGATATTATTTTTTTGCGCAAAGCTTATGGATATATAGCTTATAAAAAGCAAACTAACCAAAAGTAAAGTTCTTATATTTTTTTTCATTCAATATTTATTTTATATTTCAAAAAACAAGTGTAAAAACAACACTTTTTCAAATATATAAATATTATGGTAAAATTTTACTTATTTCTTCTGATTAAAATCTTCAAGAGTCCATTTATCTGACCATTTCAGAATTGGTTTTTCATTTTCAATTATAATCGGCAGCCACACATATGTCCCATCAATAGGATTATCCGGTTTCCAGCGGTCGGCCATAAAAATAAACTGATCATTTTTACCCTGAACAGGAAAAATATAAGTGCTTTGTGAATAAAAAGTAAGTTCAGCATCTTTGCCGACGCATGGATTTCCTAAGGTTTCCCAAGGTCCCCAGATAGATTTGGATTTAAAAGAACGTGCTTCATTAGGATCCCAGCCCGTACAGCCTGAGGTTATCATATAATAAATTCCGTCTTTTTTAAAAATTGCCGGTGCTTCATTATGTCCTGCAGGCGCCATTCTGCTCCATTTTTTTGTAAAATTCAAATAATCGTCTGTCAATTCAGAAATATGAAGAGTCAAATTTTCCTCAGAAGAGTGAATCAGATACCCTTTGTCATTATCATCAACATATACTGTCATATCCCTTGCCATTTGTCCTTTTTTAAAATCCCTGCGCACCAGCATTCCATTTTCAATAGCGGAAATCCATTCCGGACTCCAGGATTTTAAATTGCGTTCATCTGTCGAAGGGGATTTAAATTCATCCTTAAAATTGATTGGCCAGACTCCTTTATTCGGGCGATATGATTTTTTATATTTAAAAGGTCCTTTTGGAGAATCACTTATGGCCACAGCGGCTCTGGCAGCTTCATACCCCTCTCCTTTGAGTTCTAAATGAAACCACATCACATATTTGCCTGTTTTTTTATTAAAAACGACTTTTGGACGCTCCATGATGCATCCTTTTGTTATTTCCGAATTAGGATCTTCCTCTACTTTTAGTACAATTCCTTCGTTGTGCCAATTATACAAATCTTTTGACGAATAACAGCTGACGCCTTTTAGTGCTGTATTTCCTTCTTTTCCTTCGGATTTAAATTCGCCGTACCAATAATAGGTTTCATTAACGAAAATAACACCTCCTCCATGAGCATTAATATGTACACCTTCAGTATCTTTCCAAAATTTCCCTGGCCCAAAAGAATTGTTTTGTCCGAAAATTAAAGAACAAATAAAACTTATAATTATCGAAAATTTTAATTTCATTTTAATTGTTTTTTGATAAACCTTAATATAATCTATTCTTCTTATGTGTTTTTAATGAAACTAAATATAAGCATGCAGTAAAAAATGATTCGTTTTAAATTTCATCTTATTATCTATTTAAAATTCGGCATGTATCATCGTTTTTTAAGAAAATGGGGAATCGATCAAAATCCCCCATTATCACAAAAACACTTATAAAACCAAACTAACTTATTTTTTACCTGCTTAATTCTTATTTTTTGACAATTCGTATTGTTTTGTCAGGGTAAGAATTAAGCTTTATAAAATATACTCCTGCACTGTTATGTTCCAGATTCAGATGAATTTTACCATTTTCAACAACGTAATCCGATTGCGAAATCAATTTACCATCAACGGTATAAATTGCAATATGCTGAGATGTTACACTAATAGGAAAATCAATATCAAACTGTCCGGATGTTGGATTTGGAAATGCTTTTATATTCCCTGAAAATTCTGTCTGAAGTTTGCCTATAGCTAAAGTTGTATTGATGCTTCCGTAAAACTCAAGTTCAGCAATGTTTCCGTTACCCGTTGATGTATACCAATAAATGTATCTGTATTTTTGCGTTGCTAAACCTGAATCCTGAGTAAAAATATCATTAGCCGGTGTGCCAGTTATTATATGTAAAACTTCATAAGAGTTAAGGTAATCTTCACTGTTTGAGCCGCGAATTTCACTTCCGGTCATACGATTTCCAAAACCATTTCGGGGAACATACCTGATATCCGTCAGAGTAGCTTTAGTGTTTGCTCCAAAATCGTAACCTAAATAGCCTGCAGCAGTTGGACCGTCAACATAAGTTGTCAGATCTTCATCAAAAGCCTTTTCAATTGTAGCACCATTACTTTGATACGATCCTGAATGTCCAATTATATTTCCCGTAATCTTTTGTCCCTGAGCCGGGGTTGCGGTAAGAAGATTTGATTCAGGGCCTTCGCCTAAAGTATTAAAAGCAGCAATTTTATAATAGTAAGGCGTTCCGTTTGAAACTGATACATCACTGTAGGCATTCGTCGTAACAGTTCCAATAGTTGTAAAAGGTCCTGATGGCGAAACAGCTCTTTTTACATAAAAATCAACATCATACATAAAATCCCAGGTAAGATTTACTTTTGCATCTCCATAGGCTAAACTTGCATTATTAACAGCTAACGGAATGGCAAATGCCATTGTTTTAACATTTAAAGGTGTAGAATATGGGCTTTCACCTCCATTATTTACCGATGCTATTTTATAAAAATAATCTTTATTTTCCTGTAAATTGATATCATCGAAAGTCGTTTCTTTTAGATATACAGCTACATCTGCGTACGTGCCGTTCAGGGTTTCCGATCTTTTAATCGTATAGGATTCTGCTCCTGCAACCGCTAACCATTTTAAATTGATTATCGATTTCGATAATGCTTTCCCTTCAATATTTGATGGTGTAGCAGGAATTGGGGCCTGTTCGAACACCAAAATAGGGGAATATGCCGATTCTACATTGTCTTTACCCACAACTTTGATTCGGTATTCTGCTCTTGAATGAACCTGATCTGTCTGTTTGATAACTTTATAATCAGTTGATTCATAGAAAACCGAAAAATCATTTTCGCCTGTTAATTTTCTTTCCAGAATATATTTGCTTACCAAATCATTATTGGTACCTGTCCAGTTTATGGTAATATTTTGATAATCTGAAGACAGCTGATAACTCAGTGTTTCAACTTTTGTTTTCCATGTTGAAATATACTCTCTATTCGAACTAAAGGCTTTTGCAGAAGCATTACTCGCATAATACTGACCAGCAGGAGTTAAAACTACATAACTTGTAGCAGTACTTGAAATTACTGGTGCTGTTTGAAGCCATACATAATTTTGCCAGTTTGGGTTTCTTGTTTTAAAAGCATCATCTATCGTAACATACATTGCCCTTGCATCCTGTACCCAATTGTAAATAGAGTAACGCTCTACATAATCAGTAGTTTCTAATACGTTTAATATTGCTGCAAGGTCATTTTTATGTTTGATTGCATTTGCATCCGTTAATAAAGTTGGTCCGTCAGGAAAATTATTGCCTGTCCAGTTTGCACCTATGTTCCATTCCGTAATCCAAAGCGGTCTTTTGTATCGGTCATAGATATTTTGCAGATCACTTTTCCACTGAGCAGCAGTTTTGTACCAGTAACAGTGAATTGCTACATAGTCAATTCGGTAATTATTAGCTTCAGCCTGTGTCATAAAATTCCCCATCCACGGATTAAAAGGGTCAGATGTAGCAGGAGAGCCTAATCTTAAACCTGATTTCATTAACGCCGGCCAGGAAGCTATCGCTGCTTCAACTGTCATATTCGCCTGATCAGGACGATCCGGCTCATTAAACCCTAAAAGATGCGTATAACCTTCTTTTGTGTATGCAGGAGTAAATGACGGCCAGTAATTGGTTTGTCTTATGGGTACATATTCAATATTGGGTGTAGAACTCATTCCGGTATTCCAGTTGTAGTACCAGGTAATATTCGTTGCATCCATCGCCTCTGTACTTCCGCCTGCCAGTCCTTTTTTGTTGACTTCATGCCACTTCATTGTTCTGATAAACGAAATCGTTCCGTTTAAATTCACAGGCAAAAGCGCTATTTCCAGATCCTGATTTTCTGCAATATAAACCCTGCTGTATCCGCTTCCATCAGCATTTGAAGCAAAAGTGGCCATATAGCCTTTTTTCAATTTGAATGATTTAATAGCATTATCAAATGAACTTAAATTATCATGAGGTATAACGGCTGCATATAGCTGGGAAGTTCCTCCAAAATTCTCTGCTGTAAAAACTTCCAAAGGCATTTCGTTTACCGAATAAGGGGCTACCACGGCTCCGCTTCCATAATTGGTCACCTGAACATTCGTATCGTTACCCGCAGGAACACCATTTAAAGAAATATACTGCAAATAAGAACTAATAACCTCGCTCGGTTTTTTATTTTCAAAATACAAGCGGGCGCTTGCCGAATTTAAATTGACAGTGGTATTAATTAAAGGGTTATAGGCATTTTTTAAATATAAAGAAGCCGATCCGTTTAAAACTACACTCGATTTTGCATAAGCACCAACATTAAGGCTACTCGTAATTTCGGAAGTTACAGCAGAAGGACTGATCACTTTTTCAGGAGCATAGGCTGTATTTTCAAAAGTTACCGAACTCACAACCATATCAACGGCACCTGCAGCATAATTTTTTCCAATTACGATATTAGCCATTTGCAGGGTCTGAATTTTTAAATCGGCTATACCAAAAAGTGCCTTATCACCAGTAATATTGATATAATACGTTCCGGCGTTTTGTGACTGAAAAGATAGATCTCCTTTTCTTAGTTTATTAACAGCACCTGTTGTAAAGCTTTTTGATGAAATAACCGTCCCGCCACCATTCGCTGATGTAGAAACAGATACACTCATTTGAGAACCGGGAGCTAAATTTGAAATGTATTCATACAGCCATGAAAACTGATAATCCTTAGCAGCTTCTAGCTGTACCGGAAAAGAATAAACTGAATTTTCCTGAGCGCCATCCCAACGGATATACAATAACCTTCCTGCGTAATTAGTATTATCCGACTCTAAAGCATGACCCGAAGTTACATCCATATAACGTACGCCACTGACAGCATTTGCGGTATTGAAAACAGTCGAACCTAATGAATTCGTCCAGCCATAAGTAGCAGGCGTTCCAGCATTATCACTAGCAAAACCATCCCAGTTATTGATTAAATTCGAAGATTTTAATTTTAAATCCCCAATTGCCATAAGTCCTGATCCGGCTGTAATCGTGATGTAAAATGTACCATCAGCTGTTGCAATAAAAGAAAAATCGCCTTTTCGTAATTTAGTAGCATTTCCCGTTACAAAGCTTTTAGAAGCTATAACTCCGGTTCCATTTGCCGTTGCTGAAATGGCTACATTAATTGGAGTTCCGGGAGCCGAATTAGATACATATTCATAAATCCACGAAAATTCGTATTTCAGGTCTTTTTCCAGTTTTACAGGATAACTATAGGTTGAAGTAGAATACGCACTATTATCCCAGCGGATATACATAATCCTACCATTGTAAGCCGTATTATCAGACTCGAATGTATGCCCGGAAGTCACATCCAGATATCGTACACCGCTGGTTGAATTAGCCGTATTCCACGGAAGACTTGCTGAGGTATTCGCCCAGCCGTAATCATTTGGTTTTGCCGAATTATTGCCTGCAACTCCGGCCCATCTTCCCAAAAGGTTATCAGAACCATATACAGTTGGAACTGCGGAGTTGTCATTTACAAAATCAAGTACTTTAGAAGTCAGGTAATGTCCCTCCTGATAAATATTGACAAAACCATCTTTGACCGCATATCTATAAGTTTGTTCCTGAGCATTATCGGCGGAATTACTTAAATTTTCTATTGATGATAAAATGGTATTATAATTAAACGAAGTTTTGTCTAAAGAAGTCCTGAAACCAAGACCTGTTGTGTTTTTAACTTCGACATCAAGTCCTCTGCCCTGAGCTGAATTTACTTTAGCCTTTACTTCCAGCGTAAACTCTGTCTGATTCGATAACGGGAAAGAGAGTACATCCGGAGCAGTACCATTACTAAATGTTTTTAAACCGCTGAGTGTCGTAGCCAAATTTACTTTAACAGGAAGACCTGGTGCCTGAGCCTGTATCCGGAACAGAAAGACCGAAACCCCGAATACTATAAAAGTGTATAATTTTTTCATATTAAGTCTTGTTTTAAATTGGTTTAATATATTCTATACTTTTCCTAGTTGCCTGCCGAATTAAACATAGCAACTATGAATTGGATTTAGAGTCAAATGTGAATTATAAAGAAAATCTATAGTTAGTTTTAAATATAGTTTTAAAAACTGTATAACAGTAATTTAAATAGTTTTATTTAATCTAAAACATTAGTTATTTTATAATTAATTTATTTCAATAATTAGTAAACAGCAGTCCAAAATCGTTAACTGATTTTGAACCGCTGAACTACTTTTGTATATGAATAATTGAAATTTAGAACGTAAAAATAATTGGATATTAACCGTAAGTAAATGCTAAAGCTGGCTTTCATCTGCGACAGCATCCTGCCATTTATCCCAGACTTTTACGTTAGGATCGTAACCGTCATAACCGAAGTTCTGACTTAATTTGCCGTTAGTATTTGCCGTTATAGCATTGTTTGGAATTGGCCAGTAATTATTACGCTTATCCATGGTATAAAATTTAGTGCCATTTGGTACCACAATTCCGCTTGGATATTTGTTATAAAGCGTATAATGTACAATACGCTGATACCAGTAGCTGCCTCCGGATGCATCAGTCCCTGACTGTTTATCCCAGTTGGCTATATTGTATGTCTGACCCCATTCGTCAGGTTTTCCACTTAAAGCGAGACAATGCGAAATACGTTTTAGTTCTACATTTCTCCACTCTTCCAGATAAAGTTCCCTTCCTCTTTCTGCACAGATATCTCCAATTGTAACCTGTGTGTACATCTGAGAAGCTCCTGCCCTTGCCCTTATAACATTTACATCCTGAGCTGCTCCACCAACATTGCCTTGATAAAAACGTGCTTCTGCTCTTAATAAATACGTTTCTGCCAATCGATATAAGTACCAATGTGCCTTACTTCCCGTACTGGCGCCCTGAAAATCGGTTGCATTTGGATTCGTTTCATTAACAACATCATGCAGATAGATTTTATACAACGGAAAATCAAACCATTCACGAAGAGTATCTTTTGATAATAAAACTCCATTATGTTTCATTCTGAAATTTTGCTGGTAGTAGGCAGAAGTCTTGTCACTGTATTTAAGATCCTCCATATTGACCCAGTTACCAACAGTATTATTGTGTCTAAGATCCTGCTTATCTTCAATACCGTTTACGACCCACATAGGATGTTGCGAATAATAGGAAGCACTAATCGTAGAGATACCACGTCCTAATGCTCTTGCATAATCATATTTTGCCTGATAATTAGAATTATTTGAAGCAAAACGTCCAGCTGCTTGTTTACCATCTGGTGTGGTTAGCGTACCTGAATTCCAGTTTGGACCAAAAATTCTCATAGAAGCAAATGACAAAAATGACTGTACTCCTCCGTTTGGCATGACCATGATGGCTTCTTTATTGGTAGCAATTATCTTATTTTCAGGTCGGTGTAAATCCCATATAACATTTCTTGTAATGGCCCAGGTTTGTGAATTCCCTCCCGGATCAAACGTTCCAAAATTACTTTGCATCAAAGAATAACCAGACTGATTAATCAGAATATTGGCCTGAGCTTCGGCTTCTGCAAACCTTCCGGATGCCAGATAACATTTGATGAGCAGCTGACGGCATGCGCCTTTATTCACTACACCTAAATAAGGAAGTTTTGACTGCTCCGGAACCCACTCTACAGCTTTTTCCATATCGGCTGTAATCATTTCGATGATAGCTTCTTTTTTAGTAGAATAGTAAGTCTGTTTTGGAACCTCCAGAATTTTAGTAATCAACGGGACATCTCCAAACTGATATACCAGATTTAAATAGCGGTATGCTCTGTGAAAATAGGCCTGACCGATATATTTATTTTTAACTTCCTGAGATAAACTTGTTACCTTATCAATGTAGGTCAATATAGTATTGGCATGTTTAATACCAGTATAAGCCTCACTCCAATAAAATCCGAGGTAAAAATCATCATTTGTATCTGTTTTAAAACTTCCGGTAGGCACTATAGTATTTGCAAAATCAGAAATTGTACTGCTATTATCTGTCTTTCCATACTTTGCCATATCAGAGAAAACATATTCTGTACCAATAGGCACACTATTTCCGGCACTTTTATAATGAATATAATTATTACGCAACCCCTTATCGGCACTTGCCAAAACTGCCTGCAAGCCGGATTCTGTACTAAACGTAGTTTCCGGTTCGTAAAACGATAGTGGGTCTGGCTCCAGAAAGTCCTCTGAACATGAAACCAAAAGAGCAGCGGCTACTAAAGGCAAAAATGTTGAGATGCTATTTTTTATATATTTTTTCATTGTTGAATAATTATTAAAGTGAAACGTTAAAACCTAAATTAAACATTCGTGTAGCCAGTCCGCCTGTTTCCGGATCTCCGTAGTATTTCCATTCGCGGGAAGCAGACCATGTAGCTACGTTCTGACACGAAGCATAAATCTTGAAGTTTCTAACATGCAGGCGGTCCAAAAGATCTTTAGGAAGTGTATAAGCCAGCGAAATATTATCTAAACGAATAAAACTACGATCGTATAATTTTGCTGTTCCGGCTCCAGCAGGTCCTCTGGCATCAAGTCGCGCCCAGTCATTCGTTGGATTATCAATTGTCCAATAAGGATTCACAAACGGATTGTAGTTGTTGGTATACAAACTACCATCATTGTACGTATTCATATAACGTCCGTCAAGCGATTTGTGTCCCATGTAAGAATACATGTTAATAGCAAGATTCCAGTTTTTAAACACCCTGAATTCATTACGTAACGACCAGTTGACCGGAGGATCTGTCTGTCCTAAAAACTGCTTGTCTTTTTCATTATAAGTTGGTTTCCCATTAACATCATCCGCAGTGTAACTGTTTTCCACTTTTGGATCACCAGGGCGTTGTCCGTATTTTGCTGCTTCTTCAAATTCTTCTTTTTGCCATATCCCGGTTACTTTATAATCCCAGATTTGAGAAATAGGTTTCCCGATAAACCATTTATTAGCCTTATCATCAGCTTCTTTAGTTCCAATAACATTGCCATTGGCATCCTTAACATCTTCCATATTGCCATATAATGCATTAATGGAATTTTTGTTATATGAAAAAGCAACTGTGGTCGTCCATTCAAAATTTGGATTTTTTATGTTTATGGTATTAAGGCTTATTTCAATCCCCTTATTTTCAACTTCTCCAAGATTGGTTGCAATACCTCCAAACCCGGTAAAATCGGCAAGGCGTCTATTCATGATCATATCATGGGTAATCATTCTGTAAACATCTACAGTACCTGTAATTCGGTCATTTAAGAAACCCAGATCTAGGCCAATATTAGTTGCTTCTGTTTTTTCCCATTGCAAATTTGGATTTGCCATACGGTCAATTCCTAAATATTTTATATCCACAATGTTTCCGGAAGCATCAATATACCCCATTGTTGCCCCCGTACCTGAAGCTAAGTTTGCTAAAGCTATATAAGGATCGCTAAGGGTTCTGTTTCCGTTTTTACCCCAGGATAAGCGTAATTTTCCTGTACTCATTGGAGCCCAGTTGAACCAGTTTTCTTTTTTGAAGTTCCATCCAACTGCTACAGAAGGGAAAACTCCATACGGATCTTTAGACCCAAATGCTGAATATCCATCACGGCGTATCGTTCCTGTTACCATATATCGATCATCAAAAGAATAGAAAAATCTCGCCATTAATGCATCGGCAGTTTGATGAGTGTCGTTTGATGTAAACGAACTGTTAGCAAGTGTTGCATTAGCAATATTATGAAATCCTAATGCATCTGATGGCAGAATATTATTGGCATCAATACGATCTGACCATGTTTTAAGTTCTTCTGCTTCCTGAACAAATGTGGCTATAATATGGTGTTTTTCAGCAAATGTATAATCCCATGTCAAGGTATTGTTAAGGTTCCATGTAAAATTTTTACCGTTTTCCCTGTCCGCTCCTATCGTAGAGGGGTTCCAGCCTTTATGACCGGATGACTGAAAATATCGATTGTAAAAAAATTGGTAACGTGGTGCCACATTAAAAGAATACGTTATACCCAAAGGCAGAGTTACCTTAGTATTGAAAATAGTATTTAACACCGTATATCCTTTCTCAAGTTCTATAAATTGGCGGTCGTAGTAATAATTATATCCCCCGATAGTTTGTCCCATGGGTTGTCTTTCATAATCGCCGTTTGCATCTCTAAAATTAGAAAAAGGGCTGTTTCTCAACATGTTTGCATCCCAGTAATTGGTGCCGGTTCCTACAGCTATGTCTCCATCTGTACGATCCTGAAAATTAACATTTGCACCAAATTCAAGCCAACTCGTAATTTTTGCATCTACTTTCATATTGGCACGAACTGCCTCATAATCATTTCCCTGAATAGCACCTTCAGATGTTAAATACCCCAGAGACATATAATAATTTACGTTATCGCTTGCTCCGGAAACACTTAAATTATGGTCATGATTGATTCCTGTCCTGAAAGTACTGTCATACCAGTTATGCGTTTTTCCTTCTGTAAAATTTTTTAAAAGTGTAGGATCTGTAATTCCTAAACGGAGTCCCCATACTTCATTCGGGCTCTTTCCCTGCGTTTGTCCAACAGGCTGATATGCTAACCATTGCGCCTGAGTTATGCCGTATTGATTTAATTGATCAGGACTTGTATAATACCCTGGCTTACCCGCAGCTGTACCTGTTATCCATGCTTCGTAATTTCCAGTTGCTGTATTTTGCCCATACGTTTTAGCAGTCTCCCAATCCTGACGGTATTTTATATACCCTTCCGGGGAATATACATCGCGATAGGCGCTTTTATTGACAATGGTCGTATTGGTTGTAACATTTATGACAGGTTTGCCTTTTTTTCCTTTTTTAGTTGTAATAACAATAACACCTGCAGCGGCTTTAGAACCGAATATAGCTGTTGCAGATGCATCTTTTAAAATATCAATCTGCCCAACATCATCAGGATTGATTTCTGAAAGTTCACCGTAAAACTGCATTCCATCTAAAATAATAAGCGGCGAGTTATGCCCGGCGCCATCAGGATTGTAAACAGAAGTCTGCCCACGAACCTGCAAAGATCCGCCACCTTTTGCATCAGCAGAATATCCAACTTTCAAACCGGGTACACCTCTCAATAAATCCTGAACAGTTTGTGGATTCTGGTTCGCCAAAGCTTCGGGTTTCACCTGAACAATTGCCCCTGTTAAATCCTTTTTCTTCATTTTACCATATCCCACCACCACTACTTCCTCCAACGAAGCAGCATTCTCTTTCAATTGTACAATAATGTTCGATTTGTCTTTTACCGAAATTTCCTGAGTTACATAACCAACAAAGGAAACGACTAAAACTGAATTCTGATCACCAGCTAAACTGAATTTTCCGTCGAAATCTGTTGTGGTACCAATTTTTGTTCCTTTTATCGAAACCGTCGCGCCTGGCAACGGCAAACCTGTTTGATCCTTAACCTGCCCGTTTATAGTATTTTGCTGCTGTAGTTTTTCTAAGAGTTTTTCCTTGCCGGAAATTCCAGAATATGCATGCACCTGAGTTAACGAAACCAATACACAAAATATTGTAAGTTTCTTTTTCAAATCAAATCCGGATACGCAATCAGGAGCTTTGATTTTCCTAATAAAATTTGTCATCTTTGGTTGTAATTTTTTTGGTTAATTGATTAGTTAGTTTATAAATCACAGTGTTTTCGAATCATACAATTTTCAACTATGAAATTGTTTTTATTATTCTAAAAACTTTATGTAACACTATGATTTACAAGACAAATCTAATTCAACATGCGCAAGCAAAAGGGGGTAATTACAACATTATATAAGGGGCAAATCAACATTTTACCATTAAATAGATATTTTTTTTACGGTTAAATGGAAGTGTTTATAATTAAAAACAGAATTTCTAAAACAATTTAGAAGTTCTTTTCTATTTAAAGAATTTTATTCAATAAAAAACTAAGACAATCATTATCCAATTAAAAAGAATATAAATATTCAATAACCCTTTGGATTAATAGATTATTAAAAATTCAAAATTCATTCAAAATTGATTTGCTAAATTGCGTTATGAAAATACTAATAATAGAAGACGAACATGAATTGACTCAAAGTATTAAAAACTACTTTCAGCCAAATGGTTTGCATTGTGAAATGGCAGACAACTACAAAACTGCCTTTGAAAAAATAAGCATTTACGATTATGACTGCATATTATTAGACTTAATGCTTCCCGACGGAGATGGTTTTGATATTCTGAAAGAACTCAAAAACAAACAAAAAACTGATGGTGTTATTATCATCTCAGCAAAAGAAACCCTTGATACACGAATTGAAGGTTTTACTCTTGGTGCCGACGATTATTTGACTAAACCTTTTCATTTATCGGAACTTCTGGTTCGTATTCAGGCACTTGTACGGCGAAAAAACTTTAAAGGCAACAATAATGTTGTTTTTAATGAAATTAGTATTGATATCTTTGCCAAAACGGTTTCGGTACAAAATAAACCCGCTGATTTTACCAAAAAAGAAATCGATCTTTTACTATTTTTAATCGGAAATCAGAATAAGGTTTTATCAAAAGGCGCAATTGCTGAACATTTGTCTGGAGATATGGCAGATATGCTTGATAATCACGATTTTGTTTACGCGCATATCAAGAATTTAAAAAAGAAACTGACCAAAGCCGGAAGCGGCGATTACATTAAAACAATTTATGGTTTAGGTTATAAATGGCATGAAGAATAAAAAATTACTAAATAAAACCACCAGTAGTTTTCTGGTTTATGCCGTAATTATTTTACTGCTCTGTGCTCCTGTTTTTTATGCGATCAGCAAATGGCTTTATATTTATGAAACCGATGAAGTACTCCTGTTTCATAAAGGTTCTTTTATCAAACAAAGCCATAAAAGTTATACCGAATCAGATATTGCAGCCTGGAACAAATACAACCGAAATGTTGATATCGTGGCCGATATGGGCGTAAAAAAAGATTCGATTGTAAGCAAAATGCTGTTTGATTCTATTGCCAATGAAAAAGAACCTTTTCGCGTGCTTTATACACCAGTTCAAATCAACGGAAAGAAATATACTTATATCGAAAAAAGCAATATGGTCGAAATGGAAGGAATGGTTTACAGCATTGCCGCCATGTTTTTATGCGTGATTATTATTTTAATGATTGGGATTATTTGGATTTCAAAAGCTACAGCGGCCAAAATCTGGAAACCTTTCTATAACACGCTTGAACAAATTCAGGATTTTGAAATTGATAAAAACAAAGCACCTCAGTTTATTGAAACTGATATTGACGAATTTGATCGTTTGAACAAAAGTTTAGAACGTCTTATCGAAAAAAATACTACTATTTATAAAAGCCAAAGAGAATTTATAGAAAATGCGGCACACGAATTGCAGACTCCGTTAGCACTTTTTCAAAGTAAAATCGATACATTATTCCAGTTTCCAGATTTATCCGAAGAACAATCGGAGCTTTTGAGTTCGCTTAACAACGATGTTTCAAGAATGAACCGATTGAATAAAAACCTGTTGCTGCTTTCTAAAATTGATAATGACAGTTATTTTGAAAAAACGAATATTTCTCTGAATGCTACCTTAAATCGTCATTTAGATTTTTTTATCGAACAAGCTGAATCCAAACACTTATCTGTAAATATTGAAACTGAAACCGATATTACCCTTCATTCGAATACCGTTTTAATCGAAGTCCTGATTAATAATTTATTTCTAAATGCCATTCGTCATAATGTTAAAGGCGGAAAAATCAATATTTCGACCACTTCTGATGCGCTAACTTTTTCAAATACAGGACAAAATACTGCTTTAAATTCTGAAAAATTTTTCAATCGTTTCTCAAAATCCGATCCTTCATCTCAAGGAAATGGATTAGGATTGGCCATTGTCAAAAAAATTACAGAACTCAACAACTGGGATTTAGTCTATACGTTTGATGAAAATCTACATCATTTTACTGTAAAGTTCTAAAATTCAAATTTTCTCCAAAATCACATAAGAAATTCGCTTTATATAAATTTTAAAATATAGAATCGTGAATTTTCTAAAAGCCATTATTCCACTACAAATTTTGTATAGTATTGTATGCCTGCTGTTTTGCATTTCAGGCATTGCGCAGACTAAAACGATCACGATTTCAGGAACCATAAAAGACAATACTGCTAAAACGGTACTTCCATACACCAATGTCATTTTGAAATCAAAAGATCAAAAAGTCGCAGCTGGAACCGTTACCAATGAAAAAGGAATCTTTACCATAGAAAATATCAAACCTGGAAATTATACTTTAGAAATAAGTTCTATTGGTTTTGTTACAAAAACCCAAAGTTTATTTGTGGGTTCTATGTCGGATTTCTTAAATATTGACAATATTACTTTATCAGAAGATGCACAAACGCTTAACGAAGTTGTGGTCAATTCCAAGCAAGAATCCGTTACCAATAAAATGGATAAAAAAAGCTTCAATATGGGCGATAATATTACCCAAAGCGGAGGTTCGGTTTTGCAAGCCATGCAGAATCTTCCAGGCGTAACGACTCAAGATGGAAAACTTTTTTTAAGAGGAAATGACAAAGTAATGATTTTAATTGATGGAAAACAGACTGCTTTAACCGGATTTAATGGCCAAACGGGTCTGGATAACATTCCGGCATCAGCAATAGAAAAAATTGAAATCATCAATAATCCTTCTTCTAAATTCGATGCAAATGGAAATGCTGGAATTATCAATATTATTTACAAAAAGAACAAACAAGAAGGTTTTAACGGGAAAATAGGTCTTACATCTGGATATGGTTCTTTGTGGGAAAGAAAAGCCAACCTGCCAACTATTACACCACAATACAAGGTTACTCCGAAAATAAATCCTTCTCTTTCTTTAAATTATAAAAAAGTAAAAGTAAATGTTTATTTTCAGGGCGATTATCTGTATACCGAAACGCTCAACAAAAATGAATTCGTAACCCGAACTTACAATGACGGAACGATTATAAACCAGCAGACGAAACGAAATCGCGATACACAGTTTACCACTTTTAAAACTGGAATCGACTGGGCGATTAATGAAAACAATAACTTTTCGTTTTCTACTTTATATGGAAGTGAAAAAATTCTGGATCACGGAGAAGAACCTTTTTTCAATGCTGATTATTCTAAAAGACAACGTTTATGGAAGTTTATTGAAGATGAATTAAAAACCACCATTACAGCTTCGACTTCTTATCAGTATAAATTTAAAGAAGCAGGTCATGTTTTGAATGTGGGTCTTAATTATACTTTTCACAGAGAAGACGAGAAATATTTCTTTGATAACATAATGCCTGATTTTACTGGAAAAGATGCTTTTAAATTACTTTCGGATGAAAGTGTTTTGGATTTCAATTTAGATTATACAAAACCTTTAAAATACGGTCGATTTGAAACGGGTGTCAAAATTAGAAGCCGAAATATTCCAACCAACATGCAGTTTTTCCCAGGAACCAATTCGCCAATTGACAGCAATGCCGGAGGGAAAGCCACTTACGAAGAAATTATTCCTGCTGTTTACGGAAATTATTTTTTCGAATCGAACCGAATTGAAGCCGAAGCCGGACTGCGAATGGAATACATCAATTTGCAATATAAAGTAAATCCAAACCATCCGACTTATAAAAGCGATGGATATAATTATTTTCAGCCTTTCCCGAACGTCCGTTTGGCTTACAAAATAAATGACAACCATAAATTATCACTTTTTTACAACCGTAGAGTCGATCGTCCAAATGAAGTAGACATCCGAATATTTCCGAAATACGATGATGCCGAAATTATTAAAGTAGGAAATCCAGGACTTCGTCCACAGTTTACCAATACGCTTGAATTTGGTTACAAAGCTTCTATTACTAACGGCTACTTTTTCGCTTCACTCTATAATAAATTCGCTAACGGAACTATTACGCGCATTGCTTTAACGCAACCCAATAGTGATTTGATTTATAATGTTTTTCAAAACGCCGGAAAAAATTCTATGACGGGAATGGAAATGATTTTTTCTAAAAAGCCTTTCGCATGGTATTCTTTTAATCTGAATGCAAATTTGTATCAGAATGTTATTAATGCTTTTACGGTTCATATTTTATATCCATCGCCCATTACTTTTTCAGATGAAAAACAAAGCATCACAACTGGAAATATCAAATGGAATAATATTTTCAATTTTTCTAAAACATTTACAGGACAATTATCAGCTGTTTATCTAGCTCCAGATATTATTCCACAAGGAAAAATCGATGCTAGATTTTCAATAGACGCCGGAATTAAAAAAACAGTTCAAAAAGGAAAAGGAGAATTCTTTGTAAATGCCACAGATCTCTTGAATTCACTGGTAATTAAAAAGGAAATCAACGGAACTAATTTCAGTTATAGAAGCCATGATTATTACGAAACTCAGGTAATTCGTTTTGGTTACAATTACAAATTTTAAAATTCAAAATTAATTCAAAATCATATTAGAATTTCGCTTTAAAATTTAATCGAAATCCTATTGCTGTAAAACTACGCTTACCCTAAAATTTTCTCAAAAATGAACAAAAGCATTGTTTTATTATCGTGGCTAATCTGTACTTGTACACTTTCTGCGCAAGAAACTGTTCAAAATGATAGTATCCAAACGGATACTCTTAAGCCTTTAAAATTCAATTACAAACAACTTATTATTCCTACTGCCCTTATTGGTTATGGAGTAATTGGTATTGAGAGCGATCAGCTTAAAAGCTGGAATTCACAAATTCGTGATGAAGTAAAAGAAGATATCGACGAGAAAATTTCGATCGACGATTTCAGTCAGTGGGCGCCAGCCGCTTCGGTTTTTGCATTGGACGCTTTTGGTGTAAAAGCCAAACACAGTTTACGAGATCGAACCGTAATTTTTGCGACTTCGTATGCTATCATGACGGCAACGGTTATGAGTTTAAAATCAATAACCAAAATCGAAAGGCCTGACAGAAGTTCGAAAAACTCCTTTCCTTCAGGACATACCGCAACTGCTTTTGCCGGAGCCGAAATGTTATGGCAGGAATACAAAGACAAGTCAATCTGGTACGGAATTGCGGGTTATGCCGTGGCAACCGGAACAGGGCTTTTAGAATTTACAACAACAGACATTGGCTAACAGATGTCGCAGCTGGAGCCGGAATTGGAATTCTAAGTACTAAAATGGCATATTGGCTAAATCCTTATATAACCAAAACTTTATTTGGTAAAAATCATCAGGAAAGTAAATCTACAACATTTGTAATGCCCAGTTACGACGAAAAAACAAAAACAGTTGGACTAAGCTTTGTCAAAACCTTTTAAAAATAAATTCGGTTTATAAGTCAAATGCAGATCAAATCATTTTACAAAACGTGACATTTCTGATGCTGCCAGTAAAAAAGCGCCCACTCCAAAATCAGCTGTAAAATTCTTATCTACCACTTGTCCCGGAATCGCTTTTTCACCAATTGGCTGTACATAGCCTACTGTCCCATCTTCCTGAAGTGCAAATTTGGTTAAGTAATTCCATGATTTTTCTACAACCGGCAGATACGTTTTCTTGTCTAAAATTCCATTATTGATTCCCCATAAAAATCCGTAGGTAAAAAATGCTGTACCGCTGGTTTCAGGTCCCGGGGCATGTTCGGGATCCAGAATACTTCTTGTCCAATAACCTTCAGTTTGTTGGGCTTCCGCCAAAGATTTAGCCATATCCTTAAAACGGCTGATGTATTCTGCCCTGTGTTTAGCCGATTTTGGCAAATCCTGAATAATTTTGGCATAACCGGCAAAAATCCAGCCGTCTCCCCTTGCCCAAAAGTCTTTTTTACCGTTAGCACTTTTGTGTTTTGGATATACATATTTCGCATCACGGTAATATAATTTTGCCTCGCTATCATACATAATACTATCCGAATATTGTAGATATGAATGTAGTTTTTCCAGATAAATTTCGTTTCCGGTAACGTTGTAAAGCTTTGTCATTACAGGCATGACCATATACAATCCGTCAACCCACCACCAGTAATCATTTGCCGGAGTACTCATTTCATATTCCATCACTTCGCGGGCACGGGCAATTTTACCTGGATCCTTTTTTCCTGTAAAGTTGTATAAGTCGATATAAGTCTGAAAACAAATCTGCCAGTCACCAAACAAAACATGTTTATCAGTTTCTCCATAATTGTATTTCCACTCCGCCTTGTCATTTGATTTGGCGCCCATCCATTGGTTTTTCTCGGCCCATAACAGCGAATAATCCAGATACTTTTTGTTTTTAGTCACTTTATAAGCTTCCATGTTTCCGGTATGATAAGCCGAAACATGCCAAAAAGAATTCCCCGGTTCAGGATGTGTTTCCTGCCAGTGATTATTTACTTTATCAATAATCGAAATAACTTCTGCTTTTGATTGCTTTATTGCAGATTTCTTTTGCGCCGTAATTTTACAGCTTAGCAGTGAAACAGCAGTCAATGTAATAAAAAATGAGTTTTTTAAATTTATCATTATATAAAATTTTGGTTTAAAATCTATTAGTAAAGTTTTTCTATGTATTTTGAAATATACTTCTTTTTTATTCTTTACATACAAAAATGATTTATCAATGTATGCATTTTATGAATCAGCGAATAGTTTCATCCATATTTTGATTTGCATTTATTTAAAATTATAATCAAGTTGATTTCCAGAAACTTTCATTCAGAATGTATTTGTTATCCTTTACATTTTGATACTTCTTCTTAAATTCTGAAGGATTTAAATTGTAAAATTGCTGAAAGTGCTTCCTGAAATATTTAATATCGCCAAAACCTGCAATTGCAGCCGCTTCACTGATCTGTAAATCGGTAGTAATTAATAAGGTTGCTACTTTTCGCAATCGGACATTTCGGGTAAATTCTGAAACTGATTTTCCTGTAATCTTTTTGATTTTTTTATAAACCAAAGAATAACTCATACCTAAATGTTCTGATAAATCATTTACATTAAAATTCTCCACATCTAAATTCGCATCTATGATTTCTACAATTCTGTCAATCAGTTTTTTATCCTCATCAGATAGCTTTAAACTTTCCGATTTTTTAGTTACTGAATTCAGCATATAATGCTGCTCGCTTTCACGTCTCGCTAATATTCCGCTGATTCGGGCTAATAAATAGTCATTATCAAATGGTTTTGTAATATAATCATCTGCTCCTACTTCGGCGCCTTTCAGCTTTATATCTTCAGAAGTTCCTCCAGTGAGCAGTATAACCGGAATATGCTTTAGCTCGTCATCAGATTTAATGTGTTTGCAAAACGTAACTCCGTTCATTTCACCCATTACCACATCAGAAATAATCAGGTCGGGCATTACTTTTTTAATTATAGCCAAAGCTGCTTCTGCATTTTCAGCTATCGTAACATGATATTTTAGCATCAATATCCTCTTTAAATAATTCCTGATCTGAACATTATCATCTACCACCAAAATGCTTTTCGCATCTTTAATCAAATCCTGAACATTTTCAGGTTCTTCGATAGTTTGCAATACATTTTTCTGTACCGTATCTTCTAAAGCTTCTTCTAAAAACAAGGTTCTGTCGCTCAAATCTTCACGGATTTCGATATTCCCAAAATGCTCTTTTCCGAGTAATAATTTAATTTCAAAAACAGATCCTCCTTTTTCATTATCACGACAGCTAACTTTTCCGTGATGTTGTGTAATAAACTGTTTAACCAGATACAAACCAATGCCGAAGCCTTTTCGGTTATTCCTGATATTTTGACTGGACTGATAAAACAGATTAAAAATTTTGTCTTTATCCGCATCCGGAACTCCTTCACCATTATCGATGACACTGATAACTATTTCATTTTCTGAACATCTTAAACTGACAGTAACTATTCCGTTTTCTTTTTCAGTAAATTTTAATGCATTCGAAATCAAATTGAAAATCGCCATTTCAATCTTTTCCCGATCCACGTAAACCATTACTTTTTCTTCGGAAATGCTAAAACTGTAATCTATTTTTTTTGTTTTGGCATGCTGAACAAAACAGCTAAAAACCTCTTTGCATAGTTCTACAATATCAATCTGGCCAATTTTAAGTTTCCCTGTTTCGGTTTCAGTTTTTCGAAAAAGAAGCAGCTGGTCAACCAGACTCAGTAACCTTCTCGAATTACTGTACACCATTTCTATCGCTGCCGGATCTATCTGCTGGTCTGTTCCGTAAATGATTTCCTTTAGCGGATTAATTATCATGGTCAAAGGCGACCTGAACTCATGTGAAATGTTGGTAAAGAACGTTAATTTCTTTTCATTCAGTTCTTTTTCCTGCTTCGCTAAATCCTGAGAAAGCCTTACCTCATATTTTAGTTTTTCCTGTTGCCGCTGGTATTTATCTACAACATAAATAATGAATCCGATAAGGAGAAAATAGAAAAAATAAGCAAAGCCACTTCTGTACCATGGGGGTAAAATGGTGATGGGCAATGAAATGGATTTTGTATTCCAGATTCCCTCTGCATTTGTAGATTTAATTTTGAGGACATAATCGCCTTCTGTAATTCTGGAATAGTTTGCATTGCGAATATTGTCAACATAATGCCATTGCGAATCCCAGCCTTCTAAAAAATAAGCATAAGATATTTTTTCAGGCAGACTGTATTCTAATGCTGCAAATTCAATGTTCAGCATCGATTCGTCGTAAGGCAATTCTAATTTATCAATTCCGAAAACAGACAAACCCGACTGATCATAAGCCTTATTGTTTACTTTTATCGAAGTGATAATCAGTTTAGGGAAATCATGAAATTGATTCGTTATTTTGGTATCGATAATATTGAAGCCTTTAATTCCGCCAAATACAATTTCGCCTGTAGAAAGTTTTAATGCTGCATTATAATTAAACTGATTGCTCTGAAGTCCGTCTGCATCATGATAACTCGTTATTTTTCCGTTAGCTGCATCGTACACAAATATCCCGTTATAGGTACTGCACCAATAAGTTCGATCGTTATCCTGAACAATATTCAAAACCGAATTATTAGGAAGTTTATTTTTTTGAGTCAAAAAGCTGCTATTAAATGTCTTCGGATTAAAAAGCATCAAACCTCCTCCTTCTGTACCCACAAGCATTTTGGTATCAGAATGTGAAACAATTGAACGGACCGGATATTTTACCTCAAGTTCTCTACTCTTCATTGTTTTGAGATTGAGCTGGTACAATTTCGAAAAATTTCCAATCCAAAGATTACCGTTTTTATCTTCTGACATAGAAATAATTCCCCTGATTCCGGCATCTACAAAATCAAAAAGATCAGTTTTTTCATTATAACGATACAATCCTTCTTCATCGGGAGAAGCGGCCCATAAAGTGTTGTTTTTACTTCGAAAAAGCACCCAGATATTCTTTTGATGTCCGTTGAGTTTAGGATTATAAAGTTTGTATTTTTTAAAACTTCGGGTGTGAGGATTAAATAAGCAAACGCCTCCTCCATAAGTTCCAAACCAGGTTCCTTTTGTATCTTTAACAATAGCTGAAACAAAATTGTTAGATAATGAATTTGGATTCTTTGCATCATAGGAATAATTAGTAAACGTATTATTCTTTCTGTTCCATAAACTTACACCGGCCCCGTCTGTTCCTATCCAGAGATTTTCATTGTCCTGTTCTGATAATGAAAGGATAAAATCACTGGGCAGCGTATTTTTTATTTTCTCATTTCTTGAAATGGTCGTAAAAGGACTTTTTCGTTCTTCAATTGTATTTACTCCGCCTCGCAAAGTACCAATCCAGACACGGTTTGTATTGTCTGAAAACAAAGAGGAAATAGCATTACTGTTGAGTTTTTCTTCGTTTAGATCTGAACTTAATAAAGAAAAATTATCTGTGCTGTAATTGTATTTTACAACTCCGTTGCCATTTGTAGCAATCCATAATTCTTTCTCATCTGGCCTGCACATCAAATCTAAAACAGGATATTGTACTTCCTGATTTTTATAAAGGTGATGCGTTCTGTTTACGACGTTGTATCGCAACAATCCATCTTCGGCTCCCAGCCAAATATTTGAAAATTTATCATATAAAATGCAGCCGCTGCCCACCGCAAAAGGGAAAACTACGGAAAGTTTTTGTGCTGATGCATCCATTGAAACAAGTCCGATACCTGCAACAGAGCCCCAGAGTTTACCGGATTTATCAAAATCAATTTCCTGAACATGATAATCCCACAATAATTTACCTTTTACATAAAGCGGAATCTGAATGATTTTTTCTTCATTCCCTTCATAATAAAGCAAGCCCTTACCCGCGGTTGCGATATACAGTTTTGATTTAAAATCCCGAATTTGATTGATTACAAAATCAATCACTTCATTTTTAGAAGTTTTGGCATTCGTATAATTCTTTGTTATAAACTTATTTCGTAAATAATCGTAAACACTTATTCCTCTTTTTGTACCGATCCAAACTTCATTCTGAGTACCGCAAATCGTAACAATTCTATTGTTGACTAACGAATTGACATCATTAGGCTCATTTCTGAAACTCAGAAAATTATATCCGTCATACCTGCTGATCCCATCATAAGTTCCAAACCACATTAATCCCCGCTTATCTTTATAAACAGAAGTTACCGCATTATTGGCAAGACCATTTTGGATTCCAATATAACGAATATCATATCTTTCCTGTCCATTTTTTGGAATAGCTGTTTTTTCCGACTGTGGTAGTGCCGAAAAGCATACAAAAAACAATAAAAATAAAAGTAATTTATTTCTCAAAATAGTAAAAGTTATGAGACTGAAAAATATTCTTAAATCAGAAAAACCTATGAATAACTCATAGGCTTTCTGTTATATAAACAAAATGTCAAATTATTTAATCAATGAAATGATATAAGAATAAGTATATTGTTTGTCCAATAAACGATAGGGATCGTGAGGCAAACGTCCCCAGCTGTCATCACCGCCCAAACCTCTTTGTTTGTAGTCCAGATGCAGGTAAACTGCTTCTTTAGAATCTAAATCCAGATCAGATGGATGTCGCTGTGCTTTGGTTTTTCCCGGATCTAAATCTTCTGTTGAAATATTCAGTGCACTAAATCCAAGAGTCTGTAATCCTTCGATTTTTATTCCCTGCCCTTTATCATTTTTTAAAGTCAGCCAGCGAACATCCGTTTTATAACCACCTTCCTGAGGGCGGATATAATTTCTAGTGTACTGATTGATTACCTTATCTGAATATTCGCCAATAAACGAAGCTGAATTTCTATCTGAGTAATTTTCCCATGGTCCTCTTCCGTAATAAGTCAGATTATTATAAGAGCCGTTTAATTTTGAACGCATTCCGAAACGAGGTAATTCAGGAAGATTTTTCCCAGCCATATCAATAGCTGCAGCGACTTTTATCGCCCCATCGTTCTGAATCAGATAATTTACAGTGTAAGGAACATCGGCTCCGGCTAACTTGTAGGTAACCTTTATAGGTAAACCTTCTGAAGTATTTTTATCCAGCTGCACACCTACAACCGTTGGATTTTGGGATGCTTCTTTCCAGATTACTAATTTTTGCTGCATTTTGTTCCCAAAATCATTATCTGTTGGAGCACGCCAAAAAAAGGTGTTGGGAAATTAGTAAAAATAACATTATCTGCATTTTTCAGGTTGTATTTCAGGATCTCCCCTTTTTTCAGGTCAAATTCCCCTGCAATATTCTCCGTTTCAAAATAAAGTACATTTCCTTTAACAGCATGCTTTAGTTTTGATGTATTTTTTGTAATGTTGTTATTTTTAAAATAAGAACCATTTCCTAACGCAAATTGTGCCCTTGCAAATTCATGACCTTTCGCAACCAAGGGCGCATCGTATTTTGAAAATGCAAAGACATTTAAAAAATATTCAGAATTGTCGTCAAGATTACCATAATTTATCTTAAATTCCTTTGTTTCTTCCGGATTTACATCCAGATCAAACTCACTTTCTTTTACTTTTAATCCGTTTTTTATCAACTCCCATTTAAAGGTATAATTATTTAGATTCGTAAAATTAAAGTAATTCTTAACCAACAGATTGTTTTCATCCTTAAGCTGAAATTGAATGTCCTGATAGACTTTTTTAACTTCAAATAAACCGGGATGCGGGGTTCTGTTGGCTGCAATTAAGCCATTAGCACAAAAATTTTCGTCGTTATGCATTTTTTCCCCTCCTAAATCTCCTCCATAAGCCCAGAAGGTTTTTCCTTCTGCGTTTTTAGTTTTGATACCCTGATCAACCCAGTCCCATATAAAGCCTCCCTGCATGTGTTTGCTTCCATGAATAATATCCCAGTATTCCTGAAAATTACCATTACTGTTACCCATAGCATGTGAATATTCACACATAATATAAGGACGTTTTTTATCTGATCCGGCATAATCCTTCATGCTCTTAATTCCCGGATACATCGGACATACAATGTCTGTATTTCTGTTTTCTCCGGCCTGTTCAAACTGTACTGGACGTGTTGAATCTACTTGTTTCAGCCAATCATAAGCATCATAAAAAACAGGACCGTTTCCGCACTCATTTCCTAAAGACCAAATGATGATTGAAGGATGATTTTTATCAAATGCAAACATTCTTTTAATGCGATCGAGATGTGCAGGCGCCCATTCCGGCAAATAAGCAGGATGTTTTTTCTGATCGAATCCTCCTTGTAATTCAGCTCCCATTCCGTGTGTTTCAATATTGGCTTCGTCCACCACATAAAAACCGTACTCATCACATAAATCATAAAATTTTGTGTCATGTGGATAATGACTCATTCGAATTGCATTGATATTGAATTCTTTCATTAACTTAAGGTCTTTCAACATCAGTTCTGTGTTTGGAACGTGTCCATTTACATCATCATGTTCGTGAATATTGACACCTTTCACCAAAACCGCTTTTCCGTTGACCAACAATTGAGCATTTTTGATTTCTACTTTTCTAAAACCTGTTCTTTTAGAAATAATTTCAAGGGTTTTTCCTTTATTATCTAACAATGTAATAGTGTATTTATATAAATTTGGTGTTTCAGCATTCCATTGTTTTACATTATCAATCGTACCTCCAAAGCTTATTTTTTCTTCTTTTGTGTTTACTTTTTTGCTTTCAGAATAAACTGTTTTTCCATCTTTATCAAACAATTCTACTTTTACAGATGGATTTTTAATACTATTTTTTTCGAAATATTTTAGAGTCACATCCAGATTGAAAATTCCGTTTTTGTATTGATTGTCTAAAACACTTTTTACGAAATAATCCCAAACAGTAGTCTTTGGCATTGCCTGTAAATACACATCACGTTCTATACCGCTTAATCTCCAGAAATCCTGATCTTCTAAATAACTTCCGTCATGCCAGCGAAAAACCTGAACAGCAATTAAGTTTTCTCCTTTATTCAAAAAAGAAGTAACATTAAATTCTGCTGGCGTTTTAGAAGCTTTGGTCATTCCTACCTCTTTTCCGTTCAGGAATACTTTGGCATAACCGGTAATGGATCCAAAATGAAGTATAATTTCTTTGTCTTTCCACGAATCCGATACTTTAAAGGTACGTCTGTAAGTAGCGACCGGATTATAATCGCCACCAATAAAAGGCGGGTTTTTAGGAAAAGGATAAACTAGATTGGTATAAATAGGAATATCATAACCCTGCAGCTCCCAATTGGAAGGCACAGCAATAGTATTCCAGCCAGAATCATTCAATGTAGTGGTGAAGAAATCTGTTGGTCTTTGAGACGGATTTTTGACAATATTGAATTTCCAGCTTCCATTCAGACTCTGGTATAATTGGGATTTTTGAGGATTGTTATTTTTAAATTCGGTTTCATTGCTGAATAAAAGAAAGGAACTTCTGCCCGCTTCTTTCCCCCTATCAACTATCTGAGGACTTTCCCATTCATTATTCTGGGCATAATTTTGTAAACTTAAAAACAAGGCAAATGCTAATACAATTTTTTTCATTTAATAATTTTAAAAGGGAATTAAAAATTTATACTCTGAATTTTATTTCAAAACAATCCTCATCAGATCACTTCAGCAGGCTTTCAGAAATTTTTTTTCCTGATTTATCATATATAGTCAATTAGAAATAAAAAGGAACCTCACAAATTTAGATAACACTATGTAAGACCATGAGGGGCATTACATGAAATTAAGAGGGGCATATCAATATAAAAAATATTTGAAACACTAAAGTAATGCATTTTTCTAAAAACATTCAGATAAAGTAGATTGAAAAATTTTTTAGCCAAAGAAAAAAAGCAAAAACACAAATAAGAGCTTTTAAGTACAAAACTCACAAGAAACTGACTTGTTACATGCAAAAAATAAAATTTTGCTTTAAAATCAAAATATACAAACTGTTTTCAATAAGATAAATTTATCGATATTGAAATGAAAATAATTTTTACAAATACAAGTATTTCAAAATCAAAAAAATCTATTCTCTTAAAATTAAATTTTAAAAACGAAGAACCTTACCAAAATACAAATTATTTATTCAGTATATTTTATAATGATCTTGTTATTTACTCACATTGATATCTCGTAAATACATCATTTGTCTTACATAATGCTTCAAATTTTTCATCATGATTACTACTGTAAAAGTACATTTACGGGCTTAAATAATATTGATTTGAGTGACTATTTCAATTCAAAATAATTCTTATCAAAAGATAATATTCCTGATTGTACATAATTTTACAAACTTTCTATAAACTAAAAACGATGATGAAAAAACAAATTAAAAGATATTCCTTTTTACTGCTTATTTTTTTTGGAAACGGATACGCCCAAACCAAAAAACACCTGGATGTCAACAAACCTATTGAAGACCGGATTTCACTTTTGATGAAAGAAATGACTTTAGAAGAAAAGATAGGACAAATGAATCAATACAATGGTTCATGGGATGTTACCGGACCAAAACCGGAATCAGGTTCTAATGAAGAAAAATACAATAATTTAAAGAAAGGCCTGGTTGGTTCTATGCTGACCGTTCGCGGAGTTAAGGAAGTCAGAGCCGTACAAAAAATAGCCGTTGAAGAAACCCGCCTTGGCATTCCGCTTATTTTTGGTTTTGATGTTATTCATGGTTACAAAACCCTTAGCCCTATTCCATTGGCAGAAGCCGCAAGCTGGGATTTAGAGGCTATTAAAAATTCGGCCCGTGTTGCTGCTCTTGAAGCCTCCGCATCAGGATTAAACTGGACTTTTGCACCTAATGTAGATATTTCAAACGATGCGAGATGGGGACGTGTAATGGAAGGTGCCGGTGAAGATCCTTATTTGGGAAGTAAAATTGCAAGAGCAAGAGTTCATGGTTTTCAGGGAGAAAAATTAGGTTCAAATACGTCAATAGTGGCTTGTGCCAAACATTTTGCAGGTTATGGTTTTGTAGAAGCCGGACGCGATTACAATAGTGTTGATATGAGTAATTCTAAACTATACAATACAGTATTACCTCCTTTTAAAGCTACAGTAGATGCAGGAATCGGAACTTTTATGAATTCGTTTAATACACTGAATGGCATTCCTGCAACCGGAAACATCTTTTTACAAAGGGATATTTTAAAAGGAGCCTGGGGTTTTAAAGGTTTTGTAGTTTCTGACTGGGCATCCATAGCCGAAATGATTACTCACGGGTACGCTGCAAATGGTGCCGATGCTGCTCAAAAAGCCGTTATTGCAGGTTCTGATATGGACATGGAATCCAGTATTTATGTAAAAGAATTAGTTCAGTTAGTAAAAAAAGGTGCTGTCAAAGAAAGTGTTATTAATGATGCTGTACGCAGAATCCTGAGAGTAAAATTTGAATTAGGTTTATTTGACAATCCATACAGATATTGTGATGAAGCCAGAGAGAAATCAGATATTGGCAGTAAAGCCAATAATGATGACGTACTGGACATGGCGAAAAAGTCGATTGTTTTGTTGAAAAATGATAAAAATATACTTCCGTTAAAGAAATCCGGACAAAAAATTGCTTTGATAGGCGCTTTGGCAAGCGATAAAAACAGTCCATTAGGAAGCTGGAGAATTGCAGCCGATGACAACACCGCCATATCGGTTCTTGAAGGCATGCAGCAATACAAAAACAATTCTTTGGTTTTCGAAAAAGGAACTGATGTCGCTCTGAACAAACAGACTTTTTTAGACGAAGTAAAAATCAACACCACTGATTTTTCCGGATTTGAAGCAGCAAAAAAAGCAGCGAAAAATGCTGATGTTGTCGTGATGGTTCTGGGCGAAATTGGTTTTCAAAGCGGTGAAGGGCGCAGTAGAACCGAAATAGGTTTACCTGGAAACCAACAGCAATTATTAGAAGAAATTTACAAAGTAAATCCTAATGTGGTTTTGGTTTTAAATAATGGTCGTCCGCTGGCATTACCATGGGCTGCTGAAAATATCCCTGCTATTGTTGAAGCCTGGCAGTTAGGAACCCAATCCGGAAACGCAATAGCTCAGGTTTTATACGGAGATTATAATCCGAGTGGTAAACTTCCAATGGCATTTCCAAGAAATGTAGGACAATGCCCTATCTACTATAATTTATACAATACAGGAAGACCAACAGATAAAGATCAAAATGTATTCTGGTCGCATTATTCTGATGTCGAAAAAACACCTTTATATCCATTTGGTTATGGATTAAGCTATACTTCTTTTGCTTATAAAAACCTAAAGATGGCTAAAACTTCTTTTCAAAAGGGAGAAAAAATAGAAATTTCTGTAGAGGTTACTAATATTGGTGATTTTGATGGTAAAGAAGTGGTCCAGTTGTACTTAAATGATCCTGTTGCCAGTATTGTAAGACCGATTAAGGAATTAAAAGGATTTGAACTTGTTACTTTAAAAAAGGGAGAAACAAAAACCATTCAATTTACACTAACGGATTCAGAACTTGGTTTTTATGACAATGATGGAAAATTTTTAGTGGAGCCAGGATTATTTAATGTTATGGTAGGCTGGAATTCTAATGAAGGTTTAACCAGTAAATTTGAAGTTAAATAAAACACTTCGGAAGTAAAAATCTGATTTACATTACAATCTTATTACCTGAGTACGATTAAAAAGTTATTAATCTTGCTCAGGTTTTTAGCAATGTATAAAATTTGTATAGAAATAAGTAAAGTGTTCTGTATAGATTTATTAATATTGTTTTTACGATAAAAAATCAAAAAAATAATTTGGAAAGTTTATATCCTATAAAACTGATAACCAATAACATTACGTCTGAATGAAAAGTATTAAATATATACTGTTATGTTACTTTGTGTTTATAAACCATCTGTTCTCTCAGGGAAAATTTGATAGTTACCAATTTAGAAGCATTCCAGAAACTACTTCAAAAAGAGCTATTTCTTCTATCATACAGGACAAAAACGGATTTATCTGGATAGGCACTAATGGCGCGGGCTTGTATCGGTATGACGGTGTAAATTATTTTGGATATGAACAGAATAAAAAAGCAGGTTCCGTAAGTAGTAATTTTATTTACACCACTTTTATTGATTCGAACAACAATTTATGGATTGGTACTGATGAAGGTTTATGTTTTTACAACAGGGATTTAGATAATTTTACCAAGATTAATATTGGGGATGTAATCGTAAAAGGATACAATGAACCTATAACAATAAAAACAATTATTGAAGACAATAACGGCAATTTATATTTAGGTGCTTATGGTTTTGGCTTGTTTAAACTTAACATAAAAACCTTAAAAACTTCTTTGGTTCATTCAAAAGTACTGGAAAAGCCCAATTTTTTAATTAAATCATCAGTAAAAGACAAGCATGGAATTATCTATTTAGGTACAAGTTATGGTCTTTTGGAAATTGATCTGAGCGGAAAAGTAAAACAAGTTTTTAAAGATAAATTCAAAAGAAACCCATTACTGAACGATATCGAAAATATTGTAATTGATAAATTTGGATTCTTATGGCTTGGAACAACCGAAAATGGGCTAATCAAAATCAAACCTGAAACCGACAACTATCAATTTGAAAACTATCCAATTACAAAAAATAAAATCTTATCAATCGTAAAAAGCAGTCATGATTACATCATCTGCGGTACTGAAAATGACGGATTACTGGTTGTAAATTACAAAGGACAAGTTCTAAAAAAATACCTGCACAGCAAATACAACAATTTCAGTTTAAAATCCAATTCTGTCTGGTCATTATATGAAGATAAAGAAAAACGGCTCTGGTTAGGTTATTTTAATAAAGGGCTTGGTGTATTTGATAAGCCTAACAATAAATTCAATTCGCTTGAATCATTGGCAAACAATGATAATTCCCTGCAGACGAGCTATGTTACTTCTGTTGTAAAAGATAAAAAAGGCAATTTACTCATAAGCAATGAAGGTGGAGGGCTCGACATTTATAATCTTGCTGACAAAAGCTATATTCACGTTAACAAAACCAATCAAAATTATTATTCAGGTTTAGATGCTGCTGATATTCAGACGATTTTTATAGACAGCAAACAAAACATCTGGATTGGAAGCTGGGATCGAGGTATTTATTTTTTAAAAAATGGAACTACCAGATTTATAAACTATAATACAGCCAATACAACAGGTTTAAAATCAAACCGAATTTTTAGTTTTTCGGAGGATTCAAAAGGCAGAATCTGGATTGGTTCTTTTATAAAAGGACTGCATTATTTTGATAATAAAACCAATACATTTATTCATTGCAACTTTAAACCATTTATAGAAAATGATTTAGATAAGGCTTTTATACGTAAAGTCTTTGTTGACTCGGATGATGTGCTGTGGGTGGGAACAATCTTAGGACTATATCAGGTAAACATCAAAGATGATTCTCATTTTAAAGTAATTAAGATGCGGGATGCTATGTTTAAAGGCATGAATAACGACTATAGTATTCAGACTATTTTATCCATTTATGAATCTAACGACAAAACAATATGGATAGGTACAGATGCACAGGGTTTATTTAGTTATAATAAAAAAACTAAGACCTTTTCAAATTATGATGATTTTCCGGGCTTCAAAGAGAAATCTGTACGTGCTATAATTTCTGATAATAACGGTTATTTATGGCTAAGCGGCGGTTCCGGATTAACAAAATTAGATTTAAAAAACAAAAAAAGTACCAATTTCAACAAAGATGATGGTCTTGTTGATAATGATTTTAATAATAATGCTGTCTTTAAAGACGGAAATGGGGATTTGTATTTTGGCAGTTATGAAGGAGTAAATTACTTTAATCCAAATGAAATTAAAAAAACAGAAAAAGCACCTAGTTTGTATTTCAGTGATTTTAAATTATTCAACCAATCTGTAAAGCCAAATGAAAATCATTCGCCATTAAACAAAGTAATTTCCCAGACAAAAGAAATTATTCTTGACTACACTCAGTCCGTTTTTACGATTGAATATGTGGGAATTAACTATAATTATTCTAAAAAAAACCAATACGCCTATTATCTGGAAGGTTTTGAAAAAGACTGGAATTATGTTGGAAACAACAGGACCGCTACTTATACGAATCTGGAACCCGGTAATTATATTTTTAAAGTAAAAGCAGCAAATGCTAATGGCTCCTGGAGCAATGATTTATTAGAACTGAAAATAAAAGTTTTGCCACCCTGGTGGAAAACCATCTGGGCTTATTTAATATACATATCAATTTTAGTTTTCTTAATTATATATTTCAATAAAATCTATCAAAATCGTTTTAAAGCCAAGCAGGCCATAATTTTAGAAAGAGAAAAAACGATTCAGTTAGAAAAATTAAATAATAAGAAGCTTCAGTTTTTCACTAATATTTCACATGAATTCAGAACCCCGCTAACACTGATTATTAATCCTTTGGAAGATATTTTGAGAAGCAGGACTTTATCCAGGGAAATACATAACAAATTAAAAATCGTACACAAAAGTTCAGACAGGCTTTCACGACTAATCAATGAACTAATGGATTTTAATAAATTAGAGTTCAACAAAGTTTTCCTTCAGGTGAAGAAAGTTGAAGTAGTCGCTTTTACCGAAGGCATTATCAGCTATTTTGATGAAGAAGCCGCTGTTCGAAATATTAAGATTGATTTTGAATCCTCAGCTGACGAACTCGAAGACTGGCTGGATCCTAAAATGCTGGAAAAAATACTCTTTAATATTATTTCAAATGCCTTTAAATTTACACCGGATAATGGCTCGATAAAAATTTCCATCACCGAATCAAATCAGGATACTATGCTGTTGATAGATGGAAATAAAGTTCCTTCATTTTCGATAACAATCACAGATACAGGTTCCGGAATTCGAAGCGAAGATTTGAAAAGAATTTTTGACAGATTTTATCAGGTTAATAATCTAAATAAAGATTATTACGGCAGCACAGGCATTGGACTTGAAGTTGTAAAAGAATTTGTTGAACTGCATAAAGGCAAAATTGATGTTGAAAGCAAGCTTGGAGAAGGCACAAAATTTACGGTTACATTTCCTTTAGGGAAATCTTTTTATAAAGAAAATGAAATAATTAATGAAGTTTTTGAAATAGAAAAAATTAAAAATAAATTCTTGTTCGAATCTAAAAATCAAACTGAAGAAGACGAAATTGATAATCAGTTTATTAAAGAGAATACAGTAGAAGCAACAAAAGCATATACAGTTTTGATTGTAGAGGATAATCTTGAATTAAGAAATTATCTGAAACATGAATTAAGCAAATTGTATAAGGTTATTACAGCCGAAAATGGTAAAAAAGGCTACGACCTTGCCGTTCAAAAATTACCGGATATAATAATTACAGATGTCATCATGCCAGTAATGGACGGTTTGGAAATGTGTAAAAATATAAAAGGAGATTTAAAAACGAGTCACATTCCCTTATTAATGCTCTCTGCTAAAGCAATGGTCAATGACAGACTGGAAGGTATAGATTCTGGTGCTGATATGTATCTGAGCAAACCATTTGAATTGGATATTTTAAAATCCAGTCTGGCGCAGCTCATCACAAGCCGCCAAATAATGTTTAAGAAATTTTATACCGGAATTACAAAACAAGGGAAAGAAAAAACCACATCATTGGATAACGATTTCATTCAGAAAATTCTTCATTTCATTAATGAAAACATTAGCGAATCTGAACTAAGTGTAGAATTACTCTCTTCAAAGGTGTTCTTGAGCCGTAGTCAATTGTACCGAAAAATTAAAACACTAACAGGTGTTTCAGTAAATGAGTTTATTAGAAATGTCAGGTTAGAAAAAGCAAAACAGTTACTCGAACAAGGAAATAAAGAAGTCAATATTAATGAAATCAGTTATAAAGTAGGATTTCCTTCTCCCTCCTATTTTGCCAAATGCTATAAAATTAAATATGGCTACCTGCCTACTCAGGAAAAAGGTACAAATGAATAAAAATAATCTTCATCTCTGTTTAAAAAGCTTCGATATTCAATCGGAGCTTTTTTTATAAGAATATTTATTAAGACACTTTGACTTTACTCAGCTCATATTTATACTTTTAATAAAATACTTCTGTTTTTTTATTAAAGGATTTTTTTACCATATTTTTTTTAGCAATACTTCAGGAATACTTTTTTTGATGATTCGGTCATTTTTAAGCAATTACAGTATATCATCCCTTTATTTTGCATCATTTGATGCACGATTTGCTTCATCCGTTTTACACTTTCACTGCCTTAGATTTTACTTTCGTTAAGAAATATTTAAGAAATGATTTTCATTTTCACACTTAAAGTAATGTTAATGCAAAAAAAATCAAAAACGTAAATATTCACTAATAAAAAATAAACTAATTATTTAATCCAAACTCAAAACAACCAAATTTTATGCAGAAAAAAACATTAAAAAGACTATTGTATATAATAGTATTTATGTGGGGAAATTTTTCTTTGCCCAAACTGTTAAAGGTAAAGTAACATCAGGGGGAGTTAGTCTGCCCGGAGTTAGTGTAGTAGTACAAGGTACAAAAAACGGAACAGCCACCGATTTTGACGGCAGTTTTACTTTAAACAATGTAGAGCCAAAAGCGATACTGGTTTTTAGTTATATAGGTTATAAAAATATATCTATACCCGCAGATACAAAATCAGAGATGCAGGTAGTCATGGTAGATGAACTGGAAAAACTAAATGAGGTAGTAGTTATCGGATATGGAACTTCAAAAAGAAAAAGATATAAACGGTGCTGTTTCTTCTATCAAAGCTTCTGACATCCAGGACAAGCCCTTTACTTCTATCGATCAGGCCCTTGTAGGTAAAGCGGCAGGTGTAAATGTTACACAGAATTCAGGAACACCTGGAGGAGGAATCTCCGTTCAAATTAGAGGTATTACTTCTATCAATGGTAACGAACCTTTATATGTTATTGACGGAACACCTGTTTTTGCAGATAAAAACAACGACACATTTTCTTTTAGTGCATTGGGTGGCGGAAACGGACAAACAAAAAGTTCTGCTTTATCCGGCCTGAATATTTCAGATATTGAAAGTATTGACATCTTAAAAGACGCATCTGCGACAGCAATATATGGCGCAAATGGTGCAAATGGAGTTGTTTTAATTACTACCAAAAAAGGGAAAAAAGGAAAATCTAAATTTACCTACGAAACTTATTTAGCGAATCAGGAAGTAACGAACAATGTAGATGTTTTAAACTTGCCTGAATATGCAAGATACCAGTCAAAAATTTTCACTTTAAGCGGTGAACCTGTCCCTTTTCAATACCAAAAACCTGATTTATTAGGAAATGGAACAAACTGGCAGGATGAACTTTTCAGATCGGCTGCGATGTACAGCCACCAGCTTTCATTTTCTGGCGAAAAAGAAGGAACACGTTATTATACTTCCCTAAATTATTTTGACCAGGAAGGAATTGTTTTAAACTCGGATTTTAACAGATTATCGATGCGATTAAATGTAGATTCTAATGTTAAATCCTGGCTAAAAATAGGTAACAACTTATCTGTAAGTAAGTCATCGCAGAAAGTAGTAAGAAACGATGACAGAGGTGGTTTAGTAATGAATACATTGAGACAATCACCAGAATTACCAGTTAGGGATGCCAGTGGAGCATTTGCAGGTCCAACAAGCGGTTTAGGATCTTCTGCAAACGAAGCAACCAACCCAATTGCTCTGGCCGAATACAACAATTCGACTACAGAAAGATTCAAAATTAATGGTAATTTATTCGCTGATTTCACCCTTATCAAAGGATTGGTTTTCAGAACCGAATTAGGATACGACCTTAACTTTGCTAAAAGTGGCACTTTTGTACCTAAATATACTTTAGGAAATGTATCTGAACTTTTAAACAAGTCATTTAAACAGCAGGATCAGAGTTATTATTGGAATATCAAAAATTATCTGACATATAACAAAACGATAAACGACAAACATAATTTTACTTTACTACTAGGCCAGGAAGCGCAGGAAAGCAAATATGAATATTTAAGTGGTTATAGAACGGGGGCATTTTTAAATAAAGATTTTACAAACTTAAATATAGGTGATATCGATACTGCACTTAACGGAAATGGTTCAGGAAGATGGTCTATGACATCTTATATTTCAAGATTGAATTATAGTTTTTCTGACAGATACTCCTTCTCTGCTTCATTAAGAGCGGATGCTTCATCAAACTTTGGTCCTAACAACAAATGGGGTTATTTCCCTTCGTTTTCAGGAGGATGGACAGTTAGTAACGAAAAGTTCTTTGAACCTTTGTCAAATAGCATCGATTATTTGAAATTTAGAGCGGGTTACGGTGCCGTAGGAAATCAAAATATACCGGCAAACAGGTACCAGACTATCCTGTCACTACTTGCATCTCCTTTTGGAGGCGTATCTCCTACTATTGATAATTTAGGTAATCCTAATATCAAATGGGAGTCACTTAAATCTCTTAACGCTGGTTTTGAATTGGCGACGCTTAATAACAGAGTAAAATTAGATTTTGATTATTATGTTAAAAACTCATCTGATTTCCTTACAAAACAAATCAATGATGAGTCAAATCAAAGTGCACTTAATTATTATCTGAATACAGGTGAAATTGTAACTAAAGGAATTGACCTTACATTAAATACCAGAAATATCGTTACAGATGATTTTTCATGGGACAGCACTGTTATTTTCTCAAAATACACTAACAAACTAACCAGTTTTCAAGGACAGGGCAAATCTTTACTAGGAAAGGTACAATTTGATTTATACAACGTTACCAGAACTACAGAAGGACAACCTGTAGGGCAATTTTACGGATACGTAACAGATGGTTTATTCAAAAATGCTGCCGAATTAGCTGCGGGACCAACACAGGAAACTGGAACCGGAATTGGAGATATTCGTTTTAAAGATCTTAATAATGACGGAAAAATTGACAGTAAAGACCAAACCGCTATTGGAGATGCAATTCCTGATTTTACATATTCATTTACAAACAACTTTAAATACAAAAATCTTAGTTTATCAATTGTACTAACAGGAAGTCAGGGTAATCAGATCTACAACTTTACACGTCATTATATTGACGGAATCTATCCGGGATTTGGAGACCGATTTGGAAATGTAAGCACTCAGGCTTTAAATGCCTTTGAACCGGGTACAAACGAAAATACAGATGTACCAAGAATTACACTGAATGACCCAAATGGCAATGGCAGAATTTCTAACAGATTTGTTGAAGATGGTTCTTATTTAAGAATTCAGAATGTGTCTTTGAGTTATGATTTACCAGACAGAATGTTCGAAAATACTATTTTGACTAAAGTAAGATTGTATGTAAATGTTCAAAACTTATACACTTTTACAAAATATTCCGGTTTTGATCCCGCTCTTGGAAACTTAGACCAAAATATAACACTAAGTGGTATTGATTTAGGCCGCTACCCTGTACCAAGAGTTACATCTGCAGGAGTGAACATTGAATTCTAGAACTTATAAAAACAAATATTTAACTTAATGATATACAATAGTTAAAACAAAAAAAATAGTTATGAAAAAACTTTTTAAACTTTTTATGATGGGAATGCTGATACCATTGCTGTCTTTATTCTCCTGTTCAGATGAATTTTTGGATGCACCATCTGAAAATCAGCTAACGCCTGCCGACTTACCTGAAGGTGTTACAGCATTTGACGGAATTGCTGAGAGTTTGTACTTTAAGCCGTGGTTTACTTTTAATGATAAATTTCTGATTGCTGTTGGCGATATGTATGCCGGCAATGCTTTTACATTCGATGGTGCATATGCGCAATTTAAAGATGCTCAGGTAACCTCACAAAATCCGATTTTAACTGAGGGATATGTTTCTCTATTTTCGGTAGTTGATCAGTCTAATAATTTAATGAGTCTTGTCGAAGAAAGAAAAAGTGAACTGCCGGAAGCATCTTATAAAAATGCTATTGCAATATCAAGATTCATGAGAGCAAATGCTTACTTCTATCTGGTAAGAGCTTTTGGGGCTGTACCTATTATCAGTAAAGCAGGGTCTGCTCCACAGCCAAAAAGAAATATTGTTTCGGATGTGTATAAATTCATAAAAATGGATTTAGAATATGCTGTCGAAAATTTACCTGAAAGAGGAGCCAAAAAAGGTTATGTTACCAAATATGCCGCTATGGGTATATTGGCAAAAGTACATCTGACTTTGAATGAATATGCTGAATGTGCTGCTTTAACCCAAAAAATTATCGGTAACCAGTATACTTTAATTCAGGAATACAGCAACTTGTTTAGCAGTCCGGAGAACAATAACAGTGCAGAAAGTATGTTTGCCCTGCAATGGAAAGCTATTGCTACAGAATGGGGAACACAAAATACAAATCAGGCTTATATCGTTCCGGGAGGTACAGGAATTACAGGCGGTGGTGACGGTTGGGGAGTTTACCTTCCTTCTATTTCACTTCAAAATGGATTTGAACCAAAAGACACCAGAAAGAAAAGTACCATTATGACAGATGGTGACTTCTACCCTGAATTATTAAAAAACCAAGGCGGATTTACTTATAAAAAAATATACTCTTCTACAGCGGCTAATTTCAGAAAATACATTGTAGGTTCTGCTGCAGAAAGAAACGATGTATTCTTTATGAGAACTTCTCAAAACACAATCATTTTAAGATATTCTGATATTTTATTAATGAATTCTGAAGCGATTTTAGCCGGAGCCGGTTCTACAACTTCAGCATCTGCCTTAAGTTCTTTTAATGAAGTAAGAACAAGAGCAGGACTGCCAGCTAAAACAGTATTGACAAGAGATGAATTGTTTAACGAAAGAAGAGTTGAATTTGCATTGGAAGGACAATATTTCTTTGATCTAAAGCGCCGCGGATTGGCAGAAGCAACAGCCATTATTTCACAGCAGGAAGTTGGTTTTTATTCTGATGATGCCAGAACAGAATTGATTTCCAGAAAAATAACTCCGACAAGCAATTATTTTGAACTGCCATTACCGCAGTCTGCTATTGATACTAATCCATCATTATTAGAAGCTCCCGTTCCTTTTAACTTTAACTAACTATACTATGATCAATAAAATAAAATATAGAATTCTGATTCTTTTGGCGCTGGCTTCTTTTACAGCCTGTCAAAACGATGACGCTGCTAAAGCAAATATAGATGCAATGGTTGCTGAACCGGGAGATTTACTAAATCAGGCCTTTCCAACAAATAAAGTCAGAGTTGAAGGCGAAGGTTTAATGGGACTAAAAAAAATTACCCTGGATGATAAAATTAATATCAGTTTTAATCCTAATTACAATTCAGATAAAGCGTTTATTTTTACTATTCCCTTTGATGAAAAACTAGGAAGCAGATTTGGAATACAGCCTATTACATTTATTACTGCAAATGGTTCCGTTACCAAAAATATTGAGATTTTACAACCTGTTCCAACCATTACAAAAACAACTCCGGCTGTTGCAACTCCAGGATTTCCATTGGAAATTGAAGGAACTTGGTTTTATAATATTTCATCAGTAACCGTAGGAGGAAAAGCGGTTAGTTATACGGCAAAATCATCTTCATCAATTATTATTGCTTTACCTGCAAATGCCATTTCTGGATCAGAACTTGCCATTACTACCCCTGGCGGTGCAGCAAAGAAAACAATAGACTTTGCTACGATCGTTTTGGTATCTGATTTTGACGGAAATGGAGCCAGAACTGAGTGGACTTCTTACGGCGATATAGAAAGCTTCAACACCAGTACTGCTGGTGGTCCAACAGGAAATTACACAACATTAGTCTGGGGCGGTTCAAATGTAAATGGTTACAACGGAAGCAGTGGCGGCGGCGGAGCCAGTTTCTTAAGCACTTCCAATACAGATGCAACAAAAGCTTTTATCGATATTGATGTAAGTGCAAATGTTGTTGGGGCTAATTTTGCCATTCAGTTAAATACTATCGACGGGGTGAATTATGGGTACAATTTTAAAATCACCGATGTAAACTGGACTACAAAAACCATTTCAATTATTGATTTTAAAGATAATTACGGATTTGGTTCTAATACAGCCGCAACTTTAAACCCTTCTAAAATTAATGAGATTAAAGTTGGAGTAGCCCAGGGAGATTCACCTAATCCAAGTGCCATTAAATTTGATAATATTAAAATTCGTTACCAATAATAACTCTTAAATTAAAAGAGGCTGTGGTCAAAACAGCCTTTTTTATCAAACCGAATAAATAACTATAAATAAGGACATTCTCTCTAAAAGAATGCTTCATAATAAAAAACAGTATGAAAAGTAAATTTTTATTAATGCTGATCAGCGTCGTCTTTTTTTAAATGCATGCTCCAAAGACGACAGTGAGAGCCCTGATGTTTTAGAAACACCAATTGCTATTGCACCAAAAGATGTAAACGACAATGGTTTTAAAGCAAAATGGTATTACGTTTCCCACTCAAAAAGCTATCTTTTAGATGTTTCAACCAGCGAAAATTTCGCCTCTTTTCTGCCAAATTACAATTCAAAAGAAGTTACAGATTTGAACGACGTTGTGTCAGGTTTAACTGGAGGAACACAATATTATTACCGTGTAAGAGCCAAAAATGAAACACAAATTTCAGATTATTCGAATGTCATTAGCGTTGTAACTACTGGTTCTAGCGGTATTCCTGAAGACCCAACTTTTTTAAAGGTAAAAGCAAATAAATTAGCCAATCCGTTTTTTGTTGGTATGGCTGTAAAAGCATTTCAACTGACTAATGGAAGTCAGTATGATATCATTTTAAAAAATGAATTCAGCAGTATTTCTGCCGAATATGAAATGAAAATGGATCAGATTTCTACCGCAAGCGGTGTTTACAACTGGACTGTAGCAGATAAAATCGTAGCTTACGGAAACGCTAATAACATCAATGTCCATGGTCATGCTTTAGTGTGGCATAATTCGGTACCGGAATGGTTAAAAAATTATGCAGGTACTGATGCAGAATTTGCATTAGAAGTAAAAAAATACATTACAGATGTTGTTACTCATTATGCTGGTAAAGTAAAATCCTGGGACGTTGTAAATGAAGCAGCCGATGATAATGGCGGCACTATGAGAAATACTATTTTTCTTCAGCGAATGGGACCTAACTACATTAAAGATTGTTTTCAGTGGGCCAGAAATGCAGCAAATGCAGCGGGTGATACAAATTTATTATTGTTTTATAATGATTATGCCACATCTACTAATATTCCAAAACAAAATAGGGTTTTCAGCATTGTAGATGATTTAAAAGCGAGTAATCTTATAAATGGTCTGGGGTATCAAATGCATAACACTTATCTAAGCCCAACAAAGGCTCAAATAGAAACTGATCTTAATAAAGCTGTAGCTAAAGGTTTAAGAATCCATGTATCTGAATTAGATATTCAGGTAAACCAATTTAATGATATTTCGACTTTTACCAACGAAAGAAGACTGGCACAAAAAGCAAAATATAAAGAAATGGTTCAAATTTACAATGCACTTCCTGCAGCCAATAAATATGCTTTAACAATTTGGGGTATGAAAGATAATGAATCCTGGATTCCTTACAGTACAGAACTGAACCACGTTGGTAACGACTGGCCTTTATTATATGATGCAAACTTTACTATTAAAAGTGCTCATACGGGATTCCTGGAAGGTTTAGATTAAGTTTTAAAAAGCATACACTTTACTATAAATTAACCAAAAAAGAAATCATGAAAAAGTTAAGTTTATTATCCTTGGCAATGACATACCTAATAGGATTTGCATCCTGTTCAGATAATACCGCTCCTTTATCAGAAAGCCAGTTAACAAATGTAAATGCAAATAAAAGCACAGGTAAAGTTGCTTCTGCACCGTGGGTAAAACAATTTGAAGATACTTTTAATGTAGGCTCAAATCTGTCACAATGGACGAAAGAACAACGTACTGATTATAATTCGCCTTATTGTGATTATAATAGTTCGGTACCTACAACTCAATGGAGAGACGGAAAGCAGTGTTTAGAAATCAAGACTACTAAATTGAGTACCAGCAAGTATCGATCTGGCTTTATTAGTTCTAATTATCAGTATAAACCTGAAAATAATACAGAGTATATGCTTTCTGCGAATATTAAATTGGTGGCAATGGATGGCGGAACTTATAAATCTTTTACAGAGACTTATGGTGCCTGGCCTGCTTTCTGGACTGTACAAGGGAACGGATGGCCAACCAAAGGTGAAATCGATATTATGGAAGGCTATTCTTTTGCACCAAATACCAGTCGTTTTGCTTCAAATCTTTTTTATGGAACAGCTGTCGGAACAAACTTATTAGGAAATTCAGCTGAAAGAAATTATCCCGGTAGTTTTAACATTAATGCAAACAATGGATGGCACTTATATGAATCCTTTTGGAAAATGAAAGACAATGTTGTAACAGTAACTATAAAGGTTGACAACATTACAGTTGCCACATATACCAACAGTGGTACAGCTAAACTCAATTTGAATAATTTTGGGCCGCATTCAATTGTTTTTAACATGAATGTAGGTTCAAAAGATTCTAGCTTTATAGATCCGAATAAAATTAACTTATTTTCGACTGTAATGATGTGGGTAGACGATGTAACCGTTTACAAAAGACCAATCTAAAAATGTTATTCTATTAAGAACAGATAATTCTTTACTATGGCCGAAAGCAATTTCGGCCATTTTGCTTTTATATTAAGCTAATTGAAAGCTTTCGTTCAAACCCAAACTTTTAATATCAGGCTTGAAAAATTTGAAGGCTTAAAGATTCAAAAAACTCATATGCTCTTTTCTCTGCATAAGAATAGGTTGAATTTCGCATAGGAAAAGCGCAGTGACCACCATATTTTGGGGTTTCCAGATAAACATATTTACTGTTTTTCGCTATAGCCCTTGGATAACATCTTTCACCTAAAAAAGGATCATCAAGCGAATTAATTATTAAAACGGGAGTGGTAATGTCTTTTAGGGAAAATTCAGGTGAAACGCGCTCATAATACTCATCCCGGCTTGCAAATCCGTGTAGTGGCGCTGTAAAATACTGGTCAACTTCATCAAAAGAAGAAATTTTATCAATCTGATCGGTGTTTATAAAATCAGGAAACTGGGCTGCTTTATATTTAAGCTTTCTTTTAATATCTATTGTAAAATTCTTTAGATAAACCCTGTTAAAACCTTGTTTAAGAACAGCAGCACTTGTTGCAATATGAGTGGGTACCGAAATCGAAACAGCTGCTTTTATGCGCTCATCAATTTTTGTCCAGCCCAAATAGTTCAAAAGCTGAACTCCTCCCATCGAATAGCCAATTAGATAAACTTCTTTGAATCCTTTTTTTAAAACAAACTGAACCACCTCATCAAGGTCATCAACTGCACCATGATGATAAAGTCTGGGAAGACGGTTCATTTCTCCTCCACAAGTACGGTTATTCCATGCGAAAACTGAAAATCCTTTTTGCTGAAAGTAAGCCGAACAGCTGTTATTATAAGTCCTGCGTGAATCACCTTCTAAACCATGACATAGAATAACTGCTTTTTTAGCGTTATTGATAACAAAATCGATATTGATAAAATCTCCGTCATTCAGTTCATGTTTTACCCTTGTATATGCTGGAACTTCAAACTTTTTGAACAAAGCGGCATAAATAGTAGAAATGTGTCGGTTGCGATGGACAACAGGAGGTAAATTATATTCTGATTGTTCAATTATTGGCATGATACAACTTTTTATAATGCTTCATACAAATCTAAGGAATCAATCAATATTGTAGTCAAAAACTGTCTTTAAATTTTACTTCAAAAATAATCATACAATATAAATTTAACCTTAAGTTTTAGTTGCATTTGAAATCTATTTTTTAAAAATCGTATCATATTAATATGGAACACTTACATGTTTTTTTGATTAGAGCGTTATAATCTTATGAGTTTTTGTTAAAAAAGCTTTTATTTTTTATTCCAAAATACAATATCCTTAAAAAATAGAAGTTTTAACCTACAATATCGTAATACTGTTTTTTTACTTATATTAAGCCTTCCGCAAAACTAAGGGAATTATTTTTTTGATATTTCAATATTGAGAGGCTAGATTGTCAAAGTGATATTTTTACACCATAATTTCGGATAAACTGTATAGCTTTCAAAAAAAATAAATAATATTGCCAATTCGAAACAATTAAATACCATGCCATCAAATTCCAGTTCAGATCAAAAGAAACTTCTTCTTGAGCTATCTCAGGGAAGTGAATTGGCGTTTACAGCGTTATACAATCAATATAAACATATTGTCTATGCAACGGCATTAAGAATAACCAAATCTGTTATTCAGTCTGAAGAAGCTGTTCAGGACGTCTTTTTGAAAATATGGCTCAGTCATCAGAATTTAGGAGAAATTGATAGTTTTGAAAATTATCTTTTCATCATTTCACGAAATCATATATTCAATACAATCAAAAAAATTGCCCGTGAAAGTACCCTAATGACAGAAATCACTTCGAATGATACATTAAGCGATACAGATCACGGTATAAAAGACGATCAGTACAATATAATCCTGAATAAAATAGTACAACAGCTGCCCCCTCAGCAGCAAAAAATCTATAAAATGGCAAAATGGGAAGGTTTGAGCCATCAGAAAATTGGTGAAGACTTAGGCATTTCTACAGAAACTGTAAAAAAACACATGGCTCAGGCTCTAAAATTCATACGCCATAAGATCAGTCCGTACATGAATATGTTCATGTCTCTCCTTCTGTTTTTAAAGAGCTGGCTTTAAAAAATTTCTTTCAAAAAGGCATCCTTTGCTATTTTTTTACCATTTTTTTACTTTTTTTTTACTTTTAACTACTCCCTCCCCTTTTTTTAACTGTCTTTATAATAAAAACATGCTAAAAACAGGTATTGCCCCCTACTTTTAGTATACTAAAAAAATAACCTCAAATTTTAAATAAGCACTAACTTAATTTACAGGACATGCAGCAAAAAAAATTCGAAGAATTATTTGAAAGCTATCTGAAAAATGAATTGTCGGTTTCTGATGAGCAGAAATTGATGGAAATGATCCGGCAGAATTCTCATGACGACTTCTTAAAAGAAAAAATTGATTTGATGCTTAGGGAAAATCCTTCTTCAGAATTATTAGACAAGGAAAAGAGCGATTATATACTCAACAGGATTTTGTCAGATTCAGAGAATAGCCAAAAAGTGGTTTTATTAGAGCCGAAAAGAAGAAATAAAAAGGTGGTCGTGCGCCTGCTCTTCGCTGCAGCGAGTATCATTGCTTTAATCGCGATTGGCAACAGCTTATTTTTTAAACCAAAAACAGAAAATGCTATTCCAATTACTGAACTGCCTGTAATTGCAGAAAATACTTCGGTAGACTTTAGCGGAAAACAATTGGTTCGTCTGCCGGATGGAAGTACGGTTATACTGAACGACAATAGTACCTTAAAATATGAACAGAATTCTTTTGGTAACAAAACGCGTGAAGTAACCCTCACCGGGGAAGCTTTTTTTGACATCAAAAGAAACGAAAAGAAGCCTTTCATCGTACATACCGGTAAGGTACAGACGAAAGTTTTAGGTACTGCATTTAATATTAATGCTTTTGATTCTTCTAAAAACATAGAAGTTACGGTATCCAGAGGTAAGGTTCAGGTTGGAGATGCAGAAAAAATATATGGCGTGATTACTCCAAATCAGCAGATTAAGGTGAACAAAAACACACTGAATTTTGAGCAGAATACAACTAGTGCAGCCGTTGTGACCAAATGGAAAAGCAACTACCTGATTCTGGACGACATTAATATGGAAGAAGCTGTTGCTTTAATTTCGCAGAAATACAAAGTACAGATTTTATTATCGAATGAAAAAATCAGGAATTGCAGGATAACCGCAAGTTTCCTTAATGATGAAGATCTGGATCATGTCCTCAAAGTAATTTCGAGTGTTATTGAAACAGAATATCGTTACAACAAAACCGGAACCATCATTCTGGATGGAAAAGGCTGCGAATAATTAAAAAAGAAAAAGGCTGACTAAACCTCCTACTTTAGAAAGCTTTAAAAATAAATACTAACCTTAAAAACCAAGCTATAAGAATAAAAAAAAGCCATCCAGCTCCTACACCAGATGGCCCAAAATTTTTAATAATTAAAACCAGTAACCATTAAAAACAAGCAAATTTATGAAATTACGCTGTAAAACAACCATGTTTGAAAGTGAAAAGAACAATTCTTTGTTCGGGCTTTCAAAAAAAACTATTATGATCATGCGCATCAGTTTATTCCACATTTTTTTACTCACGTGCGGTACTCCTATGGTATTTGCAAATGAAATGAGTGGTCAGAGTTTAGAAACGATATCTGTTGATATTGAACTTCACAATCAGGATATTAAAACCCTGTTTAAAACTATTGAAAATAAAACAGGATTACTGTTCGCTTATCAGCCACAGCTTATTAACAATTTCCCTAAAATTAGTACACCTAAAGGAAGAAGGTCAGTTAGCGAGATTTTAAATACTGTATTTCAGGGCAGTAATCTGGTTTATAAACAAGTAGATCAAAATGTTATTGTTTATAAAAAAGAAAGCGCAAAAGCAGAAATAAAAAAGGAAGACAAAGCCGAAGCCAATTATTACCTAAGCGGGAAAGTTTTAGATGAAAACGGGTTTCCATTACCAGGTGTGAGTGTTTTGCTTGTAGGCAGCAATAAACATGGTGTTTCTGATTTTGATGGACAATTTACTATCGAATTACCATCAGGAAAACATGTACTCAGAATATCATACTTAGGATATAAAACACAAGATGTTACAGTCGAAAACCAAACTACTGTTACCATCAAAATGCAGCCGGATTTAGCTAAACTGGATGAAATTGTAGTAATTGGTTATGGGACAACTACCAAAAGAACAACTACAGGATCTGTAGTAAAAATTACTGCTGAAGACATTGAAAAACAACCAGTGACCAATATTTTACAAACCCTTCAAGGAAGGACTCCGGGGGTTTTTGTTACACAGACATCTGGATATGCCGGATCTGACATGAACATCAGCATTCGAGGAAGAAATTTCATTGAAGGAAAAAACCTCCCTCTTTATATTGTTGATGGTGTTCCATACATTGGAAACGACATTAAGGAGCAAGTTCAGGAAGACAACATAATCAGAGGGGCTCAAAAGTCAACAAGTCCTCTGAATATAATTAATCCGAATGATATTGAAAGCATTGAAATCCTGAAAGATGCAGATGCGACAGCAATTTACGGTTCAAGAGGAGCTAATGGAGTTGTACTTATTACCACCAAAAAAGGAAAATCAGGAAAAACAGAGTTTACGGTTACAACAAATTCAGGATTTTCTGAGGTCGCCCACATGGTTAAAACTTTAGATACTCCTGCTTACTTAAATATGCTGCAAACAGCATTAGATAACAATGGAGATATTGCCGATGTAGATAGTAATGGTATAGCTATTACTGACTGGGATCCTAATGTAAATAATAACTGGCAGAAAAAATTAATAGGTGGTACGGCTAATTTTAATAATTTCTCTGCTTCCTTAAGAGGCGGTAACGATACCACCAACTTTCTTGTAAGCGGTGCTTATCATAAAGAAACTACTGTGGTACCAGGAGATTTTAGTTATGATAAATTCTCAACCAACCTAAATATTAATCATAGTACACTGGATAAAAAACTAAAAGTAGGTGCTTCTGTGATTTTTGCAACAGATAATAATAACCTTCCTTTTTTTGACATTACAACATATGCAGTAGGGACTGCTCCAAATCGTCCTGTGTACAATGCCGATGGAACTTATTACTGGTCTCCGGATTATTTTAGCGATATTAATCCACTAGCTGCTTTAGACAAAAGAGTAAGAGATAAGGGGATGAACTTAATCACTAGTTTAAACCTTCAATATGATATTGCAAAAGGGTTCTCTTTTAAAACTGATTTAGGATATGGAAGAGCACAAATGCAGACTAGTCAGACTATGCCAGGATCTGCAGTGAATCATGTTTATGCTGAAGCAAACGGCAGCAATGTAAACTTTCAAAGATCTTATACCGTTTCAACTAATAATACAAATAATTTTACTGTTGAGCCTCAGCTTAATTATACAACAAATTTATGGAAAGGCAATCTGTCAGTACTTATTGGAGGATCGTGGCAAAACAGAAAATCTGAAATGCCTTCTTATGTTAGTTCAAATGGCTATAGTGCTGATAACTTAATTGGTAATATTGCTGCTGCAGAAACAGTATCAGTTTCTAATGGAAGTTCGGAATACAAATATATTTCGCTCTTCAGTAGGGTAAACTATAACATCCAGAATAAATATATCCTGAATGCTAATTTTAGAAGAGACGGTTCTTCCAGATTTGGAGCTAATAACCGATTTGGTAATTTTGGTTCAATCGGGGCTGGCTGGATTTTTACTGAAGAAAGTTTCTTAAAAGATCAGACCCTATTAAGTTTTGGAAAACTGCGTTCCAGTTATGGAGAAATAGGCAGTGATGATATTCCGGATTATGGATATGCAGATACTTTTGATACTCGTACTTATGGTGACGGGAATACATCTATGGCGGCAACCAGAATTTCAAATCCAAATATAAAATGGGGAACCACCAGAAAATTTGAAGCGGCATTAGATTTAAGCTTCATTAAAGATCGAATATCTTTCACAGCTGCTTATTATAAAAACACTTCTATAGATCAATTGGTAAATTACACCCTTAGTGCACAGGCAGGTTTTACAACTTATACGGCCAATTTACCTGCTGAAGTAGAAAACAAAGGATGGGAATTTACGCTGGCTACGACAAACATTCGTAATAAAAATTTTAATTGGTCTACCTCTTTCAATATCTCTACCAATTCCAATAAATTAGCAAGATTTGATGGAATAGAATTCACCAGTTATTACTCTCAATACGTAGTTGGAAATCCTTTAAGCAGTAGGTATGTCTATAATTTCACGGGGGTAAATGCTGACGGAATTTCTCAATTTGAAGATGTAAACGGAGACGGCAGAATATCACGTGGATTTGCAGAAACAGGCAGAGGAGACAGAAAATATTACGGACCTACTTACCCTAAATACTATGGAGGAATCTCAAACACAATAAGCTATAAAGCCTTTACACTTGACTTTTTATTCCAATTTGTAAAACAAGAGGGAACTACTTTAATGACTTCTACTGGAGCTCAGCCTGGTTATCCATACTCTACTGCAAATTTTCAGGTAAATGAATACAATGATTATATAGCACAAGGAAATGTTTTAAGTTCCGGTTTTCAAAACAGCTTCTTTAATTATATGGACTCCAATGCTTCTATTATAGATGCATCCTATATAAAACTTAAAAATGTAAGCGCCACTTATCAGGTTCCTTTGAATGAAGGAACTAAAAAGTATTTACAAAGTATACGTCTTTCTCTTCAGGGGCAAAACTTAGTAACTTTTACCAGTTACAGAGGACTTGATCCTGAAACACAAGGACTTGCTTTGCCACCAATGCGTACAATTACTTTTGGAACACAGTTTACATTTTAAATCTAAAAAATCATGAAAAATATTTCTACAAAATATCCCCATATATTCTCGTTATTTCTTGTATTAGGACTTACGGGATGCGAAGAAGCACTTGAAGTTGAGCTTCCAACAAATCAATTATCTTCAAAAACTGTTTATACCTCAGATCCAACAGCCGATGCAGCAGTAAATGGAATCTACCAAAGTATGGTTGCCGACTTTTATTATAACAGAATCCATTCGGTACTCGGACAAACAGCTGATGAATTAGTCCCAACAAATGGCCTGGCCACTGTCTATAGTTCTAATGAAATCCAGGAAACTGACGGAACAATAAACACCAATTGGGGAGAACTGTATAAAACGATTTACAATGCCAACAATGTTATTGAAGGTGTTACTGCAAGTACTACCCTCAATGTTGTAAAAAGCAAACAATGGATTGCTGAAGCAAAGTTTCTAAGAGCTTATTGTTTCTTTTACCTGACTAATCTTTGGGGAGATATACCATTAGTACTTACAACAAATGTAGATGTGTCTGCATTGTTACCACAATCGTCTCAGGAAGCTGTTTATGCACAAATTGTCCTTGATTTGACCGATGCTTCAAAGGACCTTCCGATTAATTACAATAATTACAATAACGGACAAAGAATCAGGGCTACAAAATGGGCCGCCGAAACTTTACTGGCAAGGGTAAATCTTTATTTAGAAAAATGGAGTGATGCAGCAACACACGCCTCAGCAGTTATAAACGAAACAGGAATTTATAAGATAACAACAAGTTTAAGTGCAACAAACAGTCCTTTTATAGCAGATAATCAAGAGTCTATTCTTCAAATACCTTACTACAATGTTGCTTATACTTACGAAGGAACTTCTGTATTTGGAACCAACAATCCTTTTTTACTAAGAAAAGGAAATGCACTTTTTGAAACTGGTGATGCCAGAAAAACAATATGGACAGTTGATGTTACAAATAGACAAGGCGTATTTTTAGGCATTGCACCTAATAAGTATAACAAAAACTATAGTGATTCTCCTGTACAGCGCTCTACACCTTTAAGATTAGCTGAATTGTATTTGATAAGAGCAGAAGCCAGAGTACGATTAAATAATATCACAGGAGCTCAGGAAGATATTAATGTGATTCGAAACAGAGCATTACTTGGGAATACTACTTTAACAGATTCTAATCAATTATTGGATTTAATTGCGCTGGAAAGACAGCGTGAGTTTTTTGCAGAAAACGGACACAGATGGCTGGATCTCAAAAGAACCGGAAAACTGGATGAAACACTTTCTGTTTTACCAGACAAAATCTGGAAATCTACAGACCGCTTATATCCAATACCAGAAGCTGCCCTTCGTTCTAATCCCTTCTTAAATCCTACGGAAGGATACTAAATAATAAAAATAACGCAGGAGTGTGTTTCATAAAAAAAATACATTCCTGCGATTTTAAAAATCACTATGGAAACAACAATTGTAAGAGTTGAGGACTTGTCACATCAATACAGTAAGGATTGGGCAATTCAAAATATCAGTTTTGAAATCAAAGAAAACAGGATTTTAGGCCTTTTAGGGTCAAATGGAGCAGGAAAATCGACAACGATGAATATTCTCTGTGGCGTTTTAAACCAGACCAAAGGAAATATATTTATTGACGGAATCAATTTAAAAGAAAACCCTGTCGAAGCGAAAAAACTAATTGGTTTTTTACCACAGACACCGCCTCTTCACCTTGATTTAACAGTAGATGAATATTTAATTCACTGCGCACAGCTAAGACTGGTAAAAAAAGAAGATTTAAGAAATGCTGTCGAAAAAGCAAAAGAAAAGTGCGGTATTTCACATTTCAGCCACAGGCTGATCAAAAACTTATCCGGAGGATACAGACAGCGTGTGGGAATTGCTCAGGCCATTATTCACGAGCCAAAGCTGGTGGTTTTAGATGAGCCAACCAACGGACTGGATCCAAATCAGATTTTAGAGGTACGAAATTTAATTAAAAAAATTGCTCAGGATAAAGCTGTGATTTTTTCGTCACACATTCTTTCTGAAGTTCAGGCTACATGTCAGGATATCCGAATGATCGAAAACGGACACATGGTTTTCTCTGATACACTTGATGCTTTTAACAATTATATCGAAGCCGATAAATTAACCGCAAGTTTCGAAAATCCGCCAGCAATCGAGGCACTAACTGTTATCGAAGAAGTAACAGATGCAGTTTATCTTTCTCCTAAAAAAGTACAAATTACTTTTTCAGGAACGCAGCAAATAGCAGAGAAAATCGTAGCACTGAGCGTTTCCAACAACTGGAAATTACGCGAAATCCAGTTCGAAAAAGTATCCCTGGACGAAATTTTTGCCCAATTATCAAAAAAAGCCCCTTCTAAAAACGCTATTCTTTCTTAAATACAAACAAATGAAAACAATATATAGAATTGCTAAAACAGAACTCAACACGATGTTTTATTCTCCTGTGGCCTGGGTTGTTTTAGTCATATTTTCAATTCAGTCCAGCTGGAAATTCTTCGACTCGATCGAACGTTTTGAAAAATCACAAAAAATCGGGCAGGCAATGGACAATTTGTCTCAGGTTATATTTTCAGGATTCAGCGGACTTTTCACTGAAATGCAGAATTATCTGTATTTATATGTCCCACTATTAACAATGGGTCTGGTAAGCCGTGAAATTAATAGTGGTTCCATTAAGCTTTTACTTTCATCACCCATTAAAATTAAAGAAATTGTATTAGGAAAATACCTCGCCATTGCTTCATATTGTATGCTTTTTATTGCGATTTTGGGTATACAGGTTATTATAGCAGGATTTTCTATTGAAAACCTGGATGTTAAATTTGCAATTTCAGGTTTGATTGGCTTGTATTTATTAGTTTGCACCTATGCCGCAATCGGACTTTTTATGTCCTGTCTTACGTCATACCAGGTCGTAGCTGCCATCAGCACTTTAGTCGTTTTAGCAGGTTTAAATTTCATTGGTAAGCTTTGGCAGGATGTTGAGGTTCTAAAAGATATTACATATTTCTTGTCTATCGCAGGACGCGCAAATGAAATGCTTGAAGGTTTAATTATCAGTAAAGATGTACTTTATTTTGTGTTGGTCAGTGGTCTTTTTATTGTACTGAGTATTTACAAATTGCAGACAGGGCGTGATACACAGACATTTTCAAAAAGAGTACTGAAATACAGTTTACTAATAACAGTAGTTTTATCACTTGGTTATATTACATCAAGAGCTGTCCTTACGTTCTACTATGATATGACCCGCACAAAAGACAGAACGCTTACTAAAAACAGTCTGGACATAGTGAAGCAGATGAATGGTCCTATTAAGATTACAGCTTATGATAACCTTCTGGATATCAATTATTACATGGCAATGCCTTATTATCAAAATGAGGATATTGCCAGCTTTGCTAAATATACGCGATATCTGCCTCAAATTGAGATGGACTATGTGTATTATTATGATACTTCTACCAATGCAGAACTTTATGGTCGAAATCCTGGATTAACGGACAAACAGCTTGCTGAAAAAATGGTTGAATCACAGGATATGAAGCTTAAAAAATTATACAGTCCTGCTGAAATTAAGAAAATTATTGATCTTGGACCAGAGCAGAATCGTGTAGTGAGAACGGTGGAATACAACGGAAAAAGAACATTTTTAAGATTCTATGATGATTTGTTTAAAGCTCCAAATGAAAAAGAAATCTCTGCAGCTTTAAAACGATTGGTGGTAAAGGCTCCTAAAGTTGTTTTTACAACCGGAAACATGGAACGCAGTATTGCCAAAACCGGAGATAAGAATTATAAAACCGCTTTTAATGAAATCACATTCAGATATTCGTTAATCAATCAGGGATTTGATGTGGCTACTGTCGATATTAATGCACAAAATATTCCGGCTGATACTGATATTTTAATCCTTGCTGATCCTAAAACACAACTCAGCCAAGGCGCTGTTGACAGAATTACTAAGTACATCGATCAGGGCAAAAATATAATGCTTCTGGCAGAACCTGAAACGAATTCGGCTTTGGCTGCAATAACCGAAAAACTAGGATTGAGTTTTACAAAACAGGCCTTAATTCAGGAAAGCGAAACTAACTCACCGGATTTCCTGGTAACAGAACTCCAAAAAGATGTTGACACTACTTTAATTAAGCTTTCAAAAATTAATAATCCAATTCCGTTTCTGGGAAGCAGCGGTATTATAACAGCAAAAGAAACAGGGTTTAAAGTAACAACACTTTTAAAAACAAACCATCAGCCGGCTTGGGAATCTCAAACAGGTATTACCTCTTTTCCGCAAGAACTGAAAAAACAGCCTTCTCAAAAATCAGTTCCGTTAGTTGTTGCTTTAACGAGAAATAGCAATGGAAAATCGCAGAAAATAATTGTGGCAGGTGATGCCGATTTTATGGGAAATGCCGAGTTAAGCAGGGGCGGTTCAGGAACATTTCAGTTTGTGACAGACATTTTCAGCTGGTTCACTAATTACGAATTTCCTATAGACACCACACGCCCTGAAAAAATCGATAACAAGATTACGATCAGTTCCAATCAGGTATTCATAGCCAAAATTGTATTTATTGGATTATTTCCTTTACTAATCATTTTAAGCGGTGCTTTTATATTGATTAGAAGAAACAGAAGATAAAAAAATCCCCAAGTGATGTCGTTAAAGATGACTTTGGTCTTGCCTTTTTGTACCTACTCAAAAACTTCACAAAAGATTCTTTAATGACAATCATTTGATAAAAACAAAAAAATGACAACAAAAAATATCACAATCGGATTGCTGCTATTGTGCTTTCACTGTACATTTTCGCAATTCAAAACCACAATTCCGCTGGATAAAAATGTAACAACCGGAAAATTAAAAAACGGACTGACCTATTACATCCTGCACAACGAAGAGCCAAAAGACAGGGCTAGTTTTTACTTTGTTCAGAATGTTGGTGCTATTTTGGAAGATGACAATCAAAACGGACTCGCGCACTTTCTGGAACATATGGCATTTAACGGAACCGAACATTTTAAAGGAAAAGGTATCATCAAAATGCTGGAAAAAAACGGAGTCACTTTTGGTAAAGATATCAATGCTTATACCGCTCAGGATGAAACCGTTTACAACATCAGTACAGTTCCGGTAACTAATGAAAAACTGATTGACTCTACGCTTTGGGTTTTACACGACTGGTCCGGATCTTTATCTTTAACCAATGAAGAAATTGATGCCGAAAGAGGTGTTATCAGAGAAGAATGGAGAACAAGACGTACGAGTGATTTCCGTTTAAAAATGCAGACCGATCAGGTTTTGTATAAAAATTCAAAATATAGTAAAAGAGACGTTATTGGGGATTTGAATATCATCAATAATTTCAAATATACAGAATTGCGAAACTACTATAAAAAATGGTACAGGCCCGATTTACAGGCTGTAATTGTAGTGGGTGACATTGATGTAAAACTAATGGAACACAAAGTCAAAACCATCTTTTCTGACATTACTCTGGCCAAAAAAGCGGCCGTAAGAACATATGAAAAAATACCAAATCATGATGAGTTATATTTCGGAACAGCAACCGATAAAGAAGCTTCTTCTACAGAAATTACACTCCAATATGTTTTGGATGAACCTTTGGTAAAAGACAGCACCGTTACCCGAAAAAATGTAATGAATTCTTTTTACACCAGTATTCTTAACAACCGTTTTAGAGAATTAGTCCTCAAAAATCAAGGAGCAGCATTAAATTTAAAGACCTATTTTTCCCCTGTTTCAAGATTAAATACGTCTTTTAATATTTCGGCTTTAGCCAAAAAAGGAAAAATAGTTGAAGCTTTTGAAGAAGCCTACACAGAAGCTGAACGTTTGAGACGATTTGGTGCCGCACAAGTGGAATTAGAACGCACCAAAAAACTTTTTATCAGTTCATATGATGACTTTCTGAGCAATAAAGATAAAGTCGATAACGAAAGCTGGGCTGATAAACTGACCAATTATTTCCTGAAAGCAAAACCGTTTCTTTCTGCCGATGATGATTATAAACTGATTGTCGGGATTATTAAAAGTCTTACGTTGGAAGAGTTAAACGCTTATGCCAAGACAATCCAGAAACCAGATAATCAGGTAGTTTTGGTAACGGGTTCAGAAGAAGATAAAAGTGATTTTCCGACCAAAGAAGCTGTTGTCAATGTGATGAAAAAGGTAGAAAGCATGTCTTTGGAACCTTATACTAAAAAAGAGAACAATGCTCCTTTAGTCGAAAAAGAATTAAAACCAGCTGCCATCAAAAAAACATTTGAGGTTGCCGGAATAAAAGATGCAAAGTGCTATATTTTAGAAAATGATGCTAAAATAATTGTCCTGCCAACAACCTATTCTCAGGATCAGATTGTTTTTTCTGCTTTTTCAAAAGGAGGTAAATCTTTAGTAAAAACTGAGGATTTAACCTCTGCAGAAATTGCAACTACCCTGGCAAGATCTTCAGGTTTAGGCAATTTTGACAACATTGGTTTAAAGGAAAAAATAGCTGGAAAAGTAGCGCAGTCGGCTCCGTTTATTGGTGATGAAATACAGGGATTTCAGGGAAGTTCAAACAAAGCCGATTTTGAAACGATGCTGCAGTTAATGTACCTTTCTTTTGAAGCGCCCCGTTTTGATCCAAACATTTTTAATATTTTAAAAGAGCAATATAAAAACCGTTTAGAAACTATTAAAAAAGATAATGGAAGCGCCTTTAAGGATTCTATTGATTTAGCAAATTCGAATCATAATCTAAGAACTTTTCTCTTCAACGAAAAATTCCTTGAAACGATTGATCTGAAAAAAGCAGAAAACATCTATCGTGACCGAATCAAAAATGCAGCAGATTTTACGTTCATTTTTGTTGGAAATATTCCGGAGTCAGGGTTAGAATTAATTCAGAAATACGTCGGAAACTTAAAATCGAATCCGGGTCAGAAAGAAAATTTCGTTGATCATCATATAGAACCTAAAAAAGGAAAAACAGTGGTGCATTTCACACGTCCAATGGAAGTTCCAAAAGCAACTGTTTATCTGAATTTAACTGGTAAAACCGAGTACAGCAAAGAAAATGCAATGACGATGTACATCATTGGTGAGTTATTGTCTAAACGCTTTTTACAGACCATTCGCGAAGAAGAAGGCGGAAGTTATGGTGTAAACGTTGGGGGTAATCTGGAACAAATTCCTTCACCAACATTCAGTCTTGCATTAACTTTTGATTGTAATCCAGACAAACAGGAGAAATTAATGCAAATTGTATGGAAAGAATTGAATGATTTAAAAACGGTTCCGGTTAATGCCAATGATCTGGAAGACATCAAAAAAGCGCTTCTTAAAAACCGCGAAGAATCATTAAAAACCAACTCTTTCTGGAATACAACCCTTTACAACAACAGTTTAAATCAGATTCCGTTTTTACAGGATGAAGAATATAAAAATTTAATTTCTAAAATTGACCAAAAAACTATTCAGCAGTTTAGTAAGCACGTTTTGGATAGTTCAAGTAGCGTCGAAGTGATTATGAGCCCTGAAAAAACTTCAGGAAAATAGAAACTTTAGCATACATTTTTTTAATTAGTCATTAAAGGTTGTCTTTCCAGGCAGCCTTTTTTGTTGAAAAATCGATTATGAAATGAATTAATCAGGATAAATGCACAAAACTTTTTATAAAAAATTCCAACATATTATCTAAATATTTAGTTATAAACTAATAAAAAAATCCAAACACCAATTTAATATTGGCATTTGGATTTTATAATATTTGGAATTTAATATTTAATCCAGAATAAAACTAACACTTACATTGGCCGTGATTTCAATTTCTCCAATTGCCATCGTCTCATTTGATGGAACTGAATCTGCAGATTCCTTCATTCTCATGGAAGCGTACATAGGCTGTGGCTGATATACTTGTGAATTATCCGAAATAACAAAAGCCTTCCCTACTTTTTGTCCTAAAACTGAAACATAATCTTCTGCTTTTGCTTTAGCATCTTTCATCGCTAATTTTCTTACTTCTGATTGATGCTGTGCTAATTTAGACGACTCAAAAGAAACTTTATCGATACGATTAATCCCTTGCTGAACCAGTCCTTCCATCAACTCATCATATTTAGACAAATCTTTCAACAGAATTTCTACTGTCTGAACCGCATTGTAGCTTGTTTTCTTTTTTTCATAATCGTACTGCGGATTGAGTGCAACCTGTTTTGTTCTAAAATCAGCTGTTGGAATATTCATTTTTTTGATGAATTTTAAAACAGCGTCGATTTTTTCGTCATTTTGTTTTTTGACATCTTTAGCATTATTTCCTTTTGTTTCAACTGTAGCAGATATTGTAACCTGATCCGGAGCAATTTTTACTTTTCCTTCTCCGTTAACATTGATTTGGGGAATTTGTTTTGTTTCCTGGCCGTAAGACATTGTCATAAACGTTATTGTTAAAAATAAGACTAGTTTTTTCATTTTTGTTATATTTAAGATTATTGATAAGGGCATTTCAAAAGTTATGCCAGCATTACAATTTCCCGAATTTCGCCATAACAAAAAGTATCAAAATAGGAATTGCGAGTAAGATTGTCATCAAACTATGATCTGCCATTAATGACGGCTCTTTTATAAGCGTAATCAAATAACCTCCTACTGCACCTCCAAAATGTGCTGTGTGTCCAATATTGTCATTCTTAGCCCTCATTCCGTAAATCGAATACAATAAGTATAAAATTCCAAAAAGGTAGGCCGGAATCGGAATTACAAAAAAGATTCCCAGCATCATATCAGGCTGCAATAAAATAGCCGAATACAAAACTCCCGTTACAGCCCCGGATGCTCCTACTGCCCTGTAGCTATAATCATTTTTATGAAAAATCATCGTAAGGAGACTCCCAAAAATTAAACTTCCAAAATAAACTAAAACAAAAGAAAAAGTACCCAGCCAGTTTAAAACTACTGGGGCAAAAAACCAAAGTGTCAGCATATTAAAAGCCAGGTGCATCATATCGGCATGCAAAAAACCCGAAGACAACATCCTGATTTGCTCTCCCGATCTAATACTTCCTACATGAAATTCGTATTTTCTAAAAAAATAAATATCGTTAAACCCTTTATAACTAATCAAAACATTGGCAATGATAATTCCTATCAAAATGGTATTCATAAATAATAATTATTGTGAATTGTAAATATAAGAATTCTCAGGAAAGGTTAGAGATTTACTAAATTTTAAGTCCGAATTTTTTTTTATTTTATCTTTGCAAAAAAAATTAGATGCAGTTTCTCATTTATATCTTAGCCTATCCCTTACTGTGGTTTATTTCCATACTTCCATTTAGAATATTTTACTGGTTTTCAGATTGTGTTTATTTTCTGGTGTATTATATTATAGGCTATCGTAAAAAAGTAGTCCGCGAAAACCTGTCACTTGCATTGCCTCATTTGAATGATGCTGAAAGAAAAAAATTGAAAAGAAATTTTATCAGCATATGTGCGACATGTTTTTAGAAATGATTAAAACAATGAGTATTTCGCCTGAAGAAATGGAAAAGAGATTTCATGTCACTAACATAGATCTTATATTAGATTATGCAAAAAAAGGAAAAAGTGTAATACTAGTAGCCTCACATTATGCAAGTTATGAATGGCTTTTGACCATTAATCCTAAACTTGGATTTCAGGGAGTTGCTGTATATAAAAAACTCGCTAATCCATATTTTGATAAATTGATTCGAAAAATCCGTTCAAAATACAATTGCGAAATGATTCCAACCAAAAATGCGATTCCGCTGATGGCACAAAACCAGCGTGAAGGAAAATTAAGCTTATATGGTTTAGCCAGTGATCAGTCACCTAAATTAGACCGTATCTTTCATTCGAACGATTTTATGGGAATTGAAGTTCCGGTACATACCGGTGCTGAAATGCTTGCGAAAAAATACGATTTAAGCGTCATAATGGTAAAAGTTAAAAAGGTAAAAAGAGGCTACTATGAAGCTACTTTCCTTACTCTTGCTGATAATCCAAAAGATTATGAAGATTTTAAAATTACAGAGATGTATATAAAAGAAGTCGAAAAACAAATTTACGAAGCGCCTGAATATTATTTATGGACGCACAAAAGATGGAAACACCGAAAAAATTAAAAAAAGCTCAAAAGTTATATAACTTTTGAGCTTTTTTTGCGAATAGAATCGAATTTATTCTTTTACAAGATAAATACCGTCCTCTTTTATTTCGATGAGTTTTTCTTTATACAAAGCACCTATTGCTTTTTTGAACGTTTTTTTACTCATTTTTAAAACTGTCTTGATATCTTCAGGATGTGAATTATCATTTAAACGCAGAAAGCCGCGATTAGCCCTTAATTCATCTAAAATTTTCTCTGCATTAGGTTCTATACTTTGGTACCCCTGAATTTGTAACGCTACATCTATTTTGTTATCCGGACGAATATTTTTGATGTAGCCCCTCATTCTGTCACCTGTCCTTATCGAATCGTCGTATACTTCATCTTTATAAAGTAATCCTTTATGCTGTTCGTTAATAATAACGTTAATACCGATTTCTGTAATATGCGAAACGATTAAATCAACCTCTTCCCCTTTTTCAACCGTTAAATTGTCATTACTCAGGAACTGATTGGTTTTACTTGATGCTACTAAACGTTTTGTTTTCTCATCCATGTAAAGGTAAACAAGATAACGTTTCCCTTTTTCCATCGGACGGGCCTGCTCCTTAAACGGAACGAGAATGTCCTTCTCCATTCCCCAATCCATAAATGCACCAACCTGATTGATATAATTCACTCGTAGGAGTGCGAATTCATTCAGCAAAATATAAGGTTCAAGTGTCGTAGCAACCGGGCGCTGTTCATGATCCAAATAAACAAAAACAACAAGCTCTTCGCCTATTTCAAATTCATTAGGAACATATTTATTTGGTAATAATATATCATGAATTCCTTCCGGGTCTTTTTCAGGATTTCCTAAAAACAAACCCACTTTTGTATCACGTAATATGGTAAGTGTATTGTATTTTCCTATTTCAATCATATTCTGAAGTTCTAAGCTGACTCAGCTAAGTTTTAAAATGCAAATGTACGAAGTTTGAAAGTGAGTACAGCGAAAAATATTTTTATAAAAAGTGAACGAGCCTCTTTTATTATAATTAAATTTGAGAACCTTAAATAATTCTCTCATCAAATGAAAAAAAATATCTTTTATTTCGTTTTTATCTTTTTGTCTTTTTATCAAATAGCTATTTCTCAGGTTGCTGAAGATCCAGAGATAAAAAAAATGATTTCTGAAGTTAAAGCTGAAAATTTGGAAGCAACTGTTCGAAAATTAGTCACTTTTGGAACCCGACATACTTTAAGCGATACTAAAAGCAAAGCAAAAGGAATTGGGGCTGCACAACAATGGGTAAAATCTGAGTTTGATAAATATGCCCTGGAGTCTGGCGGAAGATTGACTTCGACAATAGATTATTTTACTGTTAAAGCAGATGGAAAACGAATTAAAGCTGACAGTCAGCTTGGGAATGTAATGGCAACTTTAAAAGGAACAAATCCTAATGATAATCGTGTACTTATTATTAGCGGACATCTTGATTCACGTGTTTCTGATGTAATGAATGTAACATCGGATGCACCTGGTGCAAATGATGATGGTTCAGGAGTTGCTGCTGTAATGGAGCTCGCAAAAATAATGAGTAAAAGATCTTTTTCTGCTACTATCATTTTTGTAGCTGTAACAGGTGAAGAACAAGGACTGTATGGATCCAGACATCTGGCAGAGTTAGCAAAAGCATCTAACTGGAATATTATTGCTATGTTAAATAATGACATGATTGGCAACAGTTTATCTAGCGAAACCAATTTAAGAGACAATACACAAGTCAGGGTGTTTAGTGAAACTATTCCTTTTTTAGAAACTGAAGAAGAAGCTAAAATGCGTAAAGCAACTAATCGCGATAATGATAGTCCTTCAAGATTATTAGCCCGTTATATCAAAACAGTAACAGAACAATATGTTGATCAGCTTTCTGTAAAATTAGTGTATAGAAATGATCGTTTTTTACGCGGTGGTGATCATACTCCATTTAGTCAAAATGGTTTTACTGCGGTTCGTTTTTGTGAAATGAATGAAAACTTTGATCGTCAGCATCAGGATTTAAGGACAGAAAACAACACTAAATTTGGTGATCTCCCTGAATTTATGGATTTCGATTATTTGAGAAAAAACACCTGTGCCAATTTAGCTGTTTTGGCTAATCTGGCCTGGTCTCCAAAAGCTCCGATAAATGTTGGAATTGAAGTTAAAAACCTTTCTAATTCATCTACTTTAATTTGGAATGCTCCAGATGATAAACCACAATTCGGATACCATATTTTGATGCGTGAAACTTCATCACCTTATTGGGAAAAGACTTTTTTTACAAAAGATACTAAAACTGAAATTCCATACTCTAAAGACAACTATTTCTTTGCTGTACAGACAGTTGATGCCTTAGGTCATTCAAGCCTCCCTGTTTTTCCAATTCCAATTAGATAAAAATATTCAAAAAAAGCGCCTAAATTGACGCTTTTTTTTATTGTATATTATTTCTTAAATCAACTCTTTAAAATATTGTTTCAAAACAACATCATTTTCAGCAGTAGGCGTAAATATTTCTAAAATAGCAGGAGCGTCATTGGTTTCATAAAAAGATTTGATGTTTTTCTCTAATGAATCTGTATCAGCTGCCGTAAAATAATTCATGTGATACATTTTTGCCAGATGCTCTGCTGTTAAATGGTGTGAAGTTTCAAAATAAGTATTAAAAACAGGTTTTTCTTCATGGCCCGGCAAAATCCTGAAGATTCCTCCTCCTCCATTATTAATCAAAATAATTTTGAAATTTTTAGGAATATAAGCATTCCACAAAGCGTTGCTGTCGTATAAAAAGCTAATATCGCCGGTAATAAAAACGGTTTGTTTTTGACTCGCTACAGCAGCGCCAATTGCTGTGGAGGTACTTCCATCGATGCCACTCGTGCCTCTATTGCAAAAAACCTCGATAGAAGAATCAATATCAATTAATTGTGCATATCGAATAGCCGAACTGTTACTAATCTGTAACTGACTGTTTTTTGGCAAAGATTCGATTATTTCTTTGAATACTTCAAAATCTGAAAATGGTATTTTTTCTAAATACTTTCCCCTTTTAATTTTTCGCAGCTGATAGACCTGATTAATTTGCTCAAAATATTCACTTTCTGTAAAAATAGTTTTAGGCAATAAATCATTAAAAAAATCATTTGGCTGCATTACAAAATGTTTGGTCAGTGCGTTGAATGTGTCATAAGCACGCAGCGTATCAATGTGCCAGTGATGCTGTGGTTTGTATTTTCTTAGAAAGCCTTTAATACGCTTGGAAACCACCATTCCTCCAAAGGTTATTAAAATTTCAGGTTCAAATTCCTTAAAGTCTGAATCATCAAAAGGCGTAATTAAAGTGTCTATACTATTAATAAAATTGGGATGATGCAAATTAGAAGTAGTTTCAGTCAGTACAACAACTGATGGGTCCTTAGCCAGGTTTTCAATTGTTTTTGGGTCAATAGAATCTCCTTCATTTACACCAACTAAAACCAGTTTTCGCTTAGCTGAATTCCAAATTGAAACAAAATCTGCTACATTTTCAATTGCTTTTTTTCCAATGATTTCATCAGCAGGTGTGATTTTTGGTTCAACTGAAAGTGTGTCTGTGGTTTCATAAAGAGGCTCTTCAAAAGGTGCATTAATGTGAACGGGGCCTTTTTGAAGAATTGCCATTTCTATAGCTTTATTTATTTTCAGATCATTTTCTTCCGAAGATTCTTCAGTTAAATTAGCATTGAAAACCGAATGATTCTGGAAAACATTTTGCTGACGAATCGTTTGACCATCACCAATATCAATTTTATTTTGCGGACGATCTGCCGAAATTACAATCAACGGAATCTGGCTGTAAAATGCTTCGGCTACAGCGGGATAATAATTTAATAATGCCGACCCGGATGTACAGACAATAGCCGTTGGCTTTTTTGTTTGCTGGGCAATTCCCAAAGCAAAAAATGCAGCACAACGCTCATCTGCAATACTGTAACACTTAAAATTAGGATTTTGGGCGAAACCAATCGTTAAAGGGGCATTTCTTGATCCCGGAGAAATTATAATGTTGTGAATTCCTTTTGCCGAGCAAATTTCGATAATGCTTTGAGCAAGTGGTATTTTGGGGTAAATCATTCTAATAGTATATTATTTTAAAGAAATTTAAAAATGAAAATTTCTTTTTGACAACACAAAGTTACAAACTTCACTCCTGATTTAACTTAAAAACAGAAAGATATTAAATGTGTTTTTTAGAAAAAGGAAATACATTTGTAAAACTGATTTTCATAAGAATGAAGATCTCTATTTTTATCTTAATTATTATGAACTTAACACTTAGGCCCGCGACATCAAACGATTTAGGCAAAATCCTGGACATCGTTAATCATTCTATCTTGCATACTACAGCAAATTATAGTTATGAAATTCAAAATTTGGAAGTTCAGACGAAATGGTTTGAAGATAAGACAGCTAAAAATCTTCCGGTAGTGGTGGCTGATTTAGATGGTGAAGTTGTTGGTTTTGGAAGTTATGGGCAATTCCGTGAAAAAATTGGCTATCAATATACGGTTGAACATTCAGTATATGTTATAGATAATGTAATCGGAAAAGGTGTTGGTTCAAAATTGTTAACTGAGTTGATTCGGTTAGCAAAAGCTCAGGGATATCACGTTATGATTGGCGCGATCGATGCTGATAATACTGGAAGTATTGCTTTTCATGAAAAATTTGGATTTGTTTCTATTGGAACAATTCGTGAAGTTGGTTACAAATTTGATCATTGGCTTGATCTTGTATTCATGCAATTGATTTTGGAATAATATAGTTGAAAGCAAATACATTAAAAATTGAAAAAAATTAGAAGATAAAAATCATATCCAAAAATCCGGTTTACATATAGTATCTTTGCCATTTTGCAAATATTATGGATTTTACCCTGCTCTCATCACCTTTACAAGGATTTACCGATTTTCGTTTTAGAAATGCCCAAAACAAAATTTTTGGCGGAATTGATACATTTTATTCTCCTTACATTCGTCTGAATGGAAAATTGGTTATAAAATCATCTTATGAACGAGATTTACTTCCTGAAAATAATATTGGCCTAGAGGTAATTCCGCAAGTAATAACAAATGATGCAGATGAATTTTTATTTGTTGCTAAGTATGTCAGGGCATTAGGTTATAAAGAATTAAACTGGAATTTAGGATGTCCGTATCCAATGGTTACCAAATCCGGAATGGGCTCGGGTTTGATTAAAAACACTGATCAAATAAATCATATTCTGGACAGGGCACATACTGAAACCGATATTATTGTATCTATGAAAATGAGGCTGGGATATGAGACTACAGAAGAAATTCTGGATGTTTTGCCAATTTTAGATACCTACCCTATTAAAAATATTGCTATTCATGCCCGTATTGGCAAACAGTTATACAAAGGCGGTGTACACTTGGATGCGTTTCAGCAATGTATTGACAATACAAAGCATAAATTGTATTATAATGGAGATATTACTTCGGTAGCAAAATTTCATGAAATGCAGAATCGTTTTCCAACCATAGACCATTGGATGATTGGACGAGGATTAATCGCTGATCCTTTTTTGCCTTCGATGATAAAAAACAACAGCCCGGAATACCCTGCAAACCGAATGGAATTATTCAGTGACTTTCATGATACTTTATATGCTATTTACAGCGAATCATTATCCGGACAAACGCATATTTTACTAAAAATGTATCATTTATGGGAATATTTTGCAGAAACATTTTCAAATCCGCATAAAGTATTAAAACTGATAAAAAAAGCAAAAAGCTTTCGAAATTATGAAGCAGCAGTTGCCTCAATTTTCAAAAATGAAAAATGAGATTTTCAGTTTCCTAAAAATCTCATTTCTAATTATTTTCCTGTAAATATTATCCTTTTATCCAATTCACAATTTCTGGATCTGTAGGCAATGTTCTTGGTTTTATAACTTTTACCAGTTCGCCTTTCTCGTTAATTAAATATTTCTGAAAATTCCACTCTACTTCAGAATCCTGAAGTCCATTTTTGGATTTTTGAGTAAGAAATTTATAAACTTCACACATATCATCCCCTTTTACAGAAACTTTGTCCATCATTGGAAAAGTTACACCATAATTTTGCTGGCAAAAAGCAGCTATTTCCTTATTTGTTCCTGGTTCCTGAGAAGCAAAATTATTTGCCGGAAAACCCACAATTACAAATCCTTTAGATCCATATTCTTTATACAAAGCTTCTAATTCTTTATACTGAGGCGTTAATCCACATTTTGAAGCTGTGTTTACAATCATGATTTTTTTCCTTTCAGAGAAGAAAAATCAAAAGTATCACCCGATAAATCCTGTACTTTAAATTGATAAATGGTTTGTTTTCCCATAATTTTTTCTGTGTTCGATTTTTTGATACTTGTCTGAGCCTGAACTTGTGCTGCCATTAAAAAGACTGCACTAAAAACTAAAAATACTATTTTATTCATCGCTTTATTTTTTTATAAAATTACTTAATTCCGACTAAAATTAAGAATATCAAAAGTTTATTTTTTAAAATAAAAGTTAAATAAAAAAGTGAAGCCTAACGTTAATCAGGCGTTAGGCTTCTACTCACAAACAAATCAAACCATGAAATTTAATTTATAAATACTCAATATTCTTAATTACGGAAGACTAAACAGTTCAGATCTGCTCGTAAAACTGAACTGTTCTGCTTCCGCCCCCAAAATTTATTGTTCAAAATTTTCTGTTATATAGTTGATGTTTCGGATGTTAAAAGTCATCATAATAAAGGCATTATAATCAGGGGATTTACATAAGTGGTATTTGGTAAATATCTAATTATTGACTCATGCCTTATTGTCATTATCATAATCTTTTCATTGGAAGCCCGAAAACATCAACTAGTCTAATTATTTTATTCGAATCTTAAATGTTCAAATCGAATATTTTTCTATTAAGCAATCTATTTTCTTATTTTAATTTATGTACATTCATTAGCTAACTGCTATTAAACTGATTTTAAATTTATGTTATAATAGCATTTACGTAAAAAGGTTCTTTTTGGTTTTAAAAAAGGAAACAAAAATGTACATTATTTTTAAAGCCCCTTATTCTACAAGGGTTATAAGCACTAAAAAAAATAAAAAATAACAGAAAAAATCAATTATCTTTATAATGAGCCAGTTAAAAAGTAAATTAAACTTTGTTAAAACTTTAAATCTAAATTTATGAGTCAGGAAGAATTATTAGCTTTAATCTACAAAAAAGACGAAAGAGCCTTCACCCACTTGTATGACATGTATTCGAAAAGCTTGTTTTCAGTCATCAATGTTTTAATAAAAAACCGCGAAGAAGCAGAAGATGTTTTACAGGAAGTTTTCGTAAAAATCTGGAAAAACATAGATTCTTATAATGAAGGAAAAGGACGTTTTTATACCTGGATCCTCAACATTGCACGAAATACTTCTATTGATAAATTAAGATCTAAAAATTTTAATAATAGCCAAAAAAACCTTTCCTCTGATAATTTCGTACATCTGTTAGACGACAGTAACAAACTCGTAAACAAAATTGATACAATTGGAATTCAGGAATTTGTAAAAAAATTAAAACCTAAATGTATTGAAATTATCGATTTGTTATTCTTTAAAGGATATACCCAGCAAGAAGCTTCAGAAGAATTGGCAATACCGCTGGGAACTGTCAAAACACAAAACAGGAACTGTATTAATGATTTACGTAATTATTTAAAAATATAATGGAAGCACAAGAATATATAGAATCAGGAATTCTGGAACTTTATGTTTATGGTTTATTGACTGAAACTGAAAACCTGGAAATAGCCGAAATGGCAAAAAATAATCCTGAAGTTGAGAACGAAATTATTTCAATAGAAAAAGCTATAGTTGCCTTATCATCGAGTTTTTCTCCTTTTCATTCGGTAGAAAATTTTGAAAAAATAAAAACCCGATTAGAACTGAAATATGGCAAAGTAGTCGAAATGAAACCTGCATCAAACCGAACTCAATATATTGGCTGGGCTGCAGCAGTATTATTATTGTTAGGTTTGGGTTATCAGACTTTAGAACTTACAAAAACAAAAGATGTTATTACAACTGTGGGTAACGAAAAAAACAAAATTGAAAGAGATTTTGCTTATTTAGACAAACAAAATAAAGAAATAGAAAAAAGTTTAACCATTGTAAGGGATATTAAAAACACTGGCGTAACATTAGGAGGTCAGGCCGTTTCTCCTACATCTTTTGCAAAAGTATACTGGAATAAAGATACCAAAACAACTTATATTGATGCTGCTGGTCTTCCAAAACCACCAAAAGGAAAAGTATATCAGGTTTGGGCACTTAAACTAAGTCCTACTCTAACTCCTACAAGTATTGGTTTATTAAGTGATTTTGACACCAATAATCAAAAAATATTTGCTGTAGATCAGACTGTTTACGCTGAAGCTTTTGGTATTACACTGGAACCTGAAGGAGGTAGTCCGTCTCCAACAATGGAACAGTTATATACTTTAGGAAAAGTTTAATTTTAGAAAAGAGCAGCTTTTAATTAATCCTCAAATTCAAATTTGGGGATTTTTTTATTTGTAAAATTTCTTTCTTTCGAAAATCAGATTTATCAAATTGTATTCTCTTTCAATTAATCAAATTTATTACTATAACTTTTTAAGAAACTTGAAGGTTTATTTTTCTTTAATTAACATTTTGATTAATTTTTACATCATTAAAATAAAAACAACTTTTAAATTAATTTAATCTCATAAATATTCACGTTTATCACTAATTAACTCAAAAATACAAGATATAATCATAATTATTTTATAAAAATATTTATAATAAGTTTTATTGAATTAAATTTGTGCAATCGATTACATTATCCACTTACGATGTTAAACCAAATTTAAAAACTAAATTTTTTTAAAATGAAAAAAGCATTACCCCTACTTTTTTTTCTACTTAGCTTTTCTACTATTTTTGCTCAGAATTATTACATGTCAGCGCCTGAAGGTTTTGGTGCGGCAGCAACTGGAGGCGGAACGCCAACTGCTGCTAATACTGTTACGGTTTCAACTTTATCACAATTGGACTTAGCTCTTAAATCAACTTCAACCTCTGTAATTTTAGTTTCTGGAACTATCGATTTTGATAAGGAATACAAATATACATTTAGCAATAAAACAATTTTAGGACTACCAGGTGCAAGATTTCGTAATCTGCAGATAGATCCAACTAGTTCTACAGTATCCAAAGCCGTTTCAGGAATGCTTTACATACAAAAAAATTCTAATAATATAATTATTAGAAATCTTATTTTCCAAGGTCCTGGCGCTTTTGATGTAGATGGAAACGATAACCTTACTAATGAAGGTACTAATGTTTGGGTAGATCATTGTGAGTTTCAGGATGGAATGGATGCTAATTTTGACATCAAAGGCAGTGCAGACAATATAACTGTTTCATGGTGTAAGTTTATTTACTTAAAAGCTGCAACATCAGGAGGTTCGGGAGGATCTGCTGATCATCGTTTTTCAGGTTTAGTTGGTTCAGCAATTACCGATGCTCCTGCTGATGGAAGATTCAGTGTTACCTTTAAAAACTGTTATTGGGCTGACGGCTGTAAAGAAAGAATGCCAAGAGCTCGAAATGCTGAATTACATATCCTAAATTGTTACTATAAAACTAGTGTTTCAAGTTCAAGAGCAATTGCTTTAGGTGCAGGAAATAATGGCACAACCTGTTATGTAGAGAATTGTAATTTCGAACAGGTGAATACAATTTCAAATCCTGTGAGTGAAGGTACAGATCCTACTAATGTTGGATTAAAATCCGTTAATTGTGTTAGAGGTCTACCCTCAGTAGCTGTTGATCCAACTTATGGAAAAACTGTTTCAAAACCATCTTATATCTACACTACACTTTCTACAGCTGATGTAGTGACGTATGTAACAAATACTAATTGCGGCGCAGGAGCCACATTACAAGTCACTGCTGATGGTACAATTTCTGCAAGTTGCCCTAATACATTAGGAATAAATGATAATGTTGCCAACTTAGATATTAAATATTATCCAACAGTAATTGATAATATTTTAAACATTGAATTTTCAAGTATTGAAAGCGGTAAAGCAATTATAGAGATTTATTCTCCTAATGGCTCAAAAGTTTATACTACTTCTAAAAATATTTCAGGCAATGAAAAATTAGAATTGAATATTGCAAATATTACCAGAGGTGTTTATATCTGTAAAGTACAAATTGAAAACAGAGTTAAAACTTTTAAACTTTTAAAAGGATAATTAATACGTATTATATAATTTAAAAACAGCGGTAGACATAAGTTTACCGCTGTTTTTTTATTCAAATTAAGAAATATTACTAAAAAGTCCCTTCTGACCCTCCTCCACTAAAATCACCACCGCCAAATTCCATTGGAGATTCAGATGGTTTAGCTTCTGGTTTCATTCCAAAAGATGAGGCGATTATTAAAGCTTCTGCGTGTAAAAATGCATTTGAATTTGAGATTCTGTCTGGTTTGAATGTTAGTCCGCTTTCTTTTGTTTTAAGTTTTCTTATAAAATAGAAAGCAACTGCAAACATCATTATTCCGCCAAGAGTCAATGCAACTTCAATAGGCAAAACCGAATGGTAAAACCGAAAACTGTAAAATGAAAAAGCTATTGCAAGAAAGCTAATCCAAAGCATAATTCTGTCTTTACTTTTTAATGAATAAACAACATATATAACCGGAACAATAAAAGTGAAAACCCAAAAGAAAAACGCAAATGGAATTTCGGGACTTATCTCATAATAACCTCTTGCCAAACTTGCCGACAATTCCCTAACTATTAAATAATTACCTGATAAATAAAACAGTATCAAACTGATGCTTTTTATTAAAAGAATTCCATTGTAATAATAAGAATTTCTTAAACTGTTAATTAATTTTCTGCATGAAAAATAAGTAGCAGCACCAAAAAACATCATGAAAAAAGGTAAAATTGCCTGGCCTGCTTCCAAATATTCAAATATTGAATATCCTAATGATAAGGTCAATGCCAAATAAAAAACCAGTGCTGATAATAAATGAATGTAACGTAAAAATAGTATAAATGAAATAATGGCTACAACAATTGAAACAGGAAGAACATTTTCCAACTTTGTAATAAATGAGACTGCACATCCGAAAGACAATATTGTCCCTAAAATAAAGGCATCATCTAATCCATGATTGTAATAATCTTTTTTAGCCAAAAATTCTGATCCGACAATACCAATTATACCAAATAAAAAAGGAAAAATTTCCCAATAATGATCTAATCCTGAAATTCCCAGAAGTGATACAGCACTGCATATTGAAGAATATAAGAACGATCCTAACAAAAAGAAACCGATTCTAACCAGAATATTTTTATGACTATTAAGTGTCGGAAGTTCTTTTTTTATAAAATCCAGTTGTTCTTTGCCAATAAAACCAGCATTTTTTAACGAATCTGCTTCTTCAATCAAAACAGAATTTTCTAACTTATTTTTATCCAATACTATCATTCTGCTGTTTCTTTGTTAAATTTTTTAATCAATTTTATAAACAAGACTATTGAGCCAATAAAATAGGCTGGAATAGCTAAAACAAACAGCATCCAAATATCCTGAAAATCTATATTCTCAAAAATTCTGAAGAGAAAAATATTGATTCCGATGTAAGCATAAATAATCATAAAAACATATAAGGAAATAGCCTTCTGCACATAACTTGTTTTATAAAAATAAAAACATGATCCAGCAAGAACGGCAGAAAAAAGGATCCATAAACCATTGTACTCATTGACCATATTACTAATTGAAGCAATGCTAATCATGTGTAATGCAAATGTTAGATAAATTAAATTAAAATGCATTTTAAGAGAAATTCCTGAACTGTAAATTGTCCATAAAATCAATAAACCGCCCAGAATTATGGCAGAATAACTTAGCTCCTGATGGGAATAAAAATCATTATGAAATAAATCCTGAGGCGTCACAGAAAAGCCTACATAAGCAGCCAAACCCGTAATGGCAATAGTCAACACGCTTTTGTTGTCAAAATAATACGCACAAATAAAACTTACAAGTGTTGGAACTAATGTCGCTAAGCCGTAATGTGTCCCGAAAGGTTTGTATTGAAATTGTAAATAGCCAATAAAGATACAGGTTAGAATGTTTGCCAAAAGAACCAAATATTCCAGAACTGGACTTTCGAATGTAGTTTCTGATTTTTGGAATCCCTTTGAATTTTTAAAACAGAAGTAAAAGCAAACAATCGTTACGATTAATAACAAAGATAAAATTGCAATGTGTCCAATTGTATCTATGTTTTCGTAAATTAAAATTCCGATTCCGGATGTAAAAAGCAAAACTGATAAATACAAAAACATTTTTAATTCAGCGTTAAGCGAAAAAATGCCCAAACTGCGATAACTTTTGATCTGAGTTAATTGTTCTTCGGTAATAAAATTTCTCTCAAATAGTTTTTGAGTACGCTCTTCTTCAAATTCTCTCATATTTTAAAATAGTTTAAACTGATTATCAAATTTATACTATTTAGGTTGAATTTTCTTAAATTAAAATAGATATGATCAAATAAAAAACCGATTTGCAAATGAATACAAATCGGTTTCCAAGTTTTAAAAATGAAAATTAATAAGCTGTTTTCATTTTATCTTTTATATTCTCTAAGCACAAATTATTAATACTTCCTTCATGGGTGTGTTTGGTCTCTTTTGGAGATTTATACGTTCCTGCTTCCAATTGTTCTGCAACGGCTTTATAGGCATCTCTAAAAGGCATTCCTGCAACCACCATTTCGTTTAAAGTATCAACTGTAAACAAATAATCATATTTTTTATCTTCCAAAATATGATCTTTCACCGTAATATCTTTAATAGAAAATATAGCAATATCCAGACAAGCTTTCAGGTTTTGAATCGCAGGAAACAAACCTTCTTTTAAAAGCTGTAGATCTCTGTGATACCCGCTTGGAAGATTATTCGTAATTAAAGTGATTTCGTAAGGAAGAGACTGAATCTTGTTGCATTTTCCTCTGATCAATTCAAATACATCTGGGTTTTTCTTATGAGGCATAATGCTCGAACCCGTTGTAAGATGGGCAGGCAGACTAATAAAATCAAAATTCTGGCTCATGTACAAACAAACGTCCATAGCAAATTTTGATAAAGTACCCGCAACACTTGTCATGGCAAAAGCAACTGTTTTTTCTGCTTTTCCACGGCTCATTTGTGCTGCAACGGCATTGTATTTTAAAGTTTCAAAGCCTAATTCCTGCGTGGTAAAACTCCTGTTGATCGGAAAAGAGCTTCCGTAACCTGCCGCAGATCCTAACGGATTCTGATCTACAATTTTTGATGCAGCGTTTAGCATTGTAATATCGTCAATCAGACTTTCTGCATAAGCCGAAAACCACATTCCGAATGACGATGGCATCGCGATTTGCAAATGCGTATAACCCGGCAATAACACATTTTGATGTTTTTCTGCTGATTCCATCAACAAATCAAAAAGGTTTTTTACCTGTTCTTTTATCGCTTTTAATTCGTCTTTTAAATACAAATGAACGTCTACTAAAACCTGATCGTTACGGGAACGTGCCGTGTGGATTTTCTTTCCGGCATCACCTAATTTCATCGTTAGTAAATATTCAATTTTGGAATGTACGTCTTCAAAACTGTCTTCGATTTCGAAATTTCCAACAACGACATCAGCAATGATTTCGTTTAATGCATCAACTAAAGAAGTAGTTTCTTCCTGAGTTAACAAGCCAATTTGCCCTAGCATTTTGGCGTGCGCAATTGAACCTAAAGCATCGTATTTTGCTAAAACTAAATCCAGTTCACGATCGTTTCCAACGGTGAATTGTTCGATTTTTTTATCTGTTGGTATTCCTTTTTCCCAAAGTTTCATAATCTTTTACGTTTCAGAAGAAACCTAACAGGTTTTAAAAACCTGTTAGGTTTGTCTTCAATATTATTATAATTTAAAGAAATCGGTTAGTATTTTGATATACAAATCGACTCCTTCTTCAATTTCATTTACAAATATAAATTCGTCTGCTGAATGCGATCGTAATGTTTCTCCCGGTCCTAATTTTAAAGACTGGCAGCTTAAAACTGACTGGTCTGAAAGTGTTGGAGAACCATACGTTGTTCTTCCTAAAGCGATTCCGGCCTGAACCAAACCATGGGCGATTGGAATAGACGAAGCATTTAAATGCATGGATCTTGGGGTAACTTCGGCATTTACATTGGCTGTAACTACTTCTAAAATTTCAGAATTAGTGTAACAGTCGTTTACACGAATATCAACCACCAAGTCACATTCTGAAGGTACTACATTATGCTGTTTTCCTGCGTTTATTTGAGTCACGGTCATTTTCACTGGACCTAAAACGTCTGAAATTTTGTCGAATTTATAGTTTTTAAACCATTCCATTACCGGAATTGATTTGTATAAGGCATTATCATCATTTTGATGTGCAGCGTGGCTTGCAGTTCCTTTTACTTTTACATCTAAAACTAAAAGACCTTTTTCTGCAACGGCTAATTGCATCAAAGTTGGCTCACCCACAATGGCGCAATCCAGCTCCGGCAAATGTTTTAAAACACTGTTTAAACCATTTTTACCACTGCTTTCTTCTTCTGCCGAAGCAACAATAACAATATTATGTGATAAATTTTGATTTTCATAAAAATGTACAAACGTCGCCAATAACGAAACCAGACAGCCTCCTGCATCATTACTTCCTAGACCGAAAAGCTTACCATCTTTTTCAATAGCTTTGAAAGGATCATTAGTGTATGCCTGATTTGGTCTTACAGTATCATGATGAGAGTTTAGTAAAAGCGTTGGTTTATTTTCGTCGAAATTTTTATTGAAAGCCCACACATTGTTATTTTCTCTTTTGAAAGGAATCTCGTTTTGAGTGAACCAATTTTCTATTAAAAGAGCTGTTTGATCCTCTTCACTCGAAAATGAAGGCGTTTCAATCAGATTTCTTAATAATTCAATTGCTTCCCGGGTAAGCGTTTCTATATTTTTCATTTTAATCTAGGTACTGAGATGCTAAAATTCTAAGACTGCAAAAGTCTTGGTTTATTTGAAACTTAGCAACTTTTTGTTTTATAAAGTAATAGTCGTATGCGGAATATCAGAATTTTGAAGCATTCTATGATGCCCGATTTTTATTTTCTGTACACCTCTTGATAAGCTGTTGAAACAATTATCCAGCTTAGGAATCATTCCGGAATGGATTACTTTTTCTTCTTTTAGTTTGTTGTATAAAACTTCGTTGATTTCTGTAATTACAGATGAATCGTCTTCTGAATCCATCAAAACACCTTGTTTTTCAAAACAGTAAGTCAGCGTAACATCAAAAACTTCAGATAATGCAATCGACAATTCACTTGCAATAGTATCAGCGTTTGTATTTAATAATTGTCCGTTTTTGTCGTGCGTAATCGCACAAAAAACGGGTATAATTCCCGCTTCTAATAAAGTTGCCAGCAATTTTGTATTGACTTGTTTTACATCGCCTACAAATCCGTAATCAATTGTTGGGTGATTTCTTTTTGTTGACTGGATTAAATTTCCATCAGCCCCAGAAAATCCGATTGCGTTGTTGTCTTTTGCCTGCAATTGCGCCACAATATGTTTGTTGATCTGACCTGCATAAATCATCACCACGACATCCAACATTGGAGCATCTGTAATTCGACGTCCATCAATCATATGCGGAACTAAACCAATACTCTGCGCCATTTTGGTAGCCGATTTTCCACCGCCGTGAACTAAAACTTTATGTCCTTCAATTTTAGAAAAATCAGTTAAAAATTGTTCTAATTCTGCTGGATTGTCAATGATGTTTCCACCTATTTTTATTACTGATACTTGATTCATAGCTTCTAAGTTGCTAAGGTTCTAAGATTCTAAGCTTTTTTTCTTGAGAAAGGCTCTTAGCAGCTTAGTAGCTTAGAACCTTAGTAACTTTAAAAAAGCTACAGCTTTTTTAAAATCTTCTGCAATACTAATTGCGCAGAATACGTTCTGTTGTTTGCCTGTTCGATTACGATTGAATTTTCACTGTCGATTACTTCATCGCTTACGATTACGTTACGACGAACCGGAAGACAGTGCATGAATTTTCCATTATTGGTTAAGGCCATTTTTTCGGCAGTAACCGTCCAGTTTGGATCACTGTTGGTTACTTTTCCGTAATCATTGAAATTGCTCCAGTTTTTCACGTAAACAAAATCGGCATTTTCAAAAGCTTTATTTTGATCGTATTCGATTTTAGAATCTTTTGTAATTTCCGGACTTAATTCATAACCTTCAGGATGTGTGATTACAAAATCCATATCTTTTTGCATCTGCATCATTTCTACGAAAGAATTCGCAACTGCCTGTGGCAAAGCTCTTGGATGTGGAGCCCACGAAAGAACAACTTTTGGTTTGTGTTTCGTTTTGAATTCTTCCATTGTAATTGCATCTGCCAAAGACTGCAATGGATGACGTACAGCACTTTCCATGTTTACAATTGGTACCGTAGCATGTTTCAAAAATCCTGAAATAACAGTTTCAGCATAATCTTTTTCTTTATCAACTAAACCTGCAAAAGCGCGGATTGCAATGATGTCACCATATTGCGAAACAACTTCTGCTGCTTCTTTAATATGTTCTGAAGCACCTGAATTCATTACAGCTCCGTCATCAAATTCCAAAGTCCAGCCTTCACTGCCAAAGTTCATCACCATTACATTCATTCCTAAATTCATGGCCGCTTTTTGTGTACTTAAGCGAGTTCTGAGACTAGAATTGAAAAACAGCATTATTAAAGTTTTATTCTTTCCGAGTTTCTTGTTCTTAAGCGGATTATTTTTTATTTTAATCGCTTGTTTTACCCACTTTGATAATGAGTCGATATCTTTTATTGAAATATAGTTCATTGTTTTTTAGTTTTTTGGAAGATTAAAAATCTTAATACATAATTCTACACTTTATACAATCCTTGTAAATGGAATTTCGTCTTTTAATGCCCTCAGAATAAAATTATCATTTAGTCCATTCACGATCCAGGTTTCTATATTAGCTGCTTTCGCAATTCCTGCTGCTTCAATTTTGGACTGCATTCCTCCTGTTCCGTGTGAGGATTTTGAATCTCCTATTTCTTTTTCTAAAAGTTTTAAATCGTTTACCAATTTAATAGTTTCGGGAATTTCATCCTGAATAGACACTTTTGTATAAATTCCGTTTGTATTGGTCGCAATTATCAGAATATCAACATTTAAAAGAACTGCCGTTAAAGCCGCTAATTTATCATTATCTCCAAACCGAATCTCATCTGTCGCAACAGTATCATTTTCATTGATAATCGGAATGTAATTGTTTTTAACCAATACATTGATCGTATTTACAATGTTCTTTTTGGTCTGCTCTTTTTCAAAATCAGAATAAGAAAGCAGACACTGAGAGGTATTTAATCCTAAATCCTTAAAATTCTCATTATAAATCCGCATTAAATGAGGTTGTCCGATAGATGCCAACGCCTGTTTCACAAAAACATCTTTATCCTGATTATCCAGCTTTACAAATTGCTTCGCCGCTGCAATTGCCCCTGAACTTACGATGATAAATTCATATTCGTCATTCAAAGCCGCAATCTGAACTCCAAGATCTTCAATCTTTCCCCGTGAAATATGATTGGTTTCTTTGGTTAAAGTATTACTCCCTATTTTTAATAAAATCCGTTTTTTAGCCATTTTTTCTAAAAGATGCTAAGGTTCTAAGACGCTGAGATTCTAATTTTTCAGAATTTTCAAATTATCTAATTGCCTCAATTTTCACATTATCTCACTTACCTAATCTGTCCTTCTCCGTAAACGTACCATTTATTGGTTACCAAATGCTGTAAACCAATTGGACCTCTTTGATGTAATTTATCGGTACTGATCGCTAATTCTCCGCCAAGGCCGAATTGCCCGCCGTCTGTAAAACGGGTTGAGGCATTTTGGTAAACCGCTGCTGCATCTATCGATTCCATAAACTGTTTGGCCACTTCATTATCTCTTGTAATAATCGCTGCAGAATGACCTCCGCAGTATTTATTAATCATATCAATAGCATGATCCAGAGAATCGATGGTTCCGATTACTATTTTATAATCTAAAAACTCCTCGTACCAAATATCTTCGTTTTGAAGTGTTTTGGTATTTTCGAAATTTGCTAAAGATTTATCTACAATAACTTCCACTTTTACTTCTATTAAAGCTTCAATCAGCATTGCTGTGAAGCCTTCAAAATTGGGTAGTTTAGAATCTATTAAAACTTTATCCAAAGCATTACAAGCCGATATTTTAGCTGTTTTAGCATTTAAAATTACTTTTAAAGCCAAATCTGTATCTGCTTTTTCATGAACGTAAACAAAATTATTTCCTCGTCCGCTTACAATAACTGGACAGGTGGCATGCGCTTTTACAAATTCAATTAATTTTTCTCCGCCTCTTGGAACTATTAAATCGACTTTTTGAGTTGGTTTTTCTAAGAAGGCCTGAGTTTCTGTTCTGTTATAATTCAGATATTCCACCCAGTCTTTCGAAACTCCGTTTTCTTCTAAAGCTTTGTGCCAAAGGCTTACGATTTTCAAATTTGATTTTAATGATTCTTTTCCTCCTTTTAATAAAATCTTATTTCCGGATTTAAAAGCAATTCCACCAGCTTCAATTGTGACATCTGGACGAGATTCATAAATAATTAAAATCGTTCCGAATGCCGCCGTTTTATTTATGACTTTTATTCCATTATCATGCGTAAAATGAAAACGCTCAACGCCAACAGGATCTTCCTGAGAAGCCAATTGGTTTAATGATAAAATCATTTCGTCGACTTTTTTATCATCTACTTTTAGGCGTTCTTCCATCGCTAAATCTGAGCCGTCGTAATCGGCAAGATCTTCCTGATTGGTCAAGATAATCTGACTCCGCTCCTGCTCGACCAGCTTTGCCATAGACCGCAAAACCAGATTGCGTTTTTCAATTGATAATGGATTCATAATTTTGTAGTTGGTTGGTTGTTTTTTGTTGTTTCTTTTTATCGAAACTTATTGATCCCTAACAAGTTTTGGAAACCTGTTAGGATAATTGTGTGTTTAGTTTTTAATTCTTCTAAACTTTCTTTTAAGGCTTTTACAAACGTATCAATATCAGTTTTTTTCACAGTTAATGGAGGTAAAATTCTCAATAGATTTTTATTGTTTGCGCTTCCTGTAAAAATGTGTTTTTCGATAATTAATTTCTTTCTTAACGCTGCTACATCAAAATCAAATTCTAATCCAAGCATTAATCCTTTTCCTTTTACTTGTTTGATGCCGTCAACTTCTTTGATTTTCTCTAAGAAATATGCATAAACTTCGTTTACATTCTTTTGTAAATCTAATTTTTCAATTACATCAAGAACTGCAATTCCTGCAGCACAAGATAAATGGCTTCCGCCGAAAGTAGTTCCTAATAATCCGAAACTTGCTTCAAATTTTGGAGAAATCAAAATCGCTCCAACCGGGAAACCATTCCCCATTCCTTTTGCAACTGAAATAATATCAGCATTAATTCCGTGATGTTGAAACGAGAAAAATTTTCCGCTTCTTCCGTATCCTGACTGTACTTCGTCTAAGATTAAAACCACATCGTGTTTTTTACATGCTTTTTCCAATGCCTGAAAAAATTCCGTTGTTCCTTGGTCTAAACCTCCAACTCCCTGAATTCCTTCAATAATTACAGAAGAAACATCTCCTTTTGCTAATTCCGCTTCAACTAATTCGATTTGGTTTAGAGGTAAAAAAGTAACTTCCTGCTGTGCATTAATTGGCGCAACAATCTTTTTATTATCTGTAACCGCAACAGCTGCAGAAGTTCTCCCGTGGAAAGAATTATGAAAAGCCACAACTCTTGATTTTCCGTTATGGAAAGAAGCTAATTTTAAAGCATTTTCGTTTGCTTCAGCTCCAGAACTGCATAAAAATAATTCGTAATCTTCTAAACCAGAAAGCTTTCCTAGTTTCTGAGCCAATTCAACCTGCAAAGGATTCTGAATCGCATTTGAATAAAATCCTAAGTGATCTAATTGGTTTTTCAATTTAGCCACATAATCCGGCTGTGTATGTCCGATGGAAATCACTCCATGTCCGCTGTATAAATCTAAATATTCTACTCCTTTGTCGTCAAAAATTGTGCAGTCTACTGCTTTTACTGGAGTAATGTCATATAATGGGTAAACGTTGAATAAGTTCATTTTGTTTTGTTTATTTTGTTTCAGGTTTAATGTTTCAGGTTATCCGCAGAACGTGCAACTTGAAACTTTAAACTGAAAACTAGTTTATCTTTCTTTATATTTTTCAGGTTACGTAGAGAACTTAAAACCTGAAACTAAAAACTTGAAACTAAAAAATTAAAATCCGCTTGGTTTCAAATGTAAACCTGTGGTTTCTTCCAATCCGAACATTAAATTCATGTTTTGGATTGCTTGTCCTGAAGCACCTTTGGTTAAGTTATCTATAATTGATGTTATGAGAACCCGGTTTCCTTTTTTCAATAAACTAATGATACATTTGTTCGTTTGAACCACTTGTTTCATGTTGATGTTAGTAGTTGTAACGGTTACGAAAGGCTCATTTTTATAAAACTCTTCATATTTTTCAACTATTTGCTCCAAACTATCATCGCATAACGTGTATAAGGTTGCGAAAATTCCTCTTGGAAAATCTCCTCTATTCGGAATAAAAAGCAATTCACTGTCAAAATCATCCTGCAACTGAACCAAACTTTCTGAAATTTCACCTAAATGCTGGTGTTCAAAAGCTTTGTAATGCGAAAAATTGTTGTTTCTCCAACTGAAATGAGAAGTTTCTGAAAGACTTACTCCTGCTCCTGTACTTCCTGTTGTTGCATTAATATGAACATCATTATTCAGCAACTTGTGCTCTGCTAAAGGCAATAACGCCAACTGAATAGCAGTTGCAAAACAACCTGGATTGGCGATGTAATTTGCTTTTTTAATTTCAGATTTATTGATTTCTGGCAATCCGTAAATGAAATCTTTTCCTTCGAAATGAGCGTCTTTATTCAATCTGAAATCATTTCCTAAATCAATGATTTTAGTATGACTCGCAAATTGATTTTCTTTCAAAAATGAAATTGATTTTCCGTGACCTAAACACAAGAAAACAACATTCACATTCGGGTTTATTTCGGCTGTAAAATTCATTTCAATATCGCCCATCAAATCGTGGTGCGCTACAGAAAGTGGTTTCCCGGCGTTTGTTGTACTGTAAACAAAATCTAATTTGGCATTTGGGTGATACATCAGGATTCTAATTAATTCTCCTGCTGTATAACCTGAACCACCTATTATTCCGATATTGATCATAATTTTATTTTTTAAGATTCTATAAAGAAATCTTTTGTTTTTATTATTCTGCAACAATAAATTTAGCAGATACAAACTTTACATAAAATGCCTTTATCTGTTCAGGACTCAGTAAATTTGTCTCATGAGGAGAAACAACATCATATACTTCTGTATAACTAGAGTTAGCACCAATATGAATATAGGAGTCTTCATCAATAATTTTTTTTATAGGTGTCAATACTACTCCGTTATAATCCAATGTTATAGAAGCTGTCCCTTTAATCGCTAGCTTGTTTGGGTTGGTGAATTTTATATTATATCTTAAACGAGAAGAGCCATTACCTGTGTCAGCAGTAAATTCAAACAAAACAACTTCGCAAGTAATTTCTTTTAAAGTCTCATTATCAGATGATTTTACGTCATCACTTTCACAAGCTAAAAACAATAAAAGAATTGGAAATAAAAAAAATACTTTTGCTTTCATAAATTAAGTATATATATCTAAAAATACCAAACAACTAACTATTCAAATTTTTCATTATTTACAGATGAAAATATATTTTGAGCATTTCCTAAAATCTTAATAAATCCTTTTGCATCGTCTGATGTCCAGGCATTGTTCATTTCTCCATATTGACCGAAACCTGTATTCATCAAATCATTTTTAGATTCGATTCCGTCAAGCGAAAAATGATATGGTTTTAATGAAACAGTTACTGTTCCGTTTACTGTTTTTTGAGTGTCTTGCAGGAAAGTCTCAATGTTTCTCATAACAGGATCTAAAAACTGACCTTCGTGAAACAACATCCCGTACCAGTTTCCTAATTGCTCTTTCCAATATTGCTGCCATTTTCCTAGAGTATGTTTCTCTAATAAATGGTGCGCTTTGATGATAATTAATGGAGCAGCAGCTTCAAAACCAACTCTTCCTTTAATTCCGATAATCGTATCTCCAACGTGAATATCTCTACCAATTGCATAAGCATTTGCTAGTTTTTCAAGTTTTACAATATTTTTTTCAGGAACATCTTTTTTACCATTCAATGCAACTAATTCTCCTTGTTCAAAATGAAGTGTTACTTTTTCTTCACCTTCTTTTTGCAATTGTGAAGGATAAGCTTCACTTGGTAATGGCTGTCCTGAAGTTAAAGTTTCTTTACCTCCAACACTGGTTCCCCAAAGACCTTTATTGATAGAATATTGTGCTTTTTCCCAAGAATAACTTACACCGTTTTTTTGAAGGTACTCTACTTCTTCTTGTCTAGACAATTTTAAATCTCTAATTGGTGTAATGATTTCGATTTCTGGAGCGATAGTCTGAAAAATCAAATCAAAACGGATTTGATCGTTTCCTGCACCTGTGCTTCCATGTGCGATGGCACTTGCTCCTACCTTTTTAGCATATTTAATTGCTTCAATAGCTTGGAAAACACGCTCTGCACTTACTGATAACGGATATGTATTGTTTTTTAATACGTTTCCGAAAATCAAATATTTTATAGCTTTATCATAATATTTGTCTACGATTGTAAGGTTTGCGTGTTGTGCACTTCCTAATTCGTAAGCTCTTTTTTCAATTGCTGATAATTCTTCTGCGTCGAATCCTCCTGTGTCAACAAGAACAGTGTGAACTTCGTATCCTTTTTCATTTTTTAAATATTTCAAACAATACGAGGTATCTAATCCTCCGCTATAAGCTAATACTACTTTTTTCATTTTTTATAATTTAGGCTAATACTTTCGTATGTAGCAGTTTGAGATTTCTTTTAATTAGTTTTTTAGGTAAATAAAACAGATAAAATTTTATTTAAAAATAAAGCTTGTTTTATTTTTTTTAATCTTTTCAAAACAGCCTCGTTAAAAGGATGTCTTGGCGGATCTTTTGGCTTATCTTTTGGATCATATAACATTCCGGTACACAAGCACATTTTATTTTCTTTACTTTGAAGAATCGGAAAGTTGGTACATGTTTTACAGCCAGCCCAAAAACTTGGGTCTGTTGTTAATTCTGAGAAAGGAACTGGTTTATAACCTAATTCAGAGTTAATTTTCATAACCGCCAAACCAGTTGTAATACCAAATATTTTAGCGTTTGGATATTTTTTCAGGGAATAATCAAAAACTTTTGATTTTATTTTTTTAGCCAAACCTAAGTTTCTGTAATCCGGATGCACGATTAAACCTGAGTGTGCCACGAATTTTCCGTGCTCCCAACTTTCGATATAACAAAAACCTGCGAATTTTTCGTCTACAAGAGCAATCATCGCATCTCCGTTAGACATTTTTTTCTGAATGTATTCAGGAGTCCTTTTAGCAATCCCTGTACCTCTTAACAAGGCAGATGATTCTATAGTATCGCAAATTTCCTGTGCGAATTTGAAGTGTTCTTCCTGAGTAACAACAATAGATATCTTCATTTCAGTAATTGAAGTTTAGCGTTAAATATTAAAACGTATTGTTTGGTTTGAAATTCAAAAAACAAGCTAATAAAATCAAGCACAACAGAAGTAACACCTTCAAGATCAAAAAGTTGACTGAGGTCTTTTATAAAAAAATAAATACTTTTGGTATGTGTTTGCCCGATGGACAACTTAAGTGATTTCAAAATAAAAATGAATATAAATAAATACGCGACGAAAAACTCTTTGAATACTATATAGATAGCATCCGTACTTCGGGAGAAGTACCAGGTGAGATTGTCCGTGACAAAGAAGTTGTATGTAAACTTATTTTATTCATCGGTGCAAAAGTACACTATTTTTTTATTTACAAAACCATTTTTTAAAATTCTAACATTTTTTTAATGGAATGTTATTTTATGAAACAAAAAAAGTCCGATAGATTAGCATAAACCTATCGGACTGAATTATTTAGAAATTTTATTTTAATTTTTAGTAAATGGAATTACTTGCCCATTACCTAAAATAGTCATATCAAAAGCTGTTTTTGCTTCATTAAATTTAAATTTTAAACCTGCTGCATTAGATATAAAAGTATCCTTTTCACCTGCTACAGGTTCAACCGTAAACTTAGGAAAATTTGTAATTTCAACATTTAAAACATTATTCTTTTCAGTTAATTCGATTTTTAAAGGCGCATTTTTTGTAGAATAAAGCCCCAAATAACCATCCAGGATAATATCTTTTTCAACTTTTCCTTTTCCAGCCGTCCAAACATTATTACTTACGTTATTATCCGGAAAAGCATGATCAGGATCTAAAGTTATACTTTCTATTTCCTCTGTAGAATTATGTTTGAAAGACCAGTCATTATTGCGCTGCCAAATTTCTACAGGTAATTTAACTCTTGCCACTTTTCCGCTTTTTGTTTTTACATCCAGAACAATAGGCATTGGCATTTTGTCTAAGTTGGAAACATTCATGATAACTCCTTTTGCAGGATCATTTTTTACATATTTAATCCAGTTAATTGACTGATCAAAACGCCAGTTATTTACATACCAGCTTCTCCAGAACCAGCTTAAATCTTCACCGGCAATATTTTCCATGGATCTGAAAAAATCATCAGGCTGAGGGTGTTTGTAAGCCCATCTTTGGATATAAGTTCTAAATGCAGTATCAAAACGCTCTTTTCCTAAAATCTGTTCTCTCAAAATAATTAAACCTGCACTTGGTTTAAAATAACACAGCATCCCAATATTAGCTTCCTTCATATTGTCAGGAGAACTCATAATGGTTTCTAAGTCTGGTCTTGTAAAGGGCTCTGCCATTTCGTGTAAATCGGTAGGCTTTTCTTTATATTCACCATTATTAAATGCTTCAGTACTCAATAAATTTATAAAAGTATTGAAACCTTCATCCATCCATCCGAATAATCTTTCGTTTGAACCCACAATCATTGGAAACCAGATATGGCCAAACTCATGATCTGTAACTCCCCATAAATCCTGACCTTTTGATTTCCATCCACAGAAAACAATTCCCGGATATTCCATTCCTCCCTCATTTCCTGCGACGTTTGTAGCTGCAGGATAAGGGTATTCAAACCACTGTTTCGAATAATGCTCAATTGATGCTTTTACATACTCTGTAGAACGACCATAACCGTCTTTACCCGAACTTTCAACAGGATAAGCCGATAGGGCCAACGCTTTTTTGCCACTTGGAAGATTAATTTTTGCTCCGTCTAAAATAAAGGCCGGGGATGAAGCCCACGAGAAATCTCGGGCATTCTTAATCTGATAATGCCATGTTTTTTCAGTATTTGTGTTGGTGGCATTTGCTTCGGCTGCGACTTCTTCTGCAGAACGAATAACAACCGTTTTATCGCTTTGAGATGCTTCTTTATAGCGCTTAAATTGCTCCGCCGGCAAAACTTCTGCACCATTTAACAATTCACCTGATCCGACAACATAATGATTAGCCGGAACTGTAAGTTTGACATCAAAATCACCATATTCAAGATAAAACTCAGAAGCCCCCAGATATGGTGCTGTATTCCATCCTCTTACATCATCATACACACACATACGTGGATACCATTGAGCTATAGTAAATATTTTTCCGTTTTTGGTTTCCAATACTCCCATTCTGTCAGACCCTTCAAACGGGGCAATAAACGAAAATTCTATTTTTATTTTTACAGAACCTCCCTTTGATGCTAATTCCTGTGGAAGAAAAATCTGCATTCTGGTATCTGTAATTATATATTTCGCTTCAGCCTCTGTTTTTTTCTTATCTCCTAAAGTTACTTTAACTGATTTTATTTTATTTCCTCCGTCAAAAATTTGCCCCTGTGCTCCATTACGACTTCCTGTTAAAGGTACAACTGCATTTCCACGTGAGTCATTTTTGAATAAATTCTGATCTAAATTCAGCCATACGAAAGAAAGTTTATCCGGACTATTATTTGTGTATGTAATTTCATCGGTACCGACTATTTCATTTGTAGTAGCGTTTAATTTTGCCGTAATCTGATAATCTGCCCTGTTTTGCCAGTATTCAACACCTGGCTGCCCGCTTGCTGAACGGGTTGGGGTACCATTTTTTGTGTAAAAATGCGGTGCGAAGGCATCATGATAATTGTAATTATTAACTGGATTTCCTGCTGTTACCGGTGCCTGCTGAGCAGTAACAGAATAAATTCCTACAAACAAAGCCGTTAACAATAAGGCTTTAGCGAATTTTCTTTTCATATTTTATACCTGTTTATATAGCAAATTAATGAAAAAAAATACTATTCACAGAGAAAACTCAAAGCTTATATTCAATTTTAGCAAAATATTATTAAAAAAGTAATTTAAATCATTTCTCTGTAAATTAAAATTTATAAGAATTATATTTACATTATAAAGGTTTAATCTCACTTAAAAATATCATTTTGGATACAACAATCTTAAATAAAGCACTAAAAGCTTCTATAAAACATGCTGGAGCTGAATTATTTTCATTAACAAACGATCAAAATAAAGAATACATGTGGAATGGAGACCCTAATTATTGGCCGAAACATTCTCCTATACTTTTTCCAATTGTGGGAAGCTTAAAAAACGAAACTTATACATTTAATAAAAAAGAATATCGCTTACTAAGACATGGTTTTGCCCGTGATATGGAATTTCAATTAATTGAAAAAACAGAATCATCTGCCACATTTTCTTTATCCCATGATGAAGGAACACTTGAGAAATACCCTTTTAAGTTTGAATTGCAGATTATTTACAAACTTGAAGGAAATAAATTAAATATTGGATACAAAGTAATCAATAAAGAAGCAACACAAATTCCTTTTTCTATTGGAGCCCATCCTGCCTTTGCCTTACCTGAAAATTTTTCAAACTACAGTATTCAATTTGAAAAAGAAGAAAAACTGGAATATTCACTTCTTGAAGATGGATTAATTTCTAATACTAATCAGATTTTAGAATCTTCAAATAATACAGTTCGATTACATTATAAATTATTTGAAAATGATGCTTTGGTTTTTAAAACCTTAGAATCAAATTCTTTAACTATACTTGAAAACTCAAAACCATATATTAAGGTTGATTTTAAGGATTTTCCAAGTTTAGGAATCTGGACTAAAGAAAATGCTCCATTTATTTGTATTGAACCTTGGTTTGGTTATTCTGATACACTTGAAAAATCAGGAGATTTATTTAAAAAAGAGGGAATACTGATTCTTGAAGCGAATCAAAGTTTTAATACTTCATTCGATATAGAAATCTTTTAATTAAAAACAATAAAAAACCCATTTTGAGATGAAACAAAATGGGTTTGTACTTTATTATTTTGTATTGCGGATTATCTACTCCATTCTGAAATACTATCCTTGTTCATTTTTACATAATCCTGATTATTCGCAGCTTCTGCAGATGCTAAAGAAATTTTGGCTGTTTCAACTGCTCCCGCTTTATCACCTTGTCTAGCCTGAATTAATGATTTTAATCTTGTAAGATAATAAGGTTTATCAGTACTCAATTCTAATGCTTTATCTACATACTCTCTTGCAAGAATCATATTGCCATTTGACTGGAATAAATATTGGGATGCAGCATAATAATCATTCCATGTTGGACCGGCCAAAGTTTTTTGAATGCTGGCATTAGCTATTTTGGCAGTAGGGACTTCAAATTTCAAGGCCACATGGGAGTTTTCCCAGGCTATTTCCAAATATCCTGAATTTTGATCCAGATTATTAATTCCTATAGTAAAAGTTTCAACAGGAGTTGGCAATGCATCTTCTTTAACAGTTGTTCTCAATGCCACGTAAGCATCGCTCCAGTTTTCAGGCAATCCCCAGTTATCAGTAGAAAGGTAAAAAATTATTTCCCAGCTTTCTATTTTTGGGATAGTATAAATTGCATATTTTCCTTTTTTTAATGTCTTACCATCAATAACAACGTCATCACCAAAATTGATTATTGTATTTTCATTCGCACCTGTTCTCCATAATTTTCCAAACGGAACCAGATTACCAAAAACAGCCCTGCCTCTGGCACCTGGTCTCGAATAGGTAACTTCAACATCTGTTAATCCAACGGTTTGTTTAATATACCCTTTTGGACTAGCCTGAGGTGTTCTTATTTGTGCTTCTGTAGCAAGAGGCGCTAAAATAACGGCTAAAGCAATAAGTAGTTTTTTCATTTTCTATAAGTCAATTTGTTTTTTTCAAAATTACGAATTCAAAAAAGGACAAAAGTTAAATTTTACTTAATTCAAACACTTAACTGTGATATTTTGAAAGCATCTAACTCATTAAAGTGATTAATAATAATATTCGCTTCAGATAAATCCTGTCCTTCTGAATTCACACTTCTATACCCTACACAGAAAATACCTGCTCCTTTAGCTGCTTTTACTCCATTTGTACTGTCTTCTATTATGATACAATTTTCCTTAGGAGCAATAGATAAGGAAGCGGCATGCAGGAAAATAGCCGGATTTGGTTTTGATTGCGGAAAATCTTCACCACTTACAATAGCAGAAAAATACTGATGCAAATTAAATCGGGTAAAAACACGGTCAATAGTTACCTTTGAAGCAGATGAAGCTAAAATTAACTGAATTCCGTTAGCGTACAAATTTTTTATTAAATCCTCTACCCCTTCCAATAAATACAAATCTTCTTTGGTATCAAAAGCATCATTAAAAATACTTCTTTTCCTTTTGATCAAATCCTCAACACCATCTTCTATTGTTGGAAAAAATCCTTTTAATGCCTGAAATGTATTTCTGGTTGAAAATCCTGTAAATGAAGTATACATTTCTTCCGAAACTTCAATATTTAATTCTGAAAATTGTTTGTAATAAGCATAACGATGAACGGGTTCTGTATCCACAATTACACCGTCCATATCAAAAATTACTGTTTTAATCATTTTATTAAGCTACTAAGGTTTTAGATTCCAAGCAATTTGTTTTTTATTATCACTTAGATCCTAAGCATTAAACTATTCTTTTTTAAGCAAGTGACGTATTACGGTCTCTGCGGCGTGTAAGCCAAATAAAGCAGGGATGTAACTATTGGTTCCGTAAAATGATTTTTTAAAATTTTTACCATCTGTCATTCGTAAACTCTTTTTATCAGGAATCTCAGGAGAAAAAACTACTTTTAACTTATAAATTTTTTCTGCTTTTAACCGGCGTCTAATTGTTTTTGCAAATGGGCAATAACAGGTTTTTGAAATATCCCCAACTTTTACTTTTGAAGCCAGCATTTTCCCACCGGCTCCCATACTGCTTATAATTTTTACTTTTTTACGTTTTGCAGCAAAAATCAAATTTAGCTTCGGTGTCACACTATCAATACAGTCCAAAACATAATCAAATTCTGGGGAAACGATTTCAAAAGCACGTTCCGGTGATAAAAATTCCTGTACGCGGGTTAACTTTAGTTTAGGATTAATATCCATCAGTCGGTCACTTACAATTTTAATTTTTGGTTCCCCAACAGTTGAATGCAAAGCAGGCAATTGTCTGTTTATATTTGTAATATCAACAACATCTCCGTCAACTATAGTCATATTACCTACTCCTGCTCTAGCCAAAAATTCAGCTGCAAACGATCCTACCCCTCCTAAACCCACAACCAAAACATTGGCATTCTGCAGGTTATCTAATCCTTCTTTTGTAAATAAAAGCTCGGCTCTTTCTGTCCACTCTGCCATATACTCCTTTTGTTATTTTAATTTGTTTACTTCTTCGTTTCAGAATGATTGATTCTGAACACATCTTTATAATTATTTGAGATTACTGCTTGTAATTCTTGATTTTTTAATTCTTTATAATTTGAAGCTAATTCATAAACCTCTTGAATATTTTCTTCAATTGTGTCTGTTTCCAAAAAGAAGCGATCATTTGGTATATTTTGAAAAACTGTTTTTAAATCCGGATTTCGTAATAAAAATTTTCCAAACGAAAGATAAAACCCTTCCTTAACAAGCTGATTCGCAATCTGATGACTCTTTGAAAAACCATGAATGATCATCGGAACCGAAATATTCAACTTCTTTTTTATTGAAATCACTTCCTGATATGCTGCAACACAATGAATAATTACTGGCTTTTTATATTTTTCTGCTAAAAACAACTGCTTTTCAAAAACACTAACCTGCTGTTTAAATGGAATTTCAATTAGCTTATCCAGACCGCACTCACCAATGGCCAGACAATTATATTCTTTTAATTTTTCTTCAATAATTTTTAAGTCGGCATCAATTCTGCCTTCAACAATGTACCATGGATGAATTCCAATAGAATAAAACGGAACTGAAACATCAAAATCCTGCGGATATTGATTCACCAACTCTAAAACATCAGGATTATTGGTAAACTGATGCGTATGAAGATTGAAAAATTTCATTAATGAAACGTTTTTACACCAGCCTTAATGGCAATATTTAAATCATTTTCCAATGGAACAATTGGGCATGAATATTTATGATTATAAGCACAATAAGGATTATAAGATTGATTAAAATCGATTTCGATTGTATTTCCTTTTGGAACTTCCAGGTCAATATATCTTCCTCCAATGTAACTCTCTTTGCCACACGTTAAATCTGAAAAAGGTAAAAACAAATGATTTTTATACTTATCTGATTTAGAGAGTTCCACATCCTGATAAACATTCAATTGTAATGCAACTCCATCAATTGTAAAGAAAACCGTTCCATATTTAATGTATTTCGGTTTTCTTGAAGTTGATGTTTTCATTTCAAATGCTTTTTCATTTTTAGCTTTTACCAGTTTTGCTTTCACAAAATATTTACTGCTTATAGGATAAAAGTCAAGTGATTTAAACGTTTTCAAATCATTAGCCATTAATGGGCTGGTTTTTGCATCTGCATATTCCGCATTAATAGTCTTCTGAAATTTTTCAGCATTATTTTTATTGAATTTAACCTGACTATAAGTCCAATTAAATACCAATAATAAAATAAGTACACTATTTTTCATTATAGAAATTTTGCACAAAAATAGTTTAAAACAAACAAAGCAGCAACCGCTTCACGTTACAAAGTTTCCTAACTTTGTTGAAAATAACTTCTTTTTATAATGTTAAAAAACGCTTTTCACCATTACATCAACAATTTCAGAGGATTTAGAAGAGAAATATGGATACTTGCTATTATTACTTTTATTAATCGTGCAGGTACAATGGTATTGCCTTTTTTATCAAAATATTTAAAAGAAGACCTTCATTTTACTTATAATCAGGTTGGGTGGATTATGGTCGCATTCGGATTCGGATCTATGCTGGGATCCTGGCTAGGAGGAAAATTATCCGATAAAATAGGATTTTATAAAATCATGATTTTTAGTTTGTTTACAACTGGAATTTCTATGTTTTTGATTCAATATATTACTAGCTTTTTCGGACTTTGTATAGGGATGTTTTGTTTAATGGCTATTGCAGATATGTTTAGGCCTGCCATGTTTGTTTCACTTGGTGCATATGCGAAGCCTGAAAACAGAACCCGAGCCTTAACATTAGTGCGTCTGGCAGTAAATTTAGGTTTTGCTTCGGGTCCGGCTTTAGGAGGCCTGATTATCATGGGAATAGGATATCAGGGGCTTTTTTGGGTTGACGGACTTTCCTGTATCATTTCGATTTCAATCTTTGCTTTACTTGTAAAAGAAAAGAAAAAAGTGACATATGAAGATAAAGTTGAAAATTCGGCAGAAACAAAATCGGTTTTTAAAGACAGGATATTTTGGGTTTTCTTATTTGTGAGTTTTGTTACCGCTATGATCTTTTTCCAGCTTTTTACTACCTTACCACTATATCACAATGAGAAATTTGGTCTGACAGAATTTCAAACCGGTCTTTTAATGACCTTAAATGGCTTGCTGATTTTTGCATTAGAAATGCCTACTGTCGGATTTTTAGAAAGAAAAGCTTCACCAAAAATAAAAATCATTATCTGGGGGTCTTTTATTATGTCACTAAGTTTTTTTCTATTATTAATTAATATTTGGGCAGGAATCCTCGTGATTAGTATGATTTGTATTTCGATAGGAGAAATCCTTGCTTTTCCTTTTTCTAATGCCTTCGCATTAAGTCGTGCTCCCCGAGGTCAGGAAGGACAATATATGGCACTTTATACCATGAGTTTTAGTTTAGCTCATATCATCAGTTCAAAAGTGGGTTTTGAAATTATTACACGATTTGGATATCAGGTTAACTGGTTTTTCATGGCCAGTATTGGTGTGATAGCAACCTTTTGCTGTTTATGGATTAAGAATGCTCTTATTTTAGAAAAAACTTCATAAAACAAAACTTTTACAAATCACTTTATTTCAAGTTATTACATTAAATTTGAAATAGCTTTTCTTTTTAAAAATCAATAATAAACTTCTTTTTTAGTTAAATAACTATTTTTATAGTTGCGTAACTAAAAAAATAGTTGTAGGTTTGATTTAAAATTAAATCACATGCAAAAACTAACAAACAAGGAAGAAGAAATAATGCATATTTTATGGAAGCTGAAAAAAGCTTTCGTAAAAGAAGTACAGGCAGAAATCACTGAAGATCAGCCTCATTACAACACACTTTCAACAATCATTAGAAACCTGGAAGAAAAAGGTTTTGTCGGGCACAATGCCTTTGGTAATACGCATCAATATTACCCAATAATAAGCCTTGAAGCTTATAGCAAAAAGTATATAAAAACTGCAATTGATAATTATTTCAACAGTTCTTATAAGAATATGGTTTCGTTTTTTGCCAAGGAAGAAAAAATATCTGCTGCCGAATTACGTGAAATCTTAGCTATGATTGAAAATCCAAAAGAAGAAGAAAAATAATTATTTTATGGAAGCATTTTTCATTTATATCGCAAAATCATCCGGTTTAGTCGTATTGTTTTATTGTTCATATTATTTTTTATTACGCAAAGAAACTTTTTTTAACAGCAACAGATGGTTTTTAATGACTGGATTAGCTACTTCACTAATTCTTCCTTTTGCAGTTTATACAAAAATTGTATGGATTGATCCTATTCCTGTTTCAACAGTTAATTATCCACAAAGTTTTATCCCCCAAACTATTCCACAAGAATCATTTGAAATTAATTGGGATTATATATTTCTTTCTGTTTACTGTATTGGTTTTGTAGCACTCATAATAAAATTCGCTACTGATTTCTATAGTTTAAATTTGGTCTTAAAGGGGAAAAAATACAACAGCAGGCTGATTTTAAATTTGTTGATATATCTGAAAATATTGCTCCGTTCTCTTATTTTGATTACATCGTATACAACTCATCAATGTATACAGAAGCAGAATTAGAAAATATAATTGAGCATGAAAAAGTACACAGCGATCAAAATCACACTATTGATGTATTAGTTTCACGAGTATTTTGTGTATTGTTTTGGTTCAACCCTGTCATTTGGTTATACAAAAAAGCCATTTTACAAAACCTAGAATTTATTGCAGATAACGAAGCTGCTAAAAAAATATCAGACAAAAAAGCCTATCAATATACACTTTTAAAAATAACAACACACGAAAGCTGTGTTGCCATCACCAATCATTTTTATCAATCATTAATCAAAAAACGAATTGTCATGTTAAACAAAAATCAATCAAAAAAGAGAAACTCATGGAAGTATTATGCAATACTGCCAGCTCTGGTAGCTTTTGTATTTTTATTTCAAATTAAAACCATTGCACAAGAGAAAAAGGAAAACCAGGAAATTTCTAAAAAGCCAAATTCTGTTGATATTTATAAAATTAAAAAAAATACAACCGATCAGGAATTAAAAGAATTTACTGAAAAACTAAAACAAAATCATGATGTAGATGTTGTGATATCCGATGTTAAGAGGAATACCAAAAATGAATTAACTGCTATTAAAGTTGATATTCAAAAAGGAACAGGTGAAGATCAAACCATTCAGATTGAAGGCAATGAACCAATTAAAAGCTGTGGAATTGTTGTTACAACAGAAAAAGGATCTAAAAAAATCAATGTCATTACGGATGGCGGTATGGACAAACCAATAGTTGTTGGTGATGATCTTATCCTGAATGAAAAAAGCAGTGCCAAAATAAGTACAATAACAACCATAACACCACCTGTCCCACCTACTCCGCCTTCATTTCCAACGGGACCAATGCCACAAGCTCCGGCACCGGATATGTCAAAAATGCCAAAACCTCCTGTTCCACCTACAAATCCAAAGGACAAAGTAGCTATGAGTAAATTTAAAAAGGAAATGTCCGAATTTGAGAGAAAAATGGAAGCTTTTGAACCTGATATGTCTGCTTATGAAAAACAGGTTGAGGAAATCATGTCTAAACGTGAAGCCATTTTTGAAAAAGAAATGGAAAAATATGAAATAGCAATGGAAAAATTCAATGCTGACATGGAGAAATTTACCGAAAATATTCAAATAAAATACGGTAAAGATTCGAAGGAGTACGAAATAAATATGAAGCAATTTGAAAATGACATGAAGGTATTCGAAAAAAACATGAAACTTCATGAAAAAGAAATGAAAAAAATGGAGAAAGAAAGTCAAAAATCATAAACCAATTTAACTAAAAACACAAAAAAAGACTTTGTTAAATAGCAAAGTCTTTTTTATATCTTTGAAAAAAATTAAATAATTATGTTTAAAATATTAGCCAAAATAAACAAACTTCTTCTGCCTAGTTTTACCAAACAAGGTTTAGATTTAGCCAAAGCCAAAAAATGGCAAATGGCAATTATTGGTTATAGAGCTTATGTTACTAAGCGAGCTTTAGATTAAATTACAAATACCTTTCTGAAATCACTCTTAAATGATGATTCTGATGACCTGTAATAATAAAACCAATTGCCCTTACAGAAATTGGCGTATTCGAAGCCGTCCCCATAAATAAAAGCTGTTCTTCGTTCAGACTTTCAAAAAAACTAATAGTTGCTTTTCTTGCATTTTTATACTCAGCTAATAAACTTCCTAAAGTACGAGAATTAGCAAATGCAAATGGCACATAATCATTTTCTTCGAAACCAGGCAAAGGAGTTTTATCTCCTCTACTGATTCTTAAAGCCCGATAAGCGAAAATACGCTCTGTATCAATCATATGAAGGACAATATCCTTTATTGTCCATTTCCCTTCCGCATAACGATATTCTAATTTATCAGCCGGAACATCTCCTATAAAGTTAAGCAGCTGTGGCAACCCTTCTCTTAAACCATCTAATAATGTTTTATCATTAGCAGCTTTTATATAAGTTGCATTAAAAACAGAATATTCATTTGTTGATAAACCTGAAGCTAACATACATCAATTAATTTAAGCCGAATTTCTACTTGCATTTGTATTTCCGAAAAGAGAGCGTGTTACGATTTTTTCATATACGTTTATCAAATCCTGATTGGCAGTCTTTTCTTTATTCAATTCATTAATTCTTAATAAAGCATATTGCTGTATTGTCAACAATGGCAACACAATACGCTCTCTAATTTGAATTGATGCTTTACCATCTGGATAATTTTCCATAAGTGTTTTATGCCCCGCTATTTTAAGCAAAAGACGTTCTGTTTCTTTGAACTCATCATAAATTATCTGCCAGAATTCACCAAATTCAGGATCTTTTCTCATATAAGCAGTCAGTGGTAAAAATGATTTCGCCAATGACATCATACTATTCTCTAAAAGTGTTTTAAAGAATAATGAATTATGATACAAATCACTTACTTTATCCCACTGGTTAGTTTCTTCAAAATGTTTTAAAGCAGTACCTACTCCAAAGAAACCAGGTACATTTTGCTTCAGTTGACTCCATGAACCCACAAAAGGAATTGCTCTTAAATCAGCAAAATCTAATTGTTCCGACTTACTTCTTTTGGATGGACGGCTTCCAATATTAGTTTTAGAATAGTATTTTAAAGTACTCATCTTTTCTAAATATGGAATAAATTTAGGGTGATTTTTAAAACTTAAATATTTTTCATATCCTAAACCAGCCAACTGAGTCAAAATTGCAGTTTCATCAGCACTCAGTTCGTTTTTATCTTTACCAAAAACCTGATTTGTTACTCCGGCACTCAATAAATTTTCGATATTGTAACGGCAGGAATCTAAAGTTCCAAAATTAGAACTAATCGTTTGTCCCTGAACCGTAATCTGAATTTCGTTGTTCTCGATTTTAGGTCCTAGCGATGCATAGAATTTATGTGTTTTACCACCTCCACGTGCAGGAGGCCCTCCACGTCCGTCAAAGAAAATAGCCTGAATGCCGTATTTTCTGGATATTTGTGTAAGTTCAATTTTTGCCTGATAAATACTCCAGTTTGCCATTAAATAGCCACCATCCTTTGTTCCGTCTGAGAAACCAAGCATTATAGTCTGCTTATTCCCACGGGATTTTAAATGCGCCGCATATTCCGGATTTGTATACAACTGCTCCATTATTGAATGTGCATTTTGTAAATCATCAACCGATTCAAAAAGCGGAATAATATCAACAGTTGGATTTTCCCAGTTGTTTAAGCGAATCATAGCAAAAGTTTCCATTACATTCAATGCACTTTCATTATTACTTATGATGTAACGATTTGCCCCAAATTCACCATTATTCTCCTGAATCGTTTTGATAGCCTGAACAGATTCTAAAGTTAGTCTGGTAATATCGTTTTCAAAATCAGCCGGATTTAGATCTCCTTTTACTTTTGATAAGACAATTAATTTTTCATTTTCAGACAAGTCGAAATAATTTTCCGGGAATATTTTTGAATCTGAATTTAAGTAATAATTTACCACATCATGAAAAACAGCATTGTGAATTTTACTGTTCTGACGTATATCTAAAGTCGCAAAATGAAAACCAAACAAATTAATTTTAACCAATAAAGCCTCTAATTCATCTAAATATAAAGACTGATGTTTTTCGATAATTATGGCTCTTATTTTATTTAACTGAGTAAGCAACTCTTCTAAAGTGATATAAATTTCACCTTTAGAATAAAAAACCGATCTATAAAGTTTATATTCAAGTTCTGCAACCAAAGTATCTACACCTGAAAAAGTTAACTTTCTTTTTAAGTTACGCATTTCAACATAGTAACATTTCAAAATTGAAGTGCGCAGACGCTCAGCAACTTTCAATGTGATATCGGTGGTCACAAATGGATTACCATCACGATCTCCTCCTGGCCAGAAACCAAGTTTTATTAATTGATTTTGAATAGCATCTCCCTGAAGAATGTTTTTTTGCAAATAATGCACTATCTCTCCTGCTGTCTCGTAGAATACATTTTCCAAATACCAAATCAAACTTACTGCTTCATCATACGGATTTGGTTTTTCATTTTGGATAAAAGGAGTCTTTCCTAACTGCGCCAACAGTTGTTTGATTTTTAATAAATCGTTTTGTCTGATCGCTTCAGTCAAATCATTTATAATCCCAAGAACCGGTCCCGGATAAAATTGTGTTGGATGCGCTGTTAAAACAGTTCTGACATTGAAATTTTCAAGAAAGTCGATTAATTCATCATCTTTTTCCTTTGCGTCTGACTTTTCTTTAATATCACGAAGAGACCCCCGTCCTTCCATATTATTTACAACAGGAAAAGCAGCGTCTTCAATAGCATCAAACAATACGATTTGACGTTCGATATACTGAATAAAACGAAACATTAAATCAATCTTTTCTGTCTCAGAAGCGTTATTCAAAAATTTATTTGAAAAAAAATCAAAAATTTCTTTCGGAGTTTCCTGTTTTTTAAAACCTGTTTCGCATGTCTCTGTAAACAAAGGAAGTAAAACTCCGGTATTATCAATAGAATCGAAGGGTAATGTTATAAAAACACTATTATAAATGTGATATTTAGAAAGAACATCCTGATTGAAACGTTCAATTTTTGGTAACGTGTACATAATCCTTATTATAGTTGTTGGTTATTTAGTCATAAAAAAACCCCAAGAAAAACTTGAGGTTATATTTTATTAATATAGCATTCAAGAAAAGATATTACATATTTTTAAAAATAGTATGCATCAAACGCTTCTTATCATTAATACTTTCTTCTAGTGAAATCATTGTTTCAGTTCTGTAAACTCCTTCGATATCATCAATCATGAAAATAACTTCTTTAGCATGCTTAGTATCCTTAGCTCTGATTTTACAGAAAATATTAAATTTTCCTGTAGTTACAGAAGCTACAGTCACAAATGGAATTTGATTAATTCGCTCTAATACAAATTTTGTTTGAGATGTATTGTTAAGAAACACACCTACATAAGCAATAAATGAATACCCTAGTTTATCATAATCTAAGGCTAATGAAGATCCCATTATAATTCCGGCATCTTCCATCTTTTTTACTCTGACATGTACAGTTCCTGCCGAAATCAACAATTTTTTTGCAATGTCAGTAAACGGAACTCTCGTGTTGTCTATTAACATATCTAAAATCTGGTGATCTACTTCATCTAAACGAAATTTACTCATAATTCTTTAATTAATATTACTAATTTGTATTACAAAGTATAAAAATATATATAAAAAACAACAAATTCACATAAAATTTAACTTTTTATCAGTCCGTTAACAAATTTAACGTTTTTATTTAAATAAAAGTTTGCTTTTTGATCTGGTTTCGGAAAATTGGTAAAATCATCTGAATATGCAGCGCCTTTTGCATCATAGACATAATGTCCAAAGAAATTTTCTAACTCCCCTACTTCAACTATATAAGCATTAAACTGAATCTTGCCGTCAATCAATTCTTCTTTGTATTGTGCGACAAAATTCGTAATAATTTCGATACCATCATAATTTATTTTGACATTTTTATACATAAAATCATAAAAAACCACTTTATTTTGTGAAATATTCAAATAATCATTAATCCTATTATTAACTATATCGTTTTCGAAAAGTGCTTTAAAACTGGTAATAAGCGAAAAGAATATAAATTTTCTGGTAACCTCTCTTGAATAATCATTTTGAAAATGACCTGCTTCGAATAAAATTGTTGGAACCCCCAAATACTGAAAAGTATCCCCTATACAATTTATATTGAATGAATCATCAAAACGCCCTACCTGTCCAGGTATATATTTTTGCAGCTCATCATTAATCACAGCAATTAAATTAATTGCCTTTAACCTATTCTCGTTTATTTCCCTTTCCTCATTATAAGAAGGAGCCAAAAACGATACGGTAGCCGGTTTCCCAGTTGTACCAGCTCCAAAAATAGTACGCTGATCATGAAGATTAAAACAAAAATGAGGATTAAAATTTTCAAAAACCTCACGCAAAGCCCTGCTTTCAGGCTGAGTTAGGTTTTTAGAATCCCTGTTCAGGTCAATTTCATTAGCATTGGCACGAGTATACAATTCTGCTCCGTCAGGATTTAATATTGGTATACAGCAAAAAGTAAAAGCTGAAAGCATATTTTGTGCAAACTCTGAACCATTATTCAAAACATTAATAAAGTCAAACAATGCTTTAGTAGTTGTACTTTCATTTCCATGCATTTGCGACCAAAGATAAATCCTGGTTTTTCCTATACCAATTTGATAAGTATGTATAGGCTTACCCAAAACTGATTTCCCAACAACCTTAACCTGATTGTTCGTATTGATTCTTTCTAATATTGGCTGAATATGTTCTAATGTCAAATAACGACCTTCGATCGACGCTTCTTTGTTTTGATTAAATAATTCTTCTAAATTCATGGTGCTTGTTAATTAGTTTACAAAAGTAAATATCTTTATTTTAACAATTGTAAAAACAGAATTTTAAAAAAACAGTTTGCAGTGCTAAACATAGATGAATTTGTAAAAAAGATTAGAAACTGTAATGGATTATTACAGTTTAAACGCATCAGCCTTTGCAGATAAAATTGGTATTCAGCGTTCAAGTATGTCTCATCTCCTATCAGGAAGAAACAAACCTAGCTTAGATTTTGTGATGAAAATTTTAGAAGTCTTCCCGGAAATAGATTTGTACTGGATTTTGACGGGAAAAGGAAATTTTCCAGAAAACAATAATGAAACTTCTGCAGCATTTACACAATCATCTGAATTTAATGGTGAAGAAAAAAAAGAAACCGAAAATTCTTTAGCAATCCAAAACCTGAATTTGAATTTCGAAGATAAAGAAATTGAAAAAATCGTGCTTTTCTATAAAAACGGAACATTTAAAACGTATTCAGCTAAGTAAAAAAGTTAAATGCATTTACTTAATTCATTTCTTCAGCAGCATTGATAATAAAAAATCTTCCATCCAAAACAAATGTAATAGTGTAATCTTTATTAAGCCTTAAGAAAATCCAATGACTCACTTACTACATTTCTGAAATCCCTAAATATAAATCATAATTTATTTCAGCATTTCAATCCAACTATTTTCCAGCTCATTAGCTCTGAAAAAGGAAGTTTATACCATTATCTCTTCATCAAAATTTAAATATACTGTACAGAATAAAAAAATTAATGGTAAATTTGGTAAAAGTGCAAAAAATGATTCGAAAAGTATTTAGTTATTTAATACCAATTAAAATATTTCAAAAAAATCATCCCGTAGTAAAATGATTGAGGTAACATGGGCAAATGGTGAATTGGTTTTGGATTCGGAAAACACCAATTATTCTTACGGGAGTTTACAGCGAATATTAAGATATGGCTTAAGGAATATTGGCTTTAAAACAATTCAGGAAATGAATCACATCTTGGTTTTAGGAGTTGCCGGCGGAAGTGTTATAAAAACACTGATTGATGAAATTCAATTTAGAGGTAAAATAACAGGAGTGGAAATTGATGCAGATATGATTCAGATTGCTAATGAATACTTTAATCTTTCTCAAATTAAGCAATTAGAAATCATTATTGATGATGCTTTTGAATTTGTATTAAAAACTAAAAACCAATACGATCTCATTATCATTGATGTTTTTGAAGATACTAATATGCCCAACTTTTTATTTGAGCGTTTTTTTAGCGAAAGGGTTTTATCTCTATTAAAAAAACAGGGATTTGTCCTTTTTAATACTATGATACTAGATGAAAAACATAACATTAGAAATCGCAAATATATTTCAGAAATTAACGCTGAATTATATTCTACTAAAATGCTGCCTCGTGTAGAGCAGCACAACGAATTAATTATAATTGAAAAAGTTGCTTAGTCTATTATGAACTCTCTTTGCTCTGTATTAAAAAATATCTCCCCTGCTAAGATTATTGACTCTAGTATTGATTATTCAAAATATGTAACTTTAGACTTATCTCTAAATAACCTGGATTTAACCGAAAAAAAATCGGGGAATTCAGATGATTTTGAAAAATACATTAATGATTATTTAAAAAAAAATAATGCAGAAGTAGCCTTCGGCGGTTACATTGAAAAAAGAAATTTGTATCAACGAAGTTCCATTTTTAAAAGCGATATGATTTCGGAACGCAATATCCATCTTGGTATTGATTTTTGGATAAAGGCAGGAACACCCGTTTTAGCAGCTCTGGATGGAAGTATACATAGTTTTAAAAACAACATTGGATTAGGTGATTATGGCCCGACCATAATTTTGGAACATGAAATTGAAAATCAAAAATTTTATACTTTATACGGACATTTATCGTTAGAAAGTTTACAAAGGATTAGTGTTGGGGATTTTTTTAAAAAAGGAGAACATCTGGCAAACATTGGGAATTCTGAAGTAAACGGAGATTACGCTCCGCATTTACATTTCCAAATTATTAAAAACATAGAAGATTATTGGGGCGATTATCCTGGTGTCTGCAACAAAAATGATTTAAATTTTTATATAGAAAACTGCCCCGATCCCAATTTTTTATTAAAAATAATATAAATAGTTATGAAGAAAGCAGGATTGATTATATGTTTGTTGCTATTAATAGGCTGCAAATCTAAAACAGTAAGCAGAAATACTGAAGATCTAAAAATTAAAAAAGTTTTAGAAACAGAAATAAATTCAGGTCAGGAAAACAAAGCTTATTCATTAGGAAAAAGAGTTCTTGAAACGTGCAATACATCAAAGTTCAAACCCTTTAATGAAACAGAAGTAACAAAATCAGTTATGGAGAACACAACTGAAGAACGTTTAACTAAGACTTGTTTAAGATTTCGACAATACTACGGAAGCTTTATTGATTTGAAATTAGAAGGTGTTTATAAATCTAAAAACGAAACCATCTATCGATATCGCGCTTTGTACACAAAAAAGGTCGCCAATAAAGAACTCCGTGTTTTTGTAAACGAAGAAAATTTAATTTCTGCTATAAAATCAATGGACTGGGATGAAAAATTTGACACTAACGCTAATTAAATAACTAGATACACTTATGACTTTAAAATTATCCTTCATTTCGTTTCTTTTAATTTCATTTTTTACGAATGCACAGCAAACCATAAGTGTAAAAGGTTCAAAACCCTTTCCTGCAACTGAAAGTTATACTTTTATTTGTGAGAAATATATTCTCACAGGAGAAATAGAAGTACAGATAGCCAAAACTGATAAAGGCGGAATTCTAAAATTAACGATCGCGACAGGAAATGATAAAACCAAAATTTCAGGAGGCGTATATGTTGATTTAGTCAATGCTGATGTAATTGCATGTGTGGATAAAAATGTTAAAGAGAGTGAAGAAGGAAAAACTACTTCTTACTATTATTTTACTCCTGCAGAATTTTTGAAATTAAAAAAAACGGATATTTATGCCATCAGATTTATACTTACCGGTAATGCTGATACTTTTGGAAATCAGACAGGCTATTTTACAGCAGTGAACAGAAAAAATTATTTTTCGACTGCTTTTGACCAATCGAAAAAAACTTTTGACACCGCTGCAGCAATTAGTCTTTTATAAGTTATCAAACCAAAAAAAATCTTACTTTTATAGTCTAATTTTGTTATAATGAATCCTAACGAGAACTTAATTGCTAAATTTTATACTGCGTTTGCAAATGCAGATGCTAAAACGATGAGTGAGTGTTATCACCCTAATGTACATTTTATCGATCCAGCCTTTGGTCTTCTAAAAGAAGAACAGGTGTCTAAAATGTGGAAAATGTTGCTTTTAAAAAGTAAAGGAGATATTAAAATCGAATTTTCAAATATAAAAGCAGATGAATTTTCCGGATCTGCCCGATGGGTTGCCACTTATAAATTTAGTAAGACAAATCGAAAGGTAGTTAATCAGGTTTCTGCTGAATTTCTTTTTCAGGATGGATTAATTATCAAACATACCGATAATTTTGATGTATGGAAATGGTCGAAACAAGCTTTCGGAATTACCGGATATTTATTAGGCTGGACAGGATTTTTCCAAAATAAGGTAAGAGAACAGGCGCTGCTTTCACTTAAAAAATTCCAAGAGGCTCAATAAAAATCTTATTTTAAATTATAAACAAATAATCCCACCTAAAGAAGTGGGATTATTTGTTTATATATTTCTTTCTAATTAATGTTCTAAATTTTCCAGCTCTTTTGGATCATGTTTGTATTTAAATAAAATTGCAAAAGCTATTGCAATTACAAATGCATAAGCAGCAAATGAAAACCAGACACTTGGCCATTGAATTTTATTAGCAATAGTAAAATAACTTACTGTACGCCCTGCCATTTCACCTCCAATTATGGCTCCTACACCATTTGTCATTAACATAAATAAACCCTGAGCACTTGACCTAATTTTACTGTTTGTTTGTTTTTCCACAAATAATGAGCCCGAAATATTAAAAAAGTCAAATGCCATACCATATACTATCATCGATAATATCAGGAAAATAACTCCGGAACCGGGATTTCCTATTCCAAATAAAGCAAAACGCAATACCCAGGCAATCATACTAAAAATCATTACCTGTTTAATACCGAATCGTTTTAAGAAAAACGGAATGGTCAGGATAAAAAGAGTCTCTGAAATTTGGGATAACGAAATAATAAAAACAGAATGTTCAACCCCAAAAGTACCTTTATATTCAGGATTAGAACCAAAATCTCTTATAAAAGTATCACCAAACATATTTGTTATTTGTAGTGCTGCACCTAATAACATTGCGAAAACGAAGAATATTGCCATTTTCTTCTGCTTAAAAAGTACAAAACTATCTAAACCAAATTTACTCGTTAATGACTGATTACTATTTTTGTTTTCAGCAGGTACATCGGGCAAAGTAAAACAAAAAAGTCCTGTAATAATCATTGATACTGAAGCAAAAACAAACTGAAGTGTGTTTGATTTCCAATCAGTCAGATCCGTTACCCACATAGCGATTATAAAACCTACTGTTCCCCATACCCGGATTGGAGTAAATGTTTTTTGAACATCAAAGCTAAATTTATTCAGAACCGCATAGCTTACAGAATTATTTAATGCAATAGTCGGCATATAAAAGCAGCTTGTAGCAAAAATAACCCAGTACATCTCTGTAGAATTAGTTGCTCTGGTAGCAAAATATATTGCAATTCCGGCAATAATGTGAGAAATCCCCAATACCTTTTGAGCACTCAGATACTTATCCGCAATAATACCTAGTAAAGCCGGCATGAATAAACTCGCCCAGCCCATTGAACCATATGTTCTTCCAATCGATAATCCAATACTACTCCCTTCTAAAGGACCAAAAACCTGTCCCATATACCCTCCTAATGAAATCAACCATATTCCCCATACAAAAAACTGGAAAAAATTCATGATTGTAAGTCTTAGCTTTATATCCATAGTAGTATTTGTCTATTAAATAAATGAAGCGGTAAAACTACCATTAAAAATGAAATCTACAAAGAATTAAACAGTTTTAACAACTTCGTTTACCAACTCTAAAACTGCTGCAAATTGTTCTTCTTTATTTAAATAGGAATTATCAATTTCTATCGCATCGTCAGCAATTACTAAAGGAGAATCTTCACGGTGCGTATCTATGTAATCTCTCTCGACAACGTTTTTTAAAACCTCTTCATAAGAAACATTATCTCCCTTTTGCTGCAATTCGTTAAAACGTCGTTGTGCACGGGTTTCAGCGCTGGCTGTCATGAATATTTTAAGTTCTGCTGTTGGAAAAACTACTGTTCCAATATCTCTTCCATCCATTACAATAGCCTTGTTGGTTCCCATTTCCTGTTGTTGCTCAACTAATTTTGAACGAACTTCAGAAACTTCAGCAACTTTACTAACAAAACTGGAAACTTCAATGGTACGAATTTGTTTTTCGACATTTTCACCGTTCAGGTAAATTTCGGCAAAGCCTAAATCAGCATTGTATTTAAACTCTAATTGAATTTTAGGAAGTGAATCAATTAAAGCTTTCTTGTCAAAAAAATCGGCTTTAATAAAATTGTTATTCATTGCATAAAGAGCAACTGCACGATACATTGCTCCGGTATCAACATAAACATAAGCAAGTTTACTGGCCAATTGTTTTGCTAAAGTGCTTTTTCCGGTTGATGAAAAACCGTCAATAGCAATAGTAATATTTTTCAAGTTGGTAATTTTAGTTAAAATAATTTTATTATGTATTAATAATAAATATCTAAAAGGATGTTTGATTTTGAAGAATCAATGATTTTTTCAATTCTTTTAAAAAACTGTTCGTTCACCATTGGGCAACCATGACTACGGCTGATGTAGTGATCCTGTTCATCGTATGGAACAGCCGAATAATGATGTAAGACAATCGCTCTTTTGTATGCATTACTATTTGTTTCATCCAGTCCGGATAATCGATATGCTTTTCCAAACATTCCATTGTAATTACTTCCAATAGCATACCTTCCTAATGAAGTGCAGTTTGAATTAGGTGCATTGCTAAACTTCAAGTCTCCTTTTATTCCGGTTTCAGAACCACATCCATGAGCTACAAGTCCCTGATCTATTATTTTATTATTTTGAAGATCATAAACGAAAAAACGATTTTTCCCGGATGGAATTCTCATATCAACAAAAAAAGCAATTTTAGAATTGTATTTAGAATTAGCTTTCAGCATTGATTTCATTTCATCAATTCTAAAATTAATTCTTTCTATTTCCATGCTATTAGGTTCATCTTTAAAGTAAGGTTTTGAACTGATAAAAGCACCTGATACTATTAAAACTAAAATCAAATTAAATATTCTCATTTAAAATCATTATTGAAGATTAATATTTAAACCAAAAAGACTTGTATTTGCTGCTAATGTATATTTAGAATATGAATAATTAAATTTTAATCTATTCATTTTTAATCCAAAACCTAATGAAACTCCTGAAAAATTACGCTGTTCTTCAATTCTTAATTCTTCACCTCTTCTAAAATTATAACCTACTCTAATATTGAATGCTTTTTTAGGAAAAAGTTCTACTCCAAAGACTACATGTCTTAAAGCATTATTTACAAAGGAGACTTTCTCCGGCTCAGATGAACCATCAATATTACCTTGTCCACGTACAGGGTTAGAAAAAGAAATATTCCATTGCTGTAAATTTTCCAGAGACAAATGCCATCTGATAGGCACATGATCCAATTCTTGCGAAACACCCGCAATAATTTCCAGCGGTAATTTTTCTTTTATTCCGGAATAAGTAGTAAACTGTGTTCCTATATTTCGTATTGCCAATGCCCAGTTTACATCATTTCTTTCATCAATGAACAAAAAACCTAAATCTAACGCACCACCAACGGAATTGTAACTTTCTAAAGTGGATGTTATCAATTTTGCGTTTGCACCAATATGTATGTCTGTATAGGGAATATTGTATGCATAACCTACCGAAAGAGCTCCCTCACTTCCGGTAAAATCTGAAGTAGCCTGACCATTTTCATCATATCCTTCAAAAGTACCGTAATTTATATAGCTGATTCCGGCGTAAAATGTCTGCAAATGTCTGTCGTAAGTATAGGCATAAGAAGCTGTTCCATAAGAAGCTTCCCCATAATAATTGCCGTAATTCATTGCCAGATGATTGTCCATATCTGCATTTAAAGTTGCCGGATTAAACATGACCTGATTAACATCCTCGTCGTAAATTGTAATCGATTTTCCTCCTAACGCCGCCTGCCTTGGTGAAGTTGTCAAATTTAAAAACTGATAGGCATATCGCCCACCAATTTGTCCATAAGACAGAGAAAAATTCACAAACAAAAAAAACAAAATATTTTTTTCAACATGTATGTTAAGAGCTAGTCTTTATCAGAACGAAAATATGGAGATAAAATTATAATTATGAAACATAAAAATTTTAAAATATAACTTAAAATCTACCTATATTTTGTAATTCCGAACAAAATTACAAAAAAAGAAATTCCAATAACAATTTAATTATGAAACATTTATGAGCATAAATTCGCTTTTCTTACATTATAACTTTAATTCGTCAATATCATTATAATGCACTTTTTGAACGATAATACCATTTTGAACCACCACAATGCTTGGATTGGCCCTTTCTATTGTTTTTAAAGCAGTGGCATCACAAAAATAGAAATCAATGTTTAAGCCGTATTGCTTTTTAGTTTTTGCAATCATTTCGTCATTTGAAGCGGTCATACCAATTACTTTATACCCTTTTGCTTTTGCCTGAGTATTTAGCATTTCTAGCTGTTTCATGCCGTCAGGACTTGATAAAGCCAAATCATATGTTACAAACATCAGTAATTTTGGTTCTTTTAGTAACTCTTCTTTATAATCTGACCCATCTTTAGTCATTGTAAAATCATGAATGGGAGGCACATACCCTTCCGTAATTACCTTATCTTTTCGGTCAACAAAAGTCGCTCCCTCAGGGATATTCATTAAATCTTTTTCAGTAAATTCCTTATCAACACCATTTACTTTATAGATAAAAATCATTTCAACTACAGATTTAGGGGCGCCTTCAGGAATCTCCATTCCTTTTTCGATATTGGTTCCTACCTTATAAGGACGAAAATCTTTGATTGGATTATGATTTAAAACCCACACTGCCATAAAAGCACATAAAACAACACTTAAGTAAACTGCAAAATTAGTTTGCGGTGTTGAAAAGAATGGTTTTATTAATTTCTGATTAAAAAATAAAATCAAAATAAAAAATAATAAAACGACATCTTTTGTGAACGATTCCCAAGGTGTCAAATGCAATGCGTCACCAAAACAACCGCAATCTTTTACTACATCAAAATAAGCAGAATAAAAAGTCAAAAAGGTAAAGAAGACTATTAAAACCAGTAAGCTCCAAATTGTCGTTTTTGTTTTATATCCAACCAACAACATTACTCCTAAAACTACCTCTAAAATCACTAAGAAGATAGCTAATCCTAATGTAAAAGGAGCTAAAAACGGCATATTAAAAACCGGTTCACTAAAATATTCGGTTAATTTATAAGAGAAACCAACAGGGTCATTCAGTTTAATTAATCCGGAAATGATAAAAAGTACGCCGACAAATATTCGGGAGAATTGGGTAATGATGTTTTTCATAAAAATATTAAATTTAAAAATCCCATTTTCAAACTCCAAATTCCAATTTTAAACTTGGGATTTAGAATTTAAATTAGAGGAATTTTATTTATTGATAGGATTTAGTATTAAGGCAAAGACAGCATAATTAATCATGTCCTGATAATTGGCATCAATGCCTTCAGAAACTAATGTTGCCCCTTTATTGTCTTCAATTTGTTTTACACGAAGCAGTTTCTGAAGAATCAAATCGGTTAATGAACTGATTCGCATTTCACGCCAGGCCTCACCATAATCATGATTTTTGGCTTCCATTAAATCTTTAGTCAGTTTAACTTTAGCATCATACAACTCAGTTGCTTTTTCAACGTCAAGATCAGGCTGTTCAACAACACCTAATTCTAACTGAATCAGTGCCATAATCGAATAATTTATAATTCCGATAAATTCCCCTTTTTCATCTTCATCAATTTTTCGAATTTCATTTTCCTGCAAACTCCTGATTCTTTGTGCTTTTATAAAAATCTGATCTGTTAATGATGGCAGTCTTAAAATACGCCATGCACTCCCATAATCTTTCATTTTATTAATAAATAACGTACGGCAAATCGCAATGACATTATCAAACTCTTGAGAAGTATTCTTCATTTATTGGTGTATATTTGCTAAAATTTGTTCAAAAATAAGGATTAAATTAAATAGTTTCAAGTTTAAGGTTTTCTTTGTTTCAAGTTTTTTCTAAACAAATTGTTAATCCCGCAACCTGAGGCTTAAAGCTGAAAAAATAAAACTTAAACAAAATGTTTATTAACTGTAAAGGCCGTTTGATTGATTTGTCGATTCCGAAAGTAATGGGAATTTTGAATGTAACTCCAAATTCTTTTTTTGACGGCGGAAAATATAAAAACGAGTCAGACATTATTTCACAAATCGAAAAAATGTTAACTGAAGGAGCTGATTTTATTGATATTGGCGCTTATTCAAGTAAACCAAGTGCTGAATTCGTTTCTGAACAACAAGAAATTGAACGAATTATTCCTGCTATAGAACTGATACTAAAACACTTTCCTGAAACATTATTATCAATAGATACTTTTAGAGCAGAAGTGGCAAAAGCAAGTATAGAAAATGGTGCCGCAATTATAAACGATATTTCGGCAGGAGAATTAGATAGTAAAATGTTTGACGTAATTGCGCACTTCAACGTTCCTTACATTATGATGCACATGCGTGGAAACCCGCAGACCATGCAAAACCTGACACAATACGATGATATTGTAAAAGAAATGCTGTTTTATTTCTCTGAAAAAGTATCTAAAACAAGAAGTCTGGGTATCAATGACCTGATTCTGGACCCTGGATTTGGTTTTGCTAAAACAACAGACCAAAATTATGAAGTGCTGCAAAAAATGGAACTCTTTAATCTTTTAGAATTACCGGTTTTAGCAGGTGTTTCAAGAAAATCAATGATTTATAAAACTCTGGATATTACTCCACAGGAAGCTTTAAACGGAACAACATTTCTAAATACGATTGCTTTAACAAAAGGTGCGAAAATTCTTCGTGTTCATGATGTTAAAGAAGCTGTTGAATGTGTGAAGCTGTTTAATAAAATAAATTTATAAAAAAATGAAATACTTTATTATACTTTTTGTTTTTGTTCTTTTTTCATGTGAAGAAAAAAAGACGTCTTATTACCAAAATCAAATATTTCGATTGTAACAGATGTACAGGATCACTCACCAATTTATATTTTCTTTAAAACCGAAGGTAAAGATACAATCGCTGAAGTGAACCGAAAAAACAGTATTATTTCAACCAATTGGATTTTCAATATTGACAAACGCCTGCCTTTAAAATTAGTAATTCCTCAAGTTATAAAACTTCAGGAAAAGAAACGTGCAGACAGTGCCCATAAAAATGAAAAGGCGCAGAATTATTATTCCTACGCCGATTCTGTTGGGAAGAATTTAGCTTTTTTACCTTTCACTAAAGTGTATTATAAAACAAAAAAGTCAACTGAAAATGATAAAGTCATTTTTCGCTTTAGAAAAATGAACAATATGGTATCAATTGACAATACTGCTATTCCGAAATCTGAAATTTTAAATTTTATTAATAGAATGGATTACTCTGTAAACCCCAAAATTGTCTTACTATTTGACAAAAACATGAGCTATGAGGAATACATCCAAAATAAAATCCTGATTCAAAAACTTATTTACGATTTCAATAACGATCAGGAAGAATTTATATTCTGATAATCCCCACTTTTGCAGCTGTTTCCCTTGCCTGCGGAATTAAAGATTTAAGGTTGGCAATTCTGGTAGCATCTGAAGGGTGCGTACTTAAAAATTCAGGAGTTCCTGAACCTCCCGATTTAGCAGACATTCTGGTCCAAAATGCTATAGAGTCATCCGGATTGTAACCTGCTATTGCCATAAGAGTTAATCCAATCTTATCCGCTTCGCTTTCATTGCTTCTACTAAAAGGAAGCATCACCCCTACTTCTGAACCTAACCCATAGTACTTTTGCCACATTGCCTGATTCTCGGCACTTTGGCTTCCTGTAGCCACTGCAACACCAACTGCTCCTAACTGCTGCAATTGTGCCGCACTCATTCTTTGGGCACCATGGTTTGCCAAAGCATGAGAAACTTCATGCCCCATAACTGTTGCCAAACCCGACTCATTTTGTGTAATTGGCAAAATACCTGAATAAACTACAATTTTGCCTCCTGGTAAACACCAAGCATTTACTTCTTTATTTTCGACCAACTTATACTCCCATCTGTAATCTTTAAGATATTGTGACTGCCCTAAGTAAGTCAAATATTTTTCAGCTGCCGCTTTGATTTTATAACCAACAGTTTCAACTCTTTTTGCATCAGCTGTTCCTGAAATTACTTTATTCTCCTTAAGAAAAGTATCATACTGCTGGAAAGATGATGGAAATAATTCACTATTAGAAACAAAGTTTAAATCTTTTTTTCCAGTAATAGGATTTGTTGCACATGAGTAAACTAATAGTATTACAAAAGTCGATATAAATAAATGTTTTTTCATGATAAGTATGTTTTTATTACCGTAAAATTAATATCATTCTAATTTTTAATATTATAAAATTCATAACAAAATTACTATAATTTTAATTTTTTTTGGTTCTATTAAACTACTTACATAACTGACATTGATCTGATTTATTTAACTAATTGGGCGTATTTTTTTACATAAAAAAGGATGATTTAAATCCATTTGTGTTAAATTTAGCTGCTTAGAAATAATGAATTTTAAATTATAACGAACAGAAATACAACAACATAAGTTTTTTATTACGTAACCTCATCGCATGATAACCAGTTTCAAATGTCATTTTTTATTCATTTTTGTTATGCTGCCATTCTGTTTGTGTGCACAAATTGACGGAAATAATAAAAAATCTTTTTCGAATGTAAAAAAATCACCTGAAGCTGAAGAAAAAAAAGCTGTTATGGCTTCTTACAATTTATACAACAGCGGAGAGGAAAAAAAAGCACTTAAAAACGCTAAGATTCTTTTAGAAAAAGCTAAATATCCATCTAATACAGCCAGCCTTATTTTATTACAAGCTTACTATTATAATAAAAGAGCCCTATTAGATTCATCGATTTATTATACAAATCGGGCATTAAAATTCCATACAAAAATTGGTAACGACTCGCTAAAGAACAGACTTCTTTCTCTGGGATATAATTTAATGGGGCAGATTTATAAAAAGAAAGGCTTATTTGAGGTAAGCAAAAAATGGCATCTGAAAGGTCTTCAGGCATCCCAAAAATATAAAGAAAACAATTTATATTACACACACCTGCATGGATTAGCCAGTATTTACAAGGCTTTAGGAGATAATGCCAATGCTTTGAAGTCCTATAAAGAATGCTTAGAATATAAAAAAGATGATGAGATACGCTTAGGAAGTTATATTAATCTAGGGGATATATATTCAGATTCAAAAGATTATGATAAGGGTAATTATTATTACAATCTAGGAAAACAACTCAGCGAGAAGACCAGCAATCAGCAGGCAAAAGCAGTGATTGCGCTCAGTATTGGAACGAATTATCAATTACAGCAAAAAATGACTGATGCATTAAAAATGTACCATGAAGTAATTTCCATTGCTGATAAAAATGAATTGAACCAGATTGGCTTAGTTGCCCGTGGCAATATCGGCGATACCTATATTGATTTAAAAAACTACTCAGAGGCAAAACTAATTTTTTCTGACGCTCTTCAAAAGTCCATAGATTTTGGTTATTTAGACAACCAGATTAATTTTTATGATGAGCTTAAAAAAATTGCAGTTTTAGAACAAGACTACAAAAGTGCTTTTGAATACCTGACAAAATCTACTAAAGTAAAAGATTCTATAAATAAAATCCAGAAGACCAAAGAAATCAACGAACTGGAAATCAAATACAAAACTGCGCAGAGAGAAAAAGAAATCAGGTTTTTACAATTTGACAACACTACTAAAAAGCTCAAACTCGAAAAACAGCAGGAAGCTATTGAGAACATGAACCTTCAGGAAGAAATTTCTCAAAAAATAACCGAAAATACCATATTGTTTTTTCAGAATTCGTCTCAAAAAAAACTAAGCGAAATATCTTTGCTAAAAAAAGATCAACAATTAAAATCATTACAAATAAAGCAGGAAAAAGAAACCAGGCTACTGACTATTTTTGGCTTTCTTATTGTGCTAATTCCTATCATTGGGTTATTACTGCAATATTACAAACGACTCAAAACGCAGCGTTTATTAAATACCCAACAAGCTGAAATAAGCACTCAGAATATAAATAATCTTCTAAAAGATCAGGAATTAAAATTAATTAAAGCCTCAATTAGTGGTCAGGACAACGAAAGACAGCGGATTTCTCAGGAATTGCACGACAGCATTGGTGGAAATTTGGCTGCAATAAAACTTCAGTTAAATCATTTAGTAATTTCCAGTTCGCCAAAAATAAAAAATCTTACTGCCTTATTAGATGAAACATATGATCATGTTCGAAATTTATCGCATACATTGATTCCGAAAAAATTTGCACACCATAAATTTTGTGAAGTTTTAGAATCTTATTTTAAAAATATTGGTGAAGCGAGTACTATTAAAACCGATTTCACAGTATATCCTAAGAAAGAAATAGACGCCTTACATGAAGAAATACAGATCGAAATTTTTAAAATAATACAAGAACTTTTGACCAATACAATTAAGCATGCAAAAGCCTCAAAAATGGATTTACAGCTTAATCTTGTCGAAAATCTGCTTAATATTTTATTTGAAGATAACGGAATTGGATTTAATCCTGAGAATTATAAACCCGGAATTGGTATTCTGAATTTAGAAAACCGAATAATCCAATTAAATGGTACTTTTATAATGGATTCAAAATTTAAAAGAGGCACCATAGCAAATATTGAAATTCCCATTTCATCAACTCACACAGGAAATGAAGCAAAAAAAGGAATTAATGTAAAAAAACAACTTGATAACCTGACTAAACTATAACCCAAGCTATAATATCAATGGAAAAATTAAAACTCATTATTGCTGATGACCACACTATGTTTTTACAAGGAATTGTATCCCTGATTGAACATGAATCCGGAATTAAAATAATAGGCAAAGCAGTGAATGGTATTGAGGTTTTGAATATTTTAAAAATTCAAAACGCAGATATGGTAATACTTGATATCAGTATGCCGGAAATGGACGGAATTGAATTAAGCAAAATTTTAAAAAAAGAATATCCTTTTATTAAAATTATAATTGTTAGTACACATAGCAATGCCAAAATAATTTCAAGATTAATCAGAATTGGTGTGAATGGCTACTTACTTAAGAATGCAGAAAAATCTGAATTATTGGAAGCAATCTATAATGTAGCTGCCGGACAAAATTATTTTTCTGAAGAAGTAGAAGAGCAATACCACAATAACAGCCAAAAAATAGAAAAACAAATTTCAAACCTGGTCGAATTGAGTTCACGTGAAAAAGAAATATTGATTTTAATTGCGCATGAATACAATACGGCCGAAATTGCAGAGAAAACTTTTATCAGTTTAAATACGGTTAATACACACAGACGTAACTTATTATCTAAATTAAATGCTAAAAATACTGCCGGACTGGTAAAATATGCAGTTGAAAATGGTCTTGTTGATTAAAGATCGATTTTTTGAGTTTTGTATTAATCATTTAAAACCAATTGGCTTACAATTGATTTTAAATGATTAAAATTCAGTTTTTTTAACTTCAGATTTTATAAAAATTTGCTTATTTTTTTACCACAAAAATGCCTAATGCCCTTTCGGAATTTGTTCCGTCAATTAACAATATTTCTTCATTATTTATCCAAATTTTTGCTTTAGAATTTTCACTTCCGCAAATAAAAAAAATATCATCAACTATAGTAATGTCATCAGCATTACTAGATGTAGACCCTGGACTATTGATAAGTGGCGTTGCAACATTATTCTTCCAATAAACAGCACTTGAAATTCTGTTGCCACTAATTGCTCCTACTGCATAAACATCATTATTATTCAATTGCAAATCCTTAACATACACACCTTTTCCATTTTCTATTGAATATTTTACGGGAGTGTTATTTTTCCAAAATATAGTATTTCTAATATCTGTAATTTCATAACCTGCAACATATACATTATCACCCTGTACACCAATAGCATTTAACATCCCATTATCTACAACCGGATTTGCTATATTATTTTTCCAATACAAAGCGGTAAAATCGTAACTGAACGAACTTTGTGACTGGCCTCCTGCAACATAAACATCAGCACCTTCAATGATAATCTTATTTGCTATTGATCTACCGTTGTTATTTCCTAAAATTGTTTTTATGCCGTTTTTCCAATAACAGGCAACAATATTATTCGATCCGGCCACATAAACATCGTTTCCTATTACTTTTATGTCATTAGCTTCATCCCCTTCAGGTAAATAGGTAACCACACCATTTTTCCAATAGCAAGCTTTATTTTCGATCCTCCCGGAGATATAAACATCATTATTTACTACTACAATAGCGGTTGCCTCACTTCTAGAATCAGGTGTCAATTCTGTAGCTACGCCATTTTTCCAATACATGGCAGTCGTTGATCCATTGGTTAAATCTTTTACACCTACTACATGGATTGTATATTTATCTTGTGTTGATTTTTCTGTTGATTCATCGTTAGTACAACTGCCCAGAATTATTGTCATTACTAATAAAATGTGTTTTAGATTTTTCATGTTGTCTGATTTATAATTTTTTAGTATTTATTTTTTATCTTTTATCTTTTAAATCACAACAAAGTCTTAGCAGAAATAGATTACAGCATGATAAAGACTTGGCAATTCTAGAGATTCTTACTCCTATCCTATATATTTGAATGCAAAAATATATCCTGAAGAAATGTTTTAAATCATCATAAATAATGATTTACCGTTTTGTACTTAATGATTTATCATGAATAGAATTTAAAAAAAGCCATTCTGAATTTATCAGAATAGCTTTTGTACTTTAAAATTGAAAAGAAATGTGCTACAAAACGTTCTCAATCTCTTTTTTGAGTCTTTCTTTTTCTTTATGTGGAAATTTGTAGCCCGCACTTACAGTGATTTGCAGTTCTTTGTTTTCTAAAATTGCAGAATCCGCTTCAGCTATCGAAATTTTGATGTTTTCTATATTTTCTGCCACGGCTTTTTTTCCTAATTCGTCATTTGTCAGCGATTCAAAAATTGATGGAAGGAATTTAATAGTATCTAAAACCAGTTTTCTGTTTTCTTCAGGATAACTATCTAAAATCAGATTGATTTTAGACGTAATCCCTTTTTCTAAGTCTTCTTCAACTTTTTTGGCTGTACGTTTTAATTCTAACTCACTAATTGTAGCATTAGGTTCAAGTATTCTTAACGTTTCATTGGCGTCTATAAAGCTTATCGCTGCCACCTGAGATCCGGAAACTAATGTGATTTCAGGTTTTGGATCCGAATCTGGAATTCCCATCACCATTAATAGTTTTTCAGGTTGGGTTCTGTCATAACCTATGATACAGCCCCGAATGAGGTTTCCAGTATGCAATACCAGTTCAATCTTAGGCAAACTGTAAACATCATCTGCTCTGTCGGCAAAATCAGCAAGTTTTATAAACCAGCCTGGAAATTCTATGAAAAGATTCTTTTTATAAGACGCAATCATTTACAGCATCTTTTCTACGTAATCAGCAATCTGCGAATCTGTTTGTGCACTAAAAGACGTCTGAACTAATTGAAGCGTCAGATAAAGAGTATTGTCGTTTAATTCCATTTTCACTTCATCATTATTTTCTGTGTTAGTCAAATGGATTGTTGTCATTTTTTCTTTTAAAGCTTCTTTTCCCATATCATCAGCACATATTTTTTTAACGAATGATTCCAAATCATCGAAAATAATATCTAATCTTTCAAGCGGATATTGATTAAAAGCTGTAAAAGTATTCCAGTCAATATCTACTTTGATATCATACCCTGCCTTCTCTTTAAGCTTTGCCTCAAATTCAGGAAGTTTTTCAACTTTAATTGATTCTGCTAAACGTTTTTCTGCTAATCCCATGAGTTATTTTTTAGTTGATTATAATTTTATAATGCAAATCTAATTCTGAGTTTTTTAGTAACGCTCACTAGAAATAATGATTTTACTTTTAACCAACAGCAAAATTTATTAAAGAATACTTTTAGAATATTAATAACGAACGGATTGATCTAAAACCATTTTTAATTATAATGAAAGACAGCGAAATAGTGAATTACATATGAAAGTGATGCAGAACTACTCAATAGCTACATCCTAAAAAATATGTTGAGTATTAATTAAAACAGCGTAAAATTTTTATTTTTTGGTTCTGTAATGCAGCATATTTTGATAAAAATCTCCTTCATTACATTTTTCAAAATCACGTGCCATTACCAAAAAATTTTCTGTTTTTGTAAAAGATTTTGAAAAATCGAAATGCATTAATCGTTTGCAAACCCTTAAATAAGTATCAAATACGTGTTTTTCCCACATCATAAATGCTTCTTCCTCTTGTGATGGAATATTTTCGCCATAGGAAGTAGTAATCAAATAATTTGGCTGAATAGCAAGTGGATAAAAATCAATATTAATTGGATTCGGTTCTTCATTCTCAGAAAAATATTTCATATCAGGCGAACTGTACAGTTCAAATAATTCCTTATCCTGAAAATTTCCATCTATTTCTGAAGTTATTCCGAAAGCAATTGTTGGCGGAAAAGGTGCCTGCATGGAGTATTCAAATAATATGCAATAAACAGGTTCTTCTATTTTGACTTTTTCAATAATCTGATCTGCAATATTTTCTACCAGAAATGTTTCTAGTTCTGCTAACGCTTCCTCAATATCTTCAGTCGAAACCGTGGCATCAAATACAACACGGATTCTTCCGTCTGAAGCTGTTTCTGTAATCATTTTTAAATTTTCATGATTATCAAAAGTCAATTCACCAATGCAATAATGATCGTATTCAGGCCATTCCAGTTTATAACTTTTAATGATTCCGTTTTCGCAAGTATATGTTTTTAGCGAAATACCATATTCTGTACATTCTATAAACTGATCTGGTATTCCATTTTTAAAATAGAGATAACTCAGATTGGTTACTTTTATGTTCTCTTTATTTTGATATACCGAAAAACTTTTGTGATGCTCTTCTGTGTATTCATAAAGGGTACTATAAAAAATACCTCCGCCATAATGTTCCCTTTTAAGATAAGCTTTACTGTTTTCAAAATTGATTTTATACTCGTATAAATCATCTGTTTCCGGATCAAAATCCTCTTCAGATTCAATTGTCAGTTTTACATCCTTTGCTAATACATTATTGGTCAATTCTGCAAAATAAGGCTGGATATCGTAAAGATTATATTTTGACTGAATCGTAATTAGATTTTCATCTGCTAATACATCGATCTCTTTTTCTATAAACGTATCAGCAATTTGATTAAATTCTTCCTGTATTTTGGCGTATAATTTATTGTGCATCTTTATTTGATCTCAAAGGTATTCTGTTTTCCTAATTTCTTCCTTGACTCTTTCTTAATAAATAGTTAACGCTTCATTCGGTATTTTATTTAGTTTTGACCGGTTTAGTTGAGATTATAGTACTAATTTTCTTTTTTTATTGATATCAATTGGCATCTCTTTCTTTATTTTCAGGACAATCTGCTAGTATCACATTACAAAAAAAATTTGACACCCCATTTAAATAAAGATGCAAATACAACGATTTTGTCTCACTGTTGCTAAATATTTTAAATTTATCTGTCAAACTTTTTTCCTGTTATTCTATAAATTTCTCAAAAGGAAAAGAAATTTCTGCTTCATAACACTTATTCGATTGAATTCATTATTTTTTTGGTACAAAACCAATAAATAAAATCCAAAATCAACATTTCTAAAACAATGAATATAATTAAAACAAAACCAGATAAGGCCAGGTCTAAAAACGGATTTATTATCCTTAAAAGACGGGAAATATTTTTTTTAAATTTTTATGAAAATAATTGGCGCTTACAGCAAAGAAATACATTGAATAAAATTGTGCTTTTCGTACCCAAGAAATATTAAGATGCTATTACTAATGGTAAAATAATATTTATCAGTAATTCATCTAAATTAAAATAGACCGGGTTTACGTTTTTATATAATTTGTATCCTTTCATAGCAGATATTCATAGTGAGTCAAATGTATTATTATTGACTTTTTTAAACATCACTATTTGTAATGATTTTCTATAAATAACGTAATCCTTTACTTTCTAAAATTGCATGCAAGGTTGGTGATTCGTGCCCTAATTTTTTGGATTTTTCAGCAGCTTCAAATGCTTTTTTAGGCCGATTTAATTTACAGTATATTTCGGCAAGATTACAAACATACATACCATCTTTTGGATTAGCAAGAATCGCTTTTTCAAAATATGATAATGATTGATCATATTTTAATTCCAGATCATACAAACACCCGTAATTGTTGTACATGTGTGCCAATGCAGCAGGTTCATGTTGGGTTTTAGCAATAAAATAATCCTGTTTGGTGTAACAGGCTTCAAATCCTTCTTTGTACCATAATAATCTTACCTCCAAAAAATAAGCAAAACCATATCCCGGGTCGATTGCTTTAATAGTGTCGCATTTTTCCTGCGCCTGATCGTATTGTTTGCTAGCAACCAAATCCCATGCTTCCTTATATAAAGCACGTTTTTGCTGATCTTCATCGATATGCAGAAGATGGTCTGTCATGTCTTGCTTACGGTCGTTTCTGATATTAATTTTCCAATTATTAAACATCACAAATTTGTCGCCTGACCTGATTGTGAATTTTAAACCTGTTTCTGTCAAATCTTCAAAAACAAGTTCAAAAGAAACAGGACTGCATTCATTTCCGCTCTCGATTTCTTGTATACAGTGATAAATTTCCTGTGTATTGATGTATAGATTAAGCCAGTCATACAAATAATTTCCTCTGTAAACAATTCCGATTTCTTTTGGCAAAAATCGAAATTCAGGCATATCCAATTCGGCTATTTCAGTTTTGTATTTACTGAAAGAAACATCAAAAACATCTAAATAATTATTGCCTTTCAGACCTGAAATATGCATACTCCAGTTAAACTTTTTGTTTTGTATTAGAAAACGTTCTTCAATTCCGTTAGATGATTTAATTTTTTCTATCAATTCTTCAAAAGCTTTTGGCGTGCGATAATAATCTTGTAAATCCCTATAGATTTCTATTTTTTTATTTCGTTCTTCCTCAGAAATAACTGTCGGAATACTTTCCGGAAGATCGATTAAAACCCCATCAACATTAAAAATCCTAATTCCGCCATTGGCATGAATATGCAGATTTAACGGTTTTGATTTTTTGCCTCTCAAAACTTCTGAAACATTTGTTGGATATTTTTCCTGTTCGATAACCATTTTTTCAAAAGGAAAAGGTACTTCAATATCATAATATTTATCTTCAATAATAGAATACCAGGAGATAAAAAGTACATCTGCATCGAAAGGTAAATGCATTAAACCTCTAAAAGCATCTTTTCCCAGATAATTCCTAACGCTATTATCATCCATTTTTTTTAATTCCGCATCCGAATAGAAACAATCAGGCTTTTCTAATTTGATATCCGACATAGTACGTTTTACAGTATTGACAAACTGTATCGTATCAATAACAGTAAGCAATTCCCTGTCATGATGCACTGTAAGGTAAATTTTTATATATGTTCCTGCATTCTTTGTTTCTTTATAATAGTATCGGCTGTATTGAAAAATATAATATAAAAGAGGAATTCCTAAAATAATTGCTAACCATAGATAAAAATACATTTTATTGAAAACGTCTGTTTTTTGATATTTAACGAGCGCAAAAACTCCATAATCCATAAATAAAAAGAAAACAGAAACTAATGCAACCCGAATTAAAAAATCCAAAGTAATAGCTGTGGATGATTTACCAAAATAATAGAAATAGAAACTTCCGATAAAAGAAATAATTACATTAAAAATCACAGCCAAAGCTATACCAAAAAAGTAAAGCAATCCATAGGTAATAATAGAAGCCATGACAATCACCGCTATCGGAAAAGCGAATTCTGTACTAAAATAAACTTCTTCTGTTTTTTGATAAAAACTGTAGTTTTTTTCATTTTCAATTATTTGATTTCAATATAATTATCCGGATTTTCAATTATAGGTTTTCGCGTTGGTTCAAAAGAAGCCTGAATTTCAGTCTTTATTATTCCCGTTTTTTTGTTTACTGTGTATTTGCCAAACGAATACTCATTTTTAATATCAATAAAATAATCTTCTTCACCTTCGTAAATTGTATTTTCAAAATTAGCTGAAAAATCTCCAAATTTTTTCTTTATAAAGGCAACTGCTTTTCTATCATTTTCGTTTACAATATAAAATTCCGATTTAAAAAAGTCATCAAATGGTAAAATTTCAGCTGTATTTACATTGACTATCACATCATAAGAAAAACGTTTTTCAGGATCGGTACTAAAAGGAATATATCTTATAATTCTTTTAAATTCAACGAATGTGTTTTTACTGTCACCTAAAACCTCAGCTTCATAATCATTAAAATTCCATTTTAATAACAGCTGCCTCTTATTCAATAAAGCAACAGCCATATCAATAATTTCTTTTTTTGAAATTTCATCTCCTCCAGAAAGTTTTACCTTTTCTTCACGGTCATAAGTAGATTCAAAAACAGGTTTTACCTGAGGAACAGAATACGTGCCTTGCAAAAAAACCGATTTGAAACCTGTTTTTTTGTTTATAAAAAACTTAATGAGTGAATTTTTAGTGCTATTGCTTATCCAATAATGGTCTTCATTTTCCGTGATAGTTATGTTTTTTTCTGGCTGTTTTGGCAAATAAGTTTTACTTTTAATAAAATCAAGTTTCTTTTTATCATCTTCAGTTGGAATATAAAAAGTAAAATTAAACATTGAATCAAACGGAAAAACTTGTTTTGTAATTAAGTTAACTGAAATGTCATAATATTGATTTTGCTCTGCATTTAAAGGACTAAAGCGAAAATATCTTCTAAATTTTACTATTGTTTCTTTACTGTTTTGCCATGCAGTACTTTCAAAATCATCAGCATCAATTACCAATGAAGGCTGCTTTTGCTTGAGAATTTCCAGTGCCAATTCAATAATTTCTGTTTTGCTTTTTGCTTTTAATTCCTCCATAGTATATTTCGTTGAAGGTTGAGCCAAACAACTAACCGTGTTAAAAAACAAAACAGCCTTCATTAAAAAAATATTCTTTACTTTCATTCACTGAAGCATTAACACTTAGAATTTCAACATGTTAGATAGCTTTAAAAAATCCTTTTAAATTTATTGACCTGATTGATATGTCCATTTCTTAATAAATTCTAATTAATGATGATTTTTCTCCTGGCTGTTTTATCATCCTTTTCCAAAACAATGAAATATGTACCTTTCAATAGCTGGGAAAGATCAATTAGATGGTCTTCCTTATTGGTTAAAATCACAACTGTTTTTTGTAATTGACCCAACATATCATAAACTGTAATTTTATCGAGAAGAGCATTGCTTATATTCAATAATCGGCAAGAAGGATTTAGATGCACAACCGTTTTCTCAAAAAACAAATCATTTGCTTCAGAAACATAATTTTCAGGCAAATCTTTTTTAGCATATTGCCCATAACTGCAAACACTTAAACAAAGAAAAAAACGAGTAAAATACTTTTCATTGAATAAAAATTATATTGAGTTTATTATAAAAGAAACTAACCTTAAGATTCTTAGTCATTTTAAGCAAAAATAATTTTTACCCAAACGAAAAGAATCACTATAAATAATGATTTTATGTCTTATAAAACGAGCTACCTAAAATTATAGATAGCCCGTTTTGACATTTTACCGTAAATGTTTTAATCTTTAATCAGTTTCGACACGTAGGTATTTTTATCACTGATCACTTTGACAAAATAAAGTCCCTGCGGTAAACTAGATACATTGATTTTTTCAATATTGTTTTGAGATACAAAAGATTGCTTTTTAACTGTTTTTCCTGTTGAATCTGAAATAATAACTTCAGAAATTGTTTCATTCAAAGCAGAAACAGTTAATTCATTTGCTACAGGATTAGGATAAAGCTGAACATTCTCTTTGATTTTTGTGTCCGGCTCATTAGTAGTTGATGAATCATCTGTTTTGCCCGGTTTTAAACCATTTAAAATAGCATCAATAATTTCTGCTTTTTGTTCTTCTGTAATTCCGGCAGCATTGGCAGATTTAGACGTGGTATTAAATGTTAACTGATAGGTAAAACCACTGTCATAACAATCACATTCCGGTGTGTACATTCCAATGATATACAACTTATTGTTTGCAAAAGTATAACCGGAAAAAGTAGTGGTAAGATCCCATGTTGTTGGCGATGAAGTTCCGGCAAAAGGAGGCAGATTACTTCCAGAGTTGTTTCCGTGGGCAAATGTACTCCAGTCAATCACAATAGAAGGATATGAAGTAACCTCGGCTACATACCAGTGGTATTTTCTACAATCACCTTTAATACTGTCATCTGACGTTGCGATACTATTAACCGATGCAATAATCGCATTGCTGGTTCCATTGTGCTGTACCGTAATCGCAAGCCCAGGATCTCCCAAAGCACCTACATAAATATCATCAATTGCTAAGTCATTTCCGTCACCATTACCCGTTTCATCAAGATAAATTCGAACGGTTTCGCTGGTTCCTGTTGCTGTAAAAACCAGATCTGCATTTTGCCAGTCGCAGGCATTAGCAGTTGCCATATTTACTGTAAACACAGCTGAAGTTGTACTGCCTGCTTCTAATCTGACTTTCGGAAGAATATCAAAAGTGCATTGTTTCATGTTTTTGAAATTAGCACAAAAACGGTATTTTTCTCCTCGTCTTAATCCGGTTATTGTTTGTTCCCAAATTACAGAAGAACCAGTTTGCTGTGTTTTTCCGTTCACTGTCAGATATTTGCTGTTTGATGCATATACTACAGGATCAGCACAAAACGAATGATCAGTTACTATTGCTCCAAAAGCCGCCGCAGTATTTGTTACGTAGTATTGTCCCGGATAAGTAGTTGGGTCAAGAGTATATGAACTTGTAAAGCCTGAATTTCCAGCTTCAAAGTTACCGTTTACAACCAGATTTTCTGAATCACAGCAATAAGCCCCTAAATTATTGATACAAAAACAGATGTCATTATCAAAACCTGCTGTTTGTCCGTATTGTACCCCTAAAACAGGATTTGCAGAATACTGAACAACTGTTTGTACGTTTCCATTCAAGTCAACTAAATTAAAGGTCAGTTTTGCTACTACATCGTAACAAGTACCGGGTGTCTGGTTTGGAAAATCCGTTGCAGCTACATCAACTGTATAATTGGAGCCTGAAACTGTGCTGGCGGATATGCTGTTCAGCATTGTTCCGTTTTGATAAATCTCAAAACTAATCTGTACATTGGTTGCTGCTCTGGGAACAGTAAATGTGCCATTAAAAGTTTGCTTCGGATTTATACAATCATGTCCTTTTAAATCTAAATCAATAACTCCTTCAGAAGTATTTTTGCATGCTGTACAAGTATCATCAATGTAGGTATAGCCGTTATGACCTCCGGCAGAACAATCAGAGTTTATAAACATAATTACCACTTCCCTGCCAATATGACTTGACAAATCGAGATAAGCACAACGCCAGTCTCTATAGTACTTGATTCCTTCACCAGGAGTATTAGTAGCACTGATAAAAGGATTCGATGGAGCCGCAATATCTACCATTTTATCAACAGTTACTCCGGTCATATCGACCGCTTCAGCGATAAAAAAGACTTCAGAACCATTTACACTTCCATCTGGATTTGAATGGCTTTTATCCATTACCATCGCATATTGAAAATAGTATTTAGCATTTGCTGCTGTTACCACAAAACGCTTGGCAATCCCTTCTGCACTATAACCCGGCTGATCATTTCCTAAACGAATTGATTGTGTACCAGTGGAACCCGGTGCTGTTTTAGACATTGAAAATGAAGGAGTCGATGCTAATAAAAGTGCATCTGTACCTGTTGTTTCGATTGAAGTAAAATTTTGTCCGGATGCTGTACCCGTAAAAGGCAATGCTGAAACGCCTGGATTAAGTGTTAAGCCGTTTTCAATAGGAAGTGTTGTAACTCCGTGTTTGAGGCTCAATCCGGTCCATCCGCTGTAACCACTTTCAAATCCCGAATTAACACAGGGCTCTTTAGATAATTTTATCTTCTGTAAAATAGACTGAATTTGTGTGGAAGATTTAATCGAAGGTTCAGATTGGTTTTTAATAAATTCATCAATATTTCTGGTTTTAACTTCTTTGGTCCAGCTTACATCATATTCATAATGCAATCTGACATTTCTGACCGTTATTAAGGTGTCCTGATATTTCTGTGCAGAAACAGATCCTGACATTAAAACGAGTACTGCTGTAATAAGACGTACAATTGTTTTCATAGTAAAATATTTTGAGGTTAATAAAGTTGTAAACACAACTCTATATCAAATTAAACTTACAATTGTTACCCCTCTAAAATCAGAAATAAAAAAATGCCTTTCCGAAAACCGGAAAGGCATTTCAATAATACAATCAATTATTTTTTATTTCGTAAGCAGAAGCTCTCGGTATTTAGTCAGCGTCCAGCTTTCATCATCTACCAATAATTCAAGCTTATCACAATGATTACGAATATCTTCAAAATATGGCTTCACTTTATTACAATAAGCCTCAGCCATTTTTTGCGCATCTGTTAAATTATTTGCTGTTTTTCTTTCATTAGTCATCGCCTCCACTTTTGAATTGATGCCTTCAATATGACCTGAAATTTCTTTAATCAGAATGATTTGTTCTTTGGCAATAGTTTCGAATTCTTTACCAAAAATTTCTTTCAGTCCTTTTACGTTTTCAATTAAAGTATTTTGATAACGAATTGCTGTTGGAATGACATGATTTCTGGCAATATCACCTAAAACCCTGCCTTCAATCTGAATTTTTTTAGTGTATTCCTCCAATTCTATTTCATAACGGGCTTCAGCTTCAACATGATTCAAAATGCCTAATTCTGCAAATAACTCTAAGGCCTGTTTAGAAACTTTGGCTTTAATAGCTTCCGGTGTAGTTTTAAAATTGCTTAAACCTCTTTTCGCAGCTTCTTTTTCCCAGGCATCGCTATAACCGTCACCTTCAAAAAGGATTTTTTTGGACTCTTTTATATATTCTCTCAAAACATTGAAGATTGCTTCGTCTTTTTTCAAACCTTTCGTATCGATTAAAGTGTCTACTTCAATTTTAAAGTCCTTTAATTGTTTCGCTACAATAGCATTTAAGGTTGTCATTGCATTCGAACAGTTTGAATTTGAACCTACTGCCCTGAATTCAAATTTATTTCCTGTAAAAGCAAAAGGAGATGTTCTGTTTCTATCGGTATTATCCAAAAGAACATCCGGAATTTTACCCACAACATTCAGTTTTAAATCGGTTTTTTCTTCAGGAGATAATTTACCCGTCGTCACACTTTCCAGTTCAGTTAAAACTTTGGTTAACTGCTCACCAATAAATACCGAAATAATAGCCGGTGGCGCTTCATTTGCCCCCAACCTGTGATCATTACTGGCTGTTGCGATAGAAGCTCTAAGTAAAGTTTCATAATCGTTAACTGCTTTTATAGTATTAATAAAGAACGTTAAAAACTGTAAATTGCTCATTGGTGTTTTACTCGGACTCAATAAATTAACTCCTGTATCAGTTGCCAGTGACCAGTTATTATGTTTTCCTGAACCATTTACACCTTTAAATGGTTTTTCGTGGAATAAAACTTTAAAATCATGACGCTCTGCTACTTTTTGCATCACATCCATCAATAAAGAGTTATGATCCACAGCAAGATTGGTTTCTTCGAAAATAGGAGCCAGCTCAAACTGATTTGGAGCAACTTCGTTATGACGCGTTTTTACTGGGATTCCCAACAACATACATTCCTGTTCTAAATCTCTCATGTACGTTAAGGCACGTGTTGGAATAGATCCGAAATAGTGATCGTCTAATTGCTGTCCTTTTGCAGAAGTATGTCCTAACAATGTCCTTCCCGTCATCATTAAATCAGGACGGGAATTGGCCAAAGCTCTGTCAATTAAAAAATATTCCTGTTCCCAGCCTAAAGTAGCCGTTACTTTTTTTACGTTTTTGTCAAAATATTTACAAACCTCTGTCGCTGCTTCATCCATAGCTGATAAAGCTCTTAACAACGGAATTTTATTATCTAAAGCTTCTCCTGTATATGCAATAAATACGGTAGGAATACATAAAGTTGTTCCGTAGATGAAAGCCGGTGAGGTTGGATCCCAAGCCGTATATCCTCTGGCTTCGAATGTATTTCTGATGCCACCGTTCGGGAAACTTGACGCATCTGGTTCCTGCTGCACCAATTGTGCTCCGCCAAATTTTTCTACAGGATCACTTCCATCATACGATACATCAAAAAAGGCATCGTGTTTTTCTGCTGTAGTACCGGTAAGCGGCTGAAACCAGTGTGTATAATGGGTAACACCTTTAGCCAAAGCCCATTCTTTCATCCCCATGGCAATATAATCGGCCAGTTTTCGGTCTATTTTGGTTCCGTGCTGAATAGCATCCCTCACTCCTTTAAATGCATCTGAAGTCAAATACTGCTTCATTGCTTTCTCATTAAAAACATTTGCCCCGAAAATAGTTGACTTTCTGTCAATTTCCTCAAAATGTACAGGCTTTCTTGATGAAGCTTCCTGCAAGGCCTGAAAACGTAATGTTGACATGTATATAATTTTAAAAATTCGTAATAATTTGATTAAAAATACAAGGGACAAATATAAAGAATAAAAAAGCCTTTTTTAACTATAACTTTTAGATTTTTGAAAAGCATTTTAGCAACAAAAGGTACGTTTTGCAAAGAATTTCGAAATGGTTTTGAAAAAATATAACAAAACATACGAATATTACTAAAGAAACAAACAATTTTTCATAATTGTAATGAAAATTAATTCAAAAAACGCACATGTTTATTACGAATTTATTTTTAAAACATTAAAAAATTGCTATTTTTTAAATATACCCCATACAAAATTGCGCTTATGTAAAAAATTATATCTATTGAAACAAAATGCACCCCCTAATTTTTACGGCTTGAAAAATAAATCTATATTTGACCCAGCGAAAAAAACAAAAAAAATAAATTTATATTATTATGGCTAAAATTAAGTTAGAGTACATTTGGTTAGATGGATATGAACCAACTCAAAATCTTAGAAGTAAAACTAAAGTTGAAGAGCACGAAAATTTCAAAGGAACATTAGAAGAACTTGGAAACTGGTCATTTGATGGTTCATCAACAAGACAAGCTGAAGGTGGATCTTCTGACTGTTTATTAGTTCCTGTTGCAATTTATCCTGACCCAACCCGTATCAACGGATGGTTAGTAATGTGTGAGGTTATGTATGCTGACGGAACACCACACCCTTCTAACGGTAGAGCTACTATTGATGATGATAATGATGATTTCTGGTTTGGTTTCGAACAAGAATATTTCATTATGGATACTAAAACTTTATTGCCATTAGGTTTCCCAGTTGGAGGTTATCCAGCACCACAAGGTATGTACTACTGTTCTGTAGGTGGAAAAAACACTCACGGAAGAAAATTAGTAGAAGAGCATGCTGATTTGTGTATCGCTGCAGGAATCAACTTTGAAGGAATCAACCAGGAGGTTGCTTGTGGACAATGGGAATTCCAATTATTCGCTAAAGGTGCTAAAAAAGCAGGTGATGAAATCTGGGTTGCACGTTACTTATTAGATCGTTTGACTGAGAAATATGGTTACTATATTGAGTACCACCCAAAACCACTAGGAGATACAGACTGGAACGGTTCAGGTATGCATGCTAACTTCTCTAACAATGTATTAAGAACATGTGGAGATCAGGCAACTTATGAAAGAATCTGTGAAGCTTTCCGTCCTGTAACTGCTGAGCACATCGCTGTTTACGGAGCTTACAACGACCAACGTTTAACTGGTAAACACGAAACTGCTTCTATCCATGATTTCTCTTATGGAGTTTCAGACAGAGGATGTTCTATCAGAATTCCTTTGATGACTGTTCAAAAAGGATGGAAAGGATGGTTGGAAGACAGAAGACCAGCTTCAAACGGAGATCCATACAAAATTGCTGCAAGAATTATCAAAACTGTTAACTCAGCACTATAATTCAAAGCTTAATTTATATTCACAAAAGTGCCATCAATACGATGGCACTTTTTTTATTCATAAAATCGAATGATTTACAATAGCTAAGCTTTAACAATCTCCATTAAATAAAGGTTTTTAGTTAAAAATCCTGAAGTTAAGTTTAACCTAATTCCTTTCTTAAGTTAAACTTCAACACTTATCTTTGTATAAACCCTAAAAAAATAACAAATTATGATAGTCTGGATCATTTTTTTACTGGCCGTAGTTTTTATTCTTGCCTTAGATTTAGGAGTCTTCAATAAAACACCACATATTATTAGTACCAAAGAAGCAAGCAAATGGACGCTGATTTGGGTTACACTATCTTTTCTCTTTTCAGGAGTGATTTATTGGCTTTATACCACAGATTATATTGCAAATCCCGATAATCTAAAGCCTGCGGTGGCTTCAATGAAGTTTATTACAGGTTACTTAATAGAACTTTCTTTAAGTGTCGATAACATTTTTGTAATCGCCATCATTTTTGCTTCTTTCAAAATACCGCAAAAATACCAGCATCGTGTATTATTCTGGGGAATTCTGGGTGCAATTGTTTTCCGCGGATTAATGATCTTCTTTGGTGTAATGTTAATTAATAAATTTACATGGACTACTTATATATTTGGAATTTTCCTGATTTTTACCGCTATAAAAATGCTCTTCTCGGGCGAAGATGAAGATTTTCAGCCAAAAGATTCTTTCGTATACAAAGCTTTAGGAAAAATTATTCCGATTACCTCAGAAACTGAAGGTGAAAAATTTTTCATTGCCACTAAAACGGCAAAAAAAGCCGCTACGCCATTATTTGTTGCCTTAATTGTAATTGAAGTTATGGATGTTTTATTTGCCGTTGACAGTGTTCCGGCAATTCTGGCCATTACATCTGACCCATTTTTGGTATTTAGCTCTAATATTTTTGCCATTTTAGGATTGCGTTCTATGTACTTCTTTTTAGCCAATATGCTGGCAAAATTCAGTTATCTGGAATACAGTCTGGTAGCTATTTTAGCTTTCGTAGGATTAAAAATGCTGCTGCACGATTATATTCAAGTTCCGGAATGGGCTTCTTTAGGATTTATCGCCCTATCACTTTTAGTTGGAATTTTGGTTTCTTTGAAATTTGGAGAGGAAAAAGAATTGAGTGATTTAGATGAGGAATAATTTATAAATAAAAACTTAAAAATTAGATACAAAAAGTAAGATTAAACATTATTAATAAACTATTTTTGCCTCATTATAAATTATTAAATTTCATTATGAGAAAAAATTACGTTTATTTCGTTTTGTTGCTCTTACTAAACATTTCTATGTTTGGGCAAAAAGTTACACTCACACCAACACTTGTAAATGGCGTTGCTTATAGTAGCGGCGCAATTAATTTAGGATCGTTGTCAACCTCTTCCGTTTCATTGTCTGTAGAAATTAAAATCCCAACAAACGCCAGTGTTGGAGATCAGGGTACAATAAAAATTTATTTTTCAAAAGATAATGCATCAGGATCAAATATTGCAAACGGTGGTGATGGAGGATCAATATATATTGGTGCCGGAAACGTTACCACCAGAAGCTTCAGTATAAAATTGTATTCTGGCGATTTTAATACTTCGGGAGGATATATTTATGCTGAATATAAAACTTATTCAGGAGTAGCTTATAAAAGCTCTAATATATCAGTCAAGAAAAATGAAACATCAACTACTCCTACAACTCCAACAATTCCAGAATCTTCCGACAGTTATTTCCAATATATACCATATGGAGGTTTCCCAATATTACCTGAATTTAATAATAATTTTGTTAATGCTGAAAATATAGAGTCGCAAGTATGGGTAGATGAAAATGAATTTGAATATAAAAGTCAAACAAGTAATCGAATATATAAATATACTACCCTAAGAGAAAAAACAACTTTTAATGACGGAAGAAGTCCTAACTATAGTAGAGTGATAAAGGCATCACCTTCAAATTTTTACGGAACTTCTACATTAGTAGACAATACAATTGTAGGCAATCAATACCTAACAAATGATGAAGCTCCTAAAACTATAATTGGCAATCAAGCAACTAAAACTGAAGGAACAAGAGGTCAACAAGTGACTACTAACTTAACAAATTATCAATGGCAATCTAGAATTAAGTTTCCCGCTCAATGGTCTTATTTTAAGTATTATTTTACTGAGTCTAAATACAATTGGGTAGATATAACTGGAGCCACAGAAGCTAATTACACTCCAGCTAAAACTGAACAAGCAATGGAATATAGAAGATTAATCCTTGAAGAAAAATATGCTCCACAAACAAAATATAGAAAGTCCGCAGCAAGTAATGTTGTAAATATAATACCTCTTGGTAATAACAGCATAGAAAATATAATTTGCTGTGATCAAACTATAGCTGTAGACAAAGTAGCAACTCCAATAGTAGGAGATTATCAACAATTTGTTCAATGGCAGATTTCAAATGATGGTATAACTTGGGAGGATATTTTTGGAGCGAATTCAAAAGATTATTTACCCATAAAAAATCGTACTTATGGATTAACCGACACCCAAACACAATTTTACAGAAGGATTTATTATGATTATGCTGTTCAACAAAAATATTGTTCAAGCAATATTATTAAAATAATTTTTGAAATCCCACATAGATCTTATAATGCTGAGTTTATAAAAATATATCCAAATCCAACAACATCAATTTTAAACATTGAAAACACAAATACATCTACATCACTATCCCAAATAACAATTATCGATGAGACAGGGAATACATTTGTCCCTATTAGCAATTCTTTAATAAATTCAAATCTAGCCCAATTAGATGTTTCAAATTTACCATCAGGAATTTACTTCGTTAACATACAGCTTATTAGATCAGGAAGAGGAGCGGGAAGAGATTCTGCCCAAACAAAATTCATAAAACAATAAAATATGTTCATAAAAAAAGGAAATCTTTCGATTTCCTTTTTTTATGAACAGTTATAAATAATTCTTATTTTACAATTTTAACATTACTATCATCAATATTGTAAGCTTTTATAACAGAGTTATAATCGCTAAAATCCACAGATTTTTTTGATGTTAAATTATTTCCAGCCCCAGGAATAATCACTATTCTAAATGTTTGATTTAATCTCAAATTAGTATTAACCGAACCTAAATCATCTCCTAACATAAAAATATCTACATCAAATCTGGAAAATTCAAAATTGTAACTAAAATCGTAAGCCCCATTATTGTCAAATGCGATTTCACGTAAAGGGTTCCAAACTTTAACGCCGTCTTCTACAGCTACTAATCTATAAACTAAAACCATATCACCTGGAAAGATCTCAGGATTCAAATCGTATCTAATTCTATATCCATTACCAGAATTAAAATTATAACCTTTTACCTCTATTACTTCGCTAATTGTGTCATTGTCTATATCATTATCATCATCCGAGCAACCAGAGAATGCAAATAACCCAACAACTGCGAAAAGTGTCAATATCTTTTTCATATTTTTTAAATTTTAAAGTTTATACTTAAAGGTATTCCAAAAATCAAACCAAAAAAAACTTTTAACGCATTCTTTCGGAATATTTTACTTACTTTTTTGTAATCTCCTGATTTTTAAGTAGTATTTTATTAAAAAATAATACATGATACGGCAATGCATTTTCCCAATATTCCCAGGTATGTGCGCCGGGTCTTTCCGTATAATCATGTTCTACCTTATTATATACCAGTCTTCTGTGTAATTCTTTATTCGGTTCTATCAAAAAATCGTCTACGCCACAGTCAATAATTAGTGGCAGTTTATTGACTTTTATTTTATCAATCATATTTAAAACCGCGTGCTGCTCATACATTTTTATATCATTACTCTTATCACCAAAAACAGGCTCAATCAATTTAAGAACCTGAGCAGCAGAATCACGATTTAGCATTCCACTCATATCAACAGCACCACTCATGCTTCCGGCAGCACAAAATAAATCAGAATTTCTGGCAGACAGATACAATGCCCCATGACCTCCCATAGAAAGTCCGGTAATGACACGCCCGTTTTTATTAGCAATCGTCCTGTATGTTTTATCCACTTTCTGAATCACTTCTTTAGTTACAAAGGTTTCAAACTGGCTTCCTTTATTCACCGGACTATCGATGTAAAAACTAAACGTTTCGCCTTCGGGCATTACAACTATCAGATTATATTGGTCTGCTAAATTTTTTACAAGTTCTTTATTTGGCGTATTTTTCAGCCAGTCACCAAAATGTCCGTAAGCACCGTGCAATAAATACATGACAGGAAATGTTGTTTTGCTTTTAGCATACGAATTAGGCAGTACAACAGCGGCTTTATAGGTTTTGTTCATTGCCGTACTGGCAACTTCGAGCGTATCTACTTTAGCAGCATAAGAACTTCCAATACCGAGTATACAGACAAAAAGCAGTATTTTAAAATGTCTCATAGTTTTTTATAGTTTTAAGTTTTTTATGAATCATAAATATAAATCTTTAAGTTCAAAAAAGGCATAAAAAAACCATCAGCTAAATTGATGGTTACGTTTTATACGCTATAAAATGAATCTTTACATAATCGTAGCCCTGTGCTCCTGTCTGTATTCTGAAGCACTTTTGCCTGTATATTGCTTAAAGGACTTACTGAAATGACTGAAATTATTAAATCCGCTTTCATAACAAACCTCATTTATACTAATAGGTTTTTCTGCCAAAAGCTTAGAGGCATGAACCAAACGGTATTCATTTACGAATTCGGTAAAGGTTTTATTGGATATTTTTTTAAAATAACGACAAAAAGATGGTGTAGTCATACTCACCAGTTTCGAAATCTCATCTACAGAAATAGGCTCCTGAAAATGATCTTTTACATAACTAAAAACTACATTCATCCTGTCATTGTCCGTCACCTGCATTTCCATCAGGAATCCGTCTGCATTTAAAATGGTATATTCTTCAGAAGATGCCAGATCTTTTAAAATACTTAAAAGAGTCAGAAAACGCTCAAACGGAGATTTATTCTCCATCAATTCCATTCTGGTTCCTATTATTTTTTTTGTTTCGCCACCAAATGCAATTCCGGCTTTAGCCTGCTCGAGCAGTTTTTGAATCTTTTTCATTTCAGGAATACCAAAAAATTCATTTCCTAAAAAATCCGGTTTAAAATGAATCACGGTTTCATCTTTATTTCCTGTTTTTTCGTTTGTAAAACCGCAATGTGGCAAGTTTGAGCCTATTAAAATCAGGGAACCATTCGTATAATAAGAAATATGGCTTCCTATCTGCCTCTTCCCTGCACCACCGTTCACAAAGACAATTTCAATTTCGGGATGGTAATGCAGCAGGTGCGATTTACTATTTGTCTTATGCGCATGTTTGGTATAGGTAAAAGAACTTCCGTATGAGTTTGATATTATCTCAAGAGCTGGGGCAATTGGTTTCATTTCTCAAAGATTAAATAATAAAAACAAAATTAACAAAAATACCTAAAATAATTCAAATTTTAACCTACAACGCTTTCGTAAATGAGAATACAGCATTGAAACCTCCAGACCTTATTAGGCAGAATCTTTTACACGTAAAGTGATTCAGCATCAAACAATTAGACTCTTAATTTAAAACTAAAGTATGAAAAAGATTTTAAAATACCTTAACCTTCAAATGCAAAAGCGAATGGAAAGCTAATTAGTTTTTGCTTTGAACAATTTTAATAAATCATACCATAAATAAGATATTGGAGATTTAATTGTTATGAGAAAAAAATTAAAAAAAAATAAAGTAAACACATAGTAATCATTTTTATCAAATTCTAATTAAATAGTGCTAATACCCGTAGGGAGAATTTATTCTCAAATTATCCTCATTTTTTCCTTTTTCAACACTTTTCTTTAATAAAACACCTTTAAAACACTATCTAATTGCATTTTTACAAATCAAAGAACAGATGAAAATTATTACAACCTTATTTTTTTCTTACAAAATTTGCGATATATTAATTATTAAACCGATTTATATTTCATATTCTCAGTCAAGCAAGAAACATTGAAAAATAATAACCATATAAGCCAAAACACCAAGAATAATTTAAATTTTAACATATAACGGTTTCGTAAATGAGAATATAGCATATATATCAGAAAATACAGTTGTGCATTCTACTACTCTGTTGAAGTAATTTAGCAGTATAGAAATCAGAACAATAATTTAAAATTATATATCATGAAAAAGATAGTTAAATTAAGTGTAGTAGCAGCATTACTTTTCGCAGGAACAAGTATTTATGCAATTGATGGTAAAGATTACGTTCTTCATGTAATTAAAGAAAACGGTAAAGAAATTACTTTTGGATTAAACAATACTACAAAAGCATACTTATCAATTTATGATGCAAGTGGGAATTTGATCTATTCTGAAAAAGCTTCCGGAAAACACGGAATCTTAAGAACTTTCAGCTTTGAAGAATTTCCGGAAGGAACTTATTTCTTAGAAATAGAAGATAATGTAAAAACAACAAAACACGAAATTACCATTACTAATAATACTACAGTATTATCAGCACAAGCAGTTTCTTCAGTTTATAAAGCAGGATTTTCTGCAGAAAATACAAGCGTAGCAGTACGCTAGAAAAGTTTATACTTTCATAGTATAAAAATGAGGTTAGATAGTTAGTAAAGTTTAAAACTTAACGGTTTTTGAAACAGCTCTTGGTGGTTCTTGAGCTGTTTTTTTTGTTCTAATAATTAATAAGAACATCCAAAAGCAATTATTTTCTACTCCTGTAATTACTTTTTAAAATTTGTTAAATAAACATCAAATTAACATTATCGGTATAAATAATTTAAATTTTAACCTATAACGGTTTCGTAAATGAGAATACAGCACATATATCAGAAAATACAGTTGTGTACTTTATTACCTTGTTGAAGTAATTTAGCAGTATAAAATCAGAACAATAATTTAAAAATATAAATCATGAAAAACATCTTAAAATTAAGCTTAGTAGTAGCAGTACTTTTCTCAGGAATAAGCAGTTATGCAATTGATGGAAATGATTACATCCTTCATGTTATCAAAGAAAATGGTAATGAAATCACCTTTGGATTAAACAGGGTAACTGAAGCAAAATTAGTAATCTATGACCAGGACGGAACTGTACTTTATTCTGAAAATGCGTCAGGCAAAGATGGGATCTTAAAAAGAATCACCTTTGAAGGTTTTCCAGAAGGAACTTATATCTTAAAAATAGAAGATAGTGTAAAAACAACAAAACATGAAATCATTGTTTCTTATAATAAAGTAGCTTTATCATCAAAAGCAATTTCAACAGTTTATAAAGACAACTCTTCTGTTAAAAATACAAGCGTAGCAGTACGTTAAAAAAGTTTATACTTTTCATAGAGTATAAAAATGAGGTTAGATAGTTAGTAAAGTTTAAAACTTAACGGTTTTTAAAACAGCTCTTGGTGGTTCTTGAGCTGTTTTTTTATTTCTTTTTTAGTGATAATTTAAAGAAACCGACTGATTTTCACATGTATACTCCTTCCCTGAATCTTATTAAATAATCATCAAATTAACATTAACGTAATAAATAATTCATATTTTAACCTATAACGGTTTCGTAAATGAGAATACAGCATATATATCAGAAAATAGAGTTGTGCACTTTATTACATTGTTGAAGTAATTTAGCAGTATAAAATTAGAACAAATAATTTAAAAAATAAAGCCATGAAAAAGACATTAAAATTAAGTGTAATCGCAGCAGTACTTTTTTCAGGAATCAGTACATATGCAATTGACGGAAGCGAAGGTGGAACTCTTCACGTGATTAAAGGAAATGGTAATAAAGTTACTTTTGGATTAAATAACATCACAAAAGCAAACTTATCCATATATGACGATGAGGGAAATCTTATCTATTCTGAAAGAGCTTCAGGTAAAGATGGAATCTTAAAAACTTTCAGCTTTGAGGAATTCCCTTCAGGAACCTATTTTCTAAAAGTTGAAGACAACGTAAAAACTACAACACACGAAATTGTCATTAAAGGTAATATTGCCGTTTTATCACCAAAACCAGTTTCATCAGTTTACAAAACAGGATCTTCCGCTAAAAGCAATATAGCAGCTAAATAATTAAACTTAACAGTTTAAAAAAACAGCTCTGGACGGGCTGTTTTTTTTTGTTACTATTCCCAAATAAAGCTATTTCCATTATTTCTTAATTTATGAAGAAAATTACGATACATTAAAAAGGCAATTGCAGCAGCAGAGATTCTTTCAACATGATCAAAACATTAAAAAATAGTAACCAAATTAACATTAAGGGCAATAATAATTCAAATTTTAACCTATAACGGTTTCGTAAATGAGAATATAGCACATATATCAGAAAATACAGTTGTGCATTTTACTGATCTGTTCAGGTAATTTAGCAGTATAAAATTTGAACAAACAATTTAAAAAATATAATCATGAAAAATATCTTAAAATTAAATTTAGTAGCAGCCTTACTTTTTGTAGGTATCAATACTTATGCAATTGGCGGTAATGATGATTTTGCCCTTTACGTAATTAAAGGAAATGGTAAAGAAGTGACTTTTGGTTTAAACAACGTTACAAAAGCCAATTTATCTATTTATGACCAGGATGGAAACCTAATTTATTCTGAAAAAGCTACAGGTAAAAACGGAATCTTAAAAACTTTCAGCTTTGAAGAATTTCCTGAAGGGACTTATTTTTTAGAAGTTGAAGATGGTGTAAAAACAATAAAACATGAAATTACGATTAGAGATAATGCAACTGTATTATCAGCAAAAGCAGTTTCAACAGTTTACAAAGAGAAATCTTCTGATAAAAATACAAGCGTAGCAATACGATAAAAAGTTTATGCTTTCATATAAGTATAAAAATGAGGTTAGATAGTTAGTAAAGTTTAAAACTTAACGGTTTTTAAAACAGCTCCTGGTGGTTCTCGAGCTGTTTTTTTTATTTTAAGATTTTACTCTCGAAAACAAAAAAGCTATAAGGATTTAACAAAACAATACCTATAACACCTAAAGTGCTAAATGTTAAAACATTAGATAAAATTTAAAAAAACAGAACCAAAAGCTCAATAAATTCGTAAGTATAGCAATAAAGAACAGAAATACTTTTAAATCAACAACTTAGTGTTAATAAAAATCACATAAAAAATTTTGATATAAGATAAGTATTTGTAGTTTTGTCAATACCACGAAAAAGAAAATTAAGATTAAAAATTAAAAAAAAAGATGAAACAAATTTTAAGACTGAGCTTTGTTGTAGCTGTATTTTTAACAACATTAAGTACGTATGCAGGTAATGAAAAAGGTGATTATATCTTGTATATAAAAACTGGAAATGGAAAAGTAGTGAGTTTTACATTAAACGCTGACGAAAAATCAAATTTTTCAATCCTTGACGAAAAACAAAATTTACTTTACACGGGAGAATTTTCTAGCAATGAATTAGAAGTTTCAAAAACCTTAAGCCTTGAAACTTATCCTGCCGGAACTTATTATTTAAAAGTTTTGGAAAACAACAAAGTGGTAAATCATAAAATTACGGTTTCTGCAAAAAAATCAAAAACAATTGCGTTAGACCAATCAGTAAACGAAAGTCCTGCCTTTCGTCGTTAATTTTATTTTGCCCCTGTAGAAAACAGCCCATCCCCAAGGGCTGTTTTTTTTATTTTATTTTCTCAAACAAAGCGCAATCTTTACCATTTTCCAAAAAATATCAGCTTCTGATGTCATCGTTATTTTTTTAGATTTTTTATAAAAAGAAGAATGTGCAAAAGCATAAACATAATCCAAAAGTTCTACAGCTGTGAAGTTTTGCCTGAATTCCGGACGTAATTCAATACTATTAGCAAAGCAAACATTTCCGGCTTCTTTTTCACTCGAAAATAGCAAGCCCAAACAATCTGAGAATGACTTTATTATTTTGCTATTTAGACTAACCGATTCAACTGATTTCTCAAAAAGATCCTAAAGCGTAAAATAAATCTTTGAATTATCCTCCAAAATTTTTGAAACTGTAGTTTCTAAATTATCATTAGAAAGCTGAGGAATTTCCTCCTCTACACTCAAATTGATTATTTTATTTGAATACTCTTGGATTGTCATAATGAGACTGGTTTACACTATAAAGTTATACCATATTATCTTATTAACATTTTCCTGTATAAAAAATGTCTGAAAACTTTTAGATAACACATCCTAAATAGTTAAAAATCATAAAAAAAGCATGCAAAAAAGACATATATCACTGATTTAAATATATTTGCGAAAACAAAAACAAAAAAATACCACGAACGATTCTCTTAAACCGATGCTTATGCAAAAAAGACTTGTTATTTTAGTATTAGGGACTATTTTTTCATTCAGTGCTGCTGCCCAAAGTGAAAAAGTCTTTATTACTAACAAAGTAAGCGATACTTATGCTTATGTTGATGTAATGAAAACGTACGAAAGGATTGCTGCAAAAGGCTACAAGTCTGTAGATTTATTTCAAAAATTAGGAGATTCTTCTTTCTCACATTTTAAACTGGAAAAAGCTGCCGAATGGTACAGTAAACTTTTTTCGCTGACTTTAGATTTAGCTCCTGAATATTATTACCGTTATGCTGAATCGTTACGATTCATTTGCGAAAATGAAAAGGCTGATGCTATCCTTGAAAAGCTGAAACTGGCAAAGAAGAAGGTTTGACACATCGTACTTTTCTAAAATAATAAAAGCAGCCCGTACAAGAGGCTGCTTTTTATATTTCTATTGCTTTTTTATTTTCCTTTAAGCAATTTTTCTAAATATTCGATTTTATCTTTTTCCACCTGAAGCAAACGTTCGTAAAGGTTTTTATTCTCTTCTACAGTTTCCATTAATTTATCTAATGGATTGAAAGTACAATTACTAAGTCCAAAATAGTTGTTAGGGCTTTCATTGAAAGTATTAAAATAATTGATCACACCTTCTTCAGAAAAATTCTTAATAGCTTCAACCGTTACGCCAAGCGCTTTTGCAACTTCAATAAGCTTTTGCTCATCTATGGTTTCACTGTTTTCTAAAACCGAAACAGCTTGCTGGTTTGTTCCTAAAGCCTGCGCCAAAGCTTCCTGTTTCATGTCACGAAGTTCACGAATGCGGCTTATTTTTCGCCCTATATGATTTGGTTTTGTAAGTGTGCTCATAATTCAAAGATAACAATTAAGTTCATTAACAAGAAATATGTAAAAAACATATTTACCGCCGTATCATACGGCAAAAAATGATTTGATACCGTGTAATCTATTTCTTTCTTGCAGTATGAAACAAAAATACATTTTTTCTGATAATAACAAATTCTAAAAGTCAAATTCTAACGATTCACACTCAAAAACCAACGAAATGGAAACCACTGAAATTAGAAATTTAGAAGTTCTCAAAAAATTAGCCAGCCGGTCTTTTCAAACACTAAAACCGGCTCCTGACAATTCAAAGTCCTACATCGCTCAAATTAAGCTTTCCAATTATGTCGAACTCGGCGGCTTAATTACCGACCTGATAAAATTATGCATTTTGGCACTGGATCCGGAAATACCTAAAATTGCTGATAAAAACAATGAACCTGTTAATGTGGGACTTATTTTAGAAACTGTGCTTCAGCTGTTTCCTTTGGAAGAGATGGAGTTTTTGAGTGATGTTGGGGAGGTTGTTGGTAAAGATTGAGTTCTTTAAAAACAACCACAATATTGTCATTTCGACGGAGGAGAAATCTTCACGAGAAATTCTACAAAGATTGGCGACATTCTGTACGGAGCTACTTGCGGAGATTTCTCCTTACGTCGAAATGACAAATTGGAAAGGGGAAACTTTGGGTTCACGAATGTAACGCTCCCGCAGCAAGGAAAATGGAGTTTTTGAGTAATGTTAAAAGGTTGTTGGTAAAGATTGAGTTCTTTAAAGATAACCCCAATATTGTCATTTCGACGGAGGAGAAATCTTTACGAGAAACTCTACAAAGATTGGCGAAATTCTGTACGGAGCTACTTGCGGAGATTTCTCCTACGTCGAAATGACAAATTGGAGAGGATAAGCTTTGGGTTCATGGGTAAAACGCTCGCAAAGATTGGCGACCTGCATTGTCGAGCTTCTATTGTGATTTCTCCCTTCGGTCGAAATGACAAACTTTATGGAATTTTATGTTTTGCTGGAGCGAGGAAAATTCTATTTTTGTGGCTCTAATGTTGCGATTAAATAATATTGCATTTCATTTGAAGATAAACCCAACAGATTTTGTAAAGTTATAATATCATCATCTTCCGAAAATATTATCTCATCTTGTCCGTCAAATCTATAACTATCATATTGAATAGTATCTAAAGTACCATCTTCATTAAATGATGCCGTAATTATTGGAAAATAATCGTCTTTTTCAAAATCATAAAAATACTTTTCAGTTTCCTCAAATTTTGGTAAGCCAGTTAAAAGATCAATAGTTTCTTGACATATCAGATTATTACTATTATTATACAAATATCTAGAATGACTTTTAAGTTTCATCTCTGAATATTCTTTATGAACTTCAATAATATAATTTCCAAAATCTAATTTTTCTATTATCGAATAAAAAATGCCTGAATAGCGATATAATTCAACAATATCATCTTCACTTTCTATGTTATTTTTGTAATGATCTATATGCTTTAAAGTATTATCAATATAAAATTCCTTTTTAAGTATTACTTGATTTTCACTAAACACTTTATGATATTCCCTTAAATTACTTAACTGCTCAATAGCTACATCTTCATCATTTATATTTTGGTATCTGATAGTCATTTTTAAACACTATATAATTATTCTTTCTATTTGCTAATATATAAAAGCTTTAATCTCATTTCAACAAAAAACCTCCCAAAAATCTTGAGAGGTTTTTTTCATATAATTAAAACAAATAAATTCTACATATTCCTTCTATACTGCCCACCCACTTCAAACAAAGCCGAAGTAATCTGACCTAACGAACAAACCTTTGTAGCTTCCATTAAATGATCGAATAAGTTTTCGTTTTTAATAGCAGCTTGCTGTAACGTATTTAAATGCTCGTTTACTTTTGCTTCGTGGAAATTATGCAAGTTATCCAGCATTGTAATCTGATATTGCTTTTCTTCTTCTGTAGCACGAATAACCTCAGCCGGAATTACCGTTGGCGAACCCTTTGAACTTAAGAAAGTGTTTACACCCACAATTGGGAAATCGCCGTTGTGTTTTAAGGTTTCGTAATACAAACTTTCTTCCTGAATTTTAGAACGCTGGTACATTGTTTCCATTGCGCCCAGAACTCCGCCACGCTCTGTGATTCTGTCAAATTCTTGTAAAACAGCCGCTTCAACTAAATCGGTTAATTCTTCGATGATGAACGAGCCCTGAATTGGGTTTTCGTTTTTCGCTAAACCTAATTCTTTATTAATAATCAACTGAATTGCCATCGCACGACGCACAGATTCTTCTGTAGGTGTTGTAATCGCTTCGTCGTAAGCATTTGTATGTAATGAATTACAGTTGTCATAAATGGCATATAAAGCCTGTAAAGTCGTTCTAATATCGTTGAAATCAATTTCCTGGGCGTGTAACGAACGTCCAGAAGTTTGAATATGATATTTCAGCATTTGTGCTCTTTCGTTGGCTCCGTATTTATTTTTCATGGCTTTTGCCCAAATTTTACGAGCCACACGACCAATAACCGAATATTCTGGATCTACTCCGTTTGAGAAGAAAAATGATAAATTTGGTCCAAAATCGTTGATGTTCATGCCTCGGCTCAAATAATATTCCACGTAAGTGAAACCATTTGAAAGCGTAAATGCCAATTGCGTAATTGGATTTGCTCCCGCCTCGGCAATATGATATCCTGAAATCGAAACCGAATAGAAATTACGAACGTTTTTAGTAATAAAATATTCCTGAACGTCTCCCATTAATCGCAAAGCAAATTCGGTTGAGAAAATACAAGTATTCTGCGCCTGATCTTCTTTTAAAATATCGGCTTGAACCGTTCCTCGAACTTGGGATAACGTTTTGGCTTTTATATCATTATACACTTCTTGAGGTAAAACCTGATCTCCGGTAACACCCAAAAGCATTAATCCTAAACCGTTGTTACCAGCAGGAAGTTCGCCTTGGTATTTTGGTCTTTCGATTCCTTTTTCTTTATAAAGTTTGTTGATTTTAGCTTCAACTTCTTTTTCTAATTCATTTGCTTTGATGTAAATCTCACATTGCTGATCGATTGCCGTGTTCATAAAGAAACCTAACAACATTGGCGCAGGCCCGTTAATTGTCATACTTACCGATGTCAACGCATGAACCAAATCGAAACCTGAATATAGTTTTTTAGCATCATCCAAACAGCAGATTGAAACTCCTGCATTTCCAATTTTTCCGTAAATATCCGGACGCAAATCTGGATCGTTTCCGTATAAAGTTACACTATCAAAAGCGGTCGAAAGACGTTTTGCAGGCATTCCCGCGCTTACATAATGAAAACGTTTGTTAGTTCTTTCTGGTCCGCCCTCGCCCGCAAACATTCTTGACGGATCTTCGCCTTCACGCTTAAACGGATACAATCCTGAAGCAAACGGAAATTCTCCAGGAACATTTTCCTGTAAATTCCAACGCAGAATATCGCCCCAGCCTTCATATTTAGGCAAAGCAATTTTTGGGATTTGCAAATGCGATAAACTTTCAGAATGTGTCGCAATCTTGATTTCTTTATCACGAACTTTAAACGAGTAAACTGGATTTTTATATTTCGCCACTTTTTCGTCCCAATTCAGAATAATTTCCCAGTTGTACGGATCTAAGTCCATTTTTACTTTATCAAATTGATTCAGCAACAGATTTAAAAAGATTCTGTTTTCGTCGTGTTCTGCAATGCCGCTTGGTAAAACAGTCGAATCATCAATTCCTGCTTTAGTTATTTGAGGCACTTTTCCTGAAACCGATTCTATGGTTTTGAAAATTCCGTATAATTTCTGCGCTACTTTTTGCTGCGAAAGTACGATTTCGTCATATGATCTGTTATTCTCTGCAATTTCAGATAAATAACGCGTTCTTCCCGGCGGAATCACGAAGATTTTCTCGCTCATTTCTTTAGTGATTTCAAAAGTCGATTTCAAATCTGAAGCCGTTTTTTCTACCACTTTATCCATAATCGCTTTATAAAGCGTGTTCATTCCCGGATCGTTAAACTGCGAAGCAATCGTTCCGAAAACGGGCATTTCGTCTGGGCTTTTATCCCAAAGATTATGGTTTCTTTGATATTGTTTTTTTACATCGCGCAAAGCATCAAGCGCGCCGCGTTTGTCAAATTTGTTTAAAGCCACTAAATCGGCAAAATCAAGCATGTCGATTTTTTCCAATTGCGTTGCCGCTCCAAATTCTGGCGTCATTACATATAAGGATACATCAGAATGATCCATAATCTCCGTATCAGACTGACCAATTCCTGAAGTTTCCAAAATAATCAAATCGTATTTTGCGACTTTTAGAACCTGAATTGCTTCGGCTACATATTTAGACAAAGCCAAATTGGACTGGCGCGTGGCCAGCGAACGCATATAAACACGAGGATTATTAATCGCATTCATACGGATTCTGTCTCCTAAAAGTGCTCCTCCGGTTTTTCTTTTCGAAGGATCGACAGAAATTAATCCGATTGTTTTTTCTGGGAAATCAATTAAAAAGCGGCGAACCAATTCGTCTACCAAAGATGATTTTCCTGCTCCACCCGTTCCCGTGATTCCTAGAACTGGAATTTTAGAATCAGCATTACTTTCGTGAATTTGATCAAAAACAGGTTTTGCAATTTCTGGGAAATTTTCTGCTGCAGAAATTAAACGTGCAATTGCTATTGGAATTTTATTTTCGATATGATCAATTTCTCCGTTTAGTTTATCTCCAATAGGAAAATCAGCACGCTGTACTAAATCATTAATCATTCCCTGAAGTCCTAAAGAACGTCCGTCATCTGGAGAATAAATTCTTGTAATACCATATTCATGTAATTCTTCGATTTCGCCTGGCAGAATTACACCGCCCCCGCCTCCGAAGATTTTAATATGTCCCGCTCCTTTTTCGCGAAGCAGATCATACATATATTTAAAGTATTCATTGTGTCCGCCTTGGTAAGATGTCATGGCGATTGCATTCGCATCTTCCTGTATTGCAGTGTTTACCACTTCTTCAACACTGCGGTCATGCCCTAAATGGATTACTTCAACACCAGTTGACTGAATAATACGGCGCATAATATTGATGGCTGCATCATGACCGTCAAAAAGCGAAGCGGCTGTTACAATTCTTACTTTATTTTTAGGAATATATGTTTTTTGTTGTTCCATTTTGAGAATATGATAATTTTATAGTACAATTTACAAAATATTTCATCAATTCAATGAAACGATAGTTTTATGTTAACAAAAAACAATTACTTTTCAGGCATACAAAATCCCTATCATCCAAAATACATTTTAAACAATAAATAAAATATTGATTTTAAGCCAATTAGTTTATTAATAAACTAAATGAGGTTTTTAGCTTATTTGTTTAAGATTAAAAACTTTTTTTGATTTTCGATAAAAATTCATGTGTTACTCCCAAATAAGAAGACAAATTTTTATTGTTTATTTTTTGGGTCTTTTGCGGATATTTCTTTACAAACTCAATATAACGTTGCTTTGAAGTTTTATTTAAAACATCAACCAATCTTTCCTGTATGGCGATATTTGCCCTTTCAACCATTAAAATATGAAATTGAATCAATTTTGGAACTTGTTTAAATAAAAGCATTTTATTGGATTTATTAATTACTAATATCTCACTATCTTCAATCGCTTTTATGTTATATTTAGTCAATTTATGATAATAAAAACTTTCCAGGTCGCATATCCATTCGTTTTCAAATGAAAAGAAAATGACAGTTTCTGTTCCGTTTTCATTCAAAATATAAGTCTTAAATGCCCCGTTCAGAATAAAACCTTCGTAAGAATTATTAGAGTCCTGGATTTGCAAAAACTCATTCTTTTTTAATTTAATAAATTCTGTTTTATCCAATATTAATTTCCACTCTTCGTCTGTAAGAGTAATTTTTCTTTCAATATTCTGCCTTAGTTCTTCGTACATACTTTTAATTATTTCTTAATTAAAATTTCTAAAATTCTAAAATTTGGGAGTGAATTTAAATAATGTAATCGATTACGCAAAAATATAAAAATTATATTATACTCAGAATAATTATACAAAAAAAATCAAATATTCAAATTAATTACAAAATAATTGAACAAGTTCAATATTCGTGTAGGATTTAATCAACATCTTTGCATTACTATAAAATGTAGTAATAACCAAACAAAAAACCATTATGAATTTTAAAACCAAATTTGCGATTTCGCTATTTGCGATTACCTTGAGTTTTGCAGCCTGTAACACAGATGATGATCAAAATGCTGACAACGCTGTCCTAAGTACCCAGGAGACAGTTTCTGCTTCAACTTCAAAAGTTGGGGTTTGCTCTGAAGTGCCGGGATGGGCTTCTCAAAACGGAAGCACAACCGGAGGAGGCACATCTGCAGAGACAACAGTAACCACTTATGCACAATTGAAATCAGCTATTGAAAGCAGTTCAGTAAAAGTGATCAAAGTGTCCGGTACTATCACTGTTTCAGCCCGATTATCATTACAAGACCAGACTGGCAAAACTATTTACGGCACCAGCGGTGCAAAACTGGTATCGACAAACCAGACTAAAGATGGTTCAGGAATAATCAACATTAAAAGATGTAAAAACCTGATTATCAGAAACCTTATTTTCGAAGGCCCGGGCGCTTATGATACTGATGGCTGGGATAATGTAATTCTTGACAACTGTCAGAATGTATGGGTTGACCATTGTGAATTCAGAGACGGTGTTGACGGAAACTTTGATATTAAAAACCAATCTGATTACATAACGGTTTCATATTCAAAATTCACCTACCTTAAAGCTCCAAGAGCAGGTGGTTCAGGTGGTTCAGATGACCACAGATATTCTAACTTAATTGGTTCAAGCGATGGGGCTACTGCAGATCGTGGCAAATTAAGAATCACATTTGCACGTTGCTGGTGGGCTAGCGGATGTAAAGAAAGAATGCCTAGAGTTCGATTTGGTAAAGTACATATTGTTAACAGTTATTTCAACAGTTCTGTTAGCAACAAATGTATTGCCGCAGGTTTTGAAGCCAATATCAAAGTTGAAGACAATGTGTTTGAAAATGTAAAAAACCCAATTGACCTAATGACTGGTTTCACTGCTGTAAGTGTAACGTCCGGAAATGTTTTCACTAATACAACTGGTAATAAAACAGGACAAAACACCGCTTTTACACCTCCTTATACCATTGTAAAAATTGCTGCGTCTGCTGTTAAATCTGATGTTTCTGCCAATGCTGGAGCTACATTTTCAGGTAACATTTGCGGTTCATTCTAACTAAGTATAAAAAAATTGTTCTATAAAAGCTATCCAAAGTGGGTAGCTTTTTTGTTTTTTATGAATCTTTTGAAGACGTCTGATGAAACTAAAATTTCTAACCTAGCCCCGATGGAAACGATATCCCGCGCTTTTTTTTGCGCGGAATTTAGTGGACAGCGGGACAAAAGTTAATTATGAAACAAAATGTTTATGCTCCTGAAATAAAATTGTGGCTTTGTTTTTGAATAAGTAGTATTTTTGAAACTTAATAAAACCCCATTTAATGAAAAAGATATTACTTCTTGCCGTAGCATTTTCTCTTAATTCCTGTGCACAGGTACAACAAACTTTAAATCAGTTACCGCAAATATCTTCGCAAATCCCGGGAGTTGGCGGTGTAGATATCGCTTCGGGCTTAAAAGAAGCTTTAAACAAAGGAATTACACAGCAGGTGAGCAAACTGACAGCTGTTGATGGCTTCTATAAAAATGAAGCAGTAAAAATTCTGATGCCTGCAGAATTGCAAAAGGTAGATGCCACTTTACGAAAAGTTGGTCTTAGCTCCCTGGCTGATGAAGGTATTAAAATGCTGAACCGCGCTGCAGAAGACGCAGTAAAAGAAGCCACTCCTATCTTTGTTTCGGCAGTAAGAAACATGACTTTTACTGATGCCAAAAATATTTTATTAGGCAATGATAGTGCTGCAACAAATTATTTACAAGGTAGCACTACAACTGCTTTATATTCCAAATTTAATCCGGTAATTAAAAATTCTTTTGAAAAAGTAGGTGCCGATGCTGTATGGACAAAAATCATTACAAAATATAACACGATTCCACTGGTAAAAAAAGTAAATCCTGATCTGACAGATTACACAACCAATCAGGCTTTAGCCGGCGTTTTTAAAATGATTGCTGTGGAAGAAAAGGAAATTCGCAATAATATCAGTGCAAGAACAACACCGTTGCTAAAAAGTGTTTTTGCTATGCAGGACAAGAAATAAGCCATTAACCTATTAACCAAAAATTTATAATGCAAAAAATAACTATTCTGATTCACTGCAAGGATCAAAAAGGAATTATTGCTGCAGTAACAGCTTTTATTGCGAAAGTAGAAGGGAATATTACATACATCGATCAGCATGTGGATACAGAACAAAATGTCTTTTTTATGCGATTGGAATGCGACTTAACAAATCACAATATCAGTATCGAAGCCATAAAAGACGATTTTAACCAAACCATTGCAGCCGATTTTGATATGTCCTGGGATTTATACAATCAGGAGCAGAAACCTAAAATGGCTTTGTTTGTATCTAAATACGATCACTGTCTGTTTGATATTTTAGGACGTTACAGTGCCGGTGAACTGAATGTCGAAATTCCGGTAATTATCAGTAATCATAATGATTTACGTTCTATTGCAGAACGTTTTGATATTCCATTTCACTGTGTTCCTTTTACAAAAGAAAATAAGGAAGAAGGTGAAGCCAAACAAATTGAACTTTTAAAAAGATATCAAATCAATTTTATTGTTTTGGCGCGTTATATGCAGATTATCACACCTGGTTTGATTTCACTTTACGAAAACAAAATCATCAATATTCACCATTCGTTCTTACCGGCATTCCCGGGAGCAAAACCGTATCATTCGGCATTTAAAAGAGGAGTGAAAATTATTGGCGCCACGAGTCATTACGTAACAGAAGAATTAGACGAAGGTCCGATTATTGAACAGGATATTGCACGTGTTTCTCATATCCATTCTGTTGAAGACTTTATTATGAAAGGACGTGATCTTGAACGAATCGTTTTGGCAAGAGCCATAAAATTGCATGCAGAACGCAAAACAATGGTTTATAGTAATAAAACTGTAGTTTTTTCTTAAAATTATAAAATTAAAGAAGCCGTTTCAGTTTATTTGAAACGGCTTTTTCATTGGCAAATATTTTGATATTATTTCTTAATCACACGGATTGTTTTACTATTTCCTCCCTGAATTACAATAACATTATAAATACCGATTGCATAATCACTTCCTATTCTTTGATTTTGCGCTTCGTTGATATCGTTGAACTCATAAGCATCTAACTGTCTTCCATTCATATCATATACTTTTATTACAACACTATCATTACTAAGTGTTCCTAAATCTAATTGGAAAACTGAACTGTAAGGAACCGGATAAGCTACTACTCTAAAAGTATTTATTTCCGAAGGGTTCTCAACACCTAAATTAGGGCTTGTTTTAACAAAAACACCAGGAGAACCAATTTCTGTACTGCTATTAGCAGCAACAAATGCTCCGTTAATACCTACTACACTTAATTGTGTAATAGGTGTAGTTATGGTTGCAAGTCCCTCAGTATTATTAAATGTTCTAAAAGTTCCTGTAGATGAAGCCCCGAACAATACAGAAGTTACTGGTGTACTGCTTGTAGCATTATATAGATTTACCTGATCACCACTTGCCCCTAAACCAATTCCGGAACCCGTATAATTTCCAATTCTCAAGCCTGCCGGACGATTTACTCCAAACCAGTTATTTAAAAATTCTGTCGTTTTTCCTGCTAAATCGGCAGTCTCAATAAATATTACAGATTCTCCCGGATTAATGCTTGTAATTCCGTTTAATACAACGGCAGCTGCAGGAGACTGTGAATTATCATCAACTTTCCAGCCTGTAATATCAACCGGTACTGCTTTAGTATTCGTAATTTCAAACCAGTCAGCTCCTACAGGGCTGTCACCGCTTGACCATGGCGCCACTTCAGAGATAAATAATTTTCCTGTAGTTCCTGGAGAACCAATTTGATTCGCATCATTTTTAGCTGCAAAAGCATCATTAACACCAACCTGACTTAATGTTGAAATTTCAGCGTTGTTGAGACTGGCTGCATTATTAAATGTTACATTGGTAGTTGATGTTTTAAAAATAATATTTGCTTTAAGATTTCCACTTGCATCAAATAAATTTACCTGATCGCCTCCTGAACTTAAACCTATTGAACCGCCAGTGTAACTTCCAACTTGTAAACCTGCCGGTACATTACTTCCAAACCAAACTGACTTGAAGTTAGCGATTACAGTTGTGTTATTTGCAGCAGTTGTTTCTAGGAAAATTACAGATTCTCCCGGTTTAATAGTGGTAATTCCATTTAAAGCTAAAGCGGAAGAAAATGCTTTAGAATCGTCATCAACTTTCCACCCTGTAATATCAAGATCAGTTGTTCCGTTGTTTGTTACTTCAAACCAATCGGCTTTAATTGGATCAATGCTGCTGGACCAGGGTGCTACTTCTGTAATGCTTACTGTTGCAATTGGTGCTACTTCATTAACTACATCTGTAACTGACAAGGTAAAGTTAACAGATGCATCAGGAGTTGAACCAACAGTTGTGTCATCTACATTGATAGTCACACTGTAACTCGTTTTAGTTTCATAATCCAATACTGCTCCTGCTTTGATATATAAAGTTGAACCAATGATTTGAAAAGAACCTGCATCTGCACCTGATAATGATAACGTGTTTGTACCTAATCCATCATCTGTAACCAAAATATCTGAAATTTTAACTGCAGGTGTAGTCGTTGTATTTTCTAAAACTGAATTTGTTGTATTTGCTAAAGTAACAGCTGTCGGTGCCTGATTTGGCAATGCTGAAGGAGCATACACCCAAAGCTGCGGATGATCAATATCTCCACCTCCATTTTCGTTAACTATATACAAATTACCATTACGGTCCATGGTCATCCCTTCATGTTGCTGATTAGCAGCATCTAAAGGATTTCCCGGATCTGACACGATAGTTAAAGTACTTGAAATTACGCCATTTCGGTCTATATTTACCACTTTTGCATTTTCCTGACTCAATACCAGTAAATTATTATATAAAGGCTGGCCATTTAGTGCCGGCAAATTCGATAAAGCAAAAACATCGGCAACATCTGAAAACCCTAACAAAGCAGGATCGAAAAGATTAACAGAATTATCTGTTGTAGCAGAACCATTTGTTGCAGTTCCTGCATTAAAATCAATTCCTGTCTGGAAAATTCCCATTGGAGATATCTCTTTTAAAACTATATAACCATTAGTCAACGGATCATAAGAAAGCCCTTCTATTCCTGTATTATTCACAAATGTTCCTAATTTTACTGTTTTTGTATTGCTCCTGGTAAGTGTTGTTCCCGCTGCATAAGTAAACAAAACTACTTGTCTGTCACGCTCTTCAGTCATTACAAACTGACCATTACCTATATAAGTAATTCCTTCAGAGTCATAAAAATCAGTTCCCTGAGGGCTGCTTCCCTGAGCCAGTGTCATAGTATCGATAAATTGTCCTGTCAGTGACACCTGAGTAACAGAGGTAGTTCCGTCTCCAACAATAAAAAGAGTATTGGTATCCCAGTTGTAGGTTACTCCTGAAGCTTCCTGTGCAAGTAAATTATTTGTTGGATGTGCTGTTCTCGTTGGTTCAGGCAAATCGTATCGACCCACTCTGACGTAAGTCGAAAGATCTACAGTCTGGGCAATACTATTTTGATTAAACGCTAATATTACCATAATCGTAAATAATCCTGTTCTCAAATTACGAAGCAATTCAGGCTTAAAATTGGTTACAGCGTTGTGTGGATTTAATAGTAAAGATTTTATCATATTCAGAGTAAATTTTAAATTCGATACAAATGTATCCAACAGTTAAAATTTGCATTTGATGTAATAGTTACGTTATGATTAACTCTTTGTGTTTTATTATTTAAGTAAATGTTACGAAATAGCTATCAAAAAAATAAGCTTAAAAAAACCGTCTCAGATTGTGAGACGGTTGTATTTAAGAGCCTATATCGTTTTATTTTTCTTTTCTTCTTTTACGTTCAGCCTTAATCATAGACAATTCACGGCTCGTTTGTCCGGCTACAGAAGTATTTTCTTCAGCGCGGCGAATCAGGTACGGCATCACGTCTTTTACAGGTCCGAAAGGCAAATATTTTGCAACATTATATCCATTCTCTGCAAGATTATAACTGATGTTATCACTCATTCCGTATAATTGTCCAAACCAAATTCTGTTATCACTTTTTGAAATTCCTTTTTGTTGCATCAATTCCATTAGTTTATAAGAACTCAATTCATTGTGGGTTCCAGCAAAAATTGACATTTTGTCAAGATGTTCCAACATATAAAGTACTGCTGCATCATAATTTTCATCCGTAGCTTCTTTAGAAACACAAATTGGCGAAACATATCCCTTTTCTTCCGCCCTTTTGTTTTCTTTTTCCATATAAGCACCACGAACTAATTTCATTCCAATAAAAAAGTCTTCATTTTTAGCAACCTCATGCAGTTTTTTCAAATAATCCAAACGATCCCAACGATACATTTGTAACGTATTAAATACAATTGCTTTTTCTTTATTGTATTTACGCATCATTTCGGTAACTAAATCATCAGCTGCATCCTGCATCCAGCTTTCTTCCCCATCAATTAATAATGCTACATCTTTTTTATGTGCTTCACTGCATACCTGGTCAAAACGAGTTACAACTCTATTCCACTCTTCTTGTTCAGCAGCATTTAAAGTTTGTTTTTCGCCTAATTTCTCATACAATTCAAAACGTCCTAAACCTGTTGGCTTAAATACTGCAAACGGAATCGCAAGGCGTTCTTTTGCAAATTCAATAGTTTTTAATGTCATTTCTAAAGCAGCATCAAATTGTACTTCTTCTTCTTTTCCTTCAACTGAATAATCTAATACAGATGAAACCCCTTTGATAAACATTTTATCCACTACAGTTAAACAGTCGTGTTCGTTTATACCGCCGCAAAAATGATCAAATACAGTGGCACGGATCAAACCTTCTACCGGAAGATGCGCTTTAATAGCAAAATTAGTAACCGCTGTTCCTATCCTAACCAAAGGTTCGCTGTCAATCATTTTAAAAAGAAAGTAAGCCCTGTCAAGTTCTGTATCGCTTTTTAACGAAAAGGCAACCTGAGTATTATCGAATATTTTTTCCATTAAGTTTAGTTTTGAGGCAAAGATAAAGAGTGTTTTGAATATTATTTAACAAAACAACTATATTTTTAAAAAATTATAACATAACAGCTAGAATTATAAATATCAAGTCTTTATTAATCTATTATAAGGAATAAGCAAAAAAATCAACCAAATATTTTTGCAGTATCGCCAATCAGAAATTCTGCCTGAATTAATATCAAAGCTCATTTTTTAAACAAATTAGACTCAGGTTTTGAATATTATTTAGTTTAAAATGCCTTATTTTGCGGATTCAATTAACCAAAGAATTATGCAATCTATTCAAGCAAATAATTATTTAGTCCATTTTAACCAAAATGCATACGAAGCTTTAAACAACCATTTAAAAGAGAATAAATACTCTACTATTTTTATTATTGTTGATGATAAAACAAATGAGCATTGTTTGCCTAAATTTTTGCCTTTACTGGAAACCAATTTGACAATTGAAATTATAGAATTTGAATCTGGAGAAGCCAATAAAAATATCGAAACCTGTATTGAAGTATGGAATGTACTCACCGAATTAGGTGCAGACAGAAAATCAATTGTCATTAATCTTGGCGGAGGTGTTGTCACAGATTTAGGAGGTTTTGTGGCTTCTACATTTAAACGCGGAGTAAATTTCATCAATATTCCAACCACTTTATTATCTATGGTAGATGCTTCTGTTGGGGGAAAAACCGGAGTTGATTTAGGAAATCTTAAAAATCAGATTGGCGTAATTAATGTACCTCAAATGGTTTTGATTGACACGCAGTATCTTGAAACTTTACCACAAAGCGAAATGCGTTCCGGTCTGGCAGAAATGCTCAAACACGGTCTTATCTATGATGCTGCGTATTGGCAACAATTTTTAGATTTACAATCCATAGATTACGCAGATTTTGATGAACTGATTTATCGCTCTGTTGAAATCAAAAATGAAATCGTAATTCAGGATCCAACTGAGAAAAACATACGCAAAGCATTAAATTTCGGGCATACTTTAGGGCATGCTATCGAAGGCTACTTTTTAGAAAGCGAACATAAAACAACATTGCTTCATGGTGAAGCCATTGCTGTGGGAATGATTCTGGAAAGTTATATTTCATTACATAAAAACCTCATTTCAGCTGAAGAATATGCCGAAATCAAAACGGCAATTAAAGGTATTTATGATGATGTAAAATTTGAAGAAGAAGACATCGAGCCGATACTAGAATTACTTATCCACGACAAAAAAAATGAGTACGGTTTAATTCAGTTTGCACTTATTGAAGGCATCGGAAAGATAAAAATTAATCAATCTGTTGAAAATAAATTAATTCTGGATGCGTTTCATGATTATAAGTCTTAAACTTTTTTTAAGTAAAAGCGTTGCATTAGGTATATATTATTTTTTACATTTGCCACAATGAAAACAAACAACAGACAAAGACATTTCAGCTCTTACCGAAACCGCCTCAACAGTTCTTTACTAAGGATGTTGAACCGTTTTTACAATAGCAAAAGTCCGTTTTGTCTGGACGTTTTTTTATGTTCAAAGGCAGAGCACGAAAAACTGGAAATTGTATTTGCCAATATCAGGGTTTGAATTAAGATTTAGAGACGTTTACTAAATTAAAATACATTCTAAATATTGGACTAAATGAATACAAAATATTCTGACTTAATCAATCAAACATACTATTTTCCCCAGGAAGAGTTCAAACTAAACAAAGACAACTTATTATTTCACAATATCGATTTGATGAAATTAGTTGAACAATACGGAACTCCTTTAAAATTCACCTATTTGCCACAGATTTCTGAAAATATCAACAAAGCAAAAGCCTGGTTCAGAAAATCAATGGAAAAGAACAAATACGATGCAAAATATTACTATTGCTATTGTACAAAAAGCTCTCATTTTGAATACATTATGAATGAAGCTTTTAAAAACAATATTCACGTAGAAACATCATCTGCTTTTGACATTAATATTGTAGAAAATTTACTTGAAAATGGTAAGATCAATAAAAGTACTTATGTAATTTGCAATGGATTTAAAAGGGACGAATATATTAGCAATATTGCAAGACTAATTAATAACGGACATAAAAATACTATTCCGATTATTGACAACTACGAGGAGCTTGATCTACTTCAGGGAGAAATAAAAGGAAAATTCAAAATCGGAATCCGTATTGCGGCTGAAGAAGAACCAAAATTTGAATTTTATACGTCAAGATTAGGTATTGGATATAAAAACATCGTTTCTTTTTATAAAAAACAAATTCAGGAAAATGACAAGTTAGAGCTTAAAATGCTTCACTTTTTCATTAATACCGGAATAAACGATACTGCATATTATTGGAATGAGCTTGTAAAATGTATCAAAGTATATATTGCACTTAAGAAAGAGTGCCCGACCCTTGATGGCCTGAATATCGGAGGCGGATTCCCTATTAAAAATTCACTGGCATTCGAATATGATTATCAATATATGATTGATGAAATTATCAATCAGATTAAAATTGCCTGTGATGAAGCTGAAGTAGATGTTCCTAATATTTTTACAGAATTCGGATCATTCACAGTAGGTGAAAGTGGCGGTGCTATTTATCAGATTTTATATCAGAAACAACAAAATGACAGGGAAAAATGGAATATGATTGACTCGTCATTCATTACTACTTTACCTGACACATGGGCTATAAACAAACGTTTTATTATGCTGGCGGTGAACCGTTGGAATGATACTTATGAGCGGGTTTTACTTGGAGGCCTAACTTGTGACAGCGATGACTATTACAATTCTGAACAAAATATGAACGCCATTTATCTTCCAAAATACAACAAAGAAAAACCGTTGTATATTGGTTTCTTTAATACAGGCGCATATCAGGAAACTATTGGTGGATATGGAGGTTTACACCACTGTCTGATTCCACAGCCTAAACATATTTTAATTGATCGTGACGAAAACGGAATTTTAGCAACTGAAGTTTTCTCTGAACAGCAAACTTCTGACGACGTTTTAAAAATTTTAGGTTATACTAAAAAAGCATAAAAAAAATCTGCAAATTAAAAGTTAATCGCTATAAAATTATTAATTTGCAGTATACCCAAAAGGTTAAACTTAATTCAAAAAAAAAACAAAAAAACAAAAAAATGAAAGGACCAATCAGTCAGTTTATTGAAAAACATTACTTGCACTTTAACTCTGCTGCCCTGGTTGATGCTGCAAAGGCCTACGAACAGCAATTGGCAAACGGAGCAAAGATGCTGGTAAGTATGGCTGGCGCAATGAGTACTGCAGAAATTGGTAAAATTTTTGCTGAAATAATCAGACAGGACAAAGTTCAGATTATTTCATGTACCGGAGCTAACTTAGAAGAAGACATCATGAACTTAGTAGCACACTCTCATTACGAAAGAGTGCCAAACTATCGTGATTTGACACCGGAAGACGAATGGGCCTTACTTGAAAGAGGATTGAATCGTGTTACAGATACCTGTATTCCCGAACATGAAGCATTCCGTCGTTTACAAAAACACATTTATAAAATCTGGAAAGATGCAGATGATAAAGGAGAACGTTATTTTCCGCATGAATTCATGTATAAAATGTTGTTATCCGGCGTTTTAGAAGAATACTACGAAATTGATTTAAAAGACAGCTGGATGTATGCTGCTGCCGAGAAAAATTTACCTATTATTGTTCCGGGATGGGAAGATAGTACAATGGGTAATATTTTCGCATCATACGTGATAAAAGGAGATTTAAAAGCGTCAACAATGAAATCCGGTATTGAATACATGACATTCCTTGCTGATTGGTATACTAAAAATAGTGGAAATGGAATTGGTTTCTTCCAAATCGGCGGTGGTATTGCTGGAGATTTTCCAATTTGTGTAGTTCCAATGTTATATCAGGATATGGAAATGCATGATGTTCCTTTCTGGAGTTATTTCTGCCAGATTTCTGATTCTACAACCAGTTACGGTTCATATTCAGGAGCAGTTCCAAACGAAAAAATTACTTGGGGTAAATTAGATATTAAAACCCCTAAATTTATTATTGAGTCGGATGCCACAATTGTTGCTCCGTTAATTTTTGCTTATTTATTAGATTTATAGGATATTTATGAAAAGAGTTATAGTAGACTACGCCAAACTTACCAACGAAATTTTAAACCTTTTGGTTGAAAAATTTCCTGACGGTTATGATGATTCGGATGTTATTCGTTTCAGAAATGCTAAAAACGAATTAGTCGAAGCTGTTGAAGTTCGCACTGAAGACACTATTTATTTAGTAAAAATTAGTACTAAACTTGCAGACAGAATCGAAAATTATGACGAAGATGATGATATCGATCTTGATGTTGATACAATCGAACCTGTAAAAGGAATTGATCTTGATGACGATAGTGACGATGACGAGGATGACGACAATATTGATAAACCTGATACAGATGGTGGAGACGATGATGACGATGACGATGAAGATAAAGATGATGTTTCAGATGACGATGACGACGAGGAGGATGAAGATTAATTCATTTATTTAAAATAAATTTAAAGGAACTCTATTCGGGTTCCTTTTTTTATTCTTTCATAACTAACGACAAGCTTAAAAAAAAATATAAGAAAAATATTATTTTTTAATTTATATTTGAAAAAAATATAAGCCGAATGAATCCAGAAATATTACACGCCAGATTAAAAGAAAATTTTGGTTTTGAAAAATTCAGACCAAACCAGGAAAACATCATAAATACAATATTGTCTGGTCAGGACACGTTGGCTATTATGCCTACCGGAGGAGGTAAATCAATATGTTTTCAGCTTCCAGCTTTGATTTTTCCCGGAATCACAATTGTTATTTCTCCATTGATTGCATTGATGAAAGACCAGGTGGATAGTTTAAAGACTAACGGAATTTCAGCTTGTTACATCAATAGCAGCCAATCATCCGAAGAACAGCAATTTTATATCGATAATTTAAAATCAAATACTTTCAAATTAGTTTATATTGCTCCGGAAAGTTTATCCTATCTGGATGTAATATTTAACGAATTAACAATCAGCCTTATCGCTATTGACGAAGCGCATTGCATTTCTTCATGGGGACATGATTTCCGTCCGGCTTACACCAATTTAGGCTATTTAAAAAACCGCTTCCCTTCTACTCCAATACTAGCTTTGACCGCTACAGCAGACAAAGCAACACGTACTGATATTACAAAACAATTAAATTTAAAAAACTCGAAAACTTTTATAGCTTCATTTGATAGAAAAAATTTAAGTCTTGAAGTTCGTCCGGCACTTGACCGTGTGAAACAAATAATTGATTTTGTAGAAAATAAACCAAACGAATCCGGTATTATTTATTGTCTTAGTAGAAAAACAACGGAAGAATTAGCAGAGAAACTAAAAAAAAGCGGCATTACTGCAAAAGCATATCACGCTGGACTCGATAATACTGTTCGCGCTAAAACCCAGGATGAGTTTATAAATGACGACTGTCAGGTTGTTTGTGCAACAATTGCTTTCGGAATGGGAATTGACAAATCGAATGTTCGCTGGGTTATTCATTACAATTTGCCAAAAAACATTGAAGGCTATTATCAGGAAATTGGACGTGCCGGCCGTGATGGATTACCCGCTGAAACTGTTTTGTTTGAAAGCTATGCTGATGTGATTCAGCTTCAGAAATTTGCCTCAGAAGGTTTGAATTCTGATGTGCAGCTGGCCAAACTAGACCGAATGAAGCAGTATGCCGATGCATTGAGCTGTAGAAGGAAAATCCTACTCTCTTATTTTGGTGAATTAGTGACAGAGGACTGTGGTAATTGTGATATTTGCAAAAATCCACCAACTTTTTTCGACGGTACAATTTTGGCGCAAAAAGCGTTATCAGCCATTACCCGTTTAAAGGAATCTGAGCCTTTAGCAGTAATTGTAGATTTTTTAAGAGGTTCAAAAAACGCTTACATTTACGAAAAAAACTATCAGGAATTAAAAACGTACGGAATCGGAGCTGACATTTCCTGGTATGACTGGAACCAATATTTGATACAGTTGATAAACTTAGGTTATTGTGAAATTGCTTTTCATCAGCACAACAGAATTTTACTGACTCCTTTTGCCAAAAAAGTTTTATTTGAAGGTGAAAAAGTAAAACTGACAACGGTTATTAAAAAAGTAATTGATAAAAAAGAAATCAAAGAAGCAAAAAGCAAAGTCAAAACAGTTGAAGGTTCTCTTTTTGAAATCCTTAGAAAATTACGTTACGAAATTGCTCAAAAAGATGAAGTCCCGGCTTATGTAATTTTTAGTGATGCCGCATTGAGACAAATGGAAACTTTACGCCCAATGAGTGATCAAGAATTCCTGGCCATTGACGGGGTTGGAAAAGCAAAACTTGAAAAGTACGGCTCTGATTTTATAAATGCCATTATAGAATTTCAAAAAAATAAAAAGATAAATAAGAAGTCTAAAAAAGAAAACAGTACTTATAAAACAACCTTAGAATTATTTCAAAAAGGAGTTAGTGTTGAAGAAATTGCTGAAACAAGAAGTTTAGGAATTTCAACTATAATTTCACATTTGGCAAAACTATATCTGGATGGCGCTGCTATTGATGCGAGCCAGTTTATCTCTGATAAAGAAGTTGAACAATTACAAAAAGCACAAGTCGAACTTCAAAACCCAAATGCTTTAAAACCTTATTTTGACCACTTTGAAGAAAGAATGGGATATGATAAAATTCGTTTTGGACTTGCTGTACTGGAGAAAAATAATCAATAAAGATTAAAAAGTAACAATAAAAAAATCCAAATTCCAATCTGAATGTTTCAAATTGGAATTTGGATTTTAATTTTTGGAATTTAACTATGAAATTTTATTTCAATGTCTTAGCATTCTTTACATTCTGATCTGTCAATGCAAGCGTCAATACTTCACTCATTTCTTTCACATAATGAAAAATAAGCCCTTCTAAATATTCTGCTTTAATTTCATCAACATCAGATTTGTTTTCGTGACATAAGATGATTTCTTTAATACCAGCTCTTTTTGCCGCTAAGATTTTCTCTTTAATTCCGCCAACCGGTAAAACTTTTCCACGAAGCGTAATTTCACCTGTCATGGCTAAACTTTTCTTTACCTTTTTTTGAGTTAATAAAGAAACAAGGGAAGTCAGCATAGCTATACCTGCACTTGGTCCGTCTTTTGGAGTAGCCCCTTCAGGTACGTGTAAGTGAATATTGTATTTTTGAAACAAAGCAATATCTAGTCCTAATTTTTTCGCATTTGCTTTAATATATTCCAAAGCAATTGTAGCCGATTCTTTCATCACAGTTCCTAAATTCCCTGTAATACTTAAGGAACCTTTTCCTTCAGAAATCAAAGACTCTATAAACAAAATATCTCCTCCTACACTTGTCCACGCAAGTCCAGTAACTACTCCGGCAATATCATTGTTTTCATATTTGTCACGTTCCAGTCTTGGTACGCCCAAAACCTTTACAATATCTTCATCAGTAACTTTTTTGTTATATTCTTCTTCCATCGCAACTGCTTTTGCGGCGTTACGGATTACCTGAGCAATTTTGGTTTCCAAGTTACGAACACCAGACTCACGTGTATAACCCTCAACAATTTTTTCCAATTGCTTTTTACCAATTGTTAAATCTTTGGCTGTTAATCCATGTGCTTCTAATTGTTTTGGGAAGAGGTGTCTTTTGGCAATCTCAACTTTTTCTTCAATCGTATAACCGGACATTTTAATCACTTCCATTCTGTCCCGTAACGCTGGCTGAATAGCCCCCATATTATTTGAAGTTGCAATAAACATCACTTTAGACAAATCATAACCCATTTCAAGGAAATTATCATAAAAAGCATTGTTCTGCTCTGGATCTAAAACTTCTAATAAAGCTGAAGACGGATCACCACTGTTCCCACTCGATAATTTATCGATTTCATCCAGAATAAAAACAGGATTTGAAGTTCCGGCCTTTTTCAAACTTTGAATAATTCGGCCCGGCATTGCACCGATATAAGTTTTTCTATGTCCGCGAATTTCTGCTTCGTCACGTAAACCGCCTAGTGAAATACGAACATACTCACGTCCTAGAGCCTCTGCAACAGAACGTCCAATAGATGTTTTTCCAACACCCGGAGGTCCTGTTAAACATATAATTGGTGACTTCATATCATTGCGAAGCTTCAAAACAGCCAAATGTTCAATCATTCTTTTCTTAACTTCATCAAGACCGAAATGATCTTTATCTAATATTTTTTGAGCATGTTTTAAATCAAATTTATCTTTGGAATATTCGCCCCATGGCAACTCTAAAAACAATTCCAGGTAATTACGCTGAATTCCAAAGTCAGGCGACTGCGGATTCATTCTGCGCATTTTTGATAATTCTTTTTCGAAATGTTGCTGCGTCTTTTCGTCCCATTTTTTGGTTTTCGCTTTCTGCCCCATTTCGTCCATTTCTTCCTCCTGTGAAACGCCTCCCAATTCTTCCTGAATGGTTTTCATTTGCTGATGAAGGAAATATTCACGTTGCTGCTGATCTAAATCAAAACGAACTTTTGACTGAATATCATTCTTCAGTTCTAATTTCTGAAGCTCAATATTCATATAACGCAGCGTTTCCAATGCACGTTCTTTCAATCCATTTATTGATAAAAGACCTTGTTTCTCTTTTACAGTCAAATTCATGTTAGAAGAAACAAAATTGATTAAAAACGACTGACTTTCAATGTTTTTAATTGCAAATGTAGCTTCAGACGGAATGTTTGGACTTTCTTTAATAATCTGAATCGCTAACTCTTTTACAGAATCTAAAATAGCTGTAAATTCTGTATCATTATCATCAGGACGTTCTTCAGAAACTTCTTGAATTGTGGCAGTCAGATAAGGCTCTTCTGAAACAACTTCATTAATCTCGAAACGTTTTTTTCCTTGTAAAATAACGGTAACATTCCCGTCAGGCATTTTTAAAACACGCAGGATTCTGGCAACAGTACCTATTTTGTGAATATCATCTTTAGACGGATCTTCGTCTTCTTCATTAATCTGAGAAACAACGCCAATAATTTTTTCACCGGCATTGGCATCGTTGATTAATTTTATCGATTTATCCCTTCCTGCAGAAATAGGAATAACAACACCAGGAAATAAAACTGTATTTCTTAAAGGTAAAATTGGAAGCGAGACAGGAAGCTCTTCATTGTTCATTTCCTCCTCGTCTTCCGGAGTTAATAATGGAATTAATTCTGCCTCCGAGTCAAATTCCTGAAGTGACAGATTGTCAATAGTTAGTATTTTATGATTTGACATAATAATATATAAGTCGTTTTGTCATTAAAAGGTTTGTTCCAATATCAAACACAAGTTAAGAAAGCAGTATTTAAGTAAAAAACATGCTTCAGATTGCCTTTGAAAATCAGGTGATAAAAATAGACAATCATTATGCCAAAAACAAAGACATTTTTATTTGAATTTTAAATCGTAAAAACTATTTGATGTCAACATGATATACATTCTCCAAAAAAATAAAATTAATTTTACCAAAACTGTAACAAATCCAAAAAGGCAAAGTCATTATAATAAACCAGCAATTATTACTTGAGCACAACCAATCAAAATATCGAAGAGTTAATCAAACTTTGTAAAGAAAATAATCAAAAAGCACAATTTGAAATTTACAATCGCTATTGCAAGGCTATGTACAATGTGGCTTACAGAATTGTAAAAGATGAACATTTTGCACAAGACGTCATGCAGGAAGGTTTTTTGAGAGCTTTTACCAAAATTAACGATTATAAACAGGAAGTTGCATTTGGAGCATGGCTCAAAAAAATCATTGTGAATCACAGCATCGATTTTTACAAAAAAAACAATGCTTTTCAGATGGAAGATCTGAACAAAACGCTTTACAAAATAGAAGAAAAGGATACATTATTATCTGAAAGTATTGATTTGAATTCACTTAAAGTGAAACAAGTCCTGGATGCCATTGCGGGTTTAAAGGATAATTACCGAATGATTTTAACACTCTTTTATATTGAAGGGTATGATCAGGAAGAAATTAGCGAAATTTTAAATATCAGTTATGCAAATTGCAGGACTACATTAAGCAGGGCTAAAGAATGTTTACGAAAAAAAATAGAAGAGATATATGAAAAAGGAAAATGACGACTTAGACAAATTATTTAAAAAATTTGAAAATCAATGGGATATACAGGAAATGAATTCTGGTCATCAGATGGATTTTTTAAATAAACTGAACAAAAAACAACCTAAGAGAAATAATTATTCGGTTTGGGCAATTGCCTCCTCAATAGTGATTTTATTAGGTGTGTCTGTTTTTTACAACAATAATGAAAAACCTAAGGAATTTAAATTTGCATCAAAAGAGACCAAACAAACCGATTCAATTTTTAGTATTTTAATTGAAAAAGAATTAGTTAAACTACAGGAAAAAAGCTCTCCGGAGAACGAACAAATTATAAATGATGCTTTAAAACAAATGAAAGTTTTTGATGCCGATTATGAAAAAATTATAAAAGAGCTTCAGAAAAATGGCGAGAATAAGCAAATCATTTATGCAATGATCAGCAACCTGCAAACCCGAATATCTTTTTTACAGACGGTTTTACAGCGTATAGAAGAAAATGAAAATTTAAAAAACACTACTCATGACGAAACATTTTAACATATTAATTTTATTCATTTTAATTCCTCTTACAGGATTTTCAAATGATGATACTTTTATTTCAAAGCAAAAAAACATTAAAAAAACCTTTATTGTTAACCCAAATGCAGGAATTGATATTGATAATAAGTACGGAAACATCACTGTATCAACCTGGGATGAAGATAAAATTGACTTTGACATTACTATAAAAGTTACCGGTGGAAACGAAAATTGGGTAAACGAAAAATTAAATAGCATCGACGTTGATATAAATGCGCTAAAATCGATGGTTACAGCAATTACGAAAATTGGAAGTTCAACTTTAAAAGTCAAAGGAAGCAGCAACAGTTTCGAAATCAATTACATAATTAAAATTCCAAAAAACGGCACAGTAAAACTAAATAATAAATATGGCAATATTACTGCACTTGCTTTAGAATCAACAACGGATATTTCCTGCAAGTACGGAAAAATCACTCTTGGAAAGTTAAACGGCCCTAACAATCGCATTAAAATTGAATATTGCCAAAACTCAGCAATTGATTACATTAAAAACGGAATTATTCAGGCATATTATTCAGGTTTAAAAATAAATGATTCCGGAAATTTAACTTTAGATACAAATTATACAGATTTAGCCATTTCTGATGGTCAAACCATTAAATACGACTGTAATTACGGAAATTTTAAATTTCAAAAAATAAACTCACTCTCAGGATCTGGTAATTACCTTACAATCAATGTTGCAGAAATTTCAAATAATATAAATATTGACGCCAATTACAGCAAAATAAACGTTGGAATAATTACAGAAAAAGCTAATAATGTAAATATCAATTCGGGCTATTCTGATGTTTCTCTGGGATACGACACCAATTATACATTTGATTTTAATATAAATACTAAATATGGAAATATTAAAAAGGATAATTCTTTAGATATTTCATCAACTGAAAGTAAATCCACTTCAAAAAAAATAAGTGGCTATAACAAAAGAAAAGGCCAAAATAAAGTCAATGTTAATTCGAATTACGGAAATGTAAGCTTAATCAAAAAACAATAATATTTTCAGAACAGTTTTTCAATCAGTAAAACACCAGTATATCAGTGCTGGTGTTTTTTCTATTATATGTAGGATAGTGAAATTGAGTTTTTAGGAACTCAGGACAGCCTTTGCCATTCGCTTAAAAAATTACTATTTTTGCACTCTAAATTTTATGTCATGCCGAAAAGAAAATATAAAATAGCCGTCGTTCAGTTAAACCTTAACGACGTAGCCGAAAATAATCTGAAAAAATGTATCACCTGGGTAAAAGATGCCGCTAATAAAGGTGCCGAAGTTATACTCCTGCCTGAGCTATACAGCAGCCATTATTTCTGCCAGAGTGAAGATGTTGATAATTTTGCATTAGCAGAACCTCTTTACAGCACTTCATTTATCGCGTTTAGCGAATTAGCAAAAGAACTAGGAGTTGTTATCATAGTTCCTTTCTTCGAAAAAAGAATGGCAGGAATTTACCATAATAGCGCCTATATTATTGATACTGACGGAACCGAAGCTGGTTTATACCGTAAAATGCATATCCCGGATGATCCGCATTTTTATGAAAAATTTTATTTCACTCCTGGTGATTTAGGTTTTCAGGCTATTGAAACCAAAAAAGGGAACTGTGGGGACATTAATTTGCTGGGATCAATGGTATCCTGAGGCAGCACGTATAACAGCCTTAAAAGGTGCCGAAGTGTTATTTTATCCTACTGCAATTGGATGGCATCCAAAAGAAAAAGAGCAATACGGAGAAAACCAATATGGTGCATGGATGAATGTTATGAAAGGTCATGCTGTTGCAAATGGCGTTTTTGTTGCTGCCGCTAACCGAATTGGTCTTGAACAATATATTGATGGAACCGATGGAATTCAGTTTTGGGGGGCTTCATTTATTGCTGGTCCTCAAGGGGAAATTTTAGCACAGGCATCACACGATCAGGAAGAAATTTTAATTGCTGAAGTTGATTTGGATCTACAGGAAAACGTTCGTCAAAACTGGCCGTTTTTCAGAGACCGAAGAATTGATGCATTTGGAGATATTACTAAAAGAGCAATTGATTAATCAATTCTATATTTTTTATAAAATAAAAAATGCTGTTTCAAATATATTTTGAAACAGCATTTTGTTATTAATAAGTATCTTATTTATTTCACCTGGAAAGAAACTCTTCTCACGATTTGACGAGCCTCTTTTGATTTTTTATTTACAGAAGTATCTTCTCCATTAGCAATTACATTTAATCTTGAAGCATCAATTCCTGCATTTATAGCAATTTGCTTAACAGCCTCTGCTCTTTTTCTTGACAATTCAACATTATAACTTGAACTTCCAATTTCATCAGCATACCCTACTACGTCTGCTGTTTTATTTGGATTATTTTTCAAATATTTTACTAAGAAATCAATACCAGATAAAGATGCAGTAGTTGGTTTAGTAGAATTGAAGTCAAAATATACATTTACATATCCATCGTTGATCAATTGTTCTACTGTGCTGTTTGTCTGAACACCACCACTTTTTTGACCATAAGTTTTTTCTAAGTAACTTTCTAATTCGTCAGGAACACCATTTTGATTATTATCAATAGATTGTCCTTTCGTATTGACAGCAACACCTGCAATTGAATTTGGTTCTAAATCATACAAATCAGCCACTCCGTCTTTATCTGTATCTAAAACACCTGTTTCAAGTAATGCTACTCTTTTTTCTAAATCATCATATCTGTCTTCTTCTCCAACCCAGTCAGCATGTTTTTGATTTTTACCTAAATAAAATGTTAATCCTAAAGATGCGTTTACCAAACCTCCATCAAAAACACCTGTTGGTGCAGATCCCATTCCATCAAAATTCCAATTTTGTTGGGCATGAACAATTCCGGTAAGATCCCCAGTCAATGCAACTCTGTCACTTAATCTTACCTGAGCTGTTAATCCTAAAATCCCATTAATCATATAGTCTTCGCCATCAAAACCTGTCTTACTGGCAAGTTGAGAAGCTCCAAGTCCACCATGAACTAATAAACCGAAGGTATTTGTCCAAGTTTCAAAATTTAAAGCTCTTCCTAGGTTTATGACTCCTTGTAAATCTGTTCTAATATATCTGCTTTTAAAATCTAATGAACCATTATTATCACTGTTTTGAAATTGGTCATATCCAAAATCTAACTTAAGACCAAATTTAGGATTGAACATATATCTTACCCCTAAATCAGCGTGAAAAGAATTAAGATTAAAAAATTCGGTATAGTAACCTGGGGTTAATGCTCTTGCTGGCTTAGTTAAACCACCATTTAATTCGATAGACCATTTATTATATGAAGGTTTATTATCGTAAGGTTCAGTTGAAGTTACTGTTTCATTTTGCGCATTTGCAAAAAATGAAAGAAATAAAAAAGTTAAGGAAGCTAATTTTTTTTTCATGATATTTAAGTGTTTTAAATTTTACATTTTAACGGTGAATTTTAACTTATGAGTCGTTAAAAACTCAGAGCAAAATTATGTTAACCATATAAAAAAAGCTTTCTATTCCTTTTCAGAATTTTTATATAATTCCCATACATTAGGCTATGCGGGGAATTATTGAAGGTTTAGCTTTTTTAAAACAACTTGGGGCGGGATATTTCAAATAACAAATTAATTTCAATTATTAGCTTATAGATCAAGAAAAAGCAATGAATTCTTTAAATCGATATATTTTTCTATAACTTTAACATAAAAATCAGTAAACTTAAATAGAAATTTGTTAAATTATCAAGGGTAAAATTAATGTTTTTTTTTAAAATAAAATGTTTTTTTCTTAAAAATTATCAACCATATATCTTTAATAAAATATTAATAAAAAAAGTATAATTGATTATTATTTACAAACATTTGATTTCTAAAACACTTTTTTTGAATTATTCACTGAATTACAAGAGCTTACGTGTAAATTTAAATTCAAAATTCCTATAATGTTTCATAATACTAATGAATGCTTATCTTTGTACTCTTTTAATTTAGAAAACTTTTATGAAATTAGATAATAGACGATTTCCGGCAGAATGGGAGAAGCAACAGGGCATTTTACTATGTTTTCCTCATAATGGAAACGATTGGCCTGGTAAATATGAAGCAGTTCAATGGGCTTTTGTTGAATTTATTAAAAAAGTAGCGATTTTCGAAACTGTATTTTTAGTTGTAGCTGATGAAAAATTAAAAGGAAAAGTGTTTGAAATGCTCGAAAGAGCACGGGTTAATATTGGAAATATTTCTTTTATTATTCATAAAACAAACAGAAGCTGGATGCGTGATTCAGGACCGATTATTGTAAAAAATGGTTCTAAAAGAGAAGCTTTAAATTTCAATTTTAATGGATGGGCAAAATATACAAATTATCAGTTAGACAAATTTGTCCCGGGTAAAGTAGCTGATTTTATTGATATTCCGTTAACTCAGGTAACGTATAAAGGGAAGCCAGTAATTGTTGAAGGAGGTGCAATTGATGTAAATGGAAAGGGAACCTTACTAACTTCTGAAGAATGCCTGATGCACCCTAAAATTCAGGTTCGAAATCCAGGTTTTACCAAACAAGATTATGAAGCCGTTTTTAAAGAATATCTTGGCGTAACTAATGTAATATGGCTTGGAGACGGAATTGAAGGTGATGATACCCATGGACATATAGATGATTTATGCCGATTTGTAAATGAAGATACTATTGTAACGATTGTAGAGACTGACAAAAACGATTCAAATTATAAGCCTTTACAGGATAATTTGAAAAGACTTCAGAATGCAAAATTAGAAGATGGAAAATCACCAACAATAGTTGCATTGCCAATGCCAAAACGTGTAGATTTCGAAGATTTAAGATTGCCGGCAAGTTATGCTAATTTCCTAATTTTGAATAATTGTGTTTTAGTACCAACCTTCAATGACAGTAACGATCGTATCGCTTTGAATATTTTAGCACAATGCTTTCCGGGTCGCGAAGTAATTGGAATAAGCTGTATCGATTTTATCTGGGGATTTGGAACTTTACATTGTTTGAGCCAACAGATTCCTGCTTAACATATAATATATTCTTAATTTATTAAAAAAAATGCCTAAAAAAAGAATAACTTCTTTGAGGCATTTTTTTTAGTATTATCTCCTATCCTATTTTAAGATAATTTTTTATTTCTCTTCATGGCCTTACAAAAGGTGGTAACAACTGGCTGCAAACTTCTCCAAAACCAATTCGAACCTCTGCATTTTCACAAAAACCTCTTATTATTACTGTATCATTATCTTCGATAAATTTACGTTCGCTTCCATCTTTTAATTTGATTGGATTTTTGCCTCCCCATGTTAATTCTAACATTGAACCAAAACTATCAGGCGTTGGTCCGGAAATAGTTCCTGATCCCATCATATCACCAGAGTTTACACGACATCCATTAGAAGTATGATGTGCCAACTGCTGACTCATAGACCAGTATAAATATTTAAAGTTTGATTTGGAAACGACTGTTTCTTCCTGATCCTCCGGTTTAAGTAAAACTTCCAGATGAATATCAAATGCTTTCTTTCCTTTCGTTTGCAAATAAGGTAGAGGTGTCGGATCCTGCTTAGGCCCTTTAGTCCTGAAAGGTTCTAATGCATCCATAGTTACAATCCAAGGAGAAATTGATGTTGCGAAACTCTTTGCCAGAAAAGGACCAAGTGGTACATACTCCCATTTTTGTATATCTCGCGCACTCCAGTCATTCAATAAAACCATTCCAAAAATATAATCTTCTGCTTCATAAGTCGAAATATTTTCGCCCATTACATTTACATCAGTAGTAATAAAAGCAGTTTCTAATTCAAAATCGACCAGACGCGACGGACCAAAAACCGGGTATTTTTCTCCCGCTGGCAAAATCTGCCCCATTGGCCTGTGAACAGGAATTCCGGACGGAACAATAGTAGAACTTCTTCCGTGGTATCCAACCGGAATATGCAGCCAGTTTGGCAATAAAGCATTTTCAGGATCACGAAACATTTTTCCTACGTTTGTAGCATGTTCTTTACTGGAATAAAAATCAGTGTAATCGCCAATTAAAACCGGCAATTGCATCTCTACATCTTCAATCTTAAAAATAACAACATCACGGTCTTTTTCTGAATCTCTAAGCTGAGGATTTGTTTCATCAAAAATATCTGCAATACGGTTTCGGACTAGTCGCCATGTTTTTTTTCCGTCAGAAATAAAATCATTTAGCGTATCCTGCATAAACATATCATCTGTTAAGTCTATTCCTTCAAAATAGTTTAATTGTTGTAAAGCCCCTAAATCTATAGCGTAATCGCCAATTCTCGTCCCTACAGTAACGACATTTTCTTTGGTAAGAAATACACCGAATGGAATATTCTGAATAGGGAAATCACTATTCTCTGGTACATCCAACCATGATTTTCTTTTGGTATCGTTGGCGGTTATTGGCATGTGAATGTTAATTATTTGTTGAAAAAATCTATGTCAAATATATCATAATCTAACAGTTTCACAAACGTTTTTTTGTATTTTTGCAGGAAATTAACGAAAAACGAAAAAATGCAACGCGACGAACAAATTTTTGACCTTATACTAGAGGAACAAGACAGACAAATTCACGGATTAGAACTTATTGCTTCTGAAAACTTCGTAAGTGATGAAGTAATTGAAGCTGCTGGTTCAGTTTTAACAAATAAATATGCTGAAGGATATCCTGGCAAAAGATACTACGGCGGTTGCGAAGTAGTTGACGTTATTGAACAGATTGCTATTGACAGAGCTAAAGAATTATTTGGTGCTGAATATGCCAACGTACAACCTCACTCTGGTTCTCAGGCTAATGCCTCTGTTTTTCACGCTTGTTTACAGCCGGGCGATAAAATTTTAGGATTCGATTTATCACATGGTGGTCACCTTACTCACGGTTCTCCTGTAAATTTTTCAGGCCGTGTTTACAACCCTGTATTTTACGGTGTAGACAAAGAAACAGGAAGATTGGATTACGATAAAATTCAGGAAATTGCTACTAAAGAGCAGCCAAAATTAATCATAGCTGGAGCTTCTGCTTACTCTCGTGATATGGATTTTGAACGTTTCAGAGTTATCGCTGACAGCGTTGGTGCAATTTTGATGGCTGATATTTCTCACCCTGCAGGTTTAATTGCAAAAGGATTATTGAACGACCCAATTCCACATTGTCATATTGTAACTACTACAACCCACAAAACATTACGTGGACCAAGAGGTGGTTTGATTTTAATGGGTAAAGATTTCGAAAATCCTTGGGGATTAAAAACGCCAAAAGGGGAAATCAGAATGATGTCTGCTTTATTGGATTTAGCTGTTTTCCCAGGAAATCAGGGAGGACCTTTGATGCACATTATCGCTGCTAAAGCTGTTGCTTTTGGTGAAGCTTTAAAAGATGAGTTCTTCACTTATGCAATGCAATTACAAAAAAATGCTAATGCTATGGCAGATGCTTTCGTAAAAAGGGGATACAACATTATCTCTGGCGGAACAGACAACCACATGATGTTAATTGACCTAAGAAATAAAAATATTTCAGGAAAAGATGCTGAAAATGCATTGGTAAAAGCAGAAATTACAGTAAATAAAAACATGGTTCCATTTGATGATAAATCACCCTTTGTAACTTCAGGGATACGCGTTGGAACAGCTGCAATCACTACTCGTGGTTTAGTAGAAAAAGATATGGAAACTATCGTCGCTTTAATCGATAAAGTACTTGCTGATCATACAAACGAAGCTCTTATCGAAGAAGTAGCTAATGAAGTAAATGAAATGATGAGCGAAAGACCAATTTTCGTTTACTAATTATAGTTTCATTTTTAAAGGTTTCAAGTTTAAAGTTTTGTAACGCGTAAGAAAACGTAAAACAAAACTTTAAACTTTTTTCGTTCCTAAAAGAACCTGAAACCTGAAACAAATAAAACAAAATAAACATATGGGCGTACTTAGATTACAATTGCCAACCGACCCAAGATGGGTTAATATTGTTGAGAAAAACATAGAAGAAATCTTAACCGATCACGCTTGGTGCGAGCAAAAAGCAGCTACAAATGCAATTACAATTATAACCAATAATTCTGAACATCAGGATTTAGTGCAGGATTTATTAGCTTTAGCCAAAGAAGAAATTGATCATTTCGAACAAGTTCATAACATTATCATTAAAAGAGGATTAAAACTAGGACGTGAACGTAAAGATGATTATGTGAATGAATTATACCAGTACATGAAGAAAAGCGGAGACGGAAGCCGTGTTTCAGGTCTTGTTGAGAGATTATTATTTTCAGCAATGATTGAAGCCAGAAGCTGTGAACGCTTTAAAGTACTTTCTGAAAATATTCAGGATGAAGAACTGGCTGTTTTTTACAGAGAATTAATGGAAAGCGAGGCCGGGCATTACACTACTTTCATCACATACGCACGTAAATATGGCACCGGAATTGACGTTGAAAAACGCTGGAGAGAATGGCTTGCTTTTGAAGAATCTATAATTACAAACTATGGCAAAGGTGAAACCATTCACGGATGATACTTTACATAAATAATTACAACTGATCATTTAATTTTATACTATTTTTAATACTTTTTAAGTTCTAGACTTTTAAATTGCAGTAAAATTAAAGTCAATTATGATTATGGATAAAATAAAAATACTTTGGGTCGATGATGAAATCGATCTTTTAAAACCTCATATATTATTTCTGGAGAAAAAAATTATTCAGTTACAACCTGCAATAACGGGCTCGATGCAATTGGGCTTTTTGAAGAAGAAAATTTCGACATCGTTTTTTTAGATGAAAATATGCCCGGAATGAGTGGTCTTGAAACACTTTCTGAAATGAAAGAAAAAAAGTCTGCTATTCCTATGATTATGATTACCAAAAGTGAAGAAGAATACATCATGGAAGAAGCAATTGGATCTAAAATTGCCGATTACCTGATAAAACCAGTAAATCCGAATCAGATTCTTCTAAGCTTAAAGAAAAACCTTGATCATTCCAGATTAATTTCTGAAAAAACGACTTTGGATTACCAAAAAGAATTCAGAAAAATTTCTATGGAATTAGCAATGGTAAATTCTTATGAAGACTGGGTTGAATTATATAAAAAATTGCTGTTCTGGGAATTAGAGCTTGAAAACATTAACGATCAGGCGATGATTGAAATCCTGGAATCGCAAAAAGTTGAAGCCAATTCGCAATTTGGTAAGTATATCGAACGAAATTACGAAGACTGGTTTGCTCCCAAAGCAGACAAACCAATTCAGTCACACAACTTATTTAAAGAATTAGTCGTTCCGGAACTGAAAAAGAAAGACAAACCTGTCTTGTTTGTTGTTATTGATAATTTGCGTTACGACCAGTGGAAATCTTTTGAAACCGTAATATCCAATTATTACAAGTTAGAAAAAGAGGTTCCTTATTTCTCTATACTTCCAACCGCTACACAATATGCCAGAAATGCTATTTTTTCTGGTTTACTGCCGGTTGAAATGGAAAAACAATTTCCTGAATATTGGAAAAATGATGTAGAAGAAGGCGGAAAAAATCTTTATGAAGCCGAGTTCCTTAGCGCTCAATTAAAACGTTTAGGACTCAATATAAAGGAAGATTATTTCAAAATCACCAATTATTCAGGTGGTAAAAAGCTGGCTGAGAACTTCAAAGCTTTAAAAGGAAATGATTTAGTAACTGTTGTTTATAATTTTGTAGACATGTTGTCGCATGCCAAAACTGAAATGGAAGTTGTAAAAGAGCTTGCTTCAGACGATAAGGCTTATCGTTCCCTCACTTTAAGCTGGTTTAAAAACTCACCTTTACTTGAAATAATTCAACAGGCACAACTTTTAGGTTTTAAATTAATCCTGACAACAGATCACGGAACCATAAACGTAAAAAACCCTTCAAAAGTTGTTGGGGATAAAAACACAAGCTTGAATTTACGTTACAAAACTGGGCGCAGCTTAACTTACGAACAAAAAGATGTTTATGTAGTAAAAGAACCAAAAACTATAGGCTTGCCAGCTATAAACATGAGCAGTTCTTTTATTTTTGCAAAAAATGATCTGTTTTTGGCCTATGTAAACAATTACAATCACTATGTTAGTTATTATAAAAACACCTACCAGCATGGCGGAATTTCGCTTGAAGAAATGATTATTCCATTTTTGGTATTTAACCCAAAATAAAAAACAATTTCAGTCCCGGTTTTATAATTACATAATTCCGGGACTAATTCAAATAAAGAAATACAAACCAATGAATATCGTTTTTTCATTAGATCAGATTCAGGAAGTAGCCAAAAAAATTATTGCTCGAAATCCCAAAAAAATCATTCTTTTTAATGGTGAAATGGGTGTTGGAAAAACTACTTTGATTAAAGAATTATGCAAAACTCTAGGAATTAAAGACGCTACAAGCAGCCCTACTTTTTCTTTAGTTAATGAGTATTACACCTCTAATAATCAAATTGTTTATCATTTTGATTTTTACCGGCTTAATAAAGAAACTGAAGCACTTGATATGGGTGTAGATGATTATTTATATTCCGGAAACTGGTGTTTTATCGAATGGTCTGAAAAAATTGCTGGTTTGATTCCGGAGGAGCATTCTATAGTTAATATTCAATTAAAGGCAGATGGTAGAAGAAACTTAGAGTTAATTTAATCCAACGAATGCTATTTTAACAATGAATCACCAAAATATCATAGAAATAATTCCTTTTTCACCTGAATTGAAAGAATACATTAAAACGTTGAATCTTGAATGGCTGACAAAATATTTCAGAGTAGAAGAAAAGGACGAATTAGTACTTTCCAATCCGCAGGAAGAGATTATAGCCAAAGGCGGAATGATTTTTTATGCTAAACTTAATAATGAAATCCTTGGCACGGTTTCCTTAATGAAAATTGATGCTGAAAATTTTGAATTGAGCAAAATGGCGGTTTCAGACAAAGCCCAGGGACTTGGAATTGGTAATAAATTGCTTCTTCATGCCTTTGCCATAGCCAAAGAAAATAACATCAAAAAGTTAATTTTATATTCAAATCGAATTTTATTACCCGCAATTCATTTATATAAAAAGTTTGGTTTTGTCGAAGTTGTCCTTGAAGAGGGACTTTACGAAAGAGCCAATATTAAAATGGAAAAAATGATAGTTTAACTGCTAATTCAATATTCGCAGAATATTTTACTAATTTTAAAACTTTTTACGTAATTTGTACTCTTAATTCTTGCATCACACATGTCAATAACCTTAACCCCATTTACCAAACAGCAATTGTTGCCACAAGAAGAAAAACTTGAAATTGGCCGCCAAAAAAGAGAACTTTTTATAGGTATCCCAAAAGAAACAAGTTATCAGGAACGTCGTATTTGCTTAACACCCGATGCTGTAAATTCATTGACATATGCAGGACATCGTGTTATGATTGAATCAGGTGCAGGTGAGAGTTCCAGCTATTCGGATAAAGAATACAGTGATGCAGGTGCAGAAGTTACTAATGATACTAAAAAAGTTTTTGGTTGTCCATTATTACTGAAAGTTGAACCACCTACTTTGGCAGAAATCAAAATGATTAATCCTGAAACGACAATCATATCTGCTATCCAGTTAAAAACTAAAAAGAAAGCTTATTTTGAAGCTTTAGCTCAAAAAAAATTACTGCACTTGCTTTTGAATATATTAAAGATGAAGACGGTTCCTATCCTGCCGTGAAATCATTAAGCGAAATTGCCGGTACAGCTTCTATTCTGGTTGCTGCCGAGCTGATGATTACAAATGAATTTGGAAAAGGACTTTTATTTGGAAACATTACAGGTGTTCCTCCTACTGATGTTGTTATTTTAGGTGCCGGAACAGTAGGTGAATTTGCTGCAAAAACTGCTATTGGTTTAGGTGCTAATGTAAAAGTATTTGATAATTCAATTACCAAATTACGTCGTTTACAAAACAATCTGAACCAGCGAATTTTCACCTCTACTATCCAACAGAAAGCATTATTAAAAGCCTTGAGACGTTGTGACGTAGCTATTGGTGCCATGCGGGGAAAAGAACGCTGTCCGATTATAGTTACTGAAACTATGGTCGAACATATGAAAAAGGGGGCTGTAATTGTCGATGTAAGTATTGATATGGGAGGCTGTTTCGAAACCTCTGAAGTAACAACCCACGAAAAGCCAACTTTTATAAAAAGTAATGTTTTACATTATTGCGTACCTAATATACCCTCAAGATATTCCAAAACAGCTTCACTTTCAATAAGCAATATAATTACTCCTTATCTTCTTCAGATAGCTGAAGATGGCGGTTTGGAAAGTGCTATCAGATGCAATAAAGGGTTAAAAAACGGAATCTATTTATACCACGGAATACTGACTAATAAAGCAATTGGGGAATGGTTTGATTTACCTGATAACGATATCAATTTACTTGTTTTCTAAAACAACTTTAGCGTACCTTTGCAAAAAATATAATTCATGAAGTTCGTACATCGTTTTGCTTATTATTTGGTTGGTTTAGTTATGGGATGCTTTTTTGTAGCGCTCGTTTTTAGCGGAAAAGATACCCGCTGCAATTATTTTCCGAATGCCAGGGTTTTAAATAGCCTGAGAACCAAACCTTTTCAATATTCTCCAAAAGCTCTTGAGACCCTGAACGAAAAATGGATTGATACAGCTGATATAAAGAACACACTGCAATTTGGTGATGTTGATTTTGACCAAAGTAATGTTCCTTATAAAAAAGGAAAATTATATGTTATCGAAGGAAAAACAATAAAAAATCAGGAAATTATCCTTAAAGTAACCAATTACGAAAACAAAGCCGTTTTAGAAGAAATCATAAAAAAATAAATAATTACTTTATTACAGTTTAAGAGGATAGCTTTGTGCTATCCTTTTTTATGTGTAAATATGGAATTTAACCTTTTTGATAAAACTACTAATAGAACCTATGGAATTAATCTGAGAAGTTTCATATTCACCAAGGCTTATTATGAAAACTGAAGCGCTAGCCCTGATGGGAACGGCATCCTTTTGTAGCGGGGTTCGCTACAAAAGATATAGTGTACAGCAGGTAATAGCTCCTAAAATTTCAAATTCATAAACTTAATTATTATAAACAAAAAAGGTTCAACCATAATAGCTGAACCTTCCCTAAATTATTTTTTTACTTGCTTCTTATAATATTTTCTGTATTTCGGATATGTCATAGCTCCTATTACTGAAATTGCAGCCAGTGAATAATATATCCAGTCAAGAGATTTTGCTTCTCCGCTCGCGTATGAATGCAGACCAACTAAGTGGAAATTCACACCATAATAGGTGAACAAAATAGATATAAAACCAAACATACTCATCAGATTGAATGTCCATTTTCCGCGTAATGCAGGTACAAAACGGGCGTGGATTATAAAAGCATACACCATAATTGAGATCAATGCCCACGTTTCTTTTGGGTCCCAACCCCAGTAACGTCCCCAGCTTTCATTGGCCCATTGTCCTCCAAGGAAGTTCCCTATCGTTAACATAATCAAACCAATTGTCAATGCCATTTCGTTGATATATGTGATTTCCTGTATGTTTAAATCCATTTTGGCTTTGTTATTTTTGTTTGTAAAGAAAATCAATAACAATGACACAAAACCTAAAATCATTCCGAGTGCAAATGGTCCGTAACTTGCCACAATTACCGCAACGTGAATCATCAACCAATATGAATTAAGAACCGGCTGCAGGTTTGCAATTTCAGGATCAATCCAGTTCATATAGGCTGCTGATAAAATCATTGCTGTCACAAAGGCAGAAGATGAAACAGTAAGTTTTGATTTTCTGTCAAATGCCAATCCGAAGAACATCGTTGCCCAGGCTACGTAGACAATTGACTCGTAAGCGTTACTCCAGGGAGCATGTCCTGAAATGTACCAGCGGGCAATTAACCCTAAAGTATGCAATCCAAATAAAATTCCGATAATGATATGGAAACCATTTATAGTAATACGAAGCCATTTTTTCTCAAAAAAGATATTTACAATCGTAAAAATCAACATAAGAACAGATACTCCAAGATACCAAAACGGCAACTTTTTAAAAACATCATATTTATTGTATGCAATTTCAGCATCAATTTTTTCTTCACTAGGTCGAACTTTAGCTCCAAATTTCTTTTGGAAACCGTTGATACTTTCGACTAAATCATCTGCAGTTTTAAAATCTTTTGAAATGGAACCATTATTTAGAGCATTAAAATAAAGAGGCAGAATCTGCTTTGTATACGTTGCCTCCATCCCTTTTAAACCTGCATGATCTAATTCCATATAGGATATCCATTTATCACCTGGATGATTTGGAACCGGGAATATTTTCAAAATACTTCCCATTAAAGCAGATTCCATCAGGTTGACCTTTTTATCGGTTTCAATAAAATCTTTTTCAAACTGATTCGGGTTTGCTGCTTTGTAAGCTGCATCTAAATAAGGAGATAATTTGTAATTACCGTTCTGGTCAAAAAACTTCACAAAAGGCGCATTTTTTGCCTCTTTATCTACGCCAATAATTTTTCTGATACTATCGTTTCCTGCTCTTAAATAAATAATCGGAACCTGAATCCAAACCTGGCCATATTGTGTCATTGACAAGAATACCTGATCAGAATTCATTCCGTTATATGTATCACTGTGGCTCACTTTTCTTAATAATTCGGACGAGAAAGTATTAATAGGCTTCATTCTTCCTCCTGCATCCTGAATAATCAAGCGGCCGAATTTAGCTGCATGAGCTTCCGGAGCTTTATAAATATTCAGTAATGAATCTATTTGCTTCTGGCTTGGCGGTCGTGTTACGTGATTAGCGTGATCGTTTGGGTCTTCATTATGAGTGTGCGTGTGGTTGTGATTATGATTGTCTCCCGGTGTATGTACATGAGGCTCTTGTGCAAAACCACTAAAACTTAGCATCAAAACCAAAATTGTAATTAATTCTGATTTTTTCTCTTTTACTTTCTCAAGTTTACGTTTTAAATCTGTAAAACGGGAACCCTTGGTAAACATAATAGCCATTAGACCAAAAAACAGCATAAAATATCCTAAATAGGTTATAGATGTTCCCCAAAAATCATGATTTACAGACAACACAGTACCTTTTTCATCCGGATCAAAAGAAGACTGAAAAAAACGGTATCCTTTATAATCTAAAACATGGTTCATATAAATTCTGGCATCAAAAGTTTCTATTGAATCCTGAACAGTAACCTTACTTTCAAATGCAGAATAACTTTTTTCTGTTCCCGGGTATTTTGTTGCAATAAAATCATTTAGTTTTACTTTAAAAGGCAAAATATATGCTTTACTTCCATAAAATAAACTGTATTCTATTTTTCCAATTTTGACAGTTTGAGGCTCTCCTACACTTCCTTTAGAACCTAACAGACGTACTTCTTTTTCCTGACCATCTGCCTTAACTTTTACAATTAATGCATCTCTATGGGATTTTGCTTTGTAGTCATTATTCGACTCATAATCAACAACTCCTCTTACTGCTGGATCCGGAAATACGATTCGGATATCACCAATACTGTATAAAGAACGCATCATTAAAGGCTGTACATTATCTTTGGTTACCTTTCCTTTTAACTGATCTGCCATTCGCATAAAATCACCTTCAAAAGGAGTCTGAATGGTATATTCTTTTCCGGTTGTATTAATATTTATCGCACCATCTGTTGGTTTATTCAAAGCAAATAAAACATTATGGATATTTTGAACTTCTCCCTCTTTTAAGAAATGTTCTTCACGCCCACCGGCTCCGGCTTCAACTAATTTAATATATAAAGTTCCTTTTGGATCGGGTTTTATGGTTTCTTTGGCTCCCATGATGTAATTCACATAACTAACTTCAAAAGGTGTTTCATCAAATTGACCTGAAAGCGTAAAATCATTATTGGTTACGGGTGAAAACAAAAGACTTTTCTCAAAAGTCCTGCGTTTCATTTCACCTTTGTATTCTCCGTCTGCAAAAACGGTTAAAAATGTTTTATCTGAATAGATTTGGTTTTCAGCAGCTCCTTCGCGAATTGGCATCATACCTTCATAACTGATATAGCGTGTAATAAATGCTCCTAAAAGAATAAAAATAAAAGCAACATGAAGTAATAAAGTTGCCCATTTTTCTTTTTTCAATAGCTGATAGCGCTTAATGTTTCCGAAGAAATTAATCATAAAAAATACCATTATAGCTTCAAACCACCATGTATTGTAAATTAAAATTCGGGCTGTATCAGTATTGTATTTACTTTCGATAAAAGTTCCGACACCCATTGCAATTGCAAATGTTAAAAAAAGAACGGCCATTAATCTTGTAGAAAACAAAAAAGAGAATATTTTTTTATCCATTTTTGAAGGAATTACTGTGTATAAAAGTGGCACAAAAGTACTTAAAAATGTTGATTTGCAGTATTTGTGTTTTGTTAATAAAAACCAAAAAGAGCACTCTGAAACCAAAGCATTTCCAATTAAACAGGTTTTCTATTACAATTCAATTTTAAAGACTTATAATATTGTCTGTCTTCAAATTTTATAAAGCGCAATTCAAAACTTTGACATTTCAATTTCTTTAAAAAAATGCTAATTTTGCGTTATGATTAAAATAACAATAATTGGTTCCGGAAATGTTGCACAACATTTGATAAAAGCTTTCACTAAAAGTGAACAGATTGAAATTGTACAAGTCTTTTCCAGAAAAAAAGAATCAGTGCTGAACTTAGTAAATGCTGATCGAATTGTTACAGAGTTTGCCAATTTGCATGAATCCGATTTATATATAATTTCTGTTTCTGATGATGCTATTTCAGAGGTTTCAGAACAGCTTCCCTTTAAAAACCAATTGGTTGTTCATACATCTGGCACAACTTCGATTGATGTTTTAGACTCAAAAAACAGAAAAGGCGTTTTTTATCCTTTACAAACTTTTTCTAAAGCAAAGTCTGTTGATTTCTCAATTATCCCAATTTGTCTGGAAACAGAAAATCCGGGAGACTACACTATTTTAGATACCATAGCAAAAAGTATTTCTGAAGCCGTTTTTTCAATTAGTTCAGAGCAAAGAAAATCATTGCATGTTTCGGCTGTTTTTGTGAACAACTTCACAAATCATTTATATCAAATAGGACAGGAAATTTGTGAAAACAATCAGGTTCCTTTTGATATTTTAAAGCCTTTAATTCTTGAAACTGCAGATAAAATAAAATTCCTTAGTCCTGCTGATGCACAGACAGGGCCGGCGAAACGCCATGACTCTACTACTATTGAGGCGCATCTTAATTATCTGACTGATGAAAACCAAAGAAATATCTATAAACTCTTAACACAATCTATACAACATAATGACAAAACACTTTAAAGAAATAATGAATGACATCACAACGTTTGTTTTTGATGTTGATGGCGTACTTACAGACAGTTCCGTTTTTGTAACCAATGAAGGAGAAATGCTTCGCACCATGAATATCCGCGATGGTTACGCAATGAAAGCTGCTGTAGAAAGTGGTTTTAACGTATGCATTATTTCAGGCGGAAGCAATGAAGGTGTTCGTATAAGATTGCGTAATTTAGGGATTTCAGACATACATTTAGGAACTCCGGATAAAGTAGAAACTTTTAAACAGTATACTGAAACACATAACATAAAACCAGAAAATGTGTTATACATGGGCGATGACATTCCTGATTTTCATGTTATGAAATTAGTAGGTTTACCAACCTGTCCGCAAGATGCAAGCCCTGAAATTAAGAATATCTGTCGTTACGTTTCGCATGTTAAAGGCGGAAGAGGAGCTGTACGTGATGTTATCGAACAAGTCATGAAAGTGCAGGGAAAATGGATGGAATATTTTAATGGGAAACACGACTAAATAATTATCAGCTTTTAATTATTAATTGTTAATCCAAACCTTCAAATCAAAATGAAATACCTCAAACTTATTCGTTATCAAAACCTGTTAATGCTTGCTTTTATGCAGGTTTTATTTCGTTATGCTTTTTTAAAAGGTCAAAATATCCCCTTAGCCTTGTCAGACTGGCAATATGCCCTATTAGTTTTAAGTACCGTTTTGATTGCAGGAGCCGGCTATGTAATTAACAACATTTTTGATACTGAAACTGATCAGATAAACAAACCTCAGGATGTTATCATTGGAAAAGCTGTATCAGAATCTTTAGGTTATAACATTTATATCTTTCTTAATATTACTGGCGTTGGAATTGGTTTCTATTTATCGAATGTGATACAGAGACCGGGATTTGCAACTATTTTTATATTAATTGCTTCAATGCTTTATTTTTATTCCACAACCTTAAAACAAATTATGGTTTTAGGGAATCTTGTTGTAGCTTTTTTATTAGCAATGAGCGTTATCATTATTGGTATTTTTGATATTTTTCCGGCAACAATAGCAGAAAACAAAGCACAAATGACCAGTTTGTTTTCTATTTTAACTGATTATGCCATATTTGCCTTTATGATTAATTTTATCAGGGAAATAATCAAAGACATAGAAGATGTTAACGGAGATTATAATCAGGGAATGAATACACTTCCTATTGCTATTGGTATTAGCCGAACTGCTAAAATTGCTTCTGTGCTGACAATCATACCTTTCATTTTATTATTGCTTTATATTAAAAATTATCTTGTAGAAAATGGACTATTTATAGCTACTTTATATGCATTTGTATTGGTTTTGGCACCACTTCTTTACTTTATAATCAAAACCTTCACTGCAAAGTCAAAAAAGGAGTTCAATCATTTAAGCACTGTACTCAAACTCATTCTACTTTTCGGAATTCTATCAATTGTGGTTATTACCTTAAACATTCATTATAATGCTTAAAGAAAAATTAAAAAAATACAACTTAATCCTAGCATCAGGTTCACCCCGAAGACAGCAATTTTTTAAAGACCTAGATCTTGACTTCGAAATCAGGTTAAAAGATGTTGAAGAAATATATCCTCCAGAATTAAAAGCAGTTGAAATTACAGACTTTTTAGCACTCTTAAAAGCAAATGCCTTTGATGGAGAATTAAAAAAAGATGAAATCTTAGTTACAAGCGATACTATTGTATGGCACGAAAGCAGGGCATTAGGAAAACCTAAAAATGATGAAGAAGCTTTTAAAATGATAAAATCGATGTCGGGAAAAACTCATGAAGTAATTACGTCTGTTTGTTTTAAAACCAGATCTACTGCTACCCTTTTACACGATATTACAAAAGTGACTTTCAATAATTTAACAGACGAAGCTATTTTATATTATATTGAAAACTACAAACCCTATGATAAAGCCGGAGCTTATGGAATACAGGAATGGCTTGGTTTTATGGCTGTTGCAAAAGTTGAAGGTTCTTATACCAATGTTATGGGACTTCCAACTGCAAAGGTTTACGAATATTTGAGTATATTAGAGTAAAATTTAATTTATGTTTTCATTTAAAGAATATAGCACGGAAATTCTAACCACTATAATTCTGCTATTAGCCTTAGCTGCACTACGGGTTATTATTGCGCAATTGGTACGCAGATACGCCAGTACTACTCACTTATTAGAACATCGAACTAATCTGGTTATTAAATACATTAATGTTTTAATGAACATTTTGGTAACAATAGGTTTGATCGTTATTTGGGGGGTTGAGACGAAAGATATTTTTATAACTGTTTCTTCCATTGCCACTGTAATTGGTGTCGCTATGTTTGCACAGTGGTCTATTTTAAGCAATATAACATCCGGAATGATCTTATTTTTTTCATTTCCTTTTAGAATTGGCGACACCATAAAAATCCACGATAAAGATTTCCCTATTGAAGCAGAAATAGAGGACATCAATGCTTTTCATGTGAATTTAAAAACTAAAGAGGGGGAAAAAATTATCTACCCAAACAATCTTCTATTACAAAAAGGAATTTCGATTATGCCTCCAGTATATGAGGATAAAGAATTTTTTGATTAACCCTCTTTAATGGGAATTTTATAAACTAAAATTTAAAAGCTGGAACGATTTAAAACAAATAAATTTCAAAATTTGTTTAGTGCAACTTTAGTTTAAAGAAATCAAAAAATGAACCAACCTTTACTATTGCCCTTTTATGCAAAACTTACATTTATATTGTTAAGTTTAATCTGTATTGGAGCCATAACCTACATCGGAAGTAATATAATAACTCCAGTGATGCTGGCATTTATGTTTACGGTTTTACTATTACCAGTACATTCTTTCTTACATTTTAAAATACGCTTACCTATTTATATTGCTTCTTTTATCTCAGTCCTGATTTTTGTACTTTGTATCGCTGCAATCCTAGCTTTCATTTCTTATCAGGTTACTGACATTGCAAATGATTTTGATATCATTAAAAAGAATGCAATATCATTTTTTAATAATGCCCAGTCTTATATCCATGAACAATTTCAAATCAGTATCTGGGAACAAAAAAAATACATTGAAAAAGTAACCAGCGATTCTGTACAAAATGGATCCGGAACTATAGGAATGGCGATAGGATCATTAAGTGAAGTATTGTTTAATTGTATGCTTGTAGTTGTTTTTACATTTTTATTCCTATTATACAAGACTCATTTTATTCTTTTTTTAGCAAAATTATTCGATAAAGAAGACCATGCGAAATTGCAACAAATCATTACTCAAATAAAAATTTCGATAAACAATTACATCTTGGGACTTATATTTGAAATGTTTGTAGTTTCTATTTTGACAGGTCTAGGACTATGGATTATAGGAGCCAAATATTTTATTTTACTTGGACTTATGACTGGTATCTTAAATTTAATTCCCTACATCGGAATTATGATTGCAGGTATTTTAACCATCTTATCTTCTCTTTCAGGAACACCTGAAATATCTATGATTATAGGTATTCTTGTAGTAAATATAATTGTTCAGCTTATTGATAATAATATACTTGTACCTTTAATCATCAACTCAAAAGTCGAAATAAATGCTATGGTTTCGATAATAGGAATTACCATTGGAGGTGGTGTTGCAGGAATTTCAGGGATGTTTTTAGCAATACCATTACTGGCTATTTTAAAAATTATTTTTGACAGAATAGAATCTTTAGAACCTTGGGGCTATGTTATGGGAAATCATATGCCAAAAAAATTTACCTGGCGTATTAAAAAAATTAAAAACTGAAAAGTAATTATTTATTTTCTCCGTTTAATTATATCATAAAAAAATCAATAATTTACGCTAACTTTATTAGCATGTCTTACAGGTTTGTAAAAATATTCTTCTTTCTAATTTTTCTTTGGAATTTTTCCCAAAGCACCTTTTCACAAGAAAAACAGACTAAAAAAGATAGTATAGAGAAATACCATAAAATTAAAAAGCTTTCAGAAAAAAGTAAGTTTACTAATTTCTTAAGAAAAATAATTTTCAAGCCTGCTAAAATAAAAAAAAGAATAAAACATTAGTCGAAAAGGAACACTTGCCTAATGTAGATGGAAAAATTATTCGCAACATCAGAATTATAACCTTAGATCCGTTTGGACAATCTGATACAGATTCTACTATGGTTCCTAAAAATTGGGGAGAAAGAACAGGAAATAAATTACACCTCAAGACGAAAAGATTTGCAATTCAGAATTTATTACTTTTTAGAAAAAACTCAGCTTACGACACTTATAAAATAAAAGAAACTGAACGTATTATAAGATCCCAAAAATTCGTAAGTAAAGTAAATATATCTGAGGAATTGGTTTCTCCAACAAATGACTCAATTGATATTACGGTTCGTGTTCTTGATACCTGGAGCTTAATTCCAAAATTTTCAATATCAAGTTCGCGGATTGGTATTGGATTTAATGACCGTAACTTCGTTGGTACCGGACAGCAGCTCGAATATAAATTTTCTAACAGATTTGAGGATGGACATAATGGTCATAATGCTCTATATACAATACCCAACATTAAAAACACTTTTGTTACTACAAAATTTAAATATTTAAATGATTTAGATGACAATTATATCAAAGGTATTGCTTTCGAAAGACCATTTTATTCTCCTTTGGCCAAATGGGCTGGTGGTATTATTATGGAACAGCAATATCGACGAGACACATTACAGGATGCAACATTAAAATATGAATACCAGCCATTTAAGTATAACTCGCATGATTTTTGGGCTGGTAAAGCATTTAACATAACTGGGGTAAATCCTAAAAAAAGGAGAGAACCACTAATTTGATTGTGTCCGGACGCTTTTTAAACATTGATTACACTGAAAAACCTAATGTTGAATTTGATACTATTAGTTTTTTTTCTGACGAAAAACAAGTTTTAATGGGATTCGGAATAAATACAAGGGAATTCGTGAAAGATAATTATATTTTTAGAAATGGTTTTACTGAAGACGTTCCAATTGGAAGAATCTATGGGATAACACTTGGTTATCAGTATAAAAATAAAATATGGCGCCCCTACGTAGGTGCCCAGGCTTCTTTTGGGGACTATTACAAATGGGGGTTTTTGAGTACTAACTTTGAGATTGGCACTTTTTTTAATCAATCTAAGACATATCAGACCTCTATTTCATTAAAAGCAAATTATTTTACTAGTCTATTGACGTTAGGAGACTGGAAGTTAAGACAATTTATTAAGCCGGAAATGGTTATAGGAATCAACAGAGCTAGCTCTGTGGGAGATCAGCTTACAATAAATGAAAACTATGGCCTTGCCGGTTTTAATGCAGCATATTACGGGAAAAGCAAAATGGTACTAACATTACAAACTCAGACATATGCTCCTAAAGAAGTTTTAGGCTTTAGGCTGAATCCCTATTTTAATTATTCTATTGCTGTATTAGGAAACAGTTCTTCAGGATTGCTGCAAAATAAATATTTTTCAAAAATTGGTGTCGGAGTTTTAATAAGTAATGATTATCTTGTTTTTAGCGCATTTCAGCTTTCAATTTCATATTATCCTACCATCCCGTTTCAGGGCGAAAGTATCTTTAAAACTAATACATTTGAAACTCAGGACATCGGACTTCAGTCTTTTGAATTAGGAAAACCTAAAATTGTGGAATATAAATAAGCATTTTTTGATTTTTTATTTCTAACTAAAACAAATTAATAATCAACAAGATACGATTTAACTATTACTTTTTAGATGGTTTTTTACAGTCAAAACACATTTGCCTTTTATGTTTTGGCACAATATATGGATATCCACATATAGATTAACATTAAAAAAGTATTAAAAATGAAAACAATCAAAATAGCAATCGTAGGATTATTTCTAATCGTTGCAAATTCAACACAAGCTCAGGTATCTGTAAATGTAAACATAGGAACACCTCCTGCCTGGGGACCAGTTGGATATTCAGAAGTAGAATATTATTATCTTCCGGATATTGAAGCTTATTATGATGTACGTGCTTCACAATTCATTTATTTTGGAGGAGGAAGATGGGTTAGAACCTCTTATTTGCCTAGACCTTACAGAAATTACGACTTATATGGAGGTTACAAAGTAGTTTTAAATGACTACCATGGAAGAACTCCTTATAAATATTTTGACAGACATAAAGTAAAATATTATAAAGGATACCACGGTGCGCCGCAAAGATGTTACGAACCACGACCTAGATATGCGTATAATGACCGTCACCGTGATCACCATAAAAACTATAAACATCACGATAGACATGATAGACATGACAGACACGAAAGACGTGATGATCATGGCCACGGAAGGAGATAAAACGTTATCTTAATTTTAGCAAAAGAGAGTATCAAAAAATTTGATGCTCTCTTTTTTTTCACGATAAAGTGTTAGTAAAATCCGTCAAAATGCACTTAAAGCTAAACAACTGTAAAACAAGCGTTTTTATTGAAAAAATTAACATTTTCACCTGCATTATGTTGCAAAAAAACAACTTACATTTGCACCGAATTTTAAAAATCCAATCACAACTTATGAGAAATAATATTTACTTATTTTCATTTTTAGCTATATCACTATTAATAGGATGTGAAAATAATAATGATAACTCAAATAACAATCAGGCAGCAAAAAACATTACTATAACTATAGATCAAACTTCTTTAAATAAAAGACTTGATTATTCCAATTCTGGAGTAATTTCAATCGACAACAATATTACAACAGGAAAATTTTCCAACACTACAATAACAACTCTTCCTTTAGTACAGATTGCAGAAATAGATCCTCCAGTTGATAAAGATGGCAGAACATTACAAGCTAGCCATGTTGCCGTAAATGGAAACTATGCATATGTATCTTATATTATGAGAGGCGATGCGTACTCAGGAGCGATTGACGTTATTGATGTTTCAGATCCTTACAAACCAAAACTAGTTACTTCTGCTTTAATTGCTAATACAGATATAACTTCACTTAGCTATTCTAATGGCAATTTAATTATTGGAGCAGCAAAAGATTTAGATACAGATCCATTGTTAACAAGTCCTTCAATAGTAATCAACATGGAATTGAATTCTGGTTTGCTTACGGATAAATACAAAATCAATTATTTAGAAAGCAGAGTTACAACTGATGTTGCTGCAAATGGTTCTTCTTATTTTGCTGTCACAGGCGATAAGGGAAGACTTTATAAATTCAATAGTTCAACTAAGGCAATTACAGCAAATATAATTATAGAAGATTTACGATCAGTTGCTTTAAACAATGATAAAGTTATAACCTTAAGCGGGACTAAAGGAGTAAATGTTTACAATCAGTCAAATCTGGCTCTGCAAAAAAACTTTAGTATACCAATAGATGTGAGCGGTGCAAAAAGAACAATGGAAATTAACGGAACAAAACTTTTAGTCTCTGAAGGATATAACGGCTTAGGAGTTTACGATATTAATACTGGTTCAAAATTACAAACTTTAAGCATAACTGCAGCAGGAGAGGATAATGTTACAAATGCAGTTTCTGCAAACGAAGGATATATTTTTGTTGCAAATGGTGCAGCAGGACTGAATGTTTATCAAAGTGGAGAGCAACTTAATTTATTAGGCACTTTAGGAATTTCGGGATCATCAAACTATGTTAAATCCAGCGATAATTATATCTATGTTGCAAGCGGCAAAGGTGGATTAAAAATCATTAAGATGGAGAAACCTAATTCAGCATTTGCCACCTGTTCTCAATATGGAACTTACAATCAAGGTAAAGATTTGATTTTAAATTCAAATGAAATCAAGTCGTTTTCAGGAACTACTGCAATTAATTCAGCGATAGTAAATTCAGGCGGTATATTAACCCATTGTGGTTCTATATCAATTCAGAATGGTTTGATCCTAAACAGCGGAGGTACTTTTAACATAAGAGGAAGCTTAGCCCAGGGTAAATATCAGCAGTCAAACCCAACAGAACTTATCATTAATAATAATGCCATATTACAAATAGAAGGATCGGCGGTAATTTGGGGTGATCTAAGACTTAACAGCGGTGCAAAAATTAATTTTATTGGAAATTCTTCAATTACCATTTATGGAAAAGTAACTAAAAATAGTGGAGTAACTATTACAGGTAATTATACTGATACCGAAAACAAATTGAAATAATTAGATTTTTTACTTAGAAATCCTAATCTTTAAACAGAAAGCAGATCATCGTTATTAATGGTCTGCTTTTTTATTAATTGGTTAAGAACAGTGTATCCCTTCACTAACTTCTCAATTATTATATTAGAATGAAATCATAAGCAGAATCAAATCTGGAATAATTTAACCTGGCAGGCAATTCCATTTCCTTATATCTTAAAAATATCAATTCGCCTGCTAACACATTATAAATCTTTTAAAATTGAATTAATAATTATACAGGAAATAAAAAACCGCCTAAATATTTTAGACGGCTTTACATTTTTATTTGCTTTAAACTATTACATTGTTGCTTTTAAGGCTTTGGCCTCAGCAGTCATTTCAAGAGCTTTGTAAACACCTAATAATGTCTTAGAAACATCTTCATTCTTTGGATCAAGCTCATTTGCTTTTTTAAGATATGGAATCACGCTTTTAAAAACATTTTCTCTTTGTTTTTTCAATACATCATAACGCTTCATGTCTTTATCAGAAGTACCCAATTTATTCATTTCATCAATAATTGGTTTTTCGGCTTCTAATTTTAATGCAGCAAGATTAAGATAAGCATTTGCATAATTAGGATCTATTTCAATCACTTTTAAATAATATTTTTCAGCATCTGCAGCATTTTTAGCATTTGCACTTAGTACACCAAGGTTGAAAATTAACTCTTTATTATTTGGATCTTTTTGCAAAGCTTCTCCAACTAACTTTTTATAAGTATCGTAATCTTTAGTTTCTAAATATAAATTAGCTTCGGAAAGGATTAAAGAAGAATCTTCCGGGTTAGCTTTTCTTGCATCAGCCAAAGCTTTTTTAGCATCTTCAGTTCTTCCTTTCTGAACTAAAATTAATGCATAATTTTTGTAAACTTCACCTCTTTTAGAAGGAATAACTTCTTTTTTAGGTTTTTCATGAGTTCCTAATTTTACAGCTAAATCTCTATCTTTTTCATTATTAAAACCATCTTCATTACCAGAAGCTTTATTCACAGCTGTATAGCTTGTTCCTTTTCCTGAATAATTTAATTTTTTCAACTCTTCATACATTGGTAAAGCTGCATCATAATCCTGAGCGTTTACATAAGTAGAAGCTGCATAATACAAATTGATGGTGTCTTTTTTATCTAAAGAGTAAGCATCATACAATTTTTTTGCTCCTTCTGCAGCTTTATTTGATTGTGTATCCGCAATAGCTGAATTAATTAACAATCCTTTGATTTGAGTAATTGAAGCGGCAGCCTGAGTTGAGAATTTTTGCTTTCCGGATGTTTTCTCAATTTCAATTAACTTTTTATAGCTTTCTGCAGCAAGAGACAAATTTTTCCCTTCTTCTACTTTTTTGTTTGCAAGATCTAAATAAGCATTTCCCTGAATAAAATAATATTGTCCCTGCTCTGTATCTTTTGCATTTACAATAAGATTTTCCGCGTCCTTTAATTGTGCAAGCGCACCTTGGGCATCTCCGCCTTTTAATGCTTTTTCAGCACTTTTTATCTGATCTTTCTGAGCAAAAGTAGCTACTGAAATCAATAATGCTGATGCAAGTATTACATATTTACTTTTCATAATATTCAATTTGTATTAATTTTTAATTTGTGTGGTTCATTTTATTCTTCAGATTCCTCTTCTTCAGCATCATCCTCATCTTCAACTTCTTCTTCAGAATCATCGTCTTCATCATCTTCGGCTACAACATCATCTTCAAGAACTTCTAAATCGGGTTTAACCCTCTCAATTCCGGATTCAATAACATTTCCGTCTTCATCTACAACAACTTCTTCAACTTCATCTTTCATCACAGTTGTAACAGCTGCAATAGAATCTTTCCCTTTTAAATTAATAAGTCTTACACCCTGAGTAGCACGCCCCATAACACGTAAATCTTCAATCGCCATTCTGATTGTCAGTCCTGATTTATTGATAATCATCAAATCATCAGAATCCGTTACAGCATTAATAGAGATTAATTTTCCAGTTTTTTCAGTGATATTTAGCGTTTTAACTCCTTTACCTCCACGGTTTGTAATTCTGTAAACATCTTCACCATCTTCATCAACTAATTTAGTACGTTTACCATAACCATTTTCAGTTACAACCAGAATTTGTGAATCATTAATATCATTTTTATCAACAGTAACCATACCAATAACTTCATCAGTATCATCTTTTAGTGTAATACCGCGAACGCCAGAAGCTGTTCTTCCCATTGGGCGCGTTTTCGTTTCTTCAAAACGAACCAGTTTTCCGGACTTTACAGCTAAGATAATTTGGCTTTCTCCGTTTGTTAACTGTGCCCCCATCAACTCATCACCTTCTTTAATAGTAATAGCTGCTACACCATTTACTCTAGGCTTAGAATATTTCTCTAAAGATGTTTTCTTAACCTGACCCTGTTTGGTAACCATAACCAAATTATGGCTGTTGATATAATCTTTATCTTTTAAATCCTGTGTACAAATGAAAGCTTTTACTTTATCATCGCTTTCAATATTTACAAGGTTTTGAATTGCTCTTCCTTTTGCCGTTTTACTTCCTTCAGGAATTTCATAAACACGCATCCAGAAACATTTTCCTTTTTGCGTAAAGAACATCATATATTGGTGATTCGTTGCTACGAACATATGCTCAAGAAAATCCTGATCTCTTGTTCCGGCACTTTTCTGACCAACTCCTCCTCTATTTTGAGTTTTGTATTCTGTTAAGTTTGTACGTTTGATGTAACCTGCATGCGAAATTGTAATTACTACATTTTCATCGGCAATTAAATCTTCAATACTTACGTCTCCACCAGAATATTCAATTTGGGAACGACGCTCGTCTCCATATTTATCACGGATTTCAACAAGTTCTTCCTTAATTAAGTCGGTTCTTAAATTTACGTCTGCCAGCAATGCTTTTAAGTGTTCGATTAATTTCATTAATTCTTCAAACTCAGCTCTCAATTTATCCTGCTCAAGACCTGTTAACTGACGCAGACGCATTTCGACAATTGCACGGGCCTGAATATCTGATAAACTAAATCTTTCAATTAATTTCTCACGGGCTTCTTCTGTATTTTTAGAACCTCTGATAATAGCAATTACTTCATCAATGTTATCTGATGCAATAATTAATCCTTCTAAAATATGGGCTCTTTCTTCAGCTTTACGTAATTCAAATTGAGTTCTTCTTACAACTACATCATGACGGTGTTCAATAAAATAATGAATCATGTCTTTCAGATTCAGCATTTGAGGACGACCTTTTACTAATGCAATATTATTTACACTAAAAGAAGACTGTAATTGTGTAAATTTATATAAGGTATTTAAAACTACATTTGGAGTTGCATCGCGCTTTAAGATGTAAACGATACGCATACCGTTTCTGTCAGACTCATCACGGATATTCGCAATACCTTCAATCTTCTTCTCGTTAACAAGGTCTGCTGTACGTTTAATCATATCAGCTTTATTAACCTGATACGGAATTTCAGTAACAATGATAGATTCTCTTCCGTCAACTTCTTCAAAACCAACTTTAGCACGCATTACAATACGTCCTCTACCGGTTTTAAATGCTTCGCGAACGCCTTCATAACCATATATTATACCACCGGTTGGAAAATCCGGAGCCTTAATATGTGTCATTAATTCGTCCACTTCAATATCGTTATTATCAAGGTATGCCAGAGTACCATTGATAACTTCTGTTAAATTGTGTGGAGGCATATTTGTAGCCATACCAACTGCAATACCTGTTGCCCCGTTAACTAACAATGTAGGAACTCTCGTAGGCATTACTTTTGGTTCATATAATGTATCGTCAAAGTTCAATTGAAAATCAACAGTTTCTTTTTCGATATCTGCCATAATTTCTTCCGAAATCCTTTTCATTCTGGCCTCAGTGTAACGCATTGCTGCAGGGCTATCCCCATCTACAGAACCAAAATTACCCTGACCATCAACTAAAAGATAACGCATACTCCATTCCTGAGCCATACGAACCATGGCATCATAAACAGATGTATCCCCATGAGGGTGATACTTACCCAGAACTTCTCCCACGATTCTCGCAGATTTTTTGTGGGCTGATCTTGATGTTACTCCTAAGTCATACATTCCGTAAAGAACTCTTCGATGTACCGGTTTCAAGCCATCTCTAACATCCGGAAGTGCCCTTGATACGATTACCGACATCGAATAATCGATGTAAGCTGATTTCATTTCTTCTTCGATGTTAATAGGAATTAACTTTTCTCCTTCAGACATAATGTTATATTAAATAATTATATTAATTTTCAAAACGTGCCAAGATACGTTTTTTTGAAATTTTTTCAGCTATTTCCTTACAGATATTTCAATGATTTATTAACAACTTTTTTTTAGTTTTAGTTAATAAATTAAGCCTTTTTTAACTGTTTTATTACTATTTTTTTTGTCTATTAGCTGACAGGTGTTTCTGAAAGGTATGGTTTTTGTTTTTCAATCACTAATTCATTAAATTTACAATACCAATTATATATTATGGATGATAATTTTTCACCAAGAGTAAAAGATGTTATTACATACAGTAAAGAGGAAGCTCTTCGCTTAGGGCACGACTTTATTGGTACTGAACATCTAATGCTGGGCATTTTAAGAGATGGTAACGGAAAAGCTATTCATATACTTAATAACCTGGCAGTCGATTTAGACCATTTACGCAGGAAGGTAGAAATACTGAGTCCGGCCAACCACAGCGTTGAAGTAAACACCGAAAAGAAAAATCTTCATCTTACCCGACAGGCCGAAAGGGCACTGAAGACTACTTTTCTAGAGGCTAAAGTATTTCAAAGTTCGTCGATTAGTACGGCTCACCTGCTTTTATGCATCTTACGAAACGAAAACGATCCAACAACCAAGCTATTGAATAAACTAAAAATAGATTATGATATAGCTAAAGAACAATATTTAAATATGACTCCAAACGAAGAAGAATTCTTAGAAAACTTGCCAAAAAACGAATCATATAACGATGATTCAGGACAAGATGACAGTTTAAAAGAAAGTAGTTTTAACAATCCAGCCAATAAGTCAAACAAAAAATCGAAAACTCCGGTATTAGATAATTTTGGGAGAGATTTAACAGAAATGGCCGAAGAAGGAAAACTAGATCCTGTTGTAGGACGCGAAAAAGAAATTGAACGTGTTTCTCAAATCTTAAGTCGAAGAAAAAAGAACAATCCACTCCTTATTGGAGAACCGGGAGTTGGTAAATCTGCTATTGCAGAAGGACTGGCTTTGCGTATAATCCAAAAGAAAGTATCGCGTATTCTTTTTCACAAACGCGTTGTTACTCTTGACCTGGCAAGCTTAGTTGCCGGAACAAAATACAGAGGACAATTTGAAGAAAGAATGAAAGCCGTAATGAACGAGCTTGAGAAAAACGACGATATTATTCTTTTCATTGATGAAATACATACTATTGTTGGTGCCGGCGGAGCAACTGGTTCACTTGATGCCTCAAACATGTTTAAACCAGCATTAGCAAGAGGTGAAATACAATGTATTGGTGCTACCACTCTTGATGAGTACAGACAATATATTGAAAAAGATGGTGCTTTAGAAAGACGTTTCCAAAAAGTAATTGTGGAACCAACTTCTGTTGAAGAAACAATTGCCATTTTGAACAATGTAAAAGACAAATACGAAGACCATCACAATGTAACTTATACTCCGGAAGCAATTGAAGCCTGCGTTAAATTAACCAACAGATATATGTCTGAACGTTTTTTACCAGACAAAGCTATCGATGCCATGGATGAGGCCGGATCTCGTGTACACATCACTAATATTGACGTTCCAAAGCAAATTTTGGATTTAGAGCGTCAGTTAGAAGAAGTTCGTGAGAACAAAAATATGGTTGTCAAAAAGCAAAAATATGAAGAAGCAGCCAAACTTCGCGATGATGAAAAACGTATTGAAAAAGACCTAGCACTTGCTCAGGAACAATGGGAAGAAGATTCTAAAAGTAATAGAATTGAAGTTACTGAAGACAATGTAGCCGATGTGGTTTCAATGATGACCGGAATTCCTGTAAACAGGATCGCACAAACAGAAAGCAACAAACTGGCCAAGTTACCGGAACTAATTCAGAATAAGGTAATTGGACAAAACGATGCTGTTTTAAAAATCGCACGTTCTATTCAGCGTAACAGAGCCGGACTTAAAGATCCAAACAAACCAATTGGTTCATTTATTTTCTTAGGTCAGACCGGAGTTGGTAAAACGCAATTGGCAAAAGTTTTAGCAAAAGAATTATTCGATTCTGAAGATGCCTTGGTTCGTATCGACATGAGCGAATATATGGAGAAATTTGCTATCTCCCGTTTAGTTGGAGCGCCTCCGGGATATGTTGGCTATGAAGAAGGTGGACAGTTAACCGAGAAAGTTCGCAGAAAACCTTATTGTGTAGTACTTTTAGATGAGATTGAAAAAGCACATCCAGATGTATTCAACATGATGCTTCAGGTTTTAGATGATGGTTATCTGACTGATAGTTTAGGTCGTAAAATCGACTTTAAAAACACAATCATTATCATGACTTCGAATGTTGGTGCACGTCAGTTAAAAGATTTTGGACAAGGTGTTGGTTTTGGAACTGCTGCTAAAGTTGCTCAGGCTGATGAAAATTCGAAAAGCATTATTGAAAATGCATTGAAGAAAACCTTTGCTCCGGAATTCTTAAACAGAATTGATGATGTAATCGTATTTAATGCATTAGAAAAAGCTGATATCGATCTTATCATCGAGATTGAGCTTAAAAAATTATACGCTCGTATTTCTGAACTTGGATATAATTTAAGCTTGACTGATAAAGCTAAAGCATTTATAGCCGAAAAAGGCTTTGACAGACAATTTGGGGCAAGACCTCTAAAAAGAGCTATTCAAAAGTATGTTGAAGATTTGTTAGCCGAAGAAATCATCACTTCAAAAATACATTCAGGTGATGAAATTGTAATGGATTTAAAAGATAATTCAGAAGAACTTTCAGTAGAAATACACAAAGCAGAGGAGCCGACCAATCAATAAATCAGTTTAAATTTATAACATAAATAACACACCCGTTACGTTTTCATAACATAACGGGTGTTTTTTTTTGATAAATCACTACCTTTAATAAAAGCAAATAGCTATTTTTGGTTATTAAATCTCTACAATAAAAAACAATATATGCTTCAAAACAAAGTCATTTTAGGCAGTGAAGAATGGTGCGCATTTCCTGAACTGGGAATCCCTACAATAAAGGCTCGTGTGGATTCAGGTGCAAAAACTTCGGCAATGCATGCCATCAATATAGCTCCATTTATAAAAAATGATGCCAATTGGGTAAAATTCGACATTAATCCAATTCAGAATAACATTAAAACCGTAATTCATTGTGAAGCTCCTTTGATTGATAAAAGAATTGTAAAAAGTTCAAGCGGTTTCAGGGAACATCGTTATGTAATTCAGACCAGCATTAAATTAGGCGAAATCAAATGGCCAATTGAAATGACATTGACTAACAGGGATTCTATGGGTTTTCGAATGCTTTTAGGTCGTGAAGCAATGAGCGGACGCGTATTAGTAGATCCTGAAGAAAAATACATGTTGGGACAGCCTTCTACTGAAACATTAAAAGAACTTTACCAAAATTCTGAAAAAGCAAGTTCTGGTCTACGCATCGGGCTTTTAGCCAGCAATCCCGAATTATACAGCAATAAAAGAATAATGGAAGCCGGAGAAATGCGCGGCCATGAAATGCATTTTTTGAACATCAAGGAATGTTACATGAAACTGGACGCTAAAACTCCCGAAATCCATTATCGTGGGGGAAAAATACTAAACCAGTTTGACGCTATTATTCCGAGAATTCGTCCAAGTATTACTTTTTATGGCTGTGCCCTGACCCGTCAATTCGAAGCTTTGAAAGTATTTGTTCTAAATTCGGCTACAGCTATAACACAGTCACGAGATAAATTGTACTCGCTGCAACTGCTTTTAAATAGTGGTATTGATATTCCAACGACTGGTTTTGCAAATTCACCTTTAGACACTGACAATTTAATTAAAATGGTTGGAGGCTCTCCTTTAATTGTAAAATTACTGGAAGGAACACAAGGAAAAGGCGTTGTTTTGGCTGAAACCAAAAAAGCTGCAGAAAGCGTAATAAATGCCTTTAAAAGTCTAAACGCAAATATATTAGTCCAGGAATTTATTAAAGAAGCTAACGGAAAAGACATTCGCTGTTTTGTGATCGATGGCAAAGTAGTCGCAGCCATTCAGCGTGAGGCTATGCCAGGCGAATTTAGAGCTAATATTCACCTTGGCGGAACTGCGTCAGTAATAAAAGTGACTGCTGAAGAAAAAAAGATCGCGATTAAAGCCGCAAAAGCAATGGATTTAAAAGTAGCTGGTGTTGACATCATTCGTTCATCTAAAGGCCCTTTGCTGCTTGAAGTAAATTCTTCTCCAGGACTTGAAGGAATTGAAGGTGCTACAAATAAAGATGTTGCCGGGGAAATGATCAAAGCAATAGAAAAGAATTTTAAATTAATTTAAGTTAAAACATACAGATATTTAAAAAGCTTTGTCAGGTTTAAACTTTGACAAGGCTTTTTTGTTAACTTTAAAATAAAAAACATGCTTTTCCCTTATTTAGACATTATTTTAAGAAGTGCTGCCGTCTATTTTTTTATGACAATTGCTATACGAATATTCGGAAAAAAAGAGCTATCCCAATTAAACACTGCTGACATTATCCTGATTTTACTGATTAGTAATTCCGTTCAAAATGCAATGGTAGGCCCAGACACCAGTCTTTGGGGAGGTTTGGTAGCTGCTTTGGTCTTGTTTGTAATCAACTTTATAATTAAAAAATTGACACACAAATACAAGCTTATTAGCGATTTACTTCTGGATAAGCCTGAAGTCCTTATTCATGATGGAAAACTTGATTTTAAAACTTTAAGTAAATTAGACATTTCCAACGATGAATTAAAAGAAGCAATGCGAGAACATGGCTTAGAACACTTTAATGAAGTTAAACTGTGCATGCTTGAAATTGACGGTACAATTAGTGTCATTTCTGAAGACAAAAAAAAACTAAAACAAACTCATTACAAAAGAAAACATAATCATAAGAATTTTAGGAAATAACAATGTTTTCTAAATCTTGTCTAGTCCTGAAAAAGTGATACAGGATTAATAAAAAATAAAAGTACAATTTTAGACAGTAGCAAGCTCAGTTTTGCTACTGTTTTTTGTTTTATAGGTTCTCATTTTAATTTTGTTTTGGTTATGCATCTGATTTGGAGTAAGTATGTAATTAGAATAATGAGGTCTGATTTCATTATAGATATCAATAGCTTCTTTTACAATTTTTTGCATGATTTCTGCTTTTTGATTGTATTTGTCAATCATAAATTCCTGTTTTAAAATACCATTAATCCTTTCTGCCACTGCATTTTCATAAGGGTCAGAGTTTTGTGTCATACTGCATAGAATTTTATTTTTATTAAGCTGCTTTTGATAGTCATTAGCACAATATTGAATCCCTCTGTCTGAATGATGTATCAATGGTAATTTTTTGTTGTTTCTGTGTTTAAGAGCCATTTTAAAAGCCTTCAAACTGCTTTCTGTGTTCATGTTATCGGCAAGATAATATCCCATAATCTTTTTAGAATAAGCATCTGTGACTAAGCTTAAATAGCAAGGATTATCTCTTTTTCCTAGATAGGTTATATCAGAGACCCAAACTTGCTCTGGTCTGTTAATTTCTAAATCTAGAATTCGATTTTGATGTTTATTAAATCGATGATGTGAGTTAGTCGTTAGATGATAACTTCCTTTAGGATGTATCAATAAATGATTGGCTCTGAGTATATCAAAGAACTTATCTCTTCCAATTTTCATTAATTGAAGTTTATCCAACAAAAGATAATATAGTTTTCGAGTACCTATTCTAGGCATTGTCTTCCTGATATTATCCACCATCAAAATTACTTCTTTGGCTTTGTTTTGTTTGGATGCTATTCTTCTAGTCTTTCGATAATAAACCTGTCTGTCTATCCCGAACAAATAACAGGTAAACGCTACTGTTTTTTGTTCTTTTGCTCTGAAGCGGGCGATTGTTCGGGTGCAGAGTTTTTTCGGATATCGATATGATATTCTTTCTCAGCTAAATCAATCATCATGTCAAACAAGATTGCTTTTTTATCTGCAACGTAAGCTTGTCGTTCTAAAAGAGCCTTTTGTTTTTCTAATAGCTTGACTTGGGCTTCAAGTTCCATAATTTTTTGTTCGGGTGACTTTGCCATATTCAAAGGAGATTGGTTTTCCCAATCAAAGTTACCAAATTTTCGTAACCAGCCCAGAACTGTAGCATGGCTTTGAATGCCATATTGTTTTCTAATTTGGGTAATTGATGAACTACCTTGCTCAACTTCTCTAACGATTTGAAGTTTTAAGGACATGCTGTAATCTCGCTGGGTGCGCTTTACATAATTGCTGTATTCTTCCATAACGATTGTTTTTGTGTATCGCTATTTCAGGACGGGACATCTTTATACTAAAAAAGGCTATCCAATTATTGAATAGCCTTTTTTAGTTTTATATTTTAAAGCAAATTATTTTTGAAATAATTTATTGATCTGATCTTTTACGAAAGGTTCAGAAACATTGCTTGAACCTGAAGAAGCGTCTTTGCTTGAAACCATAAACTGAACTGTAGATTTCTCAGGAAGAGTGTTTCCTGTATAATGTAACCAAATATAATTGTTAGGTAATTCTAATTTAATATCATATAAAGGAGTTGCATTAAAACCATTCATAATGATACTGTAAAGACTTGCATAGTCGTTATTAACGTTTTTAAAAGAAAATTTTCTTAAGCTTGAAGAATCGTCATCATCGCTCACAATACTAGTATAATAAACAGTATATTCATCTCCAATTTTTTGAATATAGTTGTTGTTTACTTTTCCTAATTTTTCAACAGGAACAGTTTCAAGTACTTTAATCTGTGCAAATGAAACAAAACTAAAAAGTAAAACGGCAAGGGTAATAATCTTTTTCATAATGAATTTGGGGTTAATTTTTATACTATTAATAATCGCCGAAATTATGAAAAATTACTTCTAAAACTATACTTTGATTAACATTAAATTGTGAATTTTATTTATTTTTTCACAACCTAATAACAAAACATCATTAACATTTTAGAAATCAACAAATTACACAAAATATTAAATTCAATATTTATAATATATTTTTTAACTTGAGTTAAAAAGCAAAACACTTATTTATCTTCCATCTTCTTTTTTTACAACTTTTCTCGCAACCTCAATTTTAAATTTCTTTCCTTTCATCTTCTCATCTTTTATATTTTTAAGTAAATCTTTCACTTTATTATATTTTACAGCTGCAAACGAAACGAAATCTTTCACTTCAATTAAACCCAAATCATCTTTTTCCAGTTTTCCTTTTTGCGAAAAGAAACCGACGATATCAAACTTATTCAGTTTTGTTTTTTTCCTCCACTGATATAAACAGTTTGAAATTCAGGAGGTTTTGGCAGAACAGCAGCATTTTCAACATTAAGCATTTCGATACTATAATCAATATAATCCATTTTTTTCTCACTTTCGTGAATAATAATGTAAGCTGTCCCTGAAGCCTGCATACGTGCGGTACGACCATTACGATGTGTAAATTCGTCTTCTTTCAAAGGCAAATGATAATGAATTACGTGTTTCATTTCCGGAATATCCAGCCCACGAGCAGCTAAATCGGTAGTAATTAAATAACTCATGCTTCCGTTTCTAAACTGAATTAAAGCACGTTCCCGTTCCTCCTGATCCATACCACCGTGATAGTAAATAGAATAAATTCCTTTTTCATTTAAAGTATCACTGATACGTTCGGCAGCATCGCGATGATTACAAAATATAATAGCCGACTGGGATTTTAAGGAACAAATCAAATTAAATAAGCTTTCTAATTTATCTTTAAGAGGCGAAACTACCATTTTCAACGAAAGATTTGCTTTTTCCTCTTCTTCCGGAATAAAATCTAAAATGATTGGATTTACTACTCTGGTGTATTTCGGAATTTCAACATCTGAAGTTGCAGAAACTAAAACTCTTTTATTCACTTTTGGTAATCTTCCAATAATAAAAGACATTTGCTCATGAAAACCTAATTGAAGCGACTTATCGAATTCATCCAGAATTAGAGTCTGAATTTTATCTGTCCGAAAAGTCTCTCTGTCAATATGATCTGCTATCCTCCCAGGAGTTCCAATTAAAACACCAGGCGGATTGCTTAAGTTTTTAATTTCTGTATCAATCGAATGTCCGCCATAACAAATATTCACTTTATAACTGGTGCCCATTTTTTTCCAGACTTGCTCAATTTGTAATCCAAGTTCACGGGACGGAACCAGAATTAAACATTGAACCGATAAAATTTCGGGCTGTAATAATTCTAAAACCGGAAGCAGAAAAGCCAATGTCTTTCCCGAACCTGTTGGTGACAGCAATAAAACATTGTTTTCATTTAAAATAGCATCTTGTGCCATTTCCTGCATTTCATTCAGGTTCTCAATTCCTAAATTCAAAAGTATATTGTCTGGATGTTGTTTTTTATTCATTTTGCAAAAGTAGGGAAATTTGTTTCAGGTTTTTCTTGTTTCAGGTTTCAGGCTGAAATACTAATGGTTTAAATTAATGCGTATTATTAAGTTTGTATTTTGGGACATATTATTTTCTAATCGAAAGCACAATTAGATTACAATTACAAACATTTTGTATATTCATTAAACCCATGTAAATATCACATTTATCTATACTTTAAAGCATAAAAAAATCAATTACACAAACAAGAAATTATTTTACGGTTTTACATACAAAGAAATATCAGAGAGTTTTTCACATACTTCCAATAATCTGGCAGCAAAAAACTCGAAACAAATTCTAAAATTTCGCGTGAGGGATAGAAGCAAGCTACCTAAGTAGCGCGCATAGCCCGACAGCATTTATTAAAAGCCCCAATGAACGCAAAGTTGATTGGGGCTTTTAATAAATGGTGGCACGTCATGATAATTAATTAGAGTCTGGAATTTTAAAAATTGGTTTTCCTTCCTCTTCAAACAATAATTTAATGTTTTCATAAGAATTTTTAAGCGCTTCTTTGATTTGTTCCGGATTTAGCCACGCTACTTTTTCGATACCCTCTTCTAGTTGGCCTTGAGGTGTTCCTTCAAAATCAGAGTACATCTCAAACCAATGCGTGATTTTTAATTTATATTTTCCGTTGCGCTTAAAAACATGATAGGTTTTTTGGAGTTTATTTGTAATTCGGAGTTGATTAACACCTGTTTCTTCCTCAACTTCGCGCATAGCAGTTTGTTCAATCTCTTCTCCTTTTTCAGTCCCACCCTTTGGCAAGTCCCATTTTCCGTTTCTAAAAATAAACAAAACTTCACCTTTTTTATTATAAACAAAACCTCCTCCGGCTTTATTTACAGGTATTTTGGCTTTTAGCGTCTTCATTATTTCCTTCTCGTCGGGATGGTATAAATAGGCCTTTTGAATTTTATTTTGAAATATTTTCACAATAAGCTGCTCTATATCAATACTCTCCAACAGGAACAATTGAAAATTAGTCTCTTTCGAGATTTCATTTGTCAAAAAAAGTGGTTTGTCGTTCACAAAAACTTTATACATTTGTACTATGATTTTTAATAAAGATACCGCCGAAAAAACAGCAGAATTGCTTTTGCAAATAAATGCAATTAAATTGAATCCAGAAAATCCTTTTACATGGGCTTCCGGATGGAAATCACCTATTTATTGTGACAACAGATTAATTCTTTCATTTCCAATTATCCGAAATTACATTCGTGATGAATTTGCGAAAAACATAGAAAAACAATTTGGCAAGCCAGATGTTATTGCAGGGGTTGCTACAGGAGCCATTGGAATAGGGATTCTTGTTGCGGAAAGTCTTGGATTACCATTTGTATATGTACGCCCTGAACCTAAAAAACACGGAAGACAAAATCAGGTTGAAGGCTTTTTGCAAAAAGGCCAGAATGTTGTTGTTGTCGAAGATTTAATCAGCACCGGTAACAGCAGTCTTATGGCTGTAGAAGCTTTACGTAATGAAGGTGCAAATATTAAAGGGATGGCAGCCATTTTTACTTATGGTTTTAGTGTTGCTGAAGAAAATTTCAAAAATGCAAATATTGATTTATTTACATTGAGTAATTATGAAAACTTATTAAGTTTAGCCGTTCAGAAACAATATATTAGTGAAGATCAGCAAACAACTTTACAAGACTGGAGTGTTAGTCCTTCAACGTGGAGACAGGAATAACATAAATTCTAATCTGCCTTTTAGGAACTTTACCAGAAAAATAATAAAAAACGATAAAACAAAATGAACTTAGAAAGTCCAAAAGTTACCGTTCAGAAATCAGCCCAGGAATTATTTGGTTTACTGTCTGATGTAAAGAATTTTGAAAAATTAATGCCGGATAATATAGCTAAATTTGAAGTAACCGGGGAAGATGCTTTTATTTTTGGACTAAAAGGTATGCCGGAAATAAAACTTAAAATGAAAGACAAAATAGCTCCTAACAAAATCATTTTGGGTGCTGCAAGTGATAAGCTTCCTTTTACTTTAGTTTCAAATATTGATAGTATTTCTGATTCAGAAAGTGCTGTTCAGTTATTTTTTGAAGGTGAATTTAACGCCATGATGGCCATGATGGTTAAAGGTCCGATCAGTAAGTTTATTGAAACTTTAGCCAATAATATGAATAAACTTTAATCCATTTATAGATTAGCACAATATTACAAAGTCCGATATAATCGGACTTTTTTTGTTTATAACATTGTCTCAATTTAGAATATTAATACAAAAATTAATTTGGTGAAAATGCAAAATATAAATCTTTATGCTTTTGTTAGTTTCAAATCTTTCTAAAAAACAATTCATCCTTAAAAAAATACAATTCGGAAATATAAATTATGTTCTATCAGAATATTAATGGAAGTTTGGTCCATCAAAACTAAAACATATCAGATGGAACCAGCAATTAAGATTTTAATTTACATTCACGCCTTTTTTGGAGGAATTGGACTAATTACAGGTATTGGAAATGTCGCTGTTAAAAAAGGCGGTAAATTACATAAAAGAATGGGGAAGTTATTTTCAATCGGGATGCTAACGAGTTCAATTATTTCGTTGATTATCTGTTGGATACCAAATCATCAAAACATTTTTCTATTTCTAATCGGGCTCTTCACAATCTATCTTGTTATTTCAGGAAATAGAATATTGAATTTTAAACACAAACTAAAAGCTAATTTAGCAGATAAAGTAATTTCGGGAAATATGTTGCTTTTTTCTGTAATAATGATTTTGCTCGGGATTTATTGCCAGTTAAATACTATTACAAATGGAATGTTGTTTATTTTCTTTGGAGGATTTGGTTTTTATATGAGCTATAAAGACTTTATCTTTTTCAAAAAATTACCAGAGACCAACAAAAGCTGGCTGGCAAAACATATAGGAAAAATGACTGGGGCACTAATCGCATCTATCACGGCTTATATAGTTGCAGGATTAGGAATTGGAAGTGCAATTGCCTGGATCACCCCAACTATTTTTGGCATATTTTATATTATTTACTGGAACAGAAAGATAGAACCAAAAACTAAAGCCGAATCAATTCATCAGATTTAGAAAGATTATTTTTAAACTTTGAACTTATGAATTCTTATCATTTTAATAAAGCATCTGAATTTCCTTTATTTCAAATTCAGCAATAGAATCATCTTCAAGTAAAACCTGCAGCTTTCCGATTGGTGAAACACCCTGAATAATTCCCATGAAATTTTTATTGTGAAGATTCTTAAATGGCATTGGCACTCCTTTTCTGAATAACAAATTGAAATATTCTTGCCGATACAAAGCAGAATTATTTTCCCATAATCCTATTTTTTGTTTCATTTTCTCAATGATTAAAAAAGGAAGGGATTCTTTATCAAATTCCTTATTACAAATTACTTTTAATGAAGATGCATTTGGTAAATGTTCAAAATTTTCCTGATTAACATTCAATCCTATCCCAACTATCGACACGATTCTGCCATCACTTTTTAGAGTATTTTCAATAAGTATGCCACCTATCTTCTTGTTATATGACATAATGTCGTTAGGCCATTTAATACTTAAATGAGGAATATCTAATTCTTTTAATGTTTGGATTACACTTAATGAAACTATTAAACTCATATCAAAAACCTTTTCCGTATGAAATAAAAAATTTTTAACCAAAACACTCATAATTAAGTTTTTACCGGTCTCAGAAAACCATTTGGCCCCCATTTGGCCTTTTCCTTTTATCTGATTTTCAGCTGTTACCACTGTGAAATTATCTATTTCATCCTGACTGGATAATGCCTTAAGAAAGTCATTTGTTGAATCTATGGCATCGAGTTTGATTAGTTTCATTAAAATAATTTTAATAACTTAATTTAATATTTTGTTAAGGTTCAAAAATAATGACAAATTTTGGTAACTTTACAAATTCATAAATATAATTCATGGCGAAAAAGACTATTAATAATGATGTTCTGTTGGCGAACATAATCAAAGGGATTGAAGAAGTAAAAGGAAATGATATCGATATTCTGGACTTAAGAGAAATAGAAACGGCAGTTTGTGACTATTTCGTAATTTGTAACGGAAGCTCAAACACACAGGTTAACGCCATAGTAAACTCCATTCAGAAAACAGTGTCGAAAGACTTAAAAGATAAACCATGGCACGTAGAAGGAACCGATAATGCAGAATGGGTTCTTATGGATTATGTGCACATCGTTGTACATGTTTTTCAAAAGCATATTCGTGAATACTACAACATCGAAAGCCTTTGGGGTGACGCCAAAATAACTACAATCGAAAACAAATACTAAAAGAAACTTTCTCTAATAATGGCTAAAGATAACAATCCAAATCCGAGTAAATTCAAAATAAGCCCCTGGCTAATATACGCCGCAATACTTTTGGTATTTTTATTTATAAGTTTTGCAACAGGAGGTTCTAATCTGAGCGAACCAGCCCAATTAAAATCGTCTGACATTGATAATATGCTGGCTAAAGGGCAAATTAAAAATGTTATTATATTCAACAATAAAGATGCTGAAATCTATCTTTCTGATGCAGCATTAAAAGATCCTGCGAATAAAAAAGTAGCCAAAGATATGTTTGACAGGCCTAACAAAGGTCCTCATTACACAACTAAATTTGGTGATTTAAAATCTTTTCAGGAAAAACTAGACAAAGCTAAAGCAGAAAAAAAGTTAGTTGATTATGACTTTAAAGAAGCGAGCAACTGGAGTGATATTTTAGTTAGCTTATTGCCTATCATCATCATCATTGGTGTATGGATTTTCATAATGCGCAAAATGTCTGGCGGAGGCGCTGGCGGAGGCGGACAAATTTTCAATATTGGAAAATCTAAGGCTAAACTTTTTGATGAAAAAACAGATATCAAAACTACTTTTAAAGATGTTGCTGGTCTAGAAGGAGCTAAAGAAGAAATTCAGGAAATTGTTGAATTTCTTAAAAACCCAGAAAAATACACAAATCTTGGAGGTAAAATCCCTAAAGGGGCTTTATTGGTAGGACCTCCTGGAACCGGTAAAACATTATTAGCAAAAGCTGTTGCTGGTGAAGCCCAAGTGCCTTTCTTCTCATTATCAGGTTCTGATTTCGTTGAAATGTTTGTTGGAGTTGGTGCATCACGTGTTCGTGATTTATTCAAGCAGGCAAAAGAAAAATCTCCAGCAATCATTTTCATTGATGAAATCGATGCTGTAGGTAGAGCCAGAGGAAAAAGCAATATGTCTGGCGGAAATGACGAAAGAGAAAACACCTTAAACCAATTACTAACAGAAATGGATGGTTTTGGTACTAACTCTAATGTAATTGTTTTAGCTGCAACCAATAGAGCTGACGTTCTTGACAAAGCTTTAATGCGTGCAGGACGTTTTGACAGACAAATTTTTGTTGATTTACCGGATATTCGCGAAAGAGCTGAAATTTTCCAGGTACACTTAAAACCTATTAAAAAAGTTGAAGGTCTTGATTTGGATTTTCTTGCAAAGCAAACACCAGGATTCTCCGGTGCTGATATTGCAAATGTTTGCAATGAAGCTGCTTTAATTGCTGCCCGTAACAACAAAGCAGCAGTTGACAGACAAGATTTTCTTGATGCGGTTGACAGAATTATTGGAGGTCTTGAAAAGAAAAACAAAATCATTACTCCAGAAGAAAAAAGAGCAATTGCAATTCACGAAGCTGGTCATGCAACTGTGAGTTGGATGTTAGAGCATGCTGCACCACTTATCAAAGTAACTATTGTACCCCGAGGACAAAGTTTAGGTGCTGCCTGGTATCTTCCAGAAGAAAGGCAAATCGTGAGAACAGATCAAATGTTAGATGAAATGTGTGCAACTATGGGAGGAAGAGCTGCCGAAAAAGTAACTTTTGACAGAATTTCTACCGGAGCATTAAGCGATTTAGAGAAAGTAACTCGCCAAGCTCGTGCTATGGTAACCATTTATGGCTTGAATGATAAAATTGGAAACGTTACGTATTACGATTCAACAGGACAAAGTGAATATAACTTTTCTAAACCATATTCTGATGAAACTGCAAAAATTATTGATGCTGAAATTTCAGAATTAATTGAAGGGCAATACCAAAGAGCTATTCAAATTCTCGAAGAAAATAAAGATAAATTAAATCAACTTGCTGATATCTTAATCGAAAAAGAAGTCATCTTTAAAGATGATCTAGAGACAATTTTCGGAAAACGTAGCTGGGATAAAAATTTAGAAGAGGTCGTTTCATAAATTATTCGATACATTAAGTAATATTTTTTAAAATCTTAATTCAAAATACCCTTTTGAATTAAGATTTTTTTATCTTTGAACGTTTTCAATTAACATGTAAAGTATTTCACATAAAATGAGTTTTTTCAAAAAAATATTTGGTTCTGCCAATACTTCATCTGATGAAGAAAATGAAAGTGAATATGGAAATAATCCTACTCCAAACAGTCATTTGTCAATAGATGAACAATTCATTTTTAATTTTAAAAAAAATGGAGGTAAATTTTTATATTGCGAAAACAAACAGGAAGTAGAGGAACAATTTGAAAATATTTTAGAAGAGAATGACTGGTTTGAAAATGAGGTTTTATGTTACGAACCTGCTCTTTTTCATTTATTAGAAGAAAACAAATTGCTCTATATTTCACCTAAAAGTCCAAAATTCCTATTGGCCTCATGTGAAAATCTTATTGCTGATGAAGGTTCAATTTTATTTTCGTCAAAACAAATTAGGCAAGACAAGCCAAACGAGTTACCAGCTAATATTGTCATAATAGCAACAACAAGCCAAATATTACCTATAAAAAGTGATGGTCTGAGTGCTATAAAAAGAAAATACGAACGAGATTACCCTACGAATATTACCACAATAAAATATTTCGAAAAAGCAAAAGAAGAAGATTTTACTCAATACGGAAGTGTTGCAAAAAATTTATACTTATTGCTCTTAGAGGACCTTTAAGATGAATGAAACACTCAAGAGAACCATTTCTGGTGCTGTTTATATTGCTTTACTGCTAACTTCTATTTTGTTTTCTACAGAAAGCTTTATTATTCTGTTTGGCATTTTTCTACTCATTACTGTTTATGAATTCAGCAACTTGGTTAACCTCAATAAAGTCTTTTCGATTCTTTTCAGTATTTTATTATACTCGGGTATTATACTATTAAGTCACTACAATAAACAAACTGCTTTATTTTTAGAAGATTTGTTTCATTTAGACATAAATTTAGATACCAATACCCAACAACTTGATTTAATACTTCTGGCTGTTACTATTGTTATCGCTATAAAATGTATTTTATTCTTATTCTACGACAATGTACAAAAAGTAAGTACTTCTTCTAAATACCTGTATTTACTTGGATACATTACCTTGCCATTTGTTTTTATCATTAAAATTTCTTTTGGAACTAATGATTATAATCCAAAAATAATTATTGGATTATTTATTTTGATCTGGACAAATGATACATTTGCTTATTTAGTTGGAAAATCCATTGGAAAACATAAATTATTTGAACGTATTTCGCCTAAAAAAACGATAGAAGGATTTCTTGGCGGGGTTGTTTTTGCTGCTTTTGCAGGCTTTTTAATTTCAAAATTTTACATTCAGCCCAATCCTGAATTCAGCAGCAGATCTATTTTGATCTGGACGATTATTGCTTTAATTGCCAGTATTTTTGGAACAATTGGTGACTTGATCGAATCAAAATTTAAAAGAATAGCAGCTGTAAAGGACAGTGGTGTCATCATGCCCGGACATGGAGGCATTTTAGATCGATTAGATAGTGTTATATTTGTAGCACCAGTTATATTTTTATTTTATCAAATTTTATATTATGTTTCATAAAGAAGGAGGACCGTCCATTTTATTAGGTGTAGTTTTTACTGTAATTGTGGTTTTATTAGCTGACCAATTTATTGATATTTACTGGCTACAAAAACTAGTGCAAATTTTTGCTTTAGCAGTTTTAATTATAATTCTGCAATTTTTCAGAAACCCAAAAAGAATTGCAATTCGAAACAGTAATCATATCCTTGCTCCTGTGGATGGAAAAGTTGTAGTCATTGAAGAAGTTTATGAAGGTGAATTTTTTAAAGACAAACGTTTACAGGTTTCTATTTTTATGTCGCCTATTAATGTGCACGTAACTCGTTATGCAATGGACGGAATTATAAAATTTAGTAAATATCATCCTGGGAAATTTTTAGTTGCGTGGCATCCAAAAGCAAGTGAAGAAAATGAAAGAACAACTGTTGTAATAGAAAACGACACATTTGGACAAATACTTTACAGACAAATTGCCGGTGCATTGGCACGAAGAATTGTAAATTATGCTAAAGAAGGAACTCAGGTTATTCAGGGCACTGATGCAGGCTTTATTAAATTTGGTTCAAGAGTAGATTTATTTTTACCTTTAGGTACTCCAATTGATGTAGTTTTGGGTCAAAAAGCAATTGGAGGTAAAACAATCATCGCTACGAAAGCTTAATGAGTAAAAAAGATTTAGATATTCGTTTTTCTGAAGCTGTAGAAAAAGCTATGAAGATGACACAGGCTTCACTGCCACAAGATGTGCAGTTAAGACTTTATGCATATTACAAACAAGCTACATTTGGAACTGCCGTGTACAATCAATCTGAAAATTTTGGCTTGCGTGACGCGTTCAAAACAAATGCATGGATGCAAATTAGTCATATATCTATTGAAGAAGCAAAAGAGAATTACATTGAAATAATCAATTCGTTAACATCAATATAATTAAATTATGAAAAAAAACATGATTCGTTTTACTTTCACAGCTTCATTACTGATGTTATTTTCCTGTAATGATAAAAAGTTGATTGAAGTTGTTGAAGTTCCTTTACCCACAAAAGAAGAAAAAATCATAATTGGAACTCCTGCAGATGTAAAAGCTGATGAAGGTTCTTTTGCTTTAACAAAATTACCTTTTAACTATGATGCTTTAGCTCCAGCAATAAGATCTCTGACTTTAGAAACCCATTATTCTAAACATTATTTATCCTATACTAATAATCTAAATAAAGAAATTGCCTCAACAGAATTTGAAAATGCGCCTATTGAAGATATCCTTAAAAAAATGGATATGAATAATGCCAAACTTCGTCAAAATGCAGGCGGTTATTACAATCATACTCTTTATTTTGATATTCTGACTCCAAAAGAGCAAACTCCAAAAGATACTTTGGCTGGCTCAATCAATAAGGAATTTGGATCATTTAACAACCTTACCACTCAATTTAAAAATGAAGCAACTAAACAATTTGGTTCAGGATGGGTTTGGCTGGTTGTTGATAAGGCAGGAAAATTACAAATTACAACTACTGAAAATCAGGATAACCCTTTAATGAGAAATGCATTAATTCCAGGCACACCTATTATGGGAATTGACTTATGGGAACATGCATATTATCTTGATTATCAAAACAGAAAAGGAAGTTACATCGACGCTTTTTACAAATTGATCAATTGGGAAAAGGTAAACGAAAATTACAAAACAGCTCTAAGCAAGGTTAAAAAGTATTAAAAAATCCTTTTAAAAAACAAAAAAGTTTGATGATATTATCTCATCAAACTTTTTTGTTTTATCCAATACCTATTATAATTAATTTTAAATACCTGCGATTGCTTTTATTTCATCAATTATTCGAAGTGCTAAAACATCGGCTTTTTCCTGAGAAGCTGCTTCTGTATAAATACGAATAATAGGCTCTGTATTTGATTTTCTTAAATGAACCCATTCTTCAGCGAAATCAATTTTTACTCCGTCAATAGTTGAAATATCTTCGTTTTTATATTTATCAGTCATAGCAACTAAAATTGCATCAACATCGATTTGAGGTGTCAGTTCTATTTTATTTTTGCTCATATAATATTCAGGATATGAAGCACGTAACGCAGAAACTGACATTTTTTTATTTGCCAAATGTGTCAAAAATAAAGCTACTCCAACCAAACTGTCTCTTCCATAATGTGATTCAGGATAAATAATCCCGCCATTACCTTCTCCTCCAATTATAGCATTATTTTTTTTCATTAATTCTACTACATTCACCTCACCCACTGCGCTAGCTTCATAATTTCCATTATGTGCTTTTGTTACATCGCGCAAAGCACGGGAAGACGACATATTCGAAACTGTATTTCCATGAGTTTTGCTTAAAACATAATCTGCACAGGCTACTAAAGTATATTCTTCTCCAAACATTTCTCCATCTTCACTAATAAAAGCTAATCTGTCAACATCCGGATCTACTACAATACCTAGATGAGCATTTTCCTTTACAACTAATTCAGAAATATCAGTTAAATGCTCTTTCAAAGGTTCAGGATTATGAGGAAAATGTCCGTTGGGTTCGCAATATAATTTTACAACTTCAACGCCCATTAATTCCAGTAATTTTGGAATAATAATTCCTCCTGAAGAATTTACACCATCAACAACAACTTTAAATTTTGCCTCTTTTACTGACTGAACATCTACTAATGGCAAGTTTAAAACTTCATCGATGTGAATATCCATATAAGCATCATTTACAGTAATTTCCCCTAAATTATCGACATCTGAAAAATTGAAAGCTTCAGCATCAGCAATTTCAAGGATTTTTGCACCTTCAGCACCACTTAAAAATTCGCCTTTTTCATTAAGCAATTTTAATGCGTTCCATTGTTTAGGATTATGTGAAGCTGTTAGAATAATTCCTCCATCCGCTTTTTCCAATGGTACAGCGATTTCTACAGTTGGTGTTGTCGAAAGTCCAAGGTCAATTACATTGATTCCCAGACCTATCAGCGTATTTACAACAAGATTATGAATCATTGGACCTGAAATTCTGGCATCACGCCCAATTACAACAGTGAGTTTTTCTTTTGAAGTATTATTTTTCAGAAAGGTTCCGTATGCTGATGCAAATTTTACAGCGTCGACTGGAGTCAGGTTATCTCCTACTTTACCACCGATTGTTCCTCTTATTCCTGAAATCGATTTTATTAAAGTCATTTTTGTGAGTTATAGTTATTTGTTACAAATATAAAAAAGTTGTCGGGTTACTGAGATGTTCAAACACTAAGATTTTAAAATAATCGTTAAGTATTAGGAGATATACTACTATTTTTTTAACAAAAATGATTTAAAAAGTTTTTTATACATTTACATTAAGGATCTGGTTTCTAAAAATTCCTTCAATTAATAATACCATAAAAACAAATGAATTTTCTTGCCCACATATACCTTTCAGGCGAAAACGATTTAATCAAAATTGGCAATTTTATGGCTGATGGTATTCGTGGAAAACAATTTGAACATTTTCCTGATGATGTACAAAAAGGAATTATTTTACATCGTTTTATTGATACATATACTGATTCGCATGATGTTTTCAGGCAAAGCACCAAACGTTTACACGAAAAATACCACCATTACGCAGGAGTAATTGTAGATATTATTTACGATCATTTTTTAGCTAAAAACTGGACAAAATATTCGGATGAGAAATTAGAAGATTTTATCAATCGTTTTTACAATTCATTACATGATAATTATTCTATGTTAACCGAAAAAACTCAGGACTTGATGCCTTATATGATTCAAAGAAACTGGCTTTTGAGTTACCGTACAGTGGAAGGAATTCATCAAATTTTGACTCAAATGAACCGAAGGTCTAAAAACATATCCAAAATGCAGTTTGCCAGCGAAGAATTAAAACAATATTATACCGATTTCGAAGAGGAATTCACTACTTTTTTTGAAGATATTCAATACCAGTCAAAACAAAAGTTACTTTCGCTGTAAGATTTACACTCAAAATTTACACGAATTTGAATTCTAAGAGTTAAATTTGTAACCTCCTTAATTTTTCGAAACAGAATGCTTAAAAAATATTTTAGAAAATTAGAAAGTATTATTGCTTTAGCCCAGTCATTAATGACACCAAAGCAGTTTATTTTCCTATCAAGTGTATTGATTGGCATCTCATGTTCGTTAGCCGTAATTATTTTAAAAACTTTTGCCCATAGCGTATTTTCTTTTGCGACCTATATTAGCGGAATTTTAAAATGGAGTTTTATCTCGGGGATATTACCTATTATTGGTATTTTGCTTACTGTTTTTGTTGTAAACAGAATATTGAACGGAAGTATTGAAAAAGGAACTTCCCAAATTTTATACGCAGTTGCAAAAAAAGCCGGTATAATTCCTAAAAAACAAATGTATGCCCAAATTATAACCAGCTCCTTAACAGTAGGTTTAGGAGGTTCAGCAGGTCTTGAAAGTCCAATTGTGATTACTGGGGCAGCATTCGGATCAAACTTTGCTCAAAACTATAAATTAGCCTATAAAGACAGAACGCTTCTTATTGGCTGCGGAGTTGCAGCAGGAATTTCAGCAGCTTTTAACGCACCTATTGCAGGAGTTCTTTTTGCCATAGAAGTTTTATTAGTAGACGTAAGCATTTCCGCCTTTACGCCTATTATGATTTCGGCAGCTACAGGAGCTTTAGTATCTGCTATTGTATTAGATGAATCCATCCTTTTATCCTTCAAAAAACAGGAAGCTTTTGATTATCATAACATCCCTTTTTATGTGCTTTTAGGAATATTAACCGGATTTATGGCGGTTTATTATGCCCGAAATTTTCAAAAAGTAGAGCATTATTTTTCGAAATTAAAAATGAATGCTTACAAAAAGGCATTATTTGGATCATCAATTCTGGCACTACTTATCTTTGTTTTTCCCACCCTTTTTGGAGAGGGTTATGAAAGTATCAGGACTTTATCTGAAACTGATCCGGGAAAACTATTAGAGAATACCTTGTTTGCAGATTTCAGAAATAATCAATGGATTTTGCTGCTATTTGTTGGATCTACGATGATGATCAAGGTTTTTGCTTCCGGACTTACCATTGGAAGCGGCGGAAATGGAGGTAATTTTGCCCCATCTTTATTTCTGGGTTCTTATCTGGGTTATTTCTTTTCAAAATTTATATCAATGATTGGCTTATCAAAATTACCAATCACCAATTTTACGATGGTAGGAATGGCAGGTATTTTGAGCGGATTGTTCCATGCACCGCTAACCTCGATATTCTTAATAGCTGAGATAACCGGCGGCTACGGCTTAATGATTCCGTTAATGATTGTCTCATCTATAAGTTTTGCAATTTCGAAACGCTTTGAAAAATATTCCCTTGATGTAAAAAATCTTGCTAAAAAAGGACATGCGTTTACCAGTAATAAGGATTCAAACATTTTATCTACCCTGGATATCGATTCTATCATTCAGACCGATTATCTGACCGTTCATCCAGATGAAAATTTAAATAAATTAGTAGATCTTATTTCGCATTCCAATCAGGTTGTTTTTGCTGTTGTTACTAATGAAAAAGACCTTGTTGGTATCGTACATTTTAACGATATCCGAGAAATTATTTTTAACACATACCGCGTAAAATACACTTTGATTAAAGATGTAATGAAAATGCCTCCTGCAACGATTTCCTCTTATGATAGTATGGAAATTATAATGACAAAGTTTGAAAAGACCAAATCAGCATTCCTTCCTGTTATTCGAAATGATAAATATTACGGCTTTATTTCTAAATCTATAGCGCTTGAAGCTTATAGAATGAAACTGCGTTCCATGACTATTGAATAATTTTACTATTTAGAATAGTTTAGTTCAGAATATGTTTTTTTGTTACAATTTTTAACATAAACTTCTGCAGCTTAGCCTAAAAAGAACAAATCAAAGTGGTAACTTTGCGTTTTGCTCAAATTTATGCTAGATAAAGACAATACTATTGAAGTTCTTGGTGCAAGAGTTCATAATCTTAAAAATATTGATATTTCAATTCCGAGGGAAAAACTTGTAGTTATTACAGGACTTTCAGGCTCAGGAAAATCTTCCCTGGCATTTGATACTATTTATGCTGAAGGGCAACGCCGGTATATAGAAACTTTTTCGGCGTATGCCAGACAATTCCTTGGAGGATTAGAACGTCCTGATGTTGATAAAATCGACGGACTTTCTCCTGTAATCGCGATTGAACAAAAAACAACCAGTAAAAGTCCTCGTTCTACGGTTGGAACTATTACTGAGATATATGATTTTCTTAGACTTTTATATGCACGTGGTGCTGACGCATACAGTTATAACACAGGCGAAAAGATGGTTTCCTACTCTGATGAACAAATTAAAGATTTGATTATTCAGGATTATAGCGGAAAACGCATCAATATTCTCGCCCCGGTCATTAAAGCCAGAAAAGGACATTACGCTGAGTTATTTCAGCAAATCACTAAACAGGGATTTTTAAAAGTTCGTGTAAATGGTGAAGTTCAGGATTTGGTAGCCGGAATGAAACTGGACCGTTACAAAACTCATGATATTGAAATTGTTGTTGATCGAATGGTAATTGAAGATAATGCCGATACACAAAAAAGGTTATCAGAAAGCATCAATACGGCAATGCATCATGGTGAAGATGTATTGATGATTTTAGATCAGGATTCGAATGAAGTACGCTATTTCAGTCGGAATTTGATGTGCCCGTCAACCGGAATATCGTATCAAAACCCTGAACCGAATTTATTTTCATTCAACTCTCCAAAAGGTGCATGTCCACATTGTAACGGGTTGGGAACGGTACACGAAATCAATGCTAAAAAAATCATTCCGAATTCGAAATTATCGATAAAAGCTGGTGGATTTGCTCCGCTTGGTGAATATAAATCGTCCTGGATTTTCAAACAATTAGAAACCATTGGAGAAAAATTTGGATTCAAAATCACGGATCCAATTGAAAAAATTCCTGAAGAAGCTTTAAATATGATTCTTTATGGTGGAAAAGACAAATTTACTATCAACTCAAAAGATCTTGGCGTTACGAGAGAGTATAAAATTGATTTTGAAGGAATTTCTAATTTCATTAAAAATCAATATGATGAAAGCTCTACAACAAGCATAAAACGCTGGGCAAAAGATTTCATGGACGAAATAAATTGTCCGGTTTGCGATGGTTCGCGTTTAAAAAAGGAAGCGCAGTTTTTTAGGGTAAATGGAAAAAACATTACCGAATTGTGCGAAATGGATATTTCTGATTTAACCGAGTGGTTTCTGGATTTAAATAATCATTTATCGGATAAGCAGCTTTTAATTGCTTCTGAAGTTGTAAAAGAAATTAAAGACCGATTAAACTTTTTGATGAATGTAGGCTTGAATTATCTGGCTTTAAGCCGAAGTTCAAAATCACTTTCCGGTGGTGAAGCGCAGCGCATCCGTCTTGCAACACAAATTGGTTCGCAATTGGTTGGGGTTTTATATATTTTAGATGAGCCAAGTATTGGATTACATCAAAGAGACAACGAAAAACTGATTCAGTCCCTCGAACAATTACGTGACATTGGGAATTCAGTTATTGTGGTAGAACACGATAAAGACATGATTGAAAGTGCAGATTACGTTATTGATATTGGTCCTAAAGCAGGAAAATACGGAGGGCAAATCATCAGTACCGGGACACCAAAAGAAACATTGGCTTCAAACACCATTACAGCCCAATATCTGAATGGTAAAATGAAACTGGAGATTCCTAAAGAACGTAGAAAAGGCAATGGCAAATTTCTTAAACTGACCGGAGCAACAGGTAATAATTTAAAAAATGTTTCGATTGAAATTCCGTTAGGACAATTAATTTGTGTTACAGGGGTTTCTGGAAGCGGTAAATCGACTTTGATTAATGAAACACTTTATCCGATTCTGAATGCATATTATTTTAATGGTGTAAAAAAACCTCAGCCTTATAAAAAGATTGAAGGTTTAGAGCATATAGACAAAGTAATTGATATTGACCAAAGTCCGATTGGACGTACACCACGTTCAAATCCGGCAACTTATACAGAAGTTTTTACAGAAATCCGAAACTTATTTACTATGACTTCTGAAAGCATGATCCGCGGATATAAAGCCGGACGCTTTAGTTTTAACGTAAAAGGAGGTCGTTGTGAAACTTGTGAAGGCTCAGGTGTGAGAACAATCGAAATGAATTTTCTTCCGGATGTTTATGTAGAATGCGAAACCTGTCAGGGAAAACGTTTCAACAGAGAAACCTTAGAAATTCGATACAAAGGAAAATCAATTTCGGATGTTTTGGATATGACAGTTGATGAAGCCGTTCCTTTTTTTGAAAATATTCCAAAGATCTATAGAAAAGTAAAAACAATTCAGGATGTTGGTTTAGGATACATTACACTTGGCCAGCAAAGCACCACACTATCAGGTGGTGAAGCACAGCGTATTAAATTAGCCGGAGAATTATCAAAAAAAGACACCGGAAATACATTTTATATTCTGGATGAACCCACAACAGGGCTCCATTTTGAAGACATCCGAGTTTTAATGGAAGTAATAAACAAACTGGTTGATAAAGGAAATACTATATTAGTAATAGAACATAATATGGACGTTATAAAACTAGCCGATTATATTATTGATATTGGTCCGGAAGGGGAAAAGGCGGCGGCCAATTGGTTGCAAAAGGAACTCCGGAAGAAGTTGCCCAGAATAAAAAAAGCTATACGGCTAAGTTTTTGAAAAAAGAGCTGATTTAATTCCATACAAATTATGTCTACATATGCTCAGGAAAGATCATATCAAATTACAATATTCTTATTATCAAAATCGGGATGTTCTTTATCTAGCAAAAGATCTTTTAGGAAAAGTGCTTTTTACTCAAATAAATGGACAAGTAACAGCTGATATAATTGTAGAAACTGAAGCCTATTATGGTCTAACTGACAAGGCCTCTCACGCTTACGGAGGAAGGCGTACTAACCGAAACGAAACGATGTATTCTGAAGGAGGTGTTTCATATGTTTATTTATGTTATGGAATTCATTATCTTTTTAATATTGTGAGTTCTGTAGAAGGCGAGCCACATGCAATATTAATAAGGGGTATTGAACCATTGATAGGAAAAGAAATAATAGAATCAAGACGTAAAATATCAGTTACAAATCCTTCTATTTCATCAGGCCCCGGATCTGCTGCTAAAGCACTCGGAATTGATAAATCTTTTAATGAAAAAGATTTGACAGGAGAAGAAATATGGATTGAAGATCATGGAACTCAATATCAAGCTGACCAGGTTGCCTCAACATCACGAATTGGCGTAGCATACGCGAAGGAAGATGCACTTTTGCCATGGCGCTTTTTTATTAAAAACAATAAATATGTAAGCAAACCCAATAAAATATAAAATATAAAATCAATTTCCACTTAATCTAAAAGTGTATCCAAAGGGTCACAGGGAAAAAAGATAGTTATATCAGTACCTTCTCCTGGCCTTCCTTCTGCATATATAGTTCCTCCCAGCGTTTGCATAATTTTTTTACACAATGCAAGTCCAACCCCTGATCCCGTATATTTTTCCTGATTGTGTAATCTTCCGAAAACCTTAAAAATTGTTTCTGAATAGCGCTGTTCAAAACCAATTCCATTATCTGAAAAACGAACCCAATTACAATAAATTTTATTCGAATAGGCTACTAATTCAGGTTCGGAGGAAGCGGTAATTTTAATATTAGGTGTTCTCTCAGAAGATGCAAATTTTAAAGAATTCTGCAATATATTTGAAAACAATTGTCGCAATAAAAAATTAACACCATGTACTTCAGGTAGGTTTTCATATTCAATTACAGCATTGTTTTCAGAAATAACTTCTTTCATTTCTTCCATTGTTGCTTCTAAGATATGATTCAAATCGATTTCCTGTAAAGCCTCTCTGGTATACTTAATTCTTGAAAATTTAAGAATATCATCAAGCAAAGTTCTCATTCTGCTAGCTGACTTAGACACACGGTGTAATGAGCTTGAAACTGATTCTGATTGTATAACATCAGGTTCTGCCAACATTTTAGAAGTAAACAACTGAATTTTACGTAATGGCTCCTGTAGATCATGTGTACTGATCCAGTTAAGATTTTCTAGTTCTGAATTTGTTTCCTTCAATATTTCACTCTGAGTACGATATTTCTCTTCTTCCTCACTTAAAATAACCATCATCAACTGATTATGAAGTACGTGTGCATATTGCAATGCTCCGTTTATCTCATATTCTTTCCAGGCACTGCTTTGGTTTTTTATAATCTGTTTCCAAATATTAAATGAGTTCCTTGGATGAAGACCATTATCATCTTTTATTATCGCTTTTTCCGGATCACCACCCCAGTTAATTTCTGATATTGTTTCTGGCCTGAACCAAATTACATAATCATCACTTCCAAGAGAATGATAAATAATACCCGCAAAGTCAGAAAATGATCCAAACTCCGGAAAATAATCACTGAGCTTATTTGTTATAAATACTTTTTCCGGAACCTGAGCGTTAATTAGCGTTATTAACTTCTTAACCTGTTTATCTGATGGCGTTAGGCCATTTTTATATATTTTACCTCTCGTTATAATTGAAACTCCTGATGCATTACAAATATTGAGCAATTGAGGAGCATTAATTATTTTTTCAATCGATTCCTGCAAAAGCGGAAGATCCAGACCTGTCAACTGCTCCAATGCCAAAGCTGTATTTTGCGCATTTATATTTTCATCATTTGATTGCCTAATATCAATCTGAGAAGTAATAAACTGCCCCTGTAGCTTCGCTGCAAGTCTGATATGTGGAGAAATGTTCTTTGGAGCATAATGATGGCAGGCAATAAGTCCCCATAAACGACCATGATGAATAAGAGAAATTGTCAGTGTTGCGTAAACCCCCATATTCTTAAGATATTCAACATGGATTGGTGAGGTACTCCTAAGTATCGAAAGGCTTAAATCCAGATTTTTATTTTCCCGATCGTCAATTGTAAAGATTGGAACTGCCTCATAATCCATATCAACTATCAGTCTAAGCTGATTTTTAATATACAATTCCCTTGCCTGCGCCGGAATATCTGTATGGGGATAGTGCAACCCTAAAAACGACTCCAAATCTTCCCTGCAGCTTTCAGCGAATACTTCTCCGTTATATTGTTTATCAAATCGATAAATCATTACACGGTCATATCCTGTTATTTCACGGGTTCCCTGAGCGACAAGCGCACACAAATCTTTTAGTGATCTGGTATTGTTCATCTGGGTAACAAACTGAATTGTCTGGGTATAGACATCTGCAAGTTCTTCCTTTCCTGGAAACAAGGGCTCTGCCTCTAACACATAAATATCAAAGCTTCTATGAATACTTACCTGAAATAATTTACCAAGCAGGTCTATTTCAAGAGGAAAAACATTCTGAATTGTATCATTTATGTATTCAAAGATTTGGTTTTCAGCTTTTGTACCAAAAACATCAATTAAATTCTTTCCAATTACTTCGGTATATGAAATACCAATAAATGAAGAAATATTGTTTGTACAATAATCAATTTTTCTTTCGGAAGTAAGACCAATTAAAAAGCCATGTGGCTGTATTTTGCCTGGTATATGTATAGGTTCATGCTCACAATTTGTTAAGGTGACAACATCACGATTAACTATATCTTTAATCTTCATTCTTATTTTATGCCTTCAAAATGCTTATGGATACTATCAAAAGCATATATAGCTCCCTCAATAATAGTATTACCGCAATTATAACTTTGCTCATATTCTTCCAGAAAAATAAGAAAAGATTTCCAATAATTTCCTGTTTTTTCCCCATATCCGTTAAAATAAGATACGCCCTGCCCTTTATCAAGCCCTGCAATTGTAGTAATATTTTTTAAAATATATCTGCCTCCAAGAGTAGACCCCTCAATAACATACAATATGCCTAAAGCAAAAGGAATGTTTATTTCTTTAACATTAAAAACTCTGGTTGCAATAGTTTTATTACGATTAAGATAAAATAGATCATCTTCGATAAGGTGTGTTTTTTTCTTAGTTCAATATCATCTATAATATCAGAAAGTAGCGGAAAAACAACACTCTCTATCTCTTTGTGAACATCATGCATTAAGCATAAATAATGAATATAATCAGACAATTTCATATCAGAGGATATGATTGAAGCTGAAACCGGCAGGCATTCTAATTTTTTATGAGAATTGGCAGTTTTTGTTTTTAAATCAACAAGAAAATTTGATGATACAGGAGCTAAATTTATACTCATTATTTTGGAAAAATTGCTTTTTTAAATGTTGTGCTATCTCTTATTAGCAAATGTAGAAAAAAACATTATATCAAAACATATATTTTCACAATAAAAACATTATTTTTTTGACAAATATTCAATAAAACTTGCGATTATTTTGTTTAATTTTCAAAATATTCTTTTAAACAAAATAAATTTTAAGATTTGAGTAATTGTTTATTTTAGTAAGTATTATAAAATAAAATCAGTTCCATATTAAAATAACTGTTTTATAAATTTTAATAAAAATTAAACAAAGCAAACAATTAAACATTAAATTACATTCTTACATTGTAATTTTGAATACTTTATGAAATTTGATGTAACAATGTTGATTTACTAAAAAGATAATTTTGTAATAAAATTAATAAACTATGTATCCAAACATAAGAATCTTAAAGGACATCGTAGATAATACACCTTTGCCAATAGCCGTTTATACTGGAGAAGAGCTTATTATAGAATTAGCAAATACTGCTATGATAGATGCGTGGGGAAAAGGCAGCGAAATAATTGGAAAAAAATATCTGGAAGTTCTGCCCGAAGTTAAAGATCAGGATCTGTTTCATCAGGTAACTAATGTCCTTAAAACAGGAATTGCTTTTCATGGAAAAAATAAAAAAGTTGACTTGATAATCAATGGAATAGCAAAATCACATTATTTTAATTACAGTTATATCCCGCTTTTTGATGAAGAAGAAAAAATTTATGGAGTTATGAATACTGGTGTTGATGTAACCGATCTTTACATAACAAAACAGCAGGTACAAAGTGCAGAAGAGCGGCTTCGAATTGCTATTGATTCATCTGGGATGGGAACTTATGAAATAGATTTGGCAACAAAAGAAATCAAAACCTGTGGTAATTTTAATTATATAACAGGTATTGACGCAACACTTTCAAGAACTGAATTGATTACAAAACTACATCCTGACGACTTGCCAATTCGGGAAAAAGCCTATAAGGAAGCGGAAAAAACCGGAATAATATCATATGAAGCAAGGATACTAAATGATGATCATACCTCAAAATGGGTTAAAGTCAACGGAAAAATAATCAAAAACGAAAATGGCGAATCTATCACTATAATCGGAACTATTCAGGACATTAATGAGCATAAGGAATTTCAGGAAGAATTAAAAAAACAGGTAGCCGAAAATACCGAACAGCTAAAACGATCTAATGATGATCTTTTACATTTTGCTAATGTGGTTAGTCATGATTTAAGAGAACCTGTTAGAAAAATTAAAATCTTCAATAGCTTTGTACGAAATGAAAAAAATTCGCATTTTAATGAGAATTCAATAAAGTATCTTAATAAAATTGATCAGTCGGCCCAGAGAATGCAAAACATAATTGAAGGCATTCTGGATTACTCTACATTAGATAAAAATAAACAGCCGATTGAGGATATTGATCTGAATGATGTTATAGAAAACATCAAGACCGATCTGGAACTTATTATAAAAGAAAAGCAGGCTACTGTAACCAGTTCAAATCTTTCATTTATACAAGGAGCACCAATTCTGATTAATCAGCTTTTTTATAACCTGATACAAAATGCCCTTAAATTTTCTAAAAATGATACGCCAACTACCATCATTATAACTAGTAAACATATACATGTAAACGGAAATGAAATGCTACAGATTTCGATTAAAGATAATGGTATAGGACTGGAAGCAGCTTTTACAGAAAGAATATTTAATGCTTTTGAAAGACTGCATTCTAAAGATCAATATGAAGGGAATGGCCTTGGTCTTTCACTTTGCAGAAAAATAGCAAAAAGGCACAATGGATTTATTACCGCAAAAGGAGAAAAAGATAACGGAGCTGAATTTATAGTAACACTTCCTATAAAACAAACTGAAGAATCGATATAAAAAGAACTTCTCTTCTTTTTTATTTGGAAACCAGTAAAAGTTCATTGTAACTAAAAAACAGCGGCAAAAAATATTTACTACCGCTTTTTTGACTTATTAAGATGATATTAAAATTAAACGTTATACCTGCTAATACATTTACAGGCTTTTGTGGCATTCCTGTTGCATTCCAATATTGTTAGATCCAATAAATTATTCCCCTTTAGATAAATTCTGTATTTAGGCTGATCATAAAACAATGCAGCGTTTAAAAGCATATAAGAAGGAAGAACAAATGTATTTTACAATTCCGGTGATAAATTCCTTTAGCTGTTTGCGAATAGCTATTGGATGTTGACAAATGAATTGGAATTAGTTTTTTAATGTGCTTTTCTTTGCCACAAAGAACCATTTTTCGTGGTACGTTTTTCTAATATACCCTGATCCCAGAGTTCATTTAACAGTTTTTCGCTTTCGTCTCGTTGGCTTTCTGATAACTCTGAAAACTCTTTTGCGGTAAGCGAATCATATTTTTCAAAAAGGGATTGCCAACTTTTTACATATTCATTTTTCTTTACTTTAGAATTCAGGTTTAAAACAGCTGCCTCATAAACTGAGTAGGGTTTCGTGCCGTAAACAGTTTCATTATTTCCTGATTTATCAAAAAAGAATATTGTGGGGAAGCCTCTTACTCCAAATTTCTTTGCCTGTTTTAAGTCTTCTTCAAAGGCTATTTTTGCTTTTCCCTCAAAGTCTGCTTGTAACTTTTCTGCATCAAGTCCTGCTTTTTTCGCAGCTGCTATCAAATGCTCCATTTTTGTAATGTTCTTTTTCTCTAAAAAGACCATTTCTCTTAAAAACCGCAAAAACAAAATTGATTTTTCATTATCCTGCAATTGTGCAGCTTTAAAAGCAATGGATGGCGGGTAAGAAGAATGTAAAGGATCTTCCAGCCAAACATCACCATCAATTGGCATATCATAATAAATACTTACTTCGTCCCAATGATGTGCCACGTCAGATGGTTTGCTGATGCCTCCACTGTTGTAACTCCAATCTGGCAATAGACCGCCCATTCGATATTCAAATTCTATGCTGTCTCCGTATTCCAGTTTCAGTTTTCGTAATTGAGGCTCTATTCCCCAACAAGAAGAGCAGATCGGATCTGTAAAATATACAACCCTGATAGGTTTTTCTGTTTTTTGCACCGTAACTTTTGAATTTGTTGCGCTATCTGGTATTCCACATATTCCTTCTACAGGGTCACATAAAAGCGGATTGTTTTTTTCTTCCATTTTATTAGTAGTCTGAGCCTGGCTGTATTGGCTGCCAAGCATGATTAAGATTATTAAAATTTTATTAATTGGGTTCATGTTAGGAATCTGCCTATGTGGCAACACTATTTTTTATTTCCTGTGCTATAATTAATCTCTATTTTTGTGTAAAATTGCTTTATATAAAATTCACATGCAATAAGTCAAAAATTTATGACTACTAAAAAAATGACTAGTGATACTGAAACTTGTCCTGCACAAGGGCTTTTGAAGTTGCTTTCGGGTAAATGGAAACCCGAGATTTTTCGTCTGGCAGTTGAGTCGCCTTTGCGTTTCAGCAGTTTGTTGCGTGAAATCAAGGGTACAAACAAACAATCCCTTTCTGCTGCATTAAAAGAACTTGAAGAAATCGGATTGCTGGAAAAAGTTGTTATAAAACAAAAACCCCTGCATATTGAATATTATCTGACTGAAAAAGGAAAGTCTTTAATTCCGGTTTTTAAACAATTGGAGTTTTTATCGTAGAGACGCATCAACTTCTAATGAATAAATGATTAAACTTCTATTGTCCTTTATCTCGTTTGAAAACGGTAAGATTATGAGTGGCTGCACTATCTCATAATATCTGTATCAACCGGAACGTAATTTAAATGTCTGCTAATTGACAATATTTGACCTTTGTGATGGTACTCGTGTGTAATAACGTGTGTAAATAATTTTAAGGCTGTTGCAGTACTTTTTATATTTTGAATTTCATACTGTATATCAGTAAAGCTTTCAATATTAGCAATGAAGATATTCATAAAATCATCTACCTGATCGAATAATTTTATAACATCAGATATACTTGTATTTTCCTCATACTTAGAATAAACAATATCACTTTTCAATGCAAGATTAGCAATCCAATATTCGTATGTATTGGAAATATGGACTAAGAGATTTCTCATACTCCCCCCACGCCCGAAAGAAGTGTTTTGGTTAATAAAATCCTCAGGAGAAATTGTCCTGCAATAATCAAACAAAACTTTTCTTGAACCTTTTACCAGTTTGTATTGTTCTTCGGTATATTTTAAAATTGATGCCATTTCATTATTGATTTTGCATTTAGTCTATTCATTTCCTGTAATATCTCTATTATATTACAGTTCTAAATTTGGCAGCACAAAAGACTTTGTATTGGGATGTAATCTTATCCATAAACCAGGATTTGTATTTAGTTGCTGCAAAGCTTCATCTTTATCTAAACTCAGGGCTGTATTAAGCACTTTTGCATACGTCTGAACTTTAGCAGGAGCAGAATCAGCATCTACTACAGACTGAACGATCTTTTTGGCTTGTAATATCGTAGCCGGCCCTAAAGTGAGAATATACTCAGCAGACCTGCATTCTTTTTCATCACTTTCATTTACGGGGCTTCCTCCGGCTTTGAACTTGCTAATGTGGTGCTCCAAAATGCTACTGGATATCGGAATTATCCCTGCAATATGATGACTCTGCGCTCCGGAGAAAGGTTTAATATAAGCAAGGTGTGAGGCCTTATTTTCTTCAGGACCATGCCCAATAAAAAATATATCCAACCCACCTAATTCTTCTAATTTATTCAAATAATTTATGAGTGCGGACTCTAAATCTTTTGTATTTGTTTGCATTGGTGTAAAGCTTTTTATTTTTTTGAAAAAAGCATCACCTAAAATACGTTCAAAATCCCTGACAAAACTAAAACCATTATTCATACTCAAAGGTGCAAGTGCATCCTGCGTAAAGACATTCAGCCTGGCGAGCAGCTGATCCTGCTCTGTTGTTTTAGCTAACTCACCAAGCAAACGATGTAACTCCTGAGCTCCTCTCCCACCCAAAAGGGCTATATTAATATCACCTTCTTTTGATGCTGCCGTGCTGTAAAGCTCATTTAACATTGCCTGACCAACCTCAGCTTCACTATTGAGAACGGTAGGTACTATGCCATAATCCGTAAAATTAAACTCCTGATTATTTTTTTTAGACAACCATAGATTATTGTTGTCTTCTGTTTTTGTGAATTGTGTATTTTGTGTATTCATTATCTTCATTAAAAGTTCATTGCATGATTCGGCCTTTAATAACGGTTAACTTTCTCGGCAAAAGTAAATCAAAAAGCTTCAGTCCGATAAATGTACAAAAGTTTAATAGAAACACAAAAGCCGAAGTTTGCACTTCAGCCCTGCTTTCCTAATACTTCTTTAGAGAATTCTATATTAGTTTTATACGATTTTTAACGATTGAATCAATCCATCTTCGAATTCATAATAATAAGTCATTGTAATCGGACTTCCGGGAAAATTCCCTGAAACCTCGGTTTTTAATGTCTGCTCAATTTCTGAATATTCAAGGGGTTTCATTGTTGCCTGATATTTTTTATTTGCCTTTTCTATCCAGTTTTCTATTTCTTTTCTCCCGTTATGCGTTTTGCCCTCGTCAAAAACTACGGCTGTTTCTTTAAAACATTTGGCATATGCAACACTGTCAAAACTGTTTTGTGTTTTTACTAATTCTGCTACTACTTTTGGTAAGTCCATAATTTATATTTTAAAATTATTAAATTGTTGGCACTGTTCCGCCATCTATTACAAAATTGGTCCCTGTTAAATAATTTGCTCTTGGTGAAACCAAAAAACCTACGAGTTCTGCTACCTCTTCAGATTCAGCAGGCCTTCCAAAAGGAATTCCGCCCAATGCATCCATTACACTTTGTTGCGCTTCTTCTACCGTACTATTCGCATTTCTTGCAATTTCACCCAGCCATGCTTTTGATGCTGTCGTATTAATCCATCCCGGCGAAACAGTGAGCACACGAACTCCTTTTGGAGTTACTTCGTTAGATAAACTTTTACTGTAGTTGATTAATGCTGCTTTTGAAGCAGCATACGGCAATGTAGAATCGTAAAGTGGTAGTTTACCCTGAATAGAAGCAATGTGAATGATAACACCACTTTTTCGGTCAATCATTTGTGGTAAAAATCCTCTGTCCAGTCGTACAGGAGCAAGCAAATTAGCCTGCAAGGTTGATTCCCAGTCTTCATCCGTTAATACAGCAAAACCTCCGGCAGCAGTTACTGAAGAACCAAGGTTGTTTATAAGAATGTCTAGTTTTCCATAAGTCGACAGCACTTCGCTTACTACTCTTTTTGCATCTTCTGCCTTACTTAAATCGGAAGCAATGAAATGCAGGTTTGTGTTTTCTTTTTCGGGTGCGTTTCTTGCAATAATGACAACTGTTGCTCCAGCTTGTAAAAGCCTTTCTGCAATTGCTCTTCCTGCTCCTTTTGTACCTCCTGTTACTAAGGCAATCCTGCCTGATAACTCATTGTTGAAATTAAATTGTTGTTCCATTTGCTAAATTATTTTAGGCAAAGTTGAGACTTATGTACGCTTCTCACAAGTACGGAATTACGATTCAGATAGGGATAAATTTTTCCCCTATTGCACAATTTGGAACATTGATTTAATTTTGTCTTATGTATGAAAGAAAGATTTTACCGAAGCTAAATTGTGGTTTGGATTTGATTGGCGAAGTACTGTACGGCAAGTGGAAAATTCGTTTGTTGTGGTTTATCAACGAAGGACATAAACGTCCGAGTGAACTACAGCGAAAAATTCCTGATGCAACAAGACGTGTCCTCAATATTCAGCTAAAGGAACTGGAAGACCACGAATTGATTACAAAAAAAATCTATCCCGTTGTACCGCCAAAAGTAGAGTATAGTTTAACTGAATTTGGCAAAACGCTAATCCCTGTAATTTCTGTGTTGGGAAACTGGGGTGACAAAAATGAAGAGCATTTACGTACAGTTATTTTAAGACGTTTGAAGTCCTAAAGTAATGTGTCTGCTAAAAAACTACGACAGTAAATTAACGGATATTTTTCCTAATCCTGCTCAACGAAGATTGTGTAACTCCCAGGTAGGAAGCCAAATAAAACAGCGGAATACGATTGACAAGCTGCGGATATTTTTCCATAAAAGCCAGGTAGCGGGTTGTAGCATCTTCCGAAACCAAGGGACTTCTTCTCTCTATCTTTTGTATTAATGATTTTTTGACGATTTTGTTTACAATACTTTCCCAACCCACAATAGTATTTGCGATTTCTTCCCAATTTTGTTTAGAAAACACAATTAGTTTGCAATCCATAATAGCCTGCACATATCCTGAAGATGGAATTTGGTTATCAAAACTGTCCAGATCCACAACAAAATTGTTTTCGTCTATAAAATATGTGGTAATCTCTTCGCCATTGTTATTGTAATAGCAAACCCGGAGAATACCTTCCAAAACGAATCCAACCTGTTTTGCAATTTTGCCAGCTTCTGAAAAATAGTCTTCTTTTCGAAGTATTAATTCTGTTGACATACTTGTAACAAAGTCTATTTGCTGCTTGTTCAAATTTCCGAATTGCAATAAATAATTGATAAGTGTTTCCATAGTTTTATTTCATTTGGCTCATTATCATTTTGTCAAACATTTTATCGGACAGAATTTTTCTGAAAAACAACATCATTTTGGCTCCCGAAGCCCCAACATATCTTGTTTTCGGGTGATTTGCTTCAATGCCTTCTCTGATCAGTTTAGCAATAACAATTGGATCTGCAGCATTTTTCTCTACTGCTGCATACATATTGATTACGCTTTTTGCCAAAGAACTGTATTCGGTATTGCCTGAAACTCTTGACATATATTCTGTTCCAACCCCTGTCATTTCTGATTTTGTGCCACCCGGCTCAATCACAATTACGTCAATTCCGAACGGCTTTACTTCTTTGCGAAGTGCGTCACTCAATCCTTCAATAGCAAATTTACTTGCATGATACCATACTCCCATTGGCAGCGTCACTTTACCGCCAACCGATGAAATATTTATAATTTTACCATAGCCATTTTTTCGCATAGCAGGCAATACCAATTGTATCAAACGTGCCACCCCAAAAACGTTTACTTCCAACTGATATTTTGCATCAGAAATTGGCATATCTTCCAACGCGCCGTAATATCCTGAACCTGCATTGTTGACTAAAATGTCAATGCTTCCTGCTTCTTTCAAAATTTGTTCAACACAGGCAACAAGGCTTTCTTCTTTGGTAACATCCAAATAAATTGGTTTTATACCGTGTGTTTTTAAATCTTGCATCTTCTCTGTTCTGCGTGCTGCGCCATAAACGTTGTAGCCGTTTTGTGCCAAATAAATTGCTGTTGCTTTTCCAATACCTGCCGAAGCACCTGTTACTAAAACTGTCTTTGCCATTATATCTTTTTTTAAATTATTAATGAGCAAAGTTGGCTCCATAAAAAATGGAATTATTTGTCATTTGGCAAAAAGTGAGTTTTAGTTGGTGGATGGCTTTTTGTGTTTTAAGCTCTTTATTTGGATTTGCCACCGAAGATACCCGTGAAGCAAAGCATCCAAAATACAAAACCTTATTTGATTAAGCTAAATGCCTAAATCCATTATATAGGCTGTTACCTGTCGATTTTATTCTGCCCGTTTTTAATTACCTCAATTTTCGTATATCTAAAAACATTGCCTGCTGCTGCTGCTTCAACCTTTGCTAAATTCCGATTTTTCGGAAATCCTTTTTTATTACTAATTTGTCCTGTAACTTTTATTATTACAGGTAAATTTTCTCCATTAAATAGTGTATCAGCATTTATTATTTTTTTGTCCGCTGGTTCCAGCCAATAATATATTTTCTTGTCTGGCATATTGTTAAAACGGGTTTCGCTCCATTGTGCACAAGTGCAGGAAATAGCATTGTAGATTAAAGTTAATGTTTCTATTTTACCTTCTGATTCTAAATCAGGTTCGTCAATAGCCTCATTCTTTGTATAAACATTATTTTTTGAATTAGATATAGACTTTGTTTTGGTCTGTTCACAAGAAATCAAAGTCAGACTAAAAAATAAAATTGTAAATGCGTTTTTGATTTTATTCATATTCTAAAGTGTTGCTTGTTTAAATAACAGTAACGTCAGTGGGTTAAAAAAATCCTAAGAAATCAAATATAGAAAAAAAGTATGCTCAAAGAGAATTTTTTTTATTTCAGGATGCAGTACATAACTGGAATCTCTTTTCTACCAAATCTGTATTTCCAGTCTGGAAGATGCTTAGATTTCAATAACAAGTTTAGATGAATCATCTACAAAATTTACAATACACTTTTGTTATTAATAGCCTCGTTACAAACGCTACAATTTATCTTTTTAATTTATGTAGATACTCGTTGCAAACGAGCACCAGAGGGAGGCAGTACTTGGAAGCGAGAGAAGCTGAAAATAGTACAAGAAAAACTCCAAGTTAAAGTGCTTAAAAAAGTAGAAAAAAAAGCGTTTTTACCTAAATGTCCTTTTTGCAAAATAGGAAACGTACACCCAATAGCGGTTTTTCACCAGCGTGGTCCACCTGCTTGGTATCTTGGCGGTAGCCAAAACCCAATTCCCCGTGAAAGTTAATTTTACGGGTAAGGGAACTTATGTCCTAAGGTGAAGGAAAACACGACAAAACCATCTTTGAAACCACTTCAAAAAAAAGAGGACACTAAATCCTCTTGAAATTCTTCTGACTCCTTTATCGAAAACCCATAGTAGCGGAATCTCAGCGGTTTCGTTCAACAGGAGTTTCATTGTTCGGCTTGCAGCCGCAACGAAACTCTAGCTGATGTATGCCGTTTTTAGTTATAAAATACACTTGACCCCCAGTAATATATATTCTTTTCCATTCCTTCGACAAGTTTTTCTTCCATTTGTTTTAAGTCTATTTCTTTAAATTCTCCAGTCAAAATTGAGAGAGCAGATTTTCCTTTAAAACATAATTGCCCAATTGTTTTAGTGTAAGAATTCCAAAAGTCATTTTCACTTATATTTAACGAATAAAGAGCCCCAAAAAATAAAGCAGGTTCAGTTTCCACTGGCCATAAATGTGAAATAACACATTGGCTCGAACTTGCTAAACTAGCACCAAAGCCATGCTCATAGAGAGAATCGTGTGTAGCTGAAGTTGCACCATCACACACATTTAAAAAAAGTAATCGTTGATTGTTGAATTCTGTTTGTGAAATTGCTAGCTCTTTAACGGTTATTTCCACATTTGGTAAAATACTTAGCGTCGATTTATGAGGAATCATATGATCATAATTACCATGAGTTGCAATCCAAATTATGTCATATTCAGGATTATTATATTTTTTTAGAAAACTCTCTTTTGATTCTTCCAAAATGTTTACCGCATCAACCAGAACACCTGATTTTTGAAGAATTTCCGAAATCAGTTCCAATTCTCTATCGCTTGATAGAGTGCCATAACACCAGAGTAAAACCTTCTCAATTTTCTTACTAGGTTTTGGCTCTTCAAATGAACAGTTTATTGGAGCCGATCGTCCCAATTCTTTTATCATTAAAGGTTGTATAGGGTGTTGGTATCCTGGAAGAATCACTAGGTTTTCAAAATCTTTTATTGGAGAATCTTTGAGGATGTGATTGCTATAGTAGTTAGAAAGCTTTTTTTCAAAATCAATACCTAAATCCTTGTCTGGTATGCCTAAGTATTTTGGCTCTTCTAGAACAAATTCTGGATCGTCATGAAGTGATATTTTTGTCCCTAAAAATTTATTTGATACATAAATCAACTGGCGATATTCGTCTGTAGATAATTCATTGCCCAATACAACAATATTATCCAAAATAAACGAGCAGATTTGTTTATTAATATTTAAGGCTAAAAAAAGGTGTTTGTTATAAAAGGGCGTTTTTTCATAGAACTTAGAAAGAATATGGAAAGCTAGTTTTGCTTTACCTTCTTTAAGACAAGTCATTACTATGCCTCTTATAATCCCAAAAATTCTTCCTTTTTCGTATTTTTTTGAATCTTCATTTAAATCTGAGATTGAATTAAGATAATCTGTAAAGCCTTTGTCCATGAGGTCAAAGTCTGATTCTAATTCGTGAAGGTTGGTCGTATAGTATATTGCTAGAGCATGAAGTAGTTCATGTCCCTTGCAATACTGAGAAAAATTATCGATTACCTCTTTTGCATAAAATTCAGGTTTTTTATCTGTAAACTGAGCGCCACCAGTTGCCAATTGTAAATTGGCAAGTTTTTGATTTAATGGTTCTAATTTTGGAATCCAACCTTTGATTAAAGGAGCTAATTGATAACCTTTGGTTTCTTGGTTGTTGATTGACCACGCAAGAACTTGACATAGTAAATTCAAAGCCTGACTTTCCTCATAATCCATCCCGTAATTTTTCGGTAAATAGGAAAGGCGATGTATTTCTTGATTAAGAATTAAATTTGCTAATTCTTTTAAACCGCCTTGATGCCTAGAATAATAGAATAATGTTGTTAGCCATTCGATATAAGTTGAAGTTACATTATGGGTAATAAATGGGATTTTGGAATGGAAAAAAATGTTAATTCTTTCAAGTAGAAATGTTACTTCTATTCCATAATCTATTTTATCAGAAATGGACCAAACTAACCAATCATGAACCTGTGTAAATATTCCATTTTGGCTTAAAAATGAAGCGGACCTGACACAAATGTAAAACTGCAAAAACTGCAAAACTTCCAACTCTTCATTCGTTGGATTAGCTTTCGGTGACAGAATGTCTTGAAGTAAATATTTTGCACATGAATGAAATTCATCAGTTCCCTCAACGGATTTCTCATAAAATACGCATTCGACAAATTTAATAAAACTGTAAAATGTTACTCCAACTAATTCATCTTCCCAAAAAGACTGATTTTGAGATTCGAATTTTGAACTGAAAAGTGGAAAAGTTTCTTTTATCGTCATTTTGTTTAAAATGGCATACAACTCATTTATATACGCATAAATTCAACTAATTTTATCCTAAATTGGTATGTTATGCGCATGTTTGGGTTCGTATTATTTTTTCAAATATAATTTATTTATAACGAAAATTCACCCCATAAAATTCTAAATATTTTTTTTACAATACCATTTTTATGAAACCCAAAAGCCCCTAGCCCTGACAGAAGCGGCATCTCCCGCTTTAGAAAAACAAGGCTTTTTGCCGTAGTTTTTGTTGGCGGGAATACAGCGGAGAGCAGGAACAAGCTCCTAAATCTAAAACTCAGAATTCTATAAAACAAAAAAAGCTGCTCCGGGGCAAGGTAGAGCAGCTTTTTACAACTAAATAATTTGCATTACTTAATTGCCTGTATTCCTGTATGCGTTGGGGTTGCCTGTTTAATGGTTCCGTCTGGGTTGAATTCTAATTTATCAATGCAGACTTCACGGTGAAAACCTCCGGCCTCGCCCATTTTTATTCCGGTTGGGTATGAAAATCGGTGGTACGTGATATACCATTCATCTTTGTTTGGGATTTGTAAAACCGAATTATGACCTGTTGCATAGATTCCCTGATCCGGGATTCCCTGAATTACGATGTTGTTTTCGGGAATTTCAATTGGTCCCAGAGGCGATTTTGAAGTTCCGTAGCGAACTTTGTAATTCGGGCTTCTGGTATCGTCTTCACTCCACATGAAATAATAGGTTCCTTTTCTGTAAATCACGTAGGTTCCTTCACGGAATGTTTTATCAACTTTAATGAGCTTCACATCGCCTTTGAATGAAATCATATCATCATTCAGTTCAGCTACAGCCATGTATCCGTTACCCCAGTACAAATAGCTTTTTCCTGTTTTAGGATCTGTAAAAACATCCGGGTCTATTTCCTGACCGCCTTTTACTCCTTCCGGTCTGGTCGCTACCAAAGCTTTTCCGCTGTCTTTGAAAGGTCCTGCAGGATTGTCTGAAACGGCAACACCAATTTTTTGCGCTGCAGTGAAATAATAGAAATATTTGTATTTTCCTTTTACCTTTTTCTCTACGATACAAGGCGCCCAGGCATTTCTGTTAGCCCAGCTTACATCTTTTGGAAGATCTAAAATAACACCTTCGTCTTTCCAGTCTACTAAATTATCAGATGAAAAAGTTTTGAAATACTTTCCGGACCAGCCATCAAATCCATCGCTGGTTGGGTAGATGTAATATTTTTTGGTTTTGTTTGAATATAAAATGTCAGGATCGGCATAATAGCCTTCTAAAACGGGATTGTTATTGATTTTCGGCAATTTTTCAGGAGTTCCCCATTTGGCAAGCAGCCTTTTCAATTCGGTACGTGTGATTGGCAAAATAGTTCCGTGACGGGGTTTGAAATCCATTGAAATCTCATCGTCAATTGCTTTGAAATTTTCTAAATCGGTACTTTTTGTAAACTGATATCTTCCTTTTTTATAAACATCATACATCAGGATATAGTCATCCGAATTGTTCAATTTGAAAACACTCGAACCTTCTACAGATTCTTTTGTCTGCTGCAGGTAATTGTCGTTTTCTGTCCATTTTCCTGAAGTCAAATCGGTTGTAGTAGCCACTTTGATTCCTGGATTTTCGGTCTCGGTTTTGTAAAAAAGATGATACACACCGTCCTTTTCGATAATGTCGCCGTCAATACACGCTTTTTCAGATTTTGGAACAAATAGTAATTTTGGCTCGCTTTCCAGTGCTGTAAAATCTTTATTCGCATAAGCGTAATAAATTTTATCCGCATCATTGTTATGCTGCATGCTGAAGTAAATCAGATACTTTCCGGCTTTTGCATCGTAAATGGTCTGTGGTGCCCAGACACGTTTCAGGTTTTCATTACCCGGAAATGCTTTCTGGATATTTACAATACTGCTTTTCCAGTTTACAAGATCGGTGCTTTTTAGCAACACCATGGCACGATTGCTGTCCCATCCTTTTGAAGAAGTCATATCGGTCAATACCATATAAAATGTTTTACCGTCATCACCGCGCAAAATATGAGGATCGCGCACGCCTCCTGTTGAACTGATTGCCTTACTGTCTATAACTGGTTTATCTTTGTTAAGGGTATAATAATGATAACCATCGGCACTTACTGCATAACGGACCGCTTCTTCTTCTACACTGTTTCCTGTAAAATACACAAACAAATACGCGGTTAAATCTTTGCCGGGAATAACTGGAGGACTTCCTGCTGCAGGCTGCTGTGCCTGTAGTACATTAAAAAATGCTACTAGTACTATAAGATAAAAATGTGTTTTTTTCATTATCATTTAATTTTATTATGCTCTTTAAATTCTGGTATCATGCAGAATTTAAAAGCTTTCATTTAAAAGTGTTTTAGAACTGATTTTCACCCGGATTACTGCGAAAGAATACGGAGGCAGTTCTTTTGAAAATGCTTCTTTGGCAGTCAGTTTCTGTGTAACCGGTCTTGCTGCTGTTTTATCTGGTTTTCCAGTCATCAGCGTGTAAGTTGTATTTTCAGCGGTTGAAAAATTCGTCAAATCTATGGAAGGCGTTACCGAAGCCGGAAGGAGATTGACCAATTTTACAATCAAATCACCAGTAGCGCTATCCTGAACAGCTGATATTCCGATACGCTTGCTGACATCGTTATTGGTGTCCGAAAGTTTTATAGTGTTTTGCAGGTAAATATCGCCCGGATTCTGACCGTACAATTGCTGTACAAAATAATTTACCGTTGGTTTTACTTCATTCCCATTAAAATAAATCAAATCAGGATTCCATTGTGTGTGTTTTTCGCGTGCCAGTAATGGCGCATACGAAGCCATTGCAACCACATCACCGTTTCGCTCGATTCCGGTCAGGTATAAGGCTTCGGCTAAAGCATTGTAAAACTTATTGCCCCAAGACGCATATTCACCCAGATATACTTTTGATTTTGAGCGGTCATAGCCATCATAAAAACTTTGATTGTTGATGAACCAGCCCGGGCTCTGGTAATAATGTTCGTCAACAATTGGCAGTTTCATATCGTCTGCAAGTGCCCAGCCTTCGTCATAATCTGATCCTTCATTAAAAGGTCCAACAGTACCAATTACAATGATTTCAGGATATTTTTGCTGTACGGCTTTTACAATCATTCGGTAGCGTTCTTCGAAAACATCACTGATCAGGTCTTCATTTCCGATTCCGACATATTTTAAATTGAAGGGCTTTGGATGACCTGCTTCAGCACGTTTTTTTCCCCAGACACTGGTTGCGCTTCCGTTTGCGTATTCAATCAAATCCAAAACATCCTGAACGTATTCGTCCATATCTTTCATCGGGATTCCGAATTGCTGTCCGGCACCTCCGTCAGAAGAGTTCTGGCAAGGAACACCGGCTGCTAAAACCGGAACCGGCTCTGCTCCCAGATCCTCACAAAACTGAAAGTACTCAAAATATCCTAATCCCATTGACTGATGGTAATTCCAGATATTTCGTGAAGGGATACGGCTTTCTAAAGGTCCAATCGTATTTTTCCATTTGTAAATATTATGAATTCCATCTCCATGTGCTACGCAGCCGCCCGGAAAACGCACAAACTTAGGATGCATTGCTGCAATAGTTTCTGCCAAATCTGCCCGAAGACCATTTTTACGGTTTTTGAAAGTCTTTTGCGGAAAAAGCGAAATCATATCAACAGCGATTTCGCCAGTTGTACTGATTTCCAAATTTGCATCTGTAACGGTTTTAGATGGTTTTAATACTGCATTTATTTTTTTCCAGGAAGACCCTGATTTTAAAGAGGCTTCCGCCAAAGTTTCTCCCGAAGCCGACTTTAATTTTACAACAAAACCTGCGCCTTTTGCAAATACACTAAAATCATATTTTTCATTGGCTTTAAGCGGAATGCCGCCAAATCCGGTGTTGCTGATAGTTCCTTTTGTAACTACAGCATAATTTGGATTGTTGACATGAATCGGGTTTTCTTTTGCGATTTTAAAATCACCGTTCCATGCCATTTTTGCGTTCCATTTTTCATCGCTGCCTTTTTTATCGTGCAGTGTATATTCGAAACCACGATTTTGAATCAGTTCGCCATATAAACCGCCATCAGCAGCATAATTAATATCTTCAAAAAATACGCCTGTAAGCATATTGCTTATTTTTTTAGGGTCTTTCGTAGTGATACTAATTTGAGCCGTTACAGGCTTTAAACCCGTAAATAATATACTGTCACTTTTTGGAGAAGCATCGTTCTGTTTGTCCCTGAACTTAGAAGCTTCCATATTTTTGATCAGTGAATTAACAAGGCTCCACTCTACTTCGGTCACTGTTCCTTTTACATTTTGTCCCTGCAAAATAATCTCTGTTCTTGAAGGAAGACTTTCTGTATGAATTGTTGTTGCACTATAATTTTTAAAATCTTTCGTGGTATTCGAATAGTTTTTATTATCAACTGTCCAGTGAATCACATACTGCCCGTTTTTACGGCTTACTTTTATATCTTTAATGATCGGCTTCACCTCTGTTTCTAAGCTTTTCATCGCCTGAACGTAATTCTGGCTTTTCCAGTTAATCAGATTTTTGCTTGAAGCATGTGCAAAAACATCATCATTTACACTCCATAAACAATGAAAAATTCCGTTATCATCTTTTATAAAATATGGTTCCGTCGTGCATTTGCCCGTTGGTCCCCAGCTGCCGTAATCTGATTTTAAAAAACTGTGCTCAGGTCCTATCGCAAACCAGTTTTTCTGATCTGTGCTCCATGCAAAATGAAGTCCGTTTCTGCCGTTGCTTTTTAATGTCGAATACGCAAAAAGATAGACCTTGTCTGGTTTTTCATCTTTTATTTTTAAAGTAAAAGCAGAAGAAAACAAAACAATGATTAAAAGCGATAGCTGAGCCAGCAGTTTTTTCGATGAAAAGTGGTTCATTATTTTTTGCTTTTTAGTTTATAAAGAACAGAACTGTGAGGTTTTAAAGTTGCGGAAACTTCTTTTGAAGAAAGATTTACTTTTTCGGCTGTCCACATGTTTTTACAATCTGCAAAACTGGCAATACCAAGATCTGAAAGACTTACCGAAACGTTTTGTGTTTCTGTATCTGAAATATTAAACAATGCCAGATACACGCTGTCGTCTTTTGGATTTCTTGAAGTCACGGCAATTTTTCCTTCTTTCTGAAAAAGCTGTTTTACATCGGTACTTTCATTGTGCATTTTTACTACTTCTTTATTCGTCAGCAATGCTAAAGTAAAGGCATCATTGCTAGGCAGATCACCTCCAAAGAACAAAGGTGATTTAAAGATATTGAAAAAAGTAATCAAGGTGTATTGTTCATCCTTTGTCAGACGGGTCATTCTGTCTTCTCCTCTTTCTCCCCTAACTGAAATACGTCCAAGCGGAATCATATCACAATCAGGCCATGTTCCCGGAGCAATGTACGGATACCATTTTTGCGCTACATCCATCAAATGTGTAATGTGCGGCCAGGTATCCCAAACATCATCTACCATACGCCACATATTGGCATGTTCTTTTACGTGCGCAGCAGCTGAAATTGGCGTTTCACCCGGAGATGTGCTTAATACGATTTTACGTCCGCATTTGTCTATTGCATTTCGGATCAAGTTGATTTCACTTTCGTGATACGGTCTCGACAAATCATCAATTTTAATGAAATCTACGCCCCATTGTGCATATAGTTCAAAAATAGAATCATAATATTCCTGCGCACCCGGTTTATTGGCTAAAATGGTATAATTGTCTTTCAGCCATTCGCATTGCAAAGCTGTTGTGTAAATCTGATCGGCTGTGATTCCGTTTGCGCCTTTAATCGGCATTTTTTCTTCAACTGCTTTTTTAGGAATACCACGCATGATATGAATTCCAAATTTCAATCCTTTTTTATGAATATAATCTGCTAAAGGCTTGAATCCCTGATTATCTTTTGCAGAAGGAAAACGGTTTACAGCAGGCTGATATCGTCCGTATTGGTCTATTACATGACGCGGGTCAGTCTGGTTGTAGCCTCCGGCTTTATCATTTTCTACAAACCATCTGATATCTACTACCACATATTCCCATCCAAATTTCTTCAGGTTCTGCGCCATATAATCCGCATTGGCTTTTACCTCATGTTCTTCTACTGTCGGACCGTAGCAATCCCAGCTGTTCCAGCCCATGGGAGGAGTTTGTGCCCATTGCTTAAATTCATCTTTCTTAAAAACTCCTTTTTGAGCATTTGAAAAAAATGGTGTTAAAAAAATTCCTAAACCAAATATAATGATGCTTTTAATTTTCATATCAGTAAAAAAATAAGTGTTAATAGTACACTTCAAATATAATAAACTTTTATTCATTATAACAAAAAACCTGCCTGCGAATACCAAAAATGCAGACAGGTTTAACTCAAATTAAAATAAACTAACTAAATTATCTTACATTCACAGTAATTTCAACCGGTTTTAACCATTGACTGGTAAAAGTGACTTTGATAGGCTGCGCTTCTCCCGTTGCTTCAATGTATGCCGCAATATGTCCGTGGTAAACTCGCTGAACATTATCTGTATAATCTGTCATGTCGCTGTTGTTTCCTGCTTCAAGTCCTAATAAAACTCCCGGACCAGTAATCGTACACGTCACTTCATTATCTGAAAGCATCACCGGAAGGCCGTTTTGATCTTTAACCTGAACCATTATTTTAGCAACGCCTCTGTCTTTGCTTATGGTGATATCTTTTTCAGCAATCGTTAATTCAACCGGCTGTTGGGTTGTTGTGATTGCATAACGGCTTACTTCTTTATCGTTTTTATCTAATCCAACCGCTTCTAATTTTCCTGAAGCAAAAGGAATATCCCAGTAAATGATTCCGGTTTTTTCGTCGTATAATTTGGTTTCGCCAACTACTTTTCCGTTTAATTCCAAACGTGCTTTTGCAGCATTCGTATAACAAACCACACGGATTTTCTGACCTGCCTCGTAGTTCCAGATTGCCCATGCATCTTTAGAAATATCTTTTTCATTTTTCAAAACATACGTTCCTAAATAAGCCATTGGTTTATCTGACCATAATGACTGACGGAAATACCCCCTTGGCTTGATTACTCCGGCAAAATCAACCAGTCCAGAATAAAATCCTCTTGAAGGCCATCTTCCTGATTCACCTAAATAATCAATTCCTGTCCATAAAAACTGTCCGAAAATATGCTTGTTGTTTTTTACAGCCAGCCATGGTTCCATGTCGTGCACATTTTCACTTCCAAAAATGACTCTTTTTGGATATTTTTCGTGATCCGACTGGTATTTGCTTTCTGTATAGTTGTATCCTGTAATATCCAAAGCTCCCGGATATTCAGTTTCGTTAGACATGGCAACACCTGCTAAGCCTGCAGTTGTAGGACGCGATTTATCGTATTTTTTTACTGCTGCAACCAGACGTTTTGCAATTGCACCAAGGCGCATCGCATCAGGAGCATCTTTTTTATATCCTCCGTAATTTGCCTGTCCGAATCCATTTTTACCCTGATCTAAAACAGGATGCGAATATGGATCGTTTGGATAATCTACTTCGTTACCAATGCTCCATCCAAAAACAGAAAGATGGTTTCTGTCACGGCGTACAAAATCTTCTAAGTCTTTTTCTGCCCAGTCAGCAAAAATATCAAATGAGCCTTCAAATCCAGGTGTTCCGTAATTCCAGCCTTCCAGCCATTTACGTTTAGGGAATTCCCACTCGTCATATGCTTCATTTAATACCAATAATCCTAATTCGTCGCAAAGTTCATAAAATTCAGGAGCCTGCGGATTATGGCTCGTACGAATTGCGTTTACACCAATTTCCTTTAATGTCTGTAATCTGGTTTTCCAAACTTCACGAGGAACTGCTGAACCCAAAACTCCGGCATCGTGATGTAAACAAACACCTTTCATTTTCATCCATTTGTCATTTAATGCAAAACCATTATTTGGATCGAAAGTGAATTTTCTGAAACCTGTTTTGGTAACCGTTTCGTCGATTTGTTTTCCGTCTTTTAAAACCGTTGTTTTTAACTGATACAAATTCGGATTGTCCAAATCCCATAATTGTGGATTTTTGATGTTTAATTTAGTCGAAATTTTTCCATTTTGATTGGCTGCCACATCCACTTTTGAAGAAGATTTAGCCACTGTTTTTCCATCTTTCGAAATCAATTCATTAATTACCGTAAGAGCTGATTTTGATGCTGAACCATTTTCAACCTCAACCTCAACATTCAAAGTTCCAGCTCCTTTTTTTACTTCAGGATAAGCGTAAACACCCCATTGTGCAATATGAACCGGATTTGCATATACTACCCATACATCCCTGTAAATTCCTGAACCGGTGTACCATCTTGAATCTGCACTCTGGCTGTGGTCCACACGAACTGAAATAGTATTTTCTCCTCCATATTTTATAAATGGTGTCGCATCATAAGCAAAAGAAATATAACCGTTTGGTCGTTTGCCTAAAGAATGTCCGTTGATGAAAACTTCGCTTCGGTTGTAAACGCCTTCAAAATATAAATATATTTTTTCGCCGCTTTTACTCTGTGGAATATTAATTGATTTTCTGTACCAGCCAATTCCTCCTGGAAGAAAACCTGTACAACTTGCCAATGTTGGGCTCAGCTGGCCTTTTACACTCCAGTCATGCGGCACATTTATCTTTTGCCATTTACTGTCGTCAAAAGCTGTGTTTTTTGCATCCGGAGTTTCCTGTAAATTGAACTTCCAGTTGTCATTAATTTTTTTAGAATCTCCAAACGAAATCTGGCTGCTCGCTGACAGACACGAAAAGAGTAATACGGGTAATAAGATCTTTTTTGTAAACATGTTTCTAAAGGTTCTAAGATGCTGAGATTCTAAGTTTCTAAGCTTCTTTAGTTTATTAATAGTTAATTTTGTTTCAGGTTTAATATTGTAATTCTCCCACAAACGTTACTACAGACCTTGCCGGAATTTCCAGGTTATCTGTTTTCTGAACTGTTCCTCTTTTTAAATTAGAGGTTTCAGAAGTGGTGTAAGGAGTAAATTCGTTATTTTTTACAACTCCTTTTGATAAATCAAATTTGTATTGCTGCGCTTCTTTTCCGCAATTTACTGCTACTACAATCAGTTTTTTGTTCTGAACATCTTTGTAAGCCGTTAGCATTACATCATTTGCGGCATCCTGTTCATTTTGATTGGGAACATCAATCCTTAGCATTCCGGGACGTACAAACAAAGAGTAATTCCCTAAAGCCCAAAGCAGTTTTGAATCGTGAAATTCACCATCATTACGAACATAATCAGGTGCTGTTCCTCCGTTAGTTTTTCCATCATCAAGATAGATTAAACCATCTTTGTAATCTACACGCGTAATAGAGGTCCACCATTGCCATGAAGCTGCATTGGCAACCGCAATATCATTATGAATTAATCTCGCTACGAACAAAGCGGTCTGCATTCCTAAATCCCTTCCTCCGCCTGAACCACCCGGAATTTCAGTTTCTCCCGGATTTTCTAAAATGCAGTATTCAGACTGCCAGTATTTTAATCCTGGTTTCTGTTTTATTTCTGCAGCAATCAATTTTCTGCTTAAAACCTGTTTTTCAACCGGCCAGGTTGTAAAATAACTGTGGCCTAAAATAACATTTTTAACATTCGGTAATTTAGAAATATTTGTTTTTGTTTTTCCAAAGAAATAATCAATCTGATTGTCGCGATTTTCTGCATTTACATTTCCATACAAATAATCGATTTGTGCTGCTTCGGCAACTACAATTTCTGTACTCATTTTTTTTGCTTTGAGTTTTTCAGAAAGCGCTTTGGTTACCTCGTATATCTCCTGATTTGTAGCCGGAGTACCTTCCTGACTATTGGTGTCACCGCTTTTGGGCATCCACTCCCACTGAGGTTCATTTAATGGGCTGACATAATCGAATTTTATTCCTTCATTTTTCTCCAGTCCCTGAATACTTTGAACTAAAAAATCGGCAAATTTTGGAATTGCACCATCTTTTAGATTCAGTTTATTCTTTCTGGAAGAAAAAGATAATCCATTATGCGTCATATAAACCGGCGGACTGTTGGTGAAAATCAGGAATTTTTCAACTCCTCTTTTTTTGGCTGCCTGAAGAAACCATCTCTGTCCTTCCTGCTTAGAAAAATCATAGGTTCCATCGGCATTCAGAAAACATTCGCTTCTTCTCCATTCGTCAGAAACTTTACTGTTTTCGCCTTGTTCCGTACTTCCTGCCCCTAGATTAAAACGCCAGATCGAAAGCCCGATTCCTTTTGGGTTTCCTTCTGCATCAATTTCTTTGCTGAATAACAAATCTGCAATCGCATTCTTTTTTTGTTCAGGCCAGTTTTTACCCACGAATTGCGCTCTCCATGCATCCGAACCTCCAAATCCATCCATGGTCTGGACTACATTATCTGTGCTGATAGTGATGGTTCGCTGTCCATACGACAGCGAACTCATTACCAATAAAAGCGAGATATATACCTTTCTCATTTATTTTTTGTTTTCTAATTGACTTTATCGTCTAGTTTGTCATTCCGAGGAACGAGACTCAAGCGATAGCGAACAGACGAAGCAAAATCTCACTAGAAATTCCGCAAAGTATTTCGCCAATCTTTGTCGATTAACGAGTGCGATTTCTCCTTACGTCGAAATGACAATATTGTGGTAAAGCCTTTGAAACTTTATCTCTTTGTATCCTTACTTGTATATCCCAACATACGTTACAACTGATCTTGCCGGAATTTCTAAATTCGTAGCATCAACAGACGCACCTTTTTTCAGGCTTAATGTTTCAGAAGTGGTATAAGGTGTCAGTTTATTATCTGTTAAAGCACCACCGCTAAGGTTGAATTTGTATGTTTTTGCGGCTTTGCTGATGTTTACCGCAACGATTACCAGTTTTTTAGCGGCAACATCTTTGTAGGCCGTCACCATCACATCGTTTACAGCTTTTGCGCTATCAACACTTGGAACCTGAACCCTTACCATTCCCGGTTTTACGAAGAAAGAAAAGTTTCCTAAAGCCCAAAGTGTTTTTGAATCCCTGATAAATCCGTCATTTTTACAATAGTTAGCATCTCCGGCACCATTACTTGAGCCATTATCAACATGAATTAATCCGTCTTTATAGTCTCCGCGGCTAATCGCTGTCCACCATTGCCATGAAGTAACACCTCCAACAGCAATATCAGTACTGATAATACGCGCTGTCCAAAGTGCCAGAGAAATTCCTAAATCTCTTCCAGGACCTGCACCACCCGGAAGTTCAGCTGTTCCAGGGCTTTCTAATACGCAATACTCTGATGACCAAAGACTCAATCCTCCAATAGACTGCGCTCTTGCAGCAGCCAATTCCCTTGAATTTACAAGCTCTCTCAAAGGCCATGCCTGCCAGTAACTATGTGCAGAAATGGTTTTCTTAACATTGCTTAAACCTGCAATATTTTTAGATGAATTAGAAGCAAAGAAGTAGTCAATCTGGTTCGATCTGTTTTCTTTTCCTACAATTGTTTTATACAAAGGTTCATACGATCCTCCTTCTCCAACCACAATCTGAGAATTCAGTCCTTTTGACTGTAATTTTGGCGATAAGACATTTACAAAATTGTAAATATTCGTATTGGTGGCCGGAGAACCTTCCTGTCCTGAACCATCCCATTCGTATTGCGGCTCGTTGAAAGGACTTACATAATCGATTGTCAGTCCGTGCTCTGATTTTAATTTATCTAATGAAGTTACCCAGAAATCAGCCAATTCCGGCATTTTCCCTTCTTTCAGATTGTAAAATTCTTTGATACTCGCATGCGCTTTTCCGTTTTGAGTCAAATAAACCGGAGCACTGTTTGAAAATGCCAGTAATTTATCTACTCCACGTTCTCTTGCCGCTTTCATGAACCAAACCTGACCGGCCTGCTTAGTCATATCATAGTTTACTCCGTCTTTAGTAAAACATTCTGTACGTCTCCATTCGTCACCAATATCACTGGCATCACCCTGTTCAGTACTTCCTGACCCAAGGTTAAAACGCCATAATGATAAACCAATACCTTTTGGATTTCCTTCAGCATCAACATCTCTGCTGAAAAGCAAATCTGCCATTTGATTTTTTTTATCAGAAGGCCAGTTTTTTCCAATAAAATTACACTGCCAGGCATCAGAAGCACCAAAACTTTCCATGGTCTGAAGATTAGCATCCAGATTTACTTTCAATTCTGAAACAGCATTATCAGAATCAGCATTTTCATTTTTATCAGAATCACAGCTTACTAAAAAAGAGCTGGCGAAAAGCAAGCCTGCACACAGCAGACTTACTTTATTATTTTTATATAATGTCATCTTAATAATTAGGGTTTTGAGTGATTACACCATTACTTAAATCTCTCTCGATTTGTGGTATTGGCCAAAGCAAGTGTTTTGCAGGATCAAAATTGATTCCTTTATCCTGTGCTTCTCTTGTATTTGTAGTCTCGTAAGGATCTGTAGAACTTAAGTTGTATTTAACGAAAGTACCGTTTGGACCCATCAAAGTTTCAATAACACGTTTTCCTGTTGTTGGATCTTTTTCACGACGGATGTCGAATAAACGCAATCCTTCAAAAGCTAATTCCAAACGACGCTCTTTGTAGATTTGTTTTAAAAGCGTTGGTCCTGAAATTCCTGTTTTAGGCTCCAAATCAACACGATCCCTGATGATATTAATATCTGCCAAAGCATCTCCGCCTGTGTGATAGTTTGCCTCTGCTCTTGTCAGGTACATTTCAGCAAGACGAATCAACGGAATATTTAAAGGTAAATGTCCGTCTTTTTTATCCAAAGTACGACGTGTAGCGACTGGAATGTAATATTTACGGCAGATACGTCCTGATTTATTATCATTTAAACTGAATTTGTGAGTGGGGTTTAAAACCTCATCTCCGTAAGCAGCTTCTCCCCATTTGGTAATAGTGCTTCTGCGGCGGATTTCATCATTTTCAGAAAGATAAGCATTCTCTAAATCACTGGTTGGCATACACCATCCCCATCCGTCAATAACATCTTTGGCATCATTACTAGGAAAGTTTTTCTTATCTTCTCCCCTTGCCCCTGATAAAGTTGGGAGCATAGATCCTAAAGCTTCATTTTGAATAGAAGAAGACTGCGCTTCTAAAATAGATTCTTTACCGTTATGATTGTTTACATTCCAGATATCCAGGAAATTTTCTTCTAACGAGTATGGTCCCTCTGTAATTACTTTGTTTGAATATAATTTTGCATCAGCCCACTTTTCCTGAAATAAAGAAACACGTGCCAACAAAGCATAAGCAGCCCATTTGTTTATTCTTCCGTTTCTGTTTACCGTAATTCCTTCTAACTTGGCAGCAGACTCTTTTAAGTCAGCTTCTATTTGAGCATATACCTCTGTAGCAGGGCTTCTCTCTAATTTTAAATCAGATGTCCCCAAAGATTTTGTATATAAAGGAACTGCTCCAAAAAGATTAACCAATTCGTAGTAGCAATATGCACGAACAAATAAGGATTCTCCCATATATTGATTTTTCTGAACATCAGTAATTGGTGAGTTTGCCATTTTTTCTAAACCGATATTTGCAGATTGAATTGTATAATAATGTGCCGTATAAATACTATTCATATCCCCCATATTATCAGGAGTAACGATATATTGCGAACAAGGCCTGTGAGCTGAATTATCCTGACCTGTATTACCCATCCAGGCATCATCTGTTGCCATTTCATTTGTAATTCTTGGTGCAAGCAATGTGAACCAGTCTTTAGAAAGCAATAACCTTTGCGTTAATTCATTGGTATATTTTTCGCATTCCTGCGCTGTCTGAAAATAGTTATCAAGTGTCTGTGTTCCTCTTTCTTCTTTTTCAATAAAATCATCACAGGAAACTGCAAACATTGAAAAAGCTATTATTGATAAAATTATTTTTTTCATGTTTTCTATTATTAAAATGCTACATTAAGACCCATCAAAATTGTTGGCTGAACCGGATAATTCCATCCGCCAAAACCTGATCCTTTAACTCCATCATCTTTTTTAGGATCACCTCCTGCAACTTCAGGATCAACACCAGAATAGTTTGTCCATGTCCATAAATTTTGCCCTGACAATGATATCCTCAATTTGTCTAAGCCAAATTTATTCTGGAACGTGTAGCCTAACTGAAGGTTCTTCATACGAACAAACGAACCGTCTTCTACATAGAAAGAAGAGAACTTAGTGTAGTTTTCGTTATTGTCATCTTTAGATAAACGAGGAATAGAATTAGAAGTTCCCTCGCCATGCCATGCCATCTGATCTAAACCGGCTACCTTGTTTGTTAAACTTGCGCCGTTATACAAATCTGAGATGTTTTGGTTTACAATATCATTTCCGATGCTTGAATAAAAATTAGCTACCAGATCAAATTGCTTGTAAGCAAAATTCAGATTCAGACCCACATTGTAATCTGCCCAAGGTGAACCGATTTTAGTTCTGTCTTTTTCATCTATTTTTCCGTCTCCATTCAAATCTTTGAAGCGAATATCACCCGCTTTTGCATAAGGCTGTAATTTAGTTCCGTGTTCATCTGTGTGAGCATTCAATTCGGTTTGATTCTGAAATAATCCGTCTGCAACATACCCGTAAAAATAACCAGGTTCATCGCCTTTAACCGTCAAAGTTCTGTTTCCTGCTCCGTAAAGCCTTTCCCCTTCAGCTGACAAAGAAACCATTTCTACATTTACTGTTGTAAAAGTCAGATCTACACCATAGGAGAAATCTCCTTTTTTATTTTTATACGAAAGCAATAAATCTATACCGCTTGACTGCATAGAACCTACGTTCGTCCAGATTGTTGCATATCCCGGAAAACCACTGTATGTTGGAAATTGTTTCTTAAATAACATATCGTTTGTTTTCTTCTGATAGTATTCTAATGAACCTGAAAATTTATTTTGCCACAAACTAAAATCAATTCCAAAATTGATATCTTCAACGGTTTCCCATTTGATATCTTTGTTTGCCATAGAAGATGGGTAAGAAGTATCTACCATTTCACCCCCGATTACGTAATAACCTTGTCCGATATTAGACTGATAAACTGAAGCTGGAAGTCCCTGATTACCTACTTTACCCCAACCTGCTCTTAATCTAAGATCGCTTATTACTTCTTTAGTATTTTCCATAAAACCTTCATTCGAAATTCTCCATGATGCAGAAGCAGAAGGGAAATTAGCCCACTTATTATTTGCCATGAACTTTGAAGAACCATCACGTCTGAAAGTACCTGTAAAATAATATTTACTGTCATAGTTGTAAGAAAAACGAGAAATGTATGACATTATAGAACTAGACCAGCTATTACCTTCGCTGTCACGGTTTTTAGTAGCTGCATTTACTTCTCTCATTGATTCTGAATTATTAGGAACGCCTTCTCCATATCCCCAGACATCATTACCATTATACTCTTCCATTGTACTACCAATCATTAATGAAGCATTGTGTTTGTCAGCAAATGTTCTTGAATACGTTGCAGTACTCTGCCATGTCCAGTCATGGTTTGTTGTCGCTCTTCTCTCAACGCTATTAATTTCTGCTTTTTCGTGAGCAGCATCAATGATGAAATCTGGTCTAAATATACTTTGTACTTTATTACCCACTTCTATAGAAGCCTGAGTACGGATCACAAGACCTTTTATTGGCGTATATTGCAAATATCCGTTTGTATTCAAGTTATACTGATCTGTATAATCATCATATCTTTTTACGGCAGCAACCGGATTCCATACATACGAAGGAGAACGTGCATAGATACTATATTCATTTTCTAATCCGGTTAACTGGTTTGCCGGTTTGTAAATTGGCGTAATAGGATCAATTTTAACAAAATCAGCCCAGTTTCCAGGACCTCCCCAGGTTTCATAACGTGGATTTAAAGTAACTCCTGCGGAGAATTTATCTGAGAATTTAAAATCATTATTGATTCTCATCGTGATTCTTTCCCATCCTCCTATTTCATACATCGATTCTGAATTGTAATAGTTTAAACTAACAGCATACGTGTGCTTGTCTGAACCTCCCGAAGCTCCTAAAGAAGCATTCGTTACAGGAGAACTTTTTCTGATTCCTGCACCCCACCAGTCTGTTGTTTTTCCTCTGTACTGAGAAGCATTTGGTAAATAATCTGAATATCCCGAATTATTATAAGCCGTATTCATAATGTTAGCATAGCCTTCAGCATCAGCCATATCATACGGATTGTTCATCATCTGCATACCCGAACTCAGGTCAAAAGTAAATCTTGTTTTTCCTGATTTACCTTTTTTCGTAGTAATAAGAATTACACCGTTTGAGGCACGAGAGCCGTAAATAGCGCTTGCAGAAGCATCTTTTAAAACCTCCATGGACTCAATTTCGTTATTACTTAAAAAGTTGATACTGGTTCCCATCGGAATACCATCGACTACATAAAGCGGATCTGTACCAAGATTAAGAGTTGAAATACCTCTAATCAATACCCTTGGCTGTGCTCCCGGACCACCTTGCCCGGTAATCTGAACACCAGCTACTTTACCCTGTAAAGATTCGGTTACGTTACCAACTGTCATTGTCTGCAGTTCTTTTCCTTTTACTGAAGAAATAGAACTGGTTACATCGCTCTTTTTTACAGAAGCATATCCTACTACTACAATCTCATCCAACACCTGACTAGACTCATCTAATGTTATATCCAAAGTAGTTTTATCTCCAACAGGAACGAGTTTAGTTGCAAAACCGATGAAAGAAAATTCAATCTGAGTATTTGCATTAGGAACAGAAATTGAGTATTTCCCATCAAAATCTGTTGCTGTTGAGTTAGAAGTCCCTTTGACCATTACATTCACACCCGGAATCGGCACATTGGCTTTATCCTTTACAGTTCCTTTGATTGTTATTTGCGCAAACGATGCTGTACTGCATAGTAAGGCAATAAAAAACCATATATCTTTAAATTTCATATTTAGCTATTTTATTTATAATGAGATAACAAATTATTTTTTTGTTATAAAGGCTCTTTCAAGTTCAGTATCCAGAACTACTTTATAAACACCCGGAGCTGCAGGATATTTTGCATTACCGTTTTCACCCGGTGACATTGTTGCAATACCATTTTTGATAAGTCTCCATGAAGGGCTCCACCATTGACCTGTAAAAGTAGCTTCCATAGTTCCTGTCAATGTATATTCTCCCACTAATTGATAAGGATTATCCGGGTTATTTGCTAAATGCAGCCCTTTCTGAACCCATGCATCCCAAGTGTCCCAGGTTGCACCCTGAATTCCGCCTCCGCAAACACTAACGAAAGGTCTTCTTTGCGCCTCAACATCATGCCATAATCCGTTGGCCACATCAGCCCATACCTTACTTGTTGGTGTATATTTAGTTGCAGTATATTTTAATGTATTTGGATTTACTTTTATTAGGTAATATCCTTTTGTAGGTAAAATAATTGGTGCTGAAGCAACATCATCAATAATGTTTCCTGACCCATCCAATCCAAAACAGTGTGGACCAAAGTCAGATTCCTGTCCTAAGAAATAAATTTCTTTATTGTCTTTATCGGCATAATATTTAAATTCAAAATCCTGTCCGCTTTTCTCGTGAAAATACATCGGAACACCAACAGCATCACTTACAAGATTAGTCCCTTTTGGCTGATCGCAAAGATAAAGAGCAGGATATTCATTAGTAGCGACAATATTGATGTTTAAGCTTCCGTTATTAGGAATTTTAAACTTATCTAAAGCCGTAATTGTCAATATATAATTTGCTGCAGTAAGAGGTAAAACATATTCTTTGCTGAATGTATATGTTTGCGGTGAACCTTCTAACTTAATTGTTTCGTCGATATGCAGAGCGTCACATTTAATCTGAACATAATCGATACCTGAATCATCATTCACAACAAAATTTACCGGCATGATATTACTTGTCGATAATAAAATAACGGCACCTTCTTTTGGAGACATCATACTTATTGCCGGAGCAGCAAATTCTCCGTCCAGGCGCAAGTCAATTTCCTTATTAACAGTATTACCGGAAACATCTGTAATCGTTAATTTGATTTTAAAAGTTTCAGAAGTACCTCTGTCAGCAGGAACCTCAAAAAAATAACTTAAGTCGTAGGTTTTAAGCAAAGGCTCTGTTGCAAACGTAATGACTTTATCAAGTGACAATTCAGGTATTTGAATTTGTACACTTTTTAGCCCCAGGTCATCTGCCAAAGCGGCCTTTATTTCAAATTTTCTGGTTGGGGCACCATAAATTTCTGTTGTTGCAACCACTATCGTAGGGTCGTCAGAACTTGGAAAATCAGCTTCATTATTTTGACATCCTGTAAACAGAAGGGCAAAAAAAGCAAGAAAAAATAAAAATACATTTTTTTTCATTTCTTTCATTTTAAGGTTAGGTTAGTTGTTTTTTTTATTCTTAAAGGTATTATTGTTAATGTAGGTTATTCTTATCTCTGTTTTTTTTGGGGCAAACAGGAGTGTAACTTACTTATGGATTATTTCATATTTATTTTTGGTTTGGTTAATAGTCAGTTATTATTATTTATAAGACCTCTACAGGTATCTAACTTTTGTATAAAACCCGCAGCATTTTACTGCGGGCAGATAAGTAAATAAGAGAAAACCACTCTTATCATATTATTTTAAAGAACGCTCAATTCTTTAAACAGATCAAAAACTTATCTCAAAAACTAACACTTACAACATAATATAGTAACACAACTTAAAATGCTACTATTACCTGCAAAGAAATATGTAATTCCCACTTTTGATAAGGGGTAAAATGGAAAAAAAAGGAGGTCAAATTCGCAACTAGCGATTATTTAGGCTTAAAAAATAAGAAGTACGAAAAAATAGAATCTTTTTTTTACACATAACACAATTACCAAGTGCTTTTATGAATATTCTAACAAACTGGATTTACTGCTTATAAATCAAAGCTATTTACTCGTTTTGACTGGTTCATGATAAGAATTTTGAAGAGGTTACATTCCAATCCTGCTTTCAGTAGATATGGAGAACTGTTTTAAAATTAGGTATAGCTTTATGGGAAAGGCAATTATTTAATAATATTCAAATCAGAATTAAAAGAACTTTTATATTTCTTAATATATTCAGATGGGGTCATTCCGAATAACTTCACAAATTGCTGCCTGAAATATTTAGGATCTTCAAAACCAACTTCGGCACTTGCCTGTGCAATATTAATATCTTCGGTAAGCATGAGCATGGCAGCTCTTCGGATTCTCAACGAACGGATAAAAGCATTTAAAGTCTGTCCGGAAATAATTTTGATTTTAGTATAAAGCGTTCTGTGGCTCATACCCATTTCAAGTGCAAAGGTTTTAATCGTAAAATCTTTTTTATGAATGTTGGCTTCTACAATGTCAATACATTTTTTCAAAATTTCCTGGTATTCAACCGGTACTTTCTGAGTATTCTCTTTTAAAGTAATACTGTTTAAAAAGTATGTCCGCAGATTGCTTCGGTTTTTCAATAAGGATTCAACACGAGCAACAAGTATTTCATCATCAAATGGTTTTGTAATGTAGTCATCAGCTCCATCGTTTATTCCCTGCAAATGTGTTTCAGGGTTTTTAGAAGCCGTGAGCAGAATCACCGGAATATGCGATAAATCATTGCTTTCCTTTATTTTTCTGCACAGCTCAAGGCCGTCCATTTCTTCCATCGTTATATCACTAATAACCAGATCCGGCATGTGCTTTTTGGTCAATTTTAAACCTTCTTCACCATTTTCAGCACTATACACGATATAATTCTCAGCAAATAATTTGATTAAGTAGTTTCTGATTTCAGTATTGTCATCTACAATTAAAACGGTTCGTTTTTCTGTAAGCATCACTTTTTGCAAATCGGCTTCAGAAAGTGTATTTTCAGATGTATTATCTCCCGAATCATCAATAATCAATTCATCAAACAGCTGGCTTCTTTTCTGAACGTCATTGGTAATCTCTGCATTTTCGAAATGTTTGTCGCCTTTTAGAAAGGTCAGTTTAAATGTACTTCCTTTACCAGGTTGACTGGTACAGCTTACGGTTCCTTTATGTTTGTCTGTAAAATATTTTACAATATAAAGCCCGATTCCAAAACCGGTTCCAATTGAAACTTTCGAATTGATTTGTTTGAATTTTTCGAAAATCACCTCAATATCTTTTTTATCGATTCCGTCACCGTTATCTGTAATTTCAAGGTGAACTTCATCATCTGTCTCTGATAGTTTAAGATCAATTTTTCCACCAATTGAGGTGTATTTAAAAGCATTCGACATCAGGTTAAATAATGAAATCTCAATTTTTTCATAATCCCCAATAATCACAATTTCATGATCCGGAATAGTAAAATTGTACTCAATATTTTTGTCTTTCGCCTGATTTACAAAACACTGATATACTTCATTACAAAGATTATTGACATTTATAGGAGATAAGCGAAGAGAATCTGCATCATTTTCAGCTTTTCTAAAAAGCAAAAGCTGATCGACCAGACTCAAAAGCCGGCGGGCGTTTCGGTGTGCAATCGCTAAATCACTTCCGGAAGAACCATTTTGAACACTTTCTTTCTGAACCGCTTTTTTCAATGGATTTATAATCAGTGAAAGTGGTGTTCTGAATTCATGTGAAATATAAGTAAACATTGACGACTGTTTCTCTGCAATTTCCTTTTCTTTTTTACTTTCAAGCTCTGCAATTTTAACCTTGTATTTTAATTTTTCTTTATTCTTCTGATAATCCAGATATACAAAAAGACCTCCGGCAATTGCCAGTAAATACAAAGAATATGCCCACCAGGTTCTGTACCATGGCGGTAAAACCTGGATAGAAACTAAACTAACCTCTTTATTCCAGCCTCCTTTGAAATTGGTGGTTTTTACTTTAAAAGTATATTTCCCTTCAGGCAATCTGGAATAATTGGCTTTTCTGTTCTGCCCTACATAATTCCATTGCTGATCCCAGCCATCTAACAAGTAAGCATAATTAATCTTATCTGCATTGTTAAAATCTAAAGCGACAAATTCCAGTGACAAAGTGGTTTGGTCATAATCTAAACTCACTTCTTTTATTTTATCTGAGTGTCTGTCAATCTCCGCTTTACTTTCCTCAATCGGCTGATTATTTACGTAAAAGTCTGTAAGCAACAGATGGTTTTCCTGACTGAAACTTTTAATATCTCCGGGAAAAAAACTATTGAAACCATTTATACCTCCAAACAGAAATTCGCCTGTAGACAATTTAATCCCGGCATTAAAACTAAACTGATTGCTCTGAAGACCGTCATTTACAGAGAAATTCCTAAAAGTCTTTCTTTTCTTATCAAACCTGCAAATACCATTATAAGTACTCATCCATAGATTTCCTTCTTTGTCTTCAAGCAGTCTCAAAATAGTATTGGAAGAAAGTCCGTCATCTGTAGTAAGCCTTTTAAACGAATTCGTTTTTCGGTCAAACAGCAGTAAGCCTCCCTCCTGCGTTCCAAGCCAGAGGTTTTTATCTTTGTCTTCATGAATACAGCGAACAGGATTGCCAATGGTCACTTTATTGATTTTCCTGGATTCTTTTTCGATAGAATACAGCACAGAATAATTTCCGGCCCAGAGCTTGCCGTCTGACGTTTCTGTCATGCACTGCAGATTATTTATTGATTTATCAAAAAGCACAAAACTGCTTTTAACACGGTCAAAAAGATACAATGCACCTTCGTTTGTTGCACTTGCCCAAATATTTGATTTTGAATCTTTATAAACAAACCAAATATTTTTTTCTACTTGTTTCGTAACAGGATTGTAACATGAAAAGGGTGTTACTGAGTTATTTTTCGGATTAATCCTGTTTACACCGCCTCCCCATGTAGAAAGCCATATTTCATTGTTATTATCCCTTACAATACCCGTTATAAATTTACTCGAAAGCTTATTTCCATAATTAATATAGGTATTTGTCCTGCGGTCCCAGTATTTCAGTCCTGCACCGTCTGTTCCAACCCATAAATTGTTTTTTTCGTCTTCGCAGAATGATAATATAAAATTCTCTGCAGGATCATTGGCATTGTACCGGATTGTTTTAAAATACACTGCCGAATTGCTAAGCATACTGATTCCGCCACGCAAAGTACCAATCCATTTATTTCCTGCTTTATCTTCGTAAATGCTCCAGACAGAATTACTTTTTAAGAGTTTGTTTTCTTTTACAGAACTGTACAGAACTGCTTTTTTTCTTTTCCTGTAACTTTATAAATACCATTCCCATCTGTAGTCACCCACATTTCTTTTTTCTTATCGATAAGAATGTCAGAAACTGTACATCTCCCAGAGAAGTAATTCTCAGAGAAAAAACCTGATTTTGTGTTAAATAGAAAAAGCCCCTCATCTGTTCCAAACCAAAGGTTTCCATCTGAAGCTAGTTCCAGGGTTTTTACTTCTACAGCAAACGGAAAAATAACTTTTAGCCGTTTTGAATCATTGTTATATACACAAAGCCCAACATTCCTGACATATATCCAGCACCGATTGTTTTTCGTATCATTTTGAACAGCTACTGCATCATAATTATGAACTACATTTCTGTTTCCGGACATCAGAAGCGGAACGCTACTTCCGACAAAAGAACCGTTTTCAAATACAAGTAAGCCTAAGTTTTGGGAGGCAACTAAAACACTGTTTTTAGAAATAGCTTTTACCTGATGAATTATATCTTTGACAATTTCAGGCTTTTTATTTAATGAAATATGTTTAACAGGATGAAACGCAGCACTGGTTTTATTGTAAACACAGACACCATTTGCACCGCCAATCCAAATATTATTTTTAGAATCTCCTTCGATGTTATAAATCGTATTAAAAGGCAGCGACTTTTTGTCATTAATCCGGTTACGGAATACCTTAAAATTATAGCCGTCATATCGATTTAGTCCGTCATAGGTTCCAAACCACATATATCCATCTGTATCCTGAAATATGGTCACAACCGAATTATTGGATAGACCATCTGAAATATCAAGAAATTTCACCTGAGTTTCCTGTGAAGAAACTGGTACGTAAAATCCCATTAATAAAATCAATGTTATAAAAAAATTCTTCAAGATTAGTTTATATTAAATTAGAAAGCATAATTAAACACTAAAATTATCAATAATTTAAAAAATTACAATAAAAAAGATAAAAAACTATAATTTTAGATATATATATATTATTAATAAAATCTCAAACATAAATTTAGTATTTGCATTACATTGAATAAAAAACAAGTATTTTAATCAAAATAATTATTTTTGAGTTGATTTCGTTTTTTAATAACCTCAAAACTAACAGATATGCCCTGGAATATTCTTGAAAATTTATGGAAACGCTCAGTAAATCCTGATCATTTTTCTTCTGAAAAAAAGGATAACTACACCTGGAACAATGAAATTAAAACTTTATTTCGACTGGGTATAAGCATGGAGGACACTTTACAATTTTTATACACCCAAAAGCCTGATTTTGAAGATTTCAAATCCTGGGTTAATGGAAGAAAAAAGGACATTGCCACTGAAATAGAAGATTTAACAGAAAATGTACTTACTGAAGAGGACCTTCAATTCTGGAAAAAAAATGGTTATGTAGTGGTAAAAAATGCTATTTCAAAAGAAGACTGCGAAGCTACACAAAAGGCTATCTGGGAATACCTACAAATGGATCCCGATAAAAAAGAAACCTGGTATGTGAGACATGAGGATCAGAAAGGGCTGATGCTTAATTTTTCTGACCATGAAACCCTAAATAAAAACCGATTTTCTCCTATAATAAAAAAAGCCTATGAGCAGCTTTATAAAACTAACAACATTTATAAAACAATTGACAAAGTAAGCTTTAATCCGCCTGAAAACAATCAGTTTACTTTTTTAGGAAGCCCGATTCATTGGGATACCAGTTTAAAACAACCACTCACATTCGGACTTCAGGGTCTGCTTTATCTAACTGATTGCGGACCTGATGATGGTGCATTTCATTGTGTTCCGGGTTTCCACAATCAAATAAATCAATGGTTGGATGATCTTGGTCCTGATGAAAATCCAAGGGAAAAAGCTGTTGAAACATTACGACCAAAACCTGTTGCAGGCAATGCAGGCGATTTTATAATATGGAACAACGCTTTACCACATTGCGCAACAGCAAACAAAGGGAAAACACCAAGAATGGTTCAGTATCTTACTTATTTGCCAAATGATTATAATACTTCAGGAGAATGGCTATAAAGAAGTCAAAATGTTATTTTTAATATATTTGCCTATTTCTTTTAAAACCTAAACAAGTAATGATAATACAAGATTTAATTGGCAGCTATTCCATTTCCGGAAGCAATCAGGACGGTTCTGATGAAATGACTTACAAAGGCATACTGACACTTTCTCTTGATGAAAACAACCGCATTAAAGCCAAATGGATGATCGGTAATCATGAACAAAAAGGTTCCGGTTTTTTTAAAGATAATATCCTGGTAATTAATTTCAGTTATAAAGGTGAAGATAAAAAAACATACAAAGGAGTTGCCGTTTACCGCTGTATCACCAAAGATTTACTGGAAGGATTCTGGTCAGAAAAACATGGAAATCCGCTTTATCTGGGAACCGAACATTGCATTAGAACAACAACTTCTGAACTGTTGAACTAAGTAAGTGTTGAAATAAAAAACCACTTATTTTACCTGAATAAATAAGTGGCCTGGAAAAGAAAAAAAATATCAATCAGGATTTGCAAGTATTTTAAACAATTCGGCATTTGAAATGTAAAACTGATTTTCAATGCTAATTTGTGATAGTTTGGCACTCACCAGATTATTTTCTCTGGAATTAATCAGAAATATAGAACTTTCACCGAAGGAAAACAGTTTTTCTTCCGAATTCAGCATTGTCATGTAATCTTTTACCAGATTATCAATTACACCTTTCTGCCTTTTCAAAGAAGCAATTTCAGTCTGCTGTGCTTTAATTTTATTTTTAAGTTCCAGTCGCTGCTGATCTATATCATATTTTAAATCCTGAATTTTTAATTTTGCCAGTTTCAGGCTTCCGCGTTCCTTTCTCAAAAAAATCGGAATACTAAAATCAACATTGAACTTATAATCATCGGCGTTGAAAGAATTGAAGTAGGAAGGTTCAGAAATATAGTTATAGCCCACATTTAATTTTGGAAGCAATGAATTCGCTTTTAACTGTCTTCCAACTTCAAGAATTGACATTTTGGTTTCCAGAGCCTGTATTTTTGGATGAGAATCCAGCGTTTCAACATCAACCATCATGGAATCTGTTCTCAGCGTTTCTTCAAGGGTTTTAATTAAATTTTCTTCCGGTTTAACACTATCATCCAGTTCAACAGGTACATTTTCGATCCATAAATAATTCGACAGGTTCAATTTTGCTTTCGCTAATTTCAAATTTCCGTTTTCTACATTTAATTCACGGTTTCGAACAGTAATTCCGGCTTCTACACTATCAATTGATGGCGCATCGCCCAGTTCAATCAGTTTTTTTACACCCTGAAAACGCGTGCTTGCAAAGCCCAGATATCGTTTATATAACTCAGCTTCATTATAACTTTTCCTCCATTCAAAATATGCTTCGCTGGCTTTGTATAAAACCTCGATTGCCCTTAGTTTTCGCTGCGCATCACTCAGTTTTACCTGCAGTTTTCCTTCCCGTACATCTGCCATTCTTTGGTTGATAAACATTCCCTGTCCTAAGGCAACATTGATTCCTAAAGAAGTCAGACCGGCTTCAGGAGTACGATTCTGCGGATTATAGTATTGTCCATCTGTCTGGTCAAAACCGGCTTTGATTTCAATTCCGTACCAGGTTGGAATTTTAAAACTGCTGTTTAATAGCGAATAATACTCTGTACCTTTAAATTCTTTTTTATTGTAATCGACTTCAATTTTAGGATCAAATCCCCCACGAGCCAGCATTAATGCAGCCTGAGCAGTACTAATCTCAAGATTGGCCTGCTTTACCAGCGGATGATATTTTTTTACATATCCTAAAAACTCGCTGTAACTCAGTTCTTCTTTATTAAAATCCTGGCTGTATAAATTAGAAAAGCCGAATAAAAACAAGAAAGAAAACAGCGCTGCAGCATGTCTCAATTTATTTTTTGTCTTTGCCATCCTTCGCCTCTTTTTCGTCTGCTTTATAATAATTTGGAGGAAAACCATTCAGATTACGCCATATTTCGTACCCTACTGAAACGGTTTCCAGCAATGCGATACTTTGTGCGCCTGCCCCTATACTCAATTCTTTTGGCCATTTATTATCAGGACCGTCAGGTGAAACCAGAACCCTGTATTTTCCATTAGAACTGATAAAATTTTCGATTGCGACAATTTTTCCTCCATAAGTTCCATAAGATAACCCAGGCCAGCCCGAAAATACTATTCTCGGCCATCCATCAAACCAGACACGTACTTTTGCGCCACGGTGCACCAATGGCAGATCGATAGGATCAACATAGGTTTCTACCGCAATATCATAACTTGCCGGCATAATGCTGACAATTGGAGTCCCTTCTTTGATTGTTTCTCCTAAACCTGCAAGCAAAGCACGGTTTACATATCCGCTTTGTGGCGCTGTAATGTAGTACAAACCATTTCTAATGCGGTAATTTACATATTGGTTCTCCAGTTTATTTACCTGAGCTTCTGTATCGTATTGTGTACTTAATGCAGTAAACTTATCGCTTTTTGATTTCGAGATTTTCTCAGTGTACTCAGCTGTGATTCGGTTTATTTCGACTTTTGCATTTATTAATTCATTTTTACTGCTCAAAAGCTTATTTTGCTGTGTAACGATATATGCTTCAGATTCCTGAAGTTTCAATCTTTTCTGTTCAACATCTGTAAGTGGCTTTAAACCTTCTTTATTAAGCGCTGTTGAACGGTCAAATTGGGTTTTAGCAATTCTTAACTGCGTTTTTATCGCTTCAAGATCCATACTATCACTCTTGATTTTCAACTGGGCTTGTTTGATTTTATTCTGTGCCTGCTGTAATTTTAACTCCCTTTCAGTACTAAGTGACTGCGCCTGAACATCAAGTGAATTCACCTTATCTCCATAGGATTCAACCGCCATTTTCTTAGCATCTACCTGTTGTTTTGTGTTCCCAACAAGATTTGGATCCAGATAGTCTTCTTTTACTTCAGAAATAAAAACAATTGTATCGCCTTTTTTCACATAATCACCTTCCTGCACATACCATTTTTCGATTCTTCCGGCAATGGCGTTATGAACCGTTTGCGGTCTTTGATCTGGTTTTAAAGTAGTTACCGAACCACTTCCTGAGATATTCTGTGTCCATGGCAGAAAAAGACATGCAATCAGAAAAATCAAAAACCCTATGATAACCCTGTTTAAAATTTTATAATGCGGTCTGCGGGCAACGCTGGTAATAGATTTGTATTTGCCCGGAGTTATCAGTACATTATTATCTTTAGATATATTGAGCATGATTAAAGCTTTATGTCGTTAATAATTTTTCCGTCATCGATCGTTATCATACGGTTACATTTGTTCTTCCAGATATCATTTTTGGAAGTTACAATTACCGTCCACTCATTTTGTTCAGAAAGTAAAAAATCGATAATTTTACCTGAGGTCAATTCGTCCATTTTATCAACCGGATCTTCAAGGAATAATATATTAGGTTTATGAACAATACTTCGTGCCAAAAGAATTTTCTGTATATCTGAAGCCGAAAGTTCGTTACCACCCGGATGTACCTGATGTTCAAGCCCGTTAGGGAATGTTTTAATATCCGGCGTAAGCCCTACGTTATCTAAAGCCCATTTAAGATCATCATTATTAAGTGTATCATTCCCAAACAGAATATTTTCTCTAATGGTTCCTGCAAAAAGTGTATCTCCCTGTAAATAAGTTCCTGCCTGTGCCTTGTAAGTATCCTCGTTAAGACGATTCATATAATTATCCGTTACATACATCGCACCGCTTTCCGGTTCAAGCAAACCTGACAATAAACGCAATAAAGTACTTTTTCCGGCGCCGTTTGTTCCCCTTAAAATGATCTTTTCGCCCTGATTTATTTTCAGGTTGATATTTTTAAGCGATTTTTTATTGTGCTCCGGATAATTGTAACCTACACTTTCAGTTTCGATGTTTATTCCTGTTTCAGTTACTGCAGATGTTTCCGGAATACAAGACGTTTCCATATCGGTTACTTGTCCAATTTTTTCTAATGATGTCAGTACATCATAGAAAGATTCCAGTCCGAAAATAATTTTCTCTACCGAATTAATTAATAAAACAATAACGATTTCAGCTGCCACAAACTGCCCGATGTTCATTTGATGGTGAATTACCAGGAAACCACCAATAGACAAAAGGGCAGCTGTAACAATAACTTTAAAAATAATCAGCTGAATATATTGTTTTTTCATAACCTGAAAATGTTTTTCACGATAATTCAGGTACTTGCTTACATAACCATCGTTTCTTTCCAGCGCATATTCAAAACCTCCTTTTTTACGAAAACTATCACGATTACGTGCAATTTCCTGAAGCCAGGCCGCTACTTTATACTTAAATTTTGATTCATTAAGGCTCGTTTCAAGTCCATCTTTATATGAAAATTTAAAAATGACATATAAAATTACGATAAACAAAAGACCGATTACGGTAAAGAAAGAATGGTACAAAACCAATAATATGATTCCCAGACCAACCTGTAAAAAAGCAGTACAAAAATCCAGTAAAAGCTTTGCAGTTCCTTTTTGCACCGTTAAAGTATCAAAAAAGCGATTGGCTTTTTCCGGGGCATATTCTGAATACATTTCCTTAAATTTAATCAAAGGCATCTTGTAGGCAAACTCAAATGAAGAACGCACAAAAATTCGCTGCTGCAGGTTTTCTACTATTCGAAGCTGTAAGATGGTCAGGATTCCTCCGAAACCAACTCCAATTGTAACCAAAATTACAAGTACAATCCAGGAAACACTTAGCTGTCCGCTCTGGATAAAATTAATAATTGCCTGAATCCCTAAAGGCAGTGAAAGGTTTACTAATCCGGCAAAAGCAGCATAAAAAATGATTTGATATACATCGCGCTTGTCAAGATGAAGTAGATTGTAAAAACGTTTTAATGGTGTCATGAATTTATATAATAAATACAATATTAATAAATGTAACATATGGTAAAAACCATAGTAAAGATGCCAGATTACTCCAACATATACAAAATTAAGTATTTATACTATAAACCGGGGAGGCGGTAAATGAATTTTACCATGAAAACCAAATGAGAATATCTGATTATCAATATAATTTTTTCTATTTGAACTAATTTGAAAGTACAAAACAGACAATGAGGTATTCAATGGAATTAAATAATCTAATAAAGGAACTCCTTTTGCAATTTTAGTTGCCTTTGTTTCTTTTGTTTCGTAGTCATCCAGTTCTTCTGGAATTCCGTCACATTTGAATATTTTTTTAAGAAAATTACAAGTCATACCTTTCACGGTACCAGTTTCTGCATTATCAGCTATAATTCTGCCAAAACTATTTGATACATTGATGCTGCTGATTAAAAAATAGCCGATTAACAACGCCTGAAGGCATTTACAAAAGACACTATTTTTAATTCTGCTCAACATTTTCCTTTTCTTAATGGGGCGCAAGTTAGGACGAAATTTTATGGCCAACATTAAAATAACATTAGAATTGAATTTCATTCTGTTATTTTTTTCTTAATAAGGTTCTAAAAAAAAGCCGGAAGATTGTGTCTTCCGGCTATTACTATTTTCAGTTAAAGCATTACTGAAATTCTTTATTTTTTATCGATTTTATACAGTCTTCCACCATCTGTTACAGCATACAAAGCTCCGTCATTTCCCTGGGTAATATCTCTAAATCGCTGACCTTCGCTAACCAGAAGCCTTTCTTCACCAATAACTCGATTGTCTTTAATGGCAAGACGTATAATGTGCTGACCGCTTAATGCACCTATAAATAAGTTGTTCTCCCATTCTGGCACACGATTACCTTTATAAAATGTCATTCCGCTAGGTGACACAACAGGATCCCAGTAATAAACAGGCTGTTCCATACCTTCTTTTTTCTGAATTCCTTCACCTATCTTTTGTCCGCCATACTCAATTCCGTAAGTAATAACAGGCCATCCGTAGTTACTGCCCGCTTTTAATCGGTTAATTTCATCACCTCCTCGGGGTCCATGCTCGCTAAGCCAGATTTCACCTGTATCTGGATGAAGTGCCAGTCCCTGCGGATTTCTGTGTCCTATACTATACAATTCTGGTAAAGCTCCTGCCTGATTAAAATTTGGATTACCTGATGCTGGCTGTCCGTCTTTAGTTATACGGATTACTTTTCCTAAGGCAGCCGTAACTGACTGAGCTAATGGTCTGGTTTCTAAAACAGAACGCTCTCCTGTACTAACGATAAGGTTTCCGGTTTTATCAAAAAGAATACGTCCGCCATAATGAAGATCACTTGGATTTGCCGGATTTGCACGATAAATTACTGTAGCCCCTTCGATTGTTTTTTCATCATTTGATAATTTCCCTTTGGCAACTGCAGTTCTATTTCCTCCTGTTCCTGCTTCAGCAAAGACCCAGTAAATCATTCGGTTGGATGCAAAATCAGGATCAAGACATAAGCCTAATAAACCTCCCTGATTTGACGGATTTACAGTCGGTAAACCTGTAATTGCTGCACTTACTTCCCCAGTCACTTTCACAATTCGTAAAGTTCCTTTTGTTTTTTCAGTAACTAAAAGTCTGCCATCAGGAAGACTTTTGACGCCCCATGGACTTGTTAACCCTGAAGTGATAATTTTTGCTTCATACTCTGTATTAGTCTGAAGCCCGCCAATTCTGGTTTGACCTTCAAATGCAGGAGTATAGACTGTGTTGGGTGAATTATTCTCAACCGGATTTGTTGGTGTGCCCGGATCATTCAAAGTTTTGTCATCATTTGAACAGCTGAATAATGTCAATACTGCCATCGAAAGACTCAGCATGTAGTTTGTTTTTTTCATAATTTGGGATTTAAATTTTAAATTAAATCAAAAATCTAAAATTTTAACTACTAAAATTTATAAAATTCACCTTATTACTTATATAATTTTCCTTAATAAAAATAAAATCAATATATACAAACCTTCAGTGATTATAATTATTTTAAAAACTTTCCCTGAGCCAAAATAAACATTGCTATTTTATTATTTATTTTTATATTTGCCTTATTTTTATTTATTCTAAATAATTTAATTTCAACTCGATTTAAACCTTTTGGTGATAAATGAATCAAATACTTCAAATCTATTAATAAAGAATTCTACAGAATTTATGAAAACTAACCTTTTTGTTTCTTTAGCCTTAGTAGCTTCGGCATTCGTAAATGCCCAGCAAAAAAACATATTATTAGAACAATCTTTTTGGAAAACAGCTCCCAATGTTGAAGCTGTAAAGGCAGAAATAGCAAAGGGAAACAACCCCTCTGCCTCAACATCAAATGCTTTTGATGCGGTTGTAATGGCAATTAATAATGATGCTCCAACAGAAACTATAAAATTCTTATTGGAACAGCCAGGGAATGAAATAAATAAGCCAACACATGATAACCGAATTTACCTTCACTGGGCTTCAGGAAAAGGAAATGCTGAAATTGTAAAATATCTGATTGCTAAAGGATCTGATGTGAACTTAGAAGACAGCCACGGTGCATTCCCTGTAACGGCAGCAGCCAGCAGCGGCCAAAGCAATCCTGAAATTTATGAGGCTTTTTTTAAAGCCGGAATAGATCCTAAGAAAAAATACCAAAATGGTGCTAACCTGTTATTATTGGCTATTTCATCTGATAAAGAATTAAAAGCTGCCGAATATTTTGCCACAAAAGGATTGTCCTTAAAAGATGTAGATAATGATGGTAATACCGCTTTTACGTACGCTGCAAGATCCGGAAATATAGCATTATTGAAAAAACTTCTTGAAAAAGGAGTTAAGCCAAATGATAATGCACTTTTTACTGCTGCACAAGGAAGCCGTAGAGAAAGTAATACAATCGAAACCTATAAATATCTGGTTGAAGAAGTAAAAATCAAACCAACTGCAATAAATAATTCAGGGCAAAATGTTTTGCATCTTTTGGCAGGAAAACCAAACCAGACAGAAATTATCAACTATTTCATAAGCAAAGGTGTTGATCCCAATAAAGCAGATAAAGAAGGAACAACTCCGTTAATGGCTGCTGCTTCTGCAAGGGAAACCTCTGCTCTGGAACTTTTCATTTCTACAACAAAAAATGTAAACCTTCAAAATTTAAAAGGGGAATCCGCCTTGACAAATGCAGTAAAATACGGAACCCCTGAAGCTGTAAGTTTGCTTTTAGCCAAAGGTGCCGATGTAAATGTAAAAGACAAAGACGGTAATAATTTAGGCGTTTATCTTGTTCAGTCTTATCGCCCGCAAATGATGGGGCGAGGTAACGATAACGCTAACGCAAAACAAGATCCTTTTGCAAGCAAAATAAAATTATTACAGGATAAAGGACTAAACTTAGCCACTCCTCAAAAAGACGGAAACACATTATACCATGTGGCCGTTATCAAAAATGATTTAGCCCTGCTTAAAAAAATGGCTGACTTAAACATCGACATCAATGCCAAAAACAAAGACGGATTAACACCTCTTCATAAAGCTGCAATGGTTGCTAAAGATGATACAATCCTGAAATATCTTTTATCTATTGGTGCAAAAAAAGAAATTATCACTGAATTTGACGAAAATGCTTATGCTCTGGCAAAAGAAAATGAGTCACTTACAAAAAGTAATATTTCAGTTGAATTTTTAAAGTAACCCTAATACAATTTCAATTTTTTAAATTTCAAATAAAAACAAATCAATTTCAAATGAAGTCTATTATTAAAACTGCTCTTACGGGAACCCTTATATGTCTTGTTTCTTTTACTATAAATGCGCAGGCCTCAAAATATAAATGCATGCTTCAAATGTCAAACTACATGGGTGAAGGAGCTTACATTGTAGTTTCACTTATCAATGCTAAAGGAGAGTATGAAAAAACACTTTATGTAATGGGTGACGATAAAAAATGGTATAAATCACTGAAAGAGTGGAACAAATTTCATACTAAAAAAACTGAAGATATCAGTGCCAAAACCGGTGCTTCTGTTACAGGGGGAGACCGAAGTATTACTTCTATAGAAATTGAAGATTCTAAAATCAACAAAGGCTACAAATTACGTTTTGAATCGGCTGTAGAAGATCAGAAATATTATGTAAACGATCTTGAAATCCCGCTTACCACTGAAGGTCTTGCTGAAAAAACAGAAGGTAAAGGGTACATCAGATACGTAAGACTAAACAAAATATAATCCGATTACTTTTCTAGAATACACGCAATGACTCTCTCTTTCTGGCGTTACGCTCATCTGGCTTTGGCCTTATTTTCTTCCGTATTTTTAATTTTGGCTTCGGTAACCGGAATCATTCTGGCGATCAATGCAGCTCAGGAAAAAACATTGCCATATAAAGCAGCCAATTTCGATCAGATAACTTTAGGAGAAACGCTGCCTGTACTAAAAAAAGCATATCCTGAAATTACAGAGCTGAGTATCGATTATAATCAGTTTATAACACTACAGGCAATCGATGGGAATGGAGATGACATCAACGCTTACATAGATCCTAAAACCGGTAAAATATTAGGTACGCCTGAGAAAAAAAGTGAATTTATTCAATGGGTTACAGGTTTTCACCGTTCTTTGTTTCTTCATGAAGCAGGACGTTTTTTTGTGGGTGTAATCTCTTTTTGCCTATTACTAATATCAATTTCGGGTTTTGTTCTTGTTTTAAAGAGACAGCGCGGAATCCGAAATTTCTTTTCTAAAGTCATTAAAGAATATTTTGCGCAATACTACCATGTCATTTTGGGACGACTGGCTTTGATTCCGATTTTGATTATTGCGCTTACCGGAACCTATCTGTCACTGGAAAGATTCAACTTTTTTATGGGTGATGAAAAAGCAAGGCCTGTAAAAACGGAATTATCGGAAGAAGCGAAAAAAACTTCCATATTCAAAAACACCTTTCTTTCTGATATAAAAAAAATAGAATTCCCTTTTACGGATGATCCGGAAGAATATTATATTATTGAATTAAAAGACCGTGAAATTGAAGTAAATCAGATTACCGGAGCTGTTGTTTCAGAAAAACGCTTCACTAATACCGTTCAGTTATCTGCGTTGAGTCTTGATCTTCATACAGGAAGAATAAATGCAGTCTGGGCTATCATTTTGGCTTTAGCCTGTTTCAATATTCTTTTCTTTATTTATTCGGGATTTGCGATTACTCTAAAACGACGCTCCAGCCGTATAAAAAATAAATATAAGGCTCATGAAAGCAGTATTATTTTTTTAGTGGGTTCTGAAAACGGGAGCACTTTCAGGTTTGCCAATGCAATTCTGAAGCAGTTAATAGATCAGGGACACAAAGCTTTTATATCCGAGTTGAACCGGTTTTCTGTTTATCCAAAAGCAGAGCATATTATTGTCTTTTCTTCGACGCACGGCTTAGGTGACGCCCCATCAAACGGAACTCAGTTTAAATCGCTTTTGCACAAGCAGCATCAACAACAGAAAATCAATTTTTCTGTTGTTGGCTTTGGTTCAGAATCGTATCCTGACTTTTGCCAGTTTGCAGTCGAAATCGATCAGCTTTTAGAAAACCAAAACTGGGCAGAACGTTTTCTGGAACTGCAAACCGTTAATGATAAATCGGCAGTTGAATTTGTTAACTGGGTAAAATTGTGGAGTAAAAAAACCGGAATTCCGTTAGCTGTTACTCCATCTTTATACAACCATGTTCCCAAAGGGCTGCAAAAACTCATGGTTTTAGACAAAACAGCTATTTCTGAAACAGAACATACTTTTATCCTAACATTGCGGACTAATATGCGGGCTAAATTCAAATCCGGAGATTTACTGGCTATTTATCCTGCTAATGATTCGCGCGAACGCCTCTACTCTATCGGAAATCATTCTGGAAACATTCAGTTGGTTGTCAAACTGCATCCTCACGGATTAGGTTCGGGATTTTTAAATAATCTTGAAGCAGGTAATACGTTTAAAGCCCGAATCATAGCCAACAAGACTTTTCATTTTCCGGCTAAAGCTCCAAAAGTAGCTATGATCTCTAACGGAACCGGAATTGCTCCTTTTCTTGGAATGATTGAGCAAAATAAGAAAAAAACTGAAACTCATTTGTACTGCGGTTTTAGAATGGAAACCGAAACCGTTTCCCGTTATAAAAAGTTTTCAGATGAAATGGTTCAGAAACAAAAGCTTATGGGGTTTCATATGGCGCTATCGCGTGAAGCCGAACATATTTACGTAATGGATTTAATAAAACGTGATACTGATTTTTTTATTGATTTATTACAGCAAGATGGCTTCATCATGATTTGCGGTTCTCTAGCCATGCAAAAAGACGTTGAAGAAATTCTGAATGAAATATGTTTAGTCAACAGCATTAAAACTCTTTACGATTATAAGAAAAACGGACAATTATTAACTGATTGTTATTAATATTTTTATATCAAATGAAATCATCTCATTATAAAATATTGCTTCTTTTTATCCTCATTTCAAGTATTTCGGGGAATTCGCAGGTATTGCGTAAAAGAACGACTTTGCTAATGGGTGGCCGTTTTGATATTAGCATTGTTGCTCATGACTCCCTGACAGCTGAACAAAGCATTAATGAAGTAATAGAAGAAATCAGCCGCATTGAAAACCTGATCTCGGACTGGAAACCAGATTCACAAGTTTCAGAAGTAAATCAAAATGCTGGAATCAAACCCGTAAAAGTAGATCAGGAGGTTTTTGAATTGACGCAGAGAGCAATCGAATTATCTAAAAAAACCAAAGGCGCTTTTGATGTGAGTTTTGCTGCCCTAGACCGTGTTTGGAAATTTGACGGATCCATGAACGAAATGCCTTCGGCGGAAGCGATCAAAAAATCAGTAGAGAAAGTGGGTTATAAAAATATTGTTTTAGATAGTGTAAACTCAACCATTTTCCTTAAACTAAAAGGAATGAAAATTGGCTTTGGTGCTTTGGGAGAGGGATACGCAACAGATAAATGCAGAAGCATGATGCTCGCTAAAGGCATAAAAGCCGGAATCATAAACGGATCCGGTGACATGAGCACCTGGGGAAAGCAACCCAACGGAGAAGACTGGAAAATCGGAATTACGAACCCATTTAAACCTGAAAAAATTTTGGCTGTTGTTCCTTTGAATAACGGTGCAGTAACCACATCAGGCAATTATGAAAAATATGTAGTTTTTAATGGTAAACGATATTCGCACATCATCAATCCGGCAACAGGATATCCGGCAACTGGTTTGTGCAGTGTTACTGTTTTTGGTCCTAGTGCCGAAACTGCAAATGGTTTTAGTACCTCATTAATGGTTCTCGGAAAAAAAACCGGAATGGATTTTATTGATCAATATCCTGATTATAGCTGCATAATGATTACAGATGATGGCAAAATTATTAAATCGAAAAATTTTAAAATCAGTAAAATTGATTCTAAACTGAAATAGAATCTATTTATGTGATAAAAAAAGTAAATATATAAATTATAGTTTTATAAGCTTAAAAGGCATTCTACTTATTCATCTGTATGACTGATATTAAGTGAACCTCGATAAGCGTATTCCAATAAAATATATTTATAAGTGTTTAACTTATTTTTTTCTTGCCGAAGACTCCCTTGCCAAAACCTCAGTATTTAAAAAAGTGATTTCCTTAACCTCATCACCTTTAGCTTTTTTTAGATTTTTAATGATAATATCAGCAGCAGCCTTACCCATTTTTTCAGCCGGATGAGTTATCGTAGATAAAGGAGGATCAATGATTTGAGAAATGGGGTCATTATTAAATCCAATAACAGCGATGTCTTCCGGAACTTTAATCCCTCGCTTTTTAGCCGTCTGAACAGCACTAACGGCAATAATATCACCAGCTGCAAATATACCATCCGGAATTGGATTCAAATCAAACAATTTATTGCTTGCCATTACTCCTTCTTCATAAGTAACTGATTTTAAATTCACAATCAGTTCTTCATCCACAGGCAAATTATGATCTTTTAAAGCTTCAATATACCCTCTTCTCCTTTCATTATATAAATTACCAAATTCAGACCCTGCAGTTAAATGCGCGATTCGGAGGCAACCCTGCTCTATAAGATGTTTGGTCGCTTTATAACCTGCCGAATAATTATCGATGATAACCCTGAAAGTATTGAAATCCTTAGGAACCCTGTCCACAAAAACTAGAGGAATATTATTGTTCGAAAATTGCAAAAAATGTGACGTATCCCTGGTTTCCATAGCCAATGAACAAATAACACCGCTTACACGATTGCTGTACAAAGACTTAGCCATATTTACTTCCTCTTCAGAAGAGTCATGTGACTGCATAATGATTACCGTGTAACCGGATTTTTGCGCGGCAATTTCGATACCACTGATTAATGAAGATAAAAAAGGCTGAGTAACTGTCGGAATTAAAACGCCTATGGTTTTGGTTTTATTGCCGCGTAAGCCAGCTGCTAAAGTATTGGGTACAAACCCCATTTCTTCTGCTGTCTTTTTTACTTTTTTTATTGTTTTATCACTAATCGTATGATGATCCTGTAAAGCCCTGGAAATTGTTGAAGTTGCTAAATTTAATTTTTTAGCAATATCGTATATCGTTACATGTTTATTTTCTTCCATGAAATAAATAATAAATGAGTGTAAAGATAGCTATTTTCTATTTGAAGTGATCTTCCGAAAATCAAAGAAATAAAACCATTTTTTTGTCTTTCTCCTTAAGTTTTTTCATATATTTCCAGCCAAAACTATTGAAAACCACTAAATAAATATGCTAACATGACCAGACTTCTTTATAAACTATTAAACAGAAACCTCAAAAACATAATAGTTCCCGGGATGGTTTTTCTATTTTCAGTCGCAGTTTTTGCCCAGGAACAAAAAAGAAACTGGAATGGTAAAAAATGCGCTGTTGTACTGACGTATGATGATGCTTTAAATATCCATCTTGACAAAGTTATTCCGATGCTTAATTCGTATCAGTTTAAAGGAACTTTTTACCTGATAGGCTCCTCGCCTGTTGTTTCTCTGAGAATCGAAGAATGGAGAACAGCTGCCAAGCAAGGACATGAACTTGGAAATCATACTTTAAACCATCCATGTAACGGAAATATGCCGGGAAGGGAATTTGTAACATCTGAAACTGATTTGTCGAAATATACCGTTGCCAGAGCGGTTAAAGAAACCCAAATTACCAATACCTTACTTAAAGCTATTGACGGCAAAAACGAGCGCACTTTCGCCTATCCTTGCGGAGATTTCACTATTAACGATACACTATATTATAATTTCTTAAAAAACGATTTTGTTGCTGCCCGGGGCGTTTCGTCTGGTTATTTAAACAAAAAGGAAGTTGATTTTTCTAATATAAATTCCTTTTTTGAAAACGGAAGTACAGCCGAACAAATGATAGCACAGGTCGAAGAAGCAGAAAAAAAGGATTCTTTTATTGTTTTTCTGTTCCATGGTGTAGGCGGTGAACATGCCCTGAATATCGATTTAGAAGAACACCGAAAATTACTGGAGTATTTGAAGAAAAGAAAAAAGATATTTGGGTTGCCACAATGGTAGATGTGGCAAAATATATTAAAGATAATTAAAATTTTGCAGATCAGTTAATTTAGATTGATCTGCAAAATTGTATAAAGTAATTATTGTGTCAACAATTCTTTCACCATTTCATTTAATTTATTACCATGGATATTTTTGGCCAGAATAATTCCATTTTTATCTACTAAAACATTGAATGGCAATGCTTGCACCATATAGTCAGTTGCTGCTGCAGAGCTCCAGTATTTTAAATCACTTACCTGTGTCCATGGAAGTTTGAGTTTTGTTATCACTCCTGTCCAAACCGGCTTTTTTGTATCTAATGAAACTCCGTAAATATCTAATTTTCCTGAATATGTGTTGTATAATTTTAATAATTCAGGCTGTTCTTTAATACAAGGCCCGCACCACGAAGCCCAAAAGTCAACTAATACTAATCCACCTCTTAAAGATGAAAGGGCTACCTTTTCCCCTTTTGTATCCGGAAGATCAATTTCAGGAGCTATATCTCCCACTTCAAGACCTACAACCTGTGCTTTAACGGCAATCACAGAAAAAAACAACAATACGGCAACAAATAATTTCTTCATATTTAATACACTCAATTTATAGAATTCTGATTTATTTTCCCAGACAAATATAAATAACAACACGTAACTTTTTAAATAAAAATTGAGCATTATTCTATTATAAAATAACTGTCATTTTATTTGGCAGCTATTTTTTTTATTACTTACTTTGTATTCCAAAGTACTTTTTATTAGATGCAGTAAAATAAAGAAAATTATAACTTATTATAGGAAAAGCTAAAATGAATACACTACTTTATATACCAACATTTTTTGGAATGAGCATTGAAGTTTATTTCATTTTGCTCCTACTTGGTATCCTGACATTTTTCTTTTGGAGATGGCTACTAAAAAAATTTATCAAGGCAGATAAGACACGAAAACTTGTTACTTGGACGGTAACAATCGTGTCAACACCACTAATTTATGCTGGTCTAATCATACTTTGGGTTTTGAGTATGAGTTACCATCCAGATCATGACTTTGACAAAGAAAAATGGTTTAACGATAAAGAAAAGCGTTACGAGCTTTCAGAAGACATTATTGATAGCGAAATGCTAATTGGGAAGACGAAAACTCAAGTACAACAATTACTCGGTAATGAAGATAATGCTAAAGAATCGAACAATTGGAGTTACTATTTAGGATTTAGACCAGGTTTTTTCACCATGGACCCAGACGTGCTTTCAATTGAATTTAAAAATGGTAAAGTAGTGAATGTTGAGCAACATGGAACATAAATGAAAACAGAAAGCACTGTTGCAATACGGGTTTTAGTTAAGCAGTCTGACTTCACTTAAGGTGTTTTATTTACTACCAAATTCAAACTTTACTCTACGAAAAGCCGCCAGGAGACTAAACCTAAAATCGCTAATTTCTAATCAAACATTTAATAAACTTTATATCAAAACTTTGAATTTCAAAGAACTTTTAAAAATAAAAAAATAAAATAAAATAAAAAAAATGAAAGATAAACTAATCGAAAAACTTTATGAATATACCAAAGTACCGTATCAAAAATTCTTTAAAAGAAACAAACCATGGGAAGTTGACAAAGCAACGCTCCTGAACTATCCGGAAGGCAGTTTAGGATTTGGATTAGGAAACTTTCTTGATAAAAATCATTTTGATATGCAGCCCAAATTAGAAGATCATGATGTCATTCACGTTTTAACTAATACGGGAATTTCAGTTACTGATGAAATCGGGATGCAGTATTATCTTTTGGGAAACGGAAAGAGAAGTTTGTATTTGTTTTTGGTAATCTTTTCAGGTACTCCCTTCTACCCTAAACAAATTCGGTATTTTATTGAACAATACAAAAGAGGTAAAAAAGCACATCCTTTTTATTATCTGAATTTTTCAAATATGCTTTCTGTACCTGTCAAAACGATTCAACACATTTTTAATATTTAAACTTATGCAAACTATCCATAAAAAACTTTCTGAGGAAACCCGGACTATTGAATTGGTAATGGGAACTTTTATAATCAGTACTGTCTTGTTTTCGTTTTATATGTTAACCAACAAAAACGATAATGTTCTGGTATTTGCTTTTCCGTTTGTTGTTTCAGCTTTGCTTCTAAACGGAATTATGCTGTTTCATCTGATAGACCGTTTTATAAAACTATATAATGACCGAAGAGATATTGCTGTTAAGATTTTGCTGCTGTTGAGTAATATTCCTATTGGGTATTTGTATTATGCTATTGCGATGAAATGGTAATAATGGCTTTATATTATTTCAAATATACTTTTTCTTTCTTCTTGAGAATTTAGTAGAAAATAATGCATATTCCAAGGTGCAGGTTTAACCTCATCTGAATAAAAACAACAATTTATCATCTCATAAGTTTGTAATTCTATACAAACTGCATTTATATCTAATTCATAACATTCAGAATATGTCAAATGAGCTGGGTTAGGAAAAGAATCTTTGTAGATTTTATTATATCTCGGTTGAAAATATTTAATTAAAGCAGCTTCTGTAAAATTTATTCTCTGTTGTTCATTTATACCTTCTCCAGTTAATTTATCACTAACTTTTTTTCTTCTAATATCATCTTCCTTTAGTTCCTCATTTGAAAATTTTGTACGACCATCCATCATCACAAAATTTATTTGGGAAAATGAAGCTAATGCTAAATAAATTTCACTGTCAGGATTATTTATTATTGCCTCTGCATAAATCCCTTGTAACGTTGAGTGACTTACTAAACGGTCTGGAGCTGTTCTTGCTCCATCTACACCATATGATTGCCCGATATAAAGCACTTCTAAATTTAAAAAATCCCCTGAAGCATAAGTTTGTAAAAAAGGGGAAACTTTTGCATCTACTAATACTTCGTCATTGCTTTTTAATTGAAATATATTAAAAGGATATGAAGAAACAATTTGAATATCTTTCGATTCTAAATTGTTTGCGAATTTATATTCTTTCTCTTCAATTACTCCTTTTCTGTTAATTCCAAATGTCATTTTTAGGTACTCATCACTTGCTTCAAATTTTTCTGGAATTATAGTAAGTCTTGGTTTTTTACATATAAAATAAATATGGCAAGGGCTGTTTTCGTCAAAATAATTAAATTCTGATACGAATTTTAATTCTGGTTGTTGGATAATCATTATTTTATCCAAGCTCATGTTTATTGCAAATTCAGTTGGAAGCCTTTTGCTCATTTATTTATTGAATTTATTTTTGCTTTTAAATTGCCACAATTAGTATTTATAAATCAATTAGCCCCCGGCAAAACAATTCCACCCTGATCTATCAAATAGAGCAAAGTAGTCATTGTAGCTGCACCCAGTTCCAGCTCTCTTTTATTGATGGCGTCAAATTTATCATTTGCTGCATGGTGGTAATCAAAATAACGCTGTGAATCCGGTTTTAAACCTGCTTTAACAATTGCTTTTGATGTTAAATGATTTATGTCTGAACCTGCATGGCCAATGGTGAAACTGTGTACCAGATAAGGCTCGAAAAGATCTTTGTAACCTTGTATTTTTTTCAAATTGGCATCGTCTGCTTCAATTGAAAATCCTCGTGGTGTAAATCCGCCCGAATCGCTTTCTAAGGCAAAAATATGGTTTTCGTTCTTTTGTTTTGAAACTTCTTCATATTTGGCCCCACCTTTTCCGCCGTTTTCTTCGTTCATAAATAAAACGACACGAATTGTATTTTTAGGTTTGTAATTGAAACTTTTAAGAATTCTAACCACTTCCATACTTTGCACAACACCTGCACCATCATCATGCGAACCGTCTGCCAGATCCCACGAATCCAAATGACCACCCACAACCATAATGTTTTCTGGTGTTACCGTTCCTGTCAATTCTCCGATTACGTTGTACGAAAGAACATCAGGCAAAGTCTCGCAGGATTGTTTGAAATAAAATTTTAAAGCTGGATTATTTTTTAAAGTAGCACTTAATAATTCAGCTCCGTTTGTACTGATTGCTGCTGTCGGAATATATTGTTCTTTTGGTAAATCGCCATAACTCTGCGCTCCTGTATGTGGAAAATCATCTAAACGTAGGTTCATTGAACGAACAATAGTTCCTACGGCTCCCAATTTAGCCGCTTCTTTGGCTCCGGCAAATCGCTGATCGACACAGGCTCCGTATGATTTAAAAGTTTCAATATTTTCAGGATTCATTGGTCTGTTGAAAAACACAATTTTTCCTTTTACTTTATCGCCTAACGTTTTTAATTCTTCAATACCCTGTACTTCTATTACTTCAGCGGTTAGTCCTGTTTTTGGGGTTGCAACAGAGCCTCCCAAAGCACAAATTGGTACTACGGTTTTTACTTTTCCGTCTAAAATAAATGCTGTTTCTTTTTCGCCACGTACCCAATGTGGCACCATCACTTCCTGAAGATACACTTTATCAAGACCTAAACTTTCTAATTGTGTTTTGGTATAATTAATCGCCAATTGAGCATTTTGTGATCCTGATAAACGAGCCCCGATATCGTTAGACAAATATTCTAACCAGGTATAACATTTAGAATCGGTTAAGGCTTTTTTATAGAACAGTTTAATGTTTTTTTCATCATTTGATTGTGCAAAAGATAACAATCCGCTTAAAATCAAAACAGGCAGAAGAGTTGTTTTTTTCATGTTTTTATAGGTTCTGGCGTTATGGTAAATTACCGTCAGTTTGAGTGTTTTATTTAAAAAATACAATAGTTTTTTAAAACAAAATGTATCGAGAACCTTAGTATTAAAAGCTTCTCGATACATTTTTTAATTATAAAGCTATCGCATTATTATTAAAAACCACTCGAAGTGACGAATGGAATCATTGAGTAATAACATCTGACTCCTTTCACAAAGAAACAAAAAATCTCCAGATCTGTCAGATTTTTTCTTCAGCCTTTTCACAAAAAAGCCCTGATTTACAAATTCTTCAATTTGTAGTCAGAGCTTTTATAAATTCGTTAAAAAAAATTATTCTACTTCGATAATCTTATTTTTTGTACCAATTCCATTTTCATTAAAGGCTTCAATGGTAAAATAATATTTTGTGCCTTTATCCAAACCTCTGAAATCATACGAACTATCGCCATAAATCATAATGCTGTTGTACAATTTATCGGGAGCAATTCCGTAATAAATAGTATATCCGATTGCATCATTTTGTTTTTTCCACGAAATTATAGCGTTTCGTGAATCAGCTTTATTTCTGTTTATTTTAAAAGAAGCAACTGCTTTTGGCTTTGCTGCTAATCCGTTTCCGAAAACCCTGAAATCTGAAATGGCGAACAATCCGGAAGCGTTATGAATGTTTTCCATTTTAATGTAACGCGCCTTAATTGATTTTGTGAGTTCAAGATAATCGTGTGGTGCATCTTTGTCATTTTTTGATTTATCGACAACTAAAGTCCAGTTTACAGCATCATCCGACATAAAAATTTTATACTGATAGTAAATATCCATTGCTTTATTGAACTGAGTAGCTTTATGGTCTGCGTAATTAATCTGTAAGGCTTTTATTTCCATTGGTCTTCCCAAATCCATTTGAAGCCATTCCCCGGGATTACTGGTTTTAGCAGACCAATAGGTCTGAATATTTTCATCTGTTAAATTTTCAGACCTGTAACAGAATTTCTCATAGACTTTTTTCCCGCCGTTATCCATTCGGTGTGTTTCGACTTCCATACATTCTTCAGAAGAAGAAACCGTTACCGGCTTTTTATACGAAAGCAGCATCCAGCCTGACGAAGCGCCTTTTGTCTGATCACGCTGGCTTGTTGGTAATACAATGGGTAAATCGCCGTATGAAGTAATAGAATACATAACATCATCCTTATCAAATCCGGCAGGAAACATATCGATACGGCGCTCAAAACGGTCTTTAATAGATATTTTACACGTTCCCGTATTCCAGTAATTCCCGTAATGGTCTGCAAAAGTATTTCCGTGTCCCGCTCCAATAACGAATCCGCCCGGTTTATATGACATCGGATTGTGTTTTTGATACGTAAAAGGCCCTAACGGATTATCTCCTACATGAACGCCATTGGCATAACCTTTAAATTCAGTTGCCGGCGCACCATACTGCATATAATATTTTCCGTTGTGTTTCGTCATCCAGGCACCTTCGATAAAATTTCCCCAGGGTGCAGGTTCCATATCATTGTTGGGGCCAAAACGTTCCCAGCCATGAGCTGATGGATCCAGAATCGCTACTTCTTTAATCTGACCATATGGTTTTTGAATATCTTCAACCTCGGTCGCTTTGTATAATGTTGCATAATCAGCCTGATTGCCTTTTGGAAGCCAGGTGTTGTAATCAACCTCAACACCAACTAGAGGCAATTTTCCACTTGAACCGTAATACATGTAGATTTTTTTATCATCATCCTGAAAAATCGCAGGATCCCAGGTTGGAAGCATGGCTTTATCAACATGGCGTGTCCATCTTCCTGATTTAGGGTCTGCAGTTTTCCAGACAGGATGATCTCTTTTCCAGGTTGAACCTACATAAAACAAAGTATCGTTTACCACCCAGGCTGCAGGAGCGCACTGATCATCATCTCCCGGCTGTCTCTGGAAACTTCCGTAAACAAAATTCCAGTCTGACATGTCTTTACTCCAAAAGAAACCCGCCTGATTGGTGGCAAATAAATAATAATCTCCTTTATACGTAATAATTACCGGATCGGCACTGGAGCGTCGGGATTCCGGAATTCCGTTGTGATTGTGTGTTGTATAATTGTAACCAATATTGATCGGATTACAATAGGTAGTTGCTGGTGCGTTTGGATCAAACCATTCTGTTTTTTGTGCCATGATACTGCTATTAAATCCTAACAGTAAAAGCAAAAACATAATTGAATAAATTGTTTTCATCTTTGTTATCTTTTATAAACCTTTTTGAGTGTATTTAAACCTGTACTGTTATTATAAAAAAAGCCCTTCGTATAACCAGTACGAAGGGCAATCACTAATAACAAACCAACTACTTAGTTAACTCAAAACTAACTTTCTTATCGGCAGCCGAATTTCCTCCTACGAAAACATCAAACTGTCCGGGCTCTGCTACAAATTGTAAATCAGAGTTATAAAATTTTAAATCTTCAACAGTGATCTCAAAGCTTACTGTTTGTTTCTCTCCTTTTTTAAGTGTTATTTTTTGGAAGCCTTTTAGTTCTCTAACCGGTCTTGTTACAGAACCAACCAGATCCCTGATGTACAATTGAACGGTTTCTTTTCCGTCAAAATTCCCTGTATTTGTTACATCAACCGTTACTTTCAGTTTTCCACTGAAATTCATTTTATCAGCTGAAATTTTCAGATTTGAATAATCGAAAGTGGTATAGCTCAACCCAAATCCGAATGGAAATAAAGGTTCGTTTCTTTCATCAATATAATTTGATCTGAATTTTTCGAACTTCCCTTCTGTATTCGAAAGCGGTCTCCCTGTGTTTTTATGTGCATAATAAATCGGTACCTGACCCACGCTTCTTGGGAAAGTTGTAGTTAGCTTTCCGGAAGGATTTACATCTCCAAATAAAACATCTGCAATAGCGTGACCCGCTTCACTTCCGGCAAACCAAACGTTTAGAATAGCAGGAACCGTTGCGTTTTCATCATTTAAGACCAAAGGACGTCCGTCAAACAAAACCAATACGACAGGTTTCCCGGTTTTTAGCAAAGCATTCAGTAAATCTTTTTGGGCCTGTGGAATTTCCAGATTTGTTCGGCTGCTGGATTCACCGCTCATTTCTGCAGATTCACCTAAGGCAGCCACAATTACATCGGATTGTTCCGCCACTTTTAAAGCTTCTGTAATTAATTCTTCTTTAGGACGAGGATCACGATTTAAGGTTTTGCCAAACATAGTAGCATTGGTTTCAAAAGTTTCGTCGTAATCTAAATTGCTTCCTTTAGCGTAAAGTACTTTTACTGATTTTCCGCCTACATCCTGAATTCCCTGCAGTAATGAGATACATTTTTCGCCTACAGTAGCTACACTCCAAGTCCCTGACATATTGTTTCTGGCATCTGCCAATGGTCCGATAAGGGCAATAGTACCTGATTTTTTAAGTGGTAATACCTGATTTTGATTTTTTAATAAAACCAATGATTGTGCTGCAATCTCACGGGCTTCTTTTCGGCTAGCTGTCGTAAAGATTTCTGTTTTGGCTCTTTTCGGGTCGCAATATTTATACGGATCGTGGAATAATCCTAAATCGTATTTGGCTTCCAAAATCAATTTAACGGCATTGTCAATAGTTTCTATCTTTACTTTTCCTTCATCTAAAGATTTCTTCAAGGTTCCCAAAAATCCTTCACCTACCATGTCCATTTCAACTCCGGCATTTAATGCTAAGGCAGAAACTTGTTGCAAATCACCCATTCCGTGATCAATCATTTCAGGAATCCCGGTGTAATCTGTTACTACAAACCCTTTAAAGCCCCACTGTTTTCTTAAAACATCAGTCATTAACCATTTGCTTCCCGTTGCCGGAATTCCGTCTACTTCATTGAAAGATGCCATCACCGAGCCTACTCCGGCATCAACTGCAGCTTTGTAAGGCGGAAAATAGTCATTAAACATTCGGATGTGGCTCATATCTACGGTATTGTAATCACGACCTGCCTCCGGAGCACCGTATAAAGCAAAATGTTTGACACAGGCTAAGATGGAATTATTTTTAGAAAGATCGTGCTGCTGGTATCCGTTCACCATTGCTTTTGCAATCTGGCTTCCTAAATACGGATCTTCTCCTGAACCTTCGGAAATCCTTCCCCAACGAGGATCCCGCGAAATGTCAACCATAGGAGAAAATGTCCAGTTGATACCATCAGCACTTGCTTCCTGCGCAGCAATCTGCGCGCTTCTCTCGATTAGCTTCATATCCCAGGTACAGGATAATCCAAGCGGAATCGGAAAAGTTGTTTCATAACCGTGAATCACGTCCATACCAAAAAGCAGCGGAATTTTTAAACGACTTTTTTCAACCGCAATTTTCTGTACTTCTTTAATTTTCTGAACTGATTTTATATTGAACAAGCCGCCAACTTTACCTTCAGCGATATTTTTTGCAACATCAGAACTGTTTGCCTGTCCTGTTGTAATATCTCCTGAAGTTGGTAAGTTTAACTGACCTATCTTTTCATCTAAAGTCATTTTTGACATTAATTCCGCCACAAACTCCGACTTTGGTTTAATTTTTACTGCATTCTTAGTATTCTTTTTTTGGGCGTAACCCATAATAGTACAACCTAAAAAGAATATGATTAATTTCTTTTTCATATGAAAATATTTATTGATTTTTATCTGTAATTTGTAATTCACATATTTCCATTGGTATTTGAAACCAATTTACTATAATGCTCATTTCATATTAGATAATGTTTGTTTTATGTAATCGCCATTGCTTATTCTTATTTTGGTTCAGAACAATGGCGATTTTATAAATGTGGTATTTATATTTTTTTACGTTGACTCGCTAAAAACCGTATTTTGTTGAATGAAAACCTAATTTTTGTAAACCTTGTCTAGTTTCTGGTGCGTTCATAAATAACTTCCATAAAAGCCCGGTTCTGTAATTTTCGATCATTACAACTTCTGGCCCCTGATCGATTGCCAAATAACGTTTTGCAACCCATTTGTTTCCTAAACTCAGTGCATCATAAAAGCCAGCATTGCCCCAGGTTTCATTTTTATGATTTTCATATAAATTACGTATTAAAGCCAATGATTCTTTTGGAGTATAAACAATAGAACTTATTGCTGCTGTAGGCGAAATAACCCCCTGATCGTTACTTGGCATATGAGCATTATACCCAACAGATCCATCAGGATTTCTGGAATATGATGCTGTGAGTCCCCAATAATCAGCACCGTACCCAGCAACCTTATTTGGGTTTGCTAAACAATACTCATAATTTATTTTGGTCTGATTTACATTCAAATCAAAATAATTAGCATATTGATCACTTAATTGATTTGGATCTAAACCAACATAAGAATAATGAGCCCAGAATAATGGTCCTCCAAATTCTTCAGCACCGTTATGCTTAAATAATAAAGGAATATTATATTTTGTTTTGGATGAAACGATTCCACCGCTTCTCGCCCAGCCTTCATGATATGCTTTTGCATCGATGGAATGAGTTGGCGAAGAAGCTGCCAGCACGTAAGTGATAAGGCATTCATTGTAACCCTCCAGAGGAAAATTCATCTCCCATTTATAGTTTGGCGACCAGTGCCAGTACAAAACATTTTTATTATTAGTGTACCATTTCCAGTCAATCCCTTTCCAAAGAGCATCGTATTTTTGAGCAACTGCTTTTTCTTTTTCAGAACCTTCTTTAAGATATTCACGAACAGTGATCATTCCTGCAGCTAAAAATGAAGTTTCAACCAGGTCGCCTCCATTATCTTTGGTTCCAAAAGGTTTTACTTTTCCTGTATTTCCGTCAATCCAGTGAGACCAGGCTCCGTGAAAACGATCTGCTTTATCTAAAAAATCTGCAATTTTATTTAATCTTTCAACACCCTGATCTTTTGTGATATATCCTTGAGATATCCCTGAAATAATGGCCATTAGTCCAAATCCGGAACCGCCAGTGGTAACAATATTGTAATCATTTTCGGGATAAACCCCATCCGGATGATAACGTTCTCTCGCTAAACCGGAATTAGGTTCAGCATAATCCCAGAAATATCTAAAAGTTTGTTTTTGAACCACATCCAAAAGCTGCTCATCAGTGAGTTTAGCTTCAGATACATTTTTTACTGCATTTTCTTTTGACTTATCAGTATTCGAACCACAACTAAAGAAAGTAAAAGCTAGTAATAAAACTGAAATTTTAATCATCATAAAAAAATTATGGTATTCTTAAAATAATCACTCCTAGCCATTTAAGGTTAAGACAGGAGTGATTCTGAAAATTTAATTAATAACCTCCAGGGTTTTGCTGAGAAAGTGTTCCTGCTTCTCTCAGGAAAGAAGTTGGAATAGGCCATAATTCATGTTTTCCAACTATAAAAGTTTTTCCATCTGCAGCCATAGCATCTTTAGCCTGACCTGTTCTGATAAGATCAAACCATCTGTCATGTTCAAATGCCAGTTCGACTCTTCTTTCTTTCCATATTGCCTTTCTTACATCAGTTTGGGTTAATGCAGGTGTTTCCCCTAAATTTGCTCTGAGCCTCACCTTATTTAATAGAGGAATAGCAAGTGAAGTCTGCCCCAATTCATTTAAAGCCTCCGCTTTCATTAGTAATACTTCTGCGTATCTTAAATATCTAAGATTCGTATCTGTAAATTCCTGATTAGAAAAATCTGATGAGTACGCTTTGTAGTTATACATCGGATTTGCAACTGACTCCGGTACTTCTGTACCATCATACAAAACCGATCCCCTGAAAATAATAGTAGCTGCTTTTCTTACGTCTCCCGGTTCATATGCATCTGCTAAACCCTGAGTTGGCGTATTAAAACCCCAGCCCCAGCCTCCGGATCCACGTGGTGCCTGAGAAACCGAGTAATTTCCGATTCCGAAACCAGGACTTGAAGTAGAACCAATTCCGTTGATTTCAAAAATAGATTCAATACCAAACTCCCCTTCTTTTTTGAATTGATAAGCATAATCGTCAACTAAATCATATCCGGTTACTTTATCACAATTGTCAATTACTTTCTGCCAGTTTTTCTGATATAGGTTTACTTTAGCAAGTAAGGCATAAGCAGACCCCTTGGAAACTCTTGTTTTATCATCTGCTCCATAAACTGATTTATCAGGCAAATTCATTATAGCATCATTTAAATCCTTTTCGATAAAAGCATAAACTTCTGCCGGAGACTTGCGGGTGAGCTGCATAATCCTGTCTTCTTCTGATGCTGGAAGTGGCAAATGATCAATAATTGGAACAGCCCCATATCCTTTTACCAAAGTAAAATACATAAAAGCTCTCATAAATTTTGTTTCTCCCTCTAGCCTTGTTTTTAGAGCCGATGTTGCTTTATCAAGTTTAGGAAGGAGATCCAAAGCCTGATTACATCTGTTTATTCCTGCATAATTAGCATCCCATATAGATTGAAATGAGGGAGTTGAAGCATTATAGGTTAAATTGTCAATTATATCCTTATCAGTACCCGCATCTCCCGGATCAGAGCCTTTGTCTGCATCATCTGAAATGATACTGGTAACAGCATTCCAGGCAAAAGATGACATTTCCCAGCCTAAAAATTGATTATAAATTGCTGTTACAAGTCCTTTAGCCCCTTCATCATTATTTATCAGTTCAACATCAGCAGGTACAGATTCAGTAGGGTTTACTTCTAAAAATTCATCTGCGCATCCCGAAAAGAGTAATCCGGTTAGCACAAAAATCGATATATATATTTTTTTCATGATATTAAAATTTAAAATTAGCACCTATTATAAATGATCTCAATGATGGATAAGCGTCTAATTCAACTCCCTGAGTACCTTCTACCAATTTTCCATCGCTTGTTATATCCGGTGAGAAACCTGAGAATTTTTGAGAAATAAACGGATTAATAGCATTGATATAAATTCGGCAAAAGCTAAAAAACTGATCATCTTTTAATGGGAGCTTATATCCTAAAGTAATGTTATTGATTCTAAAGAAATCTGCTGATTCTAAGAAAAAAGTAGAAATATAAGGTGTTACATTTGAAGGTCTTGGATTGGAAGCTGTCGTATTGGTTGGTGTCCAGAAATCATTAGCTACCGAGGCTTCAATATTTTCACCTCCAAAACGTTGTGCCTTTTTACCATTATATACTTTTGCTCCTCCTGTTCCATAACCATCAACAGAAAAATCAATATTTTTATAATTTAAACCTAAAGTAACTCCATAGGTAGAAGTTGGTAAAAGTGAGCCAACATACTTTTTATCAGTTCTCTCATTTAATGCTGTCTGAATTACTTTATCACCACTGGCGGTGTAATAAAGCATATTACCGTTTGCGGGATCAATTCCGGCAAATTCATACATGTAAAAACTTCCTAAAGGCTGTCCTACTGAAGTATTATCAAGTATTTTCGCATTTTGTCCATTTCCTAAACTTCCACCAATAATTGGTGATATCTGAACATTTTTAAGACTTGACAGTTCATTTTTGTTATGAGAAAAGTTTCCTCCAACCCAGTAACTTAAATTATCGTTTATTTTATCATCCCAACGTAATGCAATTTCATAACCTTTATTGAATACTTCTCCAACATGTGCCGGTGTTGCAAGTGTAATTCCTGATGTTCCGTAAGGTTTTACATTTAAAATTGTGTTGGTTGTTTTCTTATCATATAAATCAAATGAACCTTTCAATTTATTGCTGAATAACTCAAAATCAAAACCTGCGGAAAGTTCTTCTACAATTTCCCATGATAAATTAGGATCGACCTGCGAATTGATGGTGGTACCTGAACCAAGCCCTGGTACATCTACACCGGAAGTAAAAGTCTGCGTATTCAACGGTACGTTTTGATTTCCTAATCTACCCCACGAACCTCTTATTTTCAATAAGTTAATCGGCTCTATATCACTTAAAAAGCTTTCTTTTGATACAATCCAACCTAAACCAACCGATGGAAATGTTCCCCAACGTTTATCATCAGCAAATTGAGATGATCCGTCCCGTCTAACAGTTCCGGTAAGTAAATATTTGTCCATCAATTTGTACTGAAAACGGGCAAAATATGAGGCAAGCCTTCTTTGATTTAAAGCTTCATCTTTATATCCTGTCACTGTACTTGCAACATTAATATCTTTTAAAGACCAATAGTCAGCATTTGGATTTACATTTTTTCTGTCAATTGTCAATTTCTCTCTTGTACCCTGTACATTCGATTCAATACCTGCAGTAACTTCAACATCATGAATTTCAGCAAAAACTTTATTATAAGTTAAGTAGTTAGACAAATTCCAATTAAAATATTGATCTCTGCCCCTTGTTAAAGTATTTGTATTTAAACTTTTTGTATCGTACCCTGATGCTGCTCTTCCAGGATCTGCCGCAAGCCATAAAGCTAAATTATCAACATAGTTATACTGTTTGTAGGTATAAAATTCTCCATTAAATTGCGATGTAAATTTTAATGATTTTACAATTTCATAATCCAATTTCAAACCTCCCTGTAAAATAACGCTGTTTTGCTGCTCATTTGTATAATCTAACTGCGATACTGCATTACCAACATTGTTAAAAGATTCTCCTGTTTGGGCTACAATTCCATTTGAAACGAATGGTACACCATATTTCCCATCCTCATAACGCACAGGAACTAATGGAGTCTGTCTGTAAGCATTGGTAAAAGCACTCAAAGGAACTGGTCTGTTTTTTATGCTACTCACGCTAAAGTTTTGACCAATACTAAGTTTATCTGAAATTTTAAACTCATTATTACTTCTGAAAGTGGTGCGGCCATAATCAGATCCTTTTAAAATTCCTTTTTCTTCGTAATTACCAGCACTAAAAAAATATTTTATATTTTCTGAAGAACCTGAAATAGAAATATTGTTTTGGGTATAGGATCCTGTTCTGGTAATTTCATCAAACCAATTGGTATCATAAGGCTGATTGGCAGAAAACCTTCCTTGTGGATAAGCGTTACTATAAGCAACATTACTATAACGAACAAACTCCTCGCTATTTGCCATTTTTACTTTTTTCAATGGACTCCTAAAACCTGCAAAACTTTCAACATCTACAGTAAGTTTACCCTTTCCTGATTTTGTTGTAATCATAATTACACCATTAGCACCTCGGGTTCCATAAATAGCTAATGAGGAAGCATCTTTAAGAACTTCATAAGATGTAATATCATTAGCATTAATATTATTGATATTCTCAGTTGGCATACCATCCACAACATATAAAGGATTTCTTCCTCCTAATGCTGTACCGGCTCCCCTGATTAAAACTGAAGGTGTACTTCCAGGTGCATCAGAAGTTGAAACTTGTACACCGGCAGCTTTACCTTGTATGGCCTGTGATGCATTAATTACTTTCATCTTGGTAATTTCCTCAGATTTAATTGAGGTTACAGCAGAAGTATTATCAATTTTCTTTCTGGTTCCATATCCTATTACTACTACTTCTTTTAAGGCAGTATCTTCGGATTCTTTCAGTTTTATTTCCATTGGAACTGTTGTTGCAGGTAGAGACACAGCTTCAAAACCAAGCATTGAGATTTTAATGACTTCGCCTTCTTTGGCATTTATGGTAAAATTACCATCAAAATCAGTCTCAGCAGATGCTTTTGATTCCGAAGCCGAAATTATAGCTCCAGGAACTCCCATTCCACTACTATCTACTACTTTTCCTGTAATTGTTTGCCCTGACATATATGCAGGCAAAAGCAATAAGACAAAAAAGCTAAAAATAAAATTTTTCATAGAGTTTCTAATCGTTTAAGTTAGTAGAGCCAAGTTAAACAATTACAACGTTGTAGTACATCAATCTCTACCACTACACAGCTACATCAATATGCTAAAAAAAACACTTAAACACCTAATAATAAACATTTTATTATTTACATAAGTTTTATATATATAACACTATGATGTAGTAATGATGTATTGGAATAAGACAAAAAGCATAATAAAAAAATAAAATATATTCAAAATTCAATAGCACAAATTATATATTTAGTAAAAATTTCGAAAGATTTTCTTCCTGAGTAAGATTTAATTTCTTTCTTAAGCGATATCTATGTAGTTCAACACCTCTAAATGAAATATTCATTAATGGTGCTATTTCTTTTGAAGAAAGGTTCATTTTTAGATATACACATAGTTTGATATCTTTTGGAGTAAGTTTAGGGAACTTCTTTGAAAGAGTAGTTATAAATTCGTTGTGTATCTGATTCAGATTGGTTTCAAAGGTTTCCCATTCGTGTTTATTGACTTCATTGATTTTAATAGCTTTTTTAATCTCACTCCTAAGTTTATTAAAATCTTTCTCTGAATCTAATATATTTTGAATGTTTTCAATCATTTCACTTTGTTTGGCTATTGACAATGATTTTCCAGCTACTTCAGACGATTTGGTTTGAAGTTCAAGTTCAAGGATATGTTTCTCGTATTCCTGAATATTCAATTCGTTTTCAGCTTTTAATTCCATTTCCAGAATTTCACGCTGGTGTTTTAATTCTTCAGCCTGTAATTTTAATTTTTGAATATAACGAAGCTTATTCCATTTGTAATACAAAAACAACATTGCACTCACTAATAATAAATACAGAAGAATCATCCACACAGAAAAATACCATGGCTGAGCTACTTTAAAATCAAAATTGCAAATCTTGTCATAGTGAACACCGTCATGTTTATAAACACTAACAGAATGAAATCCGCTGCTTAAGTTATTGAGTAAAATATGTCCTTCATAAATAGGAACAAAATCCTTGTTGCTATTTATTGTGTAAAACAAATTAGGCTTGCTTGCACCATAAATCCCTGATATAACATTAATTTTCAGTTCTGTATTATATTTAATTTTAGAATCCTCTGGAAGCAGGACTCCTTCACTAAAAGCTTCAATTTTGAGATTCGTATTTTGATTGTTACTATATTTTAACTGAAGGGAAATAAATCCGTCATCAAGATTAAGCAAATAATGGTTTTGAGTTTTAAAAATTCTCAAATTGTCATTAATCAGCTTTCCTTTATAATATTTTTCCTGAATGATATTCCACACAAATTTATTTCCGGAAGCATAAATATGATATAAAATCCCATCCTGAAGGACCATAAAATGATTTTCATCGATTGCTACAACATCTGAAATATTTTTAAAATTGTCATTAAACAATTCATTTTCCTCAAGCTTATTCGTAATCGAATTGTAGGTATACCATAAATTATTGATCAGAAAAAGAATCTCATTTCTAAATTCAAAAATTTTTACCCCAAAATCATTTTCTATGGTACTCTTTTGTGTAATATTTTCAACCTTCCGGGTCTGGTACTTATCGCTATACAAAACACGATATAAACCCCGGTAGTTATCAGCAGCAAAAATTTCATTTTTTTTGTTTTGGGCCACATATTTTATTGGTTTCGAAATACCATCAATTTTTTTATATTCATTCAGTTTTGAAATATCATCGTATGCCAGAATCCCACTATAAGTCGATTGAAAACAGGTATTATTAATGCTGCTTTTCGATAAATTCCAACCACCACTTACATTATTTGTTTTAACTAAAGAACCGTTTTCATAACAAAAGGTCCCGTCATTATGGCCTATGATATATTTATTGCCATTTTTAGTAATATTCCATGCCTGTCCCTGAGTGTTTGGGATCATTTTAAATTTACCGGAATCAAATTCAAAAACACCATGATTAGAAGCTATTAAATAGCCTTTATTGGTAGTTGCAACGGAATATACCGAACCTAAAATTCCAGAATTGTCATAAAAAATGGATACTGGTGAATTTACTTCAACGTGTGCTATACCATTATCCAGACCTAGCCATAAATCATTTTCCTTATCAAATCCAATACTTAAGACAGAATTATTCATCAATACATTGTTCCGATCAATATTTTTGTAGCTGTCAGTTTTAAAATCATAGATAAAAACACCTTTGTTACCTGTACCTAAAACTAATTTGTCATTTTTTATAAACTTGGCTACGTTAATTGTAGCCGCTTTTAAAACTTCATTAAATGAATTATTCCAGGGTTTTAAAACTCCGTTTTCAACAATAAAAATTCCTTTTTTCTGAGTAAAAATATAGGTCTTGTTATTATATTTTTCTATTGCATGAACAACACTGTTCTTAAGAGCATCCCACCCTTTCGGATTGGCAATTTTGCTGTCGTCCATTTTAAAAACACCTTTTTCTACCGAAGCCACATACAGATTCTTATCAACTACAAAACAGTAAGAAATCAAAAATGGAAATCTGATTTTTCTGATCTGTTTTCCATTATAAATAAAAACATCGTTAAAAGATTGAAAATATATCGAACCGTTAAATTTGAAAATTTTCCAGATTTCTTCATTATCCTTTTCGTCGAATAAGCGTAGATTTTTGGTAATCGAAATATATCGCATCTTACCTTCCTTTCTCAGCCAATAGCCAAATTCTTTATAAGAACCGGAGTAAATTCTATCACCCTCAATCATTATAGAACGAATGATTGTTTTGTTTGGCAGCGTATATTTCTCCCATATAACGCCATCATATCGCAATAAATAATGATTATTGGCAAAATACATAGCGTTATCTTTCCCCTGAACAACATTCCAGATCTGATTGTCACCCTGATAATTGGATTTAGTATAATTTTCTACGAAAGGAAGTAATTCTTGCGATTGAATTTGAGCGGTAATGAAAAAGAAGAACAGTAATTTTAAGAGTATCGATTTCAAAATATTCAGATTTAACCTCAAATATACTCACAAATATTTAAAGTTTGAGCATAAAAAAGCTCCCTGTAGAGGAGCTTATATATTTAATTTTTATAATACTATTATAAAATTTGTCATTTTAAAATCCTAACTAATTCTGTAATAAATGATATACTTGACTGGCAATTTCAAATTCCTCATCTGTAGGAACTACCAAAACCTTTGCTCTTGAATTAGCTTTATTGATTTCTCTTATTTCCCTGGAACGGATTTGATTTTTTTCGTCGTCGATTTCAATTCCGAAATAATCCATATCAGCACAAACCAGTTTTCGCATATGTGAAGAGTTCTCGCCAATTCCGGCTGTAAAAACAATGGCATCTAAACCATTTAATGCTGCTGTGTAAGCTCCGATTGTTTTTTTAATTCGATATGCATTCATTAATAAAGCCAATTGGCAGTCTTTATTTCCTTTTTCAGCTTCTGATTCAATATCACGCAAATCACTGTAACCCGTAAGCCCAAGCATTCCGCTTTGTTTTAATAAAATGGCATTCACTTCATCAGCTGTGTAGCCCAGGTTTTTTATCAGATAAAAAATAACTGACTGATCAATATCTCCGGCACGCGTTCCCATTATCAACCCATTGGCTGGTGAAAAACCCATTGTAGTATCGATACTTTTTCCATCTTTTATAGCAGCCATACTACAGCCGTTGCCTAAATGAATGGTAATTATTTTGGAATTGCTCTCTAAATAGTCGATGGCTTTTTCAGAAACATATTTGTGGCTTGTGCCGTGAAAACCATAAACACGTACTTTATTCTCTGTCAAAAGATAATTCGGAATTGCATATTTATAAGCCTCAACCGGAATCGTCTGATGAAAAGCTGTATCAAAAACAGCTACCTGACTGGCCTCTGAAAAGATTTCTTCAGCAACATTTATTCCAACCAAATGTGCTGGATTGTGCAGAGGTGCCAATTCAGAAAGTTCTTTTATTTTTTCTTTCACCTCATCAGTTATAATAGTTGTATCCGAAAAATAACTTCCTCCATGTACAACACGATGTCCAACGGCAGAAATTTCTGAAGTCGATTTAATCACTCCTTTTTCAGTATCCAAAAGCATTTCAGCAACTTTTTGCAATCCCACTTTATGTGTTGGGACTGATACTATTTCTTGTATTGCATTTTCAGAAGTTTTAAAACTGATATTAGAAGTTTCAAGTCCAATCCTGTCAATCATCCCTGAACAAATTACTTCGTTTTCCGGCATAACCATTAACTGATACTTAATTGATGAACTTCCTGAGTTTATTATTAATATTTTCATTTTTTTTGATTCTATTTCTATTTATTACAAAACGTAAAAAACGTATAACATTTTACTTCTAACTTTTAACTTAAAATTACAATCCCTGAGCCTGAATTGCCGTAATAACCACTGTATTTATAATATCATCAACAGTACAGCCACGGCTCAAATCGTTTACAGGTTTATTTAATCCCTGCAGCATTGGTCCGATTGCCAGGGCACCAGTTTCTCTCTGAACCGCTTTATACGTATTATTTCCGGTATTTAAATCAGGAAAAATAAGTACGCTCGCCTGTCCTGCTACCTCAGAGTCCGGCATTTTGCTTTTTCCTACTGCACGATCCACAGCAGCGTCATACTGAATTGGCCCTTCAATTTTTAAATCAGGACGTTTTTGTTTTACAATTTCTGTTGCAGTACGGACTTTTTCTACCTCATCCCCTTTTCCTGATGAACCGGAAGAATAGGAAAGCATCGCAATTTTGGGTTCAATTCCGAAAGCTGAACTTGAATCTGCTGATGAAATTGCTATTTCTGCCAATTGTTCGGCCGTTGGATTAGGATTGATGGCACAATCTCCAAAAACTGAAACCCTGTCTTCAAGACACATAAAAAATACTGATGAAACTACAGATGAATTTGGTTTCGTTTTAATGAATTGCAATGCCGGTAAAATGGTGTGCTGAGTCGTATGCGCCGCTCCTGAAACCATTCCGTCAGCATGTCCTTTATAGACCATCATAGTACCAAAATACGAAACATCTTCCATTAAGTCCCTTGCCATTGTGATACTCACATTTTTGGCTTTTCTAAGCTCATAATACGTATTGGCATACTCTTCATAAAACTCAGATTCTATTGGATTTATGATCTTTACTTTCGAAAAATCAAACGTTAAACCTAGTTCGGTTACTTTGTTTTCAATTTGTTTTTTATCTCCGATGATTGAAATATCAACAACATCCATATCCAATAATCTTGAAGCGGCAATAATAATCCTGTCATCATTCCCTTCCGGAAGTACAATGTGTTTACGATGCTGTTTCGCTCTTTTTACCATATTGTACTGAAACATTTTTGGCGTCATTCCCTCAGGCACAAAAGTGATTAATCTTTCGGATAAAGCATCATTGTCAACATATTTTTCGAATGTTGTAATTGAGGTCTCAATTTTATGTGTGTTGTTGGCATAAATTTCAGACCGAATCGCACCAATTTTATTTGTAATATGATACGTTCCGCCATCAACCGCAATAATAGGAACGATTGCAGAAAGTCCTTCAATTAATTTTAAAATACTTTCTTCCGGAAGGATGTTCCCGGTAAGGATAATCCCCGAAATAGTAGGATAATTTGCTGATTCATTGGCCTGGAGCGCACCCAAAATAATATCGGAACGATCTCCTGGCGTAATAACAAGGGCATTATCATGCAGATGAACAAGATAATTATGCAACTGCATAGCACCAACGCTAAAATGACCAATTTCATTATTAAGATAGTTTTCTCCAAATAAAACCTTCGCATCCAGCTCATTAACAATTTCCTGCATTGTTGGATTGTTCAAACTTGAAATAAGCGGAATCGTATTGATCAGAACATTCGATGGTAGTGTTTTCTGAAGACTCTTTGTAACGAGTTCAATATTTTCAGGCTGAACTTTATTAGCAAATACTGATAAAACCTCAACTTCTTTTACTTTAAAAGAATCATAAACCAGATATAAACTATCTAGTAATTCCTCTAATGTTTTACCAACTCCCGAGCCAATTATAATCGTTGGAATTCCAAGGTTCTTAGCAATTAAAACATTCAAATCTAATTCTATTGAAGTTCCTTCACCAGTAAAACTGGTTCCTTCAACTAAAACAAAGTCAAAACGTTCTTCGAGTTTTTTATATTTTTCAATGATCAGATCCAGAACTTCTCCAATTTTACCTTTATTCTTTTTCTTGATTAGTTTGCTCTTGGTAATGGCATATGCATCATCAAATTTGATATCAAGATTAAAATGTGAAAGGACGGTTTCAATGTGATTGTCCTGTTCTCCATCAACAAAATCTTCAATAATCGGTCTGAAATAACCCACTTTAGCCGTTTTTCCAATCAAAATACTCATCAGACCGAGTGTTATGATTGATTTTCCGCTGTTCTGGTCGCTTGTGGCAATGTATATCGCTTTACTCATAATTTATATTTTGAATCTAATGTATTCGAATTATTTTAATACTGAATCTTTAAAACCAACGTCTTTTCTTAAAATAGATAATCAGGGCGATAACTAGTAAAAACATGATTCCCATAACAATAAAGTAACCGTTTTGGGCATGTAATTCGGGCATATTATCAAAGTTCATCCCATATACTCCAACAATAAAAGTAAGCGGAATAAAAACTGCTGAAATAATGGTGAGCGTTTTCATGATTTCATTCATTTTACGGCTTTGTTCCGAAAAATAAAAATTTGAGGCGCTTTCCAAAGAGCTCATATCCGATTCTATCTGTTCCAAAAGTTCAAGGCTTTTTTGATGCAGTCTTACAAAGAAATTAAAAGTCTCTTTTTGAATAAGACCATTCGTTTCATCATCATCTTTAATTGTTTTCAGATAATACAAAGAATCCCGAAGCGGTAAAATAGAGCGTTTCAAAAAATTAAAATTATCACGATGGTTTTCGATTTTCTCTAAAATAACCGGATCTGCCCCTTTTTTGGTTAAATCTATTAGTTCTTCGATATTATTCTCTTCATCTTCTATCGTAATATAAAAATTTTCCATTACGGCATCCAATAACAAATAAAGCAGATAATCTACCTTTTTGGTTCTTACAATTCCAGCATGTGCGCGAATACGTTCCCGGATATGTGTAAAGAAGTCGCTTCGTTTTTCCTGAAACGAAATGAGTATTCCGTCTTTTAGAATAAAACTAAGCTGTTCTACTTTAAGTCCGTCTGAATATTCTGAAGGCAAAAGCGATTTAATGTTAAAAAATAAAACATCACGCTGTTCTTCAAGTTTTGTTCGTTTTGTAGTATTTAAAATATCGGCAAGTAAAAAATCATCCAGCTTAAAATGATCACCGATTGTTTTAATAAGATTAATATCGTTTAATCCATGAATATTGAGCCAGTTATTTTTAGTATAATCAAAACAGGAATTTAGGGCTAAAACGGTAAACTTTTCATATTCAATAATATCTGAATCGTCATATACAAAAAGTTGCATCTCTGTTTCATGATCTTTGTGAGTCCCAGTATACTCTAAAGTAATATGTTGCAGCTTTCGTCCCTGTTTGTATTTTATCTTTCTCATTCATGAAATTTTACAATAGTAATATTACGAAAAAGAATCGGGATAAGAAATGACAATTGTCAGTTTGATATGAAGATATTGTTAGCAATTCAAAAAAATACTTTATAAAATCCAATACTTTTTAGTAAAACAATAATTCACGTTGTTTCATAAAATTAAGCCAAAAAAACCGGATCTGTTTTGTCAAATCCGGTTTTGTGTTAATTATTAAACTACTTATTTCGCTTCTACAACCTTATAAGTTAAATTATTAAAAACTCCTTCTTTAACTTCAACAACCTCAGGAGTAACAATTTTATTTTGCAAAATGCCTGCTTTTTCAGTTCTAAAACTAAAAGTCCCTGAAACAGTTTTTTTCTCAGCGTCCATAGATGTAATGGTAATTTTTCCAGATTTTACTAAATGTTCTGTATATGTATTACCATCGATTAAATATGTATTTACAAATAATGCATCACTTATTACTTCTGCATCAGATTCTTCTGCATCATCATCAGTAAAATTATATTGTCTTAGAGGCATTGTATTTGCAGATGTATACTCACTAGAACATGCTATGGAAAGCATTTGTGAATTATCCTTGGCACTAATATCAAAACGCTGTCCTTCACCAGGAAGTTTAATTAAGGAAACGTTAATAATTGTAGAAGGTTTCCATTCAGTACCGTTAATTTTTGCTGAAACTGATCCGCTTCCGCTGTTAGTGTTATCATTATCGTCACTGCTACATCCTGTAAATAGTATCGTTAATACCAATAATCCTAATCCCAAAATTTTTTTCATAGTTTGTTTTTCGATTAATTTTAGTTAAATTCTTTCCAAATTAACAACAAAAAAACCTAATAAAAAACTTAATAATTTTATTTTAAAAACAAATTATTAATCATTTTTATTACTAGCGTTTAAAATATCTAAAAGAATATATAAGGCTCTGAGGTTCTAGTTTTTAAAACACAAAGAACAATCTGGAGGGTTATCAAATATGATAAAAATCGCTAATCTAAAATTTTAAACAAAAAATCTTCAATAAAATGGCTGGTAAAACCCAAATTATTTTTTGATGAGACATCTGTAAGTTTAGGTAAATTAATACTAAAATATTGCTGATGATGCGAAGTTTCAATCAGCGTTGTACTTAAAGAGCGTGGGTATTTATATTTTGGGTTATATTCAGAAATTACCTCAGCTATTTTTCCACAGAGATCTTTATATGGTTTAAACACCTCATTTTTATTTATTTCTGCAACTTCTTTTACCAAATATACTTTACTGCTTTCTGCAATTACAATTTGATTAAGCAGCTTCTTGTTGTAGTCAAATTGATTGGTACTCTCTGTTGGTTCCTGAGTCAAAAGATTCACAATTATTTTTAATCTTTCCTTTTTATCTGTGACGTTTTCTAATTTGAACATCACTAAAAATTCCATATATGACCAATACCAATTAAGGATGTAAAGCAGAAGCCTGTGCTTGTTTTCAAAGTACCTGTAAATAGTTGCCTCTGTGCTATTTATTTCTATAGATAGCTTCTTGAAGGTAAACTGCTCAAAACCCAGCTCATAAATAAGGTCAATAGCCTTTTTTACCATTAATCTCCCTACCTCACTGCTTTCGGGATTTCTCAAGAAGATCTTTTCGTTTATATCAAATTTTACCTGAAATTCCATATTAATAACTGTTTTAGCAAATGTAATAAAGATTTATTACTTGATAGTATCTATATTCTATGAAATTATTTAACAATTATTTGAGATAGTATTACTATCATTTGAAATAGTTTTGTTATTTTTAAACCAAACCACTATAAACAATTGTATGCTGATAAATACTAAAATACCAGTCTCTTACCTTTTCTCCAAAGTTAAATATGAAATTTTATTTGTAATGATTATTGCAGTATTGGTTCATTTCCTTACTGCCAAATTCGAAAATCTCATACCTGTAATGCCCATAACCATTCCTGCTTTTATAGGGACAGCTATTTCTGTTCTTTTATCATTTAAGCTCAACCAGTCTTATGACCGCTGGTGGGAAGCCCGAAAAATCTGGGGAAGCATAGTAAATGACAGCCGAAGTTTAGTATTACAGCTGCAATCTTTCGTTTCAAAAGAAAGCCAGGAAGAAATCAAAGAAATTGCATTTAGGCATGTAGCATGGTGTTACAGCCTTGGACAAAACCTACGTGGATTGGATCCTATAGAAAATCTGGAAGATTTCATCACTAAAGAAGATATAACCGAAATAAAAAAACAGAGTAATAAACCACTAGCACTGCTGCAGCTAAACACGCTGCAGATAGCAGCATTGAGAGAGAAAAAATCACTTGAAATCTTCTCCCACGTACAATTAAACAACACTTTGGTTAATTTTTCAAATTACATGGGAATGGCTGAGCGCATCAAGAGCACTATTTTTCCTATAACTTACCGAATCTTTCTTCATTTCTTTATCTATATTTTTATTGTCACACTTTCAATTGCGCTACGAGATATAGAAAGCTATTTTGAGATTCCATTGTTGTTAGTGATCTCCACTACATTTTTTCTTTTGGAAAAATCAGCCACACACCTTCAGGATCCATTTAGAAACCGCCCAACAGATACTGCGGTAACTGCTATTGCAAGAACTATTGAAATAAATATTAAGGACCTGTTGAAAGAAACAGATATTCCTCAGCCCCTACAGCCGGAAAAATTTTATTTATCATAACTTAAATCAACCAAAAATGAAAACATTAACTAAAGAAATGCAGGCCGCAATTACTCCTTCAAAAGCCTTAGAGTTACTAAAAGAAGGAAACCAAAGGTTTGTAAGCAACCTGAAAATAAACCGTAATCTTCTGCAGCAGGCCAATGAAACTTCAGACGGCCAGCATCCTTTTGCCGTAATCCTGAGCTGTATTGACAGCAGAACTTCGGCAGAACTAATTTTTGACCAGGGCCTTGGAGATATTTTCAGTGTGCGTATTGCCGGAAATATCATCAATGAAGACATTTTAGGCAGTATGGAATTTGGCTGCAAAGTCGCTGGGTCAAAAATCATTGTTGTATTGGGCCACACAAAATGCGGGGCAGTAAAAGGTGCCTGCGACCATGTTGAAATGGGGAATTTAACCGCACTGCTAACAAAAATAAGACCAGCGGTTGATGATGAAACCCAGACAAAAGAAAATCGCAATTCAGGAAATCCTGATTTTGTAGAAAACGTATCGGTAATCAATGTGAAACGTACCGTTAAATCTATTATGGAAAGAAGTCCCATCTTAAAGGAAATGATTGAAAAGGGAGAGATAGGAATTGTAGGCGGAACTCATGATATTACAACAGGGGAAGTCGCCTTTTTAGCTGACACAATGATTTTTAAATAATATTTGTTTTTCTAAAATGCATATAAAATAATTTTTTGTAATGCATTTTTTATGCAGCTAAGAAATATTTTTTAACCTAAAATATGAAAAAGGGGCTGTCTCACAAGTCAGGACAGCCCCTTTTGAGTAAGAATGAATTTATTACTTAGATTCCTCAATAAAAGAAACAAAAAAGAATTTAAAAAAAAACCGCTATAAACATTAGTTTACAGCGGCTTAGCACTTATTATTGACTGATATTAATCAGTAATTATTTTACTTCTTCGAATTCAACGTCTTCAACGTTATCTCCTGAAGACTGCTCTTGTTGCGGAGCTGCTTGTTGACCTTCACCACCCTGAGCATACATTGCTTCTGTAGCTGTTTTCCAAGCTGCATTTACATTGTCTAATCCTTTTTGGATTGCGTCAAGATCCTGAGACTGGTGAGCCATTCTCAATTCAGTTAAAGCATATTCGATAGCTGTTTTGTGGTCAGCTGAGATTTTATCTCCTAACTCTTTCAATTGAGATTCAGTCTGGAAGATAGTACTGTCAGCTTCGTTTAATTTTTCAGCTCTTTCTTTTGCAATTCTGTCAGCATCAGCGTTAGCTTCAGCATCTTTTTTCATTTTTTCGATTTCTTCAGCTGTTAAACCAGAAGAAGCTTCGATACGGATATCGTGAGATTTTCCAGTTCCTTTATCAGTTGCAGAAACTTTGATGATACCGTTAGCATCAATATCGAAAGAAACTTCGATTTGAGGAACTCCTCTTGGTGCTGGTGGAATACCATCTAAGTGGAAACGACCGATAGTTTTGTTATCAGCAGCCATTGCTCTTGCCCCTTGTAAAACATGGATTTCAACAGATGGCTGAGAATCAGCAGCTGTAGAGAATACCTGAGATTTTTTAGTTGGGATAGTAGTGTTAGCATCGATAAGAGTTGTCATTACACCACCCATAGTTTCGATACCTAAAGCTAATGGAGTTACGTCAAGTAACAATACATCTTTTACATCTCCAGATAAAACTCCACCCTGAATAGCAGCTCCAATAGCCACAACCTCATCAGGGTTAACACCTTTAGATGCTTTTTTACCGAAGAATTTCTCCACTTCGTCAGCGATTCTTGGCATACGGGTAGAACCTCCAACAAGGATTACTTCGTCGATATCAGATGTAGATAAACCTGCATCTTTCAATGCTTTAGCAACTGGCTCCATAGAACGTTTTACTAAAGAATCAGATAATTGCTCAAATTTAGCTCTCGATAATTTTTTTACTAAGTGTTTAGGTCCAGAAGCAGTAGCAGTAACGTATGGTAAGTTTACCTCAGTTTCAGCAGAAGATGATAATTCAATCTTAGCTTTCTCAGCAGCTTCTTTTAAACGCTGTAATGACATTGGGTCTAAACGTAAATCAATACCTTCTTCAGATTTGAATTCGTCAGCTAACCAGTCAATAATAACCTGGTCAAAATCATCACCACCTAAGTGAGTATCACCATTTGTAGATAATACTTCGAATACACCGTCTCCTAATTCAAGAACAGAGATATCAAAAGTACCTCCACCTAAATCGTAAACAGCTATTTTTTGATCTTTACCTTTTTTATCCAATCCGTAAGCAAGTGCAGCAGCAGTTGGCTCGTTGATGATACGCATAACTTTAAGACCAGCGATTTCACCGGCTTCTTTAGTAGCCTGACGCTGAGCATCGTTAAAGTAAGCAGGAACTGTAATAACTGCCTCAGTTACTGTTTGACCTAAATAGTCTTCAGCAGTTTTTTTCATTTTTTGAAGTGTCATTGCAGACAACTCCTGAGCAGTATATAAACGCCCGTCAATATCCACACGTGGTGTATTGTTGTCACCTTTTACAACACTGTAAGGAACTCTTTTGCTTCTTCAGCCGTTTCAGCAAAAGTGTGTCCCATAAAACGTTTAATAGAAGCAATCGTTTTTGTAGGATTCGTTACTGCTTGTCTTTTTGCAGGATCCCCTACTTTAATTTCTCCACCTTCAACAAAAGCGATGATAGAAGGAGTAGTTCTTTTTCCTTCTGCGTTAGGGATAACAACTGCTTCGTTACCTTCCATTACAGAAACACAAGAGTTCGTCGTACCTAAGTCAATTCCGATTATTTTACCCATTTTTTATATATTTAATTTTTGATTTAATTTTTAAACTCATGTGGCATAAGTCAATCTTTGTGCCAAGATAAAAAAGCAATATAATTTGTCAGTTTGCTATTGGCATGCCAAAAAAAATCTGCCAACATGACATTTTAAAAACCTGACAAACGACAAAACTGTCTACAGAAGAACTCTAAATTCTACTTATCAATGGTAAAAAAGTTAGTTTTATCATTTTACGCCATGCTTCACTTTATTTAATAAGATTTACAGCAACTTTGACAGACATGGCACATGCAAAATTCTTTACTATTCTTTTTTTTGTAATATTTTTTCTATGTTTTCGCTCCCCTTTTTAGATCTCAAGATCAAACAGCTAAAATTCCCAAATACACAACTTAAAAACCTTATTAATGATTGACAATTTAAAATACACTACCAAACTTTTTAGCAGTGCCGCATTTAGTTTTCTTAAAATAAATATTATCGGACAACTATTAATTTGTGCTTTATCTGTAGCTACCTTATTAATATTCCTTTTTCAATCAGCCGATGGTCCCGGTGCACCAGGTGGTTTAACAATTATTCCAATCACCATGACTCTTTTCTTTGAGAGACCTATTGGCTTTACCCTTACTACTCTTTCTATTTTTGTCCTTCCTTTTATATTGTTTTCTTTTGGAAATAAATATATCATTTCGAAAACAACAAATAAACTATTATCCGATAAAGGAGAAAAGCTTCTGTTTCCGATTATTGAGAAAGTCCTGGGCAAAATTAAAACAAACCAACCCGGCTTATTAAAAAAAGGAGCAGACAATACAAAATTAAAACTAAGATTAATTCAGGAAATTAAAGATTCTAAAGAAAGTAATAAATGGTTAAAAAAAATTATTATTTACGGTTTTAAAAAAATAAATCTTGATGATGTTGATTTTACAAATGAAAACATAAGCTTTGTGGATATTATAAAAGAAAAAACTATATCCGGATTAAAAGATGTTTCAAACCCAAGCAGAAACTTTTTTTGGATTATTATAGGAATACAAATATCACTCTTGATTCTGGTTAGTACCCGAATGATATAACGAAAAGTTAAAACGAATAAAAATAACTTTAATTTAGAAAAACTACCATTTGATATTCGTAATTTCGATTTCAAATTAAAATTACAAAATGGCTTCATTTATAAAAGAAATATCCTTTCGCTGGTCCGATCTTGATCCTAATTTTCATGTCCGTCACAGTGCTTATTACGATTTTGGTGCTCAGCATCGTATCGAAATCCTAAACGAATTAGGTTTAACTTTAAGAGTAATGCAGGAACAAAGTTTTGGACCTGTTTTATTTAGGGAAGAATGTGTTTTCAGAAAAGAATTAAAACTTTCGGATAAAATTTTCATTCATACCAAAACATCCAAAATGAAAGCTGATGCTTCGCGCTGGTCTATCATTCACGAATTCCGCAGAGAAGACGATACACTTTGTGCCACTATTACAGTTGATGGTGCCTGGATGGATACAAAACTTAGAAAACTGGCTTCGCCAACGCCAGAGATTGCTGTCGAGGCATTGAGCATTTTTCCAAAAAGTGACGATTTCGTAGGACTTTAAAAAATATCCAATTCATTATAAATTAGAAAAACCGTTACAAAATAAATGTAACGGTTTTTTTTTATGATAATATTTTGTTTTTTACTCTGCTACAATTTTGTAATTGCTGTTTAAATTTTCTCCTGAAACATTTAAAATATAAAGTCCTGATACTTTTTTATTTGCAATGTTTAACTTAAAAACGCCATTTCCATCGGATGAAATTTTTTCCTTAAGAATAATTTTCCCTGTTACATCGCTTAACGTCGCTGTAACATATGATTGTTTATAACCTGGAATACTGATAAAAATCTGTTCTTTTGCAGGATTAGGATAGACAGTACCACTAACTTTATTTTGTGTAAACTTATCATTACTCAATAACGTTTGATTGTACAACTGCGTTATCTCTGTTGCAGTTAGTGCATAATTAAATATTTTAAGTTCATCAAATAAACCTTTGTAAGGTGCCGGAGTAGTATTGGCAAACAGTTCAAGTGCCCCGATATTCCCAATTACTAAATCTGTTGCTTCTCCAATCCCTACAGCTGTCCCTGTTGCATCAGTTTTCTCATTAGTAAAAACACCATTCGTATATATTCTTAATTTAGATGCGGTAACATCTCTCATAATAATCACATTTACCCAATTTCCTGTAAAATAACTGGTCGCTGCTAATGATGATGCAAGTTCCGTTTTTGTTTTATCATCATCTATTGCAAAACGCAATTGATTGCTTTTAATTTCCACATTAAATCTTCTTCCTGTTGCTCCTGTAGTCGTATTTTTTGTCATCGACCCTTTGCATAATATATATGAACTTAATGTTGAACCTGCCGGTATTAAACTGGCATCAGCTTTCATCCAAAATGAAACAGTAAAGGAATTTTTGTCAAATAAAATATTATCCTGATTAGGAACACTTACCATAAGTTTATTAGGCGTTAATGTTGCAAAATCTATGGCGTTGTTCTCTTTTCCGGCTACTCTCACATTACTATTATCAAAAGCTGCATCTAATTGTCCGTTGTTTCCATAGCCTGAAATATCTTCAATTTGCTGGCCTTCTCCTGCTGCTTCCTTAAACGGCCAATGACCAACAAGTTCTGGTGTCAGCGCACGGAAATTCCATACATCGCCGGTTATTGTTCCTTTAGCATTAGAAGCATCAATCCTCCAATAATAAGTTACTGCCGGACTTAATCCTGTAAGTTGATAAGATGGAGCTGCAACATAAGCTACATCAGCTAGCTTAGCTAAATTTAAAGGATCTGTACCAAAATAAACAGCATAAGTTGTTGTATTTGTGCTTCCACTCCATTTCAGCGTTAAATTCCCACTTGTCAACTGAATGTTAGTAAGTCCTGTAGCCGGATTAGGTGCAGATGCTTTAACTGGAGCTGACGGAATTGGCGGTGTAGTTACCGAAGCTGTTTCATATACTGATGATTCTGCGCTGTTCTTTGCTTTAACACGATAATAATATTGCGTATTTGGAAGCAAACCTGTATCATTATAACTTGTAGTGTTTGCCCCAAGGGTCGCGATTACATTAAAATTAGTGCCATTATCTGAACGCTCTAGAATATAATTATCTTCGTTTGTTGCACCGTCAATCCAGTTGACTTTTAAAGAACTTGCTGGTGGGACTTCTGTTGAAACCACATTCGTAAAATTCACATTAGATGGCGGAATAATAAAATCTACAGGTGTTGTATTGGTTAATCCGTTAATATACACTTCAATATTCAGATAAGGTGCATTTGTTGTACTTACCAATAAAGCATCGGCCGTATTTTTATCTAATCCGTTGGCGTCTTCCCAGGCATCCGGCATACCGTCATTATCTGTATCCAAAGAAGCCGGAGCACCATAAACATGTCCAGCACCTCCGTTTATAAAGCCAAACTTACTGGTCAAATCACTTTGAACATACACATACGTTGCTGTTGTACCTTTAGACATTAAATCTGAAATCATTAAATTTTCTACCTGATCCCGTCTTGGATAAGAAGCTCCAACGCTTGCTATAATCTTATTATAAGCATCCTGAGCAGACAATGTTGGATTTTTCATTGGATAATCATACGGTGTTGACAAAAGAGTTGATAAATCTCCGGTAGGATATCCTGTTAAATCGTAAGGAACTAGTGTACCATTTAAAACACCGTCCTTATTATTATCAAAATAATTTCCGGAACCATATAATGAGAAGTTATCATTTCCACGGTTAAAAGGTGATGAAACTGTATTACTTGTATTTGGTCCGCCTATAAAATAATTATTGATAATGTTAACATCTGAACCTCCCGCAGAATCTCCCCCCATAATGTAGGCATCTCCTGATTCAGTATGTCCGTATGTATTTCCGTAATTCCCCCAATTATAAACAACGTTGTTTACAAACTCATTAATCCCTTTTACTTTATTGTTACGGGTTTTATTACAGATGTACAAATTTCCAATTAGGCTTATTTTACCCCCGGCAGAAGGCTGCATTAACCCTCCGGCTGAGTGGTTGTGACGGTGCATTCCCTGTCCAATAATAGAATTCTGTATCGTTATGTTATCCGGGCTTAGACCTTTATTGTCCCAGTTAACAGAAAACACTTCGTCTGTACCCCAGGTAAAACTCATATGGTCCAAAATTATATTGGCACCATTTGATATACCCGACGCATCCTGATTTTGAGTGGTAGCCCCAAAACGAATACGAACATAACGGGCAATCGTATTGCTAGCTCCGGTAAATGAAACCTTTGCTCCTAACAGAACAATTCCCTCTCCTGTTGCTGTTTGGCCCGCAATAGTGGTGTTTTTTGCAATAGCAATTGGAGAAGCTACATTTATAATTCCCCCTACTTTAAAAATAACAAACCTTCCTTCCTGACTCACTGCATCACGAAATGAACCCGGTCCGCTGTCATTTAAATTTGTTACTAAATAAATTTGAGGATTTGCAGCTCCCCTTGCCCCTGTGGTAAATCTTCCGAAACCGGTAGCTTCCGGAAATGCCAGTGTCTGGGCTTTTAAATCACTGACGGTAGTAATTAATCCACAGACCATAAAAACTTTAAGCGCATGCTTAAATGTTAAGGTAATTTTTTTCATAATTGGTTAAATTGGTTAAATAGTTATACCTAATATAGTTAGAAGCCGTTGAGAGTCTGTCCTGTTGCATCCTGTATGCTGCTTAACTGCTCACTACTTATCACATTTTCTTTTTAAAAGAAAAATCTTTCTTACTGAAATAATTTTCTGATAACTTTAAGATTTTACGTTTTGCTTTTAAAATACTAAGCTTTAATTTTATAAATACCGCCGTTAAAAACATGCTGAAATGAAAAAACTAAAAATTATATTGCTCATACTTCCTTTTTTTGCTTTTCGCAGCAGGAAAAAATAAAAGCATTGGATATTAATTTAACGAATTATGAATATCCTTTTACGGTCAGTTTTCTAGAAATAAGCAATCAGCGACAGCTTTTAAAGATGGCTTACATGGATATCAAACCCAATAATTACAATAATAGAAACATTGTCTTATTTCACGGAAAAAATTTCAATGGAGCTTATTGGGAAACTACCATCAAAGCATTAGTAAAAGAAGGCTTCAGGGTTATTGTGCCGGATCAGATTGGTTTTGGAAAATCATCAAAACCGGATAATTTCCAATATACATTTCAGCAGTTTGCCGAGAACACCAAAAAACTTTTAGACCATTTGGGAATTAAAAAAACAGCTGTTTTAGGGCATTCTATGGGCGGAATGTTAGCTACAAGATTTACACTGATGTATCCGGAAACTGCTGAGAAATTAGTTTTGGAGAATCCGATTGGCTTAGAAGACTGGAAATTAGTCGTACCGTACAAACCTGTTGATTGGTGGTACGAAAGTGAATTAAAACAAAACTATGAAGCCATCAAAAAATACCAAATGACGAATTATTATGATGGGAAATGGAATGCTGATTTCCAAAAGTGGGCCGAACTTGGCGCGGGATGGACTTCTGATCCTAATTACAAAATTGTTGCCTGGAATTCTGCTCTTATGTACGATATGATCTTTACGCAGCCTGTTTTATACGAATTTAAAAATATCAAAAGTCCAACACTATTAATTATCGGAACAAGAGATAAAACTGCATTGGGAAAACCGCTTGTTTCGGAAGAAGTCAGGAAGACAATGGGCAATTATGCCGAACTGGGCAAAAAAACACAAAAAGCAATTCCGAATTCGAAACTTGTAGAAATCGCCAATACCGGACATTTACCACATATTGAATCTTTTGATCAGTTTATAAAACCATTAATCGTATTTTTGAAACAATAAAGTTAACCTTAAATCAAAATTTTATGTTTACAATCGAACAAATAAAAGAGGCACATGCCAAAGTAAAAAGCGGTGCCGATTTTCCAAATTATATACAGGACCTAATTATTTTGGGCGTAAAAGGGTATGATACGTTTGTTAACGATGGCCATGTTGAATATTATGGTGTAAATAATTATTCTGTCATCTCAGAAGAAAAATATGCTGAAATAAAAGTTGAAGATACAGCGAATAAAGAACGTTTTATAGAATTTCTGGTAGCGCATCAGGATGGTCAGACAGATTATATTACTTTTTGCAATCATTCCGGACAATGCGGAATCGCAAAATGGCGTGTTGATATTATGGAAATGACCTGTACCTATTTTGATAAATCTGGTGATGAAATCCTGATCGAAAAAATACCTGATTAATTATCTATAACAAAATCAGATGTCACAAAATTGGTACCCTATAATCGAACCCGAAGCATTACTACAGCTAAAAAATTCATCCGAAATTATATTGGTTGATGCCAGAGCCGGACTTAATATGGAGGAAAATTATAAAAAAGAACATTTAAAAGGTGCACGTTATGCAGATCTAAACCGTGATTTGGCTTCTGTGGACTGCAATCCTGCAAATGGCGGAAGACATCCATTGCCTTCGTTGAAAAAATTTTCAGGAGTCCTGTCTAAACTTGGTATTACACCGCAAAGTCACGTTATTGTTTATGACGATAAAAACGGTTCTAACGCAGCGTCAAGATTTTGGTGGATGCTAAAAGCTGTTGGTCACCAAAAAATACAGGTTTTAAACGGAGGTTATCAGGTGGCAATCCATAAAGGTTTTCCATTAAGCACCGGAATAGAAAGTTTTGATACAGCTGAAAAATATCCGGTTTCAGACTGGCAACTTGCTTTAAGCAATATTAACGAAGTAGATAAAGCCCATAACAACCCTGAAAATATTGTCATTGACGTAAGGGACAAAAATCGTTTTGAGGGGCTTACAGAACCGCTAGATTTGATTGCTGGTCACATTCCAGGTGCTATCAATGTTCCTTTCAGCGAAAACTTAGACGAAAACGGCTTTTATCTTTCTGCTGAAAAACTGGCAAAAAAATATACTGAAATTTTAGGTTTAGTGAAACCGGAGAATGTAATCGTTCATTGCGGTTCCGGTGTTACGGCCTGTCACACTCTATTAGCGATGGATTATGCCGGAATTCCAATTCCGCACCTTTACGTAGGATCATGGAGTGAATGGTCTAGAAGTAATAAACCTATGGTAACAAAGTAAAATTAAATTACTTAATCAGCAAAAAAATGAAAGGCGTACCTATTTTTAAGTACGCCTTTCATTTTGTATTGAACAAATATTTAGTGTGCTCTAAAATTCCATTTAGAATTATCACTATTCATATCAAATTTTGCAAGTGTTGGTGTACTGTCTCCAGAAGAAACTAATGCTAATTTTTCATTAGAATTCGGAACCACTTTTGGCATTATCCTGTAGGTTCCGTCAATTAATTGATCAATACGCCATAATTGTTCTGACGCGCCTGTAAATTTAGGAACGCTTATTAATTCACCCTCTTGTGTGGCTGCTAATGCACGTTCTGTTCCTGCTATTATTATTTTATAATACGGTGCTCCAAGATATCCTCCTGCATTTGGAGCTGCTGTAATAGTCCATTTTTGATGAGGACGAAACATATAATCTCCTATACGAATATTGGTATTTCCTTTCGGCCAGGTATCCATTACATCTGATAATTGCTGGGAAGGAACAGCTTTTACCGGCTCATTAGGGTCATGCTCCCAAGGACGCATCCTGCCTGGCATGCGAACGAAATCTACAGCTAATTCTAAAGCATATCCTCTTCTCTCCGATTCAATTTCATAAGTTCCTTCTTTGAAATTATCTCCTGCAACCGGCCATCCATTTTTCCATAATAAAGGACGAATACCCAATACGCTGCGTCCGTTTTGATCCAGATCTGCTTCATAATGGCAGGACATTTTTTGAACTCCGTCACCAAGATCAACAAGTCCAAAGTGTCCAGGTCCGTTAACTCTTCCACCTGCTGCTATTACCATTTTACCACCTCCTTTTAACATATCCCTACCCATGTTATCAAGGTATGGGCCTGTAACTTTTTTAGAACGTCCCACCACTATGTTATAAGTAGAATTGGCACCATCACAACAAGTTCCGTGTGTTCCAAGAAGATAATACCATCCATCACGGTATATCAAATCAGTTGCTTCACAATCAATTGCTATATCTATCGCTTTGTTACCTTTTACGCGTGCTCCGGTTTTAGGATCAAGTTCCACAAGACGTATAAAACCGAAATACGTTCCGTAAGAACACCATAATCTGCCATCGGTAGGATCTAAAAGAAGTCCCGGATCAATTGCATCATTATCTTCCATATTACTGGAAGAAGCAACCACTATAGGTTCTGAATATTTAAAGTTTGGAGAATTTGGATCAAGAGTCTTGTTCCACATCGTATTTATTTGTCCGTCATGACTACCTCCAAGTCCACCACCAGTTGAGCCGTAAGCAATAAGATAGCGATCACCAATTTTTACTACATCAGGAGCAGCTCCTCCCCCTGGTCTTACGCCTCCTTCATTCCAGGTCCAGCCATCCTCAGATATTAATCCGCCTCCACGAGTGCCAAATGTGTAATACTTTCCTTCACATTCCATGATAGTAGAAGGATCATGTATAAATGGTTTTCCTATTTGGGCATTTACTGTGCCAGTAAACCATATTGATAAAAAGGCTGTTGTGCCTATTAATTTATTTCTTATTTTCATAATAATTTCAAAATTTATACAAATGAGATTAATTTTATTCCAGAGTAATCGTTAAATTCTTAACCGGCTGCCCTTTTTCATCCAAGAAACGAACACAAAAATCACTCATTCCGGGCCCGTTGATTACTACACCGCGAATTATATTTTTTCCTTTGTTAAGTGTTAAACGTGGCGAGACACAATCATCCATTACCATACGTCTGTCTCCTGAAAGCAATACAGCTTCTTTTTCATTTACCCACCACATTGATGCTGAATTTGAACCTACTGCCATTCTTACATTTTTCATTTCCTTTGGGCTGTTCACTACTGTTACTGACCAAAACAAAACGCCGTATATTTCTTTTTTTAATCCATAAGCGAAACGAAATAATTTTACATTGAATTTTTTACTGTCCAGTGCATGCCATGTTAGCTCCTGATCCCCAACTTTTACCTTATCTCCACTCTTAGGAAGAACTGTAAACTGATTTGGAAAATACTCGGTAGAAAATGCGGTCCTGAGGTAACTATCTGTAAAGACAGTATTACTGCTATTGGGTTTATTAATTGGTTCTAATAGTAACCACCGTTGAATAAATCCTTCAGAATCTGGTGTTTTTTTTGATTTTGTTGCAGGACTAAAGTAAGACTCGATGCTTCTTACTGTATCGTTTTTAGCATTAGGATCAATTTTGCCTCCTGATGAGACAGTAAATCCTTGTAAACCTAATGTTGCCAAAAATACAAAGCACATTACTTTCAAGAATGTTTTGTGTTTAATTTTCATAATAGTTAATAGTTTTTTTACAGTTTTTCGGTTTTTTATTATTGGTTCATTCAAAAAATTAGTACAATTTTTTACTAAAATACAAATAAAAACAACCGGTTGTAATTTTATATATCATTTTACATTTAAAGCAATCAAAAGTAAAAATTGGCATACATATGAAAAGATTCTATATTGAAAAATGATTTTTTTATGAAATTAATTGGCATTTTCAGATGGTCAATAAAGTATATTTGTAAACTTAAAACTTCTTTATTTGGTTTTAAGTTCAATATTTCCAGACAATTATATACTTGTCGTTATATTCAATTAATAAATGAAGTAATCCGATAATCTGAATAATTAAAGAAAAGGAATACTTTTTAAGAAATAAATAATGCATCAAAAACAACATTGGGACATACTTTTAACCAATCAGGTTAATAAAAAAAAGTTCATAGACACCCTGCTTTCCGGCGAAGCTAAAGAAGAATTAGCGGTTTTTAATAACCAAAAAGGAATTTTATTCTCAGATATTTCGATCGAAAAATTTATCGAAAGGGAATACCAATACGAATCTGTTGAAGCTTCTCCAGAATCCCACAGGCAATTGCGGACTTTTTCTTCCGGTGAACGTAAAAAAGAGTTTTTGAAATACTGTATCAGCCAAAATCCGGATTTTATCATTTTCGATAATCCTTTCGACCATTTAGATCAGGCTTCGCGTCTGGCTTTGGCTCTTTCTTTAGAAAAACTTACTGATACAATATCTATTATTCAGCTTGTAAATCGTACGGTTGATCTAATGGATTTTGTGGTGAATAAAGTCCAAATCAAAGACAACTCTTTTACTTTATATCCTATTTCAAAAACCGAAAACCATTTTAAAACCTTAAATACAGCTGCAATTCCAAAGGCTCATGAAGCAGTGGCTACTTTTCACGAAAGTGAATTAATAAAAATGGATCATGTTTCAGTAAGTTATGAAGATCGAAAAATTCTGGACAACATTTCATGGACCATCAAACAAGGCGAATTCTGGCAGTTAATTGGCCCGAACGGTTCCGGAAAAAGCACTATCTTATCCCTAATTACAGGTGATAACCCGAAAGGATATGGTCAGGATTTATTTTTATTTGGAAGAAAAAAAGGAAGTGGTGAAAGCGTTTGGGAAATCAAAAAGCAAATCGGAATATATACGACTTCTATGATGGATTTGTTCCAAAAAAGCCATACGCTGGAACAAATGATTCTATCAGGTTTCTTTGATTCTATTGGATTGTATACAGAACCTACTACTTTGCAAAAACAAATTGTGACACAATGGCTCGAAGTAATTGAAATGAGTCATTTAAAAAAGAAACGTTTTATAGACCTTTCAATCGGTCAGCAAAGAGTAGCACTAATTGTTCGTGCGGTTTTAAAACATCCGCCTTTATTAATTCTGGATGAACCTGTGGAAGGTCTGGACGACGAAAACGTAGATTTGGTGATTCAGTTAATCAATACTATCAAACAGCAAACCAATGTAGCTATTTTGTACGTTTCACACAGAATCGAATCAGGTCTTGCACCTACATCGATTCTTGAGCTTATTCCTTCTAAAACGGGATCAGTTGGCAGGATTAAATAACACTTTAAAAACATAAAATAGTAACTTTATATGGTTACAAAGCTTTACTTTTTTACAACCTGGTAGCTACTTTTGGAGGTTCGAAAAAACAAAACAACCTTTTTAAAATCGATTTAAAAAAGGTTGTTTTATTCTTAAATAGTTATGGTGGCACTTCTTTTAGCTGTCGCTTTTTTTATCTTTTATTTTTATTTTCAATTCCTTTGTAATCTGTTTTACAAATTTCTCCTTGTCTTTTCTGGCTTCCTGAATTGTTGCTTTTAGGTCAACTGGCATTTCGTAATATTTATCCGCCCAAATATAGACTTCCATAATTATGGGCAATAAGTCAATTCCTTTTGGGGTCAGTTTGTACAAAAATTTTGCTTTACTGTCCGGGTGAGCTGATTTTTCAATAATACCATTTTCTTCAAGCCCTTTCAGTCTAGATGCTAAAATATTGGTAGCTATACCTTCATCTGACTTTAAAAAATCATTATAAGTACATTTATTTCCGAACATCAAATCTCTGATAATGAGCAAAGACCACTTGTCTCCAAACACGTCAAGAGAGCAGCTCAGTGGGCAGTTTGATCTTTTTTTATTCAATTCCATAAATTATTTTTAAATTTTAACTTGCATTTTAAAAGTTGTTTATATATTTGCACTTGCATTTAGCAAGCTAATTTACAGATAAATTAAAACAAATAAAAATGAAAAAAAATATTTTAGTAACGGGTGCAAGTTCAGGCTTTGGTTTACTTATCGCAAACGAGTTACACAAAAACGGTTATAATGTAATTGGCACAAGTCGGAATTCTGAAAAGTATATAGGTAAGGTTCCTTTTCAAATGATAGCATTAGACCTTGATTCAGAACAATCGATAAATAGTTTTTCGGAAAGAATTTTTAAGAAAATAGGGCAATTGGATATTCTTATCAATAATGCCGGCTTTTTAGTCTCAGGTATTGCAGAAGAAACACCTGTTGAGTTGGGCAGACAACAATTGGAAACTAACTTTTGGGGAACTATTAAAGTAACTAATGCTGTATTACCCCATTTTAGAAAACAAAAATTTGGTAAAATAATTACTGTTGGTTCAATTATAGGGCTTGTGTCATTTCCTAATGCAGCTTACTATGCGGCTTCAAAACACGCATTGGAAGGTTATTTTAAAGCATTAAGATACGAATTGAACGAGTTTAACATTAGTGTTGCCATGATTGAACCGGCTGCTTTTAAAACAAGCATTTTAGATAATTCCACTACAACATTAAATAAAATTGAAGATTACAATACGTTAAGAAATAAGATTGAAAAATTCACAGAAAATTTGGTAGATCAGGCCGAAGATCCTGCGATGGTTGCAGAAAAAGTGCTTAAAGTAGTTCAAACAGATAAACCAAAATTTAGAAATATTGTGGGTAAAGGGACTTCTGCCTTAATAAACCTGCAACATTTTGCTTATGGAGTTTTAGAAAAAAATGTTCTTAAACAATTAAACAAAGCCTAAAAAAATGAAAGCATTCATAGTAAAAAAATACGGCAAAAAAGAAAAATTACATTTGACAGATTGGGCAGTACCAAGTGTAAACGAAAATGATGTATTGGTACAAGTTCATTCGGCAGGTGTTAATTTATTAGATTCACTTATTAGAAATGGTGATTTTAAACTGTTTTTACCCTACAAGCCATCATTTGTAAATGGACACGATGTGGCAGGTATTGTAACCAAAATAGGTTCTAAAGTCAGCAAGTTTAAGGTTGGCGACGAAGTGTATTCTCGTCCCTCAGATTATAGGGTTGGTACTTTTGCTGAATACATTTCTATTGATGAAAATGATGTTGCCTTAAAACCCAAAAACCTTTCAATGGAGGAAGCAGGTTCTATTCCTTTGGTTGGGCTAACTGCCTGGCAGGCTCTTGTTGAAATAGGAAAAATACAAAAAGGGCAAAAAGTTTTCATTCAGGCTGGTTCTGGTGGTGTTGGCACATTTGCTATTCAGTTAGCAAAGCATTTGGGGGCTTTTGTTGCCACAACTACAAGCGCAAAAAATATTGAATTAGTAAAATCTCTTGGTGCCGATCTTATTATTGATTACAAAACGGAAGATTTTGAAACAAAACTGAAAGATTATGATCTTGTTTTGCACAGTAACAGAGATTCGAAAATTTTAGAAAAATCATTACGAATTTTAAAGTCTGGCGGGCAGCTTGTTTCATTAGTTGGCCCACCAACGCCTGAATTTGCCACAACAATTGGTTTGCCCTGGTATTTAAAATTAGTAACGAAATTGATTAGTCTGGGAGTAAAGAAAAAAGCAAAAAAATTAAACAGCAATTTTATATTTCTGTTTATGAGAGCAGAAGGCAGACAGTTAAGCGAAATAACAAAACTGATTGAAGCTGGGATTATAAAACCTGTTATTGATAAAGTCTTTTCATTCGAACAGACTAACGAAGCATTGTCTTATGTTGAAACAGGGAGATCCAGAGGAAAAGTAGTAATTAAGATTAAGTAATTTTTGTATGTACAGCTCGGTAAATTTCAGTTACCATAATAACTATTGTGAAAACTAATTCTCTAAGACCATAAAACATTTTTGCTTATTGATTCCAAATAAAAATGCCCCATAAATATTAAATTATTGTGGGGCATTTATTTCTAATTTTTATCTTCTAATAATGGCACAAATCTAAATTCTCCAAACTCATGTTTTTCAAATTGCGTTTCGTTTTTTCGGATTAACAATGTCATAATCTGAACGTCTTCCCCAAGTGGAATAACCAGTCTTCCTCCTATTTTTAACTGTGCCATCAACGGCTTCGGAATAAAGGGAGCACCGGCAGTAACAATAATACTGTCAAACGGAGCATGATTAGGAAGTCCTTTATATCCATCCCCAAATGAAAGATGTTTTGGTCTGATATTTAATTTCGGAAATAGATTCGAAGTTGTTTTAAACAGCTCTTTCTGTCTTTCAACGCTATAAACTTTGGCTCCAAGCATAAATAAAACAGCAGTCTGATAGCCAGATCCTGTACCAATTTCTAGAATTTTATGATCTTTTTTTACTTCCAGTAGCTGCGATTGAAAAGCAACCGTGTAGGGCTGCGAAATAGTCTGCCCTGCTCCTATAGGAAAAGCCTTATCCTGATAAGCGTAATCTTCAAAACTCGAATTTAAAAAAAGGTGTCTCGGGATTTTTTTTATCGCATCCAAAACCGCTTTATCAGTAATCCCTTTTTGCTCTAAAGTGCTTACTAATTGATTGCGAAGTCCTTGATGTTTGGCAGTATCTTTCAAAATAGGTAGGTTTTATTTTCGCAAAAATAAGAAACAAAACAGGAAATCAAATATTGATTTTTAATTATTAAATTAATAAAGTTGAAGGTTAAAAGTGAAAAGTCGAAAGCCCTTACTCCTAATTCAGAATTTACAATTCACAATTAGCTAAATTCTTTTTCACTTTCGACAAATAAATTCTATTTTTGTTTAAAATACATTCAAATGTTAAAAGTAGGAGTTTTAGGTGCCGGTCACTTAGGTAAAATACATTTACGCTTATTACAACAGTCTGACAAATATGAATTAGTTGGATTTTACGATGAAAATCAGGAAAATGCCGAAAGAATCTCAAAAGAGTTCGGCTATAAAAACTTCAACACAATAGCAAAATTAATCCACGCCGTGGATGTAATCGATATTGTAACCCCAACCCTTTCGCACTATAAATGCGCTAAAGTAGCCATCAAATCAGGAAAACATATCTTCATAGAAAAACCAATTGCCAACACTGTTGAAGAGGCCGAAGAAATAATTGCTTTGGCAAACGAGTACAATGTAAAAGGTCAGGTCGGTCATGTAGAACGTTTTAATCCTGCTTTTATCGCTACCAAAAACATGATCGAAAATCCGATGTTCATAGAGACACATCGTTTAGCCGAATTTAATCCTCGCGGTACAGATGTACCAGTAGTCCTGGACTTAATGATTCATGATATTGATGCGATTTTGAGTGTTGTAAATTCAAAGGTAAAACACATTAATGCCAGTGGTGTTTCGGTAATTAGTGAAACTCCGGATATAGCCAATGCCCGAATTGAATTCGAAAATGGCTGTGTTGCCAATTTAACTGCAAGCCGAATTTCGATGAAAAACATGCGCAAAACACGTTTTTTTCAAAAAGATGCCTATATTTCAGTCGATTTTTTAGAGAAAAAATGTGAAGTAGTCCGTATGAAAGACGCCCCAGAAGTTCCGGGAGATTTTGACATGATCCTTCAAAATGCTGAAGGAGTGAAAAAACAAATCTATTTTACCAATCCGGATGTAGAACAGAACAACGCCATTTTAGACGAATTAAATGCATTTGCTGATGCCATCAATAATAATACAACTCCGGTTGTAACATTGGAACAGGCAACAGATGCTTTACGTGTGGCATACCAAATAATTGACTGTTTTAAAAAATAAGACAAAATATAAATTGTAAATTTAAGGTTTAAAGCTTGCTGAAAAGTAACTTTAAACCTTAAATTTTAAAATATAAATACAAAATTAAATGAGAACTATAGCTGTAATTGGTGCCGGAACTATGGGTAACGGAATTGCACATACTTTTGCACAAAGCGGTTTTACTGTAAAACTGATTGATGTTTCTGAAAAAGCACTAGACAAAGGAATGGCAACTATTGCTGCTAATCTCGACAGAATGCTGGCTAAAGGAACAATAACGCAGGAAGAAGTTGCCAGAACAATCACCAATATCATTACCTATACTGATATTAAGGATGGAGTTGTCGGGGTTGATTTAGTAGTAGAAGCAGCAACTGAAAACGTTGAACTAAAACTGAATATCTTCAAACAATTAAACGAATCCTGCTCACACAATACAATCTTAGCAACGAATACATCTTCTATTTCAATTACACAAATTGGAGCTGTAGTCGCACATCCTGAACGCGTTATCGGAATGCATTTTATGAATCCGGTTCCGATTATGAAGCTGGTAGAAATCATTCGCGGTTATAATACCAGCGATGAAGTAACCAAAATCATCATGAATTTATCTGAGAAATTAGGTAAAACACCTGTTGAAGTAAACGATTATCCGGGTTTTGTTGCCAATCGAATTTTGATGCCTATGCTAAACGAGGCAATTGAAACGTTATATAACAAAGTTGCGGGAGTTTACGAAATCGATACGGTTATGAAATTAGGAATGGGACATCCAATGGGACCGCTCCAATTAGCTGATTTTATTGGTCTTGATGTTTGTCTTGCCATTTTAAATGTAATGTACGACGGCTTCAAAAACCCTAAATATGCTCCCTGCCCGTTATTAGTTAATATGGTAAGGGCTGGGAAATTAGGCGTAAAATCTGGTGAAGGTTTTTATGATTACAGCGAAAGTAAAAAGGCAGAGAAGATTTCTAAACAATTTCTTTCTGCATAAAAAATTTAATAATGTCAATAGCATCGAACTTAAATAAAATCAAAGAAAGCTTACCTGAACATGTTACATTAGTTGCGGTTTCAAAAACAAAACCTGTTTCAGATTTGATTCAGGCTTACGAAGCCGGCCAGCGAATTTTTGGCGAAAATAAAATTCAGGAAATGGCCGATAAATATCAGCAAATGCCAAAAGACATTCAATGGCATATGATTGGTCATGTTCAGTCGAATAAAGTCAAATTCATGGCACCGTTTGTAAATTTGATTCATGGAGTTGACAGCTTAAAATTATTACAGGAAATCAACAAACAGGCGCTAAAAAACAATCGCGTTATAGATTGCCTGCTTCAGATATACATTGCCGAAGAAGAAACTAAATTTGGTCTTGACGAAAAAGAACTTTCAGAATTATTGTCTTCATCAGAATTTAAAGAGATGAAAAATATTCGTATCTTAGGATTAATGGGAATGGCAACTTTTACAGAAAACCAAAACCAGATCAAAAAAGAATTCCTGTATTTAAAATCCATTTTTGATTCATTGCAAAACAAAGACGCACAATGCAGGGATACACAGCAATGTATTTCTACAGCAGCACATTTTTCTACGATTTCAATGGGAATGTCCGGTGATTATCAATTGGCTATCGAATGCGGAAGTACCATGGTTAGGATTGGGAGCAGCATTTTTGGAGGGAGATAAAAGTCAATGGCAATGACAATGACAATGGCAATATCAATTTTAAAATTTAAAATATAAATGGAAAAAATATTCAATTTTGATGATCGTCTGATTCGTTTTGCTGGAGAATGTATATTTTTTACAAGACAATTAGAAAGAATTTTTGAAAATGAATATTATAAAAACCAATTAATCAGATCGTCTGGAAGTGCTTCTTTAAATTTCGGTGAAGCACAGGGTACAGTAACTGATAAAGATTTTATATTTAAAGTTTCATTAGTTGTAAAAGAATTAAAGGAATCCAGAAATTCTTTAAAAATATTAGATTATATAAAAGAAGGTGATAACGATAAAAGAAACAAGCTTCTTACTGAAGTAGAACAACTTATTGCAATTTCATCAAAAATGATAATAAATAAAAAGTAATTTTTCAATAACAATAGCAATACAATGACAATTTCAATAAAGAATTTCAATTTTAAAACATTGATTTTTGACATTGTAATTGATATTGATTTTTGATATTGTCATTGATTTTTGACATTTGAAAATGTACGCAATATTAGACATAGAAACCACCGGAGGGCAATTCAATGAAGAAGGAATTACCGAAATCGCCATCTATAAATTCGATGGTCATGAAGTAGTTGATCAGTTCATCAGCCTTGTCAATCCTGAGATTCCGATTCAGCCTTTTGTGGCTAAATTAACCGGAATCAACAATGCTATGCTGAGTTCTGCGCCTAAGTTTTATGAAGTTGCCAAACGAATTATTGAAATTACTTCAGACTGTATTATTGTAGCGCACAACGCCTCTTTTGATTATAGGATCCTGCGTACTGAATTCAGACGCTTAGGTTATAATTTCGAATCTAAAACACTTTGTACTGTTGAACTGGCTCAAAAATTAATTCCAGAACAGCCTTCTTACAGTTTAGGAAAATTAGTCCGTTCACTCGGAATTCCGATAGCCGACAGACATCGTGCCAGCGGAGACGCCATTGCGACAACTAAACTATTCAAAATATTACTGGAAAAAGACCTGGAAAAAACCATTGTCAAAGATTTTGTGAAATTTGAAATTGAAAAAGGGATTTCACCAAAGCTTCAGGATCTTGTAAACCAGATGCCTGCTAAAACCGGTGTGTATTACATTCATAACGAAGGCGGAAATTTAATTTACATCGGCAAGAGCCAAAATATCCGAAAAAGAGTCAATCAGCATTTTACCGGAATTACAACCAAGAGCAAAAGAATTCAGGCAGAAGTTTTTACCATTACCTATGAAGAAACAGGAAGCGAATTAATTGCTTTATTAAAAGAAAGCCAGGAAGTAAAAATAAATCGCCCGAGATACAATCGCTCACAAAAAAAGACTGTTTTCCCGTACGCCATTTATGTAGAAAAAGATGCAAACGGTTATCTGAATGTAAGCATCGGAAAAGCCGATGGACGCAAAAAAGAAATTACGTCATTCGCTTCTTTGCAGGAAGGCAAAAATGCGCTTTTCAAATTTACTGCAAAGTACCATCTATGCCAAAAACTAACAGGTTTATATCAAACTAAAAAAGAGTGTTTTCAATATAAAATCAAAGAATGTGACGGTGCCTGCATCGGCGAAATCACTCCTGAAATCTACAATTTAAGAGTACAGCAGTTTATTTCTGAAAACAGTTTTGAAAACAAAAGCATGATTCTGCTCGACAGAGGGCGAAACGTAAACGAAAGAAGTGCTATTTTAATCGAAAACGGAATTTATAAAGGTTATGCTTATTATGATTTAAATTATCAGATTACCAATATCGAAATCCTGAAAAAAATCCTGATTCCGATGCAGCACAATCGCGACGTAAAAAACATTATTCAGCAATACATCCGAAAAAGCAAGTCTTTAAAAATACTTTACTTTTAGCAAACAGAACTTTGATTATCTTTAAGGATATGAAAAAGAAAAAATCACAATACGAAATCTTTAGGGAAAAAGTCAAAATCGTTCTTTACGGCACCAATACCATGTTAGGACGAATGTTCGATTTGGTTCTTTTAGGCCTGATTTTATTGAGCGTTTTATTAATCATGCTCGACACCGTTCAAGGAATCAGTTCTAAATACCATTACCAGTTATGGATCTGCGAATGGATAATCACCATCTTTTTCACCATTGAATATGTCTTAAGGATTATTTCTATACAAAAACCGGTCAAATATATTTTCAGCTTTTACGGAATAATTGACTTATTAGCCGTTTTACCCATGTATTTGTCGATATTTTTCCCCGGAGCCAGTATTTTATCCATCGTAAGAGCACTTCGTTTCCTTCGTTTATTCAAAATCCTTCAGCTTCCGCAGATTTCTCATCAGTCATTTCAGTTAAAAGAAGCTATTGACGCCAGTAAGGAAAAAATCCTGGTTTTTATCTATTTTGTCCTCATCAGTACTGTAATCATTGGCTCTTTAATGTATCTGGTCGAAGGCAAAGATTCCGGATTTACAAGTATTCCAATGGGTATTTACTGGACAATTGTAACACTTACAACGGTGGGTTATGGAGATATTTCTCCGCAAACCCCTTTAGGCCAGTTTATAGCCGCACTGGTCATGATTTTGGGTTACGGAATCATAGCAGTTCCAACCGGAATAGTTACAGCCGAATTTGCCAAGAAAAGCCTTCGTGACAATACTGTCAGTACAAAAAACTCCTGTCAGATATGCGGTTCAAAACTTCATTTTGATAACGCTAAATTCTGTCATGAATGCGGAAGTGAATTACATCATTAATTTTTAGAAGCTATTCCGGCTGTACATTGCAACTCCTCCTTATCTTTGTTGTTTTTTAAAGTCCTAAAAGCAGCTTCTAAAGTCGCTTCTTTTACGCCACAAAAACGAACAAATATAAGTCCGGGGTTTTCATTTCCATCCGGGCTAAAAAACATATGAAATACCTAATTACCATCGTCGGACCAACAGCCATAGGCAAAACAGCCCTGAGTATTGCTTTGGCACAACATTTTAAATGCGAAATCATATCATGTGACAGCCGTCAGTTTTTCAGTGAAATGACCATTGGTACAGCCGTTCCGAATCAGGAAGAACTTGCAGCTGCAACACATCATTTCATCCAAAATAAATCGATATTCGAAAATTATACTGTTGGCGATTACGAAAAAGAAGCTTTAGCAAAAATCGAAGAATTGTACCAAAATAATGATTTTGTAATTCTTATCGGTGGTTCCGGATTGTATGTCGATGCCGTTTTAAAAGGTTTTGATGAGTTTCCTGAAATCGATCCAAAAGTACGCTCAGAAGTAAATTCAAATTACGAAAAACTCGGAATCGAGTATCTTCAGGAACAATTAAGAAATCTGGATACTGATTACTTTCAGAAAATCACTTTAGAAAATCCGCAGACACTTCAAAACCCTCAAAGGATGATGCGTTTTGTTGAAGTTTGCATCGGAACTAAAAAACCATATTCCTCTTTTTTGAATCAAAAGAAAAACAACCGAAACTTTACCCCAATTTTAATTGGTTTAGAAGCCGACAGGGAAATAATGTACAACCGTATCAATCATCGTGTCGATATTATGATGAACGAAGGCTTGCTGGAAGAAGCCAAAGCCTTGTATCCTAATAAAGCGTTAAATGCGCTTCAAACGGTCGGTTATAGGGAATTATTCAGTTATTTTGACAGAGAATTCACTTTGCCTTTCGCTATAGACGAAATCAAAAAAAACACAAGACGATTTTCTAAAAGACAATTAACGTGGTTCAAACGAAACGAAAACACCAAATGGTTTGATTATGCTGAAGATAGAAAAGTAATTATAAATTATATTGAGGAAATTGTAAAATAAAATCTTTCTTCTTTAATATTTATTCTATTTTCGAAAAAATCCAAAATCTAAGAAGTTCAACAATCTAAGAAGTCTAAATTAAAATGCCAATATCACCAAACTTTACCTCCATTCTAAGCAAAGACTGGGAAATCAATTTTACACAATGTACCCCAAACGGTTTTTTAAAATATACAGACCTCTGCAATATTTTACAGTTAACAGCGGCGGCTCATTCAGAAATTGGCGGTATCAGTTTTTATGATATGCAGGAATTTCATCAGGCATGGGTTTTAAGCCGAATGCGTGTAGAAGTTGATGCTTTGCCAAAATCAGGGGATATTGTAACGGTAACCACCTGGATCAACAGCCTTGAAAATTCACGTTCTGTACGTGCACTGGAAATGCATGTCAATGGAAAAAAAATAGTGGGTTGCGAAACGTATTGGGCGGTTTTTAACACTCAATTACGCCGTCCGGAAGCTTTGGCATTACCTTATGAACATTTTGAATTATTTCCGGATAAAAGAGCCACAACAGAAGGCTTTTCAAAAATCAATATCAATCACGAAAAAGAAGCTGTATTCGAAAAAATAGTTTATTTATCGGATCTTGATATTGTCAATCATGTTAATAATGTAAAATATCTGGAATGGTGTCTCGATCATGTCAACCCTAAAAGAATTCTGAAGCAGGAAGTAAAAAGCTTTGAAATGAATTTCATGAAGGAGCTTTCATTAAAGGATACTGTAATAATTCACGAAAGTGATATTGAAGACAACTCAGCCACAACTTTTAGTATCACCAAAGGAGAAAAAACCTGTTATGCCTTACAACTAAACTGGAAAAAATAAAGGCTTTATTAAAACATTCATAAAGCAAAAAAGCTGGTTTCAATTAAGAAAACAGCTTTTTTTATATGTATTAAAACGCGATTTTACTTCTCACATTTTACAAAAATCATTTTACTTTTAGATAAACACACTCAGAACAAAATAAACCAATCCTGCCAATAAAGCCGAAATAGGAATCGTCAATACCCAAGCCCAGATCAAACTTACAGTAACACCCCATCTAACAGCAGATACACGCTTTGTTAATCCAACCCCGATAATAGATCCTGTAATGGTATGCGTTGTACTTACCGGAATCTTTAAATGCTCTGTAAAGTAAAGTGTTAAAGCACCTGCAGTTTCAGCAGCAACACCTTCAAACGAACTTACTTTTGTGATTTTGGAACCCATTGTTTTTACAATTTTCCATCCTCCGCTCAAAGTTCCCGCAGCAATAGCAGAATAACATGCTAAGGGAATCCAAGGCGGCATCTTAAATTCACCTGTTTCAGAAGGCAGAACTACATCTAACCACTCATCCATCTTAACTCCATGATGTGTATTAATATACACAACTACAGCTGCTGCAATAATACCCATTACTTTTTGCGAATCGTTTCCTCCATGTCCTAAACTAAAAGCCGCTGAAGATAGTAATTGCATTTTCTTTAACGCACCATCTGCCTGATGAATATTCAGACTACTAAATATCAAACAAAAAGCACTCACAGTCAATACAATAAATGCTACTAAAAGCCACTTAATATTATGTGGCTCAAAAGCAACACTCCAAAAAACAGAAGATTCAAAACGAGGTTTATGTCCGTCTTTTATAATTTCCTCATAAGGAATCATTTGCGTGTAAACAAACCAAATAGTGGCAATCATTAAAAGAACTGTAAATATTTTTGGACCTATATTTTTTCTTGAAGCATTTAAAAGCCAAATAGAAATTAAATATGATGCCAAAGCCCCTACCAAAGGTGCAAGTACAATAAAAGCTATAATAATAAGAACTCCAGACGGCATTCCACCATCTTTACCTGCTTTGTACCAGCTTACAATTTCGTACCAGTAATGTGTTGTACCGTCTTCACCAATATAACCTGAAAAACCGTGAACCGCAATGGCATGTGCCACAGCTGCACCTGCAAAACCACCAATTAAAGTATGTGATGAACTTGAAGGAATTCCTAACCACCAGGTTAGTAAATTCCAGCAGATTGCAGCTATTACCCCAGCTAAAATTACCACCAAATCTATTTGCATAGTATCTGCAGTTTTAGCAACAGTATCCGCAACACCAAATCCAAAGACCCAATAAGCGAGAAAGTTAAAAAATGCTGCCCAAAGTACGGCCTGAAAAGGAGATAAAACCTTTGTAGCAACAACAGTAGCTATAGCATTTGCCGCATCATGAAAACCATTGATGTAATCAAAAATTAAAGCTAATACTATAATAATTATAAGTATAGTCATAAAATTATAACTTCAGAATTGAAATAAATTGAATTAAGAATGTTTTACAGAAATAGATTCCAGTATGTTGGCAACGCTCTTACACTTGTCTGTTGCTGATTCTAAAACAGATAACACTTCTTTATATTTAATGATATTTTTAGCGTCTGTTTCGTTTTCAAAAATTTCAAAAACTGCTTTGTTATAAACGTTATCAGATTTGTTTTCCAGTTTGTTGATTCTGGAACAGGCATCCTTAATAACTTTGAAATTCTTTAAATTTCTTAATTCTTTTACTGCACTGTCAATGTTCTGACAAGCTTCAAGGTTAATCTCTGTCATTTTTCTGATTGACTTTGTAATCTTATCAACCTGATACAATTTCATTCTGCTTGATGCTCCGTGCAGGTAATCCGCAACGTTATCAATCGAAGTGATCAATGTATGAATATCCTCTCTGTCAAACGGAGTAATAAAGTTTCTGCTCAGCTCCAGATTGGTCTGACGTGTAATGTCTTCTCCTTTTTGCTCTAATTCATCAATTTTCTGAAAAAGGACTTCTCTTTCTTTTAATGGAAGGTTTACAGCTTCGTGTAAGTTAGAAGCTAATTCAATTAAATTGCTTGAAGCCTCTTCAAAAAGTGGAAAGAATTTTTTGTCTTTCGGCACTAAAAATTGGAAAATACTGTTTATTGACATTTTTATATTTTTGATAGTGCAAAATTACTTCATTAATATTTTGCAATGTTAAGCCATTGTTAACAAATCGTTTTCAATTTGGAAACTATTTAGAAACAAAATAGTCTTCTCAATATCATAATGTAAAATCCTGTCTTCCTTAACCAAAGGCACAATTTCTCTGTAACTGCTTAAAAACATTTCAATGAAATCACTGGATTTCAAAGGCTCTCTGTATGCAATTGCCTGCGAAGCATTCAACAATTCGATTGCCAGAATACGTTCTAAATTATCCATAACCTTTAAGGCCTTTGTTGCCCCATTTGCTCCCATGCTCACATGATCTTCCTGTCCGTTGCTCGAAACAATACTATCAACACTTGAAGGTGTTGCTAACTGTTTGTTCTGACTTGCAATACTTGCCGCTGTGTATTGCGGAATCATAAATCCTGAATTCAGTCCCGGGTTATCAACTAAAAATGCAGGGAGATTTCGCAGTCCTGAAATCAACTGATAGGTTCTTCTTTCAGAAATGCTTCCTAATTCCGCCAAAGCAATTGCCATAAAATCCAAGGCTAAAGCCAAAGGCTGCCCATGGAAATTTCCACCAGAGATTATCTGATCGGATTCTATAAATATATTTGGATTGTCTGTAACCGAATTAATTTCGGTCTTGAATACTTTTCGAACATAATCAATCGCATCTTTTGAAGCACCGTGAACCTGAGGCATACAACGGAAAGAATACGGATCCTGAACGTGTTTTTTTTGCTGCGTAATAATTTCACTTCCTTCTAAAAATTCATTTATTCGCTGTGCGGTTACAATCTGACCTTTATGTGGGCGTATAAAATGTATCAATTCGTTAAACGGCTCAATTCTTCCATCAAAAGCTTCGAGCGAAATGGTTCCGATTAAATCAGCCAGATACGAATATTTATAGGCTTTAATCAATATATGAACACCATAAGCCCCCATAAACTGTGTTCCGTTCAATAAAGCCAACCCTTCTTTTGACTGCAAAACAATCGGCTCCCAGTTAAAATGCTTTAAAACTTCAGCAGAAGCCATTTTTTTTCCTTCAAAATAAACTTCGCCCTCTCCTATTAAAGGTAAAGACAGATGTGCCAAAGGAGCCAAATCACCAGAAGCCCCTAATGAACCCTGAGTATATATTACAGGAAGAATATCATTATTATAAAAATCAACCAGACGGTTTAATGTCTGCAGCTGAATACCCGAATGTCCATAGCTCAGAGACTGAATTTTCAGCAACAGCATCAGTTTTACAATTTCAGCAGGAACTTCTTCACCGGTTCCGCAGGCATGTGACTTCACCAGGTTTTCCTGAAGTTTAGATAAGTTTTCATTCGAAATTTTCACACTGTAAAGTGACCCAAAACCAGTATTGATTCCATAAATAGGTTCTGAATGTGAGGCCATTTTTTTATCCAGATAATCCCGGCATTTCTGAACATTTACTTTGGCTTCTTCAGATAATTCTAATGCCTTATCGTGACTTAAAATTTCCTGCAAAGTTTCTAAAGTTATAGTTTCAGTACTAATATAATGGATTTCCCTCATGGTGATTTCAAATTAAAACATCAAAATTCAACAAATCAACATTAAAAAGCAACATTTTATCACAATAATTAAAATTTATAAAGAAGCTATTTTTCAAAATTATTTATTTCACAATACTAACTCAAGAAGTGGAATATCGCTTTTAATACATATCAAGCCAAAAAACAAATCACAAATCAAATAAATTCTAGTCCAAAATATATCAAAAAACCAAGTTAAAGCGCCTAATTTTAACAAATACTCAATATTGATTTTTTATCATTTGTTTTATTAAAATATTCGCAAAAAGGCAATTTAGCTTTTTAACTTTTATAAAAAACTGTACTTTTGAAAAATCAAAAATGAAATGTAACAGCATAAAATATCAATCTTCAATGACAGCTCAGACAAGAGTTGCAACTGCTGCTACAACATTTACTACTACAACAATCACTACCCCTTAGGGGTATACATTTTTACATATAATCCTGGTTATCTATACTTTTCTTTCTGAAAGAAGAAAGTCGTTGGATACATAAAAATATTTGCATAAAAGAAAAAACATCAAAAATGAAAGTATTAAAATTTGGCGGAACTTCGGTTGCCAATGCGCAAAATATAAAACTCGTTCTCGAAATAGTTAAACAAAAAGCTGAAAAGGACAAGCTCGTTGTAGTAGTTTCCGCATTAAGCAAAGTAACTGATCTGTTACAACTGGCTGCAGCAAAAGCAGCTGAAAATGATGAAAGCTTCAGGGATGTTGTTGCTGAAATCGAGAAAAAACACCTTGACACCTTAAAAGAACTTATTCCGGTTAGCGAACAAAGCAGTTTGCTAAGCCATATCAAAAGAATCATCAACCATCTGGAAACCTTATTGGATGGATGCTTTTTATTGGGGGAATTATCGCCAAGAACGGCTGATACCGTTTTGAGTTTCGGTGAATTGCTTTCTTCTTTCATTATTGCACAGGCATACCAGCAAATCGATAAAAATGCCGTTTATAAAGACAGCCGTGAGTTGATTAAAACAAATGCTGATTTTGGTAAAGCGGTTGTGAATTTTGAAATTTCGAATGTTTTGATTCAGGAATATTTCTCAGGAAATGATTCAAAAATCACTATTTTACCTGGATTCATTGCGCAGACCCTAGACGGAATCACTTCTACTCTAGGCCGTGGCGGTTCTGATTATACGGCTGCTATTATCGCGGGAGCGCTTGATGCAGAACAACTGGAAATCTGGACTGATGTAAACGGAATGTTTACTGCAAATCCAAAAATCGTAAAACAGGCACAGCCGATTGCTGCAATTTCGTATCAGGAAGCAATGGAATTGTCTCATTTTGGTGCGAAAGTGTTGTATCCGCCAACCATTCAGCCAGTTTTAAGAAAAAATATTCCGATTTTAATCAAAAATACTTTTGAACCGGAAGCAGAAGGAACTTTAATCACAAATCAGGCACCTTCAAACGGGGCAGCTGTAAGAGGAATCAGCCATATTGACAACATTTCATTATTGACACTTGAAGGTCCGGGAATGATTGGAGTTTCAGGTTCTTCAAAACGTTTGTTTGAAGTATTGTCACACGAAAAAATCAACGTTATATTTATTACTCAGGCATCTTCTGAGCATTCAATTTGTATCGGAATCCTGAATTCGGATGCTGATAATGCCGAAGAAGCGATCAATAAGGCTTTCGAAGTGGAGATTTTACAAAACAAAATAGATCCGTGTATTGTTGAAAAAGACCTTTGCATCATTGCTTTAGTTGGTGAAAACATGAAAAACCACCAGGGTCTGAGCGGGAGAATGTTCAGCACTTTAGGAAAAAACAATGTAAATATCCGTGCGATTGCTCAGGGTGCTTCTGAAAGAAATATCTCTGCCGTGATCAATGAAAGAGATGTCAAAAAAGCACTGAATACTTTACATGAAAACTTCTTTGAAGAAAATACCAAACAGCTGAATTTATTCGTAATGGGTGTTGGAAATGTGGGTGAAAAATTCATCGAACAGATTCACAGCCAGAAGAAATTCTTAAAAGAGGTGCTAAAAATCAATGTTCGCGTGATTGCTTTGTCGAACTCCAGAAAAATGGTTTTTGACGAAGACGGAATTTCATTAAAAGACTGGCAGGCTACTTTAGAAAAAGGAGAACCAGCTATTCCAACAGAATTCATCGCACGTGCAAAAGAACTGAATTTACGTAACAGTATTTTCGTAGACATTACAGCAAATGCAAGCGTTTCTGAAATGTATGAGAAATTCTTAAAAGAAAGCATTGCCGTTGTAACCTGCAACAAAATTGCGTGTTCTTCTGCTTACGATAATTATAAAAAACTAAAAAGCTTATCACGCCAATACAATGCTCCGTTTTTATTTGAAACGAATGTTGGTGCGGGATTGCCAATTATTGATACCGTTAAAAACTTAATTGCTTCTGGCGATAAAGTGCATAAAATTCAGGCGGTTTTATCAGGAAGTCTGAACTTTATTTTCAACAATTTTGACGAAAATAATTCTTTCCACGATGTAGTAAAAGAAGCTGGAGTTCAGGGATTCACAGAACCAGATCCGAAAATCGACTTAAGCGGGATCGACGTAGCGCGTAAAATCCTGATTCTTATTCGCGAAAGCGGTTACGAAATGGATATTGACGCCATTGCAAACGAATCGTTTCTGCCTGCTGAATGCTTAGCAACAACAAACAACGATGACTTTTTTGCATCATTGATCAAACATTCGGCTCATTTTGAAAACATTTACAAAGAAGCTTTATCAAAAGATTCAAGACTGAAATACGTAGCGCAGTTCGAAAAAGGAAAAGCAAGCGTAGGGCTACAGTTTATCCCAAAAGATCATCCTTTCTATAACCTGGAAGGAAAAGACAATATCGTGCTTTTCTACACCGATCGTTACGTAGATCAGCCTTTATTGATCAAAGGTGCCGGAGCCGGTGCAGCTGTTACGGCTTCAGGGATTTTTGCAGATGTTATTAGAATTGGAAACATATAATTTTTTGTTTCAGGTTTCAGGTTTCAAGTTGAAACTTTGCGAACCTTGCGGTTAAACTTGAAACCTGAAACCTGAAACCTGAAACAACCAAAAATGAAAGAAATAAAACTATTTTGCCCGGCCACTATCGCAAACCTCTCATGCGGATTTGACGTGCTTGGACTTTGCCTGGACAATGCGGGTGATGAAATGATTGTTCGAAAATCAGATCAAAAAGGCGTTCGGATTACTAAAATCGTGGGTGCTGATTTACCTCTTGAAACAGAGAAAAACGTTTCGGGTGTAGCGGCTTTGGCAATGTTGGCAACTTTGGACGAGCTGGACTTTGGATTTGAAATCGAAATTTATAAAAATATCAAAGCCGGAAGCGGAATCGGAAGCAGTGCCGCCAGTTCTGCCGGAGCGGTTTTCGGAATCAATGAATTATTGGGAAGACCATATTCCCGTAAAGATTTGGTTCAGTTTGCCATGCAGGGCGAAAAATTAGCCAGCGGAAATGCGCATGCTGATAACGTTGCTCCTGCCCTTTTAGGCGGATTTACGTTGGTAAGAAGCTACGCACCTCTTGACATCATAAGAATTGACAGTCCGGAAGAATTGTTCGCAACAGTGGTTCATCCGCAGATTGAATTGAAGACTTCTGACGCCCGTTCGGTATTGAAACAAACCGTTTCGCTGAAAAGCGCGATTATGCAATGGGGAAATGTGGGCGGATTAGTCGCTGGTCTTTACACCAAAGATTACGAATTAATTGGACGTTCGCTTCATGACGAAATCGTAGAGCCTTTAAGAAGTGTTTTAATTCCGGGTTTTGATCAAATCAAACAAACGGCTTACGAAAACGGCGCTTTAGGTTCCGGAATTTCAGGTTCTGGCCCGTCGATTTTCGCTTTAAGCAGAGGAAAAGAAACTGCCGAAAAAATCGCAAAAGCCATGAGCGAGGTTTACGAGAAGATGCATTTGCCGTATGAAATTCACGTTTCGAAAATTAATCCGGATGGTGTACGCGTTTTGTAAAATGTGAGATGTGAATTGTAAAAAGTATTAAGTACGAAGAATTAAGTATTAAGATTTATACGAAACGTTTGTCAGGCTGAGCTGAGTCGAAGCCCACGCAAAGTGAGACACAAAGTATAACACGTCCTATTTGTCATTCCGACGTGAGGAGGAAACTCCGCGAGAAGCTCGACAAAGATTTGACTTTCGTTGCGGAGTTACTTGCGAAGATTTCTCCTTCGTCGAAATGACAAAAAAGGCGATTAAAACAGTAAAACATAATTTATTGGAATTTAGAATTTTAGTATTTGGAATTTACTTTCTAAAAATCTAAAAATCTAAAGTCTAAAAATCTAAAATAAAAATGAAATACTACAGTTTAAACCATAATGCCCCAAAAGTTTCGTTTCAGGAAGCAGTAATACAAGGATTAGCGAGTGATAAAGGACTATATTTCCCGGAAAACATCACACCTTTAGATCCTTCTTTTTTTGATAAAATCGAAAGCTTAAGCCACGAAGAAATTGCTTTTGAAGCGATAAAACAATTCGTTGGAGACGAAATACCTGCAGCAAAACTAAAAGAAATCATCGCTGATACTTTAGTTTTTGATTTCCCAGTTGTGAAAGTCGAAAACGGAATCTATTCATTAGAATTATTCCACGGACCTACAATGGCGTTTAAAGACGTTGGAGCGCGATTTATGTCACGTTGTCTGGGTTATTTCAACAAAGATAAAAAAGATGCTAAAAACACGGTTTTAGTAGCGACTTCCGGAGATACAGGCGGAGCAGTTGCAAGCGGATTTTTAGGCGTTGACGGCGTTGATGTTGTCATTTTATATCCGTCAGGAAAAGTGAGCGATATTCAGGAAAAACAATTGACTACTTTAGGGCAAAACATTAAAGCACTTGAAGTTGACGGTGTTTTTGATGATTGTCAGGATATGGTAAAAAAAGCGTTTTTAGATGAAACTTTGGCGCATAAAAACCTGACTTCTGCGAATTCTATTAATATTGCACGCTGGTTGCCGCAAATGTTTTATTTCTTCTTTGCTTACAAAGCGTTGAAAAGCCAAAACAAACCATTAGTTTTCTCTTGCCCAAGCGGCAACTTCGGGAATATCTGCGCCGGAATTATGGCAAAGAAATTAGGTTTACCAATTGAGCATTTTGTTGCATCTACAAACGTAAACGACACGGTACCAAGATTCTTAGAAAACGGAAAATACGACCCGAAACCTTCTAAAGCGACAATCTCGAACGCTATGGATGTTGGAAACCCAAGCAACTTTATCAGGATTCAGGAATTGTACAATAATGACCTGAAAGCTTTCGAAAAAGACTTCTCTTCTTATAGTTATACTGATGAAGAAACTTTAGTTGCTCTAAAAAATATTTATAACACAGATGGTTATATCGCAGAACCTCATGGCGCTGTTGGCTATTTAGGTTTGAAAAAAGAACTGGAAAAACACCCTAACGCTATTGGTATTTTCTTAGAAACGGCACATCCTATTAAGTTTTTAGATGTTGTTGAACCTGCTTTAGGAATTACACTTCCTATTCCTGCTCAAATTGAGAGCGTTATTAATGAGGAGAAAGTTAGTGTTAAGATTAAGAGTTATGAGGAGTTGAAGGATTTCTTGGGGTAAAATCTTAATCAAATAAAAAGCCATAGGATTGCATATACTAATCTTATGGCTTTACTTCTATTTTTTATACATTTTTTAAGCTCTCATATCACATTCAAGAAAAGGCAACAAAGCATTATGAATTTTATATCTTTTTGAATTCAGCTTATTTGACATCGTTTTAATTTTTTTAAAATTTTCAACATCATATTCAAACTGAAATTCATTTGTTCTAACCTCTCTACCTAATATCGTTAAATCCACTAAATTATCTATAAATTTTTCAACATCTTCTTCAGTAACAATTGGTATTTCAGAATTTTCCATAAATTGACGTATCATAACCTCATTAATTATAGGACTTCCTCCAACTAACTCAAAAAGAAAGTCCTCCATTTGTTTATTTAAGATATTGTTTTCAACTAATAGTGATTTGAAAACCCAACTTGAATACTCCCTATAAGCAAATAAAACATCAGCTTCTTGTATAATTTCATGACCTCTAGAAACCGCAATATCTTTACAACTTTTACAAAAATAAATTAGATCACGAGGTCTTGGGAAAATTGAATTGATAATAAACTCTTTTGTTGGTACACCTCCAATTTCATTAATAAAGAATTTTTCAAAAAGTTGATTTCTATCATATTTATTATTGCTTAATTCTATAAATCTTTCTTCAATAATTCTAATTAATATTTCAGAATCATCCCACTTCAATCTTGAAACCTCAATCTTATCTGGCTCACGAGCAACAAGTTGTATATGCTTAAAAATATCACTGCGTAGAAAAAATTGTAAGATGAAATGATAAACTTGTCTGAATAGATTTTATATAAGAAAGCTCTTTAAATATTCGCCCTGACACACCAAGTAAACCTAAAATGTATCTACTTAAAATATTCAATCGTGCATCTTTCTTCCACGATTTATCTAGATTGTCAATCAAAACTATAAGTTTATGATTTTTTGGTATTAATATTCCAAAAAAATCTTTCATTTCATTAAATACACCATCATGAAGAATCTCAGCAACTTTTAGTCTAAATTCATTATTATTACCACTTCCAATTTTATTGATTTCATTTTCTCTAAGCTTTTTAATTTGTTCTTCCAATCTCGTAGAAAAATCAGTAAGAAAAATTGTTTCATTTAGCTCTATAAAATAAATATATTTATTTTCGTTTTCAGACAAAGCAAAAAGAGGTTTCTCTTTAATTTGATCATATAATGATTTTGCTATTTGCGAATAAATTAAAAATTTCCAAACAGTTTCTATCAAAAATCCCTTTTCAAATTCATTATTAGATTCTTCCATAAGAGCAATCAAACCATCCACTTCAAAATTTATAGGTTTAATCAAAACAACATGATTTCTACGATCTCGGGTCAAATCTTCATATAAATAATATAGTGTTGCTGTTTTACCTGTTCCTTTTCTACCAACTACTATATTATATTCATTTTTAATTAGTTGTTGAGTATGAGATGTATCTACATAATATTGATAGAGCTTATTGCTTTCATGTTCAGCTATTGCTTCCCCGAAATCTAAATTTTGCAGCTCACTTAATTTTTTTCGTGTGTCTATTCTTTCTCTTTCATTTATCAGAAGTGAAGCAATTTCTTTTTGTAAATCAACTAAATATTCTTTGACTATAACTGAACATTCCTGTCTATTACTAAATTTTTTCAATAGATCCCTATAATCAAGTGGAGTACTATATGGTTTTTCTGCAAGTAATTGAACTTTTAATCCTAAACCAACAGCCATTCCAGCAACTAAAGCGCATTTAGAATTATGTATCTCATGCCCCATTCTGGTCTGAGAAGAAAATTGTATTAAAACTGCTGGTACGGAATGCAATTTTTGAATATACCAACTTAAGGGCAAATTAGCATTTTCACTTGCGTCATCAACTATTTTAGGCAGATTAAAATAATCAATTTGGTTTAATATTTCAAGATTATAATTGGTTTCAATTTGACTAGTTAATACGAGAATTGCTTTCGTGTCTTTTTCTGGAGTAATTGTCTTTGTCAAATCATCCCAAATATTTCCAATAGGATCATATGGACGTTCGTCAAAGAAACCATTAACTATTCCATGGGTCTTAGTATACTTTTTATAACCTAGAGTGCTAAGTAAATCTAACTCTCTATACTTTTTATACGAATCTTCATAAGAAACATCATTAATTATGAATATTGGCTTTCTTCGAGCTAATGCATACCCGAGCTCAAATAGTACATTATCATTAAGACCTGTTAAATCACAACAAAAGAAGTCACTACTATCTATCTCATCGAGCACTTCATTAATTATAAAACGGCCAGAATTTCTTAAATTTGTCCAAGAAGTAATTTTTGCTTCTCCACTTTTATTAATTTGCTCAATAGCTTCTTCAATACATTCGCCACTTGATGAATATTGACTTCCATATGCAAAAAAACCTGTTTCTGACATAAATTAAAAAATTAGAATGAATGCTAAATTTAACAAACAATACATTATATTTTAACAATAGTTGATAAAATTTATTAACATTTAATCAATAACATCAGAAAAAGCACACTTTTTTTATTTTCATTTTTAAGAAATATATTATTTCGTGCGCAACGTTATACTTACGCTAGCAATTGAACTTAAAGAAAAAAAGAAACCTTAATAATTTAAGATCTCTTTTTCAATTTAATATATCTTCAAAAACGATTATTTACCCCGATCGCGCAGATATATCTCACACGTATGATAGCGCGGATTTGTAATCCTTGCCCACAAAGACATAACGACTACAATTGGCAAAAAAAATATGAAAAATTAAATTTCTCGCTTAGCCCCGATTACTTCGTCAGTTCGGTTCGCTAGTGTGCAGTGAAAATCCTTGTTTGCCGTCCCGATAGCTATCGGGAGGCAAACAAGATTACTTCTTCAGTTCGCTATCGATCAGGTGCAATCCGTTTGGTAAAGACAAGCAATCTAATCAATTTTAGCAAAAAAGAAAGGCTCTCGTTATCTAGAGAGCCTTTCTTTTCAAACAAAAACATTTACTATTTCTATTTTTTAGATTTAAGATTTTACTGTTTGATAAGCTAAATTTACAGCTGCAGGTAATTTTTCTTCTTCCTTATCTTTAACTAAAAGTTTTATAGCCAAAACTACAAATCCTGTTACCAGAATAATGAATCCCAATACATAAAAAGCACTTGTGTAATCAATCAAATCCTTGGTTTGTGATACTCCGCTTTCGTCAATCACATCTTTAGTAAATTTAACCGCTTTCGCTTTGAACAGGAAAGCAATCAACATCGCCCCAATATTTCCGCCTGCTCCTACAATTCCGGCAACACTACCTACCGCCTTTGGATTTACGAAGGGTACAAGACTATAAGTTGCTCCATTTGCCATTTTTAAACTCATTCCAAACAAGAACATTAAAAAGATAGCAACCCCTAACTGATTTGTCATTCCAAAGAAAATAACACCTACACCTTCTACAAGAAGCAGTAATGCAAGCAATAAATTTTTCCCTGAAAAACCATATCTCTTACCTACTTTGTCGGCAACGATTCCGCCTAATGGTCTTGCAAAAAGATTGATTAATCCAAAAATCCCTGCGCAGATTCCTGCCGTTTTCAAACTAGCACCAAAAGTATCTGTAAAATAAATCGGGGCAAAATTATCAATCGTAATCTCAACTCCAAAACAAGCTGCATAAGCAATGGTCAAAACCCAGGTACGGTAGTCTTTTACAGCCAGCATAAAGGTATTTTCTTTATTGGATGTTTCTATTCCAAGCTCTTTATAATTACCATTTGGCAAATCTTTGGTAAATCGGAAATATAAAAAAGCAAAAACCAATAATAGTACTCCGGGAACAATCATAGCATATCTCCAGCTGTCTTCCTTAGTACATACTCCTAATCCCACGAATCCGGCTGCAATAAGAGGCATGGTAATATTAGCTAAACCGGCACCTGCATTACCGAATCCTCCTGCTGTAGCATTGGCAGTTCCTTTAATGGACGGCGCAAACATTACTGAAGTATGAAACTGTGTGATCACAAAAGAAGCACCAATAACTCCAATAGCCAATCTAAAAAACAGAAAACTTTCATACGATTGTGAAATGCCAATCAATAATACTGGTACGGAGCAAATCAGTAATAACCAGGTATAAATTATTCTTGGTCCAAATTTATCGACTAATCGGCCTATTAATAATCTGGCGATAATGGTTGCCGATACCGACGCAATCTGAATGTTACCTAATTGGTCTTTTGTCAGGTGCAATTGCTCTTTGGCGATGGGCATAAGCGATGCCATACCAAACCATGCAAAAAAGCAAAAGAAAAACGTTAACCATGTAATGTGGAAGGTACGCATCTGAACTCCTTTGCCACTAAAAATGTTTAAACTTGAAAGCGGTTGATTTGTTGAAATTGAACTCATATCAAAAAAATTTAATCGTTTAGTACTGTTTATTTTTCTAAGTATCAAACTTAATTCTAAGTATTTTACTTATTTATACAGCAAAATTAAAAGCTTAACTTGGAACAAAAGCTGCCAAAACGCAGTTTTTTGAAAAAATATAAGTATTAATACTTAAGTATTTAATTCTATTTTCAATAACTCATCGCATAAGTTCGTGATCAACAAGAAATTAAATTGAATTTACCATGCTAGCGCGGGATGTCACGCTCATGTGTACAAAAGCTTGAATTAAATTCATCAGGTTTACGCAAAGTAATATAAAATGACTTTCAAGAAGTTTTAGCCGATGCGGGTATTACACGACCTATACTCGCTATTGCTATTCCGATCAAGGAAAACACGAGCTAAGTGAATTGGAAAAAATAATCTCCGTTAGAAAGTCAACAAAGATTGAAGATTTTAATGACGAAAATGTTTACGGAGATTACTCTTAGGTTATAATTGTAAATTTTATTTCCTCGTGCCCAACAAATACAAAATTTTAGTAGGTCCGGATTTTACTCTTCCAACTTCCCAATTAAAGTTGTCTTTGTTATCGAGCCTCGAAATCAATTCGTTCATTTCTTCAACAGAATAAGTCCTTAATGAAGAAACTACGCCATCCCATAAAATTAAAACCGGCACAATCGGAATCAGATACGTAAAAATGATTCTTCCAATATGAAATGGTCTTATAAAGGGTGCTGTCATCAACACACTAAACGGAGAAAAAATCATAGCCGTAATACTCTGAAAACTTCTTTCCTGCCCTTCAAAAATCGCAATTGAACTGTTCGTATCAATGGCATTTTGTAGAATCTGCTGGGCGTCTTTGGGCTTAAAGTGATGGAAGGATAAAAATTGCGTTCGAAGTCCTTTTAGGTTTTCGGGAACGTTTCTGGCATCGACCTGAGTTTTTACAAAATCGAAATTGTCGGCTTGTTTTTGTGTGTGTTCGAAGGCAGGAATATTGGGAAAATAATCGGTGAGCAGAATTTTCAAATCGGGATTGTTTTGTCGCAATTCGGTGTTGAGCCAGATAAGTCCGCCACCACCACCCGAGGCAAGATCAATAATCTGATTGGTCTGGCTTTCTTTCAATCCTTTTTCGATTATCGGAACTATGCCTTTGTACATCGCAGTTTTATTAGAAAGAAACTGTAGAAAGTCGGTTATGTAATTTCTAATAAACTCCGGAAGCCATTGCTGATCTTCAAATTCGAATAAATGAATTCTGCTCATACTTATCGATATTGTGTTTCATGCAAATTTGAAAAATTTTATTTACATATCCGCTTACATAAATTTAAAATAGCTGTTTAATTCCACATCAAATTGTAATTTTACTTTTATTTAAACTCCACACAACATCTAACATTTTACGCTTGACATTTCACAATTTAGATTTCAAAAAATGATTATAAAAGCAACTTTAGAAGACATTCCCGCATTAGTAACGCTTACAGAGGGGAATCTTCCAAAAAAGGCTGGACAACCGAAGCCCACTTACTCGAAGGGAAAAGAACAGACGAACAAGAAATGAATGGAATCTTTCAGCATCCAAAAAACACGATTCTGAAATATACTGAGAACAATACCATTATCGGTTCGGTTTTATTGGTGAAAAAAGAGCATCAATTGTATTTAGGAATGCTGACGGTTTCACCTGAACTTCAAAACAGCGGGATCGGCAAAAAGCTTTTGGCTGAAGCCGAAAATTATGCTAAATCTTTGGACTTATCGAGTATTATCATGACCGTTATTTCGGTTCGTCAGGAGCTTATTGCATGGTATAAACGCCATGGGTATGTAGATACGGGCGAGCGTGAGGCTTTTCCTGAGAGTGGTATTCATGTTACGGTTTCTGATGAGCCTTTGGAGTTTATTTATTTGGAGAAAACTATATAATTTTTTTTCACCATATAAGTGATAGTAAGTTCATTTAAAAAATTGGTTCGAAAATTATTCCAAGTCGCAAAGTTCATATTATAAAACACGATACTGCTTTACCTTAAAAAATACCCATATTCTCCGGTTTGATCGTAAATCCAATACGTAACATGCTTCTATGCTCCTGATAGTAGATTAAATTTTCTGTATAACCTACAAACCATTGCAGGGTGAGATAATAATTTTCGTTTCTGTATGGTCGCCAGTTTAGCTGTGTCTGTAAAGACCCATAATTGATAAGACCGCTTCCTTTTCTGAAAAGAATGTCGGCGCTCCATCGCCCGGGTTGTATCTGATAAGTGGCACTCGCTTCGCCATATCCCACATATTTCGTAAGTCCGGGATTATCTTCCTTATCCACAAGAGGAATCCATCCTCTCAAACCCACTACCCAACGTGGTGAAATCTGTGATTTTAAAGAGAAAGCAAGCATGTTCCAGGTTCGTGAATAAATAGAATCCCTGCCATTTGATTCATGTTCCATTGAGATTGCCCCATACGTTAGTCTTCCGCCTTTCAAATAAAAAGGACGGACAAGAGCTATACCCGGATTAAAATTAATTTCTGAAAATGGCTTTGAATTGGCATAAATATCCCAAAACGCTTTTTGGGTGTACATCAAATAAGGGAAAAAACCTCCCCATAAAGGCTCTGAGTTCAATCTAAGCTTAAAACTTACCTGGTATTTAACATCAGCATTATCACTGGTAACATGCGTATTGACTGGTATTCCTGTCAAAAAATAATTGTCTCTGTGAACCGAGAAACTAGGTTCTTTCAACAGCGAATCTGCTGCGCGAAAATTTTTACTAGGTTCTAAAATAGGCTCTAAAATTTGGGAATTTACTTTGATTGATAATAAAATAATAAAAATGAATAGGTGTTTTGAGCGCATTCTGTAATCTAAATTTGGATTATTTGTGTTTGACAAGTTATATTATTTCGATATCAAATATTAACTCAAATAAAACAACAGTTGCCCCAAATGAATAAATTATGAAAGACTTTAGGCATTTTATCTCAGAGATTCGCAAAGGAGTGCGCAGAGGTTCGCTAAATTTTTCTTTTTTAATCTCGCAAAGGCGCGAAGGCGTAAAGTTTTTCTCTATTCAACACAAAGTAACCGCATAGTTTGTCATTTCGACGGAGGAGAAATCACACTCGTAATTCTACAAAGATTGGCGATTCTGATTGCGGAGTTTCTAGTGTGATTCCTCGTTCCTCGGAATGATAAAAATGAGAAAAATTCTAAGTGAAATATAATATTTAATGTTTCTCAAACTTTGCAATTCATATGCATAAATTTTCATGAAAGCCTATTATGAAAATGAGTGCCCTAGCCCTGATGGAAGCGGCATCCTTTTGTGCCGTCCCGATAGCTATCGGGAGGCACAAAAGATATAGCGGACAGCAGGAACAGCTTCTAAATAAAAATCTCTGAACCTTTGCTACTCTGCTACTTTGAACCTGTTAAAGAACCAAGTCTTCAAACAATCGCTGAATCGTTTTCTCCAAGTCTTCACTCAAACCCGGATGAGGTCTTGAGGTTTGAATCGCAGAGCTTCGAATAGCTGTTAGCCATCGAAAGCGTGACGGAATATCCATTTCTCCAATTGGACCGCCATCTTTTTCACCACTGGCAATTTTCTTAAGGGCTGCTACATTGCAGTACAGCTGCTCCAGATCAAAATCATTAGAAAGAGCTTGTATTTTCACATCGTCGATATGCGATAATACTTTTATAAATTTCGCTTTTTTGCAAAACAAAATGATTCCGATATTCAGGAATTCTTCACGCTCTACCCTTGGTACAACCCGAATCACAGCATATTCGTATAAGTGACTATCTTGCATTTTGAGCCTGATTTACAAAAATTTCAGAATTGGCTAATCTCGTTTTTAGAAACTGCAGATATACGTTTCGCAAGCCTTCCGGTGTTTCATCGGTGTCTTCCCACTGCAGCCAGTCTAACGGAATTGTATTGACAATTTCTTCTAAAATTTCGGGAGTTAAAATTGCTTTAAATTCGGCATCGACTTCTTTTAAAAGTGAAGCCTGAGGAAGTAAAACATGATCTTTAATCAACGCAAACGGACTTTTGGCATGTTGTTCCCAGTTGTTCCAGGAATGATGAAAATACAGACATGCTCCGTGATCGATCAGCCACAATTCTTTATGCCAGATCAGCATATTGGTGTTTTTAAAAGTTCGGTCTACATTAGTAATATAAGCATCCAGCCAGACAATCTGCGAGGCCTGTTTATCATCAACAGTGGTTACCACCGGATCAAACGTAATCGCACCGGATAAAAAGTGAAGCGCCAGATTGAGTCCCTGGCTTCCCTGCAGTAAATCCTGAATTTCTTCATCGGCTTCAGTACGTCCAAAAGCTTCATCGAGATTAGCGAAAACCAATTCCGGAAGCTGTAGTTTTAAGGCTTTGGCAATTTGTCCGCCAACCAGTTCGGCAATCAAAGCTTTTACACCATGTCCGGCACCTTTAAATTTCAGTACATATTTAAAATCGTCATCTGCCTCTGCCAAAGCAGGCAAAGAACCTCCCTCGCGCAAAGGCGTGATGTAACGGGTAACATTTACCGTTCTTAGATCGAAATTGTTTTTCATATGCAGTATTTACTATTCTACAAACTTACTCTTTTAGACGATTTGATTCTTATACTTGATTAATTTTTCGATTTCAAAATTCCCACAATTATAAAAAAGAAAAGCCCCATCAGGAGCTTTAAAATATTTAGTAAAATATCTAATTAATTCTCTTCATCCTCAGTATTATGCGATTTCACATAACTACGCCATTTTTCAATACAATCCTGAAAATCCTGAGGCAGTTCGGTATCAAAACGCATCATTTCACCTGTATTCGGATGAACAAATCCAAGTGTTTTAGCATGAAGTGCCTGACGTGGCAAAGCTTTAAAACAATTTTCTATAAACTGCTTGTATTTCGTAAACGTTGTACCTTTTAAAATCAAATGACCTCCATAACGCTCGTCATTAAACAACGGATGCCCAATATGCTTCATGTGTGCACGAATCTGGTGTGTTCTTCCTGTTTCCAGTTTGCATGAAATCAAAGTCACATAACCAAAACGCTCCAAAACTTTATAATGCGTGATCGCCGGTTTCCCTATTTCAGGATCAGCAAAAACCGCCATTTGCATGCGGTCTTTTAAGTGTCTCGCCAAGTTTCCTTCGATCGTTCCGCTGTCTGCTGCAACATTTCCCCAAACCAGCGCGACATACTCACGCTCTGTAGTTTTAGCCTCAAATTGTTTGGCCAGATGCGTCATAGCCGCTTCCGTTTTGGCAATAATCAAAAGTCCGGATGTATCTTTATCAATTCGGTGAACCAGACCAGGACGTTCACTGCTGTTCATCGGTAAATTTTCAAAATGAAAAGCCAAAGCATTTACCAAAGTTCCGGTATAATTACCATGACCCGGGTGCACTACCAGTCCGGGTGGTTTATTGATAAGCAAAAGCGCGTTGTCTTCATAAACGATATCCAGCGGAATATCCTCCGGATCTACCCTATTTTCAAACGGCGGATGCGACAACATTACCGTTATCACATCAAAAGGTTTTACTTTGTAATTTGATTTTACCGGAATATCATTCACAAAAATGTTTCCGTTCGTTGCCGCATTCTGAATTTTATTTCGCGTGGCATTCGGAATCAAATACATTAAATATTTGTCAATACGCAAAAACGCCTGACCTTTTGGGACTTCAAATCTGTAATGTTCGAATAACTCGTCTTCCAGATCTAAATTTTCTTCATTATTATTGTTCATCAGCCGGGGTTTCTTCAATTGGCGCAGCAGTACTGTCTACAGCCTCACTTTCATCAACATAACTTGCTTTTCCGTCACCTAAAACCAAATCAATTTTAGATGCTTTCAATACTCTGTCTCCTGGTTTCAGGTTTCTGCCTTTATATCGGAGCTCCAAAACCATATCTTTTCCAAGGTTCGGAATATAAGTAATCGTTCCTTCCTGAAGCCCTAACGCTTTCAACGTTGGAACTGCTTCACGATATGTTTTATCAATTAAATCCGGGATTTTAACAGACGAAAATCCTGATGCATTAATTTTAATATATATTTTTCTTCCTACTTTCACCATCGTTCCTGGCAGCGGATCCTGTTCTACAACACTAAATTTAGGATATTCACTTCTGTAATCAACACTATCCAAAAGCACATAATCCAGATCCAGCTCATCCAGTTTTTCTTCTACCTGTTCTTCCGTCAGTTTAGCTAAATTTGGAACCGCAATTTCATGTCCGTGGTCCGTTGTAAACGTCAGCCAATGCATAAACAAATAACCTAAAACGGCAATAATAGCTGCCGCACCCAACACTTGTAAAAAAAACACACGGCTCGTTAAATACTTACGTAAACTCATAAATTTATTTTTAGATGAACGCAAAGATAAAGCTATTTCGTTTCAAAAAAAATGATAATTTTGTTTTAAGCAAGAAAGCTAATAATACACGTTATTATAAGGAGCTGTTTCCTGCTGTCCGCTGTATCTTTTGCGCCGAACCCCGGCACAAAAGGATGCCGCTATCATCAGGGCTAGGGCTTTAAGGTTTCATAAGAGCATTCTTTCTATAGATATTGCTTTGTCATCCCGAGGAACGAGGGATCTCCATTAGTAGCTCGACAAAGATTGGCGATTTTGATTGTAGAGTTTCTTGCGAAGATCCCTCGTTCCTCGGGATGACAAACTGAATGAAAATAGATTAACAAAAAAATAAAAACGATTAAACACATAAACACCAAAAAATGAAAAACATAGCCATCATCATGGGCGGATATTCAAGCGAATATAAAATCTCTCTAATCAGCGGGAAGGTTGTAAAACAATACCTTGATAAAACAAAATACAACGGGTTCCGAATTCATATTTTCAAAGAAAAATGGGTTTATGTTGACGAAAATGATGCTGAATTCCCGATTGACAGAAACGATTTCTCTGTAACCGCAAACGGAGAGAAAATCAAATTTGACTGTGTTTTCAATGCTATTCACGGTTCTCCGGGCGAAGATGGTCTCATGCAGGCGTATTTTGAACTGCTGGGAATTCCGCAGACTTCCTGTGATTATTATCAGGCTGCCGTGACCTTCAATAAACGTGATTTATTATCAGTTTTAAAACCATACGGAATCAAAACAGCCATTTCTTATTACCTGAATAAAGGCGATATAATCAATACCGAAGAAATCGTGAAAAAAGTGGGACTGCCTTGTTTCGTAAAACCAAACAAAGCCGGATCAAGTTTCGGAATCTCTAAAGTAAAAACCGAAGCCGAATTGCCAATCGCCATTGAAGTGGCCTACAAAGAAGACAACGAAATCATCATCGAAAGTTTCCTTGATGGAACCGAAGTTTCTGTTGGGGTGATCAATTACAAAGGCGAAATTATCGTTCTTCCTATAACAGAAATCGTTTCAGACAATGATTTCTTTGATTATGAAGCCAAATATGAAGGAAAATCACAGGAAATCACACCTGCAAGAATTTCAGATGAACTGACACAAAAAATTGGCGAAACCGCCAAACGTGCTTACGAAGTATTGAAAATGAAAGGTTTCTCAAGAAGCGAATTCATTATTGTAAACAACGAACCGCACATGCTGGAAATGAACACCATTCCGGGATTAACAACCGAAAGTCTGATTCCACAGCAAGCAAAAGCAGCCGGAATTTCGCTGGAAGATTTGTTTACCAATGCAATTGAGCTGGCGCTGGCTTAAAGATGCTAAGATACTGAGGTGCTAAGATTCTAAGATTTTAGCACCTTATTTTTTATTAGTCTTGTAACGAAAACATACAATATTGTAATTCCTGACAAAGGAGTAATGACAAATCAAGAAAATTTAGGTTTTAGAGTAAAAAACTTAGTAACTTAGAATCTCAGAACCTTAGCAACTTCAAAAAAAATGAAAGAAATCTTTGAATGGAACAGATTGTTATTTAACGAATTACCCGTAGTATTCCTTCTGGAAGTAATATTTCGTTCCAGCGTGATGTTCATCATTTTACTGTTAACGATGAAACTTGCCGGAAAACGTGGCGTAAAACAACTTTCAATCTTCGAAACCGTAATCATCATTGCTTTAGGTTCTGCTGCCGGAGATCCAATGTTCTATGAAGATGTCGGGATTGTACCGGCTATTATCGTTTTTGCTGTTATTATGATTTTATACAGGGCTGTAACCTGGCTGACCGGAAAAAGCAAAAAATTTGAAGAATTTATTGAAGGCAAAACGGAATGTCTTATTAATGACGGAAAATTTTCTGTAACCAGTTTCAAAAAAGAAACTTTGGCCCAGGATGAATTTTTCTCTGAGCTCCGTGTAAATTCTGTTGAACATTTAGGACAGGTAAAACATGCATTTATAGAACCAAGCGGTGAAGTAAGTATCTTTTACTACGAAGATGAAAAAGTTGGATATGGATTACCGATTTTACCAGCTTTGTTTAATAAAAAAAACAAAATTATTCCAGCTGACGGTACTTATTCCTGCACTTTTTGTGGGCATACCGAAGAGCAAAAAGCAGGAACCGCAAAATGCCAGGTCTGCCAAAAAGAAGAATGGGTTGAAGCTATAAATACAAAAAGGATAACGTAGAGAAATTCCAATATTTAAAAATATCAAATTCCAAAGCTTGCTGCTTTGAAAAAAACTTAGACGCTTAGCTCCTCAGAACCTTAGAAACTTTAAAAAATGAAAAAAGCTATATTTCCGGGATCGTTTGATCCTATTACTCTTGGACACGAAGACATTATCAAAAGAGGTATTCCTTTATTTGATGAAATTATAATAGCCATAGGTGTCAATGCCGAAAAAAAATACATGTTTTCCCTCGAAGAAAGAAAGCGCTTTATTGAAGAAACCTTTAAAAATGAACCAAAAGTTTCGGTGATCACTTACGAAGGACTAACCATCGATCTGGCAAAAAAACTTAAAGCCAATTTTATTTTAAGAGGTTTGCGTAATCCAGCCGATTTCGAATTCGAAAAAGCGATTGCACATACGAACCGAAAACTTTCTAAAATTGAAACGGTGTTTTTATTAACTGCTGCAGGTACTTCATTCATCAGTTCAAGTATTGTTCGTGATGTATTACGTCACGGAGGCGAATATGAAATGCTGGTTCCAGATGCGGTGAGGGTGAAGAAAGATGTATAGTATCTAAACATCATCTTATGAAAACAAAACTTCTAATTTAGCCCCGATAATAGTGGTATCCTTTTTCTGACTTCTTTAGGCAGAAAAAGATACAAGCGGTTAGCGGGACAAACGGTCTTGAAATATGAAATTTGTGCTTCAAAAACAAATACAAACATCTTCAATTTCAAGATTTACAAAGCCAAATATAAATTTGTAAGCGAATCAAATTAAAACTAATTTCGCCACCTCAAATAAAAATTAAACCATGAGCATCGAAAGAGAATTAAGCAAACGCAGCGGATCTAAATGTGAACTTTGCGGCGCAGAAGAAAACCTAAAAACATATCAGGTTTTACCGACTCAAAAAGGAGGCATTGATGAAGCTGTATTAGCTTGCAGCACTTGTATTGACCAAATTGAAAATCCGGACAATGTCGATTTGAATCACTGGAGATGCCTGAATGACAGTATGTGGAATGAAAACATTCCGGTTCAGGTTGTGGCCTGGAGAATGTTGAGCCGTATGCGTGCTGCCGGCTGGCCTCAGGAACTACTTGACATGATGTATTTAGACGAAGACACCCTTGCATGGGCACAAGCTACGGGCGAAGGTGAAGATGACGAAAATAAACTGGTTCATCGCGACAGCAACGGCGTAGTTTTACAGCACGGAGATTCTGTGGTTTTAATAAAAGATTTGAAAGTAAAAGGATCCAGTATGGTTGCCAAACAAGGAACTGCTGTTCGTAACATACGCCTGGACCATGAAAACGCTGAATATATTGAAGGAAAAGTCGATGGTCAGCAAATTGTCATTATTACACAATACGTGAAGAAGATATAATTTAAAAAGTCCCGGTTTCATTAATAGAATAAAACCGGGACTTAAAAACACTTATAATAAAATCAATTAACCTTATATTTTGATTTTACATTTTTGGTAACAATACAGTGTCCACTACATGTATTACACCGTTTGACTGATTGACATCAGCAATTGTAACTTTAGATTTGTTTCCGCTTTCGTCTGATATATATAAGTCTTTACCTTTCATCCAGGCAGTTAAAGTTCCACCGCTCACAGTTTTAAGCGTTGCTTTCCCTTTACCCATTTTTATTGCTTTTGCAATGTCAGAAGCGTTCATTTTTCCTGCAACAACGTGATAAGTCAGGATTGTCTGCAGTTTCTTTTTGTTTTCAGGTTTTAATAATGTTTCTACAGTTCCTTTTGGTAATTTATCAAACGCTGCATTTGTTGGGGCAAAAACAGTGAATGGTCCTTTACTTTGTAATGTTTCTACTAATCCCGCCGCTTTTACTGCTGCAACCAATGTGGTATGATCTTTTGAGTTTACAGCATTTTCAACAATATTTTTACTTGGATACATGGCAGCTCCCCCGACCATTACTGTTTTTTGAGCATTTGATGTAAATGCAAATCCTAAAGCTAAAACTGCTGCTGCTAAAAATTTTCTAGTTTTCATAATGAATGTTTTTAAGTTATAAGCTCATTTACGGGGATAAACCTCTTTTGGTTTTCAAAAAATGTTTATCTGCTAACAAAAAATGGATAATATTAGCCCTAAGCCTTGCAAAACAAAACATTATAAATCATTTTATTTTTTATTAAATTTCTAAAGATGTATCATTTTTATATTGATTTTATTATTAACTTTAAAATCAAAACGTATCATTCATGGAAAATCTGCCTAAAAAAGTGAGAAGCAAAAAGTTAAACACAAGAGTCGATTTAACTGCAATGGTTAGTATTTCTTTTTTACTGATTATATTTTTTATGGTAGCAGCGGAATTAAGAAAACCGAAAATAATGGATTTAGGTTTGCCGGATTATGATGACGATATATGTAGATGGGGCTGTGGCGCCGGTTTAGCAAATCGAACCTTAACTGTTTTACTTGATGACAAAAATAAAATCATAACCTATTCAGGATTATTAGAATTTTCTGATGAATCACCAAAAAAGCTAAAATATGGCAAAGATGGTATTCGAAAAGAGTTAGTAACTAAAACGAAACAAATTCAAGAATACACTGGAGACTACAGAAAAAGTATTATCGTAATCATAAAACCAAGTAACAAATCTAATTATGGAAACCTTGTTGACATTCTGGATGAAATGGCGATCACTAAAATTCAAACTTATGTAATTGTCAATGATTTCACTCCCGAAGAAACAAAATTATTAGCAGCCAACTAAAATTCTTAGCCTATGGAAATTAAAAAAGTCAGAAGCAGAAAATTAAATACCAGAGTTGATTTAACAGCAATGGTCAGCGTTTCATTTTTACTGATTGTGTTCTTTATGGTTACAACTGAATTGACCAAACCGAAAATTATGGACTTAGATTTTCCTGATTACGGATGTTGTGACTGTCGACCTTATAGAGATCAAGGAGAAAATAGATCTCTTACTATTTTATTAGGTGAAAATAACAAGCTAATATATTTTGTAGGTCTTTTAGATAATCCAATAAAGAAGCCTCAAAAAATTGCATATGGAAAAGAAGGAATACGTAAAGAGTTATTAATTAGAAATAAATTTCTATTAGATCATTCTGCAAAAGCAGGTAAATTAGGAACAGGAATCACAGTAATAATAAAACCCAGCAAAAAATCTAATTACGGAAATCTGGTTGATATTCTTGACGAAATGAATATTACCGGAATAAATAATTATTCGATTATTGATGATTTTATGCCAAAAGAGACTGAATTATTAGCTGCCAATTAATTTATTCTAAAAAAGATTCTCTCAAATTAAAACAATAAAAAAGTCCTACACGCCGTAGGACTTTTTTATTTAATGAATATTATCTTATTTCTTTATAAACTTCATACCTGAGCTTCCTTTATCCGTTTTCATTTTTATAAAGTAATTCCCCGTTCTAAGCTTAGAAACATCAATATTAGAAACTGATTTTGCATTTGGAACCGCAATAACCAATTGTCCTAAAATATCATAAATCGCCAATGATTGTATTTCAATATCCTGTTTAGTATTAATATTTAAAACATCATTCGCAGGACCTGGATACAAGGTAAAATAATTCGAAAATTCAAAATCGGGATTCGTTAAAGTATTTTGGAATTTTGATGTAGCTTTATTGGTCAGTATCGGGAAATTATAATCAAAATAAATATTAGCCTCATTCGTAAAGGAATCACCCACTTTTAATGTTGGAAGTGTTTTAATTTTAAAAGCAACATACCCATCATTATTCGCATCATCAAAAGGAAGATTAATATTTTCAAAGATAAATTCCACTTTGTTTCCTTCTGAAATTTTAGTTACAAAAGAATGGCTTGAACTAGTTGGAATTAAAGTTGAAATATCAAATTTAGATAAATCAATCATATCTTTTACCACAATATTTTGTGCAGCATACGTTCCTGTATTTTCAAAACGGATCATATAGTGAACATATTGGCCTATTAAACTTGGTGTGATAATCGAACCTTCTAAACAGGTTTTATCATTTGGATCGTATGAACCAACAACAGTTTGATTTAAAGTGAATGTGTTGTCAATTGGCGTTTCGTCTGTATCCTGAGTTGTAATTGTCGTTGTAAATTTTAAAATATCCCCTGCATTTACGGCAGGAGTTTCTGTTGGTTTGTTTACATTTATAGTAAATGAAATTTCCTTACTTTCAAAAGGTTTCAGATTATTAAAATTCCATGCTAAATTATCAGCTTTTTGGATTGCTATTGATACGTCAGAGGAAATATAATCTAAAATATTATCATCAAATTTTAGGTTAATAAAACCTGATAGTTCGACATTACCTTTATTTTTATAAACAATTTTATACTTTGCATCAAAACCAGGTCTTGCCGGTTCTAAGGGAAGTAAAGTGATTTCTAAATCCGGATGATTTCCATTTGCGGTTATACAGAAATTTTGCGTAAATGGACTTGTTTTAGTTGGAAAAGCAACTGTTGCCGTTGTGGGAGAAATATTAAAATAGGTTGGTTTTTCTAAAACCGGAGTTATATCATGATTTCCTGCCTGAACCGCAATAGAGTAATTTCCTGAAGCATTTGCAATAAAATTTCCGTTTGTAATACCGTTTGTAATTTTAAAATTTAAATATGGATAAACAATATCCAAAGCATCACAACCATTTTTATTTGTATCTAATCGACTAGTGCCTTGAATCGCATAAAAAGTTCCTCCAGGTACAAAAGTACAATAACTATTTACGTTACAAGTAGCTGAATAACCATATTGATTAATTTTATTCTGCACCATATTTATATCTTCCTCATCTATACAAACATATACTAAATTATCGTTGTTTTGAAAATCTAAGGTAGACCACCATAAATTATTATTTTTAACAAATAACGCTGTTAGTTCATTATTTTGACAAGCCAAACCCTGCAGGTTAGATAAAGCTGAAAAATCCAAAGTTGCTAATTTATTATATTCACAAGATAAAAATATTAAATTAGTTAGATTCGAAATATTCAAACTAGTTAAATTATTATTAGAACATCTTAAATCCGTCAAAGCAATTAAACCTGAAAGATACAATCCAACCAATTGATTTTGATCACAATGTAGATTTACTAACTTTTCACAACCTGTTGCATTTAAACTTTTTAATTGATTATTTGTACAATATAACTGTTGTAAATTAATTAATCCAGAAACATTTAAGCTAATTAGTTGATTGGAGTCACATTTGATCTCTTTTAAATTATTACAACCTAAAAAACTTAAATTAGATAAATTATTAAAAAAACAACTCAATATAAGTAAATTACTACATCCTACCACATCTAAACTAGATAGTTGATTGGAATAACAATACAAATCTTGCAGATTAACTAAATTCGAAACATTCAAACTAGACAATCGATTATGGTTACAATAAAATTCTTTTAAATTAGTTAATCCTGAAACATTTATATTAGATATTTGATTTTCTGAACAATATAAATTTCGCAAACTAGTTAAACCAAAAACATTCAGACTTGTCAATTTATTAGAACCACAATTCAATCCTTCTAGTTTATTTAAACCTGAAACATTTAAACTTAATAATTGATTAGACCAACAACTTAAATTTTTTAGATTAATTAACCCTGAAACATTTAACTCTGTTAATTGATTAGCACCACAATTCAAATAAATCAAATTTGTAAAATTTTCAATACCTGTTAAATCTCTAATTGATGCACCACTAATATCTAATCTTTTTATAGCTGCTGCCTCACTAACTTCAATTTCACCATTGTTATTAGCATCAATTACATTATAAGAGGAAACTATCCAAGCACCATTCCCAGCATTATAAATTGGCGTCTGGACCGATGCAACTGAATTCTTAGAATTTGCGGCCAATAACTTCGCTTTAAAATTAGCATCAGGAAAATTAATAACCTGTCCACTCAATCCATTAAAAAAACACAAAGCCAAAACCAAAAAGTAAATTTTCTTCTTATAAATAAATTTTCACGCAAAAGTAACTTTTCAAAACTATAACACAACTTTATTTGTTAAAAAAAATTATGGAAACAAAAAAAGCCCCACATTACTGTGAGGCTTCCTATATTAAAAAAAGCTAAGAATTATTTTTTCTCAGTTTTTTCCATTTTAGCTTTTAAAGCAGCTAATACATCATTGTTATCTCCTAAAGTTGCAGCTGGTGCATTAGTAGTAGAGTTAGATGAAGTATTTTCAGTTGCAGCTTTCACGTTTTTCTCTTCTTCTTCACGGAAGATAGCAGTGTGAGAAGCAACTACTCTTTTGAATTCTTTGTTGAATTCGATTACTTTGAAATCAGCAGTATCACCTTTTTTCAATTTCTTTCCGTCTTCTTTTTCAAGGTGACGAGTAGGAATGAAAGCAACGATATCATCACCGAATTCTACAGTAGCTCCTTTGTCAACGATTTCAGAAATTTCACCATTGTGGATAGTTCCTACAGCGAAAGAATCTTCGTATTGATCCCAAGGATTAGCAGTAGTTTGTTTGTGACCTAAAGATAATTTACGTCCTTCAACATCTAATTCTAATACAACTACATCAAGTTTTTCACCAACGTTTACAAATTCAGATGGGTGTTTAATTTTCTTAGTCCAAGAAAGGTCAGAAATATAGATTAATCCATCAATTCCTTCTTCTAATTCTACAAAAATACCAAAGTTTGTAAAGTTTCTAACGATACCTGTATGTTTAGAACCTACTGGGTATTTAGAAGTAATGTCAGTCCATGGATCTTGAGTCAATTGTTTGATACCTAATGACATCTTACGATCATCTCTATCTAAAGTTAAGATAACAGCCTCAACAACATCTCCAACTTTTACGAAGTCCTGAGCAGATCGTAAGTGAGTTGACCATGACATTTCAGAAACGTGGATTAAACCTTCAACACCTTCAGCAACTTCGATGAAAGCACCGTAATCAGCGATTACAACTACTTTACCTTTAACTTTATCACCAACAGTTAAGTTAGCATCTAAAGCGTCCCATGGGTGAGCGTTTAATTGTTTCAATCCTAATTGAATTCTTGTTTTCTCATCATCGAAATCAAGGATTACAACGTTTAATTTTTGGTCTAATTCAAGAACTTCACTTGGGTGGTTGATTCTGCTCCAAGAAAGGTCAGTAATGTGAATTAATCCGTCAACACCACCTAAGTCAATGAACACACCATAAGAAGTAATGTTTTTAACAACACCTTCTAATACTTGTCCTTTTTGTAATTGACCGATGATTTCTTTTTTCTGCACTTCAATATCAGCCTCGATAAGAGCTTTATGAGATACAACAACGTTTTTGAATTCGTGGTTGATTTTTACCACTTTGAATTCCATCATTTTGTTTACATATACATCGTAGTCTCTAATTGGCTTAACGTCAATTTGAGATCCAGGTAAGAACGCTTCGATTCCGAAAACGTCAACAATCATACCTCCTTTAGTTCTACATTTAACAAAACCGTTAACGATTTCTCCAGTTTCATTAGCTGCAATAACTCTATCCCAAGATTTGATAGTACGTGCTTTTCTGTGAGATAATACTAATTGACCTGTTTTATCCTCACGGATGTCAATTAATACTTCTACTTTGTCACCTACTTTTAAATTAGGGTTGTAACGGAATTCGTTTAAAGAAATAACACCTTCAGATTTAGCATTGATATCAACGATAACGTCTCTATCTGTAATTCTAACAACAACACCTTCAACTACTTCTTCCTGATCTGTAGCGATGAAAGTTTTTGATACTAGTTCTTCAAACTCTTGTAAGTTTTTCTCATCTACTGCGTCGATTCCTTCTTGGAAGTTATGCCAGTTAAAATTTGCTAAAAACTCTTCTTGTGATTTTAATTGTTCAGACATGCTGATAAAAAAATTTGTATTCTGTTTTCCTCGAGTTTCATAAAGCAGTAGAAAAAACAGAAGTTGTTTTACATAAATGGTTGATACCTAATGGAAACTCTTCTTTGCCAAAAGGACTGCAAAATTAGCACATTTATTTGTAACAGCCAACAAAAATAAAGATGATTATCAGTTAATTACTCAGAAGCAGGCATTTTTCGCGTTTTCAAGACCAAAAGTCCCGCTTTCGCTCTTATCTTTCATGGCAAACACTGCCATAAAAGGATAACCGCTCTATCAGGGCTAGATTAGAAGTTTATCATTTATAAGAACAGCAAACCCGGCAAACTTTCAAAATTTGTCGGGTTCTAATACTTTTTTATTTTCAGAATTTAAGAATTAAACCACCCAGCCACCAATTCATCTTCAAACGAATTAGCATTTTTATGTACAAACTCATTCGTGTTTTTATCATACGCATAATCCAGTTTCCAAACTTCATGGTTCGCAGCCAGTTCTTTAATACTTTCGCAGACAAAAGCAATTTCTTCATTTGTAGTCGTCGGATGAATTGACATTCTGATCCAGCCCGGCTTTTTAATCAAATCACCAATCGTAATTTCATCAACCAGTTTACTTGAAGTTTCCTGATCAACATGCAATAAAAAATGCCCGTAGGTTCCGGCACAGCTGCAGCCTCCTCTGGTCTGAATACCAAATCTGTCATTCAGTAATTTTACACCCAAATTAAAATGCATGTCGTCTATAAAAAACGAAACCACTCCTAACCTCTCCTGATGATGCCCTGCCAGAATATTAATATTCGACACAGGATTCAGTTCTTGAAAAACAAAATCTACAATTTCATGCTCGCGTTCAAGAATGTTTTCAATTCCCATTTCTTCCTTCAGCTCAATCGCAAGAGCCGTTTTAATCACTTGCAGAAACCCTGGAGTTCCGCCGTCTTCACGGTCTTCAATATTATCAATGTATTTATGTTCTCCCCAAGGATTTGTCCAGCTAACAGTTCCTCCGCCCGGACAATCCGGAATCATATTATTGTATAATTTTTTATTAAAAATCAAAACTCCTGAAGTTCCGGGACCGCCCAAAAATTTATGAGGCGAAAAGAAAATCGCATCGAGATAGGCTTCCGGATCTTCAGGATGCATATCAATTTGCACATAAGGCCCTGAACAGGCAAAATCCACAAAACAAACCCCATTATACTGATGCATTAATTTTGCCACATCATGAAAAGGCGTTTTCAAGCCTGTAACGTTTGAACATGCCGTAATCGAAGCAATTTTTATCGTTCTGTCTTTATATTTTTCAAGCAATTGTTTCAGATTATCCAGACTAAAAAGCCCTTTTTCAGTTTCAGAACACGGAATAATCTCAACATCCGCAATGGTTTCCAGCCACGAAGTCTGGTTCGAATGATGTTCCATGTGTGAAATAAAAACAATCGGTTTTTTCTCAGCCGGGATATTAGTGAAAGCTTTTAGGTTTTCAGGCACTTTCAAGCCTAAAATTCGCTGGAATTTATTAATTACACCTGTCATTCCGGTACCATCTGTAATTAAAACATCATCAGTATTGGCGTTTGTATGACGCTTGATAATGTGACGCGCATGATGATATGCTTTAGTCATGGCAGTACCTGAAACAGTGGTTTCGGTATGAGTATTCGCAACAAAAGGACCAAATTCATTTAAAAGCTTTTCTTCGATTGGGCGATAGAGTCTTCCGCTGGCAGTCCAATCGGTATAAATGATTTTCTTTTTACCATAAGGAGAATCAAACTCCTGATCAATTCCAACAATATTCTGCCTGAAATCGTTAAAATAAGCTTCTAAACCCGTGGTATTATTTTTGCTATTCATGGATGTACTTCTGTTTGACGGCAAATATATTGCTTTTAAATAAAATTGCAGAATTATCAATTAAAAACTTAAAATTTAAAATTACTTTTTATTATCTTTAATCAAATAGTGCTTTTACAAACAATTTATCAGAATACCCTACATAACTAATAGGGAAAATCGGTAAACTAAAATAATATCAAATGAAAAATTTATCAGTAGCAACCTTTGGCGGTGGCTGTTTTTGGTGTATAGAAGCTGTAATTCAGCGTTTAAACGGAATCGAAACCGTGAAATCCGGATATTCTGACGGACAAATTAAAAATCCGGCCTACAGAGAAGTCTGCACCGGAAGAACCGGACATGCAGAAGTGATTCAGGTTGTTTTTAACCCTGACATAATTTCATATCATGACTTAATTACCATTTTCATGACAAGCCACGATCCTACAACTCTAAACCGTCAGGGAGCAGACAGCGGAACACAATACCGCTCAATCATTTTGTATCATGATGAAACACAAAAAACAATTGCGGAAGAGGTTTTCAGCGAACTCAAATCTGTTTTTCCGGATCCGATCGTAACGCAGCTAAAACCTTTTCAGGTGTTTTACGAAGCTGAAGAAGAACATCAGAATTATTATAATGACAATCAGGAAGCTGGTTATTGCCGAATGGTGATTGATCCGAAAGTATATAAATTGAAAAAAATGTATGCTGATAAATTAAAAGATTGAAAATTTAAAATGAAACACTTAAAAATACATAATCGTTTTACAACCGAATTGCCTGCAGATCCTAACGAAACTAATGAAACCCGTCAGGTTCTTAATACGCTTTTCTCTTATGTAAAACCAACAACACCAACTGAACCTAAATTAATCCATGCTTCAGAAGAAGTTGCGGAATTAGTTGGAATTTCAGCAGATGAAATTCAGTCTGAAGAATTTGTAAATGTTTTTTCAGGAAAAGAAATCCTTCAGGAGACTAAACCTTACGCAATGTGCTACGCCGGACATCAATTCGGCAATTGGGCAGGACAATTAGGTGATGGCCGTGCTATTAATTTAACCGAAGTTGAACATAATAATCAATATTTTACTTTACAACTAAAAGGCGCAGGAAAAACCCCTTATTCCCGAACTGCAGATGGATTAGCGGTTTTGCGCTCTTCAATCCGGGAATATTTATGTGCTGAAGCAATGCATTATCTAGGCGTTCCCACTACCCGATCACTTTCTCTAATACTATCCGGAGACGAAGTTTTAAGAGACGTTTTATACAATGGAAACCCTGCTTATGAAAAAGGCGCCATTGTATGCCGTGTCGCTCCGTCTTTTATTCGTTTTGGAAGTTTTGAAATGCTTACTGCCCGAAATGAACTTAAAAATCTAAAACAATTTGTTGAATACAACATCAAATATTACTTTCCTGAAATTACAGGCGAACCAAAAGAGCAATATTTGCAGTTTTTCAAAACCGTTGCCGATAAAACCAGAGAAATGATCTTGCAATGGCAGCGTGTAGGCTTTGTTCATGGTGTAATGAATACCGACAATATGTCGATTCACGGAATAACAATTGATTACGGACCTTATGGCTGGCTGGAAAATTTTGATCCAAACTGGACACCTAATACAACTGACAGTCAAAACCGAAGATATCGTTTTGGAAACCAGCCTCAGGTGGCACAATGGAATTTGTTTCAATTAGCTAATTCGCTTTATCCGTTAATCAATGAAGCGGAGCCTTTGGAGGAAATATTAGAATCATTCATTACTGATTTCAATTCAGATTACACAAAAATGATTTTATCCAAACTAGGATTGTTTTCCCCATCAGAAAATGATGCTGAATTTATAACCTATTTAGAATCAAATCTGCAATTATCAGAAACCGATATGACTATTTTCTATCGAAATCTGAATAAAATCAAAAAAAGCGATTCGGCAGAAAAAGCTTTAGAAACTATTAAAGATGCTTTTTATAAACCAGAAGAAATCAAAGACACCATTAAATACAACTGGCTCTTGTGGTTTACCGATTACCTGGAACGTCTGAATCTTGAAAATACTTCTGATGAAGAACGAATCAAGCTTCAAAATTCGGTTAATCCAAAATATGTTTTGCGAAATTATATGGCACAATTAGCAATTGATGCGGCTGATCAAGAGGATTATTCTCTAATTTCAGAATTGTATGAATTGTTAAAAAAACCATACGATGAACAGCCTGAATATGAAAAATGGTTTGCCAAAAGACCGGATTGGGCACGTTCTAAAGTTGGGTGTTCTATGCTTTCGTGTAGTTCTTAGTTATGAGAAATATTATCGCAGAAATAGGGAATTAAAAAATTAAAGAAATTTTGATGAAGTCAAAACTTAGTATAACTGAATTTAGAAACAGATTAAAAGATAATACAAAAATTGGCAGACCTAACATACAATTATCACTTGGAATATTCTCAGTCTTTTTTTTAAGTACAAAAAAATTTTATGGAACGTTCGACGATTCAACTTTTCGACTCACAATAAATTATAATTTCACTTCAGGTTTTTATATTCTTAAAGGTAAATATCAAAACATTGACCACAAACTAAAACTAAATTATATTATTGAGCCTATTAGTCGAATAGGAATTATTTGGATAAAATATTTTCCATTTGTTGCCCTGATTGGTTTTAATTGCTTTTACTTTTTTAATTTAAAAAACGTACCAAATGAAATAAATATACTTTTTAATTCATTCATTGTATTTATAATATTCTTTTCGCGATGGGACATGAAAAGGAAAAAGAAAAATTTGGAGCAAAAATTCTTTGAAATATTCGAAATAGAAAAAACAAATAAATAAAACACTCCTATTTAAAAACCTTAAGTGTCACATCGAGCAGAGTCGAGGTGCTTTAGCAACAAAATATTCTTGACTCCGCTCGAACTGACATTAGCAACTGTCATTTCTATTTCGAAGTAATATAGTTCACAATCATGCTGGCATGGATACGCGAATTCTCAATAAACCATTTGTGTGTCTGCATACCTCCGCAGACTACGCCGGCTAAAAACAATCCTGCAACATTCGTTTCCATGGTCTCTGGATTGTAAGTTGGTATTTTCAATTCATCATCGGATAACGCAATGCCCATTTTTTCAAGGAAAGACAAATCAGGTTTATAACCCGTCAAGGCCAGAACGAAATCATTTTTGATCGTGATCTTGCCGTTTGGAGTTTCTATTTCTACTTCTCCCTCTTTGATTTCAGTAATATTCGATTCAAAATAGGCTTTTATGCTTCCTTCGGATATTCTGTTTTCAATATCCGGTTTTACCCAGTATTTTACCCGATTATTGATTTCGGTTTTACGAATTACCATGGTTACGTTTGCGCCTTTTCGCCAGCATTCCAAAGCTGCATCAACTGAGGAATTATTCGCTCCCACAACCAAAACATTCCTAAAAGCATATTCGTGAGCTTCTTTGTAGTAATGGCGAACTTTAAGCAAGTCTTCACCTTTTACATTCATTTCGATTGGAATATCGTAAAATCCTGTCGCGATGATGACATTTTTGGCTTCGTAAAGATTTTTATCTGTTGTAATTTTAAAAAGCTGATTTTCAATTTTGTTAACTTCAGTCACTTTTTCAAACAAATTAATATTGAAATTAAAATATCTATGAATATTCCGGTAATATTCCAAAGCCTCCTGACGACCTGGTTTTGGTGCAAGGCAATTAAACGGAATATTACCAATTTCAAGCCTTTCTGCTGTAGAGAAAAAAGTCATATACAAAGGATAATTGAAAATACTATTCACAATTGCCCCTTTCTCAATAATCAGATAATTCAGTTTTTTCTTTTGAGCTTCGATCGCACAGGCAAGACCAATTGGACCGCCGCCTACAATAATTAAATCGTATGATTGTGTCATAAATTGTTTATTTTCCCCAGTCTTTAAATGGATTTTTGCTTAAATAAGCATTGTAGTAGCGCTCATCATTTGTAACCTCATCACCCAGCCAGTCCGGTTTTTCAAAAGATTCCGTTTCAGATTCCAGTTCGATTTCTGCCATTATCAGACCTTCGTTTTCTCCATAAAATTCATCCACTTCAAAAACATGCTTGCCTGATTGTATTTCGAAACGTGTTTTTTCAATCTTTCCTTTCTCACATAATTTAAGCAATTCCTGTGCTTCGCCTAGCGGAATTTCGTTTTCCCACTCAAAGCGCGTCATTCCTCCATGATGCCCGATCCCTTTTATCGTAATGAATCCTTTTTCACCTTTGATACGAATGCGCACTGTTCTTTCAGGAAGTGAGCTTAAATATCCCTGGGCGATTTTATTTTGGGCGAAAGCCTGTGCTTTGAATTCGTCAGATTTTACAAGAAATTTTCTTTCAATCTCAACCATTAGTTCTGCAATTAAATTTAATGCAAGTTACTTAATTTAGCGCAAAACTGAATTCGTTTGTCCGGATTTTGAGAAGACAAAAAAGTAATTTTATTACACCTTTTCTAAAAATGTAGTATCCCATTTTTTAGTTTTACTGTACCACAATTTCCCTTTCAAAACTTCCAACGGACAATCAATATTATTAGTATAAAGTGCTCCGGTACCTAATCCTTGAGGCATATTTGAATTTTGTAAAAACGTCCATTGCGCAATTGCATTTAAACCAACATTGCTTTCCAGTGCTGAAGTAATCCACCACCCAATATTATATTTTTCAGCCAGGGTAATCCATTGCTGGGTCCCTCTAAAACCACCGACAAAACTTGGCTTCAAAATGATGTATTGTGGTTTTATTTTTTGTAAAAGTGCTTCTTTTTCTTCAAATAAAAATACTCCAATCAGTTCTTCATCCAAAGCAATAGGAAAAGGAGTATTTTTACACAACTCTGCCATACTGTCAGTGTTGTTTTTTTGAATAGGCTGTTCTATACTATGTAATTCGAAACCAGACAATTGTTTTATCTTATCTAAAGCTTCATTTAAAGAAAAAGCTCCATTCGCATCAACCCTGATTTCTATTTGTTTAGCGGTAAAATGAGTACGAATAAAGCGTAATAAATCCAGTTCTTTTTCAAAATCGATCGCTCCAATTTTGAGTTTTATGCAGATAAATCCCTGAGCAATCTTTTCTTCAATTTGCTCTTTCATAAATGCTTCTTCTCCCATCCAGACCAGACCATTTATCACAATTGATCTCGAATTATTGGTGAAATCTGAAGGAAATAGCACATACGGATTTTCACTTTTAAGAGATAAAAAAGCCATCTCTATTCCGAATTGAATGGATGGAAATTCCAGTAAATTTTCCCAAAGTGCTTTTTCACCCAAATGAATATTTTGGCAAACCCAGTTTAATTTCTCTTCATAATCTTCTCGGTCATCTGCACTTAACCCTCTTAGAATACCACACTCTCCTATTCCCTTTTTGCCGTTTTCTTCGAGTACAATAAACCAGGTTTCTTTTTCGGTCATAATACCTCTCGACGTCCCCGAAGGACGTTTGAATTCGAGCATATATTTGTGGTAAGTAGCTTTCATATGTGGTGCTTTTTTAAACCATAAAAGTGATTATAAGAAAATTTAAGTCAGCTTTGTCGGCAAATTTAAATGAACTTATAATCACTTATATGGTGAAAATATTTTAATTATATAATTTCAAGACTCTCTCAAAGTCAGATGAAGGCAATCCTGCTTTTTGAAAAAGTATAAAATCCTGTTTAGTTTTGTCTATCCAGCTTACACTATCAGTAACGTTTTGTGACTGGTATTTTTTATAAATCTGCTTTGCATCGCTGTAATTATCACTAACCAGATAAGCATGGGCCAAATTAAGTTTTACCAACAACTCAGTATCATCTAATTTTTCACCTTCTTTCAAAAACTTTATGGCTTTTGCATATTGTTTGGTCAAAATATAACTGTAACCAATTGAACTGTAATCCAAAGCTGTTGCTTTTCCTGCTCCTATGATTGTGTTAAGCTTCGAAATTGCTTCGTTGTATTTCTGAAGTTTAATGAGCGTATTTGCCTGAGTACGCAAATCATTATATACGTTTTTAGAAATTGAAGCATCATTATAACAGACATTTCCAAAATCTTTATAAATTTTAGTTTTTTCTATTGCAAGCAATTTTTGATACTCACTATAACGGTATTGCTTCATAATTTTATCCAGGATGCAAACACAAAAATCGTCTGAATTGGCCATTTTTTGAGCCATTGTAGAAGTTTTACAGAGACTGACTATTTCGTTTTTGTTATCGACATTCCAGCCACGGTTTAGTTTTGTATCTACCCATGGCACAACCTCTAAAACTATTTTTTGTTTCAGCAGCCAGTTTTTGCTTTCGAAACCAAACCAAATTGTAGTAGTGTTTGCATTGAGGCAGGAAGATTTATCAATTGATAAACGTTTGGCATCTTTACTTACCGGTTCTGTCTGAGCGTAACAGGCTTCGTTGGCTTTTCCGTTATCAATGTATTTTTTTGCATTTGAATCAGACGTAAAAAGTGCATAAGTGCATTTATCATCGCCCGATATTTTCGACATAAGTAATACTGCGCCTGCAGAGCCCTGCCCTATGCCGTAAGGATCAGGAATTGCTTTTAACACATTCACCAGACTGTTTGCCATTTGCTGATTTTCATCAAGAAGTGTGACCCTGTAAACAACTTCAGTAGTCCCAACAGGTAAATCCTCTGTTTTGATTGTTATCCGGTCACCTGCAGAGACTATTATTTCTTTTGTAGTGGCGCGTTCCTTGTCCCAATAGCCGTCTTTTTGCGCAAAAAGATTATGAAAAGAACCAATTAAAAACAAAACAACAATTTTCTTCAAATTCATTTTTTATGGATTACACGTTATAGCCCTGATGGGAACGGCATCCTTTTGTGGTGGGGTTCGCCACAAAAGATACAGTGGACAGCAGGAAATAGCTTCTAAAAATCAATTTCAATTTCAATGACAATGACAAAATTCAATATCAAGTTCAATTTCAAAAATCACTTAATGGTAAAATCAATTTCAATTTCAATGCCAAACTTTAATGCGTTCAACTAGCACGTCTTGATATTTTTTAAACCTGAAACATTTTCATCAATCCGGTTCGTTCATGATTTTTTCACGATATTTTTTACCAATTAATAACGTCAAGTTTTTCTTGTAGTCATCAACCAGCCATTCGCGATAATTTTTACTGCATTGGCTCAGACATTTTGAATAACGCTTAATGCGGCATTCGATATCATCATCAAGTTCTTTAGCCAATGCTTTTGCTTCCTGAAGTGTTTCGGTATTATCGACACACATTGCTGCATGCTGTTCCAGTGATTTATCTAATACAATCTTTGAACGTAAATTTTGCTTAATCGCTAATTTGTGCTCTTCATCAACATCAAATGTAACATCAGCCGTTTTACTGAATTTTGCACGCAATTCAGGCGGCATGCTGTATTTGAAAAACATTTCGATTTCGGTATCATCACGTAAGTTCTCTAAATAAAATTCCGGTGATTTAAAGATGTGCTGCCAGTTTACCGGCTCACTCCATAAACCAAAACGGGCTGCATTGTTACCCAGGTCAATTACTGTAAATTCATCTTTACCAGGCAATTTTCGGGATCCGCGTCCAATCATCTGGTAATATAATGTCAATGATTTTGTAGCTCTGTTCAAAATAATTGTTTCAACCGTAGGCTCATCAAACCCAGTTGTTAAGATTCCTACAGAAGTCAGGATAGCATCCGGAGTTTTTTTGAACCATGCTAATATTTCTTTTCGTTCTTCTGAACTGCTTGTATTGTCGAGATGTCTGATATCGTAACCTGCTTCCCTAAAAGTATCATACACATATAATGAAGTATGAATACCATTATTGAAAATTAAAGTCTTTTTACCTAAAGAGCGTTCAGTATAGGCATGCAGCAATTTTTCCTGCATCATGGTATTTGTATACAAATCATCAGAAGATTTTACCGTATAATCACCGTTGATACCTACCTTTAACGAAGTCAGACCTACATCATAACTGTATGTTGTAGCCCTGGCAAGGAATCCTTTATCTATTAATGAACTAATGGTATCACCCACAATAAGTTCATCATAGCTCTGGTGCATTGGTAACTTTATATTTGAACTCAATGGTGTAGCGGTTACTCCAAGAATAAAAGCATTTTTGAATGAGTTTAATAATTTTCTGAATGAATTATAATGTGCCTCATCGATAATCACCAAACCGATATTATCTAAGTGTAGTTTTTCGTCATTAATACGGTTTTTCAAAGTCTCAACCATCGCAACAAAACACGAGTAATCGTTTTGATCCGGCAATTCTTTTACCTTACTATTGATGATTTTATTAGAAACTCCAAAGCCTTTCAGCATTTTTGAAGTCTGCTTACAAAGCTCGATACGGTGTGTCAGAACGACTACCTTTTTGTTATTATGTGCTAAATAACGACGAACGATTTCGGAAAAGATCACTGTTTTTCCACCGCCTGTAGGCAATTGATATAATAAATGATGTTGGGGCGGAGCATTGTCTAAACGATCAAAAATGGCATCAATATCGCCCTTTTGGTAAGCGTAAAGTTCTTTTTTCTCTTCTCTTTCTATTTCTAAAGTATTTTGAGACATTGTATTTTTTTCGATTTTTGCAAAAGTACATCTAAAAAACAGTTATTCATTGTATTTTAACCTAAAATAAAATGTTTTTTTAAATAAGATTTTTTATGAGAAACGCATTTATAAGTCTATTTTCTCTAAAATAGCTTCAAATTCATATTTATTTTTCCACTTTTGTTGCATAGTTTCTTGTTGAATTGCAATAATTCTTGGTTTGAATTCACTTAAAACCCCATTAGAAATCACAAAATTTACCGCCTGTTCAAAAGAATTCAGCATGCTTTTATAGAATAATTCCTGTTTGATAAAGTTTCCTGAAGAATAAGTTTGGGCAATTTCGATATTATAAAGCATGACATCTGCAATCACAAATGGGTCAACTCCCAATGAAATAAAATGCTTAATGATTTTTTGAGCTACAGAGCGACGCATCTTGGCCTTAGGACGCCATTTTGCACCGGGCTTTTTGACTGGAAAGTATTCATGAGAGATTTTAGTCTTACTTTCCTGCAAAAGTTTGTCTTCTTTCGGATTAAAAACAAAATCATAAAAGACTTTTACAGGACTAAATTTCTCATAGAGCTCAATAATTTGCTCCTCCAGCTGTTCCTTATTTAGTCCCGTCAAATATTTTTTTAAATCACGTTTGCTCATACTCAAAGTTTAAGATTACAAAAGTAAATTACTTTTAGTACACATACTCCAATAATCATGGATAATACTTAATTTTGCGGTTATTAATTCAAAAAACAGATCATGCTTAAGATTTTTAAAGTTACTGCCATTTTAGAAGGAATCTCTTATTTAGTTTTATTCGCAAATATGCTTTTCATTAAAACAAATAATCCGGAACTGTATCACACCTTATTAAAGCCGTTGGGAATGAGTCACGGAATCTTATTTATAGGTTACATCTTATTGGCTTTTTTACTAAGAAAATCTCAAAAGTGGGACTTGAAAACATTTGGAATTATCCTGATTGCTTCTCTTATTCCCTTTGGAACGTTCTATGTTGAGAAAAAGTATTTAGAAAATAATGTATAAGTTTTTGGATAAAATATTCAACTTTTTATATCCACTTTTCAGGGATTGGGGAATGAGCCGCAACTTTGCGTCTTACATTAGCCTAATCTTTAATATTGCCATTATGCTGGCATTGGCGTATGCTATTTATTATGTTGCCAAATTTGTATTGGTTACACTTACTGCGATTTTTGCCCAGCGAACCAAAACCAAGTTTGACGACTATTTAATTAATAACAAAACCACCAAATATACCGCTTACTTAATTCCGTTTTTTTTTATTTACAAAGCCGTCCCCATCATTTTGGACCGGTATGAATATTGGGAACTGATGTTCGGAAAAATAGTAGGCGTTTATATTGTCCTGATCACCTTATGGATTGTCAGAACCATTTTTAATGCTTTACGTGATTATTTAAAAAACAAACCCGAATACAGCGACAAACCGATAGATAGTTTCGTTCAGGTAATTATGATCGTGCTTTGGATTTTTGGAATTGCCCTTATTGTTTCGACGATATTCGGAATGAAAAGAGGCGAATTACTGACTATCCTGGGAACACTTTCTGCAATTATTATCCTTATATTCAGAGATACAATCCTGGGATTTGTTTCCAGTGTTCAGGTATCCATTAACGATATGGTTCGGATTGGCGACTGGATTACAATGGATAAATTTGGTGCCGATGGCGATGTGATCGAAATTAACCTGACAACGGTAAAAGTCCGCAATTTTGATAATACCATCACTACTATTCCAACATATGCTTTAAGCTCAGATTCATTTCAGAACTGGCGCGGTATGCAAAACTCTGACGGAAGACGTATCAAGAGGCACATACTGATTAAAAGCAGCAGCATTCGTTTTTTGAATGATGAAGATTTGCATCATATGAAAAAAATACAATTGATCACCTCTTACATTGAATCAAGACAAGCTGAAATTGACAAATACAATGATTTACGCGGTATAGATAAATCCCTCAGTCTTAATGGTCGAAATATGACCAATTTAGGTTTGTTTAGAAAATATATTATACAATATCTTTTAGATCATCCCGGATTAAATAAAAATATGCATATTGTATGTCGGCAGCTGCAATCAACTGCACATGGTGTTCCGCTTGAAATTTATGTGTTTTCCAGCGACAAGCGCTGGGCCAATTACGAATATATAATGGCTGACATTTTTGACCACATTATGGCTTCAGTGATATATTTTGATCTGGAACTATTCGAACTGCCTTCTGCTATTGGATATTTAGATAAGTAATTTAGTTCAGGTTTTCAAAAATTGTAAAATCTGAATCCTGAACTATTTTTTTATCTCTTTAAAAACAAACTCAGAATCTTCATAATTAAGCGTTCCCGGCAAAAAACAGGGCAGGTTCATATAAGTTCCTATTACGCCATTTCCTAAAAACAGTTTGTTTTCTTTCTTTAATAAAGCAATTGGAATCCTTTTCCATCCTCCGCCGTTAGATATATAATGAAAATCACCTCTTAAAGTATCTCCTTTTATATCTCCCTTTACATCTCCTGAATCTTTACCAATTTGATAGTACGCTATTTCATAGCGGCCATAAAAACGTTTATCGCTCATATGAATTGCTAAAATCGCTGTGTCCTTATTATTTACAGCCCTGTAGACAAAATGATTGTACCTATCCTTTTCTTCTTTAGAATTACAGGAAATTAAAAAAGCAAATAATACTGAAGCCGTTATGAATTTTTTAAACATTTTAAGAGTTTTTTTACAATATAAAAATATTAAGTAAATAGAAGCTTAACCAAAAGTTACACGAACTTATTTTACTTATATGGTTGTATGTGTAATAATTTATAAACGATCTTTTACGAATTCTATTTTCGTTTTCCCATGTGGTTTTGGTTTTCCGTCCTCACCTAAATTAACCATTGTAGTATGATCAATTGTTATGATGATTTCGCGGGTCATCATGTTTCTTACAGCACATTTAAGCACCAAAGAAGTGGTTCCAAATTTTACCACATCGATTCCAATTTCTACAATATCTCCCTGTCTTGCCGAACTTTTAAAGTTAATTTCAGACATGTGTTTGGTCACTACTCTTGGGTTTTCTAATTGTACAATCGAATACAAAGCAAGCTCTTCATCGATCCAGGCTAATAACTGTCCTCCGAACAAAGTTCCGTTCGGATTTAAATCTTGGGGTTTAACCCATTTTCTGGTGTGGAATCTCATATTTTATTTTATTATGGGTAAAAATAGTTTTTTACTCCCATAATCGGATTATGTTTTTTTATTAATCCTTACGATTTCAATAATTCGAAAATTTGCTGCTGAATTATTTCAAAAATCATTTTTAAAACACCAAAAATTAAAGTCAACGAAATATTTTAATTTATGAACTTATTTTTTTAGAATTGTCAGTAATTAAATCCGGTGAAAGTATTTTTATAGAAGATATTTTTATAACTTTAAATAAAAACCATGGCAGAGAGAGACACTTTTTTAAAAGAATTCAGAGGCGAAACTTTAGGAACTATAAGCACTCAGTCATCACCTGATGAAATTTTTCAAAACCAAACCATTAGACCGATTTTAAAACTTCAGAATGATTTATTCATTGCTGTCTTCATCAACTATGTAAATAAAAACAAAGCTGATTTTTATTCTTATACTATCGAAAAGAAACTCCAGACCATAGAAAATTCTATCCAAAAAGATATCAAATTCAGAAATTCTTTAAAAGGAATTGTGATGGCACTTTTTACTATTGAAGAATATGACACTTATATCCAAAATTCATCAAGTTTAAACAAAAGAATGATGAATTTATTGATTGAAAGGTTAAAAAGTCAGGTGCAATTGTTTGAAAAGGAATCTAATTTTAAATAATTTTTAAATATACTTCCTCTAAGATCGCTTAAATTAAGACATCAAAAAAGGATTTGATAAATAATTATCAAACCCTTTTTCCTTATATAAATCCGTAATTTCAAATCTATTCTCCAGACAGCATCAACTCCCTGATATATTTAACCGGAGCACTTCCAAAACTTAAAAATTTCTCATGGAATTTTTTCAGGTTAAAATTTTCACCTTCTTTCTTTTTAAGCTCTTCCCTTAAATTGTAAATTTCTGTGTAACCTGTGAAATAAGAACATAATTGTACCTGAGATAACGTAACGCGTTTCCATTTTCCTTCTGCTTCTGCCTGTTGTTGGAAAGCTTCTTTAATAAGTAAATCCAAGGCAGCCTCTTTAGACATATTTTTGGTATGAACACTAATGTCCAAAATAGTATTACAAGTTGCTCTTAAATTCCATTTATAATACATCAGCCACATTTCATCAGAATTTTTATAACCGTTTTCCAGCATCATCTTTTCTGCATAAACAGCCCACCCTTCAATCATTGCGCCATTCCCAAGAATAGATTTAATAATACTTGGAGACTGATTGCTATAAACCAGCTGTGTATAATGCCCGGGAATTGCTTCATGAATATTTAAAATCTGTAAAATATAATCGTTGTATTCTCTTAAATAACTTTCAGCATTTTCGGCCGTCCAGCCAGACATACTGCCAACGTTATAATAGGTATTTCCGTTTTTGTCATAAGGACCCGGCGCAGAGATTGAAGCACCGGCAACTCCTGCCATATAAGCAGGCTCTTTACGAACAACCAATGGTTTTGACGGATCGATGTATAATAAATCTTTTTCTTTTACATAAGCTGTAAGTTCAGGAATCTGTTTTTCAATTTCAGACTGGAATTTTTCAGGTGTCGTATGTTTCAATGATATCTGATCAATAACCTGTTTGATTAAATCCAGCTTGTTGGCAGGTTTTGTCTGGCTTCCTTTGTATTTTGACCAAAGTTTATCAGCCAAAGCAAACATTTTATCATGCAGGTCTTTTTTGTGATCAACGGCGATTTTATAAATTTCATCTGTAGAATAACCGGACTGAATATCAAAACCAAACTTTTTAGCATACAAATCAGCTCCTAATCTAAAAGAACGTGGTGTTTTATTTGGCAGATTTTTTAGCCAGTCAGCATAATCTTTAATTGCTTTTACCGAAACTTTTGCTTTGTCCTGAATTTCTTTTTTCTCTGCAGGTGTCAGTTTACTTTTCGAAAGCGCATCATTTAAATCTGCTTCAAAAACAGAAGAACCTCCTATGTTTTGTGCGATTGCAAGTTCTGTATGTTCAACTGTTGGGTTTTTGATATTCTTTTTGGCTGCTTCATAATAAGCCGGAATAGCATTCATTTTTGTATTAAAAGAACGCAGTCGAACTTCAAGCGAATCATATTTACCATTTAAAATTTCTGCAAATGCACCACAGACATTATATTCGGATGGATTCCATTGTGAGGATTTTAATTCTTTAATACCGAAAATTACAGATTCCAAATGATTTTTTATCATGTGATAATCTGTTTTATTTTTATCGGATAAGTCTTCAATGTCATATTTCTTTAAAGAGTCTAATTGCACATTTGCAAAATCAAGCTGTACTTTGTCTGCCGCAGCATCAGGAACCACCAAAACGCTGTCTAATTTATGATAGCCGACAGCAGAAGCCCATCCTGGATTCATTTTCCACAAAGAGGTAACAAAACCATCTTTATATTTGTCAAATTTTTTATCTAAAGCATTGTCATCACCAGACTTCGTGCTTTTATTACAGGAAATAAACAATGTAAGCGTAAAAATTGAAACAAACAGTTTTTTCATATTTTAATGTATTTAAGTAATATTAATTTTAGATAATTTAAATCAGCTCCTTATTTTTTGGTTCTAATAAGCCAGCAAGTCCATAAGTTCTTTTTCAAAGCGCTCTTTTGGCAAAAACTGATCTTCCAGAGCCTTAGTAAACGGAATTGGAGAATCTAAGCTAGCAACTCTTTTTACCGGCCCGTCAAGATATTCAAAACACTGTTCCATGATCAAAGCGGATATATCGCTGGCAATTCCGCCAAACAAAGTATCTTCCTGATAAATAATCACTTTGCCCGTTTTTTTGACAGATGCAAAAATAGTTTCAGTATCCAAAGGCTGCAATGTTCTTAAATCAATCAAATCAGCCTCAATATCCGGATGTTTTTCTAATGTTTCCAGTGCCCAGTGAACCGTTGCACCAAAGGCAATAATGGTTATCTTTTCTCCTTCTTTTATCATTGCTGCTTTTCCTAATGGAATCGTATAATAATCATTTGGAACATCCTGATAGATGCTTCTGTATAAAAGTTTATGTTCAAAAAACAAAACCGGATTCGGATCGTTTATTGAGGTATTTAATAATCCTTTAGCATCATAAGGGAAGGCCGGGTAAACTACTTTTAATCCCGGAGTTTTGGTAAACCAGGCTTCATTTGTCTGTGAATGAAAAGGTCCTGCCTGAGTTCCTCCGCCACAAGGCATGCGTACTACAACATCGGCTTTTTCACCCCAGCGATAATGCGATTTGGCCAGTAAATTTACAATCGGATTAAAACCTGTTGAAACGAAATCTGCAAATTGCATTTCAACAATTGCTTTATAGCCGTTAATTGATAATCCCATTCCGGTTGAAACAACGGCGCTTTCACAAATTGGGGTATTTCGAACACGTGCTTTTCCAAAAAACTCAACAAAACCATCTGTTATTTTAAAAGCTCCTCCATATTCTGCTATATCCTGCCCCATCATAACGAGATTTTCATGCTTTTTCATAGACTGTTCCAGACTCGTTCTGATAGCATCTATAAAACGAATATTCTTAGATTCTGATGAATGAATCACTTCTTCATACTCATAAGGCTTATAAACATCTGCTAATTCACCTTCATAAGTCGGAACAATTTCCGGTTCCGCATGTGCTATAGCTAAATTTTCGTCGATTTCCTGCTTGATTTCATTATGAAGCTGTTCGTCGAATTCTGCTGTCAGGACACCACTTTCTGTTAAAAATCTTCGATAATTGGTAACCGGGTCTTTTTCACTCCACTCATCCCTCAATTCCTGAGGAACATATTTTGTACCGCTCGCCTCTTCATGCCCACGCATTCTAAAGGTTTTAAATTCCAATAAAACCGGACGGGGATTTTCCTGCATCTGCTCCTTAAGTTTTGAAAGTTTGTTATAAACTTCCAGAATATTATTTCCGTCAATAATATGGCTTTCCATACCATAACCCGTGCCCTTATCTGCCAGGTTTTCGCACATATACTGCTCATTTGTAGGTGTAGAAAGTCCGTAACCGTTGTTTTCAATAATAAACATTACAGGCAATTTCCAGACTGCAGCAATATTTAAGGCTTCATGAAAATCACCTTCGCTGGTTGCGCCTTCACCAGTAAAAACAGCAGTTATTTTTTTATTGTTTTGAAGTTTATTTGCCAAAGCAATCCCATCTGCAATACCTAATTGTGGCCCCAGATGCGAAATCATTCCGATAATTTTATATTCCTGGGTTCCAAAATGAAAACTGCGGTCCCTGCCTTTTGTAAAACCATTTGCTTTTCCCTGCCATTGCGAAAACAATCGGTACAAAGGAATATTTCTTGAAGTAAAAACCCCCAGATTTCTATGCATAGGCAATACATATTCTGACTCATCCAAAACAGCTGTAACACCTACTGCAATTGCTTCCTGTCCAATTCCTGAAAACCATTTTGATACTTTGCCCTGTCGGATCAGGATGAGCATTTTTTCTTCGATTAAACGTGGCTTGAGTATTTTTTTATATAAATCCAGTAATTGAGTGTCAGTCAGGTCTTGTCTGTAAAAGATCATTTTGTTTCGGTTTTAGCATTTCAAATATATTAAAATATAACAACTCAAATACTAATAGTGAAATAAATACTAAAAAATAAGCTGTTGCTCAACTATAATTGTAATAAGTAATTTTTAGCATAAAATTATTTAAGCAACAAAATAAGGAGATAAAATATCTTCAAAGTTATATAGTCCTTCTTCTTTATTTTTTAAATTTTCAGCAACAAATACAACCCCGCTGCCAAAAGCTTCACGGGAAATGCTTTCATGAATCAGCCTGACTGTCTGGAAAGGAAATCCAAAAACGACTTCGTGTTTCCCTACGATGCCACCGGCTCTTACCGAATTTATATCATTTTCCTCTAAATCAAGTGTTTCTGCAATTTTAAGGGCAGTCCCTGAAATGCCGTCTTTACCTTTAAAATGTTCTTCAATAATTTCGATATCAACCCAGGGCGCAATTTTCTTCAAAAATTTAGAAGCAAATAACAAATAATTTACCCCAAGCGTGATATTAGGACTCCAAAATACAGTAGTAATTTTTGAAAGCGACTTTAAAAAATCTTTTTCTTGTTTAGAATAATGAGAAATAGCAGATATAATTTTTACCTTTCTGATACTAGCTTCTTCTCCGTAACTATAAATTCCCATAGCTGAAGAAAAATCAATTATCATATCAACAGGTTCCTTATCCAGTAGTTCTGTTATCGAAGTACTTTCAATTGAATATATTTTACCTGTTTCTTCAGAATCAATTCCCAGATATTCCGCTGTAGTTCGATTCTCTAAAATATGACTTCTTTTCAAAACCCATTTAAGTGAAATTTTTTTATTTTGCAGCAAAACCGAAGCTACCGCTTTTCCGGTTTTCCCAAATCCGATTAGTCCTATTTTCATAATGTTCTTTTTTATAAAAATAGAATTTTCTATTTTAAAACCCATGTTTTTCAGAATTATTAACATGTTTTTAAAGCAAAACAAGTTCGAAATTAAAGTTTAATCAAAATTACCCTCTCCATCTTTATGTTAAATTATTACAGGAAAAATCTAATTTTATAGTATTTTTTAAAATTCAAATCTAAAATATTCTATACCTTTGTTATGAAGGCCTAAAACCTTTTTTTCTTAAAATAAAAATGTAAAGTATGCAAAACATTCCTAGTGTAGACTTACGTGATTTCCTTTCGGGCGACCCGGAACGTAAACAAAAATTTGTAAATGAAATCGGCAGTGCATTTGAAAACATTGGCTTCGTTGCCTTAAAAGGTCATTTTCTTGATGACCAGCTGGTAAACGAACTTTATGGCGAAATTCGAAAATTTTTCGCCTTGCCATTAGAAACCAAACACAATTATGAAATTCCCGGAATAGGCGGACAAAGAGGTTATGTTTCATTTGGAAAAGAACATGCTAAAGGACGAAAAGAGGGAGATTTAAAAGAGTTCTGGCATTTTGGCCAGTATGTTGACAAAGATTCGAAATGGGCTTCTGAATATCCAGACAACGTTGAGGTTAAGGAGTTGCCTCGTTTTAACGAAGTTGGTAAAGAAGCTTATCAAATGCTAGAAAAAACAGGTATTTATGTATTAAGGGCACTTGCCTTGCATTTAGGCCTTGATGAATTCTATTTTGATGAATATGCAAAAGAAGGAAACTCTATTTTAAGACCGATTCATTATCCTCCGATTACTTCTGAACCGGAGAATGCGATTCGTGCAGCTGCTCACGGCGATATAAATCTAATTACGCTTTTGATGGGAGCTCAGGGTAAAGGATTACAAGTTCAGAATCATAATGGGGAATGGATTGATGCCATTGCTGCAGATGATGAATTGGTAATCAACGTTGGAGACATGCTCTCAAGACATACAAACAACAAATTAAAATCGACTATACATCAGGTTGTAAATCCGCCAAGGGAATTATGGGGAACTTCACGTTATTCTATTCCGTTTTTTATGCATCCTGTGAGCGATATGCGTCTGGATTGTTTAGAAAACTGTATTGATGCTGAAAATCCTAAGAAATATGAAGATATTTCAGCAGGTGATTTTTTACATGAACGCTTAGTAGATTTAGGTTTAATAAAAAAATAAACTTATTAAATTCCAAATTTTATAAAATTCCAAATTCCAAAATTATTAAATTGGGATTTGGAATTTGATTTTTTAAATTTAAGCATTGGAATTTATTTTTTAAAACAAAACTTATGGACTTTAAAGATCAGTTAAAAAATTTATTTCCGGATCATATAGAATCCAATGAACCAGAAGAGGTTCAGGAACAAGAACATGTGCTTTATGTACAAAAGGAGCCTATGATCTGCAAATTCGAAAAACGAAAAGGAAAAGCAACAACCATCATCGAAGGTTACGAAGGATCTGATGAAGATTTTAAAATTCTGGCCAAAGAAATCAAGACAAAACTGAGCGTTGGCGGAACTTTTAAAGATGATTCTATTATCATTCAGGGAGATTACCGTGATAAAATTATGGCAATTTTAAAAGAAAAAGGCTTTAAAACAAAACGGGTTGGTGGATAAAAAATAGTTATTTGTTTAAAGTTTCATGTGCTCAACTTAAGCCGAAACCTGAAATAAAATCTTAGTAACTTAGCAACTTAAAAAAAATGATAAAGGCATCAGAATTAATACTCAACCCGGATGGAAGTGTTTATCACTTAAACCTTCGACCTGAACATATAGCCCACGATATAATTTTTGTGGGAGATCAGAACAGGGTTGAAAAAATTACCCAGTTTTTTGATTCGATTGAATATTCAACTCAAAAAAGAGAATTTAAAACCCAAACTGGAGTTTACAAAGGCAAAAGAATTACAGTCATGTCAACAGGAATTGGACCTGATAATATTGACATTGTACTAAATGAATTAGACGCCTTGGTTAACATCGATTTAGAAACACGTCTACCAAAAAAAGAACTAACCTCTCTAAATATAATCCGAATCGGGACTTCGGGTTCGTTACATGCAGATATACCTGTTGACAGCTTTGTAATATCTAAATTTGGATTAGGACTGGATAATATGCTTCGCTCTTATCTAATTGATAATGTTTCCCATAATGCGATTGAAGATGCTTTTATCCTGCATACCAACTGGGATATCAGAAAAGGAAAACCGTATGCAATTGCCTGCTCAGAAACATTAGAAAAAATTATTGAAAGTGAGAAAATTTTCAAAGGAATTACAGCTACTGCCGGAGGTTTTTATGGCCCCCAGGGGCGTATTCTGCGTTTAAATATTCAGGATGAGGAATTAAATAACAAAATGGATAATTTTGATTTTAATGATAACCGAATCACAAACCTGGAAATGGAAACTGCTGCTATTTACGGACTTTCAGCATTACTGGGACATAATGCTTTGTCATTAAATGCGATTATTGCGAATCGTGCTTCTGGAACTTTTAGTCAGGATCCTTATAAGGCAGTTGATGAACTGATTGCATATACTTTAGATAAATTAGCGGTAAAATAATTAGCCAATCTTAAAATTAGATAATTTATTATTTAAAAATTACAAAATTATGATGCTAAGAGTTGCAAGGCATACAAATAATTTAGAGACTATTGAAAATTTTTACGTCAATATTTTAGGTTTTGAAAGACTTGGCGGCTTCCAAAACCATAATAATTATGATGGTCTTTTTATTGGAAAACCTGATTTAGACTGGTATTTTGAATTCACACAATCTAAAACCAAAACTGATCATAAGTTTGATGAAGATGATATCATTGTACTTTATCCCAAAACAATTTTAAAATATAATACCTTAATAAAAAAGGTGGTAAATAACAATATTTCAATCATACCGGCCATAAATCCATATTGGAATGAAAATGGAAAAATGTTTATGGATCCCGACGGATATCGTATTGTAATATCGCCTTTAAAAGCCTTAAATTAATGTCTAAATAATGGAAGTAGAAACGCACAAAAAAATAGTATTCAGATATTACAGTGATTTGCTTGAAGATACAGTGGTTGAAACCATGTGGGCTGAAATTATTGATTTGGAAAAAGGAATTTTCAAACTAGATAATATTCCCTTTTTTGGGCCTTTAATTGCAACAGATGATATTTTCTTCGCTGAATTCGATGAAAATGAAGATGCGCTTGTTTACAGAAAGACTATAGAAAGTTTTGGAAATTCAATTCTCCAGGTTGTAATTTTAGAAAAAGGATTCGATAAAGAAATAATCCGTGAAGAACTAAAATCAGTTCATTGTGTTTCAGAAGGCTTAAATGAAACCTTATTTGCAGTTGAAGTCCCAAAAAATGTAGATTACGCAATTGTAAAGAACCTTTTGAGCCAATACGAATTACAGGAAATTATAGAATTTGCAGAACCATGCCTTTCTGAAAAACACAGAACAGATTTATTGAAAAATTAGATAGTGTGTCAAATTTGGTAATTAGATAATTTTTAAAATCTAAATACTTAAATAATCTAACATTCTAAAATTTATGAAGTCTAAAAATAATATGCCCAAACAACTTAACTTAAAACTTAATGAAAACAGTAAAAATTGTTGGTGTTCCTGAACACTTCAATTTGCCATGGCGGCTATGTATTGAAAATGGCGAATTTCAAACTGAAAATATAGATTTGCAATGGAAAAATATTCCTGAAGGTACTGGTAAAATGTGTCAGATGCTGCGTGATGGCAATACTGATATTGCTGTTATTTTGACAGAGGGCATTATAAAGGATATCGCAGCCGGAAATCCCAGTAAAATTGTTCAGATTTATGTGCAGTCACCTTTAATTTGGGGGATTCATGTTGCAGCTAACTCTGATTTTCATACTATAAAAGATCTTAAAAATAAAAAAGTGGCTATTTCACGTTTGGGTTCTGGATCTCAATTAATGGCATATGTTAATGCAAATGAACAGGGCTGGGAAACTGATAATTTAGAATTTGAAATCGTCAACACCATAGACGGTGCTGTAGAAGCTCTTACTAATGAAACTGCAGATTATTTCATGTGGGAACGTTTCATGACCAAACCTCTCGTTGATAAAGGTATTTTCAGACGCTTAGGTGATTGCCCTACTCCATGGCCTTCTTTTGTAATTGCTGCCCGTGATGAATTTTTGAAAAAAAATCCAAAAGTAATGGAGAAAATACTGGAAATCATTAATAATGCTACACGGGATTTTACCCAGATTCCGGATATTGACAAAACACTGGCAGATATTTTTGACCAAAGACTGGAAGATATTCAGGAATGGCTTAAACTGACACAATGGTCTCAGAAAAATTTAACCGAAAAAGCATTTGTAAAGATTCAAAATCAGTTATTTGATCTGGGAATTATTGATAAAAAAAGTACTTTTGTTGAAACCGTAAAAGCGATGTAAAAAACACTGCTTTTTAATGCTATGATAAAATTTCCAAAAATTGACTTTCCGCAATTAAAATCCAAGTTACAGGTAAAATCTCCCTGGGATAGGATTATTATTATGCTATTGAGTCTTTTGATTACCATCCCGGTTTTTATCATATTGCACCAAAACCTGATTGACTTAAAATGGTCTTTTAATTTAGACCGTGTTTTGATTTTTTTAGTTGTTTTTGCAGCAATTTACTTCCTGCTGATGTTGTTACGTACCATCATCTTAATTTGTATTGCCTTATACTTATTAGTTTTATTTTATGGAACAGTTATAGGGAATTATGGCTTTACCGAAATATCCGAAGATTATAATTCGATGATTTATACCATGTCTGACAATCCTTTCCCTCAGGATATCATTGTGGCAAAATTACTTCCGTTTCCTAATAAAACCAAAATTATAAACGCCATAGAGTATCAGAATCCTAAGGTTCGAAATTTTGCCATTATGGCGACTACAAAGCATTTCAAAGGTATCAGGGGGTATTCTGATTACAGAACCATCATTCAGTGTTTTGCCGTTTTTAAAGAAATTAATAATCGATGGAATTACGTTAATGATCCTAAAGAAGGCGATTATATTGCTACAGCTACTGAATCTTTAGAATATTTTTCCGGAGACTGCGATGATCATTCAATTTTGATGGCAGCTGCAATTCGTTCGATTGGCGGAACACCTAGATTAATTCATACCAAAGGACACATTTATCCCGAGATTCTGATTGGATCTTTAATTGATCTGGAAAAAGTCAATTATCTGATTAAGAATGTCCTTTTTGTGAAAGAAAGTAAAGGAAAAATAATTCATTATCATATCGACGAACGCGGCCAGGTCTGGATGAATCTTGATTATACCGCCAAATATCCTGGCGGCCCTTTTATGTATGAAGAAATTTTAGGGGCTTTAACGCTCAATTAGAAAGCAAAAAAACCTGTCAGAAAAACTTAATTCCCAACAGGTTTTCTTTAATATCTTTTATTAAAAACTACTTCTGACGCTTCTTTAAAACATCAACCACATCGTTTAACTGATATCCTTTTGCCTGTAACAAAATCAGGTAATGAAAAAGCAAATCAGCACTTTCGCTAAGGAATAAATCATCGTTGTTATCTTTGGCTTCGATAACCACTTCTACTGCTTCTTCACCTACTTTTTGAGCTATTTTATTTATTCCTTTTTCGAATAAAGAAGCCACATAACTTTTCTCAGAATCAGCATTTTCTCTTCGGGTTTTGATTGTATTTTCTAACTGGGAAATGAAACCATAATTAGCATAATTTGGTTCCTGCCAGCAAGTATCAGCACCAGTATGGCAAGTTGGTCCAACAGGTTTTGCCTGAATTAAAAGCGTATCACCATCGCAGTCATTTTTAATGCTGACCAGATTCAAAAAGTTACCACTCTCCTCTCCTTTCGTCCAAAGTCTTTGTTTTGATCGGCTGAAAAAAGTTACTTTTTGCGTTTCTATTGTTTTTTGAAGCGATTCTTCATTCATATATCCCATCATTAGGACATTTTTGGTTTCTGAATCCTGAATAATTGCCGGAATCAATCCGTGGGAACTTTTGATATCTATGTTCATCTTTTTTAGTCTAAAGTGGAAAGTCGAAAGTCTTAAAGACTATATTCGTACTTCAATATTATTGTTTTTTAACTCTTGTTTCAACGCCTTAATTTCGATTTCCTTAAAGTGAAAAACACTTGCCGCCAAAGCTGCATCTGCTTTTCCTTCTTTGAAAGAATCAACAAAATGCTGCATATTTCCGGCACCTCCCGAAGCAATAATCGGAATATTAATTAATCCTGACAATTTAGCCAAAGCCTCATTTGCAAAACCATTTTTGGTTCCGTCATTGTCCATAGAAGTAAATAATATTTCTCCTGCCCCTCGTTCTGCAACTTCTACAGCCCAATCGAATAAATTTAATTCTGTTGGTACTTTTCCACCCACCAAATGTACGATCCATTGTCCGTCAATTTGTTTGGCATCAATGGCTACTACCACACACTGGCTTCCAAATTTCTGGGCTAGGTCATTAATCAATTGTGGATTTTTTACTGCCGATGAATTGATCGAAACTTTATCAGCACCATTATTCAGCAGAATTTCAACATCTTCAACAGACGAAATTCCGCCACCAACAGTAAACGGAATATTAATTTTCTCCGCAACACTTCGGACCATATTCACTAGCGTTTTACGTCTTTCTTCCGTAGCTGAAATATCCAGAAAAACTAGTTCATCCGCACCTTCAGCCGAATAGATTTCAGCCAGTTCAACCGGATCGCCCGCATCACGCAAATCTACAAAATTTACGCCTTTTACAGTTCTTCCGTTTTTTATATCCAAACAGGGTATGATTCTTTTTGCAAGCATTTTTTTTGTTGTTTCACAGAGATTCGCAAAACGTTCACAGAGATTCACAAAGATTTTTTTTGTGAATCTTTGTGTTTTACTTCGTGCAACTTTGCGAAATAATCTATTTATTTAAAATATAATTCTCTAATTGCTTTAATGTAATTCTTCCCTCGTAAATTGCTTTTCCGATAATCGTTCCTTCACAGCCTAATTCGGCTAATTTTGGCAATTCATCAAAAGTTGAAATTCCACCCGAAGCGATTAATTTTATTCCTTTAGCTTCAGCCAAAATCTTAGCGTACAAATCGAAGCTTGGTCCTTCGAGCATGCCGTCTTTTGCAATATCAGTACAAATTACATACTGAATTCCTTTTGCCTGATAATCCTGAATAAACGGAACTAAATCTTCATCTGAATCTTCAAGCCATCCTGAAACAGATACTTTTTCATCTTTCGCATCAGCGCCCAAAATGATTTTATCCGAACCGTATTCTGCAATCCATTTTTCGAAAATAGTCCTGTTTTTTACGGCAATACTTCCACCTGTAATTTGGTTTGCACCGCTTTCAAAAGCAATTTTCAAATCTGAGTCTGCTTTTAGTCCGCCTCCAAAATCAATTTTTAAACTGGTTTGTGTCGCAATTTGCTCCAAAATTTTATAGTTGACAATTTTGCTTGATTTTGCACCGTCAAGATCTACTAAATGCAGGTATTCAATTCCGTGTGCTTCAAATGATTTCGCTACTTCAAGTGGATTTTCATTATAAATTATTTTGGTATCATAATCCCCCTTGGACAAGCGAACGCATTTTCCTTCAATGATATCTATGGCTGGTATTATTCTCATTTTATTAGTCTTAAAGTTTGAAAGTCAAAAGTCGCAAAGTCTTGGTTTTTGATTGCCGATTAACGATTTTTATTTCAGATTTTCTAAATTGATATTTATTGATTTTTGATATTGAATTGGAATTTGGGATTTAAATATTGGAATTTAACTTCAAAAAGTTATCCAATATCTTCTCCCCAACATCCCCACTCTTTTCAGGATGAAATTGTGTTCCGTAAAAATTATTTTTGTGTAAAGCCGATGCGTATTCGACATCATAATTTGTTGTGGCAATAGCTTCAGCACAATTTGGAGCATAAAAACTATGTACCAGATACATGAATTCATTTTCTGCAATATCCTTAAACAAATCCGATTTTAAATTATAGATTTGGTTCCATCCCATTTGTGGCACTTTTACTTTTGAAGTAAATTTAATCACATCTACATCAAAAATCCCCAACCCTTTTGTATTTCCTTCTTCTGTTGAATTACACATCAACTGCATTCCTAGACAAATTCCTAAAACTGGCTGTTTCAATGCCGGAATCAAAGTATCCAAACCGCTTTCTTTCAGTTTTTTCATCGCGTAACTCGCTTCGCCCACACCTGGAAAAATCACTTTATCTGCCGACTGAATTTCTTCAGGATTATTACTCAAAACAGCTTTAAAACCAAGTCTTTCAATAGCAAACATGATGCTTTGAATATTACCTGCGCCGTAATTTATGATAACTATTTTCATTTAATTTTTGTTTCAGGTTTCAAGTTTAAAGTTTCAAGTTGCCCAACAAAACGTGAAAGCTGAAACTTTAAACCTGAAACAATTTTTCTAAAGATCTGTATAATGAGCAATCATTTTATTTACCAATCCGTTTTCATTAAAAAACATAACTTCAACTGCCATTTTATTCATAACTGATTTATAATAAAGTGCAACCGAATCAATACCTGATGTAACTTCTATCAATTCAAAATGCAAATCAGGAATTTTGGTTAACGCTTTTTCCCAGTATGCCCTTACCTCTTCTTTTCCCTGGATTGAGCCACTTTCTATTCCTGCAGCCAGTTTTAACATTGGCGTTGTAATCTGAATATCATCCGCATAATGCTTCATGATATCTTCTAAATCATGCGAATTCCAGGATTCAATCCATTCTTTGGCAAATTTTTTAGCGTCCATTTCTTTTTGTTTCAGGTTTCAGGTTTAAAGTTACACGTTATTGTACAGAACCTGAAACTTTAAACCTGAAACAAAATTTTTTACAACATTCCCTTCGTCGAAGGCAAAATCATTTTCTCAGTATCTCTTTTTACGGCAACTTTTATAGCTTTAGCGAAAGCTTTAAAAATCGCTTCAATTTTATGGTGTTCGTTATCCCCTTCTGCTTTGATGTTGATATTCGCTTTTGCACCGTCAGAGAACGATTTAAAGAAGTGAAAAAACATTTCGGTTGGCATTTTACCTACCATTTCGCGTTTAAATTCGGTTTCCCAAATCAGCCAGTTTCTTCCACCAAAGTCAATGGCAACCTGAGCTAAACAATCGTCCATTGGCAAACAGAAACCGTAGCGCTCAATTCCTAATTTATTTCCTAATGCTTTTGCAAAAACTTCACCTAAAGCAATTGCCGTATCTTCAATCGTGTGGTGTTCATCAACTTCTAAATCACCTTTTACCAAAATTTCTAAATCCATTTGACCATGACGGGAGATTTGATCCAGCATATGGTCGAAAAAAGCAATTCCGGTATCGATTTTACTTTTTCCTGTTCCGTCTAAATTTAAATTGATAAAAATATCTGTTTCATGTGTTTTACGGGTGATTGAAGCAGAACGCGCCTCTAGTTTTAAAAACTCATAAATCGTTTTCCAGTCCGTTGTCTGCAGGATAATCGTTTCATCTAATTCTTCACGTTTTGATGAAATTTCAGTACTTCCTGCGCCATCAGTCAGGTTCATGAAAATGGCTTTTGCACCAAGATTTTTAGCCAGTTCAACATCGGTTAAACGATCTCCTAAAACAAAAGAATTAGCCAGATCATAGTTTGGATTGTCAATATATTTGGTTAGCATTCCTGTTCTGGGTTTGCGTGTTGGTGCATTATCTTCCGGGAATGAACGGTCTACAAAAATATCATCAAACAAAACACCTTCGTTTTCAAACGCTCTCAGAATAAAATTCTGCGTTGGCCAAAACGTATCTTCCGGAAAACTGTCCGTTCCCAAACCGTCCTGATTGGTTACCATTGCCAGTTCGTAATCCAGTTCATTGGCAATTTTAGCCAGATATTGAAACGCTTTTGGATAAAACTCTAATTTATCCAGACTATCCAATTGATATCCTTCTGGTTCTAAAACAATCGTTCCGTCACGATCGATAAAAAGTACTTTTTTCATATTATATTTTTTTTAGAATAAAGAAAACAGATTAAAGAGAATAGACTTGTTATAAAATCTCTATAGTTCTAAAATTTTTCTTTTTTCTTTACTCTATATTCTTTTCTTTCTATTTCAACAACTTCAATTCTTTAATCAAAACAGCATTTTCTTCAGGAATTCCAATCGTAAAACGAAGACAGTTTTCACATAAAGGCTGCGTAGTTCTGTTTCTGATAACAATTCCTTTTTCAATTAACTGATCGTATCTTTTATTTGCATCATCCACTTTTACCAACACAAAATTAGCTTCTGTAGGGTATACTTTTTCAACAAAAGCAACGTCTCCCAAAATTTTAAGCAGTTCTTCTCTCTGTTCGATGATAGCAGCAATTTCCTGTTTTATTTTTTCTCCATCCTTCAAACGTTCAATCGCTCTTTGCTGCGTTAGTTCGTTTACATTATAAGGAGGTTTAATTTTATTTAAAACTGAAATTACAGCTTGTGAAGCGTAACAAACCCCTAAACGAATTCCGGCCAGACCGTACGCTTTTGAAAGTGTTTGTGTGATTACAAGATTTGGATATTCATCGATTTCAATCAGCCAGCTTTCTTTATCCGAGAAATCAATATAGGCTTCATCAATTACGACTAACCCTTTGAAATTTTGAAGCAACTTCACCACACTTTCATCTGAAAAAGAGTTTCCGGTTGGATTATTTGGCGAACATAAAAAGATAATTTTGGTATTGTCATCAACCGCTTCTAAAATTTTATCAACCTGTGGCTGAAAATCTGTCGAAAGCAAAACTTCCCTGTTTTCTACCGCATTAATATTAGACAGAACGCTGTACATTCCGTAAGTTGGCGGCAATGAAATAATATTGTCTGTTTTCGGTTCACAAAAAGCCCTGAAAAGCAAGTCCAAAACCTCATCGCTTCCGTTTCCTAATAAAATCTGGCTTTGTTTTACATTATTATTTTTAGCTAAAATCGCTTTAACCGAATTCTGCTGTGGATCCGGATAACGGTTCACACCATTTTGAAACGGGTTTTCATTCGCATCCAGAAAAATCATTTCGGCAGTATCAAAATCTTCAAACTCATCACGAGCTGAAGAATAGGGTTTTAATATTTTTACGTTTTCACGTGTTATAGTATTTATATCGAAGGTACTCATTGTTTATATTTTTTTAGAAAATAGAAAAAAGAATCAAGAGAATAGACTTTTCGTATTATTCAAATTCTTTCTTGTTTCTTTGTTCTTTATTCTATTTAAAATGTTTCTTTATTTTATACTCTTTAATCGAAGTGTTACTGCATTTTTATGCGCCTGTAATCCTTCAGCTTCAGCCATAAGTTCAATTGCTGGTCCAATATTCTGAATTCCTTTTTCTGAAATTTTCTGAAAAGTCATGGATTTCATAAAACTGTCCAGATTTACTCCGCTGTAATTTTTCGCATAACCATTTGTAGGCAACGTGTGATTTGTTCCGGAAGCATAATCTCCGGCACTTTCAGGAGTGTAATTCCCGATAAAAACAGAACCCGCATTTACAACACCATTACAGTAAAAATCATCGTATTCTGAACAAATAATAAAATGTTCCGGTCCGTATTCATTGATAAGTTCTAAAGCAATTTTATCGTTTTCAACAAAAATTAATTTAGAATTGGCAATAGCTTTTTTAGCAATTTCTTTTCTTGGAAGAGCCTCTAGCTGAATTTCTATTTCTTTTTCAACAGCGTCAATCAGTTTTTTAGATGTTGAAACCAAAATTACCTGACTGTCTGCTCCATGTTCTGCCTGAGACAATAAATCCGAAGCTACAAAGGCAGGAACAGCTGTATCATCTGCCATCACCAATAATTCTGAAGGTCCGGCCGGCATATCAATTGCTACACCAAATTGTGTTGCCAATTGTTTCGCCACCGTTACAAACTGGTTTCCTGGACCAAAAATTTTATATACTTTCGGGATTGACTGCGTTCCGAAAGTCATTCCGGCAATAGCCTGGATTCCTCCTACTTTTAATATTTTAGTTACGCCACATAAATTGGCAGCATACAAAATTGCAGGATTAATTTTTCCGGTTTTATCCGGAGGTGAGCATAACACAATTTCTTTCGAACCGGCAATTTCTGCAGGCACAGCGAGCATTAAAACCGTTGAAAATAACGGAGCGGTTCCACCCGGGATATACAAACCAATTTTTTGAATTGGTCTTTTTTCCTGCCAGCAGTTTACACCTTCAATCGTTTCAACTGAGATTCTTTCTGTTTTTTGTGCTGAGTGGAATTTATAAATATTGTTTTTAGCCAGCTGAATCGCTTCTTTCAATTCAGCAGAAACTAAAGTAATTGCTTCTTCAATTTCTGCAGGAGAAACTTCATAATTGTCTAAAGCAATTCCGTCGAAGATAGAAGTGTATTTTGCAACAGCCTCATCCCCTTTTTTCTGTACTTCTTTAAATATTTCTTTAACCGTAACTTCGATATCATCGATTGTTTTCGTAGGTCTTTTTAATATTCCTGACCAGGTATCCGGTTTTGGGTTATTTATTTTATTCATAATATTTTATATTAAATTCCAAATTTTAAAATTCCAAATTCCAATGCTTTCGTCATAAAGCTAAAATTTTCAAGCTAAGTTTGGAATTTGGAATTTTATAATTGAAATTTTATTTATAGTACCATTTTCTCAATTGGGCAAACCAGAATCCCTTCTGCTCCTGCTTCTTTCAACTGATCGATTACGTCCCAAAAAGTATCTTTATCGATTACAGAGTGAACGCTGCTCCAGCCTTCCTGAGCTAAAGGCAAAACAGTAAGACTTCTTAAAACTGGTAAAATTTTGCCAATTTCATCAATCTTGTCATTTGGCACGTTCATCAAAATATATTTTGAATTTCTGGCTCTTAAAACAGACTGAATCCTAAATTTTAAAGTATCAATGTGCTTTTGAATTTCAGGGGAAACTTTTGGAGAAACCGCTAAAACCGCTTCACTTTTCAAAATTACCTCAACTTCTTTCAAATTATTTTTAAACAAAGTACTTCCGCTTGAAACGATATCAACAATCGCATCGGCAAGACCAATATTAGGTGCAATTTCTACCGAACCTGAAATCTGGTGAATATCAACTGTTAGTCCGAATGAACCAAAATATTCATTCACTGTATTTGGATATGAAGTTGCAATACGCAAACCAGCCAAATCCTGAACCGAATTGTATTCAAAAGTTTTTGGAACTGCTACAGAAACTTTACATTTTGAGAATCCTAATTTCTGAACCACTTCGATACCTTTTCCTTTTTCTACCAAAAGATTATCGCCTACAATTGCTAAATCTACTACTCCGTCAATTAAATATTGAGGGATATCAGAATTTCTTAAATATAAAACTTCAAGAGGAAAATTTGAAGCTTCTGCTTTTAACTGATCGATTCCGTTGTTGATTGAAATACCGCAGTCTTTTAGGATCTGAATGCTGTCTTCGTTTAAACGACCTGATTTCTGAATTGCAATTTTTAAAGTACTCATTTTTCTTTTTTTGTTTAATTAATAGTTTGAGTACAAAGAATAGGGAATAAAAAACCCGTTTGATGTACTCAAACGGGTTTTAAAATATGATGATTTACATCCATACATTAACACATCGCCTGAGAGCAATTATGAAAATGATGATGATGTAATTGGCTAATAAACATTTTTATGTTGTTTTTTATTCTTTGATTCGGTTGCAAATATACAGGTTAATTTCATAAAAAAGCAATTTTTATTTTAACTTAACAGCAGTTTATTGTTAAAAAAAGATTCTTTGCCATTTGCAGCCTATTTTTACTCCAGGATATTGAACTAAAAAGGTTTCGGATACATTTATAGAGAGCAAAGAAGCACACATTGTTTTTTATAGCCTAATTCCCTCTTCGTTAAATTCTAAAACTACTGTTGTACCTTCATTAATCCTGCTTTCTATCTGAAATTTAATATCAAGCAGTTCTGTAAAACGTTTAACGATAGACAATCCCAATCCTGTTCCTTTAATTTCTGGATGTACTGACGAATTCGACCTGAAAAAAGGATTAAAAATAGCCTCTAAATCTGTTTTCTTAATTCCGATTCCGTTGTCTGAAATCCTGCAGATAATTTTATTGTTTTCTTTAAAAAGTGAAACAGAAACGTGACCACCATTATTTGTATACTTAAGGGCATTAGAAATAATATTCCTAAAAATAGTTACCACAAGGTAATTATCTGAATTGATGTAAAATTCTTCTTCGGCATCAAATTTCATATGGATTGCTTTGCTGCTAATTTTCTCTGAATTTAAAGTAATTACATCTAAAATAACAGCGTTCAGATAAACAGATTCAGATAAAATATTATGTCTTTGATTCTCAAAACGCGCCAGCATAAGAAGCTGATCCACCAATATATTGAGATTATCTACTTCATTGATACAGTAATTTATTTTTTCTTCGTATTCTTTGTTATTACGTGGTTTTCTGATCAGCACTTCCAGAGTCCCCTTTATGACAGTTAAAGGTGTTCTCAATTCGTGTGATGCATCTGATGCAAATTGCTTTTCACGCTCTACGGCATCCTCAATACGATTCAGCAAATTATTGATTGTTTCAGAAAGCGTATATAATTCATCAAGCTTTTTAGGCAGCGGAATTCGGGTTTTAAGATTATCCCTTGTAATCATACCTGAAATATCTGTAATGGCATTAATAGGCCTGATGCTCCTTCCGGCAAAAAAGCGCGCAATTAAAAATAATAGTATTAAAATGAAAGGAAAAGCAATTAACAAAGTCTCAAAAAGGTTATTTAAAACTTTGGTCGAATCTGTAAGTGGCATCGCAATAATCAGATAACCAATTTTTTTTGATTTTATATCAAGCGGAACCTGAATCTGTCTGACAGTGCTTTTTAATAAGGTTGTATCAAAGGTTTTATAAAATCCTACATTATCATGAAATACAAGAACTTCATTTTTTAAATTTGGTGATTTTTCGATCACTTTTTTATGGAGATCCAAAAACTGGACAAAAACCGGATTTACATCCACTGAGTTATGCTCGCGCTCCTCCCATTCCTCTGCATCCATCAGGAAAACCATATTGTTTTCTATTTTGATCTCTTTTAAATGATTCTCAATTTCGATCTTTAAATTCTCATCAAGATGCTTATAAACCGTAAATTTTACTGTGAAATAAATAGCCGCAAAAACTACCAGGATCAACAATCCTGTTGTAATGATATAATTTAAGGCGATTCTGTTTTTAAAGGAAAGCTGTGTCATTACTTAGTCATTAGCAATATAACCTACACCACGGATGGTTTTTATATAGTCTTCTTCAATTTTTAAATTCAGTTTCTTTCTGATAGCATTCATGAAAACATCTATAACCCCGGTATCATATTCAAAATTAATATTCCAGACATCTTTTAAAATCTGGTTGCGGGTGCATACTTTTCCTTTGTTTTCAATCAGGTAACGAAGCAATTCAAATTCCCTTTGTGTAAGTGCAATCTCCTCATCATTTTTTAAGACAAGGTATTTTGATACATCAACTTTAATATTTCCTAACAGTAGTATTTCCAAACCTTTTTTATGCCTTAAATGAACTTTGATCCTTTCAGTCAGCTCCTCAAAACTAAATGGTTTCTTGATATAATCGTTTGCTCCGGCCCTCAACCCCTCGATGGTTTCTTTTACAGTATCTTTGGCTGTTAAAAAAATAATTGGGGTTGTCTGATTTTTAATCCTAATAGCTTTACAAAGGTCTATACCACTAATTTTTGGCAGCATCCAGTCCAGTAAAATCAAATCAAATTGCTGACTTTGGGTTAGTTCAAAACCTATTAAACCATCACTGGCTGTAGTTATCTCATATCCCTCTTCCTCCAGGCCCTGTTTCAAAAACTGAACAATACCCAACTCATCCTCAACTATTAAAATTTGCATTTTTTTATTTTATTAGGATTTTATTTATACATTTATAATCGCCTTTTATCAAAGATAAAAATTTTGTATGGTGTAAATGCTCAAAATTATGACAATAAAAAATATGCAATTTATCTTAAGCAAATATTAAGTTCATCCTAAGCAAGGTAAAGTTGTTTCTTAATTCCGAATTAATCAACCAGATTTAATTTTGTAAAAAAATAAGCCTATGACTTTCTACAAGAAACTTTCACCGTTTTATAATCTTGGTGTATTTTATTTTACCATCAGTTTTGTGTTGCGTATTGTACTAATGTTACATCCAATAACTCAAAGTTCTTTTAACTTTTTAGAAATAATTAAAATCTTCAGTCTTGGCTTATTGAATGATTTGCTTGTGTTTGTAATTCTAAGTGCTTTTTTATGGATGTATTTAATATTTATTTCTGATTCCAAATACAACAAGCCTGCAGGTTATATAATTCTGGGTTTTCTAACTCTCTTATTCTTATATATTGCATCTGGAAAAAGCATTTTTGATGAATATGGCGGTGCTTTGCCTAAAATTGTTACCATTTTTGTGGGAATTAAAACTTTATTGTTTGCAGTATTTTTGTTTATGCCAAAACTGAAAAAGAGAATCAGATTCTGGTTATTTGCTTTTGTTATTTTTCTATATGTTTTATTGATCCTGCAAAATGGAATAAGTGAATATTTTTTCTGGAACGAATTTGGAGTTAAATACAATTTCATAGCTGTAAACTACCTCATTTACACCAATGAAGTTATTGGGAATATTATGCAATCGTATCCTGTCATTCCAATATTTAGTGCTTTATTTTTGGCTACGGCAATCATTACTTATTTTATTATAAAAAAATCAAGAATCTATATTGATGAAATTCCTGATTTTAAAACTAAACTTAAGATTTCAGCGGTTTATATTGCATTATTTTTAGTTTCCTTAATTGCAATTCCAGCTTTAGCCAAAACAGAAAACTCAAAAAATGTATTTGTTAACGAACTGCAATCTAATGGCGTGTATAAATTTTTTCTTGCCTTTCAAAATAATAAACTGGACTATTTTGAATTTTACAAAACGCTGCCACACAGAAAAGCATATGCAATTCTACAACAGCAAATCAAAAGCGTTTCAGGGCAAAATACTAATCGTAATATAGAAAGCGATTATCCTGAGAACCATAAAAATGTAGTGCTGATTACAATAGAAAGTTATAGCGCTGATTTCCTTAAATCCTATGGAAACACTAATAATATAACACCTTTTTTAGATAGTCTGAAGCAAAAGAGTCTAGAGTTTACCAATTTATATGCAACAGGAAACCGTACGGTTCGCGGCCTCGAAGCTGTAACTTTATGCTTACCGCCTTCTCCCGGTGAAAGCATAGTAAAACGTGAAGACAATAAAAACAAATTCTCAACCGGAAACATTTTTAAACAAAAAGGATATAATGTAAAATTCATGTACGGAGGCGATGCCTTTTTTGACAATATGAGGGATTTTTATTCTGGTAACGGATATGAAATCGTTGACAAATCAAACTTTACAGATGAGGAAATTACGTTTTCGAATGTTTGGGGAGTGTGTGATGAAGATATGTACAATAAAGCCATAAAAATTATGAATGCCGAGGCAAAAGAAGGAAAACCATTCTTTAATCATATCATGACTGTCAGCAATCACAGGCCGTTTACGTATCCTAATAATAAAATTGATATTTCCGGAGATGCTAAATCCAGGGATGGTGGCGTAAAATATACGGATTATGCTTTAAGGAAATTTTTTGATATGGCAGGTAAACAACCCTGGTTTAAAAATACTGTTTTTGTAATTGTAGCCGATCATTGTGCTTCAAGCGCTGGAAAAACAGAGTTGCCGTTAGATAAATACCGAATTCCGGCTTTTATTTACAGTCCGTCTGTTAAAGCTGAAAAATACAATCAGCTCATGTCTCAAATAGATTTAATGCCAACCCTTTTCGGACTGCTGCATTTTGATTACGAAAGCAAGTTTTACGGACAGGATGTTTTTAAACCAGATTACAAACCAAGAGCTTTTATCGCAACATATCAGGATTTAGGAATGATAAAGGATAATGTGCTAACTATTTTGTCACCAAAACAGCAGGTAAAACAATACCAGTTATCTTTAATTCCAAAGAAAGGTATTTTACCCGAATATCAGATTCATTATGAAGAAAAAGCTTTGAAAACTGAAAGAACCGATTTAGTAAATGAAACTATTTCGTTTTATCAGACCGCTGCAGATTTACTGAAAAGAAAAGCATATCAAAAATGATAAGACTTTTGGTATTATGAAACCTGAAGCCCTAGCCGTGATGGAAGCGGCATCCTTTACTGCCGGGGTTCGGCAGTAAAGATATAGCGAACAGCGCGAAAATGCTCCTTAAAAACATTCTGCTTAACATTTTAAACCACTCTATTCTAAAACGTTAGATTTATGTATCTTTGAGAAGAAGCCAATTATAAATCTACAGGATGAAAGACATTTTAAAAAAATACAGCAACAAAACAAAAGCCGCTTTTATTTTACTGATTGTTATGCTGATCATCCTGCTTAGCAACTTTAATACGCTGCGAAATTCTAAAAATGTAAACGAAAACATTAACACGATTTATAATGACAGGCTGGTTGTGGCTTATTATATTTTTCAGTATGCAAATGAACTTCATTATATAAAGGCAGAAGCTCAGAAAGAGAACCTGAATGATGTCACCAAAAATGACGAAATTAAAAATGCTTTGAAAATAATACACACCATTGATGATTTGTATTTTAAAACAGTACTGACACCAAAGGAAAAGATACATTTTGACAGTTTTCTGGCTTCCTGCTCTGCGATTAATAAAGATGTACAGAATAAAAACTGGAAACATATTGTGCCTTTATGTGACAAGGCTTTGAAGACACTGGATCAGCTTTCTGAAATTCAGGTAAAGGAAGGAAAAGCAAAACTGGCAAGCGCTAATGCGATGCATAGTGGAAACAATAGTCTTGGACAGCTGGAGATAGGTTTACTGATTGTTCTGGGCGGCATTACTTTCTATTTACTTATTATAAAAAAGCATAAAAGAAATATTAAAATTCCGGGATCGCCGAGCCTTAATTAACTATTTTTATTTTACACCTTCTTTTATAAGATTTAAATTGTAAACCGGCTATTCAATATCTTAAGATATTCTGTTTTACAATTTAAACATTATTTAACTACTCTAAATACATCCCATACCAAAATGGCAATGGAATGATGTGCTTGTATCTTACTAAACTTAAACCTCAAAAGAATTTTACTCAAGATTCAAAAAAAACCAAAACATTGAACTAATTCAACTTTTTTTACAAAATATTTTATTATTCGCAATTAAATTTAATATTTTTTAAATATAATATAATTTTATATTAAAATTTTATTTAAGTTTACAAAATAAACTTTAATTGACAATCAATGATTTAACGTATCTGGAAAAATCCAGTTTTATAACCTCATTTTAACCAAACCAATTTATTTTATGAAAACAAATTTTAAGTTACTGATCATGTGTTCTATCATTCTTTTCGCTTCTTGTGATACAAATGATACTCCTGTAAAAGAAAACGAAGCAGCGACAGATTCTCAGGAAACCGTAACACAAACCAAATCCCTCACAGCAAAAAACAGTACAGTTACAAACGAAAGTGCATTACGATCTGCTGTAGCTGCTGCGGTTGCAGGAGACGTTATTACAATTAGCGGAACAATCAACCTTACAAAGACTTTAGAACTAGCTAAAAGCGGTACTGCAAGTTCAAAAATCAGTATTACAGGTGGCACCCTCAATTGTTCCGGGCTACCTTCTGGCAGCTGGGGTGTGAAAGTGAATGGCAGCTATTGGAACATCACTAATATGACAATTAAAAATGCCCCTGACTGTGGCCTGGTTTTTCAAATTGGCGGATATAATTATGCTAATAATGTTTCTACATTATCAAACGGCGATTCAGGCTTGCAAATTTACAATGGCGGACATGATAACTATATTCTTTCCTGTAAATCAAACGATAATTACGATGCTGCAAATGCCGGAGAAAATGCAGATGGCTTTGCCTGTAAATTATCTGCAGGAAAAAATAATGTGTTTGAAAAATGTACTGCAAACCATAATTCTGATGATGGATGGGATTTATACGGTCAACCTTATACTGTTACAATAAAAAACTGTACAGCAAGCAACAATGGTTTTGGAAGTAATGGAGATGGAAATGGTTTTAAATTAGGAAGCGCAGGACAAAACGTAGCTCATACAGTAACAAATAATACGGCAACAAATAATTTAGCCTGGGGTTATGATGGTAACGGAAATACCGGACATATTACAATTACCGGCAGTGGAGGATCAGGAAACAAAAAAGGATTATTTACAAGACTGTATTAATATATTCAGTAAATAGTAAAAACAAAAGGCAGCTCTATAAAAGCTGCCTTTCTTGTTCTTTATACAAGATTCTTAATCGTTTTGATTCTGCATTCCGAAAAGTTGTCCTTTATGGAATAACTTTAAATCTTCTTTTAACGCTTTGCTGTTACGTTTTGTAAGTTCCTTTGAATCTAAGTCGCTTAAGTCCGGTTTTCCTGCATTTACCCAGGCCGTGTACCAAAAACTTGCTGTTGCTGTAATGGCCTTTTTCATCTGGTTTTCTACCATTCCGTTTAATTCTGTATGCAGTTTTGCAGCATATTCGTCTGAGAATTTAGCCGAATTGTATTTGCTCTTCACAATTTTACCTTCAGCATCGACAACAAAAACCTGATTTTCGGGAGTTGAAGTTCTTAGTTTTTTGTCGACTGCCAAAAGCGGCTGAACCAGACTGTGTGTATCTTTAATCATATCCCAGGTTGCTTTGTGAACATCGTCGTAATACTGCGCTTCAGGAACATTTAATTTATAATTTTTCACAAAAAGTTCAGGCAATCTGCTTTCCCAAAGTGAATGGATTCCTTTTTGATCGCTTAATTGTCCGTCATGATTAGCAGAAGTATGCAATGGCATGTGGGCATCACCAATGTAATGTCCTAAATCGGCAGCCAGAAATAAGATTTCGGCTCTGTTTTTCTCCTTGAAGGCTTTAGTTAATTTGGTCATCATGTCTTCGATATACCAAGGTAAAATTCCGTTATCATTCAGGAATTTAGCATCATATTTTTTATTGGCTTCTTCTAAAGTTTTAGGCAAACTATCAACAGAAATATTGAAGTTTTCCAAATCAATATAATGTCTTGGGTTTTCATCTTTATACTTTAAAGCATATTTACGAATATCTGGAACAGAAGCTTCTTGTGTAATAAAATCAATATGATTATAAAAAAAGACTTGAAGTTGTTGAGGCAGCGCCATTACTGCCGCTTTATTGATGCGTTCATGACCTACAATTCCCCATGATAAGGTCAAAAATCCAATTATAACTGCAAAAAAAGCAATTAGTCTTGGTTTCATTTTAAAGTTTTTCATTTGAAGTTTATTTGAACTGCAAATTTATTTCATTTAAAGATAATTCAAAAGAATACTAATTAATATTGTGTTAATTTAATTATATTCAGTTTTAGATAAAATTCAGCACCAAGTATGCATAAAATTTATCTTTTAAAGATTTTCAAAAAGTTTGTACTATTTTTACCTTAAAATTGAAATATATGCGCCTTATTTATTCCGGATTTCTATTCTTAGTATTCACTTTTATTTGTACTGCACAAGATGATGTTGTTCAATTAAAAAACATTAGTGATACTATTCTAAATCCTAAAAGAACATTAAAAATAACCGGAACTTTAGATGGAATAAAAACAATGCAACAATTATTTCCCGGAAAGCTATATAAGAAATCTTCCTATAACACTTTTATAAGCTGGAAATGCAATACTTGTAAACCTACAGCCTACACCGATGTTAATGGCGTTGAAGAAGATCCGTTATTTCCTTACAAAGAAGGAGTTGCAACACGACTTGATACCACAATTAATTATACAGATTCAAAAGGAAATCAATTCAAAATGTTGGTTTTTAATCATTCTGTTTATGATGCCGATGGATCACAGACAGGGCGTTTTAGCGGAGGCCTTTTAGGATTAGCCAAATTTGCAAAAAATGGAAATGCCTGGGAAATGAAGTCGTATCAACCTGCAATTGCTGCGTTTGGTGCTTTCTCACACATTCCTGCTTTAAAACTGGTTGAAATTGGAGAAGATCAATATGCATTTTCGCTCATACATTCCAATGGTGGCGCTGGCGGACCTTACAATGCCTATTTGTACCTTATTGTTGGCTTTAACGGGAAATACCAAACATTGATGGAAGTTGGAGATTACAGGCTTTCTAATAATACTGAAGGCAGTACTGAATGGTCCAGTACATACAAAGTTGTTAATGATGGTAAGAAAAAGTTTTTAGGGATTTTGCCATTACAACCACCGGATTCTATAAAAAGGCCAAAGGCACCGAAGATGACTTTGAAGTAGAGATGCCAAAGGAGATAAGCGAAATGGTGAAGACGAAAAAACAATTTAATTTTAGTATTGAAAAACGACTTTCGTTTGATGGCAAATGGTACAAGATTGTTGGTAAACCAGTTGTAAAATTTTCTAATGTTAAATAAAATTATTTCAAATAAAGTATAGATATTAAACCCAGTCCCGCAATAAATATCCACAAGAAAACACCTTGCAACAAAGGCTTCACTCCTACTGATTTTAGAGTATTACTATTCAAAGTTGCCCCAATTAAAAACAAAGTAATGGTTAAACCGATTTTGGCAATTCCTACGATACTTGGTGTAAAAAAGGCTATTTGCGGCACATATGAATTAAGCAGCATTGCCAAAATAAATAATCCAATAAAGTACGGAATCTTAATTTTTGAGTTTTTATTTTTAAAAACAATTGCGGTCAGAATAGAAATCGGAATAATCCATAAGGCTCTGGCCAGTTTTACGGTTGTAGCAATCTGCAAAGCTTCGGCACCGTATTTATTTGCTGCACCTACTACAGAACTGGTGTCATGAATGGCAATGGCACACCATAATCCAAAATCTTTCTGGGATAAATCAAGCTGATGCCCAATGAATGGAAACACAAACAAGGCAACTGAGTTTAAAATAAAAATCACACCCAAAGCTATTGAAGTCTGATTTTCGTTTGATTTGATTGTTGGCGAAATGGCTGCTATGGCACTCCCGCCGCAGATTGCTGTTCCACATGAAATCAAGTGAGAAGTTTTTTTATCTGTTTTAAGCCATTTTCCTAAAAGTGTACCAAAAATTAATGTGCTGAAAATAGACAGGACTGTCAGCAAAAAACCTTCTTTACCAGCTGAAATCGCTGATGAAGCATTCATTCCGAAACCTAAGCCTATTACAGAAAACTGCAATAAAAAAGTGATGGCTTTATGATTGAATGCTAAAAACGGGTTTCCAAAAACATTTACAATCAGAACGCCTAATAATAAAGCAATGGGCGGTGATATAACTGAAAACAGACACAAAATGATTACTGCTCCAAAAATAAGCTGCTGAAGAAAAAGATTAACTTCTACTAAATGAGACGCTGTATGTTGTTGTGTTTTCAAAATAGGATACTTGATATTTACCCTGCAAAGTTCTGCCCTTTATTTTGAAAACACCAATCGTAAAATGCAATCGGCTATAACTTCAGGTTATAATAAGAAGATATATTTTGAATAAACAGTTCCGATAAGGCATCTGATTTTCCGAGTAAGGTAATAATGTAAAAGTATCTTTCAATCGTTAAATTCTTTACATCTAAAACTATCAGTTCGTTATTTTTAAGTTCCTTGCCTACTGCATGTATTGACATAAAAGCAAAACAGTCTGAATTTAATAAATAAGATTTGATACTTTCTGTATTACCTAACTGCATTTCGATTTGCAGATCGGATAATTTTAAACCAACTTGTTTCAAAGCATACTCTATAACTTCAAGTGTTCCGGAACCACGTTCGCGGGTAATGAATTTCATTGACTTTAAATCTTCCAATGAAATTTCATTTTGCTTTACAAAAGAATTCTGAGTATTACAAACCAAAACCAATTCGTCTTTTATAAACGGAACATATTTAATGGACTGATTTTTAGATTGTCCTTCTACAATTCCGATTTCAATTTCCTTGTTGATTAAGGCGTTTTCAATTTGCTCGGTATTTCCGTTCAGTAGATTGACTTTTATATCCTGCTGTTTTTGGTGAAATCTTGCCAAAACCGGTGAAATAATATATTGCGAAATGGTGGTGCTTGAACCCAATCGCAGTAATCCCTGACGCTCGTTACGAAACGAACTCATATCAAAGTCGATTTCACGATAGATTTCGAAGATGTTTTTGGTATGTTGCAAAAGGATTTTTCCTGCCGGAGTCAAGGCAATTTTAGAACCGTTTCGTTCAAAAAGCTTGGTTTTATAGGTTTCTTCGAGTTCTTGTATGTGTTTTGAAACGGCCGGCTGAGTAATGTATAATTCTGTTGCCGCTTTAGTAAAATTAAGGCGGAGTGCAACGGTGTAGAAAACTTTTAGCCTGAAGTCCATTATTATTAATATTTACCTATTGCTTCAACTCCAACTTCAGAAAATCTTAATATTTCAGTTGTAATTGGATATCCTGAATTATTGTATTCGTCAAGAACAACAGAACCAAGACGTTGAGAGAAATATTCAAAATCTTCTTCGGCAAAAATATAACAAAAATCTCTTACAGGAATAACAGCATAAAATGGAAAACCAATATTATTTTGAACTAAAGTTTTTATTTTTGAAGAAAAAAGGCAGGAGCTTTTAAGTGACACTTCTTGGATATTAATCATTCCAAGTTTATGATTATCTATATCTTCAAATTCTATCTTTACTTTATCTAATAGCTTTCCTAAATTAAAATCGGCTTGTTTTTCTAATTCGTTAAGATCTTTTTTCCAATCGGATAATTCTTCTTTAGTTATAAATGAAAAACCATTATTTATATTAAGTACGAAGACTTTACTAAATTCATTAGTAACTTTTTCATTTAGCATGTTTTCGAAATCAAAATCATTTGGGATGAATTGAATATATATTTTATCCTTTACATTCTCCCAATCCTCATTTTTTAATGAATGTGATACAATTACATCAACTAATTCATCAATATGACTTTCATCAGAATCTCTTTCATAATTTCGCCTAGCATTTTCTAAGCTAATTTTCAGATCAGATTCCCCAATTTTCACATTGATAAATCCATCTTCATCAATGGACCCAATGTTCAAACCATTGATTTCCAGTTTATTTTTAAATTTATTAAAAACAATATCTTCTTCTTGATTATTATTTTTGGAAAAATTAGTCATAGGACGAAATTTGATTTTATACTATTCAAAGAATTATAAAAGACCATTATACTTCCTGACAAACCATTCCGTAGTCAATACAGCAGCAATTAAAACCAACAACCAAACCCAGTCAATTAAAGGAGTTTTGGTCGAAATGTTTTTTTCAATTGATTTGTATTCCTTATTTTCTAAAAGCGTCTGAATCAAATCATCACTCTGGTTTTCGAAAAAGGCTTTTCCATTGGTCTGCAACGCCAGTTGTTCAAGTTTTTGAACATCCGGATTAACAAATTGTTTTTCGATATCAAAATCCAAAATCTCAAAACGGCTGGAATAAACCGTATTACTGTTTAATTCTTTTACGGTGAAACTATATTTTCCGGCAGCCAGACCGTCTAGGTTTGCCGAGAAAGAGTTATTTCCTTTAAGCAAATCGTAATTTTTGCTTTGCTTGGTTTTGGCATTTGTAACTGAGATTGTTAATCTGGCTTTTTCGTCAAACTCATAGTTTTTATTGAAGTATTGCGCGTTGATCACAATCGCTTCTCCCGAATTATAAAAACTTTCGTGCGTTACCACCAATGATTTTCTGGAAGCCGAGGAAGCCAGAAATTGAATTATTTTATCTGTAAAAACATCATACTTTGCAAACGACTGATTGTCAATATGACTTTGCAAACGCCATTTCCAGCTGTTTTCCCCTAAGAGAAAAGCGGTTCGTCTGCCCTGATTTTCGGCGAAAGCCAATAAAGGCGCATTGGTAGAAACGTTTCTGATTTTAGACGAAAGCAAAACCGATACATTTCCGCTCGTTGTAATGCTTCCGAATAGGTTCTGCAATGGCGGAAAATTTTCAAAACCAATGTTTTCAATCGCAAACAAATTGAACTGCGACTGAAATTCGCTTAAATAATCTTCTCTCTGACCACTCATTTTAAAAACCAGATTATTCTGTTTTTGATTCAGAAAATTAAAGTCGGTACTGTTTCCAGTAATGATAAAACTATTCGTCCCTGCCAGTTTATTGTTATCAAAAATAGGTTTGAAAGCACTATTTGGCTGATACAAAACCAAAACTGATACATCATTTAACTTATCTAGTTCATTTGGTTTTGCTAAAATCACTTTTCGTTGCGCGTTTGTTTCGATTGAACGTTTCAAAGCTCCTATATCAGGATGATTTATAGTAGAAACTATTGCAATAGTGGATTTTTGATCAATTATTTCAACTGCAAAGTTTTTGATGTTGTTGTAGCTGTTTTTCTCTTTTACGTTAGAAGAAACATTTGCCATGAAAATCTGCAGTCCAACTTTATCAGCAGGAAGTAATACATTTATAGAAGCTGTTTTTTTAGAAGGAGAGAAAGAAACTTTCTCTCTGGCTACAACTGAATTTCCTTGTGAAATTGTAAAATCGGCGTTTACAGCTTTAGTCCCTGCATATTGCAAAAATACTTCAACTGGGAATTTATTTTTATGAAAAGCGTATTTATTTACGTTTAACTGATTGATTTTTAAATCAAAAAAAGTGGTTGTATCTCCCACAACCAAAGGATAAACTTTATTAACAGGATCAAAACGATATACATAATCGTTTCCTGTAGTCTGATTTCCGTCGGTGATGATAACCGTTGGGTAAATCAGGTTTTTATTGATGCTTTTTAAATTTTTAGCAACCTCATCCAAATTAGTCTGTTTTCCTTTAAAATCAAACTTGTCCGAAGGCTTAAAATCAGCATCAAACTGATAAGACTGGATTTCAAATTTGTCCTGTAGAGCCGCATTCGAAATCAGTTTTTGATATAATTCGGTAACTTTTTTATCCGATTTTAAAGCTGTTATAGAACTCGAATTATCTACCGCAATGGCCAAAGGCGTTTTGGTAACCTGAAGCGAATTTTTCGTCATAACAGGATTAATCAGTAAAATCAATAATCCGAAAATTGCTAAAAAACGCAAAAAAGCCAAAAACACATTCACATTCGAATGGTTTTTGGCTTTGTAAAAATATTGAAAATACGACAATCCACCAGCTATTACTAAAGAAAGTAATAATAATAGAATCGTGTTTGTAGTCATATATATATTTAGTTTATAGTTGTTAGTTTATAGTTTTTGGTTCTGGACAATAACAACAAACCATCAACAATCAACTTATTTAAGTAAGCATTCCTCCGCAAACATTAAGTACCTGTCCCGTAACATAAGCACTCAAATCTGAAGCCAGGTAAAGACATGCATTGGCAACATCTTCAGTAGTTCCGCCACGTTTCAACGGAATTCCGTCTCTCCATCCTTTTACTACATCTTCCGGTAATTTTGCCGTCATTTCGGTTTCAATGAACCCAGGAGCGATTGCGTTGCAGCGAATATTACGTGAACCCAGCTCTAAAGCTACTGATTTTGTAAAACCAATTGCACCCGCTTTTGAAGCTGCATAGTTAGTTTGTCCCGCATTTCCTGAAACCCCAACCACAGAACTAATATTAACGATAGAACCTGAACGCTGTTTCAAAAAAGTTTTCTGAATTGCTTTAGTCATATTAAAAACCGATTTCAGATTGACATCTATAACCTGATCAAAATCAGCTTCAGACATACGCATCAAAAGGTTATCTTTTGTAATACCGGCATTGTTAATCAAAATATCAACTGTTCCAAAATCTGCTAAAACAGCGTCAACAAAAGTCTGCGCTTCATTAAAATCCGCTGCATTCGACTGGTATCCTTTTGCTTTTACTCCCAAACCGTTCAATTCTGCTTCCAGAGCCTGAGCTGATTCTACAGATGAACTGTATGTAAAGGCGACATTGGCACCATGTTTAGCAAAAACTTCGGCAATTCCTTTACCAATTCCGCGGCTCGCGCCTGTAATGATGGCTACTTTTCCTTCTAGTAATTTCATAATCAAAATTAATTTTAATAATTATTTGTAGCTAATCCTGCTATCCGTTGCAATCTTTTCTGTTTTAAAGAAAAACACAAAAGGATTTCCACTTCTATCAGGGCTAAAAACGACTTGTCAAATATAGGACAATTCCTTTTTTTAAAAAAATAACAATTGTAATAACGTTTAAAGATTGCCAAAGATAAAAAACCTAAAAGTATTAAATCAAAAAAAGCGGCTCCATTGAACCGCTTAATATTTAAATACTATGAAATAAAGTTATTAAAATCTGTAATTTGTCAATCTAAAAGGGGTTGAAGCACTTGCATAAGTATAAATTACATTGGTATAGAAAATTGTAAAACTCTCTTTTTTAAGATATAATCCTTTAGGGTTTGTTATTTCATCATCTAAAATTTTCAAAAATGCCCTTGCTGCCGGAGTTCCAATCCAACCATCATCAGTTAAAATAATGGTTTTATTTACAGGGTCTTCAGTCGTGGTAAAGAAATGATAGATAGGTGCTTTTCCCCCATTAAATGTATAAGCAATATAATTACCATTTAACGGATCGTTAAATGCTATCTGAACTCTCGCAAGTTTTTGATTAGCAGCCAGAGTAGCATTCACCTTATCTAAAATTGATTTAGCATATGGCGAGTTTGTAGCGGCTGTAGCTAAGTTGGCAGCTATATAGCCTATTGTAATTTGAGGACCACCCTCTAAGAATATTTTATAATCATCTGTTAACCTTGGTGGTGCATTTGTAAATTTAATAGATGCAGAGACTCCGTTTGTTCCTGTAGCTACAAAAGTCTTATCAATTGCATTATAAGTAAAATCTGTTAAACTCTGATTTCCTACAACTACAGCGGGTTTTACAGTTATTCCTGTAGGAGTGTAAGCAATAGCTGCTTTAAGTGTTTCTGAATTTTCTGCTTCTAATGGAATAGCTGATCCAAATCTCGTTACAGAATTAAAACTAAACTCGTATTTTTTTACTGAACCTCCATTAGTAGTTTCAAGTATTCTAAACAACGGACTATTAATATCTCCTGTCATATTAGCATTTATGACAGTATTTTTCTTTAAATCAGTCCAATCCTGAGCAGTTGCTTTTACAAAACGAACTTCTTTAACAGTCCTATTTGTTCTAAAAACAATGTCACCATTTTCTTGTCCATAATATAAAAACTGAAAATCACCTAAGAAGCCTTTACCTGCAGCAAGAGGCGAATTATTCGAATCTGATAATAAATGAATTTTGTTTTTTGTCGTAAAAACCAGACTTACTGTACTACCTAACTGAATTTCATACTGGCTATTATAAATTTCTGTATCAGAATCAAAATCAGAAGCCATGTCTACTTTTCCATTTGGTAAAAATTTAAATAAGTGTGTAAATCCACCTAATTGGCTATCGTCAGTATAATATACAGCTTTCCATCCATTTTCAGAGGAAAGTAATAAATTACTTAGTTCGCTTCTTTGTTTATTTAAACGTTCAGTTGGTGTTTCCTCAAATTTTTGTTCAGCCTCTGTACTGACACAACTATTTAGTTGCAAAGTCAGGACTAGAAGCATAAAATACTTAAATATATTTTTAGTTTTCATAATTCCTTTGTTTAAGTTTTTAATTATTTAAAACATCAGTAGTGTTTTTCTGAGCTTCGTCTCTTAAAGCATAAAAATCGATATTAAAAGCATCCCTGTAATACTGAACAACCAGAGCTTCTTTTTTCTTAAGAGCAGTAACTGCTGCGGGCACGGTGATACTTGCATATAAAGCGTCGTATTCTGCTTTTGACATGAGTAAAATTATTGCAGCAGTTTCTGCAAAATCCTCTGTATAATTTGATCTCGCGTAAGCACTAATAAATCCAAGCCTTTGAGCTGCAGCATCAGTAATACCAAACGGATTTGAAGTATAATCATTAGGTGTGATTTTTGCCCAGGCTTCTACATCAAAAGTTTTAGTCTGATTTAAAATATGTACGTATTCATGCTGAATAGTGTGTACAAATTGCGTAACACTTGCGCGATTTTTTTTATCAACATAATCTACCTGAAATAAAGATATTCTCTTTCCACCTTCGGCTAATCCTAAAGTGTTAGAAACATTATCCGGGTTTACATTGACACCACCTACCAAAACAAAATCTCTTGGTGCAATAATTTTAACAAAATCTTTTCCTGCAATAGCACTATAACTATCTATCCATATCTTTTTGATTATTTCAAGTGCAGGTTGTACTTTATTAATAGCTGGTGGATATAAAAATCTATTTTGTTCTACTACATTTTGGTTCCACTTATATTGAACACTAATATTGTAAGGATTTATATAATTTTGATCTATCCATGTATCTAAATCTGTTTTTACAGGCTGAGTAAAATCTAATGTACTTTGAGTTGGCTGATCTTCGTGAGAACATGATATTACTGACATAATCCCAGCTGCCAATACTATTTTTATATATTTTTTAATTAATTTCATAATAGTTTAAATTAAATTTATCTCGGATTTTTTTCTATACCATTGTTAGATGCATTTAGTGGTATTTGCACAGCACGACGCTTATCATCTTTAACCAGAATGTTTTTTTGCTTATTTGTCCCTGAGCGTTATAAGTATCATGTTCTACCACGAGATTAAATCTTTTGATATCAAACCATCTTTGTCCTTCATGCAAAAACTCTCTTCTTCTTGCCTCAGTAATTGCTTTAATAAAAGAAGCTTGTTCCGTAGTTAGGGAATAAAAAGGAGTATATTCATTATCAATAACAGGATACTTTGCATATATTTTAGCTTTTGTCAACACATCAGTAGATGTATAACCATCTGTTCTTGTTCCTAAAAAATATTCTAATTCTGCGGTGGCAATATCTAATTGATTGGTCATAACATGAGCTTCAATACGATTTAAAAACATTTCATCATTAGAAAAAAGTACAACTCCTGTATAAGGAAGACCAATCTGTGCTGTTAAATTTGTATATTTAAAATATTCATCAAATTTATAAACTGCTACATTAGCTCCACTCGCTCCTTGTATTACAATATCGATTAACCAATCCTTATTAAATATATTGGTTTCGCTTCCAAGTATTTCATCTCTTTCTTTTGCTCTGGTAAAAGCAAATCTGTTCAAATTAGTTGCCCTGCCGCAAATTGAACTTGGAAAACCAACTAATAAATTCGTAACCTGCGTATTTTTTGCATATTCGATAGGTTTATTAGGAAAATCATAGCTATTATAAGCTGCCCAGTCTCTTAATTTACCAACAGGTTTGTTTCCTAACCCATCTGTATATTCAAGGACTTTTTCCCAATCTCCTTTTATAGTGTAAAAACGTGCAGCAAATGCTTTAGCCGCTTCTTTATTAAAGTGATATTTTAAATACTCTGTCCTGTAATCATTTGTAACATACTTTAAGCCTTCTTTTATGTCGGATTCTACTAAATCAAAAACCTCTTTTACTGAATTACGTTTGTAATTCTTAATCAAAACCTCCTCAGGTTCTGTCACATACGGAATACCGAGATCAGTAGCAGCAGTAGCAGGATTATAACGATTAGACCATATAGAAACCAACATAAAATGAGCATAAGCCCTCGCTAATAAAGCTTCTCCTTTTTGAGGATTAAGATCAGCGGTGTCTCCCAATTCTTTTATAGCCGCTAATGCCTTATTAGCTGTAGCAATTGCTTTATATGCAGCATTCCAGTAAAATCCCTGAGTATCTCTGCTTGTTTGATCATCTTGCAATTCCCAGTTAAAACTTTGCTCATTATTTATATTTACAAGTGAGGTTTTATTGTCAGATACATTATCGGTCATACTTTCTGTAATAGAAATATAAGACCCATCCGGGTAAGCATCTGCCAATAATTCTGATATTTTTTCAGGAGTATCAATTTGCAATCTATTATCTGGTACTTCAGAAAGAAAATCATCGCAACTACTAATACAAATAAGCATCAATAGAGATAAGGCTATTTTTATATTTTTCATAATCAATTATATTAAAATGAAAGGTTTATGGTAAAAGTATATTGTGATGTGATTGGAAAAGCCACACCTCCAGTATTACGAAATTCAGGATCCTGACCGTTAAGTCTTTTATCTGAATAAATTAACAATGGGTTCACTGCTGATCCCTTTAATGAAAATATACTTAGTCCTAATTTTTTCTTTAAATCTGAAGGGAACTCCCAGCTAAGTGATACATTTTTTAATCTTACGAAATCTCCATCTGCAATTCTAACATCCGAGTAATTATAGGTATTATATGCTTTTGCTAACGTACGTTCCCCCCCATTGTTTTCTATTAGCCTTTTATCAGCAATCACAGGAACATTCGTAATGTTTTCGTCACCAGGATTTATCCAACGATTTGTAAAATCTTTTGTAAACACTGTCAAATCATCATAAACACTATCATATACAGGATTTAAACGAACTTTATTCCCTCCTGAGCCAACAATAAACACATATAATGACCAATTTTTATAAGTAAAAGTATTAGCTAAACCAATTGATTTATTTGGCTCAATAGAACCTTCATATTTAAGATATTTTGTAACATCTTTAGTGTCCTGAAAATCAGCATCAGTCATATTATTATCAGCCCCATCCTGCAATTTGAAAGTTGGTAATCCCTGATTATTTAATCCTGTAAATTCATATGAATAAATTGAATTTCTTGGGCTGCCTAATGCATTTCCGCCATTTCCGTTCACCAGGCTAAAAGCTGATGGCTTATTTTGCAACTTCGTAATTTTTTGATCATAAACTGAAAAATTAAGGGTTGTAGCCCATTTAAAATCTTTATTTACAATGTTTTGAGTCGTAAAACCTACCTCTAGTCCTTTAGTCTCCATATCTGCATTATTTCCTTGCTTGATACTTTGCCCTCCAACACCTGAAGTCGTTACAAAATCAACCAAATCAAAAGCTTTACGGCTATAAACATCTGTTACAAACTGTACTCTATTGTTAAACATTCCTAAATCTAGACCAATATTGGTTTCAAATTGTTTCTCCCATGTTAAATCGCCATTTTGTAATTCGTCAATTGATATTGCAGACTCTCTGTTTTGTAAGAAAAGACGATTCGTGATAAAACTTTTATAGATTGCCAATGAATTTGTTGCTGGTCCTGCAGTTGCTGTAAGTCCGTAGGAAGCTCTTAATGCTAAATTGTTTATGTTTTTTGAAGTTTTCATGAAGTTTTCTTCAGTAACATTCCATTTCCCACTAACTGTATAAGTTGGTAACCATCTGTTTGACCCGCTATTTCCTTGTCTGTTAGAACCATCATAACGACCTGTAAGTGATGCTGTATAACGTCGATCGTAAGTATAGCCTACTTTACCAAAAAAACCAACAGTTCTTTCTCTTTCGGCATCAAATCCATAATAGGAGTCTCCGTCATTTACAATTTTTTCAATAAATCTTGGATCAATAAAAGGTGTAAGACCTCTGTCAAATTGAAGTCCTGCTGCAGTAAAATTGTCACTACTTCTATCTACTGATCTAAGTTCTGTTCCCAAAAAACCCTCTAATTCGTGCTTCTCGTTTAATGTATTTCTATAATTAACACTATTTCTAATGTTATATGATGTCATTTCATTCGTGAATTTTCTTAAAAATCCACCATTTGGAAGTACAGATATTTTTGGCGCTGTTAAATTATCAGGATCTTTAAATAAAAAGATATTAGCTTCCTGAACAATAGAATTTTCACCTTCCGGGCTTAAAGCTGTACCTGCTTTGTAAGCTGCTGCTACATTTGAACCTTCATAAACTTTATGCTCTCTTGATGTATTTGCATAACGCGAAGAACCAGTTAGATTATAAGTTAAATTTTTATTTATTTTATATTCTAAATCCAATTGAAAACGGATGTCATTTACTTTAATATCCAGAGTGTTGTTATTAAGCTCATTGATAATATTCATAGGAGCCCAGTTATTTCTGTAATACTCTAAATTTCCGTTATCATCATAAGGCCTTAATGTTCTGCTGGTGTTTAAAACATACTTAAACGGATTGATATCAAACTCTCTGTTTACACTTCCATATACGGGATCTGATTTGCTTTCGTAACTTCCAGGAGCAGTTTGATTACGTACAGATCCCATTGTGGATACAGTCACATTTAATCTATCATTCACAAAAAAGGTTCCTTTAATATTAGAAGTTAACTGCTTTACGTTATCAGCAATTGTCCATCCCGGATCACTATAATACCCAAGAGATGCATAGAATGTATTATTTTTTCCACCACCTGAAAAGCTTAAAGAATGATTTTGTGTAATGGAAGGCCTAAATAATACGCTAAACCAGTCTGTATTGCCTAATTCATATTTTTTTAAAAACTGATTACGGCTAACCACATCATTTCTAACACCAAACTCCCCATTTGTGTTGTTGTAAGTATCAATTTGTTTGGCCAAAATATTATATACACCTCCAAATCTTCCGTTAAGAGATGATGCTATTTCTAAAAAACCCTTACCATCCCCACCGTATCCTTCTAATTCTTTTAAAATACTCATTGATTCCTGAGAATTTAAAATATCATATTGAGAATAATTTGGTACAGTTCTCACGGTATTTTCAACAGAATAACTCACTTTTAGTGGTGAGTCCCTGCGTCCTTGTTTTGTTGTTACAACTACAACTCCATTTAACGATCTTGAACCATAAATAGAAGTTGCCGAAGCATCTTTAAGTATTTCAATGCTTTGAATATCATTAGAATTTAAACCGGCTACAGAAGAACTTAATAAAGTTTCAGAATTTCCTGACGCTAAATCAGCAAAAGAAATATTAATAATATCTTCCTGCACAACACCATCAATTACCCATAATGGTTTAGTATCTCCAAAAATAGAAGATGATCCACGAACTGTAATTTTAGGAGCTGTACCAAATGTTCCGGTAACATTTTGTACAGTTACACCCGCAGCCTTGCCCTCAATCATTCTGCTCACATCCACTACTCCGTCAACTTTTAGTTCAGCAGCTGAGATTTTACTAATCGCTCCTGTAAAAGTCCTTTTAGAAGTTTTTTCATATCCAGTTGTAACAATAACTTCTTTTAAGTTCTGTCCTGCTTCATTTAAAACAATAGTGGGAGAAGTATTTTCTATTCCAATTTCTTTAGTTTCAAAACCTACATAAGAAATTACTAACTGACTGCTATTAGCAGGCATTTCAATAGAAAAATTTCCGTCAAAATCAGTCAGGACAGCTATTTTAGTACCTTTTGCAAGTATAGTGGCTCCAGGCAGAGGGCTACCATTTACATCTGTAACTTTTCCTTTTATAATAGGGCCAGCTGATAATATTTCAAATAAGGATGTATGTGATTCATCTGTAGAAAAACCATCTGATTTTGCGTTTTTTTGCAAAATAATCTGATTGCTTATTTCTGCATAAGTAATATTGAATGGTTTCAAAATTCTGTTAAGGATACTTTCCAGAGTTTCCTGATTTGCCTCGATACTAACTTTTTGATTTAACTGAGGCAATCTTGAATTGTATGAGAATTTCACATGGGCAGACTTTTCAAGTTTAGACAACGTATTATCCAAACTTAAATTATCAACTGCAATGGTAACTTTCGTATCTAATTTTCTTTGTCCACTCACACTGTTTGCCATGGTGACACTTGAAAATACAAGTGCTAAGACGAACTGAAATAGCGTTATTTTCATGATTCGATGGAGTAATCGTTGTTTCACAACTGGTTTTTTCATAATTTTGGTTTGTTTTGATTAATACTATTCACGTGTATTTTTAGAACGCAATAAATAAACCTTTACAGAGATTTATTTAATTTTTATAAGTGTCGAATATGTTACAGCATTTCGGCACTTTTGTTTTTTTTTACATAGGCAACAAGTTGATTATTATTTATTATACATATCCATTATCAAAAACTTAATTACAGCCTTGTGATGTTATTACAATTTGATTTCCATTCATCTCAAAACTCGTATCATTGCCAATACTCTTGCAAATAATTTTAAGTTTTTCTGATAAAGGCTGATCACTTAATGAAGTGGTTAAATGACAATCTTTTAATTTATCTTTAGGAAAATCAATTTCAACCTGATACGCTTGTTCTATCGTTGTAAGAATCTGTCCTACCGGAATATCAGTAAATTCAAAACTTAATTGTTCAATATTGCCCACATTCCTAGCTAATGACTTATCCTCTGTTATATTACTTATTTTATTAAAAATTAGGTCTTTTCTTAAAAAACGTAAAGCTTCATTAGGCAATAAAATAACCTCATGTTTTGAATCTCCTGCCAATTCATTTGAACTTACCTTAACTTTACCGGTTCGAACAAGTACTTCAACATTCGGCTGATCTGAATAAGCTCTTACCCTAAAACTAGTACCAACAACTTTTGTAATGATTTCGTTAGCATAAACAAGAAAAGGTTTTTGGGGATTTTTGCTAATTTCAAAAAAACCCTCACCTGATAAATACACTTTTCTTTGATTTCCGGTAAAGATTTTAGGATAACTTAATTTACTGTTTGGCTGTAATAAAACTGAACTGCCATCTGACAAAGTAATTATTTGTGGTTTATTAGAATTATTCGTCTGCTCAACGAGTCCTTCATTATTTTCTTCTAGAAGTTCCTTATAAGTTACAACAGAATCATTACTCTTAAATTCATTATTGTAAAACCAAAGTGATAAAAATGCAAAAAATAAAGTAGCAGCAATACTACGCCAATACACCTTTAAATACTTAAATGAATTATCTCTTATGCTTTTGTTTCGATTCTCTTTTTCTTCAATCTTAATCCAGGTGGATTGTAGTGCGGTAGTAAGCTCCGAGTAAGAAATTTTATTTTCTGGTACTTTCATTGCCAACAATAAAAGTCTGGCATCTTCAACCAATTTTGCCCGTTGCTGATTTTCTAATGTCCATTCTTCCCAGCCTTGCTGATCAATTTTTGACAAGACCCACAATTGAAATGACGAATCTGCTAAAAAATCTTCAATTTCGATATAATAATTACGTTTTTGCATCTATAGAAATAAGGTTACAAAAACATAGAGGACAGCTTTTTTATTATATACTCACCTATTTATGATTTTTTTTAATTTTTTTTAAGATATTTTTAATTAACAACAGACGACAGCAATACCAAGATAGAAAGACTTCCCTTCCATTCCTGGCGAAGCTTAAGTAAACCGCGGTGTAAAAGATTATTTGCCGATTGATAATTTACATCTAACATTTCTGCAATTTGTTCGACTGATAATCCTTGGTTGTATCTTAAAAATAATGCTTCTTTTTGGCGTGAAGGCAATTCATTTAGTAATTTATTGAGATAAAGCACATTTTCAGCAGTAGCCTCATCATCAATAAGTTCATGTTCTACCGAAAAATCAAAAAGAAACTCAATTGAATCGGTGGTTGTAATTTTTTTAAAAATATGGTCACGTTCATACAATCTTGCAATTCTTTTTCGGACACTTGATAATAAATAGGCCTTTACAACATTAGGCTCCTGCAATGATTCACGATACAGCCAAATATCTGCAAATACATCCTGAACGCAATCCTGAACCTTTTCTGCAAAAGGAGAAAATGAATTTCCATAATGAATTAAATCACCATAATACTTTTCAAAAAGTAAGGAAAAAGATTTTTCATCTCCTGCTTTAAGTTTGCTCCAAAGTTTACGATCGTCGTAAGTTTTTAATGTTAAGATTTGGGTCTTCATCATATTTTCCGGTTTACATTAGAATTTCACCCAAACTTATTTTTAAAAATTCAGCATTTATTAGTTTAATTAATTATTCAAAAACTAAATTATTAGGGCTAAAATATAATTGTCATAAGGATGAAAGTAAATAATTACAAAAACATAATTATAATTTAACATTATATTTAGTTTTTGTTTTATAAATATAGTTAGCTTAAATTTTAAAACAAATTTTTTTATAAAAAAGTAAACTCATATTTAAACTTTTAGATTTTCATAATTATATACAAAAAAACCTTGCTAATATTTAACAAGGTTTTTTTAGGTATTTATTAATAATGACTTTTAAAAAGCTACATTCCACCTAGGCAATTTTGCATTTTCATCAAGGAAATTCTGCAAAACCTGTCCTTCAACTGCAGTTGGAATAGCTTTAACATCAGCATTAAAAGTTTCATACCAGACCACTTCAAGAGCTTCAATATTTTCTAACTTCATTTGTGAAGGCCATGAGTATTTTCTTCCAGTTTTGGCAAATTGGTGTCCATTTACAATTTTATCATATAGACCACCATTTTTACTTTTTAAAATACCATCATTCTGAACAGTTCCTGTAGAAGCTACCATAATTAATTCCTTTGCATCACCTTCAACTGCATACACAATAAAAATTCCTGCACTCCCTTCTGGAGCATTACAGACCTGTTCTAAACTGTCTTCTACCGTAAAAGTAAAACTATTACTTACTTCAAACTTTTTTAATTCTTTCTTCATTTTTCTTGTTTTAAGCTACTCAGATTCTGAGAATCTGAGTAGCCAATTTTTTAATTATATTCCTGACACCTTAAAAATGTAAAAAAGTCTCAACAAAATATTGAGACTTTTTTGGAATTTGTTATTTTGAATATTGGAGATTATCCCAACACTTCTTTTACTTTTTTACCAATTTCAGCTGGTGAATCAACAACATGGATTCCGTTGTCTCTCATGATTTGTTTTTTAGCAGCAGCTGTATCATCAGAACCACCAACAATAGCACCTGCGTGTCCCATTGTTCTACCTGCTGGAGCAGTTTCTCCTGCAATAAAACCAACAACTGGTTTACGGTTACCATCAGCTTTAACCCATTTAGCAGCATCAGCTTCTAATTGACCTCCGATTTCACCAATCATGATGATGATTTCAGTTTCCGGATCGTTCATTAATAACTCAACAGCTTCTTTAGTTGTAGTTCCAATAATTGGGTCACCACCGATACCAATTGCAGTAGTGATTCCTAAGCCTTGTTTTACAACCTGGTCAGCAGCTTCATAAGTTAAAGTTCCTGATTTAGAAACGATACCAACAGATCCTTTTTTGAAAACAAAACCTGGCATAATACCAACTTTAGCCTCACCCGGAGTAATAATTCCAGGACAGTTTGGTCCAATTAATCTAGAATTTCTTTCTTTAACATAATTATTTGCTTTAATCATATCTGCTACAGGAATTCCTTCTGTAATAGCAATGATTACTTTAATTCCGGCGTCAGCAGCTTCCATAATTGCATCAGCAGCAAAAGCTGGCGGAACAAAAATGATCGATGTATCAGCTCCAGCCTGATCTACAGCATCTTTTACTGTGTTAAAAACCGGACGATCTAAATGGCTAGTTCCTCCTTTTCCAGGAGTTACACCACCTACAACATTAGTACCGTACTCAATCATTTGAGAAGCGTGGAAAGTTCCTTCGCTACCTGTAAATCCCTGAACAATTATTTTGGAATCTTTATTAACTAAAACACTCATGATATATATTTTATGTAGTTTTTAAAATTGTGATGCAAAAGTAAGGTTTTGTAACTTATTTTCACCTTTTTTATCGGCAAAAAATATCACGAAAATTGACTCATTTGATAACCACGATATAATTTACCGTCTTTTATCTGCCAAATTGTAAAAAAATGGGCTAATAACATTTCTTCACGAGGATTTTCGATTGTTTTTACATAATGAGAGTAACGTACTGAAACCAAATCATCTTCGGCAATTATATGAGTAATCCTTACTTTTGAACGAACATAGGCCCGATTTAATTCATTAGCCATATTTATTATCGAATCGTAATCCATATGGATTAACCCTCTGCTGCTATTCCACTCTATTGTAACGTCAGGATGCAGATAGGTTTTAAAAATTTCACTATCAATCAGAGCATCCGATTTATAAAATTTTTGCACAAATTCTTTAATAGACATATTACTTTAATTTATTTAGAATTTCAGGAATCTTTTTGATATTCGCTAATTGTTTCAGCTTTTCTCTTGATTCTTCTATTGGAGTTCCAAAGTAAGATTTTCCTCCTTCAACAGATTTAGTAACACCCGTTTGTCCCATCACAACAGCTTTTGCGCCAATTGTAATTCCGCTGGTAGTTCCAACCTGTCCCCATAGCGTTACTTCGTCTTCAATAATTACGCAGCCTGCAATACCTGTCTGAGAAGCAATTAAACATTTTTTCCCGATAACGGTATCATGTCCAACATGAACCTGATTATCTAGTTTTGTTCCCTCCCCAATAGTTGTATCTCCTGTTACACCTTTATCAATCGTACAAAGCGCTCCAATTCCAACATTATTTTCAATTACAACTCTTCCGCCCGAAATTAGCTGATCAAAACCTTCAGGACGCTTTTTATAATAAAACGCATCAGCTCCTAAAATAGTACCGGCATGAATAATTACATTATCTCCAATTACTGTATGATCGTAAATAGAAACATTAGAATGAATTAGACAGTTTTTACCAATTGTAACGTGATTTCCAACAAAAGAATTTGGCTGAATAACGGTCCCTTCACCAATTTGTGCCGATGGAGCAATAGCAACATTCGCAAATTGAAAAGGCTTAAAATGCCTTGTGAGGACATTAAAATCCCTGAAAGGATCATCAGAAATTAAAAGAGCTTTACCTTCTGGACAATCTACCTTCTTATTGATTAAGACAATAGTTGCAGCCGATTGTAAAGCCTTATCATAATATTTTGGATGGTCAACAAAAACGATATCTCCCGGTTCAACTACATGTATCTCGTTCATGCCTAAAACCTCAAAATTTTTATCACCAATAAATTCGCAGCTAAGCAAATTTGCAATTTCTAGTAAAGAGTGAACCTTTGGAAATTTCATATTTTATAATTAGAAAATGTGCTAATTGGAAATGAGTCAATTAGAATGTGAATATACAAATTATGCCGATTCACAAATTACCTAACTGACTCATTGCCAAATTATATCAATTAAAAAATTACTCTTTTACACGCTCCATATAAGAACCTGAAGCAGTATCTATTTTTATTTTATCACCTTCATTGATAAACAGTGGAACATTTATTGTTGCTCCTGTCTCAACCGTAGCAGATTTCGTTGCATTTGTTGCTGTGTTACCTTTTACACCTGGTTCAGCATATGTAACTTCCAGAACTACAGATGCAGGCATATCTACTGATAATGGTAAATCTGTTTCTGTGTTGATCTGAACCATTACATTTGTTCCTTCTTTCAATAAATCCGGAGCATCAAGAATATTTTTATTTAAAGAAATCTGCTCAAAGGTTTCAGCATTCATAAAATGAAACTCATCACCTTCCGGATATAAAAACTGAAATGTATGTGTTTCAACTCTAATAACGTCAATTTTGTGACCTGCTGAAAAAGTATTATCTAATACTTTTCCTGAAGTTAAACTTTTTAATTTTGTTCTTACGAAAGCTGGTCCTTTTCCTGGTTTTACGTGAAGAAATTCAATGATTTTATAAATATCGTGATTAAATTTAATACACAATCCGTTTCTAATATCTGATGTAGATGCCATTTTTTTGTTTTTTATTTAATGTTTGTATTCATCAATATTGTTTCGATTAACATTAAACGATACAAATTGCCGAATAAATTTTATTTAGTAATTCCCTGAATATCCCTTCATTACACCTCTTGATGAATTTCTGATAAAATCTAAAATTTCATCTCTTTCAGGAGTAGCTTCCATTTCTGCTTCTATAATACTCAGTGCCTGAGTAGTATTATAATTTTTTTGGTATAAAATTCTGTAGATATCCTGTATTTCTCTAATTTTTTCGGTTGAAAAACCTCTTCTCCTTAATCCTACTGAGTTAATACCAACATAAGATAAGGGTTCTTTTGCAGCTTTGGTATATGGCGGAACATCTTTTCTTAATAATGATCCTCCGGAAATCATAGCATGATCTCCAACACTAATAAATTGGTGAACTGCAGATAAACCTCCAATTATGGCATAATTACCAATAGTAACATGACCTCCTAAAAGAACTCCATTAACAATAATAGCATTATTACCTACATGGCAGTCATGAGCAATATGTGCAGTTGCCATTATTAAACAATTATTACCTATAACTGTCTGTCCAGAAGCTATTGTTCCTCTATTTATAGTTACACATTCTCTTATTGTACAATTATCTCCAATAATAGCCAGAGAATCTTCTCCTCCAAATTTTAAATCCTGAGGAACTGCTGAAATTACAGCGCCTGGGAAAATGTTACAGTTTTTACCAATTCTTGCACCTTCCATGATAGTTACATTTGAACCTATCCAGGTACCATCACCAATAACAACATTATTATGAATTGTTGTAAAAGGCTCAATTACAACATTTTTAGCGATTTTAGCGCCAGGATGAACATATGCTAATGGTTGATTCATCTGTATTTTTTATATTTTAATAAATAATCTAAATTTAGGCAACAAACGTAAACAATAATTTTGATTAATTATTGTTTTTTCGCAATTTGAGCCATTAATTCTGCTTCAGCTACTAATTTCCCGTTTGCATAAGCATTTGCCTGCATATGACATATTCCTCTTCTGATAGGAGAAATTAAATCACACTTGAATATTAGAGTATCTCCTGGTAAAACTTTGTGTTTAAATTTAACATTATCTATTTTCATAAAATATGTCAAATAATTTTCAGGATCCGGAACTGTACTTAAAACTAAAATTCCACCTGTTTGTGCCATTGCTTCAACAATTAATACCCCCGGCATTACAGGAGCATCAGGAAAATGACCCACAAAGAAATTTTCATTCATGGTAACATTTTTCAATCCCACTACATGACTTGATGACATTTCAATAATTCTGTCAATCAACAAAAATGGAGGTCTATGAGGCAATACAGCCATGATTTTATGGATATCCATCAAAGGCTCCTGATTTAAATCATAAACCGGAATATGGTTTCTCTGCTCTATTTTTATAATTTTTGCTAATTTTTTTGCAAATTGAGTATTTACATAATGCCCAGGTTTATTAGCAATAATTTTTCCCTGAATTCTAACTCCAATCAAAGATAAATCACCAATAACATCCAACAGTTTATGTCTTGCAGCCTCGTTTGGATAATGTAAAGTCAGATTATCAAGAACACCGTTTGGTTTAACAGAAATTTCATCTTTTCCGAAGGCTTTTTTAAGACTCTCCATTGTAGAATCAGAAATCTCTTTATCTACGTAAACAATAGCGTTATTTAAATCGCCACCTTTTATCAGTCCGTTTTCTAATAAAGATTCTAATTCGTGTAAAAAGCTAAACGTTCTCGAGTTTGAAATTTCATCTTTAAAATCAGAAATACTTTTTAATGTCGCATTTTGAGTACCTAAAACTTTAGTTCCAAAATCTACCATTGTAGTAACCTGATAATCATCACTTGGCATAACCAAAATCTCACTACCTGTAGCCTCATCAGTAAATGAGATTACCTCTTTTACTACATAAACATTTCGTTTTGCATCCTGCTCTTCGATACCAGCTTTTTCAATAGCCTCAACAAAATATTTTGAAGAACCATCCATAATAGGTAGTTCTGAAGCATTTAACTCTATAATAACGTTATCCAGATCACACCCTACTAATGCTGCTAAAACGTGTTCAGGAGTTTGAATTTTCACACCTAATTTTTCTAAATTGGTACCTCTTTGTGTGTTAACAACATAATTGGCATCTGCCTCAATTATTGGCTGACCTTGCAAATCAATCCTAACAAAAGTGAAACCATTATTAATAGGAGCAGGTTTAAAAGTCATAGTAACTTCTTTTCCAGTATGTAATCCAACTCCTGTTAGTGAAATTTCATTCTTGATGGTCTTCTGTTTAACCATTATTTCCATTTTTTGGGTTTATTATTTGTTTCTTTAATTCTTCTAATTCGGCAACAATCTTAGGCAAGTTCTTAAAATGCACATAGGATTTACTAAAATCACTATAACCAAAAGTTGGACTTCCCTGCAAAACTTCGTCATCTTTAATGTTTCTGCCAATTCCTGACTGTGCCTGTACTCGAACATTATTTCCTATTACTAAGTGTCCTGCAATACCTACCTGACCTCCAATCATACAGTTTTCACCAATTTTTGTTGAGCCTGCAACTCCTGATTGAGCTGCGATAACAGTATTTCTTCCAATCTCTACGTTATGTGCAATCTGGATCTGATTATCTAATTTTACTCCTTTTCTAATAATTGTAGACCCAAGTGTTGCCCTGTCTATTGTAGTATTGGCACCAATATCTACATTATCTTCTATAATAACATTCCCAATTTGTGGAACTTTAGTATACTCACCATCTTCATTTGGGGCAAAACCAAAACCATCAGCTCCAATGATACTCCCTGAATGAATTGTACAATTATTACCAATTATCGTTTCAGAGTAAATTTTAGCGCCTGCAAAAATATATACATTATCACCAATAACAACATTATCACCAATAAAACTGTTTGGATATATTTTTACATTATTACCCAAAGTTACATTTTGCCCTACATAACTAAAACTTCCCAAATACAGGTTCTCACCATATTTAGTGCCCTCAGTTAGAAAAGCATGTTTTTCGATTCCACTTTTATTTAATTTAACCTGATTATAAAATTCCAAAAGTTTTGAAAAAGACGCATAAGCATCTTCAACTTTAATTAAAGTGGTTGTAATTTCAGATTCCGGAACAAAAGAATCATTAACAATTGTAATAGATGCTTTTGTTGTATATATGTAGTTAATATATTTAGGATTTGCCAGGAAAGTAAGAGAACCTTCCTCTCCTTCTTCTATTTTAGAAAGCCGGGAAACTTCTGCATTGGGATCACCAACAACTTCTCCTTCTAAAATTCCTGCTATTTGTTCTGCTGTAAATTTCATCCCGACAAAAATATAAAAAATAGGTTTTAAATGTTAATTTTAGATAAGTTGTTTTGGAAAACAGATGTAATATTTTGTCACCAATTTAGATAACGATTTCAAATTCAACTGGTCAGATGCCTCAACAACATCTTCAATTGTTTTGTCTTTTTTCAAAATTCGTATAGGTTCTGCTTCTTTACTGTAAGCCTGATTTTTAATTTTCCCTCTAAAAATAAAGTAGCCTGCTTCCAGCTGGGAAATATTATGCTCCTCTGCAAATTCTTCTTTCATTGCCTGAGATTCCTCCATTGGAATTTTATCAGCACTCATTTTAATTTTCAATAAATCCCTGTTAATGATCATTTTACTCAAAGTAGACAATATAAAATCATTATGCTTCTGCCAAGCTTTCAAAGCGCTAATAATATCAAAATCATCTAATTGAGAAAATAAATCTAATTTTTCAGCATCAAAATTTTCAAGTGAAATCTTATTTTGCATGAAATATAAAAGAGGTTCACTACAATGCAATTTAACTCCCTTCAATGTTAGTTCTTTAGCTCGTTTAAGTACTTTCATCAAAATTAATTCGGCTACCAGACTTGTTTTATGCAAATAAGCCTGCCAGTACATTAATCTTCTTGATAATAGAAATTTTTCTACTGAATAAATCCCTTTTTCTTCTATAACTAAAACATCGTTTTCAACATTCATCATCTGGATGAGACGCTCAGAATTGACATTTCCCTCTGCAACTCCAGTATAAAAACTATCGCGTTTTAAATAATCCATTCTGTCCATATCCAACTGGCTCGAAATCAATTGCAGCATGAACTTTCTGTGATATTCTCCTTTAAAAACCTGAATTGCCAAACTCAGCTTTCCATCAAATTCATGGTTTAGCTGATTCATAAACAATAATGAAATGGATTCATGGTTAACATCTTCTACAATACTCTTTTCCATTGCATGCGAAAAAGGCCCATGACCAATATCATGCAGTAAAATAGCAATCAATAAAGCACACTCTTCATCACTTGAAATAGCAACTCCCTTAAAACGAAGTGTTTCAATTGCCTTTTGCATCAAATGCATACAGCCCAAAGCATGATGAAAACGTGTATGATTAGCTCCCGGGTAAACCAAATACGACAATCCCATTTGAGAAATACGTCTCAAACGCTGAAAATACGGATGCTGAATTAAATCATAAATAAGCTCATTCGGAATAGAAATGAAGCCATAAATCGGGTCATTGAATATTTTTAACTTATTGATATGATTCACTATTTCTGGTGTTTTTTTTAAGTGAACAAATATAAGTAATTAACTATAAACCGTTTTCTGTTTATCTTAAAAAACAAAGAAATTCATTTTACTAAAGAGAAAAACAAAACATCATTCAATATTTCTTAGTTGTATTTTTTAAGATGTTAATAACTAAGGATTAGTTTTCGTGTTGCTATAAACGATGTCACTTTCAAAATTAATATATTTGAAAGTAACAAAAATTTGGAAATTCATGAGAATAGAAACCGATCTTAAATTAGGCTTTAAAGATGTCATGATCAGACCCAAAAGATCGACGTTAAAAAGCAGGGCTGAAGTATCTTTACAAAGAAATTTTATTTTTTTGCACAGTTCAGCAGCATGGACAGGAATTCCAATTATGGCAGCAAATATGGATACTGTAGGCACTTTTGAAATTGCTGCTGTTTTAGCTAAAGAAAAACTTTTTACTGCTATTCATAAACATTATTCGCTTCAGGAGTGGAATAATTTTCTACAAAACGTATCTCCTGATTTCTATAATTACATTGCTATTAGCACAGGAACAGGAAAAGAAGATGCTTCAAAAATTACAGAAATTATTAAAGCCAATCCGTTATTGAAATTTATTTGTATCGATGTTGCTAATGGATATTCAGAACATTTTGTGCAGTTTTTAAAACAAACCCGCCAACAATATCCGGATAAAGTGATTATTGCAGGAAATGTAGTAACCGGCGAAATGACAGAAGAATTATTATTAGCCGGAGCAGATATCGTTAAGGTCGGAATTGGCCCTGGTTCCGTTTGTACTACCCGAGTAAAAACCGGCGTGGGATATCCGCAGCTCTCGGCTATTATTGAATGTGCAGATGCAGCTCATGGTTTGGGAGGGCATATTATCAGTGACGGAGGCTGTACTACACCCGGTGATGTTGCCAAAGCTTTTGGTGCAGGTTCAGATTTTGTAATGCTTGGCGGAATGCTGGCCGGACACACAGAAAGCGGTGGTGAAATGATCGAAATAAAAGGCGAAAAATTCAAACAGTTTTACGGAATGAGTTCTGCAACTGCAATGGACAAACATGCCGGAGGAGTAGCTGAATACAGAGCCAGTGAAGGAAAAACAGTTCAGATTCCGTTTAAAGGCAATGTCATCAACACAATTTTAGATATCTTAGGCGGTTTGCGCAGCACATGTACATATGTGGGTGCTTCCAGACTAAAAGAATTGACAAAAAGAACCACTTTTATACGCGTAAGCGAGCAGGAAAATCAGGTTTTCACAAAATAAAGTTATGATTAAAATTACTGAAGCATACATTGAGGATATTAGTAAAATTCAACAAATTGCGCATCTAACCTGGCCAATTACATATGGTCAAATTTTGACGGATGAACAATTAGATTACATGCTCGATTTAATTTATTCTGATGAAGCTTTAATCAGTCAAATCGAGAAAAAAGAGCAATTATTTTACTTGATTTCAGAAAACGAATCAATTTTAGGTTTTATCGGAATTGAGCATGATTATAAAAATGAACCAGTAACCCGAATTCATAAAATCTATCTTTTGCCTGAAACACAGGGGAAAGGTATTGGCAAAAAAGTAATTGAAGAGATTCAAAAACTGGCTTTAGAAAATAATTCAACAAGCTTATCTTTAAATGTAAACCGTTTTAACTCTGCATTAAGTTTTTATAAAAAAATAGGATTTGAAATCATTGATGAAGTCAATATTGACATTGGAAATGGCTACCTAATGGAGGATTATGTGATGGAAAAAAAGTTGTAATCAGCTCACAATTACATCATGCTTAAACAATAAACCTTTTACTTCATTCAAAGCAAAAACAGCTTTTTTAAGTTTCGTTTTGGATGGATCAATGGTGTAATTATAACTCGTTTTGAAATCAACTTTGTTGGCAATCGCTTTATTAAACTCAGAACGATACAAATCACAATTATCAAAAAGAACACTAGTAAGATCGGCAGCCATAAAATCGACGGCAACTAAACTGCAATTTGTAAAAGTTGTTCCTTTTATTTTTAAGGTATAAAACTTTGAAAAATCTAAAATACAATCGTTAAAATGAATTTCGAAAATGAGTTTGTCGCACATGGCAAAATTTACATCTTTGATTTCACACCGATTAAAAGTTGCTGTTCTAAAAGCCACATAATTGATTTTTGCTTCAGAAAAAGTGCAGTCATTAAAAACACAGTCAATAAATGTAACGGCTAAAAAAGTGCAGGCAGAAAAATTACAATTATTAAAAACACAAGATTCAAATTCCTTAAAATTAGCACCATCCTTATCATAAATGACATTATTATATTCTTTATCAAGGAAATACTCGCTCGTCATTAAAGATTTATTGTTTAATTTAAAATAAAAACGCAAGAATCAAATGTATGATAATTGCGTTTAGACTGAATATTATTTTACTAATTATTTTTTATGTACTCTTTTTAAAAGAAAAATTGCAGTCACGAAAAACAATCCTAAGAATACAATTGCCAAACGAGGACTTCCTGTAATTTGATCGATAATTCCGTAAAGACACATCCCTATTACGATTCCAATTTTTTCAGCTACATCATAAAAGCTAAAAAATGATGCTGTATCTTCTGTTTCGGGCAATAATTTTGAATACGTTGAGCGTGACAAAGCCTGAATTCCTCCCATTACAAATCCTGCTACCGTAGCCATTACATAAAAATGTATTGGCAAGGTAATAAAAAAAGCAAGTGCACAAAAAACTGCCCAAATAGTATTGATAACAATTAAAGTTGGGATGTTACCAAATTTCTCTGAAGCTCTAGAAGTTAAAATAGCTCCGATTACAGCAACCAATTGTATAATTAAAATACAAATAATCAAACCGATGGTACTTTCTTCTTTAGATGCCCACTGAATTTCCTGTGCTCCAAAATAAGTCGCTACCAACATTACAGTCTGAACCGCCATACTTGACACGAAAAATCCGCCTAAGTATCTTTTTAAAGGAATATTATTCTGTAATATTGCCCAAACTTTCTTTAATTCTTTAAAGCCATTAAACACAACATCTTTCGATAACTTTTGATTGGTTTCTTTGCTTCCCTTAGGTAAAAAATAATAGCTGTACTGGCTAAACAAAATCCACCACACTCCTACCATAATAAAAGAATATCTCATGGCTTTCATAGCTGCTTCACCATCTGTTCCAGTGATTCCAAATATTTTTGGTTTCATAATCATTGCCAGATTGATAATCAGTAAAATTACACTTCCAATATACCCTAAAGAATACCCTTTGGCACTAATTTTATCCTGCTGTTCAGGAAACGCAATATCCGGCAAATAGGAATTATAGAAAACCAAACTTCCCCAATAACCAATAAGCCCCAGAAAATAAAACAATAATCCGATGTAAATGTTTTCAAGGTTAAACCAATACAGTCCCATGCAGGATAAAGCCCCAACATAGCAGAAAAATTTCATGAATGATTTTTTATTCCCAACATAATCTGCAATACCGGATAATAATGGTGAAAAGACGGCTACAAATACAAAGGCAAATGCGGTTACAAAACTAATCAGGGCTGAATTTTTCAATTCCAATCCAAAAACTTCTATATAATGTCCTCGTTCAGAAAATAAGGCTTCGTAAAAAATAGGAAATACAGCTGATGCGATTGTAAGAGTGTAAACTGAATTTGCCCAATCATAAAAGGCCCAGGCATTCAATAATTTTTTACTCCCTTTTGGTAAGTTCGTCATGGTTATGGTTTTGAAGGAGCTAATTTATTTATTTTTTCTTATAAACATCACTGAATCTTCATTAATAAATAATCAATAATTAGTTTTATTGATGATGATAAGGTTCATTTCTTAAAATTGTAAAACCTCTGTACAATTGTTCTATAAAAAACAAACGCACCATCTGATGTGAAAAAGTCATCAGTGAAAGTGAAATTTTGCCTTGTGCCTTACTATAAACTGTTTCTGAAAAGCCATAAGGCCCCCCAATTACAAAAACCAGCGTTTTGATTCCGGAATTCATCTTTTTTTGCAACTCTTCAGAAAAACCAACACTTGAGAAGTTTTTTCCGTTTTCATCCAATAAAATCAACTGATCTGTAGGTGTCAATTTAGATAAAATCAACTCTCCTTCCTTCTCTTTTTGCTGGCTTTCAGATAAATTCTTTACATTCTTAATATCGGGAATGATTTCTAAATCAAATTTGATATAAAACGACAACCGTTTAGTATAATCATCGATTAATGTTTGTAATGATTTGTTATCCGTTTTGCCAATGGCGATAAGTTTGATATTCATTTTTAAATTGATTTATGAACAGCAAAGATAAAAATGATTTGAAGTCTATAGCATTAATTTTATTAGTATACCTGAAAATGCCGCTATTAAAATAATAATTGGCTCAGCTATTTTTTTTATAAATATTAAAGCAAAAATAGTAAGAATTGCAATTAATGCGGTCGACACATCAACAATACTTCTTGATGCAATTATAACTACAGCCCCTACTAATGCCCCAATAACTGCTGCTGTGATACCTGTAACAAAGTTTTTTATAGATTCATTTTTTGCAATTTTATGAAAGTAAGGAGCCGGAATAACCGTGAATAAATAACACGGCAAAAATGTCGCTAATGAAGATACACATGCGCCTGAAAATCCGGCAACAATATATCCTATAAAAGCAACTGTAATTACTACCGGGCCTGGAGTAATCATTGCTATAGCAACAGCATCAAGGAATTGCTGTTCACTTAACCAGTGATTTTCTGTCACTACACCTGCATATAAAAAAGGGATTATCGCTAAACCGCTTCCAAAAACAAAGGCTCCAGCTTTGATAAAGAAAATTGCTATTTTTTGTAAAATTGTCAGCTCATCATTAAAAAATAAAATTTGCAGCATAAACAAGGAGTATGTTTTTTTCGTTCTCCAAAATTTTTGAGGAGATTTATAAAACATATACATAAGACCTGCACAAATAAATAATAAAATATGCTCTCGTTTTGTTACCAATGTTATAGCCAAAGACACTCCAAATATTAACCATAAAAGCCAATTATTTTTTAGTGATTCTAATGTAAACTTTCCAATAGCTTTTTGTGTAAGTTTATATGAGCTCATTACGATAATTCCAATTACTGCCGCGCCAACACCATAAAAAATAGCCTGCAGCCATGACAGTCCTCCGTAGATCGTATAAGTAATACTTAATAAGACAACAATAATAAAGGAAGGAATTATAAAAGCTAATCCAGCCAGTGTCGCACCTAAAATTCTATAATGCAAAAAACCTAAATAAATACCAAGTTGTGCCGCTAAAGGTCCCGGAGCCAGTTGTGCTAATGCCAGACCTTCTCTATAGTTCTCCTCTGAAATCCATTTACGCTTTTCTACCAGATCTTCATGCATGTAACCTACTAAAGCAACAGGACCTCCAAATCCGGTTGTTCCCAGTTTCAAAAAATAGTAAACAAGCTGTCGTAAAGTATAAGTTGGTTTTTCTATCATGACAATTTTCTTTAAAATAAAACTCCGAATTGAAATCCAATAGTAAACGTTGCCGGTTTATCATTGCCAAATCGGGCAGGCAAAGGCAAAGCAGCATAGTAACTGCAATTTTCACTTTTAATAAGTGTCTTATTGAAAACCGGAGTAAAACCATACCTGCCGGAAGTTTCAAAGGCGGCTCTTCCTGCAAAAGAAAATCCGCTTCCGAGAGGTACCAAAACACCCGGATGAAAGGTTAAATTACTTGATTTACTTACTCCAGCTTCGTCTTTGATTGTTGGAACAATTTCGAAGGAAAATCCTATTTTAGAAGTTTTCCATAAATTGATTCCTATTGGAAAAGCTACAACATAATGACCATCAAAGTTCGTTGTTGTTTCATCTTCACTGAAAGTAACAATTGGATGCATAATGCCCACATAGCCATTAATTTTTGGATAAGTAGTTTGAGAATAAGCTGTTTTAAAAAATAATAAAAAAAGAAAAATAATTTTTGTAATCCGTGTCATTTTTGTTTGTTTAATTAATTTAAACAAAGCTACGGAGCTTAAAAAGCAACAAATAGGATACTATTTACCTTTTGTATCTGAATTACTTTTTTGCTGTTTTTTTCTAAATGAAGAAGGATTTTCACCAGTATGAAGCTTAAAAATTCTGGTAAAATGACTTTGATCTGAAAAACCTGTTAAGTAAGAGATTTCAGTTAACGTATAATTTGAATTCTGAATAAGGTTTATAGCCTTTTCAATTCTGATTTTCCTAATATAATCCCCAAAATTGAGATCTTCAAAATATTTAGAAAATTCTCTTGATAAATAAGAAGGATTCAATTCTAAATCGGTTGATATTTTTTTGAGGTCAAATGTAAACTGAGCATCAATCTGGTCCTGAATCATTTCTTTTAATTCATTTACCCAACCCGGAACTTTCTTTTTCTCTGTTTTATTCGTTTTTAAAAACTTAATGTAAACTTCATGTAGTAAATTTTCAAAAGGACTATTTTGAAGGTGTTTTTGATGATATAAATGAGAAGCCCAGCTATATAAAGCATCATAAATCACCATTCCCATTTCTAAAAGTTTAGCATCATCAGTAATATTATGCGCCAATCCTGCAGAAATTGCCCAAAGCCCAGCCGATTCATTAGCAATATCATGTCTGTCTGTATCAGCTCCCCGAACTATTTTTGAAATTACAGCAATAGCAGGATCATTAATTTTGTGTTTTTTAACTATATAGTCAAATGTACACTGATCTTCATAATGCGTGTATTCGACTCCGGGAATATCAAACGGAATTGCATTTAGCTTTTTTGCTTCTTCAATAACATTATCAAAAGGAACATAAATAAATTCAGCTTCAGCATCAACAAATTTCTGAATTAGCCATGGACAAGCTAAACGGTCTATTTTAGGTCGTTCCCGAGTAATCCATTTCATTTGTTACTTTTTAGAAAATTGGTTTTCAAAGGTTATAAATCTGGCATCCAAATCTTTTAATAATTGCTTTTTTACTGATGCATCCTGAATAAAACTGTAATTGATACTGTTGTAAACATATTGTTTTATTGTTGCATACGAAACATCTGGGTATCTTTTTGCCAATAAAACGTATTGTTCTGTCATATTGGTTCGCAAAATTCCTGCATCATCTGTACTAATTACAATTGGTACATTAAACTCTTTATAAAGTGCAAAAGGATGTCTTCCCTCTTTTACTTTTAAAATAAATTCGTTACTGGCCAAATTAATTTCAATAGGAATATTATTTTTTGACATATAGCGCAATAAGTCATACGAATTTGCTTCATAAGCAATATCAACTCCGTGTCCAATTCTATTGGCTCCGGCTATATAAATCGCCGAATTAATATGCCAGGTTAAATCTTCTGGCTGAACCAATCCTAATGTCAATTCACCTGCATGAAGCGTATATTTTACGTTAGGAAATTGAGAATGGCAATATTTAAACATCACCATATGCAACCAATAATCTTTCATGGAAGTTTCGCCATCTTCAGGAGAAACAATGTTTACGCCAGCAACCAGTTTACTTTCATTTCCGGAAATAAAAGCAATAGTAAGATTTTTAAACAAATCAACAGGTTCCATAAAGCGTAATACGAAATTTTGATAACGCATCGTAAATCTATCATCGTCAATTTTTAAATCTCTGTGAAGTTTTGTTATAAAATTGTTATTAAAATCTTCCGCATATTTTTTAGCATTTCTTTGTTGAATGTTTTTATACAGATCATCCAGAAGTTTTAAAACAGCTTTTTCATTTTTTTGAACAGAAGCCTCACGAAGTTTTAAATTGAAATCATTCAGATCATCTACTTTCATATCACATGGAATTGTAGACAATTGCGTTTCAATATAACTTACATTTTCAGAAAGTGCACGGTTCTTAAGTTCTGTCAAGCCTTCTGCAAAATGACCTTCGATTGCAGGAGAAAACTTTTGAAAAGAATCAAAAAACAAATCATCAGAAGGAACAGTCACACCATTAAAGTCTTTAGCTGACCAGGTTTGCATTATCTGCTGTTTATAAAAAGCCAGTTTTCCTGTGTTTTTTAACGACGAAAAAGTCTCCCAATCTCCTTTTACAGGTTTTATTTTGGAAACTTCCATCGTTTCTAAATTTAGATAAAAATCTTCTGCAATAACTCTTTCTAAAAGAGGTTCTGCATAAACAGATCCTGAAAAATGGTGGTGTAAATCGCCTCCTTTTGGCATTTGCTGAAAGAAAGCTGTTAAGAGAGCCTCATTATTTCTGATTTTTTCTAAATAATTTCCAACCGATTGAGAGAAATTAAATTGTGTTATCAAAAAACAGAAAAGTGTAATTATCCTTGTCATACTCTAAGTTTAAATTACATGCAAATATAGTCAATTTTGAAGACATTTGAGATATTAGCATAAGTTGCCATTTTTATAGTTTTGAATGTGTATCAATATTCTAAAAATTAACATTTTAAAAAAATCAAAAGCTTTTTAAGGCATTTATGTCGTTTTATTAAGCAAATTATTCAAATAAAAAAACAAATAAATACTTTTCATCAATCTCTATTTTAAGGAATCATCAAAAAATTAAATTTAAGGACATAACTATTACGATTTCAATTTTTCTATTATAAACGATTTTTCTCTTTTTGAATCTAAAATTGACTGTTTCCTGAATTTTTATATTCTGTATTTCTGTTTCAATTTGTTTGTTTAACTTTGTTCAAAACATATAAAAATGAAACAATTAGTTATATTACTTATTGCTTTTGCTACATTTTCTTGTACAAATGCTCAAAAGAACAATTTTTCGGAAGTAGCATTATCTGAAAAATTATTATCAACGAATGAAAGTCAGGTTGCATTTAAAGACATATTAAATAAATACAAAGGAAAAACTTTGGTAATTGAAGTATGGGCTTCATGGTGTGGTGACTGTGTAAAAGCAATGCCAAAAATAAAAGAACTTCAAGCAAATAATCCTGATGTCTCTTATTTATTCATTTCAGCTGATAAAACCGCTGATAAATGGAAAATCGGAATTGAAAAACACGAATTGAAAGGTGATCATTACATGATGAATGACGGAATGAAAGGTGTTTTTGGGAAATCAATTGATTTAGACTGGATTCCCAGATATATTATTCTTGACAAAACCGGAAAAATTGTACTATATCGTGCCATAGAAACCGACTTTGATAAAATCAATGAGACACTAAAAAGTCTTAAATAATTTCAATTTAAACAACCTTTAAAATTCATAAAAAACAAAAAATTAATACCTATCCAAAATGAGAAAACAAATTGTTGCAGGAAACTGGAAAATGCATAAAAATGCTAGTCAAACAGAAGAATTACTAAGCGAGTTAATTTCAAAAATTCCTGCAAAAACAAACGCACAGGTTATCGTTGCACCAACATTTATCAACTTGGCTGCAGCTGCTGCAAAATTAAAAAATACTCCTATTGGAGTTTCCGCTCAAAATGTTCACCAGGCTGAAGGCGGGGCTTTTACCGGAGAAATTTCTGCTGATATGTTAAAAAGTGTTGGAGTTGATACCGTAATTTTAGGTCACTCAGAACGCAGAGCTATTTTTAATGAAACTGATGCCTTAATTGCTAATAAAGTTGACACAGCTTTAAAACACGAAATGACTGTTATTTTTTGTTTTGGAGAAGAATTAAAAGACCGTCAATCAGACAATCATTTCAACATTGTTGAAAATCAATTACGTGATGGATTATTTCACATTTCAAAAGAATCATGGTCAAATGTAGTTTTGGCTTATGAGCCAGTTTGGGCTATTGGTACAGGGGAAACAGCTTCTCCTGAGCAGGCACAGGAAATGCATGAATTTATCAGAGAAACAATTCGTAAAGCTTTTGGAAATGATATTGCTGATGAAGTTTCTATATTATATGGTGGTTCAGTTAAACCGGAAAATGCAAAAGAAATATTCTCTAAACCTGATGTAGACGGCGGTTTAATTGGGGGTGCGGCTCTAAAAGCTGATGACTTTCTTGCAATTGTAACAGCTATTTAATTAGATATATATAAAACAAAACCCGATAACTTAATTTATCGGGTTTTGTTTTTATTCTGTAATATTAGATGTAGTCACATAAAAATCTTTACTTACTTCAATTGTTTTCTGATTGCCCGTAGTTTTCTCAGATTTCCATTCTGTTGTTGGTTTTAACCAAGTATCAATTCCATTTAGTTTTACTTTTACCGGCATATCAAATTTAGCCACACAATTAGACCAATGGTAGCCAAAAGATCCGTCTTTAAAAATATACTCTAAAACTGGAATTTTAGTCGTCGTTAAATATTGAGCAAATACCCTGTTTAAATTAATTCCAGACTGATTATTAATATAATCTTCAATCTGTTTAGATGTAACTGTCTGATGATAAAACGTACTGTTCAGACCTCTTAAAATAGATTTCCATTTCACATCATCATTAATTACCTGACGAATCATGTGCAGCATATTTGCTCCTTTTGGATACATATCACCAGATCCTTCATTATTTACATTATAGTGTCCTATAATTGGAATGTCATTTTCAATATTTTTTCTACATCCTATAACATATTCTGCTCCTGCTTCTTTTCCATAATAATATTCCAGAAAAAGGCTCTCCGAGTAATTAGTAAAACTCTCATGAATCCACATATCTGCAATATCTTTGTAGGTAATATTATTTGCAAACCATTCATGCCCTGATTCATGAATAATAATAAAATCGAATTTTAGTCCCCAGCCAGTTCCGCTCAAATCACGTCCTAAATATCCATTTTTGTACTGATTCCCATAAGTAACACTACTTTGATGCTCCATTCCCAGATAAGGAGCTTCAACCAATTTATAACTATCTTCATAAAAAGGATATGGTCCAAACCAGTTTTCAAAAGCTTTCATCATTTTTGGAACATCTTTAAATTGTTTTTTAGCTGAGGCTAAATTGTAACTCAAAACATAATAATTACAGTCTAAATCACCTTTTTCACCTTTATATTTCTCAGAAAAGTTTACATAATCACCAATATTTATATTTACACCATAATTATTAATAGGATTAGAAACGTACCAGTTAAATGTCTTTGTACCATCTTTTTGTTTTTTGATACTTTTTAATCTTCCATTTGAAACATCAGTCAAATCTCCCGGAACATTTACACTAATTAACATGTCTTCTACTTCATCATACATATGATCTTTACATGGCCACCAAATACTGGCCCCTAATCCCTGACATGATGAAGCTATAAAGTCTTTCCCATTTTTGTCTTTTTTCCAGGTAATTCCTCCATCCCATGGCGGATTAACCGCTTCTTTAGGTTTTCCTCCAAACGAAACAATAATCTCTTTAATTTCTCCTACTTTCTGATCTGCAACCAACTGAACAAAAAAAGCATTTCCATCTCTTTCAAATTTCAATTCTTTTCCGTCCTGTGTCACTTTATATATTTCCATTGGTTCCTGTAAATCAATCTGCATTTTCATAGACTCGTTTAAAACTGTATACCGAATTGTATTTGAACCTGAAATAGTTTTATCAACCGGATCTACCTTTATATCCAAATGATAATATTTTAAATCCCACCATGCTCTTTCTTTTGTTATACTTCCCCTTAAAGTATCCTGATGTGTAAATACCTTTTGTGACTTATTTAGAAGTCCTTGTGAGTTTGAAGTAAAAACTATAAATAGGAAGGTAAAAGTAATTATATAACTTTTCATTAATATAAATTTAAATTTTATAACAAAAATAAACATTCAATTCATTTTAATTACCTCTTTCCAACTTAAAATCAGAAACTTTTATAAAACAAAAAACCCTATTCTTATTCAGAATAGGGTTTTCAAAAGAAAGGCGACGACATACTCTCCCACAAAACTGCAGTACCATCTGCGCAGGCGGGCTTAACTTCTCTGTTCGGAATGGGAAGAGGTGAGCCCCGCCGCAATAACCACCTTAAGGTCGTTTGTTGCTTTGGCAACTTTTTTAATTGACAATTGATAATTAACAACTGATAATTAAAAACAATATCTTAACATACTGAGATAAAGAAAAGTATTTTTGTATTAGAAAGTTTCTCCCCGAGCCTTGCGGCTCGGGAAAAGGGTGTACATAAGCTTACGGATTATTAGTACTACTCGACTATGACATTACTGCCTTTACATCTATAGCCTATCAACGTGGTCATCTTCCACGATCCTTAAAAGAAATCTCATCTTGTGGTGGGTTTCGCGCTTATATGCTTTCAGCGCTTATCCCTTCCCAACGTAGCTACTCTGCGGTGCCCCTGGCGGGACAACAGATACACTAGAGGTTAGTCCAATTCGGTCCTCTCGTACTAGAATCAGATCCACTCAAATTTCTAACGCCCACAGTAGATAGAGACCGAACTGTCTCACGACGTTCTGAACCCAGCTCGCGTGCCACTTTAATGGGCGAACAGCCCAACCCTTGGGACCTTCTCCAGCCCCAGGATGTGACGAGCCGACATCGAGGTGCCAAACCCCCCGTCGATATGAGCTCTTGGGGGAGATCAGCCTGTTATCCCCGGCGTACCTTTTATCCTTTGAGCGATGGCCCTTCCATGCGGAACCACCGGATCACTATGCTCTACTTTCGTACCTGATCGACCTGTATGTCTCTCAGTCAAGCTCCCTTATGCCATTGCACTCTACGCACGGTTACCAAGCGTACTGAGGGAACCTTTAGAAGCCTCCGTTACTCTTTTGGAGGCGACCACCCCAGTCAAACTACCCACCAAGCACTGTCCCCCGCAATACGGGGTTAGGCCTCAGATAAACAAAGGGTTGTATTTCAACAATGACTCCACAACGCCTGGCGACGCCACTTCATAGTCTCCAACCTATCCTACACATCATTTATCCAAGGTCAATACTAAGCTATAGTAAAGGTGCACAGGGTCTTTTCGTCCCACTGCGGGTAAACGGCATCTTCACCGTTACTACAATTTCACCGAGCTCATGGCTGAGACAGTGTCCAGATCGTTACACCATTCGTGCAGGTCGGAACTTACCCGACAAGGAATTTCGCTACCTTAGGACCGTTATAGTTACGGCCGCCGTTTACTGGGGCTTCAATTCAATGCTTCTCCGAAGATAACATCTCCTCTTAACCTTCCAGCACCGGGCAGGTGTCAGGCCCTATACTTCATCTTACGATTTTGCAGAGCCCTGTGTTTTTGATAAACAGTCGCCTGGACCTCTTCACTGCGGCCAGCATTGCTGCTGGCGACCCTTCTCCCGAAGTTACGGGTCTATTTTGCCTAATTCCTTAGCCATGAATCTCTCGAGCACCTTAGGATTCTCTCCTCAACTACCTGTGTCGGTTTACGGTACTGGTACTAATTACCTGAAGTTTAGAGGTTTTTCTTGGAAGCCCTTAGGCGCACTATCTCTTTGTCCGAAGACTCCGAGTACTATTGTATTTCACCATTCCCTACGGATTTGCCTATAGGAAATATAGCTAGGTACTTTAACGAACTATTCCGTCAGTTCGCGGCGCTTTCATCACTCCGTCACCCCATCACAGTAATTAGTAGTACGGGAATATTAACCCGTTGGCCATCGACTGTCCCTTTCGGGTTCGCCTTAGGACCAGACTAACCCACAGCTGATTAGCATAGCTGTGGAAACCTTAGTTTTTCGGTGTGCGGGTTTCTCGCCCGCATTATCGTTACTTATGCCTACATTTTCTTTTCCAGCCAGTCCAGCATACCTTACGATACACCTTCAACCCTGCTGGAATGCTCCCCTACCACTTGCAGTAAACTGCAAATCCATAGCTTCGGTAATATGCTTATGCCCGATTATTATCCATGCTCGTCCGCTCGACTAGTGAGCTGTTACGCACTCTTTAAATGAATGGCTGCTTCCAAGCCAACATCCTAGCTGTCTGGGCAGACAAACCTCGTTCTTTCAACTTAGCATATATTTGGGGACCTTAGCTGATGGTCTGGGTTCTTTCCCTCTCGGACTTGGACCTTAGCACCCAAGCCCTCACTGCTGTAAAACATTATATAGCATTCGGAGTTTGTCAGGAATTGGTAGGCGGTGAAGCCCCCGCATCCAATCAGTAGCTCTACCTCTATATAACTATTATCAGCGCTGCACCTAAATGCATTTCGGGGAGTACGAGCTATTTCCGAGTTTGATTGGCCTTTCACCCCTACCCACAGGTCATCCGAAGACTTTTCAACGTCAACCGGTTCGGTCCTCCACTGTGTGTTACCACAGCTTCAACCTGCCCATGGGTAGATCACACGGTTTCGCGTCTAACACTACTGACTAAAGCGCCCTATTCAGACTCGCTTTCGCTACGGATCCGTGGCTTAACCACTTAACCTTGCCAGCAACGTTAACTCGTAGGCTCATTATGCAAAAGGCACGCCGTCACCCCACAAAAGGGCTCCGACCGCTTGTAAGCGTATGGTTTCAGGATCTATTTCACTCCGTTATTCACGGTTCTTTTCACCTTTCCCTCACGGTACTGGTTCACTATCGGTCTCTCAGGAGTATTTAGCCTTAGCGGATGGTCCCGCCAAATTCAGACAGGGTTTCACGTGCCCCGCCCTACTCAGGATACCACTATCTATTATACTTGTTACCCATACGGGGCTATCACCCTCTATGGCGTCACTTTCCAGTAACTTCCGGTTCCGTGTACATAAAATATCGTGGTCCTACAACCCCAATCATGCCGTAACAAAATTGGTTTGGGCTAATCCGCGTTCGCTCGCCACTACTTACGGAATCACTTTTGTTTTCTTCTCCTCCGCCTACTTAGATGTTTCAGTTCAGCGGGTTTGCCCACCTATCGGTGTACTATGTCTTCAACATAGTGGGTTGCCCCATTCGGGTATCTGCGGATCAAATGGTGTGTGCCCATACCCGCAGCTTTTCGCAGCTTATCACGCCCTTCATCGCCTCTGAGAGCCTAGGCATCCCCCATACGCCCTTATTTTGCTTATTGTACCAATCATTCACTTAAGAATGACCGTTTTTTTTGTCTTTTGTTTTTTTGTATTACTACAGAAAACAAAAAACGCTTTCTACTTTTTAAATTTTTCTTATCTCAATATGTCAATGAACTTTAACAATTAATAATTATCAATTGATAATTGTCAATTATTTCGTGGAGAATAACGGAGTCGAACCGTTGACCTCCTGCGTGCAAGGCAGGCGCTCTAGCCAGCTGAGCTAATCCCCCATTTTTTAGTTGTCAGTTAACAGTTTTTAGTTAACAGTACTTAAAACGGTTACTCAACCTCTAAAATTTCCTTTTTTAAGTTAAAATAGTAGTCCCGGGCAGACTCGAACTGCCGACCCCTACATTATCAGTGTAGTACTCTAACCAGCTGAGCTACGAGACTCTGTTTTTACTTAATTTTCATTATTTTTTAAATTAACAGCAAGAGTAATTGAACCTTACGATTCAGAACTTTCAAAATAATCATCTTTTATCCCCAACGTGTGTCTCCACTAACATATGAGGCTCTAGAAAGGAGGTGTTCCAGCCGCACCTTCCGGTACGGCTACCTTGTTACGACTTAGCCCTAGTTACCAGTTTTACCCTAGGCAGCTCCTTGCGGTCACCGACTTCAGGCACCCCCAGCTTCCATGGCTTGACGGGCGGTGTGTACAAGGCCCGGGAACGTATTCACCGGATCATGGCTGATATCCGATTACTAGCGATTCCAGCTTCACGGAGTCGAGTTGCAGACTCCGATCCGAACTGTGACCGGCTTTATAGATTCGCTCCTGGTCGCCCAGTGGCTGCTCTCTGTACCGGCCATTGTAGCACGTGTGTAGCCCAAGGCGTAAGGGCCGTGATGATTTGACGTCATCCCCACCTTCCTCACAGTTTGCACTGGCAGTCTTGTTAGAGTTCCCGACACTACTCGCTGGCAACTAACAACAGGGGTTGCGCTCGTTATAGGACTTAACCTGACACCTCACGGCACGAGCTGACGACAACCATGCAGCACCTTGTAAACTGTCTTGCGAAAGATCTGTTTCCAAATCGGTCAGTCTGCATTTAAGCCTTGGTAAGGTTCCTCGCGTATCATCGAATTAAACCACATGCTCCACCGCTTGTGCGGGCCCCCGTCAATTCCTTTGAGTTTCAAACTTGCGTTCGTACTCCCCAGGTGGGATACTTATCACTTTCGCTTAGCCACTGAAGTTGCCCCCAACAGCTAGTATCCATCGTTTACGGCGTGGACTACCAGGGTATCTAATCCTGTTCGCTACCCACGCTTTCGTCCATCAGCGTCAATCCATTAGTAGTAACCTGCCTTCGCAATTGGTATTCCATGTAATCTCTAAGCATTTCACCGCTACACTACATATTCTAGTTACTTCCTAATAATTCAAGTTCAGCAGTATCAATGGCCGTTCCACCGTTGAGCGATGGGCTTTCACCACTGACTTACTAAACCGCCTACGGACCCTTTAAACCCAATGATTCCGGATAACGCTTGGATCCTCCGTATTACCGCGGCTGCTGGCACGGAGTTAGCCGATCCTTATTCTTACGATACCGTCAAGCTGATTCACGAATCAGTGTTTCTTCTCGTATAAAAGCAGTTTACAATCCATAGGACCGTCATCCTGCACGCGGCATGGCTGGATCAGGCTTGCGCCCATTGTCCAATATTCCTCACTGCTGCCTCCCGTAGGAGTCTGGTCCGTGTCTCAGTACCAGTGTGGGGGATCTCCCTCTCAGGACCCCTACCCATCGTAGCCATGGTAAGCCGTTACCTTACCATCTAGCTAATGGGACGCATGCTCATCTTTTACCGTTGTGACTTTAATAATGTGTTGATGCCAACTCACTATACTATGGGGTATTAATCCAAATTTCTCTGGGCTATCCCCCTGTAAAAGGTAGATTGCATACGCGTTACGCACCCGTGCGCCGGTCTCTCCCGCCCGAAAGCGGGATACCCCTCGACTTGCATGTGTTAAGCCTGCCGCTAGCGTTCATCCTGAGCCAGGATCAAACTCTTCATCGTATATTGTAAATATTATATTGCGACGAATATCTATCGGTTCTTTTTCGAATCTCTCGATTCCATTACTCTTATTTTTTTGTTCTAACATCTCTGTTAAAACGGCTGTCAATTCAATATGTCTACGAACGTAATTTCTTTGTCTTTCCGCTTGTCTCTCAAAGCGGGTGCAAAACTAAAACTTCTTTTTGTTTCCTGCAAGAAAAATTTAAAAAAAATTGAAACTTTTTTTCGTCTCCGTTTTCTATTTTTTTCTCCCAATCTCTCAATGAACTTTCCCTGTTTTGCGGGGTGCAAATGTAAAAAGCATTTTCAAATCTCACAAGCTTTTTTGAATCTTTTTTTTTGAAAATTTCTTCTCTTTTAATTCTTATTACCTGTCAGTATTTCAGTGAACGACTTCGTTGTTGCGGGTGCAAAAGTACCACCTTTATTTACATTTACAACCCTTTTCTTTATATTTTTTCCATCTTTTTTAAAACTTTTTCTTAACTAACTCATAACAGCTTGGTTACAATTTAAACTTTTTTTACAAAATGTAAGTTTTTTCCTTTTACTAACTCGCTTTTCGTATTTTTAGCAGCTTTGGGTTTAACCATTTTACAGAGTTTACAGCTTTTTCATCCCTTTTCTGAAGAAATTTCAAGTTTCAAAGTTTCTTTTTATGTCGCTTTTAATCCCAAAAACTACTAAGACCCCTGGTTTTAACTTCTCTTTCTTCTGAAAAGCCATATCCTAGCCCCGATAGAAGTGAAAATCCTTTTGCTTTTTTCTTTAAAAAGAAAAAGATTGAAGCGCATAGCGGGAATAGCTACTAATATGAATCAATAATCCAACTCTTAAACTTATACCATTATATATATGTATAAAAAAAACAATCCTGATAGTATTAAGTAACTATCGGAATTGTTTTTTAGTAAATATTCAAGATCTTATTTCTTAGCAGGGAACTTCCAATCGAATTCATCTTTATCATTAATTATAGCTCCTATTTCGAATTTTACAACTTCTTCGAATTCAGTTTGCAGAATAAACCAGTTATCTTCGTTGAAATAGTTTTCGAAAGTATCAAAAGTTTCCTGAGTATATTTTGTAATTCCTTTAGTCGCCATGTCTTTTTTTACATCTGCAATTTTTCTACCTATTAACTTAAATCCAAAAACCTCGAGATCATTACTGGAAGCAACTACATATCCTAATTTTAAGTCTTCATCCTGATAAAATGTTAATCTAATTTTATATGTATTGTAAACAAAAATGACATTATCATCTTCATCCTTGTAATTCTTATCAGGTTTTCCTAAAGCTGCTGTCACATCATTTTGCTTCATTCCGAAAAGCAATTTATCAATTCCTGATTTTAGATTTATTTTCATATTCGTTATTAATTTTTAAAATGTAAATTTTGCGAAGTTTTTATAAACTCTTCAATTTTTGTTTTAGTTTTTCTTTGACTTCCTCAAACCATTCGTTTTTTAGAATACTCAAAACAATAGAATCACGACGGACTTCACTATTTGCAGTTGGCATATGACTTCTCAAAACACCTTCTACTTTACAGCCAATACTTTTCATTGCTGCAATACTTCTTTCGTTATTATTATCTGCACGGAATTCTACACGTTCTAATCCGAGAGTTTCAAACGCAAACTGAAGCAATAAAAATTTGCAATGTTTATTAAGTCCGGTTCCTCTAAAAGCAGAACCGTACCAGGTATATCCTAATTGAAGTGTCTTAAAATCTAAGTTTATATCGTAAAAACGAGTTGAGCCTGCATATTTTTGAGATTTTTTATCAAAAACGATAAAAGGAAATTCTTTTTTAGCCTCTCTTGCTTTTACGGCAGACTGAATATAATTTATCAGATTTTCTTTTCCATCGGCGCCAACTAGAGAATATTTCCATGTCTCAGGTTCGTTAATGGAAATTTCTAGTAAATTTTGAACATCTGATTCCTGAAGCGAACGTAATAAAACGAAATCATCTTCTAAAACTATATTTTTTGTGAAATTGAAATCTGATGCCATATTATATTTTTTAAAGAATCTTATAACTTTTCGTAGTAGCTATTCGAAAAAGACTCACGAAATAATCGAAAGATTCACAAAGATTTTTGAAAAAGAATTTAAGATTATTGAAGCAGAAAATTACTCACTCATTTCGTCATAGCGTTCCGGAACTTGCGGATCATATAAAGGACATTTGAATTCTTCCAGTACATCGACCAGTTTGTTCATTGTTTTACCTTCGGTTCCGTAGCAGTCTATTTTGATGCTCTGCGGTGTGGTTATAATTTGAAAAGCACCTTTTCCTGTGTTATTTTGCCAGCTGTTTTCATCTACTCTTTCCCATTGCGAGAAAACAGAATTGATTCGGTTAAGGATTAGCTGTACAGGGAGAATTTCGAGACCATCAACTTCCTGCTTTTCAAGTAAAGCTTCATAAACTTCCTGATTGTTCAGGTAAATTTCGTCTAAATATCTCCAAAAAAGCAGTTCATACATAACGAGGTCGTGTTTTTAGCCCCGATAGCAGCGGCATCCTTTTGTGGCGGTGTTCGCCACAAAAGATACAGCGAATAGCGGGATCAGCTCCTGAAAAAGCTAATAGTTATATATTTTAATATTCGAAAGTTCCGTATTCGCTGGAGATAGTCAGTTTTTTAGCATCAGCAGCTTCTACTCTTCCTACGATTTGTGCGTCAACATTGAATGATTTTGAAATCTCGATAATATCCTGAGCAATATTTTCAGGAACGTAAATTTCCATACGGTGACCGCAGTTGAAAACCTGATACATTTCTTTCCAGTCGGTTTTTGATTGTTCCTGAATCAGTTTGAACAATGGCGGAACCGGAAATAAATTGTCTTTTATAATATGTAAATTTTGAACGAAATGTAAAATTTTAGTCTGTGCTCCTCCACTGCAATGCACCATTCCGTGAATTTCGTTTGGTGTATAGTTATCTAAAATTTTCTTGATAATTGGCGCATACGTTCTGGTTGGCGAAAGCACCAACTGACCTGCGTTTATTGGACTGTTTTCTACAGCATCAGTCAAATTAACCTGACCTGAATAAATCAATTCTTCAGGAACGGCTGCGTCAAAACTTTCAGGATATTTTTTAGCTAAATATTTTCCAAAAACATCGTGGCGTGCAGATGTTAATCCGTTGCTCCCCATTCCGCCGTTATAGCTTTTTTCGTAAGTTGCCTGACCAAAAGAAGCCAAACCAACGATTACGTCTCCAGCCTGAATATTTGCATTATCTACGACATTGGAGCGTTTCATACGGGCTGTAACGGTTGAATCTACAATAATAGTACGAACCACATCTCCAACATCAGCAGTTTCTCCTCCTGTTGAATGAATGGTTACTCCGAAAGATTTTAATTCGTTGATTAATTCTTCTGTTCCGTTAATGATTGCTGAGATAACTTCGGCTGGAATTAAATTTTTATTTCTTCCGATAGTGGATGAAAGCAAAATATTATCGGTTGCTCCAACACATAACAAATCATCAATATTCATAATTAAAGCATCCTGCGCAATTCCTTTCCAGACTGAAATATCTCCGGTTTCTTTCCAATACATATACGCCAAAGACGATTTTGTACCTGCTCCGTCAGCATGCATAATCAGGCAGTGTTCTTGGTCCTGTGTTAAATAATCAGGAACGATTTTACAGAATGCCTGCGGGAATAAACCTTTATCAATATTTTTTATGGCGTTGTGTACGTCTTCTTTTGATGCCGAAACACCTCTTTGTGCGTACCTTTTGCTAGAATCTGAACTCATGAAACTTAGTTTGTGTTGAATGTGGGGCAAAGATAATCCCTTTTTTTAATTCTTTGATGATTCGTAAGTTTGATTGACAAAAAAATCCAATCTAACTTAAAATGTTACCATTCAATTTCTTTTAATCCCTTCGCTTTCAGGAAAGTATTTGTCTGGCTAAAATGTTTGTTTCCAAACCAAAACCCTCTGTTGGCACTTAAAGGCGAAGGATGTCCTGATTTTAAAATATGATGTTTTGAAGCATCAATCAAAGTTGCTTTTTTTTGAGCAAAACCTCCCCAAAGCAGGAAAACAACATTTTCTTTTTCAGCAGAAATTTGTTTGATAACGGCATCCGTAAATTTTTCCCAACCCTTTCCCTGATGGCTTCCGGCTTCAGATTGTCTGACTGTCAGAGTTGCATTTAAAAGAAAAACACCCTGATCTGCCCAACGTTCTAAATTTCCTGTTTTTGGAAGCGGCTTATTTAAATCTGTTTCAATTTCTTTGAATATATTATACAGGGATGGAGGAAACGGAATCCCGTCATTGACAGAAAAACACAATCCATTCGCCTGATTAGGACCGTGATAAGGATCTTGTCCAATAATTACCACTTTTACCTGATCGAAATGGCAATGATCAAAAGCGGAAAAAATCTGGCTGCCTTTTGGATAACAGACTTTCGTCGTGTATTCAGATTTTACGAAAGAAATCAATTCGGTGAAATATGGTTTTTCAAATTCTTCATTCAAAACCGGCTTCCATGAATCATGCATTTTTACGTCCATACTTTTTTTATGCGAATTTCAGGATTTTTTTATTGAAATCATATCTGCAGCGAATAAAATAACACCTATAAACTTTACAGCATTCATTGCTACTATTTTTGTATTTTTGTCTTCACTTTCTTAAAGAAATTAAATGATTAGTATTACCGAAAAAACATTACAAGACTTACAATTTCCAACAGTACTCGAAACCATCTCAGCCGGTTGTAATACAGATATAGGAAAAGAAAAAGCTTTACAAATAACACCATTTAGAGACAAAGAAACTTTGATGCAGGCCTTAATGCAGACATCTGAATATGTTTCGTCTTTTGAAAATAACAATGCCATTCCGAATCACGGATTTGACGCCATCACGCATGAAATTAAGTTTTTGGCCATTGAAGACAGTTTTCTTGAAGTGGGAAGTTTCAGAAAAATTGCCAATCTTTCTTCCACGACAAATGTCTTATTGAATTTCTTACGAAAGTTTGATGATTATTATCCAAACCTAAATGCAAGAGCTTCACGTGTTGAACTGACCAAAGAGATCATCACTGCAATTGATGCGATTGTAGACAAATACGGAGAAATAAAAGACAATGCTTCTCCTGCTTTATTAAGTATTCGCCAAAATATGAATTTGGTTCGCGGGAAAGTAAACCAAAGTTTTGGTGTGGCATTAACCCAATATAATGGTTTAGGATATCTGGATGATATTAAGGAGAGTTTTGTACAAAATCGTAGAGTTTTAGCAGTTTTAGCGATGTATCGCCGTAAAGTAAAAGGTTCTATTTTAGGAAGTTCCAAAACAGGAAGTATTGCTTATATTGAACCTGAAGCTACTTTGAAATATTCCCGCGAATTAGCGAATTTAGAATACGAAGAGAAAGAAGAAATTACGAGAATTTTAAAGAATTTATCGAATATCATTCGGCCATATCTTCCATTATTAATTGAATATCAGGATTTTTTAAGTGATATAGATGTCGTTGCCGGAAAAGCAAAATATGCCAACAGAATCAACGGAATTTTACCAGCCATTACAGACGAAAGAAGATTGTTCTTTAGAGAAGCGTATCATCCAATTTTGTATCTGAACAACAAACAAAAAAAGAAGTTACCCATCCGCAGACCATCGAACTGAAACAAGAAAACAGAATTATTGTAATTTCAGGTCCAAATGCCGGAGGAAAAACAATTTCCCTGAAAACGGTTGGATTATTACAATTAATGCTGCAATCCGGAATTTTAATTCCGGTTCATGAAAGAAGTGAAACATTCTTATTTGACAGAATCTTAACTGATATTGGAGATAATCAGTCCATTGAAAATCATTTAAGCACTTACAGCTACCGATTAAAAAACATGAATTATTTTTTGAAGAAATGTAATCATAAGACCATGTTTTTAATTGATGAGTTTGGTACAGGTTCTGATCCTGAGCTGGGTGGTGCTCTGGCTGAAATTTTCCTTGAAGAATTTTATCATCGTGAAGCGTTCGGGATTATCACAACACATTACTCCAATTTAAAGATTCTGGCTAACGAATTGCCATATGCAACGAACGCGAATATGATGTTTGATGAAAAGTCACTTGAACCGATGTACAAACTGGCTCTGGGTCAGGCCGGAAGTTCGTTTACTTTTGAGGTTGCTTTGAAAAACGGTATTCCGTTTGGATTGATTAATCGTGCGAAAAAGAAGATTGAAGTTGGTAAAGTCCGTTTTGATAAAACTATAGCTACGCTTCAAAAAGAAAGATCAAAACTGGAAAAAACTTCTCTGAATTTAAAAGAAGAAGAAACCCGAGCGCGTGAAGAAAGCAAAAAGATGGAAAATATCAATACCAGAATCCAGCAGAAACTGGAAAGCTACCAGGAATTGTATGACAGTAATCAAAAAATAATTTACATCGGTCAAAAAATTGATGATATTGCCGAGAAATATTTCAACAATAAAAACAAAAAAGAACTTATTGGTGAATTCCTGAAGATTGTTGAGATAGAAAACTCAAAACGTAAAAAAGCAACTCCAAAAGAAGCGAAAGCTATAGTGGAAAAGAAAAAAGAAGTTATTGCGGAAGTACAAGTAAAAGTTGAAGAAATCCGAAAAGAGAAAAAAGAAAAGAAACTTAAACCAGTTATAGAGAAACCAAAACCTATTTTAAAGGTTGGTGACAGGGTAAGAATGTTGGATGGAAGATCTGTTGGAAGTATTGATGCTATTGAAAAAAATAAAGCAACTGTTAATTACGGAATCTTTACTTCGAAAGTAAGTCTGGACGAATTGGAATTGGTTGAAGCGGTTAAAAAGTAATTTTATACTATGCAAAACTTGCCTAAAAATAAAAAAATAATCCTCTTTGACGGCGTTTGCAATCTCTGCAACGGAGCAGTTCAGTTTATTATCAAACACGATAAAAAAGACACTTTTCGTTTTGCAGCCTTGCAATCAGATTTGGGAAAAGACATTTGCAGTTATATTAATGTTGATCAGACTAAAATTGACAGTATTATTTTATACAATCCCGGAGTCGCTTATTATTATAAATCGTCTGCAGCTATTGAAATTACAAATGACTTAGGAGGGATTTACAGTTTAATTTCTGTTTTTAAAATTTTACCCGAAAAACTTCGAAATTACATTTACGATTATATTGCCCGAAACCGTTACAAATGGTATGGCAAAAAAGATAGCTGTATGATTCCTACTCCGGAACTGAAGACTAAGTTTCTTTAGAAAAATTCCAAATTTAAAATTCAAATTGTTCTCAGTTATAATTCTGAAGAAATGTTAGAAACAAAATCCCAAACTTCAATTTTACAATTGGAATTTGGGATTTTAAATATTTGAAAATTAAAAGATTTATCTAATCAATTTTCTGTATTTCAAACGTTTTGGAGTTAAATCACCCCCAAGACGTTTCTTTTTGTTTTCTTCGTAATCAGAGAAACTTCCTTCGAAGAAATAAACTTCAGAATCTCCTTCGAAAGCCAGAATATGTGTACAAATTCTGTCTAAGAACCATCTGTCGTGTGAAATAATAACGGCACAACCGGCAAAATTCTCTAAACCTTCTTCAAGTGCACGAAGTGTATTTACATCAAGGTCGTTTGTAGGCTCATCCAGTAAAAGTACGTTTCCTTCTTCTTTCAAAGTCATTGCCAAGTGTAAACGGTTACGTTCTCCACCGGAAAGCATTGACACTTTCTTGTTTTGCTCACCACCTCCAAAGTTGAAACGTGATAAATATGCTCTTGAATTCACTTGTTTACCACCCATCATAATCAATTCCTGACCATCTGCAAAGTTTTCCCAGATAGATTTATTCGGATCAATATTAGAGTGTGACTGATCCACGTAAGCTATTTTCACCGTTTCCCCAACAGAAAATTCTCCGCTGTCTGTAGCTTGCTCGCCCATAATCATTTTGAAAATGGTAGATTTACCAGCACCGTTTGGCCCGATAATTCCAACAATTCCGGCTTGTGGCAAAGTGAAATTTAAATTATCATACAATAATTTGTCACCAAAAGCTTTGGCAACACTTTTTGCTTCAATAACATTTGTTCCTAAACGTGGACCATTTGGAATGTAGATTTCCAAATTCTCATCTAATTGTTTTTGGTCTTCATTTAATAATTTATCGTAGTTCTGTAAACGCGCTTTTTGTTTGGTCTGACGACCTTTTGCTCCCTGACGAACCCAGTCAAGCTCACGCTCTAAAGTTTTTCTGCGTTTAGAAGCCACTTTTTCTTCCTGAGCCATACGGTTTGATTTTTGGTCTAACCATGAAGAATAATTTCCTTTCCACGGAATACCTTCTCCTCTATCCAACTCTAAAATCCATCCTGCTACATTATCCAGGAAATAACGATCGTGCGTTACAGCAATTACAGTTCCTGAATATTGCGCTAAATGCTGCTCTAACCAAAGAACTGATTCAGCATCAAGGTGGTTAGTAGGCTCATCCAGAAGCAATACATCCGGCTGTTGCAACAACAAACGACATAAAGCTACACGACGACGCTCACCTCCCGAAAGGTTTTTGATAGGTGTATCCCCTTCCGGCGTACGCAAAGCATCCATTGCGATTTCAAGTTTGGTATCGATTTCCCAGGCGCCAAGAGCATCAATTTTGTCTTGTAAAGCCGCCTGACGATCCATCAGTTTATCCATTTTGTCCGGATCTGAGTAGTTTTCTTCAAGACCAAACAAATCATTGATTTGATTGTATTCTTCTAAAACTGCCATAGTTTCAGCAGCTCCTTCACGAACAATTTCGATAACTGTTTTAGAATCATCCAGAATTGGCTCCTGCTCCAAATACCCAACTGTATATCCTGGCTGAAAAACCACATCACCCTGATAGTTTTTATCAACACCTGCAATAATTTTTAAAAGAGAAGATTTTCCGGAACCGTTAAGACCTAAAATCCCAATTTTTGCTCCGTAAAAGAAACTCAAATAAATATTCTTAAGTACTGGCTTGTCTGCTCCCTGATAGGTTTTACTCAATTTCTGCATTGAGAAAATTACTTTCTTATCGTCTGACATTTGTTTTTATTTTTATTAATTATTTTTTATTGATTTTATATTGCAATTGTTTTTTTGCAATTAATATTGAATTTTTCTTAAACTCTCCCTTTTAAAGCATTAAAAACCCAGGCATTAGCAAAAAAACCAACACCAACAGCACCAAAGCCCCAGCCAGACACATCACTGTATCTAAAAATCCCAAGACCTATAAGCAACAATCCCATAAGTACCATTATAAAAGTAGCCCATCCTAAAACGGTATTTTTATTCATTCCCATAATTGTGTAATTAATTTAAAGAGGTATTATTTTTTTAGAAATGCAAATATCGTGAATTTTCACGGCTTAATTAAAAATTTTATACAGCATTTCTTTTAGAAGATCTGATTGAGGTAAAGCATTAGCACCTACACCTTTGCTTTTTATATCAACATCTCTTAGAGCCCCTACAATCTGACTCACTTTTCGCATTGGATAGTTCTTTACAGCTAAATCGTATTCTTTTAAAAAATAAGGATTTACTCCAATTGCTGCAGCTACATTTTTAGGATTTTTATCTTTTAGTCCATGGTATTTTAAAAGCTGTACGAAAAATCCAAAAACTAATCCGGTTGTCATTACAAGTGGATATTCTTTTGGATTATGAGCGAAATTTTCGGCAATTTTATAAGCTCTTAATTGGTTGCGTTCACCAATTGCTTTTCGAAGTTCATAAACGTTATAATCTTTGCTGAAACCAATATTTTCCTCAATATGCTGAGGCGTAATCATGATACCCTGAGGTAAAATAATCTGTAATTTCTCTAATTCATTATTAATTTTACTTAAATCAGTCCCTAAAAACTCTACCAACATGGCATTTGCTTTTGGATCAATGGTATATTTTTTTCCGGCAAGAACACGCTTAATCCAGTCTCCTACCTGATTTTCGTATAACTTTTTACTTTCATATACGATTCCATTTTGCGCTAATAATTTAGTCACTTTTTTACGTTTATCAAGTGTTTTGTATTTATAACAAAATACCAAAACCGTTGTATCCATTGGATTATTGACATAAGATTCAATTTTATCAATAGTCCTTGATAAATCCTGGGCCTCTTTTACAATAACAACCTGGCGGTCTGCCATCATGGGATAACGCTTTGCAGTTGAAACTATATCTTCTACAGAAACATCCCTCCCATATAAAACCGTCTGATTGAATCCTTTCTCTTCTTCTGAAAGGACATTCTGCTCAATATATTCCGATAATTTATCAATGTAATAAGGTTCTTCACCCATTAAAAAATAAATTGGCTTTATATTTCCGGCTTTTATATCATTAACAATTTTTACAACTTCGTCCATTCAAATTTGTTTCAAGTTTCAGGTTTCAGGTTTGTTTCAATAACTTGAAACTTTAAACCTGAAACCTGAAACTATTTTATATTTTTGCTTTATGCAGCGATTAAATTTTCCAATCTATAATTTTCGATTCAAAAATAACGAAAATAAAGTGTCCATTTTTGATGAAATCAGAAAAAAATTCATAATTCTTACCCCCGAAGAATGGGTTCGTCAGCATGTTGTTCATTATTTAATAAATGAAAAAAAATACCCCAGATCGCTCATAAACGTAGAGAAAGTTTTGATGATCAATGGTTTACGAAAACGCTATGATGTTGTAGTTTTTAATCCGGATGGTTCAATACACATATTAGTAGAATGTAAAGCACCCGAAGTAAAAATATCGCAAGCAACTTTTGATCAGATTGCGCGTTATAATATGACAATGCAGGCACGGTTTTTGAAAGTCACAAATGGTCTGCATCATTATTATTGTCAGATGGATTTTGAAAATGAAAAATATGAGTTTTTAAAATCCCTTCCCGATTACAAAGAAATTTATTAAATTATTAAAAATATTACTTTTGGATAAAATTGCTGTTGTCATTTTAAATTGGAATGGAATAAAATTATTAGAGCAATTTTTGCCATCAGTAATTCAATTTTCTTCCGATGCTGCTATATATGTAGCAGACAATGCCTCAACCGATGATTCCCTAAAATTTGTTCAGCAGCATTTTCCAACCGTAAAAATCATTAAAAATACTGGTAACCATGGCTTTGCCAGAGGGTACAATGATGCTTTAAAAGAAGTTAATGCTGAAATTTATGCTTTAGTCAATTCGGATATTGAAGTAACAGAAAACTGGCTTAAACCCATAATTGAAACTTTCGAAGCAGAAAAACAAACTGCTATTATACAACCTAAAATCCTTGATTTTAAGAATAAAGAATATTTTGAATATGCAGGGGCTGCAGGTGGTTTTGTTGATAAATATGGATATCCATTTTGCAGAGGGCGTATTTTTGATACTATAGAAAAAGATAATGGACAGTATGATGACAATTGCGAAATATTCTGGGCTTCGGGGGCTTGTTTCTTTATCAGAAAAGAGGTTTACGATGAACTGGAAGGATTTGATGAATCGTTTTTTGCACATCAGGAAGAAATTGACCTATGCTGGCGTGCTTTAAATGAAGGCCATATCATTAAATATAATCCTAAATCTGTTGTTTATCATATTGGTGGAGCAACTTTACAACAGGGTAATCCAAAAAAAACGTATTTGAATTTTAGAAATTCACTTTTGATGCTGGTAAAAAATCTTCCTAAAAGGAAATTGTTTTTTATTATTTTATTCAGAATGATCTTAGATGGCATTGCCGGAATCCGATTTTTAACACAAGGAAAATTTAAACATACGCTAGCAGTCTTACATGCGCATTTTTCATTCTATTACATGTCAGCATCTTATCTAAAAAAGAGAAAAGATTTTCAAATAGAGAAATACTACACTGTAAAAAGTATCGTTTTCATATATTATATAAAGAAATTGACTTTTTTTAAAGAAATCTTTAACAGTAATCAAAATATTAAGAATTAAATTTGTAAATCAACGTCTAATTAAATTTAACATTATGAGAAAAATAGCAATTGCTTTAACTGTCCTTATGGCTCTAACATCGTGTGTTTCTAAGAAGAAATATGCTGAATTAGAAGCTAAAAACAAAGAAACCCAAGACTTACTAAATTCATGCACGGTTAAACTTAATGCCTGTCTCGAAGAAAAAGCTGGTCTGGCTGCAACAGCTGCAAGCTATAAAGAGCACAATCAGGATTTAATCAATAGTTCTAAAGATCTAACAGTTTTAACTACTAAAGGAGCAGAAAATCTTGAGAAATCATTAGAAAGCTTAAAAGAAAAAGATCTTAAAATATCAAGGCTTCAGGATGCTCTTACTAAAAAAGACAGTGTAACTCTGGCATTAGTTACAAGTTTAAAAGGCGCTGTGGGAATCAACGACCCAGATATCGAAATCAACGTTGAAAAAGGAGTTGTATTTATTTCTATCGCTGACAAATTATTATTTAAAAGTGGAAGCTATGATGTAACTGATAAAGCAAAATCAGTTTTAGCAAAAGTAGCAAAAGTAGTAAACGACAAACCTGATTTTGAGTGTATGGTTGAAGGTCATACGGATAACGTTCCTTATAAAAGCAACGGAATTTTGTTAGACAACTGGGATTTAAGTGTGAAACGTTCTACTTCTATTGTTAGAGTATTGACAAACGATTTAGGAGTAAATCCGGCTAAATTAATTGCAGCAGGTAGAAGCTCTTATATTCCTTTGGTACCAAATGATACTGCTGAAAACAAAGGTAAAAACAGAAGAACCCGTATTGTTGTTATGCCGAAAATCGATCAGTTCTATGATATGATTGAAAAAGAAATGAAAAAACAACAGCAGTAATAATTCACTTTATATTATTTACAAAAAAGCAGGTCTCAATTGACCTGCTTTTTTTATGCTCACCAATAAAACATATTACTATCTTTTAACTAACTAAATTTAACTATTCTAAAGTTACTTAAAATTTTCCAATAGTTATTCCGTTTAAGTATTTTTTTTACAAAATATCAATATCTCCTTTTCCTTCCCTTACAATTACCGGATCATGTTCAGAGAGATCTATGATGGTAGAGCCAACATTATCGCCATACCCTCCATCAATAACCATATCAACAAGATTTTGCCATTTCTCAAAAATCAATTCAGGATCAGTAGTGTATTCAATCACATCATCTTCATCCCGTATTGATGTTGAAACAACAGGATTGCCTAATTGCCTTACAATTTCGAGAATAATATTGTTATCAGGAACACGTATCCCTACAGTTGTTTTCTTTTTAAATTCTTTAGGCAAATTATTATTACCCGGTAAAATAAACGTATAAGGACCTGGCAATGCTCTTTTTAGTATTTTAAAAGTAGAAGTATTAATCTGTCTCACATAATCTGATAAATTACTCAGGTCGTGACAGATAAAAGAGAAATTCGCTTTTTCTAATTTAACTCCTTTAATTTTTGCAATTTTTTCTAAAGCCCTTGAATTAGTTATATCGCAACCCAGACCGTAAACAGTATCTGTTGGGTAAATAACTAAACCACCATTCTGAAGTACTTTCACTACTTTTGCAATTGCAGCTTCACTAGGTTTGTCGGGGTATATTTTTATAAATTCGGCCATAAATATGGGTTAAGACTAACGCTCGTTTTTATTTTCGCGACACTCTATTAATTTTTGTTTACAAATCTCTAAATCAGTAATATTATATTTTTTATTTACTTCTATAGTATTTTTTAATTCCTTTATATATTTATCCTTTTCTGATATTTTTTTCTTAAGTTCATTTATTAATTCCTGATTATTTGGAGTTAAATTTCCACTTTCTTTATTCTTTTCAATTAATCTGTTTAATTCTAAAAGTTTATCTTCTTTTATCTTATTTTGTATCTGAAGATTTTTTAATCTGTCGAGTAATAATTTATTAGAATCCAGAAGATCTTTAGTATTCTTTAGTACATTATTTGCATTAATAGTATCAGTCTTTTCTGTACTTAGATTACTAATACTATCTTTAAACCTTAGAAGCAACACCTTTTGTTTATTTACAATCTCCATTTTAGATCTGAGTAAACTTTCGTTTTCTTTTTTTAATTTTTTATTCTCTAAAAATAAATCATTATTCTCCCACCAATTTCTATTTTTTAATTCAAAAGGAAATATTGATGCCAAATTCAAACTACTATTATTTATTCCTGCAGCAGTTCGATTATTTTCATTTGAATAACCAAATTTGCTATTTGAAGTAATTGCATTTATACCAGAAGCATTTACAAAAATAAGAAGGCCGTTAAAAAAGGCAAATAACCAGTATTCTGTTTTAATACTTGTTTTTTTTAAAGTCATAATTATTGAAATTAGCATGCTAAAAACTAATGCTATAATTCGATAATACAATGGTTCCAAATTATTGTGAATATCTAATGAGCCAATAACTATGCACAACAACCAAACTGCGCCAGCAGTTCCTGCCAAAGTGTAAAAATTCGTAGATTTATAAAAATCTTCAGGTAAATTATTATTTACTTTATTAGTAGTTATAGCATCCATTTCTCTTGTCTTTAAAATTATTATGTGAATATAATGAATTTAACAAGTAAAAGTCTTAAAAATCTTAATTATATAATAACATCAAGTTTAGCAAACCTTAAAAGTAATTTCTTAATTCCGCCAACCTCAAATTTTATTTCGGCTTTTTTATCAGCTCCTACGCCTTCTAAATTTATAACCTGGCCTTTTCCAAAACGTTCATGCATCACTACATTTCCTATGGTCAGTTTGTTATCGAATAAGTTTGCTGCAGCAGCATTTGGATTATTTCCTGCAACAGGTTTTAACTTTCTGACATTTAAATCCGGTTTTGGGCTGTTATCTGTAACAGGTTTAGGAGGAGTTCCTCCTATTGGTTTTGAAAGTCTTAGTTTAGATTTATCAACATCTCCAAAAATATCGCTATCAATCGTTGGTTTATAGCGGTAATTGCTTTCGGACGGTGTTAAAAATTCCAAATATTGCCCGTCAATTTCTTCAATAAAACGTGACGGCTCGCTATCTGTTAATTTTCCCCATCGATAACGGGATTGTGCGTACGTTAAATATGCCTGATGTTCTGCACGGGTTAACGCTACATAAAATAAACGGCGCTCTTCTTCTAATTCACTTCTTGTACTCATACTCATGGCACTCGGAAACAAATCTTCTTCCATTCCCACCACAAAAACATGCGGAAATTCCAATCCTTTTGCCAGGTGAATTGTCATTAAGGCAACACGGTCTTCATCTGATGTATCCTTATCCAAATCGGTAGCCAAAGCAACATCTTCCATGAATTCAGATAAAGCACCTCTTGCACCGTCAATTTCTTTTTGCCCTTCTGTAAAATCTTTAATACCATTTAAAAGCTCTTCAATATTCTGAATTTTCGCCATCCCTTCCGGTGTAGCATCTTTTTTCAGTTCCTGAACCAAACCTGTTTTTTTGGCAACATGGTCTGTAATATAAAAAGCATCCTGATTTTCGTTAATAACCTGAAAACTCTGAATCATGGTCACAAAATCATTCAGTTTATTTTTGGTACCTGCATTCAGTTTTAAATCGATTTTATCAATATTCACCATTACTTCCCAAATCGAACGCTTGTAATGGTTAGCAGCGATAGTAAGCTTTTCAACAGTTGTATCTCCAATTCCGCGTGCCGGATAATTGATAACACGTATCAGTGCTTCTTCATCTTTCGGATTAATTACCAGACGGAGATAGCATAAAACATCTTTAATTTCTTTACGCTGGTAAAATGAAAGCCCTCCGTAAATTCGATACGGTATATCCCTTTTTCTTAAAGCATCCTCCATGGCACGTGATTGTGCATTGGTACGGTATAAAATTGCAAAAGCGCCATTATGCAACTGATTCTGCATTTTTTGTTCGAAAATCGTACTGGCAACAAATCGGCCTTCTTCAGCATCTGTCAAACTTCTGTGGACTTTTATTTTTGGACCAAACTCATTTGCTGTCCAGACAACCTTGTCCAGTTTGGTTTTATTATGTTCCATTACAGTATTTGCTGCTTCAACAATATTTCGTGTCGAACGGTAATTTTGCTCCAAGCGAAACATTTTAACCCCTTCATAATCCTTTTGGAAATTCAGGATATTATTGATGTTTGCCCCACGGAAAGCATAAATACTCTGCGCATCATCACCAACTACACAAATATTCTGAAACTTATCTGACAGAGCCCGAACAATTAAATATTGAGAGTGGTTCGTATCCTGGTACTCATCAACCAGAATATATCGGAAACGGTTTTGATATTTCGCCAAAACTTCAGGAAAACGAGTCAGTAATTCATTGGTCTTCAACAATAAATCATCAAAATCCATTGCTCCTGCTTTAAAACAGCGCTCTACATATTGCTGATAAATTTCGCCCAAACGAGGTTTTTTTGACATCGCATCCGCTTCCATCAATTCAGGATTGTTGAAATAGGCTTTTACGGTAATCAAACTATTTTTATATGTCGAAATTCGTCCTAAAACTTGTTTCGGCTTATAAATATCACGATCCAGCTGCATTTCTTTTATAATAGAAGAAATCAGTCTGGCCGAATCCTGAGAGTCATAAATGGTAAAATTGGACGGATATCCCAAATGTTCTGATTCTGAACGAAGAATGCGCGCAAAAATAGAGTGAAAAGTCCCCATCCACAGATTTTTTGCTTCACTTGCACCTACTATTGAAGAAATCCTGTGCTTCATTTCGCGGGCAGCTTTATTCGTAAATGTAAGCGATAATATATTAAAAGCATCAACTCCCTGATGCATTAAATAAGCAATCCTAATTGTTAAAACACGCGTTTTTCCCGAACCGGCACCTGCTATAATAATCATTGGCCCGTCTTTTTGTAAAACAGGCTGTCGTTGTGCTTCGTTGAGCTGGTCAATATAATTCTGCATGAAATTGTTCTCCTTTTATGCAAAAATAAGAATTAAACTGTTAGGATTTAAATTCTATAAAAATCAAACTTGACTAAAAGAAAAAAATAAAATCACTTCACAATAATTAAATTGTATTTTAAAAACAAGATTCGGCCATTGGTGCTTCTCCTGTAATTTCCATCCAGTCTATATTTGCAAATGGCAATGCATCAATAGTCTCTAAACGAATTGTATTTACACCTTTAATCAATTTAATAGTAAGTGGCTCAGTAGTAGCAAATTTAGTTGTGCTGGATGTTATTGGAAAAACTAAATCAATTGCATTCGTTCCATTTATCTTCACTTTTGCATTTGTTGTTTTACCTCTGTGCACATATCTAAATACAACCGAGTAAAGCCCTGAATCCGGAACTTTAACCGTGTAATTTATTCCACTGCCGGAAGCATCCGTAATGTTGGTTACTTTTCTGTTATCAGCACTTGAATTAATTGCGATTACGCCATCATATTTACAAAATCCAGGTGAAGCTTCTTCAATCCTTAAAGCATGGGTTCCTGTGAGTTTTTTCCCGAAAGTTGCCGTAATGCCCATTTCAGCAGTAATTGAGACTGTTATCGACTCAGTCGTTTCTCCTGAATTCCATGATTTTAATTCATTACCCGCTGAAGGAATAGCAGTAAGCATTACTGTTTCTCCTTCTGTGTAAGTAGCTTTATTGGGATTTACTGTAATTGTTCCGCCTTCAGCCGGATTAACTGCAGTTGTCAAAACGTAAGTGGCAGGTATTATACTTTTAAAATTAGCTGTAATCGTTTTATTGGTATCCATTTTAAAAGTCGTTGTGGCTGTAGTTGAACCATCGCTCCATGATTTAAATGTATAACCAGAAGATGGCATTGCGGTCAGGGTTACAACCTCCCCTGCATCATAACTTTTTTTAACGGGACTAACAGTCACTGTTCCTCCGGCAATTGGTTTTCCTGTGACTTTTAATACAAAATCTGTTGTTTGCTGAGATCCTGACTCCCTTGCTCCAAGATCTGGCGCAGTTCCGCTAAACTCTATTCCGGTTGCCTGTACTCCTGCATCAATAAAATCGCTTGTCGTCTTTAATGCCAGAAAATCACCCAGGTTCGGGCTTCCATCTTCATTTTTTAAAACAGCAGGAACAGTCAAAGAAACAAAATCATCATCACTGATTACAAGCGCAGGGTTTCTGCCATTGGTACTTCCTTTAATCCACCAAACATTTGAATTTTCGACATCTTTACCAAAGTTTTTATCCTTAAATGATTTGTAAGAGATGTTATTTCTGAATTGATGTTTTCCACCAGGACGAAAACCAAAACCATTACTTTTATTATTGTAGGAAGTATTATTAGTCATCTCAATTGCTCCTAAATTATTGTTGTCCGTAAAACCATGCTGGCCGTTCCCGAAAGCGATACAACGCCTGAGGATATGATTTACTGGAATGCCTTCTCCTCCTAATTTAAAACCATTTTTATCACCAGTCAACGTTGTACTGCCATTTGTGAGTGTGCCATTATTGTAGGCAACACAATTTTCGAATAGTACAGCTCCAATTGGTCCGGTTTTTTTCTTGGTGTACAAATCCCATCCGTCATCACTATTATTATGTGAAATGCAGCCACGAAAAATATTCCCCTTCCCACACGTTAACTTTGCGGCAAATCCATCTGCATTTTCTGCTAATGAATCTTTATTATCAAAAGATTCGCAGTTCAGGACCAAATTATTGGAAGGCCATTGATCAATTGATGTGTAAGCAGCGAAATATCTGCTAATCTGAAGACCGCTGTCTCTGTTTTTTTCAAAAATACAATTGTCAATTGTATTGTTATTTCCGGAAAGAAGCATGCCGTTGTCTCCAGCCTTTCTAATTATTATTCCTTTAAAATACCAATAGAATCCATCCAGAACAATTCCTTTATTTTCGTTGTTTTCCCTTTGTTCCGAAAAATCAAGAATTGGGATTTCACCATTATATGCCTCTATTCGCTTCAAGTTTCCTTCAGATCCACTATTTTCTCTGGTAATAAAAATAGTTGAAGCAATCGAATAAATCCCGCCACGCATATAAATCGTTTGACCGGAAACAATTTTATTAATGGCATTCTGCAGTGTTGTCGGACTTCCAATAGATCCCTCATTATCCAATTTTCCCGCCGGAGAAACATAGATTTGAGAAAATATGCAAAGCGGAAAAAGCAACAAAACACCAAATAGAACTGCCAATTTATTTTTCATCTCAATACTGTTTTTGATTTATACTTAATTGTGTTATTTTTCTTCTTCTAAAAATCATTTGTAAAAAACATCATAAGCAAACCGAATCAAAGTCCCCACAACTACAATCAAAAAGAAAATCCTGACAAAACCATTTCCTTTGTTGATGGCCAGTTTTGCACCAAGCCAGCCACCAATTCCATTACTGATAGCCAAGGGGATTGCAATGCCCCAGATAATTTTTCCTTTTATCATGAATAGACAAATCGAACCAAAGTTGGTCGCCAGATTTACCATTTTAGCATTTGCAGAAGCATGCAAAAAGTCAAACCCTAATAAGGCGATAAAAGCAACCACAAAAAAACTGCCGGTTCCCGGACCAATAAACCCGTCATAAAAGCCAATAATAATACTGATAACAACTGCATACATAATCTGAGTCGTTGCAGAATGATCTTTAGCCACATGCTGCCCGAAGTTTTTCTTAGCATACGTATACACAAACAGCAAAGATAATACCACCAGTAAAAGCGGTTTCATGAAATCATTGCTTACAAGTGTTAAAATAGTTGAACCCAAAAAAGCTGATGGAACTGCAAGACACATCATTATTATCAATAACCGCCACTGAATGATAACATTTTTAAGGTATTGGAAAGCCGCAAAAGCAGTTCCGCTAAAGGCTGGAATCTTCAATGTTCCTATAACTGTAGAAACAGGCAGATTAGGTAACAAAATCAATCCCATAGGGGTTTGAATCAGTCCGCCACCTCCCACTATTGCATCAATAAAACCTGCTGCAAAGGCAGCCACACAGAGAAAAAATATTGTATAAGAATCCATCAAAATTGTGTTTGCAATGTTAAAAATAACAAGTTGCAAAAATACGGCTTCCATTTTGTTTATTGCTGAAAATTTAAAGCGGATTTCTCCTCAAAAAGTATATTTTTGCTAAAAATTATTGAAATGGATTTTACACGAATTATAGAATTAGCGAGTTATACCTTACCTGCCACTGTTACCGGATTTGTTGCTTACAGTTTTTTTGAACTGCATATTAAGAACAACGATAAAAAACGTGCTTTTTTGTTAAGCAGAGAATACCAAAAACAATCTTTACCAATTCGCTTGCAGGCTTACGAGCGTATGACTTTATTTTTGGAGCGTATCAACCTGACTAAATTATTGATTCGTGTTGCACCAATTTCTCAGCAAAAACACGATTATGAAAATTTCATCATTGACCAGATTGAACAGGAATTCGAGCATAACCTAACTCAGCAGATTTATATGTCTGATGAGTGCTGGACCATCATTACAACTGCAAAAAATGCAACCATACAAATGATTCGTAAAGCTGCCATGAGTGACCGTGTAGACAATGCTGATAAATTGCGTGAAGTAATTTTAAATGATTTATTGGAAAAACAATCACCTAGCAATGCGGCTTTGGGATTTATTAAAAATGAAGTTGCGGAGTTGTGGTAATATTTTATTAGTACTTAGTCCTTAGTTTTTTAGTCCTTAGTCATTAAATGTCTCTTTTTTAAAAACTAAAGACTAACTGCTAATAACTAGGGACTAAAAGACTACTTATTATCACTCATAATCTCAGATTTATTCTGAGCGTATTCATATCCCTGTTCCCACCAGTTTTTCATTACTTCCTTATTAAAAATCAAGGCATTATTTGTAAGCTTTGTTGGCGTGTAATATAAATTAAGTTTGACATTTTTATTATTTGCTATTAGTTTTCCTATAGCAATGTCGTGTTTTTCAACCTGATCCAAAGCTATTCTAAACAAATCAATCATCAGTGAAAACGGATTTTTCCCAATCACGGTTTTCTCCATATTAACTTCAGTTTCCAGAATGATGACATCTATTTCTGTAGCTCCGCGATTGATTGCTTCGCGAATAGGAACCAGACTTGAGAAGCCGCCATCTCCATATTCACAGTTATTTTTTTCAACAAGGCTCATAAAAGGAACGTAATTACTCGAAATCCACGACCAGTCACAAAACTCTTCATAAGTACATTCTTTTATCGATTTATATTCGGCTTCGTTTTTTGTAAAATTGGTTACCGTAATGACAACATCCTTTTTAAGCTTTTTCAACTGATTGAAATCAGACAATGAGAAGTTACTTCTAATGTATTTCCTTAATCCTTTACTTTCCCCAAACGTTCTTTTCCCTTTAAAAAACTGACGGATTACATTGAAGTGATTAATGGTTACAATATCTACTCCGTCTTTAACTTTAACCACAAATGGACAAATATTAAATATTTTAGACATGCTGACATTGGTGTAAATCGAGTGAATCTGCTCAATATTTCCGAGTGCGAGATGCGGGATCAATAAACTTCCGGTTGAAGTGCCAAGAAATAAATCGTATTGATGTTTTTTTACTTCTAATAAATATTGTGCAACACCCCCGGCAAATGCGCCTTTACTGCCGCCACCGGAAATAACCAATGCTCTCATAAATTAATTGTAGGTTTTGTTTTTAGAACAAAGAAAATAGAATAAAGAATAAAGATTTTTGCATTCTTGCATCTTGTTTTTTTCTTCTATATATCTATGCTTCATCACTATTTTATTCTTTCAATAAACGATTCAATTGAAATTGTTCATCGGGGTTCAAATTAGGCAAAATTCTTTCAAACGAAGCACGCATTTCAGAATTTTTTAATAACAATCGAATAGTTTCTCTTCCAAATTTCGAAAATTGCCACATATGATGCGTTGTAGCCCCAACTAAATTACTCAGCACCTGATCGTTAATAATTTTAAACGCAATTAATTTTTCTAAAGCATTTTGCCTGGTTGTTGCCTCATATTTTACAGATGAAAAAGCAATCAATTCTGAAATCAAAACCTCAGGATCATTGCTGTAATTTTCTGTGGACAACGCCAATGAAAGCCATAAAGTACGAAGATTGTAATCGTTGAACCCAATCCATGTTTTTGTTTTATCAAGATATGCTGCTCTTAGTTCAGGAAAATTCTTCCACAAAAAATAAAGCGCTATTTCCTGCGTCTGATACGATTTATCTTCTAACAAAGTTTCATATTCTAACCTAAAATCTTCCGGGATTTTCGGTAAATTCTCAGCAACAGCCTGACGGACTTTTATATTGTTCGTTTGCAAAGCAGCTCTCAAAAGTGCTTTTTTAGCTTCATATTTTTCCGTTCCAACCTGATCAACAACAGATACTTTTACAGCCTGATAGGCATCTGAATTTAAAACTTTTAAAAAGTAATCCTGCTTTTCAGCCAAAGGTGTTTTTTTTAGTTTGTCTACTTCCAGTCTTTCCTGAATTGCTTTGTTTTTACTTAATAAAGCATTCGCTGTGGGAGTATCAAAAGCAGTAATTTCCAACCATGTTTTCTGAAATTTGTCCAGATCAAAATCAGATACTTTTTTAATTTCGTTGAAGAAATCCTGCGTGTTGACAGTTTGATAAGCATACTTCTTTAAATAGCTTTTTATAGCCTTTTTAAATGCTTTATCACCAATAGATTCATGCAGAATAAATAATGCCCAGGCTCCTTTTTCGTAAAAAGTCAGTGAACTGGCTTTGGGATTCAAAACAGGAATTGAATCGGTTCTGGAAGCAAATTTGAGCTGTTGCGCAGTATCGTATAATTTGGAATAAAAATAATCTTCTCCGTAAATTTCTTTCTCTGCCAATAAAGCATAATAGGTTGCAAAACCTTCCTGAAGCCAGTGATGTGTACTACTTTCTGCGGTAATTAAATCTCCAAACCAATGATGTGCCAGCTCATGTGCATCAACATTAGTATAGTTTCGGTCTTCAAAACCTATAGAATCTACGACATAGCGCGTAGCAAAAAGTGTTGTCGTCGTATTTTCCATTCCGGCATACAAAAAGTCACGAACCGGAATTTGTCTGTTGATTTTCCAAGGATATCTAACTCCTATTTCTTTCTCTAAAAAGTCAAAAATACGTTTCGAATAACGGTATGTCGGTTCAAAACGATCTGCATCTTCAGGTTCGAGATAATATTCAAGCGGAATTTTAGATTTTGATCTGAATTCTTTTTTATCAAATTTTCCAATGGCAAGCATTAATAAATAAGAACTCATTGGCTTTTCCATTTGATATTGCCAATAAAACTGATTGTTTTCTTCTTCCTTTTCTTTTAAAATCCCGTTAGAGATAACCTGATAGTTTTTATCGTAGGTAATTCTGAGGTTAAAAATCATTTTTTCATTCACATCATCAAAACTCGGAAACCAGTTACTTGTGTACCTTCCCTGCCCCTGTGTCCAGATTTGTACCTCGGCATTTTCAATATCTACAAAATACAAGGCTTGTTTAGGTTTTACAGTATATTCAAAAGTCAATTGATTTTCGCCTTCCTTAAAATGATCAACGATTTGTAACTGCTTGCCTGTATTAATAAAAACCGCTTCTTTATGATTGATTGCTACTTTGGAAAATTCCATATTTTTAGCATCAATCTTTATAGTATCTATTGGTTTTAAAACTTCAAAATGATAGTTAACAAAACCTGAAACCGATCTTTCATTTGCATTTAGTTTTAATTGTGCTGAAACCGATTTAAAATCCACAAATTGGATTTGTTGTGCAAAACCAAAGGTGGTGAAAAATAATAGAATGTATTTCATTGAATAAAATTGAAGGCAAAATCCAAAGTTACAAAGGTTTCATCAACAAATCGAATGAAATTTGTATGTTTACAATAGAAAAATTACCTGAACGTGTCAACACCTAAAAAAGCCTTATTCAACTGGAGCAGCGGGAAAGATTCTGCTCTCACTTTATATAAAATTCTTCAGAACCCTGATTATAAAATTGAATATTTGTTAACTAGTGTCAATCAGCAATATCAACGAATTTCAATGCATGGTGTCCGCACAGAATTACTCCAAGCACAGGCTAAAAGTCTTGGTTTGCCTTTGAAAATAATGCAGATTCCGGAAATGCCAACGATGGAAGTATATGAAAATGTCATGACTGAAACTTTATCCGGATTAAAAAAAGAGGGTATTACACATTCTGTTTTTGGGGATATTTTTCTGGAAGATTTACGAAAATACCGTGAAGACAAATTAGCTGAAATGGGCTTTGAAGGCGTTTTCCCAATCTGGAAAATCCCGACTTCTGATTTGATTCAGGAATTTATCCGTTTAGGTTTTAAAACAATTGTGGTTTGTGTTAATGAACGTTATCTGGACAAAAGTTTTGTTGGTCGAATCATAGACCAGGATTTTATAAATGATTTACCTGAAGATGTTGATGTTTGTGGCGAAAATGGTGAATTTCATACTTTTACTTTTGAAGGCCCTATTTTCTCAGAAACTATCAATTTCGAAATTGGTGAAATGGTATATCGCAAATATGAAAACCCAAAGACAGAATCCAGTAATACCGTGTGCGACACCAGTGCAACAGATGCCTTTGATTATGGATTTTGGTACATTGATTTAATAAAGAAAAGTTAGTTATCTATCGAAAGGATAAACTTTAATATCTCCTGAACATTTAAAACATAATCTGGCACTGTATTCTGGATAGCGTGATTGGGCATAAATGGCATGTCAGCAGAATCCGGATTCTGGACAATTATAGTTCCTCCTTGATTTTTAATTGCTTTTAATCCTTCTGTGCCGTCAGAATTTGAACCAGACAATAAAATCCCTGTCAGCTGTTCTTTATATATCTCAGCAGCTGATTCAAACGACACATCAATACTTGGTCTGCTGTAATTTACTTTTTCAGAAGTATCAAGTGACAGTGTGTGATTTTTTTCAAATAATAAATGATAATTTGACGGAGCTATATAAATAAATCCGGGTATTAATGCTACTTTATCTTCAACCTTTTTTACTTTAACAGGTGATTTTATTTCAATCAGTTCTTCAAAAGTTTGCTCATCTGTACTTTTACGATGCACAACAATTACAATAGCAAAAGATTTTATAACAGACAACTGAGGTAAGATTTGCATTAGCGCATTTAAACTTCCGGCTGAGCCTCCTATAATTACAACTTTAAAATCTGGATTTATTTGATTTTTCTCCATATTTTTTCCCTATCTAATTGTTTGTACTTACCTGGAGATATGGAATACTTTATGGTTTCTTTTGTACCCAAAGCTAAAAACCCCAAAACTGCCAGACTATCATCAAATAAGCTAATTGCCCTTTTTTGTAAATCATTATCAAAATAAATCAGGACATTACGACAAAAAATTACATCAAATTCATTAAATGAAGTGTCAGAAACTAAATTATGCTGTGAAAAAACCATTTTTTGGGATAGTTCTTCATTAAATTTTGCAATACCATAATTGGCCGTATAATAACTCGAAAAATCTTCTTTTCCTCCTGAGTCGCGGTAATTCTCTGAATACTCCTTCATCATTCTCAATGGAAAGATTCCTTTTTTGGCTGAATCAAGGACCTTTGCATTTATATCTGTAGCATAAATTAGGGATTTATGCAGTAGTCCTGCTTCCTTTAATAAAATGGCCATTGAATACACTTCTTCACCCGTAGAACATCCTGCATGCCATAAACGAATAAAAGGCTTTGTACCTAATAAAGGGAGAACCTGATTACGGATTACAGTATAAAATGCAGGGTCCCGAAACATTTCGGTAACATTTACTGTAATTTCATCAATAACATGCTTGAAATAGTCAGGATCGTATCTGACCTTAGATAAAAATTCACCAAAATGAATAAAACCATCCAATTGATATATTCTGTTTACGCGTCTTTTTAAAGAAGCTCTTGAATAACTACCAAAATCAAAACCATAATATTCATACACTTCATTTATAAAGGTTTCTAATTCGATATCTTCTATCATAAAATTCTAAATTCTGCTTAACATCAAAAGCAATTTATCCACATCAACTGGTTTAGAAATATAATCATCTGCACCAGCCTCTAAACATTTTTCTTTATCTCCATTCATTGCCTGAGCGGTAACTGCTACAACAAAAGTTGATTCGTGCGAAGGTATATTCTTTATCAAAGGAATAGCTTCATAACCATCCATTTCAGGCATCATCATATCAATTAAAACAGCATCTATATTTTCATCCGAATTTAATATTTTTAAAGCTTCCTCTGCACTCAGGCATGATAAACACTCAAATGATTTGGCACGGAGCGTATTTTCTAAAGCAAAAATATTTCTGGAATCATCATCCACAATCAAAAGCCTTTTTTTATCCATTTTTCACTTTTTAATTAAACTTTATCATAGAGCCACACTCGCAGCAATGAAAGCAGCTGGTCAATATCTACTGGCTTCGTGATATAATCTGAAGCTCCTGCCCTAATACATTTTTCGCGGTCTCCAGTCATCGCTTTTGCTGTAACTGCAATTAATGGCAAAGTTAAATATTTTGGGTTGCTTCGTATTTTTTCTGCTGTTTCATATCCATCCATATTTGGCATCATCATGTCCAGTAAAACAATGTCAGTATTTGGATTTTCTTCAAGCACTTTTATAGCTTCCTTACCATCAAATGCAGTTATTACATTCATTTTAAATACTTCAAGCGCTTTTGTCAACGAATAGATATTACGAACGTCATCATCTACGATTAAAACCGTTTTATCAAATAAAATATTATTCAGTAAATTCAGTTTTTTATGGTTTTCCTTTTTGCCTTCCGAACCTTTATTTTCTTCAACCAAATGCAGGAAAAGGGATACCTCGTCGAGCATTCTCTGATAGGAATGTGCCGTTTTAACGATTATAGAATCTGCATATTTTTTAATTTTTACTTCTTCTTTAAGGGATAAGCTTTTTCCGGTAAACACGATTACAGGAAGATTTTCTAAGCCGGGGCTTTTTTTAACGCCATCCAGGATTTCATAAGCCTGTTTGTCAGGAATTCCCATATCTAAAATTACGCAGTCTACGTCACTTTTATCAAGTGCTTTTAATCCTTCAGAAACTTCACTCTTAATTTCAGAATTGATATTATTACTTCCTAAAAAGTAAGCCAAAGCTTTGGCATGTTTAGGATTATCCTCAATAATCAGCACTTTTTGGGCCTCTTTACTGATGATATGTTCTATTCGCATAAAAACGTCAGGGATTTTTTCAAAAGCTACCGGTTTATCCAGAAAATCAACAGCACCTTTTAGTAAACTTTCCTGTTTTAGTTTATGTGAGGACATAATATGAACCGGAATATGTTTGGTTTGGGAGTTGTTTTTAAGTTCTTCCAAAATTTCCCATCCGCTTTTTACAGGCAATTCTATATCCAGCAACACACCGATTGGTTTATAGATCAGAGCAAAATTCACGGCATAATCTCCTCTTACAGCAACAACTCCTTTATATCCTTTTTCTCTGGTAAATGTTAACAATGATTTTGCAAAATTGATATCGTCTTCAACAATCAAAATAACTTTATCATCCTGTGAAATAGAATTTCGGTCATCTTCGATTTCATCCGGGATAACAGTACTGATATATTTATTTTTCTGATTTTCTGCATTAGCAGTTTCATTTGGTTCAATTTCTATTGGAGGTGTTTTTTCGACTGTTATTTTTTTATTTCGGAACCAAAAACAGGAAGGCATAGGGTAAAAGTACTTCCCTCGTTTACTTTACTATGCAAAATAATTTCTCCTTTAAGCAATTTGGCCAGTTCCCTGCTTATTGAAAGACCTAAACCGGTTCCGCCATATTTTCTTTTCGTAGAGCCGTCTGCCTGTTGGAAAGCTTCAAAAATCAATGGCTGCTTATCCAATGGTATCCCGATTCCGGTATCTTTTACAATAAAACAGATTATTTTATCATCGTCGTCATTCAACTTGATTTCTAAACTTACAGATCCTTTTTCTGTAAATTTAATTGCATTTGAAATTAGATTTTTAAGGATTTGCTCCAAACGCATTTTGTCGGTTTTTATAACTACAGGTGCATCTTTGGCGATGATTTCAAAGTCTATCTTTTTTTCTTTTGCTACTACTGAAAATAAATTTGACAGATTGTCTGTTATTTCTTTGGTTGAAACATCTAAAAATTCTAGTTCCATTTTACCGGCTTCAATTTTAGATAAATCCAGGATTTCATCAATTAAGCCTAACAAACTGTTTCCTGAACTCTGAATCACTTTAGCAAACTCAATTTCTTCGGAATTCATGCTTTTGTTGTTATTCTCAGCTAATAAGCGGCTTAAGAGCAAAATAGAATTCAAAGGAGTCCTTAACTCATGTGACATATTTGCTAAAAACTCCGACTTGTAACGTGTGGTAAGTTCCAATGCTTCAGATTTTTTCTGAATTTCAGTATTTCTTTCTTCTAATAACACACTTCGTTCTGATAGTTCTTCATTAGTCTGTTCCAGCTCCTCCTGCTGCACCCTTAATTCTTCTTCTGAAGCCTGTAGCTTTTCAGTCTGGGTTTCTAATTCGGCGTTCATAGCTTCCAATTCACTATGCTGAATTCTTAACTCTTCTGATTGTGCCTGGGTTTCCTCGAGAAGTTCCAAAACACGTTTTCTGTTTCGGGTTGATTTTATGGCAATCGCTATATTATTAGAAACAGTCTGTAGAAATTCTAAATCAATTTCAGTAAACTCTTTTACGTTTGCTAATTCAAAAGCACCTTCAATTTTGGTATCAATTAAAGGGACAGCAACAATATGTTTAGGTTTTATTTCACCAAGGGCATAGGTAATCTGAACATCATTTTCAGAAAAGGATTTTAATTCCAGTATTTTTCTTGAAGCCACACATTGCCCAATCAATCCCTCTCCCTTCTTGATATGTTCCCTGCTTTTGTTGGGAAGATAACTGTAACCCGAAATTGCATACAATTCATCACCTTCTGTTGAATAAATAACGCCAGCACTGCTTTTCGTATATTGGCATAAAAATTCAATAACGTCTTTCGATAGTGTTTCGAGTTCCTTATCTCCAATCATCACATTATTTAGCTGGGCAATACCGGTTTGCAGCCATTCTTTTTGAGACAATAAATCAAAAGATGATTTTAAGGAAATCCCCATACTGTTTAAAGACTCTCCAACGCTACCTAATGCATCAGAGTTTGTATCATCGACCCTTATATCGTAATTGCCCTGTGAAATATTAGATGCAACTGTACTTATTGCGTGAATTCTTTCAGCAGTTTCCCTGTCCTTTTTTTCTAACTCTTCCTGAAGAAAAGAACGTTCATTATAATCTTTTAAAATACGCAGCAAGAACATTATCGTTATAATAAAAGCGATTATGAAAGCTGCAATAATTAAAATAAAACTATAGTTACCATATCGCTGAGAATTGGCATTTCGTTCCTTTAAAAGTACCTGTTCAGTATTTTCAATGCTTTTGTAGTACGCACGAAGTTCATCCATCATTTTCTTTCCTTCGTTCAGATCAAAAGTAGCAGTTTGTCCGCCCAGTCGTTTTTTTACCACCAGATTGTGAAGGTATTTGTAAAAAACATTTGTACGTTCCTTTACTTCTTTTAGGTTTCTTTGCTGGGAAGGATTATCTTGTGTGAGTTCGTCCATTATGCCAAAAATCTTATCCGATCTTTTTTCGGCATCATTGTAATGGTCCAGAAACTGTTCGTTTCCGGTTATTAAATAACCCCGCATACTGGTCTGGGCATCGGTAAGTATTGATATACCTTCATTAAGATTATAAATCACTTCCTGAGTGTGATTTACCCAGTAGTTGCTGTTTAAAAGGTTTCTTATACTTAAAAATGAAGCTGTAGAGCTTATCATTAATATAAATAAAGAAACTAATGAGCTGATTAATAAATTTCTTTTAAAGTTGTTTTGCTTCATATAAAATTATTTTATTTCCTGATATTCTAAAGGTAAAACCATAATAAAGCTTGCCCCTTTGCCTATTTGGCTTTTGGCAGTAATTAGTCCGTTATGTTTTTCGATTATTTTTTTTGCAATTGCAAGTCCAATACCTGTTCCTTCATAGCTTTGACGATCATTAAGGCTCTGAAAAATGATAAAAATCCTGTCCAGGTAAATTTCATCAAAACCAATTCCGTTATCTTTTACAGTGATACGGCAATAGTCTCCGTTTGGAGAAGGTTTTGCATCGAAATCTTTGGTTTCAATCAATTCTGAAGTGATTTCGATTATCGGATTTTCGGTATTATTAGAAAACTTAAGGGCATTTCCGATCAAATTTTGGAAAACCTGCCTCAGCTGGCTCGGAATACTGTCTATAGTTGGAAGTACATTTGTTTTTATTGTAGCGTTTTTACGCTCGATCAGATAATCAAAATCAGAAAGCACTTCTTGCAAAACTTCATTTAAATCTGTTTTTTCAGGCTGTACCTTTGCAGATAACCTTGAATAAGCCAGTAAATCAGTGATTAACGTCTGCATTCTTTCAGCTGATTTAATAGTTCGGTTCACATAATCAACCGCTTTATCATCTTTGGCAAGATATAAATCTTTAATGATTTTAATAAAAATCTGAATCTTTCGGATTGGCTCATTCAAATCATGTGAAACTACCCATGCAAACTGCTGAAGCTCATGGTTTTTAAGTTCCAGTTCTTCGTTCTTTATTATTAATTCTTTGGTTCTTTCTGTAATTTTTATTTCCAGGTTATCCTGCGCTTCTTTTCTGATTTTGATTTCTTTAGACAGAAGCTCTTTCATTTCTCTTAACTGATTCTGCTGTTCGTAAATCTTTAGGAATGTTTTTACTTTTAAAATCAGCAAATCAGAGTCAACCGGCTTCGTAATATATTCTACTGCACCGGTTTCATAACCTTTAAAAATATATTTTTTTTCTATATTAAGTGCTGAAAGAAAAATAACAGGAATATCTTTTGTTTTTTTATTTCCGGAAAGGATTTTCACTACCTCAAAACCATCCAGTCCAGGCATCTGAACATCCATTATGATGAGGGAATAATTTATCTGTAAAATTTTCTTTAATGCCTCTTCACCTGATTCTGCGGTGTCTACATCGATATTATGCAGCTCTAAAGTTTTTTTAGGGCAAGTATATTTGCCTTTATATCGTCTACAATTAATACCATCTATTTGTAAGCTAAAGTGTTATAGTTACAGTAAATTTTGAAAATTTACTTCTAAGTTAAATTTTATAAAATCTCAAATATATCTAAAAAAAATTAACACTTTTTTTATTTAAAAACATATTAATTACATAATTCCCATATTGAAATTATTTATAAATCAAAAGACCTTTTGCGACAATCTAAAATTCTTTTAAGTCAATAATTACTGGGGGTTAGGGCTATTTTAGTAAAGTATTGTAAAAAAAATGAGTCATGAAAAAGATAAAAATATTTCCTGAACAAAAACAAAATTTGCCAGGAAACGAACATTTGATGAATCCTGAACCAGAAATTATTAAAGAAAATTATAATGGAAGCGGAAAACTTTTGGGAAAAGTAGCCTTTATAACCGGAGGTGACAGTGGAATTGGGCGAAGTGTTGCAGTTCATTTTGCCAGAGAAGGTGCTAACATAGCTATTGTTTATCTCAAAGAGGATAAAGATGCTCAAAAAACAAAAGAGCTTATTGAGAAAGAAGGTCAGCAATGCCTGCTAATAAGTGGTGATCTGAAAGATGAAAAATTCTGTAAAAGCGCCATAAAAAGCTGTGTAAAAACTTTTAGTAAAATAAACATAATTGTAAACAACGCAGCAGTTCAGTTTCCTCAGAATGAACTTGAAAAGATTACTGCAGCACAACTTCAAAAAACATTCGAGACCAACATTTACCCCTATTTTTATATTACTAAAGCCGCTTTACCCTTTTTAGATAAAGGTGACAGCATTATAAATACAAGTTCGGTTACGGCTTACAGAGGAAGCGAACATCTTTTGGATTATTCGAGTACAAAAGGTGCCATTCTAACTTTCACCAGATCATTGTCAACCATGCTGGCAAAAAGGCAAATCAGGGTTAACGGAGTGGCTCCCGGACCTATCTGGACACCGTTGATTGTTGCAACATTCGATAAGGTTTCTGATTTTGGAAAAGACAATCCAATGGGGCGTGCAGGTCAGCCGTCTGAAGTTGGTCCGGCTTATGTTTTTTTAGCTTCTGAGGACAGCAGTTACATTACCGGCCAATTTATTCACATTAACGGCGGTGAACTTGTGGGAGGCTAACTTAAAAAATCAAAATTATGAATTACATTGATCTGATTGGTCTTTTTGCGGGTATTTGCGTAACCATTTCGGTAATTCCACAAATTATAAAGGTCTGGAAAACAAAAAAGGTAAAGCAAATTTCACTGCTTACCTTTGGCGTCCTGACATTTGGAATCGCTATATGGGTTGTTTACGGGATTTTGAAAAAAGATTTGCCTGTAATCGTTACGAATAGTGTTTCTTTGTTCTTAAATTTAATTATGGTTTATTTCCTAATTTACTACGAAAAAGAACAATAAGCATAAAACTCTCTAATAAAAAAAACAGCTTCGGTAAAAGCTGTTTTTTTCAATATATAAGGCTTATTAGCTAACTAGTTTTTGATTGTATGATTTATTAAAGGACAAATGATATTTTTCTTTTAATAATCTTGGAAAATAATTTCGTCCTGATAAACCAGCTCCTGAGAATATTTCAAGAACATTAAAGTTCGAAACTCTTTTTAGCTCTACTATTTGTCTGTTTGCCAATGATAAAATTGGCTGTATATTTTTTCTATATCCATAAATATGCTGGTCAAGTTCGATTTGAAGGATATTTTCTAAAATTCGATATTTCAAGAGGTTCTTAACGATTCCTTTTTGAGGAAGAGCATTGAACTCTTTAATTTTTTCAGTAACTTTTGAATTTTGCTGACCCACATAGATATAATTTCCAGACTTGCTTACAAATCTGTTTTTTAAATCTAAAAATAATTTGCTGTTTTCAGATACTGCTGCATGATAGGTATTATTACAAATCATAGCAAACTGTATATGCTTATACCCTTCAAAATACAAAACACTATTAATATTAGAAGTATTTCGTATGATACCTGTTTGATTCGGTTTTATTGTTTTTCTTTCGCCGTTAATCCCGAAGCTATGTGTGACATTACCTTCAAAACAATACGTAAACAGAATTGGTGAATTAGCAAATGACTCCATACTCAATTCAATATCTTCATTAAAAACAATATCAAACTGAATGTATGAAATTTGTTTATTAAGCGTAATACCACTTATAGTTCCGTTTGCATTTTTGGACTTGACTTTTAAGTTGTACTGATTGTTTTCTAAAGTCAAAGTTCCATTAAGACTATCTTTAAGATCGTTAAAAATGGTATTAATTCCGCCTGTATTTAAGTAAAGTTTTTTCATTTGATAATAATTAAAAGTTCAAATAATTAAGTGTTCAAATTTTTAACTATTACATAATCATCTTCTTTTGAACAATTCAAATTTCGTCCAACTACAAATATTTAGTGTTATATAATTTTTCGTACAACTTTCATAATTAATACTTTATAAAAATTCCTGCAAAAACAAAAACAGCTGCTCCAGACACAATGTCCAAAACAGCTGTTTTTTCAGCAAAATAAAAAAATCCTTAACCTATTTATCTATAAATCTAAAATTACTTTTAAGTGAGCTTTTGTATATCCGCATTCGCCGAATAATTTTTTTCTGGTATGTCTTTAAAAAATTCAGCCGCTTCTAAATCCCCGGAAGGTCCATATCCTAATAAATAAGTCCCTTTTTTCTCATCTCCTGTTTCTATAACATATAAAATAGACATATCCTCAGGATTGCTCATTCCTTCATATCGATGATGGGCAACAATAAAAATTTCTTCAGGCTGATAAGCATATTTCGATTCGGTTTCTAAGAGGACTCCGTCCTGAAATAAAAAATTACAGCAATATCCTTTTTTTGATATTCATCAAGATATTCTAATTCATGTTTTGAAAGTTCGTTTTTCATGGCAATTTGAATTATTTGATTTATTTTAAAGTTTCCCAAACCTTACTTAGCAAAGTTCATCCTTTTAAAACCGACGTTTTAACTCAAAAAATTTTTTTTATCTCATTCAGATGATCTGTTAAAAATGTAAAAAGTACAATTTTTAAGAACTTTATGGTCTAAGAATTTATTTATAAATCACTACATTTATTGATTCTAAGCATCATCTCTTTTTTTTATAATATTCAATTAAAAATGATTCACACTAATCAGGATTTCCTGGCAAAAGGCGGGGAAATGGGAGAATTAATAAGGGCTAAAGACTGGAGTAAAACTTTAGTTGGTCCTGTTGAGAAATGGCCACAAAGTCTAAAAACAACACTTGGCACACTTTTAAATTCGAAATTCCCTATGTTTTTATTCTGGGGATCTGAACATATTTGTTTTTATAATGATGCTTATCGCCCAAGCCTCGGAAATGAGGGAAAACATCCTTTTATTTTAGGTGAGAAAGGAGCTGATTTCTGGCCTGAAATCTGGGGCTTCATAAAACCTCTTATTGACAACGTGCTTATAAATGGAGAAGCAACCTGGCATGAAGATCAATTGCTGCCCATTTACAGAAACGGAAAAATGGAAGATGTATACTGGACTTTCAGTTACAGCCCGGTAAACGACGAATCAGGTAAACCGGCAGGTGTTTTAGTTATTTGCAATGAAACAACAGATAAAGTCAATCTGGTCAAAAAATTAGAAGAAAGCAACAAACGTTATCTTAATAACATTCTTCAGACACCAAATGCAATGTGTATTTTTAGAGGCAAGGAATATGTTGTTGAAATAGCCAATGCACGTATGCTGGAAATTTGGGAAAGAAAGGAACATGAAGTTATAAACAGACCTATTTTTCAGGCACTTCCGGAAGCTGCAGGTCAGGGACTGGAGGCTATTTTAAACAATGTATATACAAATGGTGAAACTTTCAGGGATTATGAACTCCCGGTACGATTAACAAGAAATGGTAAGATTGAAAACACTTTTATAAATGTTGTTTATGAACCTTTAAAAGAGCCTGACGGAACTATCTCTGGAATTGTAGCCATTGCAAATGATGTTACTACACAGGTTTCTGCCCGAAATAAAGTAGAAGAAAGTGAAAAAAAATTCAGGAATACTATAAAACAGGTTCCTGTTGGAATCGCAATTTTAAAAGGAAACGATTTAGTAGTAGAAACAGCAAACGACACCTACCTTAAGATTATTGATAAAAGTAAGGATAAAATTCTGGACAAGCCGCTTTTTGAAGCAGTACCGGAAGCAAGAAAAACAGTTTATCCTTTACTTTCAAAAGTTTATAAAGATGGAACACCTTATTATACGGATGAACTTGCGGTAACTTTAAACCGTCATGGCAAGGAAGAATTAGGTTATTTTAATTTGGTTTTCTATCCTTTAAAGGAAGAAAATGATGAGATTACCGGAGTTATTACTGTTTGCTATGAAGTAACAGAAGCTGTAAAATCACGTCATCTTTTGGCAGAAAGTGAAAAAGCATTCCGGAAATTTGTAATGGAATCACCGCTAGCCATGACGATCTTCAGGGAGAAAACCATGTCATTGAAATAGCAAATGATGCAATGATGGAAAAAATCTGGCAAAGAAAGACAGATGAAACAATTGGGAAACCTATTCTGGAGGTATTCCCTGAACTATTGGATCAAAAATATCCCGAACTCTTAAATGATGTCCTTTCTAAAGGAATAACAATTCGTGAAAATGAATCAATAGCTTACATTCAACAGAAAGAAAAACTGGAAAAATTTTATCTGGATTATCAATATACTCCTCTTTTTGAAAAAAATGGGACGGTAAATGGAATAATGATTACTGTTTATGATGTGACAAATAAAGTGGAAGCCCGCAAAAAAGTAGAAGTCGCTGAGCAAAGAACAAGACTGGCTATTGAAATTGCCGAAATTGCCACCTGGGATTTAGATTTTCTAACAGACAACATTATTTATTCTGAAAATTTACCGCAAATTTTCGGGCAGGAAAAAGGCAGCGTCATAACACGCCAAAAAATTAAAAGACAGATACATAAAGACGATCTCCCTGTTTTGAAAAAAGCATTCGGACTTGCACTTCAGACAGGTATTTATAAATATGAGTGCAGGATCATCAAACCAGACGCTGAAGTGTGCTGGATCAGAGTTCACGGTAAACTCTTTTTTGATGAAAATAAAAATATTACTAAAATGCTCGGAACTGTTTTAGACATTACCGATGAAAAAAACAGCCATCAAACCTTAATGAAAAGTGAGGAAAAATTCAGACTTCTTGCAGATTCTATGCCTCAGCACATATGGACCAGCGACCCATTGGGGAATTTGAATTACTTTAATAAATCTGTTTATAAATACACGGGATTATTTATAGATGATTTAAAAGAACAGGGATGGATTCAAATTGTGCATCCTGATGACCAGAAGGAAAATATCAATAGTTGGATGGAGGCTGTAAAAACCGGTAACGACTTTTTGTTTGAACACCGTTTCAGACGTTATGACGGTGAATACAGATGGCAGTTAAGCCTGGCAATAGCCCAGAAAGATGAATATGGAAATATACAAATGTGGGTAGGCACCAGTACAGATATTCAGGATCAGAAAAACTTTACGGATAAACTTGAAAGAGAAGTTTCTGAACGTACTGCACAATTAGAGCTTAAAAACAGGGATCTTATTAATATGAATATCGAACTGCAGTCATTTGCTTATATCTCAAGTCATGATTTGCAGGAACCACTTCGAAAAATTCAGACTTTTGCCAGCCGCTTGTCTGACCTTGACGAACAGAACATTTCGGCAAAAGCCAAAACATATTTAGGCAGGATTGAAGTTTCTGCGAAAAGAATGCAGACTTTAATTCAGGATTTGCTCACGTATTCCAGAACTAATTCGGCTGAGAGGGTATTTGTAAAAGCTAATTTAGATGAAATTGCCGAAGAAGTGCATAGCGATTTTTATGAGCGTATTGAGGAAAAAAAGCTATTGTCAATTTTCACCCTTTAGGTGAAGCTACTATTATTACATTTCAATTCAGACAATTATTACACAATCTGATTGGAAATGCGCTTAAATTTTCCAGAAATGGAATTGCTCCTATTATAGAAATTAAAGCAGACAGAATTATAGGAAGTAAAATAAATATACAGGTCGATTTTCCTGATAAAATGTATTACCATCTTCAGATATCTGACAATGGAATTGGTTTCGAGCCGGAATACAAAAACCGCATTTTCGAAGTTTTTCAACGTCTAAATACTGAAAGTGAATTTACCGGAACCGGAATTGGATTGGCAATAGTAAAAAAAATTGTAGAAAACCATAAAGGAATCATAACTGCTAATGGCGAAAAAGACAAAGGAGCTACTTTCGATATTTATTTACCAGAATTATAAAAGACTTTATGATTTATAAACAAAATTACCTATTGTCGGAATAAAATTTTCCCAGTCTATTTCCAATGCATGATTAATTGATTTCACAATATCTTTCATCAGTACAGGCTTGGTTATAAATAAATTAGCCCCCAGAACACGGCATTTTTCAATGATTCCGGGCTCATTTGAAGTAGAAAAAATAATAATAGGGATATTTATTTTGAAATCACCGTTACGCAGTTCGGCCAAAACATCAAAACCGTTTTTCCCTGGCATGTTCAAATCTAAAAAGACAACAGTTGGAACTGGCGGCGGATTATAAATTGCACTTAACAATTTTTCGCCTCCAGTATAAGTTTGTAATATTATTTTTTTTTGTAATGAGTCCACAGCGTCTGCAAAAATACTTAAATCATCCTCGTCATCATCCGTGTAGAATATAATTATATCATTCATAAGTATTCCTGAAGTTAAATCTACCCCAAAGATAGAGAATAAAATAGAATTATCACTAAATTCTTAATTTCTGGAAAAGTTAAAAATAGAAATATCATAATCCTTAAAATGAATTATATAACTATAAAAAAGAGAAAATTCTGAAATTTATTTTGATATGTATTTAAAATAATCATTAAAAATAAAGTCATGGGAGATCAAAAAGACCTTAAAAATACTTCTGCAGCTGAAAAAATAAAAGATTTAGCTGAAGACATTAAAACTTGTATACTGTGTACTTACAAAGAAGGAAAATTACAATCACGACCAATGTCATTTCAGGAAATTGATGAAGATGGAAATATTTTTTTCTTATCAGATAAAAACAGTAACAAGAATGCCGAAATTAACGAAAATTCAAAAGTTGAATTAGTATTTGCACAACCGCACGATAAATTTCTTTTCCTTCACGGCAACGCTTCTGTTTCTTACGACAGAAAAAGAATTAAAGAATTATGGAATCCAATTATTAAAGTCTGGATGACCGGTGGTGAAGACGATCCTAACCTTAGTATCATAAAATTTGTTCCTGAAGATGGTTATTACTGGAATAATAAGCATGGTAAAATGGTCGCAATTGCTAAAATGACAGTTGCTTTTGTTACCGGAAAAACTATGGATGACGGAATTGAAGGCAATCTCAAATTATAATTTTTTTATAAAGTGGCAACTAAAGTAATTGCCACTTTTTTTTATATTTTTTTGAATTCCAAAGCATTTAAAATTCCTTTTGTACTGGCTGTATTATTAAAATACACAAAGGCATTTTGGTGTTCCAGCTTATTCTTTACCTGATGTAGTTGGGCTGCAGAATAACCCGAGTAAAAAAGCTCTTTATTACCATGCAACCTGATATAAACTAAAGGGAATTCAGTAAAAATAGTCTGCGGAAGATTTGGATAACTAACGCTACAGAAAGTAATATTATTTTCCAGAAAGGTTGCCCAGACATCATCATTCCACCAGCTTTCATGTCTAAATTCAATAACATTTTTAAATTCCGGATCTAAATTGACTATTATATTGTTAAGCCTTTCCGTGCTGTAGTGATATCTGGGCGGAAACTGAAACAAAATACAGCCTAATTTTTCTTTTAACCCATTTTTTGAAACAGCATAAAAGTCTTCGATAAGGTTCTTACAATTTTCAAATTTTTTAATATGTGTAATTTCTTTGGGAGCTTTAACAGAAAATATAAAATTATCTGGCGCTTTTTTGTACCAATTTTCGAAAATCTTTATTGTTGGGAATTTATAAAAACTGCCATTAAATTCATATGTATCGAAATGTTCACAATAGTATTCAAACCATTTAGATACCGGAAGATTTTCAGGGTAAAAAACACCTTTCCAAAAGCGGTTATTAAAACTGGAACAGCCTATTAAAACTTCATCTTTCATTGATGTAATTTTTGACAATTAGTACAAAAGAAACTTCTTCTCTTTTTAGTGCCTGTATATTTCTTTACAAGAGGTAGTTTGCAGCGTACACAAGTCTTTTTTGTGTGGGCAAGCCAATGTTTTTTTAGTTCATAATTTTTCTTCCAATCGAGAAACTGGAAACTGTAAACAACGCTCTCATCAATAAGGCTTTCGATATCCTTTTTCGGAATTTTACCAACCCGAGATTCCGGGTGGATTTTACATCGGTACAAGACCTCATTTTTGATGATGTTTCCTACTCCTGAAAATATATTCTGTTCCAGCAAAGCATCACAAATCATCTGTTTCGGAATCTTATCCAGACTTTTTTTTGCTTTCTCTGGATTCCACTTTTCATTCATAACATCTTCTTCCCAATCATAATGAAGATTGATATCCCCTTCTAAAATTTTAATAGAACAAGTGTAAAAATTGATTTCTCCATCGGCAAAAACCAGTCTTAATCTTGGTACCGTTTCTTTTCTTTCGTTAATCCGATAAGTACCAAACATCAGCATATGTATTTTAACAGTAAAGTCATCGAAGCAAATTAAAAAATGTTTGCCCCAGGTTTTAAACTCACGTATCGTTTTCTTTTTTAACCTCAAAATATCAATACTGCTATTCCCGGAAACATCGATGATTTTTTGCCCCGAAAATTGCTGTACTGCTTCTTTTAATATCACTATAGATGGACCTTCCGGCATAATTCATTTAATTTAAATTAAAAAAAGCGCAGCAGGACTGCACTTTTTTTAATAATTTTGAAATTACTCCAATTCTGCTGCTTCAACATTTATTGTATTAACAGCAACCTCAGTAAGTTTTTTGTCTGCTTCTTTTTCTTCATCAAGCGTTTGCTCTAATAGGGCTGCTGCTGCTTCAAATCCTAATGTCTCGGCAAATTGTCTTAGTGTTCCGTAAGTGGCAATTTCGTAATGTTCAATCTTTTGACTCGCTGCAATTATTCCTGCATCACGTACAACTCCCACTTCTGTTTCTTCTATAATTCCTTTCCCCTCTTCAATTAATCCTTCCATAGCATCACATTTTTTGGCCGCCGCTTTTTTGCCTATCAACTCAAAAACTTGTTCCAGACGGATAATATGTTCTTCTGTTTCGGTGAGATGAGAATTTAATGCTTCGATTAAATCAGCTGAAGTAGCATTTTTTACCATTGTTGGAAGCGATTTGGCCAGAGCTTTTTCTGCCCAGTAAATATCTTTCAGACTATCTTCAAACAATTCTGTCAATCCCGATGCAGCATTGGACTTTGCTTTTGTCGTATCACTTCTTTTTGCTTTTTCTACAGTTTCTTTTTGTTGCTTATTATCAGTTTTCATAATGCTATATTTTTATCCTTATTACTTTTAATTATTTCAAAATTAGACTGTTAAACGAAGTATATATTTATATCATTTAGATTCAAAGTTTCAAGATAAACACCTGTATATTATGAAACGAGACAGACAAATCGTGTAAGGTTTTCCCTTGAAATGATAGATAAATTTGTAATATCAATTTATTAAAAGCAAATATCATGAAAACACATATCACATATCATACTAATAAATACAACGATTACGAAAACGCGCAATTGTACTTTCAACAAAAATTTCAGGGAGGCTTTTTAGATCCTGAAGCTGCTTTGCTAATCGAAAAAGCGATTGATAAACTGCTGAAAAAGGACAACATAGTTAGAAATGAGAACATTCCAAACGACGGAAGCATCAGTGAAGAAGAATATGTAAAAAAACATCAGGAAGACGATAATTATTACCAACCTGAAAAACCGGAACAGGAAGAAGAAGGCATACAAAATGATGAGAACTTAGATTATGACGAGTTAGAACAACGAAATGACTGATCATAAGCTAAATTAATTAAGAACACTAAAAACTACTATTATGAGCACTATAGATCAAAATACTACGGATAAAAATATCCTTATGAATGAGGAATTATATCAAAACAATGATCAGAGACAAACTAACAGAGAAATCGCAGAACAGGGATTTGCAGTTCGAAATGGTCATGACCCAAACAAACCAAATCCGGATGAACGAATCACAAATGATGAAGACGATTTAGACGACTTAAATGATGATTTTCATGCAGACAGAGATTTAGAAGGCGACGACAATTTAGACGACATGGATGAAGAAATCGATCTTGACGGCGATGAAAGAGTGGTTAATGACGAGTTTGACAATCCTTCTGATTCATTCGAAAACACATTTAATGAAGCAGAAGAAGATCTGGAAGATATCGATCAGGATGAAGAAGAAATTGAAGAAGAGGACAATTACCAATATCAGGAAGATGATATTCAGCAAGAAGAAAATGAGGAAGACTATCCTGCAAACGACCCTAGAAAATTCTAAACTTTAGAAATACCACAAAAAAACCGTTAGAATTCTAACGGTTTTTTTTATTTGCAGCAATTAATTTAATCACCAATTTTTTCAAGAGGAGGAATATCATCCATTTTTTCAAGTCTTTCCGCCAAACCAGCCCTTGCTTCTGCCAGTTCTTCTTCGGCTTTAATCAGTTCCTTGTACCACTTGTCTTTTTCAAAACTGTTTGAACTTTCTATTTTACGCATGATTTCATAGATTTCACCTTCAGCCTCCATCACTTTTAATCTTTTATAATAAGTCAGGCTTTCTGTCATATGAGCCAGTGCAATCATAGCTGTTAAAAAAGGATGATTATTGGTCACATTTACATCTTTGATTTTACCGTGCTCCAATTCAACTTTTAAAGCAAATGCAAATTCCTCCATATTAAAAGCTTCATATTTGCCCTCCGGATTTAAATATGCTTTTATGGCTTCAACATTGTTCATCGTAGAAAGATCAACGTCAGTTTCTTTTTCATCACTAAGGTCTTTAAAAACAAGTCGTCCAATTACCCTTGCTTCTTCAATAGTAGGGTCATTTTCCGAATTTTCAAAATCACGAACCGACCAGTCCCAGTTTTCTGGATGGACAGGTTTTATGTATTTTTCGCAAAAATCCGTCACATCATTCTTCAAGCTTACCATTTCATCTTCACGCTTTATGTACACATCCTGATAAGCACCACTTTTAGTTCCCATAATTCTATTTTCATTTTAATTAAAAACGACACATTTACCGAAATACATGTGTCGTTTTTTCTGATATTTTTAAATACTGTTTTAAATTTTTCTTCTGCCGCTAATCAAAGACAACAGGAACAATACGATAAATATAAAGAATAATACTTTCGCTATACTTGCAGCTCCGGCAGCTATACCCCCGAAACCAAATATTCCGGCTACTATAGCCAGGATAATAAAAATGACTGTCCAACGTAACATAATATTGATTTTTTTAGTTAATACTGATTTTGTTTGTTACTCAAATTTCGAATTTTAACAAGAATTCGATTAACTCAAAACATTATTTTTTTATCTCTATCGAATGTCATTCTTAATCTGGATTAAGTTGGTTTTGACTTATATAAACTATTTTTGTACTATAAATATCTTTATGATGAAAAAATATGACTTTTTAATATTGGGTAAAAATCAGCCTATACTTGAAATTTTACTTCGACTGGTAAATGCTAATGAAAATTGGAGTGCCGTTGGGTTCAGTGATGAAGAATTGGCCAAAGATTATTTTTTACAGCATAAGGTTGATTTTGTTTTGTTAAGTTCTGCTATTGAGGATCATGTCGAAAAAGAATTTGCAGCATTTTGTTTAAAAGCACATCCGGGAGTTGAAGTTATAGAGCATTTTGGTGGAGGAAGCGGATTATTGCAATCTGAAATTTATGACCGGTTGTTTAAGAAAGGAGAGCTTTAAAAATGGAGAAAAAGTATTCGGTTGCGATTTATCCTTCGCAGCATGTTATTGATGCTGTCAAAACAATGAAGGATTATTTAAAAAGCAAAATCAACTGGTACAATAGCTGTAACTCTACTGCGCATATTACGATTTGCGAATTCACAATTGACGATTCTCAAATCGATAGTTTTAAACAAAAACTTTTTAAAACCTGCGATACTTTTACTCCTTTCACCGTTTATCTGGATCATTTTTCTTTTTATGAAAACAGCGGTGCCTTTTTTATTGCCCCAAATGAAATTTCTAAAAATAATCTAAAACCAGCGATGAAAAAGGTTCAGGAAACTTTGAAATCATTAAAATTAAAAAAAAGTGATGATCCGCACCTGTCGATTGGAAGAAAACTCACAGCTGAAAATCTCAAAATAGCTTCACAACTTTTTACTACTATTAAAATTGAATTTTTGTGTAAACAAATTGTTTTACGAGAGCTGGATCCTGTTAAAAAACAGTTTTTTGTTATTGACACTTTTACATTTAACGGAAATGCAAAACCTGAATTTGTTCAGGGAAGTTTGTTTTGATTTTGTAAAATGTTAGAAGTTAGAAAGTGAATAATAATTAGTTTTACATTCACATTCTACATCTCACAATTAGTTTCCGTATATTTGAATTTTACAATTCAAACTTATGAAATCATTAGACTCTTTTTACAAGGATATTACCGAAGGCTCAACTGTAGAACCAAATTCATTATTGCCAAGTGATATTCAGAAAGAGATTGGTCATTTTAATGTTTTTGATATCAAAGATCTTTTAGAAAGGCTTTCCAGTAAGTGCTCCGCCATGCCTTATGACCGACGAGCCTATTACAAAATAAGTTTAATTCGGGGGAAAAACAGAGCAGAATATGCCGACAAAATAATCGAAATTGAAAAGCAGGGGCTTTTGTTTGCCACACCCAGGATCCCTTACAATTATATCCCTCAGGAAACCAATCAGGCTGGACAATTTTGTGTATTTTCGAGTGAATTTTTATCAAAAAATAAAAGCGGGATTGATTTAAACGAACTACCTATTTTTGCTTCAGACGGCTATCCCGTTTTCCAGCTTTCGGATGAAGAAGTTTCAGAAGTAGAATTGATTTTCAATAAAATACAAAAAGAAATCAACTCTGATTATGTCTATAAATATGATTTGATTCGGAATTATGTCGCTGAGTTAATTCACTTTGGACAGAAATTACAGCCCATTACAGCATTGTATTCCAAACATAATTCGGCTGCAAGGGTCTCTTCTTTATTTGCAGAATTATTAGAAAGACAGTTCCCAATAGAATCTCCGCATCAGCGTTTAGAACTCAGAACCGCCAAGGATTTTGCAGAAAGGCTATCAGTTCACGTTAATCACTTAAACAAAGTTTTAAAGGAAAACACAGGAAAGACTACAACAGAATTAATTAGCTCCCGATTAACAAGCGAAGCCAAAATTCTTTTAAAACAAACCGACTGGAATATTTCTGAAATTGCCTATTCGCTGGGTTTTGAAGAACTGGCACATTTTTCGAATTTCTTTAAAAAACAAACTTCTTTAACACCTTTGGCTTTTAGAAGTTAGTTTTTGGTTTCATGTTTAATGTTTCAATTTGGAAATTTTGGAATTTGAGATTGATATTGTCATTGTCATTAATTTTTGAACTATGATTTGAATTTCGCAAACTTCTGTTTGATATTTACAATTTCCCAACTCTGCTTTGCTTATACCTTTGTCATATCAATTTAAAATAAAATATAAAATGGCAGTAAATACAAAAATCGCCTTGGTAACAGGCGGAAGCAGGGGTTTGGGAAAAAATATGGCAATCGCAATTGCAAAAAAAGGAATTGACGTAATTATTACTTATAACAGTAAAAAAGACGAAGCTGATGAAGTAGTCAAAGAGATTGAAACTTTAGGTCAGACAGCAGCTGCAATTCAGTTAAATGTTGCTCATTCCGCTGCTTTTGATTCCTTTATTGAAAACGTTTCAACTGTTCTGAAAAACACTTTCAAAACAAATAAATTCGACTTTTTGGTAAACAATGCCGGAATCGGAATTCATAATTCATTTGCAGAAACTACTGAAGATGAATTTGACCTCCTGACTAATATTCATTTTAAAGGCCCTTTCTTTTTAACCCAAAAAGCATTACCCATACTAAACGATGGCGGCGGAATTGTAAATATCTCAAGCGGTCTGGCAAGATTTTCATTTCCGGGTTATGCTGCTTATGCTTCGATGAAAGGTGCTATCGAAACCCTGACACAATATCAGGCAAAAGAACTGGGCGAAAGAAAAATCAGAGCCAACATAGTGGCTCCCGGTGCTATTGAAACTGATTTTGGCGGAGGCGCTGTTCGTGACAATGATGAAATAAACCAAATGATTGCCGGCTTAACCTCTTTAGGAAGAGTTGGTCTTCCTGATGATATTGGCGGTGTAGTTGCCTTTTTATGTTCTGAAGAATCCCGTTGGGTAAATGGACAGCGTATTGAGGTTTCGGGAGGAATATTTTTATAATATTTTAGAAACTCAACCTGTTTTCAACACACAGAAACATAGATTTTTCTTTTTTAAAAAAGTTAAAAAAGAGAAACTCATTTCTCAACACATAGCTATTCACTTTTTGAATAAGTTAAGCACTTTTTTACGCTTACAAAAGCTATGTTTCTATCTGTTTAAATTAACACTATACTTCTTTAAAAACAAAACCCGATAAGCTAAAACTTATCGGGTTTGTCGTTTAAATATCTGAATTAGTAAGTAAGCACATTTAATTTTTTTCGATACTCACATCAAATCCTCCGTTTTTATCAAAAATGAGATCGTAAAACTTTGAATCTTTTTCGACTCCAACTTCATAAGTAGTTTGATTTTTATCATCAACCACTACTGCAATTTCTTTTATTGCTTTTGCCGGATAATTTTTCTTCAGGTAAGTCTGTGCTTTTACCGGCAGTTTACTTAACGGAATCTGTAGCTCATACGCTTTCATATTTCCTGAGTTGTCATAAATCGCCAACGCTTTTATAGTATTGTCTACATTGTATTTAGCCTCGTAGCGGATTTCATCATTATCATCTCCAACGTATTCTTCAGACCAGACCGGTATTTTTCCAGGGTATTCTTTTTCAAAAGCAACTCTTACCAGTTCTGGAGGAATTACTGTCTTTTTGATATTCGTTCCTTCCTGTGCCATTAGAAAACTAAAGCTAAACAATGCGAAAATTAAAGATACTCTTCTCATTTTTCTATCATCAAAATTAATAATCAAAAAAAAACAGTAATAAATTTACTACTTATAAATGAATTAAAAATAAAGATGTAATGAAAATTTAAGCCTGAATAAAAAATTAATATGATTTTATTAAGTTAAACAGGTAACTTTTCCCCCTATTACCCGTCTAATTTTCAAACCAAATCATAAACAATGAAAGACAACACAAAATTTGAAACTTGTCCACAACTCTATGCCAGAATTGCTGGTTTATTATATCTCCTTATTATTATTGCCGGATTTTTTGCTGAAACCTTTGTTAGAAATAAATTATTTGTTTCAGGAGATGCAACAGCTACTGCTAACAACATCATCAATTCTGAGTTTTTATGGAAAATTGGCATTACCGCAGATTTGATTATGCAGGTGTGCGATCTGCCTGTCATGATAATTCTTTATTATTTACTTAGACCTGTAAACAAAAAACTGGCACTTTTAAATCTTTCTTTTAATCTCATCCAGACAGCTGTTTTAGTGGCTAACAAATTAAACCTGCTGGCAGCCTTATTTTTTTTGGGTGATGCTGCTTATTTAAAATCCTTTAGTCCCGATCAATTGCATACCTTATCTTATCTTTCTATAAAATTGCACGACTTTGGCTTCGGCGTGGGATTGATCTTTTTTGGTTTTGTATGTCTTATCGAAGGGTATTTAATTTACAAATCCGGATATTTCCCTAAAGTATTCGGAATGCTGATGTCCATCGCCGGATTTTGTTATCTTCTAAACAGTTTTGCTTTAATTCTTTTTCCGCAGTTTTCCAGTATTCTATTATTGATGCCTTGCCTTATCGCAGAATTAGCACTTAGCTTATGGCTTATTTTTAAAGGAGTCAACCTTCCTGTTTGGAAAGAAAAGTTAGCAGTTAGCTAATCTAAAATAAAATCAGAATCAAAAAAGCCTGCAGGAAATGAATCTTAGCAGGCTTCTTTTTTGAAATAACTGAATTAGTAAGCACTTATTTCTGAACTTTTATATATGGTCTTTATTCTTCAGTCGGTCGGTCAATTCTCGTCGATAGGTAATACCAACCGGAAGTTTTTCATTTTTTATCACCACAAAATCTTTTTCACTTTCTTCAATTTTATCCAATGCTACAATATACGATTTATGAATGCGCATAAAACTTTTTTCAGGAAGGCATTTTTCTAATTCTGTAGTAGTACTTGAAGCCAGATACGTTCTTTTTAAAGTATGGATTTTTACGTAATTGCCAAAACTTTGTGCAAACAAAAGCTGGTCTAATTCGATATCCATAAAATAACCATCTACTTTTACACTAACCGAATTTATTACTTCCTCTTCCCTGCTTTTTACATTTTCTGTTGCAAAAAAACGGTCAATAGCTTTTAAAAACCTTGGAAAATAAATAGGTTTCAAAAGATAATCAATCACACCGTAATCATAGCTTTCCAAAGCAAATTCAGAATAAGCTGTTGTTAAAATCGTTTTGGGATGCGTTGGAATAATCTTGAGCAATTCCATTCCTGAAATTTCAGGCATATTGATATCCAGAAACATCAGATCGACTTTGTTTTCGCGCAGATAATCCATAGCTTCAACGCCATTATAGCCCTGAAAAACGAGTTCCAGCTGTGGATTTTGTTTGATATAATTGGCCAGAACATAATGTGCTGCCGGCTCATCATCAACGATAATGCATTTTTTAGTCTCCTTCATCATACAAACTTTTTCAGTTGTAATTTCAAATCAACGATGTAGGTGTTTTTATCTTCCTGAATATTCAATTTGTATTCTTTTCCATAAATCAAATTCAAACGTTCTTTGGTATTTTTTAAACCAATTTTAGTCGATACAACATCTGTTTTTTTATTCGGAATTGAATTTACAACGTGCAAATGCAGTAAACCGTTTTCGACTGTAACAATAATGCGAACATAACATTTTTCGATGGCGCAGGTTCCATGTTTAAAGGCATTTTCGATAAATGCAATTAATAACATTGGTGAAACTTTATAGGCGTTTTCGTTGTCAATTTTGCAATCGTACGTAATATCACAGCGATAGCCTACGCGTTCTTTTTCAAGCTGCACATAACTGTTTATAAATTCCAGTTCATCTTCAAGTGATACACATTGTTTGTTGTTGCTTTCCAGCTGATAACGCATCAGTTGTGACACTTTCATAATCAGATCTGGCGTTCTTTCGGGAAATTCTAAACTAATCCCGTAAAGTGTATTAAAAGTATTGAATAAAAAATGGGGATTCAGTTGTCCTTTTAATGAGTTTAGCTGCATTTCATTAAACAGCAAGGTTTCATTGGTTTGTTTTCTGTGGATTCTGTAGAATTTAAACACAATTATCGGACTCAAAATACAAACCAGAGTCCCCAAAACACTTGCCAATTGATAGACATAACTTCTTTGATGCGAATTTTGGTAGAGATGACAATTGCTAAACATCTTCAGCATGGTAATCTCGTACAGTAAAACCGAAAAGACAAATACACCAAAAAGGGTTAGAAACACATATGTTAAAGGACGTTGTGTTTTGAATAATATAGGAAGAAGAAAAAAGCGGTTGAACTGGGCGTGCATGTATAAAACGAAGTAGAAAAAAACACCCATTAAAATAGAAGTAAAAGAACTAAATAACATCCAGTCATTCTTCAAAGTATAAATTGTAAATGAGAAGAGGACAACGGCAATTTCCTGCCACCATTTGTTGTCCAGTATGTTATCAAATTTTTTATTCATTTTTAAAATTAAATAGTTTACAAAGTACGGACAAATATTTAATTTCTTTTTCCAAAAAATGACAAATTCAATTGGTCATTTATTATTGCAGTACATCATTTAAGAAGGCATATATCGATACAAGTGAAATAATTTTGGACTATAATTTCACACTTTGAGTTTATGTATTTCAAAAAAATTACTTTATTATTTTTCTTGATTTTTGCCTCAATCGGTTATTCACAAACGTTGTCTTTAAAGGACGCTATTAAAACAGGCCTTGAAAACTACGGATCAATCAGAGCAAAAACCAATTATACGAATGCTTCACGGGAAACACTAAAACAGTCCAAACGCGATTACTTGCCTAATCTGAACTTGTCGGCTCAGCAAGATTATGGAACTGTAAACGGGCAAAACGGTCCACTTTATGGTTTTGGAGGATTGGGAGTGGCTTCATCAGGGCTTCCGCTTCCTGAACAAAACTGGAATTCAGCTTTTGGAGCACTTTATCTGGTCAACATGAACTGGGATTTTTTCACTTTCGGAAAAGCTAAGGAAAAAATCAACCTCTCTAAAATTGATGTTCAGGCCAAAGAACAGGATCTGAATCAGGAGAAATTCCAGCTGGAAATCAAAATTTCAGCAGCTTATTTGAATTTACTGGCAAGCCAAAGATTATTGATTTCACAGCAAAAAAACCTGAACCGAGCTGAAGTTTTCAAAAGAACCGCCGCAGCCAGAGTCAAAAACGGATTACTGGCCGGAGTGGATTCGACATTGGCTACAGCCGAAGTTTCGAAAGCTAAAATGGCACTGAATCTGGCTAAAAATTTCGTTAAAGAACAAAACAATAAACTGGTCGATTTAATGGGCGTTACGCCTCAGGATTTTGTTACCGATACCCTTTTTGTGAACCAGATTCCGAAAGCCTTATTATTGGCCGAAAAAACAACTGACAGCCTTCATCCGTTATTGCAATTATATAAAACCAGAATCGATTACAGCAATCAGCAGACGAAATTATACAAGCGATTTTATTATCCAACCATGAGTGCTTTTGGGATTTTGCAGACAAGAGCCTCGGGGTTTGACTCGGCTTATGCAACAGACCAGACAGCCTTTAACCGAAATTACTGGGATGGCGTAAATCCAGATCGTACCAATTATTTAATTGGAGTTGGAATTACCTGGAATCTGACCACACCGTTCCGAATGAGCAAACAGGTAAGTGCGCAGAAATTTGTTTCGCAAGGTTTACAGGAAGAATACGATCAGGCGGACAGGGAGTTAAAGTCGCAATTGAATTTTGCCGAAGATAAAATAAAAATCACGCTGGAGAATTACGCCGAAGCACCCATTCAGGTCAATGCGGCACAAAGAGCGTATCTTCAAAAATCGACTTTATACAAAAACGGTCTGACAGATTTGACAGACATCACACAAACGTTATTCACCTTAAACCGTGCCGAAATCGACCGTGATATCGTCAATAATAATGTGTGGCAATCGTATTTGCTAAAAGTAGCCGCAACGGGCAATTTCGACTTATTTATAAATGAATTTTAATTATAGATCCTAATGAATTTAATACGTTTTGCACTCCGCAAACCCATCTCCATATTAGTATTGGTTGCGGGTCTATTTTTCTTCGGAATTGGTGCCATCAAAGACATTAAGGTAGATATTCTTCCGAAGATGAATTTGCCGGTAATTTATATTGCGCATCCTTTTGGAGGGTATACACCGGACCAGATGGAGGCTTATTTTGCCAAAAACTATGTAAACATTCTTCCTTTTGCCAATGGCGTAAAATCGGTAGAAACCAAGAATATTCAGGGGTTAATGATTATGAAATTAACCTATTATGAAAACACTAATATGGCGCAGGCTGCAGCCGAATTAAGTTCACTCTCGAACCGAATTCAGGCGGCATTTCCTCCGGGAACACAGCCTCCGTTTATCATTCGTTTTGATGCTTCTTCTTTGCCAATTGGACAATTGGTTTTAAGCAGTAAAATACGTTCTAACAACGAATTGCAGGATTTGGCGAATGTCTATGTTCGTGCCTCTTTTACTTCGATTCCAGGTTTATTATCTCCGGCTCCCTTTGGCGGAAGCCCAAGAACGGTAGAGGTTAACGTAGATCCTGATTTGTTGCGTTCACATAACCTGACACCCGATCAGATTGTGGAAGCGATTCGTGTGAACAACCAGACCGCTCCATCCGGAAACGTAAGAATTGGCGATATCAATTACATTTCGCCAACCAATAATACGATTAAGGAAATCAAGGATTTTGAGCAGATTCCGTTGTTTAAAGGCGGAGTTCAAAACCTGAAATTAGGTGATGTGGCAACCGTAAAGGACGGTGCCGATGTGACCAACGGATATGCTTTGGTAAACGGAAAACGTTCTGTTTATATCAGTATTGCAAAGGCCGGAGACGCTTCAACCTGGGATGTGGTTCAGAAATTAAAAGCCGAATTGCCTAAAATTCAGAGTACACTTCCCGAAGACGTACAATTATCATACGAATTTGACCAGTCGGTTTATGTCATCAACTCGGTTAAAAGTTTGATTACCGAAGGAATCATCGGAGCAGTCCTTACCGGATTAATGGTTTTACTATTCTTAAGTGATAGACGTGCGGCGTTAATCGTAATCCTGACCATTCCAATTTCGATTATTTCGGGCGTTTTATTCCTGAAATTATTCGGACAGACCATCAACTTAATGTCTTTGAGCGGACTCGCTTTGGCGATTGGAATTCTGGTGGATGAAAGTACCGTAACCATCGAAAACATTCACCAGCATCTCGATATGGGCAAACCAAAAGCACTCGCGATTTGGGATGCTTGTCAGGAAATTGCCTTGCCCAAATTATTGATCCTGCTTTGTATTCTGGCGGTTTTTGCACCTGCCTTTACAATGGTCGGAATTCCGGGAGCCTTGTTTTTGCCGTTGGCACTGGCGATTGGTTTTTCGATGGTAATTTCGTTTTTACTTTCTCAGACTTTTGTTCCTGTCATGGCAAACTGGTTAATGAAAGCGCATCCAAAACACGAACATACACCGGAAATCACAGACGATGAAGCCGAATTCAACGCTTGCGGATTGACGCCGGAATCTGAGAAACAACTGATCACTCAGAAAAAAGAGTATGTTGAAAGAACGGATACTGATGGCAACGGAAAAATAGGTGCTTTTGAGCGTTTCAGAATCCGATTTATGAGAACGCTGGACAGACTTTTTCCATACAAAAAAATAGCGGGTTTAACCTATTTAATCGGAATTACGGTTCTTGCTTTAGTCTTCTTAACCTTTATCGGAAAAGATGTTTTTCCGAAAGTAAATTCAAGTCAGTTTCAGCTGAGAATGCGTGCTCCTGACGGAACCCGTTTGGAACGCACAGAAGAAAAAGCCATTTTGGTATTGAAAGAATTAGAGAAAATGGTGGGCAAAGAACACATCGGAATTTCGTCTGTCTATGTTGGTCAGCACCCGTCGCTGTTCTCGATTAACCCGATTTATCTGTTTATGGCAGGTTCTCATGAAGCGGTTTTTCAGGTGAGTTTAAAAGAATATCATACCGATATGGATGATTTTAAAGATGACCTTCGGGCGAGAATCAAGAAAATCCTTCCGGATGTAAAAATCTCTTTCGAACCTATCGAATTGACAGATAAGGTTTTGAGTCAGGGCTCTCCTACTCCAATCGAAATTCGAATTGCCGGAAAAGACAAAAAACGAAATGAATTATATGCCAGTCAAATTGTAGAAAAACTACAGAAAATAGCGTATTTCAGAGATGTTCAGATTGGTCAGCCTATTCATTATCCGGCCATGAATATTGATATTGACAGAACCCGTGCTGCCGAATTAGGTGTTGATATGAACGATATTTCGCGTTCGCTGGTTGCTGCTACCTCATCATCCAGATATACGGAAAAAAATACGTGGATCGATGAAAAATCAGGTCTTTCGGTGAATGTTCAGGTTCAGGTGCCGTTGAACCAAATGAAAAGCAAAACTGATATTGGAGAAATTCCGGTATTAAAAAACTCGCTTCGTCCTGTTTTAAGCGACATCGCCAAAATTACACCCGGCTTTGTAAGCGGTGAAAATGACAATTTAGGGGCAATGCCATACATTACGGTTACAGCAAACATCAGTCAAACCGATTTGGGGACGGCGACTAAAGATGTGGCTGCAACAATCAGTTCATTAGGCGAATTACCACGTGGCTTGTTTGTCACGCCAATTGGACTGAGTAAAGTATTGGAAGAAACATTAAGTAGTTTACAAGTAGGGTTATTGGTTGCCATCTTTGTAATCTTCTTAATGTTGGCCGCTAATTTCCAGTCATTCAAGGTTTCTCTGGTGATTTTAACCACAGTTCCGGCGGTAGTTTTAGGAGCGTTATTAATGCTGACCATTACTGGTTCAACCCTAAACTTACAATCGTATATGGGGATCATCATGTCGGTTGGGGTTTCGATTGCGAATGCCGTTTTATTGGTTACCAATGCCGAACAATTGCGAAAAATAAACGGAAACGCCTTAGAGTCGGCTCGTGAAGCTGCGGCACTGCGTCTTCGTCCGATTATCATGACTTCGGTGGCGATGATTGCGGGAATGTTGCCTATGGCGATTGGGCACGGCGAAGGAGGCGATCAGGTTTCTCCGTTGGGTAGAGCCGTAATTGGCGGACTGTTATTTTCGACCTTTGCTGTATTATTGATTTTACCACTAATTTTTGCCTGGGCGCAGGAACATACCACGACACAATCTGTTTCTTTAGATCCTGAAGACGAAGAAAGCATCCATTATATCTCATCAATAAATCCAAAAAATGATAACTAAAATTATACAATCGACCGCATTATTTTTTGCAGCCGTATTTCTTCTAACTAGTTGTAATAATAAGAAAGAAGAAGTAGTTACGGCAGCCATCGAACCTAAAACAGAAACGTTTCTTTTAGAAAAAGAAAAACTAACTACCGAATTGCGTTTGCCAGCCGAATTAACCGGTTTTCAACAAGTGGATCTGTATGCTAAAGTGAGCAGTTTCGTAAAAACATTAAAAGTAGATATTGGTTCAAAAGTAACCAAAGGACAGCTTTTGATCGTTTTGGAAGCGCCGGAAATCAGTTCACAACTGGCGGCAGCCCAATCGAGATTAAAATCGATGGAAGCTATTTACGCGACCAGCAAAAGCACCTACAACCGTTTGTATGAAACGAGCAAGGTCGAAGGAACGATTTCTAAAAATGATCTGGAAATGGCCAGCGGAAAGAAAAACTCTGATTATGCCCAATATCAGGCAGCGGTTGCAGCGCATAAAGAAGTGTCAATCATGAGAGGTTATCTTGAAATCCGAGCTCCTTTTGATGGTGTTGTGGCATCCAGAAACGTGAATTTAGGAACTTTTGTGGGTCCTAGTTCAAGTTCGCCATTATTGACGATTCAGCAGCAAAACAAATTGCGTCTGGCGGTTTCAGTTCCCGAATTGTACACCGGATATTTACACAGTGGCGACGAAATGAGTTTTAACGTAAAATCATTGCCGGAAACTTTTAAAGCAACAATCACCAGAATGTCAGGTGCTTTAGATTTGAAACTGCGTTCTGAACGTGTCGAAATGGACGTTCACAACACCAAAGGAAATTTATTACCCGGAATGGTAGCCGAAGTGCTATTGCCGCTTAACGCAAAAGACAGCACCTTTGTAGTGCCAAAATCGGCTTTGGTGAGTTCTGCGGAAGGTTTGTTTGTGATTAAAGTACTGAACCACAAAGCCACAAGAGTAGATGTAAAAAAAGGAAGGGAAATCGAAGATAAAATCGAAATATTCGGTGATTTGAACCGCAAAGACAGACTGATAAAAATCGCCAGCGAAGAAATTAAGGAAGGCGATGTTATAAACGAATAACCTGTACTCATTTAATTAATTATTGATTTGTTCGAAAGTGCTGTAAGACTTAGGTTTTATGGCACTTTTTTTATTTAGGAGCTGTTTCCTGCTATCCGTTACAAACGAAGTTCACTGAACTCCGATTAAATGAATATAAAGTGAAGTAATCTTTTGTGCCTAACCCCGGCACAAAAGATTACTTCACTGCTATCAGGGCTAAGGTTTGGGTTTCATAAGGAATAAATCAGGTATAAGTACGTGGTTGTTTATAGCTCCAAAATGATATTTTTGGAAAGAATAATATGAAACAAAACTTCGAGTATACAGCCAAATTTAGGTAGATTGACGAATGTTAGTTTCATATATATAAGTTAGGCATCAGTTCTGCCGAACTGACTCAGACGGAAATAGTTTAATTTTAATCTTAACAATAAACAAAATGAGAAAAGTATTAGTAGCAAATGTTTCTTCAAAAGTGTCGAATGATACAAGTAATTCAGGTAAAAGAAATATTGAATTTGAATTAACCGAATTAAACCAACACTTGGCAGACGGTTGGGTGATTGAAAAATACGACATTGTGACCAACCAAATTGCATATAATTTTAGTATTGTTTATCAATTGGTTAAATAACTAAAATTATCAACCATTTCTTTGGTGGACTTGAAATATGAAACCAAAGAAAACGGTAAATTTTTACTGACTTAGAAATGTTATTTGTTCTGTAATCATTTTGAAATTTTGTGTGTTTTGAAAATATAATATTCAGTTTTAAAATATTTCCGACTTAAACGGTTTGAAAACTTTACCGAAAACTTTGTGGATAAACAACCGAATGTCTAACCGCCGTTATACAAAATGCAAAGATTTTGTGAAATTGCCGTTTCGCTTTGAAAATTTATAATTTAACAGGAAACACTTATTATAAGTTTCATTGCACCTCATGTAGCGGCTAACATTAGTCTTAATTTAAAAAAAACCGAATAAATATGCCATATACCGCAGATGAAAGAATAAATTTAAGCCCAAAAGTCTTAAGTGAATACATAATATCTTCACAACACAGACGTGTTGGTAATGCAAATAAGTGTGTTTGGACTATATCTTTTGAAGAAGAAGTAAATTGTTTTTCTAATTCATTTACTGAAAATTGGATTTCTAATTCAAAAGCTTGGGGATTAATTATAGAAAACGATTTCTTAAAAGTTATAGGATTGAACAATGATAAACAAGAATTAAAATTGGCTAAATTTGTTGATGCCAATAAAAATAATATTTGGCATGGTTATCCTGCAGATTATATGAATCGCGCTCAAGATATTCCTTTAGAAAATATTTTAAAAAAATGGGTAACTAAAAAGTATATTACAAAAGCGAAGATGAACAAAATTAGAAGAGGTATATCATGCAACCTGTAAAAATAAGTATCAAAGGAGATTATTACGACTGTCAAATATATCGCGGTAGACTATATCTATGGACTTTTGATGGAGCTCTAAAAGTATATAAATGGAATGAATTAGTTCAATCTTTCATCAAAAAAGAAACTGATAAAATCGCAATGACTTTTTGTTTTTTAGACGGTAATTATTTATACAAATCTTCTCTTATTGAATTATTTAAAGACCCAGACTTTAAAAGAATATTATTAAAAAAATTCAATAAAATTGAAAAATTATCACTTGAATTAACCGAAAAAGAACTTGAAAAATTCTTATTTGGAGAACAAGATACACCAACAGGAATTATACCAACTGACACTGAAATATATAGTAATAAATTATATTTTATACATGAAAAAGGACTATATTCGGGTTCTGCACATAGACCTAAAGGAGATAAATTTGCAGTTAGTTCTCGCCCAAAAAAATTTGGGATTGTAATTTAATGTCTATAAAAGCAAATAAATACCCACAGTTAGCTTTATCTGGTGGTGATGAAGGACTGTTCGAGTTAAATTTAGCAAATAGTTTGCCTAATAATTTAAAAAGAGTTGAAAAACAAAATCCTATTTATCAAATAAGTAAAAATCATTCTTCTTTTTCAAACTATTCATATTTAAACATTTACAATACTTCATTAGTAGAGAAATCGTTTTTAGCTCAATTTAAATGGAGTATCGAAAAAGGAAAAAATGATAGAGAAATTCCTATTCGGAATTTTGATAGTAATATAAATGACAAAGATATTTTTGAGATAAATAATGATAAACATTTTTTAAGTTGGGGTATAGAAGATAAAATTTACAAAGCCAGAAATGGTGGCTTTGATATTATAAAACTAAACTATTATGCAAATTTAGATAAAGGTGAAAAAAAATTCACTAAACTTGATTCAGTCAATCTACATGCATGGAAAGGTGAGGTAATAAGTGGTGGAACTGCATATTTTGGAAATATCGTTGAATGTGAAAATGCATTAGTCGTTATTCAAAGTAACGGAGAAAATTTAACTATTCCTGGACCAATAACTCGATGGAGAGTCTATCCAAGGTCTATGAATTATGAAAATCACCTTCATGTTATTTTAGATGACAAAATTGAAATTTATTCATTCAATCATGACTACTTTGTCAATCAATTTGAAAAAAGTATTGGCATTCAATTTAATCAAGAAAAACATAGAAGAATTATTAAAAAAAGTTACTTTGACGATACCGATGAAAGTCTATTTGACGATGGTGAAGACCTACCGTTTTAAAAAAATACAACTAACATCCCCGTCTGGTGCTCGTTTGCAACGAGTACCAGACGGGGGGATTTAGGGCTACGAGAAAATAGCTTCAAGAATAACTTCACGTTTACTTATTCTTATCAATTAACACTAAAATAAATATTATGGTAGAATTTAAACCTGGTGATACCGTTAGACTAAAGAGCGGTGGGCCACTAATGACAATAGATTATATAGAGCCTGAAAATGGATTAATTGCTTGTGAATGGTTTGACAAAAAAGCTTTAAAATCATCACATTTTAAAGCTACAAGTATTGAACATGATAATGATGATATTGATATTACATTTTTGTAGTAATTAAAATCATCATTAATCCCTACGCTCCCCCGCTCCCGCACGAATCTTTTCGTGTGGGCTTTTGAGTCCAGAGTGCGGAGAATTGCATTCTATTCTAAAAGAGAAAAGGAAAGATTAATATTATACTGAATATTTTTTTACCTTTGAAATTAAGACTTTTTAATGCAAATGGCTTTAAGCCTTCAGAAAATTGATATTATGGAACAAAAAATACATCAGGGAAGAAATGTAAAACGATTCAGGGAAATGTTGGGCATCAAACAGGAAGCATTAGCTTTTGATTTGGGTAACGACTGGAATCAGAAGAAAATTTCTTTGTTGGAGCAAAAAGATGTAATCGAAGATGATATGCTCAGACAAATCTCAAATGCATTGAAAATTCCTGTTGAAGCATTCCAGAATTTTGATGAGGAGCAAGCGGTAAATATTATATCTAATACTTTTACAAATAACGACAGTTCAACAGGAATAACTTATAATTTTCACCCAACTTTTAATCCAATAGATAAAGTCATTCAACTTTATGATGAAAAAATTGCTCTTTACGAACGTATGCTGAAAGAAAAAGAAGAGATGATGGCTAAGCTGGAAAGCTTATTAACAAATATAAATATTAAGTAATTTGAAAGTATTACTTTTTCATAGGATAAAAGGCTCAACCGTTTAGTTGAGCTTTTTTAATGGGCAAAAATGTAAAAAAAAGTAACGAACATCCCCGCTCCCGCACGAATCCTTTCGTGTGGGCTTTTGAAAACCAAATTTTCTTATACCTCAAAAAACATTCTAAATTTTACTATATCATCATAAAAGACTAAATTTCTTATCTAGTCCCGATGGGAGGGAAAATCCTTTTATTTTTTCCTTTAAAAAATAAAAGATTGGAAGGACAGCGGGACTAAAAGCTATTATGAGGACCAATTTTCTGCTTCTAAAAATAATGAAAACCTCTTTGGTGCTTATTTGCAACGAGTACAAAATGATAAAATTTAGATTTCAAAAGCCACACGAAAGGATTCGTGCGGGAGCGATGGGGAGCGATGAAAGGATTCGTGTGGGCTTTTGAAAACCAGAGTTTCTTATACCTCAAACATTCTAAATAAAACTACATCACCAATAAGACCTTTCTGTCCTGAATAATCAATAGCACTACTGTACACATAATCTTCAGGTTTATATACTAAGCCAGCTTCAACCGGATTATTATGCACATAGTCTATTTTTTGCTGAATTACTTTATTGCTCCACAACTCTATTGGTTTGTTATCATGACGCCAAAATTGGTAATGTTTTACATTTGAACTCTTTTGGGCTTCTTTTCTGAAAAAATCCAACAGAAATTCTTTTCGGCTTTCTCTTGGATTTTCCTGTATGCTTTTTACTATGGAATTACTGGTAAACCTTTTTAAGTCCCCCACTAATAACTCAGGTTTTTGTCCTTTTATACTACGAAAAACCAAATGCACATGATTACTCATAATACACCATGCATGAATTTCTAATCCTTTGTTTTTCTGACAATAGACAATGCTTTCAATAAACAAATCTTTATATTCATTTCGCGTAAATACATCTAACCAACCTACTACTGCAAAACTTATAAAATACAATCCTTCAGGATTATGAAATTTGTAATTTCTACTCATTGACAAAAAAATAAGATTATTCCGTAAATATATATTGTTGTTTTATATATGACAAACAATTAGTTATAATGTAATAAGAAAAATTAGGTTTCAAAAGCCCACACGAAAGGATTCGTGCGGGAGCTCGGGGATTCGTGCGGGAGCTCGGAACTTAGAAGAGAGCAGGAATTAAAAACTAGAAAACCTTCAAAACAATAAGAATTGAAGGCTTTATTTATGTCATATAAAATTTTTTAGACCAATATCAAAGTTCTAAAAGCAATCCGATTCATATTCTTTAATCAATTCAATTACACCTTCTTCACCATTAATTTTCAAAGTTTTATTTTCTACCTTTTCTAATATTTGTGGGCAATCAGTAATTTCACGGGTAATCACTTTTTTTGAAATGAGTCTGCTTAAACCCTTAGCTTCCATATAAGATGTTTTTCCATTATTAGGCCTTATAACTATAAAAAAATAAACTTTAGTATAACCAGAGCTTACCGCTTTTACCAGCTTTAGCTTATTAGAATACATTAAGAATCCAAATACTTTATCTTCGACATTAATAAATTCAACACGTTTATTATCTCTAATAAAATTAAATGATTTAAGCTCTGAAGGAAGAAATTCTTTCTTTTTATCTTTTGCATCGTAAACTACTAATTTATTCTGTAAATCAATAACCATACTATTTTCGAAGGTATAATCCGAATATATTTGATATTCTCTTATTGTATCATTATTTTTAGTAATAAGCTCAATTTTTACTTTTTGAGCTATTGATTGCATTGATAATAGAAAAATAAAAATTTTAAAATAAAGTTTATTCATAATTATATTTAGTTAATTTATATAGAGGTCAGAATTTATTGTCAAATATATGTAGAAACTACTATATTTTTAGTAAATTAAACAACATTATTCCTTTGAAAACCGATCGCGAAGTTACACAAAAATAATGCAGACTTACTTCGTAAGTTAGATCGAACGGATGAGAAGAACATTTTGACACCATGTAGTGTGACTTTCTAATTACAATTGTCCCCGCTCTCATAATTATACCCAACAAAAAAATGCAAGACCAAAATTGATCCTGCATTTTTGTAACCTGATAAACCTCATTAAAGATCTTTTTTACACTGTCTGACGCTCGTGTTTTCCTTCTTTAATTTCTTCCACCATTTTTTTATTAAAAGCGGGTAAATCATTAGGGTTTCGGCTGGTCACCAATCCGTTGTCTACGACTACTTCTGCGTCTTCCCATTGTGCTCCGGCATTTATTAAATCGTTTTTAACAGAGAAGAACGAAGTTACTTTTCGGCCTTGCAAAACATCAGCATCTACCAGAATCTGAGGCCCATGACAAATTGCCGCTACCGGTTTTTTACTTTCAAAAAAGGAACGTACAAAATGTACTGCTGCCTCTTCTCTTCTCAATAAATCGGGGTTTATAACACCTCCCGGAAGAACCAAAGCATCGTAATTGGCTTCATTTGCCTGATCTAATGTTACATCAACATCGTATTCGTTACTCCAGTTACCATCTTTCCATGATTTTATAGTTCCTGATTTTAAACTGATGATATCGGCATTCCAGCCCTGCTCTTCCAGATAAGCTTTAGGCGATGCTAATTCTGATTCTTCAAAACCGTTTGTGGCTAATATGGCTATATTCTTTTTCATAATTTTAAAATTTAATGTGTTATTAATTTGATTTATCTAAAATTACTTATTCGGTTAGCCAATCAAAAACAGACCATGTTAAACCTTTCTTTACTAAAAGTTAATTAATTACTATTCAGATCATTATTAAAAATTAAAGTGAAATTATATAAGATTGATCTCTATTTTATTTAGTAAAGGGTTATATGATTAAAGTTCGAACATAAGATATTTCGAAAACCGAATCTTGTTTTAAAGGCATCATTTCATTTTTCACATGCTTTTATAAAAGCAAATATCATTTGTAAGCAAATTTTCATATTTTTGAATTAAAATAACATACTGTAAATCAAACCAGTATTTTATTTATTCCATCAACTATTGCAAAACATACAAAGAATGAAAAATATACCAACATTGTATGAATGGGCAGGCGACATGAAGACTTTTGAAACTTTATTTTCGAAATTTTACGAAAAAGTACTGAATGACGAAATACTGGGCGAAGTCTTTAAAAACATGTCACCTGATCATGTTGAACACGTAGCACATTTTGTTGCTGAAGTTTTTGGCGGTGAAAAATTATATACGTCTAATGATGATGGCAGCCATGCAAAAATGATTGGAAAACATATTGGCAAAATGCTGACAGAAGAAATGAGACAGCGCTGGGTTCATTTGCTTCTGCAAACTTCAGACGAAATTGGATTAAAAAGTGATCCTGAATTTCGTTCGGCTTTTGTTGGCTATATCGAATGGGGCACGCGTCTCGCAGTTATAAATTCTCAGCTGACAGAAAATCCAATAGACTCAAACGAACCTATGCCAAAATGGGACTGGGGTGCAACTGGCGGACCCTATATAAATTAAAAATATATCATTTATGACAATTGAATATATCCGATACAAGATTAGCGAAGAACAAAGACAGAAATTTATTGCTGCTTATAAGGACGCTTCGAAAGAATTAGATAATTCTGCTTTTTGCATTGCATATGAGCTTACAGAATGTGAAGAAGAATTGGGACAGTTTATTTTAAGAATCGAATGGACTTCAACAGAGGAACACCTTCAGGGATTTAGAAAAAGCGAACTCTTCCCTTTATTTTTCAGCAAAATAAAACCATACTTTGAAAATATTCTGGAAATGAGGCACTACAAAGTAACAGATGTTACAGGAAGAAAAAAATAAAATACGCTCCCTTACGAATCTTTGTATGAGCTTTTGAAATAAGATTCTAAACGTTTCAAGCTTTAGATCTCAACTAAACTAATGAAAGAAATTATTGAACTTTCGAATCAAACCATCATTATCGACAGAAATGATTTTCTGAAAGTAAAAGACAGCATTGACACTAATTTATATTATGTGGAAAGTGGAAGTCTGAGAATTTTTGTTTTAGACAATGATGAAGAGCAGACCATTCGGTTTGGCTACAAAGACAACATAATCGTTTCACTCGATTCTTTTTTAACCCAAAAACCTTCCGAACTGTCTATTCAGGCTATTAAAAAGACCGTTTTAAAAGTAATTACCAAACCACAAATTGAAAAATTTCTGGAAACTGAAACGAACAGAAATTTGTGGGTGAAGATTCTGGAAAACCTCGTGATTCAACAAATGGAGCGCGAAATAGATATCCTGACAAGTTCTCCAAAAGAAAGATACGAAAGGGTTTTAAAAAGGAGTCCACAGCTTTTTCAGCATATTCCAAACCGCCATATTGCCAATTACTTAAGGATGACTCCCGAAACTTTATCAAGATTAAAAAAATCTTGATTTCAATCAAGATTTATAAAAAATGCTTTCCTGAATTTTGCAGTAAAATTTTAAATTATGCAATCAGAAATATTAATTCACACACTTTTAGAACAGACAAAACGAATCATAAATCAGGCTGAAAAGCTACAAACCTATGATTTAGAAAAACTCATCTGGAGAGAAAATGAAACGTCCTGGAACATTTTGGAATGTCTGGAGCATTTGAATCTGTATGGCGACTTTTACCTTCCACAAATAGAACGCAAAATAAAAAATTCAGATACTAAAACTGATTTTGAGTTTAAAAGCGGACTTTTAGGGAATTACTTTTCAAAAACGATGCTGCCAAAAGAAAAATTGAATAAAATGAAAACGTTTAGAGACAAAAACCCTTTAAATACGAATCTTAACAAAACAGTCATCAGTAAATTTATTGATCAGCAAATTAAATTGTTAGATTTACTCAACCAATCTGGAAAAATAAGTCTGAACAAGGTAAAAATTCAGATTTCTATTTCAAGTCTGGTAAAATTAAAATTGGGTGATACTTTTCAATTCTACGTAAATCATATGATGAGACATTTGAACCAAATTGACAGAATTGAGGCTTCGATGAAAGATGCCAGATAAAAAAAGAATGTAAACAGATGATTTAAACGTGGAGAAACGGATCCAAAAATAATTAAAAGACTTCATGAACTTAATTTAGCAACTGAATGCGATTATGAGCTAATGGTATAAAACCGTATTTTCGTTTAGCAAACACTGACACAAGGTTGCAGAACGTTGATAGCACAAAACTCTTAAATAAACTAATTATGAAATTCACCATCTGTCTTTTTACTGTATTATTTGGATTCAGCTTCTTGGGCAATCAAAAATTGACAGTAAAACCGCTGCGATTATTGAAGAAGGAAAAATATTGTATAAATCAGAAATGGCCTCATGGTACGGAACCGATATTTTCATGGAAAAATATAGCGAAAAAGAAAAAATAGGCGGTTATCTCTCTTACACCCAAAATGAAACCTCAACCTGTATTTTCTATTCAAAAGATGAAAAGCCAAAAGTCTTAGGAACAATCAGCTTCGATACCGATTTTAAGGTTGAAACTGCAAAAACAGATTTTGGCCCAAAGGGAACTGACAGAAAGTGAGTTACATCTCTATAAAATAAGAACAGAAGCATTAAAAATTATCAACTCAGACACATTATACAAAAGATATAATAATACTAACCTTAATTTGATTCCTCTAATAACCAATAAGGAGAAAAAAGTATTTGTTTTAACTGGTCCAAAAAATAATGGTGTTATGATTTTTGGAAATGATTATTTATTGACATTTGACAACAACAGTAAATTAATAAAACAAAAACAATTGCATAAAAGTCTCATCCCAATAGAATTTGGCAGTAAAGATGAAATAGAAGCTACAATCCACAGCCATATCATAGACGATTTAATAACATCGACAGATATTTGTACGTTGATGTTATATGGAAAATTTGCAAAAATGAAAACTCATTATGTCATGTCAAAAAAGTATGTTTCTATCTGGGATTTCAAAAAAGAAACATTGACAGTAATGACACGGGAGGACTTTGAAAAAATCAAATAGCAAATTGATATTACATATGTTCTAAACTGTCACTAAATGGCAATTTATAAGAAAAAAAAACATAAACAACTGAACAACTAACACTTAACACTTTTTTTTATAATTTAGTTTCCTTTCAGCAAAATATTTTCAATTCCTCATGCATAAAGTGCTTGACAATGAAAAAAGTTTTTTAAAGAAACATCAACTAATTAAAAAAGGTAAATAATATGGAAGACTTATTGAAAACAATTTTAGGCAGTTCAATAGTAACCACAATTTTAACAAGTGCTATTGTCTATTATTTTCATAAAAAAACTGAAAGAAGCAATGCTGTAATAAAACATGAATTTGACAGAATCTCACAAATACACAACACCGACTTTGAATGGAGAAAAAAGACAACCGAACTACTTGGACAGGTTTATACACATTTAAACAGAACCCGCCTTGCATTCGAAAATACTTATTCCAGGCTAGAAAAATATGACGCGAAGTTCGAAGATGAAATAATGTACAATTCGAACAAAAAAATACGTGATATTCTTTTGGAAAATGGACATCATTTACCTCCGGAATTATTAGGCGAAGCGTCAAAACTAATAGAGCATTACGATGCCTGGCTAGTTAAATATCATCATTTAAGAAAGATGAACGAGGATAAAAATACCATTCATATTTATGTAGGCACTGACAGGTTTCCATTTCCTAAAAAAGCAGAAGGCATGTTTAAAGAAAAGTATGAAGAAATGTTTCAAAAAATCAGACAGCTATAGCATAACTATATCAAATTAAATAACAAAATAATATCCAATGTATGCTTACAGCAATTAGCCCAAAATTACCGATGCGCGATAAAACTGCCACCAGGGAATTTTACATCAACAAGCTAGGTTTCGAAGAATTTGGAAACGTTAATTTTGAGCATTATCTAATGCTGCAAAAAGATAGTATTGAAATTCATTTCTTTGAATTTAAAGAACTTGACCCCAAAGAAAATTATGGACAGGTCTATATCAGAACTGACAATATTGATACGTTTTATCAATCACTTCTAGATAATAAAACAGACATCCATCCAAACGGGCACTTGCAACTGAAACCTTGGGGACAAAAGGAATTTTCGATGCTTGATCCTGACAATAATCTGCTTACTTTTGGGCAGAGTACTCTTTAAAAACAACAACCAAATAAAATTACTATAATATCTGAAGATATAATCCACAAAGCTTATACTGCTTTTAATGAAAGAAATATAGACAATGCTTTAACTCAAGCTTAAAAAGAGAAAGTCTGTCAAAAAAATAATTAAATAACAAAGCCAACTCCTTAGGGTTGGCTTTGTTATATATTATGTATGGTTATCAAAAAAATAACTAATTTATTTCAGTTCCCTGATTTTAATACTTCTAAAACTTACTTCATTTCCATGGTCCTGAATTAAAATATGCCCTTCCGGAGCCTCTCCAAAGTTTGGCCATACTTTATATTTACTCATCGCAACCAAATCGCGGAAAGCCTGAGATCCTCGGTCATACTCTAAGACTTTAATACCATTAAGATAATGCTCTACATGGTTATTTGGATAAACAACAACGCGTGCAGTATTCCAATGGCCGGGCTGTTTGAAGAATCGTGCTGATTTTTCGGATTTAATGAGGTCGTACAACGAAGCAAGTGTTCTGTTTCCTTCACGCCCTAATTTTGCATCCGGATGTAACGTATCATCAAGCAATTGATATTCCAGACCTATAGCCGATCCGTTACTTTTTTCATTAAGTGTTACGAAGTACTTTATACCACTATTTGCCCCTTTCGTTAATTTAAAATCGACTGACAGATCAAATGCTTTGAACATTTCTTTGGTCACAATATCCCCTCCATTTATAGATTCGCCACCGGATGATGGCAATACTTTCAAAACACCGCCCTTTACTTCCCAGCCTTTTTCCGGAAAAGTAGTTTTGTGGGCACCCACCCAGCCTGATGTACTTTTTCCGTCAAATAACAATTTCCAGCCGCTTTCCTGCTCATAAGGAATAAGTTTATTGGGCATCAGGTTAACAACATATATCCCTTTTGGAAAAGGAAGTGGTTTTATATTTTTCGTCTGAATACGGATATTCTTCCAGCATATTTTAATCCCCGCATGTTCCGGTTTTCCAATAGAATGAACCTGCAAAGCAAGAAGCCCCTCATTAACAGATAAAGAATCAGCCAGATAAGCAACAGGCACATCATCTAACCAGGTCTTTACTGTATTGCCTATACACTCGATACGTATTTTATGAAAAACGTTCAGTGTAAAAAGCTGCTGTCCTGCAGGATTATAGGATCCCGGATACAGCCATTCTCTTCTTCCTTCATCATAAATTCCCCCACTCCATTTACGTGCTGAAGGATCTAATTCATATTGGTAACCATAAACACGTCCTTTTCCATTATTTGCCTTAGGGTCAAAATTACTTTTAAACTGTACACCTGAATTGGTATTTGCATCAGATAACATGGTTTCCATTTCTAATACAAAGTCTCCGGTAAATTTTTGATCGCTCACTAAAAATGAATTGGGTGATTTATCAACAGTTGTACCTACAATCATTCCATTCTCTACAGTGTAAGGTGCAGATCCGGTAACTTGTTTCCAGCCTTTGAGTGTTTTTCCGTCAAATAAGGATTTCCATTCTTTGTTTTGTGCAACACCATTGGCGGCAATACATAACAAAAAAATTATTGTGATTTTTTTCATAGTCGTTTTTGTTTATTCTTATGTAAGATTATATTCAGGCTTCCATTTTTCAATATCATCCTTATAAATTGCTTTATTCATCAGATGCACACAACAAGCTGTTTTAGCACCGGTTATGACATTTGAAACCGGTTTAGAATTGGTTGTAATCGTTTTATAAAACTCCTGTAGTGCATACCAGCTTCCATCTTTTGTTTTTTCTTTAAGAATGGGAGTACCACCCTCTTTGTTCCATTCAATTTTTGAGGCACCGGTAACGCCATCAACTGTTTCAAGTTCTTTTCTGGTTTGCTTCTCAGGAAAAAACAGCCCTTCGTCCATAAGCAGCTCTATGGTTCCTTTTGTTCCTTTTAGCTTAAAAAGATATCCGTCTTTTTCATTCGCACAGGTAGCACCAAAATTTCCGATCATTCCTTCCTTCTTATAACGGAGAATAGTTTGTATGTTGTCGAAAGTTTCTCTTCCATCCTTGTAATAATCAATGCCCCCTGTTCCGTAAATTTCATCCGGATGGGTATCAAAAGCCCAATTGATAAAATCTACCTGATGTGATAATAACTCAGCCGGCAAACCTCCTGAATATTCTTTGTACATGCGCCAGTTTACCTGCTTATCCGTATAGCCGGCAGGTACAGGTCTGCGCCAATTTGCATTCCGGTCCCATCGGCAATCAATTTGTGTTACTTTACCAAGGTAACCGTTGTCAATCATCTGCTTCACTTTGAAATATAGTGGAGTGTATCGATATTGATGTCCAACCTGCAAAATTTGATTGGGATGCTGCTGCGCCAATTTAACCAAAGCAAGCGCCTGATCTGCATTGTAGGTCATTGTTTTTTCCAGATATACATGCTTTCCTGCCTGAATGGCTGCTGCTGCAATTTCATAATGATTGTGTAGAGGTGTAGCAATAATTACAGCATCAATATTCTTATCATCCAGTAGCTTGCGATAGTCTTTTTCGTACCGGATAGTATTCTGTATATCCAGCCTCTTTGCCTGATCGAGACGGAAAGGCAACACATCACAAACGGCTTTTAACTGAAATTCTTCCCGCATGCTGTTAATGACACTTCCGAGCCCTTTACCTCTGTCGCCACAGCCAATTATTCCAACTGAAATTATTTTTGCCGTTTCAGTAAAAGAATAAGCATGCAGCATTTGCTGATGCAATAACATTCCAGCGGTAAATAATCCCGATTGGCGAATAAAATCCCTGCGTTTCATAAATAAAAATTACACTTTATAATATTCTTCCCATCCTTTACGTGGCGGAGGCCCGATTAACAATTGATTGGCCTTTTTACTACTTGTGATCACTTTTTTTGTTCTGTCAAAAACAATTTTTTCACCAGTCCATTGAGCAAGAACGCCAAGACAAAATACCTGACTTAACGGACCTGCAATTGCAAAAGGCGAACGTGTTCCTTCTTCTCCTTTACATGCTTTGAGGAAATTAGCAAAGTGATTAGACGGACTTATAGGGACAGTAGGCAATTTAGAAACCATTTCCTTTGCTTTTTCTTCAGGTATAATCGACAATTTACTGCCATGAGATCCTCCTTTGAAGGTGAGTTCCTTGCTGTAAATAATTTTGCCCGGATTAAGTTTTGCAGGTTCAATGGCACCTGTACTTGGAGGCGGTATATTGGGATCAAGCCCTTGTACACCGTATCCTTCAGGTATTGGAGGAAAATTATCTACTCCATCATACCATTTTATTTCTACTGGTGGCATATCACCACGTTTTGGAAATTTGAAAGAAAGCGTAGTCGACATAGGATAAAAGAAATTATTATGTCCGTCTAATTTCAAAGGATCAACTTCGTATGGAAGTCCGAGATCCAGAAACTGATGCGCTGTATCCAGAATATGTGCACCCCAGTCGCCTAGAGCTCCCATTCCAAAGTCATACCAGCAGCGCCATTGTCCGTTGATAAAATCTTTGTTAAAATCATGACCCTTTGTCTGTGCCTGCCAAAGGTCCCAGTCGAGGGTTGGCGGAATAGGTTCAGCTGGCGGGAAAGAAGTAATTTTTGGATCCCATTTGTGCCAGCGTCTTGGTGAATTCATATGTGAGGTAATAGCGGTAACATCTTTAATGATCCCAGCCTCTTTCCATGCTTTAAACTGAAAATAATTTTCTTCTGAATGTCCCTGATTTCCCATTTGTGTAACCACTTTTGGGTGCTTTGCAGCAGCCTTCATCATCAGTTCTACTTCGTTAAAAGTACGTGCCATAGGTTTTTCTACATATACGTGTTTTCCTAAACCAATTGCCATCATCGTAATAGGAAAATGAGAAAAATCGGGAGTTCCAATAGACACAGCCTCAATTTTATTACCCATTTTATCAAACATCTGCCTAAAATCCTTAAATCTTGGAACATCAGGAAACATTTTTAGTATCTCCAATGTATGCGGTGCTTCCAAATCCACATCACAAAGTGCTACAATATTAGCTAATCCTGTAGCGTATAATGCTTTAATAATTTCTGCACCACGGTTACCGATACCAACACAGGCAAGGTTGACTTTATCAACACTGGCAAAAGCCTTTCCTGCAGCCATTACCAAATCAGGTGTCGCAACAGCAACAGATGCTAATAAGGCATCCCTTAAAAATTTCCTTCTTGAATAATCATCATTAAACATATGTATAAATTATTGAATTAAAAAATTGTTCCGCTTAAATATAAGGAATTAATACTTTTGAAAGGATATCCTTAAAATTATTTCACAAAACAAACTAAAACGTTAAATTACTTTTATTGCATGTTTCATTTCAATAATTGCTGATCTGTACAAAATAAATAATACTTTTAAGCTTTAAAATTTAAAATGAAAAAGAAAAAGAAAAAATACCTCCTGCCCGTCATTACCTTTCTACTTAGCTTTTGTTGTGCACTGTATGTAACGCTTCAGGTTTTTCCAAACAATCCGTTTTTGGCAGCCAAAACAAAAGGAGAAACAAGTTTGCCTGAGAAAATTCAGGATGGCGATATTATCTTTCAAACTTCTGAATCTCCCCAGTGTGAGGCAGTACGAATTGCAACCAATTCGAAGTTTTCGCATTGCGGAATTATTTATGAAATTAACGGAAACTTGTTTGTTTTTGAAGCTGTTCAGCCCGTAAAACTAACTCGTCTGGAAGATTGGATTGCGCATGGAAGGGATAAAAATTATGTGGTAAAAAGATTAAAAAATGCTGCTCAAATATTGACTCCGGATACGCTTCAAAAAATGAAAGACTACAGCCAGCAATTTATGGGCAAAGAATACGATGCTTTTTTTGAATGGACCGACACCAGAATCTATTGTTCAGAATTAGTATGGAAAATCTATAAAAACGGGGCTAATATTGAGTTGTCGAAACTAATGGAACTAAAAGATTTCAATCTAACAGATGAAAGGGTTAAAAAAATTCTAAAAGAAAGATATGGTAATGATATTCCGCTGGAAGAAAAAGTGGTTTCGCCATCTAATCTGGCAGATTCTGATTTATTGGTAACGGTGGTTGATACTTATTAAATCATAAATATTTTTTAACCAAAATTTTTCAAGAAAAGAAAAAACATAAAACTCTTAATTGCTTTAAAAACCTAAATAACAACACATTATTCAAAACCAAAAATGCTTTATTTTAGAAAATATATTTTTAATTTTGCTTTTTTCAAGTTTTTCTTTCCAGTTGACATCAAATTTTTCACTAGAGTTTTCTATACTTTTATATGGAGTATTTACTACGGCTTTAAATGGGCCGGTTCCTCTTTCCAAATAATAAATTTCTGATTCATCTCTGAATTGACGACTAAAAAATATTTTCACAACAGTTTTGTCTAAAGTTGATGATTTGATGTTGCAATCTGCCCATTTTGGAGTTTTTCCATTTTTATATAATAATTCAATAACCTGTTCAAAAGAGATTTCTTTATTTTCTAATTTATTCCATGTTTTTAAGTATTCATTTTCATCTTTCGTCAAATGTCCACTCACATTTCTTTCACTTGGTTCTAAAACAAATTTGTAGTTTTCAGAAATATCATTAAAGCAAAACTCTTCCGTTAAATCACGAAGATGAACTAATAAAAGTTTGAAATTTTCTATAAATTTTTCTTTTGTCATTTATACACGATTTAATAGTTTGTCGATAATGCGTAGCCTATATTAATTTAAATAATTAAAAAATCTTTTCTTCTAAGAAAAACTATGATACTATGTATTTAAATAGTATCTCCATAAATAACTACAAATCCTTCAATACAGGATAAACCTTTTTAAACTTCACAAAAGCATCTTCATATACCTTTTTATGCACAGGATTCGGTAGAAAAGTCTTTCCGGTTTTGCTTTCGGTGGTTATGTCAATTCCTAAAGATTTCATCCCTATCAAAACAGCTCCCCAGGCAGAACCTTCAATGGTTTGCGAGGTTTCTACTGTCATCTGAAAAATATCTGCAACCATTTGAAGCCACAATTCACTTTTTCCAAATCCACCGCTGGCCATGACTTTGGTTTGTTTTCGTTTTTCGGGATCAGGAAGCAGAATTTCTGTGATTTGGAACAATCCAAACAAAATACCTTCCAGAGTTGCCTTTACCAAATGCGCTTGCGTATGTGTAATCTGCATTCCTAAAATTGTACCTTGGGCAGAAGCATCCCAGATTGGCGCTCTTTCACCCAATAAATAAGGTACGAAAAGCAAACCTTCAGAACCGGCAGGGATTTTTTCTGCTGCTGAAAAAAGGACTTCGAAAGATTTGTCTGTTTTTAATAACGTTTCACGAAGCCATTGCAGGACAATTGCACCATTATTAACAGCTCCCAAAGTCAGGTATTGGTTATCCATCAAATGGTAACATTGGGTACGCATGTGTTCATCCAGATATGGCTTGTCAATAGGCAATCGCACTGCACCGCTTGTACCAATGGTCAAAGCCATACAATTTTTATTCATCGCTCCGGTTCCCAAATTAGCCAAGGCCCCATCTCCACCTCCAATGACGTACAGAAAATCATCTGAAATGCCTTTGCATTGGTGTGTTACCTCACAAACAGCGGATAATTGTTCGGTTTTTATGTTTAAAAAATCAAGCACTTTATCATCCCATTTTAAAGTATGAATATTCAATAACCCCGTACCGGAAGCCATTGAAGTATCCGTACAATATTCATGGGTCAGATGATGCCAGACATATTCTTTAATGCTAATGAATTTATATGTTTTCAAAAAAATATCTGAGTCAAATTCCTTCAACCAGGTTATTTTAGTCATAGGTGAAAAAGGATGAATCGGAATCCCGGTTTTTTGATAAAAATACTTCCCTTTTTCAGAGTTTTTTAGCTCTTCTGCAATTCCCATCGCTCTGTTATCTGCCCATAAAATTGCATCTGTTAAAGGTTTTCCGGTTTGATCAATAGCAACAATACTTTGCATAGCCGAACTAAAACTGATAAACTCCGGCTGAATATCTTTTGTAATTTTTTTGATACATTCTAAAACCGTTTCTAAAATTTCCTGTGGATGCTGCACACTCCAATTTGGTTTGGGATGATACATAGCATACGGATGTGAAACCTGCCTGATTACATTTCCGTGTACATCAAAACAGATTGCTTTTGTGGCCGTGGTTCCTATATCGATTCCTATATAAAGTTTTTCCATTTTTTTATTTAATCCATAAATTCAGCAGTAATACGCCTATTAGTCCCATTACCCCAATAATGGTTTCCATTACGGTCCAGGTTTTAAAAGTATCTGAAACACTAATTCCAAAATATTCCTTGAACATCCAGAATCCGGTATCGTTGACATGCGAACACATCAAACTTCCTGCGCCAATCGAAAGCACCATTAATTCCGGACTTACACCCGAAGCAACAACCAGAGGCTGTACAATTCCTGCTGCTGTTAAGCCGGCCACCGTTGCAGAACCTAAGGCAATCCTGATTATTGTTGCAATCAGCCAGCCTAAAACCAGCGGAGACAGCGATGACTTTTCGAAAAACTGACTCAAATCTGTCCCCATTCCGCTATCGATCAGGACTTGTTTAAAAGCACCTCCTGCCCCAATAATTAAAATGATCATCGTGGCAGAACTCATAGCACTACCCGATTTATCCATAATATCCTGCATTTTTCTTCCTCGGAAAATCCCTAATGAAAATATCGCAAAAAGCACTGCAATCAGCATCGAAGTGGTTGGGTTTCCTATAAAAAGTAAAACTGAACGCAATGTACTTTCTTCCGGTAAAGCCAATTCGCTGAAGGTTGCCATTCCCATTAAAAAAACCGGAACCAATGCTGTTACAATACTAATTCCGAACGAAGGCATTTCGGCTTCTGTAAACGTTTTGCTTTCGAATAACCCTTTTGGCGGAAAAGCATTGATTTTTTTAATGAATTCTGGAAACACGATTCCGGCAGCAAAAAGTGAAGGCAGGGCTACTAAAAGTCCGTAAATAAGAGTTTTGCCAATATTCGCTTTAAAAATAACCGCAATGGCAGTTGGTCCCGGATGCGGAGGTAAAAAACCATGTGTGATGGAAAGTGCTGAGGCCATCGCAATACCGAGATAAATAATCGGCTGTTTAGTGCTTTTGGCTACAGCAAAAACCATCGGGATCAAAATAATGAAACCTGCATTATAAAACATCGAAATCCCAACTGAGAAACCGGTAATCACCATCGCCCATTTGATGTGCCTGACCCCGAAAGAACGAATCATTACCGAACTAATTCGCTGAGCGGCTCCACTGTCTGAAAGCAGATTTCCTAATACAACTCCAAAAGCAATAATCAAAATCAAAGAACCTAACGTGCTTCCGACTCCCAGCTGAATGGAATTAATCAAATCCGTAAAAGACATTTCCTTAGCGATTCCCACAAAAAAGGCCGCAATAATCAAGGCAATAAAAGCATTAAGTTTAACCCCGGAAATCAGGATTAATAATAAAAGAATACTGGTAATCAGAATCAGTAATGACATAGGTTTCGAAATGATAAATGAATACTATTCTTTGGGTGTAAATGTGTTAAACACATAGAATCATAGATTTTGTAAACTCATTAATAAGCGTTTCACTTATTTAAAAACTCATAGCTATGTGTTGAGAAATAAGTTTCTCTTTTATATTTTCAAAAAAAGAAAAACCTATGTTTCTATATGTTTAAATTAAACGTTTAAACTATAATTCGCTTTTTTCAACAGCATGTCCTCCAAACTCGTTTCGAAGTGCCGCCACCACTTTTCCTGAAAATGTATCCGACATTTGCGAACGGTAACGCATCATGATCGAAAGTGCAATTACCGGAGTTGGAACGCCTAAATCCAGTGCGGTTTCGAGTGTCCATTTCCCTTCGCCTGAGGAGTGCATAATTCCTTTTATTCCGTCTAGTCGGGCGTCTTTTGAAAAAGCATTTCCTGTCAGTTCCATCAGCCAGCTGCGTACTACTGAACCGTGATTGAAAAGTTTAGCCGTTTTTTGAAAATCGATATCAAATTCGGAATGCTCAAAAACCTCAAATCCTTCTGCGATAGACTGCATCATCCCGTATTCAATACCGTTGTGGACCATTTTGGTAAAATGCCCGCTTCCGGCAGCTCCGGTGTACAGAAAGCCGTTTTCAACTGAAATGTCTTTAAAAACTCCTGCTACATAATCGAATACATCGGCATCACCGCCAATCATGGTACAGGCACCGTTTAATGCTCCAGAAGTTCCACCAGAAGTTCCGCAGTCCAGAAAATCAATTCCATGTTCTTTTAGCTGGGCATAACGGCGTTTGGAATCGTTGTAATTCGAATTTCCGCCATCAATAATGATATCATTTTTGGATAAATATGGAAGTAATGAAGTAATTACCCCATCTACAATTTCGCCCGCCGGAACCATAAGCCAAATGACTCTTCTGTCGGTTAGTTTTTGGCAGAGTTCTTCAACAGTATAAGCAGTTTCAATTCCTTCCTGACCTATTTTTGACACAAAATCAGTGTTGACATCTTGTGCCACAACCTGATAGTTGTTACGTTTTAAATTCAAGGCGAGATTAAATCCCATTTTTCCCAGTCCTATTATTCCTACTTGCATGTGTGTGGTTTTTGTATTTGTTTCGTAAAAATATTACTTTCAATTAATTATGGGTTGTTATTTGTGATTTTAATTTTTGGGATTTGGGTTGAATATGTTAAATAACCTAAATATTTAGTAAAGGAAAAACCATTTCCTTTCGAAGAATACCTTTCAATAAAAAACTTTAAAAAGATAGTTATAAAACGTACTAAAATGCTGATCTTAAATTTGTCTATCCATCCACCTATTTAATTTTTATTAACTCAAAAAAGTATCAAATCTAAGAATAATCTTAAATGCACTACTAAATCTGCAAAATATTTAAGATTTCGTAGTTATTTCCTTGATTATATGACATTTTAAGTTGTATTTTCGCCGGGCAAAAAATACGTTATTGATAATTCTTTATTCTAATTAATATCAGACTTTCAGGCAATAAACCTGAATGGATCTGTACTTTTTTTTATGATTTATAAATAAAAAAGAGTTCAAAAAAGTAAACTATATCCTAAATATATTAAATATTAAAAGCCTAAATCTATGAAACAAAATTACATTTTAGCATCATTACTTATGTTACTGTCTACAGCTCTAAATGCACAGTCAACTAACGCTCTAAATTTTGACGGTGTTAATGATGTTGTTGCTATTAACAATGTTACAACTTCATCATTTACATTAGAAGCCAACATTAAATTGTTAAACAATTCACCTACAGGATCTGTTGCTTATCAAGGAGCCGGAATCATGGATTCTGATGTTGGAGGTTATGCCAATGATTTTGCTTTCTCCGTTTTAAACAATAAATTAAGTTTTTGGGATGGAAGTCTTAATCAAACCGTAAACGGTAATATTAATCTTTTTGATGGAAACTGGCATCATGTTGCCCTTGTTAGAGATGCTAATGTTGGAGCTGCTCTTTATGTTGACGGTGTTTTGGATAATCAGTCAAACAGTCCTAGTTCAACTATTTTGAATGCAAATCCTAAAATATATATAGGTGCGGCATTTATCGACAACAGATACCTGAATGTAGATATAGCCGAAGTACGTATTTGGAGTACAGCCAGAACGGCGACTGAAATCAATTCCAATAAATCTACCAGACTAACTTTACCACAGACAGATTTAATCTCTTATTATAAATTCAATCAGGGAATTGCCAATGGAAGCAACACTTCAGAAACTAGTCTGATTGATGAACTCGGTTCTAATAATGGAACACTTTATAATTTTACTTTGACCGGTACATCTTCAAACTGGATAGGAAGTACACTGACATTGTCAACAGACAAGTTTAATGGAACAAATAATAGCTTACAATTATATCCAAACCCTTCGTCAGATTTTATTCAGGTTTCAGAATTAACTCAAACTGGAAGTTATAAAATATATACTGTTTCTGGTACCGAAGTAAAAACCGGAACTGTTGACAGCAGTACAAAAATCAACATTCAAAGTCTGACTAACGGAGCTTACTTCTTAAAATTGAATAGTGGCAATACTCTCAAATTTATCAAAAAGTAAACGTTTATAAACAACAAAAAACAGCCTCATTTAAGAAATTAAATGGGGCTGTTTTTTATAATAGTTCTAAAAACAGCTATTTTATTTTTTTTTACAACTAAGCTGTTCTCCCGGATTCTGATTTGTATTTTAATATGAAAATACTTTTCATTCTTTCTCCATGTTTTCGAATGACTTTAGTATATTTAGCAGATGAAATTATTTTCATTTCATAATAAACCTTTAAAAATTTCATTATGAATCACTCCAAACTTAAAATAAAAACACTTCCTTTCTTCGTAATCTGTTTCGCCTTTACAAATTTTATATATTCTCAAATATCAGAAAATCACAATTTAATAGCCAAGGGGGCGGTTCTCACAAAATTATCAGATCAATACAGTTTTACAGAAGGACCTGCTGCCGATAAAAAGGGCAATATTTATTTTACCGACCAGCCTAATAACCGAATCATGAAATGGTCGGTTGATGGTGTGCTTTCTGTTTATATGGAAAATGCGGGAAGAGCGAACGGCATGTATTTTGACCGCGAAGGCAATCTTTTGGCCTGCGCCGATGAGAAAAATGAAATCTGGAAAATTGATCCAAACAAAAATGTTACGGTATTGGTAAATGATTTTGAAGGCAAAAGACTCAATGGCCCGAATGATCTTTGGGTTGACCCGAAAGGCGGTATTTACTTTACAGATCCTTTTTACAAACGTGATTACTGGAAACATACTTCCAAAGAAATAGAAAAAGAATGCGTTTATTATTTATCTCCTAATAAAACTAAAATTACCAACGTTGCCAGCGACCTGATAAAACCCAACGGCATTATAGGAACTTCGGATGGAAAAATGCTGTACGTTGCTGATATTGAAGCAAACAAAACCTACTCGTATAAAATCAACAATGATGGTTCATTAGGCGAAAAAACACTTTTTACCGAATCCGGTTCAGATGGAATCACGATTGATGAAGCTGGGAATATTTACTTAACCGGAAAAGGCGTTTCAGTTTTTAATCCAAAGGGAGAAAAAATTGCTCACATTGATGTAAAAGAACCCTGGACTGCGAATGTATGCTTTGGAGGAAAAAAATTCAAAACCTTATTTATTACTGCAGGTAAAAGCGTTTATACTTTAGAGATGAACATTCGGGGAATGAAATAATTTGAGATCTCTTCTAAATCCTGATATTTCTTTCTAAACCCACTTTAGGAAATTTCTCCGACTTCTAATTTCCAATTAATTTGGGCGTGACCACATTTAGAAAAGGCGCCACTTAGCATTGCGTTTATATGCGCCTTTACTAAATGCGGTCGGGCTATCCGCACTACTTCGGTAGTTACTCCTATCCCTCACGCAAAAAAAACCATAAAAAAAATCACATCAAAATTTGCGTAGTTAAATAACTACACATATATTTGTAGTCAAATAACTTCATAATGAATTTAAGACGAGACGTATTTCAAGCTATTGCCGACCCGACTAGAAGGTCGATCCTGTTGCTGCTCACGACACAATCGATGACAGCCGGAGCCATTGCTTCTAATTTTAATACAGCAAGACCCACTGTTTCCAAACATCTGCAAATTTTAACCGAATGTGAATTACTGAGGCAAGAACAGCAAGGCAGGGAAATTTATTATCATTTTAATCCCAATAAAATGAAAGAAATAGCCGAGTTTATTGAACCCTTCCGTAAAATGTGGGACACTAAATTCAATAAATTGGAAGAAGTCATGAAAAATTATAAAAAAGACTAACATGGAAGAAAAAACAAAAGTACATGCCGAAGACGGCAAACAGGAATTAACCATAATCCGGGAATTTGACCTGCCTGTAGAATTGGTCTTCAAAGCCTATTCTGAAGCAGCCCTTTTTGAACAATGGATGGGCACAAAAGTGCTCAAACTTGAAAGCAAAAAACACGGCAGTTATGCCTTCGAAACTTCCTACGATGGAAATGTGGTATTCAGGGCAAATGGCGTAATTCACGAGTTTGTCTTAAACGAAAAAATCACAAGAACCTTTGAAATGGAAAACACGCCGTTTCCGGTTCAGCTGGAATACCTTGAATTTGAAAAACGGACAGAGACCACCAGCATACTTACCATGCAGATTGTGTTTAAATCGATAGAATTCAGGGACCAGCTGCTTAAAATGCCGTTTGCTCAGGGAATCAATATGGCACACAACCGACTTCAGGAAATTGTATCATCACTAAAGTAATATCGCAATGACAAAAAGAAACAAAATTATTTATTGGATTACTACCATTTGGTTAGCATTAGGAATGGTTTCAACCGGAATCGTACAGCTTATTAAACTGAAAGAAGAAGTCGACAAAACAAGTTTACATTTAGGTTACCCGGTTTACTTCCTCACTATTATTGGAATCTGGAAATTACTGGGTTCAATTGCAGTGCTGCTTCCAAAATTAGGATTACTAAAAGAGTGGGCTTATGCCGGTTTTTTCTTTGTGATGACAGGTGCGATTTTCTCTCATTTTGCGGTTGGCGATGTTGCTATAGAATGTTTTGGACCAACGTTACTTTTATTGCTTACCTTTTTGTCGTGGCATTTCAGGCCTGCTGATCGAAAAGTATTCACCGTTACCTCAAATCCTTCTTAATCACCAAATACTTCAAATCGGTTTTCCCAACATTGCTGATTCCGTGTTCCGCATTTGGAGGGCAATAAAAACTGGTATTTGGTCCGGCTGTGACCGTTTTTCCGTCAAGAAAGAATTCGGCAGTGCCTTCCAGGATATAGAAGAATTCTTCTTCAGGATGATGATGCGGCGCGTGGGTTGATTTCCCAGGCTCGACGATACTCATTTTGAGCGTATTTTCCTGAGTGAAATTTTTATCGGCAAACCAATATTGATACCCCACCTTTGTTTTTGTGGCTTTGTTTAGATCAAAATGATTCACACAATTTTCAATCGAATATTTTATTTCTGCAGAGGTTCTTTGTTTTTTAGTTTCCTGAGCTTGGGTTGATTGTATAATTAAAGTAAAAATCGCAATTTTTATAACTGTCGTTGGTTTCATTTTTTATTTTTTTCTGTAATAATACAAAAAAATGACATGGATACAGTACTTTAAATCACTCCAAAACGTTCCACAATGCTGACAGAAGTTTTAGAAGAACAAAATATGAATATGTTTGGGCGTAATACAAAGCCATAAAAATCACAGTTAATTATATTACTCTAAATTTAAAATTGCATGCAGGATTAATTGAACTACCTTTATCAAAAACACAAATGAACAAAGGTGGTCCAATTATTATTATTGAAGACGATTTAGATGACCAGGATATTTTAACTGATGTATTTAATGAACTTGATTATAAAAATGAAATTATCTTTTTTGCTGAGGGCGAAAAAGCTTTAGAATATTTAACTACCACAGAAATTGAGCCTTTTATCATTTTTTCAGACATTAATATGCCTAAGCTAAGTGGAATTGAACTGCGGGAAAAAATCCATCAAAATGAAGATTTAAGACTTAAGTCCATTCCATACTTGTTCTTTACTACAAGCGCAGAACAAAGGCATGTTGTGGATGCTTATTCTAAATCTATTCAGGGATTTTTTGTAAAGCCTACTGATTACAATCAAATCAAACAAACAATTAAAACAATTGTAAGCTATTGGGAAGCATGTGTATCCCCAAACTATGTAAAATAAATACACCGCAAACAAATAGAACACTAAAAGTTTGATATCCGGAATTGATTCATTTAATACATAGATAGTTATTTTCTGTGAAAATTATGAAAACAATAATTCCTTTTATCTAGCCCAGATCGAAACGGCATCCTTTTATGGCGGGGTTCGCCATAAAAGATATAGTGAAGAGCGGGACAAAACGTCTTGAAAAACGAAAAATCTCCTGCTCCTAAAAATATTTAAAATCAAAAAACCTTGATTAAAACAATGTTTCCCAAGCTTTTTTAAAGAAGCTTATTGTACGATAAGAAAATATTATAATAAAATTATGGTGTAATTCGAAAAACCGCCTTACATTTGCCTAACGGTGTTAAACAATTTAATACTTATTCAAAATGGCTAGTAAAGATCGTATTTTAAGACAAAAAGAAGAGACAAGAAATAATATTCTTGGCGCTGCTTATGATATCGTGAAAGAAGAAGGCTGGACTGGTTTGAGTATGCGTAAAATTGCCGACAGAATCGAATATACTGCTCCCATCATATATGAGTACTTCTCAAATAAAGATGCCATATTAAGAGAGTTAACCGGTAAAGGTTTCCTTAAATTAGGCAAAGAGCTGGAAGATGCCAAAGCTAAGTTTGACAAACCGGAAGAGCAGATTGAAGCCATGTGGATGGCCTATTGGGATTTTGCCTTTACGGATACCGAAATGTACCAGGTAATGTTTGGTGTGCAGATGAACTGCTGTTCTGAACAATGTGATGCTGCAAAAACACCTTATAAATTATTTACTTCGGTCATTGCAGAAATCATGAAAAACAGCAACCCGACTGAAGAAGTTATCAAACAAAAGTATTTTACTTTCTTTTCGGTCATTCATGGTCTGATTGCGATTAATATTATCAACAAAAGCATTTCGCTGGACACTATTAACGGACAGATTCTTAAAGATGCAATTGGCGGTATCATAAAGTCAATACAATAAAAAAAATTTCATTTTAACTTAACAGGGGTAAATGATTTAATAGGTAATTTAGCTAATACTTTTTTTTACTCTTTTACTTAACAGTGATAAATAATTTAACTAACATAAAAATAAGTTTCTTTAGCTTATTACTTAACACTGATAAATAATTTAATGACTATTATAAAATAGATTTGAAACACATCATTATATGGAATTTTACACTTTTTTACTTAACAGTGTTAGAAAAATAAACAAGCTTAAATATGAATTCAAATAATACTATAAATAAATTTTTTAAAAACGAGAATGTCCAACAAATTAAAACCAATATTAAGATGAAAAATGTAATTATAACCAGCTTTATTCTGGCACTAGTTCTTAGTAGCTGCGCCGATAAATCGCAGGCTCCGGCCGCTGCACCCGCTCCTGTATTGCCGGTTATGGCCATAACAAGCGAAAATACTACTACTGACAATGAATACCCTGCTTCTATACAAGGAACTGTAGATGTGGAGATTCGTCCGCAGGTAAGCGGAAACCTTGACCGTGTTTTGGTAGATGAAGGAGCTTATGTAAGCAAAGGCCAGACTTTGTTCAAAATAAACGAACGTCCGTTTCGTGAGCAGTTAAACAATGCTTTGGCAAGCCTTCACGCTGCTGAAGCCGCTTTGATCAACTCACAATTAGAAGTGGATAAATTAACTCCTTTAGTACAAAACAAAGTAGTTTCTGATTATCAGTTAAAAACGGCTAAAGCTTCTCAAAAAATTGCTGCTGCTAATATTGAACAGGCAAAAGCCATGGTTGCTTCTGCTAAAATCAATTTAGGATATACGAATGTTACTGCTCCGGTAAGCGGATACATCGGAAGATTGCCTAAAAAACAAGGAAGTCTGGTTTCTGCTTCAGATATTGAACCTTTAACTACACTTTCAGATGTTCATGAAGTTTTTGCTTATTTCTCTTTAGGTGAAACAGATTTTATCAACTTCAAATCACAATATGCAGGAAACAGCATTGGAGACAAAATCAAAAAATTACCTCCTGTTTCTTTAATCTTAGCTGATAACAACGCTTATCCTCAAACAGGAAAAATTGACATGGTAGACGGTCAGTTTGATAAAACTACAGGTGCTATTACGTTGAGAGCAACTTTCCCAAATGTAAACGGAACTTTACGTTCTGGGAATACAGGAAGAATCCGTTTAGGACTACAGCATGATGATGCTATTCTTGTTCCACAATCGGCTACGATTGAAATGCAGGATAAAGTTTTTGTCTTTACAGTAAACAAAGACAACAAGGTTACAAAAATGCCAATTACTGTTGTAGGTAAAAGCGGTACCAACTATCTGATTAAAGATGGTGTACAAGCTGGTGACCAAATTGTATTAAGCGGTATTGACAAACTTCAGGAAGGTCAGGTGATCCAGCCTGAGAAAGGTGCTGCTAAGGTTGCTCAAATAACTAACAAAAAATAATTTTTACGAAAATGTTCAAAATATTTATACAAAGACCCGTACTGGCAACCGTAATCTCCATTTTACTGGTGATTCTGGGAGTACTTGGACTTACGAAATTGCCTTTACAACAGTTTCCTGATATTGCGCCACCATCGGTTTTGGTAACGGCGGTATATCCCGGAGCTAACGCAGAAACGGTTTTACGTTCTGTGGCACCATCTCTGGAAGAATCTATAAATGGTGTTGAGAATATGACTTATATGAGTTCAACTGCCAGTAATGATGGTACGTTAGCGATTACCGTTTTCTTTAAATTAGGTACAGATGCCGATCAGGCTGCTGTAAACGTTCAGAACAGGGTTGCTCAGGCGACAAGTCAGTTGCCTGCAGAGGTTGTTCAGCAAGGTGTAATTACGGCAAAACAACAAAACAGTTTTATCATGGCAATCGGTATGTATACTGATGATGAGTCAAAATATGATCAGACATTTGTTGCCAATTATGCTCAAATTAATATTATTCCGGAGATTAAACGTATTCCGGGTGTAGGTTCTGCCAGTATTTTTGGTGGTGTAAAAGATTACTCTATGCGTGTTTGGTTAAATCCAACACAAATGGCAACTCACAATGTTACACCAAGCGAAGTTATGGGCGCTATTCAGGATAAAAGTCTGGAAGCGGCTCCAGGTAAATTTGGTGAAAGAAGTAAAGAGGTTTTCGAATATGTAATTAAATACAAAGGAAAACTAACCAAACCTGAAGATTATCAAAATATTGCCATTCGTTCTAACGCAGATGGTTCTGTCCTGCGTTTAAAAGATGTGGCAAGAGTTGAATTGGGCGCTTATTCTTATAACAGTTTAACACGTCTGAATGGTAAAAAAGGAATTGTAATCGGAGTTATTCAGTTAGCAGGTTCAAATTCTAATGATATTCAGATTGCGATTAATAAAATGATGGAAAAAGCTTCAAAAGATTTTCCAAATGGTATTAAACATAACATTTTCTATAGCACAAAAGTTTCTTTAGATCAATCTATTGAGCAAGTAGAACATACATTACTGGAAGCCTTTATCCTGGTATTTATCGTGGTATTTATCTTCTTACAGGATTTCAGATCAACATTAATCCCGGCTATTGCTGTACCTGTAGCAATTTTAGGAACGTTCTTCTTCATGCAGTTATTCGGATTCTCGATTAACCTTCTAACGCTTTTCGCATTAATTCTTGCGATTGGTATTGTGGTAGATGATGCCATTGTAGTGGTCGAAGCCGTGCATGCGAAAATGGAGCATAAACATTTGTCTCCAAAAGTAGCCACGCATGAAGCAATGCACGAAATAACGGGTGCTATTATCTCGATTACGCTGGTAATGGCTGCTGTATTCCTGCCGGTTGGTTTTATGGAAGGCTCAACAGGAGTTTTCTATCGTCAGTTTGCCTTTACGATGGCAATTGCAATTGTAATTTCGGCAGTTAACGCTTTGACTTTAAGTCCTGCCCTTGCCGCTTTATTCTTAAAGGATAATCACGCAGCGCATGATGGAAATACGCCATATGCTAAACAAGGCTTTAAAGAGAAATTCTTTATCGGATTCAATAATAGTTTCGAATCTTTGACCAACCGTTATGTTGGCGGATTAAAATTCTTAATTCGCAATAAATGGGTTAGTTTAGGAGGTTTAGCTTTAATTGCTTTCGCAACGGTTGTAATGGTAAAAACAACTCCGGCTGGATTTATTCCAACTGAAGATCAGGGATTTATTGCAATTGCAGTAAATACACCTTCGGGAACTTCGCTTGACGGAACTCAAAAAGTAATGACTGAAGCAGAAAATACTTTAAGAGGTTTAAATTCATCACGATTTGTAACTGCAATTTCAGGTTTCAACTTATTGACGAATTCTACAAGTCCGTCTTCTGCAGTTGTTTTCGTATTACTTAAACCAAACGAAGAACGTGGAGAGGTTAAAAATATTGACGAAATCATGAATGAAGTCCGCGGAAAATTAGGTGCGATTTCAGGAGGAAGTTTCTTCGTATTTAGTTTCCCGACTGTACCTGGATTTAGTAATGTTGAAGCTTTGGATTTAGTATTGCAGGATAAAACCGGAGGCAAACTGGATAAGTTTAGCGGGATTTCGCAACAATTCATTGGAGAGTTAATGAAACGTCCGGAAATTGCTGTAGCCTTTACCAGTTTCAAAGCCGATTATCCTCAATTACAATTGGATATCAATGATGCCAAAGCAGATCAGTTAGGCGTAAAAGTAAAAGACATTCTACAAACCATGCAGGCGTATTTTGGTAGTGCACAGGCATCTGACTTTAACAGATTTGGTAAATATTACAGAGTTGTAGTTCAGGCCGATATTGCAGACAGAGCAGATCCTACCGCTATTGACCGTGTGTTTGTAAAAAACAAAAATGGCGAAATGGTTCCAATAAATACCCTTGTAAAATTAAGCCGTATTTATGGTTCAGAAACCGCTTCGAGATACAACTTGTTTAACTCAATTTCGATTAATGCGATTCCGAAACCTGGATTTAGTTCGGGAGATGCCATTAAAGCAATTGAAGAAGTGGCAGCGCAACAGTTACCTGCAGGTTATAGTTATGAATTTTCAGGACAAACCCGTGAAGAAATTTCTTCAGGAGGACAATCGGCAACTATTTTCTTATTGTGCCTGATCTTTATCTATTTCTTACTTGCTGCACAGTATGAAAGTTACATCTTGCCTCTTGCTGTAATCTTATCTATCCCTGCAGGTATATTTGGAGTTTTTGTAGCAATTGGATTAACCGGTATCGAAAACAACATTTATGTACAGGTTGCCTTAGTAATGCTTATCGGATTGCTGGCCAAAAATGCGATTCTGATTGTAGAGTTCGCAGTACAAAAAAGACGATCTGGTCAGGCGTTAATAAAAGCTTCTATTGAAGCTGCAAAATTACGTTTGCGCCCAATTATCATGACGTCACTGGCCTTCGTTGTTGGATTGATTCCAATGATGAGTGCCAAAGGTCCATCGGCTCAGGGTAATCACTCTATTAGTATTGGTGCCGCCGGAGGAATGGTTTCGGGAGTAATTCTTGGGTTAATGATTATCCCGGTTTTATTTATCGTATTCCAGCATTTACAAGAAAAAGTTTCCGGAAAACCGGTAGCTGTAATTCATAACGAAGAAAAATAAATGGAAAACTATATAACGACAATTCTGATGACAATCATCGGAAGCCTAGCATACATCTCTTATAGAATTTCGAAAGACCTCGAAAGCAAAAAAGATAAATGTCCAGAAATTTAATTACGATAAAGTAAAATGAAAAATTATATAACCAAAATCGTGATGATTGCCATTTTGATCGTCACATTCATATCCTGTAAAGTTTCTAAGGATATTGAAACTCCAAAAGATGCATTCCCTGAAAATTTCAGGAGTGCATCGATTTCATCCGACACCACTAGTATCGGAGATGTGGAGTGGAAAAAATTCTTTACAGAACAGGATATTGTCAAATTAATTGATAGTGCTGTAACACGTAATAACGATTTACAAATTGCACAGAAAAACATGGAGATTGCGCAATACAGATTTACACAATCAAAATGGGGAAATGTGCCTCAGGTTAATTTATTTGTAAATGCAAGCACCAGCAATCCGTCTGACAATAGTTTTACAGGATTAAATCTAAGTCAGGCGATTGGTGCCAAACATATTGACGATTATGCTGCAGGCGCTTCACTTTCATGGGAAGCAGACATATGGGGGAAAATCAGAAATCAGAAAAAAGGTGCTTACGCCAGTTATCTTCAGTCATCAGAAGTAAAAAAAGCATTGCAGACTACTATTGTGGCAAATGTTTCTAAAGGATATTACAATCTTCTAATGCTTGATGCACAATTGGAAATCGCTAAGAAAAATGTTCAGTTGAATGACAGTACAACCAATATCATCAAATTAAAATACGATGCAGGACAGGTTACTTCATTGGCTGTTCAACAATCTGAAGCACAAAAATTAACTGCTGCTCAATTGGTTCCTTTATTAGAACAAAATATTGCGATTCAGGAAAATGCTTTGAGTGTTTTAACAGGATCTTTTCCGAATGCGAAAGAAAGAAATACGCTTTTGACCAGTATTACAATTGAAAACAATACTAAAATTGGAATTCCATCTTCTGTAGTAAGCAGAAGACCCGATGTAAAAAGTGCAGAATTGGCTTTAAAAGCAGCAAATGCTAATGTTGGAATCACAAAAGCAGATTTATATCCTGCTTTAAGAATCACAGCGCAAGGCGGATTAAACTCTTTCGAAACGAGCAACTGGTTTAATATTCCGGCTTCTTTATTCGGAACTGTAGCCGGTGGTCTGACTCAGCCAATATTCAATAATAAAAGAGTACGAACACAATATAATATCGCTGTAGCGGAAAGAGAAAAAGCAGTTCTAAATTTCAGACAACAAGTTTTGGTTGCTGTAAGTGAAGTTGCGGATGCTATGGTTAAAGTAGAAAAATTACAACAACAGGAAACGCTTCTTCAGGAACGTGTAAAAACATTACAGACAGCTATCAGAAATGCTAATTTATTATTCAAAAATGGTATGGCTGAATATCTTGAAGTAATTACGGCACAATCGAATTTGTTACAAAGCGAATTGGAACTTGCCGACATAAAAAGACAACATTTATCTGCCAATACCGATTTATATCGCGCATTGGGCGGAGGCTGGAGATAATACCCGTTTTTTAATTATTTATTTCTGAAAGCGCTGTGAGACTTTACGTTTTGCAGCGTTTTTTATATGTATTGAAATTCAGATATTTAGACCTATTCTCTAAAATTTTGTAAGATAATTATTTAATAATTTATTAAAAGACTTATATTTGTAAAAATTTAATTACAAATATAAAATGAAACATTTACTAGCATTACTTCTTCTCCTAACACTCTCATTTCAGGGCTATTCCCAGAAAAAAGGTAAAAAAAAGCCAATATCTAAAGCTAAAACCACAGCCGTTCAGGAAATCGCAATGGCAGCACCAATTATAGAAGAAAAAAGAATCCCAGATACTTTGCAGATTAAAAAAGGTAAAAAGTATGTTTTCCTGGTCGATGTAAACGAATATTCTTCACAAGGGAATACTGTCTATGCAGGCAATGAAGACAATTCTGAAAAAGCGGAACTGAATCGTAATTTTCCAAAAGAAAACCTAGAAATCATTACCATCAGTAAATACACCTATGTTCTTTTCGAAAATAAACAAACACTAGATATTACCGGAGACGGCCAGTCTTTTCAGGCATTTGCTTATTGGAGCGGAAAACTGGATGATAAAGTACAAGTAAAGGAAGGCACAAAAATGGCAACTGAATTTGTAGCAGAACAATTGAAATCGAAAAAAGAGTCTTCATACGTTATCAATACGAGAAAGTACAAAAAGGAAGTTGCTTCATTGCAAGGCAAAAACAAAATTACTGCCAAATCCAAAGAAGTGATGAAAGCGTTGTTGAGCGATCACTCCCTCCCTATTCCTGATATTAAATTAGATGATGAAGCCATTTTTAAACAGGGAACAGCAAAATTAAAAACGCTGGATTCTTACTTCCTTAAAAAGAAAGGTGTCCGGATTCCTTTAAAAAGTGTTTCCTTTAACGACCAAGGGCTTCCCACAGCCGTGACCTACTATAAAGATGAAGGAAAAAGCAACAGCAAAAAAGAATTCGTTTACAAAGATGGTATGCTTACAAAAATCACGAGAGAGGATCAGACTGTAGTCTGTTCTGTTAACTATGATGATAACAAAGTGATATTTAGCGGGAACGTTGGCGATGCCAATGAAACAACAGTATATTGGCTTGAGAATGGTAAACTGCTGCAAAAATCATATACCCTTATGGCGGATGACAAGTTTTCTTATATGAATACTTTTACAGAAGAAAAATTTGAAAACAATTGTATCTCGTATTATATCAATAATGTAGTCTGGTCAAATAACTGTGGAGGTACAGAGAACAAGTTTCCGTTTATTCATACCTACACCTCCTATCAGGATAAAGAAGTCCTGCAATACAGAAAATCCAAAATAGAAAAAAAGACGACAGGACTTTTGAGAAATATTACTCACAAGCAGAACGCGCCGATCAGAATGATGATTACAAACTTTGGGGAACCATTTATTTAGATGACTTTAATTTAGTAGATACCTACAGTTTCACAAAAGACAATGAAGCCAAAACTATCAAAGTAGATTATACTTGTTACGAATAACACATTTCGATAAAATTTAAAAAACGCTGTGAGACTTTTAGTTTTCATGGCGTTTTTTTTAGGAGCTGTTTCCTGCTATCCACTATATCTTTTATGAACCCCACCATAAAAGGATAACGCTGCTATCAGGGCTACGAAATTAGTTTTCATAAAGAAATATTTATTTTTGTCACAAAATGAAAACTTAAAAACTTTACGACTTTACGTTTTTTCGAGAGCTATCCCTCAACTTGCAACTAAAAAAAAACTTATTTATTTTAGTCTTCCATAAAAGCTAAAATAAAAATGACTTTCAATAAAGAAAAATACCTAAACAACCTAAATCAAAAAATTGAAAGTTACTCCCCTATTTCCGGAAAAACATGGAAATTTATTGAGGAAATCGCAGAATTCCAAACCCTTAAAAAAGGTGAAACACTATTACAAAATGGAGAAATCGCTAAAAACCTTCATTTTATAGCAAAAGGAATCCTGAGAGCATATATTACAGACCAACAGGGAAATTTCTACAATAAAAATCTCTTTTTCGAAAATGCATTCGCAGGTTCTAAAGTTTCATTGATGCTTCAAACCCCTTCAAATTTTACAATTGAAGCTTTGGAAGACTGTTTAGTAATCAACATTGACTATAAAAAATATATGACGCTGATTAACGAAAATGAAGATCTCAAAAACTTCTATATCGCTCATTTGGAAAAAAACTGGATTATCGAAAAAGAGCAAAGAGAAGTTGCGCTCGTTATGCAAAATGCTACTGAGAGATACGTACAACTTCTTGAAAAACATACTGATATTGCAGACCGTATTCCGCTACTGCATATCGCATCGCATTTGGGAATCACGCCTACTCAGTTAAGCCGAATCAGGAAGAGTCTCGAAAAAGATTTATAAATCAACATATGTAAAGGTTTTTCAAGAAGGCTAAATTTATCTTTGCTGTATTATTAATTTCGTCATTAAAAAATGAAAAATATAAATCTCATAAAAGATAATATCGACAATCTAACCGGTTTTTGGAAAACAGTTGGAGTTCCTTCCCAAGCCTACAAAAAACAGGATGCAATCGAATACTGCAAAATACAAAATTCCGGCTGGCCTAATAAGTTGTGGTTTAGAGAAGATATTAAAGAAAGTGATGTCTCAAAAATCATTGAAATTGTAAAAAACAATCCTGGTTTGGTAATTCCATATTGGGATATTTTTGAAAGTAATTCCAGTCATTTTCTGGAACAAAACAGTTTTGAAATCAAAACGGAACAGATTGGAATGTTTTTAAAGCTGAATAAAAAATTCACACTTCAGGATAATTTAACTTTCAAAAAAGTAATTACTGAAGAAGATGCCAAAATCTGGTCAGAGGTTTATCCCAATGCTTTTGGATACGTCATCAGAAAAGACATTCTGATTAAGGATTATCAAAACGCACATTTCTATTTGGTATCTGCAGATAAAAAACCAATCGGAACTTTTATGCTTTACCAAACAGAAAAAGATATGGGGATTCATGGTGTTGGCGTAATTCCCGAAATGCGCAGAAAAGGTTTTGCAGAGGAAATCATGAAATTTGCCATAAATCTCTCTATCGATTTAAATGCCGAAACCGCACATTTACAAGCCTCAGCAATGGGAAAAGATATTTATACCAGATTGGGTTTTGAGGATTTATTTGTAATTCGAAATTATGTTTTGAAAAGGGAGTGCATGGCTAACGGATAATACGGATTCGCTAAACGAAACGTTGGTAAAACGGATTTTTTGTCATTTCGACGAAAGGAGAAATGACTGAGGGAGAGCAACTCACTGCTGTCGAGTTACTAGTGTAATTTCTCCCAAAAGCTCGAAATGACAAGATTGCGATTACTTTGCCAAAAATTTTCAAGTAAATTATACAGATTTAAGCAACCCCATCCTGCTTAATTCTTTCTTCTATCATCTTTCTTCTTCCAATCTAAAAAAAATCATCAATATGTCCTAAATGCCCCTAAAATAGTCAGAAATACCTGTTTCATAAAAAAAATAGTAATGGTAGATTTGTATTGAATAATTAACTAATAACTATTTTAAAACAAACCAATGAAAAAAGAAAAAATTATTTTCTGGACTACGACCATTCTTATTTTTCTGTTTGAAGGTGTCATGCCAGCCCTTACATCACAGACAGAGCTGGCAAAAGAAGGAATAAGGCATTTAGGATATCCTGAATATTTCGGAAATGCATTAGTCATTTTCAAAATTTTGGGCGTATTGGCATTAGTGATTCCGCAAGTACCAAATCGTATTAAGGAGTGGGCTTATGCCGGTTTTGCTTTCGACTTTATATTCGCATCAATAAGTCATTTTGCAGTTGACGGATTGGATTTTCAGGGATTCTTTCCTTTAATCATTCTGGCGATTTTAATGACTTCTTATATCTATCATCATAAAATAGAACGTGCTAAAAACAGTTCTATATAAATCCAATTGCGATGATAGAAGTTTTTAAAACAAATGTTCAGGAAGCAACACAGTCAGAAATGATTATAGGGCGGCTTCTTGAACATTTCCCTAACAGCGTCATCAATTTTGATCTGGAGGACTGCGATAAAATTCTGCGTATCCATGCTTCCGAAATTTCAAATCATAAAATAATCGAACTTCTAAATTCACATGGCTTTCAGTGTGAAGTACTTTTATAAAACCTTAATTTACTGATTAACAAAACAATAAATAAAAATCGTAATTTTAAGTTTCAACTTTAAAATAGTACAAAATGAATATACCGGCAGCACATCAGACTATCATGCCTTATTTGATTTTACAGGGCGCTACAAAATTTATCGATTTCACAAAAAAAGTTTTCGGCGCTGCTGAGACTACTACAAAATCACTTCGGGAAGACGGAACTATTATGCATGCCGAAATTACCCTAAACGGCAGCACGATAATGGTAACTGATGAAAATACCGACTGGGCAAAACAAACTGCAAACTTATTTGTATATGTTCATAATGCAGATGAAACATATAAAAAAGCAATAGAAAACGGTGCAGTTTCTTTAATAGAATTAAGCAATCAGGATTACGGAAGAACCTGTGGGGTAACCGATCCTTTTGGAAATGTATGGTGGATCACTTCTGTAAATAATGCGCATCTTAATTAAAAATTATGAAAATGGAATTAAAACAAGAAATTACCACAACTTTTGAACAATTAAATGAAACAATTTCTTTATTTACGCAAGAAGAGATTAATCGTATTCCGTTTGAAGGAAGCTGGACAGCTGGTCAGGTGATCCGACATATTATAAAAGCAACATCTGGCTTTACTAAAGTTTGCGATTCAAATACCAAAAAGTTAGATCAGCCAGCTGATGCTAAGATTGCTACACTCAAAGAAATATTTCTCAATTTGAATAAAAAATATGAGTCACCCGATTTTATATATCCGGAAAGTAAAGAATACGACAAAATTAATCTGCTAGCCACACTCCAAAAGATCAAAAATGAAATGCTGGGCATAGCCACCAATTATGATTTAACGCTTACCTGCATGGATTTTGAAATACCCGGAATAGGAAATTTAACTATTTATGAACTGCTTAGCTTTGGAGTTTTTCATACGCAAAGACATACATATCAACTAAAAAATATCTGTACTTCATTAAAAAATAATCCCGAAGCTTAAACAGATAACGGCTGATAATGCTGTATCATTTCTAAAAATACGGTTTCTGTACGGGAAAAATATTGTCTGTTGCTGCGGCTTTTTTTAACTTCTCAAAATATTCTTTAATAGTTCCGTCTTCATAAGTTGAAATCAATAAAGGATGTACATAATAGTTTTTGCAAACATTTCGTGTGTTTCCTAAAGCTTCAGCAGTAACATCAAAAGCAGTCAAAATATTTTTCTTGATTTCCTTTTCATTTTCTGCAATCCCTAATTCCATTAATGCTTCAAAGAAAATGACAGATGCTGACCATGTCCGGAAATCTTTCGCACTAAAATATTCTCCTGATATTTCATGCAGATATACATTGACCATGTGACTGTCCAGAATTCTCTTTTCGCCATTTTCATCATAATATTTAAAAACCTCCCAGCCTGGAATTTCCTCACATTTACTGACTAATTTAATGAGTCTTTTATTTCGGATAGTAATGGTATGCTGTATTCCCTTTTTGCCGGTAAATTCAAATTTTATTGCATTCTTATCAATGTTAATGTGCCTTTTTCTTAGGGTAGAAAGCCCATAAGATTTATTATCTTTAGCATACTTTTCATTTCCTATCCTGATATGGGTTTCTTCCATCAAACGAATTACCAGTGCTACGACTTTTTCTTTTGACCATTCTTTTTTCTCTAAATCAGAATCGACCTGTTTTCTAATAGCAGGGAGCATTCTCCCAAAATCGGCTATTTTATAGAATTTGGTTTGATTGCGGATTAAATTCCATTTTGGATGGTAACGATACTGCTTTCTGTTTTTCTGGTCCAGGCCAATCGCCTGAAGATGACCATTGGACAAATCCGAAATCCTGACATTTTCCCATGCAGGCGGGAGTACCAGACTGTGGATACGTTTTAGCTCACTCTTCTTTTTAATGTGCCTTCCATTTTTTTTATAAACAAAAATATCCCCTTCTTTATATCTCTCTATGGGCATAGATTTATCACTTACATAAACTAAATCTAGTTTTTCTATAGCCTTTTCAGGTTTTGTGATTAAAAGGGTCATTAATTTTTCCTGGGATTTTGTATTTGTTTTCATAATATCTCTATATTGAATAAGAAACTTTGTATTTTCCATCACTATTCTTTTAATTTTAATTACCTTACAGAGATTAATTTTTTTGTTCTAAAAAAAGCTTCTTAACTCTCTACAAATTTTATTGATTAAAATGATTCGTTTTAATCCTATTGATTTTTTTATTGACTATAAAAGTTCTTATAACGAACTGATTCTCTTATATAATTCCCACATTAAACCTTTTGAGTTAATTTTTTAGCTGATTGGATTAAATACAGGCTTGCTTCTAAAATAATTTTATATCAAAATAAATTAAGTAAGGAAATTAACTACAAAACAATTAAAATTCTTTGGTTCTTATATAATCCGAATGATTTATTAAACAAAATAAAATGATCCCAATGAAAACGCTACAAACTATTAAATCGAAAATTATTTTCATGTCTACTTATCCGCCGACTCAATGTGGTATTGCCACTTATACACAAGATACCATCAAAGGGATTATGGACGTATATGGAAATTCAATCAGCTGTGAAATTTGTGAACTGGTAAAATCTCCCAAAGAAAATTCAACTCAGGCTTTTACATTAAATACAAACGACAAGAAGGACTATGTAAGAGTAGCCGAAGAAATTAATAATGATGATTTGGTAAAACTGGTACACATTCAGCATGAATTTGGTTTATTTGCCGGCAACTATGGAGATTATTTATTAGAGTTTTTAAATGCTATAAAAAAACCGGTAACCTTTACTTTTCACAGTGTTATTCAAAATCCAAATAACGAATTAAAAACTTTTGTAAAATTACTTTTAAGTTACAGTAATTCTGTTTTTGTAATGACAAATCAATCTCAGGAAATCCTAATGAGAGATTATAACATTCAGGAAGACATTATCACATGCGTACCACACGGAACCCACGTTGTGGTTTATGAAACACCTGAACAGGCCAAACAAAAATTCAATGTGGAAGGCAGAAAAGTACTTTCTACTTTCGGACTTTTGGGTGAAGGAAAAAATATTGAGACAGGGTTACAGGCTTTATCTAAAATTGTAGAAAAAGAGCCAAATGTGCTTTACCTGATTATCGGAAGAACGCATCCTAATTTAATTATAGATGGTGTTGATCATTACCGTAATAAATTAGAAGCCCTTGTTGATGAATTAAACTTACATAACAATGTTCGTTTCATCAATCAATATTTAGAAACAAATGAACTTTTGGATTACCTGAAAGCAACAGATGTCTATTTGTTTACTTCAAAAGATCCAAATCAGGCTGTAAGTGGTACTTTTGCTTATGCAATGAGCTGTGCATGCCCTCTTGTTGCATCAAAAATCCCTCATACTTTAGAAGTCCTAAGTTCAGATTGTGGTGTTTTGGTTGATATTGGAAACGTTGATCAGTTTGCTGAAGCAACGCTTAAACTACTTTCTGATGATAATTTAAGAGAGGAAATGGGTAAAAATGCTTTTCGCAAAATGAGAGCATCTTCATGGGAAAATGTTGCCATAACACACATGAGCAGATACACTGACCTAATAGAAAACGATACTGTAATTGACTTCGATTATCCTGAAATTCACCTGAAACACGTTAAAAAACTGACAACCGAATTAGGAATGATTCAATTCAGTAACATTTCTATTCCGGATTTATCTTCTGGTTATACTTTGGATGATAACGCCAGAGCATTGGTAGCCGTTGGGATGCACTATAAATTAACGGGCGACAAAGATGATTTGCCTTATATGCTGATTTACCTCGATTTTATTCACCGTTGTCAAAAACCGGACGGAAGCTTCATTAATTATGTTGATGAACACAACAGAGAACATATCGAACAAAATGCAGAGGTAAACCTTGAAGATTCAAACGCCAGAGGAATCTGGGCATTAGGAAGCGTGATTGCCTTAAAAGATATTTTACCGGAAAACATTGTACAAAAAGCTTCAGAATGTTTTCTGAAAAGCCTGCCTTGGGCTGAAACGATTCAGTCACCGCGTTCGATCGGATTTGCCACAAAAGGATTGTATTTATACAATTCTGCAATCCCAAACTTGTATGTTTCGGCAATTGTCAATAAACTGAATGCAAAACTGGTTTCCAGCTACGAAATCAATGCTACCGAAGACTGGAAATGGTTCGAAAATTATTTAACATACGGAAACGGAATCCTTCCTGAATCTATGTTGTACGCCTATTTGGTAACCAACAAGCCTATTTACAAAAAGATAGCACTGGAATCCCTGGATTTCCTTCTGTCAAAAATGTTTACTAAAAATGGCTTCAAAGTTATTTCAAATAACGGGTGGTACCATAAAGGTTCAGAACCTCAGGAATATGGAGAACAACCAATTGATGTTTCATACATTATACAGACACTAAACGGCTTTTACAATGAATTCAAAAATCCGTTATATAAAGAATATATGAAAACCGCATTTAACTGGTTTTTAGGCAAAAATCATTTAAATCAGATTATGTATAATCCGGTTAGCGGAGGCGGTTATGACGGCCTTGAAAAAGACAATATAAATCTTAACCAGGGTGCAGAATCGACCGTTTGTTATCTGACAGCCAGATTAATCATGGAGAACTTTAAAGAAGCCGAATGCAAGGTAATTGATCTTGTTAAAACAAAGGCTGACCTGATTATAAATTCTTAAAGTGCTTATATATTTTTCAAATCCAATCCCTTTTTAGCGAAAGGGATTTTTTATTTAGAATTGTCTAAAACGTCACTTTTTTATAATTATTGCAACAGAATGAAAATTATATAAGGTTGCAAAAAAGTTGTGTAAAGAATTTTAACAAGTATCGAGGTAACTTTCAACTACAATTAAAAAGCAATACAAAATTGTTAAAAAACTGATTTTCAAGACATATAACTCTAAAACTAAAGATTTTGATTCTAACCTTAAAAAATACTTTCGAAGATGTAGGAAATGCAACAATGTTTGCAGTCCGGTTTTTTAAAGAGCTGTTTGTTCCGCCTTATGAAACCAGACAGTTCCTTAAACAATGTTATGTTATTGGTTATAAGTCATTGCCATTGGTAGCCATAACAGGGTTTATCATGGGTCTGGTACTTACTTTACAATCAAGACCTACCTTAGTAAAATTTGGCGCCGAATCATGGCTGCCAGGTATGGTCGCTCTTTCCTTAATCCGTGAAATTGCGCCTGTAATCACCGCTTTGATTTGTGCCGGAAAAGTATCATCCGGAATTGGCGCCGAATTAGGCTCTATGAAAGTGACCGAGCAAATTGATGCTATGGAAGTTTCGGCTATTAACCCTTATAATTATTTAGTCGTTACCCGAATCCTTGCTACCACTTTAATGGTTCCCATACTTGTGTTTTTTGCAGATGCTATTGGAGTTTTCGGAGGTTATATAGGTGTCAATATACATGGTGACATGAGCTTTTACAGATACATCACAAAGATATTCCAGTCACTTGAATTTCTGGATTTGATTCCGGCCACTATAAAGACTTTTTTCTTTGGATTTTTTATTGGAATGATTGGATGTTATAAAGGATTCAATGCTTCCAACGGGACAGAAAGTGTCGGAAAGGCTGCAAATTCTGCAGTTGTAACAGCTTCTCTTTCGATTTTCATTATTGATATGCTTGCCGTTCAGATAACCGATTTATTTTTTAAGATGATTAAGGAAAAAGAAAATACAGAACAAATAACCAATGCGGGTAAAAAAACTCCCATAATCGAAATCAAAGATTTACATAAAACTTTTGGTAAGGATAACCAGGTTTTAAAAGGAGTAAATTTTACCGTGAACAAAGGCGAAGACTTAGTCATTTTAGGACGCTCCGGTTCTGGAAAATCGGTAACCATAAAATGCATTGTCGGACTTATTACACCTGATAAAGGCGAAATAAAAGTCTTTGATGAAAATGTTCTGGAACTTAAAAAAAGGAACTCAATGAAATGAGGGTCAGAATTGGATTTTTGTTTCAAAGCGGTGCTTTATATGACTCAATGTCAGTAAGAGAAAATCTCGCTTTTACCCTTAAAAAACACAAGCGCGATCTAAGTGCGGATGAAGTTGAGAAGGAAGTTATAGAAGCCCTGGATAGTGTAGGACTGACCGATGCAATTGATAAAATGCCATCTGAATTATCAGGAGGAATGCGCAAAAGAATAGGCCTGGCACGTACTCTCATTTTAAAGCCTGAAATTATTTTATATGATGAGCCCACTACAGGATTAGATACGATTACGTCAAGAGAAATAAGCGAATTGATATTAGATATCAAACAAAAACAAAAAACCACTGCAATCATTATTACACACGATATGCCTTGTGCAAAATTAACCGCTGACCGCATTATCGTTTTAAAAGAAGGTACCATACAGGCAGAAGGAACTTACGAAGAATTAGAAAAAAGTGAAGACGAATGGGTACGCTCATTCTTTGAATAAAAATATAAAACCAAAAACAAAGATCATGAAGAAGCAATCTGGATATACCTGGAAATTAGGAATGTTTGTAACAATAGGTTTACTGCTTTTTATACTGGCAGTTTACTTTATCGGAAAACAAAAAAATCTTTTTGGATCTACATTCCGAATTACATCTAGTTTTAAAACTGTAAGCGGATTGGAGGTTGGTAATAATGTACGATTTTCCGGAATCAATATTGGGACTATAGACGAAATTCAGCTGGTGAATGATTCCACCGTTGTAGTAGGAATGGTCATTAAAGATGATGTCCGCGAATTTATTAAAACAGATGCAAGGGCAAGTATTGGATCTGACGGACTGATGGGTGATAAAGTACTTACCATATCTCCGGGAGTAAAGTCGCAGACAGCAATTGAAAATAATGGTCAAATTGCCTCAGTCAGCAGTGTAGAAATGAGCGACATTATGAAAACCGTCAAAAAAAGCATGGATAATGTAAGCGTAATTTCCGAAGAACTGGCGATTTTTAGTCATAGTATGAACAATGGTAACGGAGCTCTGTCAAAATTAATTAGCGATCCGGGAATGGCAAACGCTATGGATAAAACCCTTAACAATCTTGAAAAAGGAACGAAAGGTTTCAGTGAAAATATGGAAGCTGCCAAAAGCAACTTTCTGCTAAGAGGTTACTTTAAGAAAAAAGAAAAAGAGAAGGAAGAAAAACTGGAAGAAGCAAAAGAAAAAAAGGAAGAACAGCAGGAAAAAGCGGAGAAAGAAAAGGAAGAAAAATTGAAAGAAGAAAAGAAAAAAGCAGAGGAAGCAGCTAAAAAAGCTGAAGAGAACAAAAAAAAGAATAAATAAAGTTAGCGTGCATGAATTCCAACTTCAAACATATTGCCTTTAAAACAGCAAAAATTTCAGGAATAGTAATAGCAAGTATTTTGCTGTTACTTTTTTTGATTCCGTTGCTTTTCCCGGGAACTGTTGCTTCTGAAGTAAAAAAAATTGCCAATGAAAGATTAGACAGTAAAATGGAGTTTTCAAAATCTCATTTTTCATTCTTTACACACTTTCCTTCACTCACAGTTTCACTTGACGATTTATCCCTTACAGGCTCTGCACCTTTCAAAAATGACACTTTGCTGAAAGCTGAACAGGTTTCTTTTGGAATAAATATTAAAAGATTATTATTCGACAATGAAGTAAAAATTAATGAATTATATGTTTCAAAAGCAGATATAAATGTGATGGTAAACCAAAAAGGAGAAGCCAATTATAACATTTATATTGCTCCAAAAGATGTGAAAAAGGATAAAAATGCTCCTGAAGAAGGAACTGCAATTCGCCTGGAACGTATTGATTTTAAAGATTGTCATATCAAATACAACGACCGCTCGGCTAAAATTCTGGTTGATGCAAAAGGTTTCAATTATGTTGGAAAAGGGAACTTAAGCGAAGATATTTTCGACCTCAATACGGATGCAAAAATTGATAACGTAGATTTTTATTACGACCGAACAGCTTATCTCCGAAAAAAAAGAATTGCGTGCCGATTTAATTACACGAATAAATACAAATGCACTTTCATTCATCCTTCAGAAAAATGAATTAAAAATCAATAAACTGCCTTTAAAGTTCACCGGTTTATTTACTATTTTAAGAGATGGATACAAAATCAATATTAAAGCTGCTTCAGAGGATACTACTGTAAAAGATTTATTATCTGTAATGCCTCCGGAATATTTAACATGGCTTGAAGAAACCAAAATTTCTGGCAAAAGTGATTTGATTTTTACTTTTAAAGGCAATTATAATGTATCCAAAAAGCAAAAGCCGGACTTGGCTTTTAATCTAAAAGTTAATGAAGGCGCCATCGATTATCAGAATGCCCCTGCCCCATTGACAGATTTTCAAATGAATGTGAATGCTATTATGCCTTCACTGGATATGGAGAAACTTTTAGTGAATCTAAATACATTCAGGTTTAAAGTGGGCGAAAAAGATTATTTCACTGCTTATTTACGAAGCAAAGGTTTTACCGAAATGGATGTAGATGCAAGCGTAAAAGGCGCATTGGATCTGGCAACTGTAGATGCTGCTATAGGCTTAAGCAGTTTAGAACTCAAAGGAATTTTAAAAACCAATATTCAGGCAAAAGGCAAATTCAGTACTTCAAAAAAATTATTCCCAAAAACCATTGGCGGAATTTCATTACGCAATGGCTGGCTTAAAACAGATTCGTATCCTAACCCAATCACCAATATCACTTTTGTAGCCAATACACTTAATAAAGCTGGCACCTACAAAGATTTGATAATAGCTGTGGCGCCTGCCTCTTTTGTGTTTGAAGGCAATCCGGTTTATGTAAATGCAGCACTTTCAGATTTTAGTGATCTGGCTTATAATGCAAAAATCAAGGGAGAACTCAACGTGGGGAATATTTACAAGGTATTCTCGAAAAAAGGAATGGATGTTTCCGGCTATGCCAAAGCAGACCTTTCACTTCAGGGAAAACAAAGTTATGCTACAAACGGACAGTATGATAAACTGAATAATAAAGGAACTATTATACTAAAAAATATCAAGGCAACATCAGAACTTTTTCCGAAGGCATTTTTTATCAAACAGGGCAACTTCAGGTTTCAGAATGAAAAAATGTGGTTCGAGAAGTTCTACGCTACTTATGGAAAATCCGATTTCGATATCAACGGATACCTTTTGAATACAATCAATTATTTCCTGGAATCACGCGGAACACTAAGCGGTAATTTCAATATGAAATCGAAACTGATCAATGTAGATCAATTTATGGCTTTGAAAAAAGGCGAAAACACAGACCGGAAATTAGAAGTAGAATATGCAAAAGAAGATCATCCAAAAATGAGCGGAGTAGTTATTATACCCGAAAATTTAGATGTCAGCCTTACCGCAAATGCAGATAAAGTCGAATATAACGGTCTTGTCTTTAACGATCTTAAAGGAAAAACAGGTGTCTCTAAAGGCAATTTCTATTTGCAAAATGCCGTATTTAATATTATTGATTGTGCGCTGGTGGTTGATGCATCATACACAGATGAATCTCCTACTGCAGCTCGTTTTGATGCACATTTTCGTGCAAAAGATTTCAGTGTTCAAAGAGCTTATAAAGAAATCCCGATGTTTCATGAGATGGTTACTGCCGCCGAAAAAGCGCATGGAATTATCTCTGTAGATTATAAAGTTAAAGGCGATCTGGACGGAAATATGAGTCCTATATACGAATCTCTTGAAGGAGGCGGTACGCTGAATCTGCGCGATGTAAAAATCAAAGGCCTTAAATTATTTGACGGAATAAGTTCTAAAACCGGTCAGGATGGGCTAAACAATCCTGATATGAAAGGTATCGAAATCAAATCAAAAATTGATAAGAATCTCATTCACCTTGAACCATTTACTTTCAGTGTAGCCAGTTTTAGACCCACTGTAAAAGGAACAACCAGCTTTAACGGATTACTGGACTTAAGAATGCGATTGGGGCTTCCGCCATTTGGGATTGTTGGTTTTCCAATAACCATTACCGGTACTCATGAAGAGCCGAAAATAAAAATATTCAGCAAAACAGGAAAAGAAATACTTGGTGCTGTTTATAACGAAAAAAGCAATACAGTAATAAAGAAAGAAAAAGTGAAGTAAAATAAATGCAATATTAAAAAGACACTTATCTATAAGCACAAGCGAAATAATATAAAAATCGACGCCAAACCCCTAAAAACATGAAATTACGCTCAACAGAAAGTTTCTGGCCCTTGAAACATGCAATGAACACTAGTTATCCATCATTAGATTCTGATATTGAAACGGAAATTTTAATCATTGGAGGCGGGATTACCGGAGCCCTCATTGCCTATAAGCTTATTAATGAAGGAAAAAAAGTAGTTGTCGTTGACCGCCGTGACATTGGCAACGGAAGTACAGCAGCAAGTACTGCCCTGCTGCAATATGAAATTGACGTTCCGCTGCATGAACTCATTAATTTAAGGGGTAAAGAATGCGCTGTTGACAGTTATAACAACGGAAAAAAAGCCATCTTTGACATCCGAAAAATTATAGACGATGTAAAAAGCGACTGCCATTTTGAATTCAAAAAAAGCATTTATTTCTGCTCTTTAAAAAAAGATATTCCGTTTTTAAAAAATGAATTTAATGCCAGAAAAGAACATGGTTTTGATGTAAACTGGCTTGAAAGATGGGATCTGGAAAAATATGGGTTAAATGCTATTGCTGCTATAGAATCCACAACAGCTGCCGTGATGGACCCGTACAGACTTGCGCAAGATTTATATGTTTATTGCGAAGAAAAAGGAATGCAGATTTTTGACCGTACAAACATTGTTTCGACAGAAAATCAAAAAGAAAAAATGATTGCCCGAACGCAAAATAAATATACCATAAAAGCAAACCACATCATCCACTGCAGCGGTTACGAAAGCACCGAAACCCTTAAAGAGAAAGTGGTGAACTTAAAAAGCACTTATGTAATTGCATCTGAAAGCATACCAGGATTATCTACTGCATTTAAAAATTGTATCTTCTGGGATACATCAAAACCCTATCTCTATTTTAGGAGTACTCCTGACAATCGAATTATTATGGGCGGTGGAGATGAAGATTTTAAAGATCCCGTAAAACGTGACAAATTTCTGCCAAGAAAAGAAAAGTTTCTTTTACATAAATTCGAAAAAAAATTCCCGAAAATTAATTTCAAAATAGATTATTCATGGGCTGGTACTTTTGGAGAAACCAAAGACGGCCTGCCCTACTTTGGAAAACCAGATCCTGATGTAAACGAACACTACATTTTAGGATTTGGCGGTAACGGAATCACTTTTAGCGTTATGGCCATGAATTCTGTTTTGCATTCTATAAAAAACAAAACAAACCCGGATTTAGAATATTATCGATTTGGAAGATGATTTTATCCGCATAAATCTGGTTTATCTAATTATTCGATAATCAAAACTTCGTTTGATTTTTGTAAAGAAAAATAAATATCTTTGAGTAACTCATATTAGTAAATGATAGCTCCAATTTACCTGATTCTTGGGTATTTTAGAGCTATTATTTTTATATAAGTAGTTAGATAAGTTTTAAATGCAAAATCAATGAAAAAAACGCTTCTTACGATTTTAATTTTGGGTGGAATAGGATTTTTTTCTTGTAAGCAATCTTCTAAACCAACTAAAGATATAACCAAAAAAGAAACTTCAGATTCTACAAAAAATATCCAGAATAAAGAGATCTTTAACGATAAAGATATTTATAGCCAATTTGAATATCTGGATAATAAAGACAAAAAAATTATTATACAAAACGGCTTGCCAAGAGGCGGCATGAAATATACTGATGCAAAAGGTGACGTTTATAATTATGCTGTATTTTGGACTAATATAATCAACGAAACAGATCATACTTTTGAATTGAATTTTAATATCCCATTAAATGCATTTGAAGTTCCATCTTTGCCAGGTAAATATTATGAAGTAATAATACCTGAAGACACAATGACGATTAAAAAATTCCCTGTGTATTTATATGGTCTTAAAAATCTGGAATCTTTTTTAGATGACAATGTTCATAAATTATCTCATTCTAAGAGAATTATCAAGCCAAAAGAATCTACTGCTTTTTATTTTGTAATACTTTGTTTGGTTGACGGAGCACATGGAACTATGCGAACAGGTCTAAGCATAAAAAAGGAAAATCTTTTTTATAAAATAAAAATTGATGGTTCCAATAGCAACAGCAAATCCAATGAAAAAGAAGTAAATTTTGGACATATTAATTTAAAAAACCTGAGAATAAAGGAATAATAGGCCAGTTTGGCAAAATGAAGCGTACAGTGTAAAAATTCAGGTTCAGTTTTTCAATTACCATAACTTTAAGCAACCTATAAAAATAACTAACATGTCAAAACTTAATAAAATTCGGGAAAAATTTAACCTGACTCAGGAAGAACTTTCTGCCAAATCCGGAATTTCAGTAAGGACCATACAACGTATTGAGTCAGGAAATGAGCCCAAAGGTCAAACACTTAAAATATTAGCGAAGACTTTAGGGATACAAGAAAATGAATTAATTCAAAAACAAGAAATTCCTAACGAAATTAACCTGACATTGCTTAAATTAATTAATTTATCTTCCTTACTTTTTACTGTAATCCCACCAATAAATATAATTATCCCTCTTATTATTATGCTTGCTAAAAAGCAATTTAACCCATTAACAAAGCAAATTGTTTCTGTCCAGATTTTATGGACGGTTCTTTCGGTTATCCTTTTTATGCTTTCAGCTTTTATGAAAAACTGGTTTTCATTAGGCAGTAAGTTTATGCTGATTGTTATGATTGTTTTAGTATTGTCTAATGCATTCATCATTCTCAGAAATACAGCCGAGATAGACAAAAAAGAAAAGCTATTTTTCCGTCTGAATTTCAATATTATATGAGTGTTTTTGAAAGTTGGCGGGTTATTGTCAGGATATTGGCGGGTAGTTTTTTAGGATAAAAAAGAGTCTTTGGTGCATTTTTGAAGAAAAAAAGATGAAAAAACAATTCTTATTTATCGTATCCTTTACAACATTATTTATTTTAAGTGTCAATGCACAAATAGATAAAAATTCAGCCTTATTTATAACACTTAAAAAGCAGGATAGCATTTTCTTTGAAAAGGTATTTAATCAATGTGATTTGGATTATCTGAAAAATCACATTACGGCTGATTTAAAATTTTATCACGACAAAAGCGGGTTTCAAAATAGAAGCTTATTTTTTGAAAACACGCAAAAATACATTTGTTCAGATTCAGAAAAAAAACCAATCCGCAAGATAGATACAAAAAGTGTAGAAGTCTTTCCTCTATTTAACAACAGTAAATTATATGGGGCAATCCAAAAAGGAATTCATCACTTCTATTTAAGAGAAAAGAGTAAAGAAGATATATGGACTAGCACGGCAAAATTCACTCATGTATGGATTTTGGATAATGATAATTGGAAATTAAGCGAAATCCTGAGTTATGATCATCAAAACACAGTTGTTGAAACCGACAAGAGTAGTGAAATCCTGAGTTACGACAATCAAAAAGCAGTTGTTGAAACAGATAAGAGTAGTATTGAACAATTATTAAAACGAAATAATGTTCCTGCATTGGGAATTGGGATAATCGAAAGTGGAAAATTATCCAAAATTGAAGTTTATGGAACTTTAGACAAAGAAAAAACTGCACCCTATAATACCATCTTTAAAGTAGCATCTCTGACGAAGCCAATCTTTACGTTGACTATATTAAAACTAATTGATAAAGGATTACTGGATTTAGACGAGCCTTTATATAAATATTGGATTGATCCGGATATTAAAAATGACGAAAGATATAAAAAGCTGACACCAGAAATAGTTCTAACACACCAGACAGGTTTTCCAAATTGGCGTTATTTGACCCCATCAAATAAACTAACTTTTCAGTTTGATCCGGGAACAAAATATCAATATTCGGGTGAAGGTTTTGAATATTTGAGAACTGCCGTTGAAAATAAACTTGGTAAAAGTATAGAAGAACTTGCAAAAGAACTCTTATTTGACCCTTTAAAAATGTCAGATACTCATTTTTGGTGGGACAGGGAAATGGACGAAACAAGATATTCCCAAAACTTCAACGAGAAGGGAGAAAAATTAGAAATCGAAAAATACTATGAAGCAAATGCTGCGGCAAACCTTTTAACTACGATTGAAGATTATGGAAAATTTTTAGAGTATATGATCAATGGAGCCGGACTTACTGAAAGTTTGTTTCAGGAAATGATAAAACATCAGGTAAAACTTAAGGAAAATGATTTCTTCGGATTGGGTTGGGAAATTTTAACTGATTTCAGCAAGGATGAATTTGCTTTACTACATACTGGAAAAGACCCTGGTGTAAGCACATTAGCTATATGGTTTCCTAAATCAAAAAATGGCTATATAATTTTCCTGAATGGTGATAATGTGAATAGTATATATGAAGAATTATTGACCAGACAGCTTTATCTTGGAAATGATTTGTGGAATAAAAGATAGGAAAACGTTATTTAAAGCATCATAAACAACTCAAAATAAAAAACTGAGAAACTAAGGTTTTTAGACTAAAAATAGTCTGTTATCAAAAAAGTACTAAATAATCAAATAATAAACCTTAGCCTCTCAGTGTTTTTATTACTATGCTGTAATAGCCAGCTGATTTTGACTGAATTTATATTCTTTTGGGCTACAATTAAATTTTTGCTTGAAGATTTTAGAGAAATAACTTCTGCTTGTAAAACCAATACAATACACTATTTCAGAAATATTTAAGTCGGAGTTTTTAATTAAAAATTCGGCTTTTAAAATTCGCATGTGTGTGATAAAATCATTTACCGTTCTGTCATGAATCATTTTAAAACCTTCCTGTAACTTATTAGGTGACAAGCCAGACAGCTTACTAAGCGATTTTATAGTAAATGGTTCTTCAGGACTTTGTTTTATAAGATCTGAAAGTTTTTTTATTTCTTCCATCTCTTTTAGTGTCAGACAGCCTGATTCTTTTAAGCAGTTATTCATATCATCAGAATGCTGCTGGATTTCCATTGCCAGAATAATTTTCAGAATGCCTTCTTTTAATAGATTACGAACAATTCCGGTTTCGGTAACGGCATTTAACTCCTCGATTTTTTCGGCTATTTTTAAATTATAAGAACCTACATAGAAAAAATTACCTGAAGGGTTCTTTTCGAAAAAAGTTTCCTTTACTTTGCGATTCAAAAAATTATTTTCAGCAGAATCAGCATTTTGAGTCCCGACCACGATTAAAGTCACTTTTGTATTGGTATTCTTTTCAAAAAACAAAATATTATCTTCATTTTGTCTGGATGAAACTATAGCAGTCTGAAACTTTTTCAGTTTTCTTTCAACACCGGACATTCCAAAACTATGTGCTAAATTTCCCTTTGAACAATAAGCGAAATATACTGGAGAGATATCCGGATTTCCGATACAGATTCTTACATCTTCAGAAAAAACCATATCAAATTGCAAACAGGAAACAGCATCGCCGAAAGAAGATCCTACAATAGTACCTTTGGCAAAATTATTGTTGACTTCTAAACCATATTCATCTGAATCAAAAATTATCTTACCTCCTAAACTTTGGGTTAGTTCTTCGAATATATTTTTAATTTTATCGTTATGTATAGTTACTATTTTCATTTTGCTCGGATTTAAAATTCTAAAACTATTTTTATACCTTAAGAACTGATTTGCAATATTTTTCTTCTAATGTGGAATTTCAAAATTCGTTTAAAACACCTTCAAAAATGTTATATAATTTTTCAGATTTGTTTTATAATTACTTCTACTTTCTTTTAAATAAATAAAATATGGAAAGTTTTTCTTTTGCTCCTATCGCTCCAACTCATGCCACAATCTTAATTTTAGGAACAATGCCTGGTACAAAGTCATTGGAAATACAGCAATATTACGGTCATCCACAAAACAACTTCTGGCGTTTTATGTTTGAAATTTTAAATGAAGATTTTTCTAAAGATTATGAAACAAGGAAAAATCTTTTAATCAAAAACAACATCGCCTTATGGGACGTTCTGCAATTTTGTGAAAGAATAGGCAGTCTTGACAGTGCTATTAAAAATGAAGTAACAAATGATTTTGAGCAATTTTTAAAAGAACATCCAAACATTACAACCATCTTCTTCAATGGACAGAAAGCAGCTGCCTTTTTTAAAAAATATGTATCATTAGACAATAAGTATCAGCTAATGACGCTGCCCTCTACAAGTCCCGCTAACGCCAGTAAGACTTTTGAATCAAAACTGAATGAATGGAAAATCATTAGTCATTCCCTTAAAGTTTGAATGATATAACATTATCAAATCAAAGTGTAAAATATCTAATTCATGTTTAAATAATTTTACCATCATAAATTTTAAACATAAAAATCATGAAAAAGATACTTTTAGCAAGCAAAGTAGTTTTAGGAGCAGGAATTGTTTTACTGAGTTTAAACTCCTGCAAAAATGAAGCAAAACAAGAAGACCCAAAAGAAGTTGCAGAGGATCAAAACGAAGCAAAATTTGACTCTATAGATTCTAAAGAAGATGATTCTGAATTTTTAGTTGATGCAGCAGAAATCAATCTGGCTGAAATTGAAATTGGAAAACTTGCCCAAACAAAAAGTACCAATCCTGAAGTTAAAAAATTTGGTAAAATGCTGGTTGATGAGCATACAAAATCAACTGCAGATGTTAAAGCCATCGCAGATAAGCGTAATTTTTCATTGCCAACTTCAATCACTGAAGAAGGTAAAGACGAATACGATAAACTTAACGAAAAAACAGGAGTTGATTTTGACAAGAAGTTTGCCGATATGATGGTTGACGGGCATGAAAAAGCAATTGATAAATTTACTAAAGCATCTGAAACTGCTAACGATGCGGAAATTAAAGCATGGGCTTCAAAAAATGTGGTTGCATTAACTGCACACCTACAGCATGCTAAACAGCTTAAAGAGGCTTTAGATAAAAAATAATACCGAAAAACAATACTTTACCGTATTGGTTGTTCATTTCTTTGGAAAAAAGCTATTTTTTTAAATAGCTTTTTTACGTTTCACCAAAAACAAAACCTATCATGAAAGTGCAATCTTATCAAAATCACATTCGATTTTATACACCACATCATTTCATCTATTACCCTGTTCTGATTGTTTTTCTGGCTTTTAGCATTTATTTTGCGTTTACCACTCCACAACACTTAATCTGGGGGGTCATTGCTGTAGTTTTTATATTCCTGTTTTGTCTCGCGTTTATGCTGCGCCAGCATTATGCCTTGATCTTACAAAACAGAATTGTTAAACTGGAGCTTCGATACCGTTATTTTGTACTTACCGGAACCCGATTTGAAACCATTGAAAACAAATTTACAGACGATCAGATATTTGCATTCCGCTTTGCGCCTGATGCTGAATTTTTATCGCTAACTGAACGCGCACTTACAGAAAACCTTTCTGGAGACGATATAAAAAAGGCTATAAAACACTGGAAAGGCGATTATAACCGGGTGTGATTAAATTACATTCAGGGTGTGCCACCATCCCGATAAGAGGGCAAAGCTACATTGCGGTTATACGCCCTCTTATCACGATGCTGTCGCGCTATCCGCATTACTTCGGTAATTTGCTCCTATCGCTCACACGATACAGAACATTAAAATAAAACCTGGAACTTAAAAAAATATAGGGAGAAACCTTTATAATGCTAATTTTTCTGTTTACTAAAACTTACATTTCCTTACTCTGAACTTTCCAGCTGCAGCACGACTTTCTGATAATGTTTACTCAGCGAAAACAATTGTTCTGCAAAAATCATAATGGCAATCGGAACAAATAAAAATGTCAGTAAATTTTCTTCGTATAGAAAATAAGTGGTTACGATAAATATCCGGCCATATTCGAGATAATACATCCATTTTCGCTGTTCCAATAAAGCACCGCAATTTATCAGTGTAATTAGAATAAAAGACAAAACAAAAACTTTATCCAAAAGATTTAAAAACTCAAAATAATAAGTAAAAACAGTTAAGAATAAAATACAGACTCCTAATTGTATATAGAGATAATTACGAAATCTCAGCCTTTGATGCGTATTGCTTTTATCCTGCAAAAAACGTTTTTCTAACATGGGCCGAATATCCTGATCCATATGGGCCGGACTCCCAAAAACGGCATTCCATCTGGCTTTAAACCCTTTCGATCGTTTCCATAATTCATAAATCTCAAAGTAATAATGTGTATGCTGCCATAGGAAACTATAACTTTTTAACGGGTGGGTTAAACCGTATTTTGGTTTCTCTTCCTCCTCCTGAAAAGTGCCAAAAATACGGTCCCAAAAAGTAAACATATCACCGTAGTTTTTATCGAGATATTTTTCGTCAGATGCATGATGAACTCCGTGAATTGATGGCGTAACAAAAACGTACTCAAGCCATTTTATTTTTCCGATAAGCTGCGTATGTGTAAAAAAAGAATAAGCTCCGTGCACAATCAACATCGTGATTACCATATCAGGGTGAAACCCGACGAGAGGAAGAACACACCAAAACCCCGTTCTAACAACTGCCTGCAAAGTCGTGATTCTGGCTGCCGCAGTAAAATTAAATTCTTCACTATGGTGATGCACAATATGTGCCGCCCAGAAAAAATTAACTTCGTGCCCGAGCCTGTGGTACCAATACCAAACAAAATCAGTTGCTAAAATTAAAGCAAACCATACAAAAAAATTGCTCGGAATATCTAAAAACCTATAGTTATCATATATAAAAAAATACAGCTGATAAAAACTCCCTGCGACAAAAAGATTAATTAATCTTTCTGCAATGCCAATACTAATGTTCGAAACTGAGCTTTCGTAATTGAAGATCTCCGGTTTTTTTTCCGCTGTGCCAGTTTATATTCCAAAAATAAAAAAATGAAAAACGCAGGCATAGCGAACGCGAGAAAATTAATATGTTCCATTTTTAAAAATTACTTTTTAACTGATAAACAACTTATTATGGTTCAATTTAAGATTTAACCCAAAAGACATTTTCATTAATTACAATTTCTAACAACTAATGAAAATATCTTTTACTTAATTCCTTTCAATTCTTAATTCTGTTTGAATTTAGGTTCTTTCAGCGCTACTTCTTTTACAGATTGTGTGTCTGCCACTTTTTGCAGAGCAATAATATAGGCTGCAATTCTAGGGGTAACATTGTATTTGTCCGCAATTCTAAAAACAGTTTCAAAACCTTTTTCGAGTATATCTTCTAAACGTTTATTAATTTGATGAATTCTCCATGATTCTAACAGTGAATTCTGAAGCCATTCGAAATAAGAAACAGTCACTCCTCCTGCATTTGCCAGAATATCCGGTACAACCAAAACATTATTTTGATGCAAAATCTGATCTGCATCTGAAGCAACCGGGCCATTTGCCCCTTCTACAATAATTTTGGCTTTAATATCATTTGCGTTTTGCTGTGTTATAACATCCTCTTTTGCTGCCGGAATTAGTACATCAACCTCCAAAAGCAATAATTCTTCATGCTTAATAGCTACCGAATTGGGATATCCTTTAATACTCTTATTATTCAGGTTATAATATAAAATCAGTTCCGGAATGTTAAGTCCATCGGGATTGTAGAAAGCTTCTGAAACATCGCTGACAGCCACAACTTTTAATCCTTTTTCATATAAAAACAAAGCCGAATGCAAGCCCACATTTCCAAATCCCTGAATGGCAACTGTCGATCTTGCCGGTCTCAGTTTTAATTTTTGAAGCGCCAGAAGCGTAATAATGCTTACTCCCTTCCCTGTAGCTTCTACTCTTCCCAAAGAACCTCCGGAATGTAAATGTTTCCCTGTCACAACAGCATGAATCGTTTTGCCGTGAACCAAAGAAAATTCATCCATTAGCCAGCCCATTTCATCAGGACCTGTTCCCATGTCCGGCGCAGGAACGTCTTTTTCCGGACCAAAAATATCTGCTAATGCTTTTGTGTATGCTCTGGTAATTTTCTCTAATTCTGTTTTAGAATGTGTTCTCGGATCGCAAATAATTCCGCCTTTTGCTCCTCCAAACGGAATTCCGGTTACAGCAGATTTCCACGTCATCCAGGCTGCCAAAGCTTTTACCTCATCAAGGTTTACAGCTGTATCATAACGAATTCCTCCTTTTGACGGTCCTAAGGCTGTATTGTGAATAACACGGTATCCTTCAAAGTTTTTAGTTGTGCCGTTATCAAGTGTGATAGAAAAATTTACAACAATTTGCTTTTCTGGTTTCTGCAATTTCTGTCTGATCGATTCATCAAGGTTTAAAATATCAGCTGCGATATTAAAACGGTCAATCATTGACTGAAAAGGATTCTGTTTAATTATTTCTAGGCTCATAATTTTTAGTTTTAAGATTTTGATTCAATTAATTGTGAAATTTTATATTTAAAATCTTCTGCTCATTTGCAAAAGAGTATGGCTACATTTTCCTGTACTTAATTGCTATAAATGCAACATGGAATCTTCGTAAGAATACATCTCATATATGTATTGTTGTATTTATTTGACCTCATATCTATGTTTTTAAATAAATCCTAAAAAAAGCCTTTCATGGGTATGAAAGGCTAAAAAAAAAAAAAAAAAATAACTAACAAGTACTTTCTCTATTAACGCCATTTCAGGACATGATTCAACATGCAGCACATCGCTAAGCTGCATCTGAAAGACATCATATTTCGATTATAGTTTTTCATTGTTATGGCAAATTTATAAATATATTTTATAAATTCTATAGAATTTGTAGAGTTATTTTATAAAAAAAAGAAAATATTTACAAAGAGGTTGTAAATTAAGCCTTTACCGGCCAATAAAATTTACTAAATTTGAGAAAAAAAAATGAAAATAATTGCAATTAAAGCCAAAACAATACCCAAAAAATTCATTTTGGACAACTTCTCTTTGAAAAAAAGTACTCCAACGATACTTCCTAAAACTATAACCCCCATATTCATTCCTGCAAAAACAGTAGAAGGATTTTTAGAAAATGCTTTGTGTGCTTTAAGGTAAAACAATATATTTCCGAAATTAAAGAGTCCTACCAATCCTCCGAAAAGAATATTTTTAATTTCTAACTTTACTCTTTTCACTACAGCATTATAAATCACAATTACCAAAGAAATCAGTAAGGCGATACAAAAGACAATAAATAAAGAAGTTGTATAAGGCAGATCACTGTAAAGCGCAATTTGTTTAAAAAGGATATCAATTACTCCAAAACCTAATAAAACTAATGCAGGATAAATCCAGTTGTTCTTTTTATTATCGAAAGGCTTTTTCAAAATGAACAAAAGAGCTAAAAATCCAACCGCAAGCCCTATTACTTTATAAGAATTAAATTCTTCCTTAAAAAGAAACCAGGCTGCAAGTATCGGAATAAAAAGAGATAGTCGCTGAGCCGCATCGGTTTTTACTATGCCCATATGTTTGATCGAAGATGCTAAAAAAAGAAAAACAACTGGCAGCAAAACACCTATTGAAAGGTAAATATTCCAGGGTGCCTTTGCATTAACATCATCCAGATTTGGACTAAAAGTGAAATAACAAAATAAGAGTGCAAATACATAATTAAAAGTAATGATCTGAACCGGACGACAACTGTAATGACGAGTTATTTTAAAAATCACGCCTACTGTTACACTACAAATAATACTTAAAATCAGAAATAACATATTACTTATTTTTCAAATACAAAAATAGTGCTTAAAATCCTTGAAAAAAAATCCGGACAGATAATAAATCCTCCGGACAAATATTTAATTTCTATATTTTAGTTTTTAGCTGCTACTATACCTTTTTGCTTTCTGAAAAAAATATGGTGTGAATTGAAAACGAGTACAGCAATAAAAATAATACTATAAGCCAAAATCTGCAACGGTGTAATTTTCTCTTTATAAACGAAACAAGCGAGCCCAAAAGCAATCATTGGATTGATATTCAGCAACATTCCGACTGTTGAAGAATTGATTCCCGATAGTGCATATAAATTTAGGAACAATGGTATGATTGTAAAAAATATGGCTATCGTTTCAATACAAAAATAAAAAGTGAATTCTGTAGGTAGAGACCCACTATACACTGGATAAAACGGTAATAAAAATAAAGCAGCCAGCGTAATATGAAATGTCAGTACAATAAAGGTATCAAAACCTTTATTCACACGCTGGCTTACTAAGTAACAAGCATATGTAAATCCGATAATGACGCTAAAAAACATATCCATAATATCAGCATAGGATAACAACAAACAGCCCGAAATGCTTAGTCCTACTGCGAGCCATTGTGTTTTTTTCAATTTTTCGTGCAAAATAAAGTAAGCCAGGAGCGTTGTTAAAATAGGACAAACCAAATAAGCCAAAGAAGTCGCTTTTACACTAACATGGTTCATGACATAAATAAAAGTAAACCAGTTAGCCATCAGAAAAAAGCTTCCACCGATATTAAGTAAAATTGCATTTATTTTTTTGGAAGATGGTAAAGTCCTGAAAACTTCAATTGTCTGATTTATTTTTTTTCGCTTAAAGACAAATGAAATCAACAGCATTAAAATACTACAGCTAAAAACACGATAGAATAAAATATCCAGCGAAGCATATTCATGTATTGGTTTTAGCAGAAGGCTGAAAAAACCCCAGGTAGTGTAAGCTGTAATCGCAGCTAAATAATATTTTGTTGTTTTCATGGGATTTCTTGTTTGATATTTATATAGAGCAAATTTCTTAAAAATAATACAGCAATACAGATACAGTTTTTGTAAATTGCAGCAGAACAGTTTTTTTTTATGCGAAATTCAAATTACCTCTATTTACAGTTTGCTGATGTTATTGAAAAACAAATAAAATCAGGTCTTTTAAACGTTGGGGACAAACTGCCATCAATCCGGGAAGTTTGCGCTGAAACGGGCTACAGCATGAGCACAGTAAGCAAAGCGTATTACGAAATTGAAAGCCGGGCACTAATTGAATCAAGACCACAATCAGGTTACTACGTAAGCAATATATCGGCACGGATCGCTCCTGAGCCAACTCCCAGCTCCCCTATTCTGACCACTCGAAATATTGACCGTGAAGATTTAATCGATATGGTTTACGGAAATATGACCAGTACTACTGTCACAATGCTTTCACTAGGTTTTCCATCGAATGAACTTCTCCCAATAGCAAAACTCAATAAAGGAATGATTCAGGCGATGCGACAGCTGCCAAATAGCGGAACGAGTTATGAAGAAATGCAGGGAAATGTTAATCTTAGAAAAGAAATTGCCCGCTGGTCATTTAACTGGGGCGGTACTTTAACAGAAGAAGACATTATTACCACTCCCGGTTGTGTAAGTGCTATTTCGCATTGTTTGATGGCCGTAACAAAACCGGGCGATACAATTATTACAGAAAGTCCGGTTTATTTTGGTGTACTGCAGCTGGCCAAATCATTAGGTCTGCATGTAATGGAATTACCAACCAACATAACTACCGGAATTGAACTTGAAGCTTTAAAAAAAGCCATTTCAACAAAAAAAATAAAAGCCTGTGTATTGATGAGTAATTTCAGTAATCCATCAGGAAGTATGATGCCAAACGAACATAAGGAAGAAGTTGTTCGTTTGATGGAATTACACAATATTCCGTTAATTGAAGATGATATTCATGGTGATTTGTATTTTGGCTCAGCCAGGCCAACTAACTGCAAAACGTATGATAAAAGCGGAATTGTGATGTGCTGCAGTTCGGTTTCTAAAACTTTGGCACCAGGTTATCGTGTGGGCTGGGTTGTACCGGGAAAATTTAAAAAAGAAATATTACGGACAAAATTATATCACACCATCTCCTCTCCCACCATTACACATGAAGTTGTGGGTGATTTTCTAAAAAATGGCCGATATGAAAATCATCTTCGAAAAATTCGACAGATCCTCAATCATAACTGTAATAATTATATCAATACGATTTTAGAATCTTTCCCAAAAGGCACAAAAGTAAGCCAGCCTCAGGGCGGTTTTTTCCTTTGGATTGAACTTGATAAAAAAATAGATACTGCCGAATTTTATCATTTGGCAATGAAACATAATATCAGCATTGCTCCGGGACGTATTTTTTCTTTTCAGGATCAATTTTCAAATTGCATGCGACTGAGTTTTGGCTTGCCGTGGACCAATGAATTACGACATTCCATACAAACATTAGGTAAACTGGCCCAGCAAAATTTATAAGTATTTTGCTTGAAAATAAAAAAACCGGACAGTACAACTACTTACTGTCCGGTCAACAATTAAAACCAAGAATTAATTTACAACACGTAATAAGCGTTACTGTCCGCTTTTTTTGATTCTTCTTTTAGATCAAATTCTTTAATGATATCGAATTCGCTTTGATATTCATTCAGCATTTGTTTAATATTTTTTTCGATTGTATTTGCAATAGTCGTAACAGGCGTATCTGTTGGTCTGTTTTCGAAAGGATCCTGCAAATGAATCGCCATTTTTTCGATCAAAAAGAAAGCTCCGGCAATAGCCGTAATTAATGGAATTGCAAACCAGCTCAATACACTTGTTAAGCCAAAAGGCAGTAATAAAATAAACAAGCACAATGTTAATCTAATATACATACTGTAGGTTGTTGGGAAAATAGTATTCTTAATTCGTTCACATTTACCCATTTCATCACATAATCTCGAAAGTGTATTGTCAATTTCTACCTGTTGATACATATTAATACGCTTATCATTTTTTGCATTTCGAAGATCTCTTGCATGCAGCATCAAAATAGCATTTGGTACGTTTTGGTGATTTTTTATATACTTTATTTCTTCTTCACTCAAAAGGCCCTGAAGCGGTTTTATCGCATCCCGGTTACGAAGTGACTGCCCTAAGCTATAACACCATGCTATCTGCCTTTTAGCAAAATTCTCCTTAAATTCACTGGCCTCAACAGAAAAATCAGGGTCTTTGTAAAATGTCAGGACCTGACGAATTAACGTTCTTGAATCATTTACAACAGCTCCCCACACAATTCTGGCTTCCCACCATCTGTCATAAGCCTGGTTTGATTTAAAAGCTAATAACAACGATATAATGGTTCCAATCATGGTTGGAATCGCTATTGGAATATCTACGGGAAGCGTAACAAAATAGTGGTGAAAAACCTCAAATACTATAGTGTAGGCGGCTACAAGTCCAAGTTCTACTTTAATTTTCCCGAGAACGTACTTCATTGGTATTCTTTTCTTTAATAACATATTTTCGGTTTTAAATTATTATTCAACTAGTCCTTAGTAACTAGTGATCAGTCCTTAGTTTTTTTATATAACTAAAACAATATTTTTATCTTTTGCCTTGAAAAAATTTGATCCAACGAAAATTTAGTGCAATTCAAGGCTAATAGTCGTTACAAAGTAAACAGCTAAGGACTAATTTACTAAGGACTAAACACTAAGAAAAAAATCTAAACCAGCTCTTCGTATAATGAAAGTACCGGAAGTCCCAGTTTCTCATTAATATGCTGTTTTTTTACTTTTTTGAATTTGATTTTTTCTCCTTTGCGGGTTTCAACTAATAAATCAATCTCGTATTTTGAAATTGCTTCAGATAAAGGAGCTATATTTTCGTAATCTTCAGTTTTTGAAGTCTGGCTTACAATTTCATAAGAGAAATTTTCGTTTAAAAACTGCTGTACATCCTTAACATGCACATTAGCGCTGCTGGTTTCTATATAAAGTGCTTTGCTGAAATCTTTGAATTGTTCGTTACCCAAATGCAGAATAGGGCATTTTTGATTTCCTGCTAATTGTACGAGATATTGGTGGATACGTTTGGTTTCCTGTTTATAAGAATGTGGAAGAATAACTAATTTTATGGAGAAATTTTCAATCACCCTTCTAAAAATAGGTAATGAAAGTCCATATTGATTATGGATTTTAAGTTTACAGTTTTTAGTATGATCAATCAAATATCTGCATGTTGCTAAAACCTCTTCCTGGCTTTTAGTAAGTCCGGTTCGCATTTCACGCAAAAAATGAGATGATGAAAATGAATCCGGTGTTTCGGCAACCATCATCAAAATAATTTCACACTCCATTTTTTTTGACTGGCTGATTGCAGATTTTACAGCAGAAATTGTATCGTCTTTTAAAGTCGTAGGTATCAGGAAATTTTTCATATGTATAATCTTTTAGTTTATACAGACAAAATAACAACCTGATAATTAGAGAGGTCTTAATCTAAAATTAGAATTTTCTAAGATTCAACATTAGAATTTTTAATGTTCTTCTTTTTGTCTTTTGATTTTTTAAAAATAATCGTTACAATCGTGCCTTTATTCTGTTCCGATTGTACTTGTATTTCCCCATCATGCATGCGGATGATTTTGGAAGCCAAAGGAAGTCCTAAACCATAACCGATATATTTTGCTGCAATTTTACCACGGAAGAAAGGTTCGTATAAGTGCGGAATATCTTCTGGCGGAATGCCGATGCCGATATCATTTATCGAAATTTTAATCGCATCATTATTTGCGGAAAGCGCTACAAAAACTTCATTATTATCAGAGTATTTTACACCATTGGTAATAATATTGTTGATTGCCAGCTCTAAAAGTGGCTTATTACACGCAATTAATAGCAAATTAGAGTCTGTTGGGGCAAAATTAAGTTTAATACTAACACGATTGTCCGGAAAAATCTTATCCAGATCTGATTTTACCTCCAATAACAACTCATCAATTCGGGCAATATCCAAAACCTGTTTATTGCCATCATACCCTGTCTGAGTAAGCTTAAGGAGACTTTCAGTCAGGTTGCCTAATTTAGATGCCTGACTGTAGATATTTTCTAAAGACTGTACATATTCTTCTTTTTCACGCTCTTTTAAAAGCATAATTTCAGCTTCGGCAATTATGGTTGTAATAGGCGTTTTTAGTTCATGGGATGCATTATTGATAAAATTCGCCTGAATTTCAAAAGAAGTTTCCAACCGGTCTAACATATCGTTAAAAGTATGTGTCAGATCTGAAATTTCATCTGAGTTTTTAACCTCCGGTAATCTGTTATGAAGGTTTGAAGCACTGATTCTGTTTACTTCTTTAGTAATTCTGGCTACCGGGTTAATAACACGTTTTGCCAGAAATCGTCCTAATATGAAAGCCAGAAATATAAATCCGATGCCTCCAAAAAGTAATATTTTCACAATGTAAACGGTTGTGGTTTTTCCTCTACGGTCACGAGCACCAACAATTACAATATATTTTTGATTCCTTTCTGTAAAAACCTGCCCGAGATAATATTTGCTGTTAATTTCAAAATAATCTTTTCCGGTCTGAAGAATATTAGAATAAAATTGGTTGGGCAGATTCAGTTTTGTATTATAATCAAAACTATTCGCACTGTTTATTTTAAGAACATATTCTTCTTCTTCGATAAGTTCTTCGAGTCCGTTTTTCTTTAAATTACTGTAATATTTTATTTTTTCAGGATCATGCTGAAAATGAATAGAAGCCACAATTTTCGATCGGTCTTCGAGCCTTTTTAAGAAATGGTAGCGGTTATTTTCCCTGAATAAAACGAATACTATGACACTCAATAGCAAAGTACTAAAGGTAGAAAGTGCTACGTAAGTAAAAGTAATTCTCTTTCTGATATCCATTTTATAACTGTATAACGTAACCTAAACCTTTCATGGTATGAATAAGTTTAGTTTTGTAAGGTTTGTCTATTTTTTTCTTAAATAGGTGATATAAACATCTACAACATTTGTATTCATATCAAAATTGATATCCCAGACATTATCTAAAATCTGATCCCTTGAGACTATTCTGCCTGTGTTTTTTGCTAAATAATATAATAATTTAAATTCCTTAGCCGTTAAAACAATCGGTTCGCCATCGCGTTTTACTGTTTTGGCTTTGCCGTTTATTTCGAGATCACCAATTATTATCGTATCCACTTTTTCCGTATCCTGATGGGCTCTTCGGTTTAAAGCATTAACCCTTGCATCGAGTTCTCCAAATTTAAATGGCTTCACCAGATAATCATCCGCACCCGCATTGAGTCCGGTTACAATATTTTCTGAAGTTCCAAGCGCTGTTAAAAGCAAAATTGGAACGAAATTTTTGGCGGCACGCAATCTTCTGCAAATTTCGATTCCGTTAATATCCGGCAGCATTACATCCAAAACTACTACATCAAAAGTATAATTATAAATCATTTCTAATGCTGTTGTACCGTCAAGGGCCACGCTGACATCGTTATTATTTTCAGCGAATCCTTTGCGTAAAATAGAAAGTAGATTTGGTTCGTCTTCGACTATGAGTAATTTCATCAGAATATTTGTATTGAAGCAAAAATAAGCATTGAATCGCAAAATAGGTTACTAAACTTAAAATAAAAAACCTGACAACACTACTGTTATCAGGTTTTTTTAAATTTTAGCAATTATAATTTACTAATATAACTTCCGTACATATCTTTAAACTGATGTCCGGTTGCAAAACGGTCTTTGCTTAGTTTTTTATATTCTACCAACGCCCATAAAACAAATTCTTTCATGAAATAAAGATCCTTTTTATCCAGTTGCGGCTGGTATTTTTTGATCAGAACATCCAAAGGTGTTACTTCATCTAATATAGCCTGATATTCAGCGTCTGAAGCTTCATCTAACAATTCGAAACCGCTTTCTGCAAAAAACCATTCTATTAAATCAGAATAAGGTGTCTTTTCTCCTTGTTTTTCTAATTTTTCAATTTTCGGAAAATAATCTGCAAACAACGTTTTAATTGCAGAACCAATTAAATTCTGTGCTACCGCTGCAGCTCCCTCCTGCTCACCTTCGTAAACCAATTCTACTTTTCCGGTAATCGCCGGAATGATTCCGATAAAGTCTGATAAGCGAAGTGTAGTTTTATCAGCACCTGAAATTAAGGCACGACGCTCAGCAGTACTAATTAGGTTTTCAAAAGCCGTAATGCTCATTCTGGCACTCACACCACTTTTATTGTCTATATATTCGCTTTCACGGGCTTCAAAACTAATTTGTTCTAAAATATCCCTTGCCAAGTCTGGAACATAAACAGTGTCTGCCTGATTCTGGTCTAATTTAGATTCCTGCTCGGTAATGGTTTTGGCAATCGCTACACTTTCCGGATAATGTGTCAGGATTTGGGATCCAATTCTGTCTTTTAAAGGCGTTACAATACTTCCACGATTTGTGTAATCTTCAGGGTTTGCTGTAAAAATAAACTGCATATCAAGCGGCATTCTCAATTTAAAACCTCTAATCTGAATATCGCCTTCCTGTAAAATATTAAATAGTGCAACCTGAATTCTGGCTTGTAAATCCGGTAATTCATTAATCACAAAAATACAGCGATTCGCTCTCGGAATCATTCCGAAATGAATAACACGATCATCTGCATATGATAATTTTAAATTAGCTGCTTTAATTGGGTCAACGTCTCCGATCAAATCGGCTACTGTAACATCCGGAGTGGCCAATTTCTCGAAGAAACGATCGTTCCGGTGTAGCCATGAAATTGGAGTTTCATCGCCTTTCTCAGCAATTAAATCTTTTGCAAAGCGGGAAATTGGATTTAGCGGATCATCATTAATTTCTGAACCGGCAACAAACGGAATATTTTCATCTAATAACTCAACCATTTTACGTGCTAAACGTGTTTTTGCCTGTCCGCGAAGCCCCAGTAAATTGATATTATGACGAGACAGAATTGCACGTTCAAGTTCAGGAATTACGGTATTTTCAAATCCGTGCACACCTTCAAAAACAGGTTTACCGGATTTAATTTTTTCACGAAGATTGTTTCGCAATTCGTCCTTAATACTGGTGCTTTTATATCCTGCAGCTTTTAATTGACCTAATGTTTTTATATTGTTTATTTCCATTTTTTATTGAAATATCGATTTGTTGTTTAATTATTATGGATTGTTTTAGATGCACTGCTTTACAATCTCTACAGGGAAATCTTTAAAACCTTTGAAACTTATTTAACTCTCTTTTTCCTATTCGTTTCATAATCTTCAAAAATCATTTCTCCAAGACCTTTCAGTCCGGTGTAAAATGCTTTTCCCTGATTGGCTTCGGTAAAATGATTTACAAATCGCTGCAAATAAGGATCCCTTGCAATCATGAAAGTCGTAATCGGGATGTGTAATTTTCTCGCCTGCTGCGCCTGAGTGTAACATTTATCCACAATATACTCATCCAGACCATTGCTGTTCATATAATAAGAACCATCACGCTCGCGCACACAGCTTGGTTTCCCGTCTGTAATCATGAAAATCTGTTTATTGGTATTTCTCTTTCTACGCAAAATATCCATCGCTAACTGCAATCCTGCAACTGTATTGGTATGATAAGGTCCAACCTGAAGATAAGGTAAATCTTTAATCGGAATTGTCCAGGCATCGTTTCCAAAAACCAGAATGTCTAATGTATCTTTTGGATAACGCGTCGTAATTAATTCTGCCAAAGCCATAGCTACTTTTTTGGCAGGTGTAATTCGGTCTTCGCCATACAAAATCATACTATGACTGATGTCAATCATCAAAACCGTACTCATTTGTGCTTTGAATTGTGTTTCTTCGACAACCAGATCATTTTCGGTCAGCATGAAACTTTCAACACCGTTATTGATTTGTGCGTTTCTGAGACTTTCTGTCAATGAAATACGCTCTAAACCATCACCAAAATTAAATTCACGAAATTCTCCAGTATGCTCGTCACCGTTTCCGGCATGTTTGGTTTTATGACTACCGTTTCCGGCACGTTTTAAATTCCCGAAAATCTGATCTAAAGCCTGCTGACGAATTGCACGTTCTGTTTTTGCCGTGATTCCAAAACCAGATGTACCGTCAGGTTTTGCTTCGTCTTTTATATAACCTTTCTTTTTTAAGTCTTCGATAAAATCATCGATTGTGTAGTTTTCATCAGTGAGTTTATACTCCTTATCCAGCTCACGGAGCCAGTCTATAGCTTCATCAAAATCACCAGAAGTATGGGTAATCAGCTCCTTGAAAATACCAAAAAGCTTTTCAAACGGAGACTGAAAAGGCGCTTCGTAAGTCTTAAAATAAAAACCTTTTTTAAATTCGTTTTTCATAATTCTAAAATTAATCTTTTTTGGAACTATGAAAAAAGAAACGGTTATTAATTTTTAGTTAAAGTATTGATTAAAAACCATTAGAAATCAACGGTAATACTGACAATTATTTAAATTCCATCCAAATAAAACCACTCTCCGTTTTCAAATTTAAAAGTTGAAAACTCATGATGAATTTGCGGTTTTTGATTTTCATCCAAAAAATAGGCATTAAACTCCACCTCATTCTCCGTGAAAAATAAAATTTCAAGTTGGCGCCATTTATTACTTGTTGCCCATTTCAGAATTTCAGCTTTTGAGTACTGTTTTCTTTCAGAAATATAAGTGGTTTCCAAAAGATAATCGGCATTATGAGTGGCATAAGCCGAATATCTGGATCGCATTAAAGCCAGGGCTGTTGGCGCTTTTTGATTATTTTGAAGGTATAATCCGCAACATTTCTCAAAAGGCAATCCTGTATCACAGAAACACGCTTTATTCTCCATCAACTGGTTCTTCTCCATTAATTTTTACATGAAGCTGATTCAATAAAACCTGGTATCGGGTTATTTCACGTACTTCTTCATCTTCTTCAGCAAAATCAATCATTTCATCTAACACTTCACTTACTTCAAGCAGTTTATTATTAGCTTCTCTGCTGTTTTCTGCTGCAATCAGATCAATAATTTCCTGTACACTTGCTTTTAAAGTTTCGAATTTATTACTCATTTTTTTGTTGTTTATTTTGTTTAAGGTTTAAAGTTTCAGGTCAACTTGGAACATGAAACTTTAAACTAATATCTTACTCTTCGTTTTTATTTTCGTTAAACTTCTTTACAATTTCTTTCAGCCTTTCTTTGCGTGCCAATTCAGCTTGTTTTGCTTTTACCTGGGTTTTGTGCAATTTGTCATTATGCTTTTTGATATTTCGTTCGTTATTGCGCCCCATTATATTTCTCTTTTAATTTGTTCTAAACTTTTCTCCGTATAAATTAATTCGTTGATAATCTGTTTTCGCAGATTATCAATATCGTCATGATCAAAATATTTTGCCCACGAAGTCAATTGCTGGAGATTCCTTACTTGCTTTAATCTTTTTGCTGTTTCAAAACTAGTCCTTAAAATTGCTTTACCATCATATTCCGGATTGTTCTTGTGTTCATAATTCGCAAGATTGTTTTCGAAATCAGCTTTAAGGTAATACAATTTCTCTTCAGCATTATCGGGATAAAATTCTTCCCATTTTGCAAAACCTATTTTAGTTTTAGATTCCGTTTCAGGATTCCGGGCTATCAAACGCCATTTACTATTAGCCAGTCTTCCCCAATGATTCGAAACGCGGTACATTCCTTCTTCAGTGTAATAGTATGTACTTCCAGCCTTACTTTCGAATTGCTTTTTCAAACCTTCAATTTGACTTGGAAGCACTTCACTAAAAACACAAAATGTATTTTTGAAGGAATTCGGATGTGGCTTAAAATTTTTCTGCATGTGCAAATATACTCAGATTGTCACGAACTCCCTAAAACAAACCTAAATTGATTAACTTTGCAACTTCAATTTAAAACAAAAAAAACGATGTCTAAAGATTCAGAACAAAAAATGCCCCAAAAAGGAGTTTTTACAGGTATTATCGAAAAAGATGAAAACAATAATTATTTCTGCGGTGTATATCTTTTAGACTATAAAATGGTTCAGGCAAAATTTAAAGAGGGCGATTGGATTACAATAAAATCTGTTATTGAAAACCCAAGTGATATGAGCTATAAACAATATCCTAAAAAATCAAGAAACTTCGACAAAGCCAACCATAAACCAGAATAATTTTGTTTCATGTTACAGGTAAGACATTTTAAATTGCTATTACACGGGATTTAAATATTATGTTCGCAAAGTTTTGTATTGATAAAGCTTTGAGAACTTTTCTTTTTTATTAAGCCACTAAAAACCTTAGCGTTCTTTGAAGCTAAAACAACCTGGCAATAACAGTTAACATTTAATAAACCAACTTTCCCGAATATTTTTTATATGAAAACTAAAAAGTTAAAAAAAGTGTACCTTTGCAAAAAATTTGTCGATTTGAACTAACTAATATCGATTTCAAACTAATAGACAAGTAGTTACCTTTTATTTATGAAAAAAATAGTTGAATACCGTAAGTTACTAAACGTAGAGAAAACTGTAGAGCTAAAAGATTTAAAAACCATTTATCGTAATGCGATGAAAGAAGCTCACCCTGACAAATTTCAGGGAGATGATGCTGGTTTAAAAGCTGCAGAAGAAAAAAGCAAAACGATCATTGAAGCTTACCACTTTTTAGTAAGCATACATCCAGATACCATTAAGATTAACTTACCTGAGTACACAGAAACAATTTCGACTTGTACTATTACAGATTTCAAATTTGTTGAAGGGCGTTTAATTATTGATTTTTCTAATGGAAGCGTTTACGAATATATTAGCGTTCCTAAAGCTACTTATGTAAAAATGGTAAATGCAGATTCTCCTGCCAGATTTGCCAAAAGACACATTTTGAACTCTTTTACATGGAGAAAGAAAACAAATCAGGAATAAAATTCCATTATATATTATTTTAAAAGCATTCTGATGACAGAATGCTTTTTTTATGCTCAAAAATACCAAATTGTTTAATTTGATTCTGAATAACGAAAGAATTATTTGTTTTATCACGTTTCAGAAACCAGTAAACACTTAACTACAAGCCTTTTAAAATAAAAAAAACTATAACAAAATTTTAGGTAGTAAAATTATTGATGTTCTATATTTTTAAATACTTTTGTTGCGCAAATCAATTAACTAATTAATTTTTTATAATGAAAAAAATATTTTTTACTTACCGCTTCTGCAGCGATAATTTCTTGCAGCAAAGTTAAAGACGGAGAATTCCTTATTACCGGAACTGCAAAAGGAATTGAGAACGGAAAAACAATAATCCTTCAGGGGCAGGATCCAACAACAATGGCTGTTTTACCATTAGATACTGTAAAAGTTGAAAATGGAAAATTTGAAATAAAAGGAAAAGTTACTGAACCTGCTTTTCACACTTTAATAATTCAGGATTTACAAGGTCCAATTCCGTTTATCTTAGAAACCGGTGAAATTAAAATTGAAGTGGATAAAGACAGTATTCATAAATCAAAAATTTCAGGAACTTACAGTAATGATGAGTATGTTAAGTTCAACGAAGATGTCACAAAAGTTCAAAAAAGACTAATTGACTTTCAGAAAAAAATACTCAGGCTATGCAGACTGCTCAACAAAAACAAGATACAGCAGTTATTAATGGTTTAATGAAAGAATATATGGCTATTCAAACTGATGTTCAGGCTGAATCTAAAAAGAAATATACAGCTTACGCTGAAACACATCCAAAATCATTTATTTCAGTTTTAATTGTTCAAAGTCTGATCAATGACCCAAGCTCTGATTTCAAAAAATCAGAAGGTTTATACAACTCTTTGGATGAGTCTTTAAAAAACACTAAGCCAGGAAAAGCAATTAAAGAAAAAATTGGCCAAATGAAATTGCCTGCTGTAGGTGCATCTGCTCCTCCTGTTGGCAGCGCTAAATGAAGGTCAGATTTTTCAGCTCCTAATCCGGAAGGCAAAACAGTATCGCTTAAAGAAAGTTTAGGAAAAGTAACAATTGTAGATTTTTGGGCTTCATGGTGTGGACCATGCAGAAAAGAAAATCCTAATGTGGTAGCCATTTACAAAGAACTTCATTCAAAAGGGTTAAACATCATTGGTGTTTCACTAGATAAGGAAGCATCAGCCTGGAAAGAAGCCATTGCAAAAGACAATTTAACATGGAGACACGTTTCTAACTTAAAATTCTGGGATGAACCAATTGCAAAGCAATATGGTGTTGAATCTATCCCTGCAACCTTTATACTTGATTCATCAGGTAAGATCGTTGCACAAGACTTAAGAGGTCCTGAATTAAGAGCAAAAGTTTTAGAACTTTTAGAAAAATAAGCAAAATACAATACAAACAAAAAAACTCCGGATTTTCATCTGGAGTTTTTTTGTTTGTATACTTAAAAAGTAATTTATTTTATTACTTTACAAATTCAATTTTTTGAGCTTCTTCTTCGTTAACGCTATCAAAGAACCCTTGTTCATTCATCCAGTCATCACTAAATACTTTACTCATATAACGAGAACCATGATCTGGGAATATAGCAATAATATTACTTTCTTTAGTAAATTCGCCTTCTTCTGCGTATTGTTTAATGGCCTGCATTACTGCACCCGAAGTATACCCAACAAACAATCCTTCTTTACGTGTGATTTCCCTTGCGGTATGAGCACTTTCTTCATCCGTTACTTTCATAAACTTATCGATAATATCGAAATCAGTTGCTGAAGGAATTAAATTCTTACCTAAACCTTCAATACGGTACGGATAAATCTCTTTAGTATCAAATTCTCTTGTTTCGTGGTATTTTTTCAAAACCGATCCAAAAGCATCAACACCTAAGATTTTAATGTTTGGATTTTGCTCTTTTAAGTATTTTGCAGTTCCTGAGATTGTCCCTCCTGTTCCGCTACAAGCAATTAAGTGTGTAATCTGACCTTTGGTTTGCTGCCAGATTTCCGGTCCGGTAGTATTATAATGCGCATCAATATTTAGCTGATTAAAATATTGATTAATATAAACAGAACCTTTTGTCTCTTCATGCAAACGTTTTGCAACGTTATAATAAGATCTTTCATCATCTGCTGAAACGTGAGCAGGGCACACATATACTTTTGCACCTAAACTCCTCAGCATATCAATTTTATCTTTGGATGATTTTGAACTTACTGCCAATATGCAGTTGTAGCCTTTTATAATGCTCACCATAGCCAAACTAAAACCTGTGTTTCCAGATGTCGTTTCGATTATGGTATCACCTGGAGACAAAATCCCTCTTCTCTCCGCTTCTTCAATGATATATAATGCTATCCTATCTTTTGACGAATGTCCCGGATTAAAAGCTTCTACCTTTGCGTAGAAATTGCCTTCTAGCCCTTCGGTGACTTTATTTAGCTTAATAAGTGGGGTGTTACCTATTAACTCTAAAACATTATTATAAGCATTTATTTCTTCTTTCATAAAAAAATAGTTAATCAAGGGTAATTTTTTTGATAACCCCGATAGGTTGCAAATTTAACAAAAAATTTCTAATTAGCTTTGAATTTTCTCTAAATCTAATAAAAAACTAAATTCCTTTGCTAGGTCTTTTAAAGCCTGAAAACGTCCTGAAGCCCCTCCATGACCAGCATCCATATTAGTATCCAGAAACAATACATTATCGTTTGTTTTTAGATTTCTAAGTTTTGCCACCCATTTAGCAGGCTCCCAGTATTGAACCTGAGAATCATGTAATCCGGTAGAGACATACATATTAGGATATTTTTGCTCTTTTACATTATCATACGGCGAATAGGATAACATATAATCATAATATTTTTTATTGTTTGGGTTGCCCCATTCGTCATATTCCCCTGTTGTCAATGGAATACTATCATCAAGCATTGTTGTCACAACATCTACAAAAGGAACCTGAGCAATAACCCCATTATACAATTCCGGTGCCTCATTCGCTATAACTCCCATCAAAAGTCCTCCTGCAGAACCTCCTTCTGCATACAAATGTTTCGCAGAAGTATATTTCTCGTTTATTACAAATTTAGAGCAATCGATGAAATCTGTAAAGGTATTTTTCTTTTTTAACAGTTTTCCATCTTCGTACCATTGTCTTCCTAAGTCTTCACCTCCCCTTATATGAGCGATTGCGTACACAAATCCGCGATCAAGTAAAGAAAGCCTTGTTGAAGAAAAATAGGTTTCCATCGTAATCCCATAAGATCCATATGCATAAAGCAGCAACGGATTTTTACCATTTTTCTCCAATCCTTTGCGGTAAACCATCGAAATAGGGATTTTCACGCCATCTCTGGCAGTTGCCCAGACTCTTTCTTCGATGTAATTGTTTTTATCAAATTTCCCTCCTAAAACCTCTTGTTCTTTTAATACTTCTTTGGTTTTGGTTTTCATATTAAAATCAATTACAGATGACGGTGTTGCTAGCGATTGGTAGCTATAACGCAATACATCTGTATCAAAATCAATATTGGTTGTGGTATAGGCGTTATAAGTTTCACTTCCAAACGGCAAATAATAATCCGGCTCCCCATTCCACGGCATTATCCGGATGTGATTTAATCCATTCGAACGCTCCTCTACTACTAAATAATTTTTGAATATTTCAATGTCTTCCAACAAAACGTCCTCCCGATGCGGAATAAGATCTTTCCAGAATTTTTTTTCGGTTCTGTTTTCAGGCGTTTTCATCAGCTTAAAATTCGTCGCCTTGTCTTTATTTGTCAAAATATAAAACGAATCTTCGTAATGAGAAATACTATATTCCAAACCACGAACACGAGTCTGGAACACTTCAAATTCACCATCGGGATTATCAGAATTTAAAATTCTGTATTCAGTTGTTAAAGTACTTCCTGAACCAATCACGATATATTTTCTGGATTTTTCTTTGCTTATCGAAACATTAAATGTATCATCGGTTTCATTGAAAACCAAAATATCCGCTGCAGAATCTGAATTTAATTTATGCCTGAATACTTTATCTGACCGTAAGGTTACTTCGTCTTGTCTGACATAGAAAATAGTATTGTTATCATTTGCCCAAACCGATTCCCCGGTTACATTTTCGATTTTCTCGGACAGGATTTCTCCTGTTTCCAAATTTTTAATCTGAATGGTGTAAATTCTTCTTCCTACAATATCAACACTAAAAGTGGCAAATTTGTTATCCGGACTAACACTTAAGCCACCTAATTTAAAATACGCATGACCTTTTGCCAATTCGTTACAATTAAACATAATCTCTTCTTCAGCAGAAAGACTTCTTTTTTTCTTGAGAAAATGGGATAATCCTGTCCTGTTTCAAAACGGGTAATATAATAATAACCATTGTAAAAGTAAGGAACAGACGAATCATCTTCCTTAATTCTTGCTTTCATTTCCTCATACAAAGATCCCTGTAAATCTTTCGTATGCGCAGTCATTTTTTGATAATAATCGTTTTCCTTATTCAGGTAATCAATAACTTCAGGATTCTCTCTGTCATTTAGCCAGAAATAATTATCAATGCGGGTTTCTTTATGCTTTTTTAATGATTTTGGAATTTCTTTTGCTTTTGGAGCTACTATATCGTTTAGCATTTATTTAATTAGGCATTAGTTTTTAAATATAAAGAGCAAAAATAACACAATCACAACAGAACGAAAATTAATTTTTTCATAAAATATTCTATTGTTTTCATATAGCAATATACTAATTTTGTATGAAATAATTTAAAATAAGCAAAAATGGATTTAATGGGAATGATGGGCAAACTTAAAGAAACCCAGCAAAAGATTGAAGATACAAAAAAACGCCTGGATACTGTTTTAATTGACGAACAAAGCGCTGACGGATTATTGAAAATTACTATTACAGCCAGCCGAAAAATAAAAACTGTTTCTATCGATGATTCATTGCTTGAAGATAAAGAACAGTTAGAGGATTATTTAATTGTAACCATGAATAAAGCTATCGAAAAAGCAACAAGCGTAAACGAGCAAGAACTTGATGCAGTTGCAAAAATGGATATGCCGATGATTCCTGGAATGGATAATCTTTTTAAATAATAAAAGTTATGAGTTAGAAGTTGTTAGTTAAAAGTTTTGAATCATTTAACCTTTAACGAATAACTTCTAACTTTTTAAAACTTCTGAAGCGTATCAATCACATAAGTATGCATAACTTCTTTATAATCCAAATGAGTAACAATTCGAAGTTTATTGTTTCCCATTGAACTTATTAAAATATTCTTCTGTTTCAATTTTTCCATTAAAAGCTGATCACTGTAACCTTCAGCCAATGAAAAAATCAAAATATTAGTTTCAACTGGCTCGATCGCAGCCACCCATGGTTTTGTTTTTAAAACTGATGCAATTTCCTTAGCTCTTCGATGATCTTCAGCCATTCGTTCAATATTATGCGCTAAAGCATATAATCCTCCGGCGGCTAAATAACCAACCTGACGCATTCCGCCTCCCAATATCTTTCTGATTCTTAACGCCCTGTGAATATCTGCTTTGGTTCCCAGTAAAATAGAACCTATCGGAGCCCCTAAACCTTTTGACAAACAAACTGAAATGGTATCGAAAATCGCTCCAAATTCTTTAGGATTTTGTCTTTTAGCGACCAAGGCATTCCAAATTCTGGCGCCATCCAAATGAAACTTCAAATTATTGGCATCACAAACTTTTTTTATCTCTCTTAAATCCTCTAATTCATAGCACGCACCGCCCCCTTTATTCGTAGTATTTTCTACACAAACCAAAGTCGTCAACGGACTGTGATAAAACTCGGGATCATTTATCGCTGCAGCGACCTGCGCGGCATTTATCATACCTCGGTCACCATCCAGTAAACAGCATGAAACGCCACTATTGAAAGAAACGCCCCCGCCCTCATAGTTATAAATGTGCGCATATTTATCGGCAATTAATTGTTCTCCGGGCTGGGTATGGAGTTTAATCGCGGTTTGATTTGCCATAGTTCCTGACGGAAAAAAAAGTCCAGCTTCCATTCCAAAAAACTCAGCCACCCTGGTTTCTAATTCGATAACCGTCGGATCTTGTCTGTATACATCGTCGCCAACATGAGCGTTGAACATATACTGCAGCATTTCGTAGCTAGGCTTGGTAATAGTATCGCTGATTAAATTTATTTCCATATTCTAAAAACTATATCTTATTTTTGTAGTGCAAAATTACGTATAACTGATAGTTATTAACAGCGAGTTTTAATAAATTTTAACTTGCGGTTTATTACTCAACCAAATTAACGTAATATTTGTAAAAAACATATAAAACTATTATTAATTTATGACAACAGCCGAACAAGTAAAAGGTATTGTGGAGCGCCTTGGTGCGTTGAGGAGGTATCTTTGACGTTGATGCCAAGCTAATCGAAATTGCAAACGAAGAAGAAAAAACTTTTGCTCCTGATTTTTGGAACAAACCAAAAGAAGCAGAAATAATTGTAAAAAATCTTCGAAACAAGAAAAAATGGATTGAAGATTACAACAAAGCAGTCGAACTAACAGATGAACTCCAGCTCGCTTATGATTTTTATAAAGAAGGGGAACTTTCTGTTGAAGAGTTAGATGAAAATTACAACACAACGCAGCTTCACATTGAGAACATCGAATTCAAAAACATGCTTTCTGACGAAGGCGACAGTTTAAGTGCTGTCGTACAGATCACTGCCGGTGCCGGTGGAACAGAGAGCTGTGACTGGGCCGGAATGCTGATGCGTATGTACATGATGTGGGGCGAAAGTTATGGGTATAAAATAAAAGAACTTAACTTTCAGGAAGGTGATGTTGCCGGTATCAAAACCGTAACGTTAGAATTTGAAGGTGATTATTCTTTTGGTTATCTAAAAGGAGAAAACGGTGTACATCGCTTAGTCAGAATTTCACCTTTTGACAGTAATGCCAAACGTCATACATCATTTGTATCCGTTTATGTTTATCCGCTTGTTGATGACAGTATCGAAATTGACATTAATCCTGCCGATATCGAAATTACAACCTCACGCTCGAGTGGTGCGGGAGGACAAAACGTTAATAAGGTTGAAACTAAAGTTCAATTAGTTCATAAACCAACCGGAATACAGATTCAATGTTCTGAAACACGTTCACAGCAAGATAACAGGCAGCGTGCTATGCAAATGCTTCGCTCTCAATTGTATGAAATCGAATTAAAGAAACAGCAGGCACAACGCGCCGATATCGAAGCCGGGAAAATGAAAATTGAGTGGGGTTCGCAAATACGTAATTACGTTATGCAACCTTATAAATTGGTAAAAGATGTTCGTACTGGATATGAAACCAGTGATGTTGATGGCGTTATGAACGGAAATCTTGACCCATTTCTTAAAGCATATTTAATGATGATGGGACAAAAAGAGGAAGAATAAATAGTATTTTCAGTGTTCACATTAAGTATTCGGGCACAGGTTTGTATTCACAATAACTTGAAACCAGAAACTTGAAGCATTTAACTAAAAATAAAAAGCTATGATAAAATGGGCAGATGTAATTCATTTTACAAATAAAGGAAATCCAACTCCGGATAAAAGAGTGGAAAAAACAGAGGAAGAATGGAAACAATCATTGACTCCGGAAGAATTTCAGGTTACACGCCTAAAAGGAACTGAAAGATCATTTAGTTCTGAAATGTGCAGTTTATTTGAACCTGGAATTTATGAATGTAAATGCTGCGGTACTTTGCTTTTTGATGCTTCTGAAAAATTTGAATCAGGAACTGGATGGCCGTCTTTTACTCAGCCGGTCAAAGAAAATGCCATTGCCTATCATGCCGACAAATCATACGGAATGATTCGGGTCGAAGTAGTATGCAATACCTGCGATGCGCATTTGGGACATGTTTTTCCTGATGGACCTCAGCCAAGCGGTTTACGATATTGCATTAATGCTGTTTCACTTACCAAAGTTAAAGAGTAGCAATAATAAAATAATATTAAAGCGATTCATCGTAAAAAATGAATCGCTTTTTTGTTTTAAATTTATTGCTATAAATACAAATAGACCGAAAATCTCTTTTAGCAAAAAAATATTTTTAAAACTTACCCTGTTAATGTTTCATTTACAGAATGTTAATCTTAAAAAACAAAATTTAGCTGATATTATTTATTTCTTCTAAAGAAAAACTATAGAATCAAGTTAAATAAAAGTAAGATGCCCTTATTTGAAATATCCATATTTTTTTACCTATAAATTTTCCTAAACTAAAAAAAGAAATTAAACAAATGATTATCAATTAATTAAATAAAACATCACCATAAAATATTAAAATAAAAATCCTCAATTTACTATCTGCATTTAAATAATCAAATATTAACACATAATTAATAATTCACCAAACAATTATCAATTTATTTATTTAAATGTTAAAAAAATAATTTTAAAGCTTTTAATTAAAAATATATTTGAAAAACTTCAAAACAAGATTAGGTAATTTAAATCTAATTCATTTTATTTGGCAAAAATTAATCCTTAAATCAATTTAATCCAATAAATGAAATCCTATTCAATTCAAGAAATTAACGAAGTTATAAATGGTGAAATTTACGGTATCACTTCTGAAATTATAACCGGAACTGAACAATTAGAAAAAGCAACAACTTCTGAAATTTCTTTTATAGGAAATAAAAAATACGAAAAATTCTGGGAGACTTCCAAAGCCCCTATAGCAGTTGTTAATGAAGATATTTCTATTGAACCAGGAAAGAATCGTGCTTTTATTAAGGTAAAAAATGCTGATCTCGCCATGTCACAAATTCTGGCACTTTTTGCTCCGCCAAGTCCGATATTCCATAATGAAATTCACAGAACAGCAGTTATAGATGAAACAGCTGTTATTGGTGAAGGAAGTAAAATTGGAGCAGGATGTTATATTGGTCCAAAAGTAGAAATCGCTGCTAATGTTACGATTTATCCAAATGTTACTATTTTGGATGAATGCACAATCGGAAAAAATACTGTTATCTGGTCCGGAGCTGTAGTTCGCGAACGCTGTCATATTGGTAATGATTGTATAATTCATCCAAATGCCACCATTGGTGCCGATGGTTTTGGATTCCGCCCATGCAAAGAAAAAGGATTAGTGAAAATTCCACAAATCGGAAATGTAATCATTGGAAACGGAGTAGAAATTGGAGCTAATTCATGTGTAGACCGCGGAAAATTCAGTTCAACTGTTCTGGGAGATGGTTGTAAAATCGATAATCTTGTTCAAATTGGACATAACAGCAACTTAGGCAAGTTTTGTATTATGGCCGGAAACAGTGGTTTAGCTGGTTCTGTAACTTTAGGTAATGGAGTTATTATTGGCGGAAGTGCATCCATTAAAGATCATACTACCATTGGCGACGGTGCAATTGTAGGTGCCGGTTCAGGCGTTACCGGAGATATTCCTGCAGGAAAAACGATGCTGGGATATCCTGCTGTTGAAGCCCGTGATGCTTTGAAACAATGGGCAATCTTAAAAAGATTAGTTTGCGATTCTAAAAAATAATTTAAAACTAAATACATTATAAAAAAAACAGAAGCGACCCTTCTGTTTTTTTCTTTACGGGTGTTTGTAACCCTTCGAAATTAACTTCTATTTTGTAAATTAGCCAACACTATTTTGTAAAATCAATATTATATCATGGATTTAAACTTCAATAAAAACGAAGATCACAATAAACTTTTACTTTCTGAATTAAAACAAAAATTTGCTAAAGTAAAATTAGGCGGAGGTGAAAAAAGAATTGAAAAATTGCACTCCGAAGGCAAAATGACAGCCCGTGAAAGAATTGCTTATTTATTGGATGAAAATTCTAAAAGTATTGAAATTGGAGGTTTTGCCGGTGAAGGAATGTATGCAGAACATGGTGGGTGCCCATCAGGAGGCGTTGTCGTTAAAATAGGATACATCAGAGGAAAACAGTGTATTGTTGTAGCTAATGATGCAACAGTGAAAGCCGGTGCATGGTTTCCTATAACAGGAAAGAAAAATTTACGCGCACAGGAAATTGCGATGGAAAACAGACTCCCGATTATTTATTTAGTAGACAGTGCGGGGGTTTATCTGCCCATGCAGGATGAAATTTTCCCGGATAAAGAACATTTTGGACGTATTTTTAGAAATAATGCTCAAATGAGCAGTATGGGAATCACCCAAATTGCTGCCGTTATGGGAAGCTGTGTTGCCGGAGGAGCCTACCTCCCTATTATGAGCGATGAAGCTTTGATTGTGGATAAAACAGGGAGTATTTTCCTTGCAGGAAGCTATCTCGTAAAAGCGGCAATTGGAGAAACCATTGACAATGAAACTTTAGGAGGCGCCACGACACACTGTGAAATTTCTGGCGTTACAGATTATAAGGCAAAAGATGATAAAGACGCCTTAGATAAAATCAAAAATATTGTAGATAAAATTGGTGACTACGATAAAGCTGGTTTTAGCAGAATCAAAGCTGAAAAACCGGCTTTAGAACCTAAGGATATTTACGGAATCCTGCCAAAAGCCAGAAATGAGCAATATGATATGATGGAAATCATCAATCGTTTAGTAGACAATTCTGAATTTGAAGCTTACAAAGACGGCTATGGACAATCTCTAATTACAGGCTATGCCCGAATTGACGGCTGGGCTGTTGGAATTATTGCGAATCAAAGAAAAGTAGTAAAAACAAAAAAAGGAGAAATGCAGTTTGGCGGTGTAATTTACTCGGATAGTGCTGATAAAGCCACACGATTCATAGCCAATTGCAATCAAAAGAAAATCCCATTAGTATTTTTGCAGGATGTTACAGGTTTCATGGTCGGATCTAAATCTGAGCATGGCGGAATCATAAAAGATGGCGCAAAAATGGTCAATGCCGTTAGTAATTCAGTTGTACCAAAATTTACTGTTATTGTCGGAAATTCATACGGAGCAGGAAATTACGCCATGTGTGGCAAAGCTTATGACCCAAGATTAATTTTTGCCTGGCCAAGCGCAGAACTGGCCGTTATGGGTGGAACTCAGGCTGCAAAAGTATTGGCTCAAATTGAAGCTTCTTCGCTTAAAGCGAAAGGAGAAACCGTAGACGAAGCGAAAGAAGCTGAATTATTCAACAAAATAAAAGCACGTTACGATGAGCAGACTTCACCCTACTACGCCGCTTCAAGGTTATGGACAGACGCTATCATTGATCCGTTAGAAACGCGGACCTGGATTTCTATGGGAATCGAAGCTGCCAATCACGCCCCTATTCAAAAACCATTTAATTTAGGTGTTATTCAGGTGTAAGTTTTGAAATCCATAAAACAACCAGCATAAAAAACCAAAATACTTATTTTCAGATACTTAAAACAAAAATATCGTTAAAATTTTGTAACTTAGTGTACAACTTTTAATTATGTAGTATCATGGAAAATGTAAAAAGTTTGAATAAGTGGGCCAATGCGCATACTTATTTACCATTGGATTTAGTACGTATTGTATTGGGTGTTTTTTTATTCATGAAAGGAGTTTCGTTTGTAACCAACGCTCAATATTTACATGATTTAATTTCTCCTGTTGATCAGTATGGAGGCGGCATGTTTCTTTTACATTATATCGCGCCAGCCCATATGATTGGGGGGATAATGATTGTTTTTGGATTGCTGACCCGCTGGGCAATTGCAGCTCAGTTACCTATATTATTTGGTGCCGTAATTGTAAATTTTATGGGGCGTATGCATTCCGAAAGTTTGATTTTAGCTATAGTAATATTATTACTTTGTATATTCTTCCTATTCTATGGCGGAGGAAAACATTCAGCCGATTATTACTTCAAAATGCAGCAATAACATATCTATATCCTCAACTGAATAAAAGTTGAGGATAACTTTTAAGAAGTAATTAGCAATTTAAATTTCGTTAATTGTGTTTTATGAATTAAATTCGCCACCATGAATTGGATTCGTAAGACTGTTATTTTTATATCTCTTTTGATCATGGGATTTTTTGCCGCTCAGGCAAACCAAATTTCTGTGCAACAAATCGAAAGTCAAAAAACGGACACCAATTTTTCTAAAGATTATACAGATTCCCTGGCTTTTATACAACCACAGTCAAATTATCAGTTTGCTGCCAATATCAAAACAAGCTATCCTGCTATAATCAAATGGTTTGACTCATTGTTGGTTGTTTTACCACATTATCAGGTAATAAAATCAGCTTCAAACTTTTCTAATCAATTTTTTACCCAGAGTAAAAAGGTCTTCCTGATGCTCTATCCCTTCCACTTTTTCTGGTAGTAAATACATGAATTTTAATTTGAAGAATTCATTCTTCTAAAAACAATAAGCAGCTATCTATAAGTTGTTTATAATTCATTTATTTATCTAATTCAAAAAACATGGAAACAAGCGTAACCATAATGGGTATTGTGATTGCAATCATAGTAGCCATCCCAATCTATTTTTCAGCACGATCGAGCGCTGCGAACAAATCAAAAATCCTTAACATTAAAAAGAAATTCAATCCAACACATCCGCAGGATTTTGATTTGACTGAATCTCAAAGTAATAAAACACTCACTATAGATCAAAAACACCGGAAATTCATTCTGATGAATTTCAATCCGAATCAACAGGAATCAACTTATGTGGATTTAAGAAGTGTTTCTTCCTGTAAACTGGTTTTGACTACTGATGGGAATTCAGATACTATTCTCAAAATCGATTTTGAATTTCAGGAAAAGGAAACGGATAAAAAAATTACAATACCATTCTATGATTTTGATGATGACCGCATCAAACAAATAAGCGTTTACCAGGATCATATGTTTGCAAAAAAATGGCTTAAAATCATCCAGGATTCTATTTCACGTTAGTTATTTAATTCAGAAAAGAGGCTCATTATGAGTCTCTTTTTATTTAGGGTCAATATGATATTTATCATTTTAATCTTTCAAATGACGAAGTAATTTTGGTATTCTAAAATGCCTTGTTATGGAAATTTCATTGACTCAGAAATACAATGTCCCTGGACCAAGATACACTAGTTATCCAACAGTTCCTTATTGGGATGAAACCAGTTTTTCAACCGAAAAATGGACAGCATCCTTTCAAAAAGCCTTTTCAGAAAGCAATTCACAAAACGGAATCAGTTTATACATTCATCTGCCTTTTTGTGAAAGCATGTGTACTTTTTGCGGATGCAATAAACGAATTACAAAAAATCATGCTGTCGAAGAAACCTATATTAAAGCACTTTTGAAAGAATGGAGTTTATACTGCAGACTTCTTCCTGAAAAACCAATCATAAAGGAAATTCATCTGGGCGGCGGAACTCCAACATTCTTTTCTAAAAATAATTTAGAACAGCTCATAAATGGTATTTTTTCTTTTGCATTTAAAGCTGAAAAGCATGAATTTAGTTTTGAAGGACATCCCAATAACACAACTTACGATCAGCTTAAAAAATTATATGATTTAGGGTTTCGCAGAGTGAGTTTTGGCGTTCAGGATTATGCTGAAAAAGTTCAGAAAGCTATTCATCGCATTCAGCCTTTTCATAATGTTGCCAAAGTTACTTTTTGGGCCAAAGAAATTGGTTATACTTCAATCGGTCACGATATTATATTTGGTTTGCCATTTCAGACCATTGAAGATGTGGTAGATACTGTTGAAAAAACGAACTCTTTAAAACCGGATCGTCTGGCATTTTACAGCTATGCACATACACCCTGGATAAAAGGAAACGGTCAGCGCGGATTTAACGAAGAAGACCTTCCAAAAGATGCGGAAAAAGAAAGCTATACGAAATTGGAAAACAATTACTTTCTAAAAACGGCTATCACGAAATTGGAATGGATCATTTTGCCTTAACATCCGACAGTTTGTACAAAGCCACACAAAACAAGGAACTGCATAGAAATTTCATGGGTTACAGCTCTTCGAAAACGCAGCTTATGATTGGTTTAGGTGTTTCTTCTATCAGCGACAGCTGGTATAGTTTTGCCCAAAACACCAAAAGTCTTGAAGATTATTATCAATTATTAGAATGGGATCAGCTTCCTGTTATCAAAGGCCATATTTTAACCGATGAAGATTTAATTATCAGAAAACATATTTTGAATTTGACTTGCGAACTGGAAACTTCCTGGAGTGATGAAAACTTATATTTTAAAGAACTTCCTGCTGTTTTACTGGATTTAAAAGAAATAGAAAACGATGAGTTGATTGTAATTGAAGAAAATACAATCAGAATCACAGAGGCCGGAAGACCATTTGTACGCAATATCTGTATGGCATTCGATTTACATTTAAAAAGAAAATCACCTGAGACGAATTTGTTTTCTATGACGGTTTAAAAGAGACAGGTTTTTATTTACTTTGAATAGATATTCTTTGTTATAATTAAGATACGCGAAATGGTAATTTAGAGGTTAAAAGATAATATTTGGGGAAATTAATATGAAACAAACCTTTTTAAATACAGCTAAATTTGGGTAGACATGTGAATGTTTGTTTTGTAAATAAGCAAATTGGAAGAAATGATGCACAATTAGCTCATAGTCTCTATGCGTAAAAGTCTGTTAATAAAAATTTGGGTAAGATTTTCATGATAAATATAAATATGTAATTTTGAGTAATCTAACTATTCCCAAGCCTTAATAAATGCAGCAAATCGATTATAAAAAAGTTTTTTCAAAATTAAGTCATATAAAAGCTTTATCTCATGATCAAAAATTTGATCAAATAGTACAGAATTTAATCACACATACATTAAATAATGTTTCAGGAAAAAATCCTAAAAATGAAAGCGAAGTAGAACTAAAAATAAAAGAGGTTTACGGTATTTCTATCCGAAATAGTATAATAACTTCAAATTTAGATAAATTACTCGACAAAGAAGAGATAACTCGTGACGCAACTACTCGTGAGTATTTTGTTACACAAGCTGTTTCTATTAAGCTTAAACAAAGATTAGTTGATGCTAGTGATCTCGAAAAAAATGTACAATTACAATGGTTTGAAGAAATTAAAATTTTCATAACTGATATTTCAGAAGAGGGCTTAAATAAACTTTGGAATCTCCTTAAAATATATTTAAGTCACGTTTTTGAACAACATGGTATCCAAACCCTGAACTTTTTAAATCCCAATATTACTATAAATGAAGATGATCAAAAAAATTTGGTAGTAATTGTTGAGTCTATCTTAGAAGAAAATGGAAATCCATTTACTAAAGAAATCTTGATATCTTCTATAAATCAATTTATAATTAATGCAGATGAAATTAGAGCAAATTATATTTCTCAATTAGCAGATGCAACTTTTACAAGTTTTGCATTAACTTCAGATGCAGAAACAGTAAACTTTTTACACAAACGTTATAATAATTTACGCCTTTTTCTTGACACAAATTTTATATTCGGAATATTAGATCTCCATAAAAATAGTGAAGATGCGTCTGCTAGAGAAATTTTAGATGAAGTTAAAAAAAATCGTTTGCCATTTAAACTAATGTATCACCCTGAAACTCTTGCTGAATTCAAACGAGCCTTTGATGCTCGTGCATTATTCATACGAGCTGCCAAGTGGACTAGGGAAACTAGTCGAGTTGCAATTTTGGTTGACGGATTAAGTCCTTTGGAAGAATTGTTTCACAAACAAAATATAGAAAATGAAACAGATCCTGCTGTTTTTCTTGAAAAATATGAACATGTCGACTTAATTTTGAAAGATTTAGGATTAATAGAATATAATCCTCGACAAATATCGGAAAATGAATTAGTCGATATTGAAACAGATGTTGATGCTTACCAAAAATTCTATGAGGAAGTAAAAAATAGAAAAACAAAATCATTTTCTGGATTTAAACATGACGTTGTAGCATTAAGAGAGGTCCGTTCCTTAAATCCTAAGAAAACAAAATTTCTTGAAAGTAATGCTTTTTTTATAAGCTCCGATTTCATTCTTGCAAAATTCGAACGAATATATTATAAGAGAAATTGGGAAATTAATTATGTTGTAAATCCAAGCGTTTTTTTACAACTGATAAGACCATTCATAGAAAATGACTATTCCGCAAATAAAAGATTTATTGATACATTTTCCATACCAGAATTTAGGTCATTTGAAATTGATTATTCAACAACACGCTCAAAAGCGCTCCAAATAATTAATGATAACTATCATGCAACTTCTTTTGAAACAAAAGTTAACATTTTAAGAGATCAAGTATTATTAGATAAATTAGAAAAAGCTAACGATGACTATGATAAGCAAGCTGAAATAATTGAAAGTCATATAGCAATTGAAAACCAAATTTTAGTTCAAAAAAATGAAGAAGTACTACAAAACATAAAATCCGTCAAAATTGAAAAAGAAATTCTGGAAACTAAAAAAATAAGGGCAGAACAGAATATCAAGAATTTTAAAAAAGAAAATGAAAGTCTTCAAACTGAAAAAACTTTAGCAATTGAAGAGGTATCTTCAAAAAACACAGAAATTGAATCATTAAATTCCAAACTTGCAGAAACTGCTAAAGATTTGGAAAGACAGAGATTAGAAAATAAATTCTTAAAAGACTTAGATGAATGGAAAAATAAAAAAGATGACTATATAAAATCTCATCTTAATAACAAACGCTTGGATTATATTTCTGCATCCAAATATTGCATAAGACCTTCCGTAGTTTTATTGTGTGGATCAATGCTAACACCAGTAATTGTTCGATATTATTCCGAACTTAAAACTTATATTGAATCCAATGGCTATTCTGAAATTAATTTAGTTATTTTAATTATAATTTTAGCTATGCTCGCAGGTTGGGAACTATTATTTAGAACATATTTAGCAGACAAAGATAAAGTTAAAATGGGTTTACACTGGATTGGAACATTTGGTTTGAGTGACAATAAGAAGAAAATCCTAAAACCTTATGAACAAGTTTTTGAAAATGATTTTAACTTAATTCACACAAAACCGGAATTACCTAAATAAGAGAATTTATACTAATCACAATTGTAGCTATCCCTCTGGTACTCGTTTGCAACGAGTGCCTACATAAATTAAAAGATAAATTGTAGCATTTGTAATGCGGTTATTAAACCAAAAGTTCATTATAAATTTGTAGGGAATCCATGTAAACAGCCGCGTTGCAAACGCTTTATTTAGTTTCTATAAAGTAAAGCAGGTACTCGTTGCAAACGAACACCAGATTGAATGTTTATTTCGTATATAAATAAATTAGGTGCAACTTAATCCAAAAATTACGCAACAAAATGACAAAGAAGGATAAATTGCTATTAATCCATTTCGTGACAAGAACTGGGATGTATATAAATCCAATTGACATCAATAATGTTCATAGTTTTATTACAGGTTATACGATTGCACGAAAAAACAAATGCAATTTTATTAACTCATTCAAAAAGATACTATCAACAAAGTACAGAATGAAATACTTAAGTGATGGATGGATAGGTCAAATAAACCGCGTTTCTAAAAAACAATCTATATCCAATATTGTCACTTTCAAAAAAATTACACTGGAAACTATATTTATTGATGGACTTGATAAAGAGATGGAAAAAATATTAAAATCAAGGATTTTGGACTTAATTAATAAAATTGATCGAGCAGGTCATCCTTGGTATAAGGAAACATGGAAAGACGATTGGCTTTCTTTAATTCTTATTAATAAAAACTGGTTTAAACAAATGTGGAGTGACGAAGAATTTGAAATAATTAAATTAATAGACAAAGAAGTTACAAGTGGAAATATTACAAACATTTATAAAACTATAGTTCCTTCAGACGCTATATTAAACCTAAAAGAACAATTTGACAAAATAACCTTCAACTAACAGCAGTTTTGTACAAACAGGGTTTTAGTAACAATGGAATGATCTTTTTGTATATTTGACGGTAGTCTTGAACAGAATGGTTTGGGGACTAAATCTTCCGGCTGTCACAAAGCCTGCGAGACATTTCTGCAATCTTATCAAGATTCTGCTAACCTATCTTAAAAAGAATATGATTTTAGAAACTGAACTTTTACCATATATAGTTCGTGCACTTTTGTTTCACATAACTAGTAATATGCGATATATTTTCATCACGAAAAATACCGATCATAATTATACCCTAAATGTTATATTTGAAAAAGATCCATCAGAAAATGAAATTCAATTGCTTATTGAAATAACGGGTGAACTTGACGGCGATCTTTACTTTCAAAATACCAACTACAATTACTTTGTTTCACAGCAAGGTATATTAAATGATATATGGAAATCAAAAGAACATTTTTATCTTGTTTACGCTAGAAACGAAGATTAACTAAAAAACTGTTGAAATTAACAAAGCATCTCAAGAAACATCTCAACTATTTTGTACTTTTGAATATTAAAATTTCAGATTATGAAACTTGAATTGAACATACAGAACAAAAAATTGGAATTAATCCAATGGCTTTCTACACTGGAGGATTCAACGATTATAGAAAAAATTATTGCTTTGAGAAATAATGAATCGAAAGATTGGTGGGATTCCATTTCTGAGAGTGAAAAAGAATCTATCGAGCAAGGCCTGAATGATGCTAATTCCGGAAAATTAAGTTCTCATTCAAGCGCAAGAAAGCTATATGAAAAATGGCTATAAATACTTTGGACAGACTTTGCTCTAAAGGAATTAGAAAAAACAATTGAATACTTAGAAGAGAACTGGACCGAGAAAGAATTACATCATCTCGCTATTAAAATTGAGGAAACATTAAGCTTCATTTCAGAAAATCCAAATTTATTCCAAATCTCTGATGTCAAAAAAGGTATTCGAAGGGTTATAATATTAAATCATAATACACTTTATTATAGATTTCAGAATAATCAAGTTGAAATAATCTCATTTTTTTCTAATAGACAAAACCCTACGAAAAGAAGGTTAAAGTGACCTTACCCAGAAACAAGTAACTGTGGAACAAATTGATATAAATTCAATATTAGCCTAATGACAATCTGGACTCCCCTGTACAAACAAACTCATATTAGATGGAGAAACATACGGAATTCCCAATCCTAAACCTCTGAGAATAAATAAAACTCCAATTACAACAGCTACATAAGGAATTACTTTTTGAATTTTATTTCGAAAGGGCAGTTTCAGTAAAGAATGAATGTAAACTACAATTGTCATTAAGGGTATAGTTCCTAATCCGAACAAGAGCATGTACAAAACTCCAAAACCGGCACTCTGCATCGCTATGGCTCCAAATAAAGCCACATATACCATTCCGCAGGGCAGGAAACCGTTTAATAATCCAATGGTAAAAAGAGATTTGTAACTTTTGTTTTTGAACTGTTTCCCTAAAGTCGATTTTATATTTGAAATCACTTTATAAACCGGTTTTGAGAAATTGTATTTTGAAAAGATTCTTTCCGGAATCAAAACTGCAGCAATCATCGCCAGACCAATAAAAATGGACATTTTCTGTTGTAATCCGGCCAGGAAAAACCTCTTCCCAATAATCCGAAAATCAGTCCGATTGTGGAGTAGGCTGTTAATCTTCCCAGATGATACGTAATAATCTGCTTTACTTTTTTAGCTTCATTTTGATGATCAACCGGAAGCATCATCGCAATGGGACCACACATCCCAACGCAATGCAAACTGCTGATAAGTCCTAATATGAAAGCTGAAAATAACATTTTTATTAATTTACGTAGATAACTTCTTTGGTCAAGTATTTTTTGCCTTCATACTGCCATTCCATGTTGACATCCCAGCGTCCTTTTACCAATTTCTTCTGCGGAATAAGCAAAGATGAATTGGTCAGGGCAATCTGAGTATTGAAATCAAACTTTTTGTTTGAAGGACGATATAGCAGAACGTTTCCTTTTAGTTTATTGCTTTCGAAAGTTTCCGGAAAAGTAATTTTTACTCCGTCTTCCACATACTTAATCGAAGGTTTGTACTGTAAATCATGTGCGTTTTGAATTCGTGCCATTTCTTCCTGAAAATGCGAATCGTGCTTGTAATATTCTTCAACAACCAAATCGTTGTCGTATTTACTGTTTGATTGCACTTCAAAAACAAAATATAATATAAAGGTCATAAACAATCCGAATGCTATGACAATTCCTGTTCCCCAATTTATTTTCATGATTAAATCTTTTAATTAAAACTTCGTGGTCCTAAAAAATTTGTTGTGGTAGTTTCGAGTAATTCTTTTCCATTATAAACCCCAATTTTAACTTTGGTTTTATCACTTTCCAAAAGGACTTCATTGATTTCTATGAATAAGGTTCCCTGCGAAATGCCTTCTTTTGCTACTTTAAAATGCTGTTCTCCCACCTTGCTGATTTCGCCTTTCTGATCAATCAATTCAAAATGAATATCGCTGTAATCTTTCATAGTCTTGTTTACGATTTTATACGTATAAACGTTACTGATTTTATCGCCTTTATGCTGAAAAAGCTGTCCAGGCAAACGTAAAATAATCGCTTCAACATTAGTTCTTAAAAACAACATTCCAACAAAAACACTCAACAGAATAAATAAGACTGCTGTGTATCCTTTCATTCGGGTTGTGAATTTGAAAGGCTCTTTTTTCTCTATTTCATCTTCAGATGCATAACGAATCAATCCTTTTGGCAGACCCACTGAATCCATAATCGAATCGCATTCATCGATACAGGCTGTACAATTGGTACATTCTAATTGGGTTCCGTTTCGAATGTCGATTCCCATTGGGCAAACGTGCACACATTGATGGCAATCGATACAATCGCCTTTTCCGGTTAATGCCCGGTCTTCTTTTTTATTGAATTTGGCACGGCCCTGTTCTTTTTCTCCCCGAACAAAATCATAGGCTACATTTATGGATTTATTGTCTAAAAGCACCCCTTGTAATCTTCCGTACGGACAGGCGATAATACAAACCTGTTCGCGAAACCATACAAAAACAAAATAGAAAACACCGGTAAAAATAAGCAGGGCAGTAAAATTACCTGCTTGTTCAATCGGTCCCTGCTCTATCATTAAGAACAAGGTATCACTGCCAACCAAATACGCCAGAAAAACATTGGCTATGCCAAAGGAAATTAAAAAGAAAATTATCCATTTAGTGAGTCTTTTTCGGATTTTCTCTGCGTTCCATTCCTGTCTTGCTAAACGGGATTGTGCTCCACGGTCTCCATCTATCCAGTATTCAATTCGGCGGAAAACCATTTCGAGGAAAATCGTCTGAGGACAAATCCATCCGCAAAATATCCTTCCGAAAACAACCGTAAAAAGAATTACAAACACAACCCCAACGAGCATGGAAATCACAAAAAGATAAAAATCCTGCGGCCAGAAAGGGAATCCAAAAATATTAAAACGACGTTCAACGATATTGAACATCATAAACTGGTTTCCGTTAACTTTTATAAACGGATTAGCAATTAGAATCGCCAATAAAACATAACTGACTATTTTACGATACTCATAAAACTTACCAGACGGTTTTTTAGGAAAAATAAATTTTCTTTTTCCGCCTTCATCAATAGTTCCGATGGTATCTCTAAAAGCTTCGTCTGGTAAATTTGACATGATAATTATTTTTTAACTGCTGTACTATCTGTTGTTTTATTGGCTGCGGCATCTTTTTTTGGAGCACTATCGTCTATCCAAACTTCTCCTTCAGCTTCTTTTGCATCTTTTGGGTTACTTCCCTGTAAAGACAAAATATAACTTGCCACTTTTTGAATTTCTTTTGGTTTCATACCATTCGTTTTCCAGGAAACCATCCCTTTTCCGTCGCGACCTCCGTTTGTTATGGTGTGGAATACATTTTTAATTCCACCACCCAAAATCCATTTATCATCTGTTAAGTTAGGACCAATCTGCCCTCCTGCGTCTGCCCTGTGACAGGCCGCACAATTAGTGGTAAAAATTTCTTTTCCGGCAGCTAAACTTGCTTCATCTGTAAGCAGAACTACTGTTTTTTCGTCCATCAGATCCTGAGCGGTTTTAAGATATTCTTCTACCTCAATTTTTGCCTGAGCCATTTCTTTTTTCAATTCCATTTCCTGATTATCTCCACCAAAAACATCGTAATAGAAAACATAAAACACTCCAAAAACGATACAGATATAGAATAAATACACCCACCATGGCGGTAAATTATTATCTAATTCTTTGATTCCGTCATAATCGTGATCCATCAACAAGTCACCTTCTTTTTCAATTGGTTCTGTCTGTGTAAGTCTGTGCATCAAATTCTTAAACCAGGGACTTTCCTGTACACTTAGACTTTCTTCGTATGCCAGCTTTTCTTTTTCTTCCGGAGACAATAATTGATACATGACGCGATTTACAGCATGAAGTGTAATTTCGATAGCAATCAAAATAAACAAAAAGACAAATAAAAAGACTGAAACCATTGGATATTTGATAAAGGCAGGTCTGTCACCTGAGTCTATAAAATATTCCATCAAAGCAAATACGATAAAGAAAACCAATGGCAATCTAACATATACTGGAAAAAACTTTTTCATTTTATTTATCTTTTGAAATTATAATACTTCCCTCTTCAAGAGGAATTTGACTCATCTCTCTGATTTTATCTTTTGTGTATGAAAACACCCAGAAACCTAATCCTACAAAAAAGAAGAAGAAAATCAGAAGGGAAAGAATCGGGTAAATTTCTATACCCGATATTGTTTCCATATTGTGTTTTATCTGTTCAAACATAATGCTGTTATTTTGAAGTTTCTTTTACTTTAATATCAGTTCCAAGCCTTTGTATGTAAGCAATCAGGGCTACAATTTCTCTTTCGTTCATAGGAACAAATTTTTCTCCTTTTGCAGCAGCTTTTTTTCTGCTATCCTCATAACTTTTCACATAGTCAGGGTCATTTTCTAAACTTTTTTCAATTGAAAGAGCCTGAGTCCTTAATGTTTTTTGTGCATTAGCAACTTCTGCTTCTGAATAAGGTACTCCTAGCGAAACCATAACTTTCATTTTCTTTTCGATTAAGGAGATATCCAATGGTTTGTTATCAAACAGCCATTTATAACCCGGCATAATTGATCCTGCAGATGTACTCTGTGGATTCCACATATGGTTAAAGTGCCAGTTATCATTATACTTGCCACCTACTCGCTGCAAATCAGGGCCTGTACGTTTTGAACCCCATAAGAATGGATGATCGTACACAAATTCTCCTGCTTTGGCCTGTGGTCCGTAACGTTCTACCTCACTTCTAAAAGGACGAACTGATTGTGAGTGACAGCCTACACAGCCTTCTCGAATGTACAAATCACGGCCTTCTAATTCTAATGGTGTGTATGGTTTTACACTTGAAATGGTTGGAATATTCGATTTTACCATAATCGTTGGTACAATCTGAATAATACCTCCAATTAAAATCGCAATAGTTGCTAAAATTGATAATTGGATCGGTTTTCTTTCTAACCATGAGTGGAATTTTTCTCCACTAATTCTGCCGCTTTTAATGGTCTGCAATGCAGGAGCCTGAGCTAATTCGTCTTCTACAGGCTGTCCAGCTCTGACAGTCATGATGATATTGTAAACCAGCGTCAGCATTCCGATTAGATATAAACTACCACCGATAGCTCTCATCCAATACAATGGCATAATGGCTGTAACAGTTTCAAGGAAGTTTCCATAAGTCAAAGTACCATCCGGATTAAATTGTTTCCACATCGATGCCTGCTGGAAACCTGCAACATACATTGGTAAAGCATACAAGATAATCCCCAAAGTTCCAATCCAGAAATGGAAATTGGCTAATTTTGTTGAGAATAATGTGCTTTTTGTCATTCGTGGAATCAGCCAGTAAATAATACCGAAAGACATAAATCCGTTCCAGGCTAAAGCCCCTACGTGTACGTGCGCTACGATCCAGTCTGTATAATGTGCAATAGCGTTTACATTTTTAAAAGAAAGCATTGGTCCTTCAAAAGTTGCCATTCCGTACCCTGTAATTGCTACTACAAAGAATTTCAATACCGGCTCTACACGAACTTTATCCCAGGCACCTCTTAAGGTTAATAATCCGTTGATCATACCTCCCCAGGACGGCGCTATCAGCATAACTGAAAATGCTACACCCAAATTCTGTGCCCAGTTTGGCAAAGCAGAATATAATAAATGGTGCGGTCCTGCCCAGATATAGATGAAAATCAATGACCAAAAGTGAATGATCGACAATCGATAAGAATAAACCGGTCTATTGGCTACTTTAGGAATAAAATAATACATCAATCCTAAGAATGGAGTGGTTAAGAAAAACGCCACTGCATTATGTCCGTACCACCATTGCACCAAGGCATCCTGAACACCAGCATATACAGAGTAACTTTTTAATCCTGAAACCGGAATTTCTATATTATTGAAAATATGCAAAACGGCAACTGTAACGAATGTCGCAATGTAAAACCAGATAGCTACATACAAATGGCGCTCTCTACGACGAATCATTGTACCTATCATATTGATTCCCATTACGACCCAGATTAATGCAATTGTAATATCAATAGGCCATTCCAGTTCGGCATATTCTTTCGAAGAAGTGTATCCTAATGGCAATGTAATGGCTGCAGCAACAATAATAAGCTGCCATCCCCAGAAATGCAGATTACTTAAAAAGTCACTGAACATTCTGGCTTTCAGTAATCTTTGCAGCGAATAATACATTCCCGCAAAAAAGGCATTCCCAACAAAAGCAAAAATTACAGCGTTGGTATGCAAAGGCCTTAAACGGCCATAACTAAGCCACGAAATCCCATCGGTCATGTTGGGAAAAAGGTACATAACCGCCAGGGTCAGCCCCACTAACATACCCACTACTCCAAAAAGGATGGTGGCATAAATGAATTTTTTTACGATTTTGTTATCGTAGTAAAATTGTTCCATTTCCATAATTAAACTTGTTTTTCTTCTATTGGTAAATTATTATTTTGAGAGGTAATTTTGGTTTCATCATCAAAGAGGATTCTTACCGAGGGTGTGTAATCATCGTCGTACTGTCCGGATTTGACAGCCGCTATAAAGGCAATAAAAAAACAGATTGCAACAAAAATACTTACTGAAATTAATAGATAAATAACACTCATATCCTTAAAATTTATACTAACAAAATTATAGCCTTGATACCTGATAAAATATGATATTTATCATAGTCAAATACTTATGTTAAATTCATAAGCAGACGATGTAAAACCTACTCCTTATCCAAACCTAACTTATTACTGCTAAAATAGTTAGACATCAAAGTCACAAAACTTACAATCGTAATTGTACTTAAAGGCATAATAATCGCAGCAACCAGCGGAAGCAGATTACCTGTAACAGCAAATAAAAGTCCGACTACGTTATAAATAAGCGATAAACCAAAACTCATTTTGATAATCATAATCGATTTATGAGATAATTTTAAGAAGTAATTCAGTCGCGAAAATTCACCGGCATCCAGAATTGCGTCGCAAGCCGGAGAAAATACATTGACATTCTCTGAAATAGAAATCCCAACGTTACTCTGGGCTAAAGCACCGGCATCATTCAGCCCATCTCCTACCATCATTACATTTTGTCCTTTTTCCTGTAGTTTGCGAATGAACTCCAGCTTCTGTTCCGGTTTCTGATTAAAGATAAGTTCGATACCTTTTGGCAGAATAGTTTCCAGATTGGCTCTTTCTCCATCATTATCACCGGAAAGAACTTTTATTTCATAATTTTTATTCAAAGTATTAAATAACGTTCTGAGACCATCTCTATACTGATTCTGGAAATTAAATCGTCCGTAATATATCCCGTCAATGTTAATATGAAGGGCTGTTTTTTCTATTTCATCAGTATTATTAGTACTTTCAACAAAAGAAGCTGAACCAATTTTGATTGTTTTATTTTTAAAAGAAGCAAAAATACCTTTTCCGGTAATTTCTTCAAATGCATCAATTTTAATTCTTTTTACTTCCGGCAGAAAATCATATAACATTCTGCTCAAAGGATGATTAGAAGCCCGAAGCACATTTTTAATCAGTATGTAATTTTCATCAGAAAGCAAATTTCCTTCGTACACTATATTAGATTTTTTGTTAGTCGTAATGGTTCCGGTCTTGTCAAAAACAATGGTATCAACTTTTGCCAGCTGTTCAATCACCAAAGCATTTTTAAGATACATTTTTTGTTTTCCCATAATTCTGAGAATGTTACCAAAAGTAAACGGAGCCGTAAGTGCCAGTGCACAAGGGCAGGCGACAATTAAAACCGCTGTAAAAACATTAAAAGCGGTATTTGTATCAATAAATATCCAGTAACCAAAACCAGCAAATGCAATAAGCAGCAAGATTGGGGTGAAATACCGGCTTATTGCATCTGTTATGGTTTTATGCTTTTGATCTACTTTTTTCTGAAAAATTTCATTACTCCAAAGCTGTGTTAGATAACTTTGTGAAACCGAATGCAGCACTTCCATTTCAATTACTTTTCCAATTTGTTTTCCACCGGCAAAAACTTTGTCACCAGATTTTTTAGTAATCGGAACTGCTTCTCCGGTAACGAAACTATAATCTATTTCTGCTTTTTCGCTAATCAGAATTCCATCAACCGGAATTAACTCCTGATTTCGGATTAATAACCTGTCTCCTTTTAAAACATCATAAATCGGGACACTTTCTTCAGATGTATTGGGATTGATTCGGGTAACTGCAATTGGAAAATACGATTTAAAATCTCTTTCAAAACTCAGAAAACTATAGGTTTTGGTCTGGAACATTTTACCGAGCAGCATAAAGAAAACGAGACTCGCCAGACTATCAAAAAATCCCGGTCCATGATCCATTAGCATATCGTAAGAACTGCGAATAAACATCACTATAATTCCCAGTGCAATCGGAATATCAATATTTAGCATCTTCGTTTTAATACTGTGATACGCCGAAATGTAATAACCGCTCGCAGAATAGAGGAAACTTGGCAATGCCAAAAGAAAAATCAAAAGTCTGAAGAAGGGTTTATAACTATCCAGCCAAAATTCCTTCATCTCAAAATATTCCGGAAACGACAATAGCATTATATTTCCAAAACAGAAAAAAGCAACACCTAATTTATAAGTCAGACTTCTGTCAACCTTTGTTTTTCCTGTTTCGTAATTTTCTAAACTGATATAAGGTTCGTAACCAATTGAACTTAACAAATAGACAATTGATTTTAAAGAAACTGTTTCAGAGTTAAACGTAATTCTAACTTTTTTCTCAGGAAAATTAACCTGCGACATACTGATTCCAGGCTGCAAACGATTAAGGTTTTCAAGCAGCCAGATACATGAACTGCAGTGAATATACGGAATATTTAAGGACACAATTGAAGTATAGCCTTCCTGAAATTCCAAAACTTTAGAGATGATGACTTCATTGTCTAAAAAGTCATATTTTCCCTTAATGTCCTGCGGAGTAGCACCTGGCGATTTTTCAAAATCATAATAGCAGGTTAGATCATTAAGGCTAAAAATTTCGTAAACTGTTTTACAGCCCGTACAACAAAATTTTTTTTCATCAAAATTGATCACCTCATTTTTAGGAATTGTAAGTCCACAATGAAAACAACTCTGCCCGCTCATAATTTTTTTCTTTTATCGCAGCAAATATTCAAAATAATAAGCCTCTATTAATATGACATTTATCATATTAAAATGAAATTGATTTTTAAATTTCAGAAAATAAAATAGCAAAACTTTAATAAGAGATTTTATCTGTCTTTTTTCAAAATAATTTAACCTACCAAAGCGATTATTGGTTAATTTTGCAGTAAATACTTTTGCTATGAATAAATGTGACCAATGTATCGTACGCCAGCTTTCTTCTTTAAAAGCACTTAATAAAGAAGAAGTTATAAAACTAGCAAACAGTAAAACGACTCACAAAATTAAAAAGGGAGAAGCTATCTTTGAGGAAGGAGAAATCACCAACGGTGTTTTTTGTGTAAAAGATGGTGTCGGAAAACTCTCTAAGTTGAGCGCCAACGGAAAAGATCAGATTATAAAACTGGTAAAATCCGGAGAGCTTTTAGGACAGCGCTCCATGATTAGTAACGAGCCTGCAAATTTATCTGCAAAAGCAATTGCCGACATGGAAGTTTGCTTTATCCCAAAATCTGAAATCATAAACTTTTTTAATAACAACAATCAGTTTTCATTGAATATGATGCAATCTGTTTGTGAAGATTTGAAAGAATCTGAAAACGATAAAATTGCCCTTGTTCAAAAAACGGTAAAACAAAGGCTTGCAGAAACCTTATTGTATTTACATGATGCTTTTGGCGAAGACGAGGATAAAACACTGAAAGTACAGCTAACCAGAGAAGAGCTTGCTGGTATGATTGGTACAGCAACAGAAAGCTGTATAAGATTACTATCTGATTTTAACAAACTGGAATTAATTGAACTCGCAGGTAAAAAAATTGTGCTTAAAAACGTAAAAGCCCTGAAAAAACTGGCTGAACAGTTATAGTTTTTTGGCTTCGTTCCAAAATACATCCATTTCTGCCAAAGTCATTTCCATCAACGGTTTTCCTAATTCCTCTGCTTTACTTTCTAAATACTGAAAGCGTTTGATAAATTTTTTATTGGTTCGTTCCAGGGCATCTTCAGGATTTACATTTAAAAATCGGGCATAATTAATCATTGAGAATAAAACATCACCAAATTCGGCTTCGATTTTATCCTGGTTTCCGGATTTAATTTCAACTTGCAATTCCTGCAGTTCTTCCTGTACTTTATCCCAAACCTGATGCGGTTCTTCCCAGTCAAAACCCACGCCTTTTACTTTATCCTGTATTCTGCTTGCTTTTACTAATGCCGGTAAACTTCGTGGTACACCTTCCAAAACAGATTTTTTTCCTTCTTTAAGCTTTAGTTTTTCCCAGTTTTGTTTGACTTCTTCTTCGTCTTTTACAACAGTATCACTGTAAATATGAGGATGACGGTGAATCAGTTTATCGCAGATTTCATTACACACATCGGCTATATCAAAATCATTGGTTTCAGAACCTATTTTGGCATAAAAAACGATGTGAAGCAATAGATCTCCCAGTTCTTTTTTAACTTCACTCAAATCATTATCCAGAATAGCATCTCCTAATTCATAAGTTTCTTCTATTGTAAGATGTCTCAGGGTTTGCAAAGTTTGCTTTTTATCCCATGGGCATTGCTCACGAAGTTCATCCATGATAATTAATAATCTTTCGAAGGCTTTAAGCTGAAGTTCTTTGCTCATTTTTTTTGAAGTTTTTATGGTAACCGAATCCTGTAAAAGTAAAAAATCCTGCCAAGAAAACCATCTTAACAGGATTAATATATTTGAATGTAAAACTACTATTCTTCTTTTTTAGCTTTTGCTTTTTTTGCAGGAGCTTTTTTTACTGGTTCTTCAACAGCAATTTCTTCTGATGTTGAAGTTGCTGCAGGAGCTTCATCAGTAACCAGCCCTTTTGCCTGAAGCATATTATACCAGTTTAATACTTTTTTAATATCAGACGGATACACTCTTTCTTCATCGTACTCTGGCAAAATTTCTTTAAAATAAGCAGTCAATTTTGCATTGTCTTCTTTATGTGAAATTGCCTGTTCTTTATTTTCTTTAACTGCAATACGCTGCATTACTTCTGTCAAAGGCTTCTCTCCTTCGTAAGTATAAATTGAAATTTCAGATAATAAACTTACGTTGCTTTTTAAGTTTACAGTAATTTTTTTTCCGTCTAATAATGATTCTGCCACAAAACCTGTACGCGTTTGCACTTTCAATACATATAAACCAGGCTTTCCTGAAATGGCTAAAATTTTGTCTAAATTCATGTTTATTAAATTAGTATTAAGAATTTTTGGTGATTTATATTATCTGCCTTTTTTAGCGGATGCAAATTTCATTCTGTATTCCTGAAAAGTTTTACCCTCGGTAATATTTTTTAGTTTCTTTTGAATCAGGCGTTTCTTTAAAGATGATATTTTATCCGTAAATAAAATTCCTTCTATATGGTCATATTCGTGTTGAATAACCCTCGCAATTAGTCCGTCAAAAACTTCTGTTTTCATTACAAAATCTTCCTCACAATATTCCAGTGTAACCGTTGGTTTTCTATATACATCCTCCCGTACATCAGGAATACTTAAACATCCTTCGTTAAAACTCCATTCCTCGCCTTCTTCTTTAACAATTCTTGGATTAATAAAAGTCTTTTTGAAACCTTTTAAGCTTTTTTGCTCATCTTCTTTTAATTCTTCATCATCACTAAAAGGCGCTGTATCAATCACAAACAAACGAATTGCCAGGCCAACTTGTGGCGCAGCAAGTCCCACACCATATGCATTATACATGGTTTCGTACATATTTGCTATTGTTTCTTTTAAGTTTGGATAATCAGTTGTAATTACCTCACCAACTTTTCTCAAAACGGGATCCCCATATCCTACAATTGGTAAAATCATCTATGTTATATTGGTTGTTTTTATTTTCTAAAATATTTAATCTGGTCTTTCAAATTTAGCAGTCAAAAATAGTAAAAAATAGTCAATGACCATTTGAAAATAAGATATTAAATCTCTTTTTGGCTGTTCCTTGAAATCTCAGCCATAATTATGCCAAATTATCTTACCTTTGTTTTAAACCAATTTATATGTTTGACCGTATTGTAAAATTCACCAACAGCACTTCGTTTTTAAATGCCTCAAAAGTAACAATAGCCTCTGTTATTCCTGTATTGATTTTTAATTTTTTAGGACATTTTGAAATTGGTTTTACTATTGCGTTGGGTGCTTTTTATACTTACCCAAGCGACATTCCAAGTACATTAAGCCACAAAATAAAAGGATTGATTGTAGCTTCGTTTATTGTAGCCGGTGTTAATTTATTGGTAAATCTCGTCTATCCTTATCCTTATTTATTTTATCCCTTTTTAGGATTTTTACTTTTTTTATGCTCTATGATTTCTGTCTATGGTCAAAGAGCCACTTTGGTTTCGTTTTCTGCTTTAATATCAATCTCTTTATCATTTGGACATATACATGAAGGCTGGGAAGTCTTTGCTTACTCAGGCTATATTTTTACCGGAGGAATTTTATATCTAATTGTTTCTCTTGCTTTTCATTTCATACAGCCTTATAAATATATCGAACTTGAAATTGCCCGTGGAATCAAATTAACCGCAAAGTATTTAAAACTGAGAGGAGATTTGTGGAGTCCGGAAGCTAACCGAAAAACAATTATCGAAAAACAACTAAGCATTCAGGTAGAGTTAAATGAGATTCATGAGGATTTACGAAAAGTGCTTATTGGAAACCAAAGCAGCTCTGCTACTAGTCAGAACCGAAAAATGTTGCTGGTTTTTATTACTCTGCTTGAAATTCAGGAACTAGCTTTATATACGTCTTTCGATCACAGTAAAATTCATGAAAAGTTTGACAAACATCCGGATGTTTTAAGAACATATCAAAATGTAGCATACAAACTTGCTTCTACCTTAAAAAAACTTTCAAAAAACGTGCATCATATTGCCGTTTACGTTGATAAAAATGATTTAAAAAATGAACTTGACGCTCTGGAATTTGCCATTTTTGACTATGAAAAGACATTAGGAAAAGAAGCAGCAGCAGAAGGTGTGCTGATGCTGACCAACATGCTGAAATATGCCAAAAATCAGGTTGGAAAAATCAAGATTATACAAAGAGCCTTCTCATTGGCAATGCAATCTTACAAACTTAAAGACAAAGATAAAGAACTTGAAAAATTCCTGACCCCGCAATATTATCCTTTACGCACACTGATTGAAAACCTGAGTTTTTCTTCTTCTATTTTCAGACATTCTGTATGATTGACTATAACCATTTTAATTGGATTTATTGTTGGGAAATTTCTTCCGTTTCAAAACGTTTACTGGATTTTATTAACCATCGTTGTCATAATGCGTCCGGGTTACGGTTTAACAAAAGAACGGTCTTACAATCGTATTTTCGGAACTATTTTAGGGGGCTTACTGGCATTCGGAATTGTTTCTGTTGTACAAAATCATGTGATTTTAAGTATCTTTTCCATTATTTGTATGCTGCTTGGAATTTCTTTCGCTCAGGCTAATTACAAAATCAGTGCGACTTTTGTGACTATGTATGTGGTTTTCATTTATGGAATCCTGGTTCCAAATGTTGTCGAAGTAATTCAGTTCAGGATTCTCGATTCGCTTGTTGGGGCAATTCTCGCTTTCCTCGCCAATCAGTTTTTATGGCCAGCCTGGGAATTTATAAATACGCCTATCCATATTGAAAACTCTATTCGTGCAAACAGGACTTATCTCAGGGAAATTGCAGACTTTTATAATAAAAAAGGTGAAGTCCCAACTTCTTACCGACTGGCAAGAAAAAATGTCTTTATAGAAATTGGGAATCTAATGACTTCTTTTCAGCGTATGATGCAGGAACCAAAATCAAAGCAGAAAACGCTGCCAATTGTAAATAAATTAGTAGTTCTAAATCATTCTTTGCTCTCTGCCTTAGCTTCATTATCAACTTATATCCAGGCACACCAGACTACATCTGCATCAGAATCATTTAATTATATCATTAAAACCATTTTACTAAATTTAGATCATTCGATTTCAATTTTAAGAAATGAAACCATTATAACCGATACTTTTTTTGACAAAGAAGATGTCACTTTGCAATTTGAAGAAATGAAGCGTAAAAACTTTACCCGTCTTGCGACAGATGAAGAATTGGATAAAGAAACCAGACAGGCTAAAATGCAGGAAGCTCAAATGGTTATTGAACAACTGATCTGGATGAGTAATTTAGCCGAAAAAATATTGAAGATTACAAAAGATTTAAAAGCAACAAATCCGGATTGATTCATCCGGATTTGTTTATTATGATTAAGCTAAGATTTTATTCTATAATTAATTTCTGTTCAGTTTTAAAACTTCAGCTGTTTGTTTTCTAATTTGTTCTAACAACTCGGGCTTGTCATTTAAAGTCTGTTTGTAAGAAGGAATCATGTTTTTCAGTTTTGCTTCCCACTCCGGTGTATTTATCTGCTCTTTAAAACATCTTCCAATTAAATCAACCATAATAGAAACTGCGGTAGAAGCTCCCGGCGATGCCCCTAATAAAACAGCCAGTGTTCCGTCTTGGGTATTGATTACTTCGGTTCCAAATTCTAAAACGCCACCACCATTTTCACCTTTTTTGATCACCTGAACCCGCTGACCTGCTTTTTCCAAAACCCAGTCTTTAGATCTTGCAGTTGGCAAATATTCGCGTAAAGCTTTTATTCTGTCTTTCGGAGACTGACGAACCTGTTCTATTAAATATTTTGTTAAAGGAATATTGTTATAGCCCGCAGATAACATTGGGATCAGGTTGTTTGCCTTAATAGATAATGGCAAATCTAAATAGGATCCGTTTTTTAAGAAACGGGTTGAGAAACCAGCAAAAGGGCCAAAAAGCAATGCTTTTTCGCCATCGATTACACGCGTATCAATGTGCGGAACAGACATTGGAGGAGCTCCTACACTTGCTTTTCCGTAAACTTTCGCCTGATGTTTTGCAATAACTTCAGGATTTGTACATTTTAACCACTGACCGCTTACAGGAAAACCTCCATAACCGTCTCCTTCCGGTACATTTGCTTTTTCTAACAATGGCAATGAACCTCCTCCGGCACCAATAAATACAAATTTCGTGTAAGCCTTTCTTTTTTCACCAGAACCTAAATCTGTTATTTTAATTCTCCATGATTTATTCTCAAGCTGTTTTAACTTTCTAACTTCATGATTAAAATATAAAGAAACACCGTCTAATTTTTCCAGATAATTAAACATGCTCCTTGTCAAAGCACCAAAATTCACATCTGTACCAATTGCCATTGTAGTAGCAGCCAGTTTTTCGTCAGGCTCTCTTCCTTCCATAACTAATGGCATCCATTGTTTTAATTGCTCAAAGTCGGTACTAAAAAGCATTTCAGAAAATAATGGATTTTTTTGTAAAGCCTCAAAACGGGTTTGAAGGTATTTTACATTTTTTTCACCCCATACAAAACTCATATGAGGTACACTTTTAATAAAATTTTCAGGTGAAGGCACCTTGTTTTGCTGTACTAAATAAGACCAAAACTGTCGTGAAACCTCAAAAGCTTCGGCGATGCTAATGGCTTTTTTAGGATCTACAGAGCCATCGGCTTTTTCAGGAGTGTAATTTAATTCACAAAAAGCAGAATGTCCTGTTCCTGCATTATTCCAGGCATCTGAACTTTCAGCTGCGGCAACATCCAGTCTTTCGTAAATTTCAATCTTTATATCAGGTTGTAATTCTTTCAAAATTACTCCGAGTGTAGCACTCATAATTCCAGCACCAATAAGCACTACATCACTATTGGAACGTATTGTATTGTCAGGCATAACAGTATTTTATTTTAAAATGCAAAGGTACTTTTTATAATCCCAAAAAAAAACTAATTTTTGAAAGATAATAGTTAGATAATTACATTTTTTTCTAAATAAAGTGAAATTTATAGGCCTAAAACCTAAAAACGATTAGAAGAAAGATAGTCCTGAAGCATAATCGTTGCGGAAATTTCATCAATCAGTCCTTTGTTCTGACGCTGCTTTTTGCTTAGCCCGCTGTCAATCATGGTCTGAAAAGCCATTTTTGAAGTAAAGCGTTCATCTACACGAACAACCTTCATATCCGGAAAAATATTAGAAAAATGAGTTACAAAACCTTTTATTACAGATGCACTTTCAGATGGCTGACCATTCATTTGTTTCGGCTCGCCAATTAAAACCGCCTCCACCTTTTCTTTGGCAAAATAATCCTTTAGGAAATCAATTAAAGTATTGGTTGGAATCGTAGTTAAACCTGAAGCTATAATTTGCATTTCATCAGTTACAGCAATTCCGGTACGTTTTTGTCCGTAGTCTATAGAGAGGATTCTTGGCATTTTATATTTTTTTCAAAGATAAACTATTTTAATTTTCCAATTCTCAGCAGCAAATAGAAATACAAACTTAATTAATTACTGATTGCATGATTATTTTTATAATAGCAAGTAAAAAAATCCGTCCTGAAAATTCAAAACGGATTTTTAACCAAATTTAAAACAACTAAAAAATTATTATAAAGCAGTATTATCTGCCGAATAATCTGCTAAAAAAGCCTTTCTCCTCTTGTTCATCCTCTTCTTTAAGTTCATATTGAGCAAATTTTGACTGGGCCTTTTCATGTTCATAAATCAATTCCTTAATATACTCGATATAACTTCTCTTTTTTTCTTCCAAAAATCCAATTAAATATTTTTCGCTAAACTCAACACCACTTGCAGCCTCAATTTGCAGTAACTTTTTGTAAAGAGGTTCAATGTGCAGCGAAATCACTTCCTGAGGAACGGCTTGTCTTCTTGCAAAATAATTTACAATCACACCGTTTTCATCCCTTGCAATATCAAAATCCGTTATTACCCAGTAATATCTTCCCGATTTTGCCAGGTTTTTTACAATTGCATGAAAATTTTTCCCTTGTTTCAGATTTTCCCAAAGCACTTTAAAAATAACTTTGGGCATATCCGGATGACGAATAATATTGTGTGGCTGCCCCATTAGTTCATAATCTTCATAACCACAAACATCAACAAAAACTTCGTTGGCATATTCAATAATACCAAAAGCATTTGTTTTACTCATAATTACCTGCGTTTTGTCCCACGTGACCTCTTTATCAATAACTGTAACGCGATTTTGAAGTTGATTTTCCTGATTCATATTGGCTTTGATTAATTTTAGTACTTGCAATTCCTTCAATTACCTCAGGAATTATGGTGCGAAATTAATTCGAATAAAAATCAACAAATCTGATTTTTATCATGAAATAATAGTAAAGAATTTTCATTTTCAGAGACATTTCAGCTTATTGGAATTTTTAAAATTAAAAACAAAAAGTTATGTTTATAACATTTTCAAACTGATTTGCCTTTTTGATTTTACTTTAATGCGCTATCTTTGCCAAAAATTTAAACATATGAGTTCTTTACAAACTATAATTGAACAAGCCTGGGAAAACAGAGCTTTATTACAGGAAACAGCAACTACAGATGCTATTAGAGAAGTTATCGAATTATTGGATGCTGGGAAACTTCGTGTTGCAGAACCAAAAGGTGACGGATGGCAGGTAAACGAATGGGTAAAAAAAGCTGTTGTAATGTATTTCCCTATTCAAAAAATGGAAACATGGGAAGCAGGAGTTTTTGAATACCATGATAAAATGGAATTGAAAAAAGACTATGCAGCCAAAGGAGTTCGTGTAGTGCCTGGAGCTTCTGCACGTTATGGTTCGTTTATTTCAAGCGGAGTAATTATGATGCCTAGCTACGTAAATATCGGGGCTTATGTTGATGCCGGAACAATGGTTGACACCTGGGCTACTGTTGGTAGCTGTGCTCAGATAGGTAAAGACGTTCACTTAAGCGGTGGTGTTGGTATCGGAGGAGTTTTAGAGCCATTGCAGGCTGCTCCTGTTATCATCGAAGACGGTGCTTTTATCGGTTCTCGTTGCATCGTTGTAGAAGGAGTTCACGTAGGTAAAGAAGCTGTATTAGGGGCAAATGTATGTTTGACTGCTTCAACAAAAATCATTGACGTTACAGGCGATGAGCCAGTTGAAATGAAAGGTTTCATACCAGCTCGTTCTGTTGTAATTCCTGGAAGCTATACCAAAAAATTCGCTGCAGGTGAATATCAGGTTCCTTGTGCTTTAATCATTGGTACACGTAAACCATCTACAGATTTGAAAACGTCATTAAATAATGCTTTACGCGAATATGACGTAGCGGTATAATTTAAATTTTCAATATTTTTAAAATCCAAATTCCAAATTATGACTGGAATTTGGATTTTTTATTTGAGGACTAAGTATTTATTTCCTGCCTATCTTTCTTTTCAGGTATTTTTTCTTTGTTATTTTTCTTTTAAACTGCGTTGTTTTCTCCAAAAGAATTGCGTGTAATTTATCTTCAGGTTCACTGCTTAATTTAGCATAAGTTTTTGCGATTGCTTTTACCATTGTTTTTGACAGCCACATTTTCTTAAAATTATCCATTCGCTCTTCGATGGATAAGTTTTTAAAATTCATTCTATTTAAATCTATCAGATAAAATTCGTATTGACCGGAAGATTTTTTTACCACTAAAGTATTCCCGGGAGAATGATCTAGAAAATTGACTTTGGCTTCGTGCATTTTAAAAGTAAACTCCGCAAATTGCTCTAAAATAACATTTCTTTCCGGAAACAGAGGATCGTGAATAAGTTCACGAATCGTAAAATCATAATCTATCTGCTGAGAAACATAATAACTGTCTTTCAAAAGTCCTAAACTGTTTCTATTTTCTATATAAGCAATTGGAAAAGGCGTTAAAATATGATTATTGATCAAATAATTTGCATAATCGAAAGAGCGTTTAGCTTTGGTAGTTCTAAAAAAAGAATAGATAATGGATTTGAATAGTCCCGGTTTCTGAAAAAATTTGATATTTACTTTTTCATCACCTAAAAAATTCGACTTGATTGTATTGCGGGAACCTTTAACAATCATATTCCCTTTAGTAAAAAAATCAGCAACTAACTGAAGTATAGCTTCTTCTTTGTTTTTGTATTTCGAATGAATGATTATTGGCACAGCTTACAATTATAATTTGGTTTAAAAGTATAAAAAATAGTACTTTGCACCAAGTAATGTGTCATAAAGAAAGAGAACTTTCTTTTAGGATAAATTCGCAACCTCAATATTGAGAATTAAGCTCAAATAATAAAAAACAAATAACTTTAGGATGAAAGTTTTAATCATACAAAACAAACGAATTGGAGATGTACTGATCAGTTCTGTAATTGCTAATAATTTTAAGGCGAAATATCCAGAGAGTGAAGTTCATTTTATGGCTTATGATTTTACCCACGGCGTAATTTTGAAGAATCCTAACATTGACAGAATCATTTCAATTAATGATAAAGAGCTGAAAAAATTGCCTGTTTTACTGAAACTGATTTGCCAGATCAGAAAAGAGAAATATGATATTATTTTTGATCCTTATTCAAAAACACAAAGCAAACTGATTTGTAAATTCTCTACAGCCAAACAGACAATTGGGCATAAAAGTCGAAAAAAACTAGGAAATTGGGGTTATTACACGCATCCGGTAACTATATCTAAAGAAAAAACCAAAATCTGCGGCAAAGCAATCGAAGACCGGATTCATTTATTAAGTCAGGCTGGTAATTTTGAACCTATAGATTACCATCCCAAAATATTTTTGACTGACGAAGAAAAAAAGAAGACTTGCTGGGGAAATACGCTGATAAAAAAGTGATCGTTCTTGGGGTTTTGGGAAGTACACCACAAAAATCAATGCCGTATGAATATGTCGCGAATATGGTTGATTTTATTTCTTCTAATTATAATGTATATATCCTCTTCAATTATGCACCGCATCAAAAAGAGGAAGCTTTGAAAATATATGAAATGTGCAAAAATAAATCCAATATCATTTTAGATATTTATGCCAAAAACATTCGTGATTTCATTAAATTAATGAATCAATCTGCACTTTTGGTTTCTAACGAGGGAGGAACGGTACACATTGCAAAGGCCTTGAACAAACCTACATTTACTATATTTTCTCCTTATGTAAACAAAGATCACTGGGCAAGTTTCGAAGATGGAAAACTGCATCATTCTGTTCATTTACTGGAAATGAGACCTAATTTATTTGACAGTTTTACTTTTGAGGAACGCAAAAAAATAGAAAAAAACCCGGACGAATTGTACAAACAGCTAACTCCGGAAATGATACTTCCGGAACTGGATAAATTCCTGAAGAATAATCTATAACAAAAAAAGCATTCGCCAGTAACGAATGCTTTTTATTATTTTACAATTCCGAATTCGGTTCTTTTTTTCTTTTGAATCCGGGTTTCTTTTCGGATATTTTTATTTTTGCTTATTGACTCTGGAGTCGCATAACCGCGGGGATGATCCAGATGCAGGCAAGTGGTACTATATCTGATTTGTTTTGGTTTTATGCCATAGTTAACTAATCTCTCACCTAATTCCCTGTCCTGTCCGCCGTATTGCATACGCTCATCAAAACCATTGACAGCCATAATATCTGTTTTCCAGCCAGATGCATTGTGTCCGTTCCAGCTTGGTGTTGTGGGAGTCAAAAAATTTAAAACAGTACTTTTCAAACCTGTAGCACTGACTTTGTTATTTTTGAAAGAAGTTTTCATTCCGTTTAGCTTTAACCATGAAATGTCAAAACATTTTCCTGAATAAATATCTTCTTTGGTAATCTTTTTAGATAATTCTAATGGCAGTTTATGATAGCCTCCGGAAAGGAAATAACCTTCTTCCCTGAATTTAATATGCTGTTCCACAAAATCCGGACGCGGAATACAATCTCCGTCAGACATCATAATATAATCAGTAGTGCTGGCCAATACAGCCTTGTTCAAAATCTGCGATTTCTGAAAACCATTGTCTTCATGCCAGACATGAATAATGGGATAAAAAACTTCTTTTTTCAATTCGTTAATTAAATCGAAAGTATCCTGTCGTGAACCGTCATCGGCAATCACCATTTCGAAATTGCGATAGGTCTGAGTGTTATATCCCCAAATGACTTTTTTTAGCCATTCGACAGAATTATAAGTGCTGATTATAACGGAAATATTCTTTTGCATAATGGCGCAAAGGTAACCTAAAATTATTAATTTTGTTTTTCCTTAAAACAAAAAAATGAGCAGATTAACCGTAATAATTCCTACTTACAATGAAATTGATTATATTGAAGATGCTATAAAATCAATTGAATTTGCTGATGAAATTATTGTAATTGATTCCTTTAGTTCTGACGGTACCAAAGAAAAAGCCATTGAGTTAGGCTGTAAAGTCTTAGATAGAAAATTTGATAATTTTTCGAGCCAGAAAAACCACGCCATCTCTTATGCAACAGGTGACTGGATCCTGTTTATTGATGCTGATGAACGGGTTTCCCAAAAACTGAAAATCGAAATATTATCGGTAATCGCAACTGGAAAACATCAGGGGTATAAGCTCAGGTTCCCGCATTTTTATATGAATCGTTTTTTATATCATAAGGTAGATAAAGTAGTCAGACTTGTAAAAAATGATTCTGTCTCTTTTTCCGGAGATGTCCATGAAAAACTTTTGTTTCAGGGAACTTTAGGCACTTTGAAAAACTTCATGATCCATTACACGTATAAGGGGCTTTTCCATTTATTACAAAAAAAAGATTCTTATGCTTGGTTCCAGGCCAATACTTCTTTCAAAAGAGGAAAAAAAGCAGGTTATTTTCAATTAATTTTCAAACCTTTTTACCGCTTTTTCTCTTCTTATATTTTAAAAGGAGGATTCATGGATGGAGTTCCCGGTTTAGCTTTGGCGAGCGTTAATGCTTATGGCGTTTTTTCGAGATATGCCAAAATCATCTTAATTGAAAAGGGATTAAAATAATCTTAATTTACCGAAACGCAACTTGAGTTTAAATTTCAGCAGGCTATCTTCCCCTTTAATGTCTATCCGCTGAATTGTGTACAGATTCTTAAAAGGAAATTTATTAGTTCTATTCCCTATTCGCAATCCAAATTTAACATTATTTTGCTGCAAAACATTAGTAAATAGTGATTTTTGAGGTTCTTTTTTAGGATAATTACCATAAGGATAGGCTAAAGCATTATAAACTTTTAAGTCATTTTTTTCGATAATCTCAAAACATTTGGAAAAATCGGCATTGATTTCATCCTTTGTTAGAGATGCATATCTTTTATGCGCAAAAGAATGTAGGCCTAACTCTACACAATCATCTAATTCCTTCAACTGTTTAAGAGACATGATTTTCTCCCGGCCTGAATTCCATGAATCAACATCTCCAATATAAGCAAACGGAATAAAAAAAGTAGCCTTTAAATTATACTTCTTAAGCAACGGAAGAGCATAAAGCAGTTGGTTTTCAGTAACATCATCAAAAGTAATCACTACACTTTTTGGATGTATCGATTTTTTGTTTTCTAATTCTGAAAAATGATAAGTTGCATATCCTTTTTCTTTCAAATAATGAAATTGTTCTTCTAAATTTTTACTATAAATAGTAAGGCCCTTACTATTTATATCATCAGAAACATTATGGTACATCAATATAGGTAAACGTGTCATATCTTAAATTGCAATTAAGTTTAAAATTATTACATTTGCAGCTCATAAACTTCTTTATGCAGGAAAATAATTTATTTTCAGAAAAAGGTATCGACTTTGATGAATACAATTCGCAGTTAACAATTGAAGCCAAAGAGCTCGCTAATAAATTGTACGAAAAGAAAATCAGGCCAAATTACTTTCATTTGATAATTATACCTTTTGGTAATTTTATCCTAAATTATTTTTTAAAACTCAAAATACTAAAAGGTAAAAAAGGTTTTATCCTCTCTTATATACATGCTTTTGCGACTTTTAAAAAATATTTATTTTTATGGCTGAAGTATAGAAAAATGGAATAAACGAGATTAAAACTGCCTGAAGATTTAATATTTATCTAATATCGGTTTCCAAAAATCAACAACTTTAGGTTTATTAATTCCATGACAGCCAAAAGGAATTTCATTATTTATTATTTTAAAAGCAATTTCTGGTTTACGATCAATGGCAAAATGCAAAGCTTCCTTATAGTCTGGAATTCTAAAATCTTTACTGAATTCAGGAGCTTTCAAGGACCAAAAAACATCTTCTGTAGTATATATAGGTTTATTATCTGCGTTTAAAAAATCAGAAATGAAAATTTCCTGCTTTTTAGCAATTTCATAATGCGAACTAACCCGACGCAATGAAAAACCTCCATTACCGGCTTTATAAAAAATTTGTTTGCGTTCCTTTTTCTTTTTAGAATCAAAAAGAGCAAGGATTTTCGTTACCATTTTATTATGCTTAGTTGCAATCCAGGGAGCTCCAATATAATCATACCCTTTCTGGCACCATTCTTTTAAAGTATCTTTAAAAACAAAAGCGTCTAACTGATAAATCAGCATAAACTCAGAATCTAAAAAACGTTCGTAAAATGAAGGAGACAAAAGCAACTCATTATAACCGGAAATATTTTCAAAATATTTTTTTGAAAAATTTTCTACCAAAACATTCGGAAACGTATCTTTAATATAAGAATTATCGAGTCCTTCCGGCTGTACTAAAACAATTGGATAATCTTTCAAAACACGTAAACACTGTAATAAAGATTTCTCTTCAAGAAACCCAAAATGATCTTTGTATATAGGTATAACAACTTTTACTAAATGTTCCATTTTTTATTTTATTGATTTAATAGAAGTTAATTATTAAAGCAAAGTTTTCTTTTTAATCAGAGGTTAGCTTGAATTAGTTAAAAATAATTGATTGAAGTAAAATTATTTTGTAAAGAAATACTCTTTAAACTTATAACGGGCTTCTTCAGTATTTATAAATTTGGGAAACTCATAATTAGTGCCTGCAATTTCGAACTCCAAATCCCTGCCAAATAAATCCTTCCCACTTTCTATCAATTCCAGGATATTCTTTTCGCTTTTATATTGTTCTAAATTGTATTCTGTATGTGAAAAAGCTTCTATTTTTTGAATAATTTTTTTCACTCCTCCAATATAAGTAAAATGCCAGCCTGCATTAGGAATAATTTCGTAAACTTCTCCCCTTCTTTTGTACGCATAATCGTTTTACGAATCTTAAAAGGTTTCTTCTTTAGAAGTTTATACGGTAGCAAAGCTGTACAATGCCAAATCCCATCTTTAGATTCTTCTTTGTTCATTTTGCTTTCAATATCAAAAACAAGTCTGTTATTAAGAAAATACATGAACATATCCATCTTTAGCCCATATATTTTGCTTACACCCTCTGATAATTTCTGTTTTATAACTTCTGCTTTTGGAATTTCATCAACATCTGAAATTAAAATAACATCATCAGGTTTACAATTTACTAGTCCTTTTACAATAGAATTTCTTTGAAAAAATTCTATTTTCCAAGGTGAAAAAGGATTAATTATTGGAATAAATAAAGGATATTCAGTCAGCTTAACGTGAATTATTTTATGCAGAAACTTAGAAAAACGTTCTTTATTTTCTTCAAAAATGAAAGGCTTTGGTTTAAATTGAAAAGTTTTATCTGCTTCTACGAGCACAAATTTATCAACAACATCATCTAATTCATTTAATCTAATTTCAAGTAAATCTAATTCATTAAAAAAGATGAAACAATCATAAACCATAATATTTTTTTGACAAATATAAAAAATAATCTCAATTTCTTTATCTTTTAAATATAATCAATATGACACTTTTATTTTAATTATCACAGCATAGTAAGACAATAATATAAAACTTAGAAAAAAATATTTATGCTAAAGCTGCATTAAAATCTATACAGGTTAATACATCATAAACAACAGATAAAAAAGACATTAAGAATCTTTTTTTAAAAGTCTATCAAAAATTTAATTTTTAAAAAGAATTCTCAAACTAAATAAGAATCCTTTTGATTTTTTTATATCATATAACGCAACTATTCTTCTTTTCCTCCATCTTCAGTATATAAATTCTTACTTGTTTTTTTAATGAGAAGATTTTTTCCTGTATTAATGCTTTTACATGGATTTGTCAAAATTAAATTTCTTTAACATATAACATTACAAAACATTATAGCTATTTAAGCTTTCTATTTTTATTTATTTTTCAGATTGACTACTTCTTAAACTTTATACATACCACAATATTATATGGTTGTTTAAGGTTTAATTAATTAGCCTTTCATTATAAAATTGCCCAAAACCCAAACAAAAATTAAACTTAACATGGGAGTATTTAAAACCATAAAATTGCACATTGAAAGAGAAAGTAAAATTAAAAAACAGTGTGTAACATCTATACCAAATTTTGAAACTTACAGCGCTGCGAAAAAAACAATTGTTTTTATGAGCAATGCGCTGCCAAAACATGATGAAGATTCTGGCTCAAAATAGACTTAAAGAAATTATTCTATTGTATAAAGATTTAGGATTTAACTGCATTATTTGTGTTGAAAATATTTTTGAAAGAGATAAATATGTCAGTTTTTATAGTGATTTAGGTATTATTATATTTTTAGAAACCAATTTGCATAAAAATTATTTGAGTTTTTTAAAATCCATACCTCATATCGACTACATCTGGTACAATGGGCCAAAAAACTTTAGTAAATATATCTCCAGACTTTCTGAATGTTTTCCAGGATCGAAATCCATATTTGATATGGTAGACATTCATTTTTTAAGGTATAAAAGAGCTATAGAAATTGAACCTTATCGAATTTCGTTAAGAAAAAAATATTATCAGTATTTTAAAATAGAAACGAAATTAGCAAAAAAAGCAGATGTTGTTATCGCAATATCTGAAGTTGAAAAAGAAATCATGTCACAGTATTTGAAAGAAAATCAGATATTGTTAATTTCGAATATACATTATTGTAAAATTGACGAAAGTCAAATTGCCCCATTTGAAAAAAGAAGCGATATTTTGTTTATTGGTTCTTCACATGAACCAAATATAGATGCTATTCATTACTTATATAATGAAATAATGCCAAAAGTATGGCTAAAATTACCCAATTTAAAAGTAAATGTAATTGGAAATGTAAAAAATAAGATTCACTCTATCTCCCATCCTAATTTCAAACTATTGGGATTTGTAGAAAATATTGAGTCCTATTTTATCAACTCTAAACTGATGGTTGCTCCTTTGCGTTATGGCGCAGGTGTAAAAGGAAAAATAGGCCAGTCTTTTGAATACTTTTTACCTGTAGTAACGACTTCTATAGGCGCTGAAGGAATGTATTTAGAAAACAAAAAAAATGCTTTTATTTCTGAAACTGCAGATGAACTTTCAAAACAGATAATTACACTTTACAATGATAAAGAAATGTGGTCTAAATTATCTGTTAACTCTACTGAAAGCCTTTATCCTTTTTCAAAAGAAAAATTAAAATCTGTATTAAAAGAAATTTAAACTTTGAAAAAATGTATTCAATCGACCAAAATGAAAAATAAGTAAATTAAACTTTAGTTTTCAACAAGTATTACTACTTTTAATCCTAAACATTAATATTCTCTATAACAACCACTATGCAGATTTCACGTCCAATAAAATCTTTTTTAAAAAAAACTTTTAAACCTCAAAAATTAAAAAAATAATCCCATTAGAACTTGTTAGAAAAAACATAATTTTTGACGAGTCTGAAAAACCCATTGTTTCTATAATAATACCATTTTATAATGAAGAAAAATATACTTGGAATTGTTTAATCCATCTAAATAATAATTTAACAAAAAAATATCCATATGAAATCATTTTAGTTGACGATAATAGTTCTGAAAACTATGATTTTTCACTCATCTCCGGAATTAAATTAATTAAAAACGAGAAGAATTTAGGCTTTTTAAAAAATATAAATAAAGGAATAAGAGCTGCCAAAGGAGAATATATCTACATCTTAAATAATGATACAGCTGTAGAAAAAAACTTTATAGAAGAATTGTTCTATGTTTTCGAAAACTATAAAAATGTAGGTGCAGTAGGTTCTAAATTATTAAATGCAAATGGTACATTACAAGAAGCCGGAAGTGTTATTCTTCAAAATTTTAAGATTCATCAAGTAGTTAGAAAAAAGCACCCTAAAGATTCCGAAATAAATTATATTTATCAGGTTGATTATTGCTCAGGATGTAGTTTACTATTCAAAAAATTTAAAGATGATGGAGCCACATTAAATCTTTTAGATGAAATATTTGTTCCAGCCTATTTTGAAGAAACAGACTTTTGTTTTGATCTGAAATACAACCAAAACAAATACATATATTATACACCATTCTCTGAAGTACTTCACTATAACGGAATTTCTTATAATGGAAAAAAAAATCAGATGAAAAGTCACTACAAAAAAAGAGTTACTTTTTAAAATTAACAGCCAGAAGTTTGAAAATAAATGGAAAAAAGAAATAGAATCTATTAAAGCAACCACTATCGAAGAAAGAATTATTGAAAAATATAATAATAAATCGATTGCTTTTGTAATTAAATTTATGCCTGAATATGATAAGGATTCTGGTGCAAATAGATTAAATGAAATAATTAAGGGCTTTATCAATTTAAAATTCCATGTTACTTTGATAGTCACGCATATAAGTCCTAAAGACCCATATATAATATATTATCAAAAAATGGGAGTTAATGTATATTACAATCAATACCCAGAAAACAAATTCGTAGAGTATTTAAATAAAACAAATAAAAATGTAAGTCTAATTTGGTTCTATGGCCCTGACACTTTTAAAGAATGTTTTTTTAAATTCAAAAATGTTTTCAACAATGCTAAATTTATTTATGATATGGTTGATATACACCATTTAAGATATCAAAAAGCACTGATAATTGATAAAGACAAATCACACGAATTAAACTACAAAAAATACAAAGAAATTGAAACAGAATTTGTAAAAAATGCAGATTACATAATCCCTATTTCTGAGACAGAAAAAGAATACATGAAATTATTTTCTGATGAAGAAAAGCTTATCGAAATTTCAAACATACATTATAGTAAAATAAATATCGATTCTATAAAACATTTTTCTGAAAGAAAAGACATTTTATTTATTGGCTCAACCCACCATCCAAATGTAAATGCAATTGAATTTTTATATAACTCAATAATGCCAATCGTTTGGGAAAAATTGCCAGAAATAAAGGTTAATGTAGTCGGCAATATTAATGAATTAGTAAAAAATATAAAAGACGATCGATTTGTTTTTCATGGTTATGTATCAAATGTTGATGCAATTTTTAATTCAGTTAAATTAATGGTTGCTCCACTACAGATAGGTGCAGGTGTTAAAGGTAAAATAGGTCAGGCTCTTGAATACCATCTTCCAGTAGTTACTACCGAAATAGGTGCTGAAGGGATGTTTTTAATTGACAATGAAAATGCCTTAATTGCAAATGAAGCTAATGAATTTGCAGAAAAAGTAATTAAATTATACAGTGATGAATTAGTCTGGAAAAAACTTTCTACAAATTCAGAAAAAAGTCTACATCCTTTTTCGGTTGAAAAACTAAATCATACGATTTTAGAGCATTTTAATTAATTATTTCTATTTTGATCCCCATGCATAAAAGAAATTACTTCCCACATATTGATGGACTGCGAGGTATTGCGGTTCTATTGGTTTTGCTTTTTCATCTCGATGTAACTGTATTAAAAGGAGGATTCATCGGTGTAGATGTTTTCTTTGTAATTAGTGGCTATCTCATAAGTTCTATTTTAATACCTAAAATAGATCAAAAAGCTTTTTCTTTTAAAGAGTTTTATTTTAGGCGAATAAAAAGATTGCTGCCATCTATGCTATTCGTTGTGATACTCACATTATTAATGGCTTATTTCATTTATCCTCTTTTTTTATTCGAGAAAACATTAAAATCATCAACCGCCACAGTCCTATCCTTCTCCAATATCTATTTTTTTTAGAATCGGGTTATTTTGATAGTAATTCATATATTAAACCTTTATTACATACTTGGTCTTTATCTGTTGAAGAACAGTTTTATCTTATTTGGCCTTTTTTATTGTTTTTTACTTTAAAAATAAAAAAAAGGTTCATAGAGTTTTAGTTTTATCTTCATTTGCAGTAATTAGCCTTTTTTTTCTGAATATTATTTAACAATAAATAGTTCGGCTGCTTTTTTTCTTACTCCATTCCGAGTTTTTGAATTTCTAATAGGCACATTGCTTTTTTGGACTAATAAATTTGAATTTAAATCGTATGCCAAAGAATCGCTATCGCTAATAGGAATTACAGGTCTAATTTTTCTAGCTTCTTTTTATGATGACAAAGTCCTGTTTCCTGGAATAAATGCTTTATTGCCTTGCTTATTTTCTGCTATTTTAATTCACAATACAGGTCAAACAAAATATGTTAGTCGAATTTATAATAATCAATTAATAAGATGGTTGGGCAGAATATCCTATTCTTTATACTTGATTCATTGGCCCTTTGTCGTTTTTTATAAACATCTATACGGTCCGAATTTAAATCCGAAAGACCAAATTATACTTTTTTTTAGTGCTATCGTTGTTGGATTTATCATCTATAAATGTATTGAAACTCCTTTTAGAGTAACTAAAAGAAAAGAATCCAAAATAATTATTCTTATTTTTACAACAATAGTCTTAATTTTAGTAACAAATTATTGTTTGCTTCATTTTGAATCATTCTTTTTTAAGAATACCACTACTCAAGCATATGGCTTAAAACAGATTGAGGAAGGCAAGAATTTGAGGTTTCAACTTTTAAGCGATACCATAAATGACTTAAATTTAAAAAACACAAAACACACAGAACAAGTGTTAATACTTGGCGATAGTCATGCTCCAGATGCTCTTAACTTTTTGAAATTAGCCTACCCTAATTACGATTACCGAATGCTTTCAGAAGGAGGTTGTCCACCAATGGTTTCGGCTGATTTAAAATTAATTAGCAATCATCCCCCCGAAATGAAAGACAAATGCTATGTTATGATGGATAAAATTTATAGAAATAATTTTTTATCAAAGTATGAATACATTGTAATCAACGTAATGTTTGGCTGGTATAAACCCGAAAATTTAGTAGCTTTTGTAAAAGAAATAAAAAAGAAAACAAAAGCTAAAATTATTGTTTTTGGAAATTATATAGTTTTGAAACGAGATATGCCAGAAATCATGGGTACAGGAGAAACCATAACAAGTAAAGACATCGAAAGTTTTGGACTTTATGATAACGAATTGAAAATTAAATCAAAAGGCCTCTACCAATTTATTAGCAAAAAAGATTTACTGTCTAATGGGAATAATCTCAAGCATTGTGTACTATTTACGGCTCAAAATGCCCCAATGTCCTACGATAGTAATCACTTAAGTTTTGAATTTTCCAAAACAATTTCGGACAGTTTACGGATAAAAAAAATTAATATTTTTAAGAAAAAATAGTTTACAATTAAAAATAATTTGTTAAAATTTTAAAACAAATTGAAATACAACAAGATTGTATTAGTATTCACAATCCTTAAGGTATGGATCTGAGAAACAGACAATACACTTCCTATATCAGAAGTAGCGGAAAAACAAGGTAATTATAGCATAAGATGTAGAATATCCATTTGTATTAATAGATTTTTAGATACAGACTCTAATAGTAAGCTTAAAAAGAGTAGTATTTCTATTCTATTTAAAAAAAGGAACCTTGTACAAACTGTAAAATTAAATTTCTGAAAGACGATTCATTCTTACAAGAAAAAGTCAAACAGTTTACTCAAGAATGGATGTAGTATGCAAATATTAATTTTGTTTTTGTGAGTCAAAGTAAAAATGCGGATAATTATACCAAAGATAAATTTAAGAGACCCCTCTAAAAACTCACTTTTTTCGAATTTAAAATCTGTAAATTACTCGCTTTTAGTATTTTGAAAATACAGAAGATTATTTCCAGAGACTCCTTAAAATAGCATTTAAGCGAAATTGCAACTGCATTTAATAATTAATAACTTTAATTTACCTCTAAAGACTGTAAACTTACCAAATTAGCATAAATCCCATTCATGTTTAATAACTCATCATGAGTACCTTGCTCTACAATCCTGCCTTTACTCATTACCACAATTAAATCAGCATTTTGAATTGTAGATAAACGGTGTGCAATTACAATTGAAGTTCTGTTTTCCATCATATTCTCTAAGCCAATCTGAACTAATTGTTCTGATTCAGTATCTAATGCCGATGTAGCTTCATCTAAAATCATAATAGGTGGATTTTTCATCACCGCCCTGGCAATAGCTACACGCTGTCTCTGACCTCCAGACAGCATTCCGCCTCCATCACCAACAGGGCTATTGTACTGTTCTGGAAATTCTGAAATAAAATTATGTGCATTTGCCACTTTCGCAGCATTTTTAACAGCCTCTATATCAGGATTTTCTATGCTTAACGAAATATTATTAGCAATAGTATCATTAAACAAAATAGAGTCCTGAGCAACAATTCCCATTTGTTTTCTTAATGAATCTGCAGTAACATCCTTTATGTTAACACCATCGAAAGTGATGCTTCCTTCTGTAACATCATACAACCTTGTCACTAAGTTTGCTAATGTTGATTTTCCACTTCCGGATTCTCCTACCAGTGCTACTCTTTTGCCTTTTGGAACCGTTAGATTAAAATCTTTTAAAACATATTCCGAATCGTATTTAAACCAAACATTCGTAAATTTAATTTCATGCTTAAATTCGGTAATCTCTATAGCATCAAGATTGTCTTTTAGCGGATTGGTTGCGTCTAAAATAAAAGCAACCCTTTCATAAGCTGCATTTCCTCCCATTAAAGCCTGATTGGCTTTTGTTATAGCCTTAGCAGGTGTCAATATTTGATAAGCTAAACCCATGTATGCGATAAAAGCGCTACCGCTCATCGATCCGTCAATCAACACTAAAGACCCTCCATAAACCAATAAAATAGAAATTACGAAAATCCCTAAAAACTCACTCATAGGCCCGGCCAGACTCATTCTAACACCTATTTTATTGTTTAGATTATTAATAAACTCTGTTGAATTAAAATAACGTCGTATAAAAAAATTCTCAGAAGTAAAATTTTTAATCACTTTTATACCGCCTAAAGTTTCTTCAATATCTGATAAAAGATGTCCCTCCAGAGAGAAAATATCACCCGATTGACTTTTAATAGATTTACTCATTCTGGATATTAAAATCCCTGAAAGCGGAAGAAAAAGAAATACGAATATGGTTAATTTCCAACTTATAAAGACCATCGATATCAGAGTGAATACAATAGTCAATGGTTCACTAACCATCATCAAAATACTTAAAAAAGCACTTTTTATTGTATTGATATCTGAGGTCATTCTTGAAATTAAATCACCCTTTCTTTCATTTGAAAAAAAGAAACAGGTAAACTAATTACTTTCTGATAAACATCATTTCGCAAATCTTTCAAAATTCCATTATTCAAATAGGTCATGTAAACAATGGAAATGAAATTGAAAAGGTTTTTCAACAAAAAAGTGGTCAAAACAAATATTACCATCCATATCAATGTATCCAAAGCTCCGTTAACTTCAGTATTATGAGTTATAAAATAATTTAAGGAGTCTTCCAAATATCGTTTATCAATACTTTTAATCCCTTCATATACAGGTCTGACATGTATTTTTTCACCATCAGAAAACAATACCTTCATTAGTGGGAATAGCGAAAGCATCGAAATAGCAGAAAAAAGTGCATATAAAACATTAAAGATGATACTGATTACTAAATTTTTCTTGTGAGGTATTAAATACTTTAAAAAGCGTTTAAAATTTTTCATTTAATTATTTTGAATTGAAGGCTAACCTAATTTAATTTTGAAGGCCAATATTTTTTTTGCAAAGATAAAATTAAAATAGTTTTAAACCCAGAAAAGTAGTACCAAATCACCCTAAAAATCAATGAATTTCAACTTCTAAATTTACTTATCCATAATCAAAATCAATTATATTTTTAATGATCCGTACAAGCACAAGCTATCCAATTTATGGAGATTTCCAGAAATATTTTTCGTTACTTTGCTACTATAAATTTGTTACTTGTTTTTATAAAATGGAAAATCTCAACGAAGAAGTACATAAAGCTTTTGAAATCATAAAAGAGGGTGGTATCATTCTTTATCCAACCGACACCGTATGGGGAATTGGCTGCGATGCCACAAATCCCGAAGCAGTTGCTAAAATATACAAACTTAAGCAACGTGCAGAAACACAAAGCATGATTGTATTAATGAATGGCGAAAAAATGATGTACAATGTTTTTAAAAATATTCCCGAAGTAGCCTGGCAAATTCTTGATTTATCTGAAAAACCAACAACTTTAATTTTAGACGAACCGCGAAATGTAGCTTCTAACATCATCGCTTCAGATAACTCTTTAGCAATACGACTTGTAAAAGAACCTTTTTGTTTTAAATTATTAGAGAGAATGAAAAAACCATTAGTCTCTACCTCTGCTAATATTTCAGGACAACCAACACCATTAGCTTTCAAAGATATTAATCCTGAAATTATAAAAGGAGTTGATTATGTCGTGGATTTGTATCGTGATAAGGTTGGCGGAAAACCTTCAACAATCATTAAATTAACAAATGATTCACAGGTAAAAGTAATCCGTAAATAATTTTCAGTTATATTGTTTTAAGAGTCTCAATCAGCAAGTCGATATCTTCTTTGGTATTGTAATGACTGAAAGAAATCCGGAGATTAGGTAATTTCAAATCGGTCTCCGAAAGTATTTCTTTTAAAACATGTGAAGGCTTTATACTTCCGGACTGACATGCGCTTCCTCTTGAAACTGCAATTCCTTTCATATCCAGGCTAAACAATAACATAGAAGTTTTATCTTCAGAAAAAGGCAAAATAATATTGATAATATTATAAAAATCTTCTTTTTTACCTACGATTCTAAAATTCGGGAAATAATTTTGAAGCTGATTTATCAAATACATTTTTAAATCCAACATATACTGCCGGTCGGTTTCAAGGTTTTCATATGAAATAGCCAAAGCTTTTGCCATTCCTGCAACCTGGTGTACAGCTTCGGTTCCTGCACGTAATCCTTTTTCCTGTTCCCCGCCAAAAAGTAAAGGCTGCAACCCTGAATTTTTTCGCACAAAAGCAAAGCCAACTCCTTTTGGCCCATGAAATTTATGAGCACTGGCCACGATAAAATCGACAGCATTTTTTTGTAAATCAATTTCAGTTTTCCCAACAGACTGAACGGTATCAGAATGAAAAAGGGCATTATACTGCTTACAGATAACACTTACTCTGTCAATATCTAAAATAACTCCTATTTCATTATTTACATGCATCAAACTTACAATTGTCTTTTTTTCTTGTGATAATAAATTAGACAAATGCGTTAAATCGATGCTGCCATCAGGATTTATAGCAACATAATCAATCTCAATATCATAATCTGACTGCAAAGCCAAAACGGTATATAAAACTGCGTGATGCTCAATTTTAGAGGTGATAATCCGCTGCACTTTCAGATCTTCTACAGCTGAACGAAGAATCCAGTTATTCGCTTCGGTACCACCTGACGTAAAAATTATTTCCTGAGCCGAACAATTAAGATATTTAGCTATATTTTTTCTGGAAAGCTCAACAATCGTTTTTGCATTTCTACCAAAACTGTGAGTAGATGACGGGTTTCCAAAATCATTCATCATAATTTTTGTCATTTCCTGAACAACTTCAGGTCGTATGGCAGTAGTAGAAGCGTTATCGAGGTATACTTTTTTCATTAACGCAAAGTTATGAAATATCAATTGTCAATTCTTAAATATCATTTGCGAAATTTTTCACTATTTTTGAACCAAATAAAATTAAGATGAAAAAATATGCCTGCCTGTTACTTTTCGCTATTATGCTTAACGGTTGCGATGACGGAGATTTAACCCCTGAAATAATTAATTTTGATGAAGTAACCCCTAAAAGTTGTGATACAGAAACTAATGAACTGATTTATAAATTAAAACCACAAGAAGCTTTTATATTACAATTGGAAGAAAACACACTTGACAATGTAGTAGGAGAAAAAACAATCTCTATCACTGAAAATGGACTTTCCCAGCTTGTTTACAGAACTTTTGACGGCGTTATTAGTAGTGCTAATATTTGTGACGCCATAAGACCCTCTTCACCAAACATCATACGAGATTCTAAAGCTAAGGGCGGAACAATAACCATTACAACCACTCCGGATATACCTGAACCAGCCGCTGACGGAAGTACAAAAATTATCGGTTTTAATCATTTAATATACATGAACAATATTAGCTATGAGATAGTTGGAGGAGTACAAGTTGATCCGAGGTCATTTCCTTTTGGCACCCTGAAGACAACAACTTATACCTCTCCAACAGTTTCATTCACAGCTAATAAAGCCGGCCAATGCAACCAAACACAACTCTATAATTATAACGCTGAAAGTTCAATGATTATTGACGCTTTAGATCCTGAATTAATTCAAAACACCGAAACTTTAGAACCTAGAAAAAGCACCATAACAGCGACTCAGAACAAAATTGTTTTCAATACTTATAAAAACGCCAGTATAACGGCTGATTATTTTTGTAAAACACCAAGACCTGCTACACCAGAAATAGACGAGACCTGGAATGCTTCTGTTAATGGTACTATAGAAGTTGTAACCACAAAAAGTGGCACACAATACATCCATGTAATTACATTAAAAAACATCGAGCTCAGCAATAGCGGAGGCTTGAAATTCAAACTGCCAAGCAGTTTTATTTTTGGCGAAATTACCACACAATAAAGATTATTTGAAACCAAATCAAAGAATATTTTTTTATTTAATTCTTACAAAAAACATCCTTTTCTAAACTAATTCTGAAAGACAATTAGAATGAAAGGGATGTTTTTTTTATGCACTTAGCAAGCTGTTCTAGTCTCAAAAAAAACTATTTATTGTTTTGCCTAAAGTAAACCTCAGTTGCACCAAGACCATACTTCTGATAGTTTGCATCCTGAAAATCTACTCCATCATACCTACCTAGTAAAAAATCAAGCTCGGCTTTTAGTATTCCTTCTCCAACGCCGTGGATAAAAACAATCTTGGGGATACGGTTTTTAATTGCAAATTCAATATGCCTTCTTGCTGTTTCGGTTTGCAAAGTAAGTATATCATAATTAGACATCCCGCGTTTATTTGGTACTAATTTTTCTATATGCAAGTCAAATTCCGGAGCCGAAATCTCACGTTTATCTTTCTTTTCTTTCACAAAACTTCGTGGTTTTGGTTCTTCTTTTTGTTTTGCAACAGAATCTAAATCAATTCTTTTAATTGATTTCATTAAGTTACTGGAATCCTGAATTTTAATCAACTCATTGACAAAAAAAGTCATCATAAATCCATCTTCTGTTTCAATCAAAACTTCATTATTTTTAACTGAAACTACTGTTCCGTTAATGGCTTCGTCCAGCACAGAAACCTTCTCTCCTTTAGTCAGCATCCTCTTGTTCTTTTTCTTGATTTTTACTTGGTGTTTTTGCACTTAGCTGCATCATGCCAAACATAAAAACTGCAATTGCAATTACTGTTACATAGATATTTTTATCTTCAGAAACCTGCTGATATAATGCAACCGAAATTGCAAGAGCCATTATTAGAATTTTAAAAGTTTTCATATTTTTAATATAAGACTTCAAAAATAAGAAACTTTAAAATAGCACTTCTATCCTATTTAAATCTTATTTGATATTTTTGTAAAGTTGTAAAAAATAAAACTTTGGATTTAGAAAAATATATGCTGCCTTGTTTTAGCAAAACCCTGTTAGGAATCGAATGTTTGGGCTGTGGATTTCAACGTGCCCTATTCTTACTTTTTCGGGGTGACTTTTTAGCAGCATTTAAGATGTATCCGGCAATCTACACAACGCTTATTTTTTTAAGTTTTGTAGCTTTACATTTTTTAAACAAAGCCAAAAATTACAACAAGTTACTTTGGATTTCCGGAATTACAAATGGCATGTTTATGATTGCCGGATATTACTACAAACATTTTTATCTTTAATTTTTCTGCAATTACTTTTTAATTTGATTCAAAATATCATTCATCATCTCAATTTGAACTTTCTGAATTTCGATTAATTCCTGTTGCTGATGCATTATCAAATGATCAATTTTATCATGAATCATTCTGATTTCAAGTTCTGATTTAAGGTTAATCATATAATCTTTTTTGGCCCGCGTGCGGTCTTTTTCTTCCTGACGATTCTGGCTCATCATAATTACCGGCGCCTGCAAAGCTGCAATGCATGACAAAATTAAATTCAGCAAAATAAATGGGTAGGGATCGAAGCCTTTATTCATTAAAATATAAACATTAGAACTAATCCAAATGACAATGAAAAGCAAAAAAGAAATAATAAATGTCCAGCTTCCGCCAAAGTCTGCTACCTTATCTGCTATTTTTTGACCAAAGCTTCTTGTTTCATCTTCATCTTCTACAATATTCACAATGGATTTATCTTCATTTAAAGAAGAAATAACACTTTTTTCAAGATTGGAAAGCGCCCCTATTTCATTACTTAAATAATCCGAAATATATTTCTGCCGATACTTGTTTAATTCCTGAAAAGAGATAAAATCACTATCACAAAACGAAGGATGATCTTTAACAATAAGACCTAAGACAGGGTCATGTATTGATTTACCTGAAACTTTCTGGGTAACAGGAAATGAAAGATTAGAAATAGCACTTTTAAAAGTAGAATCATTTTTCATTTTTACTATGTTTTACTCGCTAATTTACGCATTTAACTTCTTAACAATCTTATAAATTTCAGCCCTTAAAATTTCTTTTATTTATCACAAATAGAATGATCAATAGAAAATTTCTTTAGTGAATTCGTGCTTTTATTTACAAAAAACGCCTTACTTTTAACGTTTCAAATTATCCATTCAATTTTACAATTGTGTCAAAAGATCTTATCATACAAAATATCAAAGCTTTAAAAAGCCATTCAAACATAAATTACGGCATTAAAACTAAAACCGAAGCGTTTACCGAAAAGCTTTTTTATACCCTGTTTGATTCAAATGCAGCTTTAGATGAAAGTATTGACGAACTTGAATTCCGCTTCAAAGAAATCGCTGTTTTAGCCTGCAAAAAGCCCGAAAAATTATGCGGCTCGATGTGGGATCTTTTTCTGGAAAAACTACCAAATGTTTTAGAAAAACTAAATCAGGATGCCGAATATATTTTAGAAAATGATCCTGCCTCAAACAGTATCGACGAAGTCTATTTAGGCTATCCGGGGTTTTACGCGATTGCTATTTACAGGTTAAGCCATGAATTATACAAACTCGATTTATTATTATTTTCAAGACTGATGAGCGAATACGCCCACCGCATAACAGGAACAGACATACATGCAGGTGCCAATATTGCTTCACCTTTTTTTATAGATCACGCTACCGGAATTGTTATTGGAGAAACAACCGTAATCGAAAAATACGTAAAAATTTATCAGGGTGTTACTTTAGGCGCATTAAGTGTAAGCAAGGATATGAAAAATGCGAAACGTCATCCAACTGTCGAAAAAAATGTTTGTATTTATGCAAATGCTACCATTTTAGGCGGCGAAACCGTTATTGGCAGAAATAGTATTGTGGGAGGAAATGCCTGGGTTACAAAATCTATCCCGGCAGATTCTATAGTGCTGAATACTACTACAACCGAAGTTAAAATAAAAGAAAAAAATAGAATGAAACCACAGAAATTAATCAGCCTGATTGGCAATACCCCATTGATGGAAACTGTTAATCTGGTCAAAAATAAAAACGTAAAACTTTTATTAAAACTCGAAGGAAACAATCCGGGTGGAAGTGTAAAAGACAGAGCTGCTTACAACATGATTGCATCAGCTTTGGAAAGAGGTGATATCAAAAAAGGAGATAAATTAATTGAAGCAACAAGCGGAAATACCGGAATTGCACTGGCAATGATTGCTCAGTTATTTCAGGTTGAAATAGAATTGGTTCTTCCCGAAGACTCTACAAAAGAAAGAACACAAACCATGCGCGCTTATGGTGCAACCGTTATTTTAACACCTGCCAATGAAGGAATAATCGGTTCACGTGACTATGCTGATAAAAAAGTAGCCGAAGGCGGTTATGTAATGCTAAATCAGTTTGCAAATGACGACAACTGGAAAGCACATTATAAAACTACCGGTCCTGAAATATGGGAGGATACTGAAGGAAGTGTAACGCATTTTGTATCGGCTATGGGAACAACAGGAACTATCATTGGGACTTCATCTTATCTGAAAGAAAAAAATCCAAATGTACAGATTATTGGTGCGCAGCCTAGCGACGGATCACAAATTCCGGGAATACGCAAATGGCCACAGGAATATTTACCGAAGATTTTTGACGCTTCGAAAGTAGATACTGTTGTAGATGTAAGTGAAGAAGAAGCAAGAAAAATGACGAAAAGATTAGCATTAGAAGAAGGTGTTTTTGCCGGAATGAGTAGTGGAGGCTCTGTAGCAGTAGCCCTTAAAATTGCAGAACAATTAGAATCTGGTGTTATAGTAGCCATTATCTGCGATCGCGGTGATCGTTATTTATCTTCTGATTTATTTGATTAAAAACAAAGTATCTAAGGTTCTGAGCGACTAAGAATCTAAGTTTTTTTATTGAGCTTATAAATCTTAGCACTTCAGCATCTTGGCAAATTTAGAACCTTAAAATACACAAAATGAACTATCGCAAATTAGGTAAAACCAATTTTAATATATCCGAAATCTCACTTGGCACCTGGCAGGTTGGAGGAAAATGGGGATCAGCTTTTGACAACAAAACTGCAGACGAACTTTTGAATACAGCAATTGATAATGGTGTTAACTTTATTGATACAGCAGATGTTTATGAAAATGGTTTAAGTGAAACTGCTGTAGGAAGGGTTATACGTTCGAGATCTGAGCGTATTTACGTGGCTACAAAATGCGGGCGTCATATTAATCCGCATGTAAGCGAGGGATATCAGCCAAAAGTGCTTCAAAAATACGTTGAAGACAGCTTACAAAGATTAGGATTAGAAACAATAGATTTAATTCAGTTACACTGCCCTCCTACTGAGGTTTTCTATCGTCCTGAAATTTTTGAACTATTTGATCGTCTTAAAGAGCAGGGGAAAATTTTAAATCTTGGTGTTAGCGTTGAAAAAGTAGAAGAAGCCTTGAAAGCAATCGAATATTCGAACGTTACCACAGTACAGATTATTTTTAATTTATTTCGTCAGCGACCTTCACAATTATTCTTTTCTGAAGCAAGAAAAAAAGATATCGGCATCATTGCGAGAGTTCCTCTGGCAAGTGGGCTTTTAACCGGTAAATTTGATACAAAAACAACTTTCGAACCACAAGATCATCGAAATTTCAACAGAAACGGAGATGCTTTTGACAAAGGAGAAACTTTCTCCGGTATTGATTATGAATTAGGTCTGAAAGCTGTTGAGAAATTAAAAGAATTATTTCCTGATACTTCAAATTTGGCACCATATGCTTTACAATGGATTTTGAGTTTTGAAGACATAAGCTGTATTATTCCGGGAGCTTCTAACGAAAGTCATGTATTATCCAATTTATCTGTTTATGATTTGCCTAAATTATCCTCAGAAAAAATTGAAGCAATGAATAAAGTTTATGACGAATATATAAAACCTTCTGTGCATCAGTTGTGGTAACTCTTTTAAAAAAACTGTGACATTATAACACATAAGTTTCTAAGATTTTGAAGAAGAATCTTAGAAACTTTTTCATGAATGCGCAACCCTTTTATAATCAGAGCATCTTATCAATAAACTACTCTAAAATCATTAACCATGAAAAAATTAAGCATTATTGTATTTATTGTTTGCTTTGTAACTGCTTCCTGCAGTAGTGAAGAAGAAATCCAAAAAGAAGATACCCAAAAATTAGAAGCAATGTACAATGAGATTGTTTCTCTTTCTTTATCCAACTCTCAGCCTTGTACAAATTCTCAAGAATGGGATTTTGCCCCAATTGGCTCTAAAGCTTGCGGCGGCCATGCTGGCTATATTGTATATTCTAAAAAAATTGATATTGATGCTTTTTTAGCAAAAATAAAAGAATACACTAAAGCACAAAGCAATTACAATACAAAATGGGGCATTATATCTGATTGTAGCATTACGATAAGACCTGCCGGAGTAGAATGTTTGGATGGAAAACCAAAATTAAGCTATAAAAACCCTTCAGCAGCAAAAACTACATTTTAATATTTTAAGATTAAGTAAAAAGTTCAAATTTAGTTTTCCTACCTTCGATTTTTACATAAGGATATTAAAATGCTTAAAAAATCAAATTTTAAAGAGTGGTTCAATCGTTACAAATACGCTGAATTGGCAAGTACAACTGCCGCACTTACTACCTCGCTTTTTAGTAAAGTCTATAGCGGTTTAACAACAGCTTATTTGATTACGTTTGCTGAATATCTGGCTTTTTACAGTGTGATTTTATTTTCTTCTTATAAAAAATTAGTAAATCAAAATACAGTTTTAGGAAAAAAAACTTCTCCTTCGGAAAATCTTAAACTTTTAAAAAATTTAATTTTAGAGTTTGGATACCCCGCTTTTTTGGACTTTTTAATAATTCGTCCTTTTTGTATGTACTGGATGCCGATACTTTTCGGGAATTATTTCTTCGGAATTATTTTCGGAAAAATTTCTGCTGATTTGTGTTTCTATTTTTTTACAATTATCAATTATGAATTAATCAAAAAAAAATAATCAACAATTTTCAAATACAATTTTAAACTCGGCACCTTTGTTTGTTCCTTCACTGGAAGCTGTTAATTTCCCCTTATTTCTTTCGATGATTTTTTTACATAAGTATAAACCAATCCCTGTTGAAGATTCATTGGCGGTTCCAAGTCGGCTCATTTTTGTAAATTTCTTGAATAGCTCTTCAATCTGATGCTGACTGAAACCTATTCCATTATCAGAAACCGTTATAATCAGGGAACTACGTTCAGTAAATATTCTTAATTTAATTTCGCTGTCAAAATAAGAGAACTTAACCGCATTGCTAATCAAATTTACTAAAACCTGAATTAATAATCCCTCATCAATTTTAAGCTTAGTTTCTTCAGTTTCAACACTCACATTTAGACTAATATTCTTATCTATAAGACGCTGTTCTACCTGTTCGTTGACAAAATCCAATACATCTGGAAAAGATATTTTTTTTAGCTCCGGATTTATTTTAGGAACCTGATCCTGTTCCGCCAGTAATTTGATGAAATTTTCTATATATCTGAATTGCAGATTTGTTGATTCACAAATCAACTCGGCCAAATCCTTTATTGCCTCAGATGGTTTTTCTTCTATAATGAGTTTCGCAAGTCCCTGAGGATTTCCTGCAAAGTTTTTCAAGTCATGTGAAAGCATATAAATCAAATCCTGTTTTTCATTTATAAAACTTTCGGCTTCAAATATAGATTCCTGAATATTACTCATTAACAGACCGGCTTCATCAGTATATTCTGTAGGCAAAACCGATAATTTTCTTTGATTTCTGTAGTCATCCAATGATTTTGAAGCTACAGCAATTGGTTTAATCAGCTGGTTTAAAACCAGTAGGGTAATTCCAGTTGCAAGCAAGGTCATAATTAATGAAAAAATTAAAACCGATGTCGCCGGAATCACTGTGTCGAAATATAAAGCAAAAAACAAAATTCCGATTAAAGGAATATGAATACCTATAAAAGCAACAAACAGAAATTTCAATGCATAACTTTTTTTTAAAAAGCTAATTTTCGAAAGATTATGATACAACTTCATACGAAATAACAATTACTTAGACTTAAATTGGGGCTATCGAAGCATTTGATGCAACAAAGTTAGCTTTAAAAGCTGATTTAGAGATGCAAATTATAGAATTTGATAAAATATTTTAAAAATTAAATTTATAAAAGTTTACAAACCCTTATTTTTGCGCTATGGGAAGAAAAAATACAGATAAAGTCGTCTTTCATCAAATACAAGTTCTTGATGCAGGCGCAAAAGGCGTATCAGTTGCAAAAGCACCAGACGGAAAAGTAATCTTCATACCGAATGTAGTTCCGGGCGATGTGGTTGATGTGCAAACTTTTAAAAAAGAAAAGCTTATTACGAGGGAAAAGCTGTTAAATTTCATGAATTATCAGAACACCGTGTAGATCCGATTTGCGAACATTTTGGTGTTTGCGGCGGATGTAAGTGGCAAAATATGAAATACGGCCAACAGCTGTATTATAAACAAAATGAAGTAAAAAACCATCTCCAAAGGATAGGAAAAATTGACTTACCTGAATTTGAAGATATTTTAGGTTCTGAGAAACAGTTTTTCTATAGAAATAAAATGGAATTTTCTTTTTCGAACAGCCGCTGGCTAACCGAAAAAGAGATAGAAAGTACTGAAGATTTAGGAAATAGAAATGCTTTAGGTTTTCATATTCCTAAAATGTGGGACAAAATTCTGGATATTACAAAATGTCATTTACAGGAAGACCCTTCAAATGCAATTCGCAATGAAATCAGAGCATTTGCAAACGAAAATAATTTAACATTCTTTAATCCAAGAGAACATTCAGGTTTATTGAGAACTTTTATGATTCGTACTGCTTCGACAGGTGAAATCATGGTTTTGATACAGTTTTTCGAAAATGACGAAGCTGGTCGTGAATTAATTCTGGATCATCTCTACGAAAAATTTCCACAAATTACTTCTTTGCAATACGTGGTCAATTCAAAACAAAATGATACTATTTACGATCAGGATATAAAGCTTTACAAAGGAAGAGATTATATTCTGGAAGAAATGGAAGGATTAAAGTTTAGTATTAATGCTAAATCATTTTACCAGACCAATTCAGATCAGGCCTACGAATTATACAAAATAACCAGGGATTTTGCAGGACTTTCAGGCAACGAAACTGTTTATGATTTATACACCGGAACTGGGACTATTGCACAATTTGTATCCAGAAAAGCAAAAAAAGTAATTGGTGTAGAAAGTGTTCCTGAAGCAATTTTAGATGCTAAGGCAAATGCTGAGCGCAATAATATTACGAATTGTGAGTTTTTTGTTGGTGACATGAAAGTTGTATTTAATGAAGCCTTTATCGCCCAGCATGGCAAACCTGATGTAATTATTACAGATCCGCCTAGAGACGGAATGCATAAGGATGTTATTGAACAAATTTTAAAGATTGCTCCTAAGAAAGTAGTGTATGTAAGCTGTAACTCTGCAACTCAGGCAAGGGATCTGGCTTTAATGGATGAAAAATACAAAGTAACACGCGTTCGTCCGGTAGACATGTTTCCGCAGACACATCATGTCGAAAATGTTGTACTTTTAGAACTTCGATAACACAATTATAAATGAAAAAAATACTGTATTTTTTATTGGTCTTAACATTTGGATTATCCAGTTGTGAAAAAGATGATATTTGTGATGCAAATACCCCCACAACACCAAGAATGTTGATTTCTTTTTTCTATGCCGACCGACCAGCAGTTGTAAAAAATGTAACTCGCCTGAAAGTACAGGGAGACAATGTAGAAAATGGAATTGTTTTTAACGAAACCGCTACAACTGATGATATAAAATACACCACTAGTGCGAATCAGGTTTTAATTCCATTAGACCCTACAAAAGATGCTGTCACTTATAGTTTTATATCTAATTTCAGCACCGCAAATCCTGGTTTAAGCAATACAGATATGCTAACATTTAACTATTCACGAAAAAATGTATATGTCTCAAGAGCATGCGGTTTTAAAACCATATACACTTTAACTTCAATTCAACGTGCAGGAAATGAAGATGCAAGTAACTACTGGATAAGTAACATTAGTTTATTTAATCCTAATGTCGAATTAGAAAATGAAACACATGTCAAAATATTTTTTAGTATTTGCTTATTCTTCACAGTAGTATTTCTTGGGCAGGCTCAGGAAATAGCTAATGATACAATTAAAAAAGAAATAAGCGCGACAAAACCAAAACCTAATAAAGTTCAGGTTGTTGCAGAAACCACAACAGACAGTGTTCCTGTAAAAAAAGACCGCTACGGTTTACGGGTAGGTGTTGATTTGTATAAACTTACCAGAGGTTTTTACGACAAAGACTATAAAGGAGTCGAGTTTGTGGGTGATTTTCGCCTTACTAAAAAATATTACATAGCCGCCGAACTCGGTATAGAAGATAAAACAACTGATGATGACCGATTAAATTCAACAGCAACAGGAACTTACATAAAAGGAGGTTTTGACTACAACTTGTATAATAACTGGCTGGATATGGAAAATCTTATATCAGTAGGTTTACGAGGTGGTTTTAGTACATTTAGCCAGGAACTCAACAGCTACAAAATTTATAGTCCTGATAAATATTGGGGAGAAACTCCAGTGATTACTGATGCTAAAAAATATACTGGTTTAACAGCTGCATGGGCCGAAGTTGCTGTTGGAATGAAAGCTAAGGTTTTTAATAACCTTTTTGTAGGATTCGGGGTCCAGTTAAAATTGCTCTTAGCCAACAAAGAACCTGAGGATTTTGAAAACCTTTATATTCCTGGATTTAACAGAACTTATGATGGAAGTTTCGGAGTTGGATTTAATTATACTGTTTCCTATTTTATTCCTCTTTATAAAAAGCAGGTAACAATTCCTGGAGCAGAAAAAAAAGCTTCTAAAAAATAATTTTTTATGCTATTTTGTTAAAAAAGCCATTGATTGTGAATCAAATAACATTCAGAATCAATGGCTTTAATTTACTTAGAATTCGATAACTATCTATCCAATTTCCCTAATTCCTTTTATGAAAATCCATTTCATGAAAAGCTTTTCACCATCTTTCGTCTTTAATGCTTTAAACTGAGGAGCTATCAAAGTAGCAACAATAAAAGCAGTCATCGGAATCCATATTCCAGTTAATCCTGAATATTCTGCAATTATAAATCTTCCAAGAATAAATAAAATTGCGAAGCATCCTAATTGATACAAAAAAGCTCGTACTTGTAATTTTGTCATTTTTTTAAAGTTGCTAAGATTCTGAGATAGTAATGTTCTAAGTTTTTTTTAAACAACCTAAAATTCAAAATCTTAAATTTAATTTTCTTTTTTAATCTTATTGATAAATACTCAGTCACTAGAAAATTAGTGTCTTAGTACCTTAGAACCTTTACACTTGAAATTTAGTTCTCTTACTTCCTTCGTACATTTCGTATTTGACCAGACGGGCTTCAAGACTTCCATTAAAGAGCTTGATTTTTCTTGAAGGCTTTAATCCAACAAATTTCAAGGCTTCAAGATTTGCTGTAATAAACCAGGCATTTGTACCCGGATAATTTTTCTTTAAAGTATCGCCGATATTAGCATAAAATCTTTCCATATGAATATCCAGACGCTCATCATAAGGCGGATTGAATACAATATGCAGTTTTCCTTCAACTGCTTTTTCAGTATCAAAAAAGTTGTCTTCAGAAATCGTTACATAATCTTCAAGATTTGCATTTCTGATATTGTCTTTGGCCTTGTTCACTGCACTTGGTGCTTTATCAAAACCTTGAATTGTATAATGAAATTCTCTTGTTTTTTTCATCAGACTATCGACAATTTTATCAAACAATTCATTGTCCCAGTCTTTCCATTTTTCAAAAGCAAATTCTTTTCTGTTGATGTTAGCCGGAATATTGCAGGCAATCATTGCAGCTTCAGCCAAAAAGGTTCCAGAACCGCACATTGGATCTAAAAAGTGACTTTGACCATCCCAGCCTGACAACAAAAGAATTCCTGCAGCCAAAACTTCATTAATAGGCGCAATATTAGTAGCTGTTCTGTAGCCACGCTGATGGAGTGAATTTCCTGAAGTATCCAAAGCTACCGAAACCTGATCTTTATCAATATGAACATTAATTCGTAAATCAGGATGCTGTTTATCAATACTTGGACGCTGTCCTGTTCTTTCCCTAAACTGATCTACAATGGCATCTTTACATTTTTGAGAAACAAACTCAGAATGGTTAAAATAAGTAGAATGAACCGTAGCATCAATTACAAAAGTCTGATTGGCATTCAGTAATTTCGACCAGTTTACACCAGAAATTCCTTTGTACAATGCCTGCTCATTATTAGCTCTGAATGAATAAATTGGCTTTAAAACCTTAAGGGCTGTTCTGAGTGACAAATTGGCTTTGTACATAAAGCCTTTATCACCCTTAAAACTTACCATCCTTACCCCTTTTTCAATTTCCTGGGCACCAAGATCACGCAATTCTTTTTCTAATATTTCTTCAAAACCAAAAAAACATTTGGCAATCATTCTAAAATTTTCTTCCATCTTTATTTTTGTTTAAAAAAAACTCCGATCGAATACGCATATCTGATTATTCAGGTATAGTCACGAAATAGTTATTTTTCGGCAAAAATACACTAAATTTGCCGGACTTTGAATTAATTGAATTAGAATAAATGTCTGAAGCGCCTAACCCATCAACACCTAATCAGGACCGTAACACCGAAAATTGGTTTACATCATGGTTTGATACTCCGTATTATCATATTTTGTATAAAGACAGAAATTATAGAGAAGCTCAGATTTTTATGGACAACCTTACCCATTATCTAAACTTGCCCGAAAAAGCAAAAGTATTGGATTTAGCATGTGGAAAAGGACGTCATTCTATTTATTTAAACCAACTAGGTTTTACTGTTTTAGGCGCTGATTTATCTGAAAATAGCATTGCCGAAGCCAGTAAAAACAGCAATGAAACCCTGCATTTTAAAGTTCACGATATGCGTGAACCATTTGAGGAAAAATTTGACGCCATTTTCAATCTGTTTACTAGTTTTGGTTATTTCGAAAATGACGATGATAATCTAACCACTTTAAAAGCAATCAAAGAAAGTTTATCTGAATATGGTTTTGCCGTAATTGATTTTATGAACGTAAATCAGGTTATTGAAACTTTGGTTCCCGAAGAAGTAAAAACGGTTGATGGAATTGATTTCAACATCAAAAGATATGTAGAAGACGGACATATTTTTAAGGAAATTGATTTTGAAGATCAGGGCAAAAAATACCATTTTACAGAAAAAGTAAAAGCACTCACCTTGCAGAATTTTCAGGATTTGATGGATGAAGCCGGTATTTATCTTTTAGATATTTTTGGCGATTACAAACTCAAAAAATTCCATAAAACCGAAAGTGAAAGATTAATCATGATTTTTAAATAATTTGGTAAATCAGCAAATGAACTATTTATTACCCTTATTTTCTGTACTTTTAGGTTATACATTGGCTTTGTTTATAAAACCAAAAAACAAAACCAGTCTTAAATTATTACTTGCTTTTAGCGGATCATTTCTACTATCGCTAACCGTGATGCATCTTTTACCTGAAGTTTACGAAGCACATAATCATAATATTGGTTTATTCATTATGGTCGGGATTTTATTTCAGATCATTCTTGAGTTTTTCTCAAAAGGCGCAGAACACGGACACGTGCACGGGCATGCAAAAATGTCTCAGATTCCGTGGCTGCTTTTCATAAGTCTTTGTATTCATGCATTTCTGGAAGGTTTTCCTGTAAGCCATCATCATGGTTTGGCCATCGGAATTGCAATTCATCATTTGCCGATTGCCGTGATTTTAACAACATTTTTCATCAACGCCGATTTAAACAAAAAAGCTGTTTTCGCTTTCATGCTGACTTTCGCTATCATGACTCCACTAGGAACTGTCGCTTCTGAATTTTTACCCATTTTAAACGAATATTACACCGAAATAACTGCAATCGTAATTGGAATATTATTCCATATTTCATCGACTATTATTTTCGAAAGCAGTGAAGGACACAAATTCAATGTTGCCAAAGTCTCCATGATTGTTCTCGGAATCTTTTTGGCTTTCTTTCTTTAATTAGTGAATTAGAAAATTTGTTAATTATAAAATTATTTACATTGACTGATAATATCTAATCATTTTTTAAGGCCTCCAAAACTTTATCTAATTACCTAATTGACACATTATCTAATTATATACTGTTGTTTGTGTGAGGGATAGCAGCAAACTACCGAAGTAGTGCGGATAGCCCGACCGCATTTACAAAAGGTGCACATAAGCGGTTTGTTAAATAGCGCCTTTTGTAAATGTGGTCACACCCAAAATTATAAAAATGACTAATTTCCTCTAATTTTAATTCCCCGTTCTTTTCTTCTCTTCTTCATTACCAGAATTATGTTCCTTTATATTGATCTTTTTATTTCCAAAATTGTAAACTAAAGATAAACGGGCAAACCTATTGCTTTCCTTTTGACTATAGACCTGCTTTACACCATTTACAACAGAAACATCATCTTTTAAATAAGACGTGTCGAAAATATCATTTATCAAAAAAGAAAACTGCAGTGCTTTGTTTAATAAATCCTGCCTAAAACCAATATTCAAACTAGACGTATATCCTGTTTCGTATAAACCGCTTTTGTAAGGCGTTGTATAATTGAAATCTAGTTGTAATGTAGTTGTTTTACCTAACGAGAAGGTATTATTTGTTGAAAAATAAATCTGAAGCCCATTTACCGGTGTTGCATTGATATTGTTTACAAATTTAATATCTGACCCTAAAAAATACACTGAATTTTCACTCTGCCACCAATCAGCAAAACGGGCTGAATAGATTTCACCTACCCCATAAGTAATTCCTTTAAAATAATTTTCTCTCGTTATTACCTGCGTCAATGTTTCCGGATTTGCATTGAATATTACGCCATACCCATCTGTAATAGAATTTAAAAAAACACTGGTTTTCAATATTTTTTTATAAGAATGTGCAAACTCGAAATTGTCACTAAATGAAGGTTTCAAAAATGGATTTCCTTCAGAATAGCTATTACTGCTGATGTAAATTCGAAACGGATTCAAAAGCGAAAAACCTGGTCTTCTGATTCTTCTTCCATAATTCAGACTAAAATTGTTGCTTTCATTCCTCTCATACGAAGCATAAAATGTTGGAAACAGTTTAAAATAATTGTTTACCGTTTCCTGATTTAGCGTTTTTGAAAAACCATTTGTTTGTGTATTTTCTAATCGCAAACCTAGTTGAAAATTCCATTTTTCATTCACTTTTTTGTCTCCGCTAATATAAACTGCCTGATTATTTTCAGTATATTTAAACTGATTGGACTGGTTGGTATCTAATTCAGGAGTTCCGGTAATCGTATTAAAGAAAACAACATCGCTATTACTGGTTGTGAAACTTACTTTTGCTCCATACGATAAGTTTAGGAATTGAAGCGGATGTTCCATATCAGTCTTGAAACTCACATTGTCAATGTCCTGATTCGAAATATTTTGTCCTGACTGATTTACACCAACAAAGGTTCCGTCTGGTGCATAATTATTTGCTGTAAAATCTCTGTCGAATTTTGAATTATAATTAAAGTAATCGATATCAAATGATAATTTTCGATTTTGGGAATCTAATTTTGTAATTAAATGCAGATTATAAGTCTTATTACCAGATTTTCTGTCTAAAGGACTCTTGTTGATTATATAACTCTCTAATTCATTTTGAGTATTATATTTATCAATCCTAATATCCGAGTCAAAATCCGGATTGCTTTTATCCTTTAAAAATTGGAAGCCAATTGTTGTATTTTCTGAAAAATCATAGTCAAAAGCTATTTTTCCGGAAAGGTTATCTTCATTTAATTTTGTCATTACATCCATTTTTGTAGTTCCTTCAGTAAAATACATATCCAGTTTTTCATTAATATATTTATAACCCGTTTTCCCATTGAGACTAGCCGAAAATCGAAATTTATTTTTATTATAAAAGAAATTATCCCTGAGCGAAAAAATTCCGTATTTACTTTGATCATAGGAAGCTGTGATTGTATTTTTCCAGGAATTACGAGCGCCTTTTTTCATCACAATATTAATCAGTCCGCCGTTTCCTTCCGCTTCATATTTCGACAAAGGATTACTAATAATTTCAATGTTCTTAATATCACTCGCAGAAATAGATTTCAGTAAATTATTCAGTTCCTCACCAGTTAATTCAATCATTCTTCCGTCCATCATGACCCGGGAAGTTCCTTTTCCTAATATATTGATAGCATTATTTTGTACCACAACACCCGGTGCTGTATTTATTGCGCTCAAGGCATCGCCTCCAACTGTGTTTGTATTATTCTCAGGATTATAAACCAGGCGGTCTATTTTTTGTTCAATCGTATTTTTTCTGGACTGAATGATAACTTCTCCCAATTTTGTTGCATTTTCTATTAATATAATTATTCCAAGATCAGTATCTTTTTCAACAATAATTTCATTTTTGTAATCTGTAAATCCTAAAAGACTGACTTCTATTTTATAAGAGCCTTTTTTAAGATCAATTTCGAAAGTTCCGTCTTGTTTACTTGTTGTTCTGCCTATTATTTTTCCTTCTGAATCAGATACTGAAATATCTGCCCATTCCAGTAAAGTTGTTTCACTGGATATTTTACCTCTTAATTTTATTGATTGTGCTAAACAAAATAATGGCAATACTAAAAAGATAAGGAGGTTTGTTTTTTTCATGATTTCTAATTTTTTCAACTTGTTCAATTAATATGAAGCAAAGTTGCCTTAGAAATTTTCCAGATTCGACCGACAAAAAAAGTCGAACCAATTTCTGCCTAAGAAATCAGTTCGACTTTATTAATGCTGACGTACGACTTTTTACAAAAACCCTAATTATAAAGCATTTCTGTAAGCCGTGGGCGTTAAATTTGTATATTTTTTGAAAGAGGTATTAAACGAAGATTTTGAATTGAAACCTACTTCGTATAAAATTTCTAAAATTGTCAAATCCCTTTTTAAAGGATCTTTTAAAATATTCATGGCTTTTTGAATACGATATTCATTTACAAAATCAAAAAAATGCTGATCCATATGATGATTAATCAAAACAGATAAATCCCGAACCGGAATATCAATTTGATTGGAGAGTTCCTGAATGGTAAGCGACGGATCAAGAAAAGGTTCTTTTTCTTTCATATAGCCTTTTAATGTCGCAATTTGAGTTGCAATCAGCTCATTATGATTGGTTTTTATTTCTACAATATTTTCGTCTTGTTTAGGTAGAATATCCCTTGCCAACTGTAATTTAGAATCGATACCCCGAAAAAGCTCCGGATAATTCAGCGCTTTTAATACAAACCAGCATGTTACTGTTAAAACCAGAAATTGCAAAATGGTATTGGACCAAATCCATAGAAAATCTAAATCAGCATATCTCACGATATTTTTAATTATAGACAGATAATATAAAACAAAGAGGGCGCTTGCTATTTGAAACAACCATTTAAAAATAGAAGTCCGGGGATTCGCATAATTTTCCTGATATATTTCCTTATACTTTTTTAGCACAACAAATATTCCTATACTATATGCTATTGTTTGTATTCCCAAAATAAGAAACAAAATGTACATCTCAGGCGACTGATCCCGTTGTTCATAAAATAGTTGCTTTTCTGTTGTATTTAAAAAGTAGAGCCTCATTACAAATACAATATTTGTAATTATTAATGGAATTAAATGTAATAAATGCTTCGCTTTGAAACGAAAATCTGCAAAACAAACTGATAGTACGTACAGATAAAAAGCAGGCAGTATCAAAGTACAAACGGACCATCTGAAAAATTCTAAATTAAAATGGCTTTTTATAAATTCTTCATCAATAAAAATACCACTGTTATCAATGGCAAAAAATATTAAATAGAAAGCAAATAATCTGTTTGCTAATTTATTTTTTGTTTTTACAGTAAGTAAAAAAAATGCCAGCAATAATGAAACAAAAACTGAGATTTTGGCCATGCCGGTTAAAAAACTTATTATATCCATTCTTGTTTTAATTATTTAACAAATATAGGATTTTAAGTTTTTTAATAAAGACTTATGAAGCAGTTTCACCTAAAAACAAAATCATTCAAAAAGATTAAAATCTTTACCACTTTGCTTTTAATTTTTCCCCCGATTTGCGATAAAAAACATTAATTTTGGAGGATAACTATTTCTACAAAAAATGACGTTTACAAAAACAACCGAACAATCTTCAAAGTATGAACATTTAGAGAAAATGTCAGTTCACGAACTGCTTACTAATATTAATAAGGAAGACAAAACTGTACCCGATGCTGTCGAAAAAGCATTACCGCAAATCGAAGCTTTAGTTGCACAGACTGTTTCAAATTTAAAATTGGGCGGACGTATCTTTTACATCGGAGCCGGAACTTCGGGACGTTTGGGAGTCGTAGATGCTTCAGAATGTCCTCCAACTTTTGGAGTTCCTTTTGATTTGGTAAACGGAATTATTGCGGGTGGTGACACAGCCATTCGTCGTGCCGTAGAAAATGCCGAAGACAATGCAACGCAAGCCTGGATTGATTTACTGGCACACAATATCAATCAAAACGATATCGTGATTGGAATTGCGGCATCAGGAACAACCCCGTATGTTATTGGCGGGTTGGAAACCTGTAACGAAAATAATATTGCAACCGGCTGTATTACCTGTAATGAAGGAAGTCCATTAGCACTAACAGCAAAATTCCCTGTAGTAGTCGTTGTAGGACCTGAATTTGTAACCGGAAGTTCGAGAATGAAAGCCGGAACTGCACAAAAATTGGTTTTAAACATGATTTCGACTGCATCGATGATTCAGCTTGGAAAAGTAAAGGGCAACAAAATGGTCGATATGCAGTTAAGTAATAGCAAACTGGTTGACCGTGGAGTAAAAATGATAATGGGAGAAATTCCGGTTTCGTATGAAGAAGCCTCTGAACTATTAAGAAAATATGGCAGTGTTAGAAATGCTGTTGACAATTATACTAAGTGAAAAGTTTTCTGTGAGATGTAAGATGCGTGGGATTTATTACCGCAAAGAGCGAAACCTGAAACCTTAAACCTGACACGAAGCTTTAGCCGAACAGACGAAGTAAACTAAAAAACAAATGGCAACAAATAAACAATTATTAGGAAAAGGAATTAAATATTTAACTGGCGCACTTCCGTTGATGTTTATTGGTCCATCTTTGATTTATAACGCATTTATGAATCAGCATACCAACTGGCATTATCTAGTTTTAGGAATTGGGATTGTCGCTTGTCTGAGCGCTATGTTTCTAATTTTTTACGGATTAAAAATTATTATGAAAGGTTTGTTTAATGACTAACCTTTACCCTTTAATATATATTACCAAAACACAGTATGGAAAGCCTAATTCACATTCAGAAAACATTTGAAAAAGTCATTTATATTGACAAAAAAATAAATAATCGTGAATTTGAGGATTGCGTTTTTAAAAACTGTGATTTTTCCAACAGTAATTTTGCTTACAATACCTTTTTGGACTGCGAGTTTATCGACTGTAATTTGTCGATGACAAACCTTGCAGGAACGGGTTTAAAGAATGTGACTTTTAAAAACTGTAAGCTCTTAGGAATTGCCTTTAACGAATGTGATGACTTTTTATTTCAGGTTTATTTTGAAGAAACGGCTTTAGATTACGCTATTTTTTCGAATAAAAAAATGCCTAAAACCAAGTTTATCAATTGTTCTGTAAGGGAAGTTACTTTTATAGGAACCAATTTAACCAGTTCGGTTTTTGATAATTGTGATCTGGATGGAGCTATTTTTAATGAAACCCAACTGGCTGCAGTTGATTTTAGAACAGCTTACAATTATAAAATCGATCCCGAATTTAACCCGATGAAAAAAGCACAGTTTTCTACTCAGGGAATCGTGGGACTTTTAGATAAATATGACATTAAAATTGTATAAGCATGGAAACTAATGAATCTTATCTGGAAAGCGTTAAAAAGCAGTTTTTGTATTATAAAATGCTGGGCGAAAAAGCCATCGACCAATTAGAGCCCGAACAGCTTTTTATTGCCGTCAACGAAGACACCAATAGTATTGCGACTATAATCAAACATATTTCAGGAAATATGCTCTCGCGATGGACAGATTTTCTAACCTCTGACGGCGAAAAGGAATGGCGTAACCGCGATGCAGAATTCGAAAATGATTTAGAGTCAAAAGAAGAAATCATTAACGTCTGGAATAAAGGATGGAATGTATTTTTTGATGCTTTAAACAATTTGAAACCGGAACAGCTATCGGATATAATTTATATTCGAAATGAAGGTCACACGGTTATTGAAGCGATTAACAGGCAATTGGCACATTATCCTTATCATGTCGGGCAAGTTGTTTTTTATGCTAAACAACTGAAAAACAGTTCCTGGGACAGTTTATCGATTCCGAAAAATAAATCCGGAAATTACAATGCCGAAAAGTTTGCCAAAGAAAAAGAAATTAAAAATTTTACTGATGATGAATTAAACAGATTGAAATAATTAATTCACTTTTAATTTTTCTGATGAAAACGATTCTCCCTAGCCCTGATGGAAGCGGCATCTTTTTGTGGCGTCCCGATAGCTATCGGGAGCCATAAAAGATATAGCGGACAGCAGGATTAGCTTCTTATAAAACAACTTATTTAAAATGAAAAAAATTATATTCTTATTGCCAATACTTGCTTTAGTATCCTGTTATGAAGCAGAGCACAATTGCAAAGATTTCAAAAACGGAAAATTCAAATTTGAGTTTGAAGTAAACGGTGTAAAAAAAACAACGATTTTTGAACGCAAAGACAGTATTGAAATTGAAACTTTTGAAGGAAAAACAGATACCTCAACCATACGCTGGGTAAGCGACTGTGAATATGTTTTGCAGAAAAAGCATCCGAAAAATATGGCGGAAGAAAAAGCTATTGGTATGAAAATATTAACGACTTCGAAAGATTCGTATACTTTTGAATTCGGAATGGTTGGTTCTGAAGAAAAACAGCACGGAAAAGTTTTTAAAATCGAATAAAAAATAGTAATTTGAATGTAAATTAAGATTTACATGGAAATATTTTTAAACCCTGATGCCTGGATTGCGTTGCTCACCCTGACATTTCTGGAAATTGTTCTGGGAATTGACAACATTATTTTCATCTCGATCGTTACAGGAAAACTACCAGAACAGGACCGCAAAAAAGCCACCCGGATTGGTTTGTTTCTGGCTATGTTTATGCGAATTGCACTTTTGTTAGGGATTTCGTATTTGATTGCCATGAAAGCAACTGTTTTCAGTATCCACTGGGGCTGGCTCGAAGCTGATTTTACTGGACAGGCAATTATCTTATTTTTAGGAGGATTGTTCCTTATATATAAAAGTACCAAAGAAATCAGTGAAAAAGTGGATCACAAAGGAGAAGAGGAAAAAAGCATTGAAACCGCTGCAAAGAAATCTTTTTCGAATGTTATTTTACAAATCCTGTTAATCGATTTAATTTTCTCTGTTGACTCTATTTTAACCGCTGTTGGTATGACGAATGGTGTTGAAGGTGCGCTGACAATCATGATTACAGCAGTTATTATTTCCGTTGTCGTTATGATGCTTTTTGCTGTTCCGGTTGGAAATTTCGTTAACAAAAACCCTTCGATCCAAATATTGGGTCTTTCATTTCTAATTCTGATTGGGTTTATGCTGATTACTGAAAGTATGCATTTATCTAATGCCGAGCTGATTGGCGAACACATTGGAGCTATTCCGAAAGGCTATTTGTATTTTGCCATTACCTTTTCTCTGGCTGTCGAATTTATCAATATGCGAATCCGAAAGAAAAAATCATAAGCCTAAATTTAAAAGTTCCCTTTGCGGAACTTTTTTGTTTCACAAATAAACCTGATTTTTCAAAAAATATAGTTTGAATAGATACTGAAATTTGTTTCTTTTACAATACTATTTTCTAATTCTAAATTCAGAACGTAATCCAACATGAAAAATACGATTTCACATAGAGTTGCTGATTTTTTAAAGAGCTTCCCTCCTTTTAATCTTTTGAATCAAAAAGATCTTGAAAAATTATCTGAACAGATTTCAATCATATATAAAGAAAAGGATTCAGTGATTTTTTCTGAAAACGAAAAGACACATGATTCCTTTTATGTAGTCCACAAGGGAGCTGTTGCCCTTAAGAAGAATCAGAAAACACTGGATATGTGTGATGAAGGTGACATTTTTGGATTAAGACCGCTCCTGGCGCAGGAAAACTATGTTATGGAGGCCAGTACTTATGAAGAGAGTATTTTATATGCGATTCCGATTGCGGTTTTCAAACCCTACGCATTAGAAAACAAAGCCATTGGGAATTTCCTGATCGAAAGTTATGCTTCGAATACTAAAAACCCATATTCAGAAGTCCATAAAAACAATCTGTACGGTGAAGTCATTGCTCAGCATGAACAGAATAATGAAAAGGAAGTATTTGATTTACAACCCATAAAGTTTTCGAAAAAGATTGTTACGTGCGGTCCTTCAACCACAGCAAAAGAAATCGCTAAAATCCTGACCAAGAAAAAAGTCGGGGCAATATTAATTGTGGATGAAATGCTCCCAATTGGAATTATTACCGATAAAGATTTACGCAACAAAATCGTTTCAGGTGATTACCCAATTACTACGACTGCTGAAACTATTATGACATCGCCGGTTATTACGTATTCTAAAAAATTGACAGTTACTGAAGCGCAGATGGCGATGATCAAAAGTAATATCAGTTATTTGTGTCTTACGAAAGACGGAACAGTCAATACAAAAGCTGTAGGCATTTTATCCAAACACGACCTTATGGTTTCTCTGGGAAATAATCCGGCAGTTTTGATCAAAGCTTTAAAAAGGACGACAAAAGTTAAGGAGATCAAACCTATCAGAGCCCGAATCATGCAATTGCTGCAGGGATATCTTGACCAAAATATCCCGATGACACTGATTACAAAAATCATTACTGAGTTAAATGATGCCTGCGTAACCCGTGTTATTGATATTTCACTGGAAAAAATGAATACACCGCCTCCTGTAAAATTTACATGGCTGGCATTGGGCAGTCAGGGACGCGACGAGCAAATGCTCCACACCGATCAGGATAATGCAATTGTGTATGAAAATGTTTCGGAAGTTTTTAAGGATGAAACCAAAGCTTATTTTCTAAAATTAGCCACCTACATTAACAAAGGACTTTTTACTATTGGTTATGAATATTGTCCTGCTGAAATGATGGCATCCAACCCAAAATGGTGCATGAGCCTCAATGAATGGAAAGATCAGGTGGCTTACTGGATTAAAAATCCGGGTAAAAATGAAGTTTTGTTATCGTTCATCTTTTTTGATTACAGTGTAAAATATGGTAATCGTGAGCTTGTAGACCAGTTATCAGATTCGATATTTGAAAATGTGAAAGCCAATCCTATTTTTTATGTTCATTTGGTGAGCGGTGCTTTGCAGAGCCCTTCACCAACCGGTTTTTTCAGGCAGTTTTTAGTAGAACAAGATGGTGCCAATAAAGACCAGTTTGACATTAAACGTAGAGCTTTAATGCCACTTACAGATGCTGCAAGGGTTTTAATATTGTCACATTCAGTTAAGTCAATCAGTAATACGGCTGAACGTTTTGAAAAGTTAGCTGAACTGGAACCTCAAAACAGTGAACTTTACTTATCATGCTCTTATTCATTTAAAGCCTTATTGAAATTCAGAACCAAGCAAGGTCTTTTACACCATGATTCGGGTCAGTTTATTGCTTTAGAATCTCTTTCGAAAATGGAAAAAATAAAGCTGAAAAGAACTTTTAAAACCATCAAAGAACTTCAGGAGTTAATTTCGGTACGTTTTAACGTTTCTAATATTGTATAAGAATGAGTTTATTTGATTTTTGGAAAAAGGAAGAAGATTTTTTTTCGATGAAAGCATCACCATTGAAGAAACACGTTTTATAGTGCTGGACACAGAAACAACAGGATTTGATTTTACAAACGACCGGATTTTATGTATTGGCGCACTTGTTTTACAAAATGGAACTATTTCGGTTCAGGACAGTTTTGAAGTTTATATCGAACAGGACCATTACGATGAATCAACTGCCCAGATTCATGGCATTTTAAAAGATTTTGTTGTAAAGCGTCCTTCAGAATCCGAAGCTTTAAAGCAGTTTTTAGACTATTTGGGTGATGCCGTTATTATTGCACATCATGCTTATTTTGATATTACAATGATCAACAAAGCCCTTGAAAGAAATGGCTTACCCGAATTAAAAAACAAAGCACTTGATACTGGAGTTTTGTACAAGAGAACTTTGATAAAATCTCATCTCTTTGAACGAAAAGACCATTACTCACTTGATGACCTGGCGGACAAATTTGATATTTCAAAAAAAGACCGTCATACAGCTTTAGGCGATGCTTACATTACAGCTATTGCTTTTTTGAAAATCGTAAAAAAGCTGCGAGAAAAAAAAGAAATCAACCTGAATCAGCTTTTTAAATAATTTAAGAATATTTTGTGAAGCTTAAATTTACATTGTGAATACAATTTTACCATTTCGTAATATATACCCTATTATTTATTAGCAATTTTAAAAAATTTAGTTAACATACATTTTGTTTTTCGTAGATAGCTTTGCTTCAATCAAAAAAAACAAAAAACAGTTATGAAATTTAATTTTTTAAAATCTATTGCCTTACTTGGAATTACAGGAATTTCTGTAATGAGTTGTCAAAATGACGATGAGGGTGACAAAACAAACAAAAACATTGATTTTACAACAAAATCAAAAGTTCCTGCATTTGTAGTAGCTCAGCCTGGGTTCGAAAATCTGCAAATTTCAACCTTAATCTCTACAACTGATATATTACCGGAAAGTCCTTCTTTCATTTATGCTGGTCAGCCGGATGGTGCAGGATTCATGAAAAATCCAAACGGTGATGGTTATGTAATGATTACCAATCACGAAATCATACAATCAGTTTCTAGAGTCTATTTTGACAAAACTTTAAAACCTGTAAAAGGTGACTATATTGTGGATGCTGTAGGAGGACAAACGAGACTTTGTTCCGCAACTTTAGCTACGCCTGAAATTCATGGTTTTGGGCCTATATTTTTAACTGCCGGGGAAAGCGGACAGGAAAGTATGGTTCACGGTATTAACCCACTTGCACCAACAACTGATAAAAATAGAAAAGACAGGGTTTTACCTGCTTTAGGAAAAGCGAGTATGGAAAATGCTGTTCCGTTGACAAAACAAGCTTATCCAGGCAAAAGTGTCATTATCATGGGTGAAGATCAATCGTATGCAGCATCACATGCAAGTGCCGGTCAGGTTATTATGTACGTTTCTACAGTTGGTGATTTGAATAACGGAAAATTATATGCTTTAAAAAGAAATGACAACGTTCAGGTAGAAACTACAATGACTGTTGGAAATTCTTTCGATGTATCATTTGTTGAAATTCCGAATGCCAAAAATATAACCGGAGCTGAAATCAATACTACTGTAAACGATTTAAAAGCAATCCGTTTTTCAAGAGTAGAGGATATCGACTACAGAAAAGGATCAGCAAAAAACAACAGAGAAGTTTATTTTACAGCTACAGGTCAGTCTTCAAACGGAACTACTCCTGTTGAAGGCTATACTATGTGGGGAAGAGTATATAAATTAGTTTTGGATGAAAAAGATCCGTTAAAAGGAAAACTTGAGCTAGTGGTTGAAGGTGATTCTACACCAGGCACAGGCGTTATTAATCCGGATAACCTTTGTGTAACTGAAAATTATGTTTACATTCAGGAAGATGGTGATAGTTATTATGCAGATGCCAAACATGACTCTTACATCTGGCAATATAATATTGCTTCCAAAACAAATAAACCATGGTTAACCATGAACCATAAACGTACAGACGCTGCATGGAATTCATTATACAACCAATCTGGCGAAATGAGATTTGGAAGCTGGGAATATGGAGCCATGGAAGATATATCTGATGTTATTGGTGTTCCAAATACTTTTACATTGAATATTCACGCTCATACCTGGCAAAATGATACATTCAAAAATGCTGATGGTTCAGGAGTGAGTACAAATAAAGAAGGAGGCCAAACCGTAATTATTCGTAACGTACAAAGATAATTTTACCACAATTACAACAAAAACAATCCAGTTTTCTACTGGATTGTTTTTGCTATTTATTAAAGTATCCTACAATGAAAATTGATTTTATCAAAAATATATTTTTTCCTATTCTTTTCTCTTTTCTTACTTTTTTTACCAGCTGTACAAAAGAAAAAACTGAAACTTCTGTTAAGCAGGATCTTTTGATTGACCTGGAAAAACTTGAAAACAAAATAGTACTTTTCAAAAAGCTTGCTGAAAACGAAAAAGATTCCAAAAAAATTCAGGATTATTTTAAGGAAACGAGAGTTTTATACAAAAAAACAGAATGGGCAGTTGAGTATTTTGTACCTGAAACAGCCAGATTTATTAATGGTCCCGCTTTGGATGAGCTTGAAGTCGAAGAGAATAAATTTTTGCCTCCAAATGGCTTTCAGGTTATCGAAGAACTGATTTTTCCTAAATACGAAATTACTAATAAAACAGATCTGATTCGTGAAATAGCAATAATGCGTGCTAATATTGCACAGGTAAAACAACACTTAGATGCAATAAGCATTGAAGAAAAACATATCATCGATGCCGCCCGATTTGAGGTTTACCGAATTTTGATATTAGGAATCACAGGTTTTGATTCGCCCATAGCTCAGGAATCAATAAATGAAGTTGCTCCTGCCCTTGCTTCGATTCAAACAATCGTTTTAAAAACCTGCAAAAGTAATTCTAAGGAATCCATCGGTTTAAAGTCAAAATTAAAAAAGACAATTTCAAAGAGTATTTCATATTGTTGTAAAAACAATGTCTTTAATACTTTTGACAGAGCCACATTCATTAAAGACTATCTGAATATAATTTCGAAAACAGTTTTTGAATTGCAAAAGCAAAACAATATTGCGAATATCAATAAAAACAGTGCAATCAATCCAAATACTGATACTCTTTTTGAAAAAAACGCTTTTAATGTTAATGCTTTTATTCCGTCAACAGAATATGCCTATTCAGAGGATAAAGTTGCTTTAGGCAATCAATTATTTTATGACACTACCATTTCAAAAGATCAAAAAGAAGCTGTGCAACCTGCCATATTCCTGAAAAAGCGTTTACAGACGGACGAAAAACAAATCTTTCTTTAGACGGATTCGATTTGCCGAGAAATACCCCAACCCTAACTTATGCCGGTTTACAAAATGCATTATTTTGGGATTTAAGACAGATCGATTTAGAAAAGCAAAGCGTAGACGTTGTGCAAAACGAAAAGGAAATGCATGGTTCGTTTAGTCAGATTATTCCTTTAATCAATAAAGATAAGAAGTATAAATCTTTATTTGAAAAGGCTTTTCCTAAAAACAATAAAATCGAAGAATGGCAATTGCAGAATGCTATCGCATCTTATATCCGTTCACTGAATGATTTTGATTCCAGATTTGATGTATATATGAGAGGCGAATCAAATAATTTTAGTGAAGAAGAAAAACTCGGATTTAATCTTTTTGCAGGTAAAGCAAAGTGTGCAACCTGTCACTTTATTCCTTTATTTAACGGAACTGTGCCTCCAAATTACAGTAAAACCGAACAGGAAGTAATTGGAACACCAAAAGATAAAACCGCAAAAGAAATAAGTCCGGATTTGGGGAAATACAATCAGTTTAAAATGGATCAGCTTAAAAATGCCTTTAAAACGCCTTCTATTCGAAATGTAGCCAAAACTGCGCCTTATATGCACAACGGCGTATTTACCACATTAGAAGAAGTTGTTGATTTTTATAATAAAGGAGGCGGAAAAGGTTTAGGTTACCCAGTCGAGAATCAAACCCTTCCTTTTGACCAGCTTAAGCTAACCAAAAAAGAGGAATCTGCTTTGGTGGCGTTTATGAAAACCCTGACTGATCAAAAATATCAATAACTTATAAGAATACACTGGGTGTCAAATATGCACCCAGTTTTTTTATTGAGATACTTCTAAAATTTCTTTCTTAATTTCTACCGAATAATCGTTAGGAGCAATATTACCGCCAAAAGTTTTCGCATAAACTTTGGTAAACTCTGCCCCAAAATATAATATAATAGCCGAATAATATACCCAAACTAATATGATAACTACTGATCCAGCAGCGCCATAAACGTTTGCAATGGTAGAACTACCTAAGTAAAACCCGATAGCGAACTTACCAATCATAAATAGAATTGAGGTAAATCCGGCACCAATAAAGGCATCTTTCCATTTTATATTTCCGTCAGGCAATGTTCTGAAAATAATAGCAAAAAGAAGCGCGATACTTCCTAAAACGATTAAAATATTGATAACATAAAATAGATAAACAGTACTTTCAGGGAAATAAATCTTTAACCTGGCATTCAAAATGTCCAAAGTGGCATTAAGTATTAAACTAACCAGCATTAAAAACCCTACTGAGACTATCATCGAAAACGACATCAGCCGGTTTTGAATAAATTTTCGTAAACCTTTATTCGGTTTTGCGCGCAATCCCCATATATAATTAATAGAGCTCTGAATCTCAGCAAAAACTCCTGAAGCCCCTATAAGCAGCATAATCACACCAAAAACTGTTACAAAAACATTACTGTCTGAAAGTTGCACATTTTTGATTGCTTCCTGAATTTGTTTAGCGGCATTGTTTCCAACCAGTTCATTTATCTGGCCATATAACTGTCCCGTTACTGCCTCTTCTCCAAAAAAGAAACCACAAATGGTGATAATAATAATCAATAATGGCGGTAATGCGAAAATAGTGTAATACGATAAAGCAGCACTCAATTTTATAGCGTCATCTTCTATAAATTCTAAAAAAGTTCTTTTTAGCAGATACCAGGATTTTGATAAAATATTTTGATTATTCATTTGCTGATTTTTGATATTCTCTCAAATTTAAAGAATAATAAAAATATTCGATTTCTGATTTTTAATTGAATTTTACATTTTTGCCATGTAGATTATTTATAATGATAGAAAATCCCTTTATCATAAACCGTCCATAAACTAGCTTTTTGGTTTGCGGCTTTTAAAGCATTGTTTGCCCAGGTATTGCAGGTATAAAAAAGACTGTAACTTCCTTTTGCTTCGTAAAAAGCATCTTTTTTTCCGTAACTGTGCCCTTCAATCCATTTTGGATGAACAGAATCGCTGAAACTCCCTGAAATGTAAGTTACCAGATTTTGATAGTTTTCTTTTGAAATCAGAATGCGTTTGCAGTCATCTCCTTCTTTTAACTGTTTAAAAAATGTGGTATGCATTGCGGATGAACTTACACCAAATGCGGCTTTTAAGGCCGTACTTGCTTTTAAATCTGACCATTCAGGCGTATCCAGATAAAAACCTTTATCTCCCCAGCCAAAAGCGATATAGTTCATCAAAGAATCCTTTGATTGTGTCTGACTGAACTGGATTTGGTTTCGCCAGTCTTTTATTTCGTTTTTAACGGGAACCACAATATCTGTGTGAACACCGTTGGAAAGAATATAAATTGGAATAGCATTTTGTTCTTCTACAGCGGCGATATCAGAATTCACGGTGATTTTTGAAATTAAAAGAACTGATGAAATATATAACGCAACAAAAGCGAAAATTCCGAAAAGTGTCCACCCGATAAATTTGAAAGTTTTTTTTAGCATTTTGATTGATTTTAGATTTAGTTATTGGTTGATTTTTCTTTAACCAATTTTTGAGCCAATTTTTTTTAGTTTCAATTTTTGTTTTCTTTTTTATCTTTTAAAACAAAAACTTCTCCATTTTACTGATTACCCCAGATTGCAATGGAAAGCATTTTTTTTGAATTTATATTTTTTGCGGTGATAAAAAAGCGACTGGAAGAAGCTCTTTTTATTGCCTGGCAAAAAAATAAATTTGGAAAAAATCTTGAAATGGAAAGCTGGAAATAGGTACTTAATATTTTATTTTACCCTCAGATTTTGCAGATTAAAACTGATTCTTCTTTTCTCTAATTAAAACATAAAAAAACCGCTGAATTTATCCAGCGGTTTTCTCTATTTTCTTTCTTCTTTGTTCTATTTTCTATAAAGATTATACGTTAAAACGGAAATGCATTACATCACCATCTTTTACTATATATTCTTTTCCTTCAACTTTGAATTTTCCTGCTTCTTTAGCTTTTGCCTCAGAACCGTACTGAACGTAATCCTCATAAGAAATAACTTCTGCACGGATAAATCCTTTTTCGAAATCCGTATGGATAACTCCCGCTGCCTGAGGCGCAGTTGCTCCAATATTGATGGTCCAGGCACGAACTTCTTTTACACCCGCTGTAAAATACGTTTGTTGTTTTAAAAGTTTGTAAGCTGCACGAATTAAAACAGAGGCTCCCGGCTCCGTCAATCCCATATCTTCAAGGAAAACCTGACGCTCTTCATAGCTTTCTAATTCTGTAATATCAGCCTCTGCTCCTACTGAAAGGATAATAACCTCAGCATCTTCATCTTTTACTAATTCACGAACCTGATCCACATATTTGTTGCCGCTTACTGCAGAACTTTCGTCAACATTACAAACATATAAAACCGGTTTTGCAGTAATTAACTGAAATCCCTCCATAAGAACTTCTTCGTCATTATTTTGAGGAATAATTGTTCTGGCAGATTTTGCCTGCAATAATGCTTCCCTGATTCGGTTTAATAAAGCCTCTTCTGTCTGAGCTTCTTTATTTCCTGTTTTTGCAGCACGTTTTACCTTTTCCAGACGTTTTTCGATTGTTTCTAAATCTTTTAACTGCAATTCGATATCGATCGTTTCTTTGTCACGAATTGGGTTTACGTTTCCGTCTACGTGTACGATATTATCATTGTCGAAACAACGCAGTACATGAATGATAGCGTTACACTCTCTAATGTTTCCTAAAAACTGGTTTCCAAGACCTTCACCTTTACTTGCGCCTTTTACCAAACCTGCAATATCTACGATATCTACCGTTGCCATTTGTACACGCTCTGGTTTTACCAATTCTTCCAATTTATTGATTCTTGGATCCGGAACGTTTACCACTCCAATATTCGGTTCGATTGTACAAAACGGAAAATTGGCACTTTGCGCTTTTGCATTAGATAAACAATTAAATAATGTTGATTTTCCAACATTTGGCAATCCTACAATTCCTGCTTTCATCTGTTTGTTTCTATTTATTTTATTAGCCCTTTTTATTCAGGGGATGCTTTTGCTTGTACTTTAATCCTTTATGAATTATTTGTTTGTCTACTTTTTGCCAAACTGATATTTTTTAGCATAAAAATTTTGCAAATATAAGATTTAATAACTCTTGATTGAATCAAAAATGTGTATTAATGTATTTATTATAGGTAACATTGAAATTTTTAAACTTTTTGTTACCATTTTGTTAAAAAACATTAATTTTATACAAACAACAAACCAAAACAAACCAAAAAATCAAACCAACTATGAAAAAGATTGTGTTATTTTTATTTCTGATGAATTCAGTTTTTCTTTTTGCACAAAAAGAAGTCTCCGGTGTAGTTAAAGATAAGTCAGGCGCACCCTTACCAGGTGTAAATGTTGTCGAAAAAGGAACATCCAACGGTGTCTCTACCGATTTTGAAGGCGGATTTCGTATTAAAGTAAAAGAAGACGCTACTTTAATTTTTACTTATGTTGGTTACTCGGCTGTAGAGAAGCCTGCTTCAGGCAGTAAAATTGAGGTTATCCTCGACGAAAGCGGCGGTCAGGTTTTGAGCGATGTTGTAGTCGTTGGTTCGAGAAGCGCAAAAAGAACTGTTGTAAATTCTGCTGTTCCTATTGATGTTATTAATGTGAAAGAGGTTACTACCCAAAGTGGAAAACTTGAAATTAATGAATTGCTTCAATATGTCGCTCCGTCATTTAATGCTAACAAACAATCTGGTTCTGATGGTGCTGACCACGTTGATCCGGCTTCTTTAAGAGGGATGGGGCCAGATCAGACTTTGGTTTTGATTAACGGAAAAAGAAGACATCAATCTTCTTTAATTAATTTATTTGGAACACGCGGGCGTGGGAATACAGGAACAGATTTAAATGCAATTCCGGCTGCTTCTATCAAAAGGATTGAAATCCTGAGAGATGGAGCTGCTGCACAATATGGCTCAGATGCCATTGCCGGGGTTATCAATATTGTTACAAATGATAATGTAAAAGAATTTACCGGTGCAATAACTTACGGAGCATTTAATACCGATGCAAAAGGAGATTTTCCGGAAGGTACTGCAAACACAAAAGGGTATCGGTTAGATCAAAACGGAAATGGGAATTCTTTTGGAAAAGATCAGGATTTTGACGGCGGTTCTGTAAAAGTATCTGCTAATTACGGAGTCCCAATCGGTACAAAGGGCGGTTACGTGAATGTAACAGGAGAGTTTTTAAACAAAAACAAAACATTACGTCCTGGCTTTGATTTTAGAAAAGGGTTTGGTGAAGCCTCTATTCAGGGGGTAAATTTATTTGTAAATCTGGCTGTCCCAATTTCTGATAAAACTCAATTTTATGCTTTTGGAGGAAGTAACTTTAGAAATACCGATGCTTATGCCTTTACCCGAAATGATGGCGAAAGAGTGGTAGAAGAAATTTATCCAGGAGGCTATACCCCAAGGATTACTTCAAAAATTAATGACAACTCAATCGCTGCAGGAATCAGAACCGAAACTTCCGGAGGCTGGAAATGGGATTTCAGCAATACACTTGGAAAAAACAAATTCCATTATGATATAAAAGGAACTATAAATGCTTCACTTGAAGAAAATTCTCCAACAGAATTTGATGCCGGAGGCCATAGTTTGCTTCAAAACACTACAAATTTAGATGTCTCTAAAAATTATGGGGACATTCTTGAAGGCTTGAACATAGCTTTTGGAACAGAATTCAGAGTGGAGCAATTTGAAATTTTTGCAGGAGAAGAGGGTTCTTATGCAACTTATGATACAAATGGAAATCCGATTACTGATCCAACAACTCAAAGTCCTCCAACGGTTCCAAATCCTGATTATGATCCTACAGATCCTGATTCATCCCCTACTATTGCCAGACCGGGAGGTTCTCAGGGTTTCCCTGGATATAGTCCAGCCAATCAAGTCAATAAAAATCGTAACAACTTCTCTTTATATAGTGATGTAGAATTAGATATTTCCAAGGCTTTTATGGTTAGCGGCGCAGTACGTTTTGAAAATTACAGTGATTTTGGAAGTACTATAAATGGTAAATTAGCATCCCGCCTGAAAATTACGGATAAAATTAATTTAAGAGGTTCAGTAAGTACAGGTTTCCGTGCTCCATCTTTAGCGCAGATTTATTACAATTTACGTTTTACCAACTTTAGTTCTGCAGGAGCAACAGAAGTATTATTAGCTCCAAATGATAGTGAAGTTACAAAAGCCTTTGGAATTCAAAAATTAAATGAAGAAAAAGCCATAAATGCTTCTTTAGGCTTTACGGCTAATTTTGGTGATTTTACAGCCACTGTTGATGGTTACTTGATTAATGTAAAAGACAGAATTGTATTAACAGGTTATTTTGATGCAACTCAATATAACCTTGGTGTTGATAAAGCGCAGTTTTTTGTAAATGGTGTAGATACCAAAACTAAAGGTCTTGATATTGTTTTAGCCTGGAAAAAAACAATTAACGAAAATAGATTTGGGGCAACTTTAGTCGGAAACATCAACGATATGAAAATCGATAAGGTAAAAAATGGGGCTTTAGAAGAAAAAACATTTTTTGGAGAACGTGACAAAGCCTTTTTACTTGCTTCTGCTCCGCCAAATAAATTTGGCCTAAACCTTAATTACGGCAGAAAATGGTTTGATGCAGGATTAGCATTTACAAGATTCAGCGAAGTAAAACTATTAGATTATCAAATGGATGAAGATCCTGAAGATTACAGAACAGCTCCTTCTGAAACTGATGAGCAGGTATTAGCTAACCAAAAGAGAGCAGCTACAGATACTTACGGTGCCAAAATAGTAACCGATCTGACTTTAGGTTTTAAACTTTGCAAATCCACTAAATTAAGTATTGGTGCCAACAACTTACTAAATATTTATCCTGACCAACAAGATGACTGGGTGGAAGCCGGCGGTTACTGGGATGCTGTGCAAATGGGATTCAGTGGAGCATATTACTATGCAAGGCTTGGATTTAATTTTTAATTCATATTATCTAAACAAAAAAAATCCTGAGCTTATAAACTCAGGATTTTTTTTATATATAAAAAGAAGTTATAATTTAAACTCTAAGCCATCTATAATTGCCTTTTCCTCATCTGTCGCTGTAAATCCGGAAATGTCCCAATATTTGGTCAACACTTTATTTTTTTTGTTGAAAAGCGATTTCTCTTTAAAAACATCACTTTCTTTATAAGTAAAATTCTGTCTGTTGAAGCTGGTTGTTATAAAATTATTACGAACCTGAATATTTTTAATTTCCTCTTTTAAAACCAAATCATATCCTATCTCTTCATTGGCAGTCAAAAGATAATAATCCTGACCTTCAGCCCTGTAGCTGACTTTAACAATTGATCTTGTAACATTTTTAGCACCAATTTGTTCATTTTCTACTATTTCCGACAAATTTTTTGGTTCAATAATGACATTAAATTCTATAATCAACTTTTTTTCGGGGTCATAGACTATTTCGTAAGTATCAAGAGCCGTTTTTGAATCATCCAAAGGCACTATAGACATTATATAATAACTCTTATTGTTAGGGTGTCCCTTGGTTGTAAAGCTGTATTCTTTTTTTGCTTTTGAATCTAAAAGAGGATCGAAATAATTTAAATTGCAATAATTTTCCATAATATTATTCAAATTATACCCTCGTAAATCTGCACTAATATCGGCCTCCAATAAACCATAAGATCTGTTTTGCTCAACAAGTAATGTTGTTGTTGCTTTTTTCTGACTGACTGAAAACTGAAAATTTACAAGTCCGTCGTTATAATAAGAGTATTTATTATCTAACAAAAAAAACTCCCTCACATACACCTTTAAACGGTAAGAATCAGCTAATTTGTGCCTTGAATTAGAAACGATTTTTTGAAGTGTTTTTTGAGGATTTTCAGTTGATACAACTACTTCATCTAACTTATTATGGGTGTTTTTAAGATAAACTACAAACTGATCTTCTTTTAAAGTTGCCCAGCGAAGCGTTAGTTTTTCATAATTTGTTTCAGAAACCTGAACATTTGAAGCTCCATTCAATTCAAAAGTTACTTTTCCATCTTTATTACTTATTAGAGTCTGCTTGGTTTTCATAATAAAAACCGTAGCATTTTCAATAGGCATCAACGTTTCTATATCTTTTATAACAATATAATATTCAGTGCTTTGTGCAAAAAAATCAACACTAAATAACAGAATAAATATAAGTATTAGTCTTCTCATGGTTATTATAAAAATACAAAAATTATTGCCAAATTTAACAAAAATAAAACATTAAAAACCAGATAAATACGAAATAATTGAATATTTTATTACAAATAAAAAAAATCCTAAGCATAACACTCAGGATTTTGATATAGTATAATTTTGAATATTATTCTGCGTGTAGAAACGCTTGTCTGTTTAATAGTGTCTCCTCGTCTTCAACGTGGTTTTCGTCTGGCACGCAACAATCAACAGGACATACAGCTGCACATTGAGGCTCATCATGGAAACCTTTACATTCTGTACATTTTCCGGGTACAATATAATACACTTCATCAGAAATTGGTGTTTGAGCATCATCTGCGTCAACTTCTGTTCCGTCAGGTAAAATTACTTTTCCGGAAAGACTTGTTCCGTCTTTATATCTCCAGTCATCAGCTCCTTCATAAATTGCTGTATTAGGGCATTCTGGTTCACAAGCCCCACAATTGATGCATTCGTCGGTTATAATTATTGCCATTTTATTCTTGGTTACGGGTTAAAAATTAAAAGACTTTACTAAAAATGCCAAACATTTTATTCTGCTTTGCCTTATAACTTAATATAGCTTATTTTTGTGCAAAATTACAATCAAAACCTTTCATAAACAAATTACTTATGTTACAAAACGAAAAAAAACAATCTTTTATAGCACTTGGTCAGTTTTTGAGTCAGTTTTCAGAAGAAAAAAATACTCGAAATGAATCTGTTTTAGGTAATGATTTGTTTTTTGATGATTTTATAAAACTCATTGAACTTTCGCAATCACACAATGGGTGGTATACACCTGAGCAAGTATATTTCGCCATAAAATCATGGGCAGATGCTTTGACTGAAGAAAATATCGACAAATGGCTTTCGGGCTATTCTACTGAGTTCTCTCAGGATAATAAAAAAGGAAAAACAGTAGCCTTAATTTTAGCCGGTAATATTCCGTTAGTAGGGTTTCATGATTTTTTATGCGTATTAATTACCGGAAATAAAGCTTTAATAAAAACTTCTTCTAATGATCAGCACTTACTGCCATTTTTAACCAAATATTTAATTTTTATTGATCACAGTCTAAAAGACAATATTACTTTTGTGGAAGGAAAATTAGAAAATTTTGATGCCGTCATTGCAACCGGAAGTAATAATACTGCCCGTTATTTTGAATATTATTTTAAAGATAAACCTTCGATAATCCGCAAGAACAGAAATTCTGTTGCTGTTTTAAACGGTCAGGAAACAAAAGAAGATTTAGAAGCTTTGGGGGAAGATATTTTTCGTTATTTTGGTTTGGGATGCCGAAATGTATCTAAACTTTTTGTTCCGAAAGATTACAAATTCGATACTTTTTTTGAAGCTATTTTCAAATATCAGGATGTTATCCATTATGAAAAATATGCTAATAATTATGACTACAATAAAGCGGTCTTTTTAATGAGTAATTTCAAATTACTCGACAATGGATTTTTGACCATAAAAGAGGATCCTAGTTATGCTTCTCCTATTTCAAGCATTTTTTATGAGTTTTATGAAAATATAGAAGATCTTAAAAGTCGTCTCGAAGCTGAATCTGAACAAATTCAGTGTGTTGTAAGCAATAATCTGATTAAAGACAGCATTTCTTTCGGAAAAACTCAGACTCCGCAATTATGGGATTATGCAGACAATGTAGATACTATATCGTTTTTGTTAATAACATCGGATAAAAATTTGTAATTATTGCGAATAATTTAACGGTTTTTCGGCTTGTATTCCCGAAATTTGCGTTTTTAAAATTTGGACTTTTAACTATACCATGAAAAAACACAACTACAGCGCAGGACCAAGTATTTTACCTCAGGAAGTTTTTGAAAAAGCATCAAAAGCAGTTTTAGATTTTAATAATTCAGGATTATCAATTCTTGAAATTTCACACCGAAGCAAAGATTTCGTTGCAGTTATGGACGAAGCCCGTGCATTGGCTTTAGACCTATTAGGACTTACAGGCAAAGGATACCAGGCTTTATTTTTACAGGGCGGGGCAAGTACAGCATTTATAATGGCTCCTTACAACCTGATGAAGGAAAATGGAAAAGCAGCTTATTTAGATTCTGGAACATGGGCCACAGCAGCCATCAAAGAAGCTAAACTTTTTGGAGATACTGTTATCGTAGGCTCTTCAAAAGATGATAATTATACTTATGTTCCAAAAGGTTATGAAATCCCTGCCGATGCAGATTATTTTCACTGTACAAGCAACAACACCATTTTTGGAACCCAGATGAAAGAATTCCCGTCAACCAACATCCCGGTTGTATGCGACATGAGTTCTGATATTTTTTCACGCGAATTAGATTTCTCTAAATTTGACTTAATCTATGCCGGAGCTCAAAAAAACATGGGGCCTGCAGGAACTACTTTAGTGGTAGTTAAGGAAGAAATCTTAGGAAAAAACGGAAGAACAATTCCGAGTATGCTCGATTTCAGCAAACATATCAAAGCAGAAAGTATGTACAATACACCTTCTGTATTTGCTGTATATGTTTCATTATTAACATTACAATGGATTAAAGAAAAAGGCGGTATCGCTGCTGTTGAAAAATTAAACAACGCTAAAGCAGAATTACTTTATAACGAAATCGACAGAAATCCATTATTCAAAGGTGCTGCAGCTGTTGAGGATCGTTCTAACATGAACGTTACTTTCCTTCTTACAAATGCTGATCACACAGAAACGTTTGATAAATTATGGAAAGAAGCCGGAATCTCAGGATTGCCAGGACACCGTTCTGTTGGTGGTTACAGAGCCTCTATTTACAACGCAATGCCTATCGAAAGTGTACAGGTTTTAGTGGATGTAATGAAAGCTTTGGAAACTAAAGTTTAGTTACCAAAATTATCAATCGAATACCAGAGCCTAAGCCCCGATAGCAGTGAAAATCCTTTTTATTTTTTTCTTTAAAAACATAAAAGATTACTTCATGAAAATATTTATTTAAATTGGAGTTCAGTGAACTTCGTTTGAAACGGATAGCGGGATTAGCTTCTAAATAAAAAAAGAAAAATTATATCATTCATTTTATTATTTATTTTAAACAATTAATAATAATCAAAACAAATAGACCAAAATGAAAGTATTAGCCAATGACGGAATTTCTAAAAGCGGAATTCTAGCTTTAGAAAAAGGTGGATTTGAAGTTATCACTACAAAAGTAGCTCAGGAACAAGTTGCTAACTTTATTAATGAAAACAATGTAGACGTAATTTTAGTGCGTAGTGCAACTAAAGTTCGTAAAGATATTATCGATGCCTGTCCTGGTATCAAAATCATCGGACGTGGTGGTGTTGGTATGGACAATATCGATGTTGATTATGCTAAAAGTAAAGGAATTCATGTAATTAACACTCCTGCTTCTTCTTCTGAATCAGTTGCTGAGTTAGTGTTTGGACACTTACTTTCCGGTGTTCGCTTTTTACATGATTCAAACAGAAATATGCCTCTTGAAGGAGATTCAAACTTTGACGGTCTGAAAAAAGCTTACGCAAATGGAACTGAGTTAAGAGGAAAAACATTAGGTATCGTAGGCATTGGCCGTATTGGTCAGGCAACTGCTAAAATGGCTCTTGGTTTAGGTATGAAAGTTATTGCTGCTGATGGATTTATTCCGTCTGTAGATGTAAAAGTTGAGTTTTTTGATGGTCAGTCTATTACAACTACTATCGTCCCTCAGTCTTTAGAGTCTTTATTAAAAGAATCTGATTTTATTACTTTACACGTTCCAGCTCAGGATGGTTATATCATTGGTGAGAAAGAATTTGAAATCATGAAAGATGGTGTTGGAATCGTAAACTGTGCACGTGGAGGTGTTATTGATGAAGTTGCGCTTGTAAAAGCGTTAGATTCAGGAAAAGTAGCATTTGCAGGACTAGACGTTTTTGAAAACGAACCAAAACCTGAAATGGCAATTTTAATGCACTCTAAAATTTCATTGACTCCGCATATTGGTGCAGCTACAGGAGAAGCTCAGGACAGAATTGGTACTGAATTAGCTTCACAAATCATTACTTTATTAAGTTAATTCATTATAACTAATAACTTGAGGGGATTTATTAACACTGATTAATAAATCCCCTTTCTTGTTTTTTAGATGGAAAGTTTTGTTGGTTTTTATTTGATAACACAATCATTTTAATCACAAATGTTAAATAATAGAAACCTTTATTCCTTTTTCTGTAAATTTAATGTTCAAAATTTAAACCATGAAGAATTTCGTTTACATAATAGGGATTTTATTTACAATCATTGCATGTTCAACATCTTCTAAGAACAAAATTGCGACAACTAATACTCCAATAAAAGCAGCTGTAAATGATACAGTACGAATCGCAAATGATTCCTTAGAATATGAAGTTATAATTATAGATAATGGATTTAGTTTTTGGCTCGCCTCAATGGCATTACCAAGAAATTATTATTCACTCAGCTATCTGGAAAATAAAAATCAGGTTTATGTAACAGAATGGAACAATCGTGTGTTACAGCCTCAGCGCTATAATCCAAATTTATATGAGATGACCATTGATTATCAGCCACATATCCGATACGGATACGAAGTTAACTACCTGATATACAATTACATGATTTACTTCCAAAATACTTACAAACAAAAACTGGCAGGACATGTCCCTTCCAGATAATTGTTAGTATATTTGTAATCACTACAAACAAATAATGAACAGATTAAAACAACGTTGGGGTATCACCTCAAATTTTCAGCTTGTCATTATATTTATCGTATTTGCCATCACTGGATCGGCATCTGCGTGGCTGTCCAGACCCTTTTGCGAATTATTAAACATAACAAAAGAAGATTTTGGCGGTTGGTTTACCTTAATCAGGCTACTGGTTATTTTTCCAATTTATCAGGTTCTGCTCGTTGGAATAGGAACCCTATTTGGTCAGTTTCGTTTTTTTTGGAACTTTGAAAAAAAAATGCTTAAAAGCATGGGATTGGGGTTTTTATTTAAAGATTAACTCTAGCTTAAACTATATTTACAGGCCATATTTTCTTTCTGTACTACCTGCTTTAAATACGCAACACATTACGTTTTATCACAGTAATCATTTTATTATTTTGAATAAATCCTAACAATTTAATATTTATTTATTATAAAACATGTTTTATTAGGTTAAATTACCATCAATAATCACTAAAAGAATATTGGACAGGATGGGGCAGGACAGTTTTGTTTTTGATATTTTAAAACTTTACGTTTAAGATAAAAATTTCTTTACTAACAAAACCAACCAAACTACATGTTCAACAACACCTTAAAACTATCGTTTGTAATGGCGACTATTTGCCTTACAATGTTAACTACAAAGATTTTTGCCCAAAGTCCGGTAGTAAAAATTGATTTTGATATTATTAATCAACCAACAGCTCAGGTAAGTGAACCAGGTTATATTCCATGGGTTGTAGGATCATTTAACACCAGTACTTTTACAACAAATGGAATAACTTTTACTGTAACAAGAATGGGAGATAATGGCACGGAATTAGGTACTAATTGGTATAAAGCTGGAATACAATCCCCTAATTTTGCAAAATTAACTGGTGATGGCCTTACTGTAAAAGGCACAAATGCCAATCTGGGAGCAAAAATAGAACTTAAAATAAAGGGGTTAGCAACAGGAGAACATACTTTAATGGCTTTTTTAAACGCTGTGGACAGTCCTAATGGGAATAACTTTAGTCCGATTGATATTTCGGTTGACGGCAATAAAGTAGTAGACAATTTAATTCCAAGTGTCAGAGCATTAACACCAGCGTCTGCAAAATCAGCTTATTTGAAATTTCAGGCAACCGAAAATACAGATGTTGTTATTTTATTTGAAGCCGAAACCTCAGGTACAGAAAACATTAAAAACATAATGTTCAATGGATTTGAATTAAACACACCTAATATTTTTAATCAGTCAACAAATCCTGTTCCTAAAAATAATAACGAACATGTAGAATTAAACTCCGGAAATACTACATTGAGCTGGACTTCAGCTATCAATGCAGTATCCCATAATGTTTATTTTGGCACTGAATTAGCTGCTTTGGAAGCTGCGGGAACATCATCATCAGAATACAAAGGAAATCAGGTTAAAACCAATACTTCTTATGAATTAAGCGGTTTATATACAGGAGCAACTTACTATTGGAGAGTGGATGAAGTTTTAGCTAATAATGAAATAGTAAAAGGAAACATCTGGCGCTTTCGTCCAGCCCAGCTTGCTTTTCCGGGGGCTGAAGGTTATGGCCGCTTTGCCCGTGGTGGAAGGGGCGGAAAAGTAATAGCAGTTACTAATCTTAATGATAATGGGCCTGGAAGTTTACGTGAAGCTGTTACAAATGATATTGGTCCCAGAACAATTGTTTTCAATACCTCGGGAATTATACAACTTAATTCCAGACTGGTTTTGAGTCAGCCATATGTTACAGTTGCAGGCCAGACCGCTCCAGGAAAAGGCATTTGTATTCGTACTGCTCCTTTTGGAATTACAGGAAATGATGCTGTTGTTCAGAATATAAGGGTGCGATTGGGCGGAGGAACTACTTTTGACGGAATGGGATTAACAGGTGCTGATAACAGTATAATTGATCATTGTTCAATCAGCTGGACAATTGATGAATCTTTTAGTTCCCGTTCAGGAAAAAATATTACCCTACAGAGGACTTTAATATCTGAAGCCCTGAATGCCGCAGGACATGCAAATTATCCTGCAGGAACACAGCACGGTTATGCTGCAACAATTGGTGGTGATGTGGGAAGTTTTCATCATAACTTACTAGCACATAATTATGGCCGCAATTGGAGTTTAGGAGGAGGATTAGATGCAAATAATGTTTTTAGTGGAAAATTAGATATTACCAATAATGTAGTTTACAATTGGGGTTCCAGAACGACAGATGGAGGAGCGAGTGAAGTCAATTTCGTTAACAACTACTATAAACCAGGTGCAGGTACTGAATTGAAGCAATATGCATTAACTATGGATCATGAAAATAATTTTGCAGGTATGCAAAGAGCTTATTTCAGTGGAAATGTTATGCCAGGATATTTTAACGAAACAAACCAATCAATTGGCAGAAGATCAAGATTATCGAACGGCGTTACAATAAATTATGAAACATTTGTTGACTCCCCATTTTTTCCATCTTTTGTAACAACACAATCTGCAGCTAATGCTTATAAAATTGTACTTTCTGATGTAGGTTGTGTACAGCCTGAATTGGACACACACGACCAAAGAATGATTACAGAAACGTTAAACGGGACTTACACTTACAGAGGAAGCGTTACTAATAAAGCTGGTTTTCCTGACAACGAATCTGATGTTGGAGGATACGAAATATACCCTGAAATTGTCAGAAATGCTAGTTGGGACACCGATCAGGATGGTCTGCCAAATTGGTGGGAAACAATCATAGGCACAAATCCAGATTCAGCTATTGGTGATTTTTCAGATTCTAATGCAGATAACGATCTAGACGGATACACCAATTTAGACTTGTACCTACAATGGATGTCCCTGCCGCATTACGATTCTCCAACAGGAAATAAAATTGATATTAATATACAGAAACTTTCAAGAGGCTTTACAAGTGGTGTTAATTATTCGCTTTCTAATGTTGTTAACGGAAATGCCATACTTAATGGAAATATTGCAGAATTTACACCAAATGCAACAGGTTTATGCTCTTTCGATTTTACTGTTACAGACAATGAAGGAGCAAGCATGACACGTAAAGTAAATATTGTAAGCGGATACAGCTCTACCCTTTCAGTTGAAAAAACAGCCAAAGAAAATACTTCTTTTAGTGTTTGGCCTGTACCAAATAACGGTTCATTTTCTATTTTAATGGAAAATGACAGCAATGCAGAACTTAAGATCTTTGATATTTTGGGTAAAGAAGTGATGACAAAAAACATTAACGGAAAAAATCAGGAAAACATCAATTTGAAATCAAAAGGTGTTTTTCTCTTAAAGTTTACTGACCCAAAAACAAAAGAGGTATTGCATATCAAAAAGATTATTGTTCACTAAGTTTAGTTTATTTTTTATAGTTTTCTAAAATAAATGGCAGCTCCCGGGCTGCCATTTGTTATTTTATTTCTTTTTCTTTCTGAAAAAAGTAGGTATAAATCCACGTAATTGTAAAAGACGGAATCACATCGGTAAACGGAAGTATTTCTTCTACAAAAGTCAAAATACTTGCCACCCGCCCTACTCTGCCTTTGTACATTCTTGACATGATAAAGGCTGCAATTGGTGCCCAGACTACATCGGAGAACTCGCCTAAAAACGGAATACTGAATGAAATCATCCCAATGCCGTCTAAAAGTAATCCGATCAATAGTTTCGAAATTCTATTATCCTCTGCAACATTCAGGTTCTGCATGATACTGTTATTTAGTTGTAATCAAAATTAAAAATAATTCGTTCAGCGAAATTATTTCATCATTCAAATTAATTTCTAAATTCCCATATCAATAAACATACCGCTAAAATTTATACTCATAAAATTCTGTTACACCCATTTATATATCGGCAGAATCTTTGTTTCTTTGTAAAAACAGTTTCCAGATGATACACGCAAAAAATATACATAAATTCTATGATAAGCTCGAAGTTTTAAAAGGCGTTGATTTACATATTCAAAAAGGAGAAATTGTTTCAATTGTTGGGGCTTCCGGTGCCGGAAAAACCACGTTATTGCATATTTTAGGCACTTTAGACAAACCCGAAAAATCAAATTCAGGAACTTCTCTTACCATAAACGGAGAAAACATTTTAGGACTGAATGACAAAGCTTTGTCAAAATTCAGGAATCTGAATTTAGGTTTTATTTTTCAGTTTCATCAGCTTTTACCAGAATTCACTGCTCTTGAAAATGTATGTATTCCTGCCTACATTGCAGGCAAAAAGCCTTCTGAAACAGAAGCAGATGCTAAAAAACTACTGGATTACTTAGGACTATCTCACAGAATTAATCATAAACCAAACGAACTCTCTGGCGGAGAACAGCAACGCATAGCAGTAGCAAGAGCTTTGATCAATAAACCCGATGTGATTTTTGCCGATGAACCTTCAGGAAATCTTGACACCCATTCTGCTGAAAATTTACATCAGTTATTTTTTAAGCTTAGGGATGAATTTGGACAAACATTTGTAATTGTGACTCATAACGAAGAACTGGCAAACATGGCCGACAGAAAATTGATAATGTCAGACGGGCAAATTATATCTTAAGATGCTTTTAATTTTTTTAAGTTGGATTTACATTCTTTTCTCCACTATAAATTTTGGGTTTATATTTGATAAAATCATCGGTACAAAAAACAATAATTTTGTAGTAACTTCAGTATTAGGTCTTTTTTTTACCACAATCTTAGCCAGTATTTGGGCGATTTTCGGAAGAATAAACATTGAATTTCACCTTGTTTTATTGTTCTTCAACATGCTGTTGGTACTTAAATACAAGTTCTCAATTTTAAATATTTACAAACAATTTTTACTTGATTTTAAAAAACTAGAAAAAGTTTTAAAATTAATTCTGATCTTAATTACTCTTTTAATTATAGCACAATGTAGTACTGCTCCTTTTGTAATTGACAACGAATCTTATTACATTCAAACCATAAAATGGCTTAACGAATATGGTTTTGTAAAAGGAATTGCAAATTTGCATATTTACCTGGGCCAAACAAGTGGCTGGCATATTACACAGAGTATTTTTAATTTTTCGTTTTTATATAAAAACTTCAATGATTTAAGCGGTTTTTGTTTGTTTTTAGGCAGCATTTTTTCTGTTCAAAAACTAAACGAATTTTATCAAAATAAAAAAACCAACTACCTTATTATTGGATTACTTCCTTTATTTAATGTTTTTCTTTTTCAGTTTATCAGTGCTCCTTCACCGGATATTCCTGTTTACGTATTTTCGTTTGTGCTTTTCTTTTATTTTTTAGATAATTTCAAAAAAACCACTACGGAATCTTTTTATCTTATTGTCATTTTAGTTCTTTTTTTAATTTACATTAAGAACACAACCATTGCTTTTGCAATAATTCCGATTATCTTATTTCTGCTGCACTTTAAGTTATTATCAAAAAAACTTATAAAGCCTGTTTTATTGTCGGTGATACTATTGTCGCTGTATATTATAAAGAACATGATTATTTGTGGAGGCCCGGTTTTCCCATCAAAACTATTTAGTAGTTTAGAAACCAGCTATGCGATTCCTAATGCGATTGGAAGTGCTTACTATGATAGTATCAAACATTATGGATATTTTGTAAACGAATTCCAATACAATACTATGTCTGTTAAGGATTTGTTTTTAAAGTGGCTTTTTCTTCCAAAACTTAATGGTTTATTTGATAAAACTATTGTTACTATCATGTTAATTACACCTTTTTTAATTTATAAATTTCAGAATAAAAAAAGCCTTTGGATTCTTTATTTCGTAATGCTTTTTCAAATGTTTTTGCTTTTCGTTACTTCTCCTCAGTATCGTTTTTTCATGAACTTTGTCATGTTTTTTCTCTTTTTTTGCTGACTTGTTTCATACAAAACAAAAAAGCAATTTATTCTTTACTGCTATTATCTTTAATCCCCACTTTTATTGTTTTGTTTTTTCCTTTAAATCTAAATCAATTTGCGAATCATAAATTCATGCTGAAAATTAGCAATTTTTCAATTGACAACCTTATTTTTCCTCATAAAAACACCAAAAGCGACACTGATTTTGAAACCATCCGTTTAGGAAATTTAATCTACAATTCACCTGTTGAAAACGATATTTTCTGGTCAAACGGGGACGGTGATTTGCCTTGTGTCAATAAGGATCAGATTGAGTATTATAAAAAATATTATGAAACTATTCCTCAAATGCGTACGAACGATTTAAAAGATGGGTTTTATCCAAAAAAAGTACAAAACGATGAATAAGACTGAACTAAAGGAATTTCTTGACGAAAAAGTCAATCAATACAACAACTTCGATTTTATTGAAAGCGACCCAGTACAAATTCCGCATTTATTTTCGCAGAAAGAAGATATTGAAATTGCTGGCTTTTTAAGTGCCAGCATCGCATGGGGGAACCGTAAAATGATTATTAAAAATTCACATAAAATGATGGAATTGATGGGCAATACACCATATGATTTTGTCATGTCACATTCTGATTCAGATTTGCAACGATTAGAAAATTTTGTCCACCGTACTTTTAACGGGAAAGATTTTGCAGGTTTTATTAAAGGATTACAGCATATTTATAAAAATCATAATGGCTTAGAAACTGTTTTTGCTAAACATCAGGAAAAGGACAGCTTGCAGAAGAGTATTCATGAATTCAAAAAAACATTCTTTGAAACCGATCATTTGCCCCGTACCCAGAAACATATTTCGGATCCGCTAAATAATTCTGCTGCAAAACGCATCAACATGTACCTGAGATGGATGGTACGCCAGGACACAAAAGGAGTTGATTTAGGTATCTGGAAAACTATTACCCCATCGGCCCTCTCCTGTCCTCTTGACGTTCATTCCGGAAATGTGGCGCGTAAGTTAGGACTTCTTTTGCGCAAGCAGAATGATGGAAAAGCACTAGCTGAATTAGATAAGAGATTACGTGAATTAGACCCAACTGATCCGGTAAAATATGATTTTGCATTATTCGGCTTAGGAGTTTTTGAAGGGTTTTAAAAATTTGATCAAAATCAATTTTGCAACTTTTTAAACCTTACATGTACTAAATTTTCTATTTTCATTTAATTACTAATTCCGAAAAAGGAAAGGTTTCGCTATTTTAAACATTTAAAATATTCGTTATCTTTATGTAATCTTCAATTAAACAGAATAGATTATTCGTTAAGTTTTATAGTAACACCAAACGACTTTTATTAAATGGAAGCATACCTAAAAGGATATTATATTTTTTTTAATCTATAAAGAACAAAGTAGGGAAATATGAAACGCCAAGGTTTTGATAATCCTGTAACAATCAAAGAAAAAGAAAACTTTATACAATATAAAATAAAACAAATGCAAACACACCATTTAAAATATTTATATCTCACCACGTCTTTAGTACTTATTTTTTGGCTATCCAGTTTTGCAGAAACGTATTTAAAAATAGCAAATGGTGTTACAATTCCAAACATGTGGCTTGAGATCGGATATAAATTAGCTAATGATTTTTTATCAGCCATCGCAGTGAGTTTAGTACTTTTGCCCTTATTCATAATCGTTGGATACATAAATAAAACGTTTGCCGTACGTTTTATGACTGTACTTTTTACCCTGGTTGGACTCATACAGTTTGCATTGGTAAAATACAGTTCTACGACACTTGTTAACCTTGGAGCCGACTTATTGGGCTATTCTTTTTCAGACATATACACAACTGTCACAGCATCAGAATCTCTTTCGTTTATGTTCTTTTTGCCTTTCTTTATAATTCCTCTGGTTTACCTGGGAATCAATTTTGCTTTTACCAGGTTAGGCAAAGGAAAGATAGTTTTAGCATCAACATTTGCATCATTGATTATAGCTGGAGTTATGAAACTATTTGTTTCCGGCCTGTCTGATTCTAAGTATGAAAACAAACTTGCCTTTATAACCAAAGATATCATCAGGTTTGAAAGAGATAAAAGTATAGCCGAAAACGTTCAAAGCATTAAATTCAAATCGGAATATCCGATGCTAAAATCATTTAAAGAGACTCCGGACGTTTTAGCACCTTATTTTACTATTACAAATGAAAAACCAAATATTGTTGTTATTGTAGTCGAAGGCCTGGGAGCCGAATTTATTGGCAAAAATGAATATGCAGGCTTTACACCTTATTTAGATTCAATGATCCCAAAATCATTGTATTGGGAAAATTTTTTAAGCAACGGAGGAAGGACTTTTGCTGTACTATCGTCATTATTGGGTTCATTGACTTACGGTCAAAAAGGTTTTTTAGAACTAAATCCGTATCCAAGACACCTTTCGCTGATAAACGTGTTAAAGGCAAACGGATATACCACATCTTTCTATTCAGGCGATAACGCTAATTTTGATAGAAAAATTAACTTTTTGGATCAAAACGGTATCGACAACACAATAGACAAAAGCAGCTATGGCCCTGAATATATTGAGACAAAAGCCAATTCAGGAGGTTTTTCATGGGGGTATCCTGACGCTGAAATTTTCAGAAAAGCACTTATCGAAACTAACAAAATGAAGGTTCCAAGACTGGATATCATACAAACCCTTACCAATCATGAACCTTTTGATTTTCCGGAAAAAAATGCATATCTGAAAAAAATTGACGGCATTATTGATGCGCATGAAAATTTAAAATCACAAAAAGATAATATTAGCTCTTATAAAGATATTTTTGCCTGTTTGAATTACACTGATAATTCCATTAAAAATTATATGGAAGCGTATGCAAAAAGACCTGATTATAAAAATACTATCTTTATAATTACAGGCGACCATCGTTTGATTCCTATTACACAAAAAGACAAATTATGCCGCTTTCATGTACCTTTGTATATATTTAGTCCAATGCTGAAAAAAACTGAATCGTTTAAGTCGGTTTCTTCACACTGGGATGTGACACCGAGTCTGGTTTCCTTTTTGTTTAATAATTACAAATTTAACAGACTGGATCAAACGGCCTGGATGGGAAAAGGTCTCGATACGGCAAAAGAATTCAGAAACACTCAGGGTATACCTTTAACGCGCAATAAAGGAACAATTGATGATTATGTGTATAAAGAATATTTGTACTCAAGTGGTGAATTGTACAAAATAAAAGACAATTTTGATATAGAAAGCATCAATGATGATGCCATTTTGAATAAGATCACCAGCGAATTCAATGCTTTTAAACAGCTGAATGCTTATTTGACACAAAAGGACAAAATTATTCCAAAATCTTTGAGTTTAAGCAAAGAACAGGGCGTCCATTTTACTAAAGATGAGCAAATAGAGATCGACAAACTAACCAAAGGATTAAATCCGGACCAGATGTTTTTCAAAGCTAGGGAATTAGCTTTCAATAAAAAGCACAAAACGGCGATTTTGTTATGTGATTATATTTTAAATGAATTACCCAATTATTCAGATGTACGAACTTTAAAAGGCCGGATATTTGGTTGGGACGGTGAATACAAAAAAGCAGAAAATGAGTTACTGATTGTCATCAAAAGAATGCCTTTGTATGATGATGCTTATTTAGCCCTGATGGATGTTTATTGGTGGTCTGATCAGAATAAAAAATCAATCGAAACAGGTAAATTAGCACTTTCAAACGGTGTAAAAAATCCCGAAATCAAAATAAAGATCGAAAGATCTCAAAAATCAATCAACAATTCAAATACCAAATAAGTAATGCGGACTCTTATAAAAATTGGACATAGAAATTTTCAAATCTATATTTTTATCATTATAACTTTATTTTCGGCATCGTTTCAGATGACTGGACAAGAAAAGATGTATAATGGCGACCCAGACGTTTCATTTGCAAAGGCCCGCGATTTCGCCTTTAATAATAACAGAAAACAGGCACAGGATACTTTATTGCATATCCTGACTAAATATCCCAATTATCATGATGTTCGTGAATTTTTAGCCTCAACTTATGCCTGGGATGGGGATTATAAAAAAGCAAGAACCGAATTTCAAAAAATTTTAGGAAAAGACCAACACAGAAAAACCACTTGGGTTGCTGCGATTAAAAATGAAATCTGGGGTCAGTTTCCTTTTCTTGCTCTAAAATTATCTAAAAAAGCTTTGAAAAAATTTCCAAATGACACTGAAATATTAGAGTTGCAGAAAAGTGCACAGGAAAGTACGATGATTCCAACCGCTACTGCCGGAGGGGTACAAACATTATCGAGCGATATCCCGAAGGATTCTATATCCAAAGAATCGGAATCGGAATTGAGAAAAAAGTACGAAACAATACGATTGGCGTCACTTCAGAAGTGAATATTTACTCTGATGTATTTGATCCTATGTTTTACAATGCTGTAAAATATGCACGCCAAACCAAATATGGAAGTATTATTGGGAGAGTAAACATCGACAGGAGACTTGGTGAGTACGGAACTCAATACGAGTTAGATTTATACCCTAAAATTGCCAAAGGAACGTATGCATATCTGAACTTTGGTGTATCAGACTCTTCATTATTCCCTGATTACAGATACGGTGCAGAAATTTATAAATCGCTGCCAAGAAGTTTTGAAATTTCGGCAGGGCTCAGAGGTTTACAATACGATACTACAACCATGATTTATACAGGTTCTGTAACCTGGTACAATGGAAATAATTATTGGTCTTTCCGTCCATATTTTACTCCGGGAGATAATGGTTTAAGCTCTTCAGGCACCTTAACATACCGAAAATATAGAAGTGATGCTGATAATTATTTCGGCATCAATATTGGCGCCGGAATTTCACCGGAACTCAATCAGAATTACTTTTTTGAAAATGATAACCGAATCGTAAACCTTCAATCGCAAAAACTGAATGTCTCTTATTATTTCTCGACCCATAACAAACAAAATGCCTGGGGCGCACAACTTGGAATCATTCATCAGGAAATTCCTTTTGATCAGGGAAATTATTTCTGGATTTCTACCCTTGCATTGTCCTGGGAAATCCGCTTCAGGTAATTGCTTTTGAAAATTAAAAGTGAATCATTTATACTTAAATCGTTTGAAGTCAATTTTGTAATAAGAAAGAGAAATCAAGGCTCATCTGGAGCTTCAATATCAATTCTAAAAAATGCAAATCAAACAACACATTATTTTTTACATTGTTGTTTTCTTATCTTTTCTAAACTGCAAAATTATGGCTCAAGACTCCTTACATTTAGCAAATACGAAAGGACAGGAAGTGATTATTGTTTCTTCTGATGAAAACACTCAAAAAGCTGCCGTACTCTTAAAAACCTATTTAGATCAGGCTTTTGATAATCCATTTTTAATTCAGAATGCTAAATCAGAAAATACTGAGAGTTCAAAAATAATTCTTGATGTTAATCAAGGAAGTTCTGGTAAAAACGATTCATTTATTATCAAAAGCGATGAAAAAAACATTTATCTAATTGGTTCCAGTGAAAAAACGTTACGATACGCCATTTATACCTTACTGGAAACGTGGGGTTTTAGAAAATACACTGCAAAAGACAGCTTTATTCCGAAGCTCACAGAAATAACTTTTCCAAAAAATTTCAACAAAACTTACAAACCTTCTTTTGAATACCGTGCTTTATTTTATCCTGATTGCTACGATGAAAATTTTAGGGAATGGCACAAACTGGATTGGCATATCGATGATTTTGGCATTTGGGGACACTCCTTTTATAAATTAATAAGTGCCAAAGAATATTTTAAAACAAATCCCGACTTTTTTGCTCTATACGAAGGCAGGAGAAATACCGAATCATTATGTATGACCAATGATACTGTACTAAAAATTGTTTCAAAAAAAATGACGGACATTATAAGTCAAAATCCTAATGCCCGCTTCTTTTCAATAAGCCAAAACGATGATGTGGTTTATTGTGAATGTGATAAATGCAAAGCTTTAAACGAAAAACATGGGGGACCGCAAGGATCATTATATCATTTCCTGAACAAAATTGCAGCACAATTCCCAAAAACGAACATTACAACTTTAGCTTATCTTCACACTTATCAGGCGCCAAAAAACATAAAAATTGAGCCTAATATATATACGATTTTTTGTCCAATAGAAATGAATCGCGGCAAACCTATCGAAGAAACAGCAGACAATAACAGTTTTGTAAATATTCTCAACAAATGGAATACTACAACTGACCACTTGTATTTATGGGACTACACGGTAGAGTTTACTAATTATCTTTCTCCGTTTCCGAACTTTCATACTTTTTCCAAAAACTATAAATTATACAAACAAAACAAGGTCAAAGGACTGTTTGTACAGGGCTATGCTGATATTGCCGGAGATTTATATGAATTACGACAATATCTTCTGGCAAAAATAATTTGGGATACTGATACTGATGCTGAAGCTGTCACGAATGATTTTATAAATGGATTTTATGACGATGCGGCACCATTTGTTAAAAAATACATTGATTTTCTTATTGAAAATCAGGAAAAAAGCAACCGCTATCTTGATATTTATACCAGCCCGATAGAAGGCCGGAACACATTCCTCTCCCCTGCAGCGATGGATCAGTACGATCAGTTAATAAGCCAGGCAGAAATGGTTTCAAAAAACAAACCTGTAATTGCAAAGAGAGTTTTAAAACTGAGACTGGCATTAGAATATGTGTATTTCGAACAGGCAAAATTCTACGGAAAAGAGCCCCACGGTATGTTTCAAAAAAATGGCGATTCATTTTTTGTTAAAGATCATCTGAAGAAGAGGGTTCAGAATTTTGTACAAAATTGTACTGATTTCGGAATTTATGAACTTAGTGAAGAGGGTTTAAGTCCTGAAGAATATAGTAATCAATGGAACTACATCGCTAAAAACAATGTTGTCGATCATGTAGGGGAAAACCTGAAATATGAATTTCTGACAAAACCCGAAGCTGAATTCAACCTAAAAAAAGAAAACGGAATACAAGACGGGATAAAAGGTTATAAAGATTTTAATCTGAACTGGACAGGCTGGTATGGCCAAAATGCCGAAATAATTATTAATTGCAATAATACAGATTTCAACTCGTTAGAATTTCAATGTCTGGAAGATCAGCGTCACTGGATTTTTCCACCCTCAAAAATTATCATAAAAGGATTCAAAAATCATAAATGGAAAACTTTAAAGGAGAAAAAAGAATCATATTTAACTGAAAATTATGATTTTACTGTAAAAAAATACAGTTTTAACAACATTAGTTTCCGTAATTTTGATAGAATCAAAGTCATTTTAGTCCCGGAACAAAAATTACCTGCATGGCGCGAAAGAAAAAACAAAAAACCCATGCTTATGATAGATGAAATAATACTTAAATAATAGCCCTAAAGATCACCCCATGCCAAAAAGGATATTTATTATTGAAGATGATAACATGACCATTCAAATATTAAAGTATATCTTTTCTATAATAGGGTACGAAGTTATAATTTCAAAAGACAGATTAGATGCTATTGAAAGAATTCCGGAAGAAAAGCCTGATTTAGTTATGACAGATATTTTAATGCCTATGAAATCAGGTCTTGAAGTTATAAAATTCATCAAAGACAACTTCACTAAAACACTTGTCATTGCTTTGTCTTCCCTGGGTGAAGAGTAAGCTACAGTTTTGGATGTTTTTAAATTAGGCGTTGACGATTTTATCGCTAAACCTTTTAGTCCTAACGAATTATTATTTCGGGTAAAAAGATATTTAAAATAACATTTTACCACAAAAGACATCACTAACTCAAGATGTTTTTCGTATTTCTCTGTTTCAAAGAGGATTTAATGCTATCTTTGCAAAAAATTAATGCAAATGAGTACTTTCGAAAAATTCAATCTTCCAAAATCATTACAAAAAGCTGTTGACGAATTAGGATTTGTTACACCTACTCCTATTCAGGAAAAATCTTTTTCTGTAATTATGTCCGGCCGAGATATGATGGGAATTGCACAAACCGGAACCGGTAAAACATTTGCTTATTTACTGCCTCTTTTAAAATTATATAAATTCACCAATACCAATACGCCAAAAATCGTAATTCTGGTACCAACCCGCGAATTAGTAGTACAGGTTGTGGAAGAAGTTGAAAAGTTAACCACTTATATGTCCGTTAAAACTCTGGGAATTTATGGTGGCGTAAACATAAACACTCAAAAAAAGCAGTTTACGAAGGTGTTGACATTTTAGTGGGAACTCCGGGTCGTACCATGGATTTAGCGCTTGATGCTGTTGTTCGTTTTGATGAAACACAAAAACTGGTTATCGATGAATTTGATGAAATGCTGAATTTAGGCTTCAGACCACAGCTTACTTCGCTTTTAGCTATGATGAAAACAAAACGTCAGAATATTTTGTTCTCTGCAACGATGACAGATGAAGTTGACGATATTTTAAATGATTATTTTGATTTTCCGGAAGAAGTTACTCTTGCTGCTTCAGGAACGCCGCTTGAAAAAATTACCCAGATTACCTATAACGTTCCGAATTTCAATACAAAAGTAAATTTGTTAAAACATTTATTGGAGACTGACGAAAGCATGAGCCGTATTTTGGTTTTCGTAAACAACAAAAAAATTTCGGATATGCTTTTCAATCGAATTGATGAGCTTTTTGCAGGGAAATTTGGTGTAATTCATTCTAATAAATCCCAAAATTACCGTTTGAGTACGATGGCCGAATTTCAGGAGGGAAATCTTCGTGGTTTAATAACAACCGACGTTATGGCAAGGGGTCTTGACATTTCTAACATCACACACGTAATTAATTTCGAAATGCCTGAAGAACCTGAACTGTATATGCACCGAATTGGCCGTACAGGTCGTGCAGATGCAACGGGAACAGCCATTAGTTTTGTTTCTCCAAGAGAAGAAGAATTTAAAATCGAAACTGAACTTTTGATGGATCAGGAACTTGAAATCACTGATTTGCCTGAAGAAGTTGAAATTTCAGCCAAACTAATCGAACCTGAAAAAGACAAACAACCGATTAAGTTTTTGATGAAAAAAGTAAAGCTGGAAGGAGAAGGTGCTTTTCACGAAAAATCTAAAAAGAATCAAAAAGTCAATTTGGGCGGACCTTCAAAAACAAAAAAGAAAACACATGGTTCTGTTAACAGAAATATGCTAAAGACGAGAAATGAGAAGAAGAAGAAAAAATAGCAACAGGTAGTAAATCCCAATAAAAAAAATCCAAATTCCAATTGACTTTTAAAATTGGAATTTGGATTTTTTATTTTTTGGAATTTGATATACTATATTTTAGTAAAAACCAGTCCAACAGGTGAACATAACTCAATTTTCTTCCCTGTACCAGTAAGCTTTCCGGTAATTTTATCTCTTTTGAAAATAATAATATCATTGGTGTATTGATGTCCTGCTAAAAGAAAATTTCCAGATGGATCAATCGCAAAATCCCTTGGGCCTTTTCCCTGTGTGCTTACTTGTTCTACTTTAGTGATACTACCGTCTTTAAGAATGTTATAAACCGTAATCATATTTACATCACCGCGATCTGAAACGTATAAAAATTTACCATCAGGTGAAATTTTGATGGCAGCAGAGCTGTTTGCCCCTTTGAAATCTTTCGGAATAATATTGGTTGATTTTAAAAGTTTTAAACTGCCGCTTTTGTCATAAGAAAACGTAGTCAGGGTTCCGTCCAATTCCTGCAGCAAATACACAAACTTTCCATCTTTGCTAAAAGTCAAATGTCTTGGTCCGCTTCCTGCTTTTACATTTACACTTTCTTTTAATTTTAAAATTTCATGTGCGGCACCAGAATTATATTTATAGATAAAAACTTTATCTAAACCTAAATCACTGGCTAAAACAAACTTTTTATCAGGAGAAAAAGCAACCATATGCATATGCGCTTTTTCCTGACGTGCTTCATTCGGGCCTTTACCCTCGTGCTGAATGAGCTGTTGCCCTTCTGTAATACTTCCGTCAGCATTTTTCTTAAATACGGCAATATTTCCACCCGAATAATTAGCAGTAATTACATTTTTGCTGTCATTAATCAAATGACAGGGATCTGCACCCAAAGCATCGTTCTTATTTATTAATTTTATTGTACCGGATTTAGAATCATAACTAAAAGCACTTACTGCACTTTGTTTTCCGTTTTCATTTACAGCATAAACAAACTTATTATCTGCCGAAACCGATAAATAACTCGGACTTACAACACCCTCCGAAGATTTTTTTAATTTAAAATCTCCTGAATTAGCATCAAACTCATAAATATAAATTCCTTTGCTTTCGCAGGTATTGGTATAAGTTCCTACCAACAAGTTAAACTTATTTTGAGCTTTTGAAGTGGTGACTACTAAAGCTGAAAATAGTATTAAATACATTTTTTTCATATTGTAAAGTGGTTTTTTGAATTAGCTAAAATAAGTAATAATATCTTTTAGCACAGGTTTTTCACTTATAAATGAATTTTAAAAAGTTATATTATTCAAATATCTTTTTAAATAAAAATCCTGCTTTGACCGCTTTTAACTCTCAACAAATTTGTATTTTTGGCAGGCACATTCGCGAAAATATAATGTAGTGAAATAAATCAAAGCCTGAATGCATTTTAAACACCCCGAAATTCTATACTTTCTGTTCTTATTGATTGTTCCAATTTTGGTTCATTTATTTCAATTACGACGTTTTAAAACCTCATATTTCACAAACGTCCGCTTTTTAAAAGAACTTGCGGTTCAAACCCGTAAAAGCTCGAAAATCAAAAAGCGTTTATTGCTGGCCACCCGTTTATTACTCCTTACATGTGTTATTATCGCTTTTGCCCAGCCTTTTTTTGAAGCGAAAGACCGTAAAAATGCTTCAAACGAAATGTACATTGTCCTGGATAATTCATTCAGTATGCAGGCTAAAGGAAAAAAAGGCGAATTATTAAAACGTGCTGTTCAGGAACTGTTGGAAAACACACCAGAAACTACTAAATTTTCATTACTGACCAACACTGAAAATTTATGGAACACAGATATTAAATCGGCTAAAAGTGCGCTCCAGAATTTAAAATACAGTGCTACTCCATTTGAACTTTCAGCCATAACTGCAAAAATAAAAGCACACAAATCCATCCATAAAAAGGATATTGTTATTATCACTGATGCTGTTGGTTTATCCGAAAAAGAGGTAAAAAATATGGATTTCGAAGAAAAACCTTATTTTATCATTCCGGAAGCAGAACAAAAAAACAACATTTCTATTGACAGCGTTTTTATCAATCAGACTTTAGAAAATTTCTACGAAATAGGAATCAATTTATCGGCATACGGTGAGGATTTTAAACCTGTTTCGATAGCATTGTACAATCAGAAAAAGCTAATTGCCAAAACAATTATTAACTTTGATTCGAAGAAAAAGAAGGTCAATTTCACCATTCCAAAAGAAGCTTTTCATGGTTATGTGACAATCGAAGACAACGGTCTTTCTTATGACAATACACTTTTTTTCAGCATTTCAAGAGCTAAAAAAACAAATGTGATTAGTATTGGAGAACCGGAAAAAAGCAATTTCTTATCCAGAATTTACACTCCTGCAGAATTCAATTACAACAATTACCCAACCACCTCTTTAGATTACAATAGCTTAGAAAAACAAAACACTATAATCCTGAATGAATTAACCGAAATTCCGCAGGCTTTACAGACGACTTTAAAAGCTTTTGTTTCAAAAGGCGGTAATCTGGTTATTATTCCGTCTGAAAAAAGTTCCGTTTCAAATCTAAATACTTTTTTAGGGAATTTTGGAAAAATTCAATTTAACACTCTAAAAACAGAAAATAAACTGATAACAAAAATCAATTTTGACCATCCGTTGTTTTCAGGTGTTTTTGAGAATAAAATCACGAATTTCCAATATCCAAAAACCAATTCTTCTTTTGATATTTCCAGTCCATATCCGGCTGTTTTATCTTATGAAGATCAAAGTCCTTTTGTGACCATGATCCAAAATCCGGTTGCAGGGATTACGGTTTTTTCAGCACCAATAAACAGCACCAATTCTAACTTCCAGCAATCTCCGCTAATTGTGCCTTTATTTTATAAAATAGGGCAAAACAATCAAAAAACAGGCGTAAATGCTTTGACTATTGGCAATAATCAGCCTTATTTTGTAGATGTTTTATTGAGCAAAGATGCGATTTTAGAAGTGAAAGGAAAGGAAGATTCATTTATTCCGATTCATCAGATCCTGAACAATAAGGTCAAATTAACTTTCAATGATTTCCCGGACACAGCTGGAAATTACAGTATTTACGATAAAAAAGAATCAGTCGAAAACCTGAGTTTCAATTACAACCGAAGCGAAAGCGATTTGAATCAGGTAAATACAAACGTAGTTTCAGATTTCAAAACTGCCGATACGATTTCAACCATTTTTAATACACTACAAACAGAAAGAACTGACAGCCAAATTTGGAAATGGTTTGTTATCTTTGCACTGTTATTTTTAGCATTGGAAATGGCCATTATTAAATTTGTAAAATAGATTGCACGATTTCTAAAACGTCTTGTTTTTACAAAAAATCATTTTACGACAAAAAAAATCTACATATGAAAATAATCATCAGAAGCGCCAAAATTATCGATCCAAAAAGTCCGTTTCACAATCAGACAGTTGATCTTTTAATTGCAGATGGTTTAATAGAAAAAATAGGAACTTCCATTCTTGACATTGACGACTCAACCGAAGTTAAGCTGGAAAATTTACATCTTTCTCAAGGCTGGTTTGACAGTAGTGTTTCTTTTGCAGAACCAGGCTATGAAGAAAGGGAAACGATTTCAAACGGACTGAATGTAGCTGCAAAAAGCGGATTTACAGCCATTGCTTTACAACCAAACTCCTATCCTGTAATTGATAATCAATCGCAGGTAAATTTTGTAAAAAACAAAGCAAATGGTTTTGCTACAGAATTATTTCCTATTGCTGCCTTGACCAAAGCCAGCGAAGGAAAAGACATGGCAGAATTGTTTGACATGAAAAAATCCGGAGCCATCGCTTTTGGAGATTACAATAAAAGTCTGGACAACGCCAATCTGCTTAAAATCGCCCTACAATATGTGCAGGATTTTGATGGTTTGGTAATTGCCTATTCGCAGGATGCCAACATCAAAGGAAACGGAGTGGCAAATGAAGGGATTGTTTCAACAAGATTAGGTTTGAAAGGAATTCCGAATTTAGCCGAAGAATTACAAATTGCCCGAAACTTATTTTTATTGGAATATACTGGAGGAAAACTTCACATTCCAACTATTTCCACAGGGAAATCAGTCGAATTAATTAAAGAAGCTAAAGCAAAAGGCTTACAGGTAACGTGCAGTGTTTCTGTACATCATTTAGTATTGACAGATGAAAAACTGGAAGGTTTTGATACCCGCTTTAAAGTTACACCTCCACTACGAAACGAAGCTGACAGAACAGCTCTTTTAAATGCAGTATTAGACGGAACAATCGACATGATTACTTCAGATCATAACCCAATTGATATTGAATTCAAAAAAATGGAATTTGATACGGCAAAAAACGGAACGATAGGTCTGGAAAGCACTTTTGGAGCATTATTAACGGTTTTGCCAATTGAAACCGTGGTAGCAAAATTAACTTCAGGAAGAGACGTTTTCGGTTTAGAAAACAACATCATAAAAGAAGGAGCAAAAGCTAATTTCACATTCTTTACTCCGGAAGGAAGGTCAACTTTTACAAAAGAAAATATTCTTTCAAAATCTAAAAATTCTGCTTTTTTAGGAACTGAAATCAATGGTTCTGTATACGGAATTTTAAATCAAAATCAACTTGTCATTACAAAATAATAAAATGAATAACTCAGTAGAAGAAGGAAAATCAATTGCCATTACCAGCTATATTCTGATTATTGGTGTCCTGATTGCCATGAGCATGAATTCGGAAAACAAAAACAGTTTTGCTTCTTTTCATATCCGTCAGGCTTTAGGGCTATCGATTACTTTCATTTCCCTGGCCTTAATTATTAGCCCTTTTGACAGTTTTCTGATTACGTTTCCAATGTGGATCTGCATGTCTGTTTTGTGGACTTATGGAATTTTTAGTGCCATACAAGGACAGACAAGACCCGTGCCTTTAGTTGGCGGTTTATATCAGAAATGGTTTAAATCAATAGGCTAAAAGAAATTCCAATAACTTTGTAAAAGTTTAATTTTTATAAAACAGCATAAATTTTACAATTCACAATTAGAAATGAATTTATCTTTAGAATATAAAATACAAGAGCCAAAAGTAATTTTAGATAAAAATCCGTTGTTGCTTTTATTACACGGATACGGCAGCAACGAAGCCGATTTGTTTTCGTTTGCTACAGAACTTCCGGATAATTATTATGTAATTTCTGCAAGAGCACCTTTCGATTTACAATATGGAGCTTATGCTTGGTACGCCATTAATTTTGACGCAGACCAAAATAAATTTTCAGACAACGAGCAGGCTAAAACTTCACGTGATATAATCGCTGGTTTTATTGATGAATTGATCGAAAACTATCCAATTGATGCTAATAATGTAACTTTAATCGGCTTTAGCCAGGGTTCTATTTTAAGTTATGCTACGGCACTATCCTATCCTGAAAAAATTCAGCGGGTTGTGGCAATGAGCGGCTATTTTAATGAAGAAATCATAAAAGAAGGTTTTGAAAATAATAATTTCAAAAACCTCAAAATATTCGCCTCACACGGAACTGTAGATCAGGTTATTCCAATTGAATGGGCGAGAAAAACACCTGCTGTTTTAGAAAAATTAAATATTCCTGTTACTTATAAGGAATATCCGGTTGGTCATGGTGTTGCGCCTCAGAATTTCTTTGATTTTAAGAATTGGCTGGCCGGATAGTTCAAATTACCTTACATAAAAAATCCGATACAACAACTTGTATCGGATTTTGTTAATTATAAAATAGGATTTAAAAATCCTATTTTTGATATAACCAGGTTTGATTTACTTCAAAACTTATATTTTCCTTATCGTCAACAAAGTATTTCAATAATACCTCTCCCCATAATTCACCATTACTGTAATCAGCAATAATCCACCTGTGATTTAATATTTTTACTTTGTTGATAATAAATTTATTAGGCCCAATTTTATCTTGTCCTGTGTAAGGATTTCCGTTTGGATTAGCATTTAAATCCAATAATTTTTCAGTCACTGCCGGAATCAGCTTTTCATATAAAATTACCTTTCCGCCAGAAGCGCTGTTATCAAAATAATTTTGAGCATTTTCATTGTTTTCCAACGAAAAATAGTTGGATTCAGCCAGTTTTGTAGAAACCAGATTGATGCTGTCTCTAAGCTTTTTAGTCGTTTTATCATATCTCTCCTTTTCAAACTTTACTTCTCTGCTGTAAAACATATAAGTAAAAATATTCATTAGAATTGCTAATAAAAAAAGATAAAGCATTAAGGATTTCTTCATTTTGTAGGTATAATTAAATTGTAATTTCTAAGTTATCATAAGCGAGGAAAACATTTTCAGGAAGCTGTTTCTGAACTTCTTCATGAAATCCTAAAACATGGCTAATGTGTGTTAAATAAGCCTTTTCAGGTTTTACTAAGTTGATAAAATCAAGTGCTTCCTGTAAATTAAAATGCGTGTCATGAGGTTCTACGCGAAGTGCATTCACAACCAGGACTTTCAGGTTTTTTAATTTTTCAGTTTCTGTTTTGTCAATGGTTTTTACATCTGTTAAATAAGCAAAATCATCGATTCTGTACCCAAAAACCTGCAAGTCACCATGCATAACATTTATCGGGACAGCCATCTTATCTCCAATAGCAAAAGGCCTGTTATTGATTACTTCAATAGTTTTTACACTTGGTGCGCCGGGATATTTATTGACTGTTTCAAAAACATAATCAAAACGCTTTTTTAAATTATCAATCACTCGCTTGTGGGCATAAACGGGAATTTCTCCCTGCCTGAAATTATAAGGACGAATATCATCTAAACCGGCCGTATGATCAGCATGCTCATGTGTGAATAAAATGGCATCAAGTTTTCGACAGCCGCAGGAAAGCATTTGCTGCCTGAAATCAGGTCCACAATCTACAACATAAGAATGCTCGCCCCATGTGATCCAAATCGACACACGAAGTCTTTTATCCTTAGCGTCTAAACTCTTGCAAACAGGGTGATCAATCCCAATGATGGGAATACCTTGAGAAGTACCGGTACCTAAAAAATAAATCTTCAATTGAACTTTTTTTTACAAAAATAGGGATTATTTCTCTTTCATTAGAACGCTAATTTACTAACTTTGTAACAAATCTATTCAAAATAAAATGGGCACAGAAATAAAACTCAAAGGTGACAAGGTCATCGCTCAGATTCCTTCTATAAAAGACAAAGCATTACGCATTAATTTAAATGAAAATATTTACGGAACTTTTGCAGAAATTGGTGCCGGACAGGAAACTGTAAGACATTTTTTCAGATCCGGAGGTTCATCAGGAACAATTGCAAAAGCAATGTCTGCCTATGATAAAGATTTTAGTGACGCAGTTTATGGTACAGAAAGCGATGGACGATATGTTACCGAAAACCGACTAAAAAAAATGTTAACCTTTGAAGGGGAACTAATTGAAGAGCGTTTAAGCCGTGAAAAGCATCCAAATAAACTTTTTTTAGCTACGCGAATACTGTTGCCACGATAGATTTTGCCAAACAGTTTAAAGGCCACGGATGGGTCGGAATCCGATACCAGATAGAACCTGATGAAGCTTATAACGAAATTATTCTGCACATCCGTTTTAAAGAAACCGATGCCCGATTACAACAGGAAACATTAGGAATTTTAGGCGTTAACCTGATTTATGGTGCTTTTTACACCTATAATGATCCTAAAAAATTACTTAGGCATTTATACGATCATTTAGATAAAGATCAGTTAGAGATCGATACGATTAATTTCTCAGGACCTCGTTTTGCCGATGTTGACAATCGTCTGATGAGCTTGCAGCTGGTTAAAAACGGCATGACTGATGCTGTAATGTTCAATCCGGAAGGAAAAAATATTTTACCTGCAGCTATTTTATACAAAAAAACCTTCTTGCCTTCAGAGGAAGTTTCCGCCCTGTTACCAATGTAAATGTGGACATGTACAGGAAATCTTTAAAAATGTTTCTGGAAGAAAATAAGGTTGAAAAAGAAAATACTTTAGTAGTTTTTGAAATTACGCTTTCAAATTTACGTTCAGACGGAGAAATCGATGAACGTGATTTTATGGACAGGGCTGAATTGCTTTGCTCATTAGGACAAACCGTTATGATTTCTAACTTCCAGGAATATTATAAAGTGGTTGAATACTTCTCTAACTACACCAAAGCCCGTATGGGACTTGCAATGGGTGTAAATAATCTGGTTGACATTTTTGACGAGAAATATTACCGCCATTTAAGTGGAGGAATTCTTGAAGCCTTTGGAAAATTATTCTATCGCGATATGAAAGTATTTTTATATCCGATGCTGGGCGAAAATGGCGAAATTATTACTTCTGAAAACCTGAAAGTACATCCAAGAATGAAAGAATTGTACAAATTCTTTAAATTCAACGGAAAAGTAGTTGATATTGTTGACTACAATCCTGATATTCTAAATGTATTCTCCCGTGAAGTATTAAAAATGATTGGTCAGGGAAAACCTGGCTGGGAACCAATGCTTCCATCCGGAGTTGCCGAAATTATAAAAGAACATCATCTTTTTGGTTATCATCCGGAAAAACAATTAGAACAGAATTAAATTTACTTTATTCAAAATCATAAAAGTCCAAAAAAGAAATGATTCTTTTTTGGACTTTTTTTAGTAAAATTTATTTCAATTTACAGCGTTTTAATTGTAATTTAATTTTAGTATTTTTAATTAAAAAATAAACCATGAAAATTATAGCCTTTGCAGGAAGTAACAGCCAACAATCTATCAATAGACATTTAGCAGCTTATGCCGCAAATCAATTTGAAAATGCAGAAATTGAAGTTTTAGATCTGAATGATTTTGCAATGCCTTTATTCAGCGTTGACTTAGAAAAAGAAATAGGACAGCATGAAATCGCAAAATTATTTCTAAAAAAAATAGAAAGTGCTGATATCCTTGTGGTTTCTTTGGCTGAAAATAATGGAAATTATTCAACTGCTTTTAAAAATGTATTTGACTGGAGTTCCAGGATTATAAAAGATGTGTTCCAGCAAAAACCAATGCTATTAATGGCAACTTCACCTGGGGCGAGAGGCGGTGCTTCTGTTTTAGAAATTGCAAAAACTGCATTTCCAAGATATGGCGCTCAGATAAAAGCCCTCTTTTCATTACCTTCCTTCAATGCTAATTTTGATTTGGAAAAAGATAAAATTTCAAATCCCGAATTTGATAATGAACTAAAAACTATTGTAAAAAACAGTTTTAATTAATGAAATTTAAACCATTCTTTTTTGCATTTATTTTTTTAAATGTCATTACATTTCATCTCTCCTACTCTCAAAAACTGAATGCTATTGACGGTATTATACTAAAATATCCTAAAAATTTTGACAGTACTGAAGAACTGGCTCAAAAAATCGACAAAGATTTTAATTCAGATTATGACAAAGCAAGGGCAATTTACAGCTGGATCGCGTTTAACATAAAATATGATTATGATGCTTTTTTAAATTCTCCTGGATCAATGCGTTTTTCTTATCGAAATGAAGCAGAAAAGCAAAAAAAAATACAAGAGTTTAATAACCAAATACTTCAAAAGGCTTTCAAATCGAAAAAAGCAGTCTGCGAAGGTTTTACCCTTTTATTTCAGCATTTGAATGCATTGGTGGGAATTAAATCAGAGATTATCCGAGGCGACTCCAAAACAAGGCTGGCTGACATCGGCCGAAAAAGCACTTCTTCAAATCATGCATGGAACATCGTTTTAATTGATGGAAAATGGCGATTAGTTGACGTTACCTGGGGACAAGGTTATTATGACAGCAGTAAGGGCAGAATGGTAAAAGATTTTGATCCTGCTTATTTTGACACTGAGCCTGATTATTTTTTTGCAAAACATTTTCCTGACTCAGGTTCCTTTCTTAATAGAAAATTAAATAAAGATGAGTTTTTGAATGACCCTTTAATTTACAACAAAACCATTACAGGAGATAATAAAATTATAACACCTGAATCCGGAATAATTGAAGTCAATAATGGTGATAAAATAACTTTTTTGATTAAAAACATTTCAAAATCAGATCAGTTTTATTACTTAAATAAAAAGAACCAGCCTGTCAGAATAACAAACTCAAAAGAAAAAAGAGGTGGTTTAGAATTTCAGGTTACTTTTGATAATACTATCGGAAATTATATTACATTTTATCTGGATACAAACAGTATTGCTTCTTTTAAAGTAATTCAAAAATAATTATCGCTAACCAGATTTCTTTCTTATTTTACTGAATTGACGTAACTTAGTAGTTAGTGATAAAATAGTAACGACCTGAATTATGGAAACAACTTTTTTGAAATCGATCTTAGATAATGATTTCTATAAATTTACGATGCAGCATGCTGTAATCAGGCTTTTTCCAAAAGCAAAAGTTCGTTATGGATTTATCAATCGCGGCAAACATGTTTTCCCTCCAGGTTTTTCCGATTTACTTCGAAAATCAGTAGATGCAATGGCGGATCTGAGATTAACCAAAGACGAAAAGAATTATTTATCGCACTATTGCCCGTACCTCGATCCTACTTATTTAGACTTTCTCCAGGGATATAGTTACGATCCCTCAGAAGTCTACATTACTCAGAAAGGCTCAGAAATCAAAGTTACAATTGAAGGTTATTGGTACCGTACTATTTTATGGGAAGTCCCCTTGATGGCTTTAATTTCTGAACTCTTTTATAAATCGAATCTTTTAATCAGGTTAAATGATGACGCCATAAAAGAACTGACCAAAAACAAAATTGAAAATTACAACAAACTTGGAGTTTCTGTTTTAGAATTTGGGACCAGACGTCGTCATTCTTACGATGTACATTATTTAGTAAATGAAACATTGAGAACTTATGGTTCAGAAAGCTTCATGGGAACCAGCAACGTGCACTTTGCAATGCTCAACAACAGAAGACCTTTAGGAACTCACGCACACGAATGGTTTATGTTTCATGCGGCGCAATATGGCTTTAAAATGGCTAATTCAATCAGCCTGGAACACTGGACCCAAGTTTACGGGGGCGACCTCGGAATCGCTTTGACAGACACTTATACAACAAATATATTTTTTAGTCAATTCGATAAAAAATATTCCAAACTTTTTGATGGCGTACGCCATGATAGCGGTGATCCGATAGAATTTGCTCAAAAGGTAATTTCGCATTATACCAAAAATGGAATTGACCCAAAATCTAAAGCGATTGTTTTCTCCGATTCCCTTAATTTTGATAAAGTAGAAATCATAACCGGTTTCTGCAGGGATAAAATTAAAATGTCTTTTGGAATTGGGACTAATTTTACCAATGATGTCGGCCTGCCATCGATGAATATGGTCATTAAATTAACGGAAACAAAAACCGACCACACACACTGGCAAGGCGTTGTAAAACTTTCTGATGAAAAAAACAAAAATACGGGAACATCCGAAATGATTGATTTAGCCAAACAAGTACTCGGAATCAAATAGTATTTTTTGCTAAAAAATCAGTTTTTTCATAATTTTATTGGAGTTATTATTTACAAGTCAATTTAAATAGGTTTTAAACTGTTATTATTCATAACAAATAAAGAATACGCTTTTATTTTTTACCGATAAATGGTACATTAGCCAAAAATCCTAAATTCATTTATGCTAGAGCAAAATCAATACAACGAAGATAATATTCGTTCACTCGATTGGAAGGAACATATTCGTATGCGTCCGGGTATGTACATCGGGAAATTAGGGGACGGATCATCACCGGATGATGGTATTTACATTCTTTTAAAAGAAGTTATGGACAACTGTATCGATGAATTCGTTATGGGTGCCGGAAAGACTATTGAAATAACCATTAAAGACAAAACAGTTTCTGTTCGTGATTACGGACGTGGAATTCCATTGGGTAAAGTGGTCGATGTAGTTTCGAAAATGAATACAGGAGGAAAGTACGATTCGAAAGCTTTCCAAAAGTCAGTTGGTCTGAATGGTGTCGGAACAAAAGCAGTAAATGCTTTGTCTAATTATTTCCGGGTAGAATCAGTTCGTGACGACAAACAAAAAGCAGCTGAATTCTCTGCTGGAAATCTTGTTCATGAAGAAGACGTTATTGACACTACAAAACGTAAAGGAACAAAAGTAACTTTTACACCAGACGAAACGATTTTTAAAAACTATAAATTCCGTTTAGAATATGTGATTAAGATGGTCAAAAACTATTGTTATCTGAACAATGGTTTGACGATTATTTTTAACGGTGAAAAATACTATTCAGAAAACGGTCTTCGCGATTTATTAGAAGAAACAATTAATGAAGATGATTTAGAATATCCGATTATTCACTTGAAAGATCATGATATCGAAGTCGCTTTAACACACAGTAAAACGCAGTATAGCGAAGAATATCACTCATTCGTAAACGGTCAGAATACAACGCAGGGAGGAACGCACTTAGCTGCGTATCGTGAAGCGGTTGTAAAAACAATTCGTGAGTTTTACAATAAAAACTTTGAAGCATCAGACGTTCGTAAATCAATCGTAAGTGCGATTAGTATTAAAGTAATGGAGCCGGTTTTTGAGTCTCAGACTAAAACCAAATTAGGTTCTACCGATATGGGTTCAGATGATGGAACACCTCCAGTTTCTGTACGTACTTTTGTAAACGATTTTATCAAAACCAAATTAGATAATTATTTACATAAAAATCCGCCGACAGCTGAGGCTTTACTGCGTAAAATTCTTCAGGCTGAACGCGAAAGAAAAGAATTGTCAGGAATTAGAAAACTGGCGACAGATCGTGCAAAAAAAGCCAATCTGCATAATAAAAAATTAAGAGATTGTCGTGCACATCTTCCAGACACTAAAAACCCAAGAAACTTAGAAAGTACGCTTTTTATTACCGAGGGAGATTCGGCTTCTGGATCGATTACTAAGTCACGTGACGTTAATACACAAGCGGTTTTCAGTTTACGTGGTAAGCCTTTGAATTCATACGGAATGACGAAGAAAATCGTGTATGAAAACGAAGAATTCAACTTGTTACAAGCAGCACTGGATATCGAAGACGGATTAGAAAAATTACGTTACAACAACATTGTAATCGCAACCGATGCCGATGTCGATGGTATGCACATTCGTTTGCTTTTGATTACGTTCTTTTTACAGTTTTTCCCGGAATTAATCAAAGAAGGACATTTGTATATTTTGCAAACACCGCTTTTCAGGGTTAGAAATAAAAAAGAGACAATTTATTGTTATTCTGAAGAAGAAAGAAAAGATGCGATTGAAAAGCTGAAACCAAAACCAGAAATTACTCGATTTAAAGGTTTAGGAGAGATTTCGCCAGACGAGTTCAAAAACTTTATTGGAGACACAATTCGCCTTGATCCTGTTATGATGGATAAACACACTTCGATTGAGCAATTATTGTCTTTCTACATGGGTAAAAATACACCGGACAGACAAGAGTTTATTATCAAGAATCTGAAGGTGGAAATTGATGAGCTTGAGGAGGTTTAATATTTTTAGAAATTGAAAAACGCAGACACTGACTGCGTTTTTGAAATGTAAAACCTCAGTCAGTAACTGGGGAATTGAAAATACTTCTGTTAAATTTAAATAGAAAAAATACTGAAATAATTCAGCATAAAAAATGAAAGACGAAGAAGACGATAACATTATTCCAAACGACGACGAAAATAATCAGGATGAAAATCAGATTGATGACAATCCAAATGGAGATGACGATGAGATTATCGACGTAGATGCTAAAAACTTTGAAGGGCAGCATTTTTACGAAAATGAGGAAGAAGAGGGAGAAGACGTTATAACGAAAGTAACCGGAATGTACAAAGACTGGTTCCTGGATTACGCTTCGTACGTAATTCTGGAACGTGCAGTTCCTGCTATCGAAGACGGATTCAAGCCTGTTCAGCGTCGTATTATGCACTCTTTAAAAGAGCTGGATGATGGTCGTTATAATAAAGTTGCCAATGTTGTAGGTCACACCATGCAGTATCACCCACACGGAGATGCGAGTATTGGTGATGCAATGGTACAAATCGGTCAAAAAGATTTATTGATAGACTGTCAAGGAAACTGGGGAAATATTCTAACAGGGGATGGCGCTGCAGCTTCACGTTATATCGAGGCACGTTTATCTAAGTTTGCTTTGGAGGTTTTATATTCTCCAAAAATTACAGATTGGGGTGTTTCGTATGATGGTCGTCGTGCAGAACCAAATAATCTTCCGGTAAAATTCCCATTGCTTTTAGCTCAGGGAGCGGAAGGTATTGCAGTTGGTCTTTCGACGAAAGTCCTGCCTCATAACTTCAATGAATTAATTGATGCTTCTATTAAAATATTAAAAGGAAAACCGTTTACGCTTTATCCAGATTTTATGACTGCTGGTATCGCCGATGTTTCGAATTATAATGACGGAATGCGCGGCGGACGTGTACGTGTGCGTGCTAAGATTTCACAGTTGGATAAAAATACATTGGTGATTACGCAGATTCCGTTTTCTACTAATACTTCGACTTTGATTGATAGTATTTTGAAAGCCAATGAAAAAGGTAAAATCAAAATCAAGAAAATTGAAGACAATACTGCAGCTGATGTAGAGATTTTAATTCACCTTTTCCCGGGTGTTTCTCCTGATAAAACAATTGATGCTTTATTTGCATTTACAGCTTGTGAAACGTCTGTAGCTCCTTTAGGTTGTGTTATTGAAGATAACAAACCTTTGTTTATCGGAGTTTCTGAAATGTTGAAAATCTCCACACACAGAACGGTTGATTTACTGCGTCAGGAATTAGAAATTCAGTTAGAAGAATTAAAGAATAAATGGCATTTTTCTACTTTAGAAAAAATCTTCATTCGTGAAGAAATGTATATCGATTTCAAATTATACGGAGACAGAGAATCACTTTACAAGTATTTGTATGATCGTTTTGAGCCTTTCAAAAAATCATTCGTAAGAGAAATTACAGATGAAGATTTGCAAAGATTAACTCAAATCCCGATGATTCGTATCACTCGTTTTGATTCTGATAAAGCTGATGAATTGATTTCGAGGCTGGAAGAAGAAATGAAAGAGGTAGAATACAATTTGGAACATCTAACCGATTTTGCGATTGCCTATTTCACGAAATTAAAAGAGAAATACGGAAAAGGACGCCAGCGCCAGACTGAACTTCGTGTTTTTGATAACGTTGAAGCTACAAAAGTTGTTTTGCGTAACACAAAATTATACGTGAACCGCGAAGAAGGTTTTGTAGGAACGAGTTTAAAGAAAGACGAATATGTGGGAGATTGTTCTGATATTGATGATGTAATTGTATTTCTACGAGATGGTACAATGATGATTACAAAAGTAGATGCCAAAACTTTTGTAGGTAAAGATATTATTCATGTGGCTGTATTTGATAAGAACGATAAACGTACGATTTACAATATGATTTATCGTGATGGAAAATCTGGGCCATCTTACATAAAACGTTTCAATGTTACCGGAGTTACCAGAGACAAAGCTTATGATTTGACGAATGGCACCAAAGGCTCTCAGGTTGTTTATTTCTCACATAATCCAAACGGTGAAGCTGAGGTGGTTACCATCTTATTAAGACAAATTGGAACAATTAAAAAACTGAAATTCGATATTGATTTTGCCAAACTAGCAATCAAAGGACGTAGTTCTAAAGGAAACCTGGTAACCAAATACCCAATTAAGAAAATAGAATTAAAAGAAAAAGGAATTTCGACCTTACTTCCAAGAAAAGTCTGGTTTGATGACACTGTAAAACGTTTAAATGTTGACGGAAGAGGAGAATTACTAGGCGAATTCAAACCAACGGATAAAATTTTGGTCATCAGTCAATCCGGTAAACTAAAAGTAATTATTCCGGAGTTATCAACTCACTTTGAAGAAGATATGATTGTTTTGGAAAAATGGAAACCTAAGAAACCAATTTCTGCAATTTATTACGATGGTGAAAAAGAGCGCTATTTCTTAAAGCGTTTCCTTGTGGAAAATGAAGGCAAAGAAGAAATCTTTATTACCGATCATCCGAACTCTCAGTTGGAAATTGTATCAACAGATTATCGTCCGGTGGCACAATTGGTTTTTGCAAAAGTAAAAGGTGTTCAGAAAGAAGATCTTCATATAGATGTAGCAGACTTTATAGCCGTAAAAGGTTTTAAAGCTTTAGGAAATCAATTAACAACAGAAAAGTTAAGACAAGTCAATTTATTAGAACCGCTTCCTTACGAAGAACCTGTTGAAGAAGTTCCGGAAAGACCTGAAATTTCAGAAGACGATCCTGTAGAAACTGAATTAGATGACGACGGTCAGATTGGTCTGGTTTTAGAATAATTTGAAAATAGAAATAGAAAAAAATGCCCTTTTCGAAAAAAAGGGCATTTTGTATTATTGTACTTTACTCATTAGTTATTTCAAAATTTGAGCTGCGTGTTCTTTTGTTTTCACCTGTGAAATAACCTCATCGATTATTCCGTTTTCGTCAATTACAAAAGTGGTTCTGTGGATTCCGTCATATTCTTTTCCCATGAATTTCTTTGGTCCCCACACTCCAAAAGCATTGATTACTGATTTGTCTTCATCTGCCAAAAGCGGAAAAGGGAATTCGTATTTGTCTTTGAATTTCAATTGCGCCTTCTGACTATCAGCGCTTACACCCAAAAGTTCATAATTATTAGCTTTAAATCGCTCAAAATTATCCCTTAAATCACAGGCTTCTGCGGTACAGCCCGGTGTACTTGCTTTGGGATAAAAGAAAACTACGAGCTTTTTTCCTTTATAATCTGCCAGTGTATGTGTTTTTCCGTCCTGATCTGTTCCTGAAAAATTGGGTGCTTTATCCCCTTTTTGTAATGTCGTCATGTTTTATAATTATGAATTATGAATTGTTACTTGTTTTTTCTGCCCCGGATTATAGTGAAAACCCCGGAATTGTAAAAGTTTACATTTTTTGCATTAAGAAAGCGACCAGCGGAAGCTCTTGTTAATGCTTAAAAATGTTACTTTGACAATGAGGAGTTGAAACGAAAAGCCGGATTAGGCACATCATCAAAATTATGCTATTTTTACGGTAATAAAAATACGGAAATGAATAAAGAAGCCCGAGTACAATTTGTTATAAATACGTTAAAAGAACTCTATCCTACTATACCTGTCCCGCTTGACCACAAAGATCCTTATACCTTATTGATTGCTGTATTGCTTTCGGCACAATGTACAGATGTGCGTGTGAATCAGATTACGCCTTTATTATTTGCTAAGGCTGATAATCCATATGATATGGTAAAACTGTCTGTAGAAGAAATTAAGGAAATTATTCGTCCTTGCGGGTTGTCACCAATGAAATCGAAAGGGATTCACGGGTTATCTGAGATTTTAATTGAAAAACATAACGGAGAAGTTCCTCAAAGTTTTGAGGCTCTTGAAGCTTTGCCGGCTGTTGGCCATAAAACAGCTAGTGTCGTGATGTCCCAGGCATTTGGGGTTCCGGCATTTCCGGTTGATACGCATATACACAGATTGATGTACCGATGGAATCTTTCGAACGGAAAAAATGTAGTCCAGACAGAAAAAGATGCTAAAAGGTTATTTCCAAGAGATTTATGGAATGATTTACACTTGCAGATTATCTGGTACGGACGTGAATATTCTCCTGCAAGGGGCTGGAGTCTGGAAAAAGATATTATTACAAGAACTATTGGAAAAAAATCAATAATAGAAGAAGCTGCCAAAAAGAAAGTTTAGCAGCTTCCTTATAAATTATTTACTGTTTTTCAAAGCATTATATTCATTAGTCATTTCCAGAGCTCTGTATATACCTAAAAGTGATTTTTTTGCTTCTTCATTGCCTGGTTCGATAATTAAAGCCTTTTTAAGAATCGGTATTGCACTTTTTACAATCTCATCTTTTTTAGCATTTAATTCATCGTATTGTTTTACTTCTTTTGGAGTATTTCCCAGTGCATTCATCTGATCTAACAATGCCTTTTTTAATTCCATTTTGACAAAAACGAGATTAATGCAACAATTAATACAATTAGGATTTATGTGTAAAGCATCCTGATAATTTTTTTCTGCATTAGCAAAATCATTTCTCTCTAAATATGAAAAAGCCAGATTAGTTAAAACTTCTTCTCTTTTTGAAGGAGGAGAAAAATTTCTGGGTTTCTCGTATACACCTTCACTAACGGCCAAATCACGCGCACCTAAAGAAACGAAAGCATCTTCTAATTTTGTCTTTTTATGAGTTGCATAAAAAATAGTTCCTGTTCCTGTATAGTTCCTTTTTTTAGTTCCTCGTAATATTTGATAGATGATACATAATCTTTACCTGTTAGGGAAGCTGCTGCTGCATTGTATAAGTTTAAGGTATCTTTTTTATCAAATAAATAAACTTCATAACTCTTATCAGCACTTTCTTTGTATTTCCCTTCTTTGAAATCACTAATTGCCCCTTTAACGAGTTTTGACTTAATATCTTTTAAAGCTAAATCTGCCTTAAAAGCATATTTGTAATGGCGTGAATCATTTTCATACAAAAGTACGTCCTGATATGCCCCAGAAGCCAATGTGAAATTATTTTTAGGATCTATGTTCTTATTTGCTAAATCTTTATAACTATTTCCTTTTAAGTAAAAAAAATCAGATTTGGTTACGTCAGGAGCATTGACGATAAGATATTCAATTTTTTTAAAATTGTTAATGACTCTTCGATTTTTCCTTTATCATAAAAAGACTGAGCTTCTTTTATTTGATCTTTTTGGGCAAATACCCCAACATTGACCAATAACAGAAAGGATAGTATTTTAATATTATTTTTCATTTTTTGTTTAGTTTGATTATTAAATAATTGATTAATTGAATGTAGTATATATTTAAAAGGTGCAAACAAAACAAAATAAATTATCGTAGTTTTTTTTCATAGATGTTAAAATTGATGCTTTAAATTTTTATTTTATTATTATTTACTTTTCTTCCGACCCATTTCTAATGCGACAAATCTAGATTTGATTTGTACAAAATAAAAGCTTTTTTTAATAAGCTAAAGATAAAAATCAGGCAAAATAACAAAGCACTAAACTTTAACACGGTAATAATAAAAATCCTAATTAAAGTACAATTCTTTTAACTAATTAAAAATTTAAACCGTAAATCTTTTTATTTATGTCATCCATACATTTAAGATTGATTATCTATTTTATCATTAAATTATTGCACAAAAAAACTCACTATCAGTATTTTCATACGAATAGTGAGCTTTCATGCAAAATGCCGATTTGTTTTTTATTTCGAAATAAAAAATCTCGATAAAACTAAAGCTTTTAAGTTTAAAATTTAAACTCCTAATTCTCTTTTGAACAATTAATAGCTAATAAAATTTATTATTATTAATTACTAATTGTCTTTAGAGAATTATACTCTTTTGTCATATCTAAAGATCTGTAAATTCCTAAAAGCATCTTTGTAACTTCTGGATTTTTTGGCTCAATAGTAAGTGCTTTTGTAAGATAAGGAATGGCACTTTTTATTATATCATCTTTTTTTGCTGACAATTTATCATACTCCAGCATTTCTTTTTTAGAATTTCCCAAAGCATCTATCTTGTCTACTATTTCTTTTTTTGATTCTAGTTTTAAATAAGCCAGATTGATGTACGCATCAATATAATTAGGATCTAATTCTAAAAGATAATTGTAGGTCGCCTCTGCTTTTACTAACTCCTTTCTCTCCAAATAAGCATATCCTAAGTTTCTATTTACCTCGAACTTTCTGGAAGGAATAGCTTCATTTCTTGGTTTTTCATAAAGTCCTTCCTGAATATAGGATTCTCTTGCTTTTGGAGAGATAAAAGCTTCTTCTTCTTTTGTTTTCTTATTGGTTGCGTAATAAAGAATTCCATTTCCTGAAAAGTTGATTTTTTTTAACTGCTCATAATATTGGATTGCTAAAACATATTCCTTTGCATTTAAATAAGCGGCAGCAGCATTGTACAAATTCATTGTATCCTTTTTATCGAATAAATATACTTTATAGCTCTTTTCAGCACTCTCTTTAAAATTACCTGCCTTAAAATCACTGATTGCACCATTAACAAGTTTTGACTTCATATCTTTTAAAGCCAGATTTGCTTTTACGGAAAGTTTGTATTTACCAGCTTCATTTTCATATAAAATTACATCCTGATAAGATTGTGATGCAGCAGAAAAATTATTGGCAGCATCAATGTTTTTGAGAGCCAGGTCCTTTAACACATTTCCTTTTAAGAAATAAAAATCTGATTTTTCTTCATCCGGGGCATTTAGAATTAGATATTCTGTCTTTTTTAAAATTACAATTGCCTCATCAGATTTTCCTTTTTCAAACAAAGATTGGGCATCTTTTATTTGAGACTTTTGAGAATATACTCCAACATGTATCAACAGCATTGATAACATTATAAATTTTAATTTCATGTTTAGATTAGTTTGATGGTTAATAGATTTGGGCTGCATTTAGATGCAAAACTGCAGACTTATAAATCTGATGGGATTTAAAAGCTTCATCAAACTAGATAGAAAAATTAGGGTAGTTTTTTATCATATCAACAAATTTTATACGGTTAAACATTCACTACATATAAAAAAAATCATTTTTTAACTGAATTAAAATTATAAATGTTTTTTTTACATCATTTTTTGAAGGTTATTCATTTTTTATCTAAAAATAGAATTAAAAAATGAATACACAAATAAAATACAAATTATTTTTCATATGTGTATTTAAAAGAAATAATTACTTACAAGATTAGCTATTTTAAGACATTCTGTATTACAAATGTTTTAAACAGGCTACAAACCACATGTAGTAAACAAAAAAAACTCACTATTTGTATTTCAATACGAATAGTGAGCTTTCGACCAAAACGACCATTTGGTTCTCTTTCGAATAAACATCCGACAAAGTAGTGGGCTGTTTAATTAGCTATAACTTCAAAACTTTTATTATCGATTTTCACAACTTTTAAAGCTTGTGAATAACTTAATAAAAAAGAAACGACTTCTTTGTTTGGTTTTAAATCTTTAGAAGCTAATGTCTTTTTAGAGTAAATTTTCGCCATACTATGAAAATGTTTTATACCAGTATAACGCGACAATATCTAAAATAGTATTAATTGGTTAAAATAATTTGATGCTTATCAATTATTTTTCTTAAATTCATTAGTGCATAACGCATTCTGCCTAATGCTGTGTTGATACTTACACCGGTTAATTCAGAGATTTCCTTGAAACTCATATCCTGATACATGCGCATTATCAATACTTCTTTTTGATCATCGGGAAGCTCCTGAATCAGTTTTTTAAGATCAACTTCGACCTGGTCCAAAATCATTTTACCTTCAATAGTTAAAGAATCATCAGACATAATCGAAAAAATCGAAAACTCTTCTGTTTCTCTGTACATTGGCATTTTTTTGGTTTTTCGAAAGTGATCCACAATTAAATTATGAGAAATTCGCATCACCCAAGGCAGGAATTTACCTTCTTCGTTGTATGAGTTGGATTTTAAAGTTTTAATAACCTTAATAAATGTATCCTGAAAAATATCATTTGAAATATCTCTATCAGCAATCTTTGAATATATGAATCCATAGATTTTAGATTCATGCCTTTTTATTAATGTTGCTAAAGCATTTTCATTGCCTTCAACATAATTTTTAACCAATAGAGCGTCAGGAATATGCAGATCAGCCATAATATACTACTTTTTTAGTTGTTTAAATTTGGAGTAATTTTCTAAAAAGTAATTTTATTATATAGGCTTATCTTTTTTGAGTTTGTTAATAATATGTCCAAATTTAACACATTTTTATTTTAAAAAGCAAATGAACAGAAGAATAATTAGTAGTAAAATTCGAAATAATAATAATTAATTTTAAATTTTATCGATAAAGTGCGTTTAAATCCTAAATAATTTAAATGTTTTAACAATTAAAAAAAGAAGTGCACTTATCTAAATTATTTATTTCAAACAAGTTACACCCCTTTTTTTAATAGTAGTTATTTTATATTATTTATATACACGGACATAATCAATATAAAATTTTTGAGGCAAAACTGTATCATCAACAGCCGGCCCTCCAAAATTTCCTCCAACAGCTAAATTAATAATGATATAAAATGGTTTATTAAAAGGCCAGGTATCTTCATTTTTAACTTCAGGATTAAAAGTATAAACCAAAATTTCGTCAACGAAAAAATCAATTTTATCTTTATTCCACTCAATCGCATAAATATGATATCCTTCTTCTATCTTAGGAAACTCAGTTCTTTTGGTATTAATTGTATTTCCATGACTGTCCTGAGTATGCAGGGTGGTATAAACCATATGCGGGTCTCTGCCTATATACTCTAAAATATCAATTTCTCCCGTTTTAGGCCATTTTACCTCATCAATATTGGCACCTAACATCCAAAATGCTGGCCATAGACCATGACCAATGGGCAGTTTTGCCCTTGCTTCAATTCGGCCATACAAAAACTCTTTTTTTCCTTTAGTGGTAATTTTTGTAGAAGTATACTTTTCGCCTTCTTTTCTGGCTTCAATGACCAAATTACCTTCTTTTATTTCATGATTGGTTTTGGTATAAATTTGTCTTTCATTATTTCCCCAGCCGCAAAGATTTGGACATCCGTCACCGACTTCAAAATTCCATACAGATTCGTTTACCTTATTATTAAAATTTTCTTCCCAAATCAGTTTTCTTTTTAGTCCCTGCGCCATGCAAAAACTACTAATTATAAAAAGCAACATTACTTTTTTCATGTCAATATTTTTTTAAATTAAGAAATTAAGAAGGCCAGCAAAAACTGACCTTCCAATTTTCATCATATTAATTAATTATTTTATTGATATACCCTTACATAATCAATCTCCATAGAAGACTGTGTAAAAGCAGGATCGATATTCCCTCCAAGGTTTCCTCCCATTGCTACATTTAATATTAAAAAGAAGTCGCTGTTAAACGGCAACGAAGTAGTATTCGCAACAGAATGTATGAGTGTATCATCAGCATATATTTTTATGGATGCCGGGCTCCAAACCGCTTTATATACATGAAATTCAGTTGAAACATTGGCGATTGTTTTACTGCCTGTGTCAGCGTTTCCTCCAGAGCGACCTGGATAATGGAGTGTACCATGAATTACATTTTGATTGTTTCCTACATGCTCCATAATATCAATTTCACCACAGGCAGGCCACGGACTTGTTGCGTAATTTTGTCCTAACATCCAGATCGCAGGCCAGGTTCCGGCACCTGTTGGAAGTTTGGCTCTTACTTCTACTTTTCCGTATTTGAATTTGAATTTATTATCACTTACCAATCTTGCTGATGAATAAGCGGCTCCTCCGGAAGATTCTTTTTTGGCAGTAATTTTAAGACTTCCGCCCTGAACGATTACATTCGTCGCAGAATTAGTATAATTTTGTTTTTCATTATTTCCCCAGCCATTATCTCCGGTTCCTAAATTATAACCCCATTTAACCGGATCAGGAGCACCATCAGTATTAAACTCATCTGACCATACCAAATTAGTATAATCTACATCTGTATCCGGAACCTGAGTTGGTTTTGTTGTCGTAAATATATGGTACCACGCTAGTGCAGGATTGCCCCCCATAACAGCTCTAACTACCATCCTGTTAGCCGTGATAGATAAAATCTCATAAGAACTCTGACCGATATAATACCCCATAAAACCACCATCAGAGAAATTTAACATAGTACCTCTTGTTTGTGTAGCATGATTAGGATTTTTAGTCACAACAGATTCTGACGGACTCAGGGATACATTTTTCACACCTCCTGCATTATATGCCAGACAAGCGTCATCAGGTGAACTTCCTCCTGCTACACTTGCAAAAGCAGCATTAAAAAAGGTAGAACCGCCATTATTCAATTCGTATTTTAATTGTTCTCCTTCTAAAGAAAAAGTCAATACGTTTTCGTACAAACAGCTACTGACTGGTGAGGCTGCTTTTTCAAATGCACCTGCCTGATAATAGTTCGCATAATAATTTTTAGTTGCATCACCATCATTTTGTCCCACCCCTAAATGTCCTGGTTCAGAAGCCGACCAATACCATTTTTTAGACGATCCTCCAGTTAGAAAGTCAACTGCTTCCGGATCACTAAAATTACTTAAAACCTCAACTTCAATCGTAGTATTACTAGCTATACCTCCTCTTCCGTAAGCAATAGCTGTAACTATATATTTATTTACGCCCGTTTTAGTAAATCGTTTATCAAAATGTCCACCAGGGGAATTTTCTGAAGTCCCATCGCTAAATACATATCTATATGAAATAACATCATCTCCTGTAGCTACAAGTTTAACAATTCCTGATCCGTCTCCATAGGGTTCCGCAGCTGTTTTTCCAACAATTTCAGCAGTTATCTGAATATTTGTTGGAGCAGTTATGTCTCCAAAAGTGTAATCATCTTTCTGACAACCAATCATCAGGAGAATCGCAAATAAGGATACTATTTTTATGATTATTTTTTTGCTCATGATTTCTTATTTTAATTGGATTGTTTTATATCATCGAAGTAATAGGTCGAACCTGTTCCCATTTGCCCAAAGTCAGGGAATAAAATAACTCGGTCGTATTTATTAGCAGCATTAAAACCTGGTGCAGTTGTCAAATCAAAAGTTAATACCTGCCATGCATTTGCTGTTGTGGTAGTGGCATGTGCTTCGAAAAATACTGTTGGATTTCCATTTCCGTCTTTTGGAGATGTTGAAGCTTCCATTTTATATAAAATATCAGCACCAACTTTAGGAGACAAAACAGTTACTTTTACTGTAGTACCTTTAGTAAAATCAATTGTATTTTCTAAATTCAGACTTGCACCAGCCCAAACCTGAGCTCCGGATGTTTTCTCAATTTTAACTACTTTATTTGATGTATTAGCTCCTGTTTTATCAGGATTTGTAACAACTGAAACAGGAATTGGTCCAAAACCTGCATCTCCAAAACCACCCCAAGCATAAGTTAAGCTAGCTGATTCGAAATCAAGAGGCAATTGCACAGATTGAGCAGCTGTTTTATAGAAATAAATATTATCAATAAACACTGTTCCGCCAGCCCATGGTGTTCCAACTAATTTTAACTGAAAAATTTTATCAACTGACAATCCCTGGCTTGTAAATGCTGAAATTGGAATATCAATACTTGTCCACTGATTTGCAGTAAGATCTTTTGTTACAGGTTTTTCTGAAGGACCAACATTAATCAATGAAGTTTCAATTTTCTGCAAATCTGCTGTCCAGACATCCATATGCAAATATTCCATACCCGAAACATCTACTGATGTACCATCTGCCAATGCGATTCCCTGATAACTTAATTTGATATAATTCAACATCTTGTCTCCATTTAAATCAAATTCTGTCCAACTGCTTCCTTGACCTGCCTGACCCCAGTCCGGGAAATAATTCGTTCCTGCAACATTGGTGTATTTAGAACCATAAATAGAAATCACATCACCAGCTTGTCTGTTTGGCGGAGCCGGAGCTGATGTTGTTGGATTAAGAACCAGTTTGGCAGTAACCTCAGTTTTATATTCTGTAGTTTTAACGGCAGCACTTTTTGAAACCACACGAATGGTATACACTCCTGCATTTTGGTACGTATAGGAAACCGATTCACCGTTATTTGCCGAAATTGGATCTGGTTTTCCTGCTTCTCCAAAATAAACATCATAAAATAAAGCATAATCAGCAGTCGCTTTTACTGTTATTTTTTTAGATACTGATAAATCATTCGTTACCACAACTACTAAATTCTCAGGGGCTTTAAAAGAAACTACTACCTGCTGAGCTACTTCGGTAGTTTTCCCATTTAATCCCATCGCTATGATTTTAGCAGTATAAACACCTTCAGCATATGCGTGTGTCACTGTAGCTCCTGGCGAAATATATTCTGAAACGGTACTTCCATCACCAAAATCAACTTTGTATTGTGTTGCTCCTTCTCCTTTAGGCAAAAAAGTAACTTTTCCTGAATTATCCTGTGTTACCGTAGTCAAGGCCGATATATTTTCAGGTACAGCTATACTGTCTAAATCAATATCGCTGTTATCGCTTGCACAACCCATCAGGATTGTCAAAACAAAAAAACTTATAATAAAATGTATTTTTTTCATGATTGATGCTTTTTAATATCCGGGATTTTGTTTCCAGCTTCCGTTTGCAAATTGAATCTCCTCAATTGGAATCGGAAATAACTCGTTTTTATCTTTTTCAAAACCGGGTATTTTCCCAACTGCTTTTCCAGTTCTCACCAAATCAAAAAAACGATGTCCTTCTCCAAAAAGTTCCAGTCTTCTTTCTGCTAAAATAAAATCAGTTAATGCAGCTCCTGAAGCTGATATATCATGATTAGTATCTCCAAAAGCACGTCTTCTCACCTGATTCAGATATCCTCTTGCTTTACCATCATCAATTCCTCCTCTGTTGTAAGCTTCAGCAGCCATTAATAAAACATCAGCATAACGAATAGCCCTGTAATTATTTGGATTCGTCAAATTCAAATCTCCCGCAGCATTCGCGCTTCTTTTTCTTGGTAAATATTTTCGGTTAAAAAAACCCGTATCCTCATTTCCTTTACTATACTTAACACCAGAATTAGCTGCTGCCCAGGCTGCAATATCTAATATAGCAACATCTTTACGTCTGTCGCCAACTTCAAAAGCATCCGCACTTTCCTGAGTTGGAACATTAAAACTAAAACCAGGTGAAAACAATGGCCCCTCATAACCACGTATACCACTGAAACCAACTGCTACATTCCCTTCGCTGCATTGCAAACACCCAAATCCGGCACCTTCAACGTCTGTATATTGTATTTCAAATACTGATTCAGGTCCGTTTTCTCCTTCCATTTCGAATATTGAATTATAATCTGACACCAAAGAATAAGGAGAAGTAGTTATTAAACCTTCTAAAGTTGTGGCTGCCTGTGCAAATTTTTTTTGATATAAATAGGCTTTCCCTAATAAAGCCTGCGCTGCTCCTTTAGTAATTCTTCCTTTTTGAGTTGTCGATGTTAATGGAGACAAATTAGCAATTGCAAAAGTTAAATCAGCTTCTATTGAAGCATATACTTCTGCTACTGTTGAGCGAGGAATTGTTTTTTCATCTCCAAGTTTAAATCTAGCATCGCCTTTCATCGGAATACCGCCAAACCATTTTACTAATTCAAATTGATAATATGCTCTAAGAAAACGCGTTTCTGCCAGAAGTTGTGCCTTTCCTTCAAAATCAGTTTTATCCTTAAATTCAAGGATATAGTTAGTTCTTTGCACACCTGCAAACATCCAATCCCATATATTCTTAAGGTTGCTGTTTGTTGAAGTGTGAATCATATCATCAATTTGCTGCCAGCCGATAACGTCTGTAGGGCTTTCTCCTCCACACAAAGTATTATCTGAAGCAATTTCTCCCAGCAAAACATTGGCGTATGTAGATTGAAGTATGTCATAAGCAGCAACTAATGCCTGATCATAATCACTCTTTGAGTTAAAATAGTTTTCTGAATCTATAGAATACTGTGGTTTGGTCTCTACAAAATCATCCGAGCAAGAAACAAAAACTGTTGAAAACAGTAGTCCTGTTAAAAGAAATATTTGTGTATATTTTTTCATTTTGATAGCTATTAAAAGTTAAGATTAAGTCCTAATTGATAAGTTCTTGGTACCGGATAAAACCCGTAATCAATTCCTCCCGCAATAGGATCTCCGGTAGAAGCTCCAGGATCAAAACCTTTATATTTTGTAAAAGTGTAAAGATTATTGGCCCCAACATATAGTCTAAGTTTTGTAATTCCGGCTTTTTGAGTTAATTTAGGATCTAATGTGTACCCTAACTGCACATTTTGAATTCTTAAATAAGAAGCGTCATCAACATAATAATCAGAAAAGACACTATTTGATGTAGCCCCTGTTGTAACTCTTGGTGTCGAATTTGAAGTTCCTTCTCCAGTCCATCTGTCTAATATATAATCCAAATGGTTAACATCTGACAGATTCCTCTCGTAGTTTCTTATTAAGTCATTACCCAAAGATGCATAAGTGTAAACTGCGAAATCCAGATTTTTATAATTGAGCTGTAAATTGAATCCCATAGTAGCTGCAGGAATCTGATCTCCAATATTTGTTCTGTCTTTGCTATCTACAACACCATCTCCATTAATATCTACAAATCTCAAGTCACCGGGAACAGCATTTGCTCCTAAAGCCAGTTGAGAAGGGTGTGCATCAACTTCTGCCTGATTTTGAAAAATACCATCAGTTTTATATCCATAAAAATAACCTATTGGCTTTCCTTCTTCCATTCTGGTTGGCGCAAGCTGCCCCACAGAAAATGAGCCTCTTTCTATATAATGAGTAGCATTATTTACCTCAATTACTTTATTTTTAAGAAAAGTAACATTGTATCCGGCGCTCATAGAAAAAGCATCAGAAAACTTCTCTTTGTAATCGACAGCAAATTCAAAACCTGAATTCCTTACTGTACCGGCATTTATCGTTGGAGCACCAGCACCCGGTGCACCTATCCCACTTATACCAGTAACTGCAATACCAGGGATTAGCAAATCTTTTCTGGTATCTATAAAATAATCTGCTACTACTGAAACTTTATTATCTAATAATTTCATATCAACCCCAACATCAAACTTCTTAGCTGCTTCCCATTTCACATTCGGGTTTGGCAGAATACCCTGAGCCCTGCCACTAACCAATTCGCCATTAAAAACGTAAGTAGCTTCTCCTGTGAGCTGACCTAAATAAGTAAAATCTCCAATCTGATCATTTCCTAAACTACCATAACTGGCTCTGAATTTTAAGAAATTAACTGTTTTTGAATTTCCAAAGAATTTTTCGTCAGAAACAACCCATCCTCCAGTGACAGAAGGAAAATAAGCTACTTTATTTGCCGGACCGAATCTGGAAGAGGCATCGCGTCTTATAATAGCAGAAAGTAAATATTTGCCTTTAAAATCGTATTGTACCCTTCCAAAATAAGACAATCTTCTTACATCATAATCATAAGAACTGTTATTTAAAACTTTTGAAATAGTTGATATTAATTTAAGGTCAGCAAATTCCCATGAATTATAAGGCACATCATAGCCAGTTGCATAAAGTCCATTGCCCCAGGTTTTGTAAATTGTAGTGCCAATAACGCCAACTATATTATGACTTTCACCGACTTTTTTTGTGTAAGTACCATAAAGGTCAAATGAATAATCATTATCATTTACAGCTCCCTGAGTTACTGAGCTTTGCTTTACGTCAAACACTTTACCCCCATAACTAATTTCTTTTCCAAAAGTTTTCGATTCACTGTTTGAAGTATTAAAACCGATGGTACTCGTTATTACAAAATCTTTAAAAATTTTATAATCTATACCAAAGCTTCCATTAAGTTTTTTATAATTATAATCATTATAGGTGTTAGCAATCTGGGCTAAAGGATTAATAATTTCGTTTCCTAACCCATTAAGAGGTATTACTGTAAAATTTCCATTTGCATCATATGGTTTAATTGTAGCTGGAATATTTAAAGCATTAAATAAAACAGACCCTAATCCGTTTTCATTTACTGTTTTTCTTGTAAAATAAGTATAAATTACATTAGTCTTAAATTTTAATCTATCAGTTACGTCACCACCAATAGCTACTCTGGCAGTATTTCTTAAAAATCCAGATTTATCTGCCCCAACTATTCCTTCCTGATCAAGATGGGAACCGCTAACAGAATAGTTTATTTTTTCTGATCCTCCTGAAATAGTTAAGTCATGACTGATAATTGGTATCCCTTTACCAAAAACTTCATCCTGCCAGTCGGTGCCTTTTCCTAAACCAGTAACGTTAGGATAGGGAACTGTTTTTCCTGCGTTAGCATAACTTTCATTTAATAAAAGGGCATATTCTGTAGCATTTAAAGTCTGTAGCTTTTTTGATGTTTCCTGAAACCCTGTATATGTATTGTATGAAAGTTTAGCTTTAGTATTTCTTTTCCCCATCTTAGTAGTAATCAAAATGATACCGTTTGCACCAATAGTTCCATAGATAGCAGCTTGGGAATCCTTTAATACCGTAATAGTTTCAATATCGCCAGGGTTCAGCAAACTTAAATCTCCTATATAACCATCAATAATAGCAGCTGGTTTGTTTTCACCATTAGTAGCAATACCACGTATGCGAATATCTAATCCCGCACCAGGGGCACCTGACTGACTAGTTACATTTACCCCTGAAACAGTTCCTTGCAAAGCCTGCTCTACTTTTACAGGTTTTAAAGCTTCAATCGTTTTACTGTCAACTAAACCTACTGATCCGGTAAGATCTCTCTTTTTCTGTGTACCATAACCAATCACCACAACTTCATCCAATGACTTTGCATCATCGTTCATTTTGACAGTTATTCTGTTATCCGATACAGAAACCTCTTGGGTTCGAAAACCGATGTAACTTAAAACGATTATCGTTCCTTTTGAAAGGCCTGATAATTTAAAAGAACCGTCAAAATCTGTTGTGGTACTTTGTGACGAACTTTTAACTTTTACATTTACTCCAGGCAGTGACATCCCTGAAGCATCCAGTACTGTACCATTTACATCAAAAGTCTGCGAAAACGCAAAAGAGGTAAACAGTAGCAATACTATTAATAATAATTTTGGTTTCATATTTAGTTAGTTTTTTATTGAATGATAAAATTATTATATCTCTTTAACAATAAGATAAAAATAACCTCAACAAAAAACATACATCGTAAAAAATCAATAATAAAAATAAAAATACATCAAAAAAACTATCATTAAATACGCAAATTAGAATTGTTAATTTTTTTAACAAATAAGTGTGTAATTCACAATAAAACGTAAATGTTGAGGCAATGTATAGGTATTTATAGCGTAATTTAGATTTACTATACAGACAAAATATATTCTACTAGACCAATTTCATGCTGCAAATCCATTTTTTTGCGTAGGCGATACCTTTTTATTTCAACACTTCGAACCGAGATATTAAATAATGGTGCGATTTCTTTTGAAGAAAGATTCAATCGCAGGTATGCACACAGTCGCAAATCATTGGGAGTAAGTAACGGATGTATCTGTTTTATTCTTTTTAAAAAGTCTTTGTCAGCATTATCAAAAGCTTCTTTAAAAATTTTCCAGGAATCTTCCTCTGTAATATTGTCATTGATAGTTCTAATAACCGATTTTATATTTTTGTTATCATCCTGAACCGTTTTCTTCAAATCTTCTTTAATAAATGCTAAAAGTTCATTTTTGCTATTGAGACTCATGGTTGAAACCGCTAACTCCCTGTTTTTATTATCAACATCCTGTGACAATTGCTCGTTTCTGAGTTTCATCAACTGCTGCTCGTTTTCGAGTTCCTTGATCTCTAATAATAGATTATTTTCCTCTATTAACTTCTCTTTTTGCTTTTGATAAAAGTTTCGATACGCCTTATTAATAAAATAGCCAATCACAACAAGCAGTAATAAATAAACCAAACAAGCCAGATTAGTTAAATACCAGGGTTTCAAAACTATAAAAGTATAAGTAGCTGTATTTTGTAAAAGTGTATTGGCATATTTTGCACGAACTTTGAAAGTATATTCTCCTGGTGGTAAATTTTTAAAATTAACAGAAGATTTTGTACTCCACTCACTCCATTCATTCTGAAAACCTTCTAACAAATATTGATATTCTGAATTAATATATTTATTGTATTCCGGAACAGTATAATTTAAAGTGACATTGTTTTTATTCGATTTAAAACTTCCTTCTTCATTTAAAACAACATTTTTCAAAGCCTGATTCTGCTCATTAACGGAAATCTCGGAAATGGAAACTATATAATTTTTAAAACTTAAATCATCAATATTAAGTGTATAATAACCATCGGTAGTTCCTATTAAATAAGCTGTCTTTGAAATTTGAGTAATATTTTCAAAACCCAGCATAGAATTTGTTAAGGATGAAGGAATTGGAATAATATTTTGTTTTAACTGATGACTTAACTTACTGGCAGAAAAATAATGGATATAATTTTTAGAAAATAACCAGATTTTATTCGATTTATCAACAATCAGTTTACCCGAAGTATATTCGTCCTTTTCAAAAATAGAACTCAGTAATTTGTCTTTTTCAAACTGTTTTGCAACTGAATTTAATTTGAATATTCCGTCTTTACAAGCATAATATATTGTATTATTAAATTTTGTAAGACTTGCATTTTTCCCTTTTTTGGGAGAAGAATATGTATAAAAATCTATTGCCTTTGAAAAAGAATAATCGGTTTTAATCCTAAAAACCCCCTTGTATTCATGACTTATATAAATTTCCTGATTTGGAGCAATTTCAAAATAACGTGACGAATAATTAAAACCTTCAATTTTATTTTTAAATCGCCATTGGTTATTAATTTTCTCTAAAACCGAAATTCCGTAATAATTTCCCTGAAACAGAATATTTTTATGATTCGGCACTGGCTCAAATTTCCATGTTCCTGAATTTCTAAAAATATTTTTTGCCAAAGTATTTTCTACAATAAAAGTACCTGAATCGTGACCGCAAAAAAGAGTATTATCATATTCAAATAATGACCAGACTTGCCCTTTTGTTCCATTTACAAACTGAAAATCTTCATTACTTTGGTATCTTTTACAAAACAATCCCTGATTAGTGCCTACATATAATATTCCGTTGTTTACAATTGAAGTATAAACAGTTCCTAATACTCCTGTATCGTCTGTAAAACTATGGACAGGAGTCTGTAAGTTTATACAATTAATTCCATTATCAAGACCAATCCAAACATTCTGATCTTTATCTTCAAACAAAGACAAAGCAGTATTATTACTCAATCCTTTACTTTGTGAAATATGATAATTTAATTTTCCTGAATCCGATAAAATAAAAATTCCGTCAGAAACAGTTCCTAAAGCATAGCTCCCATCATGAAGCCTCTGGCTGCTGTAAACAAACCCCGCTTTTATCTGTGAATCAACTGCTGTTTTAAAAGGAGTTAAAACTGTACCAACTAGTTTATAAAATCCGTCTAATTGCGTCTGAATCAGTAAGCCGTCATCAACTGCAAAAACATTTACAATAGTATTTTTTTTCAGAACAGGGTGCTCTGAAATCAATTTTCCTTTTCCTTCTTCGATTTCGAAGAGCCCCTCATTTGTAGTTTGGTAATAAATCGAATTTTTGGTACAAAATGATTTTACAACACCATTTTTAGGCGCAATAATTTTAAATCTTTTTGTTTTGGTATCGTAAATATAAATTCGGTTCAAAGACTGAAATAATACCCATTGATCATATTTTAAAATGTTCCAGAATTGTTCGTCGTCCAGAATTTTATTTTTGATTTTGTCGCTAAGTGAAGTGTATTTTAACTTCCCATTTGACTGTCTTGTCCAGTAACCAAAATTCATGTAGCAACCGGTATAAATCTTATTATCGATTACTTTTACCGATCGCATTATGGTTTCGTTTGGCGTTGGATATAACTCCCAATTTGTTCCATTATACTCTAAAAGTCCTTCATTATTGGCAAAATACATTATATTTTGTTCGTCCTGCGTAATCATCCAGCTTTGGTTTCCTGCACCGTGAACAGCAGAAGGATATTTTACAATTGGCGGTAATTCCTGAGAAAACAGGCTTACAGACATCAAAAAATACAGAAAGGAAAGCTTAGTCTTCAAATTTATAGTGTTTTAATTTGTTACAAAAACAGTTCTAAAATAGCTTATTTTGAATCAAACCAGCAAATTTTAATATAAAATATATAGCTATAAAAAATTGTTTTCTATCCAGATTCTGTTAAAATTTGGAACAGCCACCTTAACAAAACTCATTTCAAAATTGATTACTTTTGTAGAAATTGACTTTTTTATGCAGATTGATCTTTCGACACTAGACCCAAAACATAATATCATCATTAAAGGCGCTCAGGTACATAATTTAAAGAATGTAGATGTTGCTATTCCGCGAAATAAACTTGTAGTCATCACAGGACTTTCAGGATCTGGAAAATCAAGTTTGGCATTTGATACTTTATATGCCGAAGGACAGCGCCGTTATGTTGAAAGTTTATCATCATATGCACGCCAGTTCTTAGGGCGCTTAGACAAACCTAAAGTTGAATACATCAAAGGAATTGCTCCGGCAATTGCAATTGAACAGAAAGTAAATACCACCAACGCCCGTTCAACTGTAGGGACGTCAACCGAAATTTACGATTATATCAAACTTTTATATGCCAGAATTGGCCGTACTTATTCTCCCATTTCCGGCAGAGAAGTAAAAAAGAATACCGTAACCGATGTTATCTCAGATGTAAAAACTTTAGAAATTGACAGCAAATGGCTTTTATTGTCACCTATTCATTTAGAAGAAGGAAGAAAGCTTGAAGACAAACTTAAAGTCCTTTTACAACAGGGATTTGCGCGTATATTAATTGATAATGAAATGGTTCGTCTGGATGAATTTTCACCTTCCGATATTCACAAATTAGACAATAAAGACATTTTATTAGTCATTGACAGAATCGTTGTTAAAGAGGAAGAAGAATTCTATAACCGTCTTGCAGATGCTGTACAAACCGCTTTTTTTGAAGGAAAAGGAATTTGTTTCCTTCAGGAATTAGGTACCAATAAAAGATTTTCTTATTCTAATAATTTTGAATTAGACGGCATTACGTTTTTAGAACCCAATGTCCATTTATTCAGTTTTAATAATCCTTATGGAGCGTGCCCAGTTTGCGAAGGCTACGGAAACATCATTGGTATTGATGCCGATTTAGTTGTACCAAATACAGCATTATCTGTTTTTGAAAGTGCTATTTATCCATGGAGAGGAGAAAGCATGAGCTGGTATAAAGATGAATTAGTAAAGCATGCTTATAAATTTGATTTTCCAATTCACAAACCGTATTTTGAACTTACAGAAGATCAAAAAGATTTAGTATGGAAAGGCAATCAGTATTTTCAGGGATTAAACAGCTTTTTTAAAGAACTCGAAGAGAAAAATTATAAAATTCAAAATCGGGTAATGTTATCCCGTTACCGTGGTAAAACAAAATGTCATGCATGCCGTGGTAAACGTTTGCGTGAAGAGGCTTCATATGTAAAAATCAGTGGAAAAACGGTTTCTGAATTAGTGGATTTACCAATAAAACATTTGGTCAGTTTTTTCAAAAACATCGAATTGAATGTTTACGAACAACAGATTGCCAAACGCTTAATGGTCGAAATTAACAATCGTTTGTCATTTTTGACTGAAGTTGGTTTAGATTATCTGACTTTAAACAGAAACTCCGCATCACTATCAGGAGGTGAATCCCAAAGAATTAATCTTGCCACATCACTGGGAAGCAGTCTGGTAGGATCAATGTACATCCTAGATGAACCAAGTATAGGTTTACATCCAAAAGATTCTGAACGATTAATAAAAGTTTTATTGTCACTTCGTGATTTAGGCAATACAGTAATTGTAGTTGAACACGATGAAGATATAATGAAAGCAGCCGATATGATTATTGACATTGGTCCTGAAGCAGGAACTTTTGGCGGAAATTTGGTAGCTCAGGGAACATATGATGAAATTTTAGAGTCAGAATCTCTAACTGCAAAATATTTAAATGGTGATTTAGAAATTTCTGTACCTAAAAAAAGACGCAAATTCAAAAATCATATTGATATTATTGGGGCCAGAGAAAACAATTTAAAAAACATTAATGTTACTTTTCCATTGGATGTTTTAACGGTAGTCACAGGAGTTTCAGGAAGCGGAAAAAGTACCCTTATTAAAAAGATTTTATTTCCGGCTATGCAGAAAAAACTGGAAAGTGCTTCAGAAAAAGCGGGTCAGTTTACCGACATAAAAGGGTCTTTTTCTCAAATAAAACACATTGAGTATGTAGATCAGAATCCTATTGGAAGAAGTTCCAGATCCAATCCTGTTACTTATATAAAAGCTTATGATGATATTCGTGACTTGTACGCCAAAGAAAAACTGTCTAAAATAAGAGGTTATCAGGCCAAGCATTTTTCTTTTAATGTAGATGGCGGCAGATGCGAAACCTGTAAAGGAGAAGGCTCTATAAACGTCGAAATGGTTTTCATGGCCGATGTTTCTTTGCCTTGTGAAACCTGCGGAGGGAAACGATTCAAAAAAGAGATTTTGGAAATTAATTTCAACGAAAAAAACATCAATGATATCCTGACCATGACTATCGATGATGCTATTGCTTTTTTTGAAAAAAACAAACAACCCAAAATCACTCAAAAACTACAGCCTCTTCAGGATGTTGGTTTAGGATATGTTCAGCTCGGACAATCTTCTTCTACCCTTTCCGGAGGTGAAGCACAACGTATTAAACTTGCCTCTTTTTTAGTAAAGGGAGTCACGAAAGACAAGGCTTTATTCGTTTTTGATGAACCAACAACAGGTTTACATTTTCATGATATTAAAAAACTACTGGCATCGTTTGATGCCCTTATCGAGAAAGGTCATTCTATCATTGTAATTGAACACAATCTGGATCTTATAAAATGTGCGGACTGGATTGTTGATTTAGGTCCTGAAGGAGGTGAAAACGGCGGTCATTTATTAGCCGCAGGAACTCCTGAAGACATTGTGAAGGTTAGCGAATCTGTTACAGGAATTTATTTAAAAGAAAAACTCCAATAAAAATAAATTAGCCACAAATTATTCTTTTTACTGAATTGTAATAAGTAATAATTTGTGGCTAATTTTTAAAATTGCTTCGTCCTGCGCGTTAAGCAACTAAACATCTTTCTTCAAAGGGAACACCATCTTCATCTATAGCGACTAAAATCTTTTTTTGTTTAGACGCTTGGACTGTAAGATACAACCATGCTACTGACCATAGACCTAATGTTAGACAAAATATTATAAAATTGAAACCATGATCTACAGCTTTTCCTCCTTTTGAAAGTACCGCAAAAAGCATTTTGTCATTGCGTTCCTCAAGTATAAATCCATTATGAACCTTTTTAGAAATCATATTAGAGAATACTTGTAAACTTTCCTCCTGGCTGAATTGATTGTTTTTCATAATCATTAAATTAAAACTAATCTTATAAATTTTTAAACAAAATTACACAAACTCAATACTGTTAACAATACCCACTTTTAGTGATTTACAAATAATTTTTCAATGTAAAAGAGATTTTCTTGTTAATCCGTGAACATAAAGGTAGTTTTTATCTTATAAACTACAAATAAAACAAATGTTAAATTTAGATTAGAAATACCGAAAATGGATTATATATCTATCAAACTAATTCAATTTTTTTAATACTAGGTATTTGTACTAAACAAATCTTGTTTAAATTTTGATTCCAATTTTTCTTAGAAGACCATCAACAACTTTATTTATATCTGGCGATATATTCAATTTATAATTCAGGTATAGATATAAAATCGTGACCAAAATAGATTTCATAGCAATTCCAATCAAAGGATAAATTGGAAAATCCCAAAAATAGAACGCTAAAAACAAAGCTGTTGTAACTCCTACAGAATATAAATTTTGTATTGTAAAAGGGTATAAATGAAGTTTTTTAACTACAAACAATAATTTGGCTAAACTATAAAAAGTAATTGACAACAGGGTGGCAAATGCAGATCCCATAATACCATAAAGGGGTATGAAAATTACATTTAAAATAAACGTTAATATAACTAAACCTAAACCCAGAAATAATACGGTTTTGTAATATTTAGTATTAAAAATGATAGCATTATTATTTCCCAAAATTAAATCGAAATATTTTGAAAGACCAATCATAAAAACCACAGGAATTCCTCCCCTATACTCGTCAGGAACAATCTCATATAATTGATTGATATTAACAAATATGCACAGCATAACAAAACCACCTACAATTTGAAGATTTATAGATGTTTTTTTGTATAAAATATTTAATTCGTCATGTTTGTTTTCATGCATTAATTTAGCAGTAATCGGATATACGATTTGATGCATGGCACGACTTGGAACTGAAATAACTAAGGCAATATAAGTTGCTACAGAATAATAAGCAATATTCTTAATTTCCATGTATTGATTCAGCATCAGTTTATCACCATCTAAAAGCAGATTCGCAACACTTCCAGACAAAATAATGTAAAAAGTATATTCCATAACACTTTTTACATTGTCCGGAATTGTGATTTGAAAATTCGGCCTTTTAATATAAAATGCATAAAACATCGTAATCAAAAAAGCTAAAAAATAAATTATTGCAGTCAGATAAACAAATTGAACCAGGGATATCCAGTTAAAATACAAGCCAATCAAGGCAAAACTGGAGAATAATCTCAATCCAACTTCTTTTATAAAATTTCCAAAAACGGAATGCATGTGAACTCTTGCCCACGCATAAAAAATTTCAAAATACGCCATGCAAATTCCAATAAACGGAATTAAAAACATAAATTCCCTTACAACAGGATTTTCCTTAGAAACGAAATCGGTAATATCATCAAAGAAAAAGATTCCGATAATCCCCAAAGGAATACACATTAATATCGGAAACAATGCTGTAAAAGACAAAAATTGCTCTCTCTCCTCTTCAGTATCATATTGTGAATAAAATTTAACTAATGTATTTTGCATCCCAATAGCAAATAAAGGCATAATAACATTTGCGGCAGAAAGAATATAATTTGTTAAGGCATAATATGTTGCTCCTAAATAAATTGGGTACAAATAAAGAGTATTAATAGCCCCAATACCGAAACCTATATAAGTAATTATAGTATTTTTGAAAGATTGATTTAAAACAATACCCATGTTCGAGTGTAAATTGTTAAATTTAGATTATTTGGTTTGTTTTGGAAAACTTGTTACTTTATCAGTTGAGCCAATTCTCTGGTGAGATTTTTCCTTGAATATTGTTGTAAACCAACCCCATGAGCCTGCAAGTTTCCTTCTAAAAACTGATTATAAAAGTCCAAAATTACACTTTTTAATTTCGCTTTTTCAGAATAATCAAAAAATACGCCTGTATTGGTTTGTTTTATAATATCAGCAAAATCAGAACCTTGAGGTCCAATAGCAATTATTGGACGATCTGAGACCATGTATTCAAATAATTTTCCCGGAATGATGCTTTTAGTGTCTTCAGAATTAATTTCGATTAGTAGCAAAACCTGAGATTTTTTTTGATGAGCGATTGCTTCATGATGCGAAACGTATCCCAAAAGGTTCAGATATGAATTCAGATTAAATTCAGCAATGGAATCAAGTACTTCCTGACTTACAGCTCCAATTAATTTAATTTCTAAATGTGATTTAAAATCAGGTACGTCATTTAACAATTCAATCAGACATTCCCATAAAAACCTTGGATTTCGATCTGATAAAAAGGAACCAATATGAGCAAGAGTAAATTTAGTATCTAAAACCTGCTTCTCAACATTTTCAATATCATACCCATTTGTAATAACTGAAATAGGTTTATCGGTTATTTCCTGAAATTCTGCTTTAGTCGTTTTACTTGTTACAATAATTTCGTCTGCCGAATTAAGCACTTTATGCTCTAACTTTTTATGTTTTTTTTCAGCATAAGAAGATAACCGGAGCGCTTTATGATAACCTATAGTTGTCCAGGGGTCACGGAAATCAGCAAACCACTTTACTTTCAGTTTCTGTTGCAATTCCAAACCTATCAGATGGAGACTATGAGGGGGACCGGAAGTCACAATCGTATCAATATTATTTTCAGTGATGTATTTTTCTAAATAAGAAACAGAAGGTTTAACCCAAAAAACACGTGCATCCGGTATAAAAAGATTACCGCGCACCCACAAAAAAAGTTTATCAAGAAAACTTTGTTTTTTCTTATTGGGCATAATTCCCGAAGCGATTTTCTTCGTTTTATTTTTTGAAAAAACAGAAGCCAGCTGATAAGGTTCCCAAATTTTATTCTTTAAAACAATTACTTTATCTGAAATCTCACTTACTAAACCTTCATCAACAATTGGATATGTTGGGTTTTCAGGCACATAAACAATTGGCTGAATACCAAATTCCGGCAGGTATTTTACAAATTTGAGCCAGCGTTGTACACCGGGTCCTCCTGCTGGCGGGAAGTAATAAGTAATTATTAAAAGTTTTTTTTGTTCCATATTCAGATTCCACAGAGATTTACAAAATCTCCACTAAGGATCACAAAGATTATTAAATTATTTTTGAGTATCTCCGTGATTACTTTGCGAATCTTTGCGAAAGAATTTTTCAAAATAAATACCACAAATCAAAAGCAGCATCATTCCTATTGAGCTTGCAAGGGTAATGGTACTTCCGGTTTTAATTACCTGAGGCTCAAATTTAAATTCGATTGTATGCTTTCCGCCCGGAATTTCCATAGCCCTTAAAACATAATCTACTGGAAAATGATCTGTTAAATGACCATCGATGTAAGCATTCCAACCATTTTTATAATACATTTCAGAGAAAACAGCCAATCCGTCTTTTCCGTTATCCGATTGGTATTTGATATAATTTGGTTTATATTGCACCACTTTGATTGTTCCGGTCGTATCCCATTGTTTTTTTAAACGGGCACTTCTAAATTTTCCTTCGTGTTCATGTACATTGAAAACTGCTACTTTTTTAGTATCAATATGATCTAACGCTTTCATGACATCGTCTGGCTTATTAACAAGTTTTACTGTGCTGACAAACCATGCGTTTCCATTTGTGTTTGGGTTTATTGTTGGGAATTCTTTTCCTTCTTTATCAGTCTGGATAATGTACTTTACGTTTAACATATCCAAAACTTCCATATTATTTTTTGCGATCTGATAATCGAATAATTGCTGGATTCTTCTTGGCTTTGCAGCATGATATCCCCCTAATGAATTATGGAAATAAGAAGCACGGGCACTTGACATATTTCCGCTTACTTCAAAAACCCTGTAATGGGTCGTATCCTTTAAAATTTGTGCATCAGACGGTGTTTCCTGAAAGGGTGCAGCAATTTCCACCGGACTTACAAAATCTTTCGCAGAAACATATTTTTTATCCACAAAAAACAAATCAAAAATCATCAAAAGCCCTACAAGAATCAGAGTGGTATTTTGAGACAGTTTATTTTTAATGAATAGCCATAAAATTCCAAAAGTTACTATAATAAAAAATCCGGAACGCAATAAATCAGCTGAATACAAAGTCATTCTGTCTTCTTTCAAAGCTTCAACAAAACCAGGACCATAACTTTCTAAGAAATAATTATCACTGCTTCCGGTAAAGTGGAAAAAGCCTTTCGCAATTACCAAAATTAAAATTACGCCGAGACCGAAAACACCGGTTTGTACCAGAGCTTTTTGCTGCAGCTTTGGTTCCTCTTTTGCTTTAAAAAACGACTGGATACCCATAACAGCTAGCACCGGAAAACATAATTCAAGAATCACCTGAATAGAAGAAACAGCTCTAAACTTATCATACATCGGAACGTAATCAATAAAGAAGTCTGTTAATAGTGAAAAGTTTTTTCCCCAGGAAAGAACTAGTGAGAACAATGCGCCTGCAAGAAATACATATTTTATCTTTCTATCATCAACAAATAGGGCCAAAACACCTAAAAAGAAAACCACAACGCCAATATAGGCAGGTGCAGCAACTATAGGCTGATCTCCCCAGTAAGTAGGCATCCCTGATACAAAATCCTGAGCCTGTGTAGATGGAACTCCCTGCTCAATCATAAATGAGTACATACGGCTGTCAGTCCCTACATTTTCATGATTTGAGCCTCCAAAAAGTCTAGGCGCAATTAGATTAAAACTTTCAGCAATTCCATAACTGTATTCTGTAATATATTCACGGCTTAAGGCATTTTCATTGGTCTTTTTAGAGCCATCCGGATTGAAAGTCAGTTCGCTGTTGCTTCGCGTACTGAATTTAGCATATTCACTTGTTGCCATTAAATTTGTAGCATTTGTTCCAATGGCAAAAATTCCGGCAATAGCTAAAACACCGACTGCAATTCCAAGTTCTTTGAATTGTTTTTCTTTAATAAAAGTAAAAGTAAAATATCCTGAAAGAATCAATAAGAAAATCAACAGATAATAAGTCATTTGAAAGTGGTTTGCATTTACTTCCAATGCAACCGCAAACATTGTAAGAAGTCCTCCCCAGATGTATTTTTTTTGAAAGACCAATATAAAACCGGCTATAACCAATGGCATATAGGCAATTGCATGGGCTTTTGCATTATGTCCAACTCCCAGAATAATAATTAAATAGGTTGAAAAACCAAACGCAATTGCTCCAATAAATGCTTTTAAAGGATCAGTCTTTAAAACCAGAAGCAAACCGTAAAAACCTAAAAAGTATAAAAATAAATAATCAGCAGGACGCGGTAAAAAACGCAAAAAATCATCTAGTTTACCCACAAAATCATTTGGATAATTTGCTCCTAACTGATATGTTGGCATTCCTCCAAAAGCAGAATTAGTCCAATAGGGCTCAGCGTGTTCGGCAGCCCTAAAGTCATTTTGCTCTTTTGCCATTCCTGTATATTGAGCAATATCAGACTGAAAAATTTGTTTTCCCTGAAGGACAGGATAAAAATAAATTAACGAAACGAGAATAAAGCCCAGAATTACAAGGGCATGCGGATAGAACTTATTTACTATTTTCAATTTTGGGTGGTTTGGTTAAATGATGAATCCTGATTATTACAGGATACAAACTTAATCTATTTCTTCGTAATCAACATAATCGCCTACTTTTTTGGTCTCCCGAGGCTTTTTTGCATTAGCAGTGTTGATGATTATCTCATCATTATTGTTGTTTCTGGTTCTTTGCCATGAATTATCCTGACTATATTGCTGTTGTCTTTGAAAATTTTCCCCTGCTTTTTCTACCGCCTTTTTCACCAATACAGGTAAAAATATTTTAGCCAGAAATTTAAAAATATAATAAAAAGCTATTACCCACATTATGGTTTTAAGGAAACCTGAAAATGATGCTTCTTGCATAATCGTATAATTTTTTCCAAAATTAATAAAACCATCGTTCAAAATTAAAATATCAATCTTAAATAAATAATAAAATATAGTACATTTGAAAACGTTATTACTTTTTAATCAAAAAATACATATATGTTAAAAATTAAAAACTTTTTAATAGCTTGCCTATTTTTATTATTCCCACAATACTTTTTTGCTCAATATACAGATGTTATAAACTCTAATCGCCCAGGCGAAACTATGTCAGCTTTCTCTGTTGGAAAGTCTGTCATTCAGGCTGAAGCTGGTTTTTACGGCATATATGAAAAACATGATACACAAAATTACGAAGCTTCTGGTTTTGGCACTGATTTTACACTACGTTGGGGCCTTTTTCTCGAAGAACTTGAATTCATAGCTGACATTCAATATCAAAATGAAAAATTTACAACTCCGGCAACCAGTTTTAAGAAAAGTAATTTAAGGCAGACTTATTTAGGGGCTAAATACTTAATCTATGATCCATACAAAAATCACAAAGAAGACATCAATATTTATAGTTATTCAAATAAAAAATTCAGCTGGCGTCAATTGATTCCGGCAGTTTCGATCTTTGCTGGAGCTAATATTGTATTAAAGGACAATCCATATGCTTACAATTCTAATATACTCAATTATTATTCAACTGAATCCGGCGTTTCCCCAAAATTGATGTTAGCTACCCAACATCATTTTGGTGCCAAATGGGTATTAGTATCTAACCTCATTGCTGACTATATCGGCACTGACAATTCAGGATACGGTTATATAATAACCTTAACAAGAGGCTTTAACAAAAAATGGTCTGGTTTTGTAGAAAATCAGGGTTACAAAAGTGATTTATATAGTGATGCAATCTTTAGAGGAGGTGCAGCTTACTTATTGTCACGAAACGTTCAAATTGATGCTTCTGTAAGCAAAAATTTAAAAAACACTCCTTCATTACTTTATGGCGGAATTGGTTTTTCTATCCGTTACGATGACATGCACAAAGAAGAGTTAACCAGGGTAGGTAAAGTAAAAAAGCCTAAAAATAAAGACAAGAAAGACAAAATGTCTAAAGAAGAGCTAGAAGCACAGGATAAGACAGATCCAAAAGAAGACTATCAGGAAAAAGAGCGTAAAAGAAAGGCTAAATATGAGAAAAAGCCTTAATTTTTTCCCTTAAATACTTTTGATTTCTGAAAACAATAAAACACAAGTTAATGATTACAATTAAAGAAGCTAAAACAAAAAAGGAATTAACAGAATACATCAAATTTCCTTTTACCTTATATAAGAATAATCCATATTGGGTGCCACCTATTATTGCAGATGAATTAGAGTCATTTGACAAAACAAAAAACCCTGCTTTTGAACATGCCGAGGCTTATTTTTATATGGCCTATAAAGATGATAAAGTTGTTGGAAGAATTACAGCTATTATTAATTGGGCAGAAGTAAATAACCAACATAAAAAGAAAGTCCGCTTTGGATGGTTTGATGTTATTGATGACATCGAAGTTACTAAAGCTTTACTGGAAAAAGTGTATGAATTGGGTAAACAGAATAATCTGGAACACATCGAAGGCCCAATGGGTTTTTCAAATTTAGACAAAGTTGGAGTTTTAACAGAAGGCTTTGACCAGATCGGAACAATGATTACCTGGTATAATCATGCTTACTATGTTTCACATTTTGAGCAATTAGGCTTTCAGGTTGAAAAACAATATATAGAAAGCATTTTCCCTTTCTCAAATGTTAAACCAGAATTTTTCCAGAAAGCACAGGAACTCATAAAAAAGAGATATGGCTTAAGAGCATTAACTTTTACAAAGACAAAAGACATTATGCCCCATGTTGACAAAATGTTTGATTTGTTTAATGAGTCATACGAAAAATTAGCTTCGTTTGTCGCCATATCTGATGTCCAGAAAGAGTATTTTAAAAAGAAATATATTAGTTTTATCAATCCTGAATATATTAAGTTTGTGATGGACAAAGATGATAAATTAATAGCATTCAGTATTGTAATGCCAAGTTTTACTGAAGCTTTACAAAAAATAAAAGGAAAGCTCTTTCCATTTGGTTTTCTTCATTTATTAAGGGCAAAAAAACACAGTAAGGACGTTGTTTTTTACCTTATCGGAATCCATCCTGAATATCAAAACAAGGGCGTTACAGCAATTATCTTTGACGAATACTATAAAACCTTTTCGGAAAAAGGCATCCGTAACTGCATTAGAACACCTGAATTACTTGAAAATAACGCCATTCATCTTTTGTGGAAGAATTTTGATCCAACAATTCATTGTCAAAGAAAAACATATAGAAAAGACTTATCTCAATGGGAATAAATTATTAACATCAATATTATTTTATACAAAAAAGGTCGAAATTAAATTTCGACCTTTTTATTGCAATAATATATATTCTGAAATATTATTTCTTTTTGTTCTGAGCTTTTTTAGCTGCTTCCTGCTGCTCCATTACTTCCTGAAGACGCTGTTGAAACTTACTAGGTTTTTTAGGTTCTCTTTGTTTGTTTTCCTGGATCTGAGCATGGATTTTATCACTGTCAACAATATAATTCTTAATTACAAACATAATTCCGATTGTAATCAAGTTGGAAATAAAGTTATACAAACTCAATCCTGCACCATAACTATTGAAGAAAATCAACATCATTAGTGGCGAAACGTAAATCATGATTTTCATCATTTTTGCCATGTCCGGCATTCCTTCCTGCTGCGGAGCTGCCATCTGCTGATCTCCTGAGGTCATTTTCATGTAGAAGAAAATAGCTATTGCTGCCAAAATCGGGAACAAACTGATGTGGTCTCCATACAATGGAATATGAAATGGTAATTTTAAAACAGAGTCAAAAGATGATAAATCATCAGCCCAAAGGAAACCTTTTTGTCTTAACTCAAAAGCAGAAGGGAAGAACTGAAATGATGCATACATAAAAGGAAGCTGAATCAATGCCGGAATACAACCTGCCATTGGATTTACTCCTGCTTTATTGTACAATTTCATTGTCTCCTGCTGTTTCTTCATTGGATCTTTTTTGTATTTCTCTCCCAATTCAGTAATATCAGGTCTTAAAACCTTCATTTTTGCCTGCGACAAGAATGATTTATATGTAATTGGCGACATTGCCAATTTAATTATAATGGTAAAGATGATAATTGCAATTCCTAATGACAATCCAATTGTTGAACTTAAGAATCCAAACAATGGAATAAAAATCCACTTATTAATCCAGCCAAAAATCCCCCATCCTAAAGGAATGATTTTTTCAAAGTTTTTATCATATGATTTTAAAACTTTATAATCAGCCGGCCCAAAATACCAGTTCATTTTGTAATCAATTTCACCGTTTGTGAAAGCCAGAGGAACATTTGCTTTGAACTGTTTTGTATAAACAGTATCTATTTTTTCATCTTTTACTAAATTTTGAGAAACTAACTTTGATTTTTCGAAAGAAGTATTAGTCTGTAAAATTGAAGTGAAAAAATGTTGCTTAAATGCAATATAATCAACATTTTCAGGAGTTTCTTCTTTATGATCTCCCTGCCCTACATAGCTTTCTTTTCCATCTTCATAATTATAGTAAATCTCCGCATAACGATTTTCATAAGAAATACTTTTCTCATTTCTATACGTTTTTAAATCCCATTGCAAATCTAATGGCTTAGAAGAATTCAAAACTTTATTTAAGCCTTGTGAGCGAATATCAAAGCCAACTAAATAGTCGTTTGGCTTAAGAATGTATTTATATTCCAAAAACTCATTTGCTCCTGCTTTCAAACGCATAGATAAAACTTGGTCTGCACCAACTTTAGTCAGCGTAGGCTCAAAAAATAAATCTTTAGAATTCAAAGTTCTATTGTCTGTCGTTTGTAACTGAATATTGAGATTAGAATTATTATCTTTAATTAATTCAACTAACTGACCTGATCCTTTTTTGAATTTTTCAAATCCTTTTAAAGTTGCTTCAACAATATAACCGCCTTTATTAGCGATTTTAAGTTTTATCTTTTCGTTTTCAATCGTAGTAAAAGACTCTTTTGCAGAAGGAAGTGTTGCAGAATAAGCAAAACCACCTAATGTTTTTTGCAATTGCGCCAATTGAAGTGTATCTCCGGGAGTTACAGCAACAGCTGGTAGCACTGCAGTTTTTGCTCTATCAGCTTTTGCCTGAGCTTCTTGTTTAGCAACTAATTCTTTCTTGGCTTTTTCAGCAGCAATTTCTTTTTCAGAAGGCTGATTCTGATACATAATCCAAATCAAAATTCCAAATATCAGTACAAAACCAATGATTGAATTAAGGTCTAATTTTTTTTCTTCCATTATTTTTAAAAAAGTTATTCGTTAAAGACATTAGTTATGAGTTTGGCTCAGAAGTTACATCCTATTAGAATATTAATATTATTTTTTATGAAAATTTACAGCAGCAGCTACAAAATGTACGAAAATTGGGTGAGGGTTCGCAACCGTACTTTTATATTCAGGGTGATATTGAACGCCAATAAAAAATGGGTGGTTTTCCAATTCCACAATTTCTACTAAACCAGTATCAGGATTAACTCCGGAAGCAATCAAACCCGCTTTTACCAATTCGTCTTTATATTTATTATTGAATTCATAACGGTGACGGTGACGCTCAGAAATCGTTTTTTCTCCATAAATTCTATATGCCAGAGTATTTGGTTTTATATCACATTTCCATGCTCCAAGTCGCATTGTCCCACCTTTATCTGTAACTGTTTTTTGGTCTTCCATCAAATTCACTACCGGATGTTTTGTTTTATCATTCATCTCAGTAGAATTCGCTTCAGCGTAACCTAAAATATTTCTGGAATATTCAATTACAGACATTTGCATTCCCAAACAAATTCCAAAAAACGGAATATTATTTTCACGTGCATAACGAACTGCTTCAATCTTCCCTTCGATTCCTCTTTCGCCAAATCCCGGAGCGACTAAAACTCCATCCAATGGCCCTAATTTTTCAGCCACATTATCAATATTAATATGTTCTGAGTGAATAGAAATTACATTGACTTTTGTTTCATTTGCAGCACCTGCGTGAATAAACGCCTCTAAAATAGACTTATAACAATCCTGCATTTCTACATATTTTCCAATTAAACCGATGTTTACGGTTTGTTTTGGTGTTTTTAGTCTGCGTAAAAAAGTATTCCATGTTTTTAAATCCGGAGCAGCTTTTTTAGGTAAGTCTAATTTCTTTAAAGCCACAACATCTAATCCTTCTTCAAGCATTAAATTTGGAACTTCATATATCGTTGAAGCATCAATTGACTGAATAACTGCTTCTTTTTTAACATTACAGAATAAAGCCAGTTTTTGACGCAATTCCTGAGATAATTCATGCTCAGTTCTGCAAACTAAAATATCTGCTTTAATACCGCTTTCCATTAACGTTTTAACGGAGTGTTGTGTTGGTTTTGTTTTTAATTCACCCGCAGCAGCCAAAAATGGGACTAATGTCAAATGAATCACAATTCCATTGTTTTCACCTAACTCCCAAACCAATTGACGAACAGATTCTATGTAAGGTAAAGATTCAATATCACCTACAGTTCCGCCAATTTCGGTAATTACAATATCATAATCGCCTGATTTACCAAGCAACTGCATTCTGTCTTTAATTTCGTTTGTGATATGAGGAACAACCTGAACCGTTTTTCCTAAAAATTCCCCTCTTCTTTCTTTTTCAATAACTGAAAGATAAACTCTACCTGTAGTTACGTTATTAGCCTGAGAAGTAGGAACATTCAGAAAACGCTCGTAATGCCCTAAATCCAAATCCGTTTCTGCACCATCATCAGTAACATAACATTCTCCGTGTTCATAAGGATTTAATGTTCCCGGGTCCACATTAATATAAGGATCAAATTTTTGAATAGTGGTACGATATCCTCTTCCTTGTAACAATTTTGCCAAAGATGCCGCAATAATTCCTTTTCCTAATGAAGAGGTCACACCTCCTGTAACAAAAATATATTTTGTTTGATTCATTCTGTAATTGTTTGTATTGTAGTTGTGTAAAAAACTTGGCAAAAGTACAAATTAAATTAGACAATTTATCAATTAGAGAATGAGATAATTTGCAAATTTTCAAATAGAATGATAACATGTTTCCGTTATTGACAATTTCAACTTTTAAATAGCCATTCTTTTGAATATTCTCATTAATTAGGCTTAGGATATTGCTTTTTAATATTTCTGATTAACTCTTCAAGCCCATTTAATTTCAATTCATAAATAAGCTGAAGCTGCTGACCTAATTCTCCTTTTGGAAAACCTTTGTTATGATACCATACCACATAATATTCGGGTAAATCAATTAAAAAACGTCCTTCATATTTTCCGAAAGGCATTTTAGTATGGGCTAATTTTATAAGTTGTTTTTTATCCTGTTCCATTTTTCAAAAAGAAAAAAGAAGCAAGAAAAAAGGATACAAATTCATCCTCTTTCTTGCTTCTTTAAAGTCTGTAATTATGTTTTATTTCCAGTTGAAAATAATTCTTTTTTCGATATCCGGGTGAAGGCTCAAAAACACCGGGCATGTCATTGCGGCACGTTCCAAAATTGTTTTGTTTTTTTCATCAGCATTACTTATCAGTTCAAAAACAATTTCGATAGCACCAATTCTTCTTGGTTCAGCATTCATAATTTTAGTAACTTCAGCTGTAGAATTAACTAAATCTACATTTAAATCACGGGCTTTAATTCCCATAATGGTAAACATACAGCTTGCCAAAGCATTTGCCACTGTATCTGTTGGAGAAAATGCTTCCCCTTTTCCGTTATTATCTAATGGTGCATCCGAGATGATTTCGCTTCCCGATTGCACATGTATTGATTTCGTTCTTAAATCGCCTAAATAGGTTACTTTGGATGTCATTAATTTGCTACTTTTAAAGTTAAATCTGAATCGTAATATAAAATGTAAACACCTTTGTTTGCGTGTCCGCCATCTTCTTTTTTATAATATTGAAATTTATTATCAACCTGCTCAGTTGTCATTAAATCGGCTGTTTCCTGGTATGTTTTCCCCTGAACCAGACGCATCATGGTATCAAAAGTTACATCAAATCCACGTGTTGCATACGTATTTGGATTTACTTTATTTTTCAGCCTGTATTCTTTTTCAAAAATTAAAACCCGTGATTCGTCGCTTTCACGGGAAACTGACGGATACATCAATTTTAATTTTACCAGATTTTCAAAATAGATTTCATCCGTATCCAGCGTACTGTTTGGCTCTAAAATTACCAATTGTATCTGACATGTTTTTTGTGCTTCAATCAGAGCTTTAATCGTGTATTTTACCATGGCTGTATTAGCAGTCTCCATTACCACATAATTCATTTTGTTTGGCATTAATAAACTTTTCAGACTGGCAACGTCCAAACCACCTGTTTCAGTTAAAGAGGCAAAGGCAACACCTTTTTGGTTTTGTTTGATATAGTTAATAACTGATTCTTTTTTCTTATCAACTACCGCTACAATATTACCATTTTTAGAACGCATATAATCAAAAACTGTATTTCTGACTACATCGTTTGTTGGTATTGACTGATACAAGTTATCAATCGGATTGGCAGAATCTTTCGACAACGGAGAAATCACAGGAACATTATGTAAACGTAATGTATTAGCCGTTGTTTCTGCATTGGTTTGATAAAATGGACCAATAATTGCATCGGCATCCTGCAATTTATTTTGCGTAATAAGACTCGGAATATTTGAAGTGCTTTTTGTCTCCTGCGAATCATAAATTGAAATATCAATTGGCAGTTTTAAAGTTTTTGCCGAATCAATTGCCATCATTGCTCCTGAATAAAAATCCAGGGTCATGTTTAAAAACTTATCCGTTTTTACACGATTAGCAAATCCTACTGTATCATTTTGAATTTTGGCTATATTAAAAGGCAATAGCAAAACTAGCTTTTTACGTTCGTTCTGACCTCTCTTTTTACTCAATTCAACCACTTCCGGATCAGCAGATTTTACTTTTTCAAGAATTTGAATTCCACCTTTATTTTCTGTCGGCTTTTCAGTTTGTTTTGCTTCTTCTTTTACAATAATTGGTACGGGAGCTAAATAACCTGATGGAACTTTAAGCACCATACCTTCCTTTACTCCTTCTGAAAGTGATGGATTTAATTCTGTCAACTCCTCCTGAGTAAGATGAAATGTTCTTCCTAAACTGTAGAAAGTTTCTTTTGGTTTTACCTGATACTCCATATAAGTAGTTACTTTTTTTGAAGTTTCAGCAGACTTTTTACCTTCAGCAGGTTTTGCTGCATTTGCAACTGAAGTTGTATTTTCTGATTTTGGAGCCGTTCCTTTTATAGTCAAACGATATCCAACAGGTAAATTCGAAACAATATCAGGATTACGTTTTTCTAAATCTTCAATTGTAATTCCGTATTGTTTTGCAATAGAAAATTTAGTTTCTTTTGCTACAACATCATGATAAACATATTTTTCAGTTCCTTTATCTTTTGCTTTTTTATCCAATGATGAACCACTTTTTGAAGCAAAACCTTTTGCCGGAATTACCAGTTTCTGACCAATCTGAACACCTGTTTTTTCCAAAAACGGATTAGCAGCTTTCAAATCTTCTTCAGAAATGTCATATTTTTTTCTGATACTGAAAAAGTTTCTTTTGGCAGTACTTCATGAATAACTTCTTTCGTGTTTCCTGTCTTTTTGGTTAAATTTTCATCTTTTTTAACCGATGCCGTTTTTCCGCTGTTATTCGGAATCAATAAAACTGTGTTTGGTTTTAAAGAAGTTCTTGCGTCAGGATTTAATTCATAAATATCATAAGGTGTGACCTTAAATTTTTGAGCAATCTGATTGATTGTTTCCCCTGCTGAAACAGTGTATTTAATGACCTTTCCCTGAGAAAAAGCCGAACACGTCATAAAAAAAACAATAGAAAATACGGTGAAAAAATATTTCATAATAGATGTTAAAAACAATTATTCTTTAATGTGAACAAGATACTAATTTCTGATTAAAACAAAAATCAGACCGAAAGTTAATTCTTTACTAATTATTACCTGAGATCAATTTCTGCCTTAGCAATAATGATATTTTTATATAACTCATCTTCTTCCCTTTTCTTGCATTGGTACAGCACTTCTTCCATATTATTGTATTTATCGGAATAAACATAATAAGAAAGACTATTAATATTAAAAAAGAAACTCGCATTAAAATCGCCTGAATCAATGAGTTTGATGATGAATTGATCCCGCGGGGCAGCATCTGTAAATGTACCTAAAACCAAATAATATCCGTTTGAAACTTCTTTAAGATTATCAAAAACTTCGATTTTTATGTTTTTCTCGTTTTTAAACGGATTTTCTTTGAGTTCCTTTTTCATTTCCTCCAATGAAACAATTTTTGAAGTTTCTGCACCATTTGATTTTTTAACAGCTTCATCCTGATATTTCTTTAGTTTTACCAAAGCCAGTTTATCATCAAATTTCCTGGCTTCCATACTATAATAAGAAGCTTTGCTGATATGACGTTTTATCTCGATTTTTTTCTGAATATCCAGCGAGTCAATTTTTGCAATTAAAAGCTGATTTTTTGCATCTCCTTGTTCCTGATCAATTTTATATCGCTTAATTTCTTCTAATGAAAGTCGCTGCTGTATTGAGGTAGCATTGTTCTTTTTTTCGCTTTCGCGGATTTTTTTCTTATATTCCTGATTTTCCTCAACAGCTATCTTTTCAACTTTATTCATTAAATCAGCGTATGCTTTTCGGTTTTCAGCCAATTCCTTTTTAAGTCCCGAAGATAGTTCAGTCGTCTTACCAATACTCTCATAGGATTGTTTTTCTAATCGTTTTGATTCATCAACATTCAGAATATCCATTCTTTTTAATTCAACTAAATCATTATTCATCGTATTGACCAATGAATCTAATTTTACCATCAAAATATCCTGCACATTCTTATTGGCCTCTAAAACCAATCGTAGTTTCTCAACCGAATTTTCTTTAGAACCATTCAGATCATTCAGGTTCATTTTCAGATCATTTATTTTTATGATTTTTTGATTCATTTCTTTCTGAACAATCAATCTGTCTTTTAAATCATCAATTTCAACCGTTTTTGCTTTTGTTTTTTCAACAACAACTTGCTTTTCGGCAAGAGCCAGCATCAGTTCTTCACTTTCGTTAGCTGGTTTAATTGCTGTAGTATTGATGGCTAATTTATTCCCGACAACCAGTCCGTTTACGATTTCAGGATTTTGAGTTTCCAGTTGATCAATCGAAATACCGTACCTTTTGGCAATCGAAAATTTAGTTTCTTTAGGCTCAACCACATGAAAAACAGTTTCCTGATTAATGACACGAACCCTTCCGTCGAGCGTTTTTCTTTTGTTCGGAATCGCAATCGTCTGACCAACTTGTAATCCGTTTAGGAGTAAATCTTTATTTAAGTTTTCAAGATCCTGAACCGAAACATTGTATTGTCTGGCAATACTAAACAATGATTCTTTAGCAACAACCTGATGTTTAACTTTAGAAGATGTGGTAATTTCAGTTTTTGAAGCGTTAGAAGCATTTTTAGGAATTATTAATTCCTGACCTATCTGAAGTCCGCTGGGAAGAATTGGATTAGCATTTTGAAGGGCTTCTACAGAAACATTATATTTTTTAGATAAACCGTACAATGTTTCTTTTTCAGCAACAATATGAATAGTTTGCTGGTCCTGATTAATTTTTTGTGTAGAATGAACGGGAATCTTGATAATTTGGTTGTCCTTGATTCCGTTTTCTGATTCGGGATTGAGTTTGTAAATCTCATCTACAGAAACCTTATACTTTTGGGCAATGAAATAAGCAGTTTCCCCTTTTTGAATCTTGTGCTCAATAATTGAATCTTGCGCAGCTATTTTGTTAAAAGACAAAATAAACACAAGAGAAATCGTTAAAAGTTCTCTCATAAATAGTAGGTTATAAAAAATTAAGGCCTTACAAATGTAAGACCTTAATTTTAAAAACAATACTATTCCCACTCAATTGTTGCAGGTGGTTTTGAACTTATATCATAAACCACACGATTCACGCCTTTTACCTTGTTGATAATGTCGTTTGACACTTTCATCAGGAAATCGTAAGGTAAATGAACCCAGTCAGCTGTCATACCATCTGTTGATTCAACAGCTCTAAGCGCTACTACTTTTTCGTAAGTACGCTCATCGCCCATAACCCCAACACTGTTTACCGGAAGCAAAATTGCTCCAGCCTGCCAGACTTTGTCGTATAATCCCCAGGATTTTAATCCTTCGATGAAAACAGAATCTACGTCTTGCAAGATTCTAACTTTCTCAGGTGTAATATCTCCTAAGATTCTAATCGATAATCCAGGTCCAGGGAAAGGATGTCTTCCTAATAATTCAGGATCTATTCCTAATGTAGCTCCTACTCTGCGAACTTCGTCTTTAAACAACATTCTAAGCGGTTCTACAATTTTTAATTTCATATAATCCGGCAATCCGCCCACATTGTGGTGCGATTTAATTGTTGCAGATGGTCCTTTTACAGAAACAGATTCGATTACGTCAGGATAAATTGTTCCCTGCGCTAACCATTTTACGTCTTCTAACAAGTGTGATTCATCATCAAAAACTTCAATAAATACACGTCCAATAGTTTTACGTTTGGTTTCAGGATCGCTGATTCCGGCTAGTTCACCCAGAAAACGATCTCCTGCATCTACACCTTTCACGTTTAATCCCATTCCTTTGTATTGATCTAATACACTTTGGAATTCGTTTTTACGTAAAAGTCCGTTGTTAACAAAAATGCAGTATAAATTTTGTCCAATTGCTTTGTTTAATAAAACTGCTGCTACAGTAGAATCTACTCCTCCAGATAAACCTAAAACTACTTTATCATTCCCTAGTTTTTCTTTCAATTCTGCTACCATTTCGTCAACGAAAGCGTTTGGAGTAAAGTTTTGAGGAACTTCAGCAATTTTAACTAAGAAGTTTTCCAGCATTTTTGACCCATCTGTAGAATGAAAAACTTCAGGATGGTATTGAATTGCATAAGTAGTTTCGCCTTGAATTTTGTAAGCTGCGTATTCTACATCATGCGTGCTTGCTAATTTTACAGCATTTGTTGGAAGCGCTTTGATACTATCGCTATGGCTCATCCAAACCTGGCTGTTTTCTGAAACTCCTTCGAAGAAAGTTTCATTTTCTTTAATGTAAGACAAGTTAGCTCTTCCGTATTCTCTGGTATTTGAAACTGCCACTTCTCCACCGCTGAAATGAGCTAAATATTGAGCTCCGTAACAAACGGCAAGCAAAGGCATTTTACCTCTAATTTGCGATAAATCAGGATGTGGTGCATCTTCTCCTCTAACAGAGAAAGGGCTTCCTCCTAAAATTACGGCTTTATAACTTGATAAATCACTAGGAAAGTGGTTGTAAGGAAAAATTTCGCAGAATATATTTAATTCGCGAACTCTACGCGCAATAAGCTGAGTGTATTGCGATCCGAAATCTAAAATAAGTACGTTGTGTTGCATGCGCAAAAATACTTTTTAAATTCGAAATTGAAAAATTGATTTTTGATTTTTTTTCTTTCCTAGATACTATGTCACTAAATAATTAAGATTCTGAGTCATTATCTTTAAAATGAATAAAAAACGTAGCCTCTTAAAAAAGTAAATCCAAACTTCCGGCAATTCCGTATCTACAAAAAACAATTAAAAATTAACTATGAAATCAAAACTTATTGCCCTGACGGCTTGCATGTCTGTTTTTTTTACTTCTTGTGATGCTATTGATGATTTGCTTACATTTAATATTTCAAATGAAGCTTCTATCAAAATTAAAAGCACCTCGCCAATCAATTTGCCATCCGAAATTATTACGCCTGAAGTAACTACAAATTCTTCTTCCGAATTTGAAAATAACAAAACTAAAGCAAACTTAGTAAAAGATGTAAAACTTAGATCTTTGAAATTATCAATTTCTGATCCAACAGATAAAACATTCACATTTTTAAAATCAATACATTTATATATCTCTACAACTGATTCTAACGAAATAGAACTAGCCTATCAGGATAACATTAATGTGTCAACAAATGGAATTGACTTGATTTGTACTGATAAAAGATTGGATCAATACATTAAAGCAAATAGTTACAAAATCAGAACAAAAGTTACATTAAAAGAAACCTTAACCAAGGATGTAACAGTTAAAGCCGATATGAAATTTAGGGTTACTGCTGATCCTTTTTAATCTAAAAAGTTCTCAAGTTCTAAAATACTAAATTTTGCTGGTATTTTAGAACTTGAGAACTAAAGATTTGATTTAAAAACTCAAAATCAATTACGAAAATAAATAAGAAAATTAATCCCATATCAGAAAGTACAGATCACTTTTTTAATTTTTTATCTTCTTTTATGATAATAAATTTTGCCTGAACACCTGTATTGAAATTCTGCCAATAATCCCTTAGTATAAATTTCCCCTCAGCATCATATATTTCGAATTGACCGGTATTCCCTCCATATTGCCCCTTATTCAGTGCGATCATTTCAAATGTATTAATACCTTCCTGAAGTGAAATTTTAAATTCCTGAAACTCGTATTGCAACATCATTCTCTCTCTAATAACATCCTGATTTAAAACAGCCTTTATTAAATCGCCGTCAATTACTCCATAATCACGACATCTAATAATAAAGTAAGGAGAATCTGTTCTAATATCACCATAGCTAACATCAGTCATAACCAATGGTTGTCCATCTTCTTTTAGTCCAGCATCTTTCAAAGCCCTATCCAAATCCTTCTCCATTTTTCCAACATAGCGATCTCCCGGGTTAGCAAATTTATTTTCTGTTGACATCGAAAACTTGCTTTTTTCTTCCCCAATCTGAAACTTAGATTTTGGGGTTATACTCGTATTATCAAAAACGTTTGGTGTTTTAATACTTGGGATATCGGTATTTTGTGACTCTGGATTCTTAACTTCAGGAGCAGAAAGTTTTTTAGGTTTAGCATCAAACTTTGGAGCAGGGATAGATTTATAACCCGAATTAAATTCTCCCTGTGCAGAAACTGTCAGGGCTGTAAAAAACAATATGAAAAATAAAATATGCTTCATTGAAAAAGTGGTTATCGAATCGGCTTTAAAAATTTTTATAAAATCAAAAATCTTATATCGCAAAAATAGCATAATTTAATTTGCAGGCAGAACTTTATGACTTTTATAACACTCTGTTAAGCTAATTTTTGGAATCAAAAAACCTGCCATTTTAGTGTTATTTGATAAAAAATATTTTACTCAAAAAAGTCAAATTTCAAAACTGATTTGGGAAACGTAATTATTTTACTGCTTTAAAAGAGCCATCATCTTTTTGATAATTAACAACTTATTCTTAACTTAATTATCTAAATTTATACATCTCAAAAATGCAGAAAAATGGATTATATCGATTATTATAAAACATTAGGAATAACAAAATCAGCCACTGAGGCTGATATCAAAAAGGCTTATCGAAAGCTTGCTAGGAAACATCATCCTGATTTGAATCCGAATGATAAAGAAGCTGAGAAAAAATTCAAAGAAATAAATGAAGCTAATGAAGTTTTAGGCAATCCTGAAAATCGTAAAAAATATGATAAGTACGGAAAAGACTGGCAGCATGCAGATGAACTTGAAAAAGCCGGTTATAATCCGAATCAGCAGCAATATTCCGGACGCCAGCAAGCCAGTCAGGACTTTTCAGGTTTTGGCGGGAGTAATTTCTCTGAAAATGATTTTTCAGATTTTTTAATTCGATGTACGGCTCTGGACGAAGCAGCAGAGGTCAGTCAAAATACCGCGGTCAGGATTTTAATGCTGAATTACAATTGGATTTAGCTTCTGTTTACACCACTCACAAACAAAGCCTGACCGTTAACGGAAAAAACATCAGGATCACAATTCCGGCCGGAGTTGAAAATGGTCAGGTGATAAAAATACCCGGACATGGGGGATCAGGTGCAAACGGAGGCCCAAATGGCGATCTATATATTACGTTTCTGATTGAGAATAATTCTGATTTTAAACGCGAAGGCAATAATTTGTACGTTGATGTAGATCTTGATTTATATACTGCCATTTTAGGAGGTGAGATTAATGTCAAAACTTTTGATGGAAAAGTAAAAATAAAAGTCCCGGCAGAAACACAAACCGGAACAAAAGTGAAGCTAAAAGGAAAAGGATTTCCGGTATATAAAAAGGAAAATCAGTTTGGTGATTTATTTATTACCTATAAATTAAAAATACCAACCCAATTATCCGAAAGGGAAAAAGATTTATTTCAGGAATTATCTAAAATAAGAAATCATGAGTAACAAAAATTTAATTCAGATTAAACAATTTTGTCTGTATCACGAAATTGAAAATACTTTTATAACAGAGCTGAACAATTATGGTCTTGTTGAAATTATTGTTTTGGATAAAGATGAATATCTGCACCCTGAACAGTTACCTACGGTAGAGAAAATGATACGGCTGCATTACGATCTTAAAATAAATCTTGAAGGAATTGATGCTATAGCTAATTTATTAAACAAGATTGAGGTTTTGCAGCAAAGCCTGAATGCTGCTCAAAACAGACTCCGGTTTTTTGAACAACATCAAATCGAATAGCTATATATTCGTCACTTAAATATCACAAAAAAGGACGAATTACAGCATGATTTCAAATAATTTTTATCCCTTTTTGACGGCATATTTTATAAATTGCAACGCAATTTAATTAACCTGAATTCGTTTAAAAATTTTTAAAAACAAATTCATAAAACAGAAGATAATGAAAAGAGAAAACATCTTAACAGGATCACCGTGGGAAGACAAAATGGGATATTGTCGTGCCGTAAGAATCGGCAATATTATTGAAGTTTCCGGCACTGTGGCAATTGTTGATGGCGAAAAAGTGAAAGCCGATGATGCTTATGCACAAACTTATAATATTCTGGAGCGTATTGAAAAAGTATTAGAAGATTTAAATGTTGGAATGAAAGACGTTATCAGAACCCGAATTTTCACTACCAATATTGCTACTTTTGAAGATGTAGCCAGAGCGCATGCTGTTTTTTTTAAAGAAGTAAAGCCTACAACAGGTTTTTATGAAATCAGCAAACTTGTTGCACCTGAATATTTAGTTGAAATTGAATTTACAGCTGTAGTACAGGAATAATTTTTTTTGCCACGAATTTCATCACAGACTTTTAAAATTCATTTTAAATGGTGAAATTCGTGGCAAACTTCTTTAAATGAACTTTCAAAAACTAAGAAAAATATTTCTGAAAATTTTCAAATGGACTTTCATTTGTATTTTAATTGGCTTCTTTTCAGGATCTGCATCAGCTTTTTTTTTAGTTTCACTGGAATTTGTTACAAAATTTAGAATTCAACACGAGTGGATTGTCTGGTTATTACCTCTGGGCGGGCTATTAGTTGGATTCAGTTATTACTATTGGGGCGAATCTGTTCTAAAAGGGAACAACTTGCTTTTAGAGGAATATGAAAATCCCCATAAAATAATTCCGTTTAAAATGGCTCCTTTAGTGCTTTTAGGAACCTTACTTACTCATTTATTTGGCGGATCTGCCGGACGTGAAGGAACTGCTGTACAAATGGGAGGTGCTATTGCAGATCAATTCACAAAACTTTTTAAATTAGATAATTCCGAAAGAAAAATTCTGATTATCCTTGGCATTAGTGCAGGTTTTGCATCCGTTTTCGGAACACCTCTAGCAGGTGCTATCTTTGCGCTCGAAGTTTTATATTTCAGTAAAATCAATTTAAAAAGCATTGCTTTGTCGTTTATAGTGGCATATAGTGCTTATTTTACTGTTGAGTTCTGGCAGGTAAAACATACACATTATAGCATTCCAATTGTTCCTGAATTTAATCGCACTACATTATTTTACACGATTATCATTGGAATATTATCTGGATTAGCTGCTTTGCTTTTTTCCAGAAATGTTCATTTTTGGAGTTCTTTTTTTTCAAAAAAATAAAATTTCCGCCATTAAGACCTTTTATTGGAGGAATCATTTTAGCCATTGCCATTGCAGGTTTCGGATTTACAGAATTCTCTGGATTAGGCGTTCCAATAATTGTGGATTCCTTTTCAAATGCCAGTCCATGGTATGTTTTTTTGCTTAAAATATTGTTTACAGGATTCACTTTAGGGGCTGGCTTTAAAGGCGGTGAAGTAACCCCGATATTCTTTGTGGGTGCTACTTTAGGAAGCACTTTATCCCTTATTATTCCAATGCCGATTGCACTTTTGGCAGGTTTGGGATTTGTAGCTGTATTTTCAGGCGCGACCCACACTCCTATCGCCTGTACTATTATGGGAATGGAATTATTTGGAGTACAACCCGGAATTTTTATTGCGATTGCCTGTACAATTGCTTATTTTTCTTCTGGTTCTGTAGGGATTTATAAATCTCAAATTGTAAAAGGTGTCAAATATAAATTGTATCAAAAGATAAATTTCAAATCAAAAAAAAACAAATTCCAAAACTTCTAACTCCTGACTCATAATTTGTAAAAGTGTGTTAATCTATAAAATGATTTCAACATTAGATTAAAAAAATGTAAATTCGCACACTATGAAAATACAAGATATTCAGGCAATACAATTGTTGCTTGCTGCCCCAAAGAAAATTGCAATAATTCCGCACAGAGGACCAGATGGCGACGCTATGGGCTCTACGTTAGCACTATACCATTTTTTATTAAAAAACAATCATCAGCCAACCGTCGTTGCTCCAAATGACTTTCCTGATTTTTTAGCCTGGCTCCCAGGTTCTGAAACTGTGAAAATATTTGAAAAAGACACTCAAAACTGCACCAAAATATTAGAAGAAGCCGAACTGATCTTTACACTTGATTTTAATGCTTTTCATCGTACGGGTGAAATGGAACATACTTTAGCCAAACTAACAGTTCCTTTTATCATGATCGATCATCATGAAAAACCACATAATTACGCAGCTTACACTTATTCTGATACTTCTTTTGGTTCTACTTGTGAAATGATTTATAATTTCATCCTGTTTTTAAACAAAAAACAAGATATCGACAAAACTATCGCAACCTGCATTTATACCGGAATATTAACCGATTCAGGTTCCTTTCGCTTTCCTAAAACGACAGGAAACACACATCGTATAGTGGCAGAACTGATTGATTTAGGTGCAGATAATACCGAAATACCTGTTTTATTGTTTGACAATAGTTCGTACAGCCGTTTACAACTACTGGGACGCGCCTTGCAGAATATGAAAATTTTATCAGCACATAAAACTTCTTATACTTCGTTAACACAGGATGAGCTTGATTCTTTTAATTATGTAAAAGGGGATACTGAGGGGATAGTTAATTACGGACTAAGTATAAAAGATATTATTTTTACAGCTATTTTTATCGAAAATAAGGATGAAAATATTATTAAAATATCTTTTCGTTCCCAAGGCGGATTCGATGTAAATCAGTTTGCAAGAGATTATTTTAATGGTGGCGGACACATCAATGCTGCCGGTGGAAAATCAGAAGTTTCAATGGAAGAAACCCTGAAAAAGTTTGAAGATTTAGTAACTAAACTAAAAATATAACCCAATATGAACTACTTAAAACGAAGCATTTGCACGTTGCTTTTTACTGTTTTATTTGTTAGTTGTAAACATCATGAGGAAGCCAGAAGGCCTATTTCCCAGGCATCAGGTACTTTTATGAAAAAATCGGCTGACAGAAACAAAAAACTGGTTGCAAGTGAAGAGGATGTGATAAAAAAAATTATCAAAAACAATCCAAAAGTAAAATACTACGCCACCAGAAAAGGATATTGGCTAACTTATGACCAAAGAAATCTAACAGATACACAAACTCCTAAAAAAGGAGATATTGCCTATTTTAATTTAGAAATAAAAGACATTGAGGGCAAAATTATCTATTCTGAAGCCGAACTTGGTCCACAGACCTATTATGTCGATAAACAAGACATCATGATGGGATTGAGAGACGGAATCAAATTGATGCATAAAAATGAAACCGTAACTTTCCTGTTCCCATCCCATATTGCGTATGGATATCACGGAGACAACAAAAAAATCGGAACCAATCAGTCCTTAATCTGTACCGTTACTTTACGCAATTTTGTTCCTGATCCTAATGCAGCAGGAGCTCCGGCTGCAGACTCCACAAGACAGACTACAACGAAACAAACTCCGAAAACTACAGCAGCAAAACCGGCATCTGTAGCTAAAAAAGATACATTAAACCCATAAAACAACATTTTAAAAATGAAAAAGAGTATTTTACTATTACTATTAGCCGTTACTTCATTTTATTCCTGTAAAAACGAGAACAGCAATTTACCTGATGGTTTATATGCTGATATTGAAACGAACAAAGGGCATATTATAGTTTCATTAGATTATAAAAAAGCACCTGTAACTGTTGCTAATTTTATAACCTTAGCAGAAGGAAAAAATGAATTTGTAACGAAAGATTACCTGAAAAAAAGCCTTTTTTTGATGGATTGAAATTTCACAGGGTTATTGAAAATTTCATGATTCAGACCGGAGATCCGGAAGGAACGGGCTCTGGAGATACGGGTTATAAATTTAAAGATGAATTCTCAGATCTAAAATTTGACAAACCTGGTGTTCTGGCAATGGCCAACAATGGTCCGGGAACAAACAGCAGCCAATTCTTCATTACACATGTAGAAACTCCATGGCTAGACAATAAACATACTATTTTTGGACATGTTGTTGATGCAAAAGATCAGGAAGTAGTAAATAAAATACTTCAGGACGATACTATTGTTTCTGTGACTATTATTAGAAATGGCGAAGAAGCTAAAAAGTTCGATGCTGTAAAAGTATTTCATGATTATTTTTCAGAAATTGCAAAAGAGCAAAGTAAATATGCCGGAGTTCAAAAAGAAAAAGCAGCTTCTTTAAATGCCTTAAAAGCAAAAGCTACAAAAACAAATAGTGGCTTACAATATGTAATTACTGAAAAGGGATCAGGAAAAAAACCTGCTGCAGGTACACAAGTTTACATTAATTATTCAGGTTTTTTAGAAGATGGTACTTTATTTGATTCCAGTTCTCCTGAGATTTCAAAAACATTTGGAAAATTTATACAGGCAAAAGCCGATGCAAACGGATATCAGCCAATACCTTTTACGGCCGGAAGCAAACAAGGCTTGATCCCTGGGTTTATTGAAGGAATTGAGCAGCTTTCTTTTGGAGATAAAGCGGTTATTTTTATTCCGTCACATCTGGCGTATGGCGAAACCGGTGCAGGTGGTGTTATTCCTCCAAATGCTAATATTATTTTCGAAATTCAATTATTAGAAAAGCCATAATAATACTTAAAAACACATAATTTTAAATATAATGAAATTTAAATTTTTATTTCTATTTTGCCTTACAATACTTAATATTCAAGCGCAAACCACTAAAAAACCTGTAGCAAAATCAAAAGCACCTGCAACAAAAACACAGGCAAAAGTAAATCCAAAGGAAAATCCCAACGAAGGTATTTTTGCTACAATTTCAACAACAAAAGGTGATATTGTTTTAACTCTGGAATATTTAAAAACGCCTGTAACTGTTGCCAATTTTATTTCTTTGGCGGAAGGTAAAAATCCTAATGTTAAAGTGGAAAAACTGAAAGGAAAACCATTTTATGACGGATTAAAATTCCACAGAGTAATCAATGATTTTATGATTCAGGGAGGTGATCCTGACGGAAACGGCTCAGGAGGTCCAGGATATTCCTTTAAAGATGAATTCGTAAATGAATTAATATTTGACAAAGGCGGTATTTTGGCGATGGCTAATTCCGGGCCGGCTACTAACGGAAGCCAGTTTTTCATTACACACAAAGAGACTCCGTGGTTAAACGGTAAACATACTATTTTTGGCCATGTAGTTTCAGGAATGGACAATGTAAACAAAATTGTTCAGGATGATATCATGACAAAAATTACCATTACACGCAAAGGTGCTGCTGCCAAAAAATTTGATGCATTAAAAGTTATTGCTGATGATGCTAAAAAGGAAGAAGCTAAAAAAGGAGAAGCGCAAAAAGTAGTTAAAGAAAAAGCGGCTTATTTTGAAGCTATGAAAGCTAAAGCCACAACAACTGCTTCTGGTTTAAAATATGTAATTACACAAAAAGGAACTGGCGTAAAAGGCGCCGAAGGATCTACGATTTATTTTCATTATGCAGGATATTTTGAAGACGGAAATCTTTTTGACAGCAGTATGCCAAATGTAGAAAAAGCATATGGAAAATATAATCCTAACAGGGATGCACAGGGAGGTTATAAATCTTTTCCTTTTACTGTAGGAAAAAAAGACGGTATGATTCCTGGATTTATTGAAGCGCTTGATATGATGACAGACGGAGACAAAGCCATCTTCTTTCTTCCCTCAAATTTAGCCTATGGAGAAAAAGGTGCCGGTGGAGTTATTCCGCCAAATGCAACTTTGATTTTCGAGATTGAAACCTCTGCTAAGCAGCAATAAAAATTTTCAACTAAACTTATAAAACAAAAACTCCATTATTTCTAATGGAGTTTTTGTTTTATATCATTTACAAATCTCAAAATCGACATTAATCTTTATCCCCTCTAATAAATTTACCTTCCTTCGTAAATTCAAGGTCAATTTTGTTGGTTAAATCTACATCAACGTCTTTGTGACCGTAATCTATATGAGTAATTTTTTCATTTGGATAATGTTTTGCCACATAATCTTTTATGTTTTTCGGAATAAATTCAGTTGGAATGGGTTTCTCTCCACCATCAACTTCACGATAAGCGCCGTCTTTCCAAAACTCTACTTCGGTACCGTCTTTCAGTTTTACCTCGTATCCTTTTTCACCATGTTCTGCATCTTTTTTGACTGTTTCTACTGGTGTATTACTGAAATACTTTTTTAAAAATTCCTGCGCTGGTTTTGGCAATTCAGTAAGTTCAATTTTCTTTTGTGCGTGAGTCGATATTACAAAACCAAGTAATAATGCGACTGTAATTATTTTCGTTTTCATAATTGTTTTAATTAAAATTTCCATACTCTCTAATTTACAATAAGCAAAAACATATTCAAACCAATTTAAGAAACCTTTAGTTATTTATAAATCGTCCGTATTTAAAATCGATAAAGGTTAATCCTTTTTTCTACGAATATTAGATCCATTTCCTGCTGGGAATTTCACCTATTTAAAATGATCGTTTTCCGGAAAAGAAATATTTAAAACATTAGAATCAACTTCAAATCTTAAATTGTGCTAATCGGATAATTTTAGTATCATTGCAATTCTATATTAATTATATAGGATAAATAAATATGATATTAAAAAGCTTCTACAAACTATTCTTTCTTTTGTTTATTGTAATCACATTTAGCAGTCAGGCACAAGAAAAGGACACTTTGACCCAGCAGTTTTTAATGAATATCGAAATAAGACCAAGAGCCGAATACACTTCAAACTATATCCTTCCTCCCAATACCACAGTCGATCCTTATTTTTATCTCACACAGCGAAACAGAATTTCCATGCAGTATGAAAGAGAAAAATGGCTCATTAAATCTGATGTTCAGGAAATCCATCTTTGGGATAAAGAGCATTCGGCATCTAAAGCTGGAAGTATTAATTTTTACCAGTTATTTTTAGAAACTAAATTAAAATCGGTAAATATCCGTTTAGGGAGACAAAGCATCTTATTAGATAATGGAAGATTGTTTTCTGATGCTCCCTGGGCTCAGCAAGGAAGGGCACACGAAGGTATTCGGGTAATGAAATATTCTGAACATTTTTCTAATGACTTTTTCTTTTTATTTACCCGAAACTACAGCTCTGAATTTGAACCGGCTTATTCCCCTGTAGCTGCAAACCGATATAAATACATGCTGGTAAATAGTTTCAGTTATAATTCGAAAAGAGCATTTTCTTTTAATTCCGTAAGTACTGTGGATTTTTTAGAAAGTGCCAATTCACAACACCTCTACACCCGGGCCACAACAGGCGGACGTATTGATTTTAAAACCAAACAATGGAATTACACACTAAACAGTTATCTGCAATTCGGACGTAATCAAAAAGGACAACAACTATTTGCATATTATTTTCAGCCGGAAATTAAATTATCCCTGCAAAAATCAAATTGGCGTTTGGGGGCTGAAATGATTAGCGGAAGTAATCCACATTTAGCAACTGGCAGCTCTGGTGATTTTGATGTATTGTATGGCGTGACCTGGAAATTTAACGGAAACATGAATGTTTTTACCCGATTCCCGGCTGATGTTGGCGGCAAAGGGTTAATAAATCCTTATCTCTTTACTACGATTCCTTTACATCAAAAATTATCCATTCGTTCAGATTTTCATCTTTTTTACACCCAATACCATCTGAAAAACAATCTTGGTCAGGACATGAAAAAATTCCTTGGATTTGAAAATGACATTTCATTAAAATATACTCCTGTCAAAGCGTTAGAAATCAATTGTGCTTTTTCTTTTTATCAGGCAACAGATTCTATGAAATACCTTCCAAAAATACAAAACGAAAACAAGATGGCTTTTTGGAGCTATTTGATGGTTTCTTATTCTTTTAAGGCTGAGAACTGGAAATGTTATAAGAAATAGAATGGATTTTTTTAAGAACATTTAAACACCTCAGGCATACCTTTAAAAAATGGTCTTTTAAACAAAGTAAAGTCAGCCGTTTAAACAAAGTTGCAAGAAAAAATGCTATCTACTTTTATCCCAATAAAAATTTAAAAAAATGGGACAAAAAAATTACAAGGGAGCCTTGCAGCAACCAATAGGTTCGGGCTTCAACGCACAATCAACTTCAACTGAAGTAATCAAAGACATTGATCTTTCAGGCAAAATTGCCATTGTAACAGGAGGAAATACGGGCATTGGACTAGAGACAGTAAAAACACTTGCAAATGCAGGCGCTACTGTCATTGTACCCGCCAGGGATATTGAAAAAGCTGTGAAAAATCTGAAAGGAATTGCGAATGTAGAAATTGAGAAAATGGATTTAGTGAATCCAAATTCTATTGACAAATTTACCTCAAAATTTTTAGCTTCAGGCAGACCACTACATTTACTCATCAACAACGCAGGAATTATGTGGGTTCCGTTGAGAAGAGATTACCGCGGAATTGAATCACAACTCGCTATAAATTATTTGGCGCAATTTCAACTTACTGCAAATCTATTCCCGGCATTAAAGAGAGCTAATGGTGCAAGAGTCGTAAACGTTTCATCGCAAGGACATCAGTTTGCTCCTTTTGATTTTGATGATCCTAATTTTAAACACCGCGAATATGAAACCCTGCAAAGCTACGGGCAATCAAAAACAGCTGTAAATTTGTTTTCGGTTGAATTAGACAATCGCGCAAAAAAGTTTGGTATAAGAGCATACTCATTACACCCTGGTTCTATTAAAGGCACTGAACTGGCCAGGGAAGCACCATTAGAATTATTTGTAAAAATGGGCTTCTGTGATGAAAGAGGTAATATATTGCCAGAAGTTGCCGCTTCACTCAAAACAATTTCACAAGGTGCTTCTACCACAATTTGGTGTGCTACAAGTCCTCAATTAAAAAATATTGGAGGTGTATTTTGTGAAGATACTGATATTGCCGGATTATCTTTGGAACAGGAAGTTTCAGCAGGCGTTAAAACGTATTCACTGGACGAAAAAAACGCAAAAAAATTGTGGGAATTAAGCGAAAAACTGACCGGTATCAGATTCAATATAAATTGATAGTTGTAAATTTGTAACTACATAAGCAAATGGAATTTAAACTAAAATACATTACAGACGATATTAAACTTTCTTCTTACGAAGATAAGTTGTTTAAAACCGAGGTTGTGTTTGACCACCATATGCTTGTGTGGTTCATTTCTGGCGAGACAAAAATTATTCAGGCAGATAAAAACTACTTATTCAAATCAGGTGACATTTTTCTGATACCAAGAAATCAATTAGCGGCAATCATCAATTATCCAAAAGACGGTCAGCCCCATAAGTCAGTAGTTATGCATCTTTCTACCGACAGATTACGCGAATTTTATGCCAGCCTTAATGTGAAAACAAAAATTTCGGCGACTCAAAAAATCCGAAGTTTTGATAAGCATCCTTTGTTAGAAAGCTGCCTTGCCTCGTTGATGCCTTATTTTGATGTACAGGAAAAATTTCCTGAAAATATTGCCTCTTTAAAAATTACGGAAGCAATTTCAATTCTTCGTACCATAGATAAAGAAATAGACAACATTTTAGCCAATTTTGAAGAACCGTATAAAATTGATCTGGCAGGTTTTATGGAAAAAAATTTTATGTTCAATATGCCATTAGAAAAGTTTAGTTACTTGTCAGGACGGAGTCTGACTACTTTTAAACGCGATTTTTCTAAAATATATAACACTACTCCACAACGCTGGCTCACACAAAAACGTTTGGAACTTGCCCATTATCAATTAACGCAAAAAAACAAAAAGCCTGTTGAGGTCTATCTGGAAACAGGTTTTGAAAACTTATCGCATTTTTCATTTGCTTTCAAAAAACAATTCGGAATATCCCCCACACAATTAACAATAACTAAATAATTCTCTAAGTAATACGTACTTAAAATTATAATCTGCAAATCAAAAAAAGCTGCCTCAAATATTTCTAAAACAACTGAAAATAAAAAATTCTTTATTGGAGACGTAAATAATGATAAAATAAACGATACGGCTTTTAAGAGGTTACTACTATGGAAAAGTATTTTGATTTTTAGTTTTCTTTTATTTTCAAAAACTAATAATTTTATTCATTCAATTTAACGAGAGTACAGATTTGCTATTCAATAAAATGTAATTAACTTTAATTATTCTTAAGCATTTTAAAAGCATATTCTTTATAACTGGCTCCAATTGGAATTTCGATTGAACCTATTTCAACATCATAAGCTGTAAAGGCGGTAATATTTTTTAAATTGATTATAAAGGAGCGATGTATGCGCAGGAAATTTTTATCCTGTAGTTCGATTTCGATATCGCTAATTTTATATTTGGCATTGAGTTTAATTCCATCTTTTTGATGCACAATAATGTAATCTTTTACGCTTTCGATATACAAAATAGAATCGACATTGATTTTATTAAACTTGGATCCATTTTTTATGTAAATAAAATCTTCCTGCGATGGTGTAATGATTTTGGTATTATTTACAGGTCCGCTGATTCGTAAATAGCGATCTGTAGCCTTAAAAAAGCGGTCAAAAGTGATTGGTTTTAAAAGATAATCGACAATGTCAAGCTCATAACTTTCTAATGCATATTCGCGGTAAGCGGTAGTAAAAATAACCGAAGGCGGATTTCGTAAGGTCTTTAAAAAATCGATTCCGGTGATTTGAGGCATCTTGATATCCAAAAACATAAGGTCAACGGCAGTAGTTCTCAAAACCTCAGCCGCTTTTAGCGCATTCGGACATGTACCAACAACTTCTAAATAATCTAACTTACTTATATGGTTTTGCAGTAAACTGATTGCCAGCGGTTCGTCGTCGACTAATAAACACTTTATTTTCATCTCTAAGTTAAATTATATTGGGATGTAAGATTTATTTTTAATACTGCAGTAAAATCGGCATCTGTTTTGGTGACATTAAAAGTATAATTTTCTGTATAAATTTTATCAAGCTGCTGGATAATATTATTCAGTCCAATTTTACCGCTTTCGGCTTCATGTTCTGTTTTGCATATTGTATTTCGAATCTTAAATTCAAAGTTATTGTTTACTAGTTTTAAGTCGATTTCAATTTTTGGTGCACTTCCTATATCTTCTCCAGCTCCATGTTTAAAGGCATTTTCTACCAAAGAAAGTAAAATTAAAGGTGCGATCATTCCATTTTGATCCATTTCATGGTTGAAAACCACACTCAAACGATCGTCATAACGCAGTTTTTCCAGCGAAATATAATTTTCTAACAATGTTATTTCTTGCGTAAGAGGCACATATGTACTGCTGCAACGGTACAAAATACAATCTAGTATTTCGGATAAAACCGCAATGGACTGCGATGTTATAGGAGAATTTACAACAGAAAGCGAATAAATATTATTGAGTGTATTGAACAAAAAGTGCGGATTTAATTGCGCTTTCAGAATTTTTAATTCCGTTTCAGCTTTTTGTTTTTCTAATAATAAAGATCTTTTTTGAATGATGTATTGATCTTTAATCAACTTTATAAAAATGAAAAATATTGATAAAGAAAGTATATGCAGCGAATAGGCGATAAACAAAGTTGGCAAATCTGTGAGAATCTCTTGTATAGATTCCTGAGGAAAAGGAGGTGTGCGAGTAATAGGTTCAACGCCATAAACCATTGTTATTCTAGCAACGGCAGAAATGATGTAGGCTCCTAAAAAAAGTTCTGCCCAAACCCAATTGTATTTTTGCGGCGTCATTAAACGAGGCAGAATTCTATAGGATAAAAAATACGCTCCTATCATTGAAAAGATTTCGTAATATACGGTGTACAATACATCAATCCATAGTCCTTCTGGGTCTGAGGAAGTATTTTTACTAAAAAACATAATAAAAATAAACACCCAAAAAATAACGTGAGTAGTTATTCTGTGGGCTGTAGCGAAGTTTATAATTTTCTCGAATGGTGTCATGCAGTCAAAATTACGATTTATTTGCAAAGAGAAATTGTTTGTCGATGAACAAGCGGAAAAAAGATACAAACAAATAAAAATTGCATATCAACACAACTTAAACCCATTTTTTGATTATTTATCGCTCATAATTGCCCGTATATCATGCGTGAGAATTTTGATTGGATTTATTAAAGAGTTTTGCTTCAAATTCTAAAATCAATCAAAATGAAACCATTCAAATTACTAATTGCATTATTATTCGGATTCGCTGCTTTTGCACAATCGCCAGAATTTACAATCAAAGGAAAAGTTGTAGATGCTAAAACAAAACAGCCTTTGCCATACGTAACAATTACTTTGCTGTCATCATCTCAAAAAGTAAAAGAAACTGCTTCTGATGAAAATGGAAATTACATCTTAAAAAGTGTATCTGGAAATTACCAATTAAAGGTAGAATTTATGTCTTTTAAGACTTTTATTTCTGAAAGTTTTAAAATGAATCAGGATTTGGTTCAAAATATTTCTCTGGAAGAAGAAGTTCATCAATTAGAAGAAGTAAATGTTGTTGCCGAAAAATCGGCTGTAGAACTTAAACTGGATAAAAAAGTATTCAATGTCGGTAAAGACATTTTGTCCCGGGGAGGATCTGCAAATGACATTTTAAACAATGTTCCTTCTGTAAATGTAGATATAACGGGCGTTGTAAGCCTTCGTGGAAATAACAGCGTTACGGTTTTAATTGATGGAAAACCTTCGATGCTGGCTGCAAATAATGGTTTATCGCAGATTTCCGCAGCCAATATTGAAAAAGTAGAAGTAATCACCAATCCGTCTGCGGCTTATGAAGCGCAGGGTGGTGGCGGTATCATTAATATTATCTTGAAAAAGAATAGTTTAAAAGGTTTTAATGGTTCGCTTCAGGCTGGAATTGGAAATCCTGAAAATTATAATACGAATGCTAATGTGAGTTACAAGACAGAAAAAATAAATCTTTTTTCGAATCTGGGTTATCGCGAGCTGAATGTTTATGGCTACGACAAGCAATTTCAAAGAAACAGCAGCAATGGCGTTACCTCTATTTTGAATCAGTACAATGATGATAAAGGAAATTATAGTACGGTAAGTCTTTATTTTGGAGGAGATTATTACATCAATGATAAAAATATTTTGACAGGAAGTTACTATCGTTCTAAAAATACCAATAGAGAAAATACCCAATACAATTATAACTATTCTGATGTGAACAATGCAGCGGATAGTATTATTTCGAGATCTCAAAAATATGTAGAGCCACAGATTTATAATGTTTTTGAGTTGAATTATGCTAAGACATTTGACAAAAAAGACAAAAAATGGAATTCAAGTCTGCAATATGTTTTTTGGAATGATAATGAAAATCAATACATCGACCAGCAAAGAACATTTCCTGATCAATCGCCAGTTTCTAATTTGTATACCAATGATATTGAAAGCAGTAACGATATTTTTATAAAATCAGATTTTGTGAATCCGATTAATGAAAATTCTAAAATCGAAATGGGAATCAGAGGTGATTTGAGAGCTATTAGAAGTGATTATTACACGATTCTAGATGATATGCTGCAGGAACAATTTACCAATAAACTGAAATACGACGAAAACTTATACAGCGCTTATTTTCAATTTGGAAGCAAAATAAAAAGATTTAATTATTTATTAGGCTTGCGTTCTGAATTATCAGACATTAAAATTTCTGATCGAAAAAATACTTTCAATAATGCCAAAAATTACATCAATTTATTTCCGACAGTACATTTGGTTTACAACTTAACAGCAAAAACAGATTTGCAATTGAGCTACAGCAAAAGAATAAACCGACCTAGATTTTGGCAGCTGAATCCGTTTTCCGGACTTTCAGATTTAAGAAATTTAACGGTTGGAAATCCAGATCTAAACCCAATGTTTACTGATTCATTTGAGTTTACCGTTTTGGCAAAACCGGGAAAATTCAGCATTAATCCGTCAGTTTATTACAAGCACACGACTAATTTTTTTGAATACATAGTAGAACGCACCAATGAAAATTATTTTATAAATACTCCTGTAAATCTTGGAACAGAGAATCGTTATGGCGCAGAGGTTTTGGCAACCTATAATCCGACAAACTGGCTGCGTTTATCTTTAGATTTTAACTATTATAAATTTAAACAGGAAGGAAGTTATAAGAATGTAAATTACAATGCCGAAGACCAAACGTGGTTATCCAATTTCCGTTCGGTATTGAAGTTTCCTAAAATTATTTCGGCCGATTTTAGTTTCAGATACCGAGGGAAAAATCAAGGCGTTCAAACCCTTACAGAAGCACAATATTTAGCAAATGTTGGTGTAAGTAAAGATTTTCTTGAAGATAAAATGTCTGTGACTGTAAATGTCAATAATCTTTTTGATTCTCAAATAAGAAAAAGAGAAACCACAACTCCGTCTTATTATTTACAATCTGAAAGTAAATCCCAAGGACGTTATGTAAATCTAACAGTTATCTATCGTTTTAACCGCACAAAATCTGATAAAGATCGTTTGCCTGAAAACATGTAATTCTACAAAAATCAATCAATTAAAAACATAAATACATCAAAATAAATCATGAAAATACTTTATTCTAAATCTCTGGCAATCTCATTATTATGCTTGATAAGTTTTATTGCAAATTCTCAAAATCAGCAAAAAGCAGATAGCATTGATCTTTTTTTAAAAGAGAAAATGGAAAAACTTCATATACCGGGACTTCAGCTTGCGATAGTTCGAAACGGTAAAATAATTAAGCAGAATAGTTACGGAATGGCGAATATTGAAAACTCAGTTAACGTAAACAATCAAAGTAGGTTTGCTGTTAATTCCTGTACCAAAGCTTTTGTTGGTGTTGCGGTTATGCAGCTTCAGGAAGAAGGGAAACTCAATATTAACGATCCAATTTCTAAATATCTGGATGATTTACCTGATGCATGGAAAGATTTGAAAATCAAACAATTGTTTGCTAACATTTCCGGACTTCCAAATAGTATTGATGCAACTGAAAATTTTCTGGGCGATACTGAAGATTCTACCTGGGAAAAAGTAAAAACCCTGCCGATGGAATTTAATACCGGAGATCGCTTTCGTTACAACCAAACGGGTTATATTATTATTGGTAAAATCATCAATAAAGTGAGCGGAATTCATTTTACTAAATTCATCGAAAATCGCCAATTTAAGACGGCTGGAATGGAACAAACCCGTTTTGGAGATTCTAATGATGTGATTACAAATGCGGCAGGAGCTTATACCACGCAGGCTGTTGTTAACGGAAAATGGGTGACAACCAATGAAATAAAAAACAATTTTTTTAAATTTCCGGAGTATTTCAGAACCTGCGCCGGAATCGTTTCTACCGCTGGCGAAATTGCAAAATGGATTATTGCATTGCAAAATGGTGATTTATTAAAAGAAAAATCAAGTCTGGATTTACTTTGGCAGCCAGCCGTTCTAAATAACGGACGCACACGCGGATTCAATAAATTGGTAAACGGATATGCAATTGGCTGGCCAACGGTTTCAAGAGCAGAACATCCGGCTGTTGCACCAATTGGAGGAATGAGATCTGCGTTTTTTGTTTATCCTGAAGATGCTCTTTCTATTATTGTGCTGACCAATTTTCAAGGTGCAAATCCAGAGTTTTTTATAGACGAAATCGCTGGTTTTTATATTCCGGAAATGAAAGAATCAAATGGTTTTGGATGGTCCCTTTCACTTCGAAAATTAAGACAAGAACTCATTAAACAAAACTATAACAACGCATTAAAACTTGCCGAAAATCTCAAAAAGAATGATTCTCTTTTTACTTTAAATGAAAATGAACTAAATGATTACGGTTACAAATTATTAGCAAAAAATAAACAAACAGAAGCGCTAAAGATTTTCAAACTTAATGTTGACCTTTACTCACAAAGCGCAAATGCTTATGATAGTTATGCTGAAACACTGGCCGCTTTAGGAAATAATAAAGAAGCAATCAAAAATTATAAAAAAGCATTTCAATTAAATCCGAAGAATCTTAATGCTCAGGAGCAGATAAAGAAATTAGAAAATCTGTAAAAAATGAAAAACCAAAAACCTCCAAAGTCATCTGATTTTTGGAGGTTTATAATTTTGTTACTAATTAATTCAAGTTGCTAGTTAATTGATTTGTTTAATTGTAGCCCGAATAAAACTTAATCAAAAAAATAGCCCGATACAACATCGGGCTCATTATTTTCAAACTTAATGATAAATTTGTCTCAACTTTTGGGTGCAGTCTAGAGACAGCTTTTTTATTATCGGATCAGTTTCACATAGGCGCTATAGGCGTCGTCTTTAATAGAAGTCCGCAGGTAAACTTCGTTTTCGTCTTTTGTTTTAAATTCAAACTGAATTAAAGCAGCATCAGAAAAATAAAACAAGGATTCATCATCGCTGGCAAATTCAAAATTTGAAATGGGTCTGGTGGTTAGTTTTACTTCGAATGCTATTTCGCCGTTCGTCAAGTCTATTTGAAAAAGTTTTCCTTTTCGGGTATATCCCCAAATGTTATCACTTTCTTCAATCATGTACGCAATAGTATCGGCTTTAAAATCCGTTTTCCATAACTGAGTTCCTGTTTTAGCATCCACAGCATATATAGAAGAAACTTCCTCCCCTTGTGCCGCAAAATAGACTTTTTTGTCTTTACCCACTATATGTTGCCTTACATTATTTTGATTTTCATCGAATTTAAATTCCCATAAAATATCTAATTTATCTGGCGTTAAAGCATAAACTGCATTTTTTTCATTGGCTATAAATATAGTTTCGCCATCGGTGGCAGGTTTTCCCAAAATGGCTCCTTCAAAGCTTTTTTGACTAAGAAGTTTTCCTGTATTGGCATCAAAACTATACACATTTGATGCGCTTTGAGTAAAAACTTTGTTGTCAAAAAACAGAACCGGCATATCGTTATTGGTAGCTTCTAACTTGTTGCCCCATGCTAAACTGCCATCTTTTACATTCAGGGCATAAATGTTATTATTTGGACTTTGAGTCGTTATAAACAGTTTGCCATTATTGATGACCGGAATTTGATTTTTTAGTATAATTTGGTCTTTACTATCACCTAATCTTGACTTCCAAAAAATTTCTCCGGTTTGATTATCAATCGCAAAAATTTCTCCGTTGATAAACGGAACATATAAAACCCCATCAAGAAGTGTCACTCCGTTTGCGCACATCTCTGTAAAAGAATCTGTAGCTTTTACAGTCCAGGCAATTGTTTCAGATTCTAAATCGAATGTAAAAAGAGTGCCGTCGTAATCATAAATCAGGATTAAAGCTTCGTCTAACGGAACCTTTTTTACCGGCCTTACAGATTTATTACTAAAAGCATCTACAGCAGCTGAAATAGTATTAGCAGGATTAATAGTTTCAGTTGGCTTTGAAGTAACAGGTACTTGTCCAAATACATTTATAACAGTAAATACAAACAGAAGAATGATAAGTTTTTGTTTCATTTTTTAAATTTTGATTTTCGATTTGGGGACAATTATTTAAAAGTGGAAATCGGATATTAAATTATAATATTAGCCCGATACAGATTGATTAAAAACCAACAACAAACCAATATCTATGCCAAATATAGTAAAAAACTATTAGAGGGTTTGAGAAGTTTATAGTTATGTACTATAGAGTCGTTTATGCAGGATTTGAACAGGATTTCGTTAAGATTATACGATGCCTCTTCCTGAAAAAAATTAGATTACATTTTTTGATTAATGCTATTTTACAGTAAAGGGATGATCCTTTTATAAACAAAAACAAGTCTGTACCTCATCAGGCACAGACTTGTTTTCATATAGTCAAAATTATTGTGTTATCGCGGACCGGTGCTCCCTCCTATTTTGGTCACCATCGAGGTCAGTGTAAAACTTGACGATACCGTAGGATTGCTAAATGTTCCTCCCAGATACAGTCCGTTAAAATCCGAAGCGCTGGTCACTGTTGAAACCGTAACCAATTTATAGGTTTTACCAGAACTGAATTTACTGCCGGACAAGAGCAATGTAGTAAAACTCACAGGCGATTTAAACGTCATTACCTCTGCATTATCACTATCTAATATACTAAATATCGTTCCCGCATTTCCACTCCCCAAAATGGCAGAAGCCTGAGTAGATACGCTGGCAGTTGGCGAACTGGTAGCTCCTCCGGTGCCAATCAGCAGTCCGCCGGTAATTTTAAACGTGTTGTTATCACAATCAAAACCTTCTTCAGGGCTTTTAGCTCCTATAGCAAAGGTTCTTCCGCCGGTTACGGTCAGTGTACCATTCGAATCAATACCATCATTTGTCGTACTGTAGGCTACAATAGTTCCACCATTAATATAAATCGCATCACCGGCATTGATGGCATCATCTACAGCCTTGACATAAATGGTCCCATCATTGATGGTCAGGGTACTTTTACTCTCTATTCCTTCACCGCCTTGGCCTGTAGTCGTAATGGTAATAGTACCGCCATTGATCACCACATAAGGATCGATCGTATCATCTGTATCGTATGAAGCCACTATTCCGTCATCAGCCACAGTAGCGGTTATGGTTCCGCCATTGATGATAATATGCCCCTCTTCGGCTTCGATACCGTCACTGGACGCAAAAATGCTCAGAGTACCACCGTCGATATAAACCGCATCATTGGTATGAATCCCATCAGAAGCCGCTTTGGTAATGTTAATCGTACCGCTTTGTACACGCACATAATCATCAGCGGCAATACCATGTTTATTGTTACCAACAATATTTAGAGTACCAGAACCTGAAAAAATAAGCTGTCCTTCACTAAAAAAAGTTCCCTTTTGATCTTCGATAGAAGTAGCATAAGTTACTCCATCCTCTAAGGCATTGGTACCGCTCAGTACAATAAAAGCACGCTTGCCTGACTGAATGTTTATTGCCGGTCCATCATTATTTTTGATCGACACGCCATTGAGTGTAAGCTTATATTTTTTGTCGCTATAAATTTTGAGCATCCCATCTGTGGTGGTGCCGGTTACTTCATAAGCGACTCCTGCAACAGTAGAGGTCACTGTAACATCTGCACCGGAAGTGGTAACGGTTACTCCTGTTACTGCATTTTCTACCGTCGCACTTGTACCGCTAAATGTTATTTTTACCGTAGAAGTAAATGTGGAATTAGCCAATATATCTTCCTCATTTGCCCCGGTCTCCAATGATCCTTCTGCTGTTCCCTTTACAGTCGTGGCACTAATGGTAACAGGAGTATTGGTTGTAACGTTGGTTTCATCATCATTGCTGTCGTTGTCTTTAGAACAGGAAAAGGCAATAATGCCTAAACAGAGATAGAAATATTTTTTTGTTTTCATAGTGTAGGTATAATTAAATTAGTAATGGCGTAATGTGTCTCTAAAAAAAGGTTCAAAGCGAATAAAATGAATAGCGGTTTTTTATCTCTAATAAACGGCTGCTATACCAATGATATTCCGGAAAAGTATAACTGCAATACTATATATATTCAGGAACTCCAACAATAAATTGAGGTGAACGTACAATATTTTGGGGTAAAAGAAATCATCAACTTAAATCCAGCTTCATTTGGAAAACGGCTGCGATGAGTACCTGCTTACATGTTGAAACAAATAAAGCTTTGTAACGCAACTACAGTACGGATATAATACAATTCATTAATGATTTGGTAAATCCAAAAACAGGAACTAATTTTAGTCCAATACTGCTGCAATAAAAAAACGGTACGGGCAATTGATAATCAACTTACTACAAAAATGAAACCATCTAAAATTTTACTCGAAACTGTTCTGCCAATTACAATTGCAGCCGCACTTCCAATTGGATACTTTTTCGTCTCCCAAAATTTATTCCCTGAACCAAAATTAGAGGCTTGCGAGAGTTGTCATATTAGCAGCATTGTGTACTTAATATATTTATTTGTAATTGTAGTCTTTTGTAGTTTATACCAAATAATTTTGGGCAAATGGATTATCAAAAGAAATGAAAACAGTTTTACACTAAATGTGATTAACAGTATGGCCTTTGCTATATTTTTCACTGGAATTTTAGTTGTAATAAATTTATTCGAGAAAGAAAGAAAAACCGAATGGGATTTCTTTCCCGTTATATTCTTGGTAATTTTCCTTTTTGGATTATTTTTTTCAGCATTAATCAAATTGTGCCGAAAAATATGGAGACACAGAGATGCCAATTAAAACTAATGCCGATCCCCCACGCCATGAAGATTTGCTTCGCCTCTTCGCTATCTGCTCCGGTAACAAAATCCGAAAATAGGATTTAATTTAGTCCCGGACCCGAGGCAGCAGGCAGAACTTCAGTGGTATTTTCAAAGAACAGAAAAGTGAATACATACAAATAAATCCAATATTTTGAGAGGAAAACGAAACAAAAAAAAAACGGAAAAGAGAAAATTAAAAAACAAAGAGAAAAAAATAGACCGGATACATTATGTCCTTGTAATATCAGCTTTATTTTTTTTTATTTTTAATTATATATTTTTTGAAAGCGAAACAATTGGACACGATATAAGATATAATGTTTATATTTTTTGGCTGCCGATAATCATTGGAGTATTATTTTTTGGAATTTATAGAAAAGATTTTTTAATTAGAAAATATACCGGTTTCAAAGAAACATATGCCAAAATATATGTGATTGGGTTTTATTTGTTGCAAGGAATTTTTGTTTCATATTTAAGTTTTGGACAGATTGCAGGTGTGACGTGGAATTATTTAAATAAAAAAGAAGCAGAAAAAAACAACATAGAAATAATTAGTTGCAATGTAACGGGGTTTTACACCAAAAAAAATCCAGATGTATCTTTTAAATTTAAAAACAGAACTGAAGTTTTTAGAGTTAGTCCTGAAACGAATCGGCAAAATTACAATCGTAATCCAAAAGACTATAAATTAGAAATAACAGTACAAAAAGGAATTTGGAATTACTATTTAGTGAAACATTGGGAATTAAAAAACATCCGCTGACATACCATCTCTCCCGCTCCCAAAGAGACCTTTCTCAAAAGCTGTTGCCTGCAAATACTAACACCAATTATCATCAAGGATATACACAAATTCAATGACAAATCATTTCAATAGATATTTTATAGTGTTGACATTTGTATGGTCAGTGTTCTGCTTGTACCTATTGTTTTTTACGAATTGGTTCGACACACACCAAATATGGATCCTTAATAAGTTTCACCTTTACATCATCTTTTTCGCCTGGCTCATATCATGCCTGTATTCGTTAAGAGAATGTTTTTACTTAAAGGATCATGCATTTAGTATTGAAGCAGAAGATGCTCCTGAAGAGAAAAAAAGATTATCAATCAGCTATCACGTTTTTATGAACTGCAGCTCATTGAGGAGAAAATGGATAGTAGAACTTATTTAGACATCAGGGGCGAAAAATTCTTATCTATTATAATGACTATGAATACTTTGTAAGTATGAAATTTTCATTACTTACAGAATCAAATAATAAAAAAATTCCTGCTGAAAATACAAACCAAACTAATCGAATTAATTGAAAACGAATACGATCTGCAACAACTGCTTTAAAAGATTTAGGCAATCCGCATAATAAATATAATCTATAGACAAATCCGAAAACAGAACTCAATTCAGCCCAAACCACAGGCAGCAAGACAACAGTAGTCTTACAAACAGCAAAATTCAAAAAACAAAAGTATAAAATGGAAATACGTCTATTATTTCTAAGAACTAGCGATACAAAAAAACTATCCGACTTTTACAGCCTGTTCGGGTTGACTTTTGAGTACCACCAACACGGAAATTCTCCCTTTCATTATAGTGCGACTATCGGAAAAACAGTTTTAGAAATTTATCCTTTAACAAAGAGCCAGACCGAAGCAGACAAAAACCTAAGATTAGGATTCGGTATTGACAACTTCGAGGCTACAATTCAAAAATTAACCGCCTTAGAAGTGGTGTTTGCATTACCTCCCACACAAACGGAGTTTGGGTTTATTGCTGTAATTGAAGATTTTGAGGGGAGAAAAATTGAGTTGTATAAAAATAGCTGATTGAAATGGGGGAATTCTAACCTAGCCTTTAAAATTTTAGGACAGTATCATTTTATTCTAATATTTTTTTTCTATTCCACTCCCTACCTATTTTCTCTATGTAAAGACTTCTTTTATTTAACTATAGGCAGATTAACCCCTAATTTATAAAAGCCAACATATTTATCTATTTTATACTTTTCGGCTGTTGGATTACTTAAATCATTATTTTGAATTTCTAAATCCGGATAAATAATCAAACAATTGATGTTTTGATCGTAGTTTACTTTCAATTTGTCATACACTTTTTTTAGTCGCGCATAGCCGCTGATTTGTCTAAAATCTTCTTTATCAATACCGTTTATGGTTTTGTATTGTGGTTTGTACTTGGCGTCGATTACTAATTTTAAATCGACCGTATTTAGTAAGTAATCTATTTCGTGTGCTTTATGACACTTGAACTGGAATAGTACTTCTCCTTTTTTTGGATACTGCTTTTTTAGTAATCCTAATATGTAGTATTCGAATAATTTACTCATATCAATCCAAAAGGGAGGAGTTGAAATATTCTCTTTTTCAACATTGGCTATATTATATCCAAATCTTTTCAGGATCAATTTTGCTAATCGTGTTGCTTCGGTGTATTCTTTGTAAAATGTATTCGGTTTGTTGTATTTTATGTCATTAAGGTTTATCTCTTCGGATACATTTTCAAAAGCAGGAGTTATAAAGTTAAACAGATCTGCAGTAAATGACTGTGAGCTTATGTTTTTAAATGTGGGTAAATAGCGTTTGATGAAAATCAAAGCTTTTTTAAGGAGTCTGTTTTCTAAATTATTTATACCAAATTCTTCATAGCTACAATAGGTGTAAAGCTGTTTGTTTTTTAGACTGTTTTGCTTGATTGTTTGACCTACTAGGACTTTCCCTTTTACTTTGCTGTTGAGATTTTGCTCGACTTTGTAATACGATTTTTTTAATCCCTTGCGCACTATAGTTTTTAAGAAGTTTAAGTATTGGATTACTAAAAGAGGAGTAAGTAGATCTTTGGTTTGATGGATCTCAATGAGTGGTTTGTCCCACTTGATTTTAAATAGATCATCCAACTCTTTTTGTGAATCTATATAGGGCAAGGCTGAAAACAGCATTTGTAAATAGTTTATTTCTACTATTTCTTCAGGCTCGTTCTTGTTATTTGCATTTAACTTGGGTTCGATATAGATAGCATTGATTTCATCTATCCAATCGATACCAATACAATAAGAAGTGTTCAAGTGAAAAACACCCTCTTTTTTAATAATAGAGAAACAAGACACCTCACCTCTTTGTTTTTTAAAATTAGAACCATACGGTTTCTTTTTGTCAAAAAGGTCTTGATGTTTGTCATCTAAAGCATTATTGTAATGCTCCCAATATGTTAACAGATTAGTTACCAAATCGTTTTTTTAATTCAGAGATTTTAGTTTCTGCTGCTTCCAAGAGAATTCCATCTTTCAGGTATTCTTCTAAGATTGGAATGATTTCATATTTGGCTTTCAGTGCTAATTCGGCCTCGTCGTTCACAATGAAATAACTGTGGCCCAATCTCACCTGATCGGCTTTGAAATCAGCAGCTAGGGTGTTGTTATTGTTAAATAAATTATTGATGTCGGTAAAAAGAGCTTTAGCGTTGGTATTTGCAATAACTGAATCATCCGGTAAAACATTCACAAAAGCAAAACGTCTTCGAATGGCATAATCAATATGTCCTACCGAACGATCGGCCGTATTCATTGTGCCGATAATATAAAGATTTTCAGGCAGCATTAAAGTTCTGTTTGGCTCTTCATCACCATTTGAAATATCATAAAGACTTTCCACAGAAGCTTGTTGTTGATTGTCTTTATCAAAATAATAACGGTATTCTAAGGCATAAATTAATTCACCCAAAACCGAAGAGAGATTTGCTCTATTTATTTCATCCAGAATTAGTATGTAGTTGTTTTTAGGATTATCTAAAGCTTCCTGCGCAAATTCCATCAAGATGCGATCCTCCACTTTGTAAAATACTTTATCGTCTGAATTCGTTTTAGCAGTAATACCTCTGACAAAATCTTCATAACTAAAGGAAGGATGGAATTGAATAATTTTGAATTTCCCTTTTTTAATTAAACTTTGAACATCCAGTACTAAAGGTTCTTTTAAGTTGAATTCCACAAACAGAAAATGCATGAACTCAAAGTTTGTTATATCAGTATTAAACTGGTTACGCTTTTGAAGATAAATTTCCTGAAGCTTCAAGTTTTTTTCAAGTGGATTTAAACCTGAATAATCAACTCCAAATATTTTTAAAGCATTTTCAATGCATTTTACACTATTTATTGGAAAGAAATCATTTGGATAATAGCTGTTTAATACTTTTAAGACAAATCCATCCCCAAAATATTTTAAGATATCTGTATGATTGCCTTGATTGACAGCTTTATCTAATTCAATTGCTATTTTTTTCATAGCATCGTCAAAATCTAGTGCCGATTTAACAAAACCATGCTTGCTATATTCGCCAATTTCTTTTTTCCAAAAAAGCATATAGGATCTGGCGCTACCAGGCGAATAATATCCTAATGGCTTTAATCCTCTTTCAATCCACCAACAAAAACTATCATTTTTACCTGTTCCTAGAGCATAATTTTCTTTGGAAATATTGATTAATTGCTCTTTAGGATATCTCTTTTGAAAATTCTCAAGTAATTCATATTGCGATTTTCTTTTCTCTAAGAAAATGGAGTTTTTAGTATCTGTAGATTTAAAAAAATCATCAATTTTATCAAGCCCACTGAAGGTTGCTGTGGTTTTAGTCATTTCCTCTGCCATTAATTTGGCTAGTCGAGTTTTTCCAGTACCGGGAGGACCTTGAAGGATGATTTGCTTCTTATATTTTAATAAGGCTATTTTGTCTTGCATTGCTTTTTTTCTTTCTTCAATTTAATCAATGAATTAATTTTGTCCATCACCGATTTGTCGAACGAGTTTTCATATTTCAATTCATAAATTGTTCCTGGATTATTTGATTCTTTATAAGCATTATTTGAGTTAAGTCGAATATTGTTGTCTTTAAAATCATTTTTGTCCATGTAGTAATCAACATTTCTAAAATAAACTTCGCCTTCCTCATCATAATCTCTTTGTGAAGTAATTAAACCCGCTAAAAAAAGATTTCTATTATCCTTTGCTCCTTGAGCAATAATCACACAATCACCATTACTCAACTTGTTTTTAAATTTTTCGCCATGAATCGCGTCTTTATCATATCCAACAAAAACCTTGTTTTCTGATTTTGATCTTTCAAGCCAATGTGTTGTATTACCATCATTTAATACATTTGGAGAAATAACCCAGTATCTTCTTTTCATTATATAAACTTTAATTCTTTTGCAATATCAATCACATATATATTAACCCAAGGTTGATTTGCAGCAATTAAAAAAGCTAATACCATTCTAGTGAATTCTTTATTTGGTTTAAGCATATAGACAAGATAACTACAATTGTTATCAAAATTTTGTTTAGCTAAATTATAAACATTTTCATTGACACCTATATTATCATTCATTGCATTCCAATTTAGTTCTGCTGAATTGTAAAAATTTTTAGTAATTTCAAATACTTTTGATCTTGCGTTTTTTAATTTATTAATTTTTAATCCAAATAGATTTATTGAAATTCTGGCCCTTACATGCTCAATTGAATCTATATCTGGATTAGCTTCTTTTGGTTCAACTCCATCGTAAGTAATTAATTCAACATCTTCTTTTTTACAAGGATCTATAAAAATTGGCTCTTCTAATTTCCAAGAACCATTCAATGGAGTTCCAATCCTACTTCCTGATTGAAGTGGAAAATAAGACCCTTTGAATTGATTGGGTTTACCACCAGCTAATCTGAAATTATCAAGTTCATAAGAAAGCCACCAATATCCCTCATTATTGGCAACCGTTCTTGCTTCTGTATAACTATCTTTATTTCTAATTAGTTGAACTTTTTTTTAGGTCTAAAATGTTCAATTTGAAAATCTGAAACAGTAGCATAAGCTTCACTAAACCAACATTTATTAGAACTTAGTTTTTCAAATGCTGCTTTATGTTTTGTCCAAATTTGATTGGCTGCTAAATCAAGAAAATCTTTTTTTCTTGAATAGTTGATAATGAAATAATTTCGACATTTTTCTTTTGCAACTCTATTTTTAAAGCTTTAGGATTGTAACCAGTTGTATTAATATATCTCATTATTATAACCCATTTTCATTTAACTTTTTCATTATTAACTTAGCAATTTCTTCCCTTTCTTTGATTTCTGCTTGACTTATATCTGCTTGTTTGTAAACATCTAAATCTTCCAATGCCATAATAAAATCTTTATATAAGGGGTCAGCAAATGGTTTATTAAAATCAATATCTTTTAAGCTTTGGCTTAATTTAGTTAATTCCTCGTTTTCTTCTTCATTCAGATTACTTTTCTCTTGTTTAACTAATAACTTTCGTCTTTCAATCATATCATTCAAAGTCTCACTATCGAGTGTAGAATTTAAACCAAAAATTTCACTTGTTAAAATGGCATCAACCCCCATACCTTTTAAATCTTTATCAGGTTTATATGTTCTTTCTACGTTTTGATTTGGTTTGTTGAATATAACGACATTTTCTTTTGAAAGTCCTGATAGCAAAACAGGATCATGAGTCGTCATTAGTATTTGTGATTTATGACTATTTGTTACTTTTTTAAAAGTTTCTGTATAGTCATATTTCCATTGAGGATTAAAATGTGTTTCAGGTTCGTCAAACAAAAACAAAGATGTTTCATCTTTAAACATCAATAAAGTTCCTATTACATGAATGAACTGGTGTTCCCCATCTGATAAGTTTTTGTAGTTAATTGGATAATCTACATTATTTTTCCTTACCCTAACTTCAGAAATTTGGAAAAGCTTTTTAGTAGGATTGAAATCTGCTATATCATAATTGTTATAGATTTCAATATCAGAAACTAGCAAATCATCTATTTTACCCTTATCAACAAAATTTAAATTTAAATACCCAATGCGTTTTAAAAGTGTATATAATCCAGCCGCATCAACAAAATTATTTTGTAATTCTTTCTTCAAATTTTCAATATTTTCGAAAGTATGTTTCGTAATATCAGAGGCTATCACTAATTTATTTGTAGACTTACTTTCAAAAAACTCAAGAAGTTTATTAATATCAACATCAATAGGTAATGTTCCTCTTTTATGTGTATTTCTATTGATAATTAAGTCAAAACTGTCTATATCTTCAATCAATATAGTTTCTTTTAAAATATCTGCTTCATTTCCTTTTGCCATCAAAAAATTAGCTAGAAGAATACTCGAATTTTCTTCATAATCAATATACCTTAATCTACTATATTCAACATTATCTCTGTATGTCGATTTGTATTCTTGAATTAAAGTATTGTAATATCTAAATTTAATTCTTGTGAATGGAATACTTAATAACTCATTTTGTCCCGATGAATAACCAATTATTCTTTTAGGTAAAATAGATTTCATTCCTAAAGCAATTGGGTGTTCTTCGCTTTTAAAAACCCAATAAAAACTTGGTAAGTAGTCTTTATGTTTTATAATTTTAATATGAACAAATTCAGTATCTAGTGTAATTTCACTATCTGCAGTTATGAATTCCATATCCCAACTTAATGGTAATAAATATTCTAACTCAAAACTATTTATTAATGTTATATCAGAATGTTGCTTTACGAATTTTAAGAACGTTTGGTCTAAATAACTGAAGATTTCACCCAGTGCTTCTAGAACATTTGATTTTCCTGAGCCATTAATTCCAACCAAACAAATAGGTTCGTTTAAATTTCGATATAATCTTTCGTCATCTTCCCTAAAGATCAATTCAAAACCTTCAGGCAAACTTCTAAATGAATCATTTAACTTTAACCGTAATAACTTCATGAATTTATTTCTTAATATTTAGCTCTCCTTTAAATGCCTTTTGACTCAATACTCCATACATATTTTCTAACTCATGCAAGCTAGCTTCGTATTCCTTTTTTAAACTTTCTGCTTTTTCGACGATTGTGGCAAATTGATTTTGAAGTTCAATAGGTGGTAATAAAATTTTAAAATTTTTAATCTTTTTTAAATTCAAATAAGGCTGTCCACCACCTTCTGTTTGATTCCAAATATATTTTCTGTATTGCGGTAATCGAAGATGAGCTATAATATATTTAACATTTACAAGTTCATTATTAACTGTTAATTTAGCAACACCTGTAGTTGACAATAGTGCTTTAAAATTCTGATTAAATAAACAAGATTTTCCAATAGTATTACCAACCCTTGCTATTAGTATGTCATTATATTGAATTTTACTTCTTTTCAACTCCTCATACTTCTTTTCATTTATATATTTAAATTGATCATTATAAAAACCCTCATCACGAATATTATTAATTCTAATAATAGGAATACCAGTTTCAAAATAATCCCCCTCTTTCAAACTTGATCCAAATGGACCATCTACGATTGAATATTTTTCTTTAGCTGCAATCTCTTCTAACGCAACAACCTTATGTTTCTTGAGATTAATAAAAGGATCTCCAAACATCTCCAAAAAAGTACTTCTTAAAAAATCATCTAAAAGGTCTATACTTTCTTTGCGTTGTTTGATTAAGTTTTCGGCCTGAGTTAAAACTTCTGCAATACGGATTTGGTCTTGAAATGAAGGTAAAGTGAATGATAATTTCGCAAGATTACCTCTTGAAATTCTTTGTCGGGTTGTTCCTGTGACAAATTGACTTATTGATTTTCTAAAATCAAAACTATTAATTAGAAACTTAAGCCATATATTGGATACTATTTTTCTATCAGGGCGAATAATACATACGTCTACAACCGTTACGCAAGGCATATCTAATTCTGGAAATATACAAGCTCTCCCAATTGGATCTGGCATTCTTGCAACTAAAATATCACCTGGTTCTAAAAAAGTACATTTTAATTTTTTTGCACTGTCTATCGTAAGAAATCTATTTGATTTATTTATAAAATGTCCGTCTCCAATATCAGCTAACTGTAGTAATCTTACATCTCCATTTGGATCTTGATCTTTACTTTCAACCCAATCCCCATCAATAAAGACTCCATCTTTTCCAATAATATCATTAAAAGTTACAGTCCTCATTTAATTATTTCTTTTAATTCACTAATCCCTTTAATGATATTTTCTTCTAAATTTTCTAATTTTTCAAATATTACTTTTGGCTTTTCGTATTCAACTTCTTCATATACCTCTTTCCTATATTTGCTATAACTTAAATCATAATTGTTTAATACAATTTCTTGTTTGTCAATGGTAAAGTATGTTGCTTCACGTTCCTTATCACTACTAGGTATTGCTATTCTATTTTGAAACTGCTTTACGATATCTTGTAAATCACTACGTTCAATTTTATTACGCTTATCATCTAATGTATATCCATCATTTTGCATATCGTAAAACCAGACGTTATTGGTTTCGCTACCTTTGGTAAAAATTAAAATAGCTGTACTCACTCCAGCATACGGTTTAAAAACGCCACTTGGCATTGAAATCACCGCTTTTAATTCACTTTTTTCAACCATAATTTTACGGCATTCCACAAAAGCTTTTCCACTACCAAATAGAACTCCTTGAGGGATTACAATAGCCGCTGTTCCACCCATTTTGAGCATGGTGTAAATACGTTCTATAAAGAGCAATTCCGTTTTGGTGGTATTCAGTTTTAAACTCTCATTAATGTCCCCTTTGTCAATATTACCCGTAAAAGGTGGGTTAGCCAATACTAAATCGTACTGTGAATCTTCGTTATACGATTTACTAAGGGTATCTTTATAGTCAATATTGGGTTGGTCGATACCGTGCATCATCAGGTTCATTAGTCCTAATCGAACCATAGTTGTATCGATATCATAACCATACAACGAATCTTCAACAATATGTTTCAAGTTTTCATTTAACGTAGCCGAAACCGTGGCACGCATAAAACCATCTTCATCAGGTTGTAAAGCTTCCGTATTTTCCTTTTTAACTAAGTCGGTTAAAATGTATTGGTAGGCTCCCAACAAGAAACCAGCCGTACCACAAGCAGGGTCAACAATTCGTTGTCCTAATTGCGGTTGTACCAAATCATTCATTAATTTAATGATGTGGCGAGGCGTTCTAAATTGGCCGTTTTTACCAGCACTGGCAATTTCGCCTAATAACATCTCATAAACATCACCTTGAATATCTTGAAACGCATGACCGCCTTCCACGGCATCTCTTTCAATTTCAATAAAGATTTCTTCAATGATTTTAATAGCTTCCACCAATAGAGAAGGTTTAGGCATAATAAAAACGGCATTAGCCATCGCTTTGGTAAACTTAGAACCTCCTTCAAATACCTTTAAAAAAGGGAATACTTTAGTTTGTACATGCAATAGCATTTCATCCGCAGGCATGCGTTTAAAGGTTCTCCAACGCAAATCTTGTTTGTTAACATATGTGTTACTCCCAGGAATTTGGAATTGACCTTCAAATTTTGAAGTATAAGCTTCATCTGTAAACTCAGCATCACGTTCGCGTTTGGCTTCTAAATCATCCATTTGTTTCATAAAAATCAAATAGGTAATTTGTTCAATGGCTGTTAAAGGGTTGCTAATACCACCACTCCAGAAGTTATTCCAAAGACGGTCAATTAGGGATTTTAATATTGGGTTTGTCTGTAACATGCTATGCAGCTAATAATTTATTTGTAAGAGTAATAATTTCTTCTATTTCATTGGGTTTGAACACACCACGGATACCTTCAGGATGTAACATGGTAAAGGGTGATTCAATCAAATTTCGTTTGCTAAGTTCTCCTTTTTCTATGATATATTTTTTAAGTAAATCTAAAAACTGCAACTGTCTAGCTGTCAGATAAGAGTGTTCTTTTATAAATTCAGTAAATGCCTTTGAAACTGTTTCAGGAAAAGATTCTAAAGACTGGATACCTAAAATGTGTTTAATAAATTGCACCAATTGTGCTTTTCGGTGCGCATACACCCGGCGTAACAAATCTACTGTAATATGAGGATGTTCATCGTGCAGGACTTGGGCCAAACTTTCCGTTTCTTCAAGTGTAATTTCATGTCCTTGTTTCAACTTCTGTAAAATAGGATTGTCCTGTACTAACTGATTCACCGTTTCTTCTACTAACTCACGGTATTTTGCTACACTCAAAGCCTCGTGTTGTGGACCAAATTCAACAAATTCTTTGGTATATACTTCATCTTTAAAATTGTATTTGGCAGTTCCTAGCGGTTTCACCGTCTCTCTAAAACGCATTAAAGGAGCCATTTTTAGGATTAATTCATCGAAACGATCTTCGTTAATAGTTGCCCAATAGTTATTGGTTTGCGCTTTACGTATCAACTCGGCTTCTTTAGCTACGGCACTTACTGTTAAAGGTAATTCGCTAATTTCTTCAACGATACTATCTTTTAAGGCTTCAAATTTTTCTTTTTCTTCGCACAAATGCGCTAAGGAAACTTCTAATATGTCTTTTTCAAAACGCATCGCTTTGAAATCAACATCAGAAACCGTTCGTAATAACGGTTTTATAACTAAGCGTAAAAAATCGAGTTTATCGTGTGTTAGCAGATTCCAAAAATTATCGTCTTTTAATCGCTCTAATTCGGCTTGCGCATCAAGAATTACTATCGAATTTTGAGGTAATAAGGCTATTTGTTTTCGTAATTTTTCTACCTCACTTGTTTCAATAGTTTTATTTTGTAGTTCTTGGGCTTTTTCAATTTTATCCAATCGAATACCAAACAAACGAACTGGTAAAGGAATTTGGTTTTTTAATTCTTTTCCTTTCGGATTGATTTTGAAATATTCGAAATTATCCCAACAATCCATAATGAGAAAATTATCTTTTTGAGTACACCAAGGTTTCATTTTTGATGGTTCTAATAAACGTGTACCACGACCTATCATTTGCCAAAATTTGGTATAGGAAAAAACAGGTTTTGCAAAAACTAAATTAACCAATTCTCGTACATCAATTCCTGTATCCAACATATCGACACTAATTGCTATACGTGGTAAATTATTATGTGTGAATTGATCTAATAATCCTCCTTTACCATAAACTCTTGGATCGTCACTTACCAATACTTTAGCTAATTCACCATGATATTCGGGATAAAAAGCATCGAATAATTCTTCCATACGACGCGCATGTTTCATACTCGAACAGAAGAAAATCGTTTTACCAGGTAACACACCATCAGCATCTTTAATACACTCTTCCATGAATTCGCGAATTATCAATGCATTGGTTCCCTTGTTTGTAACTGATTTTTCAATGTCTTTCCCATCAAAATTAATTTCAGCGACTTCTTTACCTTGAAGAATTAACTCTTTTTGATCTTCTAAAGAAATAGTTCTTTTGTTTATCCCTTGTTCTAAGAACTTAGTCTTAATTTTCATCACCTGAAAGTTGCTTAAATAGGGAGGGATATTATTTACGGCTTCCTCATAAGTATACGCAAATGTTGGTATGCCATCTTCGCATTCAAAGAGGTTAAACGTATTATGATCAATTACGTCTGTAGGTGTAGCTGTTAGTCCTAATGTAATTGTATTGAAATAATCTAATATTTCTTGATACGTATTGTAGATACTTCGATGACTTTCATCTACCACAATCAAATCAAAAAAATGCGGACTTAAAGTATTTTCTTCATCCCTTATGATATTCAACATAGTAGGATAAGTCGAAACGTAAATTCTTCGATCTTTTGCGATCGACTTTTCACCAATCTTAGGCCATCTGGGTTCGTTTGGAAGGTGTTCTTTGAATGCCTCTAAACTTTGATCTCTCAACGCAATTCTATCAACTAAAAATAAAACGCGCTCTGCCCAACCAGCTCGCATTAAAGCATCTACTAAAGCAATACAGGTTCTGGTTTTACCCGTTCCGGTAGCCATTACTAACAAAAACTTTCTTTTGCGTTTCTCAATAGCTTCCATAACCGCACGAATAGAGGCAATTTGATAATCTCGTCCGGCAATTGAAGTATTAATCAATTCGCTAGCTAATGGTTTTCTGGCTTTTCGAATGTATTGGTAACGTTCAAGATCATCTCGTGTTGGAAACCCGTGTACTTTTCTTGGAGGATAATTCCCTAAATCCCAAAAATAAATATCATGTCCATTGGTAACAAAACAAAACGGTAATTCACCACCACGTTCATTTTGTATGTTGATACAATATTGTTTAGCTTGTTCCTTGCCGATGTTTGCATCTACTAAAGATTTTTTGGCTTCAACAACAGCTAACGGCTTACCATCTTTTCCTAGTAAAACATAGTCGCTAAATTGATGCCCTTCATATTTGCTTCCAGGCTCATTAACACCATCAGGTAAAGGAACTTGAATGTTAAATTCTTCAATTACTTGTGTAGTATCGTTGATATTCCAACCTGCGTCTTTTAGTCGAATATCAATTATTGATTGGCGAGTATGTCTTTCGTTTTTCAAAAGTCAATTTATCGATGTTATACTTTGTAAACATACAAAAAAGCAAGTAAAAGTAAAAAGTGAGTCTTTAAAAGTTATATGATCTTATTTCTCTTTTAACAATTTCTCCAAAACTTTAATCTGTTCATCTTTGGCTTTCAAAAGCTCTAAATTTAACCTCTTAATTTCTTCCAAAGCCTCAATCCATTTTTCTATTGGATTTACATTGAAAGTTGGATAGTAATTGTAACCATTAGATTGGTCATTAAAAGTATTAGAAATAATATTAATTGCCTGCTCCTCATCAAAATTCTGAAAAGCCTCAACAGGAATTTTCAACACAGCAGAAATTTGTTTTAGCAAACTGTCTTCAATTACATCTTTCTGCTCCAGCATAGAGATTTTCTTCTGATTCCAGTCTTCTCCCAGATCATAAGCCAATGCCTCCTGCTTTATGTTAAGCATTTCTCTAAAACGTTTTACGTTTCTTCCCTGATGTATTTTTTGTTCCATATCGAGTACAATTTCTGAAGGCTCAAAGATAAAGCCATCTGCATTAAAAAGTGTGAATTTCAAAGATAAAAAAATATCCGTAAAATATCCCTTTGTCAGATAGTATATCCAAATCAGGAATAGTTTATCCTTTGGAAAGAATAGAACTTCGTTGGTGAATCGTAAGCTACTCACTATGAAAAAGAATAAAAACGGTAAGACAGAAAAAACACTCCTAATAACGCATGCACAGGCAAAAACTGCATTGAGTCTGTTCTGGCAGGATCCGGAAAAACTGAAACTCGAAAAAGGAATTGCAGCACTGCTCGAAAAACTCAAAAATCCCGCTGTCAATAAAATATTCTACAACTATCCAGACCTTTTACAGCAATACGACTTAGAAGAACTGCTTTCAGGCAATCTGGAAATCCCTGATACTAACAAACAGGACGTCAAAACAGCAGGAATTATTTCGTGCCTGCAGGTACTGGTATATTTTTGTTATGACCTAAAAGAAAACCCAAATCCGGCTCACCATCAGTTTGACAGTCTCCGGTATATTTTAAAATCGATTACGGCATCAGAGTTCATAAACGAATTGCTCCTTATAGTAATCACAGTCACAGGAGTAGACTATTATAAAAAATATCGGCAAAAAATACAGCACTTCAATTTTGACACACAAAACGCCATATTGCTGGAGAGTGACCCTGAACTGCAGGAACACTTCGACCTGATGGTTTGGTTTGCAATGACCAGACTGTTTACAGAATCAGTGTATGTCTATTTCAGCGATCCAGACCAAAACCTTAAAACCACAAAATTATGAAAACCACAGCAAAACTTTTATTTCCAAAACTCCAAAACGAATATATAGCAAACATCCTGCGTCAGTTGGTCCGTCAGCATACCATCGTTCAGATATTTTTTACCCGGGAACCTTCACCCCTGTTTTCACAACTCATCATCCATACCGAAAAAAACGCCTCTGTCCAGGAGCTTCGGCAGAGCAAATGGGTCGCCAAAGTAAAAAACCAGTATCAGATTAATGTCTGTTTTGTCTATTCTTCAAAACTGCATCGTCAGTATGCTTTAGGAGCACCTTTCACTGCGTTTTACTGCCGTCCGGCTGCTGTGATCTATCAAAATGAAGAATTAGAAGAGGCTGTTTTCAGTACAGGAGAATGGAAAAAATACAAGAGGAAATTGAATGTCTATCAAAACAATTTCTACCACGATCACGAACTTCAGAAATGGCAGATTAAAAACCTCATGGCAGAAGGCGCCTCAAACAGTGTCTTTACCTCCTATGCCAGACTGCTGGAATACGACCTCCAATGTTTAGAAGAACTCTATACCGGAAACACTTGCAATACCCTAAGTCTCGACGAAAGAATCCGCAACCTGACCGCATGCATTCCCGAAATTCAAAAATACTTCGTCCGAAACAACCGAAACCAATATTTCCTGACAGCTCTTTTTGAAAAAGCAAAACAAGCAGCTTCAGAGGGTGATGCAATCTATAAAGACGAAATGTATCAGGCAGTTGAAAACAGCGAACAAAATCTGCTTCGCCTAGCCACAGAACGTTTTGACGAATTAAAGAAACAAATCAAAAAAGAATCGTCCAAAAAGCATTCTATGATAAAAAGCAAATATAAATAGATTAATTATCCTGCAAATTTATAAGTATTTATAAAGGGTGTTTTTCGGTTTATTACGGAGAACACTCTGCTTATTAATTTGCATCTTATATTATTCAAAACCAGCATTGTGTTTTTTCCTTCTTCTTTCTTTTTATTATAGTATTCTTTGAGCTGTGGATCGTATTTAATTGCCGTAAGCGCACACATCTGTAGAAGTGATTTCATCTTTTTTATCTGCAAAATGGTTGACTTTCGTCCTTCCTTTAATACTGGAACCCGAACTATATTCAAAAGGAGCGACGCCAGAGTAACAGGCAAATTTTCTCCAGGATTTAAAAGAGGTAAAACCTTTTGTGGCAATCAACAGATATATAGCTGATTGCTTTCCTATGCCGGGAACACTTTTTACTAAATTAAATTTTTCTTTTAAATCTTGATTTCCAATAATTACCTCATTGAGTTTTCGTTCAATCTCTTTCAGTGCTTTTTTAAGTGCTGCTATTGTTTTAAGATTTGTAGATGAGATAGTTTTATAAACATCTTTATCTATAAAAGCTGCTGCCTCTGAAGAAGCTTCAAATAATCTTCGTGCTTTTATCAATTTTTCTCTTTCAGTATAAAGTAGTTTTAAGATTTGAATTTCTTTTTCAGGAACTACAGATAAATTTAATTTATCAATATTTCTAAGGCTGTACAAAGCAATATCTTTAGCATCAGACTTATCGTTCTTACCTCTGACAATTCCCTTGGAGCGTTTAATCTCAATAGCGGGAACTACCCAATAATCTAAATTGTTTTCAGAAAGACTTATACTTAACGGATAAGTATAAACCCCAGTATTCTCACAACAGAACAAAACAGTATTTAAGCTGTATTTTCTTTTAATAAAATACTTGAATATGTCCTTAATTCCTTTTTTTGAGTTTTCTACTATGAAGTGTTCTACCTGTAGAGAGTTCTCAACATTCATTACTACAACATCCAATTTCAATTTAGAAATATCAATGCCAACATGAAACAAATACTTTTTCATAACTTTGATTTAGAGATTTAAAATAGTTGAACTTCTTTAGAGCCTTTATTAGACCTGCAAGTCTGTCATTCTATTTGAAGCAATTCAACAGGATCAAAGGAATGGCAGAGGACTAATGCGCCAGATAAGTCGTAAGCTTGGCGAGCGTCAAAGTTCACCTCTGCTTTCCTTTTGAAAAAGATACTGCTTTTTATCTAAAACAAAGTAAAGGCAAGCCTTAAGGTGATATATTATATGCATTAACGAAAGCAGCTTAAGTTTTTACAGTAGGGGCAGTCTTGCAAAGGCATCAATCAAGTTGCTTATTTAATTTTTTTTTCAGCAAATTGCATATAATTCATATACTATTTGAAATTCTCGGAATTATATATACAAAATATGATATATGTCAGATTCAGTGCGTAAGATAAATTTCCAAGATGTCAATGTCCGCATCCACTAGCAACCTGCAGATTGAGGGCACTTGTTCGCAACTTTCGTATTTAATCTTTATGCATTGCTCCAACTCGGAGATTTCTATCTCAAAGTAAAAAAATAGTTTGGCAGCCTCTCTGTTGCTTTCGGTCTTAACAATTATCCATCTTGGGTCACTTTTGTTTTTTATCAAAACTACAGGTTTTAGGATTAAATACTGCTTATGTGGCTTGTTCATAAGGGTAGTGTTTACTTCATCCCACTCTGATTTCAGCTTATGCAGAAAGTAAAATTAATCGATCGGAATGCTATTAAATTGTAAAAATGCGAACGGCACGCTATTTCTTGAACGAGAGGAAGTAATTGGGGATGTTTATCCTTTTCGGTGTCACTTTGGCAAATGACCGGAATGCATTTATAAAATGAGCTTGGTCGAAAAAGTCGCTGTCCAGGGCCAGGTCCGTCATGGAAAGGAGGTCCTGCTGCTGATAGGCAATGCTATCTACGGTATTTCGCAACCTTAGTATGAGAGACAGCTGCTTCGGAGTAAGCCCTATATGTTTCTTGAATATTTTTTGCAGGTGCCTTGAAGAGCACCCCAGGTAATCAGATAATTTCGAGACCTGCAGGTTGCCGTTGCTTTCCACTAGCATGGCTGCCGCACGGTAGATTAGTTCCTGCGTGCTGTCTTCCCGCATCATCGGTCCAAATGCCAATACGAAGGTCAGGTAGATTTCCTTGTGGCTTCGACCTGGAAGTCTGCTGAAATAATCACGTCCACTTTCCAGCACCTCGAGAGGAACAATCTGATCAGTAAATTTGCTCATGTCAGCAGCGGAAAAATGTGCAGGAGCCCAAGGATGCAATTGGACCATCGTCGCCTTGGAATAAGGGAGCAACTCCACGCTTATAGCTTGGGTCATCTGTCCGCAGAAGTAGCTGCCGGTCAGCAGGTGTTTCTCCCATCCCATATGTTTTATAATGAGTCCATTGCCTTCAATCACAGCAATATTAAAGCAGCCGTTCGGAAGAACTTGCCTATCAACTATACGTTCGGGATTGGCAAGGTTGTCCAGTATCCACATCTTTTTTAGGAATACCGAGAACCTCTTATCAGCATAGTACTCCTTATATTGAAACATTGTGTCTGTTTTTTGGCATTTTGTAAATATAGAAATTTTAAGCTATCCTGAAAGCAGTAAAAAAATGGAAGCAGATAAAGCAGGTCTACGTTTACAACATCAATAAGAAAATAGTTCAAAAAATTTATCAAGTGCTTTATTGAGTTTCATATTGTTTCTCCATCATTGCAGAATCATTATAAATAAAAATACAAAAGAAATTTTTTTGCTTAAACACAGAAAAGAAATTAAAGCAGAAGAGAATGTTCATTAAATCCTCAAATAGTTGCACCAATTAGCAGAGAGTTTTGAAAAATCCTATAAAAAATTAAAGCCACTTTCTTCCTGTGGCTTTGTTTGTCTTGTGTGAGCGATGAGGGTGTGGAAAACCCAGATCCAGAGTCGAGGCTTTACGATTAGAACAGTATCATGTTAAACTCTTCTTTTAAACTCAATGGTAAATGAATAAATATTAAATAAAATTTTAATTGATAAAAGCAACAACCATTTATTAAAAAATATTATTTTAGTTAAGTACTTCATGCTACAGTTTAACTACAATCTTTTACCAGACAAGTCTATGAGTTTTATTACAACCTTTGTCAAAAAAAAATATTCACTTGCCTTATTGGTGGTTTGTATGTCTTGCAACTCTCAGCAGCAAAAGGAAGTTAGGTTTGACACACAAACTATGAATTTAAAAGGAAATATCAAGCATATTACTGAAAAAACAGGAGACAAGACCTGGGATTTTGAGTTTAAAGATAACAACCTTTTGCTTGTGAAATCATATTTCCTAGGGGCAAGTTATGACTTGCAATATCGACTTGAATATAATAAGGGAAAGCTTTTACAAATACATAGTCGATCATCGGTAGTAAGTCCGGAGATATTTACTACCAATTTTGAATTGCGTTTGCCCTTATATGGTTTTCAAAACGCACACAAATTGGTCAGAAATAAGCAAGGGGATGTGGTAGGCGTGTTTTATAAAAACCAGACTCCAAATGAATATACGCTAAAATATACCTACGATAAGTTTAATAACTGGATCACCCGGGAAGTTTATATAGAACCTGGTAATTATCTTAAAGAACGCACTGAGAGAACCATTCTTTATGACAGGAAAATAGAGCAGAAAGAGATTAGTTCCTGGAATTCCAAACTAGATTCTATCTTTACCGTAGCTCAGAGAAGAAATGAATTCATTGCAACCTCAATAAACAATAATATTGAAGAGGATCATTCCAAATTAAACCTAATCAATAATTACCTAAATAAAAATTTTGATGGCGTAAAGACTACGGTGGCTGATGTCGACAATCTTATTATCCGGTTTGATGCAGTCTATGGAAAAGAAAACCTCTCCAAAGAATTAGAGTTTCTCAAAGATAAGATGGTAATTTTGCAGTCCATTGCAATGAAAGAAAGTTTCCTGTGGTCAGAATTGCAAGTGATAATTCCACAGCTGATAAGCGGTGAGAAGAGTGTAAAAGATATTCCAGAGCCTTTTAAAGACAGGACTTTACTTACTGCCTCCTTAGAACGAATTAAAGTTATACGACTATGGGAAGAGCAGTACATAAATAAATAGTATTTAACAATCAGTTGGCTTTTGTGTAATAGCGATACTAATTCCAGAAATAGAACGGATCTATTTTTTATAATTTTTACCAAGTATTTTGCAAAACGATTTCTCCGACTGATTCGTTTTTATTTCCAAGTGTTTTTACGATGCTATACCTAGTATAATTTTCAACTGTAATTTCAATAAGATAATTTTCTGAGTTAAGGTTTTTTATTAAAAATTCTCCATTATCATTTCGGACTTTAAAATCTTGGATTATTTTTTTTGATTTGTAAAAGGATTAAGTTCGAAAACCTTAATCGAAAATGATTCAATAGGGCTAAATCCACTATCGACAATCCTTCCCCAGATTGTAAAAGTTTTCTTCGGTGATGGAGTAGCAAAAAGGGGAATAGAAACCAAGATAATTAAAAGTATTCTTTTCATCATAATATTATACGGACTAAAGCAGTTGTAAAGAGTTTTTATAAGAGAGCGAAACTCAATGATTATAGATTAAGTATTGCTCTGTGCCATTGCAATATTCTGCTTTCTCAATTTCTGAATGCTGAGATTTTAAAATTAGAAACCAAGACCTTAGCGCCGTTTTTATATTCCCATGGAGCGGTTATAAAAAAGTTTTTAGCTGCGCCAGGACTAAATAAAACGGTATCGGCAAGCTTTGCATTATTCAGATATACAGCCATCGTGTCTCCATCAATAGTTAAGGCAACATGCAAATGCTGGTTAAGGTCCTGAGCAAGATCATACGTGGTATTGACAAATTTTTGTGGATTGCTGCTGCCGATATTGACCTGATTGGCGTCATAATAGTGTAGTTCTACATATGACCCCACATTGCTGGTATACTCACGGGCACTATTATCTGTTGCAAAACCAAAGGACATAGGCGAAATATCGGTAATCTTATCTCCCGATGCCAATATGTCAAATTCTACAGTAAATCGCTTTGGATACTTGAGCCCCTTTGAAAGCTTGAAGGTTGCTTTATCCTGCAAAACCATCCATTTTCCTTTCTGTCCGGCTACAATGGCCACAATCGCAGCACCATTTGTCTTAAAACTCCCGGCGGAGGCACCTGCTTTATATTTCGAAAAATCTTCATCAAAAATCAGCGTATCTCCTTTATGAAAATCACCAGAAGCAATGACAGTACGTCCGGAATTTTTATGGCTTTTTGTGGACCTTTTATTATTTGTCTCTTTTTCAATTACTTCCCCAGGTTTATCCTTTACTTTTTGAAGCAGGCCATCCAGCTGGGCGCTGGCAGAACTTCCGGCCAATAAGATAATTACAATAAGAAGTTTTATAAGCGATTTATATTTTAGCATGATTATAGGTTTGATGTTAGTAAATAAATTGTGAGACTGAAATTATTAGTGTGACTCTACTTTAACAATCTCGCGATATCCTACTTCAACAATTCTTCAATTCGATCCCGATTTTTTAGCATTGTTTCTATGAATTATTTGACTGCACTCTATGGCACTTTTATGGATTTACCAGCTGATCATAAGGAAGATTGAATGAACCATTAGTGATTATCCTGGTTTCTCCTTGCTGGTTTTGAAGTGTTCCCGCCATTGTTCCTTTAATGCCTTCTTTGCTGATCGCTTCTATAGTTACCTTAAATGGCAAGTCATGCCAGGATGTATTATATACATTCGTTCCCTCGGAAGTCTGGATAGCATAGCGTACTATCAAGCGCCCATCTGTGGGACTAATATAATCGCCGGGTTCGATATTCCCACCGTTATACCATATTTCAAAATCAAGAGAAGGAGGCAATGGTCCATTAAAAGTATATGAAGTTTCATGAGCTCCAACTACGACATGTTCCCATATGTTATCAGTACCGCCATCGCCTTGAAATTTTGCGGAATGGTAATTTATTTCACGGCCATCAACGGTAGCCTTAAAATAATAGTCAGATGTATTTCCTCCCCCTTCGTCATTGGAACAGGCAGAAAAAATCAAAGCACTCAGTGCCAGCAATAGGATAGTATAAACGATTTTTAAACTTTCTCGAGCAGTTGCTGATTCCTGCAATAAAACATTTTTCATGATTGATTTTCTCATAAGTATAATTTTTTTTTATAGATTAGAACACAAAATTAGCAGATGGATTTACCAAGAGATACAGGTTTAGTAATGGTTTTATTTTTTATAATTTATCTTAATGATCTTAAAGTCTCCTCCGCTGTTTGTTGTCGTTGACCGAATAGAAAGCAGGGGAGTAATATCAAAGCGAACATATAGCTAAATTTGATTTGCTTTTTCATTGAAATGCTATTTTTAATTGTCTGACAGTTTAAATGGTTCCTACTGAGAATAGACCATATTTAATAGTGATTTCGATAAGGATGCTTGCTGTCTTTTGATAAAAATATTCTCATGTACAAATATATAATACATGTAAAACAGAATAGTTACCAGTTAGATAACAGAACTACCATTTTGATAAGCATTTCTGAATTCTTTTGGTGAGATTCCTGTTTGCGCCTTGAAGAAACGCTTTAAATGATTTGCCTGTGAGAACTGCAATTGATATGAAATTCATTTATATTTAGCTTGGTATAAGTTAGCAGAGACTTTATTTCAAAGAGAATAAATTCATTTACCATTTCAGAAACGGTAACCCCGAACTGCTTTTTGATGCATTTATTTAGTGTTACCCTGCTGATACCTAACTGTTGCGCATAATAGTCGATATTTCTTATTTTACGGACTTCATTTTGTAAAATCTCTTTAAACATAAATGCAATGCTGTTATTTTCTGTTTCTGAAGACAGTAGGTAATGCTCTGCATAGGATCGATTGAGTTTGATTAATATAAAGTTCAACAGTGCTCTTATAATATGTTCACCATCTGATCTAAATGTTTTGACCTCATTAAGCAGCTCCTTAATTATATTCGTTAACTGTTTAAAGAAGTCATCATTAACTTTTAGATAGAGCGGTTTGGTTTTGTTGTAGAAAAACTGCAGCCTGAAAGAGAAGAGTTTATCTGAGAAGAAATTAGACAGAAAGCTATCCTGAAAAAACAGGAAATAACATTCAACTTTAGTCTTGTCCAAAAACCATCTTCTTTTTTGATATGGAGAAACAAAAACGACTGTATTATCTGAAATTTCAATTCTTTGCTGATCAAGTTCTAAATAGCCGTTTCCTTTAGAGAAAAATATAAGTTCATAAAAATCCGTATGATGAAGTTCACTTTCAAAAAAATAAAATGGAATGTCTTTATAAGTGCCTATATCTATTAGGAGCTCAACATTATATTTATTTTTTAAAAATTTAAATGTCTTCATTGTTAACGTATTTTTCGCATTATTTAGATGCGGATATTTAAATTGTAAGATTGAACATCGCATTTTGCTAACGATCATCGTTACAAATCCAATGCAAGCCGGTAAAAATAGTTATTTAAACCCAAATCATGCGATAGGTTTGCATTCCCAGTTTGCACTTATCCAGGTTTTGAGAGCAACTATCCATAAATCCACGTTTTTTATCCTAGAAGTAAAACCGAGAAATTCATCGTAACTTATTTGGTGAACTTCCACCAGTCGTAATCAAAAAGGCCTTTGCTCGCTCTCTTAAAAACAAAGTATAGATCATGTATGCCTGCGTGTTTTTTTACGGTACAAGACTGGCTTACCCATTTGCCTCCGGTAGTTTTGATTTTTAACACGCCTAATAAGGTGCCCGTGGGGCTGTCTAGATGGATTTCAATTGCAGCATCCGGTGACATACTGGCAATACTACCCTCAAATTTCTTTGCGCCTTTCCCAAAGTCCACTGCCTGAATTTTTATATAATCACCGTTATCAATATCTGTAACATACATGCCATTTACACCTTTGATGGTTTTGAGTCCCTGGCTCCAGGCGATCGTTTCCGCCTCTGTACGTATAAAAGGATTTAATACGCCCGCTGGTTTCACGCCGGTTTCAGACCACCAGGGCAATTTAGGTATAGTCCCGTCAGGATTGTATTGAAATTCTTCTACACACACTGAGCGCCTTTCGTGATGCTTATCGGTAATCATGAAATTTAAACGGAAATTGAAACCAAAAAGATAGGATTTTCCTTTGTAATCTATAATTCCCGGATGATTCCCGCTTGATCTGCTGTCCCCGTCCATTATACTTCCCTTATATTCCCAAGGACCTGTTGGCGATTTACTCATGGAATATCCTATTCCTTCAGGACAGCAGGTAGAGGCAAAAGCCATATAATACAGATTATTCCTTTTATAAAACCAGGGACCCTCTTCATATTGTGTTGCCCTTTTTGGATGTCCGTCCCGTTTGCCAAATTCCGCTATGGTCATTTGTTCAGCCACTATGTCTCCTTTAAAAGAAATCATATCTTCGTTTAGCTTAACATGATATACTTTAGGGTTTCCCCAGTATAAATAAGCCTGTTTGTCATCATCGATATAAACCGAAGGATCTATATCATCCATACTGTTTTTAATCAGGGGTTTTCCAAGCGGGTCTTTAAATGGACCGTACGGGCTGTCCGCTACCAGAACCCCTATACCGTTCATATGGATAGGGCAATAGAGGTAAAACTTCCCGTTGCGTTCAATACACTGCGGAGCCCATGCGCCATTGTCCTGCTTTGCCCAGCTAAAATCTTTTAATGAAGCTACCATTCCGTGATCGGTCCAGTTGACCATGTCTACAGAGGTGTAAAGCAGCCAGTCTTTCATCAGGAATTTACCCATACCCGGGCCGGCATTCTCCTCGTCATGACTAACATATAAGAAAACCGTATCCTTATAGACAAATGGAGCCGGATCCGCAGTATATTTAGTTTGAATAATAGGATTTTGAGCTTTGCACAAAAAGGACACCGATATAAAAAATAGCGTACTAAAAAATAAAGTACATTTTTTCATCGTTTTACAAATACATTTCATCATAAATGATTATTAAAGTTGTTTTAATAAGTGGACCCACTTGACTTCTATTTTAAAGCCAATTTCCTTGACGTATAAAACGATTTCATATACCAATTCAGGTCAAAATAAATTAATGGTATAAGTGAATTCTGTTGGCACTGCAAAAACCTGATATTTTTCAAGAGGCCTTGGACCACAACTGGCAGATCCAACACCTAATGTTTTGGTTGAAACGCAGAAAACTGTTGCAGTACTTGGGGGTAAATCAATTTTATATTCTACGGGATGCATTTGCTCGTCAGTATGAGGAAGTGCTGCTACCTGCATCAGTTTTTCATCTGCTTTTATCATAAGAGATGGCATTTCTTTACCACTTAATTTTGCCCAACTAACCTCTTCATGATTGCCTCGCTCCATTGGTTTTTCATATTCGTATTGCTCGTTTACTCCCAATTCATAAATGCCAACTTCAGCTGAACTTTTGCGATCAGAATAGTTTTCGAATGGCCCCCTACCAAAAAATGACATGCGATCCAGTTTTTTATCGAGTAACATTCGTACCCCAATTCGGGCCAAATTAATACGCAAACCAACAAATTGAACATCGTTATCCACTTTTATCGATCCATCACCTTTAATTAAATACGTTGCCGTATGATAAACGCCAAAACCTTCTTTACCATCTGCTTTTGTTGTAGAAGTAACCCTAACGGAGTATTTATCAATAGTTTCAACTTTAAAATCGACCACTTTGTATTGAAGCGTAGTTACTCCGTATTTTTCCCATTGCTGGTAAGCCCAATCATCATCATTACGGTGTGAGGCACGCCACAAATGTAATTTAGGTGAACCATCAGGGGTTAGAAGATTGATTCCATTTTTATTTAACTGATTCATGAAGCCAGTTTTCTTATCAAAACTTACAGAAAAATCCTTTCCTGAAATAATAGCCGATTCAGGATTTTGAACGAGTTTAACTGTCTGAGTAGTTTTTATTTCTTGTTGAGGCAGCGTATTGACCGGAACTTTAAACTGTTCTGTTGCTACTTCAAAATCCTTATCTGCCCATAGCGTTTTTTCTTTTTGCTTATATGAAATTCTTAAATAATATTCCGAACCTGCTTTAGGATGCTCTATTTTATAAGGAATATTGGCCGTAAAAATTCCTTTCCCCCAGGTAGGGCGCATTTTAATTTTTCCGCTGCCAATTTCCTGTCCGTTTTCTGTCAGGCTCCAGGTGGCATCAAAACCATCCAGAGAAATAAACTGGTATTTATTCTTAATTCTGATACTTCCGTTAACGGGATCAGTAAGTTCGGTATCAATCCATTGAAAAGCTTTTTTCATTTCAGGATAATGTGGTTTTACATTATTTCCTTCTGTGGCGCGGTCATATGAAATTACTCCTTTATGGATAAAATAGTGGTCATTTGGCTTTTCACCAAAACCGCCTCCGTAAGCTAAAATTGGATGATTAGGATCACGCCTGTTCCACAATGCCTGATCCTGGAATTCCCAAATTGCGCCTCCCAAAATTTCAGGGTTATTGTCAAATGCTTTAGAATATTCATCAAGAGATCCCATTGAGTTGAACATAGCATGAATAAACTCACAAACATAAAATGGTTTGGTAAGTCCCCAGTTCTTAACCATATCAACGTATTCAGCTGCAGTGCCATACATACGACCGTCTAAGTCTGCAGGATTGTTTTTACCCGCTCCAAAACGTTCATAATGAACAAAACGTGTAGAATCAATTGCCTTAACTTCAGCCATGGCAGCTTTAAGATTTGTGCTGACACCACCACCTTCATTTCCAAGTGACCATATAATGACGGATGGATGATTTTTAAAATTTTCAACATTCGCCACATTACGGTCAATAATAGCAGCTTTTATGGTTGGTTCTTCATCAAATCGTGTATCATAACCATGGTATTCCATATTCGCTTCAGCAACTAACCAGATTCCCCATTCGTCACATAACTCATACCAACGCGGATCATTTGAGTAATGACTAGTACGGATATGATTACAATTTCCTTGTTTAATGACTTCAAGATCACGAATCATTTGTTCTTCCGTAACGGCATGACCAACATCAGACCAGTGTTCATGACGGTTTACACCTTTCAGTTTTATAGGTACACCATTTGCCATAAAAACACGTCCTTTAATTTCTACTTTACGAAACCCTATTTTTGATGAAACTATTTCGCCTTCAGAATTTGTCAATACAACAGTATACAGGTGAGGCGTTTCTGCTGTCCATTTTAATGGATTTACCACTTTGATTTTTACGTTAAGTGATTCTTCTTTATTAGCTTTAAGTGCAGTGCCCACTACATTTCCTTTGGCTATTTCCTTTCCTTCTTTATCATAGAGTGTAGCTGTGAATGTTTGTGGTTTGGTAGTTTTATCACTATAGTTTTTAATTTTTGCTGATACATCTAATGTTGCATCCTTGTATTCCTTGTCCAAATCTGTTTTCACAAAAAAGTCACGGATATGTACTTGTGGAGCACTCCAGAGCGTTACATTCCTAAAAATTCCGTGCAGACGCCACATATCCTGATCTTCCAGCCATGTGCCAGAGCTGTATTGGTAAACCTCTACAGCAATTGTATTCTTGCCGGGTTTCAGATATTTGGTAAGGTCAAACTCTGCCGCATTGCGACTATTTACACTAAAACCCACTTTTTGACCGTTTACCCACAAAAAGAAAGCACTATCAACGCCGTCAAAAGTTATGAAATTACATCGGCCTATCCATTCAGCAGGAACAGAAAATTCTCTACGATAGCTTCCTACTGGATTTCTTTCAGTGTAAGATGTATACCATTTCTCTGGTTCACTCATTACATGCGGATAATCTTTTTTGATGGTATATCCTAAGTTTCTGTAAAATGGGGTTCCATAACCATGAATTTCCCAGTTGGAAGGTACAGGGATTTCTTTCCAGCCAGAGACATCGTAATCAGGCTTATAGAAATCAGCAGGGCGTTTTTCCGGAGTTGGCACCCAGTTAAATTTCCATTGTCCATTAAGGCTTGTGCAAAAAGATGAAGCATGGCGATTGCCTTTCAATGCTTCTGTAATGTTGGCATAAGGCATTAATGTGGCATGATAGGGTTCTTTGTTTATGCCTAGTAATTCGGGGTTATCTATTTCTGGAGGAATTGGAGATAATGAAGTATCTTGAGCCTGAGTTAGATTTAGAAAAGATAGTGATACTAAAATCAAAATTAAATAGTTGTATTTTTTCATTAGTGTATTGTTTTACTTGGACTGTAAATTATTTTTTTAAACTTTAAATGTCTGTAAATCTATTTAAATAAAGATTCTTCGTCTCCTTTGAGACCAAGAATATATTATGCACTTCCTTTGTTTTTTTAATTGCACTGAAATTCTTTCCAGATATTTAATTTCCGGCATTTATTAGAATACAATTCCCTGTTATTTCCTATTCATTTTTACATGAATTCAAAAAGTGTTGATTTAACACTTTTCAAGAGCCAAATATAACTATTATTTACAAACAATCGGTTGTGTGTTTCTTTTTAATATGTTTTACATGATAAATACCCAAGTTTTATCAATACTAAAATCGTTGCTTTATTAAAGATCTTTAAATGAATTTTAAGGAAAAGCAATTTTACTATATTATATCGATGTGTTTTGTTATATAAATAGGATTTTATATTATTTTTCCTACGGATGATGAAGTCTTTGTTTTACTAGGCTTTTGCATAGCCTTTTCCAAGAAGCGCCACCATTTCATCATTATGCTTCTGGAATTCTTCCAGCACCTTAATCTTTGGGGCTGTCCTTCCCAGGACCTCGTCCATAGTTTTGTCAGCGGTTATGGTTTTGCCGCTGTACATCATTTCGGTTTTGATTTCATTGATTTTTAAAGTCAGCGAATCCAAAAAGAAGTTCAGCGACTTTGCATCTTCCTTTGATCCGACCGCTCTTTCGAACCTTTGATCCCATCGTGTATTATCCCATCTTCTCTTAGTTGAACTTTCCTTGCGGATACCGTCAACAGTTATTCTGAAATATACAATCCATTCTCTACTTTCTATTTTTGGTCTTTTTAAAAAAAATCCCAAACCAAAACTGCTTTCCAACATAATTCTACTTTTTAAATTAATAAATGTAGAATAATATCACTGCCAAATCAAGTCATTAATCTCGTTAAGCCCTATAAATTAAGGGATTTTTGCTGTTTCTGGTGCACTTTTCTTCGCGCCGGAAAGTGCACCGATTCTGCACCTTTAATTTTGTGAGCATTTATAAATATTGAAAACAGGCCTAAAATGAAAAAGACCCGCAAATAGTTGAATTTGCAGGTCTTCAGACATTTTTTGCGGCTTTTTGAAAAGATTGAAAACTTTAAGTTTTCTGGCTTTTCGGCCTTTCCGTGGGGAGAGCAGGATTCGAACCTGCGAAGTTCACACAGCAGATTTACAGTCTGCCCTCGTTGGCCGCTTGAGTATCTCCCCAAATTTGAGTGTGAATCTACAACCTTTTAACACTCTGAAAATCGTAAAAAAAAACTCCTCAATTTCTTAAGGAGTTTCTTTGTGGGCGATGAGGGGTTCGAACCCCCGACCCCCTCGGTGTAAACGAGGTGCTCTGAACCAGCTGAGCTAATCGCCCTATTTTACTAGGCTGCTATCATTTTGTGATTGCGAGTGCAAATATACACCTAGAATTTGTATTTGCAAGCCTTTTTGATAAAAAATATAAAATAAAATTCAGGAATACTTTTAGAAAGCTATTTTTCAGCTTCTTAAAAACAAAATAAAACAGCACCTTGTCTTAGCGTTTAGTTAAAAAACGAAATCCCGAAAGCTAATTTTAATTATTCCTTTTGTATTGACTTGGTATAGTCATACATTTGCATACCTTAATTGTATATTCAAATGGCAAGATATCAGGAAAATGATTTACCGAAAGCTAAATTAGACGCAAACTCCCTCCAAAAAGCAATCCGAATTTTTAAGTATGCTAAAAACCACAAATGGAAATTCTTCCTTGGTTTGGTTTTCTTACTCCTAACTAGTGCCACTGCCCTTGCTTTTCCTAAGTTAATGGGAATGCTGGTAGACTGCGTTACGAATAAAGACCTTAGCCGAGCCAATGAAATTGCGGTTGCGCTTTTGGTAATCTTAATGCTTCAGGCAGTTTTCTCTTTTTTCAGAATTTCTCTTTTCGTCAATTTTACTGAAAATTCATTGTCGAACATTCGTTTTGCTTTGTATGAGAATTTAATCAAACTTCCGATGTCGTTTTATTCCCAAAAGCGTGTCGGCGAACTGAACAGCCGGATCAGCGCGGATATTTCCCAGTTGCAGGATACTTTTAGTACCACAATCGCAGAGTTTTTACGTCAATTTATTTTAATTATAGGCGGATTTATAATTTTAGGGAATATAAGTCCAAAATTGACTTTGATGATGCTGGCCATCGTTCCGGTTGTAGCCGTTGCAGCAGTAATTTTTGGAAGATTCATTCGCAAGTACGGAAAAAAAACGCAGGACAAAGTAGCCGAAAGCCAGGTAATTGTGGAAGAAACATTACAGGGAATCAGCAACGTAAAAGCGTTTGCCAATGAATGGTACGAAATTCAGCGTTATAAAAACAAAATCAAAGAAATTGTAAAAATAGCCATCAAAGGCGGCCAGTACAGAGGTTATTTTGCTTCTTTCATTATATTATGCCTTTTCGGATGTGTGGTTGCCGTTGTCTGGTACGGAATTACCTTAACGATAAAAGGTGAAGTTGAAGGTGTGGGTGACCTGATTTCGTTTGTACTTTATACCACATTTATTGGTGCTTCTTTTGGAGGTATAGCCGAAATGTATGCACAGATCCAAAAAGCAGTTGGCGCTACAGAACGTGTTTTTGAATTACTCGAAGAAACTCCTGAAGCTATCAATGCTAACCCTAAAGCTCTTCCTGTAGAAAAAATAAAAGGAACTGTAGCTTTCAAAAATGTGGCTTTCAGTTATCCATCCAGAAAAGAAGTTCAGGTATTGAAAGACGTAAATTTCAACGCTGATTTCGGTCAGAAGATTGCACTTGTGGGGCCAAGTGGTGCCGGAAAATCGACTATTTCTTCGTTATTATTACGTTTTTACGATATTACTTCAGGAGAAATTTTAGTGGATGGAAAAAGCATTTACGACTACGATCTTGAAAATCTTCGCGGCAATATGAGTATTGTTCCTCAGGATGTGATTTTATTTGGCGGAACCATCAGGGAAAATATCGCCTACGGAAAACCGGATGCTTCAGATGAAGAAATAATACTGGCTGCGAAACAAGCCAATGCATTGAACTTTATAGAAGGTTTCCCTGAAAAATTCGAAACGCTGGTGGGAGAACGCGGTGTAAAATTATCAGGAGGCCAACGTCAGCGTATTGCAATCGCAAGAGCACTATTAAAAAACCCGAGTATTTTAATTTTGGATGAAGCAACTTCTTCTTTAGACAGTGAAAGCGAAAAACTGGTTCAGGAAGCTTTAGAAGTTTTGATGGAAGGCAGAACCAGTATTATCATTGCACACCGTCTTTCGACGATTAGAAACGCCGACAAAATTTTAGTTTTGGACAATGGAAGAATCACCGAAGAAGGAACGCATCAGGAGCTGATTAACCTTGAAAACGGTATTTATAAAAACCTGAGCAATCTGCAGTTTAGCAATTCTTAAAAAGTTTTGAAAATCAATAATTTAAATGCAATAAGACAAAAACGTTTTATTGCATTTTTTTTGCAGGTATACAAAATCAAATATCATAATAATTAAAAAGCTGTCAGGGAAATAAATCTCTTTAATCCCAAAAAACCTAGCCCTGATCGTAACGGCATCCTGTTGTTGCGGGGTTCGCAACAACAGATATAGTGGAGAGCAGGATTAGCTTTTCAAAATCATTAAAAAAAAACATTGAATTAAACCTTTTTCCAACCGCAATGTCTAAGTTTATTAGCATTAGAAAAACCGAAACAAAATAGCTTTAAAAACACTTGTACATACAATTGTTAAATAACCATTAAGCCCTTTTGTATTCACATCAAAAAACTAAATTTGTACCACCAATTCAGACATAAAACTCATTTACCTCAATTTTCATGAAACTAAAACACCTAATTTACGCCCTTATCATTATAGTACTCGGAGGTTTTATCACGTATCGTGTGATATCCAACAAAAAGAAAAACGAAGAATCGAAGAAATTCGGCGATAAGGACAGACCAACAAGTGTAACCGGAATTGTGATCAAAACTTCGGTTTTTGACAATAATTTATCGTTATCAGGATCTATTGAAGCCAATGAGCAGGTTGAGATTCACAGTGAAATTTCCGGAATTGTTGAAGGGATCTACTTTAGCGAAGGAAGTAATGTAAAGAAAGGCCAGGTACTTTTTAAGGTAAATGATATTGAATTGAGAGCTCAGCTGAGACAGGCTCAGACAAAAGAAGGTCTGGCAGGCGAAAATCAAAGAAGAGCTAAATTGTTATTGCAAAAAGAAGCTATAAGTCAGGAAGAATTTGATGTTGCCAATGCAGACTACGCTTCCGCGAAAGCACAGACACAATTAATAAGCGCACAGATTGCCAAAACTTCTGTAAAAGCCCCTTTTTCAGGAAAAATTGGTTTGCGCTCTATTTCACCGGGAACTTATATTACGCCAACTGTTTTAGTAGCAAAACTGGTAAACACGGGCAAATTAAAAATTACATTCTCTATTCCTGAGAAATATGCTGCTCAGGTTACTTCTGGTTCTGTTATTGACTTTTCTGTTTCAGGATCTGACAAAACCTATAAAGCAAAAATATACGCAATTGAACCCGAAGTAGAAGTGGCAACACGTACTTTAAAAATTCGTGCCATTGCAGAAAACAGCGAAGGAAAACTTTTTCCGGGAACATTTGCAGATGTAAAACTTCCTTTAAACATCGTTAAAGATGCAATTGTAATACCTTCGGAAGCTATCGTTCCGATACAGGATGGTAAAAAAGTGTACATCGCCAATATGGGTAAAGCCAAAGAAGTTAAAGTAGAAGCAGCCACCAGAACAGACGCTTCTGTTTTAATTTTATCAGGATTAAAACCAGGCGACACTTTGATAACAAGTGGCGTAATGTCTTTAAAAGATGAAGCACCTATAAAGGTTAAAGTAAAATAAGTCTTAAATATAAAGTCATAAAGTCTAAAGTTTTGAAATTTAATTTTAGAGACTTAAAATCATAAATTATATGAGTTTATCAACCACAAGTATAAAGAGACCTGTTTTAACCATTGTACTGAATCTTTTGATTATTTTATTCGGTTTTATTGGTTATACTTTTCTGGGTGTTCGTGAATTTCCTTCGATTGACCCGGCGCAGGTTTCTATCAGAACCAATTATACAGGAGCCAATTCTGATATTATTGAATCACAAATTACAGAACCTCTTGAAAAAGCGGTAAATGCGATTGACGGAATCCGAAATATTACATCATCCAGTAATCAGGGGAGCAGTAATATTACTATTGAATTTAATTTAGATAAAAACCTTGAAGAAGCGGCAAATGACGTTCGTGACAAGGTTTCGCAGGCTGTTCGAAATTTACCTCAGGATATTGATGCGCCGCCCGTTGTCTCGAAAGCAGATGCAGACAGTGAATCTATTATTTCCATGACGGTTCAGAGTGATACAAGAAGTTCTCTTGAATTAAGTGATTATGCCGAAAATGTTATTTCCCAGCGTTTAGAAACCATTCCGGGTGTGAGTGGTGTTCAGATTTGGGGACAAAAAAGGTACGCCATGCGTTTATGGATTGACCCGGTAAAATTAACGGCTTACAAATGTACCGTAGCCGATGTTCGTAATGCCTTAAATGCACAAAATGTTGAATTACCTTCAGGAAAACTGACTGGAAACAATACTGAACTTACCGTAAAAACTATTGGAAATCTTTCTAAACCAGAAGAATTTAATAACATTATCATTCGTACAGAGGGCGATAAAATTATACGTCTAAGCGATGTTGGAGGTGCAGAATTAGGACCTGAAAATATCGAAACACAATTAACATCCTCCGGGCTTCCCATGATTGGTCTGGCTATTGTGCCGATGCCAGGAGCCAATTATTTAGATATCTCATCCGAATTTTATAAAAAATACGAAGCGCTAAAAAAGGATTTACCAAAAGACATCAAACTTAATATAGCATTAGACAATACGCTGTTTGTAAAAAAATCGGTATTGGAAGTTGCTGAGACTTTAGGTATTTCTATCTTGTTGGTAATCATCATTATTTACCTCTTTTTTAGGGACTGGGCAATTGCCTTCAGACCTTTAATTGATATCCCGGTTTCCCTTATTGCTACATTTTTTATCATGTGGATGCTCGGGTTTTCCATAAACGTATTAACCCTTTTGGCTATTGTTTTGGCAACAGGACTGGTAGTGGATGACGGAATCGTAGTTACCGAAAATATCTTCAAAAAAGTAGAAGAAGGAATGTCTCCTATTGAAGCAGCAATAAAAGGTTCTAATGAAATTTTCTACGCTGTAATTTCGATATCTGTAACGCTGGCTGCCGTATTTTTACCGGTAATTTTCTTAGAAGGTTTCGTAGGACGCCTTTTTAGGGAATTTGGCGTTGTGATTGGCTCAGCAGTATTGATTTCTGCTTTCGTATCATTGACCTTAACACCAATGTTAAATGCTTATCTGATGAAAGGCGGCGAACAGAAAAAATCCAAATTCTACATGAAGACGGAGCCTTTTTTCGAAAAAATGAACAGCACGTACGCAGAAAGTCTTTCTAAATTTATGGATCGAAAATGGATCAGTTTTCCAATCCTGATTGCGTGTTTCGGAATTATTTATCTGTTTTTTACCATCCTTCCAAAGGAAACAGCGCCTTTAGACGACCGTAGCTCTGTTGTAATGCGTATGACAACTCCCGAAGGATCTTCTTATGAATATACTGATCGTTTCATGCAGGAAATTTCAAAATTGGTAGACGATTCTATTCCGGAGAAAAAAGTGAGTCTGGTGATTACCTCACCAGGATTTGGTTCTTCATCAGTAAACAGTGGTTTTATCAGGCTTTCGCTAAAGCAGCCCGACGAAAGAGTTCGTTCTCAAAAAGATATTGCGGATAAATTAACAAAATGGACCAAGCAATATCCGGATGCTAAAACATCCGTAATTCAACAGCCTACTATTGCTGTGAACAGACGTGGCGGTTTACCGATTCAATACATTATTCAGGCTCCAACTTTTGAGAAATTAAGAGAGAAAATCCCTGTTTTCATGGAAGAAGTGGGCAAAAGCGACGTGTTCTCTATTAGTGATGTCAACTTGAAATTCAACAAACCTGAAATCAACGTAAGTATCGATCGTGAAAAAGCAGAAAGTTTAGGGATTTCTATAATGGATATTGCACAGACCCTACAGCTTTCGCTGAGCGGACAACGTTTTGGATATTTCATCAAGAACGGAAAACAGTATCAGGTAATTGGCCAGTTTAATCAGGAAGACCGTTCTAAACCACTTGATTTAACTTCAATTTTCGTAAAAAACAAAAACGGTGAATTGATTCAGATGGATAATGTTGTAAAAATTGAAGAGCAGAGTAATCCGCCTCAATTGTACCACAATAACCGCTACATGTCGGCAACGGTTTCTGCTGGTCTGGCACCAGGAAAAAGCATCAGTGATGGTATTGAGGAAATGGACCGGATTAAAGCAAAAGTTTTAGACCAGAGTTTCACCACTGATTTAAGTGGGGAATCACGAGATTTTGTCGAAAGTAGTTCTAATACGTCATTTGCCTTCGGATTAGCATTATTATTGATTTTCCTGATTCTGGCGGCTCAGTTTGAAAGTTTTATAGATCCGTTAATTATCATTTTAACGGTACCAATGGCGGTTGCCGGAGCTTTATTCTCCCTATGGCTTTTCAATCAGAGCTGGAATATTTTCAGCCAGATTGGAACCGTAATGCTTATTGGACTGGTAACTAAAAACGGTATTTTAATTGTGGAGTTTGCTAATCAGCTAAGAGAACAAGGAAAGCCAAAATTAGAGGCTATTATGGAAGCTTCAGAAGCACGTTTAAGACCTATTTTAATGACGAGTTTAGCCATTGCGTTAGGAGCTTTGCCAATTGCAATGTCACTTGGAGCGGCTTCTACGAGCAGAATCGGAATGGGAGTTGTTATTGTAGGAGGTACTATTTTCTCTTTGGCATTAACCCTTTTTGTTATTCCGGCAATTTATCTGATGTGGTCGAAAGCCCGTAAGCATTATCCGGAATTTGACCATATTGACGAGTACGAAAAAGAAAGTATAAAATAGCGCTGAAATCATGAATTTTAAATTTAGATTTTATGATTTAAGCAAAAGAAAAAAACATGAATAATAGAAATTTATACCGCATTTTATTAATCCTCTTATTCTGTATTGGCAAAACCAATGCGCAGGAAATCCTGACTATTGAAGAGGCTATGAAAATCGCTTTAGAAAACAATTTTGAAATTAAAATCGCTAAAAACAATTCTAAAATATCTGAAACGAATGTAACAATCGGAAATGCAGGAATGCTTCCAACCGCTAACGCTTCGATTACAGACAACAATAGTATCACAAACTCCTCTCAAACACGTCAGGACGGAACGACAACGGCTTTGGACAATGCCAAAAACAACAGCTTAAACTACGGGGTAAGTCTTGGCTGGACAGTTTTCGATGGAATGAAAATGTTCGCCAGGCTGGATCAATTAAAGGAACTTCAAAAACTGGGCGATGCTGAGTTAAAAAAAACGATTTTACTAAAAATTGCACAGGTTAATTCAGCTTATTATGACCTGGTACAACAGCAACAGCAGCTAGCTGCTTTAGACACCACCATTGTTATTTCAAACCAAAGATTAGAACTGGCAAAAAACCGTTTTACAATTGGAAAAGCATCAAAATTGGAAGTTTTGAATGCACAGGTTGATTTGAATTCAGATCAGGTAGCTTTGTTGCGACAAAAAGAATCTTATATCAATTCAAAAATTTTACTTAATCAATATTTAGCCCGTGATCCAAAAATTGATTTCAAAGTCACAGATCAGCTTACCGTTGATGATAAATTAATTTTTGCTGATTTGTTGAATTTGGCACAAAAACAAAATCCTGCATTAGAAGCTCAAATAATCAATAAACGAATTGCAGAATTGGAATTGAAACAGGTAAAAGCAGACCGATACCCTGTGATTAACTTAACCACCGGATATAATTTTGCAGAAAGTCAATCCAGTCTAGGTTTTACAAGTGAAGCTTCTTCCAGAGGATTAAATTATGGTTTTAATGCTACGCTTAACATTTTTGATGGTTTTAATCAGCATAGAAATGAAAAAGTGGCCAAATTGCAAATCGAAAATTCTCAAATTGCTATCGAACAGCAAAATATGGTCCTCAATACACAATTAAGCACTGCCTTTCAGACCTACTTAACCAACATCGAACTTATTGGACTGGAAGATGATAATGAAGAAATAGCAAAACAAAATCTTTCAATTACGCTGGATAAATTCAGGATTGGGACAATTACAACATTAGAATTCAGAACAGCTCAATTGAATTATGTGAATGCAAAAGTTCGTAACAGCAACGCTCAATATCAGGCAAAATTATCTGAAATTGCATTAAAAGAATTAGCCGGAAATATTAGTTTTTAGTTTAATTTTGTTCGAAAAACATTTAAATGATTTCATACAATACAAAGGACTGGGTAACTTTTATTTTTCGTTTTCATAAATCTGACACCATAAGAAAATTGTTTTCTGTCATGATTATTATTGGAATTTATAGTGCGGCCGTTGGTTATCTTGAAGTTCAGTATTTTAAAATCGGGAAAAACGATTACATACATAATATCAATATCATGCACGGCATGCTGGGTTTTGTTATCTCGTTGCTGCTTGTTTTCAGGACAAATACCGCTTATGATCGTTGGTGGGAAGGAAGAAAATTATGGGGCAGCCTTGTCAATAACAGCCGTAATCTTGCCATCAAGCTGTCTGCCATTTTAAAAGATGAAACCGACAGAAGCTTTTTCAGGAAATTTATTCCAATGTATGCCCATATTCTTCAGATTCATTTAAAAGATGATGACACAAGTAAACAGCTTTTTGAAGATGTTGATTTAGAAATCGATCACCATAAACACAAACCCAATCAGTTAAAAAAAATCATATATCAAAAAATTAATGATTTGTATGATGCAAAAAAAATTACAGGTGACCAGCTCATCATTTTAAATGAAGAATTAAAATCTTTTACTGATATATGCGGTGCCTGCGAGCGAATAAAAAACACACCCATACCCTATTCTTACAGTGCTTTTATCAAAAAGTTCATCTTTTTTTATACCATGACGCTTCCTTTTGGATATTCTGTGAGCCTGGGTTACTTTGTAGCTCCCGTAGTGGTTTTTGTTTTTTATGTTCTGGCAAGTTTAGAATTAATCGCTGAAGAAATCGAAGATCCGTTTGGAGATGATGAAAACGATTTGCCTATTAAAAAAATATCAGAAAACATCAAAAAACATGTTGAGGAACTGATTTAAGCCTAATCTATCTCTTTAAAAAAAATTAATTTATTGCCATTTATAATTTTGATTAGGGAATTTTAGAAAACAAAAAAATAGTTTCCAACTCCAGCAATCAATCCTTATATTTGTACACTTATCAAGAATACTGAAATCAAAATGAAAATATCTTACAACTGGTTAAAACAATTCATTAAAACAGACTGGACATCAGAGCAAACTTCAGAATTACTTACAGATTTAGGTCTGGAAGTAGAAGTGGTCGAAAAATACCAATCAGTAAAAGGAGGCTTAGAAGGAGTTGTTGTAGGACATGTACTTACCTGCGAAAAACATCCTGATGCAGACCGGTTAAAAGTAACAACTTTAGATATTGGTTTAGAGAGTCCTATTCAGGTAGTTTGCGGTGCTTCAAATGTTGCGGCTGGTCAAAAAGTGCCTGTAGCTACTATTGGAACAGTTTTATATGACAAAGAAGGAGGAGAATTTACCATTAAAAAAGGTAAAATTCGTGGACAGGAAAGCCATGGAATGATTTGCGCTGAAGACGAATTAAGCCTCGGAACAGGTCATGATGGTATTATGGTTCTGGATGAAAAACTAACTCCGGGAACTCCGGCTTCAGAAGTTTTCAAAATCGCAAATGATGAAGTCTTCGAAATCGGGTTAACTCCAAATCGTGCAGACGCCATGAGTCATTTTGGAACGGCACGTGATTTAAGAGCCGGAATGCTTCAGCGTGGAATAAATGTAGAATTGATTACGCCTTCTGTTAGCAATTTCAGGGTTGACATGCGTACTTTAAAAATTGATGTAAGCGTTGAAGAACCAACTCTTGCACCAAGATATTGCGGGGTTACTATTTCAGGTATTACAGTAGAAGAATCTCCAGCATGGCTGAAAGACCGTTTAAAAGCGATAGGTTTAACACCAAAAAATAATATTGTAGACGTTACTAATTATGTTTTACATGAATTAGGACAACCTCTGCATGCTTTTGATGCTGCAAAAATCAACGGAAAAATAATTGTAAAAACTCTTCCGGAAGGCACAAAGTTTACAACTTTGGATGATGTTGAAAGAACATTGCATAAAGAAGATTTAATGATTTGTGACGAAAAAGGACCTCTTTGCATCGCTGGTGTTTTTGGCGGAAAAAAATCAGGAGTTTCTGAAGTAACCACTTCTATATTTTTAGAAAGTGCTTATTTTGATGCCGTAAGTGTGCGTAAAACCGCCAAAAGGCATCAGTTAAATACCGATGCTTCTTTTAGATTTGAAAGAGGAATTGATCCAACTATCACAGAATATGCATTAAAACGAGCCGCACTTTTAATCCAGGAAGTGGCAGGCGGAAAAGTTACATCTGATATAATAGAAGTATATCCTAAAAAAGTAGAAGATTTTTCTGTTTTACTAAATTTCAGTCATGTATATAAAATCATCGGACAGGAAATCCCTAAAGATACGATCAAGAAAATATTAGTTTCTTTGGATATTAAAGTGAATAGTGTTTCTGAATCTGGTTTGGGATTAACTATTCCGGCATATCGCGTAGATGTTCAGCGCGAAATAGATGTGATTGAAGAAATTTTAAGAGTCTATGGATATAATAATATTGATTTTTCTAAGAAATTTAATGCTACAGTAGCCAATTCCCCAAGAACAGAAGACTACAAAGTACAAAACATAATTGCCTCACAACTGAATTCTCAGGGATTTCATGAAATGATGGCAAATTCATTAACTACTGCTGATTACGCAAAATTATCTGCTGACTTGAAAGAAGAATATAATGTTACGATGCTGAATCCGTTGAGCAGTGATTTATCAACGATGCGTCAGTCGCTATTATTTTCTGGTCTGGAAGCAATTTCATATAATATCAACAGAAGAAATTCTGATTTGAAATTATTCGAATTCGGAAAAACGTACCATAAATACCTTAATGGATACGAAGAACACAAGCATTTAAGTTTGTTAATTTCGGGTAACAGAAATAAGGAGAGCTGGACAAATCCACAAAAAACTACTGATTTCTTTTTACTAAAAGGATATGTTACCGGCATTTTAAATCGTTTAGGAATAGATAAAATTTCAAATGTCCCATCAAAATCAGATGTATTTTCTGAAGGAACTTCAAAAGTTTATAACAATGAAGTTTTAGTAGAGATTGGAGTAGTTAAAAAATCAATTTTAAAACATTTTGGAATCAAACAGGATGTTTATTATGCTGATTTTAACTGGGATTTGGTACTGAAAATAATCACAGGAAAAATTAAATATTCAGATATTCCTAAATATCCGGAAGTACGCAGGGATTTGGCATTACTAATTGACCAAAGCACAACTTATGAAAGTATCTATACACTGGCTAAACAGACAGAAAAAGGACTTTTAAAAGATGTAAATCTGTTTGATGTTTATGAAGGCAAAAACCTTCCGGAAGGCAAAAAGTCATACGCTCTGAGTTTTACAATTCAGGACAGCACGAAAACACTGACCGATAGCCAGATTGATAAAATCATGTCAAAGCTACAACAGACTTTTGAAACTGAGTTAGGAGCAAGTTTAAGATAATTTCATAAAAAAACACCAGCGTTTGCTGGTGTTTTTTTTATATGATTGTAATTACTGTTTCTTTTTGAAAATCTTTTTAAACAAATTTACAATTACCAAAACAACACAGCCTAAAACAAGACCAGTCACAAATTCTTTTACTATAGAAGGAAGTTTAATTTCTTCAGATAAATGATGGAAAAATGGAATATAGTGTACAAAAATACCACCTGCAACTAAAAGTAAAGCAATAGTACCGACAACGGTTAAACCTTTAATAACTAACGGAAGTGCTTTTACAAGTATATTACCAATAAATTTTGAAATACTTTTTTCATTTTTACTAAACTTAATAAGCTTGTATCCAGCTTCATCCATTCTTACAATAAGAGCTACAATTCCATAAACTCCAATAGTAGCAACCAAGGCAATTATTGACGTTACAATGATTTGCTGAATAATTGGCTTTCCGATTACGGTTCCCAAAGCGATAATTACAATTTCTACAGACAATATAAAATCAGTAATAATGGCTGATTTTACTTTTCCTTTTTCCATCTCAAGAATTTGTTCTTCAGAATAAGTCTTTTCAGTTATTCCTTCTGACTCTTCATGCGGATGAGGAAACACAAATTCATATATTTTTTCGGCTCCTTCGTAAGCGAGGAATAATCCACCCAGAACTAAAATTACAATAATAGCATCCGGCATAAAAGCACTCAATAAAAACGCTATTGGAAGAATAATTATTTTATTAAGTAAAGATCCTTTGCTAATTGCCCACAGTACCGGAAGCTCTCTGGATGAAGCAAACCCTGAAGCTTTCTCGGCATTTACCGCTAAATCATCCCCTAAAATCCCTGCTGTTTTCTTTGCTGCAACCTTACTCATTACAGCAACATCGTCCATAATTGCTGCTATATCGTCTAATAGTACGAAAAAACCTGATGCCATTATATTTTGCTTTTTTTAATGTTAGTGGCGCGAATCTACTACTTTTATCCTAAATCATTTTAAAGAATTCGGAATTTAATTTTAACTGCACTGACCCAACAAAAACCAAAGAATTATAAAAACGATTATGGTACCGAAACACCCTCCTCCTAATTTTTTTGCCCCATAACCGGCTAGCAATCCTCTAAATATATTGTTCATAATAATCTAATTTTTAATATTAATGTAAATTTGACAATTAATAGTGTCTATTATTTTATAATACTTTTTAATAATCTTTCATTATTCACGGATTACCCCAAAAAAAACACCAGCATTTGTGCCGGTGTAATTATAATATTATCTATTTATTTCTACATTTATACCTGATTACACTACTGGTTGTGTCTGATTTCTAAAAACCAGCTTACCATCAAAAGCATCGATCAAAATAATACTTTCCGTTGTAATATTTCCAGCCAGAATTTCTTTCGATAACTGGTTTAAAACTTCTCTCTGCACTACACGTTTTACAGGTCTTGCTCCAAATTGAGGATCATATCCTTTGTCTGACAAATAAGCAATTGCTTCCGGAGTTGCATCCATTGTAATACCTTGTTGTGCCAACATTTTGGTAACCCCTTTCAATTGTAAACTTACAATTCTTGATATATTATCTACTGTAAGTGGTGTAAACATGACTATTTCGTCAATACGGTTGATAAACTCTGGACGAACTGTTTGTTTCAATAATCCTAAAACTTCATTTTTCGCCGCCTCTGTGGCTGCTTCCACTCCGCCTTTTAGGTTTTCGAATTTTTCCTGAATAATCTGGCTTCCCATATTAGAGGTCATGATGATAATAGTGTTTTTGAAATCGGCTAAACGTCCTTTATTGTCTGTTAAACGTCCTTCATCTAGAACTTGCAGTAAAATATTAAAAGTATCAGGATGTGCTTTTTCAATCTCATCAAGCAAAACTACAGAATAAGGTTTTCTGCGAACCGCTTCTGTCAATTGCCCACCTTCATCGTAACCTACATATCCTGGAGGCGCACCCACTAAACGGCTCACACTGTGGCGTTCCTGATACTCACTCATATCGATACGAGTCATCGCATTTTCGTCATCAAAAAGATATTCTGCCAAAGCTTTTGCTAATTCTGTTTTACCAACTCCCGTTGTTCCTAAGAATAAGAATGTCCCAACTGGTTTTTTCATATCCTGTAAACCGGCACGGCTTCTTCGAACGGCATCACTCACTGCCTCTATAGCTTCTTCCTGACCTACTACACGTTTGTGCAATTCATCTTCTAAGTGCAATAGTTTTTCTCTTTCTGTCTGAAGCATTTTCATTACCGGAATTCCAGTCCATTTTGCTACAACTTCTGCAATATCTTCTCTGGTTACTTCTTCTTTGATTAAAGAATTTCCTGATTGAAATTCCTGCAATTGTTTCTGCAAATTTTCCTGACGCTCCTGTGCTTCTTTTATTTTTCCGTAACGAATCTCCGCTACTTTTCCGTAATCTCCGTCACGTTCTGCACGTTCTGCTTCATATTTAAAGTCTTCGATTTCATGCTTTACAGCCTGAATTCCGTCAACGATATCTTTTTCTTGCTTCCATTTTGCATAGATTTCATTTCGTTCTTCTTTCAGGTTGGCCAATTCCATACCTAAAATCTTAAGTTTGCTTTCTTCTTTTTCACGTTTAATCGCTTCGATCTCAATTTCAAGCTGCATTATTTTACGATCCAAAACATCTAACTCTTCTGGTTTTGAATTGATTTCCATGCGTAGTTTAGAAGCAGCTTCGTCCATTAAGTCAATTGCTTTATCTGGTAAAAAACGATTCGTAATATATCTTTGTGAAAGCTCAACCGCAGCAATAATCGCTTCGTCTTTAATCTGGACTTTATGATGCGTTTCATATTTCTCTTTGATTCCACGAAGAATCGAAATAGCACTTTCTGTATCTGGTTCATCGATTAAAACCTTTTGGAAACGTCTTTCAAGCGCTTTATCTTTTTCAAAATACTTTTGATATTCATCTAAGGTTGTAGCACCAATCGCTCTTAATTCTCCACGAGCCAAAGCTGGTTTCAGGATATTAGCCGCATCCATTGCGCCTTCTCCTCCACCTGCACCTACAAGCGTGTGAATTTCGTCAATAAATAATACGATATCTCCTTCTGCAGCCGTAACTTCTTTAACAACCGATTTTAAACGTTCCTCAAATTCTCCTTTGTATTTTGCTCCGGCAATCAAAGCTCCCATATCTAATGAAAAAACGATTTTTTCTTTTAGATTTTCCGGAACGTCTCCATCCACAATTCTATGCGCTAAACCTTCTGCGATAGCCGTCTTACCAACCCCAGGTTCACCAATAAGCATTGGATTATTTTTGGTTCTGCGAGTTAAGATTTGCAACACACGACGAATTTCTTCATCACGGCCAATAACTGGGTCTAATTTTCCCGTACGCGCTAATTCATTTAGGTTTTTAGCGTATTTATTAAGAGAATTATAGGTTTCTTCAGCTGAAGCCGATGTCACTCTTTCCCCTTTACGTAATTCTTCAATTGCCGCTTTAAGACCTTTTCCGGTAACGCCCTGATCTTTTAAAATTTGAGAAACTTTACTTTTTGAGTCAAAAATGGCTAAAATTAAATGTTCGATTGAAACGTATTCGTCGTTCATTTTTTGCGCAATAATTTCAGCTTCATTCAAAGCTTTATTTGCATCCCTTGAAAGCATTATTTCACCTCCGGAAACTTTTGGAAAACTCTGAATGGTTGCATCTAGAAGCTGTAGAAACAATGGCACATTTACGTTTAATTTTTTAAGAATAAATGGTGCCACGTTTTCGTCAACTTCAAAAATGGCTTTAAAAATATGCTCGTTTTCAATTTGCTGCTGTCCATTTCGCTGCGCTAATTGCTGCGACAACTGAATGGCTTCCTGCGATTTAATAGTAAATTTATTTATATTCATTTTTTTTCGATTTGTGATTGATATTGTTCTTTGTTGTTTTAATAAGATTAAAGTTAGCATTTATTGAGTCCCATTTTTAACTCAAATAATTTAACTTTGTATTCCAATAGACAAATTATATTCCACAGTAAAAAAACAGACAAAACGACATTAAAAACAGTTTTTAAGCTATTTTACAATGTCAAAAAGTCATAAAACAAGCCAAATATGAGTTTTTTCAATTCAATCTTCGGAAGTTCAGAGAACTCAGAAGCTTCAAAAAGTAAAGTAAACTGGACAGAATTAACCAATATTCTTCAATTACAGGAAGTAGAAGCAATATCACATGAAAAACCAGTCGTGATTTTCAAACACAGCACAAGATGCAGCATCAGCCGAATGGCTTTAAAACAATTTGAAAGAGAATATGATCTTGAAAATATTGTTGATGCTTATTTTTTAGATTTGATTGCACACAGAGATATTTCTAATGAAATTGCCAGCAAATTTGGCGTATATCATGAATCACCACAATTGATTTTAATCAAAAATGGAAAAGCTGTTTACAATGTTTCACACAGCGATATTGATGCTACAGCATTAAAAAACAAGATTTAAGTTCTTCTTTTTAAAGACACATTTCAAAGGCAGAGTTACACCTCTGCCTTTCGATTTTTTACCAATTGCATTGATTCACCATTATAAATAAATCTTAATATCGACTTAGGTTGCTACCTTTTTCATAAATTTGAAAAAAATTAAATCAATTGAAGAAATTACTCTTTTTCATATCCTTTTGTTTGGTTATAGGAATTGCTCAGGATACACAAGCTCAGGCTCCTAAAAAAATAATAGTTGAAAATTCAGATTTTTCAGACGTAAACGAAGCAGAAATTCCGGGAGCACTTTTGCTTACCGGAAATGTAAAAATAAATCATGATGGCGTAGTCCTTACTTGCAATAAAGCCTATTTCTTTCAAAAAGAAAATTACATCAAAGCCTTTGGTAATGTGCAACTTGTACAAGGCGATACATTATTCTTAAATAGTAAATATGCTGAATACAGTGGTAACGTAAAAAAGGCTTTCGCAACCGGAAACGCTGTTATGACTTCTCCTGATGCAACATTGCAAACCGATACCATCAATTTTGACAGAAATGTTCAGGAAGTTTTTTACAATACTAAAGGCACAATTGTAAATAAAGATAATACCCTGGTAAGTAAATCCGGAAGGTATTACGTGACACAGAAAAAATTTCAGTTTTTAACAGAAGTAGTACTTACAAACCCTAAATATGTTATGAAATCTAATCACTTAGATTACTATAGTAACTCAGGGCACTCTTACTTATTTGGACCATCAACCATCACAAGTAAAACAAATTATATCTATACTGAAAATGGTTTTTACGACACAAAGAAAAACCTCGCCCATTTCCTGCGAAAATCATATATTAAATATGACGACCGGCGAATAGAGGGCGACAGTTTATACTACAATCGTAATACCGAATTTGCATCAGCAACACGAAATGTAAAAATTACAGATTCTATAAACAAGGGAATCGTAAAAGGTCATTACGCCGAATTATACAAACTAAAAGATTCAATGTTTGTAACTAAAAGAGCGGTTGCCATAAATCTGGTCGAAAATGATTCAGTCTATATTCATGGCAAAAAATTAATGGTCACCGGAAAAGAAGGCGAAAGAATTATCAGAGCTTTTAATAATGTTCGCTTTTTCAAAATAGATATGAGCGGAAAATGCGACTCACTTCATTCAAACAGTAAAACTGCCCTCACGAAACTAATAGGGAAACCCATTTTATGGAATGCTGAGAGCCAGATCACAGGGGACCTCATGCACTTAATTGGAGATAATAAAACCCGAAAAATAGACTCGCTTAAAGTGTTCAATAATACTTTTCTAATCTCTAAAGATACACTTGGAACAGGTTACAACCAGGTCAAGGGTATGAACCTCATTGGAAAATTCAGAGATGGAAAGCTACATGATGTCGATATAATAAAAAACACCGAAGCAATATATTACGCAAGAAATTCAGCAAACGAACTTGTGGGAATTGACAAAAGTGTAAGCAGCAGAATCAATCTTATTATAGAGAATAACAGAGTTGAAAACATAACTCTTTTTAAGAATGTTCAAAGTGATAGCTATCCAGAAGATGAGTTGGCGGAAAATGACCGAAAATTAAAAGGTTTTGTCTGGCGTGGAGACGAAAGGATAAAATCAAAGGATGATATTTTTCCTCCTGAAGAAAACGAACTCAACGATAAATTAGTCAAAGAAGGTAAAGCAGAAGATGCCAAACCAAATGTTCCTATGAAAATCAGAAAGGAAACACTAAATTACGACAAAAAGAAACCTGCTGCTAAAGCCAGTAAAGGAACTAACAAAAAAGCTAAAAAATAATTTTTAGTAAAAAGCAGGTTTTAAGCAAACCGAAAGAATCAAAACATCAAAATCTTAGTTCTCAAAAAATGAATCCAGATTTTATAAAATATCAGGCACAGACTTCTCCATATCCACTCGGAATGGAAGTTTCACATGCAATAGGCTCCTATATTTACGATACAGGTAATAAAAAATATTTAGATTTTGTTGCCGGTGTTTCAGCCTGTACACTTGGACATCAGCATCCAAGGGTCAATCAGGCTATAAAAGATCAGTTAGACAAATATTCGCATGTAATGGTTTATGGTGAATATTCTCAAAGTCCGGCTGTTGAATATTGCAAATTAATGGCTTCACTCCTGCCGGAATCATTAAACAAAACCTATTTAGTGAACTCTGGTACTGAAGCAATCGAAGGAGCGCTTAAACTGGCTAAACGAACAACAGGCCGCAGTCAGCTTATTTCATGTCACAATGCCTACCACGGAAACACCATGGGATCTATGAGTGTTATGGGATTCGAAGAACGCAAACAAGCCTTTCGTCCTTTGCTTCCTGATGTTGATTTTATAACTTTCAACAACGAACAAGATTTACAAAAAATAACCACACGAACAGCCGCAATCTTACTTGAAACAATTCAGGGAGGAGCTGGTTTTATTGAACCAAAAGACAACTTTCTGCAAAAAGTACGCAAACGCTGTGACGAAGTTGGTGCTATGATGATTGTAGATGAAATTCAGCCTGGTTTTGGCCGCACCGGAAAATTGTTCGGTTTCCAAAATTATGATGTCGTTCCGGATATTGTAGTTATGGGAAAAGGAATGGGTGGCGGAATGCCGGTAGGTGCTTTTACAGCATCAGCAGAAAAAATGGATCTTTTAACCGAGAATCCAAAATTAGGGCATATTACAACTTTTGGAGGTCATCCTGTCATTGCGTCAGCCTGCTTAGCAACTTTGAAGGAATTAACTGAGACTAATCTGATGCAGAAAACTTTAGAAAAGGAAAAACTATTCAGATCACTTTTGGTACATCCTTTGATAACAGAAATTAGAGGAAAAGGATTAATGCTTGCCGCCATGACCAAAAGTGCCGAAATAACGAATCAGGTCATTTTAAACTGTCAGGCCAAGGGACTCATTTTATTCTGGCTATTATTTGAAGGATGCGCCATTAGAATAACACCGCCATTAACCATTTCTGAAGAAGAAATAAAAGAAGGATGTGCCATAATTCTCGAAGTTATGGATGAAATTTTGAATAATAACGAAGAGCTTAATTAGGAGCTATTTCCAGCTATACGTTGCAATCTTTTTTGAAGCTAAAAATGCTTCAAAAAAGGATTTCCACTTCTATCTGGGCTAAGGCTTCCCGTTAAAAAAAAACTTCAGAATAATAAACACATTAATCTTTTATAAATCAAAGATTAAAAATAAAAACAGAACATATATTCTGTCCATATTGTTAATTAAATTGTTCAAAACAATAAATTTCCTTTCCTCACAAAATAATATGGTTGCCTAAATTTATAACAGGCTAATTTCAAAAACAAAAAGTATGCAATTAAGCAACGAAGAAGAAGATTATAACCTATCCCTATCCAAATTTGAGTCGATGTTAAAAACCAACAAAGTACTCTTTTTTGATTCTGAAGAATTTGAAGAAATTATTCTTCATTATTTAGATATAGGTAAGGCTAATTTAGCAAAAAAAGCCTTAAAACTTGCATTAGACCAACATCCAAAATCTACAGGCTTAAAATTAGTACAAGTAGAAATGCTGGTTTATGATGACAAACTTGACATGGCTGAAAAGCTTTTGAACGAGTTGTATGCAATTGAACCTAACAACGAAGAAATTTACATCCAGAAAGCCAATATTTGTTCGAAAAGAGACCAGCACGAAAAAGCAGTAGAATTGCTTAAAATTGCCCTGCAATATACAGATGATTTTGCTGACGTTTATAACTTAATGGGAATGGAATATCTTTTTATGGATAATCTTGAGATGGCAAAAGACAGTTTCATCAAATGTCTTGAAGAGGACATAGAAGACCAGTCGGCACTTTATAACGTAGTTTACTGTTTTGAATTTTTAGACCAGAATCAGGAAGCTATTGCTTATCTTAATGAATATATCAACAAAAACCCATATAGCGAAATCGCCTGGCATCAGGTTGGACGATTGCATTACGGGATAAAAGAATACGAAAATGCGATTCGTGCTTTCGATTATGCAACGCTGATTGATGAAGAATTTCTGGGAGCATTCATGGAAAAAGCAAAAGCATACGAACGTCTTAAAAAATATGCACAGGCAATAGAAAGCTACAACCGAACCATCGAATTAGATGATGCAACCTCTTATGCCTTATTGCGAATTGGTAAATGCTACGAAAAGCTGGGAAATAATGTCCTTGCATTAAAATATTACAACCAAACAGTTCACGAAGACCCTCTTCTGGACAAAGGATGGATTGCTATTACTGATTTTTATGTGCGCCAGAAAAATTTTCAGAAAGCATTATTTTTTGTCAATAAAGCATTGGCTATAGATAATCAAAATCGTTTATACTGGAAACGTTATGCTACTATAAACAAACAAATGAACTTTTTTGAAGAAGCTGAATTTGGCTATAGAAAAGCAGTAGAATTTGGAGATTATGCATTGGATACATGGTTATTTTGGGTAGATATTCTTCAGTTTTTAGGTGAATTTGAGAGCGCCATACAAACATTACTGCAAGCCTCTGAATATTTTCCGGAAGAAAACGAAATAGAATACCGCTTGGCCGGATTGTATTTTATGATTCAGGACAATACAAAGGCGAAGTTTCATTTAAGCAATGGTTTGCGTTTAAACTTTGATAACTACATTTTGATTGAAGATCTTTTCCCTGTTGTCTGGTCAAAAAAAATGGTGAAAAATTATATTGAGAAACATAGAAAAGAATAATGATTGATATTTTAAGAAGACGCTTTGGCTTATTAGGCCGTAATATTAGCTACTCCTTTTCAAAAGGATATTTTACAGAAAAATTTAATGACGAAATTTTCGCAGGCAACAGCTACGAAAATTTTGATATTTCTGAAATTAGTCATTTCACAGGCTTACTTAAAAACAATCCAGACTTAAAAGGCCTAAATGTTACGATTCCATACAAAGAACAGATCATTCCTTATCTGGACAAGCTTTCCAAAAAAGCAACTTTGATTGGTGCAGTAAACACTATAAAATTTACAAAAAACGGAAAATTAAAAGGATATAATACTGATTATTATGGCTTCAAAAAATCATTAAAGCCATTACTTGAACCACATCACAAAAAGGCACTCATTCTGGGTACTGGTGGTGCATCAAAAGGAGTAGCATTTGCACTTGATGAACTTGACATCCCATATACTTTTGTTTCAAGAGAAGCAAAAGAGAATATCATTGATTACAATTTAATTAATGCAACAACTTTTGACAATTATCAAATCATAATTAATTGTACTCCTGTTGGAACAAGTCCAAATATTGAGGCTTGCCCCGACCTTCCCTATGAGTTTTTTACAGATAAACATATCGCTTATGATTTGATTTATAATCCTGCTGAAACTCAGTTCTTAAAGAATGCCAAAGAAAGAGGAGCAGTAATAAAAAATGGTCATGATATGCTTATTTTTCAGGCAGAAAAAGCATGGAAAATCTGGAATAAATAACTTTCAAAACAATTTATAAGTTTGGCTACACTTAAAATGTAGCCTTTTTTATTCTGTAAATTTACAGGACCCAGTCTAAAAATTTTACTAAAACAATTAAACACATTAGATTTAATCGGTTTTTACGCTAAAAAAGATAAGATTTTTAAATCGAAAAACACATAAACAAACGATTTATTTTGTATTTAGAAACACCTTTACTATCTTTCGCAATGTTTAAAATATAAACCTTATACATTTAAAAATGTTAGAAGAAAAGAATGATAACCTGCAGGAAGCAGATGGAAAATCAGAAATCAACCTGAATGATTCTTCACAAAATGATGCAACAGAAACATCAATTTCTAAAGCAACTACAGAAAAGGAAATTACAGCTCCAGAAAATATTCAGGCTGAAGAAACAAATCATCAGGAAGTATTAGATGCTATAACAAATTCTAATGCTGAAGAAAGCGAAGACGAGACACTAAAGGAACGTCATGATATTCCTATGGAGGATTATGATACTTTTTCGTTAGACAAACTTGTTGATGAATTAAAAAAACTTGTAAACACAGACAGAGTGATGTCTGTAAAAGACCATATAGAAGAAATTAAAAAATCATTTTTACTTCAATTCAATCACTTTATAGAAGAAAAAAAAGAAGAATTCAATGCATCAAACCAAGATCCTAATGAAGAATTCCAATATCATTCTCCTTTAAAATCGAAGTTCGACGAATATTATAACATATTTCGAGAAAAAAGAAATGCACACTTTAAAAATTTACAAAGTAATTTAAAATCAAATTTAGAAATCCGACTTGCTATAGTAGAGGAACTAAAAGAACTTATAAATCCACAGGAAAACATCAAAGACACTCTCAAACATTTTAATGAATTAAGAGAGAGATGGAAAAACGCCGGACCTATTCCAAAAGACAAATACAATCACGTCTGGAACAATTATCATTTTCATGTTGAGAATTTTTATGATTATCTTCATCTAGACCGCGAAGCAAGAGACCTTGATTTCAAATACAATCTTGAACAAAAACAAAAGATAATTACCCGTGTTGAAGAATTAGTGAGCGAGCCTGACATTAATAAGGCATTTCGTGAATTACAGGATTTACACAGAATCTGGAAAGAAGATATTGGTCCTGTATCGAAAGAACATCGTGATACGATTTGGAATAAATTTAGTGAACTAACTAAAAAAATACACGACAAAAGGGAACTTTTGTTCGAAAACCAAAGAGAAAACGAGCAAAAAAATCTTGAAATTAAAAAACAAATCATTGCTACAATTGAAACTTTGGCCACTGAAAAAGTAGGTTCCCATTCGCAATGGCTGGTACAAATACAAAAAGTTGAAGCACTTAGAAATGAATTTTTTGCTGCCGGAAAAGTACCAAGTGACGTAAACGAACAAACCTGGGCTGCATTTAAAACTGCCGTTAGAAATTTTAATTCTTTTAAAAACTCTTTTTATAAAGACATCAAAAAAGATCAAAACGACAATTTAAATAAAAAAATGGCATTGGTTGCAAAAGCAAAAGAATTACAGGAAAGTACTGACTTTAACGCTACTACTCCAATCATGAAACAAATTCAGGAAGAGTGGAAACAAATTGGTCATGTTCCTAAAAAATATTCAGACAAAATCTGGAAAGAATTTAAAGACGCCTGCAATCATTATTTTGACAAATTAAAAGAACACAAGTCTGAAGAAAACGAAGAAGAAGTTGCTGCATTCGACAATAAAAAAGCATATCTGGATACTTTAAGAACATTTGAACTTACTGGCGATCACAAAACAGATTTAGATGCTATTAAATTACATATTGAAACCTGGAAAGGATTCGGAAAAGTTCCTTTTTCAAGACGCCACATTGAGGGTAAATTCAATAAGATCTTAGATGCTCTTTTTGAAAAACTAAGCTTAAGCAAGAAGGATACTGAAATGATGCGTTTTTCAAACAGGATTGATTCTTTATCTGAAAGCAATGATACGCGAAAATTGGATAATGAAAAGATTTTTATAATGCGTAAAATTGAAGAAGTACAGAATGAAATATTCCAATTAGAAAATAACATACAGTTCTTTACGAATACTAAAAATGCAAAAAAAGAAAACTCGATTGTTCTTGAAGTTCGCAAAAACATTGCTATCCATAAAGAAAGTCTTGAGCTATGGAAAGATAAACTTAAACAGTTACGAAACCTAAATCAGGAATAGTTTTTTTTAAAAATTTAATCATAAAAAAGGTGTAATGAGAAATTTTTCATTACACCTTTTTTAATTAATTTACTTTCCAGAAACAAATTAATAAAACTAATCTGTAAAATATTGACTATATTTGAAAAAGTCATCATTTGGCAATTTAAATATATAATTATTAACTTTAATAACTACAAAATGAAATTTACAAGAAAAGCTAACGCAAACTGGAAAGGAACCGGTATGGAAGGAACCGGATTAATAAGCACACAAAGTACAACTCTAAATAATGCACAATTATCTTTCAAAACAAGATTTGCAGAAGGAGTAGGAACCAATCCTGAAGAACTTATTGCAGCAGCACATTCTGGCTGTTTTACAATGCAATTAAGCTTTTTATTAAACGAAAAAGGTTTCGTTGCAGACGATTTATCTACAGAAGCAACAGTTACTTTTGAAGATGGTTCTATTACTTTAATTCACTTAGAACTGAAAGGAAAAGTCCCTTCCATAACTGCTGAAAAGTTTTCAGAAATTGCAACTAAAGCAAAAGAAATTTGCCCGATTTCCAAACTATTAAAAACGGAAATCACATTAAGTGTTAACCTGATTTAAATTTAAAATATTTAATACATAAAAAAGCTCTGAGTTTTCAGAGCTTTCTTTTTTAAATTTATTCAGATACTGCTTTGCTTTTAACTACAAGTCTAAAACCTTCTCCGTGAATGTTTAGAATTTCAACATCTTCATCTGCTTTTAGATATTTTCTAAGTTTGGCGATATAAACATCCATACTTCTTGATGTAAAATAGTTATCATCTCTCCAGATTTTCGTCAAGGCTAACTCTCTTGGCATTAAGTCATTTTCATGTAAAATAAGCATTTTAAGCAACTCATTCTCTTTAGGAGATAACTTGATTGGCTCTTCATCCTGGAAGGTTAAAAATCTTAATTTAGAATTTAAATGAAACTTACCAATATTAAACTCAAACTGAACTTGCTCTGCTTTTGTATCAGATGATTTTCTTTGAATAATAGCTTTGATTTTCATCAATAAAACTTCAGAATCAAAAGGTTTGTTCAGGTAGTCATCGGCACCCGCCTTATATCCTTTTAAAACATCTTCTTTCATAGATTTTGCCGTTAAAAAAATAATCGGCACTTCACTATTTTTTTCCCTGATTTCTTTAGCTAAAGTATAACCGTCCTTATAAGGCATCATTACATCAAGAATACATAAATCATAAACATCTTTCTTGAATTTTTCGAAACCTTCCATACCATTTTTTGCTAAGGTAACTTCAAAGTCATTTAGCATTAAATAATCTTTAAGAACTGCACCAAAATTAAGGTCGTCTTCTACTAAAAGTATTCTTTTATTAATATTTTCCATATTTTAATTTATTAGTGGTATTTTTATTATGAAGGTACTTCCTTTTCCCTTTTCGCTTTCTACATAAACCTGACCATTGTGGTCTTCAACTATTCTTTTTACATAAGCAAGTCCCAGGCCATGTCCTTTTACATTATGAAGATCTCCTGTATGTTCTCTGTAAAATTTCTCAAAAACCCTCTTCTGAGCTACTTTACTCATCCCTAGTCCATGGTCTTTTATCTTTATCAGGATCATATCTTTAATATTCTCTGTAAAAACCTCTATTTCAGGAACATCCGGAGAGTACTTTATAGCATTTTCTAATATATTAACCAACACATTTGTAAAATGAACTTCATTGACCAGGCATGTAGTCCTTGCCGCATTATAATGTTTCACAATTGTACCTTGTTTGTCTTCTAAAATTAAATTTACATGTTCAATTGCATCTTCAATAATATCGTGAATTACAGTAGGCTCTTTGGTGATATCCAGTTCCTTTTTCTCCAGTTTCGAAATTCGGAGTACATTTTCAACCTGAGCATGCATCCTTTTATTTTCATCTCTGATCATTTGAAGGTAACGATATACCTTCTCTTTATCTTCAATAATTTTGGGGTTACGAATCGCATCAAGAGCTAAATTTATGGTAGCAATAGGAGTTTTAAACTCATGCGTCATATTATTTATAAAATCTGTTTTAATTTCAGATATTTGCTTTTGTCGTATTAACTGATTTAATGCACTTGTATATGCGATTACAATAATTAATGTAAAAATTATAGAAAGTATTGTAATGCTCACCAGTTGAGATAAGAGAAACTTCTTTTTTATACGGAAAAGTAACTAATAGCTCATACTTACTATTCCCTTCATTGTCTGTAAAGACAGGAATACTGTAAGTCGCATCTTTATCATAATGAAAACCATCTGACTTGACCTTTGTAGGAATACCGTTGCTATAAATTCCAAACTCAAATTTAGTTTTTATACCATGTTCTTTAAGTTCTTTCTTTAAAAGAGAATTTAATTTATCTTTGGTAATTCTTTCATCTATTGGCAATATTGACGCGTAATCATTAGATGTAATTGTTAATTGTGCTTTATTTAAAATATCAAGATTGCCATCTTTTTCAACTTTTATATCCGGAATTGTACTTTGGTTTAAAACTGAATTATCAATAATATTATTATTGTAAACTTCTGTCAACCTCTTTGAACTAAAACTTTTAAAACCGTCTGAATTGAATTTCTTATTAAAAATTGATCCGTTTGTATCATACTTTTCAGAAGTAATACTATTTTTATAAACTATAGTTTTGTTTGTTTTAGTATTTCTTTGAACAAATAAAATTTCCAGCAAATCTTCTTTTTGTGGAATTTTACCTGTACTATCCCTTATATGATTGATTTTATCTCGAAAACTATATTCTTCCAGTTTTGCAAGTGTTTCTGAAACATCACTAACTACCTGCGTTACATGATATTTAAACTGTTCATCATTATTCTCTAACGAAGAATTGAACCAATATACCTGAACCAGAATTATCCCAATTAAGGATAAACTCATTAGCAAAACAAGTATTCTAAAAAATAATTTATTCATCGAAACAAAATTAATATTTTAACAATATACTAAATAATACATTAACCAAATATTAACATTTAAGAATGATTTTGTTTTATATTTAAAATTTTAAGAATTTTAACAACTTCTTGCTTTGCATTTTTATGAGTATCATTAAAGATAATGAAATTACTCACAGGAATACGTTGTTCGTCATTCCATTGCACATTCATTCTTTCTAAGACCTGTTTCCTACTTGTTTTGTCACGTTTTATAACCCTTTTAATTTTTATTTCTTCAGGCGCTGTAACTGTGATAACAACATCACATTCTTTATACCTTCCACTCTCAAATAAAATTGCTGCTTCATAAATTACATAATCATAATTTTTATTTTTTTGAAGCCATAATTCAAAATCTTTTTTAACAGCCGGGTGTATAATAGCATTTAACTGATTAAGCTTGTCGGCATTATTAAAAACAATATCAGCTAACTTTGCCCTGTTAAGCACTTCTTTTTCAAATATCGCGTCACCAAATACAGCTTTGATTTGTTTAATTATGGATTGAGACTGCATTATTTCCTTTGCTTTATCATCAGCTATATAAACAGGCAGACCCATTTCTTTAAAATAATTCGCAATAGTTGTCTTTCCACTTCCAATGCCTCCTGTCAAACCAATAATCTTTGCCATGTTATATCCTGAAAAACATATTAGGAAAAGCTTTCTGAGGCTTTCTCTTTAAAATAATAATTTTTACAAAAGATTCTAAAAAACCTATTCCGTAACCATAAAATTGTTTCCAAACAGCAATTACAGAAAGATATCCAATTTTAAAACTCTTAGTAGCAACACTAGATGTAAGAAAAATTATAACGAAATATACAAAATATATTTGTAATAAAATATCAATATTTAAAATTAACAATAAAAAAGCTAATAATAATCCCAACATAAAAAAAGTAGGAAAGAAAAAAGTAAGTTTATTATGTTCCGGATACCAGCTATTCAATATTGGTCTTGCTTTTCCAAATTTATTTACCTGAATAGAGAACTTCTCCCAGTCTATCCTTCGTTTATGATAAACAAATGCATCAGGAAATAATCTCGTTTCATAACCTAAATTCCATAATCTGATAGATAAATCGGGATCTTCACCAGGATGAATATTCCCAAAACCTTTTGATGCTTCAAAAGCTTTTTTTGAAATCCCCATATTGAAGCTTCTTGGTTGGAACTTCCCTATTTTCTCAGAACCACCACGAATTCCACCGGTAGTCAAAAAAGAAGTCATAGCAAAATTAATTGCTTTTTGTATGTCTGAAAAGCTATCCAAAGCCTTGTCAGGCCCGCCAAAACAATCTACATATCCCCTATCTAATTCTTTACGGACTTCTGTCAAATAATTGGAAGGAATAATACAATCAGAATCGAAAATAATAAAATAATTACCTATCGCTTTTGTCATCCCAAAATTCCTGGAATCCCCAGGTCCTGAATTAGGCTTAAAGTAATATGATATGTTTAGTTTTCCCTGATATTTCATTACTACACTCTTGCAAGGAATTGAAGATCCATCTTCAACAAGAACAATTTCAAAAGCTTCATTATAATCAGATTTCGTTAAACTTTCTAAAAGCTCATCTACTTCATCCGGGCGATTATAAACGGGTATAATTAAAGAAAAAACCATAATTAGGAAATGGGAATTAAGGACAGTTTTATAAATTTAAAATTTTGCGCAAAGATAAGTTTTATTCATAAAAAAACCACCAACTTTGAGTTGATGGTTTTCCTTTATAAGGATTTAAACAAATTATTTAATACTTTCTACCTGAACCATTTCATTTGCTTCTGCTTTATAATCTATTCCGGCTAATTCAAAACCAAACAGATTTAAGAAATCGTTTCTATATCCTTCTAAATCACCAATAGCCGGTAACGTTTCCGTTGTAGTTTCCAACCAAAGTTTTGCCACTTCTGCCTGAACATCTTCGCGCATTTCCCAGTCATCAATCCTGATTCGTCCTTTATCATCAGTAAGAATTTCAGTCCCGGCATACAATCTGTCTTTAAACAAACGCTGAATCTGCTCAATACAACCTTCATGAATTCCTTTTTCTTTCATTACTTTATATAAAAGAGAAATATACAAAGGCACAACCGGAATTGCAGAACTTGATTGTGTCACTAAAGCTTTATTAACAGAAACATAAGCTGTTCCTCCTATTGATTTCAAACTATCAGCAATAGTAAAAGCTGTAGCTTCTAAATCATCTTTTGCACGACCGATAGTTCCTTTACGATAAACTGCTTCTGTTAGTTCCGGCCCGATATACGAATAAGCTATAGTTTTAGCGCCATCAGCCAATAAATTTTCATTTCTTAAAGCCTCAATCCACATTGCCCAGTCATCCCCACCCATAACTTCAACTGTATTAACAATATCTTCTTCGTTAGCAGGAGCTATAGAAACCTCAGAAACTTTTCCTGTATGAAAATCAACCGTTTTATTAGTGTATGTCTGCCCTATCGGTTTCAAAACTGAACGATGTGTTACACCTGTTTTAGGATTTGTACGTACTGGAGAAGCCAAACTATAAATTACAAGATCTACTTGTCCTAAATCTGCTTTTATCAAATCTAAAGTTTCTCTTTTAACTTCATTCGAAAAAGCATCTCCATTGATACTTTTTGCATATAACCCGGCTTTATGAGCTTCTGATTCAAAAGCCGCAGAATTGTACCAGCCCGGTGTAGCCGTTTTACCTTCAGCAGATGGTTTTTCAAAAAAAACACCAATAGTTGCTGCATCAGATCCGAAAGCACTTGTAATTCTTGAAGCTAATCCAAAACCTGTTGAAGCACCAATTACCAATACTTTTTTAGCCCCTTCGATAGGTCCTTTTGATTTGATATATTCAATTTGATTTTTAACATTTTGCTCGCATCCTTTTGGGTGTGATGTCAAACAAATAAATCCTCTCATTCTAGGTTCTATGATCATCTTGTAATTATTTATTGTATTAATTCAATTTCAATTTTAATTTTTCAAAAATAGACATTTTATCCTTAACCCTTTTCATGTTTGCATCCATATTGTCTATAAAATTAGGATTTAAAGCATTGTTTTTTGCTAAATTGTAATATTTGTAAGCAGCTATATATTGATTCTCATACTCTGCCATCCTTCCCAATTCACTATTATAAGATGATGAATCGAAATTTTCCAGAGTCTTTATAGTAAAATTAATATGCTCTTTGGCTTCTTCATACCTTCCAATATCAATAAGGAGATAAGTATAATTTAAATAAGGTGCAGGATATTTAGGTTCAAATTTCATAGCCAGTTTATAATGATAAATTCCTTTATCATAATTACTCAGCTTATTGTAATAAATCCACCCTAAATGATTATGCGCTTTACCGAAATCCGGATATTGAGACAATATTTCTTCAAGCAATTCTTTCCCTTCAGCAATATTCCCGTCAGAGATTAATGAATCTGCTTTTATAAATTGATTTTCATAATAACTAAGGCTTTCCATTTCTATTTTAACTTAATAATTGTTTTGCATGATTCAATGCAGAATCAGATATATTGGCCCCTGACAACATTTGAGCAATTTCTATAATTCTTTCGTCCTGAGACAAAAGCTTTAATTCTGATTGTGTATCATCATTAATTGTAGATTTAAACACCTTAAAATGAGAGTCACCTTTAGCCGCAATCTGAGGTAAGTGTGTGATGGCAAATATTTGCATCTTGGTACTCATCTCTTTCATGATCTCTCCCATTCTAATCGCAATTTCTCCGGAGACACCAGTATCTATTTCATCAAAAATTAAAGTTGGCAATTTAGAATATTGTGCCAATATTGCTTTTACAGCCAACATTATACGGGACATTTCCCCACCAGAAGCAACTTTTTTCAGTAAGCCGAAGTCAGTTCCTTTATTTGCTGAAAACAAAAATTGCAGCTCATCTTTTCCATTTTGAAAATAAGTGTCCGATGCTGTTAATTCCATTTTAAACTGAACATTTGGCATTCCCAATGTCTCCAATATTGAAATTAGCTGTTTAGATAAAACCGGAATTGCTTCTTTTCTATTTTGATGGATTTTAGCTGAAAACAAATCTAACTCTTCTGTTTTTTGTTCGATCGATCTCGACAGAATTGCTATTTCTTCTTCAATATTACCTAATTCAAACACAGATTTTTCCAAGTTTGACTGAATTTGCAACAATTCGTCTACAGTAGTAACCTGATGCTTTTTCTGTAAATTATGAATCAACTGCAATTTCTGATTTACTAACTCTAATTTCTCGGGATCATTTAATAATTTATCTGCTGCATTTTGCAATTCTTTTGAAACATCGTCAAATTCAATTGCTACGCTTGTGATTCTGTCAAACAAGCTTTGATATTCTGATGAAAAAGCTGCAATTTTTTGCAATGAAGCCTTAATTTCATTCAAATTATGAAAAACACCAAATTGCTCTTCATTAGCAACTAAAAGTGACTTATCAATCGACTCCTTTATAATTTCAACATTATTGAGCTTTTCAAAATCAGCTTCCAGCTCTTCCTGTTCCCCTGATTTTAATTTTGCAGCGACCAGTTCATTCAATAAAAAAGTATTGTATTCCTGCTCCTTACCTGCATCACTTTGTTTTTTAAGCAAAGCATTTAATTTTGATTTATCTGTTTTATATACTTTTAGCGATTTTTGATAAGAATCTATAATTCCTGAATTTTGAGCAATTGCGTCAATGATTTTAAACTGCACACCTTCCTCTGAAAGTTCCTGGGTTTGCTGCTGCGAATGAATATCAATCAAAAACTCACTCAGATCCTGTAATTCCTGAAGATTTACAGGACTATCATTAATAAATGCACGTGATTTACCCGAAGGAAGAATCTCACGTCTTATAATTGTTTCATCCTCATAATCAAGATCATTCAATTCAAAAAAATCTTTCAGATTGTATTTAGAAATCTCAAACTGCGCTTCGATGATACATTTTTCTTCTTTATTTTTCAGGGAAGTCAAATCAGCTCTCTTTCCTAAAACCAATCCTAAAGCTCCTAAAATAATTGATTTTCCAGCTCCGGTTTCTCCGGTTATTATAGAAAACCCTTTCGAAAAATCTATAGAAAGTTTTTCAATTAAGGCATAATTTTTAATTGACAGCGAAGTAATCATATAGCTTTAAAAGTAAAATTATTGAAGTATAAGTTCAGTTAGTATTTAATTTGAGACCATTTTGTAGAATTTAAAGGTGAAACCCTGTTTAAATTTTCTACTAAATCTGTAATTGTAATACTGGGTCCCCCTGAAAAAACAGATACTATCTCGTCTGATTTTGCATCAAAAAATACTCTTGTCAAAAAGGCATTTGGTTTAACCGAATTCAGTTTACCTATTAACATTAATGAAGATTTTATTTTTTCTTTTGCCTCTTTCAAATCCTGATTCATTATATCTAATCCTGAATAATATAAAAAAGTAGTTTGTCTCAAATCTGAATAAACAGGAGCAAGCATATCATTTATCAGGAAATATCGGTTTTGGAGTCCATCTGACTGGGTCCATCCTTTGGAGCCGCCTTGCTGTGCAATATTAGCAATATTTTGGGCGGTTTCAAAATAGGGATTTCCACCTGCGAACTGAAATGTATCACCATCCATCCCTAAGATCATATAACTGTAAAAAGATATTACTGATATTAAATTAGACTCAAATGTAGTGGGATTATACAACAAAGGCTCAAATTCTGTATACCTGAAATTAAAATCTTTATCGTTAAAATTAAAAACAGGAGAAGAATAGGTTGAATTATAGATTAATCTTGAAGATTGTACCTGTATTGTTCCTGAAAACTGATCAGAATTATGTGAAGAAAGTGTAATGTACATGGAACAGTTAATTCGCTCATTTTGCTTCAAAACAGCTCCCATCCAATCTGTTTTATTGACAAATTCAGACAAAGAAGCCTGAAGTGTTTTATAGACCTGTAAATTTGGATTTGGCAGCCTTTCTGTATTTATAGTAACTGTACAATTTAACTGTTGTGCCTGTGCAAAACCAAAAAACAAAAACAATAAAAAAGTAACTAATTTACTCATAAAAATGCCCTATAACTTTATTTAAAATATCAACCGCAACAGATTCTTTTAATTTTAAATCCATTGGTTCAATTTTAAATTCCTTATCTATAAAAGTAACTTTATTCGTTTGATATTGAAAACCTGCTCCTTTATCCTGCAACGAATTTAAAACAATCAAATCTAAGTTTTTTTCTGGATTTTCAACTTAGCATTTTCAATTTCATTTTCAGTTTCTAAAGCAAAACCAATTAAAAACTGATTTTTTTTAATTTTCCCTAAAGAAGACAAGATATCTTTTGTTTTTTCCAGTTCGATTGAAAATTCATCAGCAGCTTTCTTAATTTTCTGAACTGCAACGAACTTTGGTTTATAATCGGCTACTGCGGCAGCAGCAATAGCCACATCAGCATCATCAAAATTCAAGTGGCATGCGTCATACATTTCCTGGGCAGAAACGACATTAATAACTTTAATCAAAGAATTTTCAACCTTTAAGTGAGTAGGCCCTGTTATCAATATAACCGAAGCACCTAGATTAGCTGCTACTTTTGCAATATCAAAGCCCATTTTTCCTGAAGAATGATTTCCAATAAAACGCACCGGATCTATTGCTTCGTATGTAGGGCCTGCAGTTACAAGTATTTTTTTCCCTTTTAAAGGAAGCTTACTTTCTAAATCAGCTTCCAAAAAAGAGACTATGTTTTCAGGTTCTGCCATCCTTCCTTCGCCTGACAAACCACTTGCTAACTCACCATTTTCAGCTGGAATCATTACATTTCCAAATTGCTTTAAAGTATTAAAACTAGATAAAGTTGAAGGATGTTTGTACATGTCCAAATCCATAGCCGGAGCAAAATAAACTGGACATTTAGCAGATAAATAAGTCGCGATTAAAAGATTATCACTATTTCCCGTTACCATTTTTGACAACGTATTGGCTGTAGCAGGAGCAATTATCATAAGATCAGCCCAGAGTGCTAAATCAACATGATTGTTCCAGACTGCATCCTCCTCTTCATTAAAAAAACTGGAATATACAGGATTTTTTGATAAGGTAGATAATGTAAGTGGAGTTACAAAATCCTTAGAAGCAGGTGTCATGATCACCTGGACATGTGCACCTGCTTTTATAAAGAGTCGTACTAATGAGGCTGTTTTATAGGCTGCTATTCCACCGGAAACCCCCAGTAAAATTTTCTTACCGTTTAAAACTGACATTGTACTGTATTTATTTGTTTGAGCTTCTGTGGTATGTTTTACCGTCTAACCATTCCTGAACAGCTAAAGCGTGTGGTTTTGGTAATTTTTCGTAAAATTTAGAAACTTCAATTTGTTCTTTATTTTCAAAAACTTCTTCAAGACTGTCATTGTAAGTAGCAAATTCTTCTAATTTCTCAGTCAATTCTTTTTTAATTTCAGAATTAATCTGGTTTGCTCTTTTAGCCATAATAGTGATTGCCTCATACACATTTCCTGTTGGCTCTTCAATAACTGTTTTATTGTAAGTTATTGTATTTACAGGAGCATTCGTCTTTTTTAAATCCATGACTTTATTTATTTAGTAAATTTTTGTAAATCTGTTTCTACTCTGGCATTCATTTCGTCTGCCTGTTTTTTATATTTTGTATCGCTTTTAAACTTCAACAAGTTGTTATACGCCACTTTTGCAACATTTAAACGCTCTTCCATTTTTTGAGGAATACTGTTTATTGCTAATTGGTATGCTGAATCATATTTATAAAACAACGCATCTTCTTTAAATGGAGTTCCTGGATAATCTGCGATAAAATTATCAAACGCCACTAATGCCGATTTATAGTCAGAAATAGTATTATACCCTTTTGCATTTTCATACGCCTTTTTTTCAAGTTTTCCACTTAATACCTTAACAGCCTCATTTGCCTGAGCAATATATTCAGAGTTTGGATAATTATCAATAAAAGCCTGTAATTTATCTAATGCTTTTACTGTATCTGTCTGATCAAGACTATAAACAGGAGCTAATTTAGAATAACTGTAAGCCCCTAAAAAAGCAGCCTCCTGAACTTTTTCACTTCGCGGATAACCCGAAACAAAACTTTCAAACTGGTAACCTGCTAAATAATACTGTTTTGTTTTATAATAAGACTGAGAAAACATATAGAATAGCTTTTCCGCCTGAGGTTTTCCTCTGTATGTCGGTGCTAATTGCTCAAAAAGTCTAATTGCTTTATTATACTTCCCTGCTTCATACATCTTTGTTGCGATTTCAAATTTTGCTGCAACATCTTCATTTTTCAATGCCTTCTGATAATCACTACAAGAGCAAAAAAGGACAACAACAATTAACAGCGATACTAGTTTTTTCATTTTCTTACTTTTATTATGATTTCTTAGACAATTATGCCAAAGCAAAATCACACCGAAGTTTCGGTGGCAAATTTAGTTATTAATTTAGCTACTACAAAATATTTTTTGATACAATAAAATACTGGGATTATTGTATTTATTTTAATGCTGCTTTTACAAATTTATCTAATCGGTCTGCTAATGATTCTTCAACTGAAACTAATGGTAAACGAACCGTATTATCAGCAATCCCTAAAGACTGGAAGACATGTTTAATTCCGGCAGGATTTCCCTGTTCAAAAATCATATCAATACAATCAGACAACAAGTATTGTGTTTTAAAAGCTTCATTTACTTTTCGATTCAGGCCTAAACGAATCATTTCTGAGAATTCTTTTGGGAATCCCTGTCCAATAACCGAGATAACTCCTGCCCCGCCAGCCAATACAATTGGCAAAGCAATCATATCATCTCCTGAGATTACCAGAAAATCCTTTGGCACATTTTTAATCAGTTGTAAAGCCTGAGCCATGTCTCCTGCCGCTTCTTTTATCCCTACAACATTGTCAAAATCATTTGCAAGACGAACAACTGTTGAAGGCGCCATATTACTTGATGTTCTTCCCGGAACATTATATAGAACTACCGGAACTGGAGAAGCTTCTGCAATGGCTTTAAAATGCTGATAAATTCCTTCCTGCGTAGGTTTATTATAGTAGGGAGATACAGAAAGAATAGCTTCAAATGCAGAAAAATCCCTTGTTTTTAATTCCTCCACAACCTGCATAGTATTATTACCCCCAACTCCAAGAACTAAAGGCAATCTTCCGTTATTAACTTCAACAATAGTATTAATAACTAATTCTTTTTCGTTTTGTGTTAAAGTCGCGTTTTCAGCAGTTGTACCCATAACTACAAGATATTCTACTCCTCCATCAATCGAAAAATTAACGATTCGGTGCAAAGCTTCGATATCAATTGAAAAATCTTTTTTAAATGGAGTGACAAGGGCAACACCTGTTCCTATTAATGATTGCATAATCTAAATTATATTTTTACTTTATATTTTTTAAATACCTGAACAATTCGAAAACGAAAAGTCTATAACTGCTTAAAGAAGTATTTATCATCCAACGATTCATGTCTTTATCTATTGATGCAAATCCTACTTTAAATTTTGCTTTTGATTGATTCGTGATCAATTTCAAAATGGGTTTCTGAACATCATAATAACTAATCAAAAGATCAAATTCTGTTTCAATAAATTCAGTTAAAAAATCTACTTTACTATCCCCTTTCCAATCTATGTGCTTTTTGGTAAAAGTGGGAAAAGAATATTTTTTTTATCCTTAAATTTATTTCTGTAAACCACAATTTTAATTCTCTCAGAATCAATTCCTTTAGAAACTAACTCCTCAATAAGTGCTTTTGAATGCCTGAAATCACTCTCATCAATCAACAAGCCAATTGTTTGTATATTACTGGTAAATACTTCTTTTTTTACATTACGTAAATTATTTTTTAATGTTTTTTTTATAAAAAAATCCTTTAAGTAATTTAAAAACATAGTAATTTTACCAGATTACAAAATTAATTATTTAAGTCTCATTTAAGATGGTAAAACTAAAAAAGTATAACGGATTTTTAAAACTTTTTGTTATATTCTTAACATTCTTATTTACTTTATCATGCAGTAGAAAAAATTACCATCTAGATAAAATAGAAGGAAAACAACTTCCTATTACTGAAAAAAACAACCAGATCCCTGAGATAGAAAACTTTATTAAACCTTATCGTGATCACATCAATAAAGATTTAGACAGTGTATTAGCTTATTGTCCGGAAACACTTGATAAAAGTATTGGAAAGTGGCAAACCAATATTGGAAACCTAATAGCTGATGTTTGTTTACAAAAAGGAAATCAGGTTTTTAAGATCCGTGAAAAAAAGACATTGATTTATGTTTGTTAAATCATGGTGGAATAAGGGCTATATTGCCTAAAGGAAATGTAACAACAAGAACTGCTTTTGAAATTATGCCATTTGAAAACAATTTAGTTGTCCTCGCTTTAAAAGGTGACCAGATTCTGGAAATGGCTTCGGATATAATTAAGCAAAAGAAAGCCCATCCTTTAGCCGGTATGACTTTTACAATTTCAAAAGATAATACTGCTAAAAATATTCAAATTCAGGGAAAACCTCTTGACATTACTAAAACGTATTATGTGGCAACAAACGATTATCTGGCAAATGGTGGGGACAGCATGAACTTTTTCCTCAAAGCTTTACAGAAATATGATCTGAATTATAAACTTAGAAATGTGCTAATTGATTATTTTAAAGAAGTAGATACGATTCCGATTCCAAAAGATATTAGAATTACAGAAGAATAATCAAACACTTGAATCCAAAATAAAAAACAGGCGTTTTCGTAAAAAAACACAAAATGAAAAGAAGAGAATTTATTGAGAAAACCGCTGCGGGGACGGCTTTATTAAGCCTGGGTCTGTCATTGAGCAGTTTTGAGACAAACGATATAAAGCATCTAACTGTTCTGCACACTAACGATGTGCACAGCCATATAGATCCTTTTCCGGCTGATGACCCTCGTAATCCAAACAAAGGCGGGGTATCGCGTAGAGCTGCTCTCATTGAAACCATTCGAAAAGAAAATCCAAATGTGCTTTTACTAGATGCCGGAGACATCTTTCAGGGAACCCCTTATTTCAATTATTATGGTGGAGAACTTGAATTCAAACTAATGAGCATGATGAAATATGATGCTTCTGCAATTGGAAACCATGATTTTGACAATGGTCTTGATGGATTGTACGCACAAATGCCGCATGCCAGTTTTGATTTTATCTGCTCGAATTATGATTTTAAAAATACAATCATGAACGGACTTGTAAAACCATATAAAATTTTCAATAAAAATGGAATTAAGGTTGGTGTTTTTGGTTTAGGAATAGAACTTGCAGGATTGGTTGACAAAAAAATGTACAAGGAAACTGTTTACAATAATCCTGTAGAAATTGCGCAGGATATGACGCAATTGTTAAAGAAAGAAGAGAAATGTGACCTTGTCATCTGTCTTTCTCACCTAGGCTATAAATACAAAGAAAACGAGGCAAAAATTTGTGACTTAAAATTAGCCGAACTAACACAAGACATTGATTTGATTATTGGCGGTCATACACATACCTTTTTGGACAAACCTACTATTGTAAAAAATAAATCAGGCGAAGATGTTCTGATAAATCAGGTAGGATGCTACGGAATAAATTTAGGTAGAATCGATTTTTACTTTGACAAAAATAAATCCCACACTAATCAAGGGAAATCAATTATTGTTTGACTCTCTTTTTATTTGATACTATAAAATATTTTGCCATAAAAAAGTACGCAAGAATCTGCGCAATGTCCCTAATCAGGATTAACACTAAAGAATAAGAGAAGTATTCATTGAAAATAAAAAATATATCAGAAATTATAAAACAGGTAATCATTAATGTTAGCAGTAAAGTAACATAAGTTCCTCTGGTTATATATTTTGTATAACAAATAACCCCTAAAACACTTAATACAATACCGTAAATACAGTATAGAAATTGAAAGTCTTTGATTTTGTCAAACTGTAGACTTAAAACAGAAAACAATAAATAGATAATAATTAAGATTACCAGGGTAATAGGCAATAGGTCTGTTCTTTTAAGTTTTATCTTTTCAACAATAATCTTTTTGATTAATATAGAGTAAACAAACAAAAAGCATATTAAAGACCCAAGAGTCGAAATTTCTACATCCATAAGATGAAATACTTCTCCAACAAAGCATAAAGCAAAAATTAAAATTTGAGTTGTATCAATTTTAAAATTATTTGACGAATAAAAATAAAAGAAAACAGAAGGAATTACAATCGATTTCATACAAACCGTCAGATAATCATACTGAAGAATATCAAACCCGATTGTAAAAAAAAATGCAATCGAGTATAAAATCAATGACGGTCTACTCGCTTTCATTCAGTTTGGTTATAAATTCCTGTTCAGACAGGATAGGGATATTTAATTTATTTGCCTTTTCTAATTTTGCCGGCCCCATATTATCGCCAGCTACTACAAAATCTGTTTTTGCAGAAATTGAACTTCCCACTTTACCACCGTTATCTTCTATGGTTTTCTTTAATTCATCTCTTGAAAACTCAGTAAAAACTCCCGACACTACAAAGGTTTTTCCTAAGAACTTGTTGGTTGCATCAGGATTTACTTTTTCAACGATTTCAAACTGAACACCATATCTTTTTAATCGTTCAATTATTTTTTGATTTTCTTCATTCTCGAAAAATTCAATAACGCTTTTTGCAATTCGTTCTCCAATTTCATCTACTAAAATCAATTCCATTAACGAAGCCTTACTTAGTGCATCAATATTTTTGTAATGTCTGGCTAACTTCTTGGCAACAGTTTCACCTACAAAACGAATCCCTAATGCAAAAAGAACACTTTCAAACGGAATTTCTTTTGATTTTTCAACACCGTTTACCAAATTTTCAGCAGATTTTTGTGCCATTCTTTCCAGATGCAGAATATCCTCTACTTTTAATTCATACAAATCAGCATAATTATGAACCAGACCATTTTTGAAAAGTAAGGCCACTGTTTCACCGCCAAGGCCTTCAATATCCATGGCTTTTCTCGAAATATAGTGCTGAATCCTGCCTATAATCTGCGGTGGACAGCCATAAAAATTCGGGCAATAGTGGTTTGCCTCGCCTTCTGTACGAACCAATTGTGTTTCACATTCGGGACAATGAGTAATATAATGCGTTTTTTGTGAATCTTGAGGACGCTGTTCTAAATCCACAGCAATTATCTTCGGAATAATTTCGCCTCCTTTTTCAACAAAAACAGTGTCGTTTATTCGAATGTCTAATTTTTCGATTTGATCGGCATTATGCAATGAAGCTCTTTTTACAATTGTTCCTGCCAATTGAACAGGCTCTAAATTTGCCACTGGAGTAATTGCTCCGGTACGGCCCACCTGATACGAAATTGATTTTAATTTGGTCGAAACCTGCTCTGCTTTAAATTTATATGCTATTGCCCAACGAGGTGATTTTGCTGTATAACCTAATTCCTCCTGATGACGGAAACTGTTTACTTTTACCACGACACCATCTGTTTCGTAAGGTAGTTTGTGACGATGAGTATCCCAATAATCAATAAAATCAAAAACTTCCTGCATCGTATTGGCTAATTTTGCCTCACTTGGCACTTTAAATCCCCATTCTCTTGCTAATTGTAATCCTTCAATTTGAGAAGAAAAAGGTAAATTATTGCTTGTAACCGAATACAATAAACATTCTAAAGGACGTTTGGCAACCTCAGCACTGTCCTGTAGCTTTAAACTTCCGGAAGCTGTATTTCTTGGGTTTGAATATGGGGTTTCACCAATTTCAATTAAATCCTGATTCATTTTTTCGAAACCTTTTAAAGGCAGGATGATTTCACCACGAATATCAAACTTATCAGGATAATTCCCTTTTAATTGCAATGGAACTGATTTAATGGTTTTAATATTATTTGTAACCTCATCACCCTGAAAACCATCTCCACGTGTCAAAGCCTGAACCAGTTTTCCGTTTTCGTATGTAATGCTTATTGAAGCTCCGTCGTATTTTAGTTCACATGTATATTGTAAATCGACATTTCCAAGAACTCTCTGGATTCGGTTTTCCCACTCTACTAAATCTTCTTTTGAATAAGAGTTATCCAAAGAGTACATTCTGAACTGATGCGCTATGGTTTTAAAATTTTTGGTCACCATTCCGCCTACCCTTTGAGTCGGAGAATGTTCGTCAAAAAATTCAGGATGTTTTTTTCTAAATCCTGAAGCTCTTTTAGTTTAGTATCAAAATCATAATCAGAAATTGTAGCATCATCAAGTACATAATAATTGTAATTGTGTTGATTAAGTTCGTTTCGTAAATTCTGAATTGTCTCCTGAATACTCATAAATATTAAAAATAGTACTGATTATAATGTATAAAAACCCAGTCTCAAAATTAGGATTATTTTTTATTGTAAAATATTAAAAACTAAAACTTTTATAAAATCAAAAATCAAGCTGCAAAATTTGCAACTTGATTTTCTTCTTGTCCATTATTCTTAAAAAAGAATTAAAAAAAACCAGCTTCCAAATGGTTTTACTTTCTGCACTTTTAAAAGTGATAATCAACAACCTAAATAAAAAACACTAATTTATTTTTGAATAATAATGAAATCCGAGCGCCGGTTTAATAAATGTTCTTCTTCGGTGCATTTTACGCCGTTTTTACATTTATTGATTAATCGGCTTTCTCCGTAACCAATGGCACTTTCTATTCTTGAAGCATCAATATTTTGCGAAATAATATAATCGCGTGTTGATTTTGCCCTGTTATCAGAAAGTTTAAGGTTATAAAAATCTTTTCCCCGGGAATCAGTATGCGATTCAATTTTGATACGAATATTTGGGAATTTTTGCATAATAAAAACCACTTTTGATAATTCTTCGATAGCCAAAGGAGTTATGTCGTATTTGTCATAATCAAAATAAATTGGTTTTACATCTACTTTTTCAACACCTTTTTTCTTTACCACCAAATCATCATAATTGCTAAGTTCAAAATTAATATTTGGAATCTCTCCTTCGTTTTCTAAAGTAGTTTCTACTGTTTTTTCATCACTGCTGTAATTGGGCTTTGCTGCAATCATTTTAACTGTTTTACCGCATGGAACGACCAGAGCATATTTTCCTTCAAAATTCGTTTTTGTTTCTCCAAGAATATCACTAAAAGAATTATATCCCATAATGCTAACATCAGTAAGAGGCTGCTTTGTTTTACGATCTACTGCAATTCCTGAAATAGTCTGATTGCAAACTGGTTCTTTTTTTACAAAAGAATAAATATCATCATCCCCTTTTCCGCCTTCCCTGTTTGAAGACATGTAACCAAACCGACCCGTTTTATCAATTACAAAAGCAAAATCATCTTTATTGCTATTTATAGGAGCCCCCAGATTTCTTGGGTCAGAAAAGCTTTCGTCTGATAAAAATTTACTTTCATAAATATCCAGATCTCCCCATCCGTAATGTCCATCAGAAGAAAAATAAAGCACGTTTTTGCTAAAAAACGGAAAAAGATCATTCCCGATAGTATTAATTTTCGGGCCTAAATTTTTAGGAGAACTCATTGTGCCATCAGAAGCAATTTTTACTACATACAAATCAGTTTCACCATATCCTCCAGGCATATCCGATGCAAAGAAAAGCCATTTCCCATCTTCACTTAGAGAAGGATGCCCTACAGAATAATCCTCACTGTTAAAAAATACTTTTTGCGGGTTTTCTAATTTATTATCAACTATCGAACCTTTAATAATTTGAAAATTATTAGTTTTTGTTTCATCTACAACCAGTTTGTTGTTTTTAACAATATTGGTTGAGTAGTAAATTGTTTTTCCATCGGCATCAAAAGTAGCTGTCGCTTCGTGATATTTGGTCATTACGTTTGGCAAAAACACCGTTTCATTGAATAAACTTCCATCTGCAGCATTTCTTTCAGCCACATATAAATTAAGGAAAGGCTGATTGTTCCATGTATATAGTTTTTCGCTAAACTTTGTTGTATCCCTCGCCGAAGTAAAAACAATTTTATCCTGAAAAAATGTAGCTCCAAAATCAGACTTACTGGTGTTGATATCGAGATCTTTTATTTCGTAAAGCGATTTTGCTTTAGCCAGACTATCCATTTGCTTTTTTTGAGCAACGTATCGGTTGATTTCATTTTTATCCCCTTTTTTATCAAGATATTCTTTTGTAACCCTGTTTGCTTCATCGTAATCCATAACAGCTTTCATAGACTGAATGTAACGCAAATAATAGATATCGGTTAAGTTATTTCCCTGAGCTTCATACAATTTTCGGTACCATTTTAGTGCGTTTCTGGAGTCGGAAATAAAATAATACGAGTCAGCAGCATTCTTTAATGTTTGTGTCGAAGGCTTTTTTATGTTTTGCAAAATTTCTTCGTACGCTTTTGAAGCATCAGCATACGAGTAGTTCTTAAACAACGCATCTGCCTTTTTTAAATTAGTCTGAGCAAAACAAACCGTAAAGCTCAAAACCAGACTTAGGATATATAGTTTTTTCATAAGGTTTATTTTTAGAAGAATCTTGGAGATTTGATTTTGCTTTGATTTTTATTAAACTGGTATTTCAGAATAAATTCATGCGTACCATCATTATACTTATTCAATTGACTTGTAGTATAATCAAAAGCATATCCGACATAAAAGCTTTGTGATATCTGAAAACCTGCCAGAATACTTACAGAATCATCTGTACGATAAGACCCACCTATAACAAATTTTTCATAAAGCATAAAGTTTGCAGAAACATCAGTTGTAAGTGGAGCTCCGCTCACTGCTTTTACTAAAAACGCCGGTTTGAATTTTAAATTCGGATTCAAATCAAATACATAACCTCCCATTAAAAAATAATGTAAACGATCATAGTTTATAGATTCCTGAACATCATCATAATAATCGTTTTCGATAAAGCTTGGAATTGAAAATCCTAAATACCATTTGTCAGTATAATAATATACCCCTGCCCCAACCGCTAATTTCATCTGGTTGTCAATATTTTGATTCAACAAAACATCATTAGGATCGTAGTACCTTCCTTTAGTCCAGTCGATATTTAACATTCTCATACCGGCTTTCAAACCAAAGGCCAGTCTTTTTTCATAACCTAATGCAAGGGAATATGAAAAGTTCCCATCAAGATACAACTCGCTTGAAGGGCCAATTTTATCATTAACAACACTTAAACCCAGGCCTACTTTTTCATTTCTAAGCGGTGCATGAATAGAAAATGATTGTGTTTCCGGAGCACCTGAAATACCAACCCACTGTGAACGATGCAAAAGTGTAGCTTCTACAGTACCGGTAGACCCGGCATAAGCCGGATTTACCGCCATAGTATTGTACATATATTGTGTATACTGAGGATCTTGTTGTGCATTTGCACTAAATGTGATTATAGAACATATTAAGATTAAATACGTTTCTAATGATTTTATATATAGTTTCATAACGATACTTATTTAGTTTAATTAATTGACGATTAAATAGGCTTTATCTCATTATGGATAACCATCCTTTTTTAATTTTTCCGTCTCCAATGTCTATCACATAAAAATAAGTACCGGTTGGCAGCATATCTCCTCTATTTATAACTCCCGATACATTAGCTGTTCCGTCCCAATCATTTTGATACCCTCTTTTACTATATACCAAAGCGCCATATCTGTTAAAGACTTTTAGTTCATTATTTGGATATGATTCGATACAGTCAATTCTGAAAAGGTCATTTGATCCGTCATTATTTGGCGTGAACTCATTATAAACCGTTAAACAAATTGGTGATACCGAAGCTGAAGCCGTATTGTTTGTTGGATCAACATCCAAAGGAGTCGAGATTTCGATAGTTGCAACGTTTACATAGTTCCCATTCGGTAATACTATCACTCTAATTTCAAGAGTTTCGCTTTCTCCCGGATTTAAAGTTGGGATTGTCCATATCTGAGAAGCATCATATACTCCAGCTGATGCAGAAGACGATACAAATTCATATCCACTTGGCAATATATCACTTACCAGTGTATTAAGAATAGTTCCCTGACCAACATTGTTTACTGTTATTGTAAAGACTATTTCTTCACCAAAATTAGGAGTAGGATTACTAACTGTATTCGTTATGGTAAGATCTGAACATGTCGCTACTGTAACATTTAATGTTTTTGTAGTCGTTTCATCACATGTATTTATGTAAGTTACCGTAACTGTTCCTGCACCGATATCTGTCCATGAAACTGTTACAGATCCATCAGCAGCCCCTCCTCCGGAAGTTATGGTTCCGTTAGTAACAGACCAAACATAATTTGATTTTCCGTTAGCTACAGAATACGTTACTCCTTGGAAAACACATGGTGTATCATCTGTTGAAATGATTGGATACAGGGCATCATTTTCAAAACTAACTGTTATTGCTAAACGTGTCGCATTTGCACAGCCATTTGTTATATTGCTAAGTAATGTAGCATAATAAGTTGTAGCTGTAAGCGGCGTATTAGCTGCTAAAGGTGTTCCTCCAGTCTGTGTGCTGTACCAAATTACATTTGGTTCATTTACCTGAATATTAGCAACTGTTGGTGCTTTTGACAGGCAAAATCTTTGCGCTGTACTTGTTGTAGTAACTACACCAGGAGTATTTACATTTACTGTAACTACTAATCGTACAGCATTTTCACATCCAATTGGGCTTGAAATAGCACCATAATATAAGCCTGTAGCTAAAGGTGTTATTGCCGGTAATGGTGTACCACCCGCTGGATTACTGTACCAAACTACATTCGCTTCATTTACCTGAATATTAGCAACTGTTGGTGCATTTGATGAACAGAAGTTTTGAGTAGCTGAATTCGTAGTTGGGGTTGCAGTTGGATTATTAATCGTTACACTTACCTGCAATCTTGTACTACTTTCGCAACCCGTCATCGGATTCAAAATTGCTCCATAGTAAATTCCATTTACTAAAGCTGTTGTTGGCGCAAGTGCTGTTGTACTTGTTAGCGTACCATACCAAACTACATTAGCCTCATTTACCTGAATATTGGCAACTGTTGGTGCATTTACTAAACAGAAATCCTGTGTATTGTCTGTTGTAGTTGGTGTAGCTGGATTAGTTACCGTAACAGTCACTTGTAATCTTATGGCACTTTGACAATTCGTTACAGGGTCTAAAATTGCTCCGTAATAAATTCCGTTTGCCAAAGCTGTTGTTGGTGCAATGGCTGTTGTACTGGTCAATGAATTATACCAAACTACATTGGATTCGTTTACCTGAATATTGGCAACTGTTGGAGCATTTACTGAACAGAAATCCTGTGTAGTATCTGTTGTGGTTGGTGTTCCCGGATCATTTATTGTAATAGTAACTTGTAATCTTACCGAACTTTCACAATTAGTTACCGGATCTAAAATAGCCCCGTAATAAATTCCATTTGCTAAAGCGGTTGCTGGTGCAATGGCTGTTGTACTGGTCAATGAATTGTACCAGACAACATTAGCTTCGTTTACCTGGATATTAGCAACTGTTGGTGCATTTACTAAACAGAAATCCTGTGTAGTGTCTGTTGTGGTTGGTGTTAATGGATTAGAAACCGTAACTGTAACTACTAATCTTACGGCACTTTCACAATTGGTTACAGGGTCCAAAATAGCTCCGTAGTAAATTCCGTTGGCCAACGCTGTTGCTGGTGCAATAGCTGTTGTACTGGTCAATGAATTGTACCAGATAACATTAGCTTCGTTTACCTGGATATTAGCAACTGTTGGTGCATTTACTAAACAGAAATCCTGTGTCGCATCTGTTGTAGTTGGAGTGCCCGGGTCGTTTATGGTAATGGTTACTGCTAAACGAACAGCGCTTTCACAATTGGTTACAGGATCTAAAATAGCTCCGTAGTAAATTCCGTTGGCCAAAGCGGTTGCTGGTGCAATGGCTGTTGTACTGGTAAATGAATTGTACCAGATAACATTAGCTTCGTTTATCTGGATATTAGCAACTGTTGGTGCATTTACTAAACAGAAATCCTGTGTCGCATCTGTTGTGGTTGGTGTACCCGGGTCGTTTATGGTAATGGTTACTGCCAGACGAACTGAACTTTCACAATTGGTTACAGGATCTAAAATAGCTCCGTAGTAAATTCCGTTTGCCAACGCTGTTGCTGGTGCAATGGCTGTTGTACTGGTCAATGAATTGTACCAGACAACATTAGCCTGATTTACCTGAATATTGGCAACTGTTGGAGCATTTACTAAACAGAAATCCTGTGTATTGTCTGTTGTGGTTGGTGTTAATGGATTAGAAACCGTAACTGTAACTACTAATCTTACGGCACTTTCACAATTGGTTACAGGGTCCAAAATAGCTCCATAGTAAATTCCGTTTGTCAAAGCCGTTGCTGGTGCAATGGCTGTTGTACTTGTTAATGAATTGTACCAGATAACATTAGCCTGATTTACCTGGATATTAGCAACTGTTGGTGCATTTACTAAACAGAAATCCTGGGTCGCATCTGTTGTGGTTGGAGTGCCTGGGTCGTTTATGGTAATGGTTACTGCCAGACGAACTGAACTTTCACAATTGGTTACAGGATCTAAAATAGCTCCGTAGTAAATTCCGTTTGCCAAAGCTGTTGTTGGTGCAATGGCTGTGGTACTGGTCAATGAATTGTACCAGATAACATTAGCCTGATTTACCTGAATATTGGCAACTGTTGGAGCACTAACCAAACAGAACTCCTGAGTAGCATCTGTTGTAGTTGGCGTACCCGGGTCATTTATAGTAATGGTTACTGCCAGACGAACTGAACTTTCACAATTCGTTACAGGATCTAAAATAGCTCCGTAGTAAATTCCGTTTGCCAACGCTGTTGCTGGTGCAATAGCTGTTGTACTGGTCAATGAATTGTACCAGACAACATTAGCCTGATTTACCTGAATATTGGCAACTGTTGGAGCACTAACCAAACAGAACTCCTGAGTAGCATCTGTTGTAGTTGGAGTGCCCGCGTCGTTTATGGTAATGGTTACTGCCAGACGAACTGAACTTTCACAATTGGTTACAGGATCTAAAATAGCTCCGTAGTAAATTCCGTTGGCCAACGCTGTTGCTGGTGCAATGGCTGTTGTACTGGTCAATGAATTGTACCAGATAACATTAGCTTCGTTTACCTGGATATTAGCAACTGTTGGTGCATTTACTAAACAGAAATCCTGGGTCGCATCTGTTGTGGTTGGAGTGCCTGGGTCGTTTATGGTAATGGTTACTGCCAGACGAACTGAACTTTCACAATTGGTTACAGGATCTAAAATAGCTCCGTAGTAAATTCCGTTGGCCAACGCTGTTGCTGGTGCAATGGCTGTTGTACTGGTCAATGAATTGTACCAAACGACATTAGTTTCGTTTACCTGAATATTGGCAACTGTTGGTGCATTTACTAAACAGAAATCCTGTGTATTGTCTGTTGTAGTTGGTGTAGCTGGATTAGTTACCGTAACAGTCACTTGTAATCTTATGGCACTTTGACAATTCGTTACAGGGTCTAAAATTGCTCCGTAATAAATTCCGTTTGCCAAAGCTGTTGCTGGTGCAATGGCTGTTGTACTGGTCAATGAATTGTACCAAACGACATTAGCTTCGTTTACCTGGATATTAGCAACTGTTGGTGCATTTACTAAACAGAAATCCTGTGTATTGTCTGTTGTGGTTGGTGTTAATGGATTAGAAACCGTAACTGTAACTACTAATCTTACGGCACTTTCACAATTGGTTACAGGGTCCAAAATAGCTCCATAGTAAATTCCGTTTGCCAACGCTGTTACTGGTGCAATGGCTGTTGTACTGGTCAATGAATTGTACCAGATAACATTAGCTTCGTTTACCTGGATATTAGCAACTGTTGGTGCATTTACTAAACAGAAATACTGTGTCGCATCTGTTGTGGTTGGAGTGCCTGGGTCGTTTATGGTAATGGTTACTGCTAAACGAACTGAACTTTCACAATTGGTTACAGGATCTAAAATAGCTCCGTAGTAAATTCCGTTTGCCAACGCTGTTGCTGGTGCAATGGCTGTTGTACTGGTCAATGAATTGTACCAAACAACATTAGCCTGATTTACCTGAATATTGGCAACTGTTGGAGCACTAACCAAACAGAACTCCTGAGTAGCATCTGTTGTAGTTGGAGTGCCCGGGTCGTTTATGGTAATGGTTACTGCTAAACGAACAGCGCTTTCACAATTGGTTACAGGATCTAAAATAGCTCCGTAATAAATTCCGTTTGCCAACGCTGTTGCTGGTGCAATGGCTGTTGTACTGGTCAATGAATTGTACCAGATAACATTAGCCTGATTTACCTGAATATTGGCAACTGTTGGTGCATTTACTAAACAGAAATCCTGTGTAGTGTCTGTTGTAGTTGGAGTACCTGGGTTATTTATTGTGGCTGTAACTTGTAATCTAACTGCACTTTCACAATTTGTTACCGGATCTAAAATAGCCCCGTAATAAATTCCATTTGCTAAAGCGGTTGTTGGTGCAATGGCTGTGATACTGGTCAATGAATTATACCAGATAACATTGGATTCGTTTACCTGAATATTGGCAACCGTTGGTGCATTTACTAAACAGAATTCCTGTGTAGTGTCTGTTGTAGTTGGCGTACCCGGGTCATTTATAGTAATGGTTACTGCCAGACGAACTGAACTTTCACAATTCGTTACAGGATCTAAAATAGCTCCGTAGTAAATTCCATTTGCTAAAGCGGTTGTTGGTGCAATGGCTGTGGTACTGGTCAATGAATTGTACCAGATAACATTAGCTTCATTTACCTGAATATTGGCAACCGTTGGTGCATTAACCAAACAGAATTCCTGTGTAGTGTCTGTTGTGGTTGGTGCATCAGGATCATTTATAATTACTGTGGCAGTTTGAAGTGTACCTGCAATATTTTCACAAGATGTATCACTTGAAACTCCAACATAATACGTAATCGGACTTACAGCACGTGTTAAACCTGTCACTGTTAAAACTCCTGTAGAACTTATGGCATAAGTTACGCTACTTACAGTTCCATTTGTTATAGGCTGTGTTTTATTCGCATCAAAATACCAATAAAATACCGGATTTGACAATGTACTCGTAGGTGTTAAAGTTGCCGGAACATTATGGCAAACTGCTGCATCATCAACTAAAATATCATTCTGAAATGATGGTGGTAATATTGTAAAGGTAACTTGTTTTCTGTCTGCTGCTGCTGTTTCACAAAACTCATCTGAACTAACTCCAACAAAATAAGTATAAGTCCCTGGAGTCAATCCATTTCTAATTAACTGAGAAGTTATTTCGCCCGGAATCAACTGACTTGTGGTTCCGTCAAAATTATACCAATAATAAATTGGATTTGTTAATAACGGAGTTCCGCTTAGACTTGTATTTAAAGTCACTGTTCCTGTTGGAGAACAAATTGAAATATCTACTCCTCCATTAAGAGTAATGTTTGTTAAAGCATTTTCAGGACTTGAAGCTCTGACTTCAATAGTAACTTCTCCTCTTGATAAAGCTTCACAACCATATCTTACCGGCTGTACATAATATTTATAAATTCCGGCTGCTAATGTAGCAGGAACTGTGAAAGTAATTCCATTAGCAACAACAGAACCACCTGTTGGTGAATCGTACCATATATAATTTGAACAAGCTTCTGTTGGAATCTGAAGTGTAACATCTGTTCCCGGACAAACCGTTATTTTGTTATCAGGATCGCTTCCAATTACTTTCGTATTTGCCACTCGTTCAACCGTATGAACTCTAAGAAAATCTAAAACTCCTGCAACACCGCCAAAGCGGATTCTTATACGGTCATATGCTTCTGGTAGTGAAGACACAAGTACCATTGACATTGTATTCCCTGGCAATACTCTAATACTTAATAAAGTACTATTGTTTTGAATTGGAGCTCCAACGGCCACATTTCCTAAATAACGCTGAATACTAAACCCTGTAAGTAAATTAACATCTAAAAGAGCTCCTGGTTTAGAAACCACAATTCTTAATGTATCACTAACAATCGATGGTGTTTTAAATGCAACTGTTAAATCGGCTGCAGCCAAAACTCCAGCCCCACTATACATTGTTGCAAAAGTAGAAATATCATTATCAGCTACATTCCATGCATCACTAACTCCAACGGTAGAAGTCAACGCGCCTATTCCTAAATCTGTTGCTCCATACAATACATCCTGAACATCACCCGGAGTACAGGTTATTGTTGAAACTTTTTTCGTACAATAAGCATCGAACACTTTTGTGTTTTGAATAACACTCAAAAGTGCCCCTGATAGTATTCTAATTCCGTCATAATCTTGTGGCCCGGATGAATTTGCCGGAACAAAAGTAAACTCATATGATTTGTCTCCCGGTAATAAATTTAATAGTGATCCTGATACAGGGAGCATTGTTCCAATAGGCACTCCACTTTTAGTCCCTACCACTGATAAACCTTGAGCAACAGCTAATAAACTATATTCAGCTCCCAACTTAACAGTAACCGGAGTTCCTTTTACTATATTTGTCGGCCATGTCAAATTTTGCCACGTAGTACCAATTCCTAAAAGTCCAACGCCTGTTGTTATTGTTGAATAAGTTTGCGTATTTCCATCAATAGCATTTGTTGGATTAGCTACTCCACCAGTTACAATTGAACCTGAACTTTGTCCGGTAGCATAAACTCTTTCTGTCAATAACTGACAACTATTTGGATCTATAACATTAATAGTAATTGTTGCTGAAGCAGAACAATTAAGTGCACTGGTAGCAACTACTGTATAAGTATATACTCCCGGAGTATTTAAAACTCCTGTTGTAAATACTGGTCCCGTTAAAGGATTTCCCTGAGGATTAAACCATGCTAATGTTCCGTTTGATGTCGCATTTAATAGAACATTTGTCCCTGTATTTACTGACAAGAAAGGTGTTGCAACAACCAAACTTGGTAACGGGTTAACAGAAACAGTTACCGATAACTTACCGGATGGACATGTAACACCGTTACCTTGAGCCTGAATTGAGTAAACACCGCTTGTATTTATATTAGCTGCAGCTGCTGCAGGTAAAATATTGTCTGAAGGGTCATAGAAAGTATAAGTTGTACTTCCGGTTGTATCAAAACCTGTTATGGCATCAGCCAAATTCACAGTTCCACAGCCTTCTAAAGTTGTACCAGTTACGGTTAAAGGCGTAACAGATGGAGAATTAACTGTTACTTGTTTCAATGTATTAATAACATTTTCGCAAGTAACTGCATTAACAACAGACACATAATAATTATATGATGGCACAGCAGAACTTAAACCATTAATGGTTAATGCTCCTGTTGTTGGATTTTTCGAAAAAGTTACTCCCGGTTGCGCAACAACTGTTGATCCGGTTATGATTTCCTGTGATTTATTTTGATCTGTATAATATCTAAATTGCGCTCCAACTAAAGCTGATGTTGGAGATAATACAACACTTCCTGTACAGGAAGCCTCTACTGGAGTATTAATTGTCACATCTGCTGCAGTTGCAAATGGTGATACAGTTACCGTAACAGGCTGACGAACGCTGTTAACGCAAGTTCCATCACGGGTAGCTTCTACATAATAAGTTGTTGTTGCTGTTAAAGCTGGTGTGGTGTAGGTAGCTATTACAGAAAGTTCCACTCCTCCACTTGCTGAATCATACCATTTAAATGTTTCTCCAGCTATATTGGAACTGGCAGCTAAACTGGTAGTTTGTCCACTACAAATTGGTAATGTCGCCCCTGTAACTACAGCATCTTTAAATCTATAGGAAGCGCCATAAATATCTAAATTTGTTAATAAAGTTACCGCTCCTCCTAATCGTATTTCAACTTTATTAAATGCTGCTGTAGCAACAAAACTTGCTTTAAATCTATCACCTGATAATAATTGTAAGCTTAATAAACTATTCGTAAGAAACTGCCTGTCATTATTATAAGTGGCTCCGTTATAAGTGGCTAAACTAACACCTCCTAATAATGACACATCAGCTAATCCTCCTGGTAATGCCAGTTCAACCTCTATAACATCTCCTGTCTGACCGGTCGTAGGCAAAGTCAAAACTTGTTCAACATAAGCCCCGGCTATACCTGCCACTGTAGAAAGTCTTGCAAATGTATTTACATTGGTATCAACAGATCCTCCAGGATTGGTGAAACTACATAAAACACATAACAAACCAGGATCTAAAGTTGTGACTTGTGAATTAGCCTGTAAACAACTACTAGCCGAATTATTTATCAAAACATTAATAGCCGTTCTTGCACTGCTTAAACAACCTGATGTAATTCCTCTGGCTGCAACATAATAGGTTTTACTTACTGTTAAAGCTGGTGTCGTGTAGATGTTGGTTCCTGTTGCCAAAGCACTTCCGTTAACTGGCACATCATACCAGTCAAATGTAACATTTGAATCCGGACTCGATACCTGTAATGCGACACTCTGCCCAGACGGAATAACAACATTTGATGATGCCGAAATTGGTGCTGCGGGTAACGGATTTACAGTCACCGCAACTTGGGTACGTGCTGCACTCAAACAACTTCCAATTTCTGCTTCTACGAAATAGTTAGTATTGACAGTTAAATTTGACGTTGTAAAAGAAGTCCCCGTAAACACTAAATTTCCGGCTGAAACTGCGTCATACCATTTGTAAACAGTCCCTACAACAGGTCCCTGAATATTTAATGTAGTAGTCTGACCGCTGCAAATTGTTGTACCTGCTGCATCAACAACAGGTGCTATAGGGTTATTAATTGATATCACTACAGGAAAACGCTCATTGTTAACACACCCATTTCTGGTAATTTCTACATAATAAGTAGTTGGAACCGTCAAAGCAGGAGTTGTAAAAGATGTAGTACTTGCCAAAGAAGCACCTCCAACTGCTACATCGAACCAATTAATAGTTTCTCCAACCCCTATATTAGCAGCTATAGTTGTAGTTTGTCCACTACAAATAGTTCTGTTAGTTAAACCTGTTGGAGATTTATATCTGTAAGTTGCCTGATAAATATCTACACTAGTCAATACTGTTGCTAAGCCTCCTAATCGAATTTCAACTCGATCAAAAGCAGCTCCGGCTTGTAAACTTGCTTTAAAACGATTTCCTGACAATAATTGCAACGTTATCAGGGAATTATTAATTAAAACCCTGTCATTATTATAAGTTGATCCATTATAAGTTGCCAAACTAACAGCACCCAAAAGAGCAACATCAGCAAGTCCGCCTGGTAATTCCAATTCAACATCAACAATATCTCCGGCTCTTCCCGGATTATTAAATTGTAATGTCTGCTGAATCCATCCGTTTATTAATCCCACAGGAACTGTAAGTCTTGTTGCGGTTGCAGAATTCCCATCAACAGAATTATTTGGGTTAGTTACACCACATAATAAACATAATCCATTTTGATTTGTTTGTTGGCTACCAGCTCCTAAACAGCCTCCCAAAGCTGTTGGCTGAACATTAACAACTACCGGAACTCTTGCGCTAAAACAACTCCCTGCTGCACTTTGGCTTTCAACATAATATGTTTTTGAAGATGTTAAAACCGGTGTCGTAAATGTTGGTGAATTAATTGCAATTGCCGATCCACCACTGGCAACGTCATACCAATTTAATGTAACTCCTGACTCTGAAGTAGTAGCATTCAAAGTAGCATTTTGACCAGACTGAATCGTTACACTTTGAGTTAAAACTGTTGGAACAGCAGGTATGGCTGTCGAAATCACATCAACCTGAGTTCTTGCAGGACTCGAACAACTTCCTATCACAGCCTCAACATAAAAACTTGTAGTTCCCAAAGGAACAGTTGGGGAATAAGTAATTCCCGAAGCTAAAGATACTCCGCTTGATGCTACATTATACCAATTATATGTGGTTCCAGGTATTGGATTTATTACGGAAAGTAAAGTCGGCTGTGTTGCTCCCGAAGAACATATAGAAGTTCCTGAAGTGCTTATTACCGGCGCTATCGGATTTGAAACATTAATTTGTACAGGAACTCTTTCGCTTCCTTCACACACTGCAGCTCTCGTAACCCCAAGATAGTAGGTTGTGTCAGCAGTTAAATTTGGTGTTGTAAAATTATTTCCTGATACTAATGGAGTGGTAGAAGTTGCCGAACTAAACCATGCCAGAGTAGTACCGGATGCCGGAGTAGCTGATAAATTTAAAGAACTGCCTGAGCAAACAGTCTGAATCAAACCATTAGTAACAGTTGGCTTTGCAAAATCCAGCCTCACATCATATACTCTCAAATTTACCAATGCACTAACAAGTCCACCTACCTGAATTCTTACCTGATTTGTATCACCCGGCAATGTATATCGTATTACAGCTATTTGATTTCCGGGTAATAATTCAAGATTTAATAATCCGTTATTTAATGGAACTGGGGCAGCAACATCTGCTCCGGAAAGCTTTGCCTGAATGGTCACATTTGATAAAAGGCTTAAATTCAGCAAACCTCCACCAGTTCCAAAATAAATTACAATTTGATCTCCAGCCTTCGCAGTTTGATTAAAGGTTAATGTTTCTTGTGCAAAACAAGCTAAACCAAGCACATTGCTTATTGTAGCAAAAGTACTCATACTTGTATCAAATGCATCATTTGGATCAGTTACACTCATACCTGCACACAAAAGACCTCCTGTACTATTAGTTTGCGAAATTGGTCTGCATACATTTTGAGCAAAAGAATTTGAAAATAAAAGCAAAAAAAACAATGCTCCTAATAATCCCTTCTGATAGTTGAGATTAATAATTTGTAATTTTTTTTTCATAACTTGGAAGATTAGAAAATGGACAATATAAACCCTGTTGCAGTAAGAAAATCATCTTATGCAGTTTTAAAAAATTAAAAATCAATCAGTTAACAATCCAGCCCAAATTCACACAAATTGAGCTTAATCAAAAAATTTAAAAAAATAACAATGTAATAAAAGAGCGTTTTTAATCAATTAATTAAAAAGTCTTAAATTTCAGAAGCATGAAGCTTCAAAATGGAGTGATTTGTTTAGAGGAATTTGAGTTAAGAAAAACTCTGATTTAATATTTAATGTATCGTAGAATTTGACATTTACAAAAGTTGATTACTCTTTTCATAAAAAACCATTTTAAGAAATATTAGATTTTCAAAAATTGGATACGATATATTCTTATGTATAAAAAATTAATTAAATAATCAATTGGGATAAGGTATCAAAAATAAAATGCTGAAGTAGTTTTTAAATTCATTGAAAAATTTTGATTTCTGGATGAATCTAACCTTCATTAAGTTTAAAAATACCAAAACAATACTACTAACGTATACAAATTTGATAAAAAGGGTAAATATTAAGTCCATAAGCAACTATTTAGTATGTTATTATAAAACTTTACATTATTCATAAAAAGTAGTTTCTTATTTTGAAATAAATATAGCTAGAATTCCAACAAACGAAACTTTTGTTTAATCTTCATAATCTAAAATTAAAAAAAAAATCCCTACCAAACAAGTGTAAAATTCTTATTTTTTTTAAAATCAAAAAAAATAAATTCACAAAAAGTAGTACAAAACGTTATAAATACTAGGTTTTTTAAAGCAAAATTAATTTTAAAAAAAAGATTAAAAAAACACTTATTCTGCTTTAAATCAATTTATTAAAAAGAAAAAACCTACTTTTAAGGGCTTTTTTTTCGTTTTAAGTAAATTTATTCGCTTAATAAAAAATTAACCCTAAAATTGCAGAAAGTTACAAGAAGCAGGTAAAAATACGGGTAGTAAAATAAAAAAAAGATTGAACAAAAGTTAAAAATATTAGAAAAGCTCAAAAAAAAACAAAAAATAACTAACTATCTAAATATCAAGACAAAAAGCACTATAATTCTAAAATTGAATTAATTTGTTTAAATAACTGTCCATCACTTAAAAAAGCGCCTTGTTTTATCAACTCAAAAATCGAAGAGTTTCGATCTTCAGTAAAATTTTTCTTTCCCGTTTTCATTTCTATCGCATCTGTAAACATATTATCACTTAACCATTGCAAACCATCTTTAGTCAGGAAATCAATTTCAACAACCAAAGATTTCAATACAATAGATTGCACATAAGTTTCGAAACACTGAAATAAAAATATATGATTTTTAGAAAAATGTTCTAAAAATTCTGCTCTTGACAAAACGCCTTCCCAAATTAAATCCGAAAAAACATCCAATTCCTGTTCGGCAACTTCCGGCTTATTTAATTTTAAAGAATCCCACTCCGCTTTATCAATAGCCTGTGCAGCTAAAAAGCTGGTAAATTCTGCATGTAATTCCTCAAATTGTTCTTTTGTTAATCTAATATATTTCATTTTCTAAATATAAAACGCTGACTTTTTTTTAAGCTTGCAAATTTATACTTTTAAAAGTTAATGAGATGACTTTCTTAAGAAAAAGACTTCTCTTATTGAAATAACATTTAATGGAAATTCAACAATAACATGAAGCATACTTAAGAAATACAAAACTACAACACCAATCTTATAACTATAAACATACAAAATCACTGATGTTAGCCATAAAATCAAAATTGACACTAAATAAGGCTTAGAAATGCCACTACACCATCCAATTATTGATGTTTTAGAAAACCAATTCAAATAATGATAGGTATATGAAAAAGCAATAAATGTTTGGATTTTTATAATTACAACAGAATTAAAGTCAAAGTATGAAATTGAAATATTATTTAAAATTTGATTTAAAGAAACAATAATACTTTTAAAACCAGTCTCTAAAAACATATCTTTCACTAATTCAGATGTATCAAATACAGATAAAAAGGGATTATACGAAATAAACAGAGGAATCAAAATAAAAAAAACAATTGTAGTTACACCATAAACAGAACGATTTTTTAAAGTTCCAAGAATAATAAATAACAGCGTAAAAAAATAAACATGAATAATCGTTGGTAAAAAGATACTTACAATAAAAAAATAAAAGGGTGAAATTTCAAGAAACAATAACCCAAATGTAAAAGCGAAAATAAAGACAAGAAAAATCTTTTTAGATCCTTTAAAAAATACCAATCCAATGGAAAATATTAAACTAGAAACAATCAAAACACCAAATAACAACACGAAACAGCTATTTAAATAACTAGAAAAAAAGCTTCTATTTTTAAATATTTAAAAAGCATAAGAAAAGTGATCATTGCAGTAATCACCATTAAAATCGAGATATATTTTCTATCCTGAATAAAATAATTCTTTTGATGTAGCCAATTAATTTCAGTCAGGTAATGTAATGGCCCTAAAACCGCGTAAGAAAAAAGAAAAAGTTCAAATGGCAGCATTAGAGACAGAAGCAAAGATATTAGAATCAAAATTATATTCAATACCTCAATTTTATTTGCTTTAGTCATATTAAACATTTCTAAAATATAAATATAAAAAAAATCCCGAATTCATTTTTTTAGAATGAAAACGGGATTTTAATTTTATATATAAACTATTACTTTTCAGCAACAATTTCGTATGGTAAATCAACAATAACATCTCTGTGTAAACGGATGCTTGCCGAGTATTTCCCAGTACGTTTTACGATACCACTAGTGATGAATTTTCTATCAATAGCATTACCTGATTTCTCTAAAGCTTCTGCAATATCGATGTTTGTGATAGAACCAAAAAGTTTCTCTCCACCAGCTTTAGCAGTAAGTTTAATTTCAAGAGATTTTAAAGTTTCAGCTAACGCTTTTGCATCAGCAACAACTTTAGCTTCCTTGTGTGCTCTTTGTTTTAGGTTTTCAGCTAAAACTTTTTTAGCTGAAGGAGTCGCTAAAGTAGCAAAACCCTGAGGAATCAAAAAGTTACGACCATAACCAGGTTTTACAGATACTACATCATCTTTAAACCCTAAATTTTGCACGTCTTGTTTTAAAATAATTTCCATGTTGTTGTCCTTATAATTTTAGAAGTTAGGTTCTGCTTTACAGAAACCAGCGACTAGAGTTTTTTATACTATTTTAATAAATCGGCCACGTATGGCATTAAAGCTAAGTGACGAGCTCTTTTTACAGCTACAGAAACTTTTCTTTGGTATTTTAATGAAGTTCCTGTTAAACGACGAGGAAGAATTTTTCCTTGCTCATTAACGAATTTCAATAAGAAATCAGCATCTTTATAATCGATATATTTGATTCCTGATTTTTTGAAACGACAATACTTTTTAGTTTTGTTAGTTTCTATGTTTAAAGGCGTTAGATATCTGATATCTCCGTCTTTTTTCCCTGAAGCAGATTGTTGTAATGTTGCCATAATAATTAAGCTTTTGTAGATTTAAGTTTAGCTCTTCTTCTTTCAGCCCATGAAATAGCATGTTTATCAAGACTTACAGTCAGAAAACGCATAACTCTTTCGTCACGTCTGAATTCAGTTTCAAAAGCAATCAGAACTTCTCCAGCTACTTTGAATTCGAATAAGTGATAAAAACCACTTTTTTTGTTTTGGATTTCGTAAGCCATTTTTTTAAGGCCCCAATCCTCTTTCGATACCATTTCAGCTCCTCTACTAGTAAGAAATTCTTCAAATTTCGTTACTGTTTCCTTTACCTGAACTTCAGATAAAACGGGATTTAAAATGAAAACAGTTTCATAATGATTCATAAATACAATATTTATTTGTTAAAATTGGGTGCAAAAGTAACCATTATATTTTAATAACCAACATTTTTTTCTTTTATTCGTTGAAATGCAAAAAACAGGCATCCATCTTAGTTTTTTTCCAAAAAAATAATACATTTACTATTGTAAACTTGAATTTATTAAATCTAACTCTTATGAAACTAAACTGTGTTGTTGTAGATGATAGTTCTATACAGAGGGCAATTATTGCAAAATTAGTCAACAATCATCCTGGCTTACACCTTATTGGTGATTTTTCTAATGCAATCGAGGCAAAAAGTTGTATGTCTTTAAACAATATCGATTTAATATTTCTGGATATTGAAATGCCTGTTATTAACGGCTTTGACTTTCTTGATGGTTTAAAATCAAAACCTCAGATTATATTTATTACTTCTAAAGCTGAATATGCATTGAAGGCTTTTGACTATGATGCAACAGATTATCTTCAAAAACCTATAGCCGTTGAGCGTTTTAATGCTTCTGTGAAGAGGGCAATCGACATGCATATACTTAAAAAAGAAGTAAAGGAAGAAGAAGGCGAACACATTTTTATCAAAAGCAACCTTAAGAAACTTAAAATTTTCACATCAAAAATCAAATGGATTGAAGCATTTGGAGATTACGTAAGGGTTGTTACTGAAGATGACAGCAATTTGGTATTGTCAACAATGAAATCTTTTGAGAATGATTTATCAAAAGAAAAATTTATCCGTGTTCATAAATCATAGTATTATTAACATTGATAAAGTGGAACGCTTCAACAGCAAATTTGCAGAAATTGGCATCACTAAGATTCCACTTAGCCGAAACAAAAAAGAAGATTTAGTAAGAGCGTTGTCAACGCCGTAAATAATTAGTAATAATCTACATTTACAACTACCTTTATAGCTCTGTATTGCGGAACTGCCTCAAAACTATTCAAGATTTTCTGAATAGTTTTTTTTGTTGCTCCTAAAGGAACATTGTGAGGAATTTTAATCAAAATTGTTCTGATATATTCGTTTCTTATCCTGTTAATTGCCGGTTCTTCAGGCCCCAATACAGGCATATTCAAATTTTGGCTTAAAACCTGATACATCCACATCGTACCTTCTTTTAATTTATCAAAATCACGGTGCTTTAAAGTCAGTTTTATAATTCTAAAATAAGGAGGGTATTTATAGATTTTCCTGTCATACAATTGTTCCTTATACATACCTGCATAATTATGCATGGTAACCTGCTGAATTGTATTATGATTTGGATTATAAGTCTGAATCACCACTTTTCCTTGTTTTTCAGATCTTCCGGCTCTTCCTGCAACTTGTGTCATCATCTGAAAACTACGTTCAAAAGCCCTGAAATCAGGATGATGCAGCATATTATCGGCATTCATAATTCCGACCAGACTTACATTATCAAAATCCAGTCCTTTGGCGAGCATTTGGGTACCAACTAGAATATCTATTTCTCTATTTTTAAAAGTATCTATGATTTTTTCAAAACCAAATTTTCCGCGAGTTGTATCCTGATCCATCCTTCCTGTTTTGGCTTTCGGAAAAAGAGAGAGCAATTCTTGTTCTATTTGCTCTGTTCCAAAACCTTTTGTAGTCAAGTCAATACTGGAACAACTATGACAATGCGTTGGTTTTGCAATTGAATAACCACAGTAATGACAGCGCAGTTGATTTTTATTTTTATGATAAGTCAAACTTACATTGCATTGCTGGCAATGCGGCACATGACCACAGGTTAAGCATTCTATTACAGGAGAATAGCCTCTCCTGTTTTGAAACAAAATCACTTGTTCTCCTAAAGACAATGCTTCAGCAATTTCTTCAATCAGAAGGTCGCTAAAGTGCCCTGTCATTCTTTTCCTAAAATGCTTGTCTTTTAAATCTACCAAAACAACTTCCGGCATTCGGACATTATTATAACGTTCCGTAATCGTAACCAAACCAAATTTTTCAATTTGAGTATTAAAATAAGTCTCAATACTTGGAGTTGCAGATCCTAAAAGTACTTTTGCACCATGAAAATTAGCTAAAACAATTGCCGAATCACGCGCATGATATCTAGGAGCCGGATCAGTCTGCTTAAAAGTCTGTTCATGCTCTTCATCAACAATCAACAAACCAAGATTATTAAAAGGCAAAAACAAAGCTGACCTCGCCCCTATTACAATTTGAGCCTTTTCTGAGTTTTCGAGTGTCTGTCTCCATACTTCTACTCTTTCATTATTACTGTATTTAGAATGAAAAACAGCTACTTTATCCCCAAAATGAAGTCGCAAACGAGAAACTAATTGTGTCGTAAGTGCAATTTCAGGTAAAAGATATAAAACTTGTTTTCCTGTTTCTAAATATTCCTCAATTAACTTAATATATATTTCTGTTTTGCCGCTTGAAGTAACACCATGAAGCAGACAAACCTCTTTTTCTGATAAGCTATTTTTAATTTCAGTTAAAGCTGTATCCTGAGCTTTGCTTAACAATAATTGTTTCTCTGAGACACTTCCTTCAAAAGAAACTCTGTCATGCTGTAAATAATATTCTTCAAAAATTTCTTTTTCAATTAATGCTTTTACAACTGTAGATGTCGAATTTGAGACCTCTGTCAATTTCTTTACTGTAATAGGCTTTTTTTCTGAAGCACTAATTTGAAAATATGCTAAAACAATTTCTTTTTGTTTATTGGCATTTTTCAGTATTTCTAACAATTCATTTAAACCACTGTCCGATTCATATTTCGAATGCAGTTTTACATAGCGAACCAATTTTGGCTTATAACTTTTTTTTATTTCTTCTTCTAAAACAATAATATCTTTTGAAATCATTTTTTGAAGAACCGGAAGTATATTTTTCTTATTCAGAATTGAAATGATATCCTGAACCTTAAGTGAACTTTGATGGTGTAAAGCTTTATAAATCAAAAATTCATCATCGGAAAGTTCACTATCCTTTACTGTAACATTTGGTTTATGTGAAATAATCGTTTCACTTTCCAGCAATAACCCGACAGGAAACGCCCCTCGATACACATCTCCAATTCCACACATATAATAGTTTGCTATCCAAAGCCAGTGTTTAATCTGTATTTCGGTTGCAATTGGCTTTTCGTCTAATATCTGATGGATTTCTTTGGCTTCATACAAGCCAGGTTCATTTTGGTGCAGATCAATAACCAATGCTGTGTAAATTTTGCTTTTACCAAAAGGTACTGCTACCCTCATTCCTTTTTTAATAAAATGGAATTCAGCTTCAGAAATACGATACGTAAAGGTTTTAGCTAAAGAAAGCGGTAAAACAACTTCGACAAAAAACATGTAATTATTTTAAATTGATGAATTATTTTTTACCCCAAGTTTGTACCGCATTATATTTCCGGACGATATTCAAAGTATGTTTCAGAGATTCTATATTCGTCCAATCATCATGACCTGAGATAATATAAACTGGATTCTTAAATTTCGCTTGTACCTTTTGGATTGATTTTTCCCATTCTTTCACATCTGCATCACCCAGGTAGCCTAAATCTTTTGCTTTTGTACTTTTAACAAAACAGCCTCCATAAAGTACTTTCTCTTTATCAAACCAAACTATAATGTTATCCGGAGCGTGTCCTTTTCCAGGGTAATAAATTTCAAAAGTATGTTGCCCGACTGTAAAAGTAGTATCATTCGGAATTATAAATTCGGCTCTTTTTTTGTTATCATGCTTAAGAATTTGATCTGTCGCTTTTATGGTATAAGTTTTAATTCCTTTTTCTCTGTAAAAATTCAAACCTCCTGCCCGATCTTCATGAGAATGTGTTGCGAAATACATTACTACATCTTTATTATGCCTTGCTTTTATACTATCCAATAAAGGCTTATACTGCTTTTCATCCCAGGGCGCATCAAACAAAACAACACCTTTATCTGTCACAAGATACATAGCATTTGCAGAAACCGGTGTTCCTTTGTAATCATGGAATGTCTTATAAACATAAAAGTCACCTGTAAGATGACTTATTTGTAATGGTGAATTCTTAGATTGCCCCGAGCTATCAAATAGTGCTGCTAAGAATAAAATTATGGATGCTAAATTTCGCATTTTATTAAATTAATTTTTAACTCGTGCCCAGTATTGTGTTCTTCCTACAATAGAAATCCCAATATAACCACGTAGTTTTAATTTATCAGCAGAATCGAGAGTAATATAGCACTTGTATTTTTTTCCATTTGTTGGATCTAAAATTGTTCCTCCATTATACTCAGCCCCGTCTTTTTTAAGTCCGTTAATAATTATCATACCTAAAATAGGCTTATTTTTTTTCGGCTCCATCACACTTTGTGCATACATCTTTTTTATGATCAGCACGTAGTATATCTACAACTTTTCCGTAGATTTTTCCGGATTTTTCATAAATCTCTACTATTGATTTTGCTTCACCAGTTTCATCATCAATTGTTTTCCATTTCCCAACCACACTTTGCGCCTGAACAGTATTTAACGTTAGAAAAAAAACACCAATGGCTAATATCAAATTTTTCATAATCCTATTTATTTTTTTGTCTTAATTTCCTAATCGAAGCATTGAGTTCAAACCCCAGCAACAGTATCATACAGTTTATCCAAATATAAAACATTAGAATTAATAATGTGCCAATAGAACCATAAAGTTCGTTGTATTTTGAAAATTTTATAACCCAAATCCCAAAAAAGAACGAAGATATAACAATTAATACTGTTGTAAAAACCGAACCGATACTAATAAAAGGCACCTTATTATATTGTCTGGTTCCGTAACGCAATAATATTGAAGTTGTTATCAAAATCATCAGCATGACAAATAAATATCTTCCTAAAATAATCAAAGGAATTCGGTCGCTCAGCACATCCTGAATCATCGTTTTTTGAATGAACACCTCAAAAACAACAATTGTAGCAACAGTTACAAATAATATAATCGTCATTACAAGTGAAATCGCAATTGCTACTAAATATTGACTAAAAAAGCCGCGCTTATCAAAAACATGCTTAGACGATTCGAAACCGCTAAGAATACCGTTAATACCATTTGCCATCAAAAAAATTGAAAGCAAAAATCCCGATGACAATAAGCCTGAGTGACTATTATTTAAAATATCACTTATTATTTTACTAATAGCATCGTAAGTATTTGGCGGGACTCCCTGTTGCACAAATTGCAGAAAATCATTCTGAAATCCTTCAATTGGAATATAGGGAATTAAATTGAGGATGAATAGTGCAAAAGGAAATAAAGCCATAAAGAAACTAAACGATACGGCACTGGCATGGTACGAAAAAGCCCCCTCAAGAATACCCAAAATATACATTTCGAGTAAATCATATAACGAAAAACCTTCTAACCATGGTAATTTTATATTCTTTAAAAATCGAACTAAAAAACGTACTACTGGCATTTTCTCAAGTCGATCTCCTATTTCCTGCGACATGTATTATAGTTTTAGTTAGCTGAGTATAAATCTTAGATTACAAACTCTAATGTGTACTACGATAATTTGTTTCTAGAAAGCTTTTAAACTAAGGTCCATATTATAAACTGAGTGTGTCAAAGCACCTGATGAAATATAATTTACACCGCAAAGTCCATATTCCCGAATCGTTTTTTCGCTGATGTTGCCTGAAGATTCTGTCTGGCATTTATTACCAATCAATGCTACGGCCGTTTTCGTATCTTCATAATTAAAGTTATCAATTAAAATTCTGTGAACTCCGTCGCTCAATAAGATTTCACGGATTTCATCCAGATTTCTGGCCTCAACAATAATCTTTAAATCCAGATTATTAGCTTTCAAATATTCTTTTGTTTTATTTATTGCTAATGTAATTCCTCCTGCAAAATCAATATGATTATCTTTTAACATTATCATATCATACAAAGCAAAACGATGATTTTCTCCGCCGCCGATTTTTACTGCCCATTTTTCGGCCACTCTGAAATTGGGAGTTGTTTTGCGTGTATCTAATATTTTAGCATCAGTTCCTTCCAAAAGCTGCATCAAATGATTTGTTTTGGTAGCAATAGCAGACATGCGCTGCATGGTGTTCAAAATCACTCTTTCAGCCTTCAAAATTGCTTGTGAACTTCCTGAAACTTCAAAAACAACTTCACCATATTCAACGTGAGAACCGTCTTCAATAAAAGTTTTAACTTTCAATTTTGGATCAACATATTGAAATATCATTTTAGCTAGTTCGACTCCGGCAATTATACCCTGATCCTTTACCAATAATTTAGCTTGTCCGTTTGCAGTATCAGGAATACATGCCAATGAACTAAAATCTCCCGGACCTACATCTTCCCGAATTGCATTACTTATCAATAGTTGTAATTCAGTTTGAAATTGTGCTTCGCTAATCATTTTCTTAAATTTTATAAGATGCTAAAATAGGACTTATTTTGGGGATTTAAAAGTTCCTTTACCTCGAAAAGTTAAATAACATCTTTATTATCTCTTTCATTAAGCATTAATATATTGGGTAAATAAAGTTTTTTCTAAATAAAACTTAATCTTTAAGATTTAAACATTTTTATTTTTTGTTCCACTACATTAAATATCTTTGAGCTTCATTCAAATAAAACTCATGGGATTAATTAAAGACATATACTCCGTTTCTTTTTACGAAAAATTTAGTCAGGCTGTCGCCGAAGTACATCCTTCATTTCACAAACAGAGATTCATCGATACCATTTACGAAGGTAACTTTACTCAAAAAGAATGGAAAGACCGAATGAAGCATACAACAGTTGTTCTACATCAGTTTATGCCTGAAAATTTCCCCGAAGCAGTTGCTCTAATTGACAAAATAATCGAAAACCTAAAGAAAAACAGTTTTACCGATGGCAATCTTGCTTTTATTTTTTTTGCAGATTATGTCGAAATGAACGGTTTAGATGATTTTGAAACTTCAGTAAAAGCTTTCGTTTCCATAACAAAGTTTATAAGCTGCGAATTTGCTGTTCGTCCTTTTATTTTAAAATATAAAGAAAAAATGATTGACGAAATGATAAAATGGTCTCTACATGACAATCCCCATGTACGCCGATTAGCAAGTGAAGGTTCACGACCAAGATTACCATGGGCAATGGCAATTCATTTTCTGAAAAAAGATCCAACTTCTATTCTTCCTATTTTAGAAAATTTAAAAAATGATCCTTCAGAATATGTTCGCAGAAGTGTTGCCAATAATTTGAACGATATTGCAAAAGATAATCCGGGAATCGTACTTCAAATCGCTTCAAGATGGAAAAATCATAGTAGAGAAACTGATGGAATCATCAAACATGGTTGCCGAACTTTATTGAAACAAGGACATCCTGAAATTTTAAGTCATTACGGCTTAGAAAGTATGAATATTGAACTTTCTTCTTTAGAAATCAAAACACCTGTTGTAAAAATTGGAGATTATCTGCAATTTCATTTCGAAATAAACAACAAAAATGAAGAAGCTAAGACTGTTCGTTTAGAATATGCGGTTTATTACAAAAAAGCAAAAGGACATCTGGCAAAGAAAGTGTTTAAAATCAGTGAAAAAAATTATCAACCAAACCAACTAATAAAAATTGAAAGAAACCAGTCTTTTAAACTAATTACGACCCGTGTTTTTCATACTGGAATTCATCACTTATCGATTATAATTAATGGAACGGAGAGTGAAGTTTTAGAATTTGAACTGATTAATTAAAAACACATTTCACAACTTAGTATAAATTGATTTGTTACAATTTGTATAGTTCAATGTCTTTTATTTCTTATTTTTATAAATAGAAATCTATAATAACTTTTCTTAATCTAAATTAAGTTACACACTCGTACCACTGCTGTAATTTTGCTTTCAAATAAAATCAACTATGTCAAATATCAGTTTAATTATCGAGGAACGTGCTGCCAACATTGGCAATTTTATGGTAGGCAGATTATTACCTTTCCGTGAAAAAAGAGCCGTTGGACCATTTGTATTTATCGATCATATGGGACCTGCTCATTTAAATCAATACCAAAATATGGATGTTCCGCCGCATCCGCATATTGGACTTTCTACACTCACTTTTTTGTTTGAAGGAAGCATTATGCATCGCGATAGTTTAGGAACTGAATTAGAAATAAAACCAGGTGCCGTAAACTGGATGACAGCAGGAAAAGGTATTGTTCATTCTGAGAGAACTCCCGAACATCTAAGACATTCAGACAAAATGCTTCACGGATTGCAAATTTGGGTGGCACTTCCGAAAGAACTGGAACAGATGGATCCTAATTTCACTCACGTTGAGGCTCAGGATATTCCTGCCTGGGAAGAAAATGGCATTTCATATAAACTGATTGCCGGTGAAGCTTTCGGAAAAAAATCTCCTGTTCCTGTTTACAGTCCTTTATATTTTATCGAAATTAAAAGCAAAGAAGCTCAAAAAATCAATATCGGAAAAGATTTATTCGGCGAAAGTGGTTTGTATATTTTAGAAGGGAGCATTACAAGCGGTGGACACGTTTACGATCCAAAACAAATTTTGATTACAAATGACAGTACGCTTTGTGAATTTGAAATTGCAGCCAATTCAACTGTATATATTTTTGGTGGACAACCTTTTCCTGAAGAACATTTTATCTTTTGGAATTTCGTATCTTCTGATAAAAACCTTATCGAGAAAGCCAAACAAGACTGGACAGCACAGACTTTCCCAAAAGTTCCGGGAGAAACGGAATTTGTCCCATTACCAGAACCAATAATTAAATAACTATGGAAACATTATCAGCAAAAATAGATACACGATTGTATCGCACCGAAATAACATCAGCCAGCGGAAATATTGTAATCGCAGACGAACCACAGGAAGCTGGAGGGAAAAATTTAGGTTTTAGTCCGTCTGAACTTTTGGCTTCTGCTTTAGCTTCCTGTACTTTAATCACTTTACGAATGTATATCAACAGAAAACAATGGAATGTTTCGGAAATAGATATCAAAGTAGATTTAGAAAAAGACAGCGAACAAAATATTTCTTTATTCACCCGGAAAATTGAAATAACAGGAGAGATTGATGAAAGCCAAAGACAAAAACTGCATATAATTGCTGATAAGTGTCCAATTCACAAAACACTTACCAACACTATTAACATACAAACAACTATAATTTAATTATCATGGAAATTAAACAAATAAACGATATCAAAAGAGGCTATTTTGAAGCTATAGAAGACGACAAACAAGCTGGAAAAATGACCTATACCTGGGCGGGAGATGCAAAATTCATCATTGACCATACTGAAGTAAATGAAGAATTTAACGGAAAAGGTGTTGGCAAAAAACTAGTTATGGCGGCTGTAGACTACGCCAGAAATAATGGCCTGAAAATTATTCCGCTTTGTCCTTTTGCAAAAAGTGTTTTTGACAAAACAGAAGATATTCATGATGTATTATTCCGTTAAGTATTAAGCCCCAAGAAAATAGTTATTTCAAGAGGTAGATCAAACTCGTTCTCAAAAAATATCAATTGTCTTTTGTAAACAGTTTCAATCAAATAGTGATTTCCTCTAAAATAGGTTCTTCTTACTTTAACTTCCAAATCAGAATGCTCAACCATAATTAACTGATGCGGATAAACTAACAATTTTTCAGTTTCATCTTCGGAAAGTCGTAATAAGTGAGTAGGAATCTCGTTAACTTCTCCAAAAAGAGAAGCTACGTATTTCGAAGATGGATTTGTATAAATTTCTGCAGGATTTCCTTTGGTGATAATTTCTCCATTACGCATAACAATAGCTTCATTGGCAAATGATAAAGCATCTGTACTGTCATGTGTAGCAATAATACAGGTAATTTTTTTCTGCTTTAAATACCGGAACAAATTTCGGCGTAAAGCATTTTTTCTAAAAGCATCAATCTGGCTAAAAGGTTCATCAAGCAAAATTACTTCAGGTTCTAATGCCAAAACACGAACTAATGCTACTCTTTGCTGCTGTCCGCCACTTAAAAATTTTGCTTTAACATTTGAAAACTGCTCCATCTCAACCATTTCCAAAAGCTCCTGAACACGCAGCTTTTTCATATTGGCAAAACCATTAGAAAGAAACTTCCCTACGTTTTCAGCTACCGTTTCATAAGGTGATAAATCGAAATCCTGTGCCAGATATTTCATGTAAGGCATTCCAGGTATTAAGTTATATTTTGGACCTAAAACTGGTTTCTCCTCGTAAAAAATTTTTCCTTCATCCAGATCATACAGTCCATATATAAGTTTTAAAAGCGTACTTTTTCCACAGCCACTTTCACCAATAATAGCAATGTTTTGACCTTTATTTATGCTAAAAGAAACGTTTTTTATAACGGGTTTATCGGTATACGAAAATGAAATATTTTGAATGTCAAGCATGTGTTCTAATTGAGAGTTCAAATTTACAATGTTTAATTTCGAAAGGCAAAAAAAAGCTGCTTCAATTAAGAAACAGCTTTTAATAAATTTTATTGTAATTTAATTATTTTCCAGCCTGCGCTTTAGCTTCATTGACCATTTTATCATTTGCAGTAATTGCAAACTCAACACGACGGTTTTGAGATCTTCCTTCAACAGTTTCATTAGATGCAATTGGATCAGCAATTCCTAAACCTGATGTTTTAAAACGGCTTGATTGTAATCCTTTTGAAACTAAATAAGCTTTTACAGATGCAGCTCTTTGTCCTGAAAGAGTTAAATTATATTCTGGTTTACCAGTATTGTCCGTATATCCAAAAATTTGAATATCAGTATCTCCGTACTCATTAAATACCGGAACTAATTTATCTAAGTTTGCTTTTGCCTGTGAAGTCAAAGTTGATTTATTGGTATCAAAGCGAACAGCATTTTCGTTAAGAGTTAAGTGAATACCTTCACCTACACGTTCTACATCAGCACCTGGCAAAGCCTGATCAATTTCACGAGCCTGCTTGTCCATTTTATTTCCAATAAGTGCTCCCGTACCTCCACCAACAGCAGCTCCAATTGCAGCTCCCAGAGCAGCGTTTCCTCCTTTACCTAAATTATTTCCTAATACAGCTCCAATTACACCTCCTGCAACGGCACCAATTCCGGCTCCCTTTTGAGTATTATTAGCATTTTTAACTGAATCGCAGCTTGCAAATAAACTAACTAATATAAGTAAGCTGCTCAATCCTAAAACTGTTATCTTTTTCATCTTTTTTATTCTTCTTTAAAATTAATTAGCTCTTTGAAATTGGTAAGTGACATCTTTAGATTGTCCACCAACATTAATTGTATCGATCAACTGAAATGAATTATCAGTTAATCCTGCCACTTTTAGCAAATATCCTGTTCTTACATTTTTTGATTTTGTTCCCGGATCAACAATTTTCAACACAAAAAATCCCTGATTATTAATACTCCAGACAATTGGAGAAGTAAATGCTGTACAACTCGGAGAATTCAATGTCATTGTACCTTTATTATTGTTCGAAATAAAATTCCAGGTACTACCAATAAAACATTTAGAATCTGCAAGATCAAAAGAATTTACTTTAATGTAATCAGATCCGGCATAAGAAACATTTGTAAGTACCCAATTTCCTTTGATAGCAACTTGAGTTGGTCTGTCAAGTTTCTTTGAAAGTTCTGTTGCTTCTGTAGAAGCATTAGTTGATGAAGCTGATTTACACGCAAATAAGATCGTGGACATCATGCAAATGAAAATAAATTTCTTCATTTTGTAGAATTATTTAAGTTATTACTTACACATTTAACAATTATTGTATCACAAAGATACAATTCATGAAAATATATTCAGTTCCAAAATCCGATTATTTTCTTTCAAAATTAACACATGCGACATTTTGTCACTATACAAAAATTGGTATTTAATTTGAATAAGTGAAAATCATCTAATTAAACTAAAAAATTAAAAAATATGACAACAGGTAAAATTAATGTTTCTGTAGAAAACATCTTTCCCTTAATCAAAAAGTTCTTATATAGCGATCACGAAATCTTTTTACGTGAGCTGGTATCGAATGGTACAGATGCTACTTTAAAATTAAAACACCTGATTAGCATTGGGGAAGCAAAAGTAGAGTACGGAAATCCAATTATTGAAGTTAAAGTGGACAAAGAAGGTAAAAAAATCCACATTATTGATCAAGGTTTAGGAATGACTGCTGATGAAGTTGAAAAATACATCAATCAGGTAGCTTTCTCTGGTGCTGAGGAATTTTTAGATAAATATAAAGACTCTGCGAAAGATTCCGGAATCATCGGACATTTTGGTCTTGGCTTCTACTCTGCTTTTATGGTGGCTGAAAAAGTTGAAATCATTACAAAATCGTATAAAGATGAACCAGCTGCACACTGGACTTGTGACGGAAGCCCCGAATTTACTTTAGAACCAGCTGACAAAACTACACGTGGTACTGAAATTATTTTGCATATTGCAGAAGATTCTTTAGAATTCTTAGAAGATTCAAAAATCAGTGGTTTATTGAATAAATACAACAAGTTCATGCCTATTCCGATTAAATTTGGAACAAGAACAGAAACACTTCCAAAACCAGAAGATGCCCCTGAAGATTACGTTAATGAAACAGTTGAAACTGACAACATCATTAATAATCCAAATCCTGCCTGGACAAAACAACCTTCTGAATTATCTGATGAAGATTACAAAAACTTCTACAGAGAATTATATCCAATGCAATTTGAAGAACCATTATTTAACATTCACTTAAATGTAGATTATCCATTTAACTTAACAGGGATTTTATACTTTCCTAAATTAGGTTCTGATATGCAAATTCAGAAAGATAAAATTCAATTGTACCAAAATCAGGTTTACGTTACCGACAATATTGAAGGAATTGTACCTGAATTTTTAACTATGTTAAAAGGAGTTATCGATTCTCCGGATATTCCATTGAATGTCTCTCGCTCAGGATTACAAGCTGATGGTGCAGTAAAGAAAATTTCAAATTATATTACTCGTAAAGTTGCCGATAAATTAAAAGCATTATTTAATGAAAACCGATCTGATTTTGAGCAAAAATGGAACGATATCAAAATTGTTTTAGAGTATGGAATGCTATCTGAGGATAAATTCTATGAAAAGGCTGGTGCATTTGTATTGTACCCAACTGTAGATGACACCTATTTTACTCTTGAAGAATTAAAAGAAAAGATAAAAGAAAATCAAACAGATAAAGACGGGAAACTGGTAGTTCTATATGCAGGAAATAAAGATGCTCAGCACTCTTATATTCAAACAGCAAAAGAAAAGGGATATGAAGTATTACTTTTAGATTCTCCGATTATTTCACACTTAATTCAAAAAATAGAAGGTGACAACAGAGGTTTAACTTTCGTTCGTGTAGATTCTGATCACATTGATAACCTAATCAAAAAAGACGAAAACAAAATTTCTAAATTATCTGATGAAGAAAAAGAAACTTTGAAAACTTCATTAGAAGCTTACATTCCAAAAGCATACTCTGTTCAATTAGAAGCGATGGACAGCCAGGCAGCACCATTTATTATCACACAGCCAGAATTTATGCGCAGAATGAAAGAAATGAGCCAGTCTGGTGGTGGCGGAATGTTTGGAATGGGTAACATGCCGGAAATGTACAATTTAGTGGTAAACACTAACTCTGATTTAGCTTCGAACATTTTAAATACTGAAGATAAATTAACTCAGGAAAATTTGGTCAAACAAGCTTTAGATCTTGCCAAATTATCTCAAAACTTATTAAAAGGAGAAGAACTTACAGCTTTTGTAAAAAGAAGTTTTGATTTAATTAAATAAACATATTTAAATCATAATAATTATAAACCTGCAAACTTACATTTGCAGGTTTTTTTATTTTAAAAAATGTGTATTATAAATTTTTAATATCGGCCTATACAAAAGCTTTTTTAATAATATCTAAGATTATTTAGACATTACTATTTGATTTGAACTTTTTAGTATCTATATTTTCATGACTTTTCCCTACGGTCTGCACGTTTTACCTTTTGCTTTTAAATTGAAAAAGCAAAAGAATGCCGCTTTCATCCCTAACGCGTGATCTGGATAACCAAGAGACTTTGATATTTAAAACAGTTATCTCCTCCAATAAAAAAGCGCAATTACTTAATTATAGTAATTGCGCTTTTTTGGTTTTGTACTCAGAGCGGGACTTGAACCCGCACGGACATTGCTGTCCACTGGATTTTAAGTCCAGCGTGTCTACCAATTTCACCATCCGAGCATTTTGTGGTACCTCCAGGGATCGAACCAGGGACACATGGATTTTCAGTCCATTGCTCTACCATCTGAGCTAAGGTACCTCATTTTAAACAAAAAACCCTATTCTTATTCAGAATAGGGTTTTCAAAAGAAAGGCGACGACATACTCTCCCACAAAACTGCAGTACCATCTGCGCAGGCGGGCTTAACTTCTCTGTTCGGAATGGGAAGAGGTGAGCCCCGCCGCAATAACCACCTTAAGGTCGTTTGTTGCTTTGGCAACTTTTTTAATTGACAATTGATAATTAACAACTGATAATTAAAAACAATATCTTAACATACTGAGATAAAGAAAAGTATTTTTGTATTAGAAAGTTTCTCCCCGAGCCTTGCGGCTCGGGAAAAGGGTGTACATAAGCTTACGGATTATTAGTACTACTCGACTATGACATTACTGCCTTTACATCTATAGCCTATCAACGTGGTCATCTTCCACGATCCTTAAAAGAAATCTCATCTTGTGGTGGGTTTCGCGCTTATATGCTTTCAGCGCTTATCCCTTCCCAACGTAGCTACTCTGCGGTGCCCCTGGCGGGACAACAGATACACTAGAGGTTAGTCCAATTCGGTCCTCTCGTACTAGAATCAGATCCACTCAAATTTCTAACGCCCACAGTAGATAGAGACCGAACTGTCTCACGACGTTCTGAACCCAGCTCGCGTGCCACTTTAATGGGCGAACAGCCCAACCCTTGGGACCTTCTCCAGCCCCAGGATGTGACGAGCCGACATCGAGGTGCCAAACCCCCCGTCGATATGAGCTCTTGGGGGAGATCAGCCTGTTATCCCCGGCGTACCTTTTATCCTTTGAGCGATGGCCCTTCCATGCGGAACCACCGGATCACTATGCTCTACTTTCGTACCTGATCGACCTGTATGTCTCTCAGTCAAGCTCCCTTATGCCATTGCACTCTACGCACGGTTACCAAGCGTACTGAGGGAACCTTTAGAAGCCTCCGTTACTCTTTTGGAGGCGACCACCCCAGTCAAACTACCCACCAAGCACTGTCCCCCGCAATACGGGGTTAGGCCTCAGATAAACAAAGGGTTGTATTTCAACAATGACTCCACAACGCCTGGCGACGCCACTTCATAGTCTCCAACCTATCCTACACATCATTTATCCAAGGTCAATACTAAGCTATAGTAAAGGTGCACAGGGTCTTTTCGTCCCACTGCGGGTAAACGGCATCTTCACCGTTACTACAATTTCACCGAGCTCATGGCTGAGACAGTGTCCAGATCGTTACACCATTCGTGCAGGTCGGAACTTACCCGACAAGGAATTTCGCTACCTTAGGACCGTTATAGTTACGGCCGCCGTTTACTGGGGCTTCAATTCAATGCTTCTCCGAAGATAACATCTCCTCTTAACCTTCCAGCACCGGGCAGGTGTCAGGCCCTATACTTCATCTTACGATTTTGCAGAGCCCTGTGTTTTTGATAAACAGTCGCCTGGACCTCTTCACTGCGGCCCCGATTGCTCGGGGCGACCCTTCTCCCGAAGTTACGGGTCTATTTTGCCTAATTCCTTAGCCATGAATCTCTCGAGCACCTTAGGATTCTCTCCTCAACTACCTGTGTCGGTTTACGGTACTGGTACTAATTACCTGAAGTTTAGAGGTTTTTCTTGGAAGCCCTTAGGCGCACTATCTCTTTGTCCGAAGACTCCGAGTACTATCGTATTTCACCATTCCCTACGGATTTGCCTATAGGAAATATAGCTAGGTACTTTAACGAACTATTCCGTCAGTTCGCGGCGCTTTCATCACTCCGTCACCCCATCACAGTAATTAGTAGTACGGGAATATTAACCCGTTGGCCATCGACTGTCCCTTTCGGGTTCGCCTTAGGACCAGACTAACCCACAGCTGATTAGCATAGCTGTGGAAACCTTAGTTTTTCGGTGTGCGGGTTTCTCGCCCGCATTATCGTTACTTATGCCTACATTTTCTTTTCCAGCCAGTCCAGCATACCTTACGATACACCTTCAACCCTGCTGGAATGCTCCCCTACCACTTGCAGTAAACTGCAAATCCATAGCTTCGGTAATATGCTTATGCCCGATTATTATCCATGCTCGTCCGCTCGACTAGTGAGCTGTTACGCACTCTTTAAATGAATGGCTGCTTCCAAGCCAACATCCTAGCTGTCTGGGCAGACAAACCTCGTTCTTTCAACTTAGCATATATTTGGGGACCTTAGCTGATGGTCTGGGTTCTTTCCCTCTCGGACTTGGACCTTAGCACCCAAGCCCTCACTGCTGTAAAACATTATATAGCATTCGGAGTTTGTCAGGAATTGGTAGGCGGTGAAGCCCCCGCATCCAATCAGTAGCTCTACCTCTATATAACTATTATCAGCGCTGCACCTAAATGCATTTCGGGGAGTACGAGCTATTTCCGAGTTTGATTGGCCTTTCACCCCTACCCACAGGTCATCCGAAGACTTTTCAACGTCAACCGGTTCGGTCCTCCACTGTGTGTTACCACAGCTTCAACCTGCCCATGGGTAGATCACACGGTTTCGCGTCTAACACTACTGACTAAAGCGCCCTATTCAGACTCGCTTTCGCTACGGATCCGTGGCTTAACCACTTAACCTTGCCAGCAACGTTAACTCGTAGGCTCATTATGCAAAAGGCACGCCGTCACCCCACAAAAGGGCTCCGACCGCTTGTAAGCGTATGGTTTCAGGATCTATTTCACTCCGTTATTCACGGTTCTTTTCACCTTTCCCTCACGGTACTGGTTCACTATCGGTCTCTCAGGAGTATTTAGCCTTAGCGGATGGTCCCGCCAAATTCAGACAGGGTTTCACGTGCCCCGCCCTACTCAGGATACCACTATCTATTATACTTGTTACCCATACGGGGCTATCACCCTCTATGGCGTCACTTTCCAGTAACTTCCGGTTCCGTGTACATAAAATATCGTGGTCCTACAACCCCAATCATGCCGTAACAAAATTGGTTTGGGCTAATCCGCGTTCGCTCGCCACTACTTACGGAATCACTTTTGTTTTCTTCTCCTCCGCCTACTTAGATGTTTCAGTTCAGCGGGTTTGCCCACCTATCGGTGTACTATGTCTTCAACATAGTGGGTTGCCCCATTCGGGTATCTGCGGATCAAATGGTGTGTGCCCATACCCGCAGCTTTTCGCAGCTTATCACGCCCTTCATCGCCTCTGAGAGCCTAGGCATCCCCCATACGCCCTTATTTTGCTTATTGTACCAATCATTCACTTAAGAATGACCGTTTTTTTTGTCTTTTGTTTTTTTGTATTACTACAGAAAACAAAAAACGCTTTCTACTTTTTAAATTTTTCTTATCTCAATATGTCAATGAACTTTAACAATTAATAATTATCAATTGATAATTGTCAATTATTTCGTGGAGAATAACGGAGTCGAACCGTTGACCTCCTGCGTGCAAGGCAGGCGCTCTAGCCAGCTGAGCTAATCCCCCATTTTTTAGTTGTCAGTTAACAGTTTTTAGTTAACAGTACTTAAAACGGTTACTCAACCTCTAAAATTTCCTTTTTTAAGTTAAAATAGTAGTCCCGGGCAGACTCGAACTGCCGACCCCTACATTATCAGTGTAGTACTCTAACCAGCTGAGCTACGAGACTCTGTTTTTACTTAATTTTCATTATTTTTTAAATTAACAGCAAGAGTAATTGAACCTTACGATTCAGAACTTTCAAAATAATCATCTTTTATCCCCAACGTGTGTCTCCACTAACATATGAGGCTCTAGAAAGGAGGTGTTCCAGCCGCACCTTCCGGTACGGCTACCTTGTTACGACTTAGCCCTAGTTACCAGTTTTACCCTAGGCAGCTCCTTGCGGTCACCGACTTCAGGCACCCCCAGCTTCCATGGCTTGACGGGCGGTGTGTACAAGGCCCGGGAACGTATTCACCGGATCATGGCTGATATCCGATTACTAGCGATTCCAGCTTCACGGAGTCGAGTTGCAGACTCCGATCCGAACTGTGACCGGCTTTATAGATTCGCTCCTGGTCGCCCAGTGGCTGCTCTCTGTACCGGCCATTGTAGCACGTGTGTAGCCCAAGGCGTAAGGGCCGTGATGATTTGACGTCATCCCCACCTTCCTCACAGTTTGCACTGGCAGTCTTGTTAGAGTTCCCGACACTACTCGCTGGCAACTAACAACAGGGGTTGCGCTCGTTATAGGACTTAACCTGACACCTCACGGCACGAGCTGACGACAACCATGCAGCACCTTGTAAACTGTCTTGCGAAAGATCTGTTTCCAAATCGGTCAGTCTGCATTTAAGCCTTGGTAAGGTTCCTCGCGTATCATCGAATTAAACCACATGCTCCACCGCTTGTGCGGGCCCCCGTCAATTCCTTTGAGTTTCAAACTTGCGTTCGTACTCCCCAGGTGGGATACTTATCACTTTCGCTTAGCCACTGAAGTTGCCCCCAACAGCTAGTATCCATCGTTTACGGCGTGGACTACCAGGGTATCTAATCCTGTTCGCTACCCACGCTTTCGTCCATCAGCGTCAATCCATTAGTAGTAACCTGCCTTCGCAATTGGTATTCCATGTAATCTCTAAGCATTTCACCGCTACACTACATATTCTAGTTACTTCCTAATAATTCAAGTTCAGCAGTATCAATGGCCGTTCCACCGTTGAGCGATGGGCTTTCACCACTGACTTACTAAACCGCCTACGGACCCTTTAAACCCAATGATTCCGGATAACGCTTGGATCCTCCGTATTACCGCGGCTGCTGGCACGGAGTTAGCCGATCCTTATTCTTACGATACCGTCAAGCTGATTCACGAATCAGTGTTTCTTCTCGTATAAAAGCAGTTTACAATCCATAGGACCGTCATCCTGCACGCGGCATGGCTGGATCAGGCTTGCGCCCATTGTCCAATATTCCTCACTGCTGCCTCCCGTAGGAGTCTGGTCCGTGTCTCAGTACCAGTGTGGGGGATCTCCCTCTCAGGACCCCTACCCATCGTAGCCATGGTAAGCCGTTACCTTACCATCTAGCTAATGGGACGCATGCTCATCTTTTACCGTTGTGACTTTAATAGTGTGTTGATGCCAACTCACTATACTATGGGGTATTAATCCAAATTTCTCTGGGCTATCCCCCTGTAAAAGGTAGATTGCATACGCGTTACGCACCCGTGCGCCGGTCTCTCCCGCCCGAAAGCGGGATACCCCTCGACTTGCATGTGTTAAGCCTGCCGCTAGCGTTCATCCTGAGCCAGGATCAAACTCTTCATCGTATATTGTAAATATTATATTGCGACGAATATCTATCGGTTCTTTTTCGAATCTCTCGATTCCATTACTCTTATTCTTTTGTTCTAACATCTCTGTTAAAACGGCTGTCAATTCAATATGTCTACGAACGTAATTTCTTTGTCTTTCCGCTTGTCTCTCAAAGCGGGTGCAAAACTAAAACTTCTTTTTGTTTCCTGCAAGAAAAATTTAAAAAAAATTGAAACTTTTTTTTCGTCTCCGTTTTCCATTTTTTTTCTCCCAATCTCTCAATGAACTTTCCCTGTTTTGCGGGGTGCAAATGTAAAAAGCATTTTCAAATCTCACAAGCTTTTTTGAATCTTTTTTTTGAAAATTTCTTCTCTTTTAATTCTTATTACCTGTCAGTATTTCAGTGAACGACTTCGTTGTTGCGGGTGCAAAAGTACCACCTTTATTTACATTTACAACCCTTTTCTTTATATTTTTTCCATCTTTTTTAAAACTTTTTCTTAACTAACTCATAACAGCTTGGTTACAATTTAAACTTTTTTTACAAAATGTAAGTTTTTTCCTTTCACTAACTCGCTTTTCGTATTTTTAGCAGCTTTGGGTTTAACCATTTTACAGAGTTTACAGCTTTTTCATCCCTTTTTCTGAAGAAATTTCAAGTTTCAAAGTTTCTTTTTATGTCGCTTTTAATCCCAAAAACTACTAAGACCCCTGGTTTTAACTTCTCTTTCTTCTGAAAAGCCATATCCTAGCCCCGATAGAAGTGAAAATCCTTTTGCTTTTTTCTTTAAAAAGAAAAAGATTGAAGCGCATAGCGGGAAATAGCTACTAATATGAATCAATAATCCAACTCTTAAACTTATACCATTATATATATATGTATAAAAAAAACAATCCTGATAGTATTAAGTAACTATCGGAATTGTTTTTTAGTAAATATTCAAGATCTTATTTCCTGCCTTCATTAATTGTTTGTACAAAAGCTTCAACAGGCTGTGCTCCTGAGACAGCATATTTTCTATCAAAAACAAAAAACGGCACACCCTGTACTCCAATTTGATGTGCTTCAGCAATATCATTTTGCAGATTATTCAAAAACACACTCTCATTTTCTATTACTTTACGAACTTCATTTTTATCTAAACCTGCCTGAATCCCTAAATCTATTAAAGTCGAAGCATCATTTAAATCTTTTCCTTCAGTGAAATATGCTTTAAAGAAAACCTCTTCCATTTCATCACCGAGTTTCCTGGTCTTTGCTAAATGTATAATCCGATGAGCTGTTAGTGAATTCGAAACAATTACTTTCTCAAAATGATAATCTAAACCAGCATTTTTTGCACGTTCAACAACCGCTTTATGCAATTCTTTTGACTGCTCAACTGAAATACCTTTACGTTCAGCTAAAAAAGTATAAATATCCTTGTCCTTCTGAGGAGTTATTGACGGATCGAGTTGAAAACTTTTCCATTCAATTTCAAACTCCTCATTTGGAAATTCCGCTAAAGCCTTTTCTAATTGTCTTTTTCCTATATAACAAAACGGACACATGATATCCGACCAAATTTCTATTTTCATATTGCAAAGTTAGGAAAATTTGTTTCAGGTTTAAAGTTTCAGGTTTCACGTTGAATACTTTGTGTAAAGTTTGACCACAAAGCAATCCAAGTTTTTTCTCAGCTTATATTTAAAAACGCAAAGTTCGCATAGCTTTATTTAAATCTTAGCACTTTACGATTAGCCTAACACCTAATTTGAAACGTAAAACAAAATAAAAAACCGCAACTCTTATTAAGAATTGCGGTTTCTAGGTATAAAAAATGGTTGGTTAATAGCGATATTTTTTTTTACAATGATAAATCTTTAATTTGAAACTAAAAAATACCCCTGTAACAAAAAGCTATTCTGATGTTAACTATTTAACATTACAGGCATTACCAACATTGTAACAGTTTCTCCCTCTTCCAAACCATCAACCGGAGTTAAGATTCCGGCTCTGTTAGGCAATGACATTTCTAACATAATCATATCTGATTGTAGGTTAGTCAGCATTTCTGTTAAAAAACGTGAATTGAAACCAATTTGAAGATCATCACCCTGATAATCGCAAGTTAATCTTTCCTCAGCTTTGTTTGAATAATCAATATCTTCAGCAGAAACATTTAATTCAGCTCCAGCGATTTTTAAACGAATTTGATGCGTAGTTTTATTTGAGAAAATCGCGACACGCTTAACAGAACTCAAAAATAAAGAACGGTCAATCATTAATCTGTTTGGATTTTCTTTTGGGATCACCGCTTCGTAATTTGGATACTTCCCATCAATTAAACGGCACATCAAAATATAATTATCAAATGAGAAAGTTGCATTTGAATCGTTATATTCAATTTTTACTTCTGCATCAGAACTTCCAAGAATACTTTTTAAAATATTCAAAGGTTTTTTAGGCATAATAAAATCTGCAACCTGAGATGCTTTTACATCCGTACGTGCATATTTCACCAATTTATGAGCATCTGTAGCAACGAAAGTTAATCCTTCAGGTGAAAACTGGAAGAAAACTCCAGACATTACCGGGCGTAAATCATCATTACCAGCTGCGAAAATAGTTTTACTTACCGCAGTAGCCAATACATCTGCTGGAACAATAGTCACAGATGGGTCATCAAGATTTACTGATTTAGGAAATTCTTCTCCGGCAGCATACGCTAATGCATACTTTCCTGAATTAGAACTAATTTCCACTGTGTTATTATCTTCAACTGTAAAGGCTAAAGGCTGCTCAGGAAATGTTTTTAAAATTTCAAGTAAAAGTTTTGCTGGAACAGCTACACTTCCCTTACTCTTAGAATCGATTGATAATGTTGCTGACATTGTAGTTTCAAGATCTGAAGCAGAAACTGTCAACTCATCATTATTAAGTTCAAATAAGAAGTTGTCCAAAATAGGCAACGTATTGTTACTGTTAATTACACTACCTAAAACTTGTAATTGTTTTAATAAGTAAGAACTCGATACTATAAATTTCATCTGTTTGTTTTTAATTTTTGAGCCTATTTATTGGTTATTTAAACTTTAAAAATAAGGATTACAAATATATCGTAAACAATCTTAGTTTTACAATTTTTTTATTAACATCTATTTGCTGTATTTTCTTTTTCGGATATAGGTAAACAGAAGGCCGAAAACCAACAAAACTAAGATTGGAAGTCCGATAGTTATGAATTGCGTCTGGGTATAATTTTCATAAACTTTCTCTTTATCCAATAAAGGCAAATCTAAATCCTTACTTCTAATGTTAATAAGTCCGGTATCATCCAGCAAATAATTGATACAGTTCATTACAAAATCTTTGTTGTCGTATAAATTCCCTGAGCGCTGGTCGTAACCCAATTCCACTGGCATTCTGTTTTTATCCAATTGATTTCTAGCCAAATCACCATCAGAAACAACAATCATTTTAGTAGGTTTTCCTTTTGCTAAAAATGAATTTTCTTTGAAAGCCAAAACACGATTTTCAAAAACCGAATGAAAACTTCCTTCTAGTAAAACCGACATTGGTACATTTCCTTTATTAAGATAATCCTTCGGAGAAGTCTGCTCTGAAACAATGCCTAAATTGACTTCAAACGGCGTTCCTATTTTTTGGAATAAGGTGATGACTGCAATAAAACAGTTTTCTTAATTCCGTTTTTCAATGTATCTATTGGGCTGGCAAAGTCAAATTTGATTCCGCCTAAATTTTTCACAATCGGATGTTTGCTTTCAGGCGAAACAAGCGGGGCAAATTTCCAAATAAAATCCTGATATTGTGTTGCACTTCCTTGTTCTCCGGTTGCTAATTTTATTGGACTTCCCTGTTCGTCTTTTACCAAATCAGGATTGATTCTGAATCCGTATTTAAAGAACATATCATTCAGATTCAAATCCCTTGGATAAGCCAGCGTTGCCCCTGCCTGATTGTAAAGGCTGTCCATATCTGCAGCCACCTGATCAATAAGCCACAATGATTTTCCACCATTCATGATAAACTGATCTAAAACCTGTTTTTCCTCATCAGAAAAAGCTTCAGTAGGTTTTGCTATAATTGCTAAATCATATTTCTTTAAAGCGTTTAAACTTCCATTAGGATCTTTACCCACAGAGTCAAGCGTAAAAGGCCCTATGTAATAACTTTCACGAATTTGCATCAACATTTTGGCAATATGAATTTCATTCATTTCCCCATTCCCTTTAATGATCGCGACTTTCTTTTGCTTGTCTTTAGTAATTTTATTGATCGCATCCGCTATTGAGTATTCTAAATGCTGAATTGAACCTATTACTTTTTGCGTAGTAGAAGCCCCCATTCTATTCTTCAATAAGGGAATATTTATTTCCCGGTTGTTATAGACTGCAACTGCCCATGGAAAAACCATTGCCTGAGACTGTTTTCCCTTGTCATCAACCGTAATATTTACCGGAATTAAACCTTTTTGAAAAAGTGATTTTGTTAACGCTTCGCTTTCATCTTTATTTTCTAAAGGATTTACAAATTCAAAGACAATATTAGAATTATAGGCTTGAAACTCTTCTAACAACTGTCTTGTTTCTTGCTGCAAACGTCTGAAATCAGCTGGCAAATCACCTTCCATATAAATCTTTACAGATAAAGGATTTTTCACCTGTTTTACAATTTGCAAGGAAGTTTCAGACAATGTATATCTTTTGTCCTTTGTTAAATCAAATCGATAAAAAAACAAAGAGCCTAACATATTCAGGACAACTAAAACAAAAATTGTGATCCATAACGTCTTGATATTTATTTGAGCAGATGGTTTCATTAGGCTTTAAAAGATTTTAATTGATAAACTGTAAACGACAAAAACAGAAGTGTAATACTTAAAAAGTAAATTACATCGCGGGTATCAATTACTCCCCTGCTCATACTTTTAAAATGGTCCTGCATTCCTAAAACCGAAATAAAACCAGAAAATCCAGGAATCAGAGAAGCCAGCCCGTCAAAACCGTAATAAAAGAAAAAACATAAAAAAACAGAAACGATAAAGGCCACAATTTGATTTTCTGAAAGTGTTGAAGTAAAAATTCCAATAGCTGAATAAGCTGCTATCAGAAATAACAACCCGAAGTAAGAACCAATTGTACTTCCCATATCGATGTTTCCTTCAGGGAAGCCCAGATTTGAAATTACTTTTACATATATAAATGTTGGGATTATTGCCAGGATAATCAAAAATGCAGCACCTAAAAATTTTCCGTTTACAATTTCCCAAATTGATAATGGTTTAGTCAGCAGCAATTCCAGTGTTCCCTGTTTTTTTCATCAGAAAAACTTCTCATTGTTACTGCCGGAATAAGGAAAATTAGAATCCAGGGTGCCAGACTGAAAAATGGAGTCAAATCTGCATAACCCGTATTTAGAATATTATAATCTCCTTCAAAAACCCATAAAAACAGCCCGTTGCTGATTAAGAAAATAGCAATGACCAAATAGCCTATTGGAGAACCAAAAAAGGATTTTATTTCCCGTAAAATGATTGATTTCATGTAAAAACGTTTAATCGTTTGATTTTGTTATTTGCTTTGGCATTATAACCAAAGGCATTACAAGCGCGCAAAAGTACCAAAATTGATTCTTCTTTTTTAGAAAAAAAATAAAATTCCAATGAATATGTTTCGAATGTTTATCAGGATTCGAATACATTCCAATTTTAATTTATCATTTAGACTTTAAGATTCTTAGAAAAACTGTATTGTAATCACATCTCTGTAATTCAGTCCTAATAAACTATTTGCTGAACCAACTTTTGAAGGATTGCTTCTAAAAATAGCTATTTCCAGGAAACCGGCTTCATTAAAAATAGCCAGTTTTTCGCCTTCGTATGTTTTTATCGGATACTTATCCGAAGTAGCAATGGCAGAATAATTGGGTAAAATCGTTTTGATACTTTTAGGATTCATAACAATTTCGTAAGAACGTCCTTTGGCAACCTCCAAAAATTGCCTTTTAGAAATATTAGTCACTACGTTTCCAAAATGGTCAATGTAAATAACATACCCTTTAAGTGAATTGCCATCGTTTGAAACTACTGCCTGCAATTCGTTTATTTCTTTAATCTCTGTGATTTCTTTTCCAATAACATTTAACAACCCACCTTTGGCAATATGACAGGCTACTTGTATAAAAACATCCAAGTCAGTATAATCGGCAGGAAAACGATCATGGATATTAATTTCGACAATTTTCTGCGGCACAATCTTTTGCGTAAGCATACTTAAAATCCCGTTGTCAGCACAAATAAAGTAGTGATCATTCCACTGCATGGCGATATGCTGATTCTCTTTATTTAATTCAATATCAACACCAATTAAATGAACAGTTCCTTTAGGAAAACTCAGATAGGACGCACCAATAATATAACTTGCTTCAGCAGTGTTGAATGGATCAATATCGTGTGAAATGTCTATGATTTTTGCTTCCGGAATTTCAGAAAGAATTTTACCCTTCAACGAACCAACAAAGTGGTCTTTCAAGCCATAATCGGTAGTAAGGGTAATTATTGACATATTTTTGTTTATAACTATTGGTAGTATTTAAATCTAATTTTCATTAAATTTGAGAAATGCAAAGCTAATAATACTTAATGCAAATTGAAAGAAAGAAAATGTAATTTGCCTTTAAAGATATAAACATACCCGACAGTAGATTTGCAAACAAATTTATTTTTAATTAAAAACTACCTCATTTGAACGAAAGAATAATTGAGCTAATAGACATCGCCCCTAAAGAATTTTGGGGCGCTCAGGACAGCCATTTGGAAATAATTAAAAAGTACTACCCAAAGCTTAAAATCGTAGCACGAGGGACCACTTTAAAGGCTTTTGGCGAAAAAGAAGTTTTAGATGAATTCGAAAAAAGATTTCAGAGGCTTATGCTTCATTTTACCCGATACAACAACATTGACGATAACGTAATTGAACGTGTGATTATGAGCGATGGTCAGGATGAAAGAAAATCATTAGATCATGACAAAATATTGGTTCATGGAGTTGGCGGTAAAATTATAAAAGCCATGACACCTAATCAGCAATTACTTGTTGATACAATCAAAAAAAATGATATGGTGTTTGCTATTGGTCCTGCAGGAACCGGAAAAACGTATACGGGTGTTGCAATGGCTGTAAAAATGCTGAAAGATAAAGAAGTCAAAAGAATCATCCTTACACGTCCGGCAGTCGAAGCAGGCGAAAACCTTGGTTTTTTACCCGGGGATATGAAGGAAAAACTCGATCCTTACATGCAGCCGCTTTATGATGCTTTGCGTGATATGCTTCCAAACGAAAAACTCGAAGATTACATTTTAAAAGGAATTATTCAGATTGCGCCTTTGGCATTTATGCGCGGACGTACATTAGATAATGCTTTTGTAATTCTGGATGAAGCACAAAACACCACTCACTCACAAATGAAAATGTTTCTGACCCGTATGGGGAAAAACGCAAAATTCATGATTACGGGAGACCCGGGACAGGTCGATTTGCCAAGAAGAACTATTTCCGGTCTGAAAGAAGCTATTTTGGTGCTGAAGGATATTGAAGGAATCGGAATTATTTATCTGGATGATAAAGACATTGTACGTCACAGACTGGTTAAAAAGGTTATTGATGCTTATAAGCAAATAGAGAATCACGATTAAATTTATTTTTTAGTGAAATGTTAAATGTAAATCGTGAATTGTGTTTTAACATTTATTAATATTCGTTTTGTACGTTTTCAAAAAAGGTGCAAAACGAATATTTTAAAAAAATTGAGAAGCCATCAGAAGATAAATTCCGATGGTTTCTCAAATAATACCAATTGTATTATGAACCTTACATTTGATTAAGGAACTAAAAACTTAATTGTTTTTACCCCCTCCACAGATTCAACTTTACCAATATAAATTCCTTTTGTTTTTGGCAATTCTACATTTGAATCATTGCTTATGCTGGTTGATTTAAGCACTTGTTTTCCGTTTAAATCATAGATTTTGATCTTACTGTTTTCCGGTGCATTTTCTATCTTCATAAAGCCATCTTTTACCATCCATTTTAATTGGCTTTTTGAAAAATCATCAGTCCCCAGGCTAGTTGCAGGAAGAGCAACTCCATGAATTCTTACATCCGAAAGACAAATTCTTTTTCCGGTAGTAGTCGAAACAGTATTGTACCATGGATAAACACGGACTTTTAATGTTTTTCCATAAGGAATTTTAAGTACCGGAATTTTTGAAACAGCATACATCGTGTTTGAGGTCATACTCGTCAACTCTCCAACAACAGATGTGGTTACAAAATCATCAGTAGAATACGAAATGCGGCATCTCATACCGTTTCCTCCTGCTGCACCAACATATAGGCTTATTAAATCAACATTTAATTCTGTTCCTGCAGCAGGAGAAATTCCGAACTGAGTATAACGTGTTGACACCTCATCAATTTCTCCGGCAGGCCAACTGCCTCCTGGTGGTTCATTCCTTTGAGTTTTTCTTGTTGTGTCATAACCGCTTCCCGCCGGCCATGTCGTGCTTGCAGTTTGAGAATTGGCAGGCGCTGCATAAGACTGAACTAACATACCTATATGTGACTGATCCAAAGCAATGGCTGGTCCTTGTAAAACATAAGTATCATTAGCAGTTAATCCCAAGATAAGGTTCACTTCAGTACCTCCAGTTAATGTAATGAAATTAGCTTTTAGCGGAACTGTTTTTGTTGCGCTTCCGTTTGTTACTGTAAGTGTACCTGTTTTATTACCTCCGACAGATTGTGTTGCTGAAATATAAAACTTTGTAAAAGCAAGATTTCCACCAGAATAGTTCATATTGATAGAAGAACTAAAAGTATCCGTTTTGTTTGCTGCAATTAAAAAACCATTATCTACAGAAAGAGTAAATGTTCCTGTAGCTGGTAAAAGGTCAAAACCTGTAATAGTTACTTCTTTCGTAAGCGTCTGACCGGTATATGCATCTCCAAAATCACAATTAGTCGGATTGATTAAAACATCTGTTGATGTATTGATATTAGATGCTAAAATATTTTGTTTAACCATTTCCTGAGCGCATAATCTTGCGGTTAGTGTCCCTAACAACGCTGTTGGATGTGTAGAATCTGCAGAAACGTAAAGCTGGGCAGTACTGGCAGCATCTCCATAAGATTCAACTAAGGTTTTGGTTAAGGTAGTCAAATCGATAAGCTGTACGCCTTTTTCTGTTGCAACTTCTTTCATAGCATAAGCGTAATCATAAGTATGATCTGTTGCCGGAAGGCTAAAGTCCGGGCCTAAATCATGAAGTCCTTTGCGTGTAATCGTGCCTCCGCTAAAATATTTTCTACACATAGACGTGGCCAAGATAGGAGTAGCATTCAAAGCACGCGTTTCATCAATATACTTTCTAAGATAATCTTTATAAGTTGTTTGCGGATTTGTACCTCTATAATCTGTTCCGTTAATAGGATTGGCAGGATCTGTACCGCCGTCAAGCCCTCCGTTTTTCTCGTCATTATGAGCAAACTGAATAATGACATAATCTCCGGCTTTTATCTGCTGCTTTACGGTTGTCCAATATGGTGCTTCCATATAAAAACTTTTACTGCTGGCGCCGTTTTTTGCACGATTATTAACTGTAACTCCTGAATTAAAAAACTGCTGAAACATCATTCCCCAGCCTCTTATATCTGAAGTACTTTCGTCATAATTTGCCATTGTAGAATCACCAATAGTGTGAAGCGTAATTTGTGCATTTACTGAAATGATGCTGCAAAAAACTAAGGCAACAACAAATAATTTTGATAATATTGATTTCATTTTTGGATTTTATTTTTATGTATATGAAAACATATACTTTGTGGTATTTTTTAATTGGATAAATTATAATCTTACCGTTGGGTAAATTAAAAAGGTTCTCGATACATTTTTTATTTCGTTTCTCTACACAAAAAATACTCGAACTGACGATTTAATAATTACATCCAACGGGGTAATCTTAGTTTTTATAAACTTTGACAGCTCCTTGTTTTCCGTTGATTTTATAACGAACAATGTAGATTCCGTTTTTCAGATTATTCAGATTTATTTCTGTAACGGCAGATTTTGTACGATAAACGCGTTGTCCTGCAAGATTGTAAACGTCAAGATCCTCAATAACACCGTTTACTTTCAACATACCATACTCCAGAAAAACATTTTCATCTAAACCCAGACTTCCCGAATTTACTGTAATTGATCCTGTGCCAGTAAGCAGTCCCGGATTTGTAATGGAATTGTATGTTCCGTTTACCAGCTGCGTTCCGTTTAGCGTAAATTTCTTAACTGAAACGTCAACGTTTACTACCGCTGAAGCAGAACCGGTTATATTCATATTTAATTCGTCTCCGGCACATTTTACATGATTGAAAATAGCTTTGTTATTGAAAGCCAGATTGATTATCCCTTTACCGAAAGCATTTTCAACAGTTCCGTTAATTGCAGCTGAACCTCCTGCATTTGCAGCAGCAAAAGTCAAATCCCAGATTCCTGTAAAATTGCTGTTATCTCCTCCTAATTTTACCGTTGCTGCACTTGCAAAATCCCTTATGTTGCGAACAATAATTTTACTGCTTCCTGAAAATGTTCCCGGTAAATCCATTGTGTTTCCTGCCACATTATTACTGCTCATAGTTAGGGAAACATCTCCCTCTAAAACAATTGGAGCATTCAGATAGAAACCTGTACCACTTGTTGCATATGTTATGATAGATCCCTGAGCCATTCTTACCGGGCCTAAACATTTGGAATCCTTAGTTTGTCTTAGACGGATTGTTCCTCCTGTTTTTACATACATATCACCTTCAAATGTGGTGAGTGTGGTTTCAATAGTGATACCAGTGTTCACATTCACTTTTTCACCTGCTTTTGGTAATAAAGCCGGAGAATATTTCGTTACATCATCCCAAAGTCCGCCTAAGAAACCAAATTCACTTGGTCTTCCGATAATTATTTTACCTGTTCCACTAATTGTGGATGCATTTGTAGCAGCTGTATAAATACCAACTGGCTGTAAGATACCATCAATATACCATTCATTAATTGTGATGTCCTGATTCAGAACAACAGAAGCTGTTCCTTCTGTATAAAGTGCTGTTTTTACATCAACTGCAGTGCTCAAATCAACAGTTAATTTTCCATTCTTTTTTACGGTTATTTTTGGTGATTTCCCTAATGAATTGGCAGTTTTAGCCTGAAGTTCGCCTGCCTGAATAACTAAATTTCCTGTGTAACCTGAATTATTACTATTGAACTGAACTTTTCCTGAACCGATTTTAGTTATCTGGTGGACACCGCTTATTATAGCTACCAGATTCAGGTTAGCAGAACTGTTAATTGTTACATCTCCTTTAGTCTTGATATTTCCTGATAAAGATACACTGGTAGTAGTGGAAATCGATGCCTGGTTAAGTGTAAGCAAGGTTGTAGAGCTGTTGGCCGAAACATCAATTGCTGCTCCGTTCAATAAATTCAAATCCGCATCAAAATTTCCGCCATTAGCACTTATTGTAAAATTTCCGTCAACATTTGCAGCTTCTGATGCGACCGGTACAGTATTTGGATTCCAGTTATCTGCTTCAAGCCATCCGGTATTCGCAGCACCACCATCCCAATTGTATACGGTTACAGTTGGAGATATAGCGGTAGGATCCCAATTGTCAGTACCTGCCAGTACAATTTTTGGCTCATATAAATTGGCTTCCGTCTGATCTGCCAAAGGTCGAATACCTACCCAGTTTGCTCTTCCGCTCATATCAGCACCCGGACCAGTATTCATCCACTCATACAATTTAAGTCTTGAGTCAGTATCGGCATAAGCCATATTCCATTTATCTCCCCAGCCCAGAGGATCGATTTCTGCGGGCATTATACAATAGAGCCACGTAACTTTTGGATATTGATGCCATGGACGTCCGAATTTAATTTTCATACCATCATCACCTAATCTTGGACTATTTGGCTGATATGTTAAATTACATTTATAAAATACAAAACCGTAAGTCTGAGACTCTTCACTTGAAGGCGCTGTTATCCATGCCCCACCGAAACTTCTAATCTCACATTCGTTAAAAACGCCAACTCCACGACCATAGATATAGTCGGTACGCCCCAGAATCATACAGGATTTGAAATAAGCCCGTGAAGTTTCGGCTGTCCAGAAGTAAATAGTATCCTGATAAGCCGCTATATCACAATTGACAAATACATTTCGGTCTGCACGAAGTGTAAGTGCCTGCGCCTGTCCTACTGGTCCGGCGGTATTTCGGATAGTTATGTTTTCTGCCCTGAAATCATTTGCCATAATAGTAAGTGTTGCTGCCGTTGCAACTAAATTTGTATTTGAAGACCAAAGTGCTACTTTAGCATCAGGACACAGACCATCACCTCCATCATTACAATTATAAATATCATAAGAGATGATCGTTTCTGTCCTGCTCTCTCCAATTAAGGTTAAATTAGTTTTATTGGCAGGAACTAATAGTTTTTCCTTGTCGTACAAACCTCTTTTTACATAAATAATAGTTGGTGTTCCGGCAGGTGCGGCATCAATTGCAGCCTGTATTGAAGTAAAATTTCCGGATCCATTAATATCTACTACAATATCCGGGCTAAAGCTCTGCGCAGTACCTGTATTAAAAAATAGAAGTCCTATAAACAGAAGGACAAAAAAGTCGAGTTTTTTCATAAAGTTAGATAGTTAGTTATTGGTTGTTTCGTAAAGTTCCTTACTAATTAATAAAATCCACCATTGATAACAGATTATATATTTTATTCATTGATAAAAAATCAATACTGTATTTTTAATGCCAATTTTTTAATTAATTAATACCTTGCATCAAAACTATTTTAATAAAAGAATAATTGGTTTCAAATTTTGGTCATTTACTTCCACTTTTTTATCATTAGCTGTGTTTGCTGGGGTTCTGATTGCCAATTTTTATTTTTAAAGTTATTTTTATGCGGTAATTAAATTGAAAAAGACTAATCAATCCAATAGTTTTTCTTTTAAATACAAACTAAACTTTACTACACCAAACTAAAACCAGAATTACGAATGAAGAACCTTTTACCGGTTAAACTTTTAATTGCACTTTTATCTGTCATTTTCTTAAGCAAAACATCTGCACAAGTAAAATGTAAAATAGAAAATTACGCCACAGAGGACGGGCTTTCTCATGATGTCATCAGAGATATTATAAAAGACAAGGAAGGTTTTATGTGGTTTGCTACATGGAATGGCATCAACAGGTTTGACGGAAAAAATTTCGTAACCTACAAAGCAATTGCCGGAGACAACAGCAGCCTGAGCAATAACCGAATCGATATAATAAAAGAAGATGCTTTTGGTTATATCTGGCTCAGAGTATATGACAATCAGATTTACAGATTCGACAAAAGAACCGAATCATTTCTTTCTATTGCTGCTATTTTAGGAACCACCAAAATTGAATTCGACAATATTATTACTGATAAGAATGGCAATGTCTGGCTGACAACTATTGGCAGCGGTATTTTTTTAGCACGAAAAAAAGCGAATAATCAAATTGAGATTACTCATTTCGGACAAAATTCAAAAAACAATTCTCCTTTATCTTCCAACAATCTAAATTTTATTTTTAAAGATTCTGATCATTCTGTCTGGGTAGGTTCTGAAAAAGGGTTAGACAATATCTCAAATTCTAAACAAGGATATAAAAGCAATACTATCTTAAAAAACAATAATGTAAAATGCTGTTTTATAAAAGGCAATAGTGCCTGGTTCGGAACTGACGAAGGTGATTTAATTCATTATAATAAAATTCAAAAAAAGTATAAAAAAACAACGATTGCAAAAACAGCTATCAACGCTATAATAAAGTCCAAAAACAAGAACTTATTAATAATTACTACTGATGATGGAGAATTGATTACATTTAATACAGTAACATTAAAGATCGAATCTAATCTCAAAGTTTCTGACTCACCACTGCATCGAATATATGAGGATAAAAAAGGTTTGTTATGGATTGAACCAGACAAACACGGCGTTTTTATGGTAAAACCGAAAGAAAGTAAAACTGCTTTTTTTCTCAGCAGAAAGATGCTTCTTTTTTAAATCTAAAAAATAGTTTTGAGATTTTTGAGGACAATTTCGACAGAGTCTGGATAAAATTAAAAGGTGGCGGTTTCGGATATTATAATGAAAAAACCAATCACCTGGATTACTTTTTTAACAATCCTGAAGATGAAAATCAAAAGTTTTCAAATATCGTCACTACTCTGTATTTTGATCCTGTCGGAATTCTCTGGATGAGCACCACCGACAGAGGAATTAATAAAATCATTTTTCAGAAAAATAATTTTCAGCAACAGCTTTTAATCCCCAACAGCAAAATCAAAACGGAAAATGAAATCAGAGCTGTTTTTTCAGATAAAAACAATCGGCTATGGCTGTCGTCAAAAGCAGGAAAATTAAAAATCTACAACGGAACTCAGGAACTAATAAACCCATTTACCAATTACAAAGCAGATGAAATTGGTCTGGTATATTGTATCATAGGAGATACCAAAGGAAATGTATGGCTGGGTACAAAAGGAAGTGGTTTATATAAAGCCACTCCTGTCAAGTTACAAAATTCCCAATACACATTAAAACAGTTTAAAGCTGATAAAAACAATCCTGCAAGTATTAGCAGCAATGAAATTTATTCTGTCTTAGAAGATAAAAAAGGGAGAATCTGGATAGGTACTTATGACAACGGAATCAATTTACTGGAAGAAAAAAATGGGGAATATATTTTCATACATCACTTTAAAAACTATCCCGCTATTGAATCCAGTAAGGTCAGGTATTTAGCTCAGGGATATAAAGGTCAGATCTGGGTTGCCACAACAAACGGATTAGTGACATTTAATCCTGAGAATTACGATTCTTCTAAGGTAAAATTTTCCAGATATGAAAAGTTGCCTTCAGACAAATTCAGTCTTGGCTGTAACGATGTGTTGTTTATTTTCAAAGATTCAGCTGAGAAAATGTGGATTTCAACGGCTGGTGGCGGACTCAGTCAGGTTATTGAAAAAGGGAATGGTTTAAAATTTAAAAACTTTACAAAAGACGATGGCTTACCAAGTGATTTTATTCTGAGCATGGCAGAAGATGATCAGAAAAACCTATGGCTGGCGACGGAAAACGGTATTGCTAAATTCAATTTACAAGATCATATTTTTAAAAATTATGATTCTTATGATGGTTTAGTTAAAACTGGTTTTTCTGAATCTGCCGGAATAAAATTACTGAATGGTAACTTAGTTTTTGGTAACAGAAATGGTTATTTGACTTTCAATCCAAAAAAAATAGAAAAACCAAAAACCAATACAAAAATGGTTTTCACTGGCTTTGAAATCAACAATAAAAACTCAAATGTAAAATCGGCAGAATATCCTTTAGAAAGTGACATCAATTACATCAATAATATTGAGTTAAACTATACTGAAAACACCATTAGCATCTATTATACCGTATTAGATTACATATCAAACAACAAACAATTGTATGCATACCGGTTAAAAGGTCTTGATGATACATGGCATGAGGTAAAAAACCAGAAAAAAGCAACCTTTACCAATTTACCGCCGGGAGATTATACGTTTGAAGTAAAATGCCTAAATACAGAATTGTACACTGCGACTCCACACAAGAATTTAACTTTTACGATTGCCCCTCCCTTTTGGAAAACCAATTTTGCTTATTTTTTATATGTCATCCTTATTTTGTTAGCGCTCGAAATCGCCCGAAGGATAGCTTTTTCAATGATTCGTCTGCGAAACAAAATTGTTGTAGAACAAAAAATGTCAGAGCTAAAACTGAGTTTCTTCACCAATATTTCTCACGAATTAAGAACTCCTCTCACCTTAATTGTTAACCCTATAAATGAAATCGCTAAAAGCAAAAATTTAACTCCTTTGGAAAGTGAATATATAGAAACAGTACAAAAAAACACCAATAGGCTAATACGATTTATAAATCAGCTGCTGGATTTTAGAAAAATACAGAGCAGTAAAGAAAAACTTCATATTGAACCTGTCGAAATGGTTTCTTTTGTAAACGAAATAAATGCTTTATTTTCTCAGGCAGCATATGAAAAAAATATAAAAATTAAAACAAAATGCAATTCTGAAACTCTTATTGCAAATCTGGATAAAAAAAAATAGATATTATCATCTATAATTTGCTATCTAACGCGATTAAATTTTCTCCGAATGACAGTATTATTACTGTTGAACTGAAATTAGAAAATGATACTATTTTAAAAATCAATGTTTCAGATCAGGGTTCCGGTGTTGAGGAAAACAAGCTGATGGATATTTTTAAACTATATTACGAAACAAATTCAGACAACAATACAGGAACAGGAATCGGGCTTGCTCTTTGTAAAGAATATGTGCAATTGCATCAGGGTGACATTTATGCCTTCAATAATGAAAACGGAGGCCTGACCGTTTCTATAGAAATTAATTTAAATCAGGAAATTTTCCAAAACAACTACTCCAAACAAAAATTATCAGGACAAAAATTAAGGAAACATTCTATTGATAATAAACAGAAAAGTGAAAATAAGGTTTTAAAAAGTAATCAGGACGAACAATTACCTGTAGTTCTTATTGTAGAGGACAATTACGAATTAAGATCATTTTTAAAGAGCCAATTACAGCGTTTTTATCAAATACTGGAAGCTGCAAACGGAAAAGAAGGTTTGGTTATTGCCACAAACAAACTTCCGGATTTAATTTTAAGTGATGTTATGATGCCTGAAATGGATGGAACTGAATTGCTCGATACGCTTAAAAACAAAACCGAAACCAGTCATATTCCAGTTATTTTATTAACTGCAAAATCATCTGTGGAAAGCAAAATAAAAGGTTTACATTATGGCGCAGATTATTACATTACTAAGCCCTTTGACACTGATTTTCTACTGGCTTCAATTCAAAATTTAATTAAATCCAGAAAGAAAATTTTCGAACAATTACAATCGAATATGAAAACAATCGAATTACAACCCGGGGAAATTATCATTACAACCAAAGATGAACAGTTCCTAAAAGATATTATTGCTATTGTCGAAGATAGTATGACCAATCCAAAATTCAATATTGATTTGATTGCCAATGCATTGAATATGTCAAGAGTAACATTCAACAGAAAATTCAAAAGCCTTACCAACATAACTCCTGTAGAATTTGTCAGCGAAATGCGCCTAAAAAGAGCCAAACAATATCTTGATGCAGGAGAAACTGACATCGCCAATATTGCCTACAAAGCCGGATTTAATGGTGCAGGCTATTTTAGTACCTGCTTTAAGGAGTACTATAAAATTTCCCCTTCAGATTATTTAAAGCAGAAACAATAAAGCCCAACCAACTTTTTTCCATCTAATGAAAGAGAAGAGGAATAAAGTTAAGATGTGAAAACAAATAGTTAAATAAATAATAAACTTGCCTTATTTCTGGCTTCAGAACGTTTGTAACTTTGGTCTTCCGGGCTTAAAAGCTTAATTTTGCACCTCATAAATATTTGAATATTAATATGACAAAGCTTAAAAATATAAAAGTTGTAGTAAGTGACCTTGACGGAACTTTACTCAACCCTCAACACAGAATTTCAGATTACACCAAATCCATTTTTCAGGAACTTCACAATCAAAATTATCTTATCGTCGTTGCCACTGGCCGCCATCATCTTGATGCGATGGCAATTATTGAAACCCTTGAAGTACCTGTATATTTAGTAAGTTCAAACGGAGCCAGAATCCATTCGCCAGAAAAAGAAGAACTTTTTGCCTTCAACTTAGACAGCGATGTTGTAAAAGCTGCCTTAAATGTTGAAATAGATCCTGAAATTACCGTTGTCTTATTCAAAGAAAATGTCTGGCAGACCAATAAGGTTAATGAAAGATTAAATGCTTTTCAGGCCGAATTAAAATACCGCCCTGAATTGGTTGATTATAAAACCCTGGAAGATTTTGGTGCCATCAAAATTTTCTTTTCATGTGATAATCATGAAAAATTAGTAAAACTGAAAGATGCTGTTTTGGCTAATTCTTCAGAACATCTGCATCACGCTTTCAGTTTACCGACTTGTCTGGAGTTCATGGACAAAGCTGTAGATAAAGCAGTTGCAATCGAAATGGTTCTTGAAAAAGAAGGTTTTACATTGTCTGAAGCCGTTTCATTTGGTGACGGCTTCAACGATGTTCAGATGTTATCCGCATCAGGAAAAGGTTTGATTATGGGAAATGCCCCTTCGCTGTTGAAAGAAACCCTGCCGGATTTAGAAGTTATAAAAACCAATGCTGAAGATGGTGTAGCAAAGTACATCGCTTCCAGAATTTTGAATAAAGAGCTTGTAGAAGGTTAACCTAAAATATATTTTCATCAAAATACAGAATCCCTGAAATACTTATTCAGGGATTTTTTTATTCAATTAGGTATTTTACAAAGAATTTTACAAAAAATCATTTTTTAATAGTTTCGTAATGTACTTTTGTTTTTACAAAAAAGTATTATAATGACAAAAAACATTTTTATCCTTATCTTTTCATTTATTGCAATTATTGGAAATAGCCAAAAACTGAAGTTAGAAGAAATAATGAAAGGCGAATCTTTTATTGGAAATCAACCAACAAACGGGCGCTGGTCTCTGGACGGTAAAAAAATTTATTTTGAATGGAATCCAAAAGATGAATTAGGAGCCAGCACTTATTTCTGGCAAAAAGGAATGGTTAAACCAGAATTGGCTACACCAAAAGAAGCTGCATTTTCTCAACTGGACTTTAAAACAAAGCCAGGGTCGGATACTGTTTATTTTTTAGAAAAAGGAAGTTTATACTCTTATTCAATCCATTCAAAAACTGTAAAAAAACTAATTCAGCAATCTGTTGCATTAAATAATTTAGAATTAGGCTGCCAGTCCGGAATTCTGTTTTTTGAACAGAATAATAATGTTTTTAAGTTTGATACGAAAGAAGGAACGATTTTACAAATCACCAATTTTAATAAAGGGAATAAAAAAGAAACAAAACCAGAAAAAGAAACTTTCCTGAATACACAGCAAAAAGAGTTGTTTCAATTCATTAGAGATAAAGAAGCTAAGAAGCAATGGAATATTGCCAAAGCCAAAACTGTAAAATCTGATTTTGCCAAGGAATATTTTTATGGGAAAGATGATTTTTATAGTTTAAAAGTAAATCCAAATGGCGATTTTGCCACTTTCATGTTAGTAGAAGGGACAGAAGCAAAAAGAGAAAAAATGGAAGTCTTTATCACTGCTGATGGATACAATCAGACCCCTGAAACTAAAGAGAAAGTTTCGACATCTAATTTTGTAAAAACGAAATTCGGAATTTATTCTGTTGCAAAAGATTCTGTTTATTATGTGAATTTTTCAAATTTAACCCATATTCAGGATACTCCTAAATATTATGAGCAATATGATAACCTGAAAAACAAAGCCAAAGAAGACAAACCAATTGTTACTCAGGCACCTGTCTATAATCAAAACGGTTCATTAGCCATTATTGAAATCAGAAGCCAGGATAATAAAGACAGATGGCTGGTAAATCTAAATCTTGATAAAGGAACCTTTGAAGAAATTGAACATCAGCACGACGAAGCCTGGATTGGCGGTCCGGGAATTCCATCTTATTCATTTGATTCCGGTACTCTTGGCTTTTTGGCAGACAATGAAACTATTTATTTTCAGTCTGAAGCTACTGGCTTTTCTCATTTGTACACTTATAATGTAAAAACAAAAAAGAAGAATCAGCTTACCACTGGAAAATGGGAAATTAGGGATGTAACCTTGGCAAAGGACAAAAAAGCATTCTATTTGAGTACCAACACTACACATCCGGGAAACAGAAATTTTTATAAATTAGCTCTTGCTGATGGTGTTTTGCAACCCATTTTAACCAAAGATGGTGCGCATGAAGTAGTACTTTCACCAGACGAAAAATCACTTTTAGTTCGTTATTCATATAAAAACATCCCATGGGATTTTTATGTTGCCGAAAATAAAAAGAACACATCATTACAGCAAATTTCTTCATCAGTCTCAGAAGATTTTAAAAAGTATCAATGGAGAGAGCCGGAAGTTATTACATTTCAAGCACAGGACGTAACTCCAATAAATGCAAGATTGTATACCCCTAAAGCTGAAATTTCGAATAAAGCCGCTATCATTTTCGTTCACGGTGCTGGTTATCTTCAAAATGCCCATAATTTCTGGAGCAATTATTACAGAGAATATATGTTCCATAATCTGTTAACCGATTTAGGTTACACTGTTTTGGATATTGATTACAGAGGAAGCGACGGCTACGGACGAGATTTCAGAACCGGAATTTACCGTTTTATGGGAGGGAAAGATTTATCTGATCAATTAGATGGTAAAAAAGTATTAGTGGAAAAATATGGTATTGATACAAATAAGGTTGGTATTTACGGCGGTTCTTATGGTGGTTTTATTACGCTGATGGCAATGCTCACCACTCCTGGTGAATTTACTTCGGGAGCTGCACTAAGATCTGTTACAGACTGGGCACACTACAATCACGGATATACTGGCAATATTTTGAATTTTCCTGAAACAGACCCTGAAGCTTACAAGAAAAGTTCTCCTATTTATTATGCTGGTAATCTAAAAGGAAATTTAGTAATGCTACACGGAATGGTAGATGACAATGTTGAATACAAAGATATTGTACGTTTGTCTCAGCGTTTTATTGAATTAGAAAAAAAGAACTGGAGTCTGGCTTCTTTCCCGGTTGAAGCACATGGTTTTAAAGAAACTTATTCCTGGATAGATGAGTACAGCCGGATCTTAAATTTATTTAATTCGACACTTTTAAAACAATAATTTAGTTAATCGTTTATTCTTGATGGGAATTAATTCTTTAAACAAAAACTATTAACTATTAACAACAAACTACCAACAAATAAACATTTGTTTGCTCTTTTAAATAGTTTTAAATTTGCATTCATAAAAACACAACTAAAAGACAATGAGCAATACAATCACAACAACAAATTTTAATTTCCCGAATCAGAAATCAGTGTATAGAGGAAAAGTGAGGGAAGTTTATAATATCAACGACGAACTTTTAGTAATGGTAGCTACTGACAGACTTTCGGCTTTTGATGTGGTTTTGCCAAAAGGAATTCCGTATAAAGGACAAATCCTGAACCAGATTGCTACAAAATTTATGGAATTGACAGAAGATATTGTTCCAAACTGGTTGATTGCAACTCCGGATCCAAACGTTGCTGTAGGACATTTGTGTGAACCATTCAAAGTTGAAATGGTAATTCGAGGTTATCTTTCAGGACACGCAGCGAGAGAATATGCTGCAGGAAGAAGACAAATCTGTGGAGTTACAATGGCTGAAGGTTTAAAAGAAAATGATAAATTCCCTGAACCTATTATCACTCCAACGACAAAGGCTGATAACGGTTCGCATGATGAAGATATTTCACGTGAAGACATTCTTGCAAAAGGAATTGTTTCTGAAGAAGATTATATTGTCCTGGAGAAATTTACCCGTGATTTATTTCAGAGAGGAACAGAAATTGCTGCTGAGCGCGGTTTGATTTTAGTGGATACGAAATACGAATTTGGAAAAACGAAAGAAGGTGTTATCGTTTTAATTGATGAAATACATACTCCGGATTCTTCACGTTATTTTTATGCTGACGGATATGCCGAAAGACAGGAAAAAGGCGAAGAACAAAAACAATTATCAAAAGAGTTTGTACGCCGCTGGCTGATCGAAAATGGTTTTCAGGGACAGGAAGGTCAGCAGATTCCTGAAATGACCGATGCTTACATCGAATCAGTGTCAGAAAGATATATCGAATTATACGAGAATATTTTAGGAGAAAAATTCATTAAAGCTGATATTAACAATATTGATCAACGCATTGAAAAAAATGTATTAGAATATCTTACATCAAGAGAGTAATTTTGGGTTTTAAAATTATTATTTAGAACTATCAACATTATATAATTCCAAATAAATGCCTTGCCATATAATAGCAGGGCATTTTTTATTTTAGTATTAGTGTAAACTTACTACCCTTGCTATTTTCCAGTCATTGTTTACATTTTTCCAAAAGATCATAAATCTTCCGGCTTTTGATTCTGTATTTGGCGGTTCAGTATTGTTATGAAATTTATGCAGGCCAATTTCCAAAGCTCCATAATCTTTTATTGGATACACCTCAACGCTTCCTTTTACTAATTCACGGGTAACTTTACCACAAACATTTTTCTGAGTACCTTCTATAATATCTTTTTTAGAAGTCATCAGTCCACCTTTGTCATGATAAAACTCAATATCCTCTAAATAAAAATCCCCGTATTTCTCAAGATTCTTATCGCAGGAATTATAAAGTCCAAAGAAAATACTGTCCATAATTATAATCTTTTTATAGAGTTCCGGATCGTCGGGTTTGTAATTTTTGGTTATGGCATAATCATAGTTTTTTTGAGAACTACAACCGTACAAGTAAAGTATAAACATCAAAATAGTTAATTTTTTCATAGTATATGGAAATTAAATACAGCTAAAATTTAAGATTTTCTGAAAATGTAAATTTATATAAATAATTTCCTGCTTTTGAAAAAATTTAACAATAACAGCTCCTTTTGTAAAATTACCAAAATTACTGTAACGAAATTATTTATTTGTCGTCTATATAGATAGCTAATAATTCACAAGGCTTATTTCATTAAGTAAATGTTAAGAAATAGTTAAAACATAGTACCTTGCAATACATAATACAAAAATTAGATTACCTTTACATCAGAATTAAAAACATCATCATTAATCAATCAACAAACAACAATCATTATGAAAAAATCAATCGTTTATTTAGGAGTAGCTTTAGTAGCTTTTACAAATGTTTCTTTAGCATCAGATTTTAATTCTTCAAACGGAGACAAAAAAGTTAAAACTGAATCTTATGATGCTTCCCCACTAAATGTGGCAATTTTAAAAGGGGATCTTCAAATCGTCTTGAAATTTATTGAATACGGAGCTGATGTAAATCAAATATCAGAAGATATGACTCCTTTAATGACAGCTGCACGTTACAACAAAGTTGAGATCGTTAAAATCTTATTAGCGCAGGGAGCAAAACCTGGCATTAAAAATGAAAAAGGATTTACTGCTTTGAAATATGCGGAGTTATCTAATGCCGCAGAAGTAGTTGCCATTTTGAAAGGATTAAAATAAAAGTTTGAATCCAAAAGTTTTGAGTTAGTAATAAAACGACCTTCCTGAGCAGAAGGTCGTTTTTATTTTTGATGGTTTCTTAGCCCCGATGGTACTGACATCCTTTTATGGCGGGGTTCGCCATAAAAGATATAAGGGACAGCGGGATGAGCTCATGAAAATCATCCTTTCATAAACTCAAAAAAGCACCATTAAAAATAATGATGCTTTTTCTTCCCCAAATTAAAATAACCAACTATTACTATTTACTCAATTGGAGCATGCTTTTTACGGTTGAATATCCAGAACAGAATTGGAAAAACCAATAATGTCAGGACTGTTGCGGTAATTAACCCTCCAATAATTACTATCGCCAAAGGTTTTTGTGATTCAGAACCAATTCCCGTAGAAATGGCGGCAGGTAACAGACCTATAGAAGCCATCAATGCTGTCATCACTACGGCCCTGGTTCTGGCTTTTACACCCATAAAAATAGATTCTTCGAGTGAAAACTTAGCCTTAAGATTGTGATGGAATTCGGATATAAGAATAACTCCGTTTTGAATACAGATCCCGAGTAAGGCTATAAAACCAACCCCTGCTGATATTCCGAAATTCATTCCGGTTAAATGTAATGCGATGATTCCGCCAATAACAGCAAACGGGACATTGGCCAAAACAAGCAGTGAATCTTTAATATTTCCGAATAAGATAAATAACAGGACAAAAATCCCTATTAAACTGATAGGTACTACCTGAGCCAGACGCGCACTGGCACGAACCTGATTTTCAAATTCACCTGTCCAGCCTGTGGTATAGCCTGCAGGCATTTTTACCTGAGCTACTTTTTCCTGCGCTTCCGCAATGGTACTTCCCAAATCACGATCACGAACAGAGAATTTAACCCCAATAAATCGTTTGGTATTATCTCTGTAAATAAAAGCCGGTCCAGTAACCGTTTTTATATCGCATATTTCTTTCAACGGAATTTTGGCACCACTGATTGTTGGCACTTTTAATTCGGCCAAATCTTCTTCGTCTTTTCTGTATTCTTTAGAAAAACGAACCCTTACATCAAATTTCTTTTCGTCTTCATACTTTTGAGTAGCTGTTTTCCCTCCAAATGCCAGTTCTAATACAGCCTGCGCATCACTCAAAGTAACACCGTAAGCGGCCATTTTTTCTCTGTCCAAAATCACACTGATTTCTGGCTGGCCAACATTTCTCAGAATTCCGACGTCTTTTATACCGGGAATATTTTTGATTTTCGCTAAAACCTCATTTGATAATTCGTCGAGTTTATCGAGATCATCTCCATAAATTTTCACAGCATTTGAAGCTTTGAAACCCGCTACAGATTCGGCTACGTTGTCGATAACCGGTTGTGAATAATTATAGGTAATTCCCTGATGTACTTTTAGCTTTTGATCCATTTCGTTAATCAGCTCATCCATATTGATTTTGCGTGTCCATTCTGATTTAGGTTTTAAATCTACCTGAAGCTGAATAAACCCGAACCCGTTCGGGTCAGTCCCGTCATTGCTTCTTCCGGTTTGCGAAAGCACTTTTTTGACTTCCGGAAAAGTTTCCAGATCTTTTCTGATCATTGCCGCCGTCTGCACACTCTCCGGAAGCGACGTACTCATTGGCAATTCTGCTGTTACCCACAAGGCCCCTTCGTTTAACTGAGGTAAAAATTCGGTACCCAAAAATGAAGCTGAAAAGAAAGTTACCGCAATAATAGAAATTGAAATAACTAATGATTTCACTTTATGTTTAAAGGTCCAGGCAAAACCTTTCCCTACAATGCGGTCCCAAAAATTAACGAACGGGTTGTTCTTTTCTTTTACATTTTTATTTAAAAGAATGTGTGACAAAACCGGTACCAGTGTCAAAGTAAAAAGCAAAGCTCCCATTAAGGCAAAACCTAACGTAAAAGCCAAAGGCGAGAACATTTTTCCTTCTACTTTCTGAAAAGAAAATATCGGCAGTAGTGCAGTAATGATAATTAACTTAGAAAAGAATATGGCTTTACCCATTTCAGTTCCTGTTTTTTTGATCAGACTACCTTTTGCAATTTTGTTGTAAGCCGTCATTCCTAATTGATGCGCGCGGTGATCCAAAACCACAAACAATCCTTCGACCATCACCACCGCTCCATCAATTATAATCCCGAAATCGACAGCACCCAGACTCAGCAAATTGGCACTCATCCCCATCATTTTCAGACATAAAAATGCGAACAATAACGAAAGTGGAATCACAATAGAAACCGTAAAAGTAGTCCTCCAGTCGGCCATAAAAAGAAATACCACGCAGGTAACCAGAATAATTCCTTCGAATAAATTGTGCATTACCGTTTCTGTCGTGAAATTCATCAGATTATCACGATCGTAAAAAGTTTCTATTTTAATGTCTTTCGGAAGTACATTTTCATTTAAATCTTTGATTTTATCTTTGATTAAAGCCAAAGTTTCCTGTGCATTTTCGCCTTTACGCATCACGACAATTCCTTCAACGGCATCATCATTCTTGCCAATACCCGTTTGCCCCACTCTTGGCATTGAACTTTCGTAAACAGAAGCTACGTTTTTAACCAAAATCGGATTTCCTCCTGCCTGATCAACAATAATGTTTTCAATGTCTTTTCGGGATTTTAAAAGACCAACCCCACGAACTACAAATGCCTGTCCGTTTTTTTCGATGATATCACCGCCAACATTTAAATTGCCTGCATCAACAGCATTGTAAACCTGAAGCGGTGTAATATTGTACTTTGCTAATTTAACGGGATCAACACCAACTTCGTATGTTTTAGTCTGACCTCCAAAAACATTCAAATCGGCCACACCAGGAACAGAACGAAGCTGTTTGTCGATCACCCAGTTTTGATACGTTAATAATTCACGGCTATCCCTGCTGTCGCTTTTTACAATATACCGGAATATTTCTCCTGTTGGACCATAAGGGGGCTGAACATCCGGTTCTACATCATCCGGCAGTGTCACATTTTTCAGCAAATTATTCACCTGAAAACGCGCAAATGTATCATCTACCCCATCATCAAAAATGATTTTAATAACCGATAATCCAAACATGGTAATACTTCGCACACTCGTTTTTTTCTGAACCGAGTTCATGGAAATTTCGATAGGAGAAGTCACAAAACGTTCTACTTCTTCTGCACTTTTTCCGTTCCATTGTGTAATGATGATAATCTGAGTATTTGTTACATCCGGAAAAGCGTCAATGGGCATATTTTTGAAGGAAATAAATCCTGCAACCGCCAGTAATCCCACCCAAAAAAAGGTGAATGCTTTGTTCTTGAGCGAAAAAGCAATAATATTTCGTATGAATTTGTTCATGTCTTATTCGTTTAAAGCACGGTAAATAAATAACTGATTGTTGGTAATGACTTTTTCATTTTCTTTTAAACCGCTTGAGATATAGGCGATTTTTCCAACCACTCTGTAAACCTCAACTTGTCTCGTTTCGATATTGTGACGGTCTTTAAAAATCATGACGAAATTTTTACTTTTATCGAAAACAATAGCATCACTCGGAATTGCAATCATCGATTTATCTTCTTTAAAAGACAGTTTGATGTTGGCATTCATATCCGGTTTCAGCAAAAATCCAGGGTTTTGCAGTTTAACCCTTGCCTGCATTGCTTTTGTTTCCGGATCAATTACGTTGAAAATTTTATCTACTTTTCCTTTAAAAACTTTATCCGGATAACTCAAGGTCGTAACATCTGCATCGATTCCTAATTTTACTTTATTGATGTCCGTCTCGTTAATGTTTGCCATTGCCCATACTTCGCTTATTTCGGCAATGTCAAAAATATTTTCTGAGCGGTCGCTTCGCAAGAGCATGTCCTGATTGATGCTTTTTTGAATGACAAAACCGCTGATTGGTGCTGTTACTTCGTAAATAGAGCCTGCTTTGATATTGTAGATTTTATAAGTCTCCTGAACTTTGCTTAACTGTGACTGCGCTTTATTTACTTCCGATTTTGCCTGAAGCACATCGCTTTCAGAGTTTAATTTTCCGTCAAATAATTCCTGGGCAACTTTGAGGTTGTTTTTGGCTACAAGCAAATCACTTTTAGCATCAAGGGATTGTTTTTCGAAATCAGCAATATCGGTACTTTTTATGGTTGCCAAAACCTGACCTTTTTTTACATAATCTCCAAGTTCAACATTTACCTTCATTACGTTTCCGCCTACAAGTGGGTAAACATCAATCATTTTATTGTTGTCGGCAGTGATTTTTCCGTAAAAACTCAATTCGTTTGTTACAGGCTGTGTCTGTGCAACTGCAGTTGTTGTCGTTTTCAGCATGTTATCGCTCAAAGCAAAAGAGGTATTGATCTGCGGATTTTCTACTTCTTTTTTACAGCCTGCGATGGATAAACTCACAATTGCAATTCCGATGATTAGTTTATGTTTCATTTTATTTAGTTTTAAAATAAGTCTTTGTTGATTGTACTGTTTAATTCTTCTGCAGACAGCGCCAGTTTTTTCTTTAACTCGTTTACCTGAATATTAGCCTGATTGTAGCTTTCCATAAAATCCGTAAATTCTAATAAGCTGATATTTCGTTTCTGGAAATTGGTTAAGATTCCGTTATAAACGGCTTCAAAATCCGAGTTTACTGTTGGTTTTATCAAAACATAATTTTTACGGGATTCGTCCCATTTATTCCAGGCGGATGTGATTTCAGTCTGAAGCTGCAGTTCAAAATTTTGTTTTTCAATTTTTGACTGTTCCAGAATGGTTTTTGCGTACTTGATATTTCCTTTATTTTGATTCCAAAGCGGCAATGGAATTCCAACAGTCAAATTCGCTTCATTGTTAAAAGCACCGCTTCGCTGGTCGTATTTGGCACCCAAAGTAATATCAGGAACCGAAAGTGATTTTTGCCATTTTACATTTAGTTCGTTGGCATCTATTTCTTTTTGTTTTGCCAGATAATCAGGTCTGTTTGCAATAGCTTCATTTTCAAAAGATTTTAAGTCGAAATCAATCGTTTTTAAATATTTACTGAATTCGTCTTTTGAAACATTCGGAACAACTTCATCAGTAGAATTTAAAAGCAATTTCAGATTCGCCTGTTCTTCGATGTTGTTATTTACTACTTCCATACGCTCATTTTTAAAATTCAGATAAAGCGACTGCAGACGCACAACATCCCTTAAAGGAATATTTCCTTTTTGCGCCTGAACTGAGTACGAATTGATTAAATCTTCAATATGAGCTAATTGTTTGTCTGTGGTTTCCAGACTTTTTGAATTGTAATAAACCGTATAAAAGCTTTTACGCAATTGCAGTTTGAGCGTTCTGAGCAAATCATTGAATTGCAGTTCTGCAAGCTGTTCATTGGTTTTTGCTAATTTTATTTCGTTGCGTTTTTTCCCTCCCAGATAAATCAGCTGCTCGATACCAAATACTTTCTGTCCCTGTTTCCCGATATCGAAATATTTATCCCGATCCGGATTGTAGGCGTTGAGTTCTGCGGAAATTACTGGGTTGTCCCAGATACGCGCCTGAATCGTGAGCGCTTTTGAGGCATCAACATTGTAATGCGAAGCCAGCAAAAAGAGATTGTTTTTTAAAAACTGACTTTCACAATCTTCTAAAGTGACTGTTTTTTGAGCCAGAACCATCTGATTCATGGCAATCAGCAGGAATAATGCAAATAACTTTTTCATCGTATCATTTTTATTTGACACAAATATGCTATTGCAGGACTTTAAGACACCTTAAGAAAGACCTTAAAAAGTGCTTAAAAAAATTAAGAATACTTATTTAATTAAAAATTAATTCAAATAAATTAGTCTTTTCTACAGGTACGTTATACCTGATTTTTGCATTATGAAGTATTAAAATGCGGTTTACAATACGCAGCCCAAGTCCGAAACCAGAAGTACCTTTTGAATTTTCGCCACGCATGAAAGGCTGGAAAAGATTTTTCTGTTCGTTTTCGCTGAGTGTTTTTCCGGTGTTTAAAACTGAAATCACCAAATGATTTTCCTGAGTACTAATTTTGACTTTTGCCTGTTTGTTATCAGAATAAACGCAGGCATTTTTTAGCACATTACTCACCGCAATTTCCAAAAGGCTTTTATTTCCATTTATTTCTAAAGCCGTATCAAGATTGTCGCTTTCTTCTATTTCAAACAAAATGACAAAATCAGGAAAGGTTTTATTTAAATTTTCAATAGCCGAAAACAGAATTTCATCCATCCTTTGAATTTCATCGTTGGCAGCAGTATTTGTATCAATTTTAGACAACACCAGTAAAGAATGAATCAGTTCCGATAAATGATTGACATCAGATAAAATAGTATTTAAAAAAGTTTTTCCTTTAGCTGATGTTTCCGGATCCGCAATTGTGTTTTCAATTTGTGATGTTATTCTTGATAGAGGAGTCCTGAGTTCGTGCGAAGCGTGAGCAGTGAATTCTTTTTGTTTTTGATACGAAACCTCGATTCTGTCCATCATAAAATTGAATTCATTGGCAATCAGGTCAATTTCATTTTTATTGCTTTTGGATTCTACGCGGGTATCCAGATTGTTTTCGTTTATATTTTTAATCTTCTGATGAAAAATACTTAACGGATTCATGGCTTTTTTTACCATCCATGAAGTTAATACCCAACAAATGCAGGTAAAAAAGATATAAGAAATGATTAACGTATATCGTAAAAAAAGTAGTTTTCGTTTACCATAATCATCTGTGGCCGATATTAAGGCATAAAAATCCCGGTCTTTGGTATCATAAAAAACACCGTACACTTCGTAATCGCCTTGTTGTTTAAAAAACGTTTTGTGTTTTTTAAGGTATTTTAAATCGTCGACAGACCAGTCAATTTTGGCATCGTCAATACTGCTGTAGATAAGTTTGAAATTAGAATCGAAAACCAGCGTTTTTTCATCATATAATTTATTGATTGAATTCTGATCAATCATTTTTAAAAGCTGATCATCAACTTCTTTTACGTTTACAAGAAGTTTAATGTTTGAAAGTGCTTTTATTTCTAAACGATCCCGGAATTCTTCTTTTCTGAAATTAGAATATAAAACAAAAATCACAGTAGAAGCCAGCCCAAAGAGGATTGTAAAGAGCAGACTTACTAAAAGTGATATCCTGTTTTTTAATGTCATTCCTGATCGCTTAAATAATATCCGTAACCTATTTTGGTTCGGATTAGTTTGGTTTCGTGGTCTTTATCGATTTTTTTCTGAGAAAATTGATGTAAACTTCAATTGTATTCTGATTGGTTTCGATATGATAATCCCATAGTTTTTCTGCTATGAACTGTTTTGAAAGCACTTTTCCTTTGGCCTGAGCCAAAATCAAAATCAGTTTAAATTCTTTAGGCGTAAGTTTGATTTCTTCGCCTGCGCGGAATACTTTCATTTCAGATTCTGAAATTTCCAAATCCTGAATTACAATCTTTTCTTCTGCCTGCTGCGGAATTTCTTTTCGTCTTAAAAGAGACGAAATTCTGGCGTACAATTCTTCAAAATGGAAAGGTTTTACCAGATAATCATCGGCACCACTATCAAAAGAAGCCAGTTTGTCTTCGATTTCGCTGAAAGCAGTCAGCATGATTATGGGTGTTTTTTTATCTGTTTCGCGAATTTTTTTACAAACTTCGATTCCGTTTATACCTGGAACATTGATATCGAGAATAATCAGGTCATATTCATACGGAAAATATTTCCTTAAAAGTAATGCTCCATCATAATACGGCAGACACTCGAATTCTTTTGAAGCAAAGAATACAGCTATTTCTTTGGATAAAGTAAAATCGTCTTCGAGCAGTAAAATTTTCATGTTTTTTTTATTAGTTAATTCGGCTATAGTAAATAACCGAATTAACATTTTAAATCATCTTATTTAAAATAAGAAAAAGTTTCATTGTTTTCGATTTTCAATAATGATTCATAAATCAGCTGAATCACATTTTCAACATCTTCTTTGTGAACCATTTCTACAGTCGTATGCATGTAACGCAATGGCAGTGAAATCAATGCTGAAGCCACACCACCATTACTGTAAGCAAAAGCATCTGTATCTGTTCCTGTAGCTCTTGAAGTAGCATGACGCTGAAAAGGTATGTTTTTTTCTTCGGCAGTATCGACAATTAAGTCTCTTAAGTTGTTTTGAACTGCCGGAGCATATGCAATCACAGGACCTTTACCCATTTTAAGATCGCCTTCCACCTTTTTATCAATCATTGGTGTTGTAGTATCATGACAAACATCAGTCACAATAGCTACATTTGGTTTGATTCGCTGTGAAATCATTTCGGCACCGCGAAGACCAATTTCTTCCTGAACAGAGTTAACAATATACAACCCAAACGGAAGTGTTTTATTGTTCTCTTTCAGTAAACGTGCTACTTCGGCAATCATAAAACCGCCCATTCTGTTGTCAATGGCACGACAGACGAATTTATTTTCGTTCAAAATCATAAATTCATCCGGATAAGTAATTACACAACCCACATGAACCCCCATTTCCAGAACTTGCTCTTTGGTCTCACATCCTAAATCAATAAAAATATTACTCAGTTTAGGTATTTCCTCTTTATCACGCAAACGGGTGTGAATGGCAGGCCATCCAAAAACGCCTTTTACAATTCCTTTTTTGGTATGGATATTTACTCTTTTTGAAGGTGCAATCTGGTGATCAGAACCTCCGTTTCTAATAACATATATCAAACCATCATCTGTGATATAATTTACATACCACGAAATTTCATCCGCATGACCTTCAATCACCACCTTAAATGGAGCGTCAGTATTTATAACTCCAACAGCAGTTCCGTACGTATCAGTAATAAAAGTATCTACATAAGGCTCAAGATATTTCATCCAGATTTTTTGTCCTTCGCTCTCGTAACCTGTCGGCGAAGCGTTATTTAGGTAGCTTTCTAAAAAAGCAATTGAGGTATCATTCAGTATAGATTTTGTAGTCATAAAATATTTTTTTTGCTAAATTAAAAATTTGGTATTACAGTTGTGTATATAATGTATAATTTTACACTTAAATATATATTCGATGAGATTTACAACCTGTATTTTATGTTTTCTTTTAATTTCTTTTGCTGCTAAAGCACAGATTACGCCAAAAGAAAGTGAAATGGGCTACACGCTTACTGAAAATGATTCAATTCTGAATGATACAATTGAATTAGCGGAAATTGTTATTTCAAAAGGTGAACTGAATCCTGAAGCTAAAAAACAGTTTCTGATTCTTCAGAACAGGGTTTACAAAGTTTATCCTTATGCAAAACTGGCGGCAGACCGATTAACGGCTTTAAACAACGGAATGGCGCGTTTGAAAACCAGCCGGGAAAAGAAAAAATATTTCAAAATAGTTGAAGATTATCTCAATAATGAGTTCGAAGCAAGATTAAAAAAGCTTTCCCGAAAACAAGGGCAAATTTTAGTAAAACTTATCCATCGACAGACCGGAATAACAACATACGAATTAGTAAAAACTTTAAAAAGCGGTTTTAAGGCATTTGTATCAAATGCTACCGCGAATATGTTTGACATTAGTTTAAAACGGGAATACAAACCTTTTGAAGTAAACGAAGATTATCTGATAGAAACCATTCTCGTCCGAGCATTTGAATCAGGCAGGTTATCTTACCAAAAACCCGCAGATGCGATTGATTATAATAAACTTGAAACATTTTGGGAACAAAAGCGGCAGAGCTTAATAAAAAATAAACGTTTTTGAAAAAGACAAAACCCCGACAGGATTTAAAGCATCTGTCGGGGTTTGTTTTTTATCTTCTGGATTTGAAATACCCTTCAAAAGAACTACAGCTTGACATTAAGATTTCATAGTCATCCGCATAGTTTGATTTTAAATCCTGATAATACTTGTTTTTACTCAACAGAAAATCATCATAATTTTCGATTGTACTATCATAATTATTTGGATTCTGATATTCAAGCTTATTCTTTTCGCAACGCCCAATCATCCTTAAGCATAGTGCTTTAAACTGATCTGTCTTTGCATTTTTTAATGCCAGAAGATAATATTTTTGCGCCAGGTTGCTTTCATAAAATTCCCTTTCATCTTCAAAAGGAGCATCGTCTGTGTAATGATGCCAATAGTAGCGGCGCATCATCCATGAATTTCCATTTTGTGTCATATTGTAATAAGCATTCGCTACGAGGAAATAGTAATAATCTTTATTTTCTTCCTTTACATCATTTGCTTTTTTAAGATACGATATCAGATGTTCTATAATACTTCTTTTGTTTAATTTAAAATTTTTGTCCTGATTGATAAACTCAGGAGTATATTTAAGCACAAAAAACGGATTTGCATCAAACATATCTACAACCTCACAATTTAGTTTTTCCCAAAGGCAATCAGAATAGTTCGCTAACTTATCTTTATCAAGTTTACCAAAATATTCAGCAGCAAGTTCTAAATTATTTTGTCGAATATACTTTGTACCAATCAGATCATACAGTCTTGGAACTTGAGTTTTGATATAACTTTGTTTCCATTTAGAAAATGAATCCAGATTATTGTCTTGATCTTCTATTTTAACAACAATCTCCTGTACATCTTCAGGGGTATACATCACATCGACATAATCAAAGTAATCTGTATAAAAATCTCTATAGGAACTTCTTTTGTTTTTTAAAGTTTTCCAAACCACTGTACTTAAATCATAAGTCCCAACATATTCCGTATTATCATGATTAAGCTTCGAATACAAAAAAGCGGCATCAGTTCTATTCTTTTTATATTCTAATTCTCTTCCAATAGCAAACAGAAACTTTTTATTTTTTTGATTTTTAAGAAGGATTGGTTTCACTTCGTCCAGAATTACAGCCTTTGTGCTTTCCTGATTTGCAGTTAAAGCCAATGCTTTTATAATCTGTATCTGATCATAAATTGTATCTTTCTCAGAAATATTTTTCTCTAAAGAGGCAATTTCATTTAAGCAGCTTTGATTGTTTTGAGTTACAAATGACAAATACGCCTTTCCTATTTTCCATAAAACCGGATCACTAATCTTTTTAAACTTTACTTTATTTACAAACTGTAACACTCTGCTGGCGTACGCTCTGTCATTTTCTACCCGATTTAAAATATCCTTAATGGAATTATCTTTATCCTCTTCTTCCCAATAACTATACTTTGACACCGATGGATTAAATAAAGAATAATAGGGTGTAAAAACCCAGTCCTCAATTTTATTAATTTCTCTTAATAACAGAAAAGATAAGCCCTCAAATTTCGGATTGTACTTATATACCTGCTCTAAAGAATATAAGGCCTGATCACTTTTTTTAATTCCTGCCAAAAAATAAACATTTGCTCTTTCTTCGTTATTTTTAGCATATTTTAAAACAGCATCTAAGGAAATTTTAGAATCAAACTGCTGCGCAATCATAAAACGCTTATCCGGCGCATTTACAAAAACCTGAGCTGCGTAAAAATTAGATAAAACTTTATCCTTTTCTGCAAATGTTCTGAAATACAAACTCCAATAATATAGGATATCTTTTTTTTGAGATTTAAAAACGGTATCAAACAAGGATTTAATTTGGTCGAAATCATTATTATAATAAGCCAGCCTTATCGCCAGAAAAGTATATCTCGACTTAAGTATCTTATTCTTTGTTTTATTCGAATTAAAAATAGCTTTATCAATCAGTTCTTTTCTTTTGGGTATAGAAGCACCTTCCTTTCTTTCCCATGGATCTTCATACATGTCATTAAAAAATTCGCAGGTCTTAGCAAACTTTAAATAATTTATGGCTTCGCTATTTTTAGTTTTATAAAAATAGCGAAGAAACTCATTCGACGATTTTTCATTAATATCTTCTTCATTAAAGCTATATAAAACATTTCTTATTGCATCAACTGAAACTTTATTATTGCAATATTTCACCCAAAGTTTTTCATTCTCATCGATTGCACCTTTTGGATAAACACCATCTGGATTTGGATAAAATGTATTAAAAGAATAATTAAATTCGGAATAAGAGTAGTAATTAAAATTTGCAGGGCTTAAAAAAGAATATCTGATGTCTTCTCCAAACGGGTAAAAACCGCAGGCAAAAATGCTGTTAGTTACTAAAATTGCTATAAAAAGCAGAAAGTTCTTCATTGTTGTAATTACTTAATTGTTCTTCGTCTAAATGAAATAAGGTAATTGTAGTATTAGCGTCAAAATCTACATTTTTTTTAATCACTTCGATTGCTTCATTAATTTTCACAGGAGTTAAATTCTCATATTTAATCTTGTCGCCGATTCTTAAGTAAAAGTCATCAACCACAGTATCTTTTGTAACTTCATACCACAAAGGTTTTATCTCTTTTAAAGATTTTAAAATCTCTTTCTGTCCACCGTAAATTACTTTATAAAAGTGATCATTTTGGTACACCTGCATCCAGGAGTAAGTTGGCAGCGCAATATCTAAATGCAATGGGTACTTTCTTTTTTTATTGAGATAAAGCTTTAATTCTTCAATATCTAAAATAGAATTTTTGGAATGATTCTCTAAAGGATTGATTAAATTATAACACATCAATGTCGCTTTATCAACCGGTGGAATGCCCATTTTTTCGGGATATTTGTAAGGATATAATCGTAATGTACAGCTAATCTCTTTTTTCGAAATGTTTTTTAGTTTCTTTAAAAAATAGAAATAATTATCTTTTGTTGTCAGTGTCCAGTCGCAATCCATTTGAAATTCTTTTACAGGATCGGCTCTTTCGAATTTATCTTTGGTGTATTTAGTAATCAAAAAATTAATGTTACTTGCGAGTGTATCCAGTCTTGCTCTATTCGTATTTTTAAAAACTTCATTTTTAATATATACCGTTGGAACTATAATAAAATCTTCCTCTTGATAAAAACGCAGAGAGGATTTGGAAACAGGAAAATCCCCATAAGCTTCATTATGATCAATTTCGAAAAACTTAATATAAAGTTTCCTGACTTTTAAATTGTTTAAAACCTCCCTTTCCTTCGGACTCAAATCCCAACTATCACTTTTCCAATAATAAATAGATTTTTCAACATTCTCAATTTTATTCGAGCAAGATAAAAAGAGATAAAAAATAAAAGCAAAAAAGAGGATTCTTTTCATTAGAAAAATAAAATTTAAGCAATGTAAAATCGTATTAAATTTATATCATTTTAAAATACAAAATCATAAAAGTCGAATATATTTTTTTGAATAAAAAACTAGTCATTTTAGTCCAAAATAAACCCCGACAAATTTTAAAAAATCTGTCGGGGTTTGGATTTAAAAACTAAGTTTGGATTTTACTTTAATCCAGCCAGACTCTGCTCGATTGTTGCAATCTTAGCCAAAGCATCGGCTTGTTTTTGTTTTTCTATATTTAAAACTTTTTCCGGAGCTCCGTTTACGAATTTCTCGTTAGAAAGTTTTGCTTCAACAGATTTCAGGAATCCTTTTGTATAATTTAATTCTTCTGTCAGTTTTGCAATTTCAGCTTCAACGTCGATATTTCCTGTAATCGGAATGAAATATTCATTTGATTTTACACGGAAAGACAATGCGCCATCCACTTTTTCAGAAACATATTCGAAAGCGGAAATGTTCCCTAGTTTTGTAATAATTGAATCAAAATAAGTTGAAACATTTTCGCTATTGATTCCTTTTAATTCAATCGTATCTTTAAAAGGAATATTTTTATCTTTTCTAATCGTTCTGATTCCTGAGATTACTTCAATTGAATTTTCAAAATCAGAAATCAATTTTCCATCAAAAGATTTTAATGCCGGCCAAGTTGAAACAATTAAAGCTTCTTCCGGAGTTCTTTCAGCAATTAACTGCCAAATTTCTTCCGTTAAGAAAGGCATGAACGGATGCAACAACTTCAAATTGTTTTCTAACATTTCGATCGCTTTCGCAAAAGTTACGCTGTCAATTGGCTGTTGGTAAGCTGGTTTGATCATTTCTAAGAACCAAGAACAGAAATCATCCCAAACCAATTTATAAATTGCCATTAGAGAATCTGAAATTCTGTATTTCTCGAAATTATCTTCAATATCTACTAAAGTCTGCTGCAATTTAGCTTCATACCATTCAATAGCAACTTTTGATGATTCTGGCTGTGGAATAGTTTCTGAAACTTCCCAACCTTTAATCAATTTGAAAGCATTCCAGATTTTGTTTGAAAACGCTTTTCCCTGATTACATAATTCTTCATCAAACATAATATCATTTCCTGCAGAAGCACTTAAAAGCAATCCTACACGAACACCGTCTGCACCAAATGCGTCGATCAAATCTAAAGGATCAGGAGAGTTTCCTAATGATTTAGACATTTTACGACGTTGTTTATCACGAACTAAACCAGTCAAATATACATTTGTAAATGGTTTTTCGCCTGCATATTCGTAGCCTGCAATAATCATTCTCGCAACCCAGAAAAATAAAATATCCGGACCAGTTACTAAGTCATTTGTTGGATAATAGTATTTATAGTCTGGACTTTCCGGATCCATAATTCCGCCAAAAACAGACATTGGCCATAACCAAGATGAAAACCAAGTATCTAAAGCATCAACATCTTGTTTTAAGTTGTCGGTTGTTAGTTGTTGGTTGTTGGTTTTAGCTTGTGCTAATTTTAATGCGTCTTCGATATTTTCTGCAACTACAAAATCTTCTTTTCCGTCTCCGTAATAGTAAGCCGGAATTTGTTGTCCCCACCATAATTGGCGTGAAATATTCCAATCGCGGATGTTGTTTAACCAATGCGCATATGTGTTTTCAAAACGTTTTGGATGCAATTTAATATCTCCTGTTTCTAAAACTGACTTAATTGCCGGTTTCACTAATTCTTCCATTTTCAGGAACCATTGATCCGATAGTCTTGGTTCGATTACTGCTTTTGTTCTTTCAGAAGTTCCTACTTTATTTAAGTGGATTTCGGTTTTAGCCAAAGCTCCAATTTCTTCTAATTCTTTTGCAATTTCAGTACGAACTACAAAACGGTCTTTTCCCTGATAATGTAATCCGAAACTGTTTAGAGTAGCATCTTCATTAAAAATATCAACGATTTCCAGATTGTGTTTTTCACCCAACGTTTTATCGTTCATATCGTGTGCAGGCGTAACTTTTAAACATCCTGTTCCGAATTCTACATCTACATATTCATCTTCGATAATTGGAATTACTCTTCCACAAATTGGAACAATCGCTTTTTTACCTTTTAAATGGGTAAAACGCTCATCGTTCGGGTTGATACAGATAGCAGTATCTCCGAAGATAGTTTCAGGACGTGTTGTAGCAATGGTCAGGAAATCTTCTGAACCTTCGATTTTATATTTTAAGAAAAATAATTTCCCTTGTTGTTCTTCGTAAATTACTTCTTCATCAGATAAAGTAGTTTTTGCTTCCGGATCCCAGTTTACCATTCGGTATCCTCTGTAAATTAATCCTTTGTTATACAAATCAACAAATGACTTAATTACAGAAGCAGACATATCTGGATCCATCGTGAATTTAGTACGTTCCCAATCGCAAGACGCACCTAATTTTTTAAGCTGCTCTAAGATTGTTCCGCCGTATTTATCAGTCCATTCCCAAGCGTGTTTTAGGAATTCTTCGCGGGTTAAATCATTTTTATTGATTCCTTCTGCTTTTAATTTCGCCACAACTTTTGCTTCTGTTGCAATAGAAGCGTGATCTGTTCCAGGAACCCAGCAAGCGTTGAATCCTTTAAGACGTGCACGACGAATTAAAACATCCTGAATGGTATTGTTCAACATATGTCCCATGTGAAGGACTCCAGTGACGTTTGGCGGTGGGATTACAATGGTGTACGGTGTTCTATGATCTGGTTCTGAATGAAAATAGTTGTTTTTCATCCAATACTCATACCATTTATTCTCAATCGTCTTAGCGTCAAATTGTGCTGGAATTGTCATTTATAGGTTGTTTATTCGTTTAACTGTTTAATTGTTTTGTTACAACTTATTAATTGTTTTTTTACTGTTTTTCGGTGAAACGAATTAATGGTGAAACAATTAAATAAAAAATTGGTTTAATTTTTGTATTTGTAACTGACAGCAAAAGTAAATAATTAAGTACACTATAAAAAACGAATTAATAATTTGTGTATTAATTAAAAGAAAGTATATTTACTCCTATCTTAAAAACAATTTCAAAATGAAAAATGTTATTAAATTTATTGTAATCGTATTGTTTAGTGTAGCGGGTTATTCTCAAAACGGTCCTAAAATTGAGTTTTCAGCTCCGGACAACACTATTGATTACGGAAAAATTTCTAAGAGCGATAATGCAGTCCGTTCGTTTGAATTTACCAATACCGGAAATGCACCCTTATTAATTATTGATGCCCAATCTACATTGAGTTCAATTATTGTTACAAAACCCTCTGGCGCAATACAGCCGGGAAAAAAAGGAAAAATTGACGTAAAATATAACATGGCTGCAGGACCAATCCGTAAAACGATTACTGTTGAAACCAATGCTGTAAATTATCCTGACGGAAGAGTTGCCTTAAAAATTAAAGGTGAAGTTTTATAAAAATAATTTTAAAGAAAATAATAAAGCCGTTTCATTAGTTTGAAACGGCTTTTATTTTTTACAAGTAACCAAAATTATCTAAATTTTCTACTTCCTGACCGTTTTACTTACCAACGCAGTCAATGCTGTCAAACTTATATTTTACACGTTCAAAGTCAATTGGTTTGTCTTTAACCAGATACGTCACACCCATTGTAGTCTGCATTGTTCCGTTTCCTAAGATAAGCTGTTTGTCTTTTTTTAAAAATGCCATCGGATTTTTGAACGTTTTTTTATTTGTTCCCTCTGTAAAAGTATAATCTGCAAATAAAGTATCTCCATGAAATTCCCCTTTGATTTCGCCAATTCTTTCTGCGGCGCCCGAAACTTTCATTGACATGTTTCCGCTTATTTTACCATTTTTTAAAGTATTCAATTTTAAATCAATAGTATCGTCTTCATAAACTGCTTTATAACATTGTGTACTTACCACTTTTTCAGCTTCAGCATTTATTGCTTCCGCTTCTTTTTGTTTTTCCTCATTTTTACAACTTTGCAGTCCGGATAGAGACATAATCAGACAGGATAAAACTAGCTTTTTCATAAATTGATATTTTTAATTTCATGGTTATCCTATAAAATTAATAAAAAAGAAGCCATGGAAAGGCTTCTTAGTTAAATTTATTATTCAAAAATCTACAAATTTTTAATGACAAATTCAGATCTTCTGTTCAGCTCGTGTTCCTCTTCTGAGCAGGCAGCATCTGTTTTGCATTTTATAATTGGAACAGATTCTCCATACCCTTTGGCAGTTATCCTTTTAGCATCAATTCCTGATTGTATGATAAACTCTCTGGTAGAAACTGCTCTTTTTTGTGATAAATCTTCGTTGAATTTAGCATTTCCTCTTGAATCGGTATGTGAACCGATTTCGATTACCATTCCGGGATATTTCTTCATTAGCTCTACTACCCTTCCCAAAACTACTTTTGATTCTTTTCGTATATACCACATATTGTAATCAAAATAAATAGGATCTGTTTTAATAATAAGTCTGTCTTTATCCCTTACAACATCTTTTTCCTGAGCTAAAATCTGATCAACCTTTTCTTTTTTCTTTACTTCTGCTGCAGCAATTTTATCAGCTTTGGCTCTTTTTTCTGACTCTTTTAAAGCGATTATTGCAAGAGCTTCTTTTTTCTTATTTTCTTCTTCTATAATAAGTTCCTGTTTCCTTTTATTTTCTGCTATCTGTTTTTCTTCCTGCTTTATAATCTCCAACGATTTTAATGTTATTGAAGCATCGTTATTCGCATTTCTGGTCTTACCTGAGGTTAACGATTTTGAGTTACTGGTATAATTTTCTCTAGAAGCTAAGACCGTATAAGAAGCTTCACATGGCACAGTAAAGCTAAATTTTCCGTCAATAGTTGTTTTTACTAAGTTCAGCTGTTTTTTTCCGCATCCTGAAGTTCTACAATTGCATTTTCTAAAGCTAGTTTTGTATCAGCATCTGTTATGATTCCGGTAATAAACTGTTTACAATCTTCAACTACCAAATCCTTAATTTCTTTTAACTGATAAATATCATCACTTCCTTTTCCTCCTTTTCTGTTTGAAGCAAAATAGCCTTCTTTAGTATCGGAATCAAAGTAAAATGAAAAATCATCTAAATTGGAATTAACAGGTAAACCAACATTTACTGGTTTTTCGTATTCTTTTCCTTTAATTTCAGAAACGAAAATATCAAGGGATCCATATCCTAAATGTCCATCAGATGAGAAATAGAGTTTGTTATCTTTTGAAAGAAATGGAAACTGTTCTCTTTTGTCTGTATTGATAATTGGACCTAAATTTTTAGGCGTATCAAAAGCGCCCTGATTTATATTTACTGAATAAATATCAAAAGAGCCTAATGTTCCCGGCATATCGGAAGCAAAATACAATACTTTTTCGTCAGTACTTAAAGCGGGATGTTCTACAGAATAATTGTCACTATTAAAAGGAAGGGAAACAATATTGGTCCATTTTCCGTTAACCAATTCGGCTTTAAAAATCTGGAGATTTGAAATTTTTTCGTCATTTTTTCTTTTGCTGCCGTTTTTAGAATTATTACGGGTAAAATAAATTGTTTTGCCGTCTTTTGTAAAAACAGCATTCGACTCATGCATTCCGGTTTTTAATTCATTCGAAAAATAATGTGTTATCTGTTCCTGTGAATTTATATTTTTGACAGGAACAGCAACCAAATTCAGGTAGGTAGCATTATCCCATTTGTACTTTTTATCAAATAATCCCGGTTTTAGTTTCACTCCGGCAAAAACCAGGCTGTCGTTGTATTTTACAGCTCCAAACTCTGAATTTGGGGTATTGATGGCTAAATTTTTAATTTCGAAACGGTTTCCAATTGCAGCAACATTTTCTAATGTTTTGATCTCTTTTTCAAAATTCGATAAATCTTCAATATTGGCAGATTTTGAATAATATGTTTTTAAAGCTTCGGTTGCTTCTTCCAAATTCTCTGTAGCTTTGAGGGTTTGGGCATATTTGAAATAGTAATTTCGGTCTAAATCTTTATCATAATTTTTAATTAAGAGCCTGTAGTAACGCTGTGCTTTTATCAAATCGTTCGTATAATAATAGGAATCCGCGAGGTTTTTAATGACTTCCTGCGAAGGTTTTTCATCAGCTAATTTCTCATATAAAACAATAGCCTCAGTATAATATGTTCTGTCAAAAAAACGCTTAGCCCTGCTCAAATCCTGATCCTGGGCTTTTATAAACTGTATAGAAAATACGAATATAATAACGAGTAGTTTGTTCATATTTCTCATTTTAAAAGAATCTTGGTGATTTATCATATCCTCTTCCTAATAAATCTAAGTCAAAAGCAGCATAATCTCGTGAGTCCCTGAATTAAACTGTCCCAAATTTGAAACAGTATAATCATAAGCATATCCAATTCTAAGAGACGGAGTAACATTTATATTCATCAAAGCACTTACGGCATCATTAATTCTGTATGCAGCACCAAGTTCAAACTTTTCATTATACAAAACATTGGCTGTTATATCGACTGAAATGGGTGCACCGGAAACAAATCTGGACATAAATGCAGGTTTTAATTTGAAGGCATCACTAATCTGAAAAACATATCCGGCAGTTAAAAAAATATGAATTTCTTCGGAACCGAAAGCATTTATTCCTGATTTTTCTTCGATATGTTTTGAACTCAATAAATTCGGAACAGACAATCCCACATAATATTTATCCGTAAAATAATAGGCTCCTGCTCCAATATTAGGCTTTGTAACGTTTATATTTTCGGCGAAAGCCAAATCTGTAGCGGGATCAGTAAAACGAAATCCGTTAAAATTCGTTTGTAAAGAAGTAAAGCCTGCTTTTAATCCTAAAGAAAGTTTATTTTTACCTTGTAATTGAAGTACATAAGCAAAATCAGCATAGAAATTATTTTCTTTTTTTGCGCCATCCCCAATATCATCTGAAATTAAAGAAGCACCGACTTCAATCTTTTCGCTTAAAGCGGTATGACCAAAAAAAGTAAATGTTTTTGGCGCACCTACTGCTCCAACCCATTGTGTCCTGTATAACCCTCCTAAGTTCATCATAGCAGCAGTACCGGTTGCATAAGCCGGATTTACGACACTCATATTATACATATAATGAGTGTATTCGGGATCTTGCTGGGCGGATGAGAATGTAACGTAAAAAAGGAAACTTATAAAAAGTATTATTTTTTTCATTGAGATGATATTAAAAGTAAATGAAGGATTATCTATTTAAATAAAGACGACCTTGCTGAGGCGGTTTATTATCTTTATTAAAATGGATAACATAAAAATAGACCCCATTTGGCGCTACTCCGTCACCAAAACCTCCTCCTTCTAAATTTCTACCATCCCAATCCGGTTTGTTTCTATTTCCTTTAAACATAACATTGCCGTACCGATTATAAATTTCGAGAGAATAATTTGGATATAAAAAATCAATTTTAAGGATTTTAAAAGTATCGTTTACATTATCTCCGTTTGGTGAGAATCCGTCCGGAACAAAAAATGTTTCATATTCGGTTTCATCACAATGACTCAAGGACACCTTCACTTCTAAATGATCTTCTGAAATACAATTTGTAGAAGTTGATATATCGAAACCATAATAAGTTGTATTGTCTGTAAGAGGCGTTGACGCAGCAAGCAAATTACCATTACTTAAAGCATCGTACCAGACTACTGTTGATGCCACATTGGTGTTATTAGATAAATCTAAAATAGCAGGATTTTCTAAACCACAAAAATTTTGTCCATCAACATCTAAAACTGGTGCTGGTGAATCGCTTACTGTAACCTTAATCATAGTAGCAGGTGAGGTACACCCCGCTGCTGAAGTTTCGGTTAGCCAATAATCCTCTGTTTTTAAAACATACGTATTAGCCAAAGGTGTGGTAAGAGCTGATGAATTATACCATTTGTACTGACTTCCATTTGGGACTAAATTTGCAATTGTAGCTCTTTCAATTTTACAAAATGACCGGTCCGCTGCAGTTGGTGCTACCGGAATAGGATTTAGTACAAACGCATCAGAAACTGTTGTCAAATTAACATCACAGGAATTGTCATTATTTACCAGATTGACAATCGATATAGCAGTCGGTCCTGTATTGGGCAATAACACAGCCGGGATTATAAAGTCTGCTTTTCCATTTGTAGCCGCTAAACTAATAGTTTGTAAGGCTGCAGTATTACTGCCTGATAAAAGATATGAAATAGTAACATTGGTAAGCGTACCTAAGCCGGAAACTGAAGCCTTAAAAGGTTTATTAATACAATCATCCAACACTTCAACCTTAAGATTCGATGCATCAGGCAATTTATTTATAATTAAATTCCCAATTAAGTTAGCTGTATTGGTACAGTAAGGAGTTGCCGCATTTGTAACGTTTGTAATTATAATAATTGAATTTCCGCTGTTTGCATTTAAGTTTGACGGAATTGTAAAATTTGCATTTCCTCCCAGTACCTCTATGGTTGCCGTTTGTCCTGTTGCTGTATTGGATCCTGAAACATTATACTTAATGATGTAAGTTCCGTCTTCTAATCCTGAAGCATTTGAAATTGATGCCTGAGAACTTTTATTCTGACAAGCTGTAGTAAGTGTAAAAACAGCTCCATTTAAAACCGGCGTTTTATAAACATGCAAAACATCTGATAAATCATTAATGATATTTACACAACCGCCTTCACTGCTAGACTCATCAATTTTTGTAATTCTGACTGTAAAACTACCTGGCTGTTGAAAATAATTCCTGCTTAAAGGAAAAGTTAAAACTCCATTGCTAAATGTTGTTAATACTCTTTTTGTTTCTCCGTTCGGACCTGAAACATTGTAGGTTACATAAAATTGCCCATTCGGGATGTTCTGAATTCCCTGTGTCAATATTGCCGTATAAGTAGCGGTTTGAATTTCAGACTCGCAAATATCATTTCTCACTTCTAATTTTGCTCCGGTAAAATCGTATTTCTTTTCAATTTTGATTCTTACAACTGCTGTTTCTTTATTACAAACCGGACTTGTAGGTAAAACTGTATAAGTAAATTCATATTCCCCTATTCCATAAGTATTAAATATTTGCTGAACATTTATATTATGATCTTTTATAAAAGTAATCTGTCCTGTACCGTTATTATCCGTCCATGTTCCTCCTGGGTCTTGTCCAGATAACCTGTCATTTAGGTCAAGATTGGAATACACCGAAAAATCACTGTCTTCACATAATATTAATGGTGCAGGGGTTCCCGGTTCCGGAGACCTGAAAACAGTTACAAATCCTGTTGAAGAGACAGCAGGGCAGCTTCCAATAGCAGCAATAGAATATGTAAATTTATAAGTTCCAGGCACGAAGGTTTTTGCATTAATAACACTAGAGGAAGCAGTCTGATTTGTATCATTGTACCAACTTCCTCCAGATTGTGGGCTTAAATGACTATCCCCATTGAATATCTGAAAAAGATTAAATGCAGTATCATCACTACAGGCTGAAGCTTTTTCTGCAAAACCTGCATATCCGCCAATAATAACTTCGATAGTTGCAGAATTATCTGTACAGCCATTTATGCCTGCTACAGTATAAGTATAATGATATATTCCTTTGAAAGGAATTATCTGAGCATTTAAAATACCCGTAGTTTCATTTAAACCTCCCGAATTATCATCATCTGACCAGGTACCCCCGGGTACAGCAGTAACTCCCAATAACGGGAAAAGATCTATTGCCTGACTGGTAATATTCGGAATATCACAAACTTCAAAAGGAACTGATGAATCCACGCCCGCACATTGTGAAAAAACTTTAGTTGGATTTAAGAAAAAAACAAGGAAATAAGTGTTAAAACCTATTAATAAAAAGTATTTTTTAATCATACAGTAACTAAATTTTTGTTAAAAATACTTAAATTATTTAACAAAACTATTTAATCTTACAAAACAAAACACTAATAATTTCATTATCAAACATAAACAAAAGAAAAAACTACAACTCATCTTCTAATCGAAAACGGAATTTTAGCAATACACTGTTACGCTCAACTTCTAAATTAATCCAGATATCTTCTTCTGATTTCAAAAGGTTATTAATTTGTTGCAATGTATATTTATAAGGCTTAGTATTATTAATACTAATGATAACATCTCCTTTTTGGATTCCACTTTTTTCTGCTGCTGATTTTTTACGTACATTAACAATTTCAAAAATTGGTTTTAATTGAAATTTATACCTGAAATCATTATTGTTTTTATCGTTAAAATTTTCATCTGTTGCGTTACCTACTCGTACTGTCTCTAAATGTACGGTTTCCTGCACCCATTGCAAACCATTATGCTGAACTGTGATTCCACTTTTGTTGTAACTGAAAGGTTCGTTAAATTTATTGTTTTTTTTCAGATACATTTTTTTATCAGCATAATCCAAAACAATAGTAAATCTTTTTAAAACTTCTCCACCAACTGAACCAATTCTATTGGCAACCAATTTTACATTTTTTATAGAGCTTGAATCAGGAAAAGAAACAATTGGATTTTTAAATGTAAAATCAGCAAGCGAAAAATTAGAAATTTTGGCTCTATGACCTTCTATGTCACCACTAAAGCCTTTTCCCAGAAAATCAGGAAAATTCTTTTTTGGTAATTTAATTTTATCATTTTCAAAAACCCAGAATGAATCGCTATTACCAATATCTATAAGCAATTTTGCGGGAATATTTTTATCTGCAACCATCGCCGAAGCTATAACATAAGGTTTAGACCTTTCAATAGTAATAGGTATTGTTTTAAAGTTTTTATCAAAGTTATTTCTAACATTCTCATTATTCTGATGTACAAAAATTTTTTTCTTTTGATAATTAATTTCTACTACATTATTTTTAAAAAATTTGTATCCTATTATTCCGTTAACCGGAATTCCAACATGTGAAGACAGATTGAAGCCCTGATCTAAAATAATATAAACCAAATGATTAATAGATTTTAAACCGTGCGTTACCAGAATATTATTTGTTGATTTTAAGCCTTCTATTTCCTCTTCACTTCCTAATCCGCGAAGTTTAATTTTCTCCACATTTTTAAAACTAACCTCTTTTTTGTCCTCCATGCTGAATAAAATTGTTTCATCAACCCCAGAATCTAATAAAAAGTTTAATTCAATGCCATTCACCTTAATGGGAATAAAAACTAAATTATTAATTAGTTTAAAAGGAATCACCACTTTCTTTTTATTCCTTTCAATTAAAAAATCATCCTGAGCATCTGATATAAAAGATGTCAAAAGCAAAAAAAACAATAAGATATATTTTTTCATTGACAATTTTTATTATAAAATTACTAAAAAAACTGATTATTGTTACATTTTTAGAACTGCCTCTATTGTTTACGTTAAATCCGAAAAAAAAATGCAAATTTGCACTTCAATAATTTATACTCATGCCAACAATTTCACACAAGGGTAGAAATATGCCCGAATCTCCGATACGCAAGCTGGCTCCTTTTGCAGATTTAGCAAAGAAAAAAGGACACAAAGTGTATCACTTAAATATTGGTCAACCGGATATCAAGACACCCGAAGTGGCCATCGCGGCGGTAAAAAATATTGATTTGACTCTTATAGAATACAGTCCGTCTGCAGGATATGAAAGCTATAGAAAAAAATTAGCTCAATTTTACCAGCGCCAAAATGTAAACGTTAATACAGAAGACATCATTATAACTACTGGTGGCTCTGAAGCTTTACTTTTTGCACTGGCCACAATTACAGATCCCGGAGATGAAATCATTATACCGGAACCTTTTTATGCTAATTACCATGCCTTTGCATCCTCAACAAGTGCAACTGTAGTACCACTTGTTTCTACAATTGAAACTGCATTTGCCTTACCAAGTATTGATGAGGTTGAAAAATTAATTACACCTAAAACAAAAGCCATTCTGATTTGCAATCCCGGAAATCCGACTGGATATTTATATACAGAAGCCGAAATTAAACAATTGGCAAGCTTAATAAAAAAGCATGATTTGTATCTAATTGCTGATGAAGTCTATCGTGAATTTTTGTATGATGGAGATGATGAGCATTTTTCTGTAATGAATTTAGAAGATGTGCAGCAAAACGTGATCATGGTCGATTCTGTTTCAAAACGCTACAGCATGTGTGGTGCCAGAATCGGTTGTTTAGTAACAAAAAACAAGCAGGTCTTAGCAACGGTAATGAAATTTGCGCAGGCACGTCTGAGTCCGCCAACAATTGAACAAATAGCTTGTGAAGCTGCAATAGACACCCCTCAAAGTTATTTTGATGAAGTAATTTCAGAATATAAAAGTCGTCGCGATACTTTGATTACGGAACTAAACAAAATTGAAGGTGTAATCGTAACCAAGCCTAAAGGCGCTTTTTATTGTATTGCACAGTTGCCAATAGACAATTCTGAAGATTTTGCACAATGGCTTCTGGAAAGTTATGATTTGAACGGAGAAACTGTAATGGTAGCACCGGCAGCAGGTTTTTATTCCACTCCCGGAATGGGTTTGAATCAGGTTCGAATTGCTTATGTATTAAATAAAAAAGATTTGATAACCGCTGTAAATATATTAAAAGAAGCACTTACCGCTTACAACAAAAAATAACAAGAGTTAAATAAGGACTTCGAAAGACAATAACTAATTAAGCTATTGTCTTTTGTGTTTTTAAAGAAACCAGGTTGAGCTTTAATTTAATATTTATACAAAAAAGGAGTAATTAATAGTAAAAACGATTGAAAAGGTTTCCTATTTATTAATTATCTTTACCGCCTTAAAAAGATATACCCACTATAATAGTAGTTTTTAATGATAAATAACGAAGATTTTTTAGACGAAATAGGTGACAGTCATTTCAGCAGTAATGCAAAAAACCCTTTAAGAGAAGATGCCTTTGTCTTAAGCGATGAAGAAAAAATAGAAAAAATAAAAAAAGATGTTGAAAACATTCTGCAAACTCTTGGAATGGATTTGACAGATGACAGCATAAAGGGAACTCCAAACAGAGTTGCAAAAATGTTTGTAAAAGAGATCTTTGGTGGCCTAAACCCTTCAAAACAGCCAAAAGCTTCTACTTTCGACAATAATTATAAGTATGGTGAAATGTTGGTTGAAAAAAACATTACCGTTTATTCTACCTGCGAACACCACTTATTACCTATCATTGGGCGGGCTCATGTAGCTTATATTTCAAGCGGAAGAGTTATTGGTCTATCAAAAATGAACCGTATTGTAGAATATTATGCCAAAAGACCTCAGGTTCAGGAACGTTTGACTATGCAGATTGTTCAGGAACTTCAAAAAGCTTTAGGCACAGAAGATGTTGCCTGCGTTATAGATGCCAAACACCTTTGTGTTAATTCAAGAGGAATTAAAGATATCGAAAGCAGTACTGTTACGTCTGAATTTGGTGGAAAATTTAAAGACCCACAGACTAAAAGAGAATTTTTGGATTATATTAAATTAGATACTCAGTTCTAATTATTACTATATTTCTATATTTATTGTCTAGCCCTAAGCGGAGCGAAATCCTTTTATGGTCTCTTTATTACGAGATAAAAGATATAGCGGAGACAGGATTAGCTTCTAAAAATCAAATTAAAATATGCCTTTATACACTAGTCAGCATTTAAAAATATACAACTCGCTTTCGGGTGAAAAAGAAAGTTTCAAACCTATACATGAAGGAAACGTTGGAATGTATGTTTGCGGACCTACGGTTTACAGCAATGTACACTTAGGAAATGTGAGAACTTTTATGTCTTTTGATGTGATTTTCAGGTATTTTTTACATCTGGGCTACAAAGTCCGTTATGTGCGTAATATCACTGATGTAGGTCATATTGTAGATGATGTTGATGAAGGAGAAGATAAAATTGCAAAAAAAGCACGCTTAGAGCAATTAGAGCCTATGGAGGTTGTTCAGCGTTATACTGTCGATTTTCATGATATTCTGAAAGCCTTCAATTTTTTACCGCCAAGTATTGAACCTACTGCAACTGGACATATTATAGAGCAAATCGAAATCATCAAAAAAATAATTGATACCGGAATTGGTTATGAAGCCAACGGATCGGTTTATTTTGATGTTGTAAAATATAATGAAGCTAACAATTACGGGATTTTAAGTGGCAGAAACATAGAAGATATGCTTGCCAATACCCGTGATTTAGATGGCCAGTCAGACAAAAAAATCCACAGGATTTCGCGCTTTGGAAAAAAGCAGAACCGGAACACATCATGAGATGGCCTTCTCCATGGAGCGATGGGTTCCCCGGCTGGCACCTTGAATGTACTGCAATGAGTACAAAATACTTAGGAAATCATTTTGACATTCATGGAGGCGGAATGGATTTAAAATTCCCACACCACGAATGCGAAATTGCTCAAAACGAAGCCTGCACTGGTCAATCTCCGGTTAATTACTGGATGCATGCCAATATGCTGACTTTAAACGGCAAGAAAATGGCAAAGTCAACTGGCAATAATATTTTACCAGGCGAGATTTTGAGTGGCGATAATACCGTTTTAAGCAAGGCATTTTCTGCTTCTGTAACACGTTTTTTCATGTTGCAGGCACATTATAGAAGCATTTTAGATTTTTCTGATGATGCTATAACTGCTGCAGAAAAAGGATATAAAAGGTTAATGGAAGCATTAGATGCTTTGCCAACTATTTCTGCAGGAAATTCTAGTTCTATTAATTTTGGAGCATGGAAACAATTGTGCTACGATGCCATGAATGACGATTTTAATACGCCAATTTTAATTGCCCAATTGTTTGAAGGTGTTCGTTATATCAATTTACTGAAAGAAGGAAAAGAGACTATTTCTACAGAAGATTTAAAATCATTTTCAACAGTAATTAATGCTTTCGTATTTGATGTTTTAGGTTTAAGCGACGAGAAGGCTGCTGACAGCAATAACGATAAATTAGAAGGTGTAGTAAACATGCTGATCGGAATGAGGAATCAGGCCAGAGCTGATAAAAATTTTGCTCTTTCTGACCAAATCAGGGATGAGTTAATCGCTTTAGGCATTCAGTTAAAGGACGGAAAAGAAGGCACCACCTTTTCGATATAAATAAGTTATTTCTAATAAATCATGAAAGCCATCACTCCATTTGTTTTATTAGTACGATTTTATCAAAATGCCATTTCGCCATTTACACCGGCTTCATGCCGATTCGAACCTACGTGTTCAGGCTATATGATTGAAGCCCTGCAAAAGCATGGATTGTTTTATGGAGGTTATCTGGGAATCAAACGTATTTTGAGCTGTCATCCCTGGGGAAGAACTGGCTATGATCCGGTTCCTGAAAAAAAATGTTCGCATAAACATTAACTTTTATTAATGACTAACTCTGTTTTAAATATTTATTTTTACAACTATTCAAAAAAACATAATATTACATGACACACCCTTTAAACATCGTTTGGAATCCTTCAGAAGGAATCGATTTAGGATTTTTTATGATTCGCTATTACAGCTTAATGTTCGTTATCGCTTTTGGATTAGGATGGTTCCTGATGAAAAAAATGTTTGAACGAGAAAATGAATCAATTGACAAACTAGATTCTTTATTTGTATGGACAGTTCTTGCAACTTTAATTGGGGCGCGTTTGGGACATGTTTTATTTTATGACTGGGAATATTTTAGAAATCATTTACTGGAGATCTTTTTACCATTTAAACTTGAACCGGAATTTCAATTTACCGGATTCCAGGGACTAGCAAGTCATGGTGCTGCCATTGCAATTATAATTGCAATGTATTACTACAGTAAAATGATTCTAAAACGTCCGTTATTGTGGATTTTAGACCGAGTAGTCATTCCGGTCGCAAGCGGTGCTATTTTTGTACGTATCGGAAATTTCATGAATTCTGAGATTATAGGAAACGAAACTACTTCTACATTTGGAATTCGCTTTTTACACGATCAGTTTAGCAAGAACGAGGCTGTTAATGCTACTCAAATTGCAAATCCTGCAGATGCTTACACCGCAATTGCAACTGATCCAAAATTTGCAAATTTATTAGCTCAGGTTCCTGCAAAACACCCAACACAATTATATGAAGCGTTCTGCTATATTTTTGTATTCGCAATTTTATACTTCTTATACTGGAAAACAAATGCAAGACTTAAATCAGGGTATTTATTTGGCTTATTTTTGGTTCTTTTATTTGTAGTAAGATTTATAGTCGAATTTGTAAAAGAAAGCCAGGGAGGTTTTGAAAGCGCATTAGGCTATTTCTCAACCGGGCAATGGTTAAGCATCCCTTTTATCATAATCGGCCTGTTCTTTATCATCAGAGCACAAAGAAATCCTTTAGCAGCTTCTTAAAAAGAAACCAATCAAAAAATATAAAATACCCAATACAAATATATTGATATTGGGTATTTTTTTATACCACAAAACCAACACTTCAATTTTTATTATTAACATGGTTTAGAAGCAGAAACATTAATTTACATAAAAAACGTTGTCCCTGTTGTGCGCTACATCTTTTCATTACTGGCAGCCAGTAGTAAAAAGGATACCGCTGCCATCAGGGGCTATGATATGACATTTTATTTCCATAAAAGACAACAAAGTGGTCAATCAGGCAAATTACGAGACTTCAGACTGAACAAGCCAACGTCACTTCGCCTGAATATTGAACTAAGTTTATTTCAAACAAAGTAAAACTAATATAATAATGTCATCCAATCATTATAAAACAAAAAAAAGATCCGGCTTTCCACCGGATCTTTAAATTATGCAAAATATACAAAGCTTAAATTTTAATTACGCCTTATTATGCTTGTCTTCAATTGTATGTTTCTCATCAGAAGAAATCGTATCAACCAATACAGGTGTAGCGATAAACAATGACGAATAAGTACCTACAATAATACCAATTAACATGGCAAATATAAATCCTCTGATTGACTCACCACCAAAGATGAACATGGTTAATAATACAATGATCATCATTAATGAAGTATTCAATGTTCTTGACAATGTAGTATTAATAGAAGCGTTTACGATATCTTCGAAACTTCCTTTACGGTTTCCGATAATAAACTCTCTAACCCTGTCGAATACAATTACGGTATCGTTCATAGAATAGCCAATTACAGTTAGAATCGCAGCGATAAAGTGCTGATCCATTTCCATGTGAAAAGGCATGAATTTATAACATAAAGAATAAATTCCTAATACAAAGATTACGTCGTGTGCAACTGCTGCAATCGCACCTAATGAATACTGCCATTTACGGAAAGAAACCATTAAGTATAAGAAAATAACTGCCATTGCCCCAAGAACCGCCCAGTAGGAATTTGTTTTTATATCTTCTGAGATTGAAGCCCCTACTTTAGAAGCCTGTAAAACTCCTATTTTTTTACCATCATAAGTGTTTGTGAATTTTTCATACGATACATTAGGGAAATATTTCGCTAAAGCGTTGTATAATTTTTGATTCACTTCTTCATCAACAGCCACTCCATCTTCTTTGATTTTGTATTTCGTAGTGATTTTTAACTGATCATCATCACCTAAAATTTTAGCTTCAACCGGAGTTCCAAAAGCAGCAGATAATTCATCTGAAATTACAGTTGCATCAACTGGTTTTTCAAATTTAACCTGAAAAGTTCTACCTCCAACAAAATCAACACCTTCATCTAATCCGTTAACGAAAAATATAGAGACCAAACTTACTACTGTTACAATAGAAGAGAAGATATATGTGAATTTCTTCACTTTAATAAAATCATAGTGGAAATTCGTAAACCAATTCTTAGTAATGTTTGTAGAGAAAGTTAAATCTCCTTTCCCGGCAATATTTCTATCAATGAAGATTCTTGCAATAAAAATAGATGTAAACAATGAAGTTACAATACCAATCAATAATGTTAACGCGAAACCTTTAATTGGTCCTGTTCCAAAGATAAACAAAATTGCTCCGGTTAATACGTGAGTGACGTTTGCATCAATGATAGAACGCATCGCACCGTGCCATCCGTAAGAAGCTGTAACTGCTTCAGACAATGACTTTCCTTCACGCAATTCCTCTTTTGCTCTTTCAAATATGATAATATTAGCATCTACAGCAGTACCCAATGTCAATACAATACCTGCAATACCCGGTAATGTTAATACAAAACCAAAACTTGCCATAATTCCGAACAGGAAAAGTAAGTTTAACAATAACGCAAGGTTAGCATACCAACCCGCTTTACCATAATAGAATACCATCCATAAACAAACTAATAAAAATCCTAATACAGATGAAATAGTTCCCGCATCAATTGCTGCCTGACCTAAAGATGGTCCTACAACAGTTGACTGAATAATATCTGCAGAAGCCGGTAATTTACCTGCATTCAATACGTTTGCTAAATCTTTAGTTTCCGCCACATCAAACGAACCTGTAATTTCAGATCTTCCTCCGGCAATTGGTCCGCTTGTTACTCCTGGTGCAGAATAAACTACATTATCCAAAACGATAGCGATATAACTTTTTTGAGAAAAAGCTCTTCCTGTTAATTCTTCCCAAATTTTAGCTCCCTGACTGTTCATTTGCATAGAAACAGCTGGTTTTCCTAATTGGTCAAAAGTATCTTTTGCATCAGTAACAACACCTCCGCTCATCGCAGGAGCGTTATCTCTGTTTCCTTTTAAAGCGTATAATTCTACAGCTTCAATATCTTTTCCTTTAGCATCTTTTGTAGTAGTTGGTTTACTCCATACAAATTTAGCATTGTGCTGGTCTGCAGCTAATAAAATTCTGATTTCAGGTCTTTTAAAGTACTCATTAATTACAGCAGTATCTTTTGGAGCAAAGTAACCTAAAACAGGTCCGCCACCCTGACCAAGCATCTTATCAAATAATGGATTGTTTCCTTTTTTAGTATCAAGTGAATCTTTTGCGTCTGTTAACAATGCATTCAATGAATCTTTTGCAACAGCTTTAGTTTCTGTTTTTTTGATTTCAGTCTTTTTTAAAGCCTCGTTAGTAGCAACTAAGAAGTTTCCAATTTCTTCAATTTTAAAAGTTTCCCAAAACTCTAATTGAGCTTTACCTCCTAATAATTTCTTAATCCTGTCAACATCTTTAGCACCTGGAAGTTCTACTAAAATTCTTCCTGTTTCTCCTAATTTCTGAACGTTTGGCTGAGTAACACCAAATTTATCGATACGCTCCCTTAGTACTTTAAAAGCACTTTCAACAGACTCATCAACTTTTCTTTTAATTACTTTTTGAGCTTGTGCATCAGACATTTGAAAATCGATACCACCTTCTCCCTGTAAGCTTCTGTTTGCAAAAATATCAGGCGAAGCCAGCTTAACACTTCCTTTAGAATTTGCATCAAAAGCTTCAAAAAACTTATTTAAATAGGTTTTATTTCCTTCTAAATTTGCACTTGCATCGGCTAATGATTTGTTAAAAACAGGGTTCTTAGAATTATTAGCTAAACCTTTCAAAACATCTTTAATAGAAATTTGAAGAATCACGTTGATTCCTCCTTCTAAGTCAAGACCTTTGTTTAACTGTTTGTTTTTTACCTCATTGTAAGTAAAATCTGTAAAACCAAGATCAAAAACTTTTACTTTGCCAATAGAATCTAAATATTTTAATTCTTTATCAGGATTATCTCCTGCAAAAGCTTTAGCTTCCTCTTTGACATTATTTGCCACAAAAGTGAAAGAAAGTTGGTAAATACTTACCAATGCAAATAGAATTGCGAAAAATTTAATAAGTCCTTTATTCTGCATTATTACTAAAAATTAATTATGTTTTATTGTTTGTTTTTGCTTTAAATTCCCATAAAATAAGCCCTGACATGAGTTTTTAAAACTAAAAAATCGTGATCACGAATTACAACATTTTTTTTAAACCGAGCAAATATATAATTCTCGAAAAGATTAAACAATTTATTTATTAATTAATCTCAAAAAAAAGACTGCAAAAGTGCAGCCTTTTCCTTTTTTTTCGATATTTTTTATACTAAAATGGATTTCAGTGCATCATTCATTCCCCTAACTGCATCTGCGCTTTTAGCAAATAAAGCTTTTTCTTCTTCGTTTAAATGAATTTCTAAAATTTGTTCAACCCCGTTTTTACCAATTATACAGGGTACCCCAATACATATATCTTTTTGCCCGTATTCTCCATCTACATAAACAGAGCAGGCTATCATTTTTTTCTGATCATTTAAAATACTGTCTACCAAAAAAGCAACTGAAGCTCCCGGGGCATACCATGCCGATGTACCCAAAAGACCTGTAAGAGTCGCTCCTCCAACCATTGTATCGGCAGCTACTTTTTGCAACACATCTTCTGAAAGAAATTCAGTTACCGGAATTCCGTTATAAGATGCCAGACGGGTTAACGGAATCATAGTTGTATCGCCATGACCGCCAATTACCATTGCTGAAATATCATTTGCAGGTTTATCCAAAGCTAAAGAAAGATAAGTTCTGAATCGGGAACTATCTAATGCTCCTCCCATACCTATAATTCTGTTTTTTGGCAAACCTGTAGACTTTAACGCCAGATAAGTCATCGTATCCATTGGATTAGAAACCATAACAATAATCGTATTAGGCGAATATTTCAGTACATTCTCAGCAACCGTTTTTACAATTCCTGCATTAATACCTATCAACTCTTCACGAGTCATTCCGGGTTTTCTTGGGATACCTGAAGTAATTACAACAACATCACTTCCTGCGGTTTTGGAATAATCATTTGTAACACCTGAAACATGAGTATTAAAACCAGTATTTGTAGCACATTGCATAATATCCAATGCTTTCCCTTCGGCAAAACCCTCTTTAATATCCAACAATACTACTTCGCTGGCTATTCCTCTATAAGAAATAACATCCGCACAAGTGGCTCCAACATTTCCTGCTCCTACAATGGTAACTTTCATATTTTATACTTTATTGGTTATTAATTAATTTTAAGGTTTAATTTACAAAATTGCCAGACACTTAAGTGGTATATATTATCTTTTTTTAGCATTTTTAAACAAAAAGTCTACACAAATTCTAAAAAAAACATATCACCAAACTTTTATGCATCAATATTTGCGTAAACGGCATTTTTCTCGATAAATTCTCTACGAGGCGGTACTTCATCACCCATTAACATTGAAAAAACCTGATCTGCTTCAGCCAGACTATCAATATTTACCTGACGTAAAGTTCTGAAATTTGGATCCATTGTAGTTTCCCACAATTGCTCTGCATTCATCTCTCCAAGACCTTTATAACGCTGAATAGCTGCACTACCTCCCATTCTTTCATTCGCCTGATCACGCTGAACGTCATTCCACGCGTATTCTTTTTTATTTCCTTTTTTAACTAAATATAAAGGTGGAGCTGCGATGTAAACATGACCTTCTTCAATTAATTCTTTCATGAAGCGGAAGAAGAACGTTAATATTAAGGTAGAAATGTGACTACCATCTACATCGGCATCACACATGATGATTACTTTATGATAACGTAGCTTCGAAAGATTCAATGCTTTACTGTCTTCTTCTGTCCCAACAGTAACACCAAGTGCTGTAAAAATATTACGAATCTCTTCGTTTTCAAACACTTTATGATGCATTGCTTTTTCAACATTCAGAATCTTACCTCGTAATGGCAAAATGGCCTGAAAATTACGGTCACGACCTTGTTTTGCAGTTCCGCCTGCCGAGTCTCCCTCGACAAGATAAACCTCACATCTTGCCGGATCCTGTTCAGAGCAATCTGAAAGTTTTCCTGGCAATCCTCCACCGCCCATTACGGTTTTACGCTGAACCATTTCACGTGCTTTTTTCGCAGCATGACGTGCCTGGGCAGCTAAAATTACTTTCTGGATAATTACTCTTGCATCATTTGGATTTTCTTCAAGATAATTCTCAAGCATTTCTCCAACAGCCTGGGAAACCGGAGAAACTACTTCTCTGTTTCCAAGTTTAGTTTTTGTCTGTCCTTCGAATTGAGGTTCTGCAACTTTTACCGAAATAATAGCTGTTAAACCTTCACGGAAATCATCTCCAGCAATTTCGAATTTCAATTTATCCAGCATTCCGGATGAATCTGCGTATTTTTTAAGTGTTCTTGTCAAACCACTTCTAAAACCTTGTAAATGCGTACCACCTTCATGTGTATTGATATTGTTTACATAAGAGAAAATATTCTCTGTATAACTTGTATTGTAAATCAACGCTACCTCAACCGGAATCTCACCTTTATCGTGATCCATGCTGATTACATGAGAAATAATTGGCTCGCGATTACCGTCTAAATAGCGGATATATTCTTTAAGTCCTTCTGTAGAATGAAAAACTTCGCTTTTAAATTCGCCTTTTTCGTCAACTTCTCTTTTGTCTGTAAAAGTAATTGTGATTCCTTTATTCAAAAAAGAAAGCTCACGCATACGGGCAGACAAAGTATCGTAAGAAAATTCAGTTGTTTGAGTAAAAATAGTATTGTCAGGGTAAAAAGTCTGACGCGTACCTCTTTTATCTGTTTCCCCGATTTGCTTTACAGGATATAATGATTTCCCCCTTTCGTATTCCTGCTCGTAGATTTTTCCTTCTCTGAAAACAGTAGATTTCATGTGAACAGAAAGCGCATTTACAACAGAAACCCCAACACCGTGAAGCCCTCCGGAAACTTTATATGAATCTTTATCAAATTTACCCCCTGCACCAATTTTAGTCATCACCACCTCAAGTGCAGAAACTCCTTCTTTTTTATGTAAATCAACCGGAATACCACGACCATTATCTTCAACTGTCACCGAACCATCTTCGTTTATTGAAACTCCAATTGTATCACAATGTCCTCCCATTGCCTCATCAATAGAGTTATCCACAACTTCATAAACCAAATGATGCAGCCCTCGAACACCTACATCGCCAATATACATCGATGGACGCATTCTTACGTGCTCCATTCCTTCTAATGCCTGAATACTATCTGCTGAATAATTGTTCTTCTTGATTTCTTCGCTCATATAATTTATTCTAAAAAATGTAATTATTGTCTTAACACGCAAATATATGAAAACGCAATTTATATACCTCTTAAAATACTATTTAAAGCGCCTAAGTTATTAACAGAATTATTAAAAATTACAGAAAATAAATTCCAAAAGACCTCCTAAAATTCCAAACTTCATAAATTCGAAATTCCTAAAATAGGAATAACATAAAAAAACCGAAATAACATAAACGTCATTTCGGTTTTTTCGAATTATTACTTCCAAATTTAATCTGGAATCAAAAATTAATTATTAATCAACAGTCACACCTTGTTTTGCAATTTCAGTATCTGCATTTAAGTGTGCTGAATTCGCTCTTCCGCTTGGGTCAAGATTATCCTGCCATTTTGGTATCCACTTCCTTACGGTTTGTGCCGCACTGACTTGCGGGTAATGTTTATGAAAAATGGATCTGTACAAATATGCCTCTTTTGTTGTTGGTGAATTATATGGAAATTCACCCCCCGCGCCAGCTAATTGTTCATCTGAAACCTGAGAACTACAATATTCAATTAACTGATCTACCCAGTTATACCCAACACCATCTGAAAACTGTTCTTTTTGTCTCCATAAAATTTCTGATGGCAAATAGGGATCCTCAGGTGTGTCAAATGCTTTTCTTAAAATATATTTTTCAACAGCTTCGTATGTTTTTGGCTGTTTTTCTTCCGTTTTAATTCGGATTGCTATATCCAGGAAATCTTTATCCAAAAATGGCACTCTGAGCTCTAAACTATGCGCCATTGTCGATTTATCAGCACGTAATATATCAGCCGTAAACAGCTTTTGAACCCTTTCAATTGTTTCTTTTTGAAATTCTTCTGAAGACGGTGCATTTCTAAAATACAAATGTCCTCCAAAAACCTCGTCAGCTCCTTCTCCCGAAAGTATCACTTTAATTCCTTTTTCCTTTATCGCTTTTGCCAGCAGATACATAGGCACACCTGAACGGACTGAAATAATATCATATGTTTCGATGTGATAAATCAATTTGTCCAGAATTTCAACTCCCTCTTCAATAGTAAAATGAATTTCATGGTGTTGTGTTCCTAAAAATTCTGCCGCTTTTCTCGCCGCAATATTATCAGGAGAATCTGCATCTAATCCAATAGAAAAAGAATGCAGTTTTTCATTACTTCCTGCTAATAATCGGGACGCAATTGCAGATGTTAATGATGAATCCAAACCTCCTGAAAGCAATACTCCAATTGGCACATCACTCATTAAACGTTTACGTGTTGCCTCAATTAAAGACTCTCTGATCAAATTTAAATCAAGTGTCTGATTTGCATTTTCGTATTCCTCATATTCTGGTTCATAATATTTAACAAACCCTGTTTTAGCCGTGTAATAATGACCCGGAGGAAATGTCGAAAATGACTTGCACTGATCTGCAATGGATTTCATTTCTGAAGAAAAATAAATCCTTCCTCTTTCATCTAATCCATAATACAACGGCTTGACACCAATTGGATCTCTTCCTGCAATATAATCATCACCATTAATGACTACAAAAGCAAAATCGCCGTCAAGTAAATTACAGAAATCATAACCAAATTCTTCATATAAATGTACTATTACTTCAGAATCTGATTTTGTCCTGAATGTGTGGTGCTTTAAAATCCCTTCCCTTAATTCCTGATGGTTATAAATTTCTCCATTATGAACCATCCACGCATTTTTAGAACCCTGAATTGGCTGTCTACCTGAATCTAAATCAATAATCGACAAGCATTCACTTGCTAAAATGCTTCCATTATCCATAATATGCAAATCACTTTCATCAACCCCTCGATGCGACATTCTTTTCGAAAGTTCTTTTACGAGCTGCGGGTCTTTTCCTTTACCGATAACGGCTAATATTCCACACATACTATTCTGTTTTTATTATATTTTTTTTACTGTCTTTTTATTTACACCATATTTCTTCTTTAGGCGAAAGCCAAATATAAAAAAATCAAATAAACATTTAACCTGCAAATAATTAAACTCGCAAAAAACGTTTTGAACAAGTTTTATAAACCAAGAAAAACGTCCTCAAAGAGAACGTTTTCTGTAATATAAGTTCTAAAATTAAACTTTATTATGATTTTTGATAAGCATCATCGTGTACACTCGCAACCGCTCTACCTGATGGGTCATTCATGTTTTTGAAAGCCTCATCCCACTCCAAAGCAATTTTTGTACTACAAGCCACACTTGCTTCCTGAGGCACACATAATGCTGCTGCGTCACTTGGAAAGTGTTCTGTAAAAATAGAACGATAGTAATACTCTTCTTTTGAAGTTGGAGTTTGTAACGGGAATTTGAATCTCGCGTTTGCTAATTGCTCATCAGAAACTTCTCTCGCTACCACTTCTTTCAAAGTATCAATCCAGCTGTATCCTACTCCATCAGAAAATTGCTCTTTTTGCCTCCATGCTACACTTTCAGGGAGCATGTCTTCAAAAGCTTTACGAACAACCCATTTTTCCATCGGATGTTCTTTGTTAATCATTTTATCCTGTGGATTGATGCGCATTGCAACATCCATAAATTCTTTATCTAAAAACGGTACACGACCTTCAATTCCCCAGGCTGCTAAACTTTTGTTAGCACGCAAACAATCGTACATATGAAGTTTTCCTAATTTACGAACGTTTTCTTCGTGAAATTCTCTTGCGTTTGGTGCTTTGTGGAAATACAAATATCCTCCAAACAATTCATCTGCTCCTTCACCGGACAGCACCATTTTGATTCCCATAGATTTAATAACTCTTGCCATTAGCCACATTGGAGTTGAAGCTCTTACTGTAGTTACATCATAAGTCTCAAGGTTGTAAATTACATCACGAACAGCATCTAGACCTTCCTGAATTGTAAATTTGATTTCGTGGTGAATGGTTCCAATATGATCCGCTACTTTTCTTGCTGCTGCTAAATCAGGAGAGCCCTCCAGACCAACTGAGAAAGAGTGCAATTGTGGGTACCAGGCATCTGTAGTATCATCTGATTCAATACGTTTTTGAGCGAATTTTTTAGCTACAGCCGAAGTAATAGAAGAATCTAAACCTCCTGAAAGCAAAACCCCGTAAGGAACATCACTCATTAATTGTCTGTGTACAGCCGCTTCCAAAGCTTCCTTAATTGCAGGAATGCTTGTTTCGTTATCTTTTACAGCATCATATTCTGTCCAGTCTCTTTTGTACCATTGTACAAATTCACCGTCTTTACTAGTCATATAATGTCCCGGAGGGAATAACTCGATTTTTGTACAATATCCTTCTAAAGCTTTCAATTCTGAAGCAACGTAGAAAGTACCGTTTTGATCCCAACCAATGTACAATGGAATAATTCCCATGTGATCACGAGCGATGAAATACTCATCTTTATCAACATCATAAATTGCAAATCCGAAGATTCCGTTCATTTCATCAACAAAATGAGGTCCTTTTTCTTTATAAAGAGCTAATATAACTTCGCAGTCACTTTCAGTCTGAAAGTTATATTTTCCTGCAAATTGTTTACGAAGCTCTCTGTGGTTGTATATTTCACCATTTGCAGCTAAAACCAGTTTTTTGTCTTCTGTAAACAATGGTTGTTTTCCAGAAGCCGGATCTACAATTGCCAAACGCTCATGAGAAAGAATTGCTTTATCATTACTGTAAATTCCGCTCCAGTCCGGTCCGCGGTGACGAATGATTTTAGACATTTCTAATACTTGAGGTCTTAAGGTTTCGGCTTTTTGCTTTAAGTCAAAGGCACATACAATTCCACACATAATTTTATATTTTTTTCTTTTTAATTTTATTTTGACAGGGCAAAGATGAAGTATTAGTTACAATTGAAAAACACAAATAACAATATCAATTACAAATATCAACCAAAATAATCAATTTACATATTAAATGTAAAATTTTAATATAAAAAAAAGGCTTAAGCTTGAAAATTTTAATCTTGAGGACAAAACCGGTTTAAAAAGTATCTATTTCTCAACAATTAACTTTAAATTTTATGCCAATCTTTATCGAATTACTTGCTAAGATTGCTTCGCCAGTTCGCTAACGCTCGTGTCCTCGTGCCTCGGAATGACTGATTGAGCAGAATCTCTCTACTCTACACTCTCAATCGTATAATGAGTCTTATTAATCTCAAACTCAAACCCAACTTTATTTCCCATCAAATGATTTCCCAAAGGCGATTGCGGTGAAAGCGCAATAACATTTATTCCCTCAATTGCAATTTTAGGTAACGCTACACTTACATACAAATAGATACCGTTTGCTTTCACCAGACTGCCGGAAATAATATTTTTTGTTGTTTTTGAGGCGTCAATTTTATCTAAAACTGCTTTTTGAGCAATTGCTTCTTTAAGTTTATTGGTCAGCTTTTCCTGCTCGATATGCATCATGGACAAAGCTGTTTCATGTTTGTCGCCAGCCGAACCTTTTGCATCGTTTTTAGAGTCTTCGGTCAGATTTGAAATCATATCCCTGAAAACATCGATTCGGTCCTGGACCATTTGCATATAATGAGAATGTATTTTTTGTTTGAAAGTCATTTTTAAAGATACTGAGGTTTTAAGTTACAAAGATGCAAAGGTTTTAGTTTACAGATCTGAAAGAATCCTAATTTTATTTATTACACAGCAATTTAAGCCGATTTTCTTCACTATAAAAAATTAACACGATGTTTTTTATTTTTTGACAAACAATCTCTAATTTTAGCACTCATTAATTTTAACTATCATTATGAAAAGATCTACAATTATTACCACAATTGCAATTGCATTTACAATGCTTTTATCTTTAAATGCCAATGCTCAAAAATTTCCTGACTTAGACAAAAGTCCAATGGATGCAGCAGCTTATCCTAACGATTATAAAGAAGCTGCAAAAATTGTAAAAATTACTTACAGCAGACCACAACTAAAAGGGCGTGCATTAAGCGAACTTGTTCCTGAAGGAAAAGTATGGAGAACTGGAGCAAATGAGGCACCAGAAATCACTTTCTACAAGGACATGAAATTAGGAGATAAAAAGATAAAAGCAGGTAGTTATACTTTATTTACCCTTCCTGAAAAAGACAATATCACTATTATCATCAGTAAAGATTTAAATGTTTGGGGATCTTATTCTTATAAAGAAGCAAACGATGTAGCCAGATTAAAAGTTCCTGTAACACAAGCTGCAGATTCTTTAGAAGCTTTCTCAATGGTTTTCACGAAAGGAGATAAAGGAGTTATTTTAAACTTAGGCTGGGACAAATTAAGAGTTGCTGTTCCTTTTACCGAATAAAAAAAATTGAATTCCAAAAAAAAGCTTCCGGATTGGAAGCTTTTTTTATATTATTTTTTTGATTAGAAATCAAATTTGTAGTTCGCTCCACCTAAAACCTGGAATCCCTGAACAGGATAATTTAGCCATTTTTGATAAGCCTGATTTCCGATGTTATTCAGCTTTAAGAAGAAAGTCAGACGTTCGCTGAATTTGTATCCTAAATGTGCATTGGCGTCAAAATAACTTTTTAAAGTGACCGGAACTCCCGGAATTGGAACAGCAAAATCAGTTTGCCTTGTTTGCATATCCTTACGCTCTCCTACATAAAAAACGTTCAAGCCCGCATACCATTGTTTTGTTATATTTACGTCAAGATTGGAGCCTAATCTAATTGTTGGCAGGTTCCATGCTTCTACAGGCTGATCCGTTTTATAACTATTAAATGTACCGTTAATTCCAAAAGTAACGTTTTCAGATAAATCAGCTTTTAATTCTGCATAGAAACGAAATGTTCTGATGTCTTCATAAACTACTCCAAAAGAATTTCCGTATGCATAATTCTCGTTTGAAAAATCTTCTGTGTAATCATTGCTTTTAAATAAAGCTTTGTTTTTTTCATTCAGGTAAGAACCTGTCAGATTATAGTTGACATTGTTAGCCAATTTCCCTTTCAAACCAGCAAAAACATTGTATTGAGTGCTTGATGGCCTCATGTTTAATGTTGGCGATAAAAACGGATTTTCATTTACAAAATCAGCATATGAATTCTGAGTTAAGGTTCCATTTACTCCTGTGTAAAAGATCATTAAATCTCCAACTAATTTATATGAAGCATTTATTTTTGGGTAGATATAAAACTTATTTCCGCTATTTTCAGAATCCAGTGCATAGTATAATCCGGCACCTAATTCTAAAGTCCAGTCATTTTCATTTACTACAAAACTTGGCTCAATCCCGAAATTGGTCAGACTATATTTTATAGGATCTGTATTTGTTTTAAAATAATTATTCTCAAAACTTCCGCTCACGTGGTCAATAATCACATTCGTATTAATTGAATGATCCATTATATCAACTTTAAAAGTCGGTTTGAGATAAAAACGATTTTCTGAAGAAGAAAAATTATCCGAAAAGTGTGTGAATTTTGCTGCCACTTTGCTAAAAACACTTTCATTGAATTCAAAATTCCCACCTAATGTAATGGTGTTGTAAGTATGTCCAGGATTAATTTCATCTATTAAATCAAGACGATCCTGAGGAATCAAAGATGCTCCAAAATCCTTCGGTAGTCCGTACCAGTTATAAATTTGATTTTGGTATCCTAATTCCACATTCCATGACATATCCCTGTTGTATTGACCATATCCAACGTTTAATGCTGTATCATAAAATTCATCATTCAGAAGCACATCTTTAATTCCGCCTTGTGATGAATGGTGGCGAAGCATCCCTGATACAAAATCATTATTTCCTAAATCCTGATTCAAAAACAATTCAGCATTAAGTGAGCTGTAATTTCCAACACCCACAGTCGCATAATTGTTAAACAAACGTTCCTGTTTTGATTTTTCTACATTGGCAGCTTTTCCTTTTGAAGGCGTAAAAGTCGAAGCCACAGGAACTGACAAAATACTATATTTTATAGTTTCTTTTGGCTGATTTCCCGAATCATCAAGCGATGGGGTTTCTTTTACTTTATCAGCATCTGATATCGTGGGCGAATAGGGTTTAACTACGTTTACTGTTTCTGTCCCAATATTTTCATTTTTCTTTTGTGCAAGTGAAAACTGAAAAACAAACAGCAAAATCAAAATGATGGTTTTATTCTGGAAATTAATTTTCATATTTTATACTTTTTTGTAAAATGTATTCTGTCAAATGTAAAATGCTTTTCACCTTACTCTTTACATTTTACAATTCTATTATATTCTGTTATCTAATTTTCTAATTCTTAAATTCTCTAATTATCAGACTTCCCATTCGCCTTTTGCAATAAACCGGGTTTTTCCACCTATTTTAATATCAAATTCATTTCCGGTTAATTTACCTTTAAAATAAATTTGCGAAGGACGGTTTATATAATCCCCCTGATAATTGATTAATTCTAATTCCGGTTTATGATTTTTTAAAAGATAAGCCTGCAAGCATGTACTCGCGCTGCCAGTAGCCGCATCTTCCATTAGTTGATTATGTTCTATATACATCAATCTGCTAAACAATTTTTCACCTTCCAGATAATAAAAATATAAAGCCTGATGTGTTGTTTTACAATGCTTTTTTAGCCATTCATCTGTTTTATCTTTATCCAGAACCAAGCTTTCTAATGCTCTTTTACTGCTTAATCCAACCAGTACAAAGGCGCTACCGGTCGTCACTTCCTGAATTGGGAACTGATTTTCAAAATCGCTGTTTTTCAGATTACTGAACAATGTAAAATCTTCCTTCGAAAAAATATCCCAAAATTTAGGCTGTGCAGATTTGAGCCAAATCAAATCTTCTTTCTGATGAATTGCAATTGGCCCAATTGGTACATTCAGCTTAATTTCAACTGGTGAATTATCTAATATTTTATTCATTAAAACCCACGAAGTTCCAATTACCGGATGACCAGCAAACATCATTTCCTGAGATGGTGCAAATATTTTAATATCGGCTTTATTATTTTCTTTATCCAATTTGGTAACAAAAGTGCTTTCGGCAAAATTAATTTCACGTGCTATCTTTTGCATTTCTTCTGAACTGAGATTTTCGGCATCTAAAAAAACAGCCAATTGATTTCCGGCATATTTTTTATCTGTGAAAACATCAACTATATAAAAAGGTAAACTCATAATTTTTATTGTGAAATGTTATTTGTTTGATGTAAAATGCGTTTGTGCTTACATTTCACACCTTACATTACATTACTTATTGATAGACGAATTCGTTTTAGACTCTTCCAATTTGATTGCGTTTAGCTCTGTTTTAGCTTCTTCAACCACATCCGGATAATCTGTAAAATTATTGATTACGTTATCCAGAATATACGTTGCCTGATAGCTGTCTTTTAATCCGTAAAAGTTTTTCGCCATTAAAACTAAACTCTTCGCTCCATAATATTTGTATGCCGAATAGTTTTTTGCTAATTTCTGAACTGATACATTCGAAGCATCAAATTTGCCTTCTTTTGTTTTAAAATAGGCATCATAATACAAAGCCTCTGCTGCTAATTCTCCTTTTGATGTTGTTGATAATTTCGCATAAGCCGCTTTTGCTCTATCCTCATCTCCGCTTTGCATTGCTGCCCTTGCCACGATAATTTGTGCATCTGCTTTTACGTTAGCATCTGCTTTTGCATTTTGTAAAACTTTATCAGCATACACAACCGAATTATTATAATCTTTTTTATCATAATAACATTTCATCAAATTAGCCTGAGCAAAATTCTGATTCTGAGAAGTATCTGATTCTTCGCTTAAGCGAACTAAAACCGGAATTGCTTTATCACAATCTTTTGCTTTCAGGAAAATCTGAGCCAGTTTATTTAATGACTGCTCCGTAAATTCATTTCTTGGCTGTCCTGCTACATATTGATAATTAGCAACCGACTTAGTTTCTGAACCTTCTGAATAAAGCAACTGTGCCAGATAAAAATTAGCCTCTAATGAATGTAATCCGGATGGGAATTTACTCACATAACCCGTAAATCCTGTAATTGCCTGTTTGTTGTTACTTTGACTGTATTGCTTGAAAGCAGCATCATAAGTGTCATTGTCTAACTCGGCATCTGTAACTGAAACAAAATCCAGCGTTCGAACCCATGTTGCATATTCATCTACTTTTCCGGAATCAACATAAATTAATCTCGCTGTAGAAACTGCTTCCAAAGCCTCAGGAGTTTTTGGGAATTCAGCAGCTACTTTTTTGAATTTTGTCAAAGCCTGTTCGTCGCGATCTGAATTGTAATAAATCAAACCTTGTCTTAAAATTGATTTTGAAGTAAATGACCCGTTTTTATATTCTGAAATCAGCTGATCGTAAGTTTTAATAGCCTGATCGTTCTTTTTATCAGCCACATACGTATTTGCCAATTCGAACAAAACATCATCACGATATTCGGATTTCTTATACATCTGAAGAAAATTATTTAACTCGTCAATTTTCTTGTCATTTCTGGACATGAATCCATAAGAAATTGCTCTTTGAAACTGTGCATAATCCGCATCAACACCTTTTGCATTGATTGCTTTTCCGTAAGCTTCCATTGCCTGGGCATATTTAGAAGTTACAAATCGGCAATCTCCCAAACGTAAATACGAATCGTTCAGACGAACTTTATCACCGGGAGCATTATCAATCTGAGCCTGAAATGAATTTCCTGCCTGATCGTATTCTTTCAGTTTAAAATACGTGTATCCAATATTATAATTGATGTTTTTGTATTCGTCAGTTGTTTTTGCAGCAGCTAAACCTGCGAATTGTTTATAACTCAATAATGCATTTCTAAAATCATCCGTTACATACTCAGACTCTGCTTTCCAGAAAGTAGCACGGGCAGTAAATTCAGGGTTCTTTTGCTCTTTAACAGCACCATTGAACATTTTTAACGCTTCAGCATAATTCGACTCGTTGTACAATTCTAAACCTCTGTAAAAAAGCACTTTTTGGTACGCTAATTTATTTTCCGGAGTTCTGTTTTTCTCCAGTAACACCAAAGCTTCTTTGTAATTTTTAGTCGAAATATATGAGTCAACCAATAATTTCTCAACTTCGGCTCTGTTTGAATTGTTTGGATATTTTTTTAAGAAATCAAGCAAAATCCCGGGAACCGTTTGGTACTGATTCCCAATTTCATAACTGAGTTTGGCATAATTTAAAGCAGCATCTTCCTGAATTAGAGTATTAAAATCCATTTCAGAAGCATTTTTGAATGCGTTTAAAGCTTCTTGTTTTTTACCTGTATTCAGATAAGCCAAACCTAAATGATAATAGGCGTTTTGCGCTACAAAATCTTTTCCTTCAATGATTTTATTGAATTGGGAAATCGCTTTTTCGTAGTCTTTTTGCTCGTAATAAGCGTAACCCAACTGATAGAAATCGGTATTATTCCATTTTCCTTTTCGTCCTGCGTATTGCTCCAGATATGGAATCGCTTTACCGTATTGTTTTAAATTGAAATAGCTTTCGCCAATAATTTTATTCAATTCAGACTTTTCAAGTGCATTTGACTTCGCCATTGCGGCTTGTCCCAACTCGATTGCTTTTTGAAAATTCCCTAATTTAAAATTCATATCAGCCTGAAAATAGGATAGCTTTTCTTTGTATTTTTCTTCGCCGGAAACCTCATCAAAATATTTAGTTGCTTCTTTGTAATCATCGCCTTCATAAGCCATAAAACCTAAATAATATTTTGCTTGCGAACCAAATTCCGGAGAATTCACGACTTTATTAAAATATGTTGTGGCTTCTTTTTTCTTTTTGGCATTGAAATAACTGTACCCTTTTTGGAAATTAAATTTATCCAGATCAGATTTGCTCATGTAACTTTCGTCAACCCTGTCAAACCATTGCAGGGCTTTTGGATAATCTCCCTGCTCGAAGAAATAATGCGCAACCTCAATATAAGCCTGGTTTTGTTTAGTACTTGTTGGATAATCTTCAACAAATTTTTCCATTAACCCATCTGCATTGGCCTGATTCGTTCTTATCGCGCAATTGGCGATATAATACGCGCAATCTGATTTAACCTCTTCTGTTACAGCCTGATTTTTCACAGATTCAAAAATATGCTGGGCAGAAGCGTATTGTTTGTCATTATATAAAGCCAGTGCTTTATCAAAATCCTTTAATTCGTAGGTATATATAGCTGATTTTTGTGCCGAAACCATAGCCGGAAAGAGGACGAATGGTATTAAAAAGAACCAGGAAATTTTACGCATTTTAATTATATTTAGTATTCAAATGTATCATTTTATACCGTTTATAACGAAACGTTTTAAGCTTTTATTATGAACAAAAGTTTTAAGTTTTTAATTTTTTCAGCATTACAAGCCTCAAAATAATGATTATAAATTTCGCAAACCGATTCGTTTAGAATAAGATAGTTTAGTGATAAAGTAAATCTTGCTACACTTTTGGTTATTAATATTTTTTCTGTTCAAATGATTAAAATTTATTTTGAATCCAACCGTTAACTTATTACTTTTACATTCAAATCAATTTTATCATGTCAGAAACCGTACTATCCCTTAAAGATGTCACTATATTTCAGGAAGGAAGAAGAATTTTATCTCATATCAATTTAGAAGTTGAGCATGGCGAATTTATCTACATAATTGGAAAAACCGGTTCCGGAAAGAGTAGTTTTATGAAAACTTTATATGGTGATTTACCTCTTTCTGAAGGTGAGGGACATATCGTTGAATTTGATTTAGCTAATTTAAAAGAAAGCCAGATTCCGTATCTGAGACGTAAAATCGGAATTGTATTTCAGGATTTCAAATTGCTTCCGGACAGAACTGTAAAAGACAATATGCTATTTGTACTTAAAGCGACAGGCTGGGTAGAAAAAGAAGCCATGCAGCATAAAATTGATGAAGTTCTTGATAAAGTGGGTATGAAAGATTTCCTGAATAAAATGCCACACCAGCTTTCAGGCGGAGAACAACAAAGAGTTGCGATTGCAAGAGCTTTGTTAAACGACCCTGAATTTATCCTTGCTGATGAACCAACCGGAAACCTTGATCCTCAAACGAGTTCTGAAGTTTTAGAAGTATTGAAAAAAATCAACGCCAACGGAAAAACCATTATCATGGCAACGCACGATTATGCATTATTGATGAAATTCCCATCTAAAACTCTGAAATGCGAAGACGAAAGAATTTTTGAAGTTGTGCAGCGAAGTGTATAATCTGTTTTATTTCTTGTAAACGTGTGGGTTTTCTTTTATTCCTTTTTTGAATATTTTTCTAATATTCATTCTTAAAAAAGTATCCACTTTCAAAAGTATATCGGTAAACTTGTGTTCAGGTCTTGCTCTAAAAGAAGTTACGTGAAATTTATCCGTTGCTAAAACCGGGGTTTTTGAAAAATAATAATTCGAAATGCAGCATCTAAATCCATCATATACAACCGGTGAAACTGAGTGTAATGATTTATTATGGGTAACCATTACCACCAATCTGTTAAATTTACTATGAATTGTAATCTGTTGTTTTTGCAAACCATCCGGCCATAACTCGAGATTACCTCCGTATTCTTCTTTCCAGTTTGGAGTCACATAATAAAGTAAGTTCAATACACGCCAGCGTTCACGATCTTTATCGTGCGAATTATCCAGATGTGGATTCAGAAATTGCTTATTCCCCATCATAGAAAGACCTCCAGCGTAAAGAAATTCATCCGGAATCGGATCTTTTATTTGACAAATTTCACCAACCAGTTCAACAATTCTGTTGTCCTGAAAAGCATAAATAATTTCTTCTAAAACCGGATTATATAAGTTCATCTGAACTGCAACAAATTTATCTTCCTTGATGCTTTTTTTCAGGATCATCTGATCTTGTTTCGGAAAAACACTATACAGCCCAGCTGCTATTTCTTCAGGAAGCAAATTATCCAGAAAAAAATAGCCTATCGCTTCTTTTGATTCTCTTAACTGCTTTGAAAGATGAAGTTTTTCATCATTAACTCTTTTATAAATAATTTCAGCAAGCTCATTTCTATTTATAAATTCCATATTTTTGAATGTTTTATTGCTTTACAAATATATATACTAAATAGTTTTTATTAATGCTTTCTATCCTCATTCCTACCTACAATTACAATGTTTATAATCTGGTTTTAGAATTACACAAACAATGTATGGAATTAGGGATTATTTTTGAAATTATTGTAATTGATGACGGATCGAACTCCCAAACGAATGAAACAAATAATCAAATCAATTTATTAAAAAATTCTACTTTTATTCCTTTAAATAAAAATATAGGACTGAGCTCAAACAGAAACCTGCTAGCTTCTAATACAAATTACGAGAATCTGCTTTTTATTGACGGAGATTCTGTAATTATTAATCCAAATTATATTAAAAATTATATTAACGCCATTCAGGATTTTGATATTATTTACGGAGGTCGGGTACATCCTGAAACCGTTAATTCTTCCAAACAAAAATTACGCTGGAAATACGGGAGAATGGTAGAAGACAAACCAGCCATGCAAAGAAATTCGGCCTTATACAAAACATTAATGTTCAATAATACATTAATAAAAAAAAGTCGTTTTAATGAAATAAAATTTGATTCAAATCTTACTAAATACGGACACGAAGACACTCTTTTTGCTTACCATGTAAGTCTGTTACAATTTAAAGTAAAACATATAGACAATGCTATTGAACATGGAGATATTGATGAAAGCAAGGTTTTTATTTCTAAGATAAAAAATGGTTTGGACAATTTGATATCAATTGATGAATCTAATAAAATTGACCCGGATTTTGTTAAAATATTAAAACTGTATCATTTTTTAAAAAAATACAATCTAAATTTCGCTTTAAACGTATTTTATAAACTATTAAATAAAATGATACACAGACAACTCATTTCTAAAAATCCTTCTCTTTTTTTGTTTAACCTATATAGAATAGGCTATGTTTGTTCATTAAAAAAATAAAAAATGCCTTTTTTTCAATTGTTATTCCAGTATACAACAAAGCAAATTATATTGAAAACACCATAAACAGTGTTTTCAACCAAACTTTTACTGATTATGAAGTCATTATAATTAATGACGAGTCTACTGATGACAGTGAAGTTGTTATACAAAAGTTTAATGATAAAAGAATTCAATTATACAGTCAAAAAAACCAAGGAGTCTCTGTTGCCAGGAATCTTGGAATTGAAAAATCTACAGGAAAACTCATTGTATTCCTGGATGCTGACGATTACTGGTTTCCAAATCATCTTGAAGAATTAGCATATATACATGATAATTTCCCTGATTGCGGAATGTACTGTTCTCGTTATAAAATACAAACAGCAAAAAATCACTTTCAAATTCCATATTATAACGGAATAGAACAATCTTTTAGGGGAATTGTGGCAGATTATTTTTTTTCTAACCGTCCTTTCAGAATTACCTGGACCTCAAGTTTAGCTGTTCCCAAAAAAATTTTAGATGAAATTAGAGGATTCACTCCCGGGGTAACAAATGGTCAGGATTTAGAATTATGGACAAAAATTGGGATAAACTACAATGTTGCCATTACCAATAAAATTACTGCTATATACAACTTTCATATTCCTGACAGTCTTGCTAAAAACAATGTCGGTTTAATGAAATTGATGGATTTTGAGCAATTCAAAATAGCAGAGCAAAAAAATCCTTCTCTTAAAAAGTTTCTTGATTTATATAGAATAGAATACGGTCTTCGTTATTATATATTTGGCTATAAAGACAAAATGAAATTTTATTTACAAGATATTGAAAAGGAAAATCTTGGTTTAAAAATTCTGCTTTTATTAAGTTTACCTTCTTTTATTTTACGTTTGTTTCTTAAATTAAAAAAACGGTTAAAAAAAAACGGCTTTAATTTTTCTATTTACGAGTAGAATAATTCTTAAATTGATCAAAATCCCTGATGTAATCGTCTTCAATATAAACCTCAGATGCAACCACCAGACAAACAGATCCTGACGAAAAATTCTGAAGTTCCCTCCAAATTCCTGAATTGATTAACAAGCCTTCATAAGGTTTATTTAAGGTAACGATTTTTTCTTCCTTTCCATCATTTAAAACCACATCAAAACTTCCGCTAAGGGCTACTAAAAATTGTTGAAGATTTTTATGAGCATGACCACCACGTTCTGCTCCGCTTGGCACATCGTATAAATAATAAACCCTTTTAATATCAAAAGGAACCGTATCATTTTCTATTACGGAAAGATTTCCGCGACGTTCTTCGATTTTAGGGATTGCTATAATTTGGATATTCATATTACGAATATATATTAATTCCCATTAAATCCAGCCACTGTTTCCCTATTTTTTCAATTGAAAACTGCTGTACGCTTTTTAAGGAATTACTTTTACAATGCTGACACAAAATTGTGTCTTCAATTAACAAATTCATTGCCTCAGTAAGTTTTTCAAAATTTTGATTTTCCACCAGCAAACCATTTTCTTTGTGGATAATAATTTCATTTGGTCCTGAAACACAATCAAATGAAACTACTGGCGTCTGACATGCCAACGACTCTATTAAGGTCATTCCAAAACCTTCATATTTGCTGCACAAAACTAAAAATAATGCATTCTTAAAATATTTATAGGGATTACTTTGAAACCCTTCAAAATAAACCTTGTCCTGCATACCAGTTCTAATAGTTGTAATTTTATAAAAATCCTTAAGTTCTCCGTCACCTAACAACACTAGAGAAATTCCTTTTTTAGGCAAAATAGAATTAGAATAAGCCGTAATTAGTTTATCAAATTGTTTTACATTTTGCGAATCAAATCTTCCTGCTGCAATTATGTAAGGGAATTCTAAATCCGTATATTCTAAAGATTTAGTTTTGATATTCTCAATATCAATCGGATTATTAATCGTAATAGCATTTTTTATATTAAACTTTGCTGTTACTAAGTTTTTTATTTCTTGCGAAACACAAACTATACTATATTTTTTATTGCAAATTGATTTAGTCAATAAACGAGAACTTGGCAAATAGGTTTTCAATCGTGAACTATGAACCGTATAAATTGTTTTTTTGTTATAAACCCATTTGGACCAAACATATTCCTGAAGAGGCTTTATACGGTATCTAAAATCAATAATATAGTCGAATTGATTATTATTTATATATTTCTTAAAAAATAAAAACAATTTTAGTTTTCCTAATATTCCTTTATTCTCTATTTTCATTTTTCCAATATTCACTAATTTTCCCGAATAAGGATATGAAATAGCATCAACAAAAAGAATATTATGGATTTCTATATTTTTATTTCCAAAATAAACAGACAATGAAGACATAACCTTTTCCAATCCGCCATCGTTTAAACGATAACCAACTAATGCAATCTTGTATTTCTTATTTTGTTTTGTCATTCACTAATGCTATTTTAGTCGCTAAATATAATGTTTTATACCAAGTCATGCAAAATCTTCCATTGGTCAGTATTATTTGCCTGTGTTACAATCACGAACAATTTGTAGTTGAATCATTAAATTCGGTTTTAAATCAAAACTATGAAAATATTGAACTAATAATTGCTGATGACTGTAGTACTGATAATTCAAAACAAGTTATTCAGGAGTGGCTAAAAAATCATGCTGGAGTGACTTTTGTTTCAAACGAAACCAATTTAGGAAATACCAAAACTTTTAATAAAGTACTACAGCTTGCAAAAGGAGATTATATAATTGATTTAGCCACTGATGACATCTTATTGACTGATTGTGTTGAAAAACAAATAAATACTTTTCTAAATTCTGAAAAAAAAATTAGGCATTGTGTATGGAAATGCTGAAGTTATTTCAGAAAACAATACTCATATTCGCTATTATTATGAACTTGATGAAGATAAAAAAACATTAATAAAGCCAGCCACCGGAGATATTTATTTAGCCATGCTAAGTCAAAGCAGTATGATTTGTTCTGTTTCTTCAATGGTAAAACGAGAAGTTTTGGACGAACTCAATGGGTACGATGAAAACTTGGCTTATGAAGATTTAGATCTTTGGATCAGAGCATCCAGAACCTATAATTTTGAATTTATTGATGCTGTTTTGATTCAAAAAAGAGAACTCGAAAATTCATTAGGAAATCAATTTTTTAAAAAATTTAATTCCCGTACAAAAAAGATAAATTACTCATCTTATCTGGTAATCAGAAAAGCCATTTCATTAAATAAAACTAAAGAAGAAAATAAAGCGCTTTTAAAAAGACTTCATTATGAGATGATAAAGGCGTACAAAACCAATGATATTTTATTGTTTTTTAAATACATTCCTTTAGAACTAAAATTAAGATTCAGCTAAATTAAAAGCTTAAAAATGACTGAACAATCAGAAATTCTCAATTATTTAAAAACAAAATCATTAAACCTAAGTTTTATTGATAAATTAAAGGTTACTTACAGACCTTTAATTTGTCCTTTCGGTCTTCTTCTGAAATATGTTGAAAAAGATAAATCTGTTTTTGATATTGGTTGTGGATCTGGTCAGTTTTGTGCCCTTATTGCAAAATTTACCGCTGCAACTAGAATTCATGGAATAGAAATTTCAGAAAAACTTGTATCTAATGCAAGAGCAATAAATCAGGAATTTGAGGATAATAAAAAAATTACTTTTGAAGTTTTTAATGGCAGTATCATTCCTGACGGAATCAATCAATATAAAATTATATATATGATTGATGTGTTACATCATATTCCTAAAAATAAACAAGAATATTTTTTAAAGGAGATATATTCAAAAATGGCTTCCGGAAGCAGACTTATACTCAAAGATATAGATGCCGGTCATCCGTTTGTGCATTTTAATAAAATACATGACCTTGTATTTAGCAAAGAAATCGGAAATGAACTAACTTTGCAATTTGCAAAAAATATGGTTGAGTCTATAGGGTTTAAAATCATAGAAAAATTCAACATAACAACATTTATATATCCTCATTATTTTTTAATTCTGGAAAAGTGAAAACTATACATTATAAAGTTCTTTTTTTTATTATCCTTGCTTTTTATTGTCTTTTTTTCAGTCAGTTTGGAATGGAAAATTGGGATACAGGATACATTCCGAGTTTTTCCTGGCGTGTAATTAACGGTCAGGATATCTATCAGGATTTCATTTATAAAGGACCGCCTGTAACCATCTATTTTCATGCCTTTTGGATGAAAGTACTTCCTGTTGAAGGTCAGTTTTATTGGATAAGGATTGTCAATTATCTGTTATTTGCTATTCAGGTATATTTTATCTTATCTGCATTTGATTTCTTTTATAAATTTAAAAATTACGGTATCAGTAAGTGGATGTTAATGATTCCTTGCTATATCATTTCTATTCATAATTTCCCGCCATATCCCTGGCCAACAACAGACGGATTATTTTTTGCCTCCATTGCTTTTTGGATATTTGCGAAAAACAAATCAGATTCTTTTAGCCTTTTAATATTTATTGCTTTTTTCAGTCTGTTGTCTGCCTTTACAAAACAATCTTTTTATTTGATTCCATTGGGATTTTTAGTCTGTATTTTTATCAGATCAGGAATAAAAAAATCATTTCTATTCGGACTCCTGCTATTCTTTTTTGTGGGGATATACCTCTTATGGATTAGTAGTTTTACAGCCATTTCAAATTATCTGGAACAGACCTCAAATCAAACCAGTTTAGTTGATTTATATCAATCCGGAATTGCTAATTATATTCATTGCTTTAAAAACAAATGGATATTATTATTTGTTGCAGTTTTTCCAATATTGCCCGGTTATTTTACAAAAAAAACAGATACATTTTTTTTACAAGAATATTTTAGATGGTTAATTATTACTTTTTCAATAACTACTGTCTTATATCATCTGTTTCAAAATGAAAGAGATGCTTCTATGATCTTTTTTGTTTCCTGTTCTTTAATCGTAATTTATTATTATTTCTTTGTACAAAAAAACATCCAATTTATAAGCCCCATTCTCTTAGGATTGTTATTTGCCTGGTCATCGGCTATCAGTGTTGGTTATCCTTTTCCTATGCTGTTTTCTACAGGAATGATTGTTTCTTTTATCGTATTATTTTATAAGGAAATTCCAAAGTTTAGATACTCTAAACTTATATATTACTCCGTTATAACCGGAGTTAGTCTTGTTTCATTTGCCTCTAACAGAAATCCGTACAGAGATAGTGCTTTAGAAAATTTAAATTATTCTTTGGCAACAATTTCCCCGAAGCTGAAATATATTAAAACTGACCGGGAAACTTTTGAAAAGCATAATGAACTGAAACAACTCATAAAAAAATACGGAAAAAATTTTATTGTTGCTCCGGGATCTCCTATGTCTAATTATATATTTGATAACCAGAGTAAATTGCCTGCAGATTGGATAATTACAAATGAAGTGATGGGAAGAGAGTCTCTGTTTATAAGATTAGCAGCAAAACAAAAAAGCTATATCTTTATCGAAAAAGAATATGTTATTGACAAACCTTATATTCATTATATGATTTTGTACAGCGGCATTACATCTTTTTTTTATGAAAATTTCAACAAAATTGACGAAACCAAACATTACCTAGTTTACAATTCATTACGCCATGATAAAAAACTACCTTAAACTCATAAGGGCTGAGCAATACATTAAAAACTTGTTTGTTTTTGCACCGCTTTTTTTTGGCAGGGAATTATTTGATAAACTTATGTTTCTCACTGTGTTTTCAGCATTTATCTGCTTTTCATTTGCAGCTAGCAGTATTTATATCATTAATGATTATTTTGATATAACAGAAGATAAAAACCATCCTGAAAAATGCAAACGTCCACTAGCTTCTGGTGTCATAAAAGTTAAAAATGCTTTTATAATGATGGTTATACTTATTTCTATTTCCCTTGGATTAGCCAGTCAAATTTCGAGGGATTTATTTTTAATTTTAACAATCTACTTTATAATAAATTTATTTTATTCTAAATGGCTTAAACACATTGCCATTCTTGACATCAATATTATCGCAGTTGGGTTTATTTTACGAATTCTTGCCGGAGCAGTGGTATGCGGGATTTCTCCCTCTGTATGGATCCTATTAATCACTTACTTGCTGGCTATGTTTTTAGGTATTGCTAAAAGACGAAGTGATGTCATCCTGGCTGAGAATGGAAATGAAGTAAGAAAAAATATTGAAGGATATAATTTAGCCTTTATCGATACCGTTTTAGGAATTTTAACTTCTGTTATTATTGTATGTTATATTTTCTATTGCATTTCTCCCGAAGTACAAGTTCAATACCACTCCAACCTGCTTTATTTATCCATAATTTTTGTTCTGAACGGTATGGTTCGTTATTTAAAATTAGCAATTGTAGACAAATCTTCTTACTCTCCTACCAAAATAGTTCTGAACGACAAATTCATTCAGATCACTATTTTGTGCTGGGTCTTATTAATGGGATATTTAATTTATTACAAAAAGTAAATTGAAAACACTCGCTCTTTTTGATTTCGACGGTACGCTTTATAAAAAAGACAGCCTTATTGGATTTACAAAATATTATAAGGGGAATGCTGTTTTTTATAAAGGAATACTAACACTACTTCCTTTCCTGTTAGGCATGAAATTAGGCATACTATTTAATGAAAAAACGAAAAAAAGATATATGACGCATTTTTTTAAAAATGAAGAGTATTCCGTTTTCAAGAAAAAAGCAGAATTATTTGCTCTTACCAAAATTGAAAAAGACCTGAATCCGCAAATTTTATTGTATTTAAAAAATCATTTAAATTCAAAACATGATGTTTATATTGTAACAGCATCTTTTCCTGAATGGATAGAACCATGGAGCAAAAAATATAATATCAAAGTAATCGGAACCAGGCTAGAAGTGCTTAATAATATAATTACAGGAGAATTCAATTCTAAAAATTGTTACGGCAAAGAAAAAGTAAACCGAATAAATGAAGTTCTTGATCTGGAAAAATTTGATACGATTTATGTTTATGGTTGTGGCAAAGGTGATCGGGAAATGCTTGAATTAAAGAAATGATCCATATCCATTATTATAACTCACATCTTTTTCTAAATGCAACAATAGCTGTTTATCTTCACCTAAATAAGAAAATAATATTCGAAACAGATTGACATTGGATTTTAATTTATCGTCATATTCTATATGTTTTTTATCATTCCATTTAATAGCTATTAAATTTCCAAAAATAGAATTCAGCATCTTTTGATCTTTTATCTGAAGCATTTCTTTCAGGCTTTCAATTCCTACCCATCCACCATGATCTGCTGCAATAATTATAATTCCGGAAGGATCTTTTTCATTTATTAATTTGATGGTCTCTTTCAAAAATAAGTTAGCCTCCTCAATTTTAGCCAGATATCTCTTTTTTTCAATATCCTTACCTGCATTTTTAAATTCTACATGATGAGGCAACATCCTCTCTATAAAAAAGAATTTTGGGTTGTCTGTGTCGTCCTAAAATAACTATACAGATTATAATTTTAAAATTATGATATATAATATCTGATAAAAAACACGTTTTACCTGACATTTTTTTATATTTGAAACTAAATGGCTTTATCTTTGAGCCTTAAGAAAACTAACACTCATTATGGAACAGAAAATACATCAGGGAAGAAATGTAAAACGTTTTAGAGAAATGCTCGGCATCAAACAGGAAGCACTGGCTTATGATCTGGGAGATGACTGGAACCAGAAGAAAATTTCTATCCTGGAACAGAAAGATGTCATTGAAGATGTTCTTCTTAAACAAATCTCGAATTCTTTAAAAATACCTGTCGAAGCTTTTCAAAATTTTGATGAGGAACAGGCAATAAATATTATTTCTAATACATTTCATGATACTCAAGGCTTAATAAATTACAATCCAACTTTCAATAATAATCCAATCGACAAATTGATTCAGCTTCACGAAGAAAAAATCGCACTATATGAGCGCATGCTGAAAGAGAAAGATGAAATGATGGCAAGACTTGAAAAACTAATCAGTAAATAACCCCGTTGTTTTTCGAAGTATTCTTTACTAAACATTGTCACGTCTGTGAACTGCTGAATTTTTACTTACAACAGTTAACCATTTATAAAGTACACTAAAACAAGTTTGATAAATAAAAAACCTCGCAAATTGCGAGGTTTTACTTTTTATATACTTTAAGTACCCGTTCATATATGCCGCTATAACGCTTTTTGGCAGTTGGATGCCCACCGATAAACCTTGAAACAAATACAATTATCAAGACATTCACGGAAAAAGTCGGGATACTTTTATCCTATTTTACGGTTTTCAAGAACTTTTAAAAATCCGCAAAGTCATGAGACTCTGCGGAGCGGGGGCTTGGATGAATCATCCTATACTCAGCAATTCTTTTTTAATAAAAAACCATCTACCGTTCTTTTTTTTAAAATAATATTTACTATGTGACATACTTATACCTAATATTTTTTTGACTTCTATACTTGCCAAGTCATTATCAATCCTGAAATTTGAAAATTTTACAAATAAAATACTACTATCTAAGTTATTAACTTTGAAAATTTCAATAATATATTTTGATCTGAAATTAAGTATTTCATTTTTACTAATTTTAAAATTTACAAATTTATTTTCTTCTTTACTTATTAAACTTTCAGTAGTAATTGAGTCTAATAAGCCAATTTTAATTTGCTTTTTTTTAGCAGGTTTATATAATTTTAAAATCATCTAACGAAACTGAAGAACTTGATATTTTGCTATCAAAAGACTCTATTGAATCTAATAAAACATTTATATTTTGAACTATTAATTCTTTTCCATTTTCTACCATTCCGTTTTGCTTTTTACAACTACAGAATAACAAGAAACCTATTATCCATAATATTTTAAAATTTCCAATCATATATTACTGATATTTTTGATGAATCTTTAATACTTAAAACTTGCCCAAAAACTCTCCCTTCAAACTCTCTTCCAGCTTCCATTCTATTAACCAAACTAGGTAAACCATTCCAATGTCTCATATAATGAACTAATTCATGTAAAACGGTCATGCCTGCGAAAAAAGATGTTCCATTAACGTTTTCTACTATTTTTAATGCTCTTGATCTATACCCAGCTGTATCTATACCGGATACTATATCTTGATTAATATGCACATTTTTAGGATCGATTTTAGAAAAAAACTGACCATATTCCTCTGTACCACCAACTTTTACTACACTCAAAAGCTTTCTTAATGATAACAATTTTAATATTTTTTCATTAGAATAACCACTATACAATGCCAAAGATTCCAAAACAGATAGATGATCTATTACATAAGATTTTAATTTTCTTAATGTTTTATATAGTCCAGGCCATTTTTTTCTATTTCACTTTTTAGCTGTATTGCCTGGCTTAATTTTTTCACCTGCATGATTTAATAAACTAACTGTAAGTCCAATAGCCGCACCTTCCCAAAAGTTACCGCCTTGCAAACTGCTGGTTACTCCTCCCGCTACAATCCCAAACAAGGCTTGCCCCGATATACTCTTACCAAATGAACCTGTCGCCATACCAAACCCTCCAGAAGCAATACTGCTAATAGCTGCTGTTATGAATGACTGTCCTGCATACCTCCATTTACTTCTTGAATAATACCCTAGATCAATACCTGTGGTATCATGAGCATAAGGCTAATCTTAGTTTGTGTAGGGTTAATGCAACGACAGAAAGTCTGCTAACAACCAAACGTGCATCATAAACTTGCTAATTTTCCAGTACCAAAGGAACTTTATTAGAATTTATCTCTTTATCATAAAGCTTATATCCCATTTGTTTCAAACTATCAAGTGTTTTTGAATTTAAAAATTTAACAGCTGATTCTTTTTCTTTATTTGGGTAATTAATTCCAATACTTAACTTTTCAGTTTTATAACTTTTCAATTCCCAATTACAATATTTTGAAATTTCTATATGTAAATTCATTGGCAATTTAATTTTTATACTTTCTCCAGATTTTAATAAAATTAAATCTTTTACTCCTATACTTTCTTTCTTTTTATTCCAAAGCTCGTAACTTTCCTCTAATTCGACATCTCTTTCGGCAATACAATTTTCTGAAATCCAATGTCTTTTCTCATTATTAAAATTATATCCAACTTTATAAATGAAAAAAAATCTATTCTGATCACTGGAAAGTTCATATTTCCATTTTTCACTTTCAGGTGAATTGATTATCGGCAAGTAATAATTTAATGTAGTTTTATTACTTATTTTCAAATTGATAAAAGAATTGTCAACTATAGACTTATCTGTTATTATAAATTCAATGTCTCTACTCATTTCTTTTTTTGAAGCACAAGAATGTAAAAGTAAAAACAAAAAAGAAGTTAGTATTATAGTTTTCATAATTATCTTTATTTAATTAGATTTAAATAATTATTGTACTTCTGACTGTTAAAGTTAGGAGACCCCATACTTTGTTCCCAACCATAAGCCTTAACTTCCGAATAAGCCCGACCTTTGATTAAACCGTATGTATTAATCCAATTAGCGTAACTTCCATTTACATAATCGGTAACATGATTTAACTCGTGACCGACTACACTACCTAACTGTCTTATAGAATTTAGAACACTATTTTTAATTAATATTTTACCTAAGGATCTTACTGTGTATTTACCTTCAGCACCTGATCGTTCAAACAAAGCTTTACCATCTGAATTACCATCAAGTGCAAGTCGTTTTTCAAAACTTGGAGACCCTGCGGATTTATACAAATCTGGAAAAACTTTCGATGCAAATTCAGCTATTTCTTCATTACTCCAATTTAAATATGGATCATCATCCAATATTTTTCCATAACCACCGTCTCTAATTGCTTTTTCTAACAATGTTTGCTCTTGAATATTTTTACTAATTTTATGCATTGCATGATTCAGCAAACCTACTGTAAGTCCAATAGCTGCACCTTCCCAAAAGTTCCCTCCTTGCAAATGGTTAGTAACTCCCCCAGCAACTGTACCAAATAATACTTGCCCAACACCGCTGCCTCCAAATGAACCCGTTGCCATACCAAACCCTCCTGAAGCAACACTGCTAATGGCTGCCGTTATAAATGACTGTCCAGCATCACCACCGCTCACCCCTTGTATAATACCCTGCGCTATACCATGCATCAAAGCCTGGGGTATAGTCAGCATAAGATCTATTTGTAATTGGGTCAGAGTGGGTGCTGCGGTACAAATTGCTGTACTTGCACTACCTATAACACTACCAATCCCAGCACTTACCATACCGCTTATAGCCCCTACCAAAATACTTTTGGTCAAACCACCCCAGGTTATAGCGGTACCATTGTAAAGTGATATACCTACATAGCTTACTCCCGCAATTACAGCTCCAATAATAGCAGCTGTGACCAAAGTAGCAGTCGTAATTACCTCATTACCATCGTAATCAACATACATTAACGGATTGTTTAATGCATAAGCATAGCGATTGTAATTTTGCGGATTACCGGGGTCTGAAATAAGTGCATCAGCTGATAGGAACGTGTGTAATACAGGATCATACAAACGGGCATTCATGTGAATGATTCCTACAGAGAAAAAGTGCTCATGTCCTGTATACCCTCTGTCTGTTAATAATTCAAAATCAACATTATTAAAGGTGCTTGGGCTTACTTCAACCTCATTTTTATATTGCTTTTTGATGAGTCCCCAGGCATCAAACTGTCTTCTTTCTTTGATGACACCTCCATTGCCTGAAATAGCCAAAATAGTACCCTGATAGTCCCTATGCAAATATAAATATTCCTGGGTAGCCTGTGCATAATTGCCGCCTGTTTTCGTATAAGTCTTTTCAAGTGCCACTGAGGCATCATAGGGCGATCCTGCAATGTAAGTGACAAACTGCAGGCTTTGATTTTGTTTTTCTATAAGCTCTACCGCAGATATCCCGGAGTAATATTTCGTTTTGGCTACTGTACCTGCCTCCGTGGTTACAACTGATTTACTTCGTGAATTGTCAAGGTTGTATTCAAAATCTACTTTGCCACGGTTAGCTTCTGTAATGTTCATAGGGTTTTTAAACATATCATAACTTACCGTTTGTGGGGAACGGTTGGTATAAAAAGCAAGCCCGGCACTGTTAAGTGTCGCCGATTTTTTTCGGTAACGATTACCGGACTCATAATCGTAAGTTCCTACCTGAGCATTGTTTTTTATACGACCGTCTGTTTCATAAGAGGTGTTTACCGTGCCTGTAGGGTCTGTCCATGATACGAGCCTGTCACTATTATCGTAAATAAAACTTTCGTTCCAGCTTAGAACTCCTGTAATATTATTTTTTCGTGAGTTAAGGATTCCCCGGGTAGTATCAAACTCATATACCAAATTGAGTGCTGTTGTGTTTGTACCAATATGTTTGGCTGTTTCAAAATAGCCAAAATTATCGTACTTGTTTGTGATTTGCATACCATTTCCAAATGAAACTGTCAATGCCTGCATCTTCTCATTGGCCGTATTGAGTTTCCACAATACAGATTGCGTGCCGGCATCTTTATATTGCTCTATCATGCCATTGTAACTATTATACCCATATTCAATGGTATTGTTCCCATTGTTTATTGTATTGTCAGCAGTAAGATAAGAGTACGTATTTTCAGTCAACACTCTCCCGTACCCATCATAAGTAAACGTTTTTTTGTGTGTAAGATTATCAGGCGTTGTCTCTGTATTACTAAGAATCTGATAATATGGACTATAAGTAAAATCATAAGTGAAACCTTTGCTGTTAATCGTACCGGTTTCGCTAGTTACAAATCCTTTTGAATCATAACTGTAATTATTTTCCTGATTGGTATTCTGACCTACAGTCGTTTTCTTAATTAACTTTCCGGTTGGACAATATTCAAAAGTTATCGTTCCTGTTGGGGTGGTTTCGGTAAGTATTTCACCGAAATTGTTGTACGTTTTGGAATAAGCAATATTGCTTACTGAGGGATCGCGCATATATATCTGCCTGCCCCAACCATCATATTTCATAGTTATGGTATGGTTGCCGTAAATGGTTTCTTTCAGATTTCCACTAGCATAATAAGTATATTTTAATGTTTCACCATTATCCGTTTGCTCTATTTTGTTACCATTGGCGTCATTAGTGGTTGTAACTGTTTTTGTACCGTCTGAAGTTGTTGCTGAAAGCCCATCGTAAGAAATACTAATTTGCTTGTTGGTGTAGAGCAACTGTGTTGTTGGCCTGCTCAAATAATCATAGGTAATGGTATTGACTTTTGAAAAATTCGCGGTTGCCAAAGTTGGGGAACTGTCCAGATAAGGTTCGGACTCTTTTACCTTTCTGCCCAGAAAATCGTATTCGACTGATTTAGATACAAAAGTGTTTGCTGCAAATCCAAGTTTAGTTGTTTTAACTTCACGTCCATAAACATCATAAAAGATGCGACTAAAATCGCCTGGTGTATTACTTGTAGTAGTAACACTATAACCACCTGTAAAACGTACATATACAAAAGACTGTATTTTTGCAGTTGCTGAAGCCCCTGTGATAGTATTACGAGTTAGCTTACCCCAGTTATCAAATTCTGAAACAGTTTCTACGTTCAGATAATTTTTGCTTTTTATTTGTTGGCCCAGCTTATTATATTCAAAAGTAGTTTCATACCCTTCGTTATCTGTCTTCTTAACTACAAAACGCCCGTTAGCATCATATACATCTGTGACCTTACGGCTTGTAACTCCCGCAGCAGAAATGGTTTTCTGAGTGACATTTCCAAATCCATCATATACATAATCTGTATTGACATAATCTGTATTATGCCCTTTCTTTTGTGTTTGTTTTACCAAATTAGGGACTGCAGGGTCATAGTTGTATTTTTCTTCAGAGGTAAAAACATCACCGTAGGCACTTACTGATTCATTTTTTTGAATCAGTTTTCCTATGCAGTAATTAATTCCCGCAGCATTTGGATTATTGGAATAGGTATTTGTAACTGATGTGGTTGCAACGCCATTATTTTCGACGCTTTTCGTGATATTTTCAAACTCATCATACTCAAATGAAGTATCAGAAAAGGTTCCTGATATTAAATCTTTAGTAGAAGTTTTTGAAATGCGTAATGCAGATACCTTATTTGCTTTATCCACTTTTGTGTAATTGTAATCCTTTCGACTTAAATAGTCTTCAATTGTAGCATTGTCTGTTTGTGGGATGCTTTGTGTGAGTACTGTTTTAAAAACACCGTTAGTGCCAGTAGCTTTGAAACCCGGTTTAAGAGTAATTGAGTTAACCGCTATAGCAGTCATGGCATTGTTAAGAGCAGTATTTAAAGTTAGATCACCTGGGTTTGTATAATTTGTGCCCTCAATATTTTTGTTCGAAAGCGAGAAGGATTTTGATGTAAATTCTCTTATTACCGCACCATTTAACTGTGGAGATGTAACAGCTATTGACCAAATTTTATCCGTATTTTGGTCATTATACCAGCTACTACGTGCTACTTTTTTAAATCCAAGTACGCCTAACCCCTGTGAATGTGTAACTAAACCAAAATATTTAAACTGTTGTATTTTGCTTTGATTGTTGGCCGTTTCCGTTAATTTATCAACCACCCGCATAGTAGGCACTGTAATCAATTCTGCAAAAGGATAAATTTCGGAATTGGAAGAATAATAAGTATCATCTGCAGTGCCAAGACCTGTACCAGGTACTAATTTTTGATACGATATATCTTTAACTATAGCACCACCTGCTTCAGTAACCTTTATAAGTGTAGCTTCCTTTGATAAATCTTTATTAAAATTGCCTTTCCATACTTGTTTGCCCTGCATGAATACAAAATTGCTGTAAGCAGTATAGTTTCTATAATTCCCAATTAGTAAATCTATAGGAGTTTCATAACCATAATTTGAGTTAACAGATATTTCAATAGCTGTTTCAAATACAGGTTTTGCAGTTAGACTTCCTATGTTTTTTCTAACTATAAAACGACCTCTTCCATCTCTGTCACACCCACTAATTCCTATCCTCACACATAATGTTTCATATTCCTGAATGATAAAATCACTTTTGCCATCTTTATCTAAATCTGCTGCACGATAACTTCTATTTACTCTCTTATTGGCTGTTGGCGCACCCTCCCAATATGGATCATATAATTCAAAGTTAGAATAATACGTATTGATAAAAGAACTCCCTGTCGATTGTGACAAATTCCAGTCTGATGATCCATCCGAAATTGGCATCATAATATCGGTCTTACCATCACCATTGAAGTCTCCGAAAACAATCTGATAATCCTTATTATAATATGCAAATGTCCCTTCTGCTAGAATTTCTATTTGTGTCCAGGGAGCAACAGCGAGTTGTTTAAATCCAATAACTTTATACGTTTTATCCTCGTTTGTAATTAAAAGATCTGATTTACCGTCACCATTGAAATCAATTACATTTATTTTACTTTTATAGTGCGCTAAATAATTCCTTAATGGAATTTCCATATCCAAATTCACAAAACCTCTTGTTCCAGGTGCTGTAGGTGCTTTTTCATTTAAATCAAATAAAAAATAGTTGGTTGTACCTGGACAACTCATAGTCTCAGTACAACCAATACCATTAGCATTTGGAGTGAAATTAACAGAACAAGTTCTTCCTTGACTAAGGAGCACTTCTGAGACACCATCTCCATTAAAATCGCCTTCAGCAATAAATTTACCCGGAATAGGTGTGTAAGAACCTGGTAAAAAACAAGGATCTGTACCAAAGCCTCCGTTAGGAACGTTACCATTGAAATAAATAGGTGCTCTATAACTATTTTGAAAATTTTTAGTCTGTTTTAAAATAATTTTTTTAGTTAGAGGGTCATAATCATAAATATTAAAAGAAAAAGAATCAGAACCTCTTCCAGAATAATAAGTTACTATTGACTGAAATTGATTTAATTTATTATTGGACACGGTATTTGCTGTAAAATAATTTTTACCAAGACTAAAAGGAATACCAGTCCAGGTACTATTGTTATCAATAGGGTTCAAATATACTTTGCTATCGGTCACGAAATCCTGTTCGCCATTGCCGTCAAAATCTCCACTTAATTTTACATTTGCTAAATCATTATCTGTAACTCCTTCGTATTTTACTATTGGTGCAAAACCATCAGCTGTTGTCTCATAATTAAAAACTATAGGATTTGCATTTTCATTAGCCCCATTACTTTCAACAATGTTTTTTACACGTTGGTAATTTCCAGAAATTGTTTCGTGATTTAAAGTATATTTTCTAAATAATTGACCTCCGGTAGACACACTTACATCACTTAATATTTTGTTTACTTCTACTTTTAGGTCATCAAAATTCAGATAGGAGTATTCAGCTCTTAACCTTTCTTTATAAGTAAAAACTATTTTATTTTCATAACCTGACGCGACATTTATATTATTACCCCAGCTAATTGTTTTGATACGCTGCGTATTGTTTTCAATTTCATAAGTATAATCTATATAATTGCCCTGAGGATCAATCCAACGATTGATCATCCAATTCATTAATCCTCTCGAGTCTGTTGTACCTCCATAGTATGCTTTAGATCCATCAACAAATGTGATTGTAAAACTTTGAGGCGATACAAATAATAGGGAAAGCTGACCGCTTGATTCAATTTTTAAATTAGTATAGTTTTCTGTTTGATAAGAGGTTCCATCTGCACCATAGGCACCTGTTTTTTCTATTAATCGTTGTCCATCTAAAGCATACCGATCTAAATTATCGAAATCAACGGGGTCAATTAAGCCATCAAGATCTATTCTTGAGGCTACACGGCTTATAGATGATATTCCAACGATATTCCAACCCATCCCTGCCAGTCCTTGCACACTCGATCCATTATAAGTTAATGCCACTTGTGGTGCCACATCTTTTATACCCGGAGGTAACGCTATGGGTACTTTATATGTTGGTGTTCCCGAATTAGAAATTTGTAATTCGCCTTTAGTGTCGGGTGTAAAATTTTGTGAAAAAGAAAAATGTGTAGCTAAAAGAAAAATGAAAAAGTAAAATTGTTTCATATTACAGTTTATTGCTTGATAATTTTAAATGATTTTGGGGTACCTGATTTGTAGTTGACTAAAATAACATACACCCCTGACGGATATGACTGAAACAAAATATTCTGGGTATTTGATTTTTAGTTCCCTGGAACGTTTTTAAAACCTGCCCAGTAAGTGAGAAAAGCTGAATTGAAGTGACATAATTGTCATCTGTTAACTCCCATTTTAAATACAGTTCTTCTTTTACCGGATTGGGATAGTAGGAAATCATGTCCTCTCCTTCGATTTTTTCAAGGTCTTCTTCCACAATGGCTTCTATTTCCTTTACTTGTTTGCCTGTTTCTGGCGGGCAGTTGACACACAATATCCTGCTAATTTGATTGCCGGCGTTATCGTAACTAAATTTAATCTTCGTTTGGTTTTGGGCATTGGACAATAGGGAAAACGCCAACACCAATAGTGTAGTATAATATTTCATTAAACTGATTCTTTTAAAGTGATAAGCTTATTTTTTTGGGGCAGCTAGCAACAGCTTCATCTGAGATTTTAGCTCTTCTATTTCTTTATTCTGCTGAATTAAATAAAGTGTAAGTTCTTCGATTTTTTCCTGCTGAATTTTTGCCATTTCTCCAAGTTCCAAGCCTTTTTCAGTAATTTCTTTGGCAGATGGTACATTAGGCAAATGACCATTTTGAGCGATGTACTCCTCTACTTTTGTAAGTGGTTTCAAATCATAGTTTTTTGCAAAAACATAATCAGCCCAGGTGTTGTAAACTTTTACTTCTTCTGCCCTTACTTTTCCTTTTACTGAAAGTTTGTAGGTATCTGAACCGTCTATGAAGTTTGAAGTACCTATGCCTAAATTTGTGTCGACATATACAGCTCCTTCAAATTTTGAATTACCATTTTTTACCATAAGCTTATAGGGTACTGGCCATGCTTGTGTACCTCCAACAGTAAAATAGGATTCAGGTTTATTTAATGTTAAAAATGCCGATTCTTCATTTTCATACACTTCAAGAACTATTTTTTGTGCCCTATCACATAGTCGAAAATTACTATCTCCATTGGTTCTCGCATTATGCCTTAATCTGTTATTACCATTACGATCCACTATTGCTAGCAATGTTTGAGCCTTAGGAAAAATATTAGAAGGTGGTGCATCGAAAAAAGTTAATAATCTCTCACTACTCGTTGTTGTTGAATTTTCTCGCAGTGTTCCAATATTTAATAATATACTTTTTTCCCAAACATCATCGCTATTTAAAAAAGTATAAGTAGTATTAATGGCAGGAAATCCTGCAATTTCAAGTTTGGCCTTTGGGTTATTTACACCAATACCTACATTCGTATTTGTAGTTGAACTATTAGGCAATATACTTGCCGCTCCTCCTGCACCAGTACTAATTTGTGCATGTAAAGTTGTGTTGAAAAAAAGTATTCCAAAAAGTAGTATTGTAATTTTATTTTTCATTGCCTGATTTGATTATTTTAGGGATAAGTTTTCTAAGTTTAAAATCATTTTTTAGAAGCCAATAAAGCTTTAACCTGAGCTTTTAATTCTTCCATTTCTTTGTTCTGTTGTATTAAATACAGCTTTTTGTTCTTCAAGTTGCTTATTCTGCTGAATTAAATACAATGTAAGTTCTTCGATTTTTTCCTGCTGGATTTTTGCCATTTCTCCCAGTTCCAGCCCTTTTTCGGTAATTTCTTTTGCAGAGGGTACATTTGGTAAATGACCATTTTGAGTGATGTACTCCTCTACTTTTGCAAGTGGTTTCAAATCGTAGTTGTTTGCAAAAACATAATCAGCCCAGGTGTTGTAGACTTTTACTTCTTCTGCCCTTACTTTTCCTTTTACAGAAAGTCTATAAGTATCCGGGCCGTCTGTAAAGTTTGAAGTTCCGATGCCCAAATTTGTATCCACATATACGGTTCCTTCAAATTTTGAATTACCATTTTTTACCATCAATCTATACGGTATCGGCCAGGCTTGTGTGCCACCAATTGTCAAATATGAATCAGGCTTCGGCAAAGTTAAAATTCCTGCCTCATCATTTTCATACACTTCAAATACAAGTTTTTGAGCTCTATCGCTAAGTGTGAAATTGCTCCAACTATTTGCCCTTGCCGTATGTCTTAATCGATTAGCATCATTTCTATCTTCTATAGCTAACATAGTTTGAGCATTAGGATAAATATTAGACGGAGGGACATCATAAAAAGTTAATAATCGGGCTTTACCTACCGGACTAGAATTTTCCCTCAAGGTTCCTATATTCAATAAAAGGCTTTTAGAAAAAGAATCTCCTGCATTTAAAAAAGTATATGTAGTATTAACAGCTGGAAATCCGGCAATTTCTAATCTACCTGAAGGTTCAGTAGTTCCTATTCCTACATTCGTATTTGTAGTTGTACTATTAGGCAGTACACTTGTTGCCCCACCAGATCCGGTACTAATTTGTGCATGAAGAGTTGTATTTAAAAAAAGAATTCCAAAAAAAAGTAGTGTAAATTTATTTTTCATTTTGTCTGAATTTATTTATTTTAAAGCAGTGCAATATTAATAAATAAAGAAGGAATTATTCTTAATAAAAAAATCTAAAATTGAAAAATATTTTTTTGTTTAAAAAAGAATAAAAAATTATTATAAATATAATTTTAGAAGAAAAAAAATGACTATTGACTTACAAAATGATGCGATTGTTTAATATTCTATACACCCACATCTATCACAAATGATAATTCTAAGAACCTATCCAAACAAACTTTTCCTAAAATAAAAAGCTAAACCCAACAGGTAAATAAAATTATCTAAAGCCTGAGCCATAACGATTCCCTGTATACCGAATACTACAACAAAATAATGACTCAAAAAATACAAAACAGTAAGTGAAGCTATTTCTGAAAGAATAAAAGCTTTAGTCATTTTTTTTGCAAAAAACTGAAATCCTAAAACCCATGCTGCAGATTTTAGAATATCGCCCGTTAATTGCCAAAAAAACAAAGTCGTAACCGGCAAAAAATCAGGAGTAAAGAGGAATTTTACAATAAAAAACCGGGCAAAATAAATAACGGTTACTGCAAGTACAAATAGTGGTAAAATATTTTTATAAAAAGTCAGGAAAATACTTTGTGTCTCTTTGTTATTTTTGGCTATTGACAATTTCGGAAAAAAATACACACTTAAAATTGTCGTAATAAACATCATATAATAAGTTGAAATCCTGGTCATCGTTTCCCAAAAACCGGCTTGCTCCAATCCAACCACATCAATTACATTTTTTCGAATGACCAAATAAACCAATGGTCCTAACACAGAGGAGACCAAAGCCATAAGGGAATATGATGATAATTTTTTTATAGTATCAAAATCAAAATTGCGAAATTTAATTATTGATGAAAGACTAAGCTCTTTGCTGATGAAGTAAAACGTAACAAAAAACAATAATGAAGGTGAAATTACTATCGAAAGCAAAGCTCCCAGGGTTTTATAATTCCAAATCATATAAACTGAAACCAACAAACCTATTGCATTCCCTGTGATGTTTATCCAAATTACTTCCTTAAACTTTCCCAGGCCATTAATAACTGAAAGCAAAAAAACCGAAATTGCATACCAGGGTAACACTAAAGCTATCGCTTTAAAAATTATTTGATAATCAAAATTATTTCCAAAAATTTGTCTGTTCCAAAACCCTGCTAAGAAGAACAAAATAAAGCTTGAAACAACAGCAACAAATAATAAGCTGATAAATGCCGTCGCAATTATTTTTTGAAGTTGTGATTTATCATTTTTGTGTTCTGCTACATATTTTACAACCCCATTTTGAAAGCCAAGAGTCGTAATACTTTCTAACGATGATGAAAAATTTCGAAGATTGCCGACCAAAGCCATTCCGCTGGGACCAACAAAAACAGCCAGTAATTTTGAGGTAATCAATCCTATCCCAATTTTCAATAATACACTCAGACTGTTTAAAGAGGTAATTTTAAACAGATCTGTTTCTATTATTTTTTTTATAGGGTTCAATTTTAATATTGATTTAAAATTTCAACAACAAAACTTACCTCATCATTTGTCAAAGCAGGACTCATTGGTAAACTCAAAACCTCATTATGTATTTTTTCAGTAATGGGAAAAAATAAATCATTCCAGTGTAAAAATGCTTTTTGTTTGTGTGGCGGAATCGGGTAGTGAATCATGGTCTGAATTCCGTTTTCTAACAAATAATTTTGCAATTCATTCCTGTTTTCAGTTCGGATAACAAACAAATGGAAGACGTGATTGTGAGAGAAATCCCAAAATGGCAAAATTATTTTATTATTTTTAATTTCGGTTAAATAACGTCTGGCAACTTCACGTCGTTTTTGATTATCTTCATTTAAATTAGGCAATTTCAGATTTAAAAATGCTGCCTGTAATTCATCTAATCGTGAATTCACGCCTACAAACTCGTTATGGTATTTTTTTGACAACCATAATTTCGAAGAGAAAAAAGCACTTTTGCCAACTCAGGATCATTTGTAGTAATTGCGCCTCCATCTCCTAAAGCACCTAAATTTTTTCCCGGGTAAAAACTATACGCTACGCTAGACTGCTTGTTTTTGATTGCTGATTTTTGATTGCTGATTGCCCCGTGTGCCTGAGCCGCATCTTCAATAACGACTAAATTATTTTGAACGGCAATTGCATGAATTTGATTCATTTCTGCCAATTGCCCATAGAGATGAACCACTAAAATAGCTTTTGTTTTTGAAGTAATTTTTTCTAAAATTAAATCCGGGTTGATATTGTACGTTTCTAATTTAGGTTCAATTAAAACCGGAATCAACCCTGCTTCTAAAATGGCTAAAATACTGGCAACAAAAGTATTTGCCGGAACAATAACCTCATCTCCTTTTTGAAGTTTGCCTAATTGAATATAACCTTTAAAAATAAGAACCAAAGCATCGAATCCGTTACCAACACCTATACAATATTTTGAATTACAATATTCGGCGAAAGCATTTTCAAATGTTTCTGTTTCTTTTCCTAAAATATACCAGCTATTTTCCAAAACTGATTTCAGTTTTTCCTGAAAATCACTTTCGTAAGACTCATTTATTTTTTTAGGTCTAGAAATTTTATCATTTAATACTCATTTTATAAAAATCCTGGTTAAAGACTGAACACCCTAACTCTTCTTTCTGTTTTAAAAGTCCAGCATTATAGCCTTTTTCGTTATTATCTACTACAATTCCCATGTCAAAAAAACATTTTCCTTCACTTTTATATTTTTCAATTAAATTAATGAATAAAAAATCCAGCGCTCTTACTTCTTCTCCTTTTTTTGTTGTAGCCCCATATTGCGACTTCACAATCTTTTCTGTCTCAAAGACAGTAATTCCGGCAATAATTTCACTTTCATTATAAATTGAAAATTGTCTAATATTTTCAGGAAAACTTTTCTTCAATAACGTAATTTCTTCTTTTGTATGAACAGGCCTTGCATTATGTTTTTCTGCTAATCTTGGCTCTAAAACTTTCTCCCAAAAAGGATACAGATTTTGTTCTTCAATAATTTTCAAATGAAGATTTTCGATTCTTCTGAAATGTTTCAATTTACTTTTGGATATTTCTAATGGAATTGTCAAATTCACTGCCAGATTCATTTCCTTTTTCTCTAACAAAGCGCCTTTCTTAATTAAAAAGAAATCTATTTCCTCATTCCCTTTCGAAAAATAAAAACCTGGAACTGGTTTATAGTAAAAAGTATCAATTGCATTTTTTTTTATAAAAAATAAAATTTCATCTAAAATCAATTCTACTTTTTCTGCTTTGAATTTAGAAGAAAACACTAACCCACCATAAGTCAGTCCCTGATGTGAATACAGCATTTTTTCTGATATATTAGCCGGCAAAACAGCAACGAGTTTTTCTCCTTCAAAAACCATTAGGGAATAATCCTCAAAACGATCTTTGTGATATTCCATAAAATCCCGATGAAAAAGAAACGTGGCATTTTTGGCCTGAGCAATAAAGTCATTCCATATTTTATAATCGTTTTCGGTATATTTTTTTACGGTATATTTATTCAATTTCTTTTTTATTTATGATCGAATGCCGGTAAATACCATTTGAATTTTACAGCTAGTAACCGAACCGAAATTATAACAACTGAAGTCGTTAAATATAAAATATCATTATCTAAATCTAAACTTCGCAATGCAAAAAATACAATTCCACCAAAAATACAAATCGTGGCATAAATTTCCCTTCTGAAAATGGTTGGGATTTCAGTACATAAAATATCCCGAATTACTCCGCCAAAACAAGCGGTCATTGTTCCTAATGCAATACAAATGACCGGATGCAGGCCAATTGTAATGCCTTTTTCAAGTCCGATTAAGGTAAAAACTCCCAAGCCGATGGTGTCAAATAAAAATAGTGAGGTACGGAGTTTGTCAAATTTTTTCCTGAAAAGAATTGCCAAAATAAACCCTAAAATAATTACATACACATATTTTAAATCCAGCATCCAGGTCACAGGAGTTCTTCCTATTAAAACATCACGAAGCGTTCCGCCACCGACTGCCGTAACAAAGGCAATGATAAAAACACCAAACGGATCCAGTTTTTTATGCATGGCCGTTAAAGCTCCTGACATTGCAAACGCCATTGTACCAATAATGTCTAAAAGGTTGAACATCATTATAAAGTTCTAAGATTTTGATTAGTTAAGTTTTAAAGATTATTTTTTTTTTAATTTGACATTGTCTCTGTCATTGATATTGTAATTTTACATATTCTGAGTATAGAAATTATAATCTTTCAAAACAGTACGGATAAAACCTGTGGGATCTCCAATGGACTGATTTTTGATTCCGGTGACATTTTCAATTTTATGAACTAATTTATAAATAATCTCATAATCATTTTTGGCTTCAGCCCTTAAAAATGTTTCCTTTATGATACGCATATCATTGTCTGACAATTTAATAACGAGAGGATAGGTTGGCACATAGGTTTCTTCTATTTCTTCTAAAATGGTATGGCTGATATTAATTTTATTTTTCAGGGTAATTACTGAAGTCCCTGCAACCATATCGCCAAGCCTCTGCCCTTTTTTACTTGAAACTACAGTAATGAGAGCTATAATTCCGTTAAAAATCGAAATATCTATCAATCTAAAAAACCATCTCATCAAATAGTCCCCAAATCCTGCCTGATATCCGTCAATTTTAACCACTTTTATTTTGTTCAGTTTTTTTCCTATCGTTTGTCCTTCAAAAATGCTTTCAAGAGTAAGCGAATAAATCATAACCGGGAAATAAAATCCTAAAAGAATTGTCCCCACAGACCACTGATCTAAATTTTTAAATAAAAGATCCAGATTGAGCCAATTGAAAAAAATCAGGTAAACCACTATCCCATAGGCTATTTTGATCACCAAATCGATAAAATAAGAACCAATTCGCTCGCCTGCAGAAGCGGCGATAAAATTTATTTTGACATTTTGTGTTGTGTTTATAGATAATTCTGACATATTTTATATTTTAGCCCTCAATGAGAGAAGTTGCATTCATAAAACAAAATAAAGAAAAATGGCTGGAATTTGAACTGGCTATTTTTGGTAAAGCTAAAAAAAATCCTGATGAGTTAGCTAATTTGTACATTCAAATGATGAATGACCTGTCGTATGCACAAACGTATTATCCAAAAAGTAAAACAGTAATTTACTTAAATCATCTGGCATCACAGATTTATCAAAAGATTTACAAAACCAAACGAGCTGAAAAAAACAGATTTTTTGAATTTTTTAAAACCGAAGTCCCTCTTCTGGTTTACGATTACAGGAGGTATTTGCTCTATGCATTTGTCCTGTTTTTTGCAACCGTTGCCATTGGTGTGATTTCGGCCAGATATGACCATGATTTTGTCCGTTTAATTTTAGGTGATGGTTATGTAAACATGACTTTGGACAACATCAAAAAGGGAAATCCAATGGCGGTTTACGGCTCAGGAAGCAACTGGGGAAGTTTTGTTGGAATTACCATGAACAACCTTTATGTAGGAGCCAGATGCTATATTTGGGGACTTTTTGGCGGAATTGGCACTTTTTATATTTCCTCTCAAAACGGCATTATGCTGGGCGCATTTCAATACTTTTTTTCGAACAAAATGTATTCTGGAAAAGTGTCCGCGGAATCTGGATTCATGGTGCTATGGAAATTTTTGCCATTGTAATTGAAACTGCTGCCGGATTCATCTTAGGAGCTTCTATTTTATTTCCTAAAACTTTTTCGAGAACAAATTCATTTAAAATAGGCTTTAAAAACAGTTTCAAAATCTTTCTAAGTACATTTCCTTTTACCATAAGTGCCGGATTTCTGGAAGGTTTTATTACACGATATTCTATTGATATGCCCAATTGGCTTAGCAGTTTTATTATCCTTTTTACATTGGGTATCATCTCTTTTTATTATTTGGTTTATCCTTTTATTGTTCACAAAAAAACACGACAGCTATCAGCCAAATTGAATTAACGATTTCCAATAATGAATAGAATTTTACTTCTTTTATCTTTTCTCTTTTGCTTCAATAACATGAGTGCGCAGGATACTTTGGTTAAAACTGAGCCTCCAAAAGTCGCGTCAGTAAAATATGCTGAGTCTGATATTTATGTCGATTCAGATACTATAGAGGCTAAAACATTTCCGAAAAATTTCAAAAAAAAATATACCGACAGTGATTTTGTTTACGAACAAAAAACACCTGAAAAAAATTGGTGGGATCATTTTAAAGAATGGCTTGCAGACGTCCTTAATGAAATTTTTACTTTTAAAAACCCGCAGGCATCACTTAATTTTGTAGCAATTTTACTTAAAATACTGGCCGTACTAATTGTGGTTTTTGTAATTTATCTGATTGTAAAGGCTCTGATCGGAAAGGAAGGAAAATGGATTTTCAGTAAGGAAGCGAAACAAAAAGTAGTTCATTACTCCGATATTGAAAAAAATATCCACCTTCTGGATTTCGAAAAACTCATTAAGGAATCTATTGAAAAAGGAGAAAAAAGAATTGCCATTCGATACTATTACTTATGGTTGTTAAAAGTAATGGCCAAAAATCGTTACATCGAATGGGATATTGAAAAAACCAATTCCGATTATTTAAACGAAATCAAAAACCCTGCTCATAAAGACGAATTCACCTATTTGTCATACGTGTATAACTATATTTGGTATGGCGAATTTGAAATTAACGAAAGAATGTTCGAAAAAGCAGAAAACCGTTTTAAAAATGCAATAAAAACCTTTAACCATGGGTAAATCGATTAAAATTTATATCGCTATTCTGGTTTTGGTTTTTGCCTTAATTTTAATAGCAGGTGGCAATTCTCCTAAAAAAATTGACTGGACTCCGACTTATTCTGTGAATGATAAAACTCCACTTGGATTGTATGTTTTCGATAAAGAAATTGACGGTCTTTTAAAAAAACAAAAGATTGAAAGAGTTTCCGCTTTAACCCCTTATGAGTTCCTCGATTCAAAATATGTTCCGGATACCGTTGTGGGCACGTATAAAATAAAGGGCACTTTTTTTAACATTACAGAATTTGCTGCCATTGATGATCAGTCAATGACGGAGCTTTTTTATTTTGTGTCACATGGAAACAATGCTTTTCTGAGCATGAAAACGTTCCCACAGCCACTTTTAGACAGCTTAAAAATTGACTTCAGAACCGATTTTCAATATTCTGACAGCACCTCAATTTGGCTTGCTAATAAAAATTTAGGGAACAAAAAGTTTCATTTAACTGAAGGCATGGGTTCATACTATTTTTCAAAAATTGATACTTTACAAACCACTGTTTTAGGTTATCAGGCGAATAAGGAAAATCAAAAAAGAATCAATTTCATTAAAGTACCGTATGTAAATGGGTACTTCTATTTACACACTCAGCCAGCCGCTTTTTCTAATTTCCATTTATTAAAAGACGATCATTATCAATATGCTCAAAGTGTCCTTTCTTACGTACCGCAAGGCGATATTTTTTGGTATACAAAAGGGCAAAACAGCGAATCAATCTCAGGTTCTCCGCTTCGTTATATTTTAAGTCAGCCTGCTTTAAAATGGGCTTTATACTTATCTTTAATCGGAATATTGATATTTATCCTTTTTAATGCCAAACGAAAACAAAGGATAGTCCCGATACTAAAACCATTACCTAATTTAACAGTTGATTTTACCAAAACCATCGGAAATTTATATTATCAGGAAGGTGATCATGATAATATTATTGATAAAAAAATCATTTATTTTCTGGAAAGGATCCGTAATGAATATTTGATGGACACATCTAAATTAGATGATGATTTCGTCAAAAAACTGCATCATAAGTCCGGAAAAAATGAAAATGACATCAGAGAACTTGTATTTTTAATCAACGAACACCGAAAAAGTTACCACGGAAGCCTTGAAGAAGATTTAATCCGGATCAATAATGCTATAGAGAAAGTTTTACATTAATATTTTAACTGAAATTCATCAAAAGAAAACATACCAAACATGGACGATATCAATACAACAGAAACAGAAATCACAAACGAAAATGTGAATTTTGAAACAAGGCTTAACTTAGCACCACTTTTAGACCACGTTAACAGTATCAAAAAAGAAATTGAAACCGTAATTGTTGGCCAGCACAAAATGATCGATCAATTACTGGTTGCTATTTTATCGAACGGACACGTTTTACTGGAAGGCGTTCCGGGAGTTGCCAAAACTATTACAGCCAAATTATTATCGAAAACACTTAATATTGGCTTTAGCCGAATTCAGTTTACACCAGATTTAATGCCTTCTGATATTTTAGGAACTTCGATTTTTAATTTGAAAAGCTCAGAATTTGAATTCAAGCAAGGGCCTATTTTTTCTAATCTGATTTTAATTGACGAGATCAATCGTGCACCTGCCAAAACGCAGGCAGCTCTTTTTGAGGTTATGGAAGAACGCCAGATAACTATTGACGGTTCTGCTTACCAGCTTGAAGCTCCTTTTTTGGTTATTGCTACACAAAATCCAATTGAACAGGAAGGTACTTACCGTTTGCCTGAAGCACAATTGGACCGTTTTTTATTCAAAATTTCGGTTGATTACCCAAAATTAGACGAAGAGATCGTGATTATTCAGAGAGAACATCTTTTGCAGGATCACGGAAAATTAGAGGCTATTAAAACTATTCTTTCTGCGGAAGAGATAAAACGATATCAGGCCCTGATAAAACAAATAAGAGTGGAACAGAATTTACTGGAGTACATTGCCCGAATTGTGGTAAACACAAGGGAAAATGCCTTTTTATATTTAGGAGCTTCGCCTCGTGCATCAATCGCTATTTTAAATGCTTCGAAAGGCTTTGCTGCTATTCGTGGACGAGATTTTGTAACTCCTGAAGATATTAAGGAAGCAGCAGTTCCTGTATTACAGCACCGTGTAATTGTTAGTCCGGAGCGCGAAATGGAAGGAATTACAAGTGCTGAAATCATCAAACAGATCATTGAAACAGTTGAAATTCCAAGGTAATTTGATTCGTACAATGTATTCAAAACCTTTTGATATCGTGAAGACCAGCATTTAAAAGATTTTGCAAACTTCGCATAACATGAAATTTTAAACCTGAAACAATAAAAAAGTGAAATTTATAAAAAGCCTATACCTTAACAACTTCTTTTTCTATGTCCTTTTAGGTATCATAGGACTATTCGTGTGTGCTTTTATTTTTCCGATAACATACAACGGAGTCTGGTTTCTTGTTTTGGTTTTAATCACTTTTCTGATGCTTGATGTTTTGCTTTTGTATGTAGCCCGAACCGGAATTGAAGCTTCAAGGGAAATGCCTGAAAAGCTTTCGAATGGTGACTTGAATCCTGTAAATATTTCGGTCCAAAACCATTACACTTTCCCAATTTCAATTAAAATCATTGATGAAATTCCGTTTCAGTTTCAGGTACGCGATTTCAAAATTGAAAGAACTGTTAAAGCAACTGCTCAGGATAAAGTTTCATACGATTTGCGTCCAACAGAACGAGGTGAATATTATTTTGGAAATTTAAACATTTACGTTTCATCTCCTTTGAAACTCATTTCCAGAAGATTTACTTTCGACAAAGATAAAATGGTTCCCACATATCCATCGTATATTCAATTAAGAAAGTATGATTTATTGGCTTTTTCGAATAACCTTTTCCAATACGGAATCAAGAAAATCCGTCGCATTGGACATACAATGGAGTTTGAGCAAATCAAAGAATATGTTCAGGGCGATGATCTTAGAACTTTAAACTGGAAAGCTACTGCAAAGAAAAACGCATTGATGGTCAACCAGTTTCAGGACGAAAAATCACAGTCGGTTTATCTCGCGATTGATAAAGGCCGTGTAATGCAAATGCCTTTTAACGGATTGAGTTTACTGGATTATGCTATTAATTCGACTTTGGTATTAGCTAATGTGATTCTGAAAAAGCAGGATAAAGCAGGGATTTTTGCTTTCTCTAAAAAGGTAGAAAACAGGGTTTTTGCTGAAAAAAGGGGGTCGCAGATGCAAAAAATACTGGAAACCTTATACAACATCAAAACCGATTTTTTTGAAAGTGATTACAGCCGTTTATATGTAGATGTAAAGAAAAACATCAATCAGCGCAGTCTGATTATTTTATACACCAATTTTGAAACTATGGACGGACTAAACCGCCAATTACCATATTTAAAAGGAATTGCAAAAAATCATTTATTGGTCGTTGTTTTCTTCAGTAATACAGAACTGAACGAAATCATCAATAAAAAAACCGATACCATCCAGGAAGTGTATGACAAAGTAATTGCAGAAAAATTCATGTTTGAAAAACGTCTGATTGCTAATGAACTGAAAAAATACGGAATCCATTCGGTTCTGACACAGCCTGAGAATCTGACTTTGGATGCCATTAATAAATATTTGGAGATTAAGTCGAGAGGGATTTTGTAGAGTTTATGAAATGTGTTACGAAAATGTAAAATGAGCATTATCAATAAATCAAGTTCATGATTAAAATTTAATAATCCTCAAAAATCTTTGAACCTTTGCGATGAACTTTGTAATTCAAAAAAGACATGAAAAAACTAGTTTCAATCGTATTAGTTTTCAGCAGTATTTTTGCTAATGCCCAAAAAACAGAAAATATCATAATCATAACGACAGACGGTTTTAGATGGCAGGAAGTTTTTAAAGGAGTGGATTCAGAAATTGCCAATGACAAAAAATTCAACCAAGGAGATAGTACCTACATTTATAAAAAGTATGCTGATTCAGACTTCAAAGAATCCCGAAAAAAAATAATGCCTTTTTTCTGGTCAGAAATTATTTCAAAAGGACAAATTTACGGCAATCGTGATTTAAAAAACAAAGTTGATGTAGCTAATCCATATTGGTTTAGTTATCCTGGATACAGTGAAATTATGACTGGAAATGTGGATCTTGAGGTAAACTCAAACAGCTACAAACCAAATCCGAATGTCAATGTATTAGAATTCCTGAACAAACAATCCAAATTAAAAGGAAAAATAGTGGCTTATGGCGCATGGGATGCTTTTGATAGAATTCTTAATGAAGAAAGAAGTGGTTTTGAGGTAATTTCTGCTTTTGATAAAGTTGGAGGTAGTAAGCCAACATCTTCACAAAAATTGTTAAATCAAATTCGGGACAATTCGTTTAAGCCGTTTCATCAAGATGAATGTATGGATGTCTTTACGCATTATCAAGCCATGGATGAACTTAAAACCAAGAAACCAAAAGTACTTTACATTGCCTATGGAGAAACAGATGAATGGGCGCATCATGGCGACTATCGCTCGTACCTTGACGCTGCAAATCAAGTAGACAAATGGATTCAGGAAATATGGACTTTTGTACAAAATGATTCACAATACAAAAATAAAACGACCCTGTTCATAACGGTCGATCATGGTCGTGGTGATACAATAAAAAAGCAATGGACAGACCACGGTTCTGAAATTTCGGGTGCATCAGAAATTTGGTTTGCTGCGATGGGGCCAGAAATTGATGCAAAAGGCGAAATGAAAACCGATTCACAATTTTACCAAAAACAATTCGCACAAACCATTGCTAAAATTATGGGATATACTTTCACAGCTGATCATCCTGTTACGAATGAAATTAAAGAAGTTTTTGAAAAATAATTGATTTCAATGAACAATAAAAATCCCTTGGTTAGATTATAATTCATAAAAATTTTAGCAGAACTTATACCATACCCTTTAAATTCATTTTAAGCACCGCAAAACTTTGCATCTTTCAAAAAAAATCTCTGTACCTTTGAACCTCGCAACTTTGAGTCTTAAAATAATGAAACAAATCACATCAGTCCAGAATCCGTTTATAAAATCGCTTGTTTTATTGCAGGAAAAAGCAAAAGCCCGCAAACAAACCGGCACATTTTTGATTGAAGGATTGCGTGAGATTTCATTAGCTCAAAAAGGAGGTTACGAAATAGAAACTGTTTTATTTTTACATGAATTGGTTACTGAAAATGAAATCTCTAAATTGGTAAAAGCACCTGTTCAGTTAATCGAAATCAATAAAGAAGTGTATCAGAAACTAGCGTATCGCGATACGACAGAAGGAATTTTGGCTGTAGCCAAAACCAAATCACTCCAATTATCAGATTTAAAGTTATCCGAAAACCCATTGATCCTGGTAGCCGAAGCTCCTGAAAAACCCGGAAATATTGGTGCTCTTTTGCGTACTGCCGATGCCGCCAGGCTGGATGCTGTTTTGATTGCCAATCCAAAAAGTGATTTATACAATCCGAATATCGTTCGCTCCAGTGTTGGCTGCTTATTTACCAATCAGATTGCAACTGGAACGACTGCAGAAATTATTACTTTTTTGAAGGAGAAAAAAATTGATTTTTACTGCGCTACATTACAAAATTCAACCTCCTATCATACACAGAATTTCACTACTCCAACCGCCTTGGTTGTCGGTACAGAAGCAACAGGACTAACTCAGGAATGGCGTGACGCTGCAACACAAAACATAATTATCCCGATGCAGGGCGAAATTGACAGCATGAATGTTTCCGTAGCTGCCGCTATTTTGATTTTTGAAGCTAAAAGACAAAGAGGTTTTTAGGTTGTGCCTGAAATTTAAGATTACATTGTATTACCTTATAAAAACCAATTCCCTAGCCCCGATAGCAATAAAAATCCTTTTTTGGCGGGGTTCGCCAAAAAAGATTGTAATGAATAGCGGGAATAGCTCCTTATAATTTCAAAACAATTAGACTTTATCGCAAAAAGAGCGTTAAATTTCAACAATCTTAAATCCTAAATCAGCAATCCATTCCCTTGCGTATATTTAAACAAATTCATATTTTTAAGGATTGAACCATGCCGCTATGACAGAAATAGATATTGAAAAAGAAAACAAAGCAATTGCACAAGAGTACAAAGAATTACTTCGAATCAGTTACCAGACTTTAACACCTACCGATAAAAAACTCATTCGGAAAGCTTTTGATGTTGCCGTTGATGCCCATAAAGAACAAAGGCGTAAATCCGGAGAAGCGTATATCTTTCATCCTATTGCAGTTGCGAAAATTGTAGCTTCCGAAATTGGTCTGGGAGCCACCTCTATTGCTGCGGCTTTATTGCACGATGTTGTCGAAGACACTCCAATTACTGTTGAAGATATTGAACGTTTATTTAATCCAAAAGTAGCGCAATTAGTCGAAGGACTAACGAAGATTTCTATGGTTCAAAAGGATCTGAATGCATCAATGCAGGCAGAGAATTTCCGCAAAATGATTTTGACACTAAACGACGATGTACGCGTTATCCTGATCAAATTGGCGGATCGTTTGCACAACATGCAGACCATGGATTCAATGGTGGAGTACAAACAAACCAAAATTGCTTCTGAAACTTTATACATTTATGCCCCTCTAGCCCATCGTTTAGGACTTTATAATATAAAAACCAAACTTGAAGATTTAGGCTTAAAATATACAGAACCTGCTGTTTATGAAGACATCGTAAGCAAAATAAGGGAAACCAAAGAAGAACAGGATGCCTACATCAAAGACATTTCGGATGTTTTGAAAAAATCACTTGATGCGGAAAATGTTGACTATATTATAAAAGGACGTCCAAAATCTATTTATTCGATTCGTCGAAAAATGCGTGCCCAAAATGTAAGCTTTGATGAAGTTTACGACAAATTTGCGTTACGAATTGTGTATAAATGTGATTCTCATGAAGAAAAGTTTATTGCATGGAAAATCTATTCCATCGTAACAGATCATTACAGACCAAGTCCTAGTCGTTTAAGAGACTGGATTTCATCTCCTAAATCAACTGGTTACGAAGCATTACACATAACTGTTATGGGACCTAAAGGACGTTGGGTTGAAGTACAGGTGCGAAGCGAAAGAATGGATGAAATTGCCGAAAAAGGATATGCCGCACATTACAAATACAAAAACGGTGCATCTGAAGAAAGCGGCCTTGACACCTGGCTGAATTTACTTCGCGAAGCTTTAGAAAATCCTGAAACAAATGCAGTTGATTTTGTGGAAGATTTTAAAATGAATCTCTATTCACAGGAAATCTTCGTTTTTACGCCAAAAGGAGAAATCAAATCATTGCCAAAAGGCGCAACTTCGCTTGATTTTGCTTTTAGTATTCACTCTGAAATCGGAATTAAAACCAGAGGAACCCGTGTAAACGGACGTTTGGTTCCCTTAAATCACGAATTAAAAAGTGGGGATCAGGTTGAAGTCATTACTTCTGCCAATCAAAAACCAACGGTAAACTGGCTTGATTATGTAACGACTTCGCGCGCAAAAAACAAAATCAAAAATGTCCTTAACGAGAACACCAAAAAAATTGCAGAAGAAGGAAAAGAATTACTTACCAGAAAATTAAGACATTTAAAAGTTACGCTTAATGAACAGGTTACAAATGAATTAGTCAACTTTTTCAAATTAAAAACAAGTTTAGATTTATTTTATCGAGTTGGAATTGGTGCTATCGAAAACCAGCAGTTAAAAGATTACGCAGCCCAAAAGAGTAATACTTTTATCAATTTCTTCAAAAATAAAATCAAAAGAACTAAAGATACAGCTGCAGAGGATATTCACAAACCGGTCATCAGCAGTAATTACGACATGCTGGTTTTTGGAACTGAGCATGACAAGCTCGACTATAAATTATCACAATGCTGTAACCCAATTCCGGGTGATGATGTTTTTGGATTTGTTACTATAAACGAAGGAATCAAAGTGCATAAAAAAGATTGTCCAAATGCCATTGGAATGCAGTCCAACTACGCTTACCGCATTATGAGCGCCAAATGGATTGACTCTTCTCAGGAAGAATTTAAAGCCATTATCAATATTACAGGAATGGATGTTTTGGGACTTACCAATCAGCTTACAAAAGTAATTTCTAACAACATGAGCGTAAATATTCAAAGTATTTCGCTTAGCACAGACGCCGGAATTTTTCATGGACAGGTGGCTGTAATTGTGAAAAACAACACCATCCTGAAAAAAATGATTAGTGCTATTAAAAAAATTGATGGTGTTGACAAAGTAACCAGAGAATACAGAACCTAACTTTTTAACGAGTCTATAGGGGTTTTATAACTAAACTTTAAACCCGAAACTTTTATTGATTAAAAATAAAAAATTATCTTTGCCGGATATGACACTCATTTCAACTGACAACACTAGAAATCAAGAAATTGTAAAAAATGTTTTTACAATGTATCTTGAACAAAAAGGGCATCGCAAAACTCCTGAGCGTTATGCTATACTTCAGGAAATTTATGACAGCGAGGAACATTTTGATATAGAAAACCTATACATCAAAATGAAAAACAAAAACTATCGTGTGAGCAGAGCTACATTATACAACACGATTGAGTTATTGTTAGACTGCGCATTGGTGAGAAAACATCAATTTGGGCAAAATCAGGCTTACTACGAAAAATCATATTTTGATAAACAGCATGATCATATTATCATGACTGATTCAGGAGAAGTAATTGAGTTTTGTGATCCAAGAATCCAGACCATCAAAAAAACAATCGAAGAAATATTTGATATTGAGATAACTAATCACTCGCTTTATTTCTACGGAAACAAAAAGCAGAGCTCAAATTCATAGTCTATTTAAGACTTTTCAAAAAACTAAAAAAGAAAAATTAACTACATAATCAGTAGGACAGTTTAGATTGTCCCAACGCAAATTAAAACAGAATGACCGTAGATTTATTACTAGGATTACAATGGGGAGACGAAGGTAAAGGAAAAATTGTTGACGTACTTACCTCAAATTATGATATTATTGCACGTTTTCAGGGAGGACCAAACGCAGGACATACATTAGAATTTGACGGAATTAAACACGTACTTAGAACCATTCCTTCAGGAATTTTCCATAAAGATTCAGTAAATATAATCGGAAATGGAGTTGTAATTGACCCTGTAGTTTTTCAAAAAGAAATCGAAGGTTTAGAAAAATTCAACCTTGACATTAAAAAGAAATTAATAATTTCAAGAAAAGCACATTTAATTTTACCAACACACCGCTTGCTTGATGCAGCTTCTGAAGCATCAAAAGGGAAAGCAAAAATTGGTTCTACTCTTAAAGGAATTGGACCAACTTACATGGACAAAACAGGCAGAAACGGTTTACGTGTTGGTGATATCGAATTAGAAGATTTCAAAGAACGTTACAGAGCTTTAGCAGACAAACATGAAGCAATGATTGCTTTTTATGATGTTGCTATTCAATATAATTTAGCTGAATTGGAAAAAGAATTCTTTGAAGCTATCGAAGAACTTAAAAAATTAGATTTCATAGACAGTGAAGAATACATGCACCAGGCTCAAAAAGCAGGAAAATCTATTCTTTGTGAAGGTGCTCAGGGATCTCTATTAGATGTTGATTTCGGAACTTACCCTTTCGTAACTTCATCCAATACAACTGCTGCCGGAGCTTGTACGGGTTTAGGAATTGCTCCTAACAAAATCAAAGAGGTTTACGGGATTTTCAAAGCTTATGTTACACGTGTAGGAAGCGGACCTTTCCCTACTGAACTTTTTGACGAAGTGGGCGCTACAATGGCAAGAGTTGGTAACGAATTTGGCTCTGTAACAGGAAGACAAAGACGTTGTGGATGGTTAGACTTAGTAGCTTTAAAATATGCTGTACAGGTAAATGGTGTTACTCAGTTAATGATGATGAAAGGTGACGTTCTCTCAGGATTCGAAACTTTAAAAGTTTGTACTGAATATAACTACAAAGGACAGAACATCTCTCACTTTCCATACAACATTGAACCAGAAAATGTGACTCCCGTTTATAAAGAATTTAAAGGCTGGAAACAAGATTTAACAGGATTGACAACTTACGATCAATTACCTATTGAGCTTAAAGAATATATTGAATTTATTGAAAAAGAAATCGAAGTGCCAATAAAAATTGTATCGGTTGGACCAGACAGAAAGCAAACAATAACAAAATAATACTTTTAAACGCTCTGATAATCAGGGCGTTTTTTTTGATATAAAAATTTATGAGAAAAAATCCTGAAATAGAAATAACAGAAACTAAATTATTATCCGATAACTGGTATGTATTAAACAAAGTTACTTTTAAATATAAAAAAGAAAATCAGCCTGTAGAATCACACATTCGTGAAGTATACGACCGAGGTAATGGGGCTGGAATATTGTTGTACAATTCATCTAAAAAAACAGTTATCCTGACAAGACAATTTCGATTACCAACTTATCTAAACGGAAATAAAACCGGAATGATGATAGAAGTCTGTGCAGGGCTTTTAGACAAAGAAAATGCAGAAAACGCTATTATTCGTGAAACGGAAGAAGAAACCGGATATCGTTTAAGCAAAGTGCAGAAAGTTATTGAAACGTATATGTCCCCTGGTTCTGTAACGGAAATTTTATATCTTTTTGTCGGTGAATATGATGAAAACATGAAGGTAAGCGAAGGAGGCGGACTAGATGCTGAACAGGAAAACATAGAAGTCTTAGAATTTACTTTTGACGAAGCCTATGCGATGATTGAGTCCGGAGAGATTACCGATGCCAAAACTATTATGCTACTGCAGTATGCTAAAATAAAAGAGTTGATTTAAGATTTTTTTATTTAGTTTTTAATAATTTCATCAAACGTAAACTAAATAAAATCATTTAAAAACTGGAAAACCTATACAAAAGCAGTCCTATTCATTTTATAATGATGAATAAGATTGCTTTTTTTTGATGTTTATAAACATCCAATCATAGACAGTGACTGACTAATACGCATTCTGAGTTCATAATGAAAATCCAATAAATAATCATAAAAATTCTATAACGTGAGCTGATGTTAAAAATAGAACTTTACCATAATCAAAAATACCAATATTATGAAGAAGTTATATTACTTGGCAAATGCATTACTTTTATTGATTTTAGCTTTAATGGTTTCTTGCAAAAAAAGCGATACTATTACAATAACTGAAAATAAAAAACCTAAAAAAACTGTTGAATACAAAAAACCGGAATCTACTGTTTTGTATCAGTTTACTAAATCTAAAGAATGGTTGAAAGCCAATGAAGCCGATAGTATTAAAATGAATATTATCTATGCTTTGAACAGAGCTGATAAAACAAACCTTAAAAAACTGGATTCACTTATCGTTCCTTCAGATTTCAGTGGTGATTTGGTTTATTACCTTCCATTTCCTTTACATGTGAATGCATTAGAAGGTGTTTCAAAAATCATTATTTTCTCTTATCCAACGCAAACTTTTGCAGCTTATGAAAATGGTGAATTAGTTCGCACAGGTCCAACTAATATGGGAAGAAAGGCAGACCAAACTCCAACAGGATTATTTTTCACGAATTGGAAAGCGGAAAAAACGACCAGTACTTTTAATGACGAATGGGAACTTAAATGGAATTTCAACATTGAAAACAAACTGGGAGTTGGTTTTCATCAATATGAATTGCCTGGATATCCTGCTTCACATTCCTGTTTGCGTTTATTAGAAAAAGACGCTAAATATCTTTATAAATTCGCAGATGAATGGATATTAAAAGACAAAGAGAACGTAAAAGTGAAAGGAACCCCTGTAATTGTTTTTGGAAGTTATGATTTTGACGGATCTAAACCATGGTTTCAGTTAACAACTGATCCTAAAGCGTTAAATATTTCTGAAGCTGAAATTGAAAAGCAGATAAAACCTTTTATTCAGCAAATTTTAGAAAATCAAACTTTAAGTGAAACAGAGAAAAATACAGCTTCACTATAGCGTTTTTAAAATACGTCTTTATTAATTTCTTATTTTCGTTTAACAATTTTCTTCTTAAACAGAATTTTAAAATTAAAATAAATATATAATGTCGAAAAAATTAATTCTATTATTCTTTCTATCCTGTCTTTTTGCAATGGGACAGAGTAAAAATTCAAAATTAGATTCTTATATCAGCCGAAAAGGAATTTATGAAATAAAATACAATCCCGAAAAATGGATTCGAACAGAGTCATCAGATTGGGATGTACAGTTTCATGACAAATACAATTTGGTGAATGTTTATTTTATCGAGTATGATTATTTCATTACAGATAAAAAACTAAAAAGTACAATTGAGGACGAATACAAAGAGTTTGGTAAAATCAAAAATCTTAAAATCACTAAAAAGAAGATAAATGATTTAATGGTAAATTACTTTGAATGTGAATTAGATTACAATGATACATTATATAAATACCAGGGGTTTGTTTATAACGGGAAAGGCGGTTCTATACAAATGCAGTTTGGAGCTCAGGCTGAAGCGATAGAACAAAATCAGAATATAATAGATGAACTAAATAATGGAATTTCAATCATTAAGTAAAGAGAAAAAGGCGTAAGAATTTGAAATCTCACGCCTTTTTTTATATCAAAAAACTAAATTATCTGGAATAATTTGGAGCTTCTTTTGTAATGGTTACGTTGTGTGGATGACTTTCATTAATCCCACTTGATGTGATTCTTACGAAGCGTCCTGTTTCCTGTAACGTTGGAATATCTTTTGATCCGCAATATCCCATTCCGGCACGAAGACCTCCAATGAACTGCAGCATGCTTTCGTTTAATTCTCCTTTGTAAGGAACACGACCTACAATTCCTTCCGGAACTAATTTTTTAACATCATCTTCAACATCCTGAAAATATCGGTCTTTAGAACCTGTCTGCATGGCTTCAACAGAGCCCATTCCGCGGTATGATTTGAATTTTCTTCCTTCGAAGATGATCGTTTCACCCGGTGATTCTTTTGTTCCTGCTAATAATGAACCTAACATTACGCAATCAGCACCGGCTGCGATAGCTTTAGGAATATCTCCTGTATAACGGATTCCACCATCCGCAATAACCGGAACTCCGGTTCCTTTGATAGCGGCAGCTACTTCAAGAACTGCTGAAAACTGCGGGAAACCAACACCTGCAACAATACGGGTTGTACAAATAGAACCAGGTCCAATTCCTACTTTTACACCATCAGCACCGTTTTCAACTAAATATTTAGCTGCTTCGGGAGTTGCGATGTTTCCAACAATAACATCTATTTGCGGGAATTTTGATTTTACTTCTTTTAATGTATTTACAACACCTTCAGTATGTCCATGAGCTGTATCAATTATGATTGCGTCTACACCAGCCGCAACTAATGCAGCTGCTCTTTCTACAGCATCACCGGTTACCCCGATAGCAGCGGCAACTCTCAAACGACCAAATGTATCTTTATTAGCAATTGGTTTTTGCGTCAGTTTTGTTATATCCCTAAAGGTAATTAAACCAACTAATTCGTTTTTAGCATTTACAACCGGCAATTTTTCGATTTTATGTCCCTGCAAAACAACTTCAGCCTGCTCCAATGAAGTTCCTTCAGCAACAGTAACAAGATTCGTACTTGTCATAACCTCTTCGATAGGTCTTGAGCTGTTTTTTTCGAAACGCAGGTCACGGTTGGTAACGATTCCTTTGAGGATTCTGTTTTCGTCAACGATTGGGATACCTCCAATTCCGAATTCTTTCATGGCAGCTTTTGCATCTGCAATTGTTGAATTCATTGGCAATGTTACCGGGTCTAAGATCATTCCTGCCTCAGCACGCTTCACTTTTCTAACCTTAGCAGCTTGCTGCTCAATGGTCATATTTTTATGTAAAACTCCAATTCCGCCCTCCTGCGCCATAGCGATTGCCATTGCACTTTCAGTTACTGTATCCATAGCAGCAGATACGATTGGAACGTTTAATGTGATATTTCTTGAAAATTTTGATTTGATACTCACTTCGCGTGGAAGCACATTAGAGTAGTTTGGTACTAATAGTACATCATCGTAAGTTAAACCTTCGCCGATGATCTTAGAGTTGTGTGCTATCATGTTGCAATTTCTAGTTGAATTGCGTGCAAATATAGTGAAAAAATTAGAAACTTGTTCATTAACTTATTCAGATTTTTTTTTGACTCTAAAAGAAATCGCTGTCCCGATACCTCAGCCCGGATCAAAATGAAAAGCCACGAAAGGTAAAAACACCATTTTTTCCTGGCTTTAAAAAGCGACCGGCGGAAGCTCTTTTAAAACCTTGGAAAAAAGTGTTTTTACCCGAGTGCTTGTAATGGAGAGCCGGAATAGCTGCTTAATACATTTGAAAAATCAATTGCAGTATCAATGACAATATCAATGGCAAAATTTAGTATCAAGTCCAAATTTTAAATTCCACAATTAAAAATTTAATCTTCTTATGTATTCTTGGCAATAAAATCATATTTAATGGAATTTACCGAATAGTTTTGAGGCTTCATTATAGGCACTTTCAAAACTTAAGGAATTTAAGCCAGTTATTTTTTTATTGGCTGTAAAATATGAAATGAGTTTTTCTGTAGGCATATTTCCGGTAAGTTGATCCGTTGCCATAGGACATCCCCCAAATCCCTGAATGGCACCGTCAAAACGCGTACAGCCGGCCTTGTGTGCAGCATCTATTTTTTCGAACCAGCTATTTGGAGTTGTATGTAAGTGCGCTCCGAACTCGATTTGAGGGTATTTCGGAATTAAATTCGAAAAAAGATAGGTTATTACCTCAGGCGTTGATGTCCCGACAGTATCAGAAAGCGATAATATTTTCACTCCCATTTCAGACAATTTTTCTGTCCATTCGCTCACAATCTCAACATTCCATGGATCTCCGTATGGATTTCCGAACCCCATGGAAAGATAAGTTACGACTTCTTTGTTTTTTTTGTCAGCGATTTCAAAGATTTCCTGCAGTGTAATTAAGGATTGGGCAATTGTTTTATGCGTATTTCGCATCTGAAAATTCTCTGAAATCGAAAAAGGAAATCCCAAATACTGAATAGCTTCATGTTCTGCAGCAGTTTCCGCCCCTTGTGTATTCGCTATAATGGCCAAAAGTTTACTTGTTGTCTGAGATAAATCCAGCTGTGACAAAACCTCTGCCGTGTCCTGCATTTGCGGAATCGCTTTGGAAGATACAAAACTTCCAAAATCTATCGTATCAAAACCTACTCTTAGCAAGGCCTGCAAATAAGAAACCTTATTTTTAGTAGGAATAAAAGTTTTGATACCCTGCATGGCATCACGTGGACATTCGATGATTTTGATTTCCTTATTCAAAGCTTATTCTTTTGTAAAGGCTAAGTTAGTTTGTTTTTTAAAGAAATAAAAATTAACTATTTCCTGATTTTTTTGAACCATACAAATGATAGTATCATAATAGTGTATCCATTTGAAATTACGCAATATTGTAATAATCGTCATTATTATCGAATATCGTAATATGTACGAACATTACCTAAATCTGTAATAACACCAGACATTACCCATATCTGTAATAAATAAAAATATTACCTAAAAACGTAATAATAAAGAATATTACTTATATTTATAATAGAAAGTTTATAATTTTAATTATATTTGATTATGACTAGTATAATTACAGGCGATATAATTGATTCTAGACAACAAGAATCAGAACATTGGGTAGAAGATTTAAAAAAAATCTTAGCTCCCCTTGGCGAAACACCAGGTCAATGGGAGGTTTACAGGGGAGATGAATTTCAGATCGAAGTAAAAAATCCTGAAGAAGCTTTATTAACTGCTATTTTAATAAAGGCCCATTTAAGAGCGATAAAATCTGATGCACGGATGAGTATTGGTTTTGGTGATAAAAGCCACGATGCCGAAAAAATATCCGAAAGTAATGGCTCCGCTTTTATTAATTCAGGAGAGCTTTTTGAAACTTTGAAAAAACAAAAAGTCACTTTGGCTATGCGAACCGGCATTGATGAAATAGATGAAAAGCTAAATCTAATGATACAACTGGCACTGACTTTTATGGACAGCTGGCTCGTACAATCGGCTGAATTTGTAGCTATCGCAATAGAAAACCCTACTTTATCACAGGAAGAATTAGGTCAAAAATTAGGCATTAATCAGGCCGCAGTAAGCAGAAGACAAAAACGTGCACAATTTGATTTGGTTATGAATTTAGACCGCTATTTTAGAAAACAAATAAAACAACTTACTGCATTATGATTTTGTTTATTAAACTGCTTTTGGCGCATTTGTTAGGCGATTTTATCTGGCAGCCGAATTCATGGGTAATACATAAGGAAGCCAATAAGCATAAAAGTATTTATTTATACCTGCATATTTTACTTCACGGATTTTTGGCTGCAATAGTAGTTGGAGAAATCAGTTTTATACCTTACGCTGTTTTGATTGCCATTACACATGGTATAGTAGATCTAATTAAACTGAACTTTCAGAAAAACAAAACCAAACGTACCTGGTTTGTTGTCGATCAAATTGCTCATCTATTAATTCTGATTGGTGTCGTACTACTTTATCAAAACTACAACTTAACTTTTACTGGGTTTAATAATAGATTCTGGATTCTGATAACCGGGATTATATTAGTAACTAAACCAACTTCCATTTTCATAAAAACCATTATTTCGATCTGGAGCCCAGAAAGTCAAAACAGTCATCAAGACAATTCGCTTGCCAATGCAGGCAATTACATTGGTATTTTAGAACGTCTATTTGTAGTTTGCTTTATTTTAACCGGACACTTCGAAGCCATTGGTTTTTTACTTGCCGCTAAATCTATTTTCAGGTTTGGAGATTTAAAAGAAGCTAAAGACAGAAAACTTACCGAATATGTGATGATTGGTACATTAATCAGTTTTGGAATCGCAATACTAATCGGTTTAATTATACAATCACTACTTTTGCAACTGTTGTAAAACTTTTTTATTGATTGCTTTTATTAACGCCGGACCTTCGTAAATAAATCCGGTATACAATTGTACTAAACTAGCTCCCGCATTCAGCTTTTCGATAGCATCATCTGCAGAATGAATTCCTCCAACTCCAATAATCGGGAATGCTTTGTTGCTTTTTTCAGAAAGAAATTGAATCACTTCTGTCGAACGTTTTGTTAATGGTTTTCCGGATAAACCACCTATTTCAGTTTGATTGGCAGATTTCAAACCTTCTCTTGAAATTGTTGTATTTGTCGCAATTACACCCGCAATCTGAGTTGTTTTTACAATATCAATAATATCCAATAATTGTTCATCTGTTAAGTCCGGAGCAATTTTTAAAAGAATTGGTTTTACTTTTTGAGTACTTGTTTTTTGCTTTTCAATATTTCTGTTTTGCAATGTCTGAAGCAAGGCTGTTAAAGGTTCTTTATCTTGCAAAGCCCTTAAGTTTGGAGTGTTTGGTGAACTTACATTCACTACAAAATAATCTACATGATCAAATAATGCATCAAAACAGATGATATAATCCTTAACAGCATCTTCATTATCGGTCACTTTATTTTTTCCGATGTTCCCTCCAATCAAAACTCCAGAATTCTTTTTCAGGCGTTCAACAGCTTCAAGAACTCCACCATTATTGAAACCCATTCGGTTGATAATTGCCTGGTCTTCTTTCAATCTGAATAAGCGTTTCTTTGGATTTCCTTCCTGACCAACCGGAGTAACAGTTCCGATTTCAATAAAACCAAAACCAAAATCTCCAAGTTCTTTATAAAGCTTAGCATCTTTATCAAATCCTGCGGCAAGTCCAACCGGATTTTTGAATTTAATTCCGAAAACTTCTCTTTCTAATCGGGCATCTTTTACTTCGTAAATTGATCTGATAATTGATGAAACTCCCGGAATTTTTGAAATGAATTTTACAAATGAAAAAGTAAAGTAATGAACTTCTTCGGGATCAAAACAAAAAAGTATCGGGCGGATTATCAATTTATACATAAAAGTCTGGTGTTATTTTTTGCATGCAAATTTAAATATTAAACTTTAAAAATGTGTATTTTTCTGAACACATATAATTTGTATTGTTTGATATTTAAAAAACAAATAAACATTAACTCTATAGAATATATAGGATTTTTTATTTATTTTTGGCAGGTTTTACAGATTATTCCAAGTTAAAAACAATTACAATGAAAAATAAACCCTTTTGGTTATTCAGCATAACTACAATCTGCGTTATTTCAATAGCATTTGGTTATACTAAATTAGCCTCCATACCCAAAAAAGAAGCTGTACAGGAATGCCATGAAACCCCACATACATCTGAAAATAAATTTAAACCCACTATTGAAAACAAAAACAGACCAACAGGAAAAGCTCCGAAAGGTATGGTATGGATTCCGGGTGGCGAGTTTTCAATGGGATCAAATGTTGAGGATGAAAGTTTATGCAGCATAAAAGGCGTTACAAAAGACGCTGCTCCTATTCATCGTGTGTATGTTGACGGCTATTATATGGATGAAACTGAAGTGACAAACGAAGAATTTGAAAAATTTGTAAAAGCCACCGGATATTTAACGGTGGCCGAACAAAAACCAACGAAAGCCGAATTTCCAACTGCAAACGAAGAAGACTTAATAACAGGCTCTGTTGTCTTTACTCCTACCTCATCCGCTGTAAATCTAAATAATTTTCTTCAATGGTGGCGTTATGAACCAGGGGCAGACTGGAAACATCCGGAAGGACCGCAAAGTACTATCAAAGGAAAAGAAAAATATCCCGTCGTGCATGTGGTTTATGAAGATGCTCAAGCTTACGCAAAATGGGCAGGAAAAAGACTTCCAACAGAAGCAGAATGGGAATTTGCTGCCCGTGGCGGAAAAACCGGAAATCTTTATGCATGGGGAAATAATTTAAAACCTAACGGAAAATTTCAGGCCAATATTTATCAGGGGCATTTCCCTATAAAAAACGGTGACACTGGTGAAGATGGCTTTAAAGGAATTGCCCCAACAAAACAATATGCTCCAAATACTTACGGATTATACGATATGGCAGGAAATGTATGGGAATGGGTTCATGACTGGTATAGTGTAGATTATTATAAATCATTGGCAGAAAGCGGCAAAACAACAAAAAACCCTCAGGGACCTGATGCTTATTATGATCCGAATGATACAGCTGAAATAAAAAGAGTACACCGGGGCGGTTCATTTTTATGTACAGATCAATATTGCACACGATACATGGTAGGAACAAGAGGAAAAGGCGAAATCAGATCTGCGGCTAATCATGTAGGTTTTAGATGCGTAAAAAGTAAATAAAAAAAGAGAGCAAAACAGAATCTTTTTTTTGTATTATAACAGATAGAGAAAGCTAAATTATTCCGCATAAAAAATAGCTATATTTGCTAAAAATAAAAAAGAAATGCAGCATATCATCGATCGTTTTATCAGTTATGTAACAATTGATACAGAATCAGACCCAAATTCACAAACAACACCGAGCACAGCGAAACAATGGAATCTGGCCAATAAATTAGTTGAAGAACTAAAAGTAATTGGACTTGAAGATGTCACTATTGACGACAAAGCGTATATTATGGCAACGCTTCCGAGCAATGTTGAGCATGAAGTACCAACTATTGGTTTTGTTTCTCACTTTGATACTTCACCGGATTTTAGCGGAGCGAATGTGAAGCCGCAAATCGTTGAGAATTATGACGGAAAAGATATTGTTCTGAATACTGAGAAAAACATTGTTTTATCTCCAGATTACTTTAAAGATTTATTACAATATAAAGGACAGACCATCATCACAACTGACGGAACAACTCTGCTAGGAGCTGATGATAAAGCCGGAATTACTGAAATCGTTTCAGCTATGGAATATTTAATTCAGCATCCGGAAATTAAACACGGGAAAATCAGAATTGGTTTTACGCCGGATGAAGAAATCGGTCGTGGAGCGCATCATTTTGATGTAGATAAATTCGGAGCACAATGGGCTTATACAATGGATGGAAGTCAGATTGGTGAATTGGAATATGAAAATTTTAATGCCGCCGGAGCCAAAATTACCTTCAAAGGAAAAAGTGTTCATCCGGGTTACGCGAAAGGAAAAATGATCAATTCGATGCTCATTGCAAATGATTTCATCAATGAACTTCCAAAAGGAGAAACACCCCAGGAGACTAAAGGTTATGAAGGTTTTTTCCATGTTCATCACATAAAAGGAAACATTGAAGAAACAGTTTTAGAGTTGATTATTCGTGATCACAATAAAAAGAAATTTGAAAAACGTAAAGAGTTAATTCAAAAAATTGCTAAAAAATTCAACAAAAAATTTGCTAAGCAATATGGAGAAGACATTGTAATTGCTGAAGTTAAAGATCAGTATTACAATATGAAGGAAAAAGTGCTTCCGGTAAAACATATTGTGGATATTGCAGAGAAAGCAATGCGAGAACTGAATATCAAACCAATCATCAAACCAATTCGCGGCGGTACAGACGGATCTCAATTGTCCTTTATGGGATTACCCTGCCCGAATATTTTTGCAGGTGGTCATAACTTTCACGGAAAATATGAATATGTTCCTGCAGAAAGTATTCAAAAGGCAACTGATGTTATTGTAAAAATTGCTGAATTAACAGCTACTCCGGGGATTTTTGACATAAAAGAAACCGCTAAAAAAAGAAGTTAATTGAAACCTTCATCTGACAAAAAACACGTTTGGGACAAAGTCAACAATTGGGAAGAAGAATTACTTTTTCTTAAATCAATTATTGATAAAACCGAATTGACTGAAACCATAAAATGGGGTGGCCCTATTTATGTTTATAACAAGAAGAATGTTATTGGCATTGGAGGTTTTAAAAACTATTTTGCAATTTGGTTCTTAAATGGTGTGTTTTTAAAAGATGAGAAAAAGAGATTGATCAATGCTCAGGAAAATAAAACAAAATCTATGCGTCAATGGCGTTTTACCTCAAAAGAAGAAGTAAACGAAAAAGAAGTTTTGGAATATATTTATGAAGCTATTGAAAATGAAAAGCAGGGAAAAATCATTCAACCTTCTAAGAAAGAAACTATTATTTCTGAGCTTTTAGAGGAAGAAATGGTTCTAAATCCAGCTTTAAAACAAGCTTTTCAAAAATTTACACGTTACAAACAATATGAGTTTTTGGAATATATTGAAAGTGCCAAACAGGAAAAAACTAAAATTTCAAGAATCGAAAAAGTGATTCCGATGATTTTGAGTAATGTGGGATTGAATGATAAATACAGGTAAGCTAAATTTCAATTTTTTAAATTTCAAATTTCAATGATTTTCTGAGCGAATTATACGTTAAAGAATCATTGAGGTTTTTCGCAAAGAAACGCAAACATTTGCCGTAGATACGCACTGCAGTGCATTTAAACAATCCTTTTCAAATTTTTGCCATACTAAGGAGGAAACATCTTTACAAAAAACTAAAAAGATAGGCGAATTACTTTACGGAGCTACTTGCGAAGATTCTTCGTCCCTCAAAATGACAAGATTGGATTAAAAGAAAAACCAAAAAAAATCCCAAATTCCAAAATTAAAAATGGAATTTGGGATTTAATATTTTTTGAAATTTTAAAAAACTTAAGCCTTTTTAGCATTCAAAGCAGCGCTCATTTCCATTGAGATTGCAGAACGCTCTAATTTCAATTTCCCAGACATTGTTTCGATTACAACAGTAGTTTCTGCTAATTCAGCAATTTTACCGTGGAAACCGCTTTTAGTTACTATTTTGTCACCTACTTTCAGGCTGCTTTCAAATTCTTTTTCGTTTTTTGCTCTTTTTTGTTGTGGTCTGATCATGAAGAAATAGATTACCACAAACATTAAAAGAAATGGCGCAAATTGAGTTAATTGTCCTCCCATAATTAATTTGTTTTTGATTTATATTTAAAATATTCTTTTTGGAATTTGTTATTGATTCTTTGAAATTTATGTAAAATTACATTAAACCTCTTCCAACCTTAACCATCTTTTTATTGGCGGTAAGTTCTTTTACAAGGTTATCCAAAATTCCGTTGATAAAAATACTGCTTTTTGGTGTAGAATACTCTTTCGCAATTTCTAAATATTCGTTAAGAGTTACTTTTACAGGAATTGAAGGGAATTTTAAAAATTCGCAAATTGCCATTTTCAGGATAATAGTATCGATTTCCGCAATTCTTTCGCTATCCCAGTTTGGTGTTTTATCATCGTATTCTTTTGCCAGAACTGATTCATTTAAAACCGTACGCCTGAACAAATCTTTCGCAAAATCTTTATCTTCAACGTCTTTGTACAACTTCGGAACCCTGAAATCATCCGGATCTTCTGTTTTAATTGCTTTTAACTGCTTTACGATATGTGTATTTACCACCGGAATATCATCAACCCATGTCAATTTATCATCTTCCAGATATTCATACAGTTTTTCATTCGGAACAATAACATTTTCGAACAAATCAATTACAAATTGCCTGTCTTCTTCAAACGTATTCACATTGTTGCTCATGTATTTTGCATACAAATCGCTGGCTTTAATATCATTCAAAAGCAAAATGATATAATCGTCGTTTAAAGACCAGTTGTTGATTTTACGATTTTCTAAAGCAATGCTAAGAGAATTGCTTTCTGCTAAAAGCTGAAAAATTTTGTTTTTGATAAATTTTTCGTTTGGATTACGTTCTGCAGCAGTTGCAAGATGTTTTTTGCTTGAAAGATGCAAAAAAACAGATTCTTTTTTACAAATTTCAATCAATGAAGAAAGCATTATTAAATATAAATCCTGAATGTTATCTATACTATAAAAAAGAAATTTTTCTTCTTTTTCCAGATTATCAGAACCGCTTTGATGCATTGCATAAATGGATTGCATAACTTTAATGCGTAAGTGTCTTCTATTTACCACCTTGTAAGAACTTTTAAAAATTAGTTTGCAAAAATATAACTTTTGAAGCGTATTTTAAAATTATATATTAAAAAACGTTTATTTCGAGAAAAGTATTGAGTGCTCCGTTTTTTACTGTCCAGTTATCTAAAACAAAAAGTCTCAATTTCAGTTTTTCTGAAATTGAGACTTTTTTAATTATAAATCTTTAAATATCAACTCAAGTACTTAACACTAACCACTAATTACTTAGATGCGTTCTCGATTTTTCTTTGATCAATACGGTTCTGAGCAATTGTAAGAGCCGCTTTATGAGTTGTGATCCCGTTTTTGGCTGCAAAATCGATAATTTCTAAGGTTGTATTGTAGATGTTTTCGGTCTTGCTCATGATTTCAGCTTTTCCATAATGCGCCAATTCTGCATAAACATTGATGATTCCACCAGCGTTGATTAAGAAATCCGGAGCATATAAAATACCTCTTTCCTGTAATCTTGCTCCGTGAACATTTTCATCTGCCAACTGGTTGTTTGCAGCACCCGCAATTACTTTTGCCTTAATTTTTTCTATCGTACCGTCATTGATTGTTGCTCCCATTGCACATGGCGCATAGATATCAACATCCGCAGTATATAAATCTTCGCCCGTATAAATTGAAGCATTGTATTTTGATGCTACCTGATATAATTTTTCTTCATTAATATCAGTAATCGTTACCTGCGCTCCTTCTTTAGTCAAATATTCAACCAAAGTTTCACCAACATGTCCGATTCCCTGAACCAAAACTTTTTTACCATCTAAAACATCAGAACCAAACTGACTTTTAGCAGCTGCTTTCATTCCTAAATAAACTCCGTAAGCTGTAACTGGCGAAGGATTTCCTGAGCCCCCTCTTTCTTCAGAGATTCCGGTAACATAAGGTGTAACATCCCTAACAGTATCCATGTCTTTTGTTTCCATTCCAACATCTTCCGCAGTAATATATCTTCCGCTTAGAGAGTGTACGAACTCACCAAACTTACGCATCAGCTCAGGTGTTTTCTGGGTTTTAGCATCACCAATAATAACCGCTTTACCACCACCAATATTTAGGCCGGTAATTGCAGATTTATAAGTCATACCTCTTGAAAGACGCAAAACATCGTTTAGAGCTTCCCATTCAGTAGCATAATTCCACATTCTTGTACCTCCTAAAGCTGGTCCCATAACCGAATTATGAATACCAATAATTGCTTTTAAACCTGTATCTTTGTCATTGCAAAATACAATTTGTTCGTGATCGTTAAAAGATAACTGACCAAAAACAGGATCCATTTTTTGAAGTTCCTTTCCAGTTGCGAAAGTTGCATCCATAGCTAGTGTTATTTAGTTAAAATTATGAATTCGTCAAAAAGACAACTCAAACATACGTAAAAAATACACATGTGCTAATTTTTAAACTTTAAATTAATAATTTTACAATACAATTGTTTTGATTAAATTTCAATTTATTATACTTTTAATTCATAATAATTCAAAATTTTAAATCAATCCAACATTACATTTCTTAAAAAAATGAAAGAATTAAGCTATTTAAACAAATATTTCATTAAGTACAAATACAGTTTTTCTTTTGGAATTTTAATCACTATAATCGCACAAATATTTTTCTTATTTACTCCAAAACTGGTTAGCCAATCTTTTGATACAATTGAAAAATTCCTGAAATTATCTGAAACTGATCGGCAATCTTCGATAATTATTGGATATTACAAACAGGATTTAATCCATAATGTTCTGTTAATCATAGGAAGTGCAATTGTTGCCGGATTTTTAACCTTTTTAATGCGTCAGACTTTAATTGTAATGTCGCGTCATATCGAATTTGATTTAAAAAATGAGGTTTTTAACCAATATCAAAAACTTTCTCAGAATTTCTACAAGCAAAACCGAACGGGAGATTTAATGAACCGTATTAGCGAAGACGTTTCAAAAGTCCGTATGTATGTTGGACCTGCAGTTATGTACACAATCAATACATTTATACGTTTTGCCATTGTTATTATATATATGTATAATGTGTCTCCTTTATTGACTTTATACACTATTCTCCCTTTACCGATTCTTTCCTACTGCATTTTTAAACTTAGTTCAGAAATCAATAAACGTAGTACTACTTTCCAGCAATATCTTTCAAAAGTTTCCAGTTTTACACAGGAAATATTTTCAGGAATCAGAGTTATCAAGGCTTATTCGTTGGAAAATCAGCATCAGAGCAACATGATCGCCTTGTCTGACGAAAGCAAAATTAAAAGTTTAAGTCTGGCGAGAGTTCAGTCGCTGTTTGGCCCCTTGATGATTGCCCTTATCGGAATCAGTAATCTGGTAGTAATCTATTTTGGAGGCATAATGTATATCAATGGAAGTATTCCAAATATAGGAACCATTGCCGAATTTATTTTATACGTCAATATGCTGACCTGGCCTGTTGCTTCTTTAGGCTGGGTTTCATCAATGGTTCAGGAGGCAGAAGCCTCTCAAAAACGTTTAAATGAATTTTTAAAAATTGAACCTGAAATCAAAAACACCAATCCTGACTCATCAGAAATCCAAGGTTCAATTGCTTTTGAAAATGTTAGTTTCACTTATGAGGACACCAATATTGAAGCTTTAAAAAATGTAACATTCACCGTTAAAAAGGGAGAAACACTGGCTATTTTAGGAAAAACTGGTTCCGGAAAATCAACTATATTATCTTTAATTTCGCGTTTGTACGATGTTACCGAAGGAAAAATCACAATTGACGGTAATGAAATCAGTACTTTGAATTTGAATGACTTAAGAAACAATATCGGAATTGTACCTCAGGATGCCTTTCTATTTTCGGATACTATCAAAAATAATATCAAATTTGGCAACCAGAATGCAACAGATGAACAAGTAATTGAGGCTGCAAAAAATGCAGTGGTACACGATAACATTATTGCTTTCAATAAACAATACGATACTATTTTAGGAGAAAGAGGTATCACGCTTTCCGGTGGACAAAAACAGCGTGTTTCAATTGCCCGCGCAATTATTAAAGACCCTGCCATTTTGCTTTTTGACGACTGTCTTTCAGCAGTTGACACAGAAACCGAAGAAACAATTCTGAACAATTTATTTGAAATCTGCAAAAACAAAACAACCATAATTGTAAGTCATCGTGTTTCTTCTGCAAAAAACGCTGACAAAATTATTATTTTAGAAGATGGGCAAATCATACAACAAGGTTCTCATAATCAATTAATAAATCAGGAAGGCTATTATTCAGCGTTATATTTAAAACAACTTTCGGAAAAAGAATTACTTTAAATGTTGCGTAATAGATAATTTTTTATGATTTTTGAGTACTATTAATTCCAAAATGATAGAACGTATTATGAGAGAAAACGACATGTTAGAAAAAGAAGAGATTTTTTCTAAAGTATTACGAGCAGGAAGAAGAACTTATTTCTTTGATGTGAGAGCTACAAAAGCTGACGATTATTATATCACGATTACTGAAAGCAAAAAATTTACTGAAGAGGATGGTTCTTTTCATTTTAAAAAACACAAAATTTATCTGTACAAAGAAGATTTTAGCTCATTTGCTGAAATTTTAGATGAAATGACTTCTTATGTCCTGAACCACAAAGGAGAAGAAGTAATATCTGAAAGACATCAAAAAGATTTTAAAAAAGAATATAGTTCTGATAAAACGGAAGGGCAAAGATCAAGCTTTACAGATATCGACTTTGACGATATTTAATTCCACATAACTTTTCGAAAAGTACGAGTCCAATATGTTCAGCATTTTGGACTTTTTTTATATATTTAAGTTTTTAAAACTACTAGCTTTGAAAACATTAACCACAAGATTACTTTATTGTTTATTATTTACTCTATTAATAAGTTCAATATCTTACAGCCAAAAATCAGATTTAAATGTTGAAAAAAAGATAGATAAGGTCGTAAAAAGCATGACTTTGGAACAAAAAATCGGTCAGGCATGTCTAAAAGGAACTTCCAGCCGAAGCAAAGGATTGTCTGAGGAACTTAAAAAAGAAGTCCGAATGGGATTGGTTGGAGCCATTTTAAACCTTACAGATCCTGATCTCGTTCTTCAAATACAAAAAATTGCAATAGAAGAAAGTCCAACACACATTCCGCTATTGTTTGGCAGGGATGTCATTCACGGATACAAAACTATTTTCCCCATTCCTTTAGGATTAGCTGCATCGTGGGATATGGAATTGGTTGAAAAAACATCAAAAATTGCAGCTAATGAATCCTATTCAAGATGCATCAACTGGACATACGCCCCAATGGTTGATATTGCCAGGGATGCCCGTTGGGGAAGAATTGCAGAATCCCCAGGCGAGGACCCTTTATTGGCATCCAGATTAGGAACTGCTTACATCAAAGGATTTCAGGGAAATGATCCTTCTGTTCCCGGTCAAATTTTAGCCTGTGCCAAACATTTTGCAGCCTATGGTGCCGCAGAAGGAGGAAGAGACTACAACACGGTCAGCATGGCTGAATCTTTACTTCGAAATGTGTATCTAAAACCTTTTGAAGCAGCAGCAAAATCCGGCGCAGCAACTTTCATGACTTCATTTAATGATCTTAACGGAATTCCGGCTTCAGGAAACCGTTTTTTACTCCAGAAAATTTTACGCGAAGAATGGAAATACGATGGTTTTGTGGTCAGCGACTGGAATTCGGTTACTGAAATGATTCCACATGGTTACGCCGCTGATGAAAAAGACGCTGCTCTTAAATCTGCATCTGCCGGATTAGACATGGAAATGACCAGTTTATCGTATGCAAATCATTTAAAAACGCTGATTGCCGAAAAGAAAATTTCTGAAAAGCAATTAGACGAAATGGTACGCAATATCTTGAGAATAAAATTCAGAGCCGGAGTTTTTGATAATCCGTATTTTAAAGACCGTGAAAAATTCTCCTTATTAAATGCAGATGCTTTACAAACTGCCAGAACAGCTGCAAGTAAAAGCTGTGTTTTATTAAAAAACGAAAATCAGATTTTGCCTTTAAAGCCAAATCAAAAAATAGCCGTAATTGGCCCATTAGCAGATGCTCCAAGAGAACAATTAGGGACCTGGGTTTTTGACGGCAACAAAGGAGATTCTCAAACGCCTCTTAAAGCTTTACAAAATAGTTTTGGAGAAAATAATGTATTTTATGCTTCCGGACTTTCACATAGCCGTTCCTTATCTGAAGAAGGATTTGCATTGGCAGTTGAAGCAGGTAAGAAATCAGATGTTATTTTGTTTTTTGCCGGAGAAGAAGCCATTCTTTCTGGAGAAGCACATTCAAGAGCAAATATTAATCTGCCGGGTTTACAAGAAAAACTAATAGCCGAATTACAAAAAACAGGAAAACCAATAGTATTAATCATAATGGCAGGAAGACCAATAACTTTAGGAGCTGTTTTACCAAAAGCAAACGCATTGATTATGGCCTGGCATCCCGGAACTATGGCTGGCCCGGCAATTTCTGATATAGTATTGGGAGAGGTAAATCCATCTGGAAAACTTCCTGTAACCTGGCCAAAAGAGGTTGGTCAGATTCCGATTTATTACAATCATCCTAACACAGGAAGACCTGCAGATCCAAAAACTTTTGTGGTTATTCAGGATATTCCAGTCGAAGCCTGGCAAAGTTCTTTAGGAAACAATTCGCATTATCTTGATGCAGGTTATGAGCCTCAGTTTCCTTTTGGATTTGGATTGAGTTATACCACTTTCTCCTACGACAATTTAAAAATTGAGAAAGCTGTCCTTAAAAATAATAACAGTGGAAAATTAAACGTTTCTGCTGTTATTACAAATACAGGAAACCTTACAGGGACAGAAACTGTTCAATTATACGTTCGTGATATTACAGGAAGTATAGTCAGACCTGTCAGGGAGCTTAAAGATTTTATACAAATCGAATTAAAACCGCAGGAATCTAAAACGATAAACTTTTCAATTCCTGTTTCAGACTTTGCCTTTTATAATGATAAAATGGAACTAAAAACAGAGCCGGGTGATTTTAAAATCTGGATTGCTTCGAATGCTGAAAATGGTCTGGAAGGTGATTTTAAAATTGAATAAATAATTTATATATGAAAAAAATAGCGTTTTTACTTAGTTTCTTTATTGTTGGACTTTCGTCTTTTGCCCAAAAATTAGAATATGAGCTAAAAGAAAACATTCAGTATTATAATGCAGCCACCAATAAATCTGATTCTTATATTAATGAAAGATGTGTTTTAGACATCTATTATCCAAAAAACTCCAAGGGATTTGCTACGATAGTCTGGTTTCACGGAGGCGGATTAACCGGTGGCACCAAAGAAATCCCTGAAGCATTAAAAAACAAAGGCTTTGCTATTATTGGGGTTAATTACAGATTATCTCCAAAAGTAAAAGCAGCAAAATGTATTGAAGATGCAGCTGCAGCTATAGCCTGGGCTTTTAATAATATGGCAGCCTACGGAGGTGACACTTCCTCAATTTTTGTTTCAGGACATTCTGCCGGCGCTTACCTGGCATTGATGACTGGCCTGGATAAAAAATGGCTTCAAAAAGAAAATCTTGATGCCAATAAAATAGCTGGATTAATTCCGTTTAGCAGCCAATGCATTACACATTTTGAAATTAGACGAGAAAACGGAATCCCTGAAAAACAGCCCACAATTGATCCTTTTGCTCCTTTATATCATGTTCGTGCAGATGCACCTCCTGTTTTGTTAATTACCGGAGATCGCGAATTAGAAATGCTGGGACGCTATGAAGAAAACGCTTATATGGAACGTATGATGAAACTTGTTGGTCATAAACAAATAAAACTTTTTGAACTGGATGGATACGGTCATGGCATGACTGAACCTGGTTTCCCATTACTTGTAAACGAAGTAAACAGAATTTTAAAAGAAAGACAACCCAAAAAATAATCATTTAAATAAATCCACGGCAATGGAGACACAACTATTAATTTTACCGGGACTTGGAAATTCCGGTGAAAAACACTGGCAGACCTTTTGGCATAAAAAATTTAAAAATTCAATACGTCTGAACCAGGATAACTGGGATGAACCGGTTCTGGAAGAATGGACTTCACGATTAAACGAAGAAGTCTCAAAACTGGAAAGTCCAACCATTTTAGTTGCTCATAGTCTCGCTGTTTCTTTGGTTCTGCATTGGGCAAAAACTAATTCTAATAAAAATATAATCGGGGCTTTATTAGTAGCTCCTGCCGATGTTGATTCACCGGAGCATACACCCGATGTTATTCGAAATTTTTCACCAATGCCTCTTTATAAATTACCATTTCCATCTATTGTAATTGCCAGTGAAAATGATCCTTATGCTTCTTTTGAAAGAAAAAAATACTTTGCCGAAAAATGGGGAAGTGATTTTGTAAACGTTGGTCAGCAAGGACACATCAACTCTGATTCTGATTTAAAATACTGGGAAGAAGGACAATTAATTTTGCAGCAATTGATTGAAAAAATTAGATAAAAGTGGTCAGTAATCGGAATTTTAGTATTCAGCTTAAAAACCAACCTTATTTGTGGAAATTTTAAACTGAATACTAAAAAAACTGATTACTGTATACTACGATTTTGAATACTGACCTTTATCCTATTCGCAAACCATTTTCTATTTTAAAATCGGGAGCCAGTAAAATTACGTCTCCCTCCTCTCCTACAGCGCCTAGTACCAGGCATTCACTCATAAATTTTCCTATTTGCTTTTTAGGAAAGTTTACAACAGCGACAACTTGGCGATGGAGTAAATCTTCTTTTTGATACCGTTTTGTAATTTGTGCCGATGATTTCCTGACACCGATTTCAGTTCCAAAATCAATCGTAAGCTGATAGGCTGGTTTTCTCGCTTCAGGAAAATCATTTATCTCGATTATGGTTCCAACACGCATGTCGGTTCTTTCAAATTCGTTCCAGGTTAAATGCATTTTATTTCTTAGTTTATTTGCAAACCTATTAATTTTGTAATTAAATGATACTAATTCTATAACCCTTTTTTTAGCTATGGTTTTAATTTTACAAATCAAATTATTAGCCAATTAAAAAATACAGAAATGGAAAATAGTCTAACGCACGCCAATACATCTCTTAGAGATTCAGAATTTGATATTCAACTCCAAAACACAGATAAATACATTGAAACTGCCCAAAATGTTAAGCTATATGTGAAAGATTACGGAAAAGGAAAACCGGTAATTTTGATTCATGGGTGGCCACTTTCTAATGAAATGTGGGAATATCAAATTGAGTTTTTAGTTCAGAATAACTTTAGGGTAATCGCATACGATCGCCGTGGTTTTGGTAAATCATCACAGCCTTGGGATGGCTATGATTACGATACTCTCGCAGATGATTTAAGCGCAATTATTGATCAGCTTCAATTAGAAAATGTCACACTTGTAGGTTTTTCTATGGGAGGTGGTGAGGTAGTACGCTATTTTAGCCGACATGGTGGAAAAGACGTTAGAAAAGCAGCCTTAATTTCATCAATTATTCCTTTTTTAGCCAAAACTGAAGATAATCCGGAAGGACGACCAAAAGAAAAAGGGGAAGCAACCGCAGCCGCAATCAGAGAAGACAGAATAGGATTTCTGGAGAATTTTGGAAAAACTTTTTTTGGTGTTAATATTATCAATAAACCTTTGAGTACGCCTTTACTGGAATATTACAGAAATCTATGCTCTGTAGCTTCTCCAAGAGCAACGTTAAAATGTGCGGAATCTTTATCAAATACAGACTTCAGAGATGAACTGCATACCATAAAAGTTCCTACCCTGATTATTCATGGAGATGATGATAAAAATGTTCCAATTGAAGTTAGCTCACAAAAAACTGCTGAAGCAATAACTAACAGCACTTTTATAGTTTATGAAGGAGCACCACACGGATTATTTTACACTGAAAAAGACCGGCTAAACGAAGACTTGCTCAACTTCTTAAATGCATAATTTTTAAACTGATATCCAAAGAACTTTATTAAAAAATTCTTTGGATATTTTTTTACAGTTATAGAGTTTCTTTTAAAGAATTTAAAGTTATTTTTGAAGAACTAATTCTTTAGAAAATGGCACGAACTCCTTCAAATATGATTCCTCTTGGAACTATTGCTCCTAACTTCAATCTCAAAGATACCAATTCAAATAATGAATATTCTTTTGAAGATTTAAAAGGATCAAAAGGTACACTTGTTATTTTTATTTGCAATCATTGTCCTTTTGTTCTTCACGTAATTAATGAAGTTGTCATGATTGCTAATGATTATCGTGTTCAGGGGATTGGCATCATTGCTATTTCAAGTAATGATATTGAGAAATACCCAGAGGATTCACCTGAAATTATGACTCAGTTTGCTTTTGAAAACAAAATAGACTTTCCCTATTTATTTGATGAAACCCAAGAAGTGGCAAAAGCTTATGATGCTGCCTGTACGCCCGATTTTTATTTATTTGACAATCAAGACCGTTTGTTTTACAGAGGTCAGTTAGACGACTCAAGACCCGGAAACGGAATTCCGCTAAGCGGAAGCGATTTAAGGAGTGCGATTGATGCTTTGATTTACAATAGAAGCTTAAACGAAACCCAAAAACCAAGTATCGGCTGTAACATCAAATGGAAATAGCTGTTTTCTAATTCATTTTCCTTATCTTTACTACTCTATTAAATTTTGTGATTGTGAGTATTATAGTATTTATAGCATCTGTCTTATTGTTTTCTTTTGAGAGAAAACCAATTGCTGCTATACTTATTTCACACAGCAAGGCCTTTATTATTTAGGCCTCCGTCTATTTCATTTTCTTCTTTCAGACGGAGGATTTTTACCAATTTATTTTTCTATTGAGAGATTTTCATCTTACAAATAAAGAGAAATTCAATAAAACAATATATTAAGTTTCAGTTAGCACATTATTGCAAACTGTGATTTAACATAGTCAATTATTTTATCAATACTTAACATTAAATACTATGAAACCAACACCCATTTTCTGTAAAAAAGAGTATCAGTTCTTACGAGAGTTGATATTAAAAAGTAAAAATGATTCAAATGCAAAAGAAGCCGGACTGCTTTCACAAGAATTAGACCGTGCTATTATCAGTGAAGAAAGCATTCTTGACAATTCGATTATCCGAATCAATTCGCATGTAACGATTGAAGATGTTAAATCAAATAAACAAATGAAAATTCAAATTGTTTTACCTTCTTTAGCAAATGTACAAGAAAGAAAAATATCAATTTTAGCCCCTTTAAGCGTTGCTATAATTGGTTTTAAACAAAACGATAAGGTAGATTGGGAATTACCTTCCGGAATAAAAACATTAAAAATAATTGAAGTAAACAATACCATTGTGTCCCATTCTTAATTTGCAAACACCTCATTTATGAAGGTGTTTTTTTATAACTATCTCCTCACTAATTACTATGGTTTTGAATGATATAATTCCTTATAAAAGAAATAAAAAATCCCATCCGGAAAACCGAATGGGACATTATTAAGATAATAGAATGTGTCCTTATTTTACATCCATTAATTCTACGTCAAAAATAAGAGTCGCATGCGGAGGAATAACACCGCCTGCACCGCCTGGACCATAAGCCAAATCAGATGGAATTACAAAACGCGCTTTGTCTCCAACCTGTAATAAAGCAATACCTTCGTCCCATCCTTCGATAACCTGCCCAACTCCTAGTTTGAATTCGATTGGTTTTTTTCTTGGGTATGAAGAATCAAAAACTTTTCCGTTTTCCAAAGATCCTTCGTAGTGTACAGAAACTGTTTTCCCTGCCTCTGCTTTTTTACCTTCACCTTTTTGAATCATTTTATAACGTAAACCACTTTCTGTTTTATCAAAACCTGCAGCTAATTGCTCCATTTTTGCTTCAGATTCTGCTTTTAAAGCTGCCTCACGCTTTAGACGAGCTCCTTTTAAACCAACAAAAGCTTCAATAGCATTCCATTTTTGAGCTTCTTCACCAACTCTGATAATTTCTAATGTTTCAAGAGCATCGCCCTGATTAACAGCATCTACGACATCCTGACCTTCGATAACGTGTCCAAAAACAGTATGTTTGTTGTCTAACCATGAAGTTGGAACGTGCGTAATGTAAAACTGAGAACCATTACTTGCAGGTCCTGAATTTGCCATTGCCAAAACGCCTGGACGATCGTGTTTTAAACTTGGGTGAAATTCATCATCAAATTTATATCCCGGATCACCAGTTCCTGTACCTTTTGGACAACCGCCCTGAATCATAAAATCAGGAATAACTCTGTGAAAAGTTAAACCGTCATAGAATTTTTGTCCCTGAGGTTTCACTTTATTTTCCATATTTCCTTCTGCAAGAGCGACAAAATTCCCTACAGTTCCCGGTGTTAAATCGTGTGTCAGTTTTACTAAAATCGAACCTTTACTAGTGTTGAATTTAGCGTATATTCCGTTTTCCATTGTTGTTATTTTTTAATTGAACGCAAATTTACAAATTAATTTTATATCAATTTGTCTTTCTATTTTTTAGATTTTGATTTATAAGTGAGTCCGTAAACGGTTAATGCCAATATTGACAAGCCAATACATCCGATAGTTACAACGTGCCATCCGCCTAGTTTCCATAATAACAATCCATAAGCTGATCCCGCAGCTGTTCCTAAAAAGCTAAAGGACATAAAAACCGTATTTAATCTGTTTCTGGCTTCAGGGAGCAACGAATAAACCCGGGTTTGATTTGAAATATGAACACCCTGGATTCCAATGTCAATAAACACGATTCCAATTGCAATTCCGATAACGCTTTCTATAGAAAAATAAAAAACCAAAAAACTGATTAGTATCAGCAAACATCCATAACCGACTGCTACTCTTGAACCTCCTTTGTCACCCATTTTTCCAACTAATGGCGCAGCCAAAGCTCCGGAAGCCCCAACAATTCCGAATAAACCAATTGTTGCACTATTAAAATGAAACGGTTCTCCCGAAAGCAATAAAACCATGGTAGTCCAAAAAGCACCAAACTGCGCAAAACTGAAAACGTTGATTAACGTCGCTTCACGCAATACAGGCTGAGTTTTTATAAGTGTAAAAAGAGACTGAATTAATTGACCGTAAGATCCCTGAAACTGGGGTTTATTGACAGGAAACTTATTCTGAATCACAAAAAAGATCAAAAGGCAAATTCCGGCAGCAATAAAAAACATCGATCTCCATCCTAAAACCTGACCGATGAACCCGCTTAATGTTCGCGAAAGCAAAATTCCGACTAAAAGTCCGCTCATAATAGTTCCGACGACTTTTCCTCTTTCTTCAGGCGCGCTTAAAGAAGCTGCCAAAGGCAAAATAAGCTGGGGTACTATTGAAGTGATCCCGATAAGCAGTGAAGCAATTTGTAATATCAGAAAACTTTTTGCCGTGGCTGCAATTAACAATGCAATTACAGAAGCAAAAGTGGTTATTAAGATTTGTTTTTTCCGTTCTATTTTATCTCCCAACGGAACCATAAAAAACAAGCCTATAGCATATCCTGCCTGCGTTAGGTAGGTTATTGTCCCTGCATTTGCTTCAGGAATTTTAAATTCATTGGCTATTAAAACAATTAAAGGCTGGCAGTAATACAGATTTGCAACTATGAGTCCAGTGCAGGCTGCCATAAACAAGACGTTCGTTTTGGATAAATTCATTTTGCAAAAATACCAATCTAATTTTTATCCAAACTTTAAAAAATGTATAATTTTTCGAATGTTCAGACTAATCAGATTGGTGTTTTAAAAATCGTATTGATTTATTATTTCATGAAGTCTTCACGCATTGGACTAAAAACATCAGTCAGCATTCCTTCTTCTAAACACAAAACACCATGAATTGCATGAGGCGGAATGTAAAAGCTATCTCCTTCTTTCAGCGTTTTTGTAATCCCGTTAATGGTAACATCAAATTTACCTTTTGCCACATAAGTAACCTGTGTATGGTAATGTTCATGCAAAGCACCAATAGCGCCTTTTTCGAAATGTACATTTACCAGCATAACGCGATTATCAAAAGCTAAAATTTTACGTTTTACACCTTCTCCAACCACTTCCCATTGAATTTCCTCTCCAAAAAGAAACTCTTTACTTGCAACAGAATTTTCCATATTATTTATTCATTTTATGGTGCAAAAATAAAACATTTCAATCATTCAGGTTAAATCGATTCTTTTGAATGATCGTAAAAGCTTTAACTGAAATAAAAATTTGAAATAAAATCGTTTATTATTTGTTAGTGCAAAAGTATTTTACTCAATAACGGCAATATCTTTCTTTATGAATTGAAGCTCCTTTACCAAATTATTTTTTTCAAAATATTTTTTTAGTTCTGTGAGTCTTTTTTTGTTGTCGTATTTTATACCTGAATTTAATTTTCTCTGACAAACAGAACATAATCTTGCAGAATTTTTGTCTGTTTCGCTCATACTATTGGTTCCATTCATTACACAATCTGCAAAAATGCAATGATGCAAACCAAACATATGACCAATTTCATGAGAACTTATTTTAAGAAGTCTGGACAAACACAAATTAAAATTTTCCTGGGTAAGTTTTCCGTCCTGTAATCTGTAAATAGAGCTTACCCCTACTTTATCACGATAAGAGGCCAGTCCAAAAACGAAATTCCATTCCGGTTTAGGATACAAATCAACTTCGGTCAATCCCATAAGCGCAATTCTTTTTAAAGGCTTGTCTTTTTTCAAAACATTATCCAAAATGTACCCTGCCAAAAACTGCTGGTTATTTTCGTATCCAATTCTCTGTGCAGATTCAGGAATTACATCATTTGAAACTGTTTCCAAAATTTTTGTTTTTAACTGAAAATAAATTTCCAGATATTCCCTTAACAGTTCTATTTGTTTGTTTTGCAAAGAATTAAAATTTCCAATAGGCCTTATATAAATAATATTGGATGCACTGGTTGGAACAATATGTTTTGAATTCATGAATTGCTCAAAAGTCTGTCCTTTTTCTTTATGAGAATAAAGCCAATCGCCTTCAACCGGTTTTGTTAATTCAACATCATTTTTTTTGATCTGATGGAAATATTCATTCCCATCCTGTTTAATACATGTAGTACAGAAAATTATGATTATAAAAAGTGCTGTTTTTTTCATTTAGATTTGGATTGGTGAACCAAAAGTAAATAATCGAACTCTGAAAACCGTAATTATTTATAGAATTTTTCTTGTTTAATAGATAGTTATTCTGATTTTTTGTATTCTTTATTGCACAATACCCAAACTTCAGTCACAATATATCTAATGATTCCATCAAACATTCTTTAAAAAAGGAATGACTATCTTTGCACTCAAAATCGCAAAATGAAAGCAGCAGACAATTCTGAGAAAAATAATTTACATCTTCGAAATCTACATCGTTCACGATATGATTTTGAGCTTCTTATTTCAAATTGTCCTGAACTAAAACCTTTTGTCTCTATCAACAAATATGCAATTGAAACAATTGATTTCAGCAACCCCATTGCGGTAAAAACGCTTAATAGAGCTTTGCTGCAAACCTATTATGAGATTCAAAATTGGGATATTCCTAAAAATTATCTTTGTCCGCCCATTCCGGGAAGAGCTGATTATATTCATTATTTAGCTGATTTACTTAGTGAATCCAATAATGGAAATATTCCTGTAGGATCTTCAGTTTCAGGTCTGGATATTGGAACAGGAGCCAATTGTATTTATCCCATTTTAGGAAGCGCAATTTACGACTGGAGTTTTGTTGCGACCGATATTGATAAAAAAGCAATCGAAAACTGCAGTAAAATTATAGAAGCGAATCCGAAATTGATTGAAGCAATCAGTTTACAACAGCAAACAGAATCACGTTTTATTTTTAAAAACATTATTACACCCGAAGACCGTTTTACTTTTACGATGTGTAATCCGCCTTTTCATGCTTCTGCAGAAGAAGCTAATAAAAGTACTTTAAGAAAAATATCAAGTCTAAATCTGAAAGATAAAAAAAATGCTAAGCCTGTTCTAAACTTTGGAGGTCAGCATGCTGAGTTATGGTGCAACGGAGGCGAAATTAGTTTTATAACTCAAATGATTTACGAAAGTGTAAAATATATTTCGCAATGTTTATGGTTTACAACCCTGGTTTCTAAAAAAGAGAATCTTTCAGCTATTTACAAAACCTTAAAAAAAGTAAATGCTTTAGAAATCAGAACTATTGATATGGCTCAGGGACAAAAAAACAGCCGAATTGTGGCCTGGAGTTTTCTGAAACCTACAGATCAGGAAAAGTGGTTTATTTAAAACACTGATTTTCAAATCCAATCCTTGATTTTACAATTTGCTTTTGCTAAATTTAACCTAACTATTTAGTATCAAATCTATGGCTGAATATATAGGTTATCTTGCATCAGTTTTTATAGTCGGCTTTTCTTTTGCTTAAAAATCTCAGAACAATCAGGTTGATTAATCTTTTTGGCTGTATCTGCTTTGTGATTTACGGCATTTTTTTTAAAGATTTCAGAGATTTTAATCAATGGTTTTTACCGGTAATTATTCCAAACGCCATTTTAGCTTTTGTTCAGATATAACCTTATAGTCAAAAAATCATAAAGCTTATAATTATGATATTTTGAAACAAAATTCTGGAATACATTCAATATTGATTATTGTACTTTTATATTAAATTCAATATATTATGACAAGAGTACTACTTAAATTTATTCTTTTGGTTATGCTTTTTGGCTGTGCTTCATCTAAAAAAGCAAAATTTGAAGACTATGTCTTCCACACCAAAAAAAGAAAAACAAAGCTATCTAAACTCCTACGACAAAGCTTTAAAACTTTGGAATATTCCCTATACTGAAGAAAATATTAAAACCAGATTTGGAAATGCACATGTAATAATTGCAGGCCCTAAAAACGGAAAAGATTTGGTATTGTTACACGGAATGGACGCCAGCTCAACAATGTGGTATCCAAACATTAAGGCTTTGGCAAAAAACCATCGAATATATGCCATCGATTTTCTGATGGAACCCGGAAAATCTAATCTGACTGCCAATCCTCTTTCTAAAGAAGAAATCGTTGTGTGGTATAATGAAATTTTTGCACATTATAAGTTAAAGAAATTTGATATTGTAGGAGCTTCACGTGGTGGCTGGATTGCAACATTACTGGCTGTTCAAAAAGAAAATGCTATTGATAAAATAGTTTTGTTAAGTCCGGCTCAAACTTTTAAATTCATTGATAAAATGGGCAAAACATCCTCGGCATTAATGCTAAAACTTTTTCCAAGCGAAAAAAAATTCGGAAAAACACTAGAGACTTTTTCAACCCATCCAGAAAAAATTGGTCCTGCTTACAAAAGACAATTTTATTTAGCCAATAAATACGCCAAATCAAATTCAAGCATGCTAAAGATGACTCCTTTTTCTAATGATGAACTAAAATCCATTAAAAATCCCGTTTTGGTACTGATTGGCGACAAAGATGTAATCAATTCAGCAGAAAGTCTGGAAAAAGCAAAGGATTTTTTGCCAAACGGCAAGACAAAAATAATCAAAGATGCAGGACATTTTTTGAGCATTGATCAGACTAAAATTGTTAATGATGCCATGATTGAATTTTTAGAATAAGAAGAACTTAACATTTAATAGCGTTCAAACTTGTATCTTTACAAAACTAATTTTTTCATAGTTCGAAATGAATTTTCAGGTATCCTCAGAATATAGTCCAAAAGGAGATCAGCCTCAGGCAATCCAAAAACTTTCACAAGGCATTGTTGATGGCGAAAAATATCAAACTTTATTAGGTGTAACGGGGTCAGGTAAAACATTTACAATGGCCAATGTCATTCAGGAAGTACAAAAACCTACCCTGGTTTTGGCGCATAACAAAACTTTGGCAGCACAGTTATATTCAGAGTTTAAACAGTTTTTTCCAAACAACGCCGTAGAATATTTCGTTTCCTACTACGATTATTATCAACCGGAAGCCTTTATGCCCGTAACCGGAGTATTTATTGAAAAAGATTTGTCTATCAATGAAGAACTGGAGAAAATGCGTTTAAGCACAACTTCTTCCTTGCTTTCCGGACGCAGGGATATTTTAGTAGTTGCTTCTGTTTCCTGTCTTTATGGTATTGGAAACCCTGTAGAATTTAAGAAAAATGTAATTGAAGTTTCAAGAGATCAGGTTATTTCGAGAACTAAATTACTGCACAGTCTTGTACAAAGTTTATATGCCCGAACAGAAGCCGATTTTAATCCCGGAACTTTCCGGATTAAGGGAGATATTGTAGAAGTATATCCAAGTTATGCTGATGATGCGTATCGAATTCACTTTTTTGGAGATGAAATTGAAGAAATTGAATCGTTTGATGTAAAAACATCACAGGTTATCGAAAAATTTAAAAGACTGACTATTTATCCGGCCAATATGTTTGTGACTTCCCCGGACGTTCTTCAGGGAGCAATCTGGCAGATACAGCAGGATTTGGTAAAACAAGTTGATTATTTTAAAGAGATAGGCAAACATCTGGAAGCGAAACGCCTGGAAGAAAGAACCAATTTCGATCTTGAAATGATTCGCGAATTAGGTTATTGCTCCGGAATTGAGAATTATTCCCGCTATCTTGACGGAAGAGAAGCCGGCACAAGGCCTTTCTGTCTGCTGGATTATTTTCCGAGTGATTATTTAATGGTAATTGACGAAAGTCACGTAACGGTTTCACAGGTTCACGCCATGTACGGAGGCGACAGGAGCCGAAAAGAAAATCTTGTTGAATATGGTTTTCGTTTGCCTGCCGCAATGGACAACCGCCCTTTAAAATTTGAAGAATTCGAGGCCTTACAAAATCAGGTGGTGTATGTTTCTGCAACTCCAGCCGATTACGAATTGCAAAAATCTGACGGTATTTATGTAGAACAGATTATCCGGCCTACCGGATTACTGGATCCGATCATTGAAGTGCGGCCAAGTCTGAATCAGATTGATGATTTAATTGAAGAAATTCAGGTGCGCTGCGAATTGGACGAAAGGGTTCTCGTAACTACCTTAACCAAAAGAATGGCCGAAGAATTAGCCAAATATCTGACTAAAGTAAATGTACGCTGCCGCTATATTCACTCCGAAGTTGATACCCTTGAACGAATCGAGATAATGCAGGATCTCCGAAAAGGAATTTTTGATGTATTGATTGGAGTAAACCTGCTTCGTGAAGGGCTCGATTTACCGGAAGTTTCATTAGTAGCTATTTTAGATGCCGATAAAGAAGGTTTTTTAAGAAACCACAGATCTTTGACCCAGACTATTGGACGTGCGGCCAGAAATATAAATGGAAAAGCGATTATGTATGCTGATAAAATAACAGCCAGTATGCAAAAAACGATTGATGAAACCAATTACCGCAGAACCAAACAAATTAATTTCAATACAGAAAACGGTATAACTCCACAAGCCTTAAACAAAAAAATAGATTCAGCCTTTACTAAAAATCCTTTAGTCGAATATGAACTTGGGCATAACCTGCAAGCAGCAGCAGAACCCGAAGCAGCTTATTTATCAAAACCTGAATTAGAGAAAATGATTAGAGAAAAGCGCAAATCCATGGAAAAAGCGGCAAAAGATCTGGATTTTTTACAGGCTGCAAAACTACGTGACGATATTAAAAAGTTACAGGAGCAACTTTCTTAGAATGCTTCTTATTTTTTTCAAAAGCCTTAATTTTGCAGTTCTTAAAATATTCATCTTTTAATTTTTCTGATGCCTACAAATTTTGAAAATCATATTTCGGCAAGATTTCCGTTTCTGGAAAATAAAAAACTGTTTCTTGCTGTCAGTGGAGGACTTGACAGTATGGTTTTACTGCATTTGTTTCAGCAATTAAGTTATGAAATTGCGGTATTGCATTGTAATTTCCAGCTCCGCGGACTGGAAAGTTTAGGCGATCAGGATTTCATTCGAAATTACTGTAAAGAAAACAATATTTCCATTTTTACAACCCAGTTTGATACCGAAGCTTTTGCAAAAGATTACAAACTTTCTACCCAAATAGCAGCCAGAGAGTTGCGATATAATTGGTTTTACGAACTTTTGGAAACCCATAGTTTCGATTATATTCTGACAGCACATCATGCAGATGACAATCTGGAAACCTTTATTATCAACCTCAGCCGCGGCACAGGATTGAACGGTTTGGTAGGTATTCCGGAACAAAATGATAAAATCATTCGTCCGCTTTTGCCTTTTTCAAGAGAAGAAATCCTAAAATATGCGAAAGAAAATAATATCCAATGGCGGGAAGACAGCAGCAATGCATCTGATAAATACCTTCGTAATAAAATTCGTCATGATTTAATTCCTGTTTTAAAGCAAATCAATCCTAATTTTCTGAAAGCTTTCCAGAAAACACAATCCTATTTGCAGGAATCTAATGAAATGGCCGAAGATGCTTCGATTATGATTTATCAGCAGGTAGCAAAAGAGGCAGGAGAAGAAATTCATTTCGATTTAAATCAGCTTAAAAAATTACCTAATTACAGATCGTATTTGTATGAATGGCTTAATGAATTTGGATTTCTGGCATGGAATGATATTTATGATTTAGTAGACGGACAATCCGGAAAACAGGTGTTTTCGGCTGAATTTAGATTGCTAAAAAACAGGGAAACTTTGATTTTGAGTCCGATTGCAGAAGTATCAGAAAAACAAGAGTTTGAAATTAATGAGAACGATCACGAAGTTAATTTTCCCTTAAATTTAAAGCTTTGTAACGTTAGTCACATAACTATAGAATCAAATAAGATTATATTTGTGGATGCTGAAAAAATCCAGTTCCCATTAATTTTGCGTAAATGGAAAGAAGGTGATTCTTTTCAGCCTTTTGGAATGAACGGAAAATCAAAAAAAATCAGTAAACTTTTTAAGGATGAAAAGTTATCGCTGATTGAAAAAGAGAACTCCTGGCTTTTATGTTCAAAAGACCAGATAGTATGGGTCGTCGGAATCAGGCAGGATGAAAGATTTAAAATAGAAAAAACCACAAAAAAAATACTTAAAATAGAACTGCAATAATGAACTTTAATCAATCCCGTCAGACTGTAACATCACGAAATTTCCTGAGTACATCCATTTTATTCTTACTATTTTTCTTTTTCGCTTTTGCAAACAGTAATGCCCAAATCATAGAACCGGTAAAATGGACTTCTAAAATCGAAAAGAAATCAGAAACTAATTTTGTTTTAATTTTTGACGGAATTATAGAGAAAGACTGGCACATGTATTCGCAGTTTACACCAGAAGGAGGCCCATTGGCTTTAGAAATTTCCTTTAAAAATCAAAAAGGAAATTACAATTTAGTTGGCAAAGCTAAAGAAGGAAAAACAAAGACATCCTTTAACGATGTTTTTGAAGTAAACGAAACTTATTTTGAAGGAAAGGCACATATTGAGCAGGAAATTCAGATTACAAATCCTAATTTAAAAACTGTAGAAGTTGAATTTGATTTTCAGGTTTGTAAAGAAGTATGCATCAATTCGAATAAAAAATTCTCAATTGCTATTCCGGCAACCTTTAAAACGGAAACAATTCCTGCTGTAACTGAAGCTCAAAAAGATGAAACCAAAAGAGAAGGTTTAGCGGTTGATACAGTAGAAAAAGTAGCAGATTCTAAAGTAATTAAGTTAGAAAAAATAGATAATGCAACAGCAAAAGTTGTAGATGATTTACAAAAGCCTGCTCCGGCAAGAAGTTTATGGTCTATCTTTTTTATTGCTTTTATATCAGGATTCGCAGCCTTACTGACTCCTTGTGTATTTCCAATGATACCAATGACGGTAAGTTTTTTTACAAAACAAAGCAAAAGCAGGGCAAAAGGAATTCGTAATGCTATTATTTACGGACTTTCCATCATTGCTATTTATGTGATTTTAGGCTTAATTGTAACAAAGATATTTGGAGCAGATGCTTTGAATGCTTTATCAACAGATGTTTGGTTTAACCTGATTTTCTTCGTGATATTGGTGATTTTTGCGACTTCTTTTTTAGGAGCTTTCGAAATTATGCTTCCTAATTCATGGGCAAACAAAGCAGATCAGCAGGCAGATAAGGGCGGTATAATTGGTATATTATTTATGGCCTTAGCTTTGGCTATTGTTTCATTTTCATGTACAGGACCAATTGTCGGAACCTTACTAGTCGAAGCAGCTTCAAATGGAGGAATCGCTCCGGTTGTTGGAATGCTGGGATTCTCATCTGCATTAGCACTTCCGTTTATGCTATTTGCGATGTTTCCGGGATGGCTAAATTCATTACCAAAATCAGGAGGCTGGTTAAATACAGTAAAAGTTGTTCTTGGATTTTTAGAATTAGCTTTAGCTTTTAAATTTTTATCAAATGCCGATTTGGTTTTACAATTGCATTTTCTGGAAAGAGAAGTTTTTATAGCTATTTGGGTTGCCATTTTTGGAGCACTGACATTATACTTATTCGGAAAAATCACATTGCCTCATGATAGCCCTTTGCATCATATTTCTGTTGGAAGATTATACTTAGGATTGATTACGCTAATGTTTACACTTTATTTAATTCCGGGACTTTGGGGAGCTCCTTTGAAATTAATCAGCGCTTTTCCTCCACCTCCAACCTATAGTGAAAGTCCGTTTGGCGTAGGTGGTTCAGGAAACGGTAATAGTACAGTTTCATCTGAAAAAAATCTGCCAAAAGGGGCAGAATCAGGACCACACGGAATTATGGTTTTTCATGATTATGAAGATGGCCTTGCGTATGCAAAATCAATCAATAAACCAATTATGCTTGATTTTACAGGATATGCCTGTGTAAATTGCAGAAAGATGGAAAACAATGTCTGGTCTGATGAAAGAATTTTACCCATCTTGAAAAATGAGGTGGTTTTAATTTCTTTATATGTGGATGATAAAAGAGAATTACCGGGAGACAAACAATTTGTAACCGCTTCTGGTGACAAAATTGAAACGGTTGGAGATAAATGGACCGAGTTTATGATTTCAAAATACAAAACTAATACTCAGCCTTTATATGTTATAACTGATCTTAAAGGAAATAATCTGAACAGCTCAAAACCTACAATTAGCTATGTTGATGTTGAAGAATATTTGGTTTGGTTAAAAGAAGGGATTTCAAACTTTAAATAATTAGGTTATCATTACTCTTGTTTGTTTAGAGATGTCCTAAAAAACTGAGTGTCATAATCTAGCCCCGATAAAGGCGATATCCTTGTGGAGTTTACGGAACAAGATAAAGCCGAAAGCGGGAATATTGTCCTAAAATAACGAATTGTAGTGCTTCTTATATTACTTATATAAAAACAATGTTGGATTAATTCAAAAATAAAATGCCCTCTAAAACTTTAAAGCTTAGAGGGCATTTTTTATATAAATACTGAATAATTTCTTATAGGTACTCTCCGTGTTGAGAGATATCTAATCCTAATTCTTCTTTTTCTTCAGTAACTCTTAGAGGAGTAATTTTGTTAACGATGAAGAATAATGCATATGAAGCTGCAAAAGCAAATATAGAAACCAATACTAATGCTTTTAACTGAGTTAGAAATAAAGTAGCATCACCAAAAATCAGACCTTGATGATCTCCTACTACTGAATTAACTGTATTTGATGCAAATACTCCTGTTAACAGCATTCCTACCATTCCACCAACACCGTGGCAAGCGAAAACGTCAAGAGCATCATCAATTTTTCCTTTAGGGAATTTACTAACAACGATATTACTAATTACAGCAGCGATGATACCAATTGCTAAAGCATGAGGGATAGAGACAAAACCTGCAGCAGGCGTAATAGCTACCAACCCTACAACAGCACCGATACAAGCACCCATAGCAGATAATTTGTGACCTAATATTTTATCAAGGAATACCCATGCCATTGCCGCAGAAGCAGCCGCAACTGTTGTAGTTCCTAAAGCCTGAGCAGCAAGACTACCAGCTCCAACAGCAGAACCTGCATTGAAACCAAACCATCCAAACCATAATAAACCTGTACCTAATAATACATAAGTAATTCTTGCAGGGTTTACTTTTTGAACTTTACGTTTTCCTAAGAACATAGCTCCTGCTAATGCAGCCCATCCAGCACTCATGTGTACCACTGTTCCTCCAGCAAAATCTAAAACTCCCCACCCGAAGAATAGTCCATCAGGATGCCATGTCATGTGACATAATGGAGCGTAAATTAATAATATGAATAAAACCATGAATAATAAGTAAGCCCAGAAGCGTACACGCTCAGCAAAAGCTCCTGTTATTAACGCAGGTGTAATAATAGCAAATTTAGCCTGAAATAATGCGAAAAGAATAAAAGGGATTGTTGGAGCCAACTCCCAGGCAGTATTAGCACTGACCCCCTGAAAGAATATATTTGAAGTAGGATCTCCTATGAATCCGCCTATTGATGGACCAAAACATAATCCAAAAGCAATAACTACCCATAAAATAGTAACAATTACCATTGCCATAAAACTTTGCAGCATGGTACTAATTACGTTTTTCTTACCAACCATACCTCCGTAGAAGAAACCTAAACCTGGCGTCATTAATAATACAAAAGCAGTTGCAACAACCATCCATGCGGTATCCCCTGTGTCCATTTTCAATTCAACAACGTGAGCACCCAATGTCTTTGATTCGGTAACAAATGAAATAGAAAAAATGGACAGTAACAAAATTGTGATAAGAATCACACTTAAAATAATTTTTCGCATCGTTATTTAGTTTTAAAATTTTTGATAAAAGTATAAAATCATTTAATACCCCCATAAAAAATACCCCATTATGCTTAATTTTTGTTAATTTTTCAATTTACCCCCCTTTAGTTTTGTTCATTTTGGTTAAAAATGACTTAAAATTTACAAATCATCAATCCAGAATATGATAAAAATGCATTTTAAATGTATTTTATAAGAAAAAACACGAGAATAATTTTTGTTTTAAGTTAATTACGACATTATTTATTGCTTTTTCTAAAAAACATTAAATAATTAATGAAAAAAGGCATCAACTGCTGGATTCAGATGATGCCTTTTCTTGGTAATAGTATTTGGTTATTTCTGGCCGTACTTTTCTTTGTACTTTTTATTAAGCTGAGTCTGGTGTGTTTCAAGGCTTATTGCTCTTCCCTGAATAAAAGCATGAGTAAGTTGGTTGGTTCTCATATCAAGAGCATCACCTTCTGAAATAAACAATGTAGCATCTTTTCCTGTTTCTAAAGAGCCACAGAAGGCATCGATACCTAATAACTGAGCTGTATTAAAGGTTATTAATTGTAAAGCTTTTTCTTTATCAAGCCCATAAGCAGCACAGGTCCCTGCTAAAAAAGGCAAGTTACGGGTATTCATTCGTTCATTATCACCACTGTTCTCAAGTCCAACCAAAATTCCTTTATCTGTTAGAATCTTAGCCATTTTAAAAGGAGCCCTGACATCCTGATCATCACTTGCAGGCATATCATGTACACGTCTTAAAAGTATCCCGATATTATTTTTTTGCAATAGATCAGCAGCTTTGTAAGCCTCAAAACCACCCACTATAACGATTCTTTTTATTCCGTTGCTCTTAGCTAACTGAATCGCGTCCGTAATTTGTTTTTCTTCATCAGCATGAATGAATAAGGTTTGTGTTCCATCAAAAAGTCCTTTTGTTGATTCAAAAATCACATTTCTTTGTTTTGAAGTTTCTCCTAAATAAGCTTTTGAATTAATTAGAAAGCTATTTACTTCGTTAATCTGTGTTGCATAATCCTTATTAGGCTCAATTATACCAGGTTCAAACCAGCTTCCTGTTCTTCTAAATCCTGAAGGGAAGTTTAAATGTATTCCGTCATTTTCTTTTACAAGGGCATCTTTCCACGTCCAGGCATCCAGCTGAACAATTGAAGATGTTCCGGAAATTCTTCCTCCACGAGGCACTATCTGAGCAATTAAAATTCCGTTTGGACGAACAGTTTCGGTTACTTTTGAAGTTGAATTATAAGCTACAATACTCCTTACGTTTGGATTGATGTTCCCAATTTCCTCCTGGTCATCGGATGATTTTACCGCATCAATTTCAACAAGTCCTAAAGTAGAGTTAGGCGCAATAAAGCCAGGATAGACATGCTTTCCTGCAGCATCAATAGTGCTGTCATAAGCATTATCAGCAAGTCTTATAGTTGTGGCATCAGCTACTAATACGAGCTTACCATCTTTAAAACCTATAGCACTTTTTTCAATTATTTTTCCGTTTCCAAGATGTGCCGTCGCATTTAGGATCAGAATTGATTTCGTCTGCTTTGGCGCCGGAATCTGCTGAGATTTGGTTTGTATTGTCATCCCAAAAACCAACAACAATATATATATGTTTTTAGTTATCATAATTGTCATATTTATGTAAAAATCTTTAGCCCCTTAGTATTGTTCTAAGGTGTCGCAGTGATATTCTTTTTTCTCTTTTTTTGTTGGTTCCTGCGTGCTCATTCCCTTGTTTTTTTCCTGAAGCATCTGACCGATTAACAGATTTCTTTCCTTTGTAATGGCTTCCTGTTTTTCAAGTTCTTTTTCTATGTCAAAATAAACAACACCATCTATAATCGTTTTTTCCGCTTTGGCATAAACAGATAAAGGATTGTCGCTCCAAAGCACTACATCTGCATCTTTACCAATTTTAATACTTCCAACTTTGTCATCAATATGTAATAATTTGGCTGGATTCAAGGTTACAAATTTCCATGCTTCTTCTTCTGAAATGTTGCCGTATTTCACAGCTTTTGCTGCTTCCTGATTTAATCTTCGGGACATTTCTGCATCATCTGAATTGTAAGCTACAACCAAACCTTCGTTATGCATAATAGGCCCGTTGAAAGGGATAGCATCATTTACTTCAAATTTATAAGCCCACCAGTCTGAAAAGGTTGAGGCTCCAACGCCATGCTCTTTCATCTTGTCAGCAACTTTATATCCTTCCAGAATGTGTGTAAAAGTGTTTACATTAAAATTGAATTTATCTGCAACATTCATCAGCATCAATATCTCCGATTCTACATAAGAATGACAGGTAATGAAGCGTTTTTTGTTCAGAATTTCGGCCAGTGTCTGTAGTTCAAGGTCTACTCTTGGTACTTTTTCTTTTTTAGGATTAGCATTGAATTTTTTCCAGCTTTCGTCATATTCTTTGGCACGTTGAAAATAGTCTGTAAAAACCTGTTCAACTCCCATTCTGGTCTGAGGATAACGGGTTGGATTAACGATTCCCCAATTGGACTGTTTTACATTTTCACCTAAAGCAAATTTGATGAATTTAGGCTGATTTTTATACAGCATTTCATCTGGTGATAATCCCCATTTCCATTTTACAATAGCAGAGCGCCCTCCGATTGGATTGGCAGAACCATGTAATAATTGCGAAATAGTAACACCTCCCGCTAAATCCCTGTAAATATTAATGTCCTCAGAATTTACGACGTCCTCTATAGTAACTTCCGCAGTCGAATTATGACCACTTTCGTTAACTCCTTTTGAAATGGCGATATGTGAATGTTCATCAATAATCCCGCTGGTAAGGTGTTTGCCTTTTGCATCAATAATTGTTGCTGAAGCATCTGAAAGATTTTTACCTATGGAAACAATTTTTCCGTTTTTTATCAACACATCGGTTTGGGTTAAAATTCCGTCTTTTTCATTTGTCCAGACTGTTGCATTTTTAAAAAGTAAAGTTTGTGGGATTAACTTTTGGGAATTCCCAAAAGCAATATTCGGAAAAGTCGTTGGCATAATTGGGTTTGGCTTTTCAGGTTTCACAGTATCTTTTACTGCTACAAACGGAGAAGTTTTTACAGCTGTCCAGTTTACCTGAGTACCATTGTACAATTCACCTTTTCCTGAAAGAGTATTAGTATTTTCTACTAATCCTGTTAAACGGGTAAAATTAGATTTTATAGTATCATTGGATTTAATCAAAAGTGAAATCCAGTTTTTTGAAACAGAAAAAGTGTTCTTTAGTTTTTTATTATCCGCTGTCGTTATTTCAGATTTTGGCGCTTCGACGGTTCCGTCAATTTTCCACTTTAAAGTTTCATTTCCAATAGTAAGGTTATAATTGCCACGAATATCTTTTGCATTGATATCATTTATAACATATTTGTTTCCCTGAACCCAATTCTCGTATAAAATTGTTTTTTCATCAAATATTTCGCCAGAAGTAATTACAAAATTGGCAAAACTTCCTGTTTTCAAACTTCCAATTTCGTTACTCTTTCCTAAAATTGCTGCCGGAATTGTAGTTAGTGCTTCCAGCGCTTTTGTTCTATCAAAACCATATTTGATTGATTTTAGAAGGTTAATTCTAAAATCTTCCATTTTTTTCAATTTATCTGTTGTAAGAGCGAAAATGATTCCGTTATCTGAAAGTACTTTCGGATTGGCAGGTGCCTGATTCCAGAAACGCATATCGGCAAGTTCTATCTGATTGGATAAATATGGATTTGAAACATCATAAGCTTCAGGAAAATAAATTGGAATAATGAATCTTGAATTGGTGTTTTTAATCTCTTCAATTCTTTCAAATTCATTCCCGCTTCCCTTTAAAATATAGTTTAAACTAAATTCCTTTGCAATTTTAGAAGCTCTTAAACTATTTAATTTGTCCTCTGAATTAAAAATCTGTATCAGTTTTTCATTTGCAGCCAGAGCTTCCAATGATAAATCTTTCGTATCTGAATTTCCTTTTTTGTACCAATCCAAATCAAAATACATCTGGCGAAGAAGCGCCATCGATCCCATTAAAGAACTAGGATAAGCCTGATTTGTTAAAGCACTTCTGCTAAACGAAAAATGATTGGTTATTTTGTTCGAAATAATTTGACTCTTACCATCAGTATTATTCAAAGCAACTAAAAGCCCTGTTCCCTGTGCAACCCCGTCATGAATATGCGTCCCTACAACACCAAATCCTGCTTTTAAAAATTCCTCGGCTTTTGGCTGATCATATTTGAATGTCTCATATCCATTTAGATGAGACAATATACTTTCATTCCAGTAGTACCCTGTTTTTTTGGTATCATAAATATTATCTTCTCTGCCAGGAGTTAAATTTCGCTTTGGTTTTTCAATTCCAAAACTGGTATAAATATCAATAAACGAAGGGTAAATTATTTTGCCTTCAAGACTAATCACAATCGCATTTTTTGGAATCTTTATATTATTTCCAACATTGACTACTTTGCCATTTTGAACAATTAAGGTTCCATTTTCGATTTTCTGGTTAGGTGTGATATATATCACGGCATTCGTAAAAACTGTATAATTGTTGTTTTTGTTTTGAATACTTTCATTAACAGGAAAGTATTCCTGAGCCCATGTTTTTGTTACAAAAAAAACCAGAAAGAGCAGTAAGAATATTTTTTTCATTTACAAGTATATATTTGTTATAAAAATATAAAATATATATAATCCTACAACTTTTATTTTTCCTACTTAATATAAATCTTATCTTTAATCCAATAACTCTTAGGTTCTAGTAATATGGCCTGTTTAGATAGATAAAAATGAATAAAATAAAATGGGGAATAATTGGACTAGGAAACATTGCAGGCCAATTTGCTGCTGATTTACAATTAATAAATGAAGCTGAACTAGTTGCCGTAGCTTCAAGAGACATCGGTAAGGCCGGCGAATTTGCCAAAAAGCATGATTGCGATACATTTTATGGATCATATAATGACCTGTTTTTAGACGACAACGTTGATATTGTTTATATAGCAACACCTCACGATTCACATGCCGAATTATCAATCCGCGCAATGGAAAACGGCAAACATGTATTATGCGAAAAGCCTTTGTCTTTATCCTACCAAGATGCGGTACAAATGACTGATGCCTCAAAAAAGTACAATAAATTTTTCATGGAAGCTTTTTGGACGCGATTTATTCCATCCATTCAGGAACTTTTGTCAAAAGTAAAAAATGGCGAAATAGGATCAGTTAAATACCTTAAAGCTGATTTTGCTTATTATAATAAAGAATTAGGAACTAGGCTGACAGACAAAAAATTAGGTGGCGGTGCACTTTATGACATCGGCGTGTATCCCCTATTTCTGTCTTATATCATACTCGGAATTCCGGAAGAAATTATAGCAAAATCAATTTTTCATACAACAGGAGTCGATTTGCAGACTACTATGATTTTACAATATGAGTCGGCTCAGTCTGTTTTACACGCAGGTTTGGTTTCTGCTTCTGACATGAAAGCCACAATAAGCGGCACTCAGGGAAGAATTGACATTAATTCACCATGGTTCATGACAGAAGGGTATTCTATTATTAAAGACGAGCAGGAAGAAAAATTTAGTGTACTTAATATCGGAAAAGGTTTTGCGCATGAAGCTATAGAATGCCATACCTGTATTAAGAATAATCAAATTGAAAGTAAGCTCTGGTCGCATCAAAATTGTTTGGATCTAAGCAAAATTGTCGAAGAAGTAAAAAATCAGATTGGTTTAGAATTTTATTAAATTTAAAGAAAAAAACACATATTGTAATACTTTGTTTATTAAAATATTTACTTATTTTGCTTAAAAATAAAAAAATATTTACAAAAAATAAACAAGTATGCTCATTAAAGTTTTTGGAAGCGCAGTTTTTGGAGTTGAAGCTACTACTATAACGGTAGAAGTCAATATGGACAAAGGAATTGGTTATCATTTGGTAGGCTTGCCTGACAATGCAATAAAAGAAAGCAGTTATCGCATAGCTGCAGCTCTTAAAAATAATGGCTATACTATGCCAGGCAAAAAGATTACCATAAATATGGCACCTGCCGATTTGCGCAAAGAAGGTTCTGCTTATGATTTAACTTTAGCTATTGGAATTTTAGTAGCTTCAGACCAGATAAAGGCTGCAGAAATTGATCGCTATATCATCATGGGCGAGCTTTCACTGGATGGAAGTTTACAATCTATAAATGGCGCATTGTCTATAGCCATTAAAGCAAAAGAAGAAGGTTATAAAGGTTTTTTTCTTCCAAAGCAAAATGTAAAAGAAGCTGCTATTGTCGCAGGGCTTGATGTTTACGGAGTAGAAAATGTTCAGGAAGTTATTGATTTCTTTGAAGGAAAAGGAACTTTAGAACCTACAATTATTGATACCCGCGCAGAATTCTACAAAACCTTAGATTTTCCTGAGTTTGATTTTTCAGATGTTAGAGGCCAGGAAAGTATTAAACGCTGTATGGAAATTGCAGCTGCCGGAGGACATAATATCATTCTGATTGGACCTCCGGGAGCAGGAAAAACGATGTTGGCGAAACGTCTGCCAAGTATTTTACCTCCAATGACTTTGAGGGAAGCGTTAGAAACGACAAAAATTCATAGCGTTGCTGGTAAATTAAAAGAAGTTGGATTAATGAACCAAAGACCATTTCGCAGTCCGCATCATACTATTTCGAATGTAGCACTGGTTGGCGGGGGAAGTTATCCTCAGCCGGGAGAAATCTCAATGGCGCATAACGGAGTCTTATTTCTGGATGAATTGCCGGAATTTAAAAGAGATGTATTGGAGGTAATGCGTCAGCCTTTAGAAGACAGGGAAGTTACGATTTCAAGAGCAAAATTTACAGTAACCTATCCCTCTTCTTTTATGCTCGTGGCAAGTATGAATCCAAGTCCAAGTGGTTTTTTTAACGATCCATCAATACCCAATACTTCTTCCCCACATGAAATGCAGCGTTACATGAGTAAAATTTCCGGACCTTTATTAGACCGGATCGATATTCATATAGAAGTAACACCAGTACCTTTCGAGAAATTATCAGATGATAATAAAGCAGAGAGCAGTGCTTCCATTAGACAAAGAGTGACTTCTGCACGTGAAGTACAGTCTGTCCGCTTTGAAGAATTGGCAAATATTCATTATAATGCACAAATGAGCAGTAAATTAATTAGGGAGTATTGCGTCCTTGACGAGCAATCAAAAGAATTATTGAAAACCGCCATGGAGCGGCTGAATCTTTCAGCAAGGGCTTACGACCGCATTTTGAAAGTTGCAAGAACCATTGCCGATTTAGATGCTGCTCCTCAAATAGCTTCATCGCATATTGCTGAAGCAATTCAGTATCGAAGTCTCGATCGTGATGGGTGGTTGGGATAAAAAAAGACAGCTTTAAAAAGCTGTCTTGCATATAATCATTTTTGAATCTACATTTCCTGAATTACCGGAATATTTTGTATACTTTCTTTAGCATTCTTTTTTACAAGCTTACTAACACGGTACAAAAGAAATATCGTGACAAATGAGATTGCAATAATTATGTATCCTAAAGTATCATAATGTTCAAGCAGACTAAACTTATCCCTTTGCACTACAATAGTTCCGGCAAAAGCGGCAGCTATTCCCCCCGCAATTTGCTGCAAAGAGGAGTTGATACTCATAAAAGCACCTCTGTCCTGCATGCCTGGAATAGAAGTAACTAAAGCTGTCGATGGGACCATACGGCTCATTACGCCCATCATCATAAGTACATTAAAAATTATAACCAGCCAAAGTGGGGTTTCACCAAGATTGGTATATAACCCAACAATTACGATTGTCCAAACAGAAGCGTAAACAAATATCCTGAATTTATCTATTTTATCACTCAATTTTCCTATTATCGGCATTATAACCAAAGTAGACAAACCTGCAACCATAAATACAATAGGCAATTCGTCCTGAGTGATTTTTAAATTGTTTATGGCAAAAGCACTTCCAAAAGGCATCATCATAAACCCACCTATCGAAAGCAGGGCTGTAGCTGCAAATCCAATTCTATATTCTTTACTACGGATTGTGTGTATTAAATGCATAAAAGCAGATTTATCCTGCTTAAGATTAAGATGCTCATCAATTGGTTTTAACTTAACAGCAATCAATACTGCTATTATTACTGCCATTCCGGCTACCCATAAAAAAGGAGCGTGCCAGCCCCATGCATTGGCAAGATACAATCCTATAGGTATGCCCAGAATCTGACTTGCTCCAAATCCCATTTGAAGAAATCCCATGACACGACCACGCTGCTGTAAAGCAAATAAATCTGCTACGATAGCCATAGAAATTGAGCCTATTACACCTCCAAACAAACCTGTAACAATTCTGGCTGCTACTAATAAAGGATAAGAATTAACTAAACCGCATAAAATTGTCCCGCCAATAAAGCCAAGATAAAAGAATAATAATAATTTTTTTCGATCGAATTTATCTGCAAAACCTGCCGTTAAAAGCCCCGAAATTCCTGCACTGAAAGCGTATGCTGAAACCACTAAACCGAAACGTGTCGTTTTTAAATCAAGAGATTTCATAAGTATATCTCCTAATGGCGACATTACCATGAAATCCAGAATTACTGTAAACTGAGTAATTGCCAGTATAAAAACTGCAAATTTCTGATAAGCCGTAAAAGGTATTACCTGATTTTCTTCCTTCATTTCTAATTTATTCTAATGGTATGCAATTGAAATTGTGGTTGTTTAGAATATTGACAATTTGCCGCTCTGATAATGTTTCGCTCACAACACGCAAAACACAATCAATATCTTCCAGATCAATATTCCACTCCTGAATCTCTGAATTTTCATCTAACGCAAAACTTATTTTTTGCCTGTCGTTTTCTGTTTTTATATTGGTTGCGAATACCAATATGTTGTTTAGAATATCTTCCATAGTATTTAATTTATGGTGTCAGTGCTTTTAATACTAATTCAAATGCCTCATCCATTTTTTCCTGAGTGAGTTTAAAAGGCGTATCTCCAAAACTTTTACCTTCATTTTCAAATCGAAGTAAGGCATATAAAGGTCCGTAAGCAACACTCCAGAACACCTCAATGGAAATCGGCAAAAGTTCTTTTTTTCTAAAGCATTTTCAATAAAACTCCACATCGTTTTTTTAAAATTTGCAAGGCTTTCTTCTAAAATATCATCCCTATAACTGGAATGGCTTAAGGCTTCCCAACAAGCAACTTTCAACGGATTTTTTAATGCAAATCTTGCCCTGTTTTCCCACTGCTTTCTTAAACCTTCCCTAAAAGACATAGTAGGGGAAAAATCTTTTACCATTTCACAGAAAAAAGTCTGCCCAATTTCCGACCCTATTTTTTTGATCAAATCTTCTTTGTCAGAATAGTAAATATAAAGTGTTGCTACAGAAACACCGCTTTCTTTTGCCAGTCTATTCATTCCAAAACCTTCAACACCATATTTGACAAGCATCTCAATAGCCTTCTGTTTGACTATTTCTTCCTTATTAACATCTCTTGTCCGCATTATTATAATTTTATTTAAAACAAATATATTAAATATAAATGAATGTTCGCTTATTTATAAAAAATAATCCATTTAAAATGGATTATTTTAAAAATGAAAAGAGATAAATGTTTAATTAAACGACTGTCTAAATTCTAACGGAGACAATTTTGTTTTCTTCTTGAATAAAGTACTGAATGATTGCGAATGTTCAAATCCAAGTTGATAAGCAATTTCGCTTATCGAAAGTTCAGTTATCGAAAGTTTCTCTTTCGCTTTGCTGATGAGCTTTTCATGTATATGTTGCTGTGTGTTTTGTCCGGTTTGGATTCTCAAAAGGTCACTCAGATAATTAGGAGAGATATTCATCGCTTCAGCAATTTGGTGAACGGTTAAAAGTCCTTTTACAGATGATGAATTTTCAAAATAATCATTCAGATACGTTTCAAATTTGGTCAGAAGCTGATGACTTCCACTTTTTCGGGTAATGAATTGTCTTTCGTAAAAACGTTTGGAATAGTTTAACAACAATTCAATCTGAGACAAAATAATTTCCTGAGTATGCTGGTCGATATGCTGACATTCTTTATCTATTTTTTGAAGTATTTCAAGGAGATTATTTTCTTCATCTTCGGATAAATGCAAAGCTTCATTCACGGCATATGAGAAAAATCCGTATGAAGAAATAGTATTTACCAAAGAGTGTTTCAGTAAAAATTCTTCATGAAAAATCAATAAATAGCCAGCGGAATCACATTGCATATTTTGCAGGTCAAGATACTGAACCTGATTTGGTGCTGTAAAACTCAAAACACCTTTATCGTAGTCATAATGCTTTTGTCCGTACCTTATTTTTACTTTTGCGTTTCTTTTCAGTGCTACACAGTAAAACCTGTTTACAAAGCCTTTCCAAATCTCATCTTCAAGAAAAATACTTTCAGACAAATTAATAACACTCACCAAAGGATGTTTCGGCTCAGGAAGCGACAGTAATCGATGAAATTGTGAAATGGAGGCAATTGTATTCATCACTGTAAATTTAAAATTAATAATCTAAAAGTCCCATACTGAATTCATCATAAGGCGCACCGGTATCAGTTCCTAAAGGTACGATGTTTTCCAGTTTTTGTAATCCAGATTCGCTCAATACGATTTTACTTGCTTCTATATTTTGTTCAACATATTTTCTGCGTTTCGTTCCTGGAATTGGCACTATTCCTTTGCTGATAATCCACGCCAAAGCTAATTGAGAAGAGGTGATGTTTTTTTCTCTAGCTAATTTTTCTACCGCTTCTACGAGTTCAATGTTTTTATAGAAGTACTTTTCCTGGAAACGCGGAATTCCTCTTCGAAAATCATTTTCGGGCAAATCATCGATTGTGCGGATTTGCCCGGACAAAAACCCTCTTCCTAAAGGTGAATAAGCGACAAAACCAATTCCCAGCTCATTCAAAGTTTTGATAACACCTTTTTCCTCAACCGTTCTTTCAAACAAAGAATATTCACTCTGAACAGCTGTTATAGGATGAACAGCGTGAGCTCTTTTTACTGTTTCCGACGAGACTTCGGATAATCCGATGTAACGAATTTTCCCCTCTTTTACCAGGTCGGACATCGCTTCAACAGTTTCTTCAATAGGTGTGTTTTTATCGAGACGATGCATAAAATAAAGATCAATGTAATCCGTTTTTAGATTTTTAAGGGAACGTTCTACTGATTTTTTTACATAATCTTTCTTTCCATTTATTTTCCACGTTACCTGCTCCTTATCATCAATTTCCCAACCGAATTTTGTAGCGATAGTATATTGGTCACGATTTCCTTCGATGGCTTTTGCAATGAGTTGCTCATTTTTAAAAGGACCATACAAATCGGCCGTATCGAGGAAATTTCCACCCAATTCCAAAGAGCGATGAATAGTTGCGATGGCTTCTTTCTCATCGGTTTTACCATACATATCTGCATCTCCAAAACCTGTCATTCCCATGCAACCTAAACCTACATTCGGGATGATTAAACCCTGACTTCCTAATTTTACCTGATTCAAATTCTTATTCATAATATTGATTTTAATAGTACAAAGTTGAAGAGAAATCAGGAATCTCATGTATGTAAAATAATGAATATTGTATGCAAATTACGGATAGGTAATCTGTAATTTAATTAAACGATTGCCTAAATTCGATAGGAGATATTTCAGTTTTGCTTTTGAATAATTTACTAAATGAAAAGAACCTTAACTAGAAATCATTAGCTGTAGCTAATTCATTTTTGTTTTTAATTAAGACAAAAAAAAGACAACCATTTCTGATTGTCTTTTTCTAATATATAAATAAGATTGCTTTAATTATGCAATTTTAGCAATAATAGCATTGAAAGTTTCGCTAGGGCGCATCGCTTTACTAACTAATTCAGGTGTTGGCTGATAATACCCCCCAATATTCTGAGCCTTGCCTTGAGCACCAATTAATTCAGCATCAATTTTAGTTTCATTAGCTTCAAATTCAGCCGCAATTGGAGTAAAGATTGCTTTTAATTCAGCATCTTTATCTTGAGCCGCTAATGCCTGAGCCCAGTAGAAAGCAAGGTAAAAGTGAGAACCACGGTTGTCAATCTGACCTACTTTACGAGCAGGAGACTTATCATTTGCCAGGAATTTATCATTAGCCTGATCTAAAGTTTCAGATAAAACGATAGCTTTAGAATTGTTTAAAGTTTGTCCTAAATGCTCTAATGAAGCACCAAGCGCTAAAAATTCCCCTAATGAATCCCAACGTAAGTATCCTTCTTCTGTAAATTGCTCAACGTGTTTTGGAGCAGAACCTCCGGCACCAGTTTCGAACAATCCACCGCCGTTCATTAAAGGAACAATAGATAACATTTTTGCAGAAGTTCCTAATTCTAAAATTGGGAATAAATCTGTTAAGTAATCACGAAGAACATTTCCTGTTACAGAAATTGTATCTAAACCTTTGATGATTCTTTCTAAAGTAAATTCAGTAGCAGCAACAGGGTTTAAAATACGGATATCTAAATTTGTAGTATCGTAATCTTTAAGGTATTTTTGAACTTTTATGATCAATTCTCTGTCGTGTGCTCTGTTTTCGTCTAACCAGAAAACAGCAGGAGTATCAGATAAACGAGCTCTGTTTACCGCTAGTTTAACCCAGTCCTGAATCGGCGCATCTTTCGCCTGACACATTCTAAAAATATCGTTTGTTTCAACGTTTTGTTCCATTAAAACATTTCCATTTTTATCAACAACACGAACAACTCCATCTGCAGCAATTTGAAAAGTTTTGTCGTGAGAACCATATTCTTCCGCTTTTTGAGCCATTAAACCTACGTTAGGAACACTTCCCATTGTTTTTGGATCAAAAGCCCCGTGTTTTTTACAGAAATCAATTGTAGCTGTATAAACTCCTGCATAACAACGATCCGGAATAACAGCGATTGTATCTTGTGATTTTCCTTCTTTATTCCACATTTGTCCAGAAGTACGGATCATTGCTGGCATAGAAGCATCAACAATTACGTCTGACGGAACGTGTAAGTTTGTAATTCCTTTATCAGAATTAACCATTGCCAAAGCTGGTCCGTTTTCAATTGCCTGATTAATTGCAGCCTCAACCTCAGCCTGTTCAGGTCTTCCTGCAATTTTAGCGTAGATGTCACCTAAACCGTTTCTTGTGTCAACGTTTAATTCAGCAAATAAAGAAGCGTATTTTTTAAAAAGATCAGCAAAATAAACTTCAACGATAGCGCCAAAGATAATTGGATCTGAAACTTTCATCATTGTAGCTTTTAAGTGTACAGAAAGCAAAACACCTTCTTTTTTAGCTTCAGCAATAGCTTCAGCAGCAAAAGCTTTTAATTTACTTACACTTAAAACAGAACTGTCGATAATTTCGCCCGCTTTTAGTGGAGTACTTGCTTTAAGGACAGTAGCGGTACCGTCTTTAGCTACGAATTCAATTTTTACATCATTAGCTTCAGTAACAGTAACAGATTTTTCACTTCCGTAGAAATCACCGCCTGACATAGAAGCAACCTTAGTTTTTGAGTCAGCAGACCAGGCACCCATAGAGTGTGGGTTTGCTTTTGCAAAGTTTTTAACCGCTCTTGGCGCTCTACGGTCAGAGTTTCCTTCACGTAAAACCGGGTTAACAGCAGAACCTAATACTTTTGCATATTTAGCTTTAATTTCTTTTTCAGTATCATTTTGAGGATCTTCAGGATAATTTGGTACGTTGTATCCGTGAGATTGTAATTCAGCAATAGCAGCTTTTAATTGTGGTACAGATGCTGAAATGTTTGGCAATTTGATAATGTTAGCTTCTGGTTGAGTTGCTAACTGACCCAATTCTGCCAATGCATCTCCTGTTTTTTGAGCATCGGTCAATGATTCAGGAAAATTAGATAAAATTCTTCCTGCCAAAGAAATGTCCCTGGTTTCAATTGCTATACCGGCTGTAGAAGTAAAAGCCTGAACAATAGGCAATAAAGAATAAGTCGCTAATAATGGCGCCTCATCAGTTAAGGTGTAAAAAATTTTTGAATTCTGTGTCATTTTTTTTTTTATGATTGGTATTGCCGAAATCAGCAATTTCAAAGTATAGTTGGCTCAAAATGAGCGGAGCAAATATAGTAAAAACACTGCGAAAACGGTGTAGTTTTGAGCAGAAATCCTGAAATTAACAGATTACTATTTCGCAGACTTTAAATTATTAAATCAATGATTTTTACAATAAAAAATTATGTTTTTGGTATTTCAAAAAATAGCCCTAAAAAAAAACTCGTTTCAGATTGCCTGAAACGAGTTTTTTATAACAAAGAGATAAATGATTATCTTCTTTTATCTTTAATCTTAGCTTTTTTACCAGTAAGATCTCTGAAGTAGAAAATTCTTGCTCTACGTACAGCACCTTTCTTGTTGATTTCAATTTTTTGTAAAGCTGGCAGGTTTACAGGGAAGATACGCTCAACACCAACTGATCCAGACATTTTACGAATAGTAAAAGTTTCTGTGTTACCAGAACCTCTTCTTTGAATAACAACTCCTTTAAAAAACTGAGTTCTTGTTTTTTCACCCTCTTTAATTTCGTAGAAAACTGTGATAGTATCTCCAGCTCCGAAGTCAGGGAAATCTTTTTTAGCAACGAATTCGTTTTGAACGAATTTTAATAAATCTGCCATGATAATTTAAATTATGGTTTTTATAATAAAGCAACATACACGGATTTCGCCAGAGGTTGGTCTAATTCGGGTGCAAATGTAGATAAAAAAAATAAAATTCCAAACAAAACAAACTCCAAATTCCATTTTTCAACTAACTGATTAATTGGGATTTGGAATTTTAAAAATTCCGAATTTATTCCAGCAAATCCGGACGTCTGTTTTTTGTATGTTCATATGCCATGTCTTCGCGCCATTTATCAATTTTGGCAGCATGACCGCTGGTTAAAACTTCCGGCACTTTCCAGCCTTTATAATCTGCAGGCCTTGTGTATATAGGACCAGAAAGCAGATTATCCTGAAAACTATCAGTCAATGCCGAAGTTTCGTCACTTAAAACCCCAGGTATCAATCTGATTAATGCATCTGATAACACTAAAGCACCTAATTCACCCCCAGATAAAACATAATCACCAATTGAAATCTCTTTGGTAATAAAATGATCGCGAACACGCTGGTCTACACCTTTATAATGTCCGCATAAAATAATAATATTCTCATACATCGACATGGTATTAGCCATTTTCTGATTCAGTGTTTCTCCATCCGGAGACATATAAATGATTTCGTCGTATTCGCGCTGGCTTTTCAAGTGTGTAATGCAGTCATCAATAGGCTGAACGGTCATTACCATTCCTGCTCCTCCTCCAAAAGGATAATCATCAACACTTTTTTGTTTATTGGTAGTATAATCGCGTAAATTATGAAAATGAACTTCGACCAGACCTTTATCAATGGCACGTTTCATAATCGAAGCCTCAAAAGGGCTTTTTAATAATTCCGGCAAAATCGTAATAATATCAATTCGCATTTTATTTATTCAATAGTTCTGAGCGACAAAGATACAAAGTAAATAGGTTTGTCAAATTCAAACGACAATGTCAATTTCAAAATTCAATACCTAATCCATACATTCCATCAGTAATAAATCACCGTTTTTGTGGGTAATCGTAACAATCCCGTCTTTTGCAACTGAATTGCTGCTGCCTGTTCTGTAACCCATTGTGAGTGTATCCTCCTGTAATTCATATTTTAGATTGTTCGAAAAAATACCATTTACAACTCCAATCGGGATAAGGGAAATTGGTGTTTGTTCAGTGTACCATTTTTCGAATTTATTGGGCAGTAGAAATATTTTGGAATGATCGTCGAGAATAACAATTTTAAGTAAATCGCGGTAGCGGACGATATTGGTAAGATTTGTAATGGTGTGGTCTGCACGTTTTCCGGTGGCCCAGACCACATTTACTGCTGGGATTTTTCTATCGATCAGGTAATCAAAAGCTTTCTCTAAATCGGTCTTGTTTTGGTCAGGTGTATGAACAATTTCTATTGGAAATTGTGAAGTTTTATAGATTTCAGGATCAAAACCACGATCGAAATCTCCCAAAAGCACATCTACTTTTATACCTAAATCTACAACACGTTCAATGGCAGAATCGAGTACAATAACAAGTGGCGACCATTCAAGCAGCTGCCCTAATAACTCAGAGCTGCAAGAGGCTCCGTTTGCAATAATTAATGCCGGCTCCTGATCGTCGCGTACTATATGATGTGATGACATGAGATTTTTATATGTGCAAATGTACGAAAGATATTTTGCAGAGTATATGTTGTGATTTAAAGAATCTGTTTTTGAACATAAGACTATCACAAAAAAAGCCCTCAAATAGTGTCTAACTTTTTGAAGGCTTTTTAAAAAGATATTGTTTATTTAATTTTTTAAAAATTTGTGTGTTGTCGTTCCTTTCGTTGAGTTTATGCGAACAAAGTAAACACCATTATCTAAACTTGAAACATCAATCGTTGAAAATGTTTTTTTGTTTTTTAAATCTAATAATGATTGCCCAAGAAAGTTGTAAACCTGTATCGATGTTATAGATTCATTTTCATTTGATGTAATGTTTAAAACATCTTTAACCGGATTAGGGTGTAAGATAAAATTATCATTATTAGTGCCATATGAAAAATCCGGTGTGTTTAATGTGCCTTTATAAGCTAGTAAGCGAACAGAACCATTAGACCAGGTGCTTTTATATTTAGTGAAATTTCCTGTAACTAAAAGGCTTCCGTCTTTTTGGAATTTAATAGCATTGATATTTGCATTAAAAGCCTCTCCCGAATCAAATGTATTATCTATTTTCCCATTGCTTTCTAGCCTTTGAAAGTCATTTTTGGCATATTCATTAACCCCTCTGTTTAGAGTAGTAAACAATATAATTTTATTATCTGGCTGAATCACTAATCCTTTAGTGTACATAGGTAAACTAGAAGCAAAATAGTTAATAAATGAATTATCAATTGAACCATCAGTATTTAAACGTTTTAATACAGATTGTTTGCCTTCCTGATTTAATTCAAAACTACCTCCAACTATAATTTTCCCATCAGATTGCACACCCAAAGAATATACAAAGCCTCCTAGCAAAGCCTCATCAGCATGAAATGTAGTATCAAATGTTCCGTCAACGTTGAATCTGGCAAGACGATTTGTTTTTGTTTGATTATAGAAACTAAAATTTCCTCCTAAAATTATTTTACCATCAGGCTGAAGTGCTCCGGTGTAACAAACATTATCAATTCCTGATGTATCAGCAAAGGTATTGTCTTTGGAACCGTCAGGATTTAATCTTATAATTTTTTGCTGTGAATTAGAAATAACTAAAATTTTTCCATCAGGCTGTAGTAATAATGTCCTTACATCTCCAACAACTGTTTTAACAAAAGAATTATCAATCGTGAAGTCATCATTATACCTTATTAAACCTGAGTCATTACCTGTACCGATTTTAAAAACAATAATTTTACCATCAGGCTGAACAATTCCTTTTTTAAAATAATTTTGTTCATTTTGTGTAGTTGAAAATAAGTTGCTTTTCAGGTTATTGTTAAAAATTAAATTTCCTTTTTTATTTAACAATTTTATTCCGTCATGATATTTTGTATTGAATGTATTATTACTATATCCCAAAACAACAATATCACCGTTTGGCTTTTCTAAAATATCATTTCCGGCATAGAAAGTATTTAGTTGTTGTGTATTAACTTCAGAAGTAGTTAAATCTATTTTAATAAATTTATTAAAAGTTGAAAGTCCGCCCGGAAAGTTTATGGTATTTAGTGAAGAAACAAGTAATTCATTATTAGGGTAGAGGAAAATTTTATTTGATACCGAATTAACATCTAGTTTTATTGAAGCTGTATTATCAATTGTACCATCTGAATTGATAAGCGTTAAGTTATGTGTTAATATTTTATTATTAGGAAGAAGAATAAAATCTTTGACAGTTGCCATTGGAAATCCTGGTACAACATATTCAAATGAAGTATCTTTTGTTCCATCGCTATTAAATCTCATAAAACCTCTTGTATCTAAAGACTTAAACGAAGTAAAACAAGCTCCAAATAATATTTTCCCGTCAGACTGTAATACTAATTTACAATTATTCATACCAGTATAACCAACAGTATTAGAAGAACATATCCTTCCAAAACCTTCTATAGCAGTAAAGCTTTGATCTGCTGTCCCATCAGAATTTAAGCGATCAATTTTATAACTGTTTTCATTATTATAAGTATTTTTATATACTCTTAAGATCTTTCCATCAGGTTGTAATTCAATTTTAAATATTTCGTAAGGATAACTAGACTGAAATGTTTTGTCAACAGAACCATCCGAATTTAAACGCAATGCGTTTCGTCCATAAAAATTTCCATGAACGCTTCCCTCAAATTTACCTGCAATTAATATCTTGCCATTTGGCTGTAGTCTTACCAAGTCTATTTGTGTAATGGTAAAAACATTAAGTCCTCTATCGGTAAAGTTAAATGTATTGTCAATTGTCCCATCCTGATTCAATCGAACTATCTTATTTACGTTAGTACCATTGTAAGATTTAAAAAGGCCAACTACGATTATTTTCCCATCAGGTTGGATTACAATATTATTCACAGTAGAATCAAATCCAGAACCAGTTTTAAAAGAATCATCAATACTTAAATCTTTGTTCAATCTTATAATGTTTTTGCCAATGGTTTCCTGTTTATTATTATATAACTTGTATGTATATTTATCTCCAACTATTACAACCTTTCCATCACTTTGCAAGCCAAACTCGCTATTTAATAAATTGAAAACGGGAATATAGTCCTTGCATTCGAAATCGGGGTCAATATCTGAGGATATCTGGGCATTACTAAGTACTGAAATAAAAGAAAATAATAGAAATAAGTAGTGTTTTTTCATAAAGTTATTTTTGTGTCAAAATATTTGTTAATATTAATATTATTTTTTTTTATTTGCTAATTATTATTCATCAATTAATTTTAGCTAAACAACCGTCGATGGTAATTGATTTGTCCTAAATGATATGCCAAATGCGTAGAAAGATGCACAAGAAAAAAGCCCGATTTCATTTCTTTTTCGAAAACAATTTGCGGATATATAGCTTCTAAATCTGTCTCCTTTAAAATATCCAGAGTGTGGTTTACCATCAAAATTGTTTCTTCAATTCTAGTTATTAATTCATCTTTTCGAACATCTTTTGACGAAAATTCTAAAGGGCGATTACGAACATAACCTGTGTTTCCGAGGACAGCACCTATGTAAGTATTAAGATTTCCAATTAAATGCAGACAAAGATTTCCTGCAGAATTAGTAATGTTTTTATCAATAACCCAAAGCTGGCTCTCGGTTTGATATGCTTCAATTTCGTCTTTTAATTTGTTGAGATCGCGGTTAAAAAGCGATCGTAAAATTTCTATCAGCATGATATTAAACTTTATTTTTTACAGGAATCCAGATTTCTTCTTCTGAATCCACATCATCTTTTTTGTAATTTTCAGTCATTACAGCAAAATGTGGGCGGTCGTCAACAAAGTATTTCGAATCCGGAAGCCATTCTGTAAAAATAAAACGATAGGATTTCTCTGCTTCTGTCGATGGCCCTTTGTGAATAAAAACCGCATACAATCCATCAGGAACCAACAAGCTTTCCATACCTGCCGGAATTTCATTTAAATCAGACACTTCAACAGCTGCCCATTTTTCAAAAGTATTTTTAGGATTGAAATTATTAAAATATCCTTCAGGAAAAACTTCAAGTGAATATAAATTAGAGTCTATAGGATTCCTGATTTTTTTCTCTCCGGCATGAAACTGCCCCATAACTGGAATGTTTTATTTTCGACGAAAGACATTGTAATGTGTTTGCCTATTAGTTTTTTCCCGGTTAGGGTTTCGATTCTCGAATTCATATCATTAATTATTTTACAGTATATTTTCTTGAAACAGTTTCACTTAGCGAAAAATAACCCAGCGGATAATTACTTTTATCGGTTGTGTTAATAATATTGCCTTTTACTGTTGCCGGAGGAGTCTGGAAAGGACCACCTACATTATTGCCTGCAAGACTTACTAATATATTCATATAATTATAGTATTGCTTTGAAATTCCATAATGCGTTATTTCGACTTCGTCTCCTGTTTTTAAATCTTCGTCATCAGAAACGCTAAAAAATTCGTTGCCCTGATAAAACTCGTCTTTATCAGCATAATACGTAGAGGTAATTTTATTTGAATAGGTATATTTATATAAATAATAATTGTCTACATCTGCCGGATCATTATAAAAAGCCCTTACAACAATACCGGCGAGTGGGCCTGCGTCATATTGCGTGATATTGTTTATTGGAGTTATCGATTTTAGCGTTTCACTCGCCGTATAGGTATTTCCATTAGTAATTATAGTCAGTGAATAATTTTCGCCAATTACCGGTTTAAAATTATTGCACACATACCTGCCTGTATTTGGCACTTCTGTAAAATTAAATTGCTGGCTAGTACTATTTTTAACATAAACCACTGCACCTGTAACTATTGGAATCTCATCTTCAAAATAACCTGTTGTAGTTGTTAGTTTTATTGTTTGCTGTGCACCGGATGTTCCTTTTCTCCAATTAATGGCCGCTTCTACTACTAATTTGGGTTTGGCAGTTTCTAAATCAACATGAACGACTTCTTCACATCCTGTAAACAATAATAATATAAAAAATACCACTGATAAAATTACTTTTTTCATGTTTTCTGTTTTATTTCTTTTTAGGGAAATTGATTTTTTTAGAACTTAAAATTATAACTTATTGCCGGTACAATACCAAAAATAGAGGTTCTTACTGCTTCGTTATAACCGGTGTCAGTATTTTGACGGAAATTTATAGAGGCTGCATTTTGTCTATTGTACAAATTGTATATACTAAAAACCCATTCACCTTTCCATCTTCTGTTTTCATTTTTTTCAAGAGATAATGTTGCTGAAATATCTAAATGATGATATGCAGGAAGACGATTTTCATTTCGCAATCCATAACCAGGAACAGTTATACCTAAATATTCATACTGACTATTTGGATAGGAAACCGGCTGACCAGACTGTAAAATAAAATTAGCTCCAAATGACCATCTGCCATTTAAAGTATAAGCTGAAGTAATAGCCAAATTGTGTAGTTTATCATAAGCTGAATTATACCATTCCCCGTTATTAATTCCTGTTTCTTCAGGTGTCCTGCCGGGAGTTTGCTGCTCTGATTTTGAAAGTGTATAAGAAATCCAACCATTAAATTTGCCTTCATTTTTTTTAAACATGATTTCTAATCCATAGGCACGCATCTGTCCATTCAAAATTACCTGCTCAATCGCGTCGTTTGCAATCAGATCAGCACCATCAATATAATCGAGCCTGTTTTTAACTTTTTTATAATAAATCTCCGTTTCTAATGAGTAAGTCCCGTTATTAAAATTCCTAAAATATCCCAAAGCAACCTGGTCTGCAATTTGAGGTTTGATATAATTATCGCTGGGTGTCCACACATCAAGAGGTGTGGGAGACGACGTATTAGAAATTAACTGAAGATATTGTGCCATTCTGTTGTAACTGGCTTTTATCGACTGATTATCTTTTAATTGATACGAAATTGAAAATCTTGGCTCAAAATTATTATAACTTTGAATGATTTCATTTTTACTGTAATGTTTAGTGCCTATTGGTGTTCCTTTTTCGTAAATCTCCATATCCGGATTGAACACAACCGCATTATTATTTTCATACAAATTAATTGTAGAAGTCCCCAAACGATAAAACTGACTGAATCTCAATCCGTAATAAACTGTCATTTTTTTTGAAAGTTTATTTTCTGCATCAATATAAGGTGCAAGTGAAAGCGCATATTTTCTATCTAATTGTTTAGGATTAATAGTGAATTCATTACTTAATGGACTTATTTTCCCTGGATTAAAATCATAATAAATTCCATTTATACCATAACTTAATTTGAACTTATCTGATATGTAATGTTCAAAATCATATTTAACAGTATAATTTTTAATTCCGGAATCCCATTTGAATCCTATAAAATTTAAATCAAGTCCGTAGTAATAATCACTATAGATTAAAGATAAATTTGCAAATAATTGATCTGAATACAAATGACTCCAACGTAAATTCAAAGTAGAATTTCCATAAGTATTCATGAAAATTTTGTTTAGCTTAAAAACGTCCCGGCCAAAATAACCCGATAAAAACAAACTGTTATTCTCATTTAGTTTATAACTTAACTTGGTATTAAGATCATAAAAATAAGCTGCATTGTCTTTTTGTTCTTCTGATAATTTTAGAAATAAGTGGGCATACGAAGTTCTTCCTGCTACTAAAAATGAACCTTTATTTTTTACTATTGGACCTTCAGCAAAAATTCTACTGGAAACCAGACCTATCCCGCCGCTTAGATGAAATTCTTTGCTGTTTCCGTCTTTCTGATAGATATCTAAAACCGAAGATACCCTTCCTCCGTAACGTGCTGGAATCCCTCCTTTATACAATTTCAAATTCTTAACGGCATCCGGATTAAAAACGGAGAAAAAACCAAAAACATGTGAAGAATTAAATATGGTTGCTTCATCTAATAAAATTAAATTCTGATCAGCGCCTCCTCCCCTTACATTAAAACCTGAAGCCCCTTCACCAGCATTTGTAACTCCTGGCAAAAGTAAAATAGACTTTAAGACATCGACTTCACCAAAAACCACAGGCATTTTCTTGATAGAAAAAATGGATAGTTTATTAACACTCATTTCAGGTGATTTAATATTACTCTTATATCTAACTTCCTTGATTACAACTTCCTTAAGTTCTTCGTTATTTTCTTTTAAGAATAAATTATCTTTTACATCTTCTTTTAAAATCATTGCCTTTTCTACTTCCTGATATCCTAAATGTTTTATTTTTAATTGATATTCTCCAGGAGGAAGTGTAAGGGAATAAAACCCATACTTGTTTGTGTAGGTTTCAATATTCAATTCCGGAATATGGATATGTACACCTATCAGAGATTCATTATTCCCAAAATCTGTGACAGTTCCGCTTAACGTAAATTTTTCTTGGGAAAATGAAATAAAAGTGATAAGAAAAACAACTAATGTGTAGATTTTTTTTGTAATCATATCTGATCAAATATACCTTAGCTAACGTTTTGGCAACCGTAATTGTTGCGTAAACGTTTTTAAGAATGAGTTAAGACAAATCTTTTTCAATTGTAGTTAAAGATAAATTTAAGAATTTATTTTGTTTGCCTCAAAAAATTTAAATTTGTATTCATTTGCTTTTTTAACATTATTCTTCTTTTGTATTGTGTGACAACATTTATTATTTTTCAGTCTATAAAAAAATCTCTACAGCTAAATTAACTCCAGAGATTTTAAGATAAATTACTACAACATTAAGATTAAGATGTTTACTTTTTGAAATAAAAATTATATCTGGACCTCTATTTTAATAGTAAAAAGTTTTTTGTTTTTATCTGAATTTGTTTCGGACAATAATATTCTTGAATTTAGCTTTTAGGTCTTCGCCTGTATCAAAAACCATTTGTTCATTGTCTGGAAATGGGACTGCACGTTTATTAAAATATCCTAGGTATTTTTCATCACACGCACTTTTATCTCCGTTATATGTTGAATAAACATTTTCAAAAACATATTCACTCGCCACTGGAAATGATTGCAATAAACTATTGCTTTTTAAATCTACATAATCCACTTTTGCTGTTACCTGACATGCTTTGTACTGTCTGAATTCGAAAATTTTGATTTTTACCTTTTTAAAATTATCAACTTTTATGATACGGCCTAAACTATCCTTAACCGCATTACCCCTACTGTCCAGAAGTGTTTTAACGCCATCCTTAATTTCTTTTTCATTAACAAATTCCTTTTCTTTTATTTGTTCGGGCGAAATGTGGATTTCCCTAAAATTTAAAATCAGGCTATAATCATAATGCGTATTTTTTTGTTTAACGCTATGGTACACAGTCCATTTATCGTTTAATCCGTAAGTATTAAAATCCAGTAAGTCGTCTTGTAACTGCTTCGGAATAATCATATTGGTTTCGTTCACAGCATAAACATTTACAAAATCAGTTCCTTTAAACTGGGCCTCATTAATCAGTTTTTTGGCATTTTTATAATTTGGATTAATGCTTTCTATATAACTTAAATCATCATACGCTTTTCTTGCGTCTAGTTTATTAGGAGACTTTAAAAGAACTTGCGCGTTTTCGTATAAAAATTTAGATAAGGCATTTTTACTGTTTACAATATGATCAGAATAATTATCAAAAACAAATTGAGCATTTTTTCCCTGTTTCAATAACTGAAGCGGTAATATTGGCCTGATTTTTTCCTGACGATTATTTAGCTGCAAATAAGTGTTGTAGATAAGCTCCAGATTAGCAGGATTTTTTTCTTTTTCCATCATTTCCAGATTTCTCAAATCCCGCTCTTTAGCTTTAGCAAATGCTTCTTCCAGCAAATACACATAATCCTGTTTTCCTTTCGAATCTTTGTTCGTTTTTAATGCCTCAACAGCACGGTTTATAGCAGCGTCATAATTACCGTCACTAATAAGAGATTGGGTTGTTTTTACACCACAGGAAAAAGCCAGGAATAATATAGAAACGAATAAAGTAATTTTTTGCATAAAGGTATCGTTTTGAAGATGTAAATATATCTTTTTTAGCTTTTCAACAACCATGCCTTTTCATATTTATTTTGAGAAGCATATGTATTTACCTTAATCACAAACAGTCCCGCTCTACCCTAAATCTTTTCCAGCGAACCCCGCTGTAAAAGGATACCGGATCGATCGGGGCTAAATTAGAAATCTTGTTTTTCAAAAGATTAAAAAACTCATCTTTTTTTAAACAACAATCATTTATAAAAAATCCCGCTTCAATAAAGCAGAATTTCATAGATTTAAGCATCCTGAAAATTTATTTTTTATCAACAGGAAAAAAGAATTTGAAAGAATTTGAAACAGCAGGATGTAAAATGGTTCCATGGTTTTCCTGAGGCAAATAATCAAAAAACACTTTGACATTTTTACTTTTTGATGCTTTTATTTTTTCAGCTAATATATTCGCGTCAACTTCCATAACTCTCGGAATTTTAGTTGGCGTAAGACCTTCTTTTCCAACGGCGATATAAACTTCTGTTTGTTGTTTAAAACTCTCCTTCAGCATTTCAGAATCTAAATTGAGTAAAGAACCATCATTCCACCATAAACTTGGACTTACGATCACATATTTATTAAAAAGTGATGGCTTTTTCAATAAAATTTCTGTTTCTAAAAGTCCGCCTAAAGACTGGCCAATAATTGTTTTAGAATCGTTGGTTTTATATTTTTTTCAATAAATGGCTGTAATTCTTTTTCAATAAAAGCAATAAATTTATCTGAATGGCCTGAAGTCGGAAAACGTTTTTTATCTGTTTCAATACTTGTTGAAAATGTAAAATCCCTTCTTCTGTCAACTGTAGCAATACCTACCACAATGGACTTTGGAACCTGATTAATCCACTCAAAGCTATTAAACTGTACCAGACCTGCAATATGAATAAAATCTTCATCGGCAGAGCCGTCGAGCAAATAGATGACAGGATATTTTGTTGCGTCTTCCTGCTTGTATCCTTCCGGCAGATAAATATTTAAAACTCTTTTTTCGTTTAATTCTTCTGACTGGATTTCATCAATAACACCTAAAATAAAAGGCTTGACAGCTTCACTTGGTTGTGACTTGCCTTTTTGGCTGAAACTTATTGTAGTAAATGCTAATAGGATAAGGATAAAAAATTTATTCATTTTGATTTTGAAATTTTATTTACATTTTTTTATTTGCCTCTTATTTTTCAAAATTTCATTATCGAATAAGTTTAGCCTGTAAAATTTCTTCCATATCTTTTACACTTTTTCTGCTTTCTCCTTTAAAACCAAAAACAATCATTATTGTTCCAAAAAACAACATGAAATAAGGTATAAACATAAAAAAACCTGCTTCAGAAGTAAAACCTTTATCAAAAATTAAGGTATAAGTAACACCGAGACAAGCTAAAAAAACACCGCCCAGCCAAATAATCATAAAAACTTTTACAATATCTGTAAGATTCATTTTTACATGGATTTTAGAACCACTTAAATGATCTTGAACAGATCCTTTTATAACCGGCAAAAAAGAATTTCGATAATTGATTGCCCTTTTTATTTCAAAACTATTATTGTAAACTTTACCAATATAAGGTTTACTGTAAGAATAATTATTGGCTCCAAAACCAAAAGATTTTTCTGCTTCAATTTCATTCTGAACCCTTTTTATGAGTTCTTCTTTTGTCAGATTTGAATGGTAAACTAATTCTTCAAGAGGTAGATATTTTCTAAACATATAAGATATTTTTTAAACGAAAATATGAATTAAAATCATTCTTTTTTCTAATCATTGATCAACAGCTTTTTCAGCAATACAATCTGCCCCAAATGGTAATAGCTATGCTCAATCATACATTCAATATTTCTTTTGTAAGTACCATATTTTTCATCAACAAATACCTGATCCAGTGTGTCATTCGATATTTGTTCAGCCAAAAAAATAAACTCATCAGTATCAGCCCAAAATTTATTTAGAAATGTTTCCCATTCTTGCTGGGAATGAATTGGAGCGAAATCAAAACTGAATTTGTCTTTTATATCCAGTGTTCCGCCTTTAAAAACATTATTTATTCCTTTGATATAATAGTGGATATGCTGCGCAAGAACTGCGATTGTATTTAAGTTTTGAACTGATGCAACGGCAACTTTCCAATCCAGGTTTTCCAGTTGATCTTTGTAATTGGTATTCGCCACCCAGGTGCCGTTTAAAATAACTTCCTTAAATCGATTTGCTATTTCTGATGTGTCTTTCATAATTCAAAATAGTTTAATTTTAAGCAGCTTTACTCCTGTTTAATCCATTTGTATTTACAGTCATTTAGATAAATAATACTTCCTCCACAACCCTATTCAGAATATATAAAAATTCTATCATTTGGCAGCTTTACTTTGTCCTCATCTTTATTTCTACATCGACCAGGATTTCTCCTTATCACTTGCATTATTGTGGTAAACTTCATTTTTTGATGCTTTTTTCAATATTCCGTACAGTCAATTTCATCAAAATCCCTGATTCAAAACATTATTTCCCATTTCAGATAATCAATCTTCCTGCTTTTTGAGTTTTAGTTTTTTTGGGCGAAGCGTTTCCTAATTTTAACCTGATACAAAATCTCCCAAAAAACAATAGAAACAACAGCATTAGTCATTATTGCTGTTTTAATACCATAAGGATCATTCACAGAAAACAAATTTAAATCTGAAGTTTTTAAAGCCAGAAATAAGGCCAGAAAGGCTATAGCAACAGAAAATAGTATATTTAATAAAGGTTTCCACTTTATAACCAGAAAAGCATAAATAGTATTAAAAAGAGTAAAACCACAGCCTAAGGTCATATAAAGATCTGTTTTTAATTTCGATTGAATCGAAAGAAAAAATCCCATTACAATAAGATATAAAACAAATAGAACTGAATAAATTAGGATTCTGATATGTACTTTCATTTCATTTTTTATAAAGTTTTTTTTAATGTAAAAATACAACTTACTGTAAAATAGTTTCAATTTTAGCTTCTGATTTTTCTCTGACAGGACTGTCCGGATGAAAACTCCAAACTATGAGAAACTTTCCTTTAACAATATACTCTTCAGGATGTTCATCTGTAGGTTGCCCGCCTTTTCCCCACAGCAATCCCTGCAAAAAACGCTCACCTTTAAATACGTGCTCAAATTCGAAATACATAATTGATCCGCTATCTGGTCTGCTTTTAAAACTTTGCATCGCTTTACTCTTTACTTTTCCAACAATATTGCTATAGGTCTCAATATCGTTATAAAAAGTACAGGCCTGAACAGAAACACAATTGTTACCATCACTCAGGGTGTAGCCTTTCGGAATTTCTTTTGGTTTCAGTTTTAATTCAGCAATAGTCTGGCTGAATAAACTGAAAGAAAGTAAGAAGAATGCAACCGACATAGAAATAGTGATTTTCATAAGATTTTTTTTAGGTTTAGATTTGGGATTTATACCATACAATATTTCCGAAAACCATTTTAACGGAGATTAATTATATCAGGCTAAAATAATTTTTTTATTTAAGTTAATTGAATTAAATTGGCAAACAGAATAAAAAAAATTACGGGATAAGATGGCTTTGGTCTTATGTACCTGTAAAACTTATTTCTTCAAAAAAAAACCACAACAACCTAAATACAATATATCCTTAAAACCAAACAACATTTTTTTACGTAACTAGCTATATACTAACTTAATACTTAAAACCATGGCTAATAAATCTAACCTAAAAAGAAGAAGTGAATTTGAATTATTTCAAAACAATGAAGAAGGAGATCAAAGAAAAAACAGAGAAGTAGTGCTGGCAACAATTGGCTTAATTATTATTTCATTTTGTTTACTGCTTATAGTTTGGAGTCATGTATTTTCGATACGTGATTTTGTATAAGCTTATTATTTCTGTAATTAATTAATACTTTTTACTATTCTGACAACCTTTGCCTAATAAAATTTCGCTGATATCCAACCCATTTTTTTATAGAATTCTTCAGCGAATTGCATCAGGGATAGAGGCGGTATCCTTTTGTGCAGTGAAACGAAGCAAAAGATATAGCCGAAAGCCCGACCCGGAGGGAGATTCCCGGAATATTTTGCTTCTCCGGATAAATTTGGTAATAACTTAAGAAGTTTTAAAAAGTTCCGATAAAATGGAATCCCACCATAGAATTTGAAATTTGAGGGATTAGTTGTTTATGCATTCTGATTTTCTTAGGATCATAGTTAAAAGCTTTGGCGTCATTTTTTGCCCTTTGCCTGCGACTGCTAATCACTATAGAACGTCCAATTATTGTACCTACCAATCCACCTACTAATAAGTCTGAAACCCAGTGTTCATGGCTTTTTATGTCTGAAAGAAATACTGCAGTTACAAATGTATAAGGTATCCAGTAGTTGTCATATTCCATTTGAAATACTTTGGCAACAGCAAAATAAGAGGTCGCATGAAAAGAAGGAAATGAAGTACCGCTGCCACCATGACCAAAGTGAATATTATCGTAGTTTCCAAAATCCCACGGATTTTTTGTAAATGGTTCTACGGCTGGTGTATCATCATTTATTTTTCTTTGAGGCCTGTTTCTTGAGGTGACTGTTTTTAATACGATTTGAGTAATAACATAAGAATAAGCTAATGATTTTACCGCATTTAGAGCAACAACCTGTCCTTTCTCATTGTTAATGATTAATGAGCCCGCATATAGACCAATTATTGGATAAACGATGTAAGAGTCGGTTCCGATTACATGAGGTATTGTGCTTTTAATTTCCGGTAAACTATAATCAATATTGGGCTCTATCTTATCGTGCAAAAAACCGGTAGTATGCTTATCAACAGCTATTAAGCCTACAATTCCAGCCGTATAAAGCGCTGTTCTTTTCCAGTCACTTGATATAGTATGTCCCATTGCAGAAAAATCCCCCGGAACACTTAAAAAACTGTCCGCAATAACTGAACCTGCTACCTTGAATCTATTGTCTTTTTTTATTTTTAGACTGTCAGTCTTTTTTTTGTCTTTAAAGTGTCTTCCTGTGCAAAGCACTGAATCGATAGCAGGCTAAAAAAGATTATATTGAAAAATTTCATGCTGATAGTTTTAAATTAAATTCAATGGCTCATATCCAGGATGTAAAATTTAAAGTAAACCCAGATACATGAAGTATTTGAATTACAAACAGCCTGAATTTCAAATTTAATAAAAAAAATGTAAGAATTTTAATAGGATATAAAATATTTTAATTGTAAATTAATCAATATCAGATATTTACAAAAAAATAAAAAGCTATGAATTTGAAAGTAAATTTGAATTTATACCAACACCTTGATTGACTATAAATTGTTAAAACCATGGCTTAGGATAATGGTCATAGTAAACTTGCCACAAGAAAATAAAAAAGGCTATCCAAAAATTACTTTTGGACAGCCTAATTCACTTTATAATCTCAATTGAATCAAATATTACACAGTGGCAAACATCTGGATTATCTCATTCAGTTAGTGATTCATTACCAATTTTTACTCCATGGCCCAAAGTTTTTATACGCTGGTCCTGTTAATTTTTGTCTTTCTGAATTGCCTATTTTAACTTCAGCCAGATTTTCTTTTGGAGTTTCTCTCACCGGTTGATCGTTTTTATATGCAGGCCCCTGAAGTGATGTTTTATTATTCTCGGCATATATTTTAGTTGGCACTGTTTCGTGTTCCCAAACTTTATAATTTTTAAATGCCGGACCTTTTAAATCACTTTGTTTCACATTCGGTTTCTCCTGTGCAAATGCACCAAAAGAAATAAATAAAACTCCTAATATTAATGCTATATTTTTCATAACTATTACCGTTTATTGTTTTTTATAAATTTACAATTGGTAACAGCCTTTTAGGATTATGGGAATCTACCCAATTTGCATCCGTATAAATACGGATAAAAAGCTTCTAACTTTGTTATATTAAATTCATTTTTGCTGCTTTTTTAATAAGTTCTGCAGTATTTTTTACTTCTAGCTTTTTTAAAATATTAGCACGATGGGTTTCTATGGTCCGTGAACTTACAAATAGCTGAGCCGCAATTTCTTTTGTCGTCAGCCCTTTAGAAATTAACCCTAAAACTTCGGTTTCTTTATTAGACAAAATATCTTCACTGATGCTTTGTGTTGACATAAAGTTGATCATTTTTTCAGAGATTTCAGCACTAAAATATTTTTTCCCAAGGCTAACGCTTCTTATGGCAAGAATTAATTCAGATTCATCTGTATTTTTTAACAGGTAGCCGTAAGCCCCCATTTTAGCACATTTTGCGATATAATTTCCATCATTGTGCATCGAAATTACAATAGGTTTTATAGTAGAAGCCGTGTTATTTAGTTCCTTTAAAACCTGAAAACCGTCCATATTGGGCATAGTAATGTCTAACAATACAATATCAGCTTCAAAGTTAGTATTGATTAGTTCCATAAATTGAATACCATCACCAACACTTTTAACAATTTTTATATCATCATGCTTTCTGAGGAGCTCAGCAAGTCCGTTACGAAAAAGCTCATGATCGTCTGCTATTATTAATTTGATTTCGTTCATAATTCTATAGGTAACTCGATTTCAAAGGTTGTATTTCCTGGAGCTGCATTGATTACAATTGTACCATTGCAAATTTCTACACGTTCTTTGATGTTAATAATTCCTAAGCCTAATTTAACAGTATTTATGTCAAACCCGATTCCATCATCAAAATAAAAAAGAGAAATAAATTCATCAAATTCTGAAAGTGTAATCCGGATACTTCTTGCATCAGCGTGTTTTAATGTATTGTTAATCAGCTCTTGTGTTATTCTAAAAAGATTAATTGCCTGATGGTTGGTAATATTAGAATTGTCCTGTTGGGTTAAATCCTCATATTCAATAGTCACATTTGTCGATTTTTTCAGGCTTTCGATAAAGTTGGTTAAAGTAACTCCAACCCCAAAATCATCGATTGAAGCAGGCATTAAGGCATTTGACATGAGTCTGATTTCAGAAATAGTTTCATCTACTATCTTTTTCATTTCTGCTTTCTTCTGTTCATTTTTAACCCTGTTTTCAATGTAGTATTTTAAAGACGTTAAATAAGGCCCTACACCATCGTGGAGCTCACGCGAAAGCCTGCGCCTTTCATCTTCCAGACCGTTTACCAGCATTCGTTTTGATTGTATTCTGGTATTTTCATCATTATTTCTGAACTCTATCAGCTTATCCCTCATCGCCAAAAGGCTTTTCCCTAACAGATCATTTGGACTTTTAGGCTTAAAATCAGTATGGAGATTCATTTTTCCAATATCATCAGAGAATTTCACGGCACCCTGCAAAGAGGCTTTTAAATTGGCCAGCGCATCAAACATTTCCTTTATTTCCTTAGAATTTTTTATAAATTCATTGGTCTGGTTATAGTCACCTTCTGCCATAATCCGGAGACTTTTTTGCATGTTCTTAATGGGGTTGGTAATAAATCTTGTCAAAAAAAGAGAAAGCATAACAGCCAGTAAAAAAATACCAAGAGTCAGCCCTACAAGTCTTTGCCTTAATTCCTTTAGGGGAAGTGTCACCTCATCAACATCTATTTCAGACAGAATAACCATTTTTAAATTCTGAACTACTATCGGACTGTACACACTATATACCTCAATGCCTCTGTAATCCTCAAACACACCCCTGCCATTTATACCTTTAAATGCATTGATCACACCTTTTGTTTTAACCAATATGGTGTAAGGCGTTTTATTGGGATAAAAACGGGATTGCGAACGCATTCTAAAATCGCTGCCCACCAGATACGATTCTCCACTATCCCCCATTCCGGTTCGTTCAAGGAGAATTTGTTTAATTTTACTGTAGTCTAAAACTTTAATACTTGTGCCTTTTTTAGAGTTTGAGACAAAGCCTATGGTTGTTTTTTTAGCAACATGATACTTGGTAAAATCGTAAATTCCGTTACTTTTTTTAATACTTTCCGGAAGCTTTAAAACGCTAGTGTCAATGTTTTGCCCATACAATTCGGAAGATTCAAATCGCTCCCATTCTGATTTTAGTAAATGTTCGATCTGGTTTTGCTTGAGTGTTTTGATAGAATTTAGCTGCAGCAAAATACGATCGTTCAAAACATTAGAAAACTGCTGGTAGGATGAAAAAGATAACAGAGCAATTACCAACGCGATTAAACTATTAATTATGATCAGTATTAATGTTTTGATGTTCATTAAATCTATTTTAAAGATAAAGCCGGATTAGTATCTGTAAATATACTTCGTTTACTGCTTTAAAAGAAACTTTGAAGCAATAGTTCTGCTAATCTATATGTGATTCTTTAGATTTAATTAAATATGTTATCAGCTTAACAAGACATTCGAGTTAAAAGTCAGGAGACTTTTTACACTTTTATGATTGCAATATTATTTTAAAATTACGTAAAGTCAGAAAAAGACTTTTGCGTAGCGGGGGATTTCACTATTTGGGCATGGATTGAAAATTCGCGCTATCGGAAACCAAACTGTTGCCAGCAGTTTATATTTTTGAAATATCCATTACTTTTATTCCAAATCTTCTAAAGCCGCGCATTTCACGTACTGTTTGCACTAAAGAATATTTAGCAATATTAGATTCACTTAATTGAATCTTGTCAACGGGTTTGTTTCCAATGTATGAATAGTTATTATATGCCATAACAAATTCGATAGCTATTTGGTCATTAAGTATCTTCTCATATAAGTCTTGTGCATCAATATTTTTATTGTGTTTTTTGTTATACTTCTCCAAAGTTTTCACAAAATAACTGCTTCCAACGTTATTAAATAAATCGTTATTCAATCTTTTTGCAGACAAAACAACTTGAATATAAAGATTTCGCATCTGCGTAGTAAAGCCATTTTTCACATGCACGAAATACAAAGTATCATTTTGATAAATTAAAATATCGCATAGTTCAATATTATCCTTAAGTAATAATTTATCCAAAACAAAATAATTATTTTTTTTATGGCTTATATTGTATGTGTCTTCATCCCATCCATCCTCCCATTTGTTTAGTAGGTTTTCAGATAATTCATTTTGTGAATATATTGAAATTGCATCTTGATTTACACGTTCAAGAAATTTATTATCGAGAAAATACCAATTTCCATCAACTCTAAAATATTTTTTGCCCTGATGAATTCTTTCGCAAACAATATGAGAATAAAAATTTCCAAATGTTGATTCCTTTTTTCCCACTATACCTATTATATTTAAATCAAATATTTTAGTTATTATCTCACTTCTGTTTAAAATATTTTCAACGCTTTTAAATATATGTTGAGTGCATTCAAAATATAGATCCTCTTTTTCTTTTACAATTTTGTCATTTTTACTCCATGTCTTTTTAAATCTTACTTTGAATTCATTACTTTCAAAGAATTTATCCAGGTTTTTTGGATGTATTACTTCAATAATTCCTTCTCGAAGTTTATGCAATTGTTGTGGAGAGTTATGCAATATTACATCATCTGCTATTTTTTCTTTTAGACCATTATCTAAATCTTGTAATAGCTGTGGATCATCAATCTTTGAAAAGAGCGTGAGTTGAGTATAATTTGTTTTATCAGAACGAATCTTGTGAATATCTTTAATTAAGCTTTTCAGCTCTTCAAAATCTATTTTCTTTTTTAAAGAGAAGTAAGACCCTATTTCCATTATAGCTTTTGCATTATCTAAATGGTATTTTTTGAATATACCTTTCTTTAATTCTTTTCTAACAACTACTTTTATTTTTTTAGGAATTTCAGAATATTCTAATGACTCACTTATCCTTTGATCGTAAGAAAATGTGTTGTCTTTTTGAGCAATATTGCTAGCAACTCCTCTTGTGCCAACTTTCAAAATAATATCTTCTTCTGGCTTTGCAAAGTGTTGGTATAAATCAATCCCAAAATTATTATCCATAAATGTTTGAATAACGTTAAATCCACTTCCGCCAACTGTGCAATATATATTTGATTTATATACCATAAATAAAACATAAGAGAACTCAACTATCTCAAAGTTTTGATTTTTTGCTAGCTCGTCAGGAAGAAATAATTTCCAATATTTTTGGTCTTTTGGTTGGTTATAGCAATATGTGTAAAACTCAAATTTATTTTCGGTAAAATTGTTCAAAGTTGGTTTGGCAATATTCAAATCTGTTTGTTGTGCATGTAAACCCCGCTTATGGTTATCTTTTATGAATTCAATAATTTCTTTGTTTGATTTCTTTTTTAACAAGAAGTTATTTTTGTCGATAAGAAAGATTTTAAGATTGAATTTCATTTGTTAAATTTTATGATATGTCAAAAGCTGGTCTTTTCTCCAAAAATGAATCCATAAGTAGTCATTTGTTGGCTATATGCTATAAAAAACAGAATTTGCTTTGTACTACAATTATTTAATTTTCTTTAATACAGTCAATAATTTAGGAATTTTATCAACTTGTGTTTCAGTCCAAAAAGTATAATTTAAAATTTTGTCATTATCATAACTATTTAATTTTATACTAATTCTTCTGGTTCTTTCATTAACAAAATAGTACATAGTCATTTCTTTTGCCTTAAAAATAAATTCTGAGGATTTGTCTTTTAGCTTTAAATCAAGGTTTGGAATAACATTGTCTTCTACAAAATTTATAAATTCTTCAATTTCATCGATTCCAATCCATGCAGTCTTATATGTATCAGGATTTTTAATATACATATCTACTTGTAAAGCATTTACTTTGGTTTCTGCTTTTAAATCAATAACCTCTATAGGATAAAAATTTACCACTTCACCAATTCCGGATTTGAATTCTGCTGTAGTATTCCAATCTTTATTAATTCTGGTAAATTGCGCCTTATCTATAAATTGTCTTGTTGAAGATTCTACATTTTCTTTTTGAGAGTATGAAATAATATAAAACAGGATTAATACAATGGTTAATGTTTTTTTCATAATGTTGTTGTTCTTAGTTTATTTGAAATTCAATAATTCAACAAATGTTTCATTTTTATCATTACAAACTTTACGGAAATCCATAATCTATTAAACTTCATTTCCAACAAGTGTAATAATAATTAAAAATCTAACACCAAGTATTTATACGTGTTTTTCGAAATTAATTACAAATGACCTTATAAAAAAAACAGCGTGAGGGATAGAGGCGGCATCCTTTTATGAAGCGAAGCGGAATAAAAGATATAGCCGAAAGCCCGACCCGAAGGGACACGTCCAGAAAGAAAAAGTTTCAGGTTTAAAGTTTCAAGTTATACTTTGTGGAGTTTCTTGCGAAGATTGCTGTGCCAGTTCGCTATCGCTCGTGTCCTCCTTCGTCGGAATGACAATAATGGGCAAAAAAATCCCGCTTCATAAGAAACGGGATTTTCAACATTGATATTCTCTTTTTTTTATTTTTAAACTGTTGCTTCTACTGGCAACGGAATTTGATTTTTAAGCAAATCTTCAAAAGTTTCGGCTTGGCGAATCAGGATTCCCTGACCGTTCATCCATAAAACCTCAGCCGGTTTGTATCTTGAATTGTAGTTGGATGACATTGAGAAGCAGTAAGCTCCTGCGTTTCTGAACGCTAAAATGTCACCTTCGGTAATTTCAGGGATTCTGCGGTTGTTTGCAAAAGTATCAGTTTCGCAAATATATCCTACCACAGAGTAAAAACGCTCTTTTCCTTTCGGGTTTGAGATGTTTTCGATATGGTGTGAAGATCCGTAAAACATTGGACGGATTAAATGATTGAAACCACTGTCGATTCCGGCAAAAACTGTTGAAGTGGTTTGTTTTACTACGTTTACTTTTGCCAAGAAGAAACCTGCTTCGCTCACAAGGAATTTCCCCGGTTCGAAAATCAACGTTAAATCTTTACCGTATTCTGTACAGAAAGCGTTGAATCTTTTAGATAATTTTTTACCTAGCTCTTCGATGTCTGTTTCGATATCGTCTTTTTTGTATGGCACTTTGAATCCGCTTCCGAAATCTAAAAACTCCAGGTTTTTGAAATTTTTAGCGGTGTCGAACAAGATTTCAGCAGCATACAGGAATACTTCGATATCTAAAATATCAGATCCCGTGTGCATGTGAATACCTACGATATTCATTTTGGTGTTCTCTACAATTCGCAATAAATGCGGCAACTGGTGCACAGAGATTCCGAATTTACTATCGATATGCCCAACAGAAATATTAGCATTTCCACCCGCCATTACGTGTGGATTGATACGAATACAAACTGGAATTTGAGGATATTTTGTTCCGAATTGCTCTAAAATTGATAAATTATCAATATTAATTTGTACACCCATTGCGGCCACTTCTTCGATTTCTTCAAGAGAAACGCCGTTTGGTGTAAAGAAAATTTTGTCAGGGTCATAGCCAGCATGAAGTCCTAATAAAACTTCCTGAATCGATACAGTATCTAAACCAGACCCCATGTTCTTTAATAACTGAAGAATCGCAATGTTAGACAATGCCTTCATGGCATAATTAACTCTTAATTTCTCCACCTTAGAGAAAGCTTTAGTTAACCTGTTGTACTGAGATTGGATTTTTTCAGCATCGTAAACATACAATGGACTTCCAAATTGGTCTGCTAACTGCAGTAAATCTTTTGCTTGCATTTTTAAACTTATTTTGAGCAAATTTATTACTCTTTTATCTACCAGCAAATAATTTACAGAAAAATAACAAATTATAACAAATTGTTTGTTTTTTAAACTATCTGTGAAATTTATTTAGATTTAAAACATTTTGAGAATTTGTAAAAAATAAACATTAAAAAAGCAAAACGGCCATCAATATTGACAGCCGTTTAAAAATTTTATTGCATAATTATTACACTCCAGGTAAATCTCCACCTTCTTTAGTAGGCAAATCAGATTTGCCCATTAAGTAAATATCCACCTGACGAGCAGCTTCCCTTCCTTCAGAGATAGCCCAGACAATCAATGACTGTCCTCTTCTCATATCTCCTGCTGTGAATATATTAGGTACATTTGTCTGATAATTATTTGCTTTATAGTTGCTTCTGAAATCAACTTCCAGTCCTAGTTGCTCACTTAACGTTTTTTCAGGTCCTGTAAATCCAAGTGCCAATAAAGCTAAGTCGCAAGGCCAAACTTGTTCAGAACCTTCTACTTCAAGTAATTCAGGACGCTGGCCCGGAACCATTTTCCATTCTACTTTTACTGTTTTCAAAGCGATTAATTTACCACTTTCGTCTTTGATAAATTCTTTCGTATTGATTAGCCAGTCTCTTTCACAACCTTCTTTATGTGAAGTAGATGTTTTTAACTGCAATGGCCAGTAAGGCCAAGGAGTTGAGGCACTTCTGCCAACCGGCGGTTTTGGCATAATCTCAAAATTCGTTACCGATTTTGCCCCCTGACGGTTTGATGTTCCAACACAGTCAGAACCTGTATCACCACCACCAATTACGATTACATCTTTTCCGGTAGCCAATACCTGATTTTCAATTTTTTCCCCAAAAACTACTTTAGTCTGCTGCGTTAAGAAATCCATTGCCTGAACCACACCGTCAGCATCAGCTCCAGGAGTTGGCAAACCTCTTCTCTCTGTAGCGCCTCCGCAAAGTACGATTGAATCGAATGCTTTTAAATCTTCAATTGAATAGTTTACACCAACATTTGTGTTTACTTTAAAGGTAATTCCTTCTGCCTCTAAAATAGCGATACGTCTGTCGATAATTCCTTTTTCTAATTTGAAATTTGGAATTCCGTAACGTAATAAACCTCCAATAGCATTGTCTCTTTCGAAAACAGTAACAGTATGACCTGCTCTGTTTAATTGCTGAGCTGCTGCTAAACCAGCAGGACCTGATCCTACCACCGCAACTGTTTTACCAGTTCTTACTTTTGGCGGTTGTGGCTTAATCCATCCTTCTCTGAAAGCACGCTCTACGATATTTTTCTCTATATTTTCGATAGAAATTGGCTCTTCAATCAGTCCTAACACACATGCTTTTTCGCATGGCGCCGGACATAAACGTCCTGTAAATTCAGGAAAGTTATTGGTTGAATGCAATATCCATGAGGCTTTTTGCCATTCTTCCTGGTACACCATGTGATTAAAATCGGGAATCAAATTCCCAAGAGGGCAACCACTGTGACAAAAAGGTATACCACAATCCATGCAACGAGAACCCTGAGTAGTAATTTCAGCTTCACTCAAAGGAATTGTAAATTCATTATAATTCGTTACACGTTCTTTAACTTCTATATATGATTCGTCTTGTCTTTCGAATTCTTTAAAACCTGTTACTTTTCCCATTGTATTATGCTGTTAATTCTTCTACCATTTGTTCTTCTGTTTCCAGACGTTTCAACGCTTTTTTGTACTCTGTAGGCATCACTTTTACAAAATTGTCTAAGCTTCCGGCCCAATCGTTTAATAATGCTGTACCTCTTGTACTGTTCGTGTACTGAACGTGTCTTTCGATCAAATTTCTTAAGTCGTCAGCATCATCGCCTTCAACCGTTTCAAATTCGATTGTTTCCGTATTACACAATCCGTTTTTAAATTTGTGTTCAGGATCATAGACATAAGCGATACCACCGCTCATACCTGCTGCAAAGTTACGTCCTGTGTTACCAAGTACTACAACTTTACCTCCGGTCATGTACTCACAACCATGATCTCCAACACCTTCCACTACAGCAATCGCTCCAGAATTACGTACTGCAAATCGCTCTCCGGCTATACCGTTAATATAAGCCTCTCCTTCGATTGCACCAAATAAACAAACGTTTCCAACAATGATATTATTCTCAGCTACAAAAGTTGCTTTTGCAGGCTTTTTGATGATTAATTTAGCTCCGGATAAACCTTTACCTAAATAATCGTTTGTATTTCCTTCTACAGTAAATGTTAGTCCATGAGCACTAAAAGCCCCTAAACTCTGACCTGCAGAACCTGTAAAATTAACATTTAAGGTATCCTCAGGTAATCCAAGGTGACCGTATATTTTAGAAATCTCATTACTTACAATAGCACCAACAGAACGATTAATGTTGTTAATTGGATAAGCTAAAGTCATTTTTTCTTTTCTGTACAAAGCACGGTGAGAATCTCTAAGGATTTGGAAATCCAGTACATTTTCTAAACCATGATCTTGCTTTTCCGTATTACGGATCGGCATTTTCTTGTAAGCATCTGGTCTGTGTAAGATTGAAGATAAATCTAATCCTTTCGCTTTATAATGCTCAATAGCTTTGTTTGAATTGATTTTATCTGTCTGACCTACCATTTCAGCTAACGTTCTGAAACCTAACTGAGCCATAATACCTCTTAATTCTTCTGCAACATAGTAGAAGAAATTAATAACGTGCTCCGGAGTTCCTTTGAAATTTTTACGCAACTCTTTATCCTGAGTAGCAATTCCGACAGGACAAGTATTCAGGTGACATTTACGCATCATAATACAACCCGAAGCTACAAGAGGAGCAGTTGCAAAACCAAATTCTTCAGCTCCTAATAAAGCAGCGATAGCTACGTCACGTCCTGTTTTTAACTGACCGTCACATTCTACAACAATTCTGCTTCTTAAGTTGTTTAACACTAAAGTCTGCTGTGCTTCTGCTAATCCAAGTTCCCACGGAAGACCTGCGTGTTTTAATGATGTTAAAGGAGAAGCTCCTGTTCCTCCGTCATAACCTGCAATCAAAACAACGTCTGCTTTTGCTTTAGCAACACCGGCAGCAATTGTACCAACACCCACTTCAGAAACCAGTTTCACATTGATACGGGCTTCTCTGTTTGCATTTTTCAAGTCGAAGATTAATTGTGCCAAATCTTCAATAGAGTAAATATCGTGGTGTGGCGGGGGAGAAATCAATCCTACGAAAGGAGTTGAGTTTCGTGCTTCTGCAATCCATGGCAATACTTTTTCTCCAGGCAACTGACCACCTTCTCCAGGTTTAGCACCCTGAGCCATTTTAATCTGTATTTCTTTTGCATTTGTCAAATAGTGAGAAGTAACTCCAAAACGTCCGGAAGCAACCTGTTTGATAGCCGAATTACGGCTGTCACCATTGATATCCGGCTGGAAACGCTTTCTGTCTTCCCCACCTTCTCCTGAATTGGATTTTCCTCCAATACGATTCATTGCAATCGCTAAATTTTCGTGTGCTTCTCTTGAAATCGATCCGTAAGACATTGCACCCGTTTTAAAGCGTTTTACAATTTCTGTCCAAGGCTCTACTTCTTCTAATGGAATTGGATTTAAATTATCAAATTCAAATAATCCACGAATGGTCATTAGACTCTTAGCCTGATCGTTGATTGTATTTGAATACACATCATAACTATCCTGATCACTCAATCGAACTGCCTGCTGTAATTTTGCAATCGTAGTAGGATTAAACAAGTGTCTTTCTCCGTTACGTCTCCATCTGTATTCTCCTCCAATATTTAAACCTAATCTGCTTGAAATTAGTTTATCAGGATAAGCATATTTGTATCTTTCTGTAATTTCTTTTTCAATTTCGTATAAACCAATACCTTCAATTCTTGAAGTGGTATATGGGAAATATTTCTCAACAAATTTAGAATTGAATCCAACAATTTCAAAAATCTGAGAACCTCTGTACGAATGTAAAGTTGAGATTCCGATTTTATTCATAATCTTCAAAATTCCTGAACCAATTGCTTTATTGAAATTATCAACCGCTTTTTGTTCTGAAATTCCGGTAATAAATCCTTCCTTAACCTGAACACGGATAATTTCATTTACCATATAAGGATTGATCGCACTAGCACCGTATCCAAATAATGTAGCAAAATGATGCGGCTCACGAGGCTCTGCAGATTCCATGATAATATCAAAATAAGAACGCTTACGCAAACGGTTCATCTGATGATTTACATATGAACAAGCCAATAAAGCCGGGATTGGAGCAAACTCTTTATTCACTCCTCTGTCAGAAAGAATAATAATATTAGTTCCTCTTTCTACCGCTTTTGTAATTTGCACAATAATAGCATCCAAAGCATTTTCCAAACCGTTCATACCCTCAGCTTTAGGATATAAAATTTTAAAAGTTTCTGCTTTGAAGTTATCTATAGAAATAGTTCTGATTTTTTCTAAGTCACCGTTAGAAATGACCGGATTCTGAATTCTTAATTTACGGCATTGCTTACTTGTAATATCAAAAATATTACGATCCTGACCTAAGTTCAAAGCAATATCAGTCACAATTTCTTCACGAATACCATCCAAAGGCGGATTCGTTACCTGAGCGAATAATTGTTTGAAGTAATTAGGAATCAACTGTGGTCTGTCTGATAATACCGCAAGAGGCGTATCAATTCCCATTGAACCCAATGCTTCTTTACCTGTTTGAGCCATAGGAGTAATTACATCCTGAATATCTTCTAAAGTATAATTAAAAAGACGCTCTCTTGTAGGCAGATCACTAGTTTCAACTGGGCAAACATCTGATGTTTCAGGAACATCTCTTAAGTGTAATCTGTATTGGTTTAACCATTCCTGATAAGGTCTTTCAGAAACAATTTTACTTTTAATTTCTTCGTCATTGATTATACGCCCTTCATTCATATCCACAAGGAACATTTTTCCTGGCTCTAATCTACCATGACTTTCAACGTCTTCTGCTGGTACTTCAACAACTCCAATTTCAGAAGCCATTATTAATTTACCGCTTTTTGTAACTGTATATCTTGAAGGTCTTAATCCGTTACGATCTAACAATGCCCCTACATAATCCCCATCTGAAAACGGCACAGAGGCAGGACCATCCCATGGCTCCATAATACAAGCATTGTACTCATAGAATGCTTTTCTTTCAGGAGACATTGTTTTGTGTTTTTCCCATGCCTCAGGAATCATCATCATCATTACTTCAGGTAATGATCTTCCGGTATGTGTTAACAATTCCACCACCATATCCATAGAAGCTGAATCTGATTTTCCTGGTAAAATGATTGGGAATAATTTATCGATTTGTGGTCCGAAAACCTCGCTTTTCATAATTTCCTCACGAACACGCATTCTGCTCACGTTACCACGCAAAGTATTGATCTCACCATTTTGGCACATGTATCTAAATGGCTGGGCCAATTCCCAGGTAGGCATCGTATTAGTAGAAAAACGCTGGTGAACTAAAGCCAAACGTGTTACTAAATCCGTTTGTTGTAAATCAGTATAATATGGACCAATATCTTCAGGCATAATAATACCTTTATATATTATAGTCGTTGTAGATAAACTTGGAAGATAAAAATACGAGCTTTGTGATATCTTAGAATGTCTGATGCTATGCTCAGTAATCTTACGCGCTGCATATAATTTTGCTTTAAAAACAGCATCTTCAATAGCTTCGTTTTTTCCAATAAAGATTTGTTCAATAGTTGGCTCTGATGCTAAAGCGATTTCACCTAGTTGAGAAGAGTCAACCGGTACTTCTCTCCATCCTAAAACAGAAAGTCCCTGTGCTTTAATTTCTTTTTCAAAAACCTCTTTACAAAAATCGTATTGATTTTTAATTTTTGGTAAAAATACCATTCCAACAGCATACTCACGTGCAGCAGGCAATTCAAAATCACATATCCTCTTGAAATAATCATGAGGAATATCAATTAAAAGTCCAGCTCCATCCCCTGTTTTTCCATCAGCACTCACTCCACCTCTGTGTTCCAGCTTAACTAGAATCTCAAGAGCGTCATGAATAATTTGGTTTGTCTTTTCTCCTTTAAGATTGCAGATAAAACCAGCTCCGCAGTTTTCATGCTCGAATTCTGGCAAATAAAGGCCTTGTTCTTTTAGTTTCATTCTTGATATTTTTTTTACAAAAATAAAGATTTCATTAAATATAATGTACCAAAATTATACTTTGCCTTATATTTTTATAGGAATATTAGAAAAAGGGTTCTTAAATGATAATAATATTATAGAACCCATTGTGAATTGCCAAAATCACAATTCGTTTTAAATTATATTAAGAAAAATCAACAATTAGCTCTTAAAATACGTTGCTTTTATGTTAATTCTAAAACGATATAGCGGTTTAGAATTAACAATAAAGATATTTTAGCTTAATCTTTTTTTGACTTTAATTAAATTAATTTAACAAAGTGGGATTGGTTTATTATTAATTAAAAAAGATTTTAGTTTTTAGTTCAATTTTGCTACTTTTGTCGCACTTTTATTCTGAAATAAATTCAGAACCAGACAAATTCTATATTATGAACATACACGAATATCAAGGAAAAGAAATTCTAGCGAGTTACGGAGTACGCATTCAACGCGGAATTGTAGCTAACAATGCGGTTGAAGCTGTTGCTGCTGCAAAACAATTAACTGCTGAAACCGGAACAGGATGGCATGTAATTAAAGCACAAATTCACGCGGGTGGACGTGGAAAAGGTGGTGGAGTTAAGCTAGCTAAAAATTTACAACAAGTTGAAGAAATTGCAGGACAAATTATCGGAATGCAATTAATTACTCCTCAAACTTCTGCTGAGGGTAAAAAAGTAAACAAAGTTTTAGTAGCTGAAGATGTTTACTATCCTGGTGAAAGTGAAACTTCTGAATTTTATGTTTCTGTTTTATTAAATAGAGCTACAGGTCGCAATATGATCATGTATTCTACTGAAGGTGGAATGGATATCGAAGAAGTTGCTGAACACACGCCACACTTAATTTTTACTGAAGAAGTAGATCCTTCTGTTGGATTACAAGGTTTTCAGGCAAGAAGAATTGCTTTCAATTTAGGTCTTTCTGGAAATGCTTTTAAAGAAATGGTGAAATTCATCGATGCATTATACAATGCTTACATTGGTTCTGATGCTTCTATGTTCGAAATCAACCCAGTTCTTAAAACATCTGATAATAAAATTATGGCTGTTGATGCTAAAGTAAATATCGATGATAATGCTTTATACAGACAACCAAAATATGCTGAAATGCGTGATATTCGTGAGGAGAATCCAATCGAAGTTGAAGCTAAAGAAGTTGGTCTAAACTATGTTGACCTTGACGGTACTGTAGGATGTATGGTAAACGGAGCTGGTCTTGCTATGGCTACTATGGACTTAATTAAATATGCTGGTTTCGAGCCTGCTAACTTCCTTGACGTAGGAGGAACTGCTGATGCTAAGCGTGTTGAAACAGCTTTCCGTATCATCTTGAAAGACCCAAACGTAAAAGCGATTTTAATTAACATCTTTGGAGGAATCGTTCGTTGTGACCGTGTTGCTCAGGGTGTTGTTGACGCTTACAAAAACATGGGAGATGCTATCAATGTGCCAATCATTGTTCGTTTGCAAGGAACTAACGCTGAAATTGCAAAAGAATTAATTGACAACTCTGGTATGCCAATCTTATCTGCAGTCCAATTTCAGGAAGCTGCTGACCAGGTTAAAGCTGCTTTATCTTAATCAAATAAGAAATTAGTTATATAAAAAAATCCTAAGCTTGACTTAGGATTTTTTGTTTTTAGTTGTCTTGTTATTATTTTAAAACAGTTGCCAGTTCCACAATTTCAAATTCAGGATTATGTTCCACAAATTCCCTAATCATTGCTGTATGTCCGGCTCCTAATAAAACCATTATTTTATCATCTTGACTTTCAGTAAGTTTTTGAATTAAAGCATACATATACAAATTCCTTCTATACCATTCAGAAACTAAAAAGGCTCCAACAAAATTATCTTTCTTTCCACCTTTAATAGCGGTTTGAAGATACCAGCCAATATTGCCTTCAATTGATGCTTTTGTATTTGTATCCAAAAGCAATTCAGTCAAAGAATACTTCGTAATCTTTTTATTGTGATCTGTTTGATAATACTTCATTGTTTCTTCATTCTTCCTGATTAAATCCAATTGATTGGCTTCTTTCATTCCTTTTACCAAACTCTCATACGGAAAATCAGCATTGTTGTAATCAATTCCATAAAGTTTTTTATGCCCAAGTTTCTTAGCCGATCTTAAGGCCAATTGAACTATCTCATCTGCATCTTTGTGCAGTAAACTATCCGTATTTTTATTGTAGAATTTATCCAGATTGTCTTGTTTTTCATAATTCCATTCAATAAAAATTTTATCCGGACCAAACTTCTTAATCTTATTAGTTATGTTTTCCAATTCTTTCTGGCTCTTGTCTGACATTACATTAAAGGTATTTACTTTGGCAACATCAAGTCCCGGATTCTCAAAATGGAAAGTTCCTAGTAATAATATTTGCTTCTTCTTTGATTGAGCAGAAACAGTGTTGAATACAATTGTCAAAACTAATAATAAAGCGATTTTTTTCATGATGATTTGTTTTAAATTTATCACAAATGTACATTTGCTTTTCGGCTAAATTTTTAGTTTTTGATGAACACCAAATTCCAAATCACTAACATTGGAAATTTGGTATTGAAAATTTTCATGTATTGTTTTTGACAGTTCATCCCGAAAAATAATCGTTTTATATAAATATCGTATTCATGTAAACTCATAGTTGTATTTTTGAAGGAATAATAAAATCATTATGAAGCTAAAAATTCCTTTCTATTATCATATCATACTTTTCCTGGGACTATTTATCACTTTCTATCTTTGGGATATTGGAGTAAATAATCGCGAAATGGATTTTGTTTTCAGCACTATGTATTTCTCATTTAATGTGACTTTTATTCTGTCAATTTTTATCGTTTATATTCTTAATTTTTATACTTTTTGTGATTGGTTTTTTAATAACAAGAAAATAGTATTCTACCTATTGAGTATTCCTGTTTCATTATTGATTTTTGCGGGAATTCGTTATTTTTTACAGGAAGTTATCGTTTTTGAACTTACAGGAATTCATAATTATGCTGAAAAAACAAGAGAAGTAACGTATTATATCCGTGACAATTTCTTCTTTGGTTTACCAGCTATTATTTTAAGTGCTTTAAGCTATTTATTTTGGCAATTTCAGAATACATACAAACTAAATCAACAATTGATTTTAGAGAATAAAAAAGCCGAATTACAAATGCTGAAATCTCAGGTAAGTCCACATTTTTTGTTTAATACTCTGAATTCATTTTATAGCCAGCTGATTTTGAAAGAGGATCAAATGGCTTCGGATATCTTGGTCTTGTCCGATTTGCTTCGTTACGTCATTACAGAAACAGATAAAGAAGAGGTTTTACTCTCTAAAGAAATTCAGTTTATAGAAAATTATATTCATTTACAGAAGAAAAGATTTGAAGATCAGCTCTATTTAAATTTTGAGATTGAAGGAAATTACACGACCGAAAAAATTATTCCGGCTGCCTTAATACATTTCGTCGAAAATGTTTTTAAACATGGAAAACTTAATAATTGTGATGAAAAAGCAATTATTTCAATCAAAATAAAAGACGATTTCTTAGCAATTTCTACCTTTAATTACAATGTTGGAGGCGAAAATTATTCTTCGACCGGAATTGGTTTTGAGAATCTTACCAAACGTTTGGAATATGCATACAAAGATCAATTTATACTTGAGAAAACGTCAGAAAACAATACCTTTAAAACGTATTTAAAAATTCCTTTAAACAACTAATCATGAAACTTAAATGTATCATTGTGGATGATGAACCACCGGCAACCCGTATCTTAAAAAGCTATGTTGAGAAAGTTTCCTTTCTTGAAGAAGTGGGCATTTTTAATGATTCCTTAAAAGCTTTGGAGTTTTTAAATTCAAATAAAGTCGATGTTATTTTTTTGGATATCCAAATGCCGCAATTAACAGGTTTGCAGATTTCCAGAATTATTTCTAAAGATATCAAAGTCATTTTTACAACGGCATATCCTGACTTTGCCTTAGAAGGTTTCGAATTAAATGCTACTGATTATTTATTGAAACCCATTGCTTTTGAACGCTTTTATCAGGCTGCCACCAAATTGATTGAAGAGCCAAAAAAAGAATCAGAAACAATTAATAATTCATCTGATTTTATTTTTGTAAAAACTGATGGCAAAAATAAATTTCAGAAATTGCTTTTAGAGGAAATTTTGTATGTAGAAAGTCTTCAGAATTATGTTTGTATTCATACTAAAAAACAGCAAATTATCACACATTCTTCTTTAAAAAACATAATCGAATCATTGCCGGAAAGAAATTTCATTCAGATACATAAATCCTATGTTATCGCTTTAAAACAAATCGAATCTACAGACAGTTTTTCTGTTTTTATTAATGGAAAAGAATTGCCGATTGGTGCTACGTTCAAAGATGCTTTCTTTTATAGAATCGACCAGAATAAGATATAAAAAAACCATTCTTAGCGAATGGTTTTTTGAATGTAAAATCGAAGATGCATTGTATAAAACACATCTGAATTTTTATTTCTTATTCTTACCGTTTTTGTAAACTACTTTTTCTACAACAGATGGTTTTCCATTTCCTTTTGGAAATTCTTTCTTTTTAGTTTTTTTAGCTGCCGAACCAGACTTTGAGGGACTTTGATCTCCTCTTCCTCTTTCGCTGTCTTTTGGCGCAGCTTTAAACTCAGGTCTTTCTTTCGTATTATCTTTCTTCGGAATTTCAGCTTTATGCTTCGCCAAAACATCATTTGGATTCTTTGGATTTTCTTTCGTTCCTCTTAAATGAATAACTAGTCCGTTTAGAAAGTTACGCAAAACCTGATCGCCGCATTCCATATAGTTAGGATGATCTTCTGCTCTGAAAAAAGCACCTAATTCTGATTTTGTAATTCTAAAATCTACTAATTCTAAAATTTCAACTATTTGATCATCACGGAGCATTAAAGCCACGCGAAGTTTTTTTAAGATATCGTTGTTTGTCATTTTTTGTTTTGTTTCGGGTTTGAGGTTTCAAGTGTTATTTGTTCTTCCTCAGCATCGTTTATTTTGCAAAGGTACACTATTTTAAAAGGAAATATTAGAATAAAATCACTCCTGTTCCTGCTCTGTCCGGATAATAAGTTTTCCCGTTTTTTATTGTTACACCGTCCGCAATATCTTCTGCTAATAATAATGAGCCATCCATGTCAACATAATCTAATTCCGGCAACAAATGCGCTATTGCTGAAATTCCGACAGTAGATTCTGTCATACAGCCCACCATTGTTTTTAGTCCCCGTTTTTTAGATTCGGCAATCATTCTTCTTCCCGGAGTAATTCCTCCGCATTTCATCAATTTTATGTTTACACCATGAAAATGATTGTGACATTTGGCGATATCTTCTTCTGCAATACAATTTTCATCGGCTATAACAGGCAAAACAGCATTTTCAAAAACTTCTTTATGCCCATACCAATCATCCGCTTTCAAGGGCTGTTCAATAAATTCAACACCTAAGTTTTTCAGAATAATTGCATTTTTCAGGGTTTCATCAACAGTCCAGGCGCAATTGGCATCAACCCTAAAAATGGCATTGGTGTGTTTTCGCAATTCGGTTACAATTTCAATATCCTCAGGAGTTCCTAACTTTATTTTATAAATCGGCCATGGAAATCCTTTCATCTTCAAGACCATGTTTTCAATAGTGTCTATCCCAATGGTATAATTCGTTAATGGATTATGGCTAATATCATAATTCCATAATTCATATAACTTTTTACCCTTTTTTCGTGCATACAAATCATTATAGGCATTATCCAGGGCACATAACGCAAAAGGATTGTCTTTTAAAAACGGATTTATTTTCAACCAAAATTCTTCTGGAGTTTCATCATGCGATTCTTCTACAATAGCACGGATTTTTTCAATATCCTGCTGCAAAATTTCTATAGTAATGTTGTAATACGGATTCGAAGTAGCTTCACCATATCCTGAAAATCCATCATCCTGTAATTCTACTATTAGTGAAGGCTGAAAATCGATAGATTTCCTTGAAATTCTAAAAGTGTGTTTTAGCTTTAGATTATAAGTTCTTAAGATTAATTTCATACACAAACACTTTTACAATTTATTTTAAACCGGCTTCGACGATTTTAATACTTCAGACATGGCATTCGCCTTTAGCAAACATTCTTCATATTCTTTTTCAGGAACAGACTGAGCCGTAATAGCACTTCCAACAGAAAACGAAACATATTTATTTTCCTGATTATATAAAATACTTCTAATTACAACATTAAAATCAAAATCGCCTTCTGGAGTAAAATAACCTACTGCACCGCTATACAAACCTCGTTTGGTTTCTTCCAGATTTTCAATAATTTTCATGACCGAAATTTTTGGAGCTCCCGTCATACTACCCATTGGAAAAGTTGTTTTTAAAACATCCACGGCAGAATATTGAGGATCTAATTTTGAAGTTACTGTAGAAATCATTTGATGTACCTGCAAGAAGGAATAAATTTTGCAGAGTTCCTTAACTTCTACTGAACCTTTTTGTGCTGTGTGCGATAAATCATTTCGAACCAAATCGGTTATCATGATATTTTCAGCACGTTCTTTTCCATCGTTTTCAAGATTTTGTTTTGATTCTTCATCCTGAATCAAATCTGAAAATCGTTTTGAGGTGCCTTTTATCGGCTGTGAAATAATGGTATCCCCCGTTTTTTTAAGATAACGTTCCGGAGAAGCAGAAAGCAAAAACTGTTTATTGTTTTTAAAGAAAACCGAAAAAGGCGCTTTTGAAATCTCATTCAGTTTTTGAAATTTTTCCAATGGATTGATAATAGCATTTTCGGCAAAAAATTCCATACAAAAATTAGCTTCGTACATATCACCTGCGTGAATGTGTTCCAGCATTTTTATTACTTTTTGAAGATATAATTCTTTTGAAATTCGTTGTTGCACTTGTACTCTGTCCAACGTTTCGAAAGAATCATTTTTACTTTTAATAATTTCCTCAAAATCCTCTTCAACCTCATCGTCACAAAGCAACAAATAGCTGATTTCAAGTTGATTCCCTTTCAATAAAAAAATTTTTTTTGGCTGATAGAAAAATAAATCCGGGAAATTCAATCCGTCAAAATTGGATGATTTTAAAGATTCTGTATCATTTTTAAGATCATAAGACAAATAACCAAAAAGCCAGTCTTTTGTGGTTTGCTGGTACTGTTTTAAATCCTCAAACGCATTATGAAAATCTGTTTTTAAGGATGTAAAAGCATCAACAGCCATCATACAATCAAAGCTTGAATATTCTTGCGGATACGTATTACTATCCAAAAAAATAACCTCTCGAAATTGTTGTGACCAACTTAAAAGCTGTTGCTTAAACTGCTCCGGATCGGGAATGTGCTTGTGAATGGAAACTCTCAAAAATGAATCAATTTTAGATTTCAAAATTACGACAAAAAAATTCCTTCAATAAAGTAATCTTAAAAAAATATTGGCACACTTTTTAGTATATCGAATTAATATTCATTATTAAAAATTTTCCTGCTATTTGATTAAAACATTACATATCCTTTATACAAAATTTATTTATTAATCAACTTTTAAAAACTTTATGAAAACAATTGCAAAGTTAGGCGTGACCACCTTAGTAGTTACCGCAGTATTATTTTCCTGTAAAAAAGCAGATGCTACATCTGAAGAAACAGCAGAGTACGCAACAACCGACAGTACAGCTGTTTTATCCAACACCGCTGTTTCATCATCGGCGGCAGTCGAGAAAAAAGACAGTAAGCAAAAATTCATCCGGACAGCTGATATCAAATTCAAGGTTAAAAACGTCGTCAGGTCCACTTATGCAATTGAAAATGCTACCCAGAAATTCGGAGGGTTTGTTACCTATACTAATTTACAAAGCACCATTCAGGACCAGATTAACACCAAAATTAGTCAGGACAGCACGCTTGAAACTACTAAATATTCGGTAGAAAATAACATTACCATCCGCGTTCCGAATACACAGCTCGATACCGTGATAAAAACCATCGCCAAACAAATTGATTTTCTGGATTTCAGGGTAATCAAAGCTGATGATGTTTCCTTAAAATTATTATCCAATCAGCTATCTCAAAAAAGAAGCGCTAATACAGAAAAAAGAGTAGAAAAAGCGATTGATGAAAAGGGAAAAAAATCAATGACATTATGGAGGCCGAAAATACTTTGGCAAACCAAAAAGAATCAAACGATAATCGCACTATAGATAATTTATCGTTACAGGATCAGATTAATTTTAGTACTATCACCTTGCAGCTTTATCAGAATGAAACTATCAGACAGGAGACTATAGCAAGCGAAAAAGACAGTGCTTCCTATAAACCCAATTTAGGTATCCAGATTATTGATGCTTTAAAAAGCGGTTGGTACATATTGCAGGCCATCTTGATTTTCTTTATTAATCTTTGGCCATTTATCTTAATAAGCATTGGGGGATTTTTCCTCTACAAGACGTACATTAAGAAACAATAATCAACAGTTAATCATAATTTCATAATAAAAAATTCGTTATATTTGATATATAATTAAACGAATCCCAAAAACAGATTCGTTTAATTACAAAATTCTTAAAAAAGACACAAAAAAACAATTTGTGATTTAATTTGAGACTTTTCTGTTTGCATCTTTTCCAATAGCTTAATTATATTTTTTAACCTTAAAAAATCCTAAGTATTATGAAAATTGCTACTATTATTGTTCGCGTTTTAATCGGCCTTTTGCTACTTTTCGCTTCCATCAGCTTTTTCTTTAAGCTGGCACCTGAACCAGAAGTAACCGGAAATTTTAAAGCTTTTAATGTAGGTCTTGTTGCATCAACTTACTTACTGCCTCTGGCAAAATCTATTGAATTACTCTGCGGAATCGCTTTCGTCACAGGGCGTTTTGTAACATTAGCCAATATTTTGATTTTACCTATAACAGTAAATATTCTGTTTATCAATTATTTTCTTGCACCAGAAGGCTTACCAATTGCAGGTTTGTTATTCTTAGGGAACTTATTTTTGATTTACAGATACTGGGATAATTATAAAAGCGTTTTTACTCCATGATTTAGATTCAAATTTAAAATACAAAACCCGACAGACTTTAAGAATCTGCCGGGTTATTTTTTAGTTAGCTTTGTCGTGTTTTACCCAGACTAAATCAGACGTTTTATATCCAATTTCCTGTGCTTTTTTTAAATAAGCCGTTTTAATATTTTCAGGAATTGTAGTTTCTCTCGAAAGTATCCACATGTATTTTAAACTTTCTCCGGCGACCAAAGCATATTTATAATCCTGTTCAACTGCAATTACATTATATCCGGAATAAAAAGGACCAAAAAAGAAACCTTCAACATCCCTATATTTTCTTTTTCGACGAATTTAGCTTTTCCAATACTTTGTTTCCACTTCTCTTTTTCAACCTCATACCCTTTGTTATCTACTTTTATCGTTCCGTTATCATTTAGGGAATATTCGGCAGTTACGTTATTTAAACCCTTTTCATATTTGAAATCCAGTCTGGCAATTTCATACCATTTTCCAAGGTATTTAGCTTTATCAAAATTATTGACAGCAGTTGCTTTTTCCGGAATAGTTGAGCCACAGGAATAAAGCAAAAAAGCGATTCCTACTCCAAGCAAAACTGGAGTTATATATTTATTTTTCATGATGTTGGCTTTTAAAATTAATCAAAGATAACATCTAAAAAAGAAAATCATTTTACAGAATTTTTCATACTTATTACATGCTAAAAAATAAAAAACCGTCAAAATAAAATTCTGACGGTTTCAAAATATGATTTAGTGTAAAAATTATACGTGTAAGGCTCTGTTTTCAGTAGCTGCCAATGCTGCTTCTTTTACTGCTTCTGCAAAAGTTGGGTGTGCATGGCTCATTCTTGAGATATCTTCAGCAGAAGCTTTGAATTCCATTGCTGTAACCGCTTCAGCAATTAAGTCTGCTGTACGGGCACCAATCATGTGAACCCCTAAAACCTCATCTGTTTTTTCATCTGCAAGGATTTTCACGAATCCATCTAAATCGGCACTTGCTCTTGCACGTCCTAACGCTTTGAAGGGGAAACTTCCAGATTTGTAAGCTACTCCAGCTGCTTTCAATTGCTCTTCCGTTTGTCCAACTGCAGCAACTTCTGGCCAGGTGTAAACTACACCAGGAATTAAGTTGTAATCGATATGTGGTTTTTGACCTGCTAAAATTTCAGCAACCATTACTCCTTCTTCTTCCGCTTTGTGCGCTAACATGGCTCCACGAACAACATCTCCAATTGCATAGATATTTGGAACGCTAGTCTGTAAATGATCGTTTACTTCAACCTGTCCTCTGTCTGAAATTTTAACTCCGGCTTTGTCAGCGTTTAACCCGTCTGTGTAAGGACGACGACCAACAGAAACTAATGAATAATCTCCTTCAAGAGTGATCGTTTCTCCTTTTGCATTTTCAGCCTGAACTGTTACAGCATCACCGTTTCTTTCAACTGATTTTACTTTGTGAGAAACGTAGAATTTCATTCCTTGCTTTTTCAATACTTTAGTTAATTCTTTAGACAATGAGCCATCCATTCCCGGAATGATTCTGTCCATGAATTCCACTACAGAAACCTGAGCTCCTAAACGCAAGTAAACTTGCCCAAGCTCGATTCCGATAACTCCCCCACCGATGATAACTAAGTGTTTTGGAACTTCTTTTAAAGCCAAAGCTTCAGTAGAAGTGATGATTCTTTCTTTATCAATTTTAATGAAAGGTAAAGAAGATGGTTTTGATCCTGTAGCAATTACAGTATATTTTGCTTCGATAGTTTCAGATGTTCCATCCGCTTTTGCAACAGCAATGTGAGTTGCATCTACGAAAGACCCTAAACCATTGAAAACAGTAATTTTATTTTTATCCATTAAGTAGTTGATTCCGCCTACAGTTTGATCTACAACGGCTTGCTTGCGCGCGATCATTTTCTCTAAATTGATTTTTACATCTCCGGAAACTTCGATTCCGTGATCTGCAAAATGAGCAATTTCTGCATAATGATGAGAAGATGATAATAATGCTTTTGAAGGAATACAACCTACGTTAAGGCAAGTTCCGCCTAAAGAGTTATATTTTTCTACAATAGCAGTTTTGAAACCTAATTGTGCGCAACGAATTGCTGATACATATCCGCCAGGACCTGAACCTATAATGACTACGTCAAATGAACTCATAGTTTTTCTGTTTTTTATTTTTAGTGCTACAAAATTAAGGAATAAAGTTTTGTTTAAAGTTTAAAGCTTCAGGTTTTTTGTTATGATTTCTTTAATTTTCGAAAAGAAAGTGATTCTTTTTTGGTTTTTTGATTAATGAATTTGGGTTTTATAAAATTGGATAAAATTTAAACTATATTAAATAAAATACGAATCAAAAAGATGGTATAGAAAATAACTAAAATAAATAGAAATGTTCTAATAAATCTTTTTTTATAGGAGACATTCTTATTAAGAAAAATAGCAATTACAGAAGCAAGAAAAGCGAAAAGTAAAGGAAAAGAGATGACAATCCCAAATATAACACTTAGAATTATCCCTGTACTGTTAGCTTCACTATAAGTACCATTTAAATTATATGCTCCTGTTTTTTGCGTTTGGAAAATCAATCCAATTACATTTAATATTAGTAAGACAACAAAAACTAAAAATAATTTTTTATTCGGGATATTTTTCAAAATGAATTCTGTATTAAAATCAATATAGGGTTTGAAATTGTTAAAATATTATTTTCTAAGTATTATTCAGTTTACTGTTTTTTCGACTATACGTAAAGTAAATCAAAAGGCCGATCAACAACCAGATTGTGAAGTAAATCCAGTTCCACACACTTAATTCCGCCATCATATAGAGACAACATATAAGTCCTAAAAGTGGAATTAAAGAAAGATTTTGCCTGAATGCCCAAACAGCTAATCCAACCAGAACAAAAAGGAAAATCCACATTGGAATTTTATGTTTAAACAAGCTGAAACCTGATTCGTATTTTAGAGAATGCCTGATTGGCAATTCTTTTACAACTTCTGCATATTTTACTTCATCGTCCTGATACTGCCCCAATAAATGTTCTAAATCTGCAGTTTCTGTGGTCTTATCATTGACATCTATAGCTTTTAAATAATCGAAAACTTTAACCGTTTCTTCTTTATCCAAAGAAGTTACTATAGAAGTAGCATCGTAAATCTGCGCTTCATTATTAATAAAAGCCATTGTAACTTTGTTATTGAAAGCGAAAGCATAATACAATCCTGCAATCATTAAAACCGGCAGAATGTATTTGGAATTTACATAAGGTGTTTTGAATTTTCCCCTTGGAATTTCAGGTTTATTCTGCAATACCAAAACGCCTGCGCAAACCAGCACAAAGGCAAACAAGGTTCCGATACTGCATAAATCGGTTACCATAGTCAGGTTTAAAAACAAAGCCGGAACAGCAACTACAAAACCCGTTACAATCGTAGCAAAAGAAGGTGTTTTGAATTTTGGATGCACTGTAGAAAATTTCTTTGGCAATAAACCATCACGGCTCATACTCATCCAGATACGAGGCTGACCCATCTGAAAAACCAGTAAAACACTTGCCATGGCAATGACTGCACTTACTGCAATAATTCCGGACATCCATTTTAAGTCTAATTTTTCAAAAACAAATGCTAAAGGATCTCCAACATTTAATTCGTTGTATTTGACCATTCCGGTTAAAACCAATGCGATCGCAATGTATAAGATAGTACAAATAATAATTGCCCACATCATCCCGCGTGGTAAATCACGCTGTGGGTTTTTACATTCTTCTGCGGTTGTTGAAATCGCATCAAAACCTATGTAAGCAAAGAAAACAGCAGAAACTCCTTTTAAAACTCCGCTAACACCATTTGGCGCGAATGGATTCCAATTGGTCGTATCCACATAAAAAACTCCAACAGCAATTACTAAAAGTACAATACAAAGTTTCACTACAACCATTAAGTTACTAGCGTTACGTGATTCCTTCATTCCGCGATACACCAAAGCGGTAATTAATACAATAATAAACAAGGCTGGTAAATCAGCAACAAAATGGAAAGAACCAATTGTTGGCGCTGTAGTCCAGGCCATATAAGCTGCCTGTAATCCTGAATCTAAATTTTCAAAGGTTTTTCCTCCCTGCATCAGGGCCATTGCATCTTTAAAACCGTTTGAAGCGGTTAAATAATCCATCTGAATCCATTGGGGCAAATTTAGTCCCCGACTTTGGAGCAATCCGGTAAAATAATCACTCCAGGATATGGCTACCGTTATATTTCCTACGGCATATTCCATAATTAGCGCCCAACCTATTATCCAGGCAATTAACTCTCCAAAAGCAACATAAGAATAGGTATAAGCACTTCCCGAAACCGGAACCATTGAAGCAAATTCGGCGTAAGCAAAAGCAGCAAAACTACAGGCTAATGCGGTAAATAAAAACAGAAAAATAACAGCTGGTCCGCCATCGGCACTTGCTTTTCCGATGGTGCTAAAAATTCCTGCACCAATAATAGCTGCAATTCCAAATGCAGTTAAATCTCTGGCTGTTAAATGCTTTCCTAATGCATTATGACCGTCTGCTTCATTCTTTGCAACTTGGTTTAAAATATCCTGTACCGTTTTCTTGCGGAATAAACCTGATAACGCCATATGTGATTCTGGTTTTTAAATTAATATATTTCAGACTTTGCGCTTTTATTTTGCAAATAATGCAAAAATTATCCTGAAATCAAATATATAAAACGATTTTGTTTATACCGTGTATCTTTCCTCTCAAATTGCACAAATTTTCTTAATTATTTTCATGAACAAATATGTCGCTTTTTTAGGACAATAAAATTATAATCATTTAATTTGAAGTTAATTACACTCCTACAAGCAGGTAAAATGAGTGTAAATCACTTTTCTCACAATCTGCTTTAGTAAAATGATATTTAATGTAAAGACAAAATTTTATGGAAAAAATCTCAAGACGTTCCTTTGTAAATAAATTTGGAATTGGTGTTGGTGCTTCAGTAATTGCAACAAGCCTCCCTTCTTTTTTAACTGCTGCAGAACCGGAACATTTGCCTTATACTGGAAAAAAAATAAATCTTGCCCTTTGCGGTTTAGGTATTTATGCCAACATTGTGGCCGAATCTATGCAGGGATCTGAGTATTGCAATCTTGCAGGAATAGTGACAGGAACTCCTTCAAAAGCCATTAAATGGAAAGAGAAATATAATATTCCCGAAAAGAATATCTATAATTATGACAATTTCGATGAGATCATAAAAAATAAAGATATAGACATGGTTTACGTTATCCTGCCAAACAGCATGCATAAAGATTTCGTTATTCGTTCAGCAAAAGCCAGAAAACATGTTATTACTGAAAAACCAATGGCGATTGACGTGAAAGAATGCGAAGAAATGATCAAAGCCTGCAATGATAATAAAGTACAATTGGCCATTGGATACCGCTTGCATTATGAGCCAACTCATTTAGAAATTAAGCGATTAGGACAAGAAAAAGTTTTTGGACAGGTACGATACATCGAATCATCCCTGGGATATAAAACGTATGATACCATTGCCAAAAAACCTGTTGATATAAATAGTCCGGCCAACTGGAGACTGAACAAAAAATTATCAGGTGGCGGTCCTTTAATGGATCTGGGAATTTACTGCATACAGGCCAGCCGCTATATTTTAGGGGAAGAACCGATTTCGGTTACTGCACAGTTTGGTACAATAAACGATAAAAACCGATTTTCAGAAACAGAAGAAAGCATTTCCTGGCAAATGGTATTTCCGAGTGGTGCTATGGCTAATGGCACTACCTCTTGTGGTTATAATATTGACAGAACCTACGCATCTGCTGATTATGGCTCTTTTGAATTAAGCCCTGGATTAAGTTATGGACCTTATGAAGGAAAGACCTCAAAAGGACCTTTAAAATTTCCTCCAATCAAACAACAGCAAAAACAATTAGATGAGATTTCTAAAGTGTTGCTGGAAAACAAAAAACTCCCAAACCACATTACGGGTGAGGAAGGACTGAAAGACATTAAAATTATCAATGCAATTTACAAAGCTGCAGAAACCGGGAAGAAAATAGTTTTATAGTTTTTTTGCCACTGATTAAATAGATTTACACAGATTATTTAATCTTTTTAATCTGTGGCAATATTTTTTTCACACGAAGATTCAGCAGATTTTTTATGAAATTATTCTTCAATAAAAGTTATTTTTTTTGCCATCTTTTTTTGCCATCCATACGGCAAAATAGAGTGGTTATTTTCGACCATTTGCTCCATTTGCTCCACAATTTTGTCCTGTATTTTCTTTGGCAGAGCATAAAAATCGGTATCTATCTTAAGATTCCTTTCATCATCTAAAACGCCATTTTGAATTCGTACTCCAATTTTTTTACCCTTATAATACAATAAAATTTTGATTCTTCCATCGCTATAACCATTATAACCGCTGGTGCCATAAATAATCATTGGTTCTATGATACCGTCATTATCAAAATCTTCCACATAGATATATCGCGTCCAAAACCATACACTTTCTTCTTCCTTATCTTTGGCATCATTTGTTTCAAAAGTTTTGATCAAACCATTGCCCTGTATTTTAAAATTTAATGCTTTGATCGAATTATTAAAAACATTTCCACCAGTTGGCTCTTTAAATTTGTTTTCCGTTAAAACTAAATAATACTGTCCAGCTTTATCCTTATAACTGTAAACTTTCCAGATATTAAAATTTATACCTAATTCTTTTCTTTTTTCTTTTGGAAAAATTTCATTTATCTTTTCTTCTGAAATAATTTTGTATTTGCTATTATTTTCAGTCGAAATAAACTGCGAAATTTCATTAATTTTTTGCGACAGGATTGCAATATTCCTTTTTTCAATATCCGAATAAACAATACTTTTATTATCATTTACAGGCTTATACCAGCTATATTTTTTGAAATAATCAGCATATTCAGGATTTGAAAACACATATCCCTTTCGGGCGTAAATCTCGTTTTTTAATAATTTTAAAGCATTAATATCTTCATTTTCCAGTTTAGTCTCATCAATGAGTTCCAATGAACATTTTGAACAATCTACTCTATTTTGTGCTTTCGCTAAAAGTGTTGTGAATAAAATGATGCTCAAACAAAATTTCATATACATAAATTAAAGCCTTAGTTATTTTAAACAACTTCTTAAAATTGAAACCGGATGCTGAGCCTCACGACTCGTTCCATCATAAATCTGATGACGGCAGCTTGTTCCCGCAGCAGCAATTTTTACATTTTCGGCTGTATTACGCACTTTTGGAAATAAGGTATCTTCACCCATCTGCATGCTCACTTTATAATGTTCTTTTTCATAACCAAAAGAACCGGCCATTCCACAGCAGCCCGAATTATAAATGGTAACCGTATTATTTTTAGGCAGATTCAGCATGGCAAAAGTCGCTTCAACAGAACTTAAAGATTTCTGGTGGCAATGTCCGTGAATTTTGATTTCTTTCGTTTCTTCTGAAAAAGAATCAGGTGTGATTTTTCCATCATTGATTTCTTTTTTGAAGAATTCTTCAATCGTAAACGTATTTCGGGATAATTTTTCTGCTGCATCTTTATCATCTGCCAAACGAAGGTATTCATCCCTGAAAGTCAAAATCGCCGAAGGTTCTATTCCAACCAAAGGCGCATTTCCTAAAACCAGATCTTTAAATACATTTACATTGTGATTGGCAATTTTCTTGGCTTCTTCCAAAAATCCTTTTGATAAATAGGCTCTTCCGCTTTCTTCGTGATCGATAACTAAAACCTGATAACCTAATTTTGTCAATAATTCGAAAGCATCGATTCCGATATTCACATCGTAATAATTCGTGAATTCATCTACAAACAAATACAATCTTCCGCTAGGAAAATCAGTAGTTGAAGGCTTATGATTTTGGAACCATTTTCTAAAAGTCTTTTTCGCCAATAACGGAACTTGTCTTTCCGGCGCAATTCCCATAGTTTTTTTAACCAAAGCCTGATTCGAAATAAAATTCGTAATCGATGGGAATATGCTTCCCATTTTATTCAGTTTGGCGTTGTTGGCAAAAATCTTACTTCGGGTTGAGAATCCGTTTGCTTTTTGATATTGGTATAAAAATTCGGCTTTTAGAGTTGCTACATCCACATTACTAGGGCATTCGCTTGCACACGCTTTGCAGCTCACACACAACTCAAAAACTTCGTATAATTCTTTCTGGTCGAATTTGTTTTCTTTTTCAGAATAGGTCAGATATTCACGCAACGCATTAGCCCTTGCACGAGTGGTTTCTTTTTCGTTTCGGGTTGCACGATAGCTCGGACACATCGCTCCTCCGCCAGACGGCAGTTTACGGCAGTCACCGGAACCGTTGCATTTTTCGGCTGCACGCAAAATCCCTAAACTGTCTGAGAAATCCTGAAATGTTTTGATATCCGGTTCAATTCTGCCCGAAATCACACGATGATTTTCGTCCATTTTTCCGGCATTGACAATTTTCCCAATATTCAAAACCGAATTCGGATCGAACGCCAGTTTGATTCTTTTCAGTAATTCGTAATTCTTTTCACCAATCATAAACGGAATAAATTCCCCACGTACAATTCCGTCGCCATGTTCACCACTTAATGAACCTCTGTATTTTTTCACCAAATGCGCTACCTCTGTCGCAATGGTTCTGAATAATTTTAAATCTTCAGTCTTCTTCAAATTCAAAACAGGACGCAAGTGCAATTCTCCCGCACCGGCATGTGCATAATAAATCGCTTCCTGACCGTGGCTTAACATCATCGCCGAAAATTCTGCAATATAGGCTGGCAAATCGCTCAATTCAACCGCTGTATCCTCAATTGAATCCGCCGCTTTATTGTCGCCTACAATACTTCCTAAAAGACCAAGTCCGGCTTTTCTCAGTTCGTTGGCTTTGTCAATATCAGCTCCGTAAATCTTTACATTGGCATAACCAAAATTGTTTTTTTCTAGATCGGCAATTAAAGCATCGGCTTGCTTTTCGGCTTCTTCCAAAGTATGACCCGCGACTTCAAACATCATAATCGCTTTTGGTTCACCCTGCAAAAAAACCTGTTTTTTACGTGTTCCCGATTCGTTTTGGTACAATCTAAAATCGTATCGTCAATCATTTCGCAGGTGTACAAATGATGCTTCATTGCGACCACAACCGACTCTAAAGATTCCTGAATCGTATGATAATGTCCAACCACCATAATACTGTGCGCAGGCGGAAGATCATCCACTTTCAGTGTCACTTCTGTTGTAAAAGCCAAAGTTCCTTCGCTTCCGCAAAGCAGTTTTCCTAAATTGATTGTCGGTTCTGTTCCGCCAAACAATTCTGATTTTAGCAGAATATCAACCGCATAACCGGTGTTTCTCCTGTGAATTTCAGGTTTCGGAAACTCCTTTTTAATTTCTTCCTGATTTTCTTTTACTGAAAGTTCGTCGTAAACACTTTTGTATATTTTATTTTCTAAAGTATCGCCTTTTGTTTTTTCGATAAATTCAGCCGAAGTCAGATCTGTAAAAACCACTTCAGAACCGTCGCTCAAAATTGCTTTAACTTCAGCAATTTTATCTCTCGTAACACCATACCGAATCGAGGTTGTTCCCGAAGAGTTATTTCCGACCATTCCGCCAATCATGGCGCGGTTTGAGGTTGATGTGATTGGAGCGAAAAATACACCGTGAGGTTTTAGGAATAAATTCAGTTCATCGCGAATGACACCGGGCTGAACCGTAACCGTTTTCTTTTCGGCATCAAACGAAATAATTTTAGTAAAATGCTTCGAAACATCAATTACCAATCCGTCTCCTACTGCCTGTCCTGCCAGTGAGGTTCCCGCAGTTCTTGGTGTAATCGACATGTTATGATTCGCTGCAAACTTTATTAGTTTGGCAATATCAGCGGTCGTTTTGGGTATAGCCACCGCATTGGGTTTAATCCGGTACACCGACGCATCGGTTGAATAAAGCGTTTTATGAAGATCATCGTATAAAAGTATTCCTTCTAATGATGCAGACAGTTGTTCTAACTCCTTAATTATTGACATTCTGATTGAATTTATAACCTAAAACTGATATGATTTTTCGGTAACAAAAATACTCTTATTTCCTTTGTTTTTATTCTAAATTAAGAAAATTAGCCACTGATTTTTCAATGTTTACGCCAGAATACTGCGAACTTGTACTGTATTTTGGATTTCAGCCGTTTTTATAAGTGTGTTTTTTATACTTATTATTTAATCCCTGAATTTGCAATTATTATTTTATGGAGCCAATTCCAGCTGTCCGCTATATCTTTTGTTGCGAACACCGCCACAAAAGGATGCCGCTTTCATCTGGGCTAAAATGTTCGTTTTCATAAGAAACTCATCTTGGAATAATAATTTTTAAGTACTTTTTAAGCTTTAATAGCCAATATGTATTCGTAAATTAGCAGCCAGAAAAAACATACCCATGACAATATTAACATTTACGCTGATTATGCTTTTAGGAGCTTTTTTAGCCGGTTTCATAGGCTCCTTGTCCGGATTAGGCGGCGGAATTATCATCATACCACTACTCACAGTTCTTCTCGGAGTTGATATTCATTATGCAATCGGGGCAGCATTGGTTTCTGTAATTGCGACTTCATCAGGTTCTGCGGCGGCTTATGTCAAAGAAGGAATTACCAATATGCGTCTCGGTATATTCCTCGAAATCGCCACCACACTCGGAGCCGTTGGCGGGGCACTGCTTTCCACAATCGCACCGACGTCTTTTATAGCCGTTTTATTCGGACTCACGCTTATTTTCTCGGCTGTTAATTCACTCCGAAAAAAGAAGAACATATTGTTTTAGAATCCAGTCCGCTGGCAAAAAAACTACATCTAAACGGCAGCTACCCTACTCATGACGGAGAAGTAATTGCATACGGAACAAAAAATGTAATTGGCGGATTCAGCATGATGGGCATCGCCGGAATGATGTCCGGATTATTAGGGATCGGTTCCGGAGCTTTCAAAGTAATTGCTATGGACAATATCATGCGGATTCCCTTTAAGGTTTCTACCACCACCAGTAATTTTATGATGGGCGTTACCGCAATGGCAAGTTCCGTAATTTATATTCAGAAAGGCTATATCGAACCCGGAATCTGTATGCCAGTTGTAATTGGCGTTTTATTCGGAGCCATGGCAGGAGCCAAAATTCTGGTGAGAACCAACCCTAAGAAACTGCGTATCTTCTTTGCCTGTCTCATTTTTGTACTGGCAATAAACATGATTTACAATGGCATTAACGGAAAAATCTAAAAACATGACACCAAATATATCTCAGGAAAAAGATTTTCAGAACATTATAGGCAATTTATTGCGCTACGGCGTTTGGACAGCATTGTCTGTAGCCGCCATTGGAGGCATCGTTTATCTGTTGCACCACGGTCAGGAAATCGAAGACTACTCGGTATTTATAGAAAATGATAAAAACATTTTTGAAGTAATCGCAACCATTTACCAGGGTGTAATTCAGGGAAAAGGCGACGCGATCATCTTCTCCGGAATCATACTTTTGTTCCTCACGCCTGTATTTCGGGTATTACTGTCCTTATTTTCTTTTCTCCTCGAAAAAGACTACCTCTATGTGGCCATTACCACCATCGTAATCGGAATCATTATTCTCAGTATTTCGTTTGGGTTTTCGCATTAATAGAGCTATTTTATTTTAAGGATTTTCAGGAGCTATTTCCAGCTGTCCGCTATATTCCCGATAACAAAAACTAGGGCTAAAAAGCCTTGTTTTTCTAATCGGGAGATGCCGCTTCCATCTGGGCTAGAAACTCATATTTGTAAGAAATTTATTTTCCATTATTGTTGTTTTAATGAATTTAATATTTATATTCGTCAAATAATTAAAGAAAAATCTTATTCTAAATTATTACCCCAAATACGATATAAATGTCAGATTTTAAAATAACCGGAAATCCTGCCCCAGAAGTGGGCAAGGAAGAGTTTTACTCAGTCAATACCCTACTTCCTAAAATAGGACTTTTTTCAGACCAGATTCCTTCAAATACTCTTAACCATTTTGAATATCCTGTTACATGGGAAGTTTATGTTTTGGAACTTGGTAAATGGAGAAAAGCAAAAGGAAATGAAAAAACAGGAAACACCGTATCATTTACTTTTTTACAAAGAAGCCTAACCCGAAAAGGGATTCGCATTGTAGCGAAACGTGGTGAACAGATCGCCTACCTGGATATAAAAACTCATCCGGCTGAAATTCCAAAAATTCAAAGTATTGAATTACTTGATATAAACGGTAAAAAACCAACGAAACCATTAGCTTACGGGCAAACCATTAAAGCAAGGGTTCATTGCCTGCACATGGATTGGCAGAGAGTATATGTTACACTTTGGGAAGATGATGCAGACGGAGGTGGACATGATAAGCTAAATGAAAAAAACAAAGCGCAAACACTTTCTGGTACCGTAAAAAATGGAATTGCCGATATTGATTTTAAATTAACACCCGATTTCAAAAAAATAGCCAATGCAAGAAATGCCAATGAAGGGCAAACCCATGAGTATTATGCAACCGCCGAAATATTTCTAGAAGAAAAAGTTAGCAGTAATAATTTAAATGTAAACAATTCTGATTACCGACCGGAACCCAAACAGCCCGCCAAAAAAACAATTCCAGCCGAAACAAAAGACAAATCCAAAAAAGACAAAAAAGGAATACAACCACCGTCAACTGGTAAAAAATACGATTGGGTTGAAGAAGCTTTCAAAATAAAACCCATATTTTTACCTGATCCAATGGAGTTTACAAATAGTGTAATGAAGATTTTTGTACCGGATGCAGAGGATGAAAAGAAGAAAAAAGCGACAACATGTACATGCAAAGATTTTGATTTGGTATGGGGAGGTCACCCGAATTTGACTTGCGATTTCAAGAAAAAAGTTGTTGAGATAAGTAAAAGACAAAATTTTGACCCTAATCATTTAATGGCCGTAATGTGGGTAGAAACATACAAAACATTTTCTACATCTTTAGTAAAATTAATGCCAACTGGTAAATTTAGAGCTAATGGCAAACCCAAAAAAGATAATAGAGGATTAAATGAAAAAGAGATAAAGGATTTACCTGAAAATTTTTCAGGTGCAGTTGGTTTAATTCAATTTACCCCAGTAGCAATAGATGAATTAAATAATTACTACAATTATTCACTGACAAAAAGAAAATTAGCTTTAATGAGCCAATTAGAGCAATTAGATTATGTCGAAAAATATATCGAATATTGGATTGATGCAAATAAGATAAAAAGCAAATTAACGTTAGCAGATTTATATTTACTTGTATTTTCACCTTCAAAAATGAATGGAAGTAATGATTCTACAACACTCTATAAAGAGGGAACAACTTACTATAAAGCAAACGAATCAATCGATACTGATAAAGAAAACGGTATAACTAAAAAAGAGTTGGCTCACAGAGCGTATGAATCATTAAAAGAAGGAAGCAAAAAAGAGAATAAATCCTCAGAATTTACTTGTGGGGTACTTGATGAAAAAAAGATAGACGATATTCCTACTTCTGGTGTTTTGGAAGAAATGAAAATAATTGCCGATAGTCATCGAGCATATTTGCAGGAAACTAATAAAAATCGAACAGCAGATACTGAAGCTGGATTAGCAAAAATGGATTGTTCTGAGTTTGTTAGCAGATATCTTCATAAGCTTGGGATAACAAAAAAAATAATTTATATGACAACTGCGAATATGAATAATGAAAATAGTTTTCGAAAAATCATTGATAATGAAAATATTGATTTGGTTGAAGGAAGTAAGTTATCCACATTTAAACCTCAAAAAGGAGATGTTTTCGCTTGGGGACGTACAAAAAACGGAAGTTGGGGAGGTCATACAGGAGTTGTTTATGAGTATGATGAATCTAATGACACGGTTACTATAATGGAGGCGATAGGAAAATCAGGAGCTGTTGGGGAAAGAAAACAAGTAAAGAATGGTGGAGATTCAGAAACTAATTGTACCAGAACAGCAATTTATGACAGATTAGGAGGAGCACTATTCGGTCATGATGGCTGGTTCGGTTATTATAGACCTAAAAATTACACCAAAAAATTATAAAAATGAAAAAAGGAATATTAATGATTGCATTGATTGTTTATTCATTCACTAGCTGTCAAGAAAAAGCAAATACATTAAAGATAAATAATACTAAAAGTATAATTAACAAAAAAACTGTAAACAAAAGTCAAAATACAGATTTTTTGAAAAACCTACAGGATATCTGTGTAGAAGATGATGGTGTATTTAAAAATTGTGATGAACTGTTTACCAAAGATGGTTCTTCCTTATTTTTTATAATTATACCAAAAATTGGTGCAAAGAATTGGTATAATAAGCAAACTGAAAATATAAGTGGTGAAATTTATGAAGTGAATAATATATTAATTGATAAAGTAAAAAATAATAATAGTTTAAGTAATGAATTTGACATTTGGTTATTTTTCATTGATAAAAAATATACAGAATTTGTTGGTATGGATTCTCCGTACAATTTCAAAACCCCTAGAACTACGGATTTGTTTTACTTAAATTCAAATAACAATTGGGAAAAGCTTGAAAGTTTTAAAGTTTTAAATGAAAAAGACGATAAAAGTGAAACTAAATGGAGAAGTAACTTTATAGATAAAATTATTAATCAATCAAACTCCAAAACTGTTTTAAGCAAAATATCTAATAAATGGATTGGAAAATATTCAACTTATTTTAGTTATGGAAAAATTGGAGGAGAAAATGCCGGCTGGAATTTAGACATTGAAATCTCAAACGATAGCATTATAGCTACTGGAGACGGTTATCAAATAGGATTTAAAGATTTATTAACTACGAAAGAGAATGATAATGAATTAGTATTAAATCATTTAAAAAACTTAAATGGCTATAAGTTAGGTGCAAAAATGAATCCTGAATTTATATTAATTGAAGATAAAGGAAAATATTTTATTAAAACAAAATGGATTGACAATGATATAGTGACAAAACCAAAAAAAATGGGATATGAAATTATAAAACAATAAAACTTTGCAAAAGAATATCATCAAATTAAGAGTAGTTGTTCGCTAATTCTGGTGCTCGATTGCATCGAATACCATAGGAATTGTTGATACAAAAAAAGCTCCGCATATTGCGAAGCTTTAATAATATTCTAAATTTTAATAATTGACTTTAAGTAAATTTTACCGCTGTCTTTCTGCAAGCCTTGATAATCTGCTCATCTGAAAACGCTGACAACGTTTCTGCCAGATTTCTGCTGGTTCTTAAACAGCTTAGCATTTTGAGTCTTAAATCCTGATCGTCGCCTAATTCTGTTGCGAGCATTAGTTCAAAAATTTCCAACAGGTACAGAGGCTGTTTTTTAAAATCTCCCTCAAACCAAAGGTCTGAAACGAAATTGGCCATAGATGGCATGACATCGTGATGAGATGTTTTTTGATTTTCTTTTAGCATAATCGAAAATATTAAACGCACGAAACCCTCGCTTTAGATGTGCTAAAATACCCATATAGGATAGATTTACCATTGTTTCCGCAGGTACATCATGGCGAGGGAATCGCTTATGTTAACTTATAAAGTTTTCAGGATAATTTCCTAAGGTATTTTAGCAAAGCAAAGATATAATTTTTATTGATTTTACAAGATTTCACCTGTAAATAATATTGTTAGAAATATTAGAACGGTAATTCTGTTGCTCGATTGCATCGATTACCTATTTTCTTTTGAATTTTAAACATAGCGTTTACAAAGCGGATATTTTTAGGACTTAATATAAATCTACTGAAATTGAGACTGTATCATTTCAATTTTATGAAAGTTTTACTTTAATTATTCGCGTTGCAAACGCTACGTTTCGGTTACATAATATAAGTAGGTACTCGATGCAATCAAGCACCAGATTTGTTGGTAAACGAGCGCTAGTTAGGTTTATATTAATCTAACATAATATTGATGTTAATTGAATAGTATATTCTATTTTAAACATCTCTAGAAACCTATTGATTAATTTTCCAATATTCTTGTAAAGCTATTTGTGAACAATATTCTTGAAATTGAGCCGGAGTTTCCTGAGTTTCTGTCCTAATATACTCTAATACCTTTTCTAATTCATCATTAAAATCTCCAAGTATCTTATTAGCCATCTCAATTTTATTTTCTCTTTCCATATATGTAAGCTCAATTGCTTTATCAATTCTTCCTGGTCTTGTGGAAACAAAATTTAGCGTTCCATCATCAAGAGTCTGAGGAACCCCAATCGCTGAATCAATTTTTGTAATATCATTAGTAGTTATTATAGTAAAAACACCTTCTGATTTATCAACCCCATCAATACAATTTAGTAATGTATCAAATGTCAAAGGCATCTTCATAGACTGATTTTCCGTGTTAGCTCCATCATCACTGTTTTGTAATAAACCTGACAAAACCATTGAATTTTGGGCTATATTTTTCCTTTTATCAAAAACATTGTCAATATCTTCAATGAGTGCAATACAAGGAACATTAAGTTGCATACTTTGCCAAGATTTTACAAATTCATTATTTGATAATTGACCTATCGAAAAAAAATAAATTGGCATATCCAAATCTTCTGCAAAAGCACGTGCCAATGCAGTTTTTCCTGTACCTGGAGGACCATACAAAAGCCAACCTCTTTTCCATGGGATTCCTTTTTCCTTGTACCAATTTTGGCTTTTTACCCAGAGTCCAATAATGTCAATTAAATTCTTAATTTTTTTAGGAAAAAAAAGATTCTCTAGTGCTTTTCCATTACTTTTCCTTTCTCTACCTAATTCATCTTGTGTTACACCCAAGATCCGATATTGATTCTGTTTATACCATGCATAACCAGAATTATGTCCATGTCGCTCACTTCCACCATATTCTCTCTCAGGAAAATAATAGATATTGAATCTATTTGAATTCTCTTCCTTTTCATCAATATTCCAACTTACGTTATTTCTCCCAATTATTGATTTAGTTACAATTTCATCGAAGTTAACAGTAAATCGTAAACAAAAAATATATGAATAAGTCTTGTCAGTTTCACTTATCGAATGAGGATTGTTGTCATTTCCTATTTCTGTATGAGGGTTTGTGTGGGTAAAATAAAAAGGAAGCCTAAAAAGCTTCAAAAACTTTTTCTCAGTTAAAAATATTATAGATTTTACTCCATATTTTTCATATGGAACAAGTCCATATTTTCCATTTCTATATGACTCATATTGTGAGCCATAAACCCTATCATAACTTGATATTTTTTTATAATTTGTTATCAAATATGCAACTATAGCATCATGCGTATCTTCACTTTTAATCTCAATTTTTTGAATAAATGTCGATATAATTATCCATATTACGGTCTTTATCTTATCCCAAAATCCTACAACGAATGCTACTAACGCACTTCCTTTTAAAAAATCTATAATCATATTTAATATATTATTTAAAAAAACAAATTTAAATTTTTAATCATTATAACTATTATGGAAAACCATAAGCTTATTTTAAAACAAGGATAGAGATAAATGAAAATTGAACAACACGTATATATACCCGTTTTCTAAAACCAAAAAATCCCCAACTTTCCCTAAATTTACCCCCAAAACATTCCGATTTTAGCATAATCAAAAAAAAGCCTCCATCAAAATGAACAAAAACATAACCGCTCTCTATAATATTGCCCAAAAACAAACCCGAAAAATAATAGGTTTAATGTCCGGAACTTCGCTGGACGGGCTTGATATTGCGCTTTGTGCTATTTCCGGAGCTGGCGAAAATACCGCTGTAAAAATTCTGGAATTCGAAACCATCAATTATTCCGAAGACATTAAAACCGAAATCCGTAAAGTGTTTGCCCAGAAAACCATAGATTTTCAGCATTTGGCATTACTAAACGAATGGATTGGAATATTACATGCCAGCATGATTAATGAGAGTTTAGCCAAATGGAATATTCAGGCAAGTGAAGTCGAGTTAATCGCTTCCCATGGACAAACAGTTTTGCATGCTCCGAAGTTTTTGCATCAGCAGGAAAAATTCCCAAATGCGACTTTGCAAATTGGTGATGGCGACCATATTGCCGTAAAAACCGGAATTATCACACTTTCAGATTTCAGGCAAAAACACGTTGCAGCGGGTGGCGAAGGCGCACCTTTGGCCGTTTATGGCGATTATTTATTATTCAGCAAAAAAGGCGAAAACCGAATCATGCTCAACATGGGCGGAATCGCAAACTTTACCTATCTGCCCGCTTCCCTAAACGCCGAGGAAGTTTTTGTAACCGATACCGGAACAGCCAATACCTTAATCGACATTTTCACCAAACAGTTTTTCCCTGAAAAAAGTTACGATAAAGATGCCGAAATCGCCCAAAGAGGAATCGTAAATCAAATTCTTTTGTCGGAACTAAAAAACGATGCTTTCTTCACGAAAAGTTTCCCAAAAACCATCGGGCAGGAATTATTCAACAAAAGTTTTGTTGATTTGGCACTTTCAAAAACCAAACTCGAAAACATTTCGGCACCAGATTTGCTGGCTACTTTAACACGCCTGAGCGCAGAGACAATTGCAGAAGCGATTCAGTTTGTAGTTAAAAACAGCGGAACACCAATTGAGGAATTCAAAGTATATATGTCGGGAGGTGGCACTAACAATCCGTTATTGGTGAAATGGTTAAAAGAATTATTGCCTTTCGAATTTCAAAAAAGCGATGATTTGGGTATTTTAAGCGATGCCAAAGAAGCGGTTTTATTTGCGGTTTTAGCCAATGAAACGGTTGCCGGCGGCCATTATAATTTTGGTACAAACAAAGGAATTCCTTCTGTAACGATGGGTAAAATTTCGTTTCCGGATTAAAATTAACCTTGGATTATTATTTTGGAATGTTCTCAAAAAATCAAAATGTTTCTCTTTAGCCCCGATTACTTCACTTAACTTCTATTTTTATTGGAGTTCAGTGAACTTTGTTTGAAGTAGAAATCCTTTTGTGCCGGGGTTCGGCACAAAAGATTACTTCACTTAATTTTTATTTTTAATCGGAGTTCAGTGAACTTCGTTTGTATCGGAAAGCGGGACGATGCTTATTAGAAAAGCCTAATCGTTCTGCTTCAAAAATGAATAATCAAATTCAGTTACAAACTAATCGTATAAAAAGCCAAAACAATTACATGAAAACCAAACAAATAACGTTTAAATTATAATTTCTGAATTATTTACGATAGTCGGTTAAAAAAACTATTTTTGGTTTCTGTTAAAAAAGATTGAAATGCATAAAAATCAACACCTAATATACTCCATCATATTTTTATTTTTCTTTGGATGGAATATCAGTTCACAGGAGAAACACAAACATCCTAAAAATGAATTTAGAGGTGTCTGGATTGCAACTGTTGTAAATATTGACTGGCCCAAAACGGCGATTGATAACGTTGAAAAAGAAAAAGCAGATTATATCGGAATTTTAGAGGCTTACAAAAAACTGAATTACAATGCCGTAATTGTTCAGATTAGAAGTGTCGGTGATGCTTTTTACCCTTCAGAACTAGCGCCATGGTCAAGGTTTTTAACAGGCAAGGAAGGTCAGGCTCCGAGTCCGTATTATGATGCATTGGCCTGGATGATCGAGCAGGCACACGAAAGAGGTTTTGAATTTCATGCCTGGATGAACCCATACCGCGCGACTTTCGATTTAAATAAACAGCAATTAAGCCCTAATCACGATATTTTCAAACATCCGGAATGGATGATTGAATATGGAGGAAAACTATATTATGATCCAGCTTTGCCGGAAGTTCAGTCGCATTTAACCAAAGTGGTGAAAGAGGTTGTTGACAAATACGACATCGACGCCATTCACTTTGATGATTATTTTTATCCCTATGCCGTTCCTGGAAAAGTGTTTAACGACACAGCATCCTTCAAAAAATACGGAAGCGGCTTATCGCTTGCGGACTGGCGTCGTGCCAATGTGAGCAATTTTGTACACACGATTTCTACTACTATAAAAGCCAGCAAACCGTGGGTGCAATTCGGAATCAGTCCGTTTGGGGTTTGGCGAAATAAATCGGTAGACCCAAAAGGTTCCGAGACACAGTCAACTTCAAATTATGACGATTTATATGCAGATCCGGTTTTATGGATGGACCAGAAATGGATTGATTACATTCTGCCACAACTCTATTGGAGCATGAACAATCGTGTTGCCAATTACTCAAAATTAGTAAAATGGTGGTCTGAGAATTCAAATAATACAGCCATTTACATCGGTCACGCATCCTATAAAATTAGAGGAGACAGTGATAAAAGCTGGAATTTCATGTCAGAAATCCCGAATCAGATCGATTATTTGAGAAGTTTCAAAAACGTAAGCGGAAGCGCTTATTTCAGTGCTAAATGGTTCATGGACAAAAACTTTGATATTGTTCGTCATTTAGAAGAAAATCAATATTTGTATCCGGCTCTTCCACCGGCAGTTCCTAATCTTAAACGTGTTATTATTGACACGCCAGTTGTCAATGAATACACAAAAGACAGTCTTCGTTATACATTCAGTATAAAATCGCCTTTAAATACAAAAGTGAGATACCTGGTGATTTATGGAGCTGATCATATTTCGAAAATAGACATTAATGACCCAAGACAAATTATTGACAAAGTAAGGGTTTACGAAAACGAAGGAGGAATTTTACTTTCTGTAGCTTCACAAAAAATCAATCAGTACAAAGCTTGTGCTGTGACATTTATTGACTATTTTGCAAACGAAAGTACGCCTACTATTATCGACTTAAAAAAGACATTTAAAAATTATATCCCTGCCCAGCCAAATGAAAACAGATAATACTCCGTGGTTTTGGATTCCGCTTCTCAATTTTGCTTCCGGACTGCCTTATGCCGTGATTATTTCGGTTTCGGTAATTATGTACAAAAATCTGGGGATTTCAAATGAAGATATCGGTGTTTACACCAGTTTATTGTATTTGCCATGGGTTATAAAACCGCTTTGGAGTCCTTTTATTGAATTAAACGGCACCAAAAGAAAATGGTTTTTATCGATGCAGTTACTCATTTCTATTGCGTTTTTACTGGTCGGATTTACGATTCCAACAAACGGATTTTTCATGATGAGTTTAGCAATATTTTGGGTAGCGGCTTTTGCTTCAGCTTCAAATGATATTGCAAGCGATGGTTTTTATTTATTAGCATTAAAAAAAGAACAGCAATCGTTTTTTCTCGGCATCAGAAGTACTTTTTACCGACTTTCACTTTTAGCAGGAAACGGACTTATCGTTTTGTTTGCCGGGTATCTGGAGCACAAATACGGTGATAATACAAAAGCCTGGTCGTACACGATGATTGCAGTTGGTTTATTAATGATCTTTATTACACTTTATAACTTCATTTTTACGCCAAAAACTGAAATAAACGCTGTAGAAAATAGTCAGGAAGCACATCATAATCAAAACTTCGGAACTGTATTCGCCAGTTTTTTTAAGAAAAAACAAATCGGATTGGTTTTGGCTTTTATTCTGGTTTTCAGATTAGGAGAATCGCAGCTGCTTAAAATGCTAAGTCCTTTTTTACTGGACGGAAAAGAAATAGGCGGAATGGGATTAGACACGGAAGCTGTTGGAATAATTTATGGAACTTTTGGCGTTGGTGCTTTAACTTTAGGCGGAATTTTAGGCGGAATTGCGATTTCAAAACAAGGTCTTACCAAATGGATGTTGCCCATGTTCCTGGCGATGCATCTACCAATTATTGGTTTCATCTTATTAGCCTTTTTTCATCCAACATCAATATATTACATTTATGCCGTTGTGATCTTAGAACAATTCGGTTATGGTTTTGGTTTTACTGCTTTTATGATGTACCTGATTCATGTTGCTGAAGGAGAATCAAAAACAGCACATTATGCACTGGCAACCGGCTTTATGGCTATGGGAATGATGCTTCCGGGCATGTTGAGCGGTTATATACAACACTATTTAGGTTATCAAAATTTCTTTATTTGGGTTTTGATAGCTACAATTCCAGGTCTTATTTTATCACGTTTTTTAATATTCCCGAAGGATTTCGGAAAAAAAACAGAAGAAGTTTAACCCCAAATCAAACTTTTACCTATGGAAATTAATGAAAATTTGCAGGCCGAACGCAACCTGAAAGGAGCTGAGTTCGAAAAAACCGGAAATCTTGAAAAAGCAATTGCATTGTACGAAGAAAATGTTGCAGAAAGCTTTAAAGGAAACCATCCTTACGACAGGCTGGCTAATATTTACAAAAACCAACTGGATCTCGATAATGAAATTCGCGTTTTAGAAAAAGCAATTGTCGTTTATGAAGAAATCACACTTGAGGACCGATTGGAAGGACTTCCAAAGTTATTTCGTTTTAAAAACCGACTGGAAAAAGCAATTGAAACCAAAAAGCAATTGGCTAAGCAAAAAAAGACAAAATTGAAATAAAAATACTTTTTGAGTACTTAAATCATGACTTTAAAAAGAACAAACTCAGACGATATCGACTTTATAAATCTGGTTGCTTTATTAGATCAGGATTTAGCAATTAGAGATGGTGAAGATCATGCGTTTTACAATCAGTATAATAAAACGGATAAAATAAAACACACAATCGTTTACTATGAGGACGGAATTCCGGTTGGCTGTGGCGCTTTCCGCGAAAAAGAACCCGGCACAACCGAGATTAAAAGAATGTATGTGCATCCGGATCATCGAAAAAAAGGAATCGCATCGGCGATTCTAAAAGAATTGGAAATCTGGGCAAAAGAAGTTGGTTATAACTATACGATTCTTGAAACCGGAAAAAACCAGCCCGAAGCCATCAACTTATATCAAAAATTAAATTATACCATAATACCCAATTATCCGCCTTACGAAAAAATGGATAATAGTGTCTGCATGAAAAAGACTTTATAATTAATGAAACTGACAGCCGAAGCATTACGACAAAGAATAGGACAATTTTTCTTCCCAGCCGTTTTTATCAACGATACGGAAGAAAATATTCAGGAAACAGAACGCCTTATAAGAGACTATAATATTGGCGGACTGACCTTTTTCCACAGTCGTGCAAGCGCTGCAACGAATTACGAAAGCAAACAGAAAATTATTTTTAACGATGACAGCTACGAAAAAATCAAAGCGCTGATTGTACGTTATCAAAAAGCAGCTTCTACCCCACTTTTAATCAGCATTGATGCGGAATGGGGTCTGGCCATGCGTATCGAAAAAACACCGCAATATCCATATGCCATTACGCTTGGTGCTCTGCCTGAAAACCAATCAAGTTTAGTTTATGAAGTTGGAAAACAAATCGGTTTAGATTTAAAAGCAGCCGGCATTCATTATAATTTAGCACCTTTGGCAGACATCAATAACAACCCAAATAATCCGGTTATTGGGTATCGTTCTTTTGGAGAAAACAAAGAAAAAGTAGCCTGTTTTGCGGTTGAATATCTAAATGGAATGTCGGAAGTTGGTATTTTAGGATGTCTGAAACACTTTCCCGGACACGGAAATACGAATGTCGATTCGCATTTAGGATTGCCTGTTTTAAAGGAAACTTTAGAAGAATTATTAGAAAATGAATTATATCCGTTCATTAAAGGAATTGAAAATAATGTCGATTCGATAATGATTGGACATTTGGCTGTTCCGAGTTTAAATGACGGGAAAGATACTTCGGCAACTTTATCAAAACCGATTATTCAGGATCTTTTGCGTGAGAAATTAGGTTATAACGGTTTAGTAATTTCTGATGCATTAAACATGCATAGCGTTTCTAAATTGTATGAGACAAAAGGCCAGCTGGAATGGGAAGCTTTCAACGCCGGAAACGATGTTTTATGCTTCGCCGAAAATGTGCCTGAAGGAATTGAAGCCATCTTTAAAAACGCTTCTCCAGACCGTATTTTTGAAAGCTATGAAAGAATTAGAAAAGCCAAAGAAAAAGTGGGATTATTTTCGAATGAAACTTTTACTTCAGGCGAATTGAATTTCGAAAATGCTTCTAAATTAAATCTTGAAATCGCTCAAAACGCCATTACCAAAATCATTGATAACGGAATTTCTAATTTAGTTATTGAAGCTCATAAAAACAACACATTAGCAAAACTAAGTTTATATAAGAATACCGAAAACACATTTTTCAAAACTTTAAATACAACATTACCTTCTCCGGAATTTGCTTTTGAAAGTTTAGAGGATTCTGACATTTCTTCAATAAAAAAACATTTAGAAAACTTCGAAACCATTATCATTTCATTATTTGTTCCGAAAGCAAAACCAGCGAATAATTTTGAAATTGATAATGAAGTTTTAGAATTGCTTTCTGATTTGCTTCAAACCAAAAAATGCATCGTGTATGTTTTCGGAAATCCATACGTTTTACCCATAATTCCGAATCTTAAAAAAGCTTTCGGATTAATTCAGGTGTATCAGGAATTTGAGGAATTTCAAAAAACAGCAGGTATTCAATTTTTAGAAAAAAATACTCTCAATGGAATTTTACCTGTAAATATTGATATTCAATAAGTTAAAATACAAAATAACCAAAACTTATCAACTTATAAATTTTTATAATCACATCTTATTGTAAGGACCAGTACTTATACCCTACTTTTGCACCAGAAATAAATTTTAATTTTAAAACGAAAAATATGTCTTTAGTAGGAAAAAAATTCCCAAGTATTGCAGTAGATGCTATCTCAGAAATGGGTGATAACTTAAAAATCAACATCTTTGAAGAAGCAGTAAATAACAACAAAAAAGTACTATTATTCTGGTATCCAAAAGATTTTACTTTTGTATGTCCAACTGAATTACACGCCTTTCAAGCTGCATTGCCAGAATTCGAAAAAAGAAATACTATCGTAATCGGAGCTTCTTGCGACACAAACGAAGTACACTTTGCCTGGTTAAACACTCCAAAAAACAATGGTGGAATCGAAGGTGTTACTTACCCAATCTTAGCAGATACTAACCGTAACTTAGCTAATATTTTAGGAATTCTTGACATCGAATCTACAAGCTACAGCGAAGATACTGATTCAGTTATCATCGAAGGTTCAAATGTAACTTACAGAGCAACTTATCTAATTGACGAGACTGGAAAAATCTTCCACGAAAGTGTAAACGATATGCCATTAGGACGTAACGTAAACGAATACTTAAGAATGGTTGACGCTTACACACACATCCAGACTAAAGGTGAAGTTTGTCCTGCAAACTGGGAAGCTGGTAAAGAAGCAATGTCTGCTGACAGAGTTAGTACTGCTGAATACTTAAGCGCAAACTAAGAAATAAAAATTCAAATTTTTAAAATTCCAAATTCCAATTGGGATTTGGAATTTTTCTCTCTCAAAAAATCAATAATATTTCAAAATTTAGATTTTTCTAAGTTCAATCGAAAGATTTGGAATTTGGAATTTATAAACTTGGAATTTAAATACAGAAAATATGTTAATCGACTTAAACGAAGATACGTTAGCAGATTTAGTTGCTAAAGACGAAAAAGTAGTAGTACAATATTCAGCTTCATGGTGTGGGAATTGCCGTATTATGAAACCAAAATTCAAAAAATTAGCAACAGAAAATGAAGCTATCACTTTTGTTTTGGTTGATGCAGAAAATGCTCCTGAATCAAGAAAACTAGCCAATGTAAGCAACCTGCCTACTTTCGCTACTTTCGTAAACGGACAATTAGTTGGCGAAACCCAAACCAACAAACAAGAAGTTTTGATCGATCTTGTAAACGCAATTGCTTAAATCGATCTTTAGATTTTTAGACTGTTAGATTTTTCGAATCTTATCTAAAAATCCAATCATCCAGCAATCTAAAAATCTAGAAAATGAAATTACCAGTAATAAAACATTTAACACAATTCATCGAAGAAAACGATCAGGATTATATCATCGAAACGATTGAGGTCCTAGAAGCGATGACTGAAATTCCTTCTCTAAAAGACGAAGAATTAGACGTAATCGGCGAATTGATTTCAAATATGTATGGTGCTCTTGAAGTACAAAAATTAGTTGCTCAGGGAACTGATAAAAAAGAAGCTTTAAATACGTTCATGAAACGTGTTTTAGGATCTATCGATAAATAATCGAGCCTGCTTTTCAAAGAAAACAAAATCACAACAAAGAAAAGCGTTTCAATTTGGAGACGCTTTTTTTATGCCTAAAATATACTTTGGGCGAGCCAACATCCCGATAAAAAGGGTAACTCACTTTGCGGTCATGCCCTTTTTATCAGGATGCTGCCGGGCTGTCTGCGCTACTTCGGTAGCCTGCTCCCATCCCTCTCGCGGGTGAACGGCTTCAATAACAATCCAAAATTCCAGCTTTTATTCCTACTTTCAAAATCATACAATATTATCTAAAAACAAAAGTTATCATTGAATAATTTTAGCAAAAATAAAAAGACTGACTGGTGAATTCACACCTATTAAAAAACCCTTCTTAATCTATCCTTAAACGTATAATAAATACTTTTAGATTCAAATTTTAATCCTTACTTTTGAACCTCATTTAATTTAAAACAAAAACATGGCTTCAATAACTTTAGGAGGAAATCCGGTTCATACATCAGGCGAATTGCCGGCAGTTGGTTCACAATTAGCTGATTTCAAATTAGTACAAAATGATTTATCAGTAGCTTCATTAAGCAACTTTGCTGGTAAAAAATTAGTTTTAAACATCTTCCCAAGTGTTGATACAGGAACTTGTGCTACTTCTGTTAGGAAATTCAACGAAAGTGCCGGTAATTTAGATAACACAACTGTTTTGTGTATTTCAAGAGATTTGCCTTTTGCTCAAAAACGTTTTTGTGGCGCTGAAGGTTTAGAAAATGTAATAAATTTATCCGATTTTCAGGATGGTTCTTTTGGAAAAACAAATGGTTTAGACATCATTGACGGACCTTTAAAAGGTTTACTTTCAAGAGCTATCATTGTAGTGGACGAGAACGGAAAGGTCGTTCATACTGAACAAGTTGCTGAAATCGCAAACGAACCAAATTACGAAGCTGCTTTAGCAGCATTATAATCCAATTAAATGGAATTTCAAAAAGATAATACTTTTGTTAAAGGCCGACTTAAAAGCGTAACATACGCTTTTAAGGGCGCTTTAAAACTGATAACTACCGAGCATAGTGTCATGGTACAATTTTCACTTGGGATACTAATGACTATTGGCGGTTTTTATTTTGATATTTCCCATGAGGAGTGGCTTTTTCAGATTTTCGCAATTGGTCTTGTGCTTAGTGTAGAAGGACTGAACACAGCCGTAGAAAAAGTTGCCGATTTTATTCACCCAAGTTATCACGAGAAAATCGGATTTATTAAAGATATTGCTGCCGGAGCAGTATTTTTTGCCGCAATGACAGCAATAGCAATAGGCTTGATTATTTATATACCAAAATTTATATAGGCAAAACAGGATACGCAGGAATGGCAAAAACAAAAAAAGAAACTTTAGACAAAAAAAGCGAATCAAAAAACGAAACTAAAAGATCCTGGAAGTTATCCAAACAACAAAAAATTGTTTTTGGATGTCTTTTGGTATTATTTTCCATTGCATTACTAGTTGCATTTGTTTCTTTTTACATCAACGGCCAATGGCAGACAGATCAAAGTGCTGTTAGTCATTTGGATGACCGTACTGAAGTGGTGCAAAACTGGCTCGGAAAATTCGGTGCCTACCTTGCCGATTTAATCGTATATAAGGGTTTCGGAATAGCTTCATTTGTTTTTGTACGTTTATTTTTCCTTACCGGAATGTTTCTGGCATTGGAACTTTCAATCAATAAACTCAAAAACACCTGGTTTTGGGATTTATTTGCTATTATAATTGTTTCAATACTTTTTGGTTTTTTTGCCACATCAGCTCCCGAATTAGGAGGAACAATTGGGTATGAACTTAATTTATTCCTTCAGGACTATATAGGAAAAACAGGCACTTTACTCACGCTGCTTTTCGGATTAATTGTTTATTTGATTTTCAAAATAAAAGTATCCCCTGATAAAATTCAGTCTTATTTTGATTCTACTAAAAATGAATTAAAATCAGAATTAAAAGCTGTAAAAACCGCTCAGCAAGAACCTGAAAGTGCTTATAACCTGGAAGAATTTGCTATTGAGGAAGAAGATCCTGAATTGGACAATATCCACCTTAAAACCGTTGACTCTCAATTCGAAATCAACAAAGAAGCTTTAAAACCAACTATATCCCACGCATCAGAAATTGATTTAAATCCAATTTTAAAGCCGGTTGAAATGAATATAAATCCGGTAACAGAAACACCTGTTCAGCATAACGAAGAGTTTGTTATTGAAAAAGCTGAAGAAGAGGATATTATCGAAGAAAATCTAGCTTCTCGTTTGGTTGCTGATTTCGGTTTATTTGATCCTACTTTGGATTTATCCAATTATAAATTCCCAACGATCGATTTATTAAAAGAATACTCGACTGGGGGAATTACCATTAATCAGGAAGAATTAGAAGAAAATAAAAATAAAATTGTAGATACACTTCGTAACTACAAAATTGAAATTGCACAGATAAAAGCAACCGTTGGACCATCGGTAACTTTATACGAAATTGTACCGGAAGCCGGAATCAGAATTTCTAAAATTAAGAGTTTAGAAGATGATATCGCTTTATCTTTATCAGCATTAGGAATTCGTATTATTGCGCCAATTCCAGGAAAAGGAACTATTGGTATCGAAGTCCCTAACAAGACTCCTACTATGGTCTCCATGAAAAGCGTTATCGGATCAGCTAAATTTCAGGAAGCTGAAATGGAACTTCCAATTGCGCTGGGTAAAACAATCTCAAATGAAACTTTTGTTGTCGATTTAGCTAAAATGCCACACCTTTTGATGGCTGGTGCTACAGGACAAGGAAAATCAGTTGGATTAAACGCCGTTTTAACTTCGCTTTTATACAAAAAACATCCTGCTGAAGTAAAATTTGTTCTGGTCGATCCGAAAAAAGTTGAACTTACGCTTTTCAATAAAATTGAAAGACATTATTTAGCCAAACTTCCGGATACAGAAGATGCCATTATTACAGACAATGCAAAAGTGGTCAACACGTTAAATTCACTTTGTACCGAAATGGACAACCGTTATTCTTTATTAAAAGATGCGATGGTTCGTAACATTAAAGAATACAATGAAAAATTCAAATCCAGAAAATTAAATCCGGAAGCAGGTCACCGATTCCTGCCTTATATTGTTTTAGTAGTAGATGAGTTCGCCGATTTGATTATGACTGCAGGTAAAGAGGTCGAAATTCCTATTGCGCGTCTGGCCCAGTTAGCACGTGCGATTGGTATTCACTTAATTATTGCGACACAGAGACCTTCTGTAAACGTTATTACTGGTCTGATTAAAGCGAATTTCCCTGCCAGAATTGCTTTCAGGGTTACTTCAAAAATTGACTCAAGAACCATTCTGGACACACAAGGAGCTGATCAGTTAATTGGACGTGGAGATTTATTATACTCCAATGGAAATGATGTGATTCGTGTTCAGTGTGCCTTCATTGATACTCCTGAGGTCGAAAAAATAACAGATTTTATTGGCTCACAAAAAGCATACGCCACAGCTTATTTGCTTCCTGAGTTTGTTGGAGAGGAAACTGGCATCAATCTTGATATGGATATTTCTGAAAGAGATACTTTATTTAGAGAAGCAGCGGAAATTATTGTCAATGCACAACAAGGTTCAGCTTCATTATTACAAAGAAAACTAAAATTAGGCTACAACAGGGCAGGCCGTTTAATCGATCAGCTGGAAGCAGCCGGAATTGTTGGCCCTTTTGAAGGCAGTAAAGCCCGTAATGTAAATATCCTAGATTTAAGTGCTCTTGATCAATTTTTTAATAATGAACAAAATTAACATCATGAAAATTAAAATTCAGGAAATCACAAACAATTCTATTATGAAAATGAGTAAAAAGTATCTGCAAGTAGCCATTTTATTGCTTTTGAGTATTACTTCTGTTCAGGCTCAGGATAAAAAAGCCAAGGATTTATTGAACCAGGTAACCGCCAAAATTAAAAGCTATAATAATATTTCTATCGATTTTAAATATTCCTTAAATAATTCAAAAGAAAACATCAATCAGGACAGCAAAGGAAATGTGATCATGAAAGGCAATCAATATGTATTGAATTTCATGGGGGTTACTAAAATATTTGACGGCCAAAAAACATACACAATTGTACCTGAAGATGAAGAGGTTACCATTTCTAAAGTAAACGAAAAGGATGACAATGCGATTACCCCTTCAAAAATGCTCACTTTTTTTAATTCCGGATACAAGTACACTATGGATATTGTACAAAATGTCAAAGGAAGAAAAATTCAATATATTAAATTAGTACCCACCAGCGGAAAAGACCAAAGGAAGGAAATTCTTTTAGGCATTGATGCTCAGACAAAACACATTTATAATTTGATTGAGACAGGAAAAAACGGAACAAAAACAACTTTAACCGTTAATTCTTTTAAAACCAATCAGCCTTTATCAAAAAATCAATTTACCTTTGTAGCGAGTAAATATCCAAAGTACTACATCAATAAATTAGATTAATTACAAGGTTGAAAATTTTAGACAAATACTTACTAAAAACATTCCTGATTACATTTACTACGGTATTTGTAATCCTTTTTTTTATATTCATTCTTCAAACAGTCTGGCTTTTTATTTCTGAACTTGCCGGTAAAGATTTGGATTTGATATTAATTGTAAAATTCCTTCTCTTCTCAATGCCGAGAATTATTCCGCTTGTTTTGCCTTTATCGGTTTTATTAGCTTCGATAATGACTTTTGGTAATTTGGCTGAAAACTATGAATTTGCCGCAATGAAATCTTCAGGCATTTCTCTTCAGCGCGCGATGAGAGTGCTGATTATTTTCATTTTCTTATTAAGTATTGTGGCCTTTTGGTTTTCTAACAATGTAATTCCGTATGCCGAATATAAGTTTGTTAATTTCCGAAAAAACATTGCTCAGGCTAAACCCGCAATGGCAATTGCAGAAGGTCAATTTAATGATGTTGGTTTTTATAACATTAAAGTAAATAAAAAATCAGGAGAAAACGGCAATCTTTTAACCGGAGTTACCATTCATGAGAAACCTTCAAATATGGGGGAAAACAAAACAGTAATAAAAGCCAAAAACGGAGAATTAATAAGCAGTGAAAAATCCAGTATTTTACAATTAGTACTTAAAGATGGTTATTATTATCAGGATGTTACTCCAAAAAAGTACGAAGACAGGGCTAAATTGCCTTTTATAAAAGGAGCTTTCAAAAAGCAGATTATCAATATTGACCTGTCTGAATTAAACAAAACCGATACTGAAAACGAAAACATCAACAGCACGAGCAGCATGCTGAATGTTAACGAATTGCGTTACACACTCGACTCTCTAAATAAAAGCAGGGATAATGAAGTTGTATCGTTTACCGAAAACATAAATCAACGGGTCGGACTATCCAAATTTGCTACAGTTTCAAAAGTAAAAGATAAAAAAAATCATTACCTGACAACCTCTTATCTCTTTACGACACTAAGCAAAAAAAGGCGATTTTAGATATGGCAAGCAGTAATGTCACGAGTACTATCTATTCTATTGAATCCACTCAAAAAGAATTAAAAGACAAGCAACGCGATATAAACAAACACATAACAGCCCTTTATGAGAAATTTGTTATTGCTTTTGCCTGCTTTTTAATGTTTTTTATAGGGGCGCCTTTAGGGGCAATTATTAGAAAAGGAGGACTTGGTTTGCCAATCGTTTTTGCAGTCTTAATTTTTATTACATTCCATTTCATCAATACCTTTGGAAAAAGGCTTTCGCAAGAAGGAGGCATGAGTCCTTTTATGGGAGCATGGATGTCGTCGTTTATATTATCCCCTTTAGCTATTTTATTGACTTATCGGGCCACAAATGATAATGGCTTAGTCAACTTTGATGCGATTACGACACCTGTCCAACAACTATTTCAGAAAATTTCCGAGCGTTTTTTCCCCGCTCAAAACAATAAATAATTATGTCAACAAAAATACAATTAAATACCATTGAGGAAGCTATAGAAGATATTCGTCAGGGTAAAGTCATCATTGTTGTCGATGATGAAGATCGTGAAAACGAAGGTGATTTTTTGGCTGCAGCCGAGAAAACAACTCCTGAAATGATCAACTTTATGGCTACTCACGGACGTGGCTTAATTTGCACCCCTCTTACCGAAAGCCGTTGTAAAGAACTAGATTTACGACCAATGGTAACTAACAATACAGATCATATGGAAACTGCTTTTACCGTTTCAATTGATTTAAAAGGCAATGGAGTTACTACAGGGATTTCAGCATCAGACAGGGCAAAAACAGTTTTATCGTTAGTAGACCCCAATACGAAACCACATGAATTAGCCCGTCCAGGACATATTTTCCCTTTAGTTGCCAAGCAAGGAGGCGTTCTAAGAAGAACAGGACATACAGAAGCAGCTATAGATTTTGCAAGATTAGCCGGTTTTAAATCTGCAGGTGTTATTTGTGAAATTCTAAACGAAGACGGAACAATGGCACGTTTGCCGCAATTGGTTGAAGTGGCTAAAAAATTCAATTTAAAATTAGTTTCTATTGAGGATCTGGTAGCATACAGAATGCAGCACGACAGCCTGATTGTTAAAAAAGAAGATTTTGATATCGAAACCCGTTTTGGAACCTTCAGACTGAGAGCTTACGAGCAGACTACCAATAAACAAATACACATTGCCCTGACTAAAGGAACATGGAATTTAGGTGAATCCATTTTAACGCGTATTCATTCCTCTCAGGTTAATAACGACTTGCTTGGTACTTTAACCAACAATGTCGATCAGCAATTAGATGATATGTTTAAGATCATCAATGAAGATGGAAAAGGAGCTGTTGTTTTTATTAATCAGGACATGACTGCTGTCAATCTTTTAAACCGTATTTCGGAATTAAAAGCTTTACAGGCAGAAGGCACCATGAAAGCGCCAAAAGTAGTTATTGATACAAAAGATTACGGAATAGGAGCTCAAATTTTGCACGATCTCGATATTTCCAAAATCAGATTAGTTTCTAATACCCAGCAAACCAAACGTGTTGGTATGATCGGTTACGGATTAGAAATTACAGAATATGTAAACTATTAATATGGGAACTTTAGAAGAAAGAATTATAAAATCCGAAACCCGTATTTTTAAAGCTGTTTTTCCGAGTACGACCAATCATTATGATACCTTATTTGGAGGGACGGCACTTCATCTCATGGATGAAGTTGCTTTTATTTGTGCTACAAGATTCAGCAGAAAAAAAGTGGTAACCATTTCAACCGGTCAAATTGATTTTAAAAAAGCAATACCGGCCGGAACTTTAATCGAATTAGTTGCAAAAGTAATCAGTGTAGGAAGAACAAGCTGTAAAATTCATGTTGATATTTTCATGGAACAGATGTATTCTGAACTTCGCGAAACGGTAGTTTCAGGAACTTTTTCATTTGTTGCGGTTGATGAAAACAAAAAACCAACACCGATTTTAGACGATTTAGAATAATCTTTAAAAAATTTACACTTTCATAAATACTGATAATTAGACACTTGAAAATCGATCCAAAAAAGTTTTAAAAAAACTTCCAAAAAAGTTTTGAGAACCGAAAAAGCGTCTTATATTTGCACTCGCAATCAGCAAATGAGAGCAACATACTGGAGAAATGGCAGAGCGGTCGAATGCGGCAGTCTTGAAAACTGTTGACTGTAACAGGTCCGGGGGTTCGAATCCCTCTTTCTCCGCGGAAGTCTTTTAAAAGCCCCTATTCAATAGGGGCTTTTTTGTTGTTGATAATTTATTCTATTTTTTCTACTACTTGTATTATTTACAACTTCAATTATGATTTGGCTACTTATGTCCTTTTGTGAAATTATTAATAACTCCTCATCTAACAAACTGTGTTCAGCACCCTGTAGTCTAATTTTGAAAGATTTCTTAATAATATGTTCTTTATTGTCCTGCTTCAGGCAATGGATACGCATACATAACGCAGGTTCATTTTAAATATACTGATTATTATCCCTCTGATCATTGTTAACAGTATAATAGCATTAGAAAACTGATTACATATTAGCTTTAAGAAACATTTTATGCAGATATAAAACAAGCCTAAAGAAGTGACTTGTTTTATTCTGTATTGTCTCAGGTTAATTAAGAAGAAACCGTTTCTAATTAATTTTAGATCAAACGATCCAGTAATGCGATTAGGGTAATTAGCGGTGCCTGATTAGGGTTAAAAAAAGAATGGCCTTTTTTATTTGCCACTGAAGTCTCCCAGTCCCTGTCTTTTCTACCTGATTCCGCATATAAGGCATAATTGGAAATTACCGCAACGTTTACTATGATTTCCTTATCCTTATCTGTCAATACAGTATTTTCTTTTACTAATGCTTCATAAGAAGCAAGAAAATCGCTGATTTTCTTATAGTCCTGTCCTGATACATCAATCAAATTTTCTATCAACTCTATCAGACTTCTCTTAACTTCTTTATTTATTGATGATTTTTCTAATATATGAACCAACTTTTCATTTGGATTCAGCATAATACTTTTAATGTATTCTGGATTGACTTCTGTAGTCACTAACTCCTGCCCCTTATTTTTCCAATTATCTGAAATATACTTTACCTGATCTGTTAATTCCTGAATGGAGTTTGGGGTACCGTAGTTTTTGGTGTATTCATTTGTGAGACTATAAAATAATTTACCTTTTAGTTCAGAGGAATCTGATATACCCGCTGTATTAATTACACTTTCGATTTCAATATACTTACGATTTTGAACTGTCTGCTCATTTTCAGATACGGTTTCCTTATCACATGAAATGAGTCCAAGAATTGTCATAAGGGTTACTAGATTTTTTTTCATTTTGATTGTTTATAAATTAATTAAAAATTATTTCTCTGTTCATTTTACCCCGGCCAGCAGAACTTTAATAAGCACGATGCATAACTATTTTGCATTTGAATTCAAAACAAATCTATTGGCTGAGCTAATCTGCGGCACCCCATTGCTTATGTGTTTTAACAGATTGTTACATGGATCCCATTAAAATCCACACCTCTTTTTTAATCCTTTTGTCACTATGCTGATCCTTTCCCTTATACTTGAAATACCTTCCTACGACTACACAGAATCCCTTAAAAAATAAATTAATCAGCTATTAAAATTACTTACTGAAATCACCAAACCCTATGAGCCAAAAATATCTGTTATTGGCATTCCTATCGATAGTACAAGTTCTTATCTGATCAAAAAAATATCTCTAAACTACCTGATTCTCTAATGGGAAAGAATTGGCGCATTTCATTCCGTCTTATATATTCTCAAAAATAATAAAAAAAAGATTACAAAAAAAAGCAAAAATTACTTCCTCTCAGCTTAGCTATATTGCCCCGGAGACCGTTGCCCTTATTTTAAAACAACTGGAAAAATTTGAACAGGAAAAAAATTCCTTGCCAAAGACCTGAAGCTGTCTACGCTCGCAGCTGCCTGTAACTCTAACACGACTTATTTGTCTCAGATTATTTCCCATCACAAAGGCAAAGGCTTTAATGACTATATCAACGACCTGAAAATCGATTATATCATTACCTTGCTGAAAGAAGACCGAAAGATCCGGAATTATACCAATACTGCCTTAGCAGAAGAAGCGGGCTTTAGTACTACGCAACGCTTTGTTCATGCTTTTAAAGCCAATACCAAAATGCCTCCTTCTTATTTTATCGAAGAGCTTAAAAATGGGATGTATAAAACTAGTGAAGAAATTTAAAAGCATAAAATGCCTCAAATAGCTAAACACTATTTGCGCCACGAGCGTTAGGAACCCTTCGGAGAACAGGAGAAGGAAACATTTGCATAGTTTGAAAAAACACTTCGGGGAGCCGGGGTAGCGTTAGAATAGAACACTTCGTAGATCGGAGTTTTATAGTCTTACCAAGCAAATTGGGAGTGCACAGGGTAATCCGCATTTTATGCAGATTTTAGCACCCGTTCCATTACACTCGCCTATGAATTTTGTCAGGTTGAGAGCATTTTTTAAAGTCAGGTTAGAAGTTTGGTTTAAAAGTAGGATCTTGTTCTTTTTAAGAAACAAGTTATACTCTTTTACATTGCTCTTGTTTTCATGAAACAAGAATAACTTGCTATAGTCTTCACGTTCTTTGTTTTTAATTGCTTCCTCAAAATCTATTTCAGTTTCGCAGTCAAATCCTTTTGACTGTACGTAGTCCACTGCTTCTTTTTCATTTTCAATAAATATTCCTTCATCTAGTGCTCTCTCTTTCAATCTTTCAATAATTACATTTTTCTCAGGAATTTCAATTTCAAGAGAGTTGATTTTATTTTTAATATCTCTTTGTAATTGGGTGTTTTCGGCAATCATCTTTTGATTATTATAAAATTCAGTATTCGTTTCCTTAAAACTATTTACATCGGCAATGGAAATATGGTAACATTTAGCTTTGGTCACAAAAGTTTCTTTGGCTTTTTTATAATTTGTCTTAATTGAATTGAGAACACTAATTGCTTTTTCTGTTACTGTTTTTTTATAATCTTCTGAAAGAATGGTAGTAAAAACTTTCTTTAAAGTTTTATGAGCTCCAATGTCGAAGTCATTAAATACTTCACTTAGAGATGCGTCAATTCCATAATCAAATAAATATCCTAAAATCTTTTCTAATTTCTTTTCAAAAACTGTAGTAACCGTAGTTTCTTCTCTAACGATATTTTTAACCTCTCCCAGAATTGTTTCTCCAGTTTCTTTATTCCATCTGCTTTTATTACCCATGTAATGTGCATAGTTCGAGTAAGCAGAACTGGAATTGAAATTTGTTTTATAAAAACTGTTGAAATAAGATGAAGGTGATTTTGGCCCTCTGTTTGGATGTGGTACGTTATTTGCCGCCGTTGAATTTTCTAATGTTGCGTTATTTTCTATTTCAGCATGATGCTTTGCAAGTTCAGATTGTAGTTTAATTTTGAGAGATGATTCAATCTGTAAGTTGTTCGTTATTTCGGTAAGAGAATCAAAATCTGTTAATCTGCTCCTTGTAAAGATTATCTTCATATTTTAAACTATCCTTCAAATCATTAAACTCAATTCCAACAACTAAATCTTTATAAATACTATCGTGAATTGCAACTATCTCTGTTTGAAGTTCTGAAAGTTGCTTGGACTTATCCGCAGTTGTCTTACCTGTTTGAGCTCCAAAAAAAGAAATGTTAGCTAATAGGGAAAGATAAATGAGTGTCTGACTGAAGTACTTTTTAAATTTCTTTGTTGAATCTTCTCTGTCGTATAGAAACGGTATGAGAACGCAAATGATTCCATAAAAAAGAAAGATTATAGCCTTGTTGTCTTGAAGAAACTTAACAACAGGAATTACTTCAATAAATATTAGAAGTTTTTGAATTTTACCGAAAGTGATTTTGGATTGTTCATAGAATAACTTTCTTGAAATCCAGAATTCCAGTACTGTCCATATGAAAGCAAAAATTAAATATGGTTTTAGAAAAGTTGTAAACCCGTCCAGAATATTCAGTCGCTTCTTTATGGGTTTTGCTTCTTCATCTTTTAAAATTAAGAAGTCCTTTTCTTTGTAGCAAAATAAGTATTTGAAAGTTGTTTTTATCAACCTCGTTCCTCTGAAAAAAGATTGAAAAAAATGCTTGAAGTAATTATTGAAAACATTTTCTCCGTTGGGGTTATTGTAAACCTTTGGTTGTATTTCCCAAATGATATGAACATTGAATAAAGAAAGAATAAAGTAAATCAACATCCCGACCAGCAACCAAATCGGGTTAATCAAAACAAGATGCGTCAGGTCGTTTTTCATTGTTACTATATTAGTTTCTTGCAGTCACTTCCGAGTTAGCATTGTTAACCAAATGGCACACAACTTGCATATTTATGAAAAGAACATTGCTATCTGCCAAATTTTGGCGTAGGTTGGCAAAACTCTTATTTTCGATTTTTGCATCTTACTAAACAATTATAAAAGTTATTAATGTAGAAATATCCTTATGTAATTAAATTATAAAATATCTGCTTTTTCAATACTAAGATATTATTACTTGCCAGATCTAGCTTTATTCAGTTTTTCTTCAGTCCCGCCTGGAGCTAACCACAAATTATTTTTAATTATAGTTTCAAACAGTTGGTCTTCCGTAATACTCCCATTAATTTTCTGTTCGATAAAATCTATTATTTCATCGGCATTCCCATAGGTAGGTTTTACTTTGTATACTTCTCTAAATTTTGCCAATGCCTCTGGAAATTTCTTGTTTTCCAGCAATTTAAAACCATCACTATATAATTCTTGTATACTACTCACAGTCCCCCCTCCTAAATCCAACTTGTTTTCTTCTCTTAATTTAGTATTTACTTGTTGCTCAAAATTACTTGGAGAGTATGTATATTGTAAAATTGCTAAATATCGATTAAGATCATTAACTTTTTTATCAATGCCATACAATGTCTTTCTTTTATTATTTTTATGATCGATTTCCTCTATAAGCGATTCTTTTATAATTTTCTCGATGGAAGAAGCCATAGGATCAATATAATCTGATGATGTATCAGACAGCTCCTTTATATATTTCTTTTGAATGATTTTCAATTCTTTAAAAACAGCAGTATTAATGTCTGAAACTGATGTTCTATATTCATCCATTACAGGTATTAATTCCGGTTGGGTCATTACCTTTGTTATATCCTGTTCATCAATAGAATTTCTGATAAAATCAATTACTTTAGTGTACTCACCATATGTCTGAACATCAAAGGAGGTGTTGACTGGAATATTTAATCTAGCGCTTTTTCCGGTTATACCAATGGTTTTCATCGAGATATCTACTTTAATTTGTCCAAATTCCACTCGGGCAGCTAATTTTTCAATACTCAAGCTATTTTCCTCGTTCCCCTTGTTTAATTCAATTCCTGAAATCTTAAATTCACTTCTCACTCCAACTGCATATCTAATTTTTGGTAATCCAGTACAATTGCAATCCTGAAACTGTAAATAATCAATTACAACATATAAATCAGATGTTTTTATTTCGTTATTAATTATTCCAAAAGCTTGTAATGCGGTTTTATTATCCCCTTTAAATAAATAATGCCTAAACTGAAATCCACTTTTAAGATCTTGTATAGTTTTTGGCACAACTATTTCACATGGGGCGACGCCTAAAGAATCTGTAATGGCATTGCTAAGTGTTTTATTCTGGCTAGGTTTACTGTCAAAAAGCCTGATAATATGCTTTCCTTTTAGATTTATGATTTTTTCTTTCTCGGCTGGAATTGCAATATTTGCTAATCTTTTACTTTGGGGGTCGCTATTAGGTATATCAAATACATTTTCTCCCGCTTTTTCAATTATCTGCTTAACAATTAAAAACTCCAATATGGCTTGAGAATAATAGCTTTTATCAGCTACTATAGCATTTAAACCTAATACATCTTTATTCTTTTTTGCAAACTTTTCCCAAGCCTCATCCTGACTGTAAATAAAATTAGATGCTAATAATAGGCATAATAGTAGAGCTTTTCGCATAATCACAGAATTAAAAACACACAAACTGTTCAATATCACAAAGTTACAAATCAAAACAACTTTAACAATAGGTATTTATACCCTTTTTCGATTTCTAAATAAAGAGATTATACACACTATTAAAATTTTGTTTCATCGAATAAGAATAATAATTCAAAACGTTATACTTATCAAGAACAATTTAAAAATCGTAAAGGTAATTTGCACAAACAGCTATCAATAGCATTAAAAAAATACGCAAAAGTCAAAGACATTTACGTAGCGTTATACCAGAACACTTCGGAGCAATTTTATCTACTTAATTTGCTTCACTTTGCGGGCACAGAATACAATTCTGCGCTAACCGTTGTGCAGACATGCGCGATCGGAGATATAAATTTATTTTTAAAATATACGAAAAATCTTGTCTTTAAAGCATTTTCCTCTATATTTGTCCAGATTAAACTGAATTTTTTACAGCATTACATCAAACCTTCTCGAAACTGAACCATTATGAAACATCTTAAATTAAAATCACAAAGCATCTTTAAGACTTAAGGAGTTGAGTAATTAAGTACCCCCATTCCATAATAAACGAAAGACGCTATATAAAAATTTTAGCTTTGAAATCTAATCAATAACAAAAATATAAAAACTATGAAAATACTAAAAAAGCACTTAGCCAAAATAGCATTTGCATTGGCTATTACTGTACTATTTGTGAGCTGCAGCCCATCGGAAAATAACTCCTCAGCTACAGAGAAAGCTTCCAAATATTCCGACGTAGAATTATTTAAATCCATTTTTTTTGGAGTTGGAGAATTTGCAGCTCATATTAACCAACTAAAGAGTAAGATAGATCTAACCAATAATCTAAAGGGTGATAAAAGAACAGAAGTACTCAGTAAACTGGATGTTTTAGTCAAAGAGATCAAAACTAAAAACCCAAGCTTCTTCCCAGAATTCAAACAACTTATCACAAGTGGAGATCAAAGAAAAGTTCAGGTTGCTATTGAATTGGGCTCTACCATGATTAAAGAAAACTTTGAGGTGATATTTCCTGAGCTAAAGAAAGTTTTTCATAAGGTAAAATCTGACATCTATACAGGTAAATTTAAACTAAATAAAGAAGACAGTTTTAAGACATACATCGAAACATTTCAGACAGCCATCAACAAAGGTGAATATGACAGTTTACTCAAAAAAAACATGATAACGGATGAAAATGAGACTGTTGTTCCCTGCACATGGGCTGTAGCTTGTGTAGCATATTTTGCAATAGCTGCACACAATACAGTGGCAGTTACCGCCTTGATTTATTTTAAATTTGCATTTTATGGCCCTAGTATTGATGGAGGTAATCAAGTTACCTATGATGGAGCAATTAGTTGCGGGCTAGATTGTACAGGATTGGATTATATAGGACCTGACGATATTAGACCACCTCTACCAGTAATAGATCCTGAAGAAGCTACTTTAAGAACAGAAACTTTGGTTAATGAAATTGCTGAGTATTATGCAGAAAAGTAAGTTACTTAATGGCAAGAGTTATTTTTTAACTTTTGCCGTTTGTTCCATTTTTACATTTGTATTTATTGCCGGGGTTTTTCTTTACACGGTGCATGAGAACCCTATAAAACTAAATATAAATTTAGAAAATAAACTTTTTACTTTTGTACCCCAGGGCTGGGCTTTTTTTACAAGAAATCCAAGAGAGGCGCAAATTGTGATTTACCAGAAAACCGCCGACAATAAATTTGAAGAAATTTCACAAAGGCATTCCTCTCACAATAATTTATTTGGACTTAAAAGAAAAGCTTCAAAAATATTGTCTGAATTACAATTCATTAAAAGGGAAATAAATGACAGCCTTTATCAGAATACGATGTGGAGCTATCAGGAAAAAATATATTCTAAATTGCCTTTGGAAGTAATTTCAGTACAAAATCAGATGGAAGACCCGATATTGTGTGGTGAATATATAGTAATCTATCAAAAGGCGGTGCCATGGGCTTGGAGTAGATCTTTACACAGAATAAAAATGCCTGCAAAAATAATTCGTCTTAACATACAATGCAATGATCGAGAAAATTAATAACCGAATTAAAACTTCTTGTTTAGAGCTTTTTCCATATACAAATACTGTCGGTTTTGCAAGGAGTATACTCGCTCTGGGAACTTTACTTACTTTGGTTTTAAATCCAATTAGTATATTATTTCATAAAAAGATAGACGGTACAATATTAAACCCTGTACTAAATCCAGTTATACCTATAAATGAATATAACTTTTTTACACTCTGTGGCTTTGATAATATCATCTACATGAAAGGATTGGCAATAGTGATTCTTTGTATAACCATTTCGGGTTACTTCATAAAAATAACTTCAATATTACACTGGTGGGTTTCCATTAGTTTTCTTTATTTTTCATCGATAATAGACGGAGGGGATCAAATTGCATCAATTTTAAGCTTCTTATTAATACCATTTTGCTTAACAGATCCAAGAAAAAATCATTGGATGTATATTGAACCTAATGATTCTGCAAAAAACATTATTGGTTTATTTTCAATCTGGATAATACGAATTCAGGTCGCAATCATATATTATCATGCCTCATTAGGCAAACTAAGTGTGCCGGAATGGGTAAATGGCACAGCAATTTACTACTGGTTTAACCATAGTGTTTTCGGAATGCCTCCAAGTATTTCTATACTAATGAACCACCTTTTAAGCAACCCAATTATTATTTCCTTGCTTACTTATAGTGTTATTGTTCTTGAAATTTTATTATTCTTAGGATTGTTAGCATCTATAAAATATCGCAAAACAATTCTTTGCTTTGGAATCTTATTTCATTTCTTTATAATCATTTACCATGGAATATTTTCATTTTTCTTCTCAATTTGTGCTGCTTTGATATTATTTCTCTATCCCACATATCAATCTATTAATTTTAAATTATGGTTTCTAAAAAAGTAAAAATACTGTATCTCATTAGTCTGTCGATATTTTTAACTTATCTTCTATTATTATTCTATCATTATTCAGACATTCCTCAAACAGTTGCTTCTCATGTGGACATAACTGGCAAAGTAGACGGATATAGCAATAAAAATTCATTGTTGATTTCTTCTGGAGTCAATGTACTAATACTAGTTTTTATCGGGTTTTTGATAAAAAATCCAAAATCGGCTAATTACCCAGTTGAGATCACAGACGAAAATAGAGAAAGTGCATATAAAAAAATGCAATTATTTTTATGCATAACAGCAATTATTACCACGTCTGTTTTTTCATATATGGCATTTAAAGCAATTGGCCTCGAAAGGAATTTTATATATCTAATTATATACCTGATTGCAACTCCTTTAATTACCATATTTTATTTTGGAAGGAATAAAAAAAGTTAAAGCTAAACGGAACAATTATGTTCTTACATAATTTTAGATAGAATCCTTTTAATTGTGCATTGTTTTTTAGAAGTAGTATGCATGAACGTATTGTCACTACCAGTGGGTTTGGGACCAAATTATGATCACTCTTCGGATTTGCCAAAACTTACAAATACAAACCGATTTTTCCATTAAGCCAAATACCCAAATTGCTTGTAGCTGTTAGCACCCGTTAAATTATTTTGTGTTTACGGAGGATTGTCTTGCTGTCAGCTGAATTGACGGCCTTGTATTTGTTTAGGTTAACACCAAATTGCCTTTCTATTTTATTTCGTAATATCCTGTCTGTCATGTCCGTGTTTCTTGTGTCCAGTATTTTGTCGTCTTTGCTCAAGAGTAACGGAAATAAAGTTCTACTTGGTTTTAGTTTGAACAAAACAATTTTATCAACCTTTTTCAAATTACTATAATATGATTTTGAAACATTACCGACTTTACACCACAACTGATCTTCTTTGTGGTCAATTGCATACTGAATGTTAGTTTTTGATTTGGCACTATTACAACTTCGTTGTCGGCAGTTTTAAACTGTTTTAAATAGGAAAAGAATTTGTCAAGTGCTTTTTTGTCCTCTTTGTATTTGTCTAGGAGCAGCCAACTCCAGTTCATTGAAGAGCTTTCATATTTATATTTCAATATACCTCCAAGACAGTCTGTGAACAACGAGAAGTCGGGGTGATTTAAGTTTTTGTCGTAAAACTGCCCGCCACCCACGAGAAAACCTGTCACGAAATGATTTAAGGCTATTATTCCATAGTCGTTACCAAGATACATTGCTGGTCTCTTTTCTATATGGTCAAAACTGTCGTAAATGTTTCTCATTCTTAATTGGTACCAACGTTTGTCCGCTTGGCTTAGTTGCGGTCAAAAGCGTGTTGATTATTTTCGGTTAAGATAAAATTTTCTGCGTGAAATGATTGCTTAAATTTTAAGAAAATCTAGCAATTGAGCCAAACGGCGGTTAGCACCAGTTCTTATTAGCAGCCACATGAGTAACTTAGGATTATTTTACCTTTCAATTCTTTAATTTCCATATAACAACCTGCGTCACCATCTTCTTTCGGCTGATATTTTGTTTTCGATTTATTCCACTTGCTGTAGTCATTTTTAAAAAACCATTCAACAAATTGAACAACATCATTTTTTGAGTAGTTTGGAAAGATAATTTCAACTTCAATGCCTGCCTCAGAGCAAGAATTTGTTTTTAATTTAATTCCTGTTTTAAATTCACATTTCTTTGCACAAACATCTTTTGAGTCACTAAATCTCTTCAAAATATGTTCCGATTTCTTTCCAAGATATTTTGAGAAATATATTTCTTCTGAATTGTCTTGGTGTCTTGCTTTTTCTATAAATGATTTTGTTGGAATTGGCAATTTATTTGTCTGACCTAATATAGTAAGCCAGTTAAATAAAAGAATTGTGGCTATAAATGTAGATTTTTTCATGAATTGGTGCTAACTTATTTATATGCGCCACAAAGTAACGCCAATCTACCCGAAATTGGGTGTATATACGAATGTTTGTTGCGTTTATATACTTTCAAAAATAACCAAAAAAGATTACAAAGCATCAAAGAATATTTAGTTATCTCTACCCCTTCTCAATAAAGGATGGAACACTTCGGGGTTCAAAGGCCCACACGAAAGGATTAGTGCGGGAGCGGGGGAACTTATGATCAAAAGTGAGGCGAAACACTTAAAAAACAAACTTAAAAACGACTTCAAAAAAAAGAGGCGTGATAGCCTCTTGAAATTCTTATAACTCATTTATCGAAAAACCCATGGTAGCGGAATCTCAGCGTTTCTCCCGTAAAAACGGCACAAGCTGTTCAATACGGCTTCATTACTTCGTCCGTTCGCCAAGGCTCGGGTGTTCATGCTACGCACACAACGAATCCCTTAGCTGTTATGCATAGCTAAATTACAAAAATATTCTTTGTGTAAAAAAGCAGGTTGTTAAACCTGCTTTTTTTATACTAGTCCTATGCAAGACTTTGTCCTATCGGTAAGTGGGTGCTTAATACGACCCTGTTCCAGAGGTTGATGGTAATTATGGCAGTTATAATATCTGCAAGTTGAGTTTCGCTAAAAAACTGTAACGCGGTTGAATAGGTCTCATCTGACAATCCATTTTGATGTATTAACGTTATCTCTTCCGTTATCGCCAACACTACTTTTTCTTCTTCCGTAAAAATGTCTTCAGCCTCTCTCCAAGCATTCAATAGAAAAATTCGTTGGTTTGTCTCACCATTTTTAATTGCATCTTGAGTGTGAATATTGATACAATATGCACAACCATTAATTTGTGATGCTCGGATCTTTATAAGATCTTTGGATGTTTTAGATATTGAAGCCTTTGAAAGATACATTTCTAAACCAACCATCGCTTTTAGTGCACTTGGTGCAACTTCCTTAAAGTTAAATCGTTTTTGCATTATATAATTCTTTTAAAATTGTTCAATGCAAAATTGGAGGATAAGGAAATAAAAAAACTTAAACTGGTTTAAGAAAGAAGCCTCTTTCGGATTTCGCTTAAATACTCGGGAGTGAAACCTAGATAAGAAGCGATTAAATATTGGGGAACACGTTGCACAAATTCGGGATGATTTCTCACAGCTTGGAAATAAAATTCTTCTTTTGAAAAAGAAAAAAGAAATTTTATACGTTTTTGAGCTGCTGCATAAGCTCGTTGGTAAACAAAACGGAAATAGCGTTCCATCACAGGAAATTTTTCTAATAATTTTTCCTGTTTATCTTGGGTGATATAAAAAACAATAGATTTTTCTACAGCCTGAATATAAAATTCCGTATGAAGTTGGTTTTCGTAGGCAAAGTTATCTGTAAGCCACCAGGTTTCAATGGCAAATTCAGTGGTTTGTTCAGTACCTTTTTCGTTGATATAAAACTTTCTCAACAAGCCACTCAAAACAAAATAATGATGCCTGCAAATTTGTCCCTCCTCTAATAGGTTTTCTTTTTTGGCGACCTCTTTCGTGTCAAAGAATTTTTTAATTTCTTCAAATTCATCGTCAGAAACTTTTGCGAATTTAGTTATATGTTTTTTGAAAATTTCAGACATCTTTGATTTACACTGTTTGGGTTTAAGATTGCAGGTAACTTTTTTTATATGCGCCACAAAGTAGCGCCAATCTACCCAAACTTGGGTGTATATGCGAATGTTTGTTACCTTTATATACTTTCAAAAATAACCAAAAAAGATTACAAACTATCAAAAGAATAATTGGTTTCCTCTATCCTATTCAATAAAACCAAATTATACTAAACCGCTATTTAAAAGTCGGGAGACTCTAAGAGGTTTTCATTTTACAAGAACATTAAAAAAAATGTGCGAAGTCATAGACATTCGCACAGCAATTTAGCTTTTAAGTAGAAACACTTCGGTGAGCTGGGAGGTAATTAAATATCGCCTTAAGAAAAATCATTAATCCTGATTTGGATTTTTTGACGTTTTAGTGACAAGCAGTTAGCTTACATAACCCCTGCAGAGATCCTATTGTCATCTCGTTGTCATCCCTTAGGGACCACCAACTACGCCCAGCACTTACTTTTTAACAAACCGCATCACACCATCACCCAGTTCTGTCCTCACCCGCATTACATAGCTTCCCTTAGCAAGTGCTGTAACATTCACATCACCTTGGGGTCCGGGTGTTACATTTTGAAGTACTGACTGCCCTAAAAGATTATACACTGTTACCGACTGAACATTAACTTGTTTCGGATTACTGATGAATACCCTATCGCCCGCAGGAACAGGATAAAGCGCCAATTCAATCGTTTCAAATGGTGTAGTATGCAAAGACGTCTGCACCGTCACGACCGAAGTATTCGTCACAACAGGGAGATTGTAGTCAAAATAAATCGAAGCTGTATTCTCCAGCACAGCACCTTCTGCAAGCGAATTCAATGAACGAATTTTAAAAACCAAATAGCCATCATTATTCTCATCAGCAAACCCAAGCTGTATGTTGTTGAACATAAACTCGACCTGATTACCTTGTATCACGCGGGTAGTAAAAGGATGGCTACCCTCTACCGGACTCAAACTAGCGATATCAAATTTAGTGGTATCAATCATGTCGGTCACCTTAATGTTTTGCGCCGATGCGGTACCCAAATTCTCGAATCGGATGCGGTAATACATATAATCACCTACCTGTTCCGGGCGCACATAGTCACCTCCGAGGCAAATCTTATCATTAGGATCAAACGAATTTACTACCGTTTGCTCCAATGTCGCTTCATTATTCGTCGCAACTTCGTCCTGAGCCATGTTTGCCACTGCTGAAAATTTCAATACATCATTGCCATTCAGTGGCGGCGTATCGGTAGGGGTGTTCAAGTTTAGTTTTACAATATATTCAACTTCAGATAACGGCAATAAACCTTCAATATTCCATGTCACCGAGCCCAAACCTGCGCTTGCGGCCAAAGGGGTACTTTGGAGGTATTCCGCCGTAGCGGCATCGTACGCAAATCGTACAGTACCTGTTGCCGTTTGATTGCCATTGTTCTTAACCAAAACTTTATAATAGGCGTCAAAACCTGGTCTCGCTTCATTAATTGGCACTATTACAACCGACAAATCATGGTGGATTCCGACTGCGGTCACACAGAAATTCTGGTTTGCATAATTCGTTGCCGATGGCATATTCAGACTGATACTTGATGGCGAAACGCTGAACCAAGTCGGATTTTCAAGTATAGGCGTGATAACACTTGTGCCATTTTTGAGCATTACGCCATGGTAACCATTGGAACTGGAATAATAATAACTTTGGTTCGTACTGTTCACCAGTTTGTACTTAAGGTACGGAAATCCGGGATCGGCATCGGTACACCCATTATTTTGCATGTCCAATCGGGTATAGCCGTTTACAAGGTAGCTATCAGTACCGAGCAAGCGAATCATGTTAGTCCTATTAGACTGACCTCCAATATTTCCATAATCACCACAGTGCAAGATCATACCGTCAGGTTGCTGCAAGACCCTGCGCACCTCCGAGTATTCTGTAATCCTAACGCCAGTACCAGTCGTCGATGGCGAAAAAGAATACGTTACTGAACCGTTTGGTAACAGCATAGCAATACCATAAATACTGCTCGCACTAAAATTACCTCCAATCAGGATATTGCCGTTAGGTCGCACCAAAATGTCATTTATCACAGGATTTGTGTCATATATTGGGGATGTAAACGTGTTGTCATAACTTCCGTCGGGGTGCAGCCGTGCTAAGCTCTTAGACTTGTTGCCGTCGCAAGAATCGAACCTTCCGCCCACCAGTATTTTTCCGTCAGGCTGTAATGCCAATGAAGACGTATAACCATTCCGACCTGTAAAACCGGCGTTGATATCAAATGTTGGATCTATTGTGCCGTCGGCATTTAGTTTTTCAAGATGGAGGGACGTCCCCACCCCTCCTGGGTCCGGCATGCGTATTGAGCCGGCTACAATTAACTTGCCATCTGGTAATACCAATACGGCAATGCACTGCTCTATTTCGGGATGCTCATCATAAAAAGTGGTATCTAAAGCACCATCGGCGGTCAGGCGAAGCAGTTTTTTAGAAGAGTCATTTCCAACCAGTAGCTTCCCGTCTGGCAACAAGGTCAAACAGTAGATATAAGAAGATGCTGGCAAAGCTGGCGTGTCGAAAGTTGTATCAATAGTACCGTCGGTGTTCAGCCGAATCATAGGTTTGATTACACCTGCTACGGTAAATTGGGAGCCCAATATAATTTTGCCATCGGACTGTATCAGTATCGGACATTTATGCGAATTTGCCGTATTATCGGTCAATACTCTAAAAGCAGCATCACTCGAACCGTCTGCATTGAGTCGTTCTATGGTTCGCGTCCATCCCGTATTGTAATTATATTGGGTAGCCTCAATGACAATTTTGCCGTCGGACTGAAGCGCCATATCGTTGACTTGTTTTTCATAATTATTCCAAACCGTAGCAGGAATAAATCCCGGATCGGCACTAGCTGCATTTTGCGCTTGAAATAAAGCAGGAAGCAACAACAGTGAAAGTAATAGTTTTCGCATATTTCAGATTTTGGCCAAAGATAATAAAGTAATGATACCAAACGCATTTAAATTACAAGTGATGTGGAAGTTTACTATGTAGTTATCGAACTTTCGGGGTTTCGCAAAGGCGGTTGTGAGCACGAGTGTGAGTGCGGTTTCAAAAGCCCACACGAAAGGATTCGTGCGGGAGCTGGGGCCCATTATTCATAAGTATTGCACAATTTGGTTCTACCAATTTAAAATATGGTAATCCCAGAACGAATGATGTAATTAATGCTTATCAAGCCTACATTCAGAACCAGAGCCAAAACCCAACTCCTCAGGAAGATGAAGAAGTAGAGGTTCAGAGCTGGAATGATTTTGCCAATTCTTATGCAATTTCAAAAGATATTTGTGCGCCGGCTACAATGACTCCATCTTTTAGTCTGGAAATTCCTGTAGTTCCGGGAACAAAAACACCTTGTGAGATCTATAAAAAAGCCATCAACGATACCAATATCCAGCAAGTATCAGATGCTTTTTATACCGATAAAAGAGAAGCTTTTAAACAAAATTACCTGAAAAAAGCGCTTGAAGGGATAAATGAAACTCTAACGCAAAAATCTTTTGATAAAGAGTACCAGTATACTTTGTACTATTACGATCAGGCAGGCAATTTAGTGCAGACAGTACCGCCGGAAGGTGTACAGCGCTTAAAGGCTTCTTCTGACGAAACTATCAACAGCCTGCGTAAAACAAATTCGCAAAAAGAAGATACAGCACCGGTAAATGATATTCCGGTATTGCCGCTTCATAAAATGCAGACACAATACCGCTACAACTCATTAAACCAACTCGTATGGCAGCAAACTCCTGACGGAGGTGTGACACGTTTTGCTTATGATGAACTGGGGCGAATCATTGCCAGCCAAAATGCCAATCAGATTGGGAATTCACAATTCAGCTATACCCGTTACGATGGTCTTGGCCGAATCACAGAAGCCGGACAGCTAAAAACAAAAACCGGTCTTTCTTTAACTATTAGCGAAAGCGGACGTTTGACAGATGCCGGAGGAAATTTAATTTCTTCGGATGCTGTTACCAAAACAATCAATTATCCATACAATATTGCCGATGCTACAGAACAGGTAACCAAAACTATTTATGACAGTCCTGTACAGGACACTCAAAACTGGTTTACTACTTACGGATCAGACAACAACCATAAAAGGGTTACTGCTGTATTGTATTTTGATACGCTCACAAGCGCGGTTCCTGTAACCAGTTACGCCAACGGTATTTTCTATGATTATGATGTACACGGAAACGTAAAAGAGCTGGTGCACCACATCAACAACCCAAAACTGACAAGTATGGGGGTTGCTGTTAAAAAGGTAGTGTATGATTATGACCTGATCAGCGGAAACGTAAACAGGGTTACCTATCAGCCAAACAACGCAAAAGATCAGTTCATACACCGTTATGAATACGATGCCGATAACAGAATTAAGCAGGTTTATACCAGTAAAGACAATATCATCTGGGAAAAAGAAGCCAACTACCTGTATTACGATCACGGTCCGCTGGCACGTTTAGAGCTTGGTGACAAACAAGTTCAGGGTCTTGATTATATCTATACCCTACAGGGCTGGTTAAAAGGAGTGAACTCTGAGAAACTGGGCTATGCTTTTGATGCCGGTCAAGATGGTCTGAGTGTAGCGCAGGATGCTTTTGGTTTTGCTTTAAATTATTACAAAGGTGATTACCAGTCACGTGCGGGCACTACTAAAGATAACACGTTATTTAGTTTCAGTAAAGCGCAGGCATTAGAACTGGATACGAATAATCTGTTCAATGGAAACATCAAAGAAATGGTAACTTCATTGACAAATCACGAGCAAAATACAGTTCCTACTCAGTTCAATTATTATAAATATGATCAGCTGAACAGGATTAAGGAAATGACTTCTAAGTCGATTACAACGGCGGGGGTTGCTTCAAATGGTTATTGGTCAAATTACACGTATGACCGAAACGGAAATTTATACAACCTAAACAGAGCAGATCGTTTAAACGGTGTGATTACGCCTATGGATCAGCTTTCTTATACGTACAATAACGGCAACAACCAGTTAAGACGTGTTAATGACGCTGTAGGAAACGGGGTGTTTGTTGCTCCGGGTGGTACCGTTAATGATACTTCTCTGGACATTGACAACCAGACCGAAGATGAAAATTATGTTTATGATAATATTGGCCAGTTAAAACAAGACAAGCAGGAAGGATTAAACATTGACTGGCGTGTCGATGGTAAGGTCAAATCGGTTACCAAAAATAACGGAACGGTTATCAGTTTTGAATATGACGGTTTAGGAAACCGAATTGCGAAAATAGTAACGACACCTACTAAAACTACGACAACTTATTACGAGCGTGACGCACAGGGTAATGTACTGAGTACCTACGAAATGATCAAACAAGGCAATATAACGAGTTATTACCTTGTTGAACAGGATATTTATGGCAGCAACCGACTTGGAACTGAAAACCGCAGAATACTCATCAGTGAGGAAAATGGTACGCTACTTAGAAAAGCGCTGAACAGTAAAATTACTGCCAGTACAGAGGCTCAGACCCTGACAGAAACTCCTGTTCAAAACATTCTGGCTGGTATAACCCTAAATAGTATATTTGGAGCCGCAACCTGGAACGAAAAACCGGAAAATACCATCAATTTATTTAATAGCGATAAACAGCAAACATTAGCAATAGAATTAACCGGACATCTAAAAATAGATGCTGCTGATACACCAAACAGCACTTATCTGTTAGCTTCTTTGCACAGTACTCATATAGAAGGTGACATGTGGCCGAGGGGTCCTGCCCGTTCTTACTTGAACTCAGTTTTACTATCTGTCAAAAAAGGACCAAGTGGTTACAAACCAGTGATTACACTTATAAAATACAGAAGGACGCATCACAGGTATAAAAAATCACACAAAAAATGGCGTCTAAGCTATAGAAGTTATAAACATACAACCAATTATGAAATTATGTCTCCGAGCATTCCGGAAGATGAATGGGATATAAAAGCAAATATTGAACTTAGTAAAACATTAGGTGAATATGTTGTAACCATTACGGTAAACGGAAATGAATATAAAACAACTGCAATAAAGCATCTTAATTACGACGGAGATGAGGAGGATAATATGCAGGATGATTCCCCTCGACTAAGAATCAGATTGCCACAAAATACAGTTGGAGCTACAACTATCACTCATAAACCAGATGATACTACAGTATACAATGCACTAAAAAGCCAAATATGCGATTTTGGGTATACGATTGATAACGGACAGGAAAAAGAAGATCTCCTGACCAATTATTTCAGTTTGGATAAAGAAGGAACTACACAGCCACAAGTGACCTTTACTTCTACCACTAATCATACCATGACATTGGCTGCTGGTGCTCAATTTTCACAAACCTATTGTGGTGCTAAAGATGATGACAAAGACGGTGATGGTTATATAGATACTCTAGATAATTGCCCGAATATATTCAATCCGGACCAGGCAGATGAAGACGGTGACGGTGTTGGGGATGTATGTGATAACTGTCGCAAAAAAATCAATACTGACCAGTTAGATACCGATAAAGATGGTGTGGGAGATGTATGTGATAATTGTATAAATAATGCTAACTTTGACCAGGCCGACACCGAAGTTGATGAAAACGGAAAACCACATCCTGATGGATATGGCGATGCATGCGACAATTGCAAAACCATATACAATCCTGATCAGAAGGATGAAAACAACAACGGTATTGGAGATGCCTGCGAAGGACTGGCACAAGGTATGGGTAAAAATTCATTTGCCACTACCCCACTCACTGCCTATCGTTTTGTAGGAGACAAACAATATGAATTATCGAACCATTTAGGTAACGTTCTTTCGGTAATTAGCGACAGGAAACTAGCAGGAACAATCAATGTGCCTGGGTTGACGACACTTAATGATTTTAATTTCACTGGCTGGGCAAACATTAATGCAGATAATAACTGGAGTGCAGCAAATGCTGCAATAGTTACAACAAATACCAATAAACTGGTAATAACCGCTAAGGGATTGGGTACTGGAGTTGTATATTCTATGCTTACAACAACCGGTAAAAAATATACCGTAACTTATGACCTGGAACTGACTACTTCTCCTGAAATTAAGGTAAGAGCATCCAATTTTGGAGTACCTTTCCAGCAAAAAACGGATAAAACTTCAGGAAGGAACAGCATAACTTTTATCGCAACTGGCGTAGTTACAAATATTGAATGGTTAAAAAACAGGGAAGACGGAAATTTAGAGGAAGTATTTACGCTCGATAATGTTAATACAGCCGTTGAATCTGCAACTAATCAGGTTTCTGTTATTGCTTTTTCGCCAGACGTTCGAAGCTACTCAGATTACTATCCTTTTGGACAGTTAGTGCCTACTAGACATGGTAGTTCGGATTCTTATCGTTATGGCTTCCAGGGACAGGAGAAGGATGATGAAATTAAAGGTGGTGAAGGGAATTCGTTGAATTATACTTTTAGGATGCATGATCCTAGGGTTGGTAGGTTTTTTGCGGTGGATCCTTTGGCGCAAAAGTACTCGTGGAATAGTCCATATGCTTTTTCCGAAAATAGAGTTATCGATGGGGTTGAACTTGAAGGACTTGAATTTACAAAACTCAACAAATCATTAGTTACCGCACGATTAAACTATTTAGAGGATCATCCCATGGCTATTAATCAACAAAGTTCTGGTACATGCGTCCTAGCTGCTATTACTTATTTATGGATTAAAGAAGATTGCCAAGGTTTCAGCCAAACGATAATGAAATTATATAACACTGGAGAAGCTAAGTATAATCAGTTTGTTTTTCATCCTGGAGAAGATCTTCAAAATATTGACCCTAAAAACACAAAAATTACTCACGAAAAAAATTATAGCACTGATTGGCTTATATTAGCTAGTCTTCAACAAACTTTAAATGCGCACAGGGATAAGCCTGACTACTCAGGTAAAGTTAATGATAAAGGCGAGGATATTGGACCAACTGAAAATTCAGCAACAGAAGAAATGTTTTTAATGAAAAAATTATTAAATTTTAAAGATGTAAAAGCTATTCGCCCTAATGAAAAAAATTCAGGTTCGCAAACTTTAAAAAACATTGATACAAAATTTCGTGCAGGTTACGCCATAATTTTAAATGTTAAAGCAGCAATTATGTACGACTTAACAACAGCTTCTGCAATCCCAGGTATTCAAGATGGCCGTCATGCTGTAAATTATTTAGGAGGTCTACAAGAAGCGGGGAAAAATATACTTGGTCAACAATTATATCAATTTAATGTTCAAACGTGGGGGAAAAAAGAATACACAATCACAGTAACAGAAGGTCAAATAGAGAATGGTGCAATTATGAATTATGTACAAGGTAAACCTACTAAATAAGAAATATATGAAAATACATAGTGCTATATTATTAGTGTTTTTTTTATTTTGATAAGTTGTAAAAAAGGAGATGAAAATTTAGAAAAAAAATCTACTAATGTTGTAAAAAAAGATAAAATATTATTAGAATTTAATCCCAAGTTAATTACTAAATTGGATTTAATCAATACTGACAGTATTATATTAGAAGATTTTTATAAAAATAAAAAAATATCATCACAATGGGTTAATTTTCAATATAAAAATAAAGTAGATACAGCATATACCTTATTTAAGGAAGCAAAGTATTATTTTCAACTTAAAAAAAGTTTTGTGCAAAAGCACGATTATAAACTAATCATTAATATTAAAGATACGAAGAAAACTTATTTTTTTGAGAATATTGATTACGATTCAATTCGAAATGGCAAAACAATTTATTATGTTACTAAATCATATATACTAAATAAAAAAAAATATGGAAGTTATGATGCAGTTTACTATTTAGAATAACTCCCGATGGCTCGGATATATCAACGCAACGTTACCCTGAAGCAGGAAGTATTGCTAATATAAATCGCTCAATTGAAGGAACTCAATTAGGAAATATGAATTGTACTAATTGTGTAATCTCAACAGATTTACAATTACAAGGAATAAAAAGTACGGCAATGCCAAAAGCTCTTACTCCAGAAGGGCAGTATACAAATGGACCAGTAGCAATATCTGTTTTAGAAAAACATTACAGTGCGAAATTTGTAAATACGAACGTATCCAAATTAGAAGAATTGTCTATTGGTAAAAGAGGTATTATATTTGGGGAAACAAAAAGGGGTGGTGGACATGTTTTTAATGTTGTAAATCAAAATGGAACAATTAGATATTTAGATGGACAGACAGGAAAAGCAGCTGACATTAATAAGTATTCGAATTTAAAATTTTTACCAACAAATTAAATTATGATTAACAAGGAAAAGGCTTATTTGCAAGTTAGAAAAATCCTCCTAGATATGGAGAAAGATATTGGATTGAAATTAGATATAGATGATAAGTACTATGAAGAGTTTTTTGATTTTGTGTTAGTTGCATACAATTCATTTGAATATCTGCATAATGGAAATACATCCTATTTGTTGGTAGGAAACCTACCTTTCATTGTAAACAATAATGAAGGAAATATTTATAAGCTTTTAAATTCAGAATGTGATTTAGATAATATTAAGTTTAAAGAATTACTAAAAAAAGGCTTTCTAGAACAAATAGAATAAACCCCGATGGCTCGGATATGTTACCACGATGATAGCCCCCGATCGCTCGGATATATCACCGCAACGATAGCGCAGAATTGCATTCTGTGCCCGCAACGATGAGCCACAAACATAATTAAGCAAAAAAGCAACCCCGATGTCTCGGATATATCAACGCAACGTTAGCGCAGAATTGCATTCTGTGCCCGCAACAATGAGCCACAAAGTATTAAAACTACGACCATAAAAAAGTTGTAGTTTTTTTAATTTACAAAACCAGATGTCTCAGATATATCATCGCAACGTTAGCGCAGAATTGCATTCTGTGCCCACAACGATAAGAAACAAAGTATTAAAACTACAACCTTAAAAAGTTGTAGTTTTTTATTTTAATAACTCTCCAGCTTGCTATGAACCTTCTCAATTTCCTTATCCATATATGCCTGTGCATAATGTACATAACGATTAAAAGAAGTACTGGCATGACTATGCCCGCTAATTTTGCGGACTAAATGTTCCGGCATTCCTAAAATTAATAATGTGGTAATGGCGGTCCGTCTCATCATGTGAGAACTCATTTTATCACAAAAACGATTTTTAGCAGTGTCTGTCTTTTTAGTGATGCGTTGAGTTTTGCCCTGTTTCTCTCTGGAAACTTCTATAGGAGTCGTAAAACCAGCGAGTTCCCCTATTTGTTTTAAACTTTTATTGAAATTAAATAAACTCGTGTTTCCAAAAAGAGTGGCTTTATTGTTTGATGTTGTGTAACGCTGGAAAATAGTTACGGCATAAGCAGATAATTTGATAAAGCTAAAGGTTTTAGTTTTCTTGGATTTCAGTTTTAAATACCATTCCCCCTCTATTTTTTCGAAGTTTTTATTGGTTAACAAAAAAATATCTGAGTAGCGCAAACCAGTGGTACAGCCAAAAACAAAAATATCCTTAATGCGTCTGTAACTAGGAATTAAAGTTTGTTCGAATTCTTTATCGTGAATTAGAAATTTTAACTGTTCCGGAGATAGTACAAAAATTTCAATTTCTTCTTTCCGAACATAAAACAAACGCTGAAAATCGCCTGTATTTAAGTCTTTGTCATTTTTGAGATAATTAAAAAATACCCGAATCACTTTGATATTGGCACCTACGTAATTGTCATGGCAGCCTTTTTTATATAAGAATTCTGTAGAATTTTGGTAGAATTTTTTCCAGTAGCTTTTTTCAGATGTCAGTTCGCGTTTGTCCAGCTTGGAAGCATCACAAATACGCAATTCAAATTTAGTTTCACTCGAAAACCGGATCAAATTATTCAATACATATTTATAGTTTTGAATGGAGTCCGGTTTTATCTTTTCTCCATTCTTTTTGAGTCGTTTCCCTGTCTCGGTTTCTTTAATGAATTGATTGAATAAGGGTATAATTGGACTCGTTTTTTTCATGTTTTTGTTTTTTTTCAAAAATACAATTTTAAGTGAGAGCTTAAAATTGCCTAGGATGTAAATAAAAAACTACAACTTTTTTAGGGTTGTAGTTTTAATACTTTGTGGCTCATCGTTGCGGGCACGGAATGCAATTCTACGCTATCGTTTCGTTTACATAGTAATCTGGGATCTTTACTATAGTTGTGTTCACATATCCGAGCCATCAGTTTTTTTTTGATTGTTAATGATACTCCTTATCTTTAAAACATTATGTTTTAATCGTTGACTAGCCCATTTATTTATTTTATAATTATCAAATACTGATAAAATATTTGATTGAAAACTTTTCTCTTTAATTAGCAAATTTGTAAAAAGTTCTGCCCAATAATTTGATTCTGAACCAAGAATCATAGATAATATCTCTTGTATTGGAAAAACATCTTTAAATTCCAGATTTTTATCTATAAAAGAATTTTGAAACTCAGTAAAATCAATTTCCAATAGAACAAGAAAATCTCTAAAATCACTACTTTGCCACAATATAAGTTTTGTTCCAAATTTTTCTCGGATTATCAGCCATCCTAATTCACACATACCATATGAAAAATTTATAGATTCAAAATTTGCAATTTTTTTAAATTTAATCTCCTTATTTTCATGAACTATATAGTCATCATTTGTAAATTTTAAGTATCTCTTCATAACAATTAAAAAGTTGGTCCTTCACTATGTTTTACAGTTTGTCCTGTTTTGCTCTCTAAAAAAGTCTTAAACTTTTGTCTAATTTCTGGAGTCCAGTTTTGATGATAATGTCCTGACATCTCATTAGTAATTATTTCACCATTTTCTCCTCTTTTAAAAAGACCTCCAACAACATTATTATTATCAATTGATTTTGCTAAATTCTGATGTGGTGATAAACCAGCAGTAGAATTTTGAACTTTTCCAACAACAAATGTCTGAGTTTCTGCATCAAAAACAAACTCAGTTGCATTTTTTGGATTATATTTTTTGAATAGAGCAACTGATTTAACTCTTGGACTAACCTCTATTACACCTGGGTCTGGTCCATAACCCTTATTTTTTCTATCTTTTGGAGTATACCAAGCAGTCTCGTTTATTGGACCATACATAACCGTATTATTCTGAATATTGATAACAGTTTGTACAGTTGACTGATAATTTGATTGAGCTTCAGAATTAAATGAATCTTTAAAATCTGATAAAGTCCACATATGTTGTGCATCGCGAATATTTTCAAACATTTCGCTTTTCTCTTGATTGCCATTTCCATAAGTGCCAGCAAAACCAATATAATATTTAGTATTATTATGAGTAACCAAATATCTTTTTACGGGAATTTTATAATACCTATCAATTAAACCCCACAATAGTGTTACATGATTATGTGTTTTATAACTTGTTAAAGTAAGATGAATTTTCCCTTTCTTATCTGCAGTTAATGTATAATGAAACTCTTCAGCGCCATCCAAATCAATTGCTTGAATCGGTGTGTTACCCGCAAATTGATAAGGTGTGTACCATGGAAATTTTTTTCTAAAGGGTCTATAGATAAAAATCTTCCAAGTCTAGTATCATAAAATCTTTTGTCATAATCTATGGCATTCCCATCACCTTTTAATTCATCATCTTTTTCCATACCATTAAACCCATAACGATAGGATTCAGACTTTCCATGGCTTGATGGCACTAGCATTCCAAAAGGATAGTAATCCAATCCCGGCTAATGTCAATAAATAAAAGAACCTTTATGCAATTTAAAAACTTCAAAATTGCAGTTTTCAGCAATTTTCGACATTTCAAAGTTACTGAAACACGAGAAATAAAAACCTTTTTTCACTTTCAAAATTAGTCATTCCCTTCCATCTTGTTAATAAAATATTAGTCCTATCAAACGTACAAATTATTTTTGCAGGATAATAAAAAAAAACTATCTTGCTTCGCCTATAAAAACGCCCCTTGTACATTGAGAACAACTACTATTCAACGCTTTATATTATTATTTTTAACCTTTGCCTTAGTTTCTTTTGCTGATCCTTACACCATAAAAAGAATCTCTGATAAAGATTTCAGATACGAATTTTATACTACTGATAAAAAAATAGACCCTAAGCTGGATAAAACCTATTATTGGTTCAAAGGCGGTCTTATACACGAAGCTCAGGGCGGTTTTGCAGGGGTTTTACTTCATGACAAATTTATAAAAATGTACCACAGCAATCAGCTGGCAGAACAAGGGCAGTTTAAAGAAGGACTACGTGTTGGTTTATGGAAAACCTGGCATGCAAATGGTGTGTTGGCTACTACACTTAGTTATTTTAAAGGCTTACGCCACGGAAAATATTTCAGATATAATGAAAATGGTACTTTGGTAGAAAACGGAAAATTCAGTGCGAACCTTAAAACCGGTAAATGGACCAATACGGAAACCAAAGAAATTACAACCTACAAAAAAGGTGTAATCGTTAAACAAAAAGAAATTTTCACGAAGTCTGAACAATACCGAATCAAACAGGAAAATGCTAAACTAGAAAAAGTAAAGGAAACACAAAAAGAATTAGAAGCTACTTCTGATGCTTTGAAACTGGCCAACTACAAAGCCAAAGAAAAAGAAGAAAAAGCATTAGAAAAAGAGAGAATCAAAAAAGAAAAAGAAAGAGCTGCTGCTGCACAAAAAGCAGAAAAAGAAGCTGAAAAACAAGCAAAAAAGGCCGCTAAAGAACAATCCAAAAATCAGCCTAAAAAAGATTCTAAGGTCACAACCTTCTTTAACAATCTTTTCAAAAAGAAAGATAAAGCCCCTCAATAATGGTTAAGGCCCATAGTTTGTTGTACGCTATTTATATTTGCCTGATTGTTTCTATTATTTGCGGAGCGCTGTTGTATTTTTCAAATCTGTTCAGTCAGCTTAATTTGTATTACAACCTGCAGGAAGAACTTTATATCCAGAATCAATCGGTTTTAAACTTTGCTTTGGGAAACAAAACGATTCCGACAGAGATTGAAAAAGACGAAAACTCAGGAATCGAAGGAAGCTACGAAACAAAACCATACGGGCTGCTGTCTTTGATTTTAGCCAGGTCCTATGTTTCAAATGACACGGTTTCCTCTGTACATTTTGTTGGCGCACGAAATACAGATAAAAATGCCATTTATCTGACCAACTTATCAAAATCACTTTACTATTCCGGAAAAGTAAAACTGATAGGTAATAATCAGCTTCCAAGTCCTTTTATTGAAACGTCTTATATCAACAACAATCTGAATCAGCTTGTTGTAAAAGGAGAAAAGGCTATTTCTGAACCTTTTTTACCCGAAATAAATCCTGATTTCAAAAAGATATTTCAAGGCATAAAGTCTGAAAAAATAAAACTCTCCGAAGTAGAAAAACCAAAAGACTCCTTGTACTACAATTCTTTTTTTAATACCACCAAAGAAATTCAGGTAAAATCGACTTTAGGAAATATCATCTTCAAAGGTAATTTCATTTTACGCTCTGAAGATTCTATCCGGGTTAAAAAAAATGCAGTTCTGGAAGATGTTATTTTAATGGCTCCGAAAATAACTTTTGAAGAAGGTTTTAAAGGTACTGTTCAGGCATTTGCAACAAAAGGTATTGAATTAGAAGAAAAGGTTACCTTAAACTATCCATCGGTAATTTGCGTGTATAATGAAAGTCTTGAAGCATCTAAAATAAAAATAAAAAAAGGATGCCAGATAACCGGTGCTGTTGTTTTGTTTGGCAGCACAACAGATAGGATGGATAAAAATACAATCGAAATAGACGAAGATGGGCTGCTGTTTGGCGATTTGTACTGCAGCGGGAAACTCATGCTCAGAAGCAATGTTTACGGTTCGGTTTATACGAATCGGTTTTTTCTGAAAACCAGTTCTTCTTCCTACGAAAACCTGATCAGCGATATCGAAATCAATACTGAAAAACGTCCTGATTATTATATTTCGATTCCATTGTTTAACACTCAAAAAACAACCTATGGTGTTATCAAAAAAGTATTATAAACCCGCAGCCAACTCCATATTAGAATCGGTTATTGCACTGACCATTATCTCGATCTGCCTGTATTTTGCCGTCATGATTTTTGCTTCGGTTTACACGCCAAAAACTTCTGCCAAATTTTACAGCACCCAGAATAAGGTCAATGAACTTTTTTATTTATCACAACTAAAAAGTGATTCATTGTCTAACGAAAGTGAAGATGAAAATCTTTTGATAGAAGAAGAAAATATCAATACTGAACTTAAAAAGATTTCGATCGACTATAAAGACAGTACACAATTTAAGTTTCAAAAAAGCTTTTATGTTCAGATCCGCCCATAACAATTCAAAATATGTACCCGCTTTTTCCATTATCGAAGCGGTTGTTGGTATGGCTATTACGGCTATTATCATGGGAATTTTGTTCGTTATTTTTTCAATTGTTACCGGAAGGATGCTGGACTTTAAAAACCAGAATCAATTAGTAAATGATTTGAATAGATTAACTTATAGTTTGAACAAAGATATTTTTGAAAAGGAAAAAATGACGGTTTATGAAACTGAAATAGCGTTTAACGGATATGCAGGAGAAAGAGTTTTGTATCAGTTCTCAGACGATTATATCCTGAGAAACAGTGAAACTTTCATTGATACATTCCGAATAAAATTAAACAGAATGATAATGGACACCGTAAAAAGCAAATCGGAACAATTTGTTTTTCAAAAAATAAAATTAAACATAGAATCAAACGAAAAGGAAATGGATTTACGATTTTATAAGAGAGTATATCCTAATGAATTATTACAAACAATTAAAAAATGAGTTTTGATTTAACGACATACAAAGCCACAAAGGCTGAGAAAAAAGATTTCAGGATTGAAACCGGTTCTTTTCAGTTTTCTAAAAAACTTTCAGATAAAAAAAGGAGATTTTCTACAGAGAATTAGGAATGCTTTTGCGATCAGGTGTTGATTTTAAAAAGGCATTAGAAATTCTGGGCAATCAGTCTAATAATAAATTTGAGAAAGAGCTTATTCTGCAAATCAAGGAAAAAGTCGTTGAAGGAAGAAGTATTTACGAATCGATGCTTGAAACCAACCAGTTTTCACCTTATGAATATTACAGTATTCAGATTGGTGAGGAAACCCGAAAATTAGAAGAAGTTTTAGGGGAATTGCAAAAATATTTCAACCGAAAAATTCAGATGAAAAGGCAAATCATATCGGTAATGACTTATCCGACAATTGTGATGCTGGTTACCGTTTTGGTTCTTTATTTCATGCTGAATAAAGTGGTTCCAATGTTTAGTTCGGTCTTTAAACAATTTGGAAGCGAACTGCCAAAAAGTACACAGATTATTCTGAAAATATCAAATCATTCCGGACTTATTTTTTCTGTTGTCATTGGAATTATTGTCGGTTTGATTGCAATTCATATGTTATTCAAAGACAAAAACAGCTACAGATCGTTTACCACAAATATGGTTCTGAAAATTCCATACTTCGGAAACCTGATTCGGAAAATTTACATTTCACGGTTTTGTCAGGCCATGAACTTGTTGATTACGTCTAAAACAACCCTGATAAACTCGCTAACTTTAACAGCAAAAATGATAGGTTTTTATCCGATAGAAATCGCTATTAACCAAATAAAGGAAGACATTACCAGAGGAGCTTCTTTAAATGAAAGCTTAAAAAAGCATACGGTTTTCGAAAATAAAATGGTTTCTATGGTAGAAGTTGCTGAACAGGTAAACCAGCTGGAAACTATGTTTGAAAGGTTAACCGAACAATATAATGAAGAAATAAGCCATCAGACAAAAATGATCGGAGTGATTCTGGAACCCATGATTATTATTGTAATTGGAGCAATTGTTGGCGTCATTATGGTGTCTATGTATGCACCAATGTTTGACTTAAGTAAAATTATAAATAAATAGCAGTTATTTCGATTCAATTTGTATTTTTGCGACCTATTAATTAACAGATTTTAACACAGAAAAAAGCACATAAATGTTAAATAAAATTAGAGTATATAAAAAATTAAACAAAAAACTATATGTTAAAGCATACTCTTTAACAGAAATTTTAATTGTTTTGTGCATCATTGGTATTTTATTGCTAATGGTATTACCAAATCAAACCTCAGTAATTGGTCAGGCTAAAGCTATTGAAGCTCAGGCCATGCTAAATCAGGTTTACGGGTTGGAAAAAAGTTATTTCTACAGGCATTCAAAATATTCAGGCAGTTTAGAAGAAATTGGGTTTGAACAGGAAAAAACAGTTGAAGAAGGCGGACAGGCAGTTTATAAAATAGAAATTTTAGAAGCTTCTAATGATTCGTTTTCTGCCAGGGCAACAGCTACATCTGATCTGGACGGTGATGGCAGTTTCAATACATGGGAAATTGACAGTAAAAAAATACTAACGGAAGTAACAAAAGAATAAATTGAAAATAGCCCCAGCAATTTTGTTATTCTGTTTAATAGTTATTTTTTTTCAGGACATAAAATACAGAAGAATTCATATCATCTTACCTATCGTAATCTTTGGTATATCCTTTCTTATAGTTCCTTTAAAAAAATATGATTTAGTAGAAATATTCCTTTTCAATACAGGTTTCTTCTTCATTACATTAGGCATACTAACACTTTATATGAGTTTGAAATCTAAAAAATTTCTGAACCCGTTCGAACATTATTTCGGATTAGGAGACTTGTTATTCTACGTGGCTATTACTCCCCTGTTTTTATTAAAAAATTATATTTTATATTTTATTTTATCCATGCTATTTGCGATTTTGATGCAATTGGGACTGAAGAAGTTTATTAAAGAAGAAACTGTTCCGTTAGCAGGGTTTTCGGCTTTATTTTTATTCATTATACTACTGAAAGACAGCTTGATTGATTTTCAGAAAATCACTTTATTATAATGGAACAAGAAATCAAAATCCTTCCTGAAATACAGCATACTGTTTCTAATGATTTGGCCAACCAGTATCGTGTTTTGCCAAAAACATTACTTGAGAACACTTTAGAATTATACGTTGATGATGCTAATAATAATGAAGACGCTAAAGACGAATTAGAATTGTTTTTGGGAAAAAATATTGTTTTTCATCCTGTAAATGCTGCCGAAATAGAAAAAGCATTGTCTATATATTACCGAAAGGAAAGAGCGCTAACTTCAAACAAATCCTTAAATGTAGATAAGGGCGATTTTCTTGAAAACCTGCTTACCGAAGCAAAATCTTTAAAGTGCAGTGATATTCATTTTGAAGTTTATGAAGATTCATCACGAATTCGTTTCAGAATTGATGGTCAATTAATTGAACGCTACAAAATAGAACAGGATAATTATCTTGAATTAGTTAACAAGGTCAAGATTAAATCCAAATTAAACATTACCGAAAAAAGGCTTCCACAAGACGGAAGAATTACCAATGAATCATTTGATATCAGGGTTTCTATTTTACCAACATTATTTGGAGAAAAAATAGTAATGCGTCTTTTAGGTCAGGATGCATCAAATATAGATCTCAGTACTTTAGGACTTCAAAAAGAAGAATTAGAAAGCTACCTTGAAGCTGTAAAAAAACCTAACGGAATTATTTTGATAAGCGGTCCAACCGGTTCAGGAAAAACCACTACGCTTTATGCTACTTTAAGATTACTCAACGATAGCCGAAGAAATATTGTAACCGTTGAAGATCCTATTGAATATACTTTAAAAGGAATTAATCAGGTACAGCTTAAGGAAGATATTGGCTTAACATTTTCTTCTGCCTTAAAATCTTTTTTACGTCAGGATCCTGATGTAATCATGCTGGGAGAAATTCGTGACTCAGAAACTGCTTTAATGGCAATTCGTGCTTCATTGACCGGGCATTTGGTTTTATCAACTATCCACACTAATTCAGCAATAGGAACCATATCAAGGCTGATTGACATGGGAGTTCCCTCCTACTTAATTGCCGAAACCCTAAATTTATCTGTAGCCCAGCGACTGGTTAGGAAACTTTGTGATAAATGTAAAAAAGAAACAGTCAGTAATCCTAAAGATTTTCCTCTAAATTTTAAATTCCCTTTCGAAATTTCATCTTATTACAAACCTGTGGGCTGCAATCAATGCTTTCATACAGGTTATAAAGGAAGGACAGCAATTTACGAAATAGTAAATATTGACAACAAAATTGCCGAAGCAATCAAAAATAATACCATTACCAAATTATATAATAATGATAAGAGCTATAAATCACTGCCCGAAAAAGCATTTGAGATTTTAGCCATCGGAGAAACTTCTCTGGAAGAAATATATTCAATTTTAATAAACATATAATAAATGCTTAAACAGGTTGTTTGCGTACTAACCGCGTTATTTTTTTCCAACATTCTTGTAGCACAACAGGATATTGTTGAATTAAGTAGAAAATTTGACGAACTCTCAATACAAAAAAAAGGATTAAACGAGACTATTAAAATTGATGTTTCAGGACTTACCCTGCATGATTTTATTTCTTCAATAGCTGAAGAACATCAGCTTAATATAGACGTTGATATAGAATTAAACCAGCCCATAGCCAATAATTTCTTTGATGTTACGGTAAAAGATGTTTTTATTCATCTTTCTCAGAAATACGATCTTGAAGTTTCCTTCATGAATAATATTATAATTTTCAAAAAAAGAAAAGTCATAACTGTTGTTCCAAAAAAGCAGCCTAAAATTATAGATGTTACGTACAATCCTCAAAATGACTTTTTATCAGTAAGAGTAGAAAACGACACTTTATCTGCTGTAGCTAAAGCTATTATTGATAAATCAGGAAAAAATGTGATTCTGGCACAGGATATAAAAAACATCCGAATTTCTTCTTACATCCTGAATCGTGCTTTCGATCAGGTGATTGAGATGATGGCAAAATCAAACGATTTATCTGCTGTGAAAGATGACAACGGATTTTATTTTCTGCAAAAAAACACAATTGCCAATATCAATACAGTAAGCACCAATGCTAAAGCAAAACAACCAAAAGTAGGTCTTGGAGTTCCCGGTTTTTATGAAGTAAATATCAATAAAAATGGTTTTTTACAGGTTAATGCCTACATGGCCGATGCTTCTGATTTATTAACCGAAGCTGCAGAAAAACTGCACATTAATTATTTTTTATACAATAAGCCCGAAAACGAAAAAACTACACTTTCTGCTGACAATATTACTTTTGATGAATTGCTGTCAAACATTTTTAAAGGAAAAAAATATACTTTTAAAAAACAGGATAATTTATATCTGATTGGTGAAGAAGCTACAGAAGGATTAAGAATAACGGAAATGATTCAGCTGGAAAACAGATCTATTGAATCCATAATTAATACATTACCAAAAGTTTTTTCGGAAAAATTAGAAATAAAAGAATTTATAGAATTAAACGGATTAATTGTTTCCGGATCAAGATCTATACTTGAAGAATTAAAAGTATACATCAAACAAATTGATAAGGTCGTACCGATGGTACAAATTGAAGTTATCATCGTACAGTACAATAAATCATATGACATTCAAACCGGTCTAAAGGCCGGATTAGACAAAATAAATTCGGTCCAGACTGGCGGAGTATTATTTCCCAACTCTGATATGACTTTAAACGGATCTTCCGTAAATAGTTTAATTGATGCTTTTAATGGTTTTGGTCTTTTTAAATTAGGAAAAGTAACCGAATCATTTTATCTCAACCTGAAACTTTTAGAAAGTAATTCGGCCCTAAAAATTGAATCTACACCTAAGATAGCCACCATAAGCGGACACGAAGCAAAACTGTCAATTGGAGAAACCAGCTATTATTTTGAACAAAATAACCGACTAATAAACAGCAACATCGGAAATGATATCTTAAATTCCGGAACATGGAAATCAACCGATGCTAATTTAAGTGTATCGATAAAACCATACGTTTCTACCGATGAAAACGTAACCTTGACTATTGCTGTAGAAAAAAGTTCCTTTTTAGCCAGAGCCGGTGAAGATGCTCCTCCCGGAAAAGCTACTCAAAAGTTTGAATCTTTGGTTAGGGTTAAAAATGGTGAAATGATTTTGTTAGGCGGTTTAGATGAACTAAAAAAAGAAAACTCAGGTACTGGTACTCCCTTAATATCAAGAATCCCTGTTATCAAATGGTTTTTTAGCAGTAGAAAAAAAGGCAAAAGTGATTCTAAACTTCATATTTTTATTAAACCAACGGTTATTTATTAATGTTAGCTACTTTATCTAAATTTATAAAAATAAACGACTTAAATGTTGTTGGTGTAATCAAAAGAGAAGATTATGATATCTATAATTTGCTGACTATTAAAAAGAAAGCAAACAAGATTTCTATAGTCACTAAACAGACTTTTGAAACCCTTGAAGAATTAAACAAATCAACAGATAAAAAACTGCCTGTTTTAATTGTTATCGAAGGAAAAGGAGTTTTAAATAAAGAAATCGATTTTGATAATGAAGCTGATGTAAGCTGGCAAAAAAACATTGACCATAATGCTATTTATTTTACTGATTTAAAAGGACTAAAATCTAATTTTATTAGTTTCTGCAGAAAAAACATTGTTGAGGAAACCATTTCGAAATTTCAAAAAAAGGATTTCAGGTAATTGATGTTTACATTGGTTCATTTTTAGCGGCCTTAGTTAATAATGTCCTGAAAAAAGAGGTCTTGTTTTCAACTAATTTACGATTGGAGTTTGAAAAAGAAAAACTGGTTGGCTTCACCAAGCAAAATGAAGCCGTCAAAACAATAGATTATCAATTAGGTGATGAAACCGTTTCGAATATCTTCTTACCGCTATATGGTGTCATTATTCATTTTTTTGTAAAACCAAAAGAAGTTTCAAAAACCGCGAACCCAGCTTTAAATAGTGAAGAATTAATTTACAGGAAAGCATTTGGATTTTTTGGAGTAATCATTTTGGCTGGCTTTCTGACTTCGTTATTAATGAGCTATTTGATGATTCAGTATTATGGTACAAAAAATTCCGAATTAAATTTACAAACTGTATATTCAAATCAGTCGTATCAGCTCATATTGGATTTAGAAGCCCAGAAAGAAAAAAATTAAACATTTTAAAAGAATCCGGTGTTTTGTCTTCTAAATTTCTTACTTATTATGGGTACGAAATAATTAAATCAATACCATCAGATATATCCTTAAATGAATTAAATATTATTCCGTTAAAAGAAGAGTATAAAGAAAATAAAAAAGCTTTTTTTGAGGCCAAAACCATTATCGTTAAGGGAGAAACTTTTCGCGAAGGATCTTTTAATAACTGGCTGGAAGATTTAAAAAATATGAAATGGCTCCAGCGTTTTGAAATTATAAGCCTTAAAAAAGACAAGAAAAACAAATCCATTTTTGAAATCAAAATAACTTTAAAGAATGTTTGAAAACTATTCGTATAAACAAAAATTTTATGCCTTGGGTGTTCTTTTTTGTCTGTTGTCAATAACAGCTTATAAAAGATCATTTCATACTCTTTTTGATGTAATTAGTGAATATCGAATTCTTTCAAAAAAGGCGGATGATATCAACAAAAAAGCAAAAAACACAGATGGTTTAACCCAAGACATTGCCTATTTAGATAAAATCATTGGAAAAGAAGGTACTACAAAAGAAATCGTGCAGCAAGGCATCGTAAGTTTTGCGTCAGAAAATGCACCTGCAGTTTCAATAAGCGACCTGAAACCTATACATAATTTTCCTGAAGACGACTATCATATTATAACCAATCAGCTGGACGTAACAGGAAACAGTAATGAACTGCTTGGACTGGCCTATAGCTTTGAAAAAAAATTCGACCTATCGAGAATAGTGAGTATGAATTTTTACACCACAAAGAAGAATGACAAATCTGAAGTTTTACATCTAAAAATGATTTTTCAAAACTATGAAAACAATAAATAAAATAATATTCATTGCATTAGCAATCCTAACTTATTCATGTGATGATATTCTTGAAGAAGATATCAGTGAAGAAACTGTTGAAATTATTACCCCTGCAGAAGATGCAATTATAGAAAGTAATGTCGTAGACTTTAAATGGGGGAGTCTTAAAGGGGCTGATAAATATAGAATTCAGATATACGAAGACGGTATCATGTTATTGGATTCTGTCACTTCAAAAACCAGTGTTACTTTGCCACTGGAAACAGGAAGTTATAGCTGGAGTGTAAGAGGTGAAAATTATGCTTACGAATCTCTTTATTCGTCACCTTCAAATTTTTCCACAAACATTCCTGATGACCTAACTGATCAGAAAGTAGTTCTAACCAGTCCTGAGAACAATAAATTTTTAAATTTCATCAACGTACCTCTTGTTTGGGAGTTTCTTGACAAAGCTACCACATACAATGTCAAAGTTATTAATATCACAAGTGGTCGGGAAGTATATTCCAAATCTAATCTTACTGTTAAAACAGTAACAATAGATTTAGCTTCTCTGGAGGATGGTAATTATGAATGGCAATTAACAGCTAAAAATGACGAAAGCGAGACTAAACGGTACTCTGCAAGCAAATTCAATATTGATACAACAATCCCGAATCAGCCAAAAAACACATCACCTGGAAACGACAGTGATCAAACAGTTAATTCGAATGTTACCTATACCTGGAGTATCGCCGCAGATATTGGCATTTCTAAATCGCCTGTTTCTTATATAATAGAATTTGCGAATGATGCAGATTTTAGTGCTATTTTTGAAACGCAAAGGAGCAATTCAACAACGCTGCAAAGAACAGCTCCAGCAACAGGAATATTTTATTGGAGAGTAAGGGCTATTGATGGGGCTGGCAATATTGGTACTAATAGTACAGGATTCAAATTCACTGTAAAACAATAATGACTAAGAAAAAAATTAATATAATACTAATTCTGTTAGTTTTAGGCTTATGGGGTACTGTAGGCTATAGAGCGCTTTACCGTCAATTTTCAGACAGTGAAGTTACTAATATAATCCAGGATCAAAAATATAATGTATCGATCAAACAAATCAATAAAGACACTTTTGAGTTAGAAAAAATCAATCGGGATCCTTTCCTAAACAGGAATTTCCAGGTAATTGTCGTGCCTAAAAAAAACACCTCAGAATATTCTCCAAAAAAACAATTACAACTTGCTGCCCCACAAAAAAAGAAAGCTTATATTGAGTGGCCGCAAATAAATTATTTTGGCTATATTGGCTCTAAAGAAAAAGGAGAAGATATAATTTTAGTAATGATCAACTCTGAACTTTGTAAATTAAAACTGAATACTCCATTAAAGGGAATAACTATAAAAAAAAGATATAAAGATTCTATTGAGGTCTATTTCAACTCAGACAAAAAAATGATCAAATCACAAAAACTTTAGTGCTTCTGAATTTTCTGTCGCATATTAAAAGACAACTCTGCTTTATTATTTATTCTGCCTTAAATAACAACTTGAATTAATTAATAAACTTTATAGCATATTTTCTTTAAATGTAAACTCTCAATTTCAAAAAAAAATGAAGCTTATTATTTTCTAATAACGGGCACCGAAAAATCTATTTTTATTTCGTTAGAAACTTTTTTAGACATCCATTCCATATTTCCAACTTTGTAATCCATTCTGTTTACACTAAAGTTACCTTTAAAAATCTGGTTCGAAAAGGTAAATGGAATTGTGATTTCTTTTTGAATGCCATGCATTGTCAAAATACCTTTTACAGCATAACCCGCCGCAGTTTTGAAGAATTTTGTGGATTTAAAGGTAATATTTGGATATTTATCTGCATCCAACCATTTGTCATTTTTGGCATGACGGTTTTTCAGCCAGTTTCCTGTTGCTATAGATTCTACTTCAATAATCAAAGAGAAATTCGAAGCTTCTAATGCATTTTCATTAAAAATGATTTCTCCTTTAAATTTTTCGAAAATCCCCTCTACACTGCTGCCTGCAAAATGAATACTGAAATTATTTTCAATATTCCATCGGCTGCTGCTGAAATTTGTAAAACTGCTTACTGCAAGTAATAGCCCAATGAATAAAATAATATTTAGTTTATTTATTTTCATTTTTAATTATTTAAAATACTGTACGAAACTCACTCTGTACTCAAAGTCCGAAGGTTGTCTTAAAAGAGGCACGAAAGTACTTCTTTTTATTTTATTCAAGATGAAGATAATGTTGCTTATGCAAGCATTTAACATTTCATTTGTACTTCAGACATACTTATAAATAATCATATTTAACTCTATTTGAAAAGGGTTCAACTTTAATTAAAAAGTCGAACCCCTTTATTTTAATTTTGCCTGCTTTTTTATGCAACTTCCAACTTTTGAAAAAAGACCGACAATATGTGTCAATCTGCTTTTAAAAGTTGAAATCACTTAATTCTTTTAATTTTTTACAGAACAATTATAAATAATTCTTAATGAACTCAATAAAATTGCTTGTACCAAATTCAGTAAAAAAGACCTGCACTATTGGCTTTGCCAAATCTATTATCAATGAAGCCCAGAAAAATGTTCCGATAAAAATAAGGAGCCAGGTAATTCTATTTATGTATCTCATAATTTCAATATCTTAATTATATGAAAAAATCTTCAGTTTTTTGAATGCTCACAGAAGTCGGATTAAATAACATGTCTGATAATTTATCTTCGACACATCTACTTTGACTCCCTTTTAAAATTAAATTAATACGGATAGTTAAATAAATTTGACAAAATGCTAAGTCCTAAATAAGCCTGTCTTTTTGTAGCCTATAAATTATTTACTGCATGGAAATAATTACGAATTCGCTTCTTCTGTTTAACTGGTGTTCTTCTTCTGTACAATTTACATTATCTGAACATTTATTGATCAGCTGACTTTCTCCATAACCCCTGCCTGATATTCTTTTAGCAGCAATTCCTTTTTGGATTAACCAGTCGATTGTGGCTTTAGCTCTTTTATTAGACAATGCCATATTGTATTTTTTAGTTTGCCTGCTATCGGTATGAGAACGAACGTCAATTTTCATGGATGGATACTGTTTTAGTACAGCTAAAACTTTTTCTAACTCAAAAGCAGCATCATTTCGAATAAAGGATTTATCCAGATCAAAATAAACAATAGGAATTTCAAGAATCTTCGCCAAATCAGTCCCCACTCCTATTTGCTTACTATTTTTTACCAATGCAATATTCAATTCTGATTTATCAGTTGGATGAATTGAAATTTTGGCTTCATTAGTTTCATATTCCTTTTTTGCTGCCCTTACATAATACGTTTGATTGCATTTTACGTTAAAGCTGTAAGTTCCGTCTGCACCTGACATTACTTCTGCAATTTGCTGAAACTTATCATCAAGCAAAATTACTTTTGCAGTACTCAGAATCTCATTTGTATCAGAGTCTGATATTATACCCACTAATTGTTTATCGCAATTGAGTTTTCTCGTTTCTGTGAATTTATATATATCGTCATTTCCAATTCCTCCTTCTTTATTGGATGAAAAAAATCCTTTTCTGGTATTGCTGTCCATTATAAAGGCAAAATCATCAAATTTGGTATTAACGGGTTCCCCTATATTTTGCACCTGACCGAAATCTAAATCAGTATTGATTTTTGAAACAAATATGTCAAGTCCTCCTAATCCCGGACGTCCGTCGCTGGCAAAATAAAGTTCATTTTCTGCGGATATAAAAGGGAATGTTTCACGTCCTTCTGTATTAATTGCCGCACCAAGATTTTCAGGTTTCCCAAATGTACCACCTTCGTTAATTACAACACTATACAAATCAGACTGCCCAAAACTTCCCGGCATATCGGATGCAAAGTATAATTTTTTTCATCCGGACTCAAAGCCGGATGTGCCACACTAAACTGATCACTATTAAAAGGTAATTCTGTAATATTGGTCCATTTATCATTAATGAAATCAGCTTTATACAATTTTAACAATGTAATTCTTTTTTCATCTTTTCCTTTTTTTCCATTTAAAAAATTGTTTCTCGTAAAATACATTGTCTTTCCATCTTTGGTAAAAACAGGTGTAGATTCATTAAATTTTGAATTAATTTTTTCTGAAACCGGATTGGATTCCCTAAAGTCCCATCTGTTTTTAATTCTGCAGCATATAAGTTCGTAAAAGACCTGTTGGTCCATCTAAATGTTTTCTTACTAACCGTTCCTGTATCACGTGAAGAAGCAAATATTAATTTATTATTTACTATTGCACTTCCATAATCTGACTGAGTGGAGTTAATACCCGTTTCTGATATATCAAACCTACCCGAATTTAACTTAATCTGTTCTAAATAGTTTTTGTTATTCTGATATAAGACTCCTCTTGTATCCGTTTTAACTTTTTCATTAAAAGCAGCAAGCATTTCATCTGATTTAGCGTAATCCCCTGTAGATTTAAGAGTCTGCGCATACCTGTAAAAATATTCAGGCTCCTGTTGACTATTTAATGAAAATAATGCATCATACCACTTTGCAGCTTTAGTGAGTTCAGCATTGAAATAATAGGCATTTCCCAGTCTCTGAAACATTTTTTCATCCTTATATCCATTTTCGGCTACTTTTTCATAAATAGAAATAGCATCTATATAGGCATATTGATTATAGTTCTTCTCTGCTTTATTTAGGGCTGTATTTTGCGCTGTTCCGCAAAAAGAAACAGAAGATAAAAAAACGGTATATATTAAATTTTTAATTTTCATAATTAGAAAAATCTTGGTGAAGTTATTCTGCTATACTTATTTAAGAACTCAAAACGGAGGAATATTTCATGCGATCCTGAATTATAATTTACTAACCTGGTTGTTTCACGATCATAAGCATACCCCAGATACAAACCATCAGTTATCTGAAATCCTGCCATTGCACTCACAGCTGCACTCCATCTGTAAGCAACACCTACTACAAATTTTTCATTAAACATAAAATTAGCAGATGCATCAACCTGCAGAGGTGAACCCTCGACCATTTTGGTCAATACTGCCGGTTTAAATTTTACCATTTCATATCTGTCTAAATTGAATACATAACCTGCTATCAAATAATAATTGATACGACTTTTGTATATAGCCACCTCATTATCGTTATACTGATTTGTCTGGATAAAATTAGGTACAGACAAACCTACATAAGCTTTATCTGTATGCCAGTAAACACCAGCACCAATATTAGGTGTAAATTTGTTTTTTAAATTCTGAAATTGCTGGTCTCCCTGATCTTCAGGTTTCAGCCTGTTTGGATCAAGATTGAATAGATTTGCTGATCCTTTTATACCAAAAGAAAGTTTAGCTTCAGCCGATGTTGGTATAGAATAAGAAAAATCAGCTGATAAGTTGTTTTCATTGGTGGGACCAATCTTATCGTTTATTAATGAAAGTCCGAGCCCAACATTTTCACCTACTGGTGCATTGACAGAAAAACTACTTGTTTCCGGAGCTCCATCTAATCCAACCCATTGTGTACGATACAATCCAAAAACGCTTATAACTCCTCTTGAACCTGCGTATGCAGGGTTTATATTGATAGTATTGTACATGTATTGTGTGAACTGCGCATCTTGCTGAGCAAAACTGGCAACCGAACAAAACAATAAGATTAAAACTAATTTTTTCATTTATTTTATTTTTAAATAATGGCTTAGCTTTTCACTAAGCCATTTCATTATAAATTATTATTTAGTAAGGTATAAATAGCCTGCTTTCTGTTGCGGATTTGATTGCTTATCTTTATATCTAACGACATAATAGTACGTACCCTCAGGCAACCCGTCTGATGTTTTAATAGTAGTCCGACCTTCTGATACACCTGTAAAAGCAATGTCATTATTATTGTAATGATCTCTTTCAAATACTAAAACTCCCCAACGGTTGTAAATCTGCACTGTATTATCAGGATAACATTCCAGCCCTTGTACATAGAATTTTTTGTTCTTTTCATCACCATTTGCGGAAACAGCATTAAAGATTTTAATCACACATCCGCTTAATTCTAAAATGGTTGGTCTTTCTCCTTCATCATCACTAAAATCTGACTTATCTGAAACGCTTATTCCGCTTTGGGTAATTCCAGATACTGTTGCCTGGTTGCTTATGCTTCCGGAATTCACATCTGACTGAGTTAAAATATAAGTTCCTTTGATTGAAAAGTTATTGCTTTCGCCAACTGCTAAATTGATAGGGCCTCCGCTAATAATAATGCCTGGCAATGGATCGGAAACTACTATATTTTCAAGATCAACATTACCTTTATTTGTTATCGCAAAACTATACGTTAACGTCTCTCCGGCTTCCGCATATCCGTTTCCGTTGCTATCGTTTAATATTCCTGTTTTCACTATTGCAATTGCAGGCACTTCAACAAAAATCTCCGCAGTTGCAGTACTACAATTAGAAGGATTAGCCACTTCGCATATTTGGTATGTTATAGTGTGTTGTCCTGCTGCCGTAATAGGTGCAACGTCTATTGTCCCATCAGCATTAAGGGAAATACCGTTTGGTAAATTTACCCCTGTTACAATAACATCTGAAGGCACAAGAGGATTTCCGTTTAATGTATCATTATCCAAAACATTGACAACTTCCAAAGAACCATTAATTCCGTCTGCTAATTTTACCGGATCTGCTACTGCCTGCAGTACTGCTTTTTCAACTATTAATGTTATCAATGCCGGACTGGCATCAATACCTCCTTCGTTATCAGTTGCAGTAAATGTAAATGTATCATTACCCACAAAGGCTCCGTTAGGATCAAAAGTAAGCTGTGCTGCCTCAGCCGGTGTTAAAATCTGATTGACTGTTACAGGAACTCCTGATAAGGCTAAAACTCCATGAGCAGGTAAACTTACTATAGTATAACTTACAATAGTTCCATCTATATCTGTTGCTGTTAATGCATTGATTACTGTTGGTCCTGCTGTTGATAAAACAGGAGTATTTGTATCATCTAATGCTACCGGCGCATCATTCACCGCATTTACGGTAATGACAACATCGGCCGTATCGGTCAGTGCACCATCGGTTAAGGTATAAGTGATCGTTGGCACTGTGCCATTGTAATTGGCTGCCGGAACGAAAGTAAGGCTTCCGTCTGCCAGTATGGTAATTTGTCCAACACCCGGGATGGCAACTGGAGAACCTACTGCCTGTATGCCCGTGATTCCTGCTATTGTGTAATCCTGAACTGTAAGCACGGCAGAGTCGATATCGCTGTCTACTCCTGCCACTGCATCAATATCGGTAATTATGTTTCCGGTAATCGAAGCCGCATCCTCAAGGCCGCTGTAGGCGTTGTTTTGTGCTATTGGCTCATCATTCACCGCATTTACGGTAATGACAACATCGGCCGTATCGGTAAGCGCACCATCGGTTAAGGTATAAGTGATCGTTGGCACTGTGCCGTTGTAATTCGCTGCCGGAACGAAAGTAAGGCTTCCGTCTGCCAGTATGGTAATCTGTCCAACACCCGGGATGGCAACTGGAGAACCTACTGCCTGTATGCCCGTGATTCCTGCTATTGTGTAATCCTGAACCGTAAGCACGGCAGAGTCGATATCGCTGTCTACTCCTGCCACTGCATCAATATCGGTAATTATGTTTCCGCTAATCGAAGCCGCATCCTCAAGGCCGCTGTAGGCGTTGTTTTGTGCTATTGGTGCATCATTCACCGCATTTACGGTAATGACAACATCGGCCGTATCGGTAAGCGCACCATCGGTTAAGGTATAAGTGATCGTTGGCACTGTGCCGTTGTAATTGGCTGCTGGCACGAAAGTAAGGCTTCCGTCTGCCAGTATGGTAATCTGTCCAACACCCGGGATGGCAACTGGCGAACCTACTGCCTGTATGCCCGTGATTCCTGCTATTGTGTAATCCTGAACTGTAAGCACGGCAGAGTCGATATCGCTGTCTACTCCTGCCACTGCATCAATATCGGTAATTATGTTTCCGCTAATCGAAGCCGCATCCTCAAGGCCACTGTAGGTATTGTTTTGTGCTATTGGTGCATCATTTACAGCCGTAATGGTGATAAGCTGATTAGCTGTAGCAGTCCCGCCGTTTCCATCGCTGATCACGTAAGGGAAACTGATCGCTGTGCCAGAGTTGAAGTTGGCATCAGGGGTAAAGGTAATGACCCCTGAAGCAGATATATTTACTGTACCGTTTGGCACTGTTATGCTTTGGGCTGAGCCAGTCAATACGGTTCCGTTGATAGAGGTAATTGTAAGGGTATCTCCGTCAGCGTCTGTATCCAGGGCAAGAGGGTTCAGGGTAACGGTATTGTCTTCTGCAACTGTATAAGTATCATCGACTGCAACAGGATTCTCATTCACCGCATTTACGGTAATGATAACATCGGCCGTATCGGTAAGCGCACCATCGGTTAAGGTATAAGTGATCGTTGGCACTGTGCCATTGTAATTGGCTGCCGGAACGAAAGTAAGGCTTCCGTCTGCCAGTATGGTAATTTGTCCAACACCCGGGATGGCAACTGGCGAACCTACTGCCTGTGTGCCCGTGATTCCTGCTATTGTGTAATCCTGAACCGTAAGCACGGTAGAGTCGATATCACTGTCTACTCCTGCCACTGCATCGGTGTCGGTAATTATGTTTCCGCTAATCGAAGCCGCATCCTCAAGGCCGCTGTAGGCATTGTTTTGTGCTATTGGTGCATCATTCACCGCATTTACGGTAATGATAACATCGGCTGTATCGGTAAGCGCACCATCGGTTAAGGTATAAGTGATCGTTGGCACTGTGCCGTTGTAATTCGCTGCCGGAACGAAAGTAAGGCTTCCGTCTGCCAGTATGGTAATCTGCCCAACACCCGGGATGGCAACTGGAGAACCTACTGCCTGTATGCCCGTGATTCCTGCTATTGTGTAATCCTGAACCGTAAGCACGGCAGAGTCGATATCGCTGTCTATTCCTGCCACTGCATCAATATCGGTAATTATGCTTCCGCTAATCGAAGCCGCATCCTCAAGGCCGCTGTAGGCATTGTTTTGTGCTATTGGTGCATCATTCACCGCATTAACGGTAATGACAACATCGGCCGTATCGGTCAGTGCTCCATCGGTTAAGGTATAAGTGATCGTTGGCACTGTGCCGTTGTAATTCGCTGCCGGAACGAAAGTAAGGCTTCCGTCTGCCAGTATGGTAATCTGTCCAACACCCGGGATGGCAACTGGCGAACCTACTGCCTGTGTGCCCGTGATTCCTGCTATTGTGTAATCCTGAACCGTAAGCACGGTAGAGTCGATATCACTGTCTACTCCTGCCACTGCATCGGTGTCGGTAATTATGTTTCCGCTAATCGAAGCCGCATCCTCAAGGCCGCTGTAGGCATTGTTTTGTGCTATTGGTGCATCATTCACCGCATTTACGGTAATGATAACATCGGCTGTATCGGTAAGCGCACCATCGGTTAAGGTATAAGTGATCGTTGGCACTGTGCCATTGTAATTGGCTGCCGGAACGAAAGTAAGGCTTCCGTCTGCCAGTATGGTAATCTGCCCAACACCCGGGATGGCAACTGGAGAACCTACTGCCTGTATGCCCGTGATTCCTGCTATTGTGTAATCCTGAACCGTAAGCACGGCAGAGTCGATATCGCTGTCTATTCCTGCCACTGCATCAATATCGGTAATTATGCTTCCGCTAATCGAAGCCGCATCCTCAAGGCCGCTGTAGGCATTGTTTTGTGCTATTGGTGCATCATTCACCGCATTAACGGTAATGACAACATCGGCCGTATCGGTCAGTGCTCCATCGGTTAAGGTATAAGTGATCGTTGGCACTGTGCCGTTGTAATTGGCTGCCGGAACGAAAGTAAGGCTTCCGTCTGCCAGTATGGTAATCTGTCCAACACCCGGGATGGCAACTGGAGAACCTACTGCCTGTATGCCCGTGATTCCTGCTATTGTGTAATCCTGAACCGTAAGCACGGCAGAGTCGATATCGCTGTCTACTCCTGCCACTGCATCAATATCGGTAATTATGTTTCCGGTAATCGAAGCCGCATCCTCAAGGCCACTGTAGGCGTTGTTTTGTGCTATTGGTGCATCATTCACCGCATTAACGGTAATGACAACATCGGCCGTATCGGTCAGCGCACCATCGGTTAAGGTATAAGTGATCGTTGGCACTGTGCCGTTGTAATTGGCTGCCGGAACGAAAGTAAGGCTTCCGTCTGCCAGTATGGTAATCTGCCCAACACCCGGGATGGCAACTGGCGAACCTACTGCCTGTGTGCCCGTGATTCCTGTTATTGTGTAATCCTGAACCGTAAGCACGGCAGAGTCGATATCGCTGTCTATTCCTGCCACTGCATCGGTGTCGGTAATTATGTTTCCGCTAATCGAAGCCGCATCCTCAAGGCCGCTGTAGGCATTGTTTTGTGCTATTGGCGCATGATTATTACTAACTACAGGAGTTGATGTTGAGGTATTATTTCCAATAATTGGATCGTATAAATTACTTGTAATAGTTGCCGTGTTGGGATAGTTTCCTGTGGCATTTACAGTAGCCGTTATTGTCATCGTGGCACTCGTACCATTATTTAAGGTGCCAATTACCCACACTCCTGTTACAGGATTAAATGTTCCAACACTTGGTGCAGCACTCAAAAAGGTATATCCATTCGGCAATATATCGGTAACTTCAACACCATTGGCATCGTTTGGTCCTGCATTTTCTGCGGTCAGCGTAAAAGTCACGTTATCACCAGGTGCGGGAGTAGTATTATCCACTATTTTATCAATACCTATATTAGCCTGCAAAACTGTTATTTGTGCAGAATTAGAAATTATTGGACAAATTTTTCCACTATGAGAAACTATAGCTCTAAACTGAGTTTGGTTTTGACCAATTGTTATATTATTTACTGAAAGTGAGGAAGTAGTTGCTCCACTGTATTGTCCTCCATTATTTACATTAGCCCATGTCGAACCATTATTCGTACTCATCTGCCATTGATAAACAAGACCAGCATTTGTATTTGTTGCTGGCGGAACATTATAATTCGGAATACCTCCACTAAAAGTAGTTGTATTTCTACCGGTTGCGGTTATTGTAAAAGTAGTATTTGCCCCAACATTTACTGCTGAATTCGATGGATGAGATGTGATATTAAGTTGTGTGGCGACAATTACATTGGCATAATTACCTGTATATGATGCCGTCGCAACCTTTCCTTCCGAATCTACTCCAGGTGTTCCTGTACCATAAACACCTCCATCTCCTCCATCTGCACTTGCTGAATTGTAGTATTCATTGGCATCCGAACATCCATCATTATCTGAGTCTAAATCAAGATAATTTGGTACCCCATCACCGTCACTATCTACTATAGAATAGTCTGAACAATAAATCATACTTGTAATTCCGGTAGTAACCGTATTACTATTAGTTCCTGTAAGGTTTTTGTAAGATCGGATCTCAATTCGTGTAACTTCTCCGGGAATTGTAGTCGTAAAAAAGTTAGCATCAACATTGGCACCACCTGTTGTAACAGCATTTGTAATTTTTAATCCATTGCCTAAATCATGAACCGTCCATGTTCCTGCTGTTCCAAGTGCAGGACTAAAATTAGAGAGATTAGATGGATTTAAGGGAATGGGTGTAGCCCCATTAAACGCATAAATTTCGTAAGCGTCATCAGAATTCAATCCAGCCGAAATAAACTGAAATCCCTCCGTTTTATATGGAAGCTGAATGGTGTATACTGCATAATTTGAAGTATTGGCAACTGCACCTGTATTACTGGTTCTGGTATTTATAGGCTGCAAATAGATATAATCCCCTACAGCTGAGAAGTTGTCTTTTATCTGAACACCTCCTGCGCGGTTTGCATTACCAGATGTACCGGAAGCAGCACCCCAAGTTGCGGTCCCTACCAATGCAGCACTAAAATTTAATGTCCCATTGGAAAGATTGTTAATTGTAACAGGTGTAGTAGTTTGTGCGGCATTAAACAGCGTGTTAAAAGAATACGGAACAGTATTCATACTTGTTGTTACAGAATTTATACACGTATATCTACCCTCGACAATATCTGAAATACCATCATTATCACTATCTGTATCACAACTGTTTGCAAAACCGTCACCATCGGTATCTGGATTAGAGCCTGAAGATGCACATTGTGAATTAGCATTAATTGATGTGAAAAAAAATAAAACTATTGTAAAAATAATTTTTGCACAATCAAACAAAAAATCTAAGCTTATATGATTTTTTTGTTTCTTGTTCCTCGTAATTTTCATAGTTACTGCTTTAAGATTATAGTAATTGTATAAAAAATGGATTTTGGGTATGTGAAGCTTTTGCAATTTCTTCCCTAACAGAAAAAACTGTTTCATTATTACGTATAAGATTTACCTTATTCGCCTGAGAAAAGAATAAATTACCCGAAGAAGATGTTACCTGAAATCCGTGTACAGGAGAGAGAAATAAATACGCTTTTGCGTAACTTTTATTAGCCCATACCAGCAATAAAAAGCAGACCAGAAAAATATTGAATTTCCTGTTTTTGATATTTATTAAAATTTTAAAAAAAGTAAAGTTCACCATATATTAATTAGATTTTGTTGAAAGCAATTTGAGATTCTGATTTAGACCAGTATAAATTTTATGTAGTCTTGCGATATCATCTTTTCGCCAGCACATAATTTTTTAAACGACTGCAAAACTGATGAATCTCTTTAGAAAAAAAGATTAAAGTATTTTACATATTACGTAATAAGTAAAACGTAAAATCAGCAAACAAAAAACTAAAAAACTAACAATCAAAACATTAACACATATCCACTAAAAAACAAGTTTGGAGACAAAAGCCTAATTATCATATATAAAGTCGTACATTTTTATCTTCATAATAAAAAAAACACGTTAAAATGGTTTCATTTTCAAGTGAGGTTAATTGTTTTTTTACAGGAATTTTATGAAAGTAAGTACTAATAATGAAGTAAAAAGCACATAACAAATCTATATCGTTAAATTATTTAGAGTAATTATAAATAAAAAGCGTTATTTTTGCCCTATTGAAAACTGATGAGGGCATTGAGTGTCGTACTAATCAAAAATTCCACTTACTAAAAATTTTATAATCCTGTTATATACTTAAAAAGAAGCTGTTACAATATTTGTAATCGTTCCTTATTATATTTATCTATTATATGCGCTTAAAATCATTTATCATCCTTCTGTTTGTAGTTCTGTCACATCAGTTAAGTTACGCTCAAGATTCTAAGTACGATCGTATTTTCTCAGAGACGTCCCAGATATTGCTTGCTTCAAATCCCAAAAAAGCTTTGCAAAACACAGATTATCTTTATAAAATTTCAAATAATAATTCAGAACGTATTAAAGCATGTATGCTAAGAGCTACACTTTTACGTCAGTATGGTTTACGAAACGAAGCCATTTCAGCATTAAAGCGTGCTGACAGTTTAAGCTCAACAGAGAAAAACTATAATCTGCAGGCTAGAATCAATGGATTCATGTCAACAATCTACCGTGAATATGAAATATATAACTTAGGTAAAAGTCATTTAAAAAAGGCAGTTGCTATTAGTAAAAAGATTGAGGATAAAAACGAGATGTATAAATTTCAGGGAAATTTATCCCAGGAAATAGCTTATTATGAGATGAATGATTCTAATTATTCAAAAGCAATCAGTAGCCTCAAAGCAGGAAATAAATTATTTAAGAAGGCTGGAAAATCTATAGATCAAAATTTTCAAACGGCAGTAAATAACGAACTAATTGCTAAAAATTATCTCTCATTACAACAATCAGATTCTGCTTTAATTTTTTATAATGAAGCGCAAAGAGAACTTATGGCATCGCAGTCTCCAAATAGTCCCCTGAAGGGATTTATCTATAATGGTTTTGCAAATGTCTATATTGCTATTGGAGATGATAAAAAAGCAATGCATAATTTTAAAATGGCTGAAGAAATAGCAGAAGCCTCAAATTTCTTTACATTGAAGCAAGAAGTTTATAATTCTTTAATGGAGTATTATAAAAAAACTGATACTAAAAAATATATAAAATACAATGAGCTAAACCTGAAATTAAATAAAGATGAAGAGCACAGTCGCAAAATTATTGCAGATGATCTAATTAAAACACTTCGCAATAAAGAAGTTGTTAACCAATCAAATTACCAAAAAAGTAAAATCATTATTATTGCAAGTTGTATTCTAATTGTTGTGCTCACAATTGGCATTTATATCTATAAAAGAAAGCAAGACTATAAAAAGTTTAAAAAATTCATAACAAAAAGTGACGCACAGCCTGATAGTGAAAAACCAATAATCATTAAAAAAGATAGTACAAGGGAGTATATATCAGAAACAACTGAAAACAGTATCTTAAAAAGTATACAGGAGCTTGAAAAGTCTTATTTTTATCTCAATAAAGATATATCCCTAAATTCTGTCGCTGCAGAGCTATCCATCAACCAGCGTTACCTATCTTATGTAATTAACAAGCATACCGGTAAAGATTTTGCCAGCTATATAAATGAAATGAGGATTAATTATATCATTGATCGCCTGAAAAATGACAACAGTTATCTAAAATATAAAATAAGTTATCTCGCAGAACAATGTGGTTTCTCATCCCATAGCAGATTTACTGTAACCTTTAAGAAAGTGACAGGCATCTCGCCCATGAATTTTATAACTTATTTACAACAGGAGAAAAATAAAGCTTAAACACCTTAACTTAAAGCACTTACAGATTTAAATTCGAATATATCATAGAAATGCAACTACAATTTAAATAGGTTTGCATTCTTTCTTAAAAAGAACCTACCCTTAATAATTATTTAAAATGCTGACTGGATACCCTCTCAGCATTTTTTTATACCTCAAAAGCCAAATATTAATCTAATTTGAATAAATATGTAAAAGGAAAAATCTACTATAATAACCGCACTATATCCATTTTTACAGAATTGATCTTTACTGAATTTTGCAACTGAGAATGAGTCTCTTAATTGTAAAACATTAAAAATTATTAAAAATGAGAAAACATCAAAACCGCACATTGGGTGCATTTGAAAAAACGTTCTGGTTATTGGATCAGCTTGATTCTAAAGATTTCGCTCTTGCTGCTGAGGTAGAAGGAAAAAAGCCAATTGATTCCTGGCGACTTGCTATTGATCAGGTTCAGCAGCGACATCTAAATCTCTCGGCAAAAATTAGTCTGGATGAGTTTAACAGACCATTTATTGAACATGTTGATTCGATGATTATTCCATTGAGAGTAATGGATGTTGAAAATGAGTTTAGATGGGAATCAGAAGTTGAAAAAGAATTAGCAGTGCGATTTAATACTAAACAAGGACCTCTTTTCAGAGTAGTTATATTGCAAAAACCTAAAAATACAGTATTAATCCTGATAGCAAATCATACATTAGCTGACGGATCTTCTTTAATGTACTTATTTAGAGATTTACTTGAGGCAGTTACAGGCAAGCAGCAACAGGTATTAGCTTCGCAGAAATCTAACGATGAAACTCTTGGACTGCCGGAAGATGTAGCAATTGCAGATTCTGAAATTAACGAATACGTCTTTAAAAAACCTGATCCTGTTTTTCCTAAAGTTGAAAGCCTCAGATTTTCTGGTGAGACAACATCACAAATCGTAGAAAAATCAAGAATTGAGCAGACAACTGTACATGGTGCAATTTGTGCTGCTGTAGTTATCGCAAGCAGAAAACTGCGAAAAGAATGGGATGTTACGAAAATTGAATTAATTTCTCCAATTTGTACCCGAAAAGTACTCCAGTTAGATGATAACTGCGGTTTAAATATCACGACACATCCGGTATATTTTGAAAATGAACAGAATCTGTCTTTCTGGGACCTGGCACGAATGGCAAAAACGGGCCTTCATGGAACTGACAAAGTAGAACATGTACAAAATTATATCGAATTTTTCAGAAAGCTAACTTATAACAGCAGCAATATTCAGCAGATGATCGATACTTTAAAAGAAGCTTTTAATCATTACATAATGGTTACCAATCTTGTCAGAGTAAAATATCAAACTGATTTTGGGACATTGAAATTAAAATCAATTTACGGTCCTATGGTGCGCTCAGGAAAAGGCATGGAACAGACAATTGGTGCTATTAGTACTAATGATCAGCTTTGCCTTACTATTACAAGCGATAATCCTATTCCAGGGATATTGAAAGAAATGCAGAACATTTTGTATAAAGCCTGTAATGTGAGTATTTAGAAATATATTTATTTAAACTAATAACACTATAATGTGCTAAGTACAATATAGTGTTATTTTTTTATAGGAATAAGTCATATAAATATTCCAGCAAATGCAATCGCTTGTGTTTTTATAAGTATTTCATTTACCTATGCAATCGTAATTCTACACTTTTTGTGAACTCGCATGTTAGAAACCACAAATAACAACTCAAAATAAGACAGTTAAGTCCATAAAGCACTTACTTTTTTTGCTTTAGGGAAAAATGTACAATGAACTCGCACAATCGTCCATTTCGGAGCCTCTTAGTATTACTCATCTTTGTACTGTAATAATTAATCAAACAAATAATAGTAACAATTAATCAACAACAAGATGAAAACAATTTTTTTAACACTAAGCTTTTTATTTATCTTTACTTCAAACCAAACAATTTTCTCTCAATCAAAAAGAGTTCCTGCATCTGCCGGAAGACTAGAATTTATTGAGGTTGAACCTAATGTTAAACTTCATGTAACAGATTTAGGAGAAGGCCAGCCAATTGTATTAATTCATGGGTGGCCATTAAATGATGCAATGTACGAATATCAATATCAATATTTTGTACAGAAAGGATTCAGAGTGATAGGAATATCCCTGAGAGGATTTGGAAAATCTGACAAGCCATATGGTAAATACGATTTTGATGTTTTCTCAGATGACATAAAGGTCGTACTGGAAAAACTTAAAATAAACAATGCTGTTCTTGGTGGTTTTTCTATGGGTGGTGCAGTAGTTTTACATTATATGGATAAATACAAAGGTGCACATGTGAGCAAACTAGCTCTCTTTGGTGCAGCAGCGCCTTCCTGGAAACAACGTATCGATTATCCTTATGGTGCATCAGATGAGGCAGCAGCAGGACTGATACAGACTACACGGACTAACAGACAACAGTTAATTGAGGACTTTGGTAAAGCTTTTGGGGCATCTGAAACGTCACTTTCTCCAGCGATGTCACAATGGCTAGCAAGTATAAACTCCGATGCTTCACCTTATGCAACCACCCAATCTATAATTGCCTTAAGAGACCTTGATCTTCGTCCGGCATTGTCAAGAATTAATGTACCTGTTGCCATATTTCATGGTGCAAAAGACAAACTATGTGATTTTGTATTTGCAGAACAATTACATAAAGGTCTTAAAAATTCTTATATTGTGAAATTTGAGAACAGCGGTCACGCATTGTTTATTGAAGAAATGGAGAAGTTTAATAACGAGCTTGAAAAATTTGCAAAAAAATAATTTTCTGGCAAATTTATAGTATCAGAAGATAATGACAATAAGTTATTTTTAATAACCTGGCCGGTCTTTAACACAGACCGGCTTTTAATACGAAAAAAGATAATGAAGCAACACCTTTTTGATCTAAACCTGAAGAAAATAGGCATGTTAAGAATCGATAATGACAGCGTTGATATCATCAATTCTGAAACTTATAAGAGTTATATAAAAGTACTTTATCTTCCATCAGGCTGTGAAATTAAAGTAGATTTCAGCTTGTATACAACTTCTTCCCCTTCCCTCTTTTTTATAAGTCCTAATCAGATTTTAAGTATCAATAAACATGGTGATGAATCAGGCTACTTCATATTTTATAACATGGACTTTTATTGTATTCAAATCCATGATGAAGAAGTAGCATGCGACGGATTACTTTTCAATAATATTCATAATATGCCCATGACAGTTGTACCAAAACAAGAGTCTGCATTTATAGATTATTTATTTGTTCAGATGGAAGACGAATTTATTTTAAAGGATTCTTCACAGGAGGAAATGATTCGTACTTACCTTAAACAAATCTTTATAAAGTCAACACGATTATGGAAACTTCAACATCTTGATGGTGTATTGGCGCAGCAGCATAATGATCTTGAATGTTTCAGAAAATTTACTCAGTTAGTTGAAGCAAATTATAAAGCAAAGCATACCGTCGCAGATTATGCAGATCTATTAGCTATGGCACCAAAGACTTTAACCCATAAGCTTAAGAGAATGAATCTGCCTCAGCCCAACGAAATTATCAAAAGCCGAATTATCCTGGAAGCCAAAAGATTATTAGTTCATACTTCTAAAAGTGTAAAAGAAGTCGCATATGATCTTGGATATGAAGATCCTGCTTATTTTAGCAGACTTTTTTTCATAAAGACCAATGAAACCCCTTTTGGTTTTAAAAATAAATACCTAAGCCTTCAAAACTCAGAAGAAGAAATGTAACATTTTAATTATTTCAATTTCGAATTTATTGAAAGTCTATATCAAATTATTATATTTATACATTTACCTTTGATAAATGAAAAATATAGAACTTCCAATACCTCACAACGAAAAAGAACGCTTAGCAGCATTAAAAAGATATAACATTCTTGATTCATTACCGGACAATGCTTTCAATGATGCAACAAAACTTGTTTCCTATATTTGTGGTGTTCCAATCGCTCATATTTCTTTTATAGACGAGAGCAGACAGTGGTTTAAATCTGAAATTGGAATAGGTGTATCAGAAGTACCCCGGGAAATTAGTTTCTGCAGGTACACGATTATGGATACTAAAATGGTTGAAATCCCCGATACCCTTTTAAATGAGCGTTTTAAAGAAGATCCTAACGTTACAGGAGGATTTAAGGTAAGATTTTACGCAGGTATTCCCCTTACAACACCTGACGGTTATAACATAGGAACCTTGTGTGCTGTAGACCATGTTTCTAAAGAACTTAATGAAGACCAGCGAAATGCATTATCGATTATTGCAAAACACGTAATAAATCAATTAGAATTATCGACAAAAAATATTGAGCTTGATGCTCAGAAAAAAATTGCTGAACGTGCTGTATTAGCAAAAGATAGTTTTTTGGCTAATATGAGCCATGAAATCAGAACACCTTTAAATGCAATAATTGGCTTTACTGACCTTTTGGCACAGACAAAATTAGATACTACCCAAAGAGATTATATTGATAGTGTACAAATTGCAGGTGAGAATCTGCTTCTGATTATCAACGACATTCTTGATCTTTCTAAAATCGAATCAGGCAATCTGACTATTGAGGCTCAGCCATTCAATTTAAAAAAAACACTTAAACATGTCTATAATTTATTAAAAATCAAAGCATCTTCGGCTGTAGAATTGAATCTGTTCGTAGATACCGAATTGCCTGAAATGGTAATAGGAGACCAGGGACGATTAAACCAAATATTGGTTAACCTTACCGGCAATGCCCTTAAGTTTACCGAAGAAGGAGAAGTGACAGTATCAGTAAAAAAGGTTAACGAGACCGATGATGATTATTCGCTTCGGTTTTCGGTTAAAGATACCGGAATAGGGATACAAGAGGAAAAACTTAAGACAATATTTGAACGTTTTACCCAGGCCGAAGAAAGCACAACCAGAAGATTTGGTGGTACCGGACTTGGTCTCAGCATTGTAAAACAATTAGTAGAACTGCAAAACTCTGAAATCCATGTAAAAAGCAAAGAAGGCCGTGGTTCAGAATTCTCTTTTACCCTTACCTATAAAAAAGTGGATTACGTTGAAACTCCAATTGAAAAATTGATGGAAGAACATCCGGGTAAACTGAAAATCCTTTTGTGTGAAGACAATGCCCTGAATCAGAAACTTGCAAAAAGTGTCATTGAAAATTTTGGGTTTGAATTAGATATTGCCGAAAATGGCGAAGAAGGAATCGATTTGTTGTCAAAAAACAACTATGATTTAGTATTAATGGATCTCCAGATGCCTATCAAAGACGGATACCAAACAACAGAATATATCAGGAAAGAAATGAAATTAAACATTCCGATTATTGCCATGACTGCTCATTCGCTTGTAGGGGAACAGGAGCGCTGTTATGATGTAGGAATGGATGCTTATGTACCTAAACCTTTTAAACAGGCAATGCTTTTAGAGACTATAAAAACAGTCCTGACTAAAGATACCAACCAGCCGCCAAAGAGAAAGATCGATTTATTATTTTTGGATGAAATGTCTTGTGGTAATCCTAACTTTAAGCAGGATATGATAGATCTGTTTATACAAAAGATCCCAAATGAGCTGGCTCAGCTGGAAGAGGCTTTTAATACTAACGATATGGAGAATGTAAAGAAACTGACTCATAATATGAGGTCCAGTCTGGATATTTTCATGCTAAAAGATCTGTCTAATTTCTTATCCATTATTGAACAGGAAGCAATTATGGGAAAATTTACCTCTGAAAGTTTAGATAAGATAAATATTTTGCATTGTGGAATTATTGAGGTAGTTAAAATTTTAAAGGAACTATGATAAAAGGAAAATATGCTATAGCTTTACGTATTGCCCTATTTTTTTATTAAATTAACTGCTCAAAGATAAATATTCAAACCAATGAAAATAGTTTTAGCTGAAGATAACGAAATCTTACGCAAATCATTATCTTTTTTCTTAACCTCTAAAGGATTTGCGGTAGACCAGTTCTCTGATGGTCAGGAGGCACTTGATGCTATTGAAAAGAATACTTATCATCTCATCCTGACAGATATTAATATGCCAGGCAAAAGCGGAATGGAAATTACACAATATGTCAGACAAAATATCCAGTCTGACATTCCAATAATTATATTTACTTCATCAGGAGTTGAACAAACAGAACTAGACTCTTTTGACATAGGCGCAAATGAATTTATTGCCAAACCTATTAGCCCTGCTGTACTCTTAATACGAATTAATAAATTACTGAATATCCGTTTGTAATAAAGTCAATATGATGAATATCTGGGAGCTTTATAAAAACAGTCATTGGGTAGAACCTTTTCTAATGGGGTCAATCTGCTTATTTGTTGGTCTATCAGCTGTCCTGTATTTATTAATTATAGAAAGCCGAAACAGAAAAATAAAACAGGAAAAACTCAGAAATGATTACGAGCAAGTCATTGTAGAGTTAATGTATTCAGTAGTTTTTATGGATACTCCTTTTTCTTTGGTGAAAGAAGATCCAAATTATGTGCTTTTTTTGAAGAATAAGTACTTCAGAGCAGTACTGGCCGAATCTGTTATCAATCTTCATAAAAATTATGATGGCGTTTATGCCCTAAAACTGGAGCAGTTTTATAAAGAGTCAGAATTAATAAATACTTCTTTTAGAAAACTTAAAAGCCATAAATGGGAAGTAAAATGCAAAGGAATTACAGAATTGGCCGAAATGAATATTACAGAAGCCTTTGATACTATCATTTCTATTTCCAAATCCAAAAACAAAACCTTAAAAATCACAGCCATCAATGCTGCCATTAAGTTAGAAGGAATAAAAGGAATCATACATCTCACTGGACACCCCTATCCTGTTGATGACTGGACGCAGCTCAATATTATAAATGCTTTCAAAAAACACGACATTGGCGATGTCCAGGGTGTAGAATATTTGCTTGAATCTAAAAACACAACAGTTGTGGCGTTGGGGCTAAAAATCATCAAAGAACTTAAGCTTACGCAAAAACTACATCATGTAGAACAATTGACCCAAAAAGCTCCCAGTACACTCATACAATATGAAGCACAAAGTGTATTACAAGCACTAACCGTAAATCTTGCAAACGAATGAGTTTTTTTACTAGTGAAACCATATGGTTTTTGGATGCTTATATACTCCTAATCCTTGGATATGCCATCCTAATCATGTCATCTTATCTCATATTAGCCTATCTATCTACAAAAGCACTAAGGAGTTATCTTAAAAAAAACAGTTTTGTAGATTACGAAGTATTGCTCACCAGTGAATTTGCACCAAAACTTTCCTTGATTGCCCCTGCGTATAACGAAGGATTTACTATTGAAGAAAATGTAAAATCATTACTTTCTTTAAACTACAATAATTATGAGGTAATTGTAGTGAATGACGGCAGCAAAGACAATTCTATGGAAATCCTGATTAATACTTATAATCTTGTCCTCACAGATTTTAAGGTAGATTTAAAAATTGAAACCAAAAAAGTTAGAGGAATATATACTTCCAGAAATGCTGCATTTAAAAAACTGATTGTTGTCGATAAAGAAAATGGAGGTAAGGCTGATGCTCTAAACGTAGGCCTTAATATTGCACAAAATCCTTACGTTGTCTGCATCGATGTTGACTGTATCCTGGACAAAGACTCTTTATTAAAATTAGCAAAACCTTTTTTAGAATCTCATGGCAAACGTATTATTGCTACCGGCGGTGTTGTAAGGATAGCAAATCAGTGTGTTATCCGGAATGGGCGTCTTGTTGAAGTACACATCCCAGATGCTATTTTACCAAGAATACAGGTTTTAGAATACCTTAGGGCTTTTCTTTTAGGAAGAATGGCCTGGGGCAGACTTGACGGACTATTGCTTATAAGTGGGGCATTTGGGGCATTTGATAAAGAAATAGCATTACTATCAGGAGGTTATGACACAAAAACAGTAGGTGAAGACATGGAGCTTGTAGTCAGAATGCGCCGATATATGGTCGAAAATAAACTACCCTACTCTGTTAGCTACATACCTGACCCTCTTTGCTGGACAGAAGCACCAGAAGATTTCAAAATATTCAAAAAACAGCGCAGCCGATGGATGAGAGGAACAATTGAGACACTCACAATTCACAAAAAAATGTTCCTGAATCCTAAATATAAACTTCTGGGTATGCTTAGTATACCGTACTGGACATTTTTCGAATTTCTGGCTCCTGCCATAGAGTTTATAGGGCTAGTTATAACCTTATTATTTATCCTTTTTGGTTTTATTAACTGGCATTTCTTCCTATTGTTAGTTCTTTTTGTTTATACCTTTGCTGTGTTCTTTTCAGTTATAGCGCTGTTTAGTGAAGAGTTTACTTATCATAAATACCCAAAACAAGCCGATTTTTTCAAGCTTCTCCTGGCTGCTTTCATAGAACCGTTGTACTTTCATCCGCTTACAGTATATGCTGCCTTAGTGGGTTATAAAGAAAAAATTAGGGGAACTAAGGGCTGGGGTGAAATGACAAGAAAAGGTTTTACAAAAAAAGAATAATTCATATAAATTAGCCCAATGGCTGCTTTAATACATTAAAAACATTTTTTCGTATTTTTACAGCATACAAAATCCCTTCTCATGAAACGTTCCGGAACAGCAGATCTTCCATTGCATTATGGACATGTACCCTTATGGCTTGCCGAACGTATGTCGAAACTTGGCTTCGCAATAGTTGAAACTATTGCAATGGAATTTTCTACATCAGAAGTGATCAGTAAGCTGAGTAATCCTTTCTGGTTTCAGAGTTTTGGAGCTGTTATGGGAATGGACTGGCATTCGTCAGGTATTACAACTTCTGTACTCGGTGCTTTAAAAAAATCCGTAAATCCACATTCAAAAGAACTGGGCATTTATATCTGCGGTGGTAAAGGCAAACATTCTATGCTGACACCTAAAGAACTTTTATTTGTAGGTGAAAAAACTGGGCTTGATGGCACAAACCTTGCAAACTGCAGCAAACTAACTGCAAAAGTTGACAACACAGCCATTCAAGACGGATTTCAATTATACCAGCATAATTTTATTGTTGACAACAAAGGACAATGGGCTGTTATTCAGCAAGGGATGAATCCTGACTCTAAAACAGCCAGAAGATATCACTGGCATTCTCAAGACCTGAAGTCCTTTATCAATGAGCCGCACACTTTTATATATGGCGAAAATCAGGGAACGATTTTAAATCTTACAGCAAAAAATGCTGAAAAATCCAGAGAAGGAATTTTAGGACTTTCAAAAGAATCCCCGACAAAAATCATGAAAGAAATGCAACATCTTAAAATGCCCGCACATCATGATGTCAGGATGGAAAATGTCAATATGAAAAGGCTCGGAGCTATGTTATGGGCAACCCATGAGAATAATCCGGAAGATTTTGAGGAACTTTTACTTTTAAAAGGTATGGGGCCAAGAGCTCTTCAGTCATTAGCATTAGTAAGCGAAGTAATTTACGGAACTCCAACCAGATTTGAAGACCCTGCCCGATTTTCATTTGCGCACGGTGGAAAAGACGGACACCCTTTTCCTGTTCCTGTCAAAATTTATGACGAAACAATTGACACTTTACAAAGAGCAATTAACCGTGCTAAAATTGGCAATAGTGATAAAATAAATGCCATACAGAAATTATCAGAAATTTCCAGAAAGGCCGAGGAAAGTTTTACACCCAACTCTAACTTTGATGCACTGATTCAAAAAGAGCGGAATGATTCGTATAAGTATGGTGGAAAAACTGTTTTCGGCGATGCTAAACCTTCTAAAAACAAACCTATTAATCCAAATAACCAACTGGAATTATTTTAGTCCCAACAATAAAAACTCTTAAAACCATTTCAATATTAGTCTCATAATTATATAAATACAAATTTCAATCTTATAAAAAAAGAACCTGCTTATCCATTTAATTTTACATTATTAACAGAATCGTTTCAATTTAAAAATGGCAAAAAGAAGCTTTTAAGAATTCAGCCAAAACTAATTAAAATTAAAAGTCATGGTCGAAAAAAATTATGATCCGGATAATGATAATTGTCCTGAAAAAGACACAATAGAAAATCTTTATTTGCAAAAGCAATCAGAGAAAAATAAAAACATACAGACAGTTGAAGAATTTATAAACGATAGTCCAAACGGAACTTCAAAAAAAGATAATCCGAACCATACCGTTTCTGATTATTATGAAGAAAAAAGCAATAGTTAAAAAAGGCATACATATTTAGAATGTATGCCTTTATAATTATCAAAAGACTGTTTTATTTTATAGCCCCAATAATATCGTATTTCGTAATAATATGATGATTTCCATTTCCTAAATCTATCAAAACAGCATCATTTTCCTTTGTAAACAGCTTTGAAACCTCTTCAATTGAAGTACCTAATTTCACAATCGGAAAAGGTTTTCCCATTACTTCTTTAATCGGTTTTTCAGCAACATTTTTGTCAGCCACATAACTTCTGAACAAGTCTGTTTCGTCAACTGACCCCACGAAGCCGTTAATATCTACTACCGGAATTTGTGAAATTTTGTATTTACGCATACGTTCAATAGCATGCGAAACCAATTCTTCTGTACGAACAACAATTAATTCTTTGTCAATATGATCTTTGATAACATCTTCTGCTTTTGTTACATTTTCATCCAGAAAACCACGTTCCCGCATCCAGTCATCGTTAAACATTTTACCTACATAACGGCTTCCCGAATCGTGAAATAATACCACTACAACATCATCTGTCTTGAAATGTTCTTTTAACTGCAACAATCCTTTTATACAGGCTCCTGCTGAGTTCCCAACAAATATCGCTTCTTCTAATGCAAGTTTTCTGGTATAAACCGCAGCATCCTTATCTGTTACTTTTGTAAAACCATCAATTAATGAAAAATCAACATTCTTAGGCAATATATCTTCTCCAATTCCTTCAGTGATATAAGAATAGATTTCATTTTCATCAAAAATACCTGTTTCATGGTATTTCTTAAATACAGAACCGTAGGTGTCGATACCCCAAATTTTGATGTTTGGATTTTTTTCTTTTAAATATTTCCCCACTCCTGAAATAGTTCCACCGGTTCCTACTCCTACTACAAAATGGGTGATTTTTCCATCTGTCTGTTTCCAGATTTCAGGTCCTGTCTGTTCGTAATGCGCAAGAGAATTTGATAAATTATCGTATTGGTTTACATACCATGAATTCGGTGTTTCTTCTGCCAGTCGCTTTGAAACCGAATAATAAGATCGTGGATCCGTTGGCTCAACATTGGTAGGACAAACAACTACTTTGGCACCCACAGCACGCAAAATATCCATTTTTTCTTTAGATTGTTTATCTGATATTACACAAATCAGCTTATACCCTTTTATGATTGCTACAAGCGCCAGTCCCATCCCGGTATTCCCTGAAGTTCCTTCAATTATGGTTCCGCCCGGTTTCAAACGTCCATCTGCTTCAGCATCCTCAACCATTTTCACGGCCATTCTGTCTTTCACAGAATTTCCCGGATTAAAAGTTTCGACTTTTGCCAATACCAAAGCATCAATCCCATCAACAACTTTATTAAGTTTCACTAATGGTGTATTGCCAATGGTTCCTAAAATGTTATTTGAAAAGTCCATATCTGTATCTGTTTAATTTTGTTTTAATATAAAAAACAAATTCCGTTTTTTATTGAAAGAAATTCCAAACTAAACCAAAGCGGATAGTAAAATCGCGATATGGGTTATTTGGAGCTGAATAATAATTGCTTTCGCCAAAAGTCGAATTAAAATGCTCTGCTTTTAAATAAATTCTGGTCTGACGAATTTTTGCATTCAGGAAAAAATCAAAAGTTGGATAACCTCCTATCTTTTTAGTATTTTGAACAAACATTTCCGCCACTACAGGATTGTAATCATTTGCATAGTATTTTGTAAAGTAATTAAAAATAATTCCGGTTTGAATAAACAGTGCCTTATCAAAGAAATAAGCCGAGTAATAAAACGTATTTCTGGTTACAAAATCCGGAACATTTAAAATCAGTTCTGATTGTGTTACCTTCTGATATAAAAAGGTGTTATCGAAACCAAAATCTCCAAATTTAAATTCCCGGTTTGCTTTTACCGAGATATAGTTAATTATGTTCCCATATTGCGCCGGATTTACGATTTGAGTTCTGTTTTCTTTTTGTTCCGGCGTTGAAACATCTTCAAAATACAAATGATCATTCAATACAGAATACTGAACCTCGCCATTTAGCCATGGCGTATAAATTTTTCCGCTAAATGAATTAATTTTTTCATTTTTAAAATCTTTACCCCAATTATACTGTACATAACTGCTTTGGTAAAGTTCATAATTATTATTTGGAAGTTTGCTTATGTTTTGGTAACGAAAATCAAACTGGATTTTTTCGTTTAAATTATACCTCAGCTTAGCATCTAAATCTGAAATGGTTTCTTTTGTAATGGACCTTGTCAATAAAAACCTTCCATTCCATTTGTTTTTCTGATATTCATACTGCCCTCCAATATTATTAACCTGCCTGTATAAATTGTCATTAACAGCAACTCCATTCCCGTCATTATTAAGAATAATACGGTAATATTTATAATTCGAACGATAATCATCAATGAAAAAATTAAATTTTCCAAGCAGCACATTCTCATAAGTCAATCCTGCTTTATTATACAGTTTTTCAAAACGGGTTTGATCTTTAATGTTACTTGTCACATAAGATTCCCCAAATCGCTCTACTAATGTATTTTCTACTGTTGATAAAACTGTAGGTTGTTTATATTCAAAAAATTTATTTTCAAAATTAAACTGGTGTGTAACATATAAATTATTGCTCGCTTGTTTAGGATTTATCCTGAATGCATGATCAAAAAACAGTCTTTTTCCTTTTAAGAAAGATTCGGCATCAGTAAGATAAACCTCCAGTCGCTGACGATTTGTAAAAGTTGGATCTCCGCTTTCAAAATCTTCAGCCGTTGTAATTCCGCCATTTTCTTCATTCAAAACATCCTGATAGGTATAATGGGTATATAAAACATAACGTTTATCCGTTGTATTATAACTTGCTCCAATCCTGAAATTTCCAATACTGGTTAACTGGTTAATATATTTTCCTTCTGATCGCAAACCTCTGTAAGCTGCAAAAAAATTGAGATTTTTTGAAGTATTCAGGGTAATGAAAGAATCTACATTTTGTCCTTTTCCGATAGAGGTATTAAAAAACAATTCTGTCAGTGGTGTTGCTACATGGTAGTAACGAATATCACTGGCACTCATAAAATTAAAATGCTTTCCCTGAAAACCCATATCAGGATAAGGAGAAAAATCAGTCAGGCTGTATTGCAATACATTGTAGGTTTGCCCAATATTAGAAAAAGGCAAAAGTCCGAAATTATCTCTTCTAAGGTAATTTTGTCTATAGGCACTCTTTATGGTTAAAGAAGTATCTACAATAGTCGTATCATGTTCTATAGTAACAATTTGATATTGGTCAATTTTAGCTACAAGCGCTTTTTTCTTTTTTACAGTATCCGTAATACTTGAATATTGCGAATTCATATCTAAATTCTTTTTAGGAGTTACTTCCTGAGAAAACAATAAAGAAGGCAGAACTAACAGATATAGAAAAAAAGTATTCTCATTTTATAGCGTATGTATGTGTAATGATTCAATAAAATTGCTAAAGCAAAGGTAAATTATAAAAACGATTAGACACTTAATAAATTATAGATTTGCATTGCAAATATAAGTCAAAGCTTAAATTATTACTAAGTTTACTTAATACAATAAAAAAAAACCGAATTTGAAATTCATCAAATTCGGTTTTTAAACTAATTACAAAATATTTATCTACCGTCATTTACTGATGGTTCAATAAATGGATTAGCATCAATTTCGGCCTGAGGAATTTTAAGGAAAAATTTCTTGTCATCCACCGTTAAATTAGCAGCTGCTCCTACTCTATGATTGCCTGTTCTGGTAATACCCCTTCTTAAACGTTTTGCATCAAACCATTCTATTCCATTTTCAGCATACAATTCTTTACGTCTTTCAACTAAAATTTCATCTAGAAGAGCAGCTCCAGTATTTGTAGATTTCACAGCATTAACATCTCTGTTTTTTTGCAAAATGTATAATAAATCATGAGCAGGAGATGTTTCACCTTGCATGTATTTAGCTTCTGCCTCAATTAAAATCATTTCAGGAGTTCTTATAATTGCATTATCTCCATCAAAACTAAATTTAAATTTAGTTGTTATCCAATATCTAAAATCGTTAATATTGGTAATTGTAGCGCTTTTTCTTTGAAATCTGGCACGAACATCTGTTGTAGAAAACAAACTAACGAATTCTCTGTTAACATAGGTAGCTGAATATGATGTCGTTAAATGATCAGTCATGGAAGCTGGTGCATTATAATAATAATTTGATTGGTCAACACTTTGAGCACTACCCCAAATCCATTCTGTGTTTTCAATATTATCGAAACCTGTACTATATTGAGCTGCATTTAATACTGCTGTTGGATTACCACCATAAGCAGCGATTGCAGCCTCCTCAGCTTCCTGCCATTTACCCATTACCTGATAAACTTGTGCCAAAATAGCATTAGCTACGTTTTTATTAATATATGATTTACCTAACCTATCTTCAGTTAATCCAGCGACAGCTTTTTTAAGATCCTCTACTATAAAATTATAAACCTCACCAACAGTAGACATTGGATTTCCTGTTATAGAAGTTTCCGTATAAATCGGAGGAGCAGGAAAATTAGCATCAATAGAGTATGTAGGACAAAATTCTAATGCTAACTGATGATAGAAAAAACCTCTTAATGCATATCCGTAAGCCGCCAATTCAACTTTATCTGATTGACCTAAAGCCGTACTTTGTTCGACTCCTTTGATTAAAACATTCGCCTGATTGATCATATAAAAACAATAATTCCATGAAAAAGTTGTTCTTCGATAAGTGGGTTCACGGTTATCATTAGCATAATCAAAACCGAACCAGTTATCAGCCTGAATTATATCATTTCCTTTTACCGATCTGGCAAAAAAGATAGAATTTAATCCTGCTGCATCTGTATTTGTGTATTGACCTCTAAATCTTCTCATAATTCCTGAGATAAAAGCCTCAACCCCTTCCCTTGTTCCAAAAACAACATTTTCAGAAACGGCATCTGTTGGCTGCGGCTCTTCCAAAAACTCGTCGCTACACCCAGTTAACATCATCACAGCTAAAAAAGTGATGAAAATTTTTGATATAATATTTTTCATAATTATTGTTTTAAAATTCCAAGTTCAATCCAAATGACAATACTCTTAAGTTATACGATCTACTGTCTGTAGTACCCGCTATACTTTGTTCCGGATCAATTCCTTTATGTGTTTGATATGTCCATAAATTATCTGCCTGGAAGTATAATCTAAGCTTAGACAAATGAACTTTTTCAGTTAAACTTGCAGGGAAATTATACCCAAAATTTAAAGCTTTCAATCTCACATAATCATTTTTATATAAGAAGCGCGTAGATTGTGTATTAAAATCATTGTTAGAAGCTAAAACCAATGGAACATCAGTAATATCTCCAGGATTTTGCCATCTATTTAAGATATCAACACTAGCTACTCTGCCTGCTGACTCGAAACCTCCCATTAAACTTGCATAATTACTGTCATATACATAAGAACCAAAACTGAAATTGAATAAAATATTCAAATCAATATTTTTATATCTGAAATAGTTTGTAAGTCCTCCAACAAAGTCTGGCAGTGACTCTTTTCCGGTATAATATCTCGTTGCTTCAGAATATAACTTAGTAGTTACTCTCTCGCCAGTAGGTTTTCCGTCAGCACCCAAAACATCCTTATACCACATTCCATAACCTGTTGCAGGATCTACACCTGCCCAATCCTGCAAATAGAATTCATATAATGATTTTCCAACTTCCCAACGCTTTGTCCCATTGATGAATGATGCTTGCGTTAATTCAGTAATTTCATTTTTATTCAAAGTCACATTTATATTTGAGTTCCAAATAAAATCTTTAGAAACAATATTTCTGGTATTCACCGCAAATTCCCAACCATAATTTTTCAAACCTCCAACATTTGTTGTGACACCAGTATTTCCAGTTGATCCTGGCAATGGCTTATTATAAATCAAATCAACTGATTTTTTTTGGTAATAATCAACAGTTCCTGTAATTCTGTTATTAAAAAAACCAAAGTCAAGACCTAAATCTGTAGAAGCTGTTTTTTCCCAAGTTAACCTAATATCTGCAGCTGCCCCTAAAATCACTCCTGTATTCGCTAATTCATTCCAACCTGTTTCAAACAATTGCTGGTAAGGAAAATAATTTTGTACATTTCTTCCATCTCTTGGATCAGTATTTACTTGTAATGTTTGATTATTTCCTAATTGACCGTATGAAGCTCTTAATTTTAAAGCACTAATCGTGTTACTATCCTTCAGGAAATTTTCTTCAGATATCAACCATGACCCTCCAACAGAATAGAAGTCACCCCATCTTACAGCACTATCGAAGCGTGAGGAACCATCTCGTCTATATGAACCTTCAACAAAATACTTCTCGTTATAGTTGTATGCTAAACGTGCCAAATAACTCGAAATTCTATCTTCTGCAGTATATCCTGAAACACTAGATGGTGTAGTACTTCCTGTTAAAACATAAACTCCAGGCAAAAAGCCTTCACCCTGAGCTCCCAGCGCATCATATTTATATTGGTAAGACTCCTGTATTAAATCAGCGCTAACATTATGTAACCCAAAAGATTTTTTATAGTTTAAACTATTAATAAAGTTAACTCCGGTAGTAATATCCCTATCTTGGGTGACACGGCCTCCTGCACTTGCAGCATAACCAACTTCATTACTAGCATATTGATACGAATCATACAAATATTTATCATAAGCTAAATTTGTCTTAAAAGTTAAATCATTTGTAATATTAAATTCTAAATAACCATTTGCCGTAAAATTATCACGTTTGTAACCAATTTTATACATATATAGCGAACCATAAGCATTTTCATTGTTAAATACTGGTCTTGTTGCATTTAACAATTGCCCTGGTACACCAGCTCCATAGTCATAAATCTTATTACCGCTTGCATCAAATACTAAATCGCCATTTCCATCATGTCTGTATACCGGATAGATTGATGGCACGTTATATATCCACTGAATTGCACTTTGAAAACTTGACCCGCTTTGCGAAGGAAAATTCTGGTCTGAAGTAGAATAAAACATCGTTGCTCCAGCTTTCATCCAATTATTAATCTTGCTGTCAACACTCAAACGCGATGTTATACGCTCGAATTTAGATGTAACTACATTACCTTCCTGGTTTAAATAATTGGCATTAAATGAATATCTTGTATCACTACTACCACCTGAAAATGACAATGTATGTTCTTGTCGTACTGCAGCATCATTTAACAGTAAATCTTCCCAATCAGTATCCCATTTTTTATTTGTAGAAACCAAATTACCATTTGCATCAACAGGAACTGCTACATTATAAGGATTATATCCTAAATTTGCTATTAAGTTAGTAGAAGCGTTCTGACCTGCTAAAGCAGAATTTTGTCCTGAGACATATTGATTAGCATTTCTGATTCCTTCCCAGCTTAGTTTCATGTAGTCATCTGTACCTAATCTTTTATGCAAAGGAACGGCATTATTTGCAAAACCCACTAATGTATTAAAACTAACTTGTGGCGCACTATTATATTTACCTCTTTTGGTTGTAATTAGAATAACCCCATTTGCTCCTCTGGATCCATATAACGAGGTAGAAGCTGCGTCTTTCAAAACACTCATACTCTCAATTTGATCTGAACTTATTGTATTGATATTTCCGTTAAAAGGTGCTCCATCAACAACAATTAGAGGCTCAGCAGACGCATTAATAGAATTAACACCACGTATGCGAATAACGGGATTTTCACCTGGCATACCACTTGGCGCAATAATATTAACCCCTGCAACACTTCCTTGTAATGCCGTCATTACGTTAGTTGCTTGTTGCTTTTCCAAAACATCAGCACTAAGTGTTGCAACAGAACCAACAATTTCCTTAGCCTTCTGCTTACCATAAGCAACAACAACAACTTCATCTAATGTCTTAGTAGAAGATTCCAGTGCTACATTCAATTTATCTGATGTTCCCACAATAACTTGTTTATCTTCCATTCCAACATATGAAAAAACTAATACATCTCCTGTTTTAGCTTTGATAGCATATCCTCCATCAAAATCTGTTTGCGTACTAGTGTTTGTTCCCTTAACAACAATATTTACACCGGGAATGGCAAGTCCGCCATCTGTTACTACTCCGGAGATTGTTTTCTCTTGTGCAAAAGAAAACTGCATAGATAACGCTATAAATAGCGTAAAAATCCATTGTAATTTCAATTTCATCTTAAATTTATTTTGAATTAGTAAGATGTAAAAATCTTAATTATTTATTAAAATAACAAATATCAATTACGTTTTTTATTGAAATAACTTTAAAGAACTCAAACTTTGATTAAATAAAATCAACTAAAAATAGTTAAAAACGAGATATTTTTCAATAAAACGGAAAAGAAAGTTATGTCTTACTTTTTTAAATTAACACTAAGTTAACAACGATTTAATTTTTAAATTTTAAATTTTTTATAACATTTTAATAATTTTTAGTGATTTTACCAAATTAACTCCACAGCTATTTTATTTTTAAAACAGCATCAAATTGTTAAAAAAGTATTATAAATTAATTACGGTGTTTTAAAAAAAATTACTTGATGAGCATGTTTTTTATTCTATAAGTAATTTTTTCATCAGTAATTCATACCGCTAACAAGAAAAATCTTTATTAAAAAATAATCTCTTTTCTTAGAATATGTCATCATTTCCTCCCTCACTTGACATTTTTATAAATTCCAGCTAACTGATTCGCAACTCTATAAAACAATGATTTATTTCAAGATGTATCGTTTTAATTATAAAAAATATATTTTTGCTACTTAAAACTATAAGAATGCTTCAGAAAAATTTTTCAGGATATGTTTTCGAAACTGGCACCGATGAAGCCGGGCGAGGTTGCCTGGCAGGTCCTGTTACTGCTGCAGCTGTAATTTTACCTGCCGATTTTGAGCACTCATTTTTAAATGACAGTAAGCAGTTATCTGAAAAAATAAGGGAATCCTTAAAACCGATTATCGAAGAAAAAGCAGTTTGTTTCGCCGTAACACATTTACATCCGGATGAAATCGACGAAATTAATATCCTGAATGCTTCGATGAAAGGAATGCAGGAATGTATTTTGAAATTAAAACAAACACCCGAGTTTATCATTGTTGACGGTAATCGTTCACTGAATGCAAAATTAGGCCTGAAAAATACTTTTGGAAGACAGTTTTCTGCTACTGAAATTGAGTTACTAAAATCAATTCCAAATCAAAGCATTATAAAAGGCGATTCAAAGTTTTTAAGCATCGCTGCAGCTTCTGTACTGGCAAAAACATATCGTGATGAATTTATGAACGAAATTCACAAAGAATTCCCGATGTATAACTGGAAACAAAACAAAGGTTATCCAACTAAAGAACATCGCGAAGCCATAAAAAAATACGGAACTACAAAATACCACCGAATGAGCTTCAGGCTCTTGCCGGAGCAGTTGGAACTGGATTTTTTTGAGCTATAAAAAAGGCTTATCACAATTGACAAGCCCATTACAAAAAAATTATCGGTTAAAACTGAAATTTATATCCAAAATCCGGTGAAAAACCAATTTGATCTTTTTGATTCACAGTATTTGTAAGCCGATTGTATTGTTTGGTAAAAACGTTAGTATTATTAGTAACATTTTGAAAATCAATATAAAATTGATGAAACCTTTTTTTATTTTTACTATTTAACTTAATTCCAAACTTCACATCCCATCTCAGGTAAGGATCATATTGTCGGCTAAATGCATTTGCATCATCCCTGATTTCGTATCCAACCGCATTTGAAGCTGCCAAATCAACCGGTGTATAATAACGACCTCCCGCTGTTGTAAACTTAGTATCAATCGAAAATACATTATTCTGATCTTTTCCTATTTTAAATTCTTTTCCTCCCAAAAGATTAATGACATAACCATTATTAAAAGGTGAGTTTCGTTCTATCCCATCACTTCCTTTATATTTACTCTCAAAAACTGAAGTGGTGAACAAACCATAAAATCCCTGACTGAAAAATTTCTCTAAAGTGAATTCAACACCCTGATTATGACCTTTCCCGTTACTTATCAAAGAGGTCTTATCAATTGAATAGCCAAAATCTGCACCTTCTGTTAATGACGAATAACTACTCGGAGAAGATTCAACCGCTGCTTTATCAATTTGCTGATAGTACAACTCAACTTTCCCTCTCCATTTATTGGCCAATTTAACATCATAGCCCAAAACATAATGCTCGCTCTTAACTAAATCTAATTTTTTGTTGGTTTGGACTCTGTCTCCATTTATATTTTCACTTAAAAATAAAATTGAAACAGGGACACTTTGATGATGTAATCCGTAACCAAAACTTATTGTATTTTTAGGATTTACAGCATATAATAAGGCATTTCTTGTTTCAAAAACAAATTGCTCATTAATTGAAAAATATTGGGCATGAATACCTCCGTTAAAAGTTAATTTTTCCATTAATCGAAATTGCCCCTGTGCAAATGGCTGTACGATATTAAAATTCCCATCATTACAAATCAACTGAACCAAATCAGGATAACCATCACCATCATTGTCCTGTTGTCTGTCCCTGGTTGCCAAATCTGCATTAAGCGTATAATTTTCAAATAATAAACCCGCCCGGATTGTTATCTTTTTATTCAGTTTTGAATTGAAAAGAGTAGAAAAAGTGATTCTGCTTTCAGAATTGTCTATGTCCGAAAATCTTAATTTATTTTCTGATTGTGTATCGTAATTATAATAGCGGTCATTTTTATAAGTATTCCCGGAATTTGCAAATCCAATAATTGTTTTTAACGATGAATTGCTTCCAATATCTAAATTATGTTTCAATCCTATTGATCCAAATGAAGAAGTTACGAAACCATCTTCGTCCTGAGCTGCAAAAGGATCTTCTTTATTAATATTTTCTCCAAAAAAATCAATTTTTGAAGTCCCATATATGCCAAAAAGAGAAAAATTTCCTAATTTACTTTTTCCAAAAGCCACATTAAAACTAATATCGCTGTAATTAGGCTGAGCAGTGGTTTCGGCCAATCCCAGAATCCCAACAAAACCATATCTTGCAGCTGCCACGAACGAGCCCCCTTTTTTACCCAGCGGCCCTTCAGCCATAAATTCTAATCCGGGATATGCGCCTGCACTTATCATGTATTCATATTCATCAGGATTTCCTTTTCTGAAACCTAAATCAAAAACTCCGGCAATTGCATTACCGTATTCAGCCGGAAAGGCAGAAGTCATAAAATCAGAATTCGCCAGAAGGTTCGGATTTAAAGCAGAAACAGGTCCACCTGTAGTTCCTAAAGTTGCGAAGTGATTTGGATTTGGAACCGGCATTCCTTCAATACGCCATAACATTCCGGAAGGAGAGTTTCCACGAACAACGATATCATTTCGGCTATCATCACCTGTTGAAACTCCTGCGAAATTTGAAACCAGACGCGCAACGTCACTTCTCCCACCTGAAAACCTTGTAACTTCTTCGGGACTAAACTGTTTTGTAGAAACTATAGCCATTTTATTTATAGCTTTAGCTTTATTGGATCCGGAAGTAACTACAATTTCATCTAATGTATTGAATTGTTCTATCATTGAAATAGTCAGCAGATTCTCTTTTCCTGTAGTAATATCAAGATCAAAAACTGATGTACTTTCATATCCTGTTAAACTTATCGAAATGCTTTGCCTTCCCAGCGGAATTCCGAATAACTTAAAATTTCCTTCTTCATCAGATGTGGTTTGATTTTCATCATTTCCGATGAGCGTAATAACCGCCCCAGAAATTGGTTTTTCAGATTGTTTATCAATTATTTTCCCTTTGACAACTCCTGTCTGGGCAAAAGAAGTTAAACCAAGAAGGCTTAAAATAATCAAAAATATTTTTTTCATTTTTTACTTTGCTTTATAGTTATTAAAGCAAATGTAAAAAGAGGGTTTTTCTTAAAAATTGACTCAGGTTAAGATTTATTATTTAAGGTTAGACGCGTTCTTATTCTGCTTAAACTCTCCGGTTTTACCCCTAAATAACTTGCAATATATTTGAGAGAAACTCTTTCGACAACCTTTGGGTAGTTTTTTATAAATCTAAGATATCTGTCTTCATGAGATAATAATGACATGAACTTATTTCTTCCTGTTAAACCCTGAATGGTTCGCTGCATCATAATCCTTAAAAAATTATTAAAAACCGGATACTCAGAAACTAATTTATCAAAATCATTTTTATAAGCTAAATAAAAGCGGCAATCTTCCAAAGCTTCAATATTCATCATGGAAGGTTTTTCATATAAGAAACTTTCAAAATCAGAATACCATTCGTTTTCAAAGAAAAAATTTACTGTTGATTCTGTTCCATCAACCGAATAATAACAACGAATACATCCCTCTTCTACAAAAAAACCAAAATTGCAAAAATCTCCCTCAACCAAAAGATGCTCATTTTTTTTGATTGTTTTCGGTTTTAGTATATTTTTAAAAGCCAGGCTCTCTTTTTCATTAAATTCCATGAATCCGGATAAATCGGTAATTACGCTTTGCATAAATTTGTGGTTTAGAAAATTTAGTTTTAGCTCCTAAAAAAGATTGCGTTAAAACACTATTAAAGAGAATTTATCAAAATAATTATATCGAAAATTTAGCATCTGCATACTTTAATTTACGAATTCCTTTATTATTTAATTAGCTTACTGTCTCGATGTGGTTTTATGAACTAACCGTTATTGTTTTTTTAAGCTTACGCTTTTTCTTACAGATTGTTCTTTTATTTTATGGATTAGCTATTATTACAAAAATATACTTACTGAAAATATTAGAAATCACTATAAATAATGATTTAATTGAGTTTTAAAAAAAGAGCCCTGAAAATTCATGATTGTCTTTATTTCTAAATGATAAAAAGAGGATTTATTACAAAAGAGATTCAATTTATAATTACCCAACTTTTATTAAAAAAGTTACTTAATCTTACTTTTACATTCCTAAGTACTTTAAATCTGAAACAATACCTGCCTCATCAAAAAAATTCTAATTCACTGGTAAAACTATATTGTTACTTTCTGCTTTTCAAAAATTCTGCAAATTGTTTCGTATCAAAATAAAATAGCCTAATGGCAGTAATTTTTCCCTTTTTTAAATCAAAGTGTTCGGAGATTGGCATTGAGAGTGTCTTGCCAGATTTCTTTGCCTTGCAGTTTATGACAAAATAAATAATGACTTCCTCTTTGGAAGGATCACTAAAATAAACAGGTTCTCTTTCTATCTGCAAATCAAACAATTCAGCTGATTTAGCAAACATTTTGGTCCATTCATCAAAACCTTTATAAGTACCTCCGTAAGGAAGTCCTGTTGCCTGATTGTAAACTGCTTCATCATCGATTAAAGGTGCTATGGCATTCACATCTTTTGTCTTAAAAAGACTTTCAAAATATTTCTCAACTATTTTCAGATTATCAGCTTCCAGATTCTTTAAAACCTCAGCCTCTGATAAAGTTGCATCTTTGTTCCAAAAACTAATTATTTTACTGATTTGGCCTTTACCGTTTAATCGGGCAAACTCTCGGCCTCCCATTATCAGCTTATTTTTAGAATCCTGGATTTTCCAGTCCCAGCTCACATAATTGTCTTTTACAATTTTTGGCCCTGATGTTAATGCAGCATCGGGAATTTTTTTATAAAATTCATTAATCACATTATTAAATGCAGTAATACCTTTTATTGAAGCTGAAGGATCTTCAAAAGTGCTGTCTTCGAGCCAGATTGTTTTTATCATTTTTAATCTTGCATCGCTGTTACGCTCCTGCCATATCTTTTCATATATCGTAACCGGATATAATTTATCCTTTTTTTGAGCCAAAATCCCATTACAAATAAAAAGCAAACAGATAAAGTAAATTTTTCTCATAAGTCATACAAGTTTGATTGATAGAAGATTGTAAGCATGTATAATCTCAAATTTACCACAAATACCAGGAAGAATTGCAACAAATCAGTAAATTAACTTTTAAATCCTGTATCCATAAAAATTAGCTAACACTATTTATTTTTTTGAAAGCAAATTTGGGTGCTAATCTGTAAATAAAATAGAGCAGCTTCACTTTCGAAACCCTGATTTCAGTTTTATTACTGCTGATTCCTTTTAGCATTTCAGAGACGGCTTTTTCAGGCGTTATGGCTATTTTAGGAGGATTTCCATTATGCCATGGCGTATCAACTACCGGAAATAGTACTTCTATGACCTGAATATTTTCGCCTTTAAGCTGATATCTCAAAACCTGTGTAAAAGAATGCAGTCCCGCTTTTGCAGCATTGTAAAAACTATAAACTGCTCTGGGTACATACACTAATCCTGTTGTAATATTTATGATTTTAGAATGAGGGTTTTTAATTAATGTGGGGTATAATAATTTTATCAGGCGAACCGGGGCAATAAAATTTGCAGCAATCTCTTTATTCAGATTTTCTAAAGCAAAGGCATCTTCGACAAAATTGTTTTTAGTTACAATTGCAGCATTATTAATTAAAACATTTGTTTCAGGATAATTTTCTATAATCCAGTCTGCAAAAGATTTACATTCTGTTTCTTCAGCTATATCACACTGATAAATAATTAAATCAGGCAATTGTTTTTGTGCAGCAGCAAGTTTCTCCAATGAGCGACCACAAGCAATTACTTTATTACCCTTTTTGATAAGCTGTGTGCACATTTCGAATCCAATACCAGAACTTCCACCGGTAATGATAACAGTACTATTTAAGATTTCCATAATTCATTTTTAATAATTATGAATCAAAAATAGTTTACTGCGTGAAGGTTTGCATTGACCTGTGTTAAGTCCTGATTTTTCTTTTGAGCCTGCTGAAGGATTCGGGCTGAATGCCTAAATAAGAAGCGATGATTTGTTGTGAGACACGATTTTCAATATTCAGAAATTCCGCAGTAAAAATCTCGTATCTTTTTTCTGCATCCAAAAGCAGTAATTCTCTTTCTCTTTTTTCTTTAATGTAAAAGCTTTTTCAAGAATTTGGACTAAAAATGCGTTCCAAAACGGATTCTTTTCTTTTATATCTAACCAATCTGCATAGTCGATTTCAAGAATTTCGGAATTTTCCATTGCCTCAACAGCAAAATAAGAAGGTGTATTACAAATCATAGCCGAATACGAACTAACAAAATTATTTTCGGCTATAATGTTTTTGGTGAATTCGTTTCCGTTTTCGTGGGTGTAAACATATCGAAACAACCCTTTAATTACAAAAGCCATTTTACGTGGAATCTGACCTTCACTTATAAAATAATTTCCTTTCTGAATTATTTTATGTTGTGAGATATTTGCCAACTCCTGTAATTCTTTTTCAGAAAGCCCTAAAGAACCTAAAAATGACTTTTTATTTTCATTTTCCATAAACTGAGCTACTTTTGAATCTTAAATAAATTCAGCTTCGAATAAATCTTTAAAATGTTTCAGGATTTTAGCTTTCACTTCTTGTTCATCGACTTTTTCAACACCAAGTTCTACGTTTAAAGAAGTTACCCCTTTTCCGCGAATACCGCACGGAATAATATTATCAAAATACCCTAAATCAACGTTAACGTTTAAGGCAAATCCGTGCATGGTTACCCAGCGGGATGCACGAACGCCCATTGCGCAGATTTTGCGGACAAACGGAGTTCCAACACCTAGCCATACACCTGTTTCTCCTTCGCTCCTACCCGATTCTAATCCGTATTCTGCCAGCGTTAAAATAATTGATTCTTCAAGTAAACGCAGGTATTTATGAATATCAGTAAAGAAGTTTTCCAGATCCAGAATAGGATAACCAACAATTTGCCCGGGACCGTGATAAGTAATATCGCCACCCCGGTTGATTTTATAAAAAGTCGCTCCTTTGGCTTCGAGCTGTTTATCGTTTAACAGCAAATTTTCAAGATCGCCGCTTTTTCCTAAAGTATAAACATGCGGATGCTCTACAAATAATAAGTAATTTGGAGTAGGAATTTCGGTTTCTTCCCTTCTGTTCTGGATTTTCAAATCGACAATTCCTTTGAATAATTCTTCCTGGTATTCCCAGGTCGTTTTGTAATCTTTAGCTCCGAGGTCTTTTAGCTGGATGATTTTGTTCATTGCATTATTTTGAATTGCAAAAATACAATTAAATATTGTGATTCAATATGTAAGGTCTTCAAGGCACAACTTACATAAATTTTACCGCAAATTCGCAAATTCTATTTATTTTAAAGCCAGAAACAAAATTTGCGAATTTGCGGTTTTAAAAAAATTCTCATATTATTTTTCAAACTCAACATCAAAGTTAAGTTTGTCCGGATTATCCATATAATCCGTAAAAGGATATTGAATTGTAATTGTTTTTCTGTCTTCACTAAACAAAGCATTCGGATTCGAAACTTTCTTTATTTTTTTAGGAAAATGATATTTTAAAATATAATTAGACGATGCAAAGATCATTTTTGACATATCAGGAGCAGAATCTTTTGCTTTTTCAGCCAGTTTTTTAGTATCAATAACTGCTTTTCTGCTAAACTTCTTTCCGTCATAAGTATAACTTAATTTACTGTTGTTATTGCCAAAATTACTCCCAAAAGGCGATGATGCATTTCCGCCTTTTTCTAATTGTTGTAAAACACTTAAAGTCTGCAGAATATCCTGCATTTCGTTAACATTTTTAAAATCACTTGAAAGTGTCATTAAAAACTCTTTCTTTTCAGAACTCATTTTAGTATTCACCACAAAATTTTCTAATTTTTTCAGCTCTTTCTGAACTTCTGGCGAAAGTTTTGCTATACTGTCTTTTTTCGCTTCGAATAATTGTTTGAAGGTAAAAGAAGAGTCAATTTCTTTTTTTGCTTCGGCCCCCATTTGCTGGGTCATCTGGTCTCCTGCCATAGCCATTAATGAGGAACCGTCCATATCTACAGAGAATTTTCCGGTTCCGTTATCGTTGATTGTAATGTTTTCAGTAAAAGTACAGCTTGTAAGTGTTGACAGTAAAAAAGAAAAACTAAGTAGTTTGTATAATTTCATCGCTATGTAATTTTTATCAAAGATACGAACTTTTTTAAGCTACTAAGGTTCTGATATTTTAAGTTGTTAAGTTTTACAGCCATTTCAATACTTTTATTGGTAACACCTCCAACTAAAACGTCTTTTGAAAATAAAAATCTCTAATCTAGCCCCGATAGAAATGGAAATCCTTTTATGCCGGGGTTCGGCATGAAAGATTATAATGGATAGCGGGACAAAAGTTCATGAAAAAACCTCAAATTTCTGCTGCAAAAAACCTTAATACTTTGAGTTGAAACTTGAAACAAAAATTTTATCTTTGCAGACTTAAAAAAAGAGCACAAAATGGCATTATCAGAACAAGAAATCATCAGAAGAGAAAAACTTCAAAACTTACGCAACTTAGGAATCAATCCTTATCCGGCAAATCTTTTTCCTGTAAATCATACATCTAAGCAGATAAAGGAAACTTTTGAAGAAGGTAAGAAGGTAATTGTTGCAGGACGTTTGATGAGTGTTCGTGATCAGGGTAAAGCTTGTTTTGCTGAGTTACAGGATAGCGAAGGACGTATTCAATTGTACGTAAATCGTGATGTTTTGTGTGAAGGTGACGATAAAACTTTGTACAATCAGGTTTTCAAAAAATTAACCGATTTAGGGGATTTTATTGGTATCGAAGGTGAATTGTTTACGACTCAGGTTGGTGCAAAATGTATTCGAGTAAGCGGCTTTACTTTTTTGAGTAAAACATTACGCCCGTTACCTTTACCAAAAGTGGACGAAGACGGAAAAGTATTCGATGCTTTTAACGATGCTGAATTGCGTTACAGAATGCGTTATGTAGATTTAACGGTAAATCCGCAGGTTAAAGAAACGTTTATTAAACGTACAAAACTATTTACTGCAATGCGTGGTTATTTTAACGACGCTGGATACCTTGAGGTTGACACTCCGGTTTTGCAATCTATTCCTGGTGGAGCTTCAGCAAGACCATTTATTACGCACCACAACTCGCTTGATATTCCGCTTTACATGCGTATTGCGAATGAGTTATACTTAAAAAGATTAATTGTTGGTGGATTTGAAGGTGTTTATGAGTTTTCCAGAAATTTCCGTAACGAAGGAATGGACAGAACGCATAATCCTGAGTTTACTGCAATGGAAATATATGTAGCTTACAAAGACTACAACTGGATGATGGAATTTGCTGAAGGTTTGCTAGAACATTGCGCAATTGCTGTTAACGGAACTAGTGAAGTTACTTTTGGTGAGCACACCATCAATTTTAAAGCGCCTTATGCCCGTGTGACGATGACAGATTCTATCAAACATTTTACTGGTTTTGATATTTCTGGTAAAACAGAACAGGAATTGTTTGAAGCAGCGCGCGGCATGGGTATCGAGGTTGACAATACAATGGGTAAAGGGAAATTGATTGATGAGATTTTTGGAGCTAAATGTGAAGGAAATTATATTCAGCCAACTTTTATTACGGATTATCCAAAAGAAATGTCGCCGCTTTGTAAAGAGCACCGCGATAATCCAGACTTGACAGAGCGTTTTGAATTAATGGTTTGCGGAAAAGAAATCGCAAATGCGTATTCTGAACTGAATGACCCAATTGATCAAAGAGAGCGTTTTGAAGATCAAATGCGTCTGGCTGCAAAAGGTGATGATGAAGCTAACGGAATTATTGATGAAGATTTCTTAAGAGCTCTTGAATACGGAATGCCTCCAACATCCGGAATGGGAATTGGAATGGATCGTTTGATTATGTATTTAACAAATAATGCTTCTATTCAGGAAGTTTTATTGTTCCCACAAATGCGTCCGGAGAAAAAGCAAACAATTGAACTTTCTGATGAAGAGAAATTCATCGTTGATTTATTGAAAGGAAATGACAATAAAATGGATCTTCAGCAACTAAAAATTACTGCAAATTTAAGCGGTAAAAAATGGGATGCTTCGATGAAAAATTTATCTAAACACGGTTTAACGAAAGTGGCTGTTGAGGGTGAGTTTAAGTTTGTCGAGTTGGTGGGGTAAATTCCTCCAAAATTATATAAAATTTAAAAAGGAGCTTTTATTGAAGCTCCTTTTTCATATATAAATATTTTCCTTAATTTTGAAAACATGGAAAGAGCAAAACTTATTGTTAAAAATTTCGGACCTCTAAAAGATATTGATATCGAAGTTAGAGAAATGGTTACTTTTATTGGGGCGCAGGCTTCTGGGAAGAGTACTTTGGCTAAATTAATTTCGATATTAGAAGATGAAAATTTTAGACGAGATAGTAAAATTCCATTTGAGCAGGAATTAAATAAATATAATATGAAATCATTTACCAATGATAAGACTTTTATTAGTTACTCAAAAGGAGACTATAGTTTTACATTGAACAATAATGAATATTCAAAAACAAATCCAAGAGAGTTAATTAAAGAACAATTTGTAATTTTCTTAAAAAATAGCAAATCAAATAAGGAAAGTCAAAATGAAAAATTCAAAAACCTTCTAAAACATGATTTGATATCTAATTGGAAAAATCAATTTACTCCACAAATAGTTAACGATATTTTTAAAAAACTAAATGATTATTTCAATGACGGAACCAAATCGTATGAAATTCCAATTGTAGATTTTTTTCTGTATTATGAAAATATACTAATAGAATATGGTATTAATATTAAATTTGACTCATTATACATTCCTTCTGAAAGAAATTTTTTACACCTAATTATTGAACATACTTTAGGTTTAATTAATAACAATATTCAAATCCCAAAACATCTTTTAGAAATTGGTCAAGAATACGAAAAAGCAATTCATACTATTAAAGAATTGCCTTTAACTATTATCAATAAAAATTTCAAATATAAAAGAGAGGGAAAAACATCCTACATATATCATAATGAAAATGAAAAAGTTGACTTATTAGAATCTGCTTCTGGATTACAATCCATAATTCCAATTTTACTATTAGTTGAATATTCAAAATCATTAAAAGAAGAATACAATTTTAATTTTGTAGTTGAAGAACCTGAATTGAATTTATATCCAAAAGCACAACATTTATTAATTCAATATTTAATCAAAAACTGTTTGTTTGACAGAAAAAATTTAATTCTTACCACTCATAGCCCTTTTGTTTTAGCATCTATAAACAATTTATTATTAGCTTATGACAAAGGACAAAAAAATCCAAAAGAAGTAAATAAAATTATAAAAAAAGAATCCTGGCTAAATCCTAAAAACTTTATTGCTTACGAATTGAAAAATGGTAAAGCAAAAAAAATAGTGAATGATAAATTAGGTCAGATTTCTGAAAATATGATTGATGGTGTTTCTGATACTTTTGCTGATGAATTTGATAAATTATTAGATTTATGAATTTTGAAGAATTATTAGCCAATTTTCCTGATTTAGAAAAAGATGTCTGCTATAAAATATTAGCAAATCCAATTTACTTTCTAGAAGAAATAAAAGATTCCATAGTTGAGTTCAGATCTGAAGAAGAATATTGGAATCTGTGTTTGGAAAATGAAAATTTGAAAGAAATTTTGTTCCTAGAAAATGAGTATTCTATCATGAAGAATGAAAATTCAAAAAAATGTGATTGGGTAATATATGAAAACAAAAACATTTATTTCATTGAATCAAAAGATGTTAAACCCAGAAATAGAAACAAAGAAAGGAAAGATGCAGTTAAACAATTAATTTCAACTATTGATTTTTATAATTCTAAGATTGATTTAAATTCATTCTCCATTTTTTCTCAAATCTGTTTTCAATCAAAATCACGAGTAATAAAAGCTGGGGATCAAGCACGAAAAGTTTTATTCAAACAATATAACTCGGAATTTTCAGAAGGTAATTTTATAAAATTCTAAAGTTTTCAACCCCGACAAGTTTAAAAAGCCCGTCGGGGTTTTGTTTTTATCTAAAACGAATACCTCTCCAATTTCTTCCCCTGAATATCTAAAACCTTTGAACTTCCTTTCGGGAAATCTCCTTTATGTTCGGGCTGGACAGATGGATTTGAAGGATATTTTCCGTTTTTGAATTTTATATAATGAAACTTTCCGCTGCTTTCCATAATCAAATCATAAAACTTTTCAGTTGGCGTTGTTGTGACATAAATTGGGAAATCAGTTACGGTAAAAGAATTGATCAGGCTTCCGTCATGATTTAAAATATAACCTGAGCAGCCTCCGCTTCCGCAGAAATAGGAGTTTGAGAAACCAACCAAATATTCATTTTTCTGATCGTTATTCAAATCGAAAGCTTCGTAGTAAAAATAGCGGTCTTCCTTCGTCATTACAGGAAGATCTTTCTTTAAAAAAACCTGCAATTGTTTACGAATCAATTCAACTGCATCATCTTCATTTCTTGTATCATCACTTACGTCTGCTGTACCGCCGAGTGTTTTAGACAAAGTATCCTGAACAATTGCTTTGATTATATTTTTGGATTCCGCTTCTTTATTTCGGCAGGAATATAATATTGAAATCCCGGTTAAAATTAGAATTATACGCTTCATAATTTGTATTTTAAGTAATCAAGATACAAAAAATATCCGAAACACTAAACCTAACAGGTTTTGAAAACCTGTTAGGTTTCTACCACAAATTATTTTAAACTAATAACGCAGCTTTATTTTCAATATCATTCTGCGCCAAAAGAGATTTTATATTATTAAAAGTGACCAATGCAATCTGAGTCAAAGCTTCATTGGTAAAAAACGCCTGATGCGCTGTCACCAAAACATTCGGAAAACTCATTAATCGCTGAATTGCGTCGTCCTGAATAATATCTGCAGATAAATCCCTGAAAAACAGTTTTTCTTCCTGTTCATAAACATCGATTCCGAGATAGCCTATTTTACCTTGTTTTAAACCTTCAATAACACAGGCTGTATCAATTAATCCGCCACGACTGGTGTTGATAATCATGACATTTTCTTTCATTAGGGCAATAGAATCTTTATTGATGACATGCCTGGTCTGATCATTCAGCGGACAATGCATCGAAATAATATCACTTGATTTGAATACCTCATTTAAACCTACAAAAGAAACGCCATCTTTGATCATTTCATCATTTTCGACAATATCATACGCCAATACTTTACAGCCAAAACCTAAAGCAATTTTAGCGAAAGCTTTCCCTATATTCCCTGTTCCGATGATTCCAATTGTTTTTCCGAATAAATCAAAACCAAGTAAACCGTTTAAGGCGAAATTTTGTTCTCGGACTCTGTTGTAGGCTTTATGTGTTTTTCGATTTAAAGTTAAAATCATGGCCATGGCATGTTCTGCAACTGCCTGAGGCGAATAAGCTGGAACACGACAGACTTTTATATTATATTTTTTGGCAGCTTCCAAATCGACGTTGTTGAAACCTGCACAGCGCAGAGCAATAATTTTTACATTTTTTTCCGCCAATTGCCTGATGACTTCTTCATTGACAATGTCATTTACAAAAACACAAACAATCGCTGCGTTTTCGATCAGGAGTACTGTTTGCGGATTCAGCTGTGTTTCAAAATAATCAAGCTCATAACTAAATTCGTCATTATACTTATTGAAGAACGTTTTATCATACGGCTGAGTCGAGAAAAAAGCAATCTTTTTTTTATTATAAATAGAATTTACGCTCATAACTACTGTTTTAAAATTTTATTAACCATGGCCCACCTTATCATTAAGCCGCAATTTCCTCTTTTCGGGTACTACCAAAAGTTACCAATTTACAATATTACAAATCAAAAACAATGAAATCACTGCTGTTTCTACTTAAGTGATTACAACAAAATAATACCATTTTTAAAAGGAAAAACATGATAAAAATCATTTCTGATTCCTTTTTAATATTATAAAATTACATTCCTGAAAAAATTATAATTCAACATAAAAATCATGAATCACCATCTTCTCTTAATCATTCATCTTTTGAGCGCTGCCATTTGGGTCGGTGGACATATTCTGCTTTGTGTGGCCTATCTGCCTAAGTCATTGAAAGAAAAAGATCCTGAGATTATTTTGTATTACGAAAAGAAATACGAACCTGTAGGCATGACTTCCTTGTTTTTACTAATTGTAACAGGCATTTTGATGGCTTATAAATATGGCGTAACCCTGGATTACTGGTTTCAGTTCGCGACTCCAATCGAGAGCGTCGTTTCATCAAAATTAATTTTATTGTTCACAACCACAGCTTTTGCCTTAAGCGCCCAATTTCGGGTTTTGCCTAAACTGAAAACCAATCCGGGTAAATTACCCGAAATGACTTTTCATATCCTATCGGTTACGACAATCGGTATTGTAATGTTGATTTTTGGATCTTTCATTCGGTTTGGAGGCTTCTAATCATTAGATAAATAATTCTTAAAAAAAATGGATAAAATCGAAATACAAAATTTAAAAAAGCAGATTATAAAACTCAAAAAAGCAAAAAACGCTGTCCTTTTAGCACATTATTACCAGCAGACAGATATTCAGGAAATCGCTGATTATGTTGGCGACAGTCTGGGATTATCTCAGGAAGCAGCAAAAGCAGATGCTGATATTATCCTTTTTGCCGGAGTTCATTTTATGGCCGAAACAGCCAAAATTTTAAATCCTTCCAAAAAAGTGATTCTTCCGGATGTAAATGCCGGATGTTCATTGGCTGAATCGTGTCCTCCTGATTTATTCAAAAAATTTACGGATCAGCATCCTGACCATCTTGTGATTACGTATGTGAATTGCTCTGCAGAAGTAAAAGCCCTGACAGATATTGTGGTCACTTCTGCCAATGCCGTAAAAATAGTAGAATCGATTCCGAAAGACAAACCGATTATTTTTGCCCCCGATAAAAACCTGGGAAAATATGTGATGAGCAAAACAGGAAGGGATATGGTATTGTGGAATGGTTCCTGTGTCGTTCATGAAGCTTTTTCATTAGATAAATTACTGGAATTGTATAAAGAACATCCGGATGCAAAAATCATTGCCCATCCCGAATCTCAAACACATATTTTGGCTACTGCGAGTTATATTGGCTCCACTTCCGGAATGATTGATTATGTCAAAAGGGACTCGGGAAATAAATTTATTGTCGCTACCGAATTTGGTATTTTACATAAAATGCAGGAGCAAGTTCCTGAAAAAATATTGATTCCCGCTCCTGCGAAAGAAGACAATACCTGTGCCTGCAGCGAATGCGGTTACATGAAAATGAATACACTTCAAAAAGTATACGACTGTTTAGTAAATGAAAGTCCTGAAATTACTGTACCCGAAGCTATTATTCAAAAAGCATTAATTCCGATCGAAAGAATGATTGAATTATCCAAATGATGATACATACAAATTACTTAATTATTGGCTCCGGTGTTGCGGGACTGACACTTGCCCTTCGCCTGGCAGAAAAATTTCCGAAAAAAAATATCACTATTATTACTAAATCAAACACTGACGAATCAAATACAAAATATGCTCAGGGCGGCATTGCCATTGTGATTGACAAAAACAAAGATTCGTATCAGAAGCACATCAGTGATACAATTATTTGCGGAGACGGATTATGTGATGAAGCCATTGTAAAAATGGTTATTACCGAAGGCCCAAAACGATTGAAAGAACTGATAGAATGGGGTGCCAAATTTGACAAGAATCCGGACGGCAATCTTAATTTAGGTAAAGAAGGTGGTCATTCTGAAAATCGTGTTGTGCATCATAAAGACCAGACGGGTTATGAAATTGAACGCGCTATTTTAATGCAGGTTTGTCAAAAAAATAATATTACTGTGCTCGATCATCATTTTGCAGTCGATTTAATTACTGAAGAAAACTACTGTCTGGGAATTACTGTTTTAGATGAAAAAACGAAACAGCTTCAAACTTACAAATCAGACTTTACGATATTGGCTACCGGCGGAATCGGACATCTTTACGGACATACAACTAACCCTGTAATCGCAACGGGGGACGGAATTGCAATGGCTTATCGTGCCGGAGCAACTATTAAAGAAATGGAGTTTATACAATTTCATCCTACTGCTTTTTATGAAGCCTCCACAGGTTCTAAGTTTTTGATTTCTGAAGCTGTTCGTGGTTTCGGTGCTTATCTGCGTACCAGGCAAGGACATCGTTTTATGATGGACTACGATTCACGACAAGAATTAGCTTCCAGGGATATTGTATCGCAAAGTATTGACCTGGAACTAAAAAAATCCGGTGATGATTGTGTTTATTTAGATTGTACACATCTTAATCCTGAATCTTTTAAAAAGCATTTCCCAATGATTTATGAGCACTGTTTAACATCAGGAATTGACATCGGCAAAGACTGGATTCCGGTAGTGCCTGCACAGCATTATGTCTGCGGTGGAATTGTGGTTGATACTAATGGAAAAACATCTGTTTCCAATTTATTTGCGTGTGGCGAATGTTCTCAGACTGGTCTTCATGGCGCAAATCGATTAGCATCCAATTCATTACTGGAAGCTTTAGTTTATTCCGGCAGAATTTATGAATACTTAGCCACTCCTGCTTTAGAAATAAAAACAACTGATTATAAAATTTCAGAGAAAGGAAAAACAGCTAAGCCTGAAATTGATCCTGAATATCTGGCCGAATTAAAACCCAGACTTCAGCACTTGATGCGGCAAAACGCAGGAATCGTAAGATCTGATAATGATTTACAAAATGCGAAAGATCAGCTTTTAAAATGGAAAAATGAAATGGAGCAGATGGAAAAAACGTACCAGATTAGTGTGCCTTTTTACGAATTATTAAATATGATTACTACTGGAAGTTTAATTGTTTCACAATCTTTAAAACGACAGGAAAACAGAGGTGGCTTTGTTAAACTTAAGAAGCTTTCCGTTTAAAAATCCTAAAAAGAAGTATTTATTGGATCACTTACAAACAGAAGATATTCTAATCAAAAAACCAATTTAAACACCCTTCAGCTAAATAAAAAAATAAAATTATGTTAAATAATTAAACCTTTTGTTTTATTTATTGTCTTACATCAGTAAACCATTAAAAAAAAACAAATTATGAAAAAATTATTTATTGCGACTTTACTATTCGTTGGAATAGCAAGTTTCGCACAAGATGGAGATGGCGGTGATATGGATCAAAGACCAATGCGTGAACAAAGAGAGCGAATGACACCGGAACAACGCAATGAAAGACAACTGAAAAAATTAACCTCTGACTTAGACTTAGACGCAAAACAGCAGGAACAGGTAAAACAGCTGATCGCTGAAAGAAGTATTAAATCTGAAAAACTGAGAGAAGCCAGAAAAGAACAAAGGGAAAAAGGCACAAAATTAACTGCTGAGCAAAGAGAAACTCTCAGAAAAGAAATGACAGCTGAAGCAGATGCAAATGATGCTAAAATGAAAGAGATTCTAACTGCCGATCAATATACCAAATGGAAAAAAAATCAGGAAGAAAATAAAGATAAGGCAAGAGATAGAATGAGAGAATACAGAAAAGACAACCAATAATTTATTTAATACCTTCCCGGTTAACTGAACTGGTTTCTGCAGATAAGCACTTCGCATGTCAGGTTTAAAATAACAGTTAAAATCATATATTAAATTTCCCATATATTTCGTTTCAAACAGGACGATTTATGTGGGTTTTTAGTTTCAAATGTTTCAACTATATAATTTTGTAACTTGTAATTTTTCCACCTTTCTTCTAAAAAAAAGCTTAGACAAATTAAAGCTTTAGATTATTCTGGCAATAAAAATCTTGTAATAATCGCTTGTTTAAAATTTAAAGTTTACTTCAAAAACGTATTTATCGTAAGTATAGGGTCAGGATAGAATGATTTTAATCAAAAAAAACAATTGATTTTAACAAAATAATCTTTATTATTTTAATCAAAATAAACAAAATCATGCGAAATATTTGAAACATCCCCCGTTTAACTGATAAAAGTTAGTAGATTTGCCAGTAAATACCAAAAACAATTCATCCATAAATGGAGAATACCACTACAGATATATATTTATGGCAGCAGATTAAAAAAGGCGATATTCCCGCTTTTGAAACGCTATATGATATCTATGCTGATGTTTTGTTAACCTTTGCTTTACAGTATACTAAAGATACTACAATTGCAAAAGATGCTATTCATGATGTTTTTCTGGATATTTACAAATACAGAAGCGGTTTGTCTGAAAGTGTAAATGTAAAGTCTTATCTTTTTAAAATTACCCAGCGAAATATTCTAAAAAAAAATCAGGCCTCTCAGAAAATATTCCACTTAAATACTGAATACGATTATATTACGCCCAAAGAAGCATCATTTGAAGATGCTTTAATAGATCAGGAAAACACTCTTGAACTAAATTCAAAACTGGCTTTTGCCATGCAGGAACTTACCGAAAAACAGCGTAAAGCATTATTCTACAGATTTAATGAAGACAAACCTTATGAAGAAATTGCTTCTATTTTAGAAATCTCAATAGAGTCCTGTAGAACACTGATATACAGATGTTTAAAAGAACTTCGAAAAAAACTTTAAAAAAAGGTTATTTTTTTGTCTATGTTTTTAAAGAATCATTCTCTTTAAAGATATACACCCAAAAATAATCGTTTTGCAAATTAATTTTAACAATATACCGAATGATGAAAAGGAATCCTTAAAGGAACAGATTCGTCATCGATTAGTTCAGCTTGAAAAGAAAGAATCCGGAAGGAAAAAAAGAAAAAAACTGCTGGCTTATTTTGCTGCAGCAAGCATTATTCTATTAGCTGGACTATATATAAACCGTTCAACTGACGAAAAACCTTTAACTGATTTAGAACGTTTTGCAGCAAGTGCGGAAAAAACGGAGATAAATTTTGATTCAGAAAACATTTCACTTGTTTTACAGGATAAGCAAGCTATTGCTGTAAATGAGCGTTCCGTAATAAGCTATGGCAAGAATGGCGAACAGGTTCTTATTGGAAAAAAAGCCATAAATACCAATACAAGCAATACAGCTTCTTTTAATACTGTTAATGTTCCTTACGGAAAAAGAACTCAGATTGTATTGGCTGACGGTACAACAGTATGGTTAAATTCTGGTTCTTCGTTAATATATCCAACTCAATTTGTTGGCTCAATTCGTGAGGTTTATTTAACCGGAGAAGCCGCATTTGATGTTTCACATGACAAAACAAAACCATTTTTTGTAAAAACAAAAGACTGTAATGTGAGAGTTCTCGGAACGGTTTTTAATGTGAGCTCTTATCCTGAAGACGAGACTATTCAAACTGCATTATTGAAAGGGAAAGTAAGAATTACTTACACCAAAAAAGGAATTTTAAAAAACCAGGAACTTCAGGAGGATCTAACTCCGGGAATGATTGGTAAAATCAATAAAGACAAGAAAAACCTGAAAGTAGAAAGTGGAAGAGATGTTTCGTCGGTATTATCCTGGCGTGAGGGTTACTTCAGCTTTAAAAGTGAGTCTTTAGGAACCATTTTAAACAAACTTTCAAAATATTATAAAATTGAATTCATAAAAGGAGCCAATTTAAACTTAAACACCAGTTACTCAGGATCATTTGCTTTAAATGAAAACCTTAATTCACTGGCTGATGCGTTGTCAAGTATTACAAACAATACTTGTCAGGTAAATGTTAATCAAAGAACTATTACAATTAAATAATAAAAAAATCAACCAAAACCACTAAAGCCTATGAAATAAGACCATTAAAATCATATTAGCCTCTTATTTGTTTAACTAACCAAAAAAAACCAAAAGATGTTGGCGCATCTTTTGGCATTGTAGAACTGTAGTTAATAAATATTGACTACATCTTAAATTCAAAACAAAATTATGAATAAAAAACATAATTCAGAAAAATTCTTTTCTGAACGATATCAGTATTACTTATATCTGCTGCTTATGAGATCTGTCACTGCATTTATTTGGATCAGTATGTGTAGTTTATATGCCAGCCCTTCCCTTGGACAAAATAAATTGCATGCCCGTTTTAAGAACACTCCGTTAATAGACTTTTTTGCTACTCTAGAAAAGCAGACGGATTACGTATTTTTTTACAATGATGAAGTGCTCAGCACAGCCAATACGATAACATTAGAGAAAGATGCTACTTTTGAAGAAATTTTGAACAGTGCATTAAAAAACAACAATTTAAGCTATGACATTATTGATAAGCAGGTTGTTGTGAAGAAAAATAAAAAAAGACCTGAACAATCAGAATACGAACTTACAGGAAGGGTAACCGATAAAAAAGGTGCGCCGTTACTTGGAGTAAATGTAGTTTTAAAAGGAAAACAAACCTGGGATATTACCAGAAAAGAGGGTGATTACCGAATGAGAGTTTCGCCCAATGATACTATTGTTTTTAGCTCTTTGGGTTTTAAAACAGTAACAATACCTGTTAATAATAAAAGAATAATTGATGCTGTTCTTGTTCCGGATGTAATGGAACTTCATTCTGTAGAGATTACTGTTTCTAACGGTTATACCGAAATCCCTAAAGAGAGAGTAACCGGCTCTTTTGAAGTTATGGGCGCCAAAGAGCTTGCCGAAGTTCCTACTGTAGATATTGCTTCAAGAATTGAGGGAAAAATGGCCGGTGTGAAGGTGGATCCAAGAACAGGTACTATTTCGGTAAGAGGAACAAACAATTATAGTGGTAGTGGCAGACCCTTAATTGTTATTGATGGTTTTCCGCAGTCTACAGAGGATTTTAACTTTAGCAGAAGAGGAGTTCCGGGAGCTTCTATTTTAAGCTACCTTAATCCGGATGATGTAGAGAGCATTACAGTTTTGAAAGATGCCGCAGCAGCTGCTATCTGGGGATCTCGTGCAGCCGATGGAGTAATTGTAGTGGTCACCAAAAAAGGAAAGAAAGGTGATCCAATAATCAATTTTAATGCCACCACTACAATAGGTGAAAAAATGGATTTGGGAAAATTGCGTGTCATGAACACATCCCAATATATTGATTATGAAAAAGATTTGGTTAATGGTGGGTTTGTGGTTGATAATATAAGCGATTGGCAGGCCAAAAATCCTAGTGCGGCTCAGGAAATCATGTTTCAACAGAAAAGAGGAACTATTTCTATATCAGAAAGAGACCGTTTATTAAACCAATTGGGACAAAACGACAATCTGGGTCAGATTAATAAATATTTATTAAGAAATTCAGCAACCAGACAATATGATTTATCTGTTTCTGGCGGAAGTGATAAAAGCACCTATTATTTGTCTTTAGGCTTTAATAAAGATGAGGCAGCAATGAGAGGCAACGAATCTCAATCGTATAATATAACGCTTAACAATTCTTTTCAGCTTAAAAGTTTTTTAAAATTAAATACAGGGATAAATTACGTTACTTCTAGTTTTCAAACCAATACCACTGCGAATGAAGCATTATCAAACGTATCCAATTTTGCGCTGCGTCCGTATGATATGATTGCTGATGAAAACGGAAATGGCATAGATCGTTATATTATTTTTAGACCAGAAGTTGCAAAAGGATTTGAAAAAAAAGGATATTTACCGTGGACTTATAATTATCTGGATGAATTAAATTATTCTAATGTAGTAACAAAAGGAGCTAATATAAGATTAAATGCAAGCTTAACAGCAACAGTAAACAGCTGGTTGAATTTTGAAGCCTCGGGGATGTTCACTTCTATTGGAAATAAAACAAAATCACTGAGTGAATTAGACAGTTACTTTTCAAGAAACATGATCAATGAGGCGACATCTGTAAGTACAGCAGGAAAATTAGTCTATGGAATACCTGTAGGATCGTATTTGTACAATACAAATATAGCTAACCAATCGCAAAGCATGCGCTTTCAGATGAATATCAATAAGAATTTTAATCAGGATAATGCTTTACACTTTTTAGCAGGTTCAGAAGTTAGAGAAGAACGTAGAGAAGGATCAAGCCAAAGGTATTATGGTTATAATACGGATACTAACTCATCAACTTCCGTAAATCCTACGATTTATTATACCACTATTTATGGCTGGCAAAATATTATTGGAACTTCTGATAACAGCATCAATAAATATAGAGAGCGTTACTTGTCTTACTACGGCTTAGGGTCTTATGATTTCATGAACAGATACCATATATCAGGAAGTGTACGTTTTGATGATTTCAATTTACTTGGAGCTTCCAGAAGAACCAGAGCATTACCATTATGGTCTGTTGGAGGTAAGTGGGATATCAATAAAGAATTTTTCTTAAGAGAAGTAAGCTGGTTAAACAATTTATCTGCCAGAGTTACTTATGGAAAAGCAGGAAGTACTCCTCCTGGAGGTTTTGGAAGCCAAAGTGCTATAATTTCTGTTGGATCTGTTGATTTTAATACACAATTACCAACTGCTTCTATTTCATTACCGGAAAATACTGAGATTAAATGGGAAACAACAAAGACAGTTAATTTTGGTTTGGATTATGCTGTTTTCAATAACCGTCTTCGCGGAAGTGCTGATTTGTATTATAAAAAAACCAATGATATATTAACAAGTTTACCTTTTAATCCAACATCGGGCTGGTCGTTTTTAACTTATAACACAGCTTCACTTAAAGGGCATGGTATTGATTTAAATATTTCAGGACTTATCATAAACTCAGGTTTCAAATGGAATAGTAGTTTAACTTTTGCCTATAACACAAATGAAGTTACAGACTCCCGTTTTCAGGCTACTACTACTAGCCAGTATTTATCGGGAATAACAAAGGAAGGCAGCCCAATAGGATACCTTTATGCTTACAAATGGGCAGGTTTAGATGCTAACGGTCAGTCTACGGTTTATAAAAAAGATGGTACAATTATAAATTCAACTCAGGGGATTTCAATGATTAATAAAGACGACCTTAAATACATGGGAAGAACTATTGCACCTTATTTTGGCGGATTTATGAATGATTTCTCGTATAAGAATTTCAGACTTGGTGTTCAGATAACATACTACGCAGGACATGTATTTAGAAATACCGTGTTGCAAAATTATCCTACTTATGCAGGCGTACAATATGGTGCAGTTGCGAAAGACGAATTGATTGCCGATCGCTGGAGACAAGCCGGAGACGAAATGATTACAAATGTTCCTGGATTAAGCAATATTAGTTTTAACAGTTTAAATCGTTTTCAAAACGCAGACATCAATGTACTTCCCGCTGATAATATTCGATTACAGCAAATTTCATTGGGCTATAATGTTCCTGCGGAATGGTTACAAAAAACTTTTATAAAATCATTGAGTTTCAATTTTGCAGCAAGGAATTTAGGATTGTTATGGGTTAAAAATGATGAGGGTATTGATCCTCAGTATTTGTCAAACAATAACTATAACACGCTGGCTCCGCAACGTAATTATTCTTTACAATTTAATTGTAGCTTTTAATTTTAAAAAACAGATTTATGAAATTACTAAAATTCACACTATATATTTTCCTGCCAGTACTTTTATTAAGCTCTTGTAGAGATTATGTTGAAGTAGAACCGGTTGGAAACAACAGAGTTTTAAAATATACTTCTGATTACAGAGGTCTGGCTAATAGCTATAACGATATAACTTCTTCAGGCGGAATTTATCTTCTTGCCAACGCAGATGTAGAATTTTCTACAACTTATCAAAATGGTGTTAATACCATTTGGGGTAATAGCTATACCTGGCAGGAAAGAATATACGATCCTTCTCAGAGTGATGCAGACTGGAATGGTTTGTATAAGGCTATTTATTACAGCAATGTTATTTTAGACGGAGTAATGAGCAGCCAGGATGGATTAGAATCAGAGAAAAAAGAAATCTATGCTGAGGCTTTTGTACACAGAGCATTTGCTTATTTACAACTGGTAAATACATACGGTCCACAATTTGATCCAGCTTCTGCTAATTCGGAAAAAGCGGTTCCACTATTATTAAAACCTGAATTATTTTCATCGTTGGATAGAAATACAGTGCAACAAGTTTATGATCAAATCATTTCTGACTTAAAAAGTGCTTTAGCAAATGATATTCAAGACACACCTCCATTTAATGTGCTTCCATCTAAAAAAGCCGTCTATGCATTATTGGCAAGAACATATCTATACATGGGCCAATATCAATTGAGTCTTGAAAATGCTGAAAAAGCTTTACAAATGCAGAATGGATTGATTGATTTAAAAACATTTGCCACTGGTTACAGTTATCCGGTTTTGATTCAAAATCCTGAAGTTATATTTTCTAAAACATTACTGCTGTCTTATAATAGAGCTCCTCTTTCTAATGATTTATTAAGTAGTTTTGGAGCTAATGATTTACGTTATGATTATTACACAATTCCCGGTAACATTGGTGTTTCTCCAACTTACACAGGAAGAGGTTTTGGAATTGCTACCTACAGTAATACAAACGGAATTAACGTAGGCGTTTCGGTTCCAGAGATGTATTTAATCGCTGCTGAATGTTATGCCAGAGCTGGACAAACTCAAAAAGCTGTAGATTACCTTAATATTCTTAGGGCAAAAAGATTCAAAACCAACACTACATATGAGGTAAGTGCTGCAACAAGTACGGAAGCTTTAAATCTTGTTTTGACAGAAAGACAAAAAGAATTCATAGGAAGAGGTTTCCGTTGGTTTGATCAGCGAAGACTAAACCTTGATCCGGCTTTTCAGAAAACATACACACGAACTTTTAAAGGAAACACATTTACCCTGGCTCCTAACAGCGATGGATATGTATTCCCAATCAATCAAAATTACATCGATTTAAACCCTGAACTAGGTAAATAAAACACTTTACAATGTTAAAAAAATTAAATATCATTTTTTGGGTATCGGTTCTTTGTGCCTTTACCTTACAAGTTACCGCACAAGAAGTCCCTTTAAGATTACAAGGAATGGTAGATATCCCTATTCCCGGATCAACTTTAAATATGACTTATGATCCAAAAGGAGGCCCTTTAGAAAACGTTAAAAATATCAACGGCTATACTTATGTTTTCAATGATTACAGATGGGAAATCGAAGATATTAAAATGAAAAGAAATGGCGCTGTTTACAGCGCCGACTTTACCGTTCCAAAAAACTGTGCTTTTATGGCTTTCAAATTCTATGGTAATACAGAAAATGGAATTGTTACTGATACCGGACAAGACAAAGGTTATATACTGGTGGTTTTTAAGGAACCAAAAGTAAAAATGCCGGGTGCAGATTTAGCCTGGGCAACCTTCAGAAACAAAGATTTCAACGGAGAATTTAGCGGTTATTTTAAAGATTTTTCTATTGATGGAGATGCAACTGAATATTGGTTAAAGAAAGAGGTTAAAGACCATCCAGAGAGATTTCCTGAATTTTTTGATACCTACATCAAAATCCTGAAAAAACAAAAACCGGAAAAATTTGATGAAATTGCTTCTAAAATTTTAACCGAATTTTCAAAAAACACTAACGGGATGCCGGAAGAAGTTTTTGTTAAACTTCGCAACATTTATTTGAATGATTTAAAGAACACAGCAAAAGCAGATTCTCTGGAAAATATAATTAAAAAACAGTTTCCAAAAGGTGCTTATTTCAGATTCAAAGCCTATCAGGTATTTAGCCGAATTCCTGACGTCAATGAAAGATACAAAGTAGCAGAACAGTTTTTAGCTGAGTTTCCATACAGCAATGAAGTGCCAACTGAACAAAAGTATCTCTATGATAATATTGCAAAAGCAAAGTTCGAATATTTTTTTCAGGCCAAAGATTACAAAAGCATTCTGGATTTAATTCCCACGATGAGATTTGCTTCATTGAAAGATGCGTATCATCAGAACATTTCTAAAGCTTTGTATTTAAAAACCGTTACACCAGAAGTTTTAGAAACAATGGCTGTTCCGATGATCAAATTAATGGAGCAAAAAGTTAATGATATGTCTTATATGCAGGGAATTTACTGGTCTCCAAATCAGGCAACTGAAAATGCTAAAAATCAATTAAATACCGAATTGATTATCCAGATTCGTATGTTTGATATGCTGAAAAAATACAAAGAAGTAGTAGAAACATTCGAAAAACTACCAATCGAAAACCGTTATGAAAAAGCAGGTGTCAATGATATTCATGTGAGAGCTTTAGAAGCATTAAATAAACCCATCATTGAGGTCTTAAAAAATGCAGCAAAAAGAAACACTTTATCTGAAGGAATGACTGCTAAACTGAAAGAAGCTTATTTAAAAGAAGGCAAGAAAGAAAGTGATTTTCCTGCTTATTTAGAGCAATTGAAAAAAGAAAACAAGTTTGAAGAAAAAATAGCTTTAATTGATATCGCCGCTCCTGACATTAAAGTTCAGGGATCTGACGGAAAAACAAAACAATTAGATTTAAACAGCGGTAAAATTATCGTAATCGATTTTTGGGCGACCTGGTGTGGTCCTTGCAAAAAAGCTTTTCCGGCAATGCAACAATTGGTAAACAACTATAAAGAAGACAAACAAGTCGAAGTTTATTTTATCAGCACACAGGAAACCAAAGAAGGATATAAAAAAGAAGCTTTGGCGTATTTAAAAGAAAAAGACTTAAAAATAGATACTTATTTTGATTTGGTTAAAAAAGGAGGCGGAACAAATAACGAATCTTTCTCAAAATACGCAGCAATTTTCAAATCAAGCGGTATACCCCGAAAAGTAGTGATCAAAAATGGTAAAATTAGATTTACTTCTGAAGGTTATTCTGGAAATCCGGGACAATTGGTTGATGAACTTACAGGGGTTATCAATGCTTTAAAGAACGAATAATTCGCTTTCTGAAATTTTAATTATATGAAAAAAATAGTTGCACTATGTACATTCGCCTTGAGTGTACATAGTTTATCTGCACAGAAAAAAACAGTTGACGAATCGGCTTACCAGTCATGGCAGAGAATCAACAGCAAAGCTTTGTCATACAACGGAAAATGGATTTCCTACAGCACCGTTTTTCAGGATGAAGAAAAAGAAAATAAAAAACAGATTATTGTTCAGGAGGCTCCAAAAGGAAAACGCCTGGTTCTTGAGAATATCAATGATCTGAAATTCATCGGAAAAAAAGACTGGGTTCAGTACACTAAAAATGACAGCACGCTTCTGCAAAATTTAAAAACAGGAGTTAAAAAACTTTGGAAAACCAAACATTACACCAATGCTATTGAAGGAACTGATTTTCTGTATTATACTCGTCCAGAAGCTGAAAAAGGACCCTTTTTTCTGCAGCGTTTGGTTTTTTATAATCTAGAAAGCAATGACAGTATTTCTGTAAACAACATTAAATCGTCTCGCTTTTTAAAGAATAAATCGATTGTTTATGTTCAGATCGAAAAGGATCAGGTGTTTTTAAAACACGGAATTCCAGGCGGTAAACAAGAAACAGTTTATAACGGAAAAGCTTCTGACTTTGGTGATTTTCAATTAAATGACAAAGAAAACGGAGGTAGTTTCACTTTAAAGGGAAACAACAGTTCTGATTTCAACTTGGTTTATTATTTCAATTTGAATACCAATTCAACAAAAGTTTTATTCAACTATGATGAAATTGCTTTAAACGATTCTGGTTTTTCGATTTCAAAAACAGCTTACAGTTTAAATGAAAATACACGTTTTATTTCGTTATTAGTGAATTCTAACAAACGTCCTGAAAATACTCAGATCGCAAAATCTAATGTTGAAATATGGCGATCCAATCAGGGAACTATGGAACGCAGACAGGAATTGTTGAGAAATTCAAAAACGCTTCCAAGCGAACAGAAATTACTTTATGATATCCAAAATAAAAAAGTAGTCAAAGTCGCTGCAACTGGCGAATTCGATCAGGTTTTAATGCCAGAATCTGGTAATTTTAAAGGTGTTTTTGCTATCGATAAAAAACCTTATACTGTAGAAGTAGACTGGACTTTTAATGAACGCAATGATATTTACTGGGTCGATGCCGAAACAGGAAAATCTACAAAAGTACTGACAGGCGTTTTTGGAACTCCAATCTGGAATCCACAGGGAAATTTTGCTGTTTTATATGATGAAAAAGAAAAAATTTGGACGGTTTTTGACACTGCTTCTTTGCAGTTTAAAAACATCAGCTCGCAAATTCCTTTTCCGGTTTCAAATGATAAGGTAGATATGAAATCTGCCAATACAGCCTATGGAATTGCAGGTTGGTTAAACAATGGAAATACAGTCGTTTTGTATGACCAATTTGATTTGTGGGCAATTGATCTTACCAATCAAAAAGTCGCTTATTCCATTACGAATGGTTTTGGAAGAAAAAAATAAAGTTGAATTGCGTTACAGCGAAAGTGGTTTTATTGGAGATTTAGACTCCAAAAAATCCATTACTTTTATTGGTTTTGACATCGAACATAAATCAAAAGGAATTTACAAATTTGCATCCAACACAATCACAAAAATCTTTGCTGATCCTAATTATAATACTAAAATAGAAACTGTTTCTGGTGACGATTCAAGTGTTTTATTTTCAAAAGAGAGTTATACGATTTTCCCAGATTTATGGTGGGGAACATCTAGTTTTGGCTCACAGACAAGAATTACCGATATCAATCCGCAGCAAAAAGAATATGCTTGGGGAACTGCAAAAGTAGTAACATGGAAGAGTTTTAACGGAAAAGAAAATCAAGGAAATCTATATCTTCCAGATAATTATGACAGTAAAAAAACATATCCGGTAATTGTTCATTTTTACGAAAAACATACAGAAGATTTTAATGTATATCAATTGCCGGAAGTAAGTACTTCTAATATTAACATTCCAACTTTCGTAAGTCAGGGTTATATTGTTTTTCAGCCAGACGTGCATTACACTTATGGTGATGTTGGAAACAGCGTTTACAATGATGTCATCAGTGGCGTTGAATATTTAATTTCAAATGGCATTACTGAAAAAGGTAAAATTGGAATTCAGGGACATAGTTTTGGCGGTTACGAAACTTCTTTCTTGACTACAAAAACAGATCTGTTCAGCTGTGCCATTGTAGGTTCGGGAGTAACCAATTTTACTGCCAATTATCCTGTAATGAGATCCAACGGTATTTCGACAATGTTTAAGTATGAAGCCGATCAATATCGTATGGGAAGTTCTATGCACGACAATCTGGACGGATATATCAAAAACTCTCCTATTTTTTCGGCTAAAAATATCAAAACACCAATCCTTATTTTTCATAATGATAATGACCGTGCTGTGCCTTATCAGGAAGGTCAGTCTTTGTTTTTTGCGCTTCGCCGTTTAGGGAAACCTGCTTTACTGATAAACTACAAAAAAGAAGGACATACTTTAGATATTGCTGCCAATAGAAAAGACTGGACACTCAAAATGCAACAGTATTTTGACTACTATTTAAAAGGTATCTCACTTCCGGACTGGATGTAGATTTTTCTAAAAATGCTTACTATTTAGACGCTGATATTACAGATTCGCATTCAGTAAAAACTGTTATTTGAAGGTTTCTTATGAGACCTTCAAAGCAACAGCAGGCACATCTTATACTTTTTTCAAACCAAAATTCAATCAAAAAAGAACAATAATTATCAAATGAAAACAAAATTAATTCTAGCGTATTTCCTGATTCTGGGTCTATCTCAGGTTTCGGCGCAGTTTAAAACTACGTTTCCGCTGCCAAAAGAAGTGGCACACGGAACGCTTTCAAACGGAATGCAGTATTTTATTATGCATAACGAATGGCCAAAAGACAGAACCGATTTCTATTTTGTACAAAACGTTGGCGCTATTTTAGAAAATGACGATCAGGACGGATTAGCGCATTTTCTGGAACACATGGCGTTTAACGGAACCGAACATTTTAAAGGAAAAGGCATCATCAATATGTTAGAAAAACAAGGAGTTTCTTTCGGTAAAGACATTAATGCTTACACGGCTTATGACGAAACCGTTTACAACATCAGCAATGTTCCTTCGCAAAACAAAACTTTATTGGATTCCTGTATGTATGTGCTGCACGACTGGTCGGGTTCTCTTCTGCTTGCCAATAACGAAATTGATGCAGAAAGAGGCGTAATTCGTGAAGAATGGCGTACGAGAAGAAATGCAGATTACAGAACGGGAGAAAAAATCAACAAAGTCGTATTTGAAGGTTCAAAATATGCAAAACGAAATGTAATTGGAGATTTAAATGTGATCAATAATTTCAAATATCAGGTATTAAGGGATTATTACAAAAAATGGTACCAGCCACAAAATCAGGCTGTCGTAATCGTAGGGGATATTGACGTCGCTTTAATTGAAAAACGTGTCAAAGAGATTTTCGGTTCGATACCAACTCCAAAAAAAATCAATAAAAGAGAATACGAAACAATTCCGGTACAGAAAGAAAATCGCTACGTTTTGGCTACCGACAAAGAATTACAGAGTTCCGGAATTTCTCTTTCATACAACAAATCGAAACCATTAGTACAGGATCAGGCAGAAATGATCAAAAGCATGCAGGAAAACCTGGCACTGCAGATGATGAATACTCGTTTCAACGAATACCTGATAAATAACGAAACAGGAGGTTTGGCGTTCGGAATTTCAAATGATAATCTTTCAAGATTAGACAGCAAATTTTCACTGAACGTTAATCCTAAAAAAGGAAAATTCATCGAAGCTTTTACAGAAGCTTACAGAGAATTTGAAAGAGCGATGCAAAACGGATTCACGCAGCAGGAATTAGACCGTTTGAAAACTAAAATGCGCACCTCCTACGACAATCGTTTAACAAATAAAGATAAAATTGGGAACAGTTACTGGGCAGAACAATTACAGCTGTATTTCTTAGAAGCCAATCCTGTTTTTTCTGTTGAAGGTGAGCACGAATGGGTTAATGCTTTCCTTGACCATGTTACTTTAGCTGAGGTAAATACTGCTTTTAAAGCGCTAAATCCAAAAGATAATTTAGTGTTATCGGTTTCTGCTCCGGAAGATCCAGCAACGAAACTACCGGAAGCAAACGAATACTGGAATATTATCAAAACTATTTCTAACACAAAATTAGAACCGTACAAAGAAGAAGAATTAACGGCTTCGCTGGTAAAAGAGCAATTGACAGAAAAACCAATTGTAAAAACAGAAGATATTAAGGCTTTCGCGAATGCGAAAAAATACACTTTGGCAAACGGCGCAAAAGTGATTATTTATCCAACTGATTTGAGCAAAGACCAAATCTTGTTTTCCGCATACAGCGCTGGAGGAAACTCTCTGGCTGACTGGAAAGACCTTCCTGCAGCTCAGATTGCTGCTGGCGTAGCGACATATTCTGGTTTAGGCGATTATAAATTTACCGATTTAAAAAAGAAACTGACTGGTAAAACTACCTCCGTGAGTCCGTATATTGGTGGTTTGTACGAAGGTTTTAACGGAACCAGTAACAAAGAATCGCTTGTGACTTTATTACAGCTTACATACCTGTATTTTGAACATCCAAGATTTGACAACAGCACTTTTGATAAAATAAAAGAACAATATCAAAACAAACTTAACAATGCCCCAAACAGCAACGAAAAAGCTTTAAGTGATACCATTTCAAATTTAAACACCAATTACAGCAAACGCAACTGGCTTTTAACGCAGGATTTTATAAATGCCCTGGATTTAAATAAAGCTAAAAAATTCTATACGGAACGCTTCTCAAACGGAGGAGATTTTACCTTTTTATTCGTTGGAAACATTTCAGAGCAAGACATTCCTTTGATCAATACCTATTTAGGAAATATTCCGGCAAACGAAAAAGCTGAAAAATATGTGGATCATAAAATTTTCATGAAAGACGGAAAAGTAGAAAAAACGATTTTCAGAACCATGGATACGCCAAAAACTACGGTTTATCTTCATCTGGAAAATAAAGATGCTGTCTATAATAAAAAGAACAAAATCTTAAGTTATATGTTATCTGAATGGCTTAAAAAACGTTATTTAGAAACCATCCGTGAAGAAGAAGGCGGTAGTTACGGCGTTCAGGTTGGTACCAGTTTATCTCAGACTCCTTCTCCGTTATTCTCTTTAGAGATCAATTTTGATTGTAACCCTGATAAAGCAGATGCTTTGGTAAAAATTATTCATGCCGAGCTTGCAAGAGTTCAGACTGAAAATATTCCTGCAAATATGCTCGAAGACATCAAGCAGTCTATTCTAAAAAATCATCAGGAACAGATCAAACAAAACAATTACTGGCTGAATGTTTTGACTTCTTATGTTCGAAATAACGAAGAACCTCAGGATACAGAAATTCTAAAAAACACCTTAAGTACTCTAACTGCAAAAGACCTGAAAGATTTCATCGTTAGCTCTTTAAAAAAATCTAACAGTGTACAAGTACTTATGAAAGCAAAATAAGAATTTTTATAAATCAGTTCCTGATTTGTATATTCTTATTGATTTTTTTATTTTTAATTAGTTTTTAAAGGCTGTCCAAAAGATGGCCTTTATTATTTCTAAAGCATAAAATTGGCAAACGTCTATGATATAATACATCTCTAAATAGCACCAAATCTAAACAGATGAACTGAATAATCCTTATAAGCAAACAGCGATTGAGAACAACAATTATATTCTCAATCGCTTGTTTTTTTTAAAATCAAGATATCTAATCTGTACTTTATCAATACAAAATGATATTGTTGTGTAGATACAATTAGCTTTTAAAGCCTTTTTTATTATTAGAAGGTTTTAGAAACCTTATCTATTGCATTAATGGTGAAATCTAAATCTTCATAGGTCAACGCATCTGTAATAAACCAGGTTTCGTATGCCGATGGTGCGATATAAACACCTTCCTGTAACAGTCCGTGAAAGAATTTTTTAAACGTTTCGTTATCTCCTTTTGCAGCTGTTTGAAAATCGGTAACGGGATCAGCATCAAAATGCACCGAAATCATAGAACCAACTCTATTAATGGTAAAAACAACATTATTCGCTTTTAAAACCCTGTCAATTCCTGCTTCCAGATACGCTGTTTTTTCTTCTAATCTTGTAAAAATTTCAGGATCATTATTTAAAGCCTGCAGCATCGCTAATCCGGCAGCCATTGCCAGCGGATTCCCTGATAATGTTCCAGCCTGATAAACCGGACCAAGAGGTGCTAAATAATTCATAATTTCTTCACGTGCAGCAAAAGCACCAACCGGCAATCCGCCACCGATTACTTTTCCGAAAGTAACAATATCGGCATCGATATTGAATAATTCCTGGACACCGCCTTTTGCCAAGCGGAAACCTGTCATTACCTCATCAAAAATCAGTAAAATTCCGTTTACAGTACACAATTCTCTTAAACCTTCCAGAAAACCTTTTTGAGGTGGAATACAACCCATATTTCCTGCAACTGCTTCAATAATAATGGCTGCGATTTCGCTTTTATTAGCTTCGACTAAAGTTTTTACATTCTCTAAATCATTGTATTTCGCCAATAACGTATCTTTTGCAGTTCCTTCTGTAACTCCGGGACTGTTTGGTGAACCAAAAGTTACGGCTCCACTTCCTGCCTGAATTAAAAAGGAATCAGAATGTCCATGGTAACAGCCTGCAAATTTGATGATTTTATCTCTTTTTGTAAAGCCGCGCGCCAGACGAATCGCACTCATACAAGCTTCTGTCCCTGAATTCACAAAACGGATTTTGTCAATATTCGGAACCATAGAAACAGCCAATGCTGCAATTTCTGTTTCCAGTTCTGTTGGCATTCCAAATGAAGTTCCCAGTTTTGCTTTTTCGATTACCGCATCCACAACCGGCTGATAGGCATGTCCCAAAACCATTGGTCCCCAGGAATTGATGTAATCTATTAATTTATTTCCGTCTTCATCGTACAAATAAGCACCTTTGGCACTTTTTACAAAAATCGGAGTTCCACCCACGGCTTTAAATGCTCTAACCGGTGAATTTACGCCTCCCGGAATTACCTTTTCTGCTTCAGCAAAAAGCTGGCTACTTCTTTTATAAATCATTTTATTTAGATTATTAGATTTTAGACTTCTTAGATTTTTTAGATCACAAACTAAGACCTCTGTCTTTTATATATTCATTAAAATATTTTTGTTCGATTTGTTCTTCTTTCGAAAGGTCTTCAAATTTTAAGTCGGACATTCCCTGAGGAGAGTAAAATTCCCATTTCCAAATTGGGCTATGTTTTATGAAAAAATGATTTTCTCTAAATTCATCATGACGATAAACTCCGCAAAAAAATCGAATTGTTATCGATATTGCCAAAATAAAAACTCCAATTACGATTTTGTTTTTCATTAATATTTTACAACTAATAATTATTTCACTTTCAGTTTCTGACCTATCGAAAGTGCATTGTCCGTCAGGTTGTTTTTCTGTTTTAATTCGTCAACCAATATGTTGAATTTTTTGGATATCGAATACAAAGTATCTCCTTTTTGTACTTCGTATAAATTCGGATCGTCTGAATTTGAAACCGAAGACGAAGATGAACTCTTTACCGGTGCTGACTTATTAATTGCGGTATAGCTTTTCCCTGTAACCTGACAATCGTACTGATGCAGATTATAACGCTCAATATAACTGATTAATTTATCCGGATAATTAGGATCTGTTGCATAACCACAAGCCCTCAACCCTTTTGACCAGGCTTTATAATCGTCTTTTTCATACGTAAACAAAACGGCATATCGGTTTTTACCAACTAAAAATAAAGCGTGATCCCTGTAGGATTCTGATGGTTCTTTATATTTTCTAAAACATTCCTGAGACGAATCATCATCATGACGAACACTTTCCCCAAGCCAGTCCTTGTGACATTTTATTCCGAAATGATTATTAGCTGACACCGCCAGATCCCCTCTTCCTGCTCCCGATTCCAGAATTCCCTGAGCCAGGATAATACTTGCCGGAATACCGTATGTTTTCATGTTTCCCATTGCAATATCTTTATACTGCAAAACATAATCAGTAATCAGACTGCTGGTAACAACTGTTTTGGAAGTCGACTGAATAACCTCAGTTGTGTTATTTGTAGAAGGATATTTAGCAGTTGGTCTGGAAGTAACTCCTTTTTTAGTCGAAGCTGTTCTGGGTCTTTGAACTGCTGCCTGTTTTTTAGTGGTTGCGATAGTAGGCTTGCTGGAAGAACAGCTTGCCAATACTGCAACTACGAAGAGTGTAATTATTTTTTTAAGCATCAATTTTGAGTATTGGTAATTTTTTCTGCTTCAATTTTAAATTCATTCCATTAATTCCCTGTAATCCACCGGTATGAATGAGTAAAATTTTTGAATGTGCAGGAAAATAGTTTTTATGGATTAAATCTATAACGCCAAAAACCATCTTTCCAGTATAAATTGGATCTAAGGGCACTTTATTTTCTTCAAAAAAAGCATTGATAAATTCAATTAATCCTAAATTTATCTTGCCATAACCTCCAAAATGATAGTCAGAAATTAAATTCCAGTTATCTTTTTTTGCAAAAATACGAATTTCATCTTTTAAAAAATCACCTTTTAAGGCAGGAAAGCCTAAAATTTTCTGATTAGGCGACGCGGTATTTATTAATCCGGAAATCGTGCCGCCTGTTCCAACAGCACAGCAAACGTAATCAAAAACTGAATCCTCATCAGTCAAAATCTCTTCACATCCTTTTACGGCAAGTTCATTTGTACCGCCTTCGGGAACCAAATAAAAATCTCCGAATTTCGCTTTTAAACTTTCAATATAAGATTCTTCACTTTTTAGGCGGTAATTTTCTCTTGACACAAATTCAAATTGCATTCCGTTTTTCTGAGCGAATTTCAATGTTGGATTTTCTTCAATTTTATCCAAAAGTTCATCCCCGCGAATAATTCCGATTGTTTTAAATCCCTGTTCTCTCCCCGCAAAAGCGACAGCTGCAATATGATTGGAAAATGCTCCGCCAAAGGTCAATAGAGTCGTTTTATTTTCAGCTTTCGCCTGAAGCAAATTGTATTTCAGTTTCCTGAACTTATTTCCCGATACAAAAGGATGAATCATATCTTCACGCTTTATGGTCAAAGAGATGTCGTTTGAAAACTCAATATTTATGGGCTGATTAAAAACGGGGTTCATTTTAATTTTATGTATTGCAAGAACTGAAAAAAAGAGCGGTTTTTCAGATAGTTAAAATTAGTTTCATTTTTGTATGCCTCTCTTTCAAAACTAATATTTCTATAAGCTAAATCTGTGTTTTTGTATTGAATCAAACGAATAAAAAATTCTAAAATATACCAGATAAAAAACGGTAGAATCAACATTTCTATTTGCTGTCTTAAATGTATTTTTTCGTGATTTACAAAAACAGCATTTACCTGATCTTTATAATATTTTACTAAAATGAAGGGAAAAACAGCCATTCCGCGATATCCTTTTGGAATTAAATATTTAGCAACAATCAGAAACATTGGCTGTAAAATTTATAAATTTGTAGTTATAAAATTGTTCGATTTCAATAAAATCACAATCGATTAATTGTTTTTTCAATTTAAATGAAACGCCAATTGACACAAAATAGTTTATGAAAGAGCAAAGTAATGAAAATAAATTAATCGAAGGCGAAGATTTTTACTATACGCCCGAAGGTTATAAGTGCTTTACTGAAAAACACCATTTAAAACGTGGTTACTGTTGCAAAAGCGGCTGTCGTCATTGTCCTTACGGGTATGATAAAAAAACAGGCCGAATAAATAAAAATTAGATTACAAAAAGATGAACGTTTTTATAAATAAAGATATACCCGAAGCCGGCATTAAACTGCTTCAGGAAAAAGGCATCAACTTAACGATAAATCCAACAGAAAATGTTTTATCAAGAGAAGAATTTATAAAAATCTGTCAAAAAAATGATGCGCTGCTGAATGTTGGAACCAATAATTTAGACGAAGATTTTTTTGAGCAGTGTCCAAATTTAAAAGGTATTGCTTTATTTTCTGTTGGATTTGATGCTGTGGATATGACTTCGGCAAACAACAGAAAAATTCCTGTTGGAAATACACCCGATGTTTTAAGCAGAGCCACTTCAGATATCGCTTTTTTATTGATGCAAAGTGTTGCCAGAAAATCATTCTTCAATCATAAAAGAATTCTAAATGATGACTGGAGAAGTTTTGATCCTTTAGCAAATTTAGGACAAGAACTTTATGGCAAAACGCTTGGGATTTTCGGTTTAGGCAGAATTGGTTTTGAAATGGCTAAAAAATGTAAAGCCGCATTCGGAATGAATATCATTTACAATAATCGTTCTCACAATGAAGAAGCTGAAAAAGAATTAGATGCAAAATATGTAGATTTTGAAACTTTACTTTCAGAAAGTGATGTTTTAAGCATTCATTCTAATTACAGTGCTGAAAATAATGAGCTTTTCAATAAAAACACTTTTGCTAAGATGAAATCTAATGCGATTTTCATTAATACAGCAAGAGGGAAATTTCAAAATGAAAATGATTTATTTAATGCCTTAACGAATAATATAATTTGGGGAGCCGGACTTGACGTTACGAATCCGGAACCTATGAAATCTGACAATCCGCTATTGTTGCTTCCAAATTGTTGTGTTTTACCCCATATTGGTTCTGCAACTTATGAAGCAAGAAACGGAATGGCAGTTTGCGCTGCACAAAATATAATTGCACTTTTTGAGAATAAAAAAATGCCGTTTTGTGTTAATGAAGGAGTATATTTTTAATTAGAAAATGTGGTAAATTGAAAATTAAATAATTAGAAATGAATTCCAATTTTTTAAAATTCCAAATTCCAGGGAGCAGCATATTTTAAATTAGGACAAAAAATTAATCTGTTGTTAATTTAACTAAAATACCTTAGCAACTCAGTACCTTAAAAAATGACTTTCAAAGAACAAATACAACAAGGGATACCTTCTATATTACCACCAAAGCAGGTATACGATCCGGCTATTAATCATGCTCCGAAACGAAAAGAAATTCTTTCGGCTGAAGAAAAAAAGCTGGCACTAAAAAATGCTTTGCGCTATTTTGATCCAAAACACCACGCTGAATTACTTATTGAATTTTCAGAAGAATTAGAAAAATACGGCCGAATCTATATGTATCGTTTTCGTCCGGATTATAAAATGTACGCAAGACCAATTGACGAATATCCCGGTAAATCATTGCAGGCGAAAGCGATTATGCACATGATTCAGAACAATCTGGATTATGCTGTGGCACAGCACCCTCATGAATTGATAACGTATGGCGGAAACGGTGCCGTGTTTCAAAACTGGGCACAATATTTATTGACAATGCAATATCTGTCTGAAATGACAGACGAGCAGACTTTAACGATGTATTCCGGCCACCCAATGGGATTGTTTCCTTCACATAAAGAAGCACCAAGAGTTGTGGTTACAAACGGAATGGTAATCCCGAATTATTCTAAACCGGACGATTGGGAAAGAATGAATGCTCTTGGAGTTTCGCAATACGGACAGATGACGGCGGGAAGTTATATGTACATTGGTCCGCAGGGAATTGTACACGGAACCACGATTACGGTTCTGAATGGTTTCAGAAAAATAAAACAAAATCCTGAGGGCAGTTTATTCGTAACTTCGGGTCTTGGCGGAATGTCGGGCGCACAGCCAAAAGCAGGAAATATTGCCGGTTGTATTACGGTCTGCGCCGAAGTAAATCCGAAGATTACTAAAATCCGTCACGAGCAGGGATGGATAAATGAAGTTGTAACTTCTACAGATGAATTGGTGGCGAGAGTAGTTTTGGCGAAAGCCAATAAAGAAACCGTTTCGATTGCTTATTTAGGAAATGTGGTTGACGTTTGGGAACGATTCGATCAGGAAAATATCAAAATTGATTTAGGTTCAGACCAGACTTCGCTTCACAATCCATGGGCCGGAGGGTATTATCCTGTTGGAATTTCCTTTGAAGATTCCAACAAAATGATGGCTGAAAATCCGGATTTATTCAAAGAAAAAGTTCAGGAAACGTTACGCCGCCATGCAGCTGCTATTAATAAACATACGGCAAAAGGAACGTACTTTTTTGATTATGGAAATGCCTTTTTATTAGAAGCTTCTCGTGCAGGAGCTGATGTGATGGCAGAAAACAATATCGATTTTAAATATCCGAGTTACGTTCAGGATATTATGGGACCAATGTGTTTCGATTACGGATTTGGACCTTTCCGTTGGGTTTGTACCTCAGGAAAACCGGAAGATTTATTAAAAACTGATGCTATTGCTTGTGAAGTTTTAGAAAAAATGGCAGAAACTGCCCCTAATGAAATCCAGCAGCAAATGCAGGATAACATTAAATGGATCAAAGGTGCTCAGGAAAACAAACTGGTTGTGGGTTCACAAGCAAGAATTCTGTATGCTGATGCTGAAGGAAGAATCAAAATTGCAGAAGCTTTTAATCAGGCAATTACAAAAGGTGAAATCGGAGCGGTTGTTTTAGGCCGCGATCATCATGACGTTTCCGGAACCGATTCACCTTATAGAGAAACCTCTAATATATATGACGGATCACGTTTTACTGCCGATATGGCGATTCATAATGTAATTGGAGACAGCTTTAGGGGAGCAACCTGGGTATCGATTCATAACGGCGGTGGCGTTGGCTGGGGAGAGGTTATAAACGGCGGATTTGGTATGGTTCTTGATGGTTCTACAGAGGCTTCAAACCGTTTAGCATCAATGCTTTTCTGGGATGTAAACAACGGAATTTCAAGACGAAGCTGGGCCCGAAATGAAGGTGCTGTTTTTGCAATAAAACGTGCCATGAAAGTTCAGCCGTTATTGAAAGTAACTTTACCCAACATGGTTGATGAAAGCTTACTATAAACAAAACATTTAATTCTATAAAATTATGAAAACATTCAAATTAGTTCCGATTTTGCTGTTATTGATCCTTAGTTCATGCAGCAGTATTACTGTTTATTCTGATTACGATAAAAATGTCGATTTTACGCCTTACAAAACCTATGCCTTCTTCAAACCCGGAATTGATAAAGTCGAGATTTCTGATTTGGATAAAAGACGTATCCTTCATGCAATTGATACAGAAATGCAGTCTAAAGGTTTCACAAAAAGTGAAAAACCTGATTTGCTGGTGAACATTTTTACAAAATCAAGAGAGCAGGTTGATGTAAACCAATTTAACGCCGGATGGGGTTATGGCTGGGGATGGGGATGGAATCCATGGATGATGTATGGAGGAAATCAAACTACCGTATCAACTTCTACAGAGGGTACTTTATACATCGATCTGATTGATGCCAAAAAGAAAGAAATGATCTGGCAGGGAGAAGGAATTGGGGTTTTAACCCGAAACATCGATAAAAAAGATGAAAGAATTGCTGAATTTGTAAATAAAATTTTAGCGCAGTATCCTCCTCAGGTAAAAAAATAATTATACATTTGCTCTTCAGCCAACAGTAAATGACAAACTTTAATAACATCATTATCACTATTATCAGCATTATTGCAATTCAGCAGTGATGGTGGGGTGTTATATTAAAAAGTAAACAATACAATTTATGAAACCTCCCACAACCGGGAGGTTTTTTATTTTCAAAATTAAAATTATGAATTTATTCAACGAGGTACTCAATGCAAAAAAACAACTTGAAAATGTTGTAGCTTCTACTCCACTTATGCAGAATCTTAATCTTTCTGATGAATTTAAGACATCTATTTTATTAAAAAGAGAAGATTTACAAATTGTCCGATCTTATAAGATTAGAGGGGCTTACAACAAAATTTCTTCTTTGACTGATGCTGAAAAACAAATTGGAGTGATTTGCGCCAGTGCCGGAAATCATGCCCAGGGTGTTGCTTATTCATGCAATTTGCTCCAGATAAAAGGTAAAATTTATATGCCAAAAACCACTCCGAAACAAAAAGTTAAACAAGTACAATTGTTCGGTAAATCATTTGTTGAAATTGTTTTGACAGGAGATACTTTTGACGATGCTTATGCCTCGGCGACTGCAGACGCCATCAAAAATCATAAAATATTCATTCATCCGTTTGATGATGAAAAAGTAATTGCAGGTCAGGGAACGGTGGGTTTAGAAATTTTGGAAACTTATAAAGAACCAATCGATTATGTTTTTGTTCCAATTGGCGGCGGCGGACTGGCTTCCGGTTTATCTGAGGTTTTTAAACATCTAAGTCCGAATACCAAAATAATTGGTGTTGAGCCCAAAGGTGCTCCTTCAATGAAAACTTCGATTGAAGAAAATAAAAACACAGCCTTAAAAACAATCGATAAATTTGTAGATGGCGCCGCTGTAAAACAAGTGGGAGACAAAACTTTTGAAATCTGTCGTTATAATCTTGAAGATATTATTCTGGTTCCCGAAGGAAAAGTCTGTACCACTATTTTACGATTGTACAATGAAGAAGCTATGGTAGTTGAGCCGGCAGGTGCTTTGACAATTGCTGCTTTAGATTTTTACAAAGACAAAATTAAAGGAAAAACAGTTGTTTGCGTGGTGAGCGGAAGCAATAATGATATTGAAAGAACAGCCGAAATAAAAGAACGTTCTTTGCTTTATGAAGGACTGATGCATTATTTTATGATTCAGTTTCCGCAGCGTCCCGGTGCTTTAAAAGAATTTGTCAATAACATTTTAGGTCCTGATGATGATATTACTTATTTTCAGTTTGCTAAGAAAACAAGTCGTGAAATGGGTTCTGTTGTTGTTGGTTTAGAATTGAAAAATAAAAAAGACATTCTGAATATTAAACTGAATATGACCAAAAACGGATTTGAATTTCAATATCTGAATGATAATCCCAATTTGTTTACCCAGTTAATCGGATAAAAAATATATCGCTATGATAAATATCAGCAAATAAAAAAGACGCTATATCGTATTTTTGCAACTCAAAAATTTAATTAAAAAAACATGGCACTTCAGGATATTTCAAACATAGAAGAGATTAAACTTTTAGTAAATACATTTTATGAAAAAGTACAGAACGATGATTTAATAGGACCTGTTTTTAATGAAAAAATGATAGGAAGATGGCCTGAGCATCTGGAGAAAATGTATCGCTTCTGGCAGACTTTACTTTTAGAAGAACATACGTATTCCGGAAGCCCTTTTCCGCCACACAAACATTTACCTGTAAACCAATCGCATTTTGATCGCTGGATGAAAATTTTCACTGAAACAATTGATTCTTTATTTGCTGGAAAATTAGCAGAAGAAGCCAAAGTCCGTGCGGCAAACATGGCTTATATGTTCAATTATAAAATTGAATATTTCAGAAATCAGGCAAATCAATAAATTGCAATAATTTTAAAATAACAATTTACTTAAAATATGAAAAAACTAATTCTTCTTCTTTGTATGTTCTTTGCTGTCACCACAAAGGCACAATCTGCCAAAAGTATGCTTTACAAAGGCACTATTGACGGAAAAATAGCCGTAACATTTTATATAAAAGAAGAAGAAAATCCTTGTACCGCAGATTTAATGTACACATCAATGTACCGCTACGACAAATCCGGCAGCTGGATACAATTAGACATTACTCAAAATAAAAAGAATGAAAACCAACTTGTATTAGTCGAACATGGATTTTCAGGAGTTATGATTTTAAAGAAGGAAGGAACAAATTTTAATGGATTATGGATCAGTCCTGACAGTAAAAAACAATTAAAAGTAACCTTGAAGGAAGTCCGTATGACCAAAAAAGAAACTGAAACTTACGAGGATAAAATGGAGAAAATAAATTATGAAAATAACGATTGTTAGAACTGTCGTTATTTTCATAACTGTAAATTTATTTCAATTTTCTATCAAGAATTTTTCCATTTCTAAATTTATTTGTTCCGTCGTCCCAAATATCATTTTCAGAAGTCCTTTTAAATGTTTTTGGATCTGCTTTTTCAACAATACTATTTTTGTAAAATACATTTTTACTGTCCTTGGCATAATCCGGCGAGAGGATTTCAAAAGCTGAAATAACAGCACCGGTTATTTTTTTGCCTGAATAATACACATTTTTCCTGTCTTTGCAGTAGCCATAATCTAATGGTTCAAAAGATTGAATATCAATTTCAGGGTATGCTATTCCTTTGTAAATTAAGGTGTCGTTAACCGCTATCGTATAATAATCAATTACTTTGGTACTTTTAATAGTTTCGAAAGTATGCAGCGTAAATTCATCTTTCGTAAAAGCAGAAACTACAGCATTTCCGATTTGGACGTATGATTCGTTAACAACCTTGATTTCACCTTCAACTCTTTTATGTTTCCGGATTACTTCATCAACTTCAAAAGCATACAAACCATCTCCTCTTTGATGAATAATCGAATAAATATAATTTGCGTCTATAGCAATTGCATCGTTCAAAGGTTTAAAAGTTACCGGATCTCCTTCTGTTTTTTTACCTCTGTAAAAGACTGCATTAGCATCCCTGAACCAACTAATACGCTTATAATCCGGAAGTGAGGAATCCAGCAGCTGATAACTTTTAGTATCTGCTCCTTCTATAATTCCTAAAAAATTATATTCTTTTCCGTTCATAGTATAAACATGGTTTTTATCCTTAATAATTCCGGAAGCATCCACCTGAAAAGTTGCATAATCAACAGCTTGCTTTCTTCCTTTCCAGAAAACATTCTTTTTATCTTTTCCAAAATCCCTGTTTATGGGCTGAAAAGATTTAACATCAGCATCCGATTCAAAATATCCCAATTCAAACCAATTGCCCATTGGAGAATGCACAATTAATTTTTTTCTGTAATGATAAAAATACGAATCGGAAACTTTACTATTTACAGGATCTCCTATCCGGAATAAAAAATATCTTACACCTAAAAAGACGAACACAGCTATTGCTAAAATGATCAACAAAACTTTCATACTTATGAATACCTTACATATACTTTTTGTAAAACTAAGTATTTTATTGTTATTTTTTCAGTTCTAATTTACCCTCATAAAATAATACGTATTGAAGAAATATTCTAAAACATGCGAGTGGCAAAAAACTAACAATTCACTAACAAAAGACGCTTTTTATTTAAATTAAACAGTATAAAAGTCATTTTCAATACCTCAAATTTGTAATTTTACATTTCAACCTACAGTTTTTCCAAATGAATCCAAATATTGAAACAAATCCGTTATTAGAAAGATTGCCTAAACATTTAAAGCAATTCATCAAACCTCAGGATTATAGCGATTATACGCCCATTAATCAGGCGGTTTGGCGTTACGTGATGCGTAAAAATGTAAATTATTTATCAAAAGTAGCCCATCATTCTTATCTGGATGGTTTGAAAAAAACCGGAATCGAAATTGACGCTATTCCGAGCATGTACGGCATGAACCGAATCCTGACCGAGATTGGATGGGCTGCCGTTGCCGTTGACGGGTTTATTCCGCCCAATGCCTTTATGGAATTTCAGGCGTATAATGTTTTGGTTATTGCTTCGGATATCAGACAATTAGAGCATATTGAATATACTCCTGCACCGGATATCATTCACGAAGGTGCCGGTCACGCCCCTATTATTGCAAATCCTGAATATGCTGAATATTTAAGACGTTTTGGCGAAATTGGATGTAAAGCAATCTCATCCCATAAAGATTATCAGATGTATGAAGCGATCCGACTGCTTTCGATTTTAAAAGAAGCCGAAGATACATCACAGGAAAAAATCGAGGAAGCCGAAAAAGCTGTTGCCGATCTGCAAAACAACATGGGCGAATTATCTGAAATGGCTCAAATTAGAAATTTACACTGGTGGACAGTAGAATATGGCTTAATCGGAACTGTGGAAAACCCTAAAATTTATGGTGCAGGACTGCTTTCCTCAATTGGTGAAAGTGCTCACTGTATGACCGATAATGTGAAAAAAATCCCTTATGACATTTCTGCTGCAAATCAGAATTTTGATATCACACAATTACAGCCTCAGTTGTATGTAACACCTACATTTTCGCACCTGAGTCTGATTTTAGAAGAATTTGCTAATAAAATGGCTTTACGAACAGGAGGACTCTCAGGTATTCAAAAACTGATTCAATCGAATGCTTTGGGAACGATTGAGCTGAGTACTGGTTTGCAAATTTCAGGTGTTTTTACTAATGTTATTGAAGAAGAAGGAAAACCGGTTTACATTCAGACAACCGGAAAAACCGCCTTATCATACCGTGAGAAAGAATTAGTAGGTCACGGAACTTTGACACACCCACACGGATTTGGAAGCCCGATTGGAAAATTGAAAGGCTTTAATCTGGCAATTGAAGATATGAGTCCGAAAGATTTACAGGCGTACAGCATCGTAGAAAGCGAAACCGTAAAATTGGAATTTGAAGGTAATATTGTTGTAGAAGGAGAAATTATTACAGGTTCAAGAAATCTGCATGGAGAAATTATCCTGATCAGTTTTAAAAATTGTACCGTAACACACGGCGAAACGATTTTGTTCCAGCCTGAATGGGGTAATTATGATATGGCTATTGGTAAAAAAGTAGTTTCGGCCTTTTCAGGTCCGGCCGATGTAAATAGCTTCGATCTGGTTAATATTGTTCCGGCTTCTAAAACCATTAAAGCAAAACATACAGATGAACGTGATGATCTGGAAGCCTTATATTCCACTGTTCGAAACATTCGCGATAATAAAGATTCTAAATCTGAACTACAATCGGTTTTTGAAAAATTAAAAAATTATCATCCAAACGACTGGCTGCTTGCTGTTGAAATTACAGAACTTTTGAAAGATTCTGACGAAAAACAGCTTTTACAGGAAGTTCTGGATTATTTGGAGCAATTAAAAGAAAAACGTCCTGAAGTTGCACATTTAATTTTGGGTGGACTGGACTTGATTTTCCATAAGGAAGCGGTTTAAAATATTGCACATAGGTTTTTTATATCGTAAAGATGCAAAGTTTTTTTGCCGAGCAAACAGTCACACTGCTTGTCACTTCGACGAAGGAGAAGTCACACTCGGAATTCGACAAAGATTGGCGATTTTGATTGCGGAGTTTCTAGTGTGATTTCTCCTTCATCGAAATGACACAAAAGATGAGTTAAATTGAATCAAAATGATAATTTAAAAATTCTAATTTTGGATTAAAATCTTTTATTAATTCAATCTTCTTTTCTCTTCTCCATTTTTTTAATTCTTTTTCTCTGGAAATTGCTTCCTGAATCCAAACAAATTTTTCATAATAAACCAGAAATTCTAAACTGTATTTTGAGGCAAAAGTTTTATTACCAGTTTCTAAATTGTCTTTATGCTGTTCCAATCTTATTTTCAAATTATTGGTAACTCCTATATAGAAAGTTGAACGATATTTATTGGTTAAGATGTAAACATAATAAGAATGAAAACCTTCCTGGGATTAAACATAGTTTTAAATAATTATATTTTTCTAAGTTTTTTTGTCACTTCGATGTAGGATAATTCATGTAAAGCATTTGCAGTTCGTTGCTCACTGGATGTGATTTCTCCTACATCGAAATGACAAGATCGTGAAAAACTCCTTCTACAACTTCAAATCCTGATTAAGCTCACTCTCAGATTCAATCGTTTTCCCATTATACTGAAGTTTCCAACCCATAGAATTCGTCATAATTAAAATCTTAGACAATTCACTTATTAATCGGTTTTGTGCGTTTGTTTTAAGTGTTGATTTATCGATTTTCTTAGCCAGATTCGCCTTCACTGACTTGTTGATTTTATTGTAATCATCTCCAGTAAAAGGATTCAGTTTGCTTTGCTCTACATCATAAAACTGAATATCGGGATTGATGGTAATTTCTTCTTTCGGAATATTAAGAATGGTAATCGTTTTATTCTTTTCATCAATATCATATTTCATTTTATGTAAATCGTAGGCAACTGTAACATTTGCGTTTACGACAACAAGTGCTTTCTTCTCAAACGAAATCATATTCATGAAATATTTCTGTTGGTTTTTATAGGTGATAACTTCAGAAAAATGCCCCTCAGTAACAACTAGTTTTCCAACATTTAAGATTTGCTGCTGAATCAGATTTGTGTTATACTCAATTCCGTTATCATCATTTTTTTTGAACTCACAATATCTGAAAGCCAAAATAATGGCAAGTACAATTCCGGAACCAACTACTATTCTCTTAAGCATAACTTGAATTTACATTTTATAATGATAGCTAATTTAATACTTTTTTAAGTAGAATTCCTTATCATTTTAAAAGGGATTTTTAATAAAAATTCGCCTCACATTGAAATTATGTAAGATAATCAGCTTTTTACATAAACCCAGAAACCTACTAGTCAGGTATTTTTGTAAAAATGAATTTAACCTGCAAAATTTAAATGTTATGATTGAAAAAATTAAGGAATTACCAGAAAATATGATTGGTTTTAAAACAGCTGGTCACGTAGTGAAAGGCGATGTTGATTTTGTGAAATCAGAAGTACGTCTTTTAATCGATGAAGCACAAAAACTAAACTATTTATTATTTTTTGACAACTCTCCAACTGATTTTGCTTTGGGCGCCTGGCTTCATGAATCTTTGCTAAGCTTTAAAAACATTACAAAATGGACAAGAGCTGCTATTGTAACGGACTGTCAGAGAATGATTAATTTCACTAAAGTTTTCAATACAATTATGCCGGGAGAATTCAAAGGATTTAAAAAAGAAGATTATATGCTGGCCGTGGACTGGACATCAGAAAAAATTGACTTGGATTAAACTATAAATAACGATATTATGCATAAAGATTTAGATAATAAAGAAGCAGTAGAAAAAATAATTTCATTAGTAAAAGAAATTAAAACAGGGATTTTTGTAACTGAATTAACAAAAACACCTCTACAATCACGACCTATGAGTATTCAGGATATAGATGATCAGGGTAATTTGTGGTTCATTAGTTCTGCAAACAGTAATAAGAATTTTGAAATTTTAAAAGACAATCAGGTTCAATTGTTTTTTGCTAACAATGCAAGCTCACAATACATTTCAATATACGGTGCAGCGTCGATATACAAAGATCAGGCTATAATTGACGAATTATGGACGCCAGTTGCCAAAGCCTGGTTTGAAGAAGGCAAAAATGACCCAAACGTTACAGTTATAAAAGTGACTCCATCGGATGCTTATTACTGGGACACAAAAGACGGAAAAGTTATTTCATTGCTTAAAATGGCAGGATCAGCATTATTTGGAAACACCACAGATATAGGTGTTGAAGGAAAATTAAAGCTATAAAAAAAGTGACTCGATTGAGTCACTTTTTTTATGCATTTAAATCTAGCATTATCTGTTAGCATTTAATTCATCAAGTACTTCTTTAGTTAGTTGCAGACTTTTCAATTTCGCCTGATGATCAAAAATTGGACTTGTAATCATCAGCTCGTCAATTCGGGAATAATCGATGAATTTTTTCAAATCTATTGCCAATTGCTTTTTACTTCCCACGAAAGAACAGGCCGTCATCTGATTGACATGAAAACGTTCTTCTTGGCTCATAATATCATCCAAAGAATCCACAGGCGGCTGAAGTCCTTTTCGGTCATTCCGAATTAAATTCAGAAACATCTGGTACAAACTTGTCGATAATTTTTCGGCTTCTTCATCTGTATCGGCAGCAATAATATTAACGCAGGCCATGGTTTTGGGTTTATCCAGAAATTTTGAAGGCTGGAAATTGTCGCGATAAAATTCAAAAGCCTGTAACATTTGGCGCGGCGCAAAATGTCCTGCAAAAGCATATGGAAAACCGTACGAAGCCGCCAAAGAAGCACTTTCCATACTCGATCCTAAAATCCAGATTGGTACTTTAGTTCCTTCAGCAGGGAAGGCACGTACTTTTGCAGTAGCATTTTCTTCAGAAAAATATTCCTGTAATTTTGATACGTTTTGCGGAAACCGCTGTGCCTGTTCAAAGAAATCTTTTCGAATGGCTTCAGCAGTTGGCTGATCGGTTCCGGGAGCTCTTCCCAAGCCTAAATCGATTCTGCCGGGATATAAAGTTTCCAGTGTTCCAAATTGCTCTGCAACTATTAATGGCGAATGATTCGGCAGCATAATTCCGCCCGATCCTACACGGATATTTTGTGTCTGACTGGCAACATAACCAATTAAGACAACTGTTGCCGTACTGGCGACATGTGCCATATTGTGGTGTTCAGCAAGCCAAAACCTTTTATAACCTAAACGATCTGTTAACTGGGCAATTTCTTTTGTTTTATTTAATGTTTCGGCAGCATTACTGTTATTATTGATAATAGCAAGTTCTAATATGGAGAGTGAAATTGGATTTTTCATGTAAAATAAATATCTTTTTGCAAAATTAATTTATTTGTTACGAATCCTAAATTCTTCGGTGTTAATAGATTTATAATGTTTGAAACCAAATTTATATTTTGAATTCTAAAGCCAAATGATTTAAAAGCTAAATTTGTACATCTAAAATAATATTTGATTTTAGCAACTTCCAAAAATGACACATAAAATTTTAATTATAGACGACGAAGAAAAACTGAGAAGTCTTTTGGTACGCATTGTAAAATCGGAAGGATTTGAAGTTTTTGAAGCCAAAGATTTAAAATCAGGTTTTAAAAAATTAGAACAAACCGATATTGATGTGGTTTTGTGTGACGTAAAATTACCCGACGGAAATGGAGTTGATTTTGTTCAAAATATCAAAGGAAGCTTTCCGCTGACAGAAGTTATCCTTTTAACTGCTTTCGGAAATATTCCAGATGGCGTTCAGACGATGAAAAACGGTGCTTTTGATTATATCGTAAAAGGTGACGACAACGATAAAATTATTCCCCTTTTATACAAAGCCGTTGATAAAGTGCAATTGCAGAAAAAAGTGCAGCAACTCGAAAAACGCATTAACGATAAATATTCTTTTAATACGATTATAGGAAAATCGAAAGGAATTGAACAAGTAATTGATCTCGCTCAAAAAGTAGCCAAAACCGATTCGACTGTTTTATTAACGGGAGAAACGGGAACGGGGAAAGAGGTTTTTGCACAGGCCATTCATGAAAACAGCAATCGCGTTGGTAAATCCTTTGTTGCTTTAAACTGCAGTACTTTCAGCAAAGAAATTCTGGAAAGCGAACTTTTCGGTCACAAACAAGGTGCTTTTACCGGAGCCTTAAAAGATAAAAAAGGTTTTATTGAAGAAGCAAACGGAGGTACTCTTTTTTTAGACGAAATTGGAGAAATGCCAATTGATCTTCAAGCCAAATTATTGCGTGTTCTGGAAACCAGCGAATATATCCCCGTTGGCGATACAACTTCAAAAAAATCAAATTTCAGGTTAATTGCAGCTACAAACCGAGATTTAAAAGAAGAAAGCGATGCACATCGTTTTCGTTCTGATTTGTATTTCCGTTTGAATATTTTCGAAATTAAACTTCCTTCTCTTCGAGAAAGAGTAAAAGACATTCCTGTTTTGGTTAATTTTTTTGTCAAACAATTTTCTGAAAAAACGAATAAAAAGACATTATCAGTTTCTGATGATTTTGTTCAGAAATTAGAAAATTATTCGTGGCCGGGAAATATCCGTGAACTCAAAAATATTATCGAAAGATCGGTTATTTTGAGTAACGGCGAAACACTGACTTCTGATGTTCTACCGTATGAAATGCAGCATCAACAAGAAAAAAACAACAAATCAATGTCGGCTTTCTCCATGCAGAGTGTTGAGAAACTGCATATTCAGAAAGTTTTGAATTATACTAAAGGAAATAAAGCGGAAACGGCTAGACTTCTTGAAATTGGAATTGCGACTTTGTACCGAAAATTAGAAGAATATGGGATAGAAAAAAATTAAATTTCAATATCAATATCAATTTTTAAAAGCTTCGGAGAAGCGGTATATTTATAGAATTATTTATTGCCAATGCTATAAAGCTCCAGCGGAGCGACACCCGCACAATCTAAAAAAATGTCACCCCGCTGGGGTTCTGGTAAACATGGTTTCATTATTTTCTATAAATATGTCGCTTCTCCGAAGCTTAAATAACATATCAAAACGAGAAAAGCTTATCAAAATGATAGGCTTTTTTTATGACTGATTTTTGGCACACAACTACATCCCTTTTATTTACAGCACTTTAACTACAAACTGATTTTTTAGGAACATCTTTTGGCATAAAGAGGAAGAACACTAAAACTTCATTCCAAATGAAAAATCAAGTTACCTCAATCTACAAACAAGCCGAACGGTTTGCTGAGATTACCAAAAAATCTATTATCTGCGGCAATATTGTTCGGGCTAAAAAATGTTTAGCACTTGCTGAACGGTTATTTATCAGCGGCAGCATCGAAACTAAAAATGCGATTTCAAACGTGTATGTTTTCTCTGTTTCGTCCTTTATGGAAATGCGTCACTGCAATATTTCACATCTGTTTCCTCAAACGCTAAAAGCAGAATATATCAAACAAGTTAATACCTCAGGAGTATAAAAATCTAAACCCAACAATTTTAATCTAAAATAATCATGGTCACATTTCTATTACTCGGATTGGCAGTTTTACTGTTTGCTATTTGTTTTCTCTCGGTTGACTTTTTTGAAAAAATTTAAATCATGACTGCACTATTTATTATTTCAATCGCTGTTTTCTTGTATTTGGTTTACGTATTAATCAAACCTGAAAAATTCTGATTTGAGAAGATAAGATTCTCAAATCCATTCACATCTTAAAAAATAATCTCAAAATTATGAATACAGAGTTACTAGGCGTCATAGGCATTTTTATCCTGACAATTGTTTTAGCAATTCCATTTGGAAAATATATTGCTAAAATTTTCAAAGGAGACAAAACACTTCTTGACCCGATTTTCAATCCGCTTGAAAAATTTATTTTTAAAATCAGCGGTATCGATCCAGCCGAAGAAATGAACTGGAAACAACATCTGAAAGCACTTTTAAGCATCAATATGGTTTGGTTCTTTCTTTGTTTTTTTGTGCTGCTGTTTCAAGGTTCATTATTCTTAAATCCGGATAACAACCCTAATATGTCGCCCGATTTGGCTTTTAATACTGCCATTTCATTTTTAGTAAATTGCGATTTACAGCATTATTCTGGCGAAAGTGGTGTTTCATATTTGTCGCAAATAGTTTTAATGTTTCTGCAATTCGTTTCGGCTGGAGTCGGAATTGCGGCTGCGGCAATGGTTTTTACCGCTATGCGCGAAAGAACCACTGAAAAACTCGGAAATTTTTATAATTATTTCGTAAAAAGCTGTACTCGTATATTATTACCGCTTTCTGCAATTGTAGCAATCGCTTTGGTTTTCAGCGGAACGCCAATGACTTTTGAAGGAAAAGATGCAATTACCACTTTACAAGGCGATCACGTAGAAGTTTCCCGCGGACCTGCAGCTGCTTTCGTTGCCATCAAACACATTGGTACTAACGGTGGTGGATTCTTCGGAGCCAACTCTGCACATCCTTTAGAAAACCCAACTTATTTTACTAATGCAGTTGAACTTTGGGCACAAATGATTATTCCGTTTGCAATAATTTTTGCACTTGGTTTTTTCTTAAACAAAAAGAAATTCTCGTACATCATTTTTGGTGTAATGACAATTGGATTTCTGCTTTTAGTTATTCCAACAATTTCAAGCGAATTAAATGGAAATCCTGCCATAACAAAAATGGGAATTGCACAGACAAGCGGTGCAATGGAAGGAAAAGAAGTTCGGTTTGGTCCTGCTATTTCAGGTTTCTGGAGTATTGCTACAACAGTAATTTCGACAGGATCTGTAAACAGCATGCATGATAGTTCTATGCCAGTTTCTGGAGCAATGCAATTATTAGCGATGATGATAAATGCCTTTTATGGCGGATGCGGTGTGGGTTACCTCAACTTTTACATCTTTATTATTCTGGCGGTTTTTATTTCAGGTTTAATGGTCGGCCGAACTCCAGAATTCTTAGGAAAGAAAATCGAAGCGCGCGAAGTAAAAATTGCAGCTTTTATTGCGATTCTTCACCCTTTATTGATTTTATCTGGAACAGCTTTAGCATCTTATTTTGCTGCTCACGATACTGCAATGGGCTATTGGTTTAACGGAAATGCAACTGGATGGCTCAACAATCCTGGAAACCACGGATTCTCTGAAATGTTATATGAATATACTTCGAGCGCTGCCAACAACGGTTCTGGTTTTGAAGGATTGGGAGATAATAATCCGTTTTGGAATATCACTACGGGAATTGTTTTACTGCTAAGCCGTTTTATTCCGATCATCGGGCCTTTGGCAATCGCAGGTTTATTAGCCAATAAAAAATACATTCCAGAAAGCGCAGGGACTTTAAAAACGGATACTTCAATTTTTGGGATTATGATTTTTGCTGTCATTGCGATTATTGCTGCACTTTCTTTCTTTCCAGCTTTGGCTTTAGGTCCGCTTGCTGAATATTTTACTCTTTAATAATGCTAAAATTGTTAAACACATAGAAACATAGGAATTCAACGACTAAAAAGGAAATAGAAAAAACTGTTTTTCACACATAGTCCCGATAGCTATCGGGATGAATTCATACAAGTGAAACGTCTTAATCTAAAAGTAAAATCTATGTCTCTATGTGTTTAAAATCAACGCAAAACATTTAACAAATAACATTTAACTTTTTACAAGAAAATGACAACTAATAAATCCGCATCATTGTTTGAAAGTCAGCAGGTAAAAGAAGCTTTATGGCAGTCTTTTGTAAAGCTGAATCCAAAAATGATGATTAAAAATCCGGTAATGTTTACCGTAGAAATCGGGACTGCAATTATGTTTGTGGTTTGTATTTCGATCCTAATGGGTGCCGCCGATCAAGGAAGTTTTATCTACAATTTAATTGTATTCTTGATATTATTAGCCACGCTTTTGTTCGCCAATTTCGCTGAAGCCATTGCCGAAGCCCGCGGAAAAGCACAAGCTGACAGTTTAAGAAAAACCCGTGAAGAAACGCCTGCAAAATTAGAAAACGGACAAACAATCTCGTCTTCACAATTAAAAAAAGGAGACATTTTTGTCTGTGTGGCTGGAGATGTCATCGCCACCGACGGTGAAATTATCGAAGGTTTAGCCACTATTGACGAAAGTGCTATTACAGGAGAAAGTGCTCCAGTTATTAGAGAAGCCGGCGGAGATAAATCGTCTGTAACGGGTGGTACAAAAGTTTTATCTGATAAAATCAAAGTACAGGTAACTTCTGAACCAGGTGAAAGTTTCTTAGACAAAATGATTGCTTTGGTTGAAGGCGCAAGTCGTCAGAAAACACCAAACGAAATAGCCTTGACCATTCTTTTAGCCGCATTTACTTTAATCTTCGTGATTGTCTGCGTGACTTTAAAACCTTTTGCCGATTATGCAAATGCGCCAATAACAATCGCTGCTTTTATTGCCTTGTTCGTTTGTTTGATTCCAACAACAATTGGAGGTTTGCTTTCTGCAATTGGTATTGCGGGAATGGACAGAGCTTTGCGTGCCAACGTAATTACCAAATCAGGAAAAGCGGTTGAAACTGCTGGAGATATTGATGTTTTACTTTTGGATAAAACTGGAACGATCACAATTGGAAACAGAAAAGCAACCAATTTTTATCCAACTAAAGGAATTGCTTTTGATGATTTTGTGAAATCTGCCGTTTTGAGTTCGCTTGCTGATGATACTCCGGAAGGGAAAAGTATTTTGGAATTAAGTGAAATGTTAGACGTTAAAAACGAAAGCAAACCAAGTGTTTTACAGAATACCTCAGAAATTTCACAAACCATAAAATTTACTGCCGAAACCAGAACTTCTGGTGTAATCTTAAAAGACGGAACCAACATTCGAAAAGGAGCGCAGGATGCTGCTAAAAAAATCGCAGAACAGTCTGGAAATACTTTTCCAGAAGATACCGCGCAACAAGTTATTACGATTTCTTCTAACGGAGGAACGCCTTTGGTTGTGATAAAAAACAATCAGGTTCAAGGGGTTATTGAATTGCAGGATATTATAAAAACCGGAATGAAAGAACGTTTTGAGCGCTTACGCCGAATGGGAATTAAAACGGTTATGGTTACGGGAGACAATCCGCTGACGGCTAAATTTATTGCTGAAAAAGCTGGTGTTGATGATTTTATTGCCGAAGCGAAACCAGAGGATAAAATGAATTACATCCGCAAAGAACAGGAAGAAGGCCGTTTAGTCGCTATGATGGGAGACGGAACCAACGATGCTCCTGCCCTAGCCCAAGCGAACGTCGGGGTTGCTATGAACAGCGGAACGCAGGCTGCAAAAGAAGCGGGAAATATGGTTGACTTGGATAATGATCCAACAAAACTTATTGAAATCGTAGAAATTGGAAAGCAGCTTTTAATGACTCGCGGCACGTTAACTACTTTTTCTATTGCGAATGATGTTGCGAAATATTTTGCGATTGTTCCAGCACTTTTCATAACTGCAATTCCCGCTTTACAAGGTTTAAATATCATGCATTTGCACAGTCCAGAAAGTGCAATTTTATCAGCTGTGATTTTTAATGCGATTATCATACCGATTTTAATTCCGCTGGCGTTGAAAGGTGTTGAATATCGTCCGATAGGTGCGAGTGCGATCTTAAAACGTAATCTTTTGATTTATGGTTTGGGTGGTTTGATTGTGCCTTTTATAGGAATCAAATTAATTGATTTACTCGTAGCAATCTTTATGTAAGGTTCTGAGGTGCTAAGATTCTAAGGGACTAAGATTTTCTCTTAGAATCGTAAAAAACTAGAATCTATCAAAACTCAATAAAAAACATCGGTTCTGAATTGCTAAGTTCTTAGAATAAACTTAGAACCTTAGCAGCTTAGTTCCTTAGAATCTTCAAAAAATGAAAAACATATTCTCTATAATTAAACTTACTGCGGTTACTTTAACCTTATTTGCAGTTATTTATCCTCTTGCGATTTACGGAATCGCACAAATTGCTCCAAATCAAGGAAAAGGTGAAACTCTTTCGGTTAACGGAAAAGTGATTGGTTATCAAAAAATCGGACAGAAGTTCGATAAATCAAATTATTTCTGGGGAAGACCTTCTGCCGTTGATTATAATGCTGCCGGGAGTGCCGGAAGTAATAAAGGTCCAAGCAATGCTGAATATTTAACTTTAGTTCAAAAACGAATTGATACTTTATTATTAGTTCATCCGTATTTGAAGAAATCTGATATTCCGTCAGATATGGTAACAGCTTCAGGAAGCGGATTAGATCCGAACATTTCTTCGCAAGGTGCTTTGATTCAGGTGAAACGCGTAGCGAAAGAACGAAAACTAGATGAAACGAAAGTAAAAACTTTGGTAGAATCTAAAATTAATACAGCTGTCGTTGGTCCTGAAACGGTGAATGTTTTGGAATTGAATGTGGCGCTGGATCAGCTTCGCTAAAAAAGGTTCTGAGGTTCTGAGTTGCTAAGGTTCTAAGGTTTTTCTATGCGCATTCTTGTCATTTCGACGAAGGAGAAATCTTCGCAAGAAGCTCCGCAAAGAATGTCAAATCTGTGGCGATCTAGCAACGAAAATTTCTCCTTCGTCGAAATGACAAACTGTGGCGAGAGTTGGAATCGAAAAACTAAACTTACAATACTACCTAACAGGTTTTGGAAACCTGTTAGGATATAAAACCTATTAAAATACAAAACGCCTTTTTACCCCAAATGCACTAGCCCCGATAGAAGTGGAAATCCTTTTTCTGGCTTCTTTAGCCAGGAAAAGATTGAAACGGATAGCGGGATTAGCTCCTAAAAAATCTACTTAATAAATAATAGAATACCACAAAATGAAAAAAATAATACTTACTGCTTTAATCGCTTTTGGTTTTGGCAATTTACATGCACAGGAAGAATCTAAAAGTCCGTTTACGTTTTCAGGATATGCAGACGCTTATTATAGTTATGATTTCGGGAAACCAGAAAACCATACACGGCCAGGATTTTTTTACAGTTATAATAAAAGTAACGAAGTCAATCTTAATCTCGGAATGGCAAAAGTGAATTATTCGAAAGAGAATATTCGAGGAAATTTCGCTTTAATGGCGGGGACTTATGCCGAGTATAATATGTCTGCCGAGCAAGGTCTATTGAAAAATGTTTACGAAGCGAATGTCGGTGTGAAGATTTCAAAAAATCATAATTTATGGATTGATGCTGGAATTATGCCTTCGCATATTGGTTTTGAAAGTGCCATTGGGAAAGATTGTCAAACGCTGACAAGAAGTATTCTGGCTGAGAATTCACCTTATTACGAAGCAGGCGTAAAAATTGGTTACACATCTGAATCTGGAAAATGGTATCTGGCTGGAATGTATTTGAACGGCTGGCAACGCATCGAAAAAGTGGAAGGAAATCAAACACCAGCTTTTGGAACACAGGTTACGTACAAACCTTCGGATAATGTGACTTTAAATTGGAGCACTTATGCAGGAAACGAACAGCCGGATATTGACAAAAAATGGCGTTATTTCAACAACTTTTACGGACAACTTAAAGTAACGGAAAAGACAAATATTACAGCTGGTTTTGATATTGGTTCGCAGCAATCGGCTAAAAACAGTAATAAATACGACACTTGGTTTTCGCCCGTTTTGATTCTGCAATATAAACCAACAAATAAGATTCAGCTTGCGGCGCGTGGTGAATATTACAACGATGAAAAAGGTGTAATTATCGCAACAGAAACACCAAACGGATTTAAAACCTACGGTTTTTCGGCTAACTTTGATTACTTAGTTTCTGATAATGTTATGTTTAGAATTGAAGCCAGAAATCTGTCAAGTAAAGATGAAATCTTCACCAATAAAGACAATCTTCCAACGGATACGAATACGTTTTTAACGACTTCCTTGGCGATTAGTTTTTAGGAGAATATTTCTTGCCACAGATTAAAATGATTTTTTTCGGGCTAATTTATTCGCCACGAATTCACGAATTTTTATTTAAAAGAATTGGTGAATTCGTGGCTAAAAAAAATAAAAACTTTGTGACTTAGCGCCTTTCTGGCAAAAAATATGGAAAACGAAAATAACAACGCACAGCACTTTCTTGATTTAATTCAGAAATCACGAAAAGGAAAATTTAAAATCTACATTGGAATGAGCGCCGGTGTGGGCAAGACTTTTCGTATGCTTCAAGAAGCGCATTCGTTATTGAAAAACGGAATCGACGTAAAAATCGGTTATATCGAAACGCACAATCGGAAAGAAACGCACGAATTATTAACTGGTTTGCCTCTCATTCCGAGGCGGACCATTTTTTATAAAGGGAAAGAGCTCGAAGAACTCGATGTTCAGGCGATTATAAATTTACGTCCCGAAGTGGTTATTGTAGATGAATTGGCGCACACAAATGTAGAAGGAAGCAAAAACGAAAAACGCTGGCAGGACGTTTTGGAGATTCTAGAAGCCGGAATTAATGTAATTTCGGCGGTAAATATTCAGCATATTGAAAGTCTGAACGAAGACGTAAAACGCATTACAGGAATTGATGTTCAAGAAAGAATTCCAGATAATGTCTTGCGTCTGGCAGATGAAGTCGTGAATATCGATTTGACTTCGGAAGATTTAATTGCGCGCTTGAAGGAAGGAAAAATTTATACGCCTGATAAAATTCAAACTGCTTTGGCGAACTTCTTTAAATCAGAACAAATTCTGCAATTACGTGAATTAGCGTTGAAGGAAGTCGCAAGTCAGGTGGTTCGAAAAGTTGAAAATGAGATTCCAAACCTGCATGCACTGCGACATGAAAAATTACTAGCGTGCATAAGCAGTAACGATAAAACGGCTAAAATTGTGATTCGGAAAGCCGCCCGTCTGGCAAGTTATTATAACGGAATCTGGTATATTTTGTATGTCGAAACTCCGAAGGAAACCCCTACGAGAATTGCTCTCGATAAACAACGACATTTAATTAATAACTTTAAACTCGCTGTGCAATTGGGCGCTGAAGTAATTAAACTAGAAAACGAAAATATTACCAATGCGATTTTAAAAACTGTTGAAGAAAAACAAATCACAACTGTCTGCATCGGAAAACCGCATTTGAATTTATTTAAAGTAATTTTGTCTACAACAATTTTCAGGCGTCTGCTAAATAAATTGTCGTTATCAAACATTGATCTTGTAATCTTGTCATGAAAAAATATTAAACCATATAAGTTATATAAGTTGATTTAAATTAGTGAACGTTGAAGTTTAACCGCAAAGGCGCTAAGATTTACGCAAAGTACGCTAAGATTAAATTAAAAAACTTAGCACCCTTGCGACTTTGCGAGCAAAAAACCTAGCGAACTTTGCGCTCTTTGCGGTTAAAAAACAAAGCTTAAATTTCCTTATATAACTTATATGGTTCAAAAAATTGTTTTATAAAATGAAAATTAAAACCAAATTGAATCTGGGTGTTGGATTATTATTTTTGATGATCATCATTCTCTCGTTAGTGAGTGCATATTCTGTTTTTTTAATTAAGCAGGATACGGAGAATATCCTGAAATCGAATTACAATACGCTGGAATATTCGCGAAATATGATTTCTGCTTTGGACGAAATTAAATTGGGATCTAAAGAAACAATTCAGAATTTTGAGGAAAATCTTGAAAAGCAAACCCGAAATATTACAGAGCCAGGCGAAAAGCAAGCAACTGAAAAACTAAAAGAAAGTTTTGCTCTTTTAACTAAAAATAATACTGATGAAACTGCAAAGGCGCAGATTCGCCAGGATATTTTTGCGATTATGAAACTCAATCTGGATGCCATCAAACAGAAAAGTGACATTGCAAAAAAAACGGCAGAAACGTCCAATTTCTCCATTGCTATTGTGGGAACTCTGTGCTTTTTGATTGCGTTTAATTTATTGGTCAATCTGCCAAATAACATTGCAAATCCGATTAAGGAATTAACGTTGAGTATTAAAGAAATCGCTAATAAAAATTATTCAGAACGGGTTCATTTTACGAGTCACAGCGAATTTGGTGATTTAGCCAAATCGTTTAATACGATGGCACAAAAACTCGAAGAATATCACGACAGCAATGTGTACAAACTTCTTTTTGAGAAAAAACGTCTGGAGACTCTTGTCAATAATATGAATGATCCAATTATTGGTTTGGATAATATGGGAATTGTTTTGTTTGCGAATGATGAAGCGCTTAAGATTATTGGTTTGAAATCGGAAGATATAATCGGGAAAACTGCATCTGAATTGGCGGTTTCGAATGATTTAATTCGTTCATTAATTCTGAAAGAAGCAGAAACCCCAAAGAAACAACCACTCAAAATTTTTGCTCACGGAAAAGAAAGTTATTTCGAAAAGGAAATTCACAATATTACAATAACGCCAACTGGCGAAGAAAAAGAAATCAATATTGGCGATGTGATTATTCTGCGAAATATTACACTTTTTAAAGAATTGGACTTTGCTAAAACTAATTTTATCGCCACGGTTTCGCACGAATTAAAAACACCAATTGCCTCTATAAAACTAAGTCTTCAATTGCTTGAAAACACCAAAACTGGCGATATGAACGATGACCAGAAACAATTAGTTGAGAGTATTAAAGATGATAGTCAGCGATTACTGAAAATTACAGGTGAATTACTCAACTTGTCACAACTTGAAACGGGGAATATTCAGCTGAATATTGAGAAAAGTAACCCGTACAAAATTGTAAATTATGCTGTTGAAGCCGTAAAAATTCAGGCAGATCAAAAACAGATTCAATTAATTATTGATGCTGATAAAAACCTAAAAGATGTTAAAGCCGACAGCGAAAAAACAGGCTGGGTTTTGATTAATTATTTATCAAATGCAATTCGGTATTCATCTGAAAAAAGTACGATTCTCATTAAATTAAAAGAAGAAAACAATCAAATCGTTTTTCAGGTAATTGATACCGGAAAAGGAATTGATACTAGATACAAAGACAAAGTTTTCGATAAATATTTTCAGATTCCGGGGAGCCCAAAATCCGGAACTGGATTGGGTCTAGCGATTAGCAAAGAATTTATTGAAGCGCAGAATGGAAGTGTTGGTGTTGAGAGTAATTTGGGATTAGGAAGCACCTTTTGGTTTACGCTAAAGGTTTAATTTTTTTAAAGCATAAAAAACGCCTTACTTTTAATCGTAAGACGTTTTAAATTTTAGTTTTATTCTTTTGGTTTTGTCAAATAATAAACCGGAATACCAATCAGCATAATCAAAATTCCCCATCCACAGGTTGAGAATTTTGTAAACAATAAAGAAACACTTATCGCAGACGCTACAATAATGTACAAAAATGGTAAAAATGGATAACCAAAAGCCTTATAAGGTCTTTCCGCATTTGGCATTTTTTTCCGTAATATGAAAATTCCGTAAATTGTTAAAATGTAAAATATTAAAACAATGATAATGACAAAATCTAACAAATCTCCATATTTTCCTGTAAGACACAAAATTGAAGCCCATACACATTGAGCCCAAAGCGCCCATGACGGAACACTAAATTCATTAAGCAATGCTGCTTTTTTAAAGAATAAACCGTCTTTTGCCATTGTATAATATACTCGGGCACCCGCCATAATCAATCCGTTATTACAGGCAAAAGTCGAAATCATAATCATGATGGCAATGACTAAAGTTCCGATATCACCAAAAATATACTGAGAAGCCACTACCGCTACCCTGTCTGATTTTGCTGTTGCAATTTCGTTCATCGGAATTACAGCCAGATACATCAGGTTAGTCAACACATAAATAATCGTAACGATAAATGTTCCTAAAAATAAACTCAAACCTACGTTACGTTTTGGATTTTTTATTTCTCCTGCGATAAAAGTTACACCAACCCACGCATCGCTCGAAAACAATGATCCTACCATGGCTGCTGAAATACCAGTTATTAAAGCTTTTCCACTAATTGGAATCCAGGAAGCGTTATCTGCATCATAAGAATGAGGTGTCCAGGCATCAGTCCAATTTGCATCCCAAACAGAAGCTTTTGCAGCAAGCGTTAATCCAAAAACGATCAAACCGAGTAATGATAATATTTTAATAATAGTAAGCACGGTCTGAAGAATCTTTCCGTTTTTTACACCACGGCTATTTATAAAAGTTAATAAAACAATGGTAACTATCGATACAATCTGTGCTGCATTCAGCTTAAAATTCCCTAACTCAAATAAAATATTCTCGTCACTGAGCGGCTCATAAAGATAGGCTGCAAATTTAGAGAAAGCGACACCAACGGCAGCAATTGTTCCCGTTTGGATAACCGCAAAAAAGCTCCAGCCGTACAAAAAGGCTATCAATTTGTTATATGCTTCTTTCAGATATACATATTGTCCTCCAGCTTTTGGAAACATGGCACTCAACTCACCATAGCTTACAGCGGCAATAATGGTAATTAATCCTGAAATGAGCCAAATCAATGTCAGCCATGCTGCTGAGCCCACTTGTCTGGCAATATCGGCACTCACAATAAATATCCCGGATCCAATCATAGAACCTACCACAAGCATGGTTCCGTCTAGTAATCCGAGTTCTCTCTTAAAATTTTCCTGGTTGTTTTCCTGCATTTTTTTGGTTTTTGGTTGGTTAAAGATATACTTTTTTTAGAAACCTTTTAATAAGACAATTAGATTGTTAAGGTAAAAAACAAAGGACAGATTACATTTAAATTCACAAGAGAATAAAAAGAACTAAACATTACTAACAAAAGCAATTCCCTTATATTTATTTTTTAAGTAATGATAATTTGAGGTTTAAATTTTGACGAAAACCAGTTTAGGGAAGGGTAAAAAAATTAGATGCGCCTTATTGTATTTTCATTTTATAATCTGTTTCGAAAATTATAAAAATTGAAAAAACTTATTCCAAAACACGATTTACCTGAGAAAAAGATCTTTCGTAATAAGGCTCTTTGGTAGAAGAAATAATAACCCCTCCATGAGTTGAGGAATGAACGAATCTAATTTCTTCATCAACAACTTCTACAACCATTCCAACGTGATTAATTTGACGCCTCCCATTAGTTTTAAAGAAAATTAAATCACCTTTTCGGGCTTCATATGGATTGACTTTTATACCAATTCTGGATTGTTCTATAGAGCTTCTTGGCAGCTTAATATCAAAATTACCAAAAGTACAATACATTAGTCCTGAGCAATCAAAACCTGCTTTTGTAGTGCCTCCTGAACGATAACGGGTACCAATGTTTTCAGTAGCATTTATAATCAGCTGATCAACTAACTCTGGGTGATTACTAACTTTTATTACTGTAGAGGAATCTTTCTTAACAGATGTATCATTTGTTGCAACAACTGAAGAATTTACTGTGCTTGTTGTTTCCTGACTAACTTTTGAAGGCTGCAGGTTATTTGCTTTTTCTTTGGAAGCAAGAATTTTTAGCTGATAGCCAATAGGTAGTTTATTCTTGATTTCAGGGTTTTGCCTTTCTAATTCAGCTACGGTGATTCCGAATTCTCTCGCAATTGCGTATTTTGTTTCTTTTGGCATAACTTCCCTTGAAACTTCAACCAATTCTGATGGAGCACTTTCAATCGGCTGCTGCACTACTGAATTCCCGTTGGAAGGAATGACAATCTGTTTTCCTATTTTAAGCCCTTCCGTTTCTAATGAAGGATTGGCTTTTTTCAGATCTTCAACTGAAACTTTATATTTTTTTGATATTCCCCAAAGTGTCTCTTTTGCCAAAACCTCATGAGTACCGGGAGTTTCTTGTACGATAGATTCATTAGATTTTATTACTTCAGAGTGACCACTATTCGGAATTAATAAAACCGAATTTAATTTTAAAATTTTTGGTGCATCTGGATTAGCGTTTGCGATATCTTTTGGCTTTACTCCGTATTTCTTAGCAATATTATAAAGGTTATCACCTTTTGAAATGGTATGCCTGATGTAATTATCCTGAGAAAAAGCACTTACTGAAAAAAGCAAAAATATAAAGACAAATCTGAAAATCATTATTTGGGGAATTTTAATTTTCTATACTACTATCCCTTCTTAATTTTAAACTCAAAAAAGAAAGTTTTATTACCAAAAATGCGAATTTAACTTTTTAAAGTAAAAAATACACTTTTTTTAACAACAAATTTATATCACATTAGAAACCTGAAAATGTTTTTGAAGCTAATTCAAAGTTTTTGTGTGAGTTATAAATCATTTGAGGAAATCATAAAATTTAAAATAAAATCGTCCTAAAAACGGGATTTCTAGCCCGGATGAAAGTGGCATCTTTTTGTCCCGATAACTATCGGGACAAAAGATAAAACGTACAGGCGGAATAGCTACAAATAAAAAACGCCCTGTTTTCACAGAGCGCTTTTCTATAATAGAGTTTTGAAATTATGCTTTTCCGGCAGCAATTAAGTTTAATGCAGAACCTGCAACAAACCACCCAATCTGACCATCATTGTAAGTATGGTTTGCCAGAATAATATCTTTTGAACCATCTGCATGAACAAATTCTAATGTTAATGGTTTACCCGGAGCAAATTCCGTTAAATCAGTAAAATTGATTGTATCGTTTTCCTGAATTTTATCATAATCTGCTTCGTTAGCGAAAGTCAATCCTAAAAGACCCTGTTTCTTAAGATTGGTTTCGTGGATACGGGCGAAAGATTTTACTAATACGGCTTTAACGCCTAAGAAACGTGGTTCCATAGCAGCGTGCTCACGAGAAGAACCTTCTCCATAATTGTGATCTCCCACAACAATAGACGGAACTCCTGCCGCTTTGTAGGCACGTGCTACTGCAGGAACGGCATCATATTGTCCTGTCAATTGATTCTTAACCGAGTTTGTTTTTTGATTGAATGCATTTACAGCACCAATCAGCATGTTGTTTGAGATATTATCTAAGTGTCCACGGAAACGCAGCCATGGTCCGGCCATAGAAATGTGGTCTGTTGTACATTTTCCGAATGCTTTAATCAACAATTTAGCACCAGTGATGTTTTTACCATCCCAAGCCTCAAAAGGCGCTAATAACTGCAAACGCTCTGAAGTAGGACTTACTACAACCTGAACACCTGAACCATCCTCTGCCGGAGCCTGAAATCCAGGATCTTCAGCATAGAAACCTTTTTCCGGCAATTCGTCTCCAGTTGGTTCATCAAGCATTACTTCTTCACCTTCTTCGTTGATTAATTTATCAGTTAATGGATTGAATCCTAAATCACCTGCAATAGCCAAAGCTGTCACCAATTCAGGAGAACCTACGAAAGCCAAAGTATTAGGATTACCGTCTGCACGTTTGGAGAAGTTACGGTTAAAAGAGTGAACGATTGTATTTCTTTCTTCTTTCTCCGCTCCTTCCCTGTCCCACATACCGATACATGGTCCACAAGCGTTGGCAAAAACTGTTGCTCCAATTTTATGAAAAGTATCAATAAATCCGTCTCTTTCGATTGTAGAACGAACGACTTCAGACCCCGGAGTGATTGTAAATTCTGCTTTTGTTTTTAAGTTTTTCTCAGCAACCTGTCTGGCTAAAGAAGCTGCACGGGAAATATCTTCGTAGGATGAGTTGGTACACGAACCTATTAAACCAACCTGTATTTGCAACGGCCAATTATTCTTGATGGCCTCTTCTTTCATCTTAGAAATTGGAGTAGCTAAATCCGGAGTAAAAGGTCCGTTTAAATGCGGCTCTAATTCTGACAAATTGATTTCGATAACCTGATCAAAATATTTTTCAGGATCAGCGTAAACTTCTGGATCCCCTGTTAAGTAAGAAGCTATTTTATCTGCAGCATCAGCAACATCTGCTCTGTTTGTAGAACGCAGATAACGGCTCATAGAATCATCGTAACCAAAAGTTGAAGTTGTAGCTCCAATTTCAGCTCCCATGTTACAAATGGTACCTTTACCGGTGCAAGACATAGCTGTTGCACCTTCGCCAAAATATTCTACGATAGCACCTGTTCCTCCTTTTACAGTCAGAATACCGGCAACTTTAAGAATCACATCTTTCGGAGCTGTCCAGCCTGATAACTTACCGGTTAGTTTAACTCCGATTAATTTAGGAAATTTCAATTCCCACGCCATTCCAGACATAACATCTACAGCATCAGCACCGCCGACACCAATCGCTACCATTCCTAAACCTCCTGCATTTACAGTATGAGAATCGGTACCAATCATCATTCCGCCCGGGAAAGCATAATTTTCAAGTACAACCTGATGAATAATTCCGGCTCCCGGCTTCCAGAAACCAATTCCGTATTTATTAGAAACTGACGATAGGAAATCGAAAACTTCATTACTTTGTGTTTTTGCTCTGGCCAAATCGGTAGCAGCATCTACTTTTGCCTGAATCAGATGATCACAGTGGACCGTTGTAGGAACTGCAACTTTTGATTTACCAGCATGCATAAACTGCAATAAGGCCATTTGTGCCGTTGCATCCTGACAGGCTACTCGATCCGGTGCGAAGTCAACATAATCAACTCCTTTTCCAAACGCTTTGGTTGGATTTCCATCCCAAAGGTGGTTATACAAAATTTTCTCTGTTAAAGTAAGTGGACGACCAACAATCTGACGTGCTGCATCAACACGGGCAGGCATGTTGTCATACACTTTTTTAATCATTTCAATATCAAAAGCCATAGTTATATATTAATTATGTTAGTGTAAATCAGCTTAAATTTAAGGATTTTATTACGGTTTATGCTAAAATAATTGTTAATACTATTATTTAAAACTATTCTATTTTTCTTGAAAGGTAGTAAATTGAAAATCAATCTATATAATTATTTAGCTTTTACAATAACCTATTGTAATTGCCACCTCCAACTTTAAAAATTTGATTTAGCAAATCATCCAACGGTAATCCAGCAGTGACAAGAAGCATTTAACCCGCAGCGAAGAACGAATGAATATTACACCCAAACCCGGACCTAAAATATAAATAAAAACGAGGCAATCTATTACTAGATTGCCTCGTTTAGAATTATGAAGTTGCTACTATTATAATTTAGTAGAGATTGGTTTGAATTTTGTTAAGTTGATACCTTCAACTGCAGCTTTATACTCTCCGATAGATGGCATTCTTCCTAAAATTGCAGAAAGTACAACTACTGGTGTTGAGGCTAATAAAGATTCTCCTTTTTTACCCTCTCTATCCTCTACTACACGTCCCTGGAACAAACGAGTTGAAGTAGCTAATACAGTATCTCCTTTTTCAGCTTTTTCCTGGTTACCCATACATAAGTTACAACCAGGGCGCTCTAAATACATAATGTTTTCGTATTCTGTACGTGCTGTAGATTTAGGTAAGGCATCTGAGAATTCGAAACCTGAATATTTTTGTAACATTTCCCAATCACCTTCAGCTTTTAACTCGTCGATGATGTTATACGTAGGAGCTGCAACTACTAAAGGTGCGTTGAATTTAACCTCCCCATTTTGTTTTTCAACATTACGTAACATTTGAGAAACAATTTTTAAATCGTCTTTATGAACCATACAAGAACCTACGAAACCTAAATCTACTTTTTTATCTGTTCCATAGAAAGATAATTCGCGAATTGTATCGTGTGTATAACGTTTAGAAACATCAACATTGTTAACGTCTGGGTCAGCAATCATTGGTTCTTCGATTAAATCTAAATCGATAACAACTTCAGCATAGTATTTTGCATTATCGTCCGGAGTTAAAGCTGGTTTAGCACCTGTTTTAATTTCCTCGATACGTTTGTTTGCTTTATCAATTAAACCTTTTAAAACTTGGTTTTTGTTGTCCATACCTTTATCAATCATGATTTGGATACGAGACTTAGCAATTTCTAACGATTGAATTAATGTTTCGTCCTGAGAAATACAGATAGAAGCTTTCGCTTTCATTTCAGCTGTCCAGTCTGTAAATGTAAACGCCTGGTCAGCTAATAAAGTTCCGATATGAACCTCAATAATTCTACCCTGGAAAACGTTCTCACCATCAAATTGCTTCAACATTTGAGATTGCGTCGCATGAACTACATCACGAAAATCCATGTGCTGTTTCATCTCACCTTTAAAAGTAACTTTTACAGACTCTGGAATTGGCATAGAAGCTTCACCTGTTGCTAAAGCTAAAGCTACAGTTCCTGAATCGGCACCGAAAGCAACCCCTTTAGACATACGTGTATGTGAATCCCCACCGATGATAATTGCCCACTCATCAATTGTAATATCATTTAACACTTTATGAATAACGTCTGTCATTGAATGATATTCACCTTTAGGATCTCTCGCTGTAATAACACCGAAATCATTCATGAACTTCATTAATTTAGGAATATTAGCTTGCGCTTTTTTGTCCCAAACTGAAGCTGTGTGACAACCTGATTGGTAAGCACCATCAACAATTGGAGAAATAACTGTAGCCGCCATAGACTCTAATTCCTGAGCAGTCATTAAACCTGTAGTATCTTGGGAACCTACGATGTTAACTTTCACACGTACGTCTGATCCTGCATGTAATGTTTTACCAGGAGTTACACCAACTGCATTTTTGTTGAAGATTTTTTCAACAGCAGTTAATCCCTGACCTTCTATAGAAACTTCTTTAGCTGGTGCAAATACTGTTGGAGCAGTAATACCTAAAGTTTGTGCAGCAAATGTTTGGATTTTTTTACCAAAAACGATAGCATAAGATCCACCCGCTTTGATAAATTCTAATTTTTGAGGAGTGAAAGATTTAGAAATATCTTTTAATTCTTTCTCACCATTGTATAATTTCTTAGTTTTTGTATTGATTGTCAATACAGTTCCTGTAGCTACAGAATAAACTTCTTCTAAAACAGGATCACCTGCTTCGTTACGTACTACGTTTCCTTCAGCATCTGTTTTCTTTACCCAGTTTTGCAAGTCGATACCGATACCACCTGTAACGTCTACTGTCGTTAAGAAGATAGGTGAAATTCCGTTAGTACCTGCTACGATTGGAGCAATGTTCACGAAAGGAATGTATGGAGATGCTTGTTTACCTGTCCATAATGCCACGTTGTTCACACCTGACATACGAGAAGATCCAACTCCCATTGTTCCTTTTTCAGCGATTAACATAACAGAAGCATCTGGATACTGTGCTTGCAATGCTTTAATTTCTGCCTGAGCTTCAGGAGTAATCATACATTTTCCATGTAATTCACGGTCAGAACGAGAGTGTGCCTGATTACCTGGAGATAATAAATCAGTAGAAATATCACCTTCTGCAGCGATGTAAGTAACCACTTTAATTTCTTCAGCAACTTCTGGTAATTTTGTAAAAAATTCAGCTTTTGCGTAGCTTTCTAAAATTTCCTTTGCAACTGTGTTACCAGCGCTGTAAGCTTCTGCTAAGCGAGCTGTATCAGCATCATATAAATAAACTTGAGTTTTTAAAACTTCAGCCGCTTGATTAGCGATTGCAATATCATTGCCCAAAGCTAAATCAAGAAGTACTTCAATAGAAGGTCCCCCTTTCATATGTGACAATAATTCGAAGGCAAAAGCAGGTGTAATTTCTTTTACTTCAGATTCACCAAGAATGATTTCTTTTAAAAACTTAGCTTTCTCACCTGCTGCACTAGTGGTTCCAGGCAAAGTGTTGTAAATAAAAAACTTAAGAGAGTCCTCTCTGTGTTCATTATTTAAATCTTTAATCTGCGCAATGATTTCGCTTAGTAATTCAGCACCATCAATAGGTTTCGGATGAAGACCCTGGGCTTTTCTTTCTTCAATCTCTTGAATGTAATCCTTGTAAATATTCATAATAGAAGTCTTTATAAATAGGTATTTTTATTTTTTTGCACGCAAATTTATGAATTAAAGCTGAGAATTAAAAAAAATATAATGTATGGCGCTTTTTTAAAAATTATTATTGCAAAAAAACAATTATCAACCTTGAAAAATAACAAATAATCATTTTTAGGTTCAAAAAATAAATTATCAATAATTTAAAAACTTTTCTTTAACAAAGTAAAAATTTAATGTTATAAAGAAAGTCGGATTTTACCTCTTTTTTAAAGAAGAAATCTTGTAAATAAGTATTTATAACGTTATAGTTTTAGCACACACTCCCGTAAATAAGTAAAAATACTTATATAAAATCCAAAATTTTCATATACAAAAAAGCCAAACTGATTTGATCAGTCTGGCTAATAATATAATCTAAATCTTATTTACATCAACTTCTGAATAATTACTTCTTCTGTTATTCCTTCAGCATCTGCTTTATAATTTTTGATAATTCTGTGACGCAAAATTCCGGTTGCAACTGCTTTGACATCTTCGATATCAGGAGAAAACTTACCATTGAAAGCTGCATGTGCTTTGGCCGCTAAAATTAAATTTTGAGAAGCTCTTGGACCCGCTCCCCAATCCAGATAATTTCTAACAAAATCATTAGTCAGGCTATTATCAGGACGTGTTTTACTAACAAGTGTCACTGCATATTCAATAACATTATCTGCTACTGGAATTCTACGGATCAAATGCTGGAAGTCTATTATCTCCTGAGCTGTAAACAACGGATTTATTTTAGTTTTCACATCTGAAGTAGTTTGTTTAACAACCTGAACTTCTTCTTCGAATGTTGGATATTCTAATTTTATAGCAAACATAAAACGGTCTAACTGAGCTTCCGGCAAAGGATATGTTCCTTCCTGCTCAATTGGGTTTTGTGTAGCCAATACAAAATAAGGTAAATCTAATTTATAGTTTTGCCCAGCAATTGTTACAGAGCGTTCCTGCATCGCTTCTAATAATGCAGCCTGAGTTTTTGGAGGAGTTCTGTTGATCTCATCAGCTAGAATGATGTTGGAAAAAATCGGTCCTTTGATAAACTTAAACTGTCGGTTTTCATCCAGAATTTCACTTCCTAAAATATCCGAAGGCATTAAATCCGGTGTAAACTGAATTCTTTTAAAATCCAGCCCCAAAGCCTGAGACAAAGTATTAATCATTAAGGTTTTCGCCAAACCGGGAACCCCAATTAAAAGTGCGTGTCCTCCTGAAAATATGCAAAGTAAAATTTGATCTACAACGGCATCCTGCCCTACAATGATTTTTGCTATCTCGGTTTTTAATTCGTTTCTTTTTTGAACTAAATTATGAATTGCTGCTACGTCAGACATTTATGAATATATTTTAAATTAAAAAGAGTTAGCTCTATGAATTCATAAAACTAACTCTTTTCTTTATTTAATAAAAATTATTTTTTCAACCAATTATTAGTAAAGGTACAATCTCTGTATTCGCCAATAATCTTAATATAGGTGTCTTTGATTTTTGTATCAAACCATTTTGCAATGGCATTGATTTGTTTTTCTTTTAATGCTAACTCTTTGATTTTAGTATAATCTTTTGCATAATCTGCTACATGCTCATCGATTCTATTTGTTACAGTAATCAATTTATATGTTTTTTTCCCTTTATCATCTGTATCCAAAATTGGCTGAGAAACTTCATCATCTTTTAAATTTGAAACCTGACTGTATAAAGCTGCATCCATTTTAGTCAGTTCAAAACGTGTATCCTGAGTATTCGGATTAACCAAAGTACCCCCATTTGCTCTTGTTTCTTTTTGATCAGAATCATTTCTGGCAGCATCTGCAAAAGAAATTTCTTTATTTACAATCTTATTTCTGATGTTTGTAATTCTTTCTTTTGCTTCTTTTAAAGCTGTTTCTGAAACTGTTGGCGAAATTAAAATATGACGCAATTCTACTTCTTGCCCTTTTATTTTATCAACCATTATAATATGGTATCCATATTGTGTTTCAAAAGGTTCTGAAATCTCGCCTTCTCCAAGGCTAAAAGCAACATCTTTAAATTCTTTCACAAAAGGAGTTTTTCTGGTCATTTTATAATAACCTCCATTAGGTGAAGACCCTGGATCCTGAGAATACAAAACTGCTTTTGTGGCAAAACTTGAACCTTCTAAAACATCTTTTCGAATAGAATTCAATCTGTCAATCACTTTTTGTTTGTCTTCTTTTGAAACTTTAGGTTCTACCACTATTTGGGCTACTTCCATTTCAGCTCCAAAAGTAGGCAATTCATCTTTTGGTATCTTTTTAAAGAAATTACGAACCTCTTCTGGCGTTATTTCAACTGCATCAACAATCTTTTTCTGCATTTCAGAAGATAGTTTTTGCTCTTTTAATATATCTGCAAAATATGTTTTAAATTCCTCAACCGAACTCTTTTTGTAAAATTCTACAATTTTATTTATATCCCCACCAGTCTGTCTCATCATGTAAGTAAGCCTTTCATCCATCATGCTTTTTACTTCGGCATCACTAACAATAATACTGTCCTGAATTGCCTGATGTGCATACAATTTATCTTCCAAAAGCTTCCCTAACATCTGACATCTGGTAATATCCTTTACCGAACCGCCCTGAGAAGTAATTTCAAGATACCCTTTATCAATATCTGAGTCTAAAACAATATAATCCCCAACCGTGGCAATAATACCATCCACCTTTTGTTTATTGATTGAAGCTTTATCAGCCGGTTTCTCAGCTACAACATCCTTAATAACTTCCTGAGCAGAAATAATCGAGCTGAAAAAAAGTAAAAAACATATTGTCAGTATTAACCTGTAATCAATAGTTTTTAGCTGTAATTTTTTTAATAACATTATTTTAAATTTAATTTGAATGTAAGGTCGGCTTTAGTTTTTTTCTTTAAAACTGAAAATTAATTATACAAATATTTTCAAATTATAGAAATAGAAAAACTGTATCCTGTTTTCACAACTTATAACGAACAAAAATAACAATTCAATTACATAATCCAACTATCTGCTATACTATTAACAAAAAATTATACCCAATACAAATAGTTAAATACATCTCACTAATTTTCATTAATATAAATAATGAAGAAAAACGAAATTATGTATACCAAAACAGAATCGTATTTATTTTTAAATCGTAGTAATTAATAGTACTTTTGCAAACCTATTTATACAAAATATGAGCTTTTTAAAAGAAATACAACGCAGAAGAACTTTTGGAATTATATCGCATCCAGATGCCGGTAAAACAACGCTAACAGAAAAATTATTACTTTTTGGAGGTGCAATTCAGGAAGCAGGCGCCGTAAAAAACAACAAAATAAAAAAAGGAGCAACGAGTGATTTCATGGAAATAGAGCGCCAAAGAGGTATTTCTGTTTCGACATCGGTACTTGCCTTTAATTATAAAGATAAAAAAATCAATATTCTTGATACACCCGGACACAAGGATTTTGCTGAAGATACTTTTAGAACTTTAACAGCTGTCGACAGTGTAATTGTAGTTATTGATGTTGCCAAAGGGGTCGAAGAACAAACTGAAAAATTAGTTGCAGTTTGTAGAATGCGTAACATTCCGATGATTGTTTTCATAAACAAGTTAGACCGTGAAGGTAAAGATGCTTTTGATCTAATGGATGAAGTAGAACAAAAGTTAGGATTAAAAGTTACACCTTTAAGTTTCCCTATCGGAATGGGGTATGATTTTCAGGGAATTTACAATTTATGGGAAGAAAACATCAATCTTTTTAGTGGGGACAGCCGTAAAAACATTGAAGAAACAATTGCTTTTTCTGATGTTCAGAACAATCCGGAATTAGATAAGATCGTAGGACAAAAAGCAGCTGATAAACTTCGTGAAGAATTAGAATTAATTGATGAAGTATACCCTAAATTTGAACGTCAGGATTATTTAGACGGAAAAATTCAGCCTGTATTTTTTGGTTCTGCGTTAAACAATTTTGGAGTTCGCGAGTTGTTGGATTGTTTCGTTACAATCGCACCATCACCAAGACCAAAGGATTCTGAAACCCGTTTAGTTGATCCTGCAGAAGAAAAAATGTCTGGTTTTGTTTTCAAAATCCATGCTAATATGGATCCAAAACATCGTGACCGATTAGCTTTTATTAAAATTGTTTCCGGAACATTTGAAAGAAACAAACCCTATTACCATGTTCGTCAGAAGAAAAACCTGAAATTTTCCAGCCCAAATGCTTTTTTTGCAGAGAAAAAAGAAATCGTAGATATTTCATATCCGGGAGATATTGTTGGACTTCATGATACAGGAAATTTCAAAATTGGTGACACTTTGACTGAAGGAGAATTAATGAGTTTCAAAGGAATTCCAAGCTTTTCTCCAGAACACTTTAGATACATCAACAATGCTGATCCGATGAAAGCAAAACAATTGGATAAAGGAATTGATCAATTGATGGATGAAGGTGTAGCCCAGTTGTTTACATTAGAAATGAATAATCGTAAGATTATCGGTACTGTTGGCGCACTACAATATGAAGTTATTCAATACCGTTTAGAACATGAATACGGTGCAAAATGTACCTATGAAAATTTCCCTGTTCACAAAGCATGTTGGGTAAAACCGAATGACCCAAAAAGTGAAGAATTCAAAGAATTTAAAAGAATCAAACAAAAATTTCTGGCTCATGACAAATATGGTCAATTGGTATTTTTAGCCGATTCTGACTTTACTATTCAAATGACTCAAAGCAAATATCCAAATGTAAAATTATTTTTTACATCTGAGTTTGAATAAATATGTGATCGTCTTATATAATCAAAAAGCGCCAACTTTGAAAGTTGGCGCTTTTTTAATAGGATTAAATTAACTTTTTATTGGAAAAATTAATTTTCTTTATTTTATGTTAAGTCAAAATTAGAATTAAAAAGCAATGTATTAAAACATATTCGTTGAAAGTAAATTAAATCAGACAAAATACACTTTTGCACAAATCACTTTATAAAAAAAGCTCCATTTCTGGAGCTTTTGAAATTTATGCTTGTCCTGCCGGACCAAAATTAAGCGGAATTGGCGCTTGTTCAGTTTCTTTGATTTCACCATGGGCTGCTTCAAATCGATGAATATTTTCACCAATAGCTCTTAATAATCTTTTAGCATGCTGTGGAGTCAGTACAATTCTTGACTTTACTTTTGCTTTAGGAGTACCCGGCATAATATTTACAAAATCTAAAACAAATTCAGATGATGAGTGATTGATAATAGCAAGATTAGAATAAATCCCTTCTGCAATGGTTTCATCTAACTCAATGTTGATTTGTTCTTGTTGTTTCGGATTACTCATAATTTTAATATTTTTTCAATTTCCCTCTTCCGAAAAAGAGGGAATTGATAAGAATTAATAAATATATTCTTCTTTATTTGCCATCATTTCATTGTAATCATCCTTAGAACCTACGATTGTATTATCGTATTCTCTCATACCAGTTCCCGCAGGAATTCTGTGACCAACAATTACATTTTCTTTTAATCCTTCTAAGTCATCTACTTTACCAGCTACTGCAGCTTCGTTAAGTACTTTCGTTGTCTCCTGGAATGAAGCCGCAGAAATAAATGATTTAGTTTGTAATGAAGCTCTTGTAATACCCTGAAGAACTGGCGTTGCAGTTGCTGTAATTACGTCTCTTGCTACTACAAGATTTCTATCATTTCGTTTCAATAATGAATTTTCATCACGCAATTCACGAGGTGTAATAATCTGACCTGGTTTCAATACAGAAGAATCTCCGGCATCTTCAACCACTTTCATACCATATAACTTATCATTTTGGACGATAAAATCTTTAGTATGAATCAATTGATCTTCTAAGAATAAAGTATCTCCCGGATCCTGAACTCTTACTTTACGCATCATCTGACGAATAACTACCTCAAAGTGCTTATCATTAATTTTTACCCCTTGCAAACGGTACACTTCCTGAATTTCATTTACCAAGTACTGTTGAACAGCAGCAGGTCCTTGAATTCTTAAGATATCATCCGGAGTAATAGCACCATCAGACAATGGAACACCCGCTCTTACAAAGTCATTTTCCTGAACAAGGATTTGACTTGATAATTTTACAAGATATTTTCTAATGTCTCCAAATTTAGATTCGATAACAATCTCACGGTTACCTCTTTTGATTTTTCCAAAAGAAACAACACCATCGATCTCAGAAACTACAGCTGGATTCGAAGGATTACGCGCTTCTAATAACTCTGTAATTCTTGGTAAACCTCCTGTGATATCACCAGATTTAGAAGAACGACGTGGAATTTTAACCAAGACTTTACCAGCCTTAATTTTCTCGCCATTCTCAACCATTAAGTGTGCACCTACTGGCAAGTTGTACGAACGAATCAATTCACCTTCTTTACCGTAAACCAATAAAGTTGGGATTAATTTTTTATTTCTGGCCTCAGAAATTACTTTTTCCTGGAAACCAGTCTGCTCATCAATTTCAACCATGAATGTTTGTCCTTGTTCTAAGTCCTCGTAAGCAATCTTACCAGTAAATTCAGAAACAATTACACCATTATATGGATCCCATTTACAGATTACAGTTCCTTTTGCAACAGTATCTCCATCATTAACAAAAATACTAGATCCGTAAGGAATGTTATGCGTATTTAAAACAATTCCGGTTTTCTCATCAACCAATTTCAACTCCGTTGAACGTGAAACTACGATATCAACAGAGTTTCCTTCGCTGTCTTCTCCTTTTACTGTTTTTAAATCTTCAATTTCAAGTCTACCTGCGAATCTTGTAACAATACTAGATTCTTCAGAAATACCTCCAGCAACCCCTCCAACGTGGAACGTACGTAGTGTCAACTGAGTACCTGGCTCACCAATAGACTGGGCTGCAATTACCCCAACAGCTTCACCTCTTTGTGTCATCTTACCGGTAGCTAAGTTTCTACCGTAACATTTAGCACAAATACCTTTTGTCGCTTCACAAGTTAATGGAGATCTAACCTCTACTTTTTCAACTGGAGAAGCTTCTATTGTTCTCATGATTGATTCCGTGATTTGCTCTCCAGATTTAACCATTACTTCGTTTGTAAGAGGATTAATAACGTCTTGTAATGCAACACGTCCTAAAATTCTCTCTCCTAATGATTCAACGATTTCCTCATTTTTCTTCAATGCAGATACTTCAACACCTCTAAGAGTTCCACAATCTTCGATGTTAACAATAACATCTTGAGAAACGTCATGAAGCCTTCTTGTTAAGTAACCAGCATCGGCCGTTTTAAGAGCCGTATCCGCAAGACCTTTACGAGCACCGTGAGTAGAAATAAAGTACTCAAGGATTGAAAGACCTTCCTTAAAGTTAGAAAGAATCGGGTTCTCAATAATCTCACCACCACCGGCAGTAGATTTTTTAGGCTTAGCCATCAAACCACGCATACCTGTTAACTGACGAATCTGCTCCTTAGAACCCCTCGCTCCAGAATCAAGCATCATATATACAGAGTTGAAACCTTGTTGGTCTTCTCTAATATTTTTCATTGCTAATTCTGTTAACTGAGCATTCGCAGAAGTCCATACGTCAATAACTTGGTTGTAACGCTCGTTATTTGTGATAAGACCCATGTTATAGTTAGTTGAGATACCTTCAACCTGCTCTCTGGCATCTGCAATTAACTTCGTTTTTTGTTCTGGGATTCTAATATCACCTAAAGAGAACGATAAACCTCCTCTAAATGCGAATTTATAACCCATATCTTTCATATTGTCCAAGAAAGCTGCCGTTGTAGGTACATCAGTCACACTTAAAATGTGTCCGATAATATCTCTAAGGTTTTTCTTAGTCAATACATCATTGATATATCCAGCTGCTTCAGGTACTACTTCATTAAATAATACACGTCCTGCAGTTGTTTGAATAATTTTGTACACTAATTCTCCAGCGTCATTAAAATCTTTTGCTCTAATTTTCACACGAGCATTCAATTCTAATCTTCCTTCGTTTAATGCAATGTTTACTTCTTCAGCAGAGTAGAAAGTCAAATCCTGACCTAAAATAATGTGATCTTCTGTCGAAATACGCTCTTTGGTCATATAATATAGACCCAAGACCATATCCTGAGAAGGTACAGTAATTGGTGCACCATTTGCAGGGTTTAAGATATTGTGAGAAGCCAACATTAATAATTGAGCCTCTAAAATAGCCTCTGGTCCTAATGGTAAGTGAACCGCCATCTGGTCACCATCGAAATCGGCGTTGAATGCCGTACATACTAATGGGTGTAACTGGATCGCTTTTCCTTCAATTAATTTTGGCTGGAAAGCTTGAATACCAAGTCTGTGCAAAGTAGGAGCACGATTCAGTAATACTGGGTGTCCTTTAATTACATTTTCTAAGATATCCCAAACTACCGGCTCTTTTTTGTCTATGATTTTCTTAGCAGATTTTACTGTTTTTACAATACCTCTTTCAATCAATTTACGGATAACGAAAGGTTTGTATAACTCAGATGCCATATCTTTTGGCAATCCGCACTCATATAATTTCAACTCTGGACCAACAACAATTACCGAACGAGCAGAATAATCCACACGTTTTCCAAGTAAGTTTTGACGGAAACGTCCTTGCTTACCTTTTAAGGAATCAGATAATGATTTTAATGGTCTGTTAGATTCTGTTTTAACAGCAGAAGCTTTACGAGTGTTATCAAATAATGAATCTACAGATTCTTGTAGCATACGTTTTTCGTTTCTTAAGATAACTTCTGGAGCTTTAATCTCCATTAATCTTTTCAAACGGTTGTTACGAATGATTACACGACGGTATAAGTCGTTCAAATCTGAAGTTGCAAAACGACCTCCGTCAAGTGGTACAAGTGGACGTAATTCTGGTGGGATAACTGGAACCACTTTCATAATCATCCATTCTGGACGATTTTCGCGGTTTTCGTTAGACTCACGGAAAGACTCAACAACTTGTAATCTTTTTAAAGCTTCAGTTTTACGTTGTTTAGATGTTTCGTTGTTAGCGCTGTGTCTTAATTCATAAGATAAAGCATCTAAGTCAATACGAGCTAATAAATCCATAATACACTCTGCTCCCATTTTGGCAACAAATTTATTAGGATCTAAATCATCTAAATATTGGTTTTCTTGTGGAAGAGTATCTAAAATATTCAAATATTCTTCTTCAGTTAAGAAATCTAATCTTTGTAAAGATTCTCCATCTGCATTTTTAGCAATACCAGCTTGGATTACTACGTATCTTTCGTAGTAAATGATCATATCTAATTTCTTAGATGGAAGACCAAGTATATAACCAATTTTGTTTGGAAGAGAACGGAAGTACCAGATATGAGCAATTGGCACAACAAGGTTGATGTGTCCTACTCTATCACGACGTACTTTTTTCTCAGTAACTTCAACACCACAACGGTCACAGATGATACCTTTGTAACGAATTCTTTTATACTTACCACAAGCACATTCGAAATCTTTTACTGGTCCGAAGATTCTTTCGCAGAAAAGTCCGTCACGCTCTGGTTTGTGAGTTCTATAATTGATTGTTTCTGGCTTTAAAACCTCTCCTCTTGATTCTTTCAAGATAGATTCTGGTGAAGCCAATCCAATAGAAATTTTATTAAATCTTTTTACAGGATTCTTATCTTTATTGTTTCTGTTATTCATCATAGTTTTTACTATTGATTTATTTGCAATTAAAAAATTGAATTTAGATTTATAATCTACTCTTAAAAATTTAAGAGTTAATCATTCAGCTACTACCTCGGGTTACTTCTCTAAACCTCAAATTTTTATTTGAAGTGCTAGTTATAAAATGCTTCACATTGTTATAAAAAATCGGAACGGGTTACGGGTATAAATCTTTAAAAACTTATTATAAATGAGTAATCAGTCCCATTAAAAAATGAGACTGATTCCAAAACTTTTATTATTCTTCCAAACGAAGATCTAATCCTAGACCTTTCAATTCGTGCATTAATACATTGAATGATTCTGGTAAACCTGGTTCTGGCATAGTTTCACCCTTAACGATAGCTTCGTAAGTTTTAGCTCTACCAATAACGTCATCAGACTTAACAGTTAAGATTTCACGTAAAGTACTAGAAGCTCCATAAGCCTCAAGTGCCCAAACCTCCATCTCTCCAAAACGCTGACCTCCAAATTGAGCCTTACCTCCAAGTGGTTGCTGCGTAATCAGTGAGTATGGTCCGATAGAACGTGCGTGCATCTTATCATCAACCATGTGTCCTAATTTAAGCATGTAAATTACACCCACAGTTGCTTTTTGTGCAAAACGCTCTCCAGTTCCACCATCATAAAGATAAGTATGTCCAAAACGTGGTACGTTAGCTTCATCAGTCAAAGCATTGATTTCGTCAAGAGAAGCACCGTCAAAAATTGGAGTAGCAAATTTTCTACCCAAGTTCATACCAGCCCATCCAAGAACAGTCTCATAAATCTGACCAATGTTCATACGTGAAGGTACCCCAAGTGGATTCAATACGATGTCTACCGGCGTTCCATCTTCTAAGAAAGGCATATCTTCATGACGAACGATTCTTGCAACAATACCTTTGTTACCGTGACGTCCTGCCATTTTATCACCAACTTTTAACTTACGTTTTTTAGCGATATAGATTTTAGCCAATTTCAAGATTCCAGATGGTAATTCATCTCCAACTGTAATAGTAAACTTCTCTCTTCTTAAAGCTCCTTGTAAGTCGTTCAGCTTAATTTTATAGTTATGAATTAAATCATTAACCATTTTATTTGTAGCGTCATCAGCAACCCATTGACCTTTACTTAAGTGAGCAAAATCTTCTACTGCGTAAAGCATTTTTTGAGTATATTTTTTTCCTTTTGGTAAAACTTCTTCACCCAAATCATTCATTACACCTTGAGATGTTTTTCCGTTAACGATCAAGAATAATTTTTCAACCAATCTGTCTTTTAATTCAACAAATTTAGTTTCGAATTCCATTTCTAAAGCACCTAAAGCATCTTTATCCTGAGTACGTTTACGTTTATCTTTTACGGCTCTTGCAAATAATTTTTTGTCAAGAACTACACCATGTAAAGATGGAGAAGCTTTTAATGAAGCATCTTTTACATCACCTGCTTTATCCCCGAAGATTGCACGAAGCAATTTCTCTTCCGGAGTAGGATCTGATTCTCCTTTTGGTGTAATTTTTCCGATCAAAATGTCGCCAGGTTTAACCTCTGCTCCAATTCTAATCATACCGTTTTCATCTAAATCTTTAGTAGCTTCTTCAGAAACGTTAGGAATATCGTTTGTTAACTCTTCATTTCCTAACTTAGTATCTCTAACCTCTAATGAATAATCATCAACGTGAATAGAAGTAAAAATATCATCACGAACTACTTTTTCAGAAATTACAATCGCATCCTCGAAGTTGTACCCTTTCCATGGCATGAACGCAACTTTTAAGTTTCTACCTAAAGCTAATTCACCATTTTGAGTAGCATATCCTTCTGATAATACTTGTCCAGGAATAACTCTGTCACCTTTTCTTACGATTGGTTTCAAGTTAATACTTGTACCTTGATTGGTTTTTCTAAATTTAATAAGGTTGTATGTTTTCTCATCAGCATCAAAACTAACCATTCTCTCGTCTTCTGTACGATCGTATTTAATAGTAATGATATTTGCATCAACATATTCAACAGTTCCATGCCCTTCAGCATTGATTAATACTCTTGAATCTGAAGCTACCTGACGCTCTAAACCTGTACCTACAATTGGTGCTTCAGGACGGATCAAAGGAACTGCCTGACGCATCATGTTTGATCCCATCAACGCACGGTTCGCATCATCATGCTCCAAGAAAGGAATCAATGACGCAGAAATAGAAGCAATCTGGTTTGGTGCAACATCTGTATAATGAACTACTGATGGTTCAACAACCGGGAAGTCACCTTCCTCACGAGCAATAACATTGCTAGCTGTAATTTTACCTGTAGCATCCATCTCTATGTTTGCCTGAGCAATCATTTTACCTTCTTCTTCTTCAGCACTTAAGTAAACTGGAGTACTTTCTAAATCAACTACACCATTAGTTACTTTACGGTATGGAGTTTCGATGAATCCCATTCCGTTTACTTTTGCATAAACACCAAGAGATGAAATCAAACCAATGTTTGGTCCCTCTGGAGTTTCAATCGGACATAAACGACCATAGTGTGTATAGTGAACGTCACGAACCTCAAATCCAGCTCTCTCTCTCGAAAGTCCACCAGGTCCAAGGGCAGAAAGTCTTCGTTTGTGTGTAATCTCAGCTAATGGATTCGTTTGGTCCATAAATTGAGATAACTGGTTAGTACCAAAGAAAGAGTTGATAACTGATGATAATGTTTTAGCATTGATCAAATCAATTGGTGTAAACACCTCGTTATCTCTAACGTTCATTCTCTCACGAATAGTTCTAGCCATACGTGCTAAACCAACACCGAATTGTTGAGACAATTGTTCTCCAACTGTTCTAACACGACGGTTTGATAAGTGATCAATATCATCAATCTCTGCTTTAGAGTTGATCAACTCGATCAAATATTTAACGATTGTAATGATATCTTCTTTGGTAAGCACTTGCTTATCCATAGGGATATCTAAATCTAATTTTTTGTTCATTCTGTAACGACCAACTTCACCTAAGTTATAACGTTGATCAGAGAAGAATAATTTATCTATAATACCACGAGCAGTTTCCTCATCAGGCGGTTCAGCGTTACGCAACTGACGGTAAATGTGCTCTACAGCTTCTTTTTCAGAGTTTGTTGGATCTTTTTGTAACGTGTTGTGGATAATAGCATAATCTGCCTGGTTGTTATCCTCTTTATGCAACAAGATAGATTTAACGTTAGAATCGATGATCTCTTCAACATTATCTTTATCGATAATAGTATCACGATCAAGGATGATTTCGTTACGCTCGATAGAAACAACCTCTCCAGTATCCTCATCTACGAAATCCTCGTGCCATGTGTTCAATACACGTGCAGCAAGTCTTCTTCCAATATATTTCTTAATACCAGTTTTAGAAACTTTAATTTCTTCTGCTAAGTCGAAAATTTCAAGGATATCCTTATCTCTTTCGAATCCGATTGCACGGAATAAAGTTGTTACAGGTAATTTTTTCTTTCTATCGATATAAGCGTACATAACGCTGTTGATATCTGTAGAAAATTCTATCCAAGATCCTTTAAAAGGAATTACTCTGGCAGAATAAAGTTTAGTTCCGTTTGCGTGGAATGATTGTCCAAAGAAAACCCCTGGAGAACGGTGTAATTGAGATACTACAACACGCTCGGCACCATTTATTACAAAAGTACCACTCGGAGTCATGTAAGGAATTGTTCCAAGATAAACATCTTGTACAATTGTTTCAAAATCTTCGTGTTCTGGATCTGTACAATATAGTTTTAACCTAGCTTTTAAAGGCACACTGTACGTAAGACCTCTCTCTATACATTCTTGAATTGTATAACGTGGTGGGTCAACAAAATAATCTAGGAATTCCAATACAAAGTTATTTCTTGTATCTGTAATTGGGAAATTTTCCATGAAGGTGTTGTATAACCCTTCGTTGCCTCTTTCGTCAGATTTCGTTTCCAATTGGAAGAAATCCTTAAAAGATTTAACCTGTACATCTAGAAAATCCGGATAGTCAGGAATATTTTTTGTAGAGGCAAAATTCAATCTTTCAGTCTGATTTGTTATCATCAATGAACAAAATTTTGATTAAAAAAAAGTAATTTTTTTGTGTAAAAACACACTGCTTAGTTTATACTTTCTTTTTTAAAACCAATACATCTTTAAAAATAAACTAAAAAATCAGTTCAATTTTTTTCTTCGTATTGATCAAAAACTTTTTCGTATTTTAAACTATTTGATAATAAAATTTAATGTATTTTATTATACGAAAAATGGTTTAGGCCTTTGAGTGTTAACTCAGGACCTAAACCTAGTTCTTAAAACCGAGTTGAATTATTTTAATTCAACTACAGCTCCAGCTTCTTCTAATGATTTTTTAAGACCTTCAGCCTCTTCTTTAGAAACACCTTCTTTAACAGTACTTGGAGCACCATCAACTACATCTTTAGCTTCTTTAAGACCTAAACCTGTAAGTTCTTTAACTAATTTTACAACTGCTAATTTAGAAGCACCAGCTTCTTTTAATACAACTGTAAATTCAGTTTGTGCTTCTTCAGCAGCACCTTCTCCACCACCAGCAGCAACTACTACAGCTGCAGCAGCAGGCTCGATACCATACTCGTCTTTTAATATTGTTGCTAATTCGTTAACTTCTTTAACTGTTAGGTTAACTAATTGTTCTGCGAATTGTTTCAAATCTGCCATTTTTTCTATCGTTTAAAATGATTTGTAAAATTATATTTTGTTTATTGTGCGCTAATTAAGCAACAGAGAAACTAAATTCTCTCTGTTTGGATTATTATGCTTCAGTTTCTTCTTCGCTACCAGCGAATTTGTTTTGTAAAGCAGAAATAATTCTTTGAGCCGGAGATTGTAATAATCCAATAAGTTCTCCTAGTAACTCTTCTTTAGATTTAATTGTAGCTAATGCATCTAGTTGATTATCTCCAATGTATACTTCAGAATTGATGTAAGCCCCTTTTAAAAGTGGTTTATCAGATTTCTTACGGAAATCTTTGATAATTTTTCCAGGTGCATTAGCAACATCAGAAATAAATATAGCACTGTTACCAGTCAATACTTTAGGTAAATCACCATAATCATTAGCAGAAGCTTCCATTGCTTTTGCAAGCAAAGTGTTCTTTACAACTTCTAATTTGATACCTGCTTTAAAACAAGCTCTACGTAAGTTTGAAGTTGTTTCTGCGTTTAAACCAGAAATATCAGATACATAAATGATATTTGTACCAGCTAACTGCGCAGTTAAATTTTCAATCGCGATTGATTTTTCTTCTCTAGTCATACTAAAAATTTTTAACTACCAATTATACTGCTTTTGGGTCTAATGCAATCGCAGGACTCATAGTGCTTGTAAGGTGAATACCTTTAATGTAGGTACCTTTAGCAGCAGTTGGTTTAAGTTTTATTAATGTTTGAATAATTTCGTGTGCGTTGTCAACAATCTGCTCAGCTCCAAAAGAAACTTTACCAATTCCTGCGTGAACGATACCAGTTTTATCAACTTTGAAGTCAATTTTACCAGCTTTAACCTCCTGAACAGCTTTTGCAACATCCATAGTTACAGTACCTGTTTTAGGGTTTGGCATTAAACCTCTAGGCCCTAAAATACGACCTAATGGACCTAATTTACCCATAACAGCCGGCATTGTGATAATAACATCAACATCTGTCCAACCGTCTTTAATTTTTTGTAAATAATCATCAAGACCAACATGGTCTGCTCCAGCTTCTCTAGCTTCTGCCTCTTTATCTGGAGTAACCAATGCTAATACTTTAACATCTTTTCCAGTACCGTGAGGTAAAGTAACTACACCTCTTACCATTTGATTCGCTTTTCTTGGATCTACACCCAAACGTACTGCGATATCAACAGACTCATCAAATTTTGCAGAAGCAACAACTTTAATTAATGCAGCAGCATCTTTTAAAGAATATAATTTGTTCTTTTCAATTTTTGAAGCAGCCTCTTTTGCTTTTTTGTCAATTTTGCCATTTCTTTCTCTTAATTAAAAAGGAGCTTCTCCTGATACAGTTATACCCATAGATCTAGCAGTTCCTGCAATCATACTCATTGCTGATTCGATTGTGAATGCATTTAAATCTACCATTTTATCTTCAGCAATTGCTTTGATAACATCCCAAGTAACACTAGCTACTTTTTTACGATTTGGTTCACCTGATCCAGACTTTAGCTTTGCTGCTTCCATTAACTGTACTGCAGCTGGAGGAGTCTTAACAACAAAATCAAATGATTTGTCTTTGTACACAGTGATTTGCACTGGACAAATTTTGCCAGGTTTATCCTGAGTTCTAGCATTAAACTGCTTACAAAACTCCATGATATTAACCCCAGCAGCTCCTAAAGCAGGTCCAACCGGTGGCGACGGGTTCGCAGCACCTCCCTTAACTTGTAGTTTAACTACCTTACTAATTTCTTTAGCCATTTTTTAAAAATTTAACACCATAATCATTTGGAAGCGATTATAGTGGATATTATAGATGTAACAAAATTATACTTTTTCAACTTGCATAAAGCTCAATTCTAATGGAGTTTTTCTTCCGAAAATCTTAACCATAACTTCAAGTTTACGTTTTTCTTCATTGATTTTCTCAACCGTACCATTGAAACCATTAAAAGGACCATCGATCACTTTTACTGTTTCTCCTAAAGTGAATGGAATTGATCTTGTATCTGTATTTACAGCCAGTTCATCCACTTTACCTAACATACGGTTTACTTCAGAAAGTCTTAAAGGAACAGGTTCTCCTCCTTTAATTTCTCCTAAAAATCCAATAACACTAGTAATAGACTTAATAATATGAGGAATCTCACCAACCAAGTTAGCTTCGATCATAACATATCCAGGAAAATACACTTTATCCTTAGATGATTTTTTCCCATCTTTTACAGTAACTACTTTTTCAGTAGGAACTAAGACCTGAGAAACATAATCCTCCATACCTAATCTCGCAATTTCAGTTTCGATATAAGCTTTTACTTTATTTTCTTGACCACTAACCGCTCTAACTACGTACCATTTTTTCACATTATTATCTGCCATCACAAAAAAATTATCCTTTTAACCAGTTAAAAAATCCAGCCAAAGCTTTTGCAAAAAATTCGTCTACTCCCCAAGTCGCCAAAGCGAACAGGATCGAAAACACAGCCACAACAATTGTCAATTTCTGAACCTCAGCCCAAGCAGGCCAAGTAACATTTGACTTCAACTCTTCGAAAGCCTCTGATAAATAATTCGTAACTTTTGTCATTTGATATATTTTTTATTGCACGGGCGGAGGGATTCGAACCCCCATCAACGGTTTTGGAGACCGCTATTCTACCCTTGAACTACGCCCGTAATTAAAGCCAGTGATTAAAAAATAATCACTGGCTTTTTATTTATTTTAATAGAATTACTCTACAATTTCAGTAACCTGTCCAGCACCAACTGTTCTACCACCTTCACGGATAGCAAAACGTAAACCTACGTTCATAGCGATTGGGCTTAATAAAGCAACTTCAATAGTTAAGTTATCACCTGGCATTACCATCTCCACACCTGCTGGTAAAGAAATAACTCCTGTTACGTCAGTTGTACGTACGTAGAACTGTGGACGGTAGTTATTGTGGAATGGAGTGTGACGTCCACCTTCTTCTTTTTTCAAGATATAAACCTCAGCTTTGAATTTAGCGTGTGGTTTTACTGAACCTGGCTTAATAATAACCATACCTCTTTTGATATCAGCCTTATCAATACCTCTTAACAATAAACCTACGTTATCTCCAGCTTCACCTCTATCAAGGATTTTACGGAACATCTCAACTCCTGTAATAGTAGAAGTTAATTTTTCAGCTCCCATACCAATGATTTCAACAGGATCTCCAGTATTAGCAACTCCAGTTTCGATACGACCTGTAGCAACAGTTCCACGACCTGTAATTGTAAATACGTCCTCAACCGGCATCAAGAATGGTTTAGCAACGTCACGTACTGGCTCTTCGATCCAAGCATCAACAGCTTCCATTAATTCGATAATTTTAGGTACCCAGTTAGGATCATTGTTCAATCCACCTAAAGCAGAACCTTGAACAACAGGACCATTATCTCCATCATATTCGTAGAAAGATAATAAATCTCTAATTTCCATTTCAACAAGCTCTAACAACTCAGCATCATCAACCATATCCACTTTGTTCATGAAAACAACGATTCTTGGAATACCAACCTGACGACCTAAAAGGATGTGCTCACGAGTTTGTGGCATTGGACCATCTGTAGCAGCAACTACTAAGATAGCTCCGTCCATTTGAGCAGCACCAGTAACCATGTTCTTTACGTAATCCGCGTGACCTGGACAGTCAACGTGAGCGTAGTGACGGTTAGCAGTTTCATACTCTACGTGTGATGTATTAATAGTAATACCTCTTTCTTTCTCCTCTGGAGCGTTATCGATTTGATCAAACGATTTTGCTTGACAGTAACCAGCATCTGACAATACTTTTGTAATTGCAGCAGTTAATGTAGTTTTTCCGTGATCCACGTGTCCAATTGTACCTATGTTTAAGTGCGGTTTGGAACGATTAAAATTCTCCTTTGCCATTTTACTTAATTTTTAATCTTAGTTATATATTAATTTTCAATTTCCTACTTACTTGAGCCAATGTCGGGATTTGAACCCGAGACCTCTTCCTTACCAAGGAAGCACTCTACCCCTGAGCTACACCGGCAGAACCCTTGATTTAAAAGTTTCACTTCAGCATTTTGTTTAATTACAATCAAAACCTGAAAAACCATCTAAAATTCATTTGTGGGGAGAGCAGGATTCGAACCTGCGAAGTTCACACAGCAGATTTACAGTCTGCCCTCGTTGGCCGCTTGAGTATCTCCCCTAATTTTTAAAATCTCATTATTTTAAAGAACCTATTCCAAATCGCATTTGAATTTTTTTGAGCCGATAGAGGGACTCGAACCCACGACCTGCTGATTACAAATCAGCTGCTCTAGCCAGCTGAGCTACATCGGCGAATACAATAAAAAAGTCCGCTATTTCTAACGGACTGCAAATGTAGCTATTTTATCTTTGTATCAAAACATTTTTCGAAAAAAAATTTCAATTATATATGCGCTCTTATCTTTTCTTTCCTTTTTACCAGTAAACGCTCTAATGATTCTGCCGAAAGTTCAACCGCTTCCTCAAAAGTCTTACATTGTTTTTTAACCAAAAATTCATCTCCAGGAACATTAATCTTAATCTCGACAACTTTATTCTCTTTATCACTTGTTCTTTCAACTTTTAAAAAAACGTCTGCCGAGACAACCCGATCGTAATATTTTTCTAACTTATCCATTCTTTCCTGAATAAAATCTACCAACTTTCTGTCAACAGTAAAGTTAACGGCATGAACATCTACCTTCATAATACTAATTTTAGGATTAAACATTTCAGAACCATTATTTACTTCTTGGATGTGCGCCAGCATATACTTTTTTAAGTTCTGCTAAACTATTATGAGTATAAACCTGCGTAGACGCCAAACTAGAATGCCCTAATAATTCTTTAACTGAATTTAAATCTGCTCCGTTATTAAGTAAATGAGTCGCAAATGTATGCCGAAGCACATGAGGACTCTTTTTTACCTTTTCAGATACCCTACTAAAGTATGAATTTATTAAACGATACACAAAAGATTCGCTTAATTTTAACCCTTTTTTAGAAATAAAAAAATAATCCTCATCTACTATTTCCTCAACAGCTGAACGTTCATTAAGATACGTTTTAAACTGTTCGGTAATGATTGGCAAAACCGGAATAATTCGTTCTTTATTTCTTTTACCTAAAACCTTAATCACACCTGAAGACAAATCTACATTTACTATTAATAAATGTATTAATTCCGCTCTTCTTATTCCTGTTGTATAAAAAAGATCCACAATTAACTTATCCCTCACTTCTTCAAAACCAACCGGAACCCCAACTTCCTGCATCAAATCAGTTAATTCTTTTTCAGAAAATGGAATCTGAATAATTTTGGGAGTTTTCAGCGCTTTATGCTTCAACATTGGACTGACCTCTATTTGTTTTGTTTTTAAGAGAAACTTATAAAAAGACTTCAAGGAAGCCATTTTTCTATTAACAGAAACATTTGACACCCCTTCATCCACTAAAGAAACAATCCAACTCCTGATCTGACTGTAATTCACACCTTCAATACCATCCTGATCAAAGTGAGTTTTATTAAACACCTCAAAAAATGAAATATCATTCAAATAAGCATTAACAGTATGTGCCGAATATTTTTTCTCCAGCTGAAGATAATCACAAAAAGCATCTTTATTTGACTTCATAAGAAACAGAATATCTTTTTCAAAAACGATTACAGAACTTAAAAAATTAAGCATAAAAAAACCGTTAGCATCAAAGTTAATTTATTTTGATGACTAACGGTAATTATTTTACAAAAGCTGTATACTAACTCTCTAAACTATCTTTCAAGTTTTGAATGTAAGCCGCTTTTTGAATTTGAGCTCTTTTGATAACAGAAGGCTTAATAAAAGCAGTACGTGCTCTTAGTTGACGAACAGTTCCTGTTTTATCAAATTTTCTTTTATAGCGCTTTAATGCTCTATCGATATTTTCTCCGTCTTTAATTGGTATAATTAACATAATATAGACACCTCCTTTCGTTAAGGCTGCAAAAATATGTATTAATTATTAATTATGAGTTATAAATTATAAATTATTTCAAAAAGAAATAAAGAACTCAACTAAAGACAAAAGAATTTGACTCATAATCATCTTTATCCTTTCAACAAATTTCTGGAAATAACTAATTTTTGAATCTCAGTCGTACCTTCGCCAATAGTACACAACTTAGAATCCCTGTAAAACTTCTCTACCGGAAAATCTTTAGTATAGCCGTATCCTCCGTGGATCTGAACTGCTTCATTTGCGATTTTTACACAGGCTTCCGATGCATACATTTTTGCCATTGCGCCCAATGTTGTAACAGGTTTATGCTCTTGTTTTAAGAAAGCTGCTTTGTGCAATAACAGTTCAGAAGCTTCAATTTCAGTTGCCATATCAGCCAATTTAAAGGAAATCCCCTGAAAACTACTAATTGGCTGTCCAAACTGATATCTTTCTTTCGAATATTTAAGAGCGGCTTCGTAAGCCCCTTTTGCAATTCCGAGTGATAAAGCTCCTATTGAAATCCTTCCTCCGTCCAATACTTTCATAGCCTGCACAAATCCCTGCCCTACTTCACCTAATCTATTTGCATCTGGCACCCTACAATTATCAAAAACCAGTTCAGCTGTTTCGCTGGCACGCATTCCTAATTTATTTTCTTTTTTCCCTGAAGTAAGTCCCGGCATACCTTTTTCAAATACAAAAGCAGTCATTCCTTTTGAATCGCCTTTTTCTCCTGTACGAACCACTACAACGGCAATATCACCTGAAATTGCATGAGTTATAAAGTTTTTTGCTCCGTTTACAATCCAAAAATCCCCATCTTTAACAGCTGTCGTATTCATTCCGCCTGCATCAGAACCTGTATTATGTTCTGTCAGTCCCCATGCGCCAATATGTTCTGCTGTTGCAAGTTTTGGCAGCCATTTTTTCTTTTGATCTTCATTACCAAAAGTCAAAATATGATTCGTACACAACGAATTATGTGCCGCAACCGACAATCCTATTGAAGGATCAACTTTTGAAATTTCTTCAACTATTGTTACATATTCATGATATCCTAAACCAGACCCTCCGTATTCTTCAGGAACCAGAACTCCCATAAATCCCATTTCTCCTAATTTCTTAAACAATGGAATTGGAAAAACTTGCGCTTCGTCCCACTCCATTATATAAGGTCTTATGTTTTTTTCGGCAAAATCTTTTATAGACTGCGCAATCATGGATTGCGTTTCATTATAATCAAAATTCATTTGTGATCTGTTTTTAGAACTCCAAATATAAACCAATTATATTTGCTTTTTCAATAGGAAAGCCTTTAATATTTATCAAATCCTCAATATTTTTAATATTTCCGTTCATGCTCCTGTAGGTTACAATCTGTTTTGCCAACGCATATCTAAAGTACGGAAATTGAGCTAATTCTTTTAAAGAAGCATCGTTTACAGGGATTTTTTTAATTGGCGGAAAAGAAGAAACCCTAAAATACTTTTTTAATTCAGTTATAACTTCTGGAGAAAGTCCCCAGACATCATTTATCTGTTCCATAGAAACAAAAGCTTCCAGGCTTTCTTTTTGTTTTAAAATTCGGAGTGATAATCCTTCACCAATTCCCTTAATTTTCATTAAATCTTCCTGACTTGCCTGATTAATATCCAAAACAATTAGCTTTTCTTTTTTAGAGAATGTTTGTGATACAGGTTCTTTACTGTAATGTATGAAAGTCTTTTTATTCTGCACCCAATCCGGAAATTTAAAATAAGGCGAAATAGCATCTAATAAAGAATCTGAAACTTTAGTCACTTTCTGAAATTCTTCAGCAGAACTGACGTATTTATTTTGTTTTCTAAAAGCTAAAAGCCTGTCAATTTCCGCTAATGACATTCCAAGTTTGTATCCTTTATAATCTGAAATAAAATTTGGATTAAAAGGATAGATTTTAGGTTTATAACCTTGCTTAATCTGTTTTAATGAATCAACTTCTGATTGCAAAGCCAACCAATTCTGTTCTTCTGCATTTACTTTTTCAGGTTGACTGAAATCAGAAAAAAATAAAACAATTGTAAAACAATAATCAAAAGAAAAAGAAAAAAATCCCTTTTCGTTGTTGGCTTGTATAACTTAACTCTTTTATAATACTTCTAATGTTCATTTTTTATAATATTTTATCAAACAAATATAATTTATAATTTATAAGAAAAATACGATTATTTTTATTTTGTAATAAAAGATTTTATTAATCAATTTGCTAATAATACAAAGCTTTGAAGATTTACAGTAACTTTTTTTACAGTTTCTAACTAAAAATTAAATATTTTATAACTTAAAAGAACATAATTGTTTTTATTTTTTATAAAAAACAATACATTTGAAGCTTAATAACAATAAACCAATATTATATATGTCAATTTGGAAAACTAAACCTCTTTCGGTATTGCTTGGTGAAGCATCCGAATCTGAAAAAGGATTAAAAGAACCTTATCTTCACGTTCGCTTGTTGCACTTGGAGTTGGAGCAATTATTGGAGCAGGGCTATTTTCACTAACAGGAATTGCAGCTGCTGACCATGCTGGTCCGGCGGTAACATTATCATTTATTTTAGCTGCGATAGGATGCGCATTTGCAGGATTGTGTTACGCTGAATTTGCTTCGATGATACCGGTTGCAGGTAGTGCCTATACCTATTCTTATGCCACAATGGGAGAATTTATGGCCTGGATAATTGGGTGGGACTTAGTTTTAGAGTACGCTTTAGGAGCGGCAACTGTGGGCGTTAGCTGGTCGAGATACCTACTGGAACTATTGGCAAAATTTAATATTCATCTTCCTCCTGACTTAATTTGTTCACCATGGGAAACCCTTACATTAAGTAATGGTACAGTGATTGAAGGAGGAATTGTCAATTTACCCGCCATTTTCATTGTTTCATTACTTTCTTTATTATTAATTAAAGGAACAAAAGAGTCAGCCACTTTAAATAATATATTAGTTGTAGTAAAAGTTGCAGTTGTTATTATATTTATAGTATTAGGATGGAAATTTATTGACACAACTAATTATACTCCGTACATTCCTGAAAATACAGGTGTATTCGGAAAATTTGGATGGTCAGGAATTGCTGCAGGAGCCGGTACAGTTTTCTTTGCTTTTATTGGCTTTGATGCCGTTTCAACTGCTGCACAAGAGGCTAAAGATCCTCAAAAAGGGATGCCAATTGGTATTTTGGGTTCGTTAATAATCTGCACCTTATTATATGTACTATTCTCTCATGTTATGACCGGACTTGTACCTTATTATAAATTTGCAGGTGATGCGAAACCTGCAGCTACTGCTTTTGCTGTAACTGGATATGACTTTTTGCAGACTGGTTTAATTATCGCTATACTAGCTGGTTATACTTCTGTAATGTTAGTAATGTTAATGGGACAAAGCCGTGTTTTTTACACGATGAGTAAAGACGGTTTACTTCCTCCATTCTTTAGCGAAATCCATTCAAAATTTCGTACTCCATGGAAAACAAATCTTTTCTTTTTAGTATTTGTTAGCTTATTTGCAGGTCTTGTTCCTGTTAGTGATTTGGGTCATATGGTAAGTATTGGAACTTTATTAGCATTCGTGTTGGTTTGCATCGGTGTTATGGTTATGCGTAAAAAAATGCCTGATGCACCCAGAGCTTTTAGAACTCCGTGGGTTCCTTTTGTACCTATAGCTGGTATTGTTATTTGTTTTGCATTAATGTATTCGTTGCCAAACGAAAGCTGGGCGAGGCTTGTCATATGGATGGCACTAGGAATTCTTGTATACTTTATATATGGTAAGAAAAACAGTAAATTGAATAATCCCGGATAAGAAATTATCCAGATATAAAAAAAGGATTATAAAGCGCTGCTTTATAATCCTTTTTTATGACATAAATTTGATTGTTTATAAATCAAAAACCGATGTTCTTTTTGCCCTAATTAAATCTTTCAGCTTAATCCAGAATGCAAGGGTAAGATAAACTCCAAAGCCCAAACCAGCTGTAACAAACGAGATATAAATAAAAAACAGACGGACATTTGTAACACGCATTCCAAGTTTATCCGCTAATCTGGAAGAGACATGAAAACCGTATTTTTCGAAAAAGAATTTCAGTTTTAAAATCAGTGACATTTTTGAAGTAATAAGTTATGCAAAAATACAAAATTTTACAATTGACATATTTCTTATTCTAATTGCTTTTTAACAATTCCATACCGACAGCACATTTCATACAACCGTTAACATCACAATATTGACTTTTTAGCTGCAATAAAGATTGTGTTTCAAAGGCATTTTGAGATGTGATGCCAAATGAATTAAATTTTTCGATGATGGAATTTTTCTCAGGAGAGATGCCATCCAAAATAGAAATTAAATCTTCTGCTACCGATTCATTCAGCATTTTAGCATAAGCAAACTGTAAAGGGGTAATGGTATTTATGACTAATAAATCTATAAATGAGTTAGATAATGATTTTGTTTTTTTCAGACTTTCTTTATCAAATTGATAATGATTTTTCCAGTACAAACTGGTTGAGACATCAAATAATTTATAAATACTATTGATAGATTTCAACTCTATTATTTTAGAGAACAAGTTTTGGTACTGATGGTATAAAGCAGCTAACTGCGAAAGACGAATTGTAGGGAAATTATCTGGCCTGTGCTTAAAAAACTGAACCGGTTCTACATACACTTTTTCGATTTGATATTTGTGCAACAGATAAAAATACCTGAATTTCAAATCCTTAAAATAAACATCTTCTTTTTCTACATCCAGCAAACCAGTTGTACCAAAAAATAAAGCTTCAAGATTTTCAAGTTCAAAGCTTTCTTTTCGAATAATTGAAAAAGGAATTGATTTAGCTAATTGCAGAAATGCATTTCCATTTGTATTCAAACCAAAATTCTTCGCTAATAAACAAAACAATACCGCTTCCCAATCCTTATTTTTTTCTTTAAGCAAATCATAAATAGCTTGTGACTTTCTTTCTAAACGTTCAAAAAACAAGCGTTCCTGCCAGTTTTTAAAAACAAATCCCGGAACATAGGCAATTTGTTTTTCACAATAAATCCAAGATTTTGGAGATTTTAGTTTGTTGTAATTTAAAATAGTTTCCGGAGATACATAATCCTTTAAAACCAATACCGGGATTTCTGCGTTATTTTGTCTGTAAATATCAGCATCATATTCCCAGACAACATGCAATATTACATTTTCATAAGCTTTGTCCTTTTCATGAAGATGCAAATACCAGTCAGAAGCTTTTAAATGTATTTCAACATTTCCAGCCCATTTTTGATCCCCTATTTTTATTTGCGCATTAAAAAAATCAGGCCCTGCAAGTTCTAAGTAATTTCCTGTATTGATAATTGTAACTTCTTCCTTGTTTACCGTTTTTAAATTCAGGGTATCAAATTTTTTAAACCTCCAGAGATAATGAAGAAAATCTTCTTTCATTTTATTCGACTTTAATATTGTTTACAATACTCTAAAAATAGTACTAATATTACAATTTCAAAGTTTATTAAAAGAAAATTATTTCATTAAGTCAAGTTTAGAAAAAGTTTTTAGATTTTATAATAAAATTATTCCTTTGTATAAATTTCAATGTAAATAATTGTAAAAGGATCATAGTCGATATTTTTATTAAAAAGGATAACCAATAGCAATATTCAAAATTAGGTTATCTTTTCTCCAGGCACCGCTTCCAAAATCAATATCTTTAATTACCCAACGCTCTCCTTCAGGCAAATAGGGCTTCCTTAATGGAAGTGCCAAATCTGTTCTTAAAATAAAAAATGACACGTCAAATCGAAGACCAACACCTGCTCCTACCGCAATTTCTTTCATAAAATCTTTAGAAAACTCTGCCCCTGGTTTATTTGGATCTGCATTGACAAGCCAAATATTTCCAGCATCAACAAATGCGGCTCCTCGTACAATACTAAAAAGTTTTGCACGATATTCTGTGCTAAACTCTAATTTAAAATCTCCTGACTGGTCCGGAAGATAATTATTTGTTGTTATTGTATTCAAATAGCTTCCCGGCCCAAGCGATCTCGCCCTGAAAGCCCTGATACTATTAGTTCCTCCCACCACAAACTGTTTTGAGGTTGGTAAAATAGTTGAGTTCCCGTATGGCAATCCAAGTCCTACAATAACCCGGCTGGCCAATTCACTTTCTTTACTCAATTTTAAATAATGTCTGAAATCAGTTTTGATTTTCGCATATTGGCTAAACGGAACATCAAAAATTTCTTTCGTATCGTTCTTTTTTGCATTTGCACCTGAAAGCAAACCTGTTATATTACCGGCTAAATCTAATTCTCCGTTAAAGTAAAAAGTATTTTTTTTACGTTTTTGCATCGTATTGGTATACGTATACGAATATGTTGGCCCAAAAATCAATTGCTTTTCAATTATCCTTCCTAATGCTTCATCTTTCTGGATATCATCCAGATATTCTTGTGTTACATGATTTGGACTTACATAAGTAACATCAAGCAGATTTAGCTGATGTTCTTTACGGATGTTTTCTTTCCATAAATAACCAAATGAAGCTTTAAATGAATTCAAAGCATATAATTGCGTCCTGTTTTGATATTCATATCTTAAAGCAGCTTTTGTTCTTGGGATATATTCACTGGAACCCTGAATAGGAAAGAATGGCACAATAAATCTTGGCCAGGTCAAACTGGTTTCTGTTCCTAATCTGTATATATTTTTACCATTATTAGCTCCGGAAAGCTGAAAATCAGCTCCGCCAAAAACAGAAACTGTTAATAATTCGGCACCTCTGAATAAATTTCTGTTATTCCAATTGACATTAATTTCACTTCCGGTATAACTTGCAGAATTTGTTTTTCCCAATACCTCGACACGAATGAATTTTTTGGGTAAAAGCGTTAAATAATAATAAGAGTCCAAAGTCTTTGGCAAACTATCCGAAATTTTAAATTCGTTTTTTACAAAACTAAAAGTACCCAGATTTACAAACCGGTTTAAAGTAAGATTATGGTCTTTCCGATTGTACAAATCCCCCTTTTTAAATAATATAGTCCGGTCAAAAACCCTCGGTTCAAAAGTACGAGCTGTATCAATAATTGTAAAATCTTTGTACTGCACGATATCTTCAGACTTATATTTGACACTGTCCTTGGAGATGGAAAAATTAGGATAAACAAAAATCTTATCAATTTTATAAGAAGTAAGTGCCTTTGGCGGCACATCATCTTTTATCACTAATCTGATTTTTACTTCGTGATCTCCTTTACTGCTGTCTACTTTAGCCAGGATATAATCCGGATTAAAATAATAATATCCTCGTTCTTTAAGCCTTGCATCAATTCTTTCTCTTTCTGCTTTTATAACATCCAGATCATATGGATTCCCAACTTTCAATAAACTTCTTCGGCTTGATCTTCCAATGATTCTTGACATTGGCAAAGAATCATCAGGAAAAGTAACACTTTTAATTATATATCTTTTTTTTGGGACTACAATATATTCTGCAGTAGCTCTTTTATTTCGAACTGTAGAATCTGCACTTACCCGGGTTTTGAAATAGCCTTTATTTTCAGCAAAATTTCTTAAAACTGAAGCATTGTAATCCAAATCTACTTTACTAAAAAGCACAGGTTCCTCACCTACTTTTGTTCGAAGCCAATATCTGAACCCTTTCTCTTTTTTAGGTTGTCCTGCAATATTGTAGAACCATAGTTTAGGTCGAAGGCCCAGCAATTGTTTGTTAGGTTTGGGACGAAGCAATCCTTCTAATTCCTTTTCTAATGCTTTTCTGTCTTTCTTTTTAATAACAGAATCTTTTACTTTCACAGAACCGCCTGTGTACAACAATTCGCCTTCCGGCAGATATTTGGTGTTGCTGCATCCGAAAACAAAAAACAGGGACAAAACAACAAAATATTCCGTATACCTGTTCCGCATATTTTTATGTTTTAATTTCATTCCCTTCAATTTTATTTTCTTCGTCCAGATTCTCTTTTTCTTTTGCTTCTTGGTCTTTTTGCTTTTTTCTTTCCTTACGAATTCTTTCTTCCTGGATTATTTCCTTTTCCTTCGCACTTCTGTGAAAAAGTTCACGGAATTTATTGTAGCTCATCGTAATGATAAAAGCAATTCCTGTTTCAACCACCTGCCCTTCAACCGCTACCTGATATTCGTTTTTTCGATAAGCCCTGAGCATATACCGGCCATCTTTAGTAAGCTGATAATCCAAAGCAACGTCTCCGGCAATATTGGTACTTTCTTCGTTGGCACGTTCCTTTCCTTCAACTGCAAAACTACTGCCAACGGTAACTTTCAATCGGTCATCTAATAGTTTTTTAGAAACTCCAACATTCAGGTCAGTTCTGTTTTCCATACTTCCCGTTGTGTAATCTTCTGTAGATTCCAAATCAAATTCCAATTGAACACCTCTGATTAATTCTCCGGCAAAATCATTTAATTGCTGCGAAAGGATTTTACTCACACTCTGTCTGGCTAATGATTCTGCATTTGTACCACCACTCTCACTTGCAAACGGATTTTCACCAATAAATCTATTTAGTAATAAGAGTGCAAAAACCTGCTTATTTAATTCGGCCGGTTCTTGTCGTAATTGCTCCAGTTTTGCCTGCGAAGCTGTAACAATATCAGCTGACACATCATAATTACCATCCGGAAGAATAATGTCAAATGTGATTTCAGGTTTCAATAATTCGCCCTTCATTTTCAATAAAGTCTGAAACGGAATTTTCTGTTTGTAGGTATTTTTAACTGTTTGACTTGCTCCTCCTAACTGATTTCCGAGCAAATCAATTGGCGCTGTATTTACGTTATAGATTGCCGTAATATTTAAAGTTGCCATCGTAGGCTCACCGTTCCAAATAATAGAACTTCCTTTTTGAATATTAAATTTTCTACGGATCATATTGAAATTCATTTCGTACGCACCATCGGTAAATTCATATTTCCCTGTTAAAGTTGTTTTTCCAGAAGGGTCAATTCCGCCTGTCAATTGCGCTTCGCCTTTTAAATTCAGATAATCACCGTTTCCTTTGTCAATAACAAGGGTAAGTTCAGCTTCTTTATCAATCGAAATATCAACACTAACATCCATTCCTAGCAATTCTGACTGATTTAGTTTTTGTTCCATTTCGGCAGTTTGTCTCAAATATTGATTGTCTTCATCAACAAACTCCACAATACCTTCTCTGTCAGCAATAGACGGATCTGATTGTGGCAAAACTACCGTAAACTTCGTCTCTTTATTCACTTTGATTGTACCGCCGATTACAGGGTTTTCAAGTGTCCCTTTTACATTCAGTTTTGTATCCAAAAACAAATCCCCGTAAAACAAATCATTGTCAGCAGCTTTAGAATTTATAGCTCTGAAATCATTAGCCGTAATATTTAATACAAAATTATATTTCCTGAAATCAGGTGATTGGATAGTTCCGTCCAGCGATAATTCATTATCATTTTCGTCCTGAAATGTAAATTTATCAAAAGTGATTGTACCGTTATCAAAAGTGATTTTTTCCTGATCGGTTTTAAAATAAGAATTCAACTGTGTTACACGGAAAGCTGCGTCGTTAAAACTAAGTTCTCCGTTAATTTTAGGAGCAGCTGTAGTACCCTGAACCTTAAAATTTCCTGACAAATATCCTTTCCCTTCAGAAATATTATCCATGCTGAATCCCTGAATACTCTCTATATTAAGTTTTTTTATTGCTACATCAAAATCAAAAGTACCTCCTTTAATGGCATAATCACCTGTAAGACTTACATCATTGCCTTCATCACTCAACTGTACATTTGCAGCAAGCACATTAGCCGTTTTATTGTCTACTTTTATTTCTAAATCGCCTACTTTTTCACCTTTAAAAGTAAAATCATCAATTTTTAGATCAGAAGTAAAAATTGGATTTGTCATAACATTTTCGACAATAGCGTTTCCGTTAATAAGACCCTGCATCAGTAATTTGTCCTTTTTGACAATATTCATGATGGTTTCAATTTTGAAATTCACAAAATCAACTTCAATTGGAGCATTATTTTGAGTTCCTTCTGATTGAATCTTCAATTCATTTCCGGCATTTTCCAGAAAAAATTTATTAACATACAATTGATTTTTTCCAAATTCAATTGTATTTTCAGGATCAATATTCCATTTATCATAATTCAATACAAAATTTTCAGCATCTATTTTAAAGATGTTTTTAGAATTTTCGGCCTTAAATTCACCCCCAACAAAATATTGCTGTTTGTCTTTTGCATCTTTTACTTCAAGTGCATAATCCAGAATATTCTCTTCTACTTTTCCTGATAAACTCGTAAACGGAATTTTTAACGATCCGCTTTCTATCGTAGCTACGGAGACCGAATATTCTAAAGCATTTTCTTTTGCTTGAATATTTATTTTTCCGCCAGAAATAGTATTTTCTGCATAAACAATTCTAGGTATAGTCCCTTTAACCTGAAGGGAATCTGTTTGGTTATTGTAGTTTCCAGTAATGGTTAAAGGCTCTAAACCTGTAAGTTTCGGAATTAGTTTAAATAATACAGGATCATTATCTACTTTTAAGGTAAAAGCAAGACGTTGTTCGTCAGATTCTGCATTTACTTTCGGATTTTTAAGATCAATGTATTTAGAAATTGACTTTTTAATTGCCGTAGTCAGGGTTGTCAGTTTATATTTCCCTACTACTTCGGCTTTTAAAAACTGGGATGATATTTTTATCGAATTGCTGTCTTTATCGGCAAAAGCCAAAACTCTGATGGAATCTAAAACAATTGGTTCCTTTTTTTGCAAGATCTGAATATTGGAAAGAAACACTTTTCCGTTTAGATAATCCGGATTGCTATTGGAAATATCAGCATCCACATTTCCACGGAGTTTCATCGGTCCGGCATGAAGATTCAGTTTTTCCAGATCGGCAATATCGAGATTAAGTTTTAGTTTTATGGTTGGATATTTTTGTTTTGTATCACCGCTTGCTGTTAAATCAAAATTCAGATTTGGATCTTTCATGCCAGATTTCACAGCAAAAGATCCGTTTTCAATATTTCCTTTTAAAGCTAAATCTCTGTAAGTATATCTGTTAAAAACTGCTTTCTGTACTAAACCATCAATCGCTGCATTTGCTGTTTTTGGATTTAATCCATTCCCTTTAACTTTTGCTTTAAGCGTAATTTTTCCGACAGAATCATTTTTAATTAATCTTCCCAAGTCAAATTCTTCAAGGCTTACAGAAGCATCGTATCGCTCTCGATTTTTCACACGCTGATCAAATATCCCGTCAACTTTTGCATTACCGAAACTGCTGTTTAAAGCCAGATTGGTTTTAAAATTCTGAACTGAACCTTTAAATTTCCCTTTTAAATTAATTTGTGATGGCAGCTGAATGTTTTTCGGAATTGTTCCGGCAGGTATAAAAGTATTAATGTCTTTTGATGTGCTTGAAAGATTTTTAATATCCAAATCATAATACGATTTCTTAGCATCCGGAAGTCCTTTTATTTTCCCCGAAAAAGAAACTCTTGTAGTTCCGATTCCGCTCATTTCGAACTTTGGAATGTTCAGGTCTTTTATTTTTCCGTTTATACGTGTGTTTAGATACAAGATTGCATTTGGATTACTTTTAAACGGATTTTGCTTCTGCAAATCAGGGGCAAAAAGCAAAATATCCTTAAATCCGATTTTGGACTGATTTAAATTAGCATCAACAGACAGATCTCCAAGATCTTTTTTTAGCGAAGCAATAGATTTATAAGTGACCTTGATTTTATCTTTAACCAGCGTTTGAGGCGTTCTTACGTATAAGTTATTCAGGGATGCATTTTTTGGACCGTAGAAAAAGTCTGTTTTTAAAGACTGAATAGTTAAGCCACTTTTTTCTGTAACGGCCAATGCTTTAATATTTCCCGAAATCGTATCGTTTGCATAATATAATTTATCGGCTTTCAAATTGAATTTATCCAAATCCAAATGACTGTAATCAATCCCTTTTTGAACAGGTTTTGACTGCATATCATCAAATTTAAAATCTATATTCTGTATGTCAACATCGGCCAGTTTTACTTTCCAGCCTGCTTGTTTTATTGCGGTTGTGTCGAGGCTTGGTGCCTTAATCTGCTTATCCTTTGCACCCAGTCGTAGATTTCCTTTAAGATTTTTAATTTCAAAAGCATTAAAATCCAAAAGCTGTTTATTAAGATCGATTTCATTAACTGTTAAATTTAAGGTTCCTAATCGGATTCCGGAATTTAATCTGGAATCTTTATTATCGTATAAAATATCAATTTTGGACAAATTGATTTTATCTAATTTTAATTTGAAATCTTTTCGTTTGGAAATGGTTTCGGCCGTCTTGACCGAAACTTCAGCCGCTTTTTCAACCGCTTCCTGATTTAAAACCAATTTTAATCCATTAAGATTAATTTTGGGAATATCAAAATTCATTTTGTCTAAATCGAAGGCATTGAATTTTGTGTCAAAATGTGAAACGTTTACCGCAATATCATTTTTTGAAAAATCATCTTTAAAGTTGAATTTTACATGATCCAGATTGACTTTTACAACAGATATCTGAAAAGGTTTTGCATCCGGATCTTCAACTTTTGGCTCTTTTGATTCAAAAGCTTTAATGATGTAATCGAAGTTAAAAACACCATCCTTATTTCTGGAAATATTTGCTTTTACATTTTCAAGTGAAACCGAATTGATTTCGAGTTCATTGCTCACCAGTTTGAACAAATCAACGTCAACTTCCAGACGTTTTCCTGCTAATAAAGTATCTTTGTTCTGGTCTTCAAAATAAAAACCTTCCAGCACTACATCTTTTGGAAATTTTATTGATATATGATCTAACGAAACTTTGGTGTTAATTTTATTATGGAGGTAAGTAATGGCCTTATCCTTAACAAAATTCTGGACTGACGGAACCTGGATTAAAACGATAAGAAGTAATAAAAAGGCAACTATAGAACCCACGCACCATAAGAGAATACGTAGTGTTTTTTTAAAATAATGAATGTTCTTTTTATTCATATGTCAATAAAACACATTAAGATTGAAGTTGCACTATTGTAAGACTGTATTTCTACAGTTTACAAAATTGTAATTTTTAAGTCTTAACAATTTACATAATTACAGTCAATTATTCTAAAATTACACTGTAAATTAGTTAATTTTCTTACCTGAAAAAAGATTCAGCAATGAAATGTTTTTTTTATAGACACCTAAAATTTTTGAAATTTTAGAACCTTATATTCGGTGATTTTTTATTCAGCAATTTTATCTTTTGTTGTAACTTTTCCAGAAATTTTTTGTGTTGCTCTGAATCTGGATTAAAGCTTCTGTGGCGAAGGCTTTTGTGAATTTCATCGACTTCTTTCATAATAGAAAAACTGGTTTCTGAAATATAGCTTTCGCTGAAAAGCTTCCAGATATAATCAATGGCGATTTGGTTGGGATGAAGCATATCTTCACTATAAAAACGATAATCGCGAAGTTCATCCATCATGATTTCATAGGAAGGGAAATAGTTTGTAGTTGATGGTTGGTAGTTGATCGTTTTATGCAGAGCGGTAAATAAATGCGATTTACTCAATTGGTTTTCTGTAAAACCATCTTTGATATGACGCACTGGCGAAATGGTAAAAATGAAGTTTATATTTGGATTTACAGTCTGGATCAATTCAATTGTATTTTGAATACTTTTCTCAATAATTTCAACAGCCAATAATTGTTTTGAAAACTGTTTTTGCGGAACTTTATGACAATTAGCAACGATTTGATCAGTTTCAATGTTCCTGTAAACCCAGGAAGTTCCGTATGTGATAATTATGTGTGTTGCTTCCTGAAGCTTTTTATAAGTTTCGGTAATGGTTTTATTTAATGTTTCCAATAATTCTGCTCTGTCAGAATTACTCAAATCTGAATGCACTTCAAAACTATGCCAGCGCTCATTGTGAAAAAAAATGTCTTTTTCCTGAAAGAAATCCTGCTCACAAACTCTTCGAAACAAACTCTCAATCGAAACCGGATTAAAAATTATCCCAAATGGATTTGTTACATTTTGAAACTTAAAATAATCAAATTTCGCTGCCATGTTTTCTGCAAAACACGAACCAATAGAAAGTACTTTCGAATTATAATCGATTGGATTGTTACTTTTTGAAACTGGAATTTGTGTTCTGAATTGCATGGCTTTTATTTTAAAAACAAATTTCGCTCATTTCTTATAAACAAAAAACCAAATACGAAAGTATTTGGCTCTTTATAATTTTTAACAAAGTCCTTTTATTATTTAATAGAAAAACTCCACTGTAGCTGTTTCCCCCTCTTCATCTTCAACACTTTTTGTAGGATACCCAGCTGAATTATAAGTAAAAATATAAGTAGCTGTTATTTCATTATAATCAAGATCTTTTTCAGAAACGATATTATGTAATATTCCTGAAGCTTCACTATCTTCAAAAGCTAATTTATCAAATCCTAAAACATTTTTCATTGGATTGTTTTTATCATCATAGATATAGCTTCTGCTTGGACTATAATTCGTAGTTATTTTAGTTACTTCTCCGCCTGTAAAAATTACTTTCCCGTCTCCGTCAAACACAGTTTGTGTTTTATCATCACCACTGTAGCTTTTTATAGAAACTGATCCATCATTATTATAAGTATAAACTTCTTTACTACCCCACTCATCAAAAGGTTCAACTCTTATGAAGGTAATCAATCTATTATTTGAGTCGTATTCATAAGTATTTATTTGATCTACAGCCCCACCAGGGAGTTTATATTCTATTTTTGTAATCAAGTCCCCTGTGTAAGTAAAATAACGATCAAATTCTCCCTGACTATCTGTTATACTAACAATTTTATTACCATTGTATTTGTAAGTTACGGTAACTTTTTCTCCATCAGAATCTGTTGTAATTGTTTTTTTCAATAATACCGTATCTGAAGAACCTGAAGATGAATCATCATCACTTGAACAAGAAGTTAGTGCAAAAGCCAAAGCACCAAAAAAGCATAAAATTTTTTTCATTTTTGTAGATTTAGGTCATTAATATTTCCTACAAATGAAACAAAATCACAAGTAAAAACCTAACTTGTTTTAATAATAAAAAACCGAAAATAATTAATTAATAAAAATTATTAATATGCAATAATCACAACTTTCTAAAGGACAGACTTGTAAACAATTCATTATTCGATAAAAAAAATTACTGTTTTTTATAATTTAAATTATGGTTTAAAAATTAACTTTTAAATACAACAAAATCCGCCAAATGATGCCTGTCTATTTTGTACTTTTGTATTTCTTCTTTTTAATTATAAATCTCTTATGAAATTATTATACTCCTATATAATCAAACATAAAATGCTTTTATTTTTTGCTTTGATTATGGCTACTATAAACATTTGTTTCAGTTTATCAGACTCTATTATTACAGGTAAATTAATGCAGGACTGCGGCGTTGGTTTGCATAAATATGACGGAAATGTAAATGGTTTTATAAAATCATTGTCTTTTTGGTTGGGACTTTCCCTTGGCGCGGCAATGATTTCAAGAATTACCAAAAATTTTCAGGATTATTTTACCAATGTTGTTATTCAGCGTACAGGTGCCCAAATGTATACTGATGGAATTAAAAAATCACTCGATTTGCCTTATGCCGAATTTGAAGATCAGCGAAGCGGTGAAACTTTAAGTAAACTAACCAAAGTACGTTCAGATTCTGAAAAATTAATTACACTTTCAATTTCACTTATTTTTCAAACTATCATCGGTTTTGTATTCGTTATCGTTTATATTGCCCGAATCGATTATCGTATTTCGCTTATCTTTTTAGTTACAGCTCCAATTATTGCTTTGGTAAGTTCTTATCTGGGCAAAAAAATAAAAATCGTTTCCAGAAAAATTGTGAATCAAACCAATGCACTGGCAGGTTCAACAACCGAAAGTTTAAGAAATATTGAATTGGTAAAAAGTCTTGGATTAACATATCAGGAAGAAAAGCGTCTGAACCTGAACACTTTTAAGATTCTGCAGCTTGAATTAGAAAAGGTTCGCTTTATCAGAAGTTTAAGTTTTATTCAGGGTACAACGGTTCACTTTTTAAGGACTTGCGTTGTTTTTACATTATATTATTTCCTTTTTGGAGGAAAAATTATTGTAGGTGATTTACTTACTATGGTATTTTTTACCTTTTTTATTTTTGGCCCTTTACAGGAATTGGGAAACTTTATAATCGTGCTTAACGAAACTAAAGTTTCAATGGAAAATTTCAGGATCCTTTTAAATGCTCCAAAAGAATTTTGCCCGAAAACCCCAAAACATGTTGGAGCAATTCAATCTTTATTATTTTCGAATGTAAGTTTCCAGCACAAAACAGCCAAATTTAAAGCCGTTGAAAACATCAATTTTGAAATCAAACAAGGTCAAACCGTTGCCTTCGTTGGTCCATCTGGTTCCGGAAAAACAACTTTGGTTAAATTATTAGTCGGATTATATACTCCTGCAGAAGGTCAGGTTTTTTATAATGATATTGATTCGACAGAAATTGACCTGCTCGATTTAAGAAAACAACTCGGATTTGTAACTCAGGATGCCCAATTATTCTCGGGAACAATCCGGGAAAATTTATTGTTTGTAAAACCAAATGCTACTGATGAGGATTTACACAATGCATTAAAAAAAGCCAGTTGCGAAAAATTATTAGTTCGTGCCGAAGATGGTTTAAATAGCACTATAGGAGAAGGAGGAATAAAAGTTTCAGGAGGAGAAAAGCAAAGATTATCAATCGCAAGAGCTATTTTAAGAAATCCGAATTTATTGATTTTTGATGAAGCGACTTCTGCTTTGGATTCTATTACCGAAGAAGAAATCAATGCTACAATTAGAAATATTTCAGATCAAAACAGAATCACGGTTTTAATCGCCCATCGCTTGTCTACAGTAATGCATGCTGACAGAATTTTTGTTTTGGAACAGGGAAAAATCATCGAACAGGGAAAACATGATGACTTAATTGCAGAAAGAGGTTTATATTATGCTATGTGGCGCCAGCAGATTGGGGAAAGAAAATAGTTTAAAAATAGAATATTATATTTTTTTAAAATTGAAGTTTTCTTCTTTATCAAAAAGCAAAAGCCCTTTCATGAAAGGGCTTTTGCTTTTTGATAACAGTCTTTTTATTTAATAAATGTACTCATATGTTTCGTCACCCTGTACAGATTTAATTAAATAGTTATCCGAATTATATGTGTTTTTATACGTAAAAGTGCCTGTCTCAACTCCTCCTGTATTTTCTGTTATTTTTGATATGTTATTAACCGAGTTAGCTTCCTGATCAAAAATACCTGAATCTAATAAGAAAGTATATCCTGTTATACTTTTAAAAGGATTATTTTTATTGTCATACTCAACTGTATTTACGAAATCATTAAATTCAGCTTTAATTATGTTACCATTAGCATCTAAAGTTAATATACTGGATGAATCTTGTATCTCTTGCTGTGTAATTGGATTAATTAAAACTGTAATGGTCGAAATTGTTCCATCAGTATTATAAGTGTATGTCTTCTTTCTACTTGAAGAGTTTGGTGAAACCTCGAGAAAAGACTTTAATTTATTATTCTCATACGTAAATGTTGTTGTCGTTGAATTATCTTCACCATCTTCAGTATAAATTGCTTTTGTTATTAAATCCCCTGTATAAGTAAATACTATTTTAGTACCGTCATCATAATTTAAACTATCAATTTTGTTTCCAGTATAAGAATACGTTGTTGTAGTGTTCTCCCCAGCTTGAGAGCCATACGTGTATATTTGCTTTTTAGGCAAAAGCGAATTTTCTTCAGAAGAATCATTAGTACAAGAAGCCAGTAGTAAAATTAAAGCACCAAATAAGCATAATTTTTTTTCATTTTTATTTATTTTAAATTTCCTACAAATGAACTACTATTAAAACAAAAAAACTAACCATTTCAAATAAAAACCCAAAAAAGTTAAGTTCCTTTTTTGGGTCTTTGTTATATTAATAATTTGAAAATGAATTTTAACCAAACCTTTATTTTACAAATTGACTTGCATTTGCTAAAGCTTGTTGAATCCCCCCTGCATTTTTACCTTTTCCGGAAGCAAAGAAAGGTTGCCCCCTCCATTTCCTTCAATATATTTCCCTAATTCTTTAATTACAGCATTCGCGTTTAAGTTTTTAGCAGCTACTAATTCTTTAGAAATGTAACAGTGAATATTTGGCTGGCCATCTTCTACAGAAGCTAAAAACACAAACGAATCCGGTTTGGAACTTCCTAATGCAGCAGCTAAATCTTTCGTCGAAGCCATGCTTAAATCTACTTGTTTAGCAAGAAAATGTACACCATTTACTTCTTGGAAATCTTTTTCTAATTCCGATTTTAGTGCGCCAACTTTTTCTTTAAGTAATTGCTCAACTTGTTTTTTCAGCTTAGCATTATCATCCTGAAGAGAAGCAACAGATTTTAAAATATCCTGTGGATTTTTTAATGTTTCTTTTATTTCTGCTAATGTATTTTGCTGGTTCACATAGAAGTTTTTCACTGCATCGCCTGTAATTGCTTCAATACGACGAATTCCAGCTGCAACAGCGCCTTCAGAAATAATTTTGAAATGCCAGATCTCAGCAGTATTTTTTACGTGAATACCTCCACATAATTCCTTACTATCTCCAAATTCGATCATACGAACATTGTCTCCGTATTTTTCTCCAAATAAAGCCATTGCACCTTTATCTAATGCTTCTTTAATCGGGATATTTCTGTGTTCTACCAATTGCAATTGCGCTTCAATCTGAGCGTTTACAGAAGCTTCAACTTGTTTGATTTCTTCGTCAGAAACTTTGCTGAAATGAGAGAAGTCAAAACGCAGATAGTTTGGATTCACCAATGAACCTTTTTGCTCCACATGCGTTCCTAAAATATTTCTCAAAGCCAAGTGCATCAAGTGCGTAGCCGAGTGGTTTTTGGATGTTGCTATTCTTAAATCGGTATTAACTTTTGCCACAAAACCTGCTTCTATGTTTTCAGGAAGTTGTTTTGCAAAATGCAAAATCAAATTGTTTTCTTTCTTTGTATCAATGATTTCGATTGTTTCGTTTGCAGAAACCAATGTTCCCTTATCTCCTACTTGACCTCCGCCTTCTGGATAAAAAGGTGTATTATCTAAAACGATTTGGTACAAAATACCATCTTTTTTAGAATCAACTTTTCTGATACGAGTGATTTTTACTTCGTTTTCTGTTTTATCATAACCAACAAATGTTTCTACATTTCCGGGAATCAAAACATTCCAGTCTTCTGTTGAAACTTCAGATGCTGCACGAGAACGTGTTTTTTGTTTTTGCAATTCAACTTCAAATTCTGCTTCATTATAAGAGAATCCTTTTTCTTTTAGAATTAAAGCTGTCAAATCTTTTGGGAATCCGAAAGTATCGTATAATTCAAAAACCTTAGCGCCTAAAACTTCTTGTCCTTTAGTTTCTGCAATTACATTATCCAGCAATTGTAATCCCTGATCAAGCGTTCTTAAGAAAGAAGCTTCTTCTTCACGAATTACATTCGTAACCAATTGTTGTTGTGATTTAATTTCCGGGAAAAATTCTCCCATTTGGTCTGCCAGAACTTCTACCAGTTTATTGATAAAAGGTTCTTTAGTATTTAGGAATGTAAATCCGTAACGAATGGCACGACGTAAAATTCTACGAATTACGTAACCGGCACCAGTGTTAGATGGTAATTGTCCGTCAGCAATTGCAAAAGCAACCGCACGAACGTGATCTACCACAACACGAATCGCAATATTTGTTTTATTTTGTTTTTCTTGTATTGACAAGTCGCGACTTGTCATTGCATCGTTTGAAGTGTATTTTAATCCCGTAATTTGCTCTACTTTTTCGATAAGCGGTGTAAAAACATCCGTATCATAATTTGATGTTTTTCCTTGCAAAGCCATACACAAACGTTCAAATCCCATTCCGGTATCAACGTGTTGTGCAGGAAGTTTTTCTAACGATCCGTCAGCTTTACGGTTGAATTCCATGAATACATTATTCCAGATTTCAACTACCTGCGGATGATCGTTATTTACCAAACTTTTTCCTGTAACTAAAGCTTTTTCAGCTTCCGGACGTAAATCAACGTGAATTTCAGAACAAGGTCCGCATGGTCCCTGATCTCCCATTTCCCAGAAATTGTCTTTTTTGTTTCCAAGAATAATTCGGTCTTCATCGATTAATGTTTTCCAGATATCCCAAGCTTCCTGGTCAAAAGGGACATTATCTTCTTTACTTCCTTCAAAAACAGAAACATAAAGATTTTCTTTTGGAATTTTATAAACTTCAGTCAAAAGCTGCCAAGCCCAGTTGATCGCTTCTTTTTTGAAATAATCACCAAAAGACCAGTTTCCTAACATTTCAAACATGGTATGATGATAGGTATCAAAACCTACATCTTCAAGATCATTATGTTTTCCTGAAACACGAAGACATTTTTGCGTATCGGCTATTCTAGGGCTTTTTGGAGTTCCGTTTCCTAAGAAAAATTCTTTAAACTGGGCCATTCCCGAGTTATTGAACATAAGGGTTGGGTCGTCTTTTAGCACGATTGGAGCAGATGGAACAATTAAGTGTCCGTTGCTCTTAAAAAAGTCCAGAAATTGTTTACGTACGTCTTGTGATTTCATATTTTAATTAGAAAATGTATCTGTTTTAATGTGTCAATTTGAAAATTAGACAATTAGATAATTTGTGAACTTTGATAATGTATTAATTTCGAAATCGATAATAAAAAACTAATCGTTTAAAACAATAAATTCCTTATTTTGCGCATTATCTAAATTATCTAATTCCCCAATTATCTAATTAATTTTGTTCTTGAAAAAAAGCCACGAACAACTGAAACATTTACTAATTTTGTTCGTTTGACTAATTTTACAAGCTACAAAAATAGGGTATTTTAAAATATGGCGAAAGTAAAATATTATTACGACTCAGAAAATCTGGCGTATACGAAAATAAAAACAAAAAAGAGAATCAAAATTGGTTACGGATTCTTGTTTATACTAGCTTCAGCACTGTTTGGTTTTTTAATATTTGTCCTTTTAATCAATACTTCCTATTTTGAAACGCCAAAAGACCGGTTACAGGCCCGGGAAATTGAGAATTTAAAAATACAATATGCGATTTTAAATAAAAGAATGGATGAAATTGATGACGTAGCTGAGGCCTTGGAAGACAGGGATAATAATATTTACAGAACTTACTTTAACAAAACCGAAATTCCGGATTCTATCAGAAAAGCAGGATTTAAAGATAGCAAAAGATATAAAGATTTAGAAGGATATAATAATTCTCAATTGGTCCTAAACACTACTAAACGGATTGATCAGCTTTCGAAAGAACTGGCTATCCAGTCAAAATCATTAGATGTGATATTAAAGCTGGCCAGCACTAAAAAGAATTTATTAGCCGCAATTCCTGCCATTCAGCCAGTACAAAATGAAAATTTAAAACGGGTAGCATCTGGTTTTGGATATAGAATTGATCCTTTCACGAAAGTTCGAAAAATGCATAACGGAATGGATTTCACAGCTAATACTGGCGCTCCAGTTTATGCTACCGGTGATGGTATTGTGGCAAGGGCTGACAATTCTGCATCAGGGTTTGGCAACCATGTGGTCATCAGGCACGGTTTTGGATATGAAAGTTTATATGCTCATTTAAGCAAATACAATTGCAGGCCCGGCCAGCGTGTCAAACGTGGCGATGTGATTGGGTATGTAGGAAGTACCGGAAGATCAGAAGGACCGCATTGTCATTATGAAGTACACAAGGATGGAAAAGTCGTGAATCCGCTGAATTTTTATTACGGAAACATTTCGGCTGTAGAATATGTTGCGATTTCACATTTGGCAAATCAGGAGAACCAATCATTAGATTAATACTGCAAAAAGTAGTAAGTTTGAATAAAATAGAAAAACAAAGATCATGCATATTGAGCTTTCTAAAGACAAAAGATATTTCAGCATTGGCGAAGTAGCTAAAGCATTTAATGTCAATGCCTCTTTGATACGATTTTGGGACAGTGAATTTGACATTCTCAAACCTAAAAAGAATGCCAAAGGCAACAGAATGTTTACACCTGAAGATATTACAAATTTACAATTAATTTATCATTTGGTCAAAGAGCGCGGTTTTACACTTGAAGGAGCTAAAACACATTTAAAGGAAGGCCAGAAGAAAACATTAGATAAATTCGAAATAATACGTAAATTAGAGTCCATAAAAACACAACTAACAGATATAAAAAACGAATTGTAATTAAAAATTGAAATAAACTTAAATTAAAAAAATATGAAAAAGTGGTTAATCCCCGTAGGAATTATTGTAGCGCTTATTGCAATTATCGCATTTTGGTCAATTGGAATTAAAAATACTGCTTTGCAGCATAGCCAGGCCGTAAATAAAGACTGGGGAAATGTACAAACAGCTTACCAGAGACGTAATGATCTTATTGGGAACTTAGTAAATACCGTAAAAGGTGCGGCTAATTTTGAAAAAGAGACATTAACAGCTGTAATTGAAGCAAGAGCAAAAGCTACTTCAGTAACGGTTGACCCAAGCAATGTAACTCCGGAACAATTAGCACAATTCAATCAGGCACAAAGCGGGGTAAGCTCGTCTTTATCAAGATTATTAGTATCTGTTGAGCAATATCCAACATTAAAAGCAAATGAAAACTTCCTGAAATTACAAGATGAGCTTGCTAGTACCGAAAACCAGATTTTAACTGCAAGAACACGTTTTAATGAATCAGTTCAGGTTTACAACGGATATATTTTGAAAATCCCTAATAGCTGGTTCCTGAGCGAATACAAAGAAAAACCATATTTTGAAGCTTCTACCGGAGCAGACAAACCAGTTGAAGTAAAATTCTAAAATAAAAAATCGTAACTCTAAAATAATTCAAATGTCAAAAGTAGAAGATTTTTTAACCAGGGAAGAAGAGCAGGAAATAGTTGAAGCTATTCGCATGGCTGAAGAAAACACTTCTGGCGAAATTAGAGTTCATATAGAAAAAACGACTTCTAAAGTTCCTTTTGACAGGGCTTTAGAAGTTTTTTATGAATTACGAATGAATGAAACCCAGCTTCAGAATGGTGTTTTATTTTATTTTGCTGTTGATGATAAAAATTTTGTCATTTGCGGTGATAAGGGTATAAACGATCTTGTAACCAATGATTTTTGGGACTGCACTAAAGATGTTATGACAAATCACTTTAAAGCAGGAAACTTTAAGCAGGGAATTGTTGACGGAATTTTAAATGCCGGCGAACAATTAAAAAAATATTTCCCGTCATCAGAAGACAATAAAAATGAATTATCTAACGAAATCTCAAAAGGGTAAATAAATGAAATTTTCCAAAAACAAAATATTAAATTCCAACGGAGTTTTTCAGTTTAGCCTATTGTTAATTGCATTTTTTACTTATACAGGGATTTTTGCTCAGTTTACTATTCCTGAAAAGCCAAGTCTTCAAACCTCTGTTTATGACTACGCTAATATTTTAAGTGCAGCTGAAAAAACACAACTCGAAGAAAAACTAATTCGTTATTCAGATTCTACCACAACCCAAATTGTAGTTATTACCATTGAAAGTTTAAGAGGAGAAGATGTTAGTCAGCTAGCCACAAAATGGGGCCAAACCTGGGGAATTGGAGGGACAAAGCAAGATGACAATGGTGTAATTATTTTATTGGCTAAAAACGAAAAGAAAATTGCAATTAATCCCGGTTATGGTTTAGAAGACCGATTAACTGCCGGAATAGGCGGAACTATAATTCGAAATATTATTATTCCAGAATTCAAAGCCGGAAGTTTTTATAATGGTCTTGATAAAGGAACAGATGCTATAATTGATGTTTTTAAAGGAAAATTCAAAGGTGAAAGAAAACAGAGTAAAGGAAAAGATTTTCCAATACTCCCTTTTATAGTTATTATAGTGATTGTATTAATTTTAGTTTCCCGAAATAAAAGAGGAGGCGGAGGAAATTCAGGCAATAATAACGGTGGAGGTCCAAGTTTGATGGATGTTATTCTTTTAAGCAGTCTAGGCAGAAGCAGCGGTAGCGGATTTGGAGGCTTCGGTGGCGGATCATCCGGAGGTGGTTTTGGAGGTGGCGGTGGCTTCGGTGGCGGATTTGGCGGTGGCGGTTTCTCAGGAGGAGGCTCTAGCGGTGGCTGGTAAAGTAAATTTTGTTTGATGTTTCAAGTTAGTAGAGTTATCTTTGAAAATATTTTACTCAAAAATTAATTCATAATTTATAATTCACAATTCATAATTAAAAAAAATGTTATCACATAAAGCAAAATATGCTCTTAAAGCCTTACTTTATCTAGCAGAACAAGAGGAAGATCACATTTCTAAAACTATAGAAATTGCTGAAGGTGCTAATATTCCTAAAAAGTTTTTGGAACAAATTTTATTAGACCTAAAACGAGGACGTTTTGTGAGCAGTAAACAGGGAAAATTTGGCGGATATTATCTGATAAAATCCAAAAATGACATCACACTGGCAGAAATTCATCGTTTATTTGATGGGGCAATTGCACTTTTGCCTTGTGCTTCTTTAAATTTTTATGAGCGTTGCCTAGATTGTAAAACTGAGGAAGAATGCAGTCTGAGACACGGTTTGATGATTATTCGTGATGAAACTTTAAAAGCAATGCAAAACATAACAATAGCCTCATTGATAAAAAAATAAAAAATATTTTTTCAAACCCTACTAAACTGATAGATTTTATATATATTTGCCAAAAAATAATTAACAACCATTACAATTTTTTGAACAATGAAAGTAAAATCAAGCAAGTCTTATTTATCGAAAAATCTTTTGAAAAAAAGTAACAATATAATTTTCACAGCAGTGAAAAATAATTCTTCTATGATGTGTATGTGCTGGTAAAAAAAATTTAAAAATAAATTCTACTAATTACATATACATAATATAAAAATGAAAAATTCTATAAAAAATATATTTACACTACTTTCAATTATAACTTTCTCCGTTTCATTTGCACAAAATATTGAAGGTAAAATTACAGACTCACAAAAAATTCCTCTAGGTGCAGCCAATGTGGTTATCAAAGGAACAATTATAAGTACTATTGCTGATGAAAATGGAAAATTTAGCCTTGACACAAATGGCAAAAATCTCCCTTTTACACTTTTAGTGCAATATGTAGGTTATAAAACTATCGAAGTAGAGGTTACAACCTTACCTGTTCCTGTATTAGAAGTCGCATTAAAAGAAGAAAATGAACTTATCGAAGTTGTGGTTTCTTCCAGACGAAGAATAGAAAAAGTTCAGGATATTCCAATTGCAGTTTCAGTTGTAACTGGAAAACAAGCTGAGCAAGCCGGAGCTTTTAATGTAAATCGTATTAAAGAACTGGTTCCATCTGTTCAATTATATTCATCCAATCCAAGAAACACAGGTATCAATATTCGTGGTTTAGGTTCTCCATACGGACTTACTAATGATGGTATTGACCCGGGTGTTGGTTTCTATGTTGACGGAGTTTATTATGCACGTCCGGCAGCTACAACTTTAGATTTTGTGGATGTAGAAAGAATTGAAGTTTTACGTGGACCACAAGGATCACTGTTTGGTAAAAACACTACATCAGGAGCCTTTAACATTACAACTCGTAAACCAAGTTTTACATCCGGTGCAGATTTTGAAGTGAGTTACGGAAACTATGCATTCCTTCAGGCTAAAGCTTCTGTTACAGGTGCTTTAAGCAAAAAAATTGCCGGACGCCTTTCTTTTTCTGGTACACAACGTGATGGTCTGGTTGACAATATTGCAACAGGAAGAGCTACAAATACCCTTAATAACCAAGGAATCAGAGGACAGTTACTTTATAATCCTTCAGAAAATACCAATATTATATTAGCTGCAGATATCACAACACAGCGTCCCGACGGATATGCGCAGGTAATCGCAGGTGTTGCGCCAACAAACAGAGCTGCTTATCGACAATTTGATGCTATTATTGCCGATTTAAATTATCAACTTCCAAGCAGAAATGCATTTGACCGTAAAATTGATCAGGATACACCCTGGAGATCAGGACAGGACATGGGAGGTATATCCTTAAATATTGACACTAAAATTGGTGGCGGAACATTAACATCAACAACTGCATGGCGTTTTTGGAACTGGGATCCATCAAATGACAGGGATTTTACAGGATTACAGGTTTTGGCAAAATCACAAAACCCTACAAGACAAACTCAAATTACACAGGAAGTTCGATATGCTGGTCAGCTTTCGTCGAAAATTAGTGGTGTTGCAGGTGTATTCTTTATCGATCAGACATCACAAACAGATGGTACAGAAGAATCAGGAAGTGCACAATGGAGATTTTCTCAAAGTACAACAAGCAATTTATGGAAAACACCAGGTCTTTTTGAAGGTTACGGAATTAAAACTGATGCAAGAATCAGAGCATCGAGTGCTGCGGTATTTGGACAGTTAGACTGGGCCATAACAGATCGTCTGCATGTATTACCTGGCTTGCGATATAACTTTGATAAAAAAGAAGCCAACTATAAGCGTACTACATACGGAGGGCTTCAAACAAATGACCCTGCATTAATTGCGCTGAAAAAATTAGTCTATACAGATCAGGCTTTTGACTCAAGTACAGACGATACCGATTTTTCAGGAAATTTGACTTTGACTTATAAATTTAGCGATAAAATCAATGCTTATGCTACTTATGCAAAAAGCTACAAACCAGTTGGTGTAAATGTTGCCGGGCTTCCTACCCCGCCAGCTGGCCAAACATTAAGTGATCTTGCAGTAATTAAACCTGAAGATGTTAATCATTATGAAGCAGGAATCAAAACTTCTCCATTCAGAAATTCTATCCTGAATCTTACAGTATTCAATACTGACATTAAAGATTTTCAAACAAACGTTCAGGCTGCTGAATTAGGTGTGAATCGTGGATACCTTGCCAATGCAGATAAAGTAAGAGTAAGAGGAGCAGAATTAGATGCCAGTTTTGTAATCAGCAGACAGTTTAGTGTTTACGGAGCTGCAACTTATAGTGACGGTAAATACATTAAATTTACAAATGCGCCACTACCTTTGGAAGAAACTGGTCTTGTTGTGGATGGAAAAGCCGTAAATTATAAAGATGTTTCAGGATCTGATTTACCTGGTGTTTCAAAATGGGCAGGGAGCTTAGGAGGTGAGTATACTAAAAACGCAAGATTCTTCGGGAACTCGGGTAAATTTTTTATAGCTCTTGATAGCTATGCCAGATCTGAATTCTCATCAAGCCCATCAGCTTCAAAATATTTAATAGTTCCGGGTTATGCTATTTTTAATGCCCGTTTAGGTTTCCGTGCAACAGATGGTTTATCTGTTCACTTCTGGGGACGTAATATTTTAAACAAAGATTATTATGAGCAATTATTGCCAGCTGGCGGAAATGCAGGACATTACGCGGCTGTATTAGGTGACCAAAGAACATATGGAATTACTCTAAAATATTCGCTGTAATAAAATTAAAGAAAGTTAGTTTGGTTAAAACGAGATGCACTTATTAAGTGTATCTCGTTTTTTTGTTTTAAATTCACAAAACAGCATTCAAAACAATTTTTATTCTGCCCAAAATCATCACTCATTTGTATATATTCGCAACTTGAATTTATATAACGTAGATGAAATTTTTCAGATTCCTTCTTTTTTGGGCATTTTTAGGTCAATTCTCTTTAGCGCAAAGCACAAAAAAGGTAGAACACCAAACTCTGACATGGATTAGATATTACAATATTTTTCCTCTATCCGAAAAATGGTCATTACATTCTGAACTTGACAACCGGAGCTTTATAAATCCGGTTCATGAAAATGTATTTGTTTTCAGGACACAGGCAAGATATCGAGCCAGCCAGCATATTGATACAGGCGGAGGATTCGCTTACTTCAGCGTTAACACCCAGACACCTTTGTCTGATCCTGAATTCTCAATTCCAGAATATCGTATTCAGCAGGATTTGACCCTTATTCATGACATCGCGAAAATTACTTTCCATAACCGTTTTCAGCTTGAAGAACGTTTTATACAAAAATCGACTAAAACGGAACTGTTAAATGATTTTTCTTTTTCTTTCCGATTTAGATACCGGTTACAATCGACTTTTACACTTTGGGAAAAAGAAAAACGAAGTTTGAAAGGCACCATTTCTGATGAAATTTTATTTAATCACGGAAAAGACAATAAAAAAAATACTTTTGACCAAAACCGGTTTTATACAGCCCTGCGCTATCATTTCAACCCAAATATTGGTTTGGAATTAGGGTATTTAAAAAACTTTCAGAGGCGGTCTAGCGGTGTCGATTTCTACGATCGTGATATTATTCGTTTTACCGTTTATCACAGAATTAACAGAAAAATAAAATCGTAAAACTACACTCTAATTATTGAATACCAAAACCTGACATCATAAGTCTTATTTAAAAAAAACTCCAGCTAAGCCAGAGTTTTTTTTATTATATAATTTTTTTTTATTTAAAATTAACCTTTACAAATAAAAACTTTGTATCTGAGAGCCTTTAGATTATATATCTCTTTCTCTTTCTCCTCGATCTCCTCTTTCACCACCTCGCTCTCCTCCTCTTCTTTTCGAACCTTTTTCAGACGCAAAATTCCCAATTTTATATGCTACCGAGAACATCACATAACGTTTTAAAACAGTGTTTTCTTCATCACGAACTGAGGTTGCAGAAATGGTTCTTGTAGCGCTTTGATTCTGATTCAGCACATCATAAACTTTTATTTTAGCATATAATGTTTTCTGTAAAAAACCATACGATAAACTTGCATTCCATAGGTAAAAATCTTTTTTGAAATCATCCGAAATATTAGAGTTGTAAGTATATCCAAAATCATTTCCAAAAATTAAATTGGATGGCCAATAAGTTGTAGTTTGCAAACCGGCTCGGTGCACAACTGCTGAAGTCGAATTTGCAGAAGTATTTTCGTAATGTGTTTCATTAAATGACAATCCGTAAGATGGGGAAATAGTCAGCAACTCACCATATTCATAAGTAAAATACAACTTAGGAGAAATTGCTGTTGATTTAGCATTATATAATACAGCATTTGTATATCCTTTATTAAAAGAGTATTTTCCATTTAAACCAATCCCATATCGTAAAACATGTTCATCCCTTTTAATCGACTGATTCCAGTTTGCTCCGGCAGAAAGGGAATAATTTCCTGAAATATTTACATACGTCGTCGTTCTTCTACCATTTGCATCAAAGACCGAAGTCGATACAATGTCATTGTCAAAATAATCTCCTTTTAGGGAAAAAGCATATCCCGAACGGGTGCGGAAATCAAAATTCCTGAAATTAAAATTTATCGAATTTTTCTCAATAAGATCTAAATCAGGATTACCAATAATACTATTTAATGGATTATTTAAATTAACGATTGGCATTAAATAATTGGCTGAAGGTATTGCATTTGAGTAATCGTACTTGAATGTCAAATTCTTAGATTTACTAAATTTATATCGCAGCTGGGCAGAAGCAAAAGGCAGGACATATTTTTTATTTAACTGCGTTTCGTTCCCCATATACAATGAATAGTTGTCAAAATTAACAATAGTCGTTTTCGAATCCAGATTTAAGGTATAATTACTTTTTCGCAATGTTATTCCAACTTTTGGCGCTACAGAATTTTGTGCAGATGTCGTATAGGTTGTTAATGAAGAATTCAAATCTAAAATTTCCTCTGTCAAACGGTCGACATCGTAAGTTTTCTGGTCATTTGAAGAACTCTGCCAATCTAAATCGGAACCAAAACGGACTCTTAAAGAATCTGTAATCGGTTCTGTATATTCAAGATCCATCGAGTAGGAGTCGGAAACATTTTTACCACTTGTTTTTTGGTATCTGTTAACATTTTTGTCTGGCTCCATAGTAAAAATGGTCTTAATATCATTAAACCCATCTGAATCATTTTTGGTATTATTATTCGAAAAAACAAAGCTCATATTTCGGTTTTTTTCTCGAAAGCTTTATTAAAATTGATTGTATTGGCAAAATTCGTTGCGGTTGATTCTTTGTTCGATACTGATGTACCATCGTTTAAAAGCTGGCCGTTTTCATCATCCTGCCAAGTTTTACTCGAGGAATCAGATTCTCCATTTGAACGGGTTTGACTAACATTTGGAGTAATAACAAGACGTGTGGTTGGGTCAATTTTGTATTCCAATTCAAAGTTTGCTGTATTTCCAGTACTTTCATTTCGTGTTTTAGAATCAGCCTTAGTATAATTATTACCCGTAGGTAAAATACTCAGTTCATTAGAGTTGCTATCGTTTTTATTAATCGTATTCGAAAAATTGTAACTTCCGGATGCCATGAGTTTTTCTGTCCAGTCATCAGAATAATTAACACCCAACAAGTTAGACTGTGTAATTCCTTTTCCTCCTCCAGAATTTCCGCCTCCCCTGGCTGTTCTTCCACCTCCCATACTGTCAAATACTTCATCTTGTGTAAAACCCGTTGAATTGATATTGTTTGAAGCTCCAAGAATACTGATTTTTTGTTTGTTATTGAAGAAATTCATGATCAGACTGCTCTCATAACGGTCATCAGAGCCATAACCTCCCAAAATTTTTCCGAAATACCCTTTATTTTTCTTTTCATCAATCGTCAGGTTGATACTCGAATAATCTGATGTGGATTCTTGTTTCGCTAATTCTTCTTTTTTGGTTTTAAAATCAGAAACCTGTACTTTCTGTATGATTTCGGCAGGTAAATTTTTTAAAGCCATTGCACCATCCCTGTCAAAAAATGGCTTTCCATTCACTAAAAGCTGATTTACTTCCCTTCCATTAACCGTGATTTTTCCTGCATCATCTACATCAAAACCAGGCAGTTGTTTTAATAATGCTTCTACATTTGCATCAGGACGGACTTTATAAGAAGCTGCATTGTATTCTAAGGTATCCTGTTTCATACGAATTGGCGGAGCCTCACTTTTAACAATTACCTCATTTAAAGCATTAACACTTTCGATCAAATATAATTTTCCAAAGTCTTTGCTTTCCAAAAGGCCATTTTGTTCTTCTGTGTAAGTTTGGTACCCTAAATAATTTATTTTAAGGAAAACCGGTTTATCCAGTTTTTTGGTGTTCAATCTAAAGAAACCGTTTTTATCTGTCGTTGCATAATCAATAACCGTTGAATCTTTAACAGTCGTAAAATAAACGGTAGCCAATTCTACCGGCAGCTGTGTATTAATATCAAGCACAGTACCTTTAAGAACAATATCATTCTGAGCATTAGCAGAATAGACAAAAACAAAAAGCAATAAAAAGTAATATAATCTGGTCATAAAATGTTTGATTAGAACCATAAGACTTCAAAAGAATAAAATGGTTTAATTGTGAATTTCACATTTATTCAAATAGTATGCCATTTCATAAATATAAAGCTGTTTTCAATTGAAAAAAGACATAAAAAAAGTCCCAAAAACGGGACTTAAAAATTTATTTTTCTCTAATATAAATATCAATCGGAACTCCTGAAAAGTCCCAATTTTCTCTAATCTTATTTTCCAGATAACGTTTATATGGTTCTTTCACATATTGTGGCATATTGGCAAAAAATACAAACTGAGGTGTTGGAGTTGGTAATTGCATACAATATTTAATTTTCACATATTTACCTTTTGTTGCCGGTGGCGGATAAGCCTCAATAACTTTCAACATATATTCGTTGAATTTTGAAGTAGCAATTCTTTGTTTTCTGTTTTCAAAAACCTGAACCGTCGCTTCAAGCGCTTTCAATAAACGTTGTTTTGTCAATGCCGAAACAAAAAGAATTGGCACGTCTGTGAAAGGCATTAATTCTTTTTTTATTTTCTCTTCGTAATCACGAGTAGACATGGTATCTTTTTCTACTAAATCCCATTTGTTTACTAAGATCACAACACCCTTACGGTTTTTCTCTGCCAGCCAGAAAATACTCTGATCCTGACCTTCAAATCCGCGGGTTGCATCAATAACCAAAATACAAATATCGGCATGCTCAATTGCCCTTACCGAGCGCATTACCGAATAAAATTCTAAATCTTCCTTTACTTTTGCCTTACGACGAATTCCTGCTGTATCAACGAGATTAAATTCGAAACCAAAACGGTCAAATTTAGTATCAATTGCATCACGGGTTGTTCCTGCAATGTCTGTTACGATATAACGATCCTGACCAATCAAAGCGTTGATAAAACTGGATTTTCCTGCATTTGGGCGCCCTACAACAGCAAAACGAGGCAAATCCTCCTTAACCTCAACTTCTGGTTTTTCTGGGAAAGCTTCGATCAAAGCATCTAATAAATCTCCTGTTCCGCTTCCTGAAATACTTGCGAAAGTAAAATAATCTCCTAATCCAAGATTATAAAACTCAATCGCATCTTTCTCACGCATTGCGTTATCTACTTTATTTACAGCCAATAAAACCGGTTTTGTTACTTTACGCAACAATTTAGCCACCGTTTCATCCATTGGTGTAATTCCTTCTTCAACATCCACTACAAAAATAATAACATCGGCTTCGTCGATAGCAAGCTCTACCTGTTTACGGATTTCTCCTTCGAATACGTCATCACTTCCGCGAACGTATCCCCCCGTATCAATGACAGAAAACTCTTTTCCGTTCCACTCGCTTTTACCATAGTTTCTATCACGGGTAACCCCAGATACTGAATCTACAATAGCTTCTCTTCTTTGTATCAGCCTATTAAACAGGGTCGATTTCCCTACGTTAGGTCTTCCTACTATCGCAACAATGTTATTCATTTTTTTGAATTTTAGATTCCAGATTTTAGATTTTAGATTCTGTTTTTTGACAAAACCATATAATCCTTAATCCAAAATGCTGTGTTTTAATTTTTTGCAAAGGTAGTTAAAAAAATTACTTATTTGCTATCCCGATAACTATCGGGACTAAGTACCTAAGATTTTTATTCTTTCTTGTTATTTTTTTAAGGAGCCTAATCCAGCTGTCCACTATATCTTTTGTGGCGAACCCCGCCACAAAAGGATATCGTTCCCATCTGGGCTAGGAAATCACGGTTTTAAGAATGTTTTCTGTTAAAAAGAGATTATTCTTTTCGCAACCAGCCAAGCAATCTGCTATTTTCAATTTTATATTTGCCTTCCAGATTTTTTAAAGCAATTTTTTTCTCTGGAACTGCTAAAAGGCCCCGGATTCTGCTGAATAATTTCTATTTCATTTATTGAAACTTTAGAAATTATCGCAACATGTCCAAATCTGTTTAAAACCGATCCTGAAAAAATTACTAAATCTCCAATTTCTGGTTTTGATTTACTCGAATTTGTATATTGAATCAAATCTCTGTTTTGGTTTAAATCGCCATCCTTTATTTTTGGATCAAAAAAGTCTTTTGCATGACCGTATGCATCCGGCATTTTATGATTGTAATGTTCGTAATAATATCGTTTTACGAATTCTACACATTGGTATTTAAGACCTAAATTGTAATTGTCTTTTGTAACGTTTCTTTCCAGGACATGATCAACACCGCCATTATAATACACTTTGACTCCGTTTAAACTATCAAGTGGCTGTCCGATTACATAATCACTGTTTAGATTTACTTTTTTTACGACTTTTAAACCAGCGTAACCCAAAACTAAAACTGAAATAATCAAAAGCGTAATCTTTTTAATTTTCATTTCTCTGTTTAAGAATAATGTTCTTTTTAGCTCTATTGCGTGAGGGATGGAAACGACATCCTTTTGTGGCGGGGTTCGCCACAAAAGATATAGTGTACAGCCCGGTCCTTGGGACACGCCCAAACAATTTTACTGATTATATCCGAATCGCTTCAGCATATTCGCATTGCTTCTCCAGTTTTTGTTCACTTTTACGTAAAGCTCAATATGAATTTGTTTTCCGAAGAATTTTTCTAAATCGGCACGTGCATCTGTTCCCACTTTTTTCAATGCGGCACCTTTATGACCAATAATGATCCCTTTTTGTGTATCGCGCTCCACCATAATCACAGAACGGATTCTGATGATTTTTTCATCTTCGTGAAATTCTTCTGTAACGATTTCTACTGCATACGGAATTTCTTTGCTGTAATTCAATAAGATTTTTTCACGAATCGTTTCATTTACAAAAAAACGCTCTGGCTTGTCTGTTAATTGGTCTTTTGGGTAATAAGCCTGTGATTCCGGCAATAATTCGATAATTCTTCCAAAAACTTCCGGGACATTAAAATTCTGCAAAGCCGAGATTGGGAAAATCTCTGCATTTGGCACTTTTTCTTTCCAGAAAGCGACCTGCGTTTCTAATTGTTCCTGATTTGAATTGTCAATTTTGTTTAAAAGTAGTAAAACCGGAATTTTGGCATGAATGATTTTCCTGAAAAAGTCTTCATCTTTTAAGTCCTGCTCTCCTATTTCGACCATGTAAACTAAAATGTCAGCATCTTCAAAAGCCGATTTCACGAAGTTCATCATCGATTCCTGCATTTCGTAAGCGGGTTTGATGATCCCGGGAGTGTCAGACAAGACCAACTGAAAGTCTTCTCCGTTTACGATTCCTAAAATTCTATGACGTGTAGTTTGTGCTTTTGATGTAATGATCGACAATCGTTCTCCAACGAAAGCGTTCATCAATGTTGATTTTCCAACATTTGGATTTCCGATAATATTTACGAAACCTGCTTTATGTGACATTTGCATGATATTTTAAGATGCAAAGGTAGTCATATCAACTCAATAGAGAAAATAAAACATTTTTTAAAGTTTTCGTTGGATTTCTAAAAAATCGGCGTATCTTTGCACCCGAAACATCGCGGGATAGAGCAGTAGGCAGCTCGTCGGGCTCATAACCCGAAGGTCACAGGTTCGAGTCCTGTTCCCGCTACTAAGACAAAGCTTCAGAGAAATCTGGAGCTTTTTTTGTTTTAGTAATTTTGTAAAGATTTTGATTTTATTTAGCTCGCGAACAGGATGGTTCTAACAAGAGTATAATTTTATATTTGTTTAAACAATTCTATTAAGGCATTTTTTGTTGCAAGATGATGCGCAGTGTTTTCTGATGTTTTCCAGTCTCCATCGACAACTGAAAATTTTAAAACAACATTATTGCTATTGCTAATTGTTGATAAAACTTCGATAAACCTTAATATCACTGGTTTAATATATTCTTCATGGTATTTCGGAAGTTTTTCTTCTTTAGCTTCCCATTCGTATGTATAACAATTAATAGGATTATTAGTCTTATTATATAAATCTCGAATATATTCTATTTTTTCATTATCTCTCTCAATATCTAATTTTATTTTGACTTTACCATATCTACCTGCATTAATTCTGTAAATCTCATTTTCTCCGTATAAGGGAAGTTTAGACAAATCTATTTCTCTCAAAAGATTCTCTAAAATTTGATGATATTCACTTCCAAAAATTATTTCGCTCATTTTAAAAAAATCTAAATTTTATTAAACCATAAAAAACATGGTTTTTAATAACTTAACTAAAAAGATAAAATGACATCCTTTTATATCATAGTTTAACTTTTTGTAAGCGAATATAAGGAATGTTTCTAATACAATTTATGCAGATAAAATTTCATTAAAATCATAAAAAAATCGGTTAGATATTTCAATGCTTCCCGCTACTAAGACAAAAGCTTCAGAGAAATCTGGAGCTTTTTTTATTTTTAAATCTTTACAGCTAGTCGGGCTCATATCTGCCACGGCGGACACAGGTTCGAGTCCTGTTCCCGCTACTACAAAGAAGAGAATCAAGAAATTGGTTCTCTTTTTTTATACCCTAAAGTAAGGCGTTACACTACTTCCCAAAGCCTAAAAACGAATTTACTCAAAATAGTAAAAGTTTTACTCTCATTAGCTTAAATTTCAGCTCTTGATGGGTTCCCCGGGCAGTATTAATGGATGATAAAATATCCTGTAGATTATAAAACAATCCTTCAAAAATCAAGTTTCGTATTGTACGATAACAAATCTGCTTTCTTCTTCTTCTTCTTCTTTGTATTTTGAAATGAATATTTTACCGCAGTAAATTAGGATTCCTTATCAATCCCCACATATTAGTTTTAGTCCTGTTGAATCCTCGCCTGCGGGCCATATGGTGTACTCCATGGTAAGCAAAAATATTAGGAATTAAAAACATAAGAACAACACAACATTACGATAAAATTCTCCATAAAAAATAAAATAGAAATATTAAGAAAAAATCCACAAAACTAAAATAAATTCAACAAAACTGCCAGTCCTAAAAGCGTTTTAGGATTGTCAATTCCTTTTTCGTCTTCAAGCATAACATTAACTTTATTCCGAATAGCTGTAAGAGCTACAAACGTTCGATTATAGACTCCTTTTTCATCCAAATTCAATTTTTGGGATGTTTCCTGGATAGAATATTGTTTCCGCCATCTATATTCAAATACCTGTCGGGTTAACTCGGGCAAATCAAGTAATACCTCTTCGATAAGATCATATATTTCCTGCTCCTGTATATCCTCTAAAATGTGAGTATATGACAATGTATTTTCAAGAGCATTCAACTGCTCCTCTCCTACAACTGTTTTTTCTTTTTGTTTCTTGTTCGCTCTTAGATAATCTAATATCCTAAAAGTATAAAAATGAAGCATGAAATTTTTAGCAGAACCCTCACTATTTGTTTTAATCTTTTGAGGATTGAGCCATAAAGTCGACCAAAAGTCCTGAGCAATATCGTTAGTAATGTCTGCATTACCAATCCGGTTAAGAGCCCATTTATACAATAATGACGAATACCTTTTGTAAAATTCGTTAAAGGATTTTTCATCCTTTTCTGCAATCAATTCCAAGAGGTGTCTATCTGATAGTTTCATAATATGGTATAAAATCCCTGTAAAAATAACAACATTATAAGCTCAAATGTAAGAATCAAAATCAACAAAACACATCTGTTGTTTATCAAAAAAAAGTTCTTAACCTTTTCTTTTTATACAAATTACCTAAAACTGAACAATTACAAAAACAACAAATATTCCATCAAGCCTTTGCCTTCGCGCCATTAACAAATACATAACGCATCCTTAACCAATTAGTAATAAATTTCCGAAAGAAAAAGGTGCTTTCGCATACGATTATCTTATTAGAAGCAAACTCAATAGTGCTTTAAAAAAATTAAATATGGATAAAAGTAATAGGAAGTTCTTCAACGACAAACAAGATACAATAAACTGGCTGGCCCAACTATTCGAACGCTATGCTAATGGACAGGCAACTGAAAAAGAAAAAGAAATAATAGAAAATTGGAATCCCGATTCAGGAAAAACAGCTTACAATGCTACAGAAACAGAAGTAAAAGAAGGCTGTAACGCTATTTGGCAAAGACTGACTGTCGAGTTTGGTTTTGAACAGGAAACACCAAAACCAATTGTAAAACAAAAAGTAATCCGTTTAAGTCCGTTTATCAAATATGCAGTTGCGGCAATGGCAATTCTGTTTGCAGGTATCGGAACTTACTTTTTTACTTCCAAAGAAACTATTCAGAATAAAGGTTCACAACAATACGCTGACAACAAAACCTATTTTGAATCCAAAAAAGGAGAGCATCTGGAAATAACATTACCTGATGGTTCTACAGTACACCTGAATAGCAATACCAAGGTAGCCATAATAAAAACAGAATTTAATACCGAAAATCGCGAATTCTGGCTTGAAGAAGGAGAAGCTTTTTTTAAAATTGCCAAAAACCCCGAAAAACCTTTTATCATTCATAGTAGCAGTTTACAAACTACCGTATTAGGAACTTCATTCAACATCAAAGCCTATAAAGAATTAGATGAAACGTCGGTATCGGTACGAGATGGAAAAGTACAAGTGGAGCATCAGGGCAATTTGTTGGGCGTATTCACTAAAAACAAACAAATTACATTTAACAAGACAACGGGAAGTACTGTAAAAAGTGAAGTCAGCTGGGAAGATGCCGCCTCCTGGATGGAAAACCGACTGGTAATGAGCGGTGCCAATGCTAAAGAGTTCAAACTGCGATTAAAACAACATTTCAATGTAACCGTTGAAATTAAAAACAATAAACTCGACGGAAAATTACTCAGTTGCTCTTTCCCCCGCGATGTTAGTCTGAAAGAAGTTATGGATGGTATTAGCTTATTGTATAATATTAAGTATGACCTCAGCCAATCAGACAAATTAATTATCTATTAAAATTTCGAAAACACATAAATATAAAATTAGCAAAAATCAATAAACACCCAATGTACAAACGTCACCTTATAGTGGTTATACTACTACAAATTTTTACAATTAGCACTTTACAAGCACAAACCCTAAATAAAGAATTTCCTGCCGAAACATTAGACAAGCGACTTACAAAAATGACACAAGAAAGCAAAATAAATATCCTTTTTGATTTGAATGTGGTAAAAGGAGTAAATATCCCTGCTTATAAAGCAAAAAATCAAACATGGGAACAAATTTTACAGTCTACTTTATCCTCAGCAAACTTCACCTTCAAAAAAAGTGGGAACTCCTATATTATTGTCAAAAAGGGACCTGTAAAAAAGCTGCAACCGGGAAGCATTAAAGGAACTGTTACAGACAGTCAAGGAGTACCGCTTCCCGGCGCAACCCTACAAATAACAGGAGTAACAAACCTGACAACTATATCTGGTAATGATGGTACTTATTCATTTTCATTACAATCTGGCACATATACCCTGGAAGCAAGGTATATTTCGTTTCAAACACAACGAATTACCAATCTTGTCGTAACCGAAAATAATACAACCTCATTAAATATTGCTTTAAAAGACAACTCTGACCAATCTTTAAGTGAAGTAGTAGTAACCAGCACTTACAAAAAGACAGCTGCTTCTACAGATGGATTATTTAGACAGCAACAAAAAGCGGCTCAAATGAGCGATGGTATTTCTGCTGAGCAAATAGCAAAAACACCTGATAGTGATGTGGCAGCTTCACTAAAACGTATTACGGGAGTAACAACAATAGCGGACAAATTTGTAGTGGTACGCTCCTTGGGAGAGCGATGGAATACGGCGGTGATGGACGGAATAATATTGCCGAGTACGGATTACAACAACCAATTCTCTTTCGATATAATTCCAACGGCAATGGTAGAAAGCGTGGTGGTAAACAAAACAGCTACACCCGATATGAATGCCAGTTTTGCTGGCGGTTATATAGAAGTAAAAACAAAAGACATTCCGAATAAAGATTTTTTCTCTTTCAATTGGGGGTCTTCTTATAATAGTATAGCTACATTTAAGCCATTCCTTTCCCGGCAACAAGGCAAAAACGATTATTTTGGATATGATGATGGTACAAGGGATTTTCCGCAAGGACTTGAATATTCAGATTTTAATACCAAGAATTTCTTTGAGCAATCCAAACGCTTTACCAATGATAATTTTACCACATACAAAACTACAGCTGATCCTGGGTCGGGTTTTCAACTGGCTTTTGGTAAAAAAATCGAATTAAAAAATAATAACAAATGGGGCTTTGCCGGAGCAGTAAGTTCTAAATACGAACAAACCATTTTAGATATAGACCATACTGCACGTTCGAACTGGATGTATAATGCCTTTCGGCCAGATGATACTAATCCAACACGTTTTTTTGATTACAAAAACAGGGGAGCTAGTTATACAACTAGTTCAACAGTTGCAGGAATGCTGAATTTTGGGCTACAGTTGGGAACAAACAGGTTTTCTTTTCGTAATTCCTATACCCATACAGCAGATATTAGCCTTACAAAGATAACGGGTTGGAATGAACAAGGAGATACCGCTTCAGATGATTCATACTATTATTTTTATACTGGAGTATTACCGGAAGGCAAGGGTCTTGAATCGATTGCTTTACCCAGAACCAGCGAATACAACTACCCTGTGTATCAGCAATTGTTGCAAAATAAACTGGAAGGAAATCATAAACTGGGAAACACGATAGATTTAAACTGGTTTGCAGCACGTACAGCAGTTGAATATGATATGAAAGACTTCACATCCAATTTGAAGTATTACGCAATGTCTGGAAACGAAATGTATAAATATTACTATGTCTATAATTCAAGTCCACCCATTGTCAGACAAAATATCGACAATGATTCAGAGGATTATAATTTCGGAGCAAATATCGCCTTGCAACTCAATAAAGAGCATTTTAAAAATACCATCAAGGCAGGATATTTTGGTGCGTTGAGAGAGAATACGAACCAGCAGACTGCTGCAAGCCTGAAAGTAGATGAAAACCGTCCCAACATTCCTGCTAGCGAAAGAAATAGATTAAATATTTATTCGTTTGCTGAACTACTCGATGGCACCCATTATGAGCCAGGGCAAGTAGGCTGGGCCGTCACGGATTTTTATGGCGAAAAATACCACGGCAAAGTTAGCCAGCACGCTCCTTTCCTGATGTTTGATCAGCGTATAAACACCAAATGGAGGCTGGTATGGGGTACAAGGGCAGAATACTACAAATACGAACTGCTGCAAACGCAAAGGAAGGATGCTGTAGAGGATGGCTTTGATGAGAAGCAGTTAGATGACAAACTGTGGGAGTTTTTGCCTTCGGTAAATTTTACTTATAGTCCCACTACCAAAATGAATATGAGATTGGCATATAGCCGAGCCGTGATTAGACCATCGTTTCAGGAACGAACCGCTATTCCCTTTTATGATCCTATTGCTTCAGCAAATATAATTAATGCCGGCGGGGTACTATCTACTATCGTGAATAATTATGATTTTAAGTGGGAATGGTTTCCGGGACTCGGCGAGATACTCTCTTTTGGAGTTTACCATAAGAAATTTATAAACCCTATTGAACGTGTCGGTTATAGAGCTCCTGAAGGAAGCCTGGAGTTATATGTGGCGAATTCCAAACAGGCCATTTTAACCGGTTTTGAAGCCGAAATACGAAAAAGCTTTGGTTTTATAGGACAAAACCCTTTTTTGGACAAGTTTTTTGTGAGTGCCAACTTTACCTTTAACGATACCAAAGTTATAGGATACATAAACCGATTTGGCAAAGACGGGCAGGCAGATACCTCAACCTATAAGGCCAATAGACCCATGTTTGGGCAAACGCCCTGGGCATACAATCTGGGATTTGCTTATGATGGGGAACGCCTTGGACTCAATATTGTTCAGAATGCTAAAGGTGACCAATATATTACGGTGGGTTATGATTATCAAGATGAAGAAATTCAGCGGCCATACAGTACTACCGATGCACAATTGAGTTATCGTTTCCTGAAAGACAAAAACTTTCAGGTAAAATTTAATATAAAAAACCTGTTTAATATACCAATAGAGACCTATAACAATTACCTGAGCTATAAAACTGACAATCCTAATTGGGGTCAGGAAGACAATACGGCGATAAGAGATCGATACATACTATCACCGGGATCATCAAAAAAATACGATAAAGATACAGACGAGCTAATGTTCAGGGGGTATAGAGGAACAACTTTTAGTTTAAGTATGAATTATAGTTTTTAGAAGGATCGAATTTGACCTAGTCACACCTGAACCTGCTTCAGATGAAATACAAATACAGCATTTATTTTGGGTATAGACCAGTAAGAAAAGAATGATAATGAAAATTTATAATTAACATAATGCGCCATTGTACAGGTTTTTCCGCATCCTGACGGGCTGTAATCTTAAAGTTTATTGGTGAGTGCACCATCGGTAGCCTCAAGGGTACAGTAGAAAAAACGGAACCTTTCCAGAATAGCTCAGCCTGGCAAGGGAAGAAGGAAGAGACGCTTTGCAGAGTCCTGCCTCTGGCAATGCAAAGTGATAAAGCATAACCAGGTAACGGGGATACAGAGGCGGGTATCCTTTAAACAGTAAAACGATCCGGATTAAAAATAAAACAACCGGATTAATAATTCTAAACAATTAATATTATGAGAAATTTATTTTTTGTAGCTCTTGTAGCACTATCGCTTACAGCCTGTAGTGAGAATGAAGCTGGATCAGCTGCTGATTCGTTTGGTATGCAATCAGCTTCTGCTGAGTATTCAGCTGCGTGTTCTAAACCCGTGCAAACAGTTTCCGGAAACATTACTGCTTCTACAACCTGGACTGCAGACAAAATCTGGGAAATTGATGGAATTGTAAATGTATTAAACGGTGTAACTCTTACTATTGAGGCAGGAACCTACATCAAAGGAAGCGTACCTAACGGCACTGCACCTACTGGTATATTGGTGATACAAAAAGGTGGTAAGCTAAATGCCAACGGAACTGCTACGGCTCCTGTAGTATTTACCAGCTACAATCTTTTGGATTGTGATGATGATACTACAGCTAGTCCTGGAGATTTCGGAGGGGTTATCCTTTTAGGGAAAGCACAGGTGAATACAGGGACAGATTCCAATGTAATCGAAGGGCTTACAGATCAATCTAATCCTTCTCAATATTACTATGGTTCTACTACTACTACCAATAATACTGATAACTCAGGGTCATTAACTTATGTGCGTATTGAGTTTGCAGGAAGAGTATTGCCTACAGATCCTAACGGAAATGGTAACGAAATCAACGGATTAACAATGGGAGGAGTTGGTTCTGGTACTACCATAGACCACGTTCAGGTATCTTTCGGTAAAGATGATTCATTCGAATGGTTTGGTGGGACAGTAAATGCAACCAATTTAGTGTCGTATGCAGCAGATGATGACAATTTCGATTTTGACAATGGTTATGTTGGTACTATTAGCTGTGCATTGGTATTGGCAAATTACAGCTCTACTCACAGTTTGAGTGGTACAAGCCCAGATTCAAATGGGATTGAGTTAGACAACAATGCATCAGGATCAGGAGCCACACCTTTTACACATCCGGTAATTAGTAATTTAACTATTATAGGGGCAAAAAGCAGTACAAATGGGGCTTTGTATGAAAATGCCATTCACGTACGAAGAAACGGTAGATTAACTCTAAACGATGCGACAGTTACGGGTTATCCAGTAGGAATCCTGAACGAAACAGTGAGCGGTGCTGCTGTAAATTCAGCACACCTTAACTTCACAAATGTGAGTGCTCACGGCTTTACGTATGCTACAGCTTCAAGAATAGGAAGCACTACAGTAGCCCTTACTATTTCTGGCGTAACAGCTACTTCTACATCTAACCCTGCAGCTGTTTGGGGAATGACTCAGCCATTCTTTAATGAAGGATCATGGACTGTTTCTCCAAGAAACTGTGGAGATTTCCAAGGAACGTGGACTAATTATTCGTTTTAACTTAAAGTTTAAATTTTAACCTGAAAACGGGCGGTTGCAAAATACCGCCTGTTTTCTTTATATTTTACAATTATGAAAAATTTATTACTCTTTACTGCTTTATTAGTATTTGGTGTTAGCAGTGCTCAATTTATTGTATGGGAAAACACCTTTGATACCCCAGAGGAGAGAGCCGGCTGGAAATTCTATGACGGGAACAATAACAATAACACCTGGGACATAGGAAAGCAGGTTGTACGTAAAGCCGCAACTCCAAATATGTATGAAGAAGTATCGCCCGATAACGTTTTAAGATACAGTCGCTATATACCAAATGTTGTTGGCGGTCCTGCAAATTTAAAGGCTGATTATAACAACGATATAGAAGACTGGGTCATTTCTCCTGAAATTGATTTAACAGCAGCGTCTGGAGACATTATTTTGGCAGCTATGATAGGCAGAGTAAGTATTTATAATACTACTTCTACAGCTAATAATACTGATAAAACTGTTTTTGTTTATGTAAGTACACCCATAAAACCTGTTCCGGATGTAACAGATTTTAAAGCGTTGCGTGCTGATATTACAGCGGCTTATACTAATAATCCTAACGTACTTCCTAAAAGACTTGTTATTACCAATGCTGATTATATTGCGGCAGGCAACTCATTATTCGCTCAGGCAACGGCAGACCTTTCCCAGTATGCAGGGCAGAAAATCTATATTGGATTCTGGCAGAACAATACTGTTGTAAACAACCCCGCAGCAATCTCTAGTAGTCCATTTAAAGACACCAATTCATCCGCTACCTTCCAAATAGATGAGATGCAGATTTTTGCATCAGCGCTATTAGGTATTGAGGATGTAAACGCTCCTAAAATTGTTACCCAACTAATTCAAAATCCAGTAGTTTCTACTTTACAGTTACAATTAAACCCTGCTTTTGAGCCAACCACTACTTTTGTTAAAGTATATAATATGTTAGGACAAGAAGTATTGGCTACAGTCTATAAAGACCAGATAGAAGTATCGGCTTTGGCGGCCGGAACTTATATTGTTCATATAACAAACGGCACGGTGGTAGAAAAGTTGAAGTTCATCAAAAATAAATAATAAATATTCGTTTGATACTGGCGAAATAGAAAGCTTCAAAAAATTCCCGCTGCTGTTTATTTAGCTTCGGGAAATTAAAACATTTCGAAAGAAATTAAGAATAAAAACAAAATACTTATGAAAAAAGCAAGAGCTTTACTACTCGCCTTGTTAGTAGTTGCAACATCCTGCGAAAGTGAACTTACCAATGAATTTGACGTAGCACAAAAACCTGCAAAGGTCAATATAAAAGGTTTTTCTACTCCTGATGCAATAGAAATCAGGTTAGATGGTAAGCCAGTAATCATTAATGAAAATACTTTCTATACCAAAAAAATCGAAACAACCCTCAACTTTGTGCTGGACAAAGGCGAAAAAAATCCCTTAGCTATTTACAACCACGAAACGGGCACTCAAATCGCCACCTATGAAATTACTTATGATAATAGTGCAGACTATGAGAATTTCTATTTTTTTAATTTACCTGATATTTTTCTAGAAGTCTATGCTGTAAAACCTACTATAAATTTAGGTAAAGTGGGCTTTAAGTTTCTTTTTGCTAATTTAGGAGAATTCTCAGGTACTCAACTTGAAAGTGTAAAAGGAGTGCTGAAAAGAGAAAACGGAGCGGTACTTGCTACATTTGAAAACATTGGAAAAGATGATTTTTCTGAATTTAAGATTTACAATTTTTTCAGCAATACAGCACCCGTATTTTTAGAGCTTTACAAACCGGGTACTACAGAACCTTATACCGGCGCAAGCCCCATAAAAGTACAAATCATTCAAACCTATGGTGTCAATATGATTGTGCTGCAGGAAAAACAAGAAAACGGAACAGTTGTCATAAAAGGAGATATCGATATTGCAGATTACCTTTAATTAATTGATCTTCAAACAAAACCTGTGTTTTTTTTAAACCTCATAAGTTTAACTAATCTACTAAAAGATTCTCCAACTGGTGTAAAAACCGATATTAATTGAAAAGTTATTTTTAAACCAAAAATAAAGGATGAAGAAGTTAATTTTAATTCTCCTGTTTGCAAGTATTTTATTTGCCTGCCAAACCAATGACGATATTCCTTTAACCTATGAGGAAGGCACAAATGAGTATATAAACGATTGGATTTACACACAAATGAAACGCTATTATTACTGGAACGAAAGTATGCCCGGCAAGGGCAATTTATCGTTGCCACCGAAGGAGTATTTTGGATCTTTAGTAAATAAGAATGACCGTTTTTCCTATGCGATCCACACTTCCTCAGCGGAAACATTTCCTCAAAGCCTCCAGAATTCATTTGGCTTTGATCTTTCTTTTATGGAATACGAAGGACAGGTATATGGCGTAGTGATGTATGTACTTTCAAAATCACCAGCAGAGAGAAATGGGCTTGAACGTGGACAGTTAATAACTGCCATTGGTGGCACTGCTTTAAGCCAAGAAAATTATAATAACCTTTATCAAAATTTGTTAGCTACTAAGGATGCTAAGTTACAGATGGTTTCTTATTCTGAAAAATCAGGATTTACAGTCCCTAAACAGATTAATATTAGTCAGGGGTTTTCTTTTTTGCAGCCTGTCCTTAGCCAGGTTATTCCCTACCAGAATAATAAAGTGGGCTACATTGAAATACCACATTTTTATGTTGGTCTTTCGAAGTCGCTACTGAATGCATTTCAGGAATTTAAGAATCAGTCTGTTAACGAAGTTGTCGTTGATTTAAGGTATAATGGCGGCGGCGATGTCTCATCGGCTACAGCACTCAGTATACTTTTAGCACCCAACATACAATCCACTAACCAGTTCATCCGGTTTAAGGGAAATTCCAACGGCGGAGAAGTGAACCAGACCTTTAAAGAATCACTGGAGATGAATGAGTCCCAAGTAAGCTTTGAGGCACTTAGGGCTGCCCATCTGCAAATCCGGAGGGTTTATGTTTTGTGCGGCGGCCATACTGCATCAGCTTCTGAAATCATAATCAACAACCTAAAACCGTTTATGGAAGTGATAACCATTGGAGAGAAAACCGTGGGTAAAGACGTTGCCAGTTTTCCGGTTGAAGACGACAGAATTGTTGGTGCGCAGGCAAAATGGGTTTTATACCCCGCAATTTACAAACTATTTAATGCTAATGGAGAGGGCAACTACGCTGCCGGCTTACAGCCAACTGTTGTATTAAAGGAATTTCAGGAATTAGAAGTCTTCCCTTTAGGAAATATGAATGAAATATTACTGAAGCAAGCCTTGAATTCTATGTCAGGAAATAGACGTAGTATAAAAGGCATGACAATACAAACTCTTAAAAAACAGAACCTCAATGTAGTATCAGAACCATTAGTTATTAAGAAAACATGGCCTTGAAGATAACGAGGTAAAAACAAGTCGTCTTGAATATTAAAGCAAAACACAAGCAGAGTGCAGGGAATTGATGCAAAAGAACACAGGAATATACTGGAGGCTTTTCGTAAGTTTGAAGAACTATCCTCAGTAATTAAAGATAAGATCACCATTGAAGAAGAAACCAAAACCCGTGAAGGGATGGACGAGTTAACAGATACCTACAGCCAGTTCAAGCACCTTATTTCCGAGCTGGAAACCTGTATAAAAGGGTACGAAAAGAAGAGAAAATCTGTACAGAGCATTATGTACAAAAGTATCCGCAAAATGAATTCTGAAATGCAAAAAAGATCTCGCTAAAGAATTGATATAAAAATCATTATTTCGAATATTATAACTCATATCAAAAAAACTAAAATTACATAAAAATTTACATCAATCCCCAACAGTACATCCAAACCAAATTCATAAAGCGAATGAAAGACAGTCCCTATTAATAGCAAGGGAATGTCTTCAAATCTTCCATAAATTGGTTAGATAATTGAATGCTTACCGCTACTTAGACAAAAGCTTCAGAGAAATCTGGAGCTTTTTTGTTTTATAAAACTTCTATTCTTGTCATGTCCAGCGAAGTCGGAAGACTAACTTGTTATTTCATAAACTTTCGTCTTTTTCGGCATCCATTTTAATTGTTCTCTTTCATGCACTCTTCATGCACTATCTATGCTTATCTATACCTTATCTATATAGCTGAACCGTCCTATGTGTAGTCCTGTGTAGTCCTATGTGTAGTCCTAAAATAACTATACAGATTATTAAATAAATCCTGCTTTAGCTATACAACTATAATCCTAAAACAGAGATAGTGCGGATTTGTAATACGTGTACGTAAAGTATAATCATAAAGTTTATCTAGTTTTATTAATATGTGAACGGGCACGGAAAGAATTTCAGCTATCGCTGAAGCAATAAAAAGACTCTAAAGACAAGCATATCGAAAGAAATCCAGATTTTGCAAAAATAGTAAAGGCAGCTGCTTTGGAGATCTCTTTATAATCAACTGTGATAGTATATAAGTTATACTACAACTATGTTCCTGCCACTCGAGCCTTACGACCTTATTTTAGATCATATCTTACTTCATAATTTTGACGAATGCTTTCTGATACACCTGAAACATGAACAAAAATTTCAGCTCCTCCATTATTCTCCCGCAAAGCGAAAATTATGTTGTTATTAAATCGGATTCAACCTATTTTCAGAATAAAAAAAATTGTTTAAATTAGTCATATTATCTGCCCCAAACTGATATTTTATATTCGATTTTACCAAAATTAAATTATCATGAATAAAAAAGGAGCTATAATCATTATAGAAGACGACCCGGACGACCAATATATATTTAGTGACGTTTTTAAAGAACTGAACTATAACAATAAAATTATTTTTTTTAATGATGGACAGGATGCACTTGATCATTTGCGATCAACACTTGAAGAGCCTTTTATAGTTTTCTCTGATATCAACATGCCAAAACTAAGTGGAATTGAGCTAAGAAAGCAAATATTCGAGAATGAAAATATACGATTAAAAACCATACCCTATCTATTCTTTACAACGAGCGCAGACCAGCGGGATGTTATTGAAGCCTATTCAAAATCGGTTCAGGGCTTTTTTGTCAAGCCATCAGATTTTAATGAATTGAAGGATATACTTAGAATAATTGTAGAATACTGGCAGAAATGTGTCTCTCCTATTTATGTAGCCTAGAAAAATAAAGATATGGGAATCTTATCCTATAATGTTGATGTATCTAATAAAACAGGCGAATAGAGAAAGATATCACTAATCCTCCCGGGATATATTATTTTCAGAAATGAAAAACATATTTTTTAAAGGATTTATCAGCGCTTTTGTCCAATAGAGAACGAAGACTTTTTTTAAAATGAGAATAAAACCTTTAAAAGAACTGGGCTTTTGGATATAAAGATCTGCTCCTTTATTCAAAGTATCTTCTATATCTTTAGGACTATTAGACGTCGATAACATAACTGCAGGAATGTCTTTAAGTTCTTTATCGTTCTTTATTTCTGCCAGCGCCTCTTTACCGCCTTTAACAGGCATGTTGATATCTATAAAAATAATATCAGGTTTCGTTTCGGAATCATCCTTCAAGGTATTAACCAGTTCTTCGCCGTTTCCAACCGTAATTATTTCAGCGGGAACATTTGTTGCATCTACTGCATCCATAAATAATTCCTGATCATCATTATCATCCTCAGCCAATATAATTTTTAATGGCTCATCTTCTTTTAAGTCTTTATTATTTACGGATGAATTTTCAGAACTTATCATATAGAAATTGTTTTTTACAATCCAAAAGTACGCATAAATATGTAATAATATTTCATTGAATTAATTATCTTAAAATCAACATCATGACCTAATATTTAAGAAGCAAATCTTTGCCTGATTCATTTGATTTTGCAAGTAACGAAATAACTTTAAAATTGTACTTTTAGATGCCCTGCTTTAAAACGGTTTAACATTTTGTATCTCCCGTATTTCAATGCAAACACCACTATGTCAAGTTTGCTTTTTATTTATATGATTTAAAAATATCTTTGTTAATGATATTTATTTTAGCCATGCATTGTTTTGCATCCAGCCAAATAGCGGCTCCATCCATCCCGGATGCCTGAAAATGAAACCATGATCACCTTTGGGATAAATATGCATTTCAACCGGAATTTTATATTTTCTCAACTTTTCAAAATAAATAATACTGTTATCTACATCTACAGTCTTATCATCAGCAGTATGTGTTATATATGCCGGTGGCGTATTCGGCTGAACCTGCAGCTCGTTCGAAAACAAATCGACATCTTCATTATTCGGATTTTTTCCCAATAAATTATCCCTTGAGCCAGTATGAGTCAAAGCAGCAGTCATGCTGATGACAGGATATACCAGAATTTGAAAATCAGGGCGAAGACTTGTGATCTCTTTATTATCTATGTAGCTTTTGTCAAAATGAGTTGCTGCCGTAGAGGCAAGATGCCCTCCGGCAGAAAATCCCATGATGCCAATTTTATTTTTGTCTAATCCCCATTTCTCAGCATTATCTCTCACTAATTTCATGGCTTGTTGAACATCCTGAAGCGGACCTGTCTTTTTATCTTTCATGATAGCGTCATTTGGCAGTCTGTATTTAAGCACAAATGCGGCAATCCCTTTTTCAGCCAAAGCTTTGGCAGTACTTACTCCTTCCCCATCATACACAACGACTGAATATCCGCCACCCGGAATGATGATAACCGCTGCTCCTGAAGCTTTTTCTGTATTAGGTCTAAAGTATTCAAGAGTAGGAATTGTTACATCTTTGTACATCCCTGTTCCGGACTCTTTTAAAGCCGATGGTTTTGAGTTAGGTATAGCAGATGAATATAAAATAATTTTTTCCTGAGCCTGAACAGATACAGCTAGTATAAGAAAATGAAATACAAGAATTAATCCTGCCTTGCCTCTGTAACGATAAACTTTATTTGCTCTTTCCATCCGTGAAACTTTATTTGGCAGATTAGCTCTAAAAATCATATTGATTTTTTTATAGCCAAACGTGTCAGATTTGTGCCTTAATTTTATACTCATTTTTGTATTTAATCCAAATTATTTTGCCCAGGCTTCACCTTCTGGTGTACGTCTCCAAGAAAAATAAGAATCTAAAACCTCAAGTGATTTTAAACTCGGAACAGGTCCCGTGTAAGCGCTATTATTGAAATACAGCAACTTGGGATCTGAATTGCTAAAAGCTGGCCAGTTAGGAACATCTTTGCCATTAGGATCACCGTACTTGGCAAAGTTTGTCCAATAGGTTCCCATAAGATTTGAAATCTCTAAATCTGATTTACTTGTTTGAGGGTTTGATTTATCCAGGTTCTCAAAAACATAGGCTACATCTTGTCCATGGTAAGAACCAAAACCATAATACTGTGAATCTTTAGGATGGTCGGGATGCTGGTCGAAATAGTAAAAAAACACTTTTGACTTTCCGGTTTTTGCCTGTAGTCTAGCCCAGGACCATGTCTGCCATCCGAAAGCTGCATCACGCGATAAATCCCGAGCTGTTTTTGGAACCGAATTCTCACCTACAGGATATGCTTTTAAAATGCTTTCGGCAAATTTGCCATAGCGCGTTTCTACACTGCTGATAAATTCCTTTGGGTCTTTGGTTCTTGTAAAACTTGCCCCTTCATCTGAATTGTAGCCAATAAGAATTGGAGTATCATTATATTTTCCCGATTCATATAGCTTATACTGGTCGTCAGGAATTACCCATCGGTCAATAATCGGCCATCCACGTCCTGCAGGTAGTTTATCAGGCTCAATTGACCTTAATTTTTCAATTGAAGCGACACCGGCATTTTTCATATAATCCAATCCTTCGTTTTCAGCAATCTTAAGTGTTTTCAGGTTTTCACCTGGATAAGTAGTAGCCCTTGTAGGTCCAAATGAGCCTCCGCTTTGTGATATTGCTCCATTAAAAAGACCTTTTGCCAAAGGCGAAGCGCATAACATGCTTACAGCAATCCCGCCTGCTGATTCTCCGAAAATTGTGACTTTATTTGGATCACCACCAAAGGCAGCAATGTTCTCTTTTACCCATTGCAAGCCTGCAATCATATCTAGTAAACCATAGTTTCCTGAAACCTTTTTTGGGTTTTCAGCACTCAGTTCCGGATGTGCCAAAAATCCTAATGGCCCCACACGGTAAGCGATACTTACCAGTACTACCCCTTTCTTAGCTAAGTTTTTCCCATTATATGTCGTTTCTGAAGTTGCACCAGCTCCAAACCCACCTCCATAGATCCACACCAAAACCGGAACTTTTTCTTTGGCAGATTTAGCCGGAGTCCAAACGTTGAGGTAGAGACAGTCTTCACTTTTCCCAGATGGGGGATTGCCGCCCTGAAATGGACCAGGTGCAAATTTATTTGTCTGTAATACGCCATCCCATTTTTTTACCGGTTGAGGAGCATGCCATCTAAGGTCTCCAACGGGTGGTTTAGCAAACGGGATTCCTTTAAATACTAATAATCCATCTTCTTCAATTCCTGATAATTTGCCTTGTTTTACCTCTATTTGTGTCGTAAGAGGGACTTTGGCACCATCTGTAAAACCAAGCAATAGCAAAGCGAGAGCACTAAAAAAAATATTTTTCATATCTAAAGGTTATTTGTTACAGTTATAATATTATTTCGCATTGTGGTAAAGAATATATAACAGTAAGATCCCGAAATCTAAATAATTTCAGGATCTGTACTATAGCAATATCTTCAAAAACATGCTGAAGAATTTCAATTATCTTTTACTCAGGCTGGGCATCATTGGCAGCTGTTGCATACAAACCTACCAATGCACCCGTAAAACCTCCTGCTACATTAGTTGAAAGAATATCACCAGAAACCGCTCCTCCTAAGTTTTTAAAATCTGCTCCATCCGTTGCATAACTAAATTCATAGCTATCTCCTGTTGCTTTCACCTGTAAACGAAGCGGTTTTTTTACATCTATTTTAGTGCTTGCAATAATTTTAGATTGTCCTTTTTCTGTTCTTTCTAACAAAATATAAGTATCATTTCCTTTTTTGGTAATGCCAAAAACATAATTAAAACGCTCATTTTGCAGACAGGTAATACCCGCCAAATCCTTTTCAGAAGCTGGTTTATAATCTATTGTGGTGGCAAAAGTGAAATTATTATGCATCTGTCTGTGGAAAAGTGTTGAAGTAGGTTTCATTTCTTTTATATTCACCTGAAAAGGATTAATCTGAAGTCCTTTTTTAGTTATTGAAATAAAATTTTCACGAGGTCCTCTTAATCCAATCCATCTGTAATCTAATTTACTGGAGGTGAAATTTTCTTCAAAAGTGAAATTACCATTAGGAAAAAAGCCATCCTTACCGGTTTTGTTTTCAACACCTTTTGGCATTTTTAATTTTGGCTCCATAGGAACTAATCCGTTCTCAAAAACCGGGAATGTTCCAGACCAGTCAACAGGCAGCATGAAAGTCTCACGACCTGCATTTACTCTGTCTTTATCATTAGGGCGAATCCCTAAAAATACTCCGTAATATTTATTATCCGGTCCTAAAACAAGATCCGCATGACCTGCCCAGTCAACTTTATTTGGTCTGTCTTTTGGAAAATGTCTCTGCGTCAGAATTGGGTTATTTGATGATGGCTTAAAAGGCCCTTTTGGGCTATCACTGATAAAAACAACTTCGCTGTGATTTCCTCCTGTACCGCCTTCAGCACACATCAAATAATAATGACCGTCTTTTTTATATAAATGCGGAGCTTCAATCCAGATTGGTTTTTTAGAAAGATCTACTCCACCATCTACAATGATTTTATCTGTACCAGGAATAACTTTATCATTCACAAGATCATATTCCCATACTTTAATCACACGGTGTCCGTTGTATAATTCTTTTCCTTTATCGGGAGCATCATTATGCACTACATACCCTTTTCCGTCATCATCAAAGAAAATAGAAGGATCGATTCCTTCGAAAGCTAATTTAATAGGGCTTCCCCAACCTTTCATTGGATCTTTTGTTTTCACAATTATGTTTCCAAGACCGCCAGAAAAGGCAGTTACAATCATATAAAAAGTATCGTTATGTGGATTGTAAGTTATTCCGGGTGCGTAAACTCCGGCACTTATGCCCGTATCGTGCGGATTGAATTCATTAACATTATTTAAAACTCCGCCTAAGTCGGTCCAGTTTACTAAATCTTTAGAATGAAAAATAGGCACTCCGGGAAACATTGCAAACGAAGAACATACCATATAGTAATCATCTCCCTTTCTTGTAATTGCCGGGTCAGGATAACATCCCTGAAGAACCGGATTATAAAATTCCCCTTCTTTCAATGGATATTTTTTGTATAACTGGTCCTCTCCCTGATAAACCACTCTAGAAAAAACAGGTGGATTCTTGGCTGTTTTTGGTTTAGGTTTATCCTTATCATCTATGCCTGTAAAGGAAAACAAGCTCATCATTACGACCGAAAGTAAAATTAATGGTTTCTTTTTCATTTCTTATTTATTATTGATTTTATATTTTTTTCTTTGTTTTGTTTTGAATTTTGGAGAGTAATTTTTTAAAATAGACTATTCAAATTTTATCCAGTCTAACTCAACCTGATTCTTATTTTTCGATATAACAGCCAAGTCCTGAATGCCGGATTCAAATTTTAATAGTGGTGATTTTATTTCTGCCCAATTACTTCCTTTTGGAATAGTCACTTCAGCAATTATAGTCTGTTTTTTACCTTTAGAAGCTATTTGAAGTATCCCTCCTTTTTCTGAAGAGGCTTTTACAACTATTGATTTTAATTTCTTTTTCCCAAAATCAACAGCTTTGTATTGAATTGATCCTCCTGATTTATTGAAAGTAGTTTTCCAGCCATTGAAAGTATTCTGGCTATCTAAAAATGAAATCGAAACTCCTTCTTTACTTATTTCAGAATACCTGTCTATTTGAATTATATCAGTTGCTTTGGTAATTCCAACGCCTCGTAAGGTGGGAATAACTTTTTGAATACTTCCATCCGGATTAAAATGCAGGTAATCTGCCCTAATCGATCTGGCTTTATCAAACTCAGGAGAAAAGTCGTTATGATGATAAAATAAATACCATTCTTTTTTAAATTGTATAATCGAATGATGATTTGTCCAGCAACCGGTTGTGGACTCATCCATAATAACACCTGCCACTTTGAATGGTCCCAGCGGATTATCGCCAATTGCATATTCCAGGCGCTCAATTTTGTTTTCGACATGAGGATACGTCAGATAATAAATTCCGTTTCTCTCAAACACATACGGTCCTTCTTTTAAACCCTTTGCAGGGAGATTTTCGAGTATCTTCACCTCAGAATCTAATTCCGTCATGTTTTCCTTTAGTTTAGCTGCAAAAATATTTCCTCCAGACCAGTACAAATAAGCCTGCCCGTCTTTGTCTATAAAAACATTAGGATCGATTCCGCTAACGCTCTTTATGGGTTTGGGTTCTGTGACATAAGGCCCTTCTGGCTTATCGGCAATTGCTACACCTATAGTAAACCCTTTTTTATAATTAATGGTATCTTTTGGAATACTTGGAAAATAGAAATAGTACTTACCGTTTCTTTCGATACAATCAGGAGCCCACATGCTATAACCATCAGGTTTAACCCATGGTACTTTATTTTGCTCAACAATTGTTCCGTGATCTTTCCAATTGGTTAAATCAACTGAAGAAAACACATGGTAATCTTCCATACAAAACCAGTCTTTACGACCTTTCCCTTCGGTTGCCAATATATCGTGAGAAGGAAAAACATAGACCTTGTCACCAAATACCCTTGCAGAAGGATCAGCAGTAAACTGATCCCTGATAAGCGGATTTTGTGCAGTACAAACATTGCTGATTAAAATCAATCCTGTCACTATCGAAGAAAAATATCTAAAATTTATCATGGCTTTTTAATTAAATAACATTAAAAATATTGTGCTTAATTGACTAGCAGCAGGCCTCCATTACAAGGTATTATCAATTCAAGCTGTTGGTTTTTATTCATTTTTACAGTGCTCATCTTTCCGTTTAACTGCATATCGTCACTATACATTTTTAATTCATTTCCAGCCTGAATCATTGGTAATTTTAATTTAATTTTCAATGTTTCTTTTTGAGCATTTAAACCAGCTATATACCATTTAGTTCCTTTACGGCGAGCCAGAATTACATATTTTCCGGGATATCCGTCTAAAAAACGAACCTCATCCCAGGTTGTCGGGACTTCTTTCATAAAATTAATTGCCCAGTCAGGAGCATCAGTTAAATTATTAGGTGCCAAAGCAAAATGCTGCACCCCACTTTGAAATAATACAGCTGTAGCCAGAGCAAAAACATCAGAAGTTATTCTTTTTGAACCTTTATTAGGTATATTCTCACTATTATAGAACTTGTTTAAAGCACTGCCTCCAAAATCCATACTTCCAACAGTATTTCTGATAAAAGTATGTATAGAAGCATTTTTTGCCTCATTATCACAACTTCCCTGACCAAAGTGCAGATTCTCACTAGCGAGGACAGCTTCACTTGACGCATAATTTGGATACATACGTTCCCAGCCTCTAGGCAGTGTGCAGCCATGAAAAATAACCATAATACCAAAATCATTAGCATCTGTCAGAATATCTTCGTAAAGCTTCATAGTCACTTGTTTGTCACCGCCAAAAAAGTCAACTTTGATTCCTTTAACTCCAATGCTTTTCATCCAGGCCATTTCTTTGCGACGAATAATTGTATTGTCCATAATGCCTCTTGGCCCCTGAGGAGCATCGTTCCAATACCCGTTAGAGTTGTACCACAGGTAAAGTCCTACGCCTTTGCTTTCTCCATATTTCGCCAATTCGGCAATTTTATCTTTACCTATTTGCGTATCCCAAAGGGCATCCACTAATATGGTTTCATATCCCATGGCATTACTAAAATCGATGTACTGTTTTTGAACCGGAAACGTGGTGTTGCTATCCATTTTCATAACCCAGCTCCAACTGCCTTTGGTGTATTGGTATTTTTTTGAAGCTTCATATTTCGGCTTGACCAAATCAAACGGAATAGTAGTTTCTACAATTGGCGCCAATGTTTCTCCCACTGTAATTGTTCTCCATGGCGTTTCGCCCGGCAGTGCAATACCCGGTGAAGTTGTGCCATTGCCGTTATTTTCACCTGACATCGGGAAACCTATTGTATATAGACCGTTTTCCTTACCTATAAGCCTGCTTCCGCAATAGTAACTATCTACACCAGTTTCAGAAATTAATACCCAGCCGTTGCCACTTACTTTAAAAAGACAAGGAAATGTATATCCTTCCCCTGTTCCGTTTTTACCTATTGGAGCATCAAGTGTATAAGAAGTTTCATAACTAGGCATCGTTCTGGCAAAACCCACCATTGATTTACTCTGTGGACACAAAAAAGTAGTTGTTCCCTGAGGCAGTAAAAATCCTGAAGCTTCTTCCTGCACTACACATGAGCGTGCTTCTTTTTGCGGATACACTTTATATTTAAAAGCAACATTATTATTGCTTATCCTGAAAATTACATCAATAGCATTTTTGCCTTCTTTGGTAAAAGAAAAAACTGCTTCGTTTGCCACATAATGCACCTTGCTTTGTTTAATATTGGCCAATTCATACGTTTCATCAATTTTATTTTTATTCACGTTTGCTTCTAATAGCAATCCGGAGGTAAAATCGCCAACATTCGTTTTTAAACCAAGCGGTGAATTTTCTAAAAATTGTTTTCCGTTGTAAGCAATACTATAAAAAGCTGTTCCGTTATTTGACGAAACTGATACTTTTAATTTTCCGTCTGGGCTCTCTAGAACCGATTGTCCATTCGAGGCAAAAAAACTGAATAAACAAAGGCATAATATATACTTAAAGTTGATAATGGTTTGATAGTTAATTGGCATTTTATATAATTTATTTTATTGTTAATTAATGATTAGAGACCTGTGAATACATCTAATTGTTTGAACCGTTTTTATTATTTAGAAAACATCCAGTAATCGAAAAACATGATTTTGCTGGAAGCCTTTCCTTTAAATACAAAATAAACATCATGTATACCTGTTACTTTCTTCACGTCTGCGGTAACAACTTGCCATCTGTCATTGCCACCGGTCATTGGGACTTTTATTGTGCCAATCAATTCACCGTCGAGACCATCCAACCTAATTTCCATTGATACAGCGCTATTATGGGTAGTACCAACACGCGCTGTAAATTTTGAAGCACCTTCTTTGCGGAAATCTACATCCTTGATTTTTGTAAAAGCATCGTTTTTCATGACTGTGATAAAAACTCCCACTTCATCATTTTGCATCGCTTTTACATCTTTTGACCAGGCCATGGTTTCTGCTTCTGACTTAACATAAGGATTGACAATTGCTAAACCTTTTTTTATTCCTTCGGTCATATTTAACTGTTTAATAGTGCCATCCGGATTAAAACTCAGTTCTTCTACTGATACTGATCTGTTAAAGCCGCTTCCGCCAGGCAAAGCTCCATTATGATAGAAAAAATAAGTTTTTCCTTTAAAATCAATTACCCCAGGATGGTTGGTAAAACTTCCACCCTGTGTAGGCATTAAGACACCCTGATATTTCCAGGGACCAACAGGACTTTTGCTGGTTGAATAGCCTATATGTTCTGAAATAGGGCCTCCTGCAAAAAACAGGTAATACAATTTGTTTCTTTTGTAAAGCCATGGCCCTTCTTCATAAGTAGTAGGTCTTCGCGGATCTTCTTTTCCTGTTCGTTTTCCAAATGATTCTATAGTATTGGGAAATACTTTTATTTCGTCATTGTATGAAATCATATCTTCGTTCAGCTTCACATAATAACATTCCGGATTACCCCATAACAAATATGCCTGACTATCATCATCAATGAAAACCGTTGGATCGATATCAGCATTACTGTTTTGTATTAATGGTTTTCCTAACGGATCTGTAAAAGGTCCATATGGAGAATTTGCAACCGCGACACCAATACCGTTTTTACCCTGGCGATCAGTTATTGGTACATACATATAAAATTTCCCATTTCGTTCTATGCATTGGGGTGCCCAGGCATTCATTTTGGCCCACCCGAAATTTTTATAGGATAACACAGAACCATGGTCGGTCCAGTTTACCATATCTTCTGTAGTGTAGAGCTTCCAGTCGTTCATAGTAAACCAGGTAGATTCATCCTCGTCATGAGAAGTATATAAATACACTTTTCCGTTATACACCATAGGTGCCGGATCTGCTGTATAATTAGTCTGTATAATTGGATTCTGTGCAAACCCAAACAGCGGAATGATGTAGAGTAAAAATCGAATTTTATTTAAATGCATTTTATTACTTAATTTTATATTGCTTTGTCTGTAAAAAGATTATTCAAATTTCCACCAGTCTAAATTGAACATTTTTTCGTTTCCTTTAAATACAAAAAAAACATTGTGCAAACCCGTTACCTTTTTTACTTTGGATTTAAAAACCTTCCAGGTATCCAGATTCCCTGTATTTTTTATATCGCATGTGCCTATAAGTTCCCCTTCTTTGTTATCTAAGCGAATTTCTATTTTACCCCCCGATACAGAAGCCGCACTTATTTGAAAGCTCTTAGCTGTTTTTTCAAAATTGACTGCCCGAACCTCTACAAAGTCATTGTTATCTATCTGGGTTATGAATACTCCGGTTTTATTATTTTTATCTGATTTTACTCCTTCGCTCCATGCCATAGTTTCAGCTTCAACACGCTTAAAAGGATTAATTGTCCCAACTGCTTCGGGTCCGTTTTCAGACCAGTAAGATAATGTTTTAATAGTTCCGTCTTCATTGTAAATGATTTCGTCCATATCCACTGAACGCCTTTCGTAGAAAGTAGAAGTTTCTCTTTTTATAATGTCATAACTATGTCCAAAAACATATGATTTGCCTTTGTAATCAATGATTCCCGGGTGATTGCCTCTTGTTTTTTCGCTCGCTTCAACAATCATTCCTTTATATTCCCATGGACCTGTCGGAGTTTTACTCATTGCATATCCTATACCCTCAGGGCAGCAGGTAGAGGCATATGACATATAGTAATTTCCTTTGCGTTTATATACCCACGGCCCTTCCTGATAGTTTTTTGGTTTAGTAGGTTCTTTCACAATTTCTCCTGAAGTCGAAATCATATCTTCATTTAATTTTATATAATATACATCAGGATTTCCCCAGTATAAATAAGCCTGCCCATCATCATCAATAAATGGGCTCGGATCGATATCATTCCATAAATGATTGTCTTCAATCAAACGCTTTCCTAATGGATCCTTAAACGGGCCGTAAGGACTATCAGAGACTAATACTCCTATTCCTTGTCCATGCATGGGCGCATACAGATAAAATTTGCCGTTTCTCTCAATACACTGGATTGCCCAGGCTCCATTATCATGCTTTACCCAGCTAAAATCTTTAAGAGAGGCAACCGCACCATGATCTGTCCAGTTCACCATATCAGTTGAAGTATAAAGCTGCCAATCAATCATTTTAAAACCTTTTGCATCGTCCTCATCATGTGATGTATACAAGAAAACTGTGTCTTTGTAAACCATTGGGGCAGGATCTGCTGTGTATTTAGTCTGAATAATAGGCTGCTGCTTAATATTACTTTGGGCAGTTCCGTTTAAAACGGCCATAATAAACATGCAAAGTATTGTAATGTTATTTCTTTTATTCATTGCGTATTATATTTTCCTTTACAATTTAATTGAAACCTCATTCCCGTTATAACTGATAACTTTGTCAATTTGTTCACTTGCCGTATCAGACATTCCTGTTTTTGAAGAAGCTTTTACAACTTTAAACTTTCGTTCTTTTAACATTCCGGAAAAAGATCCTTTTTGCTTACTAACAGTTACTGTTTTTTTCGAATCATTCCACTTAAATGTAATGGTTGCGTACTTTCCTTTTTCATAATTATAATTATCTCCTTCATCTTCATAAAGGGTAAATTCGCCATCAGCTCCTTCGTAAATTCTAATTTCAAGGTCATCCCATTTCTTTTCATTAACATATTGCACTTTAGGTCCTATTGGAATTATGGAACCTGCTTTTACAAATAATGGAATTTTATCTATTGCTGTTTCCTGTTCTATCTCCTGTCCGCCATTGTATTTATTATTTGTCCAGAAGTCATACCAAATGGCACCTGCCGGCAAATAGACTTTTTTTGATTTTTTCTGAGTGAAATCAACAGCCAGTGTTTTAGGTTTATCAGAAGTGTCTTTTTTATCCCAGCCGGTATCTTCATTTGTTTTTACAATTGTCTCCGGAGTATATTGTGCATTGATCACCGGAGCTACCAATATAGACTGACCAAATAAATACTCACTATTCATGTCTTTTACTTTATCATCTTCAAAATCCATCATCAAAGCACGCATCATGCTCGATTGTCCGTTGGTTATTTTCCATGCATTTGAATAAATATAAGGCAATAAAGTATATCGTAAATTGATTGACTTTTCGATAGCATCATAGATTGGTTCTCCTTTTTTTCCAAACTGATATATTTCTCTTGGAACATCCGTACCATGTGAACGCATCATTGGAGTAAATGCCCCAAATTGCAGCCATCTTACATATAGTTCCTGATAAGCAGGATTTTTAGCTCCAGAACCCGCATTCCCCCCTGTTGTAGGCACCTGCAAAAAAACCTCCAATGTCACTATTCCAATACGGAATTCCACATAAAGAAAAGTTTAATCCGGCAGGGATTTGATTGCGCAACATTTCCCAGGACGAATTAACATCACCAGACCACGTATTTGCGCCATAACGCTGCTGACCTGCAAAAGCTGAACGGGTTAGAATAAACACCCTTTTATCTGATGTTACTTCACGCTGATGATCATAAACCCCGCCAACGGCCATTAATGGAAAAGCATTTCTAACCTTTCTGAATGATCCTAAAAATGTTTTATTATCAAAATCTTTTGGTTTAAAGTCTAAATGATCAGGTTCAGTAGAATCCATCCACCAGCCGTCGATTCCAAAAGAAAATAATCCTTTATTCAGGTATTTCCAGTAAATATCTCTTGCTTCGGGATTATAAGGATCATAAACCTGCACTCCTGAAGGAAAGTTCATATCAGGTGGCCATACATCTTTTCCTGACTGTGGCCAGGTTTGAAAATCCATTAACATATTTTTTTCTTTCAGCTCCTGAAACTGAGGTGTTTTGGGTCCAAAAGATGACCAGATTGATATGATCAGGTGTGCATTTAGATTATGGATATCATCAACCATTTGCTGCGGTTTCGAAAATTCAGGATTTAAAAAACTCATACCATTCCAATGATAATTATCGCCCCAATACTGCCAATCCTGAATAATACCATCAAGAGGAACTCCTAAATCACGATACTTTTTTACCACCTCAACCGTTTCATTTTGGCTTTTATACCGCTCGCGGCTTTGCCAGAAACCAAAAGTCCATTTAGGAAACATCGGTACCTGACCTGTCAAGCCACGCATATTAGCAATTACTCCATCAGCATTCCCTCCACCCATAAAATAGTAGTCAACTCCGTCTCCAACTTCTGATTTAAAAGAAGTTTCTTCCGGATTATCGCTAAAATCAGTTGGTGAATAATTATCCCAAAACAGTCCATATCCTTTATCTGACTGAAAAAAAGTGACAAAATCCCAAGTATTATTCTGTACCATATGTACTTTTTGATTTCGTTGGGACATTTTTCCGTTTTGCAGAATTCCAAGACCATAAACAGATTCTTTTTTGTCCAGAATAAAAGATTGCGTTACTGTATACGTTTTACTTCCAGTATCATTAAAATCAGTAAAAACTGTACCTGATTCTTTTTCGTTCAACAATGCTTTTCCTGTATGACTTGCAAATGAAACACTTCCTGTATTACTATTGAGAATAACTTGTAAAGCATCTGTTTTTAATAAAATCTTATCCGCTTTTTTGTCAATGCTAAATCTTGTTTTTTCCGGATTTTTAATTACCGACAAACTTTTTTTCTGAAAATTGTCTTTTTCAGGATATTTGATCACTCTGACAATTTGAGGACTGTAAAACTGAATTTCTACAACTGTTGCATTAATGACTGCTTTTAATCCTAATTGTGTTTTTTGATAAGATTGAGCTTTAGCTGCTAAGCTCATTAAAAATATGGTCAGTAATGTGAAATATACCTTTTTCATAAACAAAAGTTTTTTTAATATTTATAAATTCTTACAATCAGATTAATGATTTGAATTTACTGAATTGAAATTTTTAGTATTTTTAAATCTTTAGCATCTGAACTATTCCCATAAAGAACTTCGTATTCGCCCTGAGCTACATTCATCTGATTGATTTTTGTATCATAGAATTCAAATGAAGATGCCGGCAAATCTATAGTTGCATTCTGCTTTTCACCTGCTTTTAAATTAATTCGTTTAAAAGCTTTTAATGTTTTTAAAGGACCGTCAGTATCATTTACCTTTCTGACATATACCTGAACAATTTCAGTTCCTTCACGCTTACTGATATTTTGTATTGGAAAGCTTAATTGTGTACTTTCAGTTGGTTTTATATTTGTTTTACTCAATTTACCTGCTCCAATATTAAATTTAGAATAGCTTAAACCATAACCAAAATGGAATAAAACATCTGTAGTGTATCTGTAGGTGCGATTCTTCATGGAATAATCTTCAAAATCACCTAGTATGTCTGAATTTTTATAAAATGAAACCGGAAGCTTTCCTGAAGGATTATAATCTCCAAAAAGTACATCGGCAACAGCCTGACCTCCGGATTCTCCCGGATACCATGCCTGCAAAATTGCATCGCAGCTGGAAGTTTCAGGCGTTAAAGCAATAGCAGAACCGGAACAGTTTACAAAAATTACTTTTTTCCCAGCAGCTTTTAATTCTTTCAAACATTTTCTCTGAACAGCCGGAAGTTCAATATTGGTACGGTCACCATCTTTAAAGCCAGGATAAGAAACAGGCATTTCTTCACCTTCAAGCAAAGTCGAAAGTCCGCCAACAAAAACCACGGTATCAATCCCTTTTAATTTTTGGATTAGTTTGCTGAAATCTACATCAAAACCTTTTCCAAAATCGAATTCAAGATTAGCCTGCCAATTGTTTGACTGCGCATACAGAATTTCAATTTTATATTTTTTCCCGGCTTCAACAACAAATGGGATATTGGACGGTACCGTTCTCCAATTGTTATATTTTGAAATTGATTTTCCATTAACCAACAATTCAAAAACTCCGGTAATCCCCGTTTTAAATACAAGTGTATCATTTTGTTTCGCTATATATTCTGCTTCATATTTTGCAGAAAATCCTTCCAGTTTAACCCCTGAAGCAAATTCATGCTGACCTGCAGTTGTCATCTTCATTGGATTTACAATTTGTTGGGATATAACACTCGCTCCTTCTCTGTCTGGATTATTCCAATAAGTAGCTTTCATTCCTTTTTTACCATCAAATGAAAGTTGGTCAAAATAGGTCTGAGTCACTTTATCTTCTACTAAATCACAGGCTTTGTCATAAACGATTTTATCTGCTCCCATTTTAGATTCGATTCCGCTTTTGATCGTAATTGTTCTAACCGGAGTTCCATTATAATTCCCCCATAACATTGGCTCGTTATCAGCATTTGGGCCTATCAATGCAATCTTTCCAGCGACGTTATTTAAAGGAAGAATGTTGTTTTTATTTTGCAAAAGCGTCATTGTTTTCTGAGCCATTTCAAGTGCTAACTGCTGATGTTCTTTATTATTCAGAACCGATGCAGGAATTTTTGTCCACGGTACAATTGCATCATCATCCATTTCCCCCAAATCAAAACGGCCTGTTAAAACACGAAGAAGGCTTTTATCAATATCTGATTCTTTGATTAAATCTTTTGCTACAGCCTTTGGGAGTTCTTTAAAAGGATATTTTTCCCAAACACATTCTACGTCAGTTCCTGCAAGTACAGCTTTAGACGCGGCATGCACTGCATCTGATGAAACTTTATGGGTGGTGTAAAAATCAGTGACTGCTCCACAGTCTGAAACAACTAAATATTTAAACCCCCATTCGTCACGCAAAATACGCTGCAAAAGACGGGTATTGCTGCAACAGGGTTCATCGTCCAGACGCTGATAGGCACACATTACCTGACGTACATCTGCATCCTGTACTAACGATTTGAAGGCAGGCAGATAAGTTTCGTATAATTCGCGTGGATTTACATTATTGAGATTCAGTTCATGTCTGCTCCATTCTGGTCCGGAGTGAACGGCATAGTGTTTTGCACACGCTAAAAGTTTACGGTATTTAGCATCTGCCGGCCCTTGTAATCCTTTAACCACAGAAATTCCCATTCGGGAAGTAAGATAAGGATCTTCTCCATAGGTTTCCTGACCACGGCCCCAACGCGGATCCCTAAAAATATTGACATTAGGAGTCCATACTGAGAGGCTTAAAAAACGTTTATTTTCGTTTCCGTTCTGAATCCACTGATTGTATTTTGCCCTTGCTTCATCTGATACTGCATCAAAAACACGATAAACAAACTGATCGTCAAATGAGGCAGCCATACCAATAGGTTCCGGAAAAACAGTTACATTATCATTATTGGCATAACCATGTAATGCCTCACTCCACCAGTTAAACTTTTTAATGCCAAGTCTCGGAATAGCATCAGACTGATCGCACATCAATACTGCTTTTTCTTCAAGTGTCAATCTTGAAATTAAATCCTTAGCCCTTTGCTCTGAGCTCAGAGAAGGATTCTGAAAAGGATATTGCTGTGCATTTAGGCTGAATATTGAAAATAATGTTATAATGATGAGATTATTGATTTTCATATTTTGGTTTCAGAGAGTTAATAGCTATGTTTTAGAAAAAGCAAGGAAATTAATTTGCCTTTGAAATTTTATCATCAATATTGAAATAATCAAAATCTACAAAACCTCCAGTATTTTTTGTAGCATAATTGAATAGCCCGAATCGGTATCCCATAAAATGCGGAATGGTGTAAGGTAATTTTATTGCATTACCAATGCTGATCCATTTTTTTCCGTCCAGACTGTAAAAAAATCTTCCTGTATCAGCCCTGTCTTTGAAATTACATTCTGCTTTAAAATATATTTTATCCTGATTTAAAGAAACACTTTCAATTTCTTTTGTAATTCCTTTTTCAGCAGCTGTCATTATCATTTTTTTGACACCATTTTCCACTTTTACAGCTACAAAACCGAAATCTTTCTGCAATAATGAAAGTCCGGAAATATCACCCTCTTTCATTTTAGATATATCTATCAGTATAGATGCGGAACATTCGGGGCCAAAAGTTCTTTGAGTTAAAGTATTCTTAGCCTGCAAAAAACTATTATCTATTCTGCCTGTTTTTAACCTTAAATACCCTTTTCTCTCATTTAGGGACCAAAGTGAATTATCAGGATTATGATTCCACTGCCAAACTAACGGCAACTCATTTTTGCCATTTTTTCTTGTAAAATCATCAGAGTTCACAATACCCGGAATAAGGCTTTTATTTGCTGGTAAATCCAAATATTCAGGCACTTTTCCATTTTCTCCCAATACAGGCCAGTCATTTTCCCATTTTACAGGAACCAGATAAGGAATACGGCCAACACCACCGTAATCTCTAAACAAGTAAGAATACCATTTTCCATCAGGCGTATCGATAAGTCCGCCTTGCGCAACGCCTAAATCCTGCAAGCCTATTCTACCTTCCCAAGGACCCGTTATTTTATCTGCCCGATGTATTACTACGGTACGCATCCCTCCTTTTGGCCAGCAAATATTAAACAAATAATATTTGCCTTTAATTTTAAAAAGCTGAGAGCCTTCTGACGGCAGCATTATATTGTCTCCTGCAGGCGCATGTGCATTTTCGATTAAAACTCTTTTTGTTTCTTCTTTAACAGCTAAAAGGTCATTTTGTAATTCTATAATTTGAATTTTTCCTGCACCCCAAACAAGGTAAACCTTACCATCATCATCAAATAAAAGTGAATGGTCATGGTAAGAATTATTTAAAACAATTCTTTTCCAAGGCCCTTTTTCAATATCTTTTGTTGAAAATATATAGGTTTTACCAGTTGTTCCCGAAAAAGTGCTTACATAATAAGTTCCGTTATGATAACGAAGACTGCTTGCCCATGAGCCACGCCCATAATCATTTTTTTCATTATCCAGATTCAGTTTATCACCATCGTTTTCCAGCACTTCATATGCATAACTAACCAGTTTCCAGTTTATCAAATCCTTTGATTTCATAATGGGCACTCCAGGATTCATGTGCATTGTAGTGCTGCTCATGTAATACGTATCTCCTACCCTAATCATAGACAAATCAGGCACATCTGCAAAAATTACCGGATTATGTGCTTTTTTTCCTGTGCGTTTACCAGAGACAGCGTAATAAAACTCAATAATAAGATGTGATATATATTTTTCATAATGATGCTTTTTAGCGTTAAAACGTATCGTAGTATTTTTATTCTTTTTTACTTGCAACTAAATTTAGCACACTACTTTCTAGTTTTTGACAATTCTTAATTGATAAAACCTTGGGCTCTTAGCTCCATTCTTAGCGGTGATTTTAATATTGATTGTCTGAATTTTATCAATATTTAACCTAATCGTTTTGTCATCTACAGAAATTACCTCCGCTGGTTTATCATTAATCAATATCGTGATATTCTCCATTTTCAATTCATCCAGTACACTTATATCCAAAAACTTGCCTAAACTGTTTTTGTTTAGCAACTGATACGAAATGTAAGCACGTGTATCTCTCCAGAATTTGCCATCATCATAACCAGAATTACTTTTCTCACCTTTGTATAAATGATCTACTTCAGGCTGTTGTTCACCACAATTAACTTTATCCACAGTTTTAGCTTCCAGGGCAAGTGCTTCAATTTCCTGCTGTTTTAACAATTGTTGCTTTTCCTTGTAGTCCTCTTTAGAATAGGTTTGAAAGTACATTTGATAACGGGCATCATGAATTTCAAAAAAAGGCTGTAACTCTAAAGAATCTAAACTAAAATGAAGTTTTTCAGTTTCTTTAGCTTTTGCCAGATAAGTGTCCTTTTCACCAACCAAAGCGTAAGCCTGGTCTAATGGAAAATATTTTCCTCTTGTGGCATGCCCCATTCTACTGTCATCTGCAAATAAGCCATCCAAACTTTCTGTAGAGGTCTTCGCTGCTAATACAATTGGTCCGTTGACAAAAGCACTCCAATTTGAACCATCTGGCAGGCTTTCTAAATGTGTAGTAGTTTTGAATGTAACTTTAATTTTATCTCCTGATTTCCATCTTCTGTTAATTGGAATATAACCCGAAGCCTCAGAATTAATTTTTGCTATATCCTGAACCTTTCCGTTTACCAAAATTTCAAAATTTTCAGCCCATTTTGGATGGCGAATATTCAGTACAAAAGTTTTAGATTTTTTAAGTTTTATGATAAGTTCTGTACTATTTTCATAAGGAAATTTCGTGGTTTGCTCTAATTCTACTGCTTTTTCTTTCCAATTTAAAACAGAAGGAATAAAAAGATTTACAAAAATATTATCATTTGAATGACTATAAATTAATTCGCCATATTTAGTATGATTTTCCAATCCGGAACCCACACAGCACCACATACTGGTTTCAGGTTGTGAATATACCCGATAATGATTTGGCCTGATAGGGGTAAAATAAACAAATCCTCCTTTTTCCGGATGCTGACTCGACAGGATATGATTGTATAAGGTGCGTTCATAAAAATCGAGATAACTAACATCATTTTTGTTTAAAAACAAAGCCTTGCTCAGACGCTCCATATTATAGGAATTGCAGGTTTCGGGACCCTGATTGGATTTTATCATACTGCTGAAATCATTTATTGGATTAAAATGTTCTGCAACACTATTTCCTCCAAAGGCAACACTGCGTTTTTGAGTTACATTATCCCAGAAAAACTCTACCCCTTCCTGCCATTCGTTATTACCCGTAAGAGTGGCAATTTTCTCAAAACCTATAACTTTTGGTATCTGGGTATTGGCATGCATACCGGTAAGTTTATCTTCTTTTTTCAATAATGGATTTAAAAAAGCCTTTTGTGATAATTTTTCAGCGGTTTCAAGGTATTTTTTATCTTTTGTAATACTGTATAAATCAGCAAAAGATTCGTTTATGCCTCCATGTTCTGTCTTTAAAATTTTTTCAATCTGTTCATCAGAAAGCGGACGAATTAATTCGATAAACCAATCTCCCAGTTTTATTAAAATATCTTTAGCTTTTTCATTTCCTGTATAATGGTAAGTATCATTTAAACCGGCAAATAGTTTGTGGATATTATAAATAGGAACCCACGTATTATTCAATCCAAAACCACTGCCATCAATATCTCCATTATGAATACGATCCCAAAAAACTTTTCCCTGTGGAATACCGCCAACATACCCATTTCCATTTTTATCCTGACAACGGGCCAGTTCAGAAATCATATAATCTGATCTGTTTTTAAGTTCTATATTTCCTGTAGCTGCATACATCATAGCTAAGGCAGAAAGATAATGCCCTCCGATATGACCATCTAACCCAATGCTTTCCCAGTTGCCATATCGGCTTTCTTTAACAGGGAGGCCTGCGTCGATTAAATATGGTGCCAAAAGTTTATCCGGCTTAAGATCAAAAATATACTTCAAATCGACATCCTGAGCATTTTTAAACGGTCCGTCTTTCAGTCTGATTTCGCTTAGGTCAAATGATTGCATTTGAGCTATAACAGAAGATGTTATAAGCAAAACAAACAGGCAATATAAAATTCTATGTTTCATTTTAAGGTATTACTATAAAAAATTATTTAATAAGAAATGTATATACTTTCCCTTTTATGGTCATCAGGTCGTATAAATAAGAAGCCTTAACATCTAATGCTTTTATATTAGATTCATCAGAAATAATTGGTTTTTGAATTTCATCAAGCTGATAAAAAACATTTGGGTTTACTCCTAATGCATTTTTCAAATTTTTATTATCCTTTAAAGTTATTTCATTTGGAATTCTCAATCTCAAGTTCCCCCCCAGATTAGACTGAATGCTCAGAGCAACTAGTTTTCCCTGTTTCCATTTCATATCTTTTATTTCAAAACCGCCTCTTGCTTTCAGTCCGCTTATTTCACCATATTCACTCAAAGCATCGGGTAAAGCAGGAAGTAAATGAATGGCACCATCTGAACTTTGCATTAACATTTCAGTAATGCCTGATGTGCAGCCAAAATTTCCATCTATTTGAAATGGGGGATGTGCGTCAAAAAGATTGTTATATGTACCTCCTCCTTCATTTACACCAAGTGGAGTTAATTGATTTTGAATTAACTTATAAGCATGATTACCATCCTGCATTTTAGCCCACCAGTTTACTTTCCATCCCATACTCCATCCGGTTGAGACATCTCCTCTTTGCAAAAGCGTATTTTTTGCTGCTGCAAAGAGTTCAGGAGTTTGATATGCCGAAATCTGATTAGAAGGATATAACCCATACAAGTGGGAAATATGTCGGTGATTATCTTTAGGATCATCAACATCATCGAGCCATTCCTGTAATTGATTATGCTTTCCTATCTGCATTGGCGGAAGCATTTTTTGTAACGTTTTAAGACTATCTGCAAATTCTTTGTCCTTTCCTAAAATCTCAGAAGCCTTAATAGCGGTACTGAAAACATCAAACACAATTTGATTATCCATCGTGGATCCGGCTGTAACTGCTGATCCCTGGTGAGCTTTTGGAGCATTTTCAGGCGAATTTCCAGGCACTACTACCAGCCATCCGTTTTTTGGATGTTTTACTAAAAAGTCTGAATAAAAAGCTGCAGCCCCTTTTATTATATCATATGCAGATTCAAGATATTTTTTATCTCCCGTGTATAAATAATGTTCCCAGATATGCTGGCTCAACCATCCGCCTCCTGCATTCCAGACGCCCCAGGTAGCTCCGTCAACGGCACCGTTCGTTCTCCATATATCGGTATTGTGATGAGCAACCCAGCCCCTTGCCCCATACATTACTTTTGCCGTTTCTTTTCCTGTTTCGGCCATTTCTTTTATCATTTTTAAAAGTGGCTGATGCATCTCTGATAAATTCGTTTTTTCAGCAGGCCAGTAATTCATCTCGGTATTAATGTTGATCGTATATTTGCTATCCCAGGCCGGCCTCATACTGTGATTCCAAATCCCTTGTAGGTTTGCCGGCTGGCCTCCGGGCTGTGAAGACGAAATCAATAAATATCGACCATACTGGTAATACAGTGTTACCAATGAAGGATCAAAAACATTCCTAAAATTAGCCAGCCTTTGATCAGTTGGTAATTTCGCTGCATTTGTTGTTCCTAAATCAATGTGAACCCTGTTAAAAAATTTTTGATAACTGGCGATATGAGCTTTTCTCATTTTCTCAAAATCTTTTTTAAACGCTTTGTCTAAGAAAGATTTTGCAAGTTTGCTTTCTGAGCCACTAAGATCATTATAATTAATAAAATTAGTTGCTATTGAAACATAAATCACAACAGAATCTGCTTTGTCAATTTTTATGGAATTCCCTTCAGACTTTATGGTTCCGCCTTCTGTTTTAAATCTGGCCAGTGCGTTAAACCTTACTTTTCCTTCTACACCCTCATGATCACTTGTAGTACCTGAAAGAGAGAGCATATTATTTACATCTGTCTCTATTTTTTGTTTTTTATGCTGAGAAGTAAATCCTGCATTTAAAGATAATTTACCAGGCATGTCTGCTGAAAGTTTAATCACTAAAACTCTATCAGGAAAGGATGTAAAAGCTTCTCTTGTATAAGTGACGCCATTTATTTTATATGTTGTTTTAGTTACTGCTTTTTCAATATCCAGCTCACGGTAATAATCTGTATAATGTTCCTGATCAGAAAAACTGATTTCTAAGTTTCCTACCGGCTGAAACATCTGTCCATGAGATTTTTTCGTGATAATATTCTCATTTATTAACTTTTCTGCTTTTTGATATTCACCCTGAAAAATAAGGTTTCTTATATCATTTAATGCTGCTTTTGCATTTGGATTATCATTCCTGTTAGGGCTTCCGGTCCACACTGTAACCTCATTCAATTGAAAAATTTCTTTTTCTACATTACCATAAACCATGGCTGCCTGAAAACCATTTCCTATCGGAAGTGCATTTTCCCAAAGCTTACCTGATGGGTTATCATACCAAAGCTTTAAGGCACTTTTTTCCTGAGCAAATGATGAGATTACCAGAAAAAAAGAAAATGAATAAGAAATCTTTTCATAATTAATAAGTTACTTCCGTAAAACCGATTTTCAAATATTCTGAATAGAAAATTTTAAAAGTGTTTATATTACACTTATAATAATTACAAATATAACACAAAAGTTAATACAACAATCGGTTGTTTTATTTTTTTTATTTATAATGAAAAAAAATGTAAAATTGTTTTGTATAATATATTTTTTGATGCCAAAAATTAAATAATCCAGAATAGAAGTTTTACCAAATTAAGAATTTATTCTATAATATGTAAATGAATCTACTAACAATTCGTAGATGAATCATTTACTATTAATCACAAAACAAAAAACATGTCGATTAATACAGGACATGTTTTGTTTGTTGCTACATAAAAATTGGAGAGGATTTCTTTTTATTTAAACAGAAAAAATATTATTTGTAAAAAGTAATTGTATCAGTTAAATTTTCTCTGCTGATAAATGCTGTAATATATTCCTTTACTTCATTAGTTGTTTCTAAAGGTGTTGCAAATGAATTGATATGAAATTCATCATCCTGATCCAGAATATGTATTATTTCTGTATAACCTTTAGAAATTAAACTTCCTTTTAATCTAATTATATTCAACTGCTGCTGACCATTTAAATCTTTACGAACCTTTAGTTTTATAGCTTTATCCATAGTAAAATATATTTAAAATAATAGCCTCTTGCATAATCAAATATAACCAATAATTTATATTAAAACAACAATTAGAAATCAACATAAAGCACTATTTATCAACATTTTAATAACATTTTAAAAAAAGATTATTTATTTCTGAATATTTAAAACAAGCTAGATGGCTAAAAAGACACTCATTAACTTTTGAAAAATGAATCTTCAACAAAGATTGTTTTATCAGTCATATCTTCATTAAAAGCATTAAACAAAAAATGCAAATTTAAAATTCTCCGTTTCTAAGCATTTATCTCAGAATCAATTCCTATTATTAATATACCTATCAAAAGCCCTCATATTCAGGCACAGCATCAGATATTAAAGATCCTTCGTTAACAAGAAATATTTTAATTTCAGTTACCCTCCTTTTTATTATAAGTATACTCCATTTTAACTTTAGATAAATAAGTCCCGATGGGGTTTCTCCATTAGTGAGAATGCATTATAAAAAGAAGTATTAGACTGACAGCAGATTGTACATGATTATCCTCTTTTTATCATACACTCTTAATCAAGAATTTTCAACATTTCTTCGGACGTTCTCGTTCTCATTTTTTTTGAGGAATCGCAATTTGCAAAAGATTTTAGTCATTTACTGGAACAAAATCCTGCAAAATAATGATCCATAATAACTTGAACTTTTATATTGCAGGTAAAAGAATAGTTTTTTTTACATAAATTAAAAAAATCATGTAATCAAATTTTATGTATAAAATGATAAAAAAAACCATTTTAATTTTACAAAACCGTAGACTAATTTTATAGATTTGCTGAAAATATCTTAACCTTTACAGGATAATTTCATACAAATCTAAACCATGATTAAAAAATTATTGTTTTACTATATTACTTCTATCTTACCTATAACTTTTAATCATTTTTTAACTGAAAGCTAAATAAAATCATTTTTTATAAAATTATGCCGGGAATTTATTCTTAGGATTATTTCCCTTAAAAAACACTTTGCTTACTGCAAATAATTCAGGTTCATTTTCGAAATATATCACTTTTCAACAAACTGTTAAAATTCCATCAAATAAATTATTCTTATGAAAATAAAACTACTCTTTACTTTAATTTCAGTTCTTAGCTTTACAAAAATCATTGCAAAACCCAGCAAAAACTTTATCAATAGCACAGAGTACGAAACTAATGTTACCTTTTCAACAACAAACACCCAGATATCAGGCAGCTTTACGGTTCAGGGCGATATTGATAAATTTTATCCGGTAACTTTTTTTGACGGAGGCTGGGATAACAATGCTCCAACTAACTTACTATTGAGCAGAAGCGAGGTACACTATGATAGCACATGGAGAGGATCATTAATGGCTGAGTTTAGTTATCATGTAACTAACTGGGGGAATAGTTCTAATTTTATAGATTCAAATATTAAACCTTCATATGCAGGAACATATACAACCTTTATAGCCGGATGGCATGATTCAACATATGGAGGAACTTGCAGATGTATCATTATATGGCTTCGTGGAGGCGGAACAACTTATTATTATCACTCTAATTACACCGTAACTCCTACTATTTATGATGGTGTTCAAAATTCATTACCTTATAATGAACTTAACGGACCATCACATTCCTACAAAACTACTCCAGAGCAATATGCAACAACAACTGGAATCTACCAAAGTAGAAATGCCTATTTCGCTTCAAATGTTGGTATTGGCACAACAACTCCCGGCTCAAAACTTACGGTAGCCGGAAATATTCATGCTCAGGAAGTCAAAGTTACTCCTAATGCCGGAACCGTACCTGATTATGTTTTTGCAGATGATTACAAACTAAAATCTTTAGAAGAAGTTGAAGCTTACATCAAACAAAATAGTCATTTGCCTGAAATTCCATCAGCAAAAGAAATTGAAAAAAATGGCCTGATGCTGGCTGAAATGAATATGAGTTTGTTAAAGAAAATTGAAGAATTGACACTCTATATGATTGAATTGAAAAAGGAGAACCAAAATCTTACTGATAATCAAAAAATTTTAGAAGAAAAAATACTTAAAATTGAAAACAGATAAATTATGAAATTAAAAATACTTTTAATAACTGTATTTGCTACTCAGATAAACCTCGCTCAAAATATTTTTCCTGCAACCGGAAATGTTGGAATAGGAACAAATTCTCCTTCTGCTCTTTTACAAGTGCATAACGGAAACAATTCGTATGGAACAATATTAGCTACTGCCAACGAATATAATTTTTCGCTATATGCCAAAACTTTGATTACACACCCAATTAATACAGAGTCATTTAGATTGGGATTAAAGTATACAGCAGATGAAAACAATGGGTTTATTTCATTTTACAGAGGAGAAAGTACTGCAGGAGGATTTCTTGGGTTTTCAACAAATGGTATCGAAAGAATTCGTATATCCAGAACAGGTAATGTTGGAATTGGTACCGACAATCCTATTGCTCCACTTACTGTATATGGAAGGTCTCGTTTTTTTCCCAGAAGAACTGGAGACGGCGATGCAAGATCATTAGAAATTACTTATACTCAAAGCAACCCTTCTTTTGTTAGTAATGATTATCCTGTAATAGTACAAACCGGTGGAGGTGATCAACCACTGATTTTAGATGCTGCAAGAATTGGTATTGGCACTACAAATCCATCTTCAAAACTGACTGTAGTGGGTACCATAAAAAGCTATGAGCCTTTGGCATTGGGCACTACTGTAAATTCTTTTCAGCTAATAAACGAAATGAGCGGTAATGTTGGAGAAAACAGCATTATAAACAGATTATGGACTTATAGAGATTTAACTTCAAACAATTGGTACAATTCAAGAATCCACGATGGCATATCCATTGATGATTCTTTTAAAACACCACATGCAGATACAAGGACATGGTGGGAAAGAGACCCATATGATAATATTCAATCATGGGGTAACGCAAATGAAACGTATTTAACAATCAATAAAGGAAATGTAGGCATCGGTACCACAACAACAGGAAGCCATAAACTTGCTGTTGAAGGATCAGTTGGGGCAAGAGAAGTAAAAGTATATACTACTGCGTGGTCTGATTTTGTATTTAAAAAAGAGTATAATTTACCAACACTAGAAGAAGTTGAAAAACATATCAAAGAAAAAGGTCATTTAGAAAATATTCCAAGTGAAAAAGAAGTTCTTGAAAACGGAATCAACCTAGGAGAAATGAATGCTAAATTGCTTCAAAAAATCGAAGAACTGACACTCTACTCTATCGATCAAAACAAAAAAATTAACGAGCAGTCCAAAGAAATAGAGACTTTAAAAGATTTAGTAGTACGTGTTTCAAAAATTGAAAATGAAATGGTGCGAAAATAAAACCACTAAATGAAGAGTTTAAACCCTGTTATTAGTCATATTGTCTTTTGAATTTAAACAAAAAGAGGCTGTCCGAAAAAAAATGTAAGGACAGCCTCTTTGTTTTTATTATCCGGCTTGCCTGCACGAGCCAGAGGCATCGCACCAGCACCTGTATTGCCTAATGCTCGGACTAACTGGGGAGTTGCTTTTTTGTTTAATTACCCGCGTTGCAAACGCTACCTTTTGTCTTCTAATTTAAGTAGGTACTCGATGCAATCGAGCACCAGAGAACCCAGACAAACGAGCGCCAGTGGGTTTCCGTCTCCATCAGGGTTTATTAATCAAGCTAATGCTCGGACCGAGGGAACACCATGTCGAATTTTTATTCATTTTAGCACATTTAAGGCAATAATAAAACAAAAAAGATGAGCATCACTGCTCATCTTAAAATTATTTATTTCTAAAATTTGTTCAATTTTAATACGTTAGAAATGTAAAATCTCATATCACTAACTTTGAAACACTACCCTGCTCATCTTTAAATTATTTTTTACTGATATTTATTCTATTTCAATACGTTAGAAATCTAAAATCTTATATCACTAACTTTGAAACACTACCAAAATTTCTGCGCTATCGTTGCGTTGATATATCCGAGCCATCTGGGTCTCTCAGATTGTCCAGAGATTGTTTTAGATCATCTAAATAAATCTTATTTTCAGTATAATTATTTATTATTTTTTTTGCATTAGGGTTACCTTCATTATAAGCTTTCACTAGATAATTTAATGAAATTTTTCTAGTTTTTAAATCAAGATAGTTTAAATCTGGCATGTCTTGATTTACCTGTTTCTGAGTTTCACTTATAATTTTAAAAACCTGATAGCTTGCGTAATCATAATTCCATTTATTAGAAACCTGAATACTTATATTTAAAAAATCTAAATCTTCTTCATGATTTGAATAAACTCTAACCAGACTATCGTAAGCCTCTCTTTCAAATTTATTTATTAGTCTATCATAGGTCATTTTCTTGATGTAAATATTATGATTTTTGATTGTTTCAAAAGTTTCATTTTGGGTTGAGAAATAAATAAAATTTGTGTACCATTTCAAAAAGAAAATAAATGAAATTAAAACAAAAATTATCAATATTATTTTTTTTAATAAGTTAACTTTTTGCATTTTTCTTTGTTTTAGGTTCAGGATTACTAATAAAAAACTCTTTTACTATTTCAAAAAATGTTTTTTCAATTGGTTTATCCATAGTTTTTAAATCTATTTCTGTAGGTTGCCAATCATAAGGTTTTGTGTCTATTAATTTCCCTCCTTTATAAATGTTCCAAACTCCATATTTCACTTTACCACCTTGTCTTTTAGTAAAAACTTCAACTCTTCCTTTTACATCTCCAGTCTTTTTATCAGTACTAGGTAAATGATTTACATATTCAGTAGCTGCTATAAAAATTATATTCTCATTTCCTTCCTTTTTAGATAATTGTTGCATTACACCACCTTCATCACCTGTATTGCAAGCATATGATATAAAAGTGCCTCCTTCTTCTTTCATCTCTTTCCATTTATCAGAATGATATGATTGATTTAAAAATTTATCTAAACTTGGACAATATTCTTGAGTTTTATGCCCTCCCTTATCATATCCTTGCACGAAATCCGGGGCACCATGTGCAAATAATCTATAAGCTTTGTCATCAACTTTATTCATAATTGCTTGACAGTTTTTTGCTATTATTGCATCCTCTATACTTCTTTGAAATGGACTTGGTAAAAATAACTCATATTCTTCCATTCCTTCTAATTCAATTGCATGTATAAGTTTATTTCCACTAAAAATATATGGAGTATAATGGGGATATGCTTTTGCTAAAGGATCCACAGCAAAGAACCTACCAATTCTAGGATCATGCATACGATAGGTATAATTCAAAGAGTTTCCTTCACCTTTAATCTCATCATCTTTCTCCTGTCCCTGGAAGCCATAACGATATGAATTCGAGCTACCATGTCTATTAGGTACTAACTGTCCAAAAGGATAATAATCTGAATAACTCAGTACCTCTGCATTAAAATAAGCCAAAGAACCTGAAGACAACGTTGGTATTTTCTTATCTGAAATTACCGAAAGTACATTTCCTAAATGATTGGAAAGTTCGTATTGTTTATCCCCTGTCAAAGATATAAAATTATTTACGGCAATAGGCAATGTGATATAAAGTCCGTTGGTTGGGTCTAAATAATTTGGTATGGCATCCGTAGGATTGTCTGTATTTAAGGTGTAAGGCAATCCATTTGTTGCGGCATTTATGAAACCTTTACCTCCTTCAGAAGTTTCCCATGTAGCATAACCATCACCATCATCATCCGGATCAAGATAGTTTGGTATTGTATTGATTGCCGCTTTTGGATTCAGGGCTGATGCTACTGCATTGGTATTTAACGGGGCTGTTCCAGTTGCCGGGTTATGATCACCATCCGGATCTGCACCTTCATACATCGTGTAAATACCGTCGCCATCGTCGTCTTTATCATCATGGTTGGCAATTCCATCACCATCGGTATCTATAAAAGTCAGGTCGTTATTGACTTCATAAAGGTCAAATAATCCATCTCCGTCTGTGTCAACTAAACAAGGTCCCAGTGTTCTGGTTACAGTACTGTTCATGGCAATTCCCTGACTTGATACCGGCGGATTGTTTGTTATGGTCTGACTCGTGGCATCATCAAACGTAAAGCCATTTTGAATGTTATTGATTCCGTAGTTAAAATAACACATATCAAAGCCTACGGCTGTTGCATTACCTGCTCCTCCCAACTGGTTGTTACCAACAGGTATTGCTGTAGGATTAATGCTCACAGGTGTAGTCCATACTTTTTCGTCTTTCAGGGTACTGCCATTTACATTAAATGTTGTACCCGCTCCAAATGCTGTATTTAAATTTAAGGCAATACCATTGGCAATTTGGGCATTTGTTAAAGCGTTGGCTGCCGGCAACGTAATTTCATAACTTCTGGACGTAGCAGTAGCGGGTGCATCTGAAGTTGTTTTAGTATATTGATTTACTGTTACTTTTGGTCTGATACCCGTATTTTCTTTAACTAAAGCGATTTGAACCTGATTCGTGATTTCTTTGGTAATTGTTTTGATTACCTTTTTGGTAACTTTCAAATCTGTAATTTTACCAGTCGATGATGTCATCAGAACGTTAATTGTAGCAGCAGCCCGATTGGCAATATAAATTTTTTTTCCAAGTATTCCGTTTCTAAAAAGTTCTATATAACAGCCAATACCATCCGAATCTAAGGTTTTTTGTATTTTAAGTGACTGTATGGCTGCACCTTCTGATAAATTAGTAATAATATTATTATAATCTGTCCCGATACCATACTGCAAAGTTCCTCTTTTAGATGAACCAGAATTGTATGTAGTAGTCCTAAACCCATAAAAAGTATTATTGATTTTAATACCTGTTGATACACCATTACTATTAGTTAATGTTGAAGTTTTGTATTCTAAAATTCCCTCTTCATTGGCCTCAAAAAGAGTAATCTCATTTCCTGTACAAGTACTGCTACTCTTTTTAGCTACAGTTACTGTTCCAGAAGTAGGCGTAACTTCAAAACAGTTATTACTACCAAAACTAGTTAAATCAACATTATCAGTTGCATTAACTATTTCTTCTTTGTTGCCTTTATATTGCAGCTGTCCTAAGAAATAAGTTCCATTAGCAAGACTGAGATTAGTTAATTTGATATTTGTGTCTAAATTCAGACTTGTCAAGTCCGGATTTAGAACAGGTGAACTGCCAGCCTGCATAGCCCAGGAAGCTGTTGGGGTAGTCGTGTCAAAATGCAGGGCATAATTTCTAATAACGGGTGTGCCTGTTAATACAGAAGCTGTGGTTAAAGCACTGGCTTTAGCCGTAATACCTGCCATTCTGTAGGTGCTGGAATTGTTGGTGTACTTGTATATTGGTAAATTGACCTGTTCCAGTCCTAATCGGCTGCTACCAAAAAGGTGGTGTTCTTTCAGGACATATTCAGACTCGTTACTATTGGCCTGTACCGGTGTAATTCGGGCTGTAAAGGTACTTCCCTGAGCTGCCGTGAAATTTTTAAGCGTGATGGAATTCCCCGCTTCCAGAGTTAAATTCCCGTTTTTACCCACACTGGAATTACTGCCATCACTAGTAGCATAAATGTTATTAATAGCACGTTTTACAGCTACAGTATTGATATTATAGTTGTTAAGGTTCAGGTCGTTTTGCAAAGTTCCTTCTTTAGCTTTGTATTTTTCTTCATACACGCCCAGTACATTGCCTTGTGCATCACGGGTGTAATGGGTACGGGTTACATCAAGTCCGCGTTGTACACGTTTGGCTATTCGATTGCCCAGTCCATCGTATTCAAAGTCAATAGTAATTCCTATTTTACTATTCGTCACTTTTTTGACTTTGCCATCAACACGCCAGTCAATAATCAGACCTTCATTTTTGTCCTGTATCAATTGCCCTATAAAATCGTAAACATAATTGTGGGTGTTAGTATTATTTACGTCATAAGCGTCTTTTTCATTTAGATTCTGCTTGATATCAATACCTGTTTCGGTAAATATATCATTGGCCACATCAAAAACATTGGTTAACTTGTTGGTCCCCGGAAAATATTTATAGGTAAAGTTATCCATTTCCGGATTTTGCAGCGTTGGGGTTTTAGAGTTTGGATAAAGTCCCGGTGCCGTATTTCTCATGGTTAACAAATTCCCGTTTCTATCATAAGAATAACTGGATTCGTAACTTTTGGCTGCCTGCATAGTCAAAGCATTAAAAGCCTGAGAAGTCATCGATTTGATACGATTAAGCTGATCGTAACTGTAATTGTTCTTTTGAATAGCAAGCAGCTGATCGCCTTCTTTGCGAATAGCTGTTGTCATTTGCTTAATATTCCCGTTATACAAATTTTGAAGAGTAGCCCCGGTTGCGTTACGGCTTACCATTAAAGGTTTAAATGCATCAGTATCTGTATCGCCGTAAATAGCTTTGTAATCGTGGTCATAATAGCTTAATGAATAACCAAAAGCATCTTTGGTTTTGGTCGTTCCATTGAGTGAGCCGTCCTGCCCCAAATCATTAGTGCTATTTGCTAAGTTTTCGCCATTTACTGTTTTAAGCCATCCCTGTAAAGTATAGGCGTAATCGATTCCCTGTACTTTTTTGTCTCCTAATTCTACTCTGGCTAATGGCCCGTGCGGATAATACTGATAACTTGCATCTTTTTCCCAAAGTACACCATTGGCAGATGTTTCTACATTTACAATGCGGTTATCAGCATCATAGTTATAGCGGTGTATAAACTGGTCCGGCCTGTTTGGCTGAAATTTAACTGAGTTAACATTGCCACTAATTAAATCGTAATCGTAAACAATACGTTTTAAGTGCGCCTCGCAATCGTTTAGCTGCCCTGTAGCAGGGTTAATAACCGTTTCCTGACAATTTTCATTTTTTAAAGCGGTATAATAATTCACAATTTCCTTTACATTTCCATGAACATCATAGTTGTAAAGAATAGCATTGTCAAAAACTAACGGATTGCTGTAACTTTCGTGATAAAAAATACCGGTTACCCTGTTACGGTTGTTGTAGGCCGGATTAAAGCCCGGTGTTGTATTGGTTGTAAATAAATAAGAAGCCTTTACATCTGTTTCTACCTCCGGATCTTCATCATAAATGGTTCTTGTAACCTGATTTTTAGGCAAATTAGAATCAAAGCTATTCACTCTTCCGGTTCCGTCTTCATCGTCACCCGGCAGAGGACTGCGCACTAATCTTCCTTCCGGAGATATGCTATAACTTACAGGCTGTGATGGGTTAGCTGCATTGAATACAAAACTTTCTATTTCCCCAGCCTCATTTATCCTGCCCAAGCTATCATAATTAGTATAGCTCATTTTAGGAGTACTGTATTTTAGCTGTTTGTTATTTTGAGAAGCGATAATCCTGCCCAGTTGATCATAAGCAAAACGGGTTATACCTCCATCAGGAGTATTTTGCCATACCAGTTGGTTTAATGAATTGTAACGATATTGTGTTTTGAGCTTATGCCCAGGCATTAAATTTTCAACATCGCCTGTAAAAGGCGCAAGTGGATCATATCCAGCCTTGTAAGTTTCAATCAATGGATTTTTTGTTTTAATCTCAGCTGGTGAAAAACGTTTTACTCCTTCCGGCGGAACGGTCTGAGTAAGGTTTCCTGCCTGGTCATAGTAATAAAGGGTATATTGGTATTCCTGATCATAGTACGTCATGTCAAGAGTCTCAACAACATCAGACATCGCTTTTTTGATATAAGATGCTATAAATTCTTTTCGCTTCTCCTGTAGCCAATTATTAAAGTTGTCTGCTGAGAAAGCTTCTGCAATATTTTTAACCAGTTTTTCACAAGTAGATTCTGTTTCTTCCGGTAAAGCAGGGGAAACAGATGAGCTTAATGCTGCCGGAGGGCAAACTTTGCCTGTATTGGCTGGCCTAAAAATAGTTTCTACCCATTCATTCCAGTTGAGTATATCAGGATTTGCCTGATTGTTCACTACGATATTTTGATCATAATATTCTTTATATAGATCTATTACGGCATTGATTCCGTTAAAACCATAATGCAAATACGTATCCCCAAATTGTGCAAGCGTTCTGAAACGGATGTCATAAAGTTTTTTTACCTCTAATTTAGCAAGATAATACAAATAGCTATCTGAAATGTATTGGTAGTTGTTACTGCAAAAATTATCCAGGGTCGATTGTGCTACTGTATAGTGCTCTATATTAAGGCTAGCCATCTTACTTACAAATGCTGCTTTTTTACTATCGCAGGCTACCGGAATTACGGTTTGCGGGATGCAGGTGGAGCAGGATTCTGTTGTGGAGTTGGAAACTGAGGTATTAGGAGATGTGATTTGAGATGAATTAGATGACGTTACATCAAGATCCAAAAAAGAACAATCAATCAAACTATAATACAAGGGATCTATATCTCTGTATTGAATAGATGGATAAATGACTCTTTCCATAGATATCTTCTCGCCCTGACGATTTTCATAAACCATTTTAACCAACGTGTAAGTAAATCCTTCATAATTTCCATTTGGGATTAAATCAAATTTCAAAAAAGTTTTTACGTTATCAAAATCAAAATCATAAAAATTATAAAAGTTTCTATATAACAAATTCGGACCATAAGGAAAAACTATTTTGTAATTATTATCAGTTTTTTCAAATTTAAAATAAGATATAGAAACGGGAACTGAATGAATAGGCATACTCAAATCTAAATTGCGCCCAGGTAATCCTCTTGCCATCTGAAAACGTTGATTTAATCCTGAACCTGAAATAAATTCCATCAATTCATTATTAGAAGTTGAAGGATATAAGTTACCATCGGTTTGATTTAATCTAATTGCCTCATTTAAAAAATCTTTAAATCCTAATTCATAAACAATTTCTTTGTTTTGATTAGAAATGCAAGCTACAACTGTAGGCATATTTTGACACGCATCACCAATACCATCGTTATTAGTATCCAATTGGTCTGCATTAGGAGTAGCAGGACAATTGTCCAAATCATCTAATACGCCATCATGATCGCTGTCGTTTGCCCACGGGTCTAGTATAGGACAACAGTTAAAGTTGAGTACCGGAGTATAAAAATCACCTCCTGCTGAAACCTTTTTCCCTGCTGCAATCGTTCCACCGGAAACTGTAAAGCTAAAACTTTTTGAATCCTTAAAGTTTACCGAGTCAAAAGTAGAAAAGTTCAAGCCTTTTAATCCTGAAGTATTGCCCGGATAAGAAGCCCAGATCCTTGAAATTTCTACTGTAGCTCCTGCCACTTTTTTCTCTAAAATAAATCCTGTAGCTGTCCCCTCCGATTCACTTCTCCAGGTAGTTGAGGCGTCTAGTCCGAAATATTCAGTTAAATCAGAATTTGTATAACTAGGGTAACTGCTCAAATTTACAGCGGTAGTGCTAAAAAGTGTTCCTTTCTTTTTAAGTTCATTCAATAAGCCCTGAAATGCTTTTTCAAACTTCGTCCTTTTATTACATCCTATTCCCTGATCGTTAAGGGCAGCATTAGGATCCAGAGCCTCTCCAACAGTTGCCCCAATACCACATTCCCCTATTGGTGCACAAGTTTCTCCGTTTAGCACAATCTCATTCAAAATTGCATCATTGCCAACAGCTCCTATTTGTGCAACTATTGAATATCTGAATTTTTTTGTTGAAGGTTTTGAGTTTGAGACATCGTAATATACCTGCTTTAGATTTTTTATATTCCAGGCAGAACCATAATTTGCCCAGGTGTACCCCCCAGTAGCAGGAAGTTCGATTGTTATGGGACAAGTTTCAAATCCTCCTCCTGTTGTTGGATAAAAATTCATGTTCAGCGTATTTCCGGAGAATGTTGTCTTTATATTCAGCGGTTTTAATCCGGCAGCAAATAATTCTGATATGGTCAGGCTTCCGGTAGCAACCATGAGTTTTTCCATCAATGCCTTCGTGAGGTATTGTCTGTTAAACGAAACATTATTCAAAGACGTTGGTGAAGGATAAGTAATTTTATCTTTGAAAAACCCATTTAAAAGCATTTCTAAATCTAATAATAGAGGACAGTTTCCTGTTTGTGCATAATATTCAAAGTGTGCTGATTTGACTAAATTATCTGAAGCAACCTGAGGATCAATACTCGAATTGTATCCAAAATCGGCCGGAAGGTAGTTTTTTTGTTTGGTCTGATATAAACTTGCACTGCTGCTTTCGCATAAAGAACCTGTAGTCGTGGTGTTGCTCTGAATGTATGTCGCAAGAGTACTTTTTTGAGGAAAATTATCGGTCAAAACATCGGTTATTCTCGCAGATCCTTCTCCTGTACCGATACAGCCGTTATATGATTTTGCTTTCATTGCATATATATTCATAAATATATGCTTGATTTTGTTTTTCAATCCAATGTAAAGCGCTTTGTAAGCATTCCATACTTCATTTTTTTGAACAGTGTCACTCAAGGTAACATTGGTCAGGTTACATTCAGAAAAAGAGTTGCATAACACGCCCTGCAATGCAGCCTGATACATAGTCAGATTATTGTTGTTCTGTCCGATATAACTGCTGTTTATAGCCTGATACATGATGCTTCCGGAACCAACTCTCATATTGTAAAGGGCAGTGTCCTCAAAAGGTGATGCTAATTGAACCTGCTGAAAATAAGGATCCTTAGAGTAAATTTGTAATTTCCCCAAATTTCCTGCACTATCAAAATCAATAAGTCCCTTAGTATTCGCTTCAGCATAGGTTGTAATGTTCATTAAATACGCATCATAGCCATCAGAAGACAAAGGTGTTTGAGTAGTTCCTGATATATCGAAATTGGCGGTTCTTTTGCATATTTCACTAGTGTATTCCAAATACTTATATTCCGGATGATAAGGCAATAAGGATTGTGCCCAGCTGTCGTCCCAGTTTGTTATAAAATCTTTTACATTGGATAAGTTCTCGGGTTTAACCTGCCAGATCTCACTCCCATCAGGATTTTTAGCCGTACTATAACTACCGTCAGCATTTTCAACAGTCTTAAGTACCGGATTAACATCAACTCTGGGATTACACAAGAATGGCGTTTTAGTCCTATCAATTACTTCAACGCTAATAAATGACTCAACCCCATCTATTTTGTAAGGTGTCAGTGGGTGTTTCCAGTCGTTTTGTGTTGTATCACCATTATAAAAAAGACCTCCATTTGAATTAAAGATACTTAACTTATCAAAATTAGGGTTAGGAACCGGATTGCCATTTTCATCAGTTATATGGGCATTTGTAGCTCCGTATTGTCCATTTGGCCTTAAATCAGATATCAATAAACTTTCGTTCATTTGACATGCCGTTTCAAATTCTATGGCTTTAGGATTACATATAGTTGCGCATTCTTTATTTAACAATTCCCATTCTCTAATAAAACGTGTCTTTAACCCATTTACATCCGAAAGCAGTATGAGATTACCTTCTAAATCTGTAGAACCTTCGATTAATAATACGTTTATTGCACTTTCTGATCCTGATACCACAACTTTATGTTGCGGGTCTATTTTACCATATAAATTGTCAAAAGCTTTCTGAACATATGAAACTTTGGTTCCTATACCATCTAAGCAACTCTTGCATGTTATGTTACAGGAATCATAAATAAACTGAGTATTAGGTGCTATTCCAAATTTTGGATCTGCCGGATCAATATAACATCCTGATCCTGGTGTTTTCAGTTTTTTTATATAATCATCAGCATAATCATTTAATGCTTTTTCATTTACTTTTATTTCTTTTTTCAGACTATAACTACCTGTATCTAAAGTAGCTTTTGACTTTACAGCCGGCAGAACGGCAGGGATGTTTGTGCCAGAGAAACTAGTTGTTCCAACTGTTTCAGAAATAGGGGCAACTAATTTTTCAATGCCGCAATTGTCTTTCAGGCTTAATTTAACATCATACACAAAAGGATATAAACCTGTAGAACAGTAAAAAGGAGAAAAAGAACCTGGTTGATTTAAACTATATTCAAATTCATATGCTGTCCCGTCGTTTGGCACTTCAATTGATTTAGAAAGTGTGAGAACATCATCATTCAAAGGATATTTGCCAGTAGTTTGCAAAATGTTATTATCCTTTGTTGTATCTGTGTCGGCAGGTGTGATTTTATTGAGTAAATCTGCTGTAGTACTACCATGACCATTGGCTTCAGCCTTTGCTGTAGTATCTGTATTTTCTTCCAGTAAACCAATAAGATTGGTTGGTGATTTTCCTGATAATGCTGTCGCAATAGTACGTCCCTGCGGATCTATATAACTTACTGACACCTGTTTATTAGGATCAATAACCATATTTTTTTTGTAATGAGAAGCTTCACCAACACTATAGCCAAACAGTCTATGCAACTCTGGTGCTGTAGGTGTTGTATATAAATATTTCATTTCATGGCCTGTGCCTAACTGATGCTCCGGCCCTACTCCTCCCTTTCTGGATACCCTGCCTGTATTATCAGGTGTGTATTCTATTTGTGAAAAGGGATATAATTTCGCATCCGGTACATACGCCTGATTGGTTCTCAATGAAAAATCGGCGAATCCCGATGGAGAATAGTACCTGCTAGATCCTGAATTTTCGGACATTCCGGAAATAGTACTTGCACAACTACCGCCGTCAAGATCAAAATCTTTGAAAGAATACAATTTGTTTTGATTATTTAAATTGTAATTTTTAAAATAATGAATAGTAGCGTCTTTATTTGGTGCAGGCAATATTTCAACAGCCGGTCTTCCCTGTGCATCATAAATAACTTCTCCTACAATGGTGGTATTATCCGTATTTATTTTGGTTACTGTCTGGCGATTTCTTAGTGAACCGTCAAAATAACTTACGACTTCTTTTTTCTTTCCGTCTTCGGCATAGCTCGCCTGAAATTGCCAGTTTTTACCTGATTCATGCTCAGAAACAGCACTTTGATGCGGCCAATCGGCTATAGTCGTTTTTAAACTTGTTCCTGAACTCCAGTTACCATAGTATTTTACAGACTCTGTGTTTCTGCTTATGCCCCGTACCCTGTATATCAAATACCCGTTACCGTAGATCAGAGGTATTTCAAAAGTATTTTTAGAGGTTATGATGCGTGTATTATTCAATTCAAAATCACGCTCAGAAAACGGAATTTGATCACCAGGTAAATGTGTCGTTATATTTTCATTACTATAATTATCAATCCAAGTCCATTCTAATTCATATTCTAAAGCACCCGGCAAATTCTCCCAATTCAATGTAATGGAACTTGCTGTCGCATTAATTGCCCCTATAGGATTAAGCAATTGTTCTGAAACTGTATAATATCTCTTTGCCCTGAAGCCCATATTAACAAAGGCATTATTTGGAACTATACTAACATTATTTGTATTCAGTGCTGAATAGGAAAGCAGCTGCACCTTAATACCAAATCTGTTTTCAATTTTTAAATAGCTTAAATCATGAAAGTTTGTACCTCCGCTGTTAGCCGGATTAGGATTGTAGTTCACTGTCAATTCTTTATCAAAAGAAGTGTCATCAGTACCATCCTGCTTTACAGGAGTAATTCTAAATGTGGCTTTTAATGTATAAGTTACATAAGGTGCAAGATTGTTATCAATATTTAAGGATAAGTAGCAATAAGTACCTAAGTTATTTTGATTTGGAAAACTGGCTTCTGAATCAAAAACAGAAACGGGAGCATTCCCAAAAGCTGTGATCGCTATTGGTGTAAAATTAGTATACTCTTTTTCCTGTACCTGCGCACTGAGGATCATTGTAAAAAATAACAACCCAATTAAACTTATTTTTTTACTTAACACATTCAATGATAGATTCATATTATAATGATAACGTGATTAACTTATGTATTTAAACTCCACCAAGGGATTGCTTTTGTTGCAGATACTGAAACATTTTTACTGAAAAAGGTACACTTGCCTGCCATCACAGTAAATGCTAAATCAAAGCTGGTTTATTGACTCTTCACACTATTGCTTCGTGTCTCCTGAATGGTGTAAACCCCTTTTTCGGTTTCCTTTTTTACTCTTACCAATCCTCCTTCGAGGTCATACTCATAAAAGGTTGCATAATTATTTTCATCTAATTCTGCCATGAGTTTCTGAGTGTCTTCGTCGTAAACGAAACTCTTTAGATTTCCGTTATAAGGGAAAAACCGGATATCATCAAAATAACAATCTGCTGTAGTGCTGGTACAATTTAGCTTTACTTCCAGCTTTGGATTATTTTGAGGGTTTGTTGCCGGAATGGTTACAATGCCTACAATACGCTGCCAGCCATCAATAATTGCCCCGGAAGGTTTGAAGGTTTCGGAATAAAAAGGAGCAGCATTATTATTAGAAACACCAATTGTGATATTGCTTTCGGAATACGTGATTTGCTGCTTCATAACATCTTCTTTGACCCAGCCCGAAACGATATATTTGCCTGGCTCTGGTATAAATGAATTATTAGCTGATTCATTCTGCTGCCCAAAAACGAGGTCTGTAGTTAATAATAGGATTAAAAAAATAAATTTATTCATAGAGGTGTATTTTATAAAATCGTGTGACTTATCTAATTTGTGTTAAATCTTCCTATAACTACATTTGAAATTATTGTTTCATTGTAAGGACCTGATGTGTCGAACCTTATCCTAAATTCATTATTATACAAACTCATATTTGCATTATATATAAAAAAATTATTTAGAACTTCATACCCCGGTCCATCTTCATCATCATAGTCATCTTGTATTCCCGAAGCGTGAACCCATGCTCCATTTTTAAATACTTCCAATGCTGCATAAATCCCATATACCGGCTGTTGTGTTACATTATCTATTATATTATATTCAACATATAAAGCCTGATAAGTATTATTAATTTGCGAACCTCTTTCTACAAAACGTAGATCAATACTATACTTTTTTTCAACAGGAACCTCTACTTTAACAGGACACTTTGCTTCTGCAATTGTTTGTACAATAGGACTCAAATTTCGAGACATAATACTGGAAGTACCTTTAGCCACTTTTAAACTGTTTTTACCGGTATGAGACTGAGTAGAAACAATGTTGATTTTATCATTTGCAAAACCAAAGTGTTTGTTTACTGTTTCGGTTTTTTTCTCTTCAAAACCTTCAAAACCCATTTGCTGGTATTTTGAGTTAGAAGCTACCGCCATAGGCAATTTGTAGGCATAACCATATTGCGCAGCACTATAACGATCAAGCGCATCTTTGTTCTCAAGCTCCACTCCGAAAGGACTGTATTTAGTGACGCTGCTGGCATAAGTCCAGTTGGTCTCATTAACCTTCCAAACCGGAATACCGGAGCTGCGATCAAGTCTGTAAAAAGAATTAAAACTAGTAAAGAAACCTTCGTTTCTAGGGTTATTAAATTGCCCGGCTGCATGATTTCTTCCCGTTAAATAAGCATAGGATTTTTCAGCCCTCCAGTTTCCTTTAATATTCCAGAGATACGGATTGACTTTAACATCATTAGGATATTTTACATCACCAGTTGACAAAATCCAATTTTGGGAGCTATTGAAATTATACTCCGGATAATAAGGAAGATTCGATTCTGTCTGTGTATTCCAGTAATCCTTATAAACCACTGCACTGGCATTAACAATTCTTGGATTAAAACTTGAGCTGGCATCAAATTGAAAGGAATCCTGATCTAGTTTTCCATTCTTAATAGGGTTAACCATAGAGGTTATAGATGCCATACTGGCCGATTGCATATTTTTATATCCAGAACGCACAATTTTGAAATTAAAACTTGGCAGATCTTCGCATTTGTTGATATAAACACCATTTCGATCCATTAGCAATACACCGGATTTATCCGTATTGAAACCAACAACCCATAATTTGTACTGCTGAGGTAAGTTCTGTCCGAATATTTCTGACGACTGCACAATTCCGCTTTCGTCCATTACCTGAAGTTCATCTCCCAGATGAAATATTTTTGATACATCTCCAGTATAATTATCTAATCTAAAGTAAGGATTAGCTGTAGGATTAGAAGATGCATTAGGTGCTGTTACCGGAGCGTTAGCGATCAATGTACCTTCAATGCCAATATTTTGAGAAGCTAGTCCCATACCATCATACATCCAATAAGCCGGGAAGTTGAAAGAATAGTAATGGTCCCCATATTCATTAACCGTCTCAGTAAGGAGCACTTCTCCAGAGCTTGCATCCCATGCCAGATTTTTTGTTGAGACAGTAGCTCCTAAATCAGTTGCTATTTTTTCGACTAATAGGGCGGTTTTATGTACATGCTTTGTGGTTACAGCAGTACGAAGTTCATTAATATTTATAGAGGATTCCGGAAATACAGTAGGTATAAATATCGGTATCGGAAAAGGTACTGTTGGAATCAACATTGAGGCAACATTCGCTTTAAAACCGGAAGTTTCTGTTTTAGCAAAGCTTCGGTTAAAATCATTTATTACATCGTAATCTACACCGATTATTCTTTTAGAAACTTTTCCTTTTTCATCTATTGTTGTAAGATTATTATCTATGTTTTTTTGCTCATCAATGTTATATTTATATTCAACAGAGGATACCATTTCGTTGGCTTCATTATAGATTTCCTCGAAATTTACTTTACCATTCATATCATTGGTTTCAATAGAATAGCCTTGTGTCATGGTAAGGAGATTTCTAACATCAATATTCCCCCCCTTACAACATTCTTCAACAAATCCTTAATAATGCTAGTTGGCGTTATCCCGTTGATCATTTTCAAATCGGTATATAATACTTTTGTTGGAAAATCATAACTAGTATAATGTTTCGTTACCACACTGCCTGTTGCATGTTTTTTTACTATAATGCCAGCTCCTGCATCACTTCTATCAAGATTTCTGACTGTAACTCTTGCATAAGTTACTTTTGACGCCGGAAAGAAATTGGCTCCAAAGGGTTTTTCTACATAGTTGCTTTCCATAGGAGCAGACACGGTCTCCGCATAATTTCCTTTGGCATTATAAAAAGGCTCTACAAAAGGATTTTCTGCACACATATTAGGTTCAAAAGTTGCTACGCCACTTGATTTACCTTCAGTATCATTATAAGAATAGGTCTGACCGTACTCCATGTCATTCAAATTTGTTCCTGAAGTAACTTCTAGCATTTTACTCCAGTTGTCGCTTAATCTAATCGATTTTACACGAAGTCCTCCTCCTAGTTTATGCCCATCCGAATTTTCTAATCGGATCCAGGATTTTTCTGGTTTAAAAATTCTTGCACGACCTTTATCCTGTAAAAATCCATCAGGACCGTCAAATATTTCCTTAATAATGCTTATGTTACCCCTCAGGTTTTGTACTATAGAACTAAAATCTGTAGCAGCAGGGTCGTCATTTATACCGCATGTTAATCTGTTTAAGAACATACGCCCAAAACCCCAGCCGGCTTTGGCAATTGGGTTTGCTTTGCCTCCCTCTTTGTCCTTGGCTAAAAATTGCACAGGGATAGAAGCAACTGTACCGTTAAAGTTTGAATCGTAATTAACATCTATTTTAGTTACATCCCCTATTTTGAAATAGCCTGAAACATATTCATAATGCTGTGGATTGTTAGACATATTCAGCATAAATTTAAACTGAATGGGCTTGTCTAAATTCTCACTTAAATATTGATTCAGAAATCGCTGTTTTGTGAGTTGTTCAGTATTTACAAGATTAGCATCACTTAGTTTTACATACAAAAACTTTTTATGTGAACTGCCATTGTATAATATATTATTCTTTTGAGCATCATATACAGGAACCTGAGTATCCCCTACACCTACAACCTTATACATTTGCATGGCTTTTTTATTCTGTACGTACTGATAATCATCGCTCTCAGTATCGATTTTGATTTCTCCACCAGAAGGTAATTTAACTGATTTCAAATTCCATGAAGCGGTATTAATATCTGCCTGGTTTTTAGTGGGATCGGTAACTACTTTTGCTTTATTCTGATCAACAAAAGGAAATTCTGTATTCGATAATGCTGTATTGATATAGCCGCTGTTAGCTGGATTTTTTTTATAATTTCCCCAAATATCAAAACCTTTCATATCATAACCAGGGTTATATGAACCGGGAACATCAGGATAAGGCTTTTCACTTGTTTTAGGCAGATTTTCATACTCCGCATCATTTTCCCCATAATCAAAGACATAAGGAGTATATTTTCCCATATTAGAACCTCTGTAAGTGAAATATACTTTTTTCAAAGTAAGCTTACCGTGATAATTACTCAATTCATTATCGCTAAGATTAGAAGTTTTGTCATTATTGGAAATGCCTTTACAAAGACTATAGCTGTATATAAAATGAGCCGTTTTAATTGGTTTTATTACACTACTTGCAGAAGGATCAAAAATTTCACCTGATGCGTTAGTAACTTCCGGTCTTGAATACAGTCTGATTGCTTTTATTTTTTTCATTCTTCCTGTACCTGCCCCCCATTTTCGCCGGCAACACCAATGGCATCTTTTCTGTCTTCAAGATCAAAGAACGCTACATGGGTTTTGGTTACTATTCTGGTAAGATATTTAAGTTCTTTTTGTCCATACAAATAATTTCCCTTCTGATCATCTTTTTTTGAAATAAGTCCTTCGTTATAGGTTGCCTTATTTTCTTCAAATGGGACTCTCCATTGATAATTTGGCACCGTAGTATATTCAAACTTGGTAAAAGTCCCTAAATCGTTTAGTGTAGGCCCATTATCATCAATATCCTGATAATCTGATGATAAAACGGTAGATAATAAATAACTGTGGGCATAGGGAGGAGTTTTTACTCTGTTTACATACTCATCGCTGGTATTCGTTCCGTTTCCATAAAGAGATCCATTGTATTTTACAAGGCCATTGGTATTATTACCATTTTGTTTCGAAACATCAAAAGTCGTTTCTATTTTATTCGTATTGTAAGCTGTTTCGCCATACACGTAAGTATTGCCATCTGCCTGCAGCACTTTAATTCCTGCTGTATGATGCGGTTCAGCATTATCATTTTTTATGATAAACTTATCTCGCAACGCTTCTGATTTCGTGATTTTCTGAACCACCTGACTTCTTAAAAATCGTTTAGTTCTTTTTATTTCCCTGTCGCCATAATTCTGATTTGGAGACAATGTGTAAGCACTGGTGTAGGTGTTTTTTTGGTTTCCCGCAATATCGACTCTTAATACTTTTGTCTCATATAGTCTATCCTTATAGATGGTTTCCGGATCTACAATTGTAGCCCCTACCATCTTGAAAGTAACCGGTTCATAATCTATTGCCTTTTTATCGGTACTTTTTTCGTTAAAATGAGCGAGCACATTATTATTCTGAAACCAACCTCCAGTTGTACTTTCAGAGGGAGCTTTCTTAAAGTCAGCACTCGCATGAAACAAATTCCCTAAACCAACTTCTGCACCAAAATTTTGACTTTGTCCCAGATCTACAACCTCATCATTATAAACGCTACTCACTTTAGATCTGTAAGGCCTGAACATTCCGGAAACTCCCTGACCATCTATACTGTAAATATCATATGTATAATTAGTTACCGGCAATGCTAATGTATTTTGAGTTACATTCCTTTCGTTTTCCCTGTTGAAATCTAAGACTCCGGATTCTGTTATTTTTTTGTATTCAGTATTTTCATAACCGTATGCCTTTTCTTTTTTCTTTTTATATTCGTCTGCAATATTTTGATAAGATCCGTATCCGGTAACCTGTACCTGACCTTCTACACCAAAAACTTCACCTCCAAGAGCTCCGTTAAAAGAAAAATTTTCATTTCTGAACCCAATTCTTTTAGAAGGTGTAAAGCTTAAGTTATTAAATGAGATACTTCCGCCAATACTTCCACCAGCACTGACATCTTTAATATTTTTATAACCAGTACTGCCGGCTGCATTGGTAAATTTATCTGCTGTTTCACCTTTTTGACTTACACTTGCAGAAACATTCAGATTTTCAACTCCTTTCCTACTATTTAAACCTAAAGAAATAGAACTTTTTAAAGAAGTACTCTCACAGCCGTTATCTGACATTTTATTAGAAATCCCAATTCTTGGAGTTACGGTAGCACCTCCATCCAGAGAACTTGAAAAATCCATACCAACAGATACATTGCCATTAAAATTAAACCCTATCCCGTAAGAAGGCTTAAATGATATCCCTTCATAATTATTGGATTCTACTCCCAAACCAACCCCTAACTGTAAAGCATCAAATCCTGTATAAGCTGCATTTACACCTACATTAATTCCAACTGTTCTGTTTTGCTTTAAGTTGTTTTCATAGACCATTTCATCACCTCTGAAATCATCCGGTAAACCCCTAACCTGTCTTTCTATCTGTCCCACATTTAGATTCCAGCCAAGTCCTACCCAGGACGCTTCCTGATCCATTGTGATACCCGAATTGTAAGCAAGATTCAAAGGATACCCGCCAACATCCATTATGGGAATGTTATAATTAAAATCACCGCTTGCCAAATCAACCATATCCGAAGTTCCTATAGGAGTAAAAGAATTGAACTCAGGCTGTGTTGGACCACTGGTCAAGGCATAAATCTGCATTGGCTGCAGGGTTTCCAGAAGAATCATCATTGCTAAATAAATAGCAACTACTTTTTTTAATTTACTTATTTTTTTTGGCTTAATCATAAGGCTATAGGGGTAAAAGGATCTTTAAATTTAAATTTTAATGTTCCCTTTCTAAAAAGATAATCATTATAAATTAGTTGTATTTTGTCATTGGGATCAATTCCTGAGAAAAACAACAATACTTTTTGAAAAGGGGCGATTTTATAGTTACGCTCAAAATTAACCCCTGAACATGGAATAGTATCTTTTCTTGAAGTCACAACATAAAAATCATTTGTAAGCCCAAATGACATATATTTTACAGCATCTGTGTATTCCATACCTGTAAAATCTTTACCAAGCAAATCCTTTTCTTCATCTTGCTGAAATACAAATTCTATCACACGCTCTCTCTTATTTTCCTCATAAAGTGAATCAACTTGACGAAGGTTTTCAACGCCCTGATCTTTTAACAAATAGTATTGTATAGGAACTTCAGTTGCGGTAAAGCCAATATCATCTACCATTTGGGTATAAGAGCGGGATTTCCATCCTATTTTTTCAAGATTAAAATATCGATCCCTGATTGCAGAATCGTCCGGAGTATTTTTCTGTTCTTTATTACATGAAATAAAAAAAAGAATAAAAAGGATAAAACCTAAATTAAAGACCTTCATACTTTTTATTTATATAGACAAGGAGCTCATTAGTAATGTCAATTTTTTCATCTGCAAACAAAACATCTTGTTTACTATCAGTCCCAATTACTAACTCATAATTTTTTTCCTTGGAAAATTCAGCAGTATAGCTTTTTATTCGCGCCCAGATCTTTGAAGACTGCTCAGAACCAAAAGCCTGATTAAATTGCTCTAATTCTTCTTTCCCCTGAATAAATTGCTGCATAAGCTGTTTTTTTCAGCATCAGAAACTGTTGGAGACTGCAAATCTGAATATAACTTATCCAGAATCGATTTTCTGGAATTGAACTCTTTTTCACCTGTCCTTTTCATTTCTTTGGTCATTCTAAAACCATCAAATAATTTTACATTGTCAACATATACAATTTCTTTATTTGATTTAAAAATGCAAAAAAGCAAAAGAATTGCTAACACACTTATTAGCAAAACATTAATTAATCGCTGGGAATTTTCTTTATATTTAATCACAATACTTGTTAATTTTTTTACGGCAAAAGTAAAATTTTTTAGGAAACTTCAATCAAAAACTAAAAAAAGATAAAATGTAATATGAAAAATCATGTTAAACAAAAAAAATAAAATGTAAGAAAGTTTATAATGTTAAAAAAGCATATTCTGCAGCAAAATTTAATTAACAAAGATTAATTAACAGAAATATTTAGGCAACATTCTATTAATTATAGAACTATCAATCCTTTTTTTGTAATAACTGCGTGAATTCATTAGAATAAATTTGTAAATATTAAGTCAGGCTGACTGACAAAACAACAATTATTCTAAAACAATACTATCATGGAAAATCAAAACAACAACGAATATGGCCAAACAGATCCGGATTTTATTGATCAAAATACACCTGTGGATGGTAGTGAATTTCAAAATGAAAATCATTTTCAAAAGGATCTAAACAAAGAAAGCAAAGCAGAATTTGGGGAAAGCGATCCTGATTTCATAGATCAGAATACGATTATTGACAATGACAACTATGCAAAGGATGAAGATCCATATCAATATCAGGAAGAATTTATTGAGGATCTTAAAAATCCAAAAATCGATTTCGAAACCAACAGAAATATCAATTCAGAAAATATTGTGAATGAGGAAAAACCTAAAACAAGAAACGGTTCTGATAGTGATGAAGAAAAAGAGAACGAATAAATAATCATTAAGTTTAAAAATTGTAAAAACGGGTATGCTGCTGGTATGCCCGTTTTTTATTTATTATAATTTCTACAAAGACAATGAAGTTAAAAGTCAAATGGATAGATATATTTATAGAACAAACATGCAAACTAGGTAATTGGATATTCGTACTGTCTAAACACTGTTTTGTAATAAATATCCCTAAATCGTTTATTAATGAATTTAACATAAAAAATGTTAAAGCCTTAAATTTCTAAAACTCATTGAAATTTTTAAGCGTAAAGGAAAAATTTTGTTACTTATTTAAAAAACTACATCAAAAAACTATATGAATTTTCTTGAAAAAAAATCTGGTTTTTACTTTATAATTACTTATTTAACTCATCTTATCAATGATTTTTTGTTAAAATAAATAATTCTTTTCAATTGTTATTTCAATCATAAATATATAAGCGACTTGAGTCAAACCCTTATAAATACTATATTTTATAGATTTTTAAAATATTAACATATAAATTATGGTATTATCATTTAATTGAGATAAAAAAAAACACATATAAAAAAAACAGGATAGTGCAGGATAGAATTAGCAACATAACCTTTTAGGTTTGACATATCTATATTTTACTAAAAAAAAGTTAAAACCAATCGTCCTCATTATTTAAATTAACCAGAATGAAGAAAAAAATACACCAACTACTTGCCTTTTCATTTTTAATACTTCTGTCAAGTTGCAGCAAGGATGCTTATGATGATTATTATGGCCGACCAGATACCTTAGAACCGCCTATTTATCAACAGTTGGAAGCCCGAGGTAATTTTAAAAATCTTCTGGTGTTAATTGAAAAAGCGGGTTACAAGGATATCTTAGGCAAAGCCGGTTATTGGACTATGATGGCTCCTAATGACGAGGCTTTTACTAAATATTTTCAGCAGCAAGGCATTATAGATGTAAATAAAATTGACGCAGAAACTGCTGGTAAAATTGTTCGTTATGCGCTTATCTACAATGCTTTCCGTACAGAACAACTTTCAGACTACCAGTCCGGAACGGGATGGGTTGCAGACAATGCTTTTAGAAGAAGAACAGCTTTTTATGATGGGTTCATTACTAAAACAATTAATGGACAACCTAAAGTGATTGTGGGTGCCAATCGTAATGGGGGTTATGCAATTGGAGATAATAATAATAAATATATCAGTTACTTTACAGATGAGTATTTTGCAGCAAAGAGTTTAAGTGCTGTCGATTTTAATTATTTCTATCCGAATGCGCAATACTCCGGATTTAATGTACTCGATTCTAAAGTTACCCAAGCCGACATTATTGCTGAAAACGGAATCATACATGAGATTGACAAAGTAAATCTGCCGTTACCTACACTTGAGCAATATTTAGAACAAAACCCAAAATATAGTAAGTTTCGTGAATTACTGGAAGATCACGGGCTGGTTTCTTACTTTTTTAGTCAGGAAGTTACAAACACATATCGTAATTACAGTGGGAAATCAGATGATGTTTACATTAAATTTTACGATCCTTCTCTATCTTTTTCTCCTAACAATGAAAACTATTTGAAACAGGCTGATAATGATGGCCAAAGTGATTTGTATACCATATTAGTTCCGGAAAATGCACCTTTACAAGAATTTATAGACAAGGTGTTACTCAAAAATTATTCTTCTCTGAATGTACTTCCTCTATACATCTTTCGTGATTTCATTAATGCCCACATGGTCCAAAATGCTGTCTGGCCATCTAAAGGCCCGAGTAACAGTAATGCTTTAAATGAGAATTTAAGATTTGATTTTAATAGTGATATTGTTGAGGCTAAAATTTTGAGCAACGGATTCTTTTATGGCACTAAAAAAATTCAAAAATCGAATTTGTTTTATAGTGTTTATACCTCCGCATATTTAGATCCGAAATTCACCATGGCAACAAGATTAATGAATGATGGATCTGGACTGAAGGAAATGATTAGCAATATTAGTACAAGATATACCCTTTTCTTACCATCAGATGCTAAACTTATGGAGATGGGATTTGGATATAATGCTACACTTTCATCATGGACCTATATTAATCCCGCAGTTGGAGGTTCGTCAATTGCAAGTGGTCTGGCAAGGGCCCGTTTATTACGCATTTTGTATAATGGAATAGTACTAACTCCAAACGGTGAATTAGATGATTTGTCAGGTTCAGGGATTATTCGCACAGGCGATATGGATCTTCCTGGCGAATATATCAAATGGAAGAACAATAAACTATATGCCGCCGGAAATGAAGTAACAGGTGGTGTACCGGTTGGAATAATCGGTCACGAAGACCAGCAAAATGGCCGAACTTATTATGTAGATAATTTACTTCAATATAGTGAGGAAATGCAGGGTTTAAAAATAAAACGCTTATCTGAAACGGCTAATTCTGAATATCTTTCTTTTTTTAATTACCTTAAAAATTCTTCTCTATATGACGCTGTTACGGGTAAAATCCAAGGCGTTGAATTAGGTACTTCTTACACTTTTGTAATCCCAAATAATGCTGCAATTGCAAAAGCAATTACTAAAGATGTTTTACCTCCATCTGTTACCCCTTCTTCTCAATATGATAAGGACAGGATTGCAAATTTTATTCGTGCACACATCTTAGTAAACAAAATAGCTTCTGATGACGGATTGACAACCGGTGAGTTTGAAACGCTAAGAAAGGATGATTTTGGTGAAAAAACCTATGTATTAGTTCAAAGTACCCCAGGGACTTTATCTTTCAGGGATTCGTATTTAAACCTGGCACACTACATACCCGCCCAAAGCAACAACTTGGCAGACAGATCTTTAATTCATTTAGTAGATAACTATCTTACATATCAACAATAAAATGAGACAAAAAATTACAAATATATTTTACAGTTTTACTTTTGCCTTAGTTTTACTGACTGCTTTTCCAGCTTTGGCACAACAAGGAAATAAAACTTTTTTAGTTCGTGGTCAGGTTATCGACTCAAGTGATAAACTAAGTATTCCGGGAGCAACAATTGCAGAACAAGATTCTGAAAACCGTACTGTTTCCGGTGCCGTAACAGATATCGATGGAAATTTTGCCATACGTGTAAAAGATCCAAATAATAAATTATTTATTTCTACGATAGGATATAAATCTCAACGCATCGAAATTAAAGGCAGGGAATCGATTAAAATTGCACTTGTTTCTACTGTAGAATCATTGACCGAGGTAGTGGTTACCAACACAAAAAAAGCTGATAACGGTTTAATGAAAATTGATGACAGAAACAGGACTACCAGTTCAGTTTCGATAAATGCTGCCGATTTAGCTTATACTCAGGCACCTACTATTGATGAAGCTTTACAGGGACGTCTGGCCGGGGTAGACATTACATCTACCAGTGGTGATCCGGGAGCAGGGATGCAAATCAGGATAAGGGGAACTTCTTCTATTTCCGGCTCCTCAGACCCCTTGATTGTAGTTGATGGTATGCCATATGAAACAGCTGTACCGGATGATTTTAATTTTGGAACAGCAGATTCAGAAAGTTATTCTGCTTTATTAAACATTGCCCCTACAGATATTGAAAGTATCACAGTTTTAAAAGATGCTGCTGCTACCGCAATGTGGGGGTCACGTGCTGCCAGCGGGGTTTTATTAATCACGACTAAACGCGGAGGAGTGAGTTCACCTAAAATTTCTTACACTTATAAGTCAACTTATTCAAAATTACCTTCTACTATTCCGATGTTAAGTGGTGACCAGTATTCTCAGCTGATTCCTGAAGCAGTTATGAACAGAAACGGAATTCCATTGAATACCTGGCTTGTCAAAGAATTTCAATATGATCCTATAGATGTTTACAACTATAAAAATTACGGACAAAATACAGACTGGGTAGGCGCTATTTCACAAACAGGTTTAACACATGAACACAATCTTTCTTTACAGGGTGGAGGAGAAAAAGCACGCTATTTTAGTTCTGTTGGTTACTACAAACAAAAAGGGGTAACTGTAGGAACGGGGCTGGAAAGATTAAATGCCAGATTAAATTTGGATTATATCGTTTCTGACCGAATTAAATTCAGAACCGATATCGCTTATACTCATACTAAAACGCAGCGCAACTATGTAAACAGTTTTGATGATAAGGATGGCGACCGTTTACGCGCTGTTGCTTTTACTAAAATGCCAAATATGAGTATTTATGAATATGATGAAATGGGAAATCTTACACCAAATTATTTTTCTCCTGCATTTAACATTCAGGGAACTTATTCTGGCACATATAATCCGCTTGCAATGGCTGAATATGCTATGAACGATCAGGTGCAGGATCGTATAACACCCCATTTTAATGTAAATGTTGATATTATCCCTAAAATATTCATCTCCACTTTTGATTTACAATTTGATTATAAAAGCACAAAATCAAAAGCATTTCTGCCACAAAATGCAACAGGGCGTCCTTTTACTGAAACAGCAGTAAACAGAGCCTCAGATGCAGATAGTGACGAGTCTAATATTGTAACTAAAACAAACTTTATCTGGACACCAAATATTGGAGAAAAACAAACTTTACAAACCTTATTATCATTGCAGACCAATGATTTTATTTACACAACTCACAGATCAATGACCTCTAATACGGCTTCATCTGTATTAACAGACCCATCGGTTCCTTCAAGAACGCAAAACTCTGATCTATTTTTATATACCAGTAATGGTCAGGCCAGAACTGTAGGTGCATTAATGAGCGTACAATACGGTTTACTGGATCGTTACATTCTTAATGTCGGTGTACGTGGAGATGGAAGTTCTAAGTTTGGGCCGGAGAACAGATATGGTTTTTTCCCTTCTATATCAGGTCGCTGGAGAGTTTCAGGAGAATCGTTCATGAGAAACATTTCATTTCTTGACGATTTGAGTATCAGGGCGAGTTACGGAGAATCAGGAAGAGCCCCAAAAGCTGATTATACTTATTTCAACACTTATTCTAACTATACTACTCAATATTTAGGCCTTAATGGGGTTTTCCCTTCTAATATTGAATTGAGTAATTTACGCTGGGAAACACTACAAGGTACTAACTTAGGTTTTAACCTTCAATTATTTAAAAGCCGTATTACTTTAGATGTCGATTTGTATAAAAATGTTACTAAGGACCTTATTTTCGATAACCTTCAGTTAAGCAGTATCTCTGGGTACAATAGTGTGGATCAGAACGTAGGTACACTACAAAATAAAGGATTCGAAATAGCGCTTAACACTACTCCTCTAAAATCTAATAAATGGAAAATTGATTTCAATTTCAATGTTTCAAGTAATGAAAACACGGTTACGGAAATCTCCGAATACTATCCAAGTGAAAGTGGAAATACTGACAGAAACGGAGAATACAAGCGATTCCTTCAGGTGGGCAATCCTTTTGGGTCATTTTACGGTTACCGCTTTAAAGGAGTCTATACCGATCTCAATGCAACAAAAGCTAAAGATGCCAGTGGTAACACTATTGTTGGCCCTAATGGTCAGGACGTATTTATGCGTTTCAATTATCCTATTACGGATTATGTGTTCCAGCCCGGAGATGCTATGTACGAGGACGTAAACCATGATGGAAATATCGACAGTCGTGATGTTGTTTATTTAGGAAATAGTAATCCTAAATTCTCAGGTGGTTTTGGACCTACAGTATCTTTTAATAATCAATTCAGGCTATTACTTTATTTCACATACAGAGTGGGTTATGAAGTAGTAAATGAGGCTGATATGAAAACTACTAACATGTACGGATACAGTAACCAAAGCACGGCCGTTTTATCAAGATGGCGTAATCCGGGTGATGTAACCGATATGCCAAGAGCAGTTTATGGTGCGGGTTACAACTGGTTAGGCTCAGACCGTTATGTTGAAGATGCCTCATTTGCCCGCCTTCGTTCGGTCACTTTTAGTTATACTTTCGGTAAGAATTTAATAAAAAAATTAAGACTGGGTGACTTAAACTGCTACATAACGGCAGACAATTTAATCACATTTACTAAGTACAGAGGTCAGGATCCTGAAGTAAGTATGAAGTCAGGAGATCCTTTCGCTATTGCAAGGGATAATTCCAGTACGCCGCCAACAAAACGTATTACAGTAGGAGCTTCAGTTCGTTTCTAATAATAAAATTTGAATTATGCAAACTAAAATAAAAACCATTCTCGCCATCTTCACCCTCTTTATCTCTGTAACATCATGCGATGATTACTTAGATTTACGCCCACAGGACGGAATTATCCGCGAAGAATTTTGGAAAACCAAAGAAGACATTCAGGGAGCTGTAATAGGTATGTATTCTTCTCTTTTAAACTCGCCTCCTGGGGTAAGTGATCTACCTATGTCTCAGTATTTATTCATGCACGGAGAATTAAGAGGAGATATGATTGCCCCGGGTCCAAATGTTACTGAGGATCAAAGAGACATTATGTACTCGAACATTATGGCATCCAATGATTTGACTAACTGGGCTATCTTTTACAGAACTATCAATTACTGTAATACTATAATAGATCTTGCACCTACTGTTCTAAAAAATGATCCAACATTAACTCAGGTTCAGCTCAATCATTTTCTTTCTGAAGCTTTGGCAATAAGAGCCTACTTGTATTTTACACTGGCACGAACTTTTAAAGATGTCCCTTTAAAATTAACAGCAACACTTACTGATGAAGATAATTTTCAATTGCCTGCTACTCCCCAAAAAGAAATATTTGCCCAGGTAATCAAAGACCTCAAATTAGCAGAAGGATACGCTGTTACAGATTATGGTGATAATGCATCTAACAAAGGACGCATTACGGTTTATGCCATTAATGCAATGCTGGCAGATGTTTATCTGTGGAATGATAATTTTCAGGAAGCTTATGATGCAGCTGAAAAAATAGTTAAATCGGGTAAATTTGATTTAATTGAAGCTTCAAACAATGTATGGTTTAATACTGTTTTTGCAAAAGGAAATTCGATTGAAAGTATTTTTGAATTTCAGTATACAAAAACAAATTTAGGTCCATTTTACGGTATATTTACTTTTAGACCACAGTTTTTGGCTTCAGCAACTGTTTTAGAAGATGTGTTTGGGGTTGACTTTGAAAATCCTGCTAATAAAGATATTCGCGGTGACCGTACTGCTTTGGTTGCCGGAACAAATGAGATTTATAAATATGTAGGTTTAGATAACGATAACAGAAAAGATTTGCAGGATGCAGATACCCATTGGTTTGTATATCGTTATGCAGATGTATTACTGCTCCAGGCTGAAGCACTAGCTGAATTGAACAGAGGATCAGAAGCCCTCGCAATTATTGATTATGTCAGGTTAAAGCATGATGCAATAGACCAGACAGCTGAGTCAATTGGTACTGATAACAAAAAAGAAGTGATTGACTACATATTAGCAGAGCGTTCGCGTGAACTTGCTTTTGAGGGCAAACGCTGGTTTGATATGCTTCGTAATGCCAGAAGAAACAACTACGAAAGATTAGATATTTTAACTGATGCTGCTCTTTTAAGCGCACCTCCTGAGCAACAGCAATCGATAGTTGCAAAATTAAAAGACCCAAACAGCCACTATTTGCCTATTAATACTTACGAGCTTTATACCAATAAAAAACTTGTACAAAATCCATTTTATAAATAAAATAACAAGACATGAAAAGACTATTAAGATTACCTGGCCTCTTGAGATTTACTTTAGTGTTTTTGATTGCTTTAGTGTTTCAAAATTGCTCTGAGCAAAAAATTAAGGAAAGTACAGATGAAACTCTTAACATTACCGAATATTTAAGAGATACTCCTGATTATTCTATGTTTTTAGAAGCTCTGGAGATTACTAATTATGCTTCATTTATGAATACTTATGGAACTTACACCTTATTTCTTCCCACTAATGATGCAGTAAATGCGTATTTAAAGGATGTAGGTGTCAATTCATTAAAAGAAGTCCCTTTGGCAGATTTACAGAATGTTGTTAAACTTCACATCTTAAGCCAAACAATAAATACCACATCCTTTACCGATGGAAAAATAGCCACGCCAAGTTTATATGGCCAGTTTTTAGTAACAGGTGCGACAAATAAAAATGGGCAATCCAGTATAACAGTTAATAAACAAGCCAGTATCCTTAAATCGAATGTTGAAGTTGGAAATGGCGTTATCCATGTTATTGACAAAGTATTGCGTGTTGCAGATAAAACATTAGCAAAAACTATTGAACAGGATACAAACCTTTCTTTATTTACTGAAGCATTAAAAATTACAGGATGGTATGATGCACTTGATAAGCCTATTGATTATACAAAAAATGATATAGATAGTTATCTTACTGTTTTAGCTCAGACTAATGATGCTTTTAAAGCGGCTGGTATTAATAATATAGAAGAGTTAAAAACAAAATATAGTCATTTGCATGAGCCTTTAAATCCAAAAGACAGTCTGAATTTATTTGTAAGCTACCGTATTTTACCAAAATTACAGTATTTAGCCGATGTAGCAATTTCTCCAGCTTTAGTTACTAAAGCTCCGCTTGAAGTTATTAGTGCAAAACTTGACAAGGATGTAATACTGTTAAACGAAGAGGTTTTTAATGGCGTATTAGAAAAAGGTGTTGCTATCACAAGAGAAAAAAGTGATGTCACTGCCTCAAACGGTGTCTTGCATATTGTAGGTGCTAATTTTGCAATCAAAAAACGTTTACCGGCTCCTGTATATTTTGATTTTTGTGATCAAAATGAATTTAGGCAGCTTACATCTGTTTTTAGAATTCCTGGAGCAGCTCCTAAAACCTCTTTGGCAAAAGCATTATTCAAAGATGTTACCTGGGATGGAAATGATGTTCTTACTTATTTCAAAGATGCAGCCAAAGGGGGTACAGTAGGGTTTGGCTGGCATGGTGATTGTCTGGAAATCAATCGTTTCAGAGACGGAAATTGCCAAAATATCACTTTTACGACTCCAGTCATTATAAAAGGTAAATATAAATTATGGATTTCTTACAGAGGACAAGATACAAAAGTAGGCCTTGTAAAAGTATTTGTTGACGGAGTAGAAATGTCCCGACAAATAAACATGCTGGAAAACGGGAACAAATTCAGCAGTATAGAAGCAAGAGTATTAGAGTCGCAAGGCTACAAACGTCATGTTTACCCTCATACCACCAAAATGAATTGCCGCTTAGTAGGTACAGTAGATATTACAACTACAGGAAGACATAAGCTAATGTTGCAAAGTAATAATGCATTCTCAGCGCAGGCCTGGTTTGATGTGGCAGAGTTTCGCCCGGTAGATATGGATCAGTTGTATCCACAATTCAATTCTGGCACAGGTGGTTTTTATACTCCGCCAGCTCCATAATTCAATAGTCGACTCAAAAATCTAATTTCAAACTTAATTAAGTAAAAATGACTTTATTAAAATATATAAAACTTCTTTTTTCATTCTCACAATCGGATTGGTTGCATGTTCCAGTCCGTGGGATGATAAAGAAGATAATGGTGATGCAAATTTAAATGTGACGCTAAATGAGGCTATCAGTACTACACCGGAAACAGCTGAATTTGGTAAATTATTAGCTCAAACGGGCTATGACAAAATATTAGCAGCCTCTAAAACCTATACTGTTTTTGTACCAACAAACGAGGCTGTGAAAGCTGTTAGTACAATAATATTAAATAACCCTGAAGCACTAAAGAAATTTGTTGAAAACCATATTACATTAACCTCTTTTTCATCTGTAAGAAATACAAATGAGGAAAGAATCAAAATGTTAAGTAATAAATATTTAACATTCAAAGGAAGCACAACAATTGGTGATGCTACAATAGTGACTGCAGACCATTATGCTGCCAATGGCGTATTCCATATTGTCAATAAAGCCCTTGCTCCAAAGCTGAATATCTGGGAATATGTTACTACACAAGCAGGTACTTCGGCAATGAGCGATTATTTACTAAGTCTGAAAGCGTTTAGTATTTATGATGCTGATGCAGTTGCGAAATCTACTGCTGTTCCGGGATTTCTTGCGGATTCATTATCAAATTCGTATTTAAAAAATGTTTATAATCTTAATAACGAGAAGAATTCATATACGCTTTTCTTAATGGAAAATGATGGTTTCGATGCTGAAGTAACCAAAATGAAGCCGTATCTGATTAAAACATCTAACAATCCTGCTGTTGATTCAACTGCTATTTATTCAAAATATTTTACAGTAAGAGACATGGTTTTTCCAAAAGCCTATACAAAAGAGGCACTGCCTGCTACGTTAACATCCAGATTTGGTGTTGAGTATAATGTGGACAAAACACAGATTGTAGGAGAGCCAATTGTGTTAAGCAACGGAATTGTTTACATTATGAAAAAAGTAGATGTTCAGCTGGAAAAACGTTTAGTCACTACAAAGATTGAAGGAGAAAAAAATATCGGATATTGGGGAGTTCGTAGCAGAATGCTTTATCGTGATAAAAAAGGGCCAATTAGTCCACTTTACCCGGATGGTCTTTACAATGATCTTATGGTAGAACTTCCTGCTCTGGCTAAGTTTACTATATTTTATAATACGCAAGACATGTACAGCACCAAATACAAGGTGTACTGGAGAGCAATAAACGACAGAACAGCCAATCTTTTTGAGCAACAGTTAGGTATTGGTGGAAAAATCAACCCAACTGCTACAGGATTCCCTGTTGAAAATATTACCACCTTGTTTCCTATTGTTGTAGTGCCTCTTAATAATTATGAGGAAGTAGAAATAGGAGAAGTTACATATAGTGCTGCAGGTAATAGCGGTTTGATTTCTCTAATAGGTGGGACAAAATCAACCAGTGCCCTTACCCTTGATTATTTGAAGTTTGTTCCTGTCCTTAAAAATTAATATTTTATAAAAAGTTAATTATGTTAAAAATTATAAAACTAACTTGCCTTGTAAGCCTCTTTTTTGCCGGTAGTCTTGAAACGCAATTATACGCCCAGGAAGTTCAGGATTCAACTGCAACAACTCCTCAGAAAAAAATACAGGGAATTTTAGTGCAGGGTGTTGTTAAAAGTGCAAAAACTAAAGCACCTCTATCAGGAATCAACATCGCTATTGAAGGATTTTCTGCAGCCATTACAGAAGATGACGGTAGTTTTGAAATTGATGTACCCAATTTAGGAGTACTTCTTACCGTAAGTGGTCAGGATTTTCAAACTAAAGTTTATCCCATCAAAAACAGAAAAACAGGTTTAGAAATATTCTTAAATGAAACCAACTACTCTGCTACCTATCAGATAGCAAATTTGCCATCAGGAAATGTGATGCAGTATAACAATACCAATGCAGCCAGTGTTGTTGACTTCGAAAAAGATCAATGGTCCAGTTCTGTAACCGAATCTGTTGCTGGATTTCTTCAAGGCAGAGCAGCTGGACTAAATAGTGTCAGAAATTCCGGTGCCCCCAACGCCGGAAGTTATCTGGCCTTGAGAGGCTTTAATTCATTATATGGCAGTAACAGACCTTTAATTATTGTAGACGGAATGATTTATGACGATGAAGATTACGGTTCCGGAATCATACAAAACAACAGCTCTTCTCCTTTAACAAATATTGATGTTAAGGATATCGAAGACGTAACTATCATTAAAGACGGGACTTCATTATACGGGACAAAAGGAGCTAATGGTGTGATAAACATAACAACGACCAGAGCAAGCGAGTTATCAACCAAAATTGATTTCACGATGTATGGAGGTGTTAACCAAACTCCTGATGAATTACCACTTTTGGGTGCTGATGCTTATCGTACGCACATCTCTCAGCTAGAAGCAAGCCGTGGTTTGTCACAGCAGCAAATTGCTGATTTGCCTTATATGAATGACCTTGTTGGTTCTCCTGGATATTACCAATACCATAACCAGACCAATTGGCAGGATCAGGTTTTTAAATCCAGTTATAATCAAAATTACTTCCTAAAAGTTCGTGGAGGTGACGATATTGCAAAGTTTGGTTTGTCTGTTGGTTACTTAAACAGTCAGGGAATTATTACAGGCACAAATGCAAAACGTTATAGCGTTCGTTTAAATGCTGCACTGAAATTAACAGAAAAACTAACTATAGATGCTAATCTTTCTTTTATTGACAATCAGCAAAATCAGTGGAATCAAGGTTTCGCTTATAAAACAAGTCCGCTGTATTTAGCATTGACAAAATCTCCTTTTTTAACTTATAATGATGTTAGCGATGCCGGAGAAGTTTCTCCTAATTTTGCTGATACAGACTACTTTAATGTAAGTAACCCAAATGCTATTCTGGCAAATGGATTTGCCAAAAATAACAACTATCGCTTTTTTGGTAACTTAAAATTTAACTATGCCCTAAATAAAGCATGGAATATTACTTCAATAGTTGGTTTGAATTATAATAAAGAAAGAGAATCATTTTTTCTTCCGGATATGGGGGTTGCAGATCTTATCTTGCCTACTGCTATTGGTAAAAACCAATCAGGAAGCGAAGTTCAGATTTATAATGGCCTTTATACAGACACTTTTGCGAGTTATATGAAAAACTTTTCTAATGACCATAATTTAGATGTCCGTTTCGGATTCAGGGCTCAGACCAATAAAACAGAAAGCGATTTAGGTTTAGGATACAATTCTTCTACTGATGATTTTACAAGCGTGGGTGCAGGTTCTAACTTGTTGCGCCAGGTAGGTGGAGCGTTAGGTGAATCGAACTGGATGAATATGTATGCTAATGGAAATTATAATTTCCGTAATAAATATTTTCTAACCGCAAGTTATGCTGTAGATGGTTCAAGCCGTTTTGGAGATGATGCAGCAACAGGAAAAAGTAAATATGCCTTGATGACTTCAATTTCAGGTGCATGGTTAGTATCATCAGAAAATTTCATGAAAGATATAAAAGACATCGATTATCTTAAACTCAGAATTGGTATCGGTACAAGCGGAAACGATGATATTGGTAATTATACGGCTCAAACGTATTATGTTTCTCAAAATTTATTGGGAATGCAAGGTTTGGTTCGTGGTAATATTGGAAATCCTGATTTGCAATGGGAAACCGTTTTAAAAAAGAATTTAGGTATGGATTTAGGCTTGTTCAAAGAACGTATCAATCTTTCTGTTGACTATTATTTAAATAAAACATCCAACATGATTACCTACGAAACAATCGCTGCTGAAAGCGGATTTGATTATGTAGTTACCAACGGTGGCGCAATGCGTACATATGGAACTGAACTTGCTTTGAATGCACGTGTTGTCAACACTAAAGACTTTACTTTTGACTTTGGATTTAATGTTAGCCATTATAAAAATAAAGTTGAAAGTCTGCCAAGCGGCGATATTCTTACGCAATTTGGCGGAGCTACTTACTTAACTTCTGTTGGTAAAGATGCCAATTTATTTTACGGATTAAATAGTAACGGAGTATACAGCACAACTGCTGAAGCAACTGCTGAAGGATTATCAAGACGTTTAACAAATGGCAGCTTAGTTCCGTTTAGTGGTGGAGATATGCGTTTTACAGATGTGAACGGAGATAAAGTAATAGATGATAAAGATCGTATGGTTATCGGAAACCCGAATCCGGATGTAACAGGAAGTTTTAGCACAAATTTCACATACAAGCGATTTAGCCTGCAGGCATTGTTTAATTTCTCTGTTGGCAACGATCTTTACAACGGAGTGCGTTACAATCTTGAAAAAATGAGCGGATATGAAAATCAAAGTATAGCTGTTGCAAACAGATGGAGGGCCGAAGGACAGCAGACAGATATGCCAAAAGCAACCTGGGGAGACCCAATGGGCAATGCCGAATTTTCAGACAGATGGATTGAAGATGGTTCTTATCTGAGATTGAAAACATTAGTGTTAGGATATAACATTCCTATCAACAGTAAATATGTCAAATATATTCAAGCGTACGCTACAGCCAACAATTTAGTTACTTTCACTAAATATCTTGGATATGATCCTGAATTCAGCGCTACCTCATCTATTTTTGGACAGGGAGCAGATATTGGTCTGGTTCCTCAGTTTACAAACTATCAGCTTGGATTACGTTTAGGGCTTTAAAATTATTATTACAACATACAACAGACCAATGACAACAACAATAAGAACAAAAAAATCGACCAAAGCCATTTTATGGGTATCAGTGCTTTTACTGAGCCTTGGCTCTTGTGAGCAATATCTGGATGTAGAGCCTCAGGATAAAGTAGCCGAAGAGCAAATGTACCGCAACGTATACGATGCCGATGCTGCTGTTATAGGGATTTATGGGAAATTTATGGGACTTGCAAAAAAGTACGTTATCCTTAATGAAATGCGGGCAGATTTGATGACAACAACCAATAACTCTGATCCTTATCTAAAAGAACTTTCAGAACAAAATGTTTCGGCAGAGAACCCATATGTAAGTCCAAAAGACTTCTATCTGGTGATTCAAAACTGTAATGACGCCCTTAAAAATTTCGACATTATGGTTGCCGAAAAGAAATTCACGCAATCGCAATACGAACAGCGTTATGCAGATGTTGCCTGTATCCGTTCCTGGATTTATTTACAATTAGGGATTCAGTATGGTACTGTTCCGTACGTCACTGAACCTTTGGCAAACCTAGAAGATGTTAAGAATATTAGTAAATTTCCAAGACTTTCTTTTAATCAGCTTTTGGATGAACTGGTAAAATTTACTGAAGGATTGAAGTATAAAAAAATATACGAATCAGGCAGCAGCTTATTAGTAACTGTGGACGGTTATAATACAGAGAAGTTTTTTATCAATAAAGAATGTTTATTGGGCGATTTGCAGCTTTGGAAAGGAAATTATTTACAGGCGGCTACACATTACAAAAATGTAATGGAAACCGGAACCCCAAGAAACGATGTTGACATGTATAGAATTAAATATGCTGAAGTTGTGACAAACAATGACTTAGCTGTAGGTTATTTAAGATATTACGAACAGGACGCAACAACATTAGTAGATAACAATACGCAAGGCTGGAGATCCATATTTGGAAGAGACAGGGATGTATTGTGGAACACAGAATGGATTTGGTCATTACCTTTTGATAGTGATTTTGCACCTAAAAATCCATTTATTGAAATTTTTTCAAAAACAGGTGGAAAATACTTAGCAAAACCATCTAAACGAGCAATAGATCTTTGGCAAAGCAACACACAAAGCAATGGGTTTCCTTATGATGCGCGTGGGCAAAAATTCACTTATAAAATGGTGGGCGGCGAACCTGTCATCATGAAATATATTTATAAATATGAAGCTGCTGCCAATACATTCAAAACAGATGGAGACTGGTTTTTATATCGTGCAGCCAAATTACATTTGCGTTATGCAGAAGCAGCCAACAGAGACAATCAACACAGAATTGCTGATGCCCTTTTAAATTTTGGTATACAGGAAGCCTATACCCCTGCAGGATATAATAATGCTACTGGAGATGCTACAAATATTAAGCAAACCAAAGAAGCCTTCCCATATGATTTTGATGCACGTCAGGGTGACTTTCCATCTTTTAGAGCAATCTGGCACCGTGGGGGTGGTATCCGTGGTCGTGCGAGACTTCAAAGAGCTGCAGTCGTAGGAGACAGTTTAACTTCTATTGAAAATAATATCATTAATGAAGCTGCTTTAGAATTAGCGTATGAAGGAAATCGCTGGGAAGACCTCGTACGTATTTCTTTACGTAGAAATGACCCAGCCTTTTTAGCTGATAAGGTCCGTGATAAACTTAAGGAGGAAGGAAATGCAAATGCTGATGCAGTACGATCTAAATTGATGAATGTTAATAATTGGTATTTGCCCTTTACCTGGAAATAACTTTAGAATGATAATTCAATAAAAAGACCTTAGCAGTAATTCGTTTACTACTAAGGTCTTTTGTTTTTTCAGGAGCTACTCCAGCCATCCACTCTATCTTTGCCTGCTTAAAGAAAGCAGTCAAAGGATGCCGCTTCTGTCTGGGCTAAGGCAGCTGTATTTCAAAAGAAGCTCAATTTAAAAAATTACCTTAAAACTATTTAAAAATCCAAAACAAATTCCCTCGAAACAGATTTTTAAAAATACATTTTAAAGCTGCCATATTCATTAAGCAATGTCAAAGCAGCAGCATCGGTATTCTTTACATCTTGCCATTCCGGAAATAAGTCCCCACTTCGTCCCTACTCGTTTATTCTGTTTTGACAAAAGTACCTTCAAACAACCGTTGTCATAACCAAAAACAACACAATCAATTGTGATCTCATTCACAACTAATCGCTTTTGTATTAATAAAACAGATAAGATTTCTAACCAAATCTGGTATTCCTATTAACGAACATATTTATTAGAAACAAAACCGACCTGTCCTGTCGTGCTTGTAGTTTATGAAATCACTGATTTTTTCAAAAAAGCACACTACTAAATGGAGTGACTTTATTTTCTTTTCAAAAAATTACCTTTAGTCTAAACAGAACCATTCTTTTACATCTTCTCCAATCTTTTCTTTTGCTAAAATACTTTCAAATTCATTATTAGAGGGATTGTATTCATACCCTATTTGCCATTCTTTATAATTAAGAACTACTTTTTGTATAGCCTCACAAATAAATAAAAGTTCTTCATTAGCCATAGTTGGATGTAATGAAAGGCGAACCCAGCCGGGTTTATTACTTAGGTTTTTCTGAAGAAGTTCATGAGTAAAAGTTTTTGATGTATGTTCATCAATATCAAACAAATAATGAGCATATGTACTCGCACAGGACCATCCTCCCCTAACCTGAATTCCAAAACGGTCGTTCAAAAGTCTTACTATTAAATTATAATGAATATTTTCAATAGTAAAAGAAACACAGCCAATACGTTCACTTTTCAAATCTCCCAGAATTGATAAACCTTCAATTTTTTGAAGTTCTTCAAAACACAGATCTAATAATTCTTTATCTCTTTCTTTTATGTTTTGAATCCCCATTTGTTCTTTCAATTCCATACATAAAGCGGCACGCATGACCTGTAAAAAACCCGGAGTTCCGCCGTCTTCCTTTACCTCTATCGCATCACTGTAATAATAACCGCCCCAGGGATCTGTGCATTTTACATTTCCTCCTCCGGGATTGTCGGGAAAATTCGACTTATATAATGCTTCATTAAAAACCAAAACACCACAAGTTCCCGGCCCTCCTAAAAATTTATGAGGCGAAAAGAAAATCGCATCTAAACGTTCTTCTGGATCTTTAGGATGCATATCGATTTTCACGTAAGGTGCCGAAGCTGCAAAATCAATAAAACAATAACCTCCATGCTCATGCATGATTTTTGCGAGTTCGTGATAAGGCGTAATAATTCCGGTAACATTAGAACAGGCTGTGAATGATCCAATTTTTAAATTTCTGTTTGAATACTTTTTTAACTCCTCATCCAGAATCTTTGGATCAACCAGATTATTTTCGCCGGCACGCAAAACCACAACATCAGCAATGGTTTCATACCACGGCACCTGATTCGAATGATGTTCCATATGCGTGATAAAAACCACTGGACGTTCATCATCATATTTCAGTTTAACATTGTAAATATTATCAGCAGAACGTAGTCCCATGATACGCTGCAGCTTATTCAAAGCAGCAGTCATTCCGGTTCCGGTTGCTACCAAAACATCCGATTCATTAGTATTAACATGCTTTTTAATTAGTTGTCGGGCATGTTGGTAAGCATAAGTTGATGCTTTTCCTGTTTCACTTGAAAAAGAGTGTGTATTGGCAATCATCGGACCTATCTTATTGAGCATAATATCTTCTATCGGAATGTACAATCTTCCGCTGGCAATCCAGTCGGCGTAATATAATTTTTGTTCCCCGTAAACCGATTCGAAGGTATGATTCACGCCAATTATATTGCCTCTAAACTTTGAAAAATGTTGTTCTAATTGGGTGATTTCAGTTTTATTCAGAATAGTATCCATCCTTTAATTTCTTTTAAAACTTATTTTTTAAAATTTTTAATTCCGCTTTGAAGCCAGTTGTAATAGGCTTCGATATCCGGATTGTAAGCAGAAGGCTCAGTCAGATTGGCACTGTTATGATCTACAATTACATAAAATGGCTGTGCATTGGCTTTGTAGGTTTTGATCTGAAGGTCGCTCCATTTATTCCCAATCGTTTTGATTTTTTTACCGGTTGTTTCAGAAACATATTGCTCACTTTCAGGCAGTTCCCTTTTATCATCAACGTACAGCGAAATCAAAACCACATCGTTATTTAAAACACCTAAAACTTTAGGATCAGACCAAACCAGTTCTTCCATTTTTCGGCAGTTTACACAGGCATAACCTGTAAAATCAAGCAATACAGGCTTTCCTTCTTTTTTGGCAAATTCCATTCCTTTGTCATAATCATGAAAAGTAATAATGTTCTGCGGACCATATTCTGCTCCCTCAGGCAAAGGTACTTTTGTTGCCGATTCATTTTTAGCCCCAAATCCGTCCGGAGATTCGCTGTAATGCATTGCCGGAGGAAATCCGCTGATCAATTTTAAAGGTGCACCCCAAAGTCCGGGAATCAGGTAAATCGTAAATGCTAAAACAACCAAGCCAAGACTTAATCTTCCAACAGAAATATGATTTAAAGGCGAATCATGCGGCAGTGTAATTTTTCCGAATAAATAGAAGGCTAAAGCTCCAAAAACGGCAATCCAGATGGCAAGGAAAACTTCTCTTTCAAGCCAATGAAGCTGTAAAACCAAATCGGCATTCGATAAAAATTTAAAGGCTAAAGCCAATTCTAAAAAACCAAGAACCACTTTTACCGTATTTAGCCAGCCTCCGGATTTTGGCAAAGCATTCAGCCAGCCCGGAAAAGCAGCAAATAATGAAAACGGCAAAGCAATCGCAATCGAAAATCCTAACATTCCGACAATTGGAGCGATTCCTCCTTTTGAAGCCGCTTCAACCAACAAGGTTCCGACAATTGGACCTGTACACGAAAATGACACAATAGCCAAAGCCAAAGCCATAAAGAAAATTCCGATCAGTCCTCCCCTGTCGGCTTGTGAATCTACTTTATTCGCCAATGCATTCGGCAACATAATTTCGAAAGCTCCCAAAAATGAACAGGCAAAAACGACTAATAAAATAAAGAAAATAAGATTGAACCAAACATTTGTTGAAAGGGCATTCAGCGAATCGGCACCAAAAACCGCGGTTACAATCGAACCCAATAAAACATAAATAATTACAATCGAGAATCCATAAATCAAAGCATTTCTGATTCCGGAAGCTTTGGTTTTACTCTGCTTCGTAAAATAACTTACGGTCATCGGAATCATCGGGAAAACACAAGGTGTCAATAAAGCCGCAAAACCTGAAAGAAAAGAAATAATAAAAATGCTCCATAATCCTTTTGAAGATGCTTTAAGTGATAAATTTACTAATGGTTTTTGAGAATCTTTTTCATTAACAATCGGAGTTTTGTTTACTGCTGATGTATCATTCTTTGCGATTACAGTATCATTTTTTGTAACAGTAGTTTCTTCGGCAGCGGCCACTTTTGAAGCCGGAATTTTAAAAATCAATTCTTCTGAAGATGGCGGTAAACAATTGCTGTCATCACAAACCATAAATTCAACCTCAGCATTTACAACTGTTATGGAACCTGAAACAATTTTGATTTTTTGTGTAAAAAGCGCTTTCCCTTCAAAATATTTAATTTTCATATCGAAAATTTTATCCTGAACTTCATGTCCTTTTTCTTCTGTTGTTTTACCTATTAATTCGAAATTTTTATTCGGATTTTTAAAACTAAAAGCAGTTCTTGACGGACCTCCTTCTTCAATATATTGTCCGTATAAATGCCAGCCTGACTGAATTTCGGCCTGAATTTTTAAAAGATATTCTTTTTCTGAAAGCTGTTCTGCAGAAGTTTTCCATTTTACGGGATTATACATCTGCCCAAACATGCCCGCACTCAGCAGCAGCATGAAGGTAATTATGCTATTTTTCATTGGATTTTTGATTTGATATTTTTTAAAGAAAAAGCTGCTTGCCGACAGCTTCTTCGGGTCTTTCACAGAAAATGGCTTACTAATTCAGATTCTAAAAATGAGGTAATGAAAGACTTATGAATGTTGTTTTTTTGTTTCAGGTTTAAAGTTTCAGGTTGAGAGAACTTTGTCAAAGTTTAAGAATTTGACAAAGTTTCTTTATCCACATAATTATGGGTGTTTTTGTCATTCCGAGGGACGAGGAATGAAATAAATTTAGGCTAAATAATTAAAAACTATTTCAAAGGATTCCCATCTTTATCCAAAGAACCTGATTTGATGATGATCATTTTATCCAGCTGAATGTATTTTTTAATCGCATCGTTAACCTGTTTCAAAGTCACTTTTTCGATATCATTCGGATATTGCTCAATGTAATTTGGCTCCAGCCCTCTTTCTACAAAACTCAAAATCGTTCTTGCCATTCCGCTTGTAGTAGACATTCCAACTTTAAAACTTCCAATCAAATTCGTTTTTTTGTTCTCCAATTCAGTCGCTGTGATTCCGTCTTTTACCCATTTATCCACCTGAACCATAGTAGCATCCAGTCCTTTTTGAAATAAATTTGGATTGAAAGAAGCGTTTACCATCCAGTAGCCTCCCGTTTGAATATTTCCTCCTAAACCAGATGAAATGCTGTACGTTAACCCATCATTATCACGAACGGTCTGCATCAAACGACCAGCAAAACCGGCACCTAAAGTATAGTTTGCAATGTAAAACGGAATATAATCGGCATCGGCTCTTTTTAAACCTGTGTATTGTCCGATGTATAATTCGGCACTTGGTTTTTCGGCGATTGTAACTACTTCTGTTTTAGGAGCCGCTTTTACAGCATCTTCAAATTTTAAGGTTTCAGAAACGCCGCCATTCCAGTTCTTGAATGATTTTTTCAAAGAAGCATTCAAATTAGCACCTTCTGTATCACCAACAATTACCAAATGCATCGAAGCCGGTCCGAAGTATTTTTTATGAAATGCTTTTACCTCATCAAGGGTTGCATTTTTAATATTGTTTAAATTGTCTTCAACACTTAAACTGTAATTTGGATTCCCTTTCGGATAAATCGCCTGAGACAAAGCAATTTCTCCTCTTTCACCCGGATCGTTTAAGCTTTGCTGCGTGTTTCCTGTAAACTGCTGTTGCAATTTTTCGAATTCTTTTTGATCAAATAAAGGATTACGAATTTCTTCGGCCAATAAAACAATTACCTGATCCAAATCTTTTTTAAGGCATTTAAAACCTATATTTATTTTGGTAGTTGAAGCACTTACATTCAGATTCACCCCTAACTTTTGAAGCTTTTCTGAGAATTTAAATTTGTCATTCAGCGTAGTACCTTTTGATAACATCGAAGCTGCTAAAGAAGAAATCATCGGATTTTTAGTTTCATTAATGAAATTTCCCAATGAAATACTGGCTGCAACGGTAACAAAATCCTTAGCAGATGTTTTTACAGAAATTACGTCAATTCCCGCTACTTTTTCTCTTCTGTAAGCTGAAGTTCCTTTTTCAACTGCATTATTATCTTCTGCTGATATTGTTGCTAATGTTGTTTCTCCTTCAAAATTCTCATATTCAAAAGCTTTTTCAGCATCATTATGTTCCGGATGTCTATAATAAAACGGCTGGTTTTCTGGAATAAAATTATTAGCATGCGCTGCATCCTGATTTTGAGTTCCGGATTGTTTCGGAATAAAATAGCCTGTTGTGCTTTGGTCTTCCACTAAATATGTTTGAGCCACACGCAAAACATCAGCCGGAGTTACTTTTTTCAATCGGTCAACTCCTGTTACAAAATCTGTCCAGTCGCCTGACGCAATCGCTTCGTTCAATTCTGAAGCAATAACGCCCGAACCATCACGCCCTAAAATAGTTTGTGCACTAATTTTGGCAACAACCCGGTTTACCTCATCCTGAGTTACGCCTTCTTTTTGAATTTTAGCCACAACTTCGTTTATTTTAGCCTCGATATCTTCATGTTTTGAAGTGGTTGGAAAACCAACTCCAATAGTAAAAAGACCAACTTCTTTAAAATTCGTTGCACTAGCATATGAATAAATTCCCATACGGGTATCTACAAAAGTTTTATTCAAAATTGCCGAAGGTCCTGCTCCGATGATTTCACCTAAAATATTCAGAGCCGGCAAATCTTCGTGTAAAGCTCCTGGAATTTTATAGGCTTTGTTTACTACACCTAACTCGCCCGGTTTTTTAACGATAATTTTACGCGGACCATATTGTTGCGGCTCTTCGGTATAAGGCTGTGGCAAAGTATGCGGCGCTTTTGTGATCCCTCCAAAATATTTCTCAATTAATTCAAATACATTTTCTTTTTTGAAATCTCCGATAATGGTTAAAGTCGCATTATCAGGCCAGTAATAGGTATTGTAAAAATTACGTAAAACTTCAATTGGCGCTTTTTCAATATCCGATTTCCAGCCAATTGTAGAGTGATGATACGGATGTGCAATATAAGCCGAAGCCCAGATTTCTTTATCCAGTAAACTATTCGGATCGTTTTCTCCACGTTCAAATTCATTGCGTACAACGGTCATTTCTGCTTCTTTATCTTCTTTGGTCAATAAAGAATTACGCATTCTGTCGGCTTCAATCTGCAAAGCCAATTCAATTTTATCACTTGGAAGGGTTTCAAAATAATTCGTTCTGTCATACCAGGTTGTGGCATTTAGCTGAGCTCCTGTATTTTGAAGCACATCTGTAATTGTAGTTCCGCTTTTTTTATTAAAAGTTGGAGTTCCCTTAAACATTAAATGTTCCAAAAGATGGGTTGACCCCGTGTTTCCTAAAACTTCATGTTTTGAGCCCACACGATATACAATTTGTACAGTTGCAACCGGAGAAGCATTATCCTGCAAAAGCAAAACATTCATACCATTTGGCTGATACAAATATTCTTCTATCCCACCTAATTCCTTGATTTTTTTAAAGTTAACCGATTTGCTCTGCGCAGAAACAAGCATACAGAAAGCCAGTGAGCAACAGCCCAGAAAAATGTATTTTTTCATTTGTTTTTGATATTTTATTAAAGGAAACTATAAAACGATCATCATTAGCAACCGTTTTATAGTGTAAAAGAATTTTTATGATTTACTGAAAATTTCTTTTAGTTTTGACTGAAGTTCAGCTTCTCTAAGGTTTTTAGCCACGATTTTTCCGTCAGGACCAATCAAATAATTGGTTGGAACTAATTTTACACCGTATAAAACAGCAGCTTCATTTTTCCAGCCTTTTAAATCTGAAACATGTGTCCAGGTCAAACCGTCTTTTGCGATTGCTTTTTCCCAAAGGTTCTTTTTATCATCCAGAGAAACTCCCAAAACCTCAAACCCTTTATCATGGTAGGTTTTGTATGCCAAAACCACATTTGGGTTTTCTTTTCGGCATGGACCGCACCAGCTTGCCCAAAAATCAAGTAGTACGTATTTCCCTTTGTAATCTGATAATTTTACGACTTTTCCGTTTACATCTGTTTGTGAGAATTGCGGAGCTGCAACGCCAATGGCTGTTTTATTATTCAGTTCGATTCCTTCTTTTATTTTTTTACCAAAATAAGATTTTTGTACTTCCGGGCTTAAAACAGCAAAATATTCTTTTACCTGTTCAGGCGTTCCATAGGTTACCAAACGATCGTCTAAAATCAATGCTCCTGCAACCTGATCTTTATGTGATTTGATAAATTTGAAAGTAAGATCGTCTGCTAAAGTCTGCAAATCCTTCCATTTTTTATCCATCATAGTTTTTTGCTCCTCAGAAAGTTTAACTTTTCCGTTTTGACTTAAAGAATCGGATAGCTTGTAAATTGGACCTGCAATATTCTGAATCTTTTTAAATTCATTTTTATAATATGACGAATAAATAGAATCCTGAATTGCTCCGGTCAGTTTTGCATTGTAAATGGTGTCTTTATGAGCTGTAAATGAAATCGTTTCATTTCCTAAAACAAAAACTTTTCCGTATTCCTGCCCTTTTAGCTTAATGCTGTATCGCAAAGGCTCTTCTACTTTTCCTGCAAAAGAAAATTTGCCGTCCACAATTTTGGCAGAATCTTTAACTACAGTCTGATCACCATCCTGAAATTCTAAATAGATCATCCCGTCTTTTTGTTCGGGAATATTTCCGGTGATTGTAAAACCTTCCTCTTTCTTAGAACAGGAAGTAATTGAGGCTACCATCGCTAGTGCCAATAAACCTGTTTTTAAAATTGTGTTTTTCATGTTGATATTTTTTTATTTGTTAAAACCAGATTATGATTTCAATAATTCTTTTAATTTTTCTTCTAATGCTGCTCCTCTTAAATTATCGTTGATGATAATACCTTTACTGTCTACTAAATAAGTTGCCGGAATTGTTTTTACATTAAATGCTTTGCTCACTTTATCATCATCGTGCAAATTTGGCCATTGCATATTTTCTTGTGCCAATGCTTTTTGCCATGCTTTTTCATCTTTATCGATAGAAATGCTTAAAACTTCAAATCCTTTTTCAGCGTAGGCTGCATAAGCATTTTTAAGGTTTGGAATTTCTTTACGGCAAGGTGCACACCAGGAAGCCCAAAAATCAATCAGAATGTATTTTTTACCCGAAACAATGTCTTTTACACTTTTAGAATTTCCGTCTTTATCATTTAACTGAAAATTAGCAACGCTGGTTCCTACCAAAGATTTAGGATTTACTTCTTTGTCAACCAATTGTCCGTAGTAGCTTTTTTTGGCTGCATCGGAGAATTGCTCATACAATGGCTTTTGATCCGGTGTTAAATACGAAAACTGCGTCATCATAAAAAACGGTCCCCACCAATTTGCTTTATGTTTTGTGATTACATCGGTTGTTGTTTTTTCTACTTTAGTGAAAAAAGCTTTTTCATCTGCTTCAAATTTTTTCCATTGTGGCGTATTGTAAACAGAATCTAACAGTTTCTTGTTGTTTTCTTTTCTGGCTTTTCCTACAATGTTACTTAGTTCATCAATTCCTACATGATATGCTTCATAATCTTTATTTAATTCCTCTTTGAAAGCAGTTTGCTGTACAAAATAATCGTTTGATTTTGAACCCGTAATTGTCTGCCCTTTGAAACTGATTCTTCCGCTTTCCTGTTTTGGAGCCTCTGCTGTAGCAGTAACTTTTATTTTTGAATTTTCGATTACTACAGGTATGAATCCTTTGTTATCTCCAAATGTGAGGTAAAAAAATCTTGGCTCATTTAATTTTCCTGTAAAAGTAAATTTTCCGTCTTTAATTGTGGTTTCTGCCACTGCGGGTTCCGAAGAATGTGTGGCGCTAGGAACTAATTTTACAATAGTTCCGTCTTCAAGGCCTGTAATATTTCCTTCAATCGTATAAGAAGTTGCTGCCGGAGTGGCTGCTTTTTTCTTTTGAGCCTGAATGTTCGTAATCATAAACAGACAGATACTCAATCCTAAAATTTTAAATTTAATTGTATTCATTTTTGATTGATATTTTTGATATTTTATAAGAAGCTCCCCTTTCGGAATACCTACTCAGGAAGCTTTGGGATTTTTATTTATCTACATTTTGAGTAATCTTTCCATTACCCGGATTTCTTGTTGCTCCCTGAGGGAAAGGCATCGTCCATAAATGAGACGTTGACGCTAAAGTGTAAGTCGTTCCCGCATTTACTTTTGAGAAACTCACTTTATAAGTGCCCTCTGCGTTTAAACGGCGAGCATCTGCAAAAGGAATAATCGTTAAAATAAGTTCATTGTTTTTAGTTCTAAAAATAGCATTTAGAGCAGTTGTTTTATCTGTAGTTACAATATCCTGATAAGATGATGGCTGAATACGTGTTTTACGCACTGTATTTAAAATATCTAACGCCTGGCTAATTTGATTGGCACGGGCCAGACATTCTGCTTTAATCAAATATATTTCAACAGTTGTGATTCCGCCGTAATTAAACATTCCGGACAAAGTTCTTCTGTAATACGTATCTGCACCAACAGTTCTAAGTTCCCAACGTGATCTAAAACGAACATCTCCACTTTCAAAACGTTGCGCACGCTCTACCGGAATACTATATTCTGTAGATAAATACGTTCTTTCACCATGACGAAATGTGTAATTTTCAACATAATCATATCCCATTGGAGAGGGTGTATTAGTATAATCATTTGGAATATCAATTACTGCTTTATTCGCAATATAATAAGCGTTCCAATCGTATAATTTATTGTTTTCGGCTAAAGCCAGATCAGCATACTTCAAGGCTTCTATGTAATTACTCATTTGCAAATACACACGTGAATAAAAAGCATAACCTGCTCCCAAATTAGGATGTAAAGCTGTTTGTGAAACTTTTGGCAAATAAGGCAAGGCTTCTTTTACATCGTTCAAAATAAAATCATACAATTCCTGAATGGTTACTTGTTTACTTGGTGCATTGATGTCAGCACTTGTAATTAAAGGCACTGATAACTTTGTCCCTGCTGTTGAAGCCAAATACGTATCTGCATAAAAATTAACCAGATTATAATAGGACATGGCACGCAAAATTTTTGCCTGGGCCCAAACGGCTCTTTTTTGTTCCTCAGTTGCCTCAGTTGTTATTAAAGCATTCTCAATAATTAAATTAAACGTTGAAATTCCTTTATATTGCATATAATAAGTGCTTTCATCTTCTTGATTTAACTGGATACGGTCTGCTGTTTCATCCCACATGTAATTTGCTTTTGTCAAACGCTCAGCTGCCAGAGTAGCTATATCTATAAACTTATCGTTCATCAGGTTTAATGCCTGTGCAACATTTACACTTTGGTTAGCGTATTCATCCCGAAGAAAAGCTTCATAATCAGCTAATGTTGTTGGAATTTTAGAGCCTTTTGGTGCATCATCCAGATAATCGTCGCAAGAGGCTAAAACCAATCCTAATGCAAAAATGCACAGTATCTTTTTATATATATTTTTCATCATCTAGTCTTTTTAAATTAGAAGTTAACATTTACACCCAAAACAAAACTTGGAGACTGGTAGCCGCCTATCATGTATTTTGCATCACTGTTTTTGGCAAAAGTGTAGACATTTTCCGCATTCAGATTAAAGCGCACATCTTGTAATTTTACTTTTTCGATAAGCACTTTTGGCAATTGATATGCCAACGAAATATTGCTTAATCTCACATTTGAAGCATCCAAAATATTGATGTCCGCATAACGATAAATATCACGGGAATCTGAAGTAAAATCAGCTTCATATTCGTATACCGCACGAGGTATATTTGTAAAAGCTTCGTCTCCGGGCTGCTGCCAACGGTTTACGATATTTTTATTTACAGTTGTAATATTGCTTACATAACCACCCAGTGCACCATTATAATTATTCTCTAACATTGGTAAAAATGTATTTCTTATTTTATGCCCTAACTCATATATAAACAATGCCGTAAGTGAGAAATTTTTGTAGTTTACTGCTATGTGAAAGGAACCACTATGCGTTGGTACAATTGAACCATAATCATGAATGGCATCTAAATCGTACGGATTGAAAATTACTTTTTCACCGGCTGCATTATAAACCTGAGGTAAACCTTTTTCATTTAAACCTGCCCATTTATAACCATAAATAGTATTGTAATCGTTACCCACTCTCGGATAAGCATAAGGAACATCTAGCAGCAGGTAAGATGCCGGTGCTTCTACTTTTACGAAATCGACTTTATTTTTGTTATAGGCATATAAAACTGAGGCATCCCAAGAGAAAGAAGATGTTTTGATGATGGTTCCTCTTAAACTCGTTTCGATACCTTTGTTGGTCATTTCTCCATTATTTATCTTATTAGTATCATAACCAAAACCTTCTGTTGGGATTCCGTTACTGTTTGCTAATAAATCCTGTCCTTTTTTGTTGTACACATCAAAAGTTCCGCTTAATCTGTTTTTAAAGAATGTAAAATCTAAGCCTATATTGGTTGTTGTTGTTTTTTCCCATGATAATTCAGGATTTGGTCTTGAACTAATATACCCCTGATTTCCTCCAACATTTGGATTAGCGTAATAACCTGCCGTTAAATAAGGTGCTGAATCCTTAGCCACGTTTCCTCCGATACCATACGAAGCACGAATTTTAAGTGCATTTATCCAATCAACTGCAAAAAAAGATTCTTTATCAATATTCCAGGCTGCTCCGGTAGACCAGGTTGGCTTATTTTGATATTTATTGTCTGTTCCCCAAAGATTAGAACGGTCCCAGCGTAAACTTCCTGTTACTGAATATCTTCTGTCATATGTATAACCTCCCGTTCCGTAAAAAGAGACATAACGGTTTACCAATTCACGATCTCCTGCGAAATCATTAACTCTCATAGATCCTCCAAAAACAGACCCGTACACTTTAAGCAAATCTGCCTGATTTACGGGTGTGAAAGATAAAGTCTGCTCATCCCAGCCGTAACGTGTGTTGTCACCATATTCTAATTTTGCATGACGTATTTCCATACCTGCAATGGCAGTTACGTCATGCACTTTATTAAAAGTCTGATCAAAGTTTAACTGCTGACGGAAGTTGTAAGCATTAGAAAACTGATTCGTTTCTTTTAAAATATCTCCGTAAGGCAGATTATAAACGGCTTTGTTATTAGCAATAGTTGCCAAACCGTTTACTGTAGCCCTAACATCAAAAGATTCTTTTTCTCTTATTAAACTACTTCGGTCAACACCATACTCGTACTGAAACATTGCGTTGTAAGTAAGTGCTTTACTAAACTTTACATTAAATTTTGCAAAAGTTCTGTTCAGGAAGTTTTGCCCTTCATTTATATTTCGTCCAAATTCTTCCATTGGCGTAATATCCATGTTGTAAAGACCATACGTCTGCATGGATTGCAATGTAAAGTTATTATATCGGGATGCTGCAGTAGAAATAAAATTTGACCCATCATTATTTACTAATTGATTGTACATCTGAGTTTTAAATCCTGATACAAAAGCATTATATGTTTGTGTATTACTTTTGCCGTAATTAATGTAAGTACCTAAATCTAAAGTAAGCCAGCTCGTAATTTCAGTTGAGTTTTTCAAATTCAAACCAACCAACTGATTGTCAGAATATTTATCTTCAAATTTATTTCCTTTATAAGTCAATGAAGCATTAAAACTATTTGATTCAGTTGCTTTGCCTAAACTTACGTTATGCTGAACAAAATATTGGTCACGTTTTGCATATCTGGCAATATCATCATAATATTTATAACCTTGTTCAGCAAGACTATTCAGGCGATTATTTGCTTCGGTCTGCGAAATATTTCCTGCATATCCATTTAGCTGTGTCTGCATTCCTAAGCTTGTAAATACAGCATTATTTAATAATGATTTTGCATAAGCAGCACTATTTGCTCCTTGTAAGTTAGGGTTTTTTGCAGCCCATTCTCTTTCTAAATCAATTATATCTGCTGAACTTGTCAGATTTCCGGTATAATTTCTATAAGGAGTTATAGTCAGATTACTGGAAAAAGAAATATTTGTTTTTCCGGCTTTTGCTTTTTTGGTTGTAATTACAACTACACCATTTGCCGCACGTGCACCATAAATAGAAGACGCTGCCGCATCTTTCAAAACCGTAATAGTTTCAATATCTTCTAAGTTTAAATTGGGAAGATTTTCCTCTAAACTAAAATAAGGAGTGAATTTTGTATTTTCTATCGGAAAACCGTCAATTACATATAATGGAGTTGTTAATCCATTCATAGTCGTAGTACCACGGATTTTACCATCCTGATATCCAACAATACGTCCTTCTAATATTTTATCTAAACTGCTTAAACGCTGTTCCTGAAAATCTTTCGCTTTTAAATTAGAAAAAGATCCTGTTGCCTGTTCCGCCGAAATATTTTGATAACCAGTAGTTAATACCACTTCGCCTAATTCAACTGTATCTTCTTTAAGTACAACATTGATTACACTTCTTCCTCCTACTTTTATTTCCTGTCTGATGTATCCTAAGTAAGCAAAAGCCAATGTAGTTTCACCGCCCACTGTAATAATCTGATAGTCACCATTAAAATCGGTCTGAACACCTCTTCCTGAACCATTATCAGAAATCGCTGCACCTACCAAAGGCATTCCTTTTTCATCGGTTACCCTTCCTTTTACGATAAAATCCTGTACTTCAGCTTTTGGTTTTTCAACCGGGGCTTTTTTAGGCGTTAAAACGATATGTGAACCGCTCACTTTATAATCGGTACCTGAATCTTTAAAAATGGTATTCAGTATCGTTTCTATAGAGGCATTGGTTAAATTAACATCTATTTTACGATCTAAATCTACCGATCTTACGTTATATACAAATCTGTAATCACTTGTATATTCAAGCTTTTCTATCGCTTTTCCAACAGTCATGTTATTAACGCTGAAAGAAAGTTTGCCCTTTTGAGAATAGGTCACACCTGCCTGCATTACTGACAAAGTGGTTAATAATAATAATGTCGTCAATTTCATCTTCAAATCGAATTTCAAAAAAGGCTTGTTGAACCTGATTTTGTTCAATAGTTTTTTCATACTTTTAAAATGTTTTTTAGTGTGATTGGTTAATTACTGATCGCATTCCTATTTGCCGGAAAGTGTTGGCGCATTTTCCGGTTTTTTTAAATAACGATCCTTCGGTTTGGATTTTTGTTACATAGGCATTCCTTATTATTTTAGATTGTTGATTTTAGATTTTAGATTGCATATCTATATATTATTTACTAAAATTTATTTTTGACATTGCCTTTGACCTTCGATATTGTCATTGATATTGACTTTTGATATTCTTATTTAATAGTGATTTTATCTCTGTCAATAGTGTAATCAATTGCATAGCTGTCGCTAAAATATTTCAGGACAACTTCAATTGGTTCGTTATCAAAACGGGCATTAAAAATTTCTCTTCCCAGCATTTTATTTCTGTTTATGAAAGTAACATTGTAATGTCGTTCCAGCTTTTTGATAATAGCTGCAAACGAATCATTTTTGAATACTAAACTTCCTTTTACCCAGGCTGTGTAATAATCTGTATTCACCTCATCTATTTTAAAATCAGATTGTCCTTTTATATGTGAACCTCTTGAACCCGGTTTTAAATACACCTGATTTTCATTTGTTTTATGATTTTTATATAGCGAAACTTTCCCTTCAACCAATACAACATTGGTACTTGCATTATCCATGTACGTATCTACATTAAATCGGGTTCCCAAAACCTCAACGCTAACTTCCTGAGCATTCACCGTAAACGGATGAGCCTTATCTTTCGCAACTTCAAAATAAGCTTCGCCGGTTAAAAACACTTGCCTCCCCTGATTTTTCAGAAACTGAACCGGATATTTCAATGAAGTTCCGGCGTTCAGATGTACAATGGTTCCGTCTGATAATTGAACCTCAAATTTTTTCCCGTACGGAATCTTAATCGAATTATAGATCAATTTCCCGTCAGTATAAGCCTTATTGTAAACCAGCCTGTTTTTTTCCTGTCTTCCAATGATGTCGCCGTTTTGATCGGTTAGATTTCGGGTATCAGCGGTATCAATTTCTTCTTCCGAATTATTACCCAGCTGTAAAACAATTTCATCCTCCCGCGGAATGACTACATTTTGTTTTGATGTCGAGCTATTCGAACTTTTATAAAAATAAAATCCACCTAAAGCGATAATCAAAATCGCTGCATATTTATAATAAAAAGAAAATCTTCTTTTATAAAAAATACTATTCTCTCTCTGAATTCTTTCTGCCAGCTGTTTTCTAACTTCAGTTGAATCAAAATTATTCATAGCGGTATCAATTGCGTAATTGGTTTTTACAAAATCCTTAAACACAATCTGGTTTTCTTCATCCTTTAACCATGCTGTCAGCATTTCAATTTCATCCTGACTTGCCTGATTTGTGATGAATTTCACCATTAATCGTTCTGACTTTTTCACTGTCATTGTGTCTTTTTTTAATATTATTACGAAGCCAAAAAGCAAAACCCTAACAATTTGATAAAGTTTTTTTGATTTTGGTGATTTTTTTATTTTCACAAGTTTTTCCTGTCAATTAAACCATATTAATTTTATAGAATTAAAGAAGTAAAAGTTTTGTCTTTGCATTATTATCACTTTTTATTTGTAATAAAATTCGAATAGAAAACCGAAAATTGAGGTTTTTTTACGAAATGCACCTCAAAATCTAAACCTGAAAAATTATAAATCTATATATTTGTTACTATGAAAACCGATGATTATAACGAAAAAGATGTCCTAATTGAATCTCTGAGAAACGGAGACGAAAGGGCGTATACTTTTCTAATTGACACCTATCATCATAAACTTTGTGTTTACGCTAACAGTCTGGCAAAAAATATTTACAGTGCCGAAGACATCGTTCAAAATGTATTTATAAAAGTCTGGGAACAGCGCACAAGATTAAAATCAGACCATTCCATAAAAAGCTTTCTTTATAAATTGGTTTATAATGAATTCATTGATTTATACAGAAAAAACCAATCGCTGTTTTCTCTTGAAAAAACCTATTACGATGCTTTAAATTCAGTTGTTCTTGAAGATGAGTCCGAATCTTTTCAGCGTGTATTAAAGGTAGTAAATAAAGAGATAGAAAGTTTGCCTCCTAAATGTAAAGAAGTTTTTATTTTAAGCAAAAAAGAAGGTCTGACGAATATTGAAATTGCGGAACATCTCGATGTGTCAATCAAAACAGTTGAAGCGCAGATTACCAAAGCATTTTCAATTCTGCGTTCTTCACTTGAAGAAAAGGTGAAAACAGTTTTGCTTTTGTTGTTCGGAAAAAAGAAAAAACTACGGTTAAATTAAAATCGAATATATTTTAACGCAATTAGTTTTGAATAATTACAGCTCTTTTATTGAAAAAATAATTTAATCGTTTTTCTTGTTTCGAGTAAAAATTTCATATCTATACTTTTCTTAAAACAAATCTCATTTCATTTTAGTAGCCAAAATTTAGAAATTCCTGCTTATCTTTAATCTCAGGAAATATTAAATTGTCATAAAAATCGAGATATGAGTACTCCCAATACCATTAGAAAAGTCGCTATTGTAGGTTATAACCGAATTCCGTTTGCAAGGGCCAATACAGCCTATGCAGAAGTTGGAAATCAGCAAATGATGACCGCAGCCTTAAACGGACTTATTGATAAGTATAATTTAAGCGGGCAATTATTAGGTGAAGTAGTTGGCGGTGCAGTTATCAAACATACATATGACAGCAATCTGATGAGGGAATGTGTTATGAAAACTACGCTCGATCCTGCTACTCCTGCCTGCGATTTACAGCAAGCCTGTGATACCGGAATAGAAAGTGCCATTTATATTGCCAATAAAATTGCTCTGGGGCAAATTGAATCCGGTATTGCCGGAGGCGTCGATTCTATCAGTGATATGCCGATTGCAGTGAGCGAAAAACTAAGGAAAATTTTACTGAACGCCAGAAAAGCAAAATCATTAGGCGAAAAAATCAAATTATTTTTAAAACTCCGTCCAAAAGATTTAACGCCATTGGTTCCCCGAAATGAAGAATCCCAAACCGGACTTTCGATGGGCGGACATACAGAAATCACGGCAAAACATTATAGAATATCAAGAGAAGATCAGGATAATCTGGCGCTTAAAAGTCATTTGAATATGGCAGAAGCCTATAATGAAGGCTTTTTTGATGATATGATTACTCCGTTTAACGGACTCGAAAAAGACAATAACCTGAGGAAAGACAGCACTATTGAAAAATTAGCCAAATTAAATCCTGCCTTTGATAAAACAAACGGAACTTTAACAGCTGGGAACTCAACTCCTCTTACGGATGGAGCTTCCTGTATTCTTTTAGCCAGCGAAGAATGGGCAAAAGAACACAACCTCCCGATTCTGGCCTATATTACTTATGCAGAAGTCGCTGCTATTGAATACGTAAAAAACCAACAAAATCTTCTATTAGCCCCATTATTTGCAGCAAGTAGAATGCTTGAAAAAGCCGGATTGACTTTACAGGATTTTGACTATTATGAAATTCACGAAGCTTTTGCTGCACAGGTTTTAGCCACGCTGAAAATTTGGGAAAGTCCTGAACTTAGCAAAGAAATAGGTTTGAAAAAAGCATTAGGATCAATTGACAGGGAAAAACTAAATGTAAAAGGAAGCAGTCTTGCAGCTGCGCATCCGTTTGCAGCAACCGGAGGCCGAATTATTGGCGTTATGGCAAAACTATTAAACGAAAAAGGATCCGGAAGAGGATTTATTTCAATTTGTGCGGCAGGCGGACAAGGCATTACAATGATTATTGAGAAATAAGAAATACTTTAAAAACAAAATCCCAGCTATAAACTGGGATTTTTTTATATAATTCTTAAAACGAAAATTCTTCAACAGCTGCCAAAGCCTTTGGTAACGCACTTTCAGCAAAATCAGGAATTGACGTTCCTTCTACACGAAAAGTAGTCACATCTGTCATGCCTAAAAAACCTAATATTGCACGTAAATAAGGATCTGCAAAGTCATTACTTTTGTATGGTCCTTCAGAAAATATAGCCCCTGAAGCTACAGACAAATACACTTTTTTATCGGTTACCAGTCCTTTTGGATATCCGTCTGCATAACTAAAAGTGACTCCCGCTCTTGAAATCTGATCTACCCAGCCTTTTAAAACCGCCGGAATTCCAAAGTTGTAAAGTGGTACTCCTATCACAATAATATCAGCATCAAATAATTCTTTTACAGCATTATTTGAACTTATAATAGATTCTTTTTGCTCATCAGTATGCATTTCTTCAGGAGTAAAAAATGCCCCAACTTGTGATTCATCCAGATAAGGTAAAGGTGTTTTTGAAAGATCCAGTGTCTCTACTTCGATTTCCGGGTAAGCGATTGTCAGTTTTTCAATAACTGCGTTCGATAATTTATTACTAAAGGAAGCATCTCCCTTAATACTTGTGACGATATTCAGAATTCTTTTGCTCATACTATTTTTATTTTGTTTACTACACAAACTTATTTACATTTACTATCTCTTTTATAGTACTATCCTCAAAGATAGCGCTATCGTTGAAGATAGTAACGTAAGCAATATCAAAATGACAAGCGAAAACACGAATACATACGAAGATAGCGCCTGCTCAAAAGAATCCTGTTTAAGTGCCTTATTACCGGTAAGGGATGCTTTGGAAGTACTGAACGGAAGATGGAAATTACCAATTCTGATTGCTTTGTCTGATCGTCCAAAACGATTCAAGGAAATCTCAAGAGATCTGGATGGAATTACCGATAAAATGCTGTCGAAAGAACTCAAAGATCTGGAAATAAATAAACTGGTTATAAGAACGGTTTACGACACTTTTCCACCAACTGTTGAATACCGTAGAACACTGCACAGTCAATCTTTGGGAAATGTCATAATGGCCTTAAAAGACTGGGGAACTTTACACCGGAAAGAAATCATTGGAAAATAGTTTGTTAGATTAAGCTTTTAAAAAGATAAAATGATTTGCTTTTATTTTAAAATAAGATCTTTATATTTGCAACCTAGTTGCATTATTTGCCGCTAAGATTTCCAAATCAAGAATGAATAAAAAGAAATTTTTACTAATTAATCTTTTCATGTCTTTAATGGTATTGTTCGCAATGCTTTTTCAGACTATTCACTCTTATGAGCATATTTACACGCAAATCCACGAGAAACATTGCGACCATAAATACACTCCCAATCAAAAGCAGATTACACATAGTCATGCTGTCGATACTAATTGTCCTGTTTGCCATTTTGCATTCAGCACTTTTATTTCAGAGATATTTCATACTTTTTCATTTCATACACCAAACGTTGTAACTTCAACTGTATTTTTCTTTTACAACAAAGTTACTTCAACATTTTTCAAAGGTAGTCTTTTCGCTTTAAGAGCACCTCCTGCCCTATTTTAGTTTACCGGATTTTACTATTTAAATATTGAAAATCATTCTTTTTGTTTAGGACAAAAGGCAATGTATGGTATTTCAGATATTGATCTGATGAAATCTATTTTGGCGAATAGATTCCATCAGCAAATTTGATCAATCTTGTATATTCAAGTTTAAATAAAATAATTCTCTTCTGTAAACTCTTTCTTTAACATTTATAAAATAGCACTGGTCGTTCCTCCTATGGAACGAACGGAAACAGCTATATATTTCAAAATAAATAATTTCCAAATCCATACATTATGCTCACAGCAGTAAACCTGACTAAAAAATACGGTGACCAAATTGCTTTAAACGCTTTGAATTTAACCATAAACCAAGGAGAAATTTTTGCGCTTTTAGGACAAAACGGTGCCGGAAAAACTACCACCATAAACTTGTTTCTCGGATTTATAAAACCTACCGAAGGCGAAATTAAAATAAATGATATTTCGGTTGTTACCGATGCTGATAAAACCAAAAAAGATGTGGCATACATTCCGGAAACAGTCATGTTATATCCAAATCTTACGGGCATGGAAAACCTGAAATTCTTTTCTTCCCTTGCCGGATTCAAATATTCAAACGGAGAACTGACTTATTTTTTAACCAAAGCCGGTTTACAGATTACAGCTCACAATCAAAATCTGGGAGGTTACTCAAAAGGAATGCGACAAAAAGTAGGCATCGCCATTGCTATTGTTAAACAGGCAAAAGTGCTTTTACTGGATGAACCTACAAGTGGTCTGGATCCTAAAGCATCAAATGAATTTTCACAGATTTTAAAAGAACTTTCGGCAGACGGAACAGCTATTTTAATGGCAACACACGATATTTTCAGAGCAAGGGAAGTCGCAACACACATTGGCATTATGAAACAGGGAAATCTGGTGACCGTTATTGAAGCCGAAAAAATCTCTGCTAACGAACTCGAAGATTTGTACTTACAAACTGTTTAAAAGGAAATCAGGATTTCCATCAACCAAAATGAAACATCTATTTTTATTTGCCTTATTATTTTTATTAGGCATACCATCTATACAATCCCAAACAATTAACGAAAAAATAAGGGATAGCATTGTGAAGGATTCTGTTGAAACGGAAGCTAAGCGAAATGAGTTACAAACAGTTGAAATTATTGGTCGTTCAACCAAAAAATATTACAGCGACTATTCTTTTGCTGCTACAAAAACGGCAGCATTAAACAAAGATATTCCACAATCTATTTCGACTGTAACCAAAGAATTAATTGCAGATAAAGCCGCTTTCTATCTGGCCGATGCAGTAAAAATGACAAGCGGTGTTATTCCGGCGAGTTATTACAATCAATATACAATTCGCGGTATCAGTCAAAATGAGGAAGGCCAAATCATTAACGGAATGAGAACCCGGCAATATTATTTTCTACAGCCGCTGACTACCAATATCGAACGTGTTGAGGTCATAAAAGGCCCTTCAAGCGGTACGTTTTCCTCTGTAGATCCGGGTGGGAGCATCAATCTGGTGACCAAAAAACCTTTGGCAACAGAACATAAAGAGGTCAGCATGAGTGTTGGAAGTTTCAGCACTTTGAGAGGAACTCTGGATTTTACCGGACCTGTCAACGAATCCAAAACATTATTGTACCGTGTAAACGGTGCTTACCAGGAAGCCAAATCGTTCCGTGATCTGGTTAATAATAAATCCTTCCTGATCTCGCCATCTTTCAGTTATATTCCGAATGAAAAAACGGCTATCAATACTGAATTGATTCTGAGTGACATGAAAGGAATTCTCGACAGAGGACAGCCTATTTTTGGTGCCGTTGCCGGAGTGACAGATTTAAACAAAACCCCAATAAGTTTGAATCTGGGTGCTCCGAGTGATTTTTTCAGGTCTAAAGAAATGATTCTGATGACGAATTTCGCGCATAAATTCAGTTCTAAAATTAGTTTCAATACCTCGTACATGAAACAAACCTGGACAGAAGATCTTCAGGAACACAGAACCACTAATGCCTTTGCCGTTGACATGAATAATCAGCCTGTAACGAGCCTGGCGATGATGCAGTTTGTACAGCGTCAGCAAAACTGGGATATCGACAATTTGAGCGCTTACTTAAATTTCGATCTAAAAACCGGAAAACTGACCCATAAATTATTGACAGGATACGATTTAAGCAGCTGGAACAAAAACATAGGCGGCGGTCAAAATGCAGCCAGAGGTTATCTCTTAAATGACGGCACTGTTGCAGGTTCTTTCGTTTTGGCAAATGCTGCAAATTATCAAACAATCACTATCGACGGAGTTGTTATGCCGAAACCAAATGTAACTTATTTCAATTTGAACAATCCAAAATATACCGTTACAAGTCCCGAAGATTATACTTTGAATGTTAGAACCGCACTACCATCGGCTTTAACGACAACGAACGCTATTTATATTCAGGATCAGATTCAGTGGGCTAAATTTACCTTTTTATTGGGTTTAAGAAACGAATGGTTCAAGGATATTACGAATTATAAAGCCAACAACGAACTTACTGTAAAAAAATCGGTTTTGCTCCCAAGAGTTGGGATAACGTATGCCGTAAACAATTCAATTAATGTTTATACGACTTATCTTGAAGGCTATCAGCCACAGTCGAACACAGTGACTTTGATGCCACAAACCGGAAGTTTACCTGCCGGAAGCCAGTTTGATCCGTTGGAAAGTAATTTAAAGGAAGTCGGAATTAAAGCTACTTTCTTAAATAACACCATGAGTTTTAACGCGGCTGTTTACGAAATCAACCAGCGTAATATTTTGATGAATGCCAATGATCCTGTAAATCCTGATTTACTGGTAACAAGAGGAGCCGAAAGAAGCCGTGGTTTTGAGTGCGATCTTGCTGGTTATATTATTCCGGACTGGCAAATTAACGCTTCTTACAGTTATATCGATGCTGAAATTACCAATGATCGCAATGCTTCATTAATTGGCGCCAGAAAACAAAACACACCGAAAAACAGTGCCAACTTATGGACACGTTACAATTTCAGATCTGATTCTGCTCTGGATAATTTCGGAATTGGAGCGGGAATGCAATACCAAAGCAGCAAAATTCCGTGGTTTACAAGAGATTTTACAATTCCGGATTTTACTGTTTTTGACGCAGCAGTTTATTATAAACCGACTAAAAGCAACATGCAGATTGCTATAAACGTAGGAAATGTTTTTAACAGAACATATTGGCTTGGTGCCCAAAACTACCTTCGCCTATTTCCCGGCGCGCCACGAAATGCAACGCTTACCGTAACTTATAAATTTTAATAAAGCATGGCTTTACACATAGAAATTTTAATTGCAAAACATTTAAAAAATTCAGCTTTTAAAAATGGGACTGTTTTTATAATCACATTTTTTATTGGTATTTTATTGATTTATGCCGTTTTATCCGGATGGAAAAACTACATCAATCAAAATGAAACCAGTGAAAAATATCAGCATGAATCCCGCGAAGACTGGCTGAAAAATCCGGATAAGAACCCGCACAGAATGGCGCATTACGGAAATTTTGCTTTCCGAAAAAGTACTTCACTGAGCGTTTTTGAATTTGGAATGGAACCGTTTTTTGGAAATGCGATATTTCTGGAAGCGCATAAGCAAAATACAGCCAATTTTTCTGAAGCCGGATTCTCGAACAGCATGCTGCGTTTTGGGGAAATCAGTACTGCTATGGTTTTACAGATTTTATTGCCGTTATTGATTTTTTTCCTGGGATTTAATTCGGTCGCAGCCGAAAGGGAAAACGGAACACTAAAACTGCTTTTGAGTCAGGGTATCAACTGGAAACAACTTTTATTAGGCAAAATACTCGGAATTGCTTCTGTAATTATGATACTGTTTATTCCGGTAATTCTTGTTTTGGTTTTCATCTGGTTATTGCTTCAGAACTTTGCCGTTTCATTTGATGAAAGCCTTAAAATAATCTTGTTTATTGTGTTTCATTTTCTATATCTGTTATTTTTTTGCGCCATTGCCGTTTTGATTTCTGCTTCATGCAAAACTTCAAAAAAAGCGTTGGTTTCGTTAATTGGGATTTGGTTGGTTTTCACAATTATTTTACCGAGAACAACGCAGGCAATTGGCGCTTATATTTATGAAGCGCCTTCAAAAATTAAGTTCAACAGCGATATCGAAAAAGATATTTTGAAACAAGGTGACAGTCACAACCCAAATGATCCGCATTATAAAGCGATTAAGGATTCTTTGCTGGCGGTACACAAAGTCGATTCGGTTCAAAAACTTCCCTTTAATTATTCCGGTTTTATCATGACCGAAGGTGAAAAAATTAGTTCGAATATCTACAACAAACAGTTAGAAAATTTGCTTCATGTATACGAAAAGCAAAACAGTTTTTCAAGAGCAGTATCGTTTTTGAATCCGTATATCGCGATGAAAAACCTCTCGATGGCATTATCAAATACAGATTATGATTCGTACATCGATTTCCAGAAACAAGCCGAAACGTATCGTTATGATATGGCGCAAAAAATGAATGCTTTGCAAATTAAATATATCAGTAATAAAAAAGACAAACCGGCTGTCATTGACAAAGATCATTGGGCTGAAGTTCAGGAATTTCATTATGAGCCCAAAGGAGTTCTGACCGTTTTAAAAAACGAAATTGTCTCAGTTATTTCACTTTTTCTATGGATTAGTCTGTTGTTTATTTTAATCCGGTTAGCTTCAAAAAACTTAAAAGCCATTTAATATGTTAGCATTAGTATTTAAAAATTTCATTCGCTCTAAGGGAACAAAAGTTGGATTATTGTCTCTTTTGACGATCGGATTTATAAGCCTTTTAATTGGACAGCAATTCCAGCAAAAGCAACATAAAAATATCACGGAAGCAGCGGTTTATCAAAAAGAACACATTGTCCGTAACACTTCTTTTCACAAAGACGAAATGGGTCTTTTGCTTTATTATGTAAAATTTTCACTGGTCAACAAAACATTTCCTCTCAACAGCCTGGCAATTGGTCAGCGAGATATAAATACATCTATTCAGAGTGTTACAATTCGAGGTCTGGAAGCTCAGAAATACGATTCGGAACTGAATAATCCAAATAATCTTTTGCTGGGAAACCTTGATTTTAGTTTTGTACTCATTTATCTTTTTCCGCTTCTGATCATTGCTTTTACGTACAATATCGTTTCAGAAGAAAAAGAATCCGGAACCTGGAAAATTGTTGCCTCGCAAAGCGACAATACTTTTTTATACATTCTGAAATTATTCTATATCCGGATTTTAAGCTTGCTTGCATTGCTGACAATTATCCTAGTTGTTGCTGTCATACTTTTGAATATTCCATTTGACAGTTCACTTCTCACTTTTTACATCATCAGTATTTTGTACATTCTCTTTTGGTTTGCCGTTTGCTTTTTTATTGTTTCGCTTCAAAAAAATTCGAATTTTAATTCTGTAATCTTATTGACGGTCTGGCTGTTTCTGATTATCATTTTGCCGGCAACGATCAATACTTATATTGTCAACAAATATCCGGTTCCCGAAGCATTAGAACTGACACTGAAACAACGAAATGCCTACCACGAAAAATGGGATATGGATAAAAAAACGACGATGGATAAATTCTACAGTCATTATCCACAGTTCAAAAGCTATATTTTACCAGATACCGAATTCAGCTGGCTTTGGTATTATGCGATGCAGCAAATGGGCGATGATGAATCGGCAAAACAGTCTCAGGAATTGCAGACCAAATTAAAGCAACGAAACGAGGCAAGCCAGATGATAGCCCAATTTATTCCAACTTTACATACCCAAATCCAACTGAATGCAATTGCAAAATCGGATTTGGAAAACCAGCTTTTGTTTATGGAAAAGACAAAAGAATTCCATGAAAAAATGAGGCTGTATTTTTACCCTAAAATCTTTGATAATGCTCCAGTAGCCAAAGAAAACTGGTCTAAATTTAAGGTTGAAACTTTTGAAGATACTTCTAAAATCAATTTAACAACAACATTTTTACCTTTGGTATTATTCAATTTACTGTTGATTGGTTTTGGATGGAGGAATTTCAGGAAAGAAAAACAAATTGTATAAATTACCGGTTAAAACCATAGCAAAAAATGTTATTTATTTCAATGCCCCCAAAAAGTGAGATTCACTTCGGGGCTTTTTTTTATGGAAAGAAAATCACGCCAATTTATAAATTTACTATATCAATTAAGATTTAAAAAAATCATATTTTATTACACAAAAAATGATTTTAAACATTAAATCAATATAAATCACCTCTCTTTTGCATACTAAATAAAGAAAAAACTTATTTAAAATAGCTATTTATATTTAAGGGAATTAATTATTAATCCATTTTATAAGAAAATTTTTCGAATATATTATTTTTAAACAGCAAAAAAGGCTATTTTATAGATAAAAAACTACAATTAGTAGATTTTTATTAAAAATAACTACAGGTATTGTACTGTGAATTTATTTACCCTTCATTTGCACTTTTTAACATTTTTCGAATACGAATAAACATCATAAATAATGAAAAACATACTAGCAATTTTATGGTTTGGAACTTTTTTTTGTTCTAATGCCCAGAATAAAATCACATTTAGTTATGACTCCCTGACAGGAAATCAAATTGTCAGATCTCTTTGCCTAAACTGCCAGACAGCAAAACCGGCGAAAGAAATTGAAGCAATAACAGACGAAGACTTAATTAAATTTTCATCTGAAGATGTTATTTCTTATTATCCGAACCCAGTAAAAGAAGAGTTATACCTAAAATGGGAACTTACTAATGACAACTCTGTTATTTCCATACAAATAGTTGGAATTTCTGGTCAGGTATTAAAAAAATACAATACCAACGGAAATATCAATTCTCAAAATATTCCTTTTCAAAGTTATCCGGACGGCGTTTATATTGTTTCGCTGACCTATAAAAACGGGGAACAAAAAACAATAAAAATTATTAAAAAATAGCAGCATGAAGCAATTTTACTTTTCGATTTTATTTCTAAGTTTTACCTTTTTTTATCCGCTCAGACCAACCCAACAGGTTCCTCTAAAGAAACAGGTGTTACAGCGGGAGATTTGGCTGTTACCTTATCCGGTGGTGCGTCTTATACTATACCTATTGCAGTACCTCCGGGAATTAACGGAGTCGTGCCTCAAATTAGTCTGTCTTACAATAGCCAAAGCGGAGTTGGCTCAGCGGGATAAGGATGGAACGTTACCGGAATTTCTAAAATTACACGAATTCCTAAAACTAAATTTCATGATGGAGAAATAAAGCCTGTGGATTTTGTAAATGACTGTTTTGCCTTAGATGGTGAACGATTAGTAGTTAAAAAAGGGACAGGTGGAGTATATGGTGCAAATGGTACCCAATATGAAACTGAAAATTTCTCTAATCTAAAAATAACATCTTATAGTGTAGATCAATATATTCCAAATCGAGGTCCAATATATTTTGTAGTAGAATATCCTGATGGATCTAAAGCCCGGTATGGATTACAGACAGACACACGTTCACCTCTTATGTGGGGAGTAACATACTGGGAAAATGCTCAAGGGGTCAGCATTCAGTATGAATATTACACTCAATTAGGCGATATATACAAAATCAAATACGGAAGCCGGGGATCAGCAGCCCCTATCAATGAAATTAAGTTTAACTATCAATCCAGAACACGTAATGAAAGCTCTTATATTGGAGGATATAATTATATAAAATATTATAAAATAGGCGAAATTGAGATAAAAAGCAACAATATAGGATTCAGGAATTATTCATTAGAATACAGCTTATCCTCTCAAAATTATGACCAGTTATCTAAAATTACTGAAAAAAACGGTGATAAATCAAAAAGTTATAACCCCACTGTTTTTCGCTACAATACTACCGAAAGTATTATAAATTATATTCCTAATCCAAATACTATAGACGTTAACAACGTTTCTTCAATAAATGGTTCTACAGTATCCGGAGATTTTGACGGAGACGGTTCTATGGATTTTATTTTATATCCTACTACAGGATCTGATGCTAAAAAGAAATATTGGCTTTTTACAGGTATTAGCCCTAACACAGGGGCTCAGACATTCCCTAATTATGGAATCCCATTAGATTCTGGCAGTTTTGAGGAAATTTTTGCGGTTTCCTTTTTGACATCGAATAATAAATATTGGTACAGTAAAGGATGGACGGTTGTAAAAACAAATCCAACTACAAATCTGACAAAATTTTCTACCTACGCTACCTCGGGCAGCACTTTAATCTATCCACAGGATGAAAAACAGTATAATTTTCCAAAATTTACCCGCCATTATATTTATCCATGCTCGGGTACAGAACCTCTGAATAGAACGCAATCGAGCAATTTACTGAACTCTGAATTAAGTGCTTCTGCAACTACTTATAAAGATGGATATGTAGAAGCAGATATTCCTAAATCTTTTTTAAGCGGAGATTTCAATGGGGATGGTTTAACAGACATTGTAGCCATTGAAAAAACATTTAATTATTATATATATACTAATTGTTCTGTCACTTCTTCACAAACGTATACTGGAGGTAAATCTTATTTTGTCAACCTAGACAGAAGAACAACCGTCAATTTTGTTAATCCGTCAGGAATTTTACCAATTACCCCAAGCAGCAAATGTTATGTAGCCGATTTTAATGGAGACGGAAAATCAGATATTTTTATATTTGAGACTGGTGTATTAAAAGTTTATACCCTAACTGAAAATAATACTTTTGTCGAAATATCTAAAACGATAAATTCAAGTATAAGACTTGACGTGCCAATTGTTATAGGAGATTTTAATGGAGACGGAAAATCTGATTTTTTAATACCAAACCCAGGCACTGCTAATTGGTGGTCCAGATTTCCATCAAAAGGAATTGCTGATTATAAAGATAATGGATATACCATAGAAGAATTGCCTAATTATGCACCATTTACCACTAATAACTCCAATAATAGCTACAATTATTTTGCAACTGATTATGATAATGATGGAAAAAGTGATTTAACAATAGTAAAAAACACAAGAAAAACTTTTCCCCTTAGTGGAACTATTCAAGTCAGCACCTATACGGAAATTGCACCCAATACCTATATTACAAAAACTGCAATTAGTTCAGAACAACCGAACATTGACATCTATGCGTTGCCTATTTATTTGCCCTCCAGCGAGCAACAACTTCCACGATTTGAAATTGCGTTTATAAATAAAAATAAATTACATTTTTTTAGTTCTACAAAAGATACTTCAAAAGAATTATTAAGCACAATTACAACCGGCAATGGTGTACAGGAATTTATCACATATCAGCCATTAGATGAAATTTATGAAAATGATTATTATTCTATTTATAAATCTAGTAAAGCAACCGAAAGTTATCCTTATTTTGATTTAGTAACTTCACCGAATTCTCATATTGTCACCAAATTAGAAAAAAAGAGCGGGACTGTTTCTAAAAAGAAACTATATGGTTATTATGGCCCTGTAACTCATCTGGAAGGCTTAGGTTTTATGGGGTTCCGATCTATTATGGAAACTAACTGGCATGATGACAGCAGCAGCATTATGAGCTCTGTTATCGTTAAAGATGTAAAATTGAGAGGTGCAACAACTGAAAGTTATGTAGTGCCATATTTAACTTATCCCTATAGTAATTTTTCACCATCTAGCTTTACTTCTAAAACCAATTTATCCTATACACCCTCAACCGCGGAGAATGCATTGCAGGAAAATAAAGTTTTTAAATTACAAAACACAGGTATTATACAATATAATGGTTTAGATAACACAAGTGTTATTACTACTAATACTTTTGATTCTTATAATAATATCAAAAGCATTACCAGTGTTACTCAGGGATCAGCAGATACCCAGAATTCTACCACCACGATAGATTATCAGGAGCCGATTACAAGTCCGCTTTATATATTAGGAAGGCCTTCTCAAAAAACTCAGAGTGTCAGCGTTACCGGTGCTCCTGATATGAGCAGTACTGAAGTTTATACTTACAATTCTAACCAGTTACTTTCGGACATTGATAAAAGCGGAACAGGAACAGCTACCATAAAGGAGCATAATGATTATGATTCCTTTGGAAATGTTATCAAAAAGACCCTTACGGCACCACTTCCTTTACAGCCCAGAACTACCCAATACGAATATGATGCATCCGGACGCTTTGTAACCAAAATAACGGATAATGATTTGTTGTTTTCTACTTTTGAATATGATATCAATAACGGGTTACTAAAAAAAGAGACGGATACCAACGGATTTTCCACCTCTTATACCTATGATTCGTGGTTTAAACCTTTAACCGTAAAAGACGATCAGTTAAACTTAACAATCACGACATCTTATACCCAATCCTTTAATCCTCAAATCAGATCAACAACCACAGTTACAACAAATGCAACAGATGGCAGCGCTTCCGTACAAATATTTGACGATCTTGGACGAAAAACAAAATCCGGAGTAAAAGATATCAATGGCGTTTTTTCTTATGTATCCTATTTATATGATATCTATGATCGCATTTATAAAACCAGTGAACCCTACTTTGGATCCACTCCTACCCAATGGAATGAAACCAAGTTTGATATGTACGGCAGGCCAACAGAAACAAAACTGTTTAATCAAAGAACAACAACTGCCAATTATCCACCAGGACTTGTATCTACTGTTACCGATGGCTTAAAAACCAAAACCATCACTAAAAACGCAGTGGGTAATGTAATTTCTACTGACGAAACACTGGGCGGAACTATTAATTATTCGTACTTTGCCAACGGTAATTTAAAACAGACCCGTTATAATGGCATCAGTATCGATATGGAGCAGAATGGCTGGGGTCAAAAAACTGCCCTTATTGACCCTTCGGCAGGTACATTCAAATATAAACACAATGACTGGGGAGAACTTGAAGAAGAAACCTCCCAAAATGGCAATGTAAAAACGACCATTACCCGTGATCCAAGCGGAAGAATTACTAAAAAAACAACGACAGGAGCGGGTACCAACAGTGAAACCACTTATACGTATGATGGTGCAAAGTTACCGTTGAACATAAGCTACAAAGATTTAAATGAGCCTTCCGGGGCAAATGATATTTTGACTTCTATCATTTATGATGCTACATTTAAACGTCCAACCTCTATTACAGAACAAAAAACCGGTTCTTATAAATTTACCCGAGATCTTGATTATGATGGCTTGGGAAGGGTTATTACCGAAACAAAAACTGCCGAGGCCGGTGGAAAAAGCAGTACTGTCGTTACTAAAAACGTTTATAAAAATGGTGCTTTGTATCAGATTCTTGATATAAACAACAAAGTATTATGGCAGGTCAATACCGTTAGCGCTAAGGGACAGCTACTTGAGAGCATCACAGGAAATGGCATTAAAATGACCAACACTTATGATACAGACGGTTATTTATCTAAAATACAGCATGATAAAACCACACAACCAATAGGCAATATCCTCACGCTTACCACTAAATTTGATAAAAATACAGACAATCTGGACCAGCGTATTAATAGCGCATTTGGCAATTATACAGAGGATTTTGACTATGACGAACTGGGCCGATTAAAAGAATTTACGAACAAATACGGCGTTCAGGAAACTCAAACTTATGATGCTTCAGGAAAAATAACTAGCAATAATCTGGGCACTTACGATTATGATCCGAACAAAAAATACCAGAATACAGCCATCACGTTAAGCCCCGAAGCGATATCATATTATGCAAACAGAGAAGGTCTGTATAATGATAATATGGAAAATAAAACCGGATGGGGAGCTTCAAGATATCCCGGTACTGTTTTTTATAATTATGACGACACAAATGCCCATGAAAGTAAAACTTCCCTGAAATTAACTAATACTTCCACAACGGAACAATACGTTCATGCAGATAAGTGGATTGCTATTGATAATGCTCAGCCTACTGAATATACTTATTCGGTTTGGGTACGTGGTGACAGTCCGTCTGCTGAGATTTTTTTATTTATGAATACGAACCAGGAAACCGGTTATTTTACTGCAATAGATACAAAATCAACAGTACCAACAAACCAATGGACTAAAATAGAAAAAACAGTTCTTGTTCCTGCAAATATTAAAAAAATAAATATTCGCCTGGACAATAACGGACAAGGCAATGTCTGGTTTGATGATGTGCAAATCCGTAAAACCAGCAATGCCCCTACAACTGAACGCAAATTGAATATTACGTATAACGCCTTTAAAAGCCCTATCCAGATTGAGGAAACTGGAATTGAGAAAATTAGTTTTACTTACAATGACGACAACCAGCGTAGTACCATGTATTACGGCGGTTTGGAAGACAAAGAATTAAGACCATTACGTAAACATTATGCTGCTGACGGCAGTATGGAAGTTAAACAAAACATCACCACTGGTGCTATAGAATTTGTAACCTATATTGGAGGTGATGGCTACACTGCTCCTATTGCCGTAAAAAGTGATGGTATAAACCCTGCAAATTATTTATATTTACACCGTGATTATCAGGGAACCATTTTGGCCATCACCAATGATGCCGGTACGGTTGTAGAAAAAAGATTATTTGATGCCTGGGGCGACCTTATAAAAGTACAGGACGGAGCGGGTAATACTCTTAACGGATTAACTGTTCTTGACAGAGGTTATACAGGTCATGAACATCTGCAAAGTGTTGGGCTTATCAATATGAATGCCAGACTGTATGATCCTTTATTACACCGGTTTTTACAGGTTGATAATTATATACAGGATCCTACTAATAAGCAGAACTATAATCAGTATGGTTATGTATTGAATAATCCGTTATTGTATACGGATCCTAGTGGGAATTTTGCAAATTGTGATTTCTGTCCAAACAATAATCCTCCTAAAATTAATGAGAATAATGGACCAAGTGATACGCAACAACAAATAGGTGGAAATATCATTTCGTCTATTGCCAATTTCTTTAAAGATGGAAGAAATGCAGCATGGTTTAGAAGAAATGCAGGAGAGGCTGGACAAGTTGTAGGCAAAAATGTTCAGAATGCAGCTAATTTTGTAGGACGAAACATAGAGTCCCTTGGAAGAGATATAGGTAAGTTTTTCGGTTTTGGACGAGGAGATGGACCACCACCTAATTTGAGTAATTATGTAGATCTAAATACTGCGACTAATTTCGGACAGGGGTTTGGAAAAATGGCTATCCAAACGGTGATTGATGGTTTTGATACAATATCACCCGGTTTTAGCCATATATTTGATTCCCTTGGAGGCACAGACTACTTAGGCATAAGACCTACAGATGATCAAAAAGCAGGTTATTATACTGCTATGGCTATTACCTTTTTGTCGCCTGGGGGAGCGGAAGTTGGTGCTGAGAAATTGGGAGCTAAAGGAATATATTCATTCGTTAATAAAATACGTAACAATATTTTAGTAACAAGAGCGGCACAAAAAGCAGAAATAGCAATTGGAAAACTAGGGGGAGCTGCTGGAACTGCAAAACATACTTATGCTATTAATTTATTAAAGCGCTACGAAAGTAGATATGGAAGTAGAGGCCTAAGTTATAATCATTATTTTGATGGTAAAGCAGGTAAAGGTTTTCTAGATGTGTATGATGAAGCAAATGGAGTAATTTACGATTTCAAATTTGGAAAAGCTTTAATGAATAAAGCTCAATATGAAAAATACACAAATAGTTTTTATGGAGCAACAATTTATATAGTAAGACCATAGATAGACATGAAAGTAGACAAAACAACAAAAAATGCAGTTAATTACGACTGGTTGAATTCTTTTAAAGAACTTAAAATGTATTCTCAGAATAAATTTTATAAGATCGCTGGATCCTTAGTTTTTGGGATTGAGCTAATAAATTTACCCAGAACCAATGAATATAGACCTTATTTAGTCCTTTATCCACTATGGAAAGAAAATATAAAAGAGTGCCTAAAGATACCTGTAGTTTTGCAACAATTTTATAATAGTAGAAATTTTCAGTTTGACATTCCATACACAAATCATACATTTCTTTTTGAAGAAGCTGTTGAAATTATAAAAAAAGAATGTCCTTTTTTATTAGATGACAACATTTTAGTTGAAGATATGATTTCATTAATAGATAATTACTCCCAATCTAAGCGCTTCAGTATTTCTCCAAATTCTTATTTTCAAGCAGAATTTTTGCAAATAAAAATGGAAATAACATTACATTATAACACTTCTAAAGCCCAAGAGATTCTAAGTATCATAAAAAAAAAGGATTGGGATAAAGAACATTTTCAAGCGTGCGGTGTTGAGCTGACACAATGGATTACAGATCTAGAAAATGAAATTGATAATCGAGATTTGTTTCTGAAACAGATTGAATTAAATAAACAAGACAAAAAATTGTTAAAAATAAAAATATCTAAATTAATTTGTGATTAATTTTTTGTATGCCCTTTGCAGAGTGTAGGTTTGATTAACATGAATGTAAGGTTATGTGATCCTTTAATTCATAGGTTCTTACAAGTTGGCAACAATAGCGCGTTCCTATGCAGGCACGGATTGCAAACCAAATAGCTCGGAATTTTTCGAATTACGATTTTTGTCCAAAAAATAACCAGGGACCAAACGACACACCAACAAATGGGCGGAAGCTTTATAGGTTCAGTTTCCAACTTTTTTAAAGATGGTAAAACGCAGAATGGTTTAGAAGAAATGCAGGAGAGGCTGGCAGATTTGTAGGCAGAAATGTTCAGGATGCAGCTAATTTTGTAGGACGTAATATAGAGTCCCTTGGGAGAGATATAGGTAAGTTTTTCGGTTTTGGACGAGGAGACGGGCCACCACCTAATTTGAGTAGTTATGTAGATTTGAGTCAATATGTGTCTTACACATCAACCCATCAAACAGGTAAAAAGGGACAATGGAACTCCAACTTAGGTGATCAATTTAAGTTAAAGACTTATGTGTCTTTAAGAATTGGTAATCAAAAGATGTTTGATATAAATGATACTTTTTTTAATGGTAAAGATGAGGGAAGGAATTATCAAATTAATTTTGGAAGATATAATTTAAATTACATACCAAAGGATTATAGGCTAAGAGTTATGGGACCTTCAGATGATCATGTTTCGCAAGGAGTCAGTTTCGGTAAAGATGGAATAGGTTATCATTACAACTTTAGGGGTAAAAATGGAAGAAGTGCAGGTTTCGATGCAGCTTTTAGACCTGGAGAACACACACTTATACTATTAACTAAAATTATTGTTATGTTTGTGCAACCAGAAACAGCGCCTATTATTATGGAAGAATCAGTAGGAGAATCAATGATACTTCCTATTCTTGCCTATTAATTTAGAATATTAAACTTCACATTATAATAACTATGAAATTTTTCTATATTATACTATTATTAATCCTTTTTGTGAGCTGCAAAAAGCATATAATGACTATTAGTGAGAACGGAATAAATTTTGTTCCCCATAAAAGCATAGAAATAAAAAATTTATCGTTTTTTAAAAAGAAGTATGTTAGTATTGGAAGCTATACAGCAGGAAAAGATTCTGTAATTTCACAATTTGAAATTGAATCTAAATATTCTTTACTATTGATTAAATTAAAAAATATTTCGAATAACTGTGAATTTAATAATCATCTATCCGATAATTATCCAACATCTGGTTATTTTAATACTGTTAATGAAGGTTTATACGAAACTAATGTAAGCCCCGATGTATTTGAAAATAATTACAAGGTAAACAAAATTGACTTTTTCTGTGACAGTGCAATACAAAATCAAATAGATAATGACTCTGTCAAGAGTTTTAGCATTAATTTTAATAAGTATGCTATAAAAATCAATAGTGAAAACGCAAAAGTAATATATAGCAAAATAGAATACTATGGATTAAAAAGTCTGAATGCAAATGTGTTATTTTATAAGATTGAAAATGAAGGATACATTTTTATTATGACACCTCTTAAAAAAGATATTAGGTTAGATAAAAACATATTGTACGATTATGTATTTGAATAATATCTAATCTATCTCTTTATACATACTAAAAAAGGGGCTGTCTCGACTTTTGAGACAGCCCCTTTCTTTTTTAATTTCTAAATAAATTAAGCTCTAAACAAGGCAAACTTATTATAATCGTACAAAACTTTATCATAAGGAACCAATAAAGTTTCAATTTTTTCAGACGATTCTTCAAAAGTAATTCCGTTATGTTTTCTGAACAAATAAATCTCTCTCAGGCAATTAGACAAACTCTGATGAATTTCAGAAGTAAATAATGGCAATTGATTATCTCCTACCAACAAATCAATCTGGTAGTTTGAACTGCTTTTTGAAAGGTTATTACCAATTATCCTAATAGTGAATTTAGTACTTTTTCCGTGTTGTTTTCCCTGATAATGTATTACCATGACGTTATTATTAAAGGTTAGAATTTATTTTTTGTTAGTTTAAATTGCTTTTTAATTCAATATTTAAAGTTATAAAAAAAAGCAAAATGCTACTGTTCCTATATTAAATTATACTTTTTTTAGCATAAAAAAACCGTAACGAAGTACGGTTTTTTCACAATTAACTAAATAGATTAATCAACTTTTTTCACGAGTAAAATTCATTCATAAGCACGATTAATTAACGGTAATATTGGTAATATCTTTTTCTTCATGTACATCCAGTAAAAAAGGATCTCCATTTTCATCTAACATGGTCATATTTAAAGCGTCCAGCAAAGTGAGCTTTTTTGAAACTGAACCTTTAAATTTATTGTATGAAAGATTCATTTCTGACAAATTTTGAAGGTCTTCAAGTTCTTTCGGAACTTCACCTTCAAAATTATTATCAAATAAACTGAGGTTTTCTAAAAAATTAAAACTCCCTATTTTGTGACTCAGGTTGCCTGAGAATTTATTATTATTCAAAAGCAGCACTTTCAAAGTCGAAATTTCATATACAGAATCCGGCAGATTTCCTTCTATCTCATTGTTAAAAAGTACCAGTGTTTGCAAATGCTGTAAATTTCCAATAGCCGAAGGCAATTCTCCTTTTAAATTATTATCAGCCAAATTAAGTCCGACAACCTGACCATTATTAATTTCGACACCAAACCAGGTGGAAACTGATGATGTCAAATCCCATTTTATTTTCCATTCAGCTCCATTTGTTGATTGATATATTTTAATCAACGTATCTTTTTCTTTATCAGAAACCGTATCTGCAAAAATTGAATTTGACAATGTAAATAGTAAAAACAAAAAACAAAATTTTCGCATAGATTTGGGGCATCAATGTTTGCTGCAAAATTATGTGATTTAAAAATTCAGCACAAGCTATGTCGATAAAGTGTTAATAAGTAAAATAACACGTTTAATACTCAAAAAATAAAATATCCTTCACGCTGAATTTTTAATTAAATTTGATCAACTAATTATAAAAACCTTATTTTATGGAAATTAACTTTATTACATTTCTGGCAGCTGCTGTTGTTACACTTGTAACAGGCTTCATCTGGTACAACCCAAAAGTATTTGGAACCATCTGGATGAGAGAAAATAATTTTACACAAGAAGATCTCAGAAAAGGCAATATGCTCAAAATATTTGGCTTTACTTATATTTTCTCTGTAATGATTTCAATGGCTTTAATGTCGTTCACCATTCATCAGTCCGGGGCCGTAGGAATGATTGGCGGACCACCCATGATAGCAAGTGCCAAACCATCTTTTCATGCTTTTATGGCAGATTATGGAACAGCTTACCGCACTTTTAAACATGGTGCTCTTCATGGTTTTATGGCGGGTCTTTTTTTTGCTTTCCCGGTTATTGGAATCAATGGTTTATTCGAAAGGAAATCTTGGAAATACATCTTTGTTCATGCAGGATACTGGATGCTCACCCTTACCATTATAGGTGGAATTGTCTGTGCATATGCATAACAAAAACATAAATTAAATCCGTTTGAAATCCAGAATCAAACGGATTTTTCTTAATAATAACTTAAAGCAAACTAGTTATTGCAAATATTATCTAATTTTGAAGAAATTAGCTCACACTCTTGAATACAAACTATTCTTTTCAAATATATAAAAGCACGTCCCTGCTGCCTTTAGAATGGAACTTGCTGGCTTCAGAAAACATTTTTTTGACACGCGAATATCTCGAAGTACTGGAAAATTCCTGTCCAGTAAACATGACTTGCCATTTCATCGGAATCTTTGAAGAAGAGAAGCTTATGGGAATCGTCCTGACCCAATTTTTATTTGCAGAAAAACTGGAATCCTTTGGAGAACGTGATAAATGCTTAAAAACTTCTGTTCGGAATTTTGCTCTTAAAAATTTCGCTTCGCATGTATTGTTTGTGGGCAACAACATGCTCACGGGGCAAAATGCTTTTGCTTTTGCTCAAAACATAAAACAATCCAAAGCAATAAAAACACTTCATAAAGCCATCACTCAGCTTAAAAAAGATTTAAAAGCAAGTGGAAAAAAAGTTCATATTACCAGTATAAAAGATTTTACTGCCAAAGAAATTGAACCACTGCAGGCCGAATTCAAAAATAATTATACATTCTCTACCCAGCCTAACATGGTTTTTGAAATCAATAAAAACTGGAAATCAGAACAGGATTATATTGATGCTTTATCCAAAAAATACCGGGACCAGTACAAACGCGCCAGAAAAAAAGCAGACGGAATCGTAAAGCAAAAAATGTCCTTATCAGACATCCGAAAATATGAAGATATTATTTACGACCTCTACTTTCATGTGGCAAAAAATGCCCCTTTCAATACTTTTTTTCTCGCCAGAAATCATTTTAGCTTTTTTAAAGAAATAATGAAAGATGAATTTCTCCTTTATGGTTATTTTTTAGAAGAAAAATTAATTGGTTTCAATACATTGATAAAAAACGGAAATGTAATGGATACCTATTTTTTAGGTTATGATGAAAGTGTGCAACGTGAAAAAATGTTGTATCTGAACATGCTTTACGATATGATCGGGTATTCCATTAAAAAAGGTTTTAAAACTATTGTTTTCGCCAGAACTGCTCTTGAGATTAAAAGTTCTGTAGGTGCCAAACCTGTAAAAATGTATGGTTTGATCACCCACAGCAATGCTTTAATCAATCATAATATTTCGCGATTTTTTAATTATTTGGAACCCAAAACCGATTGGCAGGAACGAAATCCTTTTAAATAATTTAAGGAATCGCAATTTTCATTTGCTTGTGCAGAATATGGATTTCCAACAACTTCTGTGTTCCGCAATATTCACCGTCAATCTGAAAACTCACCGGATAATCGGTTTGAATCGTAGCTTTGTCTGTTGAAATAATAACAACATCTTCTGTATCAATTGGCATGTTACCCGTAATAATTTTTCCGATTAAAAATAAATCCAGGTTTTTGAGAATTACCAATTCAAATTTACCGTCATTCATAGCACCATTTGGATTAATGGTCACGCCTGTTCCATATTTTTGAGAATTGGCAATAACAATCATTCTTGCTGTATGTTCAACTGTCTCTTTGTTTGCGGTAATTGTCGCAACAAAAGGTTCATTGGATTCTGTTAGGGTTGTAAATGCCTGCAAAGCGTATCCCCAAAATCCGCGAACGTCACTTTCTTCATAATTTTTAACCAGATCGGCATTGAGACCTAAATCGCTTAAATGAATACTTTTTTTACCATTAATACAAATCATATCCATTTCGATATAATGATTTAAAAAAGCAATTTTCAGGTTTTCTTCGATTGTTGATGGCAAGTTTAAATCAACGGATAGCCCATTTGCAGAACCGGCAGGCAAAATACCAATGATAACATCGTGCTCTTCCATAGCTTCGGCTACCATTTTAATTGTACCATCACCTCCGGCTACGACAATTCGTTCCGGACTGTACTTATTGTATAGGTCTTGTATTTTTTTAACATCATTTTTTCCGGTGGTTTCGTACACCACCAGATCAACGTTATTTGTGTCTGCAAACTCCTGTACTGACTCAATCAAATCAGATTTATCCAAGTCTCCTGAAATGGGATTTACAACGAATATGATATTCTTTTTCAAAATTTTCTATTTAAAAACCAATTAAAATAATTAAATTACAGTTACATAAATATACGGAATTAATGAAACCAATTTTACAATTATATCGCGGTTATGCCAATGAACAGGAATTAATTGTAATGGGGCATGTATTTAAACGAACGTACAACTATGATTTTCAGAAGAAAAACTTCAAAAATGCACGTTCGATTATCAATCAGTTCAGAATAAAAACGATTCAGAATTTTGACATTTACCTGAAATTTGGAGAAAAAGAAATCCATACCAAAACTTTAGATGATGGTTATTTTAAGTTTTGCATTCCGCTTGAAAAGGAATTTCATTTTGGATGGATGGAATATCAAGTTAGTATTAGATATAAATCCGAAATCATTGTTTCCAGAGGTAGTTTTATAAGACCTCACGAAGGGAACCTGGGAATTATATCTGATATCGACGATACTTTTTTAATTTCGCACACAAAAAACATCTTTAAGAAAATATATATCCTGTTATTTAAAAATGTAAATGACCGAAAAGTTTTTAAAGATGTGGTCCCACATTATCAGGCTTTGAGTTCAGCGGGAAGAAATAATAAGGACGAACAGAATGCGTTCTTTTACATCTCAAGCAGTGAATGGAATTTGTATCGGTTTATTGTAAAATTCACCAAAATCCATAAGTTGCCCAGAGCTGTTATTTTACTGAAAGACATCAAAAGAGGCATTACTGATTTTTTCATGAGCGGACGCGGTGACCACAATCATAAATTCGACAAAATAAAACATGTTTTGGAATTCTATCCGAATCTTAAATATGTATTATTAGGAGATGATTCACAACACGATCCATTTCTGTACGAGCAAATATGCAAAATATTTCCGGTTACCGTAATTGCAGTTTATATCAGACAAACAGGCAAAAGTCAAAAGTCGGAAGTCAAAAAAATCATGAAAAACTTAGAAGCTCTCGATGTTTTGGCCTGCTATTTTAAAGAAAGCAGTGAAGCGATTATGCATTCAAAATCTATTGGGATTATCAAGTAGGTTTCAGGTTCTTGTTGGAACATGAAACCTGAAACTTGAAACAAAAATACTAAGCATTAAAATTATCAATCTCTTCCTGAACGATTTCCCAATCCAGAAGCAATTGATCTAAATCTGCTTTCTTTTTGTTGTATGCTGTGAAAAATGAAGCATCTTCGATATGTTTATCATAATTTGAAGCCAGCATTTTATCATCGTGCTGAATGTCTTTTTCCAATTGTTTGATTTGACTTTCAATTTTACTTAATCTATTTTGAAGGGCTTTTCCTTTTTTCTGGTCTTCGTACGAAACTTTAGCATTTTCCTTTGTTGGAGCTGCTGTTTTTACAACATCTTTTTTCTCTACTTCACGCATGTTTTCAAGATTGCGCTGCTCTAAGAAAAAGTTGATATCGCCCAAATATTCTTTGATCTTCTGGTCTTTAAATTCGTAAACGATGTTTGACATTCCCTGAAGGAAATCCCTGTCGTGAGAAACTAATAATAACGTTCCCCCGAATTTTTGAAGTGCAGCTTTCAGAACGTTTTTAGATTTAATGTCTAAGTGGTTCGTCGGCTCATCCATCAGCAATACGTTGATTGGCTGTAACAATAATTTACAAAGTGCAAGTCGGTTACGCTCGCCTCCAGAAAGTACTTTTACCTTTTTTTCTACATCGTCTCCGCGAAATAAAAACGAGCCTAACATATCACGCACTTTCATACGGTTGGTGTCAGTTGCGGCATCTTCCATTGTTTGTAACAATGTAATTTCTCCGTCTAAATATTCGGCCTGATTTTGAGCAAAATATCCTAATTGTACATTATGTCCCAATTTGATATTTCCCTGATATTCAAATTCGTTTACCAATGCTTTAATGAAAGTCGATTTTCCTTGTCCGTTTTGGCCGACAAAAGCAATTTTACTTCCTCTTTCTACTAATAAACTTATGTCTTTAAGAATCGTTTTGTCGACGTAAGCTTTTGTAACATGTTCTGCTTCGATTACTACTTTTCCTGGTTCTTTTGAAACTGGAAAAGAGATATTCATTACAGAATTATCGTCTTCGTCAACTTCGATTCTTTCAACTTTATCTAATTTTTTAATCAACGATTGCGCCATAGAAGCTTTTGAGGCTTTTGCACGGAATTTCTCGATTAATTTTTCTGTTTCTTCAATTTTTTCTGCTGATTTTTTTGAGTCGCCAATTGCTTTTCGCGAATTTCATGACGCAGTTCCAAATATTGAGAATAGGGTTTATTGAAGTCGTATGCTTTTCCTAAAGAGATTTCGATGGTACGATTGGTAACATTATCCAAGAACATTTTATCGTGCGAAACGATTACAACAACTCCAGGATAATTGCGAAGGAAATTTTCTAACCAAATAATACTTTCGATATCTAAGTGGTTGGTTGGCTCATCCAGAAGCAATACATCGTTTGATTGTAATAATAATTTAGCCAATTCGATACGCATTCTCCATCCTCCAGAAAAGGTTTCGGTTTGGTTATTAAAAACTTCTCTTTTGAAACCTAAACCTAAAAGAATTTTCTCTGTATCTCCAACATAGTTATAACCTCCAAGAAGTTCAAAACGGTGTGTATAATCCGAAAGATCTTCGATTATCTGCCCGTATTCTTCACTTTCGTAATCGGTTCTGGTAACCAATTGATGATTGATTTCTTCTAGTTTTTTTTCTACAACTTTAATTTCTGTAAAAGCTTCATACGCTTCTTCCAAAACGGTTCTTCCCTGTTCAAAATCAATATCTTGACGCAAGAATCCCATTCTGATATCTTTCTCTTGAGAAATTACTCCAGAATCTGGTTTAAAATCTCCTGCTAACATTTTTAACATTGTAGATTTACCAGCTCCGTTTTTACCGACAAGACCTACGCGGTCGCCGGCTCCTAAACGAAAAGTAACTTCTTCAAATAAATAGGTTCCTCCAAAAGAAACGGAAAGATTGTGTATGTTAAGCATAACTTGATTGCTGTAAAATAGAATGGTTTACTAAACCATTGTTGTTTATTAAATTACCGTATCTAAAAGCTTTTTGAATATGCTTTTTTTTAATTACGATTTTGAAAGTGCAAAAGTATAACTTTTAATTGAAGTTTCGTTCCTCAAAACCAATCGCTTTTGTATTTCTTAAAGACAAAAAACGGATTGATACTAAATATCAATCCGTTTATATAAACGAAGAATTTGTTTTGTGCTAAATTTTGAATTAAGCTTCTTTTGGTTCTGGGAACATAATAGATGCTATTACTGAAATAATCAATACGCCTCCGATTACCAATAATGAATAAATGGAATCGATATGGTAGAATGGCGAAATGATCATTTTGATTCCAATAAATGATAAGATAATTGCCAATCCGTATTGTAATTTACTGAATAGGTGAATGAAGTTATCTAATAAGAAAAATAATGCTCTAAGTCCTAAAATTGCAAAGATGTTAGATGTGTAAAGAATAAACGGATCGTTTGAAATTGCAAAAATTGCCGGGATAGAATCTACTGCAAATAACAAATCGGTAAACTCAATTACTGCCACAACTACTAAAAGTGGTGTTGCTAATTTTTTTCCATTTTCGAATGTAAAGAATTTATCTCCGTCGTATTTATCGCTTACGCTAAAAAACTTTCTGATTAATCTTGCTCCTCTTGTGTTGTTGTAGTCTTCATCGTCATCATCGTCTCCAGAAGACCATGATTTGATTCCTGCATAAACCAAGAATAAACCAAAAGCAGTCATAATTAAGTTAATATCATATTTAAATCCTTCTATTCCTGCAAGGCTTAAAAGTTTGTTTAGATAAGTTAATTCTATCAAGAATGCTCCAGAGAATATAAATATCGCTCTTAAAACCAAGGCTCCAATAATTCCCCAAAACAATACTTTATGTTTGTTTTGATTGGCTACGTCAAAAAACTTAAATACTAATATAAATACAAATAGATTATCTACAGAAAGTGCTTTCTCTATCCAATAAGCCGATTGAAACTCATAGAACTTTGCAGCTCCGGCATAGTGATATACTAAACCACTAAAAATCATGGCTAAGCTGATCCATACTAATGACCACGTAATCGCTTCTTTGTTTGATACGACGTGGCTTTTTTTGTTGAAGATTCCTAAATCCAGTAAAAGCATAATGACTACTGCAATCGAGAAAACGACAATTAAACCGGGATGTTCCGAAAAGATTGGGTGTTGATTCATTTTAGATATTAATTAAGTTAATTTTTAAAGTTATGTATTAGCCATTGTTACTACGATCACCCTTCGTCCTTCTTCATTAGAAAACAGTATTTTTTTCGTGTGTAAGTTCAACCATTGTTCCTATCGGAATTTCTTTGTTTTCTGTTACATCTTTTAAAGATGTTAGTTTTTGATTCACCAACACCCACTTGTCCTTAAAGAACGTAAAATAACCTACCGGCACTTTTTGAAGCGGGGTTAATTTCTCATTTCTGGCAATATTACGATTAACATGCCATTGAAACAAATATTGATCATTATAAACCATCAATCTATGATTCTCGGGTTTCCTTGTTATAACCATTTCTGTAATAGAAATATCATATAGAAAACAATTTGGAAGAGTTAAATACAAATAAATATGCCAACTAGAATCAATATCTCTATCTTTACATTCATTATTTGTAATACGAAATACAATTAAAAACGTATATCTTTATATGCCGTTTTTTTAAAATTAAAACCTAAAAATGTTTAAAAAAGGATCCAAACTAAATAGTATTTTAACAGGAAGTTGTCCAAAATGTCAAAAAGAGAGTATGTATGTGGATAAAAATCCGCTTCATTTGACTAATATTCTCAAAATGAATGAAAACTGTAGCCATTGTGGATTAAAGTATCAACTTGAACCGTCTTTTTTTACGGTGCCATGTATGTGAGTTACGGATTAAATGTAGCTGTAGGTATAGCTGCCTTTATAGTTTCATTCGTATTTTTCGGCACAACAATCGAGCAATCATTTTTATCAATTGTTATTACTTTAATAGTTTTATTTCCCTTTGTTTTAAGGTTAGCCAGAAATTTATACATTAATATGTTTGTTTCTTATACTCCTAAAGCCGGCGAGAAATAGTAGACTTTAAATATCTTTTATGGAAACGCTTAATATCTGCCTGAGGATCAATCGGATCTCCTTTTTCGATATGATTAAACAATAGTAGTGCCAAAGAAGGACCTAGCATTACTCCACGTGTGCCTAATCCATTTAAAATATGAAGGGATTTATAAAATTCATGAGTTCCTATCAGAGGTCTTCTATCAGCAACCGTTGGCCGAATACCGCCAAAATGTTTTACGATTTCAAAATCACAAGTAATAATTTCTTTAATGCGTTCTAAAAGTTCTTTTTTTCCTTCTTCTGTTGGCCCCGCTGTCTTGTCATGCCAATTGTAAGTAGCACCAACTTTGAAAAGATTTCCTCCTAATGGCAGAATAAAAACATTTGTGTTTACAATAACATCAAGGTTTAGATCAGGAGCTTTTATTATGAATAATTCACCTTTTGTCCCATCCAGTGGAAGATAATTAAAGAATGGATTTTTATGTAATCCAAAACCTTCCGCAAAAATAACATGTTTAGCCTGTATATTCTTGTATTGAATTCCTACGTCTAAAAACTCAACAAAGCTACTATCAAAAGTTTCTTCAAGCAACAAATTATTTGCAATCAAAAATTGCTTGTACTTTTCTAACAACAATGATGTATTTACATATCCGGTATGTAAAACTTCTCCGTAGCCGTAAGGAGAATCAATACCATTAAACTTTTTAGAAATTAATTTAGTAGATAAAAATGGTTCCAGATTTATTTTGTCTGAAGCAGCAAACCAATTGTTCTGTTCTTCTATTGAGAAAAACTTTCTTAAAACAGGCATTTTAAAATTAAATTTCTCCTTCAGTTTATCTTCCACCTGACTATAGAAATCATTCATTAAAGCCAATTGTCTTTTAGCGTCCCAAACCTCACTAAATCGTTTCAAAATTACCGGATTATATAAGCCGCCTGCAACTTCAGAAGAGTTCTGAGATGTATTATCAATAACTAAAATTGTCTTATTGTTTTTAAGTGCAATTTCAGAAAAAGAAATTCCGGCCAATCCAGATCCGATGATTAAATAGTCAAACATGTATTAATGGTAAATAAAAAACTCTTACTACAAAAGTAGTAAGAGTTTTTGTTATAATGTGATTTTTGGAACTTAGTAATTCCACATATCTTGTTCGAAATTACGAATCTTTTCTTTTACTCTTTCTGACTCTAACAATTGGTTTTGTGCATTGTCTTTCATGTATTCTTTAATCTCTCGATCTCCATACATATTTTCTTCTTTATACACAACAGCATTAAAACGTCTAGAATTTAAGATTTGATCAAACGAAATAGGAAGAGCTGAGTTATTATCGTTAAAAGCTTTTGCTTCATGCAAAACTTCTCTTGAATTTGGATAAAAAATCCAGAATAACTCAATATAATCCTTTTCATCACTGTTCATAGTATAAACATCAGGAGTTACCGGACAAATCCCAAGTAAACGATATTTCAACTCACTTTGACGTTTGTCAAAATACCAATATCCTTTAATCTTATACTGAGAAACATCTGCAGCAGTTAGGTCTTGTTTTAAAATATATTCTGAAGGAACTGTTCTGGTAGGACCAACTACTTCATCTACATAAGTAACTACTTTCTTCTTGCCGGTACCAGTAACAACCTTTTTCTTAACAACACGAGACTTATAATCATCAGGATATTGGTTAATCAGTTCCCTACCAGCATCTGTTGTATCAATACGTGATAATGATCCTTCGATGTCTTTCAAAGATTTTTTAGTATTGAAATAACTATCAGCATATACCTCAGTTATTTTGCCATTTTTCATAGCTTTCGTCAAAACATCATAAAGTGAACGTCTATCAGAACCAATATTAGCTGTATCTACCGGAAAATATAAGGGAAAGTTGATCTTCTCATTTAAATCAATAATTTCCCAGGTAGTTTTCCCCATTAATACATCTCTATCATCTACATAACCATAAGCCAAAGGCTTGTCATTATCTGAGATAAGCTGTGCAGGAGTTTTAAGTCCAATTTGTGCAGGTGTCTTCGCATTAAGCAAGTTAGATTGCGCAGTAGAAGTATAACTTCCGGCGATAGAAACAATAGCTATTAAAAAATTTCTTACTTTCATCATGATATCATTATAAGATATTGAACGTAGTTTTACCTACTTTATTATTGTATTTCGTAAATTACCGGAGCGGTTCTTGGCAATAAATAACTTCCAGCTCCAACAAGTTTAGTTTTAATTTCAGAAATAGTAACCTGATCTCCTCTGCCTGCTTTAGCAAGAACTGATTTACATTGTGCATTCATTTTGTTACCATTCACTACAACTGTAGGCTGACCAGCAATTTTTAAATTGAATCCAACTACATCTAAACCAACTTCAAAATCGAAATCAAGCAATTTAGCACCTATTGTAGCAATCTCTAAGTTAGATTTAGGTCCTTTAACAACACCCATCTCACCTCTAATTGTACCCGTTGGACCAGGAATCCCTTTAATTCTGAATGTTTTCTTGTCTGTAACTTTATCTCCGTTTGGTAGTGTACCTGTAACAGAAATAGTAGCCTCTGTACCTGAACCTGGGCTCATATTGTATTTACCTGGTTTACCTGCAGAATTTAATCCCGGTGCACTGGCAACAATTTTATTAGCATCAACACCAGCAAAAGAAACAGAGATTGGATTAACAACACCTCTATAAACAACATTCATTTTATCAGCAGAAATTGTAGCAGAATTTGGTCTAGGAACTACAACATATTTTCCTGAAAATTTAAGCGGAATATTTTTACCATCTTCCAAGAATGTAAATTGACCATTAATGTCTTGCTCTCCTACACCACCTGCGGTTAATGAGATAACAGCTTGACCATTAACAATTTGACCAGGTCCTTGGAATGAAGTTGGCTTAGTATTTTCATCATAACGACCTAAAACTACTTTACCGGTTACTTTTTCACCTTGGAAATATGCATTCTTATCTAAAACTACGATTGCCTGATAGTTACTGTAGGATGCAGCAGCAACAGCAGCTTTTCCTAATGCAGCACTATAAACATCTGATTCTGCTTTTTGAACATCATTTTGCCAGGCTGAAAGTTTAGCTAATGAAGCTACAGCTGGAAAACCTTTAAAGTGATAAGCCAAATACTTATCTTTCAATCCTTCTTTATTTTTAACATCAGAAACATCAAATTTCTTTTCAATTTCTGCAACTATAGCTGCATACTTTTTATCAGATAAAGCTGCTTTCATGTCAGCTTTGTATTTCTCGATTTTAGAAATGATTTCATTTCCTTTTGCAGTATATCCTTCACCTGTAAACCAGTTGTCGATATTATCTCCTTTGTCCATTGCCTCATAAGGCAATTTCCCAGTCTCTTTATCAGTTTCAAAACCTTTTAAAACATCGCCTTTTAATCCACCGATGTATGCATAAAACTCTTTTGAAGCTGATTCAACTTTATGAGCTGTAACTGCAGCAGCGGCAAATTCTCCTTTTGCCTCAGCAGCTTTTTGATCAAGTGAAGACAATAGTCCAGCATTTGTTTGCTCAGACGATGTATTTGCACTTTCAAATTTTTCATTCATTAATCCAAAAGCAGACAATACTTCTTTGGACATATTCATTGCTAACATTGCGATGAAAACCAGATACATCAGGTTAATCATCTTCTGTCTAGGGGTTAATTTTCCTCCTGCCATTTTTTTCTAATTAGTTTTTATTAATAAATTTAATATATAGTTAAAAACTAATTATCCTTTGTTACTCATTGCAGAAAGCATACCACCATAAACATTGTTTAAAGAAGCAATATTAGCAGTCATAGATTGCATTTGCTCTTTCAATTTAGATGCATTTTCAGCGATTTCTTTATTAGCGTCAGCATTTCTTGCTGCACTTTCTAACTGAACTTTATACAAGCTGTTTAATGACTCCATTTGAGCAGCAGCCATTGACAATTCTTCGCTGTATTTTTTAGTAGATGCGATAGAATCTACTGTTGGAGCAATTCCTTTAGCAGCTGATTCGAAATTTTTAATACTGTTTCCTAAGCTTGACATTAACTCTCCGTCGATTTTAGCTTCTTTAAGCATTACATCTAATTTTTGAGACAATAATCCCTGAGCGTCAGATGGAGTCTCAACTTTATCAGCTTTCTTTTTTGGCTGACCATTTGCTAATTCAGGATACACAAGAGTCCAGTCTAATTCATCTTCTACAGGTTCAAAAGCTGATAATGCAAAAATTAACGCTTCTGTAACTAATCCGACTGAAAGCATTAAGGTACCTGTTAAAGGTCCAATTTCAAAGTGAGTAATTTTGAATAATGCTCCAATAATTACTACTGCCGCTCCCATACCATAAGCGAAATTCATTGCTTTTTTACTTAATAATGCCATAATAATACTTTTTTAGGTTTTAATTTAGATTTAGATTTGGTTATTGAATTGAATTTAATTTATTTTTTACTTCCTGTAGCCTGAGTACCCATATAATCCTGTACGGTTCTGAACCCAATATAACTTCTTGCAGAATCCGCATATTCATGATCACGTGTTCCTACTTGTAAAAAGTAAGCAACATCTTTCCATGAACCACCACGAACAACTTTTCTTTGATTATTTCCATCAATCACGTTTGGATTCATGGTTGAAACATATTCATACGCATTTGGATTATAAGCCGAATCAGTCCATTCTGAAACGTTTCCTGCCATATTATACAATCCATATCCATTCATTTCATAAGATTTTGCCTCTACAGTATACAAAGCTTCATCTGCTGCATAATCTCCTCTGCTAGGTTTAAAGTTTGCCATAAAACACCCTCTGTCACTTCTTGTGTATGGACCACCCCAAGGATATGTTGCAGATTCCAGACCTCCCCTTGCAGCATACTCCCATTCAGCTTCAGTTGGCAATCTGAAAGCATTAACTAAGTCACGTCCTTTTTTCTTTGATTTTATATAACTATTTTTATTTAAAGTTCTCCAAGCACAGAAAGCCTTAGCTTGTTTCCAAGTTACCCCTACTACAGGATAATCTCCATATGCTTTATGCCAAAAATAATCATTATGCATTGGCTCATTATAAGAATAAGCAAAATCTTTAATCCAAACAGCGGTATCAGGATAAATCGGCACTTCTTCTGTTTTCACGAAGTCTTTTCGCTTACCAACTTTAGCTTTAGCAGCTGCCTGAATATCCATCCATGAATAACGAAATTTTAATTTATTCACATCAATTGTTCTCAATCCATTATAAGATTCTTCAATTGGCAAATACATTGAATCCATTACCTCAGCATAATATTCGTCTGGATAAGCTTTTGTATCTTTAATTAATTTAACTTTTTTGTTTAATTTTCTTCCAGCATAAGGATCATCTTTTGTTCCTACACTATAATAATTATCATACATATATTTATCATATGCAGTCATTTTCTCAGGCTCAGAATCATTAAATGCATAATCCGCAATACTACCCGCTTTTTTACCTGTTCCTCCAGCTGATTTTTGTCCGGTTTCATCAGCCAAAATAGCCAAACGAACTCTCATTGTGGAGTCTTTTACCCACTCTACAAACTGACGATATTCAGAATTTGTAATTTCTGTTTCATCCATATAAAAAGAACGAACTGTTACAGTTTTAGTAGGAGCATCTTCTACCGCTGCTAAATCACCATCGGATTTACCCATAATAAAAGATCCGCCTGGAATCAAAGTCATTCCATAAGGCTTTTCAGGATGCCATTTTCCTCCTTGCACACCAACTAATTCGCCTTTATCACCGGATTTACCACAGCCAATTACTAGTGTTAACATTGTCGCAAATGCAATAAACTTCTTCATATAAATTTGGGATTTCTATTCATTATTATAAGTCGTAAACGTATTTATTATTTTTTAAATAAACAATACTATATCTATATTTATTTCAGCGGTCAAAATTAATGTTAAAAAAAATAAAAAAAATATTTTATCAAGAAAGAGTTAAAAATAATAGTCGTAAAATGCAATTTTTTATGATTAATGTTTTTATTGCGGTATTTCAAAATAAAATAAAATCTTTATAAAATTAAAAATTAAGATTTTTAACAAAATACATTCATTATAAAGCGTTCTTTCGTTGTGCTTTCCACCATCTTTCCGGTAATTCCTGATTACAAGCACACAAATATTCATCATAAGAACAAGGTAACAACGTATTTCTTTTTAATTTATTGCTTCCGTTTGACAGGAATGGAATTTCGATCCACCAGCGATCTGTTTTATCGCTTTTGTAAAAAATTAATTCTTCATCTTCAAGCGGCACTATATACTTTAGATAATTTGTTCTGCTTCCAAAAGGATACTCCTTTGAACGATAATGATAACCTTCAACAAAATACCAAATTATTTGCGCAATTAAAGCTGACTCAGGTATACTGCTATTATGATTAAAGATCCCAAATGATGAAACTTTATCGCTAATTCCTGCATAACGCGCTAGAGAGCAAATCTCTTTTCCATTAAAACCGTTCGGCTCAAAAGATATGATATTTCCTGAATCCGAAGATTTTACAGAATTCAAATCGATACTAACTAAATCAGCATCCCTGAAAACAGGTTCAGCCAAAGCTATATTGTTTGAAATTTCACCTAAGCGATAAGCGTCGAAAAACAGTTTTTCAACCAAATCAATTTCTTCCTGAGAATTATAATAAGTTTGATAACCAATATTACAATAGTTAAATAGATTATTAGGCTCATCAATTATGATTTTTGTCAAATACGAATTAGAAGAAACTATTTCATTTTCTTTACCAAAATCAAATCTGTTATCTACAGAAACCATATTCACCATTTGCTCCAGATCATCATAAGCACGATACAAAGCATATGTCAAATCTTGTGAACCTCCTATAACTATAGGAATAACTTTATTTTTAATTAATGATGAAGTTACTTTTTTAAGCGCAAAATAAGTATCCTCAACTGACTCTCCGGCCAAAATATCTCCTAAATCAGCAATTGAAGCATCCCAATTACCGGGAAACATACTATAAAGTTTTTTACGAACAGCTGTCAGGTTTACTTCATTAACAATATCAATATTTCTACGATCTTCTAAAACACCGATGATAGCAATGTTTATTTTATCTATATCAGGAAACTGATCCTGAGTATGGAAAACAATTTTACTCCCCAATTCTTGAGAAGACAGAGAACTAATAAATTTTAAAACTCCTTCGCTAACTGGTTCCAGAAAATCAAATTCCATTTTTTATTTCTTTTTAGCAGCTGTTTTTTTTGCTGGTGCTTTTTTAGTCGTTGTTGCCTTTTTTGCAGTTGTTTTCTTTGCCGGCGTTTTTGCAGCAATCATCTCCTGAACCTGAGCCAGTGTTAATTTTGTAGCATCAACATCCTTACTCAATTCAATTTTGATTTTTCCCTTTAAGATTACCGAACGTCCCCAACGTGCTTTTTCAACTACAATTCCTTCTTCTTCCCAATTATGAAGAACCTTATCAATATTTTTTTGCAATTTATCTTCGATTAGTTCTTCAACATCAGCCTGAGATAAATTATCAAAATTGTATTTTTTGCTCACATTCACGAAAAGACCATTCCACTTTATAAACGGACCAAAACGCCCCACACCCTTTTGAACTGCTTCGCCTTTGTAAACTGCAATTGGCGCATCAGCAAGTGCTTTTTCGTCAATTAGTTGCTTTGCTCTTTCCTTTGTAACAGCAAGGGGATCCTCTCCTCTTGGAAGAGAAATAAAAACACTACCATGACGTACATAAGGCCCATAACGTCCGTTACTTACTTCCACTTCTTCCCCTTTATATTCTCCTAAATTTTTAGGCAGTAAAAATAAATTCAAAGCTTCTTCTAATGTAATATTTCCAATATTCTGATCCGCCATTAAACTGGCAAACTTTTTATCTTCATCATCAGCTTCCCCAATCTGCGCCATAGGGCCAAATTTCCCCAAACGAACAGATACCTGCCTTCCATCTGCATCTTTACCCAGAATCCTTTCACCGCTTTCTCTTTCCGCATTTGCCTCTACGTCCTTCACATTTGGATGAAACTTATCATAGAACTCCTGCATCATAGTTGCCCAGTCAATATTTCCTTCCGCAATTTCATCAAAATCCTGCTCTACTTTTGCTGTGAAATTATAATCAAGAATATTCCCGAAGTTTTTCACTAAGAAATCAGTAACGATAGTTCCTATATCTGTTGGAACTAATTTTCCTTTATCAGAACCAGTATTCTCTTTTAATACTTTTTCGCCCACTTTACTGTTTTGTAAAGTAAGTTGCGTATAATTACGTTCTACACCTTCAAGTGTGCCTTTTTCAACATAATTTCTGTTGATAATAGTAGAGATAGTTGGCGCGTATGTAGAAGGACGTCCAATTCCTAATTCTTCTAATTTTTTCACCAAAGAAGCTTCTGTATATCTTGCTGGCGGCCTTGAATATCTTTCAGTTGCTGTGATGTAATTATTAGCTAACTTTTCATTTACTTTTAATGCAGGCAACATTCCTTCTTGTTCTTCTTCATCATCATCGTGCCCTTCCAAATAAACTTTCAAGAAACCTTCAAAAAGCAAAACTTCTCCTGAAGCTGTAAAAATTTCACCATGATTATTGGCTTCGATTTTTACATTGGTTCTTTCTAATTGTGCATCACTCATTTGAGATGCCAATGTTCTTTTCCAGATCAAATCATATAAACGAGCCTGGTCACGGTCAATATTTACTGTATGACGCGACATATCTGTCGGACGAATTGCTTCGTGCGCTTCTTGTGCTCCCTTACTTTTGTTTGCAAAAGTTCGGGGTTTAGAAAATTCTTTTCCGTATGATTTTATAATTTCAGCTTCAGCAGCATCCATTGCATCTTTAGAAAGATTTACACTATCGGTTCTCATATAAGTAATAAGTCCTGCTTCGTATAAACGCTGAGCAAGCTGCATTGTGATTCCTACTGGCAAATACAGTTTTCTTGCTGCTTCTTGTTGCAAAGTAGAAGTTGTAAAAGGTGCTGTTGGCGATTTTTTGGTAGGTTTAGTTTCTAAATCTGCTACCTTATATATAGAACCGATGTTTTGATTTAAGAAATCTTCGGCTTCTTTTTTAGTATTGAAGTTTTTTGGCAATTTTGCTTTAAAAGCTTTTCCTGCTTCGTTTACAAATTCTGCAACTATTGAATATGTTGCAACTGCGTTAAAGTTCTGAATTTCACGTTCCCTTTCTACAATCAGACGTACAGAAACAGACTGCACACGACCAGCTGAAAGTCCGCCTTTGATTTTTCTCCACAAAACCGGAGACAATTCATAACCTACTAAACGGTCCAGAACACGTCTTGCCTGTTGTGCGTTTACTAAATTATAATCAATTTCTCTTGGATTGTCAATTGCTTTAAGAATCGCAGATTTTGTAATCTCATGAAAAACAATTCTTTTGGTCTTTTTTGTATCCAGCTTTAATTCTTCCGCTAAGTGCCATGAAATGGCTTCTCCCTCGCGGTCCTCATCGCTTGCTAACCAAACCGTTTCGGCATTCTTAGAAAGTGATTTTAGTTTCGTTACCAAGGCTTTTTTATCAGGGGAAACCTCATATTTAGGTTTAAAACCATTCTCAACATCTACCCCTATTTCCTTTGATGGTAAGTCAGCTATGTGACCATAACTTGACTCCACCTGAAAATCGCTACCGAGAAATTTCTCGATCGTTTTTGCCTTTGCAGGTGACTCCACTATTACTAAATTCTTTGCCATTTCTCTTTTTTTCTGCAACAAAAGTAGAAGTTTTTTTTAAATATCAACCCTGATAATTCATTTTTGAAGTATTTTGACAATATGATTCTAAAAATTGCAGATTTGTCTATAAACAGATTGATTATATATATAGGTATGGTTTTTAAGAGTTCATGACCGAGAAATGTACTTATTATTCCTAAATACTTTTATTTTTCTTTTTGAAAAGCTTCCAAGACAAATTTATCTGTATTTTCAAAATCTTTATTAAACAAAATTTCAAATAAACATTCTACATATTTAAACTCTTTAGTTTCATTCTCCAAGTCCTCCAAAGTGGTTATGCTATCTAAATCAATTCTTTTTTTCTAAGAAAAATTTCTTGTGTATAAATTCATTAGAAAACTCATTCTTACGGGAACAAACGACATGTATAATATAAGTACTTTCGTTATCGTAATTAATCATATATAAAGGTTCCTTTAAATTTTTAAATAGATTTTTCTTTAGCGGCTTATACTTTCCGATTTTATATGCTAATGCTTCTGAAAGATTTAAATTTCTATGTTTAAGAATATAAAAATTATTTTCAGATATTTCAAATTCGTCGCCATCTAATAAATTTAGAAAACTTAATAATGTATTATTTCGCTTAAGAAGCCTAACAGGAATATATTTTTTCCCAATTCCACTATAACAACGATCTACTAAATAATAATAGTGATTAATTTTAAACACATTTTCTCTCTCTTTTCTTAATACATTTTCATTCATTTGTACGTGATTTTATGTTAATTCACAAAGATACAGCCTCTTATAAGTATTTCCAAATTACTTAATTTCAAACACATATTTCTTCCGAAACCGAATACCATAGCCCGGATCACTTCACTATACTTTTATTTTAATTGGAGTTCAGTGAATTTCATTTGAAGTGTAAAGCCCGGAGTTAAAAAAGCAAAGTTTCCTGTTTTAAAAAAGCGACCAGCGGAAGCTCTTTTTAAAACATTAGAAACTTTGCTTTTTTAATTAGGACTTGAAACGGAAAGCCGGAAATAGCTTCTAATAAGTAAAATGTATTTGCAAAACAATGGTAACAAACGATTCTGAAAACATTGTTAATTCTTTATCTGACATCTTGTCATATTAGATTCAATTACCCTATCTTTGCACTTTGAAATTTTACAATGGAAAAGATTATTGAAGAAAGCAAACAAGGCGAAAGTCTTGTTTTAGAAAATAAACCTGAGAATACTAAAAAACTTTTTATAGAAAGTTACGGCTGTGCGATGAATTTCTCGGACAGTGAAGTCGTAGCTTCCATTTTGTCTGACGGAGGATATAACACTACTTCCGTTTTAGAAGAAGCCGATTTGGTTTTGGTTAACACTTGCTCAATTCGTGACAAAGCTGAACAAACCATTCGTAAGCGTCTTGAAAAATACAACGCGGTAAAACGCACCAATCCAAAAATGAAAGTGGGCGTTCTTGGCTGCATGGCGGAACGTTTGAAAAGTCAGTTTTTGGAAGAAGAAAAAATTGTCGATCTAGTTGTTGGTCCTGATGCTTATAAAGATCTTCCGAATTTATTGGCGGAAGTTGAAGAAGGACGTGACGCCATAAATGTAATTTTATCAAAAGAGGAAACGTATGGAGATATTTCGCCAGTTCGTTTAATGAGTAACGGAATTACAGCTTTGGTTTCAATCACTCGTGGATGTGATAATATGTGTACGTTTTGTGTTGTCCCTTTTACACGTGGACGTGAGCGTAGTCGCGAACCGCAAAGCATCATGGCTGAAATTCAGGATTTATGGAGTAAAGGCTATAAAGAAGTTACACTTTTAGGTCAAAATGTTGACAGTTACCTTTGGTATGGAGGCGGTTTGAAAAAAGATTTTGTAAACGCTTCTGAAATGCAAAAAGCAACAGCTGTAGATTTTGATCAATTACTGGAAATGGTTGCTATTGGTTTCCCAAAAATGCGTATTCGATTTTCTACTTCAAATCCTCAGGATATGCATGAAAGCATTTTGCATGTTATGGCTAAATACCCGAATATCTGTAAACACATTCACTTGCCGGTTCAGTCTGGAAGCAACAGAATTCTAAAGGAAATGAATCGCTTACATTCTCGCGAAGAATACATGGCGCTGATTGACAAAATCAGGGCAATTGTTCCGGAAGCTTCAATTTCTCAGGATATGATTGCCGGTTTCCCAACAGAAACTGAAGAAGATCACCAAGATACAATGAGTTTGATGGAATATGTAAAATATAATTTCGGTTATATGTATTCGTATTCTGAACGTCCAGGAACTCTCGCCGGAAGAAAAATGGAAGATGATGTTCCGGAAGAAACCAAAGCCAGAAGATTACAGGAAATTGTGGATTTGCAGCAGAAACACGCCTGGTTTAGAAGTGAGGAATTCGTTGGGAAAACAGTTGAAGTTTTAGTTGAAAAAGTCTCTAAAAAATCGGAAGACGAATTTTCTGGAAGAAATTCTCAAAGCATTACAGTGGTTTTCCCGAAAGAGAATTATAAAATTGGGGATTTTGTAAACGTAAAAATCACAAGTTGTACAAGTGGAACTCTTAAAGGTGAAGCTGTGGGATATTCTGAAATGAATTAATTTTTTTAACCGCAAATTTCACAAATTTTCACAAATTATTCTTTATGAATGCTACAACTGAATATTATTATAAAAAAGAGGAGAACTACCAAATAGTAGGCATCTGTATGGAAGTACACAGATTATTAGGTCCAGGTTTACTCGAAATTGTATATAAAGATGCATTAGAAGTCGAATTCAAAAATCATAGAATTCCATATCAACGAGAAAAGGAATTTGCAATTGAATATAAAGGAGTTATTTTGCCTCATAAATTTTATGCCGATTTTGTAATTTATGATGACATCATTTTAGAAGTGAAATCTGTAAAAGAAATATGCAATGATCATCTCGCACAGACCTTAAATTATATGAAAATAGCTGATACCCCTGTTGGAATAATCGCAAACTTTCAAAATAAATCATTAATACATAAACGATTAATAAATTCATAAAACAAATTTGCGCTAATTTGCGTAATTTGTGGTTAATTAATAAACAATTATAATTAATCTAAAAGTATTCACCGAATTAAAAGAATCTGTGCTAATCACTTTAATCTGTGACAAAATAAAATATAAGCCTAACGTTTTAAGGTTAAACTTTAAACATGAAACCTGAAACAAATAAAAAACTTGAAACAAAACACAAATGGAAACAGTTCAGGCAATAAAACAACGATTTGAGATTATAGGTAATGATCCAAAGTTAAATCGTGCTATCGAAAAAGCCATTCAGGTTGCTCCAACTGATATTTCGGTTATGGTGACTGGGGAAAGTGGTGTTGGTAAAGAAAATATTCCTAGAATTATACACTCGCTTTCGCACAGAAAGCATGGTAAATATATTGCCGTAAACTGCGGAGCTATTCCGGAAGGAACAATTGACAGTGAGCTTTTTGGCCATGAAAAAGGTGCTTTTACAGGTGCTACAAGTACACGTGAAGGTTATTTTGAAGTGGCTGACGGCGGAACAATTTTTCTTGATGAAGTTGGCGAATTGCCACTAACCACTCAGGTTAGATTACTCCGTGTTCTGGAAAATGGTGAATTTATAAAAGTAGGTTCATCTCAGGTTCAAAAAACGAATGTGAGAATTGTTGCTGCAACTAATGTTAATTTGTTCAACGCCATCGAAAAAGGAAAATTTCGTGAGGATTTGTATTATCGTCTAAGTACTGTCGAGATTACATTACCGCCTTTACGCGAAAGAAACGAAGACATTCATTTATTGTTCCGAAAGTTTGTAGCCGATTTTGCCCATAAATACAAAATGCCGCCTTTGAGACTGGATGATGGTGCAATTCAGCTTTTACAGAAATTCAGATGGAGCGGAAATATTCGTCAGCTTCGAAATGTAGCGGAACAGATTTCAGTATTAGAAACCAATCGTGATATTAATCTTGCGACTTTACAATCTTATCTACCTGCCGAAGGAAGCAACCTGCCTTCTGTAATCAGCGACAGCAAAAAAGAAAGTGACTTCAGCACTGAAAGGGATATATTATATAAGGTTCTTTTTGATATGAAAAGCGACCTGAATGATTTGAAAAAACTCACTTTAGAACTCATGAAAAATGGTTCGTCAAAAGGTCAGGATATTAATCCAAATTTGATTCAGAAAATATATGGCAATCAGCAGAACGATAGCGAAATTGATTTTGAAGAAGAACCAAGAACTGCTGTAATGGCACCGACAACACATGAAGATAGTTATCACATACAAGATCACAATAATTATTTAGACGCTGAAACGATTGAAGAAGAAGAAATTTTACGTTTAGAACAAAAAGAAATCGAAATGATTAAAAAGTCATTAGAGAAAAACAAAGGAAAACGAAAAGCTGCTGCTGATGAATTAGGCATTTCTGAAAGAACATTGTATAGAAAAATTAAACAATTCGATTTGTAATTAACCTCAAAGACGCAAAATGTTTTAAACGAAAATGAATATCTTTGAGCCAGATGTCAGCGAACTGGCAAAGCAACTCTTAAAATAAAAAATGAAAAACTTAAAATATATTTTAATTCTGTTAATCGCTACAACCTTTAGCAGTTGTTCTATATATAATTTCACAGGTACCGGACAGATCGATGGAAAAACATTTCAGGTAAATTTTTTCAGAATAATGCTGATTTGATTGAACCAGGAATCGACAGACAGTTTACATTGGCTTTACAGGATTTGATCATGAATCAAACCAATTTAAACCTGGTTACTGTGAATGGTGATTTGCTTTATGAGGGAGAAATCATAGACTACAGGATCACCCCAATGACAGCAACAGCAGACCAGCAGGCTTCTCAAAACCGCTTAACAATTCGTGTAAATGTTCGCTTTTCAAATAGAAAGAAGGAAACAGATGATTTTGAAAAAACATTTGAATTTTATCATGATTATCCAGCCCAATCACAGCTAGTAGGAACCGTTTTAAATGAAGCCCTCAAAGATATTTTTGAAAGAATTACACAAGACATTTTTAATGAGTCATTGGCAAAATGGTAATTTTTGCGTTAATTCTTAAAATAGCTAATTAAACAACATACAACGATTAAAGAATAAATAATGAACGTAACTAATTATACTTATCTAATCAACAAACCTGATGCTATAACAGAAAAGCAGACAGAAGCATTAGGAAGTGTTTTAATTGAATTTCCTTATTTTCAAAGCGCCCGCGCATTGCGATTAAAAGGACTTTATAATCAAAACAGCTTTAAGTATAATTACGCTTTAAAAGTTACAGCTGCCCATACATCAGATCGTTCAGTTCTATTTGACTTCATTACCTCTGAGACTTTCACTTCCATTCAGGGAGAATTTTACGACCGTAAACTTAGAGATCTTTTAAACATAACCGTTTTTGACAGTGAAATTGTATTAGCAGAAGAAAAAAAGAAACTGGCAGAACTTCGTATTGATCCTGTTGAAAAGTCTATACTAGATTCAATTAAGGAAGCTACAACTATAACAACATTTGAAGAACCTGTAAAAGGTAAAGAAAAAACAATTGAACCTGTTTCCGAACAATCAATTTTAGACTCTTTTGAAGAAGTCACAAACGTGACTTTTAAGGAGCCTGTAAAAATAGAAGAAAAATCAATTGAGCCCGTTTCTGAACAAGCCATTTTAGATTCTTTTAAAGAAATAACAGACACTACTTTTGAAGAGGCTGTAAAAATTGAAGACAATCCAATTGATTCCATTATTGAGCAGCCAACATTAGAGTCTTTTAAAGAAGTAGTTCCAACTATTGAAGAAACACCAGTTATTGAACCTATACCTGTTAAAAAGGAAGGAATAAGAACTTTTTTTGAGGAAATTGTAGAGGAGGAAATTTTAGAAGAACTTCCTGAAGTAAGAGTTGAACCCATTGAAAAGTCCATATATAATTCATTACAAGAAGCTACAACAGTTATTTTTGAAGAAGTTACTGCTGAACAACCAAAAGAAACTGAAGTATCTGAAACAATAAAAACGGCCGAGGAAAATCTGGAAATAGGAAAACCGTTGGATTTTTCAGTTAATGAAAAACATTCTTTCCAGGAATGGTTGCAATTAGCAAGACCAGAACCAATTGACAGGACAAATGAAGGTCCGATAGAAGCTGCAAAGACAGAAACAAATGTTGAAAACATAGTCGAAAACGAAATGATTGACGAAGAAAAAAAGAAAAAAGCAGAAATAATCGATAAGTTCATCGAAACAAATCCCAAAATTTCACCTATAAAACAAACCGCAATAAATCCTGCGGTACAACTTGACTCAAATAAGGAAGATAATTCTTATTTAATGACAGAAACCCTGGCGAGAGTATATTTGGAGCAAAAAAAATACACAAAGGCAATACAAGCATATGAAATATTAATTTTGAAATATCCGGAAAAAATTACTTTCTTTGCAGACCGCATATCAGACATAAAGATTTTACAACAAAATAACAATAACAATAATTAAGTAATGAGCACATTTTCAATTTTTTTAGTTTTAATCACAATAGTTTGTTTTCTATTGATTATAGTAATTATGGTCCAAAATCCTAAAGGTGGAGGATTATCATCTACAATTAGCGGAACTCAAATGTTAGGTGGAGTACAAAAAACAACAGACTTTTTAGACAAAAGCACCTGGACATTAGCGACTATTTTGATTGCTTTAATTTTGCTTTCAAGTTTAAGTTTTACAGGATCACTGAGTGATACTGATTCTAAAATTATTGAAAAAACAGAAGCGCCTGCTGCTACTACACCAGCTGCTCCGGCTCAGGAAACTCCTGCTCCTGCAACTCCAGCAGCTAAATAATAATTTACAAAATAAAGATAAAATGCCAGCCTGTCAAAGCTGGCATTTTTTTTAGGAAAAAATGTCAGTTTTATGTGCATGGCACAATTTCTGAAAGCTTATTGAACATTAAAAAACGTATAACTATAATAATATAAAATCATGGCCTTAAACATTAAACCGCTTTCAGATCGCGTACTTATCGAGCCAGTAGCTGCAGAAACTAAAACTGCATCAGGAATCTTTATTCCGGATACTGCGAAAGAAAAACCACAAAAAGGAACTGTAGTTGCAGTTGGAAACGGATCTAAAGATCACACTATGACCGTTAAAGTTGGTGACACTGTTCTTTATGGTAAATATGCCGGAACAGAATTAAAACTGGAAGGAACTGATTATTTGATCATGCGTGAGGATGATATCTTAGCGATAATCTAAAAAAACAATATGTATTAAGTACTCAGTATTAAGACAAAAGTAACTTGAAACAAATAAAACTTTAAACAAAAAATTAAAATGGCAAAAGATATAAAATTTGATATTGAAGCACGTGACGGATTAAAACGCGGTGTTGATGCATTGGCAAATGCCGTAAAAGTAACCCTTGGACCAAAAGGGCGTAACGTAATTATCGGTAAATCATTTGGTGGACCAACAGTTACAAAAGATGGTGTTTCTGTTGCTAAAGAAATCGAATTAAAAGACCCACTAGAAAACATGGGCGCGCAAATGGTTAAAGAAGTTGCTTCTAAAACCAATGATTTAGCGGGTGACGGAACTACAACTGCTACAGTTTTAGCTCAGGCAATCGTAAAAGAAGGTCTTAAAAACGTTGCTGCAGGTGCAAACCCAATGGATTTAAAACGCGGTATCGATAAAGCAGTTGAAGCTATCGTTGCTGACTTGGCAAAACAAGCCAAAGTGGTTGGAAGTGATTCTGACAAAATCAAACAAATTGCTGCAATCTCCGCAAACAATGATGAAGTTATTGGTGAATTAATTGCTACAGCTTTTGCTAAAGTTGGAAAAGAAGGTGTTATTACTGTTGAAGAAGCTAAAGGAACAGACACTTTCGTGGATGTTGTTGAAGGTATGCAGTTTGACAGAGGATATCTTTCTCCTTACTTCGTAACAAACCCGGAAAAAATGGAAGTTGAATTAGACTCTCCATACATCTTATTATACGACAAAAAAGTATCTTCTTTAAAAGAATTACTACCTGTTTTAGAGCCAGTTGCACAATCAGGGAAACCATTATTGATTATTGCTGAAGATGTTGATGGTGAAGCGCTTTCTACTTTAGTAGTAAACAAATTAAGAGGAGCCCTTAAAATTGCTGCTGTTAAAGCTCCAGGCTTTGGAGACAGAAGAAAAGCAATGTTAGAAGATATCGCAATCTTAACTGGCGGAACTGTAATTTCTGAAGAAAGAGGTTATACTTTAGAAAACACAACTATCGAAATGTTAGGAACTGCAAAAAGGGTTTCTATTGACAAAGATAACACTACAATTGTAAGTGGTGCTGGTGAAGCTGATATCATCAAAAACAGAGTAAACCAAATCAAAGGTCAGATGGAAACCACAACATCTGATTATGATAAAGAAAAATTACAGGAGCGTTTGGCTAAATTAGCCGGAGGTGTTGCAGTTCTTTACGTAGGTGCAGCTTCTGAAGTAGAAATGAAGGAGAAAAAAGACAGAGTTGATGACGCTTTACACGCGACTCGTGCTGCTGTTGAAGAAGGAATTGTTGCCGGTGGTGGTGTTGCTTTATTAAGAGCAAAAGCTGCTTTGGCAGACCTTAAAGCGGATAACGCTGATGAGGCAACAGGAATTCAGATTGTTTCTCGTGCAGTTGAATCTCCATTGAGAACTATTGTTGAAAATGCAGGTCTTGAGGGCTCTGTAGTTGTGGCAAAAGTTGGTGAAGGTTCTGGTGATTTTGGATATAATGCCAAAACTGACGAATACGTAGACATGCTTAAAGCAGGAATTATCGATCCTAAAAAAGTAACTCGTGTGGCATTAGAAAATGCTGCTTCTGTTTCTGGAATGATCTTAACTACAGAATGTGCATTAATTGATATTAAAGAAGAAAATACCGGAGGTGGAATGCCAATGGGAGGCGGAATGCCGGGAATGATGTAATTCCCATTCCAACTATATATAAATCCGTTTACCCCAAAAGTAAACGGATTTTTTTTTAGCTTCTGTTTTTTTAATCTTATCATGATAAAAATTTTGATGTTTTATACAAAACATTAAGAATGCCTTAACTACAACAGATTGTTATTGCAATTAAATTTATGTGCTGATTTATTCAACATATAATTTAGCTTAAACATTGCTTTGTATGAAACTATTCTCCAGATTTTTTAGTTTGTTATTCTGTTTGCAATCCTTTTCTCAAACTGCTAATAATTCGGAAAAAATAAAGGAATATATCAATACTTATTTTCATTATGACAGGGAAATTATCCATGTACAATTCAACAAAAATCTTTACATAAACAATGAAGATATTGCCTTTAAAGGATATGTATTCAGCAAAAACAACAATATTCCAAACAACAATACTACAAACGTTGAATTGGTAGTCTATGACGATCAGCAGCAAATAATTCAAAAGCAATTACTTTTTACAGAGAATGGCACTTTTAAGGGCGGAATTCATTTGAACGATAAATTTAAACCTGGTAAATACAACTTCCATTTTTATACCAACTGGATGAATAATTTTAAGGAAGATGATTCTTTTAATCAAACAGTTGAAATTATAAGTAAAAACAATCCCTATTTTTTTGATGCTAATGAACCTAACTGGAAAACAGCAGAAATAAGTTTATTTCCGGAAGGTGGTAATATAATAGACGGTATAATTAATACAGTTGGAATTAAAATTAAAGATTGTAATAAGAAGGGTCTTGAAATAATGAACGGAGTTATTTTGGATTCTAAATCAACCGAGGTTGCGCATTTTCAGACCAACTCAATGGGAAATGGCGTTTTTTATTTAAAAGCTGATTTAAAAGAAAAATATACGCTCAAAATAAACTCTGAAAAATTAAACATATCAGAGCCATTGGGTAAAATTGCTGAAACCGGTATTATTTTGACTTACAATAATAATCTGGCGAAAAACAATTTGCTTGTTGTTGTTAAAACCAATGAAAAAGGCCTTGAGTTATACCAAAATAAAAAATTCATTCTGCTTATTGAACAAGATGGCAATTTTATGCAACAAGAAATTACTTTCAACAATAATAAAACGGAACAAGCCTGCTATTTTGATAAAAAAATCTTATCAGATGGAGTAAACATCATTAGAATACTCGATGAAGATTTGAATGAAGTTACTGAGCGACTCGTATATATTGAGAACAAAACTGCTCCTGTAGCAACCCTGGAAGCAAAAGCAACCTCTAATGACAGTATTGTGTTATACGGAAAGACAGAAGTAAATAAGGCTCATTTAAGTATGAGTATACTTCCTGAAAAAAGTGTTTGTATGAATCAAAAAAAAACGATTTCAGGTACCTTTTACCTGAATGCGTATTTAGATAAACCTGAAACAAATACGTATCCTTATTATGATCCGGACAACAAGAATCGAAAACAAGACCTGGAACTTTTAATGCTTAATCAAAATAAGGGCAAATTTCTGTGGGAAAACATTAAATCTGATCCACCGAAAATGAATTATCAATTTGAAAAAGGAGTTACTGTTAGCGGTAAAGTAGAGAAAGAACTAAAACCCAATTCGAAGAATAAAATTTCTCTTATATCCTTAAAAGATAATTTATTTGAAGAAGCAAATATAGATCAGCATAATGATTTTAAGTTTGAACATTTTTATGCGCAGGATTCTACAGTATTAGCTGTACAAATGATAAATGAGAAAAATGCTGCAGTATTTACTAAAATTGAAGCCAGAGTTTCCAGAGACGAACCCCGATTTATTTTAGGGACTTCATTCGAACAAATTACTTGCCCTGTATTAAAAACTACAGATAATGTTTTTAATTTCGCTCCGCCAAAGCCAGAAGACAAGGCTATTGAACTGGAAGGAATCGCAATAAAAAACAATTTCAAAAAAGAGATTTTAACGCACAAAAACAGCATGAGTCCTGTTGCTAAAGCCTTTAAAATTAAAGAGGGAGAATACAGAACAGTTTTGAGTTTCCTGACATCAAACGGATACAATACCGGCATCAACCAAAATGATAATACTGTATATGTTCGCAACTCAAGAGGAGCATATCTGGGCGATTCAGCAAGTTCTCCATCAGTATATATTGATGACATTTTAGTATTTGATTTTAATCAGCTGTTAACTCTTACTTTAGATCAGATAGATGAAATTTATATTGATCAATCAGGCAGTTCGGATGTTTCAGCTGTAGGACATGGTACGATTAAAATTTACATGAAAAAAGGACAGAAAAGTAATTATTTTAAACCAAAGTTTACCACGTTCATAGTAACAAAGGGTTTTGCTCAAAACATTAATTACAAAAATATCAGATTTGAAAATCAGGAGGAGTTTAATTATTTCGGCACTTTAAACTGGTCTCCGGACATAGATTTAAAAGAGAACCACTTAGACTATCAGATAAAGTTTCCTAAAAACAATCAAAAAGAAATTCAGGTCTTAATTGAAGGATTTTCGGAAGAAGGACAATTAATTTCAGAAGTCAAAAAAATTCATATTGGAGGAAATTCATAATTTCCTCATGATCATTAGAACTTAATTTTTTTATGACGAAACTACTTTGTACGTAGGATCTTCAATTACATTTACATCAATAATCGCATCGGCATTTTTTAATAATTGACGAGAGTCTTCGCTTAAATGTTTTAATTCGACAACTTTATTTAATTGATTGTACTTTTTGGTCAGATTATTCAAAGCTTCAATAGCCGACATATCTGCAACACGACTTTCTTTAAAATCAACTATAATATGATTTGGATCGTTTTGGATATCAAAACTCTCCATAAAAGTTGTTGTAGAACCAAAGAATAATGGTCCATAAATCACGTAATGTTTTATACCATTTTCATCTATATGATTTTTGGCCTGAATTCTTTTAGCACTTTCCCAGGCAAAGACTAAAGCAGAAATAATTACTCCTATTAAAACAGCTAAAGCAAGATTGTGTAATACTATTGTAATCACAGCAACCAAAATCCCAACGAAAATATCATGTCGGGGCATTTTATTGATCACTTTAAAACTTGCCCGTTCAAAAGTAGTAATTGCCACCATCATCATTACGCCAACTAACGCTGCCATTGGTAATCTACCAATTACAGGAGCTCCGAAAAGAATAATAATTAAAATCGTTAAAGCACCAATAATTCCTGAAAGTCTTGCTCTTGAACCTGCGCCAAGATTTACCAAAGTCTGTGCAATCATTGGACAGCCTCCCATTCCGTAGAAAAAACCATTAAGAATATTTGAACTTCCCTGTGCAATACATTCGCGATTGCTGTTTCCTCTTGTTCCGGTAATTTCATCCACCAAATTCAGTGTCAGCAAACCTTCAGTTAAACCTACTGCCGCCACAATTACCGAATATGGAAATATAACTTTAAAAGTCTCAAAAGAAAATGGAATATTCGGAATATGAAATGGAGGAAATCCGCCCTTAACCGAAGCAATATCTGCTACAGTCTTAGTTTCGATATTAAAAACAATTACCAATGCAAAAACTACCATAATAGCAACCAAAGATGCCGGAATTGTTTTTGTAATCTTTGGAAAAATCATAACAATTGCAATTGTCAATGCAACTAAACCTAGCATAATATATAAAGGAGTTCCCTGCAACCAGGAAACCCGACCATTAACTATTGTTTTAAACTGCTCCAATTGCGACATGAAAATTACAACTGCCAATCCGTTTACGAAACCAAACATAACGGGCTGCGGAACTAATCTAATAAACTTTCCGAGTTTAAAAAGCCCAATGCAAATCTGTACTACACCTCCAAGAGCAACGGCAGCAAAAACATATTCTATTCCATGCGATTTCATCAACGCGATTAACACAATCACGGTTGCTCCTGCCCCACCGGAAATCATTCCGGGTCTTCCGCCAAAAATTGCTGTAACCAAACCAGCTATAAAAGCAGCGTATAAACCAGCTAAAGGTGGGAATCCGGCTAAAATTGCAAACGATAATGATTCAGGAATCATTGTCATAGCTACGGTTAAACCGGCTAAAATTTCATTTTTATAATTGACCTTTTGGGTAAAATCGAAGAGTTGGAAAACTTTTTTCATAAGGCACAAATGTAGAAAATAATGCCTTAAGAGAACATGTCTTTTTAAATCTAAAATTTATAATTATTCAACTTAAAACTTAAAACAGAACTTAAAAAATAAAACCAACTGCTAAATGAGCGGTTTTATTAGTAATGCATTTGAACACCTTCAACATCAATAATTTAACAGTAATTTACAAATCAGATTATACCTTTTTATTGTCGAATAAGGCTCCGGTAGACCATAACGCTAAAAAAATCAAAACAGGCTGAAAAAATAACCGGATCAAGCGAGCCTGATCAGTATCAAGACCAAAAGCAGGAGTTCCGTTTACATATTGCGCAATATTCCCAGGAAAAATTAAAATGTAAAATACGGCAAGTGCAATTCCGACCTTAGCTTTATAGTTCGTCAAAAACAGCATCGACAAACCTAATAGTATCTCTACTACTCCCGAAAGTATTACAACCAAATCTTTATTAAGAGGGATCCAATTGGGAACCTGTGCCTGAAAATCATCTCGTTGAAAAGTAAAATGACCTATTGCGGCTGTTATCATAAATAATCCGAGTACTATTCTAATGAAATTTTGAAGTTTTGATGTTTCTGTGGTTTTCATATGTAAATGAATTTTTATGTTTATATTTTTTAATTGATGTTTGAAAAATTTTAATCAAATTTAATCATAAGCTCTTCAATATATTTTGCAAAGTTTATTTATACTGATTATGTAATTTCCATATCTACAGCAAACCTGATTACTTAAACTTATAATAATCGTGTGTTTTGTAATAAAATACAGTATAAATACTTATGTAATTTTCCTTAAAATGTAGTAATATTACCAGACAAATGTTAAGGCTAAATATCAACTTAAAAATAATTAATTATGAGTAAAGTTTACAACACATCCAATTGTGACGAAATTAAACTTAGTTTCGAACTGTCAAACAATCTGGGGTTTATCCCATTGTACACAAGAGTTTTTTTAGATCTTCAAAATGGAGTGAATGTTCAAAAGCCGATGTTTGTTACTCCAATGCATTTAACGGATGCTTCAATTCCTCTAACCCCATCATTTACACACAACAAAGGACTACTCTATTTTGAAACTTATATTAGTTATAAATCATTAAATGCTTCATCAAAAGAACAGATCATTGCAAACGCAAAAAAATTAATTTTTAATTATAAGATACAGGATTGCAATGGTACAAGTGAGGAATTTTCAGCTTATGATTTAGGACCAGTAGATATTAAAAGTAAAGAACTGATTTATTTTGTCGCATTAATTGATTTGATATGAAAAAATTAACTACTTACTTATTTTTACTGCTGATACAGATTAGCGTGGCACAAAATTCTGCAAACTCTGTTGATTTAAAAGAAGTGCAAATTCTTAATTCAACAGCTTTAGCATTACTGGATAATTCGGCAGCAATCGTTACTTCAAATCCTGACTACAAAGATTTTAATATAAACACTGAAAATCTATCGAATTTATCTTTTGATTTCAGCTTAAATAAAGGAAAACTAAATGGTCTTGAATATTATGGAATTGGTAAAACTGTCAATGATTTTAAACAATTTACAAGTGATAAACTTTTAAGACCTAATATTTCAGCAGTAGTCCATAGAACTGACAGCACTACTAATATAGGAGCAGGGTTTAGCGTAAATGTATTTACACTTTTTCGCAAAAAGAAAGAAGATATGCAAAAGGCTTACGAAGCTATTAGAAACACTACGGACGAAATGATTACTAAAGCTGACCTGATTATGGCAAGAGATTTCCCTAATCTAAATAAAGTCACTAACCTTATAGAATATAATGAACAGTATGCTAAAATACTGGAATCATTGCCAACTGTTGAAGCAAGCGATTTTGCAGAGCTTTTAAAAAAACCTCTATTGACCCTTGATCTCGCTGCGGCATATAGCACTTTATATGATGGCAATAATCACAATAGCAATCAAAAAGACAGGACTGGAGTATGGAGTACTGTAACCTGGTCTCCTAAAATTGATAAATCTTATCTTAATATTTATGGCTTTATCAGATATATAAAAGATAGTTCTGTTTATAATGAAGACACTAAAAACTTTTCAGATCAGTTTGAATATTTTGATTATGGAAGTAAAATACAAATTGATATCAATTCTTTTTCATTTGGCTATGAGTATATAAGAAGAAATGGAAATGGCAAAGATTATCGGTCTGTTGGATTAATACAATACAAAATCAACGCAAATTATTATATAACAGGAGGATTTGGTAAAAATTTCACTTCAGATTCATCAAAAGATCTAGTTTCACTTTTAGGAATACGTTGGGGAATAAATAAAAGCGATACTAAAAAATGGGAACATTAATCGTAAATAAATTGAAAAAATATACATTTTAAACAAAAAACAGGTATTTATACGTATAGCCAGAATCAAAATTAGTTATATCCTTGCAAAGAATAATTTTAACCATCATTTTTAGTTAATCCGCAAGGAATTGTAAATGAAGAACTTTTTTTGGAATAATTAGTGAGATTTGAATCTGTAAAAAGATTTGAATCTCATTTTTTATTTAAACTCTTATCTAAATTACTTCTTAATCAATAATAAAAAGATAATGTGAATAGACTTTCTTATTCCATTACTATACTTAATTATTACAATAGATTACTCTCCTGCAACGACCTCTTTGTATTTGCTCCTATTAACAAAACCAGAATTCGCTATAGCCGTTTGCAATCCTACCTAAACAGAAAAAATACTGTAACTACCTATCTTTCTAACCTCTATGCAAAATCCTGTTAAATGCTGATCCAATATTTCACAATAACTGTGATGCTGAAAATTAATTTTTAAAAGCATCAATTATGAGCTGATTTTTATAGCTTTGCAAAGCCACATTTTCCAATCTTTTTAAAAAACAAATTATAATACCTAATCCTAATGCGATCTATTATTTCGACATTTTTATTTTTAATATTTGTCTGTTCAAATTCTCACGCCCAACTCAGTTCTGATAAAATATTTGAAAGTTTCAAGCAGGGAGAACGTCCCAACTGCTCTTCAATTGCTTTTATCAAAGCTTCACTAAATATTTATGGATTGGACAATCTTTTCGTTACTGAAAAATTAAATGATAGTTTATATCAAATAACTTTAAAAAATAATGCTACGTTTCAACTAAAAATAAATGAATTAAATAAAGCTGAATTTTCTGCCGGATTTCTATTTATTAAACCGAATGAAGACAGTAAAAAAATAACCGATTATGCGGTATTGGCTTATGCGGTAATGGCAAAATACAAGCAAATTTTAGATAAAGAAAAGACTTTTGATAAGGCTCTCGAAGATTTAGAAGCGGGTGAAATACACACTCCAACTATTTATAAATATTTAGGATTTCAAAAAGGCAAGCACGTTCAGGAACTAAAACGTCTTACAGGAGGTGAATTTTGCGGAGTTGTGGCGTGGTCAAATGCACATGCGGTTTTCGTCTGTGAAGATTTCATGGACTATTACGGCAATAAAAAAAGTTTATGGGATAAGTATCCGGGACGTTTTAGAATATTAAAATCATAAAATAAACTTTATACATATAACACTCCAAAAATCAAATTTAGGGTGGTATTTTTGTGTTTAAAATGCCCTGAAAAAATTAAAGCCCAATACTCTTATGAGACGAGAAAATTACATTCCTTTCAATAAGGAATTTTTACTCGATCAACAAATAGCTGCTTTTGCAGAAGATCAGAAAAAAGTAGAAGATTTTAAAAAGTTATTCGACATAATCGAACACTATTATCATTATGAAACTTTTAACCTTAATCGGAACCTAAAACAAAACTATGGCTTATTCGATCCTGATTTAAGTGAGAAAGAACGTGAAATATATATTGGAAAAAGCAACTATTTAATTTTTAAGGAGACACTTCTAAAAGTTTTAAAAAACGGCAACTATAGGCGTGTCGAGCAGGAAACCTTAGACAAAGCATTTAAAGAATCTGATTTAATTGGCTTAAAACTTTCAATAGATCTTAATGCCTTCAAAGACTATGAACTTTATGTTCGCGGGCAACATAAAACCAAAGAAAAAGTAAAAAAATATATTTTCTGGAAAAAAGAAATTGAGATCGAATACTATGAGCGCGTCATGATTTACCTAAATTATAACGATGCTGATTATCTTACTACAAAAAAAGTAAAACTGGGAAAAATGCCGGTTGACCCCGGATCAATTGTCCTGAAAATTTTTAAACGCGTTCCTAAAAATGATCTTGAAACGATTTTTCCAAATGCCATTCCAAAAATGTCCACTACAGACAAACTTTTACTTTGGGTGCCTGGAATATTTGGTGGAATTTCATTACTAACTGCAAAAGTGATCCCTGCCTTGATTAATATGTACGAAGCTTACAGAACAGGAGAAGCTATTGATTTATTAAATAGTAAAACCTCTCTAAATCAGGGATTAATTGCATTGGGAATTTTATCTGCATATTGTTTTCGCCAATATAATAATTTTATAAATAAGAAAATCAGGTACTCTAAAATGCTTTCTGACAGCCTGTATTTTAAAAATATTGGAAATAATAGCGGCGTATTTTATTCACTTTTAAATTCATCCGAAGAAGAAGTACTCAAAGAAACTATTTTGGCATACTCTTTTTTACACAGAAGTAAAGATCCGTTAACAACTGAAGAAATTGATGATCAAATAGAGACTTGGTTTAAAAATAAATTAAACACGAATCTTGATTTTAACACAAAAGAAGCCTTACTAAAATTAAAAGACATAGGCCTTGGAATTGAAACTAATGGCAAGTGGAAAGTCATTGCCCTTGAAGATGCACTTATCAAAATTGATGAGTTATGGGACAATGCTTTTAATTATAACCAAAAATAAATCCCAACTTCTCTGTAAGTAATTTACGCAATTAATCATTTTTATTTCCCCTTTTCAAATAAAATTAATGATATTATAAAAATAGACTACAGAAATCAAATTATAGATACTAAAGCGTTCTGTATATTGTCAAATAAGAAATAATACGTTTTTTACCGATTTATTTTACACTTAATCGATTTAATTTTGTAATATTGAACAGTTAAAAAATATATAATTTTGCATAAAAAACTGTTTTTAACCCATAATACTTGTTTTTTAATGTGCTTTTAAGCTAAAAAAAACAAAACAGTTAAAATGAATCATAATAACTGAATTATAAAATAATCTCAATTAAAGAAAAAATTAAAAAATGACCAAAAAAATGCTACTTGGACTTTGGATTGTATTTCTTATTGTTGCTATCTTTTTTCTGATTTTACAAAAATGGATACAATCTGGCTATTGAGGTCATTTTAGCTGGTCAGCAAAATATTCTAATCTGTGCTTACTAATTAAAAAGGGAGAAAACTACTTTGTTTTCTCCCTTTTTAATTATCTTATGATTTATTCATTTTCAGTTTCAAAATAATCTTCTTGTGATTCTCCCGCAGCTACTAATTCAGGTTTTGAAGCCTTGAGCGTATTGAATCTTTCTAATAGTTCTAAATCTTCCTCTTCTCCACTGAAATAAGGAAAAACATCCATAATTGGCGACTCTGAAATTGCGGGAATAGTGTAATCTCCCATAGTATTTTTCATAACCGCAACAGTATTATCATAAGCTTCTTTTACATCATTAGCCTGTACCAGTATATACATGTTGGTTTTGCGTTCTTTTCCGCTCTCTTCATCAAAAGCTATTAAAGAAACTTTTGATTTAAACCAACGGTCTGCATTTTCGAACGGATGAATTTCTGCATAATTTGCCACTTTTATGTTTGTGATTTTAAATTCTTCGCTCACATAAGCTTTCATTTCTTCATTGATTCTGCTTTCAGCTTCCGTATAAGATATTGCATCCACTAAATAAGGTTCTGTTGTGACCTTTTGCGATCCAATATCATCAGTTTTTCTATATTTTACCTTGCATTCATACCAAATTGCACTCATATTTATTTTTTTAAGGATGCCAAAGATAGATTTTAGCAGAAATAAAACTCACTTTTTTACAAAATAGATATTCACAAATTTGAAAAAATAGAATCAATACAAAAGTTTGTGCCTAAATCAAAAATATTTAATAGATTTGATAGAATTCCTAAACCTCAAAAAATGAAAACATTAGAACAATGGTTTGAAGAATACGCTGTTAGTCATCAGAATCCCAAAAATAAAGCCATACATTATGTGTGTGTACCGGCCATCTACTTTTCTATCGTAGGTTTACTCATGAGTATCCCAAGCAATTTAATTGCTAATACTTTACGACTCAAAACGCCAATAATCGAAAACTGGGCTGTAGCAGTATTACTTTTTGTACTGATTTTCTATATTCGGCTGTCTGTTGCTATGGCTTTAAAAATTGCCCTTTTTTCAGCTATTTGCCTGATTGTAAACTATTACATCTCGCAATTCGTTCCTTTATGGTTATTTTCAATTGGCGTTTTTGTAATTGCTTGGATTGGGCAATTTTACGGACATAATATTGAAGGGAAAAAACCTTCTTTCTTAAAAGACCTCCAGTTTTTACTAATTGGCCCGGCTTGGGTTGTGGAGAATTTGTTTTCAGGGAAGCAGCATTCATAAAGTTTATCACTCCCTAATGATTCCGCATTATGAAAATTGATCAGGACGGTGTTAAAGTTGAAAAATATCATCTTTTTACTTATAGAAGAATAAGACGCACTATTGGGTATTTAGGAATAAGTCTTCCGATACTTCTAATCAGCTTATCATTTTTCCCGTTTTTCAAAACTCAACTTCAGCCTTCAATAAGCCATTATTATTATACAAATCTTAGAGAAATTTTTACAGGAACTTTATTTGCAGTTGGATTATTTTTAATTTGTTACAGAGGTTCTGGAAATACATCTATCTGGAAAAACGATAACTTACTAACTAATATTGCCGGAATTATGGCTGCGGGTGTGGCGTTATTCCCTACAAACCCAAATGATTTTGCTAATAAAATTTATACTTTAATTCCATACCCAGAAAAATATCTTGGCTGGCTTCATTATGGTTGTGCTGCTATACTATTCCTAATAATGGCTTTATTGGCTATCAACGTTTTTACCGTTGGGCAACTTAATGAAACCCGAAGTCCTAAAAGTATTTTAAACGAAAATAACATCTACAGATTCTGTGGTTATTCGATTATTGCATTTGTAATTATGGTACCGGTTTCAGAAATCCTGGAACTTTCTACCTATTCAACTTTGATTTTTGAATCTCTTTCTCTTTTTGCTTTTGGTATTGCCTGGCTAATTAAAGGACGTGCATTGGGTGACAAAGGTATAATTGGCAAAAAAATATATCAGGAAAACAATCCGGTTGATACAGAGAAAGTTTTTGAGGAATAATACTTTATCAAGATCCAACACAGTAGCCCAGACAGAAGCGGCATCCTTTGCCTGACTTTTTTAGGCAGGGAAAGATATAGCGGATGGCTGGAAACAGCTCCTAAAAAAAAGACAAAGAAGAAAAATTTCTCTCCTCTGTCCTTTCAAAGTGATCGCGGAGGGGTTCGAACCCCCAACCCTCAGAGCCGAAATCTGATATTCTATCCAGTTGAACTACGCGATCAATATTAAATAATCAAATTCAAAATCCATTTTAGAGATTGGAATTGAGAATCTGAGATATTTATTTTTTATTATTACGAAAGTAATTTTTTAACAATCGTAGAAATGGTTTTGCCTTCAGCAGTTCCACCCAGTTGAGCAGATGCTAATCCCATTACTTTACCCATTGAAGCAATTCCTGAAGCTCCTGTTTCAGCAATAATTTTTGCTATCACAGCTTCTATTTCTTCTTCACTTAACTGAGCAGGCAAAAACTTTTCAATTACTGCAACCTGAGCCAATTCAGGTTCAGCTAAATCGGGACGGTTTTGTTCAGTAAAAATTCTGGCACTCTCTTTACGCGTTTTTACCAATCGCTGAAGTAGTTTTATCTCTTCATCCTCAGTTAATTCTTCTTTAGAACCTGATGATGTTGAGGCTAATAATAATTCCGACTTAACTGCCCTTAAAGCTTCTAAAGCTACCGTATCTTTTGCTTTCATGGCGGTTTTAATCTCATCCATGATTTGTGCTTGTAAACTCATCTTATATTTTATTTAAATAAGCAAGCTGCTTATCATTGCTATATTAATTGGATTATTTTGACTTCGTTTGTAACAATAACAGACGCCTGAATGTCTATTTAAAAAAATCAAATTTTAAATTCTGTGCGAAGATAAAAAAAATAACCCGAAAATTAAATCCAATTTTCGGGCTATCCAAATATTTAGATTTTTAAAACTAATCTACGTTGTCGTGCAAAAACGAATTATTTGAACGTAATTGCAAATCATTATTACTGTCTGTACCAACTGAAATTCTTGAATTGGTGTTATTTGATTGTGAATTCGACAAATCGATTCCTAATCTTTTATATGCCGGTTCTTTTTCAAGTTCATCAATTCTGGAAACATTGTTATGAAATTTATAATTGAATTCCTTTAGTTTTCTTCTTCTCTCCTCAGCTCTTAGACGTAACGTTTCCTCAATTGTCAATTCCATTGGAGAAACATTTGAAGCTGATGAAAAATCAGGTTCGCTGGCAAATTCAGTTTTTGGTTTCAATGTGATATTTAATTCTTCAGGAATTATATCTTCTATCACTTTTTCAACCGGTTTTGATGCGATTAAATCGTTCTCCACCTCCATATATTCTTCTAACGAATACTTTATAATTCCATTTTCAGAAAGTTCTGTAACCGGTACAAAAGAAACTGGTTCATTAACTTTTATGTTACGGGTTTCATTTGTCAGTTCGAATAAAATTTTATTATCCTCTATAACTGGTTCTTTCTTTACTTCTGGTTCAGCTCTGAAAAGAGGTAAATCAAATGAAAATGTAGTTTGTTCCTGCTTCTCGAAAATTCTTTGCGGGGCTTGTGTTTCCTCAAAAGTCTTTACCTCCGGGGTTGAAATTGTAAAATCTATATCTGTAATTGGCGAAACAATTTCAAAAGTTACATCAAGATTTTTGATAAACTCTGACATTACCACTAACTCTTCCTGATTCATAGTTGGAGCAACATTAACTGGAGTTATTGGAGTAGGTATTACCGGAGCATTTGTATCTTCCATCAAATCAAAAACAACTTTCTGCTCTGGTTTTGCAATAGGCGTTTCAGCATTTAAATCAAAAGAAGCAAGCGGTCTGTTTGTTAGATTATGAACACTTCTTTGCTCATCTTCTAGTGTATGAATGATTTTTTTAGGTTCAGTATTTACAATCTCGTTTTGTTGTTCAACATCAAAACCAGTTGCGATAATAGTTACAGCAATAGCTTCACCCAGAGATTCGTCTTCACCAACCCCCATGATAATATTGGCATTATAACCTGCTTCTGCCTGAATATGATCATTGATTTCTCCAATTTCATCCAGCGTAATTTCGTCTGATCCAGAAACGATAAGCAACAATACGTTTTTGGCTCCTGTGATTTTGTTGTCATTTAATAATGGAGAATCCAATGCTGAAACAATAGCTTCTTTAGCCCTGTTTTCGCCAGTAGCTACAGAAGATCCCATGATAGCTGTTCCACTATTTGACAAAACAGTTTTAGCATCACGTAAATCGATATTTTGAGTATAGTGATGCGTAATTACTTCAGCAATACCTCTTGAGGCCGTTGCCAATACTTCATCAGCTTTCGAGAATCCGGCTTTAAAACCAAGATTTCCGTATACTTCCCTTAATTTATTATTATTGATTACAATTAACGAGTCTACTTGTTTACGCAGCTTTTCGATTCCTAAAAGTGCTTGCTCCTGACGCACTTTACCTTCAAACTGAAAAGGAATTGTTACAATACCAACTGTTAAAATTTCTCTCTCTTTTGCCAATTGCGCAATTACCGGAGCAGCCCCCGTACCTGTTCCACCCCCCATACCAGCGGTAATAAATACCATTTTGGTATTACGATCCAACATTTTTTCGATATCAGCAATACTTTCAATAGCAGACTGTTGTCCTACATCAGGATTAGCTCCCGCTCCAAGACCTTCTGTCAAATTCACCCCTAATTGAATTTTGTTTGGAACAGAACTATTTTGTAATGCTTGCGAATCAGTATTACAAACGATAAAATCTACACCTTTTATTCCTTGCTGGAACATGTGATTAATTGCGTTACTTCCGCCCCCTCCTACGCCTATTACTTTGATGACATTTGATTGGTTTTTTGGTAAATCAAATGAAATGCTTCCAAATTCTGAGTTGCTCATCATCTTTTTGGTTTTGAAATTCTTATTTAATACATTTTTTACTCTTGACTTGGGGCCAATAGTAATTCCTTTTCTCTTATTCTTTTTTTATTCAGCGTTGTCTAAAAAATCTTTGATTTTATCAACATATCGATCAAAAAACGATCTTCTTATTTTAGTTTCTGTAGATTCTGCTTCAACCTTGCCACTAGTCACAACTTCTCTTGGCTCCTGAATAGTTTCTACTCTTTCAACGTAGTTTTCTTCTACTTCGTATCGCTGTTGGGTAACCGGAGGAACATTTCTATAAACAACTTTTGGCTGCTCATTTACAATCTCCATTCTAACAGCACTTTGGGTACTATTCTCAATACTGTTCATAACCAATCCAACTGCAGTTGCAAATAATGGACTTGAAATTTCCTCGCTGGAGTTACCAGCTAAATGCTCGTTTGGATATCCAATTCTGGTATCCATACCTGTAATATATTCTACCAACTGCTTAATGTGTTTTAACTGTGCGCCGCCACCAGTAAGAACAATTCCAGCAATTAATTTTTTACGCGGATCTTCATGTCCGTAAGCTTTAATTTCAGCAAAAACCTGTTCGATTATTTCTACCACACGAGCGTGAATAATTTTGGACAGATTTTTAAGTGAAATCTCTTTGGGTTCTCTTCCTCTTAATCCCGGAATAGAAACAATTTCGTTATCTTTATTTTCTCCCGGCCAGGCAGATCCGAATTTTATTTTTAAAAGCTCAGCCTGCTTTTCAATAATAGAACATCCCTCCTTGATATCTTCTGTAATTACATTCCCTCCAAAAGGAATTACAGCAGTATGACGAATGATTCCATCTTTAAAAATAGCTAAATCTGTTGTTCCCCCACCGATATCGATAAGCGCAACACCAGCTTCTTTTTCTTCCTGACTTAAAACAGCGTCTGCAGAAGCTAACGGTTCTAATGTTAATCCTGATAATTCAATTCCTGAACTCTGAATACATCTGCCAACATTTCGGATTGATGATGCCTGCCCCACTACTACGTGAAAACTAGATTCCAGTCTTCCACCGTACATTCCTATTGGTTCCTTTATTTCAGACTGCCCGTCGATTTTAAATTCCTGGGGTAAAACATGAATAATTTCTTCTCCCGGAAGCATAGCCAGTTTATTAACCTGATCGATTAAAAGCTGAATATCTTTTTCGCCAATTACTTCTTCCGGATTATTACGGCTTATGTAATCGGTATGCTGAATACTTCTGATGTGCTGTCCGGCGATACCCACAACAACATCTTTTATTTTGTAACCTGAATTAGTTTCGGCTTCAAGAATAGCTTGCTGAATCGATTGAATAGTTTGGGTGATGTTATTTACAACGCCTCTCGCAACACCCAGACTTTTGGATTTACCAATGCCCAGGATTTCTAATTTCCCATATTCATTTTTCTTGCCTATCATGGCAACTATCTTGGTTGTTCCAATATCTAGACCTACTGCAATGTTATCTTTTTCCATTTTCTATTATTTTGTGCAAACTACTTGTTCCGTAAACCTCAGATCAATTTTATTATATTTATATAACGAACTATCTAAAACAGCCTTTTGAAAAAAAGCTTTATAATTCCTGAATTTTTGATCCACATTCATTGTTCTTCCAAAATCAATGAAGTAATTATAATTTCTATTAAACATTTTTAAGCTACCATTAGGCATAATTTCTATTGCAATGATGTTTTTTTTCAAAAACGCATCGTCATAAATTGTGCGAAATAGGGCAGCTAAATCTTCGTTATTTTTTTTATTTATTGTTCCCGAAACAAGAGGAACACGCGCCGTAAAATTGTCTGACAAAGGCATTTTATTTCCTTCATAGTCAATATAGAAAGAGGTTCCACCATCATAAATTCTTGCTATTGGTGTTCTCTGTTTTACCCGCGCTTTAAGAACTCCATCAATACTTACAAAAACATCTGATTTCTCAACCATCTCTTGTGTATCGATGCTTTTCTCTATTTTATTCAAATCTAACTCATCTTTTCGGATACTGGAAGCGTCTCTTTTATTTTCTATCAACAATTTATTAACCGTTTCAGGCTTCACAAAAAGCTTGTTCTCTCCTACAAAAATAACCTCCGATTTCGTCAGTTTTCTGTCTCCGTTTCGGTGCTGGGCAAACGAATATAGAAAGACAACAAGCCCTAAAATGAATACTAATCTTATATTTGTCCAATTAAATATTTTCATTTAAAATTGCTTTAATTGATGGTACCATCTCTCCAATATCACCAGCTCCGATTGTTACAATTATTGGTGCATCATTCGCTTTAATTTCTGCCAGTAAATCTTCTTTTGCAACAATTTTTTTATTCGAATTAGTCATTTTATCCAACAGCCATTGAGAAGTCACTCCTTCCATCGGAAGCTCTCTTGCCGGATATATATCCATTAAAAAGACTTCGTCAAACTGCGACAAACTTTCTGCAAATCCATCAACAAAATCTTTCGTCCTGCTGAATAAATGCGGCTGAAAAACCGCCAGCACTTTTCGATCTGGATACAGCTCCCTAACCGCCTGATGTACAGCATTTATTTCTGTTGGATGATGCGCATAATCATCTATATAAACTAAATTTTCAGATTTGATCTGATATGAAAAACGTCTTCTGATTCCGTTAAAAGAAGCCAGCGCTTTTACAATTGCATCTGTTGATGTTCCAAAAGTTTTTGACATTGCGATAGCCATCAATGCATTCATCAAATTATGCTTCCCTGGCAGTCCAAAACGTAAATCCTTTATAATTTCTGATGGTGTTTTCACATCAAAAACGTAACTACCATCTTCTATCCTAACATTAAAGGCCTTGTAAACAGCTTCTTCATTAATCGCACACTGAACTCCATCTAAGGGCAATTCTTTAGTAATAAAGAGATTATTTTTATCTTCAACTTTGGAGGCGAATTCTACAAAAGAAGCTTCTATAGCATCACTGGTGCCGTAAATATCCAAATGATCTGCATCCATAGATGTTATGCAGGCAATATTGGGGTGTAGATGTAAAAATGATCTGTCAAATTCATCTGCTTCGACAACTGTTACTGTTTTTCCGTTGCCAATTAGATTTGAATTATAATTCTCAACAATTCCGCCCACAAATGCCGTAACATCTGCCCCACTTTCATACAAGATATGCCCCAAGATACTAGAAGTAGTCGTTTTTCCGTGTGTTCCTGCTACTGCAAAACTATACGTTCCTTTAGTAATAATACCTAAAACTTCTGCACGTTTTTTAACCTGATACTGTCTTTCAATAAAGTAATTCCACTCTGAATGCGTCATAGGAACTGCCGGTGTAAAAATCACCAGCGTATTTTCTACATAATAATCAGATGGAATCAAACTAATATTATCTTCAAAATGAATATCAATACCACTTTCAATCAATTCATTTGTAAGCATTGAAGGAGTTTTATCATAACCCGAAACTTTTTTCCCGATATATTTAAAATAACGGGCCAGGGCACTCATTCCGATTCCTCCGATACCAATAAAATAAACGTTTTGTATTTGATTTAAATTCATTTGATTTTTATTTTGAGCTATTTTACGTTTATAAAAAACTAGTAATTAAGCCTTTATATTTTTTATTATTTAACAACTCAAAACGCTTAAAAATAACGTTATGATTTTTTTGTTTTGTTCTATAATTACATTAAAAAGTTATATTATAACAATTTTTTAATTTCATCTACAATTACTTTTGTAGCATTGGGTCTGGCGAGTTTTTTAATATTACCGCTTAATTGATTTTGTTTTCCCTCATCCTTTAAAAGTGCTTCAAAAACAATACTAAACTGACTGTCTAATTCTGATTCCCTCAATAAGATTGCGCCTTTTGCATCTACTATTGCCTGAGCATTTTTGGTCTGATGATCTTCTGCTACATTTGGCGACGGTATAAAAATTACCGGCTTTCCAACAATGCATAATTCTGAAACTGATGATGCCCCTGCCCGGGAAATAATCACATCTGCAGCAGCGTAAACAAAATCCATTCTTTCAATGAAATCAACTACTTTTACATCCTGCTGATTGTATTTTTTATAATCCTCAAAATATAATTTTCCGCATTGCCAAATTACCTGTACATTTTGCAAAAGAAAATTATCCAGTTCTTTTTCGATTAGCTGATTAACTCTTCTGGCACCTAAACTTCCACCTAAAACCAACAGCGTTTTTTTATTTGGATCTAAACCATAAAAAGCAATAGCCTCATTACGTTTTGTATCAATATCAATCAAATCCTGACGAACGGGATTTCCTGTTAAAACAATTTTTTCTTTTGGAAAAAAGCGTTCTAAATTCTCATAAGCCACACAAATTGCATTTGCTTTTTTGCTCAGCAGCTTATTTGTTATCCCAGGAAATGAATTTTGTTCCTGAATTACTGTAGGTATTCGGGCCGAGCCTGCTGCCTGCAATAAAGGTCCGCTTGCAAAACCGCCTGTACCAATAACTACATTAGGCTTAAATTGCCTGATAATTCTTTTTGACTCTAACAAACTTGATGCTAACTTTAATGGAAACATCAGGTTTTGCAAAGTCAGTTTTCGCTGTAAACCAGCAATCCAAAGCCCTTTTATCTCATAACCAGCCTGAGGCACTTTTTGCATTTCCATTTTATCTTTGGCACCTACAAAAAGGAATTCAGCATCAGGAAATTGTAATTTTAATTCGTTTGCAATGGCAATTGCAGGATAAATATGTCCTCCTGTTCCACCGCCACTTAGTATGAATTTATACTTTGTCATATTTTTAAAAGTTATAGTTTTTAAACTATTCTTTTCTAATTTTATTTGTTCAATACTGCATTCATCGGATTTTTAGAATTATCCAGAATTGAATACATTTCTTCTTCTTCATATATTTCATCCGCAGGTAAATCTTCTTCTGCCAATTCTTTATCAATTAATCTTTGAAGCGCTTCTTTTCTTCTTTCTTTCTCTTCTTTCTCTTCAGCGATTTCTTCTTCTTTCTTAGTTACACTAATAATGATTCCCAAAGAAAAACAAGTCATCCAGATTGAACTACCTCCGCTACTTATAAGCGGAAGGGTTTGTCCTGTTACCGGCAATAATTCAACTGCAACAGCCATATTAATCATTGCCTGAAATATCATTGGAAAACCGAGTCCAACTACAACCAATTTCCCAAAAAGTGTATTTGCTTTATGTGATGCAATTACAAATCTAAACAGCAATAATAAATATAAAAGCAGGATAGAAACTCCTCCTACCAATCCATATTCTTCTACTACAATTGCATAAATAAAATCAGAAGATGATTGTGGTAAAAAGTTTTTCTGCACACTTTTACCTGGACCCAAACCACCCAATCTTCCTGATGCAATAGCTATTTTTGCCTTTTCAATCTGATAATCATCTTCGTCAGGTTTGTCTGTGGTGAAGTTTTCAATACGGCTTCCCCAAGTTCCAACTCTGCTAAAAAATCTTGAATCCGGAAATGCTTTTGCTACTAATAAAAAAAACATCAGCATTGCAATACCAGAACCAATAATAAAACCAATATATTTTAATGGATATTTCCCAATAAAAGTTAGCATTATTACCATACAAAAAATCAACGCTGTTGTAGAGAAGTTTGCTGGTAAAATAAGTGCCAGAGTAATAAAGACCGGAATCCAAAGCTGTACTAATGAAACCTGAAAAGGTTCATTTTCTTCTTTAGTTTTAGATAAATAACGTGCTACAAAAATAAAAAGAACGATAGATGCTAAAGTTGACGTTTGAAATGTGATTCCAATAAAAGGAACCTGAATCCAACGACTTGCATTAGCTCCCGCGATTACAGTTCCCTTTAGCAATGTATAAACGAGTAAAAACCAAACAACAGGCAATGCTATTTTTGATATAGCCCTGAAATAATGATATGGCACTTTATGCACCCAGTAAATAATTAAAAATCCAATGCAAATATGAGCCAAATGTTTAATCAAATAACCCAGTGTATTTCCTGTACCGTGCCCGATATAAGCCAGATTACTACTCGCACTAAAAACAGGCATAAACGAAAACAGTGCTAATAAAGCCACGAATGACCATATTACCCTGTCCCCTTTTAATTTGTTTACCAGCTCTTTCATAATTCTTTTGTTTCAGGTTTTTCTTGTTTCAGATTTCAAGTTTCTGCATAATGTGAAACCTTAAACTTTAAACTATATTACAAGTTATGTACCGCTTGCTTAAATTGTTTTCCTCTGTCTTCGTAGTTTTCAAATAAGTCGAAACTAGCACAAGCCGGAGATAGCAAAACAGCATCACCTTTTTCTGTTAATCTTTGTGCCGTTTTTACAGCATCATTCATATTATTCACTTCCACCATTATGTCCACAACATTTCCAAAGGATTCTATAATTTTACGATTATCGATTCCCAGGCAGATAATTGCTTTTACTTTTTCGCGTACCAATGACATCAATTCGTTGTAATCATTCCCTTTATCAACTCCTCCTACAATCCAAACAGTTGGAACATTCATACTATCTAAGGCAAAAAAAGTGGCGTTTACATTTGTTGCTTTAGAATCATTGATATACTGTACATTCTGGATTTTTAATACTTTTTCTAAACGATGTTCAACACCTTGAAAATTTGATAAACTTTCGCGAATTGTTGCATTTCTAATTTGCATCAATTTTGCTACAGAGCTTGCTGCCATTGCATTTTTCATATTATGTTTTCCTTCTAACGCAATGTATTCTGTTTCCATTGTAAACTCTTCCTGGTTAATCTTTATTTCCATTTTGTTGTTATTTATAGAAGCCCCTTCATCGAATGATTTAGTCAATGAAAAAGGAATTAATTTTGCTTTTGTTTTATTATTCTTTAACCATTCTGTACTTGCTTCATCATCTGCATCGTAAATCAGATAATCAGTTTCGGTCTGGTTCATTGTTATCCGGAACTTTGAATTGATATAATTCTCATATTTATATTCGTACCTGTCTAAATGATCCGGACTAATATTGGTTATGATGGCGATATCAGGTTTGTAATCTATTATTCCGTCTAACTGAAAACTGCTTAATTCAAGAACGTATGCATCAAATTTATTTTCGGCTACCTGCCAGGCGAAACTCTTCCCGATATTACCTCCTAAACCTACATTCAAACCTGCCGATTTTAATAAATGATGGGTGAGCATTGTTGTTGTTGTTTTACCATTACTACCGGTAATTCCAATAGTGAGAGCTTCAGTAAAAGGTTTCGCAAACTCAATTTCAGAAATCACCTTAACCCCTCCAGCAATAAGCTTTTTTACTATCGGGGATTTATCCGGAATTCCCGGGCTTTTCATTACCACATCTGCATTCAGAATTAAATCTTCAGTATGCTGTTCTTCTTCCCAGGCAATTTTATTAATGATAAGAACTTCTTTATAACTCTCTTTAATCTTTCCAAAATCAGACACAAAAACCTCGTATCCTTTTTTCTTACCGAGGATCGCAGTTCCAACGCCACTTTCTCCTCCTCCTAAAACAACCAATCTCATCTATCTTAGTTTTAAAGTAACGATTGATAATATGGCTAACATTACAGCAACAATCCAGAAACGGGTTACTATTTTACTTTCATGGTATCCCTTTTTCTGATAATGATGATGCAGGGGTGACATCAGGAATATTCTTCGGCCTTCTCCGAAACGCTTTTTGGTGTATTTAAAATAAGTTACCTGTATAATTACTGAAGCACTTTCGGCAAGGAAAATTCCGCAGAATAAAACAATTAATATTTCTTTACGGACTGCAATGGCTAAAACTGCAATGATCCCCCCAATTGTTAAACTTCCTGTATCTCCCATAAATACTGATGCAGGAAATGAATTGTACCAGAGAAAACCAATTAAAGCCCCAACAAATGCAGATATAAAAACGGTCATTTCTCCTGAATTGGGTATATACATTATATTCAGATAATTAGAAAAAATGATATTACCTGAAACGAATGTAAATATCCCGAGGGCGAGTACAGAAATTGCAGAGGTTCCGGCAGCGAGGCCATCAATTCCATCCGTTAAATTGGCTCCGTTTGAAACTGCCGTAATAATGAAAATTACAACCGGAATAAACACTAACCAAGCCCATTTTTCGTATCCGTCTCCCATAAACGATAAAACTTCAGCATAGTCAAATTCGTTGTTTTTTACAAAAGGGATTGTTGTTGCTGTAGATTTTTCTTCAACAGGCGCAGGAAGTACAACGGTTGTATTTGCTGCTGTTCTAAAAACATCTGTTTTTCCTGTATCTGTTCTTACTGTAACAGCAGGATTAAAATATAAAACCGCTCCTACAATAATACCAAGACCAACCTGACCAATAACTTTAAAAATTCCTTTCAGCCCTTGCTTATCTTTTTTGAATATTTTGATATAATCGTCAACAAAACCAATAGTTCCCATCCATAAGGTAGTTACAATAAGCAATACAATATAAATGTTATGCAGACGAGCAAACAGCAAAACCGGAATCAAGGTTGCGAAAATAATAATCAAACCTCCCATTGTAGGTGTACCTGCTTTTTCGTTTTGACCTGCAAGACCCAATTCACGCACTGTTTCTCCAACCTGTTGGCGGCGTAAAAAATTGATCACTCTTTTACCATAAATAGTTGACAAAAGCAGTGAAAGCATAAATGCTAAAGCCGATCTGAAAGTAATGTACTGGAAAACCCCTGTTCCAGGCACATCAAGTGTTTTGTCAAAATATTCAAATAAATAGTATAGCATATTTTCTATTTTTTAAATTCCAATTCGAATTAAATTTCATTTTAAAATCCCAAATTCAAACGTTACATTGGGCTTTGCCTCAAGGTTACGGGATTTAAATTTTAATTTTGTTATTTATTTAGCTGTTCTAAAATTTCTTTTACTGTTTCCATATCATCAAAATGATGACGTACACCATTTATTTCCTGATAGGTTTCATGTCCTTTACCTGCAATTAGGATAATATCATTAGGCTGAGCCAATTGACAAGCTGTTTTTATGGCTTGTTTTCTATCCGTAATTCTCAATATCTTTTTGTAATTATGAGCATCTACACCTTGTTCCATTTCATCTAAAATCACTTCAGGATCTTCGTTTCTTGGATTATCTGATGTTAAAATTGCTTTATCACTTAAATCTGAAGCAATTTTTGCCATAATAGGTCTTTTCACCTTGTCTCTGTTTCCGCCACAGCCTACAACTGTAATCAGTTGTTCATTTTTAGTCCGGATATCATCAATTGTTTTTAAAACATTTTCCAAAGCATCAGGTGTGTGGGCATAATCAACAATTGCTGTCACATTACCCGCTGAAACAATATATTGAAAACGACCTGAAACACTCTCTAAATCAGACAACAAACGTAACGCTTCTAAGCTATCCAGACCCAATTCAATCGCAGTTCCATAAATAGCCAATATATTATAGGCATTAAAAGTACCTATTAACTTTACCCAAACTTCATTATCATTTATTTTCAACAATAATCCTGACAACTGGCTTTCTAAAATCTGTGCTTTAAAATCTGCATACGTTTTTAAAGCATATGTAAGCTTTCTTGCCACGGTATTCTGGAGCATCACAGTTCCGTTTTTATCATCAATATTTGATAAAGCGAAAGCTGTTTTAGGCAATGAATCAAAAAACGTTTTTTTTACGTCTCTGTATTCAGCAAATGTTGGATGATAATCTAAATGATCGTGTGAAAGATTTGTAAAAATTCCACCAACAAAATGCAATGCCTCTGTTCTTTTTTGATGAATTCCATGAGAACTCACTTCCATAAAACAGTGTGTTACACCAGCTTCAATCATTTCGTTTAGATAATGATTAATTGTAATTGAATCCGGAGTTGTATGCGTTGCCTTATATTCTGTTTCATCAACCATGATTTTAACTGTTGATAACAGACCAACTTTAAAACCTGCTTTTTGAAACAATTGAAATAACAAAGACGCAATGGTTGTTTTTCCATTGGTACCGGTTACTCCAACCAGTTTTAATTTTCCGGAAGGATTATCAAAATAATTAGCCGCCATAAAAGCAAGAGCCGTATTGGTATCTTTTACCTGTATGTATGTAACTCCTTTTTCAATATTTCCCGGCAATGTATCACAGATAATTGCTGTCGCCCCTAACTGAATTGCTTTTTCAATATAATCGTGACCATCAGAAAGTGTTCCGCGGATAGCTATAAAAACGTCATTTTCTTCAATTTTTCTTGAATCAAAATCTATTTTATGAATAGCTATGTCTGTTGAACCTGTTACAGACTCAATAGCTACTTTATATAATATGTCTTTTAGTATTTTCACGATAATTCTAATACTATAATTGTGTTTTTATTAATATTCTGACCAGCCTGAATCGATTGATTCTTTACTTTTCCCACTCCGTTTACTCTTACCTTTAAGCCTAAGTTTTCAAGGAGAGCAACTGCATCCATACCCGGCATACCTTTTAAATTCGGAATCAGTTTTGATTTTTTATTAGATTCGACATTAAACTTGTCATAACTGTATTCCTGTTTTGCAATTTTAGAGTCTAAATACTTAATTTTATTTGTTGAGGGCGCATCAGTAAATATTTTTTGGGCAATTCGTTTAAAAACCGGCCCTGCAACATCTGCTCCGTAATAATTATTTTTAGATGTATTAGGCTTATGAACCACTACAATACATGAATACTTGGGATGATCTGCCGGAAAATATCCAACAAAAGAAGACGCATAATACAATGCTGACTTACCTTCTTTTCCTCCATAATTCATCTGTGCCGTTCCAGTTTTTCCAGCCATTGAAAAATCTTTTGAATACAACTTAGAACCTGTTCCTTTTTTAACCACATTAAGTAAAACTGCTTTTAGTTTTTTAATGGTCTCTGGCGAACACACTCTTGGATTTATTACTTCTACATCAAACTTTTTAATCGTTTTATTCCATTCTTTAATTTCTGATACAAATTGTGGCCTTACCATAATGCCATTATTAGCAACAGAATTATAAAAAGCTAATGTCTGCATTGGTGTAACCGAAACTTCATATCCAAAAGCCATCCACGGAAGCGAAATCCCTGACCAGCTTTTATCTCCCGGATGTGGAATAATAGGCCTTCCTTCTCCTTTAAAATGCAGGCCTAAAGTTTTATCCAAACCAAAATTTTTAATATGATTTACAAACTTTGACGGATTGCTTTTGTAATTATCATAAACCGCCTGAACCATCACTGTATTTGAAGAAAGTTCAAATCCGCGTGCTAATGAAATTTTTCCGTATCCGCCTGTGTGCGAATCACGAACACTACGTCCGTAATATTTCACCACTCCCCCATGACTATCATAAACCGTACTTGTATCTGCCACTTTATCTTCTAAAATAGCCATTAAATCAACCAATTTAAAAGTCGATCCCGGCTCATGAGATTCTGCTACAGCATAATTAGTAGTTTCATAATAAGATCCGTCTTCCGATCTTCCTAAATTAGAAATAGCTTTTACATGTCCGGTTTGGGTTTCCATAACTACTACACAACCGTGATCAGCCTCGTAATCTTCTAATTGCTTCAAAAGTGCATGATGTGCAATATCCTGAATAAAAACATCAATAGTCGAAATCACATCATAACCATCAATTGGATCAACCTCGTTCACATCCCGAATTGGTTTCCACTGCCCTTTAGCAATTTTCTGCTTCAAAATCTTACCATCTTTTCCGTTCAGATAACTTTTGAATGCCCATTCAATTCCTTTTCCTACTTCAACACCAGTAGCCGGATCAATTCTGTCATAACCTATTGTTCTTTCTGCAATTTTACCAATCGGGTGCTTTCTGACAGTTTCCTGTTCAACAATTATCCCTCCTTTAAAAGCTCCCAAATTAAACAATGGAAAACCTTTAATCCTAACATATTCAGTATAACTAAGGTTTCTGGCAATTAAATAATAACGATTTTTATTTGCCCTTGCTTTTCTTAATTCATTCTGATAATAACCACTCGGTCTTCCAAGAATAGAAGACAAAGAATCTGAAAGAGGTTTAATATATTTCTCAAAATTTTCTTCTTTGGGCGCTCTTGAATCAAACCGTATTTCGTAATTAGGTATTGATGTAGCCAGTAAACTTCCATCTGCTGAATAAATATTTCCTTTATTCGCCGGAATTACAAAATTCCTAACTGTGCGCTGTTTTGCCAATTTTCTATAATAATCCCCCTCAACCCACTGAATATTGGTCAATTTAACAACAATAGCAATTGCCATCAAAAAGATGAAAACTGCTACAAGGTAAATTCTGTAGGATATATGTCTATCTTCTACTGCCATATTCTTTGAAAGAAACTTTTTCTTCTTCTCTTTTAACTTCTATTTTTACAGGAGGAACAGTAGATGGATAAATTTGCTTTTCAAGCATTTTATTCGATATTGTTGACTCCATTTTTAACTTCATCAATTCTGAACGCCGATCTACAAATTCAGATCTTAATTCTTTAACTTCATTACTTAATTTTGCAATTTCAAATACTTTTTGCTCATATCGTTGTGTATTTGCTATCATTATTATGGCAAGCAGAATGATAAAAACAATGAATCGCCAGTTTTTCACAGCATCATCATGTATCAGAAACCTTGCTTTTAATATGTTAAACACACCACTTTTCATTCTACCTATATATTATATCTTTTCTGCTATTCTTAATTTTGCACTTCTTGCCCTGTTATTCTGTTTAATTTCGGCCTCATCAGGAACAATTAATTTTCCAATGGTTTTAAATGGAACTGAAAAATTACCATAAAAATCGCGTTCTGGCTCTCCCTCAAACATTCCGTTTTTAATGAATCTTTTTACAAGCCTGTCTTCTAATGAATGATACGAGATTACAGAAAACCTTCCTCCTGGTTTCAAGATTTCAAGCGACTGTTCAATAAATTCTTTCAAAACATCCATTTCCTGATTTACTTCAATGCGTATAGCCTGATAAATCTGAGCTAATATTTTATTCCGAAGTCTTTCAGGCAAATATTTCGCCAGAACATCTTTTAATTCGTCAGTCGTTCTAATTGGACTATGCTCTCTTGCCTCAATAATAGTTCTTGACAAGGCAGGAGCATTTTTCAACTCTCCATAATCAAGAAATACTCTTCTCAAATTTGCATCATCATATTCATTTACAACTCTGTAAGCATTTAAATCATTTTTCTGACTCATTCGCATATCGAGTCCGGCATCAAATCGTGTCGAAAAACCTCTTTCAGGAACATCAAACTGATGAGATGAAACGCCCAAATCTGCCAAAATTCCATCTACGCTTCTTACTCCGTGAAAACGAAGAAATCTTTTTATAAATCTGAAATTCTCATTAATTAAGGTAAACCTTTCGTCCGGCAAGGCATTTGCCAATGCGTCTTCATCCTGATCAAAAGCAAACAATTTTCCATTCGGACCTAATCTTCTTAAAATTTCTTTTGAATGACCGCCGCCGCCAAACGTAACATCTACATATATTCCGTCAGGCTTAATATTTAAACCATCAACCGTTGGATGAAGCAAAACCGGATTATGATATTCCATTGTCGTCGTCATTAATATTTCCCATTACTTCTTCGGCTAAATCTGCAAAATCCATATCTTCGCCGCTTATTGATTTTTCATATAAATCCTTATCCCAAATCTCTACAATATTAACTGCTGATGAAAAAACGACATCTTTTGAAATATTTGAAAAAGAAACCAAATCTTTCGGAACCAACAATCTGCCCAATGCATCAATCTCTACTATTTTAACTCCGGCAGTAAATCTTCGGATAAAATCATTGTTTTTTTTTACAAAACGATTCAGCTTATTAATTTTTTGCATCATCAAGTTCCACTCATCCATTGGATACAATTCTAAACACGGTTGAAAAACGGAGCGCTTCAGGACAAAACCATCCTGAAGAGAGGAAGCCAATTGCTTTTTTAAAGGCGCAGGTATCATTAACCTCCCTTTAGCATCGACTTTACACTCATATGTCCCTACAATTGTGTTCAAAAAAACTCCTTAACATGTTATACAGCAAAAATATAAAAAATTTTACCACATTTTACCACAATATCCCACTTTGTTAATAAGTTTACCCACTTCTTTCCTAATTACCTTAATCAATAGATTATCAATACTTTAATCAATTATTACTGAATTAATAATATCTCTAATTAATTCAAAAAAATAAGAGGTATTTTTCTTAAAAAAATGTTTTTTATCCCAATTCCTTAACATTCTACAATCTTCTTAAAATCATTAAAAAAAACTGACATTTAAGCACTTTATAAATTCGACAAAAATTATGTAGTTAAAAAACAGCAGCAAAAATTCATTTTAATTTATTAAACCCTATATTTGTCGAAATTGAAATTGGCATTAAATTAAATGGATAAACACTACAAAAAAGAAGGCAAATACAGCTATTTTGAAGCTGGAGAAGGAACCCCTATCGTAATTTTACACGGATTAATGGGAGGACTTAGTAACTTTGATGGTGTAGCACAATATTTCCCATCGAAAGGATACAAAGTTGTTATTCCTGATTTGCCAATATACACCCAAAGCATTTTAAAAACCAATGTAAAAAGCTTCGCTAAATACGTTAAAGATTTCATCACTTTTAAGGGTTTTGAGAAGGTCATTTTGCTAGGAAATTCATTAGGAGGACATATAGCCCTTTACCACACAAAATTATATCCTGAAAAAGTAGCAGGACTCGTAATAACAGGAAGTTCAGGACTTTATGAAAGCGCCATGGGAGACAGTTACCCAAGAAGAGGTGACTATGAATACATTAAAAAGAAAGCAGAAGATGTATTTTACGATCCAAAAATTGCAACTCCTGAACTTATTGATGAAGTATATGCAACCGCAAATGACCGCATTAAATTGATAAAGACATTAACAATTGCAAAGAGTGCGATTCGTCATAATATGGCAAAAGATTTACCAAAAATGACAGTTGAAACCTGTATCATCTGGGGTAAAAACGATACTGTTACACCTCCAAATGTTGCTGAAGAATTTGATAAATTATTGCCAAATTCATCCTTATACTGGATAGACAAATGTGGACATGCAGCAATGATGGAGCATCCTCAGGAATTTAATGAAATTCTGGAAGAATGGCTCACTAAAAAGAATTTATAGCATCTAATAAACTTTTTATTCATAAAAGGCTAAAATAAAAATCATGAAAATCAATAGTGCCGAATTCATCGTCAGCAATTCCGAAGTTGGAAAATGTCCTCAGGATTTTTTACCTGAATATGCATTTATAGGGAGATCGAACGTAGGCAAGTCATCTTTGATTAACATGCTTACCAATCATAAAAATCTGGCAAAGACTTCTGGACGGCCTGGAAAAACGCAGCTAATAAATCATTTTAAAATCAACAATAATTGGTTTTTGGTCGATTTGCCAGGATACGGATACGCTAAAGTTTCAAAAAAAACAAAATCTGTTTTTCAACAATTCATAACCGATTATTTTGAAACCAGAGAACAATTAGTTTGTGCTTTTGTATTAATCGACATACGTCACGAGGCTCAGAATATTGACATTGAATTTATGTCTTACATGGGTGAAAGCGAGATCCCATTTTGTATTATTTTTACAAAAGCCGATAAAATCAGTAAAGTAAAAATTGACTCTCATATTGCTGCTTACAAAAAACAAATGTTCGCAAACAACTGGGCGGAAATGCCACAGTATTTTGTAACATCCTCTACAGAATCAATTGGAAAAGAGGAACTGCTTTCTTATATTGACGAAGTAAATCAGGAAGTTTTTAAAAACAACTCCAGGTTTTAAATTTTAAAAAAGAAGATGACTAAATATAAAATCTCAAATTCCGATTAAATTATAGGGTTTGAGATTTTTTTTTATTGCAATTATTTGAATCTGATTTTTTTATTTTAAACTCAATCGTAAAGCATTATCTTTTTTAAATTATATTTGACCCAAATTAACTTGATTCTTTTATGAAGAAAACCCTTTACTATTTACTTCTATTATTTTTATCTTCCTGCAATGTCACTCACTACTTTTTACACAGTACAGACAAGGTCAATACACTGGATTTTTCTAAAGGTACCTGGCTTATTGGCGATATAGAAGTCGATCAAAATACTAAAACAAAACTAACTCGTGCTGTAATGGCCGATTTTTCTAAATATTTAGGAAGAAGAGTAAAATATTCAATGGACGAACGAAAATACTTCGCTACAAAACAAGTACCATTGAAATTAGATAAAGCAGCAATTTTGGATCTCAAAAAAGCAGCTGATGCCGATTATTATGTTAATATTAAATGTAAAAATGCGAAAAACGACTTTAGTAATTTTGAATTTCAAAATCATTTTTACTATAAAAAACAAATGACTTACGCAGAAGTTATTTTAGAAGTATACGATCTTAACCGAGGCGAAATAATTTATTCACGAGCGTCGGGAGGATGTTTAGAAGAAGAACTTAGTATTACAAACTATCCGACATCAGTAGTGATAATGGGATGTTACAGGAAAATCATAAATGACATTAAAAAGATTTCTATCAAACCTGTAAATCGCCTACCAACCTACCAGGAGAAAAAAATCTCAAATCATGACTTACAATATGATTTGAGATTTTTTTATTTCCTGAAATTTGACTGCTGCCTATCTGGTTAGTTCTAATTTTTCCGCAAAATAATCACAGAAATCTTTCATTGTGTCTGCCATTTTTTCGTCATTTGTAGCTCGCTTAAAAGTATCTGACATGGCAACTAATGTCTGATGAAAGAAAATTTTCATTTCATCTACCGGCATATCTTTCGTCCATAAGTCAATTCGCATGCTTTCTTTGGCTTTGCTGTCCCAGATAGAAAGCATAATTGCTTTTGCTTCTTCATCTTCTACACCTCCATCGTTAGCGGTCCAAGATAATTTTTCCGGCACACGGTTTTCATCTAATTCTATATTAAACTTAATTTCTGATTTTATTGTATCTGACATTATTTCTTAGGTTTGTATTTTGAGTTCTCGAAAATTTCTTTTGCATTTATTTTTAATAATTCAGGCAAAGTTACAGTATTATTTTTCATATACGAACGAACTATTTGCCAGCCAATCCAGGCACCCACTTTTCCTGGGGAATCGTTATCAATTTCCAGATAAAATTTAGAAAAAGGAGCCGGAGCAATAAAGCGTGTTGTAAGCTTAGTATCTACACTGTACAACATTTCTTTTTCTATAAAGTAGCGCCACATGTAGGCCTCGTTTTCTTCGCACCATTTTATCTGTTCGGGGGTATAACCTATTTTTTCAGCATCAGTATATTCAGGCAAAAGCAAATCCTTCGCATACAACTGCTTGCCTTCAAAAATCATTTGGGAAACCAGATTTTTATCTTCATATGGTGGAATATTTCTATAAGTAAAACTTGAAACTACATCCGGCATAATTTGCTTTTCTTCAAAGTTTTGCTTCAGATAGTTTGGAAACTGATAAAATTTATGATCCTTACCCAAATACAATTCTAAAGCAACAATAACCAGACTATCTGCATAAATAGCTTTAGCATTATAATCCATCTCGCCTATTACTGTAATAACTTTAGGTGTTTTGGTTTTTGGAAAATAATATTTCAAATGTTGAAAAAGCGCATTGAACTCCTGGCGAACAGGTTCAAAATTTGAGTATTTTTTTGAACTTCTGTATAAACCTCCCTCCAGATTGGTTCCTGCATTTTACTCAACCAAACATTATCATCGTTCCCCGGAGGAAAAAAGAAAGGAAAATGCTTTTTTACTTTTGGTAAATCTTCAGGTTTACTTTCAAAAAAAACTTTATCAAAACGTTCTACCTTAATATCAACCGGAATTTCTTCAACAGCTTTTTCTACTTTATTTTTTTGATCACACGACAAAAAAAACAATGACAGAACCACTACAAAGCGATATATTTTCATTTTATTTTAATTAGATTTGTGTTACTTATCTTAAGTAAAAATATACTTAAAAATATTTGTGCAAATATACATCCCTACATTTTAAAACCTGAATTATTATGGCTAAAAAAAGCACTATTCAAACAGAAAAAGTAAATACCCACATTGTAGAGTGGCTGAAAAATTATGCTAATAACGCAAAAGTTAATGGTTTTGTAATTGGAATTTCCGGCGGAGTTGACTCTGCTGTTACCTCTACTTTATGTGCCCAGACAGGGTTAAAGGTTTTATGTGTTGAAATGCCTATTCATCAGGCAGAAAACCAGGTTTCAAGAGGAAGAGAACATATTGAACAATTAAAGAAGCGTTTTTCAAATGTCTCCAGTACCACTACTGATTTAACAGCTACATTTGAAGCATTTAAAAAAGCAGTTCCAAAATCTGACGATGAAGCAAAACTAAATCTCTCTCTTGCGAATACCCGCGCCCGTTTGCGTATGACTTCTTTATATTACCTGGCAGGGATTCACGGACTCTTAGTTGCCGGAACAGGAAACAAAGTAGAAGATTTTGGTGTTGGTTTTTATACAAAATACGGAGACGGGGGAGTCGATTTGAGTCCGATTGCAGATTTAATGAAATCAGATGTATATGCTTTAGGGGAATTTTTAAGAATTCCAAATTCAATTTTAACAGCTGCACCTACAGATGGATTGTTTGGTGACAACAGAACTGATGAAGATCAGTTAGGAGCCAGTTATGATGAACTCGAATGGGCCATGCTTGCCGAAGAAGCAGGAAATACAGGAGCTGAGTTAAAAGGACGTGAAAAAATTGTATTTGAAATTTATAAACGTTTAAACACCAGCAACAAACATAAAATGGAGGCAATACCAGTTTGTGAGATACCAAAAACGTTAAAATAATATTTTTAACATTTGTCTGTTATAAACTACAGAATTTATTTATTAATTTTACAGCTCCAAAAACAATGAACAATTCTAAAAAGGTAAAATTATGATTAAAGTATGTCTAGCAGACAACCACCCTGTGACTCACTTTGGCGTTAAGTCGTATTTTAAAGACCATGACCAAATTTCAATTGTCGCCAACGTAGGTAATTTTTCAATGGTAAGAGACATTCTTCAAACGAAGGAGATTGACATCTTAATTCTCGATCTGGAATTAGAAGGTCTTTCAAGCATCTTTGAAGTAAAGTCGATTCTGAAAAATTTTCCAAAAACGAAAATTGTTATTTTCAGTGATCTGGCTGAGCAAATGTATGCTCCTAACGCAATCAAAGCAGGTGTTTCCGGGTACGTGCACAAAACAGAAAAACTTGAAACATTAGGTGTTTCAATTATTAAGGTACACGAAGGAAAAGTTATTATTAACGAGACTGTTCGTAAAAACATGGCACTTATTGCTAAACAAAGCAAAAGCGAACGTTTGTACAGAAAACTTTCTAACCGTGAAATCGAAGTTCTACGTTACCTAAGTGACGGTAAGAAAAACAATGAAATTTCTAAAATTTTAAACCTGAACGAAAAAACAATTAGTACTTATAAACTAAGACTATTGACTAAATTGAATGTAACTAATTTAGTTGACTTAGTTAATAAAGCTAAAACTTTAGAAATTATTTAATGATATCTGGACATTACCCTTCCTAGTTTTTTTGAAAACGAATTAACTAAACCGGAGTAATCCATTACCATTGACAAAAGCTCTGTATTATCTGAATTATCAGGTTTTATAGAGCTTTTTAATTCTTCAATAATTTTCCCAACTAAAAACCAGCGCATAGACATTACTGTTTCTGTAACGTATTGCGCTATCGTTTCGTGTTTCGCTTTGGTGAAAATATTCTGTCCTTCCCAATTGTGCAGCGTTAACCTTTCATCTTCCATTAAAATATCTGTAACTTCCTGAGCGAATTCTGGCTGCAAACGCATTAAATATTGTTCCAGGCTAAATTTCTCATTTTGAAGATAAAAATCAATTAAATCTTTAAAAATATCACGGAATAAAGTATTAGAAAGCTCAACTTCATCTTCCTGCAGACTCAAATAAATCCGTTGAAAAACTTTGTATTCCTTCTTTTCTGTAACCATTACAACCTCTCCCTCTTCATTATTTTTCAGAAGAACATCTTCAAATTCTTCTGTTTTATCGCCATAAAGCAATAGAATTTCAATTACCTTTCGTTCTAAACGATATAAAATATCAACCTTATCAGCTTGTTGCTGTGCAGGATATCCTGACTCTCCTGGATAATAATCCTCTGGCGGACCATTTCTTGGATCTTCCGGATCTCCGCCAGAATATCCCGTATTTGGGTTTTGATTTTTATAAACCTGAAAAGGTTTTTGTTCCTGTTTTTGTTTTTTATTAGCCTCTGTAATATCTTTTTGAATCAGCTGCGCCAAAGTACTAACCAAAACCTGCTCAGAAATATCCATTATTCGGGCACATTCCTGAATATATACCTCACGCTGAATACGGTCTGGTATTTTAGAAATACTTGTTACCATGTCCCGAATCAAATCTGCTTTTTTTATCGGATCATTCTTGGCTTCGTTCATCAAAATTGAAGCTTTGAATTGTATAAAATCTTTGCTATTATTTTCTAAATAAGCAACCAGATCTTCATAAGAATTTTTTCGGGCAAAACTATCTGGATCTTCGCCGTCAGGGAAAGCACAAACCCTTACATTCATACCTTCTTCAAGTATCAAATCGATTCCACGGATCGAAGCGCGAAGTCCTGCAGCGTCGCCATCAAAAAGCACAGTAATATTACGGGTCAGACGATTAACTAAACGAATCTGATCCGGAGTTAAGGCAGTTCCTGAAGAAGCAACTACATTCTCTATTCCTGCCTGGTTAAACTGAATCACATCTGTATAACCTTCAACCAGATAACAATTATTTTGTTTGGCAATTGACTGTTTGGCCTGAAAAATTCCGTAAAGTACTTTACTCTTATGGTAAATATCGCTTTCTGGAGAATTAAGATATTTTGCTGCTTTTTTATCGTTAGTCAAAATACGTCCACCAAAACCTAAAACACGACCCGACATACTTTGAATGGGGAACATTACACGACCTTTAAAGCGATCAAACGGGCGGTCTTCTCTTGCAATTGTTAAACCGGTACTTTCTAAAAATTCTAATTTATAACCTTTTCCTAATGCTTCTTTGGTTAAAGCATCCCAGGTTTCAGGCGAATATCCTAAATTAAATTTTTTGATGGTTTCATTGGTAAACCCTCTTTCTTTGAAGTAAGACAAGCCAATTGCTTTTCCTTCTTCAGAATTTAAAAGCGTATCATGAAAATATTTTGCTGCGAATTCCGAAACCAGATACATACTTTCGCGAACATCCGTTATGGCTTTTTCTGCTTCAGATTGTTCTGTTTCCTCAATTTCAATATTGTATTTTCTGGCTAAATAACGAATGGCTTCGGGGTACGTAAAATGAGAGTGCTCCATTAAAAAAGCAACAGAATTACCGCCTTTGCCTGAACTAAAATCCTTCCAGATTCCTTTTGCAGGCGAAACCATGAATGAAGGAGAGCGTTCATCTGAGAAAGGACTCAATCCTTTGAAATTACTTCCTGCACGCTTTAAATTGACAAAATCACCAATAACCTCCTCTACGCGAGCAGTTTCGAAAACAGCATCAATTGTACTTTGTGATATCAAAACGTGAACTATTTTTTAAATTTTTAAAGCCTGTAAAAATACACAAATCAATCTTGAAATTTGATGGTTTAAAATAAAAAAAAGTACCTCATTCGAAGTACTTTCAATTAACTAAATTCAAAACTTATTCTTAATTCAAATCAAATCTAATTCCTAAAGAAATATTATTTTCTTTTATTAGATTATCCTGAAATAGAGGATTCAGATCATATTTTAAATACAAACTTGTTTCTTTATAACCTATGTAAGTACTCAGTCCGTAAATGAAATTATTGACATTAAAATCGCCTTTTGTTTTTTGTGTTGTTTTATAGTCATTATCTTCAAACTTTAAAATCTGTTTCGATTTTACATTTATCCCTGCATAACCTCCAAATCCCATTCTAAATCCTTTGTGCGTTCTAAAATACTTTTTGTCACCATTCTGCCCTTCTTTCGAAAAGTCAAATTCTAAATGAACTGGTGCTACTAAATACACATTTCTAAAACGAGATTCTTTTAAGTGTATTGGATTTGTCACTAAATCTGTCTGGTCACCATCTACAACAAAACTGCGATTATGTGCTGGCCTAATATTATTATACATTATTGAAAGTCCGTATTTAGCATGCAATAAGTTGTTATTTTTAAGTAATCTGCTGTTGTAAGTCAAACCCCACTCATAAAAATGAGAGCCTGTAAATTTATATTTTGAATCCTGAAGATCTCCATCTATCATTGTATTGTTTAATCCTAAAGCAAATACGAATTGTGAAGTGGTTCTTTTTTCACCACGAATAGAATCTTTATCCGACTTATGCTTCTGACTCCAGTCTTTATCATTCCAATGAATAACTAATTTATGTTTTTTGATCGAATCCCCTTCTTTGATTTTTCCGTCTACTTTCTGCTGCACCAAATCATTCAGTTCATTTTGAGCAAGACTTACTTTTTCTTCAATAATTACGGCTCTGGCTTCTGCAAGTTCCTTTTTTCGCTTATCGGCTTGTTCTCTCGTAATTTTTCCTTCAGACAACTGTACATTTACAGCTTCAACTTCCACTTTTAAAGTCTCTTTTTCTTCCTTAGTTATTTTTTCAATTTTATTGGCAATTTTTTTCGCTCTGGATTCAAAAGTTTCTTGTCCCAGCACTTTACTGACAAATAAAAAAACTAAAATAACGAGGTAAATGGTAAAATTTTTCATGATTGATTTTTTTTTAAAATTTGATTGATGATTGATGATTTTTATTCTAATTATTAATGTGTTAACGCTGCATATGCTATTTAATAAAATCAAAAAATGCTGTTTTTATTCCTGTTGATTTCTATTCGCTACAGCTACTTTTACCGTTTGGTAATTTTTATTTACTGCTGTGATTACCCTTTCTCTAAACGAAAGTTCCAGTTCGTCATCTACCTGATTTAGTAAATCATCAGCATTGATTTTTACTTTTGATTTTTTCTTCGATGAACTCTCTGCAACAATTGTTTTTTCAGCTGAGTTTAATAATTGATCTACAGTTTCTTTTTTTGAATTTTCGACAACTGAAACCTGATTGTTTATTGATTGTTTTTCGTGATTGTTTTTGATGATGACTGAAGACTCCGCTAGTTGATTGTTTTCATTTTTAAGGTTTGTATTAGGTTCTTGATTAAGTTTATGTTGTTTTTTATTTGAGTTTTGAATTGATTCTTTTTGTGAAATTGCAAATTCTGTTTTAACTGTATTTGTTACTTTTAAAACCGGTTTTGCTACGGTATCTTTCTTTGCACTTTCCTCAATTACAACAGTATTTTTTAAACTCTCTACTGGATTTTTCCGGTTATTAAAAAAGAACGTACCAACAAATAAAAAGCCTGCAACACTCGCTGCTATCAGCCATTTATTTTTCTTTTGAGGCTGTTTTTTTTCTTCAGCAATACTCAGCATTGCATCTAATCGATCCCATGCTTTTTCACTCGGTTCGATTTTGCGCTGATTGAGTTTATCACGGAAATCCTTTTCAAAATTATTCGGTTCCATTTTCTTGTTTTTTTAAAATAGTAATTTGTGTTTGCAGCATTTTCCTTGCGTGCGATAATTGCGATTTTGATGTTCCTTCATTAATTCCTAACATCTTTGCAATTTCATTGTGCTTGTAGCCTTCAATCGCATATAAATTGAAAACCATCTTATAGCCATCGGGCAAAGCATCTATTAAAAATTGAATCTGTTCTACTGTAAACTGACTGTCGATTTCATTAAAACTTTCCTCAGTAAAAAATTCATCTTCGGCAAATTTTACTTTTTTCTGAACTCTTAAATATGAAATGCATTCATTTACCATAATTCGGCGGATCCAGCCTTCAAAACTTCCTTTATGCTCAAAATTTTTCAGATTTGTAAACACTTTCATGAAAGCCGTTATCATTACATCTTCTGCCAGCTGATTGTCTTTTATATATTGACGGCACACGCTTAGCATTCTTGAAGAATACTTACTATAAATCTGCTGCTGTGCCTGTCGGTTGTTTTCGACAGCCAGCTTTATGATTTTAGCTTCTTCCTGATGTAACTGAATAATTTTCATTAATAAGCGTTCAGATTTTGTTTTACTAACAGACTTCTATTAGCATAGACGAGATAAGTTTTAAAATGGTTGTATGTAGTAGAAAAAAATTCAAAAAAAAATTCAAAATTCCAATAATTAAAACTTCACACGCTGATTTACAACGAAATAAAATCAATTATCTAATTGATAAATTTTATAATTATTTAATTAAGGAAATTATTTCTTTCTTTCAATAACGTAATTCACCATCAAGGTAAGTGCATCTTTGAATTCAGAATCCGTGTAATTTTCTAAAAGAGAAAGCGCTTCCTGCTGAAACTGGACCATTTTGTTTTCGGCGTAAGCCAGACCATTGTTGTTTTTTACAAAGGCAATTACTTCTTTAACGCGTTTTTTGTCTTTGTTGTGGTTTTTGATGGAGTTGATCAGCCACTTTTTTTCCTGCGGGGAGCAGGTATTTAAAACATGAATTAAAGGCAAAGTCATTTTTTGCTCTTTAATATCGATTCCGGTTGGTTTTCCGATGGCTTCTTCGCTGTAATCAAATAAATCGTCTTTGATTTGAAAAGCCATTCCGATAAGCTCTCCGAATTTACGCATGTTTTCGACCTGTATATCATCCTCTTCGATTACTGATCTGGCACCAAGCGCACAACAGGCAGCTATAAGAGTAGCCGTTTTTTTTCGGATAATTTCGTAGTAAACCTCTTCTGTAATATCGAGTCGGCGTGCTTTTTCGATTTGAAGCAATTCTCCTTCGCTCATTTCGCGGACAGCGACAGAAATAATTTTCAAAAGATCAAAATCACCATTATCAATTGATAACAACAGTCCTTTTGAAAGTAAATAGTCACCGACCAAAACTGCAATCTTATTTTTCCAGAGTGCGTTGATAGAGAAAAATCCACGTCGACGATTACTGTCATCAACCACATCATCATGTACTAAAGTTGCGGTATGAATCAGCTCAATTACAGAAGCTCCACGATACGTTCTCTCATTTACAGTACCGCCTGAAACCATTTTTGCAGTAAGAAAAACAAACATTGGACGCATTTGCTTTCCTTTTCGGTTTACAATATAATAGGTAATACGATTTAACAATGCAACCTTTGAAGTCATGGATTCATGGAACTTTTTTTCGAAAAGTTCCATTTCACTAAAAATAGGCTGTTTTATTTGAGAAGTAATATTCATTTCGCTTTCAAATATACTATTTTAAATAAAAAAACGTTGTTTATTTAGGTTAGTATAACATTTTTTTATGTGCTAATTCTAAAAGATCACCAAAAAACATCTGATTCTAATACCTAATTTGAAGCCTATTATTAAAAAGAAACTTAAATTATTTATTATGGATACAAAATTTATAGTGCAGAACATACACAAATACGACCATTTCGTTTAAAGAAACATTTTGTATTAGAAAAAATGACGTAAATCCCATTGCTGATTATTCAAACAGCAACCTCGTACTCATATAAACATCATCAAAGACGATGTAATTTCATAAATAGATAAAAAAACCTTTTTTGCCCAAAAGAAAAGCATTAAAAACAAGTATAAATCTTGTCTTTAATGCTTTTATATTTTTAGGATTTTATCTATGCTTCTTTATTGGCCAATTGTCCGCAGGCAGCATCAATATCTTTTCCGCGGCTTCGACGTACTTTTACTACTACTCCAATATTTTCCAATGCTTTTATATACGCCATAATGGATTCTTCTGAAGCCTGCTGAAACTCGCCATCATCAATTGGATTGTATTCTATTAAATTTACTTTACAGGGAACATACTTACAAAACTTAACCAAAGCATCTACTGAGACTTTGTCGTCATTGATTCCTTTCCAGACTACATATTCGTATGAGATTTTGCTTTTGGTTTTCCTGTACCAGTATTCTAAGGCTTCACGCAAATCTTTTAATGGAAAATTTTGACTGAAAGGCATAATTCGTGCACGAACTTCATCAATTGCAGAGTGAAGGGAAACCGCTAATTTGAATTTAACATCATCGTCTGCCATTTTTTTGATCATTTTAGGAATTCCGGAAGTGGAAACCATGATCCTTTTTGGTGACATTCCTAAACCTTCCGGAGAAGTAATCATGTCGATTGCTTTAATGACATTGTTATAATTCATCAAAGGCTCTCCCATCCCCATGAAAACGATATTCGAAAGTGGATGATTATGATACAAACGGCTTTCTTTATCAATTGCCAGTACCTGATCGTAAATTTCACCCGGTTCCAGATTTCGCATACGCTTTAATCTCGAAGTGGCACAAAAATTACAATCCAGACTGCAGCCTACCTGACTGGACACACATGCTGTTGTTCTGGTTTCAGTAGGAATCAAAACCGATTCGACTACAAGGCCGTCATGCAGCCGAACAGCATTCTTTACAGTACCGTCACTGCTGCGCTGCATGGTATCAACCTTAATATGATTGATTACAAAGTTATTTTCAAGCATTGCCCTGGTAGGTTTTGCCACATTGGTCATGTCATCAAAGCTATGTGCCCCTTTACTCCACAACCATTCGTAAACCTGATTTCCACGAAATGCCTTGTCGTTATTTGCAACAAAAAACTCACGTAACTGATCTTTTGATAAGGCTCTTATGTCTTTTTTTCAATTTGCATGGTGCAAATTTAATCACTTTTGTTGTTTTTTGATGTTTTTTAGAGTCATTCTTCCTTAAAAGCTCCATTTTTTAAGGTTATTTTAGGACAATCTCACTTCTGTAACCAAATAAGTATTCTAAAAAACGTAAAAGAAATTCTAATATTATAATCACAATACACACAAGCATTTAAATGCAAAACACAACTGGTTTCGTCATTCTGATTTGATTTATAAACATTCCGAGGTCATATTATATCGTTCTTTAAAACAATTCTGACTATGATTTTTATCATTTAATCTGCTATGTATTCACAATACATTTGAATAAGAATTAAGGGGATAATTTTTTGATACAAGATTTCATCAGAGCATCAGAAAAATCAGTTCTTAATTAAATGACTAACGAATAAATCAATAAAAAATGAAAACTCTCAAATCTATTTTTTTAACAGTTATCTGTTTAGGAATTACTTTTTACACCAATGCTCAAAAAAATTATACAGTTAGTACAAAATCTAAATTTGAAGTTGCCGGAACTTCTACTATTCACGATTGGGTAATGAAATCAACAGATGGAACTGGCACAGCTAATTTAACAGTTAAAGATTCCAAACTGACTGACATAAACAGCCTGACAGTAATTTTGCCAGCAGAAAGCCTTAAAAGTGGCAAATCAAGTATGGACGATGTGGCTTACGAAGCTTTAGATACAAAAACATACAAAAACATTAAATATGTTTTAAAATCTGCTGATAAAATAAATGAAACTGTATGGAACCTAACCGGAGTATATACGATTTCTGGCGTCAGCAAAGAGTACAAAACTCAGGTTAGCGTAACAGGCGCTAATGGAAATTTTATTTTGAGAGGTTCTAACCAAATCACTTTTGCTGATTTTGGAATATCTCCTCCAACAGCAGCACTTGGAGTCGTAAGAACCGGAAAAGACCTGACTATTCTTTTCAACATCACTTTAAATGATTACACCCAAAGTGAAAATGTTTTAGTAATTAAATAGCCCTTATCTGAGTAAAACTTAATTTACTACTTTAAAATGAACGGAGTCGAAAGCTTTTTATTCAAAAGAGCTTCGGCTTCGTTCTGATTTTCTGTACTTTAAAATTGAATTCTATTCATCAATATTTTTTTCTGAAAAAATTTCAGTATCAATCCAAAAAAATAAATTTTGGCACAAGAATTGTCTTGCACTCAAACGGAAAATAATCTTACAAAGAGCGCTTAATTTAAAAATTTGTACTTTTATTTTTTCAGCTTTATAACCTTTATATTTTATCAATTTTAAAAAATTAATTAATCATGAAAAAACAAATTTTAAGTTTAGCAGTTATCGCTTTATTGTCATTCGGTGTTCAGTCTTGTGAAGACAAAAAAGCAAATAAACCTGAAGATGAATTAACACTTGGAAACAAAGTAGATTCATTGACAACAGATATTGAAGAAGTGAAAGACAGTGCTGTTGTAAAAGCAGAAAACGCTGCAGAAAAAGCGAAAGCGGCTACCGAGGAGGCAAAAGAAAAAACTAAAGAAACGATTGAAGATGTAAAAGATGCTACTAAAAAAGGGGCTGAAAAAGTAGAAGCTGCGGCAAAAGCAGCAAAAGACGGAACAGTGAAAACTGCAAAAGATGTAAATGAAGCCCTGAAAAAATAATTTCATCAAAATTTTAAATAGAAACCATCCATTTTCGGATGGTTTTTTTATGCCCGATAGTGAGCCTATATTTTGTATTTTTACAGCCAAATCTGAATACACTACACGATGCATTTTATTTCACAAGACTTAGAAGATTATATTGAACAGCATTCTGAAAACGAACCTGAATTATTAGCAAGACTTAATAAAGAAACCTACCAGAAAATCCTCTTGCCGAGAATGTTAAGCGGACATTTCCAGGGGCGCGTTTTAAGTATGCTCTCTAAATTGATCCGACCAATAAATATTTTGGAAATCGGGACTTATACTGGCTATGCTGCTTTGTGTTTATGCGAAGGAATACAGGAAAATGGGCAGCTTCACACCATTGACATCAAAGAAGAACTTGTTGATTTTCAGCGTAAATATTTTGATGCATCACCATGGGGAGCGCAAATTTTCCAGCATTTAGGAGAAGCCGTTGCTATTATTCCGACGCTGGATGTAAAATTTGATTTGGTTTTTATTGATGCTGATAAAGAAAACTATATAAATTACTGGAAAATGATTGTTCCGAAAATGAATAAAGGAGGAATCATTTTGTCTGATAATGTTTTATGGAGCGGGAAAGTTTTGGAACCGGTTCATCCAAATGATGTAAGTACCAAAATACTTTTAGAATACAATTTACTTTTGAAAAACGACCCAAGAGTAGAAACAGTTTTATTGCCAATTCGAGACGGATTGACAGTGAGCAGGGTTTTATAAATTTAAGCCCCTAAGGTTCTGAGATCCTAAGTTTCTAAGTTTGTCTCACCTAACTTGTTTCTATTTTAAACTAATTTAATTAGCATTTTAAGCGAAAGCATTTTGCTTCTCTAATTCTGTTTACCTACAGCTAAAACAGGAAGCAATTCAAAACAAATAAAAAATGACACAGAAGGACCAAATAGATTCTCAAGGTTTTGCAATTATTAATAATGTTTATAACGAAAATGAAATTAACACACTCATTTCTTTAATTGATGACACAACGCAAAACAATCCAGAAAACAGGACTTTCAGAAAATCACAGGACTTGTTTGCAATAAGACAATTTCATAACGAAATTCCCGAAACTTTACCTTTTATATTCAACCAGAAATTACTGGATATTATAAAAACTAATTTTGGAGAAAACTATTTTATAACCAAATCTATTTATTTTGACAAACCTGAAAAGTCGAATTGGTTTGTGGCGTATCATCAGGATCTGACTATTTCTGTCAATAAAAAAATTGAGGTTGAGAATTTTGAAAACTGGACTGTAAAACAAAACCAATTTGCGGTTCAGCCTCCTGCTGCAATTCTGGAAAATAATTTTACCATCAGGATTCATATTGATAAAACCACGAAAGATAATGGCGCTTTGAAAGTGATTAATAATTCACATTCTAAAGGAATTCTAAGAATTGAGAAACTTGATTTCGGAAAAGAAAAAGAAACTATCTGCGAAGTTCAAAAAGGCGGTATTATGATCATGAAACCTTTGCTTTTTCATGCTTCAAATAAAACTACAAACAACGAACGAAGAAGGGTTATTCATATCGAATTCAGTAAACAGGAACTTCCTGAAGGATTAGAATGGAGTGAAAAAATGGTTTTACAGAATTAACGTCTTTTGAAAACAACTGCACTAGCCCGGATGGAAGCGACATCCTTTTGTGCCGGGGTTCGGCGCAAAAGATATAGCGGACAGCCGGAAACAGCTCCTGAAAATTATGCCGGAAAATATTTTGGTTTTAAATTTTGATATACTTTGAACATCAAAAATCCGAAAAGGGCTCCGAAGAAATATCCGGTAAGAATATCTCCTGGATAATGCAATCCTAAATAAATACGGCTATAAGCGAAGATTAACGGCCATAGAAACAGGAATCCAAGGTATTTGAAATGGCGTTTTAGAACCAAAAATAAAAATGTAGCTACAGCCATAGTATTAGCAGCATGCCCAGAGAAAAAACTATATGAACTACGGGATTGTACTACCCTGATGATGGTATTGATTTCAGGATTGTTACAAGGACGTAAACGCTGAAAAGTATTTTTGAAAAGATTCGTTGTCTGATCTGTAAAGGCAATTAAAACAGCTATAAAAAGCAAGACATACAAAGTTTGCTTAATGCCTATTTTTTTATAAATAAGAAAAAATAAAAAGAGAAAAAAAGGCGTCCAATATACTTGTTTGGTAATAATCAGCCAAAGTGGATCGAATGTTTCAGAACCTAAACTGTTAAGATACACAAGTAACCTGGTATCTATTTCCTGTATTTTTTCCAGCATATTACATTTGGCGTTTTATAGGTCCTGAGATGGAGTCGATATCTTCTTTTACTTTATTAATTTCTGTCGCAGTATCTCCCAGAAAGCTTCCGGAATCGCCCAGCAAATTAGCTTTCGCATCATTGATATGAGCGTTGATATCGCCTGTTATACCGGTCAGGGATTTTGTATCAAGACCATTTTCCTCGGCCCCTTTTTGAATCTCGTTTTTAATATCGTTCGTTGCATTTTTTAACTGCGCCATGGCTTTCCCCATTGTACGGGCAATTTCAGGCACTTTGTCTGAACCAAAAAGCATTAGTACTATAAACATTATAAAAACTAATTCTCCTCCTCCTATACCAAACATAACTTTTATTTTTTTGTGTCACAAAGATATTAAATTTTGCAGGCATGTGTTTTAAAATTTACTTAAAAAAAAGACTCTTTACAGAGCCTTCTTAATTTTATATTTAGTCAAACTTTGATTTTTCCTCTACTTTTGGCCATGAATTGTTAGTTACATCTATGTCTGCCGTTAGTAATTTTGGATCTATCTGAATGCTCTTAATTCGTTTTTCAGTTGCGTATACTTTCTTGGCTGACTCATTTCCTTTTCGCCAGATTTGTGCCGGATACTGATAATTGTTTTTTGAACCGTCTTCATAGGTGATTTCAACCAGAATAGGCATAATCATTCCGCCCGGTTTATTGAATTCTACTTCGTAGAAATATTTAGGTGATTTGATATTTGCTTTTTCCTCTGTTGTAAAAGTCTCATTTACATAATCAGCCAATGGCTTAAAATCTTCTACTTTTAAAGCTTTTTTCTTTGAGGCATCTACTTCAGCATTATCACCAGAAACTAAATAAACAAAAGGTCCTTTTTCATAACCGAAGCGTCCTTTTCTAACTTTGACCTCTTTTATATCTGCAGTTGGGGTATCAGAAACATAATATTGTTTTACATCTTTAATACCAATATCTACAAAATCTGTTGAATAAAACCATCCTCTCCAAAACCAGTCTAAATCTACTGCAGATGCATCTTCCATTGTTCTGAAGAAATCTTCAGGCGTTGGATGTTTGAACTTCCATCTGTTGGCATAGGTTTTAAAAGCATAATCAAACAATTCTCTCCCCATCACCACTTCTCTCAGGATATTAAGTCCTGTAGCCGGTTTTCCGTAAGCATTATTCCCAAATTGATGAATGGTTTCAGAGTTTGACATGATTGGCTCCAAAAATTTCTGGTCACCGCTCATGTACGGAACAATATTCCTGGCCGGTCCGCGTCTTGAAGGGAATTTTGGATCCAGTTCCTGTTCTGCTAAATATTCCAGAAACGAATTTAAGCCTTCATCCATCCAGGTCCATTGACGCTCATCTGAGTTTACAATCATTGGGAAGAAAGTGTGTCCTACTTCGTGAATTATTACACCAATCATTCCGTTTTTAACTTCCCTGCTTGTTTTACCATTTTCGTCAGGACGCCCGTAATTCCAGCAAATCATTGGATATTCCATACCCTGATCTTCAGCTGAAACCGAAACTGCTTTTGGATACGGGTAATCAAACGTATGCGAAGAATAACTTTTTAAAGTATGCGCCACAGTCATTGTGGAAGTTTCTCCCCAAAGCGGATTTGCCTCTTTTGGATAAACTGATTCAGCCATTACGGTTCTGTTTCCAATTTTTACTGCCATTGCATCATAAATGAATTTTCTTGAAGAAGCAATTCCAAAATCCCTTACGTTTTTCGCACTGAATTTCCATGTTTTTTTCTTTTCAGAAAATCCTTTTTCAGCTGCTTCGGCTTCGGCCTGCGTAACAATTACAACCGGTTTATCAAATGCCTTTTGAGCCTGTTCATAACGTTTTACCTGTTCTGCCGTAAATACTTCTGACCTGTTTGTCAGTTCTCCGGTAGCGTTAATTACGTGATCTGCAGGAACTGTAATATTCACATCAAAATTTCCAAATGGCAATGCGAATTCTCCGCTTCCCCAAAACTGCATATTTTGCCATCCTTCAACATCATTGTATACTGCCATTCTTGGATAGAATTGGGCGATCACATATAATTTATTGCCGTCTTTCTCAAAGAATTCGTAACCAGAACGTCCTCCTTCTTTTTGATAATTATTAATGTTATACCACCATTTTATAGCAAACGAAATCTTTTCTCCTGGTTTTAAAGGTTTATCAAGGTCGATTCGCATCATGGTTTCGTTGATTGTGTAAGACATCGGATTTCCTTTCGAATCCTTCACATATTCAATATTAAAACCGCGTTCAAGGTTTTTCTTCAGATACTTATCAGAAAAACTTCCTAATGGAAATACCTGATTAATTTTTTCTGCTTCTGCCAAAGTTGACTGTGTATTCGCTTTAGCCTGATTCTGATCCAGCTGGATCCATAAATATTCCAGACTGTCTGGCGAATTATTAGAATACGTAATCGTTTCAGATCCGTTTAATTTTGAATTTTTATCGTCTAATTCGATATCAATCTTGTAATCTGCCTGTTGTTGATAATAAGCAGGACCTGGTGCGCCAGAAGCCGTGCGGAACATATTGGGTGTAGCCATCAAATCATACATTTGGCTAAACTTGTTCGTATCGTACTTTCCCTGTTGTTTTGGAGCGACAGTCGTATTTTTTTCCTGAGCAAATAACATAGCAGGAAAAAGTAATAGTAATGAAAGTCTTTTCATGTGCAGAATTTATTTATTTTTATTGGTCATATGTAATTCGCATATCATGATTGGTAATTGAAACCCACTCCTGAATGATGCTCATTTCATAAATATTTTTGGAATTTTTTGAAGCTGTGAAAATAGCAATTAAAACAACAATCTTACTAAGTTCATTAATACTTTAACACTTCTTTCCTTGAAGATTCTGTAAAAAGAACACTTCTTTTAGTACCAAATGCTGAAATATGTGTAATATTTTGCTGTTCAGCATTCCAGTCTGTTAAAATAGTGTTTGTAATTTCTAATGTCTTGAGTTTTTCAACTCCCGTAATTTTCGAATAGCAAACTAAAACATCATCAGCTTCCAGCTCTTTAGATAAAAAAACAATTGTTTTTGGCTGACCGTTTATTTTAATACTGAAATTTTCTGAGAGGTATCTTTTTAGCAAATCAAGATCTGCCTGGGTTTCTTTTTCTGTTCCAATAAATGTTTTTTTATGGTACTTTTTTTCGATTCCGTTATTCAGGTCATCCACAAATATCCTTGACGTAATCTGGACCATTTTTTTCAGCTACATAATTCACCTGAAAAATGCCCATGTAGAATTTATGAAATACAAAAGAAGAAAGTGATAAAAATAGTATTCCGATTAAGAAATAAATGGCATTCTTTTTCATTTCTTATTTACCTCAGCTTTTTTGAAGTCTTTGTTTTTATTGATCATAAAATCCATTAATTCAAATTTTTGATCTTCTTTTAAATGCCTTTTAGATTCAGAGTCATTAGAGCAGTACATTAAAAACAAATCAATCTCATCTTCTTTTAAACCTAATGTTTTGGTATAAAAATCCTTAGTAAAATTATCTTTCGCATACGCAACAAAAGCTATATCAGTTATAACTTCCTCTTGAACCTCTTTATCTTTACTAAGCAGCTTTTTCAAATCTTTAAAAATTCGGACAAAATCAGTTCCGTATTTAATTGTCTGATCAGAATACATTGCTTTATTTTCAGGAGTTGACTGGCTATCATCTTCAAACTGCGTATCGACAATGCCCTGAGAACCGCCTTGCAGGGATTTTACTTTTAATTCTTTATGGACCAAAACTTCTTTTAATTCAACATTTACTAAATCCAAAGGCACTGAAAAAAGCACTTCTGCACAGTCTTTTTCTGTTAGCACTATTTTTTTAGACTGGAAAGACATGCCTGTGAACAACAAGGTATCTTTAGGTCTTGCCATAATATCAAACAATCCTTGTGGACCTATAAATGTTCTTTTATTCGCATTTATATTCATTACATTGCCTGTTTCGATTGGGATAGAGCTGTTAATTACCTGACCATGTAAAGGTTTCCTTGAATTCGTCTGACCTGTTATAAATTGACAAAATAAACAGACTACAAATATTCCTAATTTATTTTTCATTTTCTATGATTTTTAGATATTCCTGAGCAAGACCTGTTATTAAAAACATACTCATTGTTTTGTTCTTAGTATTCAAAGATACAGCAAATTCAGGACTTTCCACGCAATAAAGCTGAAATCCTTTAATATGTTGTAACGGAATTTTAAGTCTATCTGTATAATAATTTTCCTCAAAGAGATATTCTAATTTTCTAAAAAGAACCTCTTTCTTCTCAATTTTAGCCTCTTTTTTCAGCATGGTAGTTCTTCCGGAAATAGAATTTAGTATTTTATCCACTGAGGTTGATGTTGCGGTATAAATTTTTCTTTCAGCCGGAGTATATTTTTTTTGCCCATGCGGAATAATTCCGAGGTTTTCTGCTGTAATATTAGCATTCTCATTTACAATCACCTCTTTTAACTCAATTTCTTTTGCTGACATTTTTATACGAAGTATTTTTTCTTGTAAATCTTCAGCACCAATCCGACGTTTTAACGGTTCTAAATTTACTGAAGAAAAAACTAAAACATCTCCTTCTTTTGCTACGATAGAAAACAATCCGTTTACATCTGAAACCGCTGTAACCTGTGTATTATTATTAATAATGTTTACACCATCAACAGGAGTAGACTGCTCAAGAATCTGACCCTGGATTTCTTTAGCACCAGAAGTTTGCCCAAAAGAAACCTGAACAATAAAAATTAGAATGATATATAGTATATTATTTAGCTTCACAGGCAATTATCTCTTTGTATTTAACTGCTAATTCTCCCAGTAAAAACTCTGTAGAGGTTTTATTTTTTGAATTAAGGATTTTAGTAAAGCTTTCGTTTTCGACAACATAATATTCAAATCCTTTTACGTACTCGACAGGTATTTTTAACCTGTCAACAAAATGATCGAGTGTAAACATATTCTCCAGGAGCCGTATAAAAAACTCTTTTTTCTCAACAGCCACTTCTTTTTTTAACATTGCCGTACGTCCTGAAAAAAAATTGAATATCGGATCCGCAGAAATTGAACCACCAGCCATTGTTCCCGCATTAGCAGTAGGATTTAAAGCAGTAGCGGTTTGTAATTTTCTCTCGGCCGGCGTGTAGCTTTTCTGCCCGGAAGGCACAATACCTAATGCCACAGAATTAATATTATCATAGCGTTTAATGATCACTTCCTGCAACTGATGTATCAGAAGATTTAATTTCACTGTAAAATTAAGATCTGAAAAATTTTCTGGTGTTAATAAAACTCTGTTTTCTTTAAACTGAATCGATGAAAAAATAAGCGTATCCCCACTTTTAGCCATTATAGAAAAATATCCATCAGTAGTAGTATTTACCATTGCCTCAGTCTGCGCATTAATAACATACACACCTTCCAGATCATTTGTATTTGAAATAATTCTTCCTTTTAAAATAGTACGTTCTCCATGCTGAGACCAGCCAGTCTGAAACAAAAACAATACTAAAAAACAAATAATCTTGCTTATCAAAATAAAAAAATTAGAATTATTCTTAAAAATGTAAAAATATCCTAATATGTTCCAAATTACTATTAACAGCTTTATAAAAATATGTTAATTAAAATCAGCTTTTTAACAGCGGCAATTTTCATTTTTAATACCTTTAACCTAAAATCATTTAGAATTTTATGAAAAATATTATTATTGCCAGTACTTCTACTTTACACGGAAGCAGTTATTTAGAATATTTATTACCTACCCTTCAATCGCATTTTGCAAACTGTAAAACTATTTTATTCATACCTTATGCTCGCCCGGGAGGAATATCTCATGAAGAATACACGCAAAAAGTGGCTGCCGTATTTCAAACTATTGCTATTTCAGTAAAAGGAATTCATGAATTTGAAAACCCAGAAACAGCTATAAAAAATGCCGAAGGAATATTTACTGGCGGAGGAAACACCTTTTTATTGGTTAAGCAATTATACAAAAACAATATCATGCAGCTTCTTTCTGAAACAGTCAAAAACGGAACGCCATATCTGGGAACCAGTGCTGGAAGTAATATTTGCGGACTTTCGATGCAGACAACCAATGACATGCCTATCGTTTACCCTCCAAGTTTTCAAACTTTAGGTTTGATTTCTTTTAATCTGAATCCTCATTATTTAGATCCTGAAGAGAATTCTACCCACATGGGAGAAACCAGGGAAGAACGCATCCAAGAATATCATGCATTTAATACAATTCCGGTTTTAGGGCTTAGAGAAGGAAGCTGGCTTGAAGTAAAAGGAGAAAAAATTACTCTGAAAGGTAATTTATCAGCTAGATTATTTAGGCAAAATCAGCTTCCGGAAGAATTGGGACCCGAAAGTGATTTGAGTGGTTTGAAATAGGATATAAAACAAAAAATCCTCAAACAAATTGTTTGAGGATTTTGAAGAGCGAAAGACGAGGCTCGAACTCGCGACAACCAGCTTGGAAGGCTGGAGCTCTACCAACTGAGCTACTTTCGCATTAACAGGGTGCAAATATAAATAATTAAATTATTTAAAAAAATAAAAAACTAAATTATTTAAATTTAAAATCTAAACCTAAGTTTCGATTAGAGCGAAAGACGAGGCTCGAACTCGCGACAACCAGCTTGGAAGGCTGGAGCTCTACCAACTGAGCTACTTTCGCATTACTGTGGTGCAAATATAAAAAATAAGTAAGCTTTAAAACAAGCTTTTTTTGAAAAAAAATAAATTAAAAATCACTATTTTTAGTAATCTATTTAAAATTAAAATGTTATAGCTTTGTTTTTTTATTCCAAACATGACATTAATTAAAGAAATATCCTCTCAGGAAACTTTTATTTTACGACATCCTGTCCTCAGAAAAGGAAAACCCATCGAAACCTGCATTTTTGAAGGCGATGATTTACAAACAACACATCACTTCGGATTATTTGATAATTCAGATTTAATAGGAATAATTTCGTTATTCTTCAAAACCAATCCTATATTTGCAGAAAATTTACAAGCACAAATTCGCGGCATGGCTATTGCACAAGCACATCAGAAAAAAGGTTATGGAGAATCTCTTTTTAAACATTGTGAAGCATACTGTATTTCAAACGAATTCCATTTAATATGGTTTAATGCCAGAGTGGCTGCTGTTGGTTTCTATAAAAAAATGGGATACAAAGTCAAAGGAAATTCTTTTGAAATCCCAGATGTTGGAAAACATTATTTAATGTACAAAAAAATATAAAATGAATAAATTTTACTTTCTATTATTATTGTTTGTTGTTGTAAGCTGTAAAAAAGAACAAAAAGATACCCCTAAAATAAAAAAAGCCTTACCTGCCATTGTGATTACAGATGCAAGGACAATTGACATTGATACCGCACTTATAAATTCATATAAAAGTGAAACATTAAAACAATTTTATCTGTCATCTGCTAACAAAACGATTTGGGGAAATCTTAAAAAAAGAACCTACATCTTGTCACAACTGAAAAAATCAGATGAATTAGGACTGAATCCAAATGATTATCGGGTAAAAAAGATGGATGTTTATGAAAAACAAATTGACAAATTAAATAATAAACAGCTCGCTGAATATGATCTGTTGCTTACACATAATTTTGAAAAATATGTGACCCATTTATATGAAGGAAAATTAAATCCTAAGTATTTATATCGTGACTGGGCACTTGAAGACAAGGATTTAGATATCAATGCTGTGTTAGTAAAAAGTTTCAATCGTAATACTTTAGATAGTTTGGTTGAAAATATTCAGCCAAAAACTGAAACTTACAAACAATTACTGAAAGCCTTGAAACTTGTCAATGATTTTCCTTCTGATAATGTCAAATTGATTGAATCAGCAGAAAAAATAAAACCAAATGACACTAATATTGCTTTAATAAACATTAAAAAGAGACTTCTTTACTGGAATGACATGTCAGGAAACGACAGTTTAACAAGAATCTATGACAACAAAACATTTGAAGCTGTAAAAAAATTCCAGGCTCGACACGGATTAGTTGCTGACGGGGTTATTGGAGCCAGCACTATCCATCACCTAAATTTTTCTAAAGAAAAAAGAAGACATCAAATTATTGCAAACTTAGAACGCTGGAGATGGTATCCGAACGAACTAGCAGAAAATTACTTTATAGTAAATATTCCTGATTTTAAATTACATGTTGTAGAAAATAATGATACGACAGCTGTGAGAAATGTTGTTGTTGGAACCAGTAAAAGAAGAACACCGGTTTTAACATCTACGCTAAAGAGCATTGTTTTCAACCCAACCTGGACCGTCCCTCCTACTATTTTAAAAGAAGACGTTGTTCCTGCAATGAAGCGTAATCGAAATTATTTAAAAAACAAAAATATCACGATTTATGACAGAGCCGGACACGAAGTCGACCCTGCAAACTGGAACATCAACAAGCCCAGAAGCTATCGATATATCCAAAAACCGGGTTATTACAACTCCCTTGGGTTAATAAAAATTATGTTCCCTAATAATTATAGCGTGTATTTGCACGACACCAATCACAGAAATTACTTTGAAAGAAGCAACCGTTCTTTAAGTTCCGGCTGTGTGCGTGTCGAAAATCCCTTAGAATTAGCACAGCATATTTTAGACGATTCTAAAAACTGGTCTAAAGAAAAAATAGACACTATTATTGCACGTAAAAAGACAACTAGTATCCGAATTACCAAGAAATACAAATTATACCAATGGTACTGGACCGCCTGGACCGAAAAAGACCAGTTAATTTTTAGATACGACGTCTATGATCTTGATGAAGACTTATATTCCAAATTAAGAAATTAGCTCTTGTTCCATTACAAAACTTCTTGACGGATGGTAGATATACAGACATGACTTACCTTTTATGGTCTGAATAATATCGTCTGTCAATTCAACAGGAACAGCAGGACAACCCTGGCTTCTGCCTAACCTTTTATGGGCTCTGATAAAAGATTCAGAAACATAATCGGCACCATGCATTACAACACCTCTTTTACGAGCCTGATCATTTATGCCTCTTTCTAAACCATCTAATCGCAATGAAGCACCATGTTTACCCTGATAAATTTCACCCGTAGCATAAAAGCCGAGACTGCTTTTAAATGAAGAATTTACATTTGAAAATGCAGAAGCAAACTCTTCGCCTGTATTCCTGCCATGAGCCACAAGAGATTGAAATAAAATAGTATTGGATGACAAATCAATTACCCAAAGGCGTTTAAGATTTGATGAAAGACTAAAATCAATTAAAGTCAAGATATCTTTTTGGATAACCCCTTTTTCTTTCAATAAGTAAAACCCTTTTAAGGCTTCAGTAAATGTTTTTAGTTCAGGAAGAACAAAACTATTTGTATTTAATGTGTTATAAATATTCTCAATTTTAGTATCAATTACAGAACGTTTTTCAACTTTTGAGATACTCATTGCTGTTACATTTTTAGTTTCAGCAGCATTTTTAGAATCTGTAACAAATGACAAAAACAAAAATACAATTGCGGGATAAATCTTATAAATCATTGATTTCGTTTAGGTTATACATAATTTGAGGTAGGGCAAATGTAAAAATTATTTATAATTATGTAACCTTGACATCACTAAATTAGGTGATATTTATTCAAACTTTAACAATTAATCGCAATAGAAGTTAATGAAACTTAAACATTTGCTTGTTTTTTGCAGGAATTTACGTTGTTTTTAAAAAATCTTCAATTATAATCAAATAATATCTCCAGAAAAGTTTTTTCAAAGAAATTTAAAGAAATGAAAGAAATTTAAACACCAGTGGATAAAACTCATTTATGCATAAATGCAGTTTAAATCCGAATTGAGTTATGCATTAATTTTAAAAAATAAAAGCTTCTTCAACTAAATTATTATTTTTTCATCCTGTTCATTTTATAAAACATAATTGTAGCAATCACTACTTGCGTGTTTTAGAAATGGTTTATCTTTGCCAAAAACTAAAAACCAATGAACAAAAAAGTAATACTTATGATTTTAGACGGTTGGGGAAAATCTCCTGACCCTAAAGTATCTGCAATAGACAATGCAAATGTTCCTTTCATAAACAGCCTCTATCAACATTACCCTAGCGCTCAGCTTCGTACCGACGGATTAAACGTAGGTTTACCTGAAGGCCAAATGGGAAACAGCGAAGTAGGTCACATGAATCTTGGTGCCGGAAGAATTGTTTACCAGGATCTGGCTAAAATAAATTTAGCAGTAGCACATCAGACACTTGCAAAAGAACAAGTTTTAGTCGATGCTTTTACTTATGCTAAAGAAAACAATAAAAAAGTACACTTTTTAGGATTAGTATCTGATGGAGGCGTACACTCTCATACCTCACATTTACGCGGACTTATTGATGCTTCTCAGGAATATGGTTTAGAAAATGTATTTGTTCACGCCTTTACAGACGGACGTGATGTTGATCCAAAATCAGGAGCTAAATACATTCAGGATTTAGAAAACCATATTAAAGATACTCCGGTAAAAATCGCTTCAATTATTGGTCGTTATTATGCAATGGATCGTGACAAACGCTGGGAGCGTGTAAAACTAGCTTATGATTTGGTTGTAAATGCAATAGGAACTCATTCAAAAAATGCTGTCGCAAGTATTCTTGAAAGCTATTCAAAAGATATTACTGATGAGTTTATCGAACCAATCGTAATGGTTGATGAAAACGAAAAGCCATTAGCTACAATTGTAGAAGGTGATGTCGTAATATTCTTCAATTTTAGAACCGACAGAGGCCGTGAACTTACTGAAGCATTGTCACAGCAGGACTTCCACGAGCAAAACATGCACAAATTAAACTTATATTATGTAACGCTTACCAATTACGATGAAACGTATTTAAACGTAAAAGTGGTTTACAATAAAGACAATATTACTGAAACGCTTGGTGAAGTTTTAGAAAAAGCCGGCAAAAAACAAATTCGTATCGCCGAAACGGAGAAGTATCCACACGTAACCTTTTTCTTTTCAGGAGGAAGAGAAGTACCTTTTGAAGGAGAATCACGTATTTTAAGAAATTCTCCAAAAGTGGCAACTTACGATTTACAGCCAGAAATGAGCGCTTATGAATTAACTGATGCCCTTGTTCCGGAATTAAACAAAGGGGAAGTAGATTTTGTTTGTTTAAATTTTGCTAACGGTGATATGGTTGGACATACCGGAATCATGGAAGCCGCAATTAAAGCTTGTGAAGCTGTTGATGCCTGTGCAAAACAAGTTATTGAAGCCGCTCTTGCAAACAACTATACTACCATTGTAATTGCCGATCACGGTAACTGCGAAACAATGATTAACCCAGATGGAAGTCCAAATACAGCACACACAACAAATCCGGTGCCGATTATTCTGGTTGACAAAGAATTAAAAAATATTCAAAATGGTGTTTTAGGCGATATTGCACCAACTATTTTAGAATTAATGGGCGTTCCACAACCTGAAGCTATGACTTGTCATTCATTATTATAAAAAACCACTTATTTTATTTTAATAGTAGAGAGACAAGTTTTAGGATTTGTCTCTCTTCGCTTTTATTTACATTACAAAATAATGGTAAATCCATTCCACGCCATAAATTATAAGACCGATAAATCCGCCTACTAAAGTTCCGTTGATTCGGATATACTGAAGGTCTTTTCCGATTTCAAGTTCTAATTTTTCAGAAACCTCTTTTCCGTCCCAACTTTTCACAGTGGAGGAAATTAAATCTCCTATTACCTTTTTATTATTCAGAAGAACAGAAAGCAAATCATTTTTAATAAAATTATTGATTTTATCCACCATTATCACATCCTCTTTGAGTCCGTTTCCAAAGTTCTGAATCAGACCAGCTATATTTTTTCGGATTGAAGACTCCTCTCCTTTCTCCAAATCATTTGTAATTGATAATTTTATTTCATCCCAGATTCCATTGATGTAATCCTGGACTTCTTTTTTCCGGCAAAACCAACAATCACATTATTGATTTTGATTCGCATTTCTTCTGAGTTTTTTACTTTATGAAGGAAATCCGAAATATATTCGTCAATTTTTATTCTTACAGCACTGTCTGGATTTTTGGCTTCATCAAGAAACTCCTGCAACCCATTAAAGATACCTTCCGAAATGCTTTTATCAGCAAGGCCAAAACTTAAAAAAGGTGTAGATTGTTTTACTTTCTTTCTAATCAAATCTTTATTATCACTTAGTTCACCACTCATCACTTCAAGAAGATTGGTCAATAATTGGTCTTTTACATTGCCCTTTTGCAGCGGTTCCAATGCTAATGCCACCCAGTCCCCAAAATTTATCGCTTCTAATTTTTCTTTAAACTGAACCTGAATGAATCGTTTTATATCTTCATCTTTTATTGTTTTTAAAACACCCGGAATAAGATTTAAGGCTATAGCATCTGCTACCTTATTGGCATTTTCTTCCTGCGAAAGCCAGTCAGATGCTTTTGTCGCAAAATTGAATTCGTCTAACTTAATTTCCAGTTTCTCACGATTCAGAAATTCCTCTGACACAAAACTTCCTAAATTTTCACCAATTTCGTTTTTCTTTGTCGGAATAATTGCGGTATGCCAGATTGGTATTCCCATCGGATGGCGAAATAAGGCTACCACTGCAAACCAATCGGCAATCCCGCCTACCATTGCTGCTTCGCTAAAAGCCTGTAGCATAGGAATTTTAAAATAAATGGCAATTATAAACAACAGAACTGCTAGACCCAAAAGTGCCAAAGCATTTCTCTTCATTTTCCTAAGAGCGTGTACTTTATCAATATCCTGATCTGTAATAGTTTTCATGATTAAAGAGGTTTTACTACTAATTTATGCCTTTTTTCTGAAATCCTCTTTTAAAAAAATGTTAGAATTCACCAAAGTATTAAGTTTTCACATCAAATTATCGAAATTCCCCTTCCAATTAATTTCAAAATCAACTTTAAAAAAATAAGATTTAAAATTGTACTTTTGCGAACTGAAAATCTGAAAAATATGATTATCCCAAAAACCCGTGAGGAAATAGAATTAATGCGCGAAAGTGCCTTGATCGTATCAAAAACATTAGGAATGATTGCTTCTGAAATTAAAGAAGGAGTCACTACACTATATCTTGACAAGTTAGCCGAAGAATTCATTCGTGATCACGGTGCCGTTCCAAGTTTTCTTGGTTTGTACGATTTTCCGAATTCGCTTTGTATGAGTCCGAATGCTCAGGTCGTTCACGGAATTCCGAATAATACGCCTTTGCAGAATGGTGATGTTATTTCGGTTGATTGCGGTGCTTTCAAAAACGGATATCATGGAGATCATGCCTATAGTTTTGAGATTGGAGAAGTTGCTCCTGAAACCAAAAAACTTTTACAGGTAACCAAAGAATCTCTTTACGTAGGAATCAGGGAATTTAAAGCCGGAAACCGTGTTGAAGATGTTGGAAATGCTATTCAGAAATATACGGAGTCTCACGGATACGGAGTTGTACGTGAATTGGTTGGACACGGATTAGGTCAAAAAATGCACGAAGCTCCTGAAATGCCTAATTATGGTAAAAAAGGAAGAGGAAAACTTTTCGTTGAAGGAATGGTCGTTGCCATTGAACCTATGATTAACATGGGGACAAAGAACATCAAACAGCTTAAAGATGGTTGGACAATCCTGACTGCTGACGGAAAACCAAGTGCGCATTTTGAACACGATGTTGCTTTAATCGACGGCAAACCGGAAATTTTATCGACTTTCTATTATATCTATAAAGCTTTAGGAATCGAAAGCAATGAAGAAGATGAATTTAGAAGAGTGCCTTTAGTATTGTAAGTTATTCCACAGAGATTCGCAAAGATATACGCCAAGATTCACAAAGTTATTTATTTTACACGCCTTTAAATGTTTGAAGAAAACAATGAATCTCGTAATAAATTAGATGCAATTACATATAAAATTATTGGTTTAGCTATTGAAGTTCACAAATAGCTTGGTCCGGGTTTATTGGAATCAGCTTATCAAGAATGTTTATTTTATGAAATTGTAAATTCTGGCTTGATCGTTGAAAAAGAAAAAATCTTACCAATAATTTATAAAGATATCAAACTTGATCATGGATATAGAATTGATTTACTGATTGAGAATACAATTGTGATTGAGTTGAAAACTGTCGAAGCATTTACAGATGTTCATTTTGCACAAATATTGACTTATTTGAAACTCGGAAATTATCCATTAGGATTACTCATTAATTTTGATTCAAAAATTTTAAAAAATAATATAAAAAGATTTATAAATACTTTGTGAGCCTCTGAGCTAACTTTGTGTAACTCTGCGAAACAACCCCAATGAAAAAACTATTCAAATTAGTACTTAATACAATCCCTCGTCCATTATTAATCCGTTTGAGTTATGTGGTGCGCCCAATTTTAGCTTTATCATTAAGAGGAAGCAAATTTACTGATCCTATTGATGGAAAAAGCTTTAAATCCTTTTTACCTTACGGATACGGAAAACAGCGTAATAATGTACTTTCTCCAAGTACACTTTCTCTGGAAAGACACCGTTTGCTTTGGCTGTATTTAAACGATCAGACTGATTTTTTTACAGCACCTAAGAAAGTATTGCATTTTGCTCCGGAACAAGCATTTTACAAAAGATTCCGTAAGCAGAAAAACCTGGATTACACTACAACTGACTTACTTTCGCCTTTGGCAGACGTAAAAGCAGATATCTGCAATTTACCTTTCAAAGACAATGAATATGATGTGATTTTATGTAATCACGTTTTAGAACATATTCCGGACGATACCAAAGCGATGCAGGAATTATACAGGGTTTTAAAATCAGGCGGAATGGCAGTTTTACAGATTCCACAGGATTTATCCCGCGAAGTTACTTTTGCAGACGATTCTATCACAGATCAAAAGGAACGCGCCAGAATATTTGGACAGTACGATCACGTTCGTGTATATGGTCGCGATTATTTTGATAAATTGAGAAGCATTGGTTTTATTGTTATCGAAGAAGATTACACCAATAAAATTGCACCCGAATTGGTTGAAAAATACTGTCTGGCAAAAGGCGAAATTATTCCGCTTTGCTTTAAACAGGAAAACTAATTTTTTTCACCATATAAGTGATATAAGTTCATTTAAAAAGCGTTTTCAAATTATTTCTATTTTGAAAACGCTTTTTTTAGCCCAATTCCCAAATTACAAGCCTAACCAAATCTTCAAACCTTGGAACCTATTAAATCATTTCAGTTCTGTTTTGACATTAGTTTTGAAAAAAATCTGAATACCTATATCCCCACAGCCTACATCGTTAAGTATACCAGCGAAATCAAATATCTTGACAAAAAAGCTACAAAAGATGTGTTGGATAGTTTCGGAATTGATTTTGATGATTTAGATTCCAATACCAAAAAAATCCTTACAGCCTGTGAATCCTTAAAACCTGAATTCATTTTCAGGAAGTTTGGTGCCAAAATCAAATCTGCAAAAACAATAGCTGATCTGCAAAAAGATTCAAAAATTGAGTTTGCAATGCGTCAGTATTTAAAATTTAATTTAAGTTCTTTTTACGATTTAATTGTGAAAGAACAATTCCCACTATCTTTGAATCTGGGGCCTGAAAAAGACTTTTATCGATCAAGAATTGCTACCGAACCTCTTGATTTTGAACCTCATATTCAATTTAACAAACATTCCGAAGGCATCACTTATACCCTTTCTTTAAAAGAAAACAAAACTACTTTTTTACCGATGAATAGTAGTATTACCATTCTTTTGGATGAGCCGGGATGGTTGGTTATTGATAAAAAATTAGGACAATTAAAAGAACTGAATGCTAAAAAACTGACACCGTTTTTAAAGAAAAAATCAATCGAAATTCCGTCTAAATTAGTGGATGATTATTTTAAAGGATTTATACCCGAAATAGCCAAAAAGATTGATATTGAAGCTACGGGTTTTGAAATGGAGGTTCGTGATCAGATCATTTCGAGTACAATTCAGCCTGTTTATGATTTCTTTAAAAACTGTTATTACCTCAATCTTTATTTCGATTACAACGGCTACGTTTTTGATGCCGGCAAAACCAAAAAAACACATTCTTTTGTGGATTTTAGTGTTGCTAATGAGCCCAAGATAATTCAGTTTAAAAGGAGTGCTGTAGAAATTTTATACACCAAAAAATTACTAGAAATTGGTTTAGTTAAAGTCAAAAACGAACTATTTGGACTTGAAACAGAAGTGAATGATCCTTATATCAATATTCAGTTAATTATTGACAATAAAGAGAAACTTGAAAGTTTAGGTTTTACGATTCAAAACCTAAAACTCGAAAGCAAAGAAATTATTACAGAAAGCAACACTGTTTCGATTGCAAAAGAAACAAAAGCCGATTGGTTTGATATCAAAATTATCATAACGATTGGCAATTATAAAATCAACTTCAGCGAAATAATTCCGAATATAAAAAGCAAGGAAAGGCTTTTCCAATTGCCTAATGGAAACTATTTTTTAATTCCATTAGAATGGTTCAATAAATATGGTTCTTTGGCAAAACTGGCCAAAACAGAAAATGGAGAACTGCTTTTACGCAAAAGCAATTTCACAGCTTTAGACGGAATTTCAGAAATCGACAATGATTTGGACCAAATTCATAAAGCCGAATTTACATCTTCAGATTTGCTAAAAGCAACTTTGAGACCCTATCAAATTGATGGAGTAAAATGGCTTTTAGGTCATTTCAATTCTAATCTTGGAGCTTGTCTCGCCGATGATATGGGACTTGGAAAAACATTACAGACATTGGCTGTTCTGGTTTCCGTTCAGGAACAATTAGGCTTTACAACCAAAACTACCAATTTTGATTTGTTCGCAAATGAAACAACTGTCGAAAGAGAACCGCTTAAAGCTTTGATTGTTCTTCCCTCTTCTTTAGTTTTTAACTGGTTTAATGAGGCTGGAAAGTTTACACCACACTTTTCTAAAATGCAATATGTGGGGAATGACCGAAAATTTTTAGTAAGCAGATTAGATTCTACCGATTTAATTTTTACAAGTTACAGCATCGTTCATCGTGATATTTCAATTTTAGAAAAATACGATTTTCGTTATCTGATTTTGGACGAAAGTCAATACATCAAAAACAAAAATTCTAAGATTTTTAAAGCCATTAATAAAATCCGTACAAGTCACAAAATAGCGCTGAGCGGTACACCGATCGAAAATTCGCTTGATGATTTATGGTCGCAGATGCAGTTCATAAATCCGGATATTCTGGGAACTTATAATTTTTTCGCAGAAAATTTTAAAATTCCTATTGAGAAAAAACAGAATGAAGAAGTTTTAACCGAATTAAAAAACCTCATCCAGCCTTATATTTTGAGACGAACGAAGGAACAGGTTTTAAAAGATCTGCCAGAATTAACAGAACAGATTTATTACTGCGACATGGATCCGGAACAGGAAAAATTATACGAAAAAGAAAAATCTAAAGCGCGTAATTTCCTGCTTAAAACCGACGGTTCAAGTCCGGATAAAATCAGCATCATTAACACTTTGATGAAATTGCGACAATTGAGCAACCATCCTAAAATGGTTGATGCTGATTCAGAAATTGACTCCGGAAAATTTATTGCTGTGACGAATTATCTTGAAAATTTAGTCAAAGCAAAACAGAAAGCGATTATTTTTAGTTCATTTGTTACGAACCTGAATTTCTATACGGACTGGTGCAAACAAAATAAAATAGAGTTTTGTGAAATTACAGGAGAAACTCCAGCCAGTAAAAGAGAACAGCAAGTTAAATTATTCCAAGAAAATAAAAATCGATTATTATTCTTTATTTCGCTAAAAGCCGGAGGTGTCGGATTGAATATTACCAAAGCTTCTTATGTTTTATTTTTAGATCCATGGTGGAATCCTTTTGCAGAAAAGCAAGGAGTTGCACGAGCACATCGAATTGGTCAGCTAAATAAGGTCAATGTGATCCGTTTTATTTCGAAAAACACAGTCGAAGAAAAAATTATTACTCTTCAGGAAAACAAAAAACTGTTATCTGATTCGCTTTTAGAAGAAAGCTATATTAATGACGAACTTGAAGGCAACTTAGGCTATATTTTAGGTTCTTAATAGTTAAATCCAACACGAGGGTATCTTTTTCATTATATAAAATTGTTATATTTACAATCTTACAATCTATATAAGATGCCGAAATTTTTATATATAAGCTTTGCTTTTCTTTTTAGTTTGACTTTAGCGAAAGCTCAGGAAAAAGAAATTGATCCTCCTTACAATATTAAAACTGTTTCTTTTGTACAGAACGGTAGCAATGTGGTTCCAATATTCGAATTAGGCTCCACATTTCAATTGCAGTTTGATGATTTATTTGGCAACGAAGCCAATTATTATTTTGAAATTGTACATTGTGATTACAACTGGAAGCCTTCTGACATCCCAAAAACAGATTACATTCTTGGTTTTGACAATCAAAGAATTATGGATTATACCAACTCTTTTAATACGCTTCAGATTTATTCACATTATCGCCTTAGCTTTCCTAATCAATTTGCTACACAGTTGAAAATTTCAGGAAATTATATGCTGAAAATCCTCAACGAAGACAGGGAAGTTGTTTTCTCCAGAAAATTTATTTTATATGAAAACCACTGTACAGTAGCTGCTCAGATAAAACGTAGCCGAAACTTAACCAATATTAATGAAAAGCAGAATATTGATTTTTCGATTTCTTCAAATGATATTGTTTTTCAGACACCTTTACAAAACGTAAAAGTACTTTTACTGCAAAACGGAGATTTTAACACTAGTATAAAAAATATTCGACCACAATATACAATTGGCAATCAATTGGTTTATAAATATGACGCTGAAACACAGTTCTGGGGCGGAAATGAATTTTTATATTTTGAAAACAAGGATATAAGAGCGGCCAATAATAATGTTGCAAAAGTGAGTTCAACCAGTGATATTTACAGTTCGTTTTTATATACAAGTCCGGCAAGAGCCAATCAAATTTATACAGTTTATCAGGATATAAACGGAAATTTTGTCGTCAAAAACATCAATGGTTCTAATCAGGAAATTGAAGCCGATTATGCCTGGGTATACTTTTCATTGTCAGCTCCAGCATTTCGATTAAATAAAGACATTTATATTACAGGTATGTTCAATAATTATAGCTTATCTCCAGAATACAAAATGGATTATAATGCTGACAAAGGGATTTATGAAAAAGCAGTAATGATCAAGCAGGGTTTTACCAATTTTCAGTACAGGGTTGCTGACAAAAAAGGCGTAATTGATTTTGAGAATGCTGTTGACGGAAATTTTTACCAGACTGAAAACGAATACACTATTTTGGTTTATTACCGTGAAAGTACGGACCGCTACGAAAGAGTTATCGGCAAGGGTAATGCTAATTCATTGAATATTATTAACTAAAGATTCTAAAAAAGGATTTCAATCCAATCATTTTTTTTTGTAAGTTTGCACATATAACACACACATATATACTACGTTAGTTATGGTTTCTCAAATAACAAGAGGCATAAAAATATCTGTTTTGACTAGTTTTGAAGGTACTTACTTCAAGAACTACAAGATTCATTTTGCCTTTAGCTATGTTGTTACCATAGAAAATCATAGTAAAGATTCAGTACAGCTAACCTCACGCCACTGGGAAATTTTCGATTCTCTTAACGACCTTGAAGTTGTTGATGGAGAAGGCGTTATAGGAAAAAAACCAGTTTTAAAACCAGGTGAAAATCATACTTACAGTTCCGGTTGTTTGTTATCATCTCCTTATGGTGCAATGAAAGGTCATTTTAATATGATTAATTTTACTACAACCAAAATATTTAAAGTAATAGTTCCTACATTCAGAATGTGTGCTCCATTTGCTTTAAATTAATTTAAGGCAACTTCTATTACTTTTTCTTTTGTTATAGCATAAACTTTGTCGTTTTCTGTCGGAATTAAAAAAGAATTTCCTGTAAATTCCCCAAAAGCCGGAAAAATCAATTGATTTGGTTTCAGAAAAAAACAAGGTAAATTTAAAGATTGTCGCCCTAATCCTCTTAGTTGTATCGCAGGATGAATGTGTCCGCAAAAATTTAAAAGCCCTTCTTTTTCAGTTGGATGATGTGTCAGTAAAAAATCATCAATAATTAATTCATTATAAATTTCAATATTAACTTCTTCATAATTCCTTTTTGAAATGATATCATGATTGCCTTCCACTAAAATTACTTTCTGCGAATGTTCTTTTATCCATTCTGTAAAAAGCTCCCATTCTTTATTGATTTTACTGTGAAATAAATCTCCTAAAAAAACAATAGTTACAGAGTCAAATAGCTCTAAAACTGTTTTTAAACGATTAAAGTTTTCAAAAATCGCATCTTTCGGAATTCCAATTCCGTGTTTCCTAAAATGAGTCACTTTTCCAAAATGAACATCAGAAATCAGAAGTATCTTTTTTTCTTCCCAAAAAACAGCACCCGACTGATGCAAAATAAAATTCTGATTATTTATTATAATATTCATTGTTTTTCTCCGATAGAAATAAAAAGGAAAATAATAAAACCCCCAATTCATGAGATCGGAGGCTATTTAATGTAAAAATACTAATTACAATTAGCAATTCTTGGATTATTAATTGATCCGCATTGAAAAGAATATTTACTTTGAGGATATAATGGTGAAGGATTATCTGTTACTATTAATGGTGATAAGGCTTGTCCATTAAACTCCGGCATTGTTATTTGTTCTTTTGAGCCATTTCCAAGTGCAATATTTTTAGCTGCAGCGTTTCCGTTAAAACTATAGTCTATCATTGCGTCAAGTAATCTGTAAATTCCATAATAGTCATAAGCATCATATGAAGTTTGAGTATTCGGAAGATTGTGCTCAGCAGTATAGGTAAAAGTTGGTAAAACCGATTTCTTAATTAAAATGAAATCCTTTTCAGAATTTGAAATATTGATATTTTTAAACATATCAATTGCTAACCTGTGATCGTTGACAATATCATCATCATAAACCTCACTAATTAATTTAGTATTTGCAGGAAAATTTTGAAGTTCAGCTTGCGAAATTTGATAGGAATACCATTGAGCCATTGTAAAAATAAAACGACCGTTTTGTCCCCAGCCTTCATCTATAAATCCTTTATAAGCCAAAGCAAATGAAGCTCCCCCTCCAAAAGAATGGCCCATGAAGCCAACTTTTTTTGTGTCAATTATATTTGGATAATCTGTAACAGCCTTTTTAAAACTTTGCCATAATGTATTGTATCTTTCATCAACAGTAACGCCAGAGGTTGGGTAAGGGGCAAAAACAACGACATATCCTTTTTTTGCTATAAATTCATATAAACCTATATTGTAGGCACTCTCTTCTCCTCCAAACGGATGTGAGTAAAATATAGTTGGTTTTGCCGAAGTTATTCCCTTTGGATAAAATATTTCAACATTTTTTCCATTATACAAAGGGCTTGGAAAAGCAATTTTCGCAACACTATAATTTCCATCTGAACCATATCCTGTTTTTGGCCTTGAGATTGGCCCTGCCAAATCATCATTAACATAACCAGAATCCTGACCTGATCCATCTGGATCATCATTTTTTGAGCAGGAACTAATTAAAAAAAGAGACATAAGAATAAATAGTAAATGTGGTTTCATATTTATATTTTAAGATTATTAAGGTAAGACTGAGAATATATGAAACAGTTTAATTGATTTTGCTTTTTTATCAACATTTCTTCAGTCAAAATCAACATATTCAATTTAAACGTTACAATTATCAAATTTTACTTGCAAAAATATCTTCAGTATACTTTCAACAGGATGATATAAATAATAACCTTTGATATTTTCTCAAAATTATTTCATGTAACTGGCTGTCATTTTTTTGATTCTTTCTTCTAATGTTTCACTTGATAATTTTTCCCTCAATCGGTCTGTAATGATTGGAAAACTAAATGGTGTCGGCTTTTTGCATTGTTTCCAGACAATGGTTTGCTTATTCACTCTTTCCAAAGCCTGAATTAAACGTCCTTCTTCCAGCTGATGTTCAAACGTCTCTGTATAAGCCTGCTGAAGTAATAAATTATCGGGTTCATAATCCCTGAAAACTTCAAAAAGTAATTGTGATCCACTTTGCAAATGTTTTGTTTTAACAGGTCTTCCGGGCATTCCGGTAAAAACCAGTCCTGCAATTACGGCAATATCCCTGAATTTTCTGCGAGCCATTTCTGTCAAGTTAAGGCTCTTCTGCAAATCATGGTGAACATATTGGGTTGAAAACAAATTATTATCAAAAACCGACTGCATGTCAATTTCCTGATCGGAGAGCAATTCAAACCCGTAATCATTATAAGCCAAAGAAAAAGTAATTGGAGACAATAAACTAATGCGATAGGATAAAATACTGGCTAAAGCTTCATGTACAAACCGACCTTCGAAAAGATAAAAGACGGCATGATACCCTTCTCTGGTTTTAAAGGTTTCAATTAAGAATTCATCATCCCCAGGAACAATACTTTCTTTTCGCTGTCTTGCAAAAATAGGCTGCAGAGCTTTTAATTCGGGAGTAAGATTCTCGCTATTTGCAGCATACAATTCTTCCCGAAGCAATTCGCTCATCTGGACAGATAATGCCATACGCCCTCCCATCCAGCTCACTGTACGGGATTCTTTTTTGGGATCAGCCTTTCGAACCAAAACCTGCATATTTTTTACACGAAATAGCTCTAATCTTTTTCCTGCAAAGGTAAAAACATCTCCCGGCTGGAGTTTTGAGGCAAACCATTCTTCAATGTTACCGATATAACCGCCACTCAAAAATTTCACATTTAATGATGCGTCTCCAACAATGGTTCCAATCTGCATACGGTGATGCATCGCAATCAAACGGCTATTGATTTTAAAATGTCCGTCTTCTTCAATTTCTACTTTTTTGAACTCATCATACGCCTGAAGGCTCTGACTTCCGTTGGTAATAAAATTTAGAATCCAGTTCCAGTTTTCCTTGGTTATATTTTGATAACAGAAAGTTTGTCTGACTTCCTCAAAAATAATATTCGGAAAAAAACCGTCTGAAACCGCCAATGTATTCAGGTATTGCACCAAAACATCCCAACTGTTCAGATACGGAATACGGTCTTCGACAATAGTTTTGTCAACCGCTTTTTTAAGAGCTGAAGCTTCAATCAGTTCGATGGCGTGTGTAGCAAGGAAGTAGATGACACTTTCTTTTCCGGGTTGGTGACCACTTCGTCCTGCTCGTTGTAAAAATCGAGCAACACCTTTTGGACCTCCCACCTGAATAATGGTTTCAACCGGAGCAAAATCGACTCCTAAATCGAGACTTGACGTACAAACTACTACTTTTAATTCTTCATTTCTGATTGCATTTTCAACCCATAAACGTGTTTCCCTGCTGATGCTTCCGTGATGCATTGCCATATCTCCGGCGAATTCAGGGTATTTTTCGAGTATGGCCTGAAACCACATTTCGCAGGCGGAACGAACGTTTGTGAAAATTAAAGTGGTTTTGCTTTTCCGGACTATTTTCGCTACCTCATCGATTAAATGTAATCCCATGTGACCACGCCATGGATAACTGTCCATTTTATCGGGCAATATCGAGAGTACTTTTATTTTTTTATTGATGTGTGCTTTAATCAAAACCGAATTTTGATAAGCTTCTGAATTTACACCTAACAATACCTGCTGTGCCAGTTCCAGATTTCCTATTGTCGCCGATATTCCCCAAATACGCATTTTAGGAGCAACCGTTTTTAATCGGGACAAAGCCAGTTCCATTTGAACGCCTCGTTTTGTTCCTAATAATTCGTGCCATTCATCCACTACAATTGCTGAACAATTAGCGAAAGTTTTTGAAAACTCTTTTGAAGCCAATAATAATTGCAGACTTTCAGGAGTTGTAACCAGCAAATCAGGCATTTTTTTACTTTGCTTATTTCTCTCACTTTGCGTTGTATCCCCTGAACGGATTCCAACTGTCATTGGTAAATCTAAATCTTCAACAATTCTATCCGCAGCCTGCTTAATTTCAACAGAAAGCGCCCGCAAAGGGGTAATCCAAATGGCTTTTAATCCGGGTTTATGTTTCGTTTTATAATCCGGATTTTTCTTCATGTAATCGAGAACTATAGGAAACCATAAAGCATAGGTTTTCCCGCTTCCGGTTGGCGCGTTCAGCAAACCATTTTTTCCCTGTAAAAAAGCAGTCCACGTCTGGGTTTGGAATGGAAAAGCTTTCCAGCCCTGATCATGAAACCAATTTTCTGCAATGGTATAAAGTTCGTCTCTGTTCATTTTTATGGTTTTGAATTCTAAGAAATCATACTTTTTAAATCTTCAATTGAATTGGCATCCTCAATTTTCTTATCCTGTCGCCACCGCAAAATTCTTGGAAAACGGGTTGCAATCCCGCTTTTATGTCTTTTTGAAAGTGCAATTCCTTCAAAGCCAATTTCAAAAACCAATTGCGGAGTTACGCTTCTAACCGGACCAAATCGTTCAAGTGTGTTTTTCTTTATAAAATCATCCACCCTTCTAAATTCGGCATCGGTTAAACCGGAATATGCTTTTGCAAATGTGACCAGTTCTTTTTCGCCATTGTCGTTGTTCTGCCAAAGTGCGAAAGTATAATCTGTAAATAAATTAGATCTTCTTCCGTGCCCTCTCATCGCGTAGGTTAAAACAGCGTCAATCACTAACGGTTCAATTTTCCATTTCCACCAATCGCCTTTTTTTCTTCCTACCAGATAAGGCGAATTGTTTCTTTTTAGCATTAGCCCCTCACTTTTCATTTCGCGGGCACGCATTCTCTCCGTCGTTACGTCTTCCCAGGAATAGAGCAAAACCCTTTCTGATAACTGAAAATTAGGTGTTTTATCTTTTATGGAATCGTATAATTGTTCCAGTAATAATCTTCTTCCTGAATAAGGCAAATTTCGAATATCCTGACCTTCCCATTCCAAAATATCGTATGCTTTTAAAATCACAGGCACTTTTTCAAGTAAACTGCCGGAAATGGTTTTTCTTCCGATTCGGGTTTGCAGATCATTAAAGGTTCCGATTTCTCCTTCTTTAAAAGCTAAAATTTCAGCGTCAATTACAGTTCCATTTGGGATGATGCCCACAAAAGATTGAAACTCCGGATATTTATCGGTAACAAGCTCCTCGCCTCTTGACCAGACATAAATTTCGTTTTCACGGATAATGGTTTGTGACCTAATTCCATCCCATTTATGTTCAACGGACCAGTCTTCAGGATTTCCTAAATTATCAACTTCTCCTTCAATTGGATAGGCCAGATAAAACGGATACGGTTTGGATAAATAATCGCTGCTTTTTTCATCCAGAATTAATTCCTGAAACGTAATCGTATTCGGATCCCAGTTTCCCATCAATTTATAGGCAAGAGCATCTTCATCAACATCTTCTGCTTTTGATAACGCCCGTGTCATTAATTTTTGGCTTACACCAATTCGCAAACTACCGGTGATTAGTTTTGTAAAAACGAAGCGTTCATAATAATTCAGCGCAAGCCAATTCTCGTGTAAATATTCTTTCTTTTCAATATCGGATTTCTTTTTTAACGCAATAATTTCCTGAAGATATTCGGTTAAACTTTTATCCGAATGTTCTTTGGTTGTCGGAATGATCAAAGCGATGGTTTCGGCTAAATCACCCACAATATGATAACTTTCCTCAAAAAGCCATAGCGGAATATTCGCTAGTTCATTTGCCCAAATACGCAATAAAGTAGTATTAACAGGTCTTGGTGGACGACGATGTGACAAAATCGCAATTGTCCATACTTTATCTTCCGGCGAGGCATTTTTAAAATAGGTTGTCAGCGCATCTACTTTTACGTTCGTTTTATTTGAACTGTCAAGTGTTTTTATGAGTTGGGCAAAATTTTTCATCTACAATTCATTATTTTCAGAAATACCCGAAGTTTCATTTTGTTCAAAAACCACTTCCTTTTCATCTTTTTCCATTTCTGCCGATTCTCCTTCGTATTGCGTTTTTTCGGTTCTGGCATCGTAACCCAATTCCCTTAAATATTTAGAGAAAATATCAGTGTAACCATGTGTGCAGATTACTTTTTCTGCTCCTGTTGATTTGATGCTATCTAAAAGTGAATACCAATCACAATGATCACTTAGTACAAAACCTTTGTCAATGGCACGTCTTCTTCTGGCTCCGCGAAAAGCCATCCAGCCACTTGCTGCACCTGTAACAAAAGGTGTCATTTTTCTGATCCAGATACTTCCGTGTGCACTAGGAGGTGCAAGGACTATATTTCCCAATAAATCTTCTTTTTTGGTTTCTCTGGTCACTAAGGTTGTTGCCGGAAAATCAACCATAGAACGCAAGACATTCGTCATGTTTTCAATGGCACCGTGCGTGTATATTTTACCAATATCGGTATCTAAATATTTTAAAAGCCGTTGTGCTTTCCCTAAAGAATAGCCAAAAAGAATGGATGTTTTTCCTTCAGCCTTATTTTCTGCCCACCAATTATTGATTTCTGTGATTACTTCTGTTTGCGGAATCCAATTAAAGGCCGGCAAACCAAAAGTGCATTCGGTGATAAAAGTGTGGCATTTTACCACTTCATAAGGAGATGAAATTCCGTCGTCTTCCGTTTTATAATCTCCGGTAAAAACCCAGACTTCGCCTTTGTGTTCAACACGAATTTGTGAGCTTCCGATAATATGTCCTGCAGGATGCAGAGAAAACTTGACATTGTTTATTACGAACGTTTCTCCCCAGTCTTTTCCTGATACATTTATTTCACCCAAACGATGCCGAATAATTGGCACATTCGTATGATGGGTAATATAATTTTGATGTCCCCATCTTGAATGATCAGCATGACCGTGCGTAATGATTGCATTTTTCACAGGCCGCCAGGGATCAAGATACACATCGGCCTGTTGGCAGTAAATTCCTTTATCGTTAAAAGCCAGAAGTGGAATTTTCATAGTCCTATAAATTGAAGTACCTCAAATTTAAACTTTTATACAAACATGTGTTTTACAGCCTGACATCATTAGTTTATTAAATTACAACATTTTAATATTGCATTGTGATATAATCAAAATAACCTTTGTACTTTTGCCTAAAATTAAACAATTCGTAATTTTAAAATATTTTATCCCATGTTAAAAGGATTTTTTAATGTACCTAAGGCGGTAAATGAGCCGGTAAAAGGATACGCACCCAACTCACCGGAAAGAGGCGCTGTTCAGGCCGCTTACACCAAAATGTGGAACTCTCAAATTGATGTTCCTTTGCATATTGGAAGCGAAGAAATCAGAACCGGAAATACAAGAAACATTACAGCTCCACATGATCACCAGCACGTTGTTGGAAAATATCATCTAGCTGAGAAACAACATATTGAAAAAGCAATCGCCAATGCACTTGAATCAAGAAAAGCATGGGCCAATATGGCATGGGAACAACGTTCGGCTATTTTCTTAAAAGCGGCTGAATTAATCGCAGGTCCATACAGAGCACGTATTAATGCTGCTACTATGATCGGACAATCAAAAAACATCCATCAGGCAGAAATTGATGCTTCTTGTGAATTGATCGACTTTTTACGTTACAATGTAGAATTCATGACTCAGATTTACGGAGATCAGCCAAAATCAGATTCGACTACATGGAACCGTTTAGAGTACCGACCTCTTGAAGGTTTTGTTTACGCTATTACGCCATTTAACTTTACGGCTATTGCTGCCAATCTTCCTGCTAGTGCTGCGATGATGGGTAACGTTGTGGTTTGGAAACCAAGTGACAGCCAGGTATTTTCTACAAAAATCATTTTAGATGTTTTCAAAGAAGCAGGAGTTCCTGATGGTGTTATCAACGTAGTTTTTGGAGATGCTTTAATGATTACCGACACTGTTTTAGCAAGCCGTGATTTTGCAGGTGTTCACTTTACAGGTTCAACTCATGTATTTAAAGATATCTGGGCAAAAATTGGTGCCAATATCCACAACTATAAAACCTATCCAAGAATCGTTGGGGAAACTGGTGGTAAAGATTTTATCATTGCACATCCAAGTGCTAACGTAAAACAAGTGGTTACGGGAATCACTCGTGGTGCATTTGAATTCCAGGGACAAAAATGCTCTGCAGCTTCAAGAGTTTATATTCCTCAAAGTTTATGGCCAGCTGTTAAAGAACAATTAATCACCGATGTAAAATCAATGAAAATGGGGTCTCCGGAAGATTTCGGAAACTTTATTACTGCGGTTATTCATGAAGGTTCTTTTGATAAATTAGCAAGTTACATCGATCAGGCTAAAAAAGACGCTGACGCAGAAATTATAATTGGAGGAAATTATGACAAATCTGTTGGATACTTTATTGAACCAACGGTTATTGTAACGACAAATCCAAAATACACAACAATGGAAACTGAATTATTCGGACCGGTTGTGACACTTTATATTTATGAAGATGCCAAATGGGAAGAGACTTTAGAATTAGTTGATACTACTTCGGAGTATGCTTTGACAGGAGCTGTTTTCAGCCAGGATCGTTATGCGATTGAAGTTGCTACAACTAAATTACAAAACTCAGCAGGTAACTTCTACATCAATGATAAACCAACAGGAGCTGTTGTAGGGATGCAGCCTTTCGGTGGTGCAAGAGCATCAGGAACTAACGACAAAGCGGGTTCTGCACTGAACTTATTGCGTTGGGCTTCTCCAAGAACAATTAAAGAAACTTTTGTAACTCCTGAAGATTACAGATATCCTTTCTTAGGAGAATAGTCTTAAATTCGAAAGTCTTAAAGGGCTTTGTTAATATAAATAAGCCGAATCTTTAATAAAAGATTCGGCTTTACTTTTGTCTAAGATTTATTTCCAAATTGGAATTTTGACAAAACTATCGTTATACCATTTTATTTTTAATACTTCAGTGGCATCTTTAATTGATTCTTCGGTCACTGTTTTTCCGGTTCCGTAGTTGAGTTCGGAAAATGCATTTTTGTTGACATTCAAAGTAATTAACAATCTGCTGCCTTTATTTAATTGTTTACTTACTAAATGTGTATTTGAAAAAGGAATAGACTCAATTGCATCGGGCTTTAGTAAATTTCTTTTTGTACTATCTTTAGCATAACTGGCACGTCCAATAAAATAAGACAGATGAAAATATTCACCTGTTGGTGTTACTTCATATAAAGTCACTCCCACATCTATATCTTTTTTATTGATGCTGGCTTTGATTTTACCTAAAAATGATCCATTAATTACAATTGGTTCTTTCAGGGGTTCACTTATAAAAACAAATCCATTAGCTGTATTGAGTTCTCTTTTTATTATCGGATCCGGATAGTAATCATTTTTGCTGATTTCTCTGTTAGCAAAATCAACTTCTTGCAAAAGATAACTTTTCTTAGTTGGTTTTTTATCTTCTAAAGAATGAAAATCCCCAGATTTAATGTCCGTCAGATAAAATATTAAAAAACTATTACTCATTTTATCAATTGATGGGGCACTTCGCCATTCATTTGCCCCCATTACCTGATAATTAATTTTGTCTTTTAAAATTGCTGGTTTTGGAGCATTTTTTAAAATATAATCAAACCACTCGTATGTTATTTTATTCGTATTAATTAGTGCATCTGCATCAACATTATAATCATTTATTACAGCAGTACCTCCTGTTTGAGCTCCAAAATGACCGTAAGGGCCAATAATTAAATACGAATTTGTTTTTGGATTGTACTTCTGAAGCTCTCTTAAATAATATAAACCCGAATTCTGAGAATCATTATAATAACCGTCAATTACCAAAACAGGAATATTTATATGGGCAAAATCATTTTTATAAGGCGCCATGTTTTGCCAGTATTTATCAAATGACGGATGGCTTATCCATCTTTGAAACAATCTGTTTGGAGTACCATCAATACTGTCTAATTTTTTATAGGCTACTCCTGATTCCCACCATTTAAACTGCATTTTTCTAAAACGCTGTCTGTCATTTCCGGCAATCGTATCTAGGGTCTTATTATTACCAACATAAAACGACCATTCGTAATTAGGATTTATAAACACATTATTTTCCATAGGAAGTCCCATTCCGGGTCTGTTGGCTACATAGGGAACAATAGTTTTAAGTGCGGGATGCATTTTTTTGCAGGCTGCCCACTGCGTAAATCCATTATAACTTCCTCCATACATTCCTATGCTTCCGTTACACCATTCTTGTTTACTTACCCAGTCAATAACATCGTAAGCATCATTACCGTCATTTTCATAAGGAAATATTTCGTCCGGACTAAATCGCTTGCCCCTTGTGTAGGCAATAACACCAACATAATCCTTATCTGCAGCTGCTTTTAAAGAACGCAGATCCCTTCCTTTATCGTTTACATAAATAGTATATTGAAGTATTACAGGTTGTGGAGTGGTAATTCCTTTTTTCCTTACAACTATGGCCGAAATAAAAGCGCCATCGTGTGTTTTAATCATGACACTATCCTGAATATCATAAGCGCTTTTCACATCTTCTGATTTTATGAGACTTGTCTGTTGTGAAAATGCTTCTGAAAGCATTAAAAGAAAGAATAACAGTTTTAAAATTGACTTCATTTGTGAATTTAATTAAGATGGTTTTATTAGATTCTGTTTATATTTTTTAATTTCACTGCCTGTCGGTTTGAAACTTCCAATAGTTCACCTGTCTTTAATTTTACCTCTAATTTGCCAGCACTTGTTCGGTTTAGTTCCTGGATATAATGAATATTTATAATCTCAGTCCTGTTTATTCTGAAAAAAATAGTTTGATCCAGCATCTCTTCCCATTGGCGCAGGGAGCGTCTTTGCAATGCTTTTGTCCCCTGAAAAAAAGTCTGGTATAATTTTCAAGTGATTCAATTAAGTAAATTTCATCTAATTGGATAAAATATCGTTTTTCGCCGTCTTTAATAAAAATTTTTCTCACTTTGGTTTCCGAATTAGTTAAAGAAGTCTTCTCACTTATAATATCTCTTTTTTTCAATTGCTTTTGCAAAACGCTCCTCTCTTATAGGTTTCATGAGATAATCTAAAGCATTTACTTCAAATGCCTGTACAGCATATTCATTAAAAGCGGTAATAAATAGTACTACTGGCACATTATCTAAAGATTCTAATAAATCAAAACCGGATTTTTCAGGCATTTGAATATCTAAAAACATTAAATCCGGCATTTCTGTTTCAATAAGATTCTTAGCATCATCTGCATTTTCAGCTTCACCAATAAGAAGAAAGTCATCATATTTTTTTATTGCTCTTTTCAGTTCTTCTCTTGATGAGCGCTCATCGTCTACTATTATAAATTTTATCTTTTTCATTTGAATGGAATTAAAATAGTTGCCAATACGGTTTCATTTTCCATTTGTTTTATTTCAAAGAAAGCTTTCCCGTTGTATTGTAGTAACAATCTTTCTTGCAAATTTTTCAATCCAATACCTCTATCTTTATTCTCCTTAATTAGCTTTCCTGTATTTTGTACATTAATGTTTATAAAATTGTTTTTTTCTTCAATTTTTATAACAATACATCCACCGCTCTTTCTTTTTTCAATTCTATGTTTTATTGCATTCTCAACCAGAGATTGAATACTCAAAGGCAGAATGAGATGTTTTGTAGTGTCTAAAGTTATTTCCATTTCTATTTGCAGCCTTTCCTCAAATCGCATTTTTTCTAATTCCAGGTAGTCTTTAACGAGATTGATTTCGTCATCTAAGGATATTAATTTCCCTACATTGCTATTTAAAGAACTCCTCAAAAGTTCAGACAAAAGATCAATTGCACGCCTTGCCAAATCCGGATTTTCTAACATCAGAAATTTTATATTGTTCAAGGAGTTAAAGAAGAAATGCGGGTTAAGCTGTGCACTCAGATTATTTAGCTGTGCCTCTTTTATTCTAAGTGATAATTGCGCATTTTCTTTTACAGTTTCGATTTCAAGTCGTGAATAATGATAAAGATGGTAAGCCAAAACCCAGATAGACATTAGTCTGGTACCCGTAATAAAAACCTGTAATTGGGTAGATATGAAGAATTCTATAAATGAAATCTGAGTTCCTTTTAAAATAAATAGTCGTACGAGATAAAGCTTACACACAATCAAAACCATATACAATAAGGAGAGCGTAAGAACACTAAGTGCAATTTTTGGAACCAGCTTTTTTAGATTTAACTTATTCCATCCGTTTCTTAAAGCAAAATTTTTATAGAAATGTGTTAATGTGATGCCAACAAACACATCCAGGATTAAATCTGCTATTCCTATTTTCCAGCTAAAATTACCTGTAAAAAAAGCCAGCAATCCCCAATAAAAAGAAGCCGTAATCCATCCTATAAACTGAATTTTCCAATAGTTGGATATTCTTTCAATCATTTTCAATACATATTTTTTTAATCTTAAGTAAATGTATTCGTCTATTGCAGATTAAACAAATAAAAGTACAGGAACGAGAAATATCAGTAGATAAATGAAGGCAAACCATCTAATTTAAAACGAAATACTCTAAATAGAAAAGCCGAATCTTTTCATCAAGATTCGGCCTTTGTTGTTTTTTTGTTTATGTAAATTAAAATTTATTCTCCACTTCCGCAGCCTGCAGCATTAGATAATGCAAATCGGTATTTTTTACGAAAGGTTTTAAAAGCTCACTTCCGGGCCCAAACATCGCCAGCTCAACATAATCTGCCGAGTGATCCATACTGATCCAGCCTACCGAATTTATTTTTCCCTGCATTTCTGCGAAAGCTTTATACGGCAGTTTCTTATAATTGTATAAACCATCTTCTTTGTGTAATCCGTCGTAGTACCCCAATACATATTTGGCATCTTCATCAGAAACCGAATGGCCGTTTGCTTTTTCAATAATTTCTTTTACCTGAGAAACTGAAGATTGTGGTTTTATCTGGTTCAGAATCCATTCGTTGGTCTGCGTGTATTTTTGGATACTGTCAAAGTTATCATTGGCATTTTTTCCGTAAATAATTCCCGGATTTGCATTTCCGTGATCTGTGGTAATGATTACTAATGTTTCTTTGTCTTTTTCAGCAAAATCTATGGCCACTTTTACAGCTTCATCAAATTCAATCTGATCATTAATCAGACCGGCGATATCGTTCCCATGTGCGGCCCAATCCACTTTTCCACTTTCAATCTGCAAAACAAAACCATTTTTATGGCCTTTCATTCTGTCGATTGCTTTTTGAGACATTTCGGCAAGACTCGGAACAGTGGTTTTTAATTTTTCATCACTATTTCTGTCTACATAATACGGAAGTCCGTCATCTGCAAATACACCCAGAACAGGTTTTAAATTTGATGCAGCCTCCATTTCCGCTTTTGTTTTTACAACCTGATATCCTTTTGCGGCATAAGCGGCATACATATCTTTCTTGTCCTTTCTTAATTCCGGACTGAAATAATTGGCTCCGCCTCCCATCATAATATCAAAACCCAATTCCAAATATTGTTCGGCAATATCTTCCTGGGCATTTCTGCTTTTGCTGTTAACGCAAAAACCAGCCGGAGTTGCATGCGTAATAGGAACTGTAGTCACACAACCCGCCATTTTACCCGACTTTTTAAACTTTTGCCAAATTGGTAAATGCGGTTCTCCTTGCGGACTCACATTCAGCACTCCATTATTTACACGAAAACCGCCTCCCCATGATGAACTTGCTGCAGAAGAATCGGTTACTATGGAACTTGCAGAAGCTGTATCCATCAAAGCTCTTGAAACCCTGCTGTCCTTATATAATTGTATCCAGTTTGATCCTTTGCCATTTTTTCTGTTGAGAAACAAATCGGTCATATTAAGCGTCCCGGTACTCATTCCGTCACTTACAAGTAAGATGATATTTTTGGCTTTTTTGTTTTTATACGCAGACTCTAAATCCAAAACATTTGCAGAACCCTCAAACGGATTGAGAATTGCGGCTCCTATTGTAAACAATGAGCCATTTTTAAAGAACTTCCTTCTATTCATTATAACTTTATTTAAGCATTTTCAAAGGTAAGGAAATTGGATCAGCTACAAATTATCATTTAGGTTATGATTGCTTTTCCGGCATAAAAAAACCCGATAACAATTTTAAGGAAAAATAGTATCGGGCTGTATTTGTATAAATAAAAATTAAGGCTGAAATTTTAATGGCAGATGCACCACTTTTTTAGTTTCAAAAAATTCATCTTCAAAAATAGTAGACAAATCATATAAAGTAGCTTTTGGAAAATCTTTTAACTCTTCGGTTAAATCACCACCTTTTAAATATAGGATTCCATTTTTCAACGTGTGTTTTTGCTGCTTTTTGATTTTATCTTTTATCCACGAAACAAAATCAGGCATATTGGTTACGGCACGGCTTACAATAAAATCGAAATCACCTTTTACCAATTCGGCACGTTTTTGTTCTGCTTTTATATTTTTCAGTTCCAAAGCGTCAACTACTCCCTGAACCACTTTTATTTTTTTCGCAATAACATCAATTAGATAAAAACGTGTTTCAGGAAAAAGAATTGCCAGCGGAATTCCCGGAAAACCACCTCCGGTTCCAACATCCAAAACAGTTGCTCCGGGTTCGAATTTCATGATTTTTGCAATTCCAAGAGAATGCAGGATGTGTTTCGTATATAATGAATCAATGTCTTTTCTTGAGATAACATTAATTTTTTCGTTCCAGTCGTGATATAAAAAGTCTAATTTTTGAAATTGGTCGATTTGAATGTCAGTCAAATCCGGAAAATATTTCAATATCTCATCCATTGCTCTAAATTTTTAACAAAAGTACTACTTTACGATTGAAATATTTAACTCAATTTTGCAAATTGAAAATTTATAATAATTACCTTTGACAACTATTTAAAATTAATATGAATAATACCGCACCGACATTTTCAAAGCAGGATAATCTGAAGTTTTTCAGAACGCTTAACTCACGGGTAAACAATTACTTCAAAGAGAACAACATCCAAAAAACCGGAAACTGGAAGCTGCACTTAAAAGCGATTATTCTATTTTCTGTATTTCTGACCCCTTATTTTTTAATTCTGGCACTTGACATGCCTTTTTGGGCACAACTACTATTAAATATTGTCATGGGAATCGCTATGGCAGGAATTGGAATGAACGTAATGCATGACGGAAATCACGGCTCTTATTCTTCTAAATCATGGATTAATAAAATCATGGGGGGAAGCATTTATATTCTGGCCGGAAACGTGCATAACTGGCAGGTTCAGCATAATGTATTGCACCATACTTACACTAATATTCACGGGCATGATGAAGATTTGGATGCCGGAAGAATCATTCGTTTTACGCAAAATGCAGAATGGCACCGTTTTCATAAATTCCAACACTATTATTCTTTCTTTTTATATGGATTACTGACTTTCAATTGGGCTTTAACAACCGATTTTAAGCAAATGAAAGACTATATAAAAAGAAAATTATCTTATGGAGCTCCCCAAAGCCCGGCCAAATTATGGACGGTTTTAGTAATAACAAAAATCATCTACGTAATGATCTGGATGGTTTTGCCAATGGTTTTAGGCGTAACATGGTGGAAAGTAGTAGTTGGTTTTTTTGTAATGCATTACACTGCCGGACTAATTTTGAGTATCGTTTTTCAGCTGGCACATGTTGTGGAGGAAACTTCAAATCCAGTTCCGAATGAAGAAGGGGAAATTGAAAATACCTGGGCAATTCACCAATTGTATACTACAGCTAACTTTGCTCCAAAAAACAAAATCGTAAACTGGTTTACCGGTGGTTTAAATCATCAGATCGAGCATCATATTTTTCCAAATATCAGCCACATCCATTACGGAAAAATCGCTGAAATCGTAAAACAAACAGCCAAAGAATGCAATTTGCCTTATTATGAATTCAAAACCATGAGAGGCGCAATCCTGGCTCATTACAAGCATTTAAAAGATCTTGGGGTAAAACCTGAGTTTGCATAACAAAACTAAAATCTATTAATAATAACCTCTCTTAAAAAACAGCAATTAAGAGTAATTAAATTTTTTATAATGAACCATATTCTTTCAGACAGAATTAACAATTTAGCGACTTCGCAAACTTTAGCGATGGCTGCATTAGCCCGTGAGCTAAAAGCACAAGGAAAAGACATTATCAGTTTAAGTTTAGGTGAGCCTGATTTCAATACGCCTGATTTTATTAAAGAAGCTGCAAAAAAAGCAATCGACGATAATTACAGTACCTATTCTCCTGTTGACGGATATCAGGATTTAAAAGAAGCTATCTGCAGAAAATTCAAAAGAGATAATGGTTTAGAATACAAACCTTCTCAAATTGTAGTTTCAACAGGTGCAAAACAATCATTATACAACATTGCGCAAGTAATGTTAAACGATGGTGACGAGGTAATTTTGCCAGCACCATACTGGGTTTCTTATTTCGAAATCGTAAAACTTTCAGGCGGAGTTCCTGTTGAAGTTCCAACTTCAGTAGAAACAGATTTCAAAATCACCCCTGAGCAATTAGAAGCTGCCATCACGCCAAAAACAAAAATGATGTGGTTCTCTTCTCCATGTAATCCTTCAGGATCTGTTTACAGCAGAGAAGAATTAACAGCTCTAGCTAAAGTGTTAGAAAAACACCCAAATATTTACGTAGTTGCAGACGAAATCTATGAACACATCAATTTCTCTGGAACGTTCTGCAGTATTGGTTCTATCCCGGGGATGTTAGAAAAAACAATCACTGTAAACGGAGTTGCAAAAGCATTTGCCATGACAGGATACCGAATTGGTTACATTGGTGCTCCGGAGTTTATCGCAAAAGCGTGTACAAAAATTCAGGGACAAGTAACTTCTGGTGCAAATTCTGTTGCGCAAAGAGCTACAATCACAGCTGTAGATGCTGACCCTAGTGTATTAAACGAAATGGTTCAGGCTTTCCACGGTCGTAGAGATTTAGTGGTTGGATTATTAAAAGAAATTCCAGGAGTAAAAATCAATGTTCCGGAAGGAGCTTTCTATGTGTTCCCAGACGTTTCTTCTTTCTTCGGAAAAACATTAAAAGGACACGAAATTAAAGATGCAAACGATGTTTCGATGTATCTTTTAGCAGAAGCAAACGTAGCAACTGTAACAGGAGACGCTTTTGGAAATCCTAACTGTATTCGTTTCTCTTACGCAACAAACAACGATATTTTAACAGAAGCATTACGCAGAATCAAAGAAGCTTTGACTGCATAACAGCATAATCTTTTTTATTAAAACGGCTTAAGGTTTAAAGTTTCATTACTTTATACTTTGAGCTGTTTTTTTTTATTGGCGTATCCCTCCGGGTCGGGCTCATATCTTTGTATTGAATACAAAATAATGTGTAAGTATCTTTGAAAATATAAAATTGATAACAAAACAAAGTTGCATAATCGTGGTCCGGCCAGATACATTATAATGATATTGACGAGATAGGAAGATCAGCTTTGTTTTTATTACATATAAGCCTCAATAAGTACTTAAGCACTATACTTTAGTTTAGATGTTGTATAAAAAATGAGCAAAGGCATGTGCAATATTTTGTTATCCTAAAAAAAGAATTATGAATTTGAAGTACTCGGTAGGATTGGATATTGCTAGTAAAAAAATTGACATTTGCATATCAGTAATAAATAGCAATCAAAGCGTAAAAGTAGTATCCAGCAAATCATTTTTAAATACCCTAAATGGTTTTAAAGATATAGAAAGCTGGATTATAAAAAATCACAAGGAGAAAGATGTCCAGCTAGTTTTATGTATGGAAGCCACTGGGGTTTATCACGAGAATTGTGCACTTTATTTTCATGAAAGAAACTATAAAATATCGATAATTTTAGCCAACAAGGCAAAACATTATTTGATTTCATTGGGGTTAAAATCCAAGAACGATAGCATTGATGCCAAAGGACTATCTAAAATGGGAGCAGAACAATGTTTAGAATTATGGCAGCCTATGGGCAGATTTTTCTATGTATTGCGCCAATATACACGCCAATATGAGAATTTACAAGAGCAAAAAACAGTCTTTAATAATCAACTGCATGCCTTAGAACATTCCATGTTTAAAAACAAAGCCATGATAAAACAGCAGAAAGACACTCTTAAATTGTTTGATAAACAACTTAAAGAACTCGAAAAATTAATGAATACTTTAATCGATTCTGATCAAGTTATAAAACAGAGGTTTGCTAATGTTTGTAAAATAAAAGGTATAGGGATGCTTACCGCAGCAACAATTTTAGCTGAAACAAATGGTTTTGAATTATTTAAAAACTACAAGCAGCTAGTGTCTTATGCTGGATTTGATGTAGTTGAGCGAGAATCAGGAATGAGTAAAGGGAAAACAAAAATATCAAAAAAAGGAAATAGTCATATCCGCAGAGTGTTATTTATGCCTGCTTTTACGGCTGTAAAACACAAAGAAAAACCCGTAGTAGATTTGTATAATCGAACTATTGAGAAACATGGCATTAAGATGAAGAGTTATGTTGCAGTCCAAAAAAAAGCTGTTGGTTTTAATTTATCATATCTGGAAAAAAGACCAGGCATATGATCCTGATTACGCAGAAAAAAAGAAAACAACTCAAGAGGATATAATCAATATAGTAGATGCTAATTCAGTTAAAAAAAATAGCCCCAATCAAGTTGAGGCTACAGCAGATAAACAATTCATTTTTGAAAATGAACTGCTTTCTATAGTTTGACAAATATAAAAAATAAGTAAAATAAAATTTGGAATTCAAGATAGTACCTATTCGCTACAAGTCCTCACCTTCCTTCGTCAGCCTCCGGGCTTTTCACTTCAAATAAATTCACTGAACTCCGATTAAAATAAAATTTAGTGAAGTAATCCTTTACGCAGACGATACACAAGAAATTTCCCAAAAGAAATCTTTCCATAATCTGTATGAATCAATTTCATAGTTTCAAAATTCCCATTCCACAATTCTATAAATAACTCGTATAATCCTGTAAAAAAGAACGAGTTATAAGTTTTTATATTTGTAATATATAAATTTTAAAAATCACACGTCATGATACATACAGATGAAACTACAAAAGAAGCAGTTAAAACTTTAGAAGGATTAATTTCAATTCTTGAAGACGGAAAACTAGGCTATACCAATGCAGCCGAGCATGTAGAAAATCCTGCAATGAAAACCGAATTTCTTGAATTCGCACGTGAAAGAGCCTTATTTATTGTTGAATTGCAAGATGAAATCAACAAATTAGGAAAATCAACAGACACTTCTGGCGGAGGACCATTAGGAGCACTTCACAGAACCTGGATTGATATTAAATCTTCTTTTACAGGCGGTGATACAGAAGCAATTATCAATGCATGCGTTACCGGAGAAGAAGCTGCTATCGAAAAATACAAAAAAGCACTGGAAGAAAACCATCTTGAGTACAATCAGGTTAACATCGTTTCAAAACAATTGAACAGTATTCAAAATACTTTGTCATTAATTAAAATGAAAGCGAATTAATCGATCGATCGATTCATGCTTTTTTTGAGAAACTGCCTGATCTTTGGATTGGGCGGTTTTTTTATTTGTCAAAATTAAAAATAATCTTACTTTCGCGCCTATTTCAAAAAACTAAAATCTTTATGAAATCAACTTTACACAGTTTTATTTTTATTATTTCTGTAATATTATTTTCAAATCAGATAAAAGCACAGACAACAGGTAAATCCATAAAAGCTTCTATAGGTTATGGAGCAAGCAGTTCTTATTATAACGAAGACTATGGAAGTCAGGATGAAGTAGATGTTATGGGCGGCGGACTTTATCTGCACGGTGAATATATTTTAGGAATTAAATCATGGTTTAGTATAAGACCCTACGCTGGTGCTATTTTTGAATCTGTTGATAAAGATCAAAACGTTCAAAATCAACCTCAGTATAAAGTAACAACTAATGCTTTTTTAGTGGGAGGAAAAATTCGTCTTTGTGCACCAATACCATGGGTTGCTCCATTTATTGAAGCTGGTCTTGGAGCTTCGGCTGGTAAATTTGAAACGTTTACACCCAACGTTAATTTTAACAAAAGCGATGTTTTATTACATATTCCATTTAACTTTGGACTAGCTTTAGGTAGAAAGAACAGCTTTGAAATAGGCTTTTCAGGTTATTTTCATCCAGCTGCAAAACAATCGACTGGAGTATTTGCTGTCGGATATAGTTTTCCTTTAGACTAAATAATATAAAAAAATGTCGCTTATCATCATTCCATATTAAGTTAACAATTTCAAAAAAATCGCTTCAGCATTAGCAATCTCAAATATTTTATAAGACCTTTGCACACTTTTTTTCGTGAATACCACAAAAGCTAAAGTTTTAGAAATGAAGAAGAAAATAGAAATATTAGCTCCAGCCAGAGATTTAATTGGCGGAATGGCTGCCATAAACAGTGGTGCTGATGCAGTATATATTGGAGCGCCACAATTTGGAGCACGTTCTAATGCCAACAATTCTATCGAAGATGTTGCGGCATTGGTAAAATATGCACACTTATTTAACGCTCAGGTTTTTGTAGTTATCAATACCATTTTATACGATAACGAATTAGAAACGTGTCGTTCCATGATTTGGGAATTATACGATATTGGTGTCGATGCCCTGATCATTCAGGACATGGCGATTATGGAAATGGACTTGCCTCCTATCGTACTTCACGCCAGTACTCAGGCCAATAATCGTGACAAAGACAAAATAAAATTCCTTAAAGATGCCGGAATCAAACGTGTGGTTTTAGCACGTGAACTGAATTTGCATCAAATTAAAGAAATATACGATCATGCAGATGTTGAATTAGAGTTTTTCGTGACTGGCGCCTTATGTGTGTCCTTCAGCGGAAACTGTTACATGAGTGTGGCAAACGGAGAACGCAGCGCCAACCGTGGTTCGTGCGCCCAAAACTGTCGTTTACCGTATAACTTGATCGACGGAAACGGAGAAACTTTAATCAAAAACAGTCACCTGCTCTCGATTAAAGATTTAGACGTTTCAGATCAGATTCCGAATCTGATCGAAGCCGGAATTGTTTCTTTCAAAATCGAAGGACGTCTAAAAGATGTAGCTTACGTTAAAAACAACGTTTCTTATTTACGCCAAAAACTAGACAGTTATTTAGAAGGAAGCGATAAATACACAAAAGCTTCTTCCGGAAAATGCACGTATACTTTCGATTCTACTTTAAACAGAACGTTCAACCGTGGTTACACCGATTATTTCGTAAACGAAAGACACAGTTCAATTGGTTCCTGGGAAAGTCCAAAATCAAAAGGCCAATATATCGGTAAATTGATCCGGACTATTGGAGACGCTTACGAAATCGAAAACGGTGAATTGTTAAACAATGGTGACGGCCTTTGCTTCATCAACGAAGATAATGAAGCCGACGGAATTTACGTAAACAAAGCCGAAAACGGAAAAGTTTATCCAAACGTTCTAAAAGAAATCAAAGACGGAACTTTTATTTACCGTAACAACGATACTGCTTTCATCAAAATTGTTGAAAGAGAAGACAGCGCAATCCGCAAAATTGGAACTACTTTATTGCTTACCGAAAACGAAAATGGTTTTGAGTTAATCGCAACCGACGAAGACGGAAACGTAAGCACTGTAAAATTGGAACATCCGAAAGAGCAGACTAAAACTGGCGAATCTATCGAAGAAAACATTAAAGTGCAATTGGCAAAAACAGGTTTTACACCTTACAGCGCTGATGAAATCAACATAATGTTCTCTCAAAACTGGTTCCTTCCTATTTCAAAAATCAACGAAATGCGAAGAAATGTTTTCGAACAATTATCAGAAATTCGTCTGGCAAATTACAACCGTGAAGAACATCAATTGGTAAAAACGTCACATCCTTATCCGGAAACCAAACTGGATTTTATGTACAACGTTTCCAACAAAACAGCACGTAAGTTTTACGAACGCCACGGTGTTACCGAAATTGAAAAAGCATTCGAATTACAATGGGATCCTGGAAAATCTCGTGTAATGACTACTAAATACTGCATCAAATACGAATTAAAAAAATGTCCGATACACCAAAAAGACATTGTAGGTGTCAAAGTTAAAGAACCATTAGTACTAAAACAAGGCGAACTAGAATACAAATTAAAATTCAACTGTAAACCCTGCGAAATGGAAATCTGGGAAAAAGATGCTGAATTTGAAATCGAAGAAGATCATTTTCACTAAAATATAAACCGATGCTTTAAGTATCGGTTTTTTTATGCACATCATTTTTCAATTAACTAATTTCTTAATTCAAAAATTACGTATCTTAGCAGTTCGTTTTAGATGAATATACGTAAAAATTTAGAATCAAAATTAAGTAGAATATGGGGGATATTATTCGGGTTGTATTAGCAGACGACCATGTTTTTGTAAGAGACGGAATCAAATCTTTACTTGAAAATGAAGCAAACATAGAAGTTGTTGGAGAGGCAATTGATGGTGCCGATGCGCTTGAAGTTGTTACCGCCAATAAACCCGATTTACTTATAGTAGATATTCGCATGCCCAACTTAACCGGTATTGAAGTAGTAGAAAAACTTAGAAACGACAATAACGCTGTAAAAATTATTATGCTTTCAATGCATGAATCGGAGGAATATGTATTAAAATCTATAAAAGCTGGTGCTGACGGTTATTTACTGAAAGGTTCCAGCAAAGATGAATTCATGAAAGCATTGCATACAGTAGCCAATGGCGGCAAATATTTCAGCGGAGATATCTCTTCTATTTTAATTGGCCAGTTAACCAATTCTTCACTTTCAGCAGAACCAAAACAAAATTTGGGTGAAGAAATGATGATTACCAAAAGAGAAAAAGAAATTTTGACTCTCTTATTATCAGGAAAAGGAAATAAAGAAATTGCTGAAGCATTAGATATCAGTAAACGTACTGCTGAAGTACATCGTTTTAATTTAATGAAAAAACTAAAGGTTAAAAACTTAATGGAATTATCTAATAAAGCAGCTGAATATTCTTTACTATAGATTACATGCGTATAAATACGTAATTTTTTAAAAAAACTACCTTAGTAATTTTAACTACGTTATAGTACTTGTTTTTGCAAAAAAAATACATATAAATTCACTATCGCAATCACACAATATTTTATTCTTAAATGCATTGACATTTACTGTATGTTTTGCATGCCGGACGTTAAAATGGGGGTTTAGCAATTGATGAATGATATTGATTTACAGGGAATATTCCATCAAAGTAATATTACAGACTCCTATTCTTTATTTGTAAAAAACAAAAAATAGAGAATATGATATTTTTTCCTAATAAAATAAATATTTCTTCGAAATTAACTTACATATTTTTACCTTCTTGATAATTTCTAAACCAGGTATTTTTTTCTTTCAAAAACACAATTATATACTATAATTAGTTATATTTGAAGCGATTATGAACCCCAAATTCTATCCAAATGATACCATTTTTAAAATTATCGATGTTAACCTTTTTTGTAACTCAAACAGGTATTGCTGAAAAATTTAATGATGCTTTAATTTCAAAAAATTCAGAAATTAATTTTTCCAGAACACAAAAAAGAGGAATTAAAAAAAACAACATTGTTTATTATGTTGAAAATGATCTGCAAACGATATCTGCTTATAAAAGAAGCAAGCTTAAATGGCAGACAAATGTAATTTCTGTTTGCGGAAAACCAAAAAATGGAAATCCTGAAATTCGATATGTTGGCTATAATGCAAATAAATTACTTATTGTTATGGGAAAACACAATTTTGCAGAAATTGACATACATAACGGTACAACAAAATTTATTGGTTAAGATTAAAAAACCTACCTAAATATAAATAACACATAAACAAAGGAGCTTTTGATTGATTTCAGAAGCTTTTTTTAGTATTAATAGACTTTATCGAAGTTAATTGCTCCGATTTATTCACTTTTCCAACAGAAATAAAAATCGGATATTCATACAACGTTACAACAATATTTAAATTTCTTAAACAAAATAAACTTGCCAGAAACACGCTTCCAGATATCTCAATCAGTGACAGCAACAAAAATGTTAATAAAAAATATTAATTGGTTAAAAAACAGTGATTTCAAATATAAATCATAATTTTTTAATTTGTACTTTCGTAAAAAAAATACTATCTATCACCAACAGCCCCGAAGAATTATGAGGATGTTTCTCATTTTGCATTAACCATATTTGAATTAAAGAGTATCAAACTTAAACAAATTATATAATGGCAAAATCAAAAACGATCGTATTGATACACGGTATGTTCGTGAATAATAACAGCTGGTCTGAATGGGAAACTTATTTTCAGCAAAAGGGGTTCAATGTTTATGCACCTCCCATCTCAGGTCATGAGGGAGATCCCTACAGACTTAGAAAAACTCTTCATCCTGAACTTGTTGAAACAGGTTTTGTTGATGTTGTAAATAAAATGGCAAGATTTATTGACAGATTGCCGGAAAAACCACTTGTTATCGGACATTCAATGGCGGGTCTGGCAGTACAAAAACTGCTTGACCTGGGCAAAGCAGATGCCGCGGTAAGTATCAACGGAGCACCTCCAAAAAACGTTATTCCCCCATTTTCAACTGTAAAAATGGTATGGCCTGCAGTAAATTTCTTTTCCAGAAGAAAGTATTATTTAGGAAACAGAGATTGGTATAATAGGGCATTTTTCAATACACTTCAAAAATCAGAACAAAATAAAGCCTATGACTTAATAGCTGTACCGGAAAGCAGGAAAATTGGAAGGGAAACGCTCCTGAAGTCTTTTGCAAATGTAGATTTTAAAAAACCTCATCAGCCAATTTTGTTTATCGGAGGAGGAAAAGACAATATATTTCCGCCTGATTTGACTAAAAAGATTGCTGGTAAGTACAAAGATCCTCACAGTACAGTGGATGTAAAGATTTTTGATGAAAAAAGCCATTTTATATGTGGCGAAAAAGGCTGGGAAGAAGTGGCAGATTATATTTTAAACTGGTTCTCTAATTTAGAGTAACACATAAAAAAATAGAGACGCACAGCAGTACGTCTCTACAATACAAATAACTAAACTTAAAAATTAATTCTGATATTTCATTCCCATATCTTCAATAGAGAATTTATCCGTTAATAAATGCAATAATCGATCTCTTAAGGCGATGTATTCAGGCATTTTTACAATTTCAATTTTGTTTCTTGGTCTTGGCAGGTTCACTTCAACAATTTCGCGGATTGTTGAAGCCGGGCCATTATTCAAAACCACGATTCTATCGGATAAAAACAGAGCCTCTTCGATATCATGCGTGATCATCACGATTGTTTTTTCACGGTTGTTCAGATTCCATAATTTTAAAACTTCCAGTTGCATAGAGCCTTTCGTCAAAGCATCCAGGGCACCAAATGGCTCATCCAGAAGCAATACACCCGGATTAATGGCAAATGCCCTTGCAATGGCAACACGCTGTTTCATTCCACCCGAAAGCTGTCCCGGCAATTTGTCCTTGTGTTCAAATAAATTCACCATTTTTAAGTTCTGAATCACGATTTCGTGTTTTTCTTTTTTAGAAACACTCATTACCGAATCGACAGCCTGAAAAATGTTTTCTTCAACAGTTAACCATGGCAGAAGTGAGTAGTTTTGAAAAACAATTCCTCGATCCGGACCAGGGCCTTTTATTTTTTGGTTAGCTAATTCAACAGAACCTCCGGTTGGGGTTAGCATTCCGCCAATAGCATTCATAATCGTTGATTTCCCACAGCCTGAATGTCCAATGATAGAGATAATTTCTCCTTTTTGAATTGATAAATTAATATCCCGAACGGCTATATATTTTCCTTTTGGAGTTGGGAATGATATTTCTAAATTTTTTATTTCTAAGTAGCTCATGATTTTAAGTTTTAAATTTTTGAAAAAGTTTCAAGTCTCAGGTTTCAAGCCAGAGTCTTTGCAACTTTGTTTCTTTGAACCTTTGTCACTTCATCAGGCTTTGTAAGCCACTTTACTTTCAATGAAAGTGAATAATTTATCGAAAAGAAGTCCCACAATTCCGATAATAATAATGGCCGAGATTACTTTTTCCAAACTTAGGGCATTCCAGCTGTCCCAGACAAAAAATCCGATTCCTGCTCCTCCGGAAAGCATTTCCCCTGCAACAATTACAAGCCAGGCAACACTGATACTCAAACGCAACCCTGTGATGATGTGAGGCAGGCTGTACGGAATTAAAATTTTGGTCAAATAACGCATTTTTGAAAAGCCAAAAGCTTTTGCCACATTTTTGTGATCCTGTGGAATTGAAGCTATCCCGAAAGAAGTATTGATTAAAGTCGACCACAATGATGTGATGAAAACGATAAAAATGGTTGCCATTCCGGTATCTTTAAAAACCACCAGTCCGATTGGAAACCAGGCTAAAGGCGAAACCGGTTTTAAAAGCTGTACAATCGGATAGAAAATTTGTTTGCAGATAGCGCTTGCTCCCATCAAAATCCCAATCGGAATCGCTATTAAAGAGCCTAATAAAAATCCGGACAAAACGGTTTTTATCGAATTCAATAATTGTAATCCGATTCCTTTGTCATTCGGTCCATAATCATAAAACGGGTCGCTCAACATTTCTTTCAAAACGGTAAAAGTAGCCAAAGGTCCCGGAAGAGCATCTTTGGTATAAATGCTTAACAAAGTCCAGAAGCCTATAAAAAACAGGACTCCAATTCCTGCTAATGCTGTCGATTTTAATTTCACTGCCAATTGGCTGATGAGTAATTTAAACTTCTCGTTTTTTACTGAATCATTGATGTTTTCAGACGTCAGAACCTCAGCCTGACCGCTAATATCACTTAGTATTAATGTATCTTTATCTGACATGACTTTATAATTTAAGTTGAAATTATATTTTGAAAATTGATTTTTGCCACAGATTAATATGATCCCCAAGGATTAAAGAGCTTCAAGTAGGTTTAAAGAATAATCTTTACAATCATAAAATCTGTGGCTCAAATAAGCTTAGTAAACACTTTATTTTTTTACTACTTTTAAATATCCTGCTGGATTTGAAGGGTCAAAAACGGTTTTGTCCATAGTTAAAGAAAAGGGCTTCATATCATCATTTGGCACTTTTACTTTCATGCTTTTAGCTACTTCTTCATATAAATCCTGTAATATTAATTTATCTGCAATCGCTTTATAATTAGGTGCTTCTTTCAGCATTCCGAATCTTACAAATTGTGCCATTGCCCAGATTGCGTGTGATTTACGAGGGTAATTTACAGCTCCTCCTTTGTGAAATAACATATAATCTTTGGCATACACCTGCGTTCCCTGATTACATCCTAAATCGTAATTACCCATTAATCGGTTTTCGATCACATCTGCAGGAGCGTTTACATAAGGTGCTTTCCCTATCATTCCAGCTGCTTTTTTACGGTTAGCAGGATTATCTAACCAGATGCAGGCTTCTAAAACCGCTTTCATCACTTTTACAAGATCAGTTCTGCGTTTTTCGCTGAATTCTTTGTTGACAACCAAAGCTTTTTCAGGATGGTCTTTCCAAATATCCTGAGAGGCCACCTGCGTGAAACCAATTCCCTGTTTTACCGCAACTCCGCCCCAAGGCTCTCCAACACAAAAACCATCCATGTTGCCTACTTTCATATTGGCCACCATTTGCGGAGGCGGAATAGTAATAATTTTTGAAGTTTTCTGATTCACACCTGCAATTGCCATCCAGTTACGCAGCCACAAATCGTGTGTTCCTCCTGGAAAAGTCATGGCAAAAGTCACTTCTTTTTCGGCCTTCAATTTTGCTGCTACAACCGGTGCCACTTTGTTCATTTGCTTAAAGCCTACTTTTCCGCAAAAATCTTTTGAAAGGGTAATCGCCTGGCCATTTACATTCAGCATCATGGCGATTTTCATTTCAGAACCTGCTTTTCCTCCTACCCCTGTGTAAACCGAAAATGGCATTGAATACAGACAGTGCGCTCCGTCTAATTCTCCGGTTAAAATTTTATCGCGAACATTTGCCCATGAAGATTCTTTGGTCACTACGACTTCAACGCCGTATTTTTTAAATAATCCCAGTTCCTTAGCCATTACAATTGGCGAGCAGTCTGTTAGCGGAATAAATCCAAGTTTCACAGGATCGTTCTGTGCTGTTATTGTTGTAAAGGAAGTTATAAATACCACTAATAAAGTCAGTACCGTTTTGGTATATGTGTTTACTTTTTTCATTTTTGAATAGATTTAAAAGTTATTCTAATTATTTTTTCGCAAGGAAATTTGGTTTGATATTTAGCATGATATAAGCAAATTGAGGCGTTAAATCGGCGTTGGCAACATTTTTTACTGCTGCAGATGCCATTGAATTAGTGGCTTTCATAATAGAATACCCGCCTTCGATATTGATCATTTTGGTTAAACTATATTTTACTGTTAAATCTAATTCGGTTCCCAGATAAGAGTTTAATTCTCCTCCTGCGCCATTAGATAATGTATTCGCCGATTCAAATCCGTGTACATCTAAAGCTAAAGTCAGATTGTCTTTGGCGTTGTATTTTATTTTGAAGAAGTAATTCAGCAAGCCCTGCTTTCCAAATCCATTAGCAGCATAAAAATAATCCATGCTTCCCCAGAATTTATGCGGTGTTCCGTACAATGGGTCAAAGCGGTTATTTTTAGAATCAGCAGTAACGGCTTTAGTACCATCATCACCGGATAAGTAATCAACTCCGGGACCTACAAATAATTTTCTTCCAATCTGATACGTTGAAGTAATAGAAAATAAATTAGCATTTAAAGATCTTCCGTCTTTATCATGTCCCCCTTGGTAGTAATAACTTCCCATGAAATTTAATTTTCGGGTTGCATTTACATTGTAATAGATTCCGGTAGTGTTTCTGCTCCAAACACCTTCGCCATTTACTTTAGTAGTCACAGGAGGTGTTCCTGCTGTTACGTTGGTATATTTATTAAAATCATCTTTAAAAAAGAGAAAAGACAAATCTCCAAAAAAGAATTTTTTACCGATGTAAGCATACTGAAATGATTTATACATAGTTCCGATTCCGTTTGTACCTGCTCCATAAGCCGGGTTTGTTCCATTGTAAATTGTTCCGGTATTTAATTCTTTATTTTGGTTGAAGGCTGCCCCTATATCTGCAATCCAGCCTTTGTTGGCATATTTCAGGATGATCGCATCGTGACGTCTCGCCTGCTGCAACCAATCTAAACCTCCTAATACTTTTTGATCATCATAAGAAATTTCCTGACGTCCTGCTTTTACAGATAAATTCTGAATAGTACTTAGTGTATCTACTAAAGAAATTTCAGCCCAGGCTTCGTGCAGTAAAATTCCGTTATTGGCCTCAGTAGTTGTTCTGTTGATTGATGAAGCATCCTGCCCCCAAACGCGAACATCCTGCAAAGTGGTGAAAAGTTTAAAACGATATCCTGAATATCCGGCAGATAATCTTGTTCTTTGGCTTGTAAAAATAGCTGCTTTGTCGCCGTCTTGTTGTAAAGTCCCTTGTCCTGCACGTACTTCTACACGAGGTCTTACCTGACCCGTAAGTGTAAACTGTGCCTTTGCTTCGTAATTTCCTAAGAAGGCAACAGCACATCCTAATACAATTACTCTTGTTATTTTAGAATTTAAAATAGATTCTTTTTGGTTAACTATTAGATTGGTTAATTTAGACATGGTTCATTGTTTTGATTAGTATGAAGCAAACTTACATACGTATTAATACTTAAGTACCATGTTTAAGCCATATCAAAATATCTTTTTTTAACTAAAAAAAATGTTAGAAAATCAATTTAAAACCTGCTTTTTAGCATAAAAATAGATAAACAGCTAGTGAAATTAGGCATTCATAAATGTAAACATTTTCTGTTTTAGCTGTAATTTATTGAAAAGAAGAAATGCTATTGAATAAAAAAATGATTTATTGACCTATTTTTGGAAGTAAAACGGGTCATAAGTTTAAATTATACTTAGCAAAAAATCTAAGTAAATTTAAAAGAGAAGAATACACGCAATAAATACGAAGATTTTTAAGAGGGAAAATTTTCAGAAATATTTATGCTCCATAATTTCTGACTGCAGCTTAGAAGGAGATAATAAACCGATTCTTTTACCGACAGTTTTGATAAGGATTTCTTTTTTAAGGCTTGAAAGTATGCGTATAGCCTGTTCCTCTGTGGTTCCGGCAAAGTCGGCAATTTCCTTACGGGATAATTCAATTTCAATCAAACCATTATTATTCTGGCCAAATTTTTTGTGAATGTACAACAGCAAATCAATTACTCGTTCACGTACATTCATGTGGGCGATTTTTCGAATATTATTCTCACTTTTGTTTAATTCATCTGCATAAAACAACATCAGGGCATACGTAAACTCTGGAACATTTTTAAGGATATCCATCATAGTTTCATTACTAAAATTACATAAAACTGTATCTTCCAAGGCATAAGCACCAATCAGATATCGTTTACTGGTTCCAAAACCACGAAATCCGATGGTATCTCCGTTTTTGGTTAAGCGAACAATCTGCTCACGACCGTTAATCCCGGTTTTTACTGTTTTTACTTTACCTTTACAGATAAAATAAAGTCCCTGAAGAGGAGCACCTTCAATAATAAACTGATGCGATTTTTTGCAGACAAAACTGTGCTTTTTTGAGATATACTCCTTCATGTGCTCCAGATGCAGGTGCTTTTTTATAAAACAGTTCTCGTTTGCACAGGTATCACAAATGGCCATTTCTTCTTTCATGGGATAGCTTTTTTTTAGTACTTAGTGATTAGTCCTTAGTGATTAGCATTAATTCGGTAAATCTTTTTAGATCTAATTACTTATAACTATCCACTAATTACTTATATACAAACGAATTTCCTTTTCCTTATTTATTTTGATTCAAAAATATGAAAATAAATTCACAAAATAAGTATTTATACGTAAAAATACTTATTTTTGTATAACTTTAAATAAGTGCTTTATCTGAAGCTTATCAAAAGATAATAATTGTAGTATTTAAAAATAACCAGGATGCAAAACACAAAAATCAAAACTACCTGTTCCTATTGTGGCGTTGGCTGCGGAATCATCGTTACAAATGATCCGAAAAGTGGTGTAATGGTTGAAGGAGACAAAGATCATCCTGTAAATAAAGGAATGTTATGTTCTAAAGGAAGAAACTTGCATTATGTTGTAAATGATACTTCAGACAGGATTTTACATCCGCAAATGCGCGGAAGCAAATCGTATCCTTTAGAACGAGTAAGCTGGGATACTGCAATTGATCGTGCTGCAGCTGTTTTTTCTTCTATCATAAAAAAACACGGTCCGGATAGTGTTGGTTTTTATATTTCAGGCCAATGTTTAACTGAAGAATATTATTTAGTAAATAAGTTAGTAAAAGGTTTTTTAAAGACTAATAATATAGATACCAATTCCAGACTTTGTATGAGTTCTGCCGTAGTTGGGTATAAGAAAACATTTGGTGAAGATTCAGTTCCAATTGCATACGATGATATTGAACTGGCTGATACATTTTTAATTACAGGTGCAAATCCTGCCTGGTGTCATCCTATTTTATTCAGAAGACTGGAAAAACACAAAGAAAATAACCCAAAAGTAAAAATCATTGTAGTTGATCCAAGACGAACAGATACAGCCGCTTTTGCCGATTTGCATTTGCAGATTATTCCGGGTTCTGATATTATTTTATATCATGCAATGGCCAAGCGCATCATCGAAAAAGGATATGTAGATCACGATTTTGTAAAAAATCATGCCGAAAATTTTAAACAATATAAAGATTTAGTTTTAGGAACTTCACTGGAAAAAGCCTCAAAATTATGCGGAATTTCAGTAAACGACATTAAACTTGCCGCTGATACCATCGGAAAAGCAAAAGGATTTATCTCCTTATGGGCAATGGGATTAAATCAAAGTGCAGTTGGGGTAGATAAAAATACCGCTTTACTGAATTTATCACTTTTAACAGGTCAGGTTGGTAAACCAGGTTCAGGCCCTTTTTCGCTGACAGGACAGCCTAATGCAATGGGCGGAAGAGAAGTTGGCGGAATGGCGAGTTTACTTGCCGCTCATAAAGATCTCGCAAATCCGGAACATCGAAAAGAAGTAGCCGATTTTTGGGGAGTTGATTCAATTTCAGAAAAACCAGGTCTGACAGCAACAGAAATGTTCGAAGCATTGGAATCTGGTAAAATGAAAGCCGTTTGGATTATCTGTACCAATCCGTTAGTAAGCTTACCTGATTCCCGTCGTGTCGAAAAAGCACTTCAAAATGCCAAATTTGTTGTCGTTCAGGATATTTCGCATAATGCGGATACGGCTAAATATGCCGATTTATTATTGCCTGCAGCAGGATGGCTTGAAAAAGATGGTACGATGACGAACTCTGAGCGCCGTATCTCCTATTTGCCAAAAGGAATAAATGCTCCCGGAGAAGCACTTCCGGATATTGAAATTTTAATTCGCTTTGCTAAAAAAATGAATTTCAACGGTTTCAACTTCAATAATGCCGAAGAAATCTACAAAGAGCATTGCGCACTGACCAAAAACACCAATATTGATATTTCATTCTTAAATTATAACCGATTAAAAACCGAAGGTACTTTTCAATGGCCGGTTCCTGATTATGGACATCCCGGAACACCGCGCCTTTTTACGGATAAAAAATTCTATACGCCTTCTCAAAAAGCGATTTTTAATTTACCAACCTCTATTGAAAATACATCGGAACAGCCATCTCCTCAATTTCCATTTATTCTGACTACAGGAAGAGTTCGTGACCAATGGCACACTATGACAAAAACCGGGAAAGTATCACGTTTAATGACCCATACACCAAGTCCGGTTTTGGAGATTAATCCAATTGATGCTTTTAAAGCAGATATTAAAGATGGTGATATAGTAATTGTAACGAGTAAAAACGGAGAAGTTCGCGTAAAGGCAAAAGTTACCGATTCAATCAGGGAAAAAGTGGTTTTTCTGCCAATGCATTGGGGAAAACAACTTGAAAACGATTTGAACAGAACCAATAATTTAACCAACACATTGGTTGACCCCGTTTCAAAAGAACCGGATTTTAAATATACCACGGTTTCTATTGCCAAGTATGTAAAACCTTTTCAGAAAATTGCAATTGTAGGAGCAGGTGCTGCGGCTTTCCGCTTCATTCAGAATTATCGTGAATTCAATTCTACTGATGAAATTGTAGTTTTTTCAAATGAAATAAATCCGTTTTACAATCGTGTATTGCTTCCGGAATATATGACAGGCGAATTTTCCTGGCAGCAATTATTAAAGGTTAAGGATGGCGAAGCATTAAACAAGTTGAAAATTACCATGAATGCAGGTGTTGCTGTTGGTAAAATAAATGCTGCCGAAAAAACAATAATAGATACTTTAGGCGATACACACACTTTTGATTCTTTGATTTTAGCAACAGGAAGCCGTCCTTTTGTGCCTGAAAACGCTCAATTACATTTGCCGGGACGTTTTACTGTAAGACGAAAAGAGGATGCCGATCGTTTAAAAGCACACCTTGACAATACCAATTTACCTCCGGAAGAACAGCATGTAGTGATCGTTGGTGGAGGATTATTAGGATTAGAATTAGCAGCAGCTTTAAAACATAAAAAAGTAAAAACAACTATTATACAAAGAGCTTCCCGATTGATGGAACGTCAGTTGGATCGTGTTTCAAGTAAATTACTGGCCGAAGAGGTACAGCTTCGCGATATCCAGATTTATTTTGATAATGAGGTGAGCACCGTTTTTGAAACCGATAACGAAAACGAACTTGAAATCGCTTTAAAAAGTGGACGAATCCTTACAGCAAACGCTATTGTTTACACCATTGGAACTATTCCAAATATTGAAATTGCACGTGAAACCGGGCTTTCATGCGGGCGCGGAGTAAAAGTAAACCAGTATTTACAATCGTCAAATCCGGATATTTATGCCATTGGAGAAATAGCCGAATTCAACAACCAGTTATTCGGAATCACGTCAGCTGCAGAAGAGCAGGCAGACATTTTGGCCAACTTTTTGGCCGGTGATATCAGCAGTTACTACAAAGGTTCTGTTTTAATGAACATCCTGAAATTGGAAGATATTAATTTATGCAGTATTGGTGATGTTGAAATTCCGGAAAACGATGACTCGTATGAAGAAATTGTTTTTGCCGATTTAAAACAGCGTTATTACAAAAAATGCATCGTTAAAAATGATTTATTGGTAGGTGCCATTTTGATGGGTGACAAAAATGAATTTGCCGAATTCAAAACGATGATCGAAAGCAAAATCGAATTGTCTGAAAAACGAAATTTATTGCTTAGAGGAAGTTCCAACGCCAAACCTGTTCTCGGAAAACTAGTTTGTTCCTGTAGCCAGGTTGGAGCCGGAAACATCGAAGAAACAATAAAAAGCGGAGTAAATAATTTTACTGATTTATGTAAAAATACCGGAGCCGGATTAGGCTGCGGAAGCTGTAAAACAGAGGTTAAAGAGATTTTAGCGAAATGTAAAGTTTAAAAAAAATTGTTTCAGGTTTTCTTTGTTTCAGGTTTCAAGTTAACCGCATCGAGCATAACTTGGAATCTGAAACTTGACCCGAGGCTGGAAGCCGAACCGGCGAAGCAAACTAATAAAACTATAAGAACATGGAATTAACGAGATTAATAGTAAAAGGAGGCGTTATTTCGCCGGGGGAACTTAGAGAAGTGGTCAATATGGCTGCGGATCAGGGTTTGGATTCGATTTCATTTGGTTCAAGACAGGATATTATTTTTCCAAAAGGCTTTAAAGCTTTGGATAAAGAAAAAATGGGGAAACATCATTTTGTTTTTCCGGATGAAAAGAGCGGCAATAATATCGTTTCGTCATATGTTTCTACAGATATTTTCAGAAACACCAACTGGCTGACCGGAAATAAGTTTTTATATATTTTAGAACAATTTAAAGACCAGCCCAAGCTTAAGGTAAACATCAACGATCCTAAGCAGCAGCTGGTTCCATTGTTTACAGGACATCTTAATTTCATTGCTTCAGAACATGAAGATTACTGGTATCTCTATATTCGTTTGCCGAAGTGGCAGCGTATGGAAGTGTATCCGGTATTGATTTACAGCTGGGATATTGCGACATTTTACTATGAAATTGAGCGCATTGTTACCACTGAAGAATCCTGCGGAATTGACCTGATTTTTAGTTTGGTTACAGAAGCTCTGGACACCAACAACAGAACAATTGATAAACCTTTGAATGTTCCGTTTTATCCTTTTCCGTATTATGAAGGGATGAACAGAATGGGAATTGACCAATATTGGCTTGGTTTGTATTGGAGAAATAATCTTTACGATTTGGATTTCCTGAAAGAAATGTGTGATTTGTGTTTCGATTGTAAAATCGGTAAAATCTGTATCACACCGTGGAAATCCTTTATTGTAAAAGGGATTCCTAAAGACCGAAAACTGGAATGGGAGAAATTTTTAGGAAAAAAAGGAATCAATGTGCGTCATTCACTTTTAGAACTGAACTGGCATTTACCGGTAGCAATGGAATGGGCGCTGAACCTTAAAACCTTTTTGGTAAGAACACTGGATCAGTTTGACATCAGTACCTACGGATTAAATTTCGGAATCTCTGAATACAACCGTGACGGGCATTATTTTACTTCGATTGTAGTGGAGAAAAATGATTTACCTAAAGATCTGGAGTCGATTAAGATTCGTGACACTTACAATGTGTTGTATGCGAAAAATTTTGATCCTAATACACGAGAATATATTGTACATTCACAAGATATAGACAAACTGGAGCTGCCAACAATTTTGATTGAATTAAGTCGAAAATATTTTGAAGAGTTAGGAAATTCAATTCCTGAAACAGTCGAAAAAAATCAGAAAAAAGAAAAACCTCAATTGGATATTTACCAATGCCAGGAATGTCTCTCACTCTATAATCCTGAATATGGCGATGCTAGCCAGAACATTCCAAAAGGTATTTTATTCACAGATTTAGCCGAAACCTATTGCTGCTCCTTATGTGAAGCACCAAAAAGTAATTTTAAAATTTTAGAATCTGTTACTGCATAGATTTCAAACCATATAAATGATTAATAAGAAATGTAAGTTTTGCTTTTGAATGAATTAGACTCAGAGCTTCAATGAACTTATATCACTTATATGGTTTAAAAATTTAATTTTTCAATTCCCGAAAAGCCGTTGGAGAAAGCCCGGTTTGTTTTTTGAAAACCCTTGAAAAATAAGAGTAATCATCATATCCAATAGCCGATGCAACTTCGTTTACGGCCAGTTGTTTATCCGTCAGCATTCGTTTGATTTCAAGAATCACCCGGTCCATAATTACTTCTGTGGCTGTTTTTTGTAAAATTTCATTACAAATCCGATTGAGGTGTTTCAGGGTAATATTTAATTTTTCAGCATAAAAAGAAGGCGATTTTTCTGTTTTAAAATACTGTTCCAAAAGCTTTTCGAATGTGTTTATTTTGATGTTGTACGAATGCGCCTGATGTGAATAAGTTTCGCTGTATTTTCGTGAAATTTCAATATGAATGCAATCCAATAAATTAAGCATTTTATCCAACTGGAAATTATTATGCTGACTATTTTCTTCTATCAAAAGATTGAAATAAGGCAAAATTTTAGGTGCTTCACTGCCTTCAAAAAGCATTTCCGGACGGTTGTGAATCGAATGATAAAAGTTGTAATTATTGATGTTTTTCTTTCCGAAATATAAATTGTAAAGTTCCTGGGAAAATATAATCACAAAGCCTTCAATATCTTCAGACAAACTCCAATGATGCATTTGCCCGGGCTGTAGCACAAATAAACTGCCTTTCTTAATTTCAAAACGGTCAAAATCGATTTCATGTATACCTGAACCATCTGTAAAAAACACCATCAGATACGAATCATGCCGGTGCGGTTCTTCAACAAAACTGTGACTTTTTAAATGCTCTTTAAAGGTATTCACATAAAATTCACGATGAATATCATTACAGCTAAAATTTTCTACACTATAAACCGGATATTTTTTCATAAGCAGACAATATTTTTCTTTTTAGATTATTCAATCGTGATTTTTTAATTTGGAATTTAAATTTTTAAAAATTTAGGTGAAAATGTCTTTATTGTGCTATAATTAGCGAAGATATAAAAAAGGTTTTGAAAGAATCTGATTTACCTTTGTATAAATATAAAACAACAATATCATGTCTAGTGCATTAACTCATATTTTAAGTAACGAATGTCCGGTTTGTCATAAAGGAAAAGTTTTTAAAGACAAGAATATTTTCCTGAATTTTGGCTTCCCGAAAATGAATGAAACCTGCAGTCATTGTCATTATAAATTTCAAAAAGAACCCGGTTTTTTCTTTGGCGCCATGTATGTAAATTATGGTTTGACAGTAGCTCAGGGAATTGCAACGTATTGTATCGCTCAGTTTTTCTTTGAAAATACGTTCGATTTAAGAATTATACCGATTATTGCAGTTGTCATTATCGTGTTGACTTCTTTTAATCTCCGATTCTCAAGATTAGCATGGATTTACATTTTTAAGGATTATACGAGCTAAAAAATTGCTATTTTTGCCTTTCAATTGAAACTAATTTTCAATTTCAAAAAAAACAAAAAAATAAATTAGACAAATGAAAGCATACGTATTTCCGGGTCAGGGCGCACAATTTACAGGAATGGGCAAAGACTTATATGAAACATCCCTATTAGCAAAAGAACTATTCGAAAAAGCAAATGAAATTTTAGGTTTCAGAATTACAGATATCATGTTTGAAGGCACTGCCGAAGAACTAAAAGAAACTAAAGTAACACAGCCGGCTGTTTTTTTACATTCGGTTATTCTGGCAAAAACTTTAGGTGATGATTTTAAACCTGAAATGGTGGCTGGACACTCTCTAGGAGAATTTTCTGCATTGGTTGCTAACGGAGCTTTATCTTTTGAAGATGGTTTGAAATTAGTTTCACAGCGTGCTTTGGCAATGCAAAAAGCCTGCGAAATAACACCTTCAACAATGGCAGCAGTTTTAGGACTTGCGGATAATATTGTAGAAGAAGTTTGTGCTTCTATCGACGGAGTTGTGGTTGCTGCAAATTACAACTGTCCAGGACAATTGGTAATTTCTGGAGAAACTTCAGCGGTTGAAAAAGCGTGTGAAGCAATGAAAGCTGCCGGAGCAAAACGTGCTTTGATTTTACCTGTTGGAGGTGCTTTTCACTCGCCAATGATGGAACCTGCAAGAGAAGAACTGGCAGCAGCTATTGAAGCGACTACTTTTTCAGCTCCAATTTGTCCGGTGTACCAAAACGTAACGGCAAATGCTGTTTCTGATGCTGACGAAATCAAAAAGAACTTAATTATTCAGTTAACTGCTGCTGTAAAATGGACACAGTCTGTACAGCAAATGATTGCTGACGGTGCTACTTTGTTCACAGAAGTTGGGCCTGGAAAAGTATTAGCCGGTTTAATCAACAAAATTGATAAAGAAGCTGCTACGGCGAATGCTTAAAATTTAGTTTTAAATAATAAAAGAAACCCTTCTTAAACAAAAGTTCAGGAAGGGTTTCTTATTTAAATTCTTTTGATTATGAAAAAGAATAAATAATAATTAAGCCTGTTTAGCAAATTGCAATTCAATGTTTAGTTTCACTTCTTCGCCAACCAAAACGCCACCGGTTTCAAGAGCAGAGTTCCAGTTTAGACCCCAGTCTTTACGGTTGATTTTTCCTTCGATACTCAAACCAACTTTAGTATTTCCCCATGGATCAGTCAGGATTCCGCTGAATTCTACTGGAAAAGTTACTGTTTTTGCTACACCTCTGATGTTTAAATCTCCAGTGATTTCATACTTTTCATCATTGATTTTTTTGAATGAAGAAGCTTTGAAAGTCAGTTTTGGATGATTTTCAGCATCAAAAAAATCACCGCTTTTTAAGTGATTATCCCTGTCAGCATTGGCAGTATCTATAGAAGCGATATCTCCTGAAAATTCAATTACTGCATTTTCGAAATCATCCCCTTCTGTAGTGATTGTTGCATCGTAAGTTCCAAATTTTCCTGAAACATTTGTAAACATCATGTGTTTAACTTTAAAACCAATTTCTGAGTGAGTTGGGTCAATTGACCATTTTGTAGTTGCCATAATTTTATTTTTTAAATATTAATTTCATTTTGATAAGACAAAGGTACGGTGACAGTAAGTCTAAAGCACTTAACCTAGATTAAGAAAGAAAATATAATCTTATTTGATTATGCTAACCAGAACTAAGTCTATTCATAAAATTAACCTTTCTTTTTTAGTTTTTTCAAGAAAGCAAATAAAAAAACGATAACAATCTGATTTACAGATAAATTATCGTTTTAACGTACAGGTATTATTTTTTTCTTACTGAATTAATAATTCATTGGAATGTCCATCAATAAAAACTCAGCATCTGTATTTGCTATTATGTTTAAAGTGTCAGTTCCTGAAATCCCAACAGCATCACGGGTATTTAATTCCTGACCGTTGATGGTTACGTTTCCTTTTAGGATGAAAGCATAAACGCCGTTTCCTTCTTTTTTGATTTTATATTCGGTTGAAGTTCCAGCGTCAAAATTACCCATGTTAAACCAGGCATCCTGATGAATCCAAACTCCCTCGTCATCTGCATTTGGAGACAAAATCTGAGACAATTTATTGTGTCTGTCTGCAACATTCAAAGTAATTTGCTGATAACGCGGCTCTACATTCCTTTTGTTTGGAAACAGCCAGATTTGCAACAATTTAGTCTGCTGATCTGCATTCGGGTTAAACTCACTATGCTGAATTCCGGTTCCGGCGCTCATTACCTGAACATCGCCATTTTTAATGATTTCAGTATTTCCCATACTGTCTTTGTGAGCTAAATCTCCTTCAAGCGGAATGGTAATAATTTCCATATTATCATGTGGATGCGTTCCAAATCCCATTCCTCCTGCAATCGTGTCATCGTTCAAAACACGAAGAGCTCCAAACTGAATTCTGTCCGGATTGTACCAGCTTGCAAAACTAAAGCTGTGATAAGCGTTCAACCATCCGTGATTTGCATTTCCTCTTGTTTCTGCTTTGTGCAATACTATATTTTCCATGATTTTGTGTTTTTATTAATTTATAGTACAAATTTACGGCGGTAGTAAGCAAAACGCACTTAATGTAGATTAAGAAAGGTTTTGAGATTCTGAGTTGCTAAGATTCTAAGGTTTTATATTGTGCTGATTTTCGGGAGCAGTAATTTTAGTTTTCACAAGACCTTCAGTCCTGCTATCCGCTGTATCTGTTGTTGCGAACCCCGCAACAACAGGATGCCGCTGCTATCAGGTCTAAATTAGAAATTTAATTTTCAGAAGTATGACTATATAAATCTATTTTTTACTATTCTGCATGGCCCAAATCAATAATGCATTTTTTTCTTTAGGCAAGCCTAACTTATCGATTATTTTGCTCCGGTGGCCTTCAACTGTTTTTTCAGATAAAAATAACAACTCGGCAATTTGTTTTGTAGTTTTTTGCTGCGTGATCAGTTCAATAATTTTCCTTTCAGATAATGTCAGATGTGCCAGTTCATTAGTATCATTAGGAGTATCTTTTATTAAATCATCTTTCAAAAAAATACTGATATATTCATTTCCTTTTTTTACTTCCTGAATACATTTTTCTAATTCGGTTTGAGCATGCTCTTTTAGAATATAACCATAAACCCCGTATTCTTTTGCTTTTTTATATATGGTCATTTCTTTGTGCATGGTCAGCAAAATGATTTTAGTTCTCAGTTTACTTTCCTGTATTGCTTTGGCCACGTCGAGACCATCTAGCCCTGGCATGTTAATGTCAAGAATAGCAATATCCGGTAAGTGTAATTTAATTAAATTTAGTGCCGTAATACCATTTGAACAGGTATCTTCAACTCTGTAACCATAAGATTCTACAAAGCTTTTTGTGCCCGAAAGGGTAAATGGATGGTCATCTGCAATTAATATTCTCATTGCGCTTTCTTTATTTCTATGGTAATTATTGTACCGTTTGTATTTGATGTGATAGTAGCGTGTCCGCCAATAGCCCTGCTTCGTTCAATAATATTATGCAAACCAAAGGAAGATTTACTGTTTAAAGTTTCTTCTACATTAAACCCTTTTCCATTGTCTTTAATTTCAATGATAAGACTGTTTTCGTTTTCAGTGATAGAAATTTTAGCTGCAATTGCATCAGCATATTTTATGATATTGGAAAGTGCTTCCTGCACAATACGGTAAATTTGTAATTCATCGGAAGAAGATAAAACACTGTCATAATCAATCTCGGCTGTAACCATGAAATTATTAACAGATTCTGCCCGTTCTACCATTTGGTTAATGCTTTCTTTTAACCCTATTTTATCAAACATTATAGGATGCAAATTTCTGCTGATACTGCGAATATCATTGATAATGGTGTCAATTTTTTGATTGGTAATTTCTGTTTTTTCTTCAAAGGAGTTTTTTAAACTCAACAATTCATGACTTACACTGTCATGCAGGTCGCTTGCAATACGTTTGCGTTCTTCTTCTGTTTTTTCGAGGAGTTGTTTGGTGTATAACTGGGTATTTTCTTTTTCGAGTTTTAATTTTTTTTGTTTTTGTTTCAGGTTAAATGCAAAGTTTATAAGCAATATCCCTATCAAGCTGGCACATAAAAGTGCAATTGTTGTATTTTTGTTGGTTATGGTCTGTTCTTTTATTTTTAATTCCTGTGCTTTTTTTTCAGTTTGATATTTTTTTTCAAGTTCTACTGTTTTTATCCTGGTAATTATGCTTCCTATACTATCTGCAATAATTTTCTTTTGTGATTCATAGGCTAAAGCAGTTTTATAATCTTTATTTTGAATTGCACTGTTTTGTAATACTCCATAAAGCATATTGACTTTTTCATATTGCTGATTACTTATTAAAGTGGGTAATGTTTTTTTTATATCTGCAAAATTGGAATAATTTGGATTCTTTTTTATCTCATACAATGCAGATGTTAATTTGTATTCCTGAGTTAAATCATCAGAATCTATTTCTTCAACAACAGGCTTTAAATCGTTAAGTATCTTTTTGGCTTCTGGCAACTTGTTGGCATAGATTAGATTTTCTGCCCTAAAGTCAAATATTTTTATTTTTAATATTTTACTTTCATCTTTACTACTAATAAAAGCCTGATAAACAGAGTCAATCAAGGGTCTTTGGCGTTTATCTTTTAAGTACTCGTATATCGAAATTTTATTAATCAAACCGATATAGACATTATAGGTATTGTCTATTTTTTTATAAGCTTGTATTGCTTTGTCCGCATTTTGAATAGCTCTTTTTTTATCACCAATAGCAGTATATATATTAGCATAATTGGAATAGACAAAAGCCAAACCTTTTGGATTATCTATTTTGCTGAAATATTCAAAAGATTTCTGATTGGCAAGCAAACTTAAATTTTGCTTCCCCATAATATAATAAATATAAGACAAATCGTAGTAAGCTCTTGCAATATTGTAACAGCTATTATAGTCGTCAGGTTCTAATGTAGTAATCTTTTTAAAGTACTCACATGCCTTTTTTAAATTATACTTGTCGAAATAATAATTGGCCAGATAAGCATCCACAAAAGTGGTTTTTAATTCAGGGACTTTTTGTCTGTATCTGGCGTCAAATTCTCTGACTTTAGTCATAAACTGATCATTAAAGTCATAAGAATCTGCAAGATATACACAGGCAAAATCTAAAACTTCGGCTGCTTCCAAATATTTTTTTCTTTTATTTTGTCGTTGTAATAGTTGTGAAAAACCGATAAATAATTTTTGTCCTTCTTGTAATGCTCCACTTTATGCAACCAGGCTTTTGTGGCATCTTCGTTTACTGGTACTTCTTTTTGAAATAAAACTTCATTCGTTTCATTCTTCTGACAAGAAAAAACAAACAAAACAATTGCAACAAGAAAAGCACGAAATAAATAATTGGTTTTAAACATATAACCTTTTGTTTTTTTACAAATGTATCTATTTGAACCAGTATTTGAATTATAAATAAATAATTCAGGGGTTACCCCTTGTATAAATTCGTTTGTATTTACCGCAATTTTGTAATCTAACATTTTAAAGAAAAACTATGAAAAAAATTACTCTATTAAGAAATCAAATACTTTTGTTTGCCATTGTGCTGGCTACAAATTTTTCGAGAGGACAGGTTTCAGCAAGTGCATTATCTTTTGATGGGGCCAATGATTATGTAGAATTGGGGGATATTATGCCTGCAACATATACCAAAGAAGCGTGGTTTTATTTGTCAAATTTAAGCCTTCAAAATAATCTTATTTCTGGGGGATTGGATGGACAACACGCACTGTATCCCTCTGTAGATTACGGAAACAGATTATCGGCAGGCCACAATGGTACCTGGAATGCAGTACAGGATCCAAATCCAATTATAGCCAATACATGGTATCACGTTGCTTTGACTTATGATGCGGCAACTACGACGATGAAAATGTATAAAAATGGTGTTTTAGTAGCAACCAATACTAATGTACCTCCTTTTAATGGCGGAAACGCTGCGCGTCTTGGTGCATTTGATACTGGAAATTTACTTGGAGGAAAATTAGATGAAGTACGTATCTGGAACAGAGTGTTACCTGAATGTGAAATTCAAAATAATATGAACAGCGAACTTTCTGCAGACCAAGTAGGATTGGTAGCTTATTACAAATGCAACCAGGGTATTGACTCTGCAGATAATACCGCAATTACTACCCTGACAGATGCTAGTGGAAATAATAATACCGGTACATTAAACGGATTTGCCTTAAGCGGGTCTAATTCAAACTGGGTTTCGCCAGGGGGTGTTGTTACAGGAACAATGAGTCCGGAACAATTGTCGGTTACAAGTCCGCAAGTTTTTTGTACGGCAGCTACAGTTGCTGATTTAACGGCTACAGGAATCGGTATCAAATGGTATTCTTCATTGGCATCAGTAAACGAATTGATTGCCACAACGGCATTGACATCAGGAACAACCTATTATGTTTCGCAAACTATTGGTAGCTGCGAAAGTCCAAGAAGAGCGGTTGTTGTGACGATAAACACAACTCCGGCACCTACAGCCACTAGTACACAAGCTTTTAATAAAGATGCTACGGTTGCCAATCTTACAGCAACAGGAACCGACTTAAAATGGTATGCAGATCCTACAGGAGGAACACCTTTGGCAAATTCAACTCCAATAACGGGCGGCACTTATTATGTTTCTCAGACGGTTTCAGGTTGCGAAAGCTCAAGATTGGCTGTTCAGGTAAACCTTAATGCATCGGCATTGGATTTTGATGGAATAGATGACAAAGTAAATTGCGACACCGCTATTTCTACAACATTGAGTGATACCAATAAATTAACCGTTGAGGCATGGATCAAAACAACCAGAGATTCAAATGTAGAAACTATTGTTTCCAATCACGGTAACGGATCTTCAACTCAATTCGATTTACGTACCGTTAATGGTGAATTTGATTGTTTCATTGGTTTTGGTAGTTACGTAGTTACAGGAGGAACAGTTATACCAGACACATGGCAACATGTAGCGATGGTGTTTGATGGCACCTCTGTAACACTGTATGTTGATGGAGTAAATGTTGGTACCACACCAACTCCATCCAATTATAATTTGCCAACAAGCGTGGCACCAATGATATTAGGATATAATGGCTATGGAGAAATTTTTAAGGGACAAATGGATGAAGTTCGTATTTGGAACAAAGCTTTGACTCAAACTGAAATTCAAAATAACAGGAATTGCGAACTAGGGCCAGGACAAACTAATTTATTGGCGTATTACCAATTTAACCAAGGTCTTGATAATAGGAACAATTCAACAGTAACCACAGTCTCAGATGCCAGCAACAATGCCAACATGGGAATATTAGATGGTTTTACACTTACAGGAAATACCTCTAACTGGACTGCAACCAGTATCGTGACAACAGGAAATACCTGTTCGACTAATTTAAATAACGATCATTTTGAATTTTCATCAAAAACAGCGGTCTATCCTAACCCGTCAAGTGGCATATTCTCTTTAAATACTGATGCACGTGCCGCTATTGTAGTATATGATCTGAATGGAAAAATCATTAAATCGGAAAATATTAATACAGGAAATACCAATTTGAATTTAAATAGCTCTCCTAATGGAATTTATTTATTGAAAATAACTCATGATAACAATCAGGTTGAAACCATCAAACTGATAAAAAAATAACATAAAAACTGTTTGAAAAAAAGACTTCTTCATTTAAGAAGTCTTTTTTTGTTTATAAAAATCAATAAATAACGATTGGAGAATTATATTTGACCGCATTGAAATTTAAAATCCCTGAAATCAATTTTATTCAATGATATAAAGCTTACTTCTTCAAAAGCCTGGCTTTCATTTTACTAAAAAATTCCGGTGTCACACCAATAAAAGAAGCGATTTGTTTTTGTGGCACTTTATGAACCAGAGTGCCGTATTTGGCGCAGAATTTCTCGAAGCGTTCTTCAGCAGGTAAACTCAAGTTATCCATTAATCTTTGCTGATTGGCAACTAATGAATTTTCAATCAAAATCCTGAAATAACGTTCCAGGTTCGGAATTTCAAGATACAATTGTTCCTGATTTTCTTTGGATAACGAAACAACCTCGGCTTCCTCCAGAACTTCAATAAAAAGCTGTCCTGGCTTTTGCGAAAAATAACTGTACATATCGCTCATCCACCACCCTTCACAGGCGAAAGAAAGAACGTGTTCTACAATATTATCGTTTATATTGAAACTTCTTAAAATTCCCGAATTGACAAAATAGGAATGTTTGCAGACCTCGCCGGCGTTTAATAAAATCGTTTTGGCTTTGTAAGTGTTCGTTTCTAATTTGGACAGAAAAAGTGCCTGTTCTTCCGGAGTCAGCGAAACATGTTTGTCAATATTTTCAAGAATCAATGTCATTATTTTTTTTCCTCTATTAGTTTAAATGAAGTTGCTTTGAATCTATTGTTCACGATTTCTCCGGTAACTAAAGCTTTGCTGATGGCATTGCAAAAGCCTTTTTCAGCGTGAGCATCTCCGTGATCATGAATGGTTGTTCCGTCTACAAAATAGCTTTTCCCGTCAATGCGAACGGCTAAATCACAGCTTTTACCTTTCATTGCGAATTGGCATTCTCCGCAGGAAGCTTCTACTATGGTTGGTTTATCAAATTTCTTTTTGCTTTGAGCCTGAACAGCAATTCCAATGAAAAGGAAAGTTGCTAATAAAATATTTTTCATAATTAAGAATTTACAGTTATTAATTTCGCCGTTTCTTTGGCGCGTTCTGTTACTTCATTGATTGGAGTCGAAAGCGAATCATGACTTAAAACGACTCCCATTCTTCGGTAAGGTCTTGAACTTGGTTTCCCAAAAATCCTGAAATCAGTTTTAGGTAAAGCGGCTACTTTTTCGATTCCGGTAAATGTTGGATTTACAGAATCTTCTGAGGCTAAAATTACGGCACTTGCCCCCGCTTTTTCTAAAGTAATTTCGAAAATAGGAAGACTTAAAATTGCCCGTAAATGCAATTCGAATTCGTTGAAATTCTGCGTTCCGGCTAAAGTTACCATTCCGGTATCGTGCGGACGCGGAGAAAGTTCAGAGAAATAAACGCCTTCGTTAGTCAGGAAAAATTCAACACCAAAAAGTCCGGCGCCACCAAGCGCTTCGGTAATTTTTTCTGCCATATCCTGCGCTTCGTACAAATCTTTTTCTGAAACCAAAGCCGGCTGCCAGCTTTCCTGATAATCGCCTCTTTCCTGTCGGTGTCCGATTGGAGCACAAAACAGCGTTGGATTATTATTTTGAGTAATGGTTAAAAGTGTAATTTCAGAATTGAAATCTACAAAAGCTTCTACAATCACTTCAATGACATCACCACGGGAACCTGCAACAGCATATTCCCAGGCTTTTAAAATATCTTCTTCAGATTTGATTGTCGATTGTCCTTTTCCGGAAGATGACATCAAAGGTTTTACCACACAAGGAATTCCGACTTCTCCAACTGCTTTTTGAAGTTCTTCGGCAGAAGTAGCATACTCATATTTTGCAGTTTTTAAACCTAATTCTTTTGCTGCTAAATCACGAATGGCTTTACGATTCATGGTAAAGTTGGCCGCTTTCGCTGAAGGAACAACGGTAATTCCTTGTTTTTCATAATCGTAAAAACGTTCGGTTCGAATGGCTTCTATTTCGGGAACAATAAAATCCGGTTTATGTTTGGCTACGATTCGGTCCAAGGCTTCGCCGTCGAGCATATTGATGACTTCAAAACCATGAGCAACCTGCATCGCCGGTGCATTTTCGTAACTGTCTACTGCAATTATGGTTTGTCCGATTCGTTGTGCTGCAATGACAAACTCTTTGCCTAATTCACCTGAACCAAGGAGTAATATCTTCATTTTTTGAGATTGAGTTATTCTATAAACAAAAATAGTTATTTTTATTATTTATTAGATTATTATAAAATTATGAGTTTAAAACAACCTCACAAAAATAGAGTTGATGAAGACCAAATACAATATGCAGAATGGGATGACGATGGCTATCGTAAGGTAATGTATAATCAAAGCCTTTTTTCAGGATATTTGGTATTAGATCGAAATGCTAATGGTTCTGTAGAATTTGAAAAAGAATATAAAAATGGTAGTCATTTAGGATGGGATAATGAATATGATCAAAACGAACAACTCATATATACATCTTTAACAGTGGGAGAAACCTCTTTGGCTTTTTATGAATACGATTCCGATGGTAATCAAATAGGAGGAGGAAAATTAACAGATGAAGGTTATTACCAAAAAATGGTAGATAGGTATAATTTAGATTAGAAATTTAATTTTTAGATAAAGTAACCATACAGCTTGTCATTTCGACCGAAGGGAGAAATCACACTAGAAGCTCTACAAAGATTGGTGATTTACTTTACGGAATCCCGCGTGAGATTTCTCGTTCCTCGAAATGACAAGATTGAGGGAATTGTAATCGTAAAGTTCTTATGAAACCGTTTGCGTGAGGGATAGAAGTGGAAAGCCCACAGCCTGACGAAGGAAGAGCGAGGACTTGGAGCGGATAGCCCGACCCTTGTGGTCACGCCAAAATAAAAATTTAACTTTTATAATTGACACATTTCTAAATTATCTAATTTTCTAATTTAGAAATCGGAATATTAAACGTAATTCTCGTTCCTTCTCCCAAAATAGAATTTATAAATACACGGCCGTTGATATATTGAATCCTTTCATTCATAAATAACAAGCCCATTCCGGACTCACTGTTTCGCTTTTTATCAACTGCTGTTTTGTCAAAACCTTTTCCGTTGTCATCAACAATGATACTTAACAATGTTTCACTATGAGAAAGCTGCACAATAATATGGGTTGATTCTGCATATTTTATCGCATTATTAATTGCTTCCTGAGTCAGACGGTAAATATTTATTTCAATCAAAGAGTCTAAACGCTGGTCAAAATCGGTTTTGTTATAAAATAAAATTTCCTTTCCTGTAAGTTTAGATAGTTCCTGAGTCAATTTTGCAATTGAAGAAACTATTCCATGATCGCTTAATTCAGGCGGCATTAAATTAAAAGTTGCAGTACGGACACCTTTGATAATATCAAGTGATAATTTTTTCAGGTATTCTATTTTCTGTGCCGATTTTTCTTTGTCATCAAGATTAATACTCTCCAGGCTAAATTTCAATCCGGTCAGCATCTGCCCTATTCCGTCATGAATTTCTTTCGCAATACGATTTTGTTCGTTTTCCTGATTTTCTACAATTTTACTCGAAATAATCTTTTGCTGATTGATTTTTTCGGTACTGTTTTCAATATTCAGACGCTCTACTTCGCGTTGTGCTTTTTTACGTTCGGTAATATTGAAACACACAATCAAAAGTTCCAGCTCATCCTTTTTAATCATTACCGGAACCATGGATAAATCAAGCCAGATCGTCTGATCTTCCCTGCTGTGAATTTTGATTTCGCCCTGCCAGCCACTTCTTTGTTTTTCAAAAATAATACGGTCGATATTACGCTGTTCTTTTTCATCAGTCGTTAAAATCTGTGAAAAAGTTTTATTCGAAGAAAATTTGGTATAATTTAAAAGTTTGGCAAATTTTTCACCTACGTGAATGATAGAGCCGTCGGGTGCAATACGGCAATAAAGAAGGGTGTTTTCCATCGCATAATTCAGCGATTTCAGCTCTTTTACCGAATTTTCTTTTATTTCACTGATGATTTCGGTGTCATAAGCAAGCTTTAAGGCCTTCTTTTCAGAAGATAAAAGTTTAGCTATAAGTTTTTCAATTTTTTTATTGGTAGGCTTAAAGATAAAAAAGAATTCCAGAATCAGGACTAGCAATGTAAACCCGAAAATCCAATATTCCGTTTTGCGCTGTTCTGTTACTTTTTCATGTGCTTCTTTATCGTATTGGGTTACAATTTCATTCATTTTCGAAAGAAAGATTCCTTCGTTTTTTAGAATTTCCTGTACCAGTTTTTGATTGTCGTAGCTGTTCTTTTTTTGTTCCAGATTTAAAAGAAACAGATTCACCGATTCCACTATAGTATTGAAGCTCGGTTTTATTTCGGCGTATAACTTAGACAGGGCTTCACTTTTTTCTTTCGGAAAAGCAAGGCTGTCACTGCCATTTTCTAATGCACTCTGATTGGTTTTCCAAAGTGCTAAAACATTTCGAACATGTGCAATTTCTTTCTTTGGAGAGGTATCCGAAACAAAATTTAAAATTAAAACTTCTTTGGTAATTCTTTGACTCAGCATTCTTTGCTTTCCTGAAATATTGATAATTTTAGAATCGCTGAGCTGCTGTTTTAAGTTGTACTGAATTAAAAGCTGGCTTAAAATAATGGTTATAGCAATAGTCCAGAGTGCAAAAAAATACAAACGTCGTAGATTTTTGAAAGTAATTTTTTCCGCTACTTCCTGATTGCCTTTTTTCATTCGAAGCTTCTATTTGTTATAGCGGAAATGGAATTTGCTTCCGCTAATTTCATAAAATCAGATTATAATCCCAAAGATGCTTTTATCAAGTTTAAGTTCTCTTCGGAGTAGTTGATTTTTAAGGCTTCCTGATGTCCTTTTTCAGACATTTTATCCCAGGTTTTTTTGATGATATTTTTTAGTTTTTCATCATCATGCTTTTCAACAAACGGCTCTAAGTAATAATCTAAGAATACCAGACAAATTACATCTTCCAGCAATTGGGTTTCGGCATCTTTTTTAAGTAATTTTTTTTCAATTAGAAAGGACACACGATCAATAAAAGATTGCTCATACCCCGCTCTTTCCAGAATTTCAGCAGTAGTTTTGGCATGAAATTTTTTCAGGTCTTCTCTCCATCTCAAATACCCTACACGATCCATTGGGTAGGATTCGCGTGCTACTTTCCAACGGCAGATGTGCTGTGCTTTTGATGCAATCTGAACTTCTTCTGAAGCTTCAGGGCAAAACTCCATCAGTTTTTCATACATCCTGTTTGAGTACAACAACTCTTTTGGATATTCAACATTCTGATCGGTTTCTATGTTTGGATCCTGAGCATTTTCGGCATCAATCCACTCACTTGCTTTCTGAAAAGGTGTACTCATTTTTTATTGAAAATATATTTTCAAATATACATAATTAATCTAAAAAGCCAACGAATACTTCGTCTTCAACAATTTTAACAGGATAGGTTGCAATTTTTAAATCATCGCCATTCAGATTGGAACCATCAACTAATGAAAAGGTTTTTTTATGCATTGGACAGGCAATTTTAGGAATATCATCAGCAGATCCGGTCATCCCTCTTGACAATACCATTTCCATTTTATGCGGACAGGCGTTTTGACAAGCATACCATTCATTTCGGCGTGCAAAATTAAAAACGGCAATTTGTTTGTTTTTGTATTTGATGCAACCGCCACGGTTAGTTGGAAAATCGCTCACATTGCCGGCTTTGAACCATATTTTAGCATCGCTTGGATGCACTGTTTCGTATTGGTTTAAAATTTCTTCCATTTTGGTTGTATTTATAATCTGTATTCTTATCCCTCTTTTTACAATCAAGAGAGTTTGATGGCGCAGTAAAAAAGAGGGTAAGAGGACAGCAAACGTTAATTCTGTTTTTTAAACTTTTTTAAACACACAGAAACATAGATTTTAATCATTGGAAAAGGAACTCAAAAGAAAATGGTTTCTGATACATAACTATTTGTATAATAAATGTCTTTTTGAGTTTATAAAATCTATGTTTCTATGCGTTAAATATTAAATTATGACCATGCTTTTGGCATTTTTTGATCTCTTAAAGGAACGAAAGCGATATTATCGTCTTTTTCATCAGAGTTCACGAAGTGACTGAAACGTTTCAGCAATCTTGGATTCTCAATAGCCTGTTTCCATTCACATTCAAATGTATTTACCAAAGTCTGCATTTCGGCTTCTAAAGTTTCGCAAATACCTAAACTGTCTTCGATAATTACTTCTTTTAAATAATCTAAACCTCCATCCAGTTTTTCAAGCCAGGTTGATGTTCTGATTAGCGGACCAGCAGTACGGATATAGTACATTAAAAATCGATCCATATATTTAATAACTGTTTCTTTGTCAATTTGCTCAGCCAGTAAAACTGCATGTTTTGGATTGGCTCCACCGTTTCCGGCAATATAAAGGTTCCAGCCTCCTTCTACAGCAATTAAACCAAAATCCTTACCTCGGGCCTCGGCACACTCGCGTATACAGGCCGAAACACCACCTTTTAGTTTATGCGGAGAACGAATTCCTTTATATCTGTTTTCTAATTCGATTGCAAAACCGGCACTATCGTCCATTCCGTAACGACACCATGCGTTTCCAACACAACTTTTTACAGCTCTTAATGATTTTCCATAAGCGTGACCACTTTCAAAACCATTATCGATTAATACTTTCCAGATTTTAGGAAGATCATCTAAATGTGCTCCAAATAAATCGACACGCTGAGCCCCTGTTATTTTGGTGTATAAATCAAATTGTTTGGCTACTTCTCCAATTACGATTAATTTCTCAGCCGTAATTTCTCCTCCGGCAACCCTTGGCACCACAGAATAAGTTCCGTTTCTTTGAATGTTCGCCAAAAATCTGTCGTTTGTATCCTGAGTCGTAACGTGTTTATTTGCTGTATCGTTGTAAATACTTGAGAAAACAGAAGCAATTACAGGCTTACAAACCTCACACCCATCACCTTTTCCGTGATGATCGATTACATCATAAAAATTATTGTATTTATTGATTTTAACTAAATCAAACAACTCCTGACGTGTATAGTTAAAGTGTTCGCAGATCACATCTTTTACTTCTTTACCCATAGATTTCTGAGCTGCTTTTACCAAGTCAGAAACCATTGGTTTACATCCTCCACAACCAGAAGTTGCTTTGGTCAGTTTTACAACATCTGAAAAACTGGAACAGGTTTCATCTAGAATAGAACAGCAAATGGCGCCTTTAGTTACATTTTCACAAGAACAAATTACAGCAGTGTCAGGCAAATCCATTGCTCCCACAGCCGAGCTTTCAGAGCCGTCTCTTGATCCTAAAATCAAATCTTCAGGATTTTTCGGCAAGGCCATTCCGTTGTTGTAAATCTGGAAAAGTGAATTATAATCACTTGAATCACCCACTAAAATTCCGCCCAATAAAGTTTTAGAATCTTTAGTTACATTAATTCTTTTATAAACTCCTGATAATTTATTTTCATAAATAATAGCGGTTACCTCATCATTTTCGATAAAAGGATCACCAAAACTCGCCACTTCAACACCAATCAATTTCAATTGTGTCGACATATCGATGGTTTCTCTCATGGTTTTAGAACCAGAACCATTTAATATTTGCTCTGCAGCAACATCGGCCATTTCATAACCAGGAGCTACAAGACCATAAATATTTTGATTATAAAGCGCCACTTCTCCGATAGCAAAAATAGAAGGATCTGATGTTTGCATTTGATTGTTTACAACAACTCCGCCGCGCAAACCAACTTCAAGTCCCGAAACTCTGGCCAGCTCATCACGCGGTTTGATTCCGGCAGAAATAACCAACATATCTACTTTTAATAACTCATCATCGGCAAACATCATTCCCGTTATGCATTCTTTTCCATCAATATACTGAGTCGCTTTATTAAGATGGATTCCAATATTTAGTTCTTCGATTTTTGACTGCAGCATATCACTGGCACCTTTGTCCAATTGTCTTGGCATCAAACGGGGAGCAAATTCCACAACATGAGGATTCAGTCCTAAATCACGAACTGCTTTTGCAGCTTCCAGACCTAACAAACCTCCCCCTAAAACAGCAGCTTCAGTAGCACCTTTTTGTTTTATTTTTTTAGCATACAACATAATTGCATCCAGATCCTCAATGGTACGGTATACAAAAACACCTTCTTTTTCTACCCCGTCAATTGGAGGAACAAATGCTGACGATCCAGTCGCAAGGACTAAGTAATCGTACTTATGCGTTTTTTCTAAATGCGTATGAATTGTTTTTTCTTCTCTGTTAATATCAGTAACTAACTCAGAAGTGTTTAAAGTAATATTATTATCTGCGTACCATTCACTTGTCGACAATGACAAATCATCAGCCGTCTTGCCTCCAAAGTATTCACTTAAGTGAACACGATCATAAGCACGCCTCGGCTCTTCTCCAAATACGGTAATCTGATAATTCTCCTGTCCCGATTTTGCTATAAATTTTTCACAGAATTTATAACCTACCATCCCGTTTCCAACTACTATTACTTTAATCATGATTTCTTTAATTAAGTATTACTACGCAAATATAAGTATAAATACTTATATAAAATACTTATTTACGTATTTTTTTATTAAATAGAATTTTTCTAAATACGTAGTTTACCATACATCATATAAGTAAACAGATTTATCAACTTATAAGCATTTAATAAATCATTTATCTGTACCATTTTTATTAAATTTGAGTATATGCCGCCATATAAATATTTAGTCCTTAGCATAGTTTGGCAAAACCTTTGAATCTAAATCACGTCTCATGAAAAAGTACTTCAATATATTTATCGCATTCTGTTTCTTATATAGCTGTAAATCCATACCCCTTAAAGATTCAAATTCAGATACCGCTTACGCAAACTCATTAGAAGAAGAGATTACAACTTATTTTAGAGCGACCGGAAACGAACCTTTTTGGGAATTAAAAATTGGAAAAGAAAAAATTGTATTCACCTCATTAATACAAGGAAAAGAAAAGCTTATTTTTTTATCCGTTAAATCCATCAGGGCAATGGACGCTAATATTAAAACATACAAAGCCGGCAATGGAGAATCAAATATTATAGTTTCTATACAGCAAATTGAATGTCAAAATTCTATGTCTGGTATAATTTCTCCTTATAAAGTTTCTATTGAAATCAAGAATAGTACAGAAACCACGTTTCAAAAAATAGAAGGATGTGGAAAATACATTACGGATTATCGCTTACATGACATTTGGGTTTTAGAAGAGTTAAAAGGAAATAAAGTTTTTGCAGCAGATTTTCAAAAAGAATTACCTCGACTTGAGATTTATGCAGAAGACAACAGATTTATTGGATTTAGTGGCTGTAACTCAATTAGCGGAAGTTTGTTTTTTGAAAAAGACTTGCTTAGATTCAACAACATCATTTCAACTTTAATGGCGTGTACGAAAAAAAATAACAAAGAAGATAAGTTTATTAAAGCACTCCAAAGTACTACTACTTATTCGATTAAAAACAATCGGCTTTCACTTTCCAGCCCTTCAGGAAAACTTTTGGTATTTAAGAAAGTAGATTAAAGCAAAAAACCCAAATCATCTAAAAAAGGCGATTTGGGTTTTATTTATTTTAAAAAATTAAAATTATTTAGCCAGAAATTCTAAAACAGAATCCGTAATAAATTTAATTTGCTCATCATCAAGTTCAGTGTGCATTGGTAATGCGATTACCTCTTTTACCAATTGATTCGTTACCGGAAATTGTTCTTCTTTATAACGTGAATCAGCATAAGCTTTCTGAGAATGTAATGGAATCGGATAATAGATTGCGCATGGAATCCCTTTGTCCAATAAATACTGCATCAGTGCATTTCGGTCTGCATCTAGGATTCTTAACACATATTGATGAAAAACGTGATTATTTTCATTTGCATCAAATTCAGGTGCAACAATCTTCTCATTTCCGGCAAACGCTGCATTATATTTACTTGCTGCTAAACGTCGTGCCGAATTGTATTCATCCAAAAGAGGCAGTTTTGCATTTAAAACACCTGCCTGAATACTATCCAAACGCGAATTAACCCCAACAACATCATGGTGGTAACGCTCATACATTCCATGATTTACAATTCCGCGGATGATATGTGCCAATTTATCATCGTTGGTAAAAATTGCTCCTCCATCTCCGTAACAACCTAAGTTTTTAGACGGGAAAAAAGATGTTGCCGCAACGTGACCAATAGCCCCTACTTTACTTTTTGCACCTGATTTAGAAACATAATCAGCACCAATTGCCTGTGCATTATCTTCAATTACATATAAATTATGTTCAGCCGCAATTTCCATAATTGCATCCATATTAGCGGCACGTCCGAATAGATGAACAGGAACAATTGCTTTTGTTTTTGGTGTGATGGCTTTTTTAACAGCGTCAATATCGATATTCATATTATGCAAATCAACATCTACCAAAACCGGTGTCAACTGCAGCAAAGCAATAACTTCAACCGTTGCTGCAAAAGTAAAATCCGCCGTAATAACTTCGTCACCTGGTTTCAAATCCAGTCCCATCATAGCAATCTGCAATGCATCCGTTCCGTTTGCACAGGGAATAACATGTTTTACCCCTAAGTAATTTTCAAGATTTTTCTGGAACTGATGAACCAAAGGGCCATTTATATAAGTATTCGTATCTAAAACTTCCTGAATTGAAGCATCAACAGTAGATTTTATCTTTTCGTATTGACTTTTTAAGTCAACCATTTGAATTTTTTTCATTTATCTTCTTATTTAAATCTGAAGATTCGGATTTACACCAAAATCTTTAAAACGAACCGCAAAAATAGTTATTTATACCTTCAAACAATGAAAATAGTTGAAAGAAACGTATTTTAGCAGCAAAATTAAACAGATGCTTTTTCTATACAATTTACTCATTATAATTAGTGGTTTTTTTCTTAAAATAATAGCACTTTTCAGCCCGAAAATGAAACTATTTATTGATGGCCGAAAAAATGTTTTTGCACTTTTAAAAGAAAAAATAAATCCTGAAGACAAAACAATCTGGTTTCATTCGGCTTCATTAGGTGAATACGAGCAAGGCCTCCCTGTTATTGAAAAAATTAAAGAAAAATATCCGGCACATAAAATCATTGTTACCTTTTTTTCGCCTTCAGGTTATGAAGTCCGAAAAAACAATAACGTCGCTGATATAACCATCTACCTTCCTCTGGACACGAAGAGCAACGCAAAACAGTTTTTAAAATTAGTTCATCCAGAATTGGCATTCTTTATAAAGTACGAATTCTGGCTTAATTACTTAAACGAGCTAAAAAAATTAAAAACGCCTACTTATCTGATTTCAGGAATCTTTAGAGACAATCAAATGTTCTTTAAATGGTATGGCGGGTTTTACAGAAAAGCGCTGGAAACTTTTACTTACTTTTTCGTTCAGAACGAAAATTCTAAAGTAAAAATTGAGGCGATTGGGTTTCAAAACGTGATTGTTTCAGGTGACACCCGATTTGACAGGGTAAATGCTATTTTAGAAAGAGACAATTCACTTGAATTTATTGAGGCATTCAAAAAAAATCAGCCAACAATAATTATTGGAAGTTCCTGGCCAAAAGATGAGACAATATTAATTGAATATATCAACCAGGCTGCTGCAAGTGTGAAATTTATCTTAGCCCCTCACAATATAAAAGCAGAACAAATTGAAAATCTAAAAAAAGCCATTACAAAACAAACCGTTTTATTTTCTGAAAAGGAAAACAAAAATTTAGCTGATTACAATGTTTTCATAATTGACACAGTTGGTTTATTAACTAAAATTTACAGCTATGGAACTATCGCTTATGTGGGTGGCGGTTTTGGAAATCCTGGTATTCATAATATCTTAGAACCGGCAACATTTGGAATTCCAATTGTTATTGGACCCAATTATTCGAAATTTGCTGAAGCTATTGAATTGGTGAACCTTGGCGGATGTATGATTGTTTCAGATAAAGAAAAATTAAAACAAATCTTTGACCGTTTACTTTCTGATCAAAATTTCCTAAGCGAAAAAGGCAAAATTTGCAGATCTTACATACAGAACAACAAAGGAGCAACAAGTACAATTATAAATACCATCTCCTAACATTTAAAGTAAATTTACTGTTCGATTATGCTGTTTAAAAGCATTACAAATGATCCTCTACAATAAAAATAATTAGTAAATACCAAACAAATTGCAATGACCAATATTCAAAACACAGAAATTGTTTCATAATCTTCATTAAAAAACAAAATTTACACAAAATTCAACAAATAATTAAAAAACAATACTTGTGGCATATTATTTGATAAATAAAACCATCGAGTGACAAAGGAAAATATTTTAAAAAAAAATAAAAAAATATTTTACGTATTAAAAAATTTATATCTTTGCCTCGAATTAATAATTAACCTTTTATAATAAAGTAAGATGAAAAAAGTATTTTTAAGTTTAGCTGTTGTTGCTGTTTTAACTGTTGTATCTTGTAAAAAAGCTGACGCTGCTGCTGATGCTACTGCTACTGATTCTTCAGCTGTAGCTGTTGATTCTGCTGCTGCTGTAGTTGATTCTGCTGCTGCAACTGTTGATTCTGCTGCTGCAACTGTTGATTCTGCTGCTGCAAAAGTTGAAGAAGCTGCTAAAGAAGTAAAAAAATAATTAGAACTAAGTTCTAAAAATTTTAAAACCATCCAAGAGATGGTTTTTTTTGATCAAATTCTAAAATATTTGATAAATAAAAAAAGCGTTTGTTTGACAAACGCTTTTTTTATCCCTCTTCCATAACCTCCATTACCACCTCGTCTTCAAAAATAGATTCATTCGAAGAAAAATCTAAAATCTCCGCTTTTGAAGCATACAAAACAATCTCCTTTACCCCTTTCTGCAACAGCAATTCTGTTGTGTATTTTCGGCTTGTTGCAAAATGAACATCCCCTAGCATCAATTTAAAGAAATACTTACCTCCAGAGCCCTTAAATTTTAAAAACTTAGCCTGCTCAGTATTAAGTTTAAACTTCTCAATATCCTCCTCACACTCAAACTTTAATTCATAACTCAAACTTGTAAATATCACCTTTCCTTTTCTGGAAGTAAACACAAATTTATATTCATCATTAAACCGCCTGCTAATTACAAAAGCACCCATTTATAAAATTTAGATTGTTGATTTCAGATTTTTAAAACTCTCTTACATAAATTTACCTCGTAAATTTATTACCTGCAAGTTTACAGCATAAAAAAAGCCTCTTCTAAAAGAAGAGGCTTTAGTACTCAGAGCGGGACTTGAACCCGCACGAACATTGCTGTTCACTGGATTTTAAGTCCAGCGTGTCTACCAATTTCACCATCCGAGCAATAATACTTTTTAATGTTTTTTTAGCTAATTTTTTAGAAAAATTAATTAAACATAACACCATCCGAGCATTGTATGGTTTTGAGCGAAAAACGGGGCTCGAACCCGCGACCTCGACCTTGGCAAGGTCGCGCTCTACCAACTGAGCTATTTTCGCGTTTCAAATTTTATTAAGAACAGCAACACTTGTTCTGTATTGCGAGTGCAAATTTAGGACATTTATTCAATTAAACAAGCCTTTTTCGAAAAAAAATCACACTTATTTCATAACTTTCTGATAACCTAAACTTTAAATCTGAAATTATTTCTTAACTAACATTCGCTTAATCTCATTCAGCTTCATTAATGCTTCAACCGGAGTAATCGCATTTATATCAAGACTCATAATCTCTTCTTTTATCTCTTCCAATAAAGGATCATCCAGATTAAAGAAACTCATCTGCATTTCATCATTTGCAGATTTGATTCCGTTTAACGCATCACTGGAATGATTTTTCTCCAGTTTTTTCAGAAGCTTTTGTGCCTTCGAAATAACCAGTTGCGGCATCCCGGCCATTTTTGCAACATGGATACCAAAACTATGTGCGCTGCCTCCTTTTACGAGTTTACGAATAAAAAGAACCGTATCTTTTAATTCTTTCACTGCAACATTGTAATTCTGAATCCTTGGCAGTGATTCTGTCATTTCATTTAGTTCATGATAATGCGTAGCAAACAATGTCTTAGCCCTGCCTGGGTGCTCGTGTAAAAATTCGGCAATAGCCCAGGCAATCGAAATTCCATCATAAGTACTTGTTCCGCGCCCGATTTCATCCAATAAAACCAAACTTCTGTCTGAGATATTATTCAGGATCGAAGCGGTTTCATTCATCTCTACCATAAAAGTAGATTCACCCATTGAAATATTATCTGAAGCCCCAACCCTGGTAAAAATTTTATCTACAATTCCCATTCTCACGCTGTCTGCAGGCACAAAGCTCCCCATTTGAGCGAGAAGCACAATTAGCGCCGTTTGCCTCAAAATAGCCGATTTACCAGACATATTTGGCCCTGTAATCATTATGACCTGCTGCACATCCCTGTCCAGATACACATCATTCGCAATATAAGGAGTCCCAACTGGCAACTGTTTCTCGATAACTGGATGTCTTCCATTTTTGATATCTAATTCGAACGTATCATCAATTTCAGGGCATACGTAATGATTTTCTACGGCCAGCTGAGTAAAAGAACATAAACAATCCAATTGTGCCACCAGAAAAGCATTCATTTGAACAGGTTTGATATAAGTTGCAATCCAGGCTACCAATTGTTCAAAAAGGTCAGTTTCAATTTTATGAATTCTTTCTTCAGCACCTAAAATTTTTGTTTCGTATTCTTTCAATTCCTCCGTAATATAACGCTCTGCATTTACCAAAGTCTGTTTACGAATCCACTCTTCAGGTACTTTATCTTTATGCGTATTTCGCACTTCAATATAATAACCAAAAACATTATTAAAAGAAATTTTCAAAGAGGAGATTCCGGTTCTCTCCGACTCTCTTCTTTCAATACCTTCTAAAAATTCTTTTCCTGAAGTTGAAATAGCACGCAGCTCGTCTAATTCTTCACTAATCCCTTTTGCAATTGCATTTCCTTTTGCAATCGCAACAGGCGCATCCTGATTTAAAGTTACTTTGATTTTCTCCCTCAGCAAATCACAGGCATGCAGACTATCCCCAATAACCTTTACAGCTTCCTGTGGACTTTCGAGTGCCAAAGTTTTAATTGGAATAATAGCATCAAGGGATTCTCTTAAATAGACAATTTCGCGAGGTGAAACTTTTCCGGCAGCGATTTTAGAAATCAAACGTTCCAGATCTGAAATTTGCTTAATCTGATACTGTATATTATGAAGGATTTCAGGATTAGATTTCAAATATGAAACCACATCATGACGCCCTTTTATTTTATTTGCATCTTTTAACGGAAGTGCCAGCCAGCGTTTTAAAAGTCGGCCACCCATTGGTGAAAGCGTACGGTCTATCACATCCAAAAGTGTTACTGCGTTTGGATTATAACTGTGATACAATTCTAAATTTCTGATGGTAAAACGATCCATCCAAACGTAAGCATCTTCAGCAATACGCTGAATCGCCGTGATATGCTGTACGCGATTATGCTGCGTTTCAGACAAATAATACAATATAGCTCCGGAAGCAATAATCCCTTCTTTTAATTCTTCAACTCCAAAACCTTTTAAAGAAACGGTCTGAAAATGTTTTGTCAGTGTCTCTAGGGCATAATCTTCCTTATAAATCCAGTCTTCCAGATAAAAACTGTGAAATTCATCCCCAAAAGCATCCTTAAATTCGGTTTTACAGGTTTTAGGAACAAGGACTTCACTTGGATTAAAATTCTGCAGTAATTTATCAATATATTCGGCATTTCCCTGAGCGGTTAAAAACTCGCCTGTTGAAACATCCAAAAATGAAACCCCGATATTTTTATTGGCAAAATAAACAGATGCCAGAAAGTTATTTGTTTTAGACTGTAAAACCTCATCGTTCAAAGAAACTCCCGGCGTTACCAATTCTGTAACCCCACGTTTAACGATTGTTTTTGTCATTTTAGGATCTTCAAGCTGATCACAGATCGCAACACGAAGTCCGGCTTTTACTAATTTAGGCAGATAAGTATTGATAGAGTGATGCGGAAAACCCGCCAGAGCAGTTTCAGTATCAGAACCAGCACCCCTTTTCGTTAATGTTATTCCGAGGATTTTAGATGCCCTGATGGCGTCTTCACCAAATGTTTCATAAAAATCGCCTACTCTGAAAAGCAGACATGCATCCGGATATTTCCTCTTGATTTCATTGTACTGTTTCATCAAGGGTGTCTCTTTAACTACTTTCTCTTTCGCTGCCAAATTATTTGTATTTTAAATGAAAAATTAAGACAGCGAATTTATGATTTTTTGAAGGAATATAGAAGGCTTCAAAAATTAAAATATTTTAAGAAATTTTTAAGCACAGATATCAGAATTTTACATAGATTTGTTTCATCATTAAAAACAAAGACACTTTAAAGATGAAAAAAATAATTTTATTCGCTATGTTAGCTGTAGCTGGTATTACAGCTTCTAATGCTCAAACTACTAAAAAGGCTGCTACAGCAAAAGCTGCTAAAGTTCAGGGAGCCGGAATGGTTTTTGAAAACGAAACAATTGATTACGGAACAATCGCTCATAATGCTGATGGTAACCGTCAATTTGTTTTTGTAAACAACGGAACAAAACCATTAATTATTACTAATACTCAGGGATCTTGTGGGTGTACAGTACCTACTACACCAAAAGAACCAATTGCTCCGGGAGCTAAAGGTGTAATTGGTGTAAAATATGCTACTGACAGAGTTGGTGCGTTTACAAAAACTGTAACTGTTACTTCTAATGCTGAAGGACAACCAACAAAAACATTAACTATTAAAGGTACAGTTTTACCAGATCCTGTAAAAAGCTAATCTGAAAACAATAAAATAATCGAAAAAGCTTCCTTATCTTTGGAAGCTTTTTTTATGACCTGAATTCAACCCAAATGAGAAAACTTGAAAATAGTGAACTGGACCGAAAATCGATTGATGATTTTAAAAAATCAGAGAAAACACCCCTGATTTTAGTGTTAGATGATATTCGGAGTTTACACAACATAGGGTCAGTATTTAGAACTGCTGATGCCTTTCTGGTAGAGAAAATAATTTTGTGCGGCATTACAGCTACGCCTCCAAATAAAGAAATTCACAAAACAGCTCTTGGTGCTACTGAAACTGTTGCATGGGAACACGATGAAAATGTTTTGGAAGTGATTGAAAACCTTAAAAAAGAAAATGTATTAACCCTCGCTATTGAGCAGGTTGAAAGCGCCATTTTTCTTCAGGATTTTAAAGTTGAAAAAAATCAGAAATATGCTTTAGTTTTTGGCAATGAAGTATATGGCGTTGCTCAGGAAGCTGTAGCAATTTGTGATGGCTGTATTGAGATTCCGCAATTAGGAACTAAGCATTCTTTAAATATTTCGGTTAGTGCAGGAATAGTTATTTGGGATTTATTCAAAAAAATCAACTTAAATTTATGATATTCATAAAAATTATCGCTTTTTAACACAAAAATTCGTTTCCAGACATTTAGTTTACAGCTCTCTTAACTACTTTTACCAAAAGAGTTTACAAATTAATTGCTATGAAAAAAACGTTTTTGCTGTTTCTGTTTTTGTCAGGTCTTCTTTGTTCTGCTCAATACACATCGATTCCTGATAAGAATTTTGAAAAAGCTTTGATAGATTTAGGAATTGATAGCGGTCCCATAGACCGCAGAGTATTAACAACCAACATTAACAAAATAACCAATTTAGATCTCTATGGAAAAGAGATAAGTAACATATCAGGAATAGAAGATTTCATTTCTTTGAAATATTTGAATTGTGATGATAACGAACTTTCAAAAGTAGATCTTTCTAAAAACACAGCGTTAACAGAGTTAATAATTTCAGCGAATTTATTAACCAAGTTAGATGTTTCTAAAAATATCAATTTAGTAAAATTAAACTGCTTGAGCAATCAAATAGATAATTTAAATGTTTCAGAAAATCTGGTTCTAACAGATTTAAATTGTCAACACAACAAATTAAAAAAATTAAACATTTCGAATAATCTGGCTTTAAAAAACCTAGAATGCAGTTACAATCAATTAACCTCTTTAGATATTTCAAAAAACACTTCTCTAAATTCTCTTGGTTGTACATTAAACCAACTTACAACATTAAATACATCAAACAATATAAATCTAACAGAATTTATTTGTTACAGAAATCAATTAACCAGTTTAGATGTTTCAAAAAATTTAAATCTAACTCAGTTTTTATGTAACGCTAATCTCATAACCAACTTAGATCTTTCAAAAAACATAAAATTAAATATTTTAGATTGTTCCAATAACAAATTAACCTCATTAAACTTAAAAAACGGCCACAACGGTTTAATACAAATTTTAAATACAAAATCTAATCCGGAAATCACCTGCATACAAGTAGATAATGCAATTTATTCCAATACGAGTTGGTCTGTTTTTAAAGATGCATCTGCTTCCTATTTGAGTAATTGCAATATAATTAACAGCACTGCACCTGTACTAACTGCTGCCGGAAATCAATTATACTGCACTAACACCGACATCAATATTGTCACTGATTTTTCTATATCCCATGACATCAGCGAAACAGGAACAAGAGCGGTTTACATTCAAATTTCGTCAGGATATGCTGCCGGATTTGATAAATTAAAACTTTCAAATCCATCTTTACATTCTAATATTACCGAGAGCTGGGATGATGCATCCGGGAAACTGACCTTGTCAAGTCCAACCGGAATTGATGTATTGTATAGCGATTTTGTTGCAGCTGTAAAAAACGTTATTTTCTCAAATCCTTCGGCAACAGCTTCGGGAACCAAAACTTTTTCAATCACTATTGGTCAGGCAAATTATCTCCCCTCAACCGGCCATTTTTATCAATTTGTTCCTAATGTTGGGATTACCTGGACGCAGGCAAAAGCAGCAGCAGAAAACAGCACTTATTATGGTCTAAAAGGATATTTGACCACTATTTCAGCTGCTGATGAAGCAAAATTATCAGGTGAACAGGCGTCGGGTGCTGGCTGGATTGGCGGAAGCGATGCTGAAACAGAAGGCATCTGGAAATGGGTCACAGGTCCTGAAGGACTTGCAAATAATGGAACCGGAACGATTTTCTGGAATGGCCTTTCTAACGGAATCACGCCTAATTTTGCATTTTGGAACAATAACGAACCCAATCAGTTGGGAGATGAAGATTATGCCCATATTACAGCCCCGAATATTGGAATTTCCGGATCGTGGAATGACTTATCAAATACAGGCTCTTTAGATCCTGGAAATTCTTATCAGCCAAAAGGATATATTGTCGAGTATGGAGGAATGCCCGGTGAATATCCTTTAAAAATTGCTGCCAGTACACAAATAACTATTCCTGAGGCTACGATCACTACACCAGGACAAATTTGTGATTCCGGGTCTTTAACTTTATATGCAGCTTCCAATACCGGTACTGTAAAATGGTATGATGCTCAGTCTGGAGGTAATTTACTGGCAACCGGAAACACATTTACAACCCCAATAATAAATACAACAACAACTTATTACGCAGACGCTGGCTGCGAAACCAACCGAAAAACAGTAACTGTTTCTGTAAATAAAACACCGGATACTCCAGCTTTGATTTCTACCGTTTACCGATGCGGAACAGGAGCTGTGACACTACAGGCAACATCAAATATCGGAGTTATCAATTGGTTTACAAATCCAACAGGCGGAACAAGCGTTTATACAGGAACCAATTTTACTACTCCAGGCATTTCGGTAAATACAACTTATTATGCCGAAGCTTCTGATGGTAGCTGTATCAATTCAAATCGTACCGCTGCAAATATAATTGTATATACCCCTCCTGTCGTTAATAATGAAGAAATCGTTTTATGCGAAAATCAAACTATTCTATTAGATGCTAAAATAAGCGGAATGATATACAAATGGTCAACAGGACAAACGACTCAAACGATCGAGGTTAAAACAAAAGGCACTTATACTGTTGATGTAACAAGCCCGAATCCTGAAAATTGTACCAGTACGAAAAACATAAATGTTATTGAGCATAAAAAACCAATTATTAAAAATATTGATGTAAATAACACAACCATTACTATCAATCTGATCAATCAAGCCGACTATTTTGAATATTCTGTAGATGGGGTAAATTATCAAACTTCAAATACTTTCTATGATATCCCCGGTGGTTTGCAAACTGCCTATGTAAAAGCAAAAGATAATTTGTGCAACCTTAATCAAGTTACCCAAACCTTTATTATTTTGGTTTTCCCTGCCTTTTTCACCCCTAATAACGATCTCCACAATGATTTTTGGGAAGTAACCGGAATAGAGAATTATCCCCAGGCACAAGTCACTATTTTTGATCGATACGGAAATTTACTAGCAGTATTAAGCGGAGATAAATTAAGCTGGGACGGTAATTTTAATAAAATTCCGCTTCCTGCTTCTGATTATTGGTATGTCTTAAAAATTAATGATAAAAATCCCCTATTTAAAGGACATTTTTCTTTGAAGCGGTAAACTTAATTAGAAAAAGAGATGATTTTAGCTGTACTATCATCTAATTGACACATTTTCTGATTTTCCAATTACTCTTTGAATTTCATTCAATATAAAAAGATAATCTTCATGTTTCTTTACAAAATCACGATCTGAAACATCAATGATCAAAACATTTAAATCGGTTTGGGATTTAATATATTCTAAGTAACCATTATTTATTTTATCCAAATAGTCAGCTGGGATATTTTGCTCATAACTTCGGCCACGCTTCCTAATGTTATGAAGCAGTCTTGTTGTATTCTGATACAAATAAACGTACAAATCCGGCTTTGGCATTTCTTTATAAATGATATCAAACAAGTTTCGGTACAGGCGGTATTCATCTTCAGCAAGTGTAATCTTTGCAAAAATCAGCGACTTAAAAATATGATAATCGGCAATTACAAAATCTTTAAATAAATCAAACTGCGCCAAATCATCAGACAATTGCTGATAACGATCCGCCAGAAAAGACATCTCTAACGGAAAGGCATATCGGTTCTGGTCTTTATAAAATTTTGGCAAAAACGGATTATCTGCAAATCGTTCTAAAACGGTTTTTGCATTAAAATCTTCAGCGATTTTTTGCACCAAAGTGGTTTTTCCTGCACCAATATTCCCCTCAAAAGCGATATAATTAAATTGTTCCAGCGGAATTTCTTCCAATGGATTTTTTAAGTCCTGAACGACTGTACAAACACTGTCATCTGGTGTAATGGCAACTAATTCAGAAACTGTTTTTGAAGAACCGGGTGTTTCCAGTTCAATTCCAAATCCTGCATCGGCAATAAAACAAACTTCCTGTTTTGCATGAGCGGATGCGGGATCTGTAACTTTTCTGTTTCAATTATCCGATCATCAAAAACAATCAGATCAATATCAATAATCCGGGATTGATACCCCTGATGATCAGAACGTATACGGCCTAGCTTTTTTTCTACTTTCAGCACCTGACTAAGTATCTTTTGTGCTGAAGAATTACTATGCAAAAGCAACGCACAATTATAAAAAGCATCACTTTCGAATCCCCAGGCAGGCGTCTCATATAATTTTGAAACCTTAATTACTGTTCCAACTTCCTGATGTATAAAATTGATACAACTTTCGATATTGTCCAACCGGTTCCCCTGATTGCTGCCTATAGATAAAACGACCTGATGCTGTGATTTCATAATTAATGCAAATTAACTAAAACTATTTTAGAATTAGCAATATATTTGTGTGACGGGTTCAAAAGAGAATTCGATTTGTTTGTCAAAAAATTTGTAACGAAACGTCCGTTTTAGCTACTTATTAAAAAAATATATTTATGAAATTCTTAGGAAATGTAGTTGCCACTGTAATTGGTATTTTTGTTTTTATCATGTTATTCTTTTTTGGAGTAATACTTATCGGAACTATTTTTGGAAGCGATGACAGCGTAACAGTAAAGGCTGATTCGGTTATTGAATTAGATTTAAAGGGAATCAATAATGACTACGCCGGAAAATTTACAGACCCCTGGGTAACGCAATTCTCAAAAGATGGAAAAATTGGTTTAACAGATGTAGTCAATGCTATTGAAGCAGCAAAAACCGATGACAAAATTAAAGGAATCTCGATACTAAACGATGAGTCTTCTTTAGGACTGGCACAATATAAAGCTTTGAGAGATGCGCTGGAAAGTTTCAAGAAATCAGGGAAATTTGTCTTGGCTTATGCTAATACGTATTCTCAAAAAGAATATTATCTGAACTCAGTGGCCAATACCATTTATTTGAATCCTGTTGGTGACCTTGACTTTAAAGGACTTTCTTCTGAAGTAATGTTCTTTAAGGATTTTCAGGAAAAAACAGGTATTCATATGGAAGTCATTCGCCATGGTAAATACAAAAGCGCTGTTGAGCCGTTCCTTGAAAACAAAATGAGCGATGCCAACAGAGAGCAGATTACCGCTCTTTTAAACTCGATTTGGTCAACTGTTGTAACTGATATTTCAAAAAGCCGCAGTATTCCTGTTTCTAAATTAAACGAAATCGCAAACGGATTATTAGCACGGACTCCAGAAATGGCAAAAACTCAGCATCTGGTTGATATTGTAGCTTATGAAGATGTGTATCACAATGCCATTAAAAAAGCTTTAAAAGTAACCGGCGATGAGGAGTATAACAAAATATCCATTTCAGATTATACACAAAATTACATCTCTACAGCTTTGACCAATACTGCAACCGATGAGATTGCAATTATCTACGCTCAGGGCGAAATTGGAAGCGGTGAAGGTGATGTCAATCAAATTGGTGAAGGGTCGATGCGCCGTTCATTAAAGGAAGCGAGAGAAAATGAAGATGTAAAAGCCATTGTTTTAAGAATTGACAGTCCAGGCGGAAGTGCACTGACATCTGATTTGATTTGGAGAGAAATTGAGATTACAAAGAAAGTAAAACCTGTAGTGGTTTCTATGGGTAATTATGCTGCATCGGGTGGTTATTACATTGCCTGTAATGCGAATAAAATTTTTGCTGAAAAAAATACAATCACAGGTTCAATTGGCGTTTTTGGAGTTTTACCGAATTTCAGTCCGTTGGCAAACAAATTAGGAATCAATACCGAGCAGGTAAAAACACATGAAAATTCGGCTAATTACAGCCCGTTTGTACCTGTGGAAGAAAACTTCAAAGCCTTTACATTAGAAAGTGTTGAGAACATTTACAAAACTTTCGTAACGCACGTTGCTGAAGGCCGAAAAATGACTTTTGCACAAGTAGATGCAATTGCACAGGGAAGGGTGTGGTCAGGTTCTGAAGCTTTAAAAATTGGTTTAGTGGATAAAATTGGCGGTCTCAATGATGCTATTACCGAAGCAGCCAAAATTGCCAAAATAAAAACCTATAGCACACAAAATTATCCTGAATATGAGAAGAATTTAAATGATCTTCTGTCAGGTCTTCCATTTGCTCAGTCTAAAGAAACTTTCATAAAAGAAGAAATTGGCGAAGAGAATTATTTACTTATTGAGCACATCAAAAGACTTCAAAAATTAAAAGGCGCCCAGGCCATAATGCCGTATAGCATTAACATCAAATAATTTAAGCAAATGAATAAAATAATTCTTCTTCTTACTGTTTTTATTCTAAGTTTTGTTAGTGCACAGGATAAAAAAGAAATCACATTTAAAGAATCTCCGATTGTCTTAAAAATAAATATCGATCAGTTATACGGCACCCTGACTGTTCCGGATCTATCCAAAAAATACCCGGTTGCATTAATAATAGCCGGTTCAGGACCAACAGACAGAAACGGAAATAATCCGATGATGAAAAACAATTCGTTAAAAATGCTAGCCGAAGTTTTAGCAAAAAACGGAATTGCATCATTACGTTATGATAAAAGAGGAATTGCCGAAAGCAAAGCTGCTGCTCCTTCAGAAGCAGGTCTGGTTTTTGAAAATTATACTGAAGATGCAAAAAGCTGGATTAATTTACTAAAACAAGACAAACGTTTTTCTAAAGTAATTGTAATTGGTCATAGTGAAGGATCATTAATTGGAATGATTGCCGGAGCAAAAGTAGACAAATTTATTTCAATTGCCGGAGCAGGTGATGCAGCCGATAAAATTTTAAAGACACAAATTTCTTCCAAAGGAATGAAGCAGATTGAAGATATGACCTTTCCTATTATCGACAGCCTGAAGAACGGCAAAACAGTAAAAAATGTTGACCCAATGCTTAATTCACTTTTCAGACCTACTATTCAGCCTTACTTAATTTCGTGGTTCAAATACAATCCGCAGACAGAAATAAAGAAACTTTCGATTCCGGTTTTAATTCTGCAGGGAAACAAAGATCTGCAGGTAACCGTACAGGATGCTGAAAATTTATCCAAAGCCAATCCAAATTCTGAATTGCTAATCATTGACAAAATGAATCATATCCTGAAAGTTATTGAAGGCGACCAGCAGGCCAATTTTGAGAGTTATAATAATGAAACTCTCCCAATTTCTGAAACTCTGACTTCCAAAATAGTTTCATTTATTCAGAAATGACAATAAAAATTAAATTAAATCCGTTTGAAATAATAAACTCAAACGGATTTTTTTATTGAATTTATCAAAAAATTACAAAAAAGCTCCGGTATAAAAAGCTATTTTTGCTATAATCATTTATCATTTTTGTCTATTCAAACCCCAAATATTAAATAGTTATGTTAAAGAAAATTTTAAAAATCACAGGAATTGTACTTGTAGTTCTGGTTGCTGCACTATTTGCGGTTCCGTATCTTTTCAAAGATCAGATTAAAGCTAAAATTGCCGAAGCCATCAACAAAAGCGTCGATGCAAAAGTAAGTTTTGCTGACGCAGATTTAAGTTTGTTTAAAAACTTTCCAAACGCCAACGTTTCGATTGAAAAGCTGTTAATCATCAACAAAGCCCCTTTTGAAGGAGATACTTTGGTTTCACTAGGGGAACTGGATTTAAAAATGAGCATTAAAGAACTTTTTAAAGTAAAAGAAGAACCGTTAAATATTGAGGGAATCAGTTCTCAAAATGGTTTAATTAATATTATTTTTAACAAAGACGGAGTTGGAAATTTTGATATTGCTTTGAAAGACGAAAAAGAAACCAAATCAGATGGCAAAAGCGATCCTCTTTCTTTAAAAATCCAGAATTATAAAATTGAAAATTTCACTTTCAGATATATTGATCAGGGCTCAAAAATAAAAATGGTAATCGACAGCCTGAATCACGAAGGGACAGGAGATTTTACCAATTCAAAACTTGATCTGACTACAAAATCTACAGCCAACGTTTCTTTGGACATGGATAAAATGAATTATCTTAAAAATGTAAAACTGACTCTGGATGCTGTTTTAGGGATTGATTTAGAGCAAAGCAAATACACTTTTAAAGAAAACAAAGCTTTAATCAATCAGCTGCCTTTAGAGTTTGAAGGTTTTATTCAAATGGCTGAAAAAGCGCAGATTTATGATTTAAAATTCAAAACCCCAACTTCATCGTTTACCAATTTCTTAGGACTAATTCCTTCGGCTTATGCTGCAAGTCTTGATGGCGTAAAAACAACCGGGGATTTTACCGTTGTTGGTTTTGCTAAAGGAGAACTGACAGACACAACGGTTCCAAAATTCAATATTGCGATTGCATCGAACAATGCTTCATTCCAATATCCTAACTTACCAAAATCAGTTCAGAATATCGTAATTGATACCAAAATCATCAATGAAACCGGTATCCTAAATGACACTTATGTAAATCTGGACAAACTTTCGTTTAGAATTGACCAGGATGTTTTCAGTGCAAAAGCGAATGTTAAAAACGTAACCGTAAATCCTATTGTTGATGCGGCTTTAAAAGGAACCATCAATCTGGCCAATCTTTCAAAAGCATATCCAATTAAACTGGACAAACCATTGGCAGGTATCTTAAAAGCGGATGTAACGACGAACTTTGATATGGCTTCTGTAGAAAAAAGCCAGTATCAAAACATCAAAAATGCCGGAACAATGAGTTTATCCGGATTTAAATATACAGATGAGAATAACAAATCTATGAATATAAGTACTGCAATGGTTGAATTCAATCCAAGCAAAATCAACTTAAAACAGTTTAATGCCACTACCGGAAGAAGTGATATTGCTATTAATGGAATTTTGGAGAATTTCTATGGTTTTATGTTTAAAAAACAGGAGCTGAAAGGAAACTTTAATATGAGTTCAAACCAATTAGCTGTTGATGATTTCATGACCTCAGGCGAACCTACAAAAGCTACAACTGCAGGTGGTGAAGCAAAAACTGAAACAAAAACGGCTGCAAAACCTGCAGACGCAATGAAAATTCCTGCGTTTTTAAATTGTACTTTAAACGCAAAAGCAAATACTGTTTTATATGATAATTTAAAACTGACTGCGGTTTCAGGAAAATTAATCATCAAGGACGAAAAAGCGACTTTAGAAAACTTCAAAACTTCTATTTTTGGTGGATCTATCGGTTTGACCGGAACGGTTTCCACGAAAACAAAAGTTCCTACTTTTGATATGAATTTAGGTTTCAATCAGGTTGATATTGCCCAGACTTTTACGCAACTGGATATGATGAAAAAAATTGCGCCAATTGCAGGAATTATTAATGGTAAACTGAATTCGACAATTAAATTAAACGGAAATCTAGATGCGAAGGAACTGACTCCAAACTTAGCTTCCATTTCTGGTGATTTATTAGGGCAATTGCTTTCAACAACTGTAAATGCTAAAAATTCGACTTTATTGAATTCTTTGAGTTCGAAAGTAAATTTTATTGATATCAACAAGCTGAATTTGAATGACCTGAAAATGGCTTTATCTTTTGAAGACGGTAAAGTAAAAGTAAAACCATTTGACATTAAATATCAGGATATTAAAGTTACTGTTGACGGAACTCACGGTTTTGATCAAACCATGAATTATAATTTAAAATTAGATGTCCCTGCCAAATATTTAGGCAAGGAGGCAAATGCTTTTCTTTCTAAATTATCGCCTGCTGATGCCGCAAAACTGGAAAATATTCCAATTTCAGGTTTGATAACGGGTAATTTTTCAAATCCAAAAGTGGCTATTGATACTAAAACAGCGGTTAATAATCTTACCAGTCAGGTGGTAAGCCAACAAAAAGAAAAATTAACACAAAAAGGTGCTGCTGCACTTAACGATTTACTCAATAAGAACAGTAAGTCAAAAGACACTACAAAAACCGATGCTGAAAATAAGGCAAAGACGAATGAAGAAGTTAAAGCTAAAGCCAGCGATTTATTGAATGGTTTGTTTAAAAAGAAAAAATAATCAACTAAGAAAGGTCAATCGGATTAGATTGACCTTTTTTATCTTTTAAATTGCTTTAGAATAGATTCCTGATTTTCCATTGTCTAAAATAGTGCTGAAAATTTTAAAATATTCTTTTTCAAAAAAGCTATTTACATCTATCCCAACACTATTATTGTCGTAAGGTTCATATTTCTTTAAGTTTGAAACTGAAAACAATCCTACGGTCGGAGTATGGACAGCACTCGAAAGATGCATGATTCCGCTATCAGCCCCTATGAACAAATCAGCATTTGCAATTACAGATCCAATTTCGCGAATATCCTTGCTATAAAATGTTGGCGCTTTAAAACCAATCTGAGAAACGTTTTCTATTGGGAGAATTTCGATAATATTATAATTTTCATACTCAGCATTTAAACTCGCATAAAAATTTCCCCACCAGTCTTCCGATAAGCATTTTGATCCTGTGGCGTAAGTAAATATACAGATCGTTTTTTTATAATTCTTCACCACAGTATTCAATTTTTTCTTTCCTTCAGCAATTTCAACTGGCGTTAATTTAAGATCTAAAGGTACAATAGGATTTTCTCTTTTCTCAAATCCTAATTTGGTTAAATAATCCCGTAAATGATAAATAGGATATTTAGCAATGTGAGCATAATCACCATGATATAAATTAGCCGAAAAAGGCAAATCACCAAAAAACTTAAATTTAGAATTAGAGAATTTGACTCCAAGACGCCCAGAAGAAGAACCCTGATCTACATTTATAGCAATATCATATTTATACTTTTTTAAAGAAACCCAGACTTTAAAATATTGAAAAAGATTACTGAAAGGTTTTTTAGGCAATTTTATTATCCTGTCTACACAATTATAATTCTCAAAAATAATCGGAGCCAAAAAACCTTTTACAAACAAATCAATTTTACAATTTGGAAACATTTCCTCTAATTCCTGAACAAAAGGGGTAATCAGTAAAAGATTACCTAATCTTGCATTTGGTCTGCAAATTAAAATTCTTTTAATTTCGTTTTTGTTGACCAGAGTGATGCTCTGTTCTACATTTGATTTTCCAATATTCTTTGTCAGAGTTCGCATTAATGCACGTCTCAAAACATTTATTTCACCTAAAATTCCCATTTTATAATTAATTTATTTTGATTTGCATTATTTTAAAAAAGCTTCATTGTAATCTTTTACAAAATTAATTCACTAAAGCTTTTAAAAATATAAATCGATCAATATCAAATTATTATAAAATTGTAACAAAATTTATCAAAATTCACATGACCCATTCCTTAAAGTCAAAAATACAACTCTAATTAATTGTTTTAATTAATTATTATACAAGCCGTTAATAAGAATAGACGAATGAGGTAGTATGCTAGACGTTTATTGCAACAATATAACCTTCGGAACCGCGGATATTAAAAACAGTACCATTTTCAAAAATTAAGTATTGTCCTTTTATGCCAACTAATTTCCCCTGAAATGAAGGCGTTTTGTCCAGATTTAAACTTGCAACTTTTGCCGGATAATGTAAAACCGGATAATGCAAATCGTACACATCTTCTTTTTGGCTGTAAAAGTATTCCTTAGCTTCATCCGGAATCAGATTTTCGAGTTTAACTTTCTCAGCAATTAAGTCGAAAGTCTCTGTTGGATTTTGGAGCATTTTTCTCCAATTTGTTTTATCAGTATAATGATTTTTTAAGGCTACTTCAGTAATTCCTGCCAGATATCGATTCGGAACCTCAACTACAGCAATTGCCTGACTTGCTCCCTGATCTATCCATCTGGTTGGTACTTGTGTTTTACGGGTAACACCCACTTTTATTTCGCTTGCTACAGCCAGATAAACCACATGAGGCTGCAATTGAACTTTTTGTTCATATTCTAAATCACGATCTGCGATTCCTAAATGTGCCGTGCTGAGTTCTGGTCTCATAATCCAGTCACCAACAGCTGGACTTGAATAAAAACAATCATAACAAAATCCCTGACGGAATATTTTTTTCTTTTTACAGCAATTCAAACACTGGTAACCTGCAAAATTGATTTCGATTTCCTTATCCAATAACTGATTCATGTTTAAAAAACTATCTTCAAAAACCAGATAATATTGAATTGGGGCACCGAATTCGGTTTGCATTTTTGTAAGTACTCCTTCGTAGGTCATAAGATTTTTATTGCTGATTTTAGAGATAAATTACTTTTCAGAATAAATAATTTAACAGTTAAATTTCATTGTTTTTGTGTCGAATCTTTATTCTAAATAAATTGTTTTTTGCAAAAAAACACTATTTTTGAATAGCAACAAAGTTACATTTTTGTCTGCCGATATTCAAATTTTAAATTTCCGGTATTTGCATTTATAGTAAATATTAGTAACTTAAAATCTAAAATCTAAATACATTCTTCATGCCTCTATCCATAATAAATTCTTTTGCATCCTGGGTTCTCAAACAAAGAATACATCAAATTGAACTTTTTTTAAAATATCCAAATGAAGTTCAGGAAGAGCTGCTGCATAATTTATTGACCGCTTCAGAAAATACGATTATTGGAAAACAATATGATTTTGCTTCAATCAGCTCTTATAAAACTTTTGCTGAAAGAGTTCCGGTTTCTGGTTACGAAGAATTACAGCCTCTGATTGAACGTACACGCCAGGGCGAACAGGGTGTTTTTTGGGAAAGTCCTATAAAATGGTTTGCCAAATCGAGCGGAACTACCAACGCTAAAAGTAAATTTATTCCGGTAAGCAGTGAAGCCCTTGAAGACTGTCACTACAAAGGAAGTAAGGATCTACTTTGTATGTATCTGAATAACAACGAAGATTCACAGCTGTTTGTAGGAAAGAGTCTTCGTTTAGGAGGAAGTTCCCAGATTTACGAAAACAACAATACTTTTTTTGGTGATTTATCAGCGATACTGATTGAAAATATGCCTATTTGGGCCGAATTCAGCAGTACGCCTAGTAGTAAGACTTCGCTGATGACCGAATGGGAAAGTAAAATTACAGCTATCATCAATGAAACCAAAAATGAAAATGTAACCAGTTTTGCCGGAGTTCCGTCGTGGATGCTGGTTCTGATGAACAGGGTTTTAGAAAACACCGGAAAAGGAAACTTGTTGGAACTCTGGCCGAATCTTGAAGTGTATTTTCACGGTGGGGTGAGTTTTTCTCCATACAAAGAACAATACAAAAAAATCCTGCCGAGCAAGGATTTTAAATACTACGAAATATACAACGCCTCCGAAGGTTTTTTTGCCATTCAGGATTTGAACAATTCCAGTGATTTATTGCTAATGCTGGATTACGGCATTTTCTACGAATTTATTCCGATGGACACTTACGGAACCACAAACCAGAAAGTAATCCGTTTGGCTGATGTGGAGCTGAATAAAAACTACGCTATCGTTATTACGACCAATTCCGGATTATGGCGTTATTTGATTGGTGATACCGTTCGGTTTACCTCGTTAAATCCATACAGAATAAGGGTTACCGGAAGAACCAAACATCATATTAATGTTTTTGGTGAAGAATTAATGGTTGAAAATACCGATCAGGCGATTGCCAAAGCCTGCGAAATCACCAAAACCGAGGTTATTGATTATACCGTTGCCCCAATTTTCATGCAGGACAAAGAAAAAGGCGCTCACGAATGGATGATCGAATTCAAACAAAAACCCGCTGATGTTGGTCTCTTCCAAAAAGTGCTGGACGAAACATTACAAACTTTAAACTCTGACTACGAAGCAAAACGCTACAATAATATGACATTAAATCCTTTGGTAATTAATGTTGCCCGTGAGAACCTTTTTTATGACTGGTTGAAGGAACGTGATAAACTGGGCGGACAGCATAAGATTCCGAGGCTTTCGAATCAGAGGGATTATTTGGAGCAGTTGAAGGGGATGTAAGCAACACTCAATTCATTTGTATTATACTTAAAGAAAAAACATGGCAATACCAAAACATGATGAACTAAGAATTCCTTCATTAAATTTATTATTAGATGGAAGAACAATGAAATTAAAAGACTTCATTGAGCCACTTTCTAAGGAATTTGCCTTAACAGAAGAAGAAATTAATGAAATGTATCCATCAGGAAATGGGCATATATTCTATGATAGAATTTCTTGGGCTTTGAGCTATTTGAATATGGCTGGACTTTTGGACAAACCAGCGAGAGGAAATTACAAAATCAATTCAAAGGGTATTGAATTATTAAAAATTCCGGGTAAAATCAATACTTATGTGGATGTAGAAGTAGCAAAACGTGATAAAAATAAGAGAACAAACAAAAATCCTGAAATAAAAATAATTGAAACAGATGATAGACTGACTCCTCAGGAAAAACTATACACTTCATTTAATAATATCAGAAACTCCATTTATGATGAGATATTAACTACTATTTTAAGCAAAACTCCAACTGCTTTTGAAAAATTAGTTGTGTTATTGTTACAAAAAATGGGATATGGAGGAGAAATAAAGAACTCAGGTTTAGTAACACAAAGATCTAACGATGGTGGGATTGATGGAATTATAAAAGAAGATATTTTAGGATTTGGGAGAATCAATATTCAAGCTAAAAGATATCGTCTCGATATTGCGATTGGACGCGAAGAAATTCAGAAATTTGTAGGTGCATTAGCTGTAGCTCAATCTAATAAAGGAGTTTTCATAACTACTTCTTATTTTTCTAGAGGCGCTATAGAGTACGTAGAAAATTTGTTTGGAAACACAACAGTTGTATTAATTGATGGAAAAGACTTAGCAAGTTATATTTATGATTATGGACTCGGAATGCAAATAGAGCAAACAATCGAAATTAAAAAAATGGATACAGATTTTTGGGACTCAATGAGTGACGAACTATAATAAAATCATGTTAATTGTTAAAGTTTTACTCGTGTCTAAAAACATTAATTCCACTAAAACCGCATGAGGGATAGCAGTGGAAATCCTTTTGTGCCGGGGTTCGGCACAAAAGATTGTAACGGATAGCCCGACCCGCTTTTTCTGCGGGGCATGCCCATAAAAAAACCTTAGGTCAAATGATGAACTAAGGTTTGTTTTATTTTTATATTCTGTTCGTTGCTCTCTGGATGTGATTTACTTCGTCTGTTCGCTAATCGCTCGGGTCTCCTTCGTCGAAATGACATAAAATGAGTCGAATTTTGTTAACTACATCATATCAATATATCGATCGTGGTATCCTAATAAATACAACACACCATCGAGACCTAAACTTGAAATCGAATTTGAGGCGCTTTCTTTTACTTTTGGTTTGGCGTGAAAAGCGATTCCCAAGCCGGCAAGGTTGATCATTGGCAAATCGTTTGCTCCGTCTCCAACCGCAATGGTTTGGTTGATGTGGATTCCTTCTTTTTCTGCAATGGCAGTCAGGTACTCTGCTTTCTTGATACCATCAACGATATCGCCTATATATCTACCGGTTAGTTTCCCGTCTTTAATTTCCAACTGATTGGCGTGAACATAATCGATTCCCAGCTCTTTTTGCAGGTATTCTCCAAAATAAGTGAATCCTCCAGATAGAATCGCAGTTTTATAGCCGTAATATTTCAACGCTTTCATTAAACGGTGTGCTCCTTTTGTGATTGGCAGGTTTTCGGCCACTTTTTGCAAAACGTCTTCGCTTAAACCTTCGAGTAAAGCCATACGTTTTTTGAAACTTTCGTTGAAATCAATTTCGCCGTTCATAGCAGATTCTGTAATCGCTCTTACCTGATCTCCTACTCCGTTAAGCTCTGCTAATTCATCAATTACTTCTGTCTGGATTAAAGTCGAATCCATATCGAAGCAAACCAAACGTCTGTTTCGTCTGTAAATATTGTCTTCCTGAAATGAGATATCGACATCCAGTGTTCTGGAAATTGCCATAAAATTGGCGGTCATTTCGATCTTGTTTACAATTTCGCCTGTAACAGATAACTGGATGCAGGAACGCGGATACTCTTCTTTTTCAACAACGGAAGTCCTTCCTGTTAATCTGATAATGGAGTTAATGTTCAGGTTTTGATCTGTCATTATTTTAGTCACGGCTGCCAATTGTACCGCCGTTAATTTTTCTCCTAAAATATTGATGATGTAACGCTGATTGGATTGTGATTTTACCCAGGTTTCATAATCTTCAATAGAAATCGGAATGAATTTAACCTTTACTTCAAGTTCATAAGCTTTAAACAAAAGGTCTTTTAAAACAGGTCCCGAACTGGAGCCAGCTTCGATTTCGAATAAAATTCCCAAAGATAATGTATCGTGAATATCGGCCTGACCTATATCTAAGATAACAGCATCATAAGCTGCTAATACTGTGGTTAAGCCTGCGGTAACACCCGGTTTGTCGTGTCCTGAAACTTTTAATAAAATAATTTCCTTATCGTCTTTTGCCATTTTATCCTTGTTGATTTAAGAAGCGACAAAAATCGACAATCTATTGTTGATATAAAAGTATATTGTTTGTTTTTTTATAACGAAAAAGCACAAATCAATGTGCTTTTTCAGGTTATTTAACAATTAATGTTCAAGTATTAAAATAATCTAACTTTCATTGTCTTCATCACAATTGGCAAGGTCTATCATCCAGTTTACTCCAAATTTATCTTTTAGCATTCCGAAATAAGGACTCCAAAAAGTTTTCTGCATTGGCATATCTATTCTTCCGCCAGCTGTAAGCCCGCCAAATATTTTATCTGCTTCTTCAGTACTTTGTGCACTGATAGAAATTGAAAAATTATCACCAAAACCTACATCTCCAAATTTTGGATGGCTATCACTTCCCATTAAAACAGAGCTGCCAACTGGAAGCGAAATATGCATAATGCGATTAGAGACTTCTTCTGAAAGTGATTCAGTATCATGTTCCGGAGGTGCATCTTTAAATCTTCCGACATATTGAAATTCTCCTCCAAAAACGGTTTTATAATACTGAAATGCCTCTTCACAATTTCCGTTAAATATTAAATAGGTATTTATTGCTTTTGCCATGATATTTTTTTATTATTATTTTTTATTGCTATTGCAATTGATTTTTTAAATTGATATTGACTTTTATTCCTCAGAAAGTTCCTTAATCGCTTCTAAACTTTTTGGAAAAGCTTCTTTAAAATAGTCCATGTATTTTTCGATTACATCAACCTGTGAAACCAGATCTGTAAACTCATCATCAGGAATTAAACGGTAGGTTTCCATATAACCACTCCCATTCTCAGCATATTTATCTACAGGCAATTCTTTAAAATCCTTGATTTCACCTATGTGCTTAAAAGCCATGTATTCATTTGGGACTTTCTTTTCGATAATACTGTTCATTCCTTCTCCGTTTGGAGCCATGAAGTGTATTTTATCACCTTCATTCCAGTCACTTACGGCATAGGAGCCTTCACAAAAAGGGGCTGTCCATTTTCTATACGTTTCGTCATCCCATAAAACTGACCAGATTTTTTCCGGTGTAGCTTTGATTCTAATTTTAAATTCTAATGTTTCCATAATCATGATAATTTACTAAAATCCATAAATAATACATTCCAACGATGACCATCTAAATCTGCAAAACCAAAACCGTACATCCAGCCCTGGCTTTCTGCCGGCTCTGAAAAAATAGTTCCTCCGGCATCTTTCACTTTTTGAGCCAGTTCATCAACTTCTTCACGATTTTCGGCATCAATCGAAATCAAAACTTCAGAACCTGAATTAGTATCTGTAATACCGTTTTGTGAAAAACCTGCAAAGACCAACTCTTCGAAAAGCATCACTACAAAATGTCTTTCTCCTACGACCATACAGGTCGAAGTTGGCGTGTCGTGCTGCTCATTAAAAGAAAAACCTATTTTCCAGAAAAATTCTTTTGCTTTTGCTACATCCTTTACAGGAAGATTCAACCAAATTTGTTTTGTCATTTTTGATATTTTATTTGTTAAACAATTATTTTTTAAACTATGTAAAGTGATATAAAATAAACCTATATCTAAAACTCTGAACCTTTTGACTTTGAACGTTTGGAGCTAAAAATTAATTATTCTCAACATAATTTTTAAAATTATCGAGAATTGCCTGCCAGCCTCCACGCTGCATTTCTTCCGGATTTTGTGTCTCAGGATCAAAACTTTCAATTATTTCTACTCCGTTTGGTGTTTCTGTAAAAGTGATTTCAACCTTTCTTCCATCTGCTATGACATATTGCAAAGCTTCGTTTGGTTTTACAAGCGTAAACTCTCCTTCAAAATCAAAACTCATACTGCCGTCTTTTGCAGCCATGGTCGATTTAAATTTTCCTCCTTCTCTTAAATCGGATTCGGCATAAGGTGTATGCCAGTCCGGAGATGCGAAACTCCATTTGGTAATGTGTTCAGGTGCATTCCATAATTCCCAAACTTTACTTATTGATGCATTTACTGTAGTTTTGATAGTAATCATATTATTTTTTTGTTTATTATTTCTCTGCATTTAACCATTCGTTTATAATGGTTTGTAGTTCTATTTTTCCTGTTTCAATTTCTTGCAAACCATTAAATGTTATGATAGCTCTGTCATTTTCTTTCCAGACCAGCATTTTACTTTTATTGGAAATTATTTTTTCTTTTGGCTGCTCTTTCTTTTTTGCTCCTCTGTGAAAAATCAGCTGGACTTTAGCAGTTACGGGCAAAATTTTCATTGCAATTCTGTCTTTTTTTTCAAAACAATAATTAGGAGCGTTCCACTTAATATTTTCAGTAAGATTTTGATTGGATGACAAAATATAAACCCGCAATGCATCGATTTCCTTTATGAGCGGATGGTTTAGTTTGTCCAGAAAATCGGTTACTTCTCTGTTTTTAATTGTTTCTCCTTTCATTAGTTTGCTTCAGTATATTTTTTAAAATTATCAATCACCCGCTGACAAAATTCCTTTTGCTCATTTTCAGGATTTTCGGGATTGGGTTCAAATATTTCTGTGATCTTAATCTTATCATCCTGAATTTCAAAACGAACACTTCCTGTCCTGTTATCTACTAGCTTATATTCTATAACTGAAAATTCATCCAATTTAGTGTAAATTCCTTCATAATCAAAGCAGATACTTTCATCTTTCCTACCCATTGTATATTTAAATTCACCACCTACTTTCACATCATTTTCTACATATGGCGTATGCCAGTCATCCGTGGGGTTATTCCATTTCCGAATATTTTTTGGTGTCGTCCAGAATTTCCAAACTTTATCGATTGGAGCATTAACAATAGTTTCTACAGTTATCATATTTAATTATTTAATTCACAAATTAATTTCCTGTTGGAATCTGACTTTCATCCATAAAGAAAACCTCCCAATGATGACCGTCAGGATCCAGAAACATTTTCTGATACATCCAGCCGTAATCTTTTGTATCCATGTATTCTCCACCTCCGGCCTTAACCACATCTTCAATTATTTCATCAACCTTTTCACGTGTTTCAACAGATATTGCAATAATCACTTCGCTGGTCGTATTGGCATCACAAATTTGTTTATTGGTAAATGTTTTATAAAACTCTTCAACTAAAAGCATAACATTTATGTTTTCGCCAATTATTAAACAAGTGCCTTTTTCATTAGTAAATTGTGGATTAAATGAAAAACCAAGCTTTGTAAAAATTCAATGGAACGATTTAAATCTTTTACAGTAAGATTCAGAAAAATTTTTGTGTTCATCTTTATAAGATTTCAAATTAGATCTAAACAAATTTAAACTATCAAAATCAGTTTTTTGCTACAATAAAAGTCAACTTTAGGGTCATTTAAGACAAAATGTATATCTTCGTAATATCGATAAAGCTAAAATTATGAGCAGGAAAGTAGGTTTAATTTTGGGGTATGACTACAAATTACTAAGCGTAGCGGCAATTTTAGAAGTTTTTGAAACAGCGAATAAATTACATAACGAAATTGAAAAACCTTTTGAGATTATGGTGTTTCAATCGGCTGAGCAAATCAATGAGAAAAAATTATTTGGTTATGAAGTGAATTCAATTGAGGATTCTGATAAAAATTTAGAACTCATTCTGATCCCTGCTTTTACTACCGATAACATGAGTGAAATGATTGCCAAAAATCGAAAATTTATTCCGTGGCTGCAAAAACACCATCAGACAGGTGCTGAACTGGCAAGCTTTTGCACTGGGGCATTTTTGTTTGCTGCTTCCGGATTGCTCAACGAAAAACTGGCCACTACCCATGTAGATGCCTGCAGTGCATTTACCAAAGCTTTTCCACTTGTGAAACTAAAACCCGAGGAAACCCTGACTGCAGACGGAAGTCTGTACACCAGCGGAGGTTCTACCTCAACCTTTCATTTATTGATTCTTTTAGTGCAGAAATATTGCGGAAACGAAATTGCAGTTCAGATTGCCAAGATTTTCTCGATCGATTTAAATCGTTACAAACAAAGTTATTTCAGTACTTTCAGACCGAATCATTTGCACAATGATGCTTTGGTTGCCATGCTCCAGCAAAAAATAGAAAGTCAGTATCACAGCATAGAAAAACTCGAAGAAATTACCAAAGATATTCCCACCAGCACGCGTAACATGACACGTCGTTTTAAACAGGTTACCGGAATTCCGCCCATCGAATACCTGCAAAATATAAGAGTGGAGAGCTCAAAGAAATATCTGGAACAAACCCAGCTTTCAATTTCAGAAATTATCGAAAAAACAGGTTACAACGACCCAAAAGCATTTCGAAAAGTATTTTATAAAATGGTCGGCATGAAACCTATCGAATATAGGGAGAAATTCAGAGTTCGTTAATTCTTGGGGAGCAGTAATTTTTTGTTTCATAATTACGTCTGGTCCTGCTCTGCACTATATCTGCTGTTGCGAACCCCGCAACAACAGGATACCGTTACGATCAGGGCTAAAACAGACATTTTGTTTTATAATATGAAGATGTTTACGTCTTATCAATTGGAATTATAAAAAGTTATGTAAAATGTATAAAAAAACCTGCTCAACTAAATGAACAGGTTTTAGAAAAAATATTATTTTAAATTTAAGAAGCAATTTCCATGCGCTTCAATAAATTTTTACTCAATGTATGCTCTGCGTAATCTTTATCAATTGAAAGTACTTTATCATCAGAACTTGGCAATTCGTACATAGCATCCGTTAAGATAGCTTCGCACAAGGAACGCAATCCACGGGCTCCTAATTTGTATTCTAAAGCTTTGTCCACAATAAAATCCAAGGCTTCATCAGTAATACTAAATTCTACTTCATCCATTAAAAACAGCTTTTGATATTGTTTTACCAATGCGTTTTTAGGCTGCGTTAAAATGGCACGCAATGTTTCTCTGTCTAAAGGATCCATGTGCGTTAGAACCGGTAAACGACCAATAATTTCCGGAATCAAACCAAAATCTTTAATATCTTTAGGAATAATATATTGCAACAAATTGTCTTTGTCGATATTGTCAGCATTCTTAGAAGTTGAATATCCAACTGCCTGACGGTTTAAACGTTTTGAAATGATACGTTCAACGCCATCAAAAGCTCCTCCTGCAATGAAAAGAATGTTTTGTGTATTTACCTCAACAAATTTCTGATCCGGATGTTTACGTCCTCCTTTTGGTGGCACGTTTACAACTGTTCCTTCTAATAATTTCAATAAAGCCTGTTGAACTCCTTCGCCTGAAACGTCACGTGTTATGGATGGATTATCACTCTTACGGGCGATTTTATCAATTTCATCAATAAAAACGATTCCTCTTTCAGCTTTGGTTACATCGTAATCAGCAGCCTGAAGGAGACGAGTCAAAATACTTTCAACGTCTTCACCAACATAACCGGCTTCTGTAAGTACAGTTGCATCAACAATAGCCAAAGGAACGTCTAACATCTTTGCAATCGTTTTTGCTACCAACGTTTTTCCGGTTCCGGTCTGACCCACCATAATGATGTTGCTTTTTTCAATCTCTACTTCATCGTCTAACTGCTGTTGCATTAAACGCTTGTAGTGATTGTAAACCGCCACCGACATTACTTTTTTAGTCTGATCCTGTCCAATAACATATTGATCAAGGAAAGCTCTGATTTCTTTTGGTTTCTTTAAAATTAAATCCCCAACCAGTTTGGCACTTCCGCTGGATTTTAATTCTTCTAAAACAATTCCGTGCGCCTGCTCAATACATTTATCACAAATGTGCGCATTGATTCCGGCGATTAATAAATTAGTTTCTGGCTTTTTTCTTCCACAAAACGAACATTCTAATACTACTTTTGCCATTCTTTATTTAAGTTACTAAGCTGCAAAGATACTAAGTTTATGAGATTTTAATATTTAAACGTCAAAAACTTAGCAACCTATTAACCTTTATTCTTCGTTTAAAGTTTAAAGTTTCAGGTTTCAAGTTAACAGCTGTAACTTTAAACCTGAAACCTAAAACTAAAATTAACTTTAAAACTATCCTCTTCTCAATACTTCATCGATCATTCCGTACTCTTTTGCTTCGTCAGCTTTCATCCAGTAATCGCGCTCACTGTCTTTATGAACTCTTTCAAAAGATTGTCCTGAATGCTGCGAAATGATGTTGTATAATTCTTCTTTTAATTTCAGCATTTCACGTAAGTTAATTTCCATATCTGTAGCAACTCCCTGAGCTCCTCCGGATGGCTGGTGAATCATAACTCTTGAATGTGGAAGAGCCGAACGTTTTCCTGCTGCTCCTGCGCATAATAAAACGGCTCCCATAGAAGCTGCCATTCCTGTACAAATTGTTGCCACGTCTGGTTTGATATACTGCATGGTGTCATAAATTCCTAAACCTGCGTAAACACTTCCTCCAGGGAATTCAGATAAATCTGAATATCTTTTGAAGCATCGGCACTTTCTAAAAATAATAATTGTGCCTGAACGATATTGGCTATCTGATCATCGATACCTGTTCCTAAAAAGATAATTCTGTCCATCATTAATCTTGAGAAAACATCCAATTGAGAAACATTCAGCTGACGTTCTTCAATAATATATGGAGTCATATTGGTTGGGTTCATTGCCGCTACGATTTTGTCATAGTACATGGCGTTTACTCCCTGGTGCTTTGTAGCAAATTTTTTGAATTCTTTACCGTAGTTCATATTTTAAGTGTTCTAAGTTTATGTTATATCTATATATTATTCCTTCCATCAAAGGTTGTACCTTTATTACTTATGTGTCAATTTGTCTTATTTAGCCCAGATAGCAGTGAAAAGCTTTTTGAAATGGCAACTATTTTTTGTTGGTAAAAAAAAGCGACCGGCGGAAGCTCTTTTTTTGCCTTACAAAAAAGGCAGCAATGAAAAAACTTGTAACGAATAGCTGGATTAGCTTCTGAAAAGTAATAAAAAATAAATTGAAACCCACATCAAAAAAATATTTTCTTTAACTGAAATAAAAAAACAGAAGAGCGTCAGGGAAAAATATCCGTGACGCTCCTTTTTATATGCTTAATTTTCAGAAATTATTCGCCGTAAGACGCAGCAATAAATTCATCATAAGTTACTTCTTTTGTTGTTGGATTTGCTTTTTCTTTGAACAAATCTAACAATTTAGCCGCTACAACCTGCTCAGAAAGTCTTTTTACTTCTTCCTGATTAGACAAAACTCTTGCCACAATTCCTTCTACTTCTTCATCAGTTGGATTTGTTTGACCAAATTGAGCCATTTGCTGTCTGATTGCGTTTGATGTAAAAGCTTTCAAATCTTCAAATGTAATTTGGATATTGCTTTGAGCCATGGCTTTTCCTTCGATCAATTGAAAACGTAAACCTTTTTCAGATCTTGCGTATTCAATTTCTGCTTCTTCTGCAGAAAGTTTTTTCTCTCCAACAGTCTGCAACCATTTTTTAAGGAATTCAGCTGGTAAATCGAATTTTGTATTTTCGATTAAGAAATCCTGAACATCCAATAATAATTTTTGGTCAGCCTGCTGTGCGAATTGTGCTTCAGCATCTTCTTTTATTTTTGCTTTTAAATCTTCCAATGAAGCTACTTTTCCTTCTCCAAAAAGTTTGTCAAACAATTCCTGATTTAATTCAGCAGGCTCAGAAACATTGATTGCTTCGATTGTAAAAGCTACATCAACTGCTAAATCATGTACATTATCGTGAGGCACTTTTAAGTAATCCATTAATTGGTGATCGTCTTCGAATAAACCTTTAGTGTTTACAGTAACTACATCACCCACTTCTTTACCGATAAACAAATCAGCTGTTTTCTTGTCTTTGAAAACTGACAATGAAAAAGTTGTTTTGTTTTCAATTCCGTTTTCAGCATTTGCGAAAGTCCCTGTAATATCAGCATCTGCAGTCACTTTTTCAACTGGATTTGCTTTTCCGAATTGTTTTTGGATACGCTCTACCTGTCCGTCGATTAATTTATCATCAGCAGTAACTACATATTTTACGATATCATTTTTAGCTTCAAGATCAATTTCGAAGTTTGGTACTAAACCAATTTCGTATTCAAAAGTCAGTTCTTCAGCATCCCAGTCAAAGTTTTCGTTTACTTTAGCAATAGGAGTTCCTAAAAGATTTAATCTTTCAGACTGAATATAACGCTCTAAAGCCAAATCAACTACTTTTTTGATTTCTTCCTGCTTAATAGCTTTTCCGTATTGTTTTTCAACAAGATCTTTAGGAACTTGTCCTTTTCTAAAACCTTTTACTTGTGCTAAAGGCATTTTTTCGTTAATTCTTTTTGCTACCTGACCTTTATAATCCATGTGAACAACATTCATTACAATTGTTTCATTCACAGCGTCTTTTGCTACTCTTTTGATATCCATCTTCTTCTTTGATTTACATAATAAAATTGGGTTGCAAAATTATAAAATTTTTGCAACCCAGCCAAGTTTTTAATCTATTGTATTTGAAGTGCTTTAGAACAACTTCGCGTTTTATTTTTTATCGTCTCCTACTATCTTATAGGTGATCGATTGCAGTATAGACAAAATCACACTAAAAATTAATGCCGTCAAAAACGAATCGACCGCAAAACCACCAACGATTTTCGTACACAACAAAATAATAATCGCATTGATAACAAGTAAAAACAAGCCCAGCGTAATAACTGTCACCGGCAAGGTCAGTACTACCAAAATAGGCTTGATAAACAGGTTTAACAATCCTAAAACTACTGCAACAATTACGGCTGTACCAAAGCTGGCAACATGCACACCAGACAAAAGATTCGACAGTAACAAAACCAAAGCTGCAGTTACAAGGAGTCTAAGTAATAATTTCATAGTCTTCTGATTTAAATTTCAGTTAAAAGTACAGTATATTTTTCAATTACGATTTCAAAAAAGCAGTTGTGAGATCAAAAAACATTTTTGGATTTTCAGCATGAAGCCAGTGTCCTGCATTTGGAATAGTTTCTAATTGCAAATCCGGAAAATGCTGTTTTATTGCATCGACATCCGAATCCAAAATATAATTTGAATTTCCGCCACGGATAAACAAAGTTGGTTTATCGAAAACCAAACCTTCTGCCAAAGGTTTCCCAATTGCATCGAGATTGTTATTAAAAACTTCCAGATTAAACCTGAAAGCCAATTGCCCTGGGGTTGCCCAATATAAATTTTTCAAAAGAAACTGACGGGTTCCAAAATCAGGCACATATTTGGCTACAATTTCTTCAACATCCGCACGGCTTGGTTTCACTGAAAAATCGACTGCATTCAAACCAGCCAAAATACCCTGATGATGCTGTTTATAGAATTTCGGGCCTATATCTGCTACAATTAATTTATCTACAATTTCGGGATGTGTTGCTGCGAAGAGCATTGCTACTTTTCCGCCCATGGAATGCCCAAGCAAATCGATTTTGTCTAAATTATTTGCCTGACAGTATTCAAAGACATCCTGAACCATGGCTTCATAACTCCATTCATCCGAATGAAAACTACGGCCGTGATTTCGCAAATCTAAAATATGAACCTGAAATCCGGCTTCTACATATTGTCCGGCAAGGGTTTTCCAGTTATCAGACATTCCAAGAAAACCATGCATAATAACGAATGGTTTACCTTCGCCTTCTATTTTTGAGTATAACATTTTATGATTTATTACTTTTTACAAAGATAAAAAAACTTATTTATCAATATAACTGGCATATTTTTTTCGAAAAAATTGATAAAAAAAAGTTTACAATTTTATGGTTTTTCATGTACGCCCAATAAATCAAAATTGTATATTCGCGCTTTAAAATTCTGAATTTATCCGTTTAATTAAAAACCAACTCATGATTAAAAAATTATTTTTATTATCAGTAATTGTTTCTCAACTTATGATTTCATGTTCCAGTGATGACAACAATGAAACTTCATCAGAGCAAACCCTAGAAGAACAAATTGCTAACATCGTAAAACAACCGTATTCAAGCCTAACACCAGAGCAACAAAAATTAAAACTTGAAGCTGAAGCTAACGAAATGCTTGTTCAGTTAGACAAAACAAAAAAATTAAGTGCAATAGATGCGATTGAAAATTTAAGCAGATTACTAGATATCAGCTCTGTTGATATTTTTAATGGAAAAAACAATAATGAAGTTGAAGACATTTTAAATGTTTCAGGTGTATATGGTATCTACACATGGAATAATACTCAAAAAACATGGGTAAAAACAGCTTCTACTACTGAATTAAAATTTGTTTTCCCAGCCAAAGAATCACAAACAACCAATAATGCGTCATTCTCAACTAAGAGTGTTTCTTCAGATATAAAAGTAAAAATCATAGACAGCTATGATTGGGAATCTGATGTAGAAACTAACGATTATATCTTTTTACCTAATTCTGCAGATGCTGTTCTTACAATTGATGGCACACAGGCAGCTTCTTTCACACAATCTGCAAAATATTCTAACGGAAAAGAAGTACCAAATGAATTTGCATATAAAATGACATTAAGTGAAGGTTACACTTGGGAAATGAGTGGTGTTAAAGGAACTAATAACACTTCAAAAGCTAACCTTACATATAATGGAAAAAATTTACTTTCTTTCAACGCAGGAAGTAATGCAAGTATTGATGATTTATTAAATGATGATCAATTAACTCAATATAGGGGGAAAGCTAATGGATTGGTTCAAATCTTAGATAATTTTGTTATTGTTGCTGATATGGATTTGGCTACTGCCGCATCAGATGAAGCAGCTTTGGAAGCAAGCAATATTTATCCGACAGAACCAAATTATGAAAGTGCAAACGCAAACTTTAAAGCTTATTTTACAGCTGTAAATACATATAATAAAAAAGAAAGCGAAGGAAAGACTGCAAATTTCAATAAAAATATGAAATTAATATTAGTATCTAAAAAAGATGGTACTAAGATAGCGGATATCATTCAACGTTCTGAAGTAGAATCTTATCAAACAAAATTACCTGTATGGAATACTGAATACAAATATTGGGAATGGTGGAATGAAAAAGGAGAAGATTTTACTGAACAATATTATAATGAAGTATCTTATTTAAAATTCAGTGATAAAACAGAAGTTGAAATGAGCGTATATTTCTCATCTGGATTTGAAAATTTTGAAGCAAAATTTGAAGATTTTATAAAATCCTTTGAAAAATAAAACTCTTTAATAATTTAATAAAGCCGATTTGAACTATTCAAATCGGCTTTATTTTTTAGGAGGAGTTTTTACGATCAATGTACTTTGTCCATAACCTGCCCAAATACCAATACCTCCTTTTATATTGGATTTTAAACTTGTATTAGAAGGATAAATTGGATTTTTACTGTTTACAATTTCATTTTGCCAACTATTCCAGAAATCTAAAGCCTCTTTAGTCTGAGTTCTTAACTTCACATAGATCAAATCTCCATCTGCAAAATAAGGCTCAAATTCTGTTTTTGGAAACAAAAGCACACCCCTATTTATTTGTACAGAAACAAACGATGTCTCAAAATTTTTATCATCTAGATTCCCATAAAAGCCAGGAACAAAAATAGGCTCTTCGCCCTCAATTCTAGTAGCAATCTGATAATAATTTTTTTCATCAGCCGGATCATCAAATTTGGCAAAAATATAACCCGTGGTATCTGTAACATTCTTTTTTATATAATCAGCACTTTTAAGCGGGACAGATTTTGGGATTTTTGTAAACGCTTGAACTACCTTATCTAAATATTCAATTCTAAGCGAATATTCTTTTCCGGCTTCACCCTTTATTGTACTCCCATAATAAACAAATGGCGGAACTCTGTTCTTGTCATTTTTAACCCGTAAGACCTCTGAATTGTAACCGTCTGATATTGTAACCCTTGCAGATCTAATCACATGACTTAAAACACTTACAGAGTCAATTGTACCTGTAACCGGAATACTTGTTGACAATAAAACATTTGCAAAATTCCCCTCTTCAATCCAGCCTTCAACTACAATTTTAGATTCAATATTTACTCCTTTATTGAAGTCATCTTTAGAACAACTCATTATTATTACAATAAAAAATACAATATATTTTTTCATTCTTAGAATTTAAATCTCCAGCTTATTGAAGGTAATATGCGATACAAAACTTTTTTATCCTGCTTTACAACAACACTATTTTTATCTTCCCCAATTTGCACATCCAACACAACATATATTGGATTTTCTAAATTAAAGGTATTATAAATCGAAAAATTCAGAGCACTCTCTTTTTTTATTTGTCCGGTTAAAAAAATAATTTACAGAAAGATCTGTGCGGATATAATTTGGCATTTGTGCATTATTATATTTCGAATATTCTTTAACCGGGTTATTATTTATAAAATACCAGGATGTAGGCATTGTAAAACGATTTCCAGAACTGAATACCTGAGTTACACCTAAATCCCATTTCGGGTTCAAGTCATACATTCCAACTATTGAAATATTATGACGTCTGTCATATTTCGCGAAATAAGTGTTCCCTTTGTTAAGTTCATCAAAATTTCTGTCAGACCAGCTTAAAGTATAACTTAACCAGCCATGAAATTTTCCATTGTTTTTCTTGAGCATCATTTCCAGTCCGTATGCTTTCCCTTTTCCCACCAGCAAATCACTCTTTAAATTTGTTATTTCATTAAACTGAGTTACTCCATAAGGATATTCTAATAAATTTTTCATATAACGAAAAAAGCCACCAAAAGAAGAAATTAAATTCTTTGAAATATTTTGATTAGATCCAATTGAGAACTCATCTGATAACTGTGGTTTTATTCCATCGTGGCTTGCAATCCAAAAATCTGTCGGGAGTCCCACACTTGAAGTTGTTATCAAACTCAAATACTGATATTGCCTGTTATATGACACATAAAGAGAATACTTATTATTAGCAAAATAATTGAATAAAACACGTGGCTGAAAATGAAAATACGAATCTGAGCCTGAAGAATAATAGTTAATTCTCAAACCTAATTCTGCTTTTAGATAATTTGTAAAACTGGGCTTTATTGTCGTAAAAAAAATAGCCTCATTAGCATTAATTATTTTATTTTCAGAATTATTATTTGCATCTGCCAAATTTTCAACAATAACTTTTTGCGGCTGGAGATTATGATAAACATATTGAAATCCGGACTCAAAAGGAATTTTTTTAATGAAATAGGAAACAGAATTATTAAATCCAAAATCCTTTACATAAGAAGAAATATTAAATTGAATTGTTGCCTGTTCCATACTTAAATCATTGGAATATTGACTAAAATAAATTGAATTTGACATACTTGCCTTTGAAGAAAAGACTGTAGTGAGATTTGGAGAAACTGTAAAATTACTCCACTTTAAACTGGTTCGCAAATCTAAATTTTCATCTTTTATTTTTAGCTCATCACCACTAATAAATCCATCGACAGAGAATAAACTTTTATTAGAAATTTTAGATACGAAAGTTATATTAGCATCTGAAAATCCATATTTCATATTTTCTACGTCATTATTATCTGAACCTGAATTTAAAACTGGCGCAACGATTTCATCAATGTAAGTTTTCCGTCCTGAAATATAAAACCCTGTATTTTGACTAATTGGAACTGAAACATTTAATTGAGACGCTAAAATCCCAACATTTCCCTGAACACCGAAATCCGATGGTATTTTTTTATTGGAGTTCAAAAGTGTTGTCGAACTTAACCTGCCACCATATTTTGCGTTAGAACTCGATTTGTCAAATTCAATATCATTAATATGGTTTGCGTTATAAAAAGGAAATATTCCCAATAAATGAGACATTCCATAAACCGGAGCTCCATTATACAAAATAGCGTTATGCCCGGGATCACTACCTCTCACATACAAATAGCCATTTGCATCACCAGAATTTTGCACACCTGGCGTCAGCTGCAAAATTTTCATAATGTCGGCAGTCCCTGATAATGTAGGCAGAGAAGCCAAATCTTTTAAATTGATTGATAGCTTACCACCTGCCAAGTTTTTTATTCCGTTTTTTTTATCATTGGAAACAACTACTTCTTTTAACCGGGAGATATCATTTTCTAATGTAACGGATAATACAGTATCTTTTAGAACATTAAAATGGATTGTTTTTAATGTAAAATCCGGATGATAAACGTCTATAATTATATTTCCATAAGGAATATTCTCCGAAAAATTACCTGTTGAATCAGTAACTGTCTCATAAAACTGATTAGTAGTTTTAAAGGAAATATTTACACCTGTTAAGTTTTGTTTTTCAGAAGATTTTACATTTCCTGTTACTCTCGCATGAGACTGTGCCAGAATTTTGGAAAAACATAATAAAAAAAGAAGATAAAAGATTTCAACACCTGGCTTTTAATAAGAAAAGTGCGAAAGTAAACAATTATAACCCAAATGCATTAGGTTATAATTGTTTAATCTTAATTTTACTTCAATTTATTTAAATACATATTCACCACGTTATCCAAACCAAGATAAAGCGCTTCTGAAATTAAGGCGTGACCAATAGAAACCTCTAATAATCCCGGGATATTTTGCTTGAAAAACTGAATATTCTCCAGACTTAAATCATGTCCGGCATTAATTCCCAAACCTAATTCATTTGCTAATTCGGCCGCTTTGACGTAAGGATCAATTCCGTTTTTATTTCCTAAATCGTATTGGTGAGCAAAAGCCTCCGTGTATAATTCAATTCTGTCAGTTCCTGTTTTTTTTGCTCCTTCGATCATTTCTAAAACCGGATCAACAAAAATAGAAGTCCTGATTCCGTTACGTTGAAATTCCTGAATAACTTCCGTTAAATAAGCCTGATTATTTATAGTATCCCAGCCGGCAGAAGAGGTAATAGCACCAACTGCATCGGGAACCAGAGTTACCTGGTCTGGTTTGCATTCTAAAACCAAATCAATAAAATTATGCTGAGGATTACCTTCAATATTATATTCGGTAGTAACAATCGCTTTTAAATCGCGGGCATCCTGATAACGGATATGGCGTTCATCCGGACGCGGGTGAATTGTAATCCCCTGACCCCCAAATTTTTCAATATCGGCGGCTACTTTTAATAAATCAGGAACATTTCCTCCACGGGCATTACGTAAAGTTGCTATTTTATTGATATTTACACTTAATTTCGTCATAAAAATAGATTATTAATTCTGTAGCATTATATTTGTAAGAGCAAAAATACAAAGTAAAATCTAGCATTTTTTGCTATTTTTTGATTATTTTGCATCAAATATCTTCAAACTACTTATGACAGAAATCACCAACTATATCACCAACGATTTTAGAGCAATCGACAGTCAGGAAACGATAGCATCTGTTCAGGACTTTTTTGCTGATTTAAGTTTTTCTCATTTTCCTGTTGTGGAAAACGAGATTTTCATTGGAAGCATTGCTTCTGATGATATTGAAACATTTGATACGAATAAGAAAATAATTGATTACAAATACACATTAGAACGTTTTTTTGCCAGAAAATCAATGATTTGGCTCGACGTTCTAGAAATTTTTGCCAAAAACCATACGAACGTAATTCCAGTTCTTGACGAAAACAATTCTTATATTGGATATTATGAAATGGAAGATATAATGAAATTTTTTCAGGAAACTCCATTTTTAAAAGAACAGGGCGGTATTATTATTGTTCAAAAAGGACTTTTAGATTATTCTATGGCACAGGTAGCCCAAATCGTAGAGAGCAATAATGGTAAAATTCTGGGCTGTTTTATATCTGAAGCCGATTTAGAAAATGTTCACATTACAGTAAAAATTGGTGTTGGACCAATGAATGAAATTATCCAGACCTTCAGAAGATACAATTACGAAATTATATCAGAGCATCAGGAAGATACTTACATTAACAGCCTAAAAGAACGTTCTGATTATTTAGACAAATACCTTAATATATAATTATAATAGGGCAATTAGAAAATGAGTCAATAAGATGATTTCACATTGACACATTATCAAATTTTCTCATTATCTAACTCAATAAAATGAAAGTAGCCATTTACGGACAGTATTACCAAAACAGTACCGAACCTATTATCAAAGACATTTTTGTGTTTTTTAACAACAATAATGTCGAAATGGTCATTGAAGAAAACTTTCTGAAAATACTTTATGAGAAACAATTAATTAAAAAAGAATATAAAACTTTCTCGGGAAAAACAAAACTTGACAACAGTTTTGAAATGCTCCTTAGTATCGGAGGCGACGGAACTATTTTAAGAGCTGCTAGTTTAGTTCGTAATTCAGGTGTACCCATTTTAGGAATCAATGCCGGAAGATTAGGTTTTCTTGCAACTGTTCCAAAAGATAGTATCGATGGTTTTTTACAGTTTGTAATTGACAGGAACTATACCATCTCAGAAAGAACTTTATTAAGCCTGACTTGCGAGCCGAAAAATGAGGCTATCGAAGACGATTTAAATTTTGCAATGAATGAAGTTACAGTTAGCAGGAAAGATACCACTTCAATGATTACTGTTGAAACTTATTTAAATAATGAATACCTGAACTCATATTGGGCTGACGGACTTATTCTTTCTACTCCAACAGGCTCTACAGGATATTCATTAAGCTGTGGGGGACCAATATTAACTCCTGATGTAAAAAGTTTAGTAGTTACCCCTATTGCACCTCATAATCTGAATGCAAGGCCATTAGTTATACCTGATGATACTGAAATAAAGCTTCGTGTTTCGGGAAGAGAGGACCAATATTTAGTATCACTAGATTCCCGAATTGCGTCTATCAAAAACGAATCGGTTCTAACCATAAAAAAAACAGATTTTAAAATCAAAATGGTAGAAATTCCGGGTGAAACTTTCTTAAAAACACTTAGAAAAAAATTGCTTTGGGGAGAAGATAAAAGGAATTAATTTTTTTTACATATTAAAATATACGATATTAATACTCTTTCTCGTTTTGCACATATCGAATCTTCATTAAATGTCTCAAAATCATACTGTAAATTTAAAAAAAGACACATTTATCTAAAGGAACGTTGATTCGTATTGATAATTATTATATTTGCACGCAATTTTGAATTAAATGAAGAAACTTTTTAATTTATTGTTATGTTTTTTTCCCTTTATCACACTTAATGCTCAAATAAACGAGATTGGTGTTTTTCTTGGCGGAAGTAACTTTATAGGAGATGTTGGGCGCACTACTTATATTGCACCTGAAAAGCCTGCTATTGGTATTTTGTACAAATGGAACAAAAGCCCACGCCATTCGTACCGTTTTTCATACACGCAATCCAGAATTACAGGAAATGACCGAGAATCTGAAGAACCATCAAGATACAAAAGAGGCTTTAGTTTTAAAAAATAATGTAAAAGAACTTTCTGCTGGTTTAGAATTTAACTTCTTTGATTTTAATTTGCATGATGAAGATCTAAAAATAACTCCCTATGTATTTTCCGGTTTAAGTTATTTTCGATATGATGAATTACATATAGTAAACGGAGTGACAAAAAAAGACAAAGGAGGAAATTCATTTGCCATACCTATAATATTAGGAATAAAATCAAATATTAGTCGTGATTTTGTCTTAGCTGCGGAAATAGGTGCACGATATACTTTTACAGATAATATAGATGGAAGCACCCCTAAAGACGATTCATTTGCGAATAATCGTTTTGGGAATTTAAATAATAACGATTGGTATGTTTTTACCGGAGTAACTTTAACATATACATTTGGACAAAAACCTTGCTATTGCGCAGAATAAAATGAATTTATTAGAATCTATAGATAAGAAAAATTTACCTAAACATCTTGCCATTATTATGGACGGGAATGGGCGTTGGGCAAAACAACAAGGCTTTCTTCGCGCTTTTGGACATGAAAATGGCACCAAATCAGTTAAAGAAACCATTAAAACTTGCGCTAAACTTGGCATTGAGTACCTAACGTTGTATGCTTTTTCTACAGAAAACTGGAATCGCCCTAAATTAGAGGTTCAGGCATTAATGAAAATTCTTATAAATTCATTAAGAAAAGAGCTTGTTACTTTACAGGAAAATAACATCAGACTGAATGCAATTGGAAATCTTGACAGACTGCCGAAATCTGCTCAAAAAGAGTTGTTGGATGTTATCGAAAAAACAAAAAACAACACTCATTTAACGCTGACACTGGCCTTAAGTTACGGATCCAGAGAAGAATTGGTGAACGCTGTCAGGCTCATCAGTGATAAAGTTAAAAATAATATAATTTCATTAGACAGTATTGACGATTCAATTATAAATGAGCATCTTTACACGCAAAATTTACCTGACGTAGATTTATTAATACGAACAAGTGGAGAACACAGAATAAGTAATTTCCTGCTCTGGCAAATAGCCTATTCAGAATTATATTTTACTGATGTGCTCTGGCCTGACTTTAAAGAACAAAATTTATATGAGGCTATCATTAGTTATCAAAAAAGAGAACGTAGATTTGGAAAAACCAGTGAACAAATTAAATAATATTTTAGTGTTGCAAAATAGAATACAAATAGTACTTACCCTACTTCTTTTGGGTAGTTTTTCTCAAATCAAAGCACAAGAAAGAATTCCTTTTGACCAGGGGAAAAAATACATTCTTGCAAAAGTTTCTGTTGTTGGTAAAATAAGCTTCAATGAACAAACTGTTGTAACATTTTCAGGCTTACAAAAAGGTCAGGAAATTACTGTCCCGGGTGAAGAAATTAGCGGGGCAATTAAGAAATTAGGAAAGCTTGGTCTTTTTGATGAAATTGCTTTTTATGTAAATAAAGTTGAAAATGACAGCATTTATTTAGACTTAAATATAGTAGAACTTCCTAAATTAAACGAAGTAAAATTTGTTGGCATTAAGAAAAGTAAAGTTGAAGGGTTAATAAAAGACAATAACCTGACGAAAAGTAAGATCGTAAACGAAAATCTAATCACTACAACAAAAAACTACATCGAAAACAAATACAAAAAAGAAGGTTTTTACAACACCAAAGTTACCATTACAACCACTCCAGATACTACTGCAGGAAACCATGTAAACATGCTTGTCCGCGTGGATAAGGGAGACAAAGTAAAAATAAGCAGCATTGACTTTATAGGGAACAAACAACTAACTGACACCCAATTGAGAAGAGCCATGAAAGACACCAAACAAAAAAACGTACTCCGTGTCCTGAAAGCTTCGAAATTTATTCCTGAAAAATACAAAACCGACTTAGAGAAAGTTATTGCCGCCTATAAAGAAAAAGGATATCGTGATGCCCGTATTATATATGACTCAGTCACTTATAATAAGAAAAAAAACATGTTGGCCATCAAAATTAACCTGGAAGAAGGAAACAAATACTACTTTGGAAATATTAAATTTTTAGGGAATACGGTTTATTCAGATCAACAGCTAAATCGTTATTTAGGAATAAAAAAGGGAGAAACTTATAATGGTGTAATGCTTGAAAAACGTATTGCAGACAAAACTAAACCTGACGGCGAAGATATTACAAACCTTTACCAAAATAATGGTTATTTATTTTCTAACATTAATGCCGTAGAAACAAGAACCGTAAATGACACTATTGACTTTGAAATTAGAATAACTGAAGGTCCAATTGCTTATTTTAACAAAATATCAGTAGTAGGAAATGATAAAACCAATGATCATGTTATCTATCGTGAATTAAGAACTAAACCAGGTGAAAAATATAGCAAAGAATTATTGGTGAGAACTATTCGTGAGATTGGACAATTAGGGTTTTTCGATCCTGAAGCGATTGATCCTAAATTTAAAAATGTAGATGCTGCAGCCGGAACAGTAGACATCGAATACAATTTAGTTGAAAAAGGTTCGAGCCAGGTAGAATTACAAGGTGGATATGGCGGCGGAGGCTTCATAGGAACTTTAGGATTATCTTTCAATAATTTTTCGGCAAGGAACATGTTTAAAAAAGAAGCCTACAAACCACTACCTATGGGTGATGGTCAAAAAGTATCCCTGCGTTTACAAGGAAGTACCTATTTCCAAACATATAGCGTGTCATTCTCTGAGCCTTGGTTTGGAGGTAAAAAACCGGTACAATTTAGTTCGTCTATTTCATATAGTAAACAATTTAATTACAGTTATGGACGAAATGTAAATAAAGATCAAAGCTTTAATATTTTTACGGTACAAGTTGGACTTGCTAAAAGATTAACTGTTCCTGATGATTATTTCGTGTTATCTCAGTCTGTAAGTTACCAGCATTATGATTTGAATAATTATTTTACCGGATTATTTACCTTTGGAAACGGTGCGTCCAGAAACTTAGCTTATACGGTTGGATTAACCAGAAGCAACAAAGGTCTTAACCCAATATTCCCAACTTACGGTTCTGAATTTAGTGTTTCTGCAAAAGTAACACCTCCATATTCATTATTTAATGGGGTTGATTATTCAAAACTAGGAGAGAAAGAAGAAAATAAAGCAAAATCAACAACCACTTATATAGGTAGTGATCAAATAGTTGTAAATCCTGGCGATTATATAGATAGTAATCAAAATAAAGTAAGTACTTATCAGGAAGCTGCAGCAGATCCTGCTAAAGTAGATCAGGAAAAATACAACTGGCTTGAATATTATAAAATTAAATTTAGAGCAGACTGGTATAATAAAGTATATGGAAAATTAGTTTTAAGAACATTAACCGAATTTGGTTTCATGGGTGCTTACAATCAGGATAGAGGAATTGTTCCTTTTGAACGTTTTTATTTAGGTGGAGATGGTATGGCGAACTACTCTATGGACGGAAGAGAAACCATTGGATTAAGAGGATATGAGAATAACTCTTTAACTCCTATAAATAGTGCAGGGCAGCAGGTTGGAGCAACCATTTATAACAAATTCTCCATGGAATTGCGTTATCCAATTACCCTTAAACCATCGGCATCTATTTATGCACTTACGTTTTTAGAAGCAGGTGCATCTTATAACGGGTTTAAAAATTATAACCCTTTCGATCTTTATCGTTCTGCTGGTTTTGGTTTACGTGTATTCATGCCTGCATTTGGTTTATTGGGTATTGATTTTGGTTATGGATTTGATCCTCAGCGAGGCGAAACCAAAGCACATGGCCAGGAAATACACTTTATTATTGGACAGCAATTTTAAAAGATATATTTGGTTAAAAATCTGAAATAAAGTTAATGTATGAGAAAACAATTTTTATTTATATTTTTAGCCTTGATTGTAGCAAATACAAGTGAGGCACAGACAAGGTCGACCAGAATTGGCTACATCGACATGGAATATATTTTAGAAAATGTTTCTGATTACAAAGAGGCCAAATCTCAGTTAGATTTAAAAGCTACTAAATGGAAGCAGGAAATCGAAACCAAAAAGTTAGAAATAAATAAATTAAAGGAAAACCTTAAAACTGAAAAGGCTCTCCTTACAAAAGAGCTTATTGAGGAAAGAGAAACAGAAATTAAGTTCCTTGAAAATGAGATGCTGGAATACCAGCAGAAACAATTTGGAGTTGACGGAAATTTGATGCATCAAAAAGCAGCTTTGGCAAAACCGATACAAGATCAGGTTTTTACTGCTGTACAAGACATAGCAGAAGCCAAAAACTATGATTTTATTTTTGATAAATCATCTGATTTAACTATGCTTTTTTCGGCTAAAAGATTTGACATAAGTGATCAGGTTATCCGTATCCTAAACAGAACAGAAAAGAGACAGCAACTCAATAAAAAGCAGTTAAAAGAACAAGAGGCCAAGGAAAATCTTGAAAACGAGATTGACGAAAATCCGGCTATGGCAGACAGGCAAAAAGCACTTGATGCAAGAAAGGCAGCAAGAGAAAAATTAGTTGCCGATAGAAAATTAGAACAGGAAGCTAAACGAAAAGAATACGAAGATAAAAGAAATGCTATAGCCGCTGAAAAAGCAGCCAAAAAAAATGGCACGGTTTCTGAAACTGCAAAACCAGCTGAAGCTACAAAAACTGAGACAAAAGCTCCAACTATAGAAACTCCAGCAACTGAACCTGCAGTTAATAAAGCCGAAGAAAGACAAAAACTTTATGAACAGCGTAAAAAAGAGTTAGAAGAAAAAAAGAAGAAAATTTTAGAAGAAAGAGAAGCGGCTAAAAAAGCTAAGGAAGCCGAAACAGAAAAATCAAATACGACCAATAATTAATTAATATTTTAAAATGATGAAACAAATCAAAACTTTAGTAATTGCTGCAGTGCTTATTTTGACTGCAAACAATACAATGAATGCGCAGGCTAAAACAGCTCATGTTGATGTTAGCGAGATTATGTCGAAGATGCCTGCTATGCTTGATGCCCAAACTCAATTACAAAAATTAAGCGGAACATATGATGCGGAATACAAAAAAATGATTGAGGAATATCAAACAAAAATCAAAAAGTATGACGCTGAATCTACAACGGCAACCGAAGCAGTAAATACTGAGCGCGCTAAAGAAGTTCAGGATATGCAAAAAGAATTGGCGACTACAGAGATAATGCTCAAAAAGAGCTGCAGCAAAAAGAAACTGATTTAGTAAAACCTTTAATGGAAAAAGTAAAAGCTTCTATCCAAAAAATTGGAAAAGCTAAAGGTTTCCAATACGTACTAGACGGTTCAACTCTTTTATTAGCTGATGGTCCAAACATTACTGCCGATGTTAAAAAAGATTTAGGATTCTAAGAAACAAATTTCTTATTACAAAAATGGCTCAATTTAAATTGAGCCATTTTTGTTTTCAATAATTGATTTTTAATACATTGTTTTTACTAATACTTGTATAAAACCAAGATTAATCTACTACCTAATAATATAGAAATATTTTAATCTTTGTTGTACAAAAAGAGATTTTACTTTGGAATAATTTTCTAATTTATGTAGCTTAAATTCCAATAAAAAGTACGAATTTAGATTCTCAAAAAAATATATTTCTGTTTTATGACAAACAACAATCCTATAGGTGTTTTTGATTCCGGAATTGGAGGGACTTCAATATGGAGTGCCATTCACAAATTACTTCCAAATGAAAAAACAATTTATTTAGCAGACAGTAAAAATGCTCCTTATGGTCAAAAAACTAAAGAAGAAATTGTTGCTTTAAGTAAAAAAAATGTCGATTTTTTAATTGAAAACAACTGCAAATTAATTGTAGTTGCCTGTAATACTGCTACTACAAATGCAATCCAGGAACTTCGTGCAGATTACGACATTCCGTTTATAGGAATCGAACCGGCAATAAAACCAGCTGCACATAATTCAAAAACCCAGGTAATAGGCATATTAGCTACTAAAGGCACCCTGAATAGTGAGTTATTTAATAAGACTGCCGAAATGTTTCATGACACAAAAATCATCGAACAGGTAGGTTACGGACTGGTTCAGCTTATTGAAGAAGGCAATCTCAATTCACCGGAAATGACTATGTTATTAGAATCTTATTTACAGCCTATGATTGAGGCTAATATTGATTATCTTGTTTTGGGCTGCAGCCATTATCCGTATTTGATTCCGCAGATTAAAAAAATATTGCCGGAACATATTCAAATTATAGATTCCGGAGAAGCAGTGGCCAGACAAACGAAAAACGTACTGCGTGAAAAAGTAGGTTTTTCAGATGCCGAACAAATCGAACCTATATTTTATATCAACTCAAATCCTGCCGTTCTTAAATCAATTTTAGATCATAAATACAACGTCATCGAAAGAGATTTTTAGTTTGTTATTCAATTTTTCGCTTGACGAACCAGATTCCGTCCAATGATAAATTGAGTGATAGTTTATGGTAGTTTTCCTTTATCAGACCATCTCCAATTTTGCCTTTCTGACCGTAAGAGTAAGAAATATGAAGAGCAGAAAAAGTGTTGTCTACGGGTAAAGAAACTCCAATAGAAATTGCAGCATTATTAACTCTCTTTCCATCAACTTCCAAGTAACCAGTATCAAAATTTACTCCTGCCCCATACTGAACCCCATCCCAATAGCTTCGTAAATTTTTATTTCTTCGATAAGTAAAACCTAAAGCAAAGCGGTCCTGATTTACAAAATCACCAAATAATTCAGATTGATTGGTATCATTCCATAAGCTTTTTTCATAATCAAGGGTCATATTCAGATTATTCTTGAAACGTTTACTAACTCCAAAACCTATTTCCAAAGGCATATAAAAATCATCTGTATCTGATACCGCATCTGATTCTATAACACTTTGGCTTGAACTGCTTATAGTTTCTACAGACTGCACTTTTGATGCCTTAATTTTGGCAGGTGCCTTAAAAGTAGATGCAATAGTAAGAGTCGAATCAATTTTATACTGAACTCCTAAAGTTGCACGTACACCGCTATAATCTGTTTTTTTATTAATCGACGTTATTGAGTTTGAGATAGTATAACTTCTTTCATCAGTAGTATTTCCGAAAAGAACATTTCCTGTAAACCCGGCTGATAATTTTTTACTGATACGATATCCGTATGAAATATCAAAATTATTTAATCCCCCGGATCCATCAGCGTTTAAAATGTAATACTCTGAACTGTTTTCTACAGGCAATTTAAATTCTGAAATTTTGAATGTTGCACTCGAATAAGGTCGCAAACTAACACTAAAAGCAGATTTTTTATTGACTGCAAAAGCAAAAGCAATATGTGAAAACTGAAAATTATTGCGTTTTTCAGTTTTAGAACTGCTTTGAAAAGTTGTATTAATAGCCTTCCCTCCTACTTCAAACATAAAATGATTTAGGGGTAGATAACCTAATGAAGCCGGATTCAGATTATTGATAAAAACATCTGATGGTAATGCAATTCCCGAGGAGCCAATAGCAGGAATAGCCCCATAGTCTGCATCATATAAACTCCCTAAACCGTACAATGAATAAGGAGAACTCGAAATACTTTGCGAAAAAGAAGATGCATACATTAAAATGAAGCAACTTAAAAAGATTATTCTATTTTTCATTTAATAAGAGAGGTAGTAAATTTTCAATTGAATTTTATTATTCTGATTTTTCTGGTCGCCTAAAACAATTCTGTTAACAGCTTTGTTAATATTCGGCAGAGCAAAAACTAATGAAGATTTAGAGTCTGATTGTTTTAGCATTTCTTTCTGAAGAAAATTACCGACTGATAATGAATAACCCACATTTTCATTAAACTCATCACTTTGTTTATTTAGTTTAGCATATAATGAGACACCGGATGCATCATTTAATAGGCCACTAATCCTGTTTAATTTATCTGCCACATATACCTGCAGTGAATCTGACAAGGGAAATCCTTTGGAATATGTGTTATTGACAGGTTTTAAAATCAATTCGGCATCAACAATTGCACCTCTATCAGCAATATACTTCAACTGTTTTATATTTGGAAAATCGACTCTGCATGCAAGTCCTGTTCCAGACTGAATATATCCCTGATTATTGGTTAACAAACTTGACAATCTACTATTTGAGGCGGGTAAATCCTGAATCAGAGTTCCTGTCTTATCTAAAGAGATAGCATTAAACTGTTTGGCAGCATCTACTATAGTAAAATCTTTTACATAAGAGTCTATGTCGTCACCAAGATATTTTGAATAATACAATCGTACTTTACTTGTCAGATTAAAACCAATTATACTTGAAGAATTAGTGGTTTGAGGAATAATTACAAGTCCTTTCAGATATTCGGCAAAACTATCGAAGTCCGTAATTTCTCTTTTCTTAAGTTTTAAAAAAAGTGCTTCTCCAAATGCAGCATCCATTTTTACATTTATAGAATCTTTTTCTATTGGCCTGGGTTTATACGAAATTGTTCCTAAACTTTCTGAGCTGTAATTCAAAGCGGAATTATTATAAAATGAATCATCATCAGTATTAGGCTTGACCTTTTGAATGAGTCTATGGATATTGAAAGTCTGTACCCTGGTTGTATCTCCATAATAGTAATTATCATATTTTAAAATCATCGAAATAGAATCAAAAACATAATTTGCTGATTCTGTATCACTGGTACTAATTAAAGAATAGGAATCTGATGCCAGTTGAAAATAACTATTTGATTTTACTTTACCAAATAGAGGGTCGTCATAATTCCCTATCAAAATTCTACTCTTATTAGAAGTAATCAGGGAATCGAAATTGATGGTAGACATTTCAACTGTAACCGTATCAATTAAAATCACTTTGTTGTTTACCGACAGATAATCAGAGCCAACAACAAATTCGCCAGCATCTGTATCTGTACCACATGAAACCACAGCAAATCCAAAAAACAACATCAATATAAACTTATACATAATCCGAATTTTTGAACAAATATAAAAGGCACATTTCTGGTCAACACCATAACATATACAAGCCTTCATTTTTATACTATAGAAAGCCCAAAAACATCTACAACATACACTGGCAGAGAAATAACTCTTTAAGCCCAAAAAAATGCCATTTGGTCTACCAAAATGCCCTATACATATATATTCTTTTTTTTAAAACAGACTCCCTCCTACTTTTGAACCAATTAAACAAATAATGAAAAGAAAGGTTTTAGTCTGGGTGTTGTTTTGGATTAGCTTCCTTAATATGAAAGCACAAGAAAAGCTTGCTGTTGATTTTAATTTAAAGACAGAACCAACACAAGAAATAAATTTTAATGAAACAAATGCCAGTATAGCTGTTTATAAAAAAATAAATGATAAAAATGAGATTACAAATAAATTAGAGTACACAAATCTGAAAATAAAATACGACACAAGAACTTATTATGATTTTGAGAATCTGAATCAGTTTAATCAGATTCAAAACAAATTCGGGATATCACATAAAGTTTCTGAGGCTACAAGATTAAATTTTTCAGTTAGGCCAACAATCAATTTTCAACAAAATTTAAACATTTCAGATGTAACCCTTTTAGGGAGTTTCCAATTGAAACAGCAGTTGAATTCAAAAACAGGATTAAATATCGGAGCCGAAAGATCAACAATTTTCGGTACTCCTAAATTTATACCAACACTGTCAATTTCAGGCAAAATAAACGATCAAACTAATATTTTAATAGGTTTTCCGGATACAGCAATATCTTACTCCAACAATGAGCGAAACAAATTTAGTATCAGCAATAGTTTTAATGGGAATTTTTACAATTTGGATAAGTCTCCGGAAACATACAGTAATGCAGCCAAAATAAGCACTTCTCAAATCACAACAGCCTTTGATTATGAACGGAATATGGATAAAAATTGGTTTGTAAACTTTAAAGCAGGTTACAATTTTAACAAACAATATCATTTACTGGACGAAAACAATCATAAACTATATGATTTTAATAGTGGCAACGGTTACATTTTAAGCATTGGGATCAAATACAAACAATAAATAAATTTCAAACTATGAATAATTTTAAAAAAGGGATATTATTCGCTACTCTGCTATCAGGCTTTTTTTTACAGGCTGCAGTAACGATGATGATGATGATGAATTAATAGGTAACTGGATTAAAAAATCTGCATTTGACGGACCTGCCAGATCTAGTGCTGCCAATTTTGTTATTGGAGATTATGCTTATGTTGCGACAGGTTACACAGGAGACGAATATTTAAAAGATTTATGGGCTTACAACTCAAATGGTGATTATTGGGAGCAAAAAGCTGATTTTGCCGGAACAGGAAGAAGTTCCGCATCTGCTTTTGAACTTAATAATAAAGGCTATATTGGTCTTGGATATGATGGAACTAATAAGCTGAAAGACTTTTACCAGTACGATCCTGTGAGCAATAGCTGGGAGGCAAAAGCTGATTTTGGAGGAACAGCACGTTATGGAGCTGTTGGTTTTCAGGTAGGCGGAAAAGCGTATTTCGGAACTGGTTATGACGGAAATTATCTAAAAGATTTCTATCAGTATAACGACACTGACAATACATGGAAACTTGTTAGTGGATTTAGTGGAAATAAAAGACGAAATGCTACTGTATTCGTTATAAATGATTTAGCTTATCTAGGAACTGGTGTAAATAACGGAACCTATCAGGAAGATTTCTATGAATTTAATCCTGCAACTGAAGTTTGGACAAAGCTGCGAGACATTGATCAGGACGACGATGATGATTACAGCTGGAACGATGACTATGCAATAACCCGTTCAAACGCATCGAGTTTCAGCCTGAATGGATTAGGTTATATCGTAGGCGGTGAGGGCATCAAAACGGTATGGGAATATAACCCAACAACTGATCTTTGGATAGAGAGAACAGCTCTTGAAGGAGCAGCCAGAACTGATGCCGTAGGTTTTGCCATTAACAACAGAGGCTTTTTAATGTTAGGACGAATTGGTTCAACCTACTTCGATGATGCCTGGGAGTTCAAACCTTTAGAAGAACAAAATGACGATGATAATTAATTCCCCAAATTTAAAATTCTTCCGGAGATTATTCTGGAAGAATTTGCTTTTTATTCTATTTTTCCTACAGTTGACAGCTTGTACACAAAAAAAGCACTACATGCTGAATCTATAAAAACCGCTTCGGGCTGGGGATATACAATTTCGCATAAAGATAAAGTTATAATCAAGCAAACCATAATTCCGGTTATTAGTGACGCAAAAAGTTTTAACTCAGAAGATGACGCCTTAAAAGTTGCCGGATTAGTTATAAAAAAACTCTATCAAAACAGATCGCCATCGGTAACCAAAAATGATTTAATTTTATTAAAAATAAAAATGTAAATGAATATCGGTACCCTTAAAAATAGAAATTCAAATAAAGTTTTATTCCATATTACTATATGGACGTTCTTTATACTGACATCATTGATTCAGTTTTACGAAAGTCCTTTTAGAATTAATAATGATTTCTATGTACAATGGGGAACCGGAATTATTTTATTTTATCTCAACTATTTTTATCTGGTACCCGTATTGCTTCTCGAAAAAAAATATTGGCTGTATTTTATTTTTGTCCTGGCACTGATTTTACTTTTTATGATTATCCGAATTAATTATTTTTTTCCTGAATTCAATCATTTACGTATGCAAAACATGATGCCACCTAAAATGATGCCAGAGGAAGTAAAGATGTTTTTGAAAGAAGGCAGAATGAAAGTCCGTCAGCATAAACAGCCACTTTTTTTTAAAATTGGGCCGTCATTTTTCTATCTTTTAATTACGACCATTAGTGCGATAATTAGGACCTTAACAGAATTTTATCAAAACCAGCAAAACAAATTAATTGCCGAAACACACAGGACTAATACTGAATTGAATTATTTACGAAAACAGACTAATCCACATTTTTTATTTAATTCCCTCAACAGCATCTATTCTTTGGCTCATAAAAAATCTGATTTGGTTCCTGATGCCATCGTAACATTATCAGAATTAATGCGGTATATGCTGTATGAAACAGACAACAAAACGGTGGCTTTAGAAAAAGAGATCAATTATATTCAGAATTATATTGAATTACAAAAATTGAGACTCAACAATATTGAAGACATAGTTATAAATATTCACGGAGATCCTAAAAATAAATTCATCGAGCCTTTATTATTAATTTCATTTATTGAAAATGCCTTTAAATACGGTACTGATTATAAAGGAGTTGCTCATGTAAAAATCAAGGTTATCATTATTGAAAATGATCTCGATTTTTGGACAGAAAATACAATTGAAAATTATGAAAAAGACCCTGAAAATTCAGGTATTGGTTTAGCAAACATTCAAAGCAGGCTGGATTTGCTATATCCTAATGCACATGAGTTGACAATAAAACAAGACAGCCAATATTATCGCGTACATCTGAATTTGAAATTAGATAAAATACAAACTGACATTCAATAAATCAACAATAAACGAAATTAGCTTACTCAATATTTAACTAAATTTTAAAATGTAAGTCGTTTGTTTAAAGCTACTTTTGACCCGATTAATTTATTAAAATTTAAATCTAAAAAGATGAAATGTGTAATTATAGATGATGAACCTTTAGCAGTAGATTTACTAAAAGATTTTGTTAGCAAAGTAGATTCATTAGAATTAATAAGCACTTTTAATAATGCTATTGATGCAGTGTCTTTTATTAATCAAAACAATGTAGATTTAATTTTCCTTGATATCCAGATGCCTCATTTTTCAGGTATTGAATTCTTAAATACTATCGAAAAAAAGCCTTTAATTATTTTCACAACAGCTTATTCTGATTATGCTGTTGAAGGTTTTAATCTTGGTGCAGTAGATTATTTAGTAAAACCAATTCCGTTTCACCGATTCCTGAAGGCTGTAGTCAGAGCACAGCAAATTTTAAATCCTCCAACCGTTCAGGCTATTTCTGAAAACACTACAATTCCTGAATTAGAACAGGATTTTATGTTTGTAAGGGCTGAATATGAAAATGTTAAAATGAATTTCGCTGATATTTTATTTATCGAAGGTTTAAAAGATTACGTGAAAATTTATACAACAGACAATAAATTCACACTCACTCTGATTAGCCTGATAAAATTAGAAAATTTGCTTTTCAGCAAAGGATTTTCGAGAATACACAGGTCTTATATTATCAACATCAAACATGTAAAATCAATACAAAAAAATAAGGTTTTGATTAGTGATAAACGAATTCCTATTAGCGAAAGCTACAAAAATGCCTTTTTCGAAAGAATCAATTTATAGCTTATTTAAATTCCAAAATAAAAAATTTCAAATTCCAATTCTGTTCGAACTAGATTGGAATTTAAATATTCCTTTTTATATATTCTGAATTATTCTTTAAACCAGCCCGAATACATCACATAGTTATTTGAGATACGCTCAATTTCACCTGCAAAATCTGACTGATCAATATCTTTCACTTTTTTGGCAGGGACACCAGCATAAATACTTCCTGAGGTTACAACTGTATTTTGTGTTAAAACCGCTCCGGCTGCAATAATCGAATTACTTTCTACAACGCAATTGTCCATTACAATCGCTCCCATTCCAATCAAAACATTGTCCTGAATAGTACAACCATGTACAATAGCATTGTGCCCAATTGAAACATTATTGCCAATAATTGTGGCATGCTTTTGATACGTACAATGTATAATCGCCCCGTCCTGAATATTTACTTTATTTCCAATTTTAATAAAATTTACGTCTCCCCTAATTACAGCATTAAACCAAACACTGCATAAATCACCAAAAGTTACATCGCCAACAATAGTAGCATTTTCAGCAACATAACAATCATCAGGAATTACAGGAGATTTTCCGTTTACAGCTTTTATCAACATGATATTTAAATTTAATTAACCGCTGGACATTTACAATCGTAGCGTTCTCTTTTACAAAATAAATTAATTCCAAGAGTAATCTGATGATATCCTCCTGTATCAAATTTCACATCACCCGTTACGTTTGAATAGGTATAAGCAAACATGAATTTTTTATAATTAAGACCAACAATAGGAGTTATATACTGTAATTTTTGGTCACCTGATCCGCTTCCTCCGCTGTATCTCGCTCCGTCAAAACTTCTTCTGTAAGACAGTGCAGCCCATATACTTCCAAAGTCCATATTTTTATACGCTTTTAAATTCAGGTCGATAGATTTTTCTTTTGTCTGATCAAAATACTGAAATAAAATTGAAGGTTCCCATGTAATATTTTCACTTTTTCCAAAAACATATCCCGCACTTAAAAGAAATTTTCTCAAATTATCACTTTCATAATCCGTATATAATTGCCTTCTGGTTTCTATAAGTCCCTGGACAGTTAAATGGGCATAAAAATCCAAAAAATTATAAGATGCCCCTACATCAACATTGAAATAAGAATCGTTTTGTATTGATCCAAAAACAATTGGATCAAAAGTTCCTCCAAATGAAGTTTCATCCAGCTGACTCTGAATCATGCCTCCGCTAATACCAAAAGAAAGCTGATTCAAATCCAGTTCACTTCTTGAAAACATAATATGATGTGCATAAGTAAGCTTTACTCCTTTTTGTGAATGATATCCATTTTTATCGTTAAAAACAATAATCCCTGCGCCGGATCTTTCTCCAATTCTTCCATTAAAACTTAACGTTTGTAAAGAGGGCGCATCATCCTGACCAAACCACTGCTTTCTGGCAGTAAGCCTTATTTTTGCACAATTTGCAGCACCAGCCATAGAAGGATGAATCAAGTAATAATTATCTGACAAATAATCAGAATATACCGGAATTCCTTCTTGTGAATAAGAATAGAATGAAGTAATCATAAAACCAAACAAGATTCTGATTTTCAATTTCATGCAAATAAACTTATTAGCCGTGTTTTAAATTTAACAAGATTGATTACAAAAAGAATCTTAATTGTTTTATTAAAAAACCAAATATAGCTATTAGTAGAAGATAACTTTATTAAATTTACAAAAAATATAAAGACATGGCAAAAATCACTATAAAAGAAACTCAAAATCCTACCATTATAAAGTTTGAATTTGATGATTTCATTACACAAAATCAAAATTTTGAGTTTAAAAACATTGATGAAGCACAATCATCACCATTAGCCCAGCAGTTATTTTATCTTCCATTCGTAAAGACTGTTTACATTTCTGGAAATTTTATCGCTGTAGAAAGATTCAGTATCGTAGAATGGGAAGATGTCCAGGATGCAGTAGCCGAGCAAATTGAAGCTTTTGTAAATAAAGGCGGAACTATTGTGAATATAGACGAAAACAAACCTAAAAAACAGCCAATTACAGTTTACGGGGAAACAACTCCTAATCCGGCTGCATTAAAATTTGTGGTAAGCAGAATGCTAACCCGAAATGCTGTTGAATACAAAAACATTGACCAGACAGCTTCTTCTCCGTTGGCTCAGGAATTATTCAAATTTCCTTATGTAAAAGAAGTTTTTATTGATGAAAATTACATTTCGGTAACGAAATACGAAATCAATAACTGGGAAGAAATTACACTTGAACTTAGAACTTTCATCAAACAATTTATTGAAAACGGAGGAACCGTTTTAGATGAAAGTTTAATTGAAACTGCTACTAAAAATGATGTAACCAAAGATGAAGCTTTTGACAAATTAGATGTTACTTCCCAACAAATCATTAACATTCTGGAGGAATATGTAAAACCAGCGGTTGCAGCAGATGGAGGAAACATTGCTTTTGATTCTTATAATGAAGACAACAAAGTTGTAAAAGTTATTTTACAGGGAGCATGCAGCGGCTGTCCGTCTTCTACATTTACTTTAAAAAGCGGTATAGAAAACATGCTGAAAAGTATGCTAAATGATGAGCAGATCACTGTTGAAGCGCTAAACGCATAAAAAACAAATCAATTCAATTACCCATAAAAACGCCTAATAAAGGCGTTTTTTTTATTCCTAATCCACCACTTCATTGAAGATTTTACTAAAATATAACACAATACTAAATTCAAAATACTTAATATTGTATTGTAACTTAATAAGCTTTGTAACATGGGATTATCATCGTTTTTTAAAAATTTATTTGGCAAAAATCAGGAAAGGTCAACTCAAATAGAAAACCCAGATCAACATACTGGCGAAAAAGCATACATTGAAAAAACAGAAAACTTAGTTGAAGAAACTTTAAATAAACTCAAAGAAGTTTCTGAACCAATACTGGAAGATGCTGCTGAGTTTACTAATCATGCCAAAGACATACTAAGTGAATATGCAGAAAAAACCGCTGACTCTATAAATGACATTGTTGATGCTGTAAAAGAAAGTATAGAAAGTGATGATAAGCAGCCAATTGTTTATGATACTGTTGTAGATATTAGCGAAAAGCCAATAACAGAAACTGACTAATAACAGTTATATCTTGTAATGATTAAGACTTTTTTTTCATAGCAAATTTTTATATTTGCACAATTAATATACCTTCTCATTTAGAAGGTTTTTTTATCTAAAATATGGATGTAAACCCAAACCAGCTTTCCAGTTACGCAACGAAATTTATTGATATTTTAATTGATTATTCACCGAAGTTGATCTCGGCATTTCTAATTTTATTTGTAGGCTTATATGCTATAAGACTGATAAACAGAATTATTAGAAAAATAATGGTCAAAAGACATTTAGACCCTACATTAACTAAGTTTCTTGCTGATATTTTGCTTTGGGTCTTAAGAATATTGTTATTTGTAACCTTTATTTCAAAACTCGGAATTGAAACTTCATCATTTGTAGCCATTTTAGGAGCCATGGGACTTGCGGTTGGCTTATCACTACAGGGTTCACTTTCAAATTTTGCGGGCGGAATGCTAATTATTGTTTTTAAGCCTTTTAAAGTAGGAGACACAATTGAGGCACAAGGAGTGATTGCAACCGTAGTCGAAATTCAAATTTTTGTTACAAAATTAGTTACGGGTAATAACCAAACAGTTTTTGTACCTAATGGAGCTTTATCTAATGGAAATATAATCAATTATTCAATGCAGGGTGAGCGAAAAGCTGATTTGACCTTTTCTGTTTCATATGATTCAGATATCAAAAAAGCTAAAGACATATTACTAGATGTTTTAATTAGAAATCCTAAGGTCCTCAAAACTCCTGCACCTGAAGTATTTGTAAAAAATTTATCGGCAAGTTCTATTGATTTTGCTGTTCGTCCCTGGGCAAAAAATGAAAATTACGGAGCCGTTTTTTCTGAAACTTTAGAGAATTGCAAAATAGCATTAGATGAAGCAGGTATTGCTATTCAGCCATATACAGTACAGAAATAAAAACATTATTGCTTTTTTGGTGCAGCAACCATAAAATCTTTTAAATAATAAGGTTCAAAGTAAGCGACATCTACAGTGTCGCTTTTTTGATATTTATCGTAACTAATTTTACTCATTGCGGCAGCTGAAGGATATTTGATATCTTCTAAAAACACAAAATTCTCTTTAGTTAATACTGTCTTGCATTTTTCTGTACAGTCACCAACAAAATACAGCTTTTCTGTAAAATCTTTAAATGAATTTTCGTCAATAACTTCTGCCAGAATTGCTCTTTCAGTTTTTAATTCAGCACTAAAAATTGCACTGTAAACTTCCATTCTCCGCGCGTCCAGCATTGCAATTATTTTGCCCTCAGAAATTTTAGCCTGAGATGCCAAGGTTTGTAAAGTATCTACTGCAATCAACGGAATATTTAAAGCAAAACACAATCCCTTTGCTGCTGAAACCCCAATCCTAAGTCCGGTATAAGAACCTGGTCCCTGGCTTACAGCAACTGCGACTAAATCGTGAACAGAAATCCCTGATTCAGCTATTATTTCTTCAATAAAAACATGTAGCTTTTCGGCATGTGAATAACCTTCTTCTGCAATTTCTTTGCAAATAATTGTTTCGCCATCTTTAGCAATTGCTACCGAACAATTTTTGGTAGCGGTTTCGATATTAAGAATAAAAGACAAAATTTTTTATTTAAAGTTAATTGTATCGATTTATTTCTTCGAGGTTTCAGTCTTTTTAAGCTTCACTTTATCCCCGGAATTTAATTCTTTGGAAACAGTCGTGTAAGGTCCGGTAATTACCACATCGCCTGGTTTCAATCCTGAAATCACCTCGATATTAGTATCATCCTGAATTCCGGTTTTGATAATTCTGATTTTTGCTTTATCACCCACTTTTACAAAAACACATTCAAATTTTTTATCGCTTTTTGGCGCTGTTTTTTTCTCATTCGGATCCTCAACTTTAAAATCTTTCACAGCAGTTGTATCCGATTTTACCACAACAGAGCTGATAGGTACTGCCAAAACATTTGTTTTTGTTGTAGTGATAATATCAACAGTTGCAGTCATACCTGGTCTAAATGGAGAATATGAAGATGGTTTTCCTTCAAGCAAATCCTGATAAGATTCTTTTAAAATTCTAACCTTAACCTTAAAATTAGTTACCTGATCTGATGTTAAAGTCGTACTTGCCGAATTAGAAATACTGGTTACAACACCTTTAAATTTCTTTTTTAGATAAGCATCTACTTCAACATTCGCTTCGTCTCCAATTTTTATTTTTACAATATCATTCTCATTAACATCAACTTCAACCTCCATATTATTAAGGTTGGCCACTCTTAAAAGTTCAGTTCCTGCCATTTGCTGTGTTCCTAAAACTCGTTCACCCAATTCTACATTTAGTACAGAAATGGTTCCGTCTGCAGGAGAATATATTGTAGTACGTCCTAAATTATCTTTTGCTTCATTTACCGATGCAGAAGCACTCTGAACATTATAGTAAGAACTTTGTCTTGTAGCTTTTGCAACTTCAAAAGAAGCTATAGCTTTATCCCAGTCAGACTTTGAAATAACACCTTTGTCATACAAAGTTTTATTACGTTCATAATTCGCTTTTGCTTCTTTAAAACTAGCTTCCGACTGCGTTAATCCCGCCTTGGTACCTGATAAATTTGAAACTGAACGATTGTAACTTGAAGTGTATAAATCCGGATTTATTTTCACTAATAAATCTCCCTTTTTAACAACCTGCCCCTCTTTTACATTTAATAAAATAATTTCGCCCGAAACTTCCGGAGAAATCTTGACTTCTATTTCTGGTTGAATTTTACCTGTAGCCGAAACAGTTTCAACAATTGTGGAAGCTATAACTTTTGATATCTCTACTTCTTTTCCTTCGTCCTTATTTCCTATCACTCCCGATTTAGAAAGTCCTATTAAAGCCGCAATTATAATTATTGCACCGCCAATTAAGAAATAAATTGTTTTTTTTGACATGATAATTAGTTTTTGATAATTGGGACAATTGGAATTCCGAAGTAGAATTCAAGTATCTTTATTTTAAACATGTAATCGTATTTTGCTCTAATTACATCTGATTGTGCGTTCGTTAACAAAGTTTGTGCCTGGGTAAAATCGAAAGAGTTCATCAAGCCAACATCATACTTTTCTTTAGCATAATTATAAGACTGTTGTCTTGCTTCTAAGGTTATTGTTGATGATTCATAAGCATTTAACGCTCCTTTTGCATCCGTAAAAGCAGTATAAACATTACGCTGCAAATCTAAACTTTTTTGCTCAAGATCAATTTTAGATTTTTCCAGGCTTACTTTATTACGTTCTACATTATTTCTTGTAGAGAATCCGTTGAAAATCGGAATAGATAACTGAACTCCAAAAGACTGTCCTTTATTATTATCAAACTGATCCAGAATAGGCGCCGCATTTCCCAAAACAGGTGAGTAATTATTCTGTAACACAGACTGATTAGTTCCTTCAACAAAGCCTATTTGATTGGTTGGATTTGCCGTATTTAAAGTAGATCCTGTAATAATATCTGAATAGCTTGCTCTGGTATTAAAGTTATAAAAAGCACTCAAAGTTGGCTGATAAGCTCCTTTCGCAATAGATACATTTTTTTGCGCAATTTCCAGATTAGTTTCTGCAAGCTTTAATTCTGTTCTTGTTTCCTTTGCCTTATTATAAATATCAGTTGGATTTTGCGCCATGATGTTATTTTCATCCTGTACATTTGTATTATCGGTAACATCAAAATCTGCAAATTCTTTAAGTTGTAATAACTGAGCCAAACTTAATTTAGAAATCAACAAACTATTCTCAGCTACAATAATAGCTTGTTGATCTGTTGCCACAGTAGCTTTTAAATCGAATAAATCTCCGCGAGGAATTGTACCCGCATTTACCATTTCTTCTGAACGCTTAAATCGTTTTTCATCAATAGCGAGCTGTTCCTTTTTTACTTTTAAATTTTCCTTATTGAAAAGAATTTCCAAAAATGCATTGGCGACATTTAATGAAATATCTTCTTGCATCTTTAATAATTGATATTTTGAAGCAACTATAGACAGTTTAGCTCTTCTATAAGTATTCTGATTTTGTAAACCTTTGTAAATATCGACACCAACACTCGCCCCAATTGATGAATATTGTGTAGTTTGATTTTCAAGCAATCCTGTTGTAATATTTTGATTTAATCCAATATTCCATGAATGTGAAGCATTTGCATTTACAGCAGGCAGATAATTTCCTAAAGCTCCTCTTTTATCTATGACAGAATTCTTAACATCTAATTCAGATAGTTTGATTGTGATATTATTATCCAGTGCATAACGTACACATTCTTCCAGTGTCCATTGTTTTGTTTGAGCCTGTGTAGATAATGCTAATCCAAACAGGAGAGCAAAAACAAAACTATTATATTTATTTATTTTCATATATTTTGAAATGAAAGCACAGCAGATACCATGCAAATTTAACGTTTTATAAGTCCAAAAATCGCTTTAAATAATCAAATTATTTTTTTTCGCCTTCACCCTCATTGATGAGTCCCTGATTCCAGATTTTAATTTTATCAGATGCCTTAACACCGCTTTTAACCTGAACATAAATCCCGTCACTTACCCCCAGAACTACATCTTTTCTTTGGAACTTTTGAGGTGCTGTTTCGATTTCAACATAAGGTTTTTGAGTTTTTTTGTCAAACTGAACCAATGATTCTTTAATAGCCAAAACTTTGTCTGCTTTCTCTAAAATAATAGAAGCATTTGCACTTAAGCCGGCTCTGATAAAAGTAGCATCATTGTTTTCTAAAGAAGCTTTGATCTCAAACTGGATAGCTCCGTTTTCAACTACTCCCTTAGGAGCTATATAGGTTAAAACAGCCGTGAATTTTTTGTTTTCAATTGCTCCAATTGTAATTTCAATAGGCATTCTTTCTTTTATTTTACCTACTTCAGATTCATCAATTTTTCCAACAAAAATCATTCTCCCAACATCTGCCACGCTTGCTATTGTAGTTCCTTCATTAAAATTATTACTTTCAATAACCTGATTTCCAACTTTTACAGGCACATCTAAAACCATCCCGTTTACAGTAGAACGAATCAGTGTATTTGCATAGCTTCCTAATGAAGATGTTGTTCCTGTTTTTACGATATCCAGACTTTGTTTTGCTGACAGATAATTTTGTTTTGCCTGTTTATAAGCTAGCTGGGCTGCATCAAAATCATTTGCAGAAATTACATCTTTATCAAATAATGTTTTTTGTCTCTGATAGATTTTCTCCTGATTGTCTAATGCAATTTTAGCGGTCTGAACCTGATTTTGAGTACTGCTTACATTAGAAACATTAGCAACAACCCTGATTTTTGCAATCATATCCCCTGCTTTGATTTTTTCACCCGCCTTAATGTAAACAGACTCAATAATACCTGAAATATTAGGTTTAATCAGAACCTCTTCATCTGGCTGGATATTTCCTGTTGCAATCGTATTTTTTACAATCGTTTTAATTTCAGCTTTTTCAGTTTTAAAAACAACTGGAGACTCCTGATTTTTAGCATACAGATAATAAAGTGCGCCAAAGAAAACTATAGCAATAAAAATTAAAATGGTTACGGTTACTCCTTTTTTCATTTTGTTTGTTGTTAATTCGATTATATTTTGATTGATAATTTATTCTGTTCGTAAAGCATCCACCGGTTTTACATTGATTGCCGTCTGTGCAGGTATAAATCCGGCCAGTAATCCTGAACCAATAAGGATTAATAAAGCTACAAATACAACCCGCAAATCTACACTTGGATTTGCAAACATGGTATTGCTGTTTGGAGGCATTGAATCTAAAAACATATTCAAAAGTGCAATAAGCCCTGTTGCAACAGCAATTCCTAGCATACCTGAAATGATGGTTAAAAATATTGATTCTGACAAAATTTGTCCTCTTATAGCTGCTGGAGTCGCTCCTAACGCCCTTCGAATTCCAATTTCTTTAGTTCTTTCTTTTACCACAATAAGCATAATATTAGATATACCAATTACGCCTGAAATCAAAACCAAAGTGCCTACAAAATAGGCAATGATTTTTAAAATAGTAAAAAGACTTTGCACCTTGTTAAACTGTTCGTACAAATCGAAGTTTCCTACGGCACGATCATCTTTAGGATTTATAGAATGAAGTGCTTTTATTTTGTCCAAAATCTTTGGCTTTAAATCTGTAATGGAGGTTTCATCTTTTGCAGTAAGTGCCATCCAGCCTACTTTATCCCCATAATTAAAAGACTGCTGAAAAGTAGTAAAAGGGATGAAAATATTTTTTTGTTCCTGCTCTGCATTTCCTCCCTGTTGTTTCGATTTATAAACCCCAACGACCATAAAATTTATTCCGTTAATTTTCACATAAGTGCCAACAGCTTCTTCTTCTTTTCCATAAAGCTCCGCAATAACACCTTTTCCAATCACTGCTATTTTTTCTTCTTTCAAGAATATCCTGCTGATTGATAAAACGTCCTTTTATGATATCCATCGGCTGTTGCTTAATCAGTTCGGGATAATCCCCATAAATGGTAAATGCTGAAGTTTTTGTTCCCCTAACCACATTATTTGTTCCGTTAAAATCACCTAATTGATTTCGTGGGGACACATACAATAAATCCGGAAAAGCCTCTCTTAAAGAAGCAACATCACTGTTTCTAAAATCATAACGTCGCACCTTGGGCAAGCCTTTATAAGCTTTTGATGTTGTCTGACTCCACATAAACATGGTGTTTGTAGCTATTCCGTCAAACCCTTTTTTTACACCGTTTTCGAGTCCGTTTCCTGCAGCAAGTAATATTACTAAAATAAATATGCCCCAAAATACCCCAAATGCAGTTAGAACCGTTCTGAAAACGTTGGCGGTTAAAGCCTGTAAAATCTCATCCCAATTATCTTTACTAAACATATTTATTTTATTCGTCTCTAAGTGCTACAATAGGTTTTATTTTAGCGGCTCTGTATGCTGGAAAAAAACCAGCCATTGCTCCTGCAAATACAAGTAAAACAAGTGTTGTTAAAGCAACACCAAAATCTACTTCGGGATTTCTGAAATATTCACTCTGAACCATTGGCCCAACAAATTCTAATAATAAAAGACTCGCCAATAAACCTGTAAAACCTGCAATAGTGGTTATAAAAATAGACTCATGAAGAATCATGGAAATAATAGAAAACGGAGAAGCTCCCAACGCTTTTCTAATTCCAATTTCTTTTGTTCTTTCTTTTACAACAATAAGCATAATGTTACTTACTCCAACTACTCCGGCGATGATGGTACAAATACCCACCCACCAAAAAAATAGTCTTATAAAAAGATTTAAATCATAAAATTGTTTAGCTTCTTCAACAGAGTTATAAGCTCTGATGCCACTATCATCATCAGGTGCAACCACATTTTTGCTTTTTAAAAGTGCCTTTACCTCTTCTGTAAATTTTTTTGATTGTGCTAAAGCTTCATCATAATTCATTTTTTTATTTAAAACAAACTGCATACCGTTTATTTTATCTCCTGCACCAAAAGCCCGCTGATTGGTAGACATGGGCATATAAACCCTTGATTCTTCACGTTCTCCTGAAGGATCTGTAAAAACCCCTATTACTTTAAAATTAATATTATTGACTAAAATCTCTTTCCCTATCGGATCTTCTTCTTTAAACAGGTCCTGCTTTACCTTCAAACCTATAGCTACTACTTTCTCATTATTTATCATATCGCTATTATTAATGAAACGTCCATTAATAATAGTCGCATTTTCAAGAGACAAATAATCCGGACTAATTCCTCTAAATTGGTAGTTTCCCGACTCTTTTCCATAACTTACAATTCCTCCCCAGGTACTGCGAACAGAAGATTTTTTATCAATCTCATCGCCAAACTTTTTAACCGGAAGATCATAATCACTATTTCTTAACTGAATTTGCCTTCCTGGATTAAGCCCCTTATATTGTTTGGTTGTTGTTTCGGACCAAACTTCAATTATCCCTTTGGCATCATTCTCGAACTGCTTTTCAATTCCGTTCTGAAGCCCCTTTCCCGCACCCAGTAAAATCACCAAAATAAAAATTCCCGAAGCAACAGAAACTCCTGTCAAAAAAGTTCTTAACTTGTTTTTGGAGATTGCTTCAAATATTTCCTGCCAACGCTCAATATTAAACATACGCTGAAGCTCTAACTTGTTCTACTTTTTTGTCATCAATGATTAATCCATCTTTCAGGACTACATTTCTTTTGCACATTGCAGCAATATCAGGTTCGTGGGTAACAATCAAAATGGTTTTTCCTTCATCATTAATCCCCTGAATAAGTTCCATAACCTCATAAGAAGTTTTTGTATCTAAAGCACCAGTAGGCTCATCTGCCAGTAAAACTTTTGGGTTTGACGCCAGAGCCCTTGCAATTGCAACACGTTGTTTTTGTCCTCCTGAAAGTTCATTTGGCAAATGATGTGAATGCGACCCCAGACCAACTTTCTCCAGATATTTCATCGCAATATCATAACGTTCTTTTCTCTTAACACCCTGATAATATAAGGGCATGGCAACATTATCCAGTGCAGTTTTATAATTTATTAAATTGAAAGACTGAAAAACAAATCCTAAAAATTTGTTTCGATATCTGGAAGCAATTGTTTCATTAAGTTTTTTTATAGGAGTTTTATCCAGGATATAGCTGCCAGAATCTGCTTCATCCAGAATCCCTAAAATATTCAGAAGGGTCGATTTTCCGGAACCCGAAGATCCCATTATGGCAACCAGCTCGCCTTCTTCTATATTAAAATTTATTCCTTTTAGTACGTGCAATTCTGAACTTCCCATTTTATAGGACTTATGTAAATCTTTGATTTCAATCATAATACCGCTGAATTTTAAGACAATAATAACATTTTAATTACGTATTTTATGGTAAGAAAAAGTTAATAAATTTCGTATGACTTTTAGAATAAGACTACATTATCGACTAATTGTTACACTTTTTTCAAAGAATATAATTGTTTTCTTAATTTTGCTTTACTAAAAAACCTTCAAATGAAATTTCTTTTTTCTTCAGTTCTTTTCATAATCTTAACATTATTCATCAGCTGTTCGACTTCTCAAAAGCTAGCCACATTAAAACCTGAACCAGATGATGCAAGTCCGTTGATTTATGACAGTAATCCGTCTTTTATTAATTTGCCAATCACGGTAAAATTAAAAGACATAGAAAATCAAACCAATGCTCTTTTAAACGGATTAATTTACGAAGATAATGATATTAAGGATGATGATATCGAAATAAAAATCTGGAAACAGGCACCAATCAAAATTCAAAATGATCCTGCAAATGCAGATAAAAAAGATAAAAACTATTTTACCATTAAAAGCAAATATCAAATACCGAATTGGCACTAAAAAAATGGGCGTTGAACTTTATGACACACGTGAATTCAATTTAAACGGCATCATTACTTTATCAAGCGAGGTCACTTTGACAAACTGGAAACTCAATACAAAAACAGAGTTCAAATCTCTTGACTGGAATGAAAGCCCTACCATGACCGTTTTTGGAAAAAACATACCCATCACTTATTTAGCAAATCCGGCAATCTCAATATTCAAATCTAAAATTGAAAAGAGCATAGATGATGCAATTGAAAAATCAATGGATTTTAAACCAAATGTTTTATCTGCTTTAGAAAAAATCTGTACTCCCTTTCAAATGAATGAAACTTATGAGAGCTGGCTCAGAATTGCGCCGGTAGAAATATACTCTAGCAATGCAAAACTTAAAAATGATTCATTTTTACTGGATATGGGAATAAAATGTAATATGGAAACTGTTATTGGCAAACAACCTGAATCTAAGTTTAATGCTTCAAAAATTGTTTTGAAACCAGTTGCTAAAATTCCAAATCAAATTACGACCAATATTGCTGCTATATCAAGTTATGTCGATGCCTCAAAAATCATGACTAAAAATTTTGCAGGACAGGAATTCGGTTCGGAAAGCAAAAAGGTAACCGTGAAAAATGTTGAAATTTGGCATAAAGATGCAAAAATGGTAATCGCACTCGATGTTTTAGGATCTGTCAACGGAACCATATATTTAAACGGATTTCCTCAATATAATCCTCAGAACAAAGAAATTTATTTTGATAAACTGGACTATGTTTTAGACACCAAAAGTAAATTGATGCGAACTGCAAACTGGCTTGCTCAGGGTTATATCCTAAAAAAATGGAAGAAAACTGCCGATATTCTATACAGCCTAATTTAGAAGAAGGTAAAAAAACCATGGCCACTTATCTTAAAAATTATTCCCCAATGCCTGGTGTTTTTATTAATGGAAAAATGGAAGACATTCAGTTTGATAAAATTCAATTAACGAATCAGGCTATTATTGCTTTTATTAAAATAAACGGAACAGTAAACGTTTCTGTTAATGGATTAAAATGAAAAAAGACCGAATTTTATTCGGTCTTTTTGCTTTTTGATTGGTACATCTTATAAATTAAAACTCCAATTATAACTACAAGCAAATACGGAATGACCATTAAATAAACAATTCCATCATTTACTGCTTCCGCTTTTTTTATGTTAGACTCTCCTGAAAGCGCAGCACGGCACATGGCACACTGAGCGTTTGAAGAAACTCCAATAAAGAAAAACAAAACTCCAAAAAAGAAAGTTTGTAATTTGGAATTTAAGATTTGAATATTTTTGCTTTTAGTGCGCATAATAAGGAGAAATCATTAAATAAACTATTACACCTGTAACGGCAACATATAACCAAAGCGGAAACGTAATTTTAGCAATTTTTCTATGCTTGTCAAATCGTTTTGCTAAAGCTCTAACATAAGTGATCAAAACCAAAGGAATAATAGCAATCGACAATAATATGTGAGTGATCAAAATAAAGAAATAGATTAACTTAACAATTCCTTCTCCTCCAAACTTTGTTGAATCAGCCGTCATGTGATAGGCCACATACATTACTAAAAATGCTACAGATAATCCAATCGCAGTTGTCATTAAACGTTCATGGGTTTTCTGATTCCCTTTTTTAATTGCAATAACAGCCAAAACCAAAACAACAGCCGTAATACCATTTATAGTTGCATATATTGGAGGCAAAAACGAAAGCGGTTCTACATTATATCCAAAATCTTTAAGTTTTACACCAAATAAAATGGCTACTACAACCGGAATTACAATTGAAACAGCAATGATAAATTTATTGTATTTTTTTTCTAATGAATGATCTTCCATTTTATTCTTCTAATAATATTTTAATATCCTGTTGAATGTCTCTTACTCCTTTTTTATCTAATCCATCATAATATAAAATTGGATTCCCAAAGTCATCTTTTCTGCAACGGATGTTTCCTTCTTTATCAATTAAGGCAAATAATCCTGAATGCTCAAATCCTCCGTTCACTTTTGCATTTTCACCTGCATAAAGATTAAATCCTTTGTTTGACAAATCCATGATGGCTTTTTTATCTCCTGTTAGAAAATTCCATGTCGAAGATTTCACACCTAGCAATTTTCTATGATCTTTTAATACCTGAGGCGTGTCATGAGCTGGATCAATCGTAATAGAAACAATTCCAAAATTAGGATTTCCAAAAAAAGTTTTTTCAATCTCTAACATACTCATATTCATCTTTGGACAAATAGATGGACAGGTTGTAAAGAAAAATTCTAAAACATAAACTTTTCCTTTGTAAGTTTCATTTGAAACCTTAACATTATCCTGATTAATTAGCTCAAATTTTGGAGCCTTTCCTATCGTGAGTAATTTTGCGTCTCCACTAGAACTTTTTTCACCTACGTTGTCTAACCGATTTCCTTTAACAACATCACCATTTTTGATTCTGTCAACAATTTTAGGTACAGCGTAAATTCCGAAGATTAAAATGATAAACGAAATTCCGATATATGATTTATTTTTAAACATTATAATTGAAATTAGAGTTGTTTAGTAGCATTATGATTCTTTTTGAGAGCTGCGCGGTATTCATAAAGAATAATTTTAAAGTCGTCCAGCATCTCGTTGCTCAGTTCAGAAGGATGAAAGGCATTATAGCCTTCTTTATACTCTTTATCATCTTTTCTCCCCCTTAAATTTCTTTCTTTATCAACGATAAAAACATTAGGAGTACCCAGATTTTCGTCCAGCTTCGCTTTTAAATGCAACTGATCATAAAACTTCTGAATATCTTCGTTTGATGCAAAAACAAAGTTCCAATTTTTCACATCTGTAAAAGGAGATAAAGCATCTATAATTTTCTGAGCTTGCTTTTCAGTTCCAAGCGGGCATAAAACTACAAACTGAAGATCTTCAAATCCGTTGTAACGTTTGTAAATTTTTTCGTTTAAGTTAAAATAATTACCACGATTGCTTAAAATATCGGAACCTGCAAAACCTAAAATGGTTATCTTTTTATCAAGTGAAACTTTTTTGCCGTTTAAGGATTCCCAATTTCCAAAATCATTAATTTTTGGCGTTATTACAGGAAGTGTTGTAAAACTATTTACGCCGGAAGCAAAAAACAAATAGGCAACAATTGGCAGAACAAAAAGCACAAAGAGAACTATATTTTTTTTCATTGGAAGTGCAGAAATTATTGAGGTACAAAAATAAAAAAAGCTCCGTTAAACGGAGCCTCTTTTCGAATTAATATCATGTTAAAAATTCCATTTAATAGTAGAATCTTTAAAAACCCCATAAATATAATGTCCTTCAGTTAAGAGAATGAACAATAAATACAGAACAAGGAAAATAACAGGCGATACAACAGACCATCTAAGACTGCTTTTTTCACCTTCCATGTGCATAAATGCCCATACAATATAATAAGCTTTGAATATTGTTAAGATATAAAATATCCAGTTTAATAAATTCAAACCAATAAAATGATTAAACTCTAATGATGCTGGTTTATAAATACCAAGAATAACCTCTACTGTAGTTACTACTGATAGTAATGCAAAAACAAACCAGATTCTTTTTGTATTTGATACGTGCTCGTGTGACATAATGATTAAATTCTAAAATTAAACTAAGTAGAAAACTGTAAATACAAATACCCAAACTAAATCTACAAAATGCCAGTATAAACCAACTTTCTCTACCATTTCATAGCTTCTTCTCTTTTCGTAAGTACCCAATAACACATTAAAGAATATAATGATATTAATGATAACCCCAGAAAATACGTGGAATCCGTGGAATCCTGTGATAAAGAAGAAGAAATCAGCAAATAATTTGCTTCCGTATTCGTTTCTTGTCAGGTTTGCACCTTCTACAACATATTTTGCAGTACTTAAACGAGACTCAGATTCTGCTCTTGTCAAAATTGTTTTTTTCTTTTTATCCGTAAGCTGTTCAGTTCTTATTAACAACTCTGGATGTGCTTTAAAACCTGCCTGCACTTCAGCAACTGTAAAGGTCGGCTGCGTTTCAGCATCCTCCATAAACCAGGTCGAATGGCTTCTTGTTAAAGCTTCTCTTTGTTCTGGCAACTTTACAGCAAATTTTTCAAGAGCAACTCTTTCACCATTTGCATCAACAAACTGCAATAAACTTCCACCTGCTGTTTCAATTGCACCATACTCACCTTTAATGAAGTTTTTCCATTCCCATGCCTGAGAACCTACGAAAATAAAACCTCCAATAATAGTAAGGAACATATAAATTGCAACCTTTGTCTTTTTCAACTGATGACCTGCGTCAACTGCCAAAACCATAGTTACAGATGAGAAAATCAAAATAAAAGTCATTAAGGCCACATAATACATTGGAGCCGGGACACCATGTAAAAAAGGAAAGTGAGTAAACACTTCATCAGCCAAAGGCCAGGTTTCTATAAATTTAAATCTTGAAAAACCATAAGCCGCAAGGAATCCAGAGAATGTTAAGGCATCTGATACGATAAAAAACCACATCATCATTTTACCATAACTTGCTCCTAATGGCTGGATATGCTCTCCGCCTCCCCAAGTTTTTTCGTCGTTATTTGCAGTAGTAACTGTCGCTTCCATAAAAGATATTCGTTAAAAAGTTCCCAAATTTACGTTTTTTTCTTATTTAAAGAAATATAAAAATAAAAATAAATAAACCCACAATAAGTCCAGAAAGTGCCAATACATTGCACCTAGTTCTATACCAAGAGTTTGAGTTGAATTGTATTTTTGTTTAAAATGATTATAAATTACAATTAAAAGAGAAATTAATCCCCCTGCAAGGTGCAATAAATGCGTAACAGTGACCACATAAAGAAAAGTAGTCGTTATAGAGCTTCCTTTACCTGTAAAGTAATATCCGCTTTTTACAATCTGGCCAAAACCCTCAAACTGCAAAACCACAAATGCAATACCTAATAATAATGTAGCAAAAAGAAACCCAGTAGTAGCACTTCTGTTATCTTTTTGAATGGCTTTTTTTGCCAAATGAAAAGCAATACTACAACCAATAATTACAGCTGTACTATAATAAAACGCAGATGGCAGTTCAAAATTCTTCAACCAGTCTGCCCTTGATTTGCTTACTACAAATGCACTGGTAAGTCCGGCAAACATCATAGTCATGCTTACCATTGCGAATAACAAAATCAGTTTTGCCGATTTTGATTTCCTTACTTGTTCTTCACTTATTTTCATTGTCATTTCCATAACTATCTTAAAAATTTATCTACTATAAACACTATCTGCAGTAACGAAATATACGAAACACTCACCAGCATTAAGGTTCTGGCTGCTTTTGCAGTTCGCAACTGATACAAACGCACAGCATAAAACAACATCCAGATTCCTAATAAAAAAACAACGATTGCAGCAATTGGCGTAAGAAATAATTGCCCTGTATATCCTAACATTGGTAATAGCGATGCAATTATCAGCCAAATTGTATATAAAATAACCTGCAAAGCGGTTCCTTTATCTTTTTTTCCTGTTGGAAGCATAAAAATACCCGCCTTTTCATAATCTTCATACAAAAACCATCCAATAGCCCAAAAATGAGGGAACTGCCAGAAAAACTGAATCAAAAACAAAGTACCTGCCTCTATTCCAAATTCACCTGTTGCCGCAACCCATCCTAACATAAACGGAATTGCCCCCGGAAAAGCCCCAACAAAAACAGATAATGAGGTTACCGTTTTTAAAGGTGTATAAACACTCGTATATAAAAATATTGAGACTGCTGCAAACATTGCAGACTTTGCATTGATCGTATATAACAAAACAATTCCTGTAATCGTTAGTAAACTTGCCACCAGCAAAGCCACTTTTGGAGACATACGCCCTGAAGGAACCGGGCGGTTTTTGGTACGATCCATTAAAGAATCAATATCTTTTTCAATTACCTGATTAAAAGCATTAGAAGCACCAACCATACAGTAGCCTCCAACCATTAAAACAGCTAAAACACTCCATTGAAAAGGATTTTCATTATTTACGCCTAATAAATATCCTGCAATTGAAGAAAACAAAACACTGATAGCTAAACCAGCTTTCGTAATCTCTTTGAAATCCAGAAATATCGATTTAAGCGAAATTGTATTTTTAGTAGCGTTCAACCTGTAATTATTTGTCTATTTTTTTGAGTGGTGCAAATGTACAAATTAGATTATAGAATTCTGAACTATAAAATTAGAATTTTCAAATAAAAACCTTTGCAAAATAAGGACTTGCCAATCTTTAACACAATTATATCGAAAAGTCTTATTAATATTAATAATCAAAATACCAGTTAAAAAGATCAGAACGCAGTCCTATTGTAAACCAGGTCGTACTTTGTTTAAAAGTAGTTGCTGTATTCTGCATTGGGTCGAAATTTCTATAGATAAAACTTCCAAAAAGTTTCAGATTTGTCATTGGATTTATCAGATATCCTCCCTGAATATCGGCAATGAAAATATTGGTTTTATTGCCCTGACCTATCTTTACGCCATTGTCATAAGGTCGTTTTTCTTCATAACTTTTATAAATATTACCTCCGTAGTTAAAAGAATCTTCTGCGGTATCAAAATCAAAACCTCTTTTTCCCACAGTAAATTTCGCATCAGCAAAAAGACGTCCTTTATGATAACGACCAATCGCAACGAGTTCCTCAAAATTACCACCCCATTGATGACCAATACTTTGGTTATTATGTGCATAATTAGTAATTATAGCGCTATGAGAATATACGTAAGGGCGAACATGATTATATTCTAATTGAAGAAGCAGATCTTTAATTTTAAAGGCGTTAAAATATTTAGCACCTAACTGATATCCAATTTTATTCTTCCAGCTGTTATCCGCTGCTTTTATATCTCCAAATGAAAACTCATCAATCAATAACTGCCCATACAAATTGACATTATTATTCCATTTGTATTTAGATGTAATTCCCAAAAGTGCATTACCGCTTTTAGAAGATGATGCAAACTCAACAGAACGATAAAATATAATCGGATTCACAAAATTTACATCAAAGCCTCTGTTATTGGTATCTGTCCACACTACCGATTCAAAGAAACCTAAATTCAGTTTATTCGAAACATTCCAGCTCAGATAATGATTCGCCATGTATTTTGATGCATAGGTTTTATCAACAGTTGCATCCTGACGAACATCCTTAAGCCACATATACGTATTAGTATATTTTATTTTCCAGAATGTGGTATTAATTTTAAAATAGGGATAAGGACTCGCTCCATCGCTTTCCAATAATGAACGATATCCGTCTCCGATAAAATTTCTTCCGTAGCCTAAATGAAAATCGAAAAATTTACTTGGCGAATACGAAATATTTGCTTCCGCTAATGGAAAATCATACGAATCGGTTTTAAATTGTTTTGCAATTCCCATACCTGGAATAATTGCAGGATTTCCTCCTGAAGGCTTTAAAGAATTGGCATAATCATTAAAATATCCTGCAAATCTTCCCTGACTTTCAAAAATTGTGGTGGTGAAGTTGATTTGTTTCCCTAAACCTCCTCTGAAATTGATCGCACGTGTGTTTACATAAGTATAGGACGCATCCAGATCTGAAGCTTTACCCATTTGCAGATCAACAATTGGATTTAAAGACAGCCAGTAATCTTCTCCCTGAATCTGAACCATATTTTCATTCCACCATTTTCTTCCTAACCAGCTAGAAGTCTTTTTTTGAAGCGACTCATTTACTGCTTTTAAATTATAATATTTTGAAACTTCTGCATAAGTGTAAGGTTTGGATGCTGTATGGTTGTTACTCCCCACCTGATTCATAGCTGCATCAAACTGTGCATAATAACTGTTTGAAAAAGGAATATTTAAATGACTTTCGAATTCAGGATTATTGTATTTTTTATACACAATACTATCCAGTTCAGTCATTGGCTTTTCTATTGGTTTTAAAATTTCTGCTGCAGCAAGATTCTCGGCAGCAATCTGCTCTGAGCTTTTTAGCGGCACATCAATTGAAATGGTATATTTAGAATAAGTTGCGTTACCATCGTAAGTTGAAGGTTTTATATTTGGAAATTTATCAAAAACACGTTTGGCTTCTTTCGCAAGGTCGTCATTTGTCGCACTGACATATATTACTTTAAAAACTCCATTTACATCTACTTCAAACAGCACCTTAACTTCGCCTTTATAATTTGACTGTTTCAAATTTTCCGGAACTTCAAAATTGTTATATACAAAATCATGAACTTCTTTATAAAAGCAGTTTTCCAGATTTTTGGACTCTAAATTTTCACAATTTGAAAAAACAGGAAAGCGTTCAGCAGAAAAGCCAGGTTTAACATAAGATTTGCTTGTTTCCTGAGAAAAAACAGACATGCATAATAATGTCAGACAAAACGTTAAAAAACTTTTATTCAAAATATTTTTGATTTTCATTAATATTTATTTGGGGTATTTTCTCCGTTTGCAATTGCTTTTGCAGATGAAGTGCCGATTCGTTTAACTCCTAATTCAATCATTTCCATTGCCTTTTTGTAAGTCTTAACACCTCCCGAAGCTTTTATCGACAATGGCGATGCATTTTCTAACATCATAATAATTTCCGGGATAGTTGCGCCATTTGGAGAACCGTCCTGGGTTTTATAAAATCCGGTTGATGATTTCACAAAAACTGATGCATAATCTTCTTCATTAAAATTCGAAATAACAACGTTTTTTATAAGGGATGAAAACTGAATGATTTCTTTTTCGTTTAAGGCCGCTGTTTCAATAATCCATTTTACAGTTTTATTGTTGGCCAGTCCTATTTGTGTTGCTATTAAAATCTCTTGTTTTATCAGGTCTGTATCACCGTTTTTGAAGGCTTCATAATTACAAACAAAATCAAGATCATCTGCACCATTTGCTATTGCCTGATTCGCTTCTTTGATCTTTGTTTCCAAATCTGATTTGCCTTCCGGAAAATCAATAACAGTACCTACACTCAAATTTGAATTAGCCTCTAAAATCATTTCTTTGGCCAAAGCTACATATTCCGGCCGAATCATAATGACTTTAAACCCCTCATTAATGGCTTCAGTGATTGCATGTTGAACCACAATATCGTTTTCTATTTCTGAAATACCGGCCTGTGAAGCAGTCTTCAAGTAAGTGGAGTCTAAATATTGCCTGATATTCATATCAATAAGATTCTGAGATAGCGCAAAAATACATTTAAAATTTATAAAATAAAAAACCCACCGAAGTGGGAATTATTATATTTTGTCAATTTGCTTTTTAAAAGCTATTGCCGTAAAAACTGCAGCTGTAGATCCAATGGCATTACCTAAAATATCAGCAACATCTGCTGCCCTGGTTTTGGTAAAAATACCTTGTAATATTTCGATAGTTATTCCAAAAAAAACTGAAAATATAAAGGATATTAAGTAAGCTTTAAAATCATCCGTGGCCTTACCCTTTAATTCTTTTTTGAAAAACAAAATCCATGAGATTGTAAAGCCAAAATGAAAACAGAAATGTACTATTTTATCAATGCTTGGAAAATTGACTGACGGAATATTACTTGAGTCTGTCAGACAAAGATAGGTAATTACCCCTGTGCAAATTATTGCCCATAATAAAAGCAGTTGTTTAGGCACCTATAAGTTGTTTATATGCCTCATCTGATAATAATGAATCTATTTCTGAAGCGTTAGCAATTTTCACTTTAATCATCCATCCGGCTCCATAAGGATCAGAATTTACTGCTTCAGGAGTACTCTCCAAATCTTCATTAAAAGCAATAATTTCTCCCGATAAAGGCAAGAATAAATCTGATACCGTTTTTACAGCTTCTACAGTTCCAAAAACTTCATCTTTTTCAAGTGTCTGATCTAGAGTTTCTACTTCAACATACACGATATCTCCTAACTCTTTTTGAGCAAAATGAGTAATTCCTACTGTTGCAACATCTCCATCGATGCTAACCCATTCGTGATCTTTTGTGTACTTTAAATTTGCCGGTATGCTCATAATATTATGTTTGAAATTGATATTTTAATTTTAAAGCAACAAATGTAACAATCTTCTAATTAAAATTAGTTTATAATAACAAAATTAATTCCCAAAATTATATCGAAGTGTAAATCCCGAGCGAATGTTAGTTAGTGGAAATGATGTAGAAATAACTGCTTTCGAAAACGAATGATCGTAATAAAAAATAGCTGTAAGGTTCTTGCTGAAAGCATAATCTGCAGTAAGTTTTAATGACCAGATATTTTGTCCTGCTGCCAATTGATTATTATCATAATCTAAATAACGAACAAGAGTCTGGTTGTTTCTGTATGAAAAATCTGCCTTGATATTAATATCGCTTTTTATAATTCCTGTTGGATTGTCGGCCAGAGTTGATGAAAAAATTACATCCTTAAAACGGTACCCTAAACCTACCACATATTCAAGACCTTTAACTTCGGTCAATAAATTATTATCAAAACTCATAGATAAAGCCCTGTCCTTCTTTACTTCTGTAAGCACCCTCAATGATCCTTTCAACTCGAAATCAACACGAATTAACGGACTAAACTGTTCTACCAAGTTTACATTTGACATAATCGTTTTATTGAAGAAATTGCCATTTACATCCGTACCGTCTGGATTTTCATTATAATCGAAATTGGATCTAAACTGATTAATTGTATAAGAAGCCCTGTAATTATGCTGTAAAGAAAAACGTTTGAATCTGTCTTTGAAATATTTATATCGCATCAGTCCATTATATTTTATACTCCAGTTCGGAATAGGGAAATTTCTAAAAATCCCTGTCGAGGAACTCGATGCATCACTTCCTGAATAAGCAGCTAAAAATGCCGGAAGCAAAACTGCCTGATTACTTTTTCCATAACCTACAGGATAACCATCATTTGACTGAATCATCTTCCTATCAGGGTTATTTGGATTTGCAAGATTATCTATAGGGACATTTGTATCTTCAATTGGCAGATTTCCAGCGTCATATCGAGGAATTATGCTTCCGTACCGATCTTCAGCCAAACGATTTGCTATTATAAGACGGTTATTTCTAAAATCATCAAAAGCAGCCGATACGTTTTCATTACTTGTAGAAAATGCTGTTTTGATTAATACGGTAGAAATAGAAAACATTCCGTAGGTGTAAGGAGAAAGCGGTGTATATTCTCCATTGACAACACTATACTGCTCTGAAGAATTTTCAGAATAAGACCTGTCCATGGTTAAGTCTATTTTAAAATCCGGAAACAAATCAACATTTGCTGTTGCCTTCAAAAGCTTATTATTAACCTGAGTATAATTTTGATTGAAATTATCATAAGTGGTCAGCCAGCCATTTTTAGCCGATTCATATCGTATATCATCCTGACTACCAAAAATAAATCCTAACGTTGGTTTAGAGGTTCCTAAAAACCCTATCCCGGGAGTATAACCCGGTAAGACTGTTCCGCTGTTTTCTGTATAATTTATCTGAATATTTTTAACACTGGTCAAAACCCCAATTAAACCATCATAAAACGGACTTCTGGTTGTTTGTGCTCTATTAGTATTCACTACTTTTTCTCCTGGTTTTGGTGGTCCGGTAGGTTTTGTTTTTGCTGCTTTTTTAGATCCGGGTGTCAAACCTAAATACTTATACAAAGTAGTCATATTAAAAGTAGTACTTAAAGTATTTGAATTCGCATTCTGAATCGTATTACCTAAATCATATGTTGTAAAAGACCCATCTGGATTTTCTTCTTCGTATTGTGATAACGCAGTTGAAGAACGCTGCCAGTTGTAATCTGCAGTATAAGAATAATTGGCTTTTATAAAACTAAGGACAGGTACTTTGTTAATTGGAATATCATAATTTAAAACCAGCTGCTGTGTATGCTGATTTGGTGTTCCAAGATCAAAATAATCATCCCAAATGCTAAAATCTTCTTTCGGAGTGTTATCATCATTCAGAAAGTTTTTAACAATGTTATTTGAGGATGCTGTATAATTTAACTTTAAAGATTTAGTCAGATTAAAACCGAATCCATATTGATAATTATGCGCAAAATTTCTTCTGTAAAGGGCATCAAGACCAATTCCCTGAACATCTTCAACCTGTCTGAATTGCTGGCGATTACTTTGTCTGATAATATTACTGTTGAAAGAAATATTAGATGGTAAATAATTAAAATTGAAATCGCTTAGCAGTTTCCAATATTCACTTTTTTTCATGAATTTGGTCTGCTTGAAAGGAGTTATTTCTTTTGGCTGAAATGTATAAGCATAATTTACAGACGAATTTGATGATTCATCTTCATAATCCTCAATTTCATAATCATGACGCTCTACCTGGTTGTAAGATTGAGAGAAAGTAAAATTCTCAACATCATAAACATGTGACTTTTGTTCAGGTGCCCTGTCCTTTCTAACACCAATAAAATTGATACTTTTGCGTTTGGTATAATCTATAGCCCTGTTTTTAATATTATCTTTTTGAGCCTGATCTGTGGTCTCATCGAGCAATTGTTTCAACTTAATATCCTGATTGAAGGGATCGTATTCAGGCGTAATCACTTCTTCTCCAATTGCATAATTAAATGGAAGGTTTATACCCCATTTTGGAGGAAGTAATTTTCCTAAATTCAAATTCGTAACAATATTATATTGCTGGATATCTTCACGGTCTCTTTCATTTGCCCCTTCTTCAATAGATCCAAAACCAATTGTACTTTTACGGCCGGTTGCTGAAACTGTAGCAAAATCAGCCATGTTGGTATCGATGTTTAATATGGCAGCCATACCCCCTTTGTTTTCCATATCAGACAAACGAAGCTCATTGAACCAGACTTCCCCTTTTATTCTTTTATCAACGGTATTACCATTTTTGATACCCACCATTAAATTTCGGACCAACCCGAAATTAGGATTACCCTTAATACCCAATACCAGTTTACTATCACCATCACCTTCTGAAATATCAGGATCATTATCAGGGTAGTAAATCCCATTAATATCTCTTTTTGAAGAGTTAATATCAATGCTCATCCCTTTAATCTTCATCCTGGTGAGTAAATCAAGTGCCAGGTTCATTTCATTTGCTTGAGGCCAAACCAAGTCAGGATTTATACTACAGCCACCTCCAGTGACAGTTACTTTTAACGGAATTTCTACCTGATAGAAGTTCTCTGTAAAATCATTTCCAAATCGAATAAAGGCTACCATTTCATTGTCTGCAACACTTGCTTCACCCTCCAGAGATTCAGCATGAAGAAACATTTTCAGTTTTTTATACTGACGCATATCAATACTGACATTTTTAAAAGCAGCTCTTGAATCCTGTGCTTCTAATCCGTTACCCGAAACACGTAATGCCAATGATTGTTCATTTTGATTGATAACCGTATTATTATTGTACAATTGTTCTCTTTGAACATTTGGCGGCATAACATAATTTACGGGGCATTTCGTACTGTTTTCCTGAATATTTACTGCCTGTACATCAAAATCAGTTCCGTCATTAGTTGGATCGGCATCAGCTTTATCCATAGATCCGTCATATCTCCTCCACTCTCCTCTGACTAAATCTAATGCTCCAAAACGTACTGTAACCTGATCATTAAAGCCCGTCATAAACATTCTCATAAACCGTATAGACCTGAAATCAGAGATATTTCCAATAGTATTTTGAGGTTGTGCAACCGGTATTTTAAACTGGATCCATCTTGCTGTCGTACTGCCTCCATTAGGTAATTCAACATTATTTACCACTTTAATATCAGTAATATAATTTTGCCCAATAGCCATATCAGGCTTGATATCAATACTATATTCATAATACGCATTGATTGTATTCATTGTATTGTCGCGATTAATATCTTCGACATCAGGCAAAGTTGTTGATCCTCGGTTTACATCATTTATATCAACAGGAGAGTTTCCTTCAACACCATTATACTTTTTATATCGGTCCTGAACACCTCCGGTTGTGTTTAAGAAATAGGTGTAATCGTCAGCTGCGGGATCTGATTCTGCAGCATAATTGGTATAAATAGTACCTTCTCTTCCATTAGGAAGACCATCTAAACCTACGTCCTGATTTGTTCTGTTTCCGGTATTATTATCAAAAGCATAAATTAAGGATTGCGAAGCCGGAACATCTCCCCAAATTGGCTTTACCACTAACTGATCCGGTCCAAGTCCGTTTTCATATTGTTTTCTTCCGTCTTTTAAAATATCTTCTGATACTTCTCCTAAATTAAAATATATTTTTCCGACATTAGAAGGTTGTACTGATGCATTTCCTACATAAGGATCAAGTATCCAAAATTGAATATACTCCACATTGCTTTGTTCAAAATTGGTTGAATTTAAAGAACGCATAATCCCTCCAAAATTACCATTTACGGGATCTGAACCGAAAGTTGGATTGTTATTATAAGGTCCTCTTTCTGAAGGATAATAACTCAAATCAAGCGTATTGATTACCTGTAATTGACCTTGCGCAATATCTGTGTTTGGATATAATTCTTTGCTGTAAATTCTCCTTGTAGTATTTAAAGACAAATCGTCATTTGATATTCCGGATGGTTTTTGTGTATAAAAAATAGGATCTATAGAATACCATGCTAGTTTAGCTCTTTTATATCCATAACTAAGAGTATTGGAGTCTGCACCAAAAGTAGTATCTGTATCAGAATTAATAAATGGTGTAGAAGCAAGGCTCCAGGCGTAAGCAGATCGCATATCCACAGTAGATTGGGAACCCTCAAAATCATCTACATATATAGTAGCTTCTCCCTCAAAATCACTTGCTTTTGGGGCATCCGGTTTTAAAAAAGCAACTTCTCCTCTTATCGAAAGGGTTGAAGGCACATCTGTATCAATGTTTGGCAGCTTATTTACTAATCTGGTGAAAAATGGAATTTCTGTAGAATAATTTCCATTAAATCCGAAAATTGTATTATTTACAGATTCCTGCCCATAACTCGATTTTTGAGTAAATGGCCTTTCTGTCATCTTCAAATAGGTTCCTCCAATAAGAAATTTATCTGAAATTTTATGCTCAACATTAAATCCCATAAACCTTCTTGTCTGTTGACCAAAAACAGAATTATTCTCTAAGGAAACTTCTATTGGTGTATTTGAAGCCTGCAAAGATGCATCCAGAATCTGCACTCTTCCCAGCTGATAATCGACGCTATAATCAATCCCTTCAACCAAAACTCTTCCACCGGCAGTAACTACAACAGAACCTTGCGGAACATTAAAGGCTCCTATCGGAATCCCATCACTTCCGGATGATTTATATTTTCCTCTTAATAAAAACTTATTTTTTTCACTGTCCTGTAAAGCCCCAGATTGTGTAGTCCGATACATATTCCTAAACACATATTTTCTCTGGTTCGGGTTATAAGTAGAAGGATCATTATAATTTTCTCCAGCTGCACCTGTGTTTAATTTATCAAATAATAACTTTCCAAATGGCTCTTTAGTAGTAAATATAATTCGTCCGTTTTGCGCATCAAAAGTAATGCCTTGCAGATAATCAAAGAAACCATCTCCCCCTGCCTGTGGATCATTATTGTAATTTAATCTATCCAGATTGAAAACTTTCAATAATGGTGTGTCTTTTACTTCATTACCTGCGGTTGGATTAGAAGGAAAAGGATTTGCAGTATCAACCGGTGAAATATAATTGATTGGTGACGGATCTGTATAAAGGATATTAAATCTAAAATCGTCTTGTTTTATCTGATAAGCCCCCGGTATTTGATAGATGTTTTTCATCATCAGATTCCAGACAGGATTATTAACATTCGTTAAACTGCTTTTCAGCATTTTCAAAATCAAACTTTGTGTGATAACGGCCTGATTGTTATTTTGAGAACTTCCTGTCACTACAGTACCATCAACTCCATCGCTACCAAACTCCCCTACCTGATATACAACTCCTCCAACTGTATATTCATAGGCTACTGCTAAAATTTCATCATTCGCCAAACGCTGCTGCAATGAAATATAACCTAACTGAGGATTAAAAGTATATTCGTTTGGGGTTAATTTTCTGGCATTTTCAAGGACTGAATAATCCCTTCCTTCACTTCTGTTAGGGTCAGCATTATTAAAACCATTTTTTGCAGTAACAATTTCCCTAATGTTTGAATTTAAATATGATCCTGGCTGACCAATTGCAGCCGGATCGTATTTATTGTTTTCATTATCTGTAGGTGAATCAACAGGCTTATTAGTATTAAAAAAACCCGTTGAAGGATTTATAACAACGATTTCAGAATCAGATAATCCTGTAAGCTGTGCTTCTCCCAAATCCTGAAGCGCAATAATATTTCGCAAATTATTACTTGTTGTGCTTACACGATTTTGTTTGTTTGTTACCCAAACTTCCAATCTGGTAATTTGCACACGACTGTCAATAAAAGGGTAATTTCTAAGTGAAGCATCGTATTTATTTCTAAAATATTGTGATAAGAAGAAGTGCCTGTCATTGTCGTAATCCAGTGCGTATAAATCAAAGTTCTGAATTGTTCCGCCACCTTCAGCAACTATACTTTTTGTTTGCGATTTCTGCTCAGAGAAAACTCCTGTAACAGTTGTTTTCCCAAATTGAAGCTGTGTCTTAACACCAAACAAACTCTGTGCCCCACGAATTAAAGTACTGTTTAAAGGCATACTCACGTTACCTACTTCTACTTTCTGAATAATATCATCCTCTGTTGGAGTATAAGCAAGTTTGAAAAGATTTTGAAAAGCAAATGTAGATTGGGTATCATAATTGGCATTTACTTCTAATCTGGTACCTACCTTACCCATTAAGCTCATACTTATTCTTTGATCAAAATCAAAAGTAAGACTTGATCTGTTTCTTGGCGAAAATGAAGGATTATCCTGTTTGCTATATCGTAATCCCAAGTCCATCTCAACTGAACCTGTGGGTTTTACATCAATTGTATTACTTCCAAAAATAGACTCAAAAAGGCTTGAATTAATATAATATCTTGGTAATAAATCTTTTTTTGCGTTTTCACTACCTGCTTTTTTCCCGTCAACAGCGATCATTTTTTGCCTAAAATAATTTCTTCTGGATTCCTTAAGCAGTAAATCTTCGTATTGTTTTGGGGTTAAAACCAGTGGATAATCAATAGAAAAACCATCAACAGAACTCGTATAAATATAACGGTCTGTCACAGGATCGTATTTGTACCCGGAAAGTACGCTTGGGGGATTTTCTAATTCTAGTTTTCCAACAGAAAATCCTGTTTTAGTAGTATCCTGAATTGTTGGATTTACCTGTGCATGCAAAGCATTGCCACAAAATAAAACCAGTAAAAAAAGTAAAATTTTACGCATACAATTCAAGTGTCTTAATAGTAATTTATAAAGCTTTTAAAGCTTTTTTGATAATGGTTTCTACAGTAGCGTCCGGATCTTCTTTTACAATTTTCTCAACAACTTTTTCAGATGTCTTTCTAACAAAACCTAAAACTTCTAAAGCAGATAACGCTTCATCTCGGTTTGTATTGTTTTGAACAACAGAAACTTCATCCAAATCATATAATTTTAAGACTTTTTCTTTCAAATCCAATATGACTCTTTGAGCAGTTTTATTACCAATGCCCTTAATAGACTGAATAACACCAACATCTCCTGAAGCAATTGCATTGATAATTTGCTTTGGATCTATAGATGAAAGCATCGTCCTGGCAATATTAGCTCCAATTCCGGAAACAGATATAAGCATTCTAAATATTTCTCTTTCAGACTTTTCTACAAAACCATATAAAGTATGCGCATCTTCTTTGATTAGAAGATGCGTATATAATTTTATAAAATCAGTATTTGGAAGTAATGAAAAAGTATGCAGCGAGATATTAACCTGATATCCAACCCCTGCACAATCAATAATTACCTCTGTTGGATTTTTCTCCACCAATTTACCCTGCAAATGTGCTATCATAATATTATTTGTGGGTCAAATATACTAAATTTAAGACAACATTAACAACCGTATAAACCCTCTTATTTCCCTAGTTTGATTTTCTTCAATTCTTTTCCCTGAGCATCAATAACTGCAATTGCCGCCATATTTACCATCTCTTCAACACTTGCACCTAGTTGAAAAATATGAACCGGTTTTCCCATTCCCATCATGATTGGTCCGATAGAATTTACCTTATATAGCTCTTTTAGCATTTTATATGTAATGTTTGCTGATTCCAGATTAGGAAAAACCAAGGTATTGACTTTTTTTCCTGCTAATTTAGAGAAAGGAAATTTCTCCTCAAGCATTTCCGGATTCAAAGCAAAATCGGCCTGAATTTCGCCATCAACAATCATATCTGGATGATTTTTATGCAAATATGCAACAGCTTCCCTTACTTTTGAAGCATTTTCATGAGTCGATGATCCAAAATTTGAATAAGAGACCATTGCAATAACAGGCTCAATACCAAACATTTTAGCCGTTTTAGCAGTCATAATCGCAATATTAACCAAATCCTCTGCAGATGGATTAATGTTTATTGCTGTATCTGCCAAAAACATTGGGCCACGTGCTGTAAGCATCATATTTGTAGTAGCAACAAGAGATGCGCCTTGTGCTTTTTCAATTAACTGCATCATTGGTTTTACAACACTTGGATAACTTCTTGAATACCCTGTAACCAAACCGTCTGCTTCGCCTTCGTTAACCAACATTGCTGCAAAATAATTTCTTTCGCGCATAAATCTCTGAGCATCCAGCAAAGAAACCCCTCTCCTTTCTCTTGTCTCCCAATATGAATTTGCAAATCTGTTGCGCCTTGCTTCTTCTTCATTTATCTTAGGATCGATTATTTCAACATCGGCATCAAAACCTAATTCCTTTTTAAGTTCTAAAATGATTTCTTTATTCCCTAATAGAATTGGAAAACCAATCCCTTCTTCGTAAACAATCTGAGCGGCTTTTAACACATTCAAATGCTCTGCCTCAGCAAAAACCACTCGTTTCGGATCCATTTTTGCACGGTTTGTAATCAAACGAACCATCTTATTATCATTGCCCAAACGTTCCAAAAGCTTTTCTTCATAAGCTGCCCAGTCTGTAATCGGATTTTTGGCAACGCCTGATTCTATAGCTGCTTTCGCAACAGCAGGCGCAACTACTGCAATCAATCTTGGATCAAATGGTTTTGGAATAATATATTCGCGGCCAAAACCTAATTTTGTTGCACCATAAGCTACATTAACCTGTTCCGGTACAGATTGTTTAGCTAATGAAGCCAGTGCTTTTACAGCTGCCATTTTCATAGCTTCATTAATTTTTGTTGCCCTAACATCCAAAGCCCCTCTAAAAATATAAGGGAAACCTAAAACATTATTTACCTGATTAGGAAAATCTGAACGGCCTGTAGCCATAATTACATCCTTGCGGGTTTCGACAGCTAAATTATAATCAATTTCAGGATTTGGATTTGCCATCGCAAAAACAATTGGACTTTCGGCCATTGAAAGCAGCATTTCAGGTGACAGAATATTTCCTGAAGATAGCCCTATGAAAACATCAGCGCCTTTTACAGCATCCGCAAGATCAATTTTATCACCATCTACAGCATATTTCAACTGCAACTCTGAAAGCGAAGGATTATCTTTTGTTAAAAGTCCTTTACTGTTGAACATTAAAACATTCTCAACTTTTACACCCAGCAAAACATATAAATCCGTGCAGGCTATAGCAGCAGATCCGGCTCCTGAAACTACAACTTTTATATCTTCAGCTTTTTTTCCTGCCAGTTCAAGTGCATTAATTAAGGCAGCCGAAGAAATAATAGCAGTTCCATGCTGATCGTCGTGCATTACCGGAATATCTAACTCCTCGATCAGTCTTCTTTCTATTTCGAAAGATTCAGGGGCTTTTATATCTTCTAGATTAATTCCTCCAAAAGTTGGGGCAATATTCTTTACAGTCTGAATAAATTCTTCAACATCTTTTGTTCCGATTTCAATATCGAAAACATCAATATCAGAGAAAATTTTAAAAAGCAAACCTTTTCCTTCCATTACCGGTTTTCCTGCTTCAGGACCTATATCTCCCAAACCTAAAACAGCTGTCCCGTTTGAAATTACAGCTACTAAATTTCCTTTTGCTGTGTATTTATAAACATCTTCAGGATTTGCTGCGATTTCTAAACATGGTTCTGCAACTCCCGGCGAATAAGCCAGAGACAAGTCTCTTTGAGTTGCATATTTTTTAGTTGGAACTACCTGAATTTTCCCTGGAGTTGGTTCTGCATGATATAATAATGCTTCTCTTCTTTTTGTCTCTTTATTCATTCGTTTTCACTTTAATTATATTCTCACAAAGATATAAGACTTGAAATAAAACTGTTTGTTTTTGAGCATACTTTTACTAAAAATTTAAATTTTGTATAAAAAAATAGCCCGATACATTTCGGACTATTTATAAATTTTTATTATTTAAACTCTTATTGAGAAATATAAGAGTTAAGATGATTTATCGTATCCTTCTGCAATTCGATAATAGCTTTTACAACATCACTAATCGAAATAATACCTACAACAATTTCGTTTTCTAAAACCGGAAGGTGTCGTATTCTTTTCGTACTCATAAGTTCCATACAATTTTCTAAATTATCCGAAAGTTTTACTGTAAAAACAGTGCTTTCCATGATTTCATCAACTAAAGTTTCTTTTGATGATTTATCCTTTAAAACAATTTTTCTTGCATAATCCCTTTCAGACAATATTCCTTTTAACTCAGAATCATCGATAATCAGAATAGCGCCTATATTTTTTTCGCCCATTACCTTCAATGCTTCATAAACAGTTGTTGTTGAACGTACGGAATAAACATTTTTCCCTTTTGCGTTTAATATTTGATTTACAGTCATATCTGAAAAATTTTAAGGATTATAAAGTTAAAAAAATTAAACATAAAAAGATAAGCCACTACATTTTTTAACACCTAACAAATTCATTTTTAAATCATTATAAGACATTTAACTATTTAGAAATATTCTCCGAAAGAAAAGAATCGCTCAGAACCTTTTTTTTGTGAAAAATGCAACGTTTCAATATTAAGTCAAAGCAAAAGGTCTTTCCTTAACTCAGAAAGACCTTACTGTAAAGTTTTTATTTTTTTCAATACTACTCCAAAAACTTAATATTTCTCTTCAGACCATCAAATTTAGTTCTCTTAATAGGGGAATTTTTAAAAACTGAGCGAAAAGTTTCCTCTGTTATTTCAATCCAGTCTTTTTTGGAAAAAGAAAGCAACTCAGGATTTGCATTAAACAATGGTTCCGAGTGCGGTTTAGAAAAACGATTCCAGGGACAAACATCCTGACAGGTATCACAGCCAAACATCCAATCATCGAATTTGCCTTTCATTTCGTATGGAATATTTTCTTTAAGTTCAATGGTATAATAAGAGATGCATTTGCTTCCGTCTACTACATAAGGAGCGACTATTGCCTGTGTTGGGCAGGCATCAATACAGGCTGTACATGAACCGCAATGATCCGTTACTGCATGATCGTATTCTAGATCTAAGTCCAGAATAAGTTCAGCAATAAAATAAAACGAACCTACTTTCTGAGTTAATAAATTGCTGTTTTTACCAATCCATCCTAAACCGCTTTTTGCTGCCCAGGCCTTATCTAAAACAGGAGCCGAATCTACAAAAGCACGTCCCGAAACATCACCTATATTTTCCTGGATTGAATGAAGAAATTCTTTGAGTTTTTCTTTAATTACAAAATGATAGTCCTGACCATAAGCATATTTTGAGATTTTGAAACTTTCATTATTCTGAACCTCTGCAGGATAATAATTTAGTAAAAGCGAAACTACACTTTTGGCATCATCAACCAATAATGTTGGATCTAAACGTTTATCAAAATGATTTTCCATATAGGCCATTTGCCCATTATAATTATTTTTTAACCATTTTTCCAAACGTGGAGCTTCATGTTCAAGAAATCCTGCTTTGGATATCCCACATGAAATGAAACCAAGCCGTTTTGCTTCAGATTTAATAAATTTCGAATATGTCTCTTTAGCATTAATGGTCATCTTTTAGAGAATGTTACTTCAGCTCCAACTGGTTTTAAAGTGATTAACGGATTAAACCGTATTTCATTTTTAGTTGATTTAATCAAGTATCTTTTTACAATATAAGAAAGTGTCAGACACATTTCATAAATAGCAAATCCTGCCCCAATACACATTCTTGGCCCGGCTCCAAAAGGATAAAAATATTGCAGCGATTTCTTTTTTTGTTCACCAATAAAACGTTCAGGAATAAACTCATTAGGATTTTCCCAATATTTAGGATTACGATGCAGTTCATAAAAAGAAATACCAATCAGGGTTCCTTTTTTAATATTAAAATATCCCAGAGTATCATCATCGACATTTTCCCTGTCTGTAATCCAGGCAGGCGGATACAATCGCATTGACTCATTTAAAACTGCATTTGTATAGGTCATTCTTTGCAGCTGCTCCACTACATTATCAGTCTCCGATTCAATTTTGAAGATTTCGTCGAATATCTTCTCCTGTACATCAGGATTATTTCCTAAAAGATGTAAGGTAAAAGTTAAAGCATTAGCGGTTGTTTCGTGCCCGGCAATAAAAAGAATTTTTATCTCATCTATTAATTGTTCTACAGACATTCCTTCACCACTATCCTCATAACGTGTTTCAAGAAGCATATTCAGCAAATCATTAACTTCTTTTTTTGAAGCAATCCTTTCCTCTACAATTTCCCTAATAATTTTATTATTTTCATAAGCCAACTCAAGATGTTTATTTAACTGACCACTAATTGAAAACCACCACGCTTTATGTGGAAGTCTAATTTCTTTGATTAAGAAATTCTGAACTTCTTCGATAATAAATTTTATACGATTTAATTTTTCATCAGAGGTAGAAAGCTGAAATAATGATTTAGCCACAACATTAAAGGCCAGTTCGCTCATAACAGGAAAAAGATCAATAGGTTTTTCTGCCACTAGATCATTTAGTTCTGAAGCAATTATCTTTTCCATGTTTTCAACCAACTTATTCATTTTTTGTTTATGAAAAGCTGGCTGAATAAGTCTTCTTTGTTTTAACCAAAATTCACCATCAACTGTTAAAAGTCCTTTACCTAAATATTTCGAAAGATACACGGACTGAAACTTTGATTTATGATAGTTCTTTTGATTTTTCTGTAGAATATATTCGGCAACATCATTGTCCCTAGACAAAATGATATATTGGGTTTTTCCAATTCTAATAGAAAATGAATCTCCCAAAACATCAAAGTACCTATTATGAAACGGAATAGGATTTTTACGTATCCCTTCAGCATCCAGAAAAAATCTTAAAATTGAAAGCTTATTTGGATAATTATATATTTTACTTAGGGACATTGGATAATAAATTAAAATAATCCTCCTTGAATATTCGTGTTTATTTTTCCTAAGTGTTTATAGGCTTTATCTGTAACTTCACGACCACGGGGAGTACGCATAATGAAACCTTCCTGAATCAAAAATGGCTCGTAAACTTCTTCAATCGTCTCACTGCTTTCAGAGACTGCTGTTGCCAGAGTAGAAAGACCAACAGGGCCTCCTTTAAATTTATTGATAATCGTTAATAAAATTTTATTATCCATTTCATCAAGCCCATGCGCATCAACATTTAGTGCTTTAAGAGCATATCTTGATATCTCTAAGTCAATAATACCATTCCCTTTTATCTGCGCAAAATCACGTACACGGCGCAATAATGCATTTGCAATACGAGGTGTACCACGGCTGCGGCCTGCAATTTCTATTGCTGCTTCAAGATCGATAGGCATTTTCAAAATAGAAGCACTTCTTTCTACAATTGTAGTTAAAAGTTCGGTCGTATAATATTGCAGACGGGACGATATTCCAAAACGGGCACGCATAGGTGCAGTCAATAATCCTGAACGCGTAGTAGCCCCAATTAAGGTAAAAGGATTTAAATTAATTTGAACTGTTCTGGCATTAGGCCCGGATTCAATCATGATATCAATCTTAAAGTCCTCCATAGCAGAATATAAATATTCTTCAACAATAGGACTTAAACGATGAATTTCATCAATGAATAATACATCTCTTTCATCTAGATTTGTCAACAAACCTGCTAAATCACCCGGCTTATCCAAAACAGGACCAGAAGTAATTTTGATTCCAACTTCAAGTTCGTTTGCTAAAATATTAGCTAAAGTAGTTTTTCCTAGTCCGGGAGGTCCATGAAAAAGTGCATGATCAAGTGCTTCTCCGCGCTGGTTAGCAGCTGCGACAAAAACCTTTAAATTTTCTAAAACCTGGTCTTGTCCGGCAAAATCATCAAATGACAGCGGACGCAATCTTTTTTCAAGATCTAACTCTTCTGGGTTGTATCCTTTTGTGGTAGGATCTAGATTCTCATTCATTTTACAAAGATAGACAAAGTAATCAGTTTGTAAAACAGTAAAAGTTCAGAGATAAAATTTTCACAAAAACAAAAAGACCATCATTTCTGATGGTCTTTTGAAATATTTTTAGTGGTGTAAAACTTCTTCACCTTCTTTCATTGGTACATTTTGAGGAACAAAATCTACATCATGATTTGGGTTACTGTAATCATACGGCCAACGATATACATGAGGAATTTCACCTGGCCAGTTACCGTGAATATGTTCAACCGGAGTTGTCCACTCTAATGTTGTAGATTTCCATGGATTCTGAACCGCTTTCTTACCGTAGAAAATACTACTAAAGAAATTGTATAAGAATACTAATTGGAACGCACCTCCTACAAGAGCAAATGTTGTAATCAAAACATTCACATTTTGTAAATCATCAAATAATGGGAAGTTTGTGTTTGTATAATAACGTCTTGGAAGACCAGCCAATCCAATAAAGTGCATTGGGAAGAAAACTCCATAAGCACAAACTGCAGTTACCCAGAAGTGGATATAACCTAAGTTTTTGTTTAACATTCTTCCATACATTTTAGGGAACCAGTGGTAAATACCAGCAAACATACCGTAAAGTGCAGAGATACCCATTACTAAGTGAAAATGAGCAATTACAAAATAAGTATCATGAACGTTAATATCTAAAGTACTATCCCCTAAAATGATTCCGGTTAAACCTCCTGTGATGAAAGTAGAAACCATTCCAATAGAGAATAACATTGCAGGATTGAATTGTAAATTACCTTTCCATAAAGTTGTTATCCAGTTAAATGCTTTTACAGCAGATGGAATTGCAATCAATAATGTTGTAAATGTAAATACAGATCCTAAGAAAGGATTCATACCTGAAAGGAACATATGGTGACCCCAAACAATAGTTGACAAGAATGCGATTGCAAGCACAGACATAATCATCGCTCTGTATCCAAAGATTGGTTTACGTGAATTCGTAGCCATAATTTCAGATACAAGACCCATTGCTGGTAAGATTACAATATAAACCTCAGGGTGACCTAAGAACCAGAATAAGTGTTCAAACAATACTGGAGAACCTCCTTGATAATGTAAAACTTCACCAGCGATATAGATATCAGATAAAAAGAATGAAGTACCAAAACTTCTATCAAAAATCAATAATAAAGCCGCAGATAATAAAACAGGGAATGAGATAACACCAATAATAGCTGTTACGAAAAATGTCCAGATAGTAAGAGGAAGTCTGGTCATAGACATTCCTTTTGTTCTTAAGTTAATTACAGTTACAATATAATTTAAAGATCCCATCAATGAAGATGCAATAAATATCGCCATTGAAACTAACCATAAGGTCATACCCGTACCTGATCCCGGAATTGCTTGTGGCAAAGCACTTAATGGCGGATAAATTGTCCAACCTGCAGAAGCTGGTCCAGCTTCAACAAATAAAGAACACAACATTACTACAGCAGATAAGAAAAATAGCCAGTATGAAATCATATTCATAAATCCTGAAGCCATATCTCTTGCACCAATTTGAAGTGGAATAAGTAAATTACTGAAAGTTCCACTCAAACCCGCCGTCAATACGAAGAATACCATAATGGTACCATGAATTGTGACTAAGGCCAAATAAATATCATTAGCCATTACACCATCAGGTGCGAATTTATCTCCTAATAAAACATTAAATATTTTAAAAGACTCTTCAGGCCAAGCTAATTGCATTCTGAAAAGTAAAGACATTACAATACCAATGATGCCCATAATAATACCTGTAATCAAGTATTGTTTAGCAATCATTTTGTGATCAATACTAAAAATATATTTAGTAATGAATGTGTCTTTATGATGATGTTCGTGCTCGTGATCGTGTCCGTGATCGTGACCGTGCGCTTCTGCTGACATATAATTGTACTTTAAATTTTCTTAATAATATTATTTAACCGCAACTTTTGCTACAGCTGCTTTAACAGTATCAATAACTGCCTTTACAGTATCTTTTACCTTTGTAGTCGTATCTGTAGTAGGTTCAGCTCCTTCAGCTGGTTTTTCAGCCGCGGCTGCAGCTTTAATATCCTGAGCTAAAGTTGTTTTTTCACTTAACCATTTTTTATAATCTTCAGGAGAATCCACAACAACTTTCATTTGCATATTGTAGTGGGAAGCTCCACAAATTTTATTACATAACAATAAGTAATCAAATGTATATGGGTCTAAAGCTGTACCTCCTTTTGCAATTAATTCAGCACTTTTTTCATTTCTAAGTTTATTGATATGAGCTACTTTCTCAATCATAAAAGGCAGCTCTCTATATTCAGCAGTAGTATAAGTTGGAATAAAAGCAAATTCAGTAACCATACCCGGAACACAGTTCATTTGGGCTCTAAAGTGAGGAAAATAAGCAGAGTGTAAAACATCCTGAGAACGCATTTTAAAATGAACTTTTTTCCCTTTTGGAATATGTAATTCAGTTACTACAATATCATCCTGAGCATTAGGATCAGACATATCAACACCCAAAGTATTGATACCTTCAATTAAACGAACATTTGCCTTACCTAAAACATTATCCTGCCCTGCATATCTGGCAGTCCATTTAAATTGCTGAGCATATAATTCAATTTCTACTACATCTTCGTCTTTGTCAACAAACATGATGTTATTCCATGCATACAATCCGTAAAGTATTAAGATTGCTAAAACAACAGAAGGAATTATACTCCAAATTGCTTCCAATTTATTACTATCAGCAAAAAACAAAGCTTTTTTATCTTTATTGCCTTTATATTTAAAAGAAAACCAATATAATAAACCCTGAGTAATAACCTGAACAGTAAAAATTAATACCCAAGTAATATTCATTAAATTATCTACCAAAAGACCATGCTCAGAAGCAGGTGTATGAAGTGCCAAATTACCCCATTTTACTAGACCGTAAATTGTGAAGATATAAATGAAAGCCAAAAAGCCAAACATGATATATCCCTGAACATTGTTATCATTATCAGACGCTACCTGAGAATCGTCCGAAGAAGCCCCAACCTGAGTAAGATCGAAAATCTTGGTCAATTGCCATAATGCAACTGCTAATAAAACTAAAACTATAATTACCAACAAACTTGTCATCTGTTTACTTCTTTAAATATTAATAATGAAAATGTTTACTTTCTTCTATGAAAGGATTTCTTTTTGCTAACAGAGGAGATTTACTCAAAGCAGTAAACACTACGAAAATAAATAAACCTAAGAAGAAAAGAATAGATGCAATTTCAGAAACTCCAATAAACCATCTGTCACCAACGGTTCCAGGCATAATCATATTAAAGAAGTCAACATAATGTCCTAACAAGATGACAATTCCAGCCATTACAATAACCCAGTTAAGACGTTTGAAATCTGTATTGATTAATATCAATAATGGGAAAACAAAATTCATAACTACAGCACCAAAGAAAGGCAGGTTATATAATTGAATTCTTGTTACGAAATAAGTTACCTCTTCAGGAATATTTGCGTACCAAATCAACATAAATTGAGAGAACCATAAATACGTCCAGAATACACTAATACCAAACATAAATTTAGCTAAATCATGAATATGGCTTGTATTTACATACTCTAAATATCCTTTAGATTTTAAATAGACTGTAACTAATGCAATAGTAGTAATACCGCTTACAAAGAAAGAAGCAAATACATACCATCCAAATAATGTACTAAACCAATGAGGATCAAAAGACATTATCCAGTCCCAAGACATAATAGACTCAGAAACTATAAAGAATACTAAGAAACCAGCAGATAACTTAAAATTCTTTTTGTAATATAAATCATCATTAGCTTCATCCTGAGCAAGACAGTTTTTTCTAGAATAAATACGATATAAGTTCCAGCCTAACAAAAAGATAAATGCTCTGATGATCCAAAAAGGAAAATTTAAATAACCAGATTTTCCAGCAATAATAGCGTCATAATTTGGGCTTTTAGGATCAGTAACACCTTCACCTAACCAAACAAATATATGATTAAAGTGAAATCCACATAAAACCAAAATAATAAAGAAAATAACAGAACCAGCCGGTAAATAAGCTGTGATACCCTGCATAACTCTAAATAAAACAGGAGACCAACCAGCCTGAGCTACTTGTTGAATAGCATAAAATGCTAAAACTCCCATAGTAAGCAATAAGAAGAAAATACAAGCAACATACAAAGCTGACCAAGGTTTGTTTTGTAATTGGTGTAAAACATGTTCAGCATGCGCTTTATGATCTTGTTCATGAGAAACTTCTTCGTGCTTTTCTGCTTTTACTTCATGATTAGCAACCGCAGTTTCGTGAACTACTTCAGTTTTTGCTTCGTGAACTGTATCTGCATTTGCAACAATAGAATCTTTATTTACAGCAACCTGTGCATGTGTTTCTTCAGCCTCTACATGGTGAGCAACTTCTTGTGTTTTTTCTTCATGAGTAGCTTCAGTTTTTTCTTCATGATGTGCTTGAGCGGCTTCATGATGTCCACCACCGTGCTCTGCTGCTTCTTTTTTAAGAAGAGTTTCTACCTCTTCAATATTTTTAGGAGCGTTTAAAAAACCATATCCAATCCCTAATATACCAACGGCCATTAGAATGATAGAAAAAGTTTTTAATTTACTTGAAAATGTGTACATATCTATTACGATCAGTTTGTTCAACAATTATAATTGGCTTTTTAGTTTTAGAACATAGTCAGCAACTAACCAACGTTCATGGGCACTTAATTGATTTGCATGTGAACCCATTGCATTTAAACCATAAGTTTCTACGTGAAAAATACTACCCTCAGTAATTTCCCTGTCTTTATAGCTAGGTACCCCAAGAAATTTTTCCCTTTCAACCAATTTACCTTTTCCATTTCCAGTTGCACCATGGCAGCTGATACAATAAATCTCGAAAAGCTGTTTTCCTTTTTCAGAGCTTTTTTCTTCCTCAGTCAAAGGTGATCTTAAATTGGCTTTAGCCAATTCATACCCCGCCGTTGAATTTTCGTACTCATAAGGTTCAAAACCTCTGTTAATAGTTCCTTCTACAGGAAGCTGTCCTTCTTTTCCACCCTTAAATACTTTTGACTCTCCATAAGTTTCATATGCTACAGACTCATACATATTTGGGAAATACTGATAGTTTGGTGCCGAATTATTGTGGCAAGATGAAACTAAAATAGTTATACCAACTAAAAGTGTTATTTTATATATCCTTTTCATAGCTACAATTAATTCTTTTCAATTACTTTAACTTCAACAGCTCCTGTACCTTCAAAGAAAGAAACTAATTCAGCTTCATTATCGTTTACAGCCACTTCCATTAAGAAATGGTCATCTGTTGTTCTTACATCAGGATTCTCTGCTTGTTTAAATGGCCATAATCTACTTCTCATGTAAAAAGTAATAACCATTAAGTGAGCTGCAAAAAATACAGTCATTTCAAACATAATTGGCACAAAAGATGGCATATTTTGTATGAAACTAAAACTTGGTTTACCACCTATATCTTGTGGCCAGTCATGAATCATGATATAACTCATCATTGTTGTAGCAACAGAAATTCCAACACATCCATAAAGGAACGCACAAATTGCTAATCTTGTTGGTGCTAACCCCATAGCTTTATCCAATCCATGAACTGGAAATGGAGTAAAAACCTCTTCAATATGATGGTGCGCAGCTCTTGTTTTCTTTACTGCTTCCATCAAAATATCATCGTCATTATAAATGGCGTATATTACTTTATTACTCATGATGTGAATCTTTACTATTTGCTCTTTCTCTAATGTAATTATCTCCTGTTCCTTTCAAAATTGTTTTTACCTCTGCCTGAGCAATTACAGGGAATGTTCTTGAGTATAATAAAAACAATACAAAGAAGAAACCAATTGTTCCAATGAAAATTCCAATATCAACAAATGTTGGTGAGAACATTGTCCAGGAAGATGGAAGGTAATCTCTATGTAAAGAAGTAACAATAATTACAAATCTTTCAAACCACATTCCGATGTTTACAACAATCGAAATAACAAATGAAAACATAATACTTGTTCTTAGTTTTTTGAACCACATAAACTGAGGAGAAAAAACATTACAAGTCATCATTGCCCAATATGCCCACCAGTAAGGTCCGGTTGCTCTGTTTAAGAATGCATATTGCTCATATTCTACACCTGAATACCAAGCTACAAATAACTCAGTGATATAAGCTACACCTACAATAGAACCAGTGATCATGATAATAATGTTCATTAATTCAATATGCTGCAATGTAATGTACGCTTCAAGATTAGAAACTTTTCTCATAACAATCAACAATGTATTTACCATTGCAAATCCAGAGAAAACTGCTCCAGCAACGAAGTACGGAGGGAAAATTGTTGTATGCCATCCCGGAATTACAGAAGTAGCAAAGTCCATAGATACAATCGTGTGTACAGAAAGCACAAGAGGAGTAGCTAAACCAGCTAATACTAAAGATACTTCTTCAAAACGCTGCCAGTCTTTTGCTCTACCGCTCCATCCAAAACTTAAGATAGAATAAACTCTTTTGTTAAATGGAGTAATAGCTCTATCACGAAGCATTGCAAAGTCAGGCAACAAGCCAGTCCACCAGAAAACTAATGATACTGAAAGATACGTTGAAATTGCAAATACATCCCAAAGTAATGGTGAGTTAAAGTTAACCCATAGTGATCCAAATTGATTTGGAATAGGTAATACCCAGTATGCTAACCAAGGACGTCCCATGTGAATAATTGGGAATAGACCCGCTTGTACTACAGAGAAAATAGTCATAGCTTCAGCAGAACGGTTGATGGCCATTCTCCAACGTTGACGGAAAAGTAATAATACCGCAGAAATTAATGTTCCAGCGTGACCAATACCAACCCACCAAACGAAGTTAGTAATATCCCAAGCCCAGCCAACTGTTTTATTTAATCCCCATGTTCCGATACCGGTAGATACGGTGTAAATTATACAACCTAACCCCCAAAGGAAGGCTATTAATGCGATTGAAAATACAATCCACCATTGCTTGTTTGCAGGCCCCTCAACAGGTGCAGCTACATCTACAGTTACATCGTGATAAGATTTATCACCAATAACTAAAGGTTTTCTAATGGGTGCTTCGTAGTGAGACGACATAATCCTTTATATTGTTTCTTAATTAATAATTTTACTAAGTATTTCTAACTTTAACATGGTAAACCACATTAGGCTTTGTACCTACATGCTCTAATAAGTGGTATGATCTTTCGTCAGCAGCTAATTTAGCAACTTTACTTTCTTTATCATTTACATCACCAAATATCATCGCTCCTGAAGAACAAGCACTAGAACAAGCTGTTTGGAATTCACCATCTCTAACTGGACGGCCTTCGTTTTTAGCTTTTAATTTAGTAGCTTGTGTCATTTGGATACACATAGAACATTTCTCCATAACACCACGAGAACGTACGTTAACGTCAGGATTTAATACCATACGGCCTAAATCATCGTTCATATGATAATCGAACTCGCTGTTTTTGTTGTATAAGAACCAGTTAAAACGACGTACTTTATATGGACAGTTGTTAGCACAGTAACGAGTACCAACACATCTGTTGTAAGCCATATGGTTTTGACCTTCACGACCGTGAGAAGTTGCAGCAACTGGACAAACTGTTTCACAAGGTGCGTGGTTACAGTGTTGACACATTACAGGCTGGAATGCAACTTGAGGATTATCTCCTGCTTTTTCCATTTCATTAAATGTAGATAATGAACTAGATAAACCAGCAATTCCTTCTTTTCTTTCGTTATCACCTTCAAAAGTGCTTTCAGAAGAATAATATCTATCGATACGTAACCAGTGCATATCACGGCTTCTTCTTACCTCTGCTTTACCTACAACTGGAACGTTGTTTTCTGCGTGACAAGCGATAACACAAGCTCCACATCCAGTACAAGCATTTAAGTCAATTGAAAGGTTGAAGTGGTGCCCTGTTGTACGATCGAATGATTCCCAAAGATCTACAGTAGTAGCCTCAACTTCTTGGTGATCTAAAGATACCATTGGTTTTTCATTCCAATGTTCAGCATCTTTAGTATTAAATATTTCTAAAGTAGTTTCTTTAATAATATCTCCTCTACCCATTAAAGTTTTCTGACCTTGAACACAAGCGAACTCATGAACACCACCAGCTTTAGCAATAGATACTGATTGAACATTATTGAAACCTTTATATAAAGCGTAAGCATTTAAACCTACTTGCATTTCTTCTTTTAGAGCTGCTTTACGTCCGTATCCAAGAGCTAGACCTAAAGTACCAACTGCTTGACCTGGTTGAACGATAACTGGAACATTTTCCAATTTAACGCCATCAACAGTAATAGTAGCATAACTACCATTTAAACCTCCGTTTGCAACAATTTCGTTTGATAAGCCAAGTTTTTTAGCATCTGCATTAGATACTGTAACATAGTTATCCCAAGAAACTCTCGTAATTGGATCTGGGAACTCTTGTAACCATGGGTTATTAGCGTGTTGTCCATCTCCTAATCCTGTTTTAGTGTATAATACTAATTCAAAATCACCAGCAGATTTAGATCTTGCAACAGCATTTGCAGCAGTAGCAGCATCAATAGCACCTCCAGTCAAAGCTGAAGCTCCAAGAACAGCTACACCATCATGCAATACTTTATTCCAAGAAGCTCCTGCAGTGTAAGCTCCAGAATTTGTTTTTAAGTAGTCATAAAAAGTACCAGCTGTACCATTAACTGACAATAAAACATCTTGAAATTGTTTTGTATTAAAGATTGGGCGAATTGTTGGCTGCGTTAAGCTATATGTTCCGCTTGTTAGCTCAAGATCACCCCAAGATTCTAAGTAGTGAGGAGCTGGTGCAGCAATTGAAACAATTGATGCAGTTTCATCTTCTTTTAATGAAAAAGCAACAGACGTTTTAACTTTTTTCAATCCAGATACAAAAGAAGCTGAATCAGCTAAAGTGTAAACAGGATTAACTCCACTCATAATTAAAGTATGAACACTTCCAGCATTCAAATCTTTAATCAACTGTGCAACTGCAACATTAGAACCTTTTCTAATTTGTCTAGCTCCAGCAGTATTAAAAGCTTCACTAGCCAATACTTGATTGATAGCTAAAACTAATAATTGAGCATTTTTATCTTCAATTCCAGATACTAAAACTCCTTTTGACCCAGCAGCTTTAAGCTGTTGTGCAGCTTTTACTACTTCAGTTTTAAAGTTTTCTTCTAAAGCCACAGGAATAGAAGCACCTACAACAATATTATAAATTTGAACTAAAGCTTGCTTTTGAGCAGCTACAGTCATTGGAACACGCTTATCAGCAGCAGCTCCAGATAATGTCATGTTTGATTCAAACTGAAAGTGACGAGACATTTTTCCGTTTTGAGGAATACGTCCTTGTGCATATCCAGCATCATATCCTCCACCTTGCCAGTCTCCTAAAAAATCAGCACCAACAGAAACGATTAAAGAAGCTTTTGAAAAATCATAATCAACTAAAGCTCTTTGACCATAAACAGATTCAAAAGCATCTAAAGCCTCAGATGAAGAAACTGCATCATACACAACGTGCTTAGCGGTTGGATTTTTTGCAATAAACTCAGCAATTAATTTTTCTGTAGATGGACTAGCTAAAGTATTCGTTAATAATACTACTTGACCACCTTTTGCTTTTGCATCTGCCAAACTTGATTTAATTTTTAAATCAACAGCTGACCAGGTAGAATCTTTACCATCTACTTTAGGCTCCTTTAAACGCGTACTATCATATAATCCTAAAATAGAAGCATGAATTCTTGCGTTAGCTGCAAATTTAGCACCAGCAATTGTATTGTTTTCAATTTTAATTGGACGACCCTCACGAGTTTTAACCAAAAGATTAGCAAAATCAAAACCATCAAAAACGGTAGTCGCATAATAATCTGCAACACCAGGAATGATTTGTTCCGGTTGTAATACATAAGGGATAGACTTGTGAACAGGACCTTCGCAGGCAGCTAATGTAACAGCTGCAGTACTAAACCCTACGTACTTTAAAAAGTCACGACGTGAAGTTCCAGATGTAGATAAAGCATCAGCGTTACCCAAAAACTCATCAGTAGGAATCTCTTCAACAAACTCGTTATTTCTAAGCGCCTCAACAATAGAGCTATTTTCTAGCTCCTCAACACTTTTCCAGTATTTTTTGTTTGATGACATTGTATATATATATTAAAATCTTAATAAATCGATTAATAGTGGCATTTACCACACTCTAAACCTCCCATTTGCGCTGCAGTTAATTTCTCTACACCGTATTTTTTAGAAAGCTCAGCATGAATTTTGTCATAATAAGCATTACCCTCCATCTTAACATCTGTTTTTCTATGGCAATCAACACACCATCCCATTGTTAATTTAGAATATTGCTTCATGATTTCAAATTCCTGTACTGGTCCGTGACAAGTTTGACATTCAATACCTGCAACAGAAACGTGTTGAGAGTGATTGAAGTAAACAAAGTCAGGCAAGTTATGGATACGAACCCATTTAACAGGCTGTTTTTTTCCGGTATAAGCCTGTTTAGTTTTATCCCAACCAACAGCATCATATAATTTTTGAATCTGAGCATCGTAGAATGCTTTGCTGTACTCAGCAGTAGCCGTTGTTTCAGCAACCTCAGAAATATTTTTATGGCAGTTCATACAAACATTTAACGAAGGAATACCAGCATTTTTACTTACACGAGCAGCAGAGTGACAATATTTACAATTAATCTCGTTATCGCCAGCGTGAATTTTATGAGAGTAATGAATTGGCTGAATTGGCTCATAATTCTGATCTACACCTACCTGCATTAAGTAACCATAAACAAAATAACCACTAGCCAAAAGCAAGAAAATTGCAGTTACTAAAACCAGGAATTGGTTTCTAGCGAAAGCTTTCCAGATTGGAAGCCTTGCTTCTTTAGGAGCAACCTCAATACCATTTTTATTTGCAACTTTAGTTAAAACCTTGTTCACCATAAACAACATCACAACTAAAATAGCCATCACAAGAGCAAGAGCTCCTAAAATAATGTTATTTGAAATCCCATTATCAGCCTGAACATTTCCAGTTGGCAATTGTCCATTAGGTCCCGGAGCAGGTTCCGCTTTAGGCTCAGAAGTATATGCGATAATATTATCAATATCTCCTTCAGACAATTGAGGAAAAGAAGTCATTACCGACTTATTATTCTCTTCAAAAAGTTTAACTGCAACAGGATCACCTGACTTAATCATGTCAGAACTGTTATGCACCCACTTGTAAATCCAAGCCATATCATGCTTAGCAGCAACCCCACGTAAAGCAGGACCAGTTGATTTAGCATCTAATTTGTGACATGCAGCGCAATTTGCATTAAAAAGTTCTTTCCCTTTTACCGGATCACCTCCAGATGCCGCAGCCGGAGCAGCAGCAGCTTCAGTCGCCGCAGGAGCTGCAGCAGGATCTTGAGCAAATGAAGTTAGGGAGAAAATCAGCGATAGCGACAAGCTAAGCATCAATTTTCTTGAGATCGAATTATGGTTACCCACCTTTTTCATATAGTATAAAATTATCTACTAATTTTTTGGTATGATTTTTTCTGTAATTAATCAGTTAAATCTAATACCGCTTTTTTAAAACCTGCACAAAAATACAATTTAAGTACTATTCTCAAAACCTTAAAATAGTCTTAAATATCAATTTATATCAATTCTAAATAATACAAACATTCCACATATAAACTTTAAACATTATTTTTGCACAAAAACCATCACATTATGAGAATTTTAACTCCATCAAAAAAGATTTTATTAGTATTTCCCATGCTTACTTTAACACTCAATATTAATGCTCAGGACCAAAACATTACTTTGAATCAAGATCCTAAATTTGAGCAATTACTAAATGATAAGCGTAAAATTAACACGTCAATTAGTACCAATGACACTTACAAAATTCAAATTTTCAGTGGTAAAAGTGACGAAGCAAAAAAGACTTTGTCTAATTTCAAAAGGGAATTTAACAACATTGACGGAACTATTATTTTTAATACTCCAAACTATAAAGTAGTGGTTGGAAATTTTAAAACAAGAATTGAAGCAGAACGAAATTTGGAAGAAATTAGAAAGAAATACAAAAGCGTATTCCTTATTAAACCAAGCAAATAAATTTTAGGCAAACTCAATATAAAAATACTTGTTTATTTGTTTTTAGCTTTAAAAATCAAATTCTACAACATTAAAAAAGACTCTTGTTTTGATGAATTTTAAGTAGTTTTACGCATTAAATATTAAAAATAGCCAAGTGTTAACATATTAAATTTTACAGTCATTTTAAAAGCAAAAAGTCCCGATTAAATCGGGACTTTTTGCTTTTAAATATTATTTCAATTTCTTTTTAATTGCAACCTCGTGATATGCTTCAATAACATCTCTTTCTTCGATATCATTAAAGCCTTTAATCTGAATACCGCAATCATATCCTTTTGTCACTTCTTTAACATCATCTTTAAAACGCTTCAATGCTACAAGTTCTCCTGTATGCACCACAACACCTTCTCTGATAACCCTAATCTTAGACGATCTTAAAATTTTGCCGTCAGTTACCATACAACCAGCAATAGAACCTACTTTAGAAATTTTGAAAATCTCACGAATTTCTGCTGTACCAAGAATCTCTTCTTTCATCTCAGGAGCTAACATTCCTTCCATAGCATCTTTCAAGTCATCGATAGCGGCATATATAATAGAATAATAACGGATATCTATTTCTTCTTTATCTGCAAGCTGTCTTGCATTTCCAGCAGGTCGAACATTAAATCCGATAATAATAGCATCCGAAGCAGAAGCTAAGTTAACATCAGTTTCCGTAATTGCCCCAACCCCTTTGTGTATAATATTAATCTGGACTTCTTCTGTGGAAAGTTTAGAGAATGAATCAGATAATGCCTCAACAGATCCATCAACGTCACCTTTAAGGATAACATTTAATTCTTTAAACTGACCAAGAGCAATACGACGTCCAATTTCATCAAGCGTAATATGCCTTTGTGTACGCACTGATTGCTCTCTCATTAACTGAGAACGTTTAGATGCAATTTGTTTTGCTTCTTTTTCGTCTTCAAACACATTGAATTTATCTCCAGCCGTAGCAGCTCCATCAAGACCTAAAACAGATACCGGAGTCGAAGGCCCAGCTTCTTTTACATTATGTCCACGCTCATCATGCATGGCTTTAATTTTACCATGATGTTTACCTGCCAACATGTAATCTCCAATTTTAAGAGTTCCCTGCTGCACTAATATTGTAGAAACATATCCTTTTCCTTTATCCAGAAAAGCCTCCACAACAGTTCCTTGAGCAGCCTTATTTGGATTAGCTTTTAAATCAAGGATTTCAGCTTCTAACAATACTTTTTCAAGCAATTCCTTTACTCCTGTTCCTACTTTAGCAGAAATATCATGTGATTGAATTTTTCCACCCCAGTCTTCAACAAGTAAATTCATACCAGCCAAACGTTCTTTGATTTTCTCAACATTTGCGTTTGGTTTATCAATTTTGTTGATAGCGAATATAATTGGAACTCCCGCAGCTTGTGCGTGAGAGATTGCTTCTTTTGTTTGCGGCATGATATCATCATCGGCAGCCACCACAATAATTGCGATATCCGTAACCTGAGCTCCACGTGCACGCATCGCAGTAAACGCCTCGTGACCAGGAGTATCTAAAAATGCAATTTTCTGACCATTATCAAGAGTTACTCCGTAAGCCCCAATGTGCTGCGTAATACCTCCGGACTCCCCAGCGATAACATTTTCTTTACGGATATAATCCAGTAAAGATGTTTTACCGTGGTCAACGTGCCCCATTACAGTAACGATCGGCGCTCTAACCACTAAATCTTCTTCCTTATCTTCAACTACCTCGATCGCTTCTTCGATATCAACTGTGATAAACTCAACTTCATAACCAAACTCGTCAGCTACGATAGTTAAAGTTTCTGCATCTAGACGTTGGTTCATGGTAACCATGATACCAAGCGACATACAAGTTCCGATAACTTTAGTAATTGGCACATCCATCATGATTGCAATTTCACCTACAGTAACAAATTCAGTCACTTTAATAGTCTTACTTCCTTCGTCAAGCGCTCTTTGCTCCTCATCAGATTTCTGACGATGCGTATCTCTTTTATCTCTTCTGTATTTAGCCGCTTTTGATTTTCCGCCTTTACCTTGTAGCTTTTCAAGAGTTTCTCTAATCTGGTTTTTTACTTCCTCCTCAGTAGGCTCAACTTTAGCAACTATAGCCGGACGATTCCCTTTCACGAAACCAGGTCTCGCACTTCTATTAGCATTAAAACCTCCTCCTGTGTTTGGTGTAATTTTATTAGGATTTGGTGTTCCCGGAACATTACCTGTAACTGTTTTTTGCAACCCAGGAGCACCTGGCTTAGGAGCAATTCTTTTACGCTTGTTTTTATTAGCATTATTGTTTGCACCCGGAGTACCTGGTTTATTTGGTGTTATCTTTGGATCCTCTTTCTTTTTCTTAGGTTTATTAAATTGAGATAAATCAATTGTCTGACCTGTAAGAGTCGTTCCCGATAATTTTTGATATTGTGTAGTGATCGTTTCTTCTGCAGTTTCGGGATCAGTTGAAACAACTGGCTCTTTTGCTGTTTTAGAAGTTTCAGCTTTTATTTCTTTTTTCTCAGTAATAATAGGATCTGCTTTGTCTGGAGTTGCCAAAGCATCAGTCTTACCATCTTCTTTTTGAATTGGTTTTTCAACTTCCTTCTGAGCAACAACTTTTGACTCCTCAGCCTTAGCCGGTTCTTCTGAAGGAGTAGCAACAACTGTCTTTTTAGGATTTAAATCAATCTTACCCACTTGAACAGGTCCCGTTACAACAGCCTTTGCTTTTATAATCTCCTGTTGTTTTTGACGTTCTTCGTCTTGCCTGCGTTTGTCTTCGATTTCCTTTTCGCGCTCAACACGCAATGCTTCTTTTTCCTTTCTTTTCTCTTCCCCTACTTCTTTGGAAGCTTCCTTATTCCCCTTATCGCCCGCAAATTGTCTTTGAAGGATATTAAATTCACTGTCAGAAATTTTAGCGTTCGGATTTGCATCAATAGCAATCCCCTTATCCTTTAGATAATCAACAGCTCTTTCTAACGAAATATTTAATTCCCTTAAAACCTTGTTTATTCTTATTACTCTCTCTTCAGACATATAACCTTTTTATTATTACCTTTTTCGTTGTGTTATTAGAGTAGATACAACTAGTTATCAAACTCTTCTTTTAGTATTTTCATAACATCCAGAATTGTTTCCTCTTCTAAGTCGGTTCTTCTTACTAAATCTTCTACTTCCTGACTCAGGATACTTTTTGCTGTATCCAGACCTATTTTAGCAAACTCTTCAATTACCCAGTCTTCAATTTCATCTGAAAACTCTGACAATTCAACATCATCATCATCTGCAATTGCACCCGCTACATCACCTTCCCGAATTACATCTAATTCATAACCTGTTAACTGGCCTGCTAATTTAATATTATGACCTCCTCTACCAATTGCTTTAGAAACCTCTTCTAATTTCAAGAAAACTTCAGCTCTTTTATTTTCCTCATCAATTTTAACTGATGAAACCTTGGCAGGACTTAAGGCTCTTGTAATGAACAATTGGATATTATTTGTATAATTGATTACGTCGATATTTTCATTTCCCAATTCACGAACAATTCCATGAATACGAGACCCTTTCATACCAACACAAGCTCCAACAGGATCGATTCGGTCATCATATGAATCCACAGCTACTTTTGCTTTTTCACCAGGAATACGGACTACATTTTTAACTGTAATTAAACCATCGAATACTTCAGGAATTTCCTGTTCAAATAATTTTTCTAAAAACTTCTCAGAAGTTCTTGACATGATGATTTGAGGTTTATTTCCTTTTAATTCAACGCTTTCAATAATTCCCCTAACATTATCTCCTTTTCGGAAAAAGTCAGATGGAATTTGTTTTTCTTTTGGAAGCACAATTTCATTTCCTTCATCATCTACCAAAATTACAACTCTCGGTCTTACGTGATGTACTTCAGCAGTATAAATATCACCTATAATATCTTTAAATTGTTTATAAAGATTAGTATTATCGTGTTCGTGTATTTTAGAAATCAAGTTCTGGCGAAGCGCTAAGATAGCCCTCCTTCCTAAATCAATCAATTTTACCTCTTCAGAAACCTCTTCACCAATTTCAAAATCCGCTTCAATTTTTCTTGCTTCAGTAAGCGTAATTTCTTCATTTTCAAAGTCAAGATCCTCATCAGCAACAATTACTCTTCTTCTCCATATCTCCATATCTCCTTTATCAGGATTTATAATAATGTCGAAGTTATCATCTGAACCGTATTTTTTCTTCAATGCATTTCTAAACACGTCCTCTAAAATTGCCATAAGCGTTACACGATCAATAAGTTTATTATCTTTAAACTCTGAGAATGAATCGATTAATGCTAAATTTTCCATGCGAATTCTTTAAATTAAAATGTTACTGTAACAATTGCCTCTTTAATTTCTGTATAAGGTATTTGTTGCGTTTTTTGAACTGTTTCCTTTCCTTTTCCTATTTTCTTCGGTTCTCTTGCTTCCCAAGACAAAATTATAAAAACATCATTAGCTTCTACTAATTCTGCTTCAATTTTTTCACTATTTGTAGTAACAATCAATGTTCTACCAATATTTTTCTTGTATTGTCTTGTAAATTTCAGTGGCGAACCAACTCCAACAGATGCTACTTCAAGAGAGAAATCCTGTTCCTCACGATCCAGATTATTCTCAATTGCACGACTAATATCAATACAGTCCTGAAGCGCCACTCCATTATCCCCATCTAAACCCACGCTAATTTTAAAAGAATCAGAAATACTCAAATCAATCAAAAAGATTGAAGGTCTTTCCAAAAGAGCCTCAGTAATTAATGCGTTTACTTTTTCTTTAAATGTCATAATTTTATAAAAAGAGGGGACACTTAGTCCCCTCATTATTTAGATTTTAATAAATAACGGTGCAAATATAGTGTTTTTTTTATAAATCAAATAATTAGATTGCTCTAATAATATTACTTACCTCCAATTTAACACAAAAATTATTCAACTCAATTGCAATGACATTAATTTATAGAGAAAGAAATTATTAATTTATCAAACCACATTAAACTGATATTTTGGAATGCGCACTCATGACAGAACAGCTTTTACCCACTCTTCAATTACAGCATTAACTAAGAATTAACAAACCATACCCAAAATCTTTTATAAAACTTAAGAAGCAGATAAAATAAAAAAGAAAAAAAGAAAATCCACTTTATGACTAAAATGGATTTTCTTTTTTTATTTAGACTTTTTGGTTGATTCTCTTTCTTTTAGTTTCGTTTTAATAACAATCGTTTCATAATCAGAAGTTTCACCTTCTTCTTCCTCCAGCCTTGAAATTAATCGTTTAGCAGCAACCTCACCTATTTCAATTCCGTGCTGACTTACAGTGGTTAAACTTGGAGACAAACGTCTTGATGCTAAAATTCCATCAGCAAAGCCTATAATCGAAATTTCTTCAGGTACCTTAAATCCTTTTTTCAGACTTACCCTTAAAGCTGCAACTGAATCATTTTCATCTAAAGCAAAAATCCCATCAATTTTATGATCAAAAATCGCTTCGATTTTACTTTTCATATCTTCTTCTGAATTGGTACGAAGAATTATCTTTTCGTTTACAGGAATATTATTATCCTTTAATGCTTTCAAATATCCATCAGCCCTTAGCTTTCCAACACTCAAATTATCTACCGAAGAAATCAGGGCGATATTTTTACATCCTAAATTTATTAAATGCTGGGTTGAATTTAAAGCCGAGTCAAAGTCATCAACTACAACTTTATCACATTCAACTCCATCAGCAATCCTGTCAAACATTACAATAGGAGTTCCATCATTTATAATTTCTGTAAAATGAGCATAATCTTCTAATTTTTGAGCCTCCTGCGAAACCGAAAGAATAAAACCATCTATAGTTCCGTTACTCAGCATTTCGAGTGTATGAATTTCTTTTTCTAAAGACTCATTCGAGATACAAGTAATTACATTGTATCCTTTTTTATCGGCTACTTTCTCAATTCCACTAAAAACTTTTGCAAAAAAAGAATTTAATATATTAGGTATAATTACACCAATTGTTTTGGTTTTTCTATTCTTTAAATTAAGACCTATAACATTTGGCTTATAATTTTTGAGTTTTGCATACTCCTTTATCTTCACCTTGGTTTGTTCACTAATTTCAGGACTATCATTTAATGCCTTAGATACAGTAGAAACAGACACACCAAGTTCTTTCGCAATTTGTTTTAGAGTTGCTTTAGCTTTCATCCAATTGAATTTTTATGTAATTGATACAAATATAACAGAATTACCTAAAATAAAACAAAAAAACACATGCCAGTATTTAAACTGGCGGATTCATTTCAAAACAAAACCATATCAGACTATAATTTTATAAAATCCTGTATAAAATATCTTTAGTATTCCTTTCATAATAATGTAAACTAAATTTTCAGGGATTTAATTCCCTAACTGACAGCCTGATTTTCAGTATTTAAAATATTCTTTTAAGGTATTTGGTTTTAAAATAATTAATTGTACTTTTGCATCCCCTTTATTGGGGATGGAATGTTTAATTAAAATAATATTATGGACGCATTAAGCTACAAAACAGTTTCAGCAAGTAAAGCCACTGTAACTAAAGAGTGGATTGTTGTTGACGCTGAAGGTCATAACTTAGGACGTCTTGCTTCTAAGGTTGCTATGATCTTAAGAGGTAAGTACAAGCCAAGTTACACACCTCACGTTGACTGTGGAGATAACGTAATTGTTATCAACTCAGAAAAAATTAACCTTACAGGTACAAAATTGAATGACAAAATTTACATGCGTCATACAGGTTACCCAGGAGGACAAAGAACTTTAACTGCTAAAGTATTGCAAGCTAAAAACCCTGCATTATTAGTAGAAAAAGCTGTAAAAGGTATGTTACCTAAAAACAAATTAGGAGCTGAACTTTTTAGAAATCTAAATGTTGTTGTAGGATCAGAGCACACTCATGGAGCTCAAAAACCTAGAACTGTTAACCTAAATGATCTTAAGTAATGGGAGTTATTCACAAAATCGGTAGAAGAAAAACCGCTGTTGCACGTGTTTACGTTTCTGAAGGAACTGGAAACATCACTGTAAACAAAAAAGAATTCGCAACTTACTTTCCAACTGCAACTTTACAATACAAAGTTTTACAACCGCTTTCTATGACAGAAAACGCTAGTAACTTTGACGTAAAAGTAAACGTTTACGGAGGTGGTACAACTGGTCAAGCAGAAGCTGTAAGAATGGCATTAGCTCGCGTAATGTGTGAAGTTAACGCTGAAAACAGAGGAATTCTTAAACCAGAAGGTTTATTAACAAGAGACCCTAGAATGGTTGAACGTAAGAAATTCGGTCAGAAGAAAGCTCGTAAGAGATTCCAGTTCTCTAAACGTTAATATTACCTGTCTTGTTCAGATGGAACAAGACATTATCAATTATTTATTGAAATTAAAAAACACAGTTATTGTTGCTCTCCTACCGAGGTAGGATATAGTTTAGCATCTAAATGTATGAAGCCAGGGAAACCGCCATTCACACATTGCTAATCAACAGAACGTAAACTAGTACAAAAATGGCAAACAAAATAGAAGTAAAAGAATTACTAGAAGCAGGTGTTCACTTCGGACACATGACTAGAAAATGGGATCCAAACATGGCTCCTTACATTTATATGGAGCGTAATGGTATTCACATTATCAATCTATATAAAACTGCAGCTAAAATTGAAGAGGCTAATGAAGCTTTGAAAAAAATCGCTGCATCAGGTAGAAAAATCTTATTCGTAGCTACCAAAAAACAAGCAAAAGACATCGTTGCTGATAAAGCAAAAGCTGCAAACATGCCTTACATCACTGAAAGATGGCCAGGTGGAATGCTGACTAACTTCGTAACTATCAGAAAGGCAGTTAAAAAAATGTCTTCTATCGATAAAATGAAGAAAGATGGTACTTTCAACACTTTATCTAAAAAAGAGCGTTTACAAGTTGATCGTCTACGTGCTAAATTAGAGAAAAACTTAGGTTCAATTGCTGATATGTCTAGACTACCTGCAGCATTGTTCGTAGTAGATATCAAAGCTGAACACATCGCAATAAAAGAAGCTCAAAAATTAAACATTCCAGTTTTCGCAATGGTTGATACGAATTCTGACCCAAGAGAGGTTGATTACGTGATTCCTGCAAATGATGACGCTTCTAAATCAATTGACAAAATTTTATCTTTAGTAACTACTGCAGTAATCGAAGGTCTTTCTGACAGAGGTGCTGAGAAAGAAGTTGAAGCTGCTGAAGATGCTCCTGCTGTTGAAGCTGAAGCTCCTGCAACTGAAACTGAAGAATAAATCAAATTTTAAATTCCAAATTTTAGATTCCAAATTCCAAAATACAAAATTAAAAACGTTATGTTGATAATTTAATAAAATTGGAGTTTGGGATTTAAAAGATGGAATTTTTTACTTTTAACATTAAAAAATTCAAAATATTATGTCAACAATTACTGCTGCAGACGTAAATAAATTAAGACAATCTACAGGTGCCGGAATGATGGACTGTAAAAAAGCTTTAGTTGAAGCTGAAGGAGATTTCGACAAAGCGATACAAATCCTTAGAGAAAAAGGACAAAAAGTTGCTGCTAACCGTTCTGACCGTGAGTCTTCTGAAGGTGCTGCTGTTTCTTTTATCAATGCTGACAACACTAAAGGAGCTATCATCACTTTAAACTGTGAAACTGACTTCGTAGGTAAAAATGAGGCTTTCGTTACTTTAGCTAAAGATTTAGTTGAAAGAGCTATCAACTTCTCTTCTAAAGAAGAATTTTTAGCTTCTGATTTCAACGGAATTACTGTTGCTGAAAAATTAATCGAGCAAACAGGTGTTATCGGTGAGAAAATCGAAATCGGTGGTTTTGAAATTTTAGAAGGTGCTTTCGTTGGATCTTATGTTCACGTAAACAAAATTGCTGCTTTAACAGCTATTTCTGCTCCAATTGCTAATGCTGAAACTTTAACAAAAGATGTTTCTATGCAAGTTGCTTCTATGGGAGCTGACACATTATCTTACAAAGATTTTGATCCTGCTTTCGTTGAATCTGAACTTGCTGCTCGTATTGCTGTAATCGAAAAAGATAATGAAGAAGCTGCTCGTTTAGGAAAAACTTTAAAAAATGTTCCTAAATACATCTCTTTCTCTCAATTAACTCCTGAAGTTATCAAACAAGCAGAAGAAGATGCTAAAGCTGAATTAAAAGCTGAAGGAAAACCAGAGCAAATCTGGGACAAAATTCTTCCAGGAAAAGTTCAACGTTTTATCTCTGACAACACTACTTTAGATCAGGAGAAAGCTTTATTAGATCAAAACTTCATCAAAGATGACAGTAAAAAAGTTGGTGATTACGTAAAAGGATTCAATGTTGAAATTACAGGTTTCAAAAGAGTTACTTTAGGTTAATATATTATTTTTTCAATACAAAAAGCCCGAATATTTAGTTATTCGGGCTTTTGTCATTTATGAAATATAACGCATCGATTACACGTCTATCTGGTCATTTATTTTTTAGTTCCAGCAACCGGAAAATTTCTGGCACGCATTAAAGCGTCAGACTTTGGAGCTCTTCCTCTAAAATTTTCATACGCCTTCTCCTGATCAATTGTATTTCCAACACTGAAAACAGTATCATATAGACGTTTTGCCACTGCTTTATCATAAGGGCCTTTTCCTTCTGTAAAAGCTTCCCAGGCATCTGCATTGATCACGTCAGCCCATAAATAACTGTAATATCCTGCTGAATAACCATCGCCTGAAAAGATATGTCCAAACTGAGGAATTCGGTGACGCATTACAATTTCTGAAGGCATGTGAAGCGCATCTAAAGTTTCCTTCTCAAATTTCTTTGGATCAATTTTTTCTGTAGCCAAATGTAGTTTCATATCAACCAATGAACTTGAAATAGTTTCCACTGTTGAAAATCCTTCTCCAAAATTTCCTGCTCTTTCAATTCTGTCCACCAAAGATTTAGGCAATGGTTCTCCTGTTTTATAATGCAGTGCAAATTTATTTAGTACTTCTGGAGTTGCTAACCAATGCTCTAACAATTGAGATGGAAATTCAACATAATCACGAGCTACTGAAGTTCCTGCTAAACTTGGATAGGTAACATTTGAACATAATCCATGAAGCGCATGTCCAAACTCATGAAATAAAGTCGAAGCATCATCCCATGAGATTAAGATAGCTTCATTTGGAGCACCTTTTACGAAGTTACAGTTATTAGACACAATTGTCAGAACCTCTCCATCTAATCTCTGCTGGTTACGATAAGCATTCATCCAGGCTCCTGAACGTTTACCTGCACGTGCATAGGGATCAAAATACCATAAACCAACTGCTTTCCCCGTTAATTTATTACTTACTTCCCAAACACGGACATCAGGATGATAAACCGGCACATTGGTAACTTGCTTAAAATTCAAATTAAATAATTCACCGGCCACCCAAAACATTCCTTCTCTCAATTTTTCTAATTGTAAGTATGGTTTGACTTCGTTTTGATCTAAATCATACTTAGCTTTTCTAACTTTTTCAGCATAATAACGATAATCCCATGGCTGGATTTTAAACTTACACCCTTCTTCATCTACGATTTTTTGCATTTCTGCTACATCTTCGTACACTTTTTCAACTGCAGGTTCCCAAACAGAAAGCATTAACTCTAAAGTTTTTTGCGGATCTTTTGCCATTTTGTTTGACAAACTCCAATGTGCAAAAGTTGGATAACCAAGTAATTTCGCTTTTTTAGTTCGTAATTCTAAAATAGAAACTAAAGTAGCATTATTATCATTTGCATTTCCATTATCTCCTCGTTTTACAAAAATATCAAATGCTTTTTCCCTTAAATCCCTGCGCGTCGAAAAAGTCAAAAACGGCTCAATGGAAGAACGTGTATTAGCAATACATCCCATAACATTCAGCTTTCTTTCTTTAGCCTCAGCAATAGCAGCTTTTTTTACCTCCTCGGGCAGACCATTAAAGTCATTTTCTGTTTTTAATTCTACATATTGATTCTGCTCTTCGGCCAATAAATTTTGACTAAAAAGAGTAAAAAGAGACGCTAATTCTTTATTTACAGCGGCTACTTTCTCTTTATCCGCTTCATTTAATTTTGCTCCCTGACGAACAAAATTTGTATAATACAACCAAATCAAACGCTGCTGTTCGCTGGTTAATTTTTTACTTTCCTTAGAATTATATAAGGTTTCAATTCTTGTAAAAAGTTTTTTATTCTGATTGATTTTATCACTAAATTCAGAAAATTTAGGCGACATTTCTCTGTCAATAACATTAAATTCAGGACTACTTAAGTTTGACCTGTAAATTCCATAAACGGCAGAAATTCGATCTATAGTTTTACCAGAACGTTCCAAAGCTGCAATTGTATTATCAAACGTTGGCGCTTTTGGATTATTCGCAATCGCATCAATTTCATTTAGCTTTTCCTGAATTGCAAACTGAATTGCAGGTTTAAAATCTGAAACCTTATATGTATCAAAAGCAGGAACACCTCCATAGGGACCTTCCCACTCCTTCAGCAATGGATTCTCAGTATTAGTTTGTGCGTTTGACGCAAAAAAGGTTGTACTCATGAGAAAAATTGTGATTATTTTTTTCATTACATTAAAGAATTTGTTTTTCATCATTAAAACGATTATTGTTTCAAAAATAACTAAAACAAACTATATGCATAAAAATTTAACTTTTAGAAACTTAAAAACAAACATTCCAATTTTAACAAACCATTTTTAATTATAAAGAAATAGCTTAAATTTGAAAGATTATTTACAAATTTATATGTTTAAAACAAAAAAAGAAATTGTATTTGTAATTCTGGCAGGGATATTTATAACTAATGCCGTTGTAGCAGAGCTTATTGGAGGAAAATTAATTCAGATAGGGCCATTTGTAATGAGCATCGGGATTTTACCCTGGCCAGTTGTATTTCTTACAACAGATTTAATCAATGAATATTTTGGAGAAAAAGGAGTTAAAAAATTATCATTTATTACGGCTTGCTTAATCGCATATGCATTTTTGATATTGTTTATGGCAATAGCAATTCCGTCAGCAAAAGGAATTAGTCCGGTTAATGATGAACAATTTCAGGCAGTTTTTGGACAAAGTATGTGGATTATCGTTGGAAGTATTATCGCTTTTATGGTATCTCAGCTTATTGATGTTAGCGTCTTTTGGTTCTTTAAAAATCGTACCGGCGACAAAAAAATATGGCTCAGGACAACAGGCTCAACCATAATTTCACAATTATTTGATTCGTTTATTGTTCTAGGAATCGCATTTTATCTGCCTGGGAAAATTGATTTTGATACTTTTCTGTCTTCTGCATTAGTTGGCTATACTTTTAAGCTTTCAATTGCAATAGTTTTAACACCTTTAATTTATTTGGGTCATTATTTGATCAAAAAATATTTAAATGAGCACACATCTTTAGTCGATTAGGATTATCTTCACAACATGAAAAATGCAGGGATAATCATATTAATCTCACTATCTTACTTTTTTTAAGCTGTGGCAATGACACAAACAAACAGCCTAAAAAGGAAGTGATTGTTTCTGTAAATAATTTAAATCCTGCTCCTGAAAAAAAGACCAAAACAGTTTCTTTACAAAAGCCGGAGATAAAATATTTAAGTAAGAACTACAATTCGAACAAAAAAAACCTTCTTTCATACAGTAAAGATTCTGAAGACAAATCCGTAATACCAAACTTCTACACTGATATAGAGAACATCGAAGTCAACAGAAAGGAACCAAACAAGAGTTTAATGACGTTTGATAATTTAAAAAAAATATTGTCGAATAGCGAAATCGGAGAGACTTTTACCCAAAAAGAACTGATTGATAATTTCGAGATTCCAAAAGAAGCTGTCAAAACAGTTAAAAGCATTACAAAAACAGCTGATGACGAAATAGCTGTGAAATGGAAATCGACATGGCTTCTGGAAAAAGTTTCAGATGCAAAATTCGAAGACGGTATTATGAAAATTATTTTCAAAGCCAATAAGTTATATACTTCCGGCACAGCAATCGGAATAAAATATGAAAAAAGAATCTACAATAATCTGGTGATAGTGGGCAGTTCAGCTTATATTCCGGGTGTAAAAGGATATAGCTGGCAAATTGGCAAATAAAAGACTTAACAATCAGTGTTTTATAAAATTTAACAAAATAAAACACAATAAAAACCTGTTAACTCTTGCTTTTCTTTTAAAAACATCTAATTTTGCCATCTCAATTTAACAAATAAAATCAAACAAAAATGAAAAAAATTACAATTCTTTTTTTGTCAGTATTGACATTAGGTTTATCAGTAGCATCTTGTAGTAGTGATGACGACAATGATGGAGGTTCTGCTTCTATTGAAGGAAAGTGGGAACTTAGTCAAGTAGGAGGAATTATCGGTGGTAAAGAAATGTTAGAAGACGCAGAGAATGGGGCTTGTTCTAACGACACATATGAATTCACAAACGATGGTAAATTCAAAGAAACAACTTATGATTCTGAAGACGGAAAGTGTGAAGCTGAAACAGACAATGGAACATGGACAAAAAATGGAAATACACTAACAATTAAATATACAGGAGAAACTCAAGGAGATTCTTATGAAACTGAAATATCAGGTAATAAAATTAAATTGAAACAAACTTACTCAGAAGGAGGAATGACTTTTACATCTGTTTATGTATACGTAAAGAAATAATTTAAAAAACTTTTTTTTTAACCTCAAACTAATAAGTTTGAGGTTTTTTTATACCTTTAAAATAAAAATTTTGGAACTAATTCGCTGCAGCTGGTGTACTTCCAGCGATTTATACAAAAAATACCATGACGAAGAATGGGGTGTTCCGGTTTATGACGACCCTACTCTATTCGAATTTCTGATTCTGGAAACTTTTCAGGCCGGATTAAGCTGGATTACGATTTTAAATAAAAGAGAAAATTTCAGAAATGCCTTTGATCATTTTGACTATAAAAAAGTAGCTGATTATTCTGATAATAAAATCGAAGAACTGATGCAAAATACAGGAATCATCCGCAACAAACTAAAAATTAAAGCTGCTGTTTCAAACGCTCAGGCTTTTATGAAAACTCAGGATGAATTTGGAAGTTTCTCTGATTATATCTGGAAATTCACCGATAGAAAACCAATCATAAACCATCCCAAAACTTCAAAAGATGTTCCGGCTACTACTCCACTCTCTGATGAAATTAGTAAAGATTTAAAAAAAAGAGGATTTAAATTTGTAGGCTCAACAGTAGTTTACGCACACATGCAGGCCACCGGAATGGTCAATGATCATGCGGAAGATTGCTGGACAAGAACAAAATAAACGGTCTCATTTTTTAGTCTCAGTTTTAGGTTTTACAAAAACTTGAAGCCTGAAACCTGAAACTTTTTTCAATAACCAAACAAAAATTATCTATATTTGCTTCACACTTTAGGGGTGTCTGCATCGCGCAGGCTGAGATTTTACCCTCTGAACCTGATCTAGTTCATACTAGCGTAGGGAAAAGTAAGATGACTTCTTCACGCATTTTTGTGCGTAATTGTAGCCATTCCTAACGTGTCACTATACACTAAATTCAAAAGGAATGGAACTAAAAATCAACCAACAAATCAAACAATTCAATGCCGAATCGCTAAGCATTCAGTCATTGCTCGATCTCGAAATTCCAAATAAACAAAACGGAATCGCCGTTGCCATTAACAATACCGTTGTTCCAAAATCTAAGTGGAGCCAACATTTTGTATCCGAAACTGACGAAATTCTAATTATTTCTGCCACTCAGGGAGGATAAATTTTAAATCCAAAAATTTTGAAATTCCAAATTCTAATTTGGGACTAAAAAAGACGCACAGCAGTGCGTCTCTACCATTCACATCTTACATTTTTACAATATACAACTTACAGACTATGACAAACGAAGAACAAATATCCAGAACCCCGTTTCCAAATTCCAAAAAAGTATATATAGACGGCGAAATCCATCCCATTAAAGTGGCCATGCGCGAAATTCAGTTAAGCGATACCAAACTTTCGAATGGCGGAATCGAAAAAAATCCACCTGTAACCGTTTATGACACATCAGGAGCTTACACTGATCCAAATATTGAAATCAACATTAGAAAAGGGCTGCCTCGTTTAAGAGAACAATGGATTTTAAACCGAAATGATGTTGAAATCCTCAGCGAAATCACCTCAGATTACGGACAAACCCGATTGAAGGACGAAAGCTTAAATCATCTCCGTTTTGAATATTTACATCAGCCAAAGAGAGCCAAAAAAGGAGCTAACGTAACGCAATTGTATTACGCCAAACAAGGAATCATTACGCCTGAAATGGAATATATTGCGATTCGCGAAAATCAACGTATTGAACTTTTAAATCAGCAAACCCAGGCAATGAGCTGTCAACATGCGGGACATAGTTTTGGTGCCAATACACCAAAAAGTAAAATTACACCCGAATTTGTCCGCTCTGAAGTCGCCTGCGGAAGGGCCATTATTCCAAATAACATCAATCACCCGGAAAGTGAACCGATGATTGTGGGACGTAACTTTTTGGTAAAAATCAATGCCAATATCGGAAACAGTGCTGTAACTTCAAGTATCGAAGAAGAAGTTGAAAAAGCAGTCTGGGCTTGCCGATGGGGAGCTGACACCATTATGGATTTGTCAACCGGAAAAAACATTCATGAAACAAGGGAATGGATTATCCGTAATTCGCCGGTTCCAATTGGCACAGTTCCGATTTATCAGGCTCTAGAAAAAGTAAAAGGAATTGCAGAAGATTTAACCTGGGAAATTTTCCGTGATACTTTGATTGAACAGGCAGAACAAGGTGTTTCATACTTTACGATTCACGCCGGGGTTTTACTTCGTTACATTCATTTAACAGCCAATCGTGTTACCGGAATTGTTTCCCGTGGCGGTTCCATCATGGCAAAATGGTGCTTATTTCATCATAAAGAAAACTTCCTTTACACCCATTTTGAAGAAATCTGCGAAATCATGAAACAATATGACGTCGCTTTTTCTCTTGGCGACGGATTGCGTCCGGGTTCCATTGCAGACGCGAATGATGCTGCACAGTTTGCCGAACTGGAAACATTAGGAGAACTGACCAAAATTGCATGGAAACATGATGTTCAGGTTTTTATCGAAGGGCCTGGTCACGTTCCGATGCACATGATCAAAGAGAATATGGATAAACAATTAGAACATTGTCATGAAGCTCCATTTTATACTTTAGGGCCATTAACTACTGATATTGCGCCAGGTTATGACCATATTACCTCAGCAATTGGCGCTGCCATGATTGGCTGGTACGGCTGTGCGATGTTGTGTTATGTCACACCAAAAGAACATCTTGGTTTACCGAATAAAAAAGACGTAAAAGACGGTGTGATTACGTATAAAATCTCAGCTCACGCTGCTGACCTGGCAAAAGGTCATCCGGGAGCACAGTATCGTGACAATGCGTTGAGTAAAGCACGTTTCGAATTTCGTTGGGAAGATCAGTTCAATCTGGCTTTAGATCCTGATACAGCAAGAGAATTTCATGATGAAACGCTTCCGGCTGATGGTGCAAAAGTCGCTCACTTCTGTTCGATGTGCGGACCGAAATTCTGCTCTATGAAAATATCTCAGGAAATCCGTGATGTCGCTGCTGCGGAAAAAGGAATGCAGGAGAAATCAGAAGAGTTTATCGAACAGGGGAAAGAGATTTATATTTAATAAGAACCAAGATTATTGTATTAGTATTAAGATTTATACACAGAATTGCTGTCTTAATACTTAGTACTAAATTCTTAATACTTTCAAAAATGATCGTAATTACAAATCCTTCTGCAATTGCAAATGAAATCAGCATCATTGATTCCTTATTTGAAGAAGGATTGTCTTTGCTTCATATTCGGAAACCGGATTTTTCAGAAGTAGAAACAGCAAAATTTATTCATCAGATAAAACACAAATACCGAAAAAATCTGGTTCTGCACCATCATCATCAAATAACAGCTGATTTTGGAATTAACAGAATTCATTTTTCAGAAACAGAAAGAAAAAAATGATCAATTTTACTGAGGTATCTGATTTCGTCTTTTCAACTTCAACGCATTCGATCGAAGATTTCAATGCTTTGAAAAACATTTTTGAATATGCTTTTTTGAGTCCGGTATTTCCCAGTATTTCTAAAGAAAATTACAGTTCAGAGAGGAATCTTTTTGAAGAAATAAAAAAGAGAAAAAATTTTAGTCCTAAAACAGTTGCTTTAGGCGGAATTTATTCGGGTAATATTGAGCAGACACTTCAAAACGGCTTTGACAATATCGCTCTTTTAGGCACAATCTGGAGTAGTGAAAATGCAATTAAAAATTTTAAACTATGTCAAAAAATCGTCCTTTCGCTCTCAGCATAGCGGGTTTAGATCCTTCAGGGGGTGCCGGAATTTTAGCAGATACTAAAACTTTTGAACAGCATCAGGTTCAGGGATTAGCTATAAGTACAGCAAATACAATTCAAACCGATTGTAAATTCTACGAAATAGAATGGACATCGCTTGATTTTGTATTGCGTTCCATTAAAAAGTTATTCAAAAACTATTCTATAAAATCAGTTAAAATTAGTATTGTTCCTTCTTTTTTTACCTAAATGAAGTGGTCTCTTTAATTAAAAAATTAAGTCCAAACACCCTTATTATTTGGGATACTGTATTGAAATCATCTACAGAATTTGAGTTTTTAGCCATCGAAAACCAATCAGATTTACAACAAATATTATCAAAAATTGATTTGATAACACCTAACTATGAAGAAATAATGCAGCTTTATCCCAATTTTATTGCTGAAAAACTTTGGGTCAAAAATGAACTTCCAACAGCTATTTTATTGAAAGGAGGTCATAATCATACTGCTTTGGGCACTGATTATTTATTTATGAAAAGTAATCTGACAGAACTCTCCCCTACAAAAATTAATTTTCGCCCAAAACATGGATCAGGCTGTGTATTGTCTTCAGCAATTACTGCAAATTTAGCTTTGGGTTATGACCTAAAAACTGCTTGTTTAGAGGCTAAAATATATATCGAAAAGTATTTAAACTCCACATCAACTTTAATTGGCTATCATTATGTATAACAAACTACAGTATATATCACAAGGTGAAACTGCCGAAAAGCAATTGTACAATATCCATCAGGCATTAGACGCTGGTTGTAAATGGATACAAATGCGATTTAAAAACCAAACTTTTGAAAACAGAATAATTCTTGCTGAAACAGTAAAAAATATATGCGAAGAATATCAGGCAGATTTCATTGTAAATGATGATGTTTTACTTGCTCAGAAAACAGCTGCTGATGGCGTCCATTTAGGTTTAACCGATATGAGCATTTCAGGGGCAAGAGCTATTTTGGGAGAGAAAAAAATTATTGGTGCAACCGCAAATACTTTTGAAGACATTCTTCTTCAGACGAAAAATGGCTGTGATTATATTGGTTTGGGCCCTTTTCAATTTACAGAAACCAAAGAAAAATTAAGTCCAATTTTAGGTATTGAAGGTTATGCTTCAATTCTGAATAAAATGAAAATTGAAAACATTCTGACACCTGTTTACGCTATAGGCGGAATCACTTTAGAAAATATAGAATCCCTGATAAAAACAGGTATTTATGGTATTGCGGTATCCGGAATTATTACAAAAAGCCTTGAAAAAGAAAAATTGGTTCAACAACTTAACGACAAATTATATGCAGACGTCATTATTTAATATTGGAGATAAAACTTTCAACTCCCGCTTATTTCTGGGAACAGGAAAATTTGGTTCTAACCTGCAAATGGAAGAAGCTATTTTAGCTTCAGAAAGCGAATTGGTTACAGTGGCCTTAAAACGCATTGATCTCGAAACAGAGACAGATGCTATTCTATCACATTTACAACACCCAAATATAAACTTATTACCTAATACATCAGGCGCCAGAAATGCAAAGGAAGCTGTTTTTGCTTCGCAATTGGCACGTGAAGCACTCGAAACTAATTGGGTTAAACTTGAAATTCATCCTGATCCAAAATATCTTATGCCTGATCCGGTCGAGACTTTAAAAGCTACTGAAGAATTGGCAAAACTTGGTTTTTTTGTTCTGCCGTATATTCATGCTGACCCAGTTTTATGCAAACATCTGGAAAATGCAGGAACTACAGCAGTTATGCCTTTGGGTTCACCAATTGGAAGTAACAAAGGCCTAAAAACAATTGATTTTCTAGAAATTATTATTGAACAAAGCACTGTTCCTGTGATTATTGATGCCGGAATTGGTGCTCCTTCCGACGCCGCAAAAGCCATGGAAATTGGTGCTGATGCCGTTTTAGTTAATACTGCAATTGCTATTGCTGGAAATCCTAAGTTAATGGCTGAAGCTTTTAAGAAAGCCGTAATTGCCGGAAGAAAAGCGTTTGAAGCCAAAGTAGCTAATCAGCAAAATTATGCTGTAGCTTCGAGTCCTTTGACTTCTTTTTTATATGAATAATTATTTTACCGCAAAGTTCGATAAGAAATGCGCCAAGAACGCAAAACTCTGCGAACCTTGCGTAAAACTTTGCGCGCTTTGCGGTTAAACATTATGAAAACATTCAAATCCATTTTTGAACAATACGATTGGGATTCCATTCAAACCAAAATATATCAGACCACCTCAAAAGATGTTGAGTATTCTTTGGCTAAAACAAAAAGAAGCCTCGATGATTTTTTGGCTTTGATTTCCCCAGCAGCTCAAAATTATCTGGAGGAAATGGCACAAAAATGCCATGAAATTACCAAAACCCGTTTCGGCAAAACTATCCAAATGTATGCACCACTTTATTTGAGCAACGAATGCCAAAATATTTGTACGTATTGTGGATTCAGTCTGGATAATAAAATCAAACGAAAAACACTTTCTGATTCAGAAATAAAACAAGAAATTGAAGCACTAAAAAAAACTGGTTTCGATCATGTTTTATTGGTTACAGGCGAGGCTAATTACACCGTAAATATTAATTATTTTCTGAATACAATTAACTTGATTCGAGAACAATTTTCGATTATTTCTGTGGAAGTTCAGCCGCTTTCAACCGGAGAATATCAACGTTTGCACGAAGCAGGTGTGTATTCGGTTTTGGTTTATCAGGAAACATACCATCAGGAAGTATATAAAAAATACCATACTAAAGGCAAAAAATCAAACTTTGATTTCAGGCTGGAAACTCCTGACCGGATTGGAACTGCCGGAATTCACAAAATTGGTTTGGGCGTTTTATTGGGTTTGGAAGACTGGCGGACAGACAGCTTCTTTAATGCCCTTCATTTGGATTATCTACAGAAGAAATACTGGCAAACGAAATACTCCGTTTCTTTTCCGCGATTACGCCCGGCAGAAGGCATTATTGAGCCCAATTTTATTATGGACGATAAAGACCTTACACAATTAATCTGTGCTTATCGCTTGTGGAATGAAGATCTTGAAATCTCTATTTCTACAAGAGAAAGCGAAAAATTCAGAAATAACATTATTCCAATTGGCATTACCAGTATGAGTGCAGGTTCTAAAACCAATCCGGGTGGCTATGTCGTTGATCCGCAATCTCTGGAACAATTCGAAATCAGCGATGAACGCTCTGCAGAAGAAATCAGACAAATTATAAAAAACTCAGGTTACGAACCCGTTTTGAAAGACTGGGACAGAAGCTTTAGTCTTAAAGCTTAAAAGCATAAAGTTCTAAATACCAAAAACTTGTATAAATAGTTTCTTCACTTTCAGCTTTTGACTTTCGACTTTAAAAACCTTAAGACTTACAGATAATGAGCATTATAAAAGAATTTTTACGTTACAGCAGACAAACCATTTTACCTGAAATTGGCGACGAAGGCCAGGAAAAACTTAAAAAGGCAAGGGTTCTGGTTATTGGAGCCGGAGGTTTAGGGTGCCCTGTTTTGCAATATATTGCCACCGCTGGCGTAGGTTTTATTGGAATAATGGATTTTGATATCATCGAAATTCACAATCTTCACAGGCAAATTTTATATACTGAAAGCCAAATTGGTCAGCAAAAAGCCATTGTGGCCCAAAATATTGTTTCAAAATTAAATCCTCTAATTCAGGTCGAAGCTATTCCAGAGAAATTAACCGTTGAAAATGCAGTGGAAGTTATTCAGCAATATGATGTTATAGTAGACGGTTCAGATAATTTTGCCACCCGTTATCTTGTAAACGATACCTGTGTTGATTTAAACAAACCTCTGGTATATGGCAGTATTTTAAAATTCGAAGGTCAGGTAGCTATTTTTAATCATAAAGGAAGTAAAAATCTTCGTGATTTATTTCCTGAAATACCTGACCCAAAGTATGTCCCGAATTGTAATGTAAATGGAGTCCTGGGAAGTTTACCCGGAATTATAGGTACAATGATGGCGCATGAAACACTAAAATTAATTTTGGAATTGCCAACATTAAAAAATGAATTATTACTTTTCAATACTTTGAAATATAATTTTACGAAATTGAATTTCTAAAAAACAACTTCATCACCTACCTGAATTATTCCCGGATTCAAACCTACAATATTGGTTCCGAATAAAACAGAGTTGTTGAAATTCCTGTACTTACTCAATGTTTTTAGAGGTTCTTTTTTCACAATCCCATTTTGCGGATCATTGTTAACCATAATACATCTTCCGCACGATTTTACATTTTTAAAATGAACTTCACCAACTTTAAAATGCTCAAAATCATCCTCCTCATGAGCATTCCGAGTGCTTATAACAATATTCGGGCGAAATCTTTTTACAGTAATTTTTTCCTTTAGCTTTTCATTCAAAAAATCAAGACTTTTTGTGCCAATTAGTAAGTATGGGTATCCATCTGCGAGACTAACATTATACGTTTCTTTTGACCTGGAACTTTCGTGCTTGCGATCACCGGCTTTGATTATTTTCACTAATTTACATTCAAATCCTAAACAATCGCTAAACCATTTTGAAGTCAGCTTATTTACTTCGAAAACAAAACTTTTATCATCCCACACTTTGGTATAAATCGAATCATTTAAGTGCTCACTGATTAAAAATTCATGTTTTTGATCCTGAAAAGTAACCGAAATTTTGGCTTCTGAAATCTCAGGATAAAATTGGCTCATTTCTGGATATTCCCGCTGTGTGATGTGTTGGTTATCTGAATCGAGCAACATCCATCGGCGGTCGTTTTCAAAACCCATTTCTTCAGCAAAAGCCTGTTGGCAGCTAATTCCGGCAAGGCTTTTTATCGGATAAATATAAATTTCTTTTACAATGTAAGCAGTGCTCATTTTATTCACTTTTAAAATAGACATAAAATCGTCACGGTCAATTTCTCGACAGCCTAAACTTTCTAAATGTGGATTATAAACCTGACAATCTAATAGTTTGTAATTTTCTTCTTTTAAATAATTTACCAAAGCTATAAAAGCAACTTTGGAAGCATTTGAAACTTTAGAAAACATACTTTCGCCACAAAAAACATGTCCTAAATCAATTCCGTATAGGCCGCCAACCAAAACATCATCCTGCCAAACCTCAACCGACTTGGCAAATCCTTTCTCGTTTAATTTGCAGTATGCTTCAATCATTTCATTAGAAATCCATGTCCCGTTTTGCCCATCACGCTTAATCTGCTGGCAATTAGAAATTACGGCTTTGAAATTTTTGTTATAAGTGACCTGAAACATTTTCTTGTTCAGGATTTTTCGCATGCTTTTGGATATTACTAATTCATCAAAAAACAATACCATTCTTGGATTTGGAGCCCACCAAAGAATCGGATCCCCCTCATTAAACCATGGGAAAATTCCGCTTTTATAAGCCAATTGCAAACGTTCTGAACTCAAATCTCCTCCTATTGCCAAAACGCCTTCTTCATCAGCTTCTGTGACCGGCGGAAAAAATAAATCTTTGAATAAATAATACATCTATAAGAAATTCCAAATTCCAACTAAACACAATCTTCTCGTTTGTATCTTTTGGAATTCTCCGTTATAAAATTACTTTCAAAAAACAAAATTCCAAATCCCAATACGTTATGAATTTTGGAATTTGGAATTTTTAAATTTTGGATTTTAAACTTTTTAGAATGGCAAATCGTCCGGTTCGTCTTCGTTTAAATTGGTTGCAGGAGCAAAAGTTTCTGCAGCAGGCATAGGTGGTGTTTGCACCGAACCTTCAGGAGCTAATCTTTCAATTCTCCATCCCTGAATACTATTGAAATATCTGGTTTCTCCTTGTGGATTAACCCATTCTCTCCCTCTTAAATTTATAGAAACTTTTACAGCCTCACCTTGTTTGTAACTGCTTAATAAATCACATTTATCTTGTGTAAATTCGATTAAAATATGCTGTGGGTACTGCTCATCAGTAGTAACAACTAATTCTCTTTTTTTGAATGAGGCACTAACCTGCTGCTCCGGATTAACCACTTTTACTTTTCCTGTAACTTCCATCTTCTGTCTATATTATTAATTATTGTATCTTTTCTATTTCTTTGCCAAAAGCACTTTCCAGGCTGATAAAACATCACCCTTGTCGAGGTATTTTTTGGCCTCTAAATGAATTTTTTCCTGATCATCAGAGCTCAAAACCCCTTTTACCGAAAAATTTTCTTTCACAAATATACTAACTTCTTCTGTTGTGGGCAAGGCTTCGATGTTGCCTAATTTTCCAAAATCATTCCCGTTAAAAACAGGGCTTTCTTTAATAAAATTTGGAATTGCATCTACTCCAACCCCTAATGTTGTCAATGGTTTTTCTACTTCAAAAAGTCCCTGATTCGATCTCGAATACCAGTTATTTCCTAATCTTGAAACCAAATCAATTTTATACTGATCAATTGCCCCGTTTTCATCTAAAACGGATTCGTGGATATGAATTTTTACCACTTCACAAAGAATCAGGTTTCCCGCTCCGCCTTCTGTTCCCAAAGGAATAATCTGAGTCACTTTACATTCAAATTGTACGGGAGATTCTTTAACACGATAAGGTTTTACTATATCCGAAGGAATCTGTGTCAACCCGGCTTTTATAAATTCGTTCACACCGTCGGCATATTCTGTACTTGCCAAAGAAGTCTGCTGAACCAAATCATAATTGACCACATTAATCACAACTTCACGTGTTGCTTCGGCATTCATCAAAGTGTGTTTAATAGTATTGTCACGAACGCGCCTTGAAGGTGAAAAAACTAAAATTGGAGGATTTGCACTAAACACATTAAAGAAACTAAAAGGCGACAAATTGGGAATGCCTTTGGCACTAATTGTACTCGCCAAAGCAATTGGTCTTGGTCCTACAGCGCTTTGCAGATAGCTTTGTAATTTTACCGTTGCTATTTCTTTTGGGTTAATGCTAATCATATTTTCTCTTTTAACCGATCTTTTTCAGTAAGTACAAAAGTATAGAAATGGTTTAAGCCAAGGAAATAGTTTCCCACTTAAAAACAAAAATCTTTAAAGACTCACAAAATATAAAATGTGTTTATTTCGTTATATTTATACTCAAAAAAATCACTCTATGCATTTTTCTGAAAGCAGAAATACAACCCGTTGGACCATCATTTTTATTTCCTTTTCAATCATTTCACTGATACTCTGGAATACTTATACTTTTTTTCAAATATTCAAAAATGAAGAACGGTTAAAAATGAATATTCTGGCCAATGCACAAAAAACAATCATCAATGCTGACGAATATACCGATCTTGATTTACCTCTGGAAATAACAAATAGTAATTCTTCTGTTCCGGTAATTTTAGTGATGTACGATAAAGTTATTAATTCTAAAAATGTCCCTGAGGAAATTCTTAACGACAAAGCAAAATTTAAAGAACTTTTGAAAAAATTAAAAAATGAAAATGAACCTATTGTTTTTGAATATGCGCCCGGGAAACACCAGCAGCTATATTACGGAAATTCGGCATTACTGAACAAACTTAAATATTACCCCATTGCTCTTTTATTGATTATTTTTCTATTTGCAGCCTTAATTTATAATTTCTACAAAAGCACTAAAATAGCTACACAAAATAAACTTTGGGCTGGTATGGCTAAGGAAACTGCCCATCAAATTGGAACCCCTCTTTCTTCTTTAATAGGCTGGGTAGAAATATTAAAAACGGAAGAAATCGATCAGACCATTACATCTGAAATTGAAAAAGATGTAGAACGTCTGCAGACAATCACCGATCGATTCTCTAAAATTGGTTCAGTTCCTGTTCTGGAAAATCATGATGTAGTTGCAGAGACCTTAAGTACTTTTGAGTATTTACAATTGCGTTTTTCGAAACAGGTAACCTTTTCTTATCAAATTCCGGACAAGTCTATTTTTGCACTGATCAATCCAACGCTTCATAGCTGGACTATTGAAAATCTGGTTAAAAATGCTATTGACGCCATGAAAGGAAAAGGCACTTTAGACCTCCAAATTGAACAGGACAATCATCATGTAAAAATAAACATAAAAGATTCCGGGACCGGAATTTCGAAAAACCAATTTAAAACTATTTTTGAACCTGGTTTTACTACTAAAAAACGCGGCTGGGGACTTGGACTTTCTTTAACCAAAAGAATTGTTGAAGAGTATCACAGCGGAAAAATCAAAGTTTTGCACTCTGAAATTGGTAAAGGAACTACATTTCAAATTTCACTAAATAAAAAAGTGCAGTAAACTAATTTACTGCACTTCTCTAATTTTTTCTATTACCTGCTGTATTAGAGATTCGCCTGGATACTTTTCGCTAAAGTCTCAAACTCATCTTTAGTAAGCGATACTTTGTTGATAAAGCGCATTTCATCCATTTCGTTTAACGGGATCAGATGTACGTGAGCGTGAGGAACTTCTAATCCAACAACTGCCAAACCGACTCTTTTGCAGGGAACGGTTTTTTCTAAAGCAATTGCAATCTTCTTAGAAAATTTCAGCAGACCTAAATACATCTCATCTTCAATATCAAAAATTTTATCTATTTCCTGCTTCGGAATACAAAGTGTGTGTCCTTTAGCATTTGGATTTACATCTAAAAAAGCTAAAAAATTATCGTCTTCTGCAATTTTGTATGCCGGAATTTCTCCGTTTACTATTTTGGTAAATATTGATGCCATTGTTTATTTTTTTATTGATAGTGAAATTACTTCGTTCCTCACAATGACTTAGTCTCTTGAAATTTCAAGGATTTCAAATTTCAAAACACCGTTTGGCACTGTTATTTCTGCTACTTCGCCAACTGATTTTCCCAAAAGTCCTTTTCCAATAGGAGAAGTTACCGAAATTTTTCCGGTTTTTAAATCTGCTTCACTTTCAGCAACAAGTGTATATTTCATTTCCATTCCGTTGCTTTGGTTTTTAATTTTCACACTCGAAAGAACCAAAACTTTAGAAACATCCAATTGAGATTCATCAATTAATCTTGCATTTGCGTAAACTTCTTCAAGTTTGGCAATTCTCATTTCTAATAAACCCTGCGCTTCTTTTGCAGCATCATATTCGGCGTTTTCAGACAAATCACCTTTATCTCTTGCTTCTGCTATATCCTGAGATGCCTTTGGACGCATTACACTTTTTAAATGCTCCAGTTCATCTTTTAATTTTTTTAACCCGTCTGCGGTGTAATAAGATACTTTACTCATAACTTCATCGTTTATATAAATACAAAAAATCCCATCGCGACGGGATTTTCTTATTACAAATATAGCATTATTTTTTATAGTACATAATTATATGTTAATCATATAGAATTCAAAAGCAAATAAATTATTTTTGTTTCACTAATCCCCTTTTAAAACAATGAAAAAGATCTGGCTTTTAATACTGTTTATTTCTCTGCTTTTTTCGTGTAGTGACAATGATATAAATAATAAAAATCCTTATATTCCTAATTATAGTGTTAATTTCACTATAGATATGAGTTTTGCGCTCTATTCTAATCTTAAATATATGAGTAACGGAATTATAATATCTAATCAAGGCGCAAAGGGGGTCATTATTTTTAATACCGGAAGTGGCTATAATGCATTTGATGCAGCCTGTCCTAATCAGGCATTAACTTCATGTACCGCTATGACTATTAACGGTATTAATGCCGTTTGTTCTTGCGATGAGGCAGAATATAGCTTATTTACAGGTTTGGGAAAAAAAGAATATCCGCTAAAACAATATCGGGTTGAAGTAAGTGGAACTGTGATTCACGTTTACAACTAATACCAAAAACATTTATAAAAACAAAACCTAAAAATTTAAAACTTTCAGGTTTTGTTTTTTTTGATTTTGTCTTAGAATTTCAATGTCAGCCCGGCTAAGAAATTAGTTCCTGCCTGAGGATAATAACCCACACCTTCAACAGTCTTAATAGCTGGTGGGTTAGAATAATCATCGTCAAAAGTGTAGAAAAATCCATTACTTTCGTACTTTAAATTAAAAATATTATTGACTAAAGCCGAAATCATTATAGATTTGAAAACTTTATTCGTTTTGAATTCAAACGATGCATTAAAATCATTTACAAAATAACTGTCCAGTTTAGAAAGATCTGAATCAATATTTCCCATATATTGTTGGCCTACATATTTTGAAAGTAAAGACAGCTGCAAATTTTTAACCGGCATAAATGTCAAACGATTCGCTGCTATAATGTCAGGAGAAAAGGCAATATTGGTTTCACCCAGATTTTCTAAAATGCCATCCCTTTTAAAATAAAAATCTTTGTTTTTGTTTTGGCTCAAAGTAATATTAGGCTGTAAAAACCATTTATCTGAAAGTTTAACCGTTGCATCTATCTCAACACCTGCCCTATAACTATCTCCACTATTAGCACGGATTGGCGAACCAACATCATTCAATTCGCCCGTCAAGACCAACTGGTCCTTATAACCCATAAAATATAAATTGGTATTTAACTGAAAGTTCTCTGAATTAAATCTCCATCCTAACTCAAAATCATTTAATTTTTCAGGTTTTACATTTCCCCCTTCATAATCAGTTCTGTTGGGCTCACGATTGGCTCTGGCATAGGAGAAATACAGCGTATTTTTTTGATTGATTTCAAAATTTAAACCCGCTTTTGGGTTAAGGAAACTAAAATTATCATCTACCAGACCTGTTTCCCAGCTATTGGCTTTATATTGAACTGTTCTGTATTGAAAGTCACCGTATAAACTCAACTTTTCAAATAATTGATAATTGGCTTTCAAAAAAATATTCCCGTCAACTTTTGTCGAAAAATCATCGTAATAGTGATCTCCCAACTCTGATTGTGATGCATATCTTGCCCAGATTACTTTTCCGAAATGGCTCCCTTCATATTTATTCCAGCCCTCTCCTAAAATAACATCCAGTTTTTCATCTTTATATTTTAATGAAAATGTTGCCCCGTAAAAATCATTATCTAGCCATTTTTGACGTATTAAATCTGTAGTTGTTACGGTTCCGACTGGTATTAAACCATAATCGCCCATAGTGGCATCTTCCTTATAATTTTCGTAATAGCCTTTTCCTTTGGTGTAATGAAACGCTAAATTGGTACTCCACTTATCGGTAAACGATTCGCTCCAATGCAGTTGATAATGATCCTGATTATAATTATCTGTTTCATTATCATAAAAACGATCATTACCAGCTTCATCTTTGTATGCTCCTGCAGAATTATATCTTCGGTTTTTATGTAAAGTTTCAGCGTCCACACCATTCCAGGACTGGTATGTTTTTTCTGTTCCGCCAAAAACCAAGGCTTTAATCAAAGTTGTTTTTCCCACATACGTTCCCTGTAAAAAATAGGACTTCAAATCAGAACTGGCTCTGTCAACATACCCATCAGATTTAATTGTAGATAGACGCCCTGCCAATTCAAAATGATCATTTAACAAACCTGTACTGAATTTTACGGTATGTTTATGCGAATTGAAACTACCAAAGGAATTTGAGATTTCTCCATTTGCTTTTGTTGCATAATTATCAGTCAGCATATTTAAACTCGCGCCGAATGCTCCCGAACCATTCGTTGATGTTCCAACACCGCGCTGCAATTGCAAACTTTCTACTGAAGAAGCAAAATCCGGCATATTTACCCAGAATGTTCCCTGGCTTTCAGCATCATTATACGGAATTCCGTTTATGGTTATGTTTACTCTTGTAGCATCACTTCCACGCACACGGATTCCAGTATATCCCATTCCGTTTCCGGCATCAGAAGTAGTTACAACTGATGGCAGATAATTCATTAATATTGGAATATCCTGACCTAAATTCCTGGTCTTGATGTCTTTTTTGTCCAGATTACTAAAACTTACGGGCGTTTTTGTTGTAACACGTACAGCAGAAACCAATACATTATCTAACTGATTTACTTTGGTTGAATCCTGTTGCTGTGAAAAAGAGAATAGAGTAAAGAAAATAGAAGAAAAAGTAAAAAAAATAGACTTTTGGTTCATTTTAGAACCTTTGCAACTTAGCACCTTAGTGCATGAAAAAAGAGTTTTCATCCGTAAAGAATTACGAATAAAAGGGGGAATTATTCTTTTGTTAAATTAATAAATTTGTTTCCCGACAAAATATAGCTTTGCTAAATAATCGTCGTTTTTTCCCTTAGCAACATTACTCGCTCAGGTTCTTTGGGTATGATCTCAGCTCGTTATTTAGAGCACCCCTTTGAGACAGTGCAAAGGTAATGTTAAAATAATTAAAATTCCAAAAAAGAAATTCCTTTTAAAATTACAAATTACAAAACAATCGCAATAAAGTTGATTTGGAATTTGGAGTTTTAAAAATTGAAAATTATTCTAAATTGGGTTTCTTACGGGATTGCTTCAATTCAGAAATATTCTTCTTTTCTTTAATTCTTTTCTTTATTACCGATTTCGGAACTTTTGTAGCTTTTCTAACTTTCGGTACAAATAATCCTTTTTTAATAATTTCCAGAAACCGCTTTATAACAATATCCTTATTTTTAAGCTGGCTTCTGTCTTCATCACAATTTAAAATCAGAATATTTTCAGAAGTTAATCTTGTCGGTATATTTTCTTTTAAGAGTGTTTTTTCTTCATCGGATAAAGCCTGAGAAGCATTTAAATCGAAAGCAAGCACCACTTTTGAAGATACTTTATTTACGTTTTGCCCTCCTGCACCACTGCTTCTTACTGCTCTAAAACTTAACTCTGATATAATTTTTTCAATATCCATTATTTGTGAGGCTGATGTGCTGGTTTTAACAAATCATTTACGGTTTTTACCGGATTAAATGTTATTAATGGCACTGCAACAAAAATGGTTAGCCAGTTTGACATTCCACCATTCCATAATCCCGGTAATTCATAATTTTTAACAATTTTACCTTCAGCGCTTTTCTCAACAATGAATCCAGTATTATGATCTACAAATTCTTCCAGATTAAAGGATTCTCCTTTATAGTTTTTGGTTCCACAAACCAAATCAACCGGATTAAAATGTGTCGAACTTTCTAAAATTGACTTTTGTTTTTTACTGGTTAGATCGACTTGTGAGCTTTCTACAATCTGCAGTGAAATTTCCCCTTTTTCGTTTCGAATCCAGAAAGGCCCCCCTCCTGCCTCACCTTCATTTTTAACCATTCCACAAACGCGGATTGGTCTGTCGAGCAATTCTTTTATTTTATTGATTTTGTTTTCAAAAGTAAATTTATTGAAATCGCGCGCCATTTCTATATTAAGCTTTTGCATTAAAAACTTTACTATTTCCTCTACATCCTCTTCTTTAATTTCACCCTTTTCTATAGCATTCAAATAACCGAAAACTTTTTGCTGTGCTTCTATTAAAATTCCCGCTAATCCCTTTTTGTACAAAGTAGTCTTCTTAATATTATTTTGAATTACATTATCAATATTCTTTATAAAAATAATGTCGGCATCAATATTATTCAAATTTTGAATCAATGCTCCGTGTCCTCCGGGCCTGAAAATAAAAGATCCTTTCTGGCTCCTGAAAACATTATCTTTAACATCGACTGCGATAGAATCTGTTTGCTTATTTTGATAGGAGAAACTAATATTGATTTGTGTCCCCGTTTCTGATTCGACTTTTTCTTTGACTTCTTCAATTGCTTTTTCAAACAATTGCTGATGTACTTCTGAAACTGTGAAATGCAAATTCGAAGTTTTATTTGTCTCAGCATAGTGCACACATTCGTTCAGATGTTCTTCTATCGGAGTTGCAATATGAGTTTTATATTTATGAAAAGGCAAAACTGCTTTTGGTTTATTAGCAAAATCAAAGTATTCCGGAGATAGCAATACTTTTATAAAGTAATAATTTTTATAATCCCTTTCTAAACTATCAAAGTCAGGATATATTTCTTTCAGTTTTTTATATACCGCTTTAAAAAAAGGGAATTTATCCATCCCTACAATAAAAATCGACAAATCATTATCTTTATTTCTATTAATATAAGAATTGATTGTCTCTTTTTCAATATCATAATTATTTAAAAAAGCGATCAAAAACTTAAACATTCTGGTTGCCGCACCAGACGCCGGAATAAATTTACATATTTTAAAACATCCTTTGTTCGCATCAAAAAAGGCAGCTTTTTCTTCGAAATCATGAGTTGTTAAACTTAAAATTCCGTTATTGACAGTTGCCGGACTTATTAAGTTACATTTAGAAATTCCTTTTTTAAAGATTTTAAGCTGTTTCAGTATATTCTCAAAAGGAATTCCGTGATTGTAGATTTCTACAAAGTCTGCTGACGTAAAGCCTTTTCTTTTAGCAATAGTGAGGTTATCAACAATAGCAGTAGCTTTTTCCAAACGGCTTTCCTTATCGCCTGAAATTGTAATAAATGGCTTATTATTATCTATTAAAGCTTGTTTAAAAACAGAGAAAACAGTTTCTCTTTTATTTGGATTATCGCGGATATCATCTTTTTCCCATGGGACATCAATATCAGTCAGGAAAAACAAATCATATTCATGGGCTAAAGCTGCTTCATTTAAATTTGGGTTACAAAAACCATAATATACTTCAGAAAAAACTTTGGTCACCATTAAATTAGTATCGCAAAACAAGTATTGTTTAGCGTTGTCCAGTTTTTCATTTTCTAATGTAACTTGCCCATAAGCAATCGGCATCATGTCTTCCTCAGTACATAACTGCTTATCTTCTTCCCATTTTTGCTGCAGATAATCCCGTGCAAACTCCGGAACCCACTCGGTTTCGTAATATTCTGCAAGCTGTTTTGCCAATGTTGTCTTACCTGTACTTTCAGGTCCGAATAAGGCAATTTTTATAATGTTTGTTTTTTGCTGTCTAAGATCTTTCTCCATTCTATATAAGCTGAAATTGCCAAAATTGTAAAAATTAAATACTGAAGTGACAACATTCCTAAACCGCGATAAGCATAAAGCGGTACAACAATAATATCACCTATAATCCAAAGTGTCCAGTTTTCGATTTTTTTCTTGCCATGTACCACATTCCTGCAAAAAATATCCCTGATGAAATCATGTCAATATAATTATCCGGATTGATAGTATAATCAAAATATTTATAAATCCCGAAAACTACGAAAAACGTAACAATAAACAATAAAATTCCTGTTATTTTTTCATTGGAATTTGTTCTTGTAATAGGTAAATTATCATCAATAGTTCCCCCTTTCGCCCAAACATACCAACCGTAGATACTCATAACCGAAAAATAACCATTAATAATCATATCTCCTACATAACCAGCAACATACAAAAGATATACTGATATTACAGTTGCGACCAAACCTGTTGGATACACCCAGATATTTTCTTTTTTTGCAAACCAGACGCTTAGTATCCCACAAACAAATACTAAAAACTCTAAAGCGATATGCCAAAGAGGAGTATTTTTATAGCTGTCTAAAAAAAAATCAATCATTGTGTCGTTCTTTGATTTGTTTTTGCTCAAAAAAATGAGTGTCATTTTCAAAAGCAGTCCCAATTACTACTAAATCGGCTCCGGCCTTATAAGCATTTTGAATTCCCTTTAAATCTGTAATTCCTCCTCCGACAATCATGGGGATTTCAATATTCTGAGCAATCAGCTCAATCATTTTCAGAGGTACTGGATTTTTAGCACCACTTCCGGCTTCTAAATACATTAATTTGTTTCCCAGCATCTCTCCCGCCTGAGCAGTAGCAAGAACCAAATCAAAATTTTCACGATTAAGAGGCTTTGTTTTACTGATACGCGCAACAGCAGTTTCATTTCCGCTTTCGATTAGAATATAACCTGTCGAAATCACTTCCAGATTCGTTTTTTTTAGAATCGGTGCTGCCTGAACCTGATATTCTATCAAATAATCCGGATTTCGTCCAGATAATAATGAAAGAAACAAAATAGCATCTGCCTGAGGTGAAATCTGTGAAGGATCACCCGGAAATATAACAACGGGTAAGTTTGTTTTTTGTTTTAGCTGCGCAATTAATTCTTCTAAAATAGTTGCCTGAACAATACTTCCACCTACAAAAATATGGGTTGCAGGAGATTGATTGATCTTTAAAATTAGTTTATCTACATTTTCCAAAAAAATTTTATCAGGATCCAAAAGTATGGCAAGCAGTTTCTGACCTCTACTTTTAGCGTCTAAAATTTCCTGGTGTATATTTAATGTTTTTTGCTGCATAACGGCTGTAAAAGTAAAAGTTTTCAAGTATAAGAACTACTTTGAATGCATTATATTTGTATAACTGATCTCAACAACCAAAGAACAAACACTATGATTTCCCTTGAATTATTAGAAAAATATGGTGCTGTAAAGAAATCTTTCGATAAAAATGAGATTATTTTTGAAGAAGGGATTTTTCCTTCAAACTACTTTCAGATTCTTTCAGGAGAAGTAAAAATGAGCAATTATAATGACGACGGACGAGAGTTTATTCAGGGAATATTTTATAAGGAACAATCTTTTGGCGAACCACCATTATTTCTGAATCAAAAATATCCTGCTAATGCTATTGCAGTTGAAAACAGTGAAATTATTCTTCTTCCAAAAGCAAACTTCATGAAACTGCTGGAAGAAAACCCAAAAATCAGCATTCAAATAATTCAAAACCTGGCACAGCGTCTTTATTATAAATCCGTTGTGGCTGCTGAAATCTCGACACAGGAACCGGAACACAGGGTTCTGAAATTAATCGATCACGGAATTGCCTACTTTAATTTTCAAAAAGACAAAAACGGTCATCTTATTAATTTTACAAGACAACAAATTGGGGATTTGACCGGTTTGCGAGTAGAAACCGTAATCAGAGCCATAAAAGCCCTGGAGAAAAAAGGCGAACTAAAGATTATAAACCGAAAAGTATACAGATAAAATAGTTCCTGTTTTATGATTTAAATCATAAAACACAGCGGTATAGTGGGCGTATCTTTGTCCTATAAAAATCTGAATATCATGACACTATATCAAACAACATTCGACATTTTCAATAAAAATTACATGGGATCAGCTGCAATGGCTGTAATTGGTCAAAGCTGTTTAGGAGGCGCTGCAGCCATGTATGTTTTGGCTAACGGAACTTCAGTTCTACAAATGATTCAACTGGCAATTATTGTTTTAGCCTGTATCTTTGTCAACACTTCAATTTTGGCACAAATGAAACACAAAGTGGTTTTTAATCTTTTAATTCTGAGTTCAATTTTAAGTGTAGTATTTATTCTTTTAAACACTATTTTTCTGTGAAAAAGCAAATAGAAAATAGAGCTGATGTATCTTTTTTAGTCCATCAATTTTATACTAAAATAAGAGCCGATCACGAAATCGGCTTTTATTTTAATACTATTATAAAAGACTGGGATGCGCATCTGGAAAAACTGACTGATTTTTGGGAGATGAATTTATTTGGCGTAAAAAAATACAACGGGAATCCGCTGACGGTTCACAATGAAGTTGATGCACATTTTGATGGTAAAATTACTTCAAATGAATTCGGAATCTGGCTGAATCACTGGTTTCAGACCATTGATGACTACTTTGAAGGCGAAAATGCAGATACGCTGAAAAGACGTGCTAGGAAAATGAGTACTTTTTTATTTATGAGTATGTTTGAAAACCGGAAATAAGGTAACGAAATTTAAATTTATATTTACTTTTCAAAAGCATAAACCAAAGTAAATTTACCTTCAAAATTATCGGATTGAATTTCCTTGTAATGCACATCAAAATCTTTTATTAACTCATCAAAATGAAGACTTGCGCTGGTTTGGGGTTCGTCTAAAGAAAAATCCTCTACTAAAATATGATCTTTAAAACTGATCCCTTTTTCGTTTCTGATTTTAAAAATAGCTTCTTTTGCTCCCCAGATTACCGTTAGTTTCTTCACATATTGTTCTGTAAGACCAGGATTTAAATAATCACATTCGTAATCCGTAAATTTATCGGCAATTCTCTGAATTTTTTCACGCTGCAATTCCATATCGATTCCAACCGTCTGATCACTGATTATTATGGCTGCAAAATGGTATGAATGTGTGATTGATATATAATTATGACAATCAAAATAAGGTTTCCCGAATTCGTCATAATGCAGGTCTTTATCTGTGAAACCCATTTCCTGAATCAGCATACGAACACTCAAAAAAGCACGCTGATGCATTTCAGATTTCATTCCGTCCAGTCTTTTTTGCGTTTTTTCTTTTAAGGTTACCCTGCTGTACAATTCATCAAAAGATTCGGTGATTTCCCAAATTAAAATTCGGGTGTTTTCATTGCATTGTATGGTCTTAAATAAAGGCATTTCTTTTTTAATTATAAATTATGAATGGTGAATTATTAATTATTCACTTTGTCTGAAAACTGAATTTGTAATTTAACATTGTTGGTTTCTAGCCCTGATGGGAGCGGCATCCTTTTATGGTGGGGTTCAACATAAAAGATAGAGCGGACAGCAGGATTAGCTTCTAAAAGCCATTATTTCTAACATTCTAAAGATTAATAAATTAAACATTTCATAAATCTGATAGAAAGTAGCAAAATTCAAAAGCTATTATGTAAATTTGCAAAAAATTATACATATACAAATATAATATAAATGAGTACTACAACTACGCCGTATGTGGCTTTCAAAGTAAAAGACATTTCTCTGGCTGCCTGGGGAAGAAAAAGAAATTGAACTAGCTGAAGCTGAAATGCCAGGTTTAATGGCGCTTCGTGCTGAATATAAAGATGAGCAGCCTCTTAAAGGAGCTCGTATCGCTGGATGTTTACACATGACGATTCAAACGGCAGTATTAATCGAAACTTTAATCGCTCTTGGTGCAGAAGTTACCTGGTCTTCTTGTAACATTTTCTCTACTCAGGATCAGGCTGCTGCAGCAATTGCTGCTGCAGGAATTTCTGTTTATGCCTGGAAAGGTTTAAATGAAGAAGAATTTGACTGGTGTATTGAGCAGACTTTATTCTTTGGTGAAGACAGAAAACCATTGAACATGATCTTAGATGACGGTGGAGATTTAACTAACATGGTTATCGATCGTTACCCGGAATTAGTTCCTGGAATCAAAGGTCTTTCTGAAGAAACTACAACTGGTGTTCACAGACTTTACGAAAGAGTAAAAGCCGGAACTTTACCAATGCCTGCAATCAACATTAACGATTCTGTTACTAAATCTAAATTTGATAACAAATACGGATGTAAAGAATCTGCTGTAGATGCTATTCGTCGTGCAACTGACTTAATGTTGGCTGGAAAAAGAGTAATTGTTTGCGGATACGGTGACGTAGGAAAAGGAACTGCAGCTTCTTTTAGAGGTGCTGGATCTATTGTAACTGTTACTGAAATCGATCCAATTTGTGCTTTGCAAGCTGCAATGGACGGTTACGAAGTTAAAAAATTAGATACTGTAATTGCTAATGCTGACATCATCATTACAACTACAGGAAATAAAGATATCGTTGTTGGAAGTCATTTTGAAAAAATGAAAGACAAAACTGTCGTTTGTAACATCGGACACTTTGATAACGAAATTGACATGGCATGGTTAAACAAAAATCACGGTGCTTCTAAAATCGAAATTAAACCTCAGGTTGACAAATATACTATCGCTGGAAAAGATATCATCATCTTAGCAGAAGGTCGTTTAGTAAACCTTGGTTGTGCTACAGGTCACCCAAGCTTTGTAATGAGTAACTCATTTACAAACCAGACTTTAGCTCAAATCGAATTATGGAATAACAGTGCAGCTTACAAAAATGAAGTTTACATGTTACCAAAACATTTAGATGAAAAAGTGGCTGCTTTACACTTAGCTAAATTAGGTGTTGAATTGGAAACTTTACGTGAAGATCAGGCTGCTTATATTGGTGTTGACGTTAAAGGTCCGTTTAAACCGGAATATTACAGATATTAGTATTACGTTTTAGTACTAAAAATTAAAGATAGAACCCTTACAGAAATGTGAGGGTTTTTTATTAGGGCGTGCCACCATTTAAAAAAAGCCCCAAATATACTTTGCGCTCATTAGGCCTTTTCTTAAATACTGTCGGGCTATCCGCGCTACTTCAGTAGCCTGCTCCTATCCCTCACGCTCACTTATGCCATAAATAACTTAATTTAACAAGACATTTACATGTTTTTTATTTTATAAATTTAAATTTGAAATATAAACTCATAAAAATGATCGAAGAAATTATATGTGACATTCACGGTTCAAGAGAAATGGCTTTTTCCTGTATTCATATTGCAATGGCAATAGACCACAAAGAAAAAGTCGGTTTTTACTATTCAGAAGCCGAGGGAGATCTTCCACAAATTGCCTGGTGTACTTCATGCGAACAATACCTTCTCAATAATGGCGAGGAATGGACAGATGCATTTCAAACCCTGGCCGACTTTAAAATGCTTTGTTCCGATTGTTTTGATGAAGCAAAAAGCAATGAATTAAAGATTCATCTCAGATAAAAATATTTTCATGAAAAAGACTATTATCCTTCTAACATTCATTATTCTAAATTCGTCTTCATATTCCCAAAATAGTAATGTCTGGACTTCATTTCCAAATAAAGACACAACCCTTATTGGTTTTAAAGACAAAAACGGATTAATCAAAATAGAACCAAAATTTACAGGTTTTACAACTGCCCGTAAATTTGAAAACATAATTGCCGTTACCGAGGAATTTAACAACGGCTGGAAAAGTTATTATTTAACCAAAACCGGGAAAATAGTTGGTCGCGACAGCTTATATGTATTTGACAATAGTCCAGATTGCGAAAATGAAGGTTATATTCGTTTTAGAGACCCCAAAACCGACAAAATGGGGATATTCGATGGCGAAGGGAAAATTGTAATTCCTGCTGATTATAGCAATCTAACCAAAGCCAGGAATGGAATGATCATTGCTTTAAAAGATGCTGTTAAAGAACAAGACGGTGAACATTTCTTCTGGAAAGGCGGAAAAGAATTTTTAATCGATATCAACAACAAAGTCCTTATTGAAAATTTCTCATTCAATGACGATTTGAATTTTTATTCTTTAAAAAAATCAAAAGAACCCACTAAGAACGAAACCAGAGACAATTTTCTTGGAGTTGACGGGCAATATTATTCATTTATTAATTATGACAAAGAATTTAAATATTGGCTGAAGAACACTTTACTTTCTGATTTATCGAAAACCAATTTAGAAAAACATTCTTTTGATAAAATTACGTATTGGAAAGAACCTGATGGCTGGATCAGCGAATCGAAAACTAAGTTTATCAATCAGAATTTTACTTATTTAAAATTAAAATTAGAAGAACTTAAAAATCCAAAAACCAATTATTTTGTATCTACTGACGGATTAAATCAATTTATTTTTGAATCGAGTGAATATGAAATTTATTTTAATAATTGCAACGAATCAAAAGACTGGATGTATCCTACTATGGATGTTATAATCAATCCAAAAAATAAAGCCGATTTCAAACAAGATCATTTTGAATTTTTAAGAACCGGAAATGGTTATAAATTGATAAGCATATCAACCGCAAAAAATGATTTGAAATAACAATCGGTTTAAAGCGTAATTTGATTAACTTTCTGGCTCAGGAGGTTAATTAAGTTTTATAAATCTTTGTAAAGATCTCGACTTTGCAAGCAGAAAAGACCTTCGAACTTTGTATAAATCTTAACGTTTAAAAAATAAAGCAAGTTTCGGATTTTGTAGCTTCTAAGACCAATCGATATTTGTATTATAAAATTGAATGAAGATGAACACACAGGAAACCATCAATTACAATCGTATCGCAGAAGCTATAGAATACATCAAGGCCAATTTTAAAGATCAGCCCAATCTAGATGAAGTCGCGGAAAAAGTACATTTAAGCCCTTTTCACTTTCAACGGCTTTTCAGCGAATGGGCAGGAACGAGTCCGAAGAAGTTTTTGCAGTATACAAGCATCGAACACGCCAAAAAATTACTGAAAGAAAATCAGGCAACTATTTCTGAAACTGCTTACGAGACTGGACTTTCAGGCACCAGCCGGCTTCATGATTTATTTGTAAATATTGAAGGAATGACACCAGCGGAATATAAAAACGGAGGTAAAAATCTGGAAATCAATCACAGTTTTTCCGAAAGTCCGTTTGGAAATATTATTGTCGCCTCAACTTCTAAAGGGATATGTTTTATGGCTTTCGCCGAAGATGAAACAACTGGATTTATCGTTTTAAGGGATAAATTCCCGAATGCTAAATTTTCAAAAAAACTTGATTTAGCACAACAAAATGCCTTATTTATTTTCCAAAACGACTGGAGTAAATTATCCGAAATCAAACTGCATTTAAAAGGAACTGATTTTCAATTGAAAGTTTGGGAAGCTTTGCTTAAAATTCCAATGGGACAACTTTCTACGTATGGATCTATTGCACATCAAATTCAAAAACCAAATGCATCTCGCGCCGTTGGAACAGCTATTGGGAGTAATCCAGTTGCGTTTTTAATTCCGTGTCACCGCGTTATTCAATGTTCTGGAACTTTTGGCGATTACATGTGGGGAAATACCCGAAAAACAGCCATAATTGGTTGGGAAGGAGCACAGGTGAATCTTTAAAAATTCAAAAAAAATAAAACTCCAAATTCCAATGACTGATCATCATTGTGAATTTACATATCTAAAACTTACTCATGCAAAATATACAATCAAAAATTGCTTCTCAAAATTGGGAAAGCATTACCGAATCTATGCACCAAAATGGTTTTGCCATTATTCCAAATGTGCTTAACCATAAACAATGTGAACACTTAAAATTCGATTATGACAATCCAAATTTATATCGGAAAACAGTTGTAATGGAACGTCCTCGATTTGGTCTGGGCGAATATAAATATTTCAATTATCCATTGCCTGATTTAATTCAGAATCTTCGTTCTTCGACTTATCCAAAACTGGCTCCAATTGCCAATACATGGATGAAATCTTTGAATATAGATACTGTTTTTCCAAAAACTCACGCAGAGTTACTAAAACAATGTCATGATAATAACCAACTGAAAGCAACTGTTTTAATTTTAAAATATGGCAAAAGCGGATTCAATACTTTGCATCAGGATTTATATGGAGATGTTTATTTTCCAATTCAAATTGTACTTCTTTTAAATGAGCCTGATGAAGATTTTACTGGAGGAGAATTTGTTTTAATGCAACAAACGCCAAGAGCACAATCGAAAGCCATTGTTTTAAAACCAAAAAAAGGAGATGTTTTAGTTTTCACAACCAATTTCAGACCTGTAAAAGGCACAAAAGGCTATTATCGTGTCAATATGAAACATGGTGTAAGCGAAGTTCATTCTGGCGAACGCCATACGTTGGGAATTATTTTTCATGATGCTCTTTCATAATTTTATCTCTCGCAAAGCCGCGAAGTCTCCAAAAAAAGCAATAACCTAACTTTGCGTTTTAAGTGTTCTTTTCTTTGTTTTCGAATAAAGAAAAAGACTTAGCGACTTTGCGAGAAATTATTTTTAATTAATATGCTTCAACACAATAAAGTTTCAGATTCTGATCTTCGAAATAAATTTAAAAAAGGCGAAATTTGTTTCGGTGGAAACCAAAAATTAAAAATCTACGGAATGCTAAAATGTTCTTCGTGAAAAGAATGAAAAGTGAAAATCGTGTTTTCTTTTTATCTGAAAATGAAGCCAGAGAAAATGGTTTCAGACCTTGCGGACATTGTATGAAATTGGAATATCAAAAATGGAAAAATGGACTTATTTAATCCTGAAATAAACGAAACCACTAATCTGCTTCCAAAAGAGGGAACGGTGAATTATTATGGAAAATGCTTCTCCAGACAAGAAGCCGATTTCTACCGTGATATTTTATTGAATACAATCGAATGGAAAAATGACGAAGCCATCATCTTTGGAAAATTAATTTTAACCAAACGAAAAGTAGCTTGGTACGGCGATCAGGAATTTGAATATACATATTCGAATACAACCAAAAAAGCATTGCCTTGGACGCCAGAACTTTCAGAATTAAAGAAAATCATTGAAGAAAAAACAGGTGAAACTTTTAATTCTTGTCTGCTGAATTTATATCATTCAGGCGAAGAAGGAATGGCGTGGCACAGCGACGCTGAAAAAGATTTGAAGAAAAATGGTGCAATTGGATCAGTAAGTTTTGGTGCCGAACGCAAATTTGCTTTCAAACATAAAGAGACAAAAGAAACGGTTTCAATGATTTTGGAACACGGAAGTTTATTGGTTATGAAAGATGAAACTCAAACGCATTGGTTACATCGTCTTCCTCCAACAAAAACAACTCAAAAACCTAGAGTAAATTTGACTTTCAGGACTATTGTGAGATAGATTGTTATTTTTTTTTTGAAGCGACATTTTCATACGAACGTATTAAAGCATCTTCAAACATTTCAGGTCTTACCTTTGAAAGTTCTACAATTGTCCATCCTTGTTTTCCCCATTTATTCGGAACTGGATAAAAAATCATTTCACTTGATGCACAAAAAACGGATTGATCAATTTCATTTAATTTTAAAACAGCCGTATTGTTCTTTCCATCAAAAGTTGCAAATATTTTTTTGTTTATACGAAAAGATGTTTTTTCAAAATGAGGCTCTTCTGCAACATTATGAAGAGACAAAGCTAATTTTCTAAATGTTTCAATTAAGACCATAATTCCACTTTAAATCCAAATTAAAGGTCTTAATCGAATCATTAAAAGACCAAATATTATAGAAATTCCAAAGTTCTTTCTAATGCCATACCACGTGATCCCTTAATCAGGATAATACTTGATTCTTTGGGTTTATTAATTTTTAAATATTCAGAAAAATTATCAAAGGTTTCGAAAAAATAAAGATTTTCTTTAGAAATACGATTTTCATAAAACGATTTTCCAATCAAATAACAAATAGATTTCTGCTCCTTTGCTAAAGAATCAACAATAATTTTATGCTCTTGCATACTTTCGGTTCCAAGCTCAAACATATCACCCAAAATCATCACCTTATCAGGATTATCTAATTGTAAAAAATTAGTTATTGCTACAGCCATACTGCTTGGGTTAGCATTATAGGCATCCAGAATAATTTCAAATGATTCCTTTTTTAATAACTGAGATCTATTATTGGTTGGAGTATAGTTTTCAATTGCTGATTTAATATCATTTTTTTCAACTTTGAAATGTTTTCCAATAGCAACGGCAGCATTAATATTGTTAGCATTATAAAGACCGATCAAATTAGATTTTACAAAAAAATCATCATAATGAATCAAAACAAACGGATTTGCTTCTATTGAGATAATATTAATATCAGCATGACTATTATTTAATCCAAATGTAAAAGATTTAATTTTTTTAGATTTTTCAATCTGAATAGCATCATCTAAATTAACAAAAGCCAATTTATCGTTTTCAAGCAAGTATTTATACATCTCGCTTTTTCCTTCAATTACACCTTCGACACCTCCAAAACCTTCTAAATGCGCTTTACCAAAATTTGTAATATAGCCATAATCAGGCTGGGCTATTGAACATAAAAACTCAATTTCTTTTTTATGATTAGCACCCATTTCTACAATTCCAATTTCGGTTTCTCTGTCAAAAGACAATAATGTTAACGGAACACCAATATGGTTATTTAAGTTCCCAACAGTTGCCTTAGTTCTATATTTCTGTGCCAAAACAACATTTATTAATTCTTTTGTTGTTGTTTTACCATTGCTACCGGTTAATGCAACAATCGGAATTTTTAAATATTGTCTATGAAATTTTGCCAACTCCTGTAATGTTTCTAAACTATTTTTTACCAGAATTGTTCTTTCGTCAATTAAATAAGACGGATTATCAATTATTACAAATAAAGCCCCTCGTTCAAAAGCTTCCTGAGCAAAAGTATTAGCATCAAAATTTTCTCCCTTGATAGCAAAAAACATCGAGTCTTTTTCAATTTTGCGTGTATCAATTGAAAGAGATTTACATTTTAAAAATAAGTCATGAATTTCTTTAATATTCATTTTGTATGCATTTATTTATATTATAAAAATAGAAAAAAACAATAAAAAAATCCAAATCCCTTACTGAAGTCAGTTTTGGAATTTGGATTTTTTTATTGGAATTTTTAAAATTTAATTCCTTGGTGATTTTCTTCTTTCAGTTTTAGCACCTACTCTAGACATCGCACATCTAAAACCGATGTAGTCAGTAGCCATATCCTGAGGAAAATATCTTCTTTGTGCAGGATCTAACCAGTAAGCTCTGTCTCTCCATGACCCACCTTTATAAACTCTTGCATTATCGTTTATTAAAGTTGTTCTTTTACTTGAGTTATCATATTTTCTCACCATGTTACCTAAACTATCTGTCGTAACATTATGTACTGGAGAATTATACATTGTTTCTTTTTTAGCATCATCAGCTGACTCAGAGTCTCCAAAATCATAGTATCTTGAAGATTGTTTATCTCCATCTCTATAATTTATGTTATCACTTTTACTAAAATTCTGTCTCAAATACGTTTCATTTTCATCAACAGGAACCTGAGCTATTTCTCCAGGTAAATTTGTAGCAACTACTTTACCATTACTTAAAGTGGTATATTTGATATTATCTTTTGTAATAATTTCTAATTTACCGTCTTTACCAATTTTATTTTTAGCATATTGATTTCCTCTGTAATAGTTAAAATCATTTGCTTCGTTATCGATTATTGGTCTGTATACGTCAGCAACCCATTCTGCTACGTTACCTGCCATATCGTATAATCCAAAATCATTAGCAGGATAGCTTTTTATTTTATTTGTAATATCGGCACCATCATCAGACCATCCAGCAATTCCTCCATAATCACCATTACCTTGCTTAAAGTTAGCCAATTGATCACCTCTGTTTTTACGTTTCGCAGAACGAGTATAATCTCCAGACCAAGGATATTTCTTTTGTCCTTTGTAAATATTATATTCTCTCTGTCCAACATCAGCTGCAGCTGCATATTCCCATTCAGCTTCTGTTGGAAGTCTATATTCTGGCAAAATGATACCTGATGAACGCTGTGCATAAACATTTTTCTGCTCTTCTACAGTACCATCTTTACCTTTTTTAGGTCTTCTGCCATTTGGGCTTTTCTTTAGAACAATCTCTTCATTACCTCCATAAGAAGTAGATGGGGATGCAAGATATGCTTCCGTATTGAACAAACTTTCAGCACTAACATCTTGTGTTTTAGCACCTCTTTTAATATATCTTTCTTTTTCTAAAACAGCTTCGTTAACACGGTCTGTTCTCCATTTGCTAAATTCAACTGCCTGAATCCAATTAACACCAACTACAGGATAGTCAGCATAGGCTGGGTGTCTTAAATAGTTATTTGTCATCGTTTCGTTGTAACCTAAACGATTTCTCCAAACTAAAGTATCAGGAGATGCACCGGCGTAGATGTTTTTGTAACTTTCTTCTGTAGGTGGGAAAACTTTTTTAAGCCATTCAAGGTATTCTAAATACATACCATTCGTAACTTCCGTTTCATCCATGTAAAACGACTGAACGTGTTGTTGAGTCGGAGTGTTATTCCAATCGTGCATAACATCATCCTGTACTTTACCCATAGTAAATGTACCTCCTTCAACGAAAACTAATCCAGGACCTGCCTGTTGTTTTTTTCCTGCATTTCTAGCAGCTGTTCCGTTCTGACTATCAACATCCCAACCTGTTGCTCTTGAACCGCGGCTAGAACTTGATTTTTTGCTACAACTAGCCGTGCCCAACATCAATACTATTGACATCATTACTTGCAAGGCTACAATTTTGTTTACTTTCATACTCATTCTTAGGTGATAAATTTAGGTGCTGCAATATAATAATTAACATTTAATTAGCAACATCTGTTCTAATAATTTTATTTAGCTGTTTTTTACCAGAAAATAACCTATAGTTTCGAAACGCAAAAATATACTTTTTATTATTACTATTACATTAAATACTATATTTTTACTTATTAAAATATTTTTAAATTAATTTCGTTTTCTTTCACTATGAAACAAGCCTTTCTTTTACATCTTTTTCTTATACCTTTTTTGCTTTTTTCCCAGAAAAACGGGAGCCTCACGATAGATTGGCAAAATAAAAAAGAAATGAGTTTTGGTGAATTAAAAATAAATACACCTTACTTTTCAGGTGATAATTTTAGATTTGACATTACAAAAAAAACCATAACATTATTGTTTAGTCCAAAATATTCGGATTATTCAAGCGGCAATGAAGTTCAGATTACGAATGTTATTTATGAAACTGTTTCTGCTGATGATTTAGGCGATTTATCATTAGCAAACATACCCAAACAACCTAATGAAATACTTCAAATAGCTATTTCAAGAGATCAAAAACAAGGTTTTATCTCTTTGTCTCCAATTGTATCGGAAGGAAGCAGCTTTAAAAGAATCAGATCATTTTCTTATTCAATAAACAGCAATTCATCAAAAAACAATAGTTCTGCTTCGACTTTGAAATCAAATGTTATTTCAAATTCGGTTTTATCCTCCGGAGACTGGTACCGCTTTTATGTAGAAAAATCAGGTGTGTATAAAATCTCAAGGTCTTTTTTACAAAGCCTGGGTTTTGATGTAAGCAAAAGTGATCCGCGAAAAATAAAAATCTACGGAAACGGAGGAAGAATGCTTCCATTATCTAACAACAGTTACTATCCTGAAGATTTAACGGAAAATGCGATTCAGGTCATTGGTGAAAATGACGGGATTTTCAATAATGAAGACTATATTCTTTTTTACGCTGAGGGAATCAACAATTGGAGTTCAGAAAGCAAAACCAATATTAACTTATACGCCACCAAGTCATATTATTATATTACTGCACAGGGAGGCGACGGAAAAAGAATTCTTAATATGATGCAGCCTTCCGGAAACAGCACTTTAGAATTAACCACATTCGACGACCATCAGTTTCATGAAGTAGACTTAATTAATATTGCACACACGGGACGTCAATGGTTTGGAGAATCTTTTGAAATCAAAAACGAACAGGAGTTTGAGTTTAATTTTCCAAATTTTGAGTCCGGTTCGCCAATAAAAATAGAAATTGCAGCTGCAGCTGCAGCATTCACCAGCACTTCGTTTACTGTTTCTGGCAACGGACAAAATATTGGAAACCTATTTTTTAGCCAAATTAACAACAGTTCTGATGCAAAATTTTACACAGGAAACCTGCCTGCTAATACTACTTTTACAGGATCTGAAAACGTAAAAATAAAACTTATTTACGACAACAACGGAGTACCAGGCTCTAAAGGATACCTTGATTATATTAACTTAACAGCAAAAAGAAAATTAACAGGATACAGCAAACAATTCCAATTTCAATATGACCAGGCTGGCTCAACAACCGGCATTGTTAATTATAATATTTCGAACGCTTCAGGCATTTCACAAATTTGGGACATTACAGACCTATATAATGTATCAAAAATTGAAAACATCAATTTAAACAATTTAAGTTTCAAAGCTTCTCTAGGTGAAATTCGAAAATATATTGCAGTTGACCCATCAGATTATTACAGTCCTTTAAAAGAGACCCAGTCTAAAATTGCAAATCAAAACTTAAAGGGAACACTTTTTAAAAATGCTCAAAATAATTTTCAGGATATTGATTATTTGATTATTACCCCAAAGCTTTTACTTTCTCAAGCTGAAAAACTGGCGAACTTTCATAGGAATTATTCCAATTTAAATGTAAAAGTTGTCACCCTTGAAAACATCTATGAGGAGTTTTCTTCAGGAAAACAAGATATAGCAGCAATCAGGAATTGCATTAGGTATGTATACCAAAACGCCTCTTCATCTAATAAAAAAGTAAAATACGTAAACCTGTTTGGTGACGCTTCATTTGATTATAAAAATCGTATTTCCAACAATACCAATATTGTACCAATATATCATTCTTTAAATAGTAACACAATTGGAGAATCTTGTTTTGCGTCTGATGATTTTTACGGATTAATGGATGATAATGAAGGAAATATAACTTCTTTTTACGGAGGAATAGATATTGCAACCGGCAGAATGTTAGTTTCAGACAATGCACAGGCAGAAGAAATGGTTAATAAAGTTATAGAATACCACAATATTAAATCTTACGGAAACTGGCGAAACAATGTTGTTTTAATTAGTGACGATTCCGACAAAGCTTCTGATGCTACACTGCAATCACGTCAAAACACTTTAGCTGATAAAATTGCCACTGAAAAACCATTCTTAAATGTTGAAAAAATTCTTATGGATTCTTATACTCAAGAGGCATCAGCAGGAGGCTCAAGATATCCAAAAGCAAAAACAGATCTTTTTGATGCTTTTGAAAAAGGCGCTTTAGTCTTTAATTACTTAGGTCACGGAGGAGAAGATGGCTTATCCAGTGAGAGAGTTTGGGAAAAATCAGATGGACAAAACTTAAATAATCAATATAAATACCCATTATTTATAACCATAACCTGTGAGTTTTCGCGTTTTGATGACCCAACCCATCCTACAGCCGGCGAATATACTTTCTGGAACCCCAAGGGAGGAGCTATAGCAATGCTAACTACTATACGTTCAATCGGACAATATAATGCTGAAAATTTTAATGATGTTCTAACTAAAAACCTGCTGTCTTTCGGATCTAATCAATATACAACTATTGCAGAAGCGCTTCGGGTTTCAAAAAATGAGAACCCGAGTTCATCCAGCAATGTTATCTTTTATTTAGGCGATCCCGCAATAATGCTTGCAATTCCTAAACCCCGAATTAACTTAACAAAAGTAAATGATATCCCTGTTTCGGGAACAATTGAAGACTTTAAATCTTTAGCTAAAATTAAAATATCAGGAGAAATTACAGATGAAAACAACAACCTCTTGAGCAATTATAACGGACAGCTTTCAACTGCTATTTTCGATAAACTAATTACCAATACCACACTAAATAATGACGGTTATAGTCCCTCAATACAATTTAAAACATTAGGCGAAACTATTTTTAGAGGAAATGCTTCTGTGACTAATGGCCAGTTTGAATTTAGCTTTGTAGTTCCAAGAGATATTCGAATACCTGTTAATAACGGCAGAATCAGTTTTTATTCAAAAAAAATGAAGTTTTAGAAAACCAATCCGGCTATAACGACCTCATAAAAATTGGAGGAATTAACGAAAATGCCCCTCAGGACAATATTAGCCCAAAAGTGAAGTTATATATGAACGATGAAACTTTTGTATCAGGAGGAATCACAAATGACTCCCCTTTTCTTTTAGCGTTTCTTGAGGACGAAAATGGAATTAATACAGCAAGCGGAATCGGCCACGATATAGTAGCAATTTTAGATGGAGATGTTAGCAATCCTTATATTTTAAATGACTACTATCAAACAAAATTAGATGATTACGCTAATGGAAATTTGCGCTTCCCATTGCGTAATTTAAGCGCAGGAATACACACTATAAGTTTCACTGCATGGGATGTTTACAACAATCCGGTAACAAGTGAAATACAATTTATAGTCGTTGGCGATGAATCGCTTACACTGACTCACGTTCTTAATTATCCTAACCCTTTTTCTACCTACACACAGTTTTGGTTTTCCCACAACAAGCCTTATGAACCTTTAGATGTTCAGGTACAAGTGATGACAATAACAGGAAAGGTAGTCTGGACAAAAAATCAGATCATTACCACTGAAGGTTTTTTATCAAGAGAAATTACATGGGACGGCAAAGATGATTTTGGAGACAGAATAGGCAAAGGAGTTTACATTTACAAACTTACTGTCAAATCTAGTTTAACAAACAAAAAAGCTGAAAAGTATGAAAAACTTGTTATTCTATAATATATATTTGCAAAACCAACAACATAAACTAACACCTTATTTAAAATAAATGAAAAAAATATCCTCTTTATTATTATTTTATTTTATTACCATATCACTTGCCAAAGCACAAGAAAGACCAATTACAACCGGAGTTCCTTTTTTACAAGTTGCAGCTGATGCAAGAGCAGCCGGACTTGGCGATCAGGGAGTTGCTACATCTGCAGATGTATTTTCCCAACAATGGAATCCTGCAAAATATGCATTTTCTATTGATAAACAAGGTTTCTCTGTAAGCTATACTCCTTATTTAACTGATTTGGTAAATGACATTTCATTAAGCCAGGTAACTTATTACAACAAAATCAATGAACGAAGTGCTTTTGCCGGAAGCGTGCGTTATTTTAGTATAGGTGATATTGAGTTAAGACAGAATCAAACAGATCAGCCAAATACGGTTAAACCATCAGAATACGCCATTGATGGATCATACTCCTTAAAATTAAGCGAAATGTTCTCTATGGCTGTTGGAGCAAGATTTATTAGCTCCAATTTAGGAATCACAACCGAAGGACAAAGTTTATCTGCGGCTAGATCATTTGCATTTGACGTTGCCGGATTTTATCAGTCTGAAGAAGTTGCCTACAGAGATTTCAACGGAAGATGGAGAGCCGGTTTTAATTTTCAGAATCTGGGACCAAAAATTAATTATGATTTAAGTGATTCTGATAATGGCTCAAACTTTCTTCCTGCCAATTTAAGATTAGGAGGAGGCTTTGATTTTATATTAGATGATTATAATAAAGTAGCAGTAGGCCTTGAATTTACGAAATTACTTGTTCCAACACCGCAAATCCCTGTTCCTACTGCCACAGATTTAAATGGTGATGGCGATACAACTGACCCGGGAGAAACCAGCAATGGCATTCAGGAAGCCAACAACGAATACAATTCTATCGGCTGGGTACCTGGAATTTTTAAATCATTTGGTGATGCACCGGGTGGCTTTAGTGAAGAGCTAAAAGAAATTACTTACAGCCTTTCGGGAGAATACACTTATCAGGATTCTTTTTCGATGCGCGCAGGATACTTCCATCAAAGCCCAGAGAAAGGTTCAGTAAAATTTTTCTCATTAGGAGCAGGCTTTAAATACAATATTGTTAAAGTAGATGTTTCCTACTTATTCTCAGCATCAAAAGTTAAAAATCCGTTAGAAAACACACTTCGTTTCTCATTAACTTTTAATTTTGGAGAAAAATACGAAGAGTATTAATAAGAATAGAAATAAAAAGAATATCAAATCCAAATTCTACAAAGGAATTTGGATTTTTTTCCCTTAAAAACAAATGAAAGAAATAAATATAACAACCTCATTTTTGGTTTTCGACACCTTAGAAGAATTACCAAATGACATTCAGGATTTAATGATTCAGGCTGTTGAAATCCGAAAGAAAGCCTATGCTCCATACTCTAAGTTCAGAGTTGGTGTAGCGTTATTATTAGATAACGGCAAAATTATTTTAGGATCAAATCAGGAAAATGCTGCCTATCCATCCGGATTATGTGCAGAACGAGTAGCTATTTTTCATGCAGGAAGTATTTATCCCGAAGCTAAAATTTTAAAAATGGCAATTACAGCGGCATCAGATCTGAATCAGACCCATGCTCCTATTCCGCCCTGTGGTTCGTGCCGTCAATCGATTGCAGAATATGAAATTAAACAAGACACCCCTATAGAAATCTATTTTATGGGAGAAATTGGTGTAATTTATCAATCCGCATCCCTCAAAAACCTGCTTCCTTTCATGTTTGATAAAAAGTTCTTGTAAAAAAGCCAAAAAACAGCTTTTAAATTTTAGTTCTTAAATGTAATGTCTTATTTTTGCATCCCGACCCTTCGGGCGCAAATTTGTGGGAGGAAACTATTTTTGCGTTATAGGTGATATTGATAACACAAAAAAACAACTTTAGCAAAAGAAAGAATTCAGATGAAAGAAGTTACAAAAGAGGTTTACTTAAAGTGGTATGAAGACATGCTGCTTTGGAGAAAGTTTGAAGACAAACTTGCAGCATTATACATCCAACAAAAAGTCAGAGGATTTCTTCACCTCTACAATGGTCAGGAAGCAGTATTAGCCGGAGCTTTACATGCTATGGATTTGACTAAAGACAAAATGATTACTGCATACAGAAATCACGTTCAGCCAATTGGTATGGGAGTTGACCCAAGACGTGTTATGGCCGAGCTTTTAGGAAAAGCAACAGGAACATCTAAAGGTATGGGAGGTTCTATGCACATTTTCTCAAAAGAGCATCGTTTTTACGGAGGTCACGGAATCGTTGGTGGACAAATTCCGGTAGGAGCTGGTTTAGCTTTCGCAGATAAATATTTTGAAACTGGTGGTGTAACTATGACCTATTTTGGTGACGGAGCTGCAAGACAAGGTTCTTTACACGAAGCTTTCAACATGGCGATGTTATGGAAATTACCAGTTGTATTTATCGTTGAAAACAATGGTTACGCAATGGGAACTTCTGTAGAAAGAACTGCAAACCACACTGACATCTGGAAATTAGGTTTAGGCTATGAAATGCCTTGCGGACCTGTTGATGGAATGAATCCTGTAAAAGTTGCCGAAGCAATGCACGAAGCTATCGAAAGAGCGCGTCGTGGAGACGGACCAACTTTCCTTGAAATGAAAACATACCGTTACAGAGGGCATTCGATGTCTGATGCTCAATTATACCGTTCTAAAGAAGAAGTTGAAGAGTACAGAAAAATTGACCCAATTACTCAGGTTCTTGATGTAATTATGGATCAAAAATATGCTACACAAGAAGAAATCGATGTAATTGACCAAAGAGTTAAAGACTTGGTTGAAGAGTGTCAGAAATTCGCTGAAGAATCTCCATACCCAGACTTACAACAATTATACGATGTAGTATACGCACAAGAAGACTATCCATTTACACCTCATAAACTATAACATTATATTATGGCTATAAAAGTAACAATGCCTCGCTTGAGCGATACTATGACGGAAGGAACGGTAGCGACTTGGTTAAAAAAAGTAGGCGATAAAATTAGCGAAGGAGATATCCTTGCTGAAATTGAAACAGACAAAGCAACTATGGAGTTCGAATCTTTTAACGAAGGAACTCTTTTACATATTGGAATTCAGGCTGGAGAAACTGCTCCCGTTGATTCATTATTAGCCATCATTGGTAACGAAGGGGAAGATATTTCTGCTCTTTTAGCTGGTGGTGACGCTCCTGCTGCTGAAGCTCCAAAAGCAGATGCTCCTGCTGCTGAAGCAAAAACAGAAACTGCTGATCCTGCTAAAGCTGCAGCTGAATTACCAAAAGGGGTTGTAGTGGTAACTATGCCTCGTTTGAGCGATACTATGACTGAAGGAACAGTTGCAACATGGTTGAAAAAAGTAGGTGATGCTGTTGCTGAAGGCGATATTTTAGCAGAAATTGAAACAGACAAAGCGACAATGGAGTTTGAGTCTTTCAATGCTGGTACTTTATTATACATCGGAATTCAGGAAGGTAATACTGCGCCTGTTGACAGCTTATTAGCTATCATCGGACCAGCAGGAACTGATATTTCCGGAATTGCTGAAAATTATACTGCCGGAGGTGGTGCAGCTACAAGTGCTCCTGCTGCTGAAGAAACAAAAGCTGCTCCTGCTGCTGAAAAAGCACCTGAAGCTGTAGCTGACAATTCAAACGGAAGAGTTTTGGCTTCACCATTGGCTAAGAAAATTGCTTCTGACAAAGGAATCCAATTATCTCAGGTTAAAGGTTCCGGAGAAAACGGACGTATCGTAAAAAGCGATATCGAAAACTTCACTCCATCTGCTCAAGCACAAACTGCTGCTTCTGCACCAGCTGCTAAACAAGAAGCGTCTGCTCCTGCTGCTCCAAAAGTATTTGTTCCTGCCGGAGAAGTTTACACAGAAGAGATCAAAAATTCTCAAATGCGTAAAATCATTGCAAAACGTTTGGCAGAATCTTTATTTACAGCACCTCACTACAACTTAGTGATCGAAGTAAGTATGGACGAAGCAATGCAGGCAAGAGCTGCTATCAACAGCGTTCCAGATACAAAAGTATCTTTCAACGATATGGTAATCAAAGCTTGTGCTTTAGCATTGAAAAAACACCCAAAAATCAACTCTACTTGGAAAGAAGATGCAATTATCATCAACCACCACGTAAATATTGGTGTTGCCGTAGCTGTTGAAGACGGATTAGTTGTTCCTGTATTGAAATTTACTGATGCTATGAGTTTATCTCAAATCGGCGGAAGCGTAAGAGACCTTGCAGGAAGAGCTAAAAACAAAAAATTAGGACCTCAGGAAATGGAAGGAAGTACTTTTACAGTATCTAACCTTGGTATGTTTGGTATTACTGAATTCAATTCAATTATCAACCAGCCAAACTCTGCAATCCTTTCTGTAGGTGCAATTGTTGAGAAACCAGTAGTTAAAAACGGCCAAATTGTAGTTGGAAACACCATGATGCTATCATTGGCTTGTGACCACAGAACTATTGACGGTGCAACTGGAGCTCAGTTCTTACAAACATTAAAACAATACATCGAAAGCCCAGTTACTATGCTGGCGTAATTCTTTGTTAATTTTATATTTAAATCCCGTTTTGTTATTAAAACGGGATTTTTTATTTAATTTTCATCTTCAAAATTCAATTCTTCACCATATGAAAAAGCTAATCCTTTTGACTCTATTCCTGACAGCCATTGCCTGCCAGAAAAAAGAGCAAACAGAAAAACCAGTAGTTGTTACCGATGAACACAGCTATTCTAAACCAGAGCTCGCTGTTGTTAAACATCTTGATCTTGATATTAAAGTTGATTTTGACACACAGGCTATTTCAGGGAAAGCGTCCTGGCTAATTGACAACATCAGCAAAGGAAACGAAATTATTTTTGATGAAAACACTTTAAATATTTCTAAAGTCACATTAGGTGATGAAGAAAAACAAACGAAATTCGAATTAGGAGAAGATACCGAATTTCACGGAAAGCCACTTCATATTACAATTGAACCTAATACAACCAAAGTAAATATTTATTACAGCACAACTAAAGACGCTGTTGCATTACAATGGCTTACACCGGAACAAACTGCAGATAAAAAAGAAACCTTTTTTATTCTCTCAGGGAGAAAGCATTTGGTCCCGTACCTGGATTCCGTGCCAGGATACACCGGGCGTTCGTTTTACCTATAATGCAAAAGTTACGGTACCTAAAGATTTATTAGCCGTAATGAGTGCCGTAAATCCGCAGAAGAAAAATGATACCGGAATTTATACTTTTAAACAAGATAAAGCAATTCCGTCTTATTTAATGGCGATTGCGGTTGGGGATATTGAATTTCAAGCAATCGATAACAGAACAGGGGTTTACGCAGAGCCATCAATGCTTAAAAAATCGGCTTGGGAATTTGCTGAACTCGGAAAAATGGTTGTCGCTGCCGAAAAACTTTACGGACCTTATCGTTGGGGCCGCTACGATGTTTTAGTTTTACCGCCAAGTTTTCCTTATGGCGGAATGGAAAATCCAAACCTGACTTTCTTAACCCCGGGCGTTATTGCTGGAGATCGTTCGCTGACAAGTTTATTAGCACACGAATTGGGCCATAGCTGGAGTGGTAACTTAGTTACGAATGCAACCTGGGATGATATTTGGCTAAATGAAGGTTTTACCACTTATGTAGAACACCGAATTGGAGAAGCAATTTTCGGGAAGAAAGAATTTGAAATGCAAAATGTTATCACCAATAAAGAATTAACAGATAATGTAGCAGAATATGGCGATACAAGTCCCGATACAAGGCTAAAAGTAAGTTTAAAGGGTAGAAATCCAGACGACGGAATCAGTATGATTCCTTATGTAAAAGGATATGCTTTTTTAAGAGTTATCGAAAGTGCTGTTGGAAGAGAAAAATTTGATCCGTTTATTAAAAATTATTTTGATTCTCATGCTTTTCAATCTATTACAACAGAAGATTTTGTAAAATACATCAATGAGAATCTTATCAAAGGCGATAAAGCTTTAGCTGATAAAATTAAATTAGAAGACTGGATTTACAAACCGGGAATTCCATCAAACATACTTCCTGTAAGTTCTCCTGATTTTGATGCAATTGACGCGATTCAAAAAAGCTGGAGAGAAACTGGCGTTGCAGGATTAAATAAAAAAATTACGACAACTGCAGAAAAACAGCATTTCATAGATAATCTTCCAGCGGATATTACAGTTGTAGAAATGGAAGCTATTGATAAAGAATTCAACTTTACAAAAGGCGGGAATTTCATTATCAAACGTCAATGGTTTGTTCAGGCATTAATTCACAAATACAAGCCGGCTTATCCTGCAATTGAGCAATTTTTAATCGGAATAAGCAGAACCGGATCTGTAATGATGCTTTATAAAGAAATGGCTAAGACTCCTGAAGGTAAAGTTTGGGCTAAAAAAGTATTTGATAAAGCAAAATCTGGTTATCACGCAACGACTATTCAGGCTGTTGAAGGGGTTTTGAAATAAAATTTTCAAAAATATTGTTTTAAAATAGGTTGTTCCTTTCGGGAACAACCTATTTTTTTTCGTTTTGTTTGTTATTCCGACGGAGCAGAGATCGCACTAGAAATTCCGCAAAACAATCAACACAATCTTGTCATTTCGAGGAACGAGAAATCTCTGCAAGAAGCTCTACAAAGATTGTCAATTCTGATTGCGGAGTTACTTACGAAGATTTCTCGTTCCTCGAAATGACAAACTGGATAGGAAAATTCAATCTTTGTAGAGCTACTTGCTGAGATCCTTCCTTCGTCAGGATGACAAACTAGACGAAAAAAACTTAACCGAAAATGACAAAATAAACTAAAACACTCTTATAAAAACGAATGCCCTAGCCCAGATTGAAGTGGAAAGCCCGGAGCTCAAAAGCCTGATTTTCTTGCCGGAAAACAGCGACCAACGGAAGCTCGTTTTATGGCTTAGAAAAATCAGGCTTTTGAGTGAGGACTTGAAGCAGAAAGCTGGATTAGCTCCTGAAAAATAAACAGAGGGAAAATTATCCATCACATAGCGCCAATTCTCCATTTTCTAAAATCTGTAATCGTCGCACCTTTGTAATGTCAAAAGACAACAACAAATAATAACAATAAAAATTAAATAAAATGACACGATTAACAGCATTAAACCCGGAAGAAGTAACAGGAAAAACTAAAGATTTGTTCAACGCTGTACAAGCAAAATTAGGAGTTGTTCCGAACATGATGAGAACAATGGGAAACTCTCCTGCAGTTCTGGAAGGATATTTGAACTTAAGCGGCGCTTTAAGCCACGGAAAATTAAGCGCGAAAATAGGAGAATTAATCGCCTTGGCAGTTTCAGAAAGCAACTCTTGTGATTACTGTTTAGCAGCTCACACTTTTATTGGAGAAAAATTAATTAAAGCAGATCCGGAAGTTTTAAAAGCAGCAAGAACAGGAAACTCTGCTGATGCTAAAACAGAAGCTATTTTACAATTAGCTAAAACATTAATCAGCAAAAATGGTTTAGTAAATGATGAAGATGTAAACAAAGCTAAAAATGCAGGAGTTGCAGATGCTGAAATCGCTGAAACTATTGCTCACGTCGCTTTGAATGTGCTGACAAATTATTTCAACAATGTCGCAAATACTGAAATTGACTTTCCAGCAATTTAATTTCAGAATAACATAATAACAAAAATCAATTTATAAAGATAGTTGTGAATTATTTTCATGGCTATCTTTATATTTTTAAACCGCACTTTATGAGTTCTCAAAATGTTTACACTTTAATAAATCCGAAAACCGGAAATTTAGCATTCAAAATTCTTCCATTTGAAGATAACATTCATTTTGATCATTTACAGCGCAATAATTATTACTCTTTAATTTGGGTGACTAAAGGAAAAGGGAAAGTCAAAGCCGATTTTGCAGAACATCATTTTGAAGAAAACTCACTCCTCGCCTTTTCTCCTTATCAGCCTTTTATGCTTTGTGTAAGCGAGCCAATTGAAGGAATCGCGATTCATTTTCATCCTGATTTTTATTGCATCCATATGCATCAAAAAGAAGTTTCATGCAATGGTGTTTTGTTCAACAATATTTATCAGCCGCCTTATGTAAAAGTTACGGAGCAAGCTGAATTAACTTTTAATATGGTTATCGACCAAATGAAAGCCGAGATTCAAAATGCTGAATTGGCGCAATACGAACTACTGATTTCTTATTTGAAAATCTTTTTAATTACTGCTTCAAGATTAAAAACCGAACAATTAGAAGAAGAAATGAATGCTGTTCCTAATGCCAAAGAACCTATGATTCTCCAAAATCTGAAAGATGCGATTGAACTCAATTTTAAAACCAAACATTCAGCAGGAAATTATGCTGATTTACTGAATATTTCTCCCAAAGCCCTGGCAAAACTATCCAAGAATTATTTCAATAAAACGTTAACCAATTTAATTTCGGAAAGAATTATTATCGAAGCCAAAAGAGAGTTATACCTGACCAGTAAAACCGTCAAAGAAATTGCATACGAACTGGGCTATGATGACGAGCATTACTTCAGCCGTTTCTTTAAAACCAATGCCGATGTTTCACCTCAAATGTATCGCGAGACAGTTGGTTTTGGAAAAATGGACGCTTAATTTTTATTTTTATCCTCTATCCATTTTTGCCATATATTTTGTGCTTTTTAGTGTTCTGATGCTGAAAGCGAACGCCCTATACAACTATTCCTTTTTAATACATTTAACAGAAAAACCATATCGCTTAAAAACACTGTCTCTTCTTACATCTGCAAAAGCCTGGAACATTCTGGAGCTCCAATGATAGAATTCGAAACTTCCAGTTTTAATCCAATAATATCCGTTCGATTTCAGCATATAAAAAGAACCTTCTTCGTCTCTGTATCCTCCCGGTAAAGCAGTAAAACCAGTTGCATTGTTACCAACCGTATTAGACGGTAACCAATGTGCATTCCCTTTTTCTTTCAAAAAAACCCCTATTGAATTGGAATTAATAAAAGACTCCAGTTCCTTTAAATCTTCTTCGGTTGGAATTCTCCAGCCTTCTGGTGCAATTCTTCGGATATCATGCAAACAGTTGTAATTGTATAAAAAACCATAATCTTTCACAAGATCAATATCATTATTGTAAAAAGAATAACCTGCTTGTTTTGCCTTTTTCCAATCTTTATTAGTTGTGATTTTTTTAATCGAATCTCCATTATTAAACCGGGTGACTTTAAGGTTTTCTACCATCCAGGTTTGCTTTCCGATTTTGGTTGTATGGTATATGTTCCCATCTATATCTTCGACTGTTTCTGCATTTTTACAGGAAAATGCAAAACATAAAAAAGAAGAATAGCTATTCCGTAAATATCTTTAATTTGTGTCATTTCCCATTATTCTAAACATTTTAAACATCTTTATTTCTTTATTGGTTTCATAAAATATAAAACAATCCTGTTCCAAATTTTTTAAAAGAAACCCGTTTTTCTTTATTACAAGCGATTCCGGTACTTTTTTTACAATATCTGTTCTTCCCGCAGGTTTTACGGACACACAAAAATGCACTCCTTCAGAATTTACATTTTGCATTGAAAAGGGAGAAATCCAATATGAATAATCCTTGTGTGAAGATAAAATAATTGCTAATTTTAATTGATTACCATCCTTTATCAAGACAGCATAATCAAGTATTTGATCATTATTAATATCAGTATAACATTCATTTGGAATCATATTGCGATCATAAAAATCCCAAAACAGATTAGAATAATCTTCTTTTTTTATCATTTCAAGCTTTGGAAATTTTTGCAGAAAATCTTTTTTTACCTTTTGAGGAATTATAAAAAGATTATTTTGTTGCGGAATAGGTCTTTCAAAGCCCCTAATAGGTCCTTTAGAAGAGTCTTTACATCCGTAAAAAGATAATAGAAAAATAAAAAAGACAAATCGGTTTATTGATCCACTCATAGAAAGAAATTTATAAAGCGATGTGAAAAAATCACATCGCTTTGTTTTTTTAAAGTACAATATTACCACGTTCCGTTCACAGCCGTATAAGTCTGGCCATTTACTTTAGTACTGCAATTAGTTGCATTTTGATGCTGAACATTAGGATGCCCGTTACTTACTGTACCTCCTAGCACTTTTGTGTTACTGGTATTTTGTAATAAGATACCCTGAATGGCTGTATTAGCAATATCTACCGTATTTACTGTACAGCCGTTGCTGCCCGTAACGCTAAAAAATCCGCGTCCGCTGCCTCGGGAATATACCTTAGAACAAACTACATTTGGACCGTTATTATTGGCACAACGAAAAGTCGCATAACCTGTAACTGAACCCGTTGTACTGTTATTCGTTCCAGTAACCGTACCCACTGTACCATTTTTGGATTGATTGAGTAATACTCCGCAAGCCGCATTATTACTGGAAGTTACGTTTCCAATAGAAAACCCGTCAACACCATAAGTTTCAATAGAATTATCTCCACCAGTAATATTAATAGTACCGCTAATAGTCAGATTGCTTGTTGCAGCTGTACTGTTATCGACCCTGATTCCTAATCCTAAATCAGCCTGAGGCACACCTATATTCATGGTGATATTGCTAATATTCATAACTGTACATCCTTTGAACCAAATTCCGTAGCGCGGTTTTCCCGAAACCTTGAGGTTTTTTACTTCAATATTCGTTTTTCTGTCTGCCCAAACCGGAATAACCAAAGCATCGCCGCTATTCGCATTGAAAGTATTGTTTGCAAAATCTAAACCGGTATAACTGGCCATATTTACATATTTCAGAGATCCGCCAGTTGAACCGGAAGCTCCTGAAACCCGAATAGTTACCCACTCTTTTGTATCTCTCCCAGAAGTAAGATTGTTAATCGCAGCCTGTATAGCAGCCACATAATCAGAACCTGTGTATTTGGTTACACCGTTTACTTTAGCAACATAAGCACCTGTTGATCCTGTTACTTCACCTGAAAGATTTCCGCCTTTTGCTGTCGAAGGTTTAATAATTTCATTTTGTACTTCAACTTCTTCGTTTGTTTCTAGACTTTCGCTTTCACAGCCTAAAAACAAATTTAGACCAACGAATAACATTGAGACAATAAAAAGTCTCTTAAAAATTTGTTTTTCCATAATTTTTTTGGTTTGATAGTTAATAAGCAAGTAAATTATTACTATTTATCTCATAAACTATCCTGTACAATCCTTCTTTATAAAAAAGACAAATAAGTAATAACGAACTAATTAAACCTTAATTAAAACCTACAAACCAACCGATTCGAAACAGTAAAAAAATTAAAGATTCTTATTCTTTGCTTCTATCCATTTTGCCATATATTTTGTGCTTTTTAGAGTATGATGCTGCAGCAGGCTTCCCATAAAATTATGAAGACGATGAGTTTCGGAGTCATTCAATAATGAATTAACCCTATTTATTAATTCTTCCGAATATTTATCTTTTGAATAACATTCGTTTATAATTGCAATTGCTTTTTTTGAGATTGTTTCCAAAGATTTTCATCCTGATAAAGCGAAATTGCTTTTTTAGCAAACTCATCTGGAGTATCTTCAATGAAACCATTCCACGGTAAATTTTCATGCATAGCTTCAGAACCAATTGTTGAAGTTACGCTCGGTGTTCCGCATTGCATCGCTTCTAATAGTTTACCTTTTAAACCTGCTCCAAAACGTATTGGTGCTAGGACAACTCTTGATTTTTTTATAATTTCATTTGCATCTACTGCTCTTCCCATTATAAAAAAACCGTTTTTAGGCTGATGCAATTGCAGTACTTTTTGAGAAGGATAAGCTCCGTAAATTTCCAGAACAGCTTCTGGCAAATCTTTTTTAATTAAAGGCCAAATGGCTTCTTTTAAATATTGAACCGTATTCCAATTGGGTTCATGCAGAAAATTTCCGATGAAAACAAAATGCTGCCGATCTTCAAAAGAAGGCAATTTCAACAAATGTTTCTCTGTTATTTCTTCAACTAAAAAAGGTAAATATTGCAATAAACCTGAATCGATTTTAAAAACATCTTTTAAAACCTTCATTTCAAATTCAGAAATTATATAATTTAAGTCACATCTTAAAATACTGGCAATTTCTCGTTTAGCTACTTCCTCAGAAAGTAAATCCGTCAACTCAAAAGTTCGGTTTTCCTTAAAAGCTTTTTGCCTTGCCATTCTTAAGCAATGTAAATCTTCTGTATCTAATAACCGAAGGGCTTTTGGGCAATTTTCTGCAACACGCCATCCAAATTGTTCTTCAATCATGAAACGATCAAATAAAACAACATCGGGATCAAGTTCTATTATGAAATTATCAAAACTCGAATTATTCAGCTCAATTGATTTTCTTTCAACATCAAATTCAGACAAATCAACCATAAAATCACTGTCCTGTGCAGCGCTTGCAAAAGTAATTTCGAATCCATTTTCACGAAAAATTGAAATTAGCTGCATCATTCTTCCGCCAGCAGCAGATGAATTGGGTTCGGGCCATACAAAGCCAATGATTAAAAGTTTTTTTGTTGGATTCATTTTAATTCTTTGAACTACAAAATAATGCATTTTTAAGCGTATTTACATGATGTTTCGTGATTTAAGCTGATAAAAAAGAACTAATTTTGCAAAATATAAATCTGCAGTAATTATGTTAGGATTAAAATTAGCCACAGATCCTCGTTGGGTAAATATCGTTGAATCCAATATAGAAGAAATTTTAACGGATCATGCCTGGTGTGAGCAAAAAGCAGCTTCAAACGCTATAAGCTTAGTTACGTATAACTCTGAATTAGAGGAATTGGTAACAGAAATGCTTATTATTGCCAGAGAAGAACTGGAACACCTGCAAATGGTTCACAATTTAATAAAGAAAAGAGGCCTGACTTTGGGACGTGAAAGAAAGGATCATTATGTAAATGAGCTTTTTAAATTCATGAAAAAAGATGGAAGCCGTAAAGATGCTCTTTGCGATCGCTTATTATTTTCAGCAATGATAGAAGCCAGAAGCTGCGAACGTTTTAAAGTTCTTTCTGAAAATATAAAAGACCAGGAATTAGCCAAATTTTATCGCGACCTGATGATTTCGGAGGCAGGGCATTACACCACCTTTTTAGGATTCGCCAGAAAATATGCTGACAATGTAGATGTAGACAAACGATGGGCAGCATGGATCGAGTATGAAGGTTCCATTATTACCAATTACGGAAAAAACGAAACTGTTCACGGATAATCCACACTTTTAATTATTATTTTCAAACCACTTCTCAATAGTATTTATGTCAAAAAACAAAACTAAATCTATCTTATTAAAAATTGCCAAATATTCCGGAATAACGTTTGTGGTTGTTTTGGTATTACTTTTTTTGACACCTATTGTTTTTGCCGATAAAATCAAGGAACAAATTAAAAAGACTGCGAATGAAAAACTGAGCGCAGAACTGAATTATTCTGATGTTTCACTTTCTTTTTTTCATCATTTTCCTTCGTTAACTTTGACTTTAAATGATTTACATCTAAATGGATCAGCGCCTTATAAAAATGAAAAATTCATAACAGCCAAAGAAGTTTCTTTTGGAATCAATGTTGCGAGTCTTATATTTAGCAAGACCGTAAAAATCGATCAGATTTATTTATCGGATTCCTTTATTAATGTAAAAGTGAATCCAAAAGGAGAGGCAAATTACAACATTTATAAATCTTCTTCACAACAGCAAAAATCAAAAGACAGTTCAGATACTGCTTTAAAGCTGGAGAGAATTGAAATTTTGAACAGCAAAATCATTTACGACGACCAGTCAACCAAAGTGCATTTTGACGCTTTAGGATTTAACTATCTAGGAAAAGGAGATTTAAACAAGGATGTTTTCGATTTATATTCAAAAGCCAAAATTGAAAAACTAAATATTGTTTATGAAGATGAACCGTATTTAATGAACAAAAAGATAGATGCTGATTTGATTACGAAAGTAAATGTAAACTCTTTGTCTTTTTATTTCCAGCAAAATAACTTAAAAATCAATCAGCTTTTGGTTGATTTCAAAGGAAAATTCGACTTTTTGAAAGATGGCTACAATATGGACTTTGTTATTAAATCTGACAATAGCGATTTGTATGATATTTTCACTGCATTTCCACCAAAATATATTACCTGGCTTTCTAAAACCGAATTAAAAGGAAAAACCAATTTGCTTTTTACCCTGAAAGGAAATTATATTGCTTCCCAAAACATTGCCCCGGATTTAAATTTAGATGTAAAAATCGATAACGGATTTGTAAATTATGACAAAAGTGCTTTTCCGGTTTCAGATTTAAATTTGGACATTAAAACGAAAATCCCTTCTTTAAACCCGGATCTTTTAATTGTTGATGCTAAAAATTTGTCTTTAAACATCAATAAAGATTATCTAAAATCAAAATTTTATATAAAAGGAGCGAACACACCTGATATAAATGGTGATTTTAAAACCAAAATTGATCTTGACAAATTAAGCCACGCTTTAGGAATTCCAGGAATCACCTTAAAAGGCACATTGACCGGAGACATTAAAACCAATGGAAAATTTGATCAAAAAAACAGACTCTTTCCAACTACAAAAGGTTTTATTGATTTAAATAATGGATATGTTAAAACCAAATATTACCCAAATCCAATTACAAATATTGTTGTAAAAACTACAATTGACAATCAAAAAGGCACTTTTGATGATTTAAAAGTGAAACTAAAACCTGCTCAGTTTACTTTTGAAGGAAAACCTGTTTTTGTATCAGCAGACCTGAACAATTTTGATGATTTACATTATGATATAAGAGCTAAAGGAGAGCTTGATGTTAATAAAATATACAAAGTCTTTTCTACAAAAGGTCTTGATTTGGATGGATTTATAAAAGCTGATCTGGCTTTAAAAGGAAAACAAAGTGATGCAACAAAAGGAAATTACAGCAAACTTAGCAATAAGGGAACACTTGAATTACGAAACATCGGAATTGCATCAGAATATCTTCCTAAAAAATTCATCATTAAAGAAGGTATTTTTAAAATCAATCAGGACAAAATGTCCTTCAATAACTTTTTGGCTGCTTACGGACAATCTGATTTTAAAATGAATGGCTACCTGCAAAATGTTTTTAATTATGCCATCACTAAAACCGGAATTCTAAAAGGTTCTTTTACAGTTTCTGCGCGATATATTAACGTAGATGAATTCATGTCAACTACAGAAACGAACAAATCTGCATCAAAAAATCCTGTTCCTCAAACTGAAACAAAACCTGTTACAACGCACCAGACAGGAGTTATCATAATTCCGGCGAATCTAAATCTGCAGTTAATGACAAATGCACAAAAAGTATATTTTGACAAGCTTAACCTTCAAAATGCAAGAGGAAACTTAAGCATGAAAAATGGCAAACTCAACATGCGAAATACAGGATTTAATTTAATTGGCTGCAATGTCAGCATGAATGGCAGTTATGAATCTGTCACTCCTCAAAAAGCAAATTTTGATTATGCCATTACTGCGTCAGACTTTGATATTAAAAGGGCGTATAATGAAATTGAAGTGTTTAGAAAAATGGCCAGTGCTGCTGAAAAAGCGCAGGGAATTGTTTCTTTGGATTATAAATTAAAAGGTCGCTTAAACGGAAGTATGGAACCTGTTTATTCGTCCTTAGCAGGCGGCGGAACACTTTCTGTAAAAGATGTAAAAATAAGAGGATTGAAAATGTTTAATGCAGTAAGCAAAAAAACAAGCTCTGAAGCCATAAAAAATCCTGATGTTTCCAGAGTTGATATTAAAAGTACAATCAAAAACAACATCATGACTGTTGAACGCTTTAAATTTAAATTTGCCGGATTCAGACCAAGAATTGAAGGGACAACAAGTCTGGACGGGAAACTGAATTTAAAAATGCGTTTAGGACTGCCTCCATTAGGAATATTTGGGATCCCGCTAACTGTTACCGGAACACAGAATAACCCAAAAGTAAAAGTTGGCCGACATACTGAAGACCTGGAAGAAACACAGGATACTGAGTAAATTTCAATTGGAATGAAAATGGCAAAATTCAATTGAAAAAGGATAAAATTTCAAATCTTAATCTACACGAATCTGGTCATTAAAAACAAAGAATCTTTACAAGAAACTCCAAATACTATTAAACCCGACAGCTCTTAAAAACTTGTCGGGTTTAATTTTTACAACTAAGCAAACATTTTTTTACTTATCTTAAAGACACTTACCAAAACCATTCTTCGACTTGATAATACGTTTATAAAAATTGCTACAAACAAAAAACCCGATCTTTTCAGACCGGGTTTCTATAATAATTTATCTATGATTATGCTTCGAATGGAAGGATAGATACATAAGATTTGTTATCTCTTTTCTTTTGGAACTTAACAACTCCATCAACTTTAGCATGTAAAGTGTGATCTTTACTGATGTAAACGTTTTCACCTGGATTATGTTTTGAACCTCTTTGTCTAACGATGATGTTCCCAGCAATAGCAGCCTGACCACCAAAAATCTTAACGCCTAGACGTTTTGATTCTGATTCTCTACCATTCTTCGAACTACCGACACCTTTCTTGTGAGCCATGACGTATGAGTTTAAATATTGTTATTATTCTTCTTTAGCTTCTTTTTTTGCTTTTGGAGCTGCTGCTTTTTTTGCTTTTGGAGCTGCTTCAGCTTCAGTAGCCGGAGCTTCTTCAGCTACAACTGCTTTTTTAGCTGCTGCTTTTTTAGTTCCACCTGCTGCAGTAATACCTTCAATTACAATTTGAGTAAGATATTGTCTGTGACCATTTCTCTTTTTGTATCCTTTTCTTCTTTTCTTTTTGAAAACGATAACTTTATCACCTTTTAAGTGTTGTAACACTTTAGCTTCTACTGAAGCACCTTCTATAGCTGGGGCGCCTAAAGTTACGCTTCCGTTGTCATCTAATAAAAGAACTTTGTCAAAAGAAACTTTTGAACCTTCTTCATTAGCCAAACGGTGAACATAAACCTTTAAGTCTTTGCTTACTTTAAATTGTTGCCCTGCTATCTCTACGATTGCATACATACCAAATTGATTTATTGATTTTTAAGGTTGCAAATATACAATTAATAATTTACTGTGCAATCTCTTATTTCAAAAATATTTTTCATTCTTTAAAGTCTGCTTTTCAAGGCTTTCCGGCACCTTTCTGAAATGATTCAGAAGTAAAAGATTGTTAAAATACAACCAAAATAAACACCTTTTATTAAATGGTCACTAAAAAAACTTATTTTTGATGTAACATAAACCAACTCTTGAATACCTACACTTATTAATTAGGTAAAATAAATTATTAATCTTTATGAAAAAATCAATAATGATGTTAAGTGCTGCAATAATGCTTGGCGGAGTAGCTCATGCCCAAAAAGTAGCTTTCGAAGAATACAATTTAGACAATGGCATGCATGTTATTTTGCACAACGATCCCTCTGCCCCTGTGGTTGTTACTTCTGTAATGTATCATGTAGGTTCAAAAGACGAACGACCTGACCGAACGGGTTTTGCACATTTCTTTGAACATCTATTATTTGAAGGAACCCAAAATATAAAACGCGGTGAATGGATGAAAATCGTTACCGCAAATGGAGGCGTAAACAATGCAAACACCTCTGATGACAGAACCTATTATTATGAAGTTTTTCCATCAAACAGTTTAGAATTAGGATTATGGATGGAATCAGAACGTTTGATGCACCCAATTATTAATAAAATTGGCGTTGACACTCAAAATGAAGTTGTAAAAGAAGAAAAAAGAATGCGTTACGACAATCAGCCGTACGGAAATATTTTGCCTGAGGTTAAAAAACACATGTTCAAAAATCATCCATACCGATGGACGACTATTGGTTCTATGAAGGATCTTGATGCTGCAACTCTGGAAGAATTTCAGGCTTTCAACAAAAAATTCTACACCCCAAATAATGCGGTTTTGGTTGTTGCCGGAGATTTCGATAAAACCAAAACCAAAGAATGGATTCAGAAGTATTTCGGACCAATCCCTAAAGGGGAAGTTTTGAAAAAACAAACTTATACGGAAGAACCAATTACACAAACCATAAAAGCATCTTATGAAGATCCAAATATTCAGATTCCAATGGTGGTTGCTTCATACAGAACCCCATCAATGAAAACAAGGGATGCAAGGGTTTTAGATTTAATTTCTTCCTATTTAAGTGACGGAAAAAGCTCTAAACTATACAAAAAAATAGTGGATGACAAAAAAATGGCACTTCAAATTGGCGCTGTTGGTTTTAGTCAGGAAGATTACGGAATGTATATTTTGTATGGCTTACCGATGGGAACTTACACTACAGCTGACATCTTAAAAGAAATGGACGAAGAAATCGTAAAAATCCAAACCGATTTGATTTCTGAGAAAGACTATCAAAAATTACAAAATAAATTCGATAATAATTTTGTCAATGCCAATGCAAGCGTTGAAGGAATTGCAGAAAATTTAGCTTCATATTATTTGCTATACGGAGACGTAAATCTTATTAATACCGAAATCGACATCTACCACTCTATTACCAGAGAAGAAATCAGGGAAATCGCTAAAAAGTATTTAAACCCTAATCAGCGTTTAATTTTAGATTATGTTCCTTCAAAAAAAGTTCAAAACTAAGCCCCGAATCATGAAAAAAATACATACAGTTTTAATCCTTTTATTCCTTACCGGAATTATGCAAGCACAAGATCGTCCACAACCCAAACCAGGAAACGCACCAGTAGTTAACATCAAAAAACCACAGACTTTTGTTTTGGCAAATGGTATGAAAGTTTTGGTAGTTGAAAATCATAAATTGCCACGCGTGAGCTTTAATCTTACACTGGATAACGCCCCTTTTACTGAAGGAAATAAAAAAGGCGTTGACGAATTAACCAGCAGTTTGATTGGAAACGGAACCAAAAAAACAACTAAAGAAGCTTTTAATGAAGAAATTGACTTTTACGGAGCCAATATCAATTTTTCATCACACGGAGCCTCTGCAAGTGCGCTTTCCAAATACTCAGGACGCGTTTTAGAACTTTTAGCAGAAGGAGCATTACAGCCTAATTTTACTCAGGATGAATTTGATAAAGAAAAAGCAAAAATGCTGGAAGGTCTTAAAGCCGATGAAAAAAGTGTTCCTGCAATAGCCAACCGTATTGTAGATGTTTTAACTTTTGGAAAAAACCACCCTTCGGGAGAATTCGTTTCAGAAGAAACACTGAAAAATGTCACTCTTGATGACGTTAAAGCTAATTACAATACCTATTTCGTTCCTGAAAACGCCTATTTAGTTATAGTTGGCGACATTAAATTTAAAGAAACAAAAACTGCCGTAGAAAAACTTTTTAGCGGATGGAAAAAACAAACTGCACCAAAAAACACGTATACAAATCCGGAAAACATATCTAAGCTTGAAATTGATTTCGTAGATGTTCCAAATGCAGTACAGTCTGAAATTTCATTGGTAAATACAGTAAATTTAAAAATGAGCGATCCTGATTTTTTCCCTGCTGTGATTGCAAATCAAATTTTAGGTGGTGATTTCAATAGTTACCTGAATATGAATTTACGCGAACAGCACGCCTGGACATATGGTGCAAGTTCGAATATTGGAAGCGGGAAATATGTAACCAAATTCAAAGCTTCTTCTGCTGTTCGAAATGCCGTTACCGATAGTGCTGTTGTACAATTTATCAAAGAAATTAAAAGAATCCGAACTGAGAAAGTTTCTGAAGATGTATTAAAAAATGTAAAAGCAGGTTACATCGGAAGGTTTGTAATGCAGGTTGAAAAACCTCAGACTGTTGCACGTTATGCTCTAAATATTGAAACAGAAAAACTTCCGGCTGATTTCTACGAAAAATACATTCAGACCATTAACAACGTTACAATTGATGATATTAATCGGGTATCGAATAAATATTTCCAAATTGACAATATGAGAATTGTAATTGTGGGTAAAGGTTCTGAAGTACTTCCTGGTCTGGAAAAACTGCAGATTCCGATTTCTTATTATGACAAATACGGAAACCCTGTTGAAAAGCCAGTTACCAAAAAAGAAGCTCCGGCAGGAATTACTGCAAAAAGCATTTTTGACAATTATATTAAAGCAATCGGAGGAGAAAAAGCCGTTTCTGCAGTAAAAACATTATTCATGAACGGAACTACAACAATTCCGCAGGCGCCAGCTCCATTGACTTTTGTTTCAAAATTAGATTCGAAAGGAAAAATGATGGTTTCTCTTTCTATGGGAAGTATGGCTTTGATGAAACAGGTTGTAAACGAAAAAGGCGCTTATGTAGAACAGCAAGGACAGCGCAAAAATTTAGAAGGCGCAGATTTAGCCGAAATGAAAGCGAATGCAGCCCCTTTTGAAGAATTGCAGTTAAGCAAAAGAACAGATTTAACCGTAAGCGGAATTGAACAAATAAGCGGCAATGATGCTTATTCTATAAAAGACGGCAAAACGATATACTTTTACGATGTAAAATCAGGGTTGAAAGTAGCCGAAACTAAAGTAAAAGAACAAAGCGGACAATCGACTACACAAACAACTTATTTTAATGATTATAAAGAGGTAAAAGGCGTAAAAGTTCCTTTTAATTTAATACAAAATGCAGGTTTTGAATTGGATATTAAAATGTCTGATATCAAAATCAATGAAGGGGTTACTGAAAAAGATTTTCTTTAAGTATCTGAGTTACTAAGATGCTGAGATTCTAAGATTTTTAAAGCGGAAAGGCTGTCGTAATTGGCAGCCTTTCTGTTTTTAGTTTGTGTCATTTCGACCTTTTGGAAGAAATCACACTCGGGATTCGACAAAGATTGGCGATTTTGATTGTGGAGTTTCTAGTGTGATTTGCTTCGCCTGTTCGCTATCGCTTGGGTCTCCTTCGTCGAAATGACAAACTGATATTGAAACCTTTCCATTTTTTTACTTTTTTGCCGATAAATAAACGCCAATCAAAATAACAAATGCTCCAAAAAACTGAACTGGAGTCAGCATTTCATTATCCAGCAATCCCCAGAAAAATGCCACTATCGGAATCAAATAGGTTACCGAAGTTGCAAATACCGGCGAGGACATTTGTATTAATTTAAAGAACAAAACATTTGCTATTCCGGTTCCCAAAATCCCTAAAATCATTACAAACAGAACAGAATATTGCGTTGTTTCAATATGGATTTTTTGTGCAAAATCTGTAGTACTTAAAATTATCAAAGCAGGTATAAATAAAACCGCAAAATTTCCTGTGGTAATACTCAGCGAATTCAAATCAGATAGATATTTCTTGATCAGATTAACGTTAATCGCATAACACAGCGTAGCAATTACAACTAAAATCAAATAATAATAATTTTGCCCTGCATGACCTGAAGCACCGTTCAAAACCAATAACAAACATCCAACTAATCCAATAAAAACGCCTAAAACCTGACGTTTCTGAAACTGAATTCCAAAAAATATAATTCCTAAAACCAAGGTATTTAAAGGTGTCAGGGAATTCAAAATAGCCACAATCGAGCTATCCACCTGAGTTTCTGCGATTGCAAAAAAGAAAGCCGGAATAAATGTCCCAAAAAATGAAGTCAGGGCAACAAATTTCCATTGGCGCGGGGAAATTTTCTTTAAACTTGAAAATCCGACTACAAGCAGAAACAACCCGGCAAAAATGATTCGGAGCGAACCCACCTGAATAGCCGTTAACCCGACCAGCCCCCTTTTTATTAGAATAAACGAACTTCCCCAAATTAGCGAAAGCAGTAATAAATAAAACCACTTTAATTGTTTTGCATCCATAAATCATATTTTAATGCAAATTTGTAATAATTTTTAGGAACTGACCTTTGCTTTTTTATTAATTTTGCAACAAACATATTGACAACTAAAATTATATATAATGAAATTTACAAAAATAATAGCATCGTTAGCCATCGCAGGCTTGGTATTGGTAAGCTGTAAAAAAGAAGAAGACAAAAGTTTAGCAGTTGCAAAAGGCGAAAAAACTGAAGCTCCAAAAGAACATAAACCGATCGCTGCAGAAAATGTACAGACTGCCAGTTTTACAATCGACGGGATGACCTGTGCGGTTGGATGCGCTAAAACTATCGAAGAAGAATTAGCAAATCTTGACGGGGTAGAAAAAGCTTCTGTTGATTTTGATAAAAAAACTGCAACTGTAACTTTCGATAAAACCATTCAAAATCCTGAATCTTTGACAAAGGTTGTTCAGGAAACGGGAGATGGAAAAACATATAAAGTTTCGAATATGAAATCATAACTAAGGCGCGACTATCTAATTCTGATAAAAAATAATTTTTAGACAGTAATAAACTCAGGTTTACTACTGTCTTTTTTTCTGATTATTTTAAAAATTATATTTCCTCTTATAATTTGCCTATAATCTTCGAAATTGCAGTAAAAAAACAAAATCGATTTGCCATAACATATACATAAAAAATGAACCTTAAATTTAGTCATATCGATATTTTAGTTAATGACCTTGAATCAGCCTGTAATTATTACACAAAAATACTTGGTGCTGAAATTTCAAAAAAGTTCACCTGGGAAAGAGATGAACTTCATGTCAAATACGCTGTTGTAAAAATTGGCCAGGAACATTTTATGCTTGTAGAACCTTTTTCAGGAAATTTAAAAAATCTGTTAGACTCCAAAGGCGAAGGAACGATATATCGCCACTGCTACTCTACTCCTGATATTGAAGCTGCGTTTGATGAATTGATATCCTCCGGAGTTCAGCCAGAGGACGAAAACGGAAATCCTTTATCACGGGAAAGCCTTAATTCTCCCAGCGGAGTTAGAATTATCTGGCTTCCGAAACGTTTTGGAGAATTCTCAATTGAAATACTTGAAGAGGCAGGACTTCAGCAATTCATAAAAGAAGCTTTTTCAGAATCCTAAATTATATCAGATATTTTAAACAAACAAAAGGCGATTTCAATCGGAACGCCTTTTTTTATTTTTTTACTTCCACTTCAAAGTCTCCATAAGCCGCTGCATATCATTTTTGATATAACTTGCTGCAGGCATAACAGAGTCGAAATTGGGTTTGCTGTAAAAATAAACCGATCCAGTGATGAAATGCTTTGTACTGTCCGTTGCATAAAACTGTGAGTTCGTTGCCGCATTTCCGTTAACCTGATAGAACATGCCGTAAACTTTTTTCTGAGGATTTAAATAAGGTTGTTCTAATATATCATCTGCTTTGATAACATGTTCGTAGGTAAGTTTCTGAGCATCTCTAAGCAATTTATCGATATTGTTATTTACTGGTTTATAGGTCAGGTAAATAGTCGCTTTCATTTTTGGATATGTAATCGCAAATCCACATTCTTTTTCACCCTTAATTACAGCGTCCTCATTCATTTGAAACGAAAAAGGACATGTGTTTTCAAAGTTTACATATTTAGCCATCGGATAATCCAGACGCAAAAAAGCAGCCGGCTTTGGCAAAACATCATCTTTACAGCTTATAACAGTGAGGCTCAGTAAAATTACTGCTATCCAAATTGTTTTTTTCAACATCTTATTCTATTGTTACTTTTATTTGTTTTATACGTTTATTATCAACAGTCTCTATAGTAAATACACAGTTTTCAAACGCTATTTTTTGATTCTTTTTAGGGAAATTGCCCAGAATTTCAAGAATAAATCCTGCTAGTGTTTCTGCCTCTCCTTTTCGTGATTCAAAAAGGTCTTCATCAACATCAATAATTCTGTAAAAATCCTTTAGATTAATCTTTCCTTCAAAAAGAAAATTATTTTCGTCAATTTGGGAGAAATTTAAATGCTCATCATCAAATTCATCACTTATATCTCCAACTATTTCCTCAATTACATCCTCTAAAGAAACTAAACCTGAGGTTCCTCCGTATTCATCAACCACAATCGCCAAATGACTTTTCAGGCTCTGGAAATCTTTAAGCAGATTATCTAATTTTTTATTCTCAGGAACAAAAAAGGCTTCTCTGATTAAGTTGGTCCAGTCAAATTCGGTTTTATCAATATGAGGCAGTAAATCCTTAACAAACAAAACTCCCTCAATCTGATCAATATTGTCACGATAAACCGGAATTCTTGAAAAACCAGTTTCAATTATTTTAGGATAAATTTCCGCAAACGTTTCTGATATTTCCAGTGCAAAAATATCAATTCTGGGACTCATTACCTGTTTGGTATCTGTGTTTCCAAAAGAAACAATTCCTTCCAGTATTTTCTGTTCTTCACTTGATGTCCCTTCCGAATCGGTCAGTTCTAGTGCCTGCGAAAGCTGATCTACTGAGAAATTTGTTTTTTGTTTTCCTAATTTATTGTGCAAATATAGCGTAACGGCACGCATTGGCAAACTTACAGGAGAAAGTAATTTATCTAAAAATGCAATTGGATAAGCGACACGTTTCGCAAATTTTATATTATTACGGCTCGCATAAACCTTTGGCAAAATCTCTCCAAACAACAAAATCAGGAAAGTAACCAAAATAACCTCCAAAAGAAATTTTAATGAATCAGAAACGACATCCTTAAAAATATTTCTGCCAATAAAAGAGAAAAGGATAACAACCCCGATATTGAAAAAATTATTAGCAACTAATAATGTAGCTAAGAGTTTTTTGGGTCTATCCAAAAGATTGGAAATTATTTTTCCTTTCGGGTTATTTTCCTGCAGTACATCTTCGATTTCTTTTTGAGACAAGGAAAAAAAGGCAACTTCAGCACCAGAAACAATGGCTGATAAAAAAAGTAAAATAAATATTCCGACAAAACCAACAATCAGATTGGTGTCAGTGAATATAAAAAATAAACTGGGCTCCGGGTCCAAATTAAAAAAGATTAGTTAAACAATCAAAAAGGCAAATCGTTGACCGGCAAGCCTTCATTAGGATTTTCAAAGTTAGTGTTTTTTAGCGATTCAGAAGCCTGATGATGTTTGTGCTCTGTTTCTTTTTTGGTTGTCAAAAAGGTAAATTCGGTTACCTGAATTTCATTGGTATATTTTGTAGTTCCGTCTTCAGCCTGCCATTGCCTTGATTTTATACGGCCTTCAACATATATCTTGTCTCCTTTGGACAAATATTTTTCACAGATTTCAGCAGCTTTATTGCGTACAACTAAGTTATGCCACTCTGTCGAGGTAATTTTTTCATTGGTAGTTTTATTGATATACACTTCGTTTGTTGCCAGCTGAAAGCGTCCGATGCAATTACCTCCGTCAAAATAATGCATTTTAACATCGTCGCCTAAATAGCCTATCAACATTACCTTGTTTAATGTTCCGTTCATGGTATAGCATTTGTGTGAATCAAAGATACTTTTTTTAACGACAAATTTCTTCCTTTTCAATAAAATTATAAATCACAATCGGAAAAGGAAACTCTTTTAATTCATTACAATTCAAACCATTAGGCAAAATATCACTGATTTTTACTTTCCAGAACTGTATATGTAAATGCTGGTGTGAAAGCTTATGAATCACTGTCGCATGTGAACATTCTTCTACCCCGGTAATTGTATAAGAAGATAAAATCTCTTCTTTAATTATCCTTGAAACAAAATCAAAATCGACAATTTCATTCGTTTCCAGTAAAGGAAACTCATATAAATTATGCCAGATACCTTTTGTAGTTCTTTTTTGGATTAAAGTTTTTCCCTCAATATCTTCTAATACCAGATAATTAAAGAAACGGTTTGTGATTTTTAGTTTTTTAGATTTTACAGGCAGAGTGTCAACCTTTTTCTTTTGCAGAGCCAGACAACTGTCATTAAAAACACATACAGAACAATCTGGACTTTTAGGCACACATTGCAAAGCACCAAATTCCATTATTGCCTGATTAAAAATTGCTGGATTTTCTTTTGGCATTAATTCTTTTGCAAGCTCAGTAAATTCTTTTTTGGTTGCCGGCAAAGCTATATCGGATTCTATATCAAAATAGCGCGAAAGAACCCTAAATACATTACCATCAACAACCGGTACAGGTTCATTATAAGAAAAGGAGGCAATTGCGGCAGCTGTATATTCACCTACTCCTTTTAACTTTAATAAATCATTATAAGTAGCCGGAAAGACTCCTTTTAGATCATTGGCTATGTATTGAGCAGTTTTATGCAGATTTCTGGCGCGTGAATAATACCCTAATCCCTGCCAGAGTTTTAGAACTTTTTCTTCATCAGCATTAGCCAAATCAAAAACAGTAGGAAATTCCTTTGTAAATGAAAAAAAATATGGCATTCCCTGCGCCACTCTTGTCTGCTGGAGCATAATTTCTGAGAGCCAAATATGATACGGATTTACCGTATTACGCCAAGGCAAATCGCGTTTGTTTTGTAAATACCAATTTATCAGTGTGTTATGAAAATTCATTTTAAAATACTTAGAAAACAAAAGTAAATCTTTATGTAATTAAAATTTAACGAATTAGCTTGATTAATTATTTTTTTAATTCCTATATTTGCATCCTCAAAAAAATAGTACATCATTTATAAAATAAAAACAGGAAAGAAAATGACGAAAGCAGATATCGTAGCGAAGATTTCAGAGAAACTAGGTCTTGAAAAAGGAGACGTTCAGGCAACAGTTGAAACTTTTATGGAAGAAGTTAAGACTTCATTAGAAACTGGTGACAATGTTTACCTAAGAGGTTTCGGAAGTTTCATCGTAAAGACCAGAGCTGAGAAAACAGGAAGAAACATCTCTAAAAATACCACAATCAAAATTCCTGCACACAATATTCCTGCTTTTAAACCTGCAAAAGTTTTTGTAGAGGGAGTAAAAACAAACAACGAAGCAAAATAACACTATTAATTAATCATAAAATCGATACGATATGCCAAGTGGTAAAAAAAGAAAGAGACATAAGGTAGCTACTCACAAAAGAAAAAAAAGAGCGAGAGCTAACCGTCACAAAAAGAAAAAGTAGTTTTAAACTACTTTTTTCTTTTTAAACGTTCATTGAAATTTGGGAAATTTCAAAAATTCCAAAAAATAAAATCCAAAATCCAAAAATTAAGAAATCACTATAGATTTCAATTGGAATTTGAAATTTAAAATTTGGAGATTAAAATTTTCCCTCCGGGTTAATACCTGTTAAAAATATTGTTTAATCCATCCTTGTAGAAGTTGATGGTTTTTGGTTTTGGTTTTTGGTTTTTTACCATCAACTATCAACAAATAACTAACAACCAATTCACGGATAAAAATTTACAGAGTGAATAAAGAATTGATCATTAGATCTAGTTCTGAAGCCGTAGATTTTGCCTTATTAAAAGATGGAAAACTAATTGAATTACACAAGGAACAAGAGACAAGCAACTTTCAGGTTGGTGATATTTTTATTGCCAAAATACGAAAACCAGTTGCCGGACTTAATGCTGCTTTTGTAAATGTTGGCTTCGAAAAAGATGCCTTTTTACATTATCACGATTTAGGTCCAAACTTAGCTTCCCAGCTGAAATTCATAAAACTTGTAAGCGCAGGTAAATTAAAAGATTTCTCCCTAAAGACCTTTCAGTTTGAAAAAGAGATTGACAAAGATGGCATCATTACTGATATTTTAAGTGCCAATCAATCTGTCTTAGTACAAGTTGTAAAAGAACCTATATCGACCAAAGGCCCAAGAATAAGCGCTGAGCTTTCACTGGCAGGAAGATTTATAGTTCTCGTTCCGTTTTCTGACCGTGTTTCTATTTCACAAAAAATAGAAGACAAAAAAGAAAAGGACCGCTTAAAAAAACTTGTTCTATCGATCAAACCTAAAGGATTTGGTGTTATTGTTCGTACAGTAGCCGAAGGCAAAAATACAGCCGAATTAGAAAAAGATTTGCAGAACCTGCTTGGCAGATGGACTGCAATGTGTAAAAAATTACCAACTGCTCACCATCCATCCAAAGTATTAGGAGAACTTAACAGAGCTTCTTCAATATTGAGGGATGTTTTCAATGATACCTTTAGCGGTATCCAGATAGATGATGAAGAGTTGTACCATCAAACGAAGGATTATCTGCAAGAAATTGCACCTTCAAAACAATCAATTGTGAAGTTTTATCAATCAAACGACACTCCGATTTTTGAGAAATACAATATAGAGAGACAAATCAAAACTTCATTTGGAAGAACGGTTTCGATGAGCAAAGGCGCTTATCTTATAATAGAACACACTGAAGCTCTTCACGTTATAGACGTAAACAGCGGAAACCGTTCTAATAAAGCGACCAATCAGGAAGATACCGCCATGGAAGTGAATATGATTGCTGCTGCTGAAATTGCCAGACAACTTCGTTTGCGTGATATGGGTGGAATAATCGTAGTTGATTTTATCGATATGTCTAATCCTGAAAACAGGAAAGTTTTGTTCGACTTCTTGCGAGAAGAAATGAGCGACGATAAAGCAAAACATAAAATATTACCGCCAAGTAAATTTGGTTTAGTCCAGATTACAAGACAGCGCGTAAGACCAGAAGTTAATATTAAAACCAGAGAAGAAGATCCTAACAATGAAAATGGCGAAATTGAAGCGCCAATTTTAATCATTGATAAAATCGCACTGGATTTAGACCGACTTTTAAAAACCCACAAAAATGTTGTACTTAATGTACACCCGTTTGTGGCTGCTTACCTCAGTAAAGGTTTTCCATCCTTACGTTCAAAATGGTTTTTTGAACATAAGAAATGGGTGAAAATCATACCTCGTGACGCTTACACGTACTTAGAATATCATTTCTACGATAAAAAAGGAAATGTTATTTCAGAATAAAACAAAAACCGCCTTTCGTGAGATTGGCGGTTTTTTTATGCTTTTTTTAGTCACGAATTACACATGTGCACGAATTCTTTTGTATAATTTCGTAGCTAAATATTTTTATTCGAAAGAATTTCACATTTGGAATTTGGGATTTAAAAAAATTGGAATTTCTTTTTTTATTCCCTAACAATTTCAATTCTGAGTCTGATTTCATTCCCTGAAGCATCAACAACGGTAACATAATGTATTCCCGAAGTTGGTGTAATAGGTAATTCATGAAATGTTTTGGTTGTGGCTTTGTAAACATTATCGACATACCAAAACAACTCTTTATCTCTTTCAGAATAAGCGACTTTTAAAATTACGGGCTGTACATTACTGTTAAAATCCTTCGTTAAATAAATCTTACTGTTTGCTTTGGGATAAATAAAGTCCATTGTTGTGGTTTGCGTTCCTTCGCAGCCTTCTTTAAATGGAGGCAAAGGCAAATATTCAATATGCTGGCTTTTATAATACCACGCCATAACAGGAGGCAGTACAAACCAGTTTTTAGTGACAATATTATCAATACTTTCACAGCTGCTGTTTACCTGAAACTGTTCTGTTTTATCTAAATGAACGGTTTTATGATACGGACAAACTTTGGTCGATTTCCCTTTTTTAGGAACCCATTGTTTGATTTTCGGACAATTATCTTTTGCCAGATAACCGCTTAATCGGCATACTTCAACTTCTGCTAAATCATTGTAGGGTGTATCAAACCATCTTTGTCTTGGCAGTAAATTAAAAACATCAAACAAAATTGGCGCTGAGCTTGTAACGCCAGTCAAAGTTGGTCTACCTTCGCCTGTTGCATTTCCAACCCAAACTCCAACTACATATCTTGAATTGGTTCCAATCGCCCATGCATCCCTGTTTCCGAAACTGGTTCCTGTTTTCCAGGCAATTTTAAGCGAACTGTCATAAAACTTCCAGGCTTCGTCTCCTTCCGGTCTGTTGACTTCTTCCATTGCGTTATACGTAAGCCAAATTGATCCTGCTCCCAAAATATTCTTTTGATTCGTTTGTGAACCAAAGTCGGATTTAAAATCATTTTTATAATTGAGCTCAGTAAACTCGTTAGTTCTGTATTGCCCTTTGTTTTTATTGAAATAATTAACCGTTGATGAAAGATTGGCATACGTTCGGCATAAATCCCATAAATTACTTTCTGCGCCTCCTAAAATCAGTGACAATCCGTAATGATCTGGCGTTTTATTGATATTCTTTAATTTGAACTTTTGCAGTTCTTCATAAAATTTATTTACACCAAAATCCTGAAGCATTAAAACTGCCGGAATATTCAATGACCGCGACAATGCCCGATGTGCCGGAACAGCTCCGTCAAATGTCAAATTAAAATTCTGTGGTGTATACCCAGAAATCTGCGTTGGAATATCGGCAATTAAAGTATTCGGCAGTAATTCACCATCATCCAGCATAGCGCCATATAAAAGTGGTTTCAGGATACTTCCTGTACTTCTTGGTGCATCGATAATATCGACATCTTTTTGATGATCTGCATCTGCCGGAGAGTTTCCAACATAACTCATCACATTTCTGTTCTGAACATCAATTACCAAAATAGCAAGATTGTGAACTTCATTCTGCCTGTATTGATTGTAATAATATCGCGCTATTTGATTGACCCTGTTTTGTAAAGCGTGATCAATTGTGGTTTTGACTCTTGTTCCTTCTTCATTTTTAGCCACTCTTTGAAGTAAATGTGGCGCAATTTGAGGCAAATCATATGGTTTTTGAGGCAATGGCTCTTCAATCGAAAGTTCGTATGTCTGCCTGTCGATTATACCTTCCTGATGCAATTTTAATAAAAGCCGGTTCCGTTTATTTAAAAGTTTAATTTGATTTTTTCCCGGATAAATCAGACTTGGTGCATTTGGCAAAACGGCTAAAACAGCATTTTCTGCCCATGAAAGCTGATTAGACTGAACACCAAAATAACGCCATGAAGCCATTTCCAGTCCGACAACATTTCCTCCAAATGGTGCGTGTGCTACGTACATTTCAAGAATTTTATTTTTAGAATACCCTAATTCTAATCGGGTAGCCAGAATAATTTCTATTATTTTTTCGAAATAGGTTCTATTTTTTCCTTTCCGGGATAATCGTATTACTTGTTGTGTCAAGGTACTTCCCCCTCTGACTACTTTTCCGGCTTTTCTGTTTTGTTTAAAAGCATTAATCATCGCACCTGGATTGAAACCGGGATGTTTATAGAAATATTCGTCTTCAAAATAAACAATACATTTCTTGAATTTGTCCGGAACGCTATCCTGTGCAGGAAAACGCCATTGCCCGTCATCAGCTATTTTCGCGCCAAGCAGTTCTCCTTCTTTGCTTTCTATAACGGTGGAATAGGGTTCTTTGAATAATGTTCGGGGAAGGGAAAAATAGTAAATCAGCAAGAGCAGAAATACAATTGCTGATTTGATTTTGTTTTTTTTGATCCAGTTTATAATGCTTTTTGAGAACGCTATTAATTTATTTTTCAACGTAGTAATTATTTAACCGCAAAGGCGCAAAGTTATTCGTAAAGTTCGTAAAGTTTTTTTGCTCGCAGATTTAGCAGATTTTATTTTTATCTGCCTGATCTGCAAAATCTGCGAGAAACTTTATTTTACCACCTCAACCCAGAATCCTTTTGTTCTTGCTAAGAATGTATTATCGTACATCGCTTCACATTGCAATCCAGGCAAGTAATAATTTCCTAAATACGATGCGTTCAGCAGAATACGGAAAACTTTGGTTTCCCTTGCTTTCATTCCGAAATAGAAATTCGTTCTATCATCACGGATATCAATATAATCAGCAATGTTGTTTACAGCATCTCCATAATCAGTGAAACGGGTATTTACAATCTCGAATCCTGAAGGCAGAATTTGTGATAATGCTACATTTTGAACGCTTTCTCCCCTTTGGTTTTTAATCGTAACCTCAGCAACAAATTCAGTTCCCTGATTAATTTTCGAAACATTGATCACGCTTCCTTTTCTGTTTTTGAAAACAATAGAAGCCGTAACATCGCTTTGAACTGCATTTTCCTGACCGATTGGCAGAATTCCAGTATTCAATACCCGAACATAAATTGTATTTGCTTTATTGTTTTTCAGCGTAATACTATTTGCACCCGAAGCAACAGACAAACTACGATCTGCAACTGATTTACCTGTATTTATTATTTCGCCTTTTCCGTTTTTACTAAACTGGATATTGATTCCTTTAGGACCGTTGCTCACCGCAAATTTCGACATTGCATACAAGCAATAAGCCGTTGTTTGTGTACTCATCCATTGATTAGCCGACATTTCTTTGGCTAGTTTTACTGCTGTTGTAAAAGCTTTTTGCTTTTGCCCCAGAAGAAGCATCGTTTCTAAAGCCATTGCTCGGTTTCTTTCGCTTGAACCATAATAGTAGTAGCTGTAACCATCTGAACTTCCGTCGATACTTGTCCGTAAAAACAAACTTTGTCCAGCCGATTTTTGTCCAGCCAAAACATAAGCCGCTGCTAAACGAAGCATACTTTCATTCGAAATTCCTTTTGTCTCTCTCAATCTGTTCATTGCTGATAAATCGGCATTTCCTGCTAAAGCCAAAGTGTACAAACGATAGGCCTGAGCTAAATCATTTCCATATTTCGGTTCAAAACGCCATTGTTTTGCTTCACGTTGCTGGTAGGAAATCCATTTTGATTTGAAATTAATTGGCAATACATATCCTTTTTTCTCCGCTTCAATTAAGAAATGTCCGGCGTAAGAAGTTCCCCAGTCATCTGCAATTGCATTGCCCTGCCAGTAAGGCATCCCGCCATTTGACAATTGGAAATTACCCAATCTTGCAATTCCGGCAGCAATATTTTTCTGAATCAGATCTTTGCGTTTCGCATCAATATCAGCTACATCTGCTAAATACAATTGCGGGAAAACAGAGGAAGTTGTCTGCTCTACACAACCGTGTGGATATTGAATCAAGAATTGCAATCTTCCGTTCAGATTCATCGATGGCATTGACGAAACTTCCAATCTTGCTTTATTACTTCCGGCAATTCCAAATGTTTTCCATGAAATTGTTTTAGTACTGTTTGGCGTTAAAACAACATCAGTAAAAGTACTCGTAACCGGATTTGGATTGGTCATATCGATTTCGACATCATAAACGGATTTCTCGCTTCCTGAAGTCGCAATTATTTGAACTTTTGCAATTCCGGTTGCAGATCCTACAACCAAATTAAAATAAGCCATTTTTTCATCCGGCTGTTTAAAGTTCAGCCTCTGAACTACACTTCCTACTACTTTCAACCCGTTACTTGTTTTAACCTGAACGGAAACATTTTTAATTTTGTTTTCAGTTGCAAAAACGGTTACAGGGAGTGTTACTTTTTCTGATGGCGAAATTTTTCTTGGCAACGATGCCAAAACCATCAGCGGACTTTTAACCGGAGTTGCTTTTTCTACGCTTCCGTAAGCGCTTGTATTTGCATCTCCCGCCACAACCATTGTTCGGACTGAACCAATATATTTTGGCAATTTTAATTGATGGGATTTCGTTTCTCCTTTTCCTAATTTAAATGGTCCGTAGTACAATACAACTGGTTTAAAACGGTTTGCTTTCTTCGCTTTTCCGCCACCTAAATCCTGATCTCCACCAATACTGAAAATTTGGTTTATTTTTCCGCCGTAAGCTCCAATTACATCATCATAAATATCCCAGGTTTTTACGCCCAAAGCTTCACGAACATAGAAACTATCCCAGGCATTTGGCGTTTTAAAACGGGTTAAATCTAAAAGTCCTTCATCGACAACGGCAATGGTGTAGGTCATTTCTTTACCTGTTTTTTCGCCTACTTTTACCGTAAATGGCTGTTCTGGTTTTAAAACGTCCGGCATATTAATCGTTGGTGCCAAAATCGTGTTTTTATCTACCACTTCGATCGGAACAATTCCGTACATACGAATAGGCGAATCGTTTTTCGTCGAAGCGTGAGGCTGTAACAACGTAATATTGAAATATACGTTTGGTGCCATTTCTCCAGTAATTGGAACTTCAACTTTAGTTTCTCCTTTTTTAGTTTCTGCCCAGATAGTCTGCACTACTCTTGATCCGTTTTCGATTGAAATTAAAGCACGTCCGCCTTCACTTGAAGGGAAAGAAATCTGCGCTTTTTCTCCAACAGCATAATTCTTTTTATCTGTAGAAAAAACCAGCATATTGGCTGTAGAAGCATCTCTGTTTCGCGTTTTCCCGGACCAGATTGGCCAGTCTATATTTACGGTTAACGAAGTAGCATGACCATCTTGCTGATCTTCCACACGAATCAAATAACGTCCCCATTCTTCATCTGTTAAAGCAAACTGGAAGCTTCCTTTTCCGCTGGAATCGGTATTTATTATAGTGGATTTATAGGATGTTGTAGCATTCGACGAATTGTAATTCGATAAATTATCACTTGAAGAATCCCACCACCATCTCCATTCAACTTTATAGATTCTCACTTCCAGATTCCGAACCGATTTTGGCCTTCCGTTTTCATCAACCGTTACGACTTCAAAACGATTATTGGTTCTGGTTTCCAGCATTCCGTATTTATTAGGTTCCGGCGATTTGATTCCGACATACGTTTTATAAGGCGAATAAGTTGTTGACATTACATCAGTACTAAAATCACCTCCTTCTTCATACACTTTTGTAATGAAGGATGCACGAAGCATTCCAGGCGCCTGACCTTGTAATCTTGGCTGGATATTAACCGAAGCTTTTCCACTTTCATTTAATTTCCCTGAGAAAACATTGATTTCTTCTGTACTAAACTGACGTGCTAAATCATCAAAAGTATATTTTTCATATCCTTTGAAAGTTGTTGCTTGCTGAGAGAATTTTGCCTGCATTTCTACATTCAAATTCTTCGCAATGGCTCCGTGCAGCCAGGTTACTTCCAGATTATCTGTATTTGGATAGGATGAAGAAAGTGTTTTTCTGCTAAACGTATTTTTGATTTTTAAACGATTTGGCTTGATCGTTTCAATCTTAATGCTCTTATAGAATTTTGCTCCCCCAACGCTTACCATTGCTTCCCAGTTTCCTGTTGGTGCATCTTGGTTTGTCGGAACTATAAAAGCGTAATGATTTAATTCATTCGTTTTTTGAACCGTCTGATAAACCGTTTTTCCGTTCGGATCGTTTAATCTGAATTTAATTGGATGCGACTTTGGCAATTTATTTGCTGCATCATTAAAAATAAATGATAGATACAAATTATCACCCGGGCGCCAAACGCCTCTTTCTCCATAAATAAAACCTTTCAGACCTTTTTGCAGAGTTTCACCGGCAACATCAAAATTACTGACAGACAACGAAAGTCCGTCATCCAGCTTCACATAAGTCGATTGATCTCCTAAAGTAACTATAGCAAAATAAGCGAATTTATCGAGTTGAAAAGATGCAATTCCATCACTATCTGTACTTCCACTAGTAATTTTCTGCTGTTGAAAATTATATAAATCCACTTTCGCATTCGAAACCGGTTCTGTTGTTACAATATTATTTACTGCAAATAAATACGATTTATTTTCGCCTCTCTTTGCAATTACGCCTAAATCTGTCGCAAGAATATTGGTTGCAATTTTAGCATTATAATAATATGAACCAGAACATGGATCCTGACTTTCTCTCCAGTCATAATCATCATAGTAATAATCGTCGTACGAATTTCCGCTATAATTTACATCATTTTCATCAACCTCTTCTTCCTCTTCCTGATTTGAATCTTCGTCTGAAGTTTCACATTTGTATAACGAATATTTTCTTTTGTATTCAAACTCCACTCGGTATATCGCCCCCGGTTCCGGTTTTATAATTTTAGACAAGTCTAAAGCGTACGTATTCCATTTGGTTAAATTTACAAGCGTACTTTCTTTTAAGTTGAGTGTTGTTTTGGCAATTGGCTGTGCCACCTTCTTGAGATTCTGAGCTCCGTTTAATTCATTATACTGAAGAAACTGCAGAATATTATTTTTGTAAATTTTATAAACCTTTACGTCAACTGCACTAAGATTTACAGCCTCAAAATTCAATTTTAAATTATTTGAACTTGGCAGAATCGTTCCATTTTTAATAAAACGTACATTTGGTTTTATCTGGTCAAAAGAGATTTTTTCTGTGTAATTTGCTTCCAGTTTTTTGCCATACTGGCTTTCAATTCCCTGAAAAACTTCTAATAATAATTCTCCTGTAATAACTTGTTCCGGTTCTTCATCCGGAACATATTCAACAGCTTCTTCTACAACAGCGGCAGCTGAATCAACTGCAACAGACGCTGAATCTACTACAACAGCAGCAGAATCCACAGCAGCAACAACTGGTTCTACTACAGCTACAACTACCGGCTCTTCCTTTTTAGGGGCATTTTGATTCGTAAAATAAACTTTCAGTAAATTTCCCTGAGTAGAAAATTTCAAATTATTAGTATTCTGAATTGAAACTAATCCTGCAAAATCCTGCCCTTTTTCCAAAGGTTCAGAAAAATTGATTACAACCGACTGATTATTACCATCAGGAACCTCAACTTTTACAACTTTAAACTCGTTGATACTCGTAATCGGAAAATCGATTTGTCCTTTCTGATCGATATCAAAATCATCTCCGTCATAAATAATTTCAAGATTTGTGGCTTCAGAATAACGCTGGATACTATCAATTATAAAATGAAACTCTTTGCCCGAAGCCGGATTTCTGTCAAACTTAATTTTAAGATCATTTCCTTTTTGTCTGGCTTCAACTAATTTTTTTGCTGTTTCCAAATCAATATTATCTGCCGTTTTTAAAACACAGTTTAAATATTGATATTCTTTGCTGTATGACTGAATATCTGCTGTATTTATAGTAAAATCCTGTTTAACGGTTTTAACTGTAAAATTAAATTTTGAAAGTTCCTTTTCTTTCTCTTTTGGAATTGCAGTCAGCTTATCTAAGTTTAGAGTTACCTGATATTCTGTTCCCGGTTTTAGTTTTTTCTCCGGGATAAAAGCTAAGGTATTAGTCGAAAGCGCTACCACTCTTCCACTTACATTTGGAGAAATATCAAACAAATCGTCATCCAGTTCCTGATTCGGTTTCCAGTCGTTTTTATCAAAAGCCAAAACCACACGAATATCAGAATCGGAAGAAACAATTCCGCCGGTAAAGCTGACTATATAGTCTTTAAATAGTGAAAAATCGGAATTAAAATCTGCAGCTGATTTTCTTCCGCAGGATTGAAAAATAAAAAACACAGAGAGCACGAGAAATAATCCTTTTTTCACTTGATTTAGAGTTAATGGGTTAGAAAACTATAAAATTAACAGAATTTACTATTAATTGCATAACAGTAAAAAGTAATTTAAATTATGTTAAAAGTAAAATATTTTTAGAAGAAATTTCCTTATGATAATTATTTAACTTTTGTTGAAGTTTTATTATCATTCTTAAAGCTCAGAACCTAATTTTGATAAAACTTTGTCCATTTCAAGAAAGTGTTTTTCGGTATTTGAGGAATAATGCATTTGATTATCGTTTATGATAACAATTACATCATCTGAATGATTTCCATAGAATTTTATTCCTTCAACCCATTGGGTAAACGAAACTCCTTTTACCGTAAAATTCTGAGCAATGAAATCTAATTCGTTTGGTTCGATTTTATAAAATGTATCACAAGTAAATTCTAATGCAAAACCTGCTTGTAAAAATGCCATTGCAGTAAAAAAATCTGATAAAGTTTCTGTTTCAAGATTCCATTCTTTTTCATCATAACTCATGTAAACAGGCGGATTTGATTTTGACAAATCATCTTTATGGATTGCCCAAACACAAGCCTTTTGATTTTCAGAATAAAATATCAAATAATCATCGTTTTTGTAATATTGAAAGCGTTGTGGGACAATCAATAAATCTTGGGTATGATTTAAGTTTTGTATTTTACCTAATTCAGTATAATAATCTACAAAAACATCAGGAAGTTGTCCAAAAATATCTTTTACAACTTGAATTTCAACATTTGTAAAACCATTTGGCTGCATAATATGAAATAATTTTTTTATTACTAAAAAATCTGTCATGCTCTTTAGAATTATTTTCGTCTTTCGATAAAAAAACGCTTCATTAAATCAGCTGCTTCATTAGCCATTATACCAGAAACAACAGTAGTTTTGGGATGCAGTTTTGTTCCCATAGCCATAAAACCTCTCTGTTCATCTCTGGCTCCAAAAACAATTTTTGAAATCTGGCTCCAGTACAACGCACCGGTACACATCTGACAAGGTTCCAGAGTAACATACAGCGTGCAATCCTTTAAATATTTCCCTCCCAGAAAATTTGCTGCTGCGGTTATCGACTGCATTTCGGCATGTGCTGTAACATCGTTTAACAATTCCGTTAAATTATGACTGCTTGCAATCACTTTATCAGCCACAACAATCACAGCTCCAACAGGAATCTCGCCTTTATTAAAAGCCATTTCAGCTTCTTGCAAAGCTTTTTTCATAAAATATTCGTCGGTGAAAGGATTTATCATAACTGCAAAAATAGGACTTTTCCACTTTATTTTTATTACTTTTAAATCCTCAAATTCAAGCATGGAAAGAAATTACAAAATCACCATATCGGAACCTTGCCAGGAAAACTGGGACAAGATGACGCCAAAGGATAATGGCCGTTTCTGTATGAACTGTTCTAAAACGGTGGTTGATTTTACTGCCATGCTTCCGAATGAAATTCAGCGTTTCTTTATTCAAAATCAAAATGCAAGTATTTGCGGCAGATTTAAAAAATCACAATTAGATTCTATTACTATTCAAATTCCGGATCGCATTTTATATTCTCAAACGCATTATCATAAAATATTTTTACTGGCATTGTTTATTGTGATGGGAACAAGCTTGTTTAGCTGTGCCGATAAAGATGGAAACAAAAAGAAAATTGATAAGATTGAAGTTGTTGAGGATAACAAATCACAACAAAACAACAGCGAAAAAATACCATCAGAAAATAGCGAATCCATTGAAGTCTCAGTTTCACAAAAAAACACTCGTGTCAAATTTGTAAAACCAACACCTACAGATTGTGGAGAAACAACATATGGTAACGACAACAAATCTTCATCAAAAACAATTTTGCAAGATTCTATTGTAGAAGCAGATATTTATATCACAGGAGCTGCAATTGAAACAACTCCATATTATCCTGGTGGGATTAATAATTTTTATCAGTTTTTAGTAAACGAACTTAAACTTCCTGAAGAAATCGAAAGTCCAAAGTCCAGAATTATAGTTTCGTTTATAATAGAAAAGGATGGTTCCCTGTCATCATTTGAATTCCCAAAAAAGGCAGAACCAAAAATAGAAGCAGAAATAACACATGTTTTAAAATTGTATCCCAAATGGCAATCGGGAGAACAAAATGGTAAAAAAAACACGAACCAAATATAGTTTACCAATATCATTTCAATAATGAAAAGTAATTGTAAAATAACAATCCCAAAATCCTTTAATGAAAACCGAAATAAGATGACAGTCCAAAATCCAAATCTCATTTTATACATACAGACATACTATTATAAAATATTTTTTATATTTTTTATTCTTTTCATTAGCAAACCTTTGTGTGGCTGTACCGATAAAAACAACAAAAAACAAAATAACGAAATTGAAGTCGTTGATACAGAAACGCATAATATCAACAAATCCAAACCGATTCCTCACTCCTCTCAGCTATCAAAAAAAGATGACTTGGAACTTCCTGAAAAAAATATTGAAATTAATAAAGAAGAAGTTATTCCATCTAAAACAACTTCTCTCAAAAACACCCCTAATCATTCCCTTTCATCACCAGCAAGGGAAAATCTTGTAAAATCTGTAACATCTAAAGAAAATAAAACCCTGCAGTCTGAGAAAACGAAGAATGAGAAAAACAGCTCTGCAAAAACCATGATTAAAGCTACCCCTACTGGAGAAATTCCATCTCAGATCAATGCAGAATTCCCCGGTGGAATCGAACAGTTTCACAATTTTTTCATGAAAGAATATAAAAAACCGGAGGGTGCAAGTTATTGGAAAATTAATCTTAATCTCGCATTTGCAGTAGAAAAAAATGGTACAGTTTCACTTCTTGAATGTTCGCCGGCAGTTGAAGATTCTGTGGAGAAAGAAATAATCAGAGTTCTCAGCTTATGCCCTAAATGGAAACCAGGAGAATTCAACGGAAAAAAAATCAAAATGCAATATTCTGTTCCTCTTTTTTTGAAATAAGACTCATCCAAAAAAATTAAATTTAAAACCGTAAATTTGCTTTTTATCCTTACAATGAAAAGCAATTTACTTTCAGGTATCTACAATCCCGCCGATTTACGCCTCTTAAAAGAAGAGCAGCTTGTACAAGTTGCTCAGGAATTACGTCAATTTATTATTGAGGTGGTTTCGGTAAAAGAAGGACATTTGGGCGCCAGTTTAGGCGTGGTAGAACTTACAATTGCATTGCATTACGTCTTTAACACTCCTGATGATTTATTAGTTTGGGATGTTGGACATCAGGCTTACGGGCATAAAATTTTGACCAAAAGAAGAGAAAATTTTCACACCAACAGACAGCTTGGCGGCGTTTCGGGATTTCCAAAAAGAGACGAAAGTATTTATGATCCTTTTGGCGTTGGGCACTCTTCAACATCAATTTCTGCGGCACTCGGAATGGCGATTGCTTCTAAATTAAAAGGCGATTTTGACAAAGAACACATTGCAGTAATTGGCGATGCTTCAATCGCAAGCGGAATGGCATTTGAAGGTTTAAACCATGCCGGAGTTACAGATGCTAATATTCTGGTCATATTAAACGATAATGCAATCGGAATCGATCCCAGTGTCGGAGCTTTAAAAAAATATCTGACAGCGGTTAAAAACGGAAAAAATCCGAAACAAAATAACATCATCAAATCTTTAAATTTTGATTATTCAGGTCCAATAGACGGGCATGATCTTCCGTTATTAATAAAAGAATTAAATCGTTTAAAAAAGACAAAAGGGCCAAAGTTCCTTCATATTGTTACCACAAAAGGAAAAGGTCTGCAGCAGGCTGAAGAGAATCAGGTGAAATATCATGCGCCGGGAAAATTTGATGCATTAACTGGAGAAATTCATTTAAAATCTGAAGAGAATCTGCCTCCAAAATATCAGGATGTTTTTGGATTGACTATTTTAGATTTAGCCAAAAAAAACGAAAAAATCATTGGAATAACCCCTGCGATGCCATCAGGAAGTTCTTTAAAATTCATGATGGATGAAATTCCTGAACGTGCTTTTGACGTTGGAATTGCCGAACAGCATGCTGTGACACTTGCTGCCGGAATGGCAACACAAGGCATGATTGTATATTGCAATATCTATTCTACTTTTTTACAACGTGCTTATGATCAGGTAATTCATGACGTTGCTTTACAAAATTTACCGGTTATTTTTTGTTTAGACAGAGCCGGTCTGGTTGGCGAAGACGGAGCAACTCATCATGGTGCTTATGATATTGCTTATTTAAGAGCGATCCCTAATATGATTATTTATGCGCCAATTAATGAAATTGCCCTTCAAAATATTTTGTATACTGTCCAGTTGGGATTAGATCATCCAATAGCAATTCGATATCCGCGTGGTCGTGGTGTTTTGCCAAACTGGGGAAAAGAAAATTTCGGACATTACAATACTGTCCCGATTGGAAAAGCAAATTGTTTAAAAGACGGAACAAAAACAGCTGTTTTATCTACCGGTGCGATTGGAAATAATGTAATTGCTGCCTTAAAAGAATTAGAAAATCCTCAAACAATTGCCCATTACGATTTTCCTTTTATAAAACCTTTAGACAATGATTTGTTAGACAAAATATTAGCTTCTTTTGATAATATCATTACTATTGAGGACGGCACAAAAATTGGTGGTTTGGGAAGTGCGGTTTTAGAATATGCAACAGCAAATAATTTTGTGAAGAAAATAGAAATTTTGGGTATTCCGGACATTTTCATCGAACATGGCACAGTAATTGAGCAACAACATTTTTGCAAAATTGACGTTAAAAGTCTTGTAAATCTTTTTAAAAAATTATAAAATAAGTATTTTGCACGGCCGAAAAGAAATTAAAAGTTAAACATAATGAAATTACTCCGCTCTACCCTTTTTTTATTCATTATTTTATTTACAGCTAACAGTTTTTCTCAAATTATCAGAACGACATTAGATCCTGGGCAAATAGCCCCACCTCCTTCTAACTGGACTAAAAAAAACAAACTTGGTTTTGATATTTCAGAAATTGCGTTTGTTAACTGGAGTGCAGGGGGAACAAGTTCTGTTTCAGGACTTTTTAAGGGCGAGTTTACCAGAACCTACAATAAAGACAATCATAAATGGTTTAATGAACTTATTGTAAAATACGGAATGAATAAACAAGATGGTACCGAACTAAGAAAAACGGATGATGCTATCCAGTTTAACTCCACTTATGGTTTTAGAAAAGATACTATCTCTAATTGGTTTTATTCCGCAAAATTCAATTTCAATACTCAGTTTACCAACGGTTACCGATATCCAAACAGGGATGTAGCAATCTCTAAACCTTTTGCTCCCGCTTATATCTTTCTGGGAGCCGGAGCAGAAAATTCAGATAAGAAAAAGAACAGAACCTTTTATTTCTCCCCAATCACGTTAAAAACCACTTTAGTATTAGATCAGGATTTAGCAGATCAGGGAGCTTTTGGTGTTAAAAAAGCGGTTTATGCTACCGACCCTCTTGACCCTAATAACCAAATTTTAATTGAAGAAGGCCAGAAAGTAAAAGCTGAGTTCGGTATCTTATTTACAGGCTACATGAAAAGCGAGATTTACAAAAATGTTTTTTACGAAAACAGACTGACTTTATATACTGATTATTTAAACCGCTTTGGAAATGTTGATATCGATTATGATACTCGTTTAGATCTTGTGGTTAATGCTTATGTAAAAGCAAATATTGGTGTTCATCTCGTTTATGACGATGATATTAAAACTAAAAAAGATGTTGTTGACCCTGTCTCAGGTTCAAAATCACAAATTGATGATGGACCAAGAATGCAATTAAGACAAGTTCTGGGTGTTGGCCTTGTATATGCTTTTTAAAATGGATTAACTTTTTTTCTGCCGTTAATCATTTCATATAATTCTAACGCATTTCCATCCGTTAAAAGGGAAACGTAGTGACAAATATGAAGCAGACGCTCATATAAATTACCTTTTTCCAAATGATGTTTTTCAGGAAGCATCTTCAGGATTAATTTATCGTAATTTGAAGCAGTTCCTTCATATTTGTTATTAAAAGCGGTAATAAATTTATCCAGCAAAGTCTGAATTATTTGATAGCCTACAATTTCTTTCTCAATTACTTCACGGCTTTGGTAGATTTTATCGATACTTAGTTTGATAATATCATTCATCTGTGCCTTATATTTGCTTTTATCTGTTAAGGCAAAAGGGAAATTTCCTGCCAGGATTTCTTCTTCGTTTTCAATAAAAACTTCTACAGCATCATTAATCAAAGCTCCAATCGCCAAAGCACGAAGATAACTGATTCGGTCTTCTTTGGTTTCTAATAAATTGTATTTATCAACACCTATATTATCTTTTACCAGTTTGATGAGGTATTCTAAAGCATAATCTTCAGAAACCAAACCTAAATTTATGCCATCTTCAAAATCAATTATGGTATAACAGATATCGTCTGCCGCTTCAACCAGATAGGCAAGAGGATGTCTTTCAAAGCCAATATCTCCCTCTTCTTTGTTCGAAATCAAGCCCATATCTTCTGCAACTTCCTGAAAGAAAACTTTATCCGCCTGAAAGAAACCGTATTTTTTATCGGCAATATTATTAGTCGGTTTTTTAGGAAGGCTTTCTTTTGGATATTTCATAAAAGCGCCAAGAGTTGCATACGAAATTCTAAGCCCGCCTTCTATTCCAGGGCGGCTTCCGGTTAGGACCGAAAATCCATTGGCATTTCCTTCAAAATCAATCAGGTCCTGCCACTGTTTTGCAGTAAGTTTATCTTTGTATCTTAATCCTTTTCCACTTGAGAAATATTCTCCAATAGCTTTTTCACCAGAATGTCCAAATGGCGGATTCCCGATATCATGGGCCAACGAAGCCGCAGCCACAATGGCTCCGAAATCATTCATATGATAACCGTGAACTTCTTTTAAATAAGGGTACTTCTCTATAATTTTTTTCCCAACCAGGCGTCCTAAGGAACGTCCTACAACTGAAACTTCTAAACTATGCGTCAATCTGGTATGCACAAAATCTGTTTTAGAAAGCGGAATCACCTGTGTTTTATCCTGCAGAGACCGAAATGCAGACGAAAAGATGATTCGGTCATAATCGACCTCAAAACCTAAACGCGTATCATCTTGTTCTATACGTAATCTTTTGCTTGTGTCACCTTGTTTTTTAAGAGATAAAAGTTGTTCCCAGTTCATTATGATTTCAGATTGTGGATTTATGATTTAGATTACTGATCTAAACTTCAAAAATACATTTTATTTTACGATTTTATAATGATTAAAACTCCAGTGCCGTGCTATGTTTGATTTCGCCCATTACAAAAATACTATTCGTATTTCCGATATTTTCTATCGTTGACAATTTATTCATTACAAAATCCTGATAACTAGCCATATCCTGTACCAGAATCTTTAGCATAAAATCATAATCACCGGCAATATTATAACATTCTATAATTTCAGGAAGTGCTACAATATCTTTTACAAAATTACTTCCCACATTTTTTGCGTGTTCTTTTAACCGCACATTGCAAAAAACAATCATCCCCCGATTCATTTTTTTCTGTCCAGAAGCGCAACATATTTTGTAATGTAACCATCACGTTCTAACCTTTTTATACGTTCATAAACTGGTGTCACTGTCAGAAATAATTTACTGGCGAGATCTTTTGTGTTGATATTTGAGTTTTCCTGTAAGTGTTTTAGGATCAACAAATCGGTTTTATCTAAATTTTCCATAGTAATTTTTACGGTTAGAAATCGTTTTTCAATAATTCATCAGTAATATAATCTTTAAAAAGGCATTTTTAAAAATCAATTTACTTAAATAATACTCAAATATAAGTTTTAAAAACCATAAATGTATATTTGTTTAGTAAAAAATACTGAAGCACAATGAAGACAAATAATTTAGGTTACCCAAGAATTGGCAGCAACAGAGAACTAAAAAAAGCCTCTGAATTGTACTGGGCGGGAAAAATTTCAGCTGATGAACTGATTGACACCGGAAAAGAAATCCGTCTTAAAAACTGGAAATTACAATCGGATACAGGAGTTGATCTGATTCCGTCAAATGATTTTTCGTTTTACGATCAGGTCTTGGATTTAACTTTGACAGTTGGGGCCATTCCGGAACGTTACTATGAATTCGCTAAATCAAATTCATCGCTTGACTTGTATTTTGTTATGGCAAGAGGAGCACAAAAAAACGGCCAGGATGTTGTTGCGATGGAAATGACCAAATGGTTTGACACCAACTACCATTACATCGTTCCTGAATTCACAAAAAACCAAAAATTCGAATTGTTTTCAGAAAAAATAGTCCATGAATTTAAAGAAGCGAAAGATATAGGCGTGAAAACAAAACCTGTTTTAATCGGGCCTGTTTCTTATTTATTATTAGGAAAAGAGAAAGAAGAAGGTTTTCACCGAATTGATCTTCTGGATAAACTGCTTCCGGTTTATTTTGAAATCCTGGAGAGATTACAAGCAGAAAATGCTGAATATATTCAATTTGACGAGCCCTTCTTAGCTTTAAATTTAACTGATAAAGAGAGAAGCGCTTTCACAAAAGTGTACAACGAAATCAATAATCGGTTTCCAAAACTTAAAGTTGTTTTAGCGAATTACTTTGACTGTTTTGGAGAAAATATAGAAACCGCTTTGGCTCTTCCGGTTGATACTCTCCATTTAGATTTAGTTCGTTGCCCTTTACAATTAGATGATATTTTAGAATCCGGAAAATTAGCTTCAAACGTAAATCTTTCTTTAGGAGTTGTAGATGGAAGAAATATCTGGAAAAATGATTTTGTAAAATCGTTAGAATTAATCCAAAAAGCAACGGCTGTATTGGGAGAAAACAGGATTTTAGTTGCTCCGTCCTGCTCCTTAATTCACAGTCCTTGCGATTTGGATTTAGAAACAAACAATCAGACATTAACGCCGGAAATCAAACAATGGCTGGCTTTCGCAAAACAAAAAATCAACGAAATTGTATTGTTGAAACAATTTGCTTCAAAAGAAGTTGACGTTAAATTATCAGCTGATTATGAAAGAAATATAGTGGCAAACGAAAACCGCAAAACCTCAAAATTAATTCATAATGACGAAGTAAAAAAGCGTGTTGCCAACATTACGGCTTCTGATGATAAACGCAAAAATAATTTTGCTGTCCGCAGAAAAAGCCAGATTGAAGCTTTAAAACTGCCTTTATTCCCAACCACCACCATTGGATCTTTTCCTCAGACAACTGAAGTGAGAAGCTGGAGAGCCAAATTCAAAAAAGGAGAATTGACCGCCGAACAATACAATGATTTAATCGAAAAAGAAACGGAAGCTACCATTCGTTTTCAGGAAGAAACCGGAATCGACGTTTTAGTTCACGGCGAATTTGAGCGCAACGATATGGTGGAATATTTTGGCGAACAATTAGCCGGATTTACGTTTACCAAAAACGGCTGGGTACAAAGTTACGGAAGCCGCTGTGTAAAACCTCCTGTTATTTACGGAGACGTTTCAAGACCAAACCCAATGACAGTAAAATGGTCGAAATATGCACAATCTTTGACTCCAAAATGGGTAAAAGGAATGTTGACAGGACCTGTAACCATCATGCAATGGTCATTCGTTCGCAACGATCAGCCACGTTCTGAAACCTGTACCCAGATTGCTTTGGCAATTCGTGATGAAGTTGTGGATTTGGAAAAAGCCGGAATCAAAATTATTCAAATTGATGAGCCTGCCATTCGTGAAGGTTTGCCATTGCGAAAAGAAGAATGGGCAACCTATTTAGACTGGGCTGTAAAAGCATTTAGAATTTCTGCTTCCGGTGTAAATGATGATACGCAAATTCACACACACATGTGTTACAGCGAGTTCAATGATATCATTCAAAACATTGCTGATATGGACGCTGACGTTATCACTATTGAATGTTCCCGCTCTCAAATGGAACTATTAGATGCTTTTGCAGATTTTAACTATCCAAACGAAATTGGACCGGGAGTTTACGATATTCACTCGCCGCGTGTTCCTTCAAGCGAAGAAATGGTGAAATTGCTAGAGAAAGCTTCAGCGGTAATTCCCGTAGATCAGTTATGGGTTAATCCGGATTGCGGTCTTAAAACACGCCATTGGGATGAAACAAAAAAAGCTTTAATTGCAATGGTTACAGCCGCTCAGGAAATGAGAGCTGCAATCGAATATCCTGTAAGTTTATAATGCCTTTTAAATAATTTCTTGTTTTATTGTCAACAGGTGAAGTCGGACTCTTGTAGTTATGATTCGTTCCGGCTTCACTTTGTTGGCATTTTTTTTGAAGCAGAGACATCTTCATTAGTATAAAACCTCTCCCGCTATTCACTATATCTTTTTCCGGCTAAAGGAGCCAGAAAAAGGATGTCGTTCCTATCGGGGCTAAATCAAAGGCTTTCGTTTTCATTATTGTTTTCTGTTTTTTAAGGCCAACCTTTTAAATTTTCAATTTAATTAAGTTCAATAAAGAACAAAATTTAGCAACCGATACTATTTCTGTTTATTTTTGCAGTAAATAAAAAGTCATGTCGATAGAAGTAAACAACATATCAAAAAGTTACGGAACTCAAAAAGCATTAGATGCTATTTCATTCTCGATTCAAAAAGGGGAAATAGTTGGATTTCTTGGTCCAAATGGTGCCGGAAAATCTACTTTAATGAAGATTTTGACCACTTATTTACTTGCAGATGATGGCTCAGCTTTAGTAAATGGCCAGGATGTTTTGGCAAATACAAAAGAGGTCCAGCGTTCTATTGGCTATTTACCAGAACATAATCCTCTATATTTAGATTTATATGTTCGTGAATATTTGGCTTTTAATGCCGATGTTTATAAAGTGAATAAATCCAGAATCGAAGAAGTGATTCAACTCACAGGACTATCACCGGAGAGCCATAAAAAAATCAGTCAGTTATCAAAAGGATACCGTCAGCGTGTAGGTCTTGCCAATGCCCTATTACACAATCCTGATGTGTTGATTCTGGACGAACCGACTACAGGATTAGATCCGAATCAATTGATTGAAATTAGAAATGTGATTAAAAATGTTGGTAAAGATAAAACCGTATTTCTGTCAACTCACATCATGCAGGAAGTAGAGGCCATTTGTGACCGCGTGATCATTATTGACAAAGGAAAAATTGTAGCAGATAAAAAACTGGACCATTTAATTTCGGCAGATAAAGAACAGGTAATCGAAGTTGAATTTGATTATAAAATTGAAGAACAGGCAATTGCTGCAATCCCGCATTTAAAATCGTTTAAAAACATACACGATTGTCTTTGGGAATTAACTTTCCTGTCAGATAAAGACATGAGACCCGCTGTTTTTGATTTTGCACACGATAATGGATTAAAAACTTTGCAGCTTAATCAGAAAAATAAAAACCTGGAAGCTGTTTTCAGGGAGATTACCAAATAGGTTTTAAGACTCATCACAAAAGAGGAAGCCGTACAGATACGGTTTCCTCTTTTTTTATAATAACAAATTACAGTAAAAACTTATATTATAAAGAAACAGCAATATTGTCTGCTTCAAATAAACTTTATTTTCATAAATAAAAAAACTCGTGACATCGTACTTCATTAAGTATAAAATTAATAAATGTAAATAACACAAATATCACTAAATTCCGGTATTACCTATCATTTTTTTTAACTCTATTTTTACGCTCTTATCATTTTTAAAGTTAAAAAAATTGAAATTCATTTATTATCTTAATAATACATTAAATATTCTGTTGTTATTTACTGTTATTATTGTAACACTCGTTAATACCGAATGTTTTTACACCTCAACAGCTGTTGCTTATTACGGATTTTGTATCACTGTTTTTCTCTTTACAATTATCTCTTTTTTTCTCCTGTCCAAAAAGATTTTAAATTCAAAACACCTGTTGTTTTGTTCGGAATATGGAGTATGTATGTCTTATGCAATTATATGACAAATAAAGCAACGCTGGTTTTCACCATTTATAGTATTGCTCTCTATTTTCTATTTATTAGCGCAACTCGTATTTTTAGCAAAACTGACTTCAAATCGAGACAATTTTTAATGGGGGTTGCAGGAATTGCCATTATGGAATCTTTACATTGTCTTCTCCAGTTTTTGGGTATATTCAAAAGTGCAAATAAATTTTTCCAGGTTACAGGCAGTTGGAATAATCCCAATGTCACGGCTATCTTTTTAGCGCTTACAATACCAATTTTTCTATACCTATTTCAGACCCGATACAGAAAATTATTCTTAACAGGCTTTTTGTTTCTGCTAATTGCAATGCTACTGCTTAAATGCCGAACAGCCTTTATTGGAACCATTTTATCAATACTTGTCTTCTATAGCTTAGAGTATAAGTTAGCAGATTGGTTAAAAAACAAAAAAAACAGTATTACCGTCAAAGCGGTATTTATCTTAGCAATAATGATCGGTTTTGCTTTAAGTTCAAGTTTATATAATGCAAAAAAAGATTCTGCCGATGGACGGAAATTCATATGGAAAGTATCTACACAAATGGCTGCCGAAAAACCATTAACGGGTTATGGCTACGGTTATTTTGAGAAAGAATACAATTTATATCAGGCAAACTATATTCAAAAAAGAAAAGCAACTACCGAAGAATTAACCAATGCTGGGCCTGTGATTATGCCTCATAATGAAATCCTTCAAAATACAGTTGAAGGCGGGAGCATTGGTCTTCTGTTAATTTCTCTATTTTTTGGTTCTTTACTTTTTAGCTTAAAACAAAGAAACAGAATAAATCAAGATGATATCAATCAGGATAATGATTTACAGACCAACAGTTTTTTCAATTTAGCCTATGCGGGGATAGTAGCCTTTATGACAATGTCAATGGTAAATTCTACTATGCAAATTGTACCTGTAATGTGCATGGGAATAATCTATGCCTCCATTATTTGCAGCACTTTAAAAAATTTAAAGTTTTCTCTATATCTTACTTTCATTGAAAAAAACAGGGCATTTCCTATCCTTACTAAAATTGTAGTGGCATCAGTCAGTTTGTATGCATCTTATCTGATTTTTGGAATGGCTTCGGCTGACATACAAAACAAAAAAGCGAAACTCTCAAAAGAAGCAGGACATTATGAACAAGCCTTACAAATCATATCTCCTTTAGAGATTTGCTTACAAGAAGATCCTAATTATTGGAAAAACTATGGTGCCATTTATTTTGAAAAACAATTATACCAAAAGTCTTTAGACTGTTTTCAAAAAGCAAGAGCATTAAGCTCGTTACCGGATATTTATTTAGGAACTGGGATTTGTTATGAAAGACTAAAACAATATCCGCAGGCGGTTAAGCAATACGAAATACTTAGTGCTTTGTATCCGATAAAGTTCTCGTATCGAATGAGACTTCTAAAAGGGTACCTAAAAAACAATAAAACTTCTAAAGCAGCGGCTCTGGCAGAGGAAATTATTCAGCTTCAACCAAAAATACCATCCGAAAAAGTGAATCAGTATAAAAAAAGGTGTCAGATTTTGTTAAACAATTTCGAGCAGGCAAAATTCAAACAAAATGAAATAAACCAAAAATCGAGAATCAATTAAAGTATAAAAATTAAAATAAATAATATGTATGATAAAAAAACTACCAAAATAAATATATCCCAATATTCTGTTCTTCGAATTTCGGGAATCCTGAAAATCGTATTCTTCCTAATTCCTCTTTTAATTCAGGCACAATATCCTGCTTCTGTTGAAACAAATCTGAAAAATGCCGGAACTAATAGACCCGAACTTGAAAAAGCCTTACAATATGCTTATAAAACCGGTGACGACCAAAAAATAAAAGCGATGCAGTTTTTGATTGCCAATATGGATATTCATTCTTCGTCTGATTATTATTGGGAAGATACTAAAGGAAACAAAATCGATTATAATGAGTTAGATTACCCGGATTTTCTCCAGGCACAAACTGCTTTTGCAGCAATCAAAGAAAAAAATCCCGACATCAAACCCAAACCTGTTATTTACAAAGATATCGAAAACATCAAGAGTGAATTTTTAATTGAAAATTTAGAAAATGCTTTTAAAGCCTGGCGATCTTCTGCTGTAAAAACAACTTCATTCGAGGATTTTTGCGAATACATTTTACCGTACAGAGTAAGCGTAGAACCAATTCAAGACTGGCGCAGTACTTATGCTGGTAAATTTAAATGGATAAAAGATAAAATTACTGCCAGGGGTTTTCAAGCCGCCTTACCTTATGTCAAAGATGATCAGGACATCTGGTTTGTCAACAACTGGAAAGAAAAACGCAGCGAACCTTTGCCAAGACTAGGCAGCCTTCAATTGCTTTTCCGCAAACAGGGACCCTGCTCAGATATTGCCAGCATGAATGTATTTACCATGCGCTCGCAGGGTATCGCAGCAGCAGTCAACATCATTCCGTTTTGGGCAACAGCAACAGAAGGTCATTACACCAATACATTTTTTGATGAAAACAAACAAATGCTTAATTGCGATTACGGGACAAAGGATTTTCGTCAGAATCTGGCAAGGGAACCTGCCAAAGTAATACGTCTGACGTATTCTAAAAATCCGGAAACATTAGCCAGTTTCGAAGATATAAGCAATATACCAAAAGGCTTCTTGCAACAGCAAAATTACATTGATGTAACCAATGATTTCTGGGAGACTACTACCGTAAAATGCCCTTTGTATCCTACAGCAATTCAACCTAAAATTGTGTACGCAACGACTTTTAACGGATTGGCATGGAGACCTTTCTGGTGGGGAAAAACAGATAAAAACGAAACTGTTTTTACAAAACTGTGCAAACAAACAGTCATTATACCGCAATACTATAACAACGGTAAATTAACGCCCGCAGGTGCTCCGGTTGTTATAGGCAATACTACCACAAAGGTACTGCAGCCTGACCTTGCACAAACCAGCGAGGTTGTTATAGCAGAAAAAGAAAAATACCTGAAATTTAAACTCGGCATCACCTACCAGCTTTTGTACTGGGATAACAAATGGAAAATATTGGGAAAACAAACCGTAACAAGCCCTATAACAGAAATGAAGTTTGAAAAAGTCCCTAAAAATGCTTTGTTTCTATTTTTAGCGGGGGACTCCAAAGGTTTAGAACGTCCTTTTATTATAGAAGACAATGGCGAACATTTTTGGTTCTAACAGAGGTAGTACATTACACATATAAAAAAACTGCAAAATCTTAGATCAATTTATACTATTCAAAATAACAAAAAAATGAAAACACTATTCCAAATTTTGCTATTAGTGCCTATTTTAAATATAGCACAGGTAAGCCCTAATGTCAGCAAGCGATATCCGGCACATATTATATATAAAATAGACGAAGTAACCTCAAAAGTAAATTTGAGTGAAGACAAGCAAATTAAAATTGCTAAAAAATTCATCAGAACAGATAGTATCGTAAATGCTGGTTTAGCAGCTGGCATCACTGCAGATCAATTAAAAAATGATTACACTATTGATAAAACGTTTCTAAAAAACATATTATCTATTGAAGAGATGGAACAATATGCTTATGAAATGGATAAAGACAATCGATTTTTGATAGCCTTAAAATTCGCACCCGAATTAAAACTCGAATCAACACAAATCAGTAAAATACGTCAATTAAATGATTCCTTGGAGAATACCCCTAAAAAATCAGCTAAAGTAACTCTCCAGTTTGAAAATCGAAAACTATCTACAATCTTAAATCAAAATCAATATTCGCAAATAATCAATTTTTCGTACAAAGACGAATCTATTGCGGAAACTAAAAGTGACTGGGCAAGTGTTGAAAAACTAAAAATAAATATCCCTGGAAAGGAACAGGAAGAGTACCAACAAATAAAAGACTATCATTTTAATAAAAATGGTTATCTGGATAAAAAAGCAGAACGATTTGAAAAAAGAAACAGGATTTCCTGAGCCTGAAAGCTACACTTATGGAACCGCCTATATTGATTAGAGCTAAAATCCTTTCAGACCAAAAACACGCTAATAATAAATATGCATCGGTAGTTAAATTTGAAAAAGAACTCGACCTTACAAAAAATCAAATTGACACACTCTTAGCTAAGTATATTGCATTTGAAAAAATCATAATTGAAAATAAAGAAAATGACTTAAAGGGAAGCTTAAGCCCTCCCAAACCATTACCCTCAGAATTTGACAATATAACCCAAATTATAACCCCTGATCAATTCAATAAGTGGCTCACTTTGAAAAATAAAAATGAAGCCGTAAAAAAAGCAAATCAAAGCTTGTCTGCATTAGAATCAGAAGGACTGACTAAAAATGCAGACATACAAAAATTAATGCCTGAACTGGCTACTTACCACCTGAAATTATTGATTGCATTGGAAAAAAACAAAAACTGGAACACTTCTGAAACGCGTTTTCTGGTTCGTGATGTTGAGCAAAAAAAACCTGAAATATTAGTGCAGCTGGACGCCATAAAACGAAGCAAAGCTAAAAATGAAAATGCAAAAAATGCCTTAGCATGGTAAAGTTTGCCAAAACTGTGAACCATAAAATTCTCTGGAATGTATGATTATTAACCTCAATATATAACCAAATGATGAAAATTACCCAAAAAGGAGTATACTTGTTGTTGCTCCTGAGTAGTATGCTCGGACAATCTCAGGAATCTCCAGATACTAACAAATCATTAATAATGGCTAGGCTTCAACTTGTAAAAGGAAGCAGAAACTATAATCCTGAAAAAGCAATAGCCAGTTACACTGAATTGGCAGCACAAGGCAATTCAGTGGCCATGAATGCACTGGGACTTATCTACACCAAAGGCACTGGAATATCCGTAAATGAAGAAGAAGGAATAAAATGGCTTGAAAAAGCAGCGAAGGCAGGTTATGCTAAAGCCTGGTACAATCTCGGAATAATATACCAGGAAGGCATAAGTGTCCCAGCAAATCCCATAAAAGCAATACAGTATTTTGAAAAAGCAGCAATATCAGGGTATACTTTTGCTTATACTGCATGGGGGCGAATGCTAATGAGAGGAAACGGAGTTCCTCAGGATTATCCTCTCGCGATGAGCATTTTTAAACAAGGTGCTGAAAAAGGAAATTCACACTGCAGTTATTTACAAGGTTATTTGTATTATAAAGGCTTTGGCTGTACACAAGACTATGGTATTGCCATACAGCATTTTGAAGTTGCCATACAAAAAAACAATCCCTGGGCAATGTACATGTTGGGCCTGTGTTACCGCAATGGTTATGGAGTAAATATCGATTTAGAAAAAGCTAAGTCCCATCTCAGTAAATCAGCAGCAATGGGTGTAAAGCCATCTCAGATGGAACTGGATGATCCGGAGGCCGAAAATCATAGTCCGAATCAGGTAAAAACCATTTCGGCTCCTATTGGAGAAGTCATAACCATTAAGGAGACTGAAGCTCCTGAAACTTTCAAAAAGGTCAAACAGGCTCTTATTGCAACTGATATTTCCGGCAATTACACCGGTTATATATTACGCTATGACTTTAGCGGTCAAAATATCTTAAGCAAAACTTCATTGCAGATAGATTTAAATCAGGATGGCAAAGCATTAAATGGCGAATGGAAAGAAATTGATGGTGATACCGTTACTTTTAAGGCTCAAATCCAAGAGGATGCCATTGTATTTAAGGATTCTAAAATAGACCGTACCGAGCATTTTTACAAAGGCAGTCTTAATCGATATGAATTTAAAGATGCCAGACTACAATTACTGCAAACCGATGAATCGTTGTTTATAGTAGGAAACCTGCAACTTTATAATATCAAAGAGCGTGAAAACGAAAAACCAATGTACCTGATTTTAGAGAAAAAACAAACCAGAACAAGCGAAGTTCAGGAAGTCATTTCTTCTGTAGCCATATACCCTAATCCTGTAGCAACAGACTTTAGCCTTAGTTTCGATTTGGCAAAAACTGCAGACGTAGGAGTGAGCATTTATTACATTACAGGCAGGGAACTCTACAGCCAGCAATGGAACAATCTGGAGCAGGGAACACAAACCAGAACTCTCTCATTAAATGCTCCTGCGGGGTATTACGTACTGAGGCTCACTTACGGTACAGAAGTAAAAACGACTATTTTAATTAAAAAATAAGAGCTATGAGAAAGAAATATTATATTTTAGCATTTACGTTCTTATGCTTATTAATAGGACAAAGTAGTTTTGCGCAGATTACTGGTGGGGATCAGGATCATAATTCTGGGCTAGGTGAAAATGGGTATTACAATGGCTCTGGAGAAACCTGGGAGGATGAAAATGGCAGACTTTGGGCTCAGGATTCAGATGGCAGAATTTATGCAGACATAAATGGAGATGGTATTCTGGATCGTGATGAAGTGATTTATTACGAGGGCTCAGACTCAACAGGAACAGGCTCATCCGGAAGTAATACGAATAACGGTTCAGGTGGATCATTTTCTGGCTGGGGCGGGGGCACATCGGGTGGATCATCGACAGGAGACAATCAAGGTAATAATGATGTAGCTAGTAACGACAATTATTATTATTCGATTGATAGTTCTGGTAATATAATAAGATGGAATTTTGTTCCTACACCTTATATTACAGGTCCTTACCCTGAGGACTGGACTACATCAAAAGTAGATTTGAACTCATATAATCCTTATGATAATACTATAGAAATAAATTCACCTTCAGGTGTAGATCTATTAACATATGAAAATAAACCATACGGAAAGATAGATTCGGATGGTAATGTTACAATATTAGCAAGGGACGGCACATACAAATCGCCTTCAAAATTAAATCCACAAGACGACAAAGACAGGTTTAACCTTTCCAAATTTGCTGTATACTTAGCAAGAAAATTAGATGGGGCAAACAAAGACATTAAAATTACCAGTGCCAAATACACAAAGCTAGCATCAGAAATTCCTGCCTACACGCATTCACCACCCGGAACTCATATTTATTTAAACTCAAACGGTGGTTTTAGCAAAGATCTGGATAATGTAAATAGTTTTAAAAGCACTTTAAAACACGAAATACTACATGTGATTGATAATATAAATAAGGTGGAAGACACCTATGAAACTCATGCAAATGTATATTTAAAACAAATGAAAGATGACTCTTTTAAAGATTCAAATGTTGATTATCAAAGTAGTGTTGTTTATTCATTTTGTAACTATTTGTTAAATATAGATCAGCAAAAGAAAAGAGAAAATCTAAATTATGACCATAATATAGTTATTTCAAAAATTAATGAATTCAATTTAGAACACCAAGGCAAAATCAAAATTATAGCACCTGAATTTGGACAATATAGCCTTGGAAATTTATCTTTGAGTTTTGAAATGAATGGCTATTTACCACAATCTGTAAAATATACCTATGAGAAAGAATAAATTATTATATTTAGTATTTTTAACTCTATTAATTTCGTGTACTAAAAAAAATAAAATAGAGGCGATTTTTATAACACCTAAAGATCATTATTGGCAATGGAGTAATACCCAACAATATAATGTTGGTTGTGGCGAAATTAATTTCAAATTTGAAAAAAACGGATACTCACATAGATATAATTTTAATTTTAAAAAAGGTTATATTCTACACGAGGGGCAATACGATGATATTATAATTGGTCCTAAAAAATGGTATCTAAAAAATGACTCAACTTTAGTGTGGGATAATTTAGAATATAAAATAGAACATATTGATAATACTGTAATTATGTTGTCTTATTTTTTACCTAGTGATAAAAAACAACAATGTTGGACAAGACTACTTAAGGTCGTAGGAGAAAAGTAAATTGTAATAATCCTGTTAGCAATTGCTAACAGGTAGATACTTATTGTATCTTCTGGTTGTGGGGAGTAATCACAGGTAGCTCAGATGGAGAACCTACATAAATTAATAAAAAACGTGGCATTTGCAACGCAGTTAACTAAAAATAGGAGTGTCTTTAAACAAGGGCACTTCTGTCTTTTATACCAGAATATTTTTGACTAAAATATAAATCAAATTGGTATTATTTAAAGGTTGTTGATTTCCTAAGGCTTTCACGGTAAAAGTCGGGAGACTTTTTATAAATTTATCTGCTTTTAGAACATTTGAAAAAAATGCAAAGTCAGGAGACTTTGCGAAGCTGGGAATTAACGTTTTTTAGCCGAAAAAGTCATGCGACCGGCTGTTTTTGATTTTGCACACGATAACGGATTAAAAACATTACAGCTTAATCAGAAAAATAAAAACCTGGAAGCTGTGTTTAGGGAGATTACCAAATAAGTTCCTGTTTTCAGATAAATAAAAAAACTCGTTTTAAATTAAAAACGAGTTTTTTTATTTCATCAATGATTTGAGATAAGCCTTAAATGTTTATTATATAGCCAATCCAAAAACATATTTTATTAAAACCATTATAACTTAAAAGAAATACAGATATGCATCTATGTAAGTAGATTTTTGTTTACAAAAACATGGTTTTTTTATTTTTATTTAGTCTAAATTATTTTATTTTTGCGGTCTAAAATTTAAATAACCGCCATGAAGTTTACTTATTTAGTAGTATTGTTAGCCTTTTTCAATATGGGGCAGGCACAAAATGCAAAAATTACAGGAAAGATAATTTCCGAAAATGATGAAGCTGTTTCGTATGCTTCTATTTCCATTAAAAGCTTAAAAAAAAATACCGTTTCTGATGATAACGGAAATTTCGAAATTTCGAATCTTGTACCCGGATTTTATACTGTTTCTTTTTCTGCAATGGGATTTTCTGCTTTCGAAAAAACAATCGAGCTGCATGAAAATGAAAATGCAGAAGTTTCTATAATTTTACAAAAAAACATCAATACGCTCCAGGCAGTAGAAATTACAGGACGAAAAGAGAAGTCCTATAAAAACACAAAATCTTTTATTGGAGCCAAAACAGAAATTGCCTTAAAAGATTTACCTCAGGCAGTTTCTTATGCCACAAAAGAGTTAATCGCAGATCAGGGTGCTATTCGCGTAGGCGAAGTTGTAAAAAACTTCAGCGGGGTAAGCCAGTTTACTTTTTATGATGATATCTCGATTAGAGGATTTCGTATCAATGGAGGAAGTAATACGCAATTATTAAACGGAATGCGAACTTCTACAGGGTTTTGGAAACAGCCGCTTGCCAATTATTTAGAACGTGTTGAAGTTTTAAAAGGCCCATCTTCGGCTTTATTTGGAAATGCTTCCCCTGGTGGAGTTTTAAATCGTGTTACCAAAAAACCTTTAGATCAGGCGGCCAACAGCGTTAGTTTTTCTACAGGCAGTTTTAATACATTGAGAGCTCTGGCCGATTTTACTGGTCCGCTTACTGAGGACAAATCTCTTTTATACCGCTTGAATCTGGGTTATGAAAACGCCAATTCCTTTAGAGATTTACAATTTGATAAAAATATCGTGCTGGCTCCATCTTTGTCTTTTCTACCGAATGATAAAACAAGCGTCAATTTTGATTTGATTTATACCTCATCAAAAAGCATTCTGGATCGTGGTCAGTCTACCTATGAAGATAATTTATACTCGACAAAGATTTCCAACTCTTTAAATTCTACAAATGATTATTTAAACGAAGAAACTTACATCGTAACAACTTCATTAAATCACCAATTTACGGATCGTTTATCTTTTTCAGCTTCATACATACGCACAGGTTATAACGAAGATCTGCTTGAACACCGTGGTGCTAATAAATATGCTTCTGCTGGTGATGGAAGCACAATTTCAACGGCAATTGAAATGCAGGTTTTTCAACGTAAGCGTAAACGTTATATCGATAACCTTTCTGCTTTTTTAAAGTATCAGGCTAAAACCGGAATTTTCGATCACAACCTTATTGCCGGTTACGATTATGCACAGGAAAATGTTCCTCCGGGTGGTTCTCAATTACAGGCATCCGGATACCGAAATGCTGCCAACACAGGATTTATCGCAGCATATGATCCTAATAAAAAGAGTGCTTATTTATTAGATTCTAAAGGAAATCCAGTACCAAACGTAGCGCATTTTGACTTGACAAATCCATCAGGATCTCAGCAATTAAAAGATATGAGCAAATATTTTTATACCGTTCGCGCCTATGATCCTACCTATTACTCTTTGTATGGGGTATATTTTCAGGATCACGTAAAATTTGGGGATTTTCAGGCATTAATTGGAATTCGTTATGATGAGTATACAGATAAAGAGAATTATAAAAAAGATACGGAGAAAAAAGTAAAGCAGCATTCTTTTTTACCGCGTTTTGGTTTAACCTATACGCTTAATCCAAACATTAATCTTTATGGGACTTATGTAAAAGGATATAATCCCCAATTGGCTTCCTCATTATCAAATCCAAATGCAGGAGGTCCTTTTGACCCGTTAGAAAGTAATATGGTTGAATTTGGAGGAAAATCTTCGTGGTTCAGGGAAAGACTTTTTGTAACTGTAGCCTTATTTAAAATTCAGCAGAAAAACACATTATATCCGGCGAATGATACCACAAATCCGGATTTAATGCGGGCTATTGGAGAAGAAGAATCTAAAGGTATTGAGATTGATGTAAACGGAAGTATAACAAGAAACTGGAGTATTTCAGCGGCCTATTCTTACAATGAAGCTTATATAACAGAAAGTCCGGTAACTACAGAAGTTGGAAGGCAAAAGCCTAACACCCCCTTCAACAGGGCAATATCTGGACGCGTTACAATTTTACAGATGGTGCACTTAAAGATTTTGGAATCGCAATGGGATCTAACTTTGTAACAACCCGAAATTTAAGTCAGACCATAACACAAACAATTCCAGGCTATACCTTATTTAATGCTGCTTTGTATTATAGTATCAATAAGTTTAAAATTCAGTTGAATGCCAATAATATAACTAATAAAACCTATTGGGTTGGCGGGTATGACTATATTCGATTGTTTCCCGGAGCACCATCAAATTGGCTCTTGACACTTGGGTATTCATTTTAAATTTTAATATCCCAACCAAAACGTATTTACAAAATTAGCCCGGAGTTAATCAGGGCTAATTGTTTTTATTGTATAACTGATGATGATTGGACTGTAACTTCCAAATCAAATTCAAAATCCTTATTTCAAAAAATAATTATTATCCTCAAACCAGTCTGCTAGTCGCTGTGACCAGGTTTTCAGCGAATTTGTTTTAGCTCTTTTCCCCATATTAAAAGCGTGTCCGCCTTTAGAGTACAAATGCATTTCTACCGGAACATTTGCTTTTCGGTATCCATTAAGTAATTCAACTATTGGCCCTGAACAGCAGGAATCGTCATTTGCCGCCACTAAAAAAGCGGGCGGCGCATCAGCCTTAATTTCTTTCGGAATAAACAACGGCCCGGGATACACTAATATTTGGAAATTGGGTTGTGCATCCAACTTATCAATTGCATCTGAAGCGTTTTTTACACTATTCTTAGAATTATAAGCAATCAGGGCAACCACTTCCCCGCCAGCAGAAAATCCCATCGCACCAATTCGGTTGACATCAATTTTATATTCAGCTGCCTTGCTTCTTATGAGTCTCATCGCTCTTTCGGCGTCCTGCTTAATGTGAGTTTCTAATTTGTATGGAGAATCTTTTGTTCTGGCTAAACGGTATTTCAGGACAAAAGCTGTAATTCCTATACTGTTTAAAAATGCAGCAGCATCTTTTCCTTCCGAATTAAAAACCAGGTTTTCATGCCCGCCTCCGGGACATATTAACACTGCCAATCCATTTGGCTTCTCAGGAAAATAGGCAGTTATGGATGGATTATGGATGTTTCTAACCCACCAGTCCTGAGCCTGTTCCGGCTCATTTTTAAGATTTTCAAAACCTGGAGCCCCCTTTTCCCAAAGTGAAATTTTAAGTCCCTCCTGCTGTGAAAAAACCAGATTGCAGATAATCAAAACATATAAATTAAGGAAATATTTAATTTTTGATTTCATTCCAATTTATTTAAAGTGATTTATAAATATAAAGCATTTAATGTTTCTTTCATTTCCTTTATAACAATTCGAATATCTTTTTCAGTTGTTCTCCAGTTTACAAATGATGCCCTGATTCCTTTTCTGTTTTGATAAACAGTTGGTGTCATAAAAACTTTTCCGCTATCATTGAGATTTGTCAAAAACTGAGTTACTTTTTCCTGATTATGATCTCCTTTTAACGTAAAACAAACGTTATTGAGACGAATTGGAGCCAAAAGTTCAAAATATCCTTCCTCAATAAGAGCATTTCCAAAATGCAGAGCCAATGCAATGTTATTTTCAACTATATCCCTGAAACCTTCTTTACCGTATGCCAATAATGAAAACCAGACCGGTAAAGCTCTTAAACGTCTTGAGTTTTCAGGTACTACATTAAAGTAATTAAAATTTTCTAATGGATTTCCTAAGTAGGGTGCATTTGAATTCTGAAAAGTTTCAATTTGCAAGGCTGTGTGCTGCTCTTTTATCAAATAAAATGCGCTTTCATAGGGCACATTCAGCCATTTATGGCAATCAATCGTAATACTGTCTGCGCCTTCCCAGCCTTTTACAAAATATTTGTATTTGTCTGAAACAGCTGCAAAACCTCCAAAAGCAGCATCAATATGCCATCAGAAATCATATTTTTCTTTTAGTTTTGAAATAGCTTCAAAATCATCATAATCAGCCGTATTAACTGTTCCGGCACTTGAAATGAGAATAAAGGGTTTTCCGTTTAAATTTTTAATATTTTGTTCTAAATCAGCGATATCAATTGCTTCCCGATTTCCTTCAATGGTTTGAATTGGGGTGTAATTCTGGCTTCCAATTCCTAACATTGATAATGCTTTTATGGAAGAAGAATGAGGTGTAGCGGAAAAAATATTTATGGTTTCTGAAATTCCGTTTTTAGCAAAATCCTTCCCGAATTGTTTTCCAAACCATTGTCTTGCAACCCCTAAGCAAGTAAAATTTGACATCGTTGCACCGGTTACAAATCCTCCTAAAAATGATTTTGGCAACCCTAATAATTGCAAAAGCAGATTAATCGTTTCAAATTCTATTAATGCCGATACACCTCCCTGTGCTTTTACAGCTTGTGTGTTTTGATCGTAAATTGAAGTCAGCCAGTCACCAACAATTGATGCAGGTGTCGAACCGCCGGTTACAAAACCCCAATATCTTGGTCCGGAAGAAGCAACCATTAATGGCGCTAATCTTTCATTAAATTCTTCTAAAGCAGCAAGCGAGCCCAACCCTAATTCGTTTAATTCTCTGCTGTGATCAATTGATTTTTTGTTAGAAGTTGGAATACTATCCAGATTGTCGAGAAAATCAATTGCCTGTTTCCTAGTTTGATCGAGTATGGCATAAAAATTATCTAAGTCGCTTTGAAGAACTATATTCATTACGGTTGCTGTTTAAAGATTATTCTCTAAAATGCGTATTATTTTTCGAGAACAAAAGTTGTATAATCTCTTTTTATTTCCTCGCCTGTTCTGGTTTTTACACTTTCTGTGAGTGTTTCCTTGTGTACGATTTTGAAATGTGTTTTACTGACAAGATTTTCGACTTTCTCACTGGTATAAAGTTCAAATTCGAATTGTGTAAAAGGCAGCTTCTTCATGAAAGTTTCTTCTGCAAAAGTGATACAAAGAGTTCCTTTAGTTTTTAGAATCCTGTAAATTTCTAAAAGAAACTTTTCTGGATCCTGCCAGAAATAAATAGTATTTACAGTGAATATTTTATCGAAATATTCCTTTTCAAACGGAATAACATTGCCATCGTACAGCGAAAAAAAAACTTGTTTTCGAGATACAAAATTTCGGTTCTTTTTTCGGGCTTCATGAAACATTAATTCGGACATCTCCAGTCCGTAATATTTAAGGCTGTCTGCTTTTTCGAATATAAAATCTAAATAGCCTGCATTTCCATGTCCCAGTTCCAAAATTATATTTCCATTTGAAATATTTAAATTTTGAATAGAATGGCGGATCATATTGCTATTCACTTCATGCATCATGTTTGCCGTCTCAATTCCTTTTTCTCCTGTTGGATGTTTTAATTGGGATGCTATTGCCTGTAGTTCTTCTTTTTCCATAATTTTTTAATTATTACAAATTGAAATTAAAATGTCAAATGCCCTAGCCCAGATGGGAGGGAAAATCCTTTTGTGCCGGGGTTCGGCACAAAAGATTGGAAGGAACAGCTGGAAATAGCTCCTGAAAATTTTTATTCTTTACCAGGAAAAGTAACTGTATTTACTTAATCTCTAATGATTGAAATTAAAAAACCTGACTGGCAATCTGACGGATATTTTCAGATTTACCCATTGAATAATAATGTAAAAACGGAACTCCGGCTTCTTTTAATTCTTTTGACTGCTGAATTGCCCACTCGACTCCAACTTGTTTGATTTCAGCGTTGTTTTTGCATTTATCTACTTCGTGAATCAAATCTTCCGGTAAATCGATTCGGAAAATTTGTGGCAGAATCTGCATGTGTTTTTGAACTGCAATTGGCTTAATTCCTGGAATAATTGGCACTGTAATACCCATCTCCCTTGCTTTATCTACGAAAGCAAAATATTTAGCATTGTCGAAAAACATTTGCGTTACCACATAATCGGCCCCCGCATCTACTTTTTCTTTTAATCTTCGCAAATCAGACTGCAAAGAAGGCGACTCTAAATGTTTCTCCGGATAACCGGCAACGCCAATACAAAAATCGGCTCTGTTGTCGATGTCCATCACTTCATGAAGATATTTACCGCAGTTTAAATCATTTATTTGTCTAACCAGATCAACAGCATAATGATTACCGCCATCTTTAGGAACGAAAGACTGTTCGTGTTTCATAGCATCTCCGCGAAGTGCCATTACATTATTGATTCCCAAATAGTGACAATCTACTAACATATACTCCGTTTCTTCCTGTGTAAATCCACCGCAAAGTAAGTGTGGCACAGTATCAACATTGTATTTATGTTTTATAGAAGCGCAAATTCCAAGCGTTCCCGGACGCATACGTGTTAGTTTTTTATCTAAAAGTCCGTTACCTTTATCGATATAAATGTACTCTTCGCGGGAAGTCGTTACATCAATAAATGGCGGATTAAACTCCATCAACGGATCAATATTATCGTATAATTCCTGAATACTTTTCCCCTTTTGAGGCGGAATAATTTCAAATGAGAATAATGTTTTTCCTTTGGCGTTTTCTATATGTTCTGTTACTTTCATTTTTTATTTTTTGTTTCAAGTTTTAGGTTTCAAGTTTCAAGTTGCTGTAGAGAACTTGAAACCTGAAACCTGAAACCAAAATAACTTTTGTTAATCTGCTATATTAGGATTCAGCCATTTCATTGCGTAATCCAACGGTACATTTCGGCGTTTGGCGTAATCTGTTACCTGATCTTCTTTTATTTTTCCGAGTCCGAAATATTTACTTTTTGGATTTCCGAAATAATATCCTGAAACCGAAGAAGCTGGCCACATCGCCATACTTTCTGTCAACTTCACTTTTATCTGTTTTTCAACATCTAAAAGTTTCCAAATCGTTGGTTTCTCCAAGTGATCCGGACAAGCTGGATAACCCGGAGCAGGACGGATTCCTTTGTAACTTTCTTTAATCAATTCTTCGTTGGTTAAAGCTTCTTCTGAATCATAGCCCCAGAAATCTTTACGCACTCTCTCGTGAAGATATTCGGCGAAAGCCTCAGCAAAACGATCGGCAAGCGCTTTTACCATAATTGAATTATAATCATCAAGGTTTTTCTCGTATTCGTCAGCCCATTCGTCAACTCCAAAACCAGTTGTAACGCAAAATGCCCCCATATAATCATCTATTCCACTTTCTTTTGGCAAAATAAAATCAGCCAGAGCAATATTTGGTGCTCCTTTTGTTTTTTGAGATTGTACTCTCAAAGTCAAAAACTTCTCTAATATTTTTCCGTTTTCATCGCGCAATTCGATATCATCATCGTCAACCTGATTGCAAGGAAAAATTCCGTAAATACCTTTAGCTTTCAGTTTTTTCTCTTCTAAAATGACTTTCAGCATTGCCTGAGCATCTGCAAAGACAGAAGTTGCCTGTTCTCCCACAACTTCATCCGTTAGAATTGCAGGATATTTTCCGTGCAACTCCCAAGTTTGAAAGAATGGCGTCCAGTCGATGTATGGAACCAAAACGTCTAATTCAACTTCAACAATTTGTGCGCCTATTTTTTTAGGTTTGGTCGGAGTATATTCGCTCCAATCCAATTGTAATTTATTTTTACGGGCTTCTTCAATCGTCAGGAAGTTTTTATCTCGGGAACGATTTAAGAATGTTTCTCTAAAAGCATCATATTCTGCACGGATATCTGCTGCATATATTTTTCGGTTATGATCCAACAGGTTTCCTGCAACAGTAACGGCTCTCGACGCATCGTTTACGTGAATAACCGTTTCTCTGTATTGCGGTGCAATTTTCACGGCTGTATGCGCACGCGATGTCGTTGCCCCGCCAATCATAATCGGAATTTTAATGTTTTGTTTATCTAATTCTTTGGCCAGATACACCATTTCGTCAAGCGAAGGCGTAATTAGTCCACTTAGTCCGATAATGTCTACCTCGTGTTCGATTGCCGCTGCAATGATTTTTTCGGGAGGAACCATTACGCCCAAATCTACAATCTCATAATTGTTACAAGCCAAAACAACCGAAACGATGTTTTTTCCAATATCGTGAACGTCGCCTTTTACAGTCGCCATCAGGATTTTTCCGTTTCCTTGTTTGTCGCCGGCTTGTTTACTGGCTTCGATAAAAGGCAATAAATAAGCAACCGCTTTTTTCATTACACGAGCCGATTTAACTACCTGAGGCAAGAACATTTTCCCACTTCCGAATAAATCTCCAACGACATTCATTCCGGCCATTAAGTTAATCTCGATAACTTCAATTGGTTTTGTTGCTGCCAAACGCGCTTCCTCAACATCTTCTTCAATAAAAGCATCGATTCCTTTTACCAACGAATGCGTAATACGATCCTGAACAGATCCTAAGCGCCATTCCTGAATGGCTTTTTCATCACTTTTTACTTCGCCTTTTACATTTTCTGCAAAGTCCAGAAGTCTTTCAGTAGCATCGTCACGTCTATCTAAAATTACGTCTTCAACGTGTTCTAATAAATCTTTCGGAATATCATCGTAAATCGTAAGCATCTCTGGATTCACGATTCCCATCGTCATTCCTTCTTTAATTGCGTGATACAAAAACACCGAGTGCATCGCTTCACGAACAACATCATTCCCTCTAAAAGAGAACGAAACGTTACTCACTCCACCACTAATATGTGCGTGCGGAAGATTCTCGCGAACCCATTTTGTTCCCCTAAAGAAATCCAATGCGTTCAATCTATGCTCTTCCATTCCCGTTGCAACTGGGAAAATATTTAAATCGAAAATAATATCCTGAGGAGGGAATCCTACTTTGTTCACCAAAATATCATAAGAACGCTGGCAGATTTCCACTCGACGATCGTAATTATCGGCCTGACCCACTTCGTCAAAAGCCATAACAATAGCAGCTGCTCCGTAACGTTTGATTAATTTAGCGTGGTGAATAAAAGCTTCTTCTCCTTCTTTTAACGAAATCGAGTTTACAACGCTTTTTCCCTGAACCACTTTCAGACCAGCTTCGATAATTTCCCATTTCGAACTGTCGATCATAATTGGCACTCTCGAAATATCTGGTTCTGCAGCAATTAAATTCAAAAATTTAGTCATTGCAGTAACCCCGTCAAGCATTCCTTCATCCATATTAATATCGATGATCTGTGCTCCTCCTTCTACCTGCTGCCTTGCAATATCAAGCGCCTCGTCATATTTCTCTTCCTTGATTAAGCGAAGGAATTTTCTTGAACCTGTTACATTTGTACGCTCTCCGATGTTTACAAAAACACTTTCCGGCGTAATAATCAACGGTTCTAATCCTGCTAATACAAGGTCTCTTCTTTTTTCTGCCATTTTTTTTTTAAGTTACTAAGATCCTGAGATTCTAAGGTTCTGAGTTTTTTTATTCTTTATTTTTCCTGCAAGGTTTTCAAAACCTTGTAGGTATTTATGCTTATTATTTTGGGCGTGTCCCAAGGGCCGGGCTATCCGTTACAAGTCCTCGACCAATTCCGTTTCACTGCATTGGTCTGCGGGCTTTTCACTTCTATCCCTCACGCAAACTCGGTTTCATAAGAATATTTACGTTTTTCCGAATTTTCAATTTTCTTATTAACGAAATAAACTCTCAATCAATATAATGTATCTAAACCTACTAAATTCGAAATTGCTCTAAAAGTTGCTATTTCAAAACTAAAGTAACTTGAATCAACTACATGATAAGATCCTCCAACGATTCTAAATTTTAATGAATGATCTTGATCTTTAGAAATAGTTTTTAATGTTGTAACAATTACGTCTAAATATTCAATCGGAATTTCATCATCTGAAACTTCCCAACTAAATGTTTTTAAATCATAAGAATCCTTATTCACTTCGATAATAATTTTTACCTCACCATATTTACATGATCCCGAAGTTTGTTTTTTTATTTTCCCTTCACAATAATATGATTTATCAGAAAACTCAAAATTGTTAAAAGCTTTCGTTAATTCTTCATAATTCGAAAGCCCAACTTTATATAAAATGAATTTCATATTTTTCCATTTCATTATTCTTTATTCAAAAACAGGCGCCACTCTTGGCTTATAATCTTTCGCAACCTCAGCCATTAATCGAATATGATCTGGAGTTGTTCCGCAACATCCACCGATTATATTAATCAAATTATCCTCTAAATATTCTTTAATGAATGCTTGTGTTTGTTCTGGCGTTTCATCATATTGTCCGAATGCGTTTGGCAATCCTGCATTTGGATGTGCCGAAACATTAAAACTTGTATTATGCGCTAATGTTTTTAAATATGGTTTCAACAAATCGGCTCCAAGAGCGCAATTAAATCCTACACTCAATAACGGAATATGTGAAACTGAAATCAAAAACGCTTCAACTGTCTGCCCTGAAAGCGTTCTTCCCGAGGCATCTGTAATCGTTCCTGAAACCATAATTGGCACATCGATATTGCGTTCGTCTTTTACTTCTTCAATTGCAAAAAGTGCAGCTTTTGCATTTAACGTATCGAAAATTGTTTCGACTAAAAGGATATCGCAGCCACCATCTAACAATGCTTCTACCTGCTGTTTGTAAGCGATTCTCAAATCGTCAAACGTTACGGCTCTGTAGCCTGGATCGTTTACGTCTGGCGACATACTTGCCGTTCTGTTTGTCGGTCCGATTGAACCTGCTACAAAACGTGGTTTTTCCGGATTTTTTGCTGTGAATTCATCCGCAACTTCTCTCGCCAGTTTAGCCGATTCATAGTTGAGTTCGTAAACCAGATCTTCCATGAAATAATCGGCCATACCAATTGTAGTTCCCGAGAACGTATTGGTTTCTACAATATCTGCCCCTGCTTCGTAATACGCTGCGTGAACGTCGCGAATGGCCTGTGGCTGAGTCAGGGATAATAAATCGTTGTTTCCTTTTAACGGATGCGGAAAATCTTTGAAACGCTCGCCACGAAAGTCTTCTTCTGAGAAGTTGTAGCGCTGTAACATGGTTCCCATTGCTCCGTCAAGGATTAAGATATTTTTTTTGATTGCTTCCTGAATTGTAATCGACATATTTTTTTTATCTTTTAGCTGCTAAGATTCTAAGACTTAAGATGCTAAGTTTTTAATTCATTATTAATTCCAAAAGTTCAGTATTGCCGGCTCATTAGCCCCGATGGGTGCGATATCCTTTTATTCTGGGGTTCAGAATAAAAGATATAGCATACAGCGGGAACTTTGACTGCAAAAATGCGCCAATGATTCGCTCGAAATACTGAATGTGTTTCAGAATATTGTAAGTTGTCAGGAAAAGTTTTTGAGAAATACGTAGTGTATTTTGCGTTATCTATCTTGAATACATTTTGTTGTATTAAGTAGAATTTAGCACCTTCTTTATGGCAAAGGGTTGCTAAGGTTTCATTGGGTCTTTCCCTCCGCCTTTCGTGATAACTTTCAATAAAATTAGGAACGGCGCAAAGGTACAAAATAGCCTTTCTACTTGCAAGTTTTTTTTAAGATTCTAAAATGCTAAAGTTCTGAGATTCTAAGCTTAAATTTTCCGGAATAAAAAAAGCTCGAACTACTACAGTTTGAGCTTTTTTTATTCCAAATTCCTCTCTAATAAGCCTAAAGACCGGCTTATTAATAAATCAAAATGTGATTTGTTTAAAAACTTCTGTCCCATTTTAGAAATGTATCCATGACTTCCTGATGATCTGTTAATTCATTATCTGTCATTTTCATTTCACTGCCGACTTTGGAATTTTCTTCTAGTAGTTGTTCGTCATTGTTCATAATAGATAATTTGTTTAATACTTTCTTAAAGTTAGTATTTTATATTGGTAATTCAAAATGCTAAAATCAAAATTTCTCTTTTTGAAAAAAATTAATACTGCAAATTTACCCCACTTCTTACATACTAAGTTTAAATTAACATCAATAAAAAAGCCCAAACTAAAAAAGTTTGAGCTTTTGATATTAAAACCTTAGCCTCACAGTTCCCATTAGAACTTCAGCATCATTGATTAAACTATTGCTTTTACAACTGCTTTTGGCGCTTCTTTACGGGTTCCGTCGAAACCGTCTACTCCAGATACTGTTGTATATTTCAATACATATTTTTTACCCGGATTGATGATTTGGTATGCTGCCTGACACATTAAAGTCGCTTCATGGAACCCACAAAGGATTAATTTTAATTTTCCAGGGTATGTATTAACGTCTCCAATAGCGAAGATTCCAGGAATGTTGGTCTGGTAATCTAATGCATTGTTTACCTTGATTGCATTTTTTTCGATTTCTAATCCCCAGTCAGCAATTGGACCTAATTTTGGAGTCAATCCAAAAAGTGGAATGAAATAATCGGTTTCGATTTTACGGTGTGCTCCGTTTTCCTCAATATCCAAAGATTCTACGTGCTCAGCACCGTTAATTCCGATTACCTCAGCTGGTGTGATCAATTTGATTTTTCCTGCTGATTTTAATTCCTGTACTTTTTCTACAGAATCTAAAGCTCCTCTAAATTCGTTTCTACGGTGAATCAAAGTTACTTCTGATGCTACGTTGGCTAAGAAGATACTCCAGTCTAAAGCTGAATCTCCGCCTCCTGCAATAACCACTCTTTTATCTCTGAATTTTTCAGGATTTTTGATGAAGTATTTAACTCCTTTATCTTCATAAAACTCGATATCTTCAATAAGAGGTTTTCTTGGTTCAAAACTTCCCAAACCTCCTGCAATTGCAATAACCGGTGCGTGGAATTTTTTTCCTTTACTTGACGTTACAATAAAACTTCCGTCTTCTTGTTTTTCGATAGTTTCTGCACGCTCACCTAAAGTGAAACCTGGTTCAAACTGCTTAATCTGCTCCATTAAACCATCTACTAAATCACCAGCCAAAACTTCCGGAAAACCAGGAATATCATAAATAGGCTTTTTTGGATACAACTCTGAAAGCTGTCCTCCAGGCTGAGGCAAAGCATCTAAAATATGGCATTTCAATTTTAATAATCCTGCCTCGAAAACGGCAAATAAACCTGTTGGTCCTGCTCCAATTATAAGTATATCTGTTTTAATCATTATGGTGTTGTTTATAATCATTCTTAATAATACAAAGGAACGAATAATTTATTCTAATTTCAATGATTTTTATCATTCATTTCTTTGTGAAACTTTTTTACTCTTTATTTTTCAAAGAAGCTGTTATTTCATTCATCTTCTTTACTTTATCTTCAAAGTCGCCTTTCAGTGTTTTTCTGTATTCATTGAGGTTTTCAACCATGTAATTGATGTCCTCCGGAATCACTTCTTCAAAAAACTCCCTGAGCCTTTTGGCTGTTGTTGGTGATTTTCCGTTAGTCGAAATGGCAATTTTTACATTTCCTTTAGTTACGATTCCGCCCAGATAATAATCACACAAATTTGGCGTATCTGCAATATTACAGATCAGATAACGCTTTCTGGCTAAATCGTACACGCGTTTATTTACTTCTAGATCATCCGTACATGCAATAACCATGTGGCGCTTCTTGAGCATTTTCTTTTTGAACTTCGCTTCCGTCAATTTAACTGAAGGATGATTTTCGGCTAAAACTTTTATTTCCAGATGAAAGTCGGGTGCAACTACTTCAACGTTGGCATTCGGACTTGATTTCAGTAAAAAAGAAAGCTTTTCTAAGCCAACATTTCCTCCACCCACAATCAGCACATTCAGATTGTGAAGCTTTAAAAATATTGGATATAATTCGTTTTGTTCCATTTTTAATTTATTTTGATCCAGCCAAATTAGATGATTTCTATTCTATTAAATAATTTCTTTTGAAAGAAACTCTTCATAAAACGCTTTTAATTTATTGCTTTCGCGCACAACTTCTCCTAAAACGATAATTGCCGGAGAACATAATTCTTTTTCCTTTACAATTTCTAAAATTGAATCAACTGTTCCAACACCTGTTTTCTCCTCCTTTGTTGTTCCGCTTTGAATGATGGCAACTGGCAGATTCCCTTTGTTCTCTTTTTGAAACAAATCGATAATCTGAGGCAGTTTATGCATTCCCATCACGATTACAACTGTTGCAGAAGACTGTGCTGCCAAAGCAACATCAGCTGATAATTTCCTGTCGGAAGTTGTTCCTGTAATTGCCCAAAAGCTTTCTGAAACACCTCTTTTTGTAATGGATATTCCCTGACTTGCCGGAACAGCTAATACAGATGAAATTCCAGGAACTATAACCGTCTCAATTCGGAAACTTTCTGCGTATTCTATTTCCTCGCTTCCTCTTCCAAAAATAAACGAATCCCCACCTTTTAACCGAACTACATTTCCATACGTCAGCGCATTATCCACAATCAACTGATTAATCTGATCTTGCGTGTAAGCATGGTTTCCTATTTTTTTTCCAACAAAAATTCTAATGGCATTTTTAGGAGCATGACTTAAAATTTCATCATTTGCTAAAGCGTCGTACAAAACCACATTCGCTTCAGCCAGTGCCTTAACACCTTTCAGTGTAAGCAATTCCGGATCGCCGGGACCTGCACCGACTAAAGTTACTTTTGGTTTTATAGTATTATGCATTGGCTAATTCCTGTGCTCTGTATTTTTCTATAATTGCAAAAAATGCAATTCCTTCTTCAATATATTGTTTTGCGAATGCTTCAGTTGGTTCATTTTTATTGATTTGATAAACCAGTTCTTTGAATGCTGTTGGCAATACAATTTTAGTGCTTTCAACAAAAACAGTATCAAATAAATCAACGATTCCAGCGTGATTGTTTGTTTTTTCATTTTCAGAAAGCAACAATGCTTTTGCGCCATTTACAAATGCAGAATAGCCATGGTAAATTGCATCTGCCCATTTTCCTTCGTCAAAAGATTCCTGTGCAAATGTTAATTTGTCTTTAGCTTCTAATAATAAAGTAGCCACCAAATCAATTACAACTCCGGCACATTCTCCAACTCCAACCGCTTTTACATAATTGTCTGCATTACCCCAATCAATAAAATCAGCTTCAGTTAAATTGGTTACGTCTGCAAAAGGTTTTAAAATTTCATAGAAATATTTCTCTCCTTTAGCATCATAATAATTAAGGAATTTATCTCCTTTTCCATTGGCATCAAAATCATTTAAAATAGTTCTTAATGCATCTGGTCCTCTACGGCTTGGAATTTTGATTACTTTATCAGCGAAACGTCCTTCTCCGTTTCCTAAACGTCCTCCACCTAATAAAACCTGTAAAGCCGGAGCTACTAATTTTCCTGAGTTGATAGACATTCCCTGAAATCCGATTGCAGACATATTATGCTGTCCACAGGCATTCATACAACCACTGATTTTGATTTCAATTTCGCTGTTGTTGCTATATTGTGGATATTCTGCTTTGATTACTTTTTCTAATTCTTCCGCAATTCCGGTACTGCTTGCAATCCCCAAATTACAAGTGTCGGTACCAGGACACGCAGTGATATCACCGATAGTATTGTAACCTAAAGCTACCATATCTAATTTGGCTAACTCCTGGTAAAAGAAAGGTAAATTTTCTTCTTTTATATGACGGATTACAATGTTTTGACGCAATGAAAAACGCAATTCATTTGCTCCGTAATTCTTAATTAAATCAGCTAATAATCTCGCTTTATCAGTATAAAAATCACCTAATAAAACTTTAATTCCGATTGCGTAATAACCTGCTTGCTTCTGAGCAATTACATTGGATGCTTTCCATGCTTCATAGGCTGCTGCATCATCAATTGTTACTTGTGGCACCTCTAAAAGAGGCTCCTGAATTGATCCTTCAAAAGCAGTGGTGTCAATTTCGTATGTTTCAAAAGCGATTGCTTTTTTCTCTTTTTCAACCAAATCAAGGAACACATCTTTTCCAATTTCTTTGATTAAGAATTTCATACGGGCTTTCATTCTTTTTGCACGTTCACCGTATCTGTCAAAAATACGGATGATTCCTTCTGCTGTCGGGATGATTTGGTTAACCGGAATAAACTCTGAAAGCAATTCTGCATGCGCTGGCTGAGATCCTAAACCTCCTCCAAAAACTACTTTGAATCCTTTTTTTCCGTCTTTGATTTTAGGAATAAATCCTAAATCGTGTAAGTAGCTCAATGCAGTATCTTCATCAGAAGATGAGAACGAAATTTTGAATTTACGCCCCATTTCCTGACAGATTGGATTTCTTAATAAGTATTGAAACATTCCGTGTGCATAAGGAGTCACATCAAACGGCTCGTTGACATCTACACCTGCTAACTCACTTCCTGTAATATTTCTAACCGTGTTTCCACAAGCTTCACGTAATGTAATATCGTCTTTTGCCAATTCTGACCAAAGTTCAGGTGTTCTGTCCAGACTTACGTAGTGAATCTGAATATCCTGACGTGTTGTAATATGCAAACGTCCTGTAGAATATTTGTCTGATACTTCGGTAATTCTTCTCAATTGCTCGCTGGTCACTTTACCATAAGGCAATTTGATACGAATCATCTGAACGCCTTCCTGACGCTGTCCGTATATTCCTCGCGCTAAACGAAGACTGCGAAAACGCTCATCATCAATTTTTCCTCCACGGAATAAATGAATCTTTTTTTCTAAATCGATAATCTCTTTCTGAACTACCGGATTTTCTATTTCTGTTCTAAAACTTTCCATTTCTCTTTAGTTGTTGGTTGTTCGTTTTTGGTTGTTGGTTATTGTTGAAACTATCAACTAAAAACCATCAACTATCAACTGTTTATTGAATAAACCCTACTCCTGCTGTTGTATTGGTTACGGCATCAATTAAAATAAAAGCTCCGTTTGATTTATTTTCATTATAAGAATCAAAATACAAAGGCTTGCTTAGTTTGATATTTACTTCTCCTATTTCATTAATTGCTAATTGTGAAGCGGGAGTTGTTCCTGAATAATCAGTCGCAATAGTATTTTTAACACTCTCAATTTTGGCTAAAACCCTGTTTGTATTGTGCTGTACAAAATATTTAGTTCCCGGAACCAATTTTTTACTGTCCATCCAGCAAATGGTGGTTTCAATATCTTTTTCAATTTTTGGAAGTTCAGATGATTTTACGATCATATCACCTCTCGTTACATTGATATCATTTTCTAATTCAATTGTAATTGAAGAACCTGCAACAGCCTCATCAAATTGTTTATCGAAAAAGTGAATGTTTGTCACTTTTGATTCTGTTAAAGAAGGCAAAACCGTAACGGCATCCCCAACTTTAATTGAGTTTCCGTATAATTTTCCGGCATACCCTCTAAAATCATGGTATTCTTCTGTTTTAGGACGAATAACCGTCTGAACCGGAAAACGTGCTTTTCCGCTTTCAAAAACATCTGAAGAATGTAATCCTTCTAAATGCTCTAGAATAGTTTGCCCCTGATACCAAGGCATTCCGTCTAATTTATCCACCACGTTATCTCCTGTCAAAGCACTTAACGGAATATAACTTACGTTTTGTTCTTTGAAAGTACTTTTTGCGTTCAATGCCTGAAAATCGGCTTTGATTTTATTGAAAACTTCTTCTGAATAATCAACTAAATCCATTTTGTTAATTGCTACAATTACCTCTTTTACTCTCAATAAATTGTTGATAAAAAAGTGACGATACGTTTGCTCAATTACCCCTTTTCTCGCATCGATCAAAATAATAGAAACCTGAGAAGTTGAAGCTCCTGTAACCATGTTTCTCGTATATTCTACGTGTCCCGGAGTATCGGCAATGATGTAACTTTTCTTTGCAGTCGAAAAGTAAATATGTGCTACGTCAATCGTAATCCCCTGCTCTCTTTCTGCTACTAATCCGTCAGTTGCCAAAGAAAAATCCAGGTAATCGTATCCTTTTTGTTTACTGCTTTTTTCGATTGCTTCGATTTTATCTGTAGTCAATGATTTTGTATCGTACAATAATCTTCCGATCAAAGTACTTTTTCCATCATCTACACTTCCTGCTGTTGCTATTTTTAAAACGTCCATTCTAATATTTTTGTTTCAGGTTTCGAGTTTCAGGTTTCTTCTGAAAACTTAAATCTGTATGTTTTTGATTCTTTTAATTTATAATTGACAATTATTAATTTACAATTAAAAATATCCTTGTTGTTTTCTTTTCTCCATTGCTGCTTCAGAGCGTTTGTCATCGATTCTGGCTCCTCTTTCAGAAATGGTAGATTCTCTGATTTCACCTACTACTTCTGCAATAGTTGCTGCATAAGATTCAACAGCTGCTGTACAACTCATATCTCCAACGGTTCTAAAACGAACGATTCTTTCTTCGATTTGCTCGTCTTCTTCCTGATAAACAAAAGGAGAATGTGACCAGATTAAACCGTCTCTTAAAAACACTTTTCTTTTATGTGAAAAATAGATTGATGGAATTTCGATGTGTTCTTTTTCAATATAACTCCAAACATCTAATTCCGTCCAGTTTGAAATTGGAAAAACACGAACGTTTTGTCCATTTTCGATTTTACCATTCAAAATATCAAATAACTCAGGTCTTTGATTTTTTTCGTCCCATTGTCCAAAATCATCACGAACAGAGAAAATACGTTCTTTTGCTCTTGCTTTTTCTTCATCACGACGCGCTCCACCAATACAAGCATCAAACTTAAATTCTTCGATTGCATCTAAAAGCGTAGTTGTTTGTAAGCTGTTTCTACTGGAATATTTACCTGTTTCTTCCACTACTTTTCCTTCATCGATAGCATCCTGAACATTACGAACGATTAATTCTAAGCCTAATTCTTCAACCAATTTATCTCTGAAAGCAATGGTTTCAGGGAAATTGTGTCCTGTATCAACGTGCAATAGAGGAAACGGAATTTTAGCAGGGAAAAATGCTTTTTGCGCCAAACGTACTAATGTAATAGAATCTTTTCCGCCTGAGAAAAGTAAAACCGGTTTGTCAAACTGAGAAACAACTTCTCTAAAGATGTATATCGCTTCACTTTCTAAAGCATTTGTTTTTAATACTGAACTCATTTTTGATATTTTATTTGATATTTTATACTGTTTCAAGTTTTAGGTTTCAAGTTTCTTAACCAGATCTAATACTTTCCACTTTTATTTTATTCTCTCTCTTCTTGCTTCTCTACTCTTTCTTAATACCGTGCAAACCACATTCTTTGTGACTTGATTCCCAATACCATCTTCCAGCCCTGATATCTTCTCCCGGAAAAATAGCTCTCGTACAAGGTGCGCAACCGATACTTACAAAGCCTTTTTTATGTAATGCGTTTTGAGGGACATTGTTTTTCTGTAAATAATCTTCAACTTCCTGCAAAGTCCATCTTAATAACGGGTTGAATTTGATAATGTCAAAGCCTCCGTCATATTCAAAAAGTTGCAAATCGTTTCTGTTTTCTGATTGCTCTGCTCTTAAACCCGTAATCCAGACTGCATTTCCTGCCAAAGCTTTTCGCAACGGAACCACTTTTCGGATAAAACAGCATTCTTTTCTGTTTTCAACCGAATCGTAAAAGCTATTCGGGCCTTTTGTCTGAAGCAAATTTTCAACCGCTGTCGCTTCCGGAAAATAAACCTCAATATGTTTTTTATATTTTTTTAATGTCTTATGGAAAACATCATAAGTTTCCTGAAACAATCTTCCTGTGTCTAAAGTAAACACCGTAATATCTGTGTTACTTTTTGCAATGAAATCCGTAATTACCTGATCTTCCTGACCAAAAGATGTAGAGAAAATTACTTTTCCCGGATATTCTGCAGCCAGAAAAGTAAAAGTCTCTTCAATTGAAAAATCTTTCGTTTTATCTAACAGTGATTGTATAATTGTCGCACTCATAATTCTCTTTCCTTCCTAAAAAAAATTTACAATAATTTAGATAATGTTTTTAAACTCAACAAAATAATTAATACTCCTACTGCAATCATCATTGGTTTTCTTTTGATTTTGTTAACCAAATAAGCAGCTAATGGAGCAGCTAGAACTCCTCCTAAAATCAATCCTATAATGATTTGCCATCCTGCAATTCCTCCGAAAAGCATAAATGTAATTCCGCTTGCAAATGAAACCGCAAATTCTGCTGCATTTACAGAACCAATTGTATAACGTGGGTTTCTGCCTCTTCCTAATAAAGTTGAAGTAACAATTGGTCCCCATCCGCCACCTCCTACAGAATCCATAAAACCTCCAAAAGTAGCCAGAATTCCTAATTTTTTTGTTTTCTTTTTAACGATACTTTTTCTTGAGGCTTTTCTAATGATTATCAATGCCAGAACAATCATATAAACAGCAATAAACGGCTTTATAAAATCACCATCAATAACATCGGACAACAAATATGCTCCTGTTACGGAACCTAAAACACCCGGTATCAATAAGTTTTTTACCAGTTTTTTATTGATATTTCCAAATTTATGATGCGATATTGCAGATGCTCCTGTCGTAAACATTTCTGCTACGTGAACTCCTGTGCTACTAATTACAGGCGGAACACCGTAAGCCAATAAAAATGAAGTTGAAGTCGCGCCATAACCCATTCCTAAAGTACCGTCTACCAATTGCGCAAAAACACCAATTGCAAAAAAACTAAAAACTCCTGATTAAATCCTCCAATAAATCCTTCCCATGAAAACTCGGCATGATGATTATAAATCAGCGTACTTAGCAAACCTATTAATAAAACAACAGGTATCCCTATCCATAACTTTTCTTTTATCGATGCAAAAAACTTAACATCAACAGTATTAATTTTTAATTCTTTCTCCATAATTACAGGGTTTCCTTGCTAAAATCCATTACCCTATCGGGTTAGTAGATTGAAAAGCAAAATTACTACTTATTTCTAAATATCAAAACAATTCTTTAACTTTTTACACTTCTAAACTTCTTAAAATCAAATTTTAAGGATATTTTAATAGGTTAATAAATAAATTCAATAAATCTAAAATCATATATCATTGTTTTTAAGACACATATACTCAAAATTATTTAAAGTTTCAAAGATACACTTTTAAAGCCTACCATTTCCATAGGATAATTATAAAATTGTTTCTATTTTTGCGCCAAACTTTTATTTATGGATTTTCAAATAGGTTTAGTTATTGCAGGTTTAGTTGTTGGCTTTGTAGTAGGCCTAACAGGAGTTGGAGGTGGCTCTTTAATGACACCAATTTTATTATATTTTGGTATCCCCCCGACAAAAGCTGTAGGTACGGATTTACTTTATGCTGCTTTTACCAAAATGGGGGGGGTATTTGTGCACAATAAAAAAAGTAATATAAACTGGTCCATTACAGGCTGGCTAACCTTAGGAAGTGTTCCGGCAGCCTTACTGACTTTATGGATTCTAAATAATATTAAAACAGATGTTGAAACTGTAAATCAGGTTATTAAAAAAAGTTTAGGCTGGGCGTTACTTTTTACATCGGTAGCTATTATATTTAAACAAAGGATATTAAAGTTTTCTCAAAAACATGCCGGTGATAAATTTCACAGCGAAAGCACCACTCAAAATATGCTGACCATCGCAATTGGTGTTTTATTAGGCGCCACAGTAACTCTTACTTCTATTGGAGCCGGCGCATTAGGTACAGTTACATTATTCTTTCTGTATCCTTTATTACCAACACCACGTTTAGTGGGAACTGAAATTGCACATGCTGTTCCGTTAACATTAGTTGCGGGCGTTGGACATGCCTCAATGGGAAACCTGGATTTGATATTATTGGGACAATTGTTATTGGGATCTCTTCCGGGTATTTTTATCGGAAGTATGCTAAGCGGAAAAGTTCCGGATCAATTTCTTAGAAACGCAATTGCAGTCATGCTTTTTTTAGCGGGATATAAATTGATTTTTTAGATTAAAACATACATAAAAATGACCATTTCTGAAATTTTTAGAAATGGTCATTTTTTATTATTAATCTGGTAAAATTAAAATGCAATATCTGCCAAAGAATTGCTTTCTAGTATTTTGAGTGTATTGTCACGAACTTCAGTCATCAGACGTCTTGCAGCACAAGTAGTCTCATCATCGCAATCATCGCACTTTTCATAAAAATTATGGCTTGCACAAGGCAACAGTGCTATTGGACCTTCAAGAATACGATAGACTTTTGCCATACTGATATCTTTTGGTTCTTTAATCAGATAATAGCCTCCGCCTTTTCCTTTTTTGGCACCCAAAAAACCGGAGTTTCTCAACAGTAATAAAATACTTTCCAGGAATTTAATTGAAATATGTTCGTTTTTGGCTATCTCAGCAATTTGAACCGGCTCATTATTTTCGCGTCTGGCCAAATATGTCAAAGCTTTAATTCCGTATTTTGTTTTCTTTGAAAGCATTTTTAAGATTTAGATTGTAAACTGCTTTTAATTTTTTATTATTCGCTTAGCTAAATAAGCAGCCCACTTTTTTATGCATCAAAAATAAGCTTTTTAAATGGAAAAAAACATAAGGTAAAATGTTAAATACTACAATACCTATCAAATTACTTCTTTACTTCCAATTAAATTAAATTCATGAAATAACTTTACTTCATTTTCTAAATCTTTTTTGTTTACAACATAGGTATTAGAAATAGAGTCATGCCAGCCTCTGCTTCCTAAAAAGGAAAAGCCGTCAAAAGGAATTAACCGGCATAATGTTCTTTTAAGAATAATTCCGAACGAAGGTTTTTCTCCATTTTCATCTACAACAACAGTTCCTGTAATTAATTTACCCAAAGATCTTCCAAAAAGACCTTCAGTAAGTGAATAATAAAAAATAGAAATTACCACAAAAATCAATTGCCCTTCCCAATCACTCAAATTCCCCATCCACAATAAGAATTCATTTAAATCCAAAAGACTTGCCAGGACAGCAAAAATAAAAGACAAAGCAAAGATTAAAGCAATGATGACAACAATATCTAAAATATAGTTTAGAAAACGGCTTCCGCTAGAAGCTAATAATTTGTCATCAAGAATATAAGTAGAGTTACTCATGAGTTAGGTATTTGTTATTTGTTAGTATAAACTTCGTATAAAAAACAAAAATATACTTTTTGTAATAACAAACACTAAAATCAAATGACGATTTAATAGTAAAAATTACCATTAAAATCGTCATTTCTATAATTGAAATAATTACCTAAGGAATTCAAAATCAGGAAAGGGCTTGCTCTAAATCAGCAATAACGTCTTTTACTGTTTCCAAACCTACAGAAACGCGCACTAAACCTTCCGTAATTCCAACAGCTAGTTTCTCTTCCAAAGATAATTTGCTGTGTGTAGTTGATGCCGGATGCGTAACAATTGTTTTTACATCACCGATATTTGCTGAAAGTGAGCACAATTGAATTTTATCCAAAAATTTACGTCCTGCTTCGATTCCGCCTTTAATTTCAAATGCAATAATGTTACCTCCTAAAAGCATTTGCTTTTTGGCAATTTCATATTTTGGGTGTGATTTCAAGAAAGGATATTTCACACTGTTTACATTTGGGTGACTTTCTAAAAATTCGGCAACTTTTAAGGCATTTTCGCAATGTCTGTCAACACGAACAGCCAAAGTCTCTAAACTTTTTGACAATACCCATGCATTAAACGGAGACATTGCCGGACCTGTATTTCTTGAAAACAAATATATTTTACGAATTAACTCTGCATCACCAACCGCAACACCTCCTAAAACACGTCCTTGCCCATCCATTAATTTTGTAGCAGAATGAACTACGATGTGCGCTCCGTATTTAATTGGCTGTTGAATATATGGCGTAGCAAAACAGTTGTCAATTATTAAAATCAGATTATGTTTTTTGGCTATTTGTCCTAATAATTCCAAATCAATTACATCAACACCTGGATTTGTAGGCGTTTCAGCGTATAAAATTTTAGTATTTGATTTGATAAAACCTTCTATGGTTTCCGGTTTATTGATATCAAAATAAGTGGTTTCTATATTCCATTTTGGAAAATAAGTCATAAACAACGCGTGAGTTGAGCCAAAAACACTTCCTGCAGAAACAATATGATCTCCTGAATCCAACAAAGCCGCAAAAGTCGAATAAATCGCTGCCATACCCGTTGCAAAAGCGTATCCTGCCTCTGCACCTTCCATAGCACAAACCTTATCTACAAACTCTGTTGTGTTTGGATTACTGAAACGTGAGTAGATATTACGTACTTTTTCTTCAGTGAAAGACGCTCTCATATCCTCGGCATCTTCAAAGACAAAACTTGAAGATAAATACAAAGGAGTTGAGTGCTCCTGAAATTGTGATTTCTCTAGATGTGTTCTGATGGCCTGAGTTTCAAAACCAAATTCTTGTTCGTTCATTTTATTTGTTTTTCTTGTTTCAAGTTTTAAGTTTCAAGTTTTTTGCAATCGGCAATAACCAGCACTTAAAACTCAAACTGTTTAGAGTTGATATTCAATGTTTATTTTGAATTATCTCATTCTCTAATTTTCTAATTATTTTATTTTTCTAATTATTTTATTTTTCTAATTCTACACCGTTCAAAATTACCTTGTAGTGTATCGTGGCAGTTGGTTCTACTGTTTTAGAAACTGAGCAATATTTTTCGAAAGATAGTTGTGCCGCTTTTGCAGCTTTATCTTCTTTGATATTTCCTTCCAAAGAAAAAACTACATAAATATCTTTAAATGGCTTTGCTTCTCCTACCTGTACGCGCTCGCCTTCAACCTCAGCTTTAAAAGAAGTGATTTCCTGACGTTGTTTCTTAAGTATTGAGATCATATCAATTCCGCTGCAGCCTGCTACACCCATCAAAACCAATTCCATTGGGCTTGGCCCCATATCATTACCCCCAAATTCAGGTCTCGCATCTACATTTACTAGATGTCCACGTTCATTTTTTAATTGAAAATGGAAGTTTTCGTTTACTCTGTCTAATGTTATTTTCATTGTGTTGTTGTTTTTTGTTTTTTATTCTTGTCATTGCGAGGAACGAAGCAATCCACTAACAATTACACAAAGCTTGATTTTGCAAATGTGATTGCTTCGTTCCTCGCAATGACAATCTAATCGAATTACCCTTTATCCGACAATCTCAAAATATCTCCAAAAACGCCTCTTGCGGTAACCGCTGATCCCGCTCCGGCTCCCTGAATTACAATTGGTCGGTCTCCGTAAGATTCTGTGTAAATTTCGAAGAAAGAATCAGAGCCTTTTAATCCGCCAAGAGCTGTATCTGATGGCACTGAAACCAATTTCACTTCCAGATTTCCTTTGTCATTCTGCAAATCTCCGGACAATTCACCAATATATCTTAAAACGTGATTTGGTTTTTGGTCGGCTTTTATTTTGTCGTAAATCGGATCAAATTCTTTTAATTTGGTTAAGAAATCGGCAACATTTCCTTCACGTAAATGTTCCGGAATTAAATTCTTAATAGAGATTTCTTCAAATTCATTCTGTAAATCTAATTCTCTTGCCAAAATCAATAATTTTCTTCCCACATCGTTTCCGCATAAATCTTCACGAGGATCTGGTTCTGTATATCCGTTATCAATAGCTTCCTGCAGGATTTCACTAAACGGAGCCTCTTTTGCAGAGAAATTATTAAATAAATAGCTCAATGTACCAGAGAAAACACCTTTTATCTTAGTGATGTTCTCACCAGAAAGATGAAGTAATTTTATCGTATCAATTAAGGGTAAACCTGCACCAACATTAGTTTCGTATAAATAATTCTTTTGGTTTTCAGCCAGAACTTTTCTTAGTTCCTTATAAAAACCATAACTCAGTGTATTAGCCACTTTGTTCGAAGAAATTAAATCGAAACTGCTTTCAGCAAGCTTGATATAATTTTCTACAAATGCTGCACTTGCCGTATTATCTATCGCAATTAAATTTTCTAAATGGTATTTATCTGCGTAATCGATAATATCCTGAATCGTATAATCAAGTCCTTTTTTCTCAATTTCATTTTTCCAGTCAGAAGCTACACCGTTTTTATTTAAAATCAATTTTTTAGAATTCGCAATTGCAAAAACATTCAGCTTGATATCCTTGCGCTTTTCGATAGCATCCGCTGATTCTAAAATTTGGTTGATCAGCGTTCCGCCAACCAATCCATGTCCAAAAATCGCAATATTGATTTTCTTGGAAACTCCGAAAATCTCTCCGTGAATTACGTTTAAAGCTTTATTCAGCTCCGATTTTTTAACAACCAAACTCACGTTTTTACCCGTAACGGTGTTGTTAAATAATATTGGAACAATTTTATTTTTGATTAATGCTGTATAAGGCTTATGGAATGTGCTCAAATCCTGACCAATAATCGAAATAACCGAAACATTATCTGTTACCGTAATCTGATTTACATCTTTCGAATAAAAATCATTTTCGAATTCTTTCTCCAATTCCACCATTGCCGTAGTTGCTTTATCTGTAGCAACCACAAGTCCAATTCCTCTTTCTGAAGAACCCTGCGAAATAATACTTACACTGATATTGTGATCTCCCATTACTTTGAAAATTCGGGCATCAACTCCTGCTTTTCCAAGCAATCCGCGTCCTTCAAGATTCAAAAGGGAAACGTTTTCAAGAACCGAAAGTGTTTTGATCCCTTCTTTAGTCGAATCAGAAGTGATTAAAGTGCCGCGATTTTCATGATTGAATGTATTTAGGATTCTAAGCGGAATATTTTTTTCCAACAAAGGAATAATTGTTTTCGCATGTAGAATTGTAGCCCCGAAATTGGCTAATTCATTCGCTTCATTGAATGATAAAAATTCGATTTTTTTAGCATCTTCAACTAAATCCGGATTTGCGGTATAAATTCCGTCAACATGCGTGAAATTTTGTAATTCTTCTGCATTCAAATAATTGGCAATTAAAGAAGCAGTATAATTACTGCCGTTTCTTCCTAAAGTTGTGGTATCGTTGTTGTTATTAGAACCAATAAATCCAGTTATGACATTAACAGTTGCATTGTGTTCTTTAAAATAATTAACCACATTTTTTTTGGAAAGCTGTTCCAAAGGCTGCGCATCACCAAATTTAGAATCTGTTTTAAGCAAATCCCTTGAATCGGTAAAATTCGCCGGAATACCTTTTTCAATCAAAATAGCCGTTAATAATTTAGCCGAAAGCAATTCACCTTTAGACAAAATCTGATCTTTGATTTTATTGCTGTAATCGCCAATGAGACTTACCCCTTCGTATAATTTGTCCAGAATAGTAAATTCTTCCGATAAATCAACCTGTGGATAATCTGAGACCTGATAGGCTTTGAAATTTTCTAATAATCGTTTGTAATCACCGTTTTTAGCAGCGATTTTTAAAATATATTCTAATTCATCTGTAGCATTTCCTCTTGCAGAAACTACTACGGCAATTTTTTCGCCCTGATTTACTTTCTCGGCAATGATTGAGACAACTTTGTTAAGTCCTTCTCCGTTTGATAATGATTTACCACCAAATTTTAATATTTTCATTGTATCTTTTTATTATTTCTGCTAAAAAAATAGCAGCAAGTAAATTATCTAATTGTTTGTACTCGATTAAAAAAGCGTCATGGCCGTGAACCGAATTTATTTGGCTGTAAAAAACATTTTCCTTGAACTTTTTTAATTCATTATAGGTTTCCAGATTTTCTTTTGGTGTAAAAAACAAATCTGAATCGATTGCAATAATGTGAATAGCTGCTGGTGTTTTAGAGAGCAGCGTTTCAAAATCATCACTATTTCTCGTAATATCTATGGTTTTCAGCAACTGGTTCATCAATTTATAAGAGGAAAGCTGATAACGTTGCTGCAACTTTTTACCATGATGTGCCAGCCAGCTTTCTATATTAAAAATCAAAAGATCCTGATTAATCGTGCGCTGAAATTTTTCTTTGAATGATTCTGGAGAACGATAACACAACATCGCATGAATTCGGGCATCTTCAATTGGTTTTGACGAATTGTTCAGGATTTGTTCCTGTAAAAAACAGTTGGCAATCATCCAGTCGGTGGATTTCCAGTCCGTTGCAATCGGAATTAAATTTTTGGTGATGTTCGGAGCCAATGCCAGCATTTCCCAGGCAATTCCGCCACCAACTGAACCTCCGATAATAGCGTACAACTCTTTGATTTGCAAAGTTTCAATTCCCTTCAAAAAGATTCGTGCGACATCCCTTGCAACGAAATCCTGATAATTTTCGATACTAAAAGAATCACTTCCGTTGCCCGGAATATTAAATGCCAGAACGGAGTATTTATTGGTATCAATTGTTTTTCCTTCACCAACTAAATCATTCCACCAGCCATTTTCTCCGGTAACCTGAGCATTTCCAGTTAAGGCATGATTAACCAAAACAACAGGTGCAGTATGTAAAGGCAGTCCAAAAAGCGCAAAACTTAAGGGCAATAAATTATATAAGACACCACTTTCGGTAGTGAAATTTTGTAATATGATAGGGTTTGGTATACTTTCCAATTTCAAATCTTTTATTTTTTGATTTGTATATGGAAATATTAGAAAGAAAGTCTGGAACGACTGGAAAACTCTTTTTGTTATCTTTCCACGTTGGGCGTGGTAGAATGCAGCACCTTCTTCGCTTTACCGAAGGGTTGCTAAGGATTCATCGGGTCTAATCCCTCGTCCTTTCTTTATAACATTTCAATACGTTTCTGAACTTAACGGTGCAAATTAACTACTAATTTCTTAAACAAACAAATTTATCTCAAGAGATTCTTTTGCTTATTCAATATATCACAAATAAAAACTATTGTACGCAAAAAATTACCGAACAAAAATGCCCAGTAAAATTAAGCAGGTACTTACCTATTTGAAATGCTTTTTGACTTAGATAAAAAGCGTTTCATTTTCTTTTGAATACATTAAAAACAATAAAGAGTCTGGATTTTTCTTTTCTGTTTTAGTATTGTTTTCAGTAACTCCAAATCTTGGATGTATCAATTCATTTTTTGGCGGCGGGTTATTTTTTTTAGTCCTTATTTTTTTCAATGCAGAAATCTTTTTTGCCAAGTAGTTCAAAGTGCTCATGATATTAGTGTTTAGTTTGTTTGTTTATATTGAATTATTTTTTCTCTTTTATTAAGTCCTTTAAAACAAAAGACCCTTTTGGTTTCAGATGCCAAAAGGGTCAAGTTATTTTAACTTACAATACTTTTGGAATCAACAGACGCATACGCGAATAGATGCGACATTGAACATCTTGTTCATCTGAAGGGACTTATTCATCTGTGATTTATTTGTTATTTTAAAAAATTCTAGCATTTTGTCGTATAATTAAAAAAGCCTCTCAAAATATTTTGGGAGGCTTTGCTATATTTGATATTGTTCTTACAATTTTTAAGCAATAGACACCCCAAAGGTTTCTTTCGAAATGGCGCAAAACATTTTATAGGAATTAAACATATCTTCAGTAGTTTTTGGGTTTAACAAATATGCGAAAGTTTTTTTTATTTACCAAATAATTACGCACAAATTCAATAAAAAAACAATTTTTTAACGTTATAAACATCTTACAAAAATTACATCGTTTGAAATCCACGTTAAAACTTACAAATAACTTTATTCGCTCATTAGCTTTCTCCATAAATCAGTCTTTCAAAGAACATTGTTACAGAATACCCTTCTAAATTATGCTTAAAAATGTAATTCAAAAAAAAAAAAATCACCTTTGGTAAATGAATACCAGAGGTAATTTTTCAAACAAAAAACAAAAAAACTTTAATTTTTATTAAAGACTGTATTCGATTTGGCAACACTTGCAAAAACGGTTTTCAAATCTGCAATTAAATCTTCTATATCTTCAATACCTACTGAAAGGCGGATCAGATCTTTTGAGACTCCTGTTTCCAGCTGTTCTTCATCTGTTAATTGCTGATGAGTAGTACTAGCCGGATGAATAATAAGCGATTTCGTGTCACCAATATTGGCCAAAAGTGAGAATAACTTTGTTTCATCAACAACTTGTTTGGCTGCTTCATAACCTCCCTGCAAACCAAAAGTAATAATCCCGCTTTGACCTTCCGGTAAATATTCCTGAGCTAAATCATAATATTTACTCGATTTTAATCCGGGATAATTTACCCAGACCACCTGATCTTGTTTTTCTAACCATTCCGCTAAAGCCAACGCATTTTCGCTGTGTTTTTTAATTCGGATTGGCAAAGTTTCCAGTCCCTGAAGAATTTGAAAAGCATTGAACGGACTCAAAGCCGATCCGAAGTCGCGTAATCCTTCAATTCTTGCTTTTGCGATAAAGGCAGCATTTCCCAGCGCTTCGTGATAAACAAGTCCGTGATATCCGAGTGAAGGTTCTGTAAATTCAGGAAATTTTCCGTTAGACCAGTCAAAAGTTCCGGCGTCAATAATAACACCACCCAATGAAGTTCCGTTACCAGAAAGATATTTAGTCAATGAATGAATGACAATGTCTGCACCATGTTCAATTGGATTTAACAAATAGGGAGTGGCAACTGTATTATCTACAATAAAAGGGACTTTGAAGTTTTTGGCTTCTGCAGAAATTGCTTTTAGGTCCAATACATCTAATTTTGGATTCCCAAGTGATTCTACAAAAAAGGCTCTGGTATTTTCTTTTGCTGCTTTGGTAAAGTTTTCTGCTTTTGAAGGATCTACAAAAGTGGTTGTAATTCCTAAGCGAGGTAAAGTGACTTTCAAAAGATTATACGTACCTCCGTATAAACTATTTGAAGCTACAATATGATCTCCGGATTTTAGAAGAGTCAATAAAGTTGTAGAAATTGCAGCTGCTCCTGAAGCTGTTACGACTGCTCCGATTCCCCCTTCAAGCGAAGACAGTCTTTGCTCTAACACGTCATTAGTCGGATTATTTAATCTTGTATAAATAAATCCCGCCTCTACCAAACCAAATAAATTGGCAGCATGGTCCGAATTATTAAAAACATACGATGATGACTGGTAAATTGGTACTGCTCTTGTTCCAGCGTTTTTAGTAACGTCATGTCCTGCGTGTAGTGCGTTTGTTGCGAATTTTTGTGTGCTCATGATTTCTTAGTTTTTTAAGTATTAATACTATTCTATTTTTATTATTCTTTTATTATAATTGATTTTCGATACTGAATTTTTAAATAAAGAGATTTTCATTTTCAGCAGAATACATATGCGCAAGCAGTGAATGTGTCCCGTCTGAATATAATTTACCTTTTTGTAAACTGAAGTTTGATTTTTGATTTTGAACTATTCCAAGAATATTTTTGGGTTTAATTGATCTTAAGATTCTATATATAATTTTCATGATTTTTAATTTTAAATTAAAGCAATAAAAAAAGCCCTTTCAGATGGCGGCCGAAAGGGCTATAGTAGGAACTATAACAAAGATTTATCTTTACTTTCAGCAGCAGTGCAGGATACACATAGGCATCATACAACATATCATCATTTTATTTGCTACTGAATTACTCATTTTTATTTTATATTTTATTTTCTAGTTAAACTCAAAAAAAAACCTCTACAAATTGCAGAGGTCTTATTGTTATTTTTAGTTTTTTAATTCTAAACAATAGTGTACCCCGCGGAAGTTTCCGACATCATGCAACACATATTTTTAGCAATTAAATTCATTTTTCTTATTATTTCTCTTGCAAATTTGAGAACTTTTTTTCAAACCGCCAAACAAAAAGTAAATTAATTTCAATTAACCTATCAATTTACTATACTAATGTTAAATTTATCTCTAAAAAAATAAAAAAAGTTGAACTTTAATTTGCAAATCAAAATCGTTTTGTACTTTTGCACGCGAATACAGAGGAAAAATTTGAACTGATTGCAACCTCTTCATAATGAAATGGTTCGTTATGAATACTGAAAGACAGATTTCGGTAGTAAAAAATGCTAAAGCAGAAACTCTTCTTTAGACATTTTCAGCAATTATTTTACTCGCTTAATTTTAATTTAATACATTATTATGGCTTATTTATTTACGTCAGAATCTGTTAGTGAAGGGCATCCGGACAAAGTTGCAGATCAAATTTCGGATGCATTAATTGATAACTTCTTAGCATTTGATGCTGACTCAAAAGTTGCATGTGAAACTTTAGTTACAACTGGTCAGGTAATTTTGGCCGGAGAAGTAAAATCGAATACGTATCTTGATGTACAGCAAATCGCGCGTGAAGTAATCCGTAAAATTGGATACACTAAAAGTGAATATATGTTTGAGGCGAATTCATGTGGAATTCTTTCAGCAATTCACGAACAATCAGCAGATATCAACCAAGGTGTTGACAGAGCTAAACCAGAAGAGCAAGGTGCAGGAGATCAGGGAATGATGTTTGGTTACGCTACAAACGAAACCGAAAACTACATGCCATTGGCACTAGATTTATCTCATAAATTATTACAGGAATTAGCTATTTTAAGACGTGAAAATAAGGAAATCACTTATTTACGTCCTGATGCTAAATCTCAGGTAACTTTAGAATATAGTGATGATAACAAACCAACCCGTATTGATGCGATTGTTATCTCAACACAGCATGATGATTTTGATGAAGAAGCTGCCATGTTAGCAAAAATCAAAAAAGATATTATTGAAATTCTTATTCCAAGAATTATTGCTAAAAACCCAGAGCACGCTCATTTATTCAACGATAAAATCAACTACCATATTAACCCAACAGGAAAATTCGTTATTGGAGGGCCTCACGGAGATACTGGTTTAACAGGAAGAAAAATTATCGTTGATACCTACGGTGGAAAAGGTGCTCACGGTGGGGGTGCTTTCTCTGGAAAAGATCCAAGTAAAGTAGATAGAAGTGCTGCTTATGCAACACGTCATATCGCTAAAAACTTAGTTGCTGCGGGTGTTGCTGACGAAATTTTAGTTCAGGTTTCTTACGCCATTGGAGTTGCTGAACCAATGGGGATTTTCATTGAAACTTACGGAACTTCTAAAGTAAATTTAACTAATGGTGAAATTGCTAAGAAAGTACAAGAGTTATTTGACATGCGTCCTTACTTTATCGAACAAAGATTAAAATTAAGAAACCCAATTTACAGCGAAACTGCTGCATATGGACACATGGGACGTAAACCAGAAACGGTTACTAAAACTTTCTCTGCTCCAGGAGGAAATGAAAAGACAGTTACTGTTGAATTGTTTACATGGGAAAAACTTGATTTTGTAGACAAAGTAAAAACTGCTTTTGGATTATAATTTAGATTATTAGACTTACTTAGATTGCTAGACAACTTAGGATAATTCGACATAAAAAAGCCCGATTTCTACTTTTGAAATCGGGCTTTTCGTTTTATTGAAGTGAGAGTTTATCTCTCTAATTTTACATTCGGAAGCGTTTTCGGACGGCCTTGATCGTTAGATAAAACCCATCCTGTGCGATATATCCATTCGGTCATTTTATGCAATTTTACGAAATCAATATTTTCTGATTCATCCATCGGTGTGTGATATTGGCTATGTAAAACACTTGTAAAAAAAACAGCTGGAATCCCTTTGCGCGCATAAGGCAAATGATCGGAACGGAAATAAAAATACTCCGGGTGTTCCGGTCTGTCCCAAAGTTTGTCAAGTTCAAATTTTGGGCCTTCATCATTCGCTTTTTTTGCAATTGCTACCAAATCGGATGAATTTTCATGAGGTGAACTTGAGCCCAATAACGCTGCCTGATTTACATTATTTCTTCCAATCATATCACCATTTAAAACAGCAATAATATCTTTTTCAGGAACAGTTGGATGAGATGCGTACCAGCTCGAACCTAACAAACCTCTTTCTTCAGAACCATGAAAAACAAACAAAGCTGTTCTTTTCCCCGGTTGTTTTTTATACGCTCTTGCAATGGCCAGCATCGCCACACAGGTACTTGCATTATCATCGGCGCCATTGTAAATGGAATCCTGACCGTACTTTTGACGTACACCATCATGATCCTGATGACCGCTAAAAAGCACATACTCCTTTTTAAGCTTCGCATCTGTTCCTTCAATTTTTCCAACCACATTTACAGATGGATATTTATACGTTTCAGAAACCACTTCTGTAGATAATAAATCTTTAGTCGTTTTTAAATATTCTAACTGATCATTATGAACCCAAAACGCAGGCATTCTTGGAGGCACCGGTATTTTATCCCTGAAACCTTCAATTCCGTAAACACCTCTTGTCATCTGCGGTTCGACTTGTGACCAGCTTTGTTCTCCTAATTCATCAGCTACAAGTATTAGTGCTGCTGCCCCTTTTGAAAGTAATAAATCGTAATATTTTTGCTTCACCAAACCTGGGTAACGTCTGTCAAAAAGAGAAATTTCATCTGAAATTCCTTCTTTGGAAGCTAAAATAACAACAGCTTTTCCTTTTATATCTGTTTTTTCAATTTCTTGTTTTGTTGCCGCTCCTAAATACACTAATGGTGCATCAACTTTTATATTTGTAGTTTCTGCTACTAAAACCTCACTCCATAATTTATAAGATTTCTGACCAATTTTAAACTTTGTATTTGCTGTAACCTGATGCCTGTATAAATCGAAAAACTGAAAATACGTTCCGTCATCACCCGCGGGAGCCATTCCGGCTTCTTTGGCTTTATTGGCAAGCCACATCGATACTTTAAGTTCATCTAAAGTTCCTGCTTCACGACCATTGAAATGATCGCCCGCCATTTGGTACATATCATTTCTGAGATCTTTGTCTGTAATAGCTGAAATCAAAGGCTTTTTAACTGCTTGTGAAAACATCACACTGCAGGAACCAATTAAAAATAAAATTAATTTATATTTCATATCCATTCATTTAGAATTCCAAAATTAGTCATTTAAAAATTAAACTCATTTCGGTTAAAATCAATATTTTAGAAACCATTAATTCTAACGATTCTAAATTTTCTTGCGAAACGGTTTCTAGCCCTGATGGGAATGGCATCCTTTTTCTCGCTTCTTTAGCGGGGAAAAGATATAATGGACAGCAGGATTAGCTTCTAATACAACTATAAATTATATTTCATAGAAAAAATGATGTATCTCGGCTGGACTGTGTATTGAGAAACTCTTGTTGAGAACTGCGAAAAGTTGTCATCATTGAGATATTTGGTGTTTAACAAGTTGGTAGCTGCAATTTTATATTCCCATTTGCTGTTTTTCTTCTGATAAATTAAACTGGCGCTTAAAAAATCATATTCGTTATTGACTGATTTGTTTCCGTTGTAGTAATGATAGAATTCATACTCAGAAACGAAAGAAAAACTATCCAGAAAATAATAGTCTAATTTTGCAAACGGTTTATCTGTATAAAAAGTCGAGCCGCTGTATTTGTTGATCAGCATATTATAACCAAACTCAATATTGGGCAGATTTTTATAATTCGTAGAAGCTTTTGCGGTATAACTTTGAGTAAAACTCTCTGTTGTAGCCGGCTCCCCATTTTGTCTGTTATTGAATTTTGACCAATTAAGACTTGCAGTTGCTGAAGCTTTGTAATTTTTTAAAAATGAACGGCCATAATTTCCCATTCCGGAAAGGGTTTCGTCTGCCAAATTAGAATTATATGGCACTGATGACTGGTTTATTCCTTCGAAATCGGCTTCAGTTTTTATAGCATCTACTTTTCTGGTATAGGTTGCATTAGCAAAAATGTTTTCAAAATTGAACATATTGTACTTGAAGTAACGAAGCGAATGTACTTGTGAAGTTGCATTTTCAAGGGAACGAACTCCACGGAACAAACTGCTGTAATCTGACAGAACATAACCTTCAGCCAATTGATTGATATCGGTAAAATCATTGGTCAAAGAAAAATTATAAGTCAGTGTTTCTGATTTTTTGATTTGATAAAGAGCAAAAAAATCCGGTAACACTTTTGTGAAATTCTGCGAATAATCTGTACCTGATTGGGTGTTTGTCATTGTATACGAATGCAGGCTGAGACCGGGTGTCAACGTAAATTTACCCGCCAGAATCTTATAATGAAATCCTAAAAAAGTATCATTAAAATTATAGTTTACATCATTATTATTAGTAGATCCGTTCAGGTCATTTTTATCTCCGTTATCCAGAATCTGAAAAATATGAGAGTTGAAATTTTGGTACGAATATGTATTCCCTAACGTTATATTGATATTGCTTTTGGGTGTTACCATGTAATAGTAATCCAGTTTGGCATCCACTTTATTGGTTTTTACAAAACGATCCTGATTTAAATCATTTCTTTGCTGACCTGCAGTATAACCTAACAAATTAAAAGGCTGTGTACGTAGATTAGCATTATAAAAAGGATTTTCATCCTGATATAAATGCTGCATTTCAAAAGCAAAAATATTTTTGTCGCTTTGTGTGTAATACAAGCTAAGGTTTTGATTTATAGAAGTCGGATTTTGTTTTTTGTTCGTAAAAATATTTTCTGACCCTGTGATGTTATTCACGACCTGCTGACGAAGTAAATCGGTATTTTCTTCCTGCTTGGTCAGCTTGGTTAAAATATCATAATCAAATTGAAATTTATCATTGGGTTTATAAGTCGAGCTTAATTTAAAAAGTCCCAGATTATTCTTTTGATGCGTTTCTTCGTCTCTTTTTTGCTGATCTCCAGAACCTAAATAGGTGGTCTGAGATTTGGTTTCTAAATCTGTTTTTGAAGTCGAAAGAATTCCGAAACCGCTAATATTCCATGCTTTATTAACCGAATAAGCAAAATTTGTGGCACCAAATTTCGTTTCGATTTCTTTAGCACGATTATTTCTTAAAAGTGAAATTCCTACATCATTTGAAGATACATTAAAATTGCTTCCGCCTTTTTTCATCATATTTTTAAACCCGCCTGTGAATTTGAAGTAATCCTGAGCTGTCATTGGCAACTCTCCAATGTTATTAAAATTCGTAATTAAATTTATACTGTATTTTGGACTGTAATAAAACAATTTCGGATTGATAACGTAACGGCTGTCAAGTTCTCCAACACCGGTTCCGGCTGTTACATCGCCAAACCAGAAGTTCTTTTTACCTTCTTTCAGCTTGATATTCATTGCTACATTATCCTGATCGTTTTCAAGACCTTTTAATGCACTTACTTCATTATAGTTTCTAAGAACCTGAATTTTATCAATAGCATCAGCCGGAATATTTTTGACTCCCAATTTGGTATCTCCGTCAAAAAAATCTTTGCCTTCCACCATTAATTTACTGACCTTTTTCCCTTCTACTTCTATTTCTCCATCGGCATTTACCTCAACACCGGGTAATTTTTTAAGAACGTCTTCGAGTTTTCTTTCGGTTCCGGATTTAAAAGAATCGGCATTATACACAATAGTATCGCCTTTTATCGAAACCGGCATTTCACGGACAATTTCGACGCCTTCTAATTCGATTCCGGTTCCATCCAGAACTATGCTTTGAGATATATTTTCAGATTTGGTTGCAACGGCTATTTCTTTAGATTTCATTCCCAAATAACTTACTTTTATAGTGTAAGCGGTATTTGGTTTTAAGGTGAGCTGAAATTTCCCTTTATCATTGGTAATTCCGTACGAATCCATTGCTTTTGTACCATTATTTATAGCCATAATGTTGGCCATTTCCAGCGGATTTTTCTGGTCATCCTGAATAAATCCATCAAAGCGGACACTTTGAGAAAAACTCAAAGAAGTAAATAAAAAAGCTACGAAACAAAGTATTTTGTTCATTATAAGAGATTAGAATTTGTTTTTTTTAATTGGAACTTATTGTTATTTATCTCCCCATCATCGGTGGACCTCCTGCGCGCCCACGATTCATTTCCCTAAACTCTTTCATCTTTTTTACAACTGTTTCGTCATACTCTTTCTGCGAAATTTCTTTTCCTTTGGATGGTGCTTTGATATCTGCTTTTTCTTTGGCATTCAAAACAATTTTTGAACACAAAATAGTAGTTGTGCCATCATTAACTTCTAAAATTAAACCCGGTAATCCCCAATAATTTTCCGGTCCCTGATTAATTGGAATTTCAGGCGTATACCAAGCTGTTACAATTATTTCCTTTGGGATTTCAAAACTGTCCTCAAAGTTGGTTTTGGTATCACCGGATGATTTTTTTGCATCATCTTTTTTATCATCATTATTTTTAGGCCTGAAATTTCTAAAATCAGTTTGACTGGCTTCTTTTACAACAGTTGCTTTGTAACAATTATAACCTCCAATTTGTTTGGTTTCCTGTTCTAATTTCCAATTTAACCTTGGGAGGGAATCTTTTACCAAAAATTCTTTACCCATGAATTCTTTATCGACGGTATAGGTTTTACTTTTAACATCTTTATAAAAAGTGCCGCCCCCGCCCATCATAGAGCTCATCATCATTCTCATTCCACCGCCTTGCTGTCCGGGAGTTTCTAATTTTTCTTCTTCTTTGTAAATAGATGCCGATTTATTGAAGTTTAGTACAAATGTTTTTTCCAACATCTGCTTCATTCTTTCTTCGATGCTTTTTTGCATTTCAGGTGTAATATCACGGTTTCCTGCACGCATTCCATCAAATTTAGGCGTCTGTGTTTTTGACTCATAAACAGCCATTCCCTGAAAATCTTTCTGCGCCTGTACCTGACTGAAAGCAAGTACTAAAAGCAAATAATATGGTAATTTTTTCATTGTTTCTTTTTTAAATTTTAAGTAAATCCGATAAAACTTACATTCAAATGTATTATTAATTTTAAAATACCGAAAGTTAAATATATCAATTGAGCCAGCCTATAGACAAAACAGCTTATTAATTAGACCATTAGAATGTCTGAAAGTTTAAAATCAAATACAATTAAAAAAGCATTTTGATGTAGTTTTTTGTAATTTGGCTCTTTACAAATGCAATTCAAATGAGCAAAATACCATGCAAAATTTTATTTTTACTTTTTTTCTTCTGTTCTTTTTCGGTTGTTTTGGGTCAGAATCTAAAGAAAATTCCATCTCCTCTTTCCAATTTTCCTACTGATGCTGATGAATTTTTAGGTTATGACTCTTTTGGATATTCTTATCAGATAAAAAACAATATTTTCAGAAAAATAAAAGGAAACGAAATTTTTGAATATAAGAATATTTCATTGGGAAAAATCACAAAAGCAGATATTCTGAATCCGCTTAAAATTGTACTGTTTTATGAAGATTTCAACAGTGTAGTTTTACTTGATAACCAGTTAAATAAAATTACAGAAATTAATTTTTCTCAAAATAATATGCCTATCGTAGCCACTGCTGTTGGTATGTCAATACAAAATCAGTTATGGGTTTATAACGCCCTGAACCAGCAAATAGGTCTTTTTGATTATTTAAAAAACGAGTATAAAACGGTTTCAACACCATTAACAGAAAACATAAAATTTTGCCAGACCGATTTCAATACTTTTTACTGGATTGATGAAAAAAATAATTGGTTTTTCTGTGATATTTTTGGCAAGACAACCTCTTTAGGAAAAGTTTCTGAATTTGATAAAATACAAATTTTAAGCCCAAAACAATACATTTTCAGCAAAGCTAATCTGTTGTATTTTAAAGACATTCATAAGGATGGATCTGAAAGTGTTTATGAAATTGAAGTACAGGAAAAATCATTACATAAATTCTATTGCAAAGACCAAATTTTATCTATTTTTACACCTAAAGAAATTACCAATTATAAAATCGTAATACCGTAATGCACATAGCAATAGCAGGAAATATAGGCGCAGGAAAAACAACTTTGACTAAATTACTGGCCAAACATTTTAAGTGGGAGCCCCATTATGAAGATGTTGTTGACAATCCGTATCTGGATGATTTTTACCATCAGATGGAACGCTGGTCATTTAATTTGCAGATTTATTTCTTAAATAGCCGTTTTCGCCAGGTGCAGCAAATTCGGGAAAGCGGAAAAAAATCGTTCAGGACAGAACGATTTATGAAGATGCTCATATTTTTGCCCCTAATCTATATTCGATGGGTTTAATGACTACCCGTGATTTTGAAAATTATACTTCCTTATTTGAATTAATGGAGTTGTTGGTAAAACCACCTGATTTACTAATTTATTTAAGAAGTTCTATTCCGAATTTAGTTGGGCAAATCCACAAACGCGGACGCGATTATGAGAACTCTATTTCAATTGATTATTTAAGCCGACTAAACGAAAGATACGAAGCCTGGGTCCAAACATACACAAAAGGAAAACTATTGATTATTGATGTTGACAATATTAATTTTGTTGATAATCCTGAAGATTTAGGAAACATCATTAACAGGATTGATGCCGAATTGAACGGATTGTTTTAAGAATATTTTTAAACTGATGATATAAATGCCTCTGAGATTTAGGAGGCATTTGTGTTTAATTTCTACTGCTCTTGCCAATAATCAACATCTGGTGTATTTAATGGCTCTTTACCTTTCTCCCATTTAGGGAAGACAAAACCTTTTGGTAATATATATTCCGGTGATAGTTGCTTTTCTAATTTATAATCATATCTCCCAAGTTTAAAGACCATAATTTTTTTTTCTGCATTTTTACCATTTAATGATAATGTACCAAATACAGCATCTTTATGTTCATCTTTTTCAATACATATAAGTAATCTTTTAAAAATTCCTGATTTTAAAAGATTTTCTAAATTTTGGGGCAAAATTATTTTACCACTATACCATTGTCTGTTTTTATAGTTTTTTTCATAAGTGTACCAGCTAATATCTAATTGAACAGGAGATTTATGCTTTTTTTCTACAATATTTTTTGTTCTTATTTCTTTTTCACCCCAAGGAATAAATGAATCAGATTTGTCTAATGAAAACCAAGAGCCATCTTTTGCATTAAATGTCAAATGATAACTATAAGATTCTTCTCTACTGCTAAACCCAATATAATAATTATACTCTTTTTCACTTTCTATGCCGTTGTAATGTGTTCCTAAAACATAAGGATTCTGTGCATTATCGCCTTGAAAACCTACCAAAACCTCTTCACCGATTTCGGGAATAAAATAATTATTATTCACAACCTTTCATTCAAAAAAGCTTTAGTAAGGTGTAGGTTTAGTAAACGATTCCTGCGAAATAATGGCCTCTTTCATGTCTGTTTCAGCAGTTGCTGTTTTTAGTTTTATCGAAATTCCTTTTGTTTCCCGAGGTTTTGTATTTCGGTCTATTTCGATTATAAAATTGATTTTTTCTTCTGCTTTTATAGTCTCAAAAATGGCTTTGGACTTTTTTTCATCAAAGAAAATATCACTTTCCATGCGTCTGTCATTAACATCATGCCAGACAATATTTATTTTTCGGGGAACTGCTCGTTCTTTTATTGGCATTACATTACCATTTAAACTCAAAAAGATTGATTCAAACTCTCCATTTATATAATTAATGCCGATAGTCTCTACTTTGTCTTCTTTTTTAACAATTGGTGTGATAGGATATTTTTGAAAAAGAGTTTCCCAATATCCAAAAGGGATTGTTCCGTTTTTAATCTGGTCTTTTATTTCTTGAGGCAATCTGCTAACTAAATCTGCTACATCTTTATCCATTTCACTATTATCTTCCATTTGTTCACGAGCAACTTTCCAATCTACATTATTATCAACGTGTGCCTTATAGCGCCCTATAATAGTCATGTTTGACGGACTCCAGACATACAAAACTACCATCCCCCCCGGAAATAGACCTGCATTAATAGTAAAATCGAAATCATTTACAACACCAACTTTTTTCGTTTCAACATCCCAATAGGGACTTTCACTACCATTTATCATTAGGGATTCGATTTTTTCAGAATCCAGTTTAAAAATACCCGAATAACTTTTATTTTCTGTATAAGAAAGCCATGTTATATCCAGTATTTTAGGAACTATTCCGGTAGCTTCTCCGGACGAAGAACCATCATTATCTCCAAGATTATAGCTATTTATGATATCCCCAAAAGGCATATAAACATAACCGCTTTGGGGGTGGTCACTTAATAATAAATGCCCTGAAAATATTTCAGCAGGGTAGTTTTTAGGGGTACAAACAGAAGCATCCCAAAAATATTTTTTTCTTTTATTTTGTTTTGGCAAGAGTTGAATGTTATGCTTGACAACGTAATTAATGTTAGCAACTTTAAAATTTTGCTCATATTATTCTAAGATTATTTTTCTAAAAACAAATTATTATTGACAATATTTCATTCAAAAAAACATCAATAAGGTGTAGGTTTAGTAAACGATTCCTGCGAAATAATGGCCTCTTTCATGTCTGTTTCAGCAGTTGCTGTTTTTAGTTTTATCGAAATTCCTTTTGTTTCCCGAGGTTTTGTATTCCGATCTATTTCGATTATAAAGTTGATTTTTTCTTTTGTTTTGATAGTCTCAAAAATGGCTTTGGACTTTTTTTCATCAAAGAAAATATCACTCTCCATGCGTCTGTCATTAACATCATGCCAGACAATATTTATTTTTCGGGGAACTGCTCGTTCTTTTATTGGCATTACATTACCATTTAAACTCAAAAAGATTGATTCAAACTCTCCATTTATATAATTAATTCCGATAGTCTCTACTTTGTCTTCTTTTTTAACAATTGGTGTGATAGGATATTTTTGAAAAAGAGTTTCCCAATATCCAAAAGGGATTGTACCCTTTTTAATCTGGTCTAATATGTCTTGTGGTAAATCTTTTGTATTAACTCTAATTGTCTCATCAAAGCCCTCTTGTGTTTTCATTATTTCATGTGCAATTCCCCAATCTACAGTTTTATCTTCATGCGCCTGATACCTTCCTACAATAATCATATTTGATTGACTAAATACATATAAAACGACCATTCCTCCAGGGAACAATCCAGCATTAATAACAAAATGATAATCTTTTACAATACCAACTTTTTTCGTTTCAACATCCCAATAGGGTCTGTCACTACCGTTAATCATTAATGCTTCTATTTTTTCTGAATCGAGTTTAAAAATACCTGAATAACTTTTATTTTCTGTATAGGAAAGCCATGTTATGTCCAGTATTTTAGGGGCTATTCCTGTAGCTTCTCCAGACGAAGAACCATCATTGTCTCCTAAGTCCTCACTATTTATTACTCTGTTAAAAGGCATATAAACATAACCACTTTTGGGTTGATCACTTAATAATAAATGCCCTGAAAATATTTCAGCAGGGTAGTTTTTAGGTGTACAAACAGAAGCATCCCAAAAATATTTTTTTCTTTCATTTTGTTTTGGCAAGAGTTGAGCATTATATTTAAAAACGTTGTTAGTATAAATAATTTAAAAGTTTTTTTCATATTACTATCCTGAAATTATTTTTCGTTTTCTAATGATGTTACTTAAGTGATCCATCTGGGTTTCTATATCTACTGAACGAAAGATACAAAGCCTGGATTCAGACTTACGCCAAAGGAAAAAATTACTGATTATTGATGTTGCCAATTAATTTTGTTGATAATCCTGAAGGTTTAGGAAACATTATTAACCGAATTGAATGGATTGATTTAAAAATATTTATAAGAATGAAACAAAATGCCTCTGAAATTTCGGAGGCATTTCAATCTTTAACTCAAAAAACATCAATAAGGCGTAGGTTTAGTAAATGATTCCTGTGAAACAATAGCATCTTTCATGTCTATTTCAGCAGTTGCTGTTTTTAGTTTTATCGAAATTCCTTTTGTTTCCCGAGGTTTTGTATTTCGATCTATTTCAATTATAAACTTGATTTTTTCTTCTGCTTTGATAGTCTCAAAAATGGCTTTGGACTTTTTTTCATCAAAGAAAATATCACTTTCCATGCGTCTGTCATTAATATCATGCCAGACAATATTTATTTTTCGGGGAACTGCTCGTTCTTTTATTGGCATTACATTACCGTTTAAACTCAAAAAAATCGATTCGAACTCTCCATTAATGTAATTAATTCCGATAGTCTCTACTTTATCTTCTTTTTTAACAATTGGCGTAATAGGATATTTTTTAAAAGAGTTTCCCAATACCCAAAGGGAATTGTTCCGTTTTTAATCTGGTCTAATATTTCTTGTGGTAGATCTTCATTCATATAATTGACATATTTAGTAATACCTTCTTTATCTTTCATTGAAGGATGTGCAACTTCCCAATCTACATTTTTATCTTCATGCGCCTGATACCTTCCTACAATAGTCATATTCGATTGACTAAATACATACAAAACTACCATCCCACCGGGAAATAATCCTGCATTGACAACAAAATGATAGTCTCTTACAACACCAACTTTTTTGATTTCAACATCCCAATAGGGTCTTTCACTCCCATTTATCATTAATGCTTCTATTTTTTCAGAATCCAGTTTAAAAATACCCGAGTAACTTTTATTTTCTGTATAAGAAAGCCATGTTATATCCAGTATTTTAGGGGCTATTCCTGTCGCTTCTCCAGACGAAGAGCCATCATTATCTCCTAAATCCTCGCTATTTATTATTCTATTAAAAGGCATATAAACGTAACCGCTTTTCGGTTGGTCACTTAATAATAAATGTCCTGAAAAAATCTCGGCAGGGTAGTTTTTAGGTGTACAGACAGCAGCTGTCCAATTATATTTTTTTTCTTCCATTTTATCTTGACATGAGATAAGCGTTATATTTAGCAACGCTGTTACTATAAATAATTTAAAAGTTTTTTTCATAAGACTATCCTGAAATTTTTTTTCGTTTTCTAATTACATTACCAAGATTATCCTTCTGTGGTTCCATACCAACCCCGTCCATACTGGCAGAACAATGCAAATATTTGTTACGTAAATCAGGAAGCAAATAATAATCAGTGACTATTGTATTAAAATCATTAATTTCTTGTTGGTTTTTCCATTCTTTTTTTCGTTTCAATTCTATTTGTTTTTTTGTGTGAAATTTCATTTTAGGTTTTCCTTCGAAAGCATACGCGTCTATTCGCTCCTTAACTTTATTTAATTCTTTTGGAATCTTATAATCTTCATTGAGAATCTTATATTTCCATGGGATTTTATATTTGCGTTTTCCAAATTCTGCCATAAGATGCAGAATTACAAAACTGTATTTATTACTCAGAGTCCTTGTACCTTTTAAATAATAAGGAACTAATGAAGGTAATTCTTTTAACTGATTAGGATTAAACCAGCCCTGCTCCAGTACAAGTTTTTTTTCGTCTTCAATTTTAGTGGTATGCTCGGTAAGTATTACAATTTCTTCTCCATTTTTATATCCTCCGCCAATATCGGAGTGACATCCCGGAAGTGTAAGCTCAATGCTGTTAGCTCCCGCACTGTCAATATTGGTAAGCGGGAAATTCTCGCGGTATTCGTCTTCTGCGGTAAGGTGTACTGTAAACCCAACAGCAGGAATTTGCAGTGGTACTTTGTCAGCATCAATATCATCTAAAACATTACTGCCGTAAGAAGACACTGTATCGTATAGTCCTAAAAGTCGTATTTTTATTCGATAAGGTTTTACTTTATAGCTCAGTTCCTTAAAGGCTTTACCTAAATACCCCTGATTGTAACTGTCTTTATCTCTGGGATTTTTTACCTTATACAATTCATTCACAAAAATACGGGCTGCTGTAGCACCGCGACTAAAACCAAAAACATCAACATATAAAGTACTTATATTTAGTTCTTTTTCGTCTTGCAATTTTTTTACAATATCCTGACATCCTTTTTCTACTTTTTCAAAAAGACCAGTTTCTCCAGTACCATATCCCTGGCCTCGGGTAAAATCACCGTAATAATCAAGTGTCCCATCTTCATTTTTATCCGGATTTTTGGTACCAATTCCTTCTACATAAACAGAATAATAATGTTTTTTCTTCTCATTTAAATATGCATTTTCCAATCTGTCCACATTAGAATGATCGTTTCCATAACTGGTGTTTGAACCATCCTTGCTTGATGCGTAGGTATTTTTCAATTCCGGATCCTTTCGCCTGCCTTCAATATTTTCTCTATTGTTTGAGGTACCGTCAAAGAAAACGCCCATGTAAACGTCATTTCGTTCTTTATCATCCTCTTTAGGTGGCACAAATCGTGGTTTGCCAAATAGTATATTGCTCATTTTGTTACGATTTATTACCTTTTATATTTATCTTTTTTACCGAAATCAAGGTCAGGTTTTCTTTTGTTGCCACTATTACAATTTTTTCGGTGGTTTCGTGCATTGTACCTGAGAAACTTGTGTGAGTATTCTTTATTTTTATATTTAAATTCTTTGCTGTTTTATTAATTGCCATAAATATTATTTATTAAAAGAAATTTGATTTTTCGACACTATTTATTTCTACTGTTTTATTAGTGCTTTCTAAAAGCATATTTTCTTTGGTACTAAAAATGGTAACTTCTTCAGCATGTTGTGTTGATTCTAATGAATGTCTAATATATTCCTTTTCTATTATCTCTGTTTTATTATTTGCACTCTCAGTAAAATCTCCTGCTGCATTAATATTTACATCATTACCTGCACTTTGTGAAATATCTTTACTTGCATCAACATCAACATTCTCCCCTGCACTTACAGAAACATTTTTACCTGCTGTAATACTGATATTCTCCCCTGCATCAAACGTCATATTCTTTGGCGCACTTACATTAGTATTTCCATTCCCATCCATAAAATATTTATTCCCGCTAGGATCTTCAATCAAAATACTTCCATCTCCGTCGTTCAGAATAAATTTGATTCCTGAGCGGGTGTGAATCGCCTTCACATTATTCTGACCATCTGCATAACCGCTAGACTGACTTCCATTATATTGTGTTCCTAAAATATACGGATTCTGTGCATTGTTTCCTTCAAAGCCTACCAAAACCTCTTCATCGATTTCCGGAATAAAATAAAATCCTTTTCCTGAGCCCGAATGTGGCTGTATCATTCGAATCCATTCGCTTGAATGGTTTCCGCCTGCCCAGTTAAACTCTACTTTTACACGGCCTAAACCTTCAGGATCATTGTTGTCTTTTACCTTAGCTGGCTGTGTTTCTGCTTTGGCAAATACATTTACGTCTGTATAATGAGGTGCTGCAACATCTGCCGGAATAGCTTTAAAATTACAGGCATAATTTCCGTGTACCTGCGAGATATGTGATACTTCTGTCACAATTAGTTCGTGTTCTACAGTCTGGTTTACGATACTGAAAACCTGTCCTAGCCCTAACGGAAAATAAGATGTTCCACTGTAATATACACTATTGGCATCGCTGCCTGCTGTTTGCAGTCTGACCATTTCTTCTATTTCTTCGTTGCTTTGGGCATTTGTAGTGTAAGCTCCATTGTTCAGGTCGTTTTGAGCAACGGTTCCCTGATTGTGTCCCACAACGGCAGAGAAACTGTCTTTGCTTCCGGAAGATGTTCTTGCTGAGGCATTACGAATATTGGCTGCTCCACTATAATCATACCCTCCCAAAGAAATTTTATGCGAAGCCATATTGGCCTGAATTTTAAAACTATGCAGCGAAGCTCCGTTGATGAGTTTTACCTGACTGGTTTTCGTTTGTCCGAACTGCATGCGCATTCCGTCAAAATAGAACCATTGTCCGTAACGTTTGGCTAATCGTTTTAAGAAATCAAAATTGGTTTCATTATACTGAGCCATGTAGTTGAATTCCTGAAGATAAGTAGATTTTATAGCATCTCTTTCATAGAATTCTCCCGGCCCTTCTGCCAGAATATCCAATACGATATCATCCATACCTCTTTGCTGATAGGTTCTTGATTTTTTCATATCATCCAGTACTATACTATGACTGATGCCTTTGACATGCAATCCTTCGGCACTGCCATGGAGATCTATAGAAGAAAGTTCTGTAATGATTCCTTTGCTCATCAATCTGATTCCGGTTAAGCTCTTAAAAGTAAAGATAACTTCATCGCCAAGATAAGTTCTGATTGCCTTTGCCTGATCTGCCGGGTTTATGACGGCCTTGCCAGTATATTGCCATACAAAAGAAAAGTGATGGTGATCTGCCATCTTTTGTGACACTTCTAAATTATGATAAACTACGTTTTGGGTAAAACTGCCTATACTGATATGTACTTGTTCTGAAAAATGTGCCATAAGTTATTTGTCGACTAATAAGTAAGAATTTATTTTCAAAAATAGCCTTTAAAATTAATTTTGCAAATGTTCTGTCGATATTTTTGTAAATATTTTACTTCACAAATAAATTACCACATATTCTAAAAAATAGAAAGAAATATATAGTCATAAAAAAACATCCAAAAATCAAATTCATTTTGGATGTTGGAATGTTCTACTTACTTATAAAAACGCAAAAGGCAAGATTTCTAATACTATATGCTCATTAAAAACCCAATTAGATTTTCTTTTTTATTTAACCCGAGTTTTTTTCTTAACCGGTATCTGGCCAATTCGACTCCTCCATTGGATATATTCATAATCTCAGCAATCTCTTTAGTGGACATATTCATGAGCAAATAAGTTGATAAATCCAATTCTCTGGGAGAAATTGTCGGGTATTTTTCTTTTAATCTTTTTAGGAAATCAAAATGTACATTCTTAATATGCTTTTCTAAATCTTTCCAGCTTTTATCCGTATTTACTTCTTTTACAATGCTTTTATGAAGCTTATTAAATTCAGATTTCGTTGCATCATCTAATATGCTTGTATCAATGTCTTTTAGTTTGCTTATTATAGTATTCAGGGTTTTATTCTTCTTTACCACCTGTAAAGAATTATTTACCAGCTCTTTGTCTTTTGCCAGAATCTTAATTTGAAGTTTGTCGTTTTTTAATTTTTCAATTTCTTTTTCGAGCTCATGCTGCTCCTGTCTTATTTTAGATTCCTTTTCCAGGTATAAACGTCTTTGCTCAATGGTTTCGTAGTATTTATTTTTCCTGATTTTTAGTTTAATCCTGTTCGAAATCACATATATAACAAGAGAAATTAAAAGCAGATAGGAAATATAAGCTAAAAAATGTCTATACCATGGAGGTGAAATCGTAAATTTGACCTGATCTATTTCTGAAACTATACCAAAACTGTTTCTGGCTCTTAATTTCATTGTATAATTGCCTTCCCTTAAATTCGTATATTCCTTAATCGCAACAGGAGACCAGCTGCGCCAGGTATCTTCAAAAGGTTCTAATTTATAGGAATAAGTAACATTTTCCTGATTTTCAAACACAGGGGAAGAAAATGTAAACTTGACACGATTATCACTGTAAGACAAATTAAACAGTTTGTCAATTGTTTTTAGATTACCTGTTATAATAGTATCTCCCGGAAAAGAAAAACTTTCTATAAAAACAGCCGGTTTTGTTATAAATGTATTCGGAATTGTAGCGTCATAGTGTGTTAATCCATCCGTTAGTCCAATAAAAATATTCTTTGAGTCTATTCTGTTTATTGATATATAACTGTTGACCAGATTCCCCGTTAAATTAGAGAATGGTTCCTCTTTTCTGATGTATTTTTCATTGTCTGATTTTTCTAATACACCAAGAGACTGATTGAATGAATACCATAAATTCCCTTTAGAATCTTGAATTACGGTATTGATTAGCGGTATATTCTTAAAAAGACTGCTCATTTTTCTGTCTTCAAAAAAATCACCCTGATCATTAGAAAATCTGTAAAAATGATTTTTTGTCTGAAAATAAACTTTATCATTAATTAATTGCAGACTTTCAATTCCCTTATTGACTAACGATATCCGGGTATGTCTTTTTATCGATTCAAATTTTTTCAGATCATCCGAAAGTTCCATCTGATATAAGTAGGGGCTTTTCCTGAACCATACATAATCATTGTCTAATTCGACTTCGAAAGTACTGGTAGTTTCATCAAAACCCTGAACCTGATTTATAAACTCAGCGCTGTCAGATCCAATTTTAAAAATTGAAAAACCATTATAATGCTCTCCGATGGCATATTCAGGATGTCTGGGTATCTGTTTCAAACCAAAATATCCTCTGGTATCCAGTATTTTTGACACCTTATTATTTTCTATCACTAAAGCACCGCTATTACTGGAACATACTAAAACATTATTTATAACCTGAATATTCCATGCCTGAGCTATTGTTCCCTCGACCCTGTTGAAAGGTTCATCACTGAATGGAGTATTCCAGTGATGATAAAATAATCCCTGATTTGTTGCCACATACAATTTATTCTGATGCAATACAGATGCGTAAACTGTACCTATATTATAACTATAATCAAAATACGTAAAAGGTGAATTTTCATTAATAAAGGTTATTCCGTTATCAAGCCCCAGCCAAAGATTATTTTTATTATCAACAAATGAAGTGAGTATCGTATTGTTTTGAAGTCCCTTTTGACGATTTAGATGCTGAATTATATGTCCATTTAAATCACAAATTATTACACCATTTAAAACAGAATTTAGAACGATAAATTTATTTTTTATAATTGCTCCGCCAAGCGAAGTATTCTTTTTTATAAAACTATTTGCTTCATTATTCCATTCAGTTATGCTGTTAAAATCGTAAACAAAAAGACCTTTTTCGAGGGTAGCCAAAAGAATCTTATTGTCAGGCAACGGAAACATGGCCCAAATCTCTTTATCATTCAGAACCTTTGTGCCTTTTAAAGAATATAATTTTTGATTTTTATATTCTAAAATTCCCAATACCTTATCCTGAAAGTAAAGCCGGTTCTTTACTACAAAAGAAAACTGAAACTTTCTTGGTGCGTTGAGGACTCTAACTTTGTTGTTGTTGTTTTTATAAAAAAGTGCTTTAGTAAAAGATTGGAAAATTACTTCTCCTTTAAAAACATGAATTCTCCAGATTAAATTTATATCCTTTGCATCTTTGGGACTAATTAGCTTTGAAAGTGAGTAATATTTCAAATCACCCTTATCCCCTGCATTAAAATAACCAAATTCATTATTTCCCCCAACAAAAATTCTTCCCGAATCATCGATTTTCAAACTTCTTATTGCAGTATTGTTTGGTAAAGAATATCTACGCCATGTAGAACCATCAAATTGAATCAATCCACTATTATTTGCGAAATATATATTGCCATTTTTATCCTGATCGATACTCCAGTTTTGAGTTCCACCTTTATATTCTGTTCGTTTATAATTTTTAAGATTAGGTGTTCCAATGTTTTTTACCTGGCCAAAATTGTTGAAAGCAAGCAGAAATAGAAATGTACCCAAAAAGCAACTTATCGATTTCATATTTTTTGACCCTATTTTTTATAATTAATATATTTAATTGTAATTTTTACATTTATCCTAAATACGCAATCACAACAAAAACTATATACTAATACTTTATTTGAATTTTGATAAATGTAGTGTTTTTTTATTAGAATTAACATTATTATAACAATCCAATTATTTTTTTAAACATTTAAAATTCAATAATTTAAAACTAATATGATGTGTTTTTGTAAAGTATAAATCTATAGTTTGATGTGTTTTTGTAATGACAAAAAATTATAAAAATTTGAAATTTAAACTCTAACATTGTATCAAATTACTAATTAATTAACCAAAATTTTTAGAAAAATGAAATTAACAAAATTACTTCTTTTTTGTTTTTCGTCTTTATTGTTTTCAGTTATCGCAGTCGCTCAGGATATCACGGTAAATGGAATAATTAACGATGAAAGTGGAATGCCCGTCCCGGGAGCAACAATTTTAATTAAAGGCACTAATAAAGCAACTGCATCTGATTTTGATGGAAAGTTCCAGATTAATGCTCCCTCTAATGGAACATTAACAATAACCTTTGTGGGATATAATACAATAGAGGAGGTTGTAAATGGAAGAACTAAAATTGAAATCAGATTAAAGCCTGAATCACAAAACTTAAATGAAGTTGTAGTGGTAGGATACGGAACGCAAAAGAAAAGTGTTGTTACAGGTGCTATTTCTTCAATAAAAGCAGAGCAAATTGCCACTTTATCAGTTGGTTTGTCAACACAGGTATTACAAGGGCAAGCTGCCGGTGTAACTGTTATGGCACAATCTGGTGCTCCGGGAGCTGGAGCTAAAGTTCGTATCCGTGGAGCTGGATCAAACGGTAATTCAGACCCTATTTATGTGGTTGACGGGATGCGAACCGGTAATATCGATTTCCTTGACTCTAATGATATCGAAAAAATAGAAATATTAAAAGATGCAGCCTCAGCAGCTATCTATGGAGCTGATGGAGGTAATGGAGTTGTAATGATTACAACTAAAAAAGGTAAAGCAGGATCAATGAAAGTTACTTACAGCAATCAATTTGGTTTTCAGTCTTTGAGAACAAAATTAGAAATGATGAATGCTGATCAGTACGTTAAATGGATTGATGAAACAAAACCTCCGGGTAACAGACCAAATGTAGCAGACTGGGAAGGCAAAAAAGGAACAGACTGGCTTGATGAAGCAGCTGAAGATGCAGCACCAATGCAACACCATACACTTCAGCTTGCAGGAGGAAATGAAGTTTCTACCTTTTTAATTTCAGGCAACTTTTTTACTCAGGATGGGATTTTTGGAGGAGATAAAACCAATTTTAAACGTACAACCGTTAGAGCTAACTCCAACCACAAAGTAAGCAAATATTTAGAAGTTGGGGAAAATTTCTCTCTTTCGGTAAACAAACGTAAAGCTTTTACTGAGGATGACAGTTTCAACGGTATCATGAATCACGCCATGTTAATGGATCCTTTGACACCAGTATTTTATCCTAACGGAACAGCGTTGCCACAACACGTTCAGGATGCATTGGCAGCAGGAAAAGTACTAATCAAAAATAAAAACGGAGAGTATTATGGTATTTCAGAATATATTGATGGAGAAATTGCAAATCCAATTGGACAAATTGCAATTGACCATGGTTTAAGCCAGGAAACGAAAATTATTGGTAATGTATATGCCAATATCAAGCCTTTTGAAGGATTTGTTTTTACAACACGCTACGGTATTGAGCAGGCATTCAATAATTATGATGACTGGTCTCAAAAAGCATGGTGGAATTCTACTAAAGAAAACACTACGAATTCTAAAACTTATAATCAGGGAATTTTCAAAACATGGTTATTTGAAAACTTTGCAACTTACACCAAAACAATCGGTAAGCATGAATTCTCTGCCATGATAGGTATGTCTGCTCAGGACACTGAATATCGCTATTTGAATACACGTGCATCTGGAATGATTAAGGAAGGTGACCAATGGGCGCCTGTTGGTGAAACTCCTGTAACGGGAACTATATCCGGTAATATAACACCATCATCCATGAATTCTTACTTTGGACGTCTTACGTATTCATATGATAATAAATATTTATTTCAGGCTTCTTTAAGAAATGATAACTCTTCGCTTTTTGCACCTGACAAACGTGCCGGGTATTTCCCTGCAGTATCTGCGGGCTGGATCATCTCTAATGAATCATTTTGGGGAACTGAAACTGTAAATCATTTAAAATTAAGAGCATCATGGGGTCAAAACGGATCTACATCTAATATTGCTGCTGGTCAATGGCAGGCATTCATTACCAAAGATGGTTTAAAATATCCGGATGCATTAGGCAACTATCATACTGTAGGTGAACTTAAAGCATTACCTAACGAAGACATTACGTGGGAAACTACGGAACAAACCGATTTAGGATTTGATGTACGAGCTTTTAATAATAGATTATCATTTGGTTTTGACTATTATAAAAAAGTCACAAAAGATTTATTAACTCCTTCATCTCCACCTTTATCAACTGGTTATGCCGCTCCATATGCTAATGCAGGTGATGTAACCAACAAAGGATTTGAAATTGAAGCAGGCTGGAGAGAATCCGGACATAAATTCAACTACGGAATCAACTTAAACCTGACTACAATTAAAAACGAAGTTACGTATTTAAACCCATTGCTTACAAGAGTTGATGGAGCAAACCTGCCAGTATTAGGAACTGTAACTTCTTTCGAATTAGGAAAACCGGTTTGGTTTTTCAGAGGATATAAAACAGATGGTATTTTCCAGAATCAGGCCCAAATTGACGCTTATAAAACAGCTTTAGGAAATGTCTCTACATGGAACCCAACTCCGGGTGCCCCTATAGTTGTTGATACGAATGGTGACGGTGATATTACAGATCAGGATAAAACATACATTGGTGACCCTCACCATGATGTAATAGTTTCAACCACTATAGATTTTGAATACAAAGGATTTGATCTTAAGATTTTTGCACAAGGTGCCTTTGGAGGAGAAAATTTCCTTGCATTAGCGAGAGTTGACAACCCGGCCTCTAATCGTCCGTCATTCTTTTACACTGACAGATGGACTGGAGAAGGAAGTACAAACAGCTTTCCAAAAGCATCTTATAGTGATCCAATCATTTATACAAGTGATTTAATGGTTCAGGATGCTTCTTATGTAAAAATCAAACAAATCCAATTCGGATATAATTTTAAATCAGAATTATTAAGCCAGATAAAAGTGAGCAACCTGAGACTTTATGTTTCATTGGATGATTACTTCACATTTACAAAATACAAAGGTATTGACCCTGAAGTAGGAAGTTTTTCAAATAACTCCCAAGGTATTGACAGAGGTTTGTATCCAAATGCAAGCCGTATCATGACAGGATTATCAGTATCATTTTAATTCAAAGACATAAATAAATAACGATGAAAAAATTAATATATAAAATATCATTATTTGCAGGATTAGCAACTGTGCTGATTTCCTGTGCAGACGATTTCTTAGATAAGCCGGTTTATGGTGTTTTGGCTGCTGATGATTATTTCAAAACTGAAGAAGAACTTCAGGAAGGCGTATTTGCATGTTATGATGTGCTGCAATGGGCATATACTACTGACTGGAATTCTATGTATGTTGTAAAATCATTTCCGGCAGACGAAACACACGCAGGTGGAGGTTCAGATGGTGACCAGCCATCATATCAACAACTGGATGACTTTTCATATACAGCTGAAAACAAACCAATTGAACATTCTTTTAAAACCATGTATTTTGGCATTATGAGAGCTAATGCTGTTATTAATATAGCCGTAGGAGATACACCTGCCAAAGTTCAGATGATAGCCGAAGCCAAAGCCTTAAGAGCCTTTTTTTATTTTGAATTAGTTTCAATGTGGGGAGGAGTTCCATTACGATTAGCACTTCCGGGTGCATCTGAGTTTGCGCTTGAAAAATCGACTCCTGAACAAATCTATGCCCAAATACACAAAGATTTAGATGAAGCTATTCCAAACCTGCCTAAAAAAAGTGACTATTCTCCCGAAATGCGTTTTAGAATGTCAAAAGGGACAGCGCAGGCGATAAAAGGTAAAGCCTATTTATATCAAAAAAAATATCCTGAATCAGCTGCTGCATTTGAAGATGTAATAACTTCAACTGAGTACGACCTTGCCCCTGATTATTCAAAATTATTTTTAAAAGAATCTGAATACGGCTTAGAATCATTGTTTGAAGTTGGTTATAATATTACCGGGTATGATTGGGGTAATTTTCAATGGGGAGGAAACCGTTCAATGGAAAACAATATCAACTGGCAGTTAATGGGACCTAGAGGTGATTACTATACTACAGGAACTTCAGGACTTCTGCCAGGCTGGGGCTTTAACTATCCAACAGCTAAAATGGCTGAGGCATTTGATGCAGAAGGTGATGTCGTTAGAAAAAATGCTTCCATATTATCCGTTGCCGATCTTAGAACAAAATATGGCGGAGACTGGATAGTAGATAAGGATCTGGATTGGACAGAAGCGCCGCCGGTTTGGGGAATGGAAGGTTATTTCAGACTTAAATATGGTTCCTTAAAGTCTGAAACAGTTGCAAGTCCGGGCGTTGCTGAACTAAACTATGGAACAAATATTAGATTAATCAGGTATGCAGATGTTCTTTTAATGGCAGCAGAAGCGAATCTTTTAGCAGGAAATGTTTCAACTGCACAAGGCTATTTTACTAAAGTTCGGGACAGAGTAGACTTACCTGTTAAAACTGTTACACTTGATGCAATTAAAACAGAAAGAAGATTAGAATTAGCATTTGAAGGATTCAGATTCCTTGATTTAATTCGTTGGGGTGATGCAGCAACAGTACTTAAAAACCAAGGATTTAAGAAGAATGGTAATTTTGCTGAAAAACATAAGTTATATCCAATTCCTTCTGCAGAAATTCTTAACAATAGCAAAATGACACCTAATCCAGGTTGGGGTAACTAACGGCTAATAAGAAATTTCATTGCTGTAAAAAGCACTGATTACTTCTATTTCGGTTAAAAATTCTAAAAACAAAAAGGCAATTAATAATATTCGAGAGAATAAAACATTGCAATAAAAATGGATTCACTGAATCGTGAATCATTTGAAGTTAAGTAAGTTAAGTTTGGTTGTTAGAATAGCCCATATTTTTTATTGATATGGGCTATTTTTTAAATCATTTTGAAGAATCCAAAAACATTTATGCCTGATTCTTAAATTATTAAAACATAATACAATGAAAAAAATTGGCTTTATTATTACTTGTTTATGTTTATCATTTTCTGTTCATCCACAACAGAAAAAACCAAAGCAAACAAAAGAATTTACAACAAATAATAAAACAATCACAGTATATACTACTGCTGATAACACAAAATTAAGGTTAACCCCTACAGATAATTTAAAATTCTCACCTTCCCCACAGCCTGTTGAAACTGAAATTTCAGTTTTTGTAGAACCCTCCAAAAAATTCCAGACCTTTATGGGAATTGGAGGTGCTATTACTGACGCAAGTGCCGAAATATTTGCAAAATTATCCAAAGAAAAACAAACTGAATTCTTAAATGCTTATTACGATACTCAAAAAGGAATAGGCTATTCATTGCTAAGAACAACGATACAAAGCTCTGATTTTAGCAGTGGAAGCTATTCTTATATCAAAGAAGGCGATACCGAATTAAAGACTTTTTCTATTGAACACGATAAAGAATTTAGAATTCCATTAATCAAACAAGCCATAAAAACTTCCGGAGGAAAAATCCCTGCCTATGCAACACCGTGGTCGCCAAACGCTTTTATGAAAAGCAATAAAAGTGTACTTAAAGGCGGAAAATTATTGCCGGAATTTTACCAGCCCTGGGCTAATATGTATGCGAAATTTATAAAAGCATATGAAAAAGAAGGAATTCCAATCTGGGCTACCTCCGTACAAAATGAGCCCATGGCAACTCAAACCTGGGAATCTTGTTTGTATACAGCTGAAGATGAGAGAGATTTTCTGAAAAACTTTCTTGGGCCAACATTGAAAAAAGAAGGTTTAGGAAATGTAAAAATAATAGCCTGGGATCATAACCGGGATTTGATGGTACAAAGAGCAAACGTGATTTTTTCAGATCCTGAAGCTTCAAAATATGTTTGGGGAATGGGTTTTCACTGGTATGAAACCTGGACCGGAGCTCAGCCAATGTTTGAAAATGTAGCCAGGGTTCATGAAGCCTATCCGGACAAAAAATTAATATTTACCGAGGGCTGTGTCGAAAGATTTAATGCTGCAAAATATCAGTTTTGGCCAAATGCAGAAAGATATGGAACTTCTATGATTAATGATTTCAATAACGGAACAGTTGCCTGGACCGACTGGAATATTCTATTAGATCAGTTTGGAGGACCAAACCATGTTGGCAATTTTTGCTTTGCCCCTATTCATGCCGATACCACAACTGGTGAATTAATTTATACGCCATCTTATTATTATATTGGTCATTTTTCTAAGTTTATTCGCCCAAATGCTGTTAGAGTCAGCACATCGGTTAGCAGAAGTCATTTGTCCAGTACCTCATTCTTAAATAAAGATGGAAAAATGGCCACTATCATAATGAATCATACCGATAATGAAATCACGTATAACTTAATTATCGCAACTAAAAAAACAGTAGTAAAAATACCTGCACACGCAATACAGACTTTGATTTATTGATAATTTATTTAGTCCTTATATCATCTTAACCCTATAAAAAACACAATGAAACAACAACCAAATTATTATGGCTAATCCCCTAGAATCACACTGCTCAAGATTCAAATAGTAAAATAGAATTTACAAACTTTAAGGTTATGATTAACGTTTTTTTAAAAGATGGATTTTTTTCAGCAGAGCTTAAAATGGTAGCTTTGGAGAATAAAAATTTTTAATATGAAAAAGATACACATTGTTATTCTATTATTAATGCTTCTTTCTGCAAGCTCTTCATTCTATGCTCAGAATTTAAAAATGATGAGTTATAATATCCGTTTGGACGTTGCTTCAGACGGAGAAAATGCATGGCCAAACCGAAAAGATTATTTTACTTCTCAAATCCGGTTTTACAGTCCTGACATTTTAGGAGTTCAGGAAGCTACCCCTGGTCAGGTTGTTGATATTGCTTCGGCATTGCCGGAATATAGTAAGTTTGGAATAGGGAGAGAAGAGAATCAAACAGGTGAAGCCTGTACTATTTATTATAAAAAAGAACGCTTTAAAGTAGAACAGATAAATACATTTTGGCTTTCAGAAACCCCAAATGTTGTCTCAAAAGGCTGGGATGCCGCATGCAACAGGATATGCACATATGCACTTTTCAAAGATTTAAAAACAAAGAAATCATTTTGGGTTTTTAATACACATCTGGACCATGTGGGCAATGAAGCCAGGGTGAAAGGAGTGCAGCTGATTCTTTCTAAAATGAAAGAGATCAATTCTAAAAATTATCCGGCATTCTTAATGGGTGATTTTAATTCAGAACCCAATACAAATCAGATTGCAGAAGTAAAAAAAGAAATGGATGATACCCAAGACGTTTCAAAAGAAAAACCTTTTGGACCTTCGGGAACATTTAATGGTTTTAAGCATAATGAGCCTGTTACATTACTAATAGATTACATATTTGTTTCTAAAAATAGCAAATTAACAATTCAGAAACATGCCGTTTTAAGTGATTCAAAAGATTTAAAATATCCTTCGGACCATTTGCCTGTTTATATTGAAGTGAATTAAAAACTGCTATTTGCTTAATCAACAGAATAAAATTTTAGAACTAATAATTAATCTTAAAACCTAAAAAAACAATTATATACAAGACAGTACAAAGAATAAAACAATGTATTTCATGAAAAAAATAACAACAATGACCCTGTTGATGATTTCCATTTTTGCGATGGCCCAGCAACAGACAATAGATCAAAAGGTAAATGATTTATTGAAAAAAATGACACTGGAAGAAAAAATAGGTCAGCTTAATCAGTACACAGGAGATAATCAGGCGACTGGTCCCATTACAATTAATCCAAACAAGCAAAACGAAATTAAGCAAGGTTTAATTGGTTCGATGCTAAATATTATCGGGACAAAATATACCAGACAATATCAGGAGCTGGCAATGCAATCCCGTCTTAAAATTCCGTTGTTATTTGGTCAGGACGTTATTCACGGATACAAAACCACGTTTCCAATTCCGCTGGCAGAAGCTGCAAGCTGGGATTTATCAGCTATAGAATTAGCAGCAAGGGTTGCGGCAACTGAAGCTGCGTCAAGCGGTATTCACTGGACATTTGCCCCAATGGTAGACATTGGCCGTGACCCGCGTTGGGGAAGAGTAATGGAAGGTGCCGGAGAAGATACTTATCTGGGATCTAAAATTGCGTATGCAAGAGTAAAAGGATTTCAGGGAAATAAATTAGGAGATTTAAATTCGGTTATGGCTTGTGTGAAACACTTTGCAGCATATGGAGCCGCTGTTGGCGGAAGAGATTATAACTCTGTTGACATGAGTGAAAGAATGCTTTGGGAAACTTACCTTCCTCCTTTTAAAGCCGCTTTAGATGCCGGTGCAGCAACTTTCATGAACTCATTTAATGACCTAAACGGAGTACCGGCAACAGGAAATGCACATTTACAAAGAGATATCTTAAAAGGAAAATGGAATTTCCAGGGATTTGTAGTTTCTGACTGGGGATCCATTGGCGAAATGGTTGCTCACGGTTATTCTAAAGATCTTAAAGCTGCTGCCTATTCAGCCATTACCGCAGGGAGCGATATGGATATGGAAAGTAATGCCTACCGCTATAATTTAGCTGAATTGGTAAAAGAAGAAAAAGTTTCTGTTGATGTAATCGATGATGCCGTAAAACGTATTTTGCGCAAGAAATTTGAATTAGGATTATTTGAAAATCCATACAAATATTCAGATGAAAAAAGAGCTCAAAAAGAGCTTAATAATCCTGAAAATAGAAAAGCAGCACTGGATGTTGCTAAAAAAAGTATTGTTTTGCTAAAAAATGAAAACGAAACTTTACCCCTTTCTAAAAATTTAAAAACTATTGCTTTTATCGGACCAATGGTAAAAGAATACAAAGCCAACATGGGATTCTGGGCAGTAGAATTGCCAGAGGTAGAATACAGTAAATGGGTAGTCTCGCAATGGGATGGTTTAAAAAATAAAATAAGTAAGAATACAAAATTACTTTATGCAAAAGGCTGTGAAGTTACCGGAGACAATAAAGATGGTTTTGCCGAAGCAATTGCAACTGCAAAACAAGCAGATGTTGTAATTTTAAGTATTGGTGAAAGACATGATATGAGCGGAGAAGCAAAAGCAGAAGCGATCTACATTTACCGGGAGTTCAGGAAGATTTAGTAAAAGCGATTCAGGCAACAGGAAAACCGGTTGTAGTTTTAGTAAATGCCGGAAGACCTCTTATTTTTAACTGGACAGCAGATAATGTTCCTGCGATTGTCTATACTTGGTGGTTAGGAACCGAAGCAGGAAATGCAATTGCTGATGTTTTATTTGGAGATTATAATCCGTCTGGTAAATTGCCTATGACTTTCCCTAGAGAAATTGGACAAATCCCGATTTATTACAATCATTTCAGTACAGGAAGACCCGCTCCCGATGAAGATGCGAAAGGATATGTTTCCTCATATATCGATTTAAAAAACTCGCCTAAATTTCCTTTCGGTTACGGGTTGAGTTACACAAAATTTGATTATTCAGGTTTGAAATTATCTTCAGTAAAAATAAAAAGCAATGAAAACATAAAAGTCTCTTTTCAATTATCGAATGTCGGAAAAGTGACTGGAGAAGAAGTGGTTCAATTATATATAAAAGACAAATTTGGTTCGGTTGTCAGACCCGTTTTAGAATTAAGAGATTTCCAGAAAGTAAAATTAAATGCCGGAGAATCTAAAACTATTGAGTTTATAATTGACAAAGAAAAGCTTTCTTTCTACAATGATAAATTAGAATGGAATGCTGAACCAGGAGATTTCGAAGTTATGATTGGAGCTTCATCAGCAAATATTAAACTAAAATCTAATTTTGAGTTATTAGACTAAACAGCTTAAATTAAAATACCTCTAAATGAACATGCCCCAAAAAGTGAGATATTATTTGGGGCATTTTTATATATTTAAAGAGGGATTTATTTCGCAGCTTCCACTTTAGCTTTTACTTCTGCTTCCGTTCCTTCAAAAACTTCTGTGGTTGTTTTTCCGTTTTCGGTTTTAGTTACAGTTCCAACCGTGACACCATTTGCAGTAGACAAATTAACCTCAACTCTTTTTTTATCGTATTTAGTTGTATCAAAACAATCTGTTTTTTGATATTTCCCTTTTGTATCAAAATGAGCCATACACTTTGCAGTTTCTTCTGCAGAGCATCCTTTTTCTTTGCACATTTTAATACATTCTTCTTTGGTCATTCCTGACATATCACCGCATTTAGACACTCCACCTGCATGCATCTCCATTTTACAGCAGGAACCCTTTGCGGTAATATCTGATGGCGCATGTCCGTCACCTAAAATTGGAGCAATCACCAATCCAATTAAACATGTTAGTTTAATTAAGATGTTCATTGAAGGCCCCGAAGTATCTTTAAACGGATCACCAACTGTATCTCCAGTTACCGCAGCTTTGTGTGCATCAGAACCTTTATATGTCATTTCGCCATTGATCATTACTCCTGCTTCAAAAGATTTTTTCGCATTGTCCCATGCTCCACCTGCATTGTTTTGGAAAACTGCCCAAAGTACCCCTGAAACCGTAACTCCGGCCATGTATCCTCCCAGCATTTCAGCGATTAACTGATTGTTGTCTGCATAAACTAATTTACCCAATAACACAATAGCAATCGGAAAACCAATCGTTAAAACTCCAGGCAGCATCATTTCGCGTAAAGCAGCTTTTGTAGAAATCTCAACACATTTGCCGTATTCCGGTTTTCCGGTTCCTTCCATAATTCCCGGAATTTCCTTGAATTGACGACGAACCTCGTACACCATATCCATTGCCGCTTTTCCAACAGAATTCATTGCTAATGCAGAGAAAACTACCGGAATCATTCCTCCGACAAATAACATCGCTAAAACCGGAGCCTTGAAAATATTGATTCCGTCAATTCCAGTAAAAGTTACATAAGCTGCAAATAAGGCTAATGAAGTCAAAGCTGCAGAAGCAATTGCAAATCCTTTTCCGGTCGCTGCAGTGGTATTTCCAACTGAATCTAAAATATCGGTTCTGGTACGAACTTCTTTTGGTAATTCGCTCATTTCGGCAATTCCTCCGGCGTTGTCTGAAATTGGTCCGAAAGCATCAATTGCCAATTGCATAGCTGTTGTTGCCATCATTGCTGAAGCGGCCAAAGCAACTCCGTAAAATCCAGCCAAAGCATACGAAATCCAGATTGCTCCAGCGAACAGTAATACAGTTGGAAAAGTAGAAATCATTCCGGTTGCCAAACCTGCAATTACGTTTGTTCCTGCTCCTGTAGATGATTTTTGTACAATCGCCAACACCGGTTTTGTTCCTAATCCTGTATAATATTCAGTTACTGATGAAATTGCTCCTCCAACCACTAAGCCGACTAATGTTGCATAGAAAACACGCAATGATGAAATGTCTTTTGATCCTTCTCCAAAGAAAGTCATCTGCATGGTTTCAGGAAGCATATGTTTTACTAAAAAGAAACAAGCTACGGCAGTTAAAACAATAGAAATCCAGTTTCCTATATTTAACGCTTTTTGTACCTGCGCTTCTTTAGCATTGTCATCAGAAATACCAACCAGCATGGTTCCGATAATTGAAAATAAAATTCCAAAACCGGCAATCGCCATTGGAAGTAAAATTGGTCCAATTCCACCAAAAGCATCCTGAATACTTCCGCCCATATCTTTTATAACATAATTTCCAAGTACCATCGCAGCCAAAACAGTTGCAACATAAGATCCGAATAAATCGGCTCCCATACCGGCAACGTCACCCACATTATCTCCTACGTTATCTGCAATTGTTGCCGGATTACGAGGATCATCTTCCGGAATTCCGGCTTCTACTTTACCTACTAAATCAGCACCAACATCGGCAGCTTTGGTGTAAATTCCACCCCCAACCCGTGCAAACAAAGCGATTGATTCTGCACCAAGTGAAAATCCTGCTAATGTTTCTAGAACAACAGTCATCGTTTCAGTATCTTTCCAGACTCCGCCAGAAAACAAATTAAAAAATAGTATGAAAAAAGCAGTTAAACCTAAAACTGCCAAACCTGCAACGCCAAGTCCCATTACGGTTCCACCACCAAAAGAGACTTTTAATGCCTGCGGTAAGCTAGTTCTGGCTGCCTGAGTCGTTCTAACGTTTGTTTTGGTTGCTATTTTCATCCCTATATTACCTGCATAAGCTGAAAATAATGCTCCAAAAATAAATGCAACTACGATTAATAAATGTGTTTTTACACCCGGAATAAAAGTAATTCCTGCTAAAGCTATGCTTGCAATAATTACAAAGATGGTTAGTAGTTTATATTCGGCTTTTAAGAAGGCTAAAGCGCCTTCGTAGATGTAATCTGAAATCTCTTTCATTTTGCCGTCTCCAGCATCTTGCTTTAAAACCCAAGTCCTTTTTATTCCCATGAAAAGTAATCCAATAATTGCCATAACTATTGGCAAATAAATCATAAATGCATTCATAATATTTTAATGGTTTTGGTTAATAGTCAACAAACTAACAAAACGAATTTAAACAAAAAAGCAATACTCTTAACGGAGTATTGCTTTTTTTATAAAATATGATGCCTAAAATTATTTAATACTAAATAATCCCTCTGGTTTGTTTTCAATTTGATTAAAACGCTCTGTACATTCTTTAATAATTGCGAATGCCTCGTTTACATCACCCCATCCTTCTACATCTACTTTTTTGTTTTCAAGATCTTTGTAAACCTGGAAGAAATGCTCGATTTCTTTCAATAAGTGTCCGTTGATATCTGAAAGATCATTTAATGAATTCCAGATTGGATCTGAAACCGGTACACAGATAATTTTTTCATCCGGTCCTTTATCATCAGCCATGTGGAAAACGCCAATAGGTTTTACTTCTATAACACATCCAGGAAAAGTTGGTTCGTTAATCAAAACCAATACATCAAGAGGGTCACCGTCAAGAGCTAAAGTTTCAGGGATAAATCCGTAATCGGCAGGGTACATCATCGAAGAGAATAACATTCTGTCGAAACGCATTCTTTTGATTTCAAAATCGTACTCATATTTATTTCTGCTTCCTCTTGGTATTTCGATTAATACATCGAAAGTTGTTAGTTTGTCTGCGGTCATTTTCTTTTTTATTATATCTATAATTTCGGTTGCAAAAGTAACCCAAAGAATCCTTTTTTACAATGAAAAAAACACATTAATCTATATACTTTATTCATTAATTAATATACTTTCGTTTTATATAACAGATAGTTAATATATAATCTTGCGATTTCTCTTATTTAAGTAATAATGCCAAAGCAAATAGGTTGCATAAGATCTGTAAGGACTCCATTGTTCCACATGAATTTCCATTTCGTGTCTGTCATGAATATTCAATAATTCTTTGATCGTATTTATGACTGCAATATCACCAAGCGGAATCAAATCCGGCTCCTGAAGACAAAACATTAAATAGATATCGATTGTCCAGTTTCCGATACCTTTTAACTTAATGAGTTCTTCACGAACTTGTTTTGCTGATTTTGATGCCAGGCTTTCAATATCTAATGCTTTATTTAAAACTGCTTCCGCTAAAATCTTAATGTATTTTGTTTTCTGGCGGCTTACACCCAAATTTCTAAACTCTTCATCTGGTAAAACCGACATTGTTTCAGGATTACATGTTGTATGGTTTTTAATTTTTAAGAAGGTGGCTTTCGCCGAATCTATAGAAACCTGTTGTTCGAGAATTAACAACACTAAAGTTTCGAAACCTTGTGGGCGTTTTGGGATTGATGGGAATCCATACTTTTCGATTATTTCCCGAAATATTGGATTTTTGGATGATAAATAATCTATGGCTTCTTGCATAACGTTATTTTTTAGCCCCGATTACTTCACTTAACTTTCATTTTAATCGGAGTTCAGTGAACTTCGTTTGTAGTTAAAATCCTTTTGTGCCGGGGTTCGGCACAAAAGGATTTTAACGAATAGCGGGAATAGCTTCTAAATTAATAAATATTTAAAATCAAACTTAATTTAAAATAAAAAGAGAAATCACACATTAACTCATTATTTGAGCTTGTGTGATTTCTCCTTCGTCGAAATGACAAATATTATTTTTCTTATTTATTAGAAATAGAATCCAAAAGATCCTTTTACGGCAAATTTAGCAGCATCCGGCATATTTAAATAATTTCCTCTCCATGAGAAATCAATTCTGAAAACCTTAAAGATATTCCCAATTCCGGCATTGTACTCCCAATATACTTTTTCCGGTGCATTATATGGAAGACCAGAAGCGTTTATGGCTCTGTTTTCATCAGAAATTGTTCCATGAACGGCTCTCACGCCTATAAATTCCCTCCAGTTCAGTTTTCTCATAAATGGGATTCTGGCAAATATTCTTCCCCCAAAATCATGATTCCACTGTAATGTTGTGTATTGATCTGTGACAAATTCGTAGAAATTCAGGTTGCTAAAAGTATTCTCAATCGTAAAATATGTCTGGTTTCCGGGAATTACGCTCATTAATCCTAACGGAATTGTACCGAAAGTTTTTCCTGTTTCAAGCGTAATATTCGTTCTTCCTAACGGTCCTATAATAATAGGCTGTCTGTAAAATAACTGTACTTTTTCATAAGCAAAATCACTGTTGAGTACTCCCTTAAGACCATAACTGAAGTTAACGAAGAAATGGCTAAACGGGCTGTCAACAAGATCCCTTTCAACTCCATAACCAATTGTTTTACGATTTGGCATAAACTCAAACTGAATGTTAGCCTCAGATTGCGTAACCTTACTTTCAACTACACCAGCCGGATTTGAAACAGATGGCAAAGTTTTATAATAGTCTAAACTAAACGTTTTCGATGCCGATTCTAATGTGCGATATGAAAAACCTGCAGAAACTATAAAATTTTTCTTAGCTTCCATTTCAATAGAAACGTTACTCAGATTAATATTGGTCAGTTTTCCGTTGCTTCCTGTTGTAAACAACGCCGAAGAAGCAAAACTTCGCCCTAAAACATCATTTGTTGTGGTCAAACTAGCTCCAATTTGTTCGATATCACGTCTGTTTCCTCCAGAAATAATTAATCTGTTTTTCTTATCAAGCATCCATTTTCCTGAAACGCCATATTTGAATTTATTGTCATCAAATCCATAGGCTGTATAAGCTTGAATTCTCCACGGATCATTAGGCCCAAAGTACGTTCTTCCCCCAACTCTTAATCTTAAACCTTCGACTTCATTATAACCAAAGGTTGAAAAGATAGGTCCATAATCAAAATTTTTAAATTCGACATAACCACTTCCTAAAATAGAAACTAAACTATAAAGCTGTTTAAATTTCTTGACTGTCTGCAAAGTATCGAGCATTTTATAAATACCCTGCTCGTCTTTATTTAATTTTTCAAAACGATTTTCTTCCCAAAATTCATCTGGCCTTTCATACACGGCATTGTCTATAAAATTGACCTCTTCTTTATAAAATTTCTCCGGTTTCTGAAGATTGAATTTATGATTTCTATATAAAGTCGTTCGTTTTCCATAAACCCCTTTAGATTTTTCCTTTTTATTCAAAGCAAAATCAGACATCATATAATCGCGGGTTAAAAGGAAAACCGAATCGTTTTCTACTTCAAATTCCTGTTCGATATAAATATCTTTCACCCAGTTAATATTGGCGCTTTTGGTAACGCCCATATTAATTTTCTTGATGGCAAAAGTGGAATCGTTGACCCAGAAATCTCCTTTAAAAGTCAGTTCGTTTTTACGTCTTGGATAAAACACAATATTGTAACACCATTTTTTATCAATAAAAGCACTGTCTTTCAACACATAATTATAAACATCAATTCCAGTTTTTGAAAGCGGGCTTGTAAAACTTTTATCAAAGAATTTAAGATGGTTGTCATAAATATTATAATCCGAATAGAGGTCTTTTACGAAAGATAAAATCTGCTGATTCCCGTTGAATCCTGACATTTTATTTCCGGATAAATTTTCTTTTACTTTCTTTAATTTATTATCTCCGTAAACATCATATACGGATTCATTGATAAAAATTGGCAAATAGGTTTTACCTGTAACATCAGAAGTATCGACATGATTGAAAACAAACTCCATTCCTTTGAAAAGTTTATTTTTCATGAAAGCACTGTCAATCGTGTTCATATCGAACTCAACTTTTTCGTACTTCTGCATTTGATACTGATTGAATTGGTAAAGACCGTTTTTTCGTTTTCTTTCCCAAATCTTCCTCAAGATATCCAATGCGGGATTGTTCTTTTTTGATGTTTTACCGGTAAAAATAACAACTTCATTAAGTGCCTGAGGTTCACTTAACACAATTTTGAAATTATAATTTACTGCTTTTTCCAAAGGAACTTCCTTATCTGAAAATCCTGCAGAAGTGACTAACAAAGCGGTATACGTATTTGGTGATTCTAAATAAAAACGTCCGTCTTCATTAGAAACTATTCCCGTATTTGACCCCTTAAAAACCACATTTGCAAATGGAATAGGCTGATTGGATTTGTCCAAAACAATTCCACTCACTTTAGTTTGCGCAAAAACATGGTTTGCTAAAGCAAATACAAAAAACAGGCTGAGTAAAATTATTCTTTTCATATTCCGGCAAAAAAAACTTCATCAATTAACCAATGAATGATGAAGTTTTTATGAGTATGTATGTATTATTATTTGTACATTACTTTTTTTACTGCTTTCACTACATCACCAGCATTTGGCAACCAGTCTTTCAGTAAAACAGGTGAATAAGGTGCAGGAGCATCAGCAGTTGTAATACGCTGAATTGGGGCATCAAGAAAATCGAAAGCCTGCTCTTGTACAATATAAGTTATTTCAGATGAAATACTGGCGAATGGCCAAGCCTCTTCTAAAATTACCAAACGATTTGTCTTTTTAACTGATTTTAAGATAGCTTCATTATCCATTGGACGAACCGTTCTTAAATCGATGATTTCACAAGAGATTCCTTCTTTAGCTAATTCATCAGCAGCAATAAAAGCTTCTTTAATGATTTTTCCGAAAGAAACGATTGTTACATCAGTACCTTCACGCTTCACATCAGCAACTCCAATTGGAATTACATATTCTCCGTCCGGCACTTCACCTTTATCGCCATACATTTGCTCTGATTCCATAAAGATTACAGGATCATTATCACGAATAGCAGACTTTAAAAGTCCTTTAGCATCATAAGGTGTTGAAGGAACAATAACTTTAAGTCCCGGAGTGTTAGCAAACCAGTTTTCTAAAGCCTGTGAGTGAGTTGCTCCTAATTGACCTGCAGAAGCAGTTGGTCCGCGAAAAACGATAGGTACATTAAATTGTCCACCTGTCATCTGACGCATTTTAGCAGCGTTATTTATAATCTGATCAATACCAACTAAACAGAAGTTGAAAGTCATATATTCTACAATTGGTCGGTTACCGTTCATTGCAGATCCTACTGCAATTCCTGTAAACCCAAGTTCAGCAATTGGAGTATCGATTACTCTTTTTTCACCAAACTCAGCAAGCATTCCTTTTGAAGCTTTGTATGCTCCGTTGTATTCTGCAACCTCTTCGCCCATTAAATATATGGATTCATCGCGACGCATTTCTTCGCTCATCGCTTCGCAAATGGCCTCTCTAAATTGTATTGTTCTCATAGTTGTATGTTATATTCTTTTTTCTGATGAGCAAAAATAAATATTTTAAATAACTTAAAAGCATAAATTGAATTTAAAATAACAGTAACTTCTCTTTCTTCTTTCACTTTTAACTTTTTAAAATTTATTGTGATATTTACAAAATAGATATAGCGTCACTTTTCATCATTAAAAAATATTTCATAAAACCCCATTTTATCTGATTTATTCTAAAACATTCAAAAAACTTTTTTTATGTTATTTCGAGAAAGAACATTAATTAACTATCATTAAGCCTCCTACATACCCTCAAAAAATAAAATTCTCTAAAAACCAATATTATCAATAAAGTTTTGATTTTATTTTTTTACTAAAGTATCCCAAAAACCAGCAATTTCCGAAATCGTAATAGTTTTAAAAAAAATATTATGCATGCATAGTATAATTATTCCAAATTAAATTCTAAATTTGTAAAAGCATATTATAAATTCAAAATATATACTTATGAAAATATTGGTTTGCATCAGCCATGTGCCTGATACTACTTCAAAAATTAACTTCTCCAATGGTGATTCAGAATTTGATACCAATGGTGTACAATATGTAATTAATCCTAATGATGAGTTTGGTTTAACCCGCGCTATCTGGTTTCAGGAACAACAAGGAGCAAATGTAACGGTTGTAAATGTTGGTGGTCCGGATACAGAGCCAACTCTACGCAAAGCTTTGGCAATTGGTGCGAATGAAGCAATTCGTATAAATGCAAACCCAACAGACGGTTTTTTTGTTGCAAAACAATTAGCCGAAGTAATTAAAAATGGCGGTTACGACTTAGTAATTGCAGGAAAAGAATCTTTGGATTATAACGGTGGAATGGTTCCTGGAATGATTGCCGGAGTTTTAGGTTATAACTTTTTAAATTCCTGTACAGCTATTACTGTTGACGGAAACAATGTAAAAGCTGTTCGCGAAATTGACGGAGGAAAAGAAACGGTAAGTACTACTCTTCCTTTAATTATTGGAGGTCAAAAAGGTCTTGTTGAAGAAAAAGATTTACGCATCCCTAACATGAGAGGAATTATGACAGCAAGAACAAAAGCGCTTACCATTCTTGAGCCAGTTGATGCATCTGTTAATACAAAAGCTGTAAAATTTGAAAAACCAGCTCCTAAATCTGCAGTAAAATTAGTGCCTGCAGATAATTTAGATGAGTTAATCAATTTATTACACAACGAAGCGAAAGTAATCTAGTATTGAGTGTTCAGTTTGAAACCTGAAACTTGAAACTAATAACCTCAAAACAAAAATATCATGTCAATATTAATATATGCAGAATCTGCAGAAGGAAAATTTAAAAAAGTCGCTTTCGAATTAGCTTCTTACGCTAAAAAAGTGGCAGAATCATTAGGAACTACGGTTACAGCTTTGACTGTAAACATCAGCGATGTTAGCGAATTAGCAAAATACGGAGTTGACAAGGTTTTAAAAGTAAACAATGATAAATTAGCTGGTTTTAATGCAAAAGCTTACGCAGATGTTATTAAACAAGCAGCTGAAAAAGAAGGCACAAAATTAGTTTTGCTTTCTTCAACTACAGATAGTATTTACCTTTCGCCATTGGTAGCTGTGGCCTTAGAAGCTGGATTTGCTTCAAATGTAGTGGGATTACCAGTTAGCACTTCTCCATTCCAAGTAAAAGAAATGCTTTTTCAAACAAAGCTTTCAATATTACAGAAATCAGTACAGATATAAAAGTTCTGGGGCTTGCAAAAAACTCTTATGGCATTTTTGAAAGCGCAGGTTCTGCTGCCGAAGAAGATTTTAATCCTTCAATTGGAGATAATGATTTTGGTGTAAAAGTAGACTCTGTAGAAAAAGTAAGCGGAAAAGTATCAATAGCTGATGCGGACATTGTAGTTTCAGGAGGACGCGGATTAAAAGGGCCTGAAAACTGGGGATTAATAGAAGATTTAGCCGCTGTATTAGGTGCAGCAACGGCATGTTCAAAACCCGTTTCTGACTTAGGATGGAGACCTCACAGCGAACACGTTGGACAAACAGGGAAACCAGTTGCAACAAACTTATATATTGCTGTAGGTATTTCAGGAGCTATTCAGCATATTGCCGGCATCAACTCATCAAAAGTAAAAGTAGTGATTAATAGCGACCCAGAAGCCCCATTTTTCAAAGTAGCGGATTATGGAGTAGTTGGAGACGCTTTCGAAATTGTACCACAATTAATTGAGAAACTAAAAGCTTTCAAAGCACAACATTCTTAATTTAAAAATTCTCTATAAAAATATAGCTGCCTAAAAATAAGATAATCGTATCTTTGTTTAGGTGGCTTTTTTGTTCCATATTTTTTGATTAAAATTGCACCTTTATTTTTCAGTCAAAAAAAGTATTAAATAGAGGCGCTAAGTGCCTTTTTTACAAACATATATGAGTCTAGTAAAATTATCTATAAAGGGAATATCATACAGTCAAACTCAAAATGGCGCTTATGCCTTAATTTTGAACGAAGTGGATGGCGAAAGAAAATTACCAATTGTTATTGGCGCTTTTGAAGCCCAATCAATTGCTATTGCCTTAGAAAAAGAGATTAAACCGCCCCGCCCATTAACCCATGATTTATTTAAAAATTTCGCCGAAAGATTTGATATAGTGGTAAAACAGGTCATTATCCATAAACTTGTTGACGGTGTTTTTTATTCAAGCTTGATATGCGAAAGAGACAAAATCGAAGAAATTATTGATGCCAGAACATCTGACGCTATTGCATTGGCGTTAAGATTCAGTGCTCCAATATTTACTTATAAAAACATTTTAGATAAAGCCGGAATTTACCTGAAATCAAGTACTGCAGAAACTGATTCTGGATCACAGGAAATTGATGATGTCCTTTCTAATCCTGAAACTTTTGGACACGAAGAAGAAACAAATCAGTCCGGAGATGTTTATGCCAAACACAGTTTACAAGAATTGAATGAATTATTGGATCAGGCAGTTTCTCAGGAAGATTATGAAAAAGCCGCTAAAATTAGAGACGAAATCTCCAGAAGATAAAATTTCATAGGTTTTTGACTTTAGATTTCAGAATTAATTATTTAGATTTTATAAAATGAAACAATATTTAGATTTAGTAAAACACGTTTTAGAAAACGGCAATCAAAAAGGAGACCGAACCGGAACAGGTACTAAAAGTGTTTTTGGATACCAGATGCGTTTTGATTTAAGTGAAGGCTTCCCAATGGTTACTACTAAAAAACTACATTTAAAATCTATCATTTATGAATTACTTTGGTTTTTAAAGGGTGATACCAATATTAAATACCTTCAGGAAAACGGAGTAAAAATATGGGATGAATGGGCTGATTCTAATGGTGATTTAGGCCCCGTTTACGGACATCAGTGGCGCAATTGGAATAGTGAAGAAATTGATCAAATCTCAGAATTAATCACTGAATTAAAAACAAATCCGAATAGCCGCAGAATGCTGGTTTCTGCCTGGAACCCTTCTGTTTTACCGGATACGAAGAAATCTTTTGAAGAAAATGTAGCCAACAATAAAGCTGCTTTACCTCCCTGCCATGCTTTTTTTCAATTTTATGTTTCAAGTCCCAATACCGAAAAAGGAGAAACAAAAGGAAAACTTTCGTGTCAGTTGTACCAGCGAAGTGCTGATATCTTTTTAGGAGTACCTTTCAATATTGCTTCTTATGCACTATTGACTATGATGATTGCTCAGGTTTGTGATTTAGAATGCGGTGAATTCATTCATACTTTTGGTGATGCACATATTTATAACAATCATTTTGAACAATTGGAACTTCAATTATCACGTGAACCAAAACCACTTCCAAAAATGATTTTAAATCCAAAGATCAAAAACATTTTTGATTTTGATTATAATGATTTCACTCTTGTTGACTATGATCCACACCCTGCCATAAAAGGTAGTGTTGCTGTATAAAAACAAAAATCCGCTTGAATTCAAGCGGATTTTTTTATACTATTAAAACGCTATTTTCACTTCCTGCAAAATCATTCCATCTGTAAGAATCTGCTTCCGGATCATTGATATACAGTCCGTCAACCACATACTTAAACTCATAAATTGCATCTTTTACTAAGTCATAAGTAGCCTTAAAAGTTCCGTTTTTCAGTTTGCTTAATGTTCCCTCTTCTATGTTCCAGTTATTAAAATCCCCAACTACAGCGACAGAATTAGCATCTTTCGCCTCAATTGCAAATGTTACTTTACAAACCGGTTTCGTTTTTACAAATTGCTTTTTCAAAGACATAACTGTTTCATTTTTAGATTTATACCTTCAAAGTTCGCAAATTCATCTGATTAATCAATACGTACCCTGTATGATTTATGATTATAGCAACCAGAAATATATTTTTTACACTATCGATAATTTTAAGCTTTTTAATTTATAAATTCGGATTTTAAGACCATTTTGAATCAAATATTATTTATTCAGAATAGTGATTTTTCAAAATAAATTATAACTTTATGATCTTATTTTGAATAAATTATGGAAAAAGAAGTACATGAACAATATGAGTATGCTCGTAAAAGAATCAGACAGAAAAAAGCTTTATATTTTCATTTTGTTCTTTTTTTGTTAGGAAGCTTATTTTTATTTGTTGCTAATCGTTTTTTTGGTTTTAGCATTGGAACAGAACAAAATTGGTGTACATGGATCATTACTTTATGGTTTTTTATCTTTATTTTGCACTTCATAAAAATCTACATTACAGATCGATTTATGAATAAAAAATGGGAAAGAGAGCAGATTGACCGATTAGTTGCGCTTCAGCAGAGGAGAATTAATCAATTAGAGTCTTCTATCAATGATAATCCTGAAAATAAAATTTAGTCTTTAACACACTATGCTTATAATGATAGCGGCTGTTGCCGAAAACAATGCCTTGGGAAAGAAAAACAAATTAGTCTGGCATCTCCCAAACGATTTTAAAAGATTCAAATCGCTTACTACTAATCACCATATTATAATGGGGAGAAAAACTTTCGAAAGCTTTCCAAAACCACTGCCTAACAGAACACATATTGTAATATCCCGACAAGAAAATTATAACCCGGGAGGATGTATAGTGGTTGACAGCATTGAAAAAGCGATTGCGATGTGCCCCGAAAATGAAGATTCATATATTATAGGAGGAGGCGAAATTTATACGCTTGGATTACAATATGCTGATATAATTGAAATAACACGTGTTCACCACACTTTTGAAGCTGATGCTTTTTTCCCTATAATCAATGAAAGGGAATGGCAACTGGTAGAATCCGAAGCCAACTCTAAAGACGAAACCCATCTTTATGATTATACATACGAAACATACATTAAAAAATAAAAAAAACATCCTCAAAATTGAGGATGTTTTTTTTTAAATCAAATGATTAGAGCAATGACCTACTCTTGAAACAATATTTGATAACATAAAATAAAAATTACAAATATTAAAAATACCCCTGAAAGGAATATAATAACATTTGATATTTTTTGAGAGTACATCTCAAAAAAACCCTTAATACCAAATACCACGAAGGTACTAAAGGCAAAGAAAATTAAAATTTCCAAAAACAAATTTAATCCTAAGAACGTATTTTGCACTTTAAATATAATACTGCTCTCAAAAACAGTACTTTCAAAACAGCTTACAAGAACAAATGAGATGCTAAGCGCAAGGAGCACCCATTTGATTTGGGTCATTGTATCTCTATTTATCATTGAAAAAATATTAACATTTTTACAAGTGCTAAATTCACCAATAAATACTTTACCTACAATACCCACTTTTAGTGATTTTACAAAATACCATTAATATCTAAAAACATTCAATCCTAATTAAGAAACACAATTGCAGTTAAATACTTTATGTTATATTTGCGTAAATAAAAAAAATGTCTGAAAAAATAACTCCGTACAAAAACTCAACTTTAGGCAAAAAAGAACAGGTTGCACAAATGTTTGACACTATATCAGGAAACTACGATAACTTAAATCGTGTGATTTCATTTGGAATAGATGTAAAATGGCGTAAAAAAGTATTAAAAATAGTTTCTGATTCAAAGCCAAAAGTTATACTTGATATTGCTACCGGAACCGGGGACCTTGCAATTTTAATGGCACAAAGCAAAGCCGAAAAAATTATTGGTTTAGATATTTCTGCAGGAATGCTGGAAGTTGGAAGAAAAAAGTAGAAGAAAAAAACCTTTCAAACAGAATTGAATTAGTATTAGGTGATTCTGAAAACATGCCTTTTGAGGACAATCATTTTGACGCTATTACAGTGAGTTTTGGAGTACGAAACTTTGAGAATTTAGAAAAAGGGTTTGCTGAAATTTTAAGGGTTTTAAAACCAAATGGTGTATTTGTAATTCTGGAAACTTCAGTTCCTGATAAAACACCTTATAGACAAGGATATCGCTTTTACACTAAAAACATACTTCCAGTTATAGGTAAATTATTTTCTAAAGACAATTCAGCGTATGGTTATTTATCAGAATCTGCTGCTGTTTTTCCTTATGGAGAAGCACTAAACAATATTTTAAGAAAAATTGGGTTTATAGAAGTTGTGGCAATGCCTCAGACTTTTGGAGTTGCAACGATATATTCTGCTTCAAAAAAATAGTATGAAAAAAACAGTAGTCTTAATTTTATTAGCATTATCGGCACAGGGATATTCACAATTTGCTAAAAGCATGTTTAGCAAAGATCCTATTATTAATCTGGAAAACTGGCAGAAACAACGTTTATACTTTGGTTATTATTTAGGCTTTAACAGCTTTGATTTTAAATTTGATTACAAAGAAGTCACAGAAGATATCCAGGTAAAGAAAACAACAGGATTTAATGTTGGGGTTGTTGCAGATTTAAGACTACAGGAATATGTAAATTTGCGTTTTGAACCGGGTTTATACTACACAAAACGAGATTTGCATTTTTCGGGAGTAGGAAATTCAGAAAGTGATTATTTAAGAGAGGTGAATAGCACATATATTCATTTTCCGTTACTATTAAAATTTTCGGCATTACGTACAGGAAATATCCGTCCTTATTTAACAGGAGGACTTTCTACCACTCTAAATTTATCCAGCAATTCAAAGTCAAAAGACGATAACTTTGAGGGCACATTTAGAACTAAATCATGGAGTTCTGCTTATGAAATTGGTTTTGGCATCGATATTTTTTCTGAATATTTTATTTTTTCTCCCTCCATCAGAGGTATGTTTGGAATAACAGATGAATTAGTTCGTGATAATCCTGGTCAGCCGAGTCCATGGACAGACAACATAGATTCGATGAAATCAAGAGCAATTTTAATAAATTTTACTTTTCATTAAAACAAAAGCCTAACTATTTCGTTTAAACTCACTAAGAACAATAGCAGTAGCGGTGGCTACATTTAAACTTTCGGTTTTTTGTAGTTTACCAAATCTGGGAATTGTGAGTCGGCTTGTTACTGTTTTTTCGATTTCTGCTGAAATACCATTGGCTTCATTACCCATAATAATGATTCCATTTTGAGGCAGAACGGATTGATAAATATTTTCGCCATTCATAAAAGTTCCAAATACAGGCAATTTTGCGTTTGTTATAAAAGATTTCAAATCAACATAATTTACATTTACTCTGGCAATAGATCCCATTGTGGCCTGCACTACCTTTGGATTGTAGATATCGACAGTTTCTTTTGAGCAAATAATTTGTTGAATTCCAAACCAATCGCAAAGCCTTAAAATGGTTCCTAAATTTCCCGGATCCCGAATATCATCTAAAGCTAAAATCAAGCCCGAGTCGATTATTGTATTTCCGGCAGGAATCTTGAATACTGCCAGACATGTATTTGGAGTTGATAAAGCACTTATTTTTTTAAGTTCCTGTTCAGTAACAGGAATACATTTTGAAGTCCCAACCGTTTCAAAATCATTTTGTGTTGTGAATAAATACTCTAATTCAAAATTGGACTGTAATAATTCCTGAATTACCTTTATTCCTTCAGCAAAGAATAATTGATTAGCAAAACGTTGCTTTTTTTGATGTAAACCTGTTATAAGTTTTATTTGGTTTTTACTAATCATAAAATATAATGTACTTTTGAATTAAATATTTAAAAACACTTGAAAAAGATTTTTACAAAAATAACAGCATTTATTCTAATAGCAATACTTATTTGTGCTTGTAATGCAGTGAAACGAGTTCCGGACGGAAAAAATTTACTTATAAAAAATGATATTATTGTAAACGGAAAATCTACTAATGATGAAACTGCTTCAGATCAGATGTATCAGAAACCAAACAGTAACTTATTAGGATTTCGTCTGCGTTTAAATTTATATAATCTGGCAAAATTAAATCCTGATTCTAGTTATCAGGCAAAATTTAAAAATAATCCCGGAAAATATGAGCGCCAATCTAAAATATTATCTGCTAAACAAGTAGACCGTCTTGGACAGTCTTTTTTATACAAAGGAATTCATGAATTCTTAAAAAGAACTGGTGAGCCTCCTGTTATAATTGATACTTCAAAAACCAAAAAAACATTAGTTCGTTTAAAATCCTATTATTTTAACAATGGCTATTTTAATGTAGCCATGAATTACAACATTGACACGGTAGGCTATAAAAAAGCAAAAATCAACTACAATATTACAACCGGAAATGTTTTTACTTTGGATTCTATTAGACAAAACATAAGCACACCTGCTTTGGATTCATTATATAAAACAAACCCGGAGCCTTCATTTTTAAAATCAGGTAACCAATTCAAAACCAGCGATTTTGAAGAAGAAAAAAATCGAATTACTACCTATTTTAGAAATCACGGAGCCTACTATTTCCAGCCTACATATGTCACTTTTGATGTTGATACCATTGGCAAAAAAAATAAGGCGGACATAAATTTAATCATCAAAGACAACAGTATTCAGGAAAAAGATTCCAGCAGGACAGAACCTTTTAAACTGTATAAAATAAGTGATGTAAATATTTATACTGATTATTCTCCTGCACGGGCAAAAAGCCAAATTAAGGACAGCACCACTTACAACAACTTTAATTTGTATAGCTATGACAAATTAAAATACAAACCCCGCGCAATTACAGATGCTATTTTTATTACAAAAGGAGGTACTTATGCCGATTTTAGGACTACTCTTTCCTCCCGCTACTTAAACAATCTGAAAATTTTCAATTACCCATCAATACAATATGAAGTTGATAAACGAGATTCGACAGCACAATCTTTAATTGCAAAAGTGTATCTGACACCAAGAAAAAAATACAGCTTTGGCGCAAGCTTAGATTTAACACATTCCAATATTCAGGATTTTGGAATTGGAGCAAGTGTTTCAGAAACGATTCGAAATGTATTTAACAGGGCTGAAACCTTAGAAATTTCTGCTCGTGTAAACATAGGCTCATCAAAAGACATGGCCAATCCTAATAATAATTTCTTTAATGTTTCGGAATATGGAGTTGACATGAAACTTAATTTCCCAAGAATCTTAATGCCTTTTGGAACAGAAAAAATTATTCCGAAAAGCATGATCCCGTCCACGTCAATTTCCGCCGGTTTTTCTAAACAAAGAAACATTGGACTAGACAAAGAAAACTTCACAGGCGGCCTGTCTTACCTTTGGTCTCCAAAAAGATACAATTCAGCAAAATTAGATTTACTAAACGCACAATATGTCCGTAATCTGAATCCGGATAATTATTTTAAAGTATATACTTCTTCTTATGATGAATTGAATAGTATTGGAAAAGATTACAATGTTAATAACAACAACTGGGGAGATACACCAGAAGAACAAGCCAATAAAAACCTGACTATACCTAAAGGAGCCTCTGATTTTACTAATGATGTTATAAATAACAGAACAGCATTGACAGCATCGGATTCAAAATACAAAGATGTACAGGGTATAGAAGAAAGAAGGGTACGTCTGACTGAAAATGACTTTATTTTAGCCACTAGTTATACATTTACCAAAACAACCAAAAAAGATTTGGCAGATAATACTTTTTATCAGTTTAAAACTAAAATAGAATCAGCAGGAACTTTATTATCTGCCATTTCAGGCGTAACAAGTCTTCCTAAAAATTCAAGAGGCAATTACGAAATATTTAATCTGGAATATTCAGAATATATTAAAACCGAATTTGATTATATTAAACACTGGGATTTTGGCAAAGAAAAAGTACTGGCTGTCCGAAGCTTTTTTGGTATTGCAATTCCTTTTGGAAACTCAGATTATATTCCTTTTTCACGAAGTTATTATTCCGGAGGATCAAATGACAATCGAGCCTGGCAGCCTTATGCGTTAGGTCCGGGAAGTACAAATGCAGTAAATGACTTTAATGAAGCCAATATGAAACTCGCCCTAAGTGGGGAATTTCGATTCAAAATCTTCGGAGATGTTAAAGGTGCAATCTTTGCTGACGCCGGAAATATCTGGAATGTACTCGATAATGTAACTGATGAAAAGGCAAAATTCTCTGGCTTAAACGATTTCGAAGAAATTGCTTTAGGAAGCGGATTTGGTTTGCGATATGATTTAAGCTTTTTTGTTATTCGTTTAGATTTAGGCTTTAAGACTTATAATCCGGCGCATGAACCGGGCAAACGTTGGTTCAGAGAATACAATTTTGGGCATTCAGTTTTAAATTTTGGGATAAATTATCCGTTCTAATGCTAATTAATTCTTATTTTTGCAACCTAAAAACCTAAAAACAACTAAAAAAAATTACAATGGCACACAATATTAAACCAGGAGTAGCTACAGGAGATCAAGTACAGGAAATCTTTAATTATGCAAAAGAAAAAGGATTTGCACTTCCGGCAGTAAACGTAACCGGATCAAGTACAATTAATGGCGTTCTTGAAACTGCAGCAAAACTTAATGCTCCGGTTATCATTCAATTTTCTAATGGAGGAGCACAATTCAACGCTGGAAAAGGATTATCGAATGCAGGTGAAAAAGCGGCAATCGCAGGTGGTATTGCAGGAGCAAAACACATTCATACTTTAGCAGAAGCTTACGGTGCAACTGTAATTTTACATACTGACCACTGCGCAAAAAAATTATTGCCTTGGATTGATGGTTTGTTAGATGCCTCTGAAAAACATTTTGCAGAAACAGGAAAACCATTATTCAGTTCTCACATGATCGATTTGTCTGAGGAGCCAATCGAAGAAAACATTGAAATCTGCAAAGAGTACCTGGCAAGAATGAGCAAAATGGGAATGACATTAGAAATCGAACTTGGTATTACAGGTGGTGAAGAAGATGGTGTTGACAATTCTGATGTTGACAGTTCAAAATTATATACTCAGCCAGAAGAAGTAGCTTATGCTTACGAAGAATTATCTAAAGTAAGCCCTAAATTTACAATTGCTGCTGCTTTTGGAAACGTTCACGGTGTTTACAAACCAGGAAACGTAAAATTGACTCCAAAAATCTTAAAAAATTCTCAGGATTTCGTTCAAAAGAAATTCAATACAGGTCATAACCCTGTAGATTTCGTTTTCCACGGAGGTTCTGGTTCTACACTTGAAGAAATCAGAGAAGGAATCAGCTACGGAGTGATCAAAATGAATATTGATACCGATTTACAATTTGCATATACTGAAGGAATCCGTGATTATATGGTTAAAAACCTTGACTATTTGAAATCTCAAATTGGTAACCCAGAAGGTCCGGATGCTCCAAACAAAAAATATTATGACCCAAGAAGATGGGTTCGTGAAAGTGAAGTAACATTCAACGCAAGATTGGAGCAAGCTTTTGCAGATTTGAATAACGTGAATACACTATAATAAAAAAGTTTCAAGTTTAAAGTTTCAGGATTCAGGTTTCGCAACTTGAAACCTCAAACCTCAAACAAATAAAACATTCAATATGGCTTGGTTTAAAAGACAGGAAAAAGGGATTACGACTGCTACAGAAGATAAGATGGACGTTCCGAAAGGATTGTGGTACAAATCTCCTACCGGAAAAATTATTGATGCAGACGAATTAGCGAGAAACTTATTCGTAAGCCCTGAAGATGATTTTCACGTTCGAATTGGAAGCGCAACCTATTTTGAAATTTTATTCGACAACAACGAATTTGTTGAGTTAGATAAAAACATGACATCAAAAGATCCTCTGCATTTTGTGGATACAAAAAAATATGCCGAGAGACTGAAAGATGTAATGGAAAAAACACACCTTAAAGACGCTGTTCGTACTGGAGTAGGAAAATCTAAAGGAAGAGAACTTGTAATCTGCTGTATGGATTTTGCCTTTATTGGCGGATCTATGGGAGCCGTTGTAGGTGAAAAAATCGCAAGAGGTATTGATCACGCGATCAAAAACAAATTACCTTTTGTAATGATTTCCAAGTCTGGTGGGGCCCGTATGATGGAAGCAGCTTATTCCTTAATGCAATTGGCTAAAACATCTGTAAAATTAGCTCAGCTTGCCGAAGCTGGCTTACCATACATTTCTTTATGTACAGACCCAACTACAGGAGGAACAACCGCATCATATGCTATGCTGGGAGACATCAACATTTCTGAGCCTGGCGCTTTGATTGGTTTTGCTGGTCCGCGTGTTGTACGTGATACTACAGGAAAAGATTTGCCGGAAGGTTTCCAGACTGCTGAGTTTCTTTTAGAGCACGGTTTCCTTGACTTTATCACGCCTAGAAAAGAATTGAAAGATAAGATCAATTTATATATTGATTTGATTCAGAACAATGATATTAGAAAATAGTTTTTAAAACTTCTAAAAATATTAAAATCTCATCCGCTTCATTGCAGGTGAGATTTTTTTATATATTTAATTTTAAATCTTATTTTCATGGCTAAAATTTTTATTGGTTTCGTTATTTGTATATTTCTTTCGAATTGTAACATGAAAGAAAATAAAAAAGAAAATATTCCTTATATAATTTCTAAGGAAAGTAAGAGAAAAATCACCGGCAACGATACCATTCCTCCAAGCACTCCTATTCCCGGCTGGCTAGTCTATGGAACAAATACCTTTATTATAAACACTGATTCTACAGCATACTACTTTCAAAATAAAGGAATAGGATTTATATGCGGAACACCAAATGCAGACACTATTCCTTATTTTATAAATTTACAACCAAAAGATTTAATTGAAATTTCAAATAAAAACCTTTATGAATTTATAAAATTGAATTATAAAGATAACTTTCGAAATGCAACTTTTATCGCATCACAATCTGACACATTGACATCGAAGATATTCTTTGATTTACGTAAATCTTTGAAGTATTTTATCAGAGATCGTGATTTCTGTATTGTAAGAAGAACAACCCAAGAAGAAGATACTGTTTTGAAATATAAGAGAAATGATGAATCTTATTATTCTTCAGATGATATTAAATGGGATAAAACAAAAATTAAATTCCCTGAGTAAGTTAAATTTGTCAAACCACTAATTCGAATTAAAACGAAACCTTAAAAAACTACATTCCCGTTCTAATTGCCTCAACAGGATCAAGATTTGCAGCTGAAATAGCCGGCAATATTCCAGAAATTAATCCAATAAGAGCCGCTAAAGTTGTTCCTAACATTATATTTCCAAAACTTAAAACAAATTCAAAATCAAGTGCTTTTGTTAAAACAAACGCAATTCCCCAAACCATCAGTAAACCAATAATCCCACCGATCACAGAAAGAATTATGGCCTCGAATAAAAACTGAAATAATATGAATCGGTTTTTAGCTCCCAGCGATTTCTGAATTCCTATTAAATTGGTTCTTTCTTTTACGGATACGAACATAATATTAGCAATTCCGAAACCTCCAACTAAAAGAGAAAACCCGCTGATAATCCACCCTACAACATTCATCTGACCCAAAATTCCATCAATAAAATCGGTAAATCCGGAAAGTACATTTATAAAGAAATTATCCATCTCCCCTGCTTTCATTCCGCGAATTGCTCTTAGTTTTTGAGCAACTTCTGCTTTATAAGCATCCATATCGACACCTTTTACCGGTTTTAAAACAATTACTGGTGTCATCGAATCGCTGTCGCCGTACATTCTACGCAGGAAATTAGCAGGAAAATACACAGAAGTATCATTACTGTCTCCAAAAAACCCTGCCCCTTGTTTTGTCATTACTCCGATAACCGTAAAACGCTGTCCGTATAGACGAATATTTTTTCCAATAGGATCGCTTTCTCCAAAAAGCCCGTTGGCAATATCATAACCTAAAACAATTACGGGAGTTCCTGAATTCGATTCGGATTCATTATAAAATCTTCCTTTGTCAAAACTCAATCCGTCAATATCAACCATTTCGAAAGAAGAAGGAATCATATTTACGTCGGCAACGGTTTTCGAATCATATTTTAAAGTTTCACGATTAACGAATAACTGGTAGCCTACCTGATCGGTATTATTTAGGGAATTTTTCAGGGCAATATATTCATCATATTTTACATTTGGAAACTGCTCTCTCTTCCATTGTGGAATTTCAGATGGCCCAAAATTATATTTCATTAAATAAATTGTATTTTTATCTAAGCTGCTCAGATCTTTTGAAATTTTCCGATCGAGTGAATCAACAGCGGCAAGTACAGCAATAATCGAAAAAATACCAATAGTCACACCTAGCAGTGATAATAATGTTCGCAATTTATTATTTCGTAAAGCATTAATGGCAAAGCTCAGACTTTCTTTTAATAACCTAAGATAAAGTAGCATATGTTCGTTTTTTCGATAAAGTAAAATTCAATAAATTTAAATCAAAAACCTAATAAAAGGTAACTAACTCATCAGTAGATTTTTTTAATATAATGTTACAAGAATTCCTTTAAATATATAATCAAAAAAAACTACTTTTGCAGTCTGAAAATTATAACTACACAATGAGCACGACTAAAAAAATACAATCAGCATTAATATCTGTTTTTTCGAAAGATGGATTAGAGCCAATTGTTCGAAAATTACACGAACAAAATGTAACACTTTATTCGACTGGAGGAACAGAAGATTTCATCAAAAACCTTGGAATTCCAGTAGTTCCTGTTGAAGACATTACTTCTTTCCCTGAAATTCTTGGTGGAAGAGTAAAAACGTTGCACCCAAAAATTTTTGGCGGAATCTTGAATCGTCAAGACAATGAAAGTGATGTGCAGCAAATGAAGGAATTTGATATTCCGCAGATCGATTTAGTGATTGTTGATTTATATCCTTTTGAAAAAACAGTTGCTTCTGGCGCAAGCGAACAAGATATTATTGAAAAAATTGACATTGGCGGAATTTCATTAATTCGTGCTGGTGCTAAAAACTTTAAAGACACTGTAATTGTTGCTTCTGTTAACGAATACAGTTTGCTTTTAGATTTAATTACTGAACAAAATGGTTCTACAACGCTAGAAAACAGAAGATTGTTTGCTACAAAAGCATTCCATATTTCTTCTCACTATGACGGAGCTATTTTTAATTATTTCAACACAGATGAGACTATTTACAAAGAAAGCATTGCAAACGGTCAAGTTTTAAGATATGGTGAAAACCCTCACCAAAAAGGATTCTTCTTCGGAGATTTTGATGCTATGTTCAAAAAAGTTCACGGAAAAGAATTATCATACAACAACTTACTAGATGTTGATGCTGCAGTAAATTTAATTGCTGAATTTAAAACTGACGGACCAACATTTGCAATCTTGAAACACAACAATGCCTGTGGATTGGCTTCAAGAAAAACAATCAGCGAGGCTTATTTAGCAGCTTTGGCCTGCGACCCGACTTCTGCTTTTGGAGGAGTTTTAATTTCAAACGTTAAAATTGATTTAGCAACTGCTCAGGAAATCAATAAATTATTTTGCGAAGTTGTAATTGCTCCAGCTTATGATAACGAGGCAATTGCCGTTTTACAAGAAAAGAAAAACAGAATTATTTTAGTTCAAAATGAAGTTGAATTACCATCTCGTCAAGTAAGAACTTGTCTTAACGGATTGTTAATTCAGGACAGAAATAATATTACGGATAATAAAGAGCATTTAAAAACCGTTACAATTACAGAACCTACTGCTCAGGAGATCGAAGATTTGATCTTTGCTTCTAAAATCTGCAAGAATACAAAATCAAACACAATTGTATTTGCTAAAAACGGAACATTGATTTCATCTGGTACAGGTCAGACTTCAAGAGTTGACGCTTTGATTCAGGCAGTTGATAAAGCAAAAGCTTTCGGATTTGATTTAAATGGTGCTTCAATGGCAAGTGATGCCTTTTTCCCATTTCCTGACTGTGTAGAATTAGCTAAAAAAGCAGGAATAACTGCTGTAATTCAGCCAGGAGGTTCAATAAAAGACGAATTAAGCATAAATTATTGCAACGAAAATAATCTTGCAATGGTATTTACAGGAACACGTCATTTTAAACATTAATTTGTTTAACTTTGTTCGATAAATTATTTTATAACATTTTAAACCCCTAAAAAACTTATGGGATTTTTTGATTTCATGACCGAGGATATTGCGATAGACCTTGGAACCGCAAACACTTTAATCATTCATAATGATAAAGTTGTTATTGATAGCCCTTCTATCGTAGCACGCGATAGAATTTCTGGCAAAATCATTGCTGTTGGTAAAGAGGCCAACATGATGCAAGGTAAAACACATGAAAACATCAAGACCATAAGGCCTTTGAAGGATGGTGTAATTGCCGATTTTGATGCTTCAGAAAAAATGATCAATATGTTCATTAAAAGCATACCTGCATTAAAGAAGAGAATGTTTACTCCTGCTTTAAGAATGGTGGTATGTATTCCTTCTGGTATTACTGAAGTGGAGATGCGTGCGGTAAAAGAATCTTGCGAAAGAGTTAACGGTAAAGAAGTTTATTTGATTCATGAACCTATGGCAGCGGCAATTGGTATTGGTATCGATATCATGCAGCCAAAAGGAAATATGATTGTTGACATCGGAGGTGGTACAACTGAAATCGCTGTTATTGCGTTAGGCGGAATTGTATGCGACAAATCTGTAAAAATTGCGGGTGACGTTTTCACAAATGATATTGTATATTACATGCGTACACAGCACAACCTTTTCGTAGGAGAAAGTACTGCAGAGAAAATAAAAATTCAAATTGGAGCAGCTATCGAAGATCTTGACGGACCGCCAGAAGATATGTCAGTACAAGGTAGAGACTTACTTACAGGTAAGCCAAAACAAGTTGATGTTTCTTACCGTGAGATCGCTAAAGCATTAGACAAATCTATTCAGCGTATCGAAGATGCAGTAATGGAAACATTATCTCAGACCCCTCCAGAATTAGCAGCAGATATCTACAATACAGGTATTTATTTAGCTGGTGGAGGATCAATGTTAAGAGGTCTTGACAAACGTATTTCTCAAAAAACAGATTTGCCTGTTTACATCGCAGAAGATCCATTAAGAGCTGTAGTTCGTGGAACCGGAATGGCACTTAAAAACATTGCAAAATTCAAAAGTATCTTAATTAAATAAGATTCGACATAACAATCATTTTTTTTATTAGAGTTAAATTTCATCATTTAACTCTAATAAAATTTGAAACTAAAAGCATATCCTGAAACAAAATAACCAAACAAGAAATGCAGCAAATTTTTAATTTCATTATAAAAAACAGTAATCGTTTGCTGTTTTTGCTGCTTTTAGGTATTTCGTTGGCACTCACAATCCAATCTCACTCATTTCACAGAAGCAGAACAATTAGCTCTGCTAACTTTATTAGTGGTGGCGTTTATGAAAAAATAAACAGCGTAAATGAGTATTTGAATTTGAGAACTGAAAATGACGAACTTGTACTTGAAAACGCAAGATTAAAAAGTCTTTTATTCAACATAGAAGATACAACAAAAGCACCGATGATCGACAGTATTAAAGGTGTTAAGCCAGCTGATATTATTGTCTCGAAAGTAATTCATAACTCGTATAGCACACACGAAAATTATCTGACTTTAAATTCGGGATCAAACGAAGGTGTTAAACAAGATATGGGAGTAATTAATAGTTTAGGAATTATTGGTATTGTAGACAATACATCTCCTAACTATTCTACTGTGATTAGTATATTGAATATGAAATCTCAGATTAATGCAAAATTAAAAAAATCAAATCATTTTGGTTCTTTGACCTGGGACGGAAAAAGTACAGGGACCGTTCAATTAACTGATGTTCCGAGACTGGCTTCTGTTAGAAAAGGAGATACTATTGTTACGGGTGGACAATCTGTAATTTTCCCTGAAAACATTAACATTGGTGTAATTGATAAATATTATATAGACACAAAAACAACATTCTATACAATTGATGTCAAATTATTTAACGACATGACTAATTTAGGACATGTTTATATTATTAAAAGTAAGGGAAGGGAAGAACTTATTAATTTAGAAAACAAAAACAAGGAAAAAGATGAATAGCGCACTGTTAGTCAATATTTTTCGATTTATTATGTTACTTGCAATTCAGATTGTTATTTTTAACAACATGAATTTCTTAGGGTACATAAGTCCTTACCCGTATATTTTATATATTATTTTATATCCTGTAAACAGCAATCGATCCGGTTTAATAATTTCGAGTTTTTTATTGGGTATTACAATGGATATGTTTTGTAATTCAGGGGGCATTCATGCAGCAGCCTGTGTTATTTTAGCTTATTACAGGCCCTATATTTTTAAATTCTCTTTCGGATTGAGTTATGAATATCAAACTATCAAACTAAACGAATCCTTAACGCCTGAGCGTTTCTCATTTATTTTAGTTTCTGTTTTCTTACATCATATAGTTTTATTTATTCTGGAAGCTTTCCAATTTAAATTCATTTGGGATATTTTGCTCCGCACTTTATTTAGTTCCATTTTTACAATACTCATTTCTATCATAATCATTTATCTTATTAAGCCAAATAAACGATGAGAAAAGTCCTGCTGCCCACTTTAATTATTATTGCAGCATCTTTGCTAGTGATCAGGATATTTTATTTGCAGGTTATTGATGATTCTTTCAAACTGAAATCAGAAAATAATGCCATCAAAATAAAATATGACTACCCTGAACGCGGGTATATTTATGACAGATACGGAAAACTGCTTGTTGCAAACCAGTCATCTTATGATATCATGGTGATTCCAAGAGAAATTAAAGATAATCTCAATATCGCTGAATTCTGCGAACTATTAAATATTACTAAGGAAGAATACGAGAAAAGAATAGCCAAAGCGAAGGTGTATAGCCCTAGACTACCTTCTGTTTTTTTAGCACAGCTTAACAAGACAGAATTTGCAGCTTTTCAGGAGAAAATTAGAAAATATGAAGGCTTCTATTTTCAAAAACGTTCTCTTCGTGATTATGAAGTTGATTGTGGCGCTAATATTTTTGGTTTTATCACACAGGTAACCGAAAAACAGATTGCAAAAAACCCTTATTACAATAGTGGTGATTTAATTGGTAAGCAAGGCGTCGAAGAAAGTTACGAAGAAATCCTGAGAGGCATAAAAGGTGTAAAATATATCCAAAAAGACAAATACAACAGAGAAATTGGTTCTTATAAAAACGGAAAATATGATACTATAGCGGTTCAGGGAGAAGATATTAATTTAACTATTGACGCAGCACTTCAAAAATATGGTGAAGAATTGATGATCAATAAAAGAGGCGGTATCGTTGCTCTTGAGCCTAGCTCGGGTGAAATTTTAGCACTCGTAACTGCTCCGTCATACGATCCGGGAATCTTAGTTGGAAGACAGCGCTCTAAGAATTACACACTTTTATATCGTGATTCAATAGCTAAACCGTTATATGACAGAGGACTTTTGGCGGAATACCCACCCGGTTCTCCTTTTAAAATATTAACAGGTCTGGTAGCTTTACAAGAGGGTGTAATTGATGAAAATTTTTCTGTTACCTGTCATCATGGTTTCAGTTATGCAAGAGGCCGATTTATGAGATGTCACTGCAGTGGAGGCCAATTGCAACTACACAGAGCTATTTACCAATCCTGTAACAGTTATTTCGCAACTTCATACATGAGAACAATTAATAAATACACAAAACCTGCTGCTGCAGTAGATGTATGGAGTAATCACCTTAAAACTTTTGGTTTAGGTGAATTTATGGGTTACGATTTACCAACTGGTAAGAGAGGAAAAATTCCAACTTCTAAAACATACAAACGAATGTATCCTAATGGCGGCTGGAAAAGTACTGCCATTGTTTCAAATGCTATCGGGCAGGGAGAAGTTGTAATGACACCAATTCAGCTTGCAAATATGATGGCTACAATTGCGAATCAGGGCTATTATTACACCCCTCACATCATAAAAAAGATTGAAGGCAAAAGCATCGATTCAAAATTTACAACAAAACACACAACATCTATTGATAAAAAATATTTTCCTCCAATAATAAGTGGCTTATTTGATGTTTATAATATGGGAACAGCAAGCAGATTAAAAGTCGAAGGAATTGATATCTGTGGAAAAACAGGTACGGCTGAAAATTTTGCGAAGATTGACGGTAAAAGAGTTCAGCTTGAAGATCACTCTATATTTGTTGCATTTGCACCAAAAGACAATCCAAAAATTGCGATTGCAATTATGATTGAAAATGGTGGTTTTGGAGCTTCAATTGCCGGACCCATTGCGAGTTTAATGATAGAAAAATATTTAAAAAAGAAAATTTCCAGAACGGATTTAGAAGTCAGGGTTTTAAACAAAAGTCTTCAAAGCGAATATGCAAAATTAGGCGGACTTTCAGAAAGTGTTAAAAAAGAAATACGAATAAAGGATTCTATTGCAAATGTTGCTAAGTTAGAAATTAAACGAAAAGACTCAATTGCAAAAAGCAAAAGAATAATTCCAAAAACCAAAGCTGATTCCATCAAACGAAATTAATAAGGGATTCATTTAAAATGAAAAATCAAAGTGTAAAAAAAATATTGATTGGATAAGCGTTATCATTTACAGTATTCTGGTGATTCTGGGATGGTTAAACATATATTCGTCTTCCTTATCTTCTACAGAAGGAACTTATGAAAAGCAGTTAATATTTATTGGCTGTACCATTCCTTTAATTTTCGTTGTTTTATTCGTTGATGGTAAATTCTATGAAAAATATGCCAGTATCATCTTTGGAGTTGCATTATTATCATTGGCCGGATTGTTTCTCTTTGGAAAAACAATTGCAGGACAAAGATGCTGGTACGCTATCGGAAGCTTTACACTTCAGCCATCAGAATTTGCGAAAGCAGCTACTTCATTGGCCTTAGCCAAATATCTGAGCGACACACAAATTAATCTTAAGGAAACCAATCGTCAAATCCAGGCACTTGCCATAATATTCCTGCCTGTAATTTTGATCTTGCCGCAACCGGATCCCGGGAGTGCTTTAATTTATAGTATTTTCATTATTGTTTTATATCGGGAAGGACTGCCTGCCTGGTACGTATGGACCGGTTTCATAACCATACTTTTATTTGTACTAACACTCATTTTAGAGCCTTATGTTGTTATTTTAATTGCGTTCGCAGTATTGGCTATTATACATTTTAAAGGAAGAGCTGTTGACCGTAATATTATTTTAAGCAGTATACTCCTGGCCATTATTTCAGCATTTGTTTTTTCAGTTGATTATGTTTTTGATCATGTTTTTAAACAACATCACAGAGACCGTTTCAATATATTGCTAGGAAAAACGGTCGATATGAAAGGTATCGGATACAATACTAACCAATCTGAGATTGCTATAGGATCAGGAGGCTGGACAGGAAAAGGTTTTTTAGAGGGGACACAGACAAAAGGTGGTTTTGTACCAGAACAACACACTGATTACATATTTACAACTGTAGGCGAAGAATGGGGATTTGTTGGTTCCTTCATTGTTATTGCATTATTTGCCGGATTACTTTTAAGAATTATTTATTTAGCTGAAAGACAAAAAACAAAATTCAGCAGAGTATACGGATATTGTGTTGCCGGAATTTTATTCATTCACTTTTTTGTGAACATTGCCATGGTAGTTGGTATTTTTCCTACAATTGGAGTACCTTTGCCTTTCTTTTCTTACGGAGGATCTGGTTTATGGGGATTCACCATTTTACTTTTTATATTCTTAAAAATGGATGCCAATAAAGTTAATGAATGGTAGGTAATTTAAAAAATTAAATAAAAAAATCCGAAGCTTCAACTTCGGATTTTTTATTACATATAACTTAAAATTTCTTTTTTGTAATTGTCATATTCACCCTGGAGAATTAAGCCATTATCCAGCAGTTTTTTATAATTCTGTAATTTATCAAAAAGCTCTTCTTTAGATAATTCACTTAATTTACGCTCACCTGTTGACTGAGTTTGTTGAATTGGTTCGAAAGTGTCTGTGTAAGACGGAGCTGCCGGCAAAATTTCTGCAAAATTAGTTACTTCTTCTGTTTCAATTTCTTCAACTGTATCCTCTTGCTCTTCTGCCTGAAGAGTTTCTGAAACTGGAGCTGATATAGTCACCGGATTTTTAAGTAAATCCAATTGTTCTTTTGCGTATGTATATATTTTTCTGGCCTGGATTTTTGGAATATAATCAATTGAAATTGACAAATCAGTATTGGTATTAAAAGAAAATTCTGAACCCAGAATATTTTCTTTTACAAAAGCTCCCGCAACATCATCCCAGGTATAATCTGTAAAATCCATTGAAAGACCCAGATTTTTAGGTTTACAAATAATAATTCTTTTATTCGTTAATACAATGCTATCCGGAAAAACAGTAATTGCAGGCTTTTTTTGAACTGCTATATATCCTACTTCTTCTCCTTTCATCAATAAATCATTGAGTTTTGAAGTGATTTTTTCAATCGCTTTAGGATCTTGCTCTTCGTTCAGAAATTTTTTAAATTGTTCTTTCATATTCTATAAACTACTAAGTTGCAAATTAATTGAGTGTTATGTTTTTGACATTCCTTACAAATGTAATGCCTAATTTTCTAATTGCTCCGCCTGTTCGGTAAAATTTTACCTCGGGTCGATAATTTCATTCTGAATTTTCTTTGTCAAACTTTTGAAAACCAATTCATATGAATGATCTATGAGTTCCTTAACAAAATGTCCCGGTAGATTTCCGTTTAGTGCAATCGTATTCCAATGTACTTTGCTCATATGAAATCCAGGTTTTATTTCATCATATTCTGCCCTAAGCTCCTGTGCCCGTTCAGGATCACATTTCAAATTTACGGAAGCTTCATTCTTTTCCCATTGTGACAAAGACGACAAAGCAAACATTTTTCCACCAACTTTAAATACCAAAGTATCTTCATCAAAAGGAAAATGTTCGCTGACACCTTTTTTCGAAAGGCAATATTCGTAAAACGTTTCTAAATTCATAATTGTTTATTTACCAATTTCACCCAAATGAGTGTATTTAAAACCTTTTTCATATTTAAGGCCATAACCAAAAATACGATCCATTGCAGAATGTGACATCAAAATAACTCCTGCTAATTGCAGAACTTCAATTTTAAAATACGATCCTAAAATATAAAATAAAACGGCAATTCCTTTATGATGAAACACATTATAAAAAAAGCTCCGCTTTTATTTCCAAATAAATATCCCAGCATCGATAAATCAGGGGCTAAAATTAAAACCAAAAACCACCACCATTCAAAACTTAAAAGACTGAACAAATAAATTCCGAAAATAAATAAAGCCGTTTCTTCGAGTTTAACAATTGTATTCATCATAGTATTTTTTCCATCATTTTTCCAGGATGACTCAGTTTAGTAAATCCGAATTTTTCATATAAAAAATGTGCATCTGTTGTTGCCAGACGCCAGATTTTAATATCTTTCAGCAGCGGCTCATTCATCATATGCTGAATTAAAATGGAAGAGTATCCTTTTCCACGATGTTCTTCCGCAATAAAAACATCCATTACATATCCAAAAACAACATAATCTGTAATTACCCTTGCAAAACCAATTTGTTGATCATTCAAATAAATCCCAAAGCAAACAGAAGCATCAATTGTAGTCTGTACCTCTTCAATAGTCCGGCCGGCAGCCCAGTAAATATCTTTTAGAAAATTTTGTATAAATGGAACATCAAGTTTTGTTTTATCAGTAGAAACGGTAATCATTAGAGTTTGTTTTTTTACCACAAATTACACAAATTTTCACGAATTATTTTTATTCTACACATTAGAGATCAGAAATTATTAAATCTGTGAAAATCATTTTAGCACAATAGCTCTATCGGGATTGGCAAGACAAAAAATTGCAAAAATTCACGAAATTTGTGTGTAACTTTTTTAAATCTTATATAAAATAGGCTTGGAAGGGCTTGCATCGTTTTCAAAAGAAGCAATTTGTATGTTTAACAGATAATTCCCATCATGGATTTCGTTTGGCACAAAAATCATTTCTGTGATTGTCGCTTCAAAACGTGCATCGCTGTTTAAATTATGTGTATCCATAACATTCCAAAAAGCTTTATGAGCTAATAGTTTACCCTCATCATGCTCACGGTCAACACTTGGCAAATCAATTAAAAGATGCTGAATTTCGCTTTCGCGGATAAAAATCGCTGCTTCTTCAGACAAATAGGGTGGATTTGTATTCGAATACTTTCTTGATTTTTTTCTTTTTGATTAGGAATCGTTCTAATAATAATTGCTTTCGTTTTTGAAAAATCTGAACTATTGAGAGCATTTGATATCTGCTCTTTTGTAATCACAAAATCTTCCTCAATTTTTTCAGGTTCGATGGTAATTAGTCTGGCAAAAAAGAAAAACTTTTTCAAAGATTGGTTTATACTGTAAAAATCATTTGTAATATGCCCTAAACATTCCGTATGCGTACCATGCCCATGCGGATTGAAGAAAATATTATTAAAATTAGTCGATGATTTTCCTTCAGAAACTTTGCCTATCCAGTCTCCAAAAACCACAGGCTCAATTGAAGGTTTTTCAATATACCATGCAATTGGGTTTTCTTCTGTATTAGTTAATGGAATCGAGATATCGATAGGTTTTGATAAGTCTATTTGATATTGATTGTCAATTACTGCTAGCATACACAAACTATTATACGAATTTTATCTGCATTAAATTTTTATTCATCCAAATTTAAATAAAACAAATCACTCGCGATTCCATCCGTTAAAAATTTTCCTTTTGATGTTGGTTTCAGTATGTTATTTTCTATTGAAAGTAAATCATCATCTAAGAATTTTTGAGCCTGTTCTTTCAGGTAATTTAAATATTGCTGTCCAAATTCATTTTCAATTCTTTCTAGAGAAACGCCCCAAATAGTTCGCAATCCCGTCATAATACATTCATTATAACGATCTGAAGTAGTCAGAATTTCAGTTTCTATGGGAAGTTTATTTTCCTGAATTGATTTTAGGTAAAGCGAATTATTGGCAATATTCCAGCCTCTTTTTTCTCCATCATAACTATGTGCAGAAGGTCCAATTCCGATATATTTTTTCCCGAGCCAGTAAGCAGAATTATTTTTTGAGAAATAATTTTCTTTCCCAAAATTCGATAATTCGTAATGAATAAAACTGTTTTTTTGAAGCATTTCAACCAAAATCATAAAATGATTTGAAGCGGCTTCATCCTCTGGTTCAGCAATTTTTCCGGTTTGAATTAATTTGCTCAAAGCTGTTTTCGGCTCAACTGTCAAAGCATAACTCGAGATATGCGGAATGCCAAAATCCAGAGCCGTCTGAATATTCTGTTTCCACATTTCGTCAGTCATACCTGGAATTCCGTAAATCAGGTCCAAGGAAATGTTATCAAAATATTTGGTTACTTCTTCCAGACATTTTTTGGCTTCCTCCGAATTATGAGCACGGTTCATCAGCTGCAAATCTTCTTCGAAAAAAGACTGAATTCCGATACTGAGACGATTTATCTGACTTTTGGATAGCTTTAAAATTCGTTCTGAAGACAAATCATCCGGATTTGCTTCGAGCGTAATTTCAGGATTTTCGATTACTTTATAATTCTCATAAACTTCAGCAATCAAAAAGTTAATTTCTTCATTACTTAAAACAGAAGGTGTACCTCCTCCAAAATATATCGTTTCTACAATCTCATTTTCAAATTCATCTTTACGCATGGTAATTTCTTTGGCCAATGCCAAAACCATATCGTCTTTCTTTTTCATTGAAGTAGAAAAATGAAAGTCGCAATAATGGCAAGCTTGTTTGCAAAAAGGTATGTGAATATAGATTCCGCTCATTTTTTTAGTTTTCAGTGTTCAGGTTTTTAGTGTTCAGTTTTATCGTTGACAAATGCCTACTAAAAGCTTTTACTATTCACTAATTTTAACTCCAAACTTTACTGGGTTCAAAAGCATATAATTTATTAATTTTCCGATTTCAATACTTTCGGACAAAAGCTCATCATAGGATTCGTTTGAAATATATTTACAAGCTAAAGCAAATTCCAGCCAAACTTGTGTCTCAGAATTTTCACCGTCTGAGTCAGTTAATTTACTGTAGAAATGTTTCGGATAAATACGTTTTCTGTAAGCTTCCGCAATTGTTATCGGAACACTTCTGGATGAACGTCTAATCTGATCGGTTAATGAATAAGTTTCTTCTTTTGGAAACTGTTTGGTAATATCAAATATCTTCATTGCTAAAGAAAACGACTTTTTGTAAGCTAATAAATCTTGAAATCTCATTAAATTTTTATTTATAACAAAAACTACAAAAGAAAATAGCTGAGTACTAAAAACCTGAACACTGAACCACTACTTTTTAACTCTATCCTCATTCTGTTTTACAAAAGCATCCCAGCCTGAATAACTTTTTCCGGCAACTACTTTTCCTGAATTGAAATGATGACAAACAGCTGCAGCCAAACCATCAGTCGAATCCAAATTTTTAGGTAATTCTTTTAAACCTAAAAGCTGCTGCAGCATTTTGGCAACTTGTTCCTTGCTGGCGTTTCCGTTTCCGGTAATCGCCATTTTTATTTTTTTAGGTTCATATTCGGTAATTGGAATACCTCTTGAAAGTCCGGCTGCCATGGCAACACCCTGTGCGCGACCAAGTTTTAACATCGACTGTACATTTTTACCAAAAAAAGGAGCTTCAATTGCAATTTCATCAGGAAGATGCGTCTCGATTAATTCGATGGTTCTTTCGAAGATGATTTTTAGTTTTTGGTAATGATTATCGTATTTGGAAAGCTGCAATTCATTCAATTGCAGAAACTCCATTTTTTTATTGGTGACTTTAATCAGTCCAAAACCCATAATTGTGGTTCCGGGGTCAATACCTAATATGATGCGTTCTTTTGTCAAGAGAAGTTTTGTTTCAAGTTTATTTTATTTCAAGTTTCAAGTTACCTGAATCTCGAATAAATCATTTTCTAATTTACTAATTGCCACATTATCTCATTCTCAAATTGACTACTTTTGCGGCATGATTTCAATTCCTCACAAAGCTAAGCAATTCCTTGTTCTTCTGGCCAAACTTTTGATTGTTGGCGGTGCATTTTATTTTATTTACAATCAGCTAGCGAACAATGATAAACTCGACTGGCAGAAATTCATTATTTTGTTCCGAAAAAATCAGTCGGTTTTAGGAATTGGATTTATCTTGCTGTTGAGCGTTCTGAATCGCTTTTTTGAAATTTTAAAATGGCAGAATTTAGCCAGAGTCATATCTCCGATATCTTTAGGAGAAGCAACAAAACAGGTTTTAGCTGCCTTAACCGCCGGGATTTTCACTCCAAACGGAGTTGGGGAATATGCCGGAAAAGCTTTGTACTATCCTAAAACGGAAGCTAAAAAAGTAGTTTTTCTGAACTTAATCTGTAATGGAATCCAGATGATTTTGACCATCATTTTTGGCATTTTCGGTTTGTTATATTTCAATGCACTTTATGATGTCATTACCACAAAATCAGTATTGATTTTATTTGGCGGATTTGTATTTATTCTGATTCTGTTATTTTCAATAAAAAAGATAAAAGTTAAAGGATATTCAATTGAAAAACTGATTCATAAAATCAATGAAATCCCAAAGCCAGTTCATCAAAAAAATATATTTTTAGGCATTTGCCGTTATTTGGTTTTTTCGCACCAATATTACTTTTTGTTTCTCGCTTTTAAAGTTCAACTACCTTATTTAACCTTAATGGCAGCCATCACTTCTGTATATTTTTTAGCTTCATCATTGCCAACATTTCAGTTTTTGGATTTTGCGGTAAAAGGCAGCGTTGCGATTTATTTCTTCGGAATTCTGGGTGTAAACGAATGGATTGTGGTTTTCATCAGCACTTTAATGTGGTTTTTAAATGTAGTTCTTCCTGTAGTTTTAGGAAGTTATTATGTTTTGAATTTTAAAACAAAAACTGCTGTATGAGCCTGATATTGTTTGTCATATTAAAAATTTATGTCATAACAATCGGCTTGCTGATTTATGGTTTTTTCAAAGTCAAAAAATATCAAAAATCAGATTTAGAACCTAAAACAAGTTTTACGATTATAGTTCCGTTTCGCAATGAAGCAAAAAATTTGCCCCTACTTTTAGAAAGCTTTTCGAAATTAAATTACCCACTTGATTTATTTGAAGTGATTTTGGTTGATGATTCTTCAGAAGAAAAGTTTGAGGTTTCAGGTTTCAGGTTTCAGGTTTCTACAGTTGATACTATTCGTATGTCAAAATCTCCTAAAAAAGATGCCATCACAACCGCAATGCAGCATGTAAAAACCGAATGGGTTATTACCACCGATGCCGATTGTATTGTTCCTGAAAACTGGCTTTTATCATTCGACAATTATATTCAGGAAAATAAAATCTCGATGCTCGCAGGGGCAGTTAGGTATGATTGCAAAAATTCATTTTTAGATCATTTCCAGCAATTGGATTTAACAAGCCTGCAAGGAGCTACCATCGGAAGTTTTGGACTTGACTATGCTTTTATGTGCAATGGCGCCAATTTTGCGTATACAAAATCATTATTTGAAAGCTTAAACGGCTTTGAAGGAAACGATAAAATTGCCAGCGGAGATGATGTTTTTTTATTGCAGAAAGCAATTCGGAAATTCCCAAAAGAAGTTCATTATTTAAAAGATGAAGAAGCTATCGTAACCACCAAACCCACTGAAACCTGGAAAACTTTATTTTATCAAAGAGTGCGCTGGGCGGCAAAGACAAGTTCGTATCAAAGTGCGTTTGGAAAGTTATTGGGACTGGTTGTTTTCTTTGGAAATTTAAGTTTCGTTATTGGATTTTTATTTCTCCTTTTTGGAATCTGGTCGTATCCTATTTTTGTTTTGTTTGCTTTTCTTAAGTTTTTTATAGATTTTGTTTTGCTTTATATCACCAGTCTTTATTTGACTAAAGGCCATCTAAAAAGTTGGTTTTTGAGTAGTCTGTTTTATCCCTTTTTTAGTTCGGCTGTAGCTTTATACAGTTTGTTTGGCTCTTATGAATGGAAAAACCGTCGGTTTAAAGTATAATTTTATTTTTAATCTTACTGCCTAGCCCTGATGGGAGAAACATCCTTTTTATTTTTTCTTTAAAAATAAAAAGATATAACGGACAGCAGGAACAGCTACTTTAAATCCTTCTCATTTAATTTATTTTTCTTTTCCTTAAGAATGACAGGTAAAATAAATTGTGATTTAACGGGAATTCCACGTTTAATGGCTGGATTCACTTTTGGAAAATCTATCAATCGTGCACGAAGAATACTATCGATTTTTATCGTGTCATAAGTCACTGAATCCTTAGGGAACTGCGGCTCAAATTCCAGGGTCGCATTAGGAAAAACAGTTACTTTAACTTCTATGGTATCTAATTCGGGATACAAAATGGAGAGTGTATCTATATCCAGTTTTTCCTGAATAAGCCTCGACATGATTTCGAAAAAACATTGCTGTCGCTGACTTTTATCGTTGATTTTCTCGCAGTCTGGCAAAGAGGGGTATTCATCAACTACTTTCCAGTTGATTGATTTTAATTCTTTTTGAAGCAATTCTTTTTCAGAAGGTATCTGCTTCTCAAAATATTGACAAGAATTTAAAGATATGAAAACAAAAAAAAGAGAAAAACGTTTCAAGATTTTGATGTTGATTTGACTAATATTGTAAAAATACGATTATTTTTTGGTAAACTTTGTATTGCAAATATTCTTCAAAGAGAAATTATGAACTATTTTTTCATTACTTTATAAGTGATGATTCAATAGATGGCATAAATTTACAATTAAAATTTACAACGGTTTTTAGCATGGATTTAGTATTAGTTTTACTTGGTTTTATCTGCATGATTATAGGAATCATGGGAAGTTTTTTGCCCGTTTTACCCGGGCTGTCAAGTTGTTGGGTTGGTTTGTTATTACTGTATTTAACCAAAGCGGTTGAAAATAATTACTGGGTTTTAGGAATTACTTTTATCATCATGATTATTATCACGATTTTAGATTATGTGATTCCAGCCAAGGGAACTAAACGTTTTGGCGGCAGCTCATACGGCATTTGGGGAACTAATATTGGTCTTATAGTTGGTATCCTTACACCAATTCCTTTTGGAATAATTATAGGCCCATTTGCAGGGGCATTCATAGGTGAAATGCTATACGATTCTAAAGATCATAGAAGAGCATTTAAGGCTGCAACAGGTTCACTAATTGGTTTTTTAGCCTCCGGTTTTATCAATTTTTTAATGTGCGTTATTTATTTTGGATCATTTCTTACTATAGTTTGGAAAAACAGAGTTTTATTGTTTTAATTACTCAATAAATACTTAAGTATTTTCTTATTTTTAACATAGTTCAAATAAAAAATCTTTTTTTTATTCTAAATAATTGCTACTTGGTATTAATACAAAGTATTATATTCGTTGATAATATCATAATTTGTTAATTAAATTACACAAAAGTTAAAACAATATATTTAACTTATTTTTTGGATATGTTAATTTATTTTATATTTTTATCACTATAATCGACAAAATACCACATTTAATCGGTTTATTGACAGCAATTATTAACTAATCCCGTAACAATTATGACCCCAAATCTACAAATTGAACTACGCCGTTTTATCTCATCTAATGTCATCTCAAAACTGAACAAATTCTATTTCGAAAATGATGCTTTACTAATTAAGGCTATCGATGTCTCGCTGGGAACTGTTTTAATGGGATGCTATAACAATTTTGATGAAAAAGCTTTAACGGAAATGACTGAGCTTGTAACAGAATCAACATTTTACAAAGAAGTTGATTTTACTTCTTCCAGAATTTTGTCTGTGGATGAAAATTATAAATCAGAAGGAAATCACTTTTTAGAAAAAATTTTCACCAGCAAAAAAGCCAGAATTACTGAAATGATTTCGAATGAAGTCGGCATCAAAAGTGAAACAGCACGTGAAGTTTTAAACTTTTCTACATTGCTTATCCTTTCTTATTTAAAGTATAATGCTGAAGTAGCTTCAAGTTTAAAATTGCTTCTCGATGAACAAAAAAGAGACATCTTAAACAGCATACCTCCGGGAATTAAAATTATTTTAGGCTTCTCCTGTTATGAAACTGTGGAAGAAAAAAATAATTCGCGTTTCGCAAGATCAATTTTTAATCTTTTTGGAAACATCTAAAATTTTAAATAGATTAAAAATTAGATTTTCTCAATTGGTCTTTTCTTTAAAAGTTTCAACAAAACAGGAAATGTAGAGATAACCACAATGATTATAATGATATATTCGATATGATGTTTCAGATCGATTCCTTGTTTTAAAAATACTCCGTATAAGTAATGACCTGCAAAAATCAATATAAAAGACCATAGAAAAGAGCTCAAAATATTATAGAACATAAATTTCTTTTTATCCATAGAAACTATACCTGCAATAATTGGGGCAAATGTCCTGAAAATTGGTAGAAATCTTGCATAAATAATAGCTTTACCTCCATACTTTTCGAAGAAATCCTTCGATTGTAAGAGGTATTTCTTTTTAAACCAAAAAGAATCTTCTTTTTTTGAATAAATAGTATCCGCTTTTAGCACCAAACCAATATCCGGTCATATTTCCTAAAACACCCATTACTGCTACCATAAATGCCAGTAAAAAGACGTTTAAAAAATCATTAGGAATATAAACCATATTCTCTATTAATTCCCGACTGTAAATTCCCGCTAAAAACAACAAGCTGTCTCCTGGCAGAAAAAAACCTGCAAAAAGTCCTGTTTCAGCAAAAACGATAAACAAAACAATAAATAAACCAATCTGAAAACCTCCAATGCTTAATGTGATGTAAAATTCAGGGTTTATTAATTGAGTCCAGTCGAAATTATTCATATCAGGTTTGGTTACATTTATTAGTTGGTGAAAGTAACAATAATTTAATTTAACCACAATAAAATACGGTATTTTAAAGATAAATTAACTATTAAAAAAGCCCGGGCTTTTTTAAAAACCCGGGCTCATAATTATTCTCTTTCATACTTACAGCAAGAATGCAGATTATCATAATCTGCCTGAGTTGCTTTTACTTCTTTGGTATCATGACCAACCTTAGCAACAGCTTTATTCAAATCAGCTGTTGATGATTTTTCTTCATTTAAAATTACTGTTAGCTGGTGTGAACTAATATCCCAATTAGCAGTTTTTACACCTGGAACACTAAAAGCCGCTTTTTCGATACGTTTTTTACATTGTTCGCAATTGCCATTTACCTCTGTAGTGTATTTTAAATTCTTATTTTTTTTAGTTTGTGCCTGAGCCGAAAATCCTAAAAAAGTTATTAATGCTATTAAAATTATCTTGTTCATCTTTTTATTATTTATTGTTATTGAATTTGTTTTTTGCAATTGATAATTGCCTTTATTTTATTTTAAATCGTAATCCTGCATAATACATTTGTCCAAAAATTGGCGCGTATGCAATTGAAGCATCAAAGTTCGCACCAAACGGATCTTCTGCACCTAAAATTGCTTTTTGCTGCTTGTAATTTCCAATATTCTCCCCTCCTGCATATACTTCAAAAACTGGAGAAAAAACTCTGGTAACCTGAACATTCATGACAGCATAAGAAGGTGAAAATTCTGAAAATCGGTCAGCTTCAGGATTTGATGCCGTATATGGTAACTGTTGTTTTCCAGACCAGCTAAAGGTGTAATCAAATTTCCATTGTTTGTGATCATTTAATTGGGTTTCATATTCAAGATTTCCTAAAAAACGATGTTTGGCCTGCAATGGTCTCTGGAAAGTTCCTCTCAAATAATCGGTTTGAATATCATAGTATTTGTAGGCTGTTCTTAAATTCAGGTTATGGATTAACTCATAATTGAACTCTAGTTGTAAACTATTTGCGAATGAGTTTCCTTTTAAATTATAAAACAAAACCTCTTGTGGGCTTTGCATCAAATCGACAACGGCCTGATTTTGGAAATCTGTTCTGTAAATATCAAAACCTGCTTCGGCATTTTTATTGAAAAGTTTGAATTTCTGAGAAAAACTCACACCATAATTCCATGCAATTTCAGGATTTAAACCATAAATTTTTCCACTATTATCTAAGATTGAAAAAGTTCTTGAACTTGCAAAAAGCTGTTGATTCTCTGCAAAAATATTGGCAGATCGTTTTCCTCTTCCTGCTGAAAAACGAACAACTCCGTCTTTCCATGGATTGTATCGCATATGAAGACGAGGCGTTACGAAAAACCCTAAACGGTTATGATTATCGACCCTTCCGCCCAAAATCAAACTAAAATTATCCGTATTATCATAAGTGTATTCAAAAAAAGCACCAACAGAATTATCAATTCGGCTATAATCAATTGCATTTACAAATTCCTGATATTGATCATAGGCAAAATTCAAACCAGCTGTAAACTTATTCATTGTGTTGCTTATTATGGAATTAAAAATCAAATTCGAATAAAAACTATTCTGTTTAATATCGTATTGATTTAAACCAAAATATGAATCTTGTTTATGACTGTTAAAAGCGTTTTGAAAACCAATGCTCTGATATGGCATATCTTTAAAAACGTAACCAATTTTTGTAGATACATCAAAACGTTCTGTATTGATTTCTGAACCCCAGTGATTCGTTGTTCCACGATCGGTATCTTTATCAAAATCTACTTCACCCGTTTGTTTTTTATCATTCATATACCTGAAATTGATAAAACTCACCAAACCGCTTTCAGGATTATAATATTGATAACGGTTCAAAAGATTGATTTGTTTGCCTAGCGGATTATCTAAGAATCCGTCATCGTTCATGTCATTTTTTGCTACACGCGTATTTCCGTGCAGAAATAAACTTGTCGCCCATTTGTCAGATAATTTTTTATTGAAATGGGTATTCAATTCAAAACGGGCATCAGTAGAGCCATAAGCATTCAGAAAAAACGGAATGTCACTTAAAGGCTTTAAAAGTTCCGTATTGATTTGTCCCGAAATACTTTCGTATCCGTTAATTACACTTCCGGCACCTTTCGTAATCTGGACGCTTTCAATCCAGGTTCCCGGTGTAAAAGACAATCCATAAGCCTGGGAAGCACCACGAACCGAAGGTATATTTTCTTCAGTAATCATTAAATACGGACTCGTTAAACCCAGCATTTTTATTTGTTTGGTTCCCGTTAAGGCATCAGAAAAATTCACATCGATTGATGGGTTCGTTTCAAAACTTTCTGCCAGATTGCAGCAGGCTGCTTTAAGCAATTCCTTGCTCGTGATCACGGTTGTATTAGCAGTAACCGTATAGGATTTTTTAAGTGATTTTTGCTTTTTGGTAACTTTTACTTCCTCTAAATCTTCCTGTGAAAACACAGAAACGGAAAGCAAAATCATCATAAAAAGCATGATATTTTTTTGCATAAAAAAAGATTTTAATGTTAATCAGAAACTGTCTTTTAATTTCCTGAATACAGAAGGAAAAACCAAAACAGTATAGTACAAACCAAATATGGCTTGATTCTAAACATTAAAATCAGGCGTAAAAAATATATTGATGATAGAGTTGATATAAAGGAGGAGCATTCGCATCAGCATAATACGAAATGACTTCTTTACTTTTAAAATTTGGAACTGATAAAAAACCAAGCGTTTTAAAATCCTGAATTACTGCCAGAAAAGCAATCTGAAAAAAGAAAACTTTAAAAGTAGCATCATCTGATTTTTTTTCAAATTTAACCACCTTGTCTTTACAGCAGGAAGATTTTTTTCTTTGTCTCCACAGCACTTTTTTTCAGGAGAAATCTTACTTAAGGAAACCGAAGCGATTTTTCCTCCGCAATAATGCACATCAAAAGCAAACCCAATGTTGGATACCAACAATAGGAACGCTAAAAATACTCCCGTGCACTTCTTTAAATTCATAGTGCAAAATTATTTAAAAAGTCCGGATAAAAAGCTAAATGAAATGTTATTTTTTAAGATTTTGCTTCTGATAGTAAAAAGCAGCCACAAACAATAGCAAAAAAATTGGCTGAATAATAAATCTTCTTACATAAAAAAGCAGCCAGTTTGCATTGGGGAAAAATTCGAGAATGATAAAAAAAGCAGTCAAAAGAAGTACTAAAAAAAACATATATAAAAATGCACTAAACTTGAAGATTTCTTTATCCCTGAACAAGGTATAAATAAGCACTAATGACAAAATAGTATTCAAAGCATAACGAAACAAAAGTCCTGCAAAAAGTTTTAAATTGTCAACCTGAGGAAATGGAAATCCTTTAAAATCAGACTCAAAATAAACCAGAAAAGGATCATAAAACAATTTATTTTCGAAAGCTCTGACGATCCCTAAACACAAAACAACCAGAATAGTAATTATGATTTTGAATTTATTTTCGGAAAGTTTATTTAGCATATTTTGAAAATTTATTTACCCAGAAAACCCATAAAGCGAAAACAAGTCCATAAATAATTAACGGAAAAAGAACACCGTGCAAAAGATGTACTTTTTCAGGATAGCGAAATAACAAAACAGCCAATAACGCAATTCTGATCACATTTAAAATATAAATAAAAAGAGTTCCTGATAAGATAAACAATACAGTCATTTTAAGTTTTCCGGAAAAAGCCAGCACAAATGAAACAAACAAAATCATTACGCTTACTGCATTACACCCTTCTACAATTCGAATAACATAATGCTTATTGTACCAAACTTCTAAATAAGCTCCCGATAAACTTTTCTGAATCAGAACATCATAATTAAAAACATCCATTAACCAATAGACATTAGAGCCAACAACAGCAGTTATTCCGTCAATATTATCTGACTCAAAACTATTCAGATAACTTTTATAAACTAAGGTAAGTAAAATATAAGCAGCAAAAAAAGTCCCTATGAAAATTAGGAATGGTTTAAATTGTACTAAATATTTTTTCAAAAGATTTTTTTTTCAAATTTATGTATTTTTTGAGTTCAGCTTTAAATACTTTTGTATAAAATTTTCACATCATGACATTTCAGGAATTACAGCCAAAAATTTCAGCTATTGCAGCTGAGACAAATACAACCAGAGACGAGAAATTACTTGCAGTCTGTCAGCTATTAAGCGAAAGTATAGACTATTATAATTGGGTTGGTTTTTATTTTGCTAATCATGATAACAAAACTTTACATTTAGGACCTTATGTAGGTGCAGAAACAGATCATACCGTTATTCCATTCGGAAAAGGTATTTGTGGACAGGTCGCTGAAAGCAATGCCAATTTTGTTGTACCGGATGTTAAGGCTCAGGATAATTATATCGCCTGCAGTTTTACTGTAAAATCAGAAATTGTTGTACCTTTATTTGTAAACGGAGTAAACATTGGACAAATTGATATTGACAGTCACGTAATAGACCCTTTTACAGAAGCTGACGAACGATTTTTAGAATTTGTAAATCAGGAAGTTGCCAAATTATTTTAGAAGTCCTATTTTTATTACAAAAAATAGATCTAAATGAAAAAAAGCCTTTTCATATTATTCTTTCTTTTAATTTCAGTTACTCTATCTGCACAAATTAACATGGTCTCGAAAAAAATTTTTCTTGACTCATTGTATCGTGAAACTACACCCGAAAACCAAATCTACACACGTGTCATTACAAACTATTCCCAAAAAAGCGTACGCTATGTGGTTACTGATTTTTATAAAAACGGAAGAAAGAAAATGACAGGCGCCACTCTAGACAGAGATATCCTGAAAAAAGATGGTGAATTTATCTATTACTACAAAAATGGCGCAAAGGAATCTGTTATAAATTATACTGACAATCATAAATCCGGAAAAGAAATCACCTGGTACGAAAATCAAAGCAAAAAGTGCGAGAAGCAGAATTCCTGGGATCCTAAAACAAAAACAGCTCAAACTTTAACCCTTAATTTTTGGAATGAAAACAAAGAACAAACCGTAGTTGATGGAAATGGAGAATATGAAAATACAGATAACTTTATAACAGAAAAAGGAACTATTAAAAATGGTTTAAAGCAAGGCATCTGGCAGGGAAGTGATGCCGAACGTAAAATTACATTTACTGAAAATTATGATAAAGGAATTTTAGTTTCAGGTGTAAGTGTAGATCAAAACAATGTCAAACTCTCTTATTCCACTTTGGCTGAAAAGCAATTTGGTAAAAAAACAACTCCAAAATCAATCAAATAATTCGCTCAATAATCTATTAAACAAGTTGTTAAATTGTATTAAAAATAATACATTCGCTTTTTAAATAACCCAAAAATTTATGAAATCGATTTTGTATTCTTTGTTATTTCTTATTATTCCAAAAATAGTTTTTTCGCAAGTTCCACAAAACAATGAATTAATCCTTTCTCCAGACGATAGTTTTATTTATTTAGACTCAACCGCCTCAGAAACCAAATCAAAAGATTACATGTATGTAAGAGTCGTGAAAGATGCTAAATTAAAAAAAGAAAATTATATTGTTCAGGAATATTATCGCTCAGGATCTTTACGAATGCAAGGAATTTCAACAACTTATACCGGAACCCCGAAAGAGGGCGAAGTAACCTATTATTATAAAAATGGCACAAAAAAATCAGTTACAAATTACATTAAAGGGCGAACTAATGGCAGAAGTACTGAATGGTACGAAGATGGAAACAAAAAACTTGAAGGAGAATATATTGAAGATAACAAAAAACGCACAACGAATTTTAAAATAAATGAATTTTGGGATAAAAATGGTGTCCAAAAAGTAACAAATGGAAACGGATTTTTCGAAGATACAGACGAAAATCAATCTTCAAAAGGAGCAGTAAAAAATGGATTTAAAGACGGAAATTGGGAAGGTTCGTCCCTAAACCCCAGACTTACTTATAAAGAAAAATATAATGAAGAAAAATTAATTTCTGGCGAAAGCTGGGACAGATACAATGTGTCTTACAAGTACACCGAAACTGAAATCAGACCGACACCAAAAGGAGGTATGTCAAGTTTTTATCAGTATGTTGGAAAAAACTATAAACTACCCAATATGCCTCAGGGTACTAAAGGAAAAATCTATGTTACATTTGTAGTTGACAAAGAGGGAAAAGTAACAGAGCCGAGAATTATTAAAGATATCGGTTACGGCACTGGAGAGGAAGCTTTACGAATTTTAAATAATTACGATGGTTTCAACCCGGGAGAACAAAGAGGACAAAAAATGAAATGCTTATACTCATTGCCCATTACTATTCAATCTGCAAATTAAAATAATTCATAATTTATAATTCATAATTCATAATTATTATTTATTTTTGCACCCGTCTTACAAAAGATGTACGACATACATAAAAATCATTAAATAATATTGGAATGTATTTAACTAAAGAAAAGAAAGAAGAAATTTTCGCACAACACGGTGGTGCAACAAACACTGGAAGCGCTGAAGGTCAAATTGCATTGTTCACTTACAGAATTTCACACTTAACTGAACACTTGAAAAAAAATCGTCACGATTATAACACTGAGCGTTCTCTTGTCCTATTAGTAGGTAAAAGAAGAGCTTTGTTGGATTACTTGAAAAAGAAAGATATCAACAGATATCGTGAGATTATCAAAGTATTGAATATCAGAAAATAATCAATATAGAAAAGAGGTGCGAGAGTGCCTCTTTTTGTTTTTACAAAATACAAGTCTTACAGGACTTTATACAAGAAAAAAAGTTTGGTTTTTCATTGGGTTTTAGATAACAACAACTACACACAACAACAACCACAACACAACTAAAACCCATTGTATAATCAAAAGGAAAAAATTTATGATTCCACAATTATTTGTAGAAAAAATCGATTTGGGTGATGGCAGAAGCATCACAATCGAGACAGGACGTTTAGCAAAACAAGCTGACGGCTCTGTAGTAGTAAGAATGGGAGATACGATGATACTTGCAACAGCAGTTTCGGCTCGTACCTCAAACCCAGGCGTTGACTTTTTACCATTAACGGTAGATTATCGCGAAAAATTTGCAGCAGCTGGTCGTTTCCCAGGAGGTTTCTTTAAGAGAGAGGCTCGTCCAAGCGACAGTGAAGTATTAACAATGAGATTAGTAGACCGTGTATTACGTCCGCTTTTCCCAGACGATTACCATGCTGAAACTCAGGTTATGATTCAATTAATGTCTCATGACGAAGAAGTTATGCCAGATGCTTTAGCTGGTTTAGCTGCTTCTGCGGCATTAGCAGTTTCAGATATTCCATTTTACAACTTAATTTCTGAAGTACGTGTTGCACGTATCGACGGAAAATTAGTGATCAACCCAAGCAGAGAAGATTTAGAAAGATCAGACATCGACATGATGATTGGTGCTTCTATGGATTCTGTTGCCATGGTCGAAGGTGAGATGAAAGAAATTTCAGAAGCTGAAATGATCGAAGCAATTAAATTTGCTCACGAAGCTATCAAAGTTCAAATTCAGGCTCAATACCGTTTGCAGGAAGCTTTTGGTAAAAAAGAAATTCGTACTTACGAAGGTGAGAAAGAAAACGAAGAAATTTACAAGAAAGTAAAAGCTGCTGCATACGATAAAATTTATGCTATTGCAAAAGTTGGATCGGCTAAACATGAAAGAGGAGCTGCATTTGCTGAAGTAAAAGAAGAAGTAAAAGCTTTATTTACCGAAGAAGAATTAGCTGCTGACGGAGATTTAGTTTCTAAATATTTCTACAAAACAAACAAAGAAGCTGTTCGTAATGTGGTTTTAGAATTAGGAGTTCGTCTTGATGGTAGAAAAACTACAGACATCAGACCAATCTGGTGTGAAACTGATTATTTACCAAGAGTACACGGTTCGTCTTTATTTACACGTGGAGAAACTCAGGCTTTGGCCACAGTAACTCTTGGAACTTCAAGAGAAGCTAACCAAATCGATTCTCCATCTGAACAAGGTGAAGAGAAATTCTACTTACACTACAACTTCCCTCCTTTCTCTACTGGTGAAGCAAAACCACTAAGAGGAACTTCAAGAAGAGAAGTTGGTCACGGTAACTTAGCTCAAAGAGCATTAAAAAATATGATTCCTGCAGATTGTCCTTATACAATTCGTGTTGTTTCTGAAGTTTTAGAATCTAACGGTTCTTCTTCTATGGCAACAGTTTGTGCCGGAACAATGGCATTATTGGATGCCGGAGTTCAAATGGTAAAACCAGTTTCTGGTATTGCTATGGGATTAATTACTGACGGTGACAAATTTGCTGTATTGTCTGATATTTTAGGTGATGAAGATCACTTAGGAGATATGGACTTTAAAGTAACGGGGACTGCTGACGGTATCACGGCTTGCCAAATGGATATCAAAATTGATGGTTTACGCTACGACATTATGGAGCAGGCTTTGGCTCAGGCACGTGACGGACGTTTGCATATTTTAGGAAAAATAACGGAAACTATTGCAGCTCCAAGAGCTGATGTAAAAGCACACGCGCCAAAAATCATTACCAGAACTATTCCTGGAAACTTTATTGGAGCATTGATTGGACCTGGTGGAAAAGTAATTCAGGAATTACAAAAAGCTACCGGAACTACAATTGTGATCAACGAAGTGGATGAACAAGGTGTTATCGAAATTTTAGGTACAGATCCTGTTGGAATTGAAGCAGTATTAGCAAAAATTGCTTCTATTACTTTCAAACCACAAATGGGAGAAGCTTATGAAGTGAAAGTAATCAAAATGCTTGATTTTGGAGCTGTTGTAGAATATACTGCCGCGCCAGGAAATGAAGTATTACTTCACGTATCTGAACTAGCCTGGGAACGTACTGAAAACGTTGCAGACGTAGTTAAAATGGGAGATGTTTTCCAAGTGAAATACTTAGGAGTTGATCCTAAAACCAAAAAAGAAAAAGTGTCTAAAAAAGCACTTGTTCCTAGACCTCCGCGTGAGGAGAAAAAAGAGTAATCAGATCTTAGTTTACTAAAGGTTTATTCATAGAAAACCCCAAATTCATTTATCTGAATTTGGGGTTTTTCGATTCAATACGTTTCTTTTTATTTCTTAAACTGCCAGTTAAAAAAAGGAAGTTTACGCTTTCCATTTGTATTCCAAAGCCCAAATTGCACTCCTCGCAATTCTTTAGAATTATTAAACAGACCAATCTGAATTCCATTATGTCTTCGTGAAACATTCGAAAGCCCAATCTGAATTCCATTCCCAAAATCAGATAAATTAGCTAAACCTGAAATACTTAACCCGTTGAAATTTTTAGTATTTAATATCCCGCCAACAGAAAAACCATTCATTTTATTCATCCCTGAAAATATTGAAATATTGATTCCTCTCACTTCTGCCCCTCCCATAAAACCACCCGAACTCACATTTAATCCATTTACTTTTATATAACTTTTTATGTTGTCATCAAAAAAAGCGACATTGCTTATAACATTGTCATTAATCCCCACAAATAATGACTCAAATGGAACATTTATAGAAAAAGAAATGAGAGCTAATGATATAGGACTGGCCTCAATATTTAGCCCATTAATTACCTGGAGTGTAATATTTTGATTTTCAAAATGACCAGCACCCAGAGCAAAACCATTTACTTTATTAACTCTTTTAGAAATTGGCGACAAACTGAAAATTTTAATACTGTCATTTCTTAAATTATTATCAGATTTCCATCTGAAATAATCCAGCTTTATTTCTTTTACATCTAATATTACAGAAGAATCTAAAGCAATATTGTTTACCTGTGTATGATCTGTCACTTTTGAAAAATTATGCTGTCCAAAACTCAACACACTGAACATTATTATAATTAAGGTATATTGAGATCTTCCTGGTTTTAAAACTCCTTTTTTATTTAATGTTTTCATGATTTTTTATTTTAATCAAACATTAAAACCTTTTCTTATTATAAAATTAACGCTTGCCCATTTTGTGTAAATGCTTAAAATGCGAAAACATCATTTCAAATAAAGTCTTATGGTGATACGGCTGTTTGAATTCTTTTGTCGTATGTTCAATTATTTTATTTATTTCACTGTAGTTCGTGTGGCAGATATTAGGAAAGAGATGATGTGCCGCATGGCAATTTGACCCACCGCTTAAAAACCTTGCCCAGCCTTTATCGGCATCCCAATCACAACTAGTGTATAATTGATGAACCGCCCAGGTATGCTCAAGAAATTCTCCTTCAGGCTGTGGATAATCTGCTCCATCAAAAAAATGCGTCCCCACAAGCATTATAATAAACACCATCGATGTAAAAGCACTAGCGGTTAGAAAAGTCAGCACAATAAAAGTCCAGGAAAAGTCAGCGTACAATAACGGAAGTACTAACACTAAAGAAAAATAAAACACTTTATACAGTAAAAATCTAAAGTATAATTCAGCCTTTGAAACTCCTCGTTTCATCCAGTCGTATTCATCTGAAAACAAATACACCCAATCGCTCATAAAAACAGAATGTAGTAAAGTAAACATATAAACAAATGGCGCATAATATGCCTGATATTTATGCTTTGGTTTCCAGGGATGCGTTGGGCTCAGCCTCAAAAATGGATTTTTATCTATATCAATATCACTCCCTTCAACATTTGCATACAAATGATGGGATCGAATATGTCTTAATCCCCAAAGTAAAGGATCAATTCCTACTGTCAGAAAACTAAAAAAGTGTAAAACTGAATTTGCTCTTTTATTTCGGAAAGCTGTGTTATGAGAAGCATCATGACCAAAACTAAATCCGATCAATAATCCTGACAATTGAAAAACTACATATAAAAGCCAAAAAATAGTTTTATTACTATTCAGGAATAACAACGAATACGACGAGTAGCAGATTAGAGTCCAAAACAACCCTTTAAACCAAAATCCTGCATCTCCATGCGAAACGGTTTTATCTTTGAGTTTATCATTAACTTTTTCTTTTAAAGCAAGAAAAAATAGCTTTTCATCTGCCGATTTATTGAAATATTTAGCTTTCATAATTATTGATTATTTTAAATTACAGAGCAAACCTATTGCAATTATCACATCTGTATTTGCAAAAACTAATAAAAGTATTTTCTATATTTGTGATTATCACAAATTATGAAGCATCAGGAATCTTTTTTAAAAGCAATTAGAAGTAAAGTTTCTAAGTCTGATTCGTTAATAGACGAAATCGCCGCTATCCTGGAAATCAGTTACGATGCATCACACCGAAGAATCTCCCAAAAGAGTAAATTCTCTATCGACGAAACCATCAAACTAGCTAGTCATTACAATATTTCTTTGGACAATTTATTTTCGAAAAAAGAAAAGGTCATTGTCGAAAAAACAATTGAGATTGAAACCTTAAAGGACATGCTGCAGTATTTCAAATCATCTGCTGAACAGATAGCATTTTTAACCAAAAATCCAAAAACAACCTTGTTTTATTCCGCGAAAGACATTCCGCTATTTTATTTTATGGACGGTACAATTTTATCAAAATTTAAAGCTTTTGTATGGTTAAATCTTTTAAACACAAGCCAAAAGAAAGTTACTTTTGAAAATTTCGTAATCGATGAATCTTTTTCGGAATACATGCAAACACTAAAAAAAACGTATGAAAATGCTAGCGTAAATGAAGTTTGGAATGACACTACCATTAACAGCAGTTTACAGCAAATTTTATACTTTTATGAATCAGGATTACTGAATCTGAAAAGTGCAAATGCATTATGCAAAGACTTAAAAAGGATTGTAAATTTAATTCAGGAAAAATGCAATGCTTCTAATGCTAATTTTGCCCTCTATTATAATGAACTCATATTGTTAAATAACAATATGATGATAGAAACTCCTGAAAAACTTACCATGTTTGTTCCATATACCCTGCTGGGATATTTCATTACTGATAATGAAGAAAGCTGCAAGAATGTACATCAGTTTTTCAAACAACAAATCATTAATTCAAAACCGTTAGGGCAATCCGGTATTAAAGAGCAAAACTTATTTTTTAACCGGGCAATCCGAAAAATAGATTATTATCTGGAAAGAATAAATTCTCAGGTAGATTTATTATTTTAAAAAATATTTTTATTTATTGTAACTTTTTTGATACTCCTTACGTATAATCATTTGTACACTTTAAAAAATAGGGAGACAACAACATGAGACAACTTAAAATCACCAAGCAGGTAACCAATCGTGAAACTGCATCGTTAGACAAATATCTACAAGAAATTGGAAAAGTTGACCTAATTACCGCTGATGAAGAGGTAGAATTAGCACAAAGAATAAAGGCCGGTGATCAAAGAGCATTAGAAAAACTAACAAAAGCCAATCTACGTTTCGTAGTATCTGTGGCCAAACAATATCAAAATCAAGGATTAACACTTCCTGACTTAATTAATGAAGGAAACTTAGGTCTTATTAAAGCCGCTCAACGTTTCGATGAAACTCGTGGTTTCAAATTTATCTCTTATGCAGTTTGGTGGATTCGTCAATCGATTCTTCAGGCATTGGCTGAACAATCCCGTATTGTTCGTTTACCATTAAACAAAATTGGTTCTATCAATAAAATCAACAAAATGTATGCTTTATTAGAGCAATCTAACGAGCGCCCGCCTTCTGCTGAAGAAATTGCAAAGGAACTTGATATGACTGTAAACGATGTAAAAGAGTCTATGAAAAACTCTGGACGTCACCTATCAATGGATGCCCCTCTTGTTGAAGGAGAAGATTCTAACCTTTATGACGTATTACGTTCTGGAGAATCTCCAAATCCGGATAGAGAATTAATTCACGAATCTCTTCGTACTGAAATCGAGCGTTCCTTAGAAACATTAACTCCAAGAGAAGCTGATGTTGTTCGTTTGTATTTTGGACTTGGTGATCAGCATCCGATGACTTTGGAAGAAATCGGAGAAACTTTTGACTTAACCCGTGAGCGTGTGCGTCAGATTAAAGAGAAAGCAATTCGTAGATTGAAACACACTTCGAGAAGTAAAATCCTTAAAACCTATTTAGGTTAAACAATATTTGTTTCAGGTTAAAGTTTCAGGTTACTTTTTGTAACTTGACACATGAAATATGAAACCTTTGTAACGCAAACAACAGTTTGATTGACTGTTCGTTTTTTGATTGATGATTGAAACTCCGGCTGATTACCGGAGTTTTTTATTTTTTATAATTACCTTTGCAAAAAATAACGCATCACAACTAACAACAATGAAAAACACTCTTATTGCTCCTTCTGTTCTTGCAGCTGATTTTGCCAATTTACAACGTGATATTGAAATGATTAATAATAGCCAGGCTGACTGGTTTCATATTGATATTATGGATGGAGTTTTTGTTCCTAACATTTCTTTTGGAATGCCTGTTTTAGAAGCAATCTCAAAACATGCAAACAAAACAATCGATGTACACCTAATGATTGTCGATCCTGACCGTTACATCAAAACTTTTGCAGATCTCGGAGCCAATAATTTAACAGTACATTACGAAGCCTGTACCCACTTACACAGAACTTTACAAGCTATTAAAGCCGAAGGAATGAAAGCGGGTGTTGCAATCAATCCTCACACAAATATAGATTTATTAGAAGATGTAATAAATGACATTGACTTAGTTTGTATTATGAGTGTAAATCCTGGTTTTGGAGGCCAGTCGTTCATAGAAAACACTTATGACAAAGTAAAAAAACTAAAAGCATTAATTAATCGTAAAAACGCTTCAACACTAATCGAAATTGACGGCGGTGTAACCAATAAAAATGCAAAACAATTAACAGAAGCAGGAGCTGATGTATTAGTTGCAGGAAGCTTTGTTTTTAAAGCAGAAAACCCAATAGCAACTATTGCCGATTTAAAAGTCCTTACCGCTTTTTAAGTTTTTTAAATTAGGGAAGAAATCAATTCCGGTCATTTTTTCTAAAGTTTCAACGGGAACTACAAACTCGTAAATTCCCTTTTGGCTTTTTTCATTCGGAATCAAAAAAGCAATTGCCTTGTGTTCCTTTCCTGATTTAGCCAAAACAATTTTATAAAAATATTTAGGAACAGAAACCTTTTCTGTTCCTATTTTTTTATCAGAATCCCTTAAAATTCCTCCGGTAACTACATAAATAGCATTATACTTTCCAGCCCAATAACGAACTTTATTTTCTAGACGATTCCAGATTCCGCTATTAAATTCATGGTTCTGAGGTGAAATATTCGAAGTATAAAATGTATCGTCGTATGCTTTTTTATCAAACTCCATATCTCCTGCAGGGCAAAGATGCCCTTTATCGTATCCGGATTTTTTGTAATTCCTCCAGTCTGCCGATCTGGTGGTCACCTTCGGGTCTTCAATAAAATAAGGCCTTTTAAAATCATTATCTTTCAAATACTCTTTCTTTAATTCATATGCCACCCATTCTGCCTGTTCAAATTTTTCATTGTATGACAAAGTATAATAATCATGTTTTACAATTTGCTTTGTTGTAGAAGTTGGAAGATAATCAACAGTATAACCTGATTGAGAAATATTTTGTTTGTAATCAACCAATATATTTTGAGCCATCAATACTTTATTTTCATCTTTTTTACAAGAGATTACACAAAATGTAATTAAAAATAAACCGAGTATTTTTTTCATGTATGTAATTAAATATGTTTTCAAAAAAAGCTCCATAAATCAAGAAATATGGAGCTTTAACTTTTTATGTAAGTACAATTAATATTAAGACTTAACAACTTTGTCTTTTTTTAATTTAGAGGAATTGGTTTGCTTATTAACATTACCTTTAGGCTGTAGATCGTCTAATACATTTAAAGCCTCCTCAACATATATGTCTTTTGACAAAGCCTTATGCCATGCTTCTCTTTTTTCTTTTAAAGAAGCATCTTTAGCTATTTCAAGATTTTCATAAGGCAATGATTTAAAAACCAGATTATTTTTATAATCAGCAATTGGTTTGTATTTTTTGCCTTCGCTTTCAACTTGCTCCTGTGTGGCTTTGAAATTTTTAATATTTAAGCTGTATGTGTTTTCTTTGTTTTTAACATCAATCCATTTCGCATTATCCTCTATTAATTTAAACTGAGGATTTTGAGCAATTCTAATTTTACTATTGGATATCGCCTGACTAAAGTTTTCATTTGAATTCCATACATTATAGTTTGCAGGATCAATTTTATCCCAAGGCATTGCATTATCCATATCGCGCTCACCCATTTTTAAATAAGCGTAACGATCCGGCATGACAACATCGCTTTTTACTCCTTCAAGTTGAGTTGAACCTCCATTGATTCTATAAAACTTTTGAGCAGTTGCTTTCAAGGCTCCAAAATCACCAAAATCACTATTACGAACAAACTGATTCAAATCGATAACAGTCTGAACAGTACCTTTTCCATACGTTTGTTTACTACCAATGATTACACCTCGTTTGTAATCCTGAATTGCTGCTGCCAATATTTCAGATGCTGAGGCAGAAAAACTGTTTACCATTATTACCAATGGTCCATCCCACTCAATTTTTTTATCTTTATCGTATAAAACCTCTTTCTTTTTGCCCGCTGATTTTACCTGAACAATTGGACCTTCTTCGATAAAAAGCCCTGCAATATCAACTACAGTCGAAAGTGATCCGCCACCATCATCACGCACATCAAGTACAATTCCGCTAATATTTTCTTTTTTAAGTCTTTCAACTTCCAGCGCAATATCTTTACCCGCATCGCGGCCGTCTTTGTTTTCAAAATCGATATAAAATTTAGGTAAATAAATTACACCATATTTCAATCCGTTTTTTTCAACAATACTTGACTTAGCGTATGTTTCTTCTATCTCAACTACATCTCTGATAATTGAAATAACTTTGATACTTCCGTCTACCTTTTTAACAGTAAGTCTTACTTCTGTACCTTTATGCCCTTTGATTTTTTTCACAACATCATCCAGACGCATACCTACTACATCTACAGGCTCTTCCTTTCCTTGTCCTACCTTCAGTATCAAATCGCCTGATTCAAGCTCCTTTCCTTTCCAGGCCGGACCACCGGAAATCAATTCATCAATTTGTGTGAAATCGTTTTTCTTAGTCAAACGGGCTCCAATTCCTTCTAATTTTCCACTAATATTTACATCAAAACGATCTTTTTCTTCTGGTGCAAAATAGCTGGTGTGCGGATCAAAACGAGTCATTATTGAGTTTACATAAACAGAAAACCAATCTTGCTTATCTAGATCTTTTATTAAACTAAAATTATCATCCAATGATTTAAGAGAACTTTCACGTGTTTCTTTCTCTAAAGCTTCAAAAGATTTTACTTTATATGACGGATCTGTTTTCTTTTTATCTTCTTCTAACTTTTGCTTTGTTACCAAAGAAGAAAGAGTTGATAATTTAATCTGCATTCTCCATCTTTCATTAATTTCAGTAGTACTTTTTGCATATGGGATTTTTTCATAATCTGCATTAAAAGTTTCATCAATATTATAATTGAATGGCTGTGCTAAAATCGTTTTATATCTTTTTTTGCTTTCTTCCATACGTTTCATTAATCTGGCATAAGTAAGATTAAAAAACGTCAAATCCTTGTTGATGAACTGATCATCCAGCATTAATTCATACTGTCTGAATTCATCAATATCAGACTGCAGAAAAAATCTTTTTGAGGGATCCAGCGCATCAATATAATCTTTGAAAATTCCTTTTGAAAATTCATCATCAATTGGCGGCGGATTATAATGCCCTTTTTCTATAACAAATGCCAATATTTCTAAAAGCATTTTATCTTTATTAGGATCCGGATCTACAGTTTTATCTGCATTAACCTTGAAAGCAAACAAGGTTACAGACAAGCATAATACGGCTATAAGGATTTTATAATTTCTTTTCATAAATTTAATAATAGCATTCATCAATTTTTTTCTCTAAGTTATAGTAAAAATCAAGCCAATAAAGCCAACCCTTCTATAATTTTTTGTTAAAGATATAAAAATCTTTCAATCACTAAAAACATTGATAATTTAGTTGACAAATTTTAATTTATTTGTTGGTATTCTATGAAAATCTGTACCTACATTTGTGTTAAATCTTTATTTATGAAAACTAAAAAGCCTTTAATATTAGTTACCAACGATGATGGCATTACTGCTCCTGGTATAAGAAGTTTAATAGAAATTATGAAAACTATTGGAGAGGTAATTGTTGTTGCCCCCGATAAACCTCAAAGCGCAACCGGGCACGCTATTACTATAAACAATACTTTATACCTTAACAAAATATCTAAAGAAAATGATCCGATTACAGAATATAGTTGCTCAGGAACTCCTGTAGATTGCGTAAAATTAGCCGTAAATGAAATTTTGAAAATGAAACCTGATTTATGTGTATCCGGAATCAATCACGGTTCAAATTCTTCTATAAATGTAATTTATTCCGGAACCATGAGTGCGGCTGTTGAAGCAGGTATTGAAGGAATCCCTGCTATAGGCTTTTCATTATTGGATTATAACTGGAACGCAAATTTTGAGCCCGCCAAAACATTTATAAAAAAAATAGTTTTGGAAACTCTTGAAAAAAAATTACCACAAGGCGTGGTTCTAAATGTTAATATTCCAAACCTGAAAGAAAAAGAAATCAAAGGCATTAAGGTCTGCAGACAGGCAAAAGCAATGTGGGTAGAAAAATTTGATAAAAGACAAACGCCTTTTGGAAAGGACTATTACTGGCTTTCTGGCGAATTTGTAAATCAGGATAAAGGAGATGACACAGATGAATGGGCGTTAGAAAATGGCTATGTTTCTGTAGTTCCTGTTCAGTTTGATTTGACTGCCCATCATGCGATTCAACAACTAAATACATGGAATTTAAATGAATAAAAAAGACATACTAATTGGCTTCATTGTCGGAATTTTGACTTCTTTAATTGGAACTTGTTTGTTCATTACTTTTTTTACAGATTTTGATATTCTATATGCAATCAAGACCATTAAAGAGAATGGCTATTTAGGAAAAGTAATTACATTAGGTACCACTTTAGATCTTGCTGTTTTTGCAATTTTGTTAAAAAGGAATAAAGAATCTATGGCAGGAGGCGTCATCTTTGCAGTGATTGTTTTGGCATTCTCAACTTTACTGATTTAAGTTACTATCTTTGTGTTCCTTTAAAAAAATACTAAAAGTATGAAATACTACATTATTGCAGGCGAAGCTTCTGGTGATTTACACGGTTCTAATTTAATGAAAGCCTTATATCAAGAGGATCCTGAAGCTGAAATTAGATTTTGGGGAGGGGATTTAATGCAAAAAGCAGGCGGAACTTTAGTAAAACACTATCGTGAATTGGCTTTTATGGGCTTTGTTGAAGTCGTTTTTAATTTAAAAACGATATTAAACAATATTAAATTCTGCAAAAAAGATATTTCAGAATTTCATCCTGACGTTATCATTTTTATTGATTACCCGGGATTTAATATGCGAATTGCTAAATGGGCAAAAACATTGCATTATAAAACACATTATTACATTTCACCTCAAATTTGGGCCTGGAAAGAAAGCCGGATTACAGCAATAAAAAATGATGTAGATAAAATGTTCGTAATTTTACCTTTCGAGAAAGGCTTTTACGAAGACAAACATGGTTTTCCGGTAGAATTTGTCGGACATCCTTTAATTGATGCTATTCATAATCAGCCTGCTTTCGATGAAGTTATTTTTAGAAAAGAAAATCAATTAAGTGATAAGCCAATTATTGCGGTCTTACCTGGCAGCCGAAAACAGGAAATCACAAAAATGCTAGCCGTGATGTTAAGCGTTGTTGATGATTTTAAAGATTATCAATTTGTCATTGCCGGTGCTCCCAGTCAGGATTTTGAATTCTACCAGCAATTTATTTCAAGTAAAAACATCAAATTCATTTCGAATAAAACGTATGATTTATTACGTTCTTCAAGAGCCGCTTTAGTTACTTCAGGAACTGCAACTTTAGAAACTGCACTTTTTAAAGTTCCTGAAGTAGTTTGTTATAAAGGAAGCTGGGCATCGTATCAAATCGCGAAAAGAATTATTACTTTAAAATATATCTCACTGGTTAATTTGATTATGGATGAAGAAGTCGTAACCGAATTAATTCAAAATGAATGTAACACAAAAAGAATCAAAGAAGAATTACAAAAATTATTAGATCCGGATTATCGTAAGGAAATATTAAAAAAATATAATCTTTTAGAACAAAAGCTTGGAGGAATTGGAGCCAGTAAAAAAACAGCCAGTCTTATTGTCGCTGATTTAAAAAAACAATAAAAATTTTCATTTTGAAAAAGGCATTTTTACTAATACTGTTTCCTATTTTGTTGATATCATGTAAAACAGGTTCAATCTCAAATAAAGAATCTAAAAAAGACACAAAATATGTAGTAAATAAATTAATTGAAACTGCAACTAATAATATTGGAGTTGTTTATAAACCTGCTGGCACTACAAAAGCTGGTTTTGATTGCTCAGGTTTAGTCTTTTCTACTTTCAAAACAGAAAATATTGAACTTCCCAGAAGTTCTTACGAACAATCGAAAATTGGAAGAGTAATAAAATTCGATGATGCAAAAAAAGGGGATTTAATTTTCTTTAAAACCAACAAAAGCAAGCAAATTAATCATGTTGGGCTTATAACAGAGGCAAGTCGTGATGAAATAAAATTTGTCCACTCCTCAACTTCAAAAGGAGTAATTATTTCGTCAACAAAAGAGAATTATTATAAAACTTCATTTGTTCAGATCAACAGAATACTCGAATAGTTTTAATTAAAAAAAATGATAATTTTCTTACATTTTTTAATACTTTTACATTATGAAAGTATTAAATTACCCTTTGAGTAAAATCACCATTTTTTTTATAATTGGCATTCTAGCTGGTTATTATTTAAATCCTGATTTACTTTATATAAGTTTTGCTCTTTTTTCAGCCTTACTATCTCTTATAACTTCTTACTTCTTATCACAAAAGAAAAAGAAACTTGTAACGTTTTATACCCTGAATACTTACTTGGCAGCATTTTTTATTGGCTGCCTCACCTTGTTATTTCATACGGAGTCTTTACAAAAAACAAATTACACAAATTGCAAAAATGTTTTTGAAAAGCCACAACAAATAACATTCTGCCTGCGTGAGAAATTAAAAGGCAATGACTATAACGACAGATACATAGCGATCATTAGCCGAATTGAAAATCAAAATTACACAGGAAGAATTATTGTAAATATCCAAAAAGACACCTTACCTAACTCACTTTTAATTGGGAACACAATTCGTTTAAAAACTACATTACAGCAAAATAGCAGTCCCAAAAATCCGAACCAGTTCGACTATGCCCGGTATCTGAAAGACAAACAAATTTATGCGCAGGTTTTTGCTACTAAATCGGAAATAAAAATTAATAAAACAATAAAAAAAGACATTTGGTATTACACGGCAAAATTACACTCTAGGATTGTAAATAACCTTAATAAGCAACATTTTGCTCCTACTGAAATGAATGTTGCTTTAGCTCTTATCCTGGGTCAAAGACAAGAAATATCTTCTGAAATTATTCAGGATTATCAATTTTCTGGTGCTACACATATCCTTTCGGTTTCAGGGTTGCATGTCGGTTTTATAATGTTACTGATTGGTTTTGTTCTAAAGCCAATTGGAAATACACGAAAAGGCTCTTTTATAAAACTAATTGCCATTCTGACGGCTCTATTTATCTTTGCAATAATTTCAGGTTTATCCCCTTCTGTACTGCGTTCAGTAGTCATGTTTTCATTTCTTGCGATTGGCAATCATCTTCGAAGAAGCGACAATACTTATCATACTTTATTAGTTTCCCTTTTTTTGATATTACTTTTTGAACCCTATTTTTTATTTGATGTAGGTTTCCAACTAAGTTATCTGGCATTATTTTTTATTATTTGGCTCCAGCCTGTATTAAAAAATATATGGAACCCTAAAAACAAAATTGTAATGAACATCTGGAATGTTTTGACGGTTTCGTTTGCAGCACAAATTGGCACTTTGCCACTCTGTTTATATTATTTTCATCAGTTTCCCGGATTATTTTTTGTGACCAATATTGTTATTATCCCGATTTTATCTGTCGTAATGATTGTTGGGATATTGGTAATGATTTTAGCCGTTTTTAATGCCACTCCGGAATTTCTGATTCAAATTTTAGAAAAAAGCATTTACCTCTTAAATAAGGTTATTCATATTGTAGCTTCATTTGATTCTTTTGTAATAAAGGACATTAGTTTTAACAATTACTATTTATTTTCATTTTACTTATTTATAACGTTTGCCATTATTTGGATAAAAAAACCAACCTATTTAAAACTATGTTGGACATTATCAGCTGTAATTATTTTACAAATCTCATTTATAATGACTAAAAAAGATATCCAGAGCCAACAGGAAATTATTATTTATAACATGAAAAAAGAAACAATCATTTCTGTAAAAAAAGGAGAAAACATTACTTTGATGGGTAATAAAGATTTTTTGAAGAAAACATCAAAAAACGGTATTTTGAATTCCTATCTGGTTGGCAATTTTAGCTCTTTAAAAAAGAAAATACAAATCAAAAACACACTATATTTTAATAACAATAAGATTTATATTATTGATAGTACAGGAATTTATCAGGATAAAATACAACCTGACATTTTACTTTTAATTCAGTCACCAAAAATTAATCTGGATCGGATTTTAAAAACATTACATCCTAAGATAATAATTGCTGATGCATCAAATTCATATACTATTCAAAAACATTGGAAAGAGAGTTGTTTAAAACAAAAAATCCCTTTCCATCCAACGAATGAAAAGGGATTCTACAAAATATTGAATTAAATTTTATTCGCTTGGATGTAAAATTGCATCCGATTCAGAAATCCATGCTTTTGCACCTCCGGGCTTATATCCAATTTTGCCCAGTGCCTGAAATGTTGTCTTACTTTTTCTAATAGAAGCGTTTGCAAAACAAACTTCTGGCAAATCCTGAACACCAAATGCATTTTTAAGTTTTACATTTTGTTCTTTATCAGCATCCGATGCATTGATGTCAGATAAATCTAATTTAACCAAAATGACATTATCTCTTGACCATACTGCAAAGTCAGGAGTTTTAAAAACTTCATTCTGAAGATTCGTTGGTGCACTTGAAGAAGTAAAAAAGATCAACATTGGTTTATTTTCTTCGTTGCTTGCAGTTATTGCAGCTTCCATAGTTGTCTTCCAAACTATATTTTGGGCTTGGAAAGTTAGTGACCCTAAAAACAAAATTAGCAGGAGTATTTTTTTTATCATAGTATAAAGATTTGGTTTGTTAGCAAAACGAAATTAACATTATATTTTAATTCTGCAAGGTTTTTTAGCATTAAAATTATATAATATGTTTTTTTAAATACAATATTTTATTAAAATCAAATACAACCTAAAAGAATTAAAAAAATGAGATAATTTTTCCTACTAAACAAAAAAAATCCTCTCGCTTTATTTATGCGAGAGGATTCATAATATTGTGAGAAATATATTTTTTACATTTTTTGTGATTTAAGTATTCCGTCAGCAACTGCCAGCCAGGCTGTTGGGCCACCAGCAACATAACCTGTATTGCCAAGACCTTTGAAGTTTACTTTTCCATCTTTGCTTTCGGCATTTGTGAAATATACGGTTGGAAAACCCTGTATGCCAAACGCTTGTTGTAATTCGGCATTTTGATTTTTAATTTCCGGGGTTTGGGCTGTTCTTCTAGGATAATCCAACTCTACCAAAATTACATTTTCCTTCGCCCATTTTTGAAATTCGGGTGTTTTCAGCACTTCATTTTGCAAACGGATACACCAGCCACACCAGTCACTTCCCGTAAAAAACATCATCAAAGGTTTTTTTCTTTATTGCTGATTGCTATTGCTTCCCTAACATCTGTGTGCCAGTTTAAATCCTGAGCTTGTAAAGCAAGAGATCCTATTATAAAGAAAGCTAGTATAAATATTTTTCTCATTTGGTTTTTAATTTTTTTCAAATTTAAACAAAATAATAAACTTGGTTATCGCACACCATGCATTAATTTCTTAATCACAGGAGTCATTAAAATTGAAAATAAAGCAACCAAAATTGATATAATAGTGAGCATCCAAAAGAAATAACTTAATCCATGCTCATTGGCTATTTTATCAATATTCTCTCCGAACATACCGGCACCTTTCATACCTATCGCTACTGCTAAATACCAAACACCAAACATAAAAGCAATCATACGGGCAGGAACCAATTTACTCACATATGACAGCCCTACAGGAGAAATGCAAAGCTCTCCCATAGTGTGAAAAAGATAAACCAGAATCAGCCAAATCATACTTACTGAAGCCGTTTTTGCACCCGGTTCTATACCATTGGCACCAAATGCAACACAAGCCATTCCTAATGCCAGTAAACCCATTCCGATTCCATATTTTAAATTCGCTGAAGGGTTGTATTTACTCTCCCACCATTTAGAAAATAATGGTGCTAATGAAATAATAAATAGCGAGTTTAGAGTTGAAAACCAAGTTGCAGGAACTTCTGTTAAGGGAACTGTTACCTTATCAATTTTTAACGCCAGTAATGTCTCATCTGATAATGTCAGAAATCCAGCTGTGTAATAATCTTTAACTAGCATCCAGATTGCTATTGCCCAAATGATTACAAAACTAATACTCAAAATAATATTAGCGATAGCATATAATTTAAAAGTCTGCTTAAACAATAAAATCAGAACCCAGGTTATAATCATCAAAGGCAAAACCGTTATTAATGAATTCACAACTAAAAATATAACGCTCCAGTTGCCAACCAAAACACGGTCTGTGTAATCACTGGCAAAAATGGTCAAACTGTTTGGAGATTGTTCAAAAATTGCCCAAAAGAAAATAGTCAGAAAAGCAAAGAAAGTAACTGCTATCAATTTTTCCTTCGTAATTTTAGAATATTGAGTAAATCTGTAAACCAGCAAGAAGATAAAAACAATTAAGGCAGAAAGTATCGCAATTGAATTTCCGTTATCACCCAAAAAAGAAAAAATGTTTATTTTACCTCCTGATATTTTTGCTGCAGGATCACTTACAAGCCATAATAAAGCTACAATTGAAGAGAAGGCTATTGCTGCTAATTGTAATGGCGAAAAAGGATTTCTTTTATCTGTATCCAAAGCTTCAGCTTTTGCCTTACTTTCTTTGCTTGGTTTTAAGCCAATATCTCCAAAAATATTTTGAGAAAGCCAAAACTGAAGCATTCCAAAGAACATAAATATCCCCGCCAGTCCGAAACCATAACTCCAACCCACTTTTTCTCCCAGATATCCACAAAGCAAAATTCCAAAAAAGGCACCTGCATTTACACCCATATAAAATAATGTATACGCTCCGTCTTTCTTTTCAGGACGGTCTTTATACATTTCTGAAACTATTGAAGTCATATTTGGTTTAAAAAAACCATTCCCAAAAACAAGTAATACTAATCCCAGATAAATTGAAAATTCAGTTTCAACAGCCATCGAAGCATGTCCTAAGGTCATTAGTACTGCTCCTACGACTACGGCCCATCGAAAACCTATTACTTTATCTGCGAAATATCCTCCAAGCATGGTAGACAGATAAACTAATCCTACATATGAACCAAAAAGAGCAGAAGCATTTTCACGAGTCCATGCCCAACCGCCATCAATAAACGAAGTGGTTAAAAATAAGATCAGTAATGAGCGCATTCCGTAAAACGAAAAACGTTCCCACATCTCTGTAAAAAATAAAACGAATAAACCCGCAGGATGTCCTAAAACGGTACTTTTAAAAAATTGATCTGTATTGTTCTGACTCATTTAATTAATTATTTAATTCCTTATCAACTCCGTGCATTAACTTTTTAATTAGTGGAGAAAGTGCTAATAAAGCAATTCCGAAACCTAACCCTGTGTAAAAAAGATATTCAAAAAGCACCAGATAACTCTGTTTGGCCAGATTTAAGTCAGGAGCTGTACCATTAGACGTATCAACTGAAGCAATATTTGCCAAAATAGAGGCAATAAATTCTGAACTGGCAGTTGCTAAGAACCAGACTCCCATCATGAACCCTACAATTTTTGCCGGAGATAATTTTGTAACAGCAGAAAGTCCAACTGGAGACAAACATAATTCACCACAAGTATGCAAAAAGTAAGTAAGTATTAACCAAATCATAGCTACTTTTCCGAGTCCGGATAAACTAATCCCTAAAACCAAAGAACCAAAACCTAATCCCACCAGTAGTAATGCCATAGAAAATTTCACTGCTGTATTTGGATTATATTTTCCAAGTTTTACCCATAACCATGCAAAAACAGGAGCTAATAATATAATAAACAAGGCATTAAAACTTAAAAACTGTCCTGCAGAAATAGTGTGCTCAAAAAAGTCTCTATCCAAAATCCTGTCTGCAAATAAATTTAATGATGTGTAAGCCTGTTCAAACAGTGCCCAGAAAATCACTGTAAAAACAATCAAAATTGTCAAAGCGATCAATTGTTCCCTGGCTTTTTTATCTAATTGTGTAATGCTATAATAAACAATATAAACAAACGAAGCAGCCCCGGCAATCATTAAAGAATATGAGACAACTTCATGTCGTTGTACCATTTGCCAAAAAACTAATGCTGATAAAACGCTCACAGCATAAATAATCCATTCGTTTTTTAATCCAAAGGATTTCTTTTCTAATAATTCCGGTACTTTTGATTCTCCTTTTCCTTTCAACAATTTCCTTCCTGAAATAAAAGTCAACAAACCGAAAAACATCCCTACACCAGCAGCACCAAATCCGTAACTCCACCCATATTTTTCTCCAAGCCATACACAAATTAAAGTAGCTAAGAAAGAACCCAGATTTATCCCCATATAAAACAAAGTAAATCCTGAATCTCTTCTTTTATCACCTACTTCATAAAGTTCTCCTACCAATGAAGATATATTCGCTTTAAGAAAACCGACACCAACAATTATAAGAGACAGTGAGAAATAAAATATCTGTAATGCCACATCGTCTCTTGTAATTTCTCCTGTAACTGATTGTGTAGCAGCATTACCCTCATAAGCCATTCCAAGATGTCCTAATACCAACATTATTCCTCCAAAAACAATAGCCTTACGAAAACCTAAATACCGGTCCGCAATAAAACCTCCAATTACAGGGACAGCATATACAAGTGCTGCATAACTTCCAATTAACAGATTCCCGTTTACATCAGTAAAAAGATGGTAACGTGTCAGATAAAAAATCAACAAAGCCTTCATTCCATAAAATGAAAAACGTTCCCACATTTCTGTAAAAAATAATATAAAAAGCGCCTTTGGATGTCCAAAAAATTCTTCCTTTTTTATTGAGTTATTTGCCATAAAGCGATCTATTATAAATTTTCTTTAATAAAGTTAGTCATTTTATTATAAAGCTGAATTCTGGTTTTTCCGCCATAAATACCATGATTTTTGTCCGGATATATCTGAGAATCGAATTGCTTATTTGCCTGAATTAACGCTTCCATCATTTGCATTGAATTTTGCACATGAACGTTATCATCACCAGAACCGTGAATCAAAAGGAATTTTCCTTTTAATTTATTTACGTGGTTGATTGGAGAATTATTATCATATCCGCTTGCATTTTCCTGGGGTGTCTGCATATATCTTTCGGTATAAACGCTGTCATAAAAACGCCAGTTGGTTACCGGAGCAACGGCGATTGCCATTTTGAAAACATCGGCTCCCTGAAAAATACAGTTTGAAGCCATAAACCCGCCATAACTCCATCCAAAAATTCCAATTCTCGAAGCATCTACATATGGATAAGCACCTATTACTTTCGCAGCATCAATTTGATCTTCTACCTCAAATTTCCCTAATTCTTTTTGTGTTACTTTTTTAAAATCAGCACCTTTAAAACCTGTCCCTCTTCCATCAACACAAGCTACAATATAACCTTGCTGTGTAAGCGAAAGAAACCAGTAATCATCAGTATTGTTCCAGTCATTATTTACCTGTTGAGATCCAGGACCAGAATATTGGTACATAAAAACAGGATATTTTTTAGAAGGATCAAAATCTTTTGGTTTTAAAATCCAGGCATTTAATTCATTTCCTTTAGCTGTTTTTAAAACAAAGAATTCTTTTTTGGGCAGATTGTAAGCTTCCAATTTAGCAGCCAGAACCTTATTATCTTCAATTACCTGAATTTCTTTTCCGGTTTTCGCTTCATTTAAAGTATAAGTTGTAGGCTGTAAATTACTTGAAAAAGTAGTAATAAAATATTGGAAATTTGGACTGAAAGTCGCTGCACTTGTACCTGTTTTAGCAGCAAGAGCAATTTTATTTTTTCCATCTAATGAAATACGATAAACGGCTCTGTTGATAGAACCATTTTCTGTAGACTGGTAGAAAATAGTTTTTGTTTTTTCATCGAAACCGTAGTATGAAGTAACTTCCCAGTTTCCTTTTGTAACCTGATTTTTAAGTTTCCCGGCTTTATCATAAACATAAATATGATTAAATCCGTCTTTTTCGCTGGTCCAGATAAAACCATTATCTTTTAAGAATGTCAAATTATCTGTAACATCAACATAAGCCTTGTCTTTTTCATTTAGAACTACTTTTGCGGCAGCTGTGTTTCCATCAATAAATAGCAAATCAAGATTATCCTGGTGTCGGTTTAAAACCTGAGCTGATAAAACATTGTTATCATTTGTCCATTGCAGCCTTGCGATGTAAAAATCATTATACTTTGTTAAATCAACTTTCTTAGTGCCATTTGCGGCTATATCAAAAATATGCAAAGAAACTTCTGAATTTTTTTCTCCTGCCTTAGGATATTTAAATGTTTCGATTGTTGGATATAAATCTTTATGAAACATAGACATCGAAAATTCCGGAACCTGACTTTCATCAAAACGAATGTAGGCTACTTTTTTACTGTCTTTACTCCAGTCAAACGCCCGGACAAAAGCAAACTCTTCTTCATAAACCCAATCCGTAATACCGTTTATAATTTTGTTTTTCATGCCATCAGTAGTAATTGCTGTCGATTTTTTTGAAGCTACATCATATACATAAAGATTATTTTCTTTAGCATAAGCAATTTTAGTACCATCCGGCGAAAAAGTGGGTTCCTGAATCTGAAAGTCGAAAAGTTTCGTTAAAGATTTAGAAGCGATATCATATAAAAAATAATCTGCTGTAAATGAATGACGAAATATCTGATTGGAATTACAGGCAATTAAAATCTTTTTTTCAGAAGCATCAAATGTATAGCTGTCAATTCCGTCTGCAAGTTCAGTATGATTTTTTGTATCTATTAAATTGGATACTTTTTTAAGAGTGGCAAAATCATATAAATCAATCTGCATACTTCTGCTCGCCTGATCAACATTTAAAACCGTATATTGATCTGATTTTTTTAAAGACTGCAATTCGTCCATCCCTTTGGCCCGAAAAGCTCCACTGTAAATATTTTCTATAGTTATTTTTTGTTGTCCAAAAGCGGCAGCAATTAAAAATAAAAGCATTACAGTAATTTTACCTGAATTCATCTAGTAGTATTTAAATATAAAAAGAGCCCAATTTTAGTAAAAAAAACGAACATAATACACATTTTAATTGTTAAATGTTAAAAAAATAAAGTTTGGACTTATTTCACATTTTAAAAAACATTTCAAATAAAAGTCTTAAAATGGTATCTTTGCTCCTATATACTACTTAATATACTGAGAATGAATAACGCTGTTGCCGGATTTTCTAAATTATCCAAAAAAGAAAAAATTAACTGGATTGCAAAAGAATTTTTTTCAAATCCTGAAGAGGCACAAAATATAATAAGAAATTACTGGAATTCAGATGAAAAGCTTCAACAGCTGCATGATGAATTTATTGAAAACACCATTACAAATTTATACATTCCGCTTGGAGTTGCCCCAAATTTTCTGATTAATGGCAAATACAAAACGATTCCAATGGCAATTGAAGAAAGTTCTGTTGTTGCTGCGGCATCAAAATCTGCAAAATACTGGGCAACACGTGGCGGCTTCAAAGCAACGGTAATCGATACTGAAAAAATTGGACAGGTTCATTTTACTTTTAGCGGAGATGCTCAAAAACTAGAAGAATTATTTAACCAAATAAAGCCAAAATTCTTTTCTGACACCCAAAGCATTACTAAAAACATGCAGCAGCGTGGCGGGGGAATTCTGGATATCCAATTAAAAGACAAGAGAAATTTGCTTGAGAATTATTTTCAGCTACACGCCACTTTTGAAACGAAAGACAGCATGGGAGCAAATTTTATCAACTCTTGTCTGGAACAATTTGCCACTACTCTAAAAGAAGAAGCTCAAAACGCAGATATGGATGTTAGGGTTATTATGAGTATTTTGTCCAATTATGTCCCAAACTGTATTGTGAGAGCAGAGGTTTCCTGTCCGGTCGAAGATTTAACAGAAAAACATATTAGCAATCCACGGGATTTTGCCGAACGTTTTGTACAGGCTGTACAAATCGCCGAAGCAGAGCCGTTCAGAGCCGTAACACATAATAAAGGTATTATGAATGGTGTCGATGCTGTAGTTTTGGCAACAGGAAATGACTTCAGGGCAGTTGAAGCTGCTGTTCATGCGTATGCTTCAAAAAATGGACAATATTCAAGTTTATCCCACGCTAAAATAGAAAAAGGAATTTTTACTTTCTGGCTCGAAATTCCTCTGGCTCTGGGAACAGTTGGCGGATTGACTTCATTACATCCATTAGTAAAATTGTGTTTAGAAATTTTGCAGAAGCCCTCTTCCAAAGAATTAATGGAGATTGTTGCCGTAGCAGGTTTGGCGCAAAATTTTGCTGCTTTGCGTTCCCTTACTACAACCGGCATTCAGGAAGGCCATATGAAAATGCACCTTAATAATATAATTAACCAATTTGAAGCCACTGAAGAAGAGCGTCATTTAATTAAGGCACATTTTAAAAAAACTGCCATATCTCATAGTGCTGTAGTAGAATTTATTGAAAATTTACGAAAGTAATAGAAGCTATTCCCGCTATTCGTTTCAATCTTTTGCGCCGAACCCCGGCACAAAAGGATTTACACTACTATCGGGGCTAAAAAACACAGAATGAAAACAACCTTTTACAGCAACGGAAAACTTTTAATTACAGGAGAATATTTAGTTCTTGACGGGGCAAAAGCTTTGGCATTGCCCACAAAATTTGGTCAAAACCTGATTATAGAAAATAGCTCAGACAAGAAAATTCAATGGAAAAGTTACAATGTTGACGGAAAAATCTGGTTTGAAGATATTATTTCGTTCGATGAAATAATTAATAATATAAATGCAGCAACTGAATCTGTAAAAACAACGTTGGTTACTATTTTACACGAAGCCTATCTTTTAAATCCTGTTTTCATAGAGAATGCCAACGGATACAAAGTCACTACAGAACTTACCTTTCCAAAAAACTGGGGACTTGGTACATCTTCTACCTTATTAAACAATATTGCGCAGTGGACACAAATTGATGCTTTTACTTTGCTTAAAAATAGTTTTGGAGGCAGCGGCTATGATATTGCCTGTGCACAAAATGACACACCTATTATCTATCACCTGGAAAACAACTTACCAATTGTAGAACCCATAAACTTTTATCCTGATTATACTCAAAACATCTATTTTGTTTATCTAAATAAAAAACAAAGCAGTAAAAGAGCCATTAACGCGTACTACAATAATAAAAACAATCATTTAGCCAAAAATATAATCGACAATAACAGAATTACAAATGCAGTCATCGAAGCAAAAACAATAAGAGAATTTGCTCATGCATTGGAAAATCACGAAATACATTTGAGTGATATACTAGAAGTGCAGACTATTAAAGAAAAAACTTTTCCCGATTTTAACGGAGTAGTTAAAAGTCTTGGTGCCTGGGGCGGTGATTTTGTGATGGTCGTTTCTAAAGAAAATCCCAAAGCTTATTTTAACTCTAGAGGTTATGAAACTATCCTTACTTATGACGAAATGATATTGTAATAACTGTATTAATAATTTACCTTTTTATCGTTTTCTTTTGTAATTTTTGTTTTAAGCTGCCGAACTTTTTGACTCTCCTGTTCATTAGATTCAATGAGAGTGTTGTGTAAACGTTCTGCCATTTTTTCTATACTGTTCGTAATAGAATCATATACAAGCTCCATTCTGCGGTGTTTTTCTTCCTTTACAGCCCTTAAAACATCTTCTACAAAAACTTTGTCATATTTCTCAGCAACAGAATCCCGGGTATTGGTTAGCCTGATAACATAATCGTTACTTAGAATAGTAACTTTAAAATGTTGTTCTTCATTACTTAAGTAGTATTTACCTCCTAATTCGTCAACATTTATGTCAGTACTGCTAACTTTTAAAAGTTCTGTTATGATTCCAAAAATATGATTTTCAATTTTGGAATACACTTTAGCTTTTTTTCTAAAAAACTTAAACATAAAACAAATTAAATATCTGATTATTAATATAATTATCTATCATATTTCTCGTAATTTACTTTTGTTAAAACAAAAATTCTGACAAATTAAATGCAATAATTTGAATATCCCAAATTTTTTAAATCATATTTCTATTACCTCTATATAACATTAGAAAAACACTTTTAAATACTACAATAAAATCTTACAAAGTAGTTTTAAAACAAAGAAAAACCCGAAATGTATTAATACATTTCGGGTTTTTCTTTGTTTTTATTACTATTAGTAATTAAACTGCAATCTGTTGTCTTCGATTTTAGCGTTATTTTTTAAAGCTAGTAAAATTCTGCTTGCATCAGATGCGCTTTGAGCTTTCACCTTAGATACATACTCAGCATGATTTGGCAATGCTGGTGCTTTAATTGTTTTAATATTTTTCACAACATATACACCTGTATTTCCTTCAATTGGAGCAGATACTTTATTAGCAGCTAATGCAAATGCATTACCTACTACTTTAGGCTCCTGACCCACACCTCCAGGCAATACCGGATTATCTAAAGTAACATTTGTTGCTTGTTGCACTTTTACTCCTGCACTCTTAGCGATAGCTTCAATACTTGAACCTGTCATTTTAGCTTTTAAGATTTCTGCTTTTTTCTTGTTTTTAAGGATTGGCTCTACATAAGGTCTTGCCAGTGTAACAGATACTAAACCTGATTTGTTTTCGCTTTTGTATTGTGCAATTACGTGGCCAATATTTGCTATTTCAAAACGTTTAACATCTCCTTCTTTTGTTTCTTTATCAAATGCCCATCTTACAATAGCACGCTGGTTTCCTAATGGCCCAAAAGATTCATCCATAGCTTTAGCCGTTACAGGAGCTTCAACTTTTAATCCTAATTGTTTAGCAGTAGCATTAAAATCTTTATCAGCAGCATCCATTTCAAATTTAGTTGCCAGTGTAAATACTTTATCAGATGTTGCTTCAGAAGGCTGAATTTTTTGAGCAATTGTAGCTAAACGAATTCCGTCTTGTTTATCTGTAATTTTGATAACGTGGAATCCGAAAGGAGTTTCAACCAAACCAACTTTTCCAATTCCGTTACTGAATACAAAATCATTAAATGGTTTTACCATCTGGTTTGGACCAAAATATCCTAAATCACCACCTTGCTGTGCAGATGAGTCATCAGAGCTTGTAAAAGCAAGCATCATAAAACTATCAGGATTAGCCTGAACTTGTTTTAAAATATCTTCAGCTTTAGCTTTAGCTTCTTCTTTTGTTCTCTTTTCTTTCTGGTTTGGAGTCTGAGATCCTTCATATCCAATTAAGATATGACTTGCTTTTGCGTTAACACCTGCTTTAAATCCTAAAGATTTAGAAATAGCATAGTATTTTCCAAAAACATATGGTCCATAAATCTGACCTGGAGCTAAACTGAATAATTTATCAGCGTCAACTGCAGGTAAAGAATTTTTAGCGATATACGTTGAATCGTAAGGCACGTCTGAATTAGCATTTACAAATTCAGCAATGTTTTTAGCATTTCTAAATCCAGGTAATGTATCATTTTTACCAGTTTTAGCATTGTACTCTACTCTTCCGTTTAATAATGATGTAATTTTAGCTTTAATTTCAGCTTCATCTTCTTTAGAAGGTTTATCTTCTACTAATACATACTGAATTTCACGAGTAGCATCTGCTTTAAATTTTTTCTCGTTTTTCTTCATGTAATCCACAATCTCTGAGTCAGAAATTTTTACTTCACTATCTTTAATAGAAGAATATAAGGCAGCAGCATATGAAAAATCTACTTTATTAGCTTCCATTTCATATTTCAGCTTTCCTTCGCTTGCTGTAGTATAAAGACCTGATTTTACAAGTGTATTGTAGATTTGGAATTTCGCATTTAAGGTAGCATCTTTTTCTTTTTCAGTAATAAACTGAGCTGCTTCAGGATTTGCTTTAAAGTATTCTTTGAATTTTGCAATATCAAACATACCTGCAGCATTCAGGAATATTGGATTTTTACCAATATTAGGATCCGATTTTAAAACTTCCAAAAGGTGTTTCTCTCCTACTCTCAATCCTAATTTATCAAATTGGGCTGACAATAAAGCGATTGAAACTTCCTGATCCCATACTCTGTTTGCAGCTTCAGTAGAAGTAATCCCTTGTCCACTTTTTTCAACATTACTAACTTTAACTCTAAAGTCTTCAAATGAAATATCCTTTCCATCGATGCTTCCAACATCTTTTGAACTTTGACCAAAAGTACCGCTATTGAAAAGATCCTGTATTATAAATGCAAATAATGCAAGTGCAATAACTCCTATCAATAATGCGGAACGCTGTCTAATTTTTGCTAAAACTGCCATTTTTATTATCGTTAATTTTATATTCAGTTTGCGAAAATACAATTATCTGGTTAATAACAATACAACTAGTGTTTTATTTTCGACTTTTTTTAAAATTCTTAAAATAATTATTCTTTTACAGTCATTTTTACTAATTCGATTTTCTTGTTAGAACATTCTTCTATCACGAAGAAATAGTTTCCAATGCTGATTTTTTCGCCTTTTTCAGGAATATCCTTCGCAAAATCTACAATAAACCCTCCTAAAGTCCCATAAGAATCACTTTCGGGAATTTCTAATTTGTATGTTTCATTAAGATAAGCCACATCAAGCCTGGCAGAAAAAAGATATTTCCCTCCCTCTAATTCCTCTTCTATCAATTCTTCATCCAGATCATGTTCATCTTCAATTTCGCCAAAAAGTTCCTCAACAATATCTTCAATGGTAATAATGCCTGAAGTCCCTCCATATTCATCTAAAACAACAGCAACATTTTTTCTTTTTTTGATAAGCAGGCTTAAGGCATCTTTTATCAAAATTGTTTCAGGCACAAACTCAACTGCCATTAAAACTGATTTTATTGATTTTGGTTTCTTAAACAAATCGAAAGAATGCACATAACCTACAATATCATCAAGAGAATTTTGACTTACAATAATCTTAGAATAGCCTGTTTCTATAAATAACGCCTTGAGATCGGACACACTATCGAATAAATCAATGTCCGCAATTTCTGTTCTGGGAGTCATTATATCACGCGCTTTCAAACCTGAAAATTCTAATGCGTTTTGGAAAATCTGAATTTCAGAATCTACTTCTTCATTGTCTTCAACAGCATTCATCTGCTCAGTAATATAATTCCCGAGTTCCGTTTTACTAAAAAACAGCTGTACCTGATCGCCTTCAGTCTTAAAAAATTTTCTTAGAATTAAATCTGAAATCCAGATAAAAAAAGTGGAGACATAATAGAATAACCGATAAAAAATATAAGCAGGAACAGCAAAAATCCGAATTAAGGAATTAGCATAAATCTGAAAAAAAACCTTTGGAAAAAACTCCGCAGTAATTAGAATAATAAACGTAGCTATTAAAGTGAGAAGAAACAAATTTGTGTAACCAGAAAACTGATATCCTAAATTTGTGATGCATTTCAGAATCAAATCTGCGGTAAAAAAACCATAAACAACCAACGCTACATTATTGCCAATAAGCATTGCTGCAATAAACTTAGATGGTTTTTCGGTAAGTTTCGTTAATATTCGGGAAATAAAATTATCCTGTTTTTTTTCTATCTCTAGATAAATCTTATTAGAGGAAACAAAAGCTATTTCCATTCCCGAAAAAAAGGCTGATAGTATTAAACATAGTATTATAATACTAATTTCCATTCTCTACTTTTTTTTATAATGATCATCGAATTTCTTAGAAAATTTTCTTCTGAAGAAAAACATAAACACGCTCACGCCAGCAATTAAGAAACTTAGCCAGTAAGTCCCCTCAGGCTCACTAAGCTTAGTAATGCCATCATAAATAAAAGCAACTGCAATTAACAAGTAAACGTATTGTGTATATTTTAAATAATTCATAATCTATATTTTAATCTTCGTCGGCTTCAATTTCCCCGCTTACTCTTTGTGAATTTATCACTTTAAAATCCTTGCTAAAATCGATTCCCTGACCATACGAGACTCCTTTTGCATCTGTCAGTTTAAATTTTCTTTCCGTATAAAACCATTCATTTTTCTGATCAAAATACAATTGCTCTGTTTCAAGTACCTGCCCGGCTTCAGAAGTAATTTTTACTTTTCCCTGTAAATCAATTATTCCTGTCTCTTTATATGAAACAGCATAATTAGCTAAAATAAAAGTGCGCTTTTGTTTTTTATCATATAATGTAACATCAATTCCTTTAGGAAATTCTGTAAAAGGAAAATCAACGCTTGCATAATCCAGCATTTTGCGACTTTTGAGAACGCCGGTGATGCGCCCTGAATCTGTATATTTTATATTGATTGTATCAGCATCTGTAGCCGGAAAAAATTCTGAATAATTAATTTTCTGGACTTCTTTAAAATTACTTTCACACCCAAAAAACAGTGTCACAGTAAAAACTGTGACAACGGTTATAATAGTATATCTTTTTGGTAAATTCATTCGCCAAATGTAGTAAATTGTATTGAGCTTATGAAAACATAAGTTTACACATTAGTTGAATTTATTTTTCACAAACCATTTGTCATTGAAAGAGAAACTAAGGCTGAAATTTATATAATTTTCCTGAACTAAATTTGCAGAAACCGTTCCTTTTTTACCATATTCAATTCCAAAATTGACACTGGAAAAACTTCCTGTAATAGGAAAGCCCGCTCCTACTGAAACACCAACATCTTTTATAGATTCATTATTAACTACAAGACCAATTTTTTCATATTTAAAACCTGCCCTGTACGTTATCCTGCTAAAATAACTTGTGAATGAGGTATAATTTGGAAGATAATACCCCCCGATAGCATATTTAGTATATTTTTCATAACGTACATTGTCAGTAGTATTGTAAGAATTCTTAAAATCTCCAGCACCCTGAAAAGCTAATGAACTCCCTACCAGCCATTTTCTTGCTTCTCCAATACCTGCACCTATAGTTACTTTATTCGACATTTTTAAAACACTATCAGGCGTATCTGTCACTATTGCAGCATCTCCATCTACCTGAATGGTTCTTTCAGTTTCTGAATTCAAATTACTTCCAAATGTATAGGCTAAACTCGTAAACAACTCCGTTTTTTTATAAATCTTAGTCTGATACATTGTACCAATATTGAAATTAGTCCCGGATAATGTTGAAGTATTAATTTCTCTTGTACCACTTTCAACTCCTGTAATAGCTTTAATACCAGTTGTTTCGATCTTTCCAAAATTATATTGCATATCAGCACCTATATTCCAATTTGGCTTTATTTTATAGGCTAATGCTAAAAAAACTTTGTTCACACCACCTTTTCCTTCATATTGACTGCTTTTTCCATTGATGTCATCAGACTGATCATTCCTGATTTTATATCCAACTGATGAAACCGGGATCAATCCAAATCCAACGCCAAATTTTCCCATTGGTATCCCTAAAAGTAAATAATCAAAAGTCGATCTTGTAGTGCTGGCCTGCGCATTTTCAGATTTTAATTTTGAAGTCCCATAAGTCCCACCAACAGTAAAAGTTGTTTGTATAAGACTGGCATAACTTGCTGGGTTTTCCACATTCAGATGTATACTGTCCTGCTCTACTGAAACACCTGCCATCGACCTGTTTTCTATGGTTCCCTTAAATTTCACATCACCAATTCCGTAAAAAGAATATGGTGAGGCAGTACCTTGCTGAGCGAATGAAACGAACGAGATAAGCAAACAAGCGCTTAGTATAATTTTTTTAATCATTGTTGATTTTATATTGAAATGTTTGGTTCAAACTCTCAAGCAAGAAATTTGAATTGGCAAATATGGTATTTTTTAATCGTTTAGCCAAAAAATCTGTATCGCCTCCCGTTAAAATTATTATAAAATTTGGAAAATTTGTACGATATTCATCGATAAAACCGTCAATCTCATAGACGAAACCATTTACAACACCTGAATGTATCGCCTGTGCAGTAGTATTACCGATATAGGATTCCGGAACTTCTAAAGACAGCAAAGGCAGTCTTGCAGTATAATTATGCAATGCTTCATACCGTAATCGTAAGCCGGGCGAAATGGCACCGCCCCAATAATGATCCGATTCGTCGATAAAATCATAGGTAATACAAGTGCCGGCATCAATAACCAATCTGTTTTGTTTTGGGAACTGCAAAGTTGCACCGGCGGCTAAAACCATCCTGTCTATCCCTAAGGTTTTTGGTGTTGCATATTTATTTATGAAAGGGAATGGATCTTCGTGCGTCAAAAAATGAATGGCAAGCTGTTTTTCGAAAGCCAGAAAAGACTGTTTTTCGATATTTCCGACTGATGCCACTACCAAATCTGAGCAGTTTTGAAATTTTTTTAAAATTTTTTTAATTTCTTTTTCAAGCTGGTCTTTCTCAAAAACAAAACTACCAAGAACAGTACTTCCCTCAAAGACAGCAGCTTTAATTCGGGTATTACCAACATCAACTGTTAAAACCATATTTATTTATTTACCTCAGCGAAGGTACGAATTGATTTTTTTAAAAAAATGTTTTGGATAAACGAAAAATGATTCTATCTTTGCACCCGCAAACACGTTCACAGAAACAAACGGAAACAGAAACAAAGTGAATTAATAAGCAAGGTACCTTAGCTCAGATGGTAGAGCAATGGACTGAAAATCCATGTGTCCCTGGTTCGATCCCTGGAGGTACCACAAAACCCGAATAGCAATATTCGGGTTTTTTGTTTTTATAATTTTCGTGCTAACTTTTATCCTTTATCTACAAAAGATATAAACTAACTAATAACACAGTTAAAAGCAGATTACCTATTACATTAGCACTGTCTTATCGGATTACAAATTACTTTTTCATCTTTCTACTACAATAGAAATCAACTGATTAAAATTTTAACGCTTTTTATTTGTTTAAAAAACACAAAAAACCTTGTAAAATCAAAGTTCTATTGTATTTTTGCAGGGTAATAGCGCAGTAGGTTTGGTAGTTCAGTTGGTTAGAATACATGCCTGTCACGCATGGGGTCGCGGGTTCGAGTCCCGTCCAGACCGCAATATTGGAGAAGCCTTTCTTAACGGAAAGGCTTTTTTGTTTTTAGTTCGATTCTTTGTTCTAAATCAAAATCACCTCGCAGATTAATCCCGTAACCCAGATAGCTATCATAGAAGAAGAAACAAGTGAATTTTAAAATATTTTCACGCAGATTATGCAAATTTTAGCAGACTTAATTTTAGAAATAAAAATCTCCTGCATCTGCTTACATCTTTTTTTAAATCTGTGAGAAAAAAAACTTTGAGACTCTGCGAATTTGCGAGATTCAAAAAAAACTTCACATATCTCCAAGAAAAACCTCCGTGCATCTCTGTAGAAAAACCTATCTTGCAGCTGTTAAACACAAAATAAATGTATGAGCCAGCAATGTGTAATTTTTGATATGGATGGCGTGATATGCCACACTAATCCACATCATGTAGTCGCCTTCGAAGCCTTTTTCGATAAATACCAAATTCAATATACACAGGAAGAATTTGAAGAACATATGTACGGAAAACATAACGGATACATCATGACACATTTCTTCAAACGTACCGTTGCGGGAGAAGAATTAGCCAGTCTTGAATTTGAAAAAGAAGCTATCTTCCGTGAAATATATAAAGACAAAGTAGAAACAATTCCGCATTATCTGAAGTTTTTAGAAGAACTAAAATCTCGCGGATTCAAAACAGCTGTCGCAACCTCTGCACCGCGTGCTAACCTGGATTTAATAATAACCGCTTTACAGATAAAAGACAAAATGGACTCGATGTTGTCCAGTGAAGATGTAAAACATCATAAACCTGATCCGGAAGTATATTTAGAATCAGCAGCGCGTGTAGGCCTTTCTCCGGCTGATTGTGTCGTTTTTGAGGATTCTTTTTCGGGAGTTTCAGCTGCAATCAATGCAGGAATGAAGGTAGTTGGCGTTTTGAGTACCCATACTAAAGAACAATTGCCACCATGTGATTTTTATATTAATGATTATAGTGAAATTAATGTGGATAAGATTTTAGAATTGTTGGAGAAATAAATTCCAATTTTTTAAAGTACCAAATTCCAAATGATATGAGAGACCTTTATCAAATTTTAAAACTTTGATAAAGGTTTTTTTTCGCAATTCTTTAACCACAAACTTGTCATTTCTCGTTCTTCGAAATAAACAAACTAGATGAATTTCTTCATTTTAAAGAATAATATAACTCAATCAATAACTGGAGAATTTTTTATGCTTGAAAGAAAAAGACTTCTACAAAATTTTATCTGTTTTTGATCTTCAAAAAATACTTCATTTCTAAACCAATTTTCATCTTCCGGTGTTTCAAAAATTCGTTTTGGAAAAAACAATGTCTGACCTTTTGATAGATATAAAAGATAAATATCTTTTAATTCAAAAACTTTTATAAAGTTGTTTATATAAATGTACTCTCAGATATTTCTCCCATATGAGAAACAATTTTATCAAGAAAGACTTCATGTTGTCTTTCGTTAAAAATAATCTTGTTTTCCTTTGAATTTGCAAATCTCCAAAATTGAAATATGTAATTAGCGAATAGGCTTGCAAGCTGAAATTAACAATCTTCAAAACAGATTTTATTGCATGAACAGATTCGCTGAATCTTTAGGTCCTTATTTGTATTTAAAATGAGAAAAGCTAATTAATAAGTCGTGAAGTTTGTTAAGAAATGAGGCAAAAATTATGATCTGAATAATTTTATTAGTCGTATAGCCAGTAAAATCAAGCATTGAAAGTTTTTTTTAAAAAAAGTAGATTTTTTGATGTAACAAATAATATAGTGCTGCATCAAAAGGTAAATTTTAAAAAAAAGAAACATTATGAAAACAAAATCAATCTTAATTATCGTATTTATGCTTATCGTTTCAAGACCTGTTTTTTCTCAAACTGCCTTTAAGGTAGAGGTGAAAGGAAAAGGTAATCCTGTTTTATTATTCCCTGGCTTTGGCTGTACAGGAGAAGTATGGAATGAAACGATAGCCGAATTGTCTAAAAACTACGAATGCCACGTTTTTACTTTTGCAGGATTTGGAAATGTTCCTCCAATTGAAGACCCTTGGTTGTCTACTATAAAGGATCAGGTTATTAATTATGTAAAAACTAAAAAATTAAAGAAAGCCACATTAATTGGTCATAGTTTGGGAGGAACTTTGAGTTTATGGTTGGCATCTACAGAAACTGATTTGTTCAAAAAAGCAATTATTGTTGATGCATTACCTGCAAATGCAGTTTTAATGATCCCTAATTACAAAGGAGATATTATTCCTTATGACAACCCGCAGAGCAAGATGATCCTTGCTATGGATGCAAACGCATTCAATGCTATGAATACCCAGTCGGTTTCTTACATGTGTTTTAATAAAGAAAAGCAAAAAATAATTGCAGAATGGATGAAAACTGCGGATAGAAAAACCTATGTTTATGGTTATATTGACATGCTTAATTTAGATTTACGAAAAGAAATTGCTAAAATTAAAATTCCGGTAGTGATTCTCGCAGCGACAAATCCAGATATTAATACCGTACAAAATACCTATAAGAGTCAATACGAAAATTTACCTTCCGCTAAAATTTATTACGCAGAAAAAGCGGCTCATTTTGTAATGTATGATCAGCCGGAGTGGTTTATGGAAAAAATAAAATCAGAAATAAAATAAGGTGAGTATCAAAGAACAATTTAACAACATATACAACAGCCATTATCCTAAGGTGTTTCGTTTGTGTAAAGGTTATTTTTGTGGAGATACAGCATTGGCTTCGGATGCGACTCAGGAAATCTTCATTAAGATATGGGAGAAATTAGACACTTTCCGTAATGAATCAAGTGTTAGTACATGGATTTACAGAATCACTGTAAATACCTGTCTGCTTTACTTGCGAAAATCATCTTCTAAAAAAGAAATAAGGACTCACATTCAGCCTCAGGTTGTTTCAGAATCGTATTCGAATGAAAAAGAAGAACAACTTCAACAAATGTATGAGTGCATACAAAAACTTGAAGAAACAAATAAAATGATAATTCTAATGACTTTAGACAGCGTAGAATATTCTGAAATAGCAGAGGTAATTGGTATAACCGAGGAAGCACTTCGCGTTAGAATTCATCGAATAAAAAAAAGTTTAACTCAATGCGTACAAAATGAAAACATTTGAAGACTTGCAGACTATTTGGAACCAGCAAACCGGTCCAGATTCAAAACCAGCAGTCGCTGATATTGTTAAAAAAGCAGAGGAATATACCAAAAAAATTAAACGCAATCATTTTTGGACCAGAGTAATTTTAAGCGTTACCTCAGTGATATTAATCTTTTATTACGTTTGGGCAAGTGCTTATAAACAAACGTTATTTAGTTTAGGATTAAGCATTATGATTACGATGCTTGTATTGCGTATAATTTTAGAGTGGGTTAGTATGGAAAAATTAAAGACCCTGAAATCAGATGTTTCTTTGATCGAATACAGTAAGCTGGCAGAACAGTTTTATCAATGGAGAAAAAAATTCATTATGTTTTTACACCGGTAGTTTATGTGATATACATTGCAGGTTTTGCGCTCCTCTTGCCTGTTTTTAAAGAAAGTTTTTCCGCTGGGTTTTATCTTTATATACTAGTGAGTGGGTTTGGTTTTTTACTGTTTTTTGGATTGCTTTTGATTAAAATGATTAAAAAAGAGATAGGGCTTTTAAGGTTTTTAAAAAATATCTCCTAAAATAAGGTGATTAAACATATAGAGTTAAGAAAAGATTCCATGTTTCTAGCCCTCTGATTAATTCTAAAACCGCGCAGCGCATTATAAGGTTTATAATGCTTATTACAACTTTTATGAACCTTTAATGTTCTTTGCGTCATTTGCGGTCAACATTTTCTTTTCATTTACCACAACTTTCTCATTGCTTAAAAATGTAAAATAAACAATTAATCTGCTTTTGTTAAAAAAGTATCAGTCGAATAAATAAATATCTTTTATATTCGTAAAAAAATATTTTAATTATTTATTTATTATCAATTACATTATTTGCACTTTATGAGTAATACATCTACAAAAGGCATTTGGAAAGTGATTTCGGCCTCTTCTATGGGAACTATGATTGAATGGTATGATTTTTATATTTTTGGAAGTTTAGCCGTTGTAATTTCAACCAAATTTTTTCCCAGTGACAATCCTACCGCAGCATTTCTGTCAACATTAGCGACTTTTGCAGCAGGATTTGTGGTTCGTCCTTTTGGAGCTTTATTTTTTGGAAGACTTGGAGATATAATTGGCCGTAAATATACTTTTATGGCTACCCTGTTATTAATGGGTGGTTCTACTTTTTTGATAGGCTGTATTCCGAGTTATGAAACGATTGGCTTTTTAGCACCTTTATTGGTTTTGATTTTACGTTTGCTCCAAGGACTTGCTTTAGGCGGAGAATATGGCGGAGCAGCAACCTACGTTGCAGAACATGCCCCGAAAGGACAACGAGGTTATTGGACCTCATGGATTCAGACCACAGCAACAGTTGGATTATTTATTTCACTGATGGTAATCCTGGCAACAAAAACAGTCCTTTCTGCTGAGAATTTTGATAACTGGGGATGGCGTGTTCCGTTTTGGGTATCGATTGTCATGGTTGGCGTTTCTTACCTCATCCGAAAAAATATGGACGAGTCTCCTGAATTCGCGAAAGCAAAAAAAGAAGGAACTACAAGTGCCAGTCCGCTAAAAGAAAGTTTTGGAAACCGCTATAATTTAAAGTTTGTATTGCTTGCTTTATTTGGTGCCACAATGGGACAGGGCGTTGTCTGGTATACCGGACAATTTTACGCCATGAGTTTCATGAAAACGGTGATGAACATAGATTCTTCGCAGGTTGATACTTTATTGGGAATTGCACTTTTACTGGGAACGCCGTTTTTTATTGTATTTGGATGGCTGAGTGACAAAGTGGGAAGAAAATATATTATGATGGGCGGAATGCTGCTTGCTATTTTGCTGTACAGACCAATTTATAAGGCAATGTACACCACAACAGATACAGCTCTTAAAACCGAAATTACAGAAAAAACAAAAACAACGGTTGAACTAACGGATGCAAAAGATTCTGTTTACACGACTCATAAAGAGTTTACTGATGGAACTGTTTCAATAGAAAAGAAAACCGTGTTTGCGACTAAAAAAGAGGCTCAGGTCAGTACATCTGTGATGATTAATTCGAGTGATGAGTGGAATTTGATTTTCTTAGTGTTTATACAGGTTATATTTGTTACCATGGTCTATGGGCCAATTGCAGCCTTTTTGGTCGAAATGTTTCCGGTTAAAATTCGATATACTTCCATGTCGTTGCCTTATCATGTTGGAAATGGAATTTTCGGAGGTTTGCTTCCTGCAATTTCGACTTATTTTGTTACTCATTCAAAAGCAGCAGGAAAACAGGACTTTTATCTGGACGGACTTTGGTATCCTATTGTGATTGCCTCTATCTGTTTTGTAATTGGAATGATTTACATTGATAATAAAAATAAAAACTCTCACCTTTAATCTACTGAAAATGAATTTTATAAAAAGAGCCTTAGGAATTGTGTGGATCATATTAGCAATTGCTGCTGCCTATTTTTGCATTTTTGAATTTGGTCTGCCAAAATTTTTATCGGATCAACAAGAGGATTTGGTATTTGGAATTATCATTCTGTTTATTCTGACTCCATTGATCGTTTTGGGGCTTGGGGTTTTTGGCTACTTCTCTTTAACTGGAGAATACGACAAAGAGAATTAATTTCTATCATATAAAAAACAAAAGGCTGCCCACACGGACAGCCTTTTCGCATTACCAAACCAAACAAAAATTTATTCTTTAATAAACTTTATTACTTCTGCTTCATTATTCTCATTAAGTGCTTTTACAATATATAAGCCCGGTTTTAAATCGCTTACCTCAAATTGAAAATCTGCATTTTCATTGTGTGTAAAACTTTTTACCAATTGACCAGTAATAGCATAAACTTCAACTTTTACAGCAGCAAAATTCAATGTGAAGTAATTCGAAACAGGATTTGGATACAAACTCAATGCGTTTCCTTTTTCGAAATCTTCAATAGCCAGACTCGCTTGTTTGTTCCCGTAAATTCTGAATTCTCCTGGTGGAATACTCATTACAGCGTTTACATCTGTAACAGTTATTGTAGAGTTGTCCAGCAGATTATACCATGTTCCCGGATATGAAAAACCTGTAGCAACGTTTTGAGTGGTAACATTAAAATTTGCCAAAATCAACACATCTTTAAGTTGTCCTGAAGATAGAGCTGAGTTTGTAATTTTAATGTTCGGATACAATGAACTGGTATTTGCCATGGTTGCTGTTCCGGAAAATACAGGTTCCGCAATTTTCATGGTGATCATTTTTGACCAGTCGTTATAAATTTTGCTTCGCCCGGCATTACCAAACCAGTTTCCTGTCCATTGTGGCTGTGGTTTTGTGTCTAATTTACAGTCTCCTGAAATCGTCGCCGAAGCATCATTTACAGTTCCATTGTTACAAGTAAAAATAGATGAATCCCAACCTAAATCTCCAAAATGCCAAATCATTTTTGGTCCCGGAACCAATAATGAAACTGCTCCTATTGCTGACATTCTTGACAAAGCTGTGCTTAATGTTTTTACATTGTGTGCTGGATTTGATGAATTTCCGTATTGTATATTTTTATACATCAGTCGCTCTTCGTCATGGCTTTCTGCGTAACCTATTAATCGATTTGCAGTAAAACCGCGGCTTGAACTTGTCATTCTTGAAATATTACCTGTGTATCCCATGGATAATTCATTATAAGCACCATTCAGATTACCCCACATCATGATTCCTTTGCTTGGCGATTCTGCAATTTTATAATTTGCCCATTGCTGTTCTTCCAGATCGGTTCCTAAGTGTTCGAAAATAGTATAATGCGTAGGATCCAGACTCCATGAATAATCTGCGTAGGATTTTAGAACATCAACTCTGTCCTGCTGATAGGCATTTGTACAAGTTTCATCTGAAGCCGTACAATTTTGAGTAAACCCTTTGGTTAAATCCCAACGCAGACCATCAATTTTGTATTCCTCAACCCATTGTTTGATGACACGTTTTACATAATGCTGAGTTCTGATGGACTGGTGATTAAAATCTTCTCCAACACTGTAACTGTGTTTGGCAGCAGTATTAAAATAAGGGTTTTCTGCGGTTGGTGATCCGAAACCGTCTCCATCAGGATCATTCATCCACATTCTGACCATCGGATTTCTTCCGAAAGCGTGATTTAAAGCCACATCCAGAATCACGGCGATGCCGTTTTGGTGGCATAAATCGATTAGTTCTTTTAATTTGTCTGAAGTTCCGTAGAATTTATCCAGCGCCATGTGGAAAGAAGTGTTGTAGCCCCAGCTTTCATTGCCTTCAAATTCCATTACCGGCATTAATTGAATAGCGTTTATTTTCAGATTTTTAAAATAATCAATTCTATCAATCAGGCTTTGATAGTTTCTGTTGGCATCAAAATCGCGAACCAAAACTTCATAAACGACTAATTTATCTTTTTCAGGTTTTGTAAAATTGGTTACCTGCCAGTTGTATGGCGTTTGTCCGGTTTTTAAAACCGTTACTTCGAATTGCTGTCCTGATGGGTAAACCGGCATGTTTGGATAATTGGTGGCAGGAATCGAGGGATCATCATAAGGAGACAAAACCAAGGTAGAATATGGGTCAGCTGTTTTTACCAATGAAGGTGAATTGGCCAAAGGAGTAGCATCTCCCACCCAATATTGGAAAGTATTATTTGCTCCCGAAATCAAACCAGATAACTCCAACCAGAATTTTCCTGAAACCGGATCTTTTTTCATGGCATACGCCGATGAAGGCTGCCAGTTATTAAAACTTCCGGCCACGTAAACAAAATCTTTTAAAGGGGCATCCAGAACTAAAGTTGCTTTTGTGGCATCAGCTGTGTTGTAATTGATTCCGTCAACTAAACCGGCTGGCATAGCTTCTGAAACGGTATTAGGGTTTACAATAACTGAGAACTTTTTTGAAATTGTTGTTGCGCCCTGAGTTACCAGCATTTCATAACTCTGATTCGCTGTAATGTTAGTTTGGCTAAAGGAATAACTTGCAGTACTTGCGTTTGTATTGAGAGTGTTTCCGTTTGATTTTAACACATAACTTGCAACACCATTGGTATTTGCAGCTGTAATATTAAAAGTAGCTCCCGATGTTAAAATCGCTGAACTGTTTTCTGCAGGTGCAGTAAGGGTAACCTGAAAAGTACCTACTTCAGCTAAGATGTCCTGCGATTTTTTGTCTCCGGTTCCGTCTTTGGCTTTGATCAAAAAACCGATTCTCCCAATTCCGGTAGCATTGTAATAAGTAGCAGGTGTAATGGTTTTGGTATAAGTATCTGTTCCGGCATTATACGTAAACATACTCGCTGCGCTTGAAGCAGTCCAGGAACCGTTATTTGGTGTTCCCTTTGAAGTAGTGTCATTGATATCAAAAGCCCATGCCCACATATACAATTCATGAGTCCCGGCAATGCCCCATGTGGTCTCATTGATGCTGCTTCCGTTTATGGTAATGGTAATAGAATTGGTCTCTTCAAAAGTAGCAGGACTTATGGAATACGTTACGTTTTGCTGCTGCGAAAAGACACTTATTGTCAGTAAAAGAACTAATAAAAGTATAATTTTTTTCATAAGAGTGGTTGGTTTTGGTTAGTATGATAAAAAAAGGCTACCATTACAGATAGCCTTTTGAATATTGAGACTAAAAAATTAGTCTAATGTTATTTTTTTTGCAGCGTTGTCAATTGTTAAAACCCTGGATCCTGTTGGCCCGGTATATTTAAAATTGGCATCTCCATCACCCGCATTTACTAACTCTGAATCAATAGCAAAACTCAAACTGCTATAGTAAGTGTAGTTACGGCTGGAATCCCAGTTGCCGTCATTTGTAAAGTTGTTACCTAAAAACTCCCTAAAAGCTTCTCCGTTTTTAAGGACAACTGTTACCTGATAAACATTTGTTTTTCCAGTAACTAATGGGAATTCAGTTTCTGAATCTCCTTCCCATGACCATCCGCCTGGTGTTGCTGCACCAACTAACCAATGAGAGGAAGCCAATGGCACTCGATACGGAGTTGCTTTGAATGTATTGACATTCGAATATTGTGGTATTCCTGATGTTCCTACCACAGATTTTATGCGAATCTCTACGTCGTTCACTTGTTTTTCAACAAAACCTCCATTTACAAGTGCCGGATTTAATTCTGAGACTTTTAAACTTTTGGAAAGCTCAGTTGTAGTTGTTACAGTGATAGGATTAGCAAAATTAGTCCCAGCTTTTGCAATCTCAATGGTATAATTTACCACAGTTTGCGAACCTGTGTATTTTGCAGCATCCCATTTTACTTCTGCTGCAACGTTATTTTCAGTTTCTTTCGACAATACAATACTAAACCCTGCCGCAGGTGTCAGTAATTTAGGCGCCTCTGATGGTGTTACCATTATATGGTCATCCGGATTACAGGACAATATTGTAGCAAACAACATTGAAAATATGCTTACTTTTACTATATTTTTCATCTTTTTCGTATTTAAGATTGAGGATAACCCGGATTTTGGGTTAAATTTGAATTTGACTGTAAAGCACTTGTTGGAATAGGATACAAATTGTAAGTATCAGGAATCGAAGTTCCATTTTTTACCCCACCTTTCCACGGCCATAAATAAGATCCTCCGGTAAATTTTCCAAAACGGATCAAATCTTGTCTTCTGTGGCCTTCCAGGTTCAGTTCTCTGGCTCTTTCATCCAAGATAAAATCCAATGTAAGTTGTCCTGGCGTAATCGCTCCGGCGTTTGACCTGTTTCTCACCGCATTGACATAATCCAAAGCTTTTTGAGCGGTACCGCCAGAAGCTCCCCTAACGACACACTCCGCGTACATCAGGTAAGCATCTGCCAGCCTGAATAAAGGGAAATCGGTATTAGAAAAACTGGTTGCATTAGAAGTGCCAACAAAGTTTTTGTTTCTGAATTTTACACTAGGATAACCGTCTGTCCATAATTTATAGTCATTCATTTCATAAGAATGTCCGGTTGTCCAGAACAGTTTTGCTCTGTCATCTGGAGAATTGGCTAAGTCACCGTTATTAAACAATCCATACCAGGCTTTGGTTGCTCTGTGTCCACCCCAGTTATCAGTCGATCCAAAATCATTTGGATTCATGGTTTCTGTGCTTAAATTTCCATTTACGATATAAGTTGTATTTCCGTAACCCTGACTTACAACGGCATCCGCAATTAAGGTGTAGATAATTTCAGGAGAAGTATTATTATCCCCAGAAAAAATACTCACAAATTTTGGGGCAATTGTATAACCACCTTCGTCAATTACCTTTTTAGTATATGTTAAAGCGTCATCATATCTTGGAGTTCCTGAATACACTTCGGCATTTAAATATAATTTTGCCAACAACATTCTTACTACATGTTTATCGGCTTTACCGTACGATTTGGTTGCTGTAATGGTGCCTTCAATATCTTTTAGTTCTGATTCAACAAAGTCAAAAAGTTCTTTTCTTGTTGATTCTTTTTTAGGCGTCGAGGTGTTAATGTCATCTTCAGTAGTGATAACTCCTTTACCAAAACAATCAATCACATAATAGTAAGCTAGTGCTCTTAAAAAACGAAGTTCTGCTATATGGTTTTCTTTTTCAGGAATTGCAACAGAAGTTGATTTCAGAATTTTAATCAGATTACTGGCCTGAGGAATTGTATAGTAAGCCCTGTCATATAAGTATCGGAAAAATTTATTGTTTGGATTCCAGTTACTTGTAGTTGTCAACTGATCCAGACCATCATCCCCCCAACGGTTTTTCATACCATCGGCAGAGAACTCCTGCAAATTGATGATACTTCTTAAAAATGCAGCTTCACCGGCATCTTTTGTAACTACATCTGTAGATGTTGGACCATCTGGTCCTGAAAGAGCGAAAGTTCCGTAAATTTTAGAAACCAAACCGTCTACTGCATTTGGATCCTGCTCTAAAAGCTTATCCAAAGTCAACTCTACTTTTGGCTCTGTATTCAGGTCATCCACACAGGAAGCGAATAAAAAAAGTACAAAAGCAGCTCCTATTATTTTAAATTTAAATTGATTCATTTGTATATTTTTTTTAATTAAAAATCTAAATTCAGACCCAAACTGAACGTTCTGGATCGTGGATAGAAATTATTATCAATTCCATTAAAGTTTTCCGGATCTACACCAGTGTAATCTGTTACGATAAATAAGTTATTGGCAGAAGCATATAATCTTAAAACCGTGCCTTTTAATATAGTATCAAAATTATACCCGAGAGTAATATTCTGACAACGTAAAAAACTTGCATCTTCTAAATAATAATTAGAAAAAGGAATGTTACCGTTAATATTCTGAAAAGCATAATCAGTGTCTAAAATATTAGATAAATTCGTAGAGTTAACCGGAATTGCTTTATCTAAATAACCGGATTGAAGTTTTCGTGCATTATATACTTTTCCGCCTATCTGGCCATTGAAAGTAGTGGACAGGTCGAATTTTTTATAATTAGCCGTTAAACCAAAACCATAAGTCCAGTTTGGTCTTAAAGCGATATAGCTTCTGTCATTATCATCAATAGTACCGTCTCCGTTTTTATCAACAAAAGCGTTTTGAATTGGTTTGTTGTTCGAATCATAAATTTGTTCAAAAACCCATGCAGAATAAGGTTGTTCGCCAACAGTGTTGTAAGCTATCTTTTGACCTGTTCCAACAGGAATCGTAGATGCGTTATCAACATTGGTAATTCTATTGTTCAAGTCCGTAATTTCGCCTATGTTATAAGCAATGTTTCCATTTACAGCTAAATTGAAATCGTTGCTGCTTATTACTTTAACGTTCAGGTTTCCTTCGACACCTTTATTTTCCATCTTACCAACATTCGAAACAAATTCATTTGTTAATGCCTGTCCCGGAGGAGCTGAAACCACTGAAAGCAAGTCATTTGTGTATTTTTGATACGCATCAATGCTACCCGTAACTATACTATTTTCAAATAATTCAAAATCAACTCCTATATTATAAGTTGTTGTTTTTTCCCAGGTCAAATCTTCGTTATAAGGTTTTGCAAAATATCCGTTTACCCCCGGAATATATGTACTTGAAGCACTCGTAGAACCAAATAACGGACTATAAGGATAAGAGCCTGCAACACCTGTAATATCCTGCTGACCAGTTATACCATATCCTAATCTTAATTTTAATTCTTTGAAAGTTCCAGAATCTTTTAAGAAAGTTTCATCCTTGATTCTCCAGGCAAAACCTGCTGCGGGAAAATAACCCCATCTGCTGTCTTCTTTAAATAAAGAGGAACCGTCAGCTCTTAAAGTTAAAGTAAATAAATACTTATTCACTAAATCAAAATTAGCTCTTCCGAAAAAAGACTGTAAGTTTCTTTCGTTAAAATATCTATTGTTTGGATTAGACGGGTTTGGAGTTAATTCTCTTAAACCATTAACCGTGCTGTATCTGTAAATTTCTTTATTACCATCCGTTACAAAGTTCTGATACGAATACCCTGCCTGAGCATCTACTCTTGAGACAAATCCATCTAAATTTTTAGTATAAGCAAAGTAAGCGTCTAATGTTTTATTGGTTACGGTTTGATTTTCTAAATAATTCAGTCCCGGATTAAAAACATACGTTGGAGGCGTTGTTGCGGTTGAATTATCCAGTTGATAAGTCTGAATAGAATTATCTGTATATGTTTCCTCAATTTTAGTTTTAGATGCTTCGATACCTACATTTGCTACAGCTCTTAAAGCTTCCAAAAATGGCATTTTATAATCTAATTCGATGTTTCCTAATAATTTCTGAACTTCCTCAGGACGGGATCTTTGGTTTATAATAGCCAAAGGATTTTGCTGTCCGCTTAAAGAATTATTGGTATTTAATAATTGATAATATCCTCCGAATTTATTATTGGCACTATTGTCATAAGCCGGTTTTGTTGGATCCATACCCAAAGCGTTACCAATAACAGCATCTCCATCAATAGCATTTTTCTTAACCGAAATTCCTTTAGCATTTATATCAATTTTCAAGTGATTATCCAAAAGGGACGGGGAAAGCTTAATAGAAGCAGAGTACCTGTCCAAATCATTCGTTTTTACAACGCCTTCATTTTTTGCATAGCCAACAGAAGCTCTGAACGGAATTTTTCCAAACAAATTCGCTCTGGCACTGAAGTTATTGTCTGTAGAAATAGATTGTCTGTAAATCAAATCCTGCCAATTGGTATCATACAATATCCTTCCTTCTATTTGTGGAGTACCTGCAATATCAGTTGCCCCTGAGCCATCAGGAATCCCCAGTAGATTTGTATAAGAAGGATGGTATTTTTGTATGAAAGAAGTAAATTCAGTTCCGCTTAGCATATCAACAGGATTGTTTACTTTTCCAATGGTTACATTAGATGAAAAATTGAATTTAGGAGCACCTGAAACACCTTTTTTAGTAGTAATAATGATAACACCATTTGATGCTCTCGATCCGTAAATAGCGGTTGCAGAAGCGTCTTTTAAAATTGCAAATGTATCTACGTCATTAGGATTAATTAAGGTTAGTGGATTAGAAATTCCGGCAGGATTGGTGTTGTCAATTGGCACACCATCAATAATTATAAGCGGACTGTTGTTTCCTGATAAAGAACTTCCTCCTCTAATTCTAATGTTTGGATTAGAATCTGGTGCACCGCCATCAGAAGTGATTCTGACACCCGCAGCTCTACCAACTAAAAGCTGATCTGCAGATCCAACCGGTCCTTTGTTAAGCTGGGCAGCAGATAATACCGAAACCGCACCAGTTGCATCTTTTTTCTTAACAGTACCGTAACCTACCTGTACAACTACCTCTTTAAGCTGATTTGTATCTTCTTCTAATAAAATATTTAGAGTTTTTTGTCCGTTATAGTCAACAGTTTGTGTTTTGTATCCAATAAAAGAGATCGTGATTTTGTTTCCGTTCTTTACATTAGATAATTCAAAATTACCGTCAAATCCGGTCGATGTTCCTCCCGGAGCACCCTGTACATTTACATTTACTCCCGGGATTGGCTGTCCTGTCGCTTTATCGACAACTGTACCTTTTAAAGTGCTTTGAGCGAGCATAGTAAACGGTAGCAGCAGGAATAAAAATAACAACTTTTTCGAAATTGTTTTCATACTTTTTGTTTAAATTAGTTTGAGTTAGTGATTGTTAGTTAAGCTTTTAATTTTACTTCGAATTTCAAAATTAGGAATTAATTAACATGCTCAACGCCAGTCATTTTTTATTGGCTTACGCAAACGTGGTAGTGTTGAAAACTTTATATATTATTGCGTTTTTTTAGGAATAAAATTATGATTTGTGGAAATTAAACATACCTTTATTGTCAATAACATTTTTTTCAAATTAGTATCATGAAGCGAAAAGTGACCCTAAAACAGATAGCAAAAGAGCTCGATGTATCTATTTCAACTGTTTCAAAATCATTGCGAAACAGTCCTGAAATTGGTGAAGAAACCCGGTTAAAAGTTCAGGCTTTTGCAAAATTTTACAACTATAAACCGAACAACATTGCCCTTAGTTTAAAAAACCGAAAAACCAAAAGTATTGGTATTATTATTCCGGAAATTGTACATTATTTTTTCTCTACTGTAATTGACGGAATTGAGCAGGTTGCTAATGAAAACGGCTATAGTGTTGTAATCTGTTTATCCGATGATTCTTTTGATAAAGAAGTATTAAATATGGAAATGCTGGCCAACGGAAGCATCGACGGTTTTATCATGTCGCTCTCGAAAGAAACACAATTTAAAGGCGATTTTCATCATATTACCGAAGTGATCAATCAGGGAATGCCGGTTGTAATGTTTGATCGTGTCACCAATGATATATTATGCGATAAAGTAATTATTGATGATAAGGCGGCAGCATACGAAGCAGTTCAGAGTCTGATTGACAGCGGAAGAAAAAAAATAGCGCTTGTTACTACTGTTGATTATGTAAGCGTTGGTAAACTAAGAACAGATGGTTACGAAAAAGCATTATTGGACAATGGACTACCGTTCAACGAAGATTTAATCATAAAAATTGAAGACGTAGATACCTGCGAAATTACGATTAGCCAGCTTTTACATGACAGGGCTTTTGATGCTGTTTTTGCCGTAAATGAGCTTTTTGCCGTAACCATTATTAAAACAGCAAACAAAATGGGGCTTAAAGTTCCGGAAGATCTGGCTGTAATTGCTTTTACTGACGGTATTATTTCTAAATATTCAACGCCAAGTATTACAACTGTGAGTCAAAGCGGAAAAAAAATGGGTAATAAAGCCGCTAAAATGCTTATTGAAAGACTGGAAGCTGAACATGAAGATGATGAAGAAAATGAAAATTACAGAACAGAGGTTATCGAAACGCATCTTATAAAAAGAGAATCTACCGACTAATTTTTCAATCGTAAAAATAGTGATGCAACTGTTTAAACTGAATTTGTCTTATACTTGATCATTTTCAATTTTAGTGGTACTTTTTTCTTATTTAATTCATTACTACAACCTTGTAGTAAAAAATGTTTGCTCTTATTTGCCTTTATCAAACAAAAAACTGAAATATATTTCTATATTTACAGCCTGGCTCAAAGCTTTTACTTTTACTTCGAAATAATAGTAAGTTTTGATAAGCAAAGCGCTTATCGTATAATTTTCACAAATTACGATAATGGAAAAGCGTAAATTAAGTTTCTGGGAAATTTGGAATATGAGTTTTGGTTTCCTGGGGATACAAATGGGATTTGCACTTCAGAATGCAAACGCCAGCAGAATTCTACAGATCTTTGGTGCCGACGTTCATGAGCTTTCATGGTTCTGGATTATTGCTCCCCTAATGGGATTGATAGTACAGCCGATTATTGGTCATTACAGTGACAGGACATGGGGAAGGTTTGGCAGAAGAAAACCTTTCTTTTTAGTTGGGGCAATTTTAGCCTCCGTTGGATTAATCCTGATGCCACAGGCTAATATTTTCATTTCAGTATTGCCCGCTTTGTGGGTTGGAGCCGGAATGTTAATGATTATGGACGCCTCTTTTAACATTGCTATGGAGCCTTTTCGTGCACTTGTTGGAGATAATTTGCGTACAGATCAGCGTACAGCAGGATTTAGTATTCAGACATCCTTAATTGGTTTTGGGGCCGTAATTGGTTCAGCACTTCCTTACGTTTTAACAAAATGGTTTGATGTGCCAAACAGCACCGTTCCCGGAAGTGTCCCATTAAATCTGATGCTCTCCTTTATCATTGGGGCAGCAATTTTAGTTGGTTCAATTTTAGTGACTCTCTTCACAACAAAAGAATATTCTCCTGAAGAACTGGCCAAATTTGAAGATCCGCAAAATGAAGTGATTCCTGATTATGAAGAAAAATCAAAAATCACAGATATTTTCACAGATTTTACAAAAATGCCTGCCACCATGCGGCAGCTCAGCTGGGTGCAGTTTTTCTCATGGTTTGGATTATTCGGTATGTGGGTTTTTACAACTCCTGCTATTGCCCACCACATTTACAAATTACCGCTTAGTGACACTTCAAGCCAGCAATATCAAAACGCCGGTGACTGGGTCGGAATTCTATTTGGTGTTTACAATTTAGTTTCTGCTATAGTCGCTTTGTTTTTCTTACCCTACATTGCTAAAAAAATCGGCCGAAAAGCAACCCATTCACTTTCATTAATAATTGGAGGAATTGGTTTAATCTCCATTTATTTCATGCCAGATGAAAACTGGGTCGTTTTGCCAATGATTTTAATTGGAGTAGCCTGGGCAAGCATTCTGGCAATGCCTTATGCAATCCTTGCCGGTTCGATTACGCCTAAAAAAATGGGGGTCTACATGGGAATTTTCAACTTCTTTGTTGTAATTCCGCAAATTGTAAACGCATTAATTGGCGGTCCAATTGTAAAATATCTTTATGATGGCGATGCAATTTATGCCCTAATCACAAGTGGCATAAGTTTCTTAATTGCTGCACTTTTAGTCTACAAAGTAAAAGATGTAGACGACGATATTCTAAAATCATAAATTAAAGAATTCTCCTTTTTAATGAAAAAAGCATTCCTCTTCGACCTTGACGGAGTCATTGTCGATACCGCCAAATATCATTTTTTGGCCTGGCAAAAAATCGCGCAAGCGTTACATATAAATTTTATACACGAACATAACGAATTACTTAAAGGTGTTAGCCGTGTTAGGTCCTTGGATATCATTTTAGAATTAGGTAATGTCCAGGTTTCTCAGGCAGATAAGGACAAAATGCTAATTCAGAAAAATGAGGATTACTTATCGTATTTAGTTGGTATGGACGAAAGCGAAATTCTTCCGGGGGTTTTTAAAATTCTGCAATTATTAAAAGATAAAAATCAGGGAATCGCACTGGGTTCTGCCAGTAAAAACGCAAGACCAATTCTGGAAAAAACCGGAATCATTTCGTATTTCGATGTTATTGTTGACGGAAATGACGTTACCAATGCAAAACCAGACCCTGAAGTTTTCTTAAAAGCGGCTCAATTATTAAACATTGATCCAAAAAATTCAATTGTATTTGAAGATTCTGTTGCCGGAATTCAGGCAGCAAATATTGCAGAAATGGTAAGTGTGGGAATTGGTGAGGAAACAATTTTGCATGAGGCTGATTTCATTTTTAAAGATTTCACTTTCATAGATGAAACCTTTATCGAATCATTAATCACAAAATAAAATCAATCATAAATCAATCAATCACAAAAACACTTTAAAAACAAATGAACCAAGATTATATAAAACCAGACAATTGGTCAATTATAGAAGAAGGATTTGATGCCGAGAGAGTAAAATCGTCTGAAAGTCTTTTTAGTATCGGGAACGGTGCTATGGGACAACGCGCCAATTTTGAAGAAACCTATTCAGCAGAAACTTTTCAGGGAAGTTACATCGCTGGAATTTATTATCCAGATAAAACAAAAGTGGGCTGGTGGAAAAACGGTTATCCAAAATATTTCGCCAAAGTACTAAACGCGCCAAACTGGATTGGAATTGACATTGAAATCAACGAAGAAAATCTTGATTTAAATATTTGTACCGAAGTTAGAAACTTCCGCAGAGAATTGAATATGAAAGAAGGATGGTACAATCGTTCTTTTGAAGCAGTTCTAAAAAACGGAACTGAAATCGCAGTAAACGTTCGTCGTTTTCTTTCCTTAGATTTAGACGAAGCCGGAATCATTAAATACGATATTACACCTTTAAACAAAGATGCTAAAATCGTTTACAAACCTTATGTTGACGCTGGTGTAACCAATGAAGATGCCAACTGGGAAGAAAAATTCTGGGAACCGCTTGAAGTTAAAAAAGGCACAAACGAAGCTTTTGTAACCGCTCAAACGTTTAAAACGCATTTTAAAGTTACGACTTTCATGCACAATACGATTTTGGCAAACGGAGAAAACATCAATGTTTCGCCTTCAACAATCGATTCAACAACAGATAAAGTTCAATACACTTACGGAACTATTATTGCAAAAGGACAAACCTCATCAATCCAGAAAATTGGTGGTTATACGGTTTCTTTAAATCACGAAAACACTTTGGCTGCAGCCGAAAAATGTATCAAAACGGTCGTTTCTTTAGGATATGATACTTTGCTTCAAAACCAAATTGATGCTTGGGAAAAAATCTGGGAAATGTCAGATATTACAATTGAAGGCGATGTTAAGGCACAACAGGGAATTCGCTTCAATATTTTCCAATTAAACCAAACCTATTCCGGAAAAGATTCCCGTTTGAATATTGGACCAAAAGGTTTTACCGGAGAAAAATACGGCGGATCAACGTATTGGGATACTGAGGCGTATTGTATTCCGTTTTACATGGCCACAAAAGACCAACAGGTTGCGAGAAACTTATTGACATATCGCTACAATCAATTGGATAAAGCAATTGAAAATGCTAAAGATAATTTAGGTTTCAAAAACGGCGCGGCATTGTATCCGATGGTGACCATGAATGGTGAAGAATGCCACAACGAATGGGAAATCACGCACGAAGAAATCCACAGAAATGGTGCGATTGCTTTTGCGATTTATAACTATTACCGTTACACGGGCGATTACTCTTATATTCCAGAAAAAGGTTTAGAAGTATTAATCGGGATTGCGCGTTTCTGGCATCAGAGGGCTTCTTTTTCTAATGACAAAAATCAGTATGTTATTTTGGGAGTTACAGGTCCAAATGAATACGAAAACAACATCAACAATAATTTCTACACCAATTATATTGCAAAGTGGTGTATTGATTTTGCTTCGGAACAAATTGAAAAAGTCGCTTCAGAATATCCTGCAGATCACAAAAGAGTGATGGAGAAAGTTACTCTTTCATCAGCAGAAATTCAAGAATGGAAAAAAGTGGCTGATGACATGTATTTCCCTGTTTCAGAAGAATTGGGAATCTATTTACAGCAAGACGGTTTCTTAGACAAAGAATTAGTTCCTGTAAAAGATTTAGATAAATCCCAGCGTCCGATCAATCAAAAATGGTCTTGGGATCGTGTGTTGCGTTCGCCATATATCAAACAAGCAGACGTTTTACAAGGTTTCTATTTCTTCGAAGATCATTTTTCGAAAGAAGAATTAAAACGCAATTTCGAGTTTTATGAGTCGTTTACGGTGCACGAAAGTTCGCTTTCGCCTTGCGTACACTCGATTCAGGCTGCAGTTTTAGATAAAATGGACATGGCATACACCTTTTATTTAAGAACTTCTCGTTTGGATTTAGATGATTATAATAAAGAAGTGGAAGAAGGCTGTCACATTACGTCAATGGCCGGAACATGGATGAGTATTGTAGAAGGTTTTGGCGGAATGCGAGTGAAAAATGATCAATTACATTTCTCTCCAAAAATTCCAAAAGAATGGAAAGGTTATTCTTTTAAAATTAATTTCAGAAACCAAATTTTAAAAGTAGCTGTAAATCATAACGAAACAACATTTACTGTAGACGGCGATCAGGATTTAAACATTATAGTAAATGGCACGACTATAACGGCTGGTAAACTCGCACAAATTAATTAAATTACATTTCTCTAAAAATCTAAAAACATGAAAAACTTATTTTTCGCAAGTTTAATCTTGTTTGCATTCAGCTCAATAGCAAATGCACAGCAATTAAAATCTCCCGAAGGAAAGTTCGTTATGGAATTTTCGCTTCAAAATGACGGAACTCCAGCTTACAATTTGAAATACAAAAACAAAGAAGTTGTAAAAACCAGTAAATTAGGTCTTGAACTTAAAAACGATACCAAATCTTTACTAAATGATTTTACGGTTGTTGATACAAAAACTTCAACTTTTGATGAAACCTGGAAACCGGTTTGGGGAGAAGTTGATCATATTAGAAATCATTATAATGAGTTAGCGGTTACTTTGAACCAAAAAGGTACCGACAGACAAATCATTATCCGTTTCCGTTTATTCGAGGACGGACTTGGATTTAGATATGAATTCCCAGCGCAAAAGAATCTTACTTACTTTGTAATTAAAGAAGAAAGATCTCAATTTGCTATGACTGGCGATCATACTGCTTTCTGGATTCCGGGAGATTATGATACTCAGGAATACGATTATACAAAATCGAAATTATCTGAAATTCGAGGATTATCTGAAAAAGCATATACAGCAAACGTTTCTCAAAAATCTTTTTCACCAACAGGAGTTCAGACTTCTTTGATGTTAAAAACTGCTGATGGAATCTACATCAACTTACATGAAGCGGCTTTGATTGACTATTCTTGTATGCATTTAAATTTAGATGATAAAAACATGACTTTTACGTCTTGGTTAACACCAGATGCAAAAGGAGACAAAGGTCACATGCAGGCACCAAATCATTCGCCGTGGCGAACGATTATTGTAAGCGATGATGCTAGAGAAATCTTAGCTTCAAAAATGACTTATAACTTAAACGATCCATCAAAAATTGAAAATACTTCTTGGATTAAACCAGTAAAATATGTTGGTGTCTGGTGGGAAATGATTACAGGAAAAAGCTCTTGGTCATATACAAATGATTACCCAACAGTTCAATTAGGTGTTACTGATTTTTCAAAAGCAAAACCAAACGGAACGCACGGAGCAAACAATGCTAACGTAAAAAAATACATAGACTTTGCTGCACAGCACGGTTTTGATGCTGTTTTGGTCGAAGGCTGGAATGAAGGCTGGGAAGACTGGTTCGGACATTCTAAAGATTATGTTTTTGATTTCCTTACTCCTTACCCTGATTTTGACGTAAAAGGTCTTCACGAATATGCTAAATCTAAAGGTGTAAAAATCATCATGCACCACGAAACTTCTGGATCTGTTCGTAACTACGAGCGCCACATGGATGCTGCTTACAAATTCATGAACGATAACGGATACGATGCTGTAAAAAGCGGTTACGTAGGTGATATTTTACCAAGAGGTGAAAATCACTACAGCAAATGGATTGTAAACCACTATCAATATGCAATCGAAAAAGCAGCAGATTACAAAATTATGGTGAATGCTCACGAAGCCGTTCGCCCAACGGGAATTGCAAGAACGTATCCTAACTTAATTGGAAACGAAGCTGCAAGAGGAACAGAATACCAGGCTTTTGGAGGTTCTAAACCAAATCACGTAACGATTTTACCATTTACAAGATTAATTGGTGGTCCAATGGATTACACGCCTGGAATATTCGAAATGGATATCAGCAAAATAAATCCTGATAATAAATCGCATGTAAACAGTACTTTGGCAAACCAATTGGCTTTATACGTTACAATGTACAGTCCGTTACAAATGGCGGCTGATACTCCGGAGAATTACAACCGTTTTCCGGATGCTTTTCAATTTATTAAAGATGTGGCTGTAGATTGGTCAGAAAGTAAATATATTGAGGCTGAGCCTGGAGATTTTATCACAGTTGCTCGTAAAGCAAAAGGAACAAATAACTGGTTTGTTGGAAACGTAAACGGAGAAACGCCGCGTACTTCAAACATCGATTTCAGTTTCCTTGAAAAAGGAAAAAAATACACTGCAACCATTTATGCTGATGCAAAAGATGCGCATTACAAAACGAATCCGCAAGCTTATACCATCAAGAAAATTGCTGTAACCAGTAAATCAAAATTATCGCAGTTATCTGCTCCGGGTGGAGGTTATGCGATAAGCATTATTGAAAACAAATAATTTAAATTTATCATAGAAGTAATATAAGTTCATTTAATTCAAACGTACACTTACATGGACTTATATTACTTATATGGTTTAAATTTACTTACTATGAAAAACCTTAAAACGAATTTCTTAAAACATTCTTTTTATGAATTAATCTTATTGGTGTTGTTGTTTCCCGCTTCCGCGAAAGCGCAAATCCAAAAAGTAGAACCGCCTTTCTGGTACGCTGGAATGAAGAATCCTGAATTACAGATTATGTTCTACGGAAAAAACATTGCACAATATGAAGCTTCGGTTTCTAATAATGTTGCGATTAAAAATGTAGAAAAAACAGAAAACCCAAACTATCTTTTCGTAACCATCAATACAAAAGACGTAAAGGCTTCTGAATTAACTTTCTCTTTCAAAAACAAAAATAAAGTTGCCTTTAAACAAAAATATGCTCTAAAAGAAAGAAGAGCAAATTCGGCAGACAGAAAGAGTTACGACGCATCTGATTTAATGTACTTAATCATGCCAGATCGTTTTGCTAACGGAAATCCTAAAAATGACAGCGACGCTTCTTTAACTGAAAAAGGAAACCGTCAAGATCCAAGCGGACGTCACGGCGGCGATATCGAAGGAATTATCAAAAACTTAGATTATATTTCTTCTCTTGGCGCGACAACAATCTGGAGCACGCCTTTATGCGAAGACAACGACAAACAACATTCGTATCATACATACGGACAATCAGACGTTTACAAAATTGATTCGCGTTACGGAACAAACGACGATTACGCTCGTTTATCAGCAGAAATGCACAAAAAGAACATGAAACTTGTTATGGATTATGTGACAAATCATTGGGGAATTACACACTGGATGATGAAGGATATTCCAACCAAAACATGGTTCAATCAATTCGAAACTTTTACACAAACACATCACCGTCGTGAAGTAATTACAGATATTCACGCTTCAAAAATAGATCAGGAAGTTTGTGTTGACGGTTGGTTTGTACCTTCAATGCCAGATTTAAATTTAAGAAATACATTAGTTGCAAAATACTTAACGCAAAACGCGATTTGGTGGATTGAATTTGCCAATCTTGACGGATTTAGAGTTGATACTTATAATTATTCGGATAAAACGGCAATGGCGAATTGGGCAAAATCAATTACAGATGAATATCCGAATTTTAATATTGTGGGTGAAATCTGGATGCACAATCAGGCAAATTTAGCTTTTTGGCAGAAAGACAGTAAAGTTGGTTCAATTGAAAACTATAATTCAAACCTTCCAAGTGTAATGGATTTTACGCTTCAAAGTCAGATTACTTCTGCTTTCAACGAAAATGAACCAAGCTGGGATAGCGGATTGATTAAATTCTACAACAATTTTGCAATGGATTTTTTATATCCAAATACCAATAATATCTTAGTTTTTGCTGAAAATCATGACACAGATCGTATGAATGAAAAATTCAAATATGATTTACCAAAATACAAACTGGCAATGACTTTATTGGCAACAGTTCGTGGAATTCCGCAAATCTATTACGGTTCAGAGATCGGAATGGGCGGTGATAAAGGAAAAGGCGGCGATGCCGATATTCGTCAGGATTTCCCAGGCGGATGGGCTGGCGACAAAAACAATGCTTTTACCAAAGAAGGAAGAACTCCAGAACAAGCTGCTTACTTTGATTTCTCTTCAAAACTATTTAATTGGAGAAAAACAAACGAAGCGGTTCATTTCGGAAAAATGACGCATTATATTCCTGAAAACAATACTTATGTGTATTTCAGATATACAGATAAAAAAACCGTAATGGTTGTTTTCAATAACAATGCAAAAGAACAAGTTGTAAAAACAAACCGTTTCAAAGAAAGCATCAAAAACTTTAAATCAGGAAAAGATGTTATTACAGGAAAAACATTTGATTTAGCTACTGAAATCACTTTAGAACCAAAATCAGCTTTGGTTTTAGAATTGCAGTAAAAAATATTTAAAAACATAGAAGCTTAGTTTTCTAAGGTTCGCAGCTACACGTCTGTTGCGGTGTTTGGAGCGGAGTATTTTCAGTTCCTCTGAACGGAGTTATGAAAATAAAATGTTTAATTCACCGAATATGAGCAATGGCGTGTAGCCGCAGTTACCTGCTGTTCATTTTACAGATATCTTTCTGACTCATTTATTTCAATGTCATTTATACTTGCGTATCTCTTTTCCATTAATCCATTTTCGTCAAATTGCCAATTTTCATTTCCGTAAGCTCTAAACCATTTTCCGTCTTTGTTTTGATATTCATACTCAAATCTGACAGCTATTCTATTTTCCGAATGCGACCAATACTCTTTTTTCAGCTTATAATTCAGTTCCCTATTCCATTTATCAGTTAAGAATTTTACAATTTCTTCTCTTCCATTAACAAATGTACTTCGGTTTCTCCATTCACTGTCAATAGTATAAGCTAACGAAACCCTTTCTGGATTTTGTGAGTTCCAGGCATCTTCGGCCATTTGAATTTTCTGTTTTGCGGTTTCCAGCGTAAAAGGTGGAAGCGGATGTTTTTGTTGCATTTTGTAATTTTTTTAAATTAAACTGTTTATTATTGATTTGGATTTGTTTACGATTTCATTTGATTTGAATAATTGGCTTTCTATGATAGCGCTTTCAAATAGAAGATAAATATGTGTTGCCAATAATTCATCTTCGAGCACTTCTTTAAAGAAAATTCTCAAATCATTTTTGTGAGCTTGAATAACCGTAAGAATATTTTCTTGTTCTTTTGATATTTCGGATAAGATATTCAAGAAACAACAACCTCTGAAATTTTCTTTTTCATTCATATGAATAATGAAATCAAAAGCAGAAATAACTTTTGCTTTCAGTTTTTTTGAACTTGAAGTATAATTTGAAAGTTCTTCAAACCAATATTTATGTCTCCTGTTCAGAAACTCGATACATAAGTCATCTTTAGATTTAAAGTGTTGGTAAAAGCTTGCTTTTGCAACATTTGCTTCACTTATAATTTGATTAATTCCTGTACTATTATAACCCTGATGATGAAATAAAACAGAGGCTTTTTCTAATATTCTTTCTTTTGGTAAACTCATAATTTCTTAATTGCTGAACAAAGATATAAAAAACAGACTAGTCTGTCTGTTTTTTTTCAAAAAAATAACTTTTTTATTCATAGAGTTAAAATCGGCTTGCTGGCAACTTAAATAGGAGACGTTTCAATTTGCTATTTATTTTTTGATAAATTCCTTGTGACCTTTGCGTAAAACTTTGCGACCTTTGCGGTTAAATTTTTTACCTATGTTAAAAATTGCCCACAGAGGTGCCAAAGCATACGAACCCGAAAACACGCTTCAGGCTTTTCAAAAAGCTTTAGAATTAAATTCGGACGGAATTGAACTGGACGTTCACATCAGCGCTGACGAACACATCATCGTAATGCACGATGAAACTATCGATAAAATGACCAACGGTAAAGGGGATATCAACACCTATACCTTATCCGAATTAAAGTCTTTTTTGGTTGCTGGAAAATTTCAAATTCCTACTCTAAACGAAGTTTTTGATTTAGTAGATAAAAAATGCTTCATCAATGTCGAATTAAAAAATGCGGATACTTCAAAAAATGTGGTTTCTTTAATCGAAAAATATATTACCGAAAAAGGCTGGAACTACGAACATTTTATCATTTCGAGTTTTGACTGGAATGCTTTAAAAGAAGTTCAGAAACTAAATCCAAATATTCCGATTGGTGTTTTAACGGAGGAAGATCTTGATATGGCTTTGGCTTTCGCCGAAACCATAAAAGCAAAAGCCATTCATCCTGATTTTCAGTTATTGAATAAAGAAAAAGTTCTTCAAATTCAGGAAAAAGGATTTCTGGTTTTCCCCTGGACCGTAAACTCAGAAGAAGATATTCAAAAAGTAAAAAGTTATAACGTAAACGGAATTATCTCTGATAATCCAGATAAAATATAATAATAGCCACGAATTCACGATTTTATTTTTTTTACAATCTATGAGAAAAAAAATTCGTGAATTTGCGGTGAACAAAAAAATATGATTAAAAATTTCGACATCATCATCGTTGGCGGAGGCGCTGCAGGTTTTTTTACCGCAATTAATATTGCAGAGAAAAATCCGAAACTGAAAATCGCCATTTTAGAAAGAGGAAAAGAAGTGCTTTCTAAAGTCCGCGTTTCCGGAGGCGGAAGATGCAACGTGACACACGCTTGTTTTGAGCCTAATGAACTGGTCAAATTTTATCCTCGGGGCGAAAAAGAACTTCGCGGTCCATTTCATCAATTTTGCTCAGGCGATACAATCGAATGGTTCGAAAAACACGGTGTTGAATTAAAAATCGAAGAAGACGGGCGACTATTTCCCGTTTCAAATTCCTCGCAAACTATTATTGATTGTTTTTTAAAAGCAACAGAAAAGTTAGGTATCAAAGTATTGACAGGACAAAGCGTACAATCGATTTTTAAAAAAGAAAATCACTGGAAAATTGACACACAAACCGAAAATTACGCTACTGAAAAATTAGTTATGGCAACCGGAAGCAATCCAAAAATTTGGGAAATTCTTCAGGAACAAGGTCATGCAATTGTAAGCCCCGTTCCTTCCCTATTTACATTCAATATTAAAGATTCCAGGATTAAAGAATTACCCGGAGTTGCAGCCCAAGTTACCGTAAACGTAAAAGATACCAAACTAGAATCAACGGGTCCTTTGCTAATCACACATTGGGGAATGAGCGGTCCCGCTATTTTAAAGCTTTCGGCTTGGGGAGCACGAATCCTTCACGATAAAAATTATCAGTTTACCATTTTCGTAAATTGGTTAAATGATGTCGATTATGATGATGCTGAAAAAATACTAAAAGACTTAAAACAGGAACACGCTAAAAAAGCAGTTTCTAAAAAATCACCTTTTGAGTTCCCGAATCGCTTATGGGAAAACCTGGTTTTGGCTTCGGGAATTGAAACAGAAACCAAATGGGCCGATTTATCTAAGAATCAATTACAGAACTTAACGTCACAATTAACCAAAGCTGAATTTAAAGTCAACGGAAAAAGCACTTTTAAAGAAGAATTTGTAACCGCAGGTGGAATCGATTTAAAAGAAATCAATTTTAAAACCATGGAAAGCAAATTACACGAAAATCTGTATTTTGCGGGCGAAATTGTCAATGTCGATGCCATTACCGGAGGTTTTAATTTTCAGAATGCCTGGACCAGCGGATTCATTTTAGCCAATAATATTTAATATAAAAATGAAATTTAAAGGAATTATTTTTGATTTAGACGGAACATTAGTCAATTCATTAGAAGATATTTCAGATGCGATGAATGCCGTTCTTGCCGATCTAAATTACCCAACCCACAATTACGATACTTATCAATACTTTATTGGCAATGGCCTCAGAAAATTAGTTGCCAGAGCTTTGCCTTCATCCAATAATACAGAAGATGAGGTTCAGGTTTGTTTTGAGAATATGCTTAAAACATACGATAGTAATTGTGTTCAGAAAACTAAACCTTATAAAGAAATAGCCGAATTAATATATGATTTAAATTCGAAAGGAATCAAACTCGCTGTTTTTTCAAACAAAGCCGATGAACTGACTAAAAAAGTAACCGAGGTATTATTCCCCAATTTGTTTGATGCAATTGCAGGTTTAACCACAGAAGAACTCAAAAAACCGAATCCGCTTAAAGCGATTGAAATCAGCAAAAACTGGAACCTACAACCTGAGGAAATCCTTTTTGTCGGAGATTCTGATGTGGATATTGAAACCGCTTTAAATGCCAAAATGTTTCCCGTTGGCGTGACATGGGGTTACAGAACCAAAGAAGAGTTGAAAGCAAGCGGAGCGAAAGTGGTTATAAATACTCCTTTTGAGTTACTAAATATTTTATAAAAATACCTTTTAAATATTATTTAACAAGACTTTACATATTCTGTAAGTTTTAGTTAAGACCATTCTAATAATTTTACTCTCAACAAATTAGTACTGTATGAGAGTAAAATTACTTACCACAATTTCTTTGTTCACCTATCAGTTATCTGTTTCACAAACTGAAAAATTGCTTCATGGAAAGGTAGTTGCTCAGGATCTTCCGCTTAAAAATGTAGAAGTAATCAACAAAACTGCTAAAATCAGCACCAGAACAAATGAATCGGGCGAATTTTCAATTGCTGTAAATATAAAAGACAGTCTGCTTTTCTTCTCAAAAGATTTTTTATTTACAAGATTAAAAGTCACAGCAGAAAACATTCAGTCCAATGCTTTTACGGTCAATATGATTGCCAAACCGGAAGAGCTGAAAGAAGTTGTCGTTTTGAATAAGGAATCAAAAACAGTCTGGCTGACTAAAGAAGAAATAGAACAGATTAAGCTAAACTCTCACAAATCAAAGGAAGGATTAAAAATTGCTGGTTATAAAGAAGCAGTTATGCCCAACGGAACAGATTTTATTTACCTTGGAAAACAAATTCGGAATTTATTCAAAAAAGAAGAAACCCCTAAAAAGGAAAGTCCCAAAATTGATTTCAGCCAGCTCCTAAAAAACACATTAAATACTGATTTTTTGACAAAAGATCTGAAATTAAAGCCCGAAGAAACAGCGCTTTTTGTTGAATTCTGCGAAGCTGATCCTAAATCTAACACCCTGTTAGAAAACCCAAATATTCTGGCTACGATGGATTTTTTGTATGTTAAAAATGAAGAGTTTAAGAAGTTGAAATAGATTTTTTAAGTTTTTTCCATTTTAAGAAAAATACACCCAGACAAACCATTAATAGAATAGAAAAAATAATGACACAGATTAAGACTAAAGTTAAGTTATCATTCTTTTTCGATAATCGCCAATTTAAAATATTGTTCTTACGTGTTATTTCAACTACAGCTTCATCAATTTGCTTTCCCTGTTGAGAACAGTAATTAGAAATCTGTTTTAAACATAAAATAAGCCTTTCGTTAAGTAATTCATTTTCAATCCCATATTGTTTTGAAAGCAAATATATTTCGGAAGCGTCTTTATAATTATACTCGCTCATTACATTTGTAATATTTCCCAATTCAAACAATAAAACTGAAATAATTTGATCTTTCGGTTTTATAAATGAAATCCTTTCGTTTAACTGAAAGTACAATGCGTGTTTCAATTTATCCAATTCTTCGTAGGAAAGCTTGGTTTTTGGAGTAACTTCTGAACCAAAACTTGTATTAATAAAAAATTGTCCTGACGGATTTTGCAGTTTTTGAATCTTGGCTTCTAAAATTTTAAGGTGAAGCCATTCAGATCTTTCGTGAGATTCAGGATTTAATTGAATGGATTTTTTAATCCACTCATAAGCCTTTTGATTTTCTCCCATTAACTCATAAAGAGTTCCAAGATTAGAAGCTGTTGAATATCTGTTTGGTTTTATTTTTTCAATTTCTAAATATAGTTTTAAGGCTTCCTGATATTTTCCCTGAATAATTAAAACATAGCCCTTATCAGACAAATAATCTATGTCTTTTGTTTTTTCATATCCTTTTTCAAGATCCCAAATTAAAGCCGGAAAATCTTTAATTTTGAATTGATGGCCGAAAGGGACATATTGATGCGTACGGTCACGGTAAATTTCAACTTTATTTTTTAATATTTTTAGTTCCCAATTCAAACAGGCAAAGGTTTTAAAAGACATTAAAACCAAGACAATAACAAAAAAATTAAATCTATTCATAAAGTATAAACGCGTTGATTAAACCTGTAACAAAACAAACCTGAAACAAAAACTACTTATTCAACCACCAGATACTCGCATTCAAAATCGCTGCAAAGCCAACCCAGGCTAAATAAGGAATGAATAAATAACCCGCAGTTTTATTGATTTTGATAAATTTTAAGTAGGTTTCATAAATCATCAGCCATAAAAGTGCAATTTCGATTAAAGCCAGCATCGGGTTTTTTAGTCCGAAGAATAAATACGACCAGATGGCATTAAGGGTTAACTGAATCAAAAAGAATCCTAACGCTTTTTTGACTTCTTCATTTTGCTCTTTTATTTTATCCCAGACTAATCCTGCGGCAACGGCCATGAAAATATAAAGCAATGTCCAGACCGGCATAAAAATCCAATTAGGCGGATTAAAAAAAGGTTTTTCGATTGTAGGATACCACTCGACTACGCTTGGTCTTGTAACCAAACTTGCAGAATATCCTACTGTTAAACAAATAATTATAGCGATAGCGATTTTTACAAACTTATTCATGATCTCAAATTTTGAATTCAAAAATAGGCAAAAGAAAAATTTAAACCATATAAGTTATATAAGTTCATTTTAGTAAAGCTGCTTATAATTTCTTATATGACTTATATGGTGAAAAAATTATCCCTTTCAGGGTGAAAAAACTATCTTTGCCAAAATTTTACAATTCATGTTTACAGCAGCTGATTTTATTCCTAAAACATATTCTTCAACAGTCGAAAACGGAAATTTCGAATGGAGCGCACCCAGCAATATTGCATTGGTAAAATACTGGGGGAAAAAAGAGAACCAGATACCGGCGAATCCTTCGGTAAGTTTTACATTGAATAATTGCAAAACGATTACAAAACTGACTTTTGAAAAGAAAGAGAATCAGAATGCTTTTTCATTCGATTTACTATTTGAAGGAAAACCAAAAGAAGATTTCAAACCGAAAATCAGGAAGTTTTTAGAACGAATCGAAGTGTATCTGCCTTTTTTGAAAGACTATCATTTTACGATTGATACACATAATACTTTTCCACACAGTTCAGGAATAGCTTCTTCTGCATCCGGAATGGCAGCTTTGGCAATGAATTTTATGAATCTGGAACGAGAACTAAATCCGGAAATGACAGACGAATATTTTTACCAAAAAGCATCTTTTCTAGCCCGTTTAGGTTCAGGAAGTGCCTGTAGAAGTGTAAAAGGGAATGTTGTAGTTTGGGGCGAGCAGTCCAATATTGAAGGAAGTTCCGATTTATTCGGAGTTGAATTTCCACACACAATCCACGAAAATTTCCATAATTATCAGGATACCATTTTATTGGTTGATAAAGGCGAAAAACAGGTTTCAAGCACCGTTGGACACGATTTGATGCACAATCATCCGTATGCCTACAGCCGTTTTGCGCAGGCGCATGAAAATCTGGATCAATTAATTGCCATTTTTGAAAGCGGAAATCTGGAAGAGTTCATTAAAGTTGTAGAAAGCGAAGCATTGACTTTGCACGCTATGATGATGACTTCGATGCCGTATTATATATTGATGAAACCAAATACTTTACAAATTATCAATGCAATCTGGAAATTCAGAAACGAAAACAGTATTCCGGTTTGTTTTACTTTGGATGCAGGTGCAAATGTGCATGTTTTGTACCCTGAGAATGTTAAAGAAAGAGTGTTGCAATTTATTAAGAACGAATTAGTTGGCTTTTGCCAAAATGGTCAGTACATTTGCGACGAAATTGGCGCTGGAAGTCAATTAATAATTGATAATTGATAATTGTCAATTAATCACTAACTTTATGGAGAAGAAAAACATTATTAAAGAAAAATCTTTTGCTTTTGCAATTGACATTGTTAATCTTTATAAAGTTTTAAGTGAGAAAAAAGAGTTCGTATTATCCAGACAAGTTTTGCGATCCGGAACCTCGATTGGTGCCAATGTAAGAGAATCTGAACATGCTCAAAGTAAAGCTGATTTTATCCATAAATTATCTATTTCATTAAAAGAAGCAAACGAAACAGAATATTGGTTAGATTTGTTGTATGAAACAAAATATCTTTCGGATGTAGAGTTTCAAAATATAAAACCAAAAATAATAGAATTATTACGATTGCTAACAAGCATCATAAAAACTTCTAAAAACATATAATTAATTATCAACTGGTAATTATTAATTTTCAATTATGAAAGGACCTTTATTTTACTCAAAAATATTACTCTTTGGAGAATACGGAATCATTCGCGACTCTAAAGGACTTTCTATTCCTTATAATTTTTATAATGGAGCCTTAAAGAGAGATGAAAATCCTTCAGCGGAAGCCATAGCCTCAAATGCAAGTTTAAAACGCTATAGCGTTTATCTGGAAAATTTACAAACAGAACAACCTGATCTGGTTGTTTTTGATTTAGCAGCTTTAAAAAGTGATGTTGAAAACGGAATGTACTTCGATTCCAGTATCCCACAAGGATATGGAGTAGGCAGCAGTGGTGCATTGGTAGCGGCTATTTATGACAAATATGCTGCCCATAAAATTACGGTCCTTGAGAATCTGACGCGTGAAAAACTATTGCAGCTAAAAAACATATTTGCAAATATGGAGAGTTTTTTCCACGGAAAAAGTTCTGGTCTGGATCCGTTAAATAGTTATTTGAGCATTCCAATTTTAATTAATTCTAAAGACAATATTGAAGCAACAGGCATTCCGACTCAAAGTTTTGACGGAAAAGGCGCTGTATTCTTGTTAGACTCAGGAATTGTGGGTGAAACCGCTCCGATGGTGAATATTTTTATGGAAAACCTGAAAGACAAAGGTTTCCGCGCGATGCTAAAAAACCAATTTGTAAAATATACCGATGCCTGTGTAGAGAGCTTTTTGCACGGCGACATGAAATCGTTGTTTACAAATACTAAAAAGCTTTCGAAAGTCGTTTTAAATAACTTTAAGCCTATGATTCCGGAGCAGTTTCACGGAATCTGGCAACACGGAATTGATACCAACGATTATTATTTAAAACTTTGCGGTTCTGGCGGCGGTGGTTACATTTTAGGGTTTACAGAAGATTTAGAGCGTGCAAAAGTTTCCCTAAAAGACTATAAATTAGAAGTGGTTTATCAGTTCTAATTTAACCTTGTCCAAACTTTAAAACCTTATGATGTTAAGCAGGCAGCACAAACTTTTAGTAATGAAAATTGTCAGTCTGTTCTCTGTAGTAAGAGGTTATAACATTCCGATTATTGTATTGGCACAATATTTATCTGCGATTTTTATATTAGCTCCGGAGAAAAGAGCGCTCGATATTTTACTTGATTCCTACTTGTTTCTGATTGTATTTGCGTCTGCCGTTACGATTGCTTCTGGCTATATTATCAATAATTTTTATGACAGCCAGAAAGACCTGATCAACAGACCGAACAAATCTATGTTGGATCGTCTGGTCAGTCAGAAAACAAAACTTTCAGTTTACTTTTCCCTGAACTTTATGGCCGTTCTGACAGCTTTAATCGTTTCCTGGCGTGCTTGCTTATTTTTTTCAGCTTATATTTTTCTAATCTGGTTTTATTCGCATAAAATTAAAAAGTATGCCATTATTGGAAATCTTACGGCGGCTTTTTTAGCTGTGCTGCCTTTTTTTGCCATTTTATTGTATTTTTTTACCATCAGATTTCATTTGACGAAATAGAAAACCACAGAAGTCATTTTGCAGTAATTTCAGCACATGCAATGTTTTTATTTTTGCTACTGCTAATTCGGGAAATGATTAAAGATCTTGAAAATTTAAAAGGTGATTTAGCTAATAATTACCAGACTATTCCAATTCTTTACAGCGAAAGGGTCTCAAAGCAGATCATTACAGTTTTAACCTTTATGACCATACTTCCCGTATACATATTAATCAATGTTTATGATGTAGGCTATATGGATATCTATTTCTATGTGTGTTTTATGGTGTTACTCTTTTTCCTGTTGTATTTATGGAAATCAAACTCCAAAGAGCAATACCTGATGCTTCATAATGTGCTTAAGTTTTTGATTGTTTCAGGCGTATTTTGTATTGTTTTGATTAACCCGAGTGTGTTGTGGCACGGGAAACAGCTGATTTCGAACTTTTAGAGTTTATTTCGCAGAGATTCACTAAGAATTTCGCAGAGGCTCACAAAAAATTAAAAAAACTTTGTGTAACTCTGTGCCTGCTTTGAGAAACTCTGTGTAATAACTACCTCAATTCAAAAAATGCCATTTTATGCTTCTGATTCATCAAAACCTTATTGCTATTAATCTAACAACAATGAACTTAAGATTTATTAGCAGGAAAAAACTATCTTTGCACAAATTACAGAATTTATGAACAACAAGGAAGGCAATAATAAAAGAGGCGGATCAAGACCAAACAGCTCAAGATCAAACTCCAGCAAGCCAAAACCTCCTATGGCAAAGCGTGCGCAAGGGCCAAAAAAAGTGAATCCTGCTGTTAAAGCTGTGGAAGAAGAAAAAGCAGCAAAATTAAAAAAACAGAATCAGGCTCCAAAAAGACAAAAAGCTTCAGACGAAATTCGATTGAACAAATATATTTCGAATTCAGGTGTATGCTCGCGTCGAGATGCTGATATATACATTCAGTCCGGAAACGTAAAAGTAAATGGTGTTGCGGTAACCGAAATGGGTTATTTAGTAAAACTAAATGATGTTGTGAATTTTGACGGTGTTATCCTGACTCCGGAAAAGAAGGAATATATTTTACTGAATAAGCCAAAAAACTTTACTACGGCGTTAGATGAAGGTCAGGAATATCGTAATGTTCTGGAACTGGTGCGTGGTGCTACAAACGCTAAAATAGCAGCGGTAGGGAGAATGGATAAAAACACAACTGGATTATTATTGTTTACGAATGATAATGATATGATTCGTAAGTTTACTTTACCGAATCAGAAATCATCTAAAATCTATCAGGTTTCACTGGATAAAAACCTAAAATATGAGGATCTGGAAAAAATCAGCAAAGGATTGGTTTTGGATGGACACCGTGTTTTTGTAGAAGAAATAAGCTATATTGACAATGAGCCAAAAAGCGAAGTGGGCCTAAAATTACGTACTGCTAATGTAAAAGTGGTTCGTTCAATTTTTGAGAGTTTTGAATACAATGTTTTGCGTATTGACCGTGTATCTTTTGCAGGTCTGACCAAAAAGAACTTACCAAGAGGAAACTGGCGCTTTTTGACAGATCAGGAAATCATCAATCTGAAAAACGTTTAAAAAGGTAATTTCGAATAAATAAAAGCCTGTTTCACAAAGAAGAAACAGGCTTTTTTATGCTTTTAATTTTGGACAGCTTAGTAAGCCCCCAAGTAGAAACTTCCTGAAGCAGCTTTTAATGTAGCTCCTTTTTTGATTTCTTTGGTTTTATAATTTACGATATAAATGTTTCCATCTTTTCCTGCAGGAGTTAGTGGAAGGTATACATTATCACCAACTAAACCGATATTTTGGAACTGTCCAAATGTGGTTGTTAATGCAGTATCAGTTTCAACATCTGTAGCTAATTTAGTTGCTGTTTTAGCATTTAAATCTATTAAAGCAATATAACCGCCATTAGTACCTGTTACAGTATAAAGAACAACAGCTACTCCGTCTTTAATATATCTCCAGGCTTTAATTTGAGCACCGGTTACATTTAAAGCAATATTTAAATTGAAGTGGTAAGTCTGATCATAATCATTAGTTGTTTTGCTGATACGTAAGATATCCGGACCAGAAGTAGCAGTCGCCTGATAAAGATTCCCATCAGTTCCAACATACTGTGTTAATGTACGATATCCTAAATTGTCAATCATACTTTTTTCTGAAGTTATAATTTTAGGATTTCTCAAACTTGGATAATCTACCACATAAGTAAGAGTACCTAAATTTCTTTCTGTAGTTGTCTGCCAGCCAGAGATAGCACCAGTAGTTGCATTTGTTGTTACTGTACCGTTTACGTTGTGTCTTCTAACACCTAAACCAATGTATAATTTGTCTTTGGCCTGATTTAATACCGGTACATCCGCTCTCCATACATGGTAACCTTGTGCTTCTAATTCAGCTCCAAGTTCTACGTCTATATTACCAGTATTAGTGATGGCAGTATTATTTAAGTCAATGTTTGCAATTTTGATTTTTCCTTTTGGATGTCTCCATACGTAATTTGGAGCACTACCAGTGTAAGGATCTAATGCTTCGCCAAAAGATACTCCAACACCAATCCCTTCAGCAGCTTTAACCCAACGAGGAGAAGTTCCCAGGATAGTTGCAGTATTTAATTCAAAACCTACTTCTTCATATTTTCCTTCACCGGAAACTTTGTATTTATTAAATACACCACCTTCTGTTCCTGTATATTGGATGTTGTATAAAAACTGACCATCTGCAGAAGCCTGAACACGTGCTGTACGGCTTGATTTTAAAGCAACCCCCACAACATATTTCTCAGCTTGCATTTTAAAAAGATCGACTACATAATTTGGATCCGCAGCATTCTCAGGTGTAATAGCGTAGGCGCGTGTTCCTCCATTTCCTGCTGTTCCGGCAGCATCAGGAAAAGATCCTGTTAAAGTTATCCAGCGTGTGCCGTCTGCAACTGGCGGATTCGTTCCTGAATCGTTGTTGTCGTCACTACTACAGCTTCCTAACGTTAAAGCTGCAAAAACAGTACTCAATAAAGCTATTCTAAATAGATTTTTTTTCATGATATTGATGTAATTTGATTATTAAAATTTACTAAATGTGTAATTCAATTTGAAATAGATTCCCCTGCCTGGCTTTTGTATTTGAAAATTGTCATATACTTCGGCGTTAAAAATGTTTTTTATATCTAAACTAGCTACTAATTTTTTAGATGGAAAACGATAACTCAATCCTAAATCATGTGATATTTGGGTAGGTGTTACCGAAAATTCAGGCTCTCCTCTTACAGTAAAATATTCGCCTACATATCCTGCATTATAATACGTGCTCAATACAGATGTTTTCTGAAAAATATTGTAAAAACTATACTGCATGTTTATATTCATGGTAAAAAAAGGTTCATTAGTTACCTGATGCCCATAATATCTGTTTGCATTACCATTTTCATCAGACTCGCTTTTATCCAGATTGTTGAATTTGGAAATATTAAATGAAGTATTAAGACGGCTGTTGTAGATGTAAATAATTTCAGCCTCAAAGCCTTTTGCCTGTGTTTTTTGGAGATTCACATATCTTGATACTTGTATGTCAGCACCTGACTCGTCTTTAATATCTGCATCAGCTACAGTTTGCACGGTAATTTTATTGTACCCGTTACGCCAGAAAGCATTGGCATACAGCGATACTTTGTGTTTTCCAAAATCTGATGGATTCCAACGAAAGCCTAAATTGTAGTTAACGTATTTCTCTGGTTGCAGTTGGAGATTGGGCAGGATATTACGCTCTGGTGCACCAAATAATTGAGTGTCAGAAGGCATTATGTATGAGTTCTCTGTAGAACCAATAATAAAAAGATTAGAAATTATATTATAGGATACAGTTCCTCCATAGCCAAAATTACTATCAGTGCTACTAACTTCATCTTGTACAATTGAGTTTACACCATCAGTTGTTACTATTTTTTTTCGAATATCATTGACACGGTTAGTGGTGTACTTTCCTAATAGATTGGTTTTTAATTTCCTGTTAAAAGTTTCGGCTTCATAATTCATAGAAATGATATTCTTGTAAATATGACTGTCGGTAGCTAAATCTTTGGAAGCAGGATTTAATAAATCTTCCTCTTTTCTATTCGTTGCCTCAAATTTATTATTTAACGATATACGATGCCCGTCAGTAATAATATAACCCAAATTGGCCCGGGCGTTTGTGATTTTTGTATCTATATTAGAAATAACTTTTTTTCCTTGTTGTCCTCCATCTTTTGTTTTCAGTTTAACCAGAACATCATTTTCATAAACTTCCCTTATTTTGCCATCCCAATTGTAAGCATAGCCAACAGTATCCTGCAAATAGGTGCTACGTTCGCTTCGTACAGCATTGACATTAAAAGTTAAATCTTTCGTCAGGAAATTTTTCTTATTGTAGTTCAGTTCAAATACATGTGCTTCAGTTTCATTAAACCGGCCTACATAAGGTACTGCCATCGTTATACCATGAGGAATATCTGTATGATTGCTTGATCCATTGTAGACAATGAAAAACTGATCAGCCCATTTGGTCTCTGTAAAACCAACTTCAAAACGTCCAGCTATATTTTTATAAGTATTATTGAAACGCTTTGCTCTATAGTTTCGGATAATTTGCTGATATACATTTACATAAGTCGATGAATGTCCCCAAGTCTCATAGCTGTTGTCAGTAAAGATATAAGAACCTGAACCTCTAAATGAGAGACCTGTTTTTTTATCACGATACATTACGCCAAAATCAGATTGAAAAGTATTGAATGATCCATAAGAGACAGCAGCATTAGCGGTATTTTGGGATACATCTTTTTTTAAGACCACATTGATGGCACCACCCACATAGTCTCCTGTTAAGTGAGAAGGTAAAACACCTTTGTAAACCTCTATACGCTCAATCATGGCCGGAGGAATATTGTTAAGGTTAAAAGACTGACCATAAGTAGAAACCTCAATTCCGTTAAGGAAAATTCCAACAGTACTTCCGGACATCCCATTAAGATTATACTCTACATTTGAGCCGATCCCTCCATTTTGTCTAACGCGTACACCAACTGACCTGTCCAGTAATTCATTAGTTGTAAGGTTTCTTAATGATGATTCTTTTGTTTCTATAATACCAACAGCAAATCCAGAAGTTTCTATTTTTTTCTTTTTTGATGTTCCCTGTACGGTAATGTTTTCTAATGTTTCTGCTTCTGATTTTTCTCCTTTGATTTTTTCAGTAGCAGCGGTTTTTTCTTTAGTCTGTTTTTCCTGCGAAAATAATGGTAAAGCCATCAAAATCAACAGAATGAGAAAAGAGTATAGGTTGCGCATGGGTGGTATTTAAAAATTTTAGCAGATATTGTTCTTAATTAGACTTATTATAAATAATTTTACAGCAAAAGTAGCATCACAGCTCTTAAAACAAATAGGGAAAAACGGATTATTATTTTGTAAAAACGGATTATATTTTGAGATTTAAATCAATCATTCTGGGAGAAGAAAAACCGGTTATAGAAATTGAAACCGGCACTTACAATCAAAAAAATCATTTTACTGAAGAAAATGTCAGTATAAAAAAAGAGAATCTGGGTGAAATTACCAGTGTTAATCTGATTGCAGAAGATATTTTGATTATTGATATCCAAATGTATTTTTCAGCTCCTCAAACGATCCGGACTGAAATGATTGGAGAATCTGTAGTACTGAATTTTATTTGCTGCAATAATGTAGAAGCTGATATTGACGAGGTCGAAAGCGAAAAATACACCACAGAAAACACCCATAACATCCTCTATGCATCAAAACTTAATGCTTCTTTTAAAATCCCTGAATTAGAAGAAATTAATTATTTATCCATTATTTTATCGCCCGAGTTTTATTCCAAACTGATTAATGAAAACTGGGATTTACATCAAAAATTCTCTAAAAACATTTTACAGAAAAAATCCGGTTATCTGACGCCAAAATACGTTCCGTTCAATTCAGAAATTCAATGGGCTATTCATGAAATAAAGAATTGTAAATACTCGGGTTCCATGAAAAAAATGTATCTGGAAGCCAAGATAAAAGAGCTATTAATTTTTCAGCTTGAATCATTAAAAGAATTGGAAAGTAAAGCTCCTGTAGATGAAAAAGATTATAAAAAACTGCTGGAAGCCAAAAGAATTTTAGAACGCAATTTTACAAATGCGCCTTCACTCCTGGAACTTTCAAGATTAATATCGCTTAACGAATTTAAACTCAAAAAAGGATTCAAAGCCTGTTTTGAAACCACGGTAAAAAGTTATGTGACTAAACTTAGAATGGAATATGCCAAAAAATTATTCAAAAATAACAATTCAAATGTAGGGGAGGTCGCTTATAAATGTGGCTATAAAGATGTATCCCATTTTTCGGCTGCTTTTAAATCATTTTATGGCTTTACTCCAATGAATTTTAGAAAAATCAATATTTTTACCAAGCTGAATTTTATCTTTTGGGAGTTTATCGATTTTTTTCCGTTTATTGATTTTTTATAAAAACAAAAAAGAAGCCTGTTAAGCTTCTTTCTTTATAATTGTATAAATCATTGTTGACTATAGTGTCCTTTTTTGTTTTTCTAAAAAACCGTTTGATTGCAGTTCTAACAAATCAGTTGCATTTTTTCGCTGAAGATTGTACAGGTTTTTATCTTCGGCAATATCAGCATACACTTTGTCATGCATTTCAGCACTTGTTTTTATTAGTAACTCACGCTGGTATTTATTTTGCTCCAAAGTGGCTTTCATGGCAGTTTCAGCTTCTTCTTGTTTTATATCGAATTCGCCTTTTGGAGCCAGTAATTTGGCAATTATTGGAGAGGTTTCAATTGCGAGGAATAATAACATGATGAAAAATGACGGAAGCCATGGCAATTTATTCAAGGCATTTATTCTCGCCATTAATCCGTCAAAACCTTCGATGATTGGTTGTGTCTGTGAAACCTTTTTATCCAGATCTGCCTGAAGCTGTGTGCCTACTTTTTCTTTTTCGGCAATTTTGGCTTCGTTAGTAGTTTTTAGGCTTTCGAATTCTTTTAAGGCAGCATCGTGCTTTTCTCTTTTTTCTTTATAAACCGGGCCTTTTCCTAATCTTTTAGTTCCCGAAGTTCCTTCGGCTTCTGTAATGTAAGTAGAATACAAATCATTTACTTCTTTCTCTTTTTTTTGTATATCAGCCTTTAAAGCAGCAATGTCAGCCTTATTTTTATCTAAATCCGATTGAAAGTAATTACCAACCTGCTTTTTATTGGCCAGTTCCATTTCATTTTTTTCCTTAAGCAAAACGGTATTGATTTCTTTTTCGAAAATTTTGATTTCTAGTGGCTTTGAAATTACTATAGCAATAATAATTGCCAGCATGATTCTGGGAGTTGCCTGCAGGAATTCATCCATAAAGCGATCTCTTTTTTTAATAGTTGAAACGATAAAACGATCCAGATTAAAAATGAGTAAACTCCATACCAATCCAAAAATCAGGGCTGGATAGATAGAATCAAAAACTGTAAAAAGCGCATAAGCACTGGCCAGAAAAGCCATAACTGCGGTAAAAAAAACGGTGGCGCCAATACCAACATACTTGGTTTGTTCGCCTTCTGAACAGCCTTCGAGAAGATTTCGGTCGGCTCCTGAACACAGGATAAAAAATTGTTTTAACATGATTGATGATTTTTGATTGTGATTGCTTCGCCATTTCGCCTTTCAGGCTCGTGTGATAAGGCAAATTTAACGCCAAAAATTCAATTGGAGCTTAAATAGTTAATATGTTTTTACTGTTAATCAATTATTTAATGCTCTAGTGTTACATAAATATTAATAATTTCAATTTTAAAATATACAATCATAACAGTATGTTAATTTTTTTTAATGACTTTAATAACATTCAGGCTTTAGTTTCGCAAACGAAATTAAACCAAATACAGAATGAAAAATTTTTATGCAGTAGCAATACTCTTTTTATTAACCATATCAGGGTATGCTCAAAAGGCAATAATATCAGGAAAAGTATTAGATGCTGATGACAAACTTCCTTTACCTGGAGCCATGATTCAGATTGTTGGAGAAAACAAATACACTGTTTCTGACTACAATGGCCGTTTTGAATTGCTAAATATAAATGTTGGAACATATCAGGTAACTGTTAAATATATTGGATATACCTCCACCACTCAGGAAATAACAGTAGAACAGGGCAAAAACAACGTAATCGACTTTTCGCTTAAAACTACGGGAACAGAATTGAATGAGGTTGTAGTGGGTGACATCTTAAAAGGTCAGGCAAAAGCGCTGAACCAGCAAAAAAATAACAAAAATATAGGAAACATAATTTCATCAGACCAGGTAGGCCGTTTTCCGGATGCTAATGTAGGTGACGCATTAAAACGTGTTCCGGGTATCACGATGCAAAACGATCAGGGTGAAGCACGTAATATCATCATTAGAGGCTTGGCTCCTTCATTAAATTCTGTAACGTTAAACGGTGACCGAATTCCATCTGCAGAAGGTGACAACAGAAACGTTCAGATGGATTTGATCCCTTCAGATATGATTTCGACTATCGAAGTAAACAAAACATTGACATCTGACATGGATGCTGATGCGATTGGAGGTTCTGTAAATTTAGTTACAAGGGCAACTCCAAATGGCGAAAGAATTTCAGCAACACTTGCAGGAGGTTATCTTCCAATTCGTGAAAAAGCTTCTTACACAGCCGGACTTGTTTATGGAAATCGCTTTTTAAATAATAAATTAGGAATGGTTGTAAGCGGATCTTACAATAATGTAGATTACGGTTCTGATAACATCGAAAACGAATGGGTAAAAGACGATTTCGGAAATCAGTATTTGCAAGCTTCAGAAATTAGAAAATATGATGTACAGCGTATCCGTAGAAGTGGGTCGATTGCTTTAGACTATAAATTTGATGAGAACAACTCTATTTTCGCCAATGCAATTTACAACTGGAGAGATGACAGAGAAAACCGTTTCAGAACTACTTATGATGATATTGAGCCACTTTATAACGGTGAAGAAATCATTGGTTTTGAAGGCCGTGTAAAACGTCAGACAAAAGGTGGAGCAGATAATAATCGCAATAAAAACAGAAGATTAGAAGATCAGCGAGTTCAGAATTATTCTATTCGCGGAGAGCATTTAATCAGTTCAAAATTAGATTTAGACTGGTCTGCTAACTATGCAAAAGCCAGAGAATACCGCCCTGAAGAGCGTTACATCGAATACCGTCAGAAAGGTTTAGACATGTTCCAGGATTTATCTGACCCAAGATTTCCTTTACTGACAACTGCCGGTGAGTCTACAGATGAATTTAAATTTGATTCTGTTTCAGAAAATACAGATGAAACAAGCGAAAGCGAATTTGGAGCAAAAGTGAATATCCGTTTCCCGTTCTCTGTTATAGCAGGTGAAAAAGGAAGATTAAGAACAGGTCTTAGACTTCGTTTAAAAGAAAAAGAAAGAAACAATACTTTCTATGCTTACGAACCAATCAATGATGGAATCGAATTATTATCTGAGGTTCCAACCAGCTATTTTGATGGAAAAAACTTTAATCCGGGAAGCAAATATGTACCGGGAACTTTTGCTTCAGCTGATTTCTTAGGAAGTTTGGATCTTAATAACGCAAGTTTATTTGATAAAGAAGCAGATCCGGCTGAATATTTGGCTGTTAATTATAACGCTAAAGAAAGAATTACGGCTGCTTATGTAAGATGGGATCAGGATTTTAATGATAAACTTTCAATGGTTTTGGGTTTCCGTGTTGAAAACACACACATTGATTATACAGGAAACCGTGTTTTAGATGAAGAAGAACTAGAAAGTAAAATCAATACCACAAACTCTTACACTAATTTATTACCAAGTATTTCATTCCAATACAACGCTACAAAAGACTTAGTTTTAAGAGCCGCTGCCACTACAGCTTTAGCGAGGCCAAATTATTATGCACTGGCACCTTATGTAAACAATATTGCGGCTGATAAAGAAATTACGGCCGGAAATCCGGATCTTGATGTAACCTATTCATACAATTATGATTTCATGGCTGAGAATTATTTCAAATCGGTTGGTTTGATTTCAGGAGGTGTTTTCTACAAAAAATTACATGATTTCATTTATAACTACAGTGATAATCAATACACAGATGCCAAATTTGCTGCAGATTTCCCAAATCAGGTAAACCCAATTCCTGCAGGCGAAAACTGGTCATTTTTACAATCAAGAAATGGTGATACTGTTGATGTTTATGGTTTTGAAGTAGCTTTTCAGCGTAAATTAGACTTTTTACCTGGTGCTTTCCTAAAAGGTTTCGGTATTTATGTGAATTATACGTACACTAAATCTGAAGCAAAAGGAATAGCTGATGAAGATGGAAATGAAAGAAAAAATATCAGTCTTCCTGGAACTGCTCCACACATGTTCAATGGATCATTATCGTGGGAAAACAAACGTTTCTCGGCGAGAATCTCTACGAACTTTACTTCGGATTATTTAGATGAATTAGGTTCAGAATCTTACAAAGACAGTTTTTATGACAAACAGTTTTTCTTAGATGCAAATGCTTCCTATAAAATTACACCTAAACTTCGCTTTTTTGCAGAAGCCAACAATTTAACAAATCAGCCGTTGCGTTACTATCAGGGAATTGAATCGAATACAAAACAAGCTGAATACTATCAGGCTCGTTACAATTTCGGATTGAAATTAGACTTATAAAAACCTGTTTTTTAAAATTCTTAAATTAGACAGAGTTTAACGGCTCTGTCTAATTGCATAAATACATGATAAAATGAAGAATAAATCTATAATTGCCTTTTTACTTTTAGCCCTTTCATTTACGGCTTGTAAAGATGATAAACTGGCTCCGGTTGCACCAAATGCGGTAAAACCAACAGCTGTTACAGAAGCTTTGCCTCACGATACTGACGATCCTTCGATCTGGATTCACCCAACAGATGCTACAAAAAGTATTATTGTGGGAACTGATAAAGATACAGACGGTGGTTTGTATGCTTTTGATTTAAACGGAAAAATCCTAAAAAAGTCTATTCCTTTAAAACGTCCAAACAATGTTGATATTGCTTACGGATTGGTTGTTGATGGAAAAAAAGTTGATATCGCAGTAACTACAGAACGAGAAAGCAACAAAATCAGAATCTTCAGCCTGCCTGACTTAGAACCAATTGACAACGGAGGCATTTCAGTTTTTGAAGGAGAAGAACAACGCGATCCAATGGGAATTTCTTTATACACACGCCCAACAGACGGTAAAGTATTTGCTATTGTGGGAAGAAAATCAGGTCCTTCAGGAAGCTATTTATGGCAGTACGAACTTTTTGGAAACGGAAAGTTTGCTGATGGAAAAGTAGTGCGTAAATTTGGAACTTACAGCGGTAAAAAAGAAATCGAAGCCATTGCTGTTGATAATGAATTAGGCTCAGTTTACTATTGTGACGAGCAGGTAGGAATCAGAAAATACAAGGCAGATCCTGCTCTAAACGATAATAAAGAATTAGCATTCTTTGGGCAAAAAGATTTCAAAGCCGATCACGAAGGAATTGCCATTTACAAAAAAACAGATTCTACCGGATATATTTTAGTATCAAACCAACAGGCAAATACTTTCATGGTGTATCCAAGAGAAGGAGTTAACGGAAATCCAAATAGTTATAAATTATTGGCAGAAGTTCCAACTTCTACAATCGAATGTGATGGCGCCGATGTAACCAGCATTAACTTAGGCGGACCCTATAAAAACGGACTTTTTGTAGCGATGAGTAACGGAATGACTTTTCATTATTATGCCTGGGATTTGATCCAGAAACGTATTGATGAGTCTAGAAAATAAATTTTCAGTGTTTACTGTGTTTTCAGTCGCAGCGTCAGTGTTAAGTGTTTATTTTTAGCTGCGATTGGAGACCAAACAAAAAAGCTGTTCGTTATGAACAGCTTTTTTAGTTTGAATCAATAATTCCTTTTATTCTGTAATCGGTGCGCCTGCTAAGATTTCAGCATTCGCAAATTCTTCAAATTTGGCAAAATTAGCTTTGAATTTCTGAGCTAATTCTAATGCCTTTTTATCATATAACGCAGGATCTTCCCATGTATTTCTCGGATTTAAAATTTCGCTTGGAACATTCGGGCAGGATTGTGGTTTGGCGATTCCAAATACTTTATGGTTTATGTACTCGACATTATCCAGTTCTCCGTTTAGAGCTGCCGTAATCATAGCACGGGTGTATTTTAACTTCATACGGCTTCCGGTTCCGTAAGCTCCTCCAGTCCATCCAGTATTGATTAACCATACTTTTACATCAGCATCTTTCATTTTTTTGCTTAACATTTCAGCATATTTCGTTGGATGTAAAGGCATAAACGGTGCTCCAAAACAAGCTGAAAAGTTTGGCTGCGGTTCTGTTACACCTGCTTCTGTTCCGGCTACTTTTGCAGTATATCCTGAGATAAAATGATAAGCCGCCTGACCTGGAGTCAGTTTTGAGATTGGAGGCAGGATTCCGAAAGAATCTGCTGTTAAGAAAAATATATTTTTAGGATTATGTCCAATAGAACCCGGCTGAATATTGTCAATATGCGTTATTGGATAACTCACGCGTGTATTTTGCGTAATTGAAACATTATCATAGTCAACTTCATTTGTACCTGCTTTGAAAACCACATTTTCCAAAAGTGCTCCTTTTTTGATGGCCCTGAAAATATCCGGCTCATTTTCTTCAGATAAGTTGATTACTTTGGCATAACAGCCACCTTCAAAATTAAAAACAGTGTTTTCACTTGTCCATCCGTGTTCATCATCTCCGATTAATTTACGTTCCGGATCTGCTGATAAGGTAGTTTTTCCGGTTCCGGATAATCCGAAGAAAATTGCAGTATCTCCAGCTTCCCCCACATTGGCGCTGCAGTGCATTGGCAATGTATTTTCGAAGACCGGTAAAATGAAATTCAAAGCTGAGAAAATTCCTTTTTTCATTTCTCCAGTGTAACCTGTTCCTCCAATAAGTGCTACTTTTTTAGTAAAATCCAAAATAGCAAAATTAGACTGTCGTGTACCATCAACAGCAGGATCTGCTATAAAACCTGGTGCACAGATTACAGTCCACTCAGGAGTGAAATTTGGCAGTTCAGATTCTTCGGGACGTAAAAACATATTGTAACAAAACAAATTAGACCAGGCAGTTTCTGTAACAACTCGAACATTTAATCTATAATTGGCATCAGAGCAAACATATGAATCGCGTACAAAAACTTCTTTATCTGATAAAAATTGTGTTACCTTATTATATAGTTTTTCGAAAGCATCCGGTGAAAACGGAATATTTACATTTCCCCACCAAACTTTGTCTTCTGTTATACTGTCTTTTACAATAAAACGATCTTGTGGAGAACGTCCGGTAAATTCACCTGTATTAATCGCCAATGCTCCTGTAGAGCTCTCAATACCCTGTCCCGCCTCGATAGTTAAAGCATGTAACTCTTCTGGAGATAACTGATAGTGAACATTTGCGTTTTTGATTCCTAAATCATTTAGCGAAATCGATTTCGTGGAAAGTGTATTCGTCTCCATAAATTTTTAATTGTTGTAGTTATATTGTTTATTCTTAAATATCAACTTTAAGATATAAATAGCTTAAGTCTGTGTTACATTATTTTTTATTAAGTATTTAAAAAACAAAATATTCACACAGATTAAGTTATGTGTTATATATACAACAAAATTAATCATTATAATTCAGATAGAATTTTTTTAATCCAATTTTATGATTTTTTCCTAAAAAAAGTAACTAAAAGAACTAACCAGGCGAAGATTAATAGGAATCCGCCAATTGGAGTTACGAATCCTATAATTTTGAAGTCAATAGTGGTAACGTTTTTTGTAGTCAGTAAAAAAATGGAACCTGAGAATAAAAGTACACCTGCCAGGACTAAATTATAGATCACTCTTAGTGTCTTTAAAGTCAATTCTGTACGTGACGCCACAAAAAATAAAAAGAAAGCATGATACATTTGATAGCGAACACCGGTTTCAAAACTGGTTAATTGCTCCGGAGTTAAAATTGCCTTTAAGGCATGTGCACCAAAAGCGCCTAAAATAATGGCCAACATACCGAATATAGCAGCTGTAATAATTATTTTTCTTTCCATTTTATATATTTTTAATATCACAAAAATAGGCTTAATTGATCCAAACAAAAAACATTTCAAATACACTTTTCAAAAAAATCTGATTTACTTTGTTCCAAATCTTTTAAAAATTTCACCGTTTACCAATTGTTATTTTTGTAACAATTTACTATGTTTGTGTTATATATGTAAATCATGAGGTATGTTCTAATAATTGGGGCCGGAAGATCTGCATCATCTTTGATACGGTATTTACTTTCAAAATCTGAAAGCGAAAACCTGCATATTATTGTGGCTGATTTATCTTTGGCCCTGGCCGAAAAAAAGATAAACAACCATCCCAATGCCACCCCAATTGCCCTGAATATTTTTGATGTTGAAGAAAGGAAAGCTGCCATAGAAAAAGCTTCAATCGTTATTTCTATGCTTCCTGCATATTTACACATTGAAATTGCAAAAGACTGTCTGCAATACAAAAAACATCTCGTTACTGCTTCCTATATCAGCGATGCCATGATGGAACTTGACGAAGAAGCCCGAAAAAACAATTTGATTTTCATGAATGAAATTGGCCTCGATCCCGGAATAGATCATATGAGTGCCATGAAAGTTATTGACGAAATCAGAGCAAAAGGCGGTAAAATGCTGCTTTTCGAATCGTTTTGTGGAGGCCTCGTAGCTCCTGAGTCAGATAACAATTTGTGGAATTACAAATTTACCTGGGCACCACGAAATGTAGTATTGGCGGGTCAGGGTGGTGCAGCAAAATTTATTCAGGAAGGTACTTATAAATACATCCCATACGGAACTTTATTTCGCAGGACAGAGTTTCTTGAGGTAGAAGGCTATGGTAAATTTGAGGCCTATTCTAACCGTGATTCGCTTAAATATCGTTCTATTTATGGTTTAGATGATATTCTGACCTTATACAGAGGGACAATCAGAAGAGTGGGTTTTTCGAAAGCCTGGAACATGTTTGTGCAACTGGGCATGACCGACGACAGTTACATCATGGAAGATTCTGAAAACATGAGTTACCGCCAGTTTACCAATTCCTTTTTGCCTTATCACCCAACGGATTCGGTTGAAATAAAAATGCGCCTGATTTTAAAAATCGATCAGGACGATATAATGTGGGACAAACTTTTGGAACTGGATTTATTTAACCCCAATAAAAAAGTGAACCTGCCTAATGCAACTCCGGCACAGATTTTAGAAAAAATACTCACAGATAGCTGGACACTACAACCCGATGATAAGGATATGATTGTGATGTATCACAAATTTGGTTATGAACTCAACGGCGAGAAAAGGCAAATTGACTCAAAAATGGTTTGCATCGGTGAGGATCAGACTTATACTGCAATGGCAAAAACTGTGGGACTTCCGGTGGCTATCGCGACCTTGTTGATTTTGAACGGAAAAATTACAACTCCCGGTGTACAGCTCCCGATCAATAAAGAAGTGTATTTGCCTATTTTAGAAGAATTAGAAAGTTACGGAGTTGTTTTCTATGAACAAAGCATGCCGTATTTTGGATACAATCCGGACTTGTTTTAAACGGATTTATTTTTAGTTTTTGAATTTTTTTAGTATCCGCTTCTTGGATAAAGAAGCGGATTTTTTTTGTTAATTTGCTGATTGAATAGTTATGGGAAGACTATACAAAACCCGAACCGGTTTACCATTTATAAAACCCGGAGTCCAGTTTGTAGAAAGCTTTAGTACCCGGATTGCCTCATTTCCTAATCCGTAACCTAAATCTTTTAAAACTTTTATTTCTGATAAAGTACCTTCTTTTTCCACAATAAACTGAAGGTAGAGTTTTCCAGAAACTTTATTTTTTTCAGCTTCTGATGGTATTTTAAAATTTTCACCTATAAATTTAAAAAACGTCTCCTTTCCGCCGGGAAATTCAGGCTGTGTTTCAATTGGATCACCAACTATCCGGCTGCTTTCTTTTAATTTTTCATTATCTTTCTGAGCGACACTTTTATGGCTAAATATCAATAGCAGTAAACCTGAGAATACCACTGTGAAAAATGCTTTTAAGGCTGATTTTGTTTTTGATTCTTTTTTGGTCATCATAAGTAAACGTTTTTTAGTTATTAGATAACTAATTGTACTGGCAAGCGAAACTGTGTTTTTATCAGAAGCGAAATCAAGCAACAGATTTTGATAACGTCTTACTGAATCAAATTGCTTATTTACTGCTTGATCGGCTAGAAATTCGTGATTGAGTTTAATCGCTTTTTTATAAAAAATAAACAATGGGTTAAACCAAAACCAAATCTGCAAAACTTCGACAAAAAGAATGTCTAAAGTATGTTTTTGTTCTAAATGTGCTTTTTCATGTGCAATGAATTCTAATGGAATTTTACCATTTTCAAATGCATCCTTATTGATGAAAATAGATTTCCAGAACGATTGTGGCAAAATAGGTTCTTCTATTAAAACCACTTTTTCTCCTTGTATGAAGTGGACTTCATTTCTTTTGATTCTTTTATAAAACGAAAATAAATTCAAAACAAATCGAAGTAGTAACAATAGAACCACAATGCTGTAAGAAACGGTCATCAAAACAATTAAAAAATCATTTATAGAGATGGAAGTAAGGTTTTGAGTGCTTTTTTGAATAACTATTTCATCGAGCTGAATGAATCCCATTCTGTTAGAAAAACCAGATTCGAATGATATAATCTCCAGCGGGATGATCAGACTAAAAATTAAACTTGCTAATAAATATGCACGGTTGAAACGAAACATTTTTTCGTTTTCTAAAAGCAGTTTATATACTATGTAAAAAATCAAAAGCAGCAGACCTGATTCTAAAAGATAGCTTATCATTTTTTCTTTTTTTGAATTTGACTATCAATGATTTTTTTGAGTTCCTCTAATTCCGAAGCAGACAAATTGGTCTCTGTAGTAAAAAAAGAAGCAAACTGTGAAGCAGAATTATTAAAAAAATTACTTATTAATCCGTTTAGATGTTTGGAGAAATAGGCTGTTTTTTTTACCAGCGGATAATATTGGCGGGAATTCCCGAATTCGTTATAGGCTACGAACTTCTTGTCAATCATACGTTTTAAAAGCGTTGCAACGGTTGTTGTTGCCGGTTTTGGTTCCGGATAGGCTTCAAGCAAATCTTTCATAAAAGCTTTTTCGAGCTTCCAGAGATGTTCCATTAATTGTTCTTCTGAGTTTGATAATTGCATGTTTCCGAGTTTATAATCTTTTATTCTATGTTTTGTTCTGAAACTAAATTTCCTTTATCATATTTTCTGATATCGGTTAATTGTCCTTTATCAGAATAGAATTTCCATTTTCCAAAGTAAAACCAGTGGGTTTCGACTGAATCAGCTTCAACGCTGGTTTTTCCTTTTGATTGCAGTTTTCCGTTTGGATGATAATATTTTACAGTACAAATTCCGTTTTTGTATTTTTCTGTTTTATAAATTTTTCCGTCAATGTAAGATTTCCATTTTTTTACTGGTTGGCCCTGTTTGTAATATTCAACCGATTTGTATTTGTTACCATCGTCGTACAATTCTATCCATTTGCCTTCTTTCTTCTTATTTATTGTCTGATTTATTACAGCTGTTTTACAGCCAACAAAAGAAACCATTATCATGATTAAGAATATTTTTTTACGCATATTATTCTATATTTGTAGACTATATTCTACAAATATAGAATAATATTATACATGTGCAAAAATTGCAGTAATTATTTTTATATTTTGTAAAAGAAATACTTATGGAAATAAAATTTTATAATTTACTCAGGAGTGCGTTAGGGATAGAGGCGGTATCTCCCGATTTAGAAAAACAAGGCTTTTTCAGCCGTAGTTTTTGTTAATCGGGAATTTAGCCGAAAGCCCGACCGGAGGGAACGCCCAAATGCAATAACAATTATCAACTTCAATGGCAAAAATCAATTTCAAATCTTAAGTTTTAAACAAAAAAATCCGCTCATTACTGAACGGATCTATAAGATTTTTCAAAATCTAAAATCTGATATCTAAATTTTAAAGTTACTTAGAAAGCTCTACAAAATATTTATAAAACAATGGAATAGTCTCGATTCCTTTCAGGTAATTAAAGATTCCGAAGTGTTCATTTGGAGAGTGAATAGCATCAGAATCCAAACCAAACCCCATCAAAATAGTTTTGCTTTTTAATTCTTTCTCAAACAAAGCCACAATCGGAATACTTCCGCCGGAACGAACCGGAATAGCAGGAACTCCAAAGGTTTCGGTATATGCCATATTAGCTGCTTTGTACCCAATGCTGTCAATTGGCGTTACATAACCCTGACCTCCGTGATGCGGCGTTACTTTTACGGTGACTCCGGCCGGAGCAATGTTTGTAAAATGTTTGGTGAACAATTCTGTAATCTCATGCCAGTCCTGATTAGGCACCAGACGCATCGAGATTTTAGCAAAAGCTTTGCTCGCAATAACGGTTTTTGCACCTTCGCCCTGATAACCGCCCCAGATTCCGTTTACGTCTAAGGTTGGACGGATGGAGTTGCGTTCGTTGGTTACATAGCCTTTTTCACCGTAAACATCAGCGATATTCAAAGCGTTTTTATATTTTTCTAAGCTGAAAGGAGCTTTTGCCATTTCGGCTCTTTCTTCTGCAGATAATTCCTGTACTTTGTCATAAAATCCTGGAATCGTAATATGATTGTCTTCGTCGTGAAGAGAAGCGATCATTTTTGCCAGAATATTAATTGGGTTCGCTACTGCTCCTCCATAAAGACCTGAATGCAAATCGCGGTTTGGACCCGTAACTTCAACTTCAACATAACTTAAACCTCGTAAGCCTGTCGTGATAGACGGCTGTTGGTTGGAAATCATTCCGGTATCTGAAATTAAGATTACATCGTTTTTTAGTTTTTCCTGATTGCGTTCTACGAACCAGGCTAAACTTGCAGAACCTACTTCTTCTTCGCCTTCGATCATGAATTTTACATTGCAAGGCAAAGTATTGCTCTGTACCATATATTCAAGCGCTTTTACATGCATGTACATCTGGCCTTTGTCGTCGCAGGCACCACGTGCGAAAATAGCTCCTTCGGGATGAATATCGGTTGTTTTGATAACGGGTTCAAAAGGTGGAGACGTCCACAATTCCATTGGATCCGGCGGCTGAACATCATAATGTCCGTATACTAAAACAGTAGGTAAATTAGGATCGATTATTTTCTCTCCATAAATAATTGGATAACCCGGAGTGTCGCAAGTTTCGACTATATCGCAGCCCGCTTTTGATAAACTTGCTTTTACAGCCTCGGCTGTGTCAATAACGTCTTGAGAGTATGCAGTGTCGGCACTTACCGACGGAATTTTTAATAATTCGATCAACTCATTGATAAAGCGATCTTTATGTTGTTGAACGTACGACTTAATGTTTTCCATTTAAATTATTTTTATAGAAAACCAAATATACAAAAAAGAGAATTAATATTTTTTTGAAAAAATGCTTTGATTATTCGAAAGTATGCTTATCTTTGCACCCACAATTACCGCGGATATGGTGAAATTGGTAGACATGCCAGACTTAGGATCTGGTGCCGCAAGGCGTGTAGGTTCGAGTCCTATTATCCGCACTGAAAAAAGCTTCTGAGATATTCTTAGAAGCTTTTTTGTTTTAATAATATCTTCCCAAACTAATTAGTAGCTTTTTTTATATATTTGACTTAATCGAAATAAAGTCTTTCTATATTTTATTTATTATTCAATTCAGCGAAGTTTATTTCCTATTATAAAACCTAATACTAAGATTGCTTTATGGAAAAATTTCTACTTTCTACATACTTGTTAAAAATTAAAAAATCTAAAAACGATCAAATATTAAGTCGATTTAATGAAAGTGAGGATTTTTTTAATTATTTTCAAATTTATCTTAGTGATATTTTCAGTAACATTGTCAAAACAACTGATTCTACCAATAGAATCCCACTACATTTGACACTAGACGGACAGCCTATAATTGATAATGAAAATCGAGCCATCTATGGTTTTTTTCAGCAGGTATTAGCGGTGAAGAATATGATATTATAGATCCTGAAACTAGAGAACGAATTGCTGAAATAAAGAGAAACCATGCTGCATTTAGAAACTTATTTTTTTATATTAAAATTCCAAAAAACAAGGATAGCGCTTCTTTAATCCTCCAACGTAAAGCAAAATTTGGTATCAAAGTAGTTTTACTAAAAACCTTAAACAATCACTTTAGAGAAAAAGGCTACCAAGATTACTTTATCTTTATAAATAGTATTGTTCATGGAAAAGTTTACAGAAGAATGATGGATTATGGAAAACTAAAAAAAGTTAATCTAATAAAACGAAGGCTACCGAACTCAATCCAAGAGTATTATGAAAACGGGAACCTAGATCAACAAATTCCAGGTATACTTAAGACATCAATGATTTCAAGTACAGGTTTACCTCAAAATTATAAGAATTTTGTAGATTATTTATTCACTCACGAAAATAAAGAAAGAATTGAAGTTGTAGATAATGATTTTGATGAAGTCGAATTTGAACTTGAACTAAATGGGAAAACCAAAACCTTTTATGTGGTTCATAAAAACAAAATTCAACCTGATATAGATGTTAGCGGAGATTTAGAATATGATGAAAATGGAATAGCTAAAATTGAATCACTAACTAGGCAATCAGAAGAATTAATTAGAGAATTAATTGAATTAAGAATAAATACATGATGAGAAGAATTAATGTCGGTAGAATCATTTTTGACCATTTCAAAACTCTTCGAAGTTTGAATCAGTCCTATAATTTCATGAATATAGGTGATATTTTTTTGTTCCTAATTCTACCTTTAATTCTTGCTATTACAACCACTTTAAACGGATATAACTTCCAGAATCATTTGACAGACTTAATTGCGACTATTTCAATTTTAGGAGGATTCCTTTTTAATTTATTAGTTGTTATATATAGCCAAATTGATAACATAAGATCGGATTTAAATATTTCAGATTCCAATGATTATGAAGCAATTATTAAAAATAAATTTGTAAATGAAATCCATAGTAATATTTCGTTTGCAATTGTTCTTTCTCTTTTTTTATTGATTACTTTGCTTTCTACTACAATCGATATTCCTGAAATTTTTCCTCAAAAAATTACAAAATTGTTTCTAATTTTTGTCAACTATTTCTTAATGTGTCTTTTTAGTTTGACACTATTAATGATTATTAGCCGTATTTACGTTTTATTTAAAAAAAACAGAATCCAATAAACTGTTTTTATAAGAAATCAATAATTTCTTTAAACTTCTAGAGATTTGCAATGTTTGTAAAATTACTTAATAAATATGAGATTAATTTATCAGACCAAGGAACGAGGAATTATAATAGTGCGACTTCTTCTTCGGAATAGCAAATGTATACAGGAAATTTCATCACTCGACATCCAAATAAGGATCTAAAGCTTCAGCTAATCTATTCATACAATAAAAATTATATTCGATATTGTTTTTTCCTGACATGGTTTCGAAGTCTTTCATTACCTGCAAAGAAAGAATATAATTTATTTGCCGTATTGTCTTTGCCATGTCTTTAGGGTTAATGCTGTTTGTGAAAAAATCTATTAACCTAGTTTCTGTTTCTTTTGAAAGGCTTCCTGTAGTCATCGTCTTATTTTTTATTTCTATCAAATATAATAATTTGTAGGCATATATGCGTGCATGAAGAAAATAAATCTTGTCACTTTTGAAATATGAATATTTCAGAAGAAAATTTTATTGTAAATCTTGGAATTCACATTAGACAATTACGTGAAAAGAAAGGCTTGTCCCAACAAGGATTGGCAGACGATTGTGGTATAACTAAATCTCAAATCTCACGAATTGAAGTCGCTACAATTAATACTACCGTAAAAACTCTTGTAAAAATTGCTAATGCTTTAGATGTTGAGCCTAAAGAATTGCTTGATTTTCCTTTAAAATAAGAATTGTAATTATTTTGATAAATCCGCAAAAGGCAGAAAGGGAAAAAGTTGAATCACTTATAGAAGTTATCAATAAGACACGTATCGATTATCTTTTAAATCAAAAAAGCCATCCACAAAAGTGGAAAGCTTTTCATTGGTCTAACTACTAAACCAGCTACGAGTTACAAAGTCGTAGCAAACAACACAACTAATCTTAGATACCGTATTTGGGCAAAAAAAGCCTTTCCGTTAAGAAAGGCTTCTCCCAATATTGCGGTCTGGACGGGACTCGAACCCGCGACCCCATGCGTGACAGGCATGTATTCTAACCAACTGAACTACCAAACCTCTGCGTTATTGCGGTTGCAAAGATAGTACAGAATTTCGTTTCTGCAAGCGTTTTGATAAAAATTTTTGAATATAATTTTAAAATACTACCCAAAGTTTTGTTTTTCAACTAAATATGTAGTCAGAATTTTTTCAAAATTATCGCCAACATTCACCGGAACATACTTAATCTGGTTCCTGGCGCACGTTAAAGCCAGATTTTTAAAGTAGGCTTCTGCCCTTTTTTCATATTCCAGCTTTACGTTATCTGCAAAAATCGACACTTCTTCGCCTGATTCTAAGTCAATAAACTTTCTTGGCGTGTTGTCGAAGTCAAATTTCAGCTCGGTTTCATGATCGACTACGTGAAACAAAACGACTTTATGCTTGTTGTGTTTTAAATGCTGCAGCGCATTAAACAGCTTTTCATCATCTTCAGACTGAAACATGTCCGTAAATAAAATAATCATCGAACGTCGGTGCATTTTCTCTGCAATCTGATGCAGATACGTAATCGTATCTGTGCTTTTTTTAACTTTTGGCTGTTCCATCAATTGCTCCAGTTTATTCAACAGCATTCTGTGATGACGGTCGCTTCCTTTTTCGGGAGCGTAATATTCGTAATGATCTGAAAAAACACTTAAACCAACGGCATCGCGCTGTTTTTTTAAAATATTCATTAAAACTGCCGAAGCCAGAACCGCAAACCCAATCTTCTTTTCATAAAAAGGCTGATTCGGTTTTAGTTCAGGATAATGCATCGACGACGAATTATCGACAATAATATGACAGCGCATATTCGTTTCTTCCTCAAAGCGTTTGGTGTACAAACGATCTGTTTTGGCAAACAATTTCCAGTCGATATGTTTGGTGCTTTCGCCTGCATTATACACTTTATGCTCGGCGAATTCAGCCGAAAATCCATGAAACGGACTCTTGTGCATTCCGGATATAAAACCTTCCACAACCTGATTTGCCAGCATTTCAAGGTGCTGAAAACTGGAGACTTTCTCTATTTCCGATTCAATTTTCATTCGGTTTCTTTTTTAATATTTTGTGCTTTATAAAGCAAATCTGTCGCCATAAACAATTTACGTTTCAGAATCGGACTAAAATTAGGGTTTTCTTTTAAGAATCGCTGTATTTCATCAAAAGCATATTTCGATGAATATCTTCCAACGGTATTGTCCAGCCAGTCTTTCGGAAAGAAAATATCTCCCGTTCGCTGGATTTCTTCTGTCAAATCTAATGAAAATCTGATATATTTCTGTGCACTTTCCTGACGAAGCGGATGATTTACGTTTGACAGACCAACCGAAACCCACGATTCCTTTTCCCGATTTGCATCGTCTTTTAGGGATTCTATAAACTTATTGCGAACCGATTCTTTTTTAGATAATGAAGGAAGCAAAAACTCAAATCGTTTCAGTTTGTCCGGATTTGTAATAGCGCTTTGGGCTCTTTTCAGAATTTCATCTGATTTTTTATGTTTGAAAATAGCCAGATTCATAGCCATATTCGTGTAATCATCTTCGTTTAATTTCAGATTCGGAATCACAGTTTCTTTGTTCCAGATCTGATATAATTTGGCTTTCGCCGAATTGGAATACGCAATTGAATTAAATAAATTGAATAAAGTCTTTTTGATATTTGGAGATAAATTGCTTTCCAGGCGTGCAAGCAGGGTATTACTGAGTAATTTCCCCAGTTTATCCTGCTGTTTTTGGGTTAAAAATCGCCAATAAATCGTGTTTAAATTCCCTGATGCAATTCGTAAAACCAATTCATTTTCTTCCGTTTGGATTCCGCTGAAAAAACAATCAAAAGCTTTTTGCGGAGAAATATTGCCAACCAGCATATTTTCGTAAAGATTACTGTAGGAAGAAGCCCTTGCCACCTCATCTTTTAAGCCTGAAATATAATTTAAATGAGTCCCGTCAAGCGGAAAAACACCGTATCCAAAACCATTATAGTTATAAACAATTGCCAAAGGTTTTTCAAGTCCGATGGCTTCTTTAAGAACTAATTTTTTATCTGTAAAATTTGCTGTGACCACTTTTACCTCATTCGCATACACCAAACCAATCTGAAAAACCTGAGGCCAGATATTTTCTGATTGATCTTCTGCATTCTGCTCAATTTCAAACGCCGTAATTCGGTTTTGATCATCGTATTCAATTTTATCTGTAAAAATGGCTCTCCCCGATTTGTTCACCCAGACTTCGCTCCATTTCTTCATATCCAAAGGCGTTTCGGCATCCAGGATTTCTACGAGATTATTCCAGTCAGCATTGCCGTTGGCGTATTTCTGAATGTATTTTTGGATTCCTTTCTGAAAAGATTCTTTTCCCATCGAAACTTCCAGCTGTCGCATCATTATGGGTGCTTTGTTGTAAATAATACTTCCGTAAAGCGAACCGGCATCTTTTAAATTCGCTAAATGCTGCTTTATCGGATGGGTTCCTAAAGATCGGTCTTCCGCGTAAGCGCTGCCATAATGTGCTGTAAAAAACTGCAGATTATGATTGACTTTCGGAAAAATCGGATTCATAATTTTGTCTGCCATAAAATTGGCAAAAACCTCTTTCATCCACACATCATCAAACCATTTCATCGTAACCAAATCGCCAAACCACATGTGCGAAGTTTCGTGTGCGATCAATTTTGCACGGTTTAACTTTTCGCTGTCGGTGGCGCTGTTGTCCAGAAACAAAGTCGATTCGCGGTACTGAATCGCACCCACATGCTCCATTCCGCCATATTGAAAAACCGGAATAGCAGCAAAATCCAGTTTTTGAAAAGGGAATTTATAGTTTGTATATTTTTCTAAAAAATCTAAAGACTGCTGGTGCAGGCTGAAAATTGTATCCATACTGCTTTCTATTTTGCCTCTGTCATTTTCACGGAATAAAAAAGTCATTTCTAAACCAGGTTTTTTTGTTACACTATTGAATTTTCCGGCTACGAAAGAAAACAAATAGGTACTCATTTTATCTGATTCCCCGAAAGTGTATAAAATAAAATCACCTTTTTCAACGGTTTCTTTTACATCGGCTCCAGCCAAAACCTTCCAGTCTTTGGGAACAGAAAGACTCAGTTTGTAAGTCGCTTTGATGTCCGGCTGATCAAAACACGGAAATAAAGTACTCGCCCGATCCGGAACTAATAAAGTGTATAGAAAATCATCGTTTCGGTTTAAAGACAAATTTCCGGCGATGAACGAAATTGCAATCGTGTTTTTCCCTAAAATTAAACTTTGAGCAGGAATTACAATATGCCCTTTTTCATGAACAGTGGCTATATTTTTTCCGTTTGCTGAAACTGATTTTATATTTTGACTTTTCTCCTTAAAATCTAAATACAACGGCTGACTTACATCAGACAAATTCAGGCTTAACGACAATTCAGAATTGATGTTCTCGCTTTTTTGTTTCGGAATTTCAAAAGTCAATCCATAAGAGACATCTGAAATCTGTTGTTTTCGGAAAATAGCGAGCTGTTCAGAAACGCCATTTTCTAAAAGAAGATTTTCGTTTATTTTTGATTGAGAAAATCCAATCGTGAGAGTCATAAAAAAGGCAGGAAACCAATAGGGAATTTTCATTTTAACGGGATATAAGATTCGTAAAAATAAAAAATATTTAAACACATAGAGACATAGATTTTGCAAGCTCAAAAAAGAAGGCATTCCATTTGTTTTGAAAACACATAGCTATGTGTTTTGATGCAAAAGTGAAACGCCTTTTATTCTCAAAGAAGCGCTATGTTTCTATGTGTTAAAACAATTATGCTCAACAGTTTATTGCAATAAAAAAGGCCTGACTTTCGCCAGACCTCCACTAAATCAAAAACTCCAATTTAACTGTAATTCGGAATATTACAATTTTTTATATTCATAACTACTCACAATACCGGATTGTGTTTTCTTTACAGGATAGCCGCCTTCATTATATTCTAAAACAATATCTGCAGTTGTTGGAGCATCTGAATTATAGGTTTCTATCACTTTTATTGGATTATTTTTTGACGCATTCGGAAACCTGTATTCTGATGACAAAGAAGATTCAGGATTTTGTTTCGTATCATATGTATAGGCATGAGAATAGAAAAACACTCCATCAGGCGTATTAGCGTCTATTTTATTGTAATATGTACTCTTAGTTACATTCCCTTTTTTGTCATACTCAAAAACAGCTCTGCTGCTTGGCAACGTGTTTCCTTTAAGTATTAGTTTTTGAGTAACGGTGCTTCCGTTATATTCAAAAATATAACTTTGCTTATGATCGTATATTGCCGGATTTTCAGAAGAGTTTTGTGTATATTTTTTTTCTGTAAGTCTGCCCTGAGCATCATAATTATAAATTATTCTGTTATACGATGGTGTCGAAAAAAGAGCAGAAACGACTTTAAGTTCCTCTTGAATTTTACCACTGCCATTATAGGTCAACGTACTGTTAAAACTCGATGTAAAAGAGCCATCTGTACCGTTTATTTCAATCAATTTGTTTAAATCGTTGTACTTATAAGTGTTAAATGCCGAAGTGCTGTTTAATTTTGTCAATAAATAAGATGGCGTAATTTCTTCGGGCGCTTCGTTATCACTGTCATTACTGCATGAAATTGCAAATACTGCCAAAAGCAAAAGAGTCAGTTTGTTTATTCTTGTTTTCATAATTTTGGTTTTGAATTATTATAGAACAAAGATGCAGCACTATTGAAGTGTAAAAAACCAGTAATAGACAAACGACATTTTAAATAGACAAACATTCCTAAAACATAAAAAAAGGCCCGACTTTCGCCAGACCTTTCAACTTACTAATTCAAAGTATCCAAAAAATATTATTCTGTCTGCTGAAAATCAAAACTTAAATCTCCTGCATTATATGTTGATGAAACCGTGGTCGGAAAAGTCTGCGCTGTGCCCGAAAGCCATCTGTATTCATTAAAAGTGATGTTTCCGGCAACAATAGGGTATGTAGTGGCAGAATTATCCGCTTTGCTCTTTTTATACCAGTCATTAGAATTCATAGAGATCAGGTATTTTTTGTCTTTCTCCAAAGCGAGCTCACTAATTTCTTTTTTAACTTCAACATCCGCAGTCGCAACATTTAAAGTTTCAGAACGCAATACTGTTTTTGTTGTATAATCCCAAATGGTAACACGTAAAGAAGGATTTGTAGCCGGAAGTTTTAACGTAATCGCTTTTATTTTTCCTTTAACTGTTGGCGTAAATACCAATCCGAATTCGTAATCCCCCGAATTGATAAAATTGGTTGAAGTTGTAAAACCGGTTTGGGTATAATAAGCGGCTAACGGATTTTCTGTCTGAAATTTTGGTGAATTATCATCATCATTACTGCATGAAACAGTAAATACTGCAATTGATAAAATGGCAAAAATAGTTTTAAGCGTTTTCATAATAATTTTAATTTTAAAATGGTTCAAATGGTTCTTTTTTAATTCAATAACATTTATTTTTGTAAAGTTCAAAGTCAGAAAAATGATTTATTTTTGCTTTCAACTGAATTACGGGACAAATTTGAACCAATAAAATCTCGTTAAAAACACCCAATAGACAAACAACATTTTAAATAGACAGACAACACCAAACAGGCTGGAATGATGAAGAAATACTCTTGTATTATCGTTGATGATGATGAAATTGACAGACTGACGGTGCTATCTTTTGCCAAAAAATTTCCGGTTCTGGATATTTTGGGTGTTTTCGAATCTGCTGAAAACGCACTTCCGTTTATACAAAAACAAAAAGTAGATATCTTATTTCTGGACATTGATATGCCGGGTTTAAACGGAATCGAATTTAGAAAAGATGCCCTCGAAATTCCAGTTTGCATTTTTATAACCGCACATCCGGAACATGCTGTAGAAAGTTTTCAGATTGAAACCCTCGATTTTATTGTAAAGCCATTAAAACTCGATCGTTTTACGCAAACAATGAAGCGCATTGAGGAATTTATGGAAATAAAACTCAAAGCTTCTCTCTTTGAGGCAAGCATCGGCGGAGATACTATTTATATCAAAGAAGGTCATGAACAGACCAAAGTAAAACTGCATGAAATTCTGTATCTCGAAGCCTTAAAAGATTACACATTAGTTGTTACCGAAGGAAAAAGGCATTGTGTTTTATCGAGTATCGGAAATCTTTTAAAAGAAAGTCATTTTCAATCTTTTATCAGAATTCACAGAAGTTTTGCTGTGCAAAAACAATTTATCCAGAAAATGAATTCGACCGAAATTATTTTAAACAATAATATCTCCATTCCGGTTGGCAGAAGTTACAAAGACAACCTTAATCTCATTTAGATGAATAAAGCCGGTTTTTTGATTTTGTTTTTTATTACTATTTCTGTTTTTGGACAACAGGAGCCGAATTTGACAAAATATAAAACAACCATTCAAAAACTGGATGCCTTACTTACCTATACCCAATCACTTTTAGATAAAGAAGAATATTCCAAACTTATCATTGCCTCACAAAAAGGAATTGCACTTTCAAAAAACCATTACAAATATTTAAGTACATTTTACCTGCGGCAGGGAATTGCTTATGAATTTAGCAATAATCAATACAAAAAAGCATTGGTTAACTATGAAAATTCATGGAAATACGCTCACAAAGTCCGTCATATAGAAAACCAAACTTCTTCTTTGATGCGGCTCAACTATATCTATTATTCTCTAAATGAAACCCAAAAAGGCAAAGAATTAATTGAAACCATCAAAAAAGTACTTGATACGACCAAAAGTAATTATGTACAAGCGGTGCTTTACGGTAGTCTCGGCGAGTATTATTTGAATACTTCTGAATATGAAAATTTTATTTTATATCAGTTAAAAGCCATAAATTACAAAAAACGACTTGATAAAAGTGAACCAAATACAGAAAACATAGGGGTCTCCTATTGCCAAATTGCAAGTGCATATGTCAAAATGAAACAATTTGACAAAGCTATTGAGTATTTAAACGAATCAAAACCTTACATTAAAACATCTCCCTACGTAAGTGCTTTTTCATGCAATTATTTATTACAGTGTTACGCTGCCAAAAAACAGCCGGACAGCATTAAAAAATATTATAACTTAATCTACACTTTCCCGACAGCAAAAGATTCACTGTTTCTTAATTTAAGTTTTGCAAATCAAAGCATGTCTAAATATCATGCCGATGAAGGACAGATCTACAAGGCTTACTATTATGCCAAAAAAGCTGTTTTATTTGGACAAAAGTCAACGGATGAAGAAATTCTTATGGAAGCCAACACCATTATGGGCAGGGTTTTATATGAGAAGGGAGATTACAAAAATGCCATCAAGACACTTAAAGAAGCATCAAAAAATGCATTAAATTACGACAAGGAATTCTTTGTTATTATCAATCAGAAACTGTCTCAAAGCTATGCTGCTCTAGGGCTTTGGAAAGATGCTTTTTATTATAAGGAAATCTACTCCAGATACAATGACGAGATGATGCAGGAGTCGGCTAAACAAAGTATTGCCAATGCCGAAGCACGATATCAGAATAAAACCAAACAGCAGAAAATTAAAAACCTTTCGGCAGAAAACACCATTAAAAACATTCAGATTAACGATGCCAGAAAACAGCGCTTCTATTTGATTTCGGGACTTGTATTGGTTTTTATAATCGGATTATTGTTGTTCAGACAAAATCAAAACCGTAAAAAAACAAATCAAAAATTACAGCTCCTGAATCAGGAACTAGATGAAGCCAACAAAATCAAAGCGAGATTCTTCGGAATTCTAAACCATGATTTAAGAAGCCCGATTTCAAATCTGATTCACTTTTTACATCTTCAAAAAGAAAATCCCGAACTCATTGACGAAGAAACTGCTTTACGAATGCAGACCAAAATTATTTCAGGAGCTGAAAATTTATTATCCTCCATGGAAGATATTTTGCTTTGGAGCAAAGGGCAGATGGAAAATTTCAAACCACATTTAAAAAATATTCCAGTCGAAGTTATATTTGAAGATACTGAAAAGCATTTTTCAGCCATAGAAAATATCGAAATTTCATTTGAAAATTCCGAAAACATTATTTTAAATACCGATGAAAATTATCTCAAAACCATTATCAGAAACCTGACAGGAAATGCTGTAAAAGCACTGGATAAAAACAAAAACGGAAAAATAATCTGGAAAGCCTGGAAGGAAAACAACAAAACGTTTCTTTCGATAACAGATAATGGCCCGGGAGAAAATCTGGAAAAATTCAAAGCTCTTTACAATGATTCAGAAGTAATAGGAATCAAATCAGGTTTAGGTCTTCATTTGATAAGGGATCTGGGAACAGCGATTAACTGCAAGATCGAAGTCAGCTCAAAGCCCGGCTTCGGAACTACTTTTACCATTTTATTTCAATAAAAAACGCCCGACTTTCGTCAGGCGTTTTTTATATAAATTATAATCTTACGATTACAACAAAGCGTCTAAGCTATCGGCGTAAGTTTGTTTAGGAGCTACTCCTACTTGTTTTCCTACTACTTCTCCTTTATGGAAAACCAAAACAGTTGGAATGTTACGCACACCATATTTTGCTGCGAATTCCTGGTTTGCATCAACATCAACTTTTCCAACAACTACTTTACCTTCGTATTCGCTGCTTAATTCGTCAATGATTGGACCAACCATTCTACAAGGACCGCACCATGCTGCCCAAAAATCTACCATTACAGGTTTATCTGATTTCAAAACTACTTCATCAAAAGTAGCATCTGTGATTGCTAATGCCATAATAATTTATTTTAAGATTATCCCTTCAACCGGTTCAGGGAAACAATTTTTTAATAAGTTTTAAACTTGAGTACAAATTTAGAAATTTTAAATCAATCAAACGTTATTCGCAAATTAGTTTTGATTATAAATGTATTGTCAATAATTATATGAACAGTAAAGCGCTTATTTACAAGTATTTATTGCTTAATCAACTGAAAACCAATTTTTTAAACCGACTCATTTTTTTAACGTATCTTTAATAAAACAAAACAGTTTCTGATGAAAAAAACGTTGCATTCTATCAAAACCTTTTTACAATCGGTTCGTTTTAAAAAGTTCGTCAAACGTCTTGGCTTCTTTATTTTAGGATGTATTGCACTTATTGTAATCGCTTCCGCAGCGCTGTCTGTTTATTTCAACCAGAATAAAGCTGAAATAATAGCCAAAATCAACAATAAAATTAATGAGAACATCAACGGAAAATTTCATGTTGGTGATTTTCAGTATAAATTTTTAACCGGTTTTCCCAATTTTACGCTGGCGTTAAAAGAGGTTGAACTAAAGGACAATCACTGGAATACTCACAAACATACTTTACTGAAAGCCAAAGAAATAGAAGTCCGTTTAAACGTCTGGAGTTTGATGCAAAGCGAAATCAATATTCATAAAATCCTGATCAACGAAGCGCAGATTTACGTATACAAAGCCGAAAATGGCTATTCAAACGCCAACATTTTTAAACCAAAAAGAAAAAAACGCCCGAAAACCAATCGAAAACCGAAACCACAATCGATCAGATTGACCTCAACGATGTTCATTTTGTATTGGACAATCGCGTTGGACATAAATTGTTTGATTTTGATATTGCCAGTTTAAAATCGAAAGTAAAATATGATGACGAAAATTGGCAGACCAATGTATTCCTGAAAACCAATATCAAAAGTCTCGCTTTTAATACCGTTCACGGAAGTTTCGCCAAAGAAAAAATACTCGAAGGCACTTTTGCCGTTTCCTATGCTGCCGAAAAAGAGAAAATAGACGTCAAAACCGAGAATCTAAAAATCGGAAAAGATGCTTTTGATATTGTTGCTTTTTTCAATTTAGCCAAAGGCAATGCGCTTTTCGGAATCAATATCGGCACTACTATTTTATGGGAAGATGCTTCGAATTTACTTTCGGAAAATATCAGTTCTAAACTCAATCGCTTCAATCTAAAGGAAGAAATTGATGTGAATTGCGACATCAAAGGCGATTTTAATGCCGAAGGTGATCCAAAAATTGTCGTTCAGGCCGAAGTCAAAAACAACGAACTGAGCATTCCCGACGGCTTAATTACCGATTGCGGTTTCAAAGGCATTTTTACAAATAATTTCAAACCAAAAGCAGGTTTCAACGACGCAAATTCTGCTATCATTTTAACGCGCTTATCCGGAAAATACAAAAACATTCCGCTTACAATTCCGCAATTATCGATTAATAATCTGGACAAACCACTTGCAACCGGAATCGTAAAATCTGATTTTGACATCGAAAACCTCAACGAAGAAAACGCCGAAAAGTGGATTAATTTTACCGGAGGTCATGCCGCGGCCAACCTAAAATTTCAGTTTGATATTGTTGATTTGTACATTACCAAACCCCGTTTTATTGGCAATGTAAACGTTCAGAATGCTTCTTTTCATTTTATTCCGAAAAACGTCCATGCCGAAAAAATCAACGTACAGCTCGAGTTCACACAGGAAGCTTTGCTCATTAAAAAAATAGCCTATAAACACCAAAAAAACACCATTTTTATCGACGGAAGAATCGATAATTTCCTGAATTTATATTATGACGCTCCTGAAAAAATGGTCGTAAACTGGAATATTTATTGCCCGAGTATCGACATCAGGCAATTTCTGGGCGTTTTGGCCTCTTCACAAAAAAAGAAAATTACTGCCAAAAAACCTTCCATGTCAAATCAGCTGCGGACTGCGATTGAAAAATGCATTGTCGATATCAGCATCAAAGCCGACAAAATAACGTACAATAAACTCACCGCAACCAACACCAAAGCACAAATTCAGATGATAGATTCACGGCTTGTCATCAAAAATGGTTCCCTGCAGACTTCCGGCGGAAGCATCAATTTCAGTTCGACCGTTTCGCCCAATGGCAAAAACTATAATTTCACTTCAACCGCGCAGGTCAATCAGGTTGATATTGCGAGTTTTTTAAAATCGTTCAATAACTTCGGAGTCACTTCATTTTCGCCCGGCAACATCCGCGGAAAACTCTCCAGCAACGTCAATATAACCGGTTTAATCAACAGCAATGGTGAACTGATCACCAATTCTTCACACGGAAAACTCACTTTCAATGTCACTCAGGGCGCTTTACTCAACTTTGAACCCATTATGAAAATCGGCAAATTTGCCTTTCCGTTTCGCGATGTCGAAAACATCACCTTCAGCGATTTATCCGGCAACTTCAAACTTCGTGGCGAGCAAATCGACGTTAATCAACTCACCATTAGTTCCAGCGTTCTCAACATGGATGCACAGGGCGTTTATTCCTTTGGTCGAGGCACCAATTTGGCCCTCACCGTCCCGCTCCGAAACTCCAAAGACGACGCCCAGCTCGCCACCAAAGCAGAGCGCGACGCCGTTCGTCAACGCGGAATCGTCCTGCATTTACTCGCCGTAGACGATGCCGGAAAAATAAAAATTAAATGGGGGAAGAAGGATAAATAGTAAATAAATAAAACGCATTTTGTCATTCCGAGGTACGAGGAATCTTCATAAGAAACTCGACAAAGATTGGAATTTGGAATTTAAATTTTAGAAACTATTTACTTCGTCAGTTCGCTATCGCTCGTATCCTGCTCTCCACCCTATCTTTTATGATCTCGTCCTAAAAACGAGACACAAAAGGATGCCGCTTCGATCAGGGCTAGGGGTTTTGGTTTTCATAAGAACTTTTTAGAAATATTTTAAACGCCAGTCAGAAATGATTGGCGTTTTTTATGAGAAAAAAAAATAAAAATTAGAGTTGAAAATTATTATCTAATGAGGTCAATTGTAAGCGGGTCGATTTTCATTTCAATGTTACATTTGAATAATCTAGATTTAAAATATTTTTTAGAATAATATCAAAATCCATAATCAAAAAATGAAATATATAGTAAAAATAATTTTCGGTAAAGAGCAAATAATGAAGTATCATAATAATGAAGTTCTGACTGATTATGAAAAGATAATAAACTTAAAGAAATACACTTTTGAAACTCGATTGGAAAGAAATTCTTTTTACAAAGGAATCGGAGAAGCAATAAGTTGGCTAGAGTTTCTAGTAATTAATGAATTCGAAGAGGAAGACCATAAAGAAGAAAAAGAAAGTATAGATATATTCGATTATTGGTCCTTCATTTATAGATATTACCCAAAATTTCATCAATGCGATAACGTTTTGTTAAGCGTTATATTAACTCGAAAACTTAATGGTGAAGAAATTAGCGAAAGTGGTGAAGAATATATTAAACATATGGATATTAGATACGAATTATTTGCAATAAATAAAGAATTACTTTGTAAAGCTTTTGAAAATTACTTTAATATAATGTATCCTGAAAATGATAACATCTAAAACAAGAAAAATAGTTAATATGATTATATTTTACTAATATTAGGCTTCGTTAATAAATTGTTCATCACTCTAATAAAATGACTAAAATCATAAACGTCACATGCGCAATTATTTTAAAAGATAAAAAAATCTTAGTAACACAACGCAGTGAAAAAATGAAATTACCTTTAAAATGGGAGTTTCCAGGTGGGAAAGTTGAAAATAATGAAAATGAAATAGAATGTATTAAAAGAGAAATTAAAGAAGAAATAAATATTGAAATTGATGTTTTAAAAAAGCTTTCAAATAGTATTTATGATTATGGAACCTTTAAAATAAATTTAATTCCTTTTCTGGCTAATTATATATCAGGTGAGATTAATTTAGCAGAACATAATTGTTTTAAGTTGTTAGAAAAATCAGAATTATTAAACTTAGATTGGGCAGAAGCGGATTTGCCAATTGTTGAGGAATTTTTAAAAATTGGAATATGAATCAAGGACTCTATGAAGAATTAGTAACGAAACTAATCAATTACAAAATAAATGAGCTTGATAAAGAAACTTTTCAAGTAAAAAAAACTACAATAGACAAAGCAGAAGCATCTCAATTGTTATCTCAGCATATTGGCAAAACTATTAAACATGCTTTCACTTTAATAAAAGGGGAAGACGCGATTGAAACACAAATCGAAATTTCAAATAAGATCATTTTATTTCTAAAAGAAGAACTTAAAAAAGAAGAATTTGAGGATGATTTAATTGAAACAGAGGGAAAAATTTTAAAAGCTGTCTTTACAAAAGTTGATTCCCATTTCACGGATTTAGATTTGCATTTAAAAGAAATTACCCCTTACACAAGATTAATTCATAGTGAACTTTTTACTGGCGGGAATTCTGGAACAACTTTAGAAAGTGAATTACGAAAAGAAATATTGTCATCAGATAAAATCGATTTATTGGTTTCTTTCATTAAATGGAAAGGAATTAGGATTCTCGAACGTGAACTGAGAGAATTTACAGAAAGAGGTGGAAAACTTAGAATAATTACAACAACATATATTGGTGCAACAGATTCAAAAGCAGTTGAGTTTTTGGCTTCTTTAGAAAATACAGAGGTAAAAGTCTCTTACAATATAAGTAATGAAAGATTACATGCAAAAGCTTATTTATTCGAAAGAAACACAGGCTTTCATACTGCATATATTGGTTCGTCTAATTTTTCTCGTTCAGCATTAACAGACGGTTTAGAATGGAACTTGAAAGTAACAACTAAAGAAGTTGGTCACATTATTGATAAATTCAAGAAAACATTTGAAGCTTATTGGCAAAATTCAGATTTTGAATTGTATGACCAAAAAATTCACTCTGAAAAATTAGTAATTGCCCTAAAGCAAGGGAGGTTTTCAAAAGAAAATACTTTTACAACAGCCTATTTTGACATAAAACCTTATTCTTATCAAAATGAAATTCTTGAAAAATTAGAAGTTGAAAGAACAGTTCATAATAGAAATAGAAATCTTTTAGTTGCAGCAACTGGGACAGGAAAAACAGTAATTTCTGCATTCGATTATAAAAAATTCAAGAGTAATAACAAATCTTCGAAATTACTTTTTATTGCACATAGAAAAGAAATTTTAGAGCAGTCATTATCAAAATTTAGGGGAGTTTTAAAAGATAATGATTTTGGGCAATTATGGGTAGATGGTATTGAGCCAACGAATAACGAATATATTTTTGCCTCAATTCAAACTTTAAAAAATAGATTAAAAGAAATAAAACTTTCACCAGATTATTATGATTTTATAATTATTGATGAAGCACATCATCAGAAAGCGTTTAGTTATCGCCCCATTCTAGATTATTTTAAACCAAAAATTTTACTTGGTTTGACTGCCACACCTGAAAGAATGGATAATAAAAATATATTAGAAGATTTCTGTAATAGAATAGCAGCTGAAATTAGATTGCCTGAAGCAATGAATAAAGGTTTACTATGTCCATTTCAATATTTTGGAATTTCTGACAGTATAGATTTAAAAAATATAAGTTGGGCAAACGGAAAGTATTTAGCAAGTGAATTAACCAACGTTTATACTAAAAATGATGTACGAGTTGGTGAAATAATTAACAGTTTAAATAAATACACAAATGATATTCATGATGTTTGTGCAATTGGATTTTGCGTTTCAATCAAGCATGCAGAATATATGACCGAAAAGTTCAATCTAGCAAAATTAAACGCAAAGTATTTGACTACTAATAATAAAAACGAAAGAGAAGTTATTAGAAATGAATTTAAAAATAAAAAAATCAATTATCTATTTGTTGTTGATATTTTTAATGAAGGAATAGATATTCCTGAAATTGATACTGTTTTGTTTTTAAGACCTACTGAAAGCTTAACAATTTTTCTACAGCAACTTGGAAGAGGGTTACGTTTATTTGAGGGAAAAGAGTGTTTGACTGTATTGGATTTTGTTGGGAATTCAAGACCTGAATATGATTTTGAAAGTAAATTCAGGGCGTTGATTGGAAAAACTACAACTTCAGTTCAAAAAGAAATAGAAGATGATTTTCCACATTTGCCATTGGGCTGTTCCGTTGTATTAGAGAAAAAGGCAAAAGAAACAATTTTAGAAAACATCCAAAAAGCAACCTCATTAAATGTGACTCAATTGATAAATAAAATTAGAGGTTTTCATGAACAAACTAAATTGCCTTTAACATTAAATAATTTCATAGCACTAAACCATATTTCAATTGAAACAATCTATTCAAAAAAAGAAACTTGGTCTAGGTTATGTCAGAGAGCAGGTGTATTTAATGATTTTGATAGTACAAATGAAAAACAAATTTATTCTGCAATAAGCAATAAGTGGCTTTCTACAAACTCAACAAGTTATTTTAATTTTATTCTTAAAATAGCAAAATTAAACTTCAACATAAACATTGGGGATTTTGATGAGAACGAAAAGGCAATGCTACTAATGTTACATTATGACATTTGGCAAAATGCGGGTGGCTATGAGTCTTTAGAAGAAAGTATTAGAACCATCGGAAAGAATAAAATCTTGATTAATGAAATTATTGAAGTATTAGAAATATTAATCGATAAAGTTGATTTTAAAGAAACAGAAATTCAATTACCTTATAATCAACCTTTGAAATTACACGCTAGATATACAAGAGATCAAATTTTAGTTGCATTCAGAATGTCTACATTTGAAAAAAAATCCTCAAACGCGATAGGAGTTGGTGTAGCTGAAAATAAAGAATTAAATACAGAAATACTATTTATAGATTTAATTAAGTCCGAAGAAGATTATTCACCAACTACTTTGTACAATGACTTTGCAATAAGTGAAACATTGTTCCATTGGCAGTCACAAAATCAAACAAGAGATGATAAAGGAAAAGGGTTGACTTATATAAATCATAAAGAATTGAAGAAAAATATACTTTTATTTATTAGAGAAAAATCAAAAAATGAATTTGGAAATACAATGGGATATGTTTTTATAGGAGAAGGAAATTTTAAAGAAAATGAAGGATCAAAACCAATGAATATTAAATGGGAATTAAAAGAACCAATGCCAAACTATCTTTGGAAAGAATCTGCAAAAATGTCGATTGGTTAATTTTAAAATGACCTATTTGATTTCAAAAACTACCAAAAATATTTCATAATCTTTCCTTAACTCACTTGCCTTTTCATTTAAAAAAAAATAGCTTTGAGAAACAATCATTAAATACAAACCGTTATGAAAATTCAAATCAATACCGACAAAAACATTGAAGGACACGCAAGATTAGAAAATTATTTTTCAGGAGAACTTGAAAAAAGTTTAGCGCGTTTTGAAGATAAAATTACACGCATAGAAGTACATTTTGGAGATGAAAATGGAGAGAAATTCGGCTTAAACGATAAAAAATGCGTTCTTGAAGTCCGTATCGCCAATTTACAGCCGCTTACCGTTACAGAACACGCAGACACTCTTGAAAAAGCGTTTAGCGGTGCTTTGGCAAAAGCCAAAAAATCATTGACTACTACTTTCGAAAAAATGAAAGCACATTAATAGAATATTTAAATTCCAAGTTTTAAATTCCAAATTCCAAACTAAACAGTGGGATTTGGAATTTTTTTGAAATAATTCTAATACTTCAAACTTAGAATACTTAAGTTTTTAAATTCCAAGTTCCAAAATAAACAGTGGGATTTGGAATTTTTTTGAAATAATTCTAATACTTCAAACTTAGAATACTTAAGTTTTTAAATTCCAAGTTCCAAAATAAAGACTTGGAATTTGGAATTTAAAAATTAGATTTTTTTTTATCCGTTGAATTTCGACTAATTTAAGATTTTGGCAATGGCGCTCCCACGGCAATATCGCAGCGGTGGCCCGGCTGACCATGTACCGGATTCGTTCCTTCGGCTGTGGTTACGGGTTTTGCGGTTTCGGTACTTAATAAAGCAGGAACGGTATTGTTTGCTGGCGGTGTTACCGTAAATGCTTTTTCGACTGTTCCGCTTTGAGTCGCAGCTGTTGTTGTGGTCGCTGGTTTTGTAACCGGAGAATTTAAAGGCGCCCCTACCGGAATATCGCATCTATGGCCCGGCTGACCATGCGACGGATTCATGCCTTTGCCTACTTTTACCGGAGCAGCAGTTACCGTTTTTGTGGTAACCATATTGGGCTGACCAGCATTTACCTGAACGGTTTGTGGTGCCTGAGCGGTCACTTGCCCTTGTTGTGTTGGTGCCGAATTCAATGGTGCTCCAACGGCAATATCGCAACGATGTCCCGGCTGTCCGTGAGCAGGATTAAGTCCTTTTGTTTCTCCCAAAACTGTATTTGGGTTTGTGGCCGGAGCCTGTGCCACCGGAACGGCTGTTTTAGAAGTGTCTTTTGCAAGTCCTAATCGGATCAGCTCAGATGTTGAAGTGTTTTCCTGAACTTCTAATTCCTTTTTACAGGAAATAAAAGCTAAAGAGGCAATAATGATCGAACTTATGTAGATTTTTGAATTCATGATCGAGGTGTTTAAAAAGCTCTCAAATATAATTTTTTTCTACCATATAAGTGATATAAGATAATTTAAGTTTTGAGTTACTTTGTTAATAGCCTTTGAAAGACATATAAGAAAATCAAAATGAACAAATCTCATCCCTTTGTAATTATTTAACACATAGAAACATAGTCTCGGAGCGCTGAAAAAAGGCGTTTCACTAATTTGAAAACACATAGCTATGTGTAAAGAAATGTATTTCTTTATTGATCACTTTTTTTACACATAAAACTATGTTTTTCTATGTGTTAGAATAAACTTTTATGAACTCAACAACAATTAGTAAAATTTAAATTTCACAATACTAGACACAATACTAAAATGAACTTATATCACTTATATGGTAAAAAATAATACCTTTAAACTTAAATACTTTATACATGAAAAAGACGATCCTATTACTTTTATTCGCAACTGTTTTTGCAAATGCCCAAAATGCCGAAAAAGACAAAATCAACCAGACTCTTGACGCCTGGCACAAAGCCGCGGCCGATGTGAAATTCGACGCTTATTTTAATGCCATGACCGAAGACGCGATTTACATCGGAACAGACGCTACCGAAAACTGGATTAAACCTGATTTTAAAGCCTGGGCGAAACCCTATTTCGACAAAGGAACAACCTGGAATTTTACGGCATTGGAACGCCACATCTTTTTTGACAAAAGCGGAAAAATTGCCTGGTTCGACGAATTACTCAATACACAGATGAAAATTTGCCGTGGCTCAGGAGTTTTGGTCAAAATAGGAAAAGAATGGAAGATTCAACATTATGTTTTATCCATGACGATTCCGAATGACGAAGTGGATTCAGTAGTAAAAATAAAAAGGCCCATCGAAGATATTTTGATTGCCAAACTTCAAAAAAAATAAGCAATATCTGTCATTCTGTTTGCAATCATCAGCTTTCGGGCACTTTAGAACTCAGGATATCAATTCTATTATAATATATTTGACAATAATAGCGTAAATTTAGAAGCACAAAATAAGATACTCTCAAAAAAACAAGCTGAATTTTATAAAATTTACTAAAATAAAAATCAAGCCTCTATTTTGTCACCCCTTAAAATTAAAATATTTATTTTTTTTTAACTTTGCCCCCAAAAAAAATAGGGTTAAATAAAGTATTTGAAAAATGAAAATAGAAAAACGCTGGATCATCTCCTTTATTATGATAAGTATTGTTTGTATCACGGGCGCTTTTTGGCCTACTGTTACAGAAAATGATTATGTATTAGCTGCATTTGGCACCATTGATCACATTGTACCCGCAGATGTTGCCTGGATGCTGACATCCTCTTGTCTGGTTTTAATCATGACCCCGGGATTATCTTTCTTTTACGGCGGAATGGTAGGCAAGAAAAACGTGATTTCAACGATGTTACAAAGTTTTATTTGTTTAGGAGTTGTTACGCTTTTATGGGCTGTAGTGGCTTTTAGCCTTGCGTTTGGAGAGCCTGTTGGTTTTGGTTCAGGAGATCATTTTTACAGTTTCTTTGGTGATCCGACAACTTTTGCCTTTATGGACTATGTAGGCGTCCTGCCTCATAAACAATTGGCTACTACGATTCCGTTTATGCTTTTTGCTTTATTTCAGATGAAATTTGCGATTATTTGTCCTGCTATTATTACAGGATCATTTGCAGAACGTGTACGTTTTATATCCTATTTAATTTTCATCAGTTTATTTACCATTTTTATATATGCTCCTTTATGCCACGCGGTTTGGTATCCAACGGGCATTTTGGGAAGCTATTTTGGCGTAAAAGATTTTGCCGGAGGAACCGTAGTACACATGAGTTCCGGATTTGCTGCTTTGGCCGGGGTTATCGTTTTAGGAAAAAGAAAAAACAGTCAGCATATTCCAACCAATATTCCGTTTGTATTATTAGGAACCGGAATGTTATGGTTTGGATGGTTTGGTTTCAACGCCGGATCTGCTCTTGCTGCGAACGGAACAGCTGCCATGGCTTTTGCCACCACCACAACTTCATCGGCTGCAGCCATGTTAACGTGGATTTTCTTTGACCGAATGAACGGAAGAAAAGTTTCTGCTCTTGGGGCATGCATCGGAGCTGTTGTAGGTTTAGTAGCCATTACTCCTGCTGCAGGTTTCGTATCGGTTCCTGAAAGTATGTTTTTCGGATTCATAACAGCCTTGGTTTCAAACACAGCTGTAAACTGCAGTTTTTCAAAAAGATTTGACGATACACTGGATGTTTTTGCCTGTCACGGTGTGGGCGGAATTATGGGAATGATCTTAACAGCTATTTTTGCTCATGGTGAAGATGCAAGTTTACTGCACGGAGGATGGAATGTTTTCGGACATCACATGATGGCATTAGTACTGGTTTCAATATTTACCTTCTTTGGAGCTTATTTCTTGTTCAAAGTAACCAATTTCATTATTCCGCTACGAGTTTCAGAAGAATCAGAACACATCGGACTGGATTTATCTCAGCATGATGAAACGCTGGATCCAAAATCATCACATATAACCGAACCACATTACTAACCAAAAATAAGCCGCAGCTTTCTCAGATTAAAAACCTGAAAATACTGCGGCTAAAATTTAAACTTCAATTCCACCTCGTCCATTCGTTTATATTGCTTAATTTTGCGGAAAATTTTTGTAAAAAGTGGGAAGTAAAAATAAACTAAAAAGATTCAGGGAAAACGAAACATTTGAAAACGTTTTCCAGCCAACCAGAGAAGAAGTTGTAAGTGATTCGTTTCCGTTAAGAGGAAAATGGAATACTGATTTCTTTAAAAATGACAATCCGTTAGTTTTAGAATTAGGCTGTGGAAAAGGAGAATATTCTGTTGGACTGGCAGAAAAATACCCGGACAAAAATTTTATCGGAATTGACATTAAAGGTGCCCGTTTCTGGAGAGGTGCCAAAACAGCTGTGGAAGATGGCCTGCATAATGTGGCGTTTGTACGAACCCAGATCGAATTAATCAATCATATTTTTGCTGAAGGCGAAGTTGACGAAATCTGGATTACTTTTCCGGATCCGCAAATCAAATACAAAAGAACCAAGCACAGAATGACCAATTCTGAGTTTTTGAAATTGTATAAAAAAATCCTTAAAAAAGACGGTGTTGTAAACCTGAAAACCGACAGTGAATTCATGCACGGTTATACCTTAGGATTACTGCACGGAGAAGGACACGAAGTTTTATATGCCAACCATAACGTATATAAAAATGAAGGAAGTCCGGAAGTAGTAACTTCAATTCAGACCTTTTACGAAAAACAATATTTAGAAATAAACAAGGCAATTACGTATATTCGTTTTAAAATTAAAGACTAAATTATTTTTTAAAACGAAATTCTAACCTATCAAACAACCGAATGGCCTTACTCACCCCTTTAGTTTCAGGTTTTATTGCTGCTGTTATCGGAATCATTCCTCCGGGATTACTGAACATGACAGCTGCCAAAATAAATCTGAAAGAAGGGAAAAAGAATGCCTTATGGTTTGTTGTTGGTGCTGTTTTAGTTATTTTTTTTCAGGTCTATGTAGCGGTTTTATTTGCACGTGTAATTGACAACAGACCGGATATTGTGACGCTGCTTCGCGAAATTGGCTTTGTGGCCTTTTCTATTTTGACTATTTACTTTTTATTTATTGCCAAAAAACCAACCGCGAAGAAAAAATCAAAGATTAAAAAAAGCAGTAAAAAAAGTCGTTTCTTTTTAGGGATGCTGCTTTCTGGTCTGAACTTTTTTCCTATTCCTTATTATGTGGTTGTAAGTGTGACGCTAGCTTCTTATCAGCTTTTTGCTTTTGAAAACAATATCATCTCTATCTTTGTTTTAGGCTCTGTTTTAGGTTCTTTTGCCGCTTTATACTGTTATATTGCTTTTTTTGAAAAAATAGAGAAAAAAACCGATTACCTGATGCGGAATATGAATAAAATCATTGGATGCATTACAGGTTTAGTAGCTCTTATAACGCTTTTTAATATTTTGAATTATTACTTCGGATAAATAAAAAACCACAGATTAAAAGATGAAACCGGTCTCTTTGGCAATAGGGCAAAAAAGGTGTTTCAATCGTTAATAAAACCATATTTTATCCTTTAATCTGTGGCAAACAACCAAACTTATGGCTGAAGAAAATTTTTTCGAAAAAGTATATGCAATCGCCCGACAGATTCCGTACGGAAAAGTAACTTCTTATGGTGCAATCGCAAAAGCATTAGGTACCGCAAGATCTGCACGAATGGTCGGCTGGGCTATGAATGCCTGTCACAATATGGATGATGTGCCGGCACACAGAGTCGTAAACCGAAAAGGACTTTTGACCGGAAAACATCACTTCGACGGAACCAATTTAATGCAGCAGCTTTTAGAAAACGAAGGCATTAAAGTGGTCAATAATCAAATCGTCGACTTTGACAAACATTTCTGGCAGCCCGAAATCGGATTATGATTAATCCATTACCAAACCATTTGGATCTTCAGCTGTTGTTTCTTTATCTTTTTGATACACATCAGGATAGAAATAAACTTCACCGGTTTCTTCACTAACCCAGGAAGTAAAATAGCCTATGTATATCGGAATTTTATTTTTCAGCATGCATGTGGTTTCTTTTTCACCATTCATCGCATTATCAATCATTTCGTCCGTCCAGTCCGGGTCGTCTTTCAAAATTACATGCGCCATTTTTTTAGCTTCTTTTATATTAATACAACCGTGGCTGAATGTACGCTGCTCAAACATAAACAAACTTTTAGCCGGCGTATCGTGCATGTAAATATCAAACGGATTTGGAAATAAAAATTTCACTAATCCCAAAGAGTTTTTAGGCCCTGGTCTTTGTCTTACCTTTCCTCCGTTCCATTCCATATTATGTTCTTCCAGATAATTTTTATTGGAAGCCATATTAAGTTTTAATTCATTATCGATGATACTCTGGGGCACATTCCAATACGGGCTAAATACAATTTTATCCATCGCACTGCTGAAAATTTCGGTTTCTGACCATTTAGCACCCACAAAAACATCAGATGTAAACTCGTTTGCACCATTTTTTACGTATAATAATCGGTAAGCCGGAATATTTACCATAATATAATCCCTAGCATCTATTAAATTTTCAGGAATCAGGCGGCAACGGTCCATGTTTAATTTTATAACTCTGATTCTTTCTGATACAGGCTCATTCATTTGTTTGATATGTTCGAATGACAATTTGTAGTTCAATTTCAGACCGTATCTTTTTTTATAATTTAAAACCCCGGCCATAAGCTCTTCATCGTATAAGCCTTTTTTGGAATCCTTTTTCAAATCGCCTTCGACAAACAAACGTTCACGAATTTGTTTTACTACGGCACCACTATCAAAAGGCTTTAATTCTTTATAGGTAGCACTGTCAACATCTATTTTTTTCCACAGTTTTTTTCGGTCAATTTTTTGGTATTTTTCTAAAGCTCCCTCTAGCCGGTCGTACTGTCTGGATAAAAGATAGACTTCTCTTGATGATTTAAATGCAGTGGTTGTGGAATCAGAATTATTCTGAACTGCTGGATCTTCTTTTAAGTATAAGTTGTCAATTGGTTTTATATCTTTATTCTTAAAGCCAAATGAGGCAAATACAAAACCTGCAGCTATAATTAGGATGAATTTATATAATTGTCGCATGATATAATTTTTTAAATATTATTTATTAAACTTTATTTAAAAAACACAGCGAAAAAAACATAATCAGGAACCTTCAAAATGAGTCTTCACCATATTTTTTAAAATATTGTAAATCAAAATTTAGGGTTCTTCAAATTTACGGCTATACCAAAAAAATCATTTTACAGAATAAAATATACATTTTTTAAAATTCACATTAAGTGACTGAAATTCATTAAATTAAAATAATTCAGAATTTTATTACACCTTAAATAAGGCAAATTACAAAAGTGGTTTTGTCTTCGCCAGTTTGATAACTTAGGTAACCACCATGCGCTTCAATAATATTTTTGGAGAGTGTTAAACCAATTCCTGCACCGTCTTTTCGGGTAGTGAAAAACGGAAGAAATACTTTGTCCTGAATTTCCTGGTCGATACCTTTTCCATTGTCAGAAATAGTAATAAAAAAGCGATTATTTTCGGTAAAACTCGATATGAGTATTTTCTTTTCAGTCTTTTCTTCTAGGGCATAAACACTATTGGTAATCAAATTGATGATAACCTGCTCCATTTGGTTTTTATCAATTAAGACAGATCGTGAACTATGGGTATCATTTATCAATTCAATATTTCCAGCCTTCAAAATTGGACTCATAATCCGTATACAGTCTTCAAAAAGTGTATTGATTGGCGTCATTTCTTTGGCCGGCGTTGGCAGCATGGCAAGTTTTCGGTAATTCTCAACAAAAACCTGCAGATGATCGCTTCTGTTTATAATGGTAGAAATACTACTCTTTATGTCGTCAAAATCGTCTTCTTCGAGTTTTTCCTGATCGACAATCTGAAGTAAATTCTGCGAAAGCGCACGAATTGGAGTTAAGGAATTCATTAATTCATGCGAAATAATTTTCATCAGGTTGATCCAGGCTTCTTTTTCCTTTTTCTCAATAACACGCTGAATACTGTCAATTAAAATGATAAAATATTCCTTGTTATACGTTTTCGTCAACGAGGTCTGCAGGATGAAAGTCTGCAAATCCTGTTCTTCAATTTTGATAGAAATTACCGATTTTAATTCGGCAAAATCAGACTTTTCAATTTCATTGCAAAGAGAAGGCAAATAGTTTTTAAGGTATTTCCAGTGACTCACTTTTGGCACTTTAAATAAATCCGAAAAACAATCATTCATTAAAAAAATGTTCCATTCTTCGTTCTCTTTTTCCAAAATTAAAGCACCGGTATCAATACTGTTTAAAATTGATTTGTACACCAATTCTTTTGAGGTTTGCTCCTGCTGCTGTATTTTTAGTGTATCATATAAAAGATACAAACTTTTAAAATTGTCTTTTTTATGCTCTTCCGGAAAATTAGTCGAAAAATCATTTTGAAGTATCGAAAGCAGTGTTCTGTCGTAAAAGAGCAATTGATTTTTTACAAAAGAATACATTTCGAAAAGCATTACAATTGCAAAGAGTCCAACCAAAATCGCATTGTAATAAAACATTTTATAGATTAGAAAAACGGAAAACAAAAAGAGAATCATAACAAACAAGACTCTCACAAATAAGGCGTTATAAAACTTCCAGTTTTTCATTTAATTTCTTTTTGGGATAGAGATTATTTTTGCTACAGATTTAGCAGATAAAAGAAACCTTTACTCTTTACTCTTTACTCTTTACTCTTTACTCTTTACTCTTTACTCTTTACTCTTTACTCTTTACTCTTAATTCTTAATTCTTTACTCTTAATTCTTTACTCTTAATTCTTCAAATCGTATTTCTCAATTCTTCTGTACAAAGCAGCTCTGGACAATCCTAATTCTTCAGCCGTTTTGCTGATATTTCCGTGATGTTTAAAAAGCGCTTTTTCGATGGCCGTTTTCTCCATTTCTGATAACGGATTTTCATCATTTTCAGGAACATCTTCAAAATCTAAAATATCCAGATCATGAATAGAAATGATATTATTATCAGATAAAATCAAAGCACGTTCAATTTTATTTTCCATCTCGCGTACATTTCCTTTCCATGGATATTTTTCCAGATAACGGGGAGCATTTTCTTCAAACTGCCAATTTTCCTGATTGTACTTTTCAGCAATCTGATCGAGAATGAAATTTGCCATCGGAACAATATCCTCTTTTCTTTCCCGCAAAGACGGCAAATGAATTTCCATCGTATTGATGCGGTACAGTAAATCTTCACGAAAGTTTTTATTTTTAACCTCTGTTTTAATATCACTGTTTGTAGCAGAAATAATACGGACATTCAAAGCCCTGGGCCTGCTTTCGCCTAATCGTGTAACCGTTTTGGTTTGTAAAACATGTAATAATTTTGCCTGCAAATGAAGCGGAATATTGCCAATTTCATCCAGAAAAATAGTGCTGTTTTGCGCCAATTCAAACCTTCCCGGCGTATCGGTTTTTGCATCCGTAAATGCGCCTTTTGCATATCCAAAAAGTTCGCTTTCGAACAAATTATCACTCAGGGAACCCAAATCAACATGTACAAAAGGCTCGTTTTTTCGTGTAGAATTCTGATGAATAAACTCGGCAAAGACATATTTCCCGGTTCCGTTTTCACCTAAAATCAAGACATTGGCATCTGTTCTGGCTACTTTTTCAGCAATAGAATAGGCTTGTTTAATTTTTTGGGAACTTCCGGTAAAATATCTTTTTTCGGTTTTTTCTACGACTGGTTTTTTGTTGTTTTTTCTGCTTTCGGCGACAGCCTTATCAATTGTTTCCAATAATTTTTCATTGTGCCACGGTTTTAAAACATAGTCAAAAGCACCAATTTTGATACCTTCAACAGCTGTTTCAATTTTACCGAAAGCGGTCATTAAAATTACAATTGTATTTGGTGACAGTGTTTTAATTTCTTTCAGCCAGTGAATCCCTTCGCGCCCGTCTTCAAAACCAATTCGGTAATTCATATCAAGCAAAACCACATTTATTTCATTTTCACTTAAAAGCGAAATGATTTTTTTGGGATTATTTGTCGTAAAAATGGTTTCAAAATGCTTCTTGAGAATCATTTTTGCCGAAAAAAGAATTTCTTCCTGATCATCGACAATTAATATTTGGGCTAGTTTTTTTCGCATCTGTCTTTTTTGTCCGGTTTTGAACGGTCAACTGTTCATTATCGGACACTCCTTTTTTGAATGGTTTTTAAAGCTCTTTTAAAATCAATACTTTACAAATAATAAATTTAATGGCACAGTATTTACCAATTGATAATCAGTAAATTATTTGAAAAATGGACAAGGTAATTCCTCGTAAAAATAAAGAATTTAGATATCTCACAATAGCAATTGGCGTTTTTTTAGCTTTGGCTGTGATTCTCTTTTTTTCGTTCAATACGAAAAGAAGTTTAAATGTAAAAGCAGAAGAAATTTCAGTTCAAAAAGTCGAAAAAGCTTTTTTTGAAGATTTTGTAGTTTTTCAGGCCAAAGTTGAGCCGCTAAATGTAATGCTTGTAAATGTAACAGAAGGCGGATCTGTGAAAGAGATTTTTGTTGAAAACGGCGCCATGGTGACTAAAGGACAATCCCTGGCAAGATTATACAATCCGAACACCGAATTGAATTATCTGACTCAGGAAACCGCTATTATTGAACAGATCAACAATCTGAATACAGGAAAACTGAACATCAGAAATCAGGAATTAAACTTAAATAAAGACTTGGTTTTGATTGAACACGATTATAACGACGCGAAAAGATTGTACGATATGAATTCGAAATTGTTTGCCAAAGATGTGATTTCGAAGAACGACTGGAATACTTTTAAAGAAAGTTTACGCTTTCAGGAAGAACGCAAAAAAACGATTCAGCAGAGTATCCAAAAAGAAAAACAATCCAATCAGTTACAGATTTCACAGATTAACCGTTCCATTCAAACCATGGAGAAAAGTCTGGAAATACTTCGGAACAACAAAAAGAACTTTTTGATCACCGCTCCCGAATCCGGAAGACTGACTTCTTTTGAACCGGTTTTAGGAAAAACATTTCAGGCGGGAGAGAGCATCGGAAAAATCGATTCAAAACGCGGTTACAAACTGGCTGCCGATGTAGATGAATTTTATTTAGAGAAAGTTCGTGAAGGTTTAAAAGGCCAGGTTGAATTTAAAGGAAAAACTGTTGAAGTAATCGTAACCAAAGTAATTCCGGAAGTAAAAAGCGGGCACTTTACAGTAGAACTGGCTTTTACATCTAAAGAAAATATAGCATTGCAGGACGGATTAAGTTTTGGCGTAAAACTAGTTTTATCAGAAAAAAGTAAAACATTGGTTGTTTCAAAAGGAAGCTTCAATCAGGAAACAGCAGGAAAATGGATCTTTGTGGTAAAAGGAAATAAAGCTGAAAGAAGAAACATAAAATTAGGACGGGAAAATCCATCGTATTATGAAGTGCTGGAGGGATTAAAAGAAGGCGAATCAGTAATTACATCTTCTTATTCAGATTATAAGGATATTGAGGAACTTTCTATTAAAAAAGAATGAGTTCAAGCTATGTCATTTCGACCTTTTGGGAGAAATCACACCAGAAACTCTACAAAGTAAATCATCAATCTTTGTCGATTAGCGAGTGTGATTTCTCCTTCGTCGAAATGACAAAAAAAGACAAATCATTTACAAAAAAATAAATCATCAATCATCAATCAAAAAACGAGTCAATAACATTTAACACCTTTACAAAATGATAACAATTCAGAATTTAACCAAAGTTTTCAGGACAGAAGAAGTAGAAACATCAGCATTGAGCGGTATCTCTTTAGAAATTAAAAAAGGAGACTTTTTAACTATAATGGGGCCATCAGGTTGTGGAAAATCTACCTTATTAAATATCATCGGGCTGTTAGACAGCGCTAATGAAGGAAGCTACAAATTATTAGATCAGGAAATGATTGGCCTGAAAGAAAAAGGAAGGGCTCAGGTTCGAAAAGAAAATATCGGATTCATTTTTCAGAACTTTAACCTTATCGACGAACTTTCTGTTTATGACAATATCGAATTGCCTTTGCTTTACAATAATATAAAAGCTGCAGACAGAAAACAAAAAATTGAGGCCATTGCGGAAAAACTAAATATTTCACATCGCCTGAAACATTTTCCACAGCAGCTTTCGGGAGGTCAGCAGCAAAGAGTTGCCGTTGCCAGAGCTTTGGTAAATGATCCTAAAATCATTTTGGCCGATGAGCCAACCGGAAACCTGGACAGTAAAAACGGAAATGAAGTTATGGAACTCTTAACCGATCTGCACGCAAAAGGCTCCACAATTTTGATGGTAACCCACTCTGATTATGATGCTTCTTTTTCGCAAAGAACGATTCACATGAAAGACGGTGTGATATTTTCTGAAAAGCTAAATCAGCGAAATGTTGATGTTTTTATGAACGCTAAATAACTAAAGATGTTAAAATTCATTGTAACCGCAATCCTAATTCTGGTTGAGTTTGTTTGCAAAATATTCGCAATTGTCTAAAAATCGGTTTGTCAAAAACTGAAATAATATAAAAAACATACACCATGATTTATAACTGGTTTAAAATATTTGTTTATCATTTAAAACAAAACAAACTGTTTTCATTTTTAAATGTTTTAGGATTGAGCATTGGGATTGCCGGTGTGATTTTCGCGATTTTGTATTGGAATAATGAGCATTCATACGATCAATGGAACCCAGAAAAAGAAAATGCTTATTTAGTTCTTAATAAAATTGGAAATGGAGATACCTGGGCAACCAGCTCTATTCCGTTTGGTGAAACTTGTAAAGCAACAATTCCAGAGATTGAAAAAATCTGCTTTTTTAACGTTTGGTATGATCAGGATATTATCAAATATCAGGATCAAAAATTGATGGCTAAAAAAATAATGGTAAGTGATGAGAATTTCTTTGATTTTTTTCCTTTTGAAATACTAAAAGGCGCCAAAACAAATATTTTAAAAGAGAAAAACAGCGTTGCAATTTCAGATGAACAAGCAAAAAGACTCTTCAAAAATGAAAATCCAATTGGTAAGTCTATCTTTTATGGAGCTGCAAATTATACTGTAAAATCTGTTTATAAAATCATCAGACCTTCTTCTATTGAGCCAAATTATGTTTTCAGCGGCGTAAAAAGAGAACCGGATTTAAATAGCTGGGGGAACTTCAATTATGGTTTTCTTATTAAAATAAAAAAAGATACCGATCGTGCTTTAGTTTTAAAGAAAATGCAGCACGTAAATTTTGTCAACAGAACGGTAAAAGATGCTAAAGAAAGCGGGCAGACTGTTGAACAATATGTTAAAGAAAACGGCGAAATCACAATATTGCTAGATCAGTTAAAAATGGCGCGTTTACATGGTACAAAGACTTCGGGTTCTACTTTCCCTGAAGGCATGGGCAATTTGAAACTGCTTTATATTATGGCAGGATTATCTCTTTTGATTTTGATTTTGTCATTGGTAAATTATATTAATCTGGCCACTGCATCTGCAATAAAACGTGCTAAAGAAGTGGGTGTACGTAAGATTGTCGGAGCTTCAAAAAATCAGATTATTGCTCAGTTTATTTTTGAAACGGCAATAATTGTATCGCTGGCAATTTTCTTTGCTTTGGCTATTGTAGAGCTTTCTTTACCGTATTACAATAACTTTCTAAATAAAATGCTGACCATAAATGGTGGTGAATTTTACCTGCAGCTCATTGGAATTTTTGGATTAGTAATTATTGCTGCGGGTATTTTCCCTGCTATTTATATTTCCAATTTTGAAACTTTAAAGGTTCTTAAAGGCAATTTTTCAAGAAGTAAAAGTGGTATCTGGATTCGGAATTCTATGCTTATTTTTCAGTTCGGAATCGCAGCATTCTTTATTATTGGAGCCTTGATTGTTAATTCACAGGTTGAGTATATGATGAACAAAGATCTTGGATTTAACGGTGATCAGGTAATTTCGATTCCGTATAACAAACCCGATCGATTTAAAAGAACAGAGAAATATCTGGTCGATAAACAGGAAATAGCAAAAATTCCCGGAGTTTTAGATGTAAGTACATTTGCAGGAAGTTTTGGAGGAAGCACCAGTTCAAGTTCTGGTTTTAAACACAATGGTATTTTTGTACAGCCGAGAAATGTTGAAATGGATTTTGGTTTTCTGGATATGATGAAAATTAAAATCGTTCAGGGACGTGATTTATCTCCTAAATATTCGTCGGATACGATTAGCAGTATGTTGATGAATGAAACTTTGGTCAAGCAATTAAATCTTAAAAATCCGATAAACCAGATTGTAACTTCTGGATGGGGAAATGAAAAGGGTAACCTGAAATTTAAAATTGTCGGGGTTGTAAAAGATTTCAATATTACTGGTTTGCAGAGTAAAGTGCCACCAATGGTTTTTATTAATCTTAAAACTTTAAAATGGAATAACTTTAATAATGTGTTTGTAAAGGTTTCTCCAAATAATTTAACAGAAACGTTAGAAAATTTGAAAAAATATTGGGAGAAAAATGTAAATCCAGATTATCCTTTTGATTATGAATTTGTTAACAAAGGATTTGCTAAAACTTACGAGGAACAAATAAAGCAAAAAAACCTGTTTTTCATTCTAAATATGGTCGTAATACTAATTGCCGTTTTTGGATTGTTCGCTTTGGCATCATTTTCGATGGAGAGAAGACTGAAAGAAATAGCAATTAGAAAAACACTGGGCGCAGAAACAGACATCTTGCTGAAAGAATTATCAAAACAATATATCCTTTTTTGCTTACTTGGATTTGGAATTGGAATCATTCCAGCTTATATTTTATTGCAAAAATGGCTTGAAGATTACGCATTCAGAATAAACATTTCGGCTTTGCCATTTTCAATCGCATTAATTTCATTACTGGCGCTTACTTTACTGATTGTCCTGACAAAAGCATATCAGGTAACGAAAATAGATGTTTTGAAATATCTCAAATACGAATAACTTGTAGACCATTTTTTTTAGAAACCCGCTGAAATCAGAAAATTTGGCGGGTTTCTTTTTTATCCTGAACCTCAGTTTATTTTTTCTGCATTGAAAATCATTCTAATTCAAAATCTCTTTTTTTATAAAACGTATCATTTTGAATAATTGTAATATCAACAAATACAATCCAAAACAGCAAAAATCCGAACTTAATGCGTTATCTTTGCAAACTGAATTTAGTTAAATTAATATTACTTAAAATTAATTTCGCTCATTAGAAAACATTATATCAAAAATGAAATTAGATAGAAAAGAAATTCTTAAGGCTTTGGAAACTATCACCATAGCCGGAGAAGGAAAAAATATGGTTGAAAGCGGTGCTGTTGCCAACGTTATTACATTTGGTGATGAAGTAGTAGTAGATTTAGTACTTCATACACCTGCCATGCACATTAAAAAAAGAGCAGAAGACGATATCAAAAAAACGATTAATGAACTGGTATCGCCAGAAGCAAAAATTAAGGTAAATACGAAGGTGGAAACTCCTGAGAAAAACGAAATTAAAGGCCGTGCCATTCCGGGAATCAAAAATATAATTGCCGTTGCTTCCGGAAAAGGAGGTGTCGGAAAATCTACTGTTACTGCAAATTTAGCGGTAACTCTGGCAAAAATGGGATTTAAAGTTGGCGTTCTGGATGCCGATATTTACGGACCTTCAATGCCTATTATGTTTGATGTTGAAAACGAGAAACCAATTTCGGTTACCGTTGATGGAAAATCAAAAATGAAACCTGTAGAAAGTTACGAAATCAAAATGCTTTCAATCGGATTTTTTACTGCACCAAGCCAGGCTGTAATATGGAGAGGTCCAATGGCTGCAAAAGCTTTGAACCAAATGATTTTTGATGCTGATTGGGGAGAATTGGATTTTATGCTTCTGGATTTACCTCCGGGAACAGGTGATATTCATCTTTCGATCATGCAGTCATTACCTATCACAGGTGCTGTAGTAGTAAGTACTCCGCAAGCTGTTGCTTTGGCAGATGCCAAAAAAGGAGTGGCAATGTTTATGCAGGACAATATAAACGTGCCTGTTCTGGGTATTATTGAAAATATGGCATACTTTACACCAGAAGAATTACCTGACAATAAATATTATATCTTTGGAAAGGAAGGCGCTAAAAATCTGGCAGAAGATTTAAATGTTCCTTTTTTAGGAGAAGTACCAATTGTACAATCTATTCGTGAGGCAGGAGATTATGGCCGCCCGGCAGCTTTGCAAACAGCTTCACCAATTGAAACTGTATTTGAAGAAATTACACGAAATGTTGTTCAGGAAACAGTAAACAGAAACGAGAGCCTGCCTGCAACAGAAGCCATAAAAATCACAACAATGGCTGGCTGTTCAGCAGTAAAGAAAAATTAGATAATTGAGATAATGAGATAATTAGATAATTTGAAAATAAGATAATGAAATAATTGGGATCGTTTAAAAATTACCTAATTGACACATTCTCTAAATTAACACATTCTCTAATTGGCACATTCTCTAATTGACACATTAATATTATGACAACAGAAGAATTAACAAGCAATGTATTATTGGCTCTTGATGAAATCAGACCTTTTTTAAATTCTGATGGGGGCGACATTACGCTGATTTCTATTGAAGACGATAAACATGTAAAAGTTCGTCTTGAAGGAGCCTGCATTAGCTGCAGTGTGAATCAGATGACTTTAAAGGCAGGCGTAGAAACCACAATCAAAAAATATGCTCCACAAATAGAAACCGTGGTGAATATTATGTAATAAAATAAATGGTCTTAATCTTATTAGTAGATTAAACTTTTTAATAAGAACAATAGCCATTTGAGTGTTTTTGCTGAAATCCCATATACAAATATGTTAAAACACATGTTTTTTTACGATTTTGACAAAAAATAATTAAAAGATTTGAGACATTCTGTTAAGAAATTGCTACACATTTAACTTAAATTTGTAGCAAACCCTTAAATCTTTAAATATGAAAAAATATTACACACTTTTTATATTATTGTTTTTAGTCTCTGTAAATTATGCTCAACTAAATTCCGAAACATTAATTGTAGATAAGGCATGGGTAAACGATTCAGAAGAATGGTCTGATTACAGTTATTCAGGAAAAATTGTATTTTCTATCAACAGTCAAAGTGAAGAAGGTAGTTTTAGAGTTGTTAATTACGATTTTTTATATGATTTTTGCGAAGGAAAAGCAAAGTTCTCAAATAAAACGACTTACAGTACCGCAGAATTTTCACACCCGCGAAAAATAGCTACTCAGACAGATAAACAAGGTATCGTGAATACAACGTACGAAGGCACATTGATTTTTCAGGCCGACAACGATTATTATTCTGTAATAGCTATTGTAACATTGCTGGAAAAAGGCGGGAATTATCTGGGTGCAAAAATGCATCTCAAAGAAAGTAGCAGAAAAGAATATGCATTTAGTTTAAAATCAAGTTAATTAAAAATAATTCCGGAATTTGTTCACGTTATCAAATTCCAAATCAAGTAAAATTCCAATAGTTTAAAATGGATGTATTAATAAAGATTAAAGACCGCGAAGGAGTTATACACGAATTACAGGCTCCAACTGATATGGCAATGAATATAATGGAGTTATGCAAAGCATACGAACTTCCTGTTGAAGGAACCTGTGGCGGAATGGCTATGTGTGCTTCCTGCCAGTGTTATGTTCTAAATGATGTTGCATTACCAGAAATGGGAGATGATGAAGAAGCCATGCTTTCGGAAGCCTTTTATGTTAAATCGAATAGCCGTTTAGGATGTCAGATTCCAATTACTACTGAATTAGACGGACTGGAACTTGAGCTGGCTCCTGAATACTAAATAGTTATCACAATATTGTAAAATTCCAAACTCCAATGGTTATGATTCTACTGGATTTGGAATTTTTTCTTTGAAATGATTTTCCGATTATACAAATTCATTTTCATTTATACTTTAGAAAGATATTCTTAACAAAAAAACCGTAATCACTATTCGTAATTACGGTTTTTTTTCTATAACAATTTTTGTAACCTCCGATTTATACCAAACCTGCCTGAATTAAATATTCGGCGATTTGAATTGTGTTTGTTGCAGCACCTTTTCTTAAGTTATCAGCAACGATCCACATGTTTAATGTATTTGGCTGGCTTTCGTCACGACGGATTCTTCCAACAAAAACCTCATTTTTGCCTTCTGCAAATAAAGGCATCGGATAAGAAAAAGCATCCAAATCATCCTGAACCACTACTCCATCAGTATTTTGTAAAATTTCGCGAACTTCTTTTACATCAAAATCATTCGTAAACTCAACGTTTACAGCCTCACTATGGCCCCCAACAACAGGAACACGAACTGCAGTAGCCGTAACTCTGATGGTATTGTCTGAAAGGATTTTTTGAGTTTCACGAACTAATTTCATTTCTTCTTTCGTATATCCGTTAGCTTCGAAACTATCACATTGTGGAATTGCATTTCTGTGAATTGGATATTTATATGCCATATCTCCTTCAACTCCTGCATACTCATTTTCTAATTGTCTTACCGCTTTTACACCTGTACCAGTGATCGATTGATAAGTAGAAACAATGATTCTTTTGATGTTGTATTTTCTATGCAAAGGGGCTAATGTCAACACCATTTGAATAGTAGAACAGTTTGGATTGGCAATAATTTTATCCTCTTTGGTCAAGGACTCTGCGTTGATTTCAGGCACGATTAATTTTTTAGTCGGATCCATTCTCCATGCAGATGAATTATCAATTACCGTTGTTCCGGCAGCAGCAAATTTTGGAGCCCACTCTAATGAAGTGTCACCTCCTGCAGAGAAAACAGCAATATCTGCTTTTAAATCAACCGCAGTCTGCAAACCAACCACTTTATATTTTTGTCCTTTATATTCGATTTCCTTACCAACAGATTTCTCTGAAGCAACTGGAATTAATTCTGTAACCGGAAAATTTCTTTCTGCTAAAACTTTTAACATTATCTCGCCAACCATACCGGTGGCGCCTACAACCGCTATTCTCATTTTTATATTTTTTATTATGAATGTTCTAATTTAGATTGCAAAAGTAGGGATAATAAAAACGATTACAATCTGATTCACAAAAAATAACAAATTGTTACAAATTAAACAAAAAGAAAAAAACCGCCCCAATTATGGAACGGTTAAGTTAGACTTTAGTGTAGCGGTATGTATATTATTGTTTATTTTTCAAAAGATCCCTAATTTGTGTAAGCAATTCTTCCTGTGTTGGTCCGGCAGGCGGTGCAGGAGCAGGTGCTTCTTTCTTTTTCAGATTGTTTATTCCTTTAATAATTAGAAACAAAACAAAAGCAACAATTATAAAGTTAATTACTGCCGAAAGAAACATTCCATATTTTACTCCTCCAAATGCAACTAGCTGCTCTATAGTTGACAAGTTTGCTGCATCTAAAGCAGGTTTGAGTATTAATGGCGTAATTACATCTTCAATTAACGAGCTTACAATTTTACCAAAAGCAGCTCCAATAATCACACCGACAGCCAAATCGACTACGTTGCCTTTCATTGCAAATTCCTTAAACTCTGAAAACATTCCCATGATTGTTCGTTTTATATGAAATTAATAGATATCTAAAGTACGTAATTTTACTGAAAGTTCTTTAAAACTACCTAAAAAACACCCTTTTTACCCTTTGCGAAATACTCGTCAGGATTTCATAAGGTATCGTTTTTAAAGCATCAGCTATTTCTGTTACAGTCGGGCTTTCCCCAAAAATGATAACTGAATCCCCCTCTTTACAATCAATTTCGCTAACATCAACCATCAGCATATCCATGCAGACACTTCCCACAATAGGTGCTTTTTGATTCTTAATCCTAATGTAGCCTACTCCATTTCCCCATAATCTCGAAATCCCATCTGCGTAACCAATTGGAATCGTAGCAATTTTGGTCTCTTTTTGAGCCATAAATCTGCGCCCGTAACCAACGCTGTCTCCGCCTGGAATGGTTCGAACCTGTGAAATAATCGATTTTAAAGTCCCAACATTTTCCAGGTATTTTTGTTCTGAAGAGTCGTTTGAAACTCCGTAAAGGCCAATTCCTAAACGCACCATATCGTATTGTGCATCCGGAAAATTACTAATTCCAGAAGTATTCAGTATATGGCGGATCGGATTTACACCTAATTCATTTATTAATTTTGAAGACAGTTTTTCGAATAATCTGATCTGTGACATTGCAAATTCATAATGCTGCATGTCATCGCTCGTTGCCATATGCGATAAAATACTCTGAATTCGTACTGTTAAATTTCCTTTTAAAGCGGCAATCAGTTCGTCTATTGTATTTTCTTCAAAACCCAGACGATGCATTCCGGTGTCTAATTTAATATGAATTGGAAAATCTTTTAAATTCTTTTCACGTGCAATTTTCAAAAAGGCATTCAATCCTTTTAAACTGTAAATTTCAGGCTCTAACTGATATTGAATAATCGATGCAAAACTCGTCGACTCAGGATTTAACACCATGATGGGTAGTTTTATTCCGCCATTTTTAAGCGAAATCCCTTCATCGGCGAAAGCCACACCCAAATAATCTACCTTATGATGTTCGAGTAGTTTGGCAATTTCCAGCCCTCCGTTACCATAGCCAAAAGCCTTTACCATGACCATGATTTTGACATCACTTGCTAATTTAGATTTAAAGAAATTCAAATTATGACTAATGGAATTCAGATTGATTTCCAGAATGGTTTCATGGGTTTTCTCTTCCAGCAAAGACACAATTTCTTCAAATTGAAATGACCTTGCCCCTTTTATCAAAATGGTTTCATTGGCAAAATTAAGGTTTTCAAAATCATTGATAAATTCGGGAGTGTTTTGATATGTGCTACAATTCGAAAATTTGTTTTTAAATAACGAAATGGTTGTGCCGATTCCAATAACACGATTGACCTTGTTATCAGCGATTAACTGCGCTACTTTAGAATATAATTCTTCGTTTGAAAATCCGCTTTGAAAAATATCGGATAAAATAACCGTTTTAGACGCATTCTTTTTTTGGCTTTCCAGAAAATCCAACGCTATTTTTAGAGACTGAAAATCAGAACTGTAACTATCATCAATAATGCTGCAGTTATGGATTCCGTTTTTCACTTCCAGACGCATTTCTACCGGATACAACCCCTGAATACGATCTTGAATTGTTGCAGCATCATATTGAAAATGAAGCAAAACCAATAAGCATGAAATGGTATTTTCTACAGAAGCCGAATCGCTAAAAGGGATTTGCAAATCATAATTTTCTTTTTTAAACTGGTATTGAATGTTTGTGATTTCATCCTTATTTTTTTTCTAAGAATAAATACATCCGCTGATTTATCTGTGTAACTCCATGAAAAAAGCTTTCTGGGATGCAGCATGTATTCTGCCGCAAATTGGGATAAGCACGAATCGACAATTTCATTTTTCTGATAAATAATAACGGGTGAATCTTTGAACAAAAGCAGTTTTTCATCAATCTTCTGTACTAAATTCACAAAGCCTTCATCGTGAGCTGTTCCTATATTGGTAAGCACTCCAATAGTAGGTTTAATGATTTCTTCCAGTTTATCCATTTCATTAACGGTCGAAATTCCGGCTTCAAAAATGCCTAAATTGTGTTTTTCGTTAATTGCAATTACCGAAAGAGGCACCCCAACCTGCGAATTATAACTTTTAGGGCTTCTGATAATATTATAATCAGGACCGAGTAAAAAATTGAGCCACTCTTTTACTATTGTTTTTCCATTACTGCCCGTTAATCCGATAACAGGTATAGCAAAATGATTTCGATGATAAGCAGCAAATTTCTGTAGCGCTTCTAAAGTTGATTTTACAACTAAAAAATTAGCTTTTCCAACACTATTTTCAGGAATATATTGGACTACAAAATTCTGCACACCCTTTTCTATCAACTCCAAAATATAAGAATGTGCATCATTATTGGTACCCGACAATGCGAAAAATAAGGTTTGCGAACCATTTTGAAGTGAACGGCTGTCTATAGAAATATGATCAACAAAAACGGCGGCATCTGAGCCAGTCCAATCGGCATGCAGGACCGATACAAGGCTTTTTAAATTTACGCTCATTAGAAAAATTCTTTTTTCAAATTTAAACATTAAGCCCGAAAAGAGTTGTAGTTTTCTTAAAAAATAAATGGTTAACATAAAGCTATTTATATTTCATTTATATTTGTCGAAGACCTCAAATTACAGCGTTTTGAAAAAATTCCTTCCCATATTCTCTTATATATTGCATCCGGTTTTTATCCCGATATACGCTGCATTATTTTATCTTTTTTATAAAGGGGATGTCTTCACTATTCAGGAAAAATATTTCGTTTTATTTCAGATCCTGATTATTACTTTTATCGTTCCGATATTGTTTTTTTTATTGCTAAAATCAACCGGAAATATAAAATCAGTAATGATTCCTGATACATCCCAACGCATTATTCCGTTGACTCTGCTTTGCTTTTTATTAATATTGCTCGTAAAAAGGAGTATTGTAATAAGCCGTTATCCCGAACTACATTTTTTCTTTCTGGGCGGATTATTCAGTACTATTTTTGCTCTTATTTACGCTATTTTTAAGATAAAAGTCAGTTTACACATGATGGCCATAAGTGGTTTTGCTGTTTTTGTAATTGGACTGAACATGCATCTACAGCTGCATAATCCGTACTGGCCTGCTCTTTTGATTTTACTGACCGGAATTGTGGCATCGTCACGTCTGGAAATGAATGCACATACGTATAGAGAACTAATAATAGGCTTTTTCGTTGGAATTATTCCTCAGGTTTTATTTTTGTATTTGTGGCTATAAAATATAAAAAATAAGGCCCAGGTTCATGGTTTTCATTTTGACTTCTTCTCCGGAAACAGTTTTAACATCTTTAAATAAAGGATTTAGCCCATAGTAAAAATAAACATTCCAGGTATTGTAGCCCGCAGAAATGTAAGCTCCATATTGAAATCTGTTGAGATCCGGGTTATTGTTAATTTTATAAGTATTTTCACCATCATCCAAAACAGATCTGCTGGATAAAACATAACTAAGTTTTAAACCTGTATAAATCCTCCAAAACTTATGACTTTCGTAAGTAGAATTTCTCCACCTGAATTCAATTGGAACATCGACTAAATATTGCCTGAACCTATTTGAAACAAATTCATTATAATCGTTTACGGCATATACCAGCCCGTCCTCATTTTTAGAAATGTTCAGGTTTTGAAAATAATTCTGATACGATAAGCCCAAACCGGCAGCAATAGCAATTGTTCTATCTTTATTAATTGGCATATCACGCAAAATTCCGGCAGAAATTCCAGCAGAAAATTTATCACGTTTAAGACCCTCAGGCATATCTGCCAAAAGATTGTACGTAACCGAAATGTAAAACTGATCTTCTCTGTACAAAGAATCGATTTTAACAGGTTTAATTTCAGGTTTTTCTTCCTGCGAAAAAATAGTAAAAAACGATATCAGAAATAAACAACTAAAAAATAATCGCATAGTGTGTTTGAATTAATAGAATTTCAAATAAACGTTTTTGGGGATTATTTATTTGACACACAAATATAATATAATGATTGTTCATGAAGGTCTACAATGCTAATTATTCTGTTTTTACCTTATATTAAAATATTCTATTGCACTATTTTCAATAAAAAGCGTTAAAGTCAAACATTTTTTATATTTGCTTTTATACCTTTGCATCATAATGAAAAGAAGACAGCTCATAACCGGTTTTTCTTTGGGATTGATCGTATTGTTCTCAATACTGTTTCAGTCGATACACAGTTATGAACATATCTCGCAACAGCTTTCTGAAAAAAAATGTCATCATAATTATAATGACGCAAATGGCGAAATCACGCATCAGCATCATAACGATGACTCTTGCTTTATCTGTCATTTTTCTTTTGGAAGCTACATTGCTCCTGAAAATTTCATATTTCAGTTTTTTAGTAATCATCAGGAAATCCCTTATTTCTTTCGATTTTCAGAAAGTATCATTTCCTTTTCCGGAAGTCTTTACGCTCTTCGCGGGCCTCCTTTAGCTGTAGCATCTTAAATTTCGATTATTCGAAAAACACAGTTTTAACTGAATCCAAAACTCAGTTAAGTTTTCTGGTTTTCATTAATATGGAAATTCAGCAGACTTTACTCTATTTGATTCGGTTTAAAAAAATCCATTAACTATAGCAATCATTTTCAAATGAAAAAATTTATAATTGCCCTTATTTTAGGGTTTTCGGGTATTGTTTCTGCTCAAAATTCGGTTTCAGGAACTGTAACTGACAATCAAAATAATCCTTTGCCGGGCGTTTCGGTTTACGCTCCCGAATTACATAAAGGAACTACAACAGACGAGAACGGAAAATATGAATTAAAGAATCTTCCAAACGGAAATTTACGACTTGCTTTTTCTTATGTAGGTTATGCCAATCAAAATAAAACCATTGTTAAGCTGGTAAAAGAAAATACATTAGACATTATACTTTTAGAATCCATTTTAGAAATGGATGAAGTCGTGGTTTCTACTCCTTTTAACAAACTGCAATCGCAAAACGTAATGAAAATTGACCACGAAAGCATTAAAACATTACAGCAAAAAGGGACTTCAACCTTGATTGAAGGACTGGCGACAATTCCGGGAGTTTCTCAGATTTCTACCGGAACTTCTATAGGGAAACCCGTAATCCGCGGATTGAGCGGCAATCGTGTTTTGGTGTATTCGCAAGGTGTCCGTATCGAAAACCAGCAGTTTGGTGATGAACATGGACTAGGGCTAAATGATGCCGGAATCGAAAGCGTAGAGGTAATCAAAGGCCCGGCTTCTTTATTGTACGGTTCTGATGCTTTGGGAGGTGTTTTATATTTCAATCCTGAAAAATTTGCGGATGCAGGTGATTTTAAAGCTAATTTCAGTCAAAAATATTTTACCAATACACAAGGAAGCAATTCTTCTATTGGATTAAAAACCTCAACAGACAACTGGAAATTTCTTGCCCGTGGAAGCTTCAACACCCATTCTGATTATAAAATTGCCGATGGCGACCGTGTGACCAATTCACGCTATAATGAAACTGACTTTAAAACCGGAATCGGGTACAGCAATTCTACTTTTTCAAGCGTTTTACGTTATAATTACAATAAACTGGACATCGGAATTCCGGAAGATGGAATCGCAGAGCAATCTTCGAGCAAGGACACCCAATTTCCCAGACAGGGGATTTTCAATCATTTGTTTAGTTTAAATAATGTGATCTTCTTTGAAAATTCAAAACTGGATGTTGATCTGGGTTACATCTCCAATGACAGAAGCGAATTTGAAGACAGCAATGAAGCATCTTTACACATGAAACTAAATACTTTCAACTATAATGTAAAATACCATTTTCCAAAATTCGGTAAAATTGAAACTATTTTGGGTGTTCAGGGAATGCATCAGACCAATAAAAATTCTGGAGAAGAATATTTAATTCCAGATGCCACAACGAACGATTTTGGCATTTTTGGAACGGCGAATTATGAATGGAATAACAGTGTTTTACAAGCCGGATTGCGTTTTGACAACAGAAATGTTACGTCAATTGCACACGGAACTGAAGGTGAAGAAGGTTATTTTTTACCGCTTGACAAATCTTTTGACAGTTTTAATGCTTCTTTGGGATATAAAACAAAATTAGCAGAACCGTTAACCCTTCGATTAAATGTAGCTACCGGATTTAGAGCGCCAAACCTGGCAGAACTCACTTCAAACGGTGTTCACGAAGGAACCAACCGTTACGAAATTGGAAATGCTAATTTAAAAACCGAACAAAACATTCAGACCGATTTGAATCTGGAATATAAAAATTCACATTTTGAATTCTTCGTAAACGGATTCTACAATCACGTAAACAATTACATTTATACTTCACCAACAGGAGATGTTTTAGATGATAATGATGTCTTTGCCTACGTTCAGGATAATGCACAATTATATGGTGGCGAAGTTGGGCTTCACTTTCACCCGCATCCATTAGACTGGCTGCATTTTGAAACCAGCTTTGAAACCGTAATCGGTAAAAAAGACAATGACGATTACCTGCCTTTAATTCCTGCCAATAATTGGAATAACACCTTAAGAACCGAATTCAACATCAAAAACTGGTTAAAGGAAGGTTTTGCTTCCTTAAATGTTTCTTCGACTTTTGATCAGGATAATGTGAGTGGTTTTGAAACCGCTTCAAAAGGGTACACTTTGGTCAATTTAGGTTTTGGAGGAACCGTAAAACTGGGCAAAACTGCTTTTGATATAAACCTGAACGGAAATAATTTATTCGATAAAAAATATATTGCGCACCTTTCGCGCTTAAAAACAGACGGTATTCCAAACATTGGACGAAATATTGTTTTAGGAATAAATTTCAATTTATAACATTTTTAAACACATAAAAGCATAGATTTATAACGGTAACTTTGTGTTTTTATGTGTTTGATATTTTTAAACAAAATTTCCTATTTTTGTTACAAACACAAAAAACGCTATGAAAAAAACATTTCTAATAATGGCAATAACTACAGTAGGAATTTCTTCCGGTCAAAGTAAAATTAAGTATCCCGAAACTAAAAAAGGAGAAACTGTTGATGTTTATTTTGATACCAAAGTAGCTGATCCTTACCGCTGGCTTGAAGATGATAAATCAGAAGAAACTGGTTCGTGGGTAAAAGCACAAAATGAAGTAACGTATGCCTATCTTAATCAGATTCCGTTTCGCGATGCTTTAAAGGCAAGAATGGAAAAACTTTGGAATTACGAAAAAATCGGCGCTCCTTTTAAAGAAGGGAATTTTACCTACTATTTTAAAAACAACGGACTTCAGAACCAATCTGTTGTTTACAGGAAAGACAAAAGCGGTAAAGAAGAAGTTTTTTTAGATCCGAACACCTTTTCTAAAGACGGAACCACTTCGCTTGGAGGACTGGATTTTTCAAAAGACGGATCAAAAGCCGCTTATTCCATTTCTGAAGGAGGAAGCGACTGGCGAAAAGTAATTATAATTGATGCTCTTTCAAAAAAAGTTTTGGAAGACACTTTAGTCGATGTAAAATTCAGCGGCATTTCATGGTATAAAAATGAAGGTTTTTACTACTCCAGCTATGACAAGCCAAAAGGAAGCGAATTATCTGCCAAAACAGATCAGCATAAATTGTATTTCCATAAACTGGGTACTTCCCAAAAAGAAGATAAAGTGATTTTTGGAGCCGATCAAAAGAGGAGATATATTGGTGGTTATGTTACTGAAGACAATAGTTATCTGGTGATTACAGCAGCCAATTCGACTTACGGAAATGAGTTGTACATTAAAGATCTAACTAAACCAAACAGTCCGATTATTACAATCGTTGATAATTTTAACAATGACAGTGGCGTTATCGAAAATGAGGGCAGTAAATTATTTATTGTAACCGACTTTAATGCTCCGAACAAACGTGTCGTAACCGTTGACTTCAGCAATCCAAAACCGGAAAACTGGAAAGATTTCATTAAAGAAACCAATGATATTTTATCACCTTCAACAGGTGCCGGTTATTTCTTTGCAAATTATACAAAAGACGCGGTATCATTTGTACAGCAATATGATTACAACGGAAAATTAATCCGTGAAATCAAACTTCCTGCTGTAGGATCTGCAGGCGGATTTGGTGGTAAAAAAGAGGAAAAAATTTTATACTACAGCTTTACCAATTATACCACTCCGGGGAGTATTTATTCTTTTGAACCAAAAGTAGGGAAATCTGAAATTTATCAAAAGCCAAAAGTAGATTTCAAAAGTGAAGACTACGAATCTAAACAAGTTTTCTATACTTCAAAAGACGGCACAAAAATCCCGATGATTATTACCTATAAAAAGGGAACAAAATTAGACGGTAAAAACCCTACAATCCTTTACGGGTATGGCGGATTCAATATTAGCTTAACTCCGGCTTTCAGTATTGGAAATGCAGTCTGGTTAGAGAATGGAGGCGTTTATGCTGTTGCCAATTTAAGAGGAGGCGGTGAATACGGAAAAAAATGGCACGATGCAGGAACGAAACTTCAAAAACAAAACGTATTTGACGATTTTATCGCTGCTGCGGAATACCTAATTGCTCAAAAATATACCTCATCTGATTATCTAGCTATTCGCGGAGGTTCAAACGGAGGATTGTTAGTTGGGGCCACTATGACACAGCGTCCTGATTTGATGAAAGTAGCTTTGCCAGCAGTTGGCGTTATGGATATGCTTCGTTACAATGCCTTTACAGCAGGTGCAGGATGGGCTTATGATTACGGAACTTCTCAGGACAACAAACAGATGTTCGAATACTTAAAAGGATATTCTCCGGTTCACAACGTTAAAAAAGGAACTCATTATCCTGCAACAATGGTTACTACCGGAGATCATGACGATCGTGTAGTACCGGCACACAGCTTTAAATTCGCTGCCGAACTTCAGGACAAACAAACTGGAGATAATCCTGTTTTGATTCGTATTGACGTAAAAGCAGGTCACGGAGCAGGAAAATCTGTTGCGGCTACGATTCAGGAAAATGTAGATATTCAGGCATTCACGCTTTATAATATGGGTTTTACAACTTTGCCTAAAAAGTAAATAGGTTGATTTTATTAGCCACGAATACACAGATTATTTTGTGAGTTCGTGGCTTTATTTTTAACACAAATTTAATTAGTGGAAAACCGTTTTATTTATGGAGATCTTTAATCTGTGGCTAACTCTTAAACGAAGAATTAGCGAAAATTTGTGTAATTTGTGGTAAATCATTTTAACGACAAAGAATTAGTGAAAATTGGTGAAATTCGTGGCAAACCTTTTTTTAAATTTGATAATAATTAAAAAATCCAAAAATGAAAATTATAAAATGGGGAATCATAGGCTGTGGAAATGTAACTGAAGTCAAAAGCGGTCCGGCCTTTCAAAAAGCGCCCAACTCAGCTTTGGTTGCCGTCATGCGAAGAGATGCAGCACTTGCCGAAGATTACGCCAAACGCCACAACGTTCCGAAATGGTATTCTAAAGCGGAAGATTTAATCAACGATCCTGAAGTTGATGCCATTTATATTGCTACTCCTCCATCTTCTCATAAAGAATATACGATTTTGTGTGCCAAAGCCGGAAAACCCGTTTATGTCGAAAAACCTATGGCATTGACATTTGAAGAATGCAATGAAATGATCAGCGCATGTAAAGAACACAATGCTCCGTTGTTTGTGGCCTATTACAGAAGGGCTTTACCACGGTTTTTAAAAATCAAAGAAATAATCGATGAAGGAAAATTAGGAAAAATACGTCATGTAAACTGTGTTTTGTACCATCCTTTTGAAGAACGTTATGACGATGAAATCAATCTTCCGTGGACGGTTTTACCACACATTTCGGGGGGCGGAATCTTTGTCGATCTGGCTTGCCATACTTTGGATTTTCTGGATTTTGTTTTAGGTCCGATAAAGTCTGTACGAGGACATGCCACTTCTCAGTTAAAAGCCTACCCTGCCGAAGACGCTGTTTCAATGTCTTTTCTGTTCGAAAATGGAATCCACGGATCCGGATTATGGAATTTCGCCAGTTTTGAACGTTATGACAATACCGAAATTGTGGGCGATAAAGGCAAAATAGCATTTTCAACTTTTGGAGAAGATCCTATCTTTATTGAATATGCAAATGGAGAAAAAGAAACCATTACAATCGAAAACCCGCTTCATATTCAGCAGCCATTTATTGAAACCGTCATGGAAGAACTTTTAGGCAAAGAAGGATTTTCTCCTTCAAAGGGAACATCAGCAGCCAGAACAACCTGGGTTATTGATCAGGTTTTGAAGGAATTTAGAGAAGCTTCGAGATAATTATATGTTCTGATTTAAATTGCCTCCTGCTTTAGCTGGAGGTATATTTTTTAAAAGAAAGGCTTTAGCCAAACTATGTGTTTGGCTAAAGCCTTTTATTTTAATCCATTTTATCAACCTCCGACTAAAGCAGGAGGCAATTCATCCTAAAATCTTTGTCAATAGTTTGACAAGTTAATACGAATCAGTTTGTGATTTCTCCTTAAGTCGAAATCACACTCTATATTCAACAAAGATTAAAGGCATACTTTGCGGAGTTAGTAGTGTGATTTGCTTCGCCTGTTCGCTATTGCTCGAGTCTCGTTCCTCGAAATGATAAAAATGAACAAAAAAAGAGGATATTCTTTCGAATATCCTCTTTTATAAACTATAAAATCAGAATAAATTACAAACTGTATCTAAGTCCAAAAGTCAAACCTACACCAGAAATTCCAACATACGAACTAATATCATCAGTTGCTTTTGTATCATCAAAACCAGCAGCATTCGTTACTTTACTATTAGAAGTTGTCGTTAATTTATCTACATAATTCGTATGAATCGCAGAATAAGAAGCATCTGGTCTAAAAGTAGATGGTGTATGCAATTTATCTACACCATTTTCAGTAAACACAGTAGTTTCTTTTGTATCTCCATGAACAGTAAAGTTTCTGTATTCAATTTCAGCAAATAGTGCCAGTTTTTTACCCAATTTATATGAAGTTCCAATCGCAGCCATAAAACCAAGAGTCGGATTAGGTTTTACAACATCCTCAGCATATGTTTTTGCTACTGTTGTTCTGGTTGGTGCTACAGTATAATACTCACGATTCGTTTCAATAGTTAAATCTCCGTGAATAGGAACAATAACCCCCACTTTTGTGTAAGGTTCAAAACCTCTGGTTTCTCCTAAAAATAATACTAATGAAGGAGATAAATCCCAAGCTCTTATTTTCCCGACAGCATCTCCTGTTACGAAAATATTTGTTGGTGAAGTAGCAACTAAACGATTTGTAGTTTCAACCATTAATTTATCAGCACTGGAGTAATAGTTAATACCCATTTCAACTCCTAAACGCGTTGAAAAACGGTAACCTGCAGTTAATCCTGTACGAAATCCTTCTCCGAATGAACCATGATTCGTTTCTCTCGAAATTAAAGTGGTTCCATTAGCCCCATAAACATCCGTATTAGGCAATTGACCATTTACAATTGGAAACTCCGTCGCGGCTGTCTGAATGAAGTAAGATCCACCCAATTTAAAATACCAGCTTTCCGGTTTATCTGCACTTTCTGACTGTGCCATTGTGGCCAGGGAACAAATCATTAATCCGATTAAAAATAAATGCTTTTTCATAATTTTCTTTATTAATTTCACACAAACATAAAATAAATTAGATATCTTTTTTTACAGCATTCCCACACTGTTTTATCATAACTATCAATTTACAAATTATTCGTGAAAGAATCTACTATGCATGCATAATTTTAACCAAAAAAGCATATTATTAATTAAATTTTAACTGTTAAATTTTAGTTGAGTTTAAAATTAACCTGCATTTTTTCTAATTCCTGCAGCAATTCTGTCGAAATTTTAACTTTAAGCCTTCTGCTTGGCATTGTCAATTTGGTTACTACTTTTATTTCTTCTACTTCTGTTATTTCTTTTATTTTGGTATCTTCAAGAACAACATCCCCATCATCATTTTCATCTGTAAAAACGGTATCGTCTGTTTCTTCAAACTCATTGGCTGTTTCAACCTCAACCATACGCTTAATTTTTTCAAGTTCCATAATTTCAAAAGTCACCGAATTATCTCCTTTATAAGTATTAAACAGGTTGCTTAATTTATGAATAAACTCTGTTTGTAAGTCTTTAATATTGAGCAGTAAAATCAATTTTTTAGCAAATGCTTCCAAAACATCCTGTAACTGTCTTACTTCAACAAACTGCAATCTCGGCTCTGATTTTTTTCCAGTATCATGATTGACCCAGCCATCTTTAATCAATACCTTAATATGGGCAAAATTATTCTGAATCAGGAAATGGCGGAATTTAAGGTACTCTTCGTTAAATATCCTGAACTCATAACTTTCATCATAGCCTTCGAGAGTAAACATCGCCCAGCCTTTTCCGTTTTTAGAAATTCTATGCTGTACATTATTGATAATTCCGGCAAAGGTTAGATTTTTCCCTACATACTGCTCCATGCTTTTCAATGCTTCCAGTCTCGCATTACAGAAGTATTTCATTTCAAATTTAAAATCATCAAGCGGATGTCCGGAAATATAGATTCCGACAACTTCTTTTTCTTTAGCGAGTTTTTCCATCGTACTCCAGTCTTCACATGGCGGTACAACAGGTTCAGCAATCTGTACTTCGCTTGTTTCTCCAAACAAACTTACCTGTGATGAATTTTCGTTTTCCTGAAACTTATTTCCGTAGCGCATTGCTTTTTCGTAGAAGGTAATTCCGTCGCCATCATCATGGAAATACTGTGCTCTGGTTGTTCCTTCGAACGAATCAAATCCTCCTGCAAGCGCCAGATTCTCAATTGCTTTTTTATTGGCGGCACGCAAATCAATTCGTTTTGCCAGATCAAAAATTGATTTATATCTCCCGTCTTTTCTGCTTTCAACAATGGTTGCAACAGCTCCGGAACCTACGCCTTTAATTGCCCCCATTCCGAAACGTACCGCATAATCATCATTTACCGTAAATTTATAGTACGATTCGTTTACACAAGGACCTAAAACCTGTAATCCCATACGTTTACATTCTTCCATGAAGAAAGATACCTGTTTGATATCGTTCATGTTATTCGAAAGTACCGCCGCCATATATTCTGCAGGATAATGCGCTTTCAAATAAGCTGTTTGGTAGGCAATCCACGCATAACAAGTCGAGTGCGATTTGTTGAAGGCGTAACTCGCAAAGGCTTCCCAGTCTTTCCAGATTTTTTCCAAAACTTTAGCATCATGACCTTTTGCTGATGCCTGCTCAACAAACTTTGGCTTCATTTTATCCAGTACGTCTTTTTGTTTTTTACCCATCGCTTTACGCAAAACGTCGGCCTCACCCTTTGTAAATCCTGCCAAAGACTGAGACAAAAGCATTACCTGCTCCTGGTAAACTGTAATTCCGTAGGTTTCTGATAAATATTCGGCACAGGCATCTAAATCGTATTTGATTTCTTCATCACCGTTTTTTCTTCGAACGAAAGACGGAATATACTCTAAAGGTCCCGGTCGATACAAGGCGTTCATCGCAATTAAATCCCCAAAAACCGTTGGCTTCAGATCTTTCATGTATTTCTGCATTCCGGGTGACTCGTACTGGAAGATTCCAACCGTTTCACCTCTTTGGAAAAGTGCATATGTTTCAGGATCATCAATCGGAAAAGTATCCGGGTCAAGATCAATTCCTGTTCTGTATTTTACCAGTTTTACGGTATCTTTTATCAGCGTAAGGGTCTTCAGACCCAGGAAGTCCATTTTCAGCAATCCGGCACTTTCTGCAACCGAGTTGTCGAACTGTGTTACATACAAATCCGAATCTTTTGCGGTTGTAACCGGAACGTAATTCGTAATATCCGATGGCGTAATGATTACTCCGCAGGCGTGAATTCCCGTATTACGCATCGAACCTTCGAGTATTTTTGCCTGTTGAATAGTTTCCCCTGCAAGATCTTCCTCATTGGCAATCGCAATTAATTCCTTAACCCGGTCAAATTCCTCAGACGATTTTAAAGCTTTTTTAACCTCATCTTCACTCTCAGAAATGAATCGTGCCAGATTCCACTTTCCTGGCATCATAGCCGGAATCAGCTTAGCAATTCTGTCGGCTTCAAATAAGGGTAAATCCAGTACACGAGCGGTATCACGAATGGCTGATTTGGTTGCCATTTTACCATATGTGATAATCTGCGCTACTTGTTTTTGACCGTATTTATTGATTACATATTCCATTACACGTCCACGACCCTCGTCATCAAAGTCGATATCAATATCGGGCATCGATACACGGTCAGGATTTAGGAAACGCTCAAAAAGCAAGTCATATTTAATTGGGTCAATATTGGTAATTCCGAGACAGTATGCAACTGCAGATCCGGCTGCAGAACCACGTCCAGGTCCTACCGAAACGTCCATTTTTCTGGCTTCTGCGATGAAATCCTGTACAATCAGGAAATAACCCGGATATCCTGAATTCGAAATTGTCAATAATTCGAAATCCAGACGTTCCTGAATCGACTCGGTAATTTCGCCGTACCTTCTTTTAGCACCTTCCATGGTAAGATAACGCAAATAAGCATTTTCACCGCGAACACCATTGTCTTTTTCATCTTCCGGATCAACAAATTCTTCCGGAATTTCAAATTTTGGAAGTAATACATCCCGGTAAAGAGAATAAGTTTCTACTTTATCAACAATTTCCTGAATGTTGATAATCGCTTCCGGCAAATCGGCAAATAGTTTTTTCATCTCGTCTTGCGACTTGAAATAGTATTCCTGATTTGGAAGTCCGTAACGGTAACCACGACCACGACCAATTGGCGTTGCCTGTTTTTCACCGTCTTTTACACACAATAAAATGTCGTGCGCATTGGCATCTTCTTTATTTAAATAATAGGTATTGTTGGTCGCAATTAATTTGATATTGTGTTTTTGCGAAAACTCGATCAGCGTTTTGTTTACACGGTTTTCATCTTCCTGATTGTGGCGCATGACTTCCAGATAGAAATCTTCGCCAAATTGTTCCTTCCACCAAATCAAAGCTTCTTCTGCCTGGTTTTCACCGATGTTCAGAATTTTACTCGGAATTTCACCGTATAAATTCCCAGACAGAACCATAATGTCGCCTTTGTATTGCTCTACAATATTTTTATCAATTCTCGGAACATAATAAAATCCGTCGGTATAAGCAATCGAAGCCATTTTAGCCAGATTGTGATAACCCGCTTTATTTTTAGCCATTAAAACAACCTGATAGCCATTGTCTTTTTTCGATTTATCTAAATGGTTGTCGCAAATATTGAATTCACAACCTACGATTGGTTTAATTTCAGTTTCGGTTGGTTCCTCCCCTGCTTCAGCCAAAGCTTTGTTTTTGGCAGAAGCACCTTTATTGTGATTCATAACTGCGCTCACAAAATGGAAAGCGCCCATCATGTTTCCGGTATCGGTCATGGCAACAGCCGGCATTCCATTTTTGGCTGTAGCCGAAACAATATTTCCAATTCCGATAGTCGATTGAAGAACTGAAAATTGAGTATGGTTATGCAAATGCGCAAATTTTGCTGCTTTGAAATCGGCTTTATCAGATTCTGAAACTACAGTTGGTGTATCTTCAACCTGTAAAGCTTTGATCTGCTCTCTGACTTTTTCAGAAGCTGCTTTTAAATTGATGTGTTTTAAACCAATTAAAGGAAATTCCTGCGGGTTTTTTTCCTGGAATTCTTTGAAATATTCCTTCGGAACATCAAGCTCTTCTTTGGTAAAAACCTCTCTTCTAACCAATTCCAGAAAACAACGCGTAGTTGCCTCAACATCGGCAGTTGCGTTGTGTGCTTCCGCGAAAGGAACGCTGAATAGATATTCGTGAAGCTCTGTTAAGGTTGGAAGTTTGAATTTTCCTCCACGACCTCCGGGAAGCTTTAATAATGAAGCCGTAACTTCAGTACAGGTATCCAGAACCGGAATTGAAGCCATAGGTGAATCAACTCCCATTCTATGGAATTCAGCACCCATAATATTAACGTCGAATCCTAAATTCTGACCAACGATAAATTTGGTTTTACTTAATGCAATATTGAATTTCTCCAAAACTTCGGCCAAAGTGATTCCATCGGCTTCAGCCAATTCAGTCGAGATTCCGTGAATACGTTCGGCATCATACGGAATATTAAATCCTTCAGGCTTTACCAAATAATCCTGATGCTCAATAAGCTGCCCCATTTCGTCATGAAGCTGCCACGCAATTTGTATACAGCGGGGCCAGTTATCAGAATCGGTTATTGGGGCATCCCAGCGTTTTGGTAATCCGGTTGTTTCGGTATCGAATATTAAATACATATATTTTTATAGAAAAGTCAAATTTTAAAGTTCCAAATTCCAAGTCTTTCACATTGTAAACATTTGACAACATGAAACATAAATAAATGCGCTATGAAAAATGGAAGGAAGTCAAATTTACGCTTTTTTTAGGAGAAAGAAAATGGAAATTTCAAGTAAAAGAGATTCTTATAAAGATATCAGGTTTTATCTTAAAATATATAAAATTTCATAAAATTTCACTTTTTGGATGTCGTAGTATTCAGGTGTTTTATTGAATCTAAATAACCAACAAAAAACAGCTCAAAAAACACCAAAAAATTAAAAAACTAAGCTTATGAAAAGAAATCAAAACTAATAATTATTACTATTTTAATCTGATTTGTTACATTTTTTTTAATTAAACAATACATTTTATAGGGTTTTTGAGATAAATTTGCAAACTATTAAAATTAAAACCAGTTAAGTAAAATTTAGGCTTAAAAAGGAATTTCAAAATCAGTTTCTGTATCATTATTCCGTCAAAAAAGAGTACACAAAAGCGCATTTGCAATTTGTTTTTAGTTTGGGCATCGTATATAATGAAATATTAAAATTGACGATTTTGTATCTTTTTTTACTTTTGTTTTGCTATTATAATGAACAGGATAATGCTGTGATTATAGAAATTACAATTAAAAAAAATAAAAAATGAGTAAGACATTATTTGACAAAGTATGGGATGCACACGTTGTGCGTAAAATTGAAGATGGACCGGATGTGTTTTTTATTGACCGTCATTTCATTCATGAAGTTACGAGTCCTGTTGCTTTTTTAGGATTAAAATCAAGAGGCGTTAACGTTTTATACCCAGAACGTACTTTTGCCACTGCTGACCACAATACACCAACCATAAACCAACATTTACCAGTTCAGGATCCGCTTTCTGCAAACCAGTTAAAAGCACTTGAAGACAATGCAAACGAATACGGCATTTCGCACTGGGGATTAGGTCACCAAAAAAATGGAATTGTACACGTAGTTGGTCCTGAAAACGGAATTACTTTGCCAGGTGCTACTATTGTATGCGGGGATTCGCATACGTCTACTCACGGTGCTTTTGGAGCTATCGCTTTTGGTATCGGAACCTCTGAGGTTGAAATGGTGCTTTCTACGCAATGTATTATGCAGCCTAAACCAAAGAAAATGCGTATCAACGTAAACGGACAACTTAGTAAAGGAGTTGGACCAAAAGACGTTGCGCTTTACATTATTGCTCAATTAACTACTTCTGGAGGGACAGGTTACTTTGTTGAATATGCTGGTAATGTTTTCGAAAACATGACTATGGAAGGACGTATGACAGTTTGTAACTTAAGTATCGAAATGGGTGCTCGTGGAGGAATGATCGCTCCTGACCAGACTACTTTCGATTTCTTAGAAGGAAGATTATACGCTCCAAAAGGAGAAGCCTGGACAAAAGCTGTTGAATACTGGAAAACACTTAAAACAGACGCAGATGCTGTTTTTGATGCTGAATTAAACATCAAAGCTGAAGACATCGAACCAATGATTACATATGGTACTAACCCTGGAATGGGAATTGGTATTACAAAACATATCCCGAACGCTAAAGAAGTTGAAGGCGGTGAGGAAACTTACAAAAAATCGTTAGCTTACATGGGCTTCAATGAAGATGATGTAATGATCGGAAAACAAATCGATTACGTTTTCTTAGGAAGCTGTACAAACGGACGTATTGAAGATTTTAGAGCTTTCGCTGAAATTGTAAAAGGAAGAAAAAAAGCAGATAATGTTACGGCTTGGTTAGTTCCTGGATCTCACGTAGTTGAAGCACAAATTAAAGAAGAAGGAATTTTAGATATTCTGACTGAGGCTGGTTTCGTATTACGTCAGCCTGGATGTTCTGCTTGTTTAGCCATGAACGATGATAAAGTTCCTGCAGGAAAATACGCGGTAAGTACGTCAAACAGAAACTTTGAAGGTCGTCAGGGTCCTGGTTCCAGAACGCTTTTGGCAAGTCCAATTATGGCAGCAGCAGCAGCGGTAACAGGAAAATTGACTGACCCGAGAGAATTGTTCTAGTCAATTGCAATAACAATTTCAAAAATCAATTAAAATTGTTTTTAGATTAAAAGATTCTCGCTTTCAGAAAATCTAAAATCTAAAATCCAAAAATCTAAAATTAAAATGGCATACGATAAATTTAATATATTAACCAGCAGCGCAGTGCCGTTGCCAATTGAGAACGTAGATACAGATCAAATCATCCCGGCCCGTTTCCTGAAAGCGACAAAACGTGAAGGTTTTGGAGACAACCTTTTCAGAGACTGGAGATACAATGGAGACGATACTCCAAAAGCAGATTTCGTTTTAAACAATCCAACTTACAGTGGAAAAATCCTTGTTGGAGGAAAAAACTTCGGTTCTGGATCTTCTAGAGAGCACGCTGCATGGGCAGTTTACGATTACGGATTCCGTGCTGTAGTTTCTTCATTTTTTGCTGACATCTTCAAAGGAAACTGTTTAAATATTGGTGTTTTACCAGTGCAAATCAGCCCTGAATTTTTGGAAAACATTTTCAAAGCTATCGAAGCTGATCCAAAAACAGAATTAGAAATCAATCTTCCGGCTCAGACTATTACTTTATTGTCAACAGGTGAACAGGAATCATTTGCGATCAACGGATACAAAAAGAACAATATGATCAATGGGTTTGATGATATTGATTATTTACAAAATATTAAGGAAGATATTAAAGCTTTCGCTGACAAGCTTCCTTACTAAACACAACCAACTCAAATGCAGTTATGTAAGTTTCAATTCTTAAGTTGGGCTTCATAACTGCTTTTTACAATTTTACAAAATTTGATTCGATACTTATCAAATCACACAAAAGTCATCTCATATTTAATATGGAAAAAAGAAAAATTGAAATAATGGATACAACACTCCGTGATGGTGAACAAACCTCAGGAGTATCTTTTTCTGCTGCAGAAAAACTGACCATTGCACAATTATTGCTGGAAGAATTAAATATTGACAGAATCGAAATTGCTTCAGCACGTGTAAGTGAAGGCGAATTTCAGGGGGTCAGCGGCATTATGTCCTGGGCCGAAGAAAAAGGATACACCAGCAGAATCGAAGTCCTGACTTTTGTTGACGGCGGCCTTTCTATTGACTGGATGAAAAAATCAGGTGCCAAAGTCCAGAATTTATTGACGAAAGGCTCTCTGAACCACCTGACACATCAATTAAAAAAAACTCCGGAACAACACTTTTCTGAAATAGCCCAAACAATAGCGTTAGCAAAAGAAAATAACATTGAAACCAATGTTTATCTGGAAGACTGGAGCAACGGAATGCGTAATTCTCCTGAATATGTTTTTCAGTATTTAGACTTCCTAACACAACAGCCCATAAAAAGAATCTTGCTTCCGGACACACTCGGCGTATTGATTCCTTCACAGGCCTTTGAATTCATTTCGACCATTACAGCAAAATATCCCAATACTCATTTTGACTTTCACGCTCATAACGATTACGATTTAAGTGTTGCTAATGTTATGGAAGCTATAAAAGCCGGTATAAAAGGGCTTCACGTAACCGTAAACGGAATGGGTGAACGGGCAGGAAATGCACCGCTTGAAAGTACGGTTGCTGTTATCAATGATTTTATGCCGGATGTAAAAATCAACATTAAAGAAACCTCGTTGTACTCTGTAAGCAAATTAGTTGAAACTTTTACAGGATACAGAATTCCTGCCAACAAACCAATTGTTGGAGATAATGTTTTTACACAGACTGCCGGGATACACGCCGATGGTGACAATAAGAACAATTTATATTTTAATGATCTTCTTCCGGAACGTTTTGGAAGAAAAAGAAAATATGCCCTTGGCAAAACTTCAGGAAAAGCTAATATTGAAAAAAATCTTCAGGAATTAGGGTTGAAATTGAATCAGGAAGATTTGAAATTGGTTACTCAAAGAATTATTGAATTGGGTGATAAAAAAGAAACCGTTACCAAGGAAGATCTTCCATATATTATTTCAGATGTTTTGGACAGCCACACATATGAAGAGAAAATTAAAATCGAATCTTATATATTAGTCCATTCAAAAGGAATGCGCCCATCAACTACTTTATGCTTAAAATTTGATGGAGAAATAATCGAAGAAAATGCACAAGGCGACGGACAGTTTGATGCTTTCATGAATGCACTTACTAAAATTTATAAAAGCAAAAAATTAACGCTCCCAAAATTGATTGACTATGCTGTGAGAATCCCGCCCGGGAGTAGTTCTGACGCTTTATGCGAAACTATTATCACCTGGGTAAACAATGGAAAAGAATTCAAAACCAGAGGATTAGACTCGGATCAGACAGTTGCTGCAATTATTGCAACTCAAAAAATGCTGAATGTCATCACGCAGTAAAACTGAAATAAAAATAAATAGTAAATAAACCCATAATATCAATAAAATGAAATTTAACATAGCCCTTTTAGCTGGAGACGGAATCGGACCAGAAGTAATTGATCAGGCAGTAAAAGTATCAGATGCCGTTGCACAAAAATTTGGACATGAAATTACATGGAAACCAGCTTTGACCGGTGCTGCTGCAATTGACGCAGTAGGTGAACCTTATCCTGATGCTACACACGAAATTTGTAAAAATGCTGATGCTGTTCTTTTCGGAGCCATTGGACACCCTAAATATGATAACGACCCTTCTGCGCCTGTACGTCCGGAACAAGGTTTGTTGAAAATGCGTAAAGCATTAGGTTTGTTCGCAAACGTAAGACCAACATTTACATTCCCGTCTTTATTGGATAAATCTCCATTAAAAAGAGAAAGAATCGAAGGAACTGACTTAGTTTTCTTAAGAGAATTAACTGGCGGAATTTATTTTGGTGAAAAAGGAAGAAAAGATAACGGAGATACTGCTTTTGACAACTGCGTTTACACAAGAGCCGAAGTACAGCGTTTGGCTAAAAAAGGTTTCGAATTAGCAATGACGCGTTCTAAAAAATTATGCTGTGTGGACAAAGCAAACGTTTTGGAAACGTCACGTTTGTGGAGAGAAACAGTTCAGGCAATGGAAAAAGACTATCCGGAAGTAGAAGTAAGCTACGAATTTGTTGATGCGGTTGCAATGCGTTTGGTACAATGGCCAAACTCTTATGATGTTTTGATTACGGAGAACTTATTTGGAGACATTTTAACAGATGAAGCTTCTGTAATTTCTGGTTCAATGGGATTAATGCCTTCTGCATCGATGGGAGCTGAAGTATCTTTATTTGAGCCTATTCACGGTTCATATCCACAAGCTACCGGATTAAATATCGCTAACCCAATGGCTACTGTTTTATCTGCTGCTATGATGTTCGAAAACTTCGGATTAATGGAAGAAGGAAAAGCAATGAGAGATGCTGTAAACAAAGCTTTAGAAGCAGGAGTAGTTACCGAAGATTTAGCTAATGGAGGCAAAGCATACGGAACCAAAGAAGTAGGTGACTGGTTAGCTGCGAACGTATAATTAGTTATTTTTTGTTTCAGGTTTCAAGTTTCAGGTTACTACTGGAACGTAAAACATGAAAAAAATAAAACATGAAAAAAAAGGGATCAATGTAAATTGATCCCTTTTATATATTTAGAAAAAAATATTAATATCCTCCTCTGTTTCCACCACGGTCATTTCCACCACGGTTGTTTCCGTAACCTCCGCGAGAATCTCCTCCACGGTTGTTATTGAAGCTTCTTCTTTCTCCTTCAGGTTTTGGCTCAGATTTATTAACCACAATTGCACGTCCTGAAACAACAGCTCCGTTCAATTCATCAATTGCTTTTTGAGCTTCCGCGTCGTTTGGCATCTCAACAAAACCAAATCCTTTGCTTCTTCCGGTAAATTTATCAGTAATAATTTTTACTGAATCTACCGCTCCGTAAGCCTCGAAAGACTCTCTTAAATCTGCTTCCTCAATACTGAATGGAAGGCTTCCCACAAAAATGTTCATATATACTTATTTATAATAATAAACAAATGTAGCTTTATTTTTCTGTAATCTACTACAGATTAGTTTATTTATGCTTTTATTTTGATTTTTAAAGCCAGAATCAAAAAAAAATCAAAAAATACATCATTTTTTTCCTTTTTTATTTAATCTATTTTGGACTACAATTCAGAAAAAAATTATATCTTTGCGCCCTTAATTAACAGAGGTCGAGTACCTCAAAATTTAATCATACGATTATGTCAGTAAAAATTAGATTACAAAGACACGGTAAAAAAGGAAAACCTTTTTACTGGGTTGTAGCTGCAGATGCACGCTCAAAAAGAGATGGTAAATACTTAGAGAAAATCGGTACTTACAATCCAAACACTAACCCGGCAACTATCGACTTAAACCTTGATAGTGCAGTAAAATGGTTGCATAATGGTGCTCAGCCAACTGATACTGCAAGAGCTATCCTTTCTTACAAAGGTGCTTTATTGAAACACCACCTTGATGGAGGTATCCGTAAAGGAGCTTTGACTCAAGAGCAGGCAGATGCAAAATTAGCTGCTTGGTTAGAGGCTAAAGCTGGAAAAGTTGATGCTAAAAAAGACGGTTTATCAAAAGCACAGGCTGATGTTAAAGCTAAAGCTTTAAAAGCAGAACAAGAAGTTAATGCAAAACGTTTAGCTGCTGCAGCTCAGGCTGAAGCTGATGCTATCGCTGCTGCAGAGGCTACAGAAGAAGTTGCTGAAGTTGAAGCTGCTACTGAAGAAGCTCCTGCTGCTGAAGAGAATAACGAAACAACTGAAGCATAATTTTAGCTAGCGATAATGCATAAAGAAGAATGTTTTTATTTAGGTAAAATCGCTAAAAAATTTAGTTTCAAAGGTGAAGTACTAATCTATTTAGATACAGACGAACCTGAGTTATACGAAAATCTGGAATCAGTGTTTGTTGATCACAACAAACATCTGGTTCCTTTTTTTATTGAGACAAGTTCTCTACACAAAAACGACTTTTTAAGAGTTCGTTTTGAAGATGTAAATACAGAAGAAGACGCTGATGCCTTAGTTGGAAATGCTGTCTATCTTCCTTTAACTATGTTGCCAAAACTTTCCGGCAACAAATTTTATTTCCACGAAGTTATTGGTTTCGAAATTGAAGACCAGCGTTTAGGCGTTTTTGGAAAAATTACTTCTGTTAATGATTCTTCTGCCCAGCCACTTTTTGAAGTTTTAAATGGTGAAGTTGAAATACTAGTTCCAATGATTGATCATTTTCTTGTAAAAATTGATCGGGACAATAAAAAAGTCATTATGGATCTGCCAGAAGGATTGGTGGAAATGTACCTTTAAAATAAAATTCCAAATTCCAATCCTGAAAAAAGGTTAAATTCCAATACAAAGAAATTCCAAATTCCAAAACTGGAGAGAGAAATTCCATTATAAAAATTCTTTCAAAACAAATATGAAAGAAAAAACTTATTTTTTAATTAATTTCATTATTTTTAAGCCCAAACAATTGAAATTTGGGATTTTAAAATTTTGGGATTTACACCATGAATAAACCATATGATTTAGAGGAACGAACATTTTTGTTTGCAAAAGAATGCAGGAATTACATTAAAAGCTTATCAAGAACAACATCAAATATTGAAGATGGTAAACAATTAATTAGATCGTCTGGTTCTATTGGAGCAAATTACATTGAGGCAAATGAAAAATTAGGAGATAAAGATTTAATTTTCAGATTGAAAATCGCCCGAAAAGAAGCTAAAGAATCTAAATTCTGGTTACGACTATTACATGAATTAAATTCCGATCAAAGAATACTATCAGATTCTTTACTATTCGAAGTAGAAGAATTAAGAAAAATTCTATCAGCCATAATCACAAAAACAACTAAGTAGTTAATTGATATTTTAATCATACTTTTGCAACTCAAAACTATATAATTTTAATCCTTTTACAATTAGAATTTGGAATTTCATTTTTAGAATTTTCCTTTTCAGGATTGGAATTTGGAATTTAAAAAAATTGGAATTTAATCTTTATGTTTTCATTCAAACAATTTTCTGTTAAACAAGACAAAACTGCAATGAAAGTTGGCACAGATGGTGTTTTATTAGGCGCATGGACTCCTGTAAATCACAATCCGTTTAGTGTTTTGGATATTGGTGCCGGAACCGGAATTATTGCTTTGATGCTCGCACAGCGAACTAATGCCCAACAAATTGATGCACTTGAAATTGATGAGGATGCCTACGAGCAAGCTGTAGAAAATTTTGAAAACTCACCATGGGGAGATCGTCTTTTTTGCTTTCATGCCGGGTTGGACGAATTTATTGAAGAGCCGGAAGACGAATATGATTTGATTATTTCAAACCCGCCTTTTTACTCCGAAGATTATAAAACTGAAAATGAACAACGCGATTTAGCCCGTTTTCAGGACGCAATGCCATTTGAAGAATTGATTGAAGCAGCGGACTTATTGCTTTCAGAAAATGGAATATTTGCAGTGATCCTTCCATTCAAAGAAGAGAAAAACTTTATAGTTTTAGCCAAAGAAGCTGAATTATATCCAACAAAAATTACCCGCGTAAAAGGAAACCCAACTTCGGAAATCAAACGCAGTTTATTGGCTTTTAGCCGAAACGAAAATCCGGAAACCGAAATCGATGAATTAATTATCGAAACTGACAGACATTTGTATACAAAGGATTATATTGAATTAACAAAAGATTTTTACCTTAAAATGTAATCCTCGTTTTATCTTTATGTAATTCAAACTATTAAAAAATCTATTGCATACTTTTAAATAACTAAATAAGGTAGTCATTTATTTTACAACAATAACTATTAGTTTTGTTATATTTCTTTATGTAGATTTGTAATTATAAAACTATCGTACCATGAAACCCGATTTATTTCAAGCACCCGATTATTACAATCTTGATGATTTACTAACAGACGAACATAAACTGGTTCGCGAGTCTGCACGTGCATGGGTAAAGCGTGAAGTTTCTCCTATCATCGAAGAATATGCCCAAAAAGCCGAATTCCCTAAACAAATCATAAAAGGTCTTGGAGAAATTGGCGGATTTGGACCTTATATTCCTGTCGAATATGGCGGAGCAGGATTAGACCAGATTTCATACGGACTGATCATGCAGGAAATAGAGCGTGGAGATTCCGGTGTTCGATCAACCTCATCAGTACAATCTTCTTTGGTAATGTATCCTATCTGGAAATATGGAAATGAAGAACAGCGAATGAAATATCTTCCAAAGCTGGCCACAGGAGAATGGATGGGCTGCTTTGGTTTAACCGAACCAGATCACGGTTCTGACCCCGGAAGCATGATTACCAATTTTAAGGATATGGGCGATCATTATCTCTTAAATGGTGCTAAAATGTGGATTTCTAACGCTCCTTTTGCTGATATTGCCGTAGTCTGGGCGAAAAATGAAGAAGGCAGAATTCACGGATTAATCGTAGAACGTGGAATGGAAGGTTTTACAACACCCGAAACACATAATAAATGGTCACTTCGTGCATCTTCTACAGGTGAATTGATTTTTGACAACGTAAAGGTTCCTAAAGAAAACCTGTTACCAAACAAATCCGGATTGGGAGCACCGCTTGGATGTTTAGATTCAGCCAGATACGGAATAGCCTGGGGAGCAATCGGAGCGGCAATGGACTGCTACGATACTGCTTTGCGTTATGCCAAAGAAAGAATCCAATTTGGAAAACCTATCGGAGGAACACAATTACAGCAGAAAAAACTGGCCGAAATGATTACCGAAATCACAAAAGCACAATTATTAACCTGGCGATTGGGCGTTTTACGAAACGAAGGAAAAGCAACTACCTCACAAATCTCAATGGCAAAACGAAATAATGTTGACATGGCGATTCATATTGCCAGAGAAGCCAGACAAATGTTAGGCGGAATGGGAATTACAGGCGAATATTCGATCATGCGCCATATGATGAACCTTGAAAGTGTCATTACTTATGAAGGCACTCATGACATTCACTTATTGATAACAGGAATGGATGTTACAGGGCTTTCGGCATTCAAATAATAACGCTCTATTAAAATATATTGAAAATCAATACCAAAAGCTTCCTCTAATCGGGAAGCTTTTTTATATTTACGGAAAATACCACGTCTATGAATATTGAAACCATCAACAATCGCATTCTTCCTCAAAAGGAAATGCTTTTACAGCATTCTTTGTACAATAAAATCCAAAGCATCGATGACTTACACCGTTTTTTAGAAAGTCATGTTTTTGCAGTTTGGGATTTTATGTCATTATTAAAGGCTTTACAGGCTAAACTTACCTGCACAACTACACCGTGGTTTCCAACAAAAAATCCCGAAACCCGATATTTAATCAACGAAATTGTCCTTGCTGAAGAAACCGACCTCACTATTGACGGCAAAAGACAAAGTCATTACGAAATGTATATCGAGGCAATGAAGGCCTGTGGTGCAGATACATCTGCAATCAACAAATTTTTATCTGAGGTAAATTCGCTTCATAATATTTTTGTGGCCATCAAACAAAGTTCCTTACATCCAGATGTAAAATCATTTTTAGATTTCACTTTCCGTGTTATAGAACAAGGGAAACCACATGAGATTGCGGCTGCCTTTACCTTTGGAAGAGAAGATTTAATTCCGGCTATGTTCACGGAAATCCTGAAAAACTTTCAAAAAAATCTTCCTGAAGTTGATTTAACAAAACTGCTTTATTATTTCGAAAGACATATTGAACTTGATGCCGATGAACACGGTCCAATGGCCATGCAAATGATTACAGAATTATGTGGGGATGACGCCGAAAAATGGTCTGATGTAGAAGAAATTTCAATTCTTGCATTAGAAAAAAGAATCGGACTCTGGAATGCTATTGAAGAAGAAATTTCAATGAAAGCAGAAATGGTGTAAAACCACAAATCCTTTTTTAACGTAACTATTTGTTTAGAAATGATGCGAAATCTGATTTATACAAATTATGAAACCACAGTTCAAACAAATAGTTATTGTTTTACTTTCTATATCCCTTTTGAGTTGCAGCACTGAAGAAAGCCCTTCGGAAACAGCTGTTACACCCGAACCTGTCACACCTCCAACAACAGTCCCTAATCCGGAAACTCCAACAAGCCCTATTGCTAAATCTATAAACTATTTAGCCTTAGGCGACAGTTATACTATTGGTCAAAGCGTCTGCGAAACATGCCGATTTCCGGAACAGCTCAAAACGAGTTTAAAATCGTTTTATACAGAAACCAACTTTTCATTACAAGTTATCGCCACAACCGGATGGACAACCACCAATTTAATTTCGGCCATCAACCAGCAAAAACCCGAATCCAATTATGATTTGGTGACGCTGTTAATTGGTGTAAACAATCAGTATCAGGGAAGGGATTTCGCTGTTTATGAAAGAGAATTTCCTGAATTGGTAACCAAAACAATTTCACTGGCAAAAGGCGACAAAAAAAACGTAATTGTAGTTTCGATTCCCGACTATGCTTACACTCCGTATGCAAAAAATTTAAGCGATAGCCAAAAAGCAAAAATCTCCACAGAAATCAATCAGTACAATACCTTTGCAGAAAATTATTGCAAAGCAAATGAAATAGTTTTTGTAAACATTACTGACATTACCAGGCAAGGACTGAGCAACCCAAATCTTGTCGCTTCAGATGGGCTACATCCTTCAGAATCAGCCTATGCTTTATTTGTTGAGCGTCTTTTACCCAAAGTCAAAATAACATTGCAGAATTAGACATTTAATAATTTTCAGGCAGCAAAAATTTGGTTTTCAAAACACCTTTAGTCCCGCTATCCATTTTATCTTTTGTGGTGAACCCCACCACAAAAGGATATCATTTCTATCGGGGCTGGATTAGAGGTTTTGGTTTTTCATGTACCAATTCTATCTAATTTACACCTAAAAATGATTTTTAATTTGACAACTCTTCAAGCTTTTGTTTTTCTTTTTGAGTCAAACTATTAATACCTTTTTTACTAATCTTATCCAACAATTTATCAAGTTCTTTCTGTTTGTTTATCTTTTTTTCATTGTATTTATCTTCTATCGAATAATATTTTTTTCTATGCGAATTAAAAAAGTTATTATCAATTAAAAGAATATAAGGTTTGGTAATAATAAGATAAATAAATGCAACACTGGGAATAGAAACCATTAGAATTGGAATGTAGTTTTCCGTTAATGATGCCGGATAAAGTATAATTGCCGTTAATAACCCTATTAATGCACCGCCTAAATGTGCTTCATGTCCAATGTTGTCACGTCCCGATTTTATGCCATAAATTGTAAGCGCAATATATAAGATTCCATAAAGCCAGCTCGGAATAGAAAATGGCAATAAAAAGATTCCGATTCCTAGTCCCGGAAACAAAGCAATTGATGCGAATATTACTCCACAAACAGATCCGGAAGCTCCAACTGCGCTATAATCTCCATGATTTCTATGAATGAATAAGGCTAGTAAATCACCACCCAACATACTTGCAAAATATAAAATTAAAAAAGATACTACACCCAATTGCAGTTCAACCAGCTCAAAAAAGAAATACAAACTCAGCATATTAAAAATTAAATGCTGCCAGTCTACATGTAGAAATGAAGAAGTAAGAAGCCTGTAATATTCTTTATGGATTAAAATCTTATCAACTTCGAATTTATATTTATCAAAAAAGACTCTGTCATTAAATCCCTTGTAAGAGCATAAAAAATTTATAGCAATAATTACAAAACCTACAATCCCTGTGTGTATCATTTTAAATTAAAATATTAATTTGACTGGTAAAAATTCTCATAGAAATCTATGCTAAAAATACTTTTTTTTGGAAGTCAAAAATCAGTTTTAAAAACTTTTCCAGACTTCTGATTTATGATTTGGCCTTATTAGATTTCCAAATAAAACCATCAAGCAAATAATGCGTAAACTGAGGTACACTCAAAAGCGGAACCAATACAAACTGCCAGCCCGAGAAATCAAAATTACTGACGGAAATATTTTCATTCCACACAAAAAACTCCCAAAGAAATTCTTCTGAAAAAGCAATTATCAATAAAATCAGTCCATAAATAACTACTGCATTGTAATTTTTCAAAAAGCCAAAAACTCCTGAACCGTTATCAACTTTGCTTTCAACTTCTCTAAAATAAACCAACGCCATATACGGAATTCCGTGTGAGACTACATTAAGCAAAGTAAAAACAAGATCATCATTAAAATAGACAATTCCGAAATACCAGGACAATACTGTTCCCAAAATAATACTGTTTTTCGGAACGTTAAAAAAGCTGTTTTTCATTGAAACCATTCCAGTACGAACCACATACAATAATAAAACACCAATGTAAATCCAAAACAGTATCTCTAACAAGACCTGATTCTCAAAATGAAAAAACTCATCTTCAACAAACCAGTTAAATTTTCTATTGGGAGATAGAAACCAAAACAACATCGGGTAAACGGTTGCCGCATAAATTGCCAGATTATCGATTATAACTGAAACCTTTGCTTTTTCTTCGTTACGGGCATACAAACGCATAAAACCATATTGCTGTCTTATAAAATGAAAGACGGCAACATACGCCAGAAAAGACCAAAAAACCAGACTTCCAAAAGAAAACAAAATCATGCTTATCACAAAACAAACAATCGGCAGGAGAATTAGCAGTTTCTTCTTTTTCTGAAATTCATCTGCAACAAAATACGTTTTAAACAAAGTCGCATAAACATGAGCTACATCGATAAAAACAATTAGAAAAAGCCAGGTATAAAAAGAATAATCATTTTCGATTTCAGTTATGTAATCCTGAAAAACAAAAATTATTGCCAGCACAAAAAATGACGGACCGATGATAAACAGTAAATCTGTTTTGGCTCTATGAATCCAGGGTTGCATCATTTAAAATTTGGTTTACAGCATTAATTCCCTGGTGAAAAGCTTCTTCAAAAATGGAGATTCCGGACAGGTCGGTGTGTGCAAAATAGATTCGGTTTTCGATGTTTTTTGCGGCATTCTCTTTGGCCTTACCAAAAATAAAATCAGGTACAGGCGAAATCATTCCGTGCCCTAATATAAAAACTTCCATTTCTTCAGTGTATTCTTCGATATCCGGATGCGCAATTTTGAGATCGTCAAAAACAACCTGTTTCCAGTATTCTTTGTCTTTTTTATAAATTTCTTTTCGGGTTTTCTTCAAATCACCTGATGAAAAACTATAATAATAGGTAATTACTTTTTTCTCCTGAACCTGATTCAGTGTCTGATGCTGTGCATACACATAACCCAAACCTTTAGCATCATAAATCACATTATCCCACGAAAGCGGGAAACTAAAATTATCCGGCAAATCATTTACTGTTAAGGTCGCCAAAAGCCAGGGTGTATAATGAAATTCCTTTGTAAACTCTTTACGGTTTTTTACCAAATACTGATTAACAAACTGAGGTGTTGCCATAATCACTTTATCTGCTATAATTTCAACCGAAACTTTTTTAACATCATCAAATACTCTGGTAATAACCTTATTATCAACTACTTTTGCCTCATAAACTAAATGATTTTTCAGGGTTTTATTTTCAGTATATTTTTTAAGATGACTGGCTAATCTGGCATTCCCTTCAGGCCATGTTAAAACACTCTCATTTTTATCAGTAACTGAGTCCTGTTTTCTTCCGGCGAAATAATGAATCCCGGCCCAGGCAGAAACAAATTCAATTCCCAAACCAAAATCATCTTTGCAGCAATAATCGATATAATTGAATAAAGGTTTCGATTTGAAATTATGTTTTTCAAACCATTGCTGCATCGTTATTTTATCCAGATTGCGGGCATTTTCATCTTCCGAAGAAAGATGAATCGGAATATTGAATACGTATTTTTGATCTGCTCCTTTCGCAATTCGGAATGCATCCATTTGCTTAAAGAATCGTATAAATTCCTTATCATCTTCAACCGAATTTCCTTCTTTGGGAACAACGCCTTCCTGCCAGTTATTTTTGTAAAACAATCTTTCGTCGGGCGCAAAAGTCAATTGCAGTTCATCAAAAATTGGAAGTCCTTTTTCGTTATAACCGATGATGATTTTTTCTTCCTCCAGAAAGTTCAGAAGCTCTTTATCATCAAAATTGGGAAGAGGCAGATAATGCGCTCCTAAGGGATATTTTGAATATTTATTTTGACCGTTCGAAGAATTTCCACCCAGATGATCTGCCATTTCAAGGAGCAAAAAATCTGAAATCCCTTTTTTATGAAACTGGCGGGCTGCACTCAAACCCGAAATACCTCCTCCGATTATTAAATGCGGAATCTGAATTTGCGCTGTCGGCTTCGGAAAATCCTTAATCCATAACCGATGCCCCAAAAGGTGGTTAGTCCCTGATAAACGAATCATCAGAATAGCTATTTTATCGGAACAAAACTGTAAAAACGGAATTAAAAGCAATGAAGCCCCAATTCCTTTTATGAAATTTCGCCTTCCCTTACTGCAATTTTCCCCACTCTTCATCAAAATAGCGCACTAAAATCTGGTTATCCAAACGGTTGATTTCTATTTGGTTTGAAATCATATCATTGGTAAAATAATTGAACCTGTCAAACTGATAATTATAGAATTTCAGTCCGGAAACTTTTCTTTTTACATCATTAAAAGTAGTTCCGAAACCATTTATCGCAATCGTATAACCCCATTCTCCAAAAGAAGGTACATACGCATGATACGCATCGACCTGCGGGAAAACCTGCATCACCGTTTTATTGATACACCAAAACGATTTTGGTGCAAAATAAGGAGAAGTCGTCTGAATAACAACCGCAGCATCAGTCTGTAAAATGGTTTTTATAGTTTGATAAAAGTTCAACGAATACAATTTCCCTAAACTGTAATTGGATGGATCCGGAAAATCGATAATGACAACATCGAACTTGTCCTTACAGCTTTTTGCCCAGATATAAGCGTCGGTATTTATAACTGTAACTTTTGAGTTATTTAACGAATTTTGATTGAAATTACTCAATACCTTGTTTGTTTTGAAAAGCTTGGTCATTCCTTCGTCCAAATCAACCAAAGTTACTTTTTGAACCTCTTTGTATTTCAATATTTCACGAACAGCCAATCCGTCTCCACCTCCTAAAACCAAAACGTTTTTTACATCCTTCGCCATTGACATGGCGGGATGAACCAAAGCTTCGTGATAACGGTATTCATCGGCAGAACTAAACTGCAGATTGTTGTTTAAATACAATCGATAATCACTTTTGTTATGCGTTAAAACAATTCGCTGATACGGAGTTGTATTCGTATAAATAATATTTTCTCCATACAATTTGCCTTCAGAATAAGCCAGAATAGAATCTGAAAAAACAAAAACAGTCAGCAGAAGCACAAACGAAAAGACAGCTTTAACCCTTAAGAAATAAGGCTTTTTTAATTCGTTCTTCAAAAGAAAACATAAAACAATGGCAATGCTCACATTGATCATTCCGAAGAAAAGCGACGTTCCCATGATGCCTAATTTTGGCACTAAAACCAACGGAAACAATATCGATGCTAGCAAAGCCCCGATATAATCAAACGTAAAAACATTCGAAACCAGATCTTTGAATTCGACTCTGTCTTTTAAAATATTCATTAAAAGCGGAATCTCCAAACCGACCAAAAAACCGGTTACAAAAACAAATAAATACAAGATAAACTGAAATGATGCAACGCTTTCGAACAGTAAAAACAAAACTACCGAACTCAAACCGCCAATCAGTCCAACCAATATTTCGATCTCAACAAAAGTGTTGAGCAGATTTTTATTGAAAAACTTAGAAAAAAAGGAGCCGATACCCATTGAAAACAGGTAAACCCCAATAATAAATGAAAATTGTTTTACCGAATCGCCCAATAAATAACTCGCCAGCGTTCCTGCAACAAGCTCATAAATAAGTCCGCAGGTGGCAATTATAAATACGGCAAATAGTAAAAGAAATTCAAACCGGAGAAACTTTTTACCCATGGATTGCTGCACTAATAATCATGGAGATCCCAATGATAAAAGCTGCTAAAACAATCGCTACAGCAATATTGTTTTTTTCCACAACTTCTTTCCATGTTTTTTCAGGAGTAAGTCTTTCAATGATAAAATATCCGATCAATAAAATGACTATTCCTAAAAAAGAATAAATGACTGAATTAATTATTGGCTGTGCGTGAATATATTCCATATTGTTAAATTTTATTTGTGATAAAAACGGCTATAAGAAGTACGGCTTCCCGTTGACTTGTAACTTTCAGTAGATTCGCAGTCGCAAATGCGGTTTCCTGCGACAGCAAAATAGATATAAACTCCAAAGCAAAAAAATCCAATTGTCAATGGAGCCCAGTTGTTGGTAAAGAAATCCGAAATTCTTTTCATATTAATTTATTCGTATTTGGAGTATGAGCTATCAGACCAGCGTTCTTTTTCGAAATTTAATTTAAGAAATCTTATAATAAAATAAATGACAATCATACCGATAATAACCAACCATACATTTCGGCTTGAAGGTTCGTTCCATACCACATTTACCCGCATTTCGCTGTTATTGATATCCTCAGGAGCTTTCATTGGTGTTATTAAAAGATGGTATTTTCCGGCTTTTACACCGCAAATGTTAAACTCCTCAGAACTGCTTCCTTCTGTCCATCTTTCTCCATCAGAAAATCCATGATAATATTCTATGTCTTTATTGGCATAAATTTCATCATTTGTATCCTCATTCACTAATGCAACATTCAGGTTTGCCCATGAATTATCAACACTTGTTGAAACCTTGATTGTCAACGGAGCCGAACCGCCCTTTAAAATAAAGGCATCACTTGTAACTTCCTTGTTGTCGAATTCACTAAATTTTATTGTTTTCGAAAAAACATTCTGTTCAAACTGATCTTTATAAATATACCAGTTTGCTGTTATAATCAGCAAAGCAAAAAGGCAGAAAATAACAGCTGTGTTTCTAAGATCAAACCTGTAAGGCTGTATCATATTTACACCTGACTGATATGGCATTATAATATTCTTAAACGATTTTTTTATTTCGCTCTTTTTGATATATTCTCCATAGAAAGCTGTCTCAATCTTATTCATTCTTTCAACAGAAATCATAAAAGGCGGCTTTATGTATTCTACCAAATGAATCAGCTGATTAACAGGAAGCTCAAAATCAAAAAATCCCTGTGCATTTATAATTTCTGCATCTGAATATTCATAAATATCGTAATCTTCATTTTCATGTTCCAGTGCCAAAGGATGTGATTTTACGCCAAATGTTTCTTCCATTTCGGTTAGTAAAATCCAATGCCCGTTTGAAAGCGACAGGTAAAGAAATTCTTTTGCTTCATTTTGCAGAATAAATTCTGTCCAGCTATAATTTGGATGCACATTTTTAACCAAAATGCCGGTCACCTTATATTCACTACCCTTCAAAAAGCCAATATCTCCAATTGCTAACGGAAAGTCATTGTCTGGTAATTTATATTTAGATTTTCTACGAAAATTACCCTGATCATCAAGAATATATAGACTCCGACATTTAGGACAAACAAAATTCACCACTTCAAAACCAACCTCTAATTCGGTTTCTGTATTACAGTCGTAACAAGGAATCTTCATATTTTATCGGTTAATTTCAAAATCCTTAATAATTTTCGCTTCAAAATAAGTAATATAATCTGCTACTACACTACGAACCTTATGCGAGTTATCCTGAAGATAATTACACAAATAAACATCTAAAGTGAGTTGATTGTATTCTGGCCAGGTATGTATACAAATATGGGATTCCTTAAGACAAAACGAAATCGTAAAACTGTTGTTTTCAAAATCATGCACCACTACTCCAACCTTCTCCAAACTATACTTTTCTAAAATAGAATTTGTTACAGTAACAAAATCAGTACTGGATGTAAGTTTCTCCGTTTTATCAACATGTAAAGTAACCAGTTTATGCAGTCCCGGCGAATAAGGAGGTAAATCCATTCAATTATTTATATAACTCAGGTGCCAAATATATACTATTTTTTCTAATAAAATAATGTAAAAATGGATTTCCAAAATCATTTATCAATTTACGGCCCGCGCCTATGTAATTGTTGTTTTTTTGAATTTTCAGGCAGCAGAAATTTGGTTTTCAAAAAACACCTGTAGTCCCGCTATCCATTATCTTTTCGGGGCTGGATTAGAGGTTTTTCAATTTACAAAATGTATTCTTTCTGGTTTTGGAGGTGGTGGCGGAGGAATGAGATATCCTAAATCTCCAAAATCCACAACTTTTTTTGTTGGGAGAAATTTCAAATTAGCTTTTATTTTCCCTAATGAATCTATAAATGTTTTGAGTTCTTTTAGAATTACATTACCATATAAAAAAATCCTTTTATGCTTATCTTTTATAGAAACATTCAAAAGATAACCTGTACCATCACACAAATTTTCTTGTGCATACTCATTATCAAATTTGTAAAAATTTATTCCATTAAACAACTTAGTAAACTTTTCTTTTTCTCCTGATTTAAGCATTACATAAGAGTTTTCAATTGGTTCAGGATATTTTTTCTGAAAATAAACGGTATCACTTTCTGTAAATTTCATAGAATTTAGATGATGTAAACCCGCAGAAGAAATAACGAAACTATCAAAAGGAAAAGATTTAATTTCTTCTTTTTTAGAACAGGAAATTAATATGAATAGAAAACTTAAAAGTATAATTTGGTTTTTCATCATACTAAATTATAAAATAATACATAACACACATTTTATAGAGGGTATAAAATAAAAAACTCCGTAATTTCAATTTAAGAAACTACGGAGTTTTATCTAGCAGAGAGGAAGGGATTCGAACCCTCGATACAGTTACCCATATACTAGCTTTCCAGGCTAGCTCCTTCAACCACTCGGACACCTCTCTATTTTGGTCTGCAAATAACATGAAAAAAAACGAGTTAGAAAAGCATTTTTAAAAATTCCTTTCAATACTTGTCTTATTTATCTAAAATAAACTGGCTATAGCGAAATCTCGCCACGCAAAGCCCTTTCAAAAATCGTTTTAAATTCGTTTTGCGGAATTGAAACGGTATGCCCAAGCAAATACATTAATTTGGTAATAGCCGCTTCCGTTGTAATATCTTTTCCGGAAATAACTCCCAACGACTTCAAGGCTGTACTGGTTTCATATTGTCCCATGTTGACACTTCCACCGGAGCATTGGGTTACATTCACGATATGCATTCCATTCTGAATTGCTTTCTGAATTAAATTTAAAAACCAGTCTTCGGTCGGTGCATTCCCAGAGCCGTAAGTTTCCAGAACAACTCCTTTTAAATCTTTAGTCGCTAAAATGGAAGCCAAAACAGTTTCGCTCATTCCGGGAAACATTTTTATAATGGCTACATCATTGTTCAGGTTTTTATGAACAATCAGTTTTGCATCTGTTTTTATGGGAAGAAATAAATGTTGGTTTAATTTGAGATGTACACCTGATTCTACCAATTCAGGATAATTGGGCGCTGTAAAAGCCCTGAAATGCTCGGCATTTACTTTTGAAGTTCGGTTGCCACGGTATAATTTATATTCGAAATACAGACAAACCTCAGTTATCACAGGTTTTCCTTCTTCCTGAAGCGAAGCAATCTGAATGGCTGTAATCAGGTTTTCTTTCGCATCGGTACGCAAATCCCCAATCGGCAATTGCGAGCCGGTGAACACAACAGGCTTAGCTAAATTTTCGAGCATAAAACTCAATGCCGAAGCCGAATACGACATGGTATCAGAACCATGAAGCACTACAAATCCGTCAAACGTATTGTAATTTTCCTCAATAATAGTAGCGATTTTAGCCCACATTTGAGGATTCATATTCGAAGAATCAATTGGATTTTCAAACGAAACCGTTTCGATTTCGCAGTCCAGTTGTTTTATTTCGGGAATATTTTTAAGCAATTTTCCGAAATCAAAAGCTTTAAGCGCCCCTGTTTCAAAGTCCTTGCTCATTCCGATAGTTCCACCGGTATAAATTAAGAGTATTTTGGCTTTAGAAGACATTTTGGTATTTTAATTTATTAACCACAGGATTGGCATACATAGCCAAAAATCCTTGTCTGGCAACACCATTGTCAGTTCCTATTCTCTTTTCTAAACGACGCTCAAAAAGCTGTTTTTCACTTTCTTTATACAAATGAGCGTATTTATTGGTTTCGTTTAAAATATCGTAAGCAATAAAATTGGTTGGCCATAACTGGTAATTCTGTAAAATAGAATCGTCAATGGTTTGTGCCAAAGCCTGAATCTGTTTATTCGAATTATCGTTTTCAGCCACAATCTGATCGATTTCTGTATCCAAAACATCGCCAACAGAAATATGGATTCTTTTTTTAGTTCCCATGATACCGCTTAAAATGGTCATGAAATCTTCATTTTTATCTTTTACGTACACTTCGTTATTAGCTTCTGCCATTAATTGCGGCATTTTCAGAACATCCGTAGGATCGTATTCGTATGAAATCGACACTGGAACAATCTTTAATTTTTTAAAATAATCCATCGGATTCGCTTCATCAGAACCCATTGCGATCATTTTTAAAACGCCCGGATTGGTTTCGTCATTACCATCTTTGGTGCGGCCTTCTCTTTGTGCGATCCAAACAGAACGGTTCTCACGAAGCAGTAACTGCCCCATATATTCTGCCAGTAATTTTGAACTTTGCAGCATTTCTCTTGGCGTTAAACCTCTTAAAACTAAAAAGTTCCTGTTGAGTTTTGCGAGGGTGCTCAAAAATGCTTTTTTAACTAAATTATCACCAATTGCAGAGGCTGTCATAACCAAACCATGTTCGAAAAGACAAACATTCAGTAAAGTGGTATCCAGCAAAATATCGCGGTGATTGGATATAAATAAATAAGGAGTATTTTTTTCTAATTTATCAAAGCCTGAAGTTGTAAGCCCTTCCGAACTTTTTTCAAGTACTTTTTGAATGGTCTGATAAATAAAATTGCATTGAAAATCACGAATTGAGTGTGTTTTCTTCAATTGTTCTTTCCAGACTTCATCATTTAATTCCGGAAAAGTAAAATTCATCATGGTTTTCATCATCGGATGATTGGCAACTCCATGAAGTGCTTCATTTACTTCAGAATCATAAAATGGTCGAATAGCGTCAAATTTCTGCATTATAATTATCAATTTAGGTGGGCAAAAGAACAAAAAAAAATTAAAGTATCGTAATCGGCATATTAAATCCCGAAAACGTCTTTGGAGTTTTGTGTTGTTACTGCTGCAATTTCTGTATCTGAAAGGTCGTAAATTTCGGTCAGTTTTGCAATTACATTTGCTAAATAACTGCTTTCGTTGCGTTTACCTCTGTACGGAATTGGCGCGAGGTAAGGCGAATCAGTTTCCAGAACAATATTTTTTAAATCAATTTGGCGTAAGAATTGGTCGATTTTTCCGTTTTTAAAAGTCACTACTCCGCCTATTCCTAGTTTCATATTATACGAAATTGCCTGTAGCGCCTGTTCGTACGTTCCGGTAAAACAGTGAAAAATACCAAACAAATCAGCTGATTTTTCTTCTTCCAGAATTTCAAAAATTTCATCAAAAGCTTCACGGCAATGAATGACGATGGGTAATTTGTATTGCTTTGCCAGCTGAATTTGTCTTCTAAAAGCAATTTGCTGTTCTTTTAAATGCGTTTTGTCCCAATATAAATCAATTCCGATTTCGCCAACAGCATAGAATTTTCGTTTTGAAAGTTCAGTTTCAACATGTTTCAGCTCATCCAGATAGTCATCTTTCACGTAAGTAGGATGCAGTCCCATCATCAGGAAAACATAATCCGGATAATTTTGCTCTAAATCGTACATGGATTGTGTCGCAGCAGCATCAATAGCAGGAATAAAAAAACGGGTTACTCCGGCATTTATCGCTCTTTGCATCATTTCGTCACGATCCTGATCAAATTCTTCAGAATATAAATGTGTGTGTGTATCGGTGATTATTGTAGTTGAATTCAATTGTTTGTTTTTTAAAGTTGTCAAAATTACGACAATATTAAAAGAATAACAATTGCGTGTGATTGGGACGCGGATGAAACGGATTGTTGCAAAGATTCTTAGTTCCCCTTAAATGATAGCAATAAAAAAAATTCGCAAAGTAATTTATAACTCTGCGAATCTCTGTGAAATTCTCCGTGCATCTCTGCGAAATAACTTAATCCAAAGCATCCAAAAGCTCCTGAACTTCATCATAGTCTTCATAATCCTGAGAAATGGTTTGCAGGATTTGTTTACAGCCTGTATAATCTTCTTGTTTTAATTTTAATAAAGCCAGATTCCAAAGCGCTTTTTCTTTGTAAACAGAACTTCCTGATTTCAATTCATTAAAAACTGTTTCTGCTTTACTATAATGACTGGCCTGCAATAGAGAAACACCATAATAATATTGAATTTCAGCCGTTTTTTTGTTTTTAAGAACCGCCTCAAAAAACGGAATCGCTTCCTTGAATTTTCTTTCATTAAACGTTTTTTCTGCCACTATCAAATTTTCATTTGTATTGCTTCTTTCTGTAAAATGAGCTTGCCCTGGATGGTTGTAATCATTAAAAGACGGATTTTGGTTGTAATCAAAAAAGAACAATCCGAATAAAATAGCTACAGATGCTGCCGCTGCATAATACCATGGACGCATCGGGAACACTTTCGGCTTTTCTTTATTGAAATGTTTATCTGAAATAGCAGACAGGTTTTCTTTAAACGCCTCTCTTTCCTGCTCATGCCCGAATTTATTTTCTAATTGTTCCAAAACTTCTTTGAACGTTCTGAATTCAGCGGCAAATTCGGGATTTTCTGAAAGCGTTCTTTCAAAGCTGTTTCTTTCTTCAACCGTCATTTCTCCCTGCAAATACTGATCAAATAATATGTAGCGTTCTTCGTTCATGGCTAATTATTTTTAAGAGATTTAAAATTTTTTGCTTCCTGAATCCATTGTGTCAGCTGTCCGATACATAACGATTTCTTTTTACGTACATAACCGTACGTTACGTTTAGCTTTTCGGCAACCTCCTCCATCGATTTAATGGCAAAACTCAGTTTTAGCACCTCCTGGCATTTATCTCCTAATTTCTGGAACATCGTATCAAAAAGTTGCTGTTTTTCATCAAATTGTTCGGTTTCTTCAACCAATTCGAGAGCAGATTCATTGATAGATGCAAAATCTTCATTAATTGTTACCCCTTTATTCGAAGTTTTTTTCAATTCGTTAAGCCATTTCCTTTTACACAACAAAAAGAAGTAGGCATCAAACGGACAAGTAAGCTGTAATGTATTGGCTTTTGCCTGATTAAAAAGCAAAATCATGATTTCCTGAACCACATCCTGCGCCTGATCCTTGTCTCCTGAATTATTCATGATATAAAAAACCACTTTAGGAACAAAATTTTTATAGATAGAGCGGATTATTGCCGAATCATTTTCGGCAATTCCTTCAATATATTTCTGGTCGGGATGAATTTTACTTTTTTCCATAATTGAAATTATTAGCTAAAGTAAAAAAAAGAATCTGAAAAAAATTACAGAAACAGGGGTAACAATCCAAAAAACAAATTGATATAAGGCAAATAGAAGGTTATTTAGAATTAAAAATCACATAAATATGGGAAGTTATCAATTTACAACCGAGAAAGATTTTGCCAAGTTCCAGCAGACGCTGTCGAACAAAATTCGCAACGGATTTATCGTAATTGAAAAAAATGATAAACTTCCTTATGTGGTTTTATCCAAAGAAAAAAAACAAATCGATTCTTCCCTGCAGCTGACTTTGGTTTTTGCTACACTGGGGCTTTGGTCAATTGTCTGGCTTTATTTGATCATTAATCTTTCAAGGAAAAAACAAATCCTGGTTGCACTCGATGAAGACGGAAATGTTTTTGAAGAAAAATGCTTTTCCAAATAAACTTCAAAAAAAAATAAAAAACAGAGGTAACAATTTTAAAAGCCTGTTGATATAGTAATATAAAACGAATAAAAATAAATTTTGAAAACAAGGGTAACAATATCAAACCCGAATTGATATAAGGATATAAAAATTAAATTAACAACCCGAATCTGAAAACCAACTGATAAAGATCAGCTCAGATTTATAAAAATTAGAAATCATGAATACAAATTTTAGAAAAATCGGATTATTATTTTTAGCATTGGCAACTTTTGCAAGCTGTGATGACAATGATGGAGAAAATGAAACTAAGATTACACCTCCAACTGCCGAAGCATTCAAAAGTATAAACGAACAAGGGGTCAAGAAAAACACACAGAATTTTACCATTACAGCCGGAGCTGGTGTCGTATCATTCACTTCTGCAAAAGGAGTAAAAGTAAACATCAACGGAGATTGCTTAACTAAAAATGGAGTTGCAGTAACCGGAGAAGTTAAAATCGAATATATCGAGCTTTTTGACAAAGGAAACATGCTGATCACCAACAAACCTACAATGGGTATTACAGCCGACGGAAAGAAAAATCTATTAATTTCAGGCGGTGAGTTCTTTATCAAAGCAACACAAGGTGGTGTAGAACTTCAGACTTCCTGCTCAATGAATATGATGGTTCCTACTGCTTTAACAGATGGACTTGACAATGCCATGACATTATGGACCGGTGTGATAGATGACAAAGGAGAATTAGCCTGGAGAGAAGCCAAAGCCGGTGCTGACGGAGCCAACGGAAAAGGCGGTGTACAGGGCGAAGGAAATAATTATTATGTAACTTTTGGAAACTTTGGATGGACAAATGTTGACCGTTTTTACAGCGACCCGCGACCTAAAACAACGCTACTTGTTGATGTTCCTGAAGGTTATGACAACACAAACAGCGCAGTTTATTTATCTTATGATGGCGAAGGAACAAACGCACTGGCAAAATTAGACACATATACAGCAGCAGGTCTATTCAGCGAACATTATGGACAAATTCCGGTTGGTTTAGCCTGTCACATCATTTTTGCAACAGAAGATAACGGTCAATGGCGTTATGCAATTAAAGGAGTGACAATCGCTGCCAATCAAACCTACACCTTTTCACTTGCAGAAACAACAGTAGGCTCAGAAGCGCAACTGGTAGCAGCAATCAATGCCATTCAGTAACTTTCAAATACTTTTTTAGGAAAAAGTGATGATTTGCTCATCACTTTTTTTACATTTAATGCTGTTTTAAACTAACTCTGATGATTTTCAGAAGCTAATCCTGCTGTCCGCTGTATTCCCGATAACAAAAACTACGGCTAAAAAGCCTTGTTTTTCTAAATCGGGAGATGCCGCTCCCATCAGGGCTAAAAACCTCCTCGACCATGAAAAAACTTTTATGCTGTTTCATTATTCTTTCATCAGCAATGGTGTTTGCGCAGACCAAAGTAAAAGACACCATCACCCGAAGAGCAAATATCAGCTATACCCAGAAAGCCAATTCGGTAACTTTTAAACCCGAAACTCCACCTTTAATTCCAATTGCAGGTGCGCCAAAACCAAGTTACTCCTATTTATGGGAAATGGGTGACGGTCATTACAGCAAACAGGCAGAGCCCAAACACGTTTATAAAAACAAAGGCAACTATACCGCCAGATTAGCCGTTACCAACAATTACGACAACGGAAAACCTCCTGCTACACGACCAAAAAAAGTGGCAGTGAACGAAATTGGAGACGACCCATATCAGGACATCGCATCCATCGCTGATCAAAATGGGTTTGCAATTATAAAAAACTGTGATCCAATTCCGGAAGAGGAAATGGTAGTCGTAGTAAGTTATCAAAATCTGGAAAATTATGTTGCCAATGGCAAGCTCTATCTTTTTTATAACGAAAAACAATTCAAAAATAACAATTTCGAGCTAACCGATTTCAGGACCTATGCCGGCGAACGCGAAGTAAAAGAAAATACAGTTGCTTCAGTTGATGATCTCGATGATACTAAATCCTATCTCGCTTCTACGGAAAACACTATAAAATTCAAAAAATATAAAAACACGACCACAGAAGAAGATTTAGAAGCCAGCTTAAAAGAAGCACATACACTTTATCATAATGTTTCGATTCTGGAATTTGACGATACCAATCCAAGCGAAACACGCAATGTTTTTTACACTTTCAAAACAACTCCCGAAATGATCAAAGATACCAGTGCAACAGTTACCATGCGCGGGATTTTTGTACCCAATCGCAGTTTTAAAAACCATAAGGTGAAAAACCTCGAAATGGAAATCGTAACCTCTCACGACCCCAACAAAATGGGTTCGAACGGAAGTTTTATGAATTACAGACTGGTTCGGTTTAAAAGAGTGAAATTCAAAACCCGTTTTCAAAATAACGGTGAAGGCCCGGCAAGAAAAATTCGCTTAGAAACTGATATTCCGGACATGTTCGACAAAAAAACATTCCAGATTGAAAGTATGTATCCTGAATGTCCGATTTGTCCAAAAGGCGAAGAGCCAACCGTAAGCTGTCTGGACACCATCATTACAAAAAAACAAATCATTTTTACATTTAAGAATATTTATCTTCCTGGAACTGAGCAAAAAAACGTTCAGGAAAAAGACAGTACAAAAGGTTTTGTGCGTTATTCAATGAAATTCAGTGAAGACTTTCATAAAGTAAAAACCAAAAGCCGAACATCCATTATTTTTGATAAAAATGAACCTATCATAACCAATTACGCCGTTACCCGATTTTTACCCGGAATCTCGATTGGCGCAAAAGCTGGATATAATTTCTATTCAGACTTAGACAAATCGACCAGTTATTTTGTGGGCGCTACTATTTCACCTTTCAAATCATATCGTTTTTACTGGCAGGCAGAATGGGTAAATGCTCTAAATAAATATAACAGCGCAGTCAATATTACAAACACATTTGACACCAATGCAAACGGAACAAGACGATTAATACGTACCACCACTACAACTGAAAATAAAAACGTCAACTGGGAAGTCCCGGTTTTGATTCGGTATAACATTAATAATTATATCGGAGTCGGAGCCGGAATTCAGGCTAATATCAATGTGGCATCACAACAGAATCAGGATATAAAAACAGAAACTTTTGAAAATGAGAAAGAAAATCTTTTAATAGATACAAAAACGACTACTAATAACGTCAAAAACTCATTTACGGATTTAAAAACCGGTCTTCTATTTGACCTGACGGCAGGTTTTTCCAGAATCGGTCCGAGTCTGGGTGCACGTTATGTGATCAACTTCGAACAGGATTTTAATTATTTTCAGGTGTATGGGATTTGGAGGTTTTAAATATTTCCACCATATAAGTGATTTAAGTAAATTTAAGTTTTTTAAATTCAAAAAGATATAACACATAAGCTTATATGATTTATTTTAGTATACCAACAACTATAATATGAACTTATATCACTTATATGGATTAATCTTTCTTTTTGCTAACCTGAATATTTTTGGGCAAAATCCCGAAGACAAAATATACAATACAATTGATGTTTTTGTCGCTCATCCTTCCGCGAAAGGGTTGCAAAACTTAACCAATACCGAAGCTGCTTTCTGGAGAAATCCAAAACCAAAGACCAAAGACGAATTATTATCTATAGTGGTTTTAAACTGCAACAAAGCGTATTATCAAAATCAGTTTGGACAGACACACAATGCGGTTTCGAGTTATGAAAAAGCCTGGCAAATCTATCTGAAATATAAACTTAAAGATTACGACATTATTGAATATTGCCTGAAACCTTTGGGGAATTTATACACCGTTTTGGGCGATTATGACAGTGCCGAAAATACTATTAAACAATATTATTTTATTGCAAATCTCGAAAAAAACGAGTCACAAAAAATAGCAGCAATTCTGAATTTATCGAATGTTTATCAGAATTCGGGCAAGATCTCAATGGCAATTGAACTTTTGGAAAATACTTTAAAAACTGAAAAATTATCGAATTCCCAAAAAGGTATTTTGCTGAATAATTTAGGAAACAATTACTGGCTGGGTTCAAAACAACTATTATCGATTAAAAGTTCGAATGACAAAGCCGAGAAATCTTTTCAATCTTCTATAAAGTATCTTAAAAACGAAAAAGAACAATCTGAAACTTTGTCTAATTCTTATCGAAATCTGGCTTCGATGAACAGGCAATGGCAACGATTCGATGTAGCCAATTCTTATATGCAAAAGGCTGAAAAGTTATTTTTAGAATCCAAAAATCAACAGCCACGAAAATTGGCAAAATTATATTATGAAAAAGCTTTACTACTTTTTGATGAAAGAAGATATGAGGAAAGTTCAAAGCAGATTTTGGCTGTTTTTGAAATTTTAATTCCGAATTATAATTCTAAGAACCTTGTCCCAAATCAAAACCAATTATATGCAGAAACTGTTTTAATAGATGCAATCGATTTGCAGGCAGAAATTCTACAGCTAAACCAGCCCAAAAAAGCATTAAAAGCTTTTGAACTTTCCTTTTACATTGAAGATTTATTGATGAATGCATTGGTTTATGAAAACTCAAAAATCATATCGCAATGGCGATCCCGAAACCGAACTGAAAAATGCATTTCCATTTATAAAAAATTATATGAAAAGGAAGGAAAGACTGAATATATAAAAGAAGCTTTTCAATTATCTGAAAAAACAAAAGCCGGAATTTTAAAAAGTTATCGTTCGAATATTAAAAATGCTTCCGCAGAAGAAAAACAGCTTTTGCAGGAATTTCAAAATTTTAATAATGCCATTTTAAAAGAACAGCAAAAAGGAGATGCTGCAGATATTTTGAAAATAAATAATCTTATCCAAAAGCAAAATGAACTGACGCTTTCACTGAAGAAAATCCAGGCTGGAAATGCAGATTATATTCCGGAAAATTGTGATTTAAAAGCGCTGTTTTCAAAATTAGAAAATGACAAAGCTGTGATGGTTTATTATTTTATGGGAGCTGAAAAATTGTATTATTTTACTTTATGCAATGGCAGAATCAGTCTCAATTCTCTTTATGTAAACCATACAGGAATATTTGACATTGTTGATTTTATAGATTATTTCAACAATGCTGGTAGTATTACCAATAATATTTCAGGTTATAATCATTCTGGAAAAAAAGTTTATGATTTATTAAAATTACCTAACAACTCGGTTTATCAAAACCTGATCATTGTTCCTGATGGCATTTTAAATTTTCTTCCGTTTGAAGCATTGATTACACAAGAATCAAATACAACGAATTTTGCTAAAATGCATTATTTGCTGAATGATTTCAGGATTGCTTATACTATTTCGGCGAATATTTATCTGAATTCAAAACCCTTTTCAAAATCAGAAAAAACAGTTTTGGGTGTTTTTCCGGTTTTCGAAAAAACGGCTTTTGAGTTGCGTTATTCAAAGAAAGAACTGGCATCAATCAGGAGTAATTTTAAAGGAAAATATTTAGAAAATGCCGATGCACGTTTTGATAATTTTAAAAATAATATTTCCAATTATTCGATCCTGCATTTAAGCACGCATGCGTCTTCAGGCGATATTGAAACTCCGGCAAGCATCAAATTTTATGATCAGGAAATTTTATATACAGAATTGTACAACCTCAACATCAATCCGGATTTAGTGGTTTTAAGTGCCTGCGAAACCGGAATCGGTAAACTCTATAAAGCCGAAGGAGCAATGAGTGTTGCAAGAGGTTTTCAGTTTGCAGGAGCACAGAATCTGTTATTTTCTTTATGGAAAGTAAACGATTATACAACATCGGTTTTTATGACGGATTTCTATAAAAACATCCTAAATAACCAAACTTATTTTGAAGCCAATACAAATGCAAAACTTGATTTTTTAAACGACAAATCGATTCCAAATGCTAAAAAATCTCCGTATTACTGGAGTGCGTTTGTTTATTACGGTTCGATTTCCACAGAAGAAAATGCTTCAAATTATATCGTTTACATCATTAGTTTATTGGCTGTAATTGGTTTATTTTTGGTTTTCAATCACTATCGAAAATGGAAAATCTTCACGAGGTTCTCAAAAAAGAGAAATACAAAAAAATAAAATTCAAAGTTACCAAAACACAGCATTTATCTATCAAAGCCAAAATCAATGGCGTTTCCGGAACTTTTATTTTAGACACCGGCGCCTCAAATTCCTGTGTGGGTTTTGAAAGTATTGAAAAATTCGAATTAACTACAAAAAATTCAAAAACCAAAGCAGCTGGTGCCGGCGGTACCGGAATGAAAACACAAATTTCGAAACATAATACACTTCAGCTGGGTTCCTGGAAAAATACTGATTTTAGTCTGGTTATTTTTGATCTTTCGCATGTTAACGAAGCGCTAAGACAGTACAAAGCAAAACCGGTTCATGGCATTATTGGCGCTGATGTTTTGCTGGAAGGAAAAGCGATTATTGATTATTATAATCATTATTTGTATTTACAATAAAAACCATTAAAAAAGTCTTTCGTTATAAGATTGAGTTTATTTAACCTGAAACTCTATTTAAACAGGTATTTATACGTGATTGATTTAATTTTTATATTCTATGTTTGCTGAAATTTATCAAATATGGAAACAGTAAAAGATTTTTTTCAAAGTGTATATGACAGTTACAGGGACAGAGTAAAAAGTCCTTTTATTGGCTCATTCATGATATCCTTTTTAATATTTAATTGGAGAGCATTTGCTATATTGTTTTATTCAGAATGGCCAATACACTGCAGGATTGAATGGATTGAGGAACAATATTGCAATTTAAAAAACTTACTTTTTCCAATTGGTATATCGTTTTTCTATGTTTTAATCCTTCCTTATATTAATCTCTTTATTGAATTTGTTTTAAAATATTACACTGAAAAAAAACAACAGAAAATTGATGATTTAGAAACTGCTAGACTATTAAAAAGAAAAGAGAACGCAAAGCTTTTAAGACAAATAGCAGATGAGAAAGCAGGTACAAGTGAGATTAATAATTTACAAACTAAAATTGAAAGTTTACAGAAGGAAATTAATGATCTTGTAGAACAAGATAAAATTGAAACTAAAAGATGGAATGAACGCATTTCGGCTTCTCATGAAAAAGAGAAACAATTAAACAAATCAATTGATGTGCTTAATCAGGAAAAGAAATTCCTTGAGAATCAAATTACTGAAATTAAAAGAAATATTTCACACAGAGATGATCGCGATTATAATAATTTGCAAGATCCGGACTTTAATGTGAGAATAAGTGCAACCATAAAGCAATTGACGAATAATGACGCAAAAATATTAATGCGCTATTTTAAAGAGGAAGAATTAAACGTTTCTGTACAATTGGACGATTCAGATAGAACTATTTTTAAGAAATTACAAAGATTAAACATTGTAGAAATTATTGACAACTGGGCAACTCTGACAAATTTCGGTAATCATGTTTTTAACTGGTTGAAGAATGATTACCTTGAAAGCTAAATATATAGTTATTAAATATTTCCCGTTTTGAAAGCAAAAATTCTATTAAAATATTCGACATACGGAATTCCACTGATAATTTTTATTAGTATCATTCCACAATTTTATTATTATTCTCTTTTTGGAATTAACTTAGGCTCTTATATTTCATTGGTTGAAATACCTCTATTATTTACCAACAATTTACTTTTTCTATTCATAATTTTTCTAATACCTTTTTTAATTATAGTATCACTTTTTGGCAAAAGAATTGGTGCTGAAAACACGAATGCGATTGAAGCAATCTCAGATTTTTCAGTAAAAAAGAGATTTCAATTTTACTTAAAAGACAATATCATAACGATTATTACAATATTAACTTACTGTATATTATCATTTATAAATGAAAAATATTCTTTTTTTATAACTCCGGCATTGTTGATGTTTTTATTAATGCTTTTTAATATATTTTTAAAAGAAGCAATAATTGAAAATAAAATTGAATTAAATGATGAAACCACTACGGCATTAAACTCATTACAATTACTAATTGCTATTGTAATTTTATTACTACTTATCGAAAACAGAAATGCTAAAAAGCTTCAAAATGAGATTTCTTTAAATTCTATAACAATTATTACAGAGAAACGAGTATACTTATGCAAATACACTTTGCAATATATCGGAAGAACAAAAGATTTTACTTTTATTTATGATCAAAAAAAGAAAAGAATGGAAATTATTAAAAATTCAGACATTATAACAGAGAAAATTGAATCAAAATAAATAAAGCCACTCAGTGCGAACTACCAAAAAATTTAGACACTATTTTGGCAATTTTTATAAAAAGAAAATCACAAACTCCTTAATTGGAATTTGGGATTTTATACATTTATAAATTGATTAATTGTTATTCGAATGTTTTTTCAATGAAACATAAGAAACAATTCCACTGCTCATCATCAATATTCCTCCAAGTATAAAAGGCATTCCCGGGAACTCAAATGGCGCATCCTGATGCGTGAAATAATAAAAAAGACTCGACATTACCGGCGGACCAATAATGGTTGCAGCACTCATTAAACTTGCAATAGTACCCTGAATTTCTCCTTGTTCTGTGGGCAAAACATGTCCGGCAATAATAGCTCTCAATGCAGGCCCAGCGATTCCGGCAAGACAATACGGAATCAAAAAGAGAAACATCATCCAGCTTTCTGAAACAAAAGCAAACAAAAACATGGCAAGAGTATATAAAGCCATTCCTATATAGATACTTTTTTTATTTCCTAATTTCTTACTGGTCCATCGTATCAAACCGCCCTGAACGAGACTTACTAAAACTCCGACAACACCCAGCGAAATTCCAACCATTTTTTCGTTCCAGTTAAATTTATACATGGTAAAGTAGCTCCAGTTACTTTCGACCGCATGAGCTGCTACGTAAATCAAAAACAAGGCAATCAGCAATCCATAAAGCGAAGGATATTTCCTTAAGTTCAAAAAAGCACCAATCGGATTAGCTCTTTTTAGATTAACCGCTCTTCTGTTTTCTTTTGATAAGGATTCAGGCAGAATAAAGTAACCGTACAGAAAATTCAGCAAACACAAAACTGCTGCTGCATAAAACGGAATTCTGGATCCGTAATGTCCCAAAATTCCACCCAGAACTGGTCCAATTATAAATCCTAATCCAAAAGCAACACCAATCATTCCGAAATTTTTGGCTCTGTTTTCCGGTGTACTAACGTCGGCAATATAAGCAGAAGCGGTTGAAATACTTGCCCCGGTTAATCCGGCAATTATTCTTCCTACAAACAGCCATGTAATTGTTGGCGCAAATGCCAGTAAAACATAATCCAGCGCAAAAGCAAAAAGCGAAATTAAAATTATAGGTCTTCGGCCAAATTTATCACTCAGATTACCAATTAAAGGCGCAAACAAAAACTGCGTCATCGCATAAGCAAAGGTCAGCCAGCCGCCATATTTTGCAGCTTCGCTCACATCACCTTGTATTAATTCTTTAATCAGTTTTGGAATAACCGGAATAATGATTCCCCATCCGGTGATATCGATTAACATGGTGATGAAGATAAAGCCTATAGCAGCTTGTTTTTTGTTGGATGACATAAATATTATTGATTGATTAATTACCGTAATAAGAAAAGTTAAAACCGGAAAAATTTATAAGACTGGAAAAATTCTTTTTGTTTGTTATTTATTCTTTGAATGTTTCACTTTTGAATGTTTTCCCAATGCCCATAAAATTCCGCCGGTAAGATGCTGGATATATACCGGATCTGAATAATCTTTGCTATCATGTCCCAAAGCGGTATAAAACACTCTGGCTCCTTCAAATTCATGAAACCAGGCCAATGGAAAGTAATCTCCAAAAATGCGTCCCGGATAAACTCCTTTTTCACTATCGTTCACCGTTCTCAGATCGGCAGCTAATACTACCTGAATATTAGGATTCAGTTCATCCATATAATAACACTCATCCTCCTTTTTCCATGTTTCAGGAAGTTTTGAAGTAGAAGGATGGTTTTTGTCAATCACTTTTATTTCAAAAGACTGAAAAGCCGGGTGTTTTTTAAATTTTCCTCCTATCATTTTGGTGTACCAAGGCCAGGAACGTTCAGAATCAGAGGCACTATGAATTCCTACAAATGCTCCTCCCTGTTGGATATAAGCCGCAAATGCCTGCTTTTGTTTTTCTGTATCAAAGATATCATTACACGTATTCGAAAAAACAAGACAGCTGTACTTTGCTAAATTTTCAGTAGTCATTACCGAAGAATCATCAGAAACATCAACAATCAAATTATTTGCTTCGCCAATTTTCTTCAAAGCCTCTACACTGGCTGCAATATTTTTATGCACATAACCCTTTCCGTTTTTTGTATACACCAATATGCGTTTTTTAGCTGGCGGGTTTGCACAAACAAAATTTAAACTCAATATAATTGCTGGTAACATTAGCTTTATTTTCATATTCAGATATTTATTTTCCGAATATAAAAAGAAAACCCCAAACGATTTTCATCATTTGGGGTTTTTATAATTGAAAAGGCTATTGATTACAACTCCAATGCTCTTTTAGCATCTCCGTTCATCAATAATTCTACCGGATTTTCTAAAGCTTCTTTAACAGCAACTAAGAAACCAACTGACTCACGTCCATCGATGATTCTGTGATCATAAGAAAGAGCAACATACATCATTGGGTGAATTTCAACTTTACCGTTTACAGCGATTGGACGCTCAATAATGTTGTGCATTCCTAAGATTCCTGACTGAGGAGGATTGATGATTGGCGTAGACAACATAGAACCAAAGACACCACCGTTCGTGATTGTAAAAGTTCCACCTGTCATATCGTCAACTGTAATTTGACCGTCACGGGCTCTTAAAGCCAATCTTTTGATTTCTGCTTCGATTCCACGGAAAGTTAAAAGTTCTGCGTTACGAACAACAGGAACCATTAATCCTTTTGGCCCTGAAACTGCGATTGAGATGTCAGCAAAATCATAAGCGATTTTGTAATCACCGTCCATCATAGAGTTAACATCAGGATATAATTGTAACGCTCTTGTAACTGCTTTTGTAAAGAATGACATAAAACCTAAACCAAGACCACCATGCTTTGCTTTGAAAGCATCTTTGTATTCATTACGAATCTGGTTGATTGGCGTCATGTTTACTTCGTTGAAAGTAGTCAGCATAGCTGTTTCATTTTTAGCTGAAACTAATCTTTCTGCAACTTTACGACGTAACATTGATAATTTTGTACGCTCAGTTCCACGGCTTCCACCAGTTGGAGTTCCCATAGAAGGCACTGCATTTACAGCATCATCTTTAGTGATTCTTCCGCCTTTTCCAGTTCCTGAAACAGTTGCCGGAGCAATATTTTTCTCATCTAATATTTTTCTTGCTGCCGGAGATGGAGTTCCTGCTGCATAACTTGTTGCTGCCGGAGCCTGAACTGGCTCTGCTTTTGGAGCCTCAGCTTTTACTTCTGCTTTTGGAGCTTCAGCCTTAGGAGCCTCTGCCACTGGTGCAGCTGCTGAACCTGCTGGTTTTGCTGCATCAGTATCAATTAAACAAACTACAGCACCTACTGCTACTGTATCACCTTCTTCAGCTTTTAGTGTAATTACACCGCTCATTTCAGCAGGCAATTCAAGAGTAGCTTTGTCTGAATCAACTTCAGCAATCGCCTGATCTTTTTCTACATAATCTCCGTCTTTTACTAACCAAGTTGCAATTTCAACTTCTTTTATTGATTCCCCTGGTGATGGGACTTTCATTTCTAAAATCATCTTTGTTTTTGTTTAAGGTTTTTATGGTTTCAATCCCGATAGCTATCGGGATTGAAACTTGAAACATTTTTATCTGAATAAATCTTTATCGAATACCATTCTGATTGCATCTGCATGACGACGTTTTGCACGTGTATAACTTCCCGCAGCCGGAGCAGAATATGCTTTTAGTGAAGCCAGTCTCCATTTTACAAGATCAAAGTTCATTAACATAAAGCTGTAAGCTCCCATGTTTTTAGGCTCTTCCTGTGCCCAAACATAATCATCTGCTTTTGGATATTTTGCAATGATTTCTTTGATTTGCTCAGCAGGGAAAGGGAATAATTGCTCGATACGAACAACTGCAACGTCATTTCTTCCGTTATTTTCTCTTTCAGCAACAATATCATAGTAGAATTTACCTGTACAGAAAACTAAAGTTTTAACTTTCTTTTTATCTACTGTATTATCATCGATAGTTTCCTGGAAGCTTCCATTTGCTAATTCATCTACTGAAGAAACGCATCTTGGATCACGCAATAAACTTTTTGGAGAGAAAACGACCAAAGGTTTACGGAAATCCGTTTTCATTTGTCTTCTCAACAAGTGGAAGAAGTTGGCAGGAGTCGTACAATCTGCTACATACATATTGTGTCTTGCGCAAAGTTGTAAGTAACGCTCCATTCTTGCAGAAGAGTGCTCTGCTCCTTGTCCTTCATATCCGTGTGGTAATAATAAAACAATACCGTTTTGGTTGTTCCATTTATCTTCTCCACAAGAAATATACTGGTCAATCATAATCTGGGCTCCGTTAGAGAAATCTCCAAATTGTGCTTCCCAGATTGTTAAGGCATTTGGGTTTGCTAATGCATAACCGTAATCAAATCCTAAAACTCCATATTCTGATAAAAGAGAATTAAATACACCAAAGTTTCCTTTTTTGTTTTCGATGCTGTTCAATAAAATTACTTCTTCTTCAGAATCTTCTACTTTTACAACCGCATGACGGTGTGAGAATGTACCACGCTCCACATCCTGACCCGAAATTCTAACATCAAATCCTTCTGTTAAAAGCGAACCGTAAGCTAATGCTTCTGCTGTTCCCCAGTCTAAAGTATTGTTATCATACCCAACTTTTCTGTCAGATACAATTTTGTTGATTTTATTGATGAATTTTTTATCCGAAGGTAAAGTCGAAATGGTGTTGATAATAGAATCCAAACCTTTTTTATCGAAAGTAGTATCAACCTTTTTCAACATTACATCATCAGAAACCTGTTGGAATCCTTTCCATTCATTTTGCATAAATGGTGTAATGATGGTCAATGCCTTTTTACGGGATGCTTCTAAGTTTTGTTCAAGATCAGCTTTGTATTCTTTCTCAATTGTATTTACATAATTGGCATCAATAACTCTTTCTGATAAAAGCTTTTCAGCATAAATATCTCTTGGATTTTGATGTTTTGCAATGATTTTATATAAAACCGGCTGTGTAAAACGAGGCTCATCACCTTCATTATGACCGTATTTTCTGTATCCTAATAAATCGATAAATACGTCACGTCCAAACTCCATTCTGTAGTCTAATGCAAAAGATACTGCATGTACAACAGCCTCAGCATCATCAGCATTTACGTGTAATACAGGCGAAAGCGTTACTTTGGCAACGTCTGTACAATAAGTTGATGAACGGGCATCTAAATAGTTTGTTGTAAATCCAACCTGATTATTGATTACAATGTGAATGGTGCCTCCGGTTTTGTAGCCGTCTAATTGTGCCATCTGAATGATTTCATACAGTAAACCCTGACCTGCAATTGCAGCATCACCGTGAACGGCGATTGGTAATACTTTTGAGAAATCATCAGCATAATATTTATCTTGTTTTGCTCTTGTGATTCCTTCAATTACAGCTCCAACGGTTTCTAAGTGTGAAGGATTTGGTGCCAAATTGATATTGATGCTTTTTCCTGATCTTGTTTTTTTGTCGGCAGTAAGTCCTAAGTGGTATTTTACGTCACCATCAAAGTATTCCTGATCGTAATCTTTACCATCAAATTCGCTAAAGATATCCTGAGTAGATTTTCCGAAGATGTTTGCCAAAACGTTCAAACGACCACGGTGTGCCATTCCCATTACGAATTGCTCTACTCCTTTTTCAGCCGCTTTTTCGATTAAAGCGTCCAAAGCCGGGATAATCGTTTCACCACCCTCTAATGAAAATCGTTTTTGACCTACATATTTAGTATGCAAAAAGTTCTCGAAAGAAACGGCTTCATTTAATTTATTAAGGATGGTTTGTTTTTCCTCTGTTGAGAAATTAGGCTGATTGTTGTTCACACCCAATTTATCCTGAATCCATTTTACAACACCAGGGTTTCTGATGTACATATATTCAACACCAATATGCTGACAGTAAATTGCTTTAAGACGGGCAATGATATCCTGCAGAGAGCAAGGAGCAACACCAATAACCTTTGCAGCGTCAAAAACCGTAGAAAGATCAGCAGTTGTTAGTCCGAAGTTTTCAATATCCAAAGTTGGCGATGAAGTTCTGCGATCACGAACCGGATTTGTTTTAGTAAACAAATGACCACGTGTACGGTAGCCATCAATTAATTTTAAAACGTTAAATTCTTTTTGTAATTTTTCAGAAACTTTACTGTAATCTGTGTTGTCGTTAGTCGTTACATACTCAACGATTGTTTGCACAGGATTTTCATCATTATAAGTTGTTTGTCCAAAGTCAAAGCCCTGAAAAAAACTTCTCCAGCTTGGCTCAACGCTGTCTGGGTTTACTAAATATTGATCGTATAATTGTGCAAAAAACTCGGTATGCGCTGCATTTAAAAATGAAAACCTATCCATAATATTTGAGTGAATATACTTTTTGTTATATAGAATGGCAAAAGTACAACAAACGATATTATTTAAATGATTTTTTTACGTACTTTTACGTAAAAATTTGTTAAAAATAGCGCAAACTATGAAGAATATTCATCTTTCAATCGTTTTCAAATCATTTTTTGTGATTTTGATTAGCCTATTTTCAAATCTTATAATTGCACAGGAAGAAAATAATGTAATCGATAACAATCAGCAGTTTTGGAATAAAGTACAATTTGGTGGTGGACTAGGTATTGGATTTGGTTCAGGATATACAGATATTTCTGTAATGCCAAGTGCCATTTACAACATTAACGAAATTGTAGCTGTTGGTGCCGGACTGCAATTTGGTTATCTTTCTTCTAAAAATTACTACAGTTCCTATGTCTATGGAGGAAGCATTATAGGCTTAGTAAATCCAATTCCTGAAGTTCAGCTCTCTGCCGAACTGGAACAGGTACGTGTAAATACAGATTATAAGGCGACTAATATGAATACTGCTTTTTCTGATAATTACTGGAATACGGCTTTGTTTTTAGGGGCCGGTTACAGAACCGGAAGCGTAACTATAGGCGGTCGTTATGATGTTCTATTTAACAGCAAAAGAAGCCTTTACGGATCTGCATTTATGCCTTTTGTGAGGGTTTATTTCTAAAAAGTTGCTAAGATTCTAAGTTTATTTAAACCTGAAGATTTGAAAAAATATATCTTTATAATTACAGCTATAATTATTTCTAGTTGTAATAATTCTGAAAAGGAAAATACTAATAATGAAAAGGTTGTAAAGAAAGAATTACGACCTTTTTTTGATTCTGATGAAATCAATCATTACTTTGGAAATTATACTCTTGAAAGTGTAATTGATTTTACAGGAAAAAGCAAAAGATCAAAAAAACAACAAGAGCTTGAATGCTTGTTTGTTGGATATTTTCCTGATAGTATTCCTAAAGAAGATTTTGGACAAATTTTGCTAAGTCATAATTATAAGAAATCTAATCTTACAATTAAGCAACAAAAGGAAATTGAAAATATTTTTAGCGAAAAAGACTCTTTGCAAATGAGTGCATATGCTTGTGTTCCGGAGTATCGCGACATTTTCCTTTTTAAAAAGAAGGAAAAAACAATTGGAATAGCAAAAATATGTTTTAAATGCGGTCGTTTTCAAATTGTAGGAAGTAAAATTGACACACAGTATTTTGGGCTCGGTACTGAATTAGATAAGTTACATAAAATCATTCGTCCAAATGAAAAAACACCTTAAAATCTTTACTTGTAAAAATTCCGAAACCAAACTTTCTGCCATTCCCTCTTCAAAATCAAAAAAGAAACCCGTTCTGCGAGGATAATTAAATCTGATCCGTCTAGTTGTTTAATTTCATTTTCAGGAACATCAATTATGTAGAGCAAATTCAGATATTCAGCAAATTTATACTGAATCATTCTGTAAATTTTTTCGTGAAGCTGGATTTTTAATTCTTCCGGAGTAATACTTAACGGAAAATCAATTCCCTCGTTTGCCAGATTAAAATCTTTATTGAGCTGCTCAATCAAGTTCAGGTATAAAGAATCTTTTTGAGCTTCTTCAAATAATAAATCGGCATTTAACGGCGAAACATACATAGTTTATACAATTTCAAAATTCAATTTCAATGGCAAAAATCAATGGTAATCTCAAAAATCAATTCAATAACAATCAATATTGGGATTTTATAGTTTTTAATTTCCAATAATCTACGATTTTAGATAAGAGGACATCTCCGCCCGCATAGAAAAATACAGCCCCCATTGGCGGATTAGCTGCCGGAATTAATCCGAAGGTTTTTGGCACCCATTTCCAGCATTGAAAATACGTTCCGCCTAGCTCAATAAATATAACACAAAGGGCGATGAAATAATATAAATTCTGCCATTTTTTTCGCTTTAAAATCAAAAAGAAAAAAACTCCGAAGATCAATGAAAAAATATCTTTAAGAAATATTCCAACGGCTAAAAACAGTAATGCAAATCCAACTGCAAAATATTTTCGAAGAAGATTATCGTTTTTGAGCGCCCATTGTGTATGGGCAAAAACATAACCGGAAGCATAAACAATGGCGTGGCCGAAAGGAACATACAATGGAATAATGGTTGTTCTGTAATGATACATCCCAAGTAAAGTACAAAAAATCACTTCTCCTATATAAGATAAAAAGACCATTACAAACATGAGCCTCCTTAAATAAGAACCGGAAACCCAAAAAAAGAAAGAAAAATAAAGTATAGCTAAAATATTTGTAATTTGTCGCCCGTCAAAATAATTTTCTTTAAATGCAATACTGTCAATTCCTAAAGCAAAAAGGGTAAAAAAAGGAAAACATGCCGCAAAAAACAGCTGCGTTTTCGCATTACTATTTCTATCGGTAAAAAAATTATTTATTAAGGCATCCATAATTTGAATATTAAACCTTTCTGCCTATTAGATTTTCGCCAAAAGTCTTCAGGATCTTTTTCTTTTCTGCGCTGATATCCATTTTTTCAAGTGTTTCAAAAGCTTTAAAAGTGTACATTTCTATCGCTTTTTGAGTAGCTTCCGATGCACCCGATTCGTTAAAAATCGCTTTGGCCTTTTCTATTTTATCAGCGTTGTCCTCCAATTGCAAAGTGAATAACCTTTGCAATTCTGCCGCTTTTTCAGGAGCAGAAAATTCTATTGCTTTTAAGTACAAATAGGTTTTTTTGTTTTCGATAATATCTCCTCCTACTTGTTTTCCAAAAGTTTCAGGATCTCCAAAAGCATCTAAATAATCATCCTGCAGCTGAAAGGCCAATCCTAAGTTAAGTCCAAAATCGTAAATCAAATCGGCTTCTTTTCCAGGAGTTTTCGCTACAATTGCACCCATTTTCATAGCAGCTGCAACCAAAACAGCTGTTTTATACTCAATCATTTTCAGATATTCAGGAATAGTAACATCTGAGCGTGATTCAAAATCTACATCCCATTGCTGGCCTTCACAAACTTCCAGTGCCGTTTTACTGAAAAGCTTTGCTAAATCCCTGAAAATTTCCGGCTCGTATTGCTCAAAGTATTGATACGCAAGGATAAGCATTGCATCTCCGGACAGAATTCCTGTATTAAGGTTCCATTTTTCATGCACTGTTTCTTTTCCTCTTCGCAAAGGTGCATCATCCATAATATCATCATGAACCAAAGAGAAGTTATGAAAAACTTCTACCGCCATTGCAGCCGGAAGTGCTGTTTTATAATCGGCATCAAAAACTTCTGCTGCCATTAAAGTTAGTACCGGACGCATCCGTTTGCCCCCAAGTCCCAAAATATATTCAATAGGTTCATAAAGGTTTTTAGGCTCTTTGCTAATGTTTTGGCTTTTTAGATAATTAATAAAAAAATCCTGGTACTGGCTAATATGGTGCATAAAAATGAAAATCTGATTAACGAGCCCAAAGATACAATTCAAATGTGAAATTATGGTCTAAAATTTAATTGCTCAAAAGGATTTTAATCTGATGTTTTCATAGTCATTTCAATCTCTTAAAATTATTTTAAAAAAACATGGAAACTTTTTTGGTGTTTTAAGTTTCCTGTTTATATTTGCACACGGAAACTGAAAACACTATTTAAGTTTCCGAAAGATTTTAAGCAAGTATAAACTCAACAAAATTAAAAATATATGAAAACAACATGGACCGTAGATTCTAGTCAGTCAGATGTTTTAATAAAAATGAGGCATTCTATAATTGCTTATTTGGGAGGAAACGCAAACAAGTTTGATGGTTATGTAAATATCGAGGATAATGAAATTGAAGATGCTTCTGTTGAATTTTCTTTAGATATAAATAACAAGAATGACAGTTTTCAACAAATTGATTCTCACTTACAGTTAAATGATCTTTTTAACGTGAATGAGCATCCGATTATTAGTTTTAAATCGACCTCTTTTCAAAAAGTAAATAATAATATCAATTTCTTTAAAGGAGACTTAACTATAAAAGATGTGACCAAAGTAGTCGAGCTTGATGCAGAGTTTATTGGCGTCAATACTTATAATGGGGAGAAAAAAGTAGCTTTTGAAATTAAAGGAGATATTAAACGCCAGGATTTTGGTTTAGACTATAATTCCTATAACCACAACGGGGGATTAGCGTTAGGAAAAGACATCAAACTTATTGCAAACTTAGAATTCAGCATATAAATCTTACGAAATGAATAAGGGAATGTAAAATAATTACGAATATATTGGACAGTTTTTTCTTAACTTTAGTTTCCTGAATATATTTGTAATGAAAGAGAAAATTAATAATGAAAGAGAAAATCATATCAAAAGCAAGTGAGTTATTTTTAAAATTAGGTTTTAAAAGTGTCACAATGGATGATATCGCAGGTGAAATGTGCATTTCAAAAAAAACGATTTACAAATACTTTTGTAATAAAGAGATTTTAATAGAAGAAAGCACAACTTTAGTTCATAAACAGGTACATGAAATCATTGACACGATTGTAGCTAAAAACAATAATGCAATTCAGGAGAATTTTGAAATCCGTGAAATGTTTTGCGAAATGTTTACAAACAGTATGGATTCGTCTCCCATTTATCAGCTTAAAAAACATTATCCTGAAATTTACCATAAAGTTATGACTCAGGAAATAGAACAATGCAGCCAATGGTTTAGAGAAAATATTGAAAAAGGAATTCGTGAAAAATTATACAGAGCAGACCTGAATATTGATGTATATGTACGGTTTTATTACACTTTAATTTTTCATATTAATGAAACAACAGTATCAGACAAAGAATCGCAAAAATTAGAATTAGAGGCCTTAGAATATCATACCAGAGCAATGTCAACCCCATTAGGAATTGCAGAATTAGAAAAACAACTTAAAAAAATTATTACTTAATCATCAATCTATATGAAAAGAATCATTCTAATATTTTTGTGCACTGTTGGCCTCTCCGCCAATGCACAAGTCAAGACACTAACCCTAAAAGAGGCTCTTACCTACGCTCTTCAAAATAAAGCAGAAGCTAAGAAATCTAAATTGCAGGTTGAAAACAGTGAATACAAAATTCAGGAAATACGTTCAAGAGCATTACCGCAAATTTCCGCAAATGGTAATTTAACGTATAACCCCGTACTCCAGACAACCGTTATTGACGGAGCAGCTTTTAACGCACCGGGAACCACAATTCAGGCAGCTTTTGGACAAAAATGGACTTCGACTGCCGGAATATCGTTAACTCAGGCCATTTTTGATCAGTCTGTTTTTACTGGACTAAAAGCTGCGAGATCTACCCGTGAATTTTATCAGATAAATGATCAGCTGACAGAAGAACAGGTAATTGAAAGAGTAGCCAACAATTATTATACTGTTTATGTTCAACGAGACCTTTTAACTTTATTAGACAGTACATATGCCAATACTACTAAAGTTCGCGATATTGTAAAAGGACAATTTGACAATGGTTTGGCCAAGAAAATTGATTTAGACCGTATTATTGTAAAATTATCAAACATTGATACAGAGCGTCAACAAGTTAAGAATCAGGTTGAGTTACAGGAAAATGCTTTAAAGTTTTATATGGGTATGCCAATTGAAATCAAAATCGAAATTCCTTCAGAAGAATTTGAAGCTACATCGGCAGCATTGACTGAAACTCCTAATGTAGAAAACAGAACAGAATACCTTCTTTTGAAAAAACAAGAAGAATTACTTGTTTTCAATAAGAAAGCTGTTGAAGCAGGATATTATCCTACACTTTCACTAACTGCAGGTTACAACTATATTGGTCAGGGACCTGAGTTACCATGGTTTGCAAAACCAAAAGACGGAGTTTATTGGTCTGACTTCTCTTCAATTGGACTGAATTTACGTATCCCAATTTTTACCGGTTTTGGAACCCGTGCAAAAGTAAGACAGGCAGATATTGAGTTAAGATCTCTTCAGGAAGATATGAAAGACACCAAACTTTCACTTGATCTGGATTACCAAAATGCAATGACGCAAATCAACAACAATCTGGTTACCATTGAGAACCAAAAAGAAAATATGCGCCTTGCGAGTGAAATTTTAAGCAATACCAAAAACAATTACTTACAGGGACTAGCATCATTAACTGACCTATTAGATGCTGAAAATGCAAATCAGGAAGCTCAAAATAATTACAGCAGAGCAGTTTTAAATTATAAAATTGCCGAAATATCTCTAATCAAATCAAAAGGCGAACTAAAAACTCTTATTAAATAACTAATTACAATGAAGAAAATAATTATAACAATCGTAATCATAGCCGCAGCTTTTGCCGGGATTAGCTACATTTTAAATAAAAATAAAACCGAAAATGAGGCTAAAACTGCTATTGTGGCACAAAAAAATGCTGCTATTTCTGTAAAAGTAGCGACAGTTAAAACAGAAGATGTAAATCTGGGTTTTACGGCCAACGGAAACTTTGAGCCTATTCAGGAATTGACTTTCTCTGCTGAAAAGTCCGGAAAAGTAATCCGTGTTTTAGTAAAAGAAGGTGACTATGTAAGAGTTGGCCAGACTTTACTAACTATGAGAGGCGATGTGATTAATGTAAGCGCGCAACAAGCTCAGGCAGTCTATCAAAATGCAAAATCTGATTATAGTAGATATGAAAATGCTTTTAAAACAGGTGGTGTTACAAAACAACAATTAGATCAGGCAAAATTGGCTTTAACAAATGCTGAATCTAATTTAAAACAAGCAAATATTAATGTTGGTGACACAAAAGTAAAAGCACCAATCAACGGATTCATCAATAAAAAATATATTGAACCGGGATCTATCTTAACTGGTATGCCTGCAACAGCTTTATTTGATATTGTAAATGTTTCTAAATTAAAATTGACAGTTACGGTTAACGAAAGTCAGGTTGCAAGTTTAAAATTAGGAAACCAAGTTAATATTTCTGCAAGTGTTTATCCTGACAAAAATTTCTCCGGAAAAATTACTTTCATTGCTTCAAAAGCAGATGCTTCTTTAAACTTTCCTGTTGAAATCGAAATTACAAACAATGCGAATAACGATTTAAAAGCGGGTATGTACGGAACTGCAAACTTTGGTTCTAACAACCAAAAACAAAACTTAAAAGTGGTTCCAAGAAATGCTTTTGTTGGTAGTGTAAGCAGTAACGAAATTTTCGTAGTAGAAAATAACATTGCTAAATTGAAAAAAGTAGTTGCTGGAAGAATCTTAGGAGATAAAGTTGAAATCATTAGTGGTTTGAATGATGGGGATGTAGTAATTACTACAGGTCAAATCAACTTACAAGACGGAAATACAGTAGAAATTATTAAATAAAAGTAATTAGTGATTAAGAGATTAGTCCTTAGTCCTTAGTTTTTTGCGCCTAGCATTAAAAACGAGGAATTAAAAACTAAGGACTAGGAACTAAAAACTAGGAACTTAATAAGAAAACATATGAAATTAGCCGAAATATCCATTAAACGTCCGTCGTTAGTAATTGTATTGTTTACAATTCTGATTTTAGGTGGATTGTTCAGCTACAGCCAGTTAGGTTATGAGCTGATCCCGAAATTTGAAACCAACGTTATTACGGTTTCTACTGTATATCCTGGAGCTTCGCCAAGTGAGGTTGAAAATACAGTAACAAAAAAGATTGAAGATGCGATTGCATCATTAGAAAATATCAAGAAAATTGATTCCAAATCTTATGAGTCACTTTCTGTAGTATCGATTACATTACTTTCTACTGCTAATGTTGATATTTCGATGAACGATGCACAGCGTAAAATTAATGCAATTCTTAGTGATTTACCAGATGATGCCGATCCGCCGTCTTTGACTAAATTCTCTTTGAGTGATTTACCAATTATGACGCTTGGTGCGAATGGTAAAATGGACGAAGCTGCTTTTTACGATTTGATCGATAAAAAGATTGCACCCGTTTTATCTCGTGTACAAGGTGTGGCACAGGTAAACATTATTGGTGGTCAAGAGCGTGAGATTCAAGTGAATCTTGATGCTGTAAAAATGCAAGGTTACGGACTTTCTGTTCCGCAGGTACAGCAGACTATTTTAACTTCAAACTTGGATTTCCCAACAGGAAACATTCAAACTAGAAATCAAAAAATCTTAATCCGTTTAGCGGGTAAATATAAAAACGTTGAAGAATTAAGAAACTTAGTAGTTTCTTCTCAAAACGGAATCCAGGTTCGTTTAGGCGATATCGCTGACGTTCAGGATACACAAAAAATTGCGGAGAAAATTGCGCGTGTAGATCAAAAAAGCGCTATTGTACTTCAAATTGTAAAACAATCAGATGCCAATGCCGTAGCGGTAAGCGAGCAGTTGGTTAAAACAATTAAGATATTAGAACAAGATTATAAAAAATCCAGTTTAAAACTTGATATTGCAAAGGATAGTACCATATTTACACTTGAAGCAGCAGACTCCGTTGTACACGATTTATTAATTGCGGTTATTCTGGTAGCATTTGTAATGTTGTTCTTCTTGCACAGTATTAGAAACTCGTTGATCGTAATGGTTTCTATTCCAGCCTCTTTAATTGCTACATTTATCGGAATCTATTTATTAGGTTACACACTTAACTTAATGTCTTTACTTGGTTTATCTCTTGTAGTTGGTATTCTTGTGGATGATGCTATTGTTGTATTAGAAAACATTTACCGACATATGGAAATGGGTAAAAGCCGAATTCGTGCTTCATACGATGGAACTGCCGAAATTGGAGGAACTGTAACTTCTATTACTTTGGTAATTGTGGTAGTATTCTTGCCGATTGCAATGAGTACAGGTTTGGTGTCAAATATTATTACACAATTCTGTGTTACGGTAATTATCTCTACAATGTTCTCTTTATTGGCTTCATTTACTATTATTCCTTGGTTGTCTTCACGTTTTGGAAAACTGGAGCATATTGAAGGTAAAAACCTTTTCGGAAGAATCATTCTTGGATTTGAAAGTTACTTAACCCGTTTTACTAACTGGGTTTCAAATTTATTAAACTGGTGTTTAGATCACTACTTTAAAACAATCGGAATTGTATTAGTACTTTTCTTCGGATCGATATTCTGGTTAATGGGAGGCGGTTACATCGGAGGAGAATTCTTCGCATCATCTGATAGTGGTGAGTTCTTAGTACAAATCGAGATGCCAAAAGACGCTTCATTAGAGCAGACCAACTTTATGACGCAAAAAGCAGAAGCTTTCTTAAAAGGAGAGAAATATGTTTTCAGCCAGATTACAACAGTAGGACAAACCAGTGAAGGTTTAGGCGCAGCGCAGGCAACAGCTTACAAAGCAGAGATCGATGTTAAAATGATCGAACAAAAAGATCGTACAGACGATGCTAACGTTTATGCAGCGAAGACAAAACGTAAACTTGAAAAAATATTAGTTGGAGCAAAAGTTAAAACAGTTCCAGTAGGTATTTTAGGTACAGCAGAGGATGCAACTTTAGGTTTGATCGTTACAGGTCCGAACGTAGAAAGCGCTATGAAATTTGCTAAAATGGCAGAAGCTGAATTGCGTACAATTCCTGGGACAACTGAGATTAAATTAACAGTTGAAGACGGAAATCCAGAAATCAACGTTCAGGTAGACAGAGACAAAATGGCTGCTTTAGGATTAACACTTCAAACGGTTGGTTTAACAATGCAGACAGCTTATAGTGGTAATACTGACGGTAAATTTAGAGCTGGAGAATACGAATACGACATCAATATCAAATACAACGAATTTGATAGAAAAAACATTACCGATGTTAGTAATTTGATTTTCATCAACAATGCAGGACAACAAATTAAATTAAACCAATTTGCTACTATTACTGAAGGTTCAGGACCAAGTAAATTAGAGCGTAGAGATAAAACAGCTTCTGTAACCGTACAAGGTCAGAACGTTGGGGTACCGGCGGGAACAATCGTTACACAATGGCAGGAAAAACTAGACAAACTGCAAAAACCAACCGGAGTAAATTACATCTGGGGAGGTGACCAAGAGAACCAATCTGAAGGTTTTGGTACTTTAGGAATTGCATTATTGGCGGCTATTATCTTGGTTTACCTTGTAATGGTTGGTCTTTATGACAGTTTTGTTCACCCGTTTGTGGTATTGTTCGCGATTCCGCTTTCGTTTATCGGCGTTTTATTTGCACTGGCATTAACAAATAATACATTAAATATTTTTACCATTTTAGGGGTCATCATGTTGATTGGTCTGGTGTGTAAGAATGCGATCATGCTTGTCGATTATACCAATCAGCGAAGAGCTGCCGGAGAATCGATTAGAAATGCACTGATTCAGGCAAACCACGCACGTTTACGTCCGATCCTGATGACAACAATTGCGATGGTATTTGGTATGTTCCCGATTGCATTAGCATCTGGAGCAGGAGCTGAGTGGAAAAACGGATTGGCATGGGTAATTATTGGAGGTTTGATCTCTTCATTATTCCTAACACTGATTGTAGTTCCGGTTATCTACCAGATCATGGAAGGTATTATAAGAAGATTATCTAAAGGAGAAAAAATCGATTACGAGGCTGAAATGGTGGCAGATTATGAACCGACCGAAGTAAGCGAAGACGGTTTTAACCCTAAACATACGCATTAATTAATTGTTGATTTGTTTTAAACTTGAAAAACCTGTTCATTCATTTGAGCAGGTTTTTTGCATTTACATGCTTTTGTTTTTATTTCTTATTTGGAATAAATAAAAATAATTTGTTTTGTGTTATTTCAAAACTTAAATTTGCTGCATAAAATTTCAGATTATGGTAACAATAGCAAGTCTTTTCGTTTTTTTAGCTTTTTATACTTTGTATTATACTTCTAAAAGAGCTGTTTTATCCTATGATTTAGGTTTTGAAAAATGGATGCAGAAAAATCCAAAACAAACTAAAATTACCGGATTACTTTTGCTTACAACTGCCTATTTTTTTTGGTTATTTACAGAGTCTCTGTGTTGTGGAACCTTGCTTTTTTTTATTCAGTTAATGACAATAGGAAGCCTGATTGTGATATTAACTCCGCTAAAAAAAATAAACAAAATAACATTACTGATTTTTTTCATAACTGCAATCTTACTAGAAATTTATTACGCTTAAACCATGCCTGCAAATCCTAAATACTTAACACAGTCAAAATGGCAACGGTTTGCTAAAATTACTGCTGCTATTCTGGGCGGTTATTTTGTTTCGGTTACTTTTCACCTCGCTTTAGCTTCCTGGTTCAATAGGGCAAATATCCTTATTACAATGGCTTTTAGTGGCTTTATTCTTTGGGTAGCACTGATGGTAGTTGCTTTTTTATCCAAAAACGGATGGAAAATATGGATGGTTTACATACTCCTTTCACTCATTTTCTCTCTTTTAATATATCTGGGACAAACCTATAATACAACCGCACAATAACAGATGAGTAATCGTAATTATAATATTTATTTCCATACACACACCCTTAGCGGAATCGTTATCAGTGTTGCTCTTTTTGTGATTTTCTTTGCCGGATCCTTTTCTTTCTTCAGGGACGAAATAATCAATTGGGAAAAAAATGAAACAGTTTCTATTTCACGCGAAATTGATTTAAACTATGATGCTGCATTAAAAAAACTGGACAATGAGTATATTCTCCAAGGACGAAATATTACCATTTCTAAACATAGTAACGAAAGACGGGTTAATATTTCTTTAGAAGGAACCAAAGATACTCTCGCTCCAGCAAAACAAAAAGAAGGAAGTTTTTTTTATTTAGATACCAAAAACTATAAAACATCAACCTACGAAGAGTCCTATTCTCTTGGAGAGTTTTTATATCGTTTGCATTTCCTTGCACAGATTCCGTATCCTGTCGGATATTATCTTTCGGGTTTCATTGCGCTGTTTTTCTTGTTTGCAATAGTAACAGGAGTTTTACTACACTGGAAAAAAATTGTTTCGAATTTTTATGTTTTTCGTCCAAAAGAAAAGCTTAAAACATTATGGACAGATGCTCATACAGCATTAGGAATGATCGGAATGCCTTTTCAGTTTGTCTATGCCGTGACGGGAGCATTTTTTATGATCAAGCTTTTAATCGTTGCGCCGGCTGTAATGGCTCTTTATAAAGGAGATCAGGACAAATTATATAAAGAACTTGAATATACAGATCCTGAATTTAAGTTTGAGAATAAAAAATTGACAGTTTCTTTTAGTATCAATGAGTTAGTTTCTAAAGCGAAAAGCAACTGGAAGGGTTTTGAAATCAACCATGTGATGATTCAGAACTATGGCGATGCTAATATGCATCTTCTGGTTGAAGGTGAATTGTTAAGCACCAAAAAATTTACCGGAAACGGAAAAGTAGTTTACCGTATTGCTGATGGAAAAGAAATTGCAAGGAAAAACCCTGAAACACAAAACCATTATTTAGATGTTGTCAAAAATGTTTTATACCGGATACATTTTGGTGATTATGGTGGTTATGCATTGAAAATAGTAAGTTTTGCTTTAGGAATTATAACCTGCTTCGTGATTATTTCAGGAGTTATGATTTGGTTAATTGCGAGGGATAAAAAAAATATGACTGAGAAGAAACGTCGTTTCAATGAAAGGGTTGTACGTATTTATCTGGCTATTTGCTTGAGTATGTATCCGATTACGGCATTGGCATTCATCGCATCTAAATTATTTTATCCTTTAACTCAGTCTAATTTATACAGTATTTATTTTATTGGATGGCTGTTGCTTGCCCTCTTTTTTATTATCAAAAAGAATGATGCTTTTACTAACAAATGGTGCTTAATTTCAGGAAGTGTTTTAGGTTTTTTGATTCCGCTTACAAATGGAATCATTACCGGAAACTGGTTTTGGAATTCTTTCCTCCAAAACAAAATTCAGATTTTCTTTATCGATATTTTCTGGATTATTTTAGCATCAATTACACTATATGTTGCTTTTTCATTAAAATCAAAAAAGAATCAAATAGCAGAAATATAATAAAAAAAGGAGAAAATTGAATTCAATTTTCTCCTTTTTTTATTAACTAAAATTGTATTAATTATTATGCGCAATAACTTTTTCTTCTAAATTCTTAACAGAATTAATTTTGCTGTTTGAATAATCTACCTGACAAATATTTTTGTCATTAAAATAAATCCATTTTCCGGTTTTTAATCCGTTTGTGTATTCTGCGATAGCTTTTTTATTTCCATTCTCATCATAAGATACCCAGACACCATCTAATCTACCTTCTTTAAAAAAGCCTTCTTGTTGTACTTTTCCATTATCATAATAATAAGTAGCTCTTACTTTATTTCCAACAGCTTCTAATTCAGGTTTTGTCTCTTGTGCAACTAAAATTCCAGAGAACAATATTGCAACTAAAATTACACACTTTTTCATATCTTTAGGTTATTAATATTATCAAATCTTTATCAAATATAATTAATAGTTTACATTAAAAAAACTTTTACTTAACAATTTGGTAACATTAGATAAAAACTTAACATTGGAAATCAGCCGGATATAAAAAAACCAACGCTGAAGCATTGGTTTTACTGGTATTTTTAGAAAATTGCTAAAATTACGATAACGTTGTAATTTGAAAGAATTATTTCAATAAAGTATCTAATTGTGTTTGTAATTCTGGCGATGATGGTCTATCAGCATCAGGGTTTAAAATGTTCCCCTTTGGATCAATCAATATAAATCTTGGGATTCCGGTTACACCATAACTTGTTACAAACTCAGATTCCCAATCTTTATCTGCAAATAACTGGATTCCGCCTAAATTTTTATCAGCCACAAATTTTTTCCATTTCTCATTGTCTTTTGCCTTGTCGATTGAGATACTCACAAATTCAATATTTTTTCCGTGATATTTTTCTTCAATTTTTTGCAAAAAAGGAATTTCAGCCCTGCATGGTCCACACCAGGTTGCCCAAAGATCTATGTAAACGTATTTCCCTTTTAAATCTGAAAGTTTTGTTTTTCCACCTTTATAATTTTCATAATCAAAATCAGGTGAAGGCTTTCCTTTAAGTTTATTTGTTTGTGCATTGCTTTGATAAGCCTGGGCTGCATACTGATGAAATTGTGAGAATGCATTTTTTACAGCAGTCTGAAATTCTGCATCATATTTTCCTTTTTCAAGAGTTTCATTATCCCACTTTTTCTTTGCTTCCAAAAGTGCAGCAAATTCGGTTTCATCTTTAGTAAAAGCTTCGTTTTGAAATTTTTCATTATTTAAAGAGTAAAGTGCCAGAAAATTGCTTTCATCAACACCTTTACCTTTATATACAATCGTTTCATCAAATTGTTTCGCATCCATCGTCAAGTTTATTTCTGAATTTGGTTTTAAGTACAAACTCGAAACTTCATGACCATCAGAAAATTGATAAAACCCTTTTGGAGCTTCAAAAGTGGCTGCAAAAACACCCTTTTTATCAATTGGAATAATCTGTGTAAAATTATTTGCGCCACGAATAACTAAGGTATCGCTATTTCTATTCGCAATTTTAGCCGTAAATTTAATTTGATTCTTTGTTTGGGCATCAACGTTAAAAACGCTCAGCATAATCAAAGCAAAAAGAATAACTTTTCTCATAATTGACAATTTATTTAGAATAGACCAAATCTAAAGAAATTATAGATGATAAAATTAGGCATTAACAAAATATTTCAATTTTATAAGCATCAAGTTATTACTTTACTATATTAATTTGAATTTTGTGTTTACTTTTGCAGTCTAAATTTTGATCAATGTATAGAAGTCATAATTGTGGCGAATTAAATGCCTCAAATATTAATACCGAAGTTACACTTGCAGGCTGGGTTCAGAAATCACGTGATAAAGGATTCATGAATTGGGTCGATTTACGTGACCGTTACGGAATTACACAACTTATTTTCGACGAAAGCCGTACCGATAAAGCAGTTTTTGAATTGGCAAAAACGCTGGGAAGAGAATTTGTAATTCAGGTAAAAGGGACTGTTATCGAGCGTGAAGCAAAAAACAAAAACATTCCAACTGGTGAAATTGAAATTTTAGTTTCTGAATTAACTATTTTGAATTCTGCTTTAACACCTCCATTCACCATTGAAGACGAAACGGACGGTGGAGAAGATATCAGAATGAAATATCGTTATTTGGATATCCGAAGAAATCCGGTAAAGAACAGTTTATTATTCCGTCACAAAGTGGCAATGGAAGTTCGTAAATATTTATCAGATTTAGATTTCTGCGAAGTTGAAACGCCTTACTTAATTAAGTCAACTCCGGAAGGAGCAAGAGATTTCGTTGTACCAAGCCGTATGAACGAAGGCCAGTTTTATGCTTTGCCGCAATCTCCACAGACTTTCAAACAATTATTGATGGTGGGTGGAATGGATAAATATTTCCAGATTGTGAAGTGTTTCCGTGACGAAGATTTACGAGCAGACCGTCAGCCGGAGTTTACTCAGATTGACTGCGAAATGGCGTTTGTAGAGCAAGAAGATATTTTAAATGTTTTTGAAGGCTTAACAAGACATTTACTTAAAGAAATTAAAGGTATTGAAGTAGATAAATTCCCAAGAATTACCTACGACTATGCCATGAAAACATACGGAAACGACAAACCCGACATTCGTTTCGGAATGAAGTTTGGTGAATTAAACGAATTTGCACAACATAAAGAATTCCCCGTATTCAATGCAGCAGAATTAGTTGTGGGAATTGCTGTTCCTGGAGCCGGAAATTACACTCGTAAAGAAATCGACGGTTTGATTGACTGGGTAAAACGCCCTCAGGTTGGCGCATCCGGAATGGTTTACGTGAAATGTAACGAAGACGGAACATTTAAATCCTCTGTAGATAAATTCTACGATCAGGACGATTTGGCAAACTGGGCAAAAGTAACAGAAGCAAAACCTGGCGATATGATTTTTGTACTTTCTGGTCCTGCAAACAAAACACGTACTCAATTGTCTGCACTTCGTATGGAACTGGCAACCCGTTTAGGATTACGTAATCCCGAAGAATTTGCTCCATTATGGGTAGTTGATTTTCCGCTATTGGAACTTGACGAAGAAAGTGGCCGTTACCACGCCATGCACCATCCGTTTACATCGCCAAAACCAGAAGATATGGCATTGTTAGAAACAGATCCTGGCAAAGTTCGAGCAAACGCTTACGATATGGTTTTAAATGGAAACGAAATTGGCGGAGGTTCTATTCGTATTCACGATAAGGCAACGCAGCAATTAATGTTTAAATATTTAGGGTTTACCGAAGAAGAAGCAAAAGCACAATTTGGTTTCTTAATGGATGCATTCCAGTTTGGAGCACCACCGCACGGAGGTTTAGCTTTTGGTTTAGACAGATTAGTTGCTATTTTAGGAGGTCAGGAAACGATTAGGGATTTTATTGCTTTCCCTAAAAACAATTCAGGTCGTGATGTAATGATCGATGCTCCGGCTGCAATTGATGATTCACAACTGAAAGAATTATCCATTAAACTTGATTTAAAATAACCTGTAACATTTCAATAATACAATCAAAAGAGTCACAATTAATTTTTGTTGCTCTTTTTTTAATTATTAAAAATTATTGTAGGAATTTAAAAAAAAGCTAATTTTAATAAGTAGTCCGTTTATTACAATAAAATAAGTATGTAAATTGCTTTATTTTTAATAAAACAATCTAAATTCAAAGATATTCATATGAATTTTAATATTATTAAAACACAGAAATCACTGTAAATCAATAATTTTTACAAAAAATTAACACCTTAGTGTCTTTTGTATGATTTTATATGTTACATTTGCTTTATTATAAATTATTATTACAATTACAATGCGTACAGGTACAGTAAAATTTTTCAATGAGTCTAAAGGTTATGGATTCATTACAGACGAAGAAACAGGAAAAGACATCTTCGTTCACGCTTCAGGAATTAACGCGGAAGAATTACGCGAAGGTGACCGTGTAAGCTACGAAGAAGAAGAAGGAAGAAAAGGGAAAGTTGCTGCTAAAGTAGCAGTAATCTAAGAAAAATATAGCAATTTATTTTTTTGCCTCTGAATGGTTAAACGTTTCGATTTATTTCGAAACGTTTTTTTTTGCATACTTGTTAAAAAAATGCAAAACTCTGACCTTTTATTTATAATCAATAAAAATTACATGCAAACCATATTATGCACTATACTTAAATCATTTTTTAGTTTGTGATTTACAGAGTTGAAAGCTATCTTTGTGACTATTTTTTAAGTAAAAACCCTAAGTTTTATGCAATCTGATCAATACAGCTATCTTCCTATCTTAATGCAGCTTATACTAGCTGTTGGTTTTGTAGTGGGAACTATCATTATTTCCGGAAAATTAGGTCCAAGAAGAACCTCAGAAACTAAAGATAAAAACTTTGAATGCGGAATCGAATCAGTTGGTAATGCCCGTATTCCGTTTTCAGTAAAATATTTCCTTGTTGCCATTTTATTTGTTCTGTTTGACGTAGAGGTGATTTTCCTTTATCCTTGGGCAGTAAACTTTAAAGAATTAGGAGTTGAGGGAATGCTGAAAATGATTGTTTTCATGGCTTTGCTTTTAGTTGGCTTTTTCTATATCATCAAAAAGAGAGCTTTAGACTGGGAATAACAAACATTGATTCTAAATTATAAATGCTGAGTTATAATTATTTGAACAATCAAAATTTATAATTCAAAATTCAAAATAACAAAAATGAGCGATTCAAATGTAAATATGGTTGCCCCTCCGGAAGGTGTTGTTGGTGAAGGTTTCTTTGCCACAAAACTAAATGACGTTGTAGGTTTGGCACGAGCGAATTCTCTTTGGCCATTGCCTTTCGCAACTTCATGCTGCGGAATCGAATTTATGGCAACCATGGCATCACATTACGATTTGGCACGATTTGGCTCTGAACGTGTGAGTTTTTCTCCCCGTCAGGCAGATATGTTAATGGTAATGGGAACCATCTCTAAAAAAATGGCGCCAATTTTAAGACAGGTTTACGAACAAATGTCTGAGCCTCGCTGGGTAATTGCCGTTGGAGCCTGTGCTTCATCGGGCGGAATTTTTGACACGTACTCTGTCTTGCAAGGTATTGATAAAGTTATTCCGGTTGATGTTTACGTGCCGGGATGTCCTCCAAGACCGGAACAAATTGTTGACGGTGTAATGAAACTTCAGGAATTGGTAAAAAACGAATCTGTGAGACGTAGAAGCTCTCCGGAATACCAGGAATTATTAGCTTCCTATAATATCTCATAAAATGGCTTTAGAAAATACACTGATCCAGGAAAAACTTGTACAAACATTCAATAATGATGTTTTTAACTTTCATGAAGAAAGAGATATTTTTACTTTAGAAGCTTCAGCTGATAAAATTACAGCCCTGATTCTTTTCCTGAAAAATGATACTGATTTGCGTTTTCACTTTTTAACTGATTTATGCGGTATTCACTACCCAGATAATGAATCAGAACGTCAATTTGCCATTGTATATCATCTGCATAACTGGTACGATAACAAACGCATCAGAATTAAAGTGTATCTTAATGGTGAAAAACCGGAAATCAAAACCATTTCAAATATTTTCTTAAGTTCGAATTGGATGGAAAGGGAAACATATGATTTCTTTGGGATAAACTTTATTGGTCATCCGCAATTGAAACGTATTTTGAATATGGATGAAATGGTGTCTTTCCCTATGAGAAAAGAATTTCCAATGGAAGACAGCGGAAGAACAGATAAGGACGACAGATTCTTTGGAAGAACAACAACAAATTGCTAAAAAATAAATAATTCAACATTATAAAATGTCAGAACTATTATTATCACCAGAGCATCGATATGCTAAAATAATAAAGGATAAACTAAACGAAGACGGAAGCGAGCTTTCTGTACTTAATTTAGGCCCTACTCACCCGGCTACTCACGGTATTTTTCAAAATATTTTGTTGATGGATGGTGAAAGAATTCTGGAAGCTGAACCAACTATTGGTTACATCCACAGAGCATTCGAAAAAATTGCTGAAAACCGTCCTTTTTATCAAATTACCCCTCTTACAGACCGTATGAACTATTGCTCCTCTCCTATTAATAATATGGGATGGTGGATGACATTAGAAAAATTATTAGGTATTGAAGTTCCAAAAAGAGCCCAATATTTAAGAGTTATCGTTATGGAACTGGCGCGTATTACAGACCACTTAATCTGTAACTCGATTTTAGGAGTTGATACTGGTGCTTATACCGGCTTCCTATACGTTTTTCAATTTAGAGAAAAGATTTACGAAATCTACGAAGAAATTTGTGGTGCACGTTTGACAACGAATATGGGAAGAATCGGTGGATTTGAAAGAGACTGGTCACCGGAAGCTTTCAAAAAACTTGATACTTTCCTTGAAGAATTTCCAGTTGCATGGAAAGAATTCGAAAACTTATTCGAAAGAAACAGAATTTTTATTGACAGGACTGTAAACGTAGGTGCAATCTCGGCAGAGAAAGCAATGGCTTATGGATTTACAGGACCAAACTTACGTGCTGCGGGAGTTGATTATGACGTTCGTGTGGCACAACCTTACTCGTCTTACGAAGATTTTGATTTTATTGTTCCTGTTGGAAAATCTGGAGATACTTACGATCGTTTCTGCGTTCGTAATGCAGAGGTTTGGGAAAGTTTAAGCATTATTCGTCAGGCCTTGGACAAAATGCCTCCAGGAAACGAATATCATGCAGAAGTACCTGATTATTATTTGCCTCCAAAAGAAGATGTATATACTTCAATGGAATCCTTGATTTATCACTTTAAAATTGTAATGGGAGAAGTTCCTGTACCGGTTGCAGAAATTTACCATCCGGTTGAAGGAGGAAATGGAGAAATCGGATTTTATTTAGTGACAGACGGAAGCAGAACCCCATACAGATTACATTTCAGAAGACCTTGCTTTATATATTATCAGGCTTATCCGGAAATGATCAAAGGTGCTTTATTATCTGATGCAATTGTTATTTTGTCAAGTTTAAATGTAATCGCAGGAGAATTAGACGCATAAAATGAATTATAAATTTTGAATTGTAAATTATAAATGTCGCAAACATTTAAAATTTAAAATTTAAGATTCAAAATAATAAAAAATGGAACGTAAACATTACAAACAAGAAATAAACATGACCGAGGCATTGATGAACCGCATCAATGAACTGATTAGTCATTATCCTGAAGGAAAACAAAAATCGGCTCTATTGCCTGTTTTACATGAAGTTCAGGATGCGCATAACAACTGGCTTAGTATTGAACTGCAGGATAAAGTGGCCGAAATTCTTCAAATCAAACCAATCGAGGTTTATGAAGTGGTTACTTTTTACACCATGTTCAACCAAAAACCAATTGGAAAATACATGTTTGAGTTTTGCCAGACTTCTTGTTGTTGTTTAAGCGGTGCCGAAAATTTAATGGATTATACTTCTGAAAAATTAGGCATTAAAATGGGCGAAACAACTCCTGACGGAATGTTCACTATTGCCGGTGTAGAATGTTTAGGTGCCTGCGGATACGCTCCGATGATGCAGTTGGGCGATTTCTACAAAGAAAAACTTACAGAAGAAAAAATCGATCAGTTAATTGCTGATTGTAAAGATGATAAAATAATATTACACGATAAATAAGATGTCCAAAAAAATATTATTAGACAAAATCAATATTCCGGGTATTAAAACCTACGAAGTATATCGCCAAAACGGTGGTTATGCTTCTGTTGAAAAAGCCTTAAAAACGCTTACACCTGACGAAGTTGTTGAAGAAGTAAAAAAATCAGGTATTCGTGGTCGTGGTGGTGCTGGTTTCCCGGCGGGAATGAAATGGAGCTTTATTGACAAAAAATCAGGAAAACCAAGACATTTGGTATGCAATGCCGACGAATCTGAGCCAGGAACTTTCAAAGATCGTTATTTGATGGAATTCATTCCTCACTTATTGATTGAAGGAATGATTACTTCCAGTTTTGCTCTTGGCGCAAACCTATCCTACATCTACATTCGTGGAGAATACATGTGGGTTTTCAAAATTTTGGAAAAAGCAATCAACGAAGCAAGAGCTGCGGGTTGGTTAGGAAAAAATATATTAGGTACAGGTTACGATTTAGACTTGTATGTTCACTGTGGAGCGGGAGCTTATATTTGTGGAGAAGAAACTGCCCTTATTGAATCACTGGAAGGGAAAAGAGGAAACCCGCGGATTAAACCACCTTTCCCGGCTGTTTCAGGACTTTGGGCAAATCCAACTGTAGTAAACAATGTAGAGACTATTGCAGCAGTGCCATGGATTATCAATAACTCTGGTGATGAGTATGCAAAAATTGGTATTGGTCGTTCTACAGGAACTAAATTAATCTCGGCTTCAGGACACATCAAAAACCCAGGAGTTTACGAAATTGAATTGGGATTATCTGTAGATGAGTTCATGAATTCTGATGAATATTTAGGAGGAATGTCATCCAGCAGACCTTTGAAAGCTCTAGTCCCTGGAGGATCTTCAGTGCCGATTTTACCTGCTGAATTAATTTTCAAAACAGCAAATGGTGAAGACCGATTAATGACTTACGAATCTTTAAGTGATGGTGGTTTTGCTACCGGATCTATGTTGGGTTCAGGTGGATTTATCGTGTACAACGACACATCCTGTATCGTAAGAAACACTTGGAATTTTGCCCGTTTTTACCACCACGAATCCTGTGGACAATGTACTCCGTGTCGTGAAGGAACAGGCTGGCTGGAAAAAATATTACATCGTATTGAAAACGGTCACGGCCGTGAAGAGGATATCGAATTGTTATGGAGTATTCAAAGTAAAATCGAAGGAAACACGATTTGTCCGCTTGGCGATGCGGCTTCATGGCCGGTAGCAGCAGCGATACGCCATTTCAGAGATGAATTTGAATACCACGTTCGTTTTCCTGAAAAAATAAAACACAGAGATCATTTTGTTGCTGAGCCGTTTTCGCAAGTGAAACATTTAGTAGGCGGTAAGGTAATCGTATAAAATAAATTAAAAAGTTAATAATATTAAAAGGACAGCAAACTCTTTTAAATATTCCGACTTTCAACAAAAAATTTAAGATAGTTTCAAGTTTCAAGTTATTTAGTTTCAAGTTCAATACCCTGAAACATTAAACCTGAAACTAAAAAAACAAAATAAAGAGATGAAAGTAACCATAGACGGTCAAAGTATTGACGTAGAACCAGGAACTACCATCCTGCAGGCGGCGCGTATGATTGGAGGAGATTTAGTTCCGCCAGCCATGTGTTATTACTCCAAATTAAAAGGGAGCGGCGGAAAATGCCGTTGTTGTTTAGTTGAAGTTTCAAAAGGAAGTGAAGCGGATCCAAGACCAATGCCGAAATTAATGGCATCTTGTGTAACTGGCTGCATGGACGGAATGGAAGTAAACAGCAAATCTTCTGACAGAGTTACTGAAGCCCGCAAATCTGTAACTGAATTTTTATTGATTAATCACCCTTTAGACTGCCCTATTTGTGATCAGGCGGGAGAATGTGATTTGCAGAATTTAAGTTTCGAACACGGAAATCCAAAATCACGTTATATTGAAGAAAAAAGAACATTTGAACCGGAAGATATCGGTCCGAATATTCAACTGCATATGAACCGTTGTATCTTATGTCAAAGATGTGTACAAGTTGCAGATCAATTGACAGACAACAGAGTTCACGGCGTATTAGATCGTGGAGATCACGCAAATATTTCTACTGGAATCTCAAAAGCTATCGACAATGAATTCTCAGGAAACATGATTGATGTTTGTCCTGTTGGAGCATTAACTGATAAAACTTTCCGTTTCAAATCAAGAGTTTGGTTCAACAAGCCTTATAATGCGCACAGAGAATGTACTACTCCCGGATGCTGCGGTAAAACTACCGTTTGGATGTTTGGAGGAGAAATTCAGCGTGTAACAGGTCGTAAAGACGAGTATCATGAAGTAGAAGAGTTTATCTGCAACAGCTGTCGTTTTGACCATAAAAATGTAAATGACTGGGTGATTGAAGGACCAAGAGAATTTGAAAAAGATTCTGTGATCAACCAAAATAACTACACTCAAAAATTAGAGAAAGTACAAATCGATACCGAAAAGAATATTCTTTTAGGAAGAGATATTGACCGTAAAAAAATCAGTATGGCTGAAATTCCGTTAAACACTAACGACAAAAATTCTTAACAATGGTAGATAGTGCATTTATTATAGAAAAAAGTGTTGTTATTGTTGTGGTTTTTGCCATAACTATGATTATGGCGATGTATTCTACCTGGGCTGAGCGTAAAGTTGCTGCTTTTCTTCAGGATCGTGTGGGTCCAAACCGTGCGGGTTGGGGAGGTTTATTGCAGCCTCTTGCCGATGGTTTGAAATTATTCTCGAAAGAAGAATTTTTCCCAAATACACCAAACCGATTTTTATTTGTTGTAGGACCGGCAATTGCCATGAGTACAGCTTTGATGACCAGTGCGGTAATTCCGTGGGGAGACAGATTGCATTTATTTGGAAGAGATATTTTATTACAAGCTACCGATATCAACATTGCTTTATTATATTTTTTCGGAGTTGTTTCTGTTGGGGTTTACGGAATCATGATTGGTGGCTGGGCTTCAAACAATAAGTTCTCTTTGATGGGAGCGGTTCGTGCAGCATCTCAAATGGTTTCGTATGAAGTTGCGATGGGATTATCCATGATTGCTTTGTTGATGATGACCGGAACTTTAAGCTTAAAAGAAATCTCTGAGCAGCAGGCAGGAATGAACTGGAATGTTTTTTACCAGCCTTTATCCTTCCTTATTTTCCTTATCTGTGCTTTTGCAGAAACCAACAGAACGCCTTTTGACTTAGCAGAATGTGAATCTGAGTTGATAGGTGGTTACCATACCGAATATTCATCCATGAAAATGGGATTCTATTTATTTGCTGAATATGCGAATATGTTTATCTCGGCTACTATTATTTCAGTATTGTTCTTTGGAGGGTACAATTATCCGGGAATGCAGTGGATGGTAGAAAATGTTGGTGTTAACGCAGCTAACATTTTAGGAATAGCCGTTTTGTTTGCCAAAATATGTTTCTGGATCTTTTTCTATATGTGGGTTCGCTGGACGATTCCGAGATTTAGATATGACCAGTTAATGAATTTGGGATGGCGAATTTTGATTCCGCTTTCAATTGCAAATATTATTGTGACGGGAATTGTAATTTTAAGACACGATCTGGCTGCCTTCTTAGGATTCTAACAACCGTAATGCCCTAGCCCTGATAGCAGCGGCATCCTTTTATGGTGGGGTTCACCATAAAAGATATAGCGGATAAAGCAGTCCCGATAGCTATCGGGAAGCTACTAAATAAAAAACGAAATAGATTGGATTTGGTCTAATTATCAAATTGAATCACAAATTATACTTTAAATGTCAATAGAAACTATATCATTATCGGGTAGAAAAAAAGTGGTCTCTAACAAAGAGATGACTTTTTGGGAGCGATTGTATCTTGTGGCGATTGTAAAAGGTTTATTTATTACTATTAAACACTTTTTCAAGAAAAAAGCTACCATTCATTACCCTGAACAGGTTCGTGAAATGAGTCCGGTTTATCGTGGCCAACATATGCTGAAACGTGACGAACAAGGCCGTGAAAACTGTACTGCCTGTGGTCTGTGTGCTTTATCGTGTCCTGCTGAAGCCATTACAATGAAGGCAGCCGAGCGTAAAGCTGATGAAAAGCATTTGTACAGAGAGGAAAAATATGCTGAAATCTACGAAATCAATATGCTTCGTTGTATTTTTTGTGGACTTTGTGAAGAAGCTTGTCCAAAAGATGCCATTTATTTGACGACTTCAAAAGTGTTGGTTCCTTCTAGTTATGAAAGAGAAGATTTCATTTTTGGAAAAGACAGATTAGTGATGCCGTTGGAAATGGCGATGAAAAATGCTCAACTTAATAATGCTAACTAAATGATACATATTCCTGATTTTGCTCACGCAACTACTGTACAAGTAATATTTTGTTTCTTAGCGTTTATAACGGTAATTACTGCCTTTTTGACCATTTTTAGCCGAAACCCAATTCATAGCGCTATTTATTTAGTGATTTGTTTCTTCTCGATTGCAGGTCATTATTTGTTGCTAAATGCCCAGTTTTTAGCTATAGTACATATTATAGTCTATTCGGGGGCAATTATGATTCTGTTCCTTTTTACAATCATGTTGATGAACCTAAATGAGCGTCATCAGGTCCACAAACCAAGGATTACCCGTTTGGGTGCGATTGTTTCGTTCTGTTTAATCTGCATCGTATTAATTACTATTTTCATTAACTCTAAACCAATTGTTGGTGAATACGACTCATCAGGAGAGGATTTCCAATCGATTAAAGTTTTAGGTAAAATATTGCTGAACGAATATATGGTTCCGTTTGAATTTGCCTCTATTTTGCTTTTAGTGGCAATGATTGGAACAGTATTATTGTCTAAAAAAGAAAAATTAAATAAATAATGGGTAATATATTAAATCAAATAGGTATAGAAAACTACATCTTTTTAAGTGTTGTACTTTTTTGTATTGGTATTTTTGGTGTATTGTACAGACGAAATGCTATTATCGTTTTCATGTCTATCGAAATCATGCTAAATGCAGTAAACCTTTTATTTGTGGCTTTTTCAACATACCATCAGGATGCACAAGGACAGGTTTTTGTGTTCTTTTCGATGGCAGTTGCAGCGGCTGAAGTTGCTGTAGGATTGGCTATTTTAGTTTCGATCTTTAGAAATTTAGGTTCGATTAGTATCGATAATTTAAAAAATTTAAAAGGATAAATAGAAATGGATACCAATTTAGCTTTACTATTAGTACTTACGCCTTTTTTAGGATTTTTAATTAATGTTTTCTTTGGAAAAAACTTAGGCAAGGCAGTTTCAGGAGCAATCGGAACTGTGGCTGTAGCTATTTCTTTTATCGTTACCCTTGTACTTTTTAATCAAATTACGTCAACCGGAAAAGCGATAGAAGTTACTTTATTTGACTGGATTCAGATTAGTAATTTAAAAATCAATCTTGGATTTCTATTAGATCAGTTATCTGTTCTTTGGTTATTGTTCGTAACCGGAATCGGATCTTTGATTCACTTATACTCTATCAGTTACATGCATGATGACGAAAATATGCACAAATTCTTTTCTTATTTGAATTTGTTCGTTTTCTTTATGATTACACTTGTAATTGGAAGCAACTTATTAGTGCTGTTTATCGGATGGGAAGGTGTTGGACTTTGTTCTTACCTGTTAATTGGATTCTGGCATAAAAACCAGGATTACAACGATGCCGCGAAAAAAGCTTTCATTATGAACAGAATTGGAGATTTAGGTCTTTTGATTGGTATGTTCATTATTGGATCAATGTTTTCTACATTAGATTATGCCACTTTACAAACGGCAATTGCGGGATCTTCAAACTTAAATTTGCCATTACTTTCTTTAGCGGCATTATGCTTATTTATTGGAGCTTGTGGTAAATCTGCTCAAATTCCGTTATATACCTGGTTACCTGATGCAATGGCCGGACCAACTCCAGTTTCTGCATTAATCCACGCGGCTACAATGGTAACTGCAGGTATCTTTATGGTAACGAGATTAAACTTTGTTTTTGACCTTGCAACAGACGTTCAAAGCGTAATCGCAATCATTGGAGCAATCACTTCATTAGTTGCTGCTACAATTGGATTAGTTCAAACCGATATCAAAAAAGTTTTGGCTTACTCTACGGTTTCACAATTAGGTTTAATGTTCTTAGCATTAGGTTTTGGAGCTTATGAAGTAGCTGTTTTCCACGTAATTACTCATGCTTTCTTTAAAGCTTGTTTATTCTTAGGATCAGGATCTGTTATTCACGGTTTACATGGTGAGCAGGATATGCGTAATATGGGTGGATTGCGTAAAGCAATGCCAATTACGTTCTGGACAATGTTGATATCTTCATTAGCAATTTCTGGAGTTCCGTTTTTCTCAGGGTTCTTCTCTAAAGACGAAATTTTAATGACAGCTTTCCACCACAGTATTCCATTATACGTTATTGGATCTGTTGCTTCAATCATGACAGCTTTCTATATGTTCCGTTTAATGTTCTTGACTTTCTTCAAAGAATTTAGAGGAACAGAAGAGCAAAAACATCATTTACACGAAAGTGGTTCATTAATTACTATTCCGCTTATCATCTTGGCTATTTTGGCAACTTTCGGAGGATTAATTAGTTTACCAGGAAACAGCTGGTTAAACGAATACCTTGCCCCTCTTTTTGCAAAAACAGCTGGCGAAGAACATCATTTAGGACCAACAGAATACACTTTAATGGGTGTTGCAGTTGTTGGAGGATTATTAGGAATCTTGATTGCTTACATTAAATACTTTAAACAGGATAATGTTCCAGAATCTGACGAAAACATTACAGGTTTAAGCAAAGTTTTATATAACAAATATTATGTAGACGAAATCTACGAGGCAATTTTTGTAAAACCAATTAATACTTTGTCTAAATTCTTTAGAGATTATATCGAAACTGGTTTATCTGCTCTTGTTTTTGGATTGGGTAAAGCTGCGAATGAAATTGCTTTTCAAGGAAAGAGATTACAATCGGGAAGTATCGGATTATATCTGTTTGTTTTTGTTTTAGGAATGTGTGCCATTATTTCCTATATATTTTTAGCTCAATAATATTATAACTATGAACGTTTCTACTATATTAATCATACTCTTAATTGGTGCCTTTGCCACTTATTTTTCTGGTGACAAACTAGCTTCAAAAGTTGCTTTGCTTTTCAGCTTAGCTGCTTTAGGATGTTCAATTGTATTATTGAATAATTATAATGCTGGCGAAAATATCAGCGTAATCAACAGCTGGATCACACAGCCTAAAATTTCTTTCGCTTTAAACGCTGACGGATTAGGTTTGGCAATGGTTTTACTTACTGTCGCTCTTACTCCTATTATTATATTTTCTTCTTTTGGAAATGAATACAGAAATTCAAAAGCTTTCTACGGATTAATTCTTTTCATGGCATTTGCTATGACAGGAACTTTCTTAGCTTCTGATGGACTTTTATATTATATTTTCTGGGAGTTAGCACTTATTCCAATCTACTTTATTGCTTTGATCTGGGGTAATGGTGATGCTGAAGAACGCAGAAAAGCAGTGGTTAAATTCTTTATTTACACGCTTGCTGGTTCATTATTCATGTTAACTGCATTTATTTATTTATCTCAAAAAGCAAACGGAAGTTTCTTAATCGAAGATTTATATAAAGTACAATTATCTGCTTGTGAGCAATTTTGGATTTTCTTGGCTTTCTTCTTAGCCTATGCTATTAAAATTCCAATTATTCCTTTCCATACCTGGCAGGCAAATGTGTACCAAAAAGCACCAACTGTTGGAACAATGCTTTTATCTGGTATCATGCTAAAAATGGGACTTTATAGTGTTATCAGATGGCAGTTACCAATTGCACCGCTTGCTGCTAAAGAATACATGTACATCTTTATTGCTTTAGGAATTGCTGGTGTAATCTACGGGTCTATCGTAGCGTTAAGACAAAATGACTTGAAAAAATTATTAGCTTATTCGTCTCTTGCACACGTTGGTTTAATTGCAGCTGGATCATACACTTTAACTCTTGATGGTTTAAGAGGTGCGGTTTTACAAATGATCGCTCACGGTTTTGTAGTTGTTGGATTATTCTTTGCTGCTGAAGTTGTTTTCAGAAGATTTGAAACCAGAGAAATTTCTAAATTGGGTGGAATCCGTACGCAATCCCCTAAACTTACCTCCATGTTTTTGATTTTAGTCTTAGCATCTGTTGCTTTGCCTGGTACATTTAACTTTGTTGGGGAATTTACAGTTTTATATAGTCTTTCCCAAGTTAATATCTGGTTTGCTCTTCTTGGAGGAACCACAATTATTTTAGGAGCTTACTATATGCTAAGAATGTTCCAGCATGTTATGTTAGGCGAAACCAATTCTAAGACTTTTGCAGATGTTACACTTAACGAAGGAATTTCATTTGCTGTAATCATTGCTGTTTTATTATTATTTGGCTTCTATCCAAAACCTATTACAGATCTGATTACACCAAGTTTAGAAACGATTTTAAACGTTATCAATAAAAATTAATATTTTAAATAAAAATAAATTAGGGGAGTTTTAGATTTCCTAAATCAAAAAAACAAAAATGAATACATTAATAGCTATAACAGGATTAGGTGTTTTCTGCCTATTGTTTGAAATTCTAAATTTTAGAAAGGGCATCGTTCCGTTTACCATTTTAGGTTTATTGGGTGTATTGGCGCTTAATTTTTATGAATTTGGATCAACAGAAAGTTACTACTACAACATGATAACAGTAAGTAAATTTTCTACTGCTTTTTCATCATTGTTTATCATCTTAACTATTTTTCTTGTAGCGTTAAGCCATAATTTTTATGAAAACCATCAGACAAAAATTTCTGATTTTATTGCCATAAAAATATTTTTATTAGCAGGTGCCGTTGCTATGGTTTCATTTGGAAACTTGGCGATGTTTTTCCTTGGAATTGAAATTTTGTCTATTGCACTTTATGTTCTTGCTGCAAGTGATCGTTTGAATCTGAAAAGTAACGAAGCCGGTATGAAATACTTTTTGATGGGATCATTCGCATCAGGAATCATCTTATTCGGAATTTGTTTGATTTACGGTGCTATGGGAAGTTTTGACGTAGTTGAAATCAGTGAATATTCCTTGTCTGCCGAATTGCCAATCTGGTTCCCTATCGGAATGATTTTGGTAACCATCGGAATGTTATTTAAGATAGCCGCAGTTCCTTTTCATTTTTGGGCTCCGGATGTTTACGAAGGTTCACCTGCATTAACCACAGCATTAATGAGTACTTTAGCAAAAGTGGTAGCGATTGCAACTTTATTCAAATTAATTTCAGGTTTAAATTTAATACCGTCTTTAGAAAATCAGGACCATTTAAACACTTTCGAGAATATCATCGTAATTATTTCAATTGCTTCGATGACTGTTGGTAACATTATGGCATTGCGTCAGGTAAATGTAAAGCGTATGCTGGCTTTCTCAGGAATTTCTCATGCCGGTTTTATGCTAATGACTTTCTTAACTGTAGCTACTTCTGCAGGAGTTTTATTGTACTATACTGCGGCTTATGCTTTGGCTGGGATTGCTGCTTTTAGTGTAATTTTATATGTATGTAAAAATCAGGACAACGAAGATATTACCAACTTTCACGGTTTAGGAAAAACAAATCCGTTATTGGCTGCAATATTAACCGGCTCCTTATTATCTATGGCCGGGATTCCAATTTTCTCAGGTTTTTTTGCCAAACTGTTTTTGTTTAATCAGACGATTCAGTCTGGTCATATTATCTTAGTGATAGTTGCTGTTATCAATTCTATCATTAGTGTTGGTTATTATTTCAAATTGATATTGGCTATGTATTCAAAAGAACCGAATCAGGAGCGTACCGGAAAACCATTTCTTATTTATGCAGTGGCAATTGTGTCAATTTCTTTGAATATAATTTTAGGTTTATTTCCTTCATTCGTTTTAGATTTATTGAATTAAAAACCTTTAATTTAAATACATCAAATCCATCCCCACAAGGATGGATTTTTAGTTTTAAGATGAATTTATTCAGAAGAAAAAATCATGTTAAAAAATTTGCAGAAACAATTGAACATCGAAAAAACTACTTATATTTGAGTACAAATAAATGTATTAGAAATATGAACTTTAATTCGAAAAATCCATTTTTAAGCGACAAACGTTTTTCTTCAAACGCTGTTTCAAAAGCCGAAGAAGTGCATCACGCACAAATTATTGATTACAATCAGGATATGACTATATCCGGAACTATCAATAAAACAGCTATTTTATTCTTATTGTTATGTGCCGGAGCAATGCTGACTTGGTGGATGGCATTTAACGGAATGAACGCCATGCTGCCGGCTATTGGTGGTGCTATTGTTGCCTTTGTTTTAGTTTTAATTTCAGCATTCAAGCCACAAGCTTCTCCTTATTTAGCTCCAGGTTATGCTTTGTTTGAAGGCTTGTTTATCGGAGGCATTTCTGCCATTTTCGAAGCTAGATTTCCTGGAATCGTAATTAATGCTGTTGGAGCAACTTTAGTCACTTTTTTAGTTTGTCTGGGATTATATAAATTTAAGATTGTAAAAGTAAATGAACAATTCAGATCAGTAGTTATTGCTGCTACGCTGGCAATTGCGACTTACTATTTAATATCCTGGATTGTTTCTATGTTTACAGACTACACGCCTGTTCATCATGGAAATTCATTGATGAGTATCGGAATTAGTGTTTTTGTAATCATTGTTGCTGCACTAAACCTATTTTTGGATTTTGACCAAATTGAAAAAGGTGCACAGCAAAGAATGCCAAAATTTATGGAATGGTACGGCGCTATGGGATTGATGATTACCTTAGTTTGGTTGTACATTGAATTCCTTAGATTATTATCAAAATTTGCAAGCAGAGATTAAATTTTTCCCAATAATTTAAAAGCCTTTTTGAAGTTCAAAAAGGCTTTTTTTATGCTGCTTCTTTTTCAAAAGCTATAAAATGTGATAAATTCCCTTTCAGGTTAAAAACAGGAAAACCATGAATGGTACAATTATAGGTTTCACCATTCTTTTTATAATTTAAAATTGTTTTTTTGAAAGGAATTTGTTTTTCGATTGCAATTTTAATTTCTTTTAAAACCGAAAGAGAAGTCATAGGCCCCTGAAACATTTTTGGATATTTCCCCAGGATTTCTTTTTCCGTATATCCCGTCATTTTATTAATTCCCTCAGAAGCAAAAATTATTTTTTGTTCCGAATCTGTAATCAACACAGCTTCATCTTTCAACCGTTGGTTAATATCTATGTGAGATATGTCCCATTTAAATTTATGGGAAATGTTTTTGATTCTTTTTAAGTCGGAAGAAAATGTTTTCAGTTCATTTATGGATTCATAATGAAAATCCCAGCAAAGTATCGGAACTGAATTGCAATTTAAGCCTGCTTCGGACTCATCGAAAATTTTTATATGGCCATTTACAGAATTCATAAAAACAATTTATATTCAAAATTAGCCGAAAATATTTTTAAACACACTCTTTTTGTATATTTAACAAGTTTAAATTCATTTTAAAATGCAAATTTTAACTGTACAACTACCTCTTTTTTTTGTTCTGTATTGAGGTTACTCAAGGAAATCCCCAATAATCGGACAGAATCTTTCATTCGTTCCTGATATAGCAGTTCTTCAACAGTTTCCATAATTAAGCTTTTATCAGAAATAAAATAAGGTAACGTTTTGCTTCTGGTTTGTTGCGTGAAATCGCTATATTTAATTTTAAGAGTGACCGTCTTTCCTGAAACATTGTATCTTTTTAGTCGCTTTTCCAACGAAACAGCTATTTTTTCAAGTTGTTCCAGCATAAAAATTTCTGATGTCAGATTAACATCAAAAGTATGTTCTGATGCAACCGATTTAGTATTTCGTGAAGGTTTTACTTCGCTATTATGTATCCCTCTGACAACGTAAAAATAAAACTTACCTGATTTACCAAAGTGCTTTTCTAAAAAATCAAGCGATTTGTTTTTTAAATCTAATCCTGTAAAAATACCCAATTGGTACATTTTTTCTGTCGTCACTTTTCCAACTCCATAAAATTTTCTGATCGGCAGTTCTTCTAAAAACGGAATTACCTCATCCGGATTTACCGTCTTCTGGCCATTGGGTTTATTGTAATCACTGGCAATTTTAGCTACAAATTTATTTATAGAAATGCCTGCAGAAGCTGTCAGCCCAACTTCATTTAAAATTCTTAATCGGATTTCCTGAGCTAATAAAGACGCGCTTGGATTTCCTTTTTTATTTTGGGTCACATCAAGATAAGCCTCATCAAGCGAAAGCGGCTCAACCATATCTGTGTATTCATGAAAAATCTTATGGATCTTAGACGAAATTTCTTTGTAACGGTCAAAACGAGGCCGGACAAATATGATTTCGGGACAATATTTCTTGGCTAAAACACCACTTATAGCACTTCTGACACCAAATTTTCTCGCCTCATAACTTGCTGCCGAAACGACACCTCTATTCTCTGAGCCTCCAACTGCAATAGGTTTTCCCCGTAAAACAGGATTATCCATTTGCTCTACCGAAGCATAAAAAGCATCCATATCAATGTGGATTATTTTTCGATAAACTGGAGTTTCAAACATACTACAAATTTAAAGAAGAACAGCTAATCTGAGTTATCAAAATTGATCAAATGTTTTTCATAAAATTCAAATTTTTATTTAATTCCTAATAAAAATCGTTTCAGGGACTAATAAAATTAAATTATTTGTATTTAAAATATCTCAATAAACGAGGTACTTATTTTCATTATTAAAAATTTAAGTATAAAAAAAAATAAAATAAGTTTTTTTATATATCAATCATTGCGAAAAATATTTTTATATATTTGCCGTACCGAAACGTATTACATAATACATTCCGTTAAAAGTGAATTGAAAATTACAAACAAAAAACAAGTTTTAAATATCAGGAAAGAAACGCATGAGTTCTTGAGATAAATCATAATGACTCTGCATATCTATAAATATTATCAGAAAACAAAAAGCCAGCATGCAATAGATGCAAGCATTTTGGGTTCATGATGAACTATCTAAACCAAAAAACCAATTGACCAATTAAATCACCTTCCCCCGGGTGATTTTTTTTGTTTTTGAAAATCACTATACTTCTAACCTAGCCCCGATAGGACTGAAAACCCTTTTGTGCCGGGGTTCGTCACAAAAGGTTGTAAGGAATAGCGGGACTGATGTTATGTTGAAACGAAATTATCTGCTCCTAAAAAAACAACTATTCTTCAAACAGCTCCATTAATTCCAAAGCCCGTTTTATTGATTTCACATTATCAAAAGTCAATAGCAAACGTAATCCGTTGACGGTTTGTTTCTCTTTCATTTTGCAGAGTGAGCTCTGTTTTTGAACAAAATTCAATACGTTCCTAAACTTAGCAGATTGATAATAATCTGATTGCTGATCGGATACAAAATAGCCAATCATTTTGCCTTGTTTAAGGACTAATTTCTCAATTCCGACTCTGGTTGCAATCCATTTAATTCGGATACTGTTCAATAAAGCAACGGCGGGTTTTGGCAATGGTCCAAAGCGATCGATTAATTTCTTCTCGTATTCCTGTAATCCGGCTTCATCTTTTATAGCGCCCAATTCGTTGTATAAAACCAAACGCTCTGAGACGTTATTGATATATTCATCCGGGAATAACAACTCGAAATCGGCATCGATCTGAATGTCTTTGACGTATTCTTTCGTATCAATATCATTTTCTTCCGGGTACAAATCCTTGAATTCGTTTTCTTTTAATTCCTCGATGGCTTCGTTCATGATTTTTTGGTACGTATCAAAACCAATTTCGTTGATGAAACCGCTTTGTTCGCCTCCTAATAAATCTCCTGCTCCACGAATCTCCAAATCTTTCATTGCGATGTTAAAACCGCTTCCGAGTTCGCTGAACTGCTCCAACGCCTGAATACGTTTTCTGGCATCTTCGGTCATGGATGAATACGGCGGGCAGATGAAGTAACAGAATGCTTTTTTGTTGCTTCGACCTACTCGACCACGCATTTGGTGCAGATCTGACAATCCAAAATTATTGGCATTGTTGATGAAAATCGTATTGGCATTTGGAACGTCCAAACCACTTTCGATGATGGTTGTTGCGACTAAAACATCAAAATCGCCGTTCATGAAACCTAACATCAATTCCTCTAGTTTGGCGCCTTCCATTTGTCCATGGCCAATTCCGACTCTTGCATTTGGCACCAAACGCTGAATCATTCCTGCCACTTCTTTGATATTTTCGATTCGGTTATTGATAAAGAAAACCTGTCCGTTTCTTTGAATTTCATACGAAATTGCATCGCGGATAATTTCTTCATTAAATCCAACTACATTCGTTTCTATCGGATAACGATTTGGCGGAGGCGTTGTAATTACCGATAAATCTCGCGCTGCCATTAATGAAAACTGAAGCGTTCTCGGAATTGGCGTTGCCGTTAAGGTCAGCGTATCCACATTCGCAGCAATCGTTTTTAATTTATCTTTTACGTTTACACCAAACTTTTGTTCCTCATCGACAATCAATAAACCTAAGTCTTTAAAAACGACATTTTTGTTCACTAATTGGTGTGTTCCAATAACAATATCCAGTTTTCCTTCGGCTAAATCTTTTAAAGTCTGGGCTTTTTGTTTGGCAGTTCTGAAACGGTTCAAGTACCCAATCGTAACAGGCATATCTTTTAAGCGTTCTGAAAAAGTCCTGAAATGCTGATACGCCAAAATGGTGGTCGGAACCAAAACTGCTACTTGTTTGCTGTTGTCAACCGCTTTAAAAGCAGCACGAATTGCAACTTCCGTTTTACCGAAACCAACGTCACCACAAACCAAACGATCCATTGGACGATCGCTTTCCATATCGGCTTTCACTTCTGCCGTCGATTTCATTTGGTCTGGTGTATCTTCATAAATAAACGAACTTTCTAATTCGTTTTGTAAATAACTGTCTGGCGCAAACTGAAAACCTTTTTCTAATCGGCGTTTCGCATACAACTGAATCAAGTTGAATGCAATATGTTTGACGCGCGCTTTGGTTTTCTGTTTTAAAACCTTCCAAGCGTTGGATCCAAGTTTATAGATTTTTGGAGGCGTTCCGTCTTTTCCGTTGTATTTTGAGATTTTATGAAGCGAGTGAATGCTCACATACACAATATCGTTATCAGCATAAACCAATTTTATGGCTTCCTGAGTTTTGCCTTCGACCTGGATTTTTTGCAATCCGCCAAATTTCCCGATTCCGTGATCGATATGCGTTACATAATCGCCTACAGAAAGTGCGGTTAATTCTTTTAAAGTGATATTCTGCTTTTTAGAATAACCATTTTTGATATTGAATTTATGATAACGCTCAAAAATCTGATGATCAGTATAAGCCGTAATCTGGTTTTCTTCATCAATAAAACCTTGGTATAAAGGCAGTACAATAGTATGATATTGCTTGCGGATATTTTCTGAATTGGCTTCATCTAAACTTTCAAAAATATCGTGAAAACGTTTTGCCTGTGTATCATTCGAACAAAACAAATAATTGATATATCCGTTAAAATGATTTTCGCTTAAATTATTCAGCAATAAATCAAATTGTTTGTTGAACGAAGGCTGAGGCTGAATATGAAATTCGAACTTTTTAGTCGTTTTATAAACGGGTCTTGAAGCCAATTCTATAACAGAAAAGTCCAAAGATCTTTTTATAAACGACGCCTGATTCAAAAACAATTGTTCTGGTGTAGCATGTTTTATTTCTTTCGACAATTTCTCAAAAGCTTCTTCTGCCCTTGCGAATTGTTTGTCTAACTGACTGAAAAGGCCGTCTGTATTTTGGATAAAAAGAACGGTTTTTTCTGCAATGTAATCTAAAAAGCTTTCGCGATTTTCCTGAAAAAGTTTGTTTTCGACATTCGGGATAATCGTGATTTTTTTATGCGTTTCAACCGATAACTGTGTTTCAACATCAAAAGTTCTGATGCTGTCTACTTCGTTTCCAAAAAATTCGATTCTGTATGGATGATCATTTGAAAAAGAAAATACATCGACAATTCCCCCACGAACCGAAAATTCTCCGGGTTCTGTAATAAAATCTACTCTTTTGAATTCGTATTCGAACAAAACTTCGTTGATAAAATCTATCGAAATTTTATCATTTAAAGCTACTTTTAAAGTGTTTTTATCGAGTTCTCTTCTAGTAACCACTTTTTCAAAAAGTGCCTCCGGATACGTAACAATTACAGCTGGTTTTTTACGGGAATTAATTCTATTTAAAACCTCAGCACGAAGCAAAACATTCGCATTATCAGTTTCATCAACCTGATACGGACGACGGAATGAGGCAGGATAAAACAAGACATCCTCTTCACCAATCATTTGTTCCAGATCGTTTAGATAATACGCGGCTTCTTCTTTATTGTCTAAAACAATTAAAAAAGGCAGTTCGGTTTTTTTGAAGACAGACCGGATTATAAATGAGACTGCAGATCCTAACAATCCGCTGATGTTCATTTTTATCTGATTCCCTTCCAGTAAACTTGTTGCAATCTGCTCAGCTTTTGGCAGATTATCATAGGTGGTATATAAGGCGTTTTTACTCAACTTTAGGTAAATTTTGATCTATTGGTGGCATCGAATTCGGGATTGCCCGGGCAGTATCTAACATTCTTAAAAAATCGGACTCCCCTTCTTCTTGCGGAATTTTGCTTTTTTCGACAATTTTATCCATTTGTCTTTGTAATGAAACTAATTCTTTATTGATTTCACCAATTAAAAAAGTAACTTTATCATCCGGAATTTTTTGCAAGTGAATGAATAAATCCATCATTTTTACTTTAGTAATCAAAATAGAAATTCGGCTTCTGATTTGAGGCTGATTGAATTGTGCAGGAATATTATTGTTTAATGCCATTGCCTTTTTTGCAATAGCAGCAGATTTTTTTTGAAATGCCCCAATCGTTTTTCTTGGTTTTCCACCCAGCTCTTTTAAAAATTCTCCCCACTCTTTCCAGTCAGTTGCATTTTTCTCTGAGATTTCATTGATTGGTTCGTCAATAAATGACCATTCTTTATTTATATTATTAAAAATGATTTCTTTCTTTTTTGCTTCTTTTTTGTTTTCTGCAAGACGTTTTTCATTTTCATCCTGACAGGAGTTCAGTATAAAAACTAAAAACAGAACAAGAGCTATTTTGTATTTCATATATTTTAAATTTATTTTTCAATGCCCCTATATGATATCACCTTTCATTTATTACTGCCTGAGTAAACTTTTGTTAATGGCGATTTCAACGTTGTAAAACATTAAGCTACAAAGTTACAAGTAAATTTATAATTATGAATTTTGATTTACAACCATTTTATCTAAGCTTAATGAAACTGCATTGAAACGAATTAAACAAAAATTGATAATATTTGTTGTTAAATCCATAATTTAACATTATAAAAAGAACCATTATTTACGAATAAACTATATTTGCTCTTTAAATCTATTTAAATGAATCCAAAAATATTAATTATTGGTGCTTGTGGTCAAATTGGGACAGAACTGACTTTGAAACTGCGTAAAATATACGGAACAGAAAATGTGATTGCTTCTGATATCAGAAAATTAAATACAGATGTGGTTAATTCAGGTCCGTTTGAAGTAATTAATGCTTTGGATTTTAATCAAATTGAGCATCTGGTAGAAGTTCATCACATTACTGACATTTATTTAATGGCCGCTCTTTTATCTGCAACAGCCGAAAAAAATCCTGCTTTTGCCTGGGATTTGAACATGAACTCTTTATTTCATGTTTTGAATCTGGCTAAAGCCAAAAAAATTCAGAAGATATTCTGGCCATCCAGCATTGCTGTTTTTGGTCCCACAACCCCAAAAGAAAATACACCTCAATACACGATTATGGAACCTTCAACGGTTTACGGAATCAGTAAACAAGCCGGCGAGAGATGGTGCGAATACTATCATAATATTTACGGAGTTGATGTTCGCAGTATCCGTTATCCCGGTTTAATCAGCTGGTCAACGCCTCCCGGAGGCGGAACTACAGATTATGCTGTTGATATTTTTCATAAAGCTATTGCCGATAAAAAATATGAGTGCTTTTTGTCATCAGAAACCAAAATGCCGATGATGTATATGGATGATGCCATTGATGCCACAATCAATATTATGAAGGCCCCTGTTGAAGAAATCAAGATACACTCTTCTTATAATTTAGCTGCTATGAGTTTCACACCAACTGAAATTGCGGCTGAAATTAAAAAACACATTCCGGAATTTGAAATCACTTACAATCCGGATTTCCGTCAGAAAATTGCGGACAGCTGGCCAGCAAGTATTGATGATTCTGATGCCAGAAAAGACTGGAACTGGAATCATAAGTTTGATTTAGAATCGATGACAAAAGATATGCTGGAGCATTTGGGTTAACTTGACTTATCCTAAAATAAAAGTCCCGTTTAGTATTTCTAAACGGGACTTTTTATATTCTAACTTGAAGATTATTTTACTTCAAAAACATTATTAGCAGCTTTCACATCAGCCATTAATCCACTTGGATCTATAGTGATTTTTTTGATTGACGCTTTGTTTTTGTCAATTGTAAAACTATAGTTTTGCTGTGCCCAGGCCCAATCCTCTAAAACAGTTCTTTTTTCGTTTGGATTCGGATTTGGTTTAATGAAATTCATCATTCGCAATGGGATATAGAATGTCTCGGAAGTCCCGTCTGTGTAATCCACTTTTAAATCAATTGGCATTGGCATTCTTCCGATTCTTTCTAAAGTAACGATTGCTTTTCCTGAATTATCAGCAACGTCTTTAATTCCATAATCAATCGTATTGGTTGTTTGTGCCCAGTCTGTCAGATACCAGTCTAATTCTGCTCCTGAAACTCTTTCAGCCGTTCTTTTGATATCGTTTGGAGTTGGATGTTTGAATTTAAAATCGTTGAAATATCTCTTTAAAGTAGCATCAACATTCTCTTTTCCGATAACATATTCCAACTGCGAAAGGAAAATACTTCCTTTGATATAAGAAGAAATACTGTAAGGTCTATTTTCGTCATAACGGTCACCATGAGTTGTCTGAGGCTGTTCTTTACCTGAATTTACTAAGCTGTAATAAGCCGCATAATTACCTTTAAATGGATTTGAGACTTTTTTATCTCCCGCTAATTCATTCAAAGCACTGTCTTCGATATAGGTTGTAAAACCTTCATCCATCCACGGATGCTTTGACTCATTTGAAGCCAGGATATGCTGAAACCAGGAATGTCCTAATTCGTGAGTTGCCGTTCCGAGGATTCCCTCAAGAGTTCCGTTTCCTAACATCAGTGTACACATGGCATATTCCATTCCGCCATCTCCACCCTGAATAAAGGAGTATTGTTTGTACGGATATGATCCAACTTTTTGATTGTAGTAATCCATCACCTTTACCATTAAAGGTTCTAGTTGTTTCCAGTTTGCAGTGGTTTTTTCATTGTTTTTGTAAAAGAAATGCAAATCAACATCGTTTGGCCCTTTTACAATATCATGAGTGTATTCCTTGTCAGCCGCCCAAGTAAAATCATGAACATTTGGCGCGATAAAATGCCAGGTAAGTGTTTTTGTTTTTTTAGGATAAACCACTTTTACTCCTTCATCTTCGTAGCCATGACCAATTGAGTTTTTATCCTGCAGATATCCTGAACCACCAATCGTGTAGTCTTTATCAATGGTGATTTTTACATCAAAATTACCCCAAACACCGTGGAATTCCCTTGCAATGTAAGGATCAGCATGCCAACCTTCAAAATCAAATTCAGCTAATTTTGGATACCATTGCGACATGGAAAGCTCAACTCCTTCAGAATTATTCCTTCCCGAACGACGAACCTGTACCGGAACCTGCCCGTCAAAATCTAACGTAAAAGTCGATTTAGAATTCGGTAAAATTGGTTTTACCAAAGTTACTTCTAAGATTGTTCCCGAAACTCTTGTCTGAGCAACAGAGCCATCTTGTTTAAAGTTCGTAATTTTTAAATAACCAATTTCATTTGGTTTCAGATTTTCTATTCGGCTTTGTTTTACTTCTTTTCCATCAGTTCCTTTTGTCTTTGTTACCATTCTCCCATCCGGATCTTTTATAAAATGCAAACGGGCGTCCATTTCACTTCCCGGCTGAAAAGCATTTGGAAATAAATGATAAAATACTTTTCGCAAAGTATCTGCAGAGTTATTCGTATAAACCAATTCCTGTTTTCCTTTATATTGATAGTTTTTTACATCCATCGAAACCTCCATTTTATAATCTGCATGCTGCTGCCAGTATGGGGTGTTTTGTGCAAAAGCTGTATTTAAACCAAAACTCAAAAAAGAAAGAAGAGCAATTTTTTTCATTACGATATTATTTAAAAAACTACAAGTTTACAAAAGTGATCTTGTAAACTTGCAGTTTGATTATTAAAAACGATAAAATTTATTTTTTTGACATTTTCTCAGCCATCAATAAAGCATTGTAAGCATTAACCATTTTAGCAGTTTTTGATGATTCTGTAGCAGAGACTGCTTCTGGTTTCTCTTCGCCTAAAACCACTTTTTCAGGAAGGGCCACTCCGGATTCCATTAAAATCTTTTTAACCTGAGCCGCTTTTAGCTTTGGATAATAGGAACGAATTAGCGCAGCGACACCGGCAGCGTTTGGAGATGCCATTGAAGTTCCCTGCAAATATTTGTATTTATTGTTTGGGACTGTTGCATAAATTTCTTCACCCGGAGCAAAAACATCTACATTTAATTTTCCAAAATTAGAAAACCCGGCTACTACATTTTGACCATACGATTTATTAATAGCTCCAATTGTAATTAGATTGTCTGCAAATTCTTTAACATTATCTTCAGAGTCATTTGGATAATTAATGTTTTGCTTCTCATCAATATTATAACCATCGTTACCAGCTGCATGAACAATCAATACATCTTTTTTTGCTGCATATTTAATGGCATCATACACCCATTGTTTATGTGGTGAGAAGCTTTTTCCGAAACTTCCGTTAATTACTTTTGCACCATTATCAACCGCATAACGAATTGCCAAAGCAATATCTTTATCATATTCGTCTCCATCAGGAACCGCTCTTACAGTCAGAATTTCAACATTGTTTGCAACTCCGTCTCCACCTAAATTATTACCACGAACCTGTGCAATAATTCCGGCAACATGGGTTCCGTGTAATGCTTTTTCTTTATCCGGACCAAATACAATATTATTTCCGTATTTAGTGCTTTTTATATCTTCTGCATTATCACCTAAAACTTTTCTTCCGTCAAAATCTTTATTTAAATTGAAATTCAATTCATCATAAACATGTTCTCTGTAATCTTCCAATTCAGTTTCCGGATTAAATGTTGGTCCTGCATTGGTAAAAATCTGTGTCATTACCATTTTGCTTCTGGCTACCTTTGGATCAGTTGAAGTAATTGAATTTAAATCTTCGCTTTTGTATTCTTTTTTATTTAAAGCTGTTTGTATGGTTTTGTGAACATCCAGTAAAAAATCTACTTGCTCTTTATCTTTTAACGCTTTTTCATATTTTTCTGTGTATTGCGCTAAAGCCTGTTTATATTGCTCAGAACCGTCATCTACTTTTTTAACGATACGGGTCATTTCAAGGTTTTCGTTGACAACATCCCCCAGAAAATTCCATCCGTTGATGTCATCAATGTAACCATTTTTATCATCATCGATTCCATTGCCCGGAATTTCCTTTGGATTTGTCCATATTACTCCCTTTAAATCTTCGTGTTCGATGTCAACTCCTGAATCTACAACTCCAACAATTACTTTTTTACCTGTTTTTCCTTGAAGCAATTCAGCATAAGCTTTGTCTACACTCATTCCAGGAATTGAATCTTTGATTAAATCAAGATGACTCCATCTTTTTAGTTCATTTTCAGTAACTGGTGCTTTTTTAACAACAGCTGCGGGAGCAGTTATAAATTCTTTTGAAGCTGAAACCTGCGCCTGCAAAGTGGCACTGCAGCCTGCTAAAACAAGTAATGCAAAAGCAGATAAATTAAGTGGTTTTATATTGTTCATGTATCTAATTATAAAATATAAGTTAAAGATGGGACTAAATTATGATATTTTGTTACAAAAAACTAACTGTTAACACTGTGTTATGAATTTTGTTTCTGAAATAAATATTTTAAAATTAGCCTAAACAATTATAAACTGGACATATAACATTTATTAAATAAGGAAATGACTTATAATTTGTATCATTGCAAACTGAAACTCTTAATGAAATTTATGAAAACAAAACTACTTTTTATTCTCTTACTTGCCAATTTTTCTATTTATGCACAATCTTCAGATATTCCGGATTATATCCCTTCGGCTGGCCTTCTTGCCTATTATCCATTTAATGGAAATGCAAATGATATCAGCGGAAATGGTTCTCATGGAATTCCTGTAGATGTTGAACAAACCCAAGATAGATTTGGACAGCGCAGGAGCGCTTATTATTTTAATGGAACAAGCAGTAATATCGAAGCCGATGTAAAAAACTATCCTTTGAAAGGAGGATCACGAACCATTACGGGATGGTTTAAAGCTGATATCCCATATGTATCAGAAGAACTTGATTTTTGTCTTTTGAACTATGGAAATGTATCTGACCCGAATTATTGGTTTAAAATTAGTTTTTATCGCAAAGGATATTTAGACATACAATTTGACTCCAAAACTTTTTCATCACAGGACGATTATTTTAACAATGAATGGACATTTTTTGCAATGGTCTTTGATGACCCAACGAACACCTTTTCATTGTATATAAATAATCAATTAAAGTTAAGTGGATCTGCTGATTTGTACACTAATGGGTTTGGAAATCTTTTTAGAATAGGAAAGAATAAATCAAATAATTTCTTTGAAGGTTCTATAGATGATATCGGAATTTGGAATCGTGTTTTAACATCACAGGAAATTACTGCAATATATAATGCCCCAAAACCAATCTTATATACCTTAATTCCTGATCTTAATTTTGAAAACAAATTAATTGAATTGGGCTTTGATGAAGGGATTCCTGACGGAAAAATTCTAAAAGAGAATATCCAATCTCAAACATCTTTGAATGTATCATCAAGTAATATTTCTGATTTAACAGGAATTGAAGATTTTGAAGATTTGAAGTATTTCAATTGTACGAATAATAATTTGACTACTATTAATCTTTCTAAAAATGACTCATTGAGAGAGTTAAATTGTGCTAATAACAAAATTTCATTATTAAATTTAGAAAAGAACTTAAAATTAGGCAATCTTCATATATCAAATAACAAGTTATCAAGTCTCAATTTAACTAAAAATGATTCTATATATGCAATACATGCAGAGAGAAATATTTTAACTACTTTAAATGTATCTAAAAATAAAAAATTAACTTATCTTAACATTTCACACAATAAACTTTCTACGTTAGATGTTTCTGAAAACACATTGCTTAAAGTTCTTGATATAAGCTCAAACAACCTGACGGGTTTAAATCTTAAAAATGGTAATAACCTACTTTTAGAAAATTCGGTAAATTTTACAGAAAACCCAAATCTAAGTTGTATTCAGGTTGACGATGCAGAATATTCAAATACTAATTGGGCCACTTTTAAAGATGCAACTGCAACCTATAATACCAATTGCACTGTAGAATATATAACATTAAAAGACAGTCATTTTGAACAAAAATTAATTGATTTAGGAATTGATACCGATGGTTTAAATGGCAAAATTTCCAGTTCAGATATAAGTGCTGTTACTTCTTTAGACCTTTCAAACAGTAACATCACAGATTTATCGGGTATTGAAAATTTCACATCTCTGACAAATTTAGACTGCAGTAACAATCAAATAACAAATCTGAATCTTTCTTATAATCTTCTTTTGGAGAGATTGATTGCGTTTTCCAATCAAATTACGTCGTTGGATTTATCTAAAAACAGCAAACTTACAATTGTATATGTTGTATCAAATCCTCTGGTATTTTTGAATCTGCAAAACGGAAATAATACAAACATGATTATACTCAATGTGACCGGAAAAAACGCTGCAAGCTACGCTACTTCTTTTCTTGGACTCAATCAACTTGCCTGTATTAAAGTAGACGATGCTGCTTTTTCAAACACCAACTGGTCTAAGATTAAAGAGACTTCAACTACTTACTCTACAAGTTGTTCTTTAGGAATTGAAGATTCTGTTTTTGATAAAGTAACACTCTATCCAAATCCAACAAAAGACGAAGTTACTATTGCAAATATTTCGTTAGAAAAAGCAACAGTTTATAATACATTAGGACAATTGGTAAAATCTTTTACTTTGAACTCAGGCGATTCTAATAATACAATTAGCTTATCCGGATTGCCAAAAGGAGTTTATTTTGTGTACTTAATAAATAAGGATACTGCCACTGTTAAAAAAGTTATAGTGGAATAGTTTACAATTCATAAAACCAAAAATCCCGTTTCAAATAATGAAAACGGGATTTTTTTATGAATGTGTTTTTCCTTGTAAATATTACCTCTAACCTTATTCTTAAAGTCTGATATCCAAATAAATAGACTATATATAAATAAAATTAGTCTTATATTTTTTCTTAAAATCAGTAGGTAATCACCAGATACTTCTGTACAGATTTTAACTTAGATACAAAATATGACCTCTCTTTAGATTTTTTCATCAAGCTTTCGTTTGTGTATACTATGACAACAAACCAAAAGAAAATACTTCAAAAACGATTATATTTTTCAGACTACTTTGGCTGGAAATTAGATTAAAAAAACTTATTTTTCAGAGACACTAGTTCCCTTAAATTCCTCAACTATAAGAATCTTATCGTTGTAAATTAACAAAAAGAACTGATTATCAATTTTTATTACTTAAAAAATTATTAGGAAAATATGCAGTATTCAATACATTTGTATCACCTAAAAAAATATTTTAACCTATGAAAATAAAATTACTCTCTTTCTTTTTTGTAATAAGTTTATCTTCTTTCGCTCAATATACTAATATCCCGGATATTAATTTTGAAAATAAACTAATTGCTCTTGGTATTGATTCCGGTAGCCCTGATCATCAGGTACTAACAGATAACATTGACAAATTAAGTTCTATTGATATTTCAAATAGTTCTATTACTGACTTGACGGGTATTCAGGATTTCGTGTCTTTAACAAACTTAATTTGCAATAATAACCAGTTACCAACATTAGATCTTTCTAAAAATACTGCTTTAAAATATCTATATTGCCATTATAACGCATTGACGACATTAGATCTTTCTAACAATACAGCTTTAAAATATTTGTATTGCAGATCAAACCAATTAACATCATTAAATCTTTCTAAAAATACCGCTTTAGAGAATTTAGATTGTCATTCTAATTCATTGACAACATTAAATCTTTCTGAAAATACCGCTTTGACAGATTTAATTTGTAGTTATAACTTATTGACTACATTAGACATTACTAAAAATATCACTTTGAAAAATTTAACGTGCGATAATAATCAATTCGCAACATTAAATACATCTGAAAATACCACTTTAGAAGTTTTAATTTGCTTTAATAACCAATTAGTAACATTAGATCTTTCTAAAAATATCGCTTTGATACAATTAACCTGCTATTCAAACCCATTAGCATCGTTAGATATTTCTAAAAACACTGGTTTGGTATATTTACAGTGTATGTCCTGTCCATTAACGACATTAGATCTTTCTATGAATACTGCGCTTCAACTTTTATATTGCTATTCCGGTTCGTTGACGACATTAGATCTTTCTAAAAACATCGCTTTGAAAAGTTTAGATTGCCACTCTAATTCATTGACTACATTAGATCTTTCTAAAAACGCAGCTTTAGCATATTTACATTGCTATTCTAACCAATTAGCAAGTCTTAATTTAAAAAACGGAAATAATACTATTTTAACAAACATGAATTGTAAATCCAATTCTAATTTAAATTGTATTCAGGTAGACGATGTTTCTTATTCAAATGCTAACTGGAGTACGTATAAAGATGCAGCAGCAACTTACAACCTAACTTGTCCAACATTAGGACTATTAGAAGCAGGTTTTGAAAAAATAGCTGTTTATCCCAACCCAGTAAAAGGAGAACTGCACATTGACAATAGTCCTCTTGAAAAAGCAACTGTATATGATGCATTGGGAAAACTAATTACAACAACTAAGTTTACTAAAAACAACACTAATAATAATATTAATTTAGCAGGATTACAAAATGGTATTTATTACATTTATTTAGAAAATGAAGGAGCAACTATTGTTAAAAAAATTCTAGTCCAATAAAACAGAAACCCATTATAAAATTAAAACCATATTTCTAATGACTGAAATATGGTTTTAATTTTTATAAGATATCCTCACAGGTAAAAATTTCTTTTAGCCGAACTCCTTTTTCAGTATGTTCAACTGTTATAATTTGGTTATGAGCATCGTGTTCAAGAAATAGATAATGATTATGATCTGCAGCAGCATTTAACATTTTTGATTTCTCCGGCATTGTCAATAAAGGACGCGTGTCATATCCCATAACATACGGGAGCGGAATGTGTCCTGCTGTAGCCAATAAATCGGCACAAAAAACTATAGTTTTATCCTTGTATTGTATATGTGGAATCATTTGTTTTTCGGTGTGACCATCAACGTAGTAAATATCAAAACCTAATTCTTTTGAGAAACCGAAATCACTTTCCGGTCTTTCAATAAAATTCAACTGACCGCTTTCCTGCATGGGCAAAATATTCTCTGTTAAAAAAGAGGCTTTTTCGCGCGCGTTTGGTTTTATTGCCCATTCCCAATGATTTTTATTTGTCCAGTATCCTGCATTTCTAAAAGCAGGTTCATATCCTGTTTTATCTGAATTCCATTTTACGCTCCCCCCACAATGATCAAAATGCAGATGCGTCATAAAAACATCGGTAATATCATCTCTGTGAAAACCATATTTTGCTAAAGAATTATCCAAAGAATGTGAACCCCAAAGCGAATAATAGCCAAAGAATTTCTCTGACTGCTTATCTCCCATTCCGGTATCAATTAAAATCAGGCGGTTTCCATCTTCGATAAGCAGGCAGCGTGCGGCAATATCAATAAGGTTATTGGCATCTGCAGGGTTGGTTTTATTCCAGATTATTTTTGGCACAACGCCAAACATGGCACCTCCGTCTAATTTAAAATTTCCTGATTCTATGGGATAAAGTTTCATTTTTTGCTTTTTAAAATTTCGAATTCAAATGCAATTTAGTGGTTTGGTTTTTATTTTACTACGCTTACTTGCTTATTTTAGAAGTGTTTTATTGTTTTTAATATTGTTAGATTAGGAATTGATATCAAAATAAAAAAAAGAATTGACTTTTTTGAAGACAACCGTGACTTGCGAGAAGCAATAGCAATGATGGTTTTAGTTATTTTATAAATAAATATTCAGGAAAGGTTTTTATTTATTATCCGTTTTTAAATTTTATTTATTTCAACTACACTATTAAACTTATAGAAATATATTCAGTCAAAAATCTTTAGTTCCATTCTTATAAATTTTAAAATAAAAAACTCAAAATAACTTATATCTATTTTAACATTTGTTATAATAATGTGAACCGTTATGGAAAAAGGTTTTTAAGTCGTATCTTTGCAGATAATTTCATTTCAACATTGACATACAGTACTTTAATTGTAATAATTTCATTACTATTTTTAAAAGGAATGTTGAAAAAGATAAATACTATAAAAAATGATAAAAGTTTCTGATACAGCCAAAAAGAAAATCATCGACCTAATGACTGATGATGGTTTTGATGCCGCACATGACTATGTACGTGTAGGAGTAAAAAGCGGTGGATGCTCTGGTTTGTCTTATGATTTAAAATTCGACAAAACCAAAGGAGATGACGATAAAATATTCGTAGACAATGATATACAAATAGCCGTTGAAAAAAAATCATTTCTTTATTTAGCCGGAACAATTTTAGAATTCTCTGGCGGATTAAACGGAAAAGGATTTGTTTTCAACAACCCAAACGCAAGCAGAACCTGCGGATGCGGTGAATCATTTTCGCTATAAACAATTAAACAATTGCAAAATTTAAAGATTTAATTACAGAAGTGGTTTTAAATATTTAAATCCTTCTATTTTGAAATCTTTCAATAAAAAAACAATGAGCAAATACACCGAAGACGATTTAAAAATCGAACTGGAAACCAAAGAATATGAGTACGGATTTTATACCAATATAGAATCTGAAACATTTCCTATTGGTCTAAACGAAGAAATTGTAAGAGCTATTTCTCTTAAAAAAGAAGAACCGGAATGGATGACCGAATGGCGCATCGAGGCTTTCCGTGCCTGGAAAGAAATGATCGAGCCGGAATGGGCAAATGTTCGTTATGAAAAGCCAGACTTTCAGGCCATTTCTTACTACTCAGCTCCAAAACAAGTTGATCCAAACAAAACTTTAGATGACGTAGATCCTGAACTTTTAGAAATGTACAAAAAGTTAGGAATCTCTGTAGACGAACAAAAAATGATGAACAATGTCGCTATGGATATTGTTGTCGATTCTGTTTCTGTTGCAACGACTTTCAAAAAAACACTTGGAGAAAAAGGAATTATTTTCTGCCCGATTTCTGAAGCTATCAAAGAACATCCGGAATTAGTTAAAAAATATTTAGGTACTGTCGTTCCTCAGAAAGACAACTTCTACGCAGCATTAAACTCAGCAGTTTTCTCTGATGGAAGTTTCTGTTATATTCCAAAAGGTGTTCGTTGCCCAATGGAACTTTCAACTTATTTCAGAATCAATCAGGCAGGAACCGGACAATTCGAAAGAACTTTAGTTATTGCTGACGAAGGAAGTTACGTTTCTTATCTTGAAGGATGTACAGCACCAAGCCGTGACGAAAATCAATTACACGCTGCTGTAGTTGAATTAATCGCTTTGGATGATGCTGAAATCAAATATTCGACAGTTCAAAACTGGTTCCCTGGAAATAAAGAAGGAAAAGGTGGAGTTTACAACTTCGTAACCAAAAGAGGTTTATGCGAAACAAACGCTAAAATTTCCTGGACGCAGGTTGAAACAGGTTCTGCTGTAACCTGGAAATATCCTTCTTGTGTACTTAAAGGAGATAATTCGGTAGGAGAATTTTATTCAATTGCTGTTACCAATAATTACCAACAGGCTGATACCGGAACAAAAATGATCCATTTAGGGAAAAACACTAAATCGACTATTATTTCTAAAGGTATTTCAGCTGGAAAATCACAAAACAGCTACCGTGGTTTAGTGCAAATCTCTCCAAGAGCAGAGAATGCAAGAAATTTTTCTCAGTGTGACTCGTTATTAATGGGTAACAATTGTGGTGCGCATACTTTCCCTTATATCGAAAGTAAAAATCCATCAGCAAAAATCGAGCACGAAGCCACTACAAGTAAAATTGGAGAAGATCAGGTCTTTTATTGCAACCAAAGAGGTATTCCGACTGAAAAAGCGATTGCCTTAATTGTAAACGGTTTCAGTAAAGATGTATTGAACAAACTTCCTATGGAATTTGCTGTTGAAGCTCAGAAATTATTGGAGATTTCTTTAGAAGGATCTGTAGGTTAAAAAAGTCTCAGGTTTCAGGTTTTTAATCTGAAAATTTATGCTTTACAACCATTAAAAAAGAATTTTATATCAATTAAAATAAAAAGATTTTTCAAAGTTTAGTTTTTCAGCAGAACTGAAAACTTGAAACTTGAAACTTTAAACAAAAAAAAGATGTTATCAATAAAAAACCTTCACGCCTCAATTGGTGATAAAGAAATCCTTAAGGGAATTAATATAGAAGTTAAAGCTGGAGAAGTTCACGCGATAATGGGACCAAACGGTTCTGGAAAAAGTACACTTTCTGCTGTTATCGCAGGAAACGAAAACTATGAAGTTACAGACGGAGAGGTAATTCTTGACGGAGAAGATCTTGCTGATTTAGCTCCTGAAGAAAGAGCACATAAAGGTGTTTTCCTTTCTTTTCAATATCCGGTAGAAATTCCTGGAGTTAGCGTAACTAACTTTATGAAAACTGCCATCAACGAAACTCGCAAAGCAAACGGTCAGGAAGAAATGCCGGCAAACGAAATGTTGAAAGTGATTCGTGAGAAATCTGAATTATTAGAAATCGATCGTAAATTTTTATCTCGTTCTTTAAATGAAGGTTTTTCCGGAGGAGAGAAAAAAGAAATGAGATTTTCCAAATGGCAATGTTAGAGCCAAAATTAGCTATCCTTGACGAAACCGATTCTGGTCTTGATATCGATGCATTAAGAATTGTTGCAAATGGTGTAAACAAACTTAAAAGTGAGAAAAACGCAATCATCGTTATCACACACTACCAACGTTTGTTAGATTATATCGTTCCGGATTTCGTTCACGTTCTTTACAACGGAAGAATCGTAAAATCTGGCGGAAAAGAATTAGCTTACGAATTAGAAGAAAAAGGATACGACTGGATCAAAGCAGAGAATTAATTTGTTTCAGGTTTCATGTTTTTTAGTTTCAAGTTACAAACTATATTTGTAAGTTTTAACTTAAAAATAAAAAATAGAAATGGCAACAATTAATAGATTTGAAGATTTAGAAATTTGGAAAGAAGCTCGACGATTAGCAAAAGAAATTCATCTTATTGCAGTTGATACAGAGTTAAGATCAGATCTCAGATTTAAAAATCAAATAAAAGATTCTTCGGGGTCAGTAATGGATAACATTGCTGAAGGATTTGAAAGAGATGGAAATTTAGAATTTCGACAATTTTTATCTATCGCAAAAGGTTCAGCCGGAGAAACAAGATCTCAATTATATCGGGTATTTGATTTTGAATATATTTCAGAAGAAAAATTCGAAGCTTTAAAAAAGGATTATGAAAATTTAAGCGGTAAAATAAAAAACTTTATCACTTATCTAAATAAAAAAGATTTCAAAGGAAATAAGTTTCAATAATAAACTTTGAAACATTAAACCAGAAACAAAAGGATCCAAAGGAATAAGTTCCAGCAAAAACCTGAAACTTGAAACCTGAAACTCCGAAGGAAACAAAAGAACAATGGATTTAAAAGAAAAATTAGTATCGTCTTTTATGGCTTTTGAAGAGCGTGTTGATGTGCATTCAGACTTGCATGACATCCGTACAAATGCTATAAAAAACTTCGAAAATAAAGGTTTTCCAACCAAAAAAGAAGAAGCCTGGAAATATACATCGTTAAATGCCATCTTAAAAAATGACTTTACGGTTTTTCCAAAGCAGGAAAATGCAATCGAATTTAATCAGGTAAAAAAATACTTTTTACACGAAATTGACACTTATAAATTAGTTTTTATTGATGGTGTTTTTAGTTCGCATTTGTCTTCTACTACGCATGACGGAATCGATGTTTGTTTGATGTCATCGGCATTGACCAAACCAAAATATAAAATGGTTATTGATACGTACTTCAACCAAATTGCAAGTAAAGATGATAGTTTGACTTCATTGAATACTGCTTTTGCAATTGAGGGTGCGTTTATCAATATTCCACAGAAAAAAGTGGCCGACAAACCAATTGAGATTATGTATTTCTCAACAGGAAATGAAGCCGCTTTAATGGTTCAGCCAAGAAATTTGATTATTGTGGGTGAAAATTCACATGTTCAGATTATTGAGCGTCACCAAAGCCTGAATGAAAATCCGGTTTTAACGAATTCTGTTACGGAGATTTTTGCTCAAAAACGTGCGATTGTCGATTATTACAAAATTCAAAATGATAATAGCGAAGCGAATTTAGTGGATAACACTTATGTTTCGCAACAGCAGGAAAGTCACGCTTACGTTCACACTTTCTCATTTGGAGGAAACATTACACGTAACAACTTAAACTTTTACCATTTCGGAGAAAGATTAACCAGTACGCTAAACGGAATTTCTATCCTGAATGACAAGCAACACGTAGATCATTATACTTTGGTAAACCACGCACAACCAAACTGCGAGAGTTTCCAGGATTATAAAGGAATTTTCTCTGATCGTTCGACAGGAGTTTTCAATGGAAAAATTTTAGTTGACAGAGAAGCTCAAAAAACCAATGCCTTCCAAAAAAGCAATAATATTTTATTGAGTGACAAAGCAACTATCAATGCAAAACCGCAGTTAGAAATTTTTGCTGATGACGTAAAATGTTCTCACGGATGTACTATCGGTCAGCTTGATGAAACCGCAATGTTTTATATGCAGTCTCGCGGAATCCCGAAAAAAGAAGCGAAAGCTTTATTGATGTACGCATTCTCAAATGCCGTAATCGAAAGCATCAAAATACCGGAATTAAAACAACGAATTACTAAAATCATTGCTACAAAATTAGGTGTGAATTTAGGATTTGATTTGTAAAAATATTATAATTTCAAAAGCATAAAAACCGACAACACACTAAATAGTTGTCGGTTTTTTTACGCTTTGATTTATTACAATTCAAAACTTTTTCCTTGTTCCGGAAAGATAAATTTCAATCCCAAATCATTCTGTGTTTTCAACTGTTCTTTAATTTTTACAATATTTTTTGCAGGTGGTTTCAAATGCATAATTATTATTTTAAATCCGTTTAAAGAATTTTTTCCGGCTAATTTCTCTAATTCATGAAGTTCATCCATCAAATATTTTGGTGTCAGATGTCCAAATAAAAACTGATCCGGCTGCTCGTTTGGGAAAGAAACTTCTATACAAATGCCTTTTAATTGTTTATTCTGAATTAATGGTGCAACCGCTGTCCATAACTCCTTTAAATTACTGCTTTTTTCTACTGCATCCGGGCCTGTATCTCCAAGATACAAAACATAATCATCATTATTTCTAATTAAAAAAGCATTGCTTTCGTAAGGGTTTACATGGCTTAACGGAAAAGATTTTACCGTCATGGCTGTATTCGCAATCGGAGTTTCTTCACCAATATTTAAAGTCTGAAAATGATAACGCTTGATATGAAAACCGGGTCCTTCATCGCCAAAATTAGCCCAGGTCTGATCATTAAAATAATGGTTTTCCATCATTTCCATACATTTTTTTGTAGCATAAACCGTTTTTGATGAATCTGCCGGTGAGTTAATTATCAAACCCGAAACATGATCCAAATGAGCGTGTGAAATCAAATAACCTTTAATATATTTTCGTAAAACTTCGCTTGTTGGAACTTTGAATACTTTATTTTCAATAGCTTTTTCTATTCCTGAATTAATGATTCCCGCATCCAGACAAATGTAATCTTTGGTATTAGAAGGTGCCAATAAATAGGCAGAAAGGTTTTTTTCATCAATTCCACCCATAACTCCCAAAGGAACAACCTGAAAAGCTGCTTTCTGAACTTTCTGGGAAAAAGAATTGATTGTTATTAAAACCAAACAAGCCCAAAGCATTTTTATAATTTTCATACCTAACATTTTTTATGATTACAAATTTCATCAATTAAGACAAATTTAGCGACTTATAATTATGAAAATCCTAAAAAATAACGCTAAATTTACTTTTGTCTCTAACGGCAAAATTCAATTGTAAAACAATATCTTTACCTGAAATATCACATTATAATTTAAAAAAGTTACAATGACAACAATAGCGTCTCAATTTGGAATCAATGAAGCCCTGGAAAAACTAGGCATCAAATTTATAAATGAAGGAACATCAACGGGTTTAAATAATTTTTCATCCGGAGAAATTTTAGATAGCTATTCTCCAGTTGACGGAAAATTAATTGCATCTGTAAAAATGTCCACAGCTGAAGATTATGAAAAAGTTATGCAATCAGCAACTGAAGCTTTCAAAACATTTCGTTTGATTCCGGCACCCCAACGCGGAGAAATTGTACGCCAGTTTGGAGAAAAATTACGCCAAAACAAAGAAGCTCTTGGGAAATTAGTTTCGTATGAAATGGGTAAATCATTACAGGAAGGTTATGGCGAGGTACAGGAAATGATTGATATTTGTGACTTTGCTGTCGGTTTATCACGCCAATTACACGGATTAACAATGCATTCCGAAAGACCTGGACATCGCATGTATGAACAATACCATCCGTTAGGAATTGTCGGAATTATTTCGGCCTTTAATTTCCCTGTAGCGGTTTGGTCCTGGAATACGGCTTTAGCATGGATTTCAGGAGATGTTTGTGTTTGGAAGCCTTCTGAAAAAACACCTCTTTGCGGTATTGCCTGTCAAAATATAATTACACAGGTTATTAAAGAAAATAACTTGCCTGAAGGAATTTCGTGTCTTATAAATGGTGATTTTACTATTGGCGAATTAATGACTTCCGATACCAGGATTCCGTTAATTTCTGCAACCGGATCAACCCGAATGGGAAAAATAGTAGCTCAGGCTGTTGCGGGACGTTTAGGTAAATCATTATTAGAATTAGGCGGAAACAATGCTATTATTGTTACTCCCGATGCAGATATTAAAATGACAGTAATCGGAGCTGTTTTTGGTGCTGTTGGAACTGCCGGACAGCGTTGTACCTCAACCAGAAGATTAATCATTCACGAAAGCATTTATGACAAAGTAAAAGAAGCCCTAATTGCTGCCTATAAACAATTACGTATCGGAAATCCGCTTGACGAAAACAATCATGTAGGACCTCTAATTGATATTCATGCAGTTGAAATGTATGCCAAAGCCTTAAATAGAGTTGTTGCAGAAGGCGGAACAATTTTAGTTGAAGGCGGTGTACTTTCCGGCGAGGGTTATGAAAGCGGCTGTTATGTAAAACCCGCAATTGCCGAAGCAGAAAATTCATTTGAAATAGTACAGCAGGAGACCTTTGCACCGGTTTTATATCTGATAAAATATTCGGGCGAAATTGATAATGCTATTGAAAAACAAAATGGCGTAGCTCAGGGACTATCCTCTGCAATTATGACAAACAACTTACGCGAAGCAGAACGATTTTTATCTGTTACAGGCTCTGATTGCGGAATTGCAAATGTAAACATAGGAACCTCCGGTGCCGAAATTGGAGGTGCTTTTGGAGGAGAAAAAGAAACGGGAGGCGGAAGAGAATCCGGTTCTGATGCCTGGAAAATCTATATGAGACGCCAAACCAATACAATTAATTACACCACCAGTTTACCATTGGCTCAGGGAATTAAATTTGATTTGTAAAATGATTAAACACAAAAGGCTTCCGAAATTCTGGAAGCCTTTTGCTTTGAATAATGGTTAGTTAGGTATTATTTTTTAATGATAATTTTAGCAGTAACGTTCGTTTCAGTATGAACTTTTACCAAATAACTGCCATTGGCAAGATTACTCATATCAAAACTATTATTATTTCCTTGTTGTGTATTCACCAATACTCCTGTTAAATTATACACTTCCACTTTTTGAATTGCTTTATCTGAATCAATATTCAATTCACTTGAAACAGGATTTGGATACAACGTCAGTTTTGCAGAAGTTACTTCTTCTACTGAACTGTTTGCCGACATACGAGCTGTAGTATTATATGTTGTACCGATGTAATATAAATTTGCAACAGAACCTTTTGTTATCGTATTAGCCCCTGCAGGAAGCGATACTGTAACTACTCCTGAAACTGCAGTATAAGACACATTATTCACTTTTACTGTTCCTGTAAAATTAGAATCGAATACCAATTTTAATGTCGACGCAGCTGTTGTTGTGTATGTAATAGATGTGCTGGACTCTATTTTTAAACGGGCTGTCAATGTTAGTCCGGCATAGGTTACAGAACCTGCAGTCGAATTCATATTTCCGGTAATACTGTAAAATGTACTTGTTTTTCCAGATGTTGTAAAGTTATGAATCTGGTTTCCTGTTGATGTTCCTATAACTGTAATCGTTCCAGATCCTGTAACTGCTGTGCCTGTTCCGGTTGTAGCAATAGAATAAGATACCGTTGTTGTTGGTGTTCCTGAAATAGTAATAGTTTTAGCCGAAGTGTTTTTTACAAAAGTAATTCCCGATGCCGGCAATCCTGTTACGGTAGCGTCTGTCGCACTTCCTCCCCAGGTAAAAACAATTGAACTAATAGCTGTACCAGTTGTCACACTCTGATTATTATTCGTAGTTGATGTAAGAGTTTGAGCACTTGCCGACGTAACTGTAATCGTTCCTGATCCGGTAGCAGCTGTTCCGCTTCCTATTGTACTAATTGAGTATGAAAGAGTAGCTGTTGGTGTTCCGGTAATCGTAATGGTTTTAGCAGTGGTATTTTTTACAAAAGTAATTCCTGATGCTGGTAATCCTGTTACTGTTGCATCTGTTGCGCTTCCTCCCCAGGTAAAAACTATTGAACCAATTGCCGTTCCACTTGTTACAGTTTGATTATTATTGGTTGTAGAAGTCAGCGTCTGATTACTTACTACATTTGTTTCTCCTTGTACTGAAACTAATGTTCCGGTATAATTAGTAAGAGCCGATTTTAATGCTGCAATTACAGTTGAAGATGCATCGTCAACAGAATTATTAAAAGTCCATTTTAAATCACCTCCGGAGACACGACCAGAATATTGCACCACTTTAGTTTGCGCTGCTGCGGGCTGATCGATAACCAGATTTTTGATATATAATGCAGCATTGGTATCAAAGTTATTATAACTATTGCCACCCAGTTTTGATTTAATACTGCTGCTGATAACTTCTCCTCTGGTTGAAGCTTCAATAGCGTCAAACTCAACAGGATAATTGGTTGCATTATACGGTATATAACGTGTCTGACCAATCATCGTATTATTAAATGCTTTAATAGTTCCTCCGGCTTCACCAGAAAAAGTACCTGTAGAATCGTAAAAAATATCAGTTCCCTGTTTAGAAGTAAGCATCGGATATTTACAATTTCTGAAAACATTTCCTTCTATGAATAAAGATGAACCTAATGTTGAGCCGGCTCCGTATTTTGAATTTCCATCATAATAGTTGTTATAAATATGTGCAGAATAATAACGAACTCTTGGATGGCGGGAATCAGAATGGTCAAACCAGTTGTGGTGATAGGTAATATACAAACCTGTTGTTGTTCCTTCACTCAAACCTAAAAGACTGGCTTTACCACTATCCCAAAAGTGATTATAGGACAATGTAATATAAGTTGATGATTTATTATCTAATGCACCGTCTCCTTTGATCTGATCGGCATCGCTTCCGGCATCACCGTAAAATAAATCGCAGTTATGAACCCAAATGTGATCATTATCCTGCTGCATCCCTACATTATCTCCGGCCGTGCTATTGCAATTCATAAATCCAATATTACTGACTTCAATATTTGAAGCAGATTTAAGACGTACTCCCCAGCCGTTAGCAACTGCATCATTACCAACACCTTCAAAAGTAAGATAACTCGAAGCATTATTATCATTTTCGATAACAACATCTCCGCCTTCCATAACAGTCATATCAGTAATATTTCCTAACAGACGGATGATGAACGGACGCGTATCTTTTCCTTTTTTAATGGCATACAAAATATTTTGTAATCCAACACACGGATTTGCACTTGCTCCGGTAATGTCCATCGAAATAGTATTTTTAGTATTCTGTGAGATATAAAGAATTACCGCATTGTCTTTCGGAGTTCCATCAGCTTTATATCCTCCCGGAACGCGGCCTCCATCAAAAGCAAAGCCGTTACGATCCTGAGCTAAAACAGTAAGAGTACCGGTTGTAGTACCATTTCCTTCAGCACCTGAAATAACCGGTTTAACTTTTACAGTATAAGTTCCTGCTTTAAGACCCGGAATATCAGCGCGATAGTAAGAACCATAGCTACGGATTAATTGATTGTCAATTTTCTTGTCTGTAAAGCCGTTTCCGGTATAATAAACATTATACGTCTGGGCATTACTGACGGGCTGCCATTTTACAAAAGCAGATTCCAGCCAGCCGGCCGCCTCATTAATTTGCTGTGACCATGTTTGCATTGATACAAACAAAATAGTCAGAAAAAATAGTTTTTTTCTCATGTGTGGTTTGATTAATTGATAGTTATTTAAAAGTGGTTTTTATTTTATCGAATGCATTAAAAAATGTAATCGATTACGTAAAAATATATAAATTTTAATTATTCATAATATTTTTACAATAAAAAACAACATTAAATAAAATAAACCAATTAAAAATGATTAAAATGTAATTTATTGCACTAAATGTAATAAATTACATAGATTAACAACTCCTTATTCTATGAAGCCTCCCAAACATTTCAAAAATGTGATTTAACAAATAATAACGTTAATTATGTTTTTTTGTTTTATAAATTAAAAAATGTTAAATATTTAAAATGTGGTAAGAAAAAATTTACCATTATAAAACCAACAAGCTGAAAATCAATTCCAAAAAATCTACTTGTGCCTTTTTAAAAACCATAGCAACAAAAAAAGACTTCCATCTGGAAGTCTTTTCATAAATTAACAAAACTTAATTTTTAATTATTTTTTGACAATCTTTCTGGTAGCAATACCTTGATCTGTAGTTACTTTTATAACATAATTCCCTGTAGCTAAATCACTAACATCAACGGTTTCTTCAGCTAAATTTGAAATGTTTTTCACTACTGTTCCAGACAAATTGTATATCATCACATCTTTTACTTTTTGATCTTGAGAAGAAATAAACAACTGATTCGAAACAGGATTTGGATATACTGCTAATTTTGAAGTCTGAACATTATCAACTAAACCTAACGTCGGATAAGAAGTTTTGATGTAATATACCGTTGTAGTTCCAGAATCTCTTCCAAGTGTGTGATTACCCGCAGGAAGAGTTAATGTAATAATTCCTGAAGAAGCTGTTCTAGACACATCGTCAATTTTAATCTTTGCTGCAGCTTCTGCAAAAACTAAAGTCAAAGTGGTTGGTTGGGTTGTAGTATAACTGACAGTCCCGTCTTTTGATTCTATTTTTAGACCTTTTGTTAATGTAAGCTCATTATAGGAAACAGTTCCTTTACTATCAGATAAATTTCCTTTCATAGTATAAAAATTATTTGCTAAAGTATATGTATCCGTAAAATTATGTATTTGATCACCTGCAGGAACAACCACAGGAGGTTCACCAATAGTTACACTTCCCGTTACAGTGACAGGAGTACCTAAAATACCAATTGTTGTAACAGAAAAAGATACATCTGCTGTTGGAGTACCAGTTACTGTAATGGTTTTAGCAGCAGAATCCTTGATAAAATTAATTCCTGATTCAGGCAATCCTTCCACAGTTACATCTGTAGCATCTCCTCCCCAGGTATAAACTATTGATGAAATAGCATTACCATTGGTTACCGTTTGATCATTATTTGAAGTTGCAACTAAAGTCTGAGTATTTACAACCGGAGCTACTTCTCCTTGTACAAGAACTAACTTAGTGGTATAAGAGATAAGTCCATTCATTAATACCGCATTCACGTCAGACGAAGTGTCATCTACAGCATTATTAAAAGTATGTTTAAAATCACCTCCTTCTACACGTCCGGAATACAACATTACTTTTGTTTTTGCATCTTCCGGGCTGTCTGGTGTGTAGGTGTACATAATAGCGGGATCGATGTCAAAGTTGTTGTAAGTGTTTGCTCCAAGTTTAGATTTTATAGTATTACTTATCGCCTGTGTTTTGTCTCCAACTTCAATAGCATCAAATTCAATAGGATTAGTTGTCGCATTGTAGGGAACATACCTTGTTTGTCCACTCATTACATTGTTAAACGCTTTTATTGTTCCTCCTGCTTCACCTGAAAAAGTACCTACAGCTCCACCAAATGTGTCAGTTCCTTGTTTAGAAATAAGCATTGGATATTTACAATTTCGGAAGAAATTTGCCTCCATAAATAAAGAAGAACCTAAGGTTGAACCCGCACCATATTTAGAATTTCCATCATAATAATTATTGTAAATATGGGCAGAGTAATAACGTACTCGAGGGTGTCTGGAATCAGAATGATCGTACCAGTTATGATGATATGTAATATATAAATCTGTAGTTTTACCTTCGCTCAAACCTAAAAGATTAGATTTTCCGGAATCCCAAAAATGATTATATGAAAATGTAATATAAGTGGATTTTTTTGCATCTAATGCTCCGTCCCCTTTTGCCTGATCAGCATCACCTCCTTTTGCACCATAAAACAAATCACAATTATGTACCCAGATATAATCATTATCCTGCTGTAAGCCAATATTATCTCCTTCAGACGCGTCAGTCAACATAAACCCAAGATTACGGATTTCTATATTAGTCGCAGTTTTTATCCGAATTCCCCAGCCATTAACAACTGCATCATTTCCTATTCCTTCCATTGTAATTGAGCTTAAGGCATTTCTCTTATTTTCAATTACAATATCTCCATTATACAAGGTAGCGGGATCTGTTATATTTCCAATCAAACGAATCGCCAGAGGACGTTTATCTAATCCCTTTTTAAAACCGTCTAAAATGCCTTGCAAACCAACGTAATTAGTTTTTGTTGTACCATTTGCATTTGTAACTACACTAAATGCTATTGTATTTTTTGTGTTTTGGGTTATATATAAAACAACAGCATCATTCTTTAGAGTTCCATTAAGGTTATATGCTCCAGGAACACGTCCGTTTGAAAAAGCAAACCCAGAACGGTCATGGGCTAAAACTGTCAAACTTGAAGTTGTCGTTCCAATACTTTCAACACCTACTGTTACAGGTTTTACGGTAAGTATATAAGATCCGGCCGCAAGTCCCGGCACATCAGCACGAAAATAGGTTCCATAACTACGTATCAGCTGCTCATCAATTTTTTTATTAGTTTCGCCTCCTCCTGTGTAATATACATTATAACTGTCGGCTCCCGCTACAGGTGTCCATTCAACAAAGGCTGATTCCAGCCATCCTGAAGATTTCGTAATTGTTTGCGCTTTAATATTTGATGAAATAAATATCAAAGCCAAGTAAAGTAAAATTTTTTTCATAAATGTGGTTTAAAGTAAATAGATTAGATAGTTTATTTTTTAAATAATAGAAAGTCGAGATGTAATCGATTACACTAAAATAAATGTTTTTTATTAATATAAAAATTATTTAAACAAAAAATTACATATAGCAAAAAATACATGTTAATAAATTACTACTTAAGCAACTAAAACGTTGTAGTTCAAAAGCACTCAAGTAATTGAAAATACTAACGTAACCATAAACTAACTTAATCTCAAACTTTAAAATTCACATTCCACAAACAAAGAAATTAAGCAGCAAGCATATTCTTACTTTTACCATAAAAACTCTTCCAATTTTAAACTCTTCATTTTACAATTTTAATTAAAAAAAGATTCAAATTCCTTCCAAATAAAAAGCGGCGGTTTTGAAAATTTCAAAACCGCCGCTTTTATCTTTAATTTAGTATCTACAAATTAAATGAAGCACCAAGGCTAAAAGTAACCTGATTGTTTAAATGATCAAATAAATCATTATCATCACTGTATTTTGCAATTGGAAATCCTAATTCAGTAAATACTCCAAATCCTTCAGTAAAAAAATATCGTCCCCCAACATGGCCTCCGAAATTTTTCAGTCCCAAATTTAAACCAGGATAAATATCTAATTTTTCATCAATATTAAAAACATTTCCTATGTTCGCATTTATTCTGAATTTTGCATCAAAGCGATCTTTAAATTCAGGCTTTTCATTTACATATGGAGTAGTCCCTCCATTATAAAAACCAGAGAACTCATTTACTCCTAACAAATAGGAAGCTACAAAACCATAAGAAAAATTTTCTGCCAAACCAAAATCAATAGAACCCTGGATTCCGGATCCGTCATTTTGTAAATTGGCTCCAACATTAATTTTTGTATCTCCTTTTCCTTTAAATGCCTGTTGTGCCTGTACAAATCCTACCAATACTAAAAATAATAGTGTGATAACTTTTTTCATAATTTTTAAAATATATTTTGAGTGCAAAAATAGAAATTTACAATTAATTTCTTCCCCTTTCGTTAGAATACAGCTTATTTAAAGGCTCGCTCTGCCAAAACTCTTTTGTATCAACATTCATTATTGTCAAAGGCCCTTTAAAAGCAGCTCCGGTATCAATATTCCAAACACAAGCCTTATTGATAGGAACCGTTTCACCAATCCGACTCACAGGTGTATGCCCAATAAAAATTTCTTTGTATAGTGTAAACCTTTTTGGATAATACAAATCGTCTTTTTTCATATTTGGATCCAAAGAAAGGGCTGTTTCCCATAAAGTTCTGTCCCAGTAAAATAATGTTGGGAAGTATTCATAGCCAACACCGTTTAAATTTGTAAAACCCGCATGAACAAATAAACGATTTTGTTCATCAAGATGATAATCTTCTAGTGATTCTAAAAATTTTATATGCTTTTGTTTTTGGCCTTTATTTAATTTTTCATAAGCCAAAACCGTAGCCTCACCACCATGCTGATACCAAAGCTCATTATTTTTTGCATTTTTAAGCCATTCTAATAAGAGCTCATCGTGATTTCCTCTGATGCAAATACAATTTTGCTTACTTTGAAGATCAATCAAATAATCAATTACTTGTGGCGACTGGCTCCACCCATCAACGTAATCCCCAAGAAATATTAAGGTATCTTTCTCTGTAACTTCAGCTCTTTTCATCACCTGCTCAAGTGCGAGTAAGCCACCATGAATGTCACCTATAACAAATGTTCTCATTTTTAATTATTTAATCTTTATTACAAAAATATAGAAAGAACCGCTTTAAACAAGTAACTTATTAACCTAATTTATATTGCTATTTAACAACAAAAATCCCGACAAATCTTAAAACGCAATGTCTAAGTATTGTCAGGATAATTAAAACCTTTAATAAATTAAACTCCAAGTTTTTTTGCAATCTCAGATGGAATTCCTCCTTTGTTAACCATTAAAGCTGTTGTTTTATATTTTACAAAATTTTTAGTTACAAACAAGAAACCTTTATAATCATTTGTTTCTCCCCATGAATTTTTTACAATATAATATTCTTTTCCTGTCTGATCTTTTGCCAAACCGATAATATGCATTCCGTGATCATCTGTAGTCTGGTAATTATCGAAAGCAGCCTGACGCATTTCTGCAGTAATCTCAGGTTCGGCTTTTGGGCCGTTGAACATGTCGGCCTTTTCTTCCGCCGTCATATCATCATATTTTTTTGTAGCAACATAAGCAACGCCATTTTTCCAGCTAAAGCTTTTCTCACTCACATCTGTTGCCCACGCTACAGTATACCCTTTTTTCAAAGCATTATCAATAACATCTGTCATATCATTTACTTTTACATTATAAACCTGATCAAATGACCAGTTATCAGGTACTGCCAATACTGTTTTTTGGTAATACGGAGCTGTTGTAAATGATGACATTTCTACATACTCATCAGGATTAATTCCAACAACTTCTTTAGCAAAACTTTGTGGCGTGTAGTTTTTTCCTTTATAGTCAAAATTATCTGGAACTTTTCCTAAATAAGAATCAATTACAGATGCGTAGGCTTTTTGCCAGTTTGGAGTCAGTTCCCCATTTGGATTTTTAACTACTGCTGTCAATACTCCTTCAATAAGAGCTGCCATTTCAGCAAATTTATTTTTATCTGTTCCGTAATTTAATCCTGTGTACACTTCTCTCGGAACAGTTCCGTATTTTTTATACATATTAATTACATCATGCAAAGAACCACCGTCCCCTAAAGTAACAGCACCATGCATGCGTACATAATTTTTACCTTTTTCAACATATACATTTCTTGCTGAAAAAATCTGAGACAACTCAACTGGCTGTTTTCCTAAACGAATCATTTCAGACTCTAAAAAGAATTTGTAGAATAACTCCAGCAAGTTCCTGAAGAACCCTGCAATTTTACTGAGGTAGTTCCTAAATTAATTACTTCGGTGAATTTAAAGTTTTCCTTGCTCTTTTCACTTGCATTAAGCTTAAGTGAATTTACTAAAATGTCTTGTGCGAAACAGCTAGCCACTCCAACAAAAAAGACAGAAGCAATCAATACTACTGATTTGATTGATAATCGATTCATAATTTTTATTTAATGATTTAATAAATTAGTAATTACAATTTATATTTTGTTACAAAACAATCAAATTCTATACAATTTGTTAGTATCTGTTTCGTTAAATTTTCATTGCATTATTTGTAATTCAATTAAAATCAATTATTTATTAAATAAAAGAATAAATAAATAAAAATGTTTTATACAGAAAAGCCACCAAAAATAGATTTTGGCGGCTTTAATATTTAGCTGTTTTCTAAAAAATTTATTCTATTTCAGAAACTCTCATGGTATTTACCATTCCTTTGTCTTTAATTGGCATTGCAGCAAGATTAATTAAATAATCTCCTTTTACAGCATAACCTTTTTCTACAGCAATTTTATTTACATCAGTTACTGTATCATCAGTACTGCTTTCATTATCATAGAAGAATGATTTAACTCCCCATAATAAATTTAATTGCGTTAAAATCCTTCTGTTTGAAGTAAATACCAGGATATGTGCAGAGGATGGTCTCCAGGCAGAAATTTGGAAAGCAGTATAACCGCTATTTGTAAGTGTACAGATTGCTTTTGCCTGAATTGTGTTGGCCATTATAGCAGCCTGTTGACAAATTGTTTTAGTAATAAAACGTTTTGTTTTGATTTGAGGTGTATTTTGAGGTACATGAATAAGCGGAGAATCTTCAACAGCTTCACAAATCTGCGTCATTCTCTGAATTACCTGTACAGGATAATTTCCAGTAGCTGTTTCTCCAGATAACATCACAGCATCAGCTCCGTCCATTACTGAGTTAGCAACATCATTAACTTCTGCTCTTGTTGGAGTTAAACTTGTAATCATTGTTTCCATCATTTGTGTAGCAACGATAACAGGAATTCTGGCAGTTTTTGCTCTGCGAATTAAGTCTTTTTGAACTAATGGCACTTCATGAGCAGGAAGTTCAACTCCTAAATCCCCACGAGCCACCATCAAACCATCGCAATAAGCTACAATTCTATCCATATTCTCAAGAGCTTCCGGCATTTCAATTTTAGCAATAATTGGAATTTTAACTTCTGAATGTTTTGCAATTAACTCCTGTAAGTCTTGCAAATCGCGAGGTGTTTTCACAAATGAAAGTGCTATCCAGTCTACTTTTTGCTCAATAGCAAAAATGGCATCTGCAATATCTTTTTCAGTTAAAGCTGGTAATGAAATTTTAGTGTTTGGAAGATTGACTCCTTTTTTAGATTTCAATTCTCCACCCTGAATTACCTTAGCAACAACTTCAGACTTTTTATCTGTTGAAACAATTTCAAAAATCAATTTACCATCATCAAGCAAAATACGCTCGCCAACATTTACATCATTTGGGAAATTTTGATATTTCATAAATGCTTTTTTTGCATTTCCAATAATATCCTCAGCAGTTGTAAAAGTGATTAAATCACCATCATTAACTACAGTCCCTTCTTCCATTACACCAACTCTAAGTTTTGGCCCTTGCAAATCCCCTAGAATTGCTGTAGTGTAACCAAATTCTTCGTTTAGTCCTCTAATAATATTTATCTTCTCTTTAACTCCTTCATAATCTGCATGCGAAAAATTGATTCTGAACACATTAACCCCTGCTTCGATCATATCTTTAATGATCTCTCTCGTACTACATGCAGGCCCAAGCGTAGCTACAATTTTGGTTTTTTTGTTTGTAAGCATTTCTTTAAAAAATTAAATTGTTTTTTGATTTTATTTTATTGATATCTACAGCATAAATAGCCGCGATACTCTCAATTGTATTTAGCTTTTGCTGTATTTCTGAAAAGTTTATAGCCTCACCGCTATTATCGATTTTCAGGAAAAAATCTACTTTTTTGAATTCAGGAAGTAAATGAATTGTTGTTGAAATCTCACTATTTTCATTAGAAAACAAATTCTGAAAATCATTTTTACTCACAGAAATGATTTCATTTTTATTCTGAATCAAGTTCCACGAAATGGCTTTCTCAGTATCATAGTAATAGAATCTTGAAAAATTTGTCTCACCTTCCTTAGTCTGAGCATGAATCTCGTTTTTGCTCTTACTTAAGTTTATCGGAAGTTTTTTATTTATAAAATAGGCTAATCTATAATCTTCTAAAGAAGTATGGATTGCCATTAAATAATAATCAATCTCGTCAAATTCGTCTAAATCCAATCTATGAACAGCCATGTCATGAAATATCAAGCTGTAAATATACTATTTCTATCGTAGCTTAAATAGTTAAGAACAGTATGTTTTTGTTAATTTATAAACGAAAACGTTATAGCATTAAATATATCGCACTAATTTTTGTTTTATTTCTTATCCATTTTTTCCTGAAATGCGAAATAAGCGCGCTGTGATGCTTTCTCTTCTGCCTTCTTTTTCGAAGTAGCTCGTGCCCTTGCTATAATTTTATCGTCTATACTTAATTTGACCCCAAACAAACGCTGTCCGTCAATGCCATTATCTTCAAAAATATCATAATGAAAAACTTTCTTTTCTTTCTGACACCATTCAATAACCAAACTTTTATAACTGATTACTTTCCCTTCAAGCCGGGCAATATCGACATACGGTATAATAACTCTGTTTTGAATAAATTTTTCACAAAAAGAATATCCCAGATCTAAATAGATTGCACCTATAAGTGCTTCGAAAATATTTCCATGAATATTTTCACCAAAATGCTGAATAGGCACCTTACTCTCTACAAATCGTACTAAATTTAAATCTTTACCTAATTCGTTCAAGTGTTCCCTGCTCACAATTTTAGAGCGCATTTTGGTTAAATAACCCTCATCTCCGTTAGGCGCTTTATTATACAAATGCGCAGCTATGACCGAGCTCAACATAGCATCTCCCAGAAACTCGAGTCGCTCATAATTAATTGGATTTCCTGATTCATCCAATTTATTAGAAGAGCGATGTGTAAAAGCTTTCCTGTAAAATCCCAGCGAAACTGGCTGAAAACCAAGAATTTTCTGAATAGTGTCAAAAAAAATCCCGTCTTCTTGAGAACGGGATTTTGAAAATATTTTTTTGATAATATTCATATACAGAAATTAGTCAGCTAATTTTTTAAACAATACACAGGCATTATGTCCTCCAAAACCAAAAGTATTACTCATAGCAACATTTACTTCTCTTTTTTGAGGTTTATTTAAGGTAAGATTTAATGATGGATCAATGTTTTCATCCACCACAGTATGATTTATTGTTGGAGGAACAATACTGTGTTTCATTGCTAAAATAGAAGCAATAGCTTCGATAGCCCCTGCAGCACCAAGTAAATGTCCTGTCATGGATTTTGTTGAATTTATATTGATATTTTTAGCATGTTCACCAAAAACATTACTAATAGCTTTTAACTCAGCTACGTCACCAAGAGGAGTTGAAGTTCCGTGTGTGTTGATATGATCAACATCTTCAGGGTTCATTCCGGCATCTCTTAAAGTATTTTTCATTACTGCAATAACACCAATTCCCTCCGGATGTGGAGCTGTTAAATGGTAAGCATCAGATGACATTCCGCCGCCACCAATTTCGCAATAAATTTTTGCTCCTCTGGCTTTTGCATGTTCATATTCTTCAAGAACCAAAGCTCCTGCGCCTTCACCTAAAACAAAACCATCTCTTGTGGCATCAAAAGGTCTTGAAGCTGTTTCCGGGCTTTCATTTCTTGTTGAAAGAGCGTGCATTGAACTAAAACCTCCCATACCAGCAATTGTAACTGCGGCTTCAGAACCACCGGATACAATAACATCACACATCCCTAAACGAATATAGTTGAAAGCATCAATTAAAGCATTTGCAGAAGAAGCACAAGCCGAAACGGTAGTATAATTAGGTCCCATATAACCATTACGCATCGAAATATGTGCCGGTGCAATATCAGCGATCATTTTAGGAATAAAGAAAGGATTGAATTTTGGAGTTCCGTCACCTTTTGCATAGTACATTACTTCATCCTGGAAAGTTTCTAAACCTCCAATTCCTGCTCCCCAGATAACTCCTACTCTTTGTTTGTCGATATTTTCGTCTGTTAATCCCGCATCTTTAATAGCTTCATCACTCGCAGCAATTGCATACTGAGCAAATTTATCTAATCTACGAGATTCTTTACGGTCCATATAATCCTCAATATTGAAGTTTTTTACTTCACAGGCAAACTTAGTTTTATGTTTCTCTGTATCGTAATACGTTATTGGGGCAGCACCGCTAACTCCATTAATAAGTGCATCCCAATACTCCTGGATATTATTCCCGATAGGAGTAAGAGCACCTAATCCTGTTACAACAACTCGCTTTAATGCCATAAATATGTATTTTGTATCTTAAACAAATAAAACCCATGATTTCTTAACTGTATTGTTACTTAAGAGCCATGGGAATTACAATATAAATATATCTTTTGGATTGAAAATCAATCGAAATTTTAATTTTTTTAAAATAATAACACCCGAATTCTAATTAAATCAGAATCGGGTGTGATATTATTATTTTTTAGCTTCCTCGATATAAGAAATAGCTTGACCAACAGTAGCAATGTTTTCTGCTTGATCGTCTGGAATTTGAATATCAAATTCTTTTTCGAATTCCATAATAAGCTCAACAGTGTCTAATGAGTCAGCTCCTAAATCATTAGTGAAGCTTGCTTCTGTTACAACTTCGTTTTCGTCAACACCTAATTTGTCTACGATAATCGCTTTTACTCTTGATGCAATGTCTGACATAATCTTTAATTTTAGAATTTAATTTGTTGGCAAAAATAAAAAACTTTATTTTAAAACAACTATTTAGTTAATAAATGTGTTACTAATTTATAAAATTAATTTCAAGAAAGGTGTTTCAATACTATTTATTTTGATTTTTTATTCCGTTTTTTGCATTCTCAAAATAAATTTGATTATGAAAAAAATTATCGTTTTTGCCTCAGGTTCAGGAAGTAACGCAGAAAATATTATTACATACTTTAAAAAAACCGAAATCGCAAGAGTTGTTTCCATCTTTACAAATAACGCAAATGCAAAAGTTATTGAAAGGGCAGAAAAACATCAAATTCCAGTCGAAATCTTCTCAAAAAACGAACTTTTAGAACGTAATATCTTACAAAAAATACAAAAAATCGATCCGGATTTGATTGTCCTGGCTGGTTTTTTACTCAAATTCCCTGAAAATATAATTGAGCAATACCCTCATAAAATAATCAATATACATCCTGCGCTTTTACCAAATTACGGAGGGAAAGGTATGTACGGGATGCATATCCACAGGGCGATAGTTAATAATAAGGAGAAAGAAACCGGAATATCAATTCATTATGTAAATGAGCATTACGATGAAGGGGCTATTATCTTTCAGGCAAATGTGGCTTTAACAGACGAAGACACTCCAGAAACCGTTGCAGAGAAGATTCATGAACTGGAGCAAAAACATTTTCCGGAAATTATTCAGACCATATTAGAACAATAAATTATTTTGATTGTTTAGATTTCTTAGATTTTAAGAGTCTGAAAATCCAAAATCTAAAAAGGTCTAAAATTCTAATATCTAAGAAGTCTAAATGAATCACGAAGTACATATATATACAGACGGTGCCGCAAAAGGAAATCCAGGAAATGGAGGTTACGGAGTAGTGATGGAACTCGTTGGGACTCCGCATAAAAAAGAATTCTACGAAGGTTTTCGTCTCACTACTAATAACAGAATGGAACTTCTGGCTGTAATTGTGGGATTAGAAAAACTCAAAAAGCCAAACATGAAAGTCCTTGTAATTTCAGATTCTAAATATGTTGTGGACTCTGTCGAAAAAAAATGGGTTTTAGGATGGGAGAAAAAAGGTTTTGCCGGAAGAAAAAATGCCGACCTCTGGAAGCGTTTTTTAATTGTATACCGCAAACATAATGTCGATTTTAAGTGGATCAAAGGCCATAATAACCATCCACAAAATGAACGATGCGACCAACTGGCTGTTATGGCATCAATGCAGCCTAAACTTTCTGTAGATTCTTATTATGAAAATACAGATTCTAAACTAATATAAAATAAAAAACGTATCGAAACTTAATCTGATACGTTTTTTACAGTAACTTAAAATTTTATTGCTCTTTATCTAAATCCTTAGCAGTTCTAAATCCGATTAACAAACCCACTCCTGACATTATAAAAATAATAGAAGGATAAACGGCATCATCATTTAAAGAAGTATAAGTCGTAATCAACAAGGCAATAAATATTCCGAGTCCGCCTCCTATTAATAAGAACGCTAAATTCACAACAAATATTTTCCATGCCGGAACGCCTTTCGCTTTTCCTTCTAAAAAAATACTGGCATCTACGCCTTTTTCAATAAGAGCTAATCTTTCCCTGTTTCGCGTGGAATAAATTAGATAAACAATTCCGAAAACCATTAGAAAAAAACTGAGTGGTACTAAAATTCCTGGTAACATAATATTTTGTTTTAATTGATTGATATTCCATAGGACGATACCTTTTAAATTCAGGTTACAACTTTTAGAAAAAATTTTCAAAATTTAAATTCCAAATCCCAAAACTTACTGATAATCAATTAATTTTAATACCAAAAAACTTTATCAAAATTTAAAACTTTTACAAGGTTCACCTATATATGTAATTGCGCTAATTGGAATTTGGAATTTTATTAGTTTGGAATTTATTTTAAAAAAGTTGTAACCTAAACAAAAGACATGTCGTCCTATATATATGAGTACTTTAAATGATCAACATTATATCGACAGAATCCTGCAGGGCGAGACGAGTTCTTTTGCCGTCCTAGTCGACCGGTATAAAGACATGATTTTTACTCTGGCTTTGAAAATGATTAAAAACAGAGAAGAAGCTGAAGAAGTTGCTCAGGACACTTTTATCAAAATATATAACTCATTAAGTAAATTTAAAGGCGATTCTAAATTTTCGACCTGGATTTATAAAATAGCTTACAATACCTGTTTGGATCGTCTGAAAAAAAATAAAAAAGAAGATTTAAATATTTCAATTGATGAATTTTCAGCCCATTTGATTAAAACAATGGACAACGCTTTGAGTGCTTTAGAGAACAAGGAACGAAGACAAACCATTCAAAATTGCTTAAATTTGTTACCCGGAGATGAAAATTTCCTGCTGACCTTATTTTATTTCGAAGATCAGAGTTTAGAGGAAATTGGAAAAATCATGAATATAAATGCTAATAATGTTAAGGTAAAATTATTCCGGAGCCGACAGAAATTAGCTGTAATTTTGAGACAGCAGTTAGAACCAGAAACAATACAATGTTATGAGAGAGAGCGATAAAGATATCGAAAAACTTATTGATAAAATGATGGCTGAAGAAAAACTGCAGTCACCATCAATAGATTTCACTTCTAAAATAATGGCGGAAGTTCTAATTTTGGAAGAGAAAAAACAAAAAACATACAAACCGTTGATTTCTAAATCGGTCTGGGTTTCCATCGGAATCGCTTTAGCTTTATTAGTGGTTTACACTTCTCTTTTTTCAGTTTCCGAAAGCACTCTTAAAATTGACGAAATCGGAAATTTATATTCTGACAAAATTACATCAGTATTCACCGGAGTTCATTTTTCTAAAAATATCCTGTATGCTATTTTAATAGTTCCTTTAATGGTTGTAATTCAGGTTGGGGTTTTAAAGAATTATTTTGATAAAAAGTATCAACTATAAATTTAAAGATGAAAAATAAAACAACAATATTTAAACACTCTCTAAGAGCAAAAAAAACATATACCTATTCTCTTTTAATATTGTTGTTTTCTGTCGCTAATTATGCATTAGCAATTCCAACAAACTTTACTACTAAGGAAATAAAATTTGCTAGTGAAGGAATTTCACTCGCTGGAACCGTTTTTATACCCAACAACATTGAGGCTGCCGTTGTTATTGTTCATGGATCTGGGCAAGAAAAAAGAATGATAGATTTTGCTACAACTCTAGCCAACAATGGAATTGCCGTTTTAACGTATGATAAACGCGGAGTCGGAGAATCAGGCGGCATATATGCTGGACCAGAAGTAGGAACCAACAATGTTGATTTCTCCAATCTAAATCTTTTGTCTTTAGATGTGAGTGCTGCTGTAAACACTTTATCTAAATCTCTATCTAATAATAAAATACCAGTCGGTTTAATTGGAGGCAGTCAAGCTGGATGGATCATTCCATTGGCTGCAGAGAAAAATAAGAAAGTTAAATTTATGACCATATTTAGCGGAGCTCTTATAACGGTTAAAGAACAATTGAGATTCCAGTTTTATACCAATGGAGATCAAAACTTTTGGAATACACACTCCGAAGAAGAAGCAAGAAAACATGTTTTCAATGACCCAGACAAATACGAGTTTGTTGATACAGATCCTAAAAATGTTCTTTCAAACGTATCAATTCCGGGAATCTGGATTTTTGGAGCTAAAGATATTCAAGTTCCTGCGAATCTATCAATCGAATATCTTGATACATTAAAATCTAAAGGAAAACCTTATGAATATAAATTATTTCCAAACTTAGGTCACAATACAGCTTTTTCAGATTCTGAAGAACCGATGAAAGATGCAATTAATTGGATTAAAAATATAGGTAAATCAAAGAATCATAAGTAAAAAAAGACAGGAAATATCGTTAACAGTCACTACAATATATTTTAAACTTTCTAAAAAATTATTTTGATAAGAAGTATCGAGTTGTAATGAAAAAGATAAAAATTGAACATAGTTTTTCTAAAGAAGATTTTAAAGTATGGATAAAAACCTCTGAAAAATATCCAAAAATGTTGCTAAAATTTTTTAATAAAAAATGAGAAGAAAAAATTTTAAAAAATAAAAATCATCAACATTAGTCTTTATTTCTTAAATAAATCTTCTCTTTTCATTATATAATTCACCCCTAAATGAGAATCTGAAATGATATGATATTTATTTAAATATAAAATATACTTAATTGTATGGTATTCGTATGGCTTTATAATGGATTTATTAAGTTTTAACTCCTCTTCTCCTAATGAAGATTTGGAATACTTTTTTAAAAATTCATCAAATCCTAAATTAGAATATTCCTTTTCTATATTGGAATTTAATTTAAAACTCCAAAAGGAATCAAAACTCTTTAAATTATTATCCTTCAAAAAAAAATCTTCATTCAAAACTACATTTAAAAATTCATTGAATGATTCAAATTTTTTTGAGTAATATTTTTTAAAAGAAAATAATAATTCATGATTATTAGCTTGAAGAATTGTTCTATCTTTTGTTGGAAAATACAAATCTAACCCGATATATTTAGAAGGAAGCAATCCATAATTTTTATCTTTTTGCATCAAATCCAGTTTCTCAATCATTTCTTTTGAAAAATTAGGTTCTTTTCTTCCAAAGGAAAATAAAAAGCAAAACAATAATAAATAGACAATTTTCTTCATAATTTAAATTTCATATTTGAGCAAATCTAACAAAAAGTTTTTCAAAAATAATTATTGCAATTTAAATCCAAAAAACATATTTTAATCTCGTTAAAAAATCAATTTTAACCAATTCATTTACAATAGTTTTACTCCGAAATCGTTGTCATTTTTTTAAGAAAATTTTGAGAACCTAAACCGTTGCAATATTGTAACTTATGAAGTATCTTTGCACCTTAATTCGAAATTCATAAAATGAATAAATTATTGATTGTTGGAACGGTTGCTTTCGACGCGATTGAAACTCCTTTCGGAAAAACAGACAAAATATTAGGCGGTGCTGCAACATACATTGGTTTGTCAGCATCCTTTTTCAACCTGCAATCGGCCATAGTTTCTGTAGTTGGCGACGATTTTCCTCAAGAACATTTAGATTTATTAACTTCAAAAAATATTGATATCTCCGGTATCGAAATTGTAAAAGGAGGAAAAACCTTTTTCTGGAGCGGTTTATACCACAACGATCTGAATTCAAGAGATACATTGGTAACTGAGTTGAACGTTTTAGCTGATTTTCAGCCAAAAGTTCCTCAAAACTTTAAAGATGCTGATGTGGTGATGTTAGGAAATTTACATCCGTTGGTACAAAGCAGTGTTTTAGATCAATTAGAGAAAAAACCAAAATTAGTTGTTTTAGATACAATGAATTTTTGGATGGACTGCGCTCTTCCAGAATTATTAGACGTTATTAAGCGTGTGGATGTCATCACAATCAATGACGAAGAAGCAAGACAGCTCTCAGGTGAATATTCATTAGTAAAAGCTGCTGCTAAAATCCAGGAAATGGGGCCTAAATACGTGGTGATCAAAAAAGGAGAACACGGCGCACTTTTATTCCACAACAGAGAAGTTTTCTTTGCACCGGCTTTGCCGTTAGAAGAAGTTTTTGATCCAACCGGAGCGGGAGATACTTTCGCAGGTGGATTCTCTGGTTTTATTGCGCAAAGCGAAAACATTTCATTTGGAAACATGAAAAACGCAATTATTTACGGTTCAAATTTAGCTTCGTTCTGCGTAGAGAAATTTGGAACAGAGAGGATGGAAACATTAAGCAAAGCAGAAGTGGCGATTCGATTACAGCAATTTAAGTCGTTAACTCAGTTTGACATAGAGATATAATGCCTAAGAGCCTCGATAAAACGGGGCTTTTTTATTACGTTAATACACACAACTTACAACAACACAAATACAAAACAAAATGAGCGACGCTTTAAAACACGAATGTGGTATAGCCTTAGTCAGACTTCTTAAACCGCTTGAATATTACAAAGAAAAATACGGAACTGCTTTTTACGGAATCCAGAAGATGTATTTGATGATGGAAAAACAGCACAACCGTGGTCAGGATGGTGCCGGTTTTGCAAGCATCAAATTAGATGTAGAGCCTGGCGAACGTTACATCAGCAGGGTTCGTTCAAACCACTCACAGCCTATACAGGACGTTTTTAAACAAATCAATGATCGTATCAGTGAAGAACTGAAAGCAAATCCTGAACTAGGGGATAATATGAAAGAATTAAAAACAAGTATTCCTTATGTTGGGGAATTGTTTTTAGGACATGTTCGTTATGGAACTTTCGGAAAAAACAGCATCGAAAGTGTTCACCCTTTTTTACGTCAAAGTAACTGGATGCACCGTAATCTGATTTTGGCAGGAAACTTTAATATGACGAATGTTAAAGAACTTTTCCAAAATCTGGTTGAACTGGGTCAGCATCCAAAAGAAATGGCCGATACTGTTACTGTAATGGAAAAAATTGGTCACTTTCTGGATAAAGAAGTAATGCAATTATATCAGGACTGTAAAGCAGAAGGCTATTCAAAAAGAGAAGCTTCACCTGTAATTGCAGAGCGTTTAGATATTGCTAAAATCTTAGCCCGTTCAGCTAAAAATTTAGATGGAGGTTATGCTATGGCCGGATTATTAGGTCATGGAGATGCTTTTGTATTTAGAGATCCGGCAGGAATTCGTCCTGCTTATTTCTATCAGGATGACGAAGTAGTTGTTGTAGCTTCTGAAAGACCTGTTATTCAGACTGTATTTAATGTTCCATTCGAAAGTGTTCAGGAAATCGATCCGGGAAATGCTCTGATTATCAAGAAAAACGGAAACGTTTCAATGAAACAAATTTTAGAACCAACGATTAAAAAGCCTGTTCGTTCGAAAGAATTTATTTTTCAAGAGGAAGCGATGCTGAAATTTATCAGGAGCGTAAAAATTTAGGTAAATTAATTTTACCTGCTGTCCTTAAAGCAATTGACAATGATACAGATAATACTGTTTTCTCTTACATACCAAATACAGCTGAAACCTCTTTTTATGGTTTAGTTGAAGCGGCTCAGGATTTCTTAAATCAGAGAAAAAACAATTATATCTTAGAAAACAGAAATACACTTACAGCCGAAACCCTCCAGGAATTGCTTTCTGTAAAAATACGTACAGAAAAAGTTGCCATAAAAGATGCTAAACTCAGAACTTTTATTACAGAAGACAGCAGCCGTGATGATTTAGTAGCTCACGTTTACGATGTTACTTACGGAGTGATTAAGCCCGAAGATAATCTGGTAATTATTGACGATAGTATTGTTCGTGGTACGACATTAAAAATGAGTATCATTAAAATGATGGATCGATTGAAACCAAAACGTATTGTGATTGTCTCTTCTGCTCCACAAATTCGTTACCCGGATTGTTATGGAATTGATATGGCAAAACTAGAAGGTCTTGTTGCTTTTAGAGCTGCTTTAGATTTACTGAAGGAAAGAAATTTATATCACATAGTTGATGAAGTATATGCTAAATGCAAAGCTCAGGAAAATTTTGCTGATACAGATATTGTAAATTATGTAACCGCAATTTATGATCAATTTACACCTGAAGAAATTTCAGACAGGATTGCAGAAATGTTAAGTTCTCCTGAGATTAATGCTGAAGTGAAAATTATATTCCAAAAAGTAGATGATTTACATATTGCTTGTCCGAAAAATCTCGGAGATTGGTATTTCACCGGGGATTATCCAACACCAGGCGGAAATCGTGTTGTAAACAGAGCATTTATTAACTTTTATGAAGGAAAAAACGCAAGGGCATACTAAATAAAAAGTTAAAAAATGCATTTCATCGGATTTTTTTGCATTTCATCCTTTTTTTTTGGGGAAACTGCAATGCTGATATATCTTTGAGAGACCATAACATTAGTAGGTTAAGTTTATGGTAGATTTGGGGCAAAAAAGGTGGGAGAAATCTCACCTTTTTTATTGGAATAAACTTAAGTTAAAAAACAATCATTTTATCGGATATTTATTGCCGTTCATCCTGATTATTAAAAGAGATAATATACCCATATCCAGTTTTCCAATCTTCCAATTTGAATAAATTGAATTTTAAAGTAGATTTGGTCAAAAAACAGAAAAAATCCTGCATAATTTAATCGGATATTATTGCCTTTAATCCGAATGTAACAATAATGACACAGCAACATAATTTAAGATCCAAGTAGTAGATTATACTAAAAGGCGGAATTACTTCCGCCTTTTTTATTGGAATAAAGTTATTGAATCATTTGCAAAATATGGAGTTAAGCAAAAAGTTAGATAATCGAAACAAGAAGAATTTTTAAATTTTGGGAGTAAAAATGTTAATAAGTGAATCAAGACGAAATACCTAAAAAAAGATTTTATTCTAAGAGCCTGTTTAAATTTTATTCAATAATAATTTTATAGTTGCAATTTTGAACATATTCTCTGATTTTTTAAAGGAGTAGTTTATGATTTTTACGTAATCTTCGGTCAGTATCAAACCAAGAGAAAGTTCGTTCTAAAAATTCATGTTTGCATAGGATTTTAAAAACGAACTTTTTCTGACAAACTAACTTATAAGACTAATATAAAAAAAGTATAGGTATTGCAAAAATTATAAAGTACATTCTATTTTTAATTCTTAAAGATTTTTTTAAAATCAGCATCAGTTTTAACATTTAAAAGATGTTGTGAGATTTTTACCTTTAAAATTGGATGTTTTTTCTATATCATATGGACATCTAAAATAAGTTATTAAATATTGTAAACATTTTTATTCTTCAACACGTTCAATAACTTTTATCCTAACGACAGTTAGATTACCATATTTTTCAAGATCAGCACTGGTCCACTCATACTCATGTCCTTTAGTTCTTTTGTCAAAATTCCAATCAAACGGTTCTCTAAGATATACATACAGACTAATACTCTTTCGACCAATAACCCTTTTATTAAGTTCAGCTGGGGTTAAAAATATAAACGAAAAATACGAAGGAGTGTCTACCGTTCCAAATGCTGTTTTTATCTCTGGTTTTATTTCTTTTATTAAATTTTTTAGTGGTTTATTAAGAAACTGTTGCTCATTACTTTTAAGTTTTGGAAGATCATCAGTAATCATAACCATTTGTTGAGAGTAACAGCTATAGCTGGAAAGAAATAGTATAAGGGAAATAATTTTAAAGATTTTTTTCATATATTTTAATATTAAATGTTAATTACACGGAATTGAATTGTAGATTTGTGATCCGTCTGATTTAGTTGTACGTTTGATATTAATTGGTTTAAATTCTCCTGATATGTCTTGTTTCATTAAGGTAATTCCTGAATTTTCCTTATCCAGTACATACGCCATTGCTTCGGTTCTTCCATCCACACTTGATCCAAAATCAGTTACAAGCATCTGTAATTGATTAAAAATAGCATCTGGAAATTCAGGACTGTATCCCTGAATTTGATCAGCTGGATAAGACTTTAAAAAGGATTGCGCTGCAGCAAAATCTGTCACAACAATTGCATATGCTATGCCATTTGTTAAAATTATTGAGGTGTTAAAATTTAAATTACCTGTAATTAATTCAATGGCAGCATAGACATCACCTGCAGACAAAGGTCCATTACTGGGATGATTATGTAGGGCCACAAATGCACCCGGAAAATTAGTTGTGGTTTTTACGATACTAGATCCACCGTTGTTCATTGGGGCTTGAGTAATATTGCCCTTGGTATCTTTTCCCAAAGTAATACTGTGCTCAATTGATGGATTGGCTTGCAAAATACTATTTTTAGCTGATAAGAAAGCAACACTTTTACTATAAGCACTGATTTTTAATGCTGTCTCACAGGGATCAATTTTAAAAGAGGGTAGATTTGGAAATAATGGACCTCCTAAACCTGGCATATATCCTGGTGGAAGATTTCCCGACATATCATCAGGATACCAGACCCAACTGCTGCATGTTGAATATGGCCCTACAGTAACATAATATCTACAAACCATTTTACTATCTAAATCTTGTTTTTGAGTAAAATTATGTAATGTAAGAAACTCTCCGTTCTGGTATTTTCCTGAATATACAATTTTTTTACTGGTATTTTGTACGGTAATAAAACCCGAATAACTATCCCCAATATTTAGGATGTGAAACGATTTATTATCATTTTTAAAAGATTTATCTCTTGTGGTATAAACAATATTAAAAACCTGATATAGACCATTCTTATCTTTGATAAGCAGAAGTCTCATATAACTATTATATTGAATATCTTCAACAACGTTTGTGAATATGTTATCTCTTAATTTTAAAGGCACTTCGATAGCCTGCTCACCCTTGTTATCAAGTACAATAGCATTATTCCAATCAATAACTTCTGTAAATTTTAATATTTCTAAAGAAGGTTCATAATTTTCAAACCATTCTTTTGATTCTTGAATTGCTTGATGCTTACTTGTGTCAACAATTTCATCTTTTTGACAACAAACAAAGAAAATTGCAAGACTCATAACAAAATATGAAATTAATTTACGTGATTTTTTTATCATAAATAATTTTGTGATTTAAATTTCTAATTATTGCAACAGATTTTGTTTTGCAAAAACTATCATTGTATCATCCGTTAGCCATCCAGAACCCTAATGAAGAATAAAATAAAATCTGATGTTTAGAGCAAAAATAGAACTAAATTCTTACAATCAAAAGGTTTTTGCGACTTTATAAACGTTATAAATAAAGGTATCAAAATCGCATACTATTGCCATTTTCTTGTTAGTTATAGAATCACTTTTAACCATCCCTATATTAGATAATTAATATAGTTTCTTTACTTCTGAGTTACTTACCCTATTACAAAATTTATTAAAATAACGTTCAGTTGTCCTTCATTTGACCATTAAAACATCCCAATCTGAATAATGGGATAAAAAAACGAGACTGTCCTAAAAATTAAGGACAGCCTCGTTTATACTAAATATTCGAGCCTCTGAAACAATTTGTATTTATTCAATTCTCAGAAGTCATCTTAGACTTTTTAAAAAGTCTCTTTTTGTTTTAGATTAAAAGATTATTTATCTAAAGCAAATCTTCTTGCCACTTCTGTCCAGTTAATTACACTGAAGAAAGCTTCAATATAATCTGGTCTTCTGTTTTGGTAGTTTAAGTAATAAGCATGTTCCCAAACATCCATTCCTAAAATTGGGGTTCCACCGCAGCCTACTTCCGGCATTAATGGATTATCCTGATTTGGAGTTCCGCAAACTTCTAATTTTCCTCCTTTTTGAACACATAACCAAGCCCATCCTGAACCAAATTGTGTTGCTCCGGCTTTAGCAAATTTTGCTTTGAACTCTTCGAAAGTTCCAAAAGAAGCCTCAATTGCAGCTAACAAATCGCCTGTTGGTAATCCGCCGCCGTTTGGAGACATTACAGTCCAGAATAAATTGTGGTTATAGAAACCTCCACCATTGTTACGAACTGCTGCGTTTGATTTATCTAAGTTGATTAAGATATTTTCAATTGTTTTTCCTTCTAAATCTGTTCCTGCAATGGCAGCATTTAGGTTTGTTGTATACGCATTATGATGTTTAGTATGGTGGATTTCCATTGTACGCGCATCAATATGTGGTTCTAATGCGTCATAAGCATAAGGTAATTGTGGTAATTCAAAAGCCATGATATATGATTTTATGATTTATATTAATTTATCCAAATTTAAACATTTAACTTTGTAATAGAAAATACTATTTCGTTATAATTCAATTTAATTAATTGATAATTTGGCTTTTTAAGACATAAATACTTGTAAATCTTTATTTTCCGTTAAAAGTTGTCATTGTATTTTCTAATCCTGCCGTACCGAAAGATTTTATAATTTCAGATGCAACTTCTAATCTTTCCGGTAATTTTGCTTTTTCTTCTTCATTCCATTCTCCTAAAACATAATCAACCTGTTGTCCTTTTTTGAACTGATCACTAATACCAAACCTAAAACGGGTATATTGCTGTGTATTCAGAACCAAATTGATGTTTTTAAGTCCGTTGTGGCCTCCGTCGCTTCCTTTTGGCTTGATTCGGATGGTTCCAAAAGACAGGTTTAAATCATCTGTAATGACCAGCACGTTTTCTAACGGAATATTTTCTTTATCCATCCAGTATTTTACGGCCTTTCCGCTAAGGTTCATGTACGTGTTTGGTTTAAGCAGCAAAAAGGTTCTTCCCTTAAACTTATACTCAGCCAAAGCTCCTAATTTTACGGTTTCGAAAGAAAGGCTTTCCTTTCTGGCTAAAAAATCTAAAACTTTGAATCCGATGTTATGTCTTGTGTTTACGTATTCGGCTCCGATATTTCCTAATCCTACGATTAAATATTTTTTACTCACGCTTTTTATATTGTTTTTTTGGTGTTCGTGAACCTCCAGTTTTATGTTGTCTTCTTTGTTTTCTTCTTTTGTTGTTGATGAAAACAGGTTGCTTATCCATTTTATCATCTGGCAAAAATAAGGTTAATTGAGGAATTAGAAAATGTGTCGATTAGATAATTTGAAAATTAGATACTTGATTTGTATATTTTATTTAACCACAAAATTCGTTATAACAAGGTTTCTTGCAGATTTTGCAGATGAAGCAGATTTTATTTTCTGATTTCTTTCTTTTCAAACTTACTCTTCTTTGCCCCCAACTTTTGAAGTTTTTCTAATAAAAAACTAAATTTCTTGTTAGCCCTGACAGCAGCGGTATCCTTTTTCCGGCTTCTTTAGCCGGGAAAAGATTTAGCGGATGGCAGGAACGTCACGTCTTGAAAAACTTGAAATGTCTGCTCCTAAAAAATAATTTGAGAATTTGAGAATATGGGAATTAGATAATTATTTTTTGCGCAACGTTTCGACTTTGCTCATCCTGACATATGGAAATTTAGAGCCTTAGCATCTTAGCAACTCAGAACCTCAAAAAAAAAAGCACCAACCTTTCGATTGATGCTTTTCGTATTGATTGAAAAAAAATTATTTTTTCTTTCCTTTTGCAGGCGCTTTTGCAGCTTTTGCAGCTTCCTGAGCCGCTTTCATAGCAGCACGAGAAATTCTTACCTGAGCTACAACAGTGTTGTCCGGGTGCATAATTTTGTATTCCGGAGCACCAACTTTAGTAACATATAATTTGTTACCCATTTCAAGTGGAGTGATGTCAGCCTCAACAAAATCAGGAAGATTTCCTGGTAAAGCTTTAACTTTTAATTTACGTTGGTTTAAACGTAAAACACCTCCCGCAAGAACACCTTTAGATGTACCAACGATTTTCACAGGAACTTCCATTGTGATTTCTTTATCATCAAATAATTGGAAGAAGTCAATGTGTAAAATTTTGTCAGATACTGGGTGAACTTGGATATCTTGCAAAATTGCATTGAATGATTTTCCTTTTCCAAGCTCAATCACAACTGTGTGTGCATTTGGAGTGTAAACCAAGTTTTTGAAAGCCGCAGCTTCTGCTGAGAAGTGTACTGCCTGATTTCCTCCGTATAACACGCAAGGAACCGCTCCAGCATTACGTAAGGCTTTAGTTGACACTTTGCCCACGCTTTCTCTTTCTGATCCTTTAATTGTAATCGATTTCATTGTAAAAAAATATAGTTATTAAAAAAATATTCTAATTCGTTATGTAGTTAAACTACATTATAAATTTTCCACTTATGGAATTGTTGTGGTGCACCATGTGCATAACTTCTGCAAAAAGAGGTGCACAACTCACTACCCTGATTTTTTTTGACTCTTTTTTTAACGGAATCGAATCTGTAACGATTAATTCTGTTAATTTCGAGTTTTCAATTTTCTCGTATGCCCCTCCTGATAATATTGGGTGCGTACAAATTGCTCTTACGCTTAATGCTCCTTTTTCAATCATAAGATCTGCAGCTTTCGCTAAAGTACCTCCTGTATCGATCATATCATCCACTAAGACTACATTACGTCCTTTTACTTCACCAATAAGCTCCATAGTGTCGATAACGTTGGCTGCTTTTCTTTGTTTATAACAGATAACGACATCTGATTGTAAAAACTTAGAATATGCATAGGCTCTTTTTGAACCTCCCATGTCCGGTGATGCAATTGTTAAATTTTCAAGACCTAAACTTTCTACATAAGGTAAAAAGATGGTTGAAGCAAATAAATGATCTACCGGTTTTTCAAAGAAGCCCTGGATCTGGTCTGCGTGCAAATCCATCGTCATTACTCTTGTCGCTCCCGCAGCACTTAATAGATTTGCTACTAATTTTGCTCCAATCGGAACTCTTGGCTTGTCTTTTCTATCCTGTCTTGCCCAGCCAAAATAAGGCATTACAGCTGTAATATGTCTTGCTGATGCACGTTTTGCAGCATCAATCATTAACAACAATTCCATCAAATTATCGGCTGTTGGAAAAGTTGAACAAACGATAAAAACCCGCAAACCTCTTATTGACTCTTCGTAAGACGGTTGGAATTCTCCATCGCTATACGTTGACATCGTTACTTTTCCTAACGGAATTCCGTACTCTTTTGCAATTTTTTCTGCAAGATAAACACTTTGTGAACAAGCAAAAATTTTAGCTTCTGGTTCTAGGTGCGACATTATAATTTGTTGTTTTATTCCTTAGTTTCTATAGAGTACCGGCTAAATTTATTTTTTAGCCAAATTCCTGTATCTGCCTCGGATGTAGTTAGTTGTGTGTGCTTCGTTTTAACGAGGTGCAAATTTATAAAATTTATTGGAGACTGAAAGGAAATTTTCGAGTATTTTTAGTAGAACTTTTAATTTTATTTTTTACATTTGCACCGTGTTAAAGGAATAAGCACATTATCGCTTATTCTATTGCGTTAAAATAATCAAATTTTGATTATTTTTCGTCTGCTAAGCCCGGATGGCGGAATTGGTAGACGCGCTGGTCTCAAACACCTGTGGGAAACCGTGCCGGTTCGACTCCGGCTCCGGGTACATTAACGGAAAAGCTGTCATTTTTGACGGCTTTTTCTTTTTTACACTCTTCCGAACCCTTGATTTTCCTAGTCAAAACCTCAATTACCTCATTCACTTTAGTGGTTCGACAATTTTTATTTTAAAGAGAACACACTCCACACATCAAATCAAACACTTAAACGATTTTAATAACAGTTAAGCGTCAAAACAAATACAAACAAAACATAATAAATACCTTTACTATACAATTTCAATACAGCCCTCAACTTTATTTTAATTATCATGAAAACCCATACAATACACTTTATAGTATTTGCAGGTGTTTTTTCATTGAATTGTTTTGGTCAGGTAAGTCAGGTAATCACCAATCCAGACGTTCGGAAAACACCATTAAAGTTTGACGACAAATCCAAAGAAGATCTTGTTATAGAATCTTACTGTGTCGAAGAAGTAATTAACCTCGCTACCGGAAAAAAAGAATCACAACATACGAAGTCTCAAAACTCAACATGGTTAACACCTACGATCTGGGACCTAACAACACCAGAACGGTAACTGCAATATACAAAAAGGCATACATTAAAGAAACGAAACCTATAACACCCACAAAAACCGCAATCATTGAAACCGATAAAACCATTCAACCCATTACGATCCAGACCACAGTTCCCGCACAAAGCAAAAAATCTATAAACGTAGATATCTTAAGTACATATGCAAATGTTCTGGACAAAGGCTACAAATCTGCAGACATGCTTAAAAAGGTTGCCAATAAATTTTATTTTGAAAATGATTTCGAAGCGGCTGCTAAATATTACTTGGAATTATTTACCGTTGAAGAAAACTCAGAACCTGTATTTTATTTACGATGTGCCAAATCCCTAAAAGCAATCAACCAACCAGAAAAAGCAGAAGAAATAACAAAACTCTTTGAAAGTAAAAATGCAACTCTTGCAATGACCAAAAAATAGAATAGGTCCGAAACAAAAAAAGACCATCATTCCTGATAGTCTTTTTGCTCCCCCTCTTGGGCTCGAAATTTGAGCTTATAATGAATCAACACTTTACGTTATTTTAATTTTTTATGTTCCCAAATTGTATGCGTTATTTTATATATGATGGTATTTAATTTTTTTATTCTTTATAAACTTAATAAAAAGTTTCAATATATTGAAACAGTACATCATTTTAGTACTTAGCAAATACTTTAATTTTACTTTTGTCTTTTTTATCTAACTCCTTTTTTAATATTAGATTTTTAGACTTTAGCTTTTCAAATAATTCTTCATGAAAAGGAGTATTACTAAATTTTGGTTTGAACTGTTTTTTAAATATTTCTTTATAACTAGAACCGAGAAATTCAATCAAATTTTGAATTTCAGTATTTGATATTTTATCAAGATGCTTATTCAGAAGTTTTATTCTATTTTCTATTGAATTAGAATGGATAAATAAACTTTCTAAAACATTATATTCTAAAGGAATATAGTTCGAAATCGCAAGAAGATTACAAATAATTTTTCCAATTTCTTCATTTTCTATAATTATATTATCGTCAATTTTCTCAATTATTTGAATTTTATTTGTAGATAATATTTCAGTAGATTTTAATAATATTAGAATATCGTCTTCATCTAAAATATAATCTGCAAAATTTATTATAAAACTACTTTGATTTTTTTCAAGTAATTTTAGATGAAGTGTAGAGAAATGCTCTTTAAGTCTATTAAAGTTTTTAATCGAAAGGGACAATTTTTTATTATTTATTAACCATTCAGTTTTTTTGTATTCAAGATTATTTATATCAATATTACTCCACCAATATGTTGTGTTTCCCACAAGTTCAATATAGCAGTCAAAATTTAGGTCATTACATTTGGTTAATTCAGCTGAGAAATCTTTTATATAACCTTCAGAATTTTGATCATCTTTTTCAAGTTTATTTTTTGAAAGATCATTTGAATTTTCATTAAAAAATTTGATTAAAACTTCATTAAATTCTTTTGATTCTAATTTGTCATAATAAGTAAAGATATTTACCCAAGTAGGAAGTACTTTGTTATTAACAATTATATTTTCTTGAATATTAATATTTTGAATTTTAGAAAGATCATTAAATATTAAATTCTGTTTTTTAATAATATCAAATTTTAATTCATCTTTTAAATCTTGATTATTTAAAAGTTCTATTATAAATTCTTCTGACTCAGAATCGTTATCGGGTATTCTTAAAAGAACATTTTTTACATAATCATTTATATTCGCCTCAATATAGTTTATAAGATTTGTACAACCATTAATTAAAATTGTTGTATAATTTGCTTTTAATAAATCTTCTTCAATTTCATCTAACGTAGCATCATTTACCATTAAAAGAATGTTCTCCATATTTATTTCATAGTGGTTATTCTCATACACATAATTAAATAAATCTCTGGTGTTTTCTGTTGGTTGATCTAAATTTTTAAATTTAATATCTAACAATCTAAATAAGTCTTCAGTTTTTTTAACATATTGATTGTCATTTAGCATAGAAAGAAAATTAGGCAAGCGTTCTATATAATCACCTATATTTGAATCTTTAAAAGCAATAACATCTTCAATATCTGTATATTTAATTATAATTTCTAAGTAATAGTCTGTTTTTTCTTTAGTAAAATTACTTTCCACTATAACATATTGCCAAAATCCCTTCCATGAATGACTTAGTGATTTGATAAATAATTCTAAATTGTTTTTTCTATTGTCAATATAGTTCTCAATGAATTCAATTGATTTCTTTTTTTCATTTCCTAATATTTTTATAATAGAACTATATTTTACATTGTATTGATCATGATTTTCTGCTAAGAAATCTAGAATGTCAAAATTTAAAATAGTATCGCGATTAAAGTATTTTTCAGGTATTCTCTTTATAACATTTTCAATTTTTGAAAGATTATAATCAAATGGAGAATATAATCCGCTTTTGATTTTTCTTTCAAATGAGTAATCGTCTTTTGTTAGATTAACTTCATGAAATAATGATATATAATCATTGTAATTTTCATTTATATAGCCATTAAGTAAAAGGTTTCTAATTAATTCATTTTCTGAGAAGCCATTTAGATGTTTATTAATATCGACTTCCTCAAAAATTTGCTTTAAATTCCATGATTCTATTTCTATTTTATTTTTCTTTAATTTTTCAATATCTTCATTTAAACTATTGATTCTATTGTCTTTTTTCTTTTTAATTAAACTCTTTCTGTCGTCAAAAGTTAAATTTGAATTTATAGAATTTTCAATATCTGAAAATGAAATATTACTTGAAATATTCTTATGTTCATTGAACAGATAATGTCCTGGAGAATAGACCGTATAGTAATTATAGTGAATATTTTGCGTTTCTTTTAGTTTGTCAAATTCCTCATCATTTGAAAGATTTGAAAAAGAAATAACTTCATCTATAAATAAAGTTGTAGCCTCAGGAATTTGTCTATGAATTTCAGCGATGTAAATCGCTTTTAATTCATTAATTTCATCATATATTTCTGAACTTATTGATTTAGCTTCAGCTTGATTAATTCTAATTTGATCATCTATATTTTTAATTAAATCTATTGTATAGAGATTCTTTTTAGATAAGAAACTATATAGTTCACCTTTTCTTTTTTGTAAATTTCCAAAATCAGAAGGAAATAAATTTTTATATGTTATAATCGCAAATAAACAATCTTGATCGATATCATTAATTAAATTCTTTCTGTATAATTGATATTCATGAAATATATTGATTAATAATCGCATATCAATATCATCAATAAAAGTGACAACATCTTCAGTGAAATCTTTTGACAATACTCCTTTCAAATCTGCTTCATTTATCATTTTCGTAAGTTGATCACCTGCATTTGAAGGATTGATAAATGGTATTACAGGAATTATATATTCAAAAAACTTAACCCGTTCTTTATTGTCGTTAAACATTTCGTCTTTTATCGCATATAAGAAATTAATTTCTCTTGTTATTAGTTTTGTATTGTTTAATAAAATGTTTATTTCTCTTAATTTGGTAAAAATATCTGTGCTTTCAAATCGGTCTAAATCTTCAATTATGACGACATCATATTTAGTTCTCTCAAAAAAATAAATTATCTCTTCAATATGTTCGTTAAAAACAGATTTATCTAAATTATCTCCTAACTCTAATTCTCCTTTAATGTTGAATTTGTTTATTTTTGAGTTGCTAAATAATCTGATTACGCTTTTTGCAAATAATCCAATTCCTGTTACGAAAAGCACAATAACAATTATTGCTATCCAATCGATAAAATAATTTAGATTCCAAGTTGTGGGATTTATTTTGTTTATATAATCAAACTTGAATAAAATTAAAGTACTTAAAACCCAAAATATTAAGCCAATTGCAATTGATAATATTCTATCATCAGTAACATTAATTATTCGCTTAAACCTTGAGTCAGGGATTTCCGAAGGTTTTACATGATAAAATATCTGTTGAAGGATGCTAACTTCGAGTAATCTTTCTAACTCTTCTTTTTTAGCTTTACGATTTCCTTCCCCATCGGCAACATCATTAAATGATGCTAAAGAAATATTAAGATATTCATGTTGATCATTTAAGCTTTGAAAGGTTTTAATAATTGTACTCTTCCCCGAGCCATATCCTCCAGTAAGAGCAATATTTGAAATTCCTTTTTGTTTAATAGTTTTGTTTAAAGAATCAAGGTAGGGTTGGATCTTTTCTATATCTTTTTTATCAGTTAAAATTTTAGGAGCAAGTGAGCTAATAGATAGATTCTCTAAGTCAATTTCTTCTTTAATAAAAAAGCCGTAAGGAAAAGTTGTCTTCATAAAGATTATTTAAGTCAATAAATATATAAATAATATATTACTAAAATAACAAAAGGAAATATCATTATAAAGGTATGTGTTAGCTTTTAAACGGTTTATGGTTTTCCATAAAATGCCCAATAAGCAGAGCAAAGAAGTATAGATTTCCTCAGAAGGAAGTATATAAAAAAAAATAGACTATCATTTAAATGATAGTCTTTTTATTAAGCTCCCCCTCTTGGGCTCGAACCAAGGACCCTCTGATTAACAGTCAGATGCTCTAACCAACTGAGCTAAGGAGGAATCACCTTAAAGGTAAATATGTTTGCTAAAAAAAGTTTGCTCCCCCTCTTGGGCTCGAACCAAGGACCCTCTGATTAACAGTCAGATGCTCTAACCAACTGAGCTAAGGAGGAAGTTGTTGCTCTTTTTAGCGAGTGCAAATATAATTGAATTTTTAGTTTCTCAAAAATATTTTAACTCTTTTTAAAAAATATTTTTTTTACTTGACAATTGCCTTGTAAATATCGTTTCCGTTTGCAAACAAAAGCAGTGTGATAAGTAGAACGAAACCAACCATTTGGGCGTTCTCAAGGAATTTATCGCTCGGTTTTTTACCACTAATAATTTCGTACAATAAAAACATCACATGACCTCCGTCAAGTGCGGGAATTGGCAATAAATTCATTACCCCAAGCATAATTGACAATAAAGCAGTAATTGACCAGAACGTTTCCCAACTCCACGAAGTAGGAAATATGTTGAAAATCGCTGCAAAACCACCTACTTGTTTGTATGCTTTTGTTTCAGGATTAAAAATCATTTTTAATTGTTTTCCATAGCCCACTAACTGATCTTTTCCTTTTTCTAATCCAACCGGAATAGACTCAAGGAATCCGTAATGTTTTGTGCTTACTTTATAATATCCTAGTTTTTCTAATGATTCAATTCCTAAACCTCCAGCCATAACGCCTAGTATACCATCTTTTGAAACACTAACCGATATTGGTGTCTGTTTTAAATCACGCAATACAACCGCAGGAATCGTTTTTCCTTTATTATTGTTTAAAATTGTTTTTACCTGATCGTAATATTTAGCCTCCTGCCCATTAAGGGTAATAATTAAGTCTTTTGCTTTCAGGGATTTGTTTGCTGATTCAGCAGGAACATCTTTAATAGCAAAAGGCACACGCATATCTACAAGATGGGATTTTTCATGTTTTGACAACTGATCCACAAAATCATTGGGCATATTAATCGTTTGCTGTTGTCCATTTCTTTCAATCAGAACTTGCTTCGACATGATAATGTTCATGTTTAACTCATTGTCAAAATTTTCAACTTTCTTTCCGTCAATAGCTAAAATTTTATCTCCGGTTTTAAAACCTGTTTTAAGCATTACCGGATTTTCAATCAAAACTCCATCTTTTAAGTCGGCATTCGATACAAATGTATCACCATAAACAAAAGCCATACCTATATATATAATAAAAGCCAGGATAAAGTTTACCGTAACCCCGCCTAACATAATAATCAAACGCTGCCATGCCGGTTTAGAACGAAATTCCCAAGGCTGTGGAGGAAGTGCCATTTGCTCTTTGTCCATACTCTCGTCAATCATTCCGGAGATTTTTACATAACCTCCAAGTGGCAGCCATCCGATACCGTAAACCGTTTCGCCAATTTGTTTTTTAAACAAAGAAAATTTCACATCAAAAAATAAGTAAAATTTTTCGACTCTCGTTTTAAATAATTTAGCAGGAATAAAATGCCCTAATTCGTGAAGAATAATAAGTAATGATAAACTCAATAGGAATTGAGAGAGCTTGATAACTATATCCATTTTGTATTTTTAGTTCGTAATTTTAACGCACAAAAGTAACGTTTCTATTTTATATTTGACAGCGCAAGATAACATATAAGGTTTTAAATGTTTGTTAATTAATAAACATTTGGATTTCTACTTTTATGAAGATGCTGTAACTTTACTTTTTAATGCACTAACCTACCAATTGGTAGCTCAAATACATTAAAAGTTACATTTTATGGACTCATTATTATTTTCTCGGCTTACTATAAAAAATATCACTTTAAAAAACAGAATCGTTATTTCGCCCATGTGCCAGTATTCTTCAGTTGATGGATTTGCAAACGACTGGCATCTGGTTCATTTGGGAAGCCGTGCCAGCGGAGGCGCCGGATTGATTATCCAGGAAGCCACTGCGGTTTCTCCGGAAGCCAGAATTTCTCCTGCTGATCTTGGAATCTGGAAAGATGAGCATATCGAAAAGCTAAAACAAATCAATACGTTTATTGTTTCTCAGCATTCAATTCCGGGAATTCAATTGGCTCATGCTGGGAGAAAAGCAAGTGTTTCTGCCCCGTGGGAAGGAAATAAAAAGTTAGATTTCGCTCATGGCGGATGGCAGACGGTTGCGCCAAGTGCTGTCCCGTATCATGAAAACGAGCCGTTTCTTCCTAAAGCTTTGGATAAAAGCGGAATCCAAAAAGTGATTTCTGATTTTAAAGCTGCTGCTAAAAGAGCTGTTGAAGCCGGTTATCAGGTTGTCGAAATCCATGCTGCACATGGTTATTTATTACATCAGTTTTTGTCGCCTTTAACGAATGTCAGAACGGATGAATATGGCGGAAGTTTCGAAAACAGAATCCGTTTTACGCTTGAAATTGTAGAAGCCGTTCAGTCAGAATGGCCTTCTAATTTGCCTTTATTTGTTCGGATTTCAGCAACAGACTGGGCAGAACACGGATGGAACCCGGAAGAATCTGTACAACTTTCACAACTATTAAAAGAAAAAGGAGTAGATTTAATCGATGTTTCATCGGGTGGATTGGTTTCACATCAAAAAATCACGCTTGAACCGGGCTATCACGTTCCTTTCGCAGAAAAAGTAAAAAAAGAAGCCCATATTTTAACCGGAGCAGTTGGTTTGATTACAGAAGCACAACAAGCCGAAGAAATTTTGAATAACGGTCAGGCCGACTTAATTTTGTTTGCCAGAGAATCACTCAGAAACCCAAACATGCCTTTGGATTTTGCAAGAGAATTGAACAATGAGGTTCAATGGCCAAAACAATATGAAAGAGCTAAACTATAAATTTATTTAGCCACACACTTTAGGAATTAAAATTTTTAAAATAATTTGTGAATTCGTGGCAGAAAAAACATCTAACAATGCAAAAAATAAAAACAGCACTTTTATCATACGGAATGTCGGGAAAAGTTTTTCACGCTCCTTTTTTAGATCTTCATCCCGGTTTTGAATTATTAGGTTCCTGGGAAAGAAGCAAAAAACTCATTCAGGAAGATTATCCAACTGTAAAAAGTTATCCTTCAATTGATGCTTTATTAGCCGATGATGTCGATTTGGTTATCGTAAACACGCCAGTTGGGACTCATTTTGAATATGCTAAAAAAGTGCTTTTGGCTGGAAAACATGCCGTTGTTGAAAAAGCATTTACGACAACCGTAGCTGAAGCCGAAGAACTGGCTCAAATCGCTAAAGAAAAAGGTTTGAAGCTGGCTGTTTTTCAAAACAGAAGATGGGATAGCGATTTTAAAACCATTCAAAAAGTAATTAACGAAGGCGTTTTGGGAGATTTAGTTGAAGTGGAATTTCATTTTGACAGATATAATCCCATGTTAAGTCCGAAAGCACACAAAGAAACTGTGAACGATGGCGCTGGAATCCTAAAAGATTTAGGTCCACATTTAATCGATCAGGCTGTTTGTCTGTTTGGTTCGCCAAAATCGGTTTTTGCAGATATTCGCTATACGAGAGAAAATACAGTAGTAGATGACTGGATCGATTTGTTATTGATTTATGAAGATTTCAGAGTACGATTAAAAGCTGGCTATTTTGTGAGAGAAGCCCATCCTTCCTACACTATTCATGGAAAAAAAGGTTCTTTCTTAAAACAGCGCGGTGATGTGCAGGAAGACGAACTTAAAATAGGAAAAAAACCAAACCGGGAATCCTGGGGAACAGAATTAGACGATTTTGAAGGGATCCTGCATACCGAAATTGACGGAAAACCAATCCGCGAAAAAATCAAAACCCTTCAGGGCAATTATTTTGAATATTTTGATGGTGTTTATGATGCCATTTCTAATAATAAACCAGAACCTGTTACCGCTCAGGATGGTATAAAAGTAATGCAGGTTATTGAGGCCGCAATTGCGAGCAACCTGCAAAGAAAAGTTATTGATTTGTAATCGAAACATCCAGGCATGAAAAACAAAAAAGCATTGTTACCGGAAGAACGTGATCAGCTTTTTAAAACTTTAAAATCCCGTTTTGATAAAAACAAAAATCGCTACCAAAATCTTGATTGGGGCAAGGTTCAAATAAAACTGGAAGCTAATCCTGAAAAGTTATGGTCACTCAATGAAATGGAGAAAACCGGAGGCGAACCGAATGTTGTGAGTTTTGACAAAAAAACAAACGAATACATTTTTTTTGACTGTTCTGCAGAAAGCCCAAAAGGACGAAGAAGTGTTTGTTACGATAACGAAGCCCAGGAATCAAGAAAGGAATTTAAACCTAAAAACAATGTTATTGACATGGCTGCCGCTATGGGAATTGAACTCCTAAATGAAGAACAATACAGAGCATTACAACAGCTTGGAAAATTCGATCAAAAAACATCCAGCTGGATCAAAACCCCTGATGAAATTAGAAAACTAGGTGGTGCTCTTTTTGCAGATTTTCGTTATAATACCGTATTCGTGTATCATAATGGCGCTCAGTCTTACTATGCGGCAAGAGGTTTTCGCGGAGTATTAAGGGTTTAAATTCACAATTTATAAACAATAACGTTGTATATTTAATAAACAATTCGTTGTTCTTTATCTTTAAAATAGGAATTCTATACCTTTGTATCTTCAAATTTAAAATGCATTTCTGTGATAGATTTCAATCCATTAGCTTTATTCCAGACCAAAGGAAAAATCAAAAAAGTCTATCGTGAGGCAAAAGCTTCCTATTTAAACAGAATTCGTTTTGCCATTAGCATGTTTTATTTTGGAATGGGTTTAAGTTTTGCCACCTGGGCAAGCAGAATTCCGGATATTAAAACGGCTTTACATTTAAGTGAAGCCGAATTAGGTTCTGTGCTTTTTGCGCTTCCTGTCGGGCAATTGATCATTATGCCTTTTTCGGGAAAAATGGTAACCAAATTTGGAAGCCACCGTATTTTAATTTTCTCTTTAATTATGTATGTTTTCAGTCTGACCAATTTAGGTCTGGCGGCAAGTGCGTTTCAGCTTTCGATGGGATTATTTACTTTTGGCATATTCGGGAATTTAGCCAACATTGCCGTAAATACTCAGGGAGTTTACACCGAAACACTTTTCAAAAAAAACATCATGTCTTCTTTCCATGGCATGTGGAGTTTTGCAGGATTTACAGGTGCCTTGGTAGGTTTAGGAATGCTCTCTCTTCACCTAAATCCGTATCAGCATTTTTTAATTGTTGCTGCTGTTGTAGTAGTAATGATTGTTTTTAATTTTAAATTTTTAGTTAAGGCAAAAGAAAAAATCAAACCCAAAAAAGAAGGCAAAAAATTATTTACCAGACCCGATAGTTCGTTATTATGGCTGGGTATAATTGGCTTTTGCAGTATGGCAAGCGAAGGCGTTATGTTTGACTGGAGCGGAATTTATTTTAAAGACATTGTAAAAGCTCCCGGCGCTTTGGTAATTTTAGGATACACTTCCTTTATGATTATGATGGCCAGCGGACGCTTTATCGGAGATGCTATGAATAATAAATTTGGTCGAAAACGCGTGATGCAAATTAGTGGCTGTATGATTTCCCTTGGTCTTTTCACGGCAGTTTTTTTTCCGTACATCATCCCTAGTACCATTGCTTTTATGATTGTTGGTTTGGGCGTTTCTACTATAATTCCTACCGTTTATAGCCTTGCCGGTAAAAATGAGAGTGTTTCTGCCGGAGAAGCCCTAACTATTGTTTCAAGTGTCAGCTTTCTTGGATTTCTTATGGGACCTCCTGTTATTGGATATATTGCAGAAACCTTCGGACTTCAGTTTTCCTTTGCCTTTATCGGAATATTTGGCGTTTTGATCGCTTTTATGGTTTCGAAAATAAAAGTATCGGCGTAAATCTAAATCATTAATTACTGCTTACACAGAATATTTTTGATTTCTGAAATATTTTAATAGGAAAAAGAAATAAAAACATTTTTTGTTTTACCTTTGTAATATAATTCAGACCTAATATAAACTTATTATTTGTTTGGAAAATTAAAATACCACTAATTATCTACTTTCAAACATTTGCATTTCCAAACTCAATTTGATTTTTTTGACTGAAATTTTCTGAATTCAAAAGTTTCAGTCAAAAAAGATTTATACCCTTTTCTTGTAAAAAAGAAGAGGGTTTTTTTAATTAATTCGGTTTACATGCACAAAAAATTACTCATTCTTATACTCCTTTTTATTTTTAAAATTGCTTCAGCCCAAAAAGAAACTATTTTTTCAGGGCGCGTTATGGATTCTAAAACTCAGAATCCTTTAGAAAATGTAGTCGTTAGTATCCAAAATTCAGCTTTAATGCAGCTGACCAAAAATGATGGAACTTTCGAATTGCATTCTGCTCTGCCTGGTGAACAACTGCTTTTAATACACAGTCAGGGTTACAGGGATCTGCTTTTGAAAGTAAATACGAATGCTGGTCAAAAAGTAAATCTCGGCATCTTATTATTAGAAGAAGACCAAATCGAAAATTTTCAAACCACAATTGTTTCCCTTTTAGAAAGCGACCTGAACGAAGACAACACTTCATCAGAAACTACCTCGGGACTTTTACAATCATCAAAAGATGCATTTTTGCAGGCAGCAGCGTTCAATTGGGGACAAACCCGATTTAGCGTCCGCGGATTAGACAGCGAAAATGCAACGATGATGCTAAATGGCGTTAAAATGAATAAAATTTACGATGGAAGACCCCAGTGGAATAATTGGGGAGGATTAAATGACGTACTAAGAAACCAGGAATTTACCATTGGCCCTGCTCCTTCTGATTATACTTTTGGAGGGATTTTAGGCACACAGCAAATTTTCACTCAGGCATCGGCATATAGAAAAGGAACCCGAATATCGTTTTCAGGAACTAATACCAATTACAACTGGAGAACCATGACTACCTATGCTTCGGGCATGAAATCTTCCGGCTGGGCTTATGTTTTTTCTGTTGGAAAACGCTGGGCTGACGAAGGTTATTTTGAAGGAACAAATTATGATGCGAACTCTTTTTTTATAAGTATTGAGAAAAAATTAAATCCGAAACATTCTTTAAATTTTACCGGTTTTTTTACACCAAATGCACGTGGAAAAAATTCGCCAAACACTAATGAAATTATTAATTTAAAATCGGAGCAATACAACTCGTATTGGGGATACCAAAGTGGCGAAAAACGAAATGCAAGAGTAAAAAACGTCGAAGAACCTTTGCTCATGCTCAATTATTATCTTAAAATTAATGACCATGCTAACCTCACATCAGCCATTATGTACCAATTTGGAAAAGTTGGAAACAGCAATATTGATTTTCAAAACGCAGACAGTCCTGACCCAACTTATTACAGAAAATTGCCGAGTTATTTTACCTCCCTTTATTCTGGTGATAAGGGAGAATTTTCAGGAGCATTTACTCCTGATTATGAAAATGCAGCAATAAGCAGAACATTATTTTTACAAAATTCGCAAATCAACTGGGATTCAATGTACAGAGCGAATCAGAAACCTATAACCAATTCTGAAGGAAGTATTACAGGATACGAACCTTCAAAAAGTAATTATGTTTTGTATGAAGACAGAACCGATGACAAAACATTAGCTGTAAATTCAAACCTCAACACGCAGCTTTCAGAAAATATATTTTTTAGCGGAGGAATACTTTTTAAGAATCTAAAATCACACAATTTTCAGATTCTGCTGGATTTGTTGGGTGGTGCATATTTCGAGGATATTGATTCCTTTTATAAAGGTGATCAATCACAATCTGATTTAAAAAATCCGGATCGTCAGGTAAAAGCTGGTGATAGTTATGGTTATAATTTTAACTTTTATGCTACAACAGCGGAAGCTTTTACGCAGTTTAGATTTGTGTATAAAAAAGTTGACTTTTACCTGGGAAATTCATTTTCTACTTCAAAATACCAGAGAGAAGGTTTGTATCAAAATGGTATTTATCCGGAAAGTTCATTTGGCAAAAGCCAAAAAGTAAATTTTGAAAATTTCGGATTCAAAGGCGGACTTAACTATAAAATTTCAGGAAAACAATGGTTGTTTTTTAGTGGAATGTATCAAACCAAAGCACCTTCACTCCGAAATACTTTTTCTAATTCAAGGCTAAACAATTCAATTGTAAACGGAATCGAAAATGAAACCTTAAGCAGTGCTGATATCAATTATGTTTACCACTCACCAAAACTTAAAACGCGTATTTCCGGTTATTATGCCTTGATAAAAAATACAACAAAAACATCCTTCTTTTATGCAGAAGGAATATTTGACGATGGAGCCGGCTATGATAATACGGATGCCTTTGTAAGTCAAACATTAACCAACTTAGACAAGAAAAACATTGGTGCTGAATTAAGTCTGGAATATCAGGTTTCGTCTACTCTTAAAACTGTCTTTTCAGCTGCTTACGGAAGTTACATTTATAACAGCAATCCAAATGTTTCAATTACCAACGATGCAAATGCGGCCATTGCTGATGCGGAAACAACTTTTGATTTTGGCAAATCATTACTCAAAAACTACAAGCAATCCGGAATGCCACAGCAGGCATTTTCATTCGGAATGGAATATCATGATCCTAAATTCTGGTGGCTCTCTGCGAATATTAATTACATCACAGACCGTTATATCGATATTTCTCCAATTACAAGAACATCAAGATTTTATCTCAATCCGGCAAGTGGTTTCAATTTTCCGGAAGCTTCAGAAGAACGAGCCAAAATGCTGCTTAAACAGGAAAAATTAAATCCTGTCACGCTCTTAAATATGACAGGCGGAAAGTCCTGGCGTATTAATAAGACTACAATAGGGCTTTTTGCCAGCATCAATAACGTCTTTGATTTTAAGTATAAAACCGGAGGATTTGAACAGGCAAGAAATTCCAATTTTAGAGAATTGAATCAGGATGTTTCCAGCGGAACGCCTTCTTTCGGCCCAAAATATTTTTATGGCTACGAGAGGACTTATTTCGTAAACCTGACAATCAGTTTATAATTTAAAAAACTTTTTCCAAATGAAAAACAACTATAAAAACCTTATTTCGATATTACTTGTATTGCTTTTTTGCAATTGTAATGAAGATGTTGCTGTTCCAAAATTAGAATGTACACAGCCTGATTTAAAAGTAAATCGAACAGTTGAAGATGTTCTCAAAACCGCGACAATTACCGCTACAAAATATGTTTATGATGATTTAGTTGAAGCATATGTGGTTTCAAGCGACGAAAACGGAAATTTTTTCAAAATCCTGTATCTTCAGACTTTAGCAACAGAAACCAAACCGTCTGTAGGTTTTAGTGTTGCTGTGGATGCGACAAATACTTACATTGATTACCGTATTGGAAATAAAGTGTACATCAAATTAAAAGATCAGTTTACCGATTTATTTTATGGCGGAATGCGGATTGGAAGTTTGTACGAAGGCAGTTCGGGAACGGCATCTGTTGGAAGAATTTCCCAAAATGATTATAAAAATGTGCTAAATTCTTCGTGTGCGATGCTCGATGAAGATCAATTAGTGAATTCTATTTCTATTGAAGAAGCCTTGGATGATAATAAACTAAACACACTTATAGAATTATCAGATGTCCAGTTTTTAGAAGCCGCTATTGGGCGTCGATATTTTGAAGAAGCCAATAATGTTGGAGGATCTACGAATTGGGGCTTAAGAGACAAATCCGGAAATCAGATTATTTTCAGGACGAGCAGTTTTGCCGATTTTTCGACCCATTTAGTTCCGGAGGGAAGCGGAAAAGTGCGCGGAATTTTGACCAAATATGGTTCCGATTATCAGTTAATGGTCCGCTCTGAAAAAGATGTCGTCATGGATGGAAAAAGTAATGTCCCGTTTTTTACTGAAGATTTTCAAACGGTTACCAATAATGTTAATTTCGCATTACCAGACTGGAGCAATATTGTAGAAAAAGCTTCAAAATTATGGAGAACTATGGTTACTGCCGGAAACGGATATGCCGAGTTTAATACCACCAGCACGACAGCAGCAGAGAATGTGGCATGGCTTATAACCCCAAAAATTAATTTGACAAATTATAAAAATACGGTATTTTCTTTTAGAAGTGCACAACATGACTTAAAAGTTGATTCGCCTTTGAATGGTTTAGAAGTTTATATCTCAACTAATTTTGACGGATCAGAAGTAGATAAAGCCACCTGGATAAAATTAAATGCCAAAATAGCGTCACTTTCTACGCCAACACGCCAGTTTATTAGTTCAGGAGGGATTGACTTATCTGCTTATTCAGGAAATGTCAATATTGCATTTAAATATACCGGATCAGGAAAAGATAAAACTCTTAACGGAGCATTTATGGTAGATGATGTAAAAATGTTTGGAGAAAAATAAGTTTCGAAAACAATATAATCCAATGACTTACAGTAATAAAAATCTAATTATTATGTTTTTCAGTTGTTTGATTGTTAAAATTTAATAGAATTTTGTACTTTGGTCATCCCAAATTAAAACTTCTTATGAAAAAAATTTACCTGCTAGCCATTCTTGCAATGGTTTCTACCGGTTTGATGCACAGTCAGGACAATCCGGTTCGATTGAAACAAATTAACATCGTAAAAACAAATTATCAAAATTCTAAAGACGGTGAAATTGTAAACAAAACAGTTGTTTTTAAAGATGGAAAAATCGAAACCATCACCACTTCAGATGTTATTCAGAAATTCTTTTATAACAAAAACGGATTACTGGATATGACTGTAAAAGATAAGATAGGAAGTGACTGGAAAGAAGTTACCAATTATACTTATGACGCAGACAACAACATTACAAAATTTGTAAATAAGTATCATGAAGGTAATGATTATATAACCAAAACGGTTACTTTTAATTACGATGGAGCCAGGATTAAAGCCATAACAAAGAAAAGTACCAACCATCAGAATGTGCTTGAAGATATTGAATATATTGTTGAAAACGGCATTATCGTCAGACGTACCTCACGTGACAGAAACAAAGCCATTATCGGTAAAATTGAATATGTTTATGTGAACGACAATGTATCAAAACACAAAGGTCTGGTGGGAGACAAAATATCCAAAACCTATACTTTTGATGATAAAAAATCGGTAGACCAATTAATCGTTCAGAATTTATTTGGTGATAATTACAAAGTAATTGTACCTATGATTTCGTACCATGAAAACGAATTTAGCTTCGAATCTATATCGTATAATAATGAAGTTAACTTTAGTCCTACTTCAACAGCGTTGGTCGCTGTAAGCAGAAAGTACAAATACAACAAACTGAATTTCCCGATATCGTGCTCTCAAATTGAAGAAAACGGAATTGTAAAAACAGAGAAAACTTTTATTTACGAATAAAAACCCTATTCTCTGATATCCTTTAAAACCATTTAGAAAAAGTAAATTTCTAAATGGTTTTTATTTTTTTAGAGACTATAACAATTTCTTAAATAGAACTTAAAAACTAAATTCTATAAGTATTCTATTTACAAATCATTAAATTTGCAGCTTATTCAAAGCTATGTTAGAAAAAGAAATAATAAATTTTGAAAGAACAGCCATTGTTGGTATTGTGACTCAAAATCAAAATGAAGAGAAACTACAAGAATATCTGGACGAATTAGAGTTTTTGACTTTTACGGCCGGCGGAGAAGTGATCAAACGCTTTTCGCAAAAAATGGAACGCCCGAACCCTAAGACTTTTGTGGGTACCGGAAAAATAGATGAAATCAATCTTTTTGTAAAAGAAAATGCCATATCGACTGTTATTTTTGATGATGAATTAACCCCTTCACAGCAGAAAAACATTTCACGAATTATTGACTGCAAAATCCTCGACAGAACGAATTTAATTCTGGATATTTTTGCGCAAAGGGCTGAAACTTCGTATGCAAGAACTCAGGTAGAACTAGCACAATGTCAGTATTTACTGCCAAGACTTTCGGGTTTATGGACACACCTTGAACGTCAAAAAGGAGGTATTGGTATGCGTGGTCCGGGAGAAACTGAGATTGAAACCGACAGACGTATTGTTCGTGATCGTATTTCGTTACTGAAAGACAAAATCAAAACAATCGATAAGCAAATGAGCATTCAGCGCAGCAATCGCGGTGCAATGGTGCGTGTTGCCTTAGTTGGTTATACGAATGTGGGAAAATCGACTTTGATGAATGCGATTGGAAAAAGTGATGTTTTTGTCGAAAATAAACTATTCGCAACTCTAGACACTACAGTCCGAAAAGTGGTGATTAAAAATCTGCCTTTTTTGCTTTCAGACACTGTAGGTTTTATTCGAAAACTACCTACACAGCTGGTTGACTCTTTCAAAAGTACACTCGATGAAGTTCGTGAAGCCGATTTATTATTACATGTCGTAGATATTTCGCACCCGGATTTTGAAGATCATATCGAATCTGTAAATCAGACTTTACTGGAAATCAAAAGCAATGACAAACCAACTATTATGGTTTTTAATAAAATTGATGCCTACAAACATCTGACCATTGACGATGATGATTTGATTACCGAAAAAACCAGAAAACATTACACTCTTGAGGAGTGGAAACAAACCTGGATGAGTAATGTTGGCCAGAATAAAGCGTTGTTTATTTCGGCTACACAAAAAGAAAATTTTGAGGAGTTTAGAGAAATCGTATACGAAGCGGTTCGCCAGATTCACATTACGAGATTTCCTTATAATAAATTTCTGTATCCGGATTATAAGGATGCCGTTGAGAAGGAAGAGGAATAAATCTCTGAAAAAATTAAAAACAAAAATCCCTTTTGAAAAATCAAAAGGGATTTTTTGTTAATACTAAAATGTCTTATATTCAACGCCATTTTTATCAGCATAAGGCAATAACATTTCATGACGCTTTCATATTTTTTATCCAGCAATATGCCTTTGGTATCGTCTAGTTTTCTGCTGGCATTATTGATTTCTTCCTCCGTTTTACCTTCATCAATCATTTTAGCGATTATTACAAAATCTGTTTTTTGTATTTCATCGGCATATTGAAACAAATCTAAAGCGGCTTTGACAATCGGTTTGGCTTCTTCCTCAACCTTTAGTTTTTTGATTTTTTTGATGTCCTCCTTGAACGTATTTCCATACCAATAGTTTATAGACTCTACACACGTGCCAGGACGCATAGATTTATTATCCGTTGTCGGCACTTGTAAACTGCCATTTATTTTTTGTTGATAAAACTCTTTAAATAAGCGTTCAAAACTTTTAGGAATTTTATTTGCATTAAGACCAATGACCTCAAAAACCTGATTCGGACTATCATTTAGCAGGTTACAAGAAGAAACAATAGCCGACAAAAAAAGGATAAAAATAATTTTAAATTTCATCTTATTACTGGTTTTGGGTTTCCGCCTTTTTTATAACTGAAGACTGCAATTTTTCAATTTTCATTAAAACAAAATTTTCATACGCATGCTGTTTTGTTTCGCTTTTTTTGCCGGAACTAAAACTTTCACTTATGATGTAGCTTTTTATAAACTGGCTTTTTTTGCTCCCAAAGCATAATACCAACTTCCCATTTCTGAGTGTACAAAAATGACAATTTCTTCCAGTTTCATGATTTTTCTTTTAGCCCTTAATGGACTGTTTTTGAAAACCGCATTTTCTTTTGCATCAAAAGTATACCTTATTTTACTTCCTATTTGTATATCATAAAGACTATGCAATACAAAATAACCCATCAAGATATAAATTGCCCATCGCATTGCTTCATCAAGCCGATGATCAAAAAACGATAAAATCAAAATACCGGCAATAATACCCGCTAAAAACCACCATGACATAACAAGTGATGGCTTTTTGGGGCATAAAGAAAACGTATTGAGTGTTTCTTCGATATTATATTTTTCCTGAATGTTCATCTGTATTTATAATTTCCTGAATTTCATTAAGTAAATTTTGCATAGATCTGGCTGTAAATCCCTGTGCGATACCGCTGCACTGTTCTTTGCCGTTTTTCATATAGTACAGATTCAAAGACACATTTATGGTAACGAAATACTGAGTGGTTCGTACGACTTCAAAATTGACAAAATCACTGAGCGGAATCCGAACAGGCGGAATAATCAGGGCATTTTTGATGAGGATTTCTCTTTGACCCATGTCAATTACAACGTGATTTATAAAAACCGAAATCAGACATAAAACAGTAAGAATTCCAAAAATCCAGATCATCGCTGTGTTACTTATCAATACACCTGCAAAAGCGAATGCTGCCATTCCGAAAACTACAATGAGACCAAAACCGTATTGTCTTTTCATGACATACTGGTTTCCATTTTTTGTGAATTTTTGTAATGCTTCCATAGTTATTCAACTTTTACCCCATCAATAATCAGTGTAGCAGCTACTATTGACATATACGAGCTGGTATAATCCGCAGTCAATTGATCGCTTAAAGAATCTATGTTTGCTTTTGTAAATTCTAATTTTCTGGAAGGCATTTTCCCGTAAGAATCCACCATTGTGATGTATCCGTCTATCCCGTTTTTATTGGTCATAAAAGCTTTTAATAACGCCACATTCTGCCTCTCAAAATCTAGAGAAAAATAATAATTCTTTGTCTGCTCTTTTTTTTCAGTACCATCAGTCGCGGTAACATTATTTGTTGAAGTCGTAAAAGAAAATGTCGCAGAACGAACCGGTGCTACAATAGTTTTATTTCCGTCTTTTACCGTGATTTCTATTTTAACGCGTTTGTCTTCCTGTTGTCCATAACTCAGTGTGGTCAAAAAACAAAAGGCTATTAGTATTAATGTAAACTTTTTCTTATTCATAATTTAGATTTGTTTTAAAAAATATTTATAGCAAGATTACTATTTAGTGAACCTCAGAACAATTCGCAATTGGTATATGGCAGGGTTAGGTTTTTATTTGGTCAGAGTTGCGGTGTATCAGTAAAAACAAACTTTATGGCTAATTTCGAACCCTTTTTACAAATTGATTTTTCAGCCTGAAAATGTTTGGTCAGTAATCAGACAATTTGTACTTTTCCTCAGTAATATCGATATCTATGCACTTCAAACCAATGCTTTTGCCCTTAAAAAACGCCCATTTTAAATACATTTCTTTCCTGTTGTTATTTGTTTTTTTTAGGATTTCAGTCCATGCGCAAAAAGCTTCTGCTACAGAAAATTTGGCCGCTTATGGATATTCTAAGCGTTTCTCGGATACTGCTTCCTGCAAAAAAATGCAGCAGCTAGCATTAGATCAGGCAAAAAAGAAAAATAGTACAGAGGACAAGATTATTTGTTATTCGTATTTAGCTTTAACCCAAAGACGGTTGCTGCATTTAAAAGAATTCTCGCATTATGCCGACAGTGCTTATTATTTGTCCGGCAAAACCAATATAATAAGACCGAAAGCATATGCATTCCTTGCAATGGGCACACTGAAATCGTATATCGATGAAAAACCACAGGCTATAAAATATCTTCTGGCTTCCTATAAGCTTTTTGCAAAAGTCCAGGCACACGATCAGTGTTCTAAAATTGCTTCAGACATCTCGTATCTTTTTTCTCCGGCATCACCAACGAAAGTCGAAAAATATGCCCGGGAAGCTTTATACCATGCCGCCAAAGCCGGTGATCCTGAAAGTATTCTGCATGCCCGCCTTGCTTTTGGAAGTTACTTAACCGATAAGCTGGAAACTGCAAACACTACAGAATGGTATGAAGCAGTAACTTTTTTTAAGCAAACGGTTGGTCTTGCTGAAAAACATGCCAGCTCAATAGTAAGCAAAAGCAATATTGGAATTGCGTATATCAATCTGGCCGATCTTTATTCGAAAGGACCGAAACCCATTGATGAAAAATCTTTTTTGAAAAACCTGGAAAAAGCAACTGCTATTGCGAAACAATACAATATCAGAATCATTTACCGAAGTGCGATTGGGCTTCAGGGATTTTATTTTACCGAAAAAGGCGATTATGCCAAAGCTGAACTATTATTTATTGAAGGAATAAAATACCAAAAAAGCCTTCCCTATACAGATAATTACCTTTTATCTACTTTTTACGATTGTCTCAAAGATGTTGCAGCAAAACGAAAAGATTTTGAAGCTTATTATAATTATGATGCAGAATATGTCAAATACAATCAGTTGAAATATGATGAATCAACTCAAAAAGTATTGCAAAATGCAGATGTAAGATATGAATCTTCTAAAAAAATAGAACGAATCAAACAACTGGAACTCGAAAATGAGTTAGTACAAAAAAACAAATTATTAGGTTATGGAATTTCCGGTGTTTTACTGATTGGGCTGGTGTTTATGTTCCGATCTTATTATTATCGCCAGCGTTATTATCAAAATCGTGAAGATTTCCTGAAACAGGAACAGGCCAATACAGAACTTAAAGTACAATTGATGGAAAAAGAAACGATTGAAAATCTGGCTTCCACCCTTTCACTCGAAAGAAGACTGCTGCGATCTCAAATGGATCCGCATTTTATTTTTAATGCTTTGGGAAATATCCAGAGCATGATACTTCAAAAAGATACACTTCCTGCAGTTTCCTATCTGAATAAATTTGCCAAACTCACCAGACAAGTTTTGGAGCAATCCCGTAAAGAAACCATTTCGCTTGACGAAGAAATAAACACTTTAAAAAATTATATCGAACTCCAGCAATTGCGTCTTAATAACGGTTTCGAATATGTAATTGAATGCGATGAAACTGTTGAAACCGATGTTCTTATACCACCATTATTGATCCAGCCTTTTATAGAAAACGCCGTCGAACATGGACTGAAACCTCAGGTGAAAGAAATTAAAGGTTTGATTACCATTCATTTTACACAACACACAGTTGAAAAAAACCTGATCTGTACCATTAAAGATAACGGAATCGGTTTAGCGGCTTCCCGAAAACTGAAACTAAAAGACAATCACGAATCATTGTCTACAAAAATTACAGACGAAAGGTTAAGCAAAATGCAGAAAGAAAATCCGTATGCAGGATTTGAGGTTCGGGAACGCGATGCAGATGAAGGACCGGGCTGTATCGTAATTTTAAATATTCCAATACTATAATAAAATGTACAAAACTATTATTATTGAAGATGAACAGCGACTCAGGGAGGCTTTATCTATAATGCTCGAAATGACAGCCCCTGATGAAATTCAGGTTGTGGCTTACGCCGAAAGCGTTGAAGAAGCCGTAAAACTCATTGACCGTTTAAAACCGGATCTGGTTTTTATGGACATCATGCTGAAAAATGGAACCGGTTTTGATGTGCTGCAGCAAATTACTTTTAATTTCTTTCACCTGATTTTTACAACTGCATACGAACAGCATGCCATTAATGCTTTTAAATACAGTGCCATTGATTATCTTTTGAAACCCATAGATCCGGAAGAACTGAAAACCGCTATAGACCGTATTGCTCTTTTACAGGAAAGGGTTCTGGAAAAACAACAACTTACTGAATTACAAACCAATCTTTCAAAAACACCGGACCGGATTATCCTGCCAACGCAGGAAGCGATGTATGTAGTAAAGCTCGAGCAAATCATAAGATGTGAAACTTCTGGCTCTTACACGACTTTTTTGCTTACGGACGGCAGAAAAATTATGGTTTCCAAACCACTCAAAAATTATGAAGATCTGCTGGAACCACCTGAATTTTTCAGGATACATCAATCACATCTGATAAATGTGAATTGCATTGTAAGTTACTCCCGTGAAGGAATGGTCCAGATGAATGATAAATCTTTTGTGCCTATTTCAAGGGCAAAAAAAGAGCAGTTTTTTAAACTGATGAAAGATGAAATATAACCTTGAATACGTAATACCTGTTTAAAGAAACTAAATACCAACCGGAAGCTGCAGAAGACAAAGTCCGGGTTTTGACTTACAATAGTTACTACTATTTTTGATCCAGTAAATAACTATAACATGAACAATAAAACCCTGTCTATCTTAAGCTACATCACTATCATTGGCTGGATTGTAGCTTTTGTAAAAAGTAAAGATTTAAACCCAAAAAGCGATTTGGTAACCTACCATCTGAAACAAGGCTTTGGAATCTTTTTAGTTTCTTTCGCCGTAAACATTATTCTTTCTGTGGTTATTGCAACTGTGACTTCATTGTATTTCCTAAGCTACATTGGCTATGCCATTTTTATCTTATGGATTTTTGGCATCATCAACGCTGCCAACGAACAGAAAAAACCAATTCCGGTGATTGGAAAAATTTTTGAAGATAAATTTGGCTTTATAGACTAATATCAAATTATCTTTTTTAGCTGACGTTTTTATTTTTGGAAAAGTAGAAAATGATTCTCAACAATCTTGGTTTTCACACTAAGAGTGTTGGGAATCTTTCTTTTTATTGTAACAAAAATTAAAATTTGATAAAAAACCGATTGTTCTTAATTAGCCACGACAGCAGCGACATCCTTTGCTTGCCTTCTTTATGGCAAGCAAAGATATAGCGAATGGCGGGACATCATGCTATTGTAAAAACCAATTGTACTGCTCCAGAGTTTGATTAAAATCCGAAATTAACTCCTAAACCAAAAACTTCCCTGGTCTGAAATCCTCTAAAAGCATTGTCGTCATAGATAGCCTGAAATGAAAGGTTTGCAGAAAGGAATTTATTGACTTTCATGATAATATTCAAAGAGTAGTTGATGTCTACATTTTGCGGGTCTTCCAGATAATTAGAATATAAATTCAGCGAATTTTCTGCGGTTACATTGGTCATAAGGGCAAGTTTGTAATACACAGCAGCATAAAAACCTAATTCGTATCGCATGCTTTTATTGGCATCTACACCAAAATATTCACCATTTACATAACCAGCTCCTGACGTATAGGCACTGTCTACAAAAGTGAATTTTGAAGTTAAAGGTGCAAAGTTTATTTTTAGATTTTCATCTTTTGACCAGTAAATGCCGGGACCGGTTGTCAGATAACCAGGAGACATAAATTTGGTGTTTTCTGTTCTGATTTCTTTTCCGTTTTCATCCTTATCGTAGATGTAGCCTGTTGTAAATTGAGTTCTGAAATTTAAAAAATAAGAGTAATACCATTCACCGAAAGCTCTTTTTCCAACAATCGAATTAAACTCTAAACGGTCATCTGTCTTTTTTCCGAAATCGGTGTTTTTAGTTTGTAAGATTCCGTATGAAGCCAAAATTTTGTTATCCCAGGTAAGATCATCCTTTTTGTAATTGAAATCGTAGTTGATTCCTAAAGTTCCTGAAAAACTGTCTTCACCTCCGGCAAGCCAGTTATTAAAACTGGACTGATTTAATAATAAAGAAAGATTTCCTTTTGTTTTCCAGCCTTCGCCTTCAATAGTATCATTTATCTTAGTTACCGCTTTTTCGGTATTCTGAATTAATTCCTTTTCGGTATTTTGAGCCTGAACAAATGTAAAGTTCGCTAAAACGAATAGTAATAAAGCTATCTTTCTCATGGTTGTTTAGTTTAGTGTATTAACAAATATAAGACTAAAAACGCTAAAGCCCGAGAGTTTATTGGGTTATAAAGAAAGTTATTTCTTAGATTCTTTGTAAAGTGGTACAGCAGAACATGCCTCTCCGTACATAATGCTTCTTGCAAAAGGCTGTAAATAGGTAGTTGCCAAAATATAAGCACGCATAGGAACAGGTTTTTTAGAACAGCCTTTTACGATTACCGGTTTACTTTGGTAAACGGAATAATCAATTTTACTTAAAATTTCTTCGTATAAACTGGCATCTAAATCTTCGATTGTCCCGTTTACTGTTTTTTTCGCATAAGGAGCCAAATGAACTGAAACCAATATCAATGCCCAGGCAGGAATAATAGCATCAGTACTGCAATGTACCGCCACATACTGATCCTGATATTGTGTCCAGTCGTGATTTTTAAGGTGTTCCCTAAAGTCTTTTTCTTTCAATAAAAAACCTTCCAAAAGCCATTGCGAAATGTCAATCTGAACACGCATTCCTTTTGGGTAATAATCCTCTAAATCAAAAACTTCTAAGGCACTATTGGCAACTTTATTGATAATTTCTTCCATGTGAAAAGTTTAGTTTCAAGTTTCAGGTTTCAAGTTGTGTTGGAACGTGAAACCTGAAACCTGAAACAAAATAATTAAAGCATTCCTAATTCTAATTTTGCTTCTTCGCTCATTAAATCCTTACTCCATGGCGGATCAAAAGTAATTTCAACATCTACATCTTTTACGTTCTCGATGGTTTTTACTTTTTCTTCTACCTCTCTTGGCAGACTTTCGGCAACCGGACAATTTGGAGATGTTAAAGTCATCAGGATTTTTACTTCGTAATCCGTATTTACCATTACGTCGTAAATCAATCCTAATTCGTAAATATCTACAGGGATTTCAGGATCGTAAATCGTTTTTAAAACTTTTACAATTGATTCTCCTAATTCGTTTGTGTCTATTTCTTGTTCCATTTTTTTGTATTTGTTTTTTCCACCATATAAGTTATGTAAGTTCATTTAAGCTGAATCTTATATTTTATTACATTACTTATATGGTTTCATTTTTATTTTTTTAATCTTCAAGCCAGCGATACAATTCGTTGATGTATGTTTTTTGACCTTCGTGGTAAATATTCGTTACGTTGAAATTTATCATTAATCCAATTGGTGTATTTAAAAGTTTCATATAAGACATCAATTTTGCAATGTGGATTGGTATAATTTTATCTACTGCTTTTAGCTCTAAAACCAAACATTCTTCAATGAACAAATCACATTTTAAATCAGATTCTAATTCCAAACCTTTGTATTCAATTGGAATTATTAATTCTGACTGAAAATTTATTTCTCTTAAAGAAAGCTCTTTCATCATACACTTATGATAAACACTTTCTAAAAGCCCGGGTCCAATATTTTTATGAACTTCAATTGCTGCTCCATTAACCTGATAAACTAAATCAGTCAAATATTTCTTTGTCATCTTATTGTTTTTCACAAAGAAACAAAGAAAGATTAAACCTACAATAAGTAAGTGCAATTCTTAAATGAACTTACATAACTTATATGGTTTAAAATTTTAATTTTTATTCTTAGCATCAAAAGCCAATGCGTACATTTTGATGTTTTTTATCATCGAAACCAATCCGTTGGCACGGGTGGCAGATAAATGTTCCTTTAAACCAATTTCGTCTATAAATTCTGTATCCGCATTTATAATGTCGGATGCTTTTTGATTTGAGAAAGCACGAATCAGAATCGCGATAATTCCTTTGGTCAAAATCGCATCACTGTCTGCAGTGAACACAATTTTATCGTCTTTTTGTTCTCCCTGAAGCCATACTTTTGACTGGCATCCTTTGATTAAATTTTCGTCGGTTTTGTATTCTTCTTTTATTAAAGGAAGGCTTTTTCCTAATTCGATGATATATTCGTAACGCTGCATCCAGTCATCAAACATCGAGAATTCATCTATTATTTCGTCTTGTATTTCTTTGATTGTCATAATTATTCTTTAGCAAAATCAGTCAGCAAATTTACCAGTTTTTCAATTTCCTTTGGGGGAAAACCATTATCAAAACCTTGAGTTTCGTACGTTTTCTGATTTTGGATTATTTTTAGATTCCCGATTGCGGCACCGTCGTAAAAACGTTTTTCGGTGGGGGCTTTTAAAGTGGGAATACTTTCTACATTTATTTTTTCGAATTCGGCTACAATTTTATCCCAATCTGTTTTTTTGATTGTATTTTCTACAGCTTGTGCATCTCTTTTATTGGTTACTGAAACCGTTTGATTTTGAACCACTATCTTTTTATAATAACCTCTCGACATAGCCGAATATTCAATTACTGTTGATGCCATATCTGTCTTTTTCTGACTGGAACATCCCGTTCCGATAAAAATAACGAGGAGCAATAATGATACAATTCTCATAAAATGAATTTTTAGCTTAACATGTTTTTTGCTTTTTTAACAGCTTCAACCATTTCATCAATTTCTTCTTTGGTGTTGTAAAAAGAAAACGAAGCACGAATGGTTCCCGGAATACAGAAGAAATTCATAATCGGTTGTGCACAATGATGTCCTGTACGAACTGCAATTCCTAATTTGTCAATTATTGAACCAATATCATACGGGTGAATCCCATCAATATTAAACGAAACTACCGATGCTTTATTTTTTCCGTTTCCGTAAATTCTCAGACCTTCAATTTCAAGCAAACGTTTTGTAGCATGTTCCAGTAATTTTTTTTCCTGAAGCTGAATATTTCCAAAACCAATGTTGTTCAAATAATCAACAGCAGTTCCTAATACGATTCCTCCCGCGATATTTGGAGTTCCGGCTTCAAATTTATGCGGCAAATCGGCATAAGTTGTTTTTTCGAAAGTTACTTCTTTAATCATTTCCCCTCCGCCCTGGTAAGGAGGCAGTTTGTTTAGCCATTCTTCTTTTCCGAATAAAATTCCGGTTCCGGTTGGTCCGCACATTTTATGCCCTGAAAAAGCGTAAAAATCGCAATCCAAATCCTGAACATCCGGCTTTAAATGCGGAACAGCCTGTGCTCCGTCAATTAAAACAGCAGCTCCAACGGCATGTGCTTTAGCAATCATTTCCTTCACAGGATTGATTACACCAAGTGCATTCGAAATATGATTTACCGTAACAATTTTTGTTTTCTCAGATAATAACGATTCGTATTCGCTAATGATCAGTTCGCCTTCTTCATTAATCGGAATCACTTTTAAGACAGCCCCTGTTTTTTCACATAACATTTGCCACGGAACAATATTGCTATGGTGTTCCAAAGAAGAAACCAAAATTTCGTCACCCGATTTTAAAATAGAAGCAAAACCATTGGCTACTAAATTGATTCCGTGTGTTGTTCCCGAAGTAAATAAAACTTCATGAGAAAATTTGGCATTAATATGATGTTGCAATTTTACTCGTGAAATTTCATACGCATCAGTCGCTAACTGACTTAATGTATGGACTCCACGGTGAATATTGGCGTTTATTTCCTGATAGTATTTCGCTTCGGCATCAATCACAACTTGTGGTTTTTGCGAGGTTGCCCCATTGTCGAAATATATTAATGGTTTTCCGTTTACTTTTTCAGAAAGTATCGGAAAATCAGCTCTTATTTTTTGAATATCCAGCATAATTTATTTAGAAAAATTCTAAGTACAAAAGTACTAAAACTAAATTGTTTTATCCGCCAATTCTATAATTTCCTTTTATGGTACTATCAATAGCGAGCTTGAAATATTGATTCTGTAAATTTTAATTTGATTTTATGAATTTCCCGAATTGAAAAGCCCAATTAAGTATTAAAATCATGACCTTAAATTATTTATCTTGCATAAAAAATAGCTGTATCTAAATATGAAAAAAATCCTCAAATTACTTGGTGTCCTTCTGCTTTTAATAGTTTTATACTTCGGATTCACAACTTATCCGAAACTGGATTTAATTTCCGGCTTTTCAGCCAAAAGCATTGCTTCGGGACATTTTCTGGATAACCGTCCGAAAGAATTAATCGAAAAAACCGACAACGACATTGACCTGATCCATCTGGCCACTAACACTATTGATGAGGCTGGAAAATTTGCCACTTCATCAGTTTACGGACTGAAAGAAAGAAAAGCAATTTATCGTGAAGGTTTGGGAGCGACATTAATTAATGATGATTTTGATGTTTCGAAACCTTATTTGCTTCCCAAAAGAGCTAAATCGAAAACATTGCCTTTCCCTTATGGAAATATTGATCCGAAAGACACTATTTTTTCGAATATTGATTATATCCAATTACAAAAAACAATTGACAACGCATTCGATAAATCGGGTCGAAAGTTAAAACGAACCCGTGCTGTTGTAGTGTTATACAAAAACAAACTGATTGCAGAAAAATACGATACCGGTTTTACGAAAGACAGTAAAATTTTAGGCTGGTCGATGACAAAAAGCATTACCAGTTCGGCTTTTGGAGTTTTGGCGAAACAAGGAAAAATAGATATTTACAAACCAGCTCCTGTTGCAGAATGGCAAAACGATGAGCGAAAAAACATTACTATAAACGATTTGCTGCACATGAATTCAGGTTTAGAATGGGAAGAGAATTACAGCACCATTTGCGATGCTACGAAAATGCTTTTTCAGGCTGAAGATATGGGCAAAGTACAACTGGATAAACCGGCTCAGTTTAAACCTAACACACATTGGAATTACTCTTCCGGAACCACCAATTTATTATCATTAATTCTGAAAAGACATTTTAAAACCCAACAGGAATATCTTGATTTTTGGTACAGTGCCGTAATCGATAAAATTGGAATGAGTTCGATGATTGTTGAACAAGACATGACCGGGACTTTTGTGGGTTCATCATACGGATGGGCGACAGCGCGTGACTGGTCAAAATTTGGATTATTATATCTAAATAAAGGCAATTGGAACGGTGAGCAAATTCTGGATGAAAGCTGGGTAAAATACACCGCAACACCAACCAATACTTCGGAAGGAAAATACGGCGCACAGTTTTGGCTTAACGCTGGCGGAAAATTTCCTGACGCTCCCCGCGACATGTTTTACTGCAACGGATATCAGGGACAAATGGTTGCTATTATTCCATCAAAAGATATGGTGATTGTGAGAATGGGACTGAAGGAAGATCCTGCCTTTGATTTTAATGGGTTTTTGAAAGGGATTGTTGGGAGTGTGAAATAGTAGATTGTAATACATTTCATTCTTTTTAATATATTAGTCGAAAATTCATTTCATGAAGGTATTTGAAAACATATATTTTATCGGTGGGATTCATGGTGTGGGAAAAGGAACTATTTGTAAAGAAATAGCATCTAAGACTAAATTAATACATATAACTGCAAGTCAAGTTTTAAAATGGGAGGAAATTAGTGACATAGATAATAAACTTGTAAAAAATATTACCTCATCACAAAACCGATTAATAAAAGGCTTGAAAAATATAATTAAAAAAGATCAGACATATCTTTTGGATGGACATTTCTGCTTATTAGATTCAAATGAAGTTTCAAGAAGAATTGATGAAGATACATTTGACCAAATTAATCCAAAAATTATATTAATTGTTATTGATGATGCTGAAAAAATTGTCGAAAGATTACAATCAAGAGACGACAAAATTTACAATGTTGGAGTTTTAAATCAATTACAGTTAATGGAAATCGAATATGCAAAGTATCTTTCAAATAAGTATTCAGTTCCTTATATCGAAATAAAAAACGGAAATTATAATCGATTAATAGAAATTATTTAATGATGAAAATTTTACTCGATACTAACATCATTATCCATAGAGAAGCAAGTAAAATATATAAACCTGAAATTGGACAACTTTTCAAATGGATTGATAATCTTAAATATTCTAAATATATTCATCCCTTAACAGTTGAAGAATTAGAAAGATATAAAGATCCAAATGCTCTTGACACAATGAGTATTAAAATCCAAAGTTATAACTTGCTTAAGCATCAAGCCCCATTAGGCGAAGATATTCTCAGAGTGAGCAAAAAAATAGACAGTCAAAGCAATGATATAAATGATACTCAAATCTTAAATGAAGTTTATGAAGGTAGAGTTGATATTTTAATTTCCGAGGACAAAAAAATACATACTAAAGCAAATTTACTTGGCATAACTAACAGGGTTTTTAAAATTCAAAATTTTTTAGAAAAAGTAATATCGGAAAATCCTGATTTAGTCGATTATAAAGTATTAGCTGTTAAAAAAGTTGATTTTGCAGACGTTAATATTAAGGATAATTTTTTTGATAGTTTTAGGTTAGATTATCAGGAGTTTGACAATTGGTTTAATAGTAAATCTGAAGAACCATGTTATGTCTGTTATAGTGATGGAAATTTGACTGCTTTTCTTTTTGTTAAAATTGAAAAAGAAAATGAAAACTATTCTAATATCACCCCTGTTTTTGAACCAAAAGTAAGATTAAAAATAGGAACCTTAAAAGTTACTGGTAATGGTTATAAAATAGGGGAACGGTTTTTAAAAACAATTTTTGATAATGCAATTCAATTTAAGGTTAAAGAGATTTATGTAACGCTATTTACAAAAAGACCAGAGCAAGAGCAACTAATTGAAATGCTTGAAGAATGGGGTTTCGTTTACCATGGATTAAAAACAACAAAAAATGGCGATGAAAAAGTCTATGTAAGATCTTTTGATAAACAAGTTCCTGTTAATACAGAAAATCCAAAACTTACATTTCCTTTTTTATCTAGGAAGACAGATAAATATATAATTAAAATCGAACCTCAATATCATACTGAACTTTTTCCTGATAGTATAAACACAAGAGAGGATGTTAGAAAATATACAGAAAATGAACCACATCGAAATAGAATAAGTAAAGTATATATTTCACATTCTCAAGATAGAAATCTAAAGCCTGGAGATTTATTAATTATATATAGAATGGGGGAAACAATTCCCAAAAAATATTCTAGCACTATTACTACAATTTGTATTGTTGAAAATGTTCAGCCTAATTTTAATTCTTTTGATGATTTTTTCAATGCGTGCAATAGAAGAACTATGATTTCAAAAGAAGATTTAAAAACTAATTGGTGGGATAAAAATTTAAAAAATAGACCTTTTGTTATAAACTTTTTATACGCACATTCTTTGCCAACACCCAAACCAACTTTGGATGATTTGAATAAATTAGGTATTATCACCGACATATTAAATATGCCAAGAGGATTTATTAAAATTACAAATGAACAATTTAATGTTTTGATTAAATTTGCATATAAATTATAACTCATGAAAGTAGTACTATCAATCAAGCCCCAATTTGCAAATAAAATATTTGATGGGACAAAAAAATTTGAATTCAGAAAAGCTATTTTCAAAAACCAGAATGTTACTTCAGTTTTGGTTTATGCTTCTTCTCCTGTTCAAAAAGTAATTGGCGAATTTGAAATAGCCGAAATATTTAATTTAGATTTAAAAACTCTTTGGGATAAAACAAAAGAACATTCAGGAATAACTGAAGAGTATTTTTATGAGTATTTTGAAAATAGAGAACAAGGTTTCGCTATTCAAATTAAAAATAAAAAGAGATTTGAAAATCCTAAATGTTTAAAAACAGATTATAATTTGACTCCTCCTCAATCATTTGCATACTGGTCTAATGAATAATACGACATGTTGTTTTAGCCCCGATAGAAGAGGAAATCCTTTTGTGACGCTTCTTTAGCGGAACAAAAGATTGAAAAGGATAGCGTGAAATAGCTTCTAAAAAACCGATACACTTAAAAAGTCTATCGGTTTTTTATTTATAGATTTTGTGTATAATTATTTCTTAGCCACAAACCTCGGATCAGATTCCATAATGGTTCCGCAATTATCGCAGGTTCTTAATTCTTCTGAGTTGTAGAAATATTCAAAATGCGGCAGGAAATCTTTTTCAATATTGTGCAGTTCAAAAAACACTTCATATAATTTATGGTTGCAGTTGTCGCAATGCCAAAGCAAACCGTCTGTGTAGCCTAATCCGGCACGTTTTCGCTCAATTACCAATCCAATAGAACTCTCAGAACGAACTGGAGAATGCGGCACTTTAGCGGGATTCAGATACATATCGCCTGGATTCAGAATCATTTCTTTACGTTCACCTTCTTCCTGAACTACTACTTTTATGTTGCCTTCCAGCTGGTAAAAAAGCTCTTCGGTTTCATTATAATGATAATCTTTTCGGGCATTTGGTCCCGCCACGATCATGACAATATAGTCACCGGAGTCAACATATAAATTTTTATTCCCAACAGGCGGTTTTAATAAATGACGGTTTTCATCTATCCATTTAGTCAGGTTGAAAGGTTTTGCTATGGCCATTATTTGAGATTCTAAGTTTCTGAGAGGCTAAGTTAAGGAAAATTTATAGAGCCGCACTGCTGTGCGTCTTCATGATCTGATAAAATTAATTGAAACCAAAGACGCACTGGGATGCACTTTTACGATTACATTTCTTTTATCAGATAAATATATACCGGAAAATGGTCACTGAAACCCACTTCGTTTGTACTGTGCCGCAAAGGATATCCTTTGTATTTTCCTGAAGTTTGAATAAGATACGGTTTATTGAAAATTCCGGCTTTCCAGAATTTAAACGATGAAAAATCAGGTTTTATAAGCGATTCCGTTATGATAATCTGATCGAAAATGTCCCAGGAATCCCGAAAAGCTGTTGTTCCCATACCGCGTTTTGCCATTTCTTCAAAGGGATTGTAAGTCCCAAATTCGGGAACTTCAGACTTTTTGGCTTTTGTCCCCAAAACTACTTTTATACTTTTATTATAAGGACCGTCATTTAAATCTCCCATAGTAATCACTTTTGCGTTTGGATTAATTTGCTGCAGTGAATCAATTATTCTTCGGTTTAATTTTCCGGCTGCTTCGCGATATTCGCTTGTGGCTTTTTCTCCACCGGAACGCGACGGCCAGTGATTGACAATAATACTGATTTCTTCTCCTTCCAGAAAACCGGTTATCAAAAGCTGGTCACGCGTAAAAACACGGTTGTTTTGAATTGTCATTGTTGTTTCCTCATCTGTTGCTTCTTCTTTTTTCTGTTCTTGTACATTTTTATTTTTTAATATATATAAAGGTATATTCGAAAAAGTAACGGGTTTAAAATATTTCTTCTGATATAATAATGCCACATCTATTCCTCGTTTATCCGGCGAATCAAAATGGATGATTCCGTAATCAAAAGACAATAATTTGGGCTGTTTGACTAAGTCTTCCAGAACGCCTCTGTTTTCAATTTCCGAACCTCCAATCAAAACAGGTGCATTTGGATTTTTGGGTTTACCAATTTCTGAGATGACTTTAGAAAGGTTCTGCAGCTTCTGATTATATTTTTCTGTTGTCCAGTTTTGCGTTCCGTTTGGTGTCCATTCATTATCATTGGTGTAAATATCATCAATCGTGTCAAAAAGATTTTCGAAATTGTAAAACGCAACTGTGTGAATGCTATATTGTTTAGCCTGACCAAAAGCTGTAATAGAAAACAAGAAAATAAAACAAATTCTAAGTATAATGATTCGCATAAAATGATTTTTTTAAACGCTGAAATTAATGAAATTTTACATTTGTAAGAAATTTCAATTAATTTTATTTTTTTAAATCTTTATCTTTGTTATAAATAAATTCCAAAAGCCAAAAAGAAAATGAATACAAGCAGGTTCCTTCTTATAAACAACCCTTTTGCTTTTTGCAAATTCGTATTCCTTATTTTTGCTTTACAATCCTTTACCTGTCAATCCCAACAAAACATGATAACACCACCTTATTTACAAAAAGGAGATACTGTAGCTCTTTTGGCAACAGCCCGAAAAAACATAGATGATAATTTAAAGCCTACCATAGATTTGCTAAAAAGCTGGGGCCTAGAAGCCGTAATTGGAAGTTCAATTGGTCTGGATTACCATCAACTGGCTGGAACAGACGAACAGCGTGCTGCCGATTTTCAAAAGCAAATGGACAATCCGAATATAAAGGCGATCTGGTGTGTGCGAGGCGGTTACGGAACTGTGAGAATGTTAGATTTATTGGATTTTTCGAAATTCAAGCAGCATCCTAAATGGGTTATTGGTTTTAGTGATGTTACGGTTTTGCACAATCATCTCAATACGATGGGTTATAAATCTATTCATGGGGTAATGCCGGTTACTATTCCGCGTGCGACTCCGGCTGCTATTAGTTCGATGAAATCGGCTGTGTTTGGGGAACCTCTTTCGTATTCTGTTGCTCCGCATCCGATGAACCGTTTTGGTCAGGGAACCGGCGAATTAGTGGGTGGAAATCTTTCTATCTTATACAGTTTATTAGGATCGCCATCGGCAATTGACTGTAAGGACAAGATTTTATTTATCGAAGATTTAGATGAGTACCTGTATCATATTGATCGCATGATGATGAATTTACGTCGAAACGGCTGTATCGAAAACCTGAAAGGAATCATTATTGGCGGAATGACGAAGATGAAGGACAATGAAGTTCCGTGGGGGAAAAATGCACTTGAAATTATTGATGATGTGACTAAAAAATACAATATTCCGGTAATTTTTAATTTCCCGGCAGGACATATTCAGGATAATCGTGCTCTGGTTATGGGAAGTACGATTTCTATTGAAGTGAATGCTTCCGGAAGTACTGTTGTTTTTAAGTAATTTTTAAATACTATTGAAAATAATCCGAAAAATAATCAAATGGGAAAACTTGAAGAATATAAAGAAAGTCAAAAAGAATGGCGAGACATTTCTGTAAATCAACTTTCAAATGCAAATAACATTTTACTTACTTTTTCATCAGCGCTCTTAGTTTTTGTTCTTGACAAAAGTAAAAGTAATGTGATTTACCTCAATAGTAACCAAAATTTTGATTGGGAAATTGTTACATATTGGACCTCCGTCTTTTTACTTAGCTTATCAATTTTATACGGATTCTGTGTTTTAATCACGCGACTCTATGATGCACGAATTTCAAGACATATAGTATTAACAAGAAAAAGATTTTTTGAAAAGAATCAAAATGGAGTAGATAAGGAATTACCGCGAAATGATTTCCATGATTTTAATTTTGGTGATCGAATAATTGTATTGTGGAAAGTAATATTTTGCAAATTACCATTTATTAAATCAGAAAAAATTTCAAATGGAAATGATATTATTGAGGATTTTCAAAGTTTAAGAAAAATTTCAAAAGTATTAGGAACTGCAACTTGGAAATGGACAAAGATACAATTTGGACTTTTCCTATTGAGTGGTTTTATTTACCTAATTTTCAGTTTGTAACTAAGAAAATGGCTGAACACAACGAACTAGGAAAAAAAGGTGAAGATCTTGCCGTAGAATTTCTGCTACAAAACGACTATAAAATTTTAGAAAGAAACTGGACTTTTCAAAAAGCCGAAATTGATATTATTGCCAAAAAAGAAAATATCGTTACTGTTATCGAAGTCAAAACAAGATCGAGTATAGATTTTGGACTTCCGCAGGATTTTGTTAAACCAAAAAAGATTCAGCTGCTCATAAAAGCAGTAAATGCCTACATAAACGATAGGGAAAAAGATTTTGAAGACGATTTAGAAATTCGTTTTGATATAATTGCCATCCATAAAACTCAGGAAACATTTGCTGTTGAGCATCTTACTGACGCTTTTTATCATTTTTAACATAATTTTTTATTGTTATATTTGTAACAAATTGTTTTTTAATTTATATTTGCAGAGATTTATAACATCGCAAACAAACCAAACTAACACAATTACGTTCAAAAACAATTAAAGATTATGAAAACCGTTTCTTCTATTGTAGAAAATTACATCAAGACAAAGCCATTTTTACTCAATGCACTTTCTCTTGGAATTATTAACCTGACTTCTTTGTCGCGCAATATCATGACCGAACTGGAAAGTGAATTCGGGAAAGAAGTTAAACAAGGCGCTGTAGTAATGTCCCTAAAAAGACTGACAGAAGAGTTAGATTTTAAACTGAACCACAAAATCAACAAGGTCATTAAAAACATTGGTGAAATTACGGTTCGTTCTGAATTGACAGATTACACTTTTGCAGCTTCTGACACTGTTTTAAACAAACAGGCCGATTTGATTTCGGATATTAATGTACTGTCTGATATTTTTTATACCTCATCACGTGGTGTAAACGAAACCAATATTGTAGTAAGCAGCAGTATTAACCATTTAGTAGAGAAACATTTTATCCGCGAAAAACTGATTCAGAAATTAGATAATCTGGCTTCTATTACTGTAAAATTACCAAAAGAAAACATTGTAGTTCCCGGGATTTATTATTTCATTTTTCAGCGTTTAGCCTGGGAAGGAATTATTATCAATGAGGTAATTTCGACTTCAAACGAATTTACAATTCTGGTAGGAGAAGAACAAGTTGATGTTGCTTTTAAAGTAATTAAAGATTTGAAAAATTAATTCTCTTCCAAGAAACCCAATCCAAAAAAAGAAAAAAGACACAATATACGAAGAGGCTGTTCATCAAACAGTCTCTTTTTTTATGCAGTTTCGCAAGTGGCATTATGCAGGACTGGAAAATTACAGGAGTTCGCGATAAAACACAATTGATTGGCTTTTGTATGCAAATCTAAAGCTTCCTGAATTTTATCCGGATTTGCAATTTTCACTTTTGGATGCAGATGAACTTCTGTAAAACGGCCGCTTCCATCAGGAGCAACTTCTAAAATTGCTTCGGCGTTATCTGAATATTCTAAAACTTCAATTCCGTTTTGGGAACATACATATAAATACGACATCATGTGGCAGGAAACCAGACTGCTTAAGAGCAAATCCTCCGGATTATATAATTCGGGATCGCCTTTGAAAGCTTTTGCGGCTGAAATATTTAAAATTGGCTTTCCTTCAATTTTAATTTGATGACTTTTGCTGTAGAATTTTGAAGTTGATTGTACTGGATTTGGATTGGAAGTCCAGTTTATTGCTGCTTTAAAGAGGTGTTTAAATGACATCTTTTGATTTTTAGAATTATTTCCTGCAATTCCTTTTCAGCAGGAATTTTATTAGCAATCGTTTTTATTATCAAAAAATCTTCATTTTTTGATAATGCCCTGATTTCTAAATATTTTTTTCATTCCTGTGAAGTTTAATTTCAGAAATATCTTTTAGTAAAATTCTATTTTTAACTTTCAAAAAACCAATATGATTAACAAATATGCCTCTTATTATTTCTCCATTCTTTATATCTACACAGTCAGATACTTGCAACAAATTATAGATAATATATAATAAAATCAGATACAGTAATAGCTTAATATTTTCCTCAAGACTATTACTAAAAACTTTCAAAATTGAAGGCGTGGATAAAACTCCAATGATTATTATATAAAAAATAGGATGTACTAATTCTTGCTTATTTAACCTCATTTTTATTTAACTTCTTAGTTTGAGTTTTTTATAATAATTGGAATTTATTTCTTTACCTGAATAGTTTCTTTTTTTATAGAATCATTCTGTTTTTCAGTATTTTCAGCTTTATTATTAATCTCGCTTTCATTTATTGTGTCATTGCTTATTACAGCTGGTTCGCCATCTACGGCTGCTTTACCCATACAACTTGTTAAAGTAAAAACTAAACTCAATGAAAATAGTGCGATTTTTTTAATTGGCTTTATTTTAATTCGGCTAAATCTGGTTATTAATTTATCATATTTAATGCTTTCTGTAGTTTCGATTTGATTCAATTTAAAATGCCCACAAATCCTTTCTTCGCCTGAATTTTCAGTGAAATATTTCTGAATTTCCGGATTATTCATTTTTGTGAAATCAATTACTATTTTATTACAGGTGTTACAAAATCTGCCGTTTTTATCTGGCGACATTGAATTCCAGTTTTCATTACAAGGTTTTGGTATCGTTATTTTATTTTCCATATTACTTTAAAAGACGGTTCAGTTTCATTTGGCAAAAACTATTCCACTACTAGCTTAATATCTCAACAAACGGATTTTGAAAATTGTTTTCACTATTTTATAATTCTAATTAACTTCGGATACCCATTTTGTGCATTTCCATTTCTTATTCTAACAGCAGATAGTATCGGCAAAATTACATTTAGTGCGTAAAGTATAACCACGATATAAAATAAAATATCACTTGGACCCCAATGCATAATTTTAAATAAGGCGAAAAGAGTTATTGAAATATAAGCAAAAACAGACCATATTATCTGAAAATTCAAAAGGTTAGCTCCAGCTTCTTTCATACCAATAATTTTATCTTTTTTGGTCATCCATAAAATTAAGGGAAGAATAATATTTCCTACTGGAATAACCAAAAACGCTAATACGGAAAGATGTAAAATTATCAGATAATGATGGTCTTCTTTTTTTCCGTAATCTAAAATGTCCTCTGCGTTTATGTCCAGAACTTCACAAATCAAATGGAGTGTTTTACCGCGTGGTTCGCTTTCGTTGTTTTCAATTCGCTGGATGGTTCTTAAATTTACTTTGGAAGATTCTGCCAGTTCTTCCTGAGACAACCCTTTTTTCTTTCTGACTTCCCTAATTTTTTCTCCGATTTCTTTCATAATTATTTGCGTTTATTTTTTGACAAAACTATTATGAAACTGTAATTCTGATAGCGGTTTATTTGCGACATTTTTACGGCATTGTTGTCAAAGGCTAGTGGGTTTGTTGGGTTGTTTTAAAAAAACCACAGCAGTTCTACACACAAGCGAATCATTTACAATTGAGCTAAAATCCTTATGATTACATAAAACGGAAGAATAATCAATCCTATATAAAAAATGTTTTTTCCATGGGTTCTGTCTTTCTCATTATAAGAATAAACTTTTTGTCCATTTGGCAAAGACTTTTTCGAAGTCCATAAGGAATAACCAATTAAAATACCTAAAAAACCACCAAGTACTGCAAAAACGTAACCTGCAATAATCCACGATTTCTGATTCTCTTCCGGTTTAGCCAATAACTCTATCCGCTGTTTTTTCAAAGCTTTGAGTAGTTCTGTATCAACAAATTTGCCTCTTTGTATTAAGATTTTTTGCGCCAACTTATAATCGAATTCATTCCACTCATCTGCTTTTAAAAGTATTTCATACAATTCATCATCTGAAAAGCTGAATAAATAATAGTATTTATCTATCTGATCGATTAAATTTTCAGCGTTTTCATCCAAAACCTTTTCCGCCTTTTCAAAATCTGTTAATTGTATTTTTATTTCATATTGATTTTGTAAAGTGCTCCCAGAAAATGAAGAATCAACAGGCGGAATATTATCAGCTATTTCTGTGGCAATATCATTCTTGTTTAATAAGCTCTCTAAATCTTTGACTTGTTCTAATGTTGGATATTTTCTGAATACCGAGTAATTTTCATTCATTTGTGATTTGTTGTAAAATTTGAAAATAATTGGTTTGAATTTGAGTTTGAAATCTCGTTTAATTTTGCTTTGAATAACTGGTTGTTTAGAACTTTTTAAATATATAACTATCAATTATAAAAGGCAAAATCATTGTTCCAATAGATATTGAAAATGTATAGAGATAATCAATTTTATATTTTGGAAATTTCCCAAATTCCGGTTCTCTTTTAAATATTTTGAAATAAATATTTCTTGTTAACTTTTGAATAATTAAAAAAATGAAAAGCATTTGAGAACCAAAGTAGCTAATATTTCTCATTTTATTATTAGAATTATCCTCAATCATAATTCTGATAATATCAATAAAACTGCAATAGATATCCAAGTAATAAATACTCTTTTTTGATTTAATTTTTTGATTTAATTTTTCGATTTGAAAACCAGCTATAAATAATGGTATCATAAAAATTATATAAAGTCCAAAGTCAATATTCATATTGTACTTTAATTTTTGGCATTATGTTTTTCAAAAAGTATAGCATAATGAAACATTAATAAATTTGGAAATTTTCTATTGTGTTTTTTAATTCTTTCAAATCTTCAGGAAGTGAATTGAGCACAATTTCTTTATTTAATTCTGTTACAATTTCAGATTCAATTCTACAAAAAGTACGATTGCATTCTTTATAGAAATGAAATTTTAAGTTATCTAAATTAGGATTTCGTACATATAGTATGTTTTCAAAATAATACTTTTTAGAATTATATTTTATTGACAATCTAAACAAAGTTGGATCTCTTGGAAAATCAACAGCAACAACATTTTGATTTTCAAAAAGAGTAAAGATTGTTAAATTCCAAGTTCCTTGTGTAAATTGAATCTTCAAATCATTACTATATTCTCCACTAACAATAACTTTCATGTTTAGTTTTTTATTAGGTTAAAAATCATATCAAATATAAGAAAGTAATATGCAAACCAATCTTGGTAAAAATTGATTTAAAATGTCAAAAAAATTTATTTCAAGTAACAAAAAAACCCCGAAATCACAACTTTCGAGGTTTTTTGAACTAACAAAACTGATTAAACTTATTTTTTAACTGAAAACTTAAATGTTGTTTTCGTTTTATAATTTTCGCCCGGATTTAAAACTGTCGTTGGGAAGTTTTTCTGGTTTGGAGAATCCGGGTAATGTTGCGTTTCTAAACAGAAACCTGTTCTGTGAGCATAAGTTCCGCCGTTGCGCATTGGTAAAGTTCCGTCAAGGAAATTACCAGAGTAGAACTGAATTCCAGGTTCGTCTGTGGTAACTTCTAAAACTCTTCCGCTTGCAGGGTGGTAAGCTGTTGCGATAACTGTTTTTCCTTTTTCAGGATTATTCAGTACCCAGCAGTGGTCGTACCCTTTTCCTCTTATTAATTGTTCATCTTTAGCATCGATATCTTTTCCAATTAATTTTGGCTTTCTGAAATCGAATGGCGTGTTGGCAATATCCTGCAATTCACCAGTCGGGATTAAAGTAGCATCTACCGGAACAATTTTATCCGCATTCAAAGTAAGTTCATGATCCAAAATCGTTTTAGAGAAATCACCTGATAAGTTAAAATATGTATGCTGTGTCAGATTGACAACTGTCTTTTTATCTGTACTTGCTTCGTAAAGTACTTCCAGTTCGTTGTTTTTTGTTAACGTATAGGTTACAATCACTTTTAAGTTTCCAGGGTAGCCTTCTTCCATATCTTTGCTTAAGTAAGATAATTTCAAGACTGCTGCTTCTCCTGATTTCGCTTCTTCTGCTTTCCATACAGCTCTGAAAAAACCTTCCGGTCCTCCGTGCAGTGCATTTGGAGCATTATTGATTGCTAATGTATATTCTTTACCATCTAATGTAAATTTACCTTTTGCAATTCGGTTTCCGAAACGTCCGATTAAAGCGCCAAAAAACGGATTAGGTTTCATGTATTGTTCCAGGGAATTGAATCCTGTCACTACATTTTCAGAAACGCCATCTTTGTTTGGTACTTTTAAGTCTGTGATAATACCACCAAAAGTGATGATATCGACTTCCATTCCGTTTTGGTTTTTTAGCTTGTAGCTTTCAATTTTTTCTCCTTTTGGAGTTGTTCCGTAATCCGATTTTACAATTGTTACAGAATCTTTTGCGTTTTGAGTTGTGTTCGACTCCATTTTTTTATCACTTTTACATTGAACAGAAAGTGCTGTCAAACCGATTATCGTAATTCCGAAAGCACAACGTTTTAATACATTCATAAATACTGGTTTTTTTAAGTTAGTAAAGTCTTAAAGCCGAAAGTCTTAAAGCCCATTGATTCAAAGTTAACCAATCTTTATGACTTTATGACCTTCGGCTTTGGACCAGATTATAATCCGTGCTGAAACGTATGGTAGTACGCTTCATTAGCATTAATTTTATCTTTAAAATCCCTGATAGTGGTTTTTTCATCAATCACCAACAATTCAATTCCGGCGATATCTGCAAAATCCTCCATAAATTCAGTTGTAACTGCCTGACTGTACACCGTATGGTGTGCTCCACCTGCCAAAATCCATGCTGTAGCTGCAATATCAAGGTTTGGTTTGCAATCCCATAATACACGTGCAACCGGTAATTTTGGTAATTCAGCCATTGGTTTAACCGCAACCACTTCGTTTACAATTAAACGGAAACGGTTCCCCATGTCCACTAATGAAACATTGATAGCCTCTCCTGCAGGTGAGTTGAATACCAAACGAGCCGGATCTTCTTTTCCACCAATTCCAAGAGGATGTACTTCGCAAGACGCTTTTCCGTCAGCAATAGATGGACAAATTTCCAACATGTGTGATCCCAAAACGTATGATTTTTGAGGTGTAAAGTGGTACGTGTAATCTTCCATGAAAGAAGTTCCTCCTTCAAGACCAACGTTCATTACTTTTAATGCTCTCACCATTGCAGCGGTTTTCCAGTCACCTTCACCACCAAAACCATAACCATCTGCCATTAATCTTTGTGTAGCGATTCCCGGTAATTGTTTCCATGCCCCAAGGTTTTCAAAAGTATCTGTAAAAGCTCCAAAACCGCCTTCTTCAAGGAAAGCTCTTAATCCTAATTCGATTTTTGCTGCTTCTACTAATGAACTTCTTTGCGCTCCGCCTTCTTTTAAAGAATCCGTTAACTTATAAGAAACTTCGTAAACTGCCAGTAAATCATTTAATTGGGCATCAGTAACTTTCTCAATATGCTTGGTAACATCAGAAGAATCATATCCGTTAACGGACATTCCGAAACGAATTTGAGCTTCCACTTTATCTCCTTCCGTAACGGCAACTTCACGCATATTGTCTCCAATACGGGCTACTTTCAGGTTTTGAAGCTCGTCCCATCCTAAAGCTACTCTTGTCCAGATACCTAATTTTTTCTGTACTCTTTCGTCTTCCCAGTGTCCTACAACCACTTTGCGTTTTTTACGCATTCTGGACATGATGAAACCAAATTCACGATCTCCGTGAGCTGATTGATTCAGGTTCATGAAATCCATATCGATAGATCCCCATGGAATTTCAGCGTTGTATTGTGTATGTAAATGACATAATGGTTTTTTCAAAATACTCAATCCTCCAATCCACATTTTTGCCGGTGAAAATGTATGCATCCAGGTAATAAGACCGATACAGTTTTTAGTGGTGTTTGCCGCTAAGCAAACATCTAAAATCTGAGCTGGTGATTTTACTACATCCTTATAAACCACTTTTACAGGGATTTGAGACGATTCTCCTAATCCTTTTGCTATTATCTGAGAATGTTCTGCTACTTTTCTTAGTGTTTCTTCACCGTATAATTCCTGGCTTCCTACTACAAACCAAACTTCTTTTTGAGAAATGTCAATCATTTTGTTATTTTTTGTTTCAAGTTTCAGGTTTCAAGTTTGCTTCTCCTTTTCGATCAGGACTGTCTATTCAAGTTTTTGAAATACTGAAAATCTTTGTTATTTATTATTTGTTTTTCTTTTAAGTTTCAGATTCCAAGTTCAGCGTTCCAATAACCTGAAACTAAAAAACCTGAAACCTGAAACTAAATTTTCTATTGTCCGTAATACGAATCTTTTCCGTGTTTACGGTTGTAATGTTTCTTTATCAATGAATCTTTTAATCGTGGTGCATTCGGGTTTATTTGTAAAGTCAGGTACGCCATTTCGGCTACTACTTCCAAAACTTTACTGTTGTAAACCGCTTTTGCTGCATTTTTTCCCCAGGCAAACGGACCGTGGTTTCCGATCAAAACCATTTCAACTTCTTCGTATGAAAGATTTTTTTCTTTGAAACAATCCAGAATCTGAATTCCCGTATTGTGTTCATAGTTTCCTTCAATTAAAGAATCTGCCATTGGCGGAGCACACGGAATATCAGCTGTTAAGTGGTCTGCGTGTGTAGTTCCGAAGATTGGAATATCCTGCTGAGATTGCGCCCAGGCTACTGAATACGTTGCGTGTGTATGAGCAACTCCCCCAATATTAGGCCAGTTTTTATATAAATAAGCATGCGTTTTAGTATCTGATGACGGACGCATAGTTCCTTCGATAATATTGTTGTCAAAATCAACAATTACAATATCTTCAGGCTTTAAATCTTCGTAAGGAACACCGCTTGGCTTAATGGCAAAAACGCCATTTTTTCTGTCAACTGCACTTACATTTCCAAAAGTATACACTACCAGATTCAACGCATTTAACTGCATGTTGGCTTCGTAGCATTCTTGTTTTAAATCTTTATAAAGAGAACTCATTTTCTGTAATTTTAATAGATGGATCTGCATAACTGCTTAGTTGATCGTATGCTAAAAGTAATTTGTTGTAAGCAGACACTTTTTCAGGTTCCGGAGTGTATTCACTTTCAAAACGACTTCCCATTTTTTGACTGGCTTCAATTACATTTGGATAAATTCCGGAAGCAACAGCAGCATAAATTGCAGCTCCCAAAGCCGGAGCCTGATCTGACAGGGCTACTTTAATTGGCTTGTTTAAAACGTTTGCCAAAGTCTGCATGATGAAAGGTGATTTACGGGCAACACCACCGATACCGATAACGCTGTCAATTTTTACACCTTCTTCTTCAAAACGATCCACGATTTTTTTAGATCCAAAACAGATTGCGTTCACTAAAGCTTTAAAAATATGAGGCGCTTTTGATCCTAAAGATAAGTTTGAAATGGCACTTTTTACTTCCTGATTCGCATCCGGGGTTCTGCGTCCGTTGATCCAGTCTAAAGCGGTTGGCACACTTTCAGATAATGGAATCTTTTCAGCTTCTTTTGTTAATTCGATAATTAATTTATCACTGAATTCTTCTCTTAATTGTTCTTTTTGAGCTTCGTTTAAAATTGATGAAGCACCTAATAACTGTTCTGTTGGCCACATTAGCAATTCTTTGTACCAGGCCAATAAATCGCCAAAAGCAGACTGACCTGCTTCAAGACCAATATAACCCGGAATCACAGATCCGTCAACCTGACCACAGATACCGCGAACGTTTTTGGTACCCACTTCATCATAAGAACCAACTAAAATATCACAAGTTGAAGTTCCCATTACGCGAACCAATGTATTTTCGCCAATTTTAGCCCCAACTGCTCCTGAATGTGCATCGAAAGTCCCAACAGCTACAACTGTATCTGTCGTAAGTCCTAAACGGTCTGCCCATTCTTTGCTCAATTTTCCGGCTACTAAATCTGAAGTATAGGTTTCATCGTATAAATTGCCACGAAGTGCAGCTAAATATGGATGTAGTTTTTCTAAGAATTCAACAGGAGGAAGTCCGTTCCAGTCCTGGTGCCACATAGCTTTGTGACCTGCTGCACAACGGCTTCTTTTGAATGTTTTTAAATCTTTATCTTCAATTAATAAATAGGTCATTAAATCGCAGTGTTCTAACCAGGTGTGGGCTGCATTCCTTACGGCTTCATCTTCTCTGGCAATGTGCAGGATTTTTGCCCAAAACCATTCTGATGAATAGATTCCGCCCACATATTTTGTTACATTTTCACCGCCCCAGCTTACTGCCAGTTCATTGATTTCGTTTGCTTCATTTATGGCAGTATGATCTTTCCACAACACCATCATTGCATTTGGATTTTCCTCAAAACCTTTTGTCAAAGCCAGTGGAATTCCATCTTTTGTAACCGGAACCGGAGAAGACCCTGTGGTATCAATACAGATTCCTTTTATGGCAGCAGGATCAACCTTACTTTCTTTAACAACATTTTGAATGGTAATTTCCAGTCCTTCAATATGATCCAGAGGATGCTGACGAAACTGATTTATAGAAGCGTCACAATATTGTTTGTTTTTCCATCTTTTATAATGAGAAACATTTGATGCCAGTTCCTGTCCGTTTTCAGTGTCTATAAGCACTGCACGAACAGAATCTGTTCCGTAATCTAATCCTATAACATAGTTTTTCATTTCAAATTCATTTAATGACGACAAATATAATATAATTACTCTATAAGTGTACAAAAAACACTTAATAAAATTAACTTACTATTTTTTATAATAATTTTATCAATTACATCATATTATATTGAGCTATTTTCCTTCTAAAACAACCACTGAGAAAGGCGGAATGGTAATCTCCAGTTTCCCTTTTTTATTTTCGAAACCTTTAAAAATGACTGGTACAATTTTATTTGGTGTATCGAAAGAATTGTAATCCTGTAGCTTTGAAGATGTAATTACAGACCCTGTGAAATTTTTAACTCCCAGATCTTTTATATCTATTTCAATTTTATTTTTATTTTTAGAATCTACATTTACTAAAGAAATATGAACCGCTCCATTTTTATCTTTTGAAGCAGAAGCTGATACTGCCGGAAGGGTTTCCCCATTAACTGTATATAAAGGTGACTGAAAACTTACAGGTAATAATTTTGCATCCTGGTGAACCGCATATAATTTCATGACATGATACGTTGGTGTTGTAATCATTTTAGCTTTATCAGTCAGAATTACAGCCTGCAACACATTCACACACTGTGCTAAATTTGCCATACGAACCCTGTCTGCATGATTATTGAAAATATTAAGGGTTGCTCCGGCCAAAACCGCATCTCTCATCGTATTTTGCTGATATAAAAATCCTGGATTTGTTCCTTTTTCTACTTCATACCATCCGCCCCATTCGTCAACCAGCATGGCTACTTTTTTCTCAGGATCATATTTATCCATTATAGCGGCATGTTTGGTAACAAGTTCTTCCATTTTCAAAGCAGATTTCATAGTTTGAAAATATTGTAGTTCCGTAAAATCTACACCGTCACCTTTTTTGTTCCAGTCGATTACAGCATAGTGGTGTACACCCAAACCGCCCAGCATATTAAGAGGAATGTTTTTCATCATGACTTCAGTCCAGTTGTAATCTGAACCATTAGAACCTGATGCAATACGGGTAATCCCTCCGGTATTTTCCCAATCCGACATGAAAGTGGCAAATTTTCTATATTCACCTGCATAATATTCTGCAGTCATATTTCCTCCACAGCCCCACGCTTCATTTCCGATTCCCCAGAATTTAACTTTCCATGGCTCTGTTCTTCCGTTTTTTCTGCGTAAGTCACTCATCGGACTTTTACCGCTAAAATTGGTGTACTGAACCCAGTCAGCTAATTCCTGAACAGTTCCGCTTCCTACATTTCCTGACAAATATGGCTCAGCTCCAAGAACTTCACACATATTCAAAAAATCATGAGTTCCAAAACTATTATCTTCAGTCACACCTCCCCACCATTTATTTACAATTGTTGGTCTTTGTTCCTGAGGGCCAATTCCGTCTTTCCAGTGATAGGTATCAGCAAAACAACCTCCAGGCCATCTTAGATTTGGAATTTTTAAATCTTTTAAAGCCGCAATAATGTCGTTTCGAACTCCCTTAGTATTGGGTATTTTAGAAGTATCTCCCACAAAAAAACCTCCATAAATGCAGCGTCCCAAATGTTCAGCAAAATGCCCATAAATATTTTTGTTGATAGTTGGAGCACCAGCATCATTTTTTATGGCAATTATTGTGGTTTGGTTTTGTGCAGAAATCGTTTGTAAAGAAAGTGCAACAAATAAAAATAGAAGGTTTTTTTTCATGGTTTTTTCTTGGTTTTTGTAGTTTTTAAAAGAATAGCTGTTAACCCATTTTTTCTAACTTTTGAGTAGTAATCTAATAAAAATACTCATTAAGTGTCTTTTTAACATTTGTAAATTTAAATAAAAAAAAGCTTAAAAACAAATTGATATGATAAAATAACTGTACAATTAGAGCATATTTCATAATTAAACTTCAAATCAAACATTCAAATGTTATTTTTTATTCTAAAAACACAACCGGTAGCATAAATTTTTTATGAATAAAGATAATTTTGGAGAAAAATATGACTTATTACATAAAAATTTAGTTTTAATAATTTTATATCTTTTGTAAGAAATTAAAAAGATGTACTTTATAGCTTTTGATAAAAAAGCTTTATTAATCATGAGATTATCCCAAACATCTTTACTTAATAATTATGGATCTAAATATCACAAGCCATTATAATAATTACTACTTTTAATTGACCATAATGAATTAAGTGTTCTATCTACATTAATAAATTATGAAACCTATTAGGAAGTTTATATATTTACTCCCAAATTACAGTATATGTTAAATAGTTATAGTTCTGCGGATAAGGTTTTATTAGCAGTCGATTGTATCATTTTTGGTTTCGATCATCAGGGATTAAAAATACTTTTAATTAAAAGAGATTTTGAACCTGAGAGAGGAAAATGGTCTTTAATTGGCGGATTCTTAAAACGTGATGAAATATTAGACAATGCCGCCATTCGTATTTTGAGTACCTATACCGGACTGCAGGATATCTATATGGAACAGCTGCACGCCTATAGCGAAATAGATCGTGACCCAGTCGACAGGACTATATCTGTATCTTATTATGCACTCATTAATATTGAAAACCATAATACAGAACTCATTAAAAACTATCATGCAGAATGGTTTAGCGTTGTAGATGCCCCTAACCTTATTTTTGACCACAACGAAATGGTTAAGCATGCCATTAAAAGGTTACGTTACAGGACTTCGATAAAACCAATTGGATTTGAATTACTGCCTGAAAAATTCACGATGCGACAATTGCTTGAATTGTATGAAGCAATTTTAAGCAAGGAATTAGACAAACGTAACTTTATCAGTAAGATTAATTCTTTGGAAATTTTAAATAAACTGGATGAAAAAGACATGCAGTCTTCCAGAAAAGGATCTTATTTATATACGTTCAATAAAGAAAAATACGAGGAAAAATTACTTAACGATTTTGTCCTGAATTTATAAAACAAACTATATGTTTAGGCTTTTAAGTCTCAATTTCTTAAAAACAAAAACCCTGAAAGCCAAAAATCTTTCAGGGTTTTTGTTTGGTGTTTGAAATGTTTGATTTAAAGAATTAGAAACTTCTCAATAGTTATAACTATTAAAAAATAGCCCCCTTAATTTTTTCACGTATAGTCTTTTTGTAATCTTTAGGATAAGTTCTGGTTCCCATAAAAATATCTGTCATGGCATTGGATAAAACAGCACCATAATTTTTGGCAACAAAATTGCGCAATACTTTTTGCTGTAAAAAATTTTGGCTAAAGTGATTCCCGCTTTTACTTCTGGTAAAATGCTCTTTTCTAATTTTTCATGGTACAACTCTGAAGACCTAACAGGGTCAAGTTTACCTTCTATAATAGATTGCGCTGCCAAGACTCCGCTTAATATGGCATTTGAAATTCCTTCAGCCAATACAGGATCTGCAAATCCTGCTGAGTCGCCAATTAAAAAAACATTTTTTTTGACGAAAGTATCCGTTCTTGGAGAAACCGGAATGACAAATCCGTGGGCGTCTTCTTTTACAATTTCTGTAATTCCTAACGTTTTTAAATAGTCTGCATAATATTTTTTCAAATCAATTTTCTGGTTCGCTTTAGCCAAAATGCAGACACCAACTGATAAATGATTTTTTTCGGAAAGCACCAGCCATAACCAGACGGAATCGCATCTACATCAAAACGGACATTTTTTGATAACCTTTCAAAATCTGCCGGAGGAACTTCAATCTCATATTCTAAAGCCGGGATAACAGTCCGGGTTTCCTGCCAGCCTGCCATTTTAGCTATTGGACTTAATGCTCCATCACCTGCAATAATAAATTTTGCCTGTATATCGCCCTCAGAAGTATGAATTGTCTGAGTTTCTCCGAAAGTAATACTGTTAACCTTATGGTTTTGCAAAAGAGTAACGCCGTTTTCTTTTGCTTTTTCTACAATCAGATTATCAAAAGCATCACGCATAATCATGCTAATGATGGGCTTATCTCTTTTTGTAGTGAGTTTGATATTTGTATTTGAAAAATAAGTATCGACTTCGTAGAATTCTTGTTCAACAACCGATGAAACATCAAAAGGAATATTGTTTCTTCCTCTGTGCACCAGACCGCCACCACAGGTTTTATATCTTGGCAGCATTTCTTTCTCAATTATGACAGTCGTAATTCCGCTTTTCGATAATTCAAAAGCTGCAGAAGCTCCGGCAGGACCGCTTCCAATGATGGCTACATCAAATACTTTCATTGTTTTTTTTCCAAAACTAAAGGAATCATAAGTAAAAACAAAATTTTGGTTACTTTCTATTTATCGTCAAAACCCGTTATTTATAATTTCAAAAAAATATTATCCTGATCTTAAAGTGAATTTCGCATAATCAGCGAAGATTTGTTTTCTATTTGTTCATTCTTTCCTTTAATGACCATCTCTGCCAAAATTTTTCCCATAGCTTCAAAATGAGTTGAAATAGTCGTGATTCCTTGCGCCACAACTTTTTTAAGCGGAGTTTCATTATACGAAATAATCCCAAAATCGGTTCCTAATTTCAGGTTGTGATTCCGGGCTTCTTCGATTACTCCAACCAGATCACGATCGTTTGGAATCACATATAAATCTCCAATAGCAATTACATGATCGGTAAATTGTGTAATGATTTCGTAATCAAAATTATGTCCTGCACAAAAATTTTCAAATCCGGTTTTCATTCCTAACGGCTCACGGAAACCCGGGAAAATTAAAATCAGTTTTTTGTATTTGCCTAGTCTTGATTTTCCTTTTAAAAGACCTTCAAAAATATCTTTTTGATGATTTTGATAAATAGCAGGATACATTTTTAAGTCGGCATTGGTCTGGTCCAGGATAATCACTTCGTTTACTGGTAGGGTTTTTATGGTTTCAATTATACCTGTGAGGTTGGTCGGCATGATAATGTATTTGGTATAATTACCATTACTGTCATTTATTAATTTTTTAAAGACCGGTACATTAAAATGATGGAAAAAAATATCGACCTGAACATTTTTTCCAATACTTTTTAAAAACGAATTATAAATGTCTTCTTTAAAAATATTAAGTTCATCAAAAAGCAAAAAAATCTTCTGTTTGATACTGGTTTCAACACTTTTAACATAATAGCCCTTGCCCGGAATAGCATAAATTATTCCCCTTTTTTTAAGTTCGTCGTAGGCTTGGAGAACCGTATCGCGAGATAAGGAAAATGCCAGGCAGACTTTATTTACAGAAGGAAGCCTGTCCCCTTTTTTTAGCTTTTCTTCATCAATTGCTTTTTCAACTGAAAGAATTATCTGTTTATATTTTGGCAAACCCAGATTATTTTGAATCGAAATAATACTCATACAAAAAGATTTTTTTGGCAATATACAAAAAACTGGTAGGTACTGGTATACAAAAAACGAAAATATATATAATTTTGAATTTTCACTTTTGATAAAAATAACATGAATTTAAAGCATATATCGCATTTACAAGATTACTCTAATTGCAAATTGTTTGGTTTAGCCCCTGATAACGAAGAAATTTATTGCTTTGAACTGACCAATAAAAATGGAATGAGAGTACAGCTTACGAACTATGGTGCGACTGTAACTTCATTAAAAGTACCTGCTACAGATGGAAAACTGACAGATGTCGTTTTGGGCTTTGACAATCCCGAGGACTATATTGCATCCTATAATTTGCCTAGCGGACCTTATTTTGGCACAACTGTCGGTCGTTATGCAGGACGTATCAGCAAAGGTCGTTTTACTTTAAATGATAAAACATTTCAACTGGCAGGAAACAATAACGGAAATGCTTTGCACGGAGGAAATACCGGTTTTGGTCAAAAAATATGGGATGTCACTGATTTAACAGACCAGTCGGTAACTTTTCATCTGATCAGTGAAGATTTAGAAGAAAACTATCCAGGTGAATTAGAGGTTTTTTTAACCTATACCTTAACCGAAGAAAACGAATTAAAACTCGAATATAAAGCTACCTCTACAGAAGACACCATTATAAATTTAACCCATCACAGTTATTTCAACCTTAATGGTCATGATTCGGATGTACTCGATCAGGAAATGTTTATTGACGCGGATACTATTCTGGAAACCAATAATGAGAGTATTCCAACCGGAAAATTCACTGCTCTCGACAGTCATGAGTTCGATTTCAGAAACAGAAAAAACTGTCCGGCTTCTATTGACAATTCGTTTGTTATTAATTCATGTGCACTAATGGCAGCTCAGTTAATGAGTCCGAAAAACAATTTAAAGATGAGCGTTTACACAGATCAGCCCAGCGTTCATATCTATGTTGGCGGAAATTGTTTCAATATTCTGAGAGGAAAAGAAAATGCAAATTATACTCCCATAAGCGGAATTTGTTTTGAAACCCAAAATTTCCCTGATGCTCCAAATCACAGTCATTTTCCTAATTCTGTTTTAAAAAAGGGAGACGAATATCAGCAGACTACTATTTATAGATTTGAAAATATAAATTAAAATTATACCAAACAATTCAGAAAATTAAAAATAATGAACGAGATTTTAATACAGAATACCACTGCTTTTTTTGAGAAATCTTTCGGGACAGCTCCTCAAAAAATTGTACTTTCTCCAGGAAGAATCAATATTATCGGCGAACATGTCGATTACAATGACGGTTATGTTTTACCTGCTGCAATTGATAAGATCATTTGTTTTGCCTTTGAAAAAAGCAATTCGAAAACATCTAAAATTATCGCCATCGATTTAAATGAAGAATTTGAAGTTGATCTGACTCGGGAAATCAAATTAAGCGATGTAGTCTGGACAAATTACATCCTTGGCGTTATCAAACAATTGCAGGACAATGGTTTTTCTTTCGAAGGGTTCAACTGTGTTTTCAGCAGTAATATTCCGGTTGGTTCAGGATTATCATCATCGGCAGCTTTAGAGTGCGGAATGATTTTCGGAATCAAAGAATTATTCGGTTTGAAAATTGAGAAAGTTGATGTTGCTCTGATGGGGCAAAAAGCAGAACACTGGGTAGGCATCAATTGTGGTATTATGGACCAGTTTTCAAGCGTTCACGGACTTGAAAATAAGGTAATAAAATTAGACTGCAACACGCTGGAATTTGAATATCACAATGCTGATTTCAAAGATTATTCGCTGGTTTTGTTTGATAGTAATGTAAAACACTCCCTTTTTACATCAGAGTACAACAACAGAAGACTAGAATGTGAAGAAGGACTTTCGATCATCAAAAATCATTTTCCGGAAATCAAAACGTTCAGGGACTGTACTGAAGAACAGGTTTTAAGTCTGAAGGATAAAATGTCTGAAGTGGTTTTTAAAAGAGTCTATTTTGTAGTTAAAGAAATCTTGCGTGTTACTCAGGCTTGTGAGGCTTTAGACAATGGAAATATTGAACTTTTAGGCCAATTGCTTTTTGATACCCATGACGGATTATCAAAAGATTATGAAGTGAGTTGCCCTGAATTGGATTTCATTGTTGAACAGGCTAAAAAAGAAGAAAGTGTAATCGGATCCCGATTAATGGGTGGCGGTTTTGGAGGCTGCGCGATCACTTTAATCAAAAAAGGGCACGAAAACAGAGTAAAAGAAGCATTTACCAGCCTTTATTTTGATACATTTGGAATTGATTTAAAAATTTATGATGTGAAAGTCTCAAACGGAACATCACTTTATACAAATTAAGAATGAGAAATTTTGATATTAACGAAGATCCGCACAGACGTTACAATCCATTACTAAATGAATGGGTTTTAGTTTCACCTCATCGTGCAAAAAGACCATGGCAGGGTCAGAATGAAGCTATTTCAACAGAAAAATTACCTGAGTATGACCCGACTTGTTATTTATGTCCGGGAAATGTTCGTGCTAATGGTGTAAATAACCCGAATTACGACAGTTCATTTGTTTTTGAAAATGATTTTGCAGCCATGAAGCAGGATGAAATCATGTACGAAGACGACATCAAACAAACTTTTTTTAAGGCCCAGCCGGAAAGAGGAATTTCCAGAGTGGTTTGTTTTTCACCAAGACACGATCTTACTTTACCTGAAATGGAAGTTGAAGGTATTGAAAATATCATTCGTACCTGGCAAAAAGAATATACAGATTTAGGCAATATCGACTATATCAACCATGTTCAGATTTTTGAAAATAAAGGAAGTGTTATGGGGTGCAGCAACCCGCATCCGCACGGTCAAATCTGGGCTCAGTCATCGTTGCCGACACAGGTTGAAAAAACCCAAAAAAACCTAAAAGATTATTTTATTAAAAACAACCGCAATCTTTTACAGGACTATCTTAAGGCTGAATTAATTAAAGAAGAACGCATTGTAATCGAAAATGATCATTTTGCAGCATTAGTTCCGTTTTGGGCAATCTGGCCATACGAAACGATGATTATCAGCAAAAGACATATTACCAAAATTACTGATTTTACAGCAGAAGAAGTAACCTCTTATGCCACTATTCTGAAACAGCTGACTACGAAATACGACAATCTTTTCAACACTTCTTTCCCATACTCATCAGGAATCCATCAGGCTCCTACAGATGGACAATCTCATGAAGAATGGCAGTTTCACATGCATTTTTATCCGCCTTTGTTGCGCTCTGCTACAGTAAAAAAATTCATGGTAGGATACGAAATGCTGGGCGAATCACAACGTGATATTACTCCTGAAAAAAGTGCTGCCGTTTTAAGAGAACAATCGGATATACATTATAAAAATAAATAAGATGAAAATAGTCGTTACAGGTGGGTTAGGTTTTATTGGCTCACACACCGTTGTTGAATTACAAAACGAAAATTTCGAAGTAATCGTAATTGATAATCTTTCTAATTCTTCAATTGAAGTGTTAGATGGTATCGAAAAAATTACAGGTAAAAAACCACTTTTTGAACAAATTGATCTACGGGATAAAACTGCTGTTCAGGATTTCTTCAAAAAATATGCTGATGTTTCAGGCGTTATTCATTTTGCCGCTTCAAAAGCTGTGGGAGAAAGTGTTCAGAATCCTTTGTTATATTATGAAAACAATATAAACTCGTTAGTTTACATTTTGCAGGAATTAAACAATAAACCCGAAGCAAACTTTATTTTTAGTTCGTCCTGTACAGTTTACGGTCAGGCCGAAAAGATGCCAATTGCAGAATCTACTTCTATCCAGCCAGCAATGTCTCCTTATGGAAATACCAAACAAATTGGTGAGGAAATCATTACCGATGTGACTAAAGTGAGCAATCTTAACGCTATATTATTACGCTACTTTAATCCGATTGGTGCACATCCATCAAACGAAATTGGCGAATTACCACTTGGCGTCCCACAAAACTTAGTACCCTTTATCACTCAAACAGGTGTTGGATTACGCAAAGAATTAGCAGTTTATGGAAATGACTACACTACTTCTGACGGAACCTGTGTTCGTGATTATATTCATGTCGTAGATCTTGCAAAAGCACATGTTATTGCCATGCAAAGACTGGTAAACAAAACCAATACAGAGAAACTGGAGATTTTCAATTTAGGAACCGGAAAAGGAAGTTCTGTTTTAGAAGTAATTAAGGCATTCGAAAAAGCAAGCGGACAAAAATTACCTTATAAAATTGTAGCACGAAGAGAAGGTGATGTAACAGAAGCCTATGCAAATACAGACAAAGCCAATAATGTTCTGGGCTGGAAAACGCAATTAGGTCTTGATGAAGCCATTGCAAGTGCCTGGAAATGGGAACAAAAAATCAGAAAACAATAAGTCTGAAGAAAATATACAAATTGTATCTTTTTGTTACAAATGTAAAAAACACATTTATTTGTGTTGTCCGTAACTATTTTTACTTTATTTTTGATTTTAGATTTGCTAAAAAAATAGCAGAATTAAAATACATATCGTATTTTTTTCGAATTAAAAGAATAAATTACTTAGTTTCGCAACCACTATCAACTATTTTTGACATTCATAAAATTTAAACTATCAAAAATCACTAAATATTAATTTAAAATATTACTAACAAATGAGCCAGAACCTTGCTTTTGCAGATTATGCAGTATTTATTATCTATTTTCTCGTTGTGTCCATTTATGGATACATTATCTATCGCAAGCGCGAAAAAAACGAACACGATGCAAAGGCTTATTTCCTTGCAGAAGGAACCCTTACATGGTGGGCAATTGGAGCTTCATTAATTGCTTCAAACATTTCAGCAGAACAATTCATTGGAATGAGTGGTGAGGGCTTCTTCCTTGGAATTGCTGTTGCTGCTTACGAATGGCTTGCTGCTATTGCATTAATTATTGTAGCAGTTTGGTTTATTCCTGTATATCTTAAAAATAAGATTTACACCATGCCACAATTCTTAAAAACACGTTACAATGAATCTACGGCCTTAATCATGGCGGTTTTCTGGTTGTTTTTATATGTTTTTGTAAACCTTACTTCTATTTTATATTTAGGAGCAGTTGCGATAAATGGATTAGCGGGAGGAGAATATCTTCATGCTATTATGATTGGTTTGGCAGTTTTTGCTTTAATTATTTCTTTAGGAGGAATGAAAGTAGTAGCGTATACAGATGTTATTCAGGTAGCGGTTTTAATTATTGGAGGTCTAGTGACATCTTACATTGCTTTGACTGTTGTAGCTGAAAGTTTTGGTTTTGGAAAAGATGCTCTTGCAGGTTTTAACTTATTAATGGATAAAGCTCCTGAACATTTTAAAATGATCATTGACAGACCTACTGCAAGTTCTTCTCAACTTGAAATTGATAAATATTTGACTTTCCCTGGATTAATGTCTTATTTGGCAGGTATCTGGATTATCAATCTTAACTATTGGGGTTGTAACCAATACATCACGCAAAGAGCATTGGGTGCTGACTTACAAACTGCCCGTACAGGTATTTTGTTTGCAGGTTTCTTAAAATTATTAATGCCGCTTATCGTAATGTTGCCTGGTATTGCAGCTTATGTTTTATATCAAAATGGTGACTTACCACAATTAGTTGGCGGAAAAGACGGAGCTTATTCAGCGATGTTAACCTTCCTCCCAACAGGTTTAAAAGGATTATCTGTAGCCGCTTTAACGGCAGCTATCGTGGCATCATTAGCAGGTAAAGTAAACAGTATCTCTACTATTTATACCTTAGACGTTCATAAAAAATACATCCAAAAAAGTGCCAGCGACAGACATCAGGTAAACATCGGCCGTTATGCTGTTTTCGCAGCGATGCTTTTGGCTGTTTTATTCACATGGAATGACTTACTAGGAATTGGTGGTGTTGGTGGATTTACATACATTCAAAAATATACCGGATTCATTAGCCCTGGTGTATTTGCGATGTTCTTCCTTGGTATGTTCTGGAAAAGAACTACAGGTACAGCTGCTATAGTAGGTGTAATTGCAGGTTTCTTATTATCTGTTTTATTTAATGAATTTGCTCCTGCATTATTCGGAAATGAAACGTTATTATATACGGCTTGGCCTAACGGAAAAGGTGGATTTGAAATTCCGTTCCATATCTGTATGGGATTGTCATTTGTATTCACTATGATCCTTATGATTGCCATAAGTTTTGCAGGACCAAAAGTTAATCCAAAAGCATTCGAATTGGATACACAAATGTTTAAATTAAAACCACAAACTACTGTACTAATTGTAATTACATTATTGATTATAGCTGCATTGTACGCTAAGTTCTGGTAAAATTATATTTTTATAAAATTTCAAAAAAGACTGCTTCAGAAAAGGCAGTCTTTTTTTTACATCATACAAATAATTTGAAAGAAAAAACATATATTTGACAACCCAAATGTCAAAAATATATGTCCTACATTCCCGAGCCTTCTTATACGGATTATTTAACTTATACGATTAAAAAAGGCGATACACTTAGGAGTGTTGCTAAGAAATTAGGCATAGATAGTTATGTGCTTAGGGCTTACCATAATAAATTTTGTCCTTTACAGGATTTGATTGAAGCTGATTTTCCATCGTGGCTTGAATACCTTATTTTGCCACCTCCCGAAATAGAACTTTCTGATGAGGAAAAAGAAAAAAACCGTAAAAAAATAGTTTTTCATGAAGCTTCTTTCAAAATGTCTTTGAATAATGCACAAGTCAGCAACTCGTATGGTGTACTGTATACCATAGAAAACGGATTGGAAACGCATACCATAAAACAGGAGATGAGTGTTGAATGGAAAGCAAAAAACGAAAACGGTTATTACTTTTTTGAAGTGACCCGTATCGGAAAAATTTATATTAATGATACCGCTGCCAGTACCATGGCCGAAGAAATTGCCGAAAAAGCTTCTGCTGCCCTATACCCTTTATTGGTTGTGGTTGACCAAAACGGAAAATGGGTTTACATTAATAACTTTAGCCAGATTGAAGAACGCTGGCAGGAAACCAAAAAACAAATCCTAAAATATTATAAAGGTGATCATGTCGAAAAATACCTGTCTTTTTACGACAGAAATTTAGAAGATAGTGATTCCTTATATATTTCCCTTTCAAAAGACTGGTTTTTAAATGCCTTTTTTAATGGAATCCATACGCAATATCCTCCTTCATTATCAATTCAGAAGGAAATTGATTTCCCTCTTATTGCCAAAACTGAAAATATAAAATATTTCGTTGATCAAAAAGTAGACGACCGTCTGGATGTCGATAATTTTTTAGTGATGGACATTAACGGGAAACTCTGTGATGACCGCACCAAAACCGACTTTGAAAACGAACTGCAAATACCCGTAAAAGAATATTCAGAACAAAAAGCTGTTGGCAGCTACAGGGCAAAATATTTTTTAAACCCTGAGGATTATATTCCCGAGAGCATTTTTATATCCTGCGATTTAGAACTCGATGTCCCGCAGAAATACTCGGTTTCGATTGCGAACTTAAACGAACGTAAAGAAATCAGTGCAACGCCGAAACAGGAATTATTTATTGAAGAAACCCAGCCTCAAAAAAAGTGGTGGCAATTTTAAACAACCTAAATTATGAGCGAAAAACATTTTGTAGTCCAGGGGGCTACCTGCAAATGCAAGTTTAGTGAAGACCCTTCAAAAACGGATAAAATTAAGGTCAAATCACACAAAAAACATTTTGGAAATGATAAGGAAGGGTCAGAAAAACTAATTGCTACCACTAAAGAAATTGGGCAGACTTTAGAAAAAAACACCTTTGGCAAATGCAAAAAACAACCAGCGGGCAATAGCTTTTTGCCTTGTCAGGCTGTAATAACAAAATGGAGCGGTTTTTATGAAAATGTAACCCTTAGCAACCAAGGCAAAATACTCCTGGAAAACAGCAAAGCAACCTGTCCCATGGGAGCTCCGGATTGTATCGAAATTACAGATCACGGACAAACTGCAGAACCTGGAGAGCAAAATTTTAAAAATGCAGAGCCCATGGTGCATAACCTCGTAAACCCAATGGTGGATGTTAGGGAAATGTATACTAATGAGGCTAAACATGAAGGTCTAATTTTTAACAATTAATTTTTACTAAATGGCAAAAGGTGTTAAAAGAATAAAATGGACAGGAGATGGAAAAGTAATTTCAAACTTATCTACTCCTAATAAAAAAATAGTAATTCATCCGGATCAGTACGTTGCTTTTGAAGTAGATTTGTGGTATGATGGGACTCCAGAAGCAGAGAAGAAAAAAACTTTAACCTGGATTCTGCAAGACCGAAAAAAGAACACCATTATTGTACAAAGAATACAGCCTGCGTATGCTCCTAAAAAAATAAGTATCCCCAAAGCTTTATGCGGGCCTTTTGAATATTATCTCGAGGCAAGTATTTCAGGACAAAGAGATTTAGTTAATCAAACTGGTTTGATAATAAGTGGTAATTGTCCCACAAGAATCCTAAGCAGCAAATGGTCAACAACAAAAGACGGAAAAGATGTTCGAAAAGATCATTTTTTTAATTATGGAGAAACGGTCTATCTTAATTTAACAACCGAAGGTCTAAACGGCCACCAAAATTTATGCATCGACATTTTTAGACATTTAGATTATCAGACAGATCCACTTGTTTACAGATATACAAGTGTGGATGTTACCGATGGAGAAATTAATCTTGAAATTAAAAGTACAAATACGTGGTATCCTAAGCTTAAGAATATAAAAGAAAAAGAAGAATTTTATATCAAAGTTTTTGACCCTTCCAATAGACTTTATATTCCGGATGAAAAATACAATGACACCGTACATGCACGTTTTTTAAGAATTAATAAAAAAATTGTTTCTGAAGAAATAAAACCTCCTGTTAATTTATCACCTTTAAAAACCGGTAAACCAGAAAAAACTAAAGAACGATTCGAACTTTGCAGATTTCAATCCATTAGCATTACAGAAAACAAAAAAAACCAACACTAATTTTTGATAATGGTGAAAATTTAAAAAATGTATCAAATCCTAAAACACCTATCGCCAAAACAATCCTTTTTGATTTTGATAAATATGATATAACGTCTGATGCCAAAACAATCCTCAACAATGTTCTGCAATATTTATTAGGATCACAGTATTCAACAATAAAAATTGATGGTCATGCATGCGTTATTGGTAAGGAACAATATAATCAAAAATTATCTCAGCAACGAAGTGATGCCGTGAAAAAAATATTTATTGATGGGGGTTTAGATGGCAACAGAATTGTCTCTACAGGACGAGGTGAAGTAAACCCAACCGATGACAAACAAGGCAGAGACAACATAAAACACAAAGACGAAAAAGAATATATAGAAAACCGTCGCGTAGACATTACTTTTAATGCTTTCGGTCATGATGCCCAAACCATCATTTATGAAACTATTGCTACAAGTCATGAACAAAATCTTACTATAGATATTACCGAATATCAAAATAAAGCCTGTTTTAAAGACGTAAAACATAAAAAAAACATAAAAATAAACTCACCAGAATATCCAAATTCAATAGATAAAGTTACTAATAAATTAGATTTTCCTGTAAAATCAAATCTATCTGTTTCAAATCCTTTACCAATACTATATATCTGGCCTAAAGTATTTGCTAATGAATATAATATTCACGTGCATTCCTGTCGTTATTTTTCAAATGATGCAAATACAACAGTTTTAGTTAAAGCTTATGCTGACATTAAGTGGGACTTTCACTTCTTTTTAAATCTTAGTAATAAGCTAAGTGTAAAATGGCAAAATCTATCTCCGGAGAAACATAAAGAAATGCAAAGTAAAGCAGGAAAAATTGGTGCTGAAAAAAGATGGAAACAGACAGAAATAGATTTTGGAGTAGCTATAGATGCTAAATGGGATAAAATTGAAGGTGATAAATATAATGGGCATTATGATGCTACTAAAAAATATGAAAAAAAATCAAACAATTTTATTCAGTTTTCGCCTCTTTAAAAGAATTTTCAAAGTCAATTACAGAACAAACTAAAGGTACTGTAAGCAAGACTAGGTTAGGAAAAAAATGGCCCCTGTGGGTTGAAATGGATCCTCCAAATTTTTGTTTAGGAGCTGAATGGAGTTTAGCCAGAGGGCAAAATAAAGGAAAAGAAACACTAGAAATAGGTACTGCCATTGAATTCTATTTTAAGGCAGAACCTTTAATTGCTTTGGGTTTAAATATTGATTTGTTAGCTGGATTAGTGCAATTAGGAGTAGCTGCAACCACAGCTGGTTCAGGAAATGTAGCCGCAATGAAAATATTTAATGAAGTTAGAGATTGGCTGGATGAAGATGATAATACCATAAAACTTAAAATGTATATTGATTTAGAAATTACTGGAACTATAAATGGATTTTCTAAATTAAATTTAAATACGGCTTCAGACAAAAATAATGGAGAAGCTAAATTGGAAACAATTTTAAAAATAGAACTTAGAGCTGGTATAGAAATAAAAGCATCCGCAGTATTTATCATTGGGGAAGCCTATGCAAGTGCTGAAGTCTCAGGAAAGGCCGTTGGCTCTGTAACTTTTGGACATGGTCTTTTATTTGAAAAAAATAGTACACAAACTTCTATTTATTATCAGCCCAAGTTAAATTTTGATGGACTACGGGTTAAAGGAGTTATAAAAGCCAAAATTGGTCTACTAATAAAGAAAGGCGTTTTTAAAGGAGATCACGATAAAGAATTAGTTGATTACAAATATGAAGAAAATCTTTTCGATCCTTTTGATGTAATAGAACAATTTGAAAAAATTACAGGATTAAGTTCTAAAGTACAATTATTATAAATTAAAGCAAAATGGAAAAAGCAAAATTATTACACATCATCTTAGTATTGATTTTATTACAATCATGTAATTCTCAAACAAAAGATAAAGAAATGAAAAAACCAGCAATATCGAAACCATTTGATTTGGTTAATTTAACTTTAAATGAAGATATAAATGATGTTTTATTATCTGAAAATCTTTCTCAAAAAGATACAATAAAAAATGATGAAGTAACTTTAATGGGCAATGCAAAACTCGTTTTCAGATCTGATAAATTATTAATTTTCAATAAAACTAAACTTGCCAATAAAAACAATCTTGGCATTAATAATGTCATATTTCATTACGGTAAAATTGATCCGGAAATTGGGGTCCTTAACAATGAAAAAAATAATGTTTTAGGAATGTACCAAATAAATTTATACACAAAATTTGAATCTGATGAACTATATAATAATCTTAAACTACTATTTGGAAAGCCAAAGAATACTTATAGCTTAGGCCCTATCAATACTACTCTATGGATAAATAATAATATCTGCTATTATTATTTTACAAAAGATAATCATGATTTTTATAGAGTCTTGTTTGTCTACAAAAAAAATGATAGGGAATGGGTAGATTTTATTGGCTCATTAGGCTTTGATAGTGGGAATCTTAAATCAGTTAATTAGCTTAATAATTATGAGAAAATTATTTTTTATCACTCTCTGTATTCTCATACAAAGCTGCAACTCGCAAAAAAAAGATTTATCTCAAATCACTTTTACTGAAAAATATGATACTTTTTTTGGCGATATTCCTAACGAATATCGAGAAAGTAGTTCTCTGATAGACTATAATTTGTATGATGTTTATCAGACTGAATCTGAAAAACTACTTAACTTTAATGGAGTTGATTTAAGCGGATACCGTGATAAAAAAGGAGAATTTGGTACTAACTATGTGAGTTTTGAATTTTCAAAAAAAGATAAAACATTAGCTTACTACCATGTAACCTTATTTTATAATAAAAATATAAATAAATTAATAGAAACGATAATATCAAAAACAGGTAAACCTGTGTATGTACCAAGCCCTTTTGAAGGCGAAACTTTACCAGATGCTTTTTTATGGGAGGACAAAACTAGTTTTTATACTTTATCAGGAGTTACCCAAAATCAAGCTGATTTTATGGTTTTTAAAAAAAACGATTTAACAGTTCGAAAACAAATGTTATCAGCTGGTAATTTTCAATATTATGGTGATTATTTGGAATATTTAGAAGAAAAAAAGAAGACTAATAAACAAATTTCTTATTATCAATATGCAAAGCTCATGGAAAGCGAAGGCAGTAAGTTCTATATCGATGATTATGTAAAACCTTAAAAATTCTCTTCTAACCCACAATTACAATGAATTTTAATACACTAAAAACACATATTTTGATTCTACTTGTCCTGATAATCACAAGCTGTCAGGAAAAATTTAATGGTAAATCAGAAAAAAATTTTAAAATTTCTAAAGAAAAAGTAGAGAAAAAATTAAATGCTGATGAAAAAATTAAACTGGAAAAAGCAATTAGAGTAATCACCTTGAAAGCAATGATTCTAAAATTGGATGAATCAAATAAATATAAAGGCAAATCATTTAATGATATAGCATTAGAACTTATTGACGGACTTAGCTACTCATCTCTGACCGATTTAGCAGAAGATTTTTTACAAGAGCGTAATAAAAAAGAAGCGGAGAAATTATTAACCGAAATAAACAAATTAGAAAAAAAGAGAACAGCAATATTAAGTATTCAGAAACAACTTAATCTGTTTAAAATTGAATCCCTAGAGCTGAATGAAACTGATTGGTTTGGAGAAATGTCTCCACGTTTAGAAATCGAATATAAATATATTGGAAAAGCTGATTTAAAAAGCCCTTTTGAAATATCAATTGAGCTAAAAGAAATCAACACAAAACATGCAATATCAATACAATCAAATGGCTATGAAAAGGAGGATTATGTTTTAAAAACCGGTGAATCGGTATATCCAACTATTATTCTGGAAGAAGCAAAAGAGAGAAACCCTCATATCTGGAAAAATTTAAAATATCCAATTAAAAACCCGAAGCTTTCAGACTATAATTTAGATTTAAAAATATATGTATCAAGTATCTATGCAAATGGCAAAAAGATTATAATGCCCAAAATTGATATAAAAGACATTGAAACAGAATTAAAAAACTTACAATCAGAATACAATAAAATTTTAAAGTCCGAAGGAACTTTAGACGAATTAGAACTAACGGATAAATAAATCTTAAACCAAAAGCAACAATGATATACGAGCCCTATTACACCTTAGACTTTTCAGTCGCAGCCTGCAATTTTGAAATTTTGATAAACGATATTCCTGTATTAACAATGGAAGTTGGAGGGCAAATTTCTAGTAATGTTCCGGTAAATTACGCTATTTATAATTCTGGGGAACAATTTGTAAAAGCGATTATAAAACCTCTTTCCGGACAACAAAATCTAGATCCTGAAGCCTCTTTAAGATTTAACGTTAGGCTATACGATGTAGCAAATAATGAATTTAAACATATAAAAGATTTCCCGGAAACAGCAGTTCAAAAAGTGGAAGAAAATCAAAAAATTCCGTTATTGACCACTTCAACAGAATTTACAGCTGAGATTACATACTCATTAACCAAATGGACTGATGGCGAAAATTTAGAAGATGTAGCTAATTTTAAAGAAAAACTTATTACAGCATATGATAAATTGGCTGATCTTCTTAAAGAAGAAAAGTACAGTGAATTTGCCGAAAAAATTAAGGTTAGAGAAAAAATATGGCAACATCAATGTATCTAAGCAGTTCTGAATCTAATGCACGAATTAATAGTTTAATTGAAGATGCTAAAAATGGTTTTAAAGTAATGCCTTTTCCTAAAGACACAATTTTAAGATTTTATGGATATGGCAAATTAGCAACATTCAAAAAACTAAATGGAGAACCAGCTTTCTATTTATTTAATAACGAAACGAAAGAAGAACTTATGATCGATCAAATGTTTTATATTCCTAAAGGAAAAACAGAACCTGAAATTATTTAAAAGCAATATGACGGGGTTAATATTATTGATTGTCATAAGCCTCCTGATTACATCATGCAACTCGCAAACTGATTTAGAAATTTTTTAATAATAGTATAAAAACCAATCCCTCATTTATGTTTAAAGGTTTGTTGTATGAGGATATTAAAGTCTCTCTTTGTGTAATAAATTGTATCGAATTTTATACATTATGAAAATAAATCCGATAATTATATTCAACTCTTTTCTTTTCTTATTCTTTGCAGGGGGATTGTGGTTGGATTACTTTCTTTTTAAAATAAAAATAGGCTATCTACCAATTATTATTGTATCTGGTATTCTAATAATTATTTTATATATCATGTATACTATAAACTTTGGTATATCAATAACAGAAAAAACGGCAAAGAAAATAGATGATTCAAAAAAAAATTAAATTATACCGAAGAAAAAATTACAATAGATATTCCAATTTTAGAAGAAAAAACTGTTGTTTTTTGGAAACATATAGAAGCTATATTTTTATTGAACAAACCTCCATTAGATGGAGAATACCATAATTTTGAATATCTGATAATTTCAAATTCTGAACCCATTGTTATTAAATATGATGTTCAAAGTTGGTACAATAAAATATCCATTTTACCTAAACCAAAAAAGAAAGGTCTCCCAATTATTAAAATTAATGATTATAGTAACATAGATTTCTACACTTTTAATGAAGCAATAAATAAATATTTAGTAAAAGTGAATCCAGAAACTTCCTCATACTTAAAGTTAAAATTCGGAAATAAGATCCAAAATATAAAATCAGAAAATACAACAAAGAAAAATATAGACGAACAATTAAAAACCTTTGGTTTTTATAAAATTTTTGATCGCGAAAACAATTTAAACGATTATAATCTAAATACGTTCCGAAAAGAAACTGACAATAAAAATTAATCATCAATAGACCATTATACAATTTAGAAATTAAGGCATTTCATTGCTCGATAATTCTCTTTGAATTCAAAAATTATAAATAAAATATATAGCTATTATAATGTTAATTCAAGAAAAAAACAAGCATTCAATTATACATAATAATTTGGGTCTTAAAATAAGTAGCCCCGTATCTGAAACAGTATGTTTCATTAGATGGTCGACGATAGATACAATAATTTTTTCTCCAAATACTCATTATGAAAATTCTGCACAATGGATAATTTATTTAAGTAAACCTGCTCAGTACAGTTTAAATCAAAATGCATGGTGGCTTAATAAAATCAGTTTTTTTCTAAAGAATAAAAAATACAAGAAGCTTAGAATGAGAGATGATCTGAACAGAGATTTTTATGCATTTCCCGAAATTGTAGAAAACTATTTAAATAAAAAAGAAGAGATAAATTATTATGAAGACAATAGAAAAGGGGAATTAGTTTCAAAAAAAGTAACTATAAAAGGAGAGAAAACCATTACAGAAGAATATTGGAAACCAAAGAGGTCTAACGAATTACCCTGGAAAATGTTGTATGACAAATATAATAGAACTGTGGATGAAATTTATAAAAGAGATGGTTCAATTTAAAAAATATCAAATAAAAATGAAATCAAACTTAATTATTCCAACCATCATCTGTCTGCTGACTTTTTTAATTTCTTGTAAAAAACAAGAAAAAATAGATTTGATGAAATTAAATTTAAATGAAAAAATAGAAAGCATAATTGATTTTAATGACTCGATTTTCATTGGAGTTGAAACTGTTGAATATCCGTTTTGCTTACTGGCAGAAATTGATAATTCAACCAAATACACTTTTGATGGTATTGATTTAAAAAAGCAAAAAGTATATTTTCAAATCAATTCAGAATTATTAAAAACAGACAGTATTACAAAATCTGGCGGAGGTCATATTGATTTATTACCCCTTAAAAAGAAGGAAGACTTAGCTCCTCTTTTAAAAAAATATAAAGCTGATGATTATTTGTATGGGTTTAGGATAGAAATGAAAACTTCAGAATTTAAAAATGAAATTCTCAGGAAGCTTGAAAACAAATATGGAAAAGGAACAAAAAATCCCAACACAGATAACGGTTTATACTGGAATTTAAAAAAACAGGGGAAATATATTTTTTATGCACCGGATTATGACAGGTTAACAATCTTAAATAATGCAAAATTATCTAAAACCTGCTATTGGGACACTTTTAATGGTTTGATCGATTTTGGCGAATGTAATAACGAAAATTACTTTAAGGAGTTACTCATTAACACCACAAAACCGGAAAATATGAAAAACAAAACTGTTCTTACGATTCATAACGACTGGAGTGTAAATGATATTACAATTGGAAAATCAAGTGAAAATGATTTTACAAATTCAAAAACAAGTAAAAATTTTGAGCGAAATATTGTCATACAAGGAAATACGGGTGATATTAATGAACTTACTTACGATAATGATTACAACAACTTTTATTTCTTTTTTGATGTTAGCAAAAAAGCAAGCGAAAATCCAAAATACAATATCATAAAAGCATATTCTATAACAGATTTTAAACGTGTCAAAATTTCATTTGAAAATGGATTGCAGCCCTTTTCTTCAAAAGAGGAAATAGCTAATAAAATAGGTGCAGACCAAATTGAGAATTATGACGATTTAAAATTTTCAAATTACATCGAAATTAAGAATGCTTCGCTTAAAATAAAACTGATGTTTGATGATAAAAACGAGTTCTCAAGTATGTATGTTGTAAAAAAGTAATGGCCACAAAATGGATTAATGTCCATTTTTTTACATTCCAAAGTAAACGGAATTTTGAATCCGGATATCTTTTTTTATGCAGTTTTTACTAATTTACTTTTATACAAATCAAATTCATAACTGAAAATATCAAGTACAAGTTCATGGCTTAAATCCGGATGGCAGAAATAGGAGCCTTCTTCTAATACCCTGTCCGGAAAACTATCTGAAAATTTACCACAAATGCTCAGATTATTAATCACTACAAATTTCAAATTATCGTTTGTCATTTTTATTTTAAAATAGCCGTACAGATTATCCCTGTATTCAACAGATAAAATTTCAAAAATAAAATTCGTTAATGCACCATGTTTATCTGAGAAGTAACCTATGTTTCCTAAACTTTCATTTTTTATTATTGCCATAATGATTGAATGATTTTTTGGTTGATAACTTGATTATTAATCTTATTGAGATTGTATACTCCTTTTTTCTAAGATCTGTTATAGCTTCTAAGTTTGAAATGAATTTGTAATTTTCATTTTTAGAAATTCAGATAATATGTTATGTTTTTTTTCTGAAAATTTCTTTTCTGCGCAATGTAATCCTGGTTTCTTCGTATAATCTTTTTTGATACAATTCAATTATCGCTTCCTCAATATCGATATTGGTATTTCTGCCATTAAAAACATGAGTAACGTAAGAATTACTAAATGGAAGCCCTTTTTTGTTCCATATTTCTTTCTCTTCTAAAAGCTTTTTAACCTCTTTTGAATAGCCTGTTTTAAAGACTTTCTTCATTTTATTCCTTTGTGCGGCTGTAATCATAGATAAGTATTATTAGAATCATATAATTATTGTATTTTTACTACGATTTTACTACGAAGTAACTACTTCAAATATATATCATTTATTAATATATTGTATCATTTTTAATACAAAAATTTAAAAAAATGCAAACAGAAGGCGAAAGATTACGCTACTACATTGAAAGCAAGGAAGTTAACCTTAGGCAGTTCTGTATAGAAAATGATATATTATACACTTCATTGCATCCAATTTTAACCAATTCGAGGTCATTGGGAATGAATATTTTGAAAAAAATTATGCAGGTTTATCCTAATTTAAACATAAACTGGGTTTTAACAGGTATGGGTGATATGGAAATTACAGAAGACAACATATTACGTGATCCAAATTCAGTTTATCAAAATTCAGATCCCGGATATGTCGCTTTCTTAAAATACTTTGATAAAGAAGCCACTACAGATAAAATTGTTGCTATTATTGAAAAGAAACTTGAGGATAAGAAAAAGAAGTGATACTTTGAACCTTTCCTAATTGTGTTTTTCTTATTACCACAAATTTTAAAAAAACTAACACTCATAAGCTATAAAGTCTAATCTGACTTTACGCATTTTTTCTTTGGCAAAAATTTCCTGATGATTTACATTATAGTGTAAAACAAAAGCTCCGGATTCTATGAAGCTTTGTAAATAGCAGTAAGGATTCAAATATCTAACCCGCTTAAAAATTATCATTAGATAATCTATGTAGCTTTTACTACTTAAAGTTGGTGCCCATAACTTTTAAGTATATTTTACAGATAACTACATTTGAAAATCACCTTTAAGCATCTGATTTCTTTTATCAGTGAGGGTCAACTTTTTGTCAATTTATTTTTATTCACTTTATCATAGTTATAAGTATAAAAAGAGGCATATCTTATTTTTCTAAAATCACTAAATGTTGGTATTGTTTTGTAAGTAATTTTTGCTTCGTTTTGCACCAAATTATACTTTATAAAACGCCCATAGATATGATAAAAAAACTACTATTTCTATTACTTCTATTCTCACTTTCTGTGAAATCCCAAAACCAAACGAAAATTAAGTTTAGTTATGACACTGCCGGAAATCAGACTAGCAGGATATTGTGTGTCAACTGCCCGCCGGAAACAGGCAAACAAGTGAAGGAAATAGAAGCCATTGTGGAAGAAGACCTTGAAAAAATCGAAGGAGAGGACATGATTTCCTATTACCCGAATCCGGTAAAAGAAGAACTGTATTTAAAATGGGAGTTAACAGATGACAATTATGTCACTTCAATTCAGCTTTTCTCACTTACTGGGCAGGTTTTAAAAACGTTCCAGGGAACTAAAAATACAAATACCCAGAATATTTTGTTTCAGTCATATCCGTCAGGGGTGTATGTTATTTTAGTCAACTACAAATCAGGTACCCCAAAATCATTTAAAATTATCAAGCAATAAATTGTGATATGAAACAATTTTACTTTTTCATTTTTATTTTAGCTACACAATTTTCTTTTTCTCAAAATTTCACAGACACTAAAGGCGAATTGCAAATAGCAGCATCAGGCACAGCAACCTATACCTTACCCATAGCCATGCCACCCAGCATAAAAAATGTGGCACCTATCATCAATCTTACCTATAGCAGTGGGGTAAAAGGAGGAATTGCCGGACAGGGCTGGAGCATCAACAGCATTTCGGCAATCAGTCGTATAGCCACACGCCGCGATATTGACGGTTTTGTAGATGGTGTTGATTTTGACGACAATGATAAATTATCCTTAGATGGCCAGCGTTTATTAATAAAAACCGGCAGCTATTGGGCAAACGGTTCGACCTACGAAACTGAATATAAAAGCAATACCAAAATCGAATTAAAAATTGAAGGCACTGCAACCTATTTTATTGTAACAGCACCCGATGGTTCGAGAAGCTGGTACGGCTCAAAAGGAGGAGGCAGCCTACAAAATGCAGTATCGGTTAACTCTTGGTACATTGTGCGTTTTGAAGATACAAACGGAAATTTTATCGACTATACCTATCAAACAGTTAATTATAACAATACAAACCAGTTGTATATTGATTCCATTGTTTTCAGCGGAAACACTACAGCAGGAATTGCAGCCCAGGATAAAATTACTTTTAAGTACGATAATGCCAAACGTGTTGAAAGGGACTATATGAAAGGGGCAGCAGTCTATGCCACTAAAATTTTAAAATTTGTAGAAGTATATGCTAATAATTCTATTTTCAGGACTTACAAAATTACGCATAACACTGACGATTCAGGGTATGAAAGAATACTCAATATAAAAGAAGTAAATGCCCAGGATGAGGAATCAAATCCTGTGGTTTTTGCATATCATGGTGACGGTATTCCTACGACAACAACTAGAAAAGTAAAAGAATATAACAATAATCTTAATTTTTCTAATGCTGATTTAGCAGGTGATTTTGATGGTGATGGGAGATTAGATTTTGTCGCAGGTAATAAACTTTTTACAAATTTGTTTATGAATAATAGTGGAAATACTGGCATTACTATTTCTAATTCTTTGTACGACACTGGTTCTAAAATATTTGCTGGAACGACATTAACAGATAATAAATTAAATCAGTTTCAATCAATTATACACGCACATACTCCTTTGCAATTGAGCAGCGTCAATTTTAGCGTTCACAATTTGATTAATAATAATTTATCTTTAATTTATTTCAGATCATTTGATACTCAGACTGAGTCTATGGTAATTGAGCCAGAGACAGAAGAATATGAATATGTTGATGAATATCAGGGAATTCTTGATAATCCAGATATAAATAGTATAACCCATCCTTCTAGTTATAGACAATATTTAGAAGGTGATTTCAATGGTGATGGAATTAGTGAATTCATATTTACTAATCCTAAAATAAGATGTCATATACGGAAAATAATTTATATTATGAACTCAGGAGATGATCCGGATGGGGGGTATTCTAGAGATTATACAATTGATTTTGATGAAGAAGACTTGTATTTAGTTGATTTGAACCAAAATGTATCAACCGATTTAGATAGTAAAGGATTTGTGAAATTACCAAGTTCATCACTCAATATTAATACAAGATATGGTGGAGGTGTTTATGCAATGGATTTTAATGGGGATGGAAAGACCGATATCATTGAATTAAATTGGGATAAAAGCTACAAAATATGGAGTTTCAAACAGCTTACGGTTGCTCCATGGGTAGAACTAGAACTAATAGGTCAAGGTTCAATAGATAAATATTCAAGTAAAAAGCAAATACTTTTTGGTGATTACAATGGAGATGGTAAAACAGATATTATGTTACCCGATACTGAAGGAGGGGAAGGATCTAGCCACTCACTATGGCATATTTATTACAGCAACCCAAAACCAGCCGGAGGTGATTTTTTTGTAAAAGAATCGCATAATATTGTAGAATACTGGCCTAATACAGGTACTCATTTCGATTCTCAGACTCATTTCAGTAATTATTACGCTATCGATATCAACAAAGATGGAAAGTCAGATATCGTAAGAGTCTGGAGAAGATATTACAAGCCGGGTTGGACTATCAATGACCATAATACGGAATGGTGGGTAAAAGGGTACACCAACAACATAGGCAATACTGCCAGTGCAACGACCTTTCCTATGACGTATGATTCGAAAAATGATAATCTTTCGCCCATTACAGGACAGCCTTCTGGCTATTTTTCTGACTCTCCCGATATCCCAATTCCATTAGTTTCCAATTACAGATACAATGGCGCCAATACTGATTTAGTTATTGTTCGCGGGCATCATAATAAAATTGAGTATTACCAGTTCAATAAGGATTTTGATTCTGACAATCGTTTAAAGACCGTAACAGAAGCCAATGGTAAGATTGTTCAAACTATTGAGTACAAGCCAATGATGCCACCTGAAAATGGCACTATAAATAGCAGTGTTGATTTTTATTCTTCGGCAGATGCAGTAAATTATCCCAATATTGAGATTATAAGAAACTCCGGCAGCTATTTGGTTTCTAAGCTTACGGCTACTATTAACGGAGTTTCGAAATATCAGGATTTCAGGTATCGCGGTTATGTGTCCAATTTCAATTACGGAACAGTTGGTTTTACCAGAACCACAAGAAGCAGCTGGTATTTATCTCCGTCTGATACCAAAATATGGACGACACAGCACAATGATGTGAATCTTAGAGGAGCCAATACCATAACCTGGTCGAGTACCAACGGGGCTACGGTTTTTGACGCAACACCTTCTAATTTGTTAAGCACTAAAACGAATGTTTTTTCAACTTACACCAATCCATCATCAAAAGTATATAATGTTTTATTAGATTCACAAACCACTCTGGATGCTTTGAGTGGTATAAAATCTGAAAACCTCTATACCTATGATGGTCTTGTCAATTCTACAAGTTATTACGGTCTGGAAACAAAAAGCATATCCAATCAGTATAGCAGTGGCACACTTCAGGGATCTGCTACTGTGGATACAGAGTATGACAGTAACCCATCAGGAACAGGAAGTTCGTATTACATAGGCAGACCTAAAAAAGTAAATACCTCAACCAACAATGTTGCTTCCGGCGATACCCGAACATCTGAGGAAGTGTATACCTACACACGAACAAACCTGACCCATACAGAGAAAAAAGGGCATAATACGTATGCTATTATAGAAGATATGACCTACGATGCAGTGGGGAATCTGCTGGCCAAAACAGTTTCTGCCCCTGATGCGCCGACGCCTCCGGTAGCCAGAACGATTAAAGACGAGTACGATGCAACCAAACGTTTCGTGGTCAAAAAAACAGATCATCAGAACTTTGTAACCAGTTTTGTCTACAACACACTGGGGCAGGTAACACAATCAACGAGTCCTTTGGGAGTAGTAAGCGATTATACCTTTGACAATTGGGGAAAACTGACCAAAACCAAAACAACCGGCGTATCTGCCGTGCCATTGGAAACCACCATTACATACGCTAAATTAGCAGATGGAGGCTACACCACTACAAGCCAGAATACGGTAGGTGACAATGCTAAAAGCATCACGCAATACGATGTGTTGGGAAGAGCAGTCATCACAACAACAAAAGGTTTGGCAGTCAATTCGACGATTTCAAAGCAGGTGGTTTATGACGGCCTGGGAAGAAAAACAAAAGAAAGCGAGCCCTATTTTTCATCTCCAACCCGCTGGGTAGAATATGAATACGATTACCTGATGCGTCCGACCAAAATAACACAGCCAACCGGCAGGATCCAGACCTTGTCGTATTCAGGATTGACTACAACCAGCGTTGATGATGGAAAAACTACAACGGCAACCGTGGATGCCCTGGGCAACAAAACACAGACCACAGACCCTGGAGGCACCATCACTTTTACATATTATGCCAATGGCCAGCTGAAAGAATCAAATTATGGCGGGCATAAGGTAAATATTAGCATCGATGGCTGGGGAAACAAAACAGCGATGACCGATCCTAATGCGGGTACCTACACCTACAGCTACGATGCCTTTGGACAGCTGATTACAGAAACCACCCCAAAAGGAAACACTACTACAACCTACGATGATTTTGGAAAAGTAACCAAAAGAAAAGTGTCAGGAGACGGGGCCGATATTGAAACAGAGTATGCCTATAACTCTTTTGCCCAGCTGACAGGTGAGGTCAGCAAAAACAGTCTGGGTGGAAACATAGACAGTTTCGCATATACCTATGATGCTTTGCACAGGCCTGAAACCACTACTGAAAGCAATGCCGCTTTTACACAGACAAAAACCATAACGTATGATAATTATGGGAGACCTGCTACAGCAACCAATGCTACGCAGGAACTTACATCAGGGCTTAGCGAGTCTGTTACGACAAAAAATGTGTACAATACCTACAATGGCATCATGGACAAACTCACCGATGCCAATGATGCGGTTTTATGGCAGCTCAATACAGCCAACGAGAAAATGCAGCCGCTGACCCAGACACTGGGCAACGGAGTGGCCATAACCAATGCGTATGATGTACATGGGTATTATACCTCTCAGACGCATACCAAAAACAGCATTAATATTGTAAACAATACCTATAGCTTCAATGCCGTAAAAGGAACCCTGAACAACCGACAGAATGTGGCATTGGGAACCAATGAGACTTTTACGTATGATGCTTTAGACCGATTGACACACTGGACAAACCCGTTGACAGGCACTGTAGATACCAATAACTATGACGACAGGGGAAGGATCACCAACAACAACAAACTCGGTACGGTAACCTACAACGGCAATTTCAATACCGGGATTTACCAGAAGAAGGAAATAGAGTTGACAACAGAGGGAGCTGCCTATTACAATGAGCTGCCTAAACAATTGGTCACGTACAATATGTTCAAAAGCCCGATATCAATCAACGAAAGCGACAAGGGCAGCACAGCCTTTACGTACAATTCGCATCTGTCAAGACAGGCGATGAAATTTGGCTACCAGATCCCGACACCGGGAGCAGTTGGTGTATATACCAAAACCAAGAATTACACCGATGACGGCACGGTAGAGATCATCAAAACCCCTACAGAAATTACCATACGAACTTATGTAGGAGGTGATGCCTACGGAGCGCCTTTATATACAGAAAAGACAAAAACGGTCGCGACAGGCGCCATTACAGACAAAAAGTATTATCTTCACAGGGATTATCTGGGAAGCATTATAGCCATTTCAGACAACACAGGTGCAGCAGTCGAGAGACGCCAGTTTGATGCGTGGGGGAATCTGGCCAAATTGCAGAAAAATGGCCTTGCCATCACCCTGCCCACAAACGGTACAGGGGCAGCGCTGATGATGCTCGACCGTGGTTATACGAGCCACGAGCATCTGGCAGAAGTTGGGCTGATACACATGAACGGCCGTTTGTACGATCCTGTTTTACGTTCTTTTTTAATGCCGGATAATTTTATACAGCAGCCTGAGAACACCCAGAATTACAATAGGTATGCGTATGTGCTGAATAATCCGTTGATGTACACGGATCCTAGCGGGGAAATTGCTTTTTTAGCTGCAGTAGGAATTGGAGCAGCAATTGCAGCATTTACCTATACCGTTACAGCTTTACTTGCAGATGTACCGTTTAGTGTAGGTGGTTTGGCAAAAACTACTTTTATTGGTGCGGCAACTTCGGCGGTGACTTTTGGTATTGGTACAGCGGCAACGAATTTATTTACCACTTTCTATTCGCAGGCAGCATTTAGTGCAGTGGCCCATGGTACTTTTCAGGGAACTATGACGGCTATTTCAGGAGGTAAATTCTGGAGTGGTTTTGCATCTGGTGCTTTGAGTAGTATTGCAGCTAGTGCTTGGAGTGGTGGATCAACAGAAACAACCGGTTTTTCAAAGGAAAATAATTGGGCGTATGGTGCAAAAACCATTACTCATGAAGGAATTGGATCCGGAACAGGAACTTTTGGTATGATTGCTTTTGGAACAGTTTCGGGTGGCGCAGGTGCAGCACTAACGGGAGGTAATTTTTGGCAGGGGGCTGTTACGGGGTTGGTTGTTAGTGGGCTGAATCACGCACTACATCAAATTGATCCGCCTGGTAAAAAAAATAAATGGGATTTAGATAATAATGGGAAATTAAGTAAAGTTGAAGCGGATCTTTGGGGTGTTAAGGGACATGGTGTAGAGATAAGTGTTGATAATTCCAAAATTGACTGGACAGGTCTTAAAATTCCCGCAGGAGTAAAGATAGGAGAAGTATTTGGTTTAGAAACGCATCAGGCTTTTATTAAGCTTCCTTGGGAAACCGCAGCAACTTATGGAGGTACTTCATTTTTAGTTACTGGGAAAAACACAGTAAAAGTTCTCGATCAAGATTATCATTACAAACTAAGACCAAATAATAGTTTTAAAAATGTAATTAGAAATATAGCTACAGATATGGGCCGTCCATCTGTTATGGAGCAATATAATGGTGCTTTTCAATCCTACAAAATACATTATTTAAACCCAACAATAATAATAAAATGAAAAAAATGAATGTTTTATTTGTAGCCTTTTTGCTAACAAATTGTAGTAATATAGAAACAATGGGCGATAATTATTATTATTTATCAGACGATGAAGCTATAGATATAGGCTACCCATATGGATCAATGTTTTACAGGTCAAAGGAAAAATCTAATTTTGAGGAAGTTTTAATTTATGCAGATGTTATACAAAAAAAGTTTAATGATGAATACATAATAATTAAGCAACAACCAAATAAAAAATTACTTATAAACAAAATAAAACAGAATTTAGAATTTTGGAATAACTACTATTTAGAAAATCGAAAAGATAGTTTGGTTGAGATAGGTTATGACAAAATGACTTTAAAGGATATTCAAACTTTATTAGAAAAAAACAAAAAAACAAAAAAAGATATAGTTGCCGATAGTTTATTTAGGCAAAAATCTTGCTATAAAAAAATATTTAAGAATAAAACCAATTATTATATAATCGAAAAAACAACTGATTCCATTTTTGGACCTCTAAATATAAAGGATTTCAAAAACATTAAAGCAAGGAAAAAAGTTGATTTAGAATTCTGATTGAATATTTGTCTCCCCGCTCTACGAAGTGTTCTCAAAAAAACTACAGTGCTGCGCAAATGTCTCTGACTTTGCGCAATTTTTTTATATTCTTATAATCTCAAAATCTCTTAAAAGTCTCCCGACTTTTAACCTTACATACCAATAAAAAACAAAAAGATTATATTTATAAAAAATTTAGAAGTATTAATCTGTAATTTCAGGATATAAATTGCAAAGACATTAAAATCCTGTTGCCGATGTTTTTACCCTAGATCATTTACAAAGTACAATTTGTAGCAATTTTGGTTTAAAGTCGGAGACTTTTACAGATATTGGATTCTTAAGAAATTTAAAGTGGCGCAAAGTCGGAGACATTTGCGCAGCGTTAGAGAGGAACACTTCGAAGAGCTGGGAAATATATCACAATACTTAACAAATGAATATAGCGGGTTAACTATATGGTCAGCAGCACAAAATTGGTGTTCAGATGGAAATGTACATTTTACCAAAAGTAATCAATCACAAAAAGGTTGGTATAATAAATTCCAAAATGGCTCTTGGACAAAAGTTAGTGCTGATATTAAATAAAAAAATAAACATATGAAATTAACAAATGTTTTAACGTTGTCATTTCTTGTAATGTTAGTTATATCTTGCAAAAATGAAAAACAAATTAAAAGAAAAGAAATAATTGAAAATACTATAGATTCTAATAGGGAAGATTTTAAAAAATCAAAATACTTTGATGAAGATCGAATTAAGAATGCAAAATATAATGTAAAGTATAAAGGAGATGACGCTTCATATGGAGAGTTAGAGCTTTATTATGTTTATAATGATTCTAAAAAAGAAGAAATTATTCCATATACCTTAATAATGGTTGAAAAATACCATAAGTTTAAATATGCATCTACAGCTTTTAGTAATTTGTTAGAATTTTACACGAATACAAAATATGACTATGATGGAACGGATGCTAGTTTAATGCCATATTTAAATAATATTAAAAAATTGAATTCAGATCAGAAGAATTATTTGATGTATTTTTTAAAAATTGGAGTAGAGAATAAAGAATTAGGAAGTGTTCGTTATTTAGAAATTTTAAATCGTAATGGTATTGGAATTCCTCAAAACATGCAAAGAGCAGATAGTTTAAAAAAAATCGTAGTTGAATTAGAACATGAACATCATATAAGAGTAAAAAAATAGTATTATACCATACCCGCTGGCGCTCGTTTATCGACAACTCTGGCGCTTGCTTATAGCGATGCCTACTTAAATTAAAAGATAAATCGTAGCGTTTGTAATGCGGTTAAAACAACAAAGCCACTTTAATAACGGAGTGGCTTTAGTTTCTAGAATATCTTAAATTTCGGTTGGCATCTTATTTCACTCCGGAACAGGAACTTTTGGTATGATTGCTTTTGGTACAGTTTCGGGTGGAGCTGGTGCTGCACTTACTGGAGGTAATTTTTGGCAGGGGGCTGTTACGGGTTTGGTTGTATCTGGGTTGAATCATGCGGCACATTCTGATGACAATGGTTATGATAAAAATGGAAATCAGGTAAACAATAATGGAGGTGACACAACAGATTATATGTATGATGATAATGGTGAAATTATTTCTTCAACATCAGTTACATACAGAGGTGTATCTCAAGGTGAATTTGGAAGTAATGGCGGCAAACTCAGAGGTTATGGTTTTAAAGGCTTTAAATTATCAACTGGGGCTATAGCTGAAGATAATACTATTTTTGAGATGTATGCAGGGGGGAAAGTTCTTGGAGCAGGATGGTCATATTTGGGAGAAGGGCTTAATACTTTGAAAACGCCTTTTTTCAGAGCAACCGGGAATTTCATAAGAGAATATGTGCCAAAATTAGGAGCAAATAGATATTTAAGAATAGGGACTTCTACCTCAAGAGGAAGAGAAGTTTTTAGAATAACTTGGGGCAATAATTCGAAGCATCTTTTGGATATAGATTTAGGAAAAATACCAAAAATAAAAAAATTATGATTAGTTCAGTTTTAGATTCCAATAAGGTTAGTAATTCTCAATTACAAATTGATTGCATTTTATTATTAAATGAATTATTTATAAATGATAGTATAACTAACCTAGTAGTTAAAAGCTATTTTTTTGAAGGAGTCAGAGGTGAATTTTATAAATTAGAAAACTATTGTATCTGTTTTGATTTTACCTATTTTGACTATTCTATTGAATTTGATTTGTCATATGATCAATTAGAATATTATATAACAAAGAAAGATAAATTAATTAAGGAGCGTAACCTTGAAGATTTTTGGGGAGATAAAATAATGATTGAAAAATTCATAATTTATCTAAAGAAAGATTTAGTGAAGTTAGAAATACCATTTAATGATATTAAGTCATAATACAGGTATAACTCAGGCTGCTGCCCATGGTACTTTTCAGGGTACTATGACGGCTATTTCTGGAGGTAAATTCTGGAGTGGTTTTGCGGCAGGGGCTTTGAGTAGTATTGCATCTAGTGCCTGGAGTGGAGGAGATACAATTACTGATAATGGTAATTACACGATGTCTCTTACAAAACATGCCGGTCTTGGTGCGGGAACTGGTGACTTAGGTATGATTGCTTTTGGTACGGTTTCAGGTGGTGCTGGAGCAGCTTTAACTGGAGGTAATTTCTGACAGGGAGCTGTAACTGGTCTTGTGGTTAGTGGGCTGAATCATTTTGCGCATAAATTGTATGAAAGAAATTTGATTCGTTCTAGTTTAAAAGATCCTAATGGAGTTCCAGAACTCAGTGAAAACTCTGTGAAAAATATAAAAAAGGAAGTTTATGCTTTATTTACAGATGATATGAAAAAAAATGAAAGTTTACCAAAAATAAAAGTAGGAGGCAGTAATGGAACAAAAAATGGAGATTTTGAATATCGTATGGATGAGGATGGTTCTGCAAATGGAGGCACAGTTATTAAATTTTATAAATCTGCTTTCAAATCAAACTATATATTAGCAAGAACCATTCTACATGAATATTATCATGCTGGCGATTTTTATTCTGGAAATGCAGGAATGAAAATGTGGAGTTTAAGATATAAATTAAATCTTAAAGGTAATGAATTACAAAATGCATATACAGACTATTTTGAGAGAGGTGTATTTAATTATGTACGTGGCTTAGGAGCCTATCAGGATAAAAATTATTATTATAATCAAAAATTATATCATAGATGAAAAAGATAGTTCTATATATGTTTTTATTAGTTAATGTTTGCTCTTCTCAAGAGAAAGATATTTTAATTGTCGCATCATCAGTTTCAGAAGCAGAAGTTGTAGTTAAAATTATTAATAATACATCTTACAAAAAGATTTTGTTCTTAGACCTCAATAATTTAGGAGTCGCATACAATGACAAAGTTTCCTTTACAAATAATAATTCTTCTAAGATTTACTTGAATTTTTTTGATTTAAAAGAAAAAAATGTAATTGTACCTAGTTCAAGTTTAAATATTTATAATTCTGGTACTAGAAAAGAGGAAGATTTTATTAATGAAATTAAGAATAGTACCATTTCTTTACTACCATATGCAGAAAAAAAATTAGAATAAATTTGTATGATCAAAATGAATCGACTTATTTAAAGACCTACAAAATTTTACCAGCAAAAAACTATAAAGTTTGTTTAAAAATTTATGGGCAAAAAATTAAAGAAAAACTCAAAAAATCCAATCTTTCAAAAAAAATGCTTAAAAATATATTTTCTATATATGATTTTAATGACTATACTTCTAATGAATTTGATCTTAAAATTAAAATGGTTAAAAGTCCAGTTCCTCCTCCCTTACCACCAGGTAAGAATGTTAAACTTAGTAGTGAACACCTAACTGGTGCTCGTCTATGACGAGTATCCTTGCCAAGCATAAATAATTATAACGGCTAGCGCGATGCCTCAGGCTCGTACCTGTTATTATTGACAAGCTGCAGAAAAATGGCGTTGCCATCACCCTGCCCACAAACGGTACAGGGGCAGCGCTGATGATGCTCGACCGTGGTTATACGAGCCACGAGCATCTGGCAGAAGTTGGGCTGATACACATGAACGGCCGTTTGTACGATCCTGTTTTACGTTCTTTTTTAATGCCGGATAATTTTATACAGCAGCCTGAGAACCCAGAATTACAATAGGTATGCGTATGTGCTGAATAATCCGTTGATGTACACGGATCCTAGCGGGGAAATTGCTTTTTTAGCTGCAGTAGGAATTGGAGCAGCAATTGCAGCATTTACCTATACCGTTACAGCTTTACTTGCAGATGTACCGTTTAGTGTAGGTGGTTTGGCAAAAACTACTTTTATTGGTGCGGCAACTTCGGCGGTGACTTTTGGTATTGGTACAGCGGCAACGAATTTATTTACCACTTTCTATTCGCAGGCAGCATTTAGTGCAGTGGCCCATGGTACTTTTCAGGGAACTATGACGGCTATTTCAGGAGGTAAATTCTGGAGTGGTTTTGCATCTGGTGCTTTGAGTAGTATTGCAGCTAGTGCTTGGAGTGGCGGTAGCACAACTGAAACAAATTTTGAAACCAATAGCAGTTTAACCGAAGGACATTTTGTAACCACTACTTATGCGCATCAGGGAATAAGTGGCGCTATAGGTGCTAACAATGTAGCAGGTATGATTGCTTTTGGAACTGTTTCGGGTGGCGCAGGAGCAGCTCTTACTGGGGGTAATTTTTGGCAGGGGGCTGTTACGGGACTTGTGGTTAGTGGGCTGAATCACGCACTACATCAAATTGATCCGCCTAAAGGAAAAACTAAAGTATTAAAAAATACAAAAGAAGCTACAGACTATTATAAACATGGGGATGGAAGTGCGGCTTCATTGGATAAAAGCACTCAATTAGAGTTACATAATTCAAAGGAATATTTAAGAGTTGTAAGACGTCTAATAAGTGGAGTTGCTAATAATTTAAACGGAAGTTTTGATGTGGATATGACATACAAAGTCTTTCATGTTGGTCGTACAAATGTGAATTATTCGACAAATTGCGCTGGAGGCAATTGTACAACAACTTTTACAGAATTCGTTAATGATGGTTTTTATGATCCCGATTTTATATCAGAAAATATTTTAGGAAGAATGGGAATTTCTTCATCTAAACCTGATGGATTAGGCCCAAATCTTGAACGACTAGGAGGTAAACCTTATATGTATATTCCTTCAACTTTTAAAATAACTTATCCAAATCCAGGGTATTAATCTATACACATATGAAATCACTAAAATTTTTAATTTCTATAATTATCTTGATTCTCTTATTCTTTATAATAGACAACACTTTAAGTTTTTATGGTAAAGGTTTTAATTTTTTTAAAAACACAATTACCTACGAGTATAATACTGACTTTGATTCTTTACAAGGATTTAAAATTGAAGAAGAAGGATTTATACAAATTATCGGTAGAGGCACAAAAATAAAAAGTAATATTGAAGTTTATAAAATATTAGAATACACCTATAATTCTTCGGGAATTTTTTGCGAAATCTTAGATAATAGAAATAAAATTATTTTTGTAAAGGTTCAATATGACAAAAAAAGGAGGCCTGGTGCTAAAATTCATTATGATATAATTCAAAAATCAGAAATAAATGATGATTTGCAATGGTATAAAGTGGATAATTCATCTTTTGTACAGGTTCTTGAAACTTTAAAATTAATAATCACTTTTGCAATCTTTATAATTATATTTTTGTTAATCCCCGAAGTGTTCTCAAAAAAACTACAGTGCTGCGCAAATGTCTCTGACTTTGCCAATTTTTTTATATTCTTATAATCTCAAAATCTCTTAAAAGTCTCCCGACTTTTAACCTTACATACCAATAAAAAACAAAAAGATTATATTTATAAAAAATTTAGAAGTATTAATCTGTAATTTCAGGATATAAATTGCAAAGACAGTAAAATCCTGTTGCCGATGTTTTTACCCTAGGTCATTTACAAAGTACAATCCTGATCGCGCAGATGTAGACAACGATAGCGCGGAAATTCTTTCCGTGCCCACAAAGAGAATCAAAAAAGCCACTACAATTAAAGAGTGGCTCTTTGATTTCATAGAACATCCTGAATTTCCCGCTGGCGCTCGTTTGTCGACAACTCTGGCGCTTGCTTATAGCGAGTGCCTACTTAAATTAAAAGATAAATCGTAGCGTTTGTAACGCGGTTAAAACAACAAAGCCACTTTAATAACGGAGTGGCTTTAGTTTCTAGAATATCTTAAATTTCGGTTGGCATCTTATTTCACACCTTTTTAATCACATAAGTAACCATTCCCCAAATAATAAGCTGGTTTTCTTCGGTAACTTTTATAGGACTGTAATCTGCATTTTCAGGCATGAGGTACAAACAGTCCTTTTCAACCTGAATGCGTTTTACGGTAAACTCGCCATCGATAAAACAAATCGCAATTTTATTGTTTTGCGGTTCCAGACTTCGGTCAACTACTAAGACATCTTTATCGTTGATACCCGCATCGATCATCGAATTGCCTTTGACCCGGATATAAAAAGTAGCCAGCGGATTTTCGCTTAGTTCTTTGTTCAGGTCGATACTGGTTTCCATAAAATCAGCTGCGGGCGACGGAAAACCGGCCGAAACACCCTCATGGATATAAGGAATCCTGATGTCACTTTCGAAATCAGGCTCAAAAAAGGTCAGTTTTTGTTCTTTTTTTACAGACATTTTACTTCCAGAAGTTTACTAAAATCGGTTGTATATTTAGGGGATAAATGATTCTGGTTCATATCCCAGGTCAATTTAAGGTTTTGCGAAGCCAGTTTTACTTTCCGGTTTCCTATTTTAGTGTTCAGCTGGTCCATTACTTTCATTAAAGCCAGATGCTTTGGATTTTCTTCTTCAAACAACTGAAACTGCTTTTTATCCTCATCAATCAATTCGGTCACTATAACGCCAGCTTTTTTAAAGCGGATTCCTTCGTTTCCTTTGTGTAATTTCTTCAGCATTTCTATGGCGGTATTCGAAATAGTCAAAGTTGAATTAGTAGCATAAGACAGCGTTACAGCCATATTAAAATAATATTGGGATGATTTTACCGAATGTTTATCAATCACCAGCATAACTATAATAGTATGGCAGCAGGAATTTTGTTTACGTAATTTTTCGGCACAAACAGAAGCAAAAGTAACAATACGCTCACGCAGCAAATCAAAGTCGGAAATTTGCTTAGGAAAACTTCTCGTCGTTGCAATACTCTTTCTCTGTTCCGGCAAAGGTTCTAAATCCAAAACTGATTTGCCTTCGAGTTCACATTTCAGGCGAAGACCAATCACGCCCATTTCTTTCTTAATCCAGGCTTCGTGTACAGGATTAATAAAATCAAGAGCCGTATTAATATTTCGAAGTTTAGCTTTCTTTTTGGTACGGTAACCAATGCCCCAGACGTCTTCAATCTTAGTCCATTTTAAAGCCTTGATCCGTTTTTCGTCAGTATCAATTACATAAACACCTTTGGTTCTTTCCTGAAATTCTTTTGCAATTTTGTTGGCTAATTTTGATAAGGCCTTTGTTTCAGCAAAGCCAATACAAACCGGAAGCCCAAGCCATTTTTGAATCCGGGATTTCATTTGAAGTCCATAATCCTGATAATCCAAAACACCCACACCATCAAAATTCAGGAAGGCTTCGTCAATACTGTAAATCTCGACATTCGGGGTAAACTGTCTCAAAATTTCCATCACACGATTGCTCAGGTCTCCATACAAAGGATAATTCGACGAAAACAACTTGACATTTTTTTCTTTAACCAATTCCCTGATCTTGAATGCCGGGGCACCCATAGGAACACCAGCTGCTTTAGCCTCATTGCTTCTCGAAATCACACAGCCATCATTGTTCGATAATATCGCAACAGGTTTTCCATTGAATTCCGGCTGGAAAACACGTTCACATGAAGCATAAAAATTATTACAATCAACTAAAGCATACATCTTGCAAAATTACACAATAGTGTAACATGCATTTTGATTAGGAAAGTTAAATTTTCATGCTATACCATGTAAAACATTAAAATACAACAACATAATCCTTAACCTTTCATTAGAAATTGAAAATAATCTTATTAAAAAATATTTAGACAAATCCTGAAAAAACTGGTTGTTATTTAAAAAAATATTTACATTTGAAACCTAAACTAATCCCTTAATTTATGAAAAAAATACTATTGGCATTGTTATTCGTTTCAGGATTTACATTTGCTCAGGACATGAAAGTTGTAAACGGAAATTTTGATTTTTTAAAAACACAAAAAGAAGTTAACGTAGAGTTTGATTACAGTTCCTTCACTATGATGAAAGAAAATAAAACTGAAAAACAGTATGTAGAAGAAAGAACTGCCGAGCTAAATGAAAAACACAAAGGCAATGGTAACATCTGGCAAAAAAAATGGAATTCTTCCAAAGAATTAATCTGGACTCCTAAATTTTTGGAATTAATGAATGTTGTGTTGCAAAAAGAAAAAAAGACCTGACCTTTCAGGAAGGGCTAACAACACCTTACACTCTAATCGTAAAAACTACATGGATATATCCAGGTTGGGATGTCTCGATTATGAAACAGCCTGCAAAGGTTTCGACCAATTTAAAATTTGTTGAAACAGCCAATAAATCAAATGTTTTACTCGAAATTACAAGCGAAGAAGCACCAGGAGATCAATGGGGAAGCAATTTTAGCAATGAATCAAGAATCGGTGAAGGTTATGCTAAAACAGCCAAATCACTTGCCAAACTAATTGCAAAGAAAGCCTACAAATAATAGTAAAAAACAAAGCCCTGATTATTCAGGGCTTTGTTCTTTTTGCATATTGAGTAAATAGGCCATATTTTTAATAACGTGGTCATGTTTCTTAACAAACGGATTTTCTTCGTTCCAGACATAACCAGCTAAAACTGAACATATTTTTTCTTTCACATCCGGATTTTCAGGCTGATGAAAAAACAGCGTCTGAAGATTTCCTGTGTACCATTCCTGCACATAAGTAGTAAAAACAGCAATACCACGTTTCATATATTGCGTAAACTCTACTTCCCAGTCAACAGGAATTCCCTGTGCTTCTTTCAGGTATAATTTTGCTGCCAGCATTCCGGATTCAGTTGCAAAAGCGACTCCGGATGAAAATACGGGATCCAGAAATTCGGAGCTGTTTCCTGTCAGAGCAAAACCGTCTCCGTACATTCTTTTTACGGCTCTTGAATAATTTTCCAGTTTTACAGGTTCGAATAAAAATTCAGTACCTTTAAATCTTTTAATATAATAATCGGATTTCTGAATGGCATTTCGCAAAGCCTCCGCATTATCTTTATTTTCTGAAAGCGAATTGATAAAATCGGTTGGTCCTACAACTCCTAAACTGGTATTTCCATTCGAAAACGGAATTACCCAAAGCCAGACTTCGGTTTCGAGAATGTCGAATGAAATCTGTGTTCCCTCCTCGCCTTCTTCTCTGTTTATATCTTTTACATGAGTAAAAATAGACGAATGTGGATCCAGTTTCGAAGGCGTATCCAGATCTAAAAGCCTTGGGAGCACACGTCCGTAACCGCTGGAATCAATAATAAATTTCGCATGGATTTCCTTTAGGTTTCCATCTTTATCTTTTACGATGGTTTTAGAATTTTTCCCTTCAAAGGAAACTTCCAGAACCTCTGTTTCAAATTCCAGATCAATTCCTTTTCGGATTACTTCCTGTGCCATTGTGTTATCAAAATCCGCTCTTGGCACCTGCCAGGTCCAGTCCCAGCCTTCACCAAATTTCTGGCTGAAATCAAAAACGCAAATTTCTTCTCCTCTTATAAAACGGGCTCCTAATTTCTTTTCAAAATTCATCGCATCTAAACTTTCAAAAAGCTCAGCCTCCGCAAAATGATCCATCACTCTCGGAATAAGGCTCTCACCTACAACTAGTCTTGGAAACTTCGTTTTTTCAACAACTTTTATTTTAACACCATTCATATGAAGATAGGATGCCGAAACACATCCTGATGGTCCTGCCCCTATGATTAAAACGTCTACAAACTCCTTTATCATAATAGAAATGTTCTGATTTATTAACTTACATTTGCCATCATCAAAATAACTACATTTATTTTGATAAATAAAATTAAATTAGCGCAATCAAAACGAGTTTAATGAATACAATTAATGAATATTTAAGTTTAGCCGAATTTGAGGCTATTATATTTGGAAACCAGAAAGTTGTCATTAGCGATTTAGTTCTAAACCGCATTAGTGAAAGTTTTAATTTCCTAAAAGAATTTTCAGGAAACAAAGTTATATACGGTGTAAATACGGGCTTTGGTCCCATGGCCCAGTATCGAATTAAAGAGTCTGACCAGATTCAGCTGCAATATAATTTAATCCGAAGCCACTCTTCAGGAACAGGAAAACCGTTAAGTCCTGTTTGTGCAAAAGCAGCCATTTTAGCACGTTTAAACTCATTATCATTAGGAAATTCCGGTGTTCATCCTTCCGTTATTCATTTAATGGCTGAATTAATTAACAGAGATATCACTCCTCTTATATTTGAACACGGCGGTGTTGGAGCCAGTGGAGATTTAGTTCAATTGTCTCACCTAGCTTTAGTTTTAATTGGTGAAGGCGAAGTTTTTTACAAAGGAGAAAGAAGACCAACTACCGAAGTTTTTGAAATCGAAGGTTTAAAACCAATTCAGGTTGAGATCAGGGAAGGTCTTGCGTTAATAAACGGAACTTCGGTTATGACCGGAATTGGCGTTGTAAATGTGCATCATGCCAATAAATTATTAGACTGGTCCTTAAAAGCCTCATGTGCGATAAACGAACTGGTTCAGGCCTACGACGATCATTTCTCTGAAGAATTAAACCAGACCAAACGTCATAAAGGACAGCAGGAAGTAGCTTTAAAAATGCGCCAAAACCTTTCTGACAGCACATTGATCCGTAAAAGGGAAGACCATTTATATTCCGGTGAAAACACCGAAGAAATCTTCAAAGAAAAAGTTCAGGAGTATTATTCTTTACGATGTGTGCCTCAGATTTTGGGACCGGTTTTAGAAACGATTAATAATGTTGCTTCCATTTTAGAAGACGAATTTAACTCGGCAAACGACAATCCGATTATTGATGTAAAAAACCAGCACGTTTATCACGGAGGAAATTTCCATGGGGATTATATTTCGCTTGAAATGGATAAGCTGAAAATCGTGATTACCAAATTAACAATGCTGGCAGAACGTCAATTGAATTATTTATTAAATTCAAAAATTAACGAATTACTGCCTCCGTTTGTAAATTTAGGAACCTTAGGATTTAATTTTGGAATGCAGGGCGTTCAGTTCGTTGCAACCTCAACCACTGCCGAAAACCAGATGTTATCAAACCCAATGTATGTTCATAGTATCCCAAACAACAACGATAATCAGGATATTGTAAGCATGGGAACCAACTCGGCTGTAATTACTTCAAAAGTTATCGAAAACGCGTTTGAAGTATTGGCAATCGAATTAATTACCATTGTTCAGGCCATTGATTATTTACAACAAAAAGATAAAATTTCATCTGTTTCTAAAAAATGGTATGATGATGTTCGAAAAATAATTCCAACATTTAAAGAAGATCAGGTCATGTATCCTTTTGTTCAGCAAGTAAAAGATTATTTGATCAACAGTTAATATTCTATACAGAAATTAGTGTATTTAAAATTTTATGCCCCAACGAGTTTAACTTTTATATTTTTAAACATTGAATTTTAAAATCATGAAAAAAGTATTTATTTTTTTGTTACTGGCAGGTGTTCAATTTGTTAATAGTCAGGGATTGGCATTAGTTAAAAAGAATTCAAAAATTGGATATCTCGCTAAAGACGGTTCTTTTAAGATTGAGCCTCAGTACAAATCTGCCAAAAGTTTTTCTGAAGGTCTGGCTGCTGTCGAAAAAGATGGAAAATGGGGTTTTATTGATACAAAAGGAACCTGGATAATTCCGGCAGATTTTAAAAATGCCAAAGATTTTAACAGCGGAATTGCAATCGTACAAAAAGATAAAGACTGGGTTTATATTAATACAAAAGGAGAAATCTTAAAAGCACCTGCTTCTGAAAAATTATATGATTTTAATGATGGTGTAGCTTTTATAAAACAAGGAAACAAAGTTGGGTTAATCAATTCTAAAATGGCTGTTGTTTTAGAACCAAAATACGATCAGATCAAACCTTTTGAAAACGGTTATGCCAGAGTTGAGCTGAACAAAAACTGGGGAATTATAAATACTGCCGGAAAAGAATTGGTAGAACCTGCTTATGCTGAAATAGGGAATTATTTTAAAAACACAACCTGGGCCAGAAAAGACAAAACTTTTGGAATCGTAAGCAGTGGGAAATTTATTCCAGTTGATGGTGCCGAAAAAATCTGGGATTTTGAAATACAGGATTTGACATTTGCCAAAAAAAACGGAAAAATCGGATTCATTGATCTAAAAGGAAACTGGGTTATTCTGCCAATATATGATAAAGCAAAAGCTTTCTCAAAAAATCTGGCACCAGTACTGGTAGGTTCAAAATGGGGTTATATTAATCCAAAAGCAGAATTTGTAATTCCGCCAATATATAGTGATGCAGAAGTTTTCACTTCAAATGGTCTCGCTCCTGTAAAAGAAAGCAATTGGGGATTCATTAATGAAAGTGGAAAATTAATCATCCCAACCCAATACGGCATTACTGCAAATGGAATAGCTGCCCTTTTTGTTCAGCAGGACAAGGGATTCATTGATGGTCTTGCAAGAGTAAAAAATGAAGGAAAATGGGGATTTCTAAAACCTGACGGAACCGTATTAAGTAATCAGTGGTTTGAAAATGCTGAACTATTTTCTAAATCCGCTGAAAGAAATGCCCCTGCTGAAAAACCTAAATCAGAAACCAAATCGACAAATTCTGCAGGAAAATCAGCTCCCAAAAAAAGAAATAATAAAGTTATCTCTATAACAAAAAATAAAATTCCACATATATGAAGTGTGTATTAGTAACAGGTGGTTCAAGAGGAATTGGTAGCGCTATTTGTAAAAAATTAGCTGTCGAATCTAATTATCACATTCTGATTAATTATCATTCAAATAAAACTGCTGCCGAAGAAACGCTTCAGGAAGTACAAAAATTAGGCGCAACCGGAGAAATTCTCGGATTTGATGTCTCTAATTTTGAAGAAGTACAAGTTGTTTTAACAAAATGGCAGGAAGCCAATCCCGAAGCGATTGTTGAAGCGATTGTAAATAACGCCGGAATTACAAAAGATGGTCTTTTTATGTGGATGACTCCCGAAGACTGGAACGGTGTTGTGAATACAAGTCTCAACGGATTTTTTAATGTAACACAATTTTTTATTCAGAAGATGCTTCGCAATAAATATGGCCGAATCGTAAATATGGTTTCTGTTTCCGGAGTAAAAGGAACAGCCGGGCAAACCAATTATTCTGCTGCAAAAGGTGCTATTGTTGCTGCTACAAAAGCTTTGGCTCAGGAAGTAGCAAAACGTAATATTACTGTAAATGCAGTTGCGCCGGGTTTTATCAGAACAGATATGACAAGCCAGCTAGATGAAAAAGAATTATTGAAATTAATTCCAGTCAATCGTTTTGGCGAAGCAGAAGAAGTTGCAGATTTGGTAAGCTTTTTGATTTCAAAAAAATCGAGTTATATTACCGGCGAAATTATCAACATAAACGGTGGAATATATTCTTAAAAAATTACTTTAAAGAAGATGAACAGGAGAGTTGTAATTACTGGAATGGGAATTTATTCCTGCATCGGAACTTCACTTGAAGAAGTTAAAGATTCCTTGTATAAAGGAAAATCCGGTATTCAGTTTGATGCTGAAAGAAAAGAATTTGGTTTCCAGTCTGCATTGACCGGGATGGTACCAAAACCGGATCTGAAAAATTTACTAAACCGAAGACAGCGTATGAGCATTGGTGAAGAAACCGAATATGCTTATATGGCCACTATCGAAGCATTGAAAAATGCCAATATCGACGATGCATTTTTTGATAATCGCGAGGTTGGCATTATGTACGGTAACGACAGCGTTTCTAAGGCCATTATAGATGCAACAGACATCATTCGAGAAAAAAAAGATACGGCATTAATTGGTTCGGGAGCGATTTTCAAATCAATGAATTCTACGGTTACCATGAACCTTTCAACGATTTTTAAACTTCGTGGTATAAATTTAACTGTAAGTGCAGCCTGTGCGAGCGGTTCTCATTCTATTGGACTGGCTTATTTTTTAATAAAAAGCGGTTTTCAGGATATAATAATTACAGGAGGCGCACAGGAAATCAACAAATATGCGATGAGTAGTTTTGACGGTTTGGGTGTTTTTTCGAATAGAGAAAGTGATCCTGAAAAAGCGTCAAGACCTTTTGATTCAGGTCGTGACGGATTAATTCCGAGTGGCGGCGGTGCGACTTTAATTTTAGAAAGTTACGAATCTGCCATTGCAAGAGGTGCTACCATTATTGCCGAAGTTTCCGGCTACGGATTCTCATCAAATGGAGGACATATTTCGACTCCAAATGTCGAAGGACCGGCTACAGCAATGAAAAGAGCCCTTGAAGAGGCAAACTTAAAAGCATCAGATATTGAATACATAAATGCACATGCAACCTCAACTCCTGTTGGTGATGCAAACGAAGCTAAAGCTATCTTTGAAGTTTTTGGTGAGAAAAATCCTCCTGTAAGTTCAACAAAATCAATGACCGGACACGAATGCTGGATGGCCGGCGCCAGTGAAATAATCTACTCTATTCTAATGATGCAGCACGATTTCATTGCTCCGAACATCAATTTGGAAACGCCTGATGAAGATGCCTCAAAATTAAATTTAGTTAAAAGTACGTTAAACAAAAAATTTGATATATTTTTGTCCAATTCTTTCGGGTTCGGAGGAACCAATTCTGCATTGGTGGTTAAAAAGTTTAAATGAAAAATGAATAAAGAAGAGATTATAGAACGAATTAATGGTTTTTTGGTTGATGAATTTGAAGTTGACAATGACGAAATTGAACCAGATGCTAATTTAAAAGATACACTTGGGCTGGATAGTTTAGATTACGTTGATTTAGTCGTTTCAATCGAATCGAACTTTGGTGTTAAACTGGTGGAAGTGGATTTTGTCGGAATCGCTACTTTTCAAAACTTTTATGACCTTATCGAATCCAAATTAAAAGCTAAAACTGCTTAATGAGTCAATGGGACGGCAAATCAAAAGGAACAGTTTTAGGCTATAGAATATTCGTTTTTTTAATTCGGAAAGCGGGTGTTAAATCTGCTTATTTTTTACTGTATTTTGTCGCTTCTTATTACTTTCTATTTTTAAAGAAAAGCAATAAGGCTATTTCTTATTATTTTAAAGAAAGACTTCGATATTCGTATTTCCAGTCAAAAAAAATGGTTTTCAAAAGCTATTATACTTTTGGCCAGACCATCATTGACAAAGTTTCTATTTCAGCCGGTCTGCGAAATAAATTCACCTATGAATTTGACGGAATCGAAATCCTTAAAAGGCTTTTAGCCGAAAAAAAAGGCGGTGTTTTAATCAGCGCGCATATTGGAAATTTTGAAATTGCGGAACACTTTTTTGGGGACATCGATCTTGATTTCCAAATCAATCTGGTCACTACCGATTTAGAACATTCGGCAATTAAGAATTATCTCGAAAGCGTTACACAGAAATCTGCTGTAAAATTCATTATCATCAAAGAAGATCTCTCGCATATTTTTGAGATCAATGCGGCTCTTGCAAATAACGAACTAATCTGCTTTACCGGCGATCGTTATTTTGAAGGCACCAAATCACTTTCTGAAACTATTTTAGGAAAAGAAGCTAATTTTCCTGCAGGCCCATTTCTAATAGCTTCCCGATTAAAAGTTCCGGTAGTTTTTGTTTATGTAATGAAAGAGCCAAACCTTCATTATCATTTGTACGCCAGGGAAGCCACCGTTAAACATAGGGACGAAAAAGGATTACTGAAAGAATATATAAAAAGTGTTGAAACTATTTTACAAAAATATCCGTTGCAATGGTTCAATTATTTCGATTTTTGGAATGATCTGAAACCATAAATCCGTTTCAATAAATTTACTATTTTTGCCTGCAACCTAAGGTAAAACCAAAATGAAAAATGTCCTTGTTATTTTTTATTCTCAATCGGGACAATTAAAGTCGATTGCGCAAAATATTGCAAAACCCTTTTTAAATTCAGATGAAATAAAAGTAACTTTTCATGAAATAAAATTAGAAAAACCTTTCCCGTTTCCGTGGAACAAAGACTCCTTTTTTGATGCTTTCCCGGAGTCCTTTTTACAGATTCCAACAACATTAAAACCTGTTCCTAATGAAATTCTGAACACCAAATTTGATTTGGTTTTGTTTCACTATCAGGTTTGGTATTTATCGCCATCCATTCCTATAAATTCTTTTTTGAGAAGTGAAGAAGGGAAAAAAATCCTGAATAATACTCCTGTAGTTACAATCAATGGTTCCCGTAATATGTGGTTTATGGCTCAGGAAAAAATCAAGGTCCTGCTAAGAGAATCCAACGCTCAACTGGTTGGAAATATCGCTTTGGTCGACCGTGTTGGCAACTTAATTAGCGTCCTGACAATTGTCGAATGGATGTTTTCCGGAGTAAAAAAGAAATATTTAGGCTTCTTTCCGTTGCCGGGCGTTTCTGAAAAAGACATTCAGGAATCAACAAAATTTGGAGAAACCATTCTTTCCCAGTTCCATCAGAATAAATTAAATGACTTACAGCCCAAATTAGTAGCTGCTGATGCTGTACGGATTAGCCCTTATTTGGTAACCGTTGACAAAACAGCCAACAAAATTTTTAACAAGTGGTCGAACTTCATTTATAAGAATCCGAAAAAGAGAAAACAGCTTCTCAAAATATTTTATATTTATTTATTCTTAGCGATATGGTTAATCTCGCCAATAGTGTATATATTGCACCTCATTAGCTATCCTTTTAAGCTAAAAACCATAAAAAAAGAAACGCAATATTATCAGGGAGTTTAGAAGAGGAAAATTAAATTATGTTTGACGTATATATTACAAAAGCCGCAAAGTATTTGCCAAATGAAGCCGTTTCGAATGATGAAATGGAGAAGTATTTAGGATTGATAAATGATACTGCCTCAAAGGCAAGACGTATTATTTTGCGCAATAATAAAATTCAAAGCCGATATTATGCCATTGATAAAAATGGCAAAAGCACGCACACCAATGCTGAACTGGCAAAAAATGCAATTGAGCTGCTGTTTGATGAAAACTTTACAAATCAGGATCTCGAGGTTTTGTCCTGCGGGACTTCTTCACCAGATATAATTGCGCCTTCACATGCAGCAATGGTGCACGGATTATTAAAAAACAAATCGGTTGAACTAAATTCTTCAATGGGAATCTGCTGTTCCGGAATGAATGCCCTTAAATATGGCTTTCTTTCTATAAAAGCCGGAAATTCTAAAAACGCAATTTGTACAGGATCTGAAAAAGTGTCAACCTGGCTTTCCGCACAAAAATACAACAACGAAATCATCAACTTAAAAAATCTGGAAGAACAGCCGATTATCGCTTTCAAAAAAGATTTTTTACGCTGGATGTTGTCTGACGGAGCCGGTGCTTTTTTACTTCAAAATAAACCTGGCGGTGAAATCTCGTTGAAAATTGAATGGATGGAAGCTTATTCATATGCTTTCGAATTAGAAGCCTGTATGTATGCAGGAGGTGATAAATTAGAAAACGGCGATATAAAACCGTGGAGCGATTTTACACCTGAACAATGGCTGAATGAATCCGTATTTGCTGTTAAACAGGATGTAAAATTACTGGACGAATTTATTTTGCCAAAAGGTGTCGAAAGTATGAGCGATGCTATGGCAAAACACAATATTACTGCCGAAGATGTTGATTACTTTTTACCGCACGTTTCATCGTACTTTTTTGTTGAAGGACTAAAAAAAGGACTGGATGAAAAAGGCATAGTCCTTACAGAAGAAAAAATGGTTCATGAACCTTCTGAGAGTTGGAAACGTAGGTTCGGCTTCGATTTATATCGCAGTTGAAGAATTAATGAATTCCGGAAAATTAAAAAAAGGAGACAGAATTTTACTTTCAGTTCCTGAAAGCGGAAGATTTTCATTTGCGTATGCGTATTTAACCGTTTGCTAATGGAGTCCTCAGTACTTTTAGAAAAAGCAGCAGTCGAAAACCTGATTCCACAAAAGTTTCCTTTTGTAATGATAGATTGTATGTTTTCATATTCACAAACAGGATTAGTTTCTGGATTGAAAATTCAGGACAGCAATATTTTTTTAGAAGAAAACATTTTTTTAGAAGCAGGCTTAATTGAACATATGGCGCAATCAGTCGCTTTGCATACCGGCTATCAGTTTTTTTTGAAAAATGAAACTGCTCCAACCGGATACATTGGTTCTATTAAAGATATTCAGATTAAAAAATTGCCTCAAATTAACGATAGCATTCAGTCGAATGTTACGATTTTGCAGGAATTTGCGGGAGTAACTTTAGTAGATATCGTGACTTTTTTAAACAATGAAGAAATTGCAAGCGGACAAATGAAAACCGTTTTAGCCAAATAAAAAGATATGAAAGTGGGAATTGACATTCAAAATTACTTACCTCACCGTGCTCCAATGCTGATGGTTGATTTGATTTTGGATATCGATGCTAATTTTGTCGAAACCGAATTTCTAATTAAAGAAGATAATATTTTTGTTGACAATGGTACTTTTATTGAAGCCGGATTAATTGAAAATACGGCTCAGACTTGTTCTTCAATTGTTGGAAAGAAATATTTTTTTGAAGAAGACGGTACAGAAAATAAGGATGTCAGCGTTCTGGGTTTTATCAGCGCCATAAAAAACCTGAAAATTCATTCACTGCCAAAAGTTGGTGAAATCATTATTACAAAAGCAACTTTAGTTTCAAAATTCATCGGCGATGATTATACTTTGTGCACGATGAACTGTCAAAGCTTGCTCGAAGATAAAATACTTTTAGAATGCGAAATTAATTTGTTTATTCAAAAGACGATTTCGGCCACAACATAATGCTAATTAAAATTTAAACCGTCATGGAAAAAGAAAATGTACCGCAGCACGATGGAAATTTAAGCAAAAAAAATCTCAAGGAACTCGTTTATGCCACAGATGAAAACGGTAATTATACTACCGCTTTGAGTACAGGCTGGGAACCAAAAGCCATCGCACTTTCAAACGCGATTGACGACATAAAAGAACGTGCCGAAGAAGCAAGACTAAAAGTTCAGAATGGCGAGTTGAGTCCGATTTGTTATTTCATGGAACTCAATAAAATGGATCTTTCTATTCTTGCTGGTTATGTTGACATGTGGAAATGGCGCGTAAAAAGACATTTTAAACCCTCTGTTTTTGCCAAATTAAACGACAAAACTTTACAAAAATATGCTGACGCTTTTGATATTTCAATTGCCGAACTCAAAAATAGTATCACAAAATAATGCAAGTTACTTTTACACATCACCAATCTGCTCATTGTGAAAACGGAGTAGCTTCAAACCTCTTAAAAAACAGTGGACTCAATATCAGCGAGCCAATGGTTTTCGGAATTGGTTCGGGACTTTTATTCGTGTATCTGCCTTTTTTAAAAGTCAATCATGCTCCGGCAATAAGCTACAGAACCTTGCCGGGACAGATTTTCAATAAAGTCGCCAATCGGTTAAACTTAAAAATAAAAAGACAAAAATTTTCTTCTGTTGCTAGCGCGAATAAAGCTTTAGAGGAAAACCTGAAAAATAATATCCCGACGGGATTACAAGTCGGAGTGTATCATTTGAGTTATTTTCCTGATGAATATCGTTTTCATTTCAACGCACACAATTTAGTCGTTTACGGAAAAACCGAAACAGATTATCTGATCAGTGATCCGGTAATGGAAACGGTTACGACTTTAACGCACGATGAACTGGACAAAGTTCGTTTTGCTAAAGGAGCTTTTGCGCCAAGAGGCCAGATGTATTATCCAATTCAGGTTCCGGGTAATGTTGATTTCAAAAATGCAATCATCAAAGGAATCAAAGATACGTGTCGTACTATGCTGGCACCAATGCCAATCGTGGGTGTACGCGGTATTAAATTTGTATCCCGCCGAATCCGAAGATGGCCGGCGAAACATGGTGTCCGAAAAGCCAATCATTATCTGGCTCAGATGGTTCGCATGCAGGAAGAAATTGGTACCGGAGGCGGTGGTTTCCGTTTTATTTATGCGGCTTTTTTACAGGAAGCGTCTGTTATTTTAAATAATGAAGAATTAAAAACGCTTTCAAAAGAAATGACACAAATTGGGGATTCATGGCGTGATTTTGCCGTTGAAGCTTCCCGAATTTACAAAAACAGAAGTGCCAAAGAAGATGCCTACAACGCTATTGCCGATGAACTTTTAGACATCGCCAATCGTGAAGAAATCTTTTTCAAAAAACTAAAAAAAGCCATCAGCTAACGATATTTTGCAGCCCATTATAAAAATAGAATCCCTTTCGAAAAAGTACAAAGAAGCCGAAATGTTATCTTTGAACAATGTTTTGCTGGAAATCAATGAAGGTCAGATTTTTGGTTTACTCGGTCCAAATGGTGCCGGTAAAACAACCTTGATTTCCATGCTCTGCGGTTTGATTAAACCTACTTCGGGACATTTTACAATTGATGGTTTAGACTATCAGCATCATGCTTCAAAAATCAAAAAAATCATAGGCGTTGTGCCTCAGGAATATGCCTTGTACCCGACTTTGACGGCAAGAGAAAATCTCCATTATTTTGGCAGTATGTACGGTTTGAAAGGTTCAGATTTAAAAGACAAAGTAATCGAGGCTTTGGATCTTTTAGGATTATTGAAATTTGCCGACAAACAAGTTCAGACTTTTTCGGGCGGAATGAAACGCCGTGTCAACCTGATTGCCGGAATCCTGCACAATCCGAAAGTTTTGTTTTTGGATGAACCAACTGTCGGTGTTGATGTACATTCTAAAACTGCGATTATTGATTATTTGAAAGTGCTGAATCAAAACGGAACGACTATTATTTACACCTCGCATCATTTGGCTGAAGCCGAAGATTTCTGCACACAAATTGCGATTTTAGATCAGGGACAGATTTATGCGCAAAATACTCCGTCAGCATTGATTGAAGCTACAAAAGATGCCCGAAATCTCGAAGATGTTTTTATTTCATTAACCGGTAAAGCGTTGAGAGATGATATATAAAATCTGGATGTCGGTAGTAAAAGAATTTCTTTTGTTAAAAAGAGATTTAGGCGGACTCATTATTTTATTTGTCATGCCTTTGGTTTTGGTAATTGCCGTAACCATAATTCAGGACAGTACTTTTAAAACGGTATCCAATTCTAAAATTCAGATTCTTTTGGTAGATAAAGATCAAGGATCTGTTTCTAAAACCGTTTTTGAAAATTTAGAAAAGAGCAATTATTTTACCGTTGTAACACAAATTGACCATAAACCGGTTACCGAAGAAATTGCCAGAGAAAATGTGTACAAAGGAAAATTCCAGCTGGCGATTGTAATTCCGGAAAATCTAAGTTCTGATTTACAAACTAAAGTCGAGCAGAATGTAGAAAAAATTGTCAGCAATTTAGGTTTGACAGACACCACTGCAACTACAGAACCTCAACGCATCATTAAAGAAAAGGAGGTAAAACTGTATTTTGATCCGGCGGTTCAGATGAGTTTCAAAAATGCTGTCATGAGTTCGATTGACAAAATGATATCGCAGATTGAAACCAAATCGATTTATTCGACTTTTCAAAAACAATTAGGGGAAGAAACAATCAATTTTGAGCAAAAAAACTTTATTACTTTCAAAGAGATAATTCCGAGAATCAATAATAAAGAAGTGCTTCCGAATTCGGTTCAGCACAACGTTCCGGCCTGGACGCTATTTGCAATCTTTTTTATTGTGATTCCGTTATCGATCAATATTGTAAAAGAAAAAACACAGGGAACTTTTGTTCGGTTAAGAACCAATCCCGTTTCTAATTTAGTTGTGATTATTGGCAAAACCATCACCTACTCGATCATTTGTATGATCCAGTTTTATATGATGGTTGCCGTTGCGGTGTTTTTATTCCCCTCAATCGGATTGCCTTCTTTAAACATCGAAGGACACTTTATATTGACAAGTGTTGTAGCACTATTTTCAGGTTTCGCAGCAATCGGCTACGGAATCTTATTAGGAACTGTCGCCAGTACACAGGAACAATCTGCTCCTTTTGGTGCCACAAGTGTAATCATTTTAGCAGCAATTGGAGGCGTTTGGGTTCCGGTTTTTGCGATGCCGAAAATCATGCAGTATATCGCAAAATCGTCTCCAATGAACTGGGGATTAGAAGCATTTTATGATGTTTTATTGCGCAACAGTTCTTTCGTCGCAATCATTCCAAAAATAAGTTTGTTATTTTTGTTTTTCATTATTACAACCGCCATCGCCTTATTTTATGACAAAAAGAAAAGAACAGTATAACGAAGCCACCAACCTGACCGTTTCTCACGAAATCAGAATTCGTTTTAACGAAACAGATCCGCTTGGGATTGTCTGGCATGGTCATTATATTACGTATTTCGAAGATGGACGTGAGGCTTTTGGACGTCAGCACGGACTTACGTATTTAGATATTGGCAATACTGGTTATACAACACCAATCGTAAAATCTAAATGCGAGCATAAATTGTCCTTGCGTTATGGCGATGTCGTGACAATTGAAACTACGGTTGTAGATACGCCAGCCGCAAAAATGATTTATCGTTTTAAAATAATTGATGCCAAAGGCGAAGTGGCTCTGCACAGGAGAAACCACCCAGGTTTTTTTAGATGCAGCAGGAAATTTAATGCTGACGAATCCTCCTTTTTATGAAGAATGGAAACGAAAAGTTGGGTTGTTGAAATAGAACACGGATTGCACGAATTAGCACAAATAAAAATCTGCTAGATCTGCTAGATCTGCGTGCTAAAAAATTAAACACATAGAATCATAGAATTTAAAAGTGAATAAAAGAATCAAATAAAATCTAGATTTTACACATAGCGATATGTTATTTTTGTCATTTCGAGGAACGAGAAATCACACTTGAAACTCCGTATGCTAAATCAATCTTTGTAGAGTTACTTACGAAGATTCCTCCTTCGCCGGAATGACAAGATTATGATAACTATGTTCTATGTGTTGAGAAAAAACATACCTACAAGGTTTTAAAACCTTGCAAGAAATGAAACAATAAAATGATAAAAGAAATATACATCACAGAAACAAATTGTATCACACCTTTAGGTTTTGATGTCGAAACGAACATCGAAGCGATTCTTCGTGGTGATTCCGGAATTCAGCTTCACAACGATGTTTCTTTGATGCCCAATTCGTTTTATGCTTCAATAATTAGTGATGAAGATATAAATAACGCTTTCGCGGAAATTAGTTCCGAAACCAAATATTCCCGTTTAGAAAAAATGATGATTTTGGCTTTAGAGCCGATTATCAAAAACTCAGGAGTTCAATTAAATTCAAAAACCGCTTTTATACTTTCGACCACAAAAGGAAATATAACGGCTTTACAAAATCAATCCGAAGAAAGTTTTAATAACGCACATTTAGATGTTTTGGCTGCAACTATTGCGAATTTCTTCGGGTTTCAAACACAGCCCATCGTAGTTTCAAATGCCTGTGTTTCCGGAATTTTAGCAGTTTCAATTGCCAAAAGAATGATTCAGTCAGAGCTTTATAATCACATTTTTGTAGTAGCTGGCGACGAAGTTTCAGAATTTGTTTTGTCTGGTTTTAATGCTTTTCAGGCGATGAGCGAACTGCCTTGCAAACCGTATTCTAAAAACAGAACCGGAGTCAGTTTGGGCGAAGCAACGGCTGCCGTTTTAGTTTCGGCGGAAGCGAAAAATGCTAAAATAAAAGTCATTGGTGACAGTTCGATAAACGATGCAAATCATATTTCGGGACCATCAAGAACGGGTGAAGGTTTGTTCAGAAGTATTCAGAATGCTTTGAAAGAAGCTCAAATTGAAGCCAACAAATTAGATTATATTTCGGCACACGGAACCGCAACCCCGTTCAATGACGAAATGGAAGCCATTGCATTAAATCGTTTAGATTTACAAAATGTTCCCGTAAATAGTTTAAAAGGTTTTTACGGTCATACCTTAGGCTCTTCGGGGTTATTAGAAACGGTAATTGCGATTGAGTCTGCTAATCAAAATACAGTTTTTGAATCAAAAGGTTTTGATGAAATAGGTGTTAGTGAAGTTGTAAATGTTATTGAAAAAAACGAAGAAAAGAAAATAAATTATTTTCTGAAAACAGCTTCTGGTTTTGGAGGTTGCAATACGGCTGTGGTTTTTGAAAAGATAAAATGAGATATGGAAAATCAAACTAATTGGACACCTTTTCCTGATGATAATTTACTTGGCTTGACTGATAAAAATCAAATCAATGAATTTGAAGCATCTGGAATTGCTAAAGCAGAGCTTTTTACTTTTGAACTAGAAACTGATGTTGATATTTCAACAACACTTGTTTTAGAAATTCATAAAATTGCATTTGAACAACTTTACGATTGGGCTGGAAAATGGAGAACAACAGAAGTTTCTGTTGGACAACTAATTCCACCAAAACCAGTAATAGTTTTACAAGCCATGTATCAGTTTCTAGATAATCTTAATTTTAAAATTTCCATTTCTAAAACTTTAGAAGATCATGTTGATTGCTTAGTCTATGCACATTATGAATTTATAAAAATTCATCCTTTCAATAATGGAAATGGAAGGACTGGAAGAATTTTGATGAATCTTATCGCATTAAAGTTTGGATATCAACCTTTAGAATTATATCACAGAGAAGGCGGAAGCAGAAAATTTTATATTAGCGCAATGAAAGCTGCTGACAATGGAGATTATAAATTATTAAATCAATTAATTAGTGAAGAATTGATTTCCTTTTAATTCTTTATCCTTTAAAATGGCATCAACAATTTTGACAACTTTGCTTTTAGAAACTTGCTGATCTTCTAAAGACATTGTAGAAAATACAGTATCAGCAAGAACTTTTGATAAAAAGCTCTTGTTTTTTAATTGCGGATATTTTTCGTAGAATTTCATAACTTGACAAAGTTACAAAAAACAATGACTCAAAACAAAACCTACATACAATCCTACATCACCATCCAAAACAACGAAATTGTTTTGAACGGAACTCCTGTATTCAAAATTGAACCAACAGATTTTGCCGATTTTGCCAAACAAGCGTATCGTAATTTTGACATTCAATATTCGAAGTTTTTCAAAATGGATACTTTGAGCAAATTGGCTTTTTTAGGTGCAGAATTGCTTTTGAGTCCGATAACTTCTTCTAAGGAAGAAAATAATATCGCTTTGGTTTTGGCTAATAAATCTTCGAGTTTAGATACCGATGTAAAATACCAGGAATCGATTTCAGACAAAGAAAACTATTATCCTAGTCCGGCGGTTTTTGTTTATACGCTGCCCAATATTTGTCTGGGTGAAATAAGTATCCGCCATCAGCTTAAAAGTGAAAATTCTTTCTTTATATTTGATGCCTTTAACGGTGAATTTTTATCGAATTATTCTAACATTTTACTAAATACAAATAAAGCAGATTTAGTGCTTTGCGGCTGGGTCGAATTTTTTAATGACAATTACAAAGCGTTTCTTTGCATCATAAGTCCCGAAGAAAACGAAAATTATAAAAACGAAAATATCAATACATTATACCATAAATAATCATGGAAGAATTAAAAGCAGAATTAAAAAACAAAATCATTACAACCCTAAACCTTGAAGATATCGCTGTAGAAGATATTGCTGATAACGATCCTTTGTTCGGAGACGGTTTAGGCTTAGACTCGATTGATGCACTTGAACTGATCGTGATTTTAGATAAAGATTACGGAATTAAATTAGTGGATCCGAAAGAAGGAAAATCTATTTTCCAGTCTATCGAAACGATGGCGGCTTATATCAGCGCGAACAGAACGAAATAAGACTGCTTAGACTGGCTTAGATTTTTAGACTATTTAGAGAAAAGTATCTGAGTCTGGAATCTAAGAAGTCTACTATCTAAAATTCTAATAATCTAAGCAAGTCTAAAAAATGAAAGGTGTCGCAATAACGGGCATGGGAATTATTTCTGCGATTGGGAATTCAGTCGAGGAAAATTATATTTCTTTGATCGAAAACAAGATTGGTATTTCGAATATTCAAAATATTCCGACAGTTCACGCCGATGTGATCAAAGTTGGTGAAATCAAAAAAACCAATGAAGAACTGGTTGCCGAATTACAGCTTTCTGAAAATAATAACTTTTCGAGAACCGCTATGATTGGCACTCTGGCAGCCAGACAAGCTGTTGAAAATGCCGGTATTTCTGATATTAATGAATTCAGGACCGGACTGATTTCTGCCACCAGTGTGGGCGGAATGGATATGACCGAAAAACATTATTACAATTATTTCGAAAAACCGGAACTGGTAAAATATATTACCTGCCATGACGGTGGTGATGTGGCAGATAAAATTGCAGAAGAGTTGGGTTTAAAAGGAATGGTTACGACAATCAGTACGGCTTGTTCGTCTGCAGCCAATTCGATTATGCTTGGCGCAAGATTGGTCAAAACCGGAAAATTAGATCGCGTGATTGTAGGCGGAGCCGATGCTTTGGCAAAATTCACTATCAATGGTTTTAAGACTTTGATGATTTTATCTGACGATTACAATAAACCTTTTGACAACAATCGTAAAGGTTTAAATCTTGGCGAAGCAGCAGCTTACTTAGTTTTAGAATCGGATGAAATTGTCGCAAAACAAAATAAGAAAGTGCTGGCAAGAGTTTCAGGCTACGGAAATGCAAATGACGCTTTCCATCAGACTGCATCTTCCGAAAATGGAGATGGCGCCTATCTGGCAATGAAAAAAGCGTTTGAAGTTTCAGGTTTAAAACCTTCTGAAATCGACTACATCAACGTACACGGAACCGCAACACCAAACAACGATTTATCGGAGGGAAGAGCTTTAAAAAGAATTTACGAAGACGAAAAAGTTCCGGATTTCAGTTCTACAAAACCTTTTACAGGCCACACTTTAGCAGCGGCCGCAGCAATTGAAGCTGTGTACAGTGTTTTGGCCATTCAGAATAATGTGGTTTATCCGAATTTGAATTTTGAAATTCAAATGGAAGAATTTGATTTAACACCGCAAACTTCTCTAAAAAATAAAAACATCGAACACGTTTTGTCCAACTCTTTTGGATTTGGAGGAAACTGTTCCACCCTTATATTTTCAAAAAGCTGATGAGTAAAAAAACATATATAAATGGAGTAGGCTGTATTTCGACTCAAAAAACATTTGATACCGTTTTTTTAGAAGAAGCGGTTGTAAATCATAACGAAAATGTGCTGGCAATTGTTCCGCCGGCGTACAAAGAATACATTTCTCCAGCTGCCAGCAGAAGAATGGCAAAAGGGGTGAAAAACGGAATCGTAGCTTCGGCTTTGGCCATGAAAGATGCCAATGTTGAAAATGTTGATGCGATTATAACCGGAACAGGTTTAGGCTGTATCGAAGATTCTGAAAAATTCCTAAAAAGTATTTTAGATAATAACGAAGAGTTTCTAACGCCAACTTCTTTCATTCAATCGACTCATAATACAGTTGGTGCACAAATTGCACTTTTACAGCAATGTAAAGGTTATAATTTCACTTACGTGAATGGCGCGGTTTCTTTTGAATCGGCTTTGATTGATGCAAAAATGCAGATTGAAAAAGAGGAAGCTAATTCTATTTTAGTTGGGGGCGTTGATGAAAACGGCGATTACACCACTGCCCTTTTCAAATTAAACGGAAGAATCAAACAAGACAATTCAGCTCCATACGATGTTTTAACTTCTAGTACAAGTGGTGCTGTTTATGGAGAAGGTGCCAGTTTTTTTGTTTTAGAAAATGAAAGAAAAGATACTACTTACGCTGAAATTCTGGATATTGCCATCGTAAATACACTTGAAGAAAATGAAATTGAAGCTGAGATTAAATCTTTTCTACAATCCAATAATTTAGAAATTTCCGATATTGATGCTTTAGTTTTAGGCTTTGACGGAAATGCAGCTTTCGAAAATTATTATAAAAATCTTGCTGTAAATGCTTTTGCCCAAACACCTCAGCTGTATTACAAACATTTAAGCGGCGAATATGATACCGCTTCGGCTTTTGCTTTTTGGATGGCTGCCAAAATTTTGAAAACACAGGAAATTCCTGAAATTATAAAGGTGAATTCGGTTGCAAAACCAACTTATAATACCATTTTATTGTACAATCAATTAAACGGAAAAAATCATAGTTTTACGTTGCTTTCAAAATGATAACGCATAAAAACATTTCGATATTTTTTATCATTTTATTGCTTTTATTGGTTCTTTTGAAACTTTATATCGCAATTAATTTTTGGTGGTTTATTTTATTTATTTTGATCTGGATGGGAATAAATGCTTTTGGTTCTGCCAGAATTTCTTCGAATTATCATGTAAAAGCGTTTTGCAGTAATCCTTTAGAAACAGAAAAAAAAATTGCTTTAACGTTTGATGACGGACCGAGCGTTTATACTTTGGAAGTTTTAGAGATTCTGAAAAAATACAATGCCAAAGCGACTTTTTTTTGCATTGGAAAAAATATTGAAACGCATCCTGAAATTCTTCAAAAAGTAATTGACGAAGGTCATTTGTTTGGAAATCATTCGTATTCTCATTCTAAATTCTTTGATTTTTATAATGCCAAAAAAATAACTGAAGATCTTCAAAAAACAGATAGGCTTCTGGAAAAATTGACTTCAAAAAAATCAACTTTTTTCGTCCGCCTTATGGAGTCACGACACCTTCGATTCGAAGAGCTTTAAAAATTACAGGACACAAAGTGATTGGCTGGAATATTCGTTCGCTTGACGGCGGACTAAAAAATCCGGAATTGATTTTGAATCGAATTAAAAAACGGGTTTCTCCCGGCGGAATTGTACTTTTGCACGACACGGGGCCACACTCTGTTTTGGTATTGGAACAGTTTTTGCAATTTTTACAGCAAAATAATTACCTGGTCGTTTCGATTGAAGAACTTTTGAACCTTAAAGCTTATGAAAACTAAATTATATATTTTTCTTTTTTTCCTGAACATTAGCATTTTTTCGATGTTCGCACAGGAACAAAAAATGACTGCTGCAGAAATCACTCAATTTAAAGAAGATGTAAATGTGGTGTCCAAAAAAATCAAATCTCTAAGCACTGATTTTATACAATACAAACATTTAGACTTTTTATCAAAAGACATTGAAACTTCAGGGAAAATGTTTTTTAAAGAACCGGCGTTATTGTCCTGGCAATACAAAAAACCATACAATTACAGCATCGTTTTCAAAAATGGAAAAATCCTGATTAACGATGAAGGAAAGAAAAGTGCCGTTGATATTGGCAACAGCAAAATCTTTGGCCGAATCAATAAACTAATTGTGGGGAGCGTAAGCGGAAATATGTTTGACGATAAGGAATTTACGATTTCATATTTTAAATTAAAAGGGCAAAATCTGGCGAAGTTTATTCCGAAAGATGCTACACTGAAAAAATACATCAAACAGATCGAACTGACATTTGAGAAAGAAGAAGCCACTGTGGTTCAGGTAAAACTGTTAGAATCATCTGACGATTATACCCGAATTGTACTTAAAAATAAAGTGATCAATGCAAAAATCGACGATTCAGTTTTTACTAATTAATTGTTTTCTGGCGATTGTTTTGATTTCCTGTGGTTCAGTCACAAAAAATTATACGTCTAAAAAATTAGTTAAAACAACTATTGAGGTTCCTTATTTTTCAGACTCCAAAACCGATTATGTTTACAAAACCAATATCTCGGTTTATGGTCACGAAATGTCCGGAATTTTTATCGCCAAAAAAATAAATGATACCACACACCGAGTCGTTTTTACAACTGAATTCGGCAACAAATTAATGGACTTTGAAATCTCTGAAAACGATTTTAAAGTCAATTCGATTGTTTCTGAACTCGACAGGAAAATCCTGATTAACACCTTAGAAGAAGATTTTAGGCTGCTTCTCAAAAACAAATATCTGCTTCAGGAACAATTCGAAAACGAGGAAAGTAACATTTATAAATCGGCAGACGGGAAACGTGACAACTATCTTTTCTTCTCCAAAAAAGATCAAAAATTAGAAAAAGTAGTCCGTTCCTCTAAAACAAAAGATAAAATAACAATTACTTTTACTTTAGAAAACGATATTTTTGCTAAAAAAGTAGTCATTTTACATCAAAATATAAAATTGAAAATTGAGCTAAATTATTTTAAATCAGAATAAAAAATAAATTAACCTAAACCAAATACACAATGAAAAAAGTAACTTTAATAACATTCGTTTTATTTATAGGTCTAATAACATCTCAGGCGCAGGTAAGGGTCAGCCCGGGAATCAGAGGGGGTTTAAACTTCTCTACATTAACCAATATTGATGATAATAAAACTAAAACAGATTTTTATCTTGGTGGATTAGTAGATATTAAATTCAACAGGTATTTCTCATTACAGCCTGAAATAACGTATTCAAGACAAGGTGATGAAGGAAGATACTTTGAAAATGGCCGCTATTATTCTGAAAAATATGAACTGAATTATATAACACTTGGTGCCGTTGCTAAATTTAACTTTGGTGGAAGCGGATTTCACATATTAGCAGGACCTTCTTTAGATTTTAAAGTTTCTGATAATTATATCAATACTAATCCTGAAGGTTTTGACCTTGCCATTGTTGCTGGTGTTGGATATACATTACCAAATGGCCTGACCTTTGAAGCGAGAATCAAACAAGGATTTGTAGATATTTACGGCTATGACGGAGTTGATGATGACTATTATTATGACGAAATAATTTTGAATCAGGTCTTTCAGCTTGGTATCAGTTATACTTTTAAAATGTAATGAAATTAAACTATAAAAGTATAATAGCTCTGTTTTTTATCATACAGGCACAGGCCCAAGTTAGTTTCAAACCGGGAATAAGAACGGGATTGGGTTTTTCTACGATTTCGGAAACACACTCCACTTATAAAAAAGATTTTTATGTAGGTGGTTTTAGCGAAATCAGGCTGGGTAAATATTATGCTCTTCAGCCCGAGATAACATACAGCAGACAAGGTTCTGACAATGTGGTCCGAAATTACAATGATGAGAATTCAGGTACTGAAAAATTTAATAAAGAAAATTTAAGACTTGATTATTTTTCGTTTACATTGTTAAATAAGTTTACTTTTGGCCCCGGTATTCAGATACAATTTGGTCCATCGGCAGATTTTCTTGTAAATCATAATTTAGTCAAAAGAAAAGATGCTAATGATTTGGCTTTTGTTACCGGAATTGGCTATCGTCTGCCATCAGGTTTAACGTTTGAAGCCCGATTTAAAAAAGGTTTTTACGACATATTAGATAGTGATTATTATTACAATGATTCTAATGATAATTATCTTTTTGGCGATTATAATACAAATATCAATTTTCAAATAGGAATTAGTTATTCTTTCAAGGTACAATAAACTATGAGTAAAAAAAATTTAGCATTTATTGCATTTTCTTTGTTTGCATTCTTAAAAATACAAGCTCAGGTAACTTTTAAACCTGGAATCCATGCAGGAGTTAACCTTTCTAAAATTTCTAAAACTGATTTTGATGTGAACAGTAAAACTGATTTCTACTTTGGTGGCTTTGGTGCTTTGAAATTGAGTAGATTTTATACTTTACAGCCTGAAGTAACTTATTCCAGACAAGGAGCAAAAGCTTCTATTGAAGGATTTTATTATGACCGTTTACCTGATGGCCAGTCAGAAACGATTACTGAAAACAGAAATGTGGATATTTCATTACGGTATTTATCTTTTGTTACTATAAATAAATTTAATATCACTGAAAAAGTATATCTCCTTGCTGGTCCATATATTGACTTTGTCATTGGAGATGAAATCGAATATGATAAATCAAATGGCTTTTTTACATCCGTTTCAAAAGGTGAAGATATTGATTTTGGAATTATTGGTGGTGCTGGATTTAATTTGTACAAAGGTATCGCACTGGAAGCAAGAATAAAAAAAGGAACGAGAGATGCATTTGATGATACTAACGGAGCAGCTAGTATAAATACTAATTTAGTTTATCAAATAGGTGCGGCCTATACATTTTGAAAATAAAAAAATATGGTTTTAAAAGACTTTTACAAAATAATTTCGGAAGAAAAAATATCCGATTCTAAGTATATCATTACGATTCTGATCAATGAAAAACATGAAGTTTTCAAAGGTCATTTTCCTGGAAACCCAATTATGCCTGGTGTTTGCATGATTCAGATTATTAAAGAACTGACAGAGAAAATCACTCATGAAACTTTAATGATTCAGACGCTTTCGAATGTAAAATTTATGGCTCTCATAAATCCGGAAAGCACTCCGGAATTACGTCTGGAACTCGATATTGCAACAACCGAAGACAATTTGGTTAAAGTAAAAAACACAACTTATTTTAATGACACCGTTGCTTTAAAACTGAGCAACGTATATAAAAAACTTTAAGTATGAAACTGCTACTGACATTACTTTTACTGGTAAATTTTGCAGGCAATCCGGATTTGGCTGCTATTCGAAAAATGTATGCTGACGTTACAAAATCTGAAAATAATGCCAAAGAATTTGTAACAAAACTTGCAGGCATTTCCAATAATGATGATAAAATTTTAGTGGCTTACAAAGCGGCTTCCATTTTACTGGAATCAAAATTTGAAAAAAAATTAGGTGAAAAAATTGAGCGTTTTAAAGAAGGTGCAAAATTACTTGAAGCCACAATAAAAAGTGATCCCAGTAATATCGAAATGCGAATGATCAGACTGAGCATTCAGGAAGATGTTCCGGGAATTACGGGCTACAAGAAAAATATTAAAGAAGATAAAAAATTCATAACAACGTATTATGCTTCGCAGGGTGCGGCTTTGAAAGATTATCTTAAAGATTTTGTTTTGCAATCTAAAAGTTTCTCTGAAAAAGAGAAGCAATTTGTAAAATAAAAGCCCAAAAAACGCCACATGAAATCACAGCAGGAACTACTTAATTCGACTAACTTTTGCGTTATTGTACCGACATACAATAACCGTAAAACACTAAAAAAAGTATTGGACTCTGTTTTAGATTTCACTCCAAGTGTCATTATTGTTAATGACGGTTCGACTGATGAAACTTTCAACATTTTAAAACAATATCCGCAGCTTACGCAAATTCATCATCCTAAAAATTTAGGAAAAGGGCGCGCGCTTAGAAATGGTTTTCGAAAAGCAATCGAAATGAAATTCGAATACGCCATCACAATCGATTCTGACGGGCAGCATTTTGCTTCCGATATTCCAAATTTTATTGCTGCCATACAGGAAGAACCCAATTCGCTGTTGATTGGAAGCCGGAATATGACACAGGAAAATGTGCCGAAAAAAAGTAGTTTTGGAAACAAATTTTCGAACTTCTGGTTTAAGTTTGAAACCGGAATCAAACTTGACGATACGCAATCTGGTTTTAGATTATATCCGCTTCGATTGTTACCAAAACGATTTTATACCAATAAATTTGAGTTTGAAATTGAAGTTATTGTACGTGCTGCATGGAAAGGAATTGTGGTAAAAAACATTCCGATTCAGGTTTTGTACGATCCTGCAGAACGTGTTTCTCATTTTCGTCCGTTTCGTGACTTTACCAGAATCAGTATTCTAAATACCGTTTTGGTAACAAATGCGCTGCTTTACATCAAACCAAGGGATTTTTTCAGAAGAGCAAAAAAAAAGGTTTTAAAAAATTCTTTCTCGAAGATATTTTAGAAAGCAAGGATTCAAATTTTAAAAAATCCGCTGCAATCGCTTTAGGAATTTTTATTGGTCTTTCTCCTTTCTGGGGTTTTCAGACCATTTTGCTTTTTGCTTTAGCCGCATTATTCAGGCTTAACAAAGTCATTGCTTTTTTAACTTCCAATGTTAGTTTTCCTCCTTTCATTCCTTTTATTATTTACGGTTCTCTAAAAATAGGAAGCATTTTTGTCCCTTCTGATACTTCACTTTTTTTGGACAGTTCGATGACGTTTGACGATATTCAAAAAAATGCCGCTCAATATATCGTAGGAAGTCTTATTTTAGCATCCGTTTCGGCGTTATCAGCTGGTTTAATAAGTTATTTTCTTTTAACCGCTTTTACTAAAAAACGTACAGAATAAAATTCTATGTCAATTCGCTACGAATTCTCAAATTAGTACAATTTATTCAAAATAAATTCGTGAATTTGTGGCTGAAAAATTTAAGCTATAATCATGCATCAATACTTCTACGCCATTCATTTATTTGTAAACCGAAAAAAATCACTTTCGGTTATTTTGGCTGTGCTGATGCTTTTTATTTTTGGATTTTTTGCGTCTCAAATCAAATTTGAAGAAGACATTACCAAACTTATTCCCACAAATGACAAGGCTGATGTAACGGCTAAGGTTTTAAAACAATTAAATTTTGCAGACAAAACTACTGTCATTTTCAAACTCGAAAAGAACGGTTCTGAAGAGGATTTGAAAGAAATGGCGACTGCCTTTTCAGACAGTGTTTCTAAATCCTGCAAACCTTATATTACCGGAATCCAGGGAAAAATTGACGAAGAAAATATCCAGGAAACTATCGATTTTGTTTACAATAACCTGCCTCTTTTTTTAGATGATAAAGATTATGATTCTATCGAAAAAAAATTGCAAAAAGACAGTATTGCAGCGACAGTTCAGGCAAATTACAAATCCATTATTTCGCCTTCGGGATTTGTAACAAAGGATTTTATTCTGCAGGATCCACTTGGGATTTCGTTTATAGCTTTAAAAAAATTACAGCAATTAAATATTGGTGATGATTTTACACTTGACAATGGTTTTGTAATGACCAAAGACAAAAATAAATTATTGCTTTTTATTACCTCAGATATTTCATCCAGCGAAACTGAAAAAAACACTCTTTTTGTCGAAAAACTAAAATCGATTCAGGAGAATTTAAATCAGAAATTTAAAGGAAAAACTTCAGTCAGTTATTTTGGATCAGCTTTAATTGCAGTTGCAAATGCCACTCAGATTAAAAGCGACATTGTCCTGACAACAACGATCGCCATGATTACGCTGATGCTGATATTAATTTTATTCTACCGAAAAATATTAATCCCGATAATTATTTTTATTCCAACAATATTTGGCGGTTTGTTTGCTGTTGCGTTTTTATATTTTGTAAAAGAACAGATTTCGGCAATCTCACTCGGAATCGGATCTATTTTATTAGGAATTACGATTGATTATTCATTACATATTCTCACGCATTACAAACACAACAGCGACATCAAAACGTTGTATAAAGACATCACGATGCCGGTGATTATGAGCAGTTCGACTACGGCTGTTGCATTTTTATGTCTGCTTTTTGTAAAATCAGATGCACTGAATGACCTCGGAATTTTCGCTGCCGTCATCGTTATGGCATCTGCGTTTTTCTCGCTTCTGATTGTTCCTCATTTATATAAACCGAAGGAAAATAATTTTGAACATAAGAAAAATGTGATCGATAAACTGGCTCATTTCTCCTTTCACAACAATAAATTTTTGATTGGATTTTGTGTTTTAATTACGATTGTCTGCTTTTTTACTTATAATGATGTTGGTTTTAATAACGATTTGTCGCAGTTAAATTTTGTTCCAAAGGAAATTAAAGCTGCCGAAAAACAATTAGAAGAAAGCACGAGTCTGACTTCAAAAACGATTTATGTGGCTTCATACGGAAAAAGTATGGAAGAAGTTTTGCAGCACAATAGTCAGCTTTTTTCTGATTTAACAAAAGAAAAACAACAAAATAAAATATTGAATTTCAGTTCTGTGGGCGGAATTATGCTTTCGCAGCATGAACAGCTTCAAAAAATTCAAAAGTGGAATTCGTTTTGGGATGCGAATAAAAAACAGTTTTTACAATCTCAATTAATTACGGAAGGTTCCAAACTTGGATTCAAGCCGGCCACATACAATCTTTTTTTCAATCATTTAAATTTTGATTTCAAACCTATTTCTGCTTCAGCTTATTTAAAAATTCAGGCGCTGCAACTGAAAGAATTTGTAACCGAAAAAAATGGTTTTTATACGATTTCGACTTTGGTGAAAGTTTCTCCTGAACAGCGTGATACTTTTGTAAAATCGACTTCCGCCAAAGAAAACCTGATTGCAATTGACCGCCAACAAATGAATGAAACCTTTTTCAGCACTTTGAAAACCGATTTTAATTCACTTGTCAATTATTCCTTTATCGCCGTGATTTTAATTCTGTTTTTCTTTTTCAGAAGAATTGAATTGGTGATTGTCAGCTGTATCCCGATTGCTTTAACCGGAATTGTTACAGCAGGAATTATGGGGATTTTTGGCATTCAGATGAATATTTTCAGCATGATCGTCTGCACTTTGATTTTTGGTCACGGAGTTGATTTTAGTATTTTCATGACCAGTGCACTTCAAAAAGAATATACTACCGGAAAAAATGAAATTGCGATTTACAGGACATCAATCATTTTAGCTGTAATCACGACAATTTTAGGAATCGGCGCCATGATATTTGCGAAGCATCCTGCACTAACTTCAATTTCATCAGTTTCGTTAATCGGGGTTTTTGCGGCACTGATTATTACGTTCATCTTCTATCCGATTCTCTTTAAACTTTTTATATCAAACCGTTCAAAAAACGGAAATCCACCTTTCGCACTACGCAGTTTTTTAAATGGTATTATATCCTTTTTTTACTACGGACTCGGCGGAATTTTAATGTCTCTTTACTGTTTGTTTATTATGCCGATTCTTCCAATAAAGGAAAAATCCAAAATGACCGGATTCCGTTTTGTGATTTCAAAATTTATGAAATCAGTCTTGTATTCAAATCCGTTTGTGGTCAAAAAAGTAATTAATCCATTTAATGAAAATTTCGAAAAACCAGCCATAATTATTGCCAATCATGCATCATTTTTAGATACTCTGACAATCGGAATGCTGACTCCGAAAGTCATTTATTTAGTAAATGACTGGGTGTACAACTCCCTGTTTTTTGGCCCAATTGTTAAAAAAGCAGGTTTTTATCCCGTTTCAAAAGGGCTTGAAAACGGCGTTGAGCATTTGCGCCAAAAAGCAAAAGAAGGGTATTCGATCATCATTTTTCCTGAAGGAACGCGTTCTGAAAGCAATCAGATTAAGCGTTTTCACAAAGGTGCTTTTTATCTTGCTGAAGAACTGAATTTAGACATTCTTCCAATTTTAATTCATGGTGTTTCGGAAGTCTTGCCAAAAGGCGATTTTATAATTTATGACGGCAGTATTACCATTTCTATTTTAGAAAGAATAAGCCCTGATAATCATTCTTTTGGAAAAAATTATGCTGAAAGAACCAAACAGATTAGTGCCTTTTTTAAATCTGAATTCTCTAAAATCCGTCAGCAAATCGAAGGACCGGATTATTTCAAAAAAATGCTGATTCATAGTTATGATTACAAAGAAATTGAAGTCGTAAAAAGTGTAAAAGAAAATCTGAAATCAAATCTCGAAACCTATTATCACCTAAACCGATACATTTCGGCGAAAGCCAAAATCCTGCATTTAGCAAATGATTACGGGCAATTAGACGTTTTACTCACTTTGCAGGAACCACAGCGAAAAATTGATTCGTACATTTCTGATGAAGAAAAAAGAGAGGTTGCCAAAACCAATTACATCGCGAAAAAAAGAAAAGTTGATTATGTATCCCAACTGGAATCATCAGTTGTAAATCAGTATGAACTCCTTTTAATTTCTGACGAAAGTTATAATGAAAATCCTGAAAAAATCGTCTCAAAATTTTCTTCTGTAATTTTGATATATTGCCTGCATTATAAAACAAAGCTTATAGCTTCCGGATTTAAGATTGTTTCAGAAGAAAACGGTATATCGTTATTAAATAAAAATTAATGAAAGAGCAATACGACGTAGTAATTGTAGGCAGCGGTTTGGGGGGACTGGTCTCGGCCATTATTCTGGCTAAAGAAGGCTACAGCGTTTGTGTGCTCGAAAAGAACAATCAGTATGGTGGAAATCTTCAGACTTTTGTTCGGGATAAAACGATTTTTGATACCGGAATTCATTACATCGGAGGTTTAGGCGAAAGACAGAATCTGTATCAGTATTTTAAATATCTGGGCATTATCGATAAACTAAACCTGAAGCAGTTAGACGAAAATGCTTTCGATATTATTTCTTTTGAAGGTGATACTAACGAGTATCCGCATGCACAGGGTTATGAGAATTTTGTTCGCCAATTAGAAAAATATTTTCCCGGAGAAAAAGAGAACATTGAAAAATATTGTGAAAGTTTACAAGAAGTATGCGATTCTTTTCCGCTCTATAATTTAGAATGGGAAGGAAAATATGAAGATGAAATTTTAAGGCTCAATGCAAAAGAAACAATTGATTCCTTTACCCAAAATGAAAAACTAAAAGCCGTTCTGGCAGGTTCAAATTTCCTATACGCAGGTATTCCGGATAAGTCTCCGTTTTATGTTCATGCCCTGATTGTAAATTCGTATATAGAAAGTTCATGGCGCTGTATCAACGGTGGAAGCCAGATTACCAAACAACTTTTAAAACAGCTTAAAAAATACGGCGGCGAATTTTATAAATACAAAGAAGTTACCCATTTTGAAGTCGAGAATCACAAAGTAAATTCGGTTAAAATGAAAGATGGGACACAGGTTTCCGGAGAGCTTTTTATTTCGAATATTGAACCCAAAACAACTTTGAAAATGGCAGGAGAAGAGAACTTCAGAAAGCCATTTTTCAATCGGATTCAAAACCTTGAAGGCGTTCTTTCAGCTTTTAGTCTGTATTTGGTTTTTAAGCCCGAGACGTTCAAATACATCAACCATAATTATTACCATTTTAAAAATAGCGGTGAAGTCTGGACAGCGCACGAATACGATGAAAATTCATGGCCAAAAATGTATATGGCTTCTATGAATGCTTCCAGACAAGACGAAATCTGGGCTGATGGAATGACATTTATCACGTATATGAAATTTGATGATGTACTTCCCTGGGCAAATACTTTTAATACAACTGTCGAAAAAAATAAACGTGGTGAAAGTTATGAAGAATTTAAAGCCAGAAAAGCAGCTAAATTTTTGGATGAAATCGAAATAAAATTTCCCGGAATCAGAGATTGTATTCAGTCTGTTCATACCTCAAGTCCGCTCTCGTACCGTGATTATATTGGCGGTGATAAAGGCAATATGTACGGTTATGTTAAAGATTCCGAAAATCCGATGAAAACGTTGATTCCGTCAAAAACAAAATTAGAAAATTTGTATCTCACTGGTCAGAGCATCAGCATGCACGGGGTTTTGGGCGTAACAATCGGGGCTGTTGTCACCTGTTCTGAAATTATTGGTAAAGAATATTTAATTACTAAAATCAATCAGGCTTAATTGTGATGAAAAACGGTATTTCATATCTTTTACTCATTGGTTTTTTAGGAACTCTGATTTCCTGTGGCACAGCAAAATCAAAAAAACATCTGCCTGATATTTCCGGTTATAACGCGACAAAACCAGTGGTTACAAAACGTTCTGACAGCTCTTTTATTTCAGGAAATAATTCGTTTTCAAAAAACAAACAAGGACTTTGGGAATTATATGTTGAAGGTGATCCGTTGGAAATTGGACTTACAACCGGAGCATTGTCAGATTCGCTTTTGCATAAACAACAACGTATTTTTTTCTCTAAAATAACAGATATTGTCCCTTCAAAATTTCAACAGAAAATGCTCCGCCATTTTCTGAGCTGGTTCAACAGAAAATTATATCTGAATGTTCCTGAAGAATACCAAACAGAAATTTATGGCGTTTCGCAATACACTTCACATGAATTTGATAATATCGCCCCACAATATCAAAGAGGATTATATCTGCACGCTGCTCACGACATTGGTCATGCTTTGCAGGATTTAGCCTTGGTTGGCTGTTCGTCTTTTGCTGCATGGAATGAAAAATCGGAAGACGGAAATTTGATTCTCGGACGCAATTTTGATTTTTATGTGAATGATGCTTTCGCAGAAAATAAAATCATTGCTTTTGTAAAACCGAAACAGGGTCATAATTTTATGATGGTTACGTGGCCCGGGATGATAGGAACCGTTTCCGGAATGAATCAACAGGGCCTGACTGTCACTATTAATGCTTCAAAATCTAAAATTCCACTGGTTGCCAAAACACCGATTTCGATTCTGACCCGTGAAATTTTACAGCACGCTCAAAATATTGAGGAAGCGATCGCCATTGCGAAAAAAAGAAAGGTATTTGTTTCAGAATCTATAATGGTAGGAAGCGCGCAGGATAATAAAGCCATTTTAATTGAAGTTTCTCCAAAAAAAATGGATGTTTATGATATGCCGAATACCAGTCAGTTAATCTGTTCGAATCATTTTCAGGGAGAAGCATTTAAGGATGATAAGCGAAATCAGGAACAAATTGTAAACAGTCATTCTGAATACCGATTCGAAAGAATACAGGAACTTTTATCAGAAAATAAAAAGCTCAATCCACAGATTGCTTCTGAAATTCTCAGAAACAAAGAGGGTTTAAATAATCTTCCTTTGGGATACGGCAATGAAAAAGCGCTGAATCAGTTAATGGCACATCACGGAGTTATTTTTAAACCAAAAGAAAAACTCGTCTGGGTTTCGGCAAATCCATATCAATTGGGCGAATTTGTCTGTTACAATCTGGATGCTGTTTTTAATGGCAAAAAAACGAATGCGGAAATTTCATTCGAACAGGAAAATTTAAATATTGCCAAAGATCCTTTTATAAAAACAAAAGCTTTTCAAAACTATAAAAAGTTTAAAATTGAAGATCATCAGATGGATTTATATCTGAAAAAAGAAGAAACCATTTCTGCTGAATTCATCCAAAATTATCAATCATTAAACCCTGATTATTGGGTTGTGTATTACAAAGCTGGATTGTACTTTTACCAAAAAAAGAATTTCAGCAGGCTCAGGTAAATTTTGAAAAAGCACTGACGAAAGAAATTACTACCGCTCCTGAAAAAGCAGAAATTGAAAAATATTTAAAAAAACTCAAAAGAAAATTACAATGATTCCGGCAATAGAAAAAAAATCTTTAGAGGAAATTAAAATTTTTCAGGAACAAAAATTAGCTGAACTTTTAGCTTATATCAGCGAGAATTCTCCATTTTATAAAAGACTTTTCGCAGGTCAGAATATTGATATTTCGAAAGTGAAAACGCTGGAAGATTTACAATTTTTACCTGTTACTACTAAAGAAGATTTACAACAATATAACGATGATTTTTTGTGTGTGCCGCAGCATAAAATTATCGATTATGCTTCAACTTCCGGGACTTTGGGCGATCCGGTAACTTTTGGCTTAACCGATTCCGATTTAGACAGACTAGCTTACAATGAAGCCATTTCTTTTGCCTGTGCAGGAATTGCAGAAGGCGATGTGGTCCAGTTAATGACCACAATTGACCGAAAATTTATGGCCGGTCTGGCTTATTTTTTGGGTCTCAGAAAATTGAAAGTTGGCGTAATACGCGTAGGTGCCGGTATCCCGGAAATGCAGTGGGATTCGATTTTAAAATACAATCCGAGTTATTTGATTACCGTTCCTTCTTTCCTTTTGAAATTAATCGAATATGCCGAAATCCACGGTATCGATTATAATAATTCAAGCATAAAAGGAGCTATCTGTATTGGAGAATCCTTGAGAGAACAGGATTTTTCAATGAATATTTTATCGAAAAAAATTACAGATAAATGGAACATCAAGTTGTTTTCGACTTATGCCTCTACCGAAATGAGCACTGCTTTTACAGAATGTGAACACGGAAAAGGCGGACATCATCATCCGGAATTAATTATTGTTGAAGTGCTGGACGAAAATAATATGCCGGTTAAAAATGGCGAAACGGGCGAGCTTACATTTACGACTTTAGGAATTGAAGCCATGCCTTTATTACGTTTTAAAACCGGAGACATTGTGCAGCTTCACGATGAACCTTGTGAATGCGGAAGAAACACGTTACGTGTTGGCTCAGTTGTCGGGCGTAAAAAGCAAATGATCAAGTATAAAGGTACTACACTTTACCCGCCAGCGATGAACGATGTTTTGAGCAGTTTTGACAATATCGAAAATCATTTAATTGAAATCTCTACCAATGATTTAGGTACGGATGAAATCCTGATAAAAATTGCGGTTAAAAACCAAACTCCTGAATTTCTGCAGGAAATAAAAGATCACTTTAGAGCCAAATTGAGAGTAACACCAAAAATAGAATTTGCCTCAAAAGAAATTCTAAATCCTTTGGTTTTTAATCCAATGAGCCGAAAGCCTATTCGGTTTTTTGATTATCGAAATACCATATAGATTTTTTTCACCATATAAGTAATATAAGTCCATATAAAACTTTGCGCAAAAACTAAAATGAACTTATATTACTTATATGGTTTAACTTCAACCCTTTGAACCTCATTATTAATGTTTTGCTGTGAATTGAACTAAATGTTGTAATTTTGCAAAAAATATTGAAGATGGTCAAGATTGGCAACATAGAATTACCCGAATTTCCTTTATTACTCGCACCGATGGAAGATGTTAGTGATCCGCCGTTTCGCAGATTATGCAAAACGCATGGCGCTGACATGATGTATTCTGAATTTATTTCGTCGGAAGGATTAATTCGTGATGCTATAAAAAGCCGCATGAAGCTGGATATTTTTGATTACGAACGTCCAGTTGGAATTCAGATTTTTGGTGGTGACGAAGAAGCAATGGAGATGTCTTCTAAAATTGTTTCTACTGTAAAACCGGATCTAGTTGATATCAATTTTGGATGTCCAGTAAAAAAAGTAGTTTGTAAAGGTGCTGGAGCTGGGGTTTTAAAAGATGTTGATTTGATGGTGCGTTTAACGCAAGCGGTTATCAAAGGGACAGATTTACCTGTTACAGTAAAAACACGTTTAGGCTGGGACGAAAGTTCTATTAATATTGATGAAGTTGCCGAAAGACTTCAGGATATTGGTGTTCAGGCTTTAACGATTCATGCCAGAACCCGTGCTCAAATGTATAAAGGTCATTCTGACTGGTCGCATATTGCGCGTGTAAAAAACAACCCAAGAATTACAATGCCTATTTTCGGAAACGGTGATATCGACAGTCCTGAAAAGGCATTAAAATATAAAAATGAATACGGAATTGACGGTATCATGATTGGCCGCGCGGCGATTGGTTATCCGTGGATTTTTAATGAAATCAAGCATTATTTTAAAACGGGTGAGCATTTACCTGCTCCAACTGTTATTGATCGTGTTGAAGCTGCGAGAAATCATTTGCAATGGTCAATGGACTGGAAAGGGGAACGTTTGGGAATTGTAGAAATGCGTCGTCACTACACCAATTATTTCAAAGGAATTCACTCTTTTAAAGAATTCAAACAAAAACTGGTTACCACTGATGCTCCTGAAGATTTGTTTGCTATTATGAAAGAAATTGAACAGGTTTATGCTGGATATGAGTTTGTTTAAAATAAAAAAAAGACCTTCGTAACTGAAGGTCTTTTCGCTTTATTATACTTGTATTCGTTTCCACTTTCCTCTTTTGTAGAAAAAGATTCCAGCTAAAGTAATGGCAGTTTCAGCAACCGGAATTGCAATGAAAACTCCGGTTGGTCCCAATTAAAATGTTTTGCCAATACATAAGCAAGCGGAATCTGGAACAGCCAAAATCCGAAGAAATTGATTCCGGTTGGTGTCCAGGTATCTCCTGCCCCGTTGAACGTATTAATCAAAACCATTCCGATTCCGTAGAAAACAAATCCGATGCTCATCGTACGCAATGCTTCAGCAGCAATTGCTTTGACCATTTCATCATTCGTAAAAAAAGAGATAATATAGTTTCCAAAAACTAATGTTATTATCATAATTGAAGCCATGAAAATCACGTTGTATTTTGCTGTTGTAAAAACCGATTTTTCAGCACGTTCGATTTGTTTGGCTCCTAAATTCTGTCCGACTAAAGTTGCGGCTGCGTTACTTAATCCCCAGGCAGGGAGAATGAAAAACATCATAATTCTAAGTGCTGTCTGATAACCTGCCGAACCATGATCGCCTCCCATCGTGGCTACTAATTGAGCTAAAAAAATCCAGCTACAGGACGCAATTACAAATTGTAAAATTCCGGGAGCTGCAATTTTTACTAACGCTTTTATTTGTGTAAAATCCGGAACGAAGTATGAAATTTTGATTTTTAAAATTCCATTTCCTGAAAATAAATGATAGATTTGATACAAAACCCCAATACTTCTCCCACATGTTGTAGCTAATGCGGCACCAACCAAACCAAAAGCGGGAGCAGGTCCTAAACCGTTAATTAAAATTGGACATAAAATAATGTTGCAGATGTTTGCAATCCAAAGACTTTTCATAGCGATTGCTGCATTTCCTGCGCCTCTAAAAATTCCGTTTATCAGAAATAAAAGCATAATGCACAAACTCGAGCCAATCATAATTTGGGTAAATCGGTAACCGTGCTCTGCTGATTCTAATGAGGAACCCATTAAAATCAAAATATCTTTCGCATACATAATTCCGAAAATACTCAGTAAGCTATTAACTGCAAAAGCAATAATAATGGCCTGCATTCCGGATTTTGCAGCAGCGACAGAATCTTTTTCTCCAATTCGTCTTGCCACAACAGCTGTTGCCGCCATACTCATTCCGATGGCAAGCGAATAAATAACCGTCAATACCGATTCGGTTAAACCAACAGTCTGAATCGCAAAACTGCTGTTTTCCAAATGTCCGACAAAATATAAATCGACTAAAGCAAAAACGGACTCCATCATCATTTCCAAAACCATTGGAATGGCAAGAAGAATTACTGCTTTTTTGATGCTTCCGGATGTGTAATCAAAGGATTCGTCGCCTTTTAGGGCTTGTTTTAATGTGGCAAAAATTTTAGAAAATAGATTCTTCTTTATAGTTGTTTCTGTCATGATATTTTAGGATAAATGATAAAATTGTTCAGGTGTATGAAGTAGTCTGAACTGAAAATAAAAGCGTAAGTATCCTAATTATTCTAAAAAATAAAAATAGGATTAAGCAGAAACAATCATATGCTGTAGATTTTTGAGTCGGTAAATATAAGTATTTTCAAGATGAAATATTTATTTGACCTTTCAATATCTCAATAAGTTCATCTTTTTCTTTAATCCGTAATTCATATTGTTGTATAAGTTTTTCATGAATTAAAATAGTATTATTTAGAGCAGTAACTCTCTCATCAAATAAGTCAGATATTGATGTTTCTAATAGTATCGAAAGTTTTATTATCTCATTAGTTATAAATGGTATTTCTCCCTTTTCTCTCCTACTGTATTGAGACTGATTTAAATCCAATTCATGAGCAATATAATCCTGAGAAAGCTTTTTTATTTCCCTAATGAGCTTAACTTTTTGGTGTAACTGCATTTCTAAATTATTTAGCAATTATGTTTTAATCACATAATAAATGTTATTATCACATTTAAAGATCTGAAATTAATTCTTTTTTTGAAAGAAAAAAATTACTTTAATAATTAAGATGGTAGCTATTAATAAAAATTTATTTAAAATGACATTATTAGCTATAATTTTGATTATAAGCCTTGTATTAAATCATAATTCTGATTTTTGGATTGGTCGTGAATATGTTTATTATCAGCTATTTCTTTTAATACTATTTTCAGGATCCTTGTTTACTTTCTCAAAAGAACCATTACAACTTGGCAAAACTGATTTTGCTGTAATTGTTATTCTTTTATATTCAGCAATTTCAAGAAGTTTACGCTTAGGGTCAATAAATGAAATTCATGTCATAAGTACGTTTTCACTCATTATTTATTACATATCATTAAAGAAAATTCGTTTAAAGTACGAGGAAATTAATACCTATTATGATTATGTTACTTTTATCGGAGTACTGCTTAGCATTTATTGTATACTTCAGTACAACGGTATTATCGAACGAACAAATTATTATTGGCAAGTAACTGGTAATTTTCCTAATCCGGGACCATTAGGTGGCTTCATCGCTATAATTTTATCACTGGCATGTTGTCAATTATCACAAAAAATCATTCTAAAAAAACCTTTAAGATTAATACTTTATTTACTTGCCGTTTTTTTAATGTTTTTTGTACTTATACTTAGTGCTTCCAGAGCTGCAATGTTAGCTGCAGTTGTCACAATTGTTAGTATAATAAGTTATTTTACTTTCAAAAAATGGGGATATTTTAAATACTTTTTGTTTTCTTTAATACCTCTTCTTTTATTCATTTTTTACAGTAAAGGAACTGATTCTGTTTATGGACGATTACTGATCTGGAAAATTTCCTTTCTTTCATTTCTAAAAAATCCATTAACAGGTGTTGGTTATAATTTTTTTAATGTTGAATATATTAATTCGCAGGCTGATTATTTTTCTAAAGGTGGTACTACAAAAGAAATTCTACTGGCCGGAGCAAGTTCACAGGCATTCAACGAATTTTTAAAATTCATTCTTGAAAACGGATTATTAGGAATTATTATAATTGTTATTGCAGATATATGGATATTTAAATCTAAACAGTCACTACTCAGTAATCAAAAAGATGACTTTACCTTAGCATCATTTTCTGTTTATTTATCATTTGTTGTTTTTGCTTTCTTTTCTTTTCCTCTGCAATTTTTTCCCTTCAAATTAATTTTATTGAATCAAATTGCTTTAAGAAATTACAATCCTTCAAATCTTCAAATTAAGTTAAATGAAAACTTCAAAAAAGCAGCATTTTGTTTAATTGCCGCATTATTAATTCTCCTAACTAACTTTCAATACAAAGGATTTCATGCCTCGAAGAGTGCAAGCGAATTAGAATATACTAGTCCTGATTCCAGCAAAACTCTTTATGAATATGCAGAAAAACGATTAAATAATGATGGTAATTTTTTATTGCGTTATGGCAATTTTCTTGAAGATACAGATATAGATAGCGCCTTATGTTTATATGAAAAAGCAAAAAAAATAAATAATCTACCTATACTTTATAGTAAAACAGCAAATCTTTATGAAAAAAAGCAAAATTATAAAAGTGCAGAAAACAATCTTTTGAAATTACATTTTATACAGCCTCATTTGTTTAAACCGCAGGAAAAATTATTAGAATTCTACATAAGAAACAATGATCTAAAAAATGCCGGATTTTATGCTAATAAAATTTTAAAAACGCCTGTAAAAATTAAAAGCAAAAAAGTTTTTCTTATAAAGCTAAAAGCAAAAAAGTATTTAATCAATTCTATTTACTAATATTTAAACCAAAAAATCTATGAAAAAACATTTTTATTATGCGATTGCATTACTTTTACTTTTAACCGTATCTTGTGTCAGCGAGAAAATAGAAACACAAGAAACAAATGCCAGCTACATTCCTGAAAAAGTCTGGGTATATGATGGAAACAATACGGTTTTAAAAGGGGTAATACAAGAATTAAAAAATAGTGAAAAAAGAGAACAATTAGAAAGAAGATTATTAAAAAATGAAGTGTTATGGAAAAATGCTGAATTTTTAATTATCGAAAATAAGAAAAGAATCTTAGTCCCTTTTTTAAGTATTGATAAGGAAAATATAATTGGCTTTTTTGCTTTGTATAGGGACTCTAAAGGAAAAATACAATATGATATGACTGTTCGGAGTGATGTATTTAACAAAAATGTAAAACTCCCGTTTTGGGATTCTAATATCTGGGTTGGTTATTTTAAAGCGTATGACAGAACAATTCTAGGCAAGAAAAACGGTAATCCAGGAGTTATGCGTAAGGCTGTTTCACAAGAACAATTAAAAGCAATGACATCAAGGCTTGTATGTTATTATTCTCCATATGAATCCTGTGTAACTGTTGGTGGCGGTGGAGGAGATTGTGATGGAGGTACTGGCGAAGGCTGGTCAGATTGTGGCGGCGGCGGCGATTCATATACGGTTTGCACAACCTATTATAACTATGAGTGTTTTGATGTTCCTGATAACCCAGATCCAAATCCGGATCCAGAACCAGAGCCAGAAAATCCTGAGCCAGAAGATCCAGGTACTGGTGGTGGTGAAATTGCTGAAACTCCTCCAAGTTGTGAAAGTTTTAATTTTATACAAGTTGGTTCGCTTTGGCAAGTAGCTATGGTAAAAAACATTAATTTTAAGGTTTTAGGAATAAGTCCTAATGGTATTCAAATATTACATGTTATTAGTTATCCGCAAGCAGTATATTTTGGTACACCCACAAATGTACAAATGGGCAATACAAATATAACCCCTGGAATTGCGGCAAATGTCTCGGCACGAGTACTTCAAAAGTCAATGCAAGAAGTTGTAGATAAATATGGAGGAACAAATGTCTCAGATTTGATACTGGACTTATACTTTAAAGAAAGATTAGTCCATAATTATCCTCTTTCTGTTCCAGGCGGTAGAGTGAAATTTAATCCAACTGAAAATATTCCGGCTACTGATTATAAAACAAATACTTGGACAGCAGGTAACTGTAATTAACTATTGATTAATATGATTGACAAAGTTTTGAAAAATTTAGTATATTTACTTTATCCTCGTAACATATGTGCTTATACGGAAAAAGATAAGTATTTCATTAGCGAGGAAAATAAAAGATTAAATCAAATCATTAATGATTTTGATTCGAGGGATGGAAAAGTTTTTAGAGAAACCATTCTTAAAGAATTTGAAAAAGATTATACCTTAAAGGGTTTTAGAGATTTTTCATTGTTGAATGAAGGAGACAGATGTCTGACATTCAATGTTACTATTATTGAAGACGGTGAATTATATACAATCTCATTATTTATAAGTATCATACTTCCTTACTATGTAATCAATGTGCAAAAAAATATTATTGAATTATGGTTTTCCAAATCAAAAATTGCCGAATTACAGAAAGAAAATACTGAAACGAGAAAGTTAAATGAATTAGTTTTAAATATTGAAACTATAATTGAGAATAAATTTTTATATAAAAAATTTCCAGGCAAATTGCTTAATTCAGTAATTAATGATATCAGTTTTGAGGATTCAATATTTGGTCATTTTACAATGTACAATGCTTTTTTTAATAACGTAAAAATAAATGAAAATTAAGTTTTTAACATTCCTAACAATTGGAACTTTATTATTGATTTTTTTCTACTTCGTAGAATACAATTTTAATTTTTGCATAGGAGACACTTTCTATGTAGTAAGTTATTTTTTTATTCCTTTACTTGTCATTATTGTAAGTACTGCTATTTATTTCGTGAAATTTTTAATATGTAAATTGAAAAAGTAAATAAGAATTTTTATTATTAGTAATTAAATATAGTTGACTAACCTCTGCATTTTCTGTGCAGAGGTTTAATATTAGATTCTTAACATTTCAATTTATTTATCCTGTGTAAATGTAGAAAACATTAATAATTACAGAATTATTAACTTTTAAAGAACAATGCTATGGACATTAACGTAGGCGATTATTATTTTACCATTCTTAATACACATATAATATTTATAGTGTGTTTTTTCATCATCATGGGTTATGTAATCATAAAAGCAATGAAGAAGAAAAAATCCTAAATCACAACGATTTTTATATAAAAAAATAAAACAAAAAGTTATTTTAAAAAATTAGCTGCTTTGTTCTCTTGACTAAAATAAAAAGTGGGAACATCAATTATTACGGAACTTATTTAGTGTTCAATATTCAAATGCTGTTTATTGCCAATAATATATGAATTATGTTTGAAAAAAATCTAAACATCAATTTCGACAATCTTTTACCAGAATATCCCGAAGTTTCCCATTGTATAAAAAAGTATTATCCCGTAGGAATAACAAGGGAAAACAAAGATTATTTTGATTATTCTGGCATTAAAGAATTAAATGCAATTATTGAAAAAAACATACTAGACGATGATTATTATAAGAAAGAATGGGACGAAGGATTCATAAATGAACTGAAATTAAAATTAAATTTTCAGGATATTCGTGGTACAACAGCAGGTTTAGTTCCTAATTTTTCAGGATGTATTACCTTAGAAAAAACCTTAGAAAGTAGAACAGAATTACATTTTTATAAAAGCTTAATAGGAAATTATTTTACTATCGAAATTTTAGAAAATATCCATTCTAAGGAAATCTCTCATCCGATTTTTGGTAAACGAAAAATTTGGGCTATCGAAAGTATAATTACTTCCCCAATTGGAAAATATGAATTTTTCTTTCGTATAGTTTACCAATCTATTATTGAGAAATATAAAGATGTACAATTTCTGCCTTATATTTTTGATTTATATAAAGTGAACCTTTTGGATGTACCATATAAATCCGATGGAGAGGAAATAACCATTGCTGGAGCGTTCTTTCAAAAATATTCTTCTTACAATGATTCTATTAATATAATTGGAGATATTAAATATAAAATTGATGAATTAAAATAATTAATAAAATGAGTGCCAAATTTTAGGTTTGGCACTTTTAAAATTATAGAATTTTATCTATTAACAATAACTATCGTCTCAAATTCAATTCAAAGTTTTATCTAATTTAAATCAAAAACTATGAAACGATTTTTCTTAACATTACTAATATTAACGTCATTCTCCTATAGATCCATAAGTCAAAATAAAACTATCGAAGGGAGTTTATACATAAAGTTAATTGATGTTCAAAATCTATTTGACGAATTGTCAGAAGAACAGTTAAATCAAATCAATCAGTACATTGATAACCCAAATACAATATTATCAGACGAAGAAAATAAATTAACCAATCACTACAAATTTTTGTTGCAAACTAAATTACTGAAAAAACCTCATTTCAAATTAAAAATGAATTCTGGTGAAATAGTAAATGTTTATACTGACGAAACAGAATATTTAAAACTAAAAAATAAATTAACTGGTTTTGATAAGTATGAACAACAAATAAATGTAATATTTAAAGGAATGAAAAAATCTGATGGTTTTTTTGATGAAGCCCTGTATTATGCTAATCAAATAACTTCTGTTGAAAAGATTACAGGAGAAACCGATTGGAAAAAATAAAATTCAAAGAAATTATAGTATTTAATATAGATTGTTTACAATTAAACAGTCTATGTCATTTTATAGCAAAAACTATGAAAATATCTAATTTAGTTCTAGTCGTTCTTCTTATTTCAGCATTCGAACCTTGTACTGCACAAACAAAAAGTTTCTCCATAGCAGGAGAGAATTCAGAAGAGCTTGAAAAAGTCATTAAACACTTTAAAAAAAAGGGTGATGATCAAAAATTAAAATCAGCGTACTTCTTAATTTCAAACATGAAGAATAAAGGAACCTATATCAATGACTTAGTAGACAGTCATGGAATTTCTGTAGGCTTTAATATTTCGAATTTTAAAAATGAAAACGAAGAGAAAAAATGGTTAGATTCAGTTACATCCATCAGAGGAAAACTTCACGAATATGAAAATTTCTTACCGGATGTAAAAAATATTAGTGCTCAATTTCTAATCAATAATATCGACAGGGCATTTGAAGTAAAACAAAAAAGTCCTTTTTGCAAAGGTATATCTGATGCTGATTTTTATGAATATATTTTACCTTACAGAGTTAATACTGAAAAATTAGAATTCTGGAGAGACTCTGTTTTAAATGATTTTTCAAAAGAACAAATAGACTCGATTTACAACTTTTCAACGGTTTTGGCTGCCACAAATTATGTAGATAAAATATACCAGAAACGCTTTAAATTTGGAGAAAGACGTTATTTTAAGGAAAAGAAAGTCAGGTCTTATTCCGAATTGATAAAAGACAAAGAAGGTAAATGCAATGACATGTGCAATCTTGTTGTTTTAGCATTACGGGCACTCGGAATTCCAAGTGGCTTTGATAGCATTAAATATAAAAGGGCATCTAATGATGTTGGACATGAATGGTGTTTTGTAAAAGATATCAAGACGGACAAAAACTATCCTTTTGATGCTTTGTCTAATAATGGTCCGGGGTTTTTTAATTTACCTTATAAAAATGCTCCGAAAGTACTTCGTATGCAATTTACAATTGTTACTGATAATTCCATACAAACTCAGGAAATTACAATTTATCCTGATTTTTTTAACAGCAATTTTCTGGATGTAACAACAGAATATTTTGAAACTACAAATGTCGCCATCCCTCTTGAAAAAAACATCAGGAACCTTTGTACTTAAGCATATGGCATAAAGGATGGTGGAAACCTATAGCTTATTTTTATGATCCAAATCAATTGATTGCTAGATTCAATAATGTTTCTAAAGATAATTTATATTGTCTCACAAAGTATCGTTTTTCTACAATTGAACAAGTAAATGAGCCTTTTATAGTCAATAAATTTGGCGAAATTAAATATTGCAATTCAACAGAATTAAAAAAAGAGATTTCTTTGAATTCATATCAAAATAAGGAATTGAAAAAAGCAAAAAATAATACCGAGATCTTAGATTTTGATACTCAGCAGAAAATTTGTCGTAAAGTTGTTGAAGAAGATGTTAAAAAAGATGAATGGCAAAATTTTTCAGAAGTAAGCCTGAAAACGAATACACTTTATTTACTTGTAGATGATGCTACTAAAACACAAAAAGTCTTTATGTTAAAAAATGATGGCAGTGTTGATTGGTATTAGAACATAATTAATCCAGCAACTTTTTGCTTACACGGCTGCTGGCAATTAAGGAAGCCACAAAGCCCAGAATAACAATAGTTGCCATTACGATAAGGACATTTTCGAATGAGAAAACAACAGGATAAGCCAAAGTTGGGGTTATCATAATCAGTTCATATTGCTGCTGTAACAGTACTAAAATCATACCCAGAACAAGACCTATTATACCTCCAAAAACGCTTAACAAAGTTCCCTGAAGCAAAAATATTTTTCGAAGATGATTAATTTCGGTACCTAAATTGAAAAGGGTTTTTAGGTTTCCTTTCTTTTCTAAAATCATCATAATTAAAGCCCCTACCAAATTAAAAAGTGCTACAATTATGACAAGCGTAAAAATCAGATAAACAACAATATTTTCGGTATTGAGCATTTTATACAAAGACTCATTAAGTTGTGCCCTGTTTTTTATGGTAATTTTATTTTTAAAAATGGTCTGGAGCTGAGAACGTATTGCTTTCTCATCAGCATTAGGTTTCAATTTCAATTCGATTCCGGAAATCTGATTTGGCTTATACATCAATAATTCCTGAGCCAGACCTAAATCTGCAAAAATATATTTAGAATCGAGTTCTTCACTGATGGAATAAATTCCGACAGGCAGGACATCTGTTTTATTAAAAGCCTCTTCAGGATTCTCAATTGCTCCTTTTCCGGGTTTTGGCGCAAATACCTGCAACGGATTTTCGAAGTCCAGAATCCCCATAGAAAAATCCTGTGAAATTCCATATCCAACTACAACCTGATAGCTGTCAGGCTTTAGCCATTGCCCATTAAAAAGCTTTTTTTGATATCGTTTACAACCGGATAGAGGCTGTCAACACCTTTTAGATAAGTAACCTGCTGTTTGTCTTTAAATAAAAACAAAACACGTTCTTCGATAATTTTGGTGTATGAAGCAACTCCTTCTATTTTCTTAATTTGATTTTCATCTTCCGGTGTAATCAAAAATGATTTACCGTACGTACTGGTCAATTTTAAATCAGGGTCAATTTCATTGGTAAAAGAAAGGCTGAAAACTTTCAATCCGCTAAAAACTGATAAAACGACAAACAAAGCCATAGTACCAACAATAATTCCGAGACTGGCAATTGCATTGATGATATTGATCGCGTTATTTTTACTGATACTGAAAAGATAACGTTTGGCTATGTAGAGAGGGAAATTCAACTTAGGATTTTCTTCTTTTTCTAAAAGATCACGGTTTTCGATTGGGTTCTCTTTGCCTGCTAGAGCATTGTCTATTTTTTCGATATAATCTAATGAATCGTCGATAAAAAAAACAAGATTTGGTACACGACGCAATTGCAAACGTACACGCTGGGATAAATCATGTTTAATTAAAGTTGTATTCGATTTTATTGCTTCTAAAGTTTCTTTTGCTTTTTCTTGCGGAAAAATGCTTAAATATACTGTTGCTACAGATAAATCTGTTGTAACACTTACTTTGGATACCGAAATTACTAAATTATTAATTCCGTTTTTTCTCACTTCACCCTGCAAAATATCAACCAAATCTTTTTGGATGACACCGCCTATTTTTTTCTGTCTGTTTGTTTCCATAGTGCAAAAATACTATTTTTAAATTCAATCGTATAATTTCATTCAACATTCAAATGATTTTTATACGATTGATACTTCTTCCATCAAATTTGAATAATCTGGATACTAAAGTTAAAAATCTTTTTTCAGTTAAAAATCATTTTAAATATTTTAGCGAGTATCAAATCTCAAAAAAAGACTACCTTAAAAAAGAAAATTTCCAAAATTAAAACCTCAAAAAAAGAATCTGATATAAATTATAAAATTCTCATTAAAAACAAAAATAATAGACTAAAAAAGTTGTATTTTGGATTAAAAAAGTAAACAATTTTCATAAAAACAATTAAAATGATAATTATTTAATAATTCAAGTATGGTAAAATTAGCACCTAGTTTAAACCATAACGGTTGGGATGAAATGTTTTCAAATAAAGGCGTTCGGGATTCTTACCGTCAGGTTTTTCAAACTTTACAAGGTTTGAATCATAAAACTTTGACCAGTAAACAAAAACAGGCTTCTGATTTATTCATGAATCAGGGAATTACTTTTACGGTTTATAGTGATGATGAGAATGGAATTGAACGAATTTTCCCTTTTGATATTATTCCGCGTATCATAACGCAAGAAGACTGGTTAGAAATAGAATCAGGAATCAAACAGCGTTTACTGGCATTAAATTTATTTTTAGAAGATATTTATAATGATCAGCAAATTATAAAAGATGGAATTATTCCAGCTGGATTAATTGCCTCATGCCCGCATTATATTCAGGAAGTCCAGGGTATAAAAGTACCACATAATATACATGTTCACATTGCCGGAATCGATTTGATCAGGGGAGCAAAGGGAGAATTTTATGTCTTGGAAGATAATTTACGATGCCCCAGTGGTGTAAGTTATATGCTGGAAAACCGTGAAATTACTAAGCGAATTTTTCCGGATATGCTTTCGTCAAATCATGTGAGTATGGTAAGCAATTATCCAATGATTTTTCACAGTATTCTTGTTTCACTTTCGCCTCGAAATGTTTCGAATCCAAATGTCGTTTTGCTAACTCCCGGAGTTTATAATTCTGCCTATTATGAGCATAGCTACCTGGCACGCCAAATGGGAATTCCGCTTGTTGAAGGCCGGGATTTGGTGGTTAACAATAGTAAAGTGTACATGAAAACGACATCAGGATTACAACAGGTTGATGTTATTTACAGACGTTTAGATGATGAATATCTGGATCCTTTGGTTTTTAAACCGGACAGCGCGCTTGGTGTTCCGGGTTTAATAAGTGCTTATCGTCAGGGAAATGTAGCGCTGGTTAATGCAGTAGGAAACGGAGTTGCAGACGACAAAGCCATTTATGCGTATGTACCCGATATGATCAAATATTATATGAATGAAGAACCTATTTTGAAAAATGTTCCGACGTATCGAATGGAAAATTTAGATGAGCGCGAACATGTTTTTTCCAACATGGAAAATATGGTTGTTAAAGAAACCAATCAGAGTGGTGGTTACGGAATGATTATGGGAAACAAGGCAACGCAGGAAGAAATCGACGAAGCTAAAATTGCGATCATCAACAATCCGCGAAATTTTATTGCACAGCCTATTATTCAGCTCAGCACGGTTCCTTGTCTGATTGACGGACAGCTTAAATTACGCCATGTCGATTTAAGGCCATATGCTTTATGTGGACCAAAAGGCGTTCAGATTGTTCCTGGCGGTTTAACAAGGGTGGCACTTACTGAAGGTTCTTTAGTTGTAAACTCCTCTCAGGGTGGAGGAAGTAAAGACACCTGGATTATTAAATAATATAAACATTCAAAAAAAATTAAAAATATGCTTAGTAGAGTTGCTGATGGAATGTTTTGGCTCAACCGATACATGGAAAGAACTGACGGAATGTTACTTACTTTAAACACTTCCTATATTTTATCCTTCGATAAAGAAATCAATGATTCCCAGGGCTATAAGCCTCTCCTGGAATATTATACGAGCTTGTCACAAGCCAAAATTCATTCCATACAATATGACACACCTCATGTGTTGAAATATATAATTTGTGATAACCAGAATGATAATTCGGTAAAAAACTTAGTCATAAAAGCACGAGAAAATGCCAGAGGTTCTCAGGATAAAATCACCAAAGAATTGTGGGAGCATATTAATTCTATGTATCATTTTATGAACTCGCCTGATTTACCTAAAAAACTCGAAACCTCTGATGCCTTAAGCGTAATCACCAAACTTAATAAGGATTTATTGCTTTACAACGGAATCCTTCAGGTAACTATGCCCCGGGGATTAGGCTGGTGTTTTTCGAGCATTGGAAAACATATCGAAAGATGCCTGCAGACCATATCTATGACCCAGGCTTACTTTGCTCCTATCAATTATAATCTTGAGGGTGAAGAAGATTTGATATATTGGCGAAGATTATTGCTGTCACTTTCGGGATACGAATTATATCTGAAAAGTTACAGTAATATTTCACATAATAGAAAAGTGGTACATCAGGTAATTTTTAATATGGATTTTGCTCACTCTGTAATCTACACGCTGGATTTTATTAATACTTATTTGGACTGTTTGTTTAAAAACACTGATTTAAGCGAAGCAAGAACATTAATGAATCAATTTGGACGATTGAAAAGTTATATTGAATTTACAGATTATCAACACCTCACCAATCAGGAATTAGAAGATGTTTTGCGAAACACAAAAAACCAGCTAATTCAGTTTTCGACCGATTTTTCCAAATTATTCTTTTCTTACACTTAACAATATGGCGCTTTTCAAAATAGTTCACCTTACAAAATACCAATATAATCATCCCATAAAGGAAAGTATTAACGAAATACGTCTATTTCCCCATCATTTTGAAAATCAGGAAGTATTGCAATATCAGCTTTTAATTACTCATGCACCTAACGTTGATATCTCTCAGGATTATTATGGAAATCGTGTTGGCAATTTTAATGTGTTGGACACTCATACCGAAATGACAATTGAATCACGAATGCTTGTTCGGGTAAATCATTCGCTTAAAATTCCCGAAATGGATTCCACTTCCGTGAAAGATATCCTGGACGAAAAAGAAAAAAGTATTTCATTATTACGCCTCTGCTACATTGATAAAATCGAAAAACAAGCAGAAATTGAAAGCATATTAGAAAAAATAGGCATAGAAAATAAATCCATAATTGAAATTGCGCAACAGTGCAATACGTATGTTTTTGAAAATTTTACGTATACCAAAGGAATTACTAATATTGAAACGACAGTCGATGAAATTTTAATGCTCAAAAAAGGGGTTTGTCAGGATTTTGCACACGTACTGCTCCATCTTTTACGCACAGCCGGTATTCCATCACGATATGTAAGCGGTTATATTTGTCCCAACGAAAGTGGGCTTCGAGGTGAAGGTGCTACACATGCATGGGTAGAAATTTATACCAAAACTCAGGGGTGGTTAGGTTTAGATCCGACTAATAATATTTGGACAATGGACAATCACGTGCGCCTTTCTGTAGGAAGAAATTTTAGTGATTGTACACCAATAAAAGGAACTTTTAAAGGACTTGCCAGACAAACACTTTCTGTTTGTGTTTCTATTGGATATGAAGACGGCAGACAATTTGAAGAAATAAACGATGTGAAACTTCAGGAAGTATCCTCGAATGTACAAGACCAATTAAATTATATGGACCAGTTACAGCAACAGCAATAATAATTACAATGGTAGTTTTTAATGGAAATGTTAAGATCAAAAAAGGAGCTTCAATTTGAGCTCCTTTTATTCTTATCTGTTTTGTAACCACCCTTCAGGATTGTTATTTGATGTGTTTTGAAGAATCAAAAACTTGATTACCGTTTTACCCGTATCACCGCTGGTTCTTACTTTACCAATACTTTGTTTAATACTTACCTTATCACCTTTATTTACAAAAACCTGACTCAGGTTTTGATAAACTGTAAAGTAATCCCCGTGCTGAATCATAACTGCCCTGTTAATTGGTGATAATACCATGATACTTGAAACTTCACCTTCAAATACGGCACGTGCAGTAGCACCCGCTTCAGTTGTAATTTCGACTCCTGAATTATGAACCGTCAAAGAGGGATAAAGAGGGTGTGGCTGATCTCCATACCCTAACGAAATAAATCCTTTTTCTACAGGCCATGGCAATTTTCCTCTGTTTGCTTTAAAATCAGCAGCCAGAATTTTACCTTCAGGTGTCAATGCAATTTTTGATGACGAAACAGGGGCTTTTGCTGTAGTTGAGCCTGGATTTTCCTTTGCTCTTTCTAATGCAGCTTTTCTGTTTGCTTCAGCAATTGCTTCACGAATCAAACGGTCGATTTGTCTGTCAATTCTTTTCGATTCCTGTTGTTTGCTTTTAGTATCGGCAATAATTTTATTTTTGTCTTTTTTAATCGAATTTACCAGTTTTTGCTGTTCTTTCTTTTCAACTTCCAGACTTTGTTTTTCCTTTTGATTTTCAGCAATAATTTTTTTCTTTGTTTGTCGTTGATTGTCCAGTTTAGCATTATATTCCACTAACTCTGCTGTTTTGGACTGAATTTCTAAACCTTGATTTTTTCTGAAATTGGTATATTGCTTTAAATACTGCGCTCTTTTATAGGCCTGTAGAAAACTCTCCGAAGACAAAATAAACATAGCACGGCTTTGCTCGGAGCGGCTTTTATATGACTTCAAAATCATCTTGGCATAATCTTCTTTTAATACAGCCAATTCCCTTTTTAGTTTATTTACTTTTAGCTGATTAATGTACATATCATTCCCTAAAAGTCTTTCCTGCTTAGAAGTCGTATTAATTAATTTCTCCTTCAGTTTTATTTTATTTGCCTGAATTAAATATTCATTCAAAGCAGACTTCTCCTTTTTCCGAACTGACTGCAGCATTTTTTCGTTCTCACGAATTTCCTGCTGAATCTGGGCTTTTCGCTGCTCCAGTTTTTCTTGTTGCGAGTCCTGCGCCCACACAAAAGCTGTGGTGCATATAAAAATTAGGCTTAGGAGAAATTTTGGCATTTTTAATGTTCTTTTTGCAAATTTAGTTAATTATAACTTTTTTATAGCCACTTGGCACACTATATGGAAAAGAAAGTTCTTCATTAAACGAAATTGTGTTATAATTTAAATTAATATCCGTCTTTCCTTTGGGCTGTATTGCATTAATTTCAATACTGGTTGGAAGTGTTCCCTGATTAAAAACCTTATTATCAGAATATTTAATTTCTAACATTCTATTTTCTGAAGACTGCGAAATTTGTTCTTTTTGCAGCAAATATTTTTCAGGCTCCAAAAAGAAAGTCTTTTTCAGATTTGTACTTTTTTCATCTTCTAAACGAATAAGGTTTTCTACAATTGTCTGTGTATATTTTCCTTTTCTTAAATCATCCAAAGCTTCTCCCACTAATAAATTTTGAACTTTACTGTAATCCAGTTCGGTTCCCAGCCATTTACTTAAACTTGTAAAATCGCCTTCATAATACGTACCGTTTATTTTTTCGTAATAACTTACTGTAGTTGGGGTAATCAAAGCTTTTGCCATCGTGATTCCAAGAAAACGTACACTTACTAAAATCTGTTTGTCTTTTTCAATTTTAATTTCAGCAGTAACATTTTGACTTTGCTTTTCATCAACATATTTCGCACTCGCTTTTATGTATAATGTAGAGAAATCTAATTTGTTTTCATAATGTTTTTCTACCGTTTTATTGTCAATTTTAACTGGTGTTTCCGTATTACTATTTTGCACCGCAACAGATTTTGATTTACACGAAATCATTAAACCTGTTACCAATATTACTGCTATATATTTTTTCATCTTACTTTTTTTGTTTTAATAACTCATTTGCTTTCAAAAAGTATTCCTCTTTTTTCTTAGCATCTCCCAATCCATTGTACGCCTCGCCTAACTGAATATTAAAATTTGCTTCCATTTTTTTATCATCAACTACATAATCAAGTCCCATTTCTAAAACGGTTTTTGCATTCTTAAATTGTTTTAGTTGATTACTTCCTAATCCTGCATAATAATAAAATTGCGGCTGGGATGGATAAATTTCAATCAACATCATCGCCCTTTGGGTCATTGGCTCAAATTGCTTTGCCTGAAAATATGCTTCAAGCAAAAGCAAATTTGTTTCACGATCTTGATCTGAATTGGAACTTAAATGTTTTTCATAATATTTAATCGCATTCTCAAATTGGTTTTTACTGTGATAAAATTTTCCAATTTCTTTAGCAACATCTACATTTGGATCGTTGTCAAAATAGCCAATCGCTATCTCTAAATCAGATGCATATTGCGGATTTTTATTCACATAAATTAAAAATTCATTCAGTGTTCTGTGCTTAATTTTAGAATCTATTTTTGGGCTGGATAAAATAAAATTCATTGCCTTTATGGCCTTGTCTGCCTGGTTTTGATCTAAATATCCTTTAAACAAACTTAGCTGCGCCCACTCTGAGTTTGGAATTTCCCTGGCCAGCTGTTTTGAAACATCCAAAGCTTTATCTGTTTCTGCTGTTTTTGAATATAATAAAATCAGGTTAACATAATTAGATTCGTCTTTAGGGTTTTGTTTGATCTGACTGATCAAATTGTCTATTTCAGTATTTTGAAATTTGCCCTGAGATAAAATCTGCTGCTTGTATCTTTCACGATCTTCAGATTTCCCGTATTTGTCATTCATTTCATTGATTGTCAACAGTGCTTTTTCAAACTGATTGGTAATCATATATAATGAAATCAAATCATCTTTGTATTCTTCGTCAAACGGAATAATTTTCTGGATCGTTTCAATTGCCAGAGTATAATTTTTGGTTTCGAAACTTACATCATAAACTCCTAACCAGTACCATTTATTTTTTGGATCTATCTGGATCGCTTTTTCAAATGCGTTTTGAGCATTTTGATATTCCTTTAATTTTAAATAATTTTTACCCAGTTCAAAATAAGCAACGGCATCATTTGGTTTGAGTTTAATACATTTTTCTAAAGATATAATTGCCTTATCATAATTTTCAATTCCTTTCTGTTTTAATGATTCATAAAAAGAGTCCTGATATTCGTCTGTTGCCATAGCAATATCTTCAGGTTCTGTTTGCGCCATGACCATAGTAGAATTGCTTAGCAAAACGAAAAATAAAATTACTAACACTCTTTTTCTCATCATTTACATAATTTCATTTTAAATTACTATTTTATTCAAAAACAGAATAATCACCAATACTGATACTTTTAAATTTTCCATCATAACTCACATGATTTCCAATCATTGCATTATCCAAATCAGCATTTTTTATTTGCGAATAGGTTTGTACCAAGCTGTTTTTTATGGAGCTATCCGTAACATGGCATCCTTTTCCTAATGAAACATTTGGGCCCACAGTTGCATTTTTTAGTACTACATTTTCTCCAATATAACAAGGAGGAATAATAGTTGAATTTTCTAAAGTCACATTATAATCCACTAAATGTTCTCCATCATTATGAAGAAAACCAAGCATTCGGGTATTTGTTTCAACCGTCACATCTTTATTACCACAATCCATCCATTCATCGACACTTCCTGTTTTGAAAATTTTTCCGTTTGCCATCATAGCTTTAATACCATCATTAATCTGATATTCTCCACCATTTTGAATATTATTATCCAAAACGCCCTGAAGTTCTTTTTTCAAATCGCCAACTTCTTTGAAATAATAAATTCCGATAACCGCTAAATCACTAACAAATTCTTTTGGTTTTTCTACCAATTCAGTAATTTCATTATTGCCGTTTAATTTTACTACACCAAATGCTTCAGGCTGATCCACTTGTTTCACCCAGATTACGGAATCAGCAGCCGGATCCAGTTCAAAATCTGCTCTGATTAAAGTATCTGCATACGCAATTACGGCTGGTCCTGATAAAGAATCCTTAGCACACATAATGGCATGACCCGTTCCTAATGGTAAATCCTGACGATAAATAGATGCTTTTGCCCCTAAACCTTTGGCTAAATCCTGTAAACTTGAAACAACATCATCACCAAAAAAAGCTTCATCTCCTAAAATAAAGGCAACTTCTTCAATTGGCTGTTTTAATATTTTGGCAATATCTTCAACCAGACGATGAACAATTGATTTTCCTGCAACAGGAATTAATGGTTTTGGAACAGTTAAAGTATGAGGTCGTAATCTTGATCCGCGACCTGCCATTGGAACGATTATTTTCATTTTTTGTATTTATTTTTTATGGCGAGACTAAAAAAATCTCCTTGGTTTGGTTGAAATTTTAAAGGTAAAGTTGCAAAGTCTTTAGTTGAAAGCGATACAGCTTAGAATAATGATACAGATTACTGAAACTATTTCACACCCGTACTCCCGAAGCCACCCGCTCCTCTTGAAGTTTCAGAAAGTTCCTCAACTTCAATCCACTCTGCCCTTTCATGTTTGGAAATAATTAATTGTGCAATTCGTTCTCCGTTTTCGATTACAAAATCTTCATTTGATAAATTTACTAAAATTACGCCTATTTCACCTCTGTAATCAGCATCTACAGTTCCGGGAGAGTTCAAAACCGTAACACCTTTTTTAGCTGCGAGACCGCTTCTTGGTCTAACCTGGGCTTCGTAACCAATTGGCAACTCAATAAAAAGACCTGTTTTTACGATGGTTCTTTCTAATGGTTTTAGAGTTATTGATTCCGTTAAATTGGCACGTAAATCCATTCCTGCCGAAGCAATTGTTTCGTAATTTGGTAAGTCGTGCTGCGATTTATTGATGATTTGTATTTTCATTTTTATTTTAAAATTTAAGGCATTACTTTTTATTCATAATTCCTTTGATTGTCTCTTTTTCATTATGATAGACAAAATAAATGAATCCTAGCAATAACGGAATTCCAACAAAATAATTTTCTCTAAACCAATAAAATGAAATAGCTGAAAATACAATTGAAATTCCAAGATAAGCTCCAATTTTATTCATATCATAAGGTATTGGATAATATTTGTTTCCTAATATATAGGAAATGAACATCATACTTCCGTAAGCTGATATAGTTGCAATTGCTGATCCGTAATAACTGTATTTTGGAATTAACAAGTAATTTAAAAACAGTGTTACAATAGCACCAACAATAGAAATATATGCGCCAATTCTTGTTTTATCTGTCAATTTATACCAAACAGATAAATTATTATAAATTCCTAAGAAAAAATTGGCCAGAATAATTAATGGAACAACTTTCATGGCTTCCCAATACGATTTATTATCAAGTAAAAGGAGTTTTAAAATATCTGCAAAAACAATTACTCCCAATAAGATCAGTGATCCTAAAATCACAAAATACTTCGTGATAACGGCATAGGTTTGTGGCGCATTTTCATTTTTTGCATGACTAAAAAAGAAAGGCTCAATTCCGAGTCTGAATGCTGTAGCAAACAAAACCATAAATAATCCTAACTTATAACAAGCTGAATAAGCACCAACTTCTGACTTCGCTAAATTTTCTGGCAATAAATAGCCCAATAAAATTTTATCAAAATGTTCATTCACTGCAAATGCAATTCCGGCAACAAGAATTGGCAAACCATATTTCATCATTTTTTTCCAAAGTACAGGATCAAATCTTCTTCCGAGAGAAAGATAATTTGGTGAAAGTACAATGAATGTGGCTAAACTTGCTAAAAGATTTGCGATGAAAATATAGGCAATCTGAAAATTTTCAATATATAAATTATCCCAGACAGAATTGGGATTATCGGTGGCCAGTTTTGGCAAATAGAGTAAGAAAAAAATATTCAGTAAAAGGTTTATAACAACATTTCCAATTTTAATGGCTGCGTAAACCATTGGTCGCTGATTGGCTCTAAGCTTAGAAAACGGTATTAAAACCAAAGCATCCAGAACCAAAATCCAAACCGAATAGGTAACATACTGCGTATCAACTTCTGCCCAGTTTGCCAGTGTATTTCTAAAAATTAAAGCAGTAAACAAAAATCCAATCGAAGTCCAAAATACCGATATTGTAGCTGTTGCAATTACATTTTTCTTGTCATCTTCGGCGCTGTAAAATCTAAAAAACGCAGTTTCCATTCCATAGGAAAGAATTACATTAAAGAAAACCATCCAGGACAAAACAATCGAAACTTCGCCATATTCAGCTGTAGGTAAAATACCTGTATATAATCTGACTAATAAAAAACTGAGCATTCGTGGTAAAACGGTTGCCAGTCCATAAATTGCAGTTTGTTTGAAAAGATTTTTATATAATCCCAAAATAATTAGTAATAAAGTTCGGAAAACAAAAATAACCAATTCTTTGGTTTTATTGGTGTTTTTAATGAATCAATAAAAAACTTCACGACAAGTTTAATGAGTTAGTTTCTTTTCATCTAAACTTTAGTAATCTTGTGTGTTTCCAAAATTTCAAGTAAAAACATCAAAAATTATTGCTTGAAAACCTAACCCTAACTTTTTTCTTTAAATATAATTCGCATTTATCAATTTCTTTATAACTGTATCCAGAATTCACTTAAAATAAAAAACTTAGAATATTTATACTTATAATTAGTAGCTAGGCCATCAACTTAGAAACCTAAAGATGTCTCATTTTCAATGCAACTTTGAAAACAGGAGTAGAAATCATTTAGAAAATAACTTTTTTGTTTTGTGATAGTATATAATAGAGTAAGTTACTGTTAAAGATTTACAAGTGTTTTTTATAGAAAAAAACTTATACGTGTGAAATATATAACTTAAATAAGAAAATTATGTAACATTTTTTTTCTGGTCTCATCATAAATTTGTCACACAGGGATTGAGAAAGCTAAATACAACCCTTATAAAAAAGGAAGCACTGGGACTGATAAAGCTTGTTTGTTCCCATAAAAGACAAAGCAAAAGGGATTGATTCTGCTGTATTGTAACCCTATAAAAACAGAGCACTGGGACTAATAAAGCTAGTTTGTTCCCATAAAAGACAAAGCGCAGGGATTGATTCTGCTGGAATGTAACCCTTAAAAAAACAGAGCACTGGGACTAATAAAGCTAGTTTGTTCCCATAAAAGACAAAGCACTACAGAGAATAATCTGTCAATTGTTTATAAAATGGTATTGATTCTCAATTTTTTGGGGAAGTTGAGGATCACCATTTTATAGTTAATTAAAAAATTAGAAACTACTATATATTAAAAAGAGCCAACTTTAATTTGTTGGCTCTTTTTATTTTTATTTTAAGTTCAATCAAATCCATAAGAACAAACTTTGTTTACTATCATTTATAATTAAAATTTGCGATAATTTTCAAAAAAAGTATTCTGCCAAATCTCTATTATATAATATATCCCTACATAAATAAAATGGAAAACGAATATAAAATATAGAAAATCAATTACTTAAAATACTATAATTAATATAAATAACAAAATTGAAAAATCACTAAATCTGGGTATTGTGGTTCTAATAATATAATCAAATATTTGTAATACTAAAAAGGTAAATCTTTTTATAAAAAATAAGGGACTGATACAGCTGATATGTAACCCTCAAAAAAACAAAGCATCGGGTTGATGAAGCTATTTTGTACCCTAAAAACAAAGCATAAGTAGGATTGATACAGCTGATATGTAACCTGTAAAAAAACAGAGCTTGGGATAATTTAGCTATTTGTACCCTAAAAACAAAGCACGGGATTGATTAAAGCTAATGGGTAACCCTTAAAAAAACAAAGCATCGGGATTAATAAAGCTAACTTGTTCCCGTAAAAACAAAGCACAGGGATTGTAAGAGCTGAAATACAACCCTCTAAAAAAGTAAGCACTGGGTTGATAAAGCTAACTTGTTCCCGTAAAAACAAAGCACAGGGATTGTAAGAGCTGAAATACAACCCTCTAAAAAAGTAAGCATTGGGTTGATAAAGCTAGTTTGTTCCCGTAAAAACAAAGCACAGGGATTGTAAGAGCTGAAATACAACCCTCTAAAAAAAGTAAGCATTGGGTTGATAAAGCTATTTGTTCCCATAAAAAACAAAGCACAGGGATTGTAAGAGCTGAAATACAACCCTCTAAAAAAAGTAAGCATCGGGTTGATAAAGCTAGTTTGTTCCCATAAAAAAACAAAGCACAGGGATTGTAAGAGCTGAAATACAACCCTCTAAAAAAGTAAGCATCGGGTTGATAAAGCTAGTTTGTTCCCATAAAAACAAAGCACAGGGATTGTAAGAGCTGAATATAACCCTTTAAAAAGTGAGCAATGGGATTAATAAAGCTAGTTTGTTCCCATAAAAACAAAGCAAAGTGTGTTAAATCCACTTGAACTCTTTAAAATGGTAATGATTCTTGGGGAAAAGAATTCTCCAGAATCACCATTTTAAAATCTAATTTAAGAATAATGGGGAATTCTTAAATACAAAAAAAGAGCCTGCATTTGATTGTAGGCTCTTTTTTTTATATATAATTTGAATATATTCATTATCCATTTAATGCCTCTGCACCACCAACAATCTCTAAAATTTCGTTAGTAATAGCAGCCTGACGTGCTTTATTATAAGTCAATTTCAATTGATTTCTCAATTCAGTGGCATTATCAGTTGCTTTGTGCATAGCTGTCATACGTGCTCCATGCTCTGAAGCAAAAGAATCACGAATACCTTTGTATAATTGTGTTTTTAATGATTTTGGAATCAAAGTCAAAACAATTTCTTCTTTGGAAGGTTCGAAAATGTAATCTCCTGCAGAAACTGATTCGTCAGATTTAATTGGAGCTAAAGGCAAAAACTGTTCGACCTGAACAATTTGAGTTGCAGCATTTTTAAACTGATTGTAAACCAATTCAATTCTATCGTACTCTCCAGATAAGAATCTTTCAGTTAAATTATCTGCAATTGCGGCAACATTATCAAAAGTTAAATGGTCAAAAATCGCATTATGATGACCATGAACTTTATGCGTTTTAGCCAAAACATCGTTTCCTTTTTTCCCAATAGGAAAAACATCAACTTGTTTACCAGCGTAAAATTCAGTACGGTTTTTGATTTCTTTAATAACATTTGAATTGAATGCACCACATAAACCTCTGTTAGAAGTTATTGCTACAAGCAATACTTTTTTTACTTCACGTTGTGCTGTGTAATCTCCTCCAACTTCACCATCAAGTGTAGCAGAAAGATTTTGCAGTAACTCTGTTAATTTCTCGGCATAAGGGCGCATTGCAGTGATTGCATCTTGTGCTTTCTTAAGCTTTGCAGCAGAAACCATTTTCATAGCCGATGTAATTTGCATCGTCGATGAAACGGAAGTAATTCTATTACGGATTTCCTTTAAATTTGCCATCTATTAATTAGAAAATGTGACAATTTGAAAATTAGATAATTAGAATAATGTTGGTTCATTTTCTAATTATCTAATTTACCAATTATCTAATTAGTTATATTTTGCTGAAACTTCTTTTGCTGCTTTTTCAATAACATCAGTAATGTTGTCATCTAATTTACCAGCTTTCAATGCGTTAAGCGTATCTTTATGTTTACTGTTTAAGTAAGAGATGAAATCTGCTTCAAATTCTTTTACTTTATTTACAGGAACATTTTTCAATAAGTTTTTAGATCCTGCATAAATAATCGCAACCTGGTTTTCCACAGGATAAGGATCATTTAAACCTTGCTTTAAGATTTCAACATTTCTTTTTCCTTTTTCAATTACATTTAAAGTAACAGAATCAAGGTCAGAACCAAATTTAGCGAAAGCTTCTAATTCACGGAATTGAGCCTGGTCTAATTTTAAAGTTCCTGAAACTTTTTTCATTGATTTAATCTGAGCATTACCTCCAACACGAGATACAGAGATACCTACGTTAATTGCCGGACGAACCCCTGAGTTGAACAAATCTCCATCAAGGAAAATCTGACCATCTGTAATAGAGATTACATTTGTTGGGATATATGCAGAAACGTCACCAGCCTGAGTTTCGATAATTGGCAATGCAGTTAAAGAACCACCTCCTTTTACGATAGACTTAATAGAATCTGGTAAATCGTTCATGTTTTTAGCGATACCATCATCAGCAATCACTTTACAAGCACGCTCTAATAAACGAGAGTGTAAGTAGAAAACGTCTCCAGGATAAGCTTCACGTCCCGGTGGTCTTCTTAATAAAAGAGAAACCTCACGGTAAGCAACAGCTTGTTTAGATAAATCATCATAAACGATAAGAGCCGGACGGCCTGAGTCTCTAAAGTACTCTCCAATTGCAGCACCAGCGAATGGAGCGTAAACCTGCATTGGAGCTGGATCAGAAGCATTAGCAGCAACGATAACTGTATAAGCCATTGCTCCTTTTTCTTCTAACATTTTAGCGATTCCTGCTACAGTTGAAGCTTTTTGTCCAATTGCAACATATATACAAAATACAGGTTTTCCTGCATCGTAAAATTCTTTTTGATTTAAGATTGTATCGATACAAACAGTTGATTTACCTGTTTGACGGTCACCGATTACAAGCTCACGCTGACCACGTCCAACCGGGATCATAGCATCTACTGCTTTAACTCCAGTTTGTAATGGCTCAGTTACCGGCTGACGGAAAATTACACCAGGTGCTTTTCTTTCCAAAGGCATTTCGTATAAATCTCCACCAATTGGCCCTTTTCCATCAATTGGAAAACCAAGAGTGTTTACTACACGTCCTACCATTTGCTCACCTACTTTAAGAGAAGCAATACGTTGGGTTCTTTTTGCTGTTGATCCTTCTTTGATACCAGTTGATGGTCCTAAAAGTACCACACCTACGTTGTCTTCTTCAAGGTTCAATACAATAGCTTCAAGTCCGTTTTCAAATTCAACCAACTCACCATATTGTACATTAGATAACCCGTAAACACGAGCAATACCATCCCCAACCTGAAGTACTGTTCCTACTTCCTCTAGCGTAGCACCAGATTCAAAACCTTCTACTTGCTTTCTTAATATTGCTGAAATTTCAGCAGGTTTGATTTCCGCCATCTTAATTTATAATTTAGACACTTTTTGTGTTATAAAAACTAATTACTTAACTCTCTCTTTAATACTTGTAATCTGTTTGCAACTGAAGCGTTATATTGCTGATCACCTATTCTTAAAATAAATCCTCCAATAATTGCTGGATCTACTACATTTTCAATTGTTATTTTCTTATCTGATAAAGTTGCAACTTTAGCTAAAACTTTAGCTTCTAAAGCAGCATCCATTGGGATTGCTGTCGTAACTTTTGCTACTTCTATTCCGTTGCCTTCGTCAAATAACTTATTATATTCTAATGCAATTGCATCCAGAATTTCAAATCTTTTGTTTTCGAATAATAAACGAAATAAACCTTTGGTTACATCATTTACATTTGCAAAAACTTCCAAAAGAGCACTCTCCTTCACTTCAACTGTTGTTGTTGGGTTTTGAATAAAGTTGCTCAATTCTATATTTGTTTCAATTGCATTAGCAATTGATTTCATATCGTTATTAACAGCTTCGGCAACACCTTTAGAGTTTGCTAAGTCCAGAATTGCTTTTGCATAACGAATTGCTGCTCTTGTACTTGCCATAATCTTAGTTTAACTTTACATCACCTAACAATTTCTCAACTAATTTAGTTTGAGATTCTTTATTAGATAATTCTTCTTTCAATAATTTTTCAGCAATTGTCAATGATAAAGTAGAAACCTGAGCTTTTACTTCAGCCATAGCAGCATTTTTTTCACTTTGAATAGCCGCTTTTGCCTGCTCAATCATTTTTTGACCAGCTTCTTGTGCTTCGTTTTTAGAATCAGCAATCATTTTCTCTTTCATCTCGCGAGCTTCTTTTAGCATTGCATCACGTTCTGCACGAGCTTCATTCAAAATTCTTTGATTGTCAGCCTGTAAATTTTCCATTTCTCTCTTTGCGTTTTCAGCAGAAAGCAATGCATTTTTAATACCTTCTTCTCTTGCAGTAATAGATTCCATAATTGGTTTCCAGGCAAATTTTACTAAAAGCAAAATCAATACTAACAAGATTAAAGCCTGCCAGAAGAATAATCCGAATGAAAAATCGTTAATTAACTTATCCATTTTATATAACTATATTAAATATTTAATTTCTTTTTAAAGTAACAACATCTTTAACCAACCGTTAAAGATGCTGTTATTTTTTCCTTTATTAGTTTTTTCCTAAGATTAAAGCAGCGAATGCTAAACCTTCTAATAAAGCAGCGATAATAATCATCGCAGTTTGGATTTTACCAGCAGCTTCTGGCTGACGAGCAATTGCGTCCATAGCAGATCCACCGATTTTACCTAAACCTAAACCTGCACCAATTACTACTAAACCAGCACCTACTAAAGTTGGAATTGTTCCCATAAGTATTTATATATAAAATTAAACTTCTAAATTAAATGATTGCAGTTTCATCTTCGTGATGATGTGCATGATCATGATCCTGAACTGCCATACCAATAAACAACGATGATAACATTGTAAAAATGAAAGCCTGTAAAAATGCAACTAAAACTTCAATTACCGAAATAAATAGTGTTAATCCTAAAGAGATTGGCAAATCTGCTGCCAAATTTTTACCTACGAAAATCATAGCGATCAAACTCATAATTACTACGTGACCTGCAGTAATGTTTGCATACAAACGGATTAATAATGCAAATGGTTTTGTTAATGTTCCTAAAACCTCGATTGGAGCTAAAATGATTTTCATTGGAACTGGTACTCCAGGCATCCAGAAAATATGTCCCCAATAGTCTTTGTTAGCACTGAATTGAGTAATAATGAAAGTAAATGCTGCAAGACAAACTGTAATTGCAATATTTCCTGTAACGTTGATTCCAAGAGGAGTCATTCCTAATAAGTTTAATAACCAAACAAAGAAAAATACAGTTAATAGGTAACCCATATATTTACGGTATTTTTTCTCTCCAATATTTGGAACAGCAATTTCGTCTCTGATGAAAATAATAAGTGGTTCTAAAACTCTGCCAAATCCGGTTGGGATTGGTCCTTTTTTATATGATTTTGCTAATCCGGTAAACATTAAGAATAATAATATTGATACGAAAAGCATTGAAACCACATTTTTAGTAATTGAAAAATCTAATGGTTTTTCGTTAGATGGATGGCCATGCTCATCAAAGTTGATTGTTCCGGCAGCATCTGTTTTGTAAATTTTACCATGAACCAATTTATAGTAGTTACCATCAACTTCTGCAACTTCTTCTCCGTGGTGTAATTTTGAAGAAGAGAAAACTTTCAAACCTCCATCGATAAGTATAACTGGTAATGGAAAACCATAATGTTTATTCTCTTTTTCATCTGAAAAGAAAACGAAATCATGAGAATCCTGCAAGTGGTGATCAATAAAAGAATCCACTTTTGCCTTTGGATCAAGAGCTACATGTTCTCCTTCTTCGTGAGCATTGTGCGAAACTACTTTTTCTTCGTGAGCTGTTTCAGTTTGAACATGAGTTGAGTCATTCTCCGGGTTCGCAAAACCCATAATTGGAAGAGAAGCTACAAAAGCTGCAAGAATAAATCTGAGTGGTTTGTTTGAAATCACCATATCGTGGAAAATCTTATTTTTTTACGTTTCTAAAATTTGGTGCAAAGGTACATTTTTTATTAATATTAAAAAGGATATAAAAAATAATTTTTGAACCTTATTATACAGAATTGCTGTTTTAAAGCTTTTTATTTAATAATCCGACAGTTAAAAGCGTCTGAAATAACAAAAACAAAATAAATGTTATAAAAAAACTGAGTTTTTCAACATCTGTTGATTCAAAATTGTTTTTTAGAATCGGCTGCAGAATTAAATAACCTAATAACATTTGCGTAAAAGTTCCAAATAAGAAAACCATTCCAACGATTTGAAAATTCTTCTTTTTTACTATTAATAATATAAGGTATAATATCACGGTTGATGCGAAAAAAATCAGGTACAGAAATTCAACACCATAATGAAAACTTTCTGTGTTTATTTCTAAAAAAATAAAGCCGATTTATGCAATATATATCCTGCTACAGTGAATAAAAATAAATGAAAAAAAGGTTTGTAATTTTTTAAAAGCATTTGAAATAATTTTATGTAAAGATGCAACTTTTATTTAAGGAGCAGTAACAAATAAAATTACTTCGTTTTATTAATATCATTAACCTGACGAATGACATTATATAATGCAAGCCCTACGCCAATCATTACAAAAATAGTATTGTACTCTAATTTAGGGCTTGGATGATTTTCATCAAGCCAGGTTCCAAAATAAGAGAAAAAAATAATGATGACCCCCATTTGAAAAGGAATATTTATGAGAGCCAGCCATTTGTTTCTTTTATTGTTATTCGGATCCTTTTCCATCTTCTAGCATTATTACCTGATTTGAATGAGCGAGCATTGTACAAGTTGCTGTAAAGTCAGCTCCGGGTTCAATAGACAATTTTCCAACCGCTACTTCTCCATGAATCCGTGCGGTGGCTTTTATATTAAGGACTTCTAAAACTTTTAGTTTGCCCTGAAATTCTCCTTCGATGTCTGCGTTATGGCAAATGATGTCGCCTTTTATAACGCCCGACGACCCGATTACTAATTTTCCCTGTGAAGTAAAATTCCCAATCAATTCTCCATCGAGTCTGAAATCGGCTTTGGAAACTATATCTCCTATAATAGAAGTTCCTTCCACGATTCTGTTAGTTTTTCCTAAAAGTTCTGTACCGTTTTTTTTTGCTTTTTCAAACATGATTATGGAGTTTTTGGTGCTAAGTAATTCTGAAGATTTTTCTTCATCTGAACTATTTTGTAATTTTCACTTGAAATAATAATGAACGGATGTGAAATTTTATATTTTTCATCATCTCTCAAAACTCCTGCAACATCTCTGGCATAAGCTTCAGATTTTATACCGTGAATAGCAAAAAAGCTTTGAGTCTTATTATATTTATCAAAAGAAGTGGTCAATCTTTCAAAATTTTCAATTAATAAAAAAACCTTAATCGCTTCTTCAATTTTTTTGACTGTTTTAGTATCATTTCTATCCACTAAATATAAAATCTTCCAGCTTTTTCCATCTGTTGTAAAATCAAGTTTTTCAAGTGTTGGGATTTGCTTTTCTAAATTTTCACGTGCAGTTTTGCCTTCTTCACTATTTGGGTAATTATCAGCAACTTCTTCCATGCTTTTTTTATAGGCTGCCAAACCATTCACTTTTCCTAGTGTATTTGCTTTTAACAATTCAAATTTTGAAACAATCTCATCTCCTGAATATTGATTTATTAAATTATCAATGTTATCCAGCACTACATCAAACTGTTCCTCCTGAAATAATTTATACCATTTTTCATATTCTTTTTCAGGTGATAAATTTGAGCCATTTTCAGGATTTGTATTGTTTAAAATTTGGGCATATCGTGAATTTGGATAATTGGCAGTAATATCAGACTTTATCCTTTCAGCCCTTGCAGGATTTGTAATCTGATAAATTTTATACAAATTGTACATCGATGGTAAAATCCATTTTTCTTCGGGATTATTACGAAGCAATTGCTCAAATTTACCGCTGGCCAAATCGTATTCCTTAAATTTTTCTTTATAAATTAATCCTAATTGATAGTAGGCAAAATTTCGTTCTTTTCCAATACTATCCATGGCAACCTGAGTTGTGGGAAGTTGTTTTTCGTAAAAATCTGTTGTATATTTTTCGACAACTATTAAATCCTTCAAAGCATTTATGGAATCCTGTTTCATACTTATTGAATCTGTCAATGCTGTATTGTCATTTGACTTTGAAGCAGATAATCTCCAGTTTCCTTTTAATGCTCTGTTGCCCCACATTTTTTTGAACTGTAATTTTCCATAGACAACTGTTGATGGATTGTAGAAATAAAAAGCACTAGCAACATCATTTCCGGATGGCGGATTGAAAGCTCCGGGCATAGCCACAGGCGAATTATTTGCTGCTGACTGAGGATTTACAACTTCTGGCGTATTGTTAGAATTTGAGTTTTGTTCAATATTTGCTAATCGTTCTTTCTCCTTTTCTTCTAAAATTCGTTTTGCCTCATCTTTCTTTTTTAACTCTGCAATATAATTTTCGAAATAAGCTTTTCTTTCGGTATCCGGTAAGGCTTTGATTTTAATGATACTATCATTACGTTTTGCAATTGCCTCGTATTTGATAACGTTATCTAAGTTTTTTCGGTTTTTTTCGATAAAAGCAAATTCTCTCGTTTTGGGGTTTAATTTTACTAATGTACTATCATAATATTTGGCAGCCATTGTATAATCTGTAGCTTTAAAATACATATTTCCTATGTTTCTGTATGTTGAAGCTACCAAATAGGAGTCTTTAGACTTCCTCGCTAAGGATTTATTATAAAATTCCAGTGCATTTTTCTGCTGTTTCTTTTTATCATAATAAACGCCCATTTCAAAAAACAGGATGTCATAATAAGGTCTGTTCTCCCGATCATTAACCAGCTTATTATAGGTCTTTAAAAACAGGGTATCATTACCACTTTCATAATCAAACATTTGTGCTTTTTTGGCATAAGCCTGCATCATATATTTTCGGTCAGCCTTACGGTTCATATCGATTACGCTGTTGTAAAAATAAATGGCGCTGTCCGTTTTTTCTGCTTCCTGATACATCTGACCCAGAATAAAACGATAACGGGCTTTGTCTTCGTTTATTCTTGAAAACTTTTCAGCTACCTTAAGTCTGGTAACGGCGCTGTCTTTTTGTTCCAGATTTAAAAAAGCCTCTGCCAGCAAAGCATTTGCATCAGAAAATGTCTGTTTTTTTAAATCTGTGTTTTTCAATAAAAGCTTGATATTTTTTATCGCAATGGCGTCGTTTCCTAAACGCATATTGGTTTTTTCGCGCCAGATTTTAGCGGTATAAATATTACTGCTGTTAGGATATTTGTATAAAATATAATTGAATGCTTCAAGCGCTGGAATGAAACGCTGGTCATAATATCGTGCTTTTCCGAGCATTAAATAGGCTTCATCAATCTGGGTGTTTTTCTCTCTTCCTCCAATATTCATCGAATGTTTCTGAATCGCTTTTGTCGCTTTGGTTTCGGCTAATTCAAAATCGGGATTTTTTGTTTTTTCTTTCTCAGAAATATCCTCATTGATTTGCATTTTTTCAATTGGCAACATTTCCCAAAAATTATCCTGATCATTGCCTTTTATTGTTGCCACCCCTTTATCTAAAGCAATTCCTCCGTTATATAAAATATTATACTTTGTACTTAAAGCATGAGAATTCCTGGCCAAAAAAGTGTTTCTTTTGGTAGAACAGGCTATCAAAAAAAATATAAAAACAAATAGAAAACTATATTTTAGCGTATTCTTTTTCAATAGAAAAGAGTTTAAATCAATTAACTTCTAAAAAGGTTTTTTAGTATAAGACCGGTAAAAATACGCTTCTTTTTGAAATATAGAAATTTAAACCGCAAAAAACGATTCCAGCTCCTGTAGTGTCTCTTTTGAGGTTTGAATATCTTTTACAATTTCACCTTTGTTCAACGCTACAATTCTGTCACAAACCTCAACAGTATGTTGTAAATCATGGCTGGAAACGAGAACGGTAATATTTGGATTGTCGGCCAGCTCTTTTATAATTTTTTTTAATCGGCTAACAGTTGTCGGATCTAAATTGGCAAAAGGCTCGTCCAGAATAATCACTTCAGGATTGCCAATAAGTGTGGCAATGATTCCAACCTTCTTCTGGTTTCCTTTGGATAAATCACGCAGGTATTTTTTATTTTTAAGAATTTCTCCATTAAAAAATTCTTCGTGCTGTGCCAATAACGCATCAACATCTGCTTTATTCTGATTGCGCAAATCTCCGATAAAATAGAAATATTCCTCTGGAGTTAAATAACCTATCAGGAAACTCTCATCTAAAAATGAACCTGTAAATGATTTCCAGTTTTCGTTTGTATTCACCTGAATGTTGTTACTGGTAATCTTCCCAGTTGAAGGCTGAATCAGGTCTAATAGCAAACTGAAAAAAGTAGTTTTTCCTGCTCCGTTATTTCCCACTAATCCAAAACTCTGGCCTTTTGGAATTTCTAAATTATTTATATTTAAAACTGTAGTTCCGTTGTATATTTTTGAAAGTTGATTTACTTGTATCATGGTTCTTTTATTTTAAATTTTTTAGTTTAAAACCCGTCAATTATTTCAATATATAATTGACACATTTTTTCAAATTGACTAATTTAATTTTTTTGTTTGTAAGCACTGATTGTACTGTATTTCTCTATTTTATATCTTTTTTCAATGATAGAAAAAACGGTATTTCTAAACACAAAACCTAATACGCCTGCCCCTGCAACCAAAGTAAGTCCTAATGTTTTATCCCCGAAGTGAAGCCCTATCCAATACAATAATAGTGGAAGCAATAATTTTGGCAGCGTCAGTAACATAGCACTTATATTAAATGCTTTTTTATCTCCAAAAGCACCTCCGGCATTACTTAGGTCAATTGGCGTTTTAGTAAATGCGCCTCCAAGAAGTACTAAATGTGAATTGACTCCAATATTATAAATTGCTCCAGCCACAATAGTCAGATAAATTTCCAGTCCGTAAAATAGATAGAATGATGCTAAGATTGTAGAGATAAAAGTTGCAATAACAATCAGCCACCATTTTGAAGTGATATACCCGCGATACGGAATATTTTGGGTCATCATCAATTGATAATACGAACTATCCCAACTTGGCACAAACTGTCCGAAAACAAATAAAAAACCGCCCGAAACAAATATTCCGGCAAAAATATGCATGATCGCAGGCTGATGTGTATTTCCAAAAAAGATCAATCCGTAAAACAAAAACAGAACACTCATGAAAATGGTTGTTTTCGATCTTTTATTTCTTTTGATAAGTTTAATATCATTTTTAAGAAACGTTCCTAAAGTTCCAAACTGATTGAGCCAGGCAAGGTTTTCAGTTTTAGCGATATCCTCTTTTTTAGAAAGCCCGGCATCCAGAAATAAATTATTCTTAAAATATCTGAATGTAAAAAAATATAGACCTGTTAAAACAAGAACAGGAGTCAAAAACAAACCTTTCGTTTCATAAAATTCCTGAAAAACAGGCCCTGTAAAAGCAGTAATATCAAATAATTTATAATATTGTGCAGCTCCTAAAGCCATGGCAATTCCCAGAAAAAGGACAAATAATTTATCGATATTATTCAAAATAATATTCAAAAAATTATTAATATAAACAATCGAAAAAGCTGCTATCAGCCAACAAAGAATACCCGCAACATCATAACCTTCAATAATCAGTACAATAGAGAAAGGAACAAAAAAGAGTGCATGCGCCCAGTTAAAAAATGATAGTACTGTTTTGCCCAGGGAGAAATGGACAATTGTAGGTTTTTTAAAGGGCAGAACAAGTAACGGTTTAATATTCAATACCGGAATCGCCTGCATCAGCAAACGAACAACTAAATCAAATAAAAAATAATAAATTAAAAATTTGTTGATGGTTGACAGGGGTTCAAGATTCATTTTCTTTAGGATATAAAATGATCCCACTCCCATTCCGATAAAAATAAGGGAAAAATAAACCATCAAAAAACCTATCAAAATTTTCATTGCCAGATTTGCACCAAAAGACGCTGATCTGGTAAAGGCCTTCCATTCAAGATAAATAAACTTTTTAATCATGGTTGTTTGGTTTTCAGTTTTGTAGTAAGAGATCAAATTTAGCGAAACGTTACAAAAAAAGTTAAAAAAAATAGTTTAGTACCTTTCAATTAACTGCTGTTTGCTACTTTTGCATAAAATATCATATCATGCCTTCATTCTTAAAACTCATAATTAAAGAGGTAAAACGCGAAACTACCGATGCTGTTTCCATCCTTTTTAATGTTCCCGAAGAACTAAAACCAGACTATAAATTTATTGCCGGACAATATATAAACTTAAAATTAACCCTTGACAATCAGGAAATTCGTCGTGCTTACTCCATTTGCTCAGGACCTGAAAGCGGTGAATTACGAATCGCCGTAAAGGCGGTTAAAAATGGTCTTTTCTCGCAATTTGCCAATACCAAATTAAAAGCAGGAGATGTTCTTGAAGTGGGTCATCCTGAAGGAAAATTTACTTTTGAACCGGATGCTGAAAAACAAAAAAACTACGCAGCTTTTGTTGCCGGAAGCGGAATTACTCCTGTACTTTCGATTATAAAGTCGGTTTTAAAAAGCGAACCAAAAAGTACTTTTGTATTGGTTTACGGAAACAAAACTCCTGAAGAAACTATTTTCTACCAGGAACTTCACGATTTACAATTGCAATACGTAGGACGTTTATTTGTACATTATGTATTTAGTCAGGCTAAAGCCGAAAATGCTTTGTTTGGAAGAATCGATAAATCGGCGGTAAATTTTGTACTGAACAACAAACACAAGGAACTGGAATTTGATAAGTTTTATTTGTGTGGCCCGGAAGAAATGATCAATACAGTTTCCGGAATTTTAAAAGAAAAGAACGTAAAAGACTCCGCTATTAAATTTGAACTTTTTACCTCTTCTTCGCAGGAAAATGAAATCAAAACTTCATTAGAAGGACATACAAAAATCACTGTTTTGGTTGATGATGATGAAGTTACTTTTGAAATGTCTCAAAAACAAACCATTCTGGATGCAGCCTTAAAACAGGGCATCGATGCTCCATATTCCTGCCAGGGCGGAATTTGCAGCAGCTGTCTTTGCCGTATAACACAGGGTAGTGCCGAAATGACAAAAAACTCAATCTTAACGGATAAAGAAATTGCTGATGGTTTGGTACTTAGCTGTCAGGCGCATCCAACTTCTGAAACTATTTACGTGGATTTTGATGATGTATAATCATTGAAGTTTCCAAAAAATTATAAATTCCAAATTCCAACTTATAATTGGAATTTGGAATTTTTTTTCCACGTTTAATAACAAATTTTAAATTTATACGAAACAAAATTACAAAGTGATTTCATACATTTATGCCTCTAAATAATTAACTTTATGAAATACTTTTTGTTTATATTTTTATTTATCTATTCTACAACTAGTTTTTCTCAAAACGAATATCAGACCTTTATTAATAAGTATGAGGAATTTTCTTTTTATGCAAATCCTAATAAAAACAATACTCTTTCTAAATATTTTTCAAAAAGAATGCATTCTGATTTACTTAGCCATTATAAAATTAGCGATACAATAAAAAACAAAAAATTCGTTTATCTGACTTTTAAAATTGACCCGAAAAATAAAGTAACCAATATTATTGTCAATTCGCCATACTCAGAATTAAACAAAAACATTCGTGAAGCCTTTATAAATTACAATGTTGAAGATTTAAATATTCCCGAAAAAAATCAACTGAACACTTATACGCTACAAATTCTTTCCACAGAAGGAGATAAAATGATTATTAATTGCAGCACAAATGTTGTCTTTGATAAACTGCCTGTTTTTGAAGGATGTGAATCTGCTGTAAATAAAACAAAACTATCCAACTGCCTGCTAAAGAAAATTTCTGAACATGTAGCAAATAATATTTCACCAGTCGAAATTAAAAAAGCAAAAATATTAGGATCATTAAATTTACATGTAAAATTCTCAGTAAACGAAAAAGGTGAGATTGATCAAGTAAATTGTAAAGCCCCAACAGATAGTTTGACCAAAGAATTAAATCGAGTAGTAGCAGTCTTTCCAAAAGCCAAAATTCCAGCAACGCTTAATGGTAATCCAACCAGCTTTGTTTATGAAAAAACCATTTCTCTTGAAATAGAATCTGACAATGAAAAATATAAAGAGGAAGTGAATCAATATCAAGAAAATATTTTAAATATAAGTAACGAATTATTAAACCCAAATACCGAATTAGCACTTCATTTTAAAAAATATATAAGTGTCGAAGAGCTTGATAAAATTCTTCTCCTAAAAGGTTCTATTAGTATCTATTTCAATATTGACAAAAAAGGTAAGCCAATAAATTTTAGAACCAATGCCTATACGTCAGAACTTAATGATAAACTTATTGGGATTTTCAAAAAATTTCCATTTGAAAAATTAAATATAGAACCTGTAAATGCAATAGATTCGTACAGTTATCCTTTAATAATTAATAGATTTAACAAAAATATAATTGTGTCTAACGATAAACCGTTTGTGCATACACCACCTGTTTTTGATAAGAACTGTGAATCATCAAATTCAAATGAGTTAATTGATTGTATGAATCAAAGCATTAAAAATCTTGTAGTTAATAATTTTAAAAGAACTATCCGAAATAAAACAAAACTTAAGGGTGTCATCAACGTCCGTTTTTCGTTTCAAATAGATGATAAAGGTAAAATCATAAATGTAAAAGCATTTGCTCCTAATGCCGAAATTTGCAACGAGCTTGAACAAATAATAAAAAGCATGCCTGATGTTTATAAACCTGCTTATCTAAACGGAAATGCTATAATTACAACCCGCAAATATTCTTTTGGTTTTAATATTGGAAACAATACGGTTGATGATTTTAAAAATCTGAGAAAAACTCCTGGGCCATAAACCCATTTTTTGTATCACTGCTGATGGCAAAATCATTCGCATTACATTCTTCATAACCTTCCACCATTTTGCTTACGTAAACTGAAGTTGGAATTATTTATTTGATTGTATTTTCTAAAGTATAATTTTCAATTTAAAACTATCAAAAATGGCATTAATATTTTTGAAGATTTTTAAAATATATGCCTAGAATTTAGTAAATTAGTAGAATCTACAAGACTGATACATTTTTTATCTTTGATGATAGATTTTGTAAGCCTTCATTTAATTGTCACACATTTAACATTAAATATCATGGCAACACATCATTATCTTCGCCTAACTTTTATTTTACTTTTTGTATTAACTTCTTTCGTTTGTATTTACTTCATAATTAAAAAAAGGAAAGAAAAAAAGCTCCTAAACTACTTTCACCAGAAAAGTATAATTCTTCAATTATTGGAGGAATGAAAGAAATAGCAGCCTCTGATAGTTTTTTCAATATTTGGCCGTATGTAAGTGAATTAAAAGCGGCTAAAATTTTATCTAAAAAAATAAAAGAATCTGAACTGGTGCATAAAGTTTACAGAAATTCAACCGAAGATTTTGAGCACATTTTACTGGCTACAGAACAAGAAAATCATTTTGTAGAAATTGTTGTCGATAAAAACAAAAAGAAAGTATTGGGGTATCTTTTTCTAAGTTTATAGAAATAGATTCTTTATCTTTTTTCGACGATTTTTGCTTGAGAAATATTTCTCATTGTATCTTCATCTTCGTAACCCTTCAGCAATTTTATTTCCATAAACTGAAGTAGACCATTTAGATATTGATTTCTATCGGAAGTTAAGGCATTATCTAAACTTTATCAAATGGGTAAAAGTCTTGCTTAAGGGTGTTCGAATGGTTCTGAAAGTGAATATCTAAAGCAAACTTTATATTTACTTTTTAAGTTCAGAATTATATTTATAAAAAAGCATTCCAAAAAAACATTTCCTTTCTTTTCTTATTTTCTTCTTTATCCTCTCCATAGCTGAACCAGTCTTTTGTTTTTTCTTCCAAAAGCGATTTTAATCCTGTTAAATCATACATTTTTTTATCCGAAAGTGGCTTAATATCAGATGTGTTTGTCAGTTGTAAATTTACTTTCACAGCCATAAATGAAGTGTATAATCTTGGTATTGTAAGTCCTAAGATCATGCCTGGCAAACCATTTATAGAACATGGCCCGCCGGAGATGGTAATGTTATCTGTGTAAAAGGCAAACACATATACGCCATCAGGCCTTTTTCCTATTGCTTTACGGCAATTATAGCCCGCTATTTCCCTGTGTTCGTTTGTAATTTGCCATTCTATATTTTGTATACTGTCTGCTATTACAAAATTAGTTCCTACTATTTGTTTTTGCATCGTCATTTTTCTTGATGTAAAATCATGAAACCATATATTTTCTTCATCTTGATCTTTTAAATATTTTGGTATTCTTGTTTTCGGACTCCATCTTTCAAATTTATAAATGCTTTTATTGTCAGCAAAAGTATAGGTAAAATAGGAGACTTTTAAATCAGAAAGATTTTCTTTCATCATCTCATCCCAGCTATCATTACTCATTGTTTTTTTGAGGTTGGTATTTACTTCATATTCAATTACTGCCTTATCTACAAATTGCTGTGCTTTTGATGTATTCGTTAACATTAAGGCTGCAATAAAAAAAGTAATGATTTCATAATCCTGTGGTTTATTTTTTATATTGTGCTGTTCGTCCTTTTTACTGAGCAGCATCTAATTATTTTTTTGCCTGTACGTCCTTGTTTTTAAAATTCCAGGTAAAACCTACCATTGCATATCTTTTCAATCTGTCATTTTGTTCTTCCCCAATTGTATTTTCATAGACGTATCTTCTAATTCCTATATTCTGATTCAAAATATCCCTAACCATGATATAAGCTGTGAACTCATCATTTTTGAAATTGCGCTGCAGTCTTGCATTCCACAATTGATTGGTGAGATTGGTTTGAAAATCAACCGTTTTTTGACGAGAGAATAAATTATAATCTGTTGAAATTTTCCATTTTTCTCTAAAATAAACTCCTATATCTAAGCTAAAATTATTAGTGTTGAATGATTTTACCTCATCGTTTTGAGAAGTAGTATTTCTATTATTTGAAAAGTTATTACCTAAACTAAATTCATATTTTTTTTCTTTAAATTTGTTCAGGTAAACTCCAAATCCTGAATTTAAAGTATTAGAATTGCTGATTTTATTATTAATGCTAAGTACCGTTTTGTTATAATTCAAATTTGGATTCAGATTTACATACAAATCTATTTTCTTTATCTTAAATCCATATCCAAAATAAAAATTACCAGAAAAATTACCATTTGTATTGATAGGCGTGGTAATTGTTTTAGCACTTTCAGGATCAATATCTTTGTTATAAGAAATTAAATTCGAAGTCATATTTAAAGAAATATTTTGATAAAACTGCGATTCTGTCAAAATACTATAGGTGTTATGAAATATAGATATCCTGTTTGTGAAAGATTGTTTCAAATCCGGATTACCCACAATCTGATTAAAGAAATCCTGATTGTTTCTTAAAGGCTGTAACTGATCAATCGTTGGCTGCTTAGTTGCACCCTGATAATTTAAACGCAAGTTACTGTTGCTTTTGTACTTATAATTAAAATTTGCTGTTGGAAAAAAGTTAGTATAATGACGCTTATATTGTTTATTTAAAGTTTGATCCTGTAAATCAAATGAAGTAAAACCAAAACCGCTTCCAAAACTGTAGTTTATTTTTTTTGCATTATAGCTTAACTTTAAATTAGGTGTATTTGTTGTTATTGTTTGTTTAAACTGATTTGACAAGGAGGTATTAATCAAATCATAATTACCTGTGTCATCGGAATAATCATAGGTTAAATAATTACTCTTACCTGTGTTATGACTAATCTGATATCCTAATTGTAATGCAAACCTTTTACTAAGAGGTTCTGTGTAAATTATATTTAATGAAAGATTTTGACTCGTTTTTTCTCCTATCTTATTTTGATCCACATCATTGCTGGAAGAAATAATTCCTTCATTGTAACTTTCATTTAAAGACTTCAAAAAATTATCTGAATTTGTATGCAACCTATTCCAGCTGCCATTTAGTGAAATCGTGCGACGTTCTTTAGCAAATTTATGCTTAAATAATACATTTGCGTTCAAAGACTGTTTATCTGAATCTGTAATAAAAGTTCTGCTCTGTTTGTTTTTTATTAATCCATCATTTCCTTTGGTCTCACCATTTGTAAATTCATCGCTTTCAGTATCATAAAAATTAGTTTTGGCTGTAAATTTTATAGAATTTAAAGAATCTAATTTTACATCGTAAACAGCATTTAACTTAAAGTTGCCTCTGTTTACATTACTCACCGTTGAAGTATTTTCGTTTAATTGAGTTTCTCCGACCTGGCGTTGTATAAATGTACTTTTATTGTTAGTATAAATTTGCTTATTATATTTAGGAGACAAATTCAAAGTCTGCTTGTCATTCCACTTGTTGCTGTACTGCAATCCTGCATTAGTATTTTTGATAAAACCGTTTTCGGTATCCACATAAGGTTCTTCATCATTATTGCCGCCTGTCCATTCATAACTTACATTTCCATCCTCATCCATATTCATAGATATATCATCTCGTCCGCCAAACCTTTCATTATCCTGCCAGCTTAGTCCATCCTGTCCCGTATTTCCGTTCAGTAAAAAAGCTGATAATTTTCTCTTCCCTTTAAAACTGCTAAACATCGAATTGATATTGTACCGGGAGTCGGCATCTGAAAATGGCTGATTCGCTGCATCAACCTTACCGAAATAACCTTTCTTTTTATCCTCTTTTAATTTCAGGTTAATTGTTTTTTTTGTTTCGCCATCGTCTATTCCGGTAAACTCAGCCTGATCGCTTTTTTTATTAAAGACCTGTACTTCTTTGACTGCATCTGCCCTTAAATTTTTTACTGCCATCCCTGGATCATCACCAAAAAATTCTTCTCCATCAACTAATACCTTTTCTACTGTTTCGCCCATAGCTTTTATGGAGCCGTTTTTATCAACTTGTATTCCTGGCAGTTTTTTCAACAATTCTTCAACGTTTGCATTAGCATCTACTTTAAAATCACTTGCCCTGTAACTTGTGGTATCGCCTTTAACTCTAATGGAACCTGTTTTTATGATCACCTCTTTTAATAGTTTCATTTTACTTATAAGAGCAATTGTACCCATATTCTTTTCAGTCTCTTCAAGAATTATGGCATCCAGATAATCAGCAAAATGGCTGTGTGTGGTCATGAGGATATAGTTTCCCGTTTTTATATTCCGGATATTAAATTTACCCTCTTTATCAGATCTGGTAAATTTATATAAGATGGAGTCTTTAGGAGTCAGTAAAGCAACAACAGAATTATAAATGGGAGTATTTTCGCTTTCATCAATCAATATACCTGAAAGACTTGTTTTTTGAGAAAAGGATGAAAAAGAGAATAAGAACAAAATTGCAATTGTTACCGTAATTTTTGGCATAGACAGTTTCTGATTTAAACATTAATATCTTTCAGCTTTGTAAGATGTAACTCACAGCGGCCGAAATTAATTCATTTAACAATACGTATTTAAACCTACTTGTTAAATTATTGATAAAATTATTTATATCAGATAAAATAAATACAACTATTAACGTCTATTAACTAAAAAAGTGCGTATTTATGAATTTAAAAGATTTACTATAGATTCTGAAGTAATTGTACGCATTGCATTTTCATAACCTTCTACAATTTTGTTTCCATAAACTGAAGTAGGCAATTTTGGATATAGATTTCTATCCGAAGTTAAGGCATTATTTAAACTTTGGTTAAATGGCAAAAAACCAGCATACGGATGTGTTGCCCCCCATAGTGTAACCACTTTTACACCCAGCATTGCAGCAATATGTGCATTTCCGGAATCCATTGAAAGCATGACATCCAGATTACTTATCAATTGTAATTCCTGTTGAAATTTAATTTTTCCTGCTACGTTTATCACATTTTCAAATGGTTTTGAAAGTGAATCTAAAATCTCAATTTCCTTCTTTCCGCCTCCAAAAAGTAATATGGTCTGATCTTTATTTTCGGCTAATTTTGAAATTACTTCCTCCATTAAATCGAGTGGGTAAACTTTAGAATCGTATTGTGCAAAAGGAGCGATTCCGATTAATTTTTGATAATCCTCTCCTATTAAATCTGTAATTTCTGCAGGTAAAAAAGCCTTTTCAGGAAACTCAGGATTTGATAAATCTAAGGGAAAACCCAGCTCTTCAAATACTTTTTTGTGCCTTTCAAACATTGTTGGTAATTGTTTGAAGATTTTATTTTCGGCACGGGTCAATTCTTTTTTTCCTTCACGGCCTTTATCAACGGTTGCTCTTTTTTTCCGCTTAAAGCGAAAAGTAAACTCACAACCTTAGATCGTAAAACATTATGAAGATCTGCAAAAGCGTCAATTTGAAGTTTTTTCAAGTCCCTGAATAATCTCAAAAGTCCAGGAAATCCTTTGTGACTTTCTTTTTCATCAAAAGCAAAAAACTCAATATTTGGAATTCCTTCAAAAAAAGGTTTAAAAAATGGACGCGAAATTACAGTCAGTTTTACTGTTGGATATTGTTTTACAAAAGCGCGTAAAACAGGAACCGTCATGGCGACATCTCCCATTGCGGATAGTCTCATGACGGCTATATGCTTGATTCTGTTGTTTGACAACTCTGCCAAATTATTTTTTATTTTGATATAAAACCGGATTTAGTTCATCGTCGTTGTACATTTTCATTTGTTTGTACACTTTCATAAATTTTTCTCCATTTTCGATATCCGTCAACAATTCTTCAATTGCTGTGGATAAATCTGTTCTTTGCTCTAAAAGAATATTTAATTTTTCCTGACATTTATCTCTGTGTTCCTGCGTGGCTTCAGCACGTGTAGCTTCTTCATGCATGTGATAAATTTTTAATGCCAAAATTGATAATCTGTCAAATGCCCAGGCAGGGCTTTCAGAATTAATTTTTGCCCCGTCTTTTGCTTTTATATGACTGTATTTTTGTAAAAAGTAGCTGTCAATATACTCCACCATATCAGTACGTTCCTGATTAGAGGCATCAATTTTTCTTTTTAAAGTTAAAGCTGCTACAGGATCAATTTGCGGATCACGGATAATATCCTCATAATGCCATTGGACAGTATCAATCCAGTTTTTCAAATACAATAAATGCTCGAATTTATCCTTAGGGAAAGGATTGTTTATTGGTTGGTCAACACTATCAAACTCATGATAATCTTTGATACTTTGTTCGAAAACTGAATATGCTAATTTTGAAAACATGTATTTATTTTTAGAGTTACAAAGATACTTTTTATACTTTTATAGTGAGGTAAAAAACCTTTAATTTTTCATTTCCAGTTATAAGCAATTGATAATTCTAAAAATTTATTATGAAAATCCATTATATCTCTGAAAATAATAGTGTACTAAATCATTTCTTATCACAAATCAGAAACGTAAATATTCAAAACGATAGTATGCGTTTTCGGAGAAATATAGAACGAATTGGTGAAATTATGGCGTATGAGCTGAGCAAGGTTTTACCTTATAAAAATGTCGAAATTCACACTCCGCTTGGTATAAAAAAAACAACTGAAATCGAAACTGATTTGGTTTTATGTCCCATTTTAAGAGCTGGATTACCGCTTCATAACGGTTTTTTAAATTATTTTGACCATGCCGAAAACAGCTTTGTTTCGGCCAGCAGGCATCACCCGAATAATGATGATGAGTTTGAAATTTTAGTTGAATATCAGGCAATTTCCAACCTAAACGATAAAACAGTTTTACTTCTTGATCCAATGCTGGCAACTGGCCAATCTATAGTCGCAGTTCATAAAAGATTAGTTGAGAATGCTATTCCAAAGGAAATTCATATTGCAGTTGTTATTGCTGCACCAGAAGGAGTTGACTACCTTGAAAAAAATCTACCTGAGAACTGTCATTTATGGATTGCTGCCCTGGACGAAAAATTAAACGAGAAAAATTATATTGTTCCCGGTCTTGGCGATGCCGGTGATCTTGCTTACGGAAACAAATTATAGCTGAGAGAAAAACGTAAATAAACTGCAGCAGATAAGGACATAGAATGTAATTTCCCTATTTAGTTTTTGCTGCATATATTCAACACTACTCGATGCCATAATGGTCAAAGGAGTAATACTAAACAACAATAAATCATTGCTTTTGTCTGGCGAAAGAATGAAAACAAATATCGCTATAAAAAAACAGGCAACCACTTTTTTGTATGAAGTATGGACAATCTGCGGTCTGTTTGACAAGGTTGATAGTATTGAAACTACAAAAAATAAAACTACTGCAACATAAATTGAGAATGCCCCATTTTCATAATTATTTTTAAAATAATCAATCCTTAAATCGATAAATGCCCTGTCCTGAATAAATTTTACAGCATCAAAATTGAAAATCAAGGATACCGTTAAAAATAATAAAGCAACAGCCAAAAGCGCAATAAAAGGCAAAACCCAATTTCTATAATCCCTCGAAACGTGAAAAATAATGGATATAAAAACCAAAATCAGGAAAAGAATACACCAAAACTGAAATAACGTAGCCACTAAAATCCAAAAAGAAGCATCAAATATTTTTTCTTTTGAAGATTTTAAAGATTGCAAAGAAATTAATCTGCGAAGCGCCAGCAACAGAAAAAAATTAGCATAAATGACATTTGCGTTATTGAATATCGTTGGGAAAAATAATAACAGCAGTAGATAGAATAATATCGCATATCCATTATCTTTACTAAGCCCATTCTTTTTAACGATAAAATTTATAAGGAAAAAAGAAGCCAGCACAAAGCAGAATAAACTTATTTTTTGAAACATTAAAAAATAAGAACTCATCCATGATGGTTCCTGAATTTGATACATAAAAAAGAAAACCAGTATTAAAATTACAACCAGGGAATAATTTAATGGTGTAGATTTTTTAAAAACACTTGTTATCATAAGGATATTTTATACTTTTGTGATTGTAAAGATACTACTTGTTTAAAATGAAAAACCGAACGAGTTGAAAAAAGATTCAATAAACCGAATTTTATCTTCAAAGCATTACACAACAATAAATAACATATAATTTTAAAAAATTATGACAGCTTTTTTTGAAGGAATACAATACTTATTCGTTAACATTTTGTTTGCTCCTCTTGACTTTTTACGTCGTTTGGAATTGATTACATGGTTTGGTGCAAACACTATTAACTGGATTTTTATGATCATCTGTGCATGCGCAATCGTTTATTGGATTAAACAATTACGTATTTTTGATAACGCTGGAACAGAAAATCAGGATACAACGGCTCATTCATTTTTAAAATAAAAACCAAACCCTTTAATTATAAAGGGCTTGTCAATTTATTTTCAGATTAAATCGAAACCGATATCTTTTCTAAAATACATCTTATCAAAGCTTAGTTTATCTATGTTTTGGTAAGATTTTTTTATGGCCTCCTGGAAATTATCTCCGTATGATGTCACAGCAAGTACACGTCCTCCATTAGTAACGACATTTTCGCCATCTAATTTTGTTCCTGCGTGAAAAACTATCGAATCTGTAATATTTTCTAATCCAGAAATTACTTTTCCTTTTTCAAAATCTTCAGGATAACCGCCGGATACTACCATTACAGTTGTAGCACTTCTTGGATCAACTTCTAAATTAAAGTCACCTAACTTTTGATCTGCAACAGACAGGAATAATTCTACTAAATCTGATTTTAATCTTGGCACTACAACCTCAGTTTCAGGATCTCCCATTCTTACGTTGTATTCAATAACGATAGGTTCACCTTTTACATTGATCAAACCGATAAATACAAATCCTTTGTATTCGATTCCGTCTTTTTGGAAACCTTCGATTGTTGGTTTTACAATACGGGTTTCAATTTTTTCCATTAAAACTGCATCTACGTAAGGAACCGGGGAAACTGCTCCCATTCCACCTGTGTTTAAACCGGTATCTCCTTCTCCAATTCTTTTGTAATCTTTTGCCGTTGGAAGGATTTTATAGCTTTTTCCGTCTGTTAAAACGAAACAGCTTAATTCGATTCCGTCCAAAAATTCTTCAATAACAACTTTTGAACTTGCTGTACCGAATTTTGCATGAACCAGCATGTTTCTCAATTCAGTCTTAGCTTCTTCAAGATCCTGAATAATCAAAACTCCTTTTCCAGCTGCTAAGCCGTCTGCTTTTAAAACGTAAGGAGGCTGTAAAGTTTCTAGAAATTCGCATCCTTTTTCTACAGTTTCGGCAGTAAAACTATCGTAAGCTGCGGTTGGAATGTTGTGTTTCATCAGGAATTCTTTTGCGAATTCTTTACTTCCTTCTAATTGCGCGCCTAATTTGGATGGTCCAATAACTGGAATATGTTTTAAACTTTCGTCATTTTTAAAATAATCGTAAATACCTTTTACCAATGGATCTTCAGGTCCTACGACTACTAAACTTATATTTTCTTTAAGTACTAAAGCTTTTACTGCTTCAAAATCTGTAGCAGATATTGCCACATTTTCAGCAATTGCAGCAGTTCCTGCATTTCCAGGTACTACAAAAAGTTTTTCGCAAAGCGGACTCTGAGTCATTTTCCATGCAAATGCATGCTCTCTTCCGCCTGATCCCAATAGTAAAATTGTCATGTGTCGTTGTATTTAGTTGTGGTGCAAAAATAATTGCTTTTGCACGTAAAAAATAATTAAATCTTAAAAAGTTCTGGATTCTGTACTGTTAGTAATTGTATAATATTATTTTTGATGAAAATTTCACCTCCAAATGATTTCTCTTTTTGATATTTCGCTTCAATTAAATGGTTTTCCGATTAAGAAAGCAAAAGCTGATCTGGATGCAATTACCCAATTAACTGACGAAGAATTTATGTTATTTCTTCAAAAGCAAAAAGACGAAATTGTTGATTTTCATTTGAAAAATAATCTTTTTTATAACGAATTAGTTGGTGATAAAATTGCACCCAAATGGGAAAACCTTCCCATTCTAAACAAGCAAAACTTACAGAAGCCACTTGAAGAAAGGCTTTCAAAAGGTTATTCAAAAAAAACATCTACCTCAACAAAACATCCGGATCTAGCGGAACTCCGTTTGTTTTTGCAAAAGATAAATATTCTCATGCCTTAACATGGGCATCTAATATTATGCGTTTTGGGTGGTTTGGAATCGATTTTAATCATTCTTACCAGGCACGGTTTTATGGAATTCCAATGGATTTTATTGGATACCAGAAAGAGCGTTTTAAGGATTTTTTGAGCCGCCGTTTCCGATTTCCGGTTTTTGATTTATCAGATGTTGTTTTAGAAAAATTTCTCCAGAAATTCAGAACAAAAAAATTCGATTATCTCAACGGATATACAAGTTCTATCGTTTTATTCGCCAAGTATTTGGAACAGAAGAACATCAATTTAAAAGAAATCTGCCCGACTTTAAAAGCCTGTTTTGTTACTTCGGAAATGCTTTTTGAATCGGATAAAAAACTTTTAGAAAAACAATTTGGTATTCCGATTATCAATGAATACGGGGCTTCAGAATTGGATTTGATTGCTTTTGAAAATCCTAAGGGCGAATGGCAGGTGAATTCAGAAACACTTTTTGTTGAAATTTTAGATGAAAACAACAAACCTGTTCCACATGGAACAGAAGGTAAGATTGTGATTACATCTTTATACAATAAAGCCAATCCGTTTATCAGATATGAAATTGGCGACATCGGAATTTTAGACGAAAAAAGCACGCCACAAAAACCAATTCTTAAAAAACTTATTGGAAGAACCAATGATGTTGCCATTTTACCAAGCGGTAAAAAATCGCCTGGTTTGACATTTTATTATGTGACCAAAAGCATTATCGAAGATGACGGAAATGTAAAAGAATTTATTATCAAACAAACAAAAATAGATTCTTTTGAAATCGAATATGTTTCTGAAAATGAATTGAATTCGGAGCAAATTCAAAAAATTGAAGATGCCATTACTTTGTATTTAGAACCCAATTTAAACTTTACTTTTACAAGAAAAAATGTTTTAGAAAGAACCAATCGAGGAAAACTAAAACAATTCAAATCTTACTTATAATATAAATAAAATCTTATATTTGTTTTGATTTAAAAACTTATGGCTGATCATTCTCTGCTTACTGAAGAAACAATTTCTAATAAAATATATTTTATTCGTGGACAAAAGATAATGCTGGATAGTGATCTGGCTTTACTTTATGGCATTGAAACAAAACGACTAAAAGAGCAAGTTAAAAGGAATCGAAACCGTTTTCCTGAAGATTTTATGTTTGAGCTTACCAAAAAAGAATTTGAAAATTGGAGGTCGCAAATTGCGACCTCCAATTCTGAGAAGATGGGTTTACGATATGCTCCAATGGCATTCACAGAACATTGAATATTAATGCTTTCAAGTGTTTTAAATAGCGATAAAGCAATCCAAACAAATATTCAAATCATGAGGATTTTCACGAAAGTGAGACAAATGCTTTTGGATACAACTGAAATTAAGGTTGATATTCTTCAGATTCCGAAGAAGTTAGAGAATCATGACAAAAATATAGAATTGGTATTTTCTTATTTGGATGAATTAACGGAGAAAAAAGAAAACGAAACTGAAAGAGTAAAAATTGGATATAAAAAATAATTCTTCAAGGTTACAAATTGTGAATTTAAATCTTCTTTATATATTTTCGTTTTACAATCAGCTGTGTATATAGAAACCGAATCATCAGCAACACAGCAAACACAAAATTATGTCCGTGAAATTCTTTATAAACTCCAAAATTGTGCTTGATCAATTTGAATTTAGAAGAAGAAACAGAGTTCTTTCTGATTCTGTAAAAAGCTAAAGATTCAGCAACTGGTTTTGCTATTTTAATCTGTTTCAAAATGGTCAGCCAAATTCTCCAATCCTGCCGTTTTTGTGATGTTTCCAGAATAATTTTGCCAAAATAATCTGCATCATAAATGGCCGTTAAATTGCCTACATAATTGCAGAAAAACAATTGTTTATAGGTTAGTGGATTTGGCGATTCTACTCGTCTGTGCAAATCATTTCCTTCTTCGTCTATAGAATCATAAAAACTAAAAGTAAAATATAAATCATTTGTTTTTAGAAACTGAATCTGCTTTTCCAGCTTCTCCGGAAACCATACATCATCAGCGTCTAAATAAGCAATATATTTTCCGTCGGCTTTTTCTAAAGCGGCATTTCTCGCATAACCGTTTCCGCGATTTTCCGGTAATTTAAAAAATTTTATCCGGTTGTCTTTTAATGCAAATTCTTCAATTATCGCAATCGTATTATCTGTTGAAGCGTCATCGGTCAGAATCATTTCCCAGTTTTGATAACTTTGATTTGTTACCGACAGCAGGGTTTCCCGAATGTATTTTTCGGCATTATATGTGGGTGTTATGATAGAAACTAACTCACTCATCAATATGCTTTTTCATCACCTTTAATGATATGGTAAATTGTAGTTACAATAATTTTCAAATCTAACAGAATGGACCAGTTTTCAATATAAAAAATATCATATTTTACACGGTTTATAATATCATTATCGGTTTCAATTTCTCCACGAAAACCTTTTACCTGTGCCAAACCTGTAATACCAGGTTTTATAAAATGGCGTACCATAAACTTGTCAACCTTAAGTATATATTCCTTATTATAGCTTACTATGTGAGGTCTTGGCCCTACTACAGACATTTCACCAATCAAAACATTAAAAAACTGAGGCAGCTCATCAATACTGGTTTTTCGAATAAACCTGCCTATTTTCGTAACTCTTGGATCGTTTTTAGAAACCTGGTTTGAATATTCATTATTACCCATTTTCATGGAACGGAACTTATAACAATCGAATTCTTTGTTATTAAGCCCATTGCGTTTTTGTCTGAGCAAAACAGGTCCTTTTGACTCGAGTTTTATTAAAATTCCTAAAATTGGCAATACCCACGAAAGAACTCCAATGATGATGATGATTGAAAAAACAACATCAAAAGTTCGTTTCATTATCTTGTACAAATGCTCATCGAGTTTAATACTTCTAAGGGCAATTACAGGGATATAATCGTAATATTCTAAAATGAAATTTCTAAAAAATATCTGATTATCGTCCGGAATAAATTTCAGTGTCTTCAGGTTACTATCTGCAAAATCTATAATTTCGTTTATTTGTTCCTGAGTCAAACCAATAATTGAACAATACATTTCATCCATGTTTTTATTCAGGACAAATTCAAACATTTGTTTAATATGATCTGTTTTTACTTTTTCAAATTCAAAAACACGAATTAGTTCATATCCATAATCCGGATTCTCAGTAAAGAAATGTCGTAAAGGAGAAATACTTTCTTTGTTTCCTAAAAGAACAACCCGTCTATGATTTCCTCCATACACAACCCTATAGGTTTGCAGAAAGTAGTAGATTGAAAACTTGATGAATAAGATAAGAATAAAAATAAACCATAAATAAAACAACATGGTTTTAAAACTGGTATGCTTTGCATAAAAGAAGGCCAGGGCAAAAACTACAAAACCAAATAAGCAGGCTTGCTTTAATGCACAATTTAAAATCGTTATCACTTTAGTATAACGATAAACTTCGTAAAAACCTAAATCGGACGCAATACCAATCCAGCCAATATTTAGTACAGCTAAAAATAAAATTTGATCAACAGGAAAATGCGCAATATAAACCGCAAAAAAATTGATAATAATTAAATCAATCAAATAGGAGAACGGACGAATGTAGCCTGAATATTTTCCTGTTTTTGTCCGCATTTATTTTATATAATTTGAAAAATCTTTATGTTCTTCTTTTAAAAGTTCTTCTTTTGAAAGTGATTTAAAATAATCGTATGTGATTTTCATTCCTTCGGCACGGCTTACTTTAGCTTCCCAGCCTAATAATTCTTTTGCTTTTGTAGTATCCGGCTGGCGTTGCAGAGGATCATTAATAGGTAATGGATGGTAAACTACTTTTTGGTTTGTCCCAGTAAGTTTTATAATTTCTTCAGCAAAATCCTTGATAGTTATTTCATCGGGATTTCCAATGTTTACCGGATACACATAATCTGAATGCAATAATCTGTAAATTCCTTCTACCTGATCGTCAACATAACAGAAAGAACGTGTCTGCATTCCGTCCCCAAAAATGGTCAGATCTTCTCCACGAAGCGCCTGTCCTATAAAAGCAGGAATTACACGGCCATCATTTAAACGCATCCTTGGTCCGTAAGTATTAAAAATACGCACAATTCTGGTTTCTACACCATGAAAAGTATGGTACGCCATTGTTATGGATTCCTGAAAACGTTTGGCTTCATCATAAACCCCGCGTGGTCCGATCGTGTTTACGTTGCCGTAATATTCTTCTGTTTGCGGATGGACTAAAGGATCCCCATATACTTCAGAAGTTGAAGCAATTAAAATCCTTGCTTTTTTTACACGGGCCAAACCTAATAAATTGTGGGTTCCTAATGATCCTACTTTTAAGGTTTGAATTGGAATTTTTAAGTAATCAATTGGGCTTGCTGGTGAAGCAAAATGCAAAATATAATCTAATTCGCCAGGAATATGAACAAATTTCGTAATGTCATGATGATAAAATTCAAAGTGCTCTAATTTAAACAAATGTTCAATATTTTTAAGATCTCCTGTAATCAGATTATCCATTCCAATAACATGGTAGCCTTCTTTGATAAATCTGTCGCATAAATGTGATCCTAAAAATCCCGCGGCACCCGTAATAAGTATTCTTTTCATATCAATTTGTTTCCTGCAGCAAATTTACTTTTTTCAATTTTATAAAATAAATTTAACTTTTATCTTTTTCTGTGCTGATTAAATTTGTTCCAAGCTGATTATTTAAATTTAAAATCTGTTCCAGAATTTTAATTGTAATTAAATACGTTGGCTTTACCCCTGTCGTTCCTAAACCACCTGAAGCCAGAGTACTTCCGGTTTCTAAAGGGTTGTCAGAAGCATAATAAGCATATCTGACTTTAATATCCTGAGGCACGCTTTTTCTAATTTTTGATGCCGACTGAATTGCCTTTTGATAATAAGATCCTTCCATTTCCAGACCAATTACACCCCAGGTCGATTCGTGAAAAAATTTCAACAAATCCCTGTTTTGTAATGAAGTCCCTAAAACGGTTACCATGGCGCCTTCAAAAACGGCAATATCATTTCCTTCGAACATGGCACCTGTTAATTCATTTTCGAAGAAATAATTATCTGCAGTTCCTTCATTAATATGCGCTGTCGGAATCATAATATCTCCCTTCCCGCCTTCCAGAATTCCGGCTTTTCCCATTATTGAAACCGATTTTACATTCAGTAAAGTTTCTTTTTTATAGGGTTTTAAAAGCTCATCAATCGTTTCATAAGCCTGTTCACCAAAAGCATAATCCATTACAATTATAACCGGTTTTTCTTCTCCTACATTCGCATAAGCAAAGGCAGTTTTGCTCCAGTCTATTTTGGCAGTATCAAAAATCTGCACATCGATATTAGTTCCTGATGTGTCAGGCAAAGAAATCATTCCGTTTTTCAAGGCTAATTCTTCCACTAAACTTCTGATATCTTTGGCAGCAGATTTACTCAATTCTTCATAAATAAAGAAATCCGATTTGTCTTTAAATTTCGTTTTCAACAGCGGCGTTGCAAATATTGAATTCATAACACTGTGCATGTTTGCACTAATAATATGAATTGGTCTTTTTAAAAGATTATTTGCTTTTAAAACTTCCTTGATGTTGGTCGCCCATATTTCACCATGGATATGATGTCCTAATCGTTCTCTTAAAACCGGACTAAAAGTGATAGTTCTTTTATTGTTGTCAATCATTTCTTCAATGGCTAATTTTCCAAGCCAGTAGATTACATGCAGAAAACGATCCGGAGCATTTTCAGAACCAAAAGCATCGTAAATATCCAAAACTTCTTCGAATGTCCTGGCTAAAATATTAGCTGCATGCGAAATTGCTTTTTCTTTTTCTATCTGAGACAATTTTTTGGTTTGTAGTATGGCTTGTTCCAGTTTAAGCCAGTCACGTGAAACTTCTCCTCCATCGTCAATTAAAACCCTGTTTTTGATTTTATGTGATTCGATGAAAATAAAAGTCAAATGTGTCAGTATATCATAAATGTCTGAACGGCCACGTGTGATTTCAACATTCATTTGTTCTTCGTCAATCCGGTAACAATTTCTTCGCCTTTTTGGAGGAACAATCGGCTGAAAATGTGATTTTGAATAACCTTCGTCTGAAGTTAAATTGATGAAACGGCATTGTTCGATTCCTATCGGAAGTCGTTCAATAACGTACAAAAGTCCGTTTAGTTCTACTTTTTCCTCGGCTATATTTCCGTAAATTTCCGGACGCAACGCCAATAATGATTCTCTTAAACTATCGCCTGAAACTCCCATTGGTTTGTAAAAACCACGATTGAATAAATGACGCATGGTGATGTACATTTTTTCAATCGCGGCAGATGATTCCTGAGCTCTTGATCTGGATATATGTTTGGTTTCTTTCATGTTTTTTATTTTAAAATCATCGTTATTAAAAGATGAAAGTTAAGATTATCTCTGCAATTTCACTTAAAATAGCATTTATCAAATTGTTTACAAAATGTAACAGATAATTATTATCTATTTTAAATTATCCGCAATCTTTCTGTCATTCGACAGTCTCGGAATTTTATTCTGTCCGCCTAATTTTCCCTGAGATTTCATATATTCCTGAAAACCATTTTTTGAAACTTTGGTTACAACCACTTTCTGTAAAACATTTCCGGTAATTAGATCGTCATAGTAAATATTTTGTTTTCGCATCGAATTGTCAATTGCTTCGGCAAAAGCCTGCATATTTTCAGGTTCTTTTTCAAATTCAATCAACCATTCGTGATACGGCAATCCGCTTGCTGGCGTGATTTGCGGAGCAACTGTAAATTCATTTATTACGATATTGGTTCCTGCAGTTGCTTCTTTCATTGCATTTTCGACTTCATTGGCAATTACGTGTTCTCCAAAAGCCGAAATATAATGTTTGATGCGTCCGGAAACGATAACGCGATATGGCGCTAAAGAAGTAAACTGAATAGTATCGCCAATATTATAGCCCCAAAGTCCTGCATTTGTAGAAACTATTAAAGCGTAATTTACGCCAGTCTCAACTTCGCCAATGGTATATCTTTTTGGGTTTTGGGTAAAAAATTCATCAGCTTTTATAAACTCGTAGAAAATACCTGAATTCAGCAACAAAAGCATTCCTTTTTCTTTTTGTGAATCCTGATAAGCAAAAAATCCTTCCGAAGCCGGAAATAACTCAATACTGTCTATTCTCTTTCCAATCATCTGTTCAAATTTGGCACGATAAGGTTCGTAGTTTACTCCTCCGTAAATGAACAGATTAAAGTTTTTGAATATTTCGCTGATCTTTTTTCCCCCGCTTTTTTCCTGTAATTTTTCAAAATACATCTGAACCCAGGATGGAATTCCTGAAATTACAGACATGTCTTCTTTAATCGTTTCATCAACAATAGCATTGACTTTGGTTTCCCAGTCTTCGATGCAGTTCGTTTCCCAGGATGGCATTCTGTTTTTCTGTAAATATTTTGGAACAAAGTGTGCCACAATTCCGGAAAGTCGTCCAAAATTAATTCCATGTTTTTCAGTCAGGATAGGGCTACCCTGCAAAAAGATCATTTTTCCATCTACAAAATCAGCATTTCCGGTTTCGTTTATATAATGCAAAATCGCATTACGCGCCGCATTAATATGAGATGGCATTGATTCTTTGGTAAGCGGAATATATTTAGCTCCTGAAGTTGTTCCTGAAGTCTTGGCAAAATAAATGGGTTTGCCTTTCCAGAGAATATTTTCCTGACCCAATTTTACTTTTTCGATATACGATTTTAAATCTTCATAATCGCGGATTGGAACATTCTTTTGAAAATCTGCAATTGTTTTTATCGTATCAAAATGATGGTCTTTTCCAAATTCTGTTGGTTTTGCGTTTTCAATCAGATCTTTAAAAACTTTCAGTTGAGTTTCAACCGGTTTATCAGACCAGGAAAGTGTTTTTTTGTATATTTTTTTAGCAAAAATTTTCGCTGCTATTGATTTAATTGACATTTTGTGCGGTATTATTTCTTTTTGTTCGGTTTGTTACCACCTGACTCCTTCTCTATTCTGGCAACTTCTTTGCGGAGTTTGATTTCTTCTTCTGAGGCATTCATATTGGATTTAGGAATTTCATCAGAATCAGCCAAAATGGAATCTTTATTGAATTTGGAATATTCTAATTCTCCCTTTAATACTTTTTGAATGGATTTAATATAGGCCTCATTTTTCTTAAGTGAAGTGGTCAATGAATCTGATTTTATAGCCAGTTCCAAAGCATTCTTTTTTAACTCAGAAGAAGAATATCCCGGAATAAATTCACGCAAAGGTGTAAAAGCAATTATATAAGTAGTGATTAGTATTAAGAATATTCCGCCCAAAGAAAGAACAACAAAAACATTCATCAGATTAAGTTTAAACGAAAAAATTTCTTCGAATGTATCTTCATTCAAAATAACCAATCGGTTTTTGGTGAATAATTTTTTCCTTAAATTGTGTTTTTTTCTTGGCATTACGGTTATTTATACTCGCAAATATAACAATTAATGGTTTTAATTACTGCTGAAGAAATTTGCATAAAACTATTTAATTTATTATTTTATAAAATATTTAACGCTGCTCAAAACAAATATTTTAGCACAAAAACTATTGTTCTCCGTATATTTCTATACCTTTGCTCAAATATTAGAACAATTTGCTTCGGCATTAAATATACAATCATGGGAAGATTAGGTCTTACAGAAATCCTTGTTATAGTAGGTATTGTGTTGTTACTTTTTGGAGGTAAAAAAATTCCAGAATTAATGAAAGGTTTAGGAAGCGGTATTAAAGAATTTAAAAACGCTGCCAAAGACGATCAGTCTGCTGTTAAAAAACAAGAAGAAGAAGTTAAATAAGACGCTGAAAAGTGTTCTTTTTTTAGAATCCCAACTGAAACTACTATGGTTTTAGTTGGGATTTTTTGTGTTTAAATTTTAAAAAAATTTACTGTCGTTCTTATATTTTGCAATTTTTAAAAGATTTCGTAACGATAAAAAATAGAAATTATTACATAGTAGATACAAATTAATCAAAATTTAAATAAAACTATTAAGAATTTTATTAAATTTACCATAATTTTTTACTTATAAAACATTTTATTATGATTGATTTAACACGTAGAAATTTTATCAAAAATGTTGGATTTGTAGGCACTGCAACACTTTTTTGCGGAAGCTCTCTTTTAGCTCAGACTCCTTTCCCTTTTTTTATTGACTCAGATAATGAAGACGAAAATATTTTATCATATTTTTCAAGATCTACTTCTTCTGCTGTTTTTCTAGCGGATTCTGCTCTTTTAGAATGTTATAAAAAAGCAAGCCTTAATCTTGAAAAGACAGGATATAAGCCATCCGGAACTTTTTGTTTCAGTTCTCCCGACAATCAATTGAAAATGTTTCCAATGCATCTCCATATAAACGGAACAGGTAAATTAGACGAACTTTTATTATGCTTTGGTAAAAAATCAAACGGCGAATGGACTTCATTAAAATCATTGTCCGGATTTGATTTAGAGGCCATAACAGTAGCTATGAAAGAAATAAAAGCAAAAAACAGTACTGTTGATTTAACAAACTACTTATTTCCGGCTCCTGTAAATCAGTTAAATCCGTATGGTTTTGAAACTAAAAGAGGAAGTGTTTTTCTAAAAACGCAGCTTTGTTACGATCAGACTTCAACGAAAATTGTTGTAAAAGAAGGATCAAACATTGTATTTGAAAAAGAAGTAATATCCCAACATAGTCTTACTGTAAATTCTATTTTGGTTTAATAAAATAATTCAAACTAATAGACATCTAAAATATCTCAACATGGCAGAACCATTTTTAGCTGAAACCCGAATTATGTCTTTTAATTTTGCTCCAAAAGGGTGGGCAATGTGTAATGGGCAATTTTTACCTATAAACCAAAATCAGGCCTTGTTTTCTTTATTAGGAACAAATTTTGGAGGTAACGGACAAACCACTTTTGCATTACCTGATTTACGTGGTAGAACTCCAATTCATTTTGGAAATAATTTTATTCTTGGCCTAAGAGTTGGTGAAGAAGCCCATACTCTCACAATAAATGAATTACCAACACACAAACATACTCTCATTAACACCAGTCAGGCTGTCGATACTAATATACCTTCAAACACGGTTTCTTTAGGGAATACGGCTCCAAATCAGGTATATAATTCATCTGGTCAGAATCTGGCGGCAATGAATCCCGCATCTGTCTCAAATGTTGGGGGTAGTCAGCCTCATCAAAATATGCAGCCTTTTCTGGTACTGAATTTTTGCATCGCTTTACAAGGAATTTTCCCTTCTACTAATTAATTTCTAACGCTAAAAAAACAATTATGGCACAACCTTACGTTGGTGAAATCAGAATGTTTGCAGGAAATTTTGCTCCTGCGGGATGGATGTTTTGTGAAGGACAGCTCCTTCCTATATCAGAAAATGAAGCATTATTTCAATTAATAGGAACTACTTATGGAGGTGACGGACAAGAGACCTTTAAGTTGCCGGATTTACGTGGCCGTATTCCTATTCATATGAATAATGGTGGCTCTGGCACTACATATAATTTAGGTCAGTCTGGTGGCGTTGAATCAGTAACCCTGACAACCCAGCAAATTCCGGCACATTCCCATTCCTTACTGGCAACAACAGATTTGACCAATAGTGCGAATCCTGCAGATGCGTATTTGAGTACAACTGCTACAGGAAATAAAATATATTCAACAGCAACTCCTTCTGTCGCTTTATCTCCTCAGGAAATAAGTCCGATAGGAGGCAGTCAGCCTCATGACAATTTTCAACCGTATTTGTGTGTAGATTTTATTATTTCATTATTTGGAATATTTCCATCGCAAACATAATTTTTTTTCTAATTCCCTTTAGCTATTTAATCCAATAAATATAGTCAACATGGCAGATCCATTTGTAAGCGAAATACGCATATTCTCATTCAATTTTGCACCTAAAGGCTGGGCATTTTGTAATGGGCAGATTTTACCCCTTTCTCAAAACACAGCTCTTTTTTCGTTATTAGGCACAACTTATGGCGGTAATGGAGCATCAAATTTTGCATTGCCGGATTTGCAGGGCAGAGCGCCAATGCACCCTGGGCAAGGCCCCGGATTATCATTGCATGATTTAGGAGAAACAGGAGGCAGTGAAACAGTAACTTTACTTGAATCAGAGATACCTTCACATAATCATAATTTATCTGTGGCAAGTTTAAACTCTCAGTCTACAACTCCTGCAAACAATAGTTTAGGACGTGGTAATCCTGTGAGGGTTTATACTTCAGGCATTCCAACAACAGCGATGGGAGCAAATTCAATTGCTACAGCAGGGGGCAGCTTACCCCATAATAATATGATGCCTTCTTTAACGATGAATTTTTGTATCGCACTTCAGGGGGTTTTTCCTCCAAGAAGTTAATTGAATATTTGAATTGGAGCTAAAAATAGATACTATTACTCTTCGCGACATTCAACGAGATGATTTACCAGTTTTGTGCGAAATATACGGAAGTACCCGTACAGAAGAACTGGAAAAAGGAACCAACTGGAACGATGAGCAAAAAAGATTTTTTATTGAACAGCAGTTTTTTGCCCAGCATAATTATTATCAAAAAAATTATACCGGTGCTAAATTCTATATAATTGAAAAACAAAATAATATAGTCGGAAGACTTTATATTGATTTCTTTTTTGAAAAAAAGGTGTCAGGATTATAGACATCACCTTACTACCTGACTGGAGAAAAAAAATATTGGGAGTTCAATTTTAGAAGAAATACTAAAAAAGGCCGGAATTAAAAATAGGAACGTGAGCATTCATGTAGAAAGTTTTAATCCTGCCATGAATTTATACAAAAGACTGGGATTTAAAAAAATTAGTGAAACAAATGGTGTTTATCATTTGATGGAATGGAGTCCGGAACAAATTTGATTAAGAAACAAAACAAAATACATGGATATAGCTTTACTTACTTTTAACGATTTTGATACATTACTTAATACTGTATTTACGATTCGTATTTCAAATGAAGTACTGCTTGACGCAGAATTAATTGAGCTGACAAAACTAGACAATTATTCGCCTTTAGAAAGAAATCCTTTTTCGATCGTTTTTCGTACAGCTCAAAAAAATGAATATTATGAGCAGGGTATTTTTACCATTATACATCCTGAAAAAGGACATTTAGAATTATTTATGACTCCGTTAGGTTTTGATAGTATTGGAATGAAATACGAAGCTGTCTTTTCTTAATAATGCTAACTCATTAAATGAAAAAAATGAAAAAAAACAAACTCTTAATTATTATAATGGTTTTGCTTGTATTCCTTTCTTTAGGAATATCGTATGGTAACCTTATGAAAGAAAATTTTGTTACTGCATTAGTTAAACAGTTGACAAAACCGGAAAACATTACAATTAAAAAAGTTGTAAATAATCGAAATAATTCATTTGTAAGTAAAGACAGGACAAGTGTAAAATCTGCTGTTGCGGCAACTATTGGTGTTACAAATGCAGTTGTAGTGAATGGTGGAGGAAACGTTGTACCGGGTTCCCAGCTTGATTTTACAGTTACTATTACCAATAGCGGTACAGATGATGCTTTAGGTATGACTTTTCAGGATATTTTAGATGCTAATCTTACTTTAGTTCCGGGTTCATTAAAAGTAACACCAATTGCAGTAAATGATGCCTACAACAGTATTGGAAATGTTGGGATTACTGTAAATGCTGCCGGAGGTGTCCTCTCAAATGATATTAGTCCTGATGGAACTGCTCTAACAGCAGCCATCTTAAGTAATCCTGCTAATGGTACAGTAGTTTTAAATTCTAATGGTTCTTTTACTTACATTTCTACATCAGGTTATTCAGGTACTGACAGCTTTACTTATACCATTACAAGCAGCAACGGAAAAACAAGTACAGCTACGGCAAACATTACAGTGTCTGCTCCTATCTTTTTTGTAAACAGTTCTGTAGCAACAACAGGAAATGGTACACTGGCAAATCCTTTTAAAACGGTACAGGAAGTTCCTGTTTCAACAACAGCTTCTATTTTTGTTTATACCGGTACAGGAAGCAGTGGTACAACATTAACATTATCAGACAATCAAAAATTAATTGGCCAGGGAGCAACTGCAAGCTTAGCATCAATATTAGGTATAACTGTACCTCCATATAGTAATTCTTTACCATCAACTGGCGGTACAAATCCAAATTTTGGGGTTTTAAATCTTAAACTAAACAATGATGTTGAAGGAATTACACTTAACGGAACAACAGCTACTATGGCCGGAACAAGTGTTGGCGCCTTAAAAGTAAGGGATGTTATCATTACTGGAGGAACTGCAATTGCTGTAAACATTGGTGCCGGAGGGGCGCTGGATTGTATTTTCAAAAGTATTTCAGTGAATGGTGCTACAAAAGGAATATCTGTAGCCAATTCTACAGGAAGCTTTCAGGTAATCGGTACGGGAACAACTGCCGGATCAGGAGGAACTATCCAAAATATAGCCAACAGAGGAGCCGAGTTTATTTCTTGTACAAACGTGACGCTGAAAAATATTAATTTTTTAAATGCTAATACCGGAGGAGCCTGCAGTACCCCGGCTGTTGATAACTCTAATTGTAATGCTGCAATTCATTTAAAAACGGTTACAGGAGCTATACTGGATAATATTTCAATTACAGGTACAAACAATTCAACAGGAATAAACATAAACAATGTAAATGGTTTTTCACTAGCAAACAGTACCTTGACAGGTTGCGGAAGCAATACTGGCAGTTCAGATGTGGGTGGAATCTTTGCTTTGAATCTTGGTGGAACGAGTTCTATAACCAACACGAATGTTAATGACTCCTGGGGCAGAGGCTTTTATGGCTACAATGGAATCCTGTCAACAAATCCTGCTCTAACTTTAACTGTTACCGGATGTCAGTTCAAAAATTCATTTAACAAAGCCAATGGTGACAGTAATTTTGTTTTCCAGGGCTACGGAACTTCCAATAATATTTTAACCTTAAAAGGAAATGATTTTTCAAACTCGAAAACATACGGTTTAACATTAAATTTTGGCGGTGGTTCAACAAATAATATTCAGGTAGGAGGAAATCTTTTAGCAGATGGGAATACCATAAATGCTGCGGTTTCTAGTCCTGGCAGTAATGGTTTGCAGTTGCAGTCAACAGGAACATCTACTGTAAACTACAATGTAATTAACAATACCATAAAATCAAGCTTCAATGGAAGCTTTACCTGTAATATTGGTAATCAGGGTACCGGAACGATGAAAGGTCGAATCAACAATAATACTATTGAAGGAGGTGGAACATTATCTGTATCCAATGGTATTTCTGTTGCAGCCTATGGAAATGCCAAACATATTACAGAAATATTAAATAATACAATTACAAACGTAAGTCAATATGGCATTGTTTCAGAATCAAATGATAATATCGTATCAGGAAATGCCCGTATGGATGCTACTATAAAAAACAATAATATTAGTCTGGTAACCAATGCCTATGCACATGTTTCGGTAATTGCTATTGGAAATATTGCTACAAGTAATTTGATAAGCGCAGCAAATATAGGCGGTAATACAACCAACAGTCCAGTAACGGGTTTAGCTGCCGGAACTTTTGATGTTCTTTCTCAAGGTACAAACAGTCAGGTAATCTTACAGGGTACAACAGTTTTGCTAAACGGAACTGGGGATAGATCTACAGCACTTACCAATTTCTGGAATGCTAATAATACCGGACCAAGAGCAGCCATAGATGAAGTAGGCGGAGGAACAATAGTTTCAGGAACAGCTTTAGTTCCTGACAATCCATCTGCAGCCAAATTTGCTGCTCATGTAACAGAGGAAAAATCAGGTCCTGTAACCGAAACGCCAAATAAAAGCGAAAATATTGCTACTACTCAAAAAAGTACTTCAAAAATGGCTGCGGGAGAAACAATTTCTGTAGGTCCATTCACTTTACCGGCAGGAAAAAACACTGTTATAACTTTTAGCGCTACTGTTAATGCAGCCAATACTTTACCTGCAAACACATGCGCCGTAACCAATCAGGCAACAGTAAGCGGATCTAATTTTTCAACTGTAAATTCAAATATTACATCCACTTCTATAAAACCTGCTGATCCTACATTTACATATTCTACACAAAATATTACTTGTTTAGGATCTACACCTGTAACTTTAAATGCAACTGTTGCTGCTGGTACAACAGCTACCTGGTATACTGATGCAGTGGGTGGACAAAGTTTTGCTACTGGAAATTCTGTAACCGCCACCCCTACCACTAACAATACAAATTATTATGTAGCTTCTGAAACTGCTTATTGTACAAGCAACAGAGTATTAGTAAAAACGGTTACGGGAACACCTTCAACCTCATCAACCCAAACAATTACAGCTTGTGACAGTTACTTATGGTCTGAAAATGGTATTACTTATACAACATCAGGAGTCTACACTAAAACGGTTGGGTGTGATACTAAAATCTTAGATTTAACAATAAACTACTCATCAGCAATTAATACTGCTGTTACAGTAAATTCAGGTGTACTAACGGCTGCTCAGTCTGGGGCAACTTACCAATGGTATCAATGTCCAAATACTTTGCTTACGGGTGAAACAAACCAGTCTTATACTGCTTTGGCGAATGGTGATTATAAAGTAGAGATAACTGTAGGGCAATGTACAATAACTTCAAATTGTACAACCATATCTAATCTGGCTACTGATGAATTCAAACCAAATGAATTTAAAATTTACCCCAATCCAAGCAAAGGAATCGTAAATATTATAACTCCTTATGAAGGAAATTATATTATAGTAGACGCCTTAGGAAAAACTATTAAATCTTTTGATTTACATGAAAATATAGTCAATACTTTAAATTTAGAAAACGTCTCTGACGGCACTTATTTTATTAAAAATAGTAGTGATATTAACATAAAAACCCAGAAACTGATCATTAAAAAATAAAAATATTTTACAACTTTCTCAAACCCAAAATCGGAATTATGGTTTTGGGTTTTTTATTTATATAAAAAATCTTACTTTTATAGTCCCTAAATTTATATAAATATGAAAAACCTATTTCTATTGGTGACTATTTTTCTATGTTATGAAAATTATTCACAAACAAAACCCTTCCCTGCCAATTTTATTTTTAATAATGGCTTAATGGCAACGAACAAAAATAGTCTGGATGCCACTGATAATTATAATACATGGAAATCCAATTTTACAGAAGCCTGTTCGAACGGAAGATGGAGAGTAAAATTTAATTCTTCGGAAACGGTTTCAGAAGGTATTGCCTACGGAATGCTGCTTAGCGTTTACAAAGGCGATAAAGATCTTTTTGATGGTCTATGGCTCTACTATAAAGACAATGTAAATAGTAACGGTGTAATGAACTGGAAAATTAAAGGCTGTTCAGAAGTTGTGGGTAATAATGGTGCTACTGATGCCGAACTCGACGCCGCTTTTGCCCTTATCGTTGCTGATTATCAATGGGGAAGCATTGGGAGCATCAATTATAAAAATGATGCTAAAACATTAATTGCAGCTATTAAAACTCATGAAGTTGAGGCCAATACATTTGTACTAAAACCGGGCGATGATTTTGGCCAAAGCCAGATAATAAATCCTTCATACTTCTCTCCTGCTTATTATAGAGCTTTCGGAGCTTTTACTAATGATACTGCTTTTTGGAATGCGGTTGCTTCCAAGTCTTATGTTATCATTAATAATAATTTAACTGTAAATAACGCTGTTGGCGGGTTAGTTTCTGATTGGTGTGAAGCTTCAGGAAATTATTCACCAGAAGCGCAGCCAAGAGGATATGTAAATGCTGGTAAAACCTATACCTATGATGCATGCAGAACACCTTGGAGAATTGCAGTTGACTATTTATGGTACGGAACTCCGGATGCTAAAACATATTCCAAAAAAGCATCAGATTTTGTTAGAATAACTCTTGGTGGAACGACAAATATCAAAGATGGTTACAATCAAAATGGAACACTGATTGGACAATGGCATAACGCTCCTTTTGTAGGTGCTTTTGCCTGCGCAGCAATGGCTGGAGAAAATCAGGCTCATTTAGATGCTTCCTATGCTGATTTAAAAAGTACAAACGAACCAGGCAATTACTTTAATCACACATTAAAAACACTGTATTCGTTTTTGCTAACAGGTAATTTCTACCTTCCGCCAACTGCAACTTTATCGAATGATGATTTTGATATCGAAAAATCGGAAATTACTCTTTATCCAAATCCGAGTGCTGATAAATTTATAATTTATGCTCCTGAAAATTCAACCATTACCGTTTTTTCTCCTCAGGGAAATCTAATTTCAGAACAAAAAACATTATCTGAAAATACTGAAATTAATCTTGCCAATCAATCTTCAGGTTTATATCTTATAAAAATTACAAACGGTACTAAAAGTGTCACCAAAAAAGTGATTTTAAAATAAACTAAAAACTCCCAAACTACGAATTGTAATTTGGGAGTTTTTTTATTATCGATGTTCTTATTTACATTTATTTCTTTCGAAAAGAGAAATCAGCTGCTCTAGTGCTGTTTTCGTTTTAAAATCCTCTTTTTCAATAGCAGCGATAAGTTTCGGACATCCTGCAAAAGCTTCTTTAGACATTTTTTTAATATTGGACCCTGTCTGTGTATGAACCGCAATACCGGCACTCGATTTTAAAAAACCAAAATACAATTCATCTCCTTTTTTCTTTCCAAAATAGTACGTTGTATCTCCAAACTGTCCTGAAGTTTTACCTTTTGAAGAATTGTATTGCATCGTTCCTTCAAAATCTACACAACCTACTTTTATATCTCTGTCATAAATAATATAAAACCATTTTTTATCCTTAGATTTCGAGAACTTTCCTGTAAAAGCATTGGCAGAAGTTAGATACAGTTTTTCGGCCAAAAACTCATTTTTGTCATCATCTGTAAATTCGATTTTCTTGATATCAGCACTTGCAATTTTTTCTTTTTTGGCTTTTTCGTCTGTTTTGAAAACTACTTTAGAGTCACCATTTTCGACCATTTCAGCCAGGCCTGATTTTTTTGTTCCGTCTTCCATGTACAAAACAGCTTTAATAAATTTCGCATGGCCAATAGTCGAAAATAGTACTACAAATGCAATTAGTATAATTTTTTTCATGATTTGGGGATTTAATGATTTCTTACAAATATATAGTATTGGGAGAATTATTTAAAACAAAACTCCCAAGCTACAATTGTAATTTGGGATTATTTATATCTAGTAATTCCAGTTTTTGGAATTTGGAATTTAAAAAATTAGAATTTTCTACAATATCATAGTCAACTGAATCCTCTTTCTATCTTCATCAACTTCAGTAACCTTCACCTCAACATGCTGATGTAATTTTACAACTTCATTTACATCGCTCACAAAACCGGCTTTCAATTGCGAAATATGGACCAGTCCGCTTTCCTTGATTCCGATATCAACAAAACAGCCAAAATTGGTAATGTTGTTCACAATTCCCGGCAAAATCATTCCGGTTTTCAAATCTTTAATTGATTTTACATTCGCATCAAACTCAAAAACCTTTGCCGACTTTCTTGGGTCTAATCCGGGCTTTTCAAGCTCTTTTATGATGTCTTTTAAAGTTAGTAAACCAATTTCAGGTGTTACATATTTTTCGGCCTTAATAAGCGCTGTTTTTTCTTTATTAGCAATTAATTCATTTAGAGAAATATTCAAATCTTTAGCCATCTTCTCCACAACCGGATAAGCTTCAGGATGCACTGCCGAATTGTCCAATGGATTTTTTGCATTCGAAATTCTGACAAACGCTGCTCCCTGCTGATAGGCTTTATCTCCTAAACGAGGCACTTTTTTCAGTTGCCTTCTGTCTTCAAACGGCCCGTTTTCAGAACGGTATTGTACAATGTTTTCAGCCAGCTTCTCTCCTATCCCACTCACATAACTTAGCAAATGTTTACTGGCCGTGTTGATGTTAATCCCAACCGAGTTCACGCAGCGAATTACCGTGTTATCTAATTCTTCCTTTAATTTAGTCTGGTCAACATCATGCTGGTACTGCCCTACTCCAATCGCTTTCGGATCGATTTTTACCAATTCGGCCAAAGGATCTGAAAGTCGTCTCCCGATAGAAACCGAACCACGAACGGTTACATCATAATTGGGAAATTCTTCTCTCGCAATTTTAGATGCCGAATATACCGAAGCTCCGGCCTCAGAAACGATAAAAACCTGAATCGGTTTATCGAACGCTATTTTTTTGATGAAAAATTCGGTTTCTCTGGAAGCGGTTCCATTTCCAATAGAAATAGCATCAATTTTATACGAATTTACCATAGAACGGATTTTTTTAATTGCCATGGTTTCCTCGTTTTGAGGTGCGTGCGGATAAATCGTTTCATTGTATAATAAATCACCCTTTTCGTCCAGACAAACAACTTTACAACCACTTCTGAATCCCGGATCAATCGCTAAGATTCTTTTTTCTCCCAACGGCGGTGCCAATAAAAGCTGTCCTAAATTGTTGGCAAAAACCTGAATCGAATTAGCATCTGCCTTTGCTTTTGCTTCCTGTAAAGTTTCATTTCCAATTGCCGGATTCAATAAACGTTTGTAACTGTCTTCAATCGCCAGCTGTAAATGTGCTGTCGAATTATTTTGTTTTTTAATAATAATTTCATCAATAACATCGTAAGCTTCGTCAATATCTACATCTATTTTCAATTTTATAAAACCTTCATTTTCTGCACGAAGCATGGCTAATAAACGGTGTGCCGGAGCTTTTGTTAAAGGCTCTTCCCAATCAAAATACTGACTGAATTTCTGTGCTCCTTCTTCTTCCGCTTTCTTTTTTACAACCTTGGTAGCAATTGTGGCTTTTCGCTGAAATAGTCTTCGAAGCTGTTTACGAACATAAATATTTTCGTTAATCCATTCTGCAACGATATCTCTCGCGCCCTGAATGGCCGCTTCTTCATTGATCACATTTTCATTTAAATATTGAGTCGAAATAAAATCGAAATCAGAATCGCTTTCAGACATCATTAATTTGGCCAATGGCTCCAATCCGAATTCGCGGGCTACGTCTGCTTTGGTTTTTTTCTTCTTTTTGTATGGAAGGTAGAAATCTTCAATCTCTTGTAAATCAAAACTGTCTTCAATTTTTTTCTTCAAATCTGGTGTAAGCGCTTTTTGTTCTTCGATAGATTTTAAAACCGCTTCTTTGCGTTTTATAAGGGTATCGTATTCTTTCTGAAGTTTTGCAATCTGCTCAATTACAACTTCGTCAAGATTTCCGGTCGAGTCTTTTCGGTAACGAGAGATAAACGGAATCGTACAATCTTCTTCTAAAAGTTTTACCGTGTTCTGAATGTTTATTGGGGCCGTGTTAACGGATTTAGCGATAAATTGTATGTTAGTCATTTTTATTATTCTAATAATGAATATTTATTTTTAAAACCTTTTTATTTTTTTGGTCTCAATACTACTGATGCTTTTGTAAAATCTGAAGAAGCATTGACTACATTTCTGTATTCCTGATAGATTTCTTTTGGGTAATTTATAGATTTGTAAATCTCAAAAACCTCAACAACTAATTGATTTCCTTCCACTTTTACGGTTGATTTGAAAGAACAATTTGTGGTTTCATCGCCACTTGTTTTCTTATCAATTTCCAAATCCTTAAAACTTTCGACCTCATAACCGTTCGGAATATTGAAAACTATTTTGTGTTTGAATGTTTTAGCATATTTTAAATCCACATCCCATTTTCTATCCGTTTCCTGATATAAATTTCCTTGCTTACCAATCATTTTACCGAGGTTTACCAAAACCAGATTACCGGCATTTTCAGTTAAGGATTCCTGAGCTTCGGCTTTAACTATTACATGGTAAGGTGTGTTGGAGTAATTGTATTTGAACTCTTGATTTTCAAAACTATAATTGGTTATTTTTATATTAAAATCATCACCAAATACTCTTTCCTTAATATACTCCCCTAGTTTTTTGTCATCTTCATTTTCATTAATGTATTTCACCCAATTTCTATTCAACTGTCCATCATACCCTGTATAAGAAAGTGTTTTTTCTATAGTTGCCAATGTCAGGTCATCTGAAAATGAAACAGTACTTTGTGATTCGTTTACAGTATATTCTGCAGGAGCTATTGGAAAACTTACTACATAGTTTTCTTTAAGGGCCGGGTAATATGTTCTTCCTTCTGAACCCTGTACCTCATAAACCGGATAACCATAAGACAAATATTTCTCATACGGAGACAGGAATTTTTTAGTTTCAGGAATGTAATACATGAATTCATGAGATAGAGGTACAACAAATTTTTCGGTATCAATCTCTCCATTAAATCGCGACATACCTACTGCAACTTTATAGGGAATTTTTAATTCTTTGAGTGTGAATCCATATAAGTCAAAAATATCACTTGCTGTTAATTTTTGCTTGCCGTTATTTAAATTCGAAATTTTTTGAGCTGTTTCTCCTCTACTTATAAAATCAAAATTGGTTTTTATGTACTCATCAATTTTAATTAATTTCTCTTCGGTTGATTCAGTACCAATATTTAATTTTTGAATAAATTCTCTAGCCTGGGCTTTCTTAAAATATTGAAAAGACGGTTTAGCAAGATATTGTGGTAAAAAATAATTCCAATTATAAATGTCCATTGATGGCGTCGAAACCATATAGATTAACTTTACCAGATTCTTTATGTTTTTTGCATTCGATTCTTCTTTAATAACCGGAATATTAGTGGCTGTCAATATCGTTTTGCTGCTGCTGCCCGTTTTTTTAAACTCTGAAGAGGCATAGGTTTCAAATTTTACGCCATCCTGAGTATGCGTGAATTCGGCAAATAATACCGGAATATCTTTCTGGAAAATTTCTACTCCATAAGCGGATGGGTTTTCTTTTATAATGAAATAATATTCCAAAATATCACCGGCTTCTACCCCTTCAAAAACAATTGATTTTACTTTGTCTATCTCCGTTTCGATAATTTTATCCTGAGGTATTATTTTTATTTCTCCGTTAGGTTTTATGATACGCGCATGAAAATCACGAACATCACGAATGTATCCGTTGTCTTGGGCTTTAATCTTATTGTATTTGTTAATTTCCCCGGCTTTATTGATTTTTATGGCAAAATGATTCATTCCAAAAGTTGCATAAGCATAAGCTCCAACTCTTGTATGTATCCAGCGTTTGTCAAACAAGACTACTGCAGGCTGGTCTTTGTGTTCAGCCGGAATTTCATCAAAGATTGGTTTTTCGTCCCAAGTGTAGCTTTTTATTTCCTGCGAATAACTTTGAAAGAAGAATAACAAGACCAAAAATAGAGTTATTTTTTTCATTATTTAGAAAGAATTATGGATTGATTGTAGTGTTTGGTTAGTGTTTTTAAAAAAGAATTCCAAAGTATAAAATCCTTATTTTCTAATAGTAATTTTTTTGATGCTATCTTTTGAGTTACTATAAGATTATTTTTCAGAAGCTTGTATTGAATATCAAAGCTTCCCAAATCGTTTTCAGTTTTTGCATTTTCAGGCATAAATTCTACTTTATAATCCAGTGGTAATTGATACTCATACTGTATTTCATAAACATAAGCAAAGTCATTTTCTATAGAAAGTTTTCTTTTTCAATATCAATAAGACTTTCTTTTAATGGAAAAAGCAATACCGGTTTTAATAATAATTTGCCGTTGACATCTTTAATACCATTTTCTAATTTTAATCTAAAATTTGCTTTTGAGGGCAATTCCTGATAGTCGTTTTTTTGCAGTTCCTGAATATCCAAAAGTATCTTCTGATTATTTTCAGTAATGATGTCTTTCCAAATTTCACTTTCTTTTTGATTATAAGCAGAAAGATGGTTCAATAAATAACTCTTTTTTAAAACCTGATACAGATACGCTTACATCTCCCACAATGCTGGAATTTTCCAGATTCAATTTCATCAGGATTGTAGTTTTATTCCTGCCAGATTCAACTTCCGGGATCTTTTCTATTTTAAATTCCTTTTCTGTTTTTCCTATCAAAGCTTCTTTACCCTGAATAAAAGTAGAAGGAAACGGAAAAGGACAAAATTTATCCGTGGCATCCATAAAATAACTTTTACCATCAATAACTACATTCGTAATCATATGGTTGTCTACCTGTGGCGTTGGAACATCTGCATATGTGTATGGTTTGTGGCGTGTTCCAATCCAGGTTAGATTAGAATTCAATTGCGCATATCTAAACATTTCATTCAAAAGATTCGCCATATCTTTACAGTCTCCATATAACTTTTGAAAAATATCTGAAGCTTCCCTGGGAATAAAACCGCCCATTCCGTCTTCAAAGGCAACATAATGAACATTTTGCTGAACCCATTGATATATCGCTTTTGCCTTTTCTAAATCAGAGTTTTTATCTTTTATCAAATCTAATGTTTTGTTCTTCAAAGCCGTTTGATCCGTTTTATTAATATCTTTTGTGATTGAATAATACCATTGGTATAATTTTTCAGGTGTACCTAATAACTCTTCTTTTTTTCTTCTATTTCATAACTTTTGATATAAAAAATAATATGTGGCATGAAATATAAAGAACTAGGCATATTCTCTTCGCCTTCAAATTCAGGAATATCATTGGCTTCCCAGGTATAAATATCAAAATTTCCTTCTTTAGTTTTACTGAAAGCTATTTTTTCCTGATAATTTCCAAAAAGTTTATATCCAATTTCAGTAGAAGAATTACATCGAATCTGAAGTTTTGCAGTTTGTGTTTTTATCGGATTTTGAAATCGGAAACTGGATAAAAACCGAGGTTGTTTGAGCTTTGTTTTATAAGAGAATTCAATTAAGGAATTATCTTCCACTTTAGGCATTACAAAATATTTGTATTTATTGTCGCTTTTATAAATGTTTTCATTCTCTGCATCGATTGTAGCAATAGAATAAGAACTTAAATCTATCCTTTTATTTGTTTTTGTAATATAAGTCGACCCCTTTATATTTGAAATTTCACTGAAACTATCAAAAGGAATTCTAATAGTATATTCCTGAGTATTTTTGCTTTTTGAAATTGCTCTGCTTTCGTTTACAAAAGTTTCAACTTCTAAGGCATTACCAGAATTTATTACCACGGTTTCGTTGCTATAAACTATTTTTGACTTTTCCTGAGAATACAATTGAAAAGAAAATAAAAACAATACAATATATTTTTTCATTGATTTGATTTGGTGTAAACAATATTCTTACCTATTATATTTATCACCGTTACTAGAAATTTTGTAAACAATTAAATCTATTTTGGAGATAATTTCGGACAGCTAAAATAATATCTTTGTTTCTATTTTTTAACCCATGGAAGTTTTATTACTGTATTTTTTATTTGTAAATGTTCTTGAGTTTATAATTACAGGTTACGACAAATTTTTGGCTCGTAAACAAAAACGCAGAATTCCGGAAAACACCTTGTTTTTTCTCGCTTTTATTGGTGGTTCGATTGGGTTATTAACAGCAATGTTAATCTTTAGCCATAAAACAGCTAAAACTTCTTTTATTGTAAAATTTATTGGAATTATTTTGATTCAGATTGTGATTATTTATTTTACAATCAATCATAAAATATAAATATCAACATTGTTAATAACTATATATTTTACAAATAATAAACTGATTTACAGTATTTTAAAATAAAACCGGAAAGATTTAAAAAATCCACCCGGTTTGCTTTTGTTATATGGTGCGAAGCACCGAATTTTTTGACTTGTTTACGAACAAGCTATTTTATTCACCCTGTTTTGATGTCTTCCACCTTCAAATTCAGTATTTAAAAAAGTTTCTACCATTTCTACTGCCTGTGGAATTGAAGTAAAACGTGCCGGAATACTGATAATGTTAGCATCATTATGCAAACGGACTAAAACCGCAATTTCTTTACTCCAGCATAAACCAGCTCTTACTTTTGGATGTTTGTTAACTGTCATGGCTATTCCGTTTCCACTTCCGCAGATTACGATTCCAAAATCGGCTTTTCCTTCAGATACATCAGTAGCAACAGGATGACCAAAATCCGGATAATCAACTGAATCTTCAGAATCTGTTCCGTAATTGGTTACTTCATATCCTTTTGCTTTAAGCATAGCTACAATAGCTTTTTTATACTCCGGTCCTGCGTGATCGTTTCCTATCGAAATTTTCATTTTAAATACTATTAAGTTGTGTTTGTGCAAATTTACTCAATAATTGAATGTTCTCTATAAATTAGAGTAATTTTCACTATTTTTTTGTTTATTAACAGAAAATTGTTGTTCAAATATTTTGCTTAAAATGTATACAAAAATCATAATTGCAATTATCTAAATTTCAAACCTTTATCGGTTATCAACATTTTTTATAAATATATAAAATACTGGTATTCAATAAATAAAGATCATTTTTTTTGTTAAATTTTTATAGTGTTAATAGAAGTTCTTAATTCGTTGATATTCAGTTAACTTTAAATTAACAGGAAATGTTGATAAGTTGATATAGAAAATTAGAAGTTTTTTTTGGTTGTGTGAAAAAAATACTTAATCCAAAACTGAAATCAAAAATGCAAGAAAAGTTTCAGGAATTTTTAGAAAAGTTATTAATATTAAAAATGCCATTTTCAACAAAAATGAACATATCAACTTATTTACAAAATGAATCTATTTCTGGTTGTCAACCGTTGTTAATTAAAATTGAAAAAGGCTTAAAAATTAATATTTTAACTACAAATAACTATGTTGATAACTCAGAATAACTAAAAGAAACTTCATTTCAATACTTTTAAAAATAAATTTATATCACATATTAACACACTATAATAACCATCAATTTTTTTTAAATTTTTAAAAATCTTTTTTGTTGTATTTAATATATGTTGAAAACTAAAAAAGTTGAAAATGAAAAATTTTATTTTTAAAATGAATTTTTGTTTGAATTGAATTGTCTCAAACAATTTTAAGCGGATTATTGAGATTGTCCAAAATTTGCTGAACTTGTACAAAATCGTTGGGATGAACCTTAAGTTTGATTCCGCCTAGAGCTGTAGTGTAAAAAGGTACGACTGAAAGTGTCATTTCGTTCTCGAAAAAATAGGGGATATCTTCCTGCTCCAGTAAATGTTTAAGAACTACCGTCTCGTATTCAAAATTAAATATTGCAATTGTTTTAAAGCTTTCCATAAAAGGTCTTTTTATAAAGATACGAAATTTAAAAATGTCTAAAAATCTGCTTTTTAAAGTTATAATTTTAATAATTCTAAACCTTAAAATCCGTTATCTGATATCTTATTTGTAATTTTAAACCTTATAAGAAAAGATATATGAGTAAGAAAATTAGAAAACCGATAAAAAATGAGAACGATTTCTCAGGAAAAATACTGAAGATTTTATCGAAAAGCCCTAATAAAGCATTTAATTACAAACAGATAGCAGCAAAACTTGAACTCGATGATACAAAAGCAGAAACCAGATCATAAAAGATTTAAAAATAATGGCTGGTTCAAAAAAAATTATCGAATCGGAACCTGGTAAATATTTAGTAAAAGCTGAAAGCCAGGATTATTACGAAGGAACAATTGATATGACAAGCCGTAAAACAGCTTATTTTATTTGTGAAGATTTTGCAGAAGACATTTTTATTCCGACCAATAATCTGAATCGTGCATTAGATAAAGATAAAGTCAAAGTTTATGTTTATAACCGTAGAAAAGGAAAACGTCCTGAAGGTGAAGTAATTGAAGTTGTTGAAAGAAACAAAACAGAATTCGTTGGAGTAATTGACATTCAGCCCAATTTTGCTTTTGTTTCAACTGCAAATCCTAAAATGTACACGGATATTTTTATTCCGAAAGATAAAATAGGAGAGGCCGAAAATGGAGATGTTGTTTTAGTAACAATTGAAGACTGGCCAAAGAGAGCTGATAGTCCTTTTGGATCTGTCATTAAAGTTTTAGGCAAGCCAGGAGAACACAATACAGAGATTCATGCTATTTTAGCTGAATATGGTTTGCCATCAGATTTTCCGGTAGAAGTAGAGGTGTATGCTCAAAAAATAGACACTTCGATTCAGCAATCTGAGATTGCAAAACGTCGTGATATGCGTGACACGCTTACCTTTACCATTGATCCAAAAGATGCTAAAGATTTTGATGATGCGTTGTCTTTCAAAAAGTTAGAAAACGGAAATTACGAAATTGGTGTTCATATTGCTGATGTTTCGTATTATCTGGAAGAAGGAACAATTCTGGATGATGAAGCCTATCAAAGAGCAACTTCAGTTTATTTGGTCGATAGAGTAGTGCCAATGCTTCCGGAAGTATTATCGAATTTTGCCTGTTCACTTCGCCCACATGAAGAAAAATATACTTTCTCTGCAGTATTTGAAGTTTCGCCAACTGCACAAGTTATTAACCAATGGTTAGGTAGAACTGTAATTTATTCAGATCAGCGTTTTGCTTATGAAGAAGCACAGTATATCATTGAAACAAAAGATAATACCATTCCAATTGACATTTCGATAACTGGAGAATCGTATATTGTTTCAGATGAAATTGTTGAAGCAACTTTAAAACTAGATGAATTAGCAAAGATTTTAAGAAAGAAAAGAATGCAGAATGGTGCTATTTCTTTTGATAAAGTAGAAGTGAAATTTAATTTGGATGCCGAAGGAGAACCAGAAGGTGTTTATTTCAAAGTTTCTAAAGATGCCAATCATCTGATTGAAGAATTCATGCTTTTGGCTAATAGAAAAGTAGCAGAATATATCGGAAAACAAAAGAAAACTTTTGTGTATCGTATTCACGATGAACCAAATGAAGACAAACTCATCGCAATGCAACAGGTAATTGCAAAGTTTGGATATAAAATTGACTTTAGAAATAAAGGCGATATTTCAAAATCATTGAACTCTTTGATGGAAGAAGTAAATGGTAAAAAAGAGCAAAATTTAATTGATACTCTTGCGATTAGAAGTATGAGTAAAGCCAAATATTCAACAGATAACATTGGTCATTACGGTTTAGCTTTTGATTATTACAGCCATTTTACATCGCCAATTCGTCGTTATCCGGATGTTATGGTTCATCGTTTGCTGCAGTATTACCTTGATGGAGGAGCTTCTGTAGACGAAGAAGTATACGAAACCAAATGTCTGCATTGTTCTAACATGGAAAGCTTAGCAACAAATGCTGAAAGAGATAGTATCAAATACATGCAGGTTAAATACATGCAGGATCACCAGGATGAAGAGTTTCTTGGTGTTATTTCCGGTGTTACCGAATGGGGAATTTACGTTGAAATTGTTTCTAATAAATGCGAAGGAATGGTAAGAATCAGAGAAATCAAAGATGATTATTATACTTTTGATGAAAAGCAATATGCACTTGTAGGAGCTACTTCTGACAGTATATTGCAATTAGGGGATGAAATTTACGTTAAAGTAAAAAATGCAGATTTAGTTAAAAAACAACTGGATTTCCATTTTTTACGACGAGCAGAATAAGTTGTTAAATTTAAAAATTTAAAGAAATGAAAAAATTAATTATAATTGCAGTTGTCTTATTTTTCCAAATGTCTTTTGGTCAGGTTACCAAAACATTAGGAGATTTTGATACTGTTAAAGTTTACGATAAATTACATGTAAAATTAGTTCAGTCATCTGAAAATAAATTGGTTATAAAAGGAGTAAGGGAAGCAGAATTAGAAGCTGTTAATAAAAATGGTATTCTAAAAATAAGAATGCCATTTCCAAAACTTTTGTCCGGCGAGGACTTAGAAGTTACTTTGTATTACAAACATATTGAACTTATTGATGTTAATGAAGGAGCAATTGTTACTAGTTCAGAAACTATAAAAGCAACAAGTTTTAAAGTAAGTGCTCAGGAAGGTGGAAAAATTAATGTAGATTTGGAGGTTGAAAAACTTAAGGTAAGTTCAGTTTCCGGAGGAGAAATTACTTTAGCCGGAAAAGCTTCGAACCAGGTGGCAAGTTTAGGTGCAGGAGGTTATTTATTAGCAAGTAAATTAGAAACCTCTCAGACCACAGTAAGCGTTTCTGCGGGAGGAAAAGCTGATGTAAATGCTTCAACACTTGTTGATGCAAAAGTAAGCGCAGGAGGCTCTATTTACATTTATGGGAAACCTAAACAAATTAACCAAAAAACAGTTTTTGGAGGTAAAATAGAAGAAGTAAAATAATATTGAATGATAAATGATATTCTGGCTGGGCTGCCATGGGGGCTTGTTCTGAGCTTTATGGTGGGTCCAGTATTTTTTGTTTTATTAGAAACCAGTATTACCAAAGGTTTTAGATCTGCAATTGTCTTTGATCTTGGAGTAGTATTAGGTGATATTTTTTTTATAGCAATTGCCTATTTAGGAAGTTACAGGTTAATTTCAAGTTTAAAGGATGATCCTGCTCTTTTTATTTTTGGCGGTATCATTATGTTGTCTTATGGTATTATTTCATTTGTAAAATTAAAAAAAGTAGAAAAAATCAATGATGAAGAAATTGATCGGGATATTTTAAAAAGAAATTATGGAAGTTTATTTGTAAAAGGCTTTTTACTGAACGTTATTAACATTGGAGTTCTTGGTTTCTGGCTTGCAGTAATCATTTCTGTCGGACCAAAATTAGAAATGCAAAACTCAAGAATGATTACTTTTTTTACTTCTGTAATCATAACATATTTATTGGTTGACTGTCTTAAAATCGTATTGGCCAAGCAATTAAAATCTAAAATGACACCTGTGAATATTCTTAAAATTAAAAAAGGAATCAGTATTGTTTTAATGGTTTTTGGTGTAGTATTAATTACCCAGGGATGGTTTCCAAAAGAAAAAGAAATGATGAAAAATGCTTTTGAAAGGATAGAAAAATAAGAGTTGTTAATAACTCAAAATACAAATAGAACCTCTGATTTCAGAGGTTTTTTGTGTTTATAAGATCGTCAAAATAAAGCACAAAAAATACACACATTACTGTATGTATTTTGGAAGAATCCTCGAGATTCGAACTATCTCTTTAATTAATTTTTCTTAAAAATTAGATATAAAAAAACCTCCAAGTTTCCTTGAAGGTTTTGAGGCATCGTCCGGATTCGAACCGGAGTAGGAGCTTTTGCAGAGCCCAGCCTAGCCGCTCGGCCACGACGCCATTGCTTGAACGGATGGCAAAAGTAACTAAAATCTTTAAAATTAAAAAGTTTCGAATAAAGTATTTTGAAAAAATACGGTTTTAACCTAAAGAATTACTTTCTGATTTCCGTCATTTTTATGGTAACTGATTCAACATCACCACCAATAGGAGGATTTATCTTTGAAACCCAAACTGTCGTTTTTTCTACTGATTGTATCTCTGCCAATATGCGATTATTGATTCTTTTAGCTACATGTTCTAATAAATGCGAACGAATTGCCATTTCCTCAGTAACAATTTTATTCAAATGTACATAATCGACCGTATCAGTTAGGTCATCTGTTTCTGCTGATTGCTGTAAATTGGTTTTAATTTTTAAGTCAACAGTGTAATCAGATCCTATTTTTCCTTCTTCAATCATACATCCATGATAAGAAAAAGTACGGATGTTTTTTAATTTTATAATGCCCATTTTTATGTTGTTTCACGTTTAAAGTTTCAGGTTTTGCACTAGTTAAATAACTTTAAACCTGAAACCTGAAACCTTTTTTTATCTTTGCTAAAATTACTATAAATAATGGCATCAGAAGATAAATCACTCAATTTTATTGAACAAATCATAGAAGAAGATCTTAAATCAGGTCTTTCAAATTCTAAATTACGCTTTCGTTTTCCACCCGAACCAAACGGTTATTTACACATTGGACACGCAAGTTCTATTGCATTAAATTTTGGTTTAGGAATTGATTATCAGTCACCTGTAAATTTACGTTTTGACGATACAAATCCGGAAAAAGAAGAACAGGAATTTGTTGATGCTATTAAAAAAGACGTAGAATGGTTAGGATATACCTGGGCAGAAGAATGTTATGCTTCAGATTATTTTCAACAGCTGTACGATTGGGCCGTTTTATTAATTAAAAAAGATAAGGCGTATGTTGACAGTCAGACTTCTGAAGAAATGGCTGCTCAAAAAGGAACTCCTACAACTGTAGGAACTGATAGTCCATACAGAAATCGTTCTGTTGAAGAAAATTTAGATTTATTCGAAAGAATGAAAAATGGTGAATTTGAAGCTGGCACACATATTCTTCGTGCTAAAATTGACATGAAATCAACTAACATGTTGATGCGTGATCCTATCATGTACAGGATTTTACACAAACATCACCATAGAACCGGAGATACCTGGAAAATCTATCCAATGTACGATTGGGCACATGGACAAAGTGATTATTTAGAAGCTATTTCACATTCATTTTGTACACTGGAATTCCTGCCTCACCGTGAATTGTACGATTGGTTTTTAGACCAGATTATAGATGAAAATCTAATTCGTCCAAAACAAAGGGAATTTGCCAGACGTAATTTATCACACACTGTTGTTAGTAAAAGAAAATTACAGCAATTGGTTAAAGAAAAGCATGTTAACGGTTGGGATGATCCCAGAATGTCTACTATTTCAGGATTAAGAAGACGTGGTTATACCGCTGCTTCTTTACGTAATTTTGCTAATACAATTGGTATTGCAAAACGTGATAACTTGATCAATGTATCGGTTTTAGAGTTTTGTATTCGTGAAGATCTGAACAAAATTGCACCTCGTGTAATGGCAGTTTTGGATCCTGTAAAATTGGTAATTACCAATTATCCTGAAGGAAAAGAAGAGTGGCTTGAAGCCGAAAATAATCAGGAAGATGAAAATGCAGGTTTCAGAAAAGTACCTTTTTCCCGTGAATTATACATTGAAAGAGAAGATTTTTTAGAAGAAGCTCCGGCTAAATATTTCCGTTTGACTCTCGGAAAAGAAGTACGTCTTAAAAATGCGTATATTATTAAAGCAGAATCAGTTATAAAAGATGCTGAAGGCAATATTACTGAAATTCATGTAACTTATGATACCGATTCTTTAAGCGGAAGCGGAACAGAAGCAAGCCAGAGAAAAGTATCCGGAACCTTACATTGGGTTTCTATAAAACATGCTTTAGAAGCAGAAGTTCGTTTGTACGATCGCTTGTTTACAGATGAAGCTCCAGACAGTTATAAAGAGAAAAATTTCTTAGATTTTGTGAATCCAAATTCATTAGAAATCGTAACTGGATATGTTGAACCAAGTTTAGCAACAGCTCAAAATGAAGATAAATTCCAATTTCAGCGTTTGGGTTATTTTACTGTTGATAAAGACTCAACTGCTTCAAAATTAGTATTTAATAAAACTGTTGGACTGAAAGATGCCTGGGAAGAAAAAGGTAAAAAAGAAGAAAACAGCATCAATAATTCTTTAAAAGAAATTAACAAATATTTTAAAGTTGAAACTAAACAGGAACGTATTGCAATTGAAAGTGCGATAGGGGAGAGCATCGCAACTATTTCAAGTTTTTCTTTATTACAAAATTCATTAAAGAAGAATATCAACAATAATAAAGCTTCATTGTTGTTTTCTCAATTTTTATTGAAATATTCAAACTGGAAATCTTCGGATTTTGAAGATGAGGATATTAAAAAATTATATACGATGTCTCTCAGAAGTGAATCGACTTATGTGAGATCGAAAGCACTTTTGAATTTAAGAGATATTGAAAATTCAGATTTAAGAAAGCAATTTGAAGAAGATATTTTGAAATCATATTCAAATCCACCAAAAAATGCTTCGGAAAGAGAAATTGAAATTCTCGCTGAAATGACGAAGAAGTAATATCAATATTATTTATTAAAAGCGCTTTTATTAGCGCTTTTTTTTATTATTTATTTTTTCTATTATAATGTTTTAAATTATAATTTTGATAGATTAAAAGTAACCTTCATAAATTGATTTTAAGACATTTTTTAATTACTTCCGATTCATTTATCATCTTTCTAAAAATAGTTAAAGAGAAAGCTTTATTTTAATTTTTACTTCCATTTATGCTCTTTTAACGCTTATCAACATTGAATTGTTGATAAAGTTTAAAACGAGATTTTATTTTCATTTAATTCAGAATATAAACTTCAAAAATCTATTTTTCTATAAATATCAATTTTATTTATTAATTAATTTAAATTTTAATATTTTATTTATTATTTATAAAAACTATCATATTTAAAAAATATATAGTTTATTATAATTAAAATTAACCTCCATAAATTAATTTTAAGACCACTTTTAATTTCTTCTATCACATTAATCATCTTTTGAATTATTATTGATTTAATGGTCTAATTTTAATTTTCAACCTCAATTTTGCCAGTTTAATGGGTTGTTAACATTCAATTGTTTATAAAGTCAGTATTTTTATACTAAAGGTCAAATATGAAATTTTATAATTCAGAAAAGAGTATCTTTATTAATCACTTTAAATTTTAATATTATGTCAAACAATTCAAATACGATTGCAGCAATTTTAGCCGGTGCAGCTGTAGGTGCAGCGATAGGAATTTTGTTAGCTCCTGATAAAGGCTCAAACACAAGAGCAAAAATTAAAGAAAATCTGGGAGATACTGCCAACAATTTAAAAGACTCCTTAGAAGCAAGTTCAGAAGTTTTGCGTGAAAAATTTGCAAGTGCTACAGAGAGTCTTGATGGAACTTTTGATGAATTACTTTCAAATGTAAGTCATAAAACAGAAGAAGTTATTTCTTTTTTAGAATCTAAACTAGCTGATTTAAAGACACAAAATGCTAAATATCAAAAGTAATAATCGAGGAAACACAAAGTTTACCTGATTTATAGTTGATTAAATATTTTATAATATTGACATTCAATTTATAAACAGTTTGTTTTGTGTTTCTTTTTTTAATGAAATTTAAAATTATGGCTTTTGAAGAACTAAAAGAAAATACAGAGAATATACAGGAAAATACTAAAGCTTATATTGACAGTAATTTAGCTTATTATAAATTATGGGGTTTTAAAGTAGCAATGAAATCAACAACTTTAATATTTAAGTTTACGTTGATTTTATTATGTTTTAGTATGGTAATGATTTTTGGATCTTTTGCTGCTGCTTATGCTTTTGGATCTTTATTCGAAAGTAATGCACTCGGATTTTTAGCAGTAGGGGGGATCTATTTTGTGTTTACAATTTTACTTTTCTTTATAAAAGATAAGTTTGTTGAAGGTCCGATTTTAGAGAAATTTTCAGAAATCTTTTTTAACGATTAATTTATGGAAGTAAAAAAGTACTCATCGTATGCTGAAATAGAGAAGGATCTTGAAATTTTGAAACTCCAAAAAGAGATCAATTATCAGAAATTGGTTTTAAGTTTACAGAAAACTAAAGAAAGCATTACTCCAGAAAATGTACTTGGCGGAATTTTTTCTTCGTTCAAAGATTACATTTCAAATTCTTATGGAAGCATTTTACCATCAATTTTACCTTTTATAATCAATTGGTTTTTAAATAAAAAAAGAGGCAATTAAGCCTCTTTTTCATTTTTTGTATTATTTAATTTCTGGTTGAATATCATCTTCGTAACCAGATTGTGGCTGAATTGGTTTTGGTTTTTCGACTTTTTTATTGTGTTTTTTCATCATTTCACCAACCTGGTTTGATGCAGAAAATGAAGCAACCATGTTATTCAACATGTCACTTCCGGCTTGTGGAGAATTAGGTAACAAAATTAAATTAGAATTAGCATCAGCTCCAATTGCTTGTAAAGTATCATAATGTTGCGTAACAACAATTAAGGCAGAAGCTTCCTGAGAATTGATTCCGACATTGTTTAAAACTTCAACACTTTCTACTAATCCTCTGGCAATTTCACGACGCTGATCTGCAATACCTTGTCCTTGTAAACGTTTACTTTCGGCTTCAGCTTTTGCTTTTGCAACGATTCTGATTCTTGAACTTTCTGCTTCAAACTCAGCAGCCGTTTTTTCTCTGTCGGCAGCGTTAATTCTGTTCATTGCATTTTTTACCTGGATATCCGGATCAATATCAGTTACCAAAGTATTGATAATATCATATCCATAAGTAGACATTGCTTCGTTTAATTCACGTTTTACAGCAACTGCGATATCATCTTTTCTTTCAAAAACATCATCTAATTTTAGTTTTGGAACTTCGGCACGAACCACATCAAATACATAAGAAGTTATTTGATCATGCGGATATTCAAGTTTATAAAAAGCTTCATACACGCTTTCCTGAATCACTTTAAATTGAACAGAAACTTTCATTTTGATAAAAACGTTGTCTTTGGTTTTGGTTTCAATGATAACATCTAATTGTTGAATCTTAAGATTTACACGTCCTGCAATTCTGTCAACAACCGGAATTTTAAGTTGCAACCCGGAATTTCTAACACTCTGAAATTTTCCAAATCTTTCGATAATTACAGAGGATTGTTGTTTTACTGTAAAGAATGACGATAGGAAAATAAAGAATGCAATTACAAAAATGATAATGAATGGGATACTCATAATGATATTTATTTAAGTTTTTAGGTGCTGTAAATTACGAAATTTCTTCTTATTTAAATTTTATTTGTTTACCCGATTTTTTTTGTTAAAATTTATTTTACTTTTGGCTCATTAATTAAAACAATATAAAAATTTATGAAAAAAATACTACTTAGTATTGCCTTGTTTTCTTCTATTTGTTTATCTGCTCAGACTGTTATTGTTGACGAAAAGTATACAGATATTAGTAAACCTGCTGCTTTTAGATATTTGCCATTTTCTAAAAATTTTCTACTTTTTACAGCTGATGATGTTAAAAATTCTTTTGTTACGTTAGCTACAGATGCTAATTTATATGATGCTAATGGTATTAAATCTATTTTGTTTGAAAATAATAAACATGTTAACTGTGCATTAATTAAAACAATTAATAAAAATGACATTATTCGAAATATAAAATATTTTAAAGACTATGATTTTAATAAGGGATATGATTACATGATTGGAAACTGGATATTTTCTCGTTTTTGTTCTTCTTATGATGATTTATTTGAACTTACTTTAACAAATCAAAAAAATAAGAAAAAATAAATTATGAAAAAGATGAAATTTATTTAGAGGCTTCTAATATAAAAACAAAAGAAAAAGTAAGAATAAAATTAGAAACTACCAAATTAGATTTATTAAAAGGTGAATCACTTATAGAATCTAGTGACAAAGTAACTTTCAGTTGTAGACTGAAAGGAAACGATAGTTTTGATCTGATTACAAAATCAATTTCAATAAAGCAGAACGAGAGTACTATTTATAAAACTACCTATGATATTCATGGTAAAAAGATAAAGGATCTGGCTCTAAAATTAAATCTAATTGATAATTTTTTTGTTTTATCATCGAATGAAGGCGGTTCTGTTGATCAGTTTAAATTTAATGTCCAGGCAGTGAACCATTATTATGAAGATCCTGAAAATGAAGATATCTACGTATATGGAATTTACACAAATAAGAAATCTAAAGTTTTCAAAGACTTTAATGCTATAGGATTTTACATTTTTAAATTTGATAAAGAAGGTAACAAAATTTGGGAATCGATTAATCCAATTGATGACCGTAATTTCCAGAGCCATCATTATAGTGCAAGCTTTGGTATTAATTTATTTGAATATGAGGATAAATTAGTATTTACTAATTGTGCAAATACGACTGTTGAATTTACTAATTATGCATTAGTAGATAAATCTTCCGGAAAAGTTTTAAAAATAAATAGAGTTGACTATAATAGAGTTGCAAGTTTTGAAAAAACAAACGTTTTTATTAGTGAATCTAATGAAAGCAAGGATTTGTTAAGAAAAGTATTTGACCCAATTTCATTTGCTGCGATAGATTTAAATCCAAAACTTTTTAATTATTTGAAAGCTATTCCAGAAAAAAATGACAGGATTTATTTTAATACTATTTTTTCTAAGGAAGGTATATGGTTAATTGAAACAGATAATAAAGAATATTACAAAGTTCTTTTATTTAAGGACCAAAAAAAGCTCCCAATTTGGGAGCTTTTTTGTTTTTATAAAGTAGCAATTGCTTTCTGAATCCTAGAAATAGTTTCTTCTTTTCCAATGATTTCTACAATGTCAAATAGGTGAGGACCTTTAAGTGCTCCAACCAAACTCAAACGGAAAGGCTGCATAATTTTACCCATTCCAATTTCGTTTTTCGTCATCCAGTCTTTGACTATTGCTTCGATATTTGCAGAATCAAAACCATCAATATATTCTAGCGTTGAAATCAATTCCTGCATCAAAGCCGGTGTATCTTCTTTCCAGTTTTTGCTTGCTTTTTCATCGTATGATGTTGGTGCCTGGAAAAAGAAATCAGTTAAATCCCAAAAATCAGAAACGAAGTTTGCTCTTTCTTTTGTGAGTGATACTATTTTTTCGAGTTTTTTTGAATCATATTTTTTAAAGAATTCATTATTGAATATGCAACTGAATTGATAATTTGATTATTAGTTATTTTATCAATATTACTCTCAGCTACTTTTTTAAGTTGAAATCCTAAGTCGTTATTTTGTATAATTAACTCAATATTATTTTTTGCTTCATTTATTATTTGTAAGCCTAAATCAGTATTTATTCTATAATTATTTGATATTTGATCAATTTTTTCTTTACCTAACGTCTGAATTATTTTTGCTAAGTTCTTTTGGAAAATATAAGCTAAATCTGCATCATTTTGTTTTACCAAATATTGATGATTGAACCATTTATTTTTTTCAGGATCAAATTTTGCTCCAGCTTTATGAACTCTTGTTAAATCAAATTTTTCTATTAATTCTTCTAAAGAAAAAATTTCTTGTTCCGTTCCGTCATTCCAACCTAATAAAGCTAAAAAATTAATGACTGTTTCTGGATAAAAACCAGATTCTTTATATCCTTTTGAATAGTTATTTGAATTTAAATCTTTCCATTCAATAGGAAAAACAGGAAAGCCTAAACGGTCACCATCTCTTTTACTTAGCTTTCCAAATAATGATTTTTTAATAAATGTTTTTATTTCTTTTTCATGTATTGAATCTTTTTCTTTATCTATGTTTAGAACTTTTGGAGAATCTACTACTTTTTCTAAATAAAATTTAATCTTGTTTTCTGTTTCTTTTTCATTAAAAATGTTTTTTTCTAAAAAATCTTTAGTATACATTTTTACAAAAGAATCAATTTGATTGGGATTATTTTTATTAGTTAAAAACGACTTTATATCAGGTTTTAAAATTAAAGGTAAATGCGCAAATTCCGGAGCATCCCAACCAAAAGCTCTGTACAATAAAACGTGAAGTGGCATAGAGGGTAACCATTCTTCGCCACGAATTACATGTGAAGTTTCCATTAAATGATCATCGACAATATTGGCCAAATGGTAGGTTGGCATTCCGTCACTTTTAAATAAAACTTTATCATCAAGAAGATTCGTTTCGAACTTTACGTCACCACGAATGATATCTTTTAAATGTAAAGTTTCATCAACCGGAGTTTTAAATCTAATTACATAATGTTCTCCATTTGCAATTCTTTTCGAAACTTCATCAGCAGAAATTACTAACGAAGTATCTAATTTTTCACGATTGTGATGATTATATATAAATGTTTTTCCTTCAGCTTCGTGTTGTTTTCTATGTGCATCCAAAGCTTCTGGAGTATCAAAAGCATAATACGCCCAACCCGAATTGATCAGTTGATCTGCATATTGTTGGTATAATGCTGCACGATCACTTTGTCTGTACGGACCAAATTTTTCGTTTTTTCCAACCGTTTCTTCAGGAGCAATTCCTAACCATTCTAAAGCTTCCATAATATAAGCTTCAGCTCCAGGAACAAAACGAGTCTGATCTGTATCTTCAATTCTAAGATAAAAAACGCCATTGTTTTTCTTGGCAAATAAATAATTAAATAGGGCAGTACGAACTCCGCCAATATGTAAAGGTCCTGTTGGACTTGGTGCAAAACGCACGCGAACTTGCTTTGACATTTTGTATAAATTTTGATGCAAAGATACAATATTAGTTAAACTCCGAATTTTTAAAAATTCCAAATTCCAAGCCTGTATTTAAGTTGGAATTTGGAATTTAAATTTTGGAATTTGAATTGGTATAATTACTACTTTTATGGGTTATAAATTAAACAGATTCATTTTGAAGACATCATCTGCCATATATCAAAAGCTGGAAGCTTTTATTAAAAAATATTATACGAATGAATTGATAAAAGGAATACTTCTTTTTACCGGTTTTGGACTTTTGTATTTTTTGTTTACGCTTTTTATTGAGTATTTCCTTTGGTTAAAACCTCTAGGAAGAACACTTTTATTCTGGCTTTTTATTGGAGTAGAAGTTTTCCTTTTGTTTCGATTTATTCTGTTTCCAATATTTAAGTTGTTCAAACTTCAAAAAGGAATTGATTATAATCAGGCTTCAACTATTATTGGAAATCATTTTACTGAAGTAAGTGATAAACTAACGAACTTTTTACAGCTTTCAGCTTCTGAGAATTCAGCAGAAAGTTCAGAGTTGATGTTGGCTTCGATTGAACAAAAAGCAAATTCTTTACAGCCAATTCCGTTTGGGAATGCTATTAATTTTAATTCAAACAGAAAATATTTGCCATTGGCACTTGTTCCTGTTTTGCTTTTTGCGGTGTTTTATATTTCAGGAAACAGCAATATTATTTCTCAAAGTTTAAATAGAGTAGTACATTTTAATGCTACGTTTTTACCTCCGGCGCCTTTCAAATTTGTAGTTCTAAATCAAAATTTACAAACAGAACAGAACAAAGATTTTGTTGTAAAAATGGAATCTATCGGAAACATCGTTCCCGAAAATGTCATGATCCATATTGGTGATGAAAGTTATTTTATGGAATCTTCTCAGCCAGGAAAGTTCGAATTCAAGATTGAAAAACCGGTTGAAAATGTTTCTTTTTCTTTTGAAGGAAATTCAGTTTCATCTGAAGAATACGAATTAAAAGTAATCACGGTTCCATCAATTGCCAACTTCGAAATGGTTTTGAATTTTCCTTCTTACCTAAAAAAGAAATCAGAAACGATTCAGGGAACTGGAAATGCAATCGTTCCGGAAGGTACTTTAGTGACCTGGAAAATGAATACACAATCAACTCAGGAGATTGTTTGGAAGGATGAAAACGCAACTTTGAAGTTTAATAAAGCCGAAAATGAGTTTAAATTGAGTAAAAATATTGCTCAAAATACAGAATATCAAATTCTTACTTCAAATAATAAGGTTAAAAACTATGAAAAACTGGATTATCAGCTGTCTGTTATCAAAGATCAGCATCCAACAATTACCGTTGCACCAGCTCCGGACAGTTTAAAATTAGATAAAAATTATGTCTTAGGAAGATTGGGAGACGACTACGGATTATCAAAATTACAAGTTGTTTTCTACGAACGCAACAAACCACAAACTGCAAAGCGTGGAACCATTCCGGTAAAGCAAGCTGTATTCGATCAGTTCGTTTTTTCTTTCCCAAGTAATTTACCTGTAGAAGAAGGAGTATCTTATGAATACTATTTTGAAGTTTTTGATAACGATGCACCACATGGTTTTAAGCGTACTAAGTCTTCTATTTTTTCAGATAGAGTTTCTACCGCTGATGAAGTTCATGATTTGGAATTGCAACAACAAAATCAAAACATAAACAGTTTATCTAAATCATTAAAAAATCAAACCAAGCAAATTTCTGAAATGGATAAAATCCAGAATACAGGAAAAGAAAAAGATAATCTGGAATTTAAAGACCAGCAAAAGATTAATGATTTTATTAAACGTCAGAAACAACAAGACGAAATGATGAAACAGTTTGCTGAGAAAATGAATAAGAATCTGGATAAATTCAAAGATGATAAAAAGGATAAAACAGCAGAAGATTTACAAAAGCGTTTAGAGAATGCTGACAAGGATTTAGAGAAGAATCAGAAATTATTAGACGAACTAAAGAACCTAAATGATAAATTAAACAGCGAAGAGTTGTTTGATAAAATGGAAAAGTTTAAACAAATCAGTAAAAATCAATCTAGAAATTTAGAACAATTAGTTGAATTAACTAAAAGATTTTACGTAGAAAAGAAAGCAGAACAAGTTGCAGAAAAGTTAGATAAGCTTGCAGATAAACAAGAACAGCTTTCTAATAAAGATAAAGAAAACACATCTGAGAAGCAGGAAGAAATCAATAAAGCTTTTGATAAAATTCAGGAAGATTTAAAAGACTTAAAAGAAGAAAATAAAACATTAAAATCTCCGCTTGATATTCCTTCAGATGCTTCAAAAGAAAAAGATGTAAAAGATGATTTGCAGAAAGCATCAGAAGAATTGAACAAAAAGAATTCATCTTCGGCTAAGCCAAAACAGAAAAGTGCAGCAAAGAAAATGAAGAATATGGCTCAGCAAATGAACTCCACTATGGAAGATGGAGAACAAGAACAGCTTGAAGAAGATGTTGCAATGCTTCGCCAGATTCTGGATAATTTGCTGGCTTATTCCTTATCTCAGGAAAATGTAATGAAACAATTTAAGTCTATGAAATTGGGTTCTTCTATATATACGAAGAATATAAAAGTACAGCAAAATTTAAAACAACAGTTCAAACATGTCGACGATAGTTTGTTTGCTTTGTCTTTAAGAAATCCAAAAGTAGCTGAAGATGTAACGAAGGAAGTTGGAAACGTACAATATAATGTAGACAAAGCGATTGAATCTTTAACTGATGTTCAAGTTCCAAAAGGAGTATCGCACCAACAATATGCTGTTTCATCTGCAAATAAATTAGCTGACTTTTTGAGTGATTTATTAAACAACATGCAGATGTCTATGTCAAAACCGGGAGCAGGAAAACCAAAACCAGGACAGGGGCAAGGACAAGGAATGCAATTGCCGGATATTATTCAAAAGCAAAAAGGTCTTGCAGATAAAATGAAAGACGGAATGAAGCAAGGTGAGAAACCCGGAGAAAAACCTGGCGACAAACCGGGACAAGGTCAAGGTCAAGGTCAAAAACAAGGACAAAGTGGTCATGGTAAAGATGGACAAGGAAAAGAAGGTCAGGGCAAAGGTGGTGATAAAGTTGCTTCTGGAAAAGATGGTAAAAACGGAAAAGGAGAGAAGGATAATAAAGACGGTGATGATAGCGAAGGCGATGCAGAAAAGATAATGGAGATTTACAAAGAGCAGGTAAAACTTCGTGAAGAGTTGCAAAAAGAGTTAGCTAGAAAAGGATTAGATTCTCAGGGAAGATCTGTTATTGAACAAATGAAACAATCTGAAAAGCAACTTTTGAATAAAGGATTTAAGAATGAGAACCTGCAAAGAATATTAAATATTCAACAAGAATTATTAAAATTAAATAATGCAGTTCAGCAACAAGGTCAGGATACGAAGCGTCAATCTGAAACAAACAAGGCTGAATTCACAAATAGAACTAATGCGTTACCAAGCTCATTATTGGATTATTTAAATAGTGTAGAGATTTTAAATAGACAATCGCTACCTTTGCGCTCAAATTTTAACCAAAAGGTTCAAGAATATTTTAATACCAAATGATTAATTTTAATTACGAAACAGATTTTAATTTAGAAAACGAAGAAGCCTTTACTGATTGGTTGAGCGCTGTAATTGTTTCTGAAAAGAAAAACGAAGGTGAGATAAATTACATTTTTTGTGATGATGAATATCTTCATAAGATCAATGTTGAATATCTGGATCACGATACATTAACAGATATCATCAGTTTTGATTATACAGTTGGAAACGAATTAAACGGAGATATTTTTGTTTCTGTTGAAAGAGTAGAAGACAATGCAAAGGATTTCAATATTTCCTTTGATGAAGAATTAAAACGAGTTTTAGCTCACGGTATATTACATTATTGCGGATATAAAGATAAAACAGATAAGGATGCAGAGTTAATGCGTTCCAAAGAAGATGAAAAAATAGCGATGTTCCACGTGAAACTTTAACTTAAATATCTCTTTTTAAAGTTTAGAATTATATGTTTCACGTGAAACATTATTCTAAATTTTACATCAACAACTAAACGTTCCACGTGGAACGTTTTTTAAGTTTTAGTTTTTTATTGAATTCGTTTCACGTGAAACATGTAAATCTTTGTTTTAAGTTTAATATTTAATTAATTCGTTGTTCCACGTGAAACAGTTTTAATTATAAGTTAGTAAATCAGAAAGTAATAAAAATGTTTCACGTGGAACATGTATCAGATTTACTGAAAAGAGGAAACATGAATAATGGATATAAAATGTATGTTTCATGTGGAACATAGTTCAGCGGTAAATTTGAAACCTGAAACAAAATAAAGAATGTTAATTCTGAGAACTGACTTAACCGGTTTCCAGAGAATAATAAAACAAAATGTTTTTAGAAGAATACGACGTTATTGTGGTTGGTGCTGGCCATGCAGGATCTGAAGCTGCAGCTGCGGCTGCAAATTTGGGGTCAAAAACTTTATTGGTTACAATGAGTTTGCAGAATATTGCACAAATGTCTTGTAACCCAGCGATGGGAGGAATTGCAAAAGGACAGATCGTTCGTGAGATTGATGCGCTTGGAGGTTACTCCGGAATTGTTTCAGACAGAACGGCAATTCAGTTTAAGATGTTGAATAAATCGAAAGGACCAGCAATGTGGTCGCCAAGAGTTCAAAGTGATCGAATGCGTTTTGCTGAAGAATGGAGAATGATGTTGGAGGGAACTCCAAATTTGGATTTTTATCAGGAAATGGTGAAAGGTTTGATTATCGAGAACGGAAAGATAAAAGGAATCAGAACTTCCCTTGGAGTTGAGATCAGATCGAAATCTGTTGTGTTGACAAACGGAACTTTTTTGAACGGATTGATTCATATTGGAGACAAACAATTCGGTGGAGGAAGAGCGGGTGAAAGTGCCGCTTTCGGAATTACCGAAGATTTGGTTGCAGTAGGTTTTGAATCTGGAAGAATGAAAACAGGGACGCCGCCGAGAGTCGATGGACGTTCTTTGGATTATTCTAAAATGAACGAAGAAAAAGGAGATGCGAAACCAGATAAGTTTTCGTATTCTGATTTGACCGTTCCATTGACTGAACAAAGATCTTGTCATATGACGTATACATCTTTGGATGTTCACGATATTTTGAGATCAGGTTTTGATCGCTCGCCAATGTTCAACGGAAGAATAAAAAGTATCGGTCCGAGATATTGTCCTTCTATAGAAGATAAGATAAATCGTTTTGCAGATAAAGAAAGGCATCAATTGTTTGTTGAACCGGAAGGATGGAAAACTTGTGAGGTTTACGTAAACGGATTTTCAACTTCACTTCCGGAGGATATTCAATTTAAAGCATTGCGTTCTGTTGCCGGTTTTGAGAATGTGAAATTCCTTCGTCCGGGTTACGCAATTGAATATGATTATTTCCCGCCAACACAATTGAAACATACTTTGGAAACGAAGCTAGTTGAAGGATTATATTTTGCCGGACAAATAAATGGAACAACAGGATATGAAGAAGCAGCTTCGCAAGGTTTGATGGCCGGAATAAATGCGCATTTAAAAGTGCATGAAAAAGCTCCATTAATTCTAAAACGTGATGAAGCCTATATCGGAGTTTTGATTGACGACTTAATTACGAAAGGAACAGAAGAACCTTATCGGATGTTTACATCAAGAGCAGAATACAGAACATTGTTGCGACAAGATAATGCCGATTTCAGATTGACGCCAATGTCATATGGAATTGGTTTGGCTTCTGAAGCTCGTTTGCGCAGAATGGAACGTAAATTAAATGAATCAGAAAAGATGGTTCAGTTCTTTAAAGAAACAAGTGTTTCGGTAGCTGAAACGAATCCGATTTTGGAAGCGAAAGAAAGTGCGCCAATTTCTCAGGGTGATAAAATGTTTAAAGTTTTCTCACGTCCGCAATTAGATTTGGAGGATATGATGAAATTTGAAAAAGTAAAAGCTTATGCTGAAGAAAATGATCTTGATCAGGAAATTTTAGAGCAGGCAGAAATCCAGGTTAAATATTCTGGTTATATCGAAAAGGAAAGAAATAATGCAGATAAACTTACTCGTTTAGAAGAAGTGAAAATACCTGAAAATTTTGATTACAATAAAATTAAATCGATGTCAATCGAAGCGAAACAAAAATTAAGTAAAATTCGTCCGATTACAATTTCTCAGGCATCAAGAATCAGCGGAGTTTCTCCGAGTGATATTTCAGTGCTTTTGATTTATATGGGAAGATAAAATAAATGTTTCAAGTTTCAGGTTTCAAGTTTTGTTGGAATCTGAAACTTGTTTTATTTGTTTCTCGTTCCATGTGAAACTTGAAAGCTGAAACAAAGAAAACCTGAAACAACTTTAAATTTGTTCCACGTGAAACACTGAATTTAATTTTAATTAAAATTATTAGCAAAGAGATTTTATCTGATGAAGAAAAGAAGTTTCGAGAGAACTCTGGAACGAGGAATATCCGACACTATTAAATTGCAAAACGATGCAGGATTTTGAATTGTACTTAAACGGTCTTTCAAATACAAAACATTATTTGCTGTTTGATGCGTTAGATAAAATTAGCGGCTGGTCATTTACTTTTTTGAGAGAAGATGAAAATTGGTTTGCTATAATTTTGAATCATCAAATTCAAGGAAAAGGAAATGGTTTGTTTTTGATGAATGAATTAAAAAAGAATGATACAAGTTTAAATGGCTGGGTTGTGGATCATGAAAATGAAGTAAAACAAAACGCAGCACATTATAGATCTCCAATGCCATTTTATATTAAAAATGATTTTACAATTTTGACAGAAATCAGAATTGAAAATGAAAAATGTCGGGAGTAAAAAATTAATTGGAAGCGCTGAATTCAAAATATAAATATTAAAAAAGAGAAACCCTAAAAGTGAAAATTCCACTTTTAGGGTTTACTATGAAATTAAACCAAAATACCTGTAATTTAAAAATGGACGTTTTAAACAAAAAACATTTTCTGACTGTAAAAGACCATTCAGTTTCAAAAGAAATTTTCGATTTATATTATGATGAAAATCTGGATATGCTGATTACATCTCCGCAGCCGGATTTAGAAAATTTAGGAAGATATTACGAAAGTGAAGATTACATTTCGCATACAGATAATAAACGTTCTGTTTTTGAAAAAGCATATCATTTTGTAAAAAGTATCGCTTTAAAAAATAAACTGAATCTGATCAATTCAGAACAATCTCAAAAAGGGAAAATTTTAGACATTGGAACCGGAACCGGAGATTTTTTATTAACGGCAAAAAATGACGGATGGAACGTAATTGGAATTGAACCGAGTGACCGGGCAAAAAATATTGCTAAGCAAAAAGGAATTTCGTTTGCAGAAGAAACAGCTTCTTTAGAAAATAATTCTTTTGACGTAATTACCATGTGGCACGTTTTAGAACACGTTCCAAATTTAGAATTTCAAATTCAGGAATTGAAGCGTTTGTTAAAACCAACTGGAACATTAATTGTTGCGGTTCCAAATTTTAAATCTTTCGACGCAAAACATTACGGAGAATTTTGGGCGGCTTTTGATGTGCCAATTCATTTTTGGCATTTTTCAAAAAAAGCGATAAAATCGCTGTTCGAAAAAGTCGATATGAAATTAGAAAAAGTTCTTCCAATGAAATTTGATTCATTTTACGTTAGTCTTCTTTCTGAAAAATACAAAACAGGAAAAATGAATTTTCTCCGTGCATTTTTTATTGGTTTAAGATCAAATTTAAAAGCATCGAGTACAAAAGAGTATTCATCTCATATTTATGTTCTAAAAAACAGCTAAAACACAAAATAAGCGAATTTAAGACGGTTTCTCAGTTAAAACGAGGGTTTGTGTTATCTTTTTAAAGAAAACGTCTCTAATAAAAGCTATGAGAGTCACTTTTAATAATGATATCTTATAGTTGAATTTTAGTCCATAAATAAAACTAATATGATAAAATTATAGCATTTTTTGAACTTTCTGTCGATGCTATTTATTTTTTTATATTTTTGTCATCCATACATTAAAAAATAGAAATTCATAAAATGAAAAAAGCATTAGTAATTATCGCACTTTCGGTTTTCGTTGTTTCATGTAACAAAACAGCTGAAGTAAAGGAAGTAAAAACAGCTTACGTAGATACTTCGGTTTTGATGAAAGAGTATACTGAAGCAAAAGACCTTGAAGCAAAATACAAAGCCCAATCAGAAGAAAAAGGAAGACAACTGCAAGCTGAGATAAATCGTTTCAAACAAGATGCTGCTAATTTTCAAAGTCAGGCACAGGCAAACGGTCAGGCCTGGGCACAACAAAGAGGTGCTGAATTACAAAAGAGAGAACAACAATTGGGTTATGCTCAACAACAATTAGCGCAGCAATTGCAACAAGAAAGCGGAGTTGAAATGGATTCTCTTGTAAGCGGTGTGAAAAAATTCATTAAAGATTACGGCAAGAAAAACGGATATTCTTATATCTACGGTACAGGTGATGCTGCAACTGTTTTGTATGCTGAAGATAAATATGACATTACAAAAGAAATTATCAAAGCTTTGAACGATAAATACAAAGCTGAGCCAAAAGCAGATGACAAAGCTGCAACTAAAGAAGAGGCTAAGAAATAACAATCAAAATAACTAACTATTTTAAAACCTAAATCTATTAACAGATTTAGGTTTTTTTATTTTATAAAAATGCAATACTTTTAGTTTTCAATATACGCCCAATGCAAAACGTTTCAGAAGCAGCAGCTTACACTTTACAATTCATCAATCAAACGCAAAAATCGATATTCCTGACGGGTAAAGCCGGAACAGGAAAGACTACACTTTTACGTGAAATTATCGCTACTACACATAAAAATACGGTGGTTGTTGCACCAACAGGAATCGCCGCCTTGAATGCTGGCGGAGTAACCATTCATTCGATGTTTCAACTGCCATTTTCGGCTTTTATTCCTTCGTATGAAAATAATTCTCAGTTTACAGAAACGGTTAAATTTGAAAATAAGGAAACTTTACGCAGGCATTTCAAAATGAATAATGTGAAGCGTAATGTGATTCGTAACATGGAATTGCTGATTATTGATGAAGTAAGTATGTTACGTGCTGATTTACTGGATGCTATAGATTTTATGATGCAGACAGTGCGGAAAAACACACAGGCTTTTGGAGGTGTTCAGGTACTTTTTATTGGTGATTTATTGCAATTGCCACCCGTTATTCGGGATGAAGAATGGCGAACTTTACGCAATTATTACAAAGGAAGATTCTTTTTTCATTCGCATGTAATTCAGCAAAATCCACCGCTTTATATTGAATTATCTAAGATTTATCGCCAGACTGATGATTCTTTTATATCGGTTTTGAACAATCTTCGAAACAATCAGATTACGCCTCAGGATATTCAGATTTTAAACGAATATGTTAAACCTGATTTTGATTTGAAGAATAATCCCGGTTATATTACGCTCACAACTCACAACGCAAAGGCTGATTCGATCAATGAGCAGGCAATTGGTGATCTGGCCGGAAATGAGTATGCTTATCAGCCTTTTATCGTTGGCGATTTTCCCGAAAAAATATTTCCGGTCGAAGAAAATCTGAAATTGAAGGTAGGAGCACAGGTCATGTTTGTCAAAAACGATTTATCTTTTGATAAAAGGTATTTTAACGGAAAAATGGGTGTTATAAAATCACTTTCACCGGAAGAAATCTTTGTGCATTTTCCGGAAGAGAACAAAACGATTGAGGTTGAAAAATACGAGTGGAAAAATATCCGCTATAAAATTAATGAACTTACTAAAGAAATAGAAGAGGAGGTTTTGGGGACTTTTGCCCATTATCCGCTTAAATTGGCTTGGGCAATTACGGTACATAAAAGTCAGGGATTAACTTTTGAGAAAGCTGCGCTTGATGTATCGCAAGTTTTTTTGCCAGGACAAGCATACGTTGCATTGTCTCGTTTAACGTCCTTAAAAGGGCTTATTTTGCTTTCTCCGCTTCAAATGAATGGTATTTCAAACGACCAGGATGTAATGGATTATGCTTTGAATAAAGCAACTGAAGATATTTTGGAAAAACATTTGCATTTTGAAACCAAAAATTTTATTCATAACTATTTGATTAACAGTTTTAACTGGACAGACTTAGCTCAGGAATGGCGGAATCACAGATTTAGTTATAACGAAAATGCTTCTAATTCCGAAAAATCAAAACATTCCGTTTGGGCTCATAAGCGTCTTGAAACAATTGAATTGCTAATAAATCCTTCGCAAAAGTTTGTGCATCAGCTAAATAAAATTTTTAGTAAAGAAACCGTTGATTTATTTTTCGTCCAGGAAAGGGTAGTGGCGGCCTATGAGTATTTTTTTAAACCAATGGATAAATTGGTTACAGATCTTCTTCAGAAAATGGCTGAAATTCAGAAATTCAAAAAAGTAAAAGAATTTTATGAAGAATTAGTCTTATTGGATGATCTTCAGACAAAGGCTGTTTTACGCTTAATGAAGGCCAAATTACTGATCGAAATAGTTGTTTCGGGAGAAACCATCTGCAGGGAAAAATTAACGTCTACAGCGATTAAAAATTACAAATCAGATAAGATTTCGAAAATACGTGACGAGTTTAAAATGAGCAATATCGATATTTTCAAGTTAGATGAGCCAATTGTACGCTATACCTCGAAAAAATTAGATAAGAACGAGCCAAAAACAATTAAGAAAACCACCGTAGAAGAAACATATGATTTGTGGATCGAGAAAAATTCGGTTCAGGATATTGCCCGAATGCGTAAGCTTACTGTACAAACTATTGAAATGCATTTGGTTAAATTGATTCAGGCAAAAAAAATCGAAATCTCGGATGTTCTACCGTACGATAAGATACTGGCACTGCGTGATGCTTTCGAATTTTATCAGGAGGAATCCCTAAACGGATTAAAAGAAAAACACGGTGATGAATTTACGTGGGATGAGTTAAAAATGTTCAAAGCAAGTATAAATTAAGTATCTTTAAGTTAAATGTTTCACGTAAAACACAGATTAATTTAATTTATAAAAAATGAAATTTAAAATCATAATTCTACTTTTCCTTGGCGTATTCTCAAATTTAGCTTTAGGCCAGGATTTAAAAACTGAATATCAGAAGTTTATAATTACGTTTATTAATAATGTAAAAAATGATAAAGAAGAGGCTGTCGCGGATATAATTTCTTATCCTTTCAAAAGGGAATATCCCATACCAACAATCAAAAACAAAACTGAATTCATAAAGCGATACAATGAGATTTTTGATGTTGCCCTGAAGAATGAAATCGTAAAATCTAATCCTGCGAAAGACTGGTCAGAAATGGGCTGGAGAGGTATTATGCTCAATCAGGGTACATTATGGTTTGATACAGACGGACGCCTGGTTTCGATAAATTACCAGTCTAATTTCGAAAAGGATTTGAAAAGCAAAATAATTGCTAAAGAGAAAACAAAATTGCATTCTTCAATAGCAAAGTTTAAAGCACCTGAATGTGTATTAGAAACCAGCAAATTCCGGATCAGAATAGATGATTTAGGAAGTGGAAATTACCGTTATGCATCCTGGTCGATAAAAAAAGGAATGAATGAAGTACCTGATTTGGTAATTACTAAAGGAAAGTTGATTTTAGACGGAAATGGAGGAAATCATCGTTTCGAATTTAAAAAAGGGCAATATACATATGAATGTTCTATAACTCCCTTGAGGGAAAAAGGCGTATCTCCGGCAAACTTAACCATTTATCAAAATAAAAAAGTAATTCTTTCCCAGGAAGCTAAAATAGTTCCACGTTAAACAAAAAATCCTATTCGTTCAGAATAGGATTTTTTTGTATTAAAAAGACGTTCTAATTTGGTCTAATTCTTTTTTCTGTTGTAATAATTTGAGCTCCAGTTTATCTATTTCAAGCTTTTGTTTGGTAGATTTTATTTTTAGTTTCTGAATTTCTTCTTCAGAATTTTTGCTGGTTCCAATTTGACTTTCGGTTTTTTGATTCGCAGTTTTTTGTTTTTCTATTTTCTTTTGTGTTTTCTTAATAGATTTTTCTGCACTTTTGACATCCCGCTGATGCTTGTCAATTTTTTTCTGCTCTTTATCTACTTTATTTTGATATTCTTTAGCTTTTTTAGCCTCCTGAATGGCTTTTTCTGATTGAACAGCTGTTTCCTGTGCATAAAAGCCTTGTGAGGTTAAAAAAAGGCATACAATTAAAAATACTTGAATGGTAAATTTCATAATCTTTTTATTTCTAAAGTAAATAACAAAATAAATGTACTTTTATGTCTGGCTTTATAAATTTTCGATTAAAATCCATGCATCCGGATTTTCAGCCTTTTGTATTTCTTTTTGTGCTTTTTCAGCTTCAGCCATAGTCGCGTAACTTCCGTATAAAACAGGAAATAATCCGTGTTTGTTTTCACCAAGCATCCTGGCATCATAGCCATTTTTTATTAGTTGATTATATGCTTTTTTAGCATTTTGCTCACTTCTAAAAGCACCCGCAATAATATGATATGGCATTGTCTTTTCAACAGTTTCTGTTTTTGAAGTATCTACAGACAGCGTTACTGCCGGTAAAGGATTCTGAATCATGAAGGTAGCTTCCTGAATTTTGTTCTGTACCTTTTTTTGTACAGTGCTTTCAACAACAAGCGTTTGTGTTGCAATTTCTTGCTGATACAGTGGATATCCTATGCTTCCGGTAATTCCAAGACCCAAAACAAATATTGCAGCATATTTTAAATACGAATTTGAAGATTTTCTTTCTTCGTCATATGCAGGTTCTTTCTCCTCAATTCTTTGAATTTCTTTTTCGAAATTTTCTCTTTTTACCAAAGGTGACACAAAAGGACTCAATCCAAATGAAGTTGTCAAATAATTATTTTGCTGGTTTGGACTGAAAACTAAATTGTTATCACTATTCAAACGAATTTCACCAATATTTTTTAAATATAAAATTCCATCCTCTTCTAAAGCCTTTTTCCAATTTAAAATTTCAAAAGCAATCGCACTTACAGCAAAACCATACGATGTTTTTTCTGTATTAGCTATATGATTAGCCAGCAAGCCATCATTGTTTTTAATTTGACTGTTGAAAGAGACCATTTTCTTAGGTGGAAAAAACGAATTTGTGCTTTCATTGAGCTGTGCCGGCTGCATTTCGGTTAAGAATGCACCAAATCCTGGAACCGTTACACACTGATAACGATATAATAACTGCGAGATGTAAGTTTCGATTTTCATAGTAACAAAGTTATGCATCCAATATAGTTATCAAAAATTTATTCACAATTTTTATTAACAATCTGCATATTTTGATATGTACTTATTTTTAAGCAAGTTACATTATTTTTCATTTTGTGATTAATTATTTTTGACTTTCAAAAGTTTATTTTTTGAAAGAATTTACTTCTAATTATTATATTTGCCAAAACGAAAACAAATCTTGTTTTTAAAAATTTCATCCTTTAAAAAATTATACAAGCCATGTCAGAACAAGATTTATTTTATGTATTAGCCTTACTTCGGGTAGAGGGCGTTGGAGATATTATGGCTAAAAAATTATTAGCAAATTTTGGAAGTGCCGAAGATATTTTCAAGGCAAAAACGAATCAAATTGCTGCTATAGATGGAGTTGGTTCAGTATTACTAAAGAATCTAAAAGACAAAACTGTTTTCGAAAAGGCGAATAAGGAACTAGATTTCATCACTAAAAACAATATTAAAGTCTCTTTTTTTAAAGATGAAAATTATCCAGATCGTTTAAAACATTGTATTGATTGCCCCGTTTTAATTTTTTCTGCCGGAAATATTAATTTAAAAAATAAGAGAATAATCAGTATAGTAGGTACAAGGCAAATTACTTCATACGGAATTGAATTTTGCAGAACCTTGATTGAAGATCTGGCTCCTTTAGATCCCATAATTGTTAGTGGTTTTGCATATGGAGTTGATATCGTGGCGCATCAGTTGGCAATAGAAAATAAACTGCAGACTATTGGTGTTTTAGCTCATGGATTAAACCAAATTTATCCTAAAGCACACAAAAAATACATGTCAAAAATGGAGGAGAATGGGGGTTTTATAACTGAGTTCTGGAGCACAACCAATCCTGACAAAGAAAACTTCGTGAGACGAAACCGGATCGTTGCCGGCATGACTGAAGCTACAATCGTAATAGAATCTGCTGATAGGGGAGGTTCGCTTATTACTGCCAATATTGCAAACGATTATAACCGTGATGTTTTTGCCGTTCCCGGCCGTGTGACTGACAAATATAGTCAGGGATGCAATCAACTGATTAAAACTCAAAAAGCGAATGTACTGACCAGTGCTGCTGATTTAGTTTACATGCTTAATTGGGATATCAAAAGCGATGTAAAACCCGTTCAGAAACAATTGTTTATTGAGCTGGAATCTGAAGAACAAAAAATCTATGATTACCTGATTAAAAACGGAAAAGAACTGCTCGATATAATTGCACTCCAATGCGAATTTCCGATTTATAAAATATCAGGGATTCTTTTAAATATGGAACTTAAAGGTGTAATCAGACCTTTGCCTGGAAAGCTGTTTGAGGCTATTTAGAATTAAAAAACCCGACAAATTTTTTTAAAATGTCGGGTTTATAATATTTACTTTCCAAATCCAAGCACTTCCCGAACCCTGGCTAAAACGCCATCGGCCACAACCGCAGCTTTTGAAGCTCCTTTTTTCAATAAAATATCTACTTCTTCGAGGTTGTTTATATAGTAATTGTATTTCTCTCTTTCTGTTTTGAATTTCTCCGTAATTAATTCAAATAAAGCCTGTTTGGCATGGCCATAACCATAATTTCCACCTAAATAGTTGGCTCTCATTTGAGCAATCTGAGCTTCATCTGCTAAAAGAGAATAAATAGCAAAAGCATTACAGGTATCCGGATTTTTAGGATCTTCAAGTGGAGTGCTGTCAGTTTCAATGCTCATTACCTGTTTACGTAATGCCTTATCATCTAAGAAAATATTGATGATATTGTTCGCTGATTTACTCATTTTCCCGCCATTAGTTCCCGGAATAAGCATACTGTCTTCCTGAATTTTAGCTTCTGGAAGCACAAAAGTTTCTCCCATTTGGTGGTTGAATCTCGCAGCAACATCACGTGTAATTTCTAAATGCTGTAATTGGTCTTTTCCAACAGGAACAAACTCGGCATCATACAATAGAATATCTGCAGCCATTAACATTGGGTAGGTAAAAAGTCCGGCGTTAACATCATCTAATCGATCAGATTTGTCTTTGAAAGAATGTGCTAAAGTAAGACGCTGAAACGGGAAAAAACAACTCAAATACCAAGATAATTCAGCAGTTTGAGCCACTTCAGATTGTCTGTAAAACGTAACCTTATCAGGATTTAAGCCACATGCAAGCCAAGCTGCAGCTGTACTATATGTATTTTGTCGTAATGTTTTACCGTCTTTTATTTGTGTAATTGAATGTAAATCAGCAATAAACAAAAAAGTTTCGTTTGCCGGATTATTTGATAATTCGATCGCGGGAATAATTGCTCCTAATAAATTGCCTAAGTGTGGTGTTCCGGTACTCTGAACACCGGTTAGTATTTTTGCCATTCTAATTTTTTTCTTAAACGCAAATATTGCAAAGTTTTTACAATATCCGAAAAGTTATTTTTTCAATTGCAAAGTTCGCAAAGTTTTTTGCAATGCTCTTAGTGTTTTCAGGTTTTGTTTTTAAAATGTCAAAAATCTGTCCATCGAAAATCTAAATTCACATCAGTTTTCTTACATTTGAAGTTATGAAAGGAATTAAAATTATTTTTTGGATTTTTTGGCGCATTTGGTTCTACATTTTAATGGCTATTCCAATATTGATTATGCTGCCATTTTTAGTGGTTTCAATTATAACAGAAAGCGGATATCCCTATTTTTTTAAAATGGCCCGGATTTGGGCAAAATTCATCCTTTTAGGAATGGGTTTTCATTACAAAACCGAGCGTCTGCAAAAATTGGAAAAAGGAAAAAGTTACATGATTGTAGCGAACCACACTTCAATGACTGATATTATGCTGATGTTGGCAATTATCAGAAATCCATTTGTTTTTGTTGGAAAGAAAGAATTGGTAAAGATTCCGTTATTTGGATTTTTCTATAAAAGAACCTGTATTTTGGTGGATAGGAATTCTTCAAAGAGTAAAAATGAAGTTTTTAAAAGAGCTCAGGACAGGCTTAATCAGGGGCTTAGTATTTGTATTTTCCCTGAAGGAGGTGTTCCAGATGATGAATCAATTTTATTGGATGAATTTAAAGATGGTGCATTCAGGTTGGCTATAGACCATCAAATTCCAATTGTTCCAATCGTTTTCGCTGATAATAAAGAGCGTTTTTCTTATACATTTTTAAGCGGTAGCCCGGGCAAAATGAGAGCAAAAATTTTTCCTTTTATTGAAACAAAAGGATTAACAGGAGAAAACAGAAAAGATCTTCGTGATGAAACAAGACAATTGATTTACAAAGGATTACTTGAATTTAAAAAGAAAAAATTAAACAGTTTATAAGAATTAAGCCCGGCAAGGTAAAAAGTTTGCCGGGCTTTAATTTTGAATTAAAACCCCTTTTATATTCAAAATTTTATCTGTGAATTATTTTATCTGAGATGAACTGTAATATTTTTTTAATTCTTGACTTCTTCTTTTTACCTTTTTTATTCAACTGAACTTCTTTTTTTCTTTCATGATTTGAAAATATTAGCGTTGATAAAAAGAGTTCATCAAACTCAATTAATTTATTAATATAGATGACTGATAATCAAAAAGGTTGCGTAAAAAAGGAGAAAATCTTAAATAATAAAAACCCGCTAGTAACCAAAACAAAAAACTAACGGATTTTTATTAAAAAAATAACCAACCAAACTTATCCTAAAAAGTATTGAAAGTAGTATGACAAACTTTCAAAGTTTTACGTCGTTTATAAGATGATATATTTTATAAAAGGTTGCGTAGTTTTTTTAAATAAAAAACCCGACAAATTTAAAATGTCGGGTTTAACAGATTCTGTAACTTACAGATTATAAAGTTTAAGCGTTAGCCAATTCTTTTATGTGTTCTTTAATTTTTATTTCTAATTCATCAGCTAATTCAGGATTATCCTTAATTAAAGTCTTAACTGCATCACGTCCTTGTCCTAATTTAGTATCACCGTAGCTAAACCATGAACCTGCTTTTTTAATAATATCAAATTCAACAGCTAAATCTAGTATTTCTCCGGTTTTAGAAACACCTTCTCCGTACATAATATCAAATTCAGCAGTTTTAAATGGAGGAGCAACTTTGTTTTTTACAATTTTTACTTTAGTTCTGTTTCCGATCACGTTTTCACCATCTTTAATTTGTGCTGAACGACGAATATCTAAACGTACAGAAGCATAAAACTTCAAAGCGTTACCACCGGTAGTAGTTTCAGGGTTACCAAACATTACACCTATTTTTTCTCTCAATTGATTGATAAAGAAAACAGTACAATTTGTCTTACTGATAGTCCCGGTAAGTTTTCTTAAGGCCTGTGACATTAAACGAGCATGGAGACCCATTTTAGAATCTCCCATTTCACCTTCAATTTCGCTTTTTGGAGTTAAAGCAGCAACAGAGTCAATAACTACAATATCAATTGCTCCTGAACGAATAAGATTTTCGGCAATTTCTAAAGCCTGCTCCCCGTTGTCTGGCTGAGAGATAATCAGGTTTTCGATATCTACGCCTAATTTTTCAGCATAATTTCTGTCGAATGCATGTTCAGCATCAATAAAAGCAGCAATTCCACCTGCTTTTTGAGCCTCAGCAATGGCGTGCAATGTTAAAGTGGTTTTACCAGATGATTCCGGACCATATATTTCGATAATTCTTCCTTTTGGATATCCGTTTACTCCAAGTGCTAAATCAACACCAAGGGAACCAGAAGAAATTGTTTCAACTTCTACAATGGCTTTGTCGCCCATTTTCATTACGGTTCCTTTTCCGTAAGTTTTATCTAATTTGTCAAGCGTAAGTTGTAGCGCTTTTAATTTGGCATCTTTCTCTGAACTCATCTTTTCTTTTTCTTTTTCTTTCATCTAAATTTTATAAATTCTTTTTCAAAATAAATCAGAATTAATAACTTCCTGATTTAGATTTGTATGGGCTTGTAATTTTGTAAAAATACTTCTTTTTTTGAAGTTGATTGTTACAAATTGTTACAAATTGTACTATAAAAACAAAGCCTTCAATTCTGTTGCATCTTCAGGCTTTATTTTCCCTGCTAATAATAAACTTAATTGTTTACGGCGTAAGGCAGCATCAAAACGTTGAATTTCAAGTTCGGTTTCGGGTACAATGGGCGGTACTTCAACAGGTCTTCCGCTATCATCCACTGCTACAAAAGTATAAATGGCTTCGTTGGCTTTGGTTTTGCTTCCGGATTCACGGTCTTCTACCCACACATCAATAAAAACTTCCATAGAACTTTTAAAAGATCTGGAAACTTTTGCTTCTATTGTGACTACAGCTCCAAGTGGAATTGCCCTGTTAAAAGCAACATGGTTTACAGAAGCGGTAACCACAATCCGGCGTGAATGCCTTCGTGCAGCAATACTGGCAGCACGATCCATACGGGCAAGCAATTCACCTCCAAAAAGATTATTTAGAGGATTCGTTTCGCTTGGTAAAACTAAATCAGTTAGTATAGTCAGAGATTCTGAAGGGTGTTTTGGATTCATTTTCTTTTGGTAAGATTAAAAAAGGCTAATTAATTCAGCCAGTAAACCGCCATTACGGCAGGAATAAAATAAATTACGATAGTTCTTGCTCCATCATAATCCTTAGCCAAACGTTGGCCGAAAAGCATCATTAATAAACAGATACAAGAAAAAATAGCGCCGTAAAAGCCAAACTCACGGCCGCTTTTTGTTACTAATTGTATAGCGCCAACGACGCATAAAATTCCCGAAATTAATTCTAAAATTAAGAGATGAAGAAGAGCAAGTGGAACCTGATTTTTTAAAATAGTTTTAGCAAAATGTTCTTTAAGCCATGTAACATTTTCTTTCCAGTAAAAAATTTTCTCATAGCCGGATTGTAAAAAAGTCAAAGCCAAAAAAATCAACAATAAAACAGAAGCAATATTAGTCATTACAAATTATTTTTTATGAATTAAACGAGTAAGTTTTATGGATAAATCAGTCAGAATTATTTTTGCATTTCCGTTTCTTTCGATATGGTACATAGCATCTGAGAGTTCTTTGAAAATAAGATGAATGTTGTTTCCATTTACGAAAGGGGCAAAATTTTCCAGCTTAAATTTATCAACTTTTGGTTCGATATAAACCAAAGTAGGTGCTTCATAATTTAGCAAAAGTGCCTGTCTGAACATTTCAATGCAAAACTGGATGAATTTTTTCTGGCTTTCCCGGCCCAAACCTGCAATTTCTTCACTCCAGGAAATTAGATCCTGAATGGCCGCAGCATTTCCTTTAGCCCTAAATGCGGCACGGACCCAATTAACAAACCATTGTTCAAAAGGATATTCAGAATCATCATCTTTTAATAAGGAAAGTGCTTTATTAAAATTTCCTTGTGCCTGATGTGCAATTTTTTTGGCTAAGTTCGGATCTATATTTTCCTGAGAAACTAATGCTTCTGAAATTACTTTTTCGGGTAAACCATTAAAGTGAATTACCTGGCAACGTGAGCGTATAGTTTGTATAATGTCTTCTTCATTTTCCGAAATCAGAATAAAAATGGTCTTATCAGATGGTTCTTCTAATAGTTTTAATAATTTATTAGAGGCAGCAATATTCATTTTATCAGCCATCCAGATAATCATAATTTTATAGCCGCCTTCATATGATTTTAGTGAAAGGGATTTTAGAACTTCCTGTGCATCTTCTACACGAATTTCACCCTGTTTGTTTTGTACACCCAAAATTTTATACCAGTCAAATAAGCCACCGTAAGGCATTTCCTGAATAAATGTTCGCCAGTCCTGAATAAAATCCAAGCTTTTAGGTTTTGTTTTAACATCCTCTGTAGTTACTGTTGGATATATAAAGTGAAGATCAGGATGCGAAATATTTTCAAATTTTAGATTACAGGAATCATTTCCGTTTGAATTTTCATTACCTGAATTATTGCATAAAATATATTGCGCATAAGCGATAGCTGTCAATAATGTGCCACAGCCTTCAGGCCCTATAAATAATTGTGCATGTGGAATTCTTCCCGAAGAAGCACTTTTAATTAAGTGACTTTTGATGTAATCCTGACCTAAAATTTGTGAAAATTGCATAGAGCAAAGATATAAGAAATTGATAGAGTCAAAAATATTATAAATTAAACTTTAATTATCATATTTATTTTTTAACGGATAATTTGTTTTTAACTTAATTGTTAATTTTTTTTCTGTTAAGTTTTGTTAACATTGATATTATTTGAAACAGATATTAAGATATTTTTGTTAATAGTTTTTCAGAATCAAGGATAAATTCATCACTTTTTTATCTAATATATTACCATTAAAAAATACTTTTTGAATTTATAAATGGATAAAAATCTTACATAACGAGTGCTTGTGCAAAATAAATTTTAACATATGCGAAGTCTTTATTTCAGAGGATTTTAAGGGTAATTTTAAGTTTTTTTTAAGTCTTTTTTTCAAAAAAAAAATATTAAAGTTGCAAATTAAGTTAATTTACATATTTTTGTTTTCATCAACAACAAACTTTTAATAAGAATCTATGAAAGGGAAAATTATTTTTTTAAGTGTATTTTTTTTATTGACTACAGGGGCTGTATCTGCCCAGGCTAAAAATGCTCCAAAAAGTATTATTAGTACAACAGCTCTTATTCGTAAATATCACGACCAAAAAGAATTAAGTGGTATGCAAAAAGGAGAATTATTGGAGTTATACATTGAGCGTATCAAGGTATTGGTAAAAACACTTCCTTATATCGCTTTGGTTACAAAACCAGGTGTTACTATGGCGGATTTAGGTATTCCGGACGATAATGAACATAAAAAATCTTTAGAAAATCAAGCTTTAGGAACCACTACATTCTTAGATACTACTGTAGATTTTCAAAGAAAAATGATGCCTTACTCTGACAAGGCAAATTTAATAGCAGCAATTTTATTTTACGAAGGAACATTAAAATCTTTACATGAATTCAACGAATTGAATGAAATGTAATTTTTGAAATATTTTAAAACCTTTTTTAAGATGTCTAAAAAATATGAATTAAATTTCATGGGGGCATTTTAAAAAAGGTCTTTAAACAACTCGTTTTCGATGTATTCTAATTTTTTTTGGAAACACGGGATGAGTTTTTATAATTACGCATCCCAAATTTATTATTAACCCTAATACCCCCTTATCATGAAAAAATTTACTCAAATTATCTGCGTTCTTTTCACAGTTGCAAGTATGAGTGCTCAACAAGAAAAAGGAATTATGGGCTACACAAACTGGTTGAATAACTGGACTGAATTTAAGCCTAACAAAGTTGAATACAGTGAAGCCAACCAAATTTTAGCTGGAAATATCTCAACAAGTACAAAACTTCTTAAAAAGAATGTTTATGTTTTGCAGGGAAATGTGTATCTAACTAACAATGCAGTTTTAACAATTGAACCAGGAACATTAATTATTGGTGATTTTGAAACAAAAGGTACTCTGGTAGTTACAAAAGGTGCATCGATTATTGCAGACGGATTAGAAACAGATCCAATTGTATTTACTTCTAACAGAAGTCAGAAAAAAGCTGGTGACTGGGGAGGAATTGTAATTCTTGGTGATGCTCCAATTAATAAATTTGGAAATGTAAGTTCTTATAATTTAGATCTTGATCCTACACTTACTACTTATGGTGGAGATAATGCTGCAGGTAATTCAGGAATACTAAGATTTGTAAGAATTGAATTTGCAGGAAAAAAAGTAAAAGGTGCTGGCACTTTTAACGGTCTAACATTAGCAGGAGTAGGTAATAAGACAATTCTTGAGAATATAATGGTAAGCTACTCTGGTGGTGATTCATTTGGTATTTTTGGAGGAGATCTTAATGCAACTAAATTAGTTTCATATAAAACTATTAATGATGACTACAAATTTACTCAGGGAGCGCAATGTCGTCTACATAATTCTTTAGCAGTAAGATCGTCTTATTTATCTAGTAATAAGGATGGATCTCGTTGTATGGAAGTTGCTTCTTATGAGAAAAAAGTGAAACAGATTTTACAAAAAAACAAACACTAGTTATTGCATCAAATATTACTATGCTTAATGATAGTGAAAATATTAATGCTGATATCCAGTCAGGTTTAGTAAAAGAAGCTATCTATGTTGCTGAAAATGCTTCACTACAAATGAAAAGAAGCGTAATTTCAGGATTTAATCCTGCAGTTTTATTAGATAGTAAAACAGAAATTAACGATGCCAATCTTAAGAAAATAAAATTTGAGGAAATGTTTTTTAACCAATGTAAAGGAAATATCTTTACAGAATTCAATTCTAATAATGAAGATTTAGAGAGCTGGTATGGTAATAGTGTATTCTTTAATGTATACTCTCAAAGCGACAACAAAGAAACTTTTATAGATATTTTTAATCCAAAAAGACCAGATTTCAGACTTCAATTAGGAAAAATTACTGCTTCAAGCGGTAACAGATAAATAATTTAGATTTTTATTTCAAAGCGTAAATTTTATTAATAAAGTCCCCAGACAATTTATGTATACGTCTTACACAGGACCCAAATAAAGATCAAAAAGAATATGGCCCCACGTATTAAGAAGTATTTTATATATACAATATTTTTGGTTTCCCCTTTAACATTAAGTTTATATTCCCAAAGCAAAATTGAAAAAACTACAAATTCAAATGTTGCTATTGGAGAGACTACATTGTTAAAAAATTCAAACCAAACAACCGCAATAATTACACCTGTAATTAATTTAGAGTATTCTAAACAGTTTATAGTAGAGCTATCCATCCCCAAGGATAGCTTTGCTGTAGAAGCTGCAAGAACTGATAAAGGAAATACAGATGTCAACTCTAAAGATAAATCAAAAGGTATCGCTGCGTATTCTGTACTCGCAAAAGATATTATTGAAAATTATAAATATGATTTTTCTGAAACCTTTATAGATATTTTGTTTTTTGAAGATATAGACTTAGCAAGAATTCGTACTATATGATCAAAAAAACTACTCTTTCTCTGATAAAATCATTACTTTTTTAGGAGTATTTTTGTTTACCGTTTACCATTCTAATGCACAAGCAACAATCTCAGCAAGTAAGTTTGATTTTGTGAATATTTGTGCAGGAGATGCTGTAAACGGCAAACCCTTTAATGAGTATAATGTTACTTTTACATATAGCGATTTCCCTTCAGATGTCGTTTTTGATGTGGAACTAACAGATGATAAAGGAGTATTTGTAACTTCAGCTCCAATCCTAGCAACAAAATTAGATGTAAGTAATCCATCTACAAACCAGCAGACAATAAAGTTTGCTATTCCAGTTGGAATTAAAGGATCTAATAATTACAGCTTAAGAGTTAGAAGTAACAAAGGGGTAAACAGTCAAAGGATTAGGAATTTTGCTAACGTAACTTCTTTTGCTGTATATTACAAAGATTATGTAAAAGCATTTACAATTAATAATCAGGGAACTTCTGCAACATTTTGTTCTGGAGGAAGCCTGACTCTTTCCGTTGATAATCCTACACCAAACACAATTAGTTCATCTCCGGCAAATTATCCTAACATTAAATACAAATGGTATAAAGACGATGTAGTTATTGCAGGACAAAGTGACAAACTTTTGACGGTTAATGCTACGGGTAGCTATTATGCAGAATTAGATTATGGAGTATGTTCAGATGTCAATTTTAGTTCTAATCGCGTTACTGTAACTAGTGCATCGGGATCAGGTTCTAATACAACCATTACTTCCAGTTTAGGCAATCCTTTTTGTGCAAACGGTAGTAACACTATTTTGACTGCTACTGGGGGAGGAAATAGTTATACATGGAAAAAAGATGGTGCCGTAATTGCAGGAGCAACAACCAGAACATATAGCACCAATGAATCCGGAGTTTATACAGTAGATATTAATTTTGGAGGTTGTTCAGGTTCAGGAAGTATAAATCTGTTGAAAAATAGTTTCGATGCTAGTATAGATGTTGATGTAAATGAAGGATTTAAGCTTGAAGAAGGTGAAACCAGAAGTGTAACTGTAACAGATGATGCTTCAAGTCCAACTTACGAATGGTATTTGAATGGTAATCTTATTGCAGGAGCAACAAGTGATACTTATGTAGTTTCTTTTAGAGGAAAATATAACGTAAAGATCTCTCAGGCAGGCGGATGTATTTCTACAAAAGAATTTACTTTTAAAGTTAACGGACCACCAGGTCTTGCTACAGTAATTCCAAATATTATTAAGTTAAGTGATTCCCCATATTGGAATATTCCTGATGTCTATAGAAATGAAAATACAAAAGTCATAATTATCAGTTCTAATGGCGAAAAAGTTCTGGATGTTGTCAATTATCAGGGTGACTGGCCTCAGACAGGATTAGATATTAAAAATGTAAATCCGGTATATTACTATGTTATTAAAGGCGATGCAGGTGAAAAAAAAGGATCAATAACAGTGCTGAAATAATATGAAGAAATTTTTACTATTCTTAACTTTATTTTACGGCTCATTACAATTACTCTATTCTCAGGATACAAATGAGAATGGAGTTGTTTCGTTTTCATTACCTGTCCGAAATTCATTAAAGTTTAATAGATATTTAATCAACCCAACATTTAGTTTTGTGCGTGAGCAAAACCCAATGATAAGTTTTTATAACAAAAGGCAATACATACAATTTGATGATGCTCCCAATACCTACCTTTTTAACTATTCAGGACGTTTAAAAGAAAATGATGCGTACGCCATTGGCTTATTTCAGCAAAATTATGGATTGATGACTGTTTTTGGAGGAGTTGTCAATTTTGCGCACAATATTGTTTTACAGGAAGACAGCAATTTAACTTTTGGATTAAATGTGGGTGCTTATCAGAGTGCCTTAAATAAAGGAAAAATAATTTCTGATAGCAGCATTGAAGGAGATTTCCCTTCAAATACTTTAATTGCTGTTAATCCCGGTATTAATTACGGAACCGCCTTTCTTGATTTTGGATTATCTATGAACAATTTGATTCTGTATAATTTTGCTTCAGGAATGATAAAAGAAGATCCCGAAAAAGCGATTCAATTACACGCTATGTATACAGGTTACATTAATAGCTACGGTTTTTTCGATCAAAGTAGATTTTCCGGTATTGTAAAAACAGAAATAAAAAAGGACAATACTATAATTTCAGGACTAGCAATGCTTACGATTCCACAAGGAATTTGGGCGCAAGCGGGTTATAATACTTTACATGGAGTTTCAGCAGGTTTAGGACTTAACATAACCCCTAATATCGCAATAGAATATAATTATGAAAGAGGTTTAGGAAATTTCACGAATTTAGGATCTTCTCATGAATTTGTAATTGCATATAAATTTAGAAACACAAATTACTATTATGGAGATGATGAGGAAGGCTCTCTTATAGATACGTCTAAACCAAAAGCAGTTATAGCTAAAAAATCACCAACTCCTATTACAAGAGTTGATGGAGCAGCAAAAGCAAAACTGGCTGCAGATGCTAAAGCTAAAGCTGATGCAGAAGCAGCGCAGGCAAGATTAGCAGCAGCTGAAAAAGTTAAGGCTGACGCTGAGGCTGCAAAAGCAAAATTAGCGGCTGATGCCAAAGCAAAAGCTGATGCCGAAGCACTAAAAATTAAATTAGCCGCTGAAGCAAAAGTAAATGTAGATGCTGAAGCAACAAAAGCAAAATTAGCGGCTGATGCAAAAGCAAAAGCTGACGCCGAAGCATTAAAAATAAAATTAGCTGCAGAAACAAAAGCAAAAGCTGACGCAGAGGCTGCAAAAGCAAAATTACTAGCTGATGCCAAAGCAAAAGCTGATGCAGAAGAAGCGAAACGCAAAGCTGAAGCAAAGGCAAAAACCGAAGCTGCAGATTTAGAATCTATTATTGCTGCAGATGCTAAAGCAAAAGCCGATTCAGATGCTTTACAAGCCAGATTAGCAGCCGAAGCCAAAGCAAAAGCTGCAGCAGAGGCTAAAACAAAAGCGGCAAAAGATGCTGCTATAAAAGCAAAAGCAGCTGCAGATGCAAAAGCAAAAGCAGCAGCATTAGCAGCAGAAAAAGAAAGATTAGCTGCTGAGGCAAAAGTAAAAGCAGATGCAGAAGCAAGACAGGCAAGAATTGCAGCTGAAGCAAAAGCTAAGGCTGATGCAGAAGCTCTCAAAATAAAATTAGAAGCCGAAGCCAAAGCAAAAGCCGATGCAGAAGCCATACAGGCAAAATTAGCGGCAGAAGCTAAAGCTAAAGCTGACGCAGAGGCAAAACTAGTAGCCGATGCTAAAGCGAAAGCAGATATGGAAGCCTTACAGGCAAAATTGCTTGCGGATGCTAAAGTTAAAGCTGATGCAGAAGCAACTAATAAAGCAAAAGCCGAAGCGGAAGCTAAAAAATTAAAACTAGCTGAGGAAGCTAAAGCAAAAGCCGATGCAGAAGCACTTCAGGCAAAACTAGCCGCCGATGCTAAAGCAAAAGCCGATGCAGAAGCATTGCAGGCAAAATTAGCCGCTGAAGCTAAAGCAAAAGCCGATGCAGAAGCATTGCAGGCAAAATTAGCCGCTGAAGCTAAAGCAAAAGCCGATGCAGAAGCACTTCAGGCAAAACTAGCCGCCGAAGCTAAAGCAAAAGCCGATGCAGAAGCATTGCAGGCAAAATTAGCCGCTGAAGCTAAAGCAAAAGCCGATGCAGAAGCACTTCAGGCAAAACTAGCCGCCGATGCTAAAGCAAAAGCCGATGCAGAAGCATTGCAGGCAAAATTAGCCGCTGAAGCTAAAGCAAAAGCCGATGCAGAAGCACTTCAGGCAAAACTAGCCGCCGAAGCTAAAGCAAAAGCCGATGCAGAAGCATTGCAGGCAAAATTAGCCGCTGAAGCTAAAGCAAAATCCGATGCAGAAGCATTGCAGGCAAAATTAGCCGCTGAAGCTAAAGCAAAATCCGATGCAGAAGCATTGCAGGCAAAATTAGCCGCCGAAGCTAAAGCAAAAGCCGATGCAGAAGCATTGCAGGCAAAATTAGCCGCTGAAGCTAAAGCAAAAGCCGATGCAGAAGCATTGCAGGCAAAATTAGCCGCCGAAGCTAAAGCAAAAGCCGATGCAGAAGCACTTCAGGCAAAACTAGCCGCTGAAGCTAAAGCAAAAGCCGATGCAGAAGCACTTCAGGCAAAACTAGCCGCTGAAGCTAAAGCAAAAGCCGATGCAGAAGCATTGCAGGCAAAACTAGCCGCCGAAGCTAAAGCAAAAGCCGATGCAGAAGCACTTCAGGCAAAACTAGCCGCTGAAGCTAAAGCAAAAGCCGATGCAGAAGCATTGCAGGCAAAACTAGCCGCCGAAGCCAAAGCCAAAGCTGATGCAGAAGCATTGCAGGCAAAATTAGCCGCCGAAGCTAAAGCAAAAGCCGATGCAGAAGCACTTCAGACAAAACTAGCCGCTGAAGCTAAAGCAAAAGCCGATGCAGAAGCACTTCAGGCAAAACTAGCCGCTGAAGCTAAAGCAAAAGCCGATGCAGAAGCATTGCAGGCAAAACTAGCCGCCGAAGCTAAAGCAAAAGCCGATGCAGAAGCACTTCAGGCAAAACTAGCCGCCGAAGCCAAAGCCAAAGCTGATGCAGATGCATTAGCCGCAGCAGCTCAAAAAGACGAAACTGCAAAAGAGCTTGATAACTTAACTCAATTGGTTGAAAATTCAGGTAAAGCTCAATCAGATTTAATTGCTCAGTTTAACGCTACTGTTGCTAACAAGCAAAAAGATCTGAATGATATGAAGGAAGAAAATGATTTGAGCGAAAAAGGAATTTATAAAGAACCTAAACCATTTAAGAGTGTTAGTGCTGAAAATGCTCAGATAGAATCTTTAAGAAGTCAAATAGCTGATGCAAACAGGGCTCAAAAGGATGCGATAGCTAATTTGACAAATTTATATAACGAAAGACTTAAAAAAAGTTCCTAATAAAAATGACGCTTTAAACAGGGCTTATTTAGAAAAAATCAATGAATTAAAAGCAGCTCAAATAAAAGCGGAACAAGATAATATAGCCTTAATTGCAAATTTAGAGCGTATTAAGACTGAGACTGAAATTGAGAAAAAACGTAGAATTAAACGTGCGGCTTATGAAAATGATGAAGGAAGATATGCACAGGATCTTGCGGCTCTTAAACGTATAAAAGAGACAACAAAAATAAGCAGTACGCCATTAACAGAAAGCGATTTTGATTTTGGTGAAGATCAGTCAAACATGCAGATAATTAAGAATATTAAAAATTCGGATAGTGGATATTATCTAATTATTGCAGTTCATAGCAGTGTTGAAAAACGAGATGAATTTTTGACAAAAGCTGTAGCAGCAGGACGATCAGATGTTAATTTCTTTTATAATGTGACGACAAGTAAATATTATATCTACTACGAAAAACATGAAGATTTATCCGGAGCAACTAAAGCATTAGAAGCAAAAGGAAACAAACCTTATAATAGCAAAATGGTTATTGTAAAAGTTGAAAATTAATAGAATAGCAATAAAAACTAGTATTACTTATAATATTGAGAGAAATACTAACAAAATAAATATTTTTAAAGTGCCAAAATTTTGTTTTTAACGCCCCTTAAGAATAAAATGAAGCCCCAAAAAAAGTAAATACCATGAAAAAACCTACGATTCTAAAAATTGCATTATTGTTTTTGTTCATTTTACTAAGCAATATTGGTTCTTCCCAGAATTTAAAACCTTTTGTTAGGCAGTATAATCAACAGTTGAAAGGAGATATCCTTGTAATTGGGAATAATATACTTAACAGACGTTCTGTAAGCAACAATGGTAATGTTACAAGCCCTAACACTGCTTATAATGGGACGGGTTTCAATGGTGATTTTGATATGCGCTATATTAATATCGACAATGGTGCTACTTCTGGAATTTTTAGTTCTAGTAGTGCTAATCTTACTGTACCAAATAATCAGGCTCCTGCAGATCCATGTTATAGAATTGCATATGCAGCTTTATATTGGTCAGGTACTTTAAAATCACCTGCAGACAGATCGAATATTAATAAGGTAAAAATCAAGGTACCTAACACTTCAAATAATTCTTATCAGGATATAACAGGTACAATTATTCACGATATCACAACTAGTGCTGGTGGTATTAACCCGGATAATACTCAGGCATATGCTTGCTTTGCCGAAATAACAAGTTTGCTAAGTCCTACAAATCCTAATGGAACATATACCGTTGCCAATGTAGTTGCAAGTCAGGGGTTCAATGGTGGGACAGGTAATTCTGCGGGTTGGTCTCTTTTTATTGTTTATGAAGATTCCAGTTTACCATCAAAAGCAATTTCTACATTTAATGGATTTACTGCAAGGGCACAAGGAGGCGGACCAAACAATACTGTGATTAGTGGTTTTACTACTATACCTACTGGTCCTGTTAAGGCAAGATTCGCATTTGCTGCTCTTGAAGGAGATTATGGTTACACAGGAGATTATCTTCAGATAAACGGAACTACGATCACACCAGCAAGAAGACCTTTACAAAATGGTCAAAATAATTTTTTTAACAGTTCGATAAATTCTCTAAATACATCTTTTACAGATAGAGTTCCAAATAGTACTAATACTTTAGGTTTTGACACCGGTGTTATTGATATAGACCCTTCATCTAATATTATTAAAAATAACGATACATCTGCGACAATAACTTTAGGTACGAGTAGTGATATTTTTATTTATTATTTTACAGCATTTTCTGTAGACATTATTGCCCCTAAAGTTATTTTGACTAAAGCAGTTAAAGATGCCAGTAATAATGACGCCAGTAACGCAGATGTTCATTTAGGTGATGTCTTAACATATGAATTAGGTTTCGAGAATGAAGGAAATGATAATGCAAGATCCTATGTAATAACAGACGAATTACCAATTAATACAGAATTTAATTTTCCAGCAGATATTCTTACATTGCCAACAGGGATGACAATGCCAACTACTGCTGCCGGTAATCAGTTTGTACAATATAATGCTACTACTAGAGTATTAACTTTTAATGTTCCTAATAATTTATTAAAAATAAACGATCCAAAATCACAAATTCGTTTTAAAGTTAAAGTAGTAGATGATTGTTCTAAGCTAACAAATGCTTGTTCGAATTTGATAAAAAATACGGCTTATTCAAATTATTTAGGAACTAATAATACTGGAACATTTAACGATCAAAGTTATACTTCAGTTGCAGGTTGTACTATTATACCTCAGTCTACCAATTTCTTGGTTGGTGTGGATGCCTGTAAAAACAGGAGGCAGGAATTGTGTGGTGCAAATATGACAATTTCCGCATCTGGCGGTTATAAATCCTATTCTTGGTCTACCAGTCCTACAGGATCACCGGTTATTGGAACTTCACAGACATTAACAGTAACACAACCGGGAACTTATTATGTTTATAATACAGCGAATCCTCCATGCGTCGATTTGCAGGAAATTATAACAGTAGAACCTTTTAATCAGTTTAAAACAAATCCGATAATTGAATATGCTGACAACAAAGAATCTAATGGAAGTATTATTGTTTGTCCGGATAATGGAAAACCACTTCCTAAAATTTTTCTTTGTGGCGCAAACGATTCAAGGTTATTAGATACAAAAATTACAGGAGCGACTAGTATAGTTTGGGAAAAGACAACTTGTCTTCCTCCGGCTGCCTTATCAGATTTATGCGCAAATGAAGGTTCTGCTTGCGAAAATCAATGGGTATCTGCAGGGCCTAATGGACCTACTTTTTTGGCGAATGCGGCAGGACAGTATCGAGTTACAATTAACTCTGGAATTTGTTTTAACCGTTATTATTTTAATGTTTACAAAAATGAATTAACGATAAATGAAACTCATAAAGACATTATTTGTAATAATAAAGGTAATATAACTGTTGATAAGTTAACAGGATATGAATATGTTTTAGCTAACGCCAGTGGAACAAATATTACTGGTTATCAGGATAGCAACGTATTTGATATTTGGAATGCAGGTACTTATATTGTTAAGTATAGACTTAAAGGTGTTGCGAGAACCTGTGAATATAAAACACATACTATTGAAATACGTCGAATTGATTTAAATGCCACAGTTGATAATCCTAATGTACATCCACTTTGTTATGGAGAAAAAGGAAGTATTCAGGTAAGTGCCAGTGATGGTCTTTCAGGATACTACTTTGCATTATATGATGTAGGAACACTTGTACAACAGGTAGGTCCGTTATCAAGCCGAGTTCATGAGTTTTCGAATTTGACTCCAGGTAAATATTATGAAGTTGAAGTAACTACAAGGGATGCCAGTAATAATGTCCAATGTAGACAGCGTGTTGGCAAATACATTAACGGAACAGCTTCTGACATACAAGTGACAGGACGTATTATAGAACCTTTGACCAGTTGTGGTCCGGGAAAAATTAAAGTTTCTGCTCAGCAAGGTAATTGGGGATTTTCTTTTTTTGTAAACGGATCAACAGAGCCTCAGGCATCTTCATTAAATGATAATACCGATCCAAATGCTATTATAATTTTAGCTTCAACACCAGGAGATTACACTGTTTTGGTACGTGATTCAAAACTTTGTACAAAAACAATTACTGTAAATGTTCCTGATAATACTAAACCAATTTACACTATTTCGCATACAAATAGTAATTGTTATGACGATCCAGCTCGTATAGATGTAAATTTAACTTCCGGAGGTAATGGATATTCAATAGAATATAGTATCAATAATGGTGGTACGTTCCAGTCAAGCCCTACATTTTTAAATTTAGCACCAGGTACTTATAATGTAGTAGTAAGATACGGTATCACTTTTACCTCTGAATGGAATGGACAACAAACCAAATTCTGTACCGATCCTGCTCAACAAGTTATTATATCAGGACCAACCTCAGCAGTAACTGCATCTGCAGGTGTTGCTGAATTGGCAGGTTGCGGACCTTTACAGGCAGGGCAGCCAACTGGATTGATAAGATTTACAAATGTAGAGGGAGGTTTAACACCTTACCAATATAGTTTTGATGGTGGTGTAACCTGGCAAGCTTCTCCTCAGAAGTATGTTGTTTCCTCAACAGTTCCTTATGATCTACGTGTAAGAGATAATAACGGATGTTTTTATAAAATTCCTTACAATGTTATTTTAGATCCTAAACCACAGGATCCATCTATTGATAATAACATTACTCCTATCTACAATTGTGATGGTTCGGCTACTGCAACTGTTGTGGTAAATACTCCTACGACGAGTAATGGGACTACCTATACTTATGAGTATTACATGAAAACGGGTTCAGCTGCACCTGTTGCAAATACTCCAATAACAAGTAATGTATTTCAAAATGTTCCTGCTGGAACTCATACTGTTATTGTAAAATATAACGTACAAACTGTTTCTACTTATAGTAATTTATTGCAGGAAGACTTTGGAAGAGGGGGTGATACTCAATCACCTGGTATTAATCCCGTTTATTGTTGGGAAAAACAGGATGGTAATACAGATGCATTTGCTAGTTGTCCAGCACTTGACGGTTGGCATTCATGGCTTTTAAATGATGGTGATTATGTGGTAACGAATGCATTATTACCAGATCATGATCCCGATTTTAGATGGATTTTGCCAAAAGATCATACTGCAGTATTAAATAATACACCAACAATAACTAATGGAAGATTTTTGGCTGTTAATATTGGTGAACTTCAAAAAGGAGCTGTTTTGTATAGTAAGACAATTAATGATATTTTGCCTAATCAAGATATGAGCGTGTCTTTGTATATGATTAATTTACTTAAAGCATCCAATGCTTTGGCATCTCCTCAGTTAACCGTAAGATTGGTTAAAAATGGAGTTGTAGTTGGAACGCCTATAGATTTTCCGTTAATTCCAAGAGATGAAAAATGGCATTCAACAACTGATTTGGCAGGAGGTCAAATTTTTAAATTAAATCCAGGAAATAATACATCTTTGGAGTTTCAAATTTTGTCTAATTTAGCTGAGATACAGGGTAACGACTTAGCTATCGATGACATTCTTGTTTATCAGATTCCAAAAGCCTGTGGAAACGAAATAGAAATTCCGGTTGTTATTAATACAAACGGAGCATTTAATGCACCTACACCAGGTACTCAGAACGCAAAATGTAGCACTTCAAATGATGGCAGTATTACCATCACTGCAACCAATTTTGACACTGCTGCAGGATTTTATTATTCAATAGATAATGGTGCATCGTTTATTAATTCTAAGACTTCACCTGTAACAATATCTGGATTAGGAGTAGGAGTTTATAAAGTAATTGTAAAAAACAATACTACTCCACAGGCTTGCTCATTTTCGTTTGATTCAGAAATTAAAGCACCTCAGGCAATATTGATTGTTCAGGTAGATAAAACAAATCCGACTTGTACTACAGCAGGAAATATTACGGTTACTACAGTTACAGGAGGTACAGGAAGTTATCAATATCAATTGAGTAATTCTTCAGGTATTGTTGCGCCATTTCAGACGAATAAAACGTTCTCTAATGTAGCTCAGGGTACATATACGATTCAGGTAAAAGATGCAAATGATTGTTTGTCTCCTGCATCAGCACCAATTACAATTACAAATCCAACCTCTCCAACAGCAATTCTGGCTGGAGCAACAGACTGGTGTCACACGCCATCTAATCCTGCAACTTTGGTTGTTACTGCTAGTGGAGGAGTAGGTCCATATACTTATAAATTAGATAATAATACTCCAATTACAACTAATACGTTCAATAATGTTGCACCTGGAACGCATACAATTGTAGTTACAGATAGTAATAATTGTACAGCAACAATTCCAAATATTATTATTGAAACACAATTGCAATTGAGTGCAACTTTGCTACAAGATTTAACATGTTTGGTTGATGCTTCAATTAATACAGCTGTAACAGGTGGTTATGCAGGACCTTATACTTATACCGTTTCTCGTAATAATGGTGCAGCAACGGCTGTTACTTCTTTTCCTTATACAGCTACACTTGCTGGGAATTATGTATTTACAGTTACAGATAGCAAAGGTTGTTCTGCAACAAGTAATACTATAGTAGTTTCTCCAAAAACAACGCCAACTTTAACAACTAATAAAACAGATATTACCTGTAACGATGCAAATAATGGTACTATTACTGTTACGGCTTCGAATGGTGCGACTACAGTTTATACGTATGCAATTAAATTAAGTTCTGCTGCTGCTTACACTACTCAGTCAACAAATCAATTTACCGGTTTGGCTGCAGGTACTTATAATATTAAAGTAATTGACAGTAAAGGCTGTGAATCTGCAGTAAGTAATGTTACGATAGTAAATCCAATAGCCGTTACAGGAAATATTGGCACTACTCCGTTAAAATGTAGTGCTTCCGGAACAGTTCCTGCAGTAGTTACGGTTACTGCTTCAGGAGGATCGGGATCTTACCAATATAGTTTTAATGGCGCATCTAATTTTACTAGCAGTAATACCTATTCAACTACTTCAGCCGGAACAGTAACTGCTTACATTAAAGACAGTAATAATTGTCAAATAGGACCATTATCTATAACGATTGGGATGTTAGAACCAATTACAGATATAACTATTGTAGATAATGGATATGATTGTTCAACTACACCTGTTGGAGGTCAGGTTGCTATTACTGCGGTTAAAACAGGTACATCAACCTCAATTAGTTATCAAATTATTTCAGGGCCAGCAGGATATAATACTGCTTCGAATTCTACTGGAATTTTCCAAGGTTTAGCTGCTGGAAGTTATGTTTTCCAGGCTACGGATACCCAAACGAATTGTACGTTTACAAAACCACATACTATTAGCGGAATTCCTGCTATTACAGCTGGAGGTTCTGTTACTGCACCAATTTCATGTTATGGAGGGACAGGTAATATTCAGTTTACAGTTTCAGGAGTTAGTACAAGTGGTTACGATTATGTTGTTAGAAACTCAGCAAATACAACAGTTGATTCTAAGACTAACCAAACAGCAAGTACCGTTAATTTGAATAATTTATCTGCGGGTAGTTATACCATTACAGTAACCGATATTAAGACAAAATGCCCGGCTACTTATAGCGTTACGCTTACACAGCCATCAGCAGTATTATCTATTACAAATGCTGTTGGTACCAATATAAATTGCAATAATGACAATTCACAAATAACGGTAACTGCTACAGGCGGTACACCGGCATATACTTATGCATATGCGATAAACCCATCTACAGTTCCTACATCAGCATATGCTTCAGGTTCAGTTTTCACGATTGATACAAATTCAGGAGCGAATTTGGCTTGGGATATTTATGTAAAAGATGCAAATGGATGTACTGCAAAAAGAACAGTTAATATCACACCTGACGGCACCCCATCATTAACTGTATCAGTAGACAACCAGTGTACGGGATCAGGCAGTGGCTTTACTATTACCGCTACGCCATCATCGACAAGTCTTGCTCCATTGAGCTATAGTATTGGTGGTGCTACTGGCACATTCCAGTCCAGTCCTGTCTTTACGGTTTCAGCAGGTACTTATACTGTTCATATTAAGGATGCCAACGGATGTGTTGTTCCATCATCAGCCGTTACGGTTTATCCACAGCTTACCGCTACATCAGCAGTAACCAGAGAGCTTAGCTGTTCTCCAACTACGCCAGAGGCCCAGATTACAGTTACGGCTTCGGGAGGCAGAACTTCTTATACTTATGAGGTTTCCACAAATGGAGGTACTTCCTACAGTGCTATGGCTACTAATGTCTATACAGCATCAGCATCGGGTACTTATACATTCAGAATTACAGATGCCAACAGCTGTACAGTTACCACTACCGCTACAGTGAATTCGATTTCAAGCCCTACAGTATCAGCTTCACAAGTGAATGCGAGCTGTAATGGAAATTCTAATGGTTCAGTTACCTTAACAGGATCAGGTGGTTCAGGCGGTTATACTTACAGTAATAACGCTACAAGCGGCTTTACAACCACAGCTACCTTTACAGGATTGGCAGCTGGTTCTTATACATTTTATGTAAAAGACAGCAAAGATTGTCCAGGTTCAGTTAATGTAACTATTACCCAGCCAACAGTCTTGACTACTACAGCCACTGCAGGTACTTTTAGCTGTAATTCGACCAATGTTAAGCAGTCTGCAACTGTTACGATCGATGTACCAACTACAGGAACTGCTCCATATACTTATAGTTTTGAGGGAGGTGCTTTTACAGGAACCAGAACATTCACGGTTTCCGATAATGGAACAGACCAAACGATACATTATATCGTAAAAGACAATAATGGTTGCACTTTCTCAGGATCAGTTGTTATCAACAGATTAAACGCGCCTGTAATTTCAGGTATTACCCATACCGATATTTACTGTACTCCAGCGTCTCGTACTACCAGTACCGTTACTGTTGCCAAGGCAGCAGGAACAGGAGTTGGAGCGATTACTTATGAGATTACGGCTCCTGCCGCTTCTGTGACTTCAAACAATACGGGTATTTTCACCGGATTGGCCGGAGGAGTTACTTATAGTTTCAAAGTAAGCGATGCGAGCGGTTGTTATGCTACAGGTTCTCACACAGTTCCTGTTGTTACACCAATTGCAGTGATTGCTACCAAACTAAATGATATTTATTGTAATGGAGGTTCTACAGGTTCTATCAGATATGATGTGAGCCAGTTTTCTTCTACTTACAGCTATAAAGTTAACACAGCTCCTGCAGTTACAGCTCAGAGTGCGGCTTCATTTACCCTGCCAAACCTTGGAGTAGGTACTTATGCTGTTGTTTTCACAGATGAGACTACAGGCTGTACATCATCTACTTCTATCACTATTACCCAGCCTAGTTTATTAGGAGCTACAGCTTCAAGGGTAAATGCGAATTGTAATGTTGCTACCTCTAAGGTTACAATAACCGCTACAGGTGGTACTCCAACATATACTTATGCTTATAAACAAGACGGAGTTGCTGCTGTGGCATCAGATTACGTTGCCAGCAACAGTGCGGATCTAAATCCGTCAACAAATGCCAACTGGGATGTTTGGGTTAAGGATGCCAATGGCTGTACATTTAAAGTGGATGTTGCTGTTGAAAGAGACAGTACCCCATCATTAACTGTATCAGTAGACAACCAGTGTACGGGATCAGGCAGTGGCTTTACTATTACCGCTACGCCATCATCGACAAGTCTTGCTCCATTGAGCTATAGTATTGGTGGTGCTACTGGCACATTCCAGTCCAGTCCTGTCTTTACGGTTTCAGCAGGTACTTATACTGTTCATATTAAGGATGCCAACGGATGTGTTGTTCCATCATCAGCCGTTACGGTTTATCCACAGCTTACCGCTACATCAGCAGTAACCAGAGAGCTTAGCTGTTCTCCAACTACGCCAGAGGCCCAGATTACAGTTACGGCTTCGGGAGGCAGAACTTCTTATACTTATGAGGTTTCCACAAATGGAGGTACTTCCTACAGTGCTATGGCTACTAATGTCTATACAGCATCAGCATCGGGTACTTATACATTCAGAATTACAGATGCCAACAGCTGTACAGTTACCACTACCGCTACAGTGAATTCGATTTCAAGCCCTACAGTATCAGCTTCACAAGTGAATGCGAGCTGTAATGGAAATTCTAATGGTTCAGTTACCTTAACAGGATCAGGTGGTTCAGGCGGTTATACTTACAGTAATAACGCTACAAGCGGCTTTACAACCACAGCTACCTTTACAGGATTGGCAGCTGGTTCTTATACATTTTATGTAAAAGACAGCAAAGATTGTCCAGGTTCAGTTAATGTAACTATTACCCAGCCAACAGTCTTGACTACTACAGCCACTGCAGGTACTTTTAGCTGTAATTCGACCAATGTTAAGCAGTCTGCAACTGTTACGATCGATGTACCAACTACAGGAACTGCTCCATATACTTATAGTTTTGAGGGAGGTGCTTTTACAGGAACCAGAACATTCACGGTTTCCGATAATGGAACAGACCAAACGATACATTATATCGTAAAAGACAATAATGGTTGCACTTTCTCAGGATCAGTTGTTATCAACAGATTAAACGCGCCTGTAATTTCAGGTATTACCCATACCGATATTTACTGTACTCCAGCGTCTCGTACTACCAGTACCGTTACTGTTGCCAAGGCAGCAGGAACAGGAGTTGGAGCGATTACTTATGAGATTACGGCTCCTGCCGCTTCTGTGACTTCAAACAATACGGGTATTTTCACCGGATTGGCCGGAGGAGTTACTTATAGTTTCAAAGTAAGCGATGCGAGCGGTTGTTATGCTACAGGTTCTCACACAGTTCCTGTTGTTACACCAATTGCAGTGATTGCTACCAAACTAAATGATATTTATTGTAATGGAGGTTCTACAGGTTCTATCAGATATGATGTGAGCCAGTTTTCTTCTACTTACAGCTATAAAGTTAACACAGCTCCTGCAGTTACAGCTCAGAGTGCGGCTTCATTTACCCTGCCAAACCTTGGAGTAGGTACTTATGCTGTTGTTTTCACAGATGAGACTACAGGCTGTACATCATCTACTTCTATCACTATTACCCAGCCTAGTTTATTAGGAGCTACAGCTTCAAGGGTAAATGCGAATTGTAATGTTGCTACCTCTAAGGTTACAATAACCGCTACAGGTGGTACTCCAACATATACTTATGCTTATAAACAAGACGGAGTTGCTGCTGTGGCATCAGATTACGTTGCCAGCAACAGTGCGGATCTAAATCCGTCAACAAATGCCAACTGGGATGTTTGGGTTAAGGATGCCAATGGCTGTACATTTAAAGTGGATGTTGCTGTTGAAAGAGACAGTACCCCATCATTAACTGTATCAGTAGACAACCAGTGTACGGGATCAGGCAGTGGCTTTACTATTACCGCTACGCCATCATCGACAAGTCTTGCTCCATTGAGCTATAGTATTGGTGGTGCTACTGGCACATTCCAGTCCAGTCCTGTCTTTACGGTTTCAGCAGGTACTTATACTGTTCATATTAAGGATGCCAACGGATGTGTTGTTCCATCATCAGCCGTTACGGTTTATCCACAGCTTACCGCTACATCAGCAGTAACCAGAGAGCTTAGCTGTTCTCCAACTACGCCAGAGGCCCAGATTACAGTTACGGCTTCGGGAGGCAGAACTTCTTATACTTATGAGGTTTCCACAAATGGAGGTACTTCCTACAGTGCTATGGCTACTAATGTCTATACAGCATCAGCATCGGGTACTTATACATTCAGAATTACAGATGCCAACAGCTGTACAGTTACCACTACCGCTACAGTGAATTCGATTTCAAGCCCTACAGTATCAGCTTCACAAGTGAATGCGAGCTGTAATGGAAATTCTAATGGTTCAGTTACCTTAACAGGATCAGGTGGTTCAGGCGGTTATACTTACAGTAATAACGCTACAAGCGGCTTTACAACCACAGCTACCTTTACAGGATTGGCAGCTGGTTCTTATACATTTTATGTAAAAGACAGCAAAGATTGTCCAGGTTCAGTTAATGTAACTATTACCCAGCCAACAGTCTTGACTACTACAGCCACTGCAGGTACTTTTAGCTGTAATTCGACCAATGTTAAGCAGTCTGCAACTGTTACGATCGATGTACCAACTACAGGAACTGCTCCATATACTTATAGTTTTGAGGGAGGTGCTTTTACAGGAACCAGAACATTCACGGTTTCCGATAATGGAACAGACCAAACGATACATTATATCGTAAAAGACAATAATGGTTGCACTTTCTCAGGATCAGTTGTTATCAACAGATTAAACGCGCCTGTAATTTCAGGTATTACCCATACCGATATTTACTGTACACCAGCGTCTCGTACTACCAGTACCGTTACTGTTGCCAAGACAGCAGGAACAGGAGTTGGAGCGATTACTTATGAGATTACGGCTCCTGCCGCTTCAGTGACATCAAATACTACTGGTATTTTCACCGGATTGGCCGGAGGATTTACTTATAGTTTCAAAGTAAGCGATGCGAGCGGTTGTTATGCTACAGGTTCTCACACAGTTCCTGTTGTTACACCAATTGCAGTGATTGCTACCAAACTAAATGATGTTTATTGTAATGGAGGTTCTACAGGTTCTATCAGATATGATGTGAGCCAGTTTTCTTCTACTTACAGCTATAAAGTTAACACAGCTCCTGCAGTTACAGCTCAGAGTGCGGCTTCATTTACCCTGCCAAACCTTGGAGTAGGTACTTATGCTGTTGTTTTCACAGATGAGACTACAGGCTGTACATCATCTACTTCTATCACTATTACCCAGCCTAGTTTATTAGGAGCTACAGCTTCAAGGGTAAATGCGAATTGTAATGTTGCTACCTCTAAGGTTACAATAACCGCTACAGGTGGTACTCCAACATATACTTATGCTTATAAACAAGACGGAGTTGCTGCTGTGGCATCAGATTACGTTGCCAGCAACAGTGCGGATCTAAATCCGTCAACAAATGCCAACTGGGATGTTTGGGTTAAGGATGCCAATGGCTGTACATTTAAAGTGGATGTTGCTGTTGAAAGAGACAGTACCCCATCATTAACTGTATCAGTAGACAACCAGTGTACAGGTTCAGGCAGTGGCTTTACTATTACCGCTACGCCATCATCGACAAGTCTTGCTCCATTGAGCTATAGTATTGGTGGTGCTACTGGCACATTCCAGAGCAGCCCTGTCTTTACGGTTTCAGCAGGTACTTATACTGTTCATATTAAGGATGCCAACGGATGTGTTGTTCCATCATCAGCCGTTACGGTTTATCCACAGCTTACCGCTACATCAGCAGTAACCAGAGAGCTTAGCTGTTCTCCAACTACGCCAGAGGCGCAGATTACAGTTACGGCATCAGGAGGCAGAACTTCTTATACTTATGAGGTTTCCACAAATGGAGGTACTTCCTACAGTGCTATGGCTACTAATGTCTATACAGCATCAGCATCGGGTACTTATACATTCAGAATTACAGATGCCAACAGCTGTACAGTTACCACTACTGCTACAGTGAATTCGATTTCAAGCCCTACAGTAACAGCTTCACAAGTGAATGCGAGCTGTAATGGAAATTCTAATGGTTCAGTTACCTTAACAGGATCAGGTGGTTCAGGCGGTTATACTTACAGTAATAACGCTACAAGCGGCTTTACAACCACAGCTACCTTTACAGGATTGGCAGCTGGTTCTTATACATTTTATGTAAAAGACAGCAAAGATTGTCCAGGTTCAGTTAATGTAACTATTACCCAGCCAACAGTCTTGACTACTACAGCCACTGCAGGTACTTTTAGCTGTAATTCGACCAATGTTAAGCAGTCTGCAACTGTTACGATCGATGTACCAACTACAGGAACTGCTCCATATACCTATAGTTTTGAGGGAAGTGCTTTTACAGGAACCAGAACATTCACGGTTTCCGATAATGGAACAGACCAAACGATACATTATATCGTAAAAGACAATAATGGTTGTACTTTCTCAGGATCAGTTGTTATCAACAGATTAAACGCGCCTGTAATTTCAGGTATTACCCATACCGATATTTACTGTACACCAGCGTCTCGTACTACCAGTACCGTTACTGTTGCCAAGACAGCAGGAACAGGAGTTGGAGCGATTACTTATGAGATTACGGCTCCTGCCGCTTCTGTGACTTCAAACAATACGGGTATTTTCACCGGATTGGCCGGAGGAGTTACTTATAGTTTCAAAGTAAGCGATGCGAGCGGTTGTTATGCTACAGGTTCTCACACAGTTCCTGTTGTTACACCAATTGCAGTGATTGCTACCAAACTAAATGATGTTTATTGTAATGGAGGTTCTACAGGTTCTATCAGATATGATGTGAGCCAGTTTTCTTCTACTTACAGCTATAAAGTTAACACAGCTCCTGCAGTTACAGCTCAGAGTGCGGCTTCATTTACCCTGCCAAACCTTGGAGTAGGTACTTATGCTGTTGTTTTCACAGATGAGACTACAGGCTGTACATCATCTACTTCTATCACTATTACCCAGCCTAGTTTATTAGGAGCTACAGCTTCAAGGGTAAATGCGAATTGTAATGTTGCTACCTCTAAGGTTACAATAACCGCTACAGGTGGTACTCCAACATATACTTATGCTTATAAACAAGACGGAGTTGCTGCTGTGGCATCAGATTACGTTGCCAGCAACAGTGCGGATCTAAATCCGTCAACAAATGCCAACTGGGATGTTTGGGTTAAGGATGCCAATGGCTGTACATTTAAATTAGATGTTGCTATTACAACAGATAATGCGCCAACAGCAGTTACTGCTATTGGAGCTGGTTGTTTGGGTACTCCGGGAGGATACACTATCACTGCATCAGCAACAGGAGGAACAGGAACTTTATCTTACAGTATTAATGGAGGAGGCTCTTATCAGACATCTAATGTCTTTACAATAACATCGATAGGTACATATACTATTCGTGTAAAAGATGCTAATGGATGTACGATAGATAGTAACCCTGTTATTGTGGCTCCACAATTAACTCTAAGTGCTGTTTTAAATAAAGATATTACTTGTAATCCAGCACCAACTGCTGCACAAATTACGTTAACCCCAACAGGTGGTGCAGGACCGTTTACTTATACAAGTTCTCCAAATACTGGAACTTTTGTTGGAAATGTATTTACTACTAATGTATCAGGAAATTACACTTTCACAGTTACAGATGCTAATTTATGTTCTGCTTCAACTACAACAGCAATTGTGGTTACGCCAACTGTTAATCCTGATATTACCGGAATTGCTCAGACACAATCTATTAATTGTAATGGAGATGATACTGCAGCAATTAATATAACAATTGATAATACCAAAGGATTAGCTCCATTTGTATTTAACGTATTGAATACAACAACAGGAACTAATTACGGAACTCAGACTTCTGGTTTAGCAGCAGGTAATTACACAATTACAGTAACTGATGCTAAAGGTTGTACAGATACTGGAAGTATTATTATTTCGCAACCTAATCCTATTGTGGTTGATTTCGATGTTGATCCTATTACTTGTGGAGCAGGAGGTGTTTCATTAGGAAGAATTATCGTAAATGGAGTAACAGGTGGAACTCCAAATTATACTTACCATGTTACGGGAGTGAATGGCTACAATCAGAAGTTCACAAATCAGCCAGGTACATCACAAGTATTTGATATCGTTAATTTTGGATTGTATGAATTAATTGTTACTGATGCAAATGGTTGTCAGAGCCTGCACCAAAACATTTTGGTTGCATCACCACCAGATGATTTAGATATTACTGTTTCACCATCTCCGGTGGTTTGTTCGGGAACTGGGTCTGCACTTGTAGCTGTAAGTTCTTCTCCGACAAGTACCATTGGTAACGGACCATTTTATTTCAGTTTATACACAGGATCTGTTCCTTCATATCCATCAGGTGTATGGTTGGCAGAAGATGCAGTTGGTAGTAAAAAAACTACATTTAATAATTTGATTGCAGGTGTGACTTATACTTTTGTAGTATATGATGCAGATGCAACTCATGGAGGTACAGGAACAGGATGTTATTATTTTGAAACATCACAATTTCCAATTGGAACAAATTCAACAATTACGGTTACTCCTTTAACAGAAAGTAATATTACTTGTAAAGGAGCAGCAAACGGAAATGTAACATTCACAATGAATCATACTTATGGAGTAGCTACACCAGTTACATACCAAATTTACAATTCACAAAATGTTACACCGGTTGGTGGATTAATTAGTACAATTATTCCGGCTAGTGGATCATTAGCTGTAAATAATTTTGGAACATTGCCATTCGGTAATTACTTTGTGTTAATTACTGAAGATGCAGGTGCAACAAATGCAGGTTGTAGTGTTGCTTCAGCACCATTTGAAATTACAGAATCTGCTATTGATTTATCGGTTGCAGCTTCAAAAATTAAAAATGTAAATTGTAATGAAGCCGGTGTTATTGCTGCTCAGGCAAAAGATGGTACAGCACCTTATACCTATCAATATTTGTTAGCATCAGCTACACCACCAACAGCAAGTACAGTAGGTTGGACTGGAAATACAACTTTTGCAACAAGTGCAACAGGAAATTATATTGTTTACGCAAAAGATGCTTATGGTTGTATTAAAACTGCAGCTGTAACATTAGATGCAGATGATGCACCTATAGTTACTCCGCCAGCAACTTCGGTTTGTTATGATGGAACACCTTTTACCATTACTTTTTCAGGAACAGTTGATCCTGACTTAGTAGGAGGAGCTACTTATAGTGTTAACGGAAGTGCTTTCCAAAGCTCACCAAGTTTTACATTTAATGCCTCAGGGACTTATAATTTAGTGATTAAAGATGGAAATGGATGTACGGATGATGTTGATTATATAGTATATCCAAGATTAAACTTATCTGCATCATTGACAAAAGAATTGGATTGTACATCAAGTCCAGAAGCAGAAATAACTTTAACAACTACAGGTGGAAACACAACACCTGCTGCTAATTATACTTATGAAGTAAATTTCAATAACGGAGGTTTTGTTTCTGCTACAAATCCATATTCTGCTACTACAGCCGGAAATTATGTGTTTAGAGTTACAGATGCTAATAATGCTACGGTGTGTCGAACAACAACTAGTTTTGATTTAGATCCGATTACACCAACGGTATTTACTACAACAGAAACAAATGTAAGTTGTAATGGAGTTGCCGATGGTACTATTACTGTGAATGTAACTTCAGGAGTAGGTCCTTACGAATATCAATTGAATGCTGGAGTCTTCCAAACTTCTAATGTATTCACTGGATTAGCAGCTGGAACAGCTTATACTATTACAGTTAAAGATGCAAAATCATGTCTTTATCCAAAAACTCCAATTACCATCACCGAGCCATCAGTATTGGCAGCTACATCTTCAGTTACGCCATTTGGTTGTAATTCAGGCAATGTGCCGCAGCCAGCAGTTGTTACGGTAACAGCTACTGTTGGTACAGGTACAGCACCATATACTTATAGTTTCAATGGCTCAACGACCTATACTTCTGTTAACAGCTTGGTTGTTTCAGACAATGGCACAGACCAGGTTATTGTTTATTCTGTTAAGGATGCTAATGGCTGTATTACAGGTGGAAGCGCTACAGTAGATAAATATTTACCATTAACGGATATTACTTTTGCTGTGACTACAGCACCTGTTTGTCCGAGCAATGTTGCCGATATTACCCTGACAGTAACCGGCGGATATGTTCCTATGGCTAAATACGAAATCATTTCGCCAATCAGTGTTGATAATGGTAACAATGCATTGTTTACCGGTCTGGCCCCTGATACTTATTTATTCAAAGTAACTGATGCCAATGGGTGTTCAATAGAGAGAAATTACAAAATTGTTCCGGTAACCCCAATTGCTATTGCAGGAGCTATGTTAAATGATATTTCATGTAATGCAGCAGACGGTACTACCAATAACGGATCAGCACAGTTTACCGTTACAGGCTTCAGTGCCACTGGCAATTACAGCGTTGTGACTTCTCCGGCAGTTGCAGCAGCGCAGATATCACAATCTGGTGATGTGATTACCTTAACAGGATTATCAGCAGGTACTTATACAGTAACTGTAGAGGACAATACTACACATTGTTCGGCAAACGCAGCAGTTACTATAACAGAGCCAAACCCGATTGCTTTCACGGCATCAGGTACAAAAGTGTTCTGTTCACAGGATATTTCAAGCATCACAGTTAGCGCGGTAACAGGTGGAACAGGCTCTTATACTTACGCTGTTGTACAAGGCGGTTCAGCCGCACCGGTTGCTTCGGCTTATGGTACAAATGCAGTGATGTCAGTAGATACGAACCTGACAGATCTGTCATGGGATGTTTATGTAAAAGATGCTAACGGCTGTATCCATATGGAGAATGTTGTGATCATAAATAATGCAAGGCCAACGATTACAGTTCCGGCACAGCAATGTTATGTTGGATCAGTCTTGACAGTTGACTTAGATGCCTTGACTACGACCTATAATAGTGTTAAATCATACACAGTAAACGGATCAGCGATTGCTACATCAACAGCTACCTTTACATCACCGGGTACTTATAGCTTAGGAATTAAGGATGATAATGGTTGTGAGGCATTTGTAAGCTATACAATCGAAAAACAATTGTTGGCTACAGCTACATTGACCAAAGACTTGTATTGTGCAGGATCTGTTAATGCTACTATTGATGTTGTTATTACAGATGGAGTTGCACCATATACTTACCAAATGTATGTAGACGGAGTTCCTTCAGGATTAGCAACGCCAACAGCAACAGGCTTTACAGCTTCAGTTTCTACAGCAGGCAGCTATACTTTTGTCATTACAGACAGCAATGCGGCAGTTTGTTCAGTAACAACAAACGCAGCAGTTGTAACTACCCCTGCAACGCCAACAGCTACAGCAGTTCCAACGGCAGTAATCTGTAATGGAGAGAGCAACGGTACAATTACAGTAACAGCTTCAAACGGAGTTGCGCCATATACTTATGCCCTAAGCGGGACAGGTGCCAATGCAAGTGGTAATGCAACAGGAATCTATACAGGTCTTATTGCAGGCACTACTTATTCAGTAGTTGTAACGGATGCCAAAGGATGTGCTTCAGCGGCTATTCCTGTAACGATCACCGAGCCATCAGTATTGGCAGCTACATCTTCAGTTACGCCATTTGGTTGTAATTCAGGCAATGTGCCGCAGCCAGCAGTTGTTACGGTAACAGCTACTGTTGGTACAGGTACAGCACCATATACTTATAGTTTCAATGGCTCAACGACCTATACTTCTGTTAACAGCTTGGTTGTTTCAGACAATGGCACAGACCAGGTTATTGTTTATTCTGTTAAGGATGCTAATGGCTGTATTACAGGTGGAAGCGCTACAGTAGATAAATATTTACCATTAACGGATATTACTTTTGCTGTGACTACAGCACCTGTTTGTCCGAGCAATGTTGCCGATATTACCCTGACAGTAACCGGCGGATATGTTCCTATGGCTAAATACGAAATCATTTCGCCAATCAGTGTTGATAATGGTAACAATGCATTGTTTACCGGTCTGGCCCCTGATACTTATTTATTCAAAGTAACTGATGCCAATGGGTGTTCAATAGAGAGAAATTACAAAATTGTTCCGGTAACCCCAATTGCTATTGCAGGAGCTATGTTAAATGATATTTCATGTAATGCAGCAGACGGTACTACCAATAACGGATCAGCACAGTTTACCGTTACAGGCTTCAGTGCCACTGGCAATTACAGCGTTGTGACTTCTCCGGCAGTTGCAGCAGCGCAGATATCACAATCTGGTGATGTGATTACCTTAACAGGATTATCAGCAGGTACTTATACAGTAACTGTAGAGGACAATACTACACATTGTTCGGCAAACGCAGCAGTTACTATAACAGAGCCAAACCCGATTGCTTTCACGGCATCAGGTACAAAAGTGTTCTGTTCACAGGATATTTCAAGCATCACAGTTAGCGCGGTAACAGGTGGAACAGGCTCTTATACTTACGCTGTTGTACAAGGCGGTTCAGCCGCACCGGTTGCTTCGGCTTATGGTACAAATGCAGTGATGTCAGTAGATACGAACCTGACAGATCTGTCATGGGATGTTTATGTAAAAGATGCTAACGGCTGTATCCATATGGAGAATGTTGTGATCATAAATAATGCAAGGCCAACGATTACAGTTCCGGCACAGCAATGTTATGTTGGATCAGTCTTGACAGTTGACTTAGATGCCTTGACTACGACCTATAATAGTGTTAAATCATACACAGTAAACGGATCAGCGATTGCTACATCAACAGCTACCTTTACATCACCGGGTACTTATAGCTTAGGAATTAAGGATGATAATGGTTGTGAGGCATTTGTAAGCTATACAATCGAAAAACAATTGTTGGCTACAGCTACATTGACCAAAGACTTGTATTGTGCAGGATCTGTTAATGCTACTATTGATGTTGTTATTACAGATGGAGTTGCACCATATACTTACCAAATGTATGTAGACGGAGTTCCTTCAGGATTAGCAACGCCAACAGCAACAGGCTTTACAGCTTCAGTTTCTACAGCAGGCAGCTATACTTTTGTCATTACAGACAGCAATGCGGCAGTTTGTTCAGTAACAACAAACGCAGCAGTTGTAACTACCCCTGCAACGCCAACAGCTACAGCAGTTCCAACGGCAGTAATCTGTAATGGAGAGAGCAACGGTACGATTACAGTAACAGCTTCAAACGGAGTTGCGCCATATACTTATGCCCTAAGCGGGACAGGTGCCAATGCAAGTGGTAATGCAACAGGAATCTATACAGGTCTTATTGCAGGCACTACTTATTCAGTAGTTGTAACGGATGCCAAAGGATGTGCTTCAGCGGCTATTCCTGTAACGATCACCGAGCCATCAGTATTGGCAGCTACATCTTCAGTTACGCCATTTGGTTGTAATTCAGGCAATGTGCCGCAGCCAGCAGTTGTTACGGTAACAGCTACTGTTGGTACAGGTACAGCACCATATACTTATAGTTTCAATGGCTCAACGACCTATACTTCTGTTAACAGCTTGGTTGTTTCAGACAATGGCACAGACCAGGTTATTGTTTATTCTGTTAAGGATGCTAATGGCTGTATTACAGGTGGAAGCGCTACAGTAGATAAATATTTACCATTAACGGATATTACTTTTGCTGTGACTACAGCACCTGTTTGTCCGAGCAATGTTGCCGATATTACCCTGACAGTAACCGGCGGATATGTTCCTATGGCTAAATACGAAATCATTTCGCCAATCAGTGTTGATAATGGTAACAATGCATTGTTTACCGGTCTGGCCCCTGATACTTATTTATTCAAAGTAACTGATGCCAATGGGTGTTCAATAGAGAGAAATTACAAAATTGTTCCGGTAACCCCAATTGCTATTGCAGGAGCTATGTTAAATGATATTTCATGTAATGCAGCAGACGGTACTACCAATAACGGATCAGCACAGTTTACCGTTACAGGCTTCAGTGCCACTGGCAATTACAGCGTTGTGACTTCTCCGGCAGTTGCAGCAGCGCAGATATCACAATCTGGTGATGTGATTACCTTAACAGGATTATCAGCAGGTACTTATACAGTAACTGTAGAGGACAATACTACACATTGTTCGGCAAACGCAGCAGTTACTATAACAGAGCCAAACCCGATTGCTTTCACGGCATCAGGTACAAAAGTGTTCTGTTCACAGGATATTTCAAGCATCACAGTTAGCGCGGTAACAGGTGGAACAGGCTCTTATACTTACGCTGTTGTACAAGGCGGTTCAGCCGCACCGGTTGCTTCGGCTTATGGTACAAATGCAGTGATGTCAGTAGATACGAACCTGACAGATCTGTCATGGGATGTTTATGTAAAAGATGCTAACGGCTGTATCCATATGGAGAATGTTGTGATCATAAATAATGCAAGGCCAACGATTACAGTTCCGGCACAGCAATGTTATGTTGGATCAGTCTTGACAGTTGACTTAGATGCCTTGACTACGACCTATAATAGTGTTAAATCATACACAGTAAACGGATCAGCGATTGCTACATCAACAGCTACCTTTACATCACCGGGTACTTATAGCTTAGGAATTAAGGATGATAATGGTTGTGAGGCATTTGTAAGCTATACAATCGAAAAACAATTGTTGGCTACAGCTACATTGACCAAAGACTTGTATTGTGCAGGATCTGTTAATGCTACTATTGATGTTGTTATTACAGATGGAGTTGCACCATATACTTACCAAATGTATGTAGACGGAGTTCCTTCAGGATTAGCAACGCCAACAGCAACAGGCTTTACAGCTTCAGTTTCTACAGCAGGCAGCTATACTTTTGTCATTACAGACAGCAATGCGGCAGTTTGTTCAGTAACAACAAACGCAGCAGTTGTAACTACCCCTGCAACGCCAACAGCTACAGCAGTTCCAACGGCAGTAATCTGTAATGGAGAGAGCAACGGTACGATTACAGTAACAGCTTCAAACGGAGTTGCGCCATATACTTATGCCCTAAGCGGGACAGGTGCCAATGCAAGTGGTAATGCAACAGGAATCTATACAGGTCTTATTGCAGGCACTACTTATTCAGTAGTTGTAACGGATGCCAAAGGATGTGCTTCAGCGGCTATTCCTGTAACGATCACCGAGCCATCAGTATTGGCAGCTACATCTTCAGTTACGCCATTTGGTTGTAATTCAGGCAATGTGCCGCAGCCAGCAGTTGTTACGGTAACAGCTACTGTTGGTACAGGTACAGCACCATATACTTATAGTTTCAATGGCTCAACGACCTATACTTCTGTTAACAGCTTGGTTGTTTCAGACAATGGCACAGACCAGGTTATTGTTTATTCTGTTAAGGATGCTAATGGCTGTATTACAGGTGGAAGCGCTACAGTAGATAAATATTTACCATTAACGGATATTACTTTTGCTGTGACTACAGCACCTGTTTGTCCGAGCAATGTTGCCGATATTACCCTGACAGTAACCGGCGGATATGTTCCTATGGCTAAATACGAAATCATTTCGCCAATCAGTGTTGATAATGGTAACAATGCATTGTTTACCGGTCTGGCCCCTGATACTTATTTATTCAAAGTAACTGATGCCAATGGGTGTTCAATAGAGAGAAATTACAAAATTGTTCCGGTAACCCCAATTGCTATTGCAGGAGCTATGTTAAATGATATTTCATGTAATGCAGCAGACGGTACTACCAATAACGGATCAGCACAGTTTACCGTTACAGGCTTCAGTGCCACTGGCAATTACAGCGTTGTGACTTCTCCGGCAGTTGCAGCAGCGCAGATATCACAATCTGGTGATGTGATTACCTTAACAGGATTATCAGCAGGTACTTATACAGTAACTGTAGAGGACAATACTACACATTGTTCGGCAAACGCAGCAGTTACTATAACAGAGCCAAACCCGATTGCTTTCACGGCATCAGGTACAAAAGTGTTCTGTTCACAGGATATTTCAAGCATCACAGTTAGCGCGGTAACAGGTGGAACAGGCTCTTATACTTACGCTGTTGTACAAGGCGGTTCAGCCGCACCGGTTGCTTCGGCTTATGGTACAAATGCAGTGATGTCAGTAGATACGAACCTGACAGATCTGTCATGGGATGTTTATGTAAAAGATGCTAACGGCTGTATCCATATGGAGAATGTTGTGATCATAAATAATGCAAGGCCAACGATTACAGTTCCGGCACAGCAATGTTATGTTGGATCAGTCTTGACAGTTGACTTAGATGCCTTGACTACGACCTATAATAGTGTTAAATCATACACAGTAAACGGATCAGCGATTGCTACATCAACAGCTACCTTTACATCACCGGGTACTTATAGCTTAGGAATTAAGGATGATAATGGTTGTGAGGCATTTGTAAGCTATACAATCGAAAAACAATTGTTGGCTACAGCTACATTGACCAAAGACTTGTATTGTGCAGGATCTGTTAATGCTACTATTGATGTTGTTATTACAGATGGAGTTGCACCATATACTTACCAAATGTATGTAGACGGAGTTCCTTCAGGATTAGCAACGCCAACAGCAACAGGCTTTACAGCTTCAGTTTCTACAGCAGGCAGCTATACTTTTGTCATTACAGACAGCAATGCGGCAGTTTGTTCAGTAACAACAAACGCAGCAGTTGTAACTACCCCTGCAACGCCAACAGCTACAGCAGTTCCAACGGCAGTAATCTGTAATGGAGAGAGCAACGGTACGATTACAGTAACAGCTTCAAACGGAGTTGCGCCATATACTTATGCCCTAAGCGGGACAGGTGCCAATGCAAGTGGTAATGCAACAGGAATCTATACAGGTCTTATTGCAGGCACTACTTATTCAGTAGTTGTAACGGATGCCAAAGGATGTGCTTCAGCGGCTATTCCTGTAACGATCACCGAGCCAGCTACTTTAACAGCATCAGCAGTTGTAACACCGTTTGGATGTGATGCTACAAATAATGCTAAAGATGCAATAGTAACAATTACAGCTGGTGGAGGTACTACAGATTATACATACAGTTTTGATGGAGGTACTACTTTCCAGCTATCACCTTCATTCAGTGTGAATACTGTACAAACTATTAGCTATGTAGTGCTTGACGCTAATGGATGTAAGGTAACAGGACAAGCGATAGTTAATCCATATTTACCACCAACAGATATGGACATTATAGCAACTCCTATTTATTGTACATCAGGAAATGTAGCTACAGTAACTGTTAATACAGTAACTGGTGGAGCATTACCATATACATATGAAATTATTTCACCAGCTTCAGCAGTAACTGCTCCAAGCGGAACGAATAGTTTTGCAAGTTTAACACCTGATACTTATATTATTAAAGTAACAGATAACAATGGTTGTAGCATAACTAAACCAATTATTGTTAAAGAAGCTGATAAAATATCAGTTACGCATCAAATTATTAATGATGTATATTGTAAAGGAGGTAGCACAGGAGCTGTAGATTTCACAGTTTCGAATTACATTACTTCGGCTAACTATACATTTAATTTAATAAAAGGTGCAACAACTATAAGTTCATTCACTCAAAACGGAGATGTTATTAGTTACACTGGTCTGGCTGAAGGTAATTATACTTTCACAGTTACAGATGCTGTTTCTGGTTGTTCAGCTCCAATTAATTTCACAATTACTGAACCAGTTGCTGTTTTAAGCTCAACTTCAGTTGCAACAAACATTAATTGTAACGAGGATAATGCAACTATTACAGTAACTGCAAACGGAGGAACTGCACCTTACAGATATGCAGTAGCGAAAGCAGGTGATCCGATTCCAACAAGTTTTGGTCCAAGTAATCAGTTGGTGGTGGATACCAACAATGGTGCTGATGTAAACTGGATTGTATATGTATTAGATAGCAATAATTGTGATGCAAATAATGCTCAGCCTATACAACCGGATGTAAACCCAACTGTTGTCAGCGCAGTAGCTACACAATGTCCAAGTGTAACAGGAACTTATGAAATTACTGTAACAGCAACTGGATTCAATTCAGCATTATTATACAGTGTAGACGGTGTAAGTTTTGATGCAAACAATGTTATCACGGTTAATGCTCCTGGTACCTATAATGTAACAGTAAAAGATGCTAATGGTTGTTCTTCAGCAGTTACTCCTGTTACTATTCTTGAACCACTAGTACTAACACCAACAGTAACTACTTCTCCTTCTTGTACAGATGGTGATGGTATTGTAGCTGTGTCAACAACAGGAGGTTCAGGAAACTATGTTTATAACATCGATGGAGGTGCTTTGGGAGCAACTACACCTTTAACAGGAGTTCATTCGGGATCTCATATTATAGGCGTTAAGGATACAACTACTTTATGTGAAGTATTTGTAACTATAGATCTAAAACCAGCGACTATAATTACAGGATTTGCGTTGACATCAACACCTGTAACTTGTAACGGAGGTAACGATGGTACTATCACGGCCACTATGGATACTCCGGCAGATGGTATTAACGATAATCCAAAATACACTTACAGTCTGGATGGAGGTACAACCCAACAAGATTCACCTGTGTTCACTGGATTAACAGCCGGAACTTATACTGTATTAGTAACATCTGAAAGAGGATGTAAAGCGACAGCAACCATCCCGGTTGATGAACCAGGTATTGTAGCTGTAAATGCAGTTGCTGTTTCGCAATTTACTTGTACAAATGGCAATACATCTAACTTCGCAACGATTACAGTTGATCCTGCAACAGGAGTAAGCGGTGGTTCAGGTACGTATGTGACTTATGAATTTATCAAAAACGGAACTCAGGTTCAAAGCGGTTCTTCAAATACATACACTGAATTTGATTTATCTGGCGGAACTTATACTGTAAATGTTTATGATAGTAATAGATGTATGGGTACTTATACTACAGCAATAAAAATTGCACCATACATTAAGTTAGATAAAATAGATGTTGTGAAAACAGCTATTACATGTACTAATCCAGAAAGTATAAGTGCTACGGCAGTAGATGCTTCCGGTACTGCGATAGCTGGTATTGAATATACTTTAACAGATGTTAGTGGTGTTATTACATTCGCTCCTAATACAACAGGTAATTTTACAGGTTTAGCAGTTGGAGACTATATCATTACAGCATTAAATCCGGCAACAGGATGTAGTATTCAAAAAGTGCATTATGTTAATCAGCCAAATACTTTCGACTTAAATATTGTAAAAGATAGTGATATCGTTTGTTATGGTTCGAATGAAGGTGCGGTTACCGTTACTTTAATAGACAATATTGGTAATCCTGATGAAGCTGGAAGATTCAATTATACAGTATCATTATTGGGAGCAGTAGTTCGCTCAGGAACTTCTGCAACAGCAGGACCACTGCCTTTAACAAATCTGTCGGCAGGTGAATATACTGTTTCTGCAACATTAATCGACAGTCCATTCTGTACAGTGTCTGCAACATTTACAATTGGACAGCCTGATGCAGAATTGAAAATTACAGCAGTTCATAGTTCTATCACTTGTATTCCAGGTAATAATGACGGAAGAATTGTGGCAACTGCAACTGGCGGATGGGCTGGCGGATATGAGTACAAATTGGTAAACAGTGCTGGTACAGTAATTTCTGATTGGTCTGCGACTTATGAATTCCCTAACTTAACAGCTGAAACCTATACTGTAAGTGTTAGAGATACAAAAGGTTGCCCTGTAAGTAGTATTCCTGTAGTTTTAGAAATTCCAAAACCAATTTTGGTAAACGCTACTCCAAGTGCAACGATGTTGCTTTGTAATGGTGACACTAGCGCTACAATTACTGTAACGGCAACAGGCGGCCAGGAAAGTAATTATTTATATACCCTGAATACAATAACGGCTACCGGAACAATTTCTTCAGGACCACAAACTTCACCAATCTTTACTGGTTTAGGAGCAGGTACTTATAGTGTTAAGGTAACTGATGGATTCAATTGTAGCGAAGTTTCTGTTGATGTAACTATTAACGAACCAACAATTGTAACTGCTGAGTTACGTCAGTCATCAGATCCTACTTGTCAAACTCAGGCAAGCTTAACGTTAAGTGCAACCGGAGGAACAGGTTCTTACACATATAGTACTGATCCAAACTTTGGAACAGTATTGGGTTCATTTACTGCTGCAATTCCAGCTGTTATTACTAATGTGGTACCAGGTGATTATAAGTACTATGTAAGAGATACTAATAATTGTGTTGGTGGGTTTGCTGGTATCAAAGTTTCTCCATTAGAAGAGCTTAAAGTAGAGATTGTGACTAAGACTGATGTTAGGTGTGCAGGTGATGAAACAGGAGTTATTACTGCTGTAGCAACAGGTGGTTTAGGAAACTATGTTTATACACTATTAAGAAATGGAGCTCTTGTTAAGGGACCACAAGCGAATGGTAACTTCACAGATCTGCCTGCTGGTACAGATTATGTTGTTCATGTGGATAGTGGTGATTGTCCGAAAGATTCAGAAAAAGTGGAAATCGGAACAGCAATTAATCCTTTAACATTCACAACTGAGCTTACACACGTGACATGTAATGGTAGTAATGACGGTAAAATTGTGATTACTGCTACAGGTGGAACAGGTCAAATTATGTATGCAGTTACTGCTGTTAATGATTTGCGTGAATTCCGTAGTAGCAATGTGTTTAACAATTTAAAACCAGGTATGTATCAGGTACTTGCTCAGGATGTATCAGGTTGTTATTACCTTCCTCAGGAGATTGAGGTGACTGAGCCTAAAGCTTTAACAACAGCAATTGTTGGTGACGTAACACCGGAAGGCTGTAAAGGAGCTAAAGATGGTGGATTCGAAATTGTAATAAAAGGTGCAATAGCTCCATATAGTTATAGTTTGGATAATATTGATGGTCCTTATACTGTTATACCAGGTTCTTATGATAATGTTACAGGAGTGACATATTCTTTCCCAGATATGGCAGGAGGTGAGCATATAGTTTATATAAAAGATGGTATAAACTCAAAATGTATAAATGAACTTGAAGTTATTATACCTGAAGGTGTTGTGCTTGATCCAAAAGCAGAAATTAACTATGACTGTGTGAATAATGCAGCGGCTAATTCAGTAACTATTACTGTTGATTCAAGCATTACTAATCCTGCAGATGTTCATTATGCTCTTGACGGAGGTGCAATTCAGATGGATAAAATCTTTACAAATCTTAACCATGGTCCGCACAAAGTAACAGTAACACATACTAATGGATGTAGTGCAGACGTTAGTTTCGAGATTAAGCCAATTGCTCCATTAACTCTGGCATTAACTGGAGGGCAACCGGAAATGAATGTAATTTCGGTTACCGCTGCAGGTGGATCACCAGCTTATATGTACAGTTTCAACGGAGAAGATTTTACATCTTCTAATACATACAAAGTCTACCAATCTGGAGACTATGAAGTGATAGTTAGAGATCAAAATGGCTGTACAGCGACATTAATTGTGCCTATGACATATGTTGATGTTTGTATCCCGAATTACTTTACACCAAACGGAGACGGTCTTTATGACGAATGGGGTCCTGGTTGTACGAATATTTACAACAACCTTGAGTTCTCTATCTTCGACAGATACGGTCGTGAGATTGCAAAATATCGTTACGGTCAGAAATGGAATGGTAAATACAATGGCGAGGAGTTACCAACAGGTGATTACTGGTATGTTCTTAAACTAAATGACAAGAAAGATGATAGAGAGTTTGTTGGACATTTCACACTATACAGATAACAAAATAACAGCCCCTGTGATGTTATCTAAAAAAATTATTACAATGAAAAAATTAATAGTATCCTTAGTACTCCTAGCTGTAACATCAGGTTACAGCCAGGAGTTAAACCTACCGGTGTTTACGCAGTATTTAGCAGATAATCCTTTTGTGATTTCACCAGCCTATGCAGGTATTGGTGATAACGTTAGAATAAGGGTTAATGGATTAACGCAGTGGGTCGGCATTAAAGACGCACCGGATAACCAGTCTGCTTATGTGGATTTTAGGCTTTTGGATCGTTCAGGGGTTGGTATTTCAGTTTACAACGATAAAAATGGTTACACGAGACAAACAGGAGCCAAGGTTTCATTTGCCCATCATATCATTTTAGACTATTATTCTAAGCAGTATATGTCTTTCGGTATTTCCTATAACTTTAATAGTTTTAGGATTGATACAGATGAATTTAGTACTGATATTGAACATCCTGTTTTAGACCCTTCCATTACAAATGATCGATACACTGCAAATAATAACTTTGACATCAGTGCACTATATCGTAATAAAAACTTCTATTTGAGTTTTAATGCGAATAATGTTTTGAAGAAAAACACTAATAAATTTAGAGGTGTGGAACCAGATTTACTATCTAATTATCAGGTATATACTGGATTTACATTTAGAGATGCAGAGAATAACCGTATCGAATATGAACCATCGGTATTTTATCAGTATTTTGCCAGTGATAAACGTTCTGCGACGGATATCAATTTTAAATACAGACGTTATAACCGCTATGAAGAATATTACTGGATAGGAGTTTCGTATCGTATGCTGAATGACCAGTTCCCAAAACCTTTATCATTGGGGCCAATGGCAGGTTTCATGAAGTCTAAAATTTATTTTGCATATTCCTATCAGGTAATGTTTAACGATTTAGGATATTATAACTCAGGAACCCATGTTGTCACACTTGGATTTGATTTCCTTCAGGCATTAAGCAGTTGTCCTTGTACGGATAGTCCGGTTCATGATTAATAAATTGTAAAGAAAGGCTTTAGAACAAAATAGTTTTAAAGCCTTTTTTAGTAATTATTTATAAAAAAATCGCAGGATTATTTGGTTTTACCTCATTAATTTGATTGTAACCCGCAAGATTGCTAAATTTGAATAAATCAATTCGATTTATGAAATCGCCATTTACAAGTTTAGCAATTCCAATAGAATAAATGGCGATACCATATATGACAGTTAAAAAACAACTTTCACATATATGAAAACAAAGCTTTCGTTTTATGCCCTGCATCTGTGTTTGTGTCTGGCGTTTCTTTTTTTGCCTTATGCATTTACATCGGTCAAAACAATTTTTGCGTGGCCCAATTTGTACTCTAATGTACATGATCGGATTTATTTTTTTATTTATTTTAGTTTATTGTGTTTCTTTTATTTTAACTACTATTATTTAATTCCACAATATTATTTTCAAAACAAGCAATTATTATATTTTATAATGATTGCTTGTTTTCTTTTATTTTTTGTGTGGATTTCAGGATTTTTAGATCACCCGGATCACAATTTTTTAGATTTTAGGGATCATAAAAAACCCTTTTTACATCATCGCGGACCTTTTAATGAAGGAATGAAACCGCCTCCGGATTTTCGAAACAGGCCTCCGGGACCAATATCTTTTGATACAATGGGCGGACCGCCAACTCAGTACGGACATACAGCTCTGGTATATTTGCTCGGTGTAATTTCAAGTTTGTTATTTGCTATATCCGGAAGGCTGCAAAATGTAGAAAAAGAAAAAATGAAGTCAGAACTTGCTTTTTTAAAAGCGCAGATCAATCCGCATTTTTTATTTAATACACTTAATAGTATTTATGCTCTTGCTTTAAAAAAAGATGATAAAACTCCCGATGCCGTGATACAGTTATCTGAGCTCATGCGCTATATTATTACCAATGCAAATGATGAAGTACTGGATTTAAGCAAAGAAATCAATTACATCAATAATTTTATTTCACTGCAAAAAACGCGTTTGGGAAATACCGTTAGTGTCGATTATAAAGTAAACGGAAACCCTTTCGGCAAGGCAATTACACCGCTTATTTTAATTTCTTTCATAGAAAATGCTTTCAAACATGGTGTAAATCCGGATCAGACTTCAGAAATTTGTATTTACATTGATATTCATGAAAAAGAATTGACATTGATGGTATCCAATAAAAAAACATTTTCGATTCAATCTGAAACCGGAATTGGTCTGCAAAATACAATTGAGAGACTATCGTTTTTATATCCAAACAAACATCAGTTAAAAATTGAAGACAGTCATGATAAGTATATCGTAAATTTAACTATTGAAGTAGGATGATAAAAGCAATAGCATTAGATGATGAACCACTGGCATTAGAAATTTTGCAAAGTCTGTGTGCTGAAATTGAATTTGTCGATTTGCAAAAAACGTTTACAAAATCTGATGAAGCTTTTAAATATCTTAAAAAGTATCCTGTCGATTTGCTATTTTTAGATATCAATATGCCCTCTATTTCAGGATTGGATTTTTATAAAAAACTGCCACACAAAACGATGGTCATTTTTACAACGGCCTATTCTGAATTTGCTGTTGAAGGTTTTACGTTAAGCGCTACTGATTATCTTTTAAAACCTATTTCGTTTTCCCGTTTTCAGCAGGCTGTTGAAAAAGCATTTCAGCAATGGAAAACTCAAAACCAGAATCTGGAACAGCAATATCTTTTTATACGTGCCGATTATAGTTTGATAAAAATCCTTTTCTCAGATATTTTATATATTGAAGGCTTGGATGATTATCTTAAAATTCATATTCAGAATCAAAAGACTGTTGTGGCCAGAATGACTTTAAAAGTCATACTTCAAAAATTGCCTTCCACCGAATTTGTTCGTGTACACAGGTCATTTATTATTCCAATTTCTAAAATTGAAAAAATTAGAAATAAAACAATTCATATTCATCAGACAGAAATACCAATAAGTACAAGTTATGAAGCTGCATTTTTTGAACTCCTGAATCAAAAATAAAGGAACCTTATTTGAAATAATTTTACTATAAATTTATTTTTTCTCTTCGTTTACCTCATAATTATTGTGGATTACCTCAAACTTTTTCCAACACTATAATTTCGAATAATTTTACTTGAAAATTACTGTTAATCATTTAATTGATAAAACATTAAAACCAAGAAATTATGGAAAGAAAAGATTTTTTAAAAGGTTTAGGTTTAGTAGGAATAGGTTCTTTCGCTATTCCAATTATAAACGCTTGCAGTAAAGACGATGATGCTTCAGAAACATCAACTGATACAGATATGGCCACTGATACAGGTTCAAACTCAGGTTCCTCAGGTACTTGTTCCGTAACTCCTTCTGAAACCGAGGGTCCATTTCCAACCATTTCACCATCTTCTTTGGTGAAATCAAATATTGTCATGGACAGAACCGGTGTTGCTTTTACAATTAATATTACCATAAAAAACACAAAAGCAAGCTGTGCCGCTTTAAAAGGCGCTATTGTTGATATCTGGCATTGCGATAAAGATGGTTATTATTCTGAGTACGGAGGAACAGGTATGCAATCTGTAAATTATACTTCTGTACATTTTTTAAGAGGAAGGCAAACTACGGATGATAATGGTTTAGTGACTTTTACCTCTATATTTCCGGGCTGGTATTCCGGCAGAGCAACACACATACATGTTCATATATACAACGCCAGCGGAACTTCATTACTGGTTACACAAATTGCTTTTCCTGAAGGTTCAGGAAGTGCTGTTGCTTTGGTTAATGCATCAACTTCAAATGGGTATACCAAAGGTTTGTCCGGCTATACCTATAATGCTTCGGACAATGTGTTTTCTGATGGTTTTTCGAATGAATTGGCAACAGTTACAGGCAGCATCGCAGAAGGTTTTGTGCTCAAACATACCATTAACGTTGCAAGTTAAAAGGCAGTAAATATAGTTTAAGATGATCAAGCAGATTCCAGCTCAGATTTATAAGTCAGAAACAAGAGGTGTTTTCAAATCAGAAAAATACAATTGTTTTGCTACTTTTAATTTCGACCAGTACCAGGATTTGTCCAGAACACCATTTGGTTCGTTACAGATTTTAAACGAAGAGATATTAGCTCCCCAACATTGTATTTCCAGAGTTATAAAGGCAAATACAAATGTGATTATTTTGCCTTTATTTGGTGGAATTGAATGCAAAGACAATCTGGGTAATACTGAATTTTTAAGAGTTGAAGAAGTTAAGATAATAGCTGCTGTAGATAAAATGACTTTGGAAATTTTTAATCCTTACGAAAGTGAAAACGTTAGCTTTCTTACCATTCATTTTCAAAGGGAATTACAGTGTTTCAAAAATTATTTTCAGAAATCAGAAATTGATTTTACGATCAGAAATAAATTAATTCGATTGATTGAAATTGAACAAGTTGTTGGTTTTATTGGTGTTTACGATGGAAGGAAAGAAGGATTTTACACTTTGAAGAACCCTAACAACGGTGTTTTCGTATTTATAGTTAACGGTGCTTTTGAAGTAGAAGACCGACTTTTAGAAGCCAGGGACGGTTTGAGTATGAAAAAAACTGAAGTAATGCAGTGGGAAGCTTTATCTGAAAATGCTGTTTTATTAGTTTTTGAAGTTGCCTTAAAATGAATTGTTGAATAAAAAAAAGTATGAAAATATCAAAAATAAGGCTGGCATATCGCGTAATTATTGATAGTTCTTCTACCATAATCTGGGACAAATATGTTTTTGAAGATACTTTTAAGGAATATAAAATGCAAAGCCAGCAATTCAATTCGCCTGAAAATCCTAAAAACACCTTCAGAGAATTATTGACTGAAAACGAAAAAGCCTCTCAGCTGCATTTTCTGGTTGGAATTGCGGCAGACGGGTATGTGGAGCAATTAAAAGGTAGTTTTCACAGAGTTTCGGATGTTTTGGGCAATCAGTATTTTCCATTTGTCAATTATCAGCTGGATATTGTAAATAGTGATTTTACAGATCTTTCGAAGCACAAAATCGGAATTACATTTTACTCTCCGCTATTAAGTTATTTCGGTATTTTAGAAGGTAATTATATAGTTTCCAAAAATACTGAAAACAGGAACGAATATGAAACGATCATGTTTCCGGTCCAGCCGCATTTATCTATCTGCTACATTCAAAAAGAATAATTTGTTATTATTTCCAAAAACAAAAACCACATCTTGTTTTCGCCTTTTTTATTTGATAAATAAAAAAGGCTTTTTTTCTCTGACAATAACCTAATTCATTGCAAAATTTGTGTTTAATATTTAATAAAGAAATTTATTTGTGAAATTATAACGATTTCGTTCTTTAAATTATTGGTTTTTTGGTTTATCCCAATTTATAAGAACCGTAAAAGTTCTATATTTGTTTTTCTTTCAAAAAAAACCATAAATAATTATCAAATGAAAACTCTAAACGATTTCGATTTTAAAAATAAAAAAGCAATAATCCGTGTTGATTTTAATGTGCCTTTGGATGAAAATTTCAATGTAACAGATGCAACACGTATCGAAGCTGCAAAACCAACTATTGATGCTATTTTGGCTCAGGGTGGAAGCGTAATTTTGATGTCACACCTAGGAAGACCAAAAGGTGCTGAAGAAAAATATTCGTTAAAACATATTTTAAAAACAGCTTCTGAAATTTTAGGTGTACAGGTTCAGTTTGCTGAAAACTGTATTGGAGAACCTGCTCAGGCTGCGGCAAAAGATTTAAAACCAGGTGAAGTCCTTTTACTTGAAAATTTACGTTTTCACGCTGAAGAAGAAGCTGGAGATGTAGCTTTCGCTAAAGAACTAGCTTCTCTTGGAGATATTTATGTAAATGATGCTTTTGGAACGGCTCACAGAGCACACGCTTCAACAACTATCATCGCACAATTTTTCCCAACTGAAAAATGTTTTGGAACATTATTGGCAAAAGAAATCGACAGTTTAAATAAAGTATTGAATAATAGCGAAAAACCGGTTGTTGCTGTTTTAGGAGGTTCTAAAGTTTCTTCTAAAATCACGGTTATAGAAAATATACTTGATAAAGTTGACCACATGATTATTGGTGGAGGGATGACTTTTACATTTATCAAAGCTCAAGGAGGAAAAATTGGAGAATCTATCTGTGAAGATGACAAACAAGACTTAGCACTTGAGATTTTAAGATTAGCTAAAGAAAAAGGAGTTCAGATTCACATTCCGGTTGATGTAATTGCTGCTGATGATTTCTCAAACACTGCAAATACTCAGGTTGTAGATGTAACAGCAATTCCTGATGGATGGCAAGGTCTTGATGCAGGTCCTAAATCTTTGGAAAACTTCAAAAAAGTAATTTTAGAATCGAAAACCATTTTATGGAATGGTCCTTTGGGCGTTTTTGAAATAGAAACTTTCTCAAAAGGAACTATCGCTTTAGGTGATTATATTGCTGAGGCCACTGCAAAAGGAGCGTTCTCTTTAGTTGGTGGTGGAGATTCTGTTGCTGCTGTAAAACAATTTGGTTTTGAAGACAAAATGAGTTATGTATCAACCGGTGGAGGTGCAATGCTTGAAATGTTAGAAGGACGTGTTTTGCCTGGTATTGCTGCTATTCAAGATTAAAAAAACAACAATTAACATTTTTTTTAGCGATTTTTACGCTTATTCTGCTTAAGTTTGTAAAAATACCATTTCTGTAATTGTTTGGATTATAGAATTTTAAAAAAATGTTATATGATTATAAGAAAAATTTCCTTAGCGGTTTCAGTCTTTTTTTCAATAGCCGGTTTTGCACAAGAAGTAGTCAAAGCAGATACTGAAATAAAGCCTGATGTAAAGATCTCGTACTTAGATTCAGTAAAAAAATCATTCGTAAAAAATGACTTAGCCATTCGTGTTGATAGTCTTTGGATGAATGAATTAACAAGTCTGGATATTTATGATGATTTAACTAAGGACATTCAGACAATCAATAAAGATGTTACAGTTGATCAGGAGTTGCCAACAGAGCTTTTAAAGCAAAGGCTTCAGGTAATGAATGAAAAGTCGCCTTTTGAAATAGAATACAATCAGGGACTGGAGAATATAATAAAGTCATTTCTTAAGAATCGTAAAAAATCGTTTTCCCGATTAATGGCTTTATCAGAATATTACTTTCCAATATTTGAGGATGCTTTTGCAAAACAAAATGTTCCTCTGGAAATTAAATATTTAGCCGTTGTAGAATCTGCTTTAAATCCTAAAGCAGTTTCTAAAATGGGTGCCACAGGACTTTGGCAATTCATGTACGGAACAGGAAAACAATACGATCTTAAAATTGATTCCTATATTGATGAGCGCAGTGATCCTCTTAAAGCAACTGCAGCCGCATCTGAATACATGACTAAAATGTTCAGTGTTTTTGGTGATTGGGAACTGGTATTGGCTTCATACAATTCAGGTCCGGGAAATGTAACAAAAGCAATTCGTCGCTCGGGCGGAAAAACCAAATACTGGGATATCCGTAATTTTCTTCCAAAAGAAACACAAGGATATGTACCGGCTTTCTTAGCAACAATGTACCTTTTCGAATTCCATAAAGAGCACGGAATCAACCCTGAAAGAGCTGTTGTGAAAAACTTTGAAACAGATACTATCCGTATCAAAGAAAAAATGACTTTTAAGCAGATTGCTGATTTGTTAGACATGCCGCAATCTCAATTAGAACTTCTTAATCCTTCCTATAAATTAAAAGTAGTGCCTTATTACCAAAATGAACAGCACTTTTTACGTTTGCCAAAAGATAAAGTTGCCACTTTTGTAGCTAACGAGGATAAAATTTATGCTTACGCAAAATATGATTCAGGTATTTATAAAATGCCTTCTCGTTTAGCACAGAAACTAACTCCAAAAGTAAAAGCAAAACCAGTAAAAGTTCCTGAACCGCTAGATCTTGAATCTTATATCGTTCAAAAGGGAGACAATTTAAGTTCGATTGCCCAAAAGTATGATGTTGCTGTAGCAGATATTAAAGAATGGAACAATCTTAAAAGTAACGCACTGGTATTAGGAAGATCTTTAAAAATAAAACCTAAGGATTTAGTTTCCAAAACTGCTCAGGAAGTAGTTAAAAAACCTGTCGAAACTGCAATTGCATCTGCTGAATCGTCTGATAAAAACGAAATTGAGGTAGAATATGTGGTAAAAAGCGGAGATAATCTGGGTAATATTGCTAAAAAATTCGGGGTAACACTGGCAGAATTAAAAGAGTGGAATAACTTAAACTCAAATAATCTGGCATTAGGCAAATCCTTAATCGTTTCTAAAAAGGAAACTACTGTTGTTGAAACTACTGCTGTTGCTTCTAATTCAATTGATTCATTTAAGAAAAAAGCAAATTCTGCTAAATCTATTGGAGAAGATTATTATGTTAAAAAAGGAGATTCATTATATAGTATTTCAAAAAAATATCCTGGTGTGACCATTTCAGATATCAAAAAATGGAACGGAATTAAAGACGAGGATATTAAACCAGGAATGAAGCTTAAAATAAACGGATAATAAAATATCTTACCTAAATTTGGGTTTTATTTCATAAAAGTATAAAAATGAATAAAACCCATTTTTTGTTTCTGCTAGTTTGCGTTTTACTGGTTTCCTGTTTTCAAAAGAACGAAAACAAGGAAAAGGAAAAACCAGGAAAAACTAATACAATTTCTATCATTATTGACGATCAGTTGTGGTATGGCGAAGTTGGTGACAGCATCCGAAATAAATTTGCTTCACCGGTTTTGGGTCTTACACAAGAAGAGCCCTTGTTTACAATCAATCAATATCCGGCAAAACTCCTTGAAGGTTTTGTAACCGATAGCCGAAGTATTATTGTAGTTAAAAAGTCAGCCGTAGACAAATTTGAGGTTAAAACCAATGATAAAACTTTGCCTCACAATACTTTCAGGATCTACGGAAAATCAATTGAAGACCTCATTTGCAGTATCGAAATGAATTCTCCAGAAATTATTCGGGCAATTCGGGAAACCGAGATCAAGAAAGTACAGCAGGATAACAGCAAATCACTTTTGAATCCTGCCGTTATTAAAAATAAGTTTCATATTGATCTTCAAATCCCGGTCGGATATGAATATATGCTGCACAAAAAAAATTTCATCTGGCTTAAAAAAGAAATTATTAGTGGTAATACAAGCCTGCTTATTTATCAGATTCCGTTAAACGGGCTTACTAAAAATCTTGACGTTGTAGGTAATATTATCAGAATGCGTGACTCTGTAGGGCATTACATTAAAGGGCGTGAACCCAATACACATATGATTACGGGCGAAGATTATGCGCCTTATTTCTCAATTACAAATTTAAACGGTAAAAAGGCTTTTGAAACCAAAGGAACCTGGGAATTAAAAAACGATTTTATGACAGGACCTTTTATCAATTACGCCATAATTGATGAAGCTTACAATCGAATTTTGGTCATTGAAGGTTTCTGTTATTCACCATCAAATCAGGAACGGGATTTAATGTTAGAATTAGAAGCCATTATAAAATCAGTCAAAATAGAGAAGAGATAAATTTTATTTTTCGTACTTTTGGTTATAATTAACACTTAATCAGATAATTATGAAAAACTTGTTTATAACACTGATATTAGTTTTGTGTTTTTCTTCCTGTAAAAAAGAAGTAAAAACGGTATTAGAAACTACTAATCCTGCCGATAGCATAAAAGCAGAAGATACAATGGCTGAAAAACCTTTAGATTCTGCTGCACAAATGAAAGCCTGGATGGATTATGCAACACCGGGTTCTCCTCATAAAATGATGGCAGATGAGACCGGAACATGGAATTGTGATATGACTTTTTGGGAAGAGGAAGGAGGTAAACCTGAAAAGGCAAGTTCTACGGCAAATATAAAAATGATCCTCGGTGGCCGTTATCAGGAAGCCAATTACAAGGGAACGATGATGGGACAGCCATTTGAAGGAAAATCTACACTAGCCTATAACAATGCAAGTAAAGAATATACCACTACTTTTATTGATAACATGGGAACCGGTATGATGGTTGCCACAGGAAAATATGATGAAAAGACAAAAAGTATGGAACTTAAAGGCGACATGGTAAATCCGATAAACGGAAAAAAAACACCATATCGTGAAGTCTACACTATCGTGGATGCTAGAACACGTAAAATGGAAATGTACGATACAAAAAATGATAAGGAATATAAAAGCATGGAAATCATTATGAAGAAGAAATAGCCTGAACCATATACCTTTTAAAAACTAAATAATTTCCCGATTGCGTCATGTAATCGGGATTTTTTTGAAACGAATTATTCTTTCTGTTTCAGTTTTTTTAAATTAATTTGGCTCTTTTTAATTAGAATAAGTAATAAAATAATACGCAATGGAATTAAAATGGAAAATAAAGCCTTTTGAGGCATTAACTGTTCATGAGCTATATGATTTATTGAAACTAAGAAGTGAAATCTTTGTAGTGGAGCAAAATTGCGTTTATTTGGATATTGATGGTAAAGACAAGAAAGCTTTACACCTAATTGGCGAATATGATGATAAAATAGTGGCTTATGTACGCTTATTTGATGCCGGGATTAGTTTTGATAATGCTTCAATTGGCAGGGTCGTTGTCGATGTAAATTATCGTGACAGAAAATGGGGTCATGATTTAATGAGAGAAGCTATTGCAGCGATAAAATCCAATTTTGGAAAAGATAAAATTACAATTGGGGCACAGTTATATCTGAAAAAATTCTACGAAAGCCACGGGTTCGTACAAACGAGTGAAATGTATCTTGAGGATGATATTCCGCATATTGAGATGCAGCTTAATTAAATCTTAGTAATTTTAAATTCAACACGGCGATCTAAATTATCACCCTTTCCAAGAGGATATTTGTTTCCGCAGCCCTGGTAGGTCATACGGCTTTTAGATATTTTTTTCGATGCCAAATATGACTTTGGTTTGCTGACTGCTAAGTATATATTTATCAAAATCAAAATAAATGGTTTCGATGGGTTTTTGCTGCGCCCATAAATTGTAAATAAATAACAGAAATAGGGAGCTGCCAAGTTTCATCTTTTACATTTTTAAAATGGTTTTATACTCAGTTTGATTGTTTAACACGTTTACAGCTTTTTTAATTTCTGAATTGTTTTTAATATAATATTGATATAATCCTTCCTGATATTGATACCTTTTTATAAGTTCCTCTAAAATCAGGTTTTTAATTTCCTTTTGGTTTTTGTCTAATAATGTGGTTTCACTTTTTTCAAGTGCATTTAATAACTGCTTGTATTCGATAACAATTGCTTCGTCTATTTCTTCATTTTTGGCAGCTGCCAAAGTGTTTTTCAATGCCAGTTCAGTTTCTGTATCGAAAGTAAACTTGTTGAATTTTAAATATTGCTTGAAAGCAGTATAATCAGCATCTGTGATGATTGGAATTTTATCTCCCAAATTTGGGTTTTTATAATAGTAAGTAGTCGCATAATCAAAAATCCCGTCATTTTTTAATAGCGCATTTGTAATCGGACTCATTTTGGTTTCATCCAGTTCAATATCCGGCAAAACGCCGCCGCCATCATAAACTGTTCTTCCTTTTCTGGTTTTAAAAGCATTAAAGTTTTTAGAATCTGTTTTTTGGGCTACACCATTTTTGTCTTTATGCGAATAATCCAATGCCTGAATGCAACGTCCTGAAGGAGTATAGTAACGTGAAATAGTTACTTTTAACTGTGTTCCGTATGTTAATTCAACAGTGCGCTGAACCAGACCTTTTCCAAAACTGCGGCTTCCTAAAATTACAGCACGATCCAGATCCTGTAAAGCTCCCGAAACAATCTCTGATGCCGAAGCACTTTTTCCATTTACTAAAATGGCTAGCGGAATCTGAGTGTCTATAGGCTCTTTGGTTGTCTTGTAAGTATTGTTGTGTTTTTCAATTCTGGATTTTGTAGTTACAATTACTTCATTTTTTGGAACAAATAAATTACAGATATCAATAGCTTCATTTAATAGTCCGCCAGGATTTCCTCTTAAGTCCAATACAATCTGTGTAGCGCCGTCACTTTTAAGTTTTTCAAGAGCTTCTTTTACTTCAAACGCTGCTTTTCTGCTAAAATGTGCCAAAACAATATACCCGGTTTTATCATCAATTTTTCCATAAAACGGAACTGATTTAATATCAACTTCATCCAAAACAAGGTCTGTAGTATACGTTTTTCCCTGACGCAGGTATTTTATTTTGATTTTAGTATTTTTTGTTCCTTTCAGCAATTGTGAAGCGTCATCCTTAAAATCAGCAATCAAAACATCGCCAATCTGAATAATTTCGTCGCCTGCTTTTAACCCGGCTTTATCTGCCGGATAATTTTTATAAGGTTCGCGAACAATTAAACGGTCTTTCTTACGGGCAATCATTGCACCAATCCCTGTATATTCACCAGTATTGTTGATTTTAAAATTAACAACATCCTGTTCATTAAAATAAACGGTGTAAGGATCTAAACTTCCCAGCATGCTTTTAATACCCTTGTCCATCAGGTCACCCGGATTGGTTTCATCGACATAATTGGTATTAACGGCTTTAAATAAGGTCGTGAAAATTTCTATTTGTTTGGCAATTTCAAAAAAGTCTTCTTTGAAACTGGTTCCAATAAATAAAAATCCTGCTGCAGCGGCTGTTATGATGAATTTCTTTTTGAAATAAGGGTGCATAATTGTGAATTAAATTATAGTGTACTAAAATAAGAATAAAAACATTAATTAAGGAGACTTGTATGAATGATTCTAAGCAGCTCAATTCAAAGATGTTGATGACAAGGTTTATAATTCTGATTTTTTATCCAAATCCTGAATTTTATTAACCTGCTGCAGAAATTTCTCAAACAACTGAACTGTTTTGATATTGATTTCTTCGTAAGATAACTTGTCTTTCGTCTGATAGAAAAACATCAATGAATAAGGTTCTTGAACATTCTCTAAAAGCAAATTTTTATTCAATCGATATGTTTCTCTTAAAACCCTTTTAAAGTAATTGCGATCTACGGCTTTTTTGAAATATTTTTTAGAAACCGATACTCCAATTTTGATTTTTTCTTCTGAATTTTCATCCGCCTGACAGTAAACCAAACGCAACGGATATTTTGAAACCGATTTACCTTCAGAAAACAGTAATCCAATGGTGGTTTTACTCTTTAAGCGTTCATTTTTAGGATAGGTGAAGTTCATTTAATTCAGAAAAAATTTGCAATTTGAGGCACAAAGGTACAATTAAACCATAAAAGCGGTTATTGTTTTCAAATTTTATACCGCTAAAAATATATTTACTACTTTTGGCGTTTAATTTTTAAGCATGCAAAAGATAATTTCATATCCAATCTCCGTAATTTATTATTTATGTTTTGGATTGTGTTTGGTGATTTTTCATCCGATACAATGGATTTGCCTTAATCTTTTTGGTTATCAGGCTCATAAAAAAAGTGTTGATTACTTAAATTTAGGTCTTTTAAGCTGTACCAGGCTTGTAGGAACGACTTATAAAGTTACCGGTGTAGATACAATACCGAAAGGTGTTCCGATTATTTTTGTAGCCAATCACCAAAGTATGTATGATATCGTGGCAATGATTTGGTACTTTAGACGTTTTCATTGTAAATTTGTAAGTAAGAAAGAGTTAGGCAGCGGAATACCGAGTGTTTCTTTCAATTTGAAACATGGAGGATCAGTGCTAATTGACCGTAAAGACCCTAAACAAGCGATTCCTGTAATCAAAGGCTTGTCAGAATATATCGAAAAGAATACCAGATCTGCTGTCATTTTTCCTGAAGGAACGCGCAGCAAAACCGGAAAACCTAAAGAATTTGCGCAAAGCGGCTTAAAAATTTTATGTAAATATGCGCCTTCTGCGTATGTAGTGCCGGTTAGTATTAATAATTCATGGAAAATGGTCCGTTACGGAATGTTTCCGGTAGGTTTAGGAAACCATCTTACTTTTACTGTTCATCAGGCGATGGCTGTAAAAGATTATAAATTTGAAGAATTGATGGTGATTACTGAAAAATCAGTAAAAGAAGGAGTTAATGAGTATAAACAGATTTAAGTTTTAATACCAGGCTTAAATCCAAATTTTAATAAAGTAATGTCTATAAAAAACATTAGATTAGAAGTAATGCAGTTTTTGGAAAAAAACGTGGAAAGCTTCGTTGAACAGTATTTAATTCCGGTTGAAAAAATTTGGCAGCCAACAGATTTCCTGCCTAATTCTCAGGGAGAAAATTTTTTTGAAGAGGTAAAGGAGTTGCGTGAAATTGCCAAAGAACTTCCATATGATTTCTGGGTAACACTTGTTGGTGATACAATTACTGAAGAAGCCCTGCCAACATATGAATCATGGCTCATGGATGTAGAAGGAGTGGATCAGGTAGATCAGGTTGAAAATGGCGGTAATGGATGGGCGAGATGGGTAAAGCAATGGACCGGCGAAGAAAACCGTCATGGTGACTTGTTAAATAAATACCTGTATTTGTCTGGCCGCGTCAACATGCGTGAAATCGAAATGACAACACAGCATTTGATCAACGATGGATTTGATATCGGAACAGGAAGAGATCCTTATAAAAACTTTGTGTACACTAGTTTTCAGGAATTAGCAACATATGTTTCGCATAACAGGGTATCTCAAATAGCTAAAAATTTTGGCGATAAAAAGTTATCCAAAATGTGTAAAATGATTGCTGGCGACGAAATGCGCCATCATCATGCATATAGTGAATTCGTAAATCGTATTTTTCAGGTTGATCCGAGCGAAATGATGCTGGCGTTTCAATACATGATGAAGCAAAAAATCGTTATGCCTGCGCATTTCTTAAGAGAATCAGGTCAAAAGATTAGTTCGGCTTTCGAACAATTTTCAGATTCTGCTCAGCGTATCGGAGTTTATACTGCAACGGATTATGTTGAAATACTTCAGAAATTAATTGATAAGTGGGAAATTGATAAGATTTCTAATTTAACAGATGAAGCAGAAAAAGCTCGTGAGTATTTAATGAAATTACCGGCTCGTATGGCAAGAATCTCTGAAAGAATTGTGATCCCAAAAGAATCACATATTTTCAAATGGGTTGAACCAGCGAGATTATAATTAGATAAAAAACTTACTCTTTTAAAGTGCAATTCTGTTGCGTTTAAAAATAAGCCATATAAAATGTTGATTGTTGAAGTTTTTAAATCTTTGACAATCAACATTTTTTTAATATTTCGAGTCAATTTTTTAAATAAAGACCAAATGAAGATTCAACCAAAAATCCTTTTTAGCATTAAAAAGAAAGTATAAAGTTAAGCTTAAAATAGTATGAATAATTCAGCTCTAATAGATAAAACAATTCAATTTGTAAAAGAAAAACTTATCAATGCCGAAGGTGGACATGACTGGTTTCATATTGAACGGGTGTATAAAAATGCTCTTTTGATTGCCGGAAGTACAGATTGCGATTTAACTATAGTTCAGTTAGGGGCTTTGCTTCATGATATTGCCGACAGCAAATTTCATAACGGTGATGAAACTATTGGTCCTAAAACGGCACGTTTGTTTTTAGAATCTGAAAATATAACTGAAGATATTATTGAGCATGTTGTTAATATCATTGAAAATATCTCATACAAAGGCGGGAATTTCAAAAAGAAGTTTTCATCTGTGGAATTGGATATTGTTCAGGATGCAGATCGTTTAGATGCTATTGGTGCTATTGGTGTTGCCAGGGCATTTAATTATGGCGGATTCAAAAACAGGGCCTTGTATGATCCTGAAATTGTACCTGTAGCCAATATGACTAAAGACGAATATAAAAAGAACAATGCTCCTACGATAAATCATTTTTACGAAAAGCTTTTGCTCCTAAAAGATAAAATGAATACGGAAACAGGAAAGCAAATTGCTGAAGAAAGACACCATTTTATGGAAACCTTCCTGGCACAGTTTTATGCAGAATGGGAAGGAGTGAAGTAATTTAAGTTATTCCACAAAGTTACGCTAAAAGCACAAAGCTTCACAAAGTCTTTAATTAAACTATGTGAAGCTTTTTTTCTTTGTGAATTTTTGTGAAATCTCCTAAGAACAGCCACAATTTCCATCTCCACAGTCTTTTTTCTTTTTAGACTTCCAGAAGAATTTTTTAATCAGAAACCCAACTGCTAGTCCTAATATGGCAAAAGCTAAAATTTCCTGAATCATGACTCGTTATTTTAAAATTTGATAGGCTATTAAAGCGGTCAGATAAGCAAATGCACTCATAAAGCCCAATTGCATTGCCGGCCATTTCCATGAGTTTGTCTCTTTCTTTGTGATAGCCAATGTACTTGCACACTGCATGGCAAACGCATAAAACAGCAATAATGAGATTCCGGTTGCAAAATTAAAGACTTTTCCTCCGGTATCAGGACGTACTTCTGCCTGCATTTTGCTTTTTATAGTTGATTCATTATCCGTATCGCCCACACTGTAAATGGTAGCAAGTGTTCCTACGAAAACTTCACGGGCTGCAAATGAACTGATTAACGCAATCCCGATTTTCCAGTCGTAACCTAAAGGCTGAATGGCAGGTTCGATCGCTCTTCCCATTAATCCGATATAGGAATTCTCCAGTTTTTGAGAAGCTACTTCGTTTTCAAATTGAGTTTCTGTCAGGGTTGTATTGACAAATCTTTCTTTAACGATGGTTTCTGCTTCATTAAATTCTTTTCCGGGTCCGTACGAGGCTAAAAACCATAAAATAACCGATATTGCAAGGATGATTTTACCCGCACCCACAATAAATGCTTTGGTTTTTTCCACAACATTGATTCCAACGTTCTTGAAAAGCGGTAATTTATAACTAGGCATTTCGACAACGAAATAGGTTTTGGATTCCAGTTTTAAAACTTTATTCAGAATATAAGCAGACAGGATTGCAGTTCCAAAACCTAACAGATACAGCAACATCAATGATAATCCCTGAAGATTTAGTATGCCTAAAATACGTTGTTTTGGAATTACCAATGAAATGATAATTGCATAGACCGGTAATCTTGCTGAGCAGGTCGTGAAAGGCGTAACCAAAATCGTGATTAAACGCTCTTTCCAGTTTTCAATATTTCGGGTTGCCATAATTGCCGGAATAGCGCAGGCTGTCCCTGAAATCAGGGGTACAACACTTTTTCCCGAAAGGCCAAATTTACGCATGATTTTGTCCATCAGGAAAACAACACGACTCATGTATCCACTTTCTTCAAGAATTGAGATGAAAAGAAACAGAAATGCAATCTGCGGAATAAATATAATAACGCCGCCAATTCCCGGAATGATTCCTTGTGAAAGCAAATCAGTTAAGATACCGCTAGGCAGTTCTTCGGCAACCCAGCTGCTTAAAGAAGCAAAAGTGCTGTCAATAAAATCCATCGGAATGGTTGACCAGCTAAATATCGATTGGAAGATTAAAAATAAAATGGCAAAGAAAATAGCATAACCCCAAACTTTATGTGTCAGCACCCGATCTAGTTTTGCCCTAATGTCTTTTGCCATCGACGCATCAACTTTTAAACCTTCTTTCAAAACATCATTGATAAACTGATAACGTTTGATAGTTTCTTTTTGCTGAAGACGTTTTAATTCGGAGTGTGATTTGGTAAAAGTACTTCGGATTTCATTTCGGTCTAAATTTGAAAAATTGACGTCCTGCGTAATAACAAGCCACAATTTGTACAATAGCTGATTCGGAAATGCATGCTGCAATTTTTCAAAATAAGCAGTGTCAATAACCGAAGCATTCAAACAAGGTTCATTCGGAATCGTCTTATAAGAAACAATTAATTCCTTTAGCTCATTTATTCCTAGTCCTTTACGCGAACTTACCAATGCAATTTTAGTTTTCAGTTTTTCTTCTAAATACGGAATATCAAGCGTAATGCCTTTACTTTTCATACGATCTGACATATTGATGACCAGGATTGTTGGAATTTCAAGATCTTTTATCTGAGTGTAAATCAGTAAATTTCTTTTCAGGTTTTCAACATCGGTAACTACGACTGCAACATCGGGATATAATTTATCGTTTTTGTTCAGCAAAAGTTCAATCACCACACTTTCATCCATGGAGCTGGCATTCAGGCTGTAAGTTCCGGGTAAATCCAGGATATTGGCTTTGATATTATGTGGAAGTTTGCAGAAACCCATTTTTTTCTCAACGGTAATTCCCGGATAATTCCCTACCTGTTGATTTAAACCTGTAAGCTGATTAAAAACGGATGTTTTTCCTGTATTTGGATTCCCGATAAGGGCAACATTGATATTCTGAATGCTCATTATAAATTGTTTTTGATCAGTTCAACTTCAATTTCACGAGCGGTTTCAACACGGATGGCAACATGTGAGCCGTTAATGTCTAAATATAGAGGATCACCGAAAGGAGCAATTTGAAGCAATTCGACAAGGCTGCCTGGCAAACAACCCATCTCTAACAATTTTAAAGGAATCAAATCTATATCAAAATCTTTGATAATGGCTTTTTCGCCTTTTTTAAGGGTATGGATAGTATTTTGCAAGCTTATTTAGATTGAATTTAGATTGCAAAAATAGGTAATTATTATTTATTTAAAGGCAATTAATGCTTTTGAATATGCTAAATGTTTCTAAAAATGAGGGATCTTACTCTTTGGATAAGAAATCAATGTCCTCCAAAAGACGTTTCATGTCTTCTTTATCAGTTCCGTCATAAAATCCGCGAACGCGTCGTTTTTGATCCACCAGTACAAAATTTTCGGTATGTACCATATCATAAAGCTGATCCGGTCTTCCAAGCTTTACTGCCAGATATGATTTTCTGGCCATTGTATAAATTTCTTTTTTATCGCCGGTAACCAGATTCCATTTACTGTCGACGACTCCGTGTTTTATGGCATAGGCTTTTAGAACCGGAATACTGTCTGTTTCAGGAAAAACGGTATGTGAAAGCAACATCACCTTCGGATTATTTAAAACCGCTTTTTGTACATCAGCCAGATTGGTCGTCATCTTTGGGCAGATTGATCCACAGGTAGTAAAGAAGAAATCGGCAACATATATCTTTCCTTCATAGTTTTTCTGAGTAATAGTATCCCCGTTTTGGTTTACAAACGAAAAATCAGCAATTGTGTGGTATTTACTTTTATACTGAACTGTGCTATCAACCAATTCCGGATTTACATCAGCCGGATTATAAATTGGTAATGTTTTTTGAGGTTTTAAAGCAAAATAAAACAGCGTAATGGTGATTGCCGAAAACACTCCTAAGATGATGAAGAATTTTCGGTATTTGTAAAGGAGAGATTTCATAAAAATAATTTGGCGCAAAAATACAAAAAGGGCTTTTTAAAATGTTTGGTTATGCATTTTTTTAACATTGAATTCAACTATAGGTGAGTAAATTAATTGAAAAACAATCTTTAATAAATTATTAGCTGAATTTTTAACATAAGGATTCGGATATTAGCAATATGTTTGCAGAAACTCTAAAAAGTTAAATATAAATGAAAAAAGTGCTTACTACACCAATGTTTTATGCTTTTTCTGCAATACTTTCATTTGCAACGGCAGAAGCTCAAAACACAACGCCAAAAGAACCCGGGATTAATACTTCTTATATGAAAAAGGAGGTTAGCCCAAAACAGGATTTCTTTCAATATGTAAATGGAACCTGGCTGGATAAGACCGAAATTCCAAGTGATCGAAATGCCTGGGGAAGTTTTAATGAATTGCGTCAGAAAACGGATGACAATTCGTTAGCAATTTTAAAAGAAGCTTCGAAAAATCCGAAGTATAAATCAAACACAGATCAGGGTAAAGCCATCGCTTTGTTCAATACGATTTTGGACACTGTTGGAAGAAACAAAAGAGGCATTACACCGCTTAAACCTTATTTGAAGAAAATTGACGCTATTAAAAATGTAGCCGATTTACAAAATTACCTAATCGAAATGCAGTCACAGGGCGGAGCAGGTTTCTTTGCAGTGTATGTTGGAGCTGACGCAAAAAACAGTAATAAAAATACAGTTTCTCTAACTCCGGGAACTTTAGGATTGTCTGATAAAGATTATTATAATTCTGATGATAAAGATTCAAAAGAAAAACGTGAGAAATATGAAGTTCACGTTGCCAGAATGCTTCAGTTTATTGGTGAATCTCCGGCTAAAGCCAAAGAAAGTGCCAAACAAATCCTGGCTTTAGAAATTGAAATGTCAGCACCAAGACTAGACAGAGTTGAAAGAAGAGACCGCAGAAAACAATACAACCCAACAGCAGTTGCCGATTTAAAAAAGGACACACCTTCAATTCAGTGGGATAAATACTTTGCCGGAGTGGGTATGGCAAAATTAGATACAGTTAATGTAGCGCAGCCACGTTACATGATTGCTTTAGAAAAAACTTTTACTGAAAAGAAAGTAGAGGCCTGGAAAGAATATTTAAAATGGTCTGCATTAAACAGAGCAGCTTCAACATTGAGTACAGAAATAGAAAGTGCCAATTTTGATTTCTACGGAAAAACGTTAACAGGTGCTTTAAAACAGCGACCACATGAGGAAGTAGCTTTGCAGATAATCAATGGTGCAACCGGCGAAGCTTTAGGTAAACTGTACGTGGAGAAATTGTTCCCTGCTGAAGCGAAAGAAAAAGCTAAAAACATGATTGCTAATGTGATGCTTGCTTATGAAAACAGGATCAATGCACTGCCATGGATGTCTGAAGCTACAAAAGCAAAAGCAATTGAAAAGCTTAAAAAGCTGACTATTAAAATTGGATATCCTGATAAATGGAAAGACTATTCAAAACTAGAACTTAAAAACGTTTCTGAAGGTGGGACTTATTTTGACAACATGAAAAATTTGGCGAAATGGGCTTATGCTGAAAACTTAGCTAAATTAGGTAAACCGGTTGATAAATCAGAGTGGGGAATGTCTCCTCAGACTGTAAATGCTTATTTTAATCCATCATATAACGAAATTGTATTTCCTGCCGCTATTCTACAGCCGCCATTTTATAATTATCAGGCTGATGAAGCTGTAAATTATGGTGGAATTGGAGCTGTCATTGGTCATGAAATCTCACACGGATTTGATGATTCTGGAGCACGTTTCAATGCAGATGGTAATCTTGTTGACTGGTGGACTGCTGATGATTTAAAACAATTTACTGCGCTTGGAGGTGCACTGGCAGATCAATACAGTGCATTAGAGCCTTTACCGGGAATTCATGTAGATGGTAAATTTACTTTAGGTGAAAATATCGGAGATTTGGGTGGAATCAATGCTGCTTATGACGGTTTGCAATTGTATTTAAAAGCAAATGGAAATCCGGGATTAATTGATGGTTTTACACCTGAACAGCGTTTCTTTATTTCCTGGGCAACGGTATGGAGAACAAAATCAAGAGACGAAGCCCTTAAAAGTCAGGTAAAAACTGATCCGCATTCTCCGGGAATGTACAGAGCTGTTGTTCCAATTCAGAATGTTGATGCTTTTTATGATGCTTTCGATATCAAAAAAGGAGATAAAATGTATATTGAGCCAGAAAAGAGAGTTAAAATCTGGTAAGAGAACAAATAAAATGAAAAACGGCGCTAAATCTTTAGTGCCGTTTTTGTTTTATATCTATTTCAAGTGACTATAAATATATGCTTCGATAGCTTTCAATTCTTCATCAGACATTGCCTGCGTCACCGGAAAATTGGTTTTCATCACAGCAAACTGATCTGGATCGACAATTGGTTCTCCTTTTCCTTTCAAAAAAGTAACAATGTCACCTTTTTTGTCTTTGTAGATTTTGGCGATTTCCTTGATACTTGGACCAATTACTTTTTGGTCTGGCTGATGGCAGGAAGTACAATTTCCTTTTCCTTCAAAAATCTCTTTTCCTAAATTTTCAGGAGTTTTGATTTCTGCCGATTCTCCTTCAGAATAAGTTTCTGTTTTGTTTTCTGTTGATCTTCCAAAGGATTCCTGACTCTCCTTTTTACATGATGCAAAAGCTAAAACTGCGGCTAGAAATAATAGTTTTTTCATTTTTATTTGTTTAAAATTAAAGCAGCTTCTTTTGCAAAATAAGTAGAGATAATACTAGCCCCTGCACGCTTAATGCAATAAAGTTGCTCTATCATAATTTTGTCATGATCAAGCCACCCTTTTTCAGCTGCGGCCTTTACCATGGCGTACTCACCAGATACCTGATAAACCGCAATCGGTACATGAACGGCATTTTTTACCTCACGCACAATGTCTAAATATGCCATTCCTGGTTTTACCATTACAATATCTGCACCTTCTTCAACATCTAATAATGCTTCACGAATTCCCTCAATTCGGTTAGCATAATCCATCTGATAAGTCTTCTTGTCTTTTGGAATATTTTGAGAATCTACAGGTGCAGAATCTAACGCATCACGAAATGGTCCGTAAAATGCAGAAGCATATTTAGCACTGTAACTCATAATCCCCACGTTATGGTGACCATTTTCTTCTAAAGCTTTTCTGATCGCTAAAACTCTTCCGTCCATCATGTCGCTTGGCGCTACAAAATCGGCTCCGGCTTCGGCATGGCTTAAACTCATTCGGGTTAAAGCATCAACTGTAGCATCATTAATTAACTGACCATTTTCAATAATTCCGTCGTGACCGTAAATAGAATAGGGGTCTAAAGCTACATCCGGCATCACAATCATTTCAGGAACTGCATCTTTAATGGCACGAATAGTCTGTTGCATTAAACCGTCCTTGTTCCAAGCTTCAACACCTTTATTGTCTTTAAGGTTTTCACTTACTTTTACATAAATATTAACTGCTTTGATTCCCAGATTCCAGGCTTCTTTTACTTCTTTAATCGTGTTATCCAATGAATGGCGGTAAATTCCTGGCATCGATGGAATAGCGACTTTTACATCTTTTCCTTCGGCAACAAACATCGGAAGCATAAAATCCTGTGGACTTAAACTAGTTTCACGAACTAAAGAGCGAATAGATTCATTAGTTCTTAAACGGCGGTTTCTTTGTAATGGGAACATAGAGTGTTTTTTATAAAATCTAAAATGAATATTTGTCTGTAAACAGTTCATATTCATTTTAAAAATGAAATTAAAATAAGTGTCGCAAAGTTAAATAAAAAACGTCCAAATAAAGAGTTCAGGATGAATGAGAATTCGTTAATATTATCTAAATTCGTACCGCTCTTAAAATTTCAACTAAGAATCTTCTTATGGAATGTGTTTCAAAATTTAAATTTCCCAAATGAAGAAAATATTTGCATTATGCTGCTGCCTGCTTTTAACAAGCTGTTTTGAAATAACAGAAAGAATTAAGCACCACGATGATCAAAGTGGAGAATACACACTGATGGTTGACTTTTCCCAATCATGGTTAAAAACCAAATCAGCTATCTGGCTGGAAGAAGTGGATGGTGTGAAAATTCCAAATGAACAGGAGATCAGTCAGAAACTGGATGAATTTAAGTCTAAAGTATCAAAAATTGAAGGAATTTCAAATGTTTCAACAAAGACTGATTTTGACAAATATGTTTTTATTATCAAATTAGATTATAAAAATCCGAAAGCACTGAACGAAGTCGTAAATACTTTGAACAAGCAAAAAAATCAAATCCATTTTACAGCAGATTCGAAGAGTTTTGAAAGAATGGCTTCCTATCCTATTCCTGAAAAACTCATTAAAGACGAAAAGAAAAAGGAAGATCTGGAAAAAGCCAGCATTGTATCTATTTACACTTTCGACCGTGATATCCTATCAGCATCCAATGCGAACAGCAAAATTTCTAAAAACAAGAAAACGGTTTTTTTAAAACAAAGCATGTACAGTGTCCTTAAAAAATCGTCACTCATGAACAATACAATTCAATTAACTCAATAATCATTATACTTACACATGAAACAGTTTTTTATCTTATTCATTTTATTCACGTATGGTTTAACGCAGAGTCAGACTCTTTCGAAAAAGCAGGATTATTTTGTTCAGTTTAACGGAAGTCAGCTTTCTAAAAAAGTAAGTGTTGCTGAGGTTTTAAATCATTCACTATTGAAAAATGGCAAAATGAAACTGGATGTCAATCAATATGCAGATCTTATAAAATTAGACCAGAAAATAACCGCCCATGGGAATTATTCGGATAGCATTCCCTATTATCAAATTACAATTCCAATTAAAAGCAGAAACGATATTAAAAATTTCTTAGTTAAAAAAAATCAGGAAAGTGATTCTGTTGCAAAACCTTTAATTGAAGATTTTGGGCAGTATTCTGTATATAATTCCGGTGATAAAAAAACGACTATAGCCTGGAATGACAGCCATTTGGTAATTTTTGGATTAACCAAAAAATATTCTTATAATGATTATGCTATAGCACCACCTGTTGTAGATTCAGTAGCGGTAGAAACTACAGATATTGTCATTGATACACCGGTTGAATCTTCTCTAGACACTACTTATGCAGATTATTCAGATAATTATTATGCGAATTATCAAAAAGAACAGACTGCTTTTGACAGCATTCAGGCCATCAGTCAAAACAGATTTATAAAATTGCTTTTTGAAAATGGTTTTACTGTCCCGACTTCAGATAAAGTGCATGAAACCGCCGACATTTCATGCTGGGTTGATTATGGGGCAGCATTGAGCGGTTTTAATTCGGCGTATATGGCTTTGGCACAATTTACAACGTATAATAAATTTTTTCCGAGTCAGAAAAACTGGGGCAATTTTGTAAAAGGTATCAATGTCGATTTTTATTTTGATAATGATAATGCACGAATTGAAGAAATTGTCGAATACTCCAAACCAATTGCCGATTTAGTAAGCAAAATTAGTAACCGGAAAGCCAATAAAAACATTTTTAATTATTTTCCTGCCCAAAAGCCACTCGGTTATCTGACGTATCATTTTAATACGAAGGAAATGCTGAATAGTTTTCCAACTTTGACTGCTGAGGTTTTTAACAATCCTTATATTCTAAAAGAAGATATTGGTGTCGCAACTGATCTTATTTCGACCATTATTGATGAAAAAGCTACAGCAACGCTTTTCGACGGAGATTTAAGCATGTTTCTTTATGATGTGGCAGAAAGAGAAGTTACAACCAAAACGTATGAGTACGATGAGAATTTTGAGTCCAAAGAAGTGGTAAAAACGGTTAAAAAAACGGTGCCGTTATTTTCAGTAATTTTTACTTCAACACACCCAACTTTTGGAGATAAACTAATCCAATTAGGCGTTCGTAAAAAAGGACTGACTCAAAAAGGAAATTACTATGAAATAAAAGGAACTCAGGAGTTTGGTAATTTGTTTATTTTTAAAGAGAAAGATGTGGTGATTATTGGAAACAGCATTGATCACATTTTCCCGAAAGACAATTCCTTTTCAAAAGAAGTTAAAAAAGAGCTGAAACAAAATTATTTTGCTGCCCAGGTGAGCATGGATAAATTAGTAACAGCCTATTCTAATTCAGGCGAAGCAAAACCATCTGATATAAAAAGCCTGAACCGACTGGCGCAGCAATTTACAGATGTTACCTTATATTCTGGAAAAAAGCTGGTAGACAACAAACTGAAATTTGAGTTAAAACTAAATTCATCAAAGGGAGATAAAAATATCATTTTACAGACCTTAGATATGATTGAAGAATTAAGTACTAAATAATTTAAAAGAGAAAGCCCTAAAATTGATGTTTTAGGGCTTTTTTATGTTTTTAGTTAAATCCAGTCAACAGGATTTTCCAGTACTTTTATCAGTTTTTCTTCTTCACTTCCAGATTCCGGATGATGATCGTAAACCCATTGCACATGAGGAGGCAAACTCATCAAAATACTTTCGATTCTTCCGTTGGTTTTTAAACCGAATAATGTGCCCTTGTCGTGAACTAAATTGAACTCGACATAACGGCCACGTCGGATTTCCTGCCAGTTTCTGTTTTCCGGAGTGTAAGAAAGGTTTTTTCTTCTTTCGACAATCGGAACATAAGCTTCAAGGAAACTGTTTCCAACTTCTGTTACAAAATTGTACCAATCTTCCATTGACATTGACTCATTTGCTTTGCAATAATCAAAGAATAAACCGCCAAGACCACGGGCTTCGTTTCTGTGCGCATTCCAAAAATACGAATCACATTGTTTTTTGTATTTTGGATAAAACTCCGGATTGTGTTTGTCGCAGGCAGTTTTGCAGGTTTGATGAAAGTGTTTTCCATCTTCTTCAAACAAATAATAAGGCGTTAAATCCTGTCCACCGCCAAACCATTGCTGAATCACATTTCCTGACTCATCGTACATTTCAAAATAGCGCCAGTTCGCATGAACTGTAGGAACCATTGGGCTTTTTGGATGAATCACCAAACTTAATCCGCAGGCAAAAAAGTCTGCTTCGCCAACGCCAAACATTTTTTGCATGGTTTCAGGCAATTTCCCATGAACGGCCGAAATGTTGACACCGCCTTTTTCGAAAGCAGAACCATTTTCAATAACGCGTGTTCTTCCGCCCCCACCTTCCGGGCGTTTCCAAAGGTCTTCACGGAATTTTGTCGTTCCGTCAACAGCTTCTAATCCTGCGCAAATCTGGTCCTGCAGGTTTTGTATGTAGGCGTAAAATTTGTCTTTCATTTTTATTGTTTTTTGGCTTTCGCCGAAGCAATTTTCGAATTTATCCCAAAAGAAAAGACTTTGCTTTCTGATTGGATATATTGATAAACAGCCAAAGCCTTATCTTCAAAATTGTAGTTTTCGACTTTTGAAAAATCCATTAAAAAATCTGCAAACTGTTCTAATTGATCCCAGTCAAAATGAAGACGCATCAATAATGTGATTAATTCTTCGTTCGAATAATCAACTAAAGTTTCAATGTTTAATGCAAATTCTTTTAGTTGGTTTTCGATATTTGTTTTTTCTAAACGATTCAATGGCTGAGGTACAAAAACAAGAGTCCGCAATGTTTTTAGAACATTATCGATTCTGATTTTCTCTTCGTCTCTTAAGCCTTTGTTGAGCATGATTTTCTGTTCGTTCTCCTGCAAGGTTTTCAAAACCTTGTAGGTATCAATTGATTACTATTTATAGAATTTTATTAGACTTTAAGGTTTTATAAAATTTGAAAGATGAAACCTATTATTCAAAAGTATAAGTTTCGTTTAAAAAATCATTCTTTTGATTATGAGAAAAGATAAAATTTTCTAAACCGCCAAATAAATTTATGGTTTCATCTCTCTATTTTAGTTTCTTTATCAGATAAATATGCCTGATAGGATGAAAATTGGAAACTTTTGAAATCTAAATCAAAATGATGTTTCGGATTCAAATGGGCATAAACAATCAATTGTTTCAGATAAGTTTCGTCTTTTAGTTTTATTCTCTTAAAATGTTTCTAAAATAAACTTCCAGTTCTGTTAATCTGTTTATTGAAAGCTTTTGCATATGAATTAAACAAGTTTGAAAATGCCTGAGTAACCTCTTTTTCTTCTGAATTAAGTCGAATAACTAAATGAAAATGATTATTCATTAAACAATACGCAAAAATTGAAATTTTATCTTTGGAATATTTAGCTAACTGTTTTAAGAAATAAAGCTTGTTAGTGTCATTTTCAAAAATGGTTGTTCCGTTTATTCCTCGGTTATATATATGATAATAACAATCTTTTTCTAAAACTTCTAATTTCATATTGATATTGCTCATCCTGCGACGTTTTCAATATAGATAATTTAGTTTATACCTACAAGGTTTTGGAAACCTTGCAGGAATGCACACGGAATACTTTCAACTTATTTACTGTCCGTATTCCTTCACCGCGTCAATAAACGCTTTTGCATGATCTACAGGGATATTTGGTAAAATTCCGTGACCCAGATTCACGACATATTTATCTTTTCCGAATTCGTCGATCATTTCATGAACCATTTTCTTGATAGTCGGAATTGGCGAAAGCAATCTTGACGGATCGAAATTTCCTTGTAAAGTAACATTTCCGCCAGACAAGTAACGCGCATTTCTTGCAGAACAAGTCCAGTCAACGCCTAATGCAGAAGCTTTACTTTTACCCATTTCATTTAGTGCAAACCAGCATCCTTTTCCGAAAACAATAACAGGAGTAATTTCAGCTAAAGCATCAACAATCTGATTGATATATTTCCATGAGAATTCCTGATAATCAACAGGAGAAAGCATTCCTCCCCAGGAATCAAAAATCTGAACCGCATTTACACCCGATTTTACTTTTTCTTTTAAGTATAAAATAGTCGTATCTGTGATTTTTTGTAATAAAGTATGTGCTGCAACCGGATTTGAAAAACAGAATCCTTTTGCAGTATCAAAACTTTTAGACCCTTTTCCTTCAACGGCATAGCAAAAAATGGTCCATGGCGAACCTGCGAAACCAATTAACGGAACCTCATCGTTCAGCATTTCCTTAGTCAATTTCACAGCGTCAAAAACATAACCTAAAGTTTCGTTTACATCCGGAACAAAAACCTGATTTACCTGTTCCATGGTGCGAATTGGATCTGGGATAATCGGACCTAAATTGTCTTTTAATTCTACGTGAATTCCCATAGCTCTTGGAACTACCAAAATATCTGAAAATAAAATAGCTGCATCCGGAGCAATTCTGCGAATAGGCTGAACTGTAATTTCTGCAGCCAATTCAGGAGTTTCACATCGTGTAAAGAAATCATATTTATCACGCAGGGCTCTGAATTCAGGTAAATATCTTCCTGCCTGACGCATCATCCATACCGGTGGACGCTGAACTGTTTCTCCTTTTAAAGCTTTTAAAAATAGGTCGTTTTTTAACATGAGTTTTTATGTTTAAACCTAACAGGTTTCAAAAACCTGTTAGGTTTGTTTGTTATTGTTATTTGTATTCCTGAATTGCATCTTCAATCACGTCCTCAATTGTAGGCTGATCTGCGATGATGATATTTTTAGTGATTTTTGCTAAAGCATCTGCGGTGGTATCACCAATGCAGAAACAGATTTGTTTTTGAATTTTATTGTCTTTCAGATAACTTTTAACTCCAGACGGACTAAAAAACAAAATTGCTTCGGGATTTCCTTTTATTTTCTGAGGCTGTAATGTTGTGTCGTAAACCTGAATTTCATTGAATTTAATTCCGTTTTCTTTTAAAGCTTCAGGCAAAGTATCTCTTCTAAGATTTCCACTGAAAAAAGTATAGCTTTCACTTCCATAAATCAAAGTAATGATTTCGGCTAAATCTGCAGCATAACCTGTATACGCAACAACGTTGAATCCGTTATCTGTCAGTAAATTTTTGGTTTTAAGCCCAACGCAATACACGTTTTTCTTTTTCAGCTCTTCTGATTTTGGATGGGACAAAATGCTGTGAACGGCATTTTGACTTGTAAAAATCAGATTTTCGTTGAGGTCTTTTAATTCGAAAGGTTTGTTTTCGGTTTTGATGAAATCAGCTTCGATTAATTCAATACCATATTTCATTAACTCTTGCTTGTGAAGCGGAGATAATATTTTAGTAGATAATATCTGAACTGGATTTGCCATTATTTTTTTAGGGATTCTTTGATTTGCTGCATCAATTCCGTTCCGCCATTATTCAAAATCTCCTGAGCTGAGTTGAAACCTAATTTCTTCCATTCTGAGATATCAACTGTTTTATCGATTTCCAATTTTTGTTTCCCGTCAATAGAAAGTAAAACGCCTTGAAAATGTAAAGTATCTTCGTCTTCATTATAGGTAACCAAAGCTCCGATTGGTGCTGTACATCCGCCTTCAAGTGTTCTTAAAAACTGACGTTCTATATAAGTACAAATCTCAGTTTCAATATGATTTAATTGCGAAAGTGCATCAAGCGTATAATTGTCATTTTCCATTGCCACAACCAGCATTGCTCCTTGTGCCGGCGCCGGAATCATCCAATCCAGATTAATAACATTTTCCGGTTTTAGGTTGATGCGTTCCAAACCTGCAGCAGCAAAAACGGCTCCATCCCAGTCGTTATCCTGAAGTTTCTGCATCCGCGTATTTACGTTTCCGCGCAAATCAACTACAGTATGATTTGGGTATTTGTTAAACCATTGTGCCTGACGGCGCAGACTTCCGGTTGCAATGGTACTTGGATTTGTAAAATCAGGATTTCCTTTATGAACTAAAATGTCCAGAACATTTGCTCTTTCCAAAACAGCCACCTGAACAATTCCTTTTGGCAAAGCAGTTGGAACATCTTTCATCGAATGCACCGCAATATCAATATCGCCATTAATCATTGCAATGTCTAAAGTTTTAGTAAAGATTCCTGTAATGCCAAGTTCGTAAAGAGGTTTGTCGAGAATAATATCTCCCTGGGATTTTACGGCAACAATTTCAGTTTTAAAGCCTAAATCATTTAATTTTTTTTCGACTGTGTGGGCCTGCCAAAGTGCGAGCTCACTATCGCGGGTTCCTATTCTTATAACTTTTTGAGCCATATTTTTTTGGATCCTTAAAAGTAAGGAACATTCTGTTTAACTATTATGAGAGGTTGATTTTGTATTTTTCTTCAATTGGGGAAGGAATATTTTTTGGTGCAAGCTGTCCAATCTGAAATACTTTTTCAATAAACTCAATACTTTCGTCAATCGATGTGTTTTCGTCTTTTAAGTGACTGGCAAACTGACTGGTGATTTTTTGTATAATTCGGGAACTGATTAATTCAGCCTGTTCTTCATCAAAATTTATCATTTTCTTTTTATGAAAAGCCAGTTCTCCGGCAACCATATCGTTTAGTTTTGCTTTTAGCGCATGAATGGTAGGAGCATATTTACGGCCGTTCATCCAGATATTGAACTCTAATTTCATATCCTCAATTATAGCTTCGGCAGCGGGTATATGCTGTTTTCTTCTTTCAAGGGTATCATCTGTCATTTGTGACAGATAATCTAAATGTATTAAAGTTACACCCGGAATTTGTTCCACATCAGGATTTACATTTCTTGGGATAGATAAATCCAGAATCAATAACGGTTTTTTTAAATTTAGTAATGTCTTGTCAATAGTTGGATTTTTTGCTCCTGTTGCTACAACCAAAACATCAGATTGTTGTAGTTCTTCCTGAAGGTTAGCGTAATCTTTTACGATGACATTTAGTTTTCCGGCAAGGATTTCAGCTTTGTTTTTCGTTCTGTTGATAAGCGTAATGTGACCATTTTTAGTATGTTTTACTAAATTTTCGCAGGTATTTCGTCCTATTTTTCCAGTTCCGAATAGCAGAATATTTTTGTTTCCAATATCTTCTACGTTTTTAATAATATATTGAACTGATGCAAACGAAACCGATGTTGCACCAGAAGAAATTTCAGTATCTGTTTTGACCTTTTTGCTTGCCTGAATAACGCTGTTGACAAGGCGATCAATAAAAGTATTAATTAAACCCTCGGATTTACTAAGGTTGAAAGCAATTTTAATCTGGCTGATGATTTCAAAATCACCCAAAATCTGACTGTCTAGACCTGTTCCTACGCGAAACATATGGTTTACAGCTTCCTGATTTTTGTAGATATAGGCCACTTCGCGAAATTCCTCAACAGATCCATTACTGTTGTCGCAAAGTAATTTGATTAATTCGTACGGATGATTGGCAAAACCATAAATTTCAGTTCTGTTGCAGGTAGAAGTGACGATTAATGATTCTATTCCTTCAGTTTTTGCCTGAGCAAGTAAATCAGATTGTGCTTTAGCATCTAAACTAAATTTTCCTCTAATGGTAGCATCTGCTTTTTTATAACTTAAACCTAAAGCGTAAAAAGTGGTAGTTCTGGACATATTAAAATTTTCCATATTATACTTTCGTTAAAAAGTGCAACAAAATTATTACTAACTAATTTATAAAAACAACGCTAGAGGTACTTTTTATATCGCTATGGAATAAATTGATACATTTTGGCTATTCTAAATAGGATTTATTGCCATTATAATGATATCAAGGATTCGACAACTTGTTATGTATATTTATTCTAAATAACAGTCTGGCTTTTGTTTTAAATATCGTGCGAAAAATATCGCTATGAGTTCGAATTCATCTTTGTGTTTTATATCTTATTCAATTTCATTGTGGTAGAAATTTAAATATAAAAACAGCTTCATGAAATAAAACCCTACCGTGAAAGGCAGGGTTTTGAAGAAAAATTAATTATTTTTGAACGATTGGCGTTCTTAAAGATTCTAATACAGCTACAATATCAGTGTAAAGTTCTGTATTAGAAGCAACACCGTTAGCATTAGCTGCAGCACCAACATATCCTTCGAATTTTGTATAATCTGCATTACTGGCTTTTGTTCCCATACGTTTATTGACTGCAGGATCATGTGCAGCAACCATGTTTAAACCTGAATAAGTATTCACTGCATTTGTTCCTCCTGTATTATATGAGAAGAAATCAGTAAGATTATCTGATAATTTAGCAATGTTGGTAGCCTGAGTATTACCTGTTTCTGCTAAAAGAGGGGCAAAGTGTGCCTGTAAATTACCGGATGCATTAGCCTGGATATCGGCTACAATTAATCCGATAGTGGAGTTTACCACTTTGCGGAAACTTAAACGTCCCTTCTCAATCATTTGTCCTGAGTTATCGGGATCTGCAACCATTGTAGTTCCGCCCAGACGACTATAGATAGATGCTTTTACAGGTGCAGAATCATCATCATTACTGCAGGAAGTTAAAGTTGCCGATGCAATTATCAGAACACTAAGTGTAATTTTAGAAAAATTTTTCATAATAAAATATTTAAAGGGTTAATTAAAAAACTGATTTATTTTTTGAGATAATTTGTAGCTCATACTGTTTTGATTTACAGGGCAAACTTCTTTGTTGGCTAAATTTGCCGGCAGAATATAACGTTTGGCATCATAAGGTCTTTTGCTCATTAATTCATTATATACTTTTTCAGAATTCGTGATTTTATTGTTGTGGAAATACACGACCACATTTCTTTTCACTATAATCGAATCAGAGGTAAGTCCCTTGATAGATCTTAAATCAGAGCATATTTGTCTGGCCTGGGCAGAATCGATGTTTTCCTTAAAATCAATACGGCTTACCTGTAAATTCGGGCTTTCATAAACTGCAGGTTTTGCAGTAATAATGTGAAAAAGCAAAATGCAGAAGAATAGTATGGTAATCACCAATCCTGTCCTAAGGATCTTTTTTATTGTTTTGTTTGTTTTCATATTTGTAATTTTTAAAATGGTTAGATTTTGAAAATTATATACGGAGGCTTTTTGAGTGTGGTTTTAATTTATATAAGAAAAATATTAATTTAGAATTGTTATGAATAACTAAAACGTTATCACTATTCTTGATTGCCAGATTTATTTTAGAGTCAGAAAACAGATTTGAGGCTTAAAGCCAGTGAATTGGAGTAATTATTAATATGGCAGCTCAATTAAAAAAGATAAGGGATTACAACTTGCATTTAAATAATCAAACAATAAAGATTTTATAAATTTAAGTGCAGGTAATCGGATAAACCATCAAAAAGATTTAATTTTGAATGTCCAATTATTCGTTTTATTAAAAACGGGAATAGTAACCTGAATAAAGAAATCAATGGAGGAGGAAATTAAAATTGAAGACGATTTTACGCTTATCCGTTTTCAAAACGACGGCTCAGAACCTTTTTTTGCGCAGCGTGAAGTAGGGAGCGGTCTCATACAGTTTCATTTTGGGTTAAAAGGAAATGCGAAATTTTTGTTCAATCAGGGTAATTATACTTTAGAACTTAAAGAAGAAAAATCGTTGCTTTTATATAACCCGCAGAAAGAATTGCCGCTTAATTTAGAATTAGCTCAAAATTCCTGGGTGATTTCAGTAATTGTGTCTATCAAGAAATTTCATGCTTTATTTTCTGCGGAAGCCGATTATATTACTTTTTTAAGTCCTGATAATAAAGATAAGAAATATTATAACGAAGGAAATATCAGTCCGTCAATGGCGATTGTACTGAGTCAGCTTTTTCATTATAATCTTCACCCTTCTATTAAAAATCTCTATTATAAAGGAAAAGGATACGAATTATTGAGTTTGTATTTCAACAGGACCGAAGACCCAAATGCAGAACAATGCCCGTTTTTGATTGATGAAGACAATGTTCTAAAAATCCGAAAGGCAAAAGAAATCGTAATTGCTAATATGGCAGAACCTCCTGGATTGCAGGAACTGGCCGATCAGATTGGTTTGAATCTGAAAAAGCTAAAAATGGGCTTCAAACAAATTTATGGCGATACAGTTTACGGTTTCTTGTTCGATTACAAAATGGATTTCGCCAGAAAATTATTAGACAGTGGTTCTTATAATGTAAACGAGGTTGGACTGAAAATCGGCTATAGCACAGGAAGTCACTTTATAGCCGCATTCAAAAAGAAATTCGGGACAACGCCTAAAAAATATTTGATGTCGATTAATGCGAATGTTTAAACACTAATTTCACTAATTAGCACAAATTAGAATTTGCCGAATCTGCGAGAGGAATATTCGCAAATTATTTAAAATCAATTTTGAATATCCAACAATAATTAAAAAGTAACAATTATCATATTTCACAAAAGAAGCAAATTTTACTTTTGACGAAATTTTAAAAACAAACAAAGCTTAAAGCAAAACACATAATGAAAGGCGTATTATTAGTAAACTTAGGTTCTCCGGATAGTCCACAACCAAAAGATGTAAAACCGTATTTAGATGAATTTTTAATGGATAAATATGTGATCGACGTTCCGTATTTATTGAGAGCATTATTGGTTCGTGGGATTATTTTAAGAAAAAGACCGGAAGAATCGGCACACGCTTATTCAAAAATCTGGTGGGAAGAAGGTTCTCCGTTAGTAGTTCTTTCAGAAAGAATGCAAAAGAAAGTACAGCCTTTAGTAAATGTTCCAGTTGCGCTTGCAATGCGTTACGGAAGCATGACAATCGAAAAAGGACTTCAGGAATTAAGCGATAAAGGGGTTACAGATGTAATGCTTTTTCCATTGTACCCGCAATATGCAATGGCTTCGACTTTGACAATTTTGGTTAAGGCTGAAGAAATCCGCAAGAAGAAATTTCCTCACATGAAATTTACAGATGTTCCGGCGTTTTACAACAAACCGGATTACATCAAAAATTTAGCAGATTCAATCCAGAAACACTTAGTTGGATTTGAATACGATCATTTATTGTTTTCGTATCACGGAATCCCGGAGCGTCATATCCGAAAAACTGATGTGACAAAATCACATTGTAAAATAGATGGTTCATGTTGTAATACGCCATCACCGGCGCATGAATTCTGTTACCGTCACCAATGTTATGAAACGACTAAACAGGTTGTAAAACTATTAGGTCTTCCAGAAGATAAATACAGTTTAACTTTCCAGTCTCGTCTGGCAGGTGATAAATGGCTAGAGCCTTATACGGATGTTGAAATTGATAACATGCCTGCAAAAGGAATCAAGAAATTAGCGGTTGTAACACCGGCATTCGTTTCAGATTGTTTAGAGACTCTGGAAGAAATCGCCATGCGCGCCAAAGAAGATTTTGAAGCAAACGGAGGAGAAGAGTTTTTGGCAATTCCGTGTCTGAATGACGACGATGAGTGGTGCCAAACGGTATCAAACTGGATTAACGACTGGGCTAAATAATATTTTGTTTCAAGTTTTAGGTTTCAAGTTTTTCTCAAAGTGGATTAACCTGAAACCTGAAGCTTGAAACATGAAACAAAACAACAATGGAGTATTATAATTACTTAAAATCACTGCACATTATTTTCGTACTAACCTGGTTTGTAGGGTTGTTTAATATTGTACGTTTGTTTGTATATCAAATAGAAGCCAGTGAAAAACCATCTCCAGAAAAAGAAATTCTGCAGGCGCAATTCAAAATAATGAGTTACCGCCTTTGGTATATTATTACATGGCCATCAGCGATTTTAGCAAGTATTTTTGCTTTTTGGATGCTGTTTTTTACAGATTTAGGAAATGCATGGCTTAAAATGCCCTGGATGCACATTAAATTGGGTTTTGTTTTCATCTTATATCTCTATCATTTAAAATGTCATCAGATCTTCAGGCAATTGCAGAAAGATGAGGTGAAATATTCAGGCAACTATATGCGTTTGTTTAATGAAGGCGCAACGATTATTTTGTTTGCTGTTGTTTTTTTAGTAGTTTTAAAAAGTGCTTTCAACTGGATTTTCGGTGTAGTCGGAATCATTTTATTCTCGGTTTTGCTTATGCTTGGATTCCGCTTTTATAAGAGAATTAGAGAGAGGAAATAGTTTTTTTAGTTTCAGGTTTCAAGTTTCAAGTTGCCAATCGCAACGTAACCTGAAACTTGAAACATGAAACAAACAAAAACAAAAAAACATGCTAAACTTCAAAATGTCAATGCTCTCCCTTCGTATCAGGATTTTCCTGTCGATGATTGTATTGATTGTTGTGGCATCTTTTTTATTAGCCTCGATTTCAATTATTCAGTTTAAAAACGAAGCCAAAGAATACCATCAGGAACGTTTAGAACGAAAAGAAAATGCTGTAAAAGAACATATTAACTATGTTCTGGCAACAACAACGTATCCTTTAAAAACAGGAAATCTGGATTTGATTTTTAAAGACAAAATCCATGAATTGGCCCAGATTCATAAAATCGAAATTAATATTTACAGCCTTGACGGAAAACTGCTAAAATCATCAAAAGAGTCTTTTGCTGTTGATAAAGTTGCACCTCCAATTCCTGATTTTATTTTAAAATTGGTTCGTTCTTCTATAGAAAAGCGTTTTGTAGATATTAAAACGATTAATGGCGTTAAAAACAGATCTTCTTACAGTTTAATAAAAGATGAAAAATTCAAACCTCTTGGAATTTTAAATCTTCCTTATTTAGAAGACGATGGTTATTACGACAATGAATTGAATACTTTCCTGATCCGGTTAAGTCAGGTATATTCGTTTATGTTACTGGTTGCTTTCGCGTTGGCGTATTTCCTCTCGACTTATATTACAAAATCACTGAAAACTATTTCAGATCGTTTGGAAGAGACCAATCTGGATCAGAAAAATGAAAAAATTGTTTTAGAAGCGAATAGTAAAGAAGTCAACTTTCTGATCAAAGCTTATAACGGAATGGTAGATAAGCTGGAAACGAGTGCGATTAAATTAGCGCAAAGCGAGCGTGAAGAAGCCTGGCGTGAAATGGCAAAACAGGTTGCGCACGAAATTAAAAATCCGCTTACGCCAATGCGTTTAACGGTGCAGAGTTTTCAGCGAAAGTTTGATCCGAATGATCCTGATGTTAAGCAGAAGATGAACGATTATTCTGAAACCCTGATTCAGCAGATTGATACTATGACGTCTGTGGCTTCTGCATTTTCAAACTTTGCTTCGATGCCGGCTCAGCAAAATGAAACTTTAAATGTAGTTGAGGTTGTCGAACTGGCACTGGATATTTTCAACGAAGATTACATTTCTTTCGAAAAAGAAGAAGAAGAAATCATTTCCAAAATGGACCGTACGCAACTGATTCGTGTCATTACCAATCTGGTAAAAAATGCAACTCAGGCGATTCCCGAAAGTCAGTTTCACAAATCAATAGTAGTTTCTGTGAAACGCCGTGACGATAATGTCGAAATCGCAGTAAAAGATAACGGAATCGGAATCCAAAAACTGGATATTGGCCGAATTTTTGAACCTAAGTTTACGACCAAAACCAGCGGAATGGGACTTGGTCTTGGAATTATAAAAAACATTATCGAAAATTACAAAGGAACAATTACCTTTGAGTCAGCTTACGGAAAAGGGACTACATTTACAGTTTCCCTGCCTATCACCAACTCTTAAAAAAGCGGTCATGAACTACAAAAATATTTTAATTTCTATTGAAGAAAAAATCGCTACAGTAACGATTAACAGACCTGAAAAGCTCAATGCTTTAAGCAAGGCAACTATAACTGATCTTAGCGAGGCTATTAAATTATTAAATAAAAATGAAGATGTTCGGGTTATCATTTTGACAGGAAGCGGCGAAAAAGCTTTTGTAGCCGGAGCTGACATTTCTGAATTTGCCAATTATACTGTTGTTGAAGGCGCACAATTAGCTGCAGAAGGACAAGAGTCACTTTTTGATTACATTGAAAATTTGAAGAAACCCGTAATTGCGGCCATAAATGGTTTTGCATTAGGAGGCGGATTAGAGTTGGCTATGGCCTGTCATTTCAGAGTGGCTTCGGTTAATGCCAAAATGGGCTTACCTGAAGTAAGCTTAGGACTAATTCCGGGTTACGGAGGAACACAGCGTTTGCCTCAATTAATAGGAAAAGGACGTGCGATGGAAATGATCATGACCGCAGCAATGATTTCTGCCGAAGAAGCAAAACAATACGGTTTAGTAAACCACGTTGTGCCTCAGACTGAATTGTTAACATTTACAAGCGTAATCGCCCATAAAATCATGAAAAATGCCCCTTTTGCTATCGGAAAAGCGATAAAAGCGATAAATGCAAATTTCGAAGACGGCAAAAATGGTTTCGATACCGAAATCAAATCTTTTGGAGAGTGTTTCGGAACTGAGGATTTTAAAGAAGGAACTACTGCCTTTTTAGAAAAACGTAAAGCTGAATTTACAGGAAAATAATTTTCTTAACCGCAAAGGGCGCAAGGGTTTGCGTAAAGCACACAAAGAAAATAAAAAATCTTGCGAACCTTTCGTAAATCTTAGCGACCTTTGCGGTTAAATTAGAGGATAAAACCTTAGAATCTTAAAAAAATGTACGAACCAATATTTGCCCTTTTTTGCGAACGAGTTAAAGAAAGCATCCAGGCCGGCACTTTCGCAAAACTGACTTTGGCCAAAACAATGGGCGATACCGAAATCAAAAACATCTATTTCAGATTGTTGCTGAATGAAGATGATACATTTTCGATTTCACTAACTACCCGTTACAAAACAGAAGAAGTTGAAAGCATTCATACATTAGATGAAGCTTTACTAATTTTAGGTTCTTACATCAAAAAACCGTTTTTGACCGCTTTGCTTTTCACAACAGATAATGACATAACTTTCAAAGTAAATAAAAAGAACGCGGGAAGTATAATTGAACAGCCGCCAACATTCAAAAACGCATCACCGGTAATGCTCGAAATGATTGAGAAAGGGATTGTTTAGTTTTAAAAGCTAATTGTGCTATCCGTTCAAACGAAGTTCACTGAACTCGATCCCAATATTAACAAAGTGAAGTAATCTTTTGTAGCGAACCCCGCTACAAAAGGATTTCAACTACTATAAGCGCTAGGGCAATTATTTTCAAAAAAGATAATATAGATTTTAATAAGGCCTTCGTGTATCTTTTGAGAATGCTTTGTGAATCTCTATGCAAAATCACTAAGTCAACTTCACAAACAAGTTAGAAGCAATTTTATTCGAAATAGACAATTCCCTGTTGTCAATTTTAATTTTTACAGACAAATCAAAAGATTCTTTCGATAAGAATTCAATTTTAGAACCTAGCGCAATTTCCTGCTTATCCAGATATTTCAGAAATTCTGAAGAAGTGTCTTTTACGCCTACGCAAATACCAATTTGGTTTTCGGATAATTCAGATAGTAATTGTTTTTCAATTTTGATTATTCGTCCATTTGCATCCGGAATCGGGTCTCCATGAGGGTCTTCTGTTGGATTTCCCAGAAAATCATCCAGACGGTTGATCAATTGCTCAGATTTGATATGTTCCAGTTGTTCTGCAATATCGTGTACTTCATCCCAGCTGAAGTTTAATTTTTCTACTAAAAATACTTCCCATAAACGATGTTTTCTAACAATCATTTTTGCGGATAATTTTCCGTTTTCTGTCAATGAAACTCCCTGGTATTTTTTATAGTTCACCAAATCCTTGTCAGACAGCTTTTTAAGCATGTCCGTAACGGATGAAGCTTTGGTTTCCATCATTTCGGCAATAGCATTTGTACTCACTTCTGTTTCCAGCGAAGCAGTCAGGTGATATATCGCTTTAAGGTAGTTTTCTTCTGAAAAGGTCATTTATATTTTGAGATTCTAAGGTTCTAAGGAGCTGAGGTTCTAAGGTTATTGTTTTAAAGTTTTAAAAACCTTAGAACCTCAGCAACTCAGCACCTTTATTTAACAATCAACAAAGGTATCGAAATTTTATGTCTTAGTTTGTCTACTGTTGTGCCAAATAAAATATCTTTTAAACCAGTGTGGCCGTGGGTTCCCATAACCAGAATATCGAAATTGCCCTTGTTTATAATTTTTGGAATTATGGTGTTTGGCTTTCCAAAACCTAATTCGGTTTCGATCTTGAATCCTTTCTGCGAAAGCATTTCTTTATATTCTAATAATAATTTTTCGTCAATGGTCGTTTCATGATCGTGTATATGAACTCCGTACATCAAAGCACCAACCGTTTCTACAATATGTATAAGAGTATATTGCGCATTCATTCCGCCTAATTCAAAAGCTTTATTCAGAGCAACGCTATCAGCATTCGAAAAATCTACAGAAACAGCAATGTTTTTAATACTTTGACTTTCCCTGGCCGTAAATTGAAGTTGAAGATGGTGTGGCGAATGGTTTAATGTTTTTGATTTTGCTTTAGCAATAAAAGGTTTAAAGACAATGTAAAGCAATAATGCTAAAAGACCCACTGCCAATGGAACTACAGTAAGCCATAAAATAATTGGATTCTCTGAAGTTTCAAGCCAGGAAGTGATTTCATCATAAACTAATTTGGCATTAAGCGAAACAATAATTAAAGCAATAATCCAGGAAACAAACTGTGTAAGTTTAGAGATATGGAAACCATTCATCTTGGATTTATCGCTCACAAAATGAATTAACGGAATAATGGCAAATCCCAACTGAAGACTCAAAATGACCTGACTTAAGATCAATAGTTTTCCTGTTACGCTTTCACCATAAATTAAAATGACGATAACAGCCGGAATAATCGCAATCAAACGGGTAATGATTCGGCGAACCCAGGGCTGTATTCTGAAATGGAGATATCCTTCCATTACAATTTGTCCGGCTAATGTACCGGTTATTGTAGAACTTTGTCCGGCAGCAATGAGTGCAATAGCAAACAATGCCGGCGCCCATTTAGTTCCTAAAAGCGGTTCCAGAAATTGATGTGCATCCTGAATCTCTGCAACTTCGTACATTCCGTTTTTGTGAAAGGTGGCAGCGGCGAGAATCAATATTGCAGCATTTACAAAAAAGGCAAGGTTTAAGGCAATTGTAGAATCGATAAAGTTGTATTTCAAAGCTTGTTTGATTCCGGCCGGAGTTCTGTCGAATTTTCGTGTTTGTACCAAAGAGGAATGCAGGTAAAGATTGTGCGGCATTACAGTTGCACCTATAATTCCAATGGCGATATATAATGCTGCTGAATTTGGAATAGAAGGAATTAATCCTTCTAAAACTTTATGCATTTCAGGTTCGGCAAAAATCATTTCGAAAATAAATGAAAATCCAATAATCGCTACCAAAGCAATAATGAACGCTTCCATCTTTTTAATTCCTTTATTAATAAGGAAAAGCAATAAAAACGTATCTAAAACAGTAATTAAAACAGCTTCTAAAAGAGGAATCCCAAAAAGTAAATTAATTCCGATGGCCATTCCAAGAACTTCTGCCAAATCACAGGCGGCAATAGCAATTTCAGCCAGAAAATATAAAATGTAGTTAATCGGTTTTGAATACGTTTCTCTCGAAGCCTGTGCAAGATCACGCTGTGTTACGATTCCAAGACGTGCGCTTAAACTCTGCAGCAGCAAGGCCATTAAATTGCTCATTAGCAAAACCCAGACAAGAGCATACCCAAACTGACTTCCTCCTGCTATATCAGTTGCCCAGTTCCCCGGATCCATATAGCCCACGCTTACTAAATAGGCGGGACCTAAAAAGGCAAGAATTTTTCTAAATCCTGTTTTTTTATTTTCGGTTGCAACCGATTCATGAACTTCCTCTAATGATTTTGACATTCGTAAAATATTGATTTTCCAAATATATATAAAAATTACTTTAGAATAACAATATTTTTAGACAAGCCTAAAATTAAATGTTAGAATTTAAACAATTGGGGCATAAACCTGATAAGGTAAAATTTATATCATTGACTTTATAATTGTGAGGCATAATATAACTTGGTTTCACATTTTCAAGGCAGGTGATTTCAAGACATTTTTCACAGCTAAAATGCGCGTGATTATGAATATGAACCCGCTGTGCATGATGATTGCATTTTGCATATTTTACAGTGCCGTCAAGGTCAACAATTTTATGGACCACATCATCATTTACGAGACGGTCTAATATCCTGTAAACAGTAACGCGATCGCATACATCTTCAATTTGTTTGTAAATTTCCGTATGGGACAGCGCAGTTTTGGATTTTCCAAAAATCTCTAAAACGGCCGTCTTTGCTGTAGTATTTCTTGTTGTTTTCATTTTTTATCGAAATAAAAATAGTATCGCAACAATGTTGCGATTTGGTTTTTATGTGTATATTTGCAACAAAATTGCATTAAAGCAAAAGTAAGTTAAATGAAGAAAATTACAACACCTTTTTACGATTTTTTAGGAATGTCAACTGCTGCTCTTTGTTTAATGCATTGTTTGATTTTCCCGCTGTTAACAATCCTTCCTTTGGGGCTAAATCATGATCCTGTAATTGATTTAGTATTTGCTTCAATTGGGTCTTTTGCTATTTTCAAAATTATAAAAAAATCATCGGTTTTAGTGTCTACGATTTTACTTGTTTCGATGAGTTTGATTTGGATTAGTATTTTAGGTGAGATGCTATTTGACATTCATGTTGACTTCATCTATTTCGGAGGAATAGGAATGATCATCGGGCATTTATTGAATTACAAATTGCACAAAAAACAACATCATTAAAAATTAGATTATGAATCAGAAAAATTTTGAAGTGGTTATCATTGGAGGTAGTTACAGCGGGTTGTCAGCAGCAATGAGTTTAGGGCGTTCTTTGCGTCAGGTTTTGGTTATTGATAGTGGTTTGCCTTGTAACAGACAAACACCGCATTCTCATAATTTTATCACGCATGATGGCGAAACTCCGGCTGCAATTTCGGCTAACGCCAGATTACAAGTCGGATTTTATAAGACTGTTCAGTTTTACAAAGGGATTGCTATTGATGGCGCTAAAACACCAAATGGTTTCGAAATTAAAACAGAATCAGAAGAACTCTTTATTTCCAAAAAGTTATTATTCGCAACAGGAGTTAAAGATTTATTTCCGGAGATTAAAGGTTTCGAAGAATGTTGGGGAATATCTGTTTTACATTGTCCGTATTGTCACGGTTATGAAGTCAAAAATAAAAAGACAGCTATTGTTGCCAATGGCGAAATGGGGTTTGAATATGCAAAACTGATTTCGAACTGGACAAAAAATCTTGAGTTATGTACGAACGGAAAATCTCAATTAAATTCGGAACAAACACAAATTCTTAAAAATCATGGTATTTCGATTTTGGAAGGAGAAATAGATTCTTTCGAACATACTTTAGGCTATATTTCAAATATTGTTTTCAAAAACGGAGAAAAGATTGCTGTAAAAGCCGTTTATGCAAGACCCCCATTTGAGCAGCATTGTCCATTACCGCAAACTTTAGGCTGTGAACTTAACGAGCAAGGATTGATAAAAGTCGATTTTATGCAGAAGACATCAGTTTCTGGTATTTATGCAAGTGGTGATGCTACAACTCAAATGCGTTCTGTGGCTTTGGCTGTTTCTTCCGGATCTTTTGCAGGAGCAGCCATCAACAAAGAACTTATTGACGAGAAGTTTTAATAATCTTTTTTAACGGATTGAAATTGAAATGTTTTAAAAAACTTATTTCATAATAATTATTTGTAAAATTTAATTTTTAGTTTTGTCTAAATTTAATTTTATAATAATGAAATATTTATTTTTGACAATATTAATAATTTCAACTAAAAGCATTTTTTCTCAAAATATTTCCGGAAAAGTAGAAGGTTTTTCCTCTATTGACCCAGAAATTACTATTCGTTTACTGAATACTGACTTTAAAACTCAAACGGATTCCTTAGGATTTTATCAACTCCAAAGTATTCCAAAAGGAACTTATAGAATACAAGTGACCTTGACGGGATTCAAACCTCAAACCCAAAAGATTTCAATTGTGGACGAACAGGATTTAATTTTGAATTTTGAATTGCAGGAAGACAAAAACGAATTGAATGAAGTGGTGGTTTCAGGAACTTTAAAACCTGTAAAACGATTGGAAAGTGCTGTTCCTGTTGAGGTTTATTCACCGGTTTTCTTCAAGAAAAATCCAACGCCAAGTATCTATGATGCGCTTCAGAACATCAATGGAGTCCGGCCTCAGCTCAATTGTGGTGTATGTAACACAGGCGATATTCACATAAACGGTTTAGAAGGTCCGTACACTTTAGTTTTAATTGATGGAATGCCAATTGTTAGCAGTCTTTCGACAGTTTACGGATTATCCGGAATTCCGAATTCTCTGGTAGAACGAATTGAGATCGTAAAAGGTCCGGCATCTTCTCTGTATGGAAGTGAAGCGGTTGGCGGACTAATTAACATTATCACCAAAAATCCAACAAATGCTCCGGTCTTTTCTGCGGATTATTTTACAACCACTTACTTTGAAAGCAATCTCGATTTAGGAATGAAGTTCAATGCCGGAAAAAAAGCCATTTCAATTTTAGGAGTCAATTACTTTAATTACGATCAGGTTATTGATAAAGACCACGATAATTTTACCGATGTGACGCTTTCAGAACGGATTTCAGTTTTTAATAAATGGAGTTTTCAGCGAAATAATAATCGGTTATTTACCATCGCAGCCCGCGGAATGTATGAAGACCGATGGGGCGGAGATGTACGCTGGGAGAAGAAATACCGCGGAGGTGATGAGATTTACGGTGAAAGCATATACACAAAAAGAGGAGAATTGATAGGAAGTTATCAATTGCCGTTTGAAGAAAAACTAATGCTTTCGTTCTCCGGAAACGTACATTATCAGGACAGCCGTTACGGAATAACATCGTATATCGCGAACCAGAAAATTGGTTTTTTGCAATTAACGTGGGATAAAAAATTAGGACGTAACGATTTACTTGCCGGAATTGCCAGTCGTTATACCTATTATGACGATAATACTCCTGCAACCAAAGAAGCTGAAAGCACCTGGCTTCCCGGAGTTTTTGTTCAGGATGAAATTACGTTTTCTCCAAAAAGTCAGGTTTTGCTGGGTATGCGTTACGATTATAATTCTATTCATGGTTCGATTTTGACACCAAGGATAGCCTATCGATTTAAAGCCAATGACAATACAATTTTCAGGTTAAACGCCGGAACAGGTTTTCGGGTTGTGAATTTATTTACTGAAGATCATGCAGCATTAACCGGCTCGCGGGATGTTGTGATTGCGAATAATCTGAATCCGGAGCAATCTGTAAATGTAAATCTCAATTACATTCAGAAAATTAATTTCGGAAACGGAACTTTTATGGGAATCGAAACAACGGCTTTTTATACCAGATTCAGCAATAAAATCATTTCAGACTACGAAAGTGATCCAAACAAAATTATTTATGACAATATTGATGGTTATGCTATAAGTCAAGGAATCAGCACTAATGTAGATCTTAATTTGCCATCGGGATTAAAATTTATTGTGGGAGCAACGCTTTTAGACAACAAAAATGTTGAAAACGGGGTTTCTGAAAAACCTTTTCTAACTGAGAGTTTTACCGGAACATGGAGCGTTTCCTATAAAATTCAGCCTTGGCATTTGTCAATGGATTATACTGGAAATGTGTACAGCCCCATGAATTTGCCTTTGTTGAGTGAGTACGATCCCAGAAGTCCAAAATCACCCTGGTACAGCATTCAGAATATTCAGTTTACCTATTCCGGATGGAAGAATTTTGAAGTGTACGGCGGAATCAAGAATCTTTTGAATTTTACACCAAAACAGAATAATCCGTTTTTGATTTCGAGAGCGAATGATCCGTTTGATAAAAATGTGCAGATATCAGACGGAACTGCTATTGGTATTAATGGTAAAGTGGTTCCTCAGGGCCAAATAATTGACACTCCAGACAATCCATACGGTTTAAGTTTTGATACCACTTATGTGTACGGACAAAACCAGACTATTCGTGGTTTTTTTGGGTTGCGATATACTTTCAGATAAATGCAGATGTCTTGAAAGTATTCGATATAAAAACAAACAAATGAAAAAGCTAGCCATAATTATCTTCTTTCTCGGAATCACCTCAACAGGATTCAGCCAGATTCAAAACAGAACATTTGAAGCAATAGATAGTTTACAGCAGATTCAAAAGCGAAAAATCATTGTTTTTATCCATACAGACTGGTGTCAGTTTTGCCAACATATGAAAAATACAACTTTCAAAAATCAGGAAATTATTCAAAAACTGAATTCAGATTTTTACTTTGTAGGCTTGAATGCTGAGGAAAAAAGGAATATAAAGTTTAATAATCACATTTTTAAATTTCAGCCAACAGGTAATCAAGTTGGAGTTCATGAACTGGCTTTGCAGTTAGGAACTATGAACAACCAGATTGTATATCCGGTTTTATGTGTTTTGAATGATAAAAACGAAATCATTTTTCAATACAATAATTACCTCAGCCCAAAAGATTTTAAACAGCTTTTAGAAAAAATGAAAGAATAAAATTGCTTATTTTTGAGAATGGATTCTCCTCAAATCAAACATTTCAATTACATTTTTACTGGAACAGGCCTTGCAGCTCTGATGACCGTTTATAAAATGGTTTTCTCCGGAAAATTTAGTGATAAATCGATTTTGCTGTTAGACCACAATTCTAAGAAAACCAATGACAGAACCTGGTGTTTCTGGGCGGAAGAGGAAACCGTCTGGAAATCGGTCATCTCCAAAAAATGGAATTCGGCTTTGTTTGCGAATGAAGGTTTTAGACGAAATTTAGATTTAAAACCCTATCAGTATAATCAAATTCGGGGATTGGATTTTTATAACTTCGTTTTCGAATTACTTTCCAAACAAGACAATATTACTTTTATAAACGAGAAAGTTACCGATATCAATGAACTCGAAAACCATGTTTTTATCGGTACGGAAGAAAACAGATATACTTGTGATTACCTGTTCAACAGCATTTATACGAAGGCTTTCGCCGAAAGGCAAACAAAATATCCTGTTTTACAGCAGCATTTTGTAGGTTGGTTTGTAAAAACTGAAAAAGAAGTTTTTAATCCTGAAGAAGCTACTTTTATGGATTTTTGTGTGGAACAAAGAAAAAATACACGTTTTATGTATGTTTTACCAAATTCTAAAACCGAAGCTTTGGTAGAATATACATTGTTTTCAGAAAATTTGCTTCCGAAAGAAGAATATGAAAAAGAAATTGAAATTTACCTGAAAAAACTCGGCGTAAGCCAATACAAAATTCAGGAAGAAGAGCAGGGAAGTATTCCAATGACCTGTTATCCTTTTTGGAAAAGAAACACCAAAAGAGTCCTCAATATCGGAACTGCTGGTGGATGGACAAAAGCCAGTACAGGTTATACATTTAGAAATTCGGATAAAAAATCTTCGGCATTAGTTAATTTTCTTCAGGGTTCTAATTTCAAGATGAAAGATTTTTATAAAAAAAGTAGATTCTGGTTCTATGATTTATTGCTTTTAGATATTCTTCACAGAAATAATGAATTAGGAAGTTCTATTTTTTCTTCTTTATTCAAAAATGGAAAACCATGTCTGATCTTTAAATTTTTAGATGAAGAAACGAATCTGATTGAGGATTTGAAAGTGATTTTAAAATGTCCGAAAATGCCCTTTATAAAAGCTTTATTTAGGACTTTAATGAAATGAAAAACAGGTTTTGTCACCTTAGATTTGAACTTTTAATTTTATGACTTTTAAACTTTCGACTTCATCAATCGAACTATAACAAAACTTTATACTTCAAATTAAGTAGTTGCGTTGAAACTTTGTAACTTTGCAGTTGAAAAGTAAAATTTAAAAAATAAAAATATGTATCCAGAAGAAATGGTAAAACCAATGCAGGCTGAATTGACCTCTGCAGGTTTTCAAGATTTACATAGTGCAGAAGCTGTAGATAATGCTATCAAAGCTGAAGGTACCACATTGGTAGTTGTAAATTCTGTTTGCGGTTGTGCAGCAAGAAATGCGCGTCCGGGAGCAAAAATGAGTTTAGAAGGTGCTAAAAAACCAGATCATTTAATCACTGTTTTTGCTGGTGTTGACAAAGAAGCTGTTGATGCTGCAAGACAACATATGTTTCCTTTTCCTCCATCATCGCCATCTATGGCTTTGTTCAAAAACGGAGAATTGGTTCACATGTTAGAGCGTCACCATATCGAAGGTCGTCCTGCAGAAATGATTGCTGAGAATTTACAGGATGCGTTTAATGAATTCTGTTAATTTTAAAGGTTTGAAATTATATGAAGACTGTCTATTTATTTAGGCAGTCTTTTTTATTAGGAGCTATTCCGGCTGTCCACTATATCTTTTGTGCCTCCCGATAGCTATCGGGACCGCACAAAAGGATGCCGTTTCCATCCGGGCTAAAAAAATCAAAATGCTAAGAACTTTAAGTTTTTCAGCAATTTTAAAATCTTAGAAACTCAGAAGCTTTGCCACTTAGAACCTTTTTTCCTAACTTTGCGGCTTCAAAAAATATTCTCAACTTAAACTGTTTATAGCATGCAACTGTATAACACCTTAAGCGCAGAAGAAAGGGCCATCATGATCGATGATGCCGGTAAACAACGACTAACGTTGTCTTTCTATGCGTATGCCAAAATTCAAGATCCTAAAAAATTTCGCGACGATTTATTTGTAGCCTGGAATAAGCTCGATGCTTTAGGCCGAATTTATGTTGCCACCGAAGGAATAAATGCTCAAATGAATATTCCGGAAGAAAATTTGGAAGCTTTTAGAGCGACTTTGGAAGTTTACGATTTCATGAAAGGCATACGTCTGAACGAAGCTGTCGAACACGATGATCATTCGTTTTTGAAACTCACAATCAAAGTGCGTGATAAAATTGTTGCTGACGGTCTAAATGACGATACTTTTGATGTAACTAACATAGGTGTTCATCTGAAAGCTAAGGAATTCAACGAAATTCTTGATGATCCAAATACAATTGTAGTCGATTTTAGAAATCATTACGAAAGTGAAGTGGGACATTTTAAAGGTGCTATAACTCCGGATGTTGAAACTTTTAGGGAGAGTTTGCCAATTATCAACGAACAGCTTAAAGACCATAAAGAAGATAAAAAATCTGGTCATGTATTGTACCGGGGGAATTCGCTGCGAAAAAGCCAGTGCGTACTTCAAACATCAGGGATTTAAAAACGTTTATCAATTAGAAGGCGGAATCATCAACTATGCGAAACAGCTAAAGGAAGAAGGGCTGGAAAGCAAATTCATCGGGAAAAACTTTGTGTTTGATAATCGCTTAGGCGAAAGAATTACAGACGATATCATTTCGCAATGCCATCAATGCGGAAAACCTTGTGATAATCATACCAATTGTGAAAACGATGGCTGCCATTTATTGTTTATTCAGTGTGATAAATGTAAAGCCGCTATGCAAAACTGCTGTTCTGCGGAGTGTCTTGAAGTTGTAAATATGCCTTTGGTGGATCAGGTAAGATTAAGGGCCGGAAAACAGGTAGGAAATAAAGTTTTCAGAAAAGGAAAATCAGAAAATTTGAAATTCAAGCATTCTGGAGACTTGCCAGAAACTGCTTTAGCAACTGCACAAAAAAGCGCAGATATTCGCCAAAAGGTAAAAATCAAAAAAGTATTGCTTGGAAAAGCAGAGCATTATTACGTCAAAGCGCAGGTAGGACAATTTACAGTTGAAAATAACGAACTGAATGCAGGCGACAAAATTTTAATTTCAGGACCAACAACCGGTGAACAGGAATTGGTATTAGAAAAATTAATTGTAAATGGAGCAGAGGCTCAATTTGCTAAAATGGGAGATAAAGTTACTTTTGAAGTTCCATTCAGAATCAGATTATCGGATAAATTGTATAAAATTGTAAATTAGCGGTTTTTAAAACCCTAATTTACAATGTCTCATTCTTTTCCCAAATTATGGATGTATGCCTATAATCTTACGGGTTTGGAAATTCGACTATCTGTAATGATAAAAAATACCACAATATTTTATAACATAGCCCACAGTTTCAACTGTGGGCTATTTTAGTTACTACAAATAAATTTTAAATATAGACTATGATATAAATCATAGGAATCTAATCTATACCCACATTATTTTTGTCATTTGTTAGACGACTAGCTTCAGAAAACATATCATTTGAATAATAAAATCAAAAATGACAATTAACAACAAAATCGAACTCATGGCTCCTGCAGGAAATTTTGAGTCGCTTCAGGCTGCTTTAGATAATGGCTGTGATTCTGTATATTTTGGTGTTGAGCAACTCAACATGCGTGCAAGATCGACGGTTAATTTTACAATTGAAGATTTAAAAGAAATCGCTAATCGTTGTGAGGCCAAAAACGTTCGAAGTTATCTGACTTTAAACACTATTATTTATGATCATGATTTATCGGTCGTGAAAACATTATTGAATAAAGCCAAAGATGCGAATATTACGGCAGTAATTGCATCAGATCAGGCTGTAATTACTATGGCAAGATCGATTTGAATGGAAGTTCATATTTCAACCCAATTGAATATAACTAATATCGAAACCATTAAATTCTATAGTTTATTTGCCGATACGATGGTTTTAAGCCGTGAATTGAGTTTGCGTCAGGTAAAGAAAATCACAGAACAAATTGAAAAAGAACAGATCAAAGGACCTAACGGAAATTTGGTAGAAATCGAAATCTTTGGTCACGGTGCTTTATGTATGGCGGTTTCGGGAAAATGTTATTTGAGCCTGCATTCGCATAATTCCTCTGCGAATCGTGGTGCCTGCAAGCAAAACTGCCGAAAAAAGTATACCGTTATCGATCAGGAAACTGGTTTTGAAATAGAATTGGATAATGAATACATGATGTCGCCAAAAGATTTGTGTACATTGGATTTTCTGGATCAGGTAATTGATTCCGGAATTCGGGTTTTGAAAATCGAAGGACGAGGAAGAGCACCCGAATACGTGGCAACAGTTATTAAAACCTATCGCAAAGCTATCGATTCCTATTACGAAGGTACTTTCTCGAAAGAGAAAACAACAGTTTGGATGGAAGCTTTAAATACGGTTTACAATCGTGGCTTCTGGTCAGGTTATTATCTGGGTCAGGAATTGGGAGAATGGAGCAGTATTTCGGGTTCAGCAGCAACTCAGAAGAAAATTTACGTTGGAAAAGGAACACATTATTTTCCAAAAGCCAAAGTTGGGCAATTTAAAATAGAAGCTTACGATATAAAATTAGGTGATAAAATACTGGTAACCGGACCAAGTACCGGAGCTGAGGAAATGATTATCGACGAAATGTTTGTGAATGATTTTACCGCAGAAAAAGCAACAAAAGGTGACGATTGTACTTTTAAATTGCCATTTAGAATCAGAATGTCGGACAAACTCTATAAAATTGTTGAGGCGTAATGGTAATCATCACTTTACAAAGAGACAAATGCATCGGCTGTAATTATTGTGTGGAAATGGATCCGGTTCATTTTCAAATGTCAAAAAAAGACGGAAAATCTGTTTTACTTCATTCGCAGAATTCGAAAGGCTTTTTTACTTTAAAATCACCAAATCATGGAATTGCAGAAAGCTGTGAACTGGCCGCAAAAGCTTGTCCGGTTAAAATTATTACCGTTAAGGAAACGTAATACTATACTTTAAAAGCAAACCCTATTTTGTATGGCTACAGAATAGGGTTTTTATTTTTATTCGCTGGAAAAATCAAGTTCATCAAAATCTTCAATTTCAGACAACTTAATCAGTTTTGTTCTACTGATTTTAGTTTCTTTTTTCTCAAAAATTTCATCGTCATCATAAGTGTTTTCATTGATGTTTTGGTTTACGATTTTTTTGCGTGTCAGGAAATTGATACTGATCTCAGTGAGAACAATTGGTCCACGGTTACTGCTTCCATCGTAACCAATCAACTCTAAATCATTATTTTGAAGCCTAAATGTATAAGACCAATATCCATATCTGCCGTGACTGTAGTTAATAAATAGTTTGTTCTTATCGATTTGAAAGTCGAGTTCAGGGGCATAATAAACACCGCCATCTTCGTTTTCTGAAGAAAAACAATTATAATTTTTAACCGCTAATTCGTAGCCGCCTTTTTTATTTAGAAGTACCATAATTCCTCTGCGATTTCGATCTAATTTACCCCGATATTCATGTGTAATAATTTTACTTTTATCTGTACCTTTTATAATTAATACACAATCTTCTAATCCGTCTTTATTCAGATCGCCGTAAATTGTGTCAAAAGGCACATGGTTTTTAGGTATAAAATCGGCAAGATTCTTTTTGACTTCGATAGCAGGTTCTTCGACTTCGGGAATCTCTTTTAAATCGACAACTTCTGCTTCCGGTGATTTTTTATTCGTTTTAGAATCTTTATTACAGCTATTTAATAGATTAAGCAGGAGTATTGTTATAATAGCTAAGAAATATTTCTTACTCATGTCAGGGAATTTTTGTTTTTATGATGAGATTAAATCTTCCGCTTATTATTAAATGCCAAATTTTGCATCAATATGATGCTTTTCGGCATAGGCTTTTCCTACAGCCATTAGTTTAGCAAATTTAGAATCAGCTTCAGTTTGAGTTGCAGCATCAAAATCAGCTATTGCTTTTTGAATTTGTTCTGGTGAACGCTTTTCATCCTTCATTTTAGCAATTGGTAAATAACCTTCTTTTTGTTTAGCAATTACATAAGAAAATAAATCTTTTGAAGCCTGAAGAAGATCTTTATTATCATCGTCTTCTGTTATTTCATTAATTTTTTTCAATTGAATTTCTAAATTTGAGATATCGTATTTAAAAGCATCCTGATAAGAAGAAGGAATCATCTTTTTTTGGTTTTCATCATAAACCTGAGGCTCAGATTCCAGCTTATTGCTGATTTCTTTGCCGCCAAATCGGGATAACAAATTCGAATTTAAAACTGCAATATCAAAAGTTTTCTCGGGTGATAAATTGCTGCAGGAAGTACAAATTAGACTTCCCGCGATTACTACTAGAAATAAGATAGCAGTATTTAAGATTTTTTTCATTTTTAATTCTGTTTATTATTTATCCTTTTAATATTTTGCTTTTCTCGCTTTCAAATTCTTCCGAAGTCAGAATTCCGGCATCTAAAAGTTCTTTTAAATCCAGTAATGCTTTTTTCTTTGCTTCCATAGCATTTCCTGAATCTGTTTTTTGCGGTTCTTCTTTCTGAATTGGTGTTACAACCGTTCCCGAAGGTGCATATTTCAGAATTAGTTCTGTGATTTCATTAAAACCTTTCACGTTTGAATAATCAATCGCTTTTTGTTCTTTTACGTTTACAATTGAAGCATCGGCTTTGTTTTCCAATAAATATTTTACCACATCTTTTTTTCCGTTGGCTGCGCTGTAATGCAAAGGCGTATTTCCGGATTCGTCCTGAATGTTGATGTTTGCCCCGGCTTCAACCAATAATTTTACCATACTTAAATTACCTTTTTTGGTGGCAACATGCAACAAACTTTCTCCGCCATATGTATAAGAACTGTTAAGTGTAAAGCCAGAGTCATTCGAAATAGTAGTCGCACTAACAATCCAATCAAGGTAGTCGTTCATAGAAGAAGTGTCCTGAGCGACAGGTTTGCTGTAATTAACATCAACTCCGTTTTCTAAAAACAAGGAAACAATCTCCTTTTGGTTATTCGCGCAGGCGTACCAAATAGGTGAATAGCCATTATTGTTTGAAGTGAAAACATCTGCGCCTCTTTCGACTAATACTTTCGCCAACATTCGGTTCGTTTCATAACAAGCAATTAAAAGCGCATTTTCTCCCGAATGATTCATGTGATTTATTGCTGCACCATTATCCAAAAGCAAGGTCACCATCGGAATTGATTTGGTATAACAAGCGTATAACAAAGGCGTATTTCCTTGTTTATCTGTTACATTAATATCAGCTCCTTTATCTAAAAGCAATTGGATAATTTCACGGTTTAATTTTGCAGAGGCCAATAATAATGGAGTTTCTCCGTTGTTGTTCAGTAAATTAACGTCAATTCCGGCTTCAAGCAACTTTGTTGCAATTTCAATTTGAGCTGTCTGAACGACTAAATGCAAAAGGCTGTTTCCGTATTTGTCGTTTTTGGTAATTTCTGCACCATTTTCTAAAAGATATAAAGCGGTTTGTTTCTGTTTTTGAAGACAGGCAAAATACAAAGGTGTTTCTCCCTGATGGTCTTCGTAATTAATATCGGCCCCGTCTTCGGTCAGGATTTTTACAATATCCAGATACCCTCTGTGAGCGGCATAATGAATTGCGGTTCTTCCTTTTTCGTCCGTATATTTTACATCTACTTCTTTATTCTGAAGAAGCAATTCGGCTATTTTTCTGTTCCCGTTTTCGCAGGCAATTATAAATGACATTGACATGTATGAGAATTTTAAGTTTATTGTTTCATCAAAAGTTCTACCGTTTTAATTTTCAGATTATCTCCTGAAGCAAGCATTAAGGCAGTTTCATCTTTATCATTAGTAATCGAAATATCGGCTCCCTGTTCTAATAGTAATTTTACTTTTCGGTAGGTTTCTTTTGCCATTTCTGCATCATAGTTGATGTTGTAAGCGCAGACTTTATGTAAAATGGTATTGCCCTGATTGTCTTGTTCATTCACATCCAAAGAAACATTTTCTAAAACTGATTTCAGAATGTCTGATTTCTTTTCGACAATAAAATCAATTCCCGATTTGGGCTGCCCGTAATATTGTGCACAAAAGTTTACATCAGCGCCATCAGACAACAATCTCTCTAAAAACCTGATATCACTTTCCGAACCAGAAACAGAAATGATAAAATTAGTCAATAATGTCCGGCCGTCTTTGTTCACAATATTAAAATCAGGTGAAGAAAATGACGCTAAAGCATCGTACATGTCATAAGAAAACTGCTCCGCAACAGCGTAATAAAAAGCAGTGTTATCCTGATTGTCTGTTTCGTTTGCATCCGCACCATTTTCAAGTAAGAATAGAATCAATTCTTTTTTTATTTCTTTTAACCGCTGATATAAGCGGAGTAGCGCCAACAATGTTTTTTTCGTTAATGTCAACTCCACTTTCAAGAAGCGATTTGATGTATTCTTTTACTTTCTCGGTATCTAAACCATAAGTATTTATTGTTTTGAAGATTAAATTTTCGCCGGCATTGTTTTTATATTGTGTATTTGCACCGAAATCATCAATCAGGATTTTGACTATTTTTGGAGAAATACCTTTTTCAAGGAAATATCCCAGCAAAGTCTGATCGCTTATTTCGTCATTCAGATTATCCATTTTTGACATTATTTCTTTGAAAAAAGAAATCGATTCTTCGTCATCTTTCAAATAAAGGCTCAAAGGAGCAAAAATCGATTTGTCAAAACTGTCCAGCTCGTAAATATCAGTTTCGATAATGCCGGCTTTTATTAATTTTTCTATAAAATCAATTTCTTTGGCTTCAATTATTTTGGCTGAGATTTGAGAAAAATTGTTTTTAAGATATTGTTCATTAAATTTTTCTCCGTTATTTAAAGATTCTCTGGCCTCGTCAAATTTTCCCTGAAAAAGGAAATTTTCAATCTGGTTTTGTGTTTGCATTTGAATATATTTTAAAAAAATTAAAGTTTAGTTTCAACTCATATTTTGTTTGTAATTATGGACTTCACAAACGATGCTGTAAGATAAAACATAAAACTCACAAATATATTTCAGGATAAAAATTAAAAATTACATTTTAACCCATAAAACATGCAGAATACAATTTTTAAACAAAAATATCATAAACCTAAAGAGACTTGATAGCTGAATTATGAAATAAGGGAGAAAAATAAAGAGTGATATTTATTTAACAACCCTTTAGTTTTAATCCATAAAATGCAAACTAAAAAAAATACTATCTTTACCGATCAAACGTTTATGAACTTAAGTTGCACTTTTGCAACACTACATATATAATTATGGCATGTACAAGTTGTTCAACCTCAGATGGCGGCGCACCAAAAGGTTGTAAAAATAATGGGACTTGCGGCACCGACAGCTGCAATAAATTAACGGTTTTTGACTGGCTTTCAAACATGAGTCCGTCTAATGGAGAAGCAATTTTCGATTGTGTTGAGGTTCGTTTTAAAAACGGACGCAAGGAATTTTTAGAAATACAGAAAAATTAACTTTAAGTATTGGTGATATTGTAGCAACTGTTGCATCGCCAGGACATGATATCGGAATTGTTACCTTGACAGGAGAATTGGTTAAAATTCAAATGAAGAAAAAGGGAGTAAATCCGGATAGTAACGAAGTACCTAAAATTTACAGAAAAGCATCTCAGAAAGATATCGATATCTGGTCTGTGGCACGTGATCGTGAAGAACCAATGAAAGTTCGTGCACGTGAACTGGCAATTCAGCATAAATTAGAAATGAAAATTTCGGATATTGAATTCCAGGGCGATGGGTCAAAAGCAACATTTTATTATACAGCAAATGACCGTGTCGATTTTAGAATGCTGATAAAAGATTTTGCTAAAGAATTTAGTACGAGAGTTGAGATGAAACAGGTGGGTTTTCGTCAGGAAGCAGCCCGTTTAGGCGGAATCGGTTCTTGCGGAAGAGAACTTTGCTGTTCGACCTGGTTAACAGATTTCAGAAGTGTCAATACATCGGCGGCTCGTTACCAGCAGTTATCATTGAATCCGCAAAAATTAGCAGGACAATGCGGGAAACTAAAATGCTGTTTAAACTATGAGTTAGATACTTACATGGACGCATTAAAAGATTTTCCGGATTATGATACTAAACTTATTACGGAAAAAGGTGATGCAGTTTGTCAGAAACAGGATATTTTTAAAGGATTAATGTGGTTTGCTTATACTAATAATTTTGCAAACTGGCATGTTTTGAAAATAGATCAGGTAAAGGAAATTATTGCCGAAAACAAACAAAAAAACAAAGTTTCTTCTTTGGAAGATTTCGCTATAGAAGTAACTTTAGAACCTGAAAAAGACTTTAATAATGCAATGGGTCAGGAAAGTTTAACCCGTTTTGACCAGCCTAAAAAGAAGAAAAAACCAAACCGCAAACGTAAACCAAATGCTGAAGCGGCTACTGTTGGTGCTCCACAGAAACCACCACTTCAGGAAAAAAATACCAATAACGCGAAACCTGCCGGAAATAATAATGCGAACAATGGTAACAATTTGATTAAACCAAATAACCCAAATAAGCAAAATCATAAGAAAAAGCATAATTCGAATAAAAACAATGCGAATAAGCCAAATTCAAATGAGAATAAACCAGCTGAACCAAGAAAACCCATAATTATTACTAAAAATGAGAATAAAAAATAGCGGAATTCTTTTTTTGGCAGCTATACTTCTTTTTTCATGTGATAAAAAAAGAGTATTTGATGAGTACAAATCCGTTGGAAGTGCCTGGCACAAAGACAGCATTGTAACCTTCGATCTGCCGGTTTTAGACTCCACAAAACGATACGATTTATTTGTAAATGTGCGTGACAACAACAATTATCCTTTCAGTAATTTGTTTTTAATTGTAGCTATCGAAATGCCAAACGGATTTACGAAAGTTGATACATTAGAATATCAAATGGCAAATCCTGACGGAACGCTTTTAGGAAATGGTTTTTCGGATATTAAAGAAAGCAAACTGTATTTAAGAGAAAATGTTAAGTTTAGGGGCAAATACAAGGTGCACATCAAACAAGCCGTAAGACAATCAGGAAAAATCCCGGGAGTTCAGGAATTAGAAGGTATTACAGATGTAGGTTTTAGAATAGAACAAAAAGATCAGAAATAGTTATGGCTGCTAAAAAAAACAATCAAACAAACAGTACAAAGGATATTAAATACTATCAAAAAAAATTCTGGAGAATCTTTGCTTATGGATTATTAGGTGTTTTGGCCTTTTTTCTATTTGCGTCATGGGGGCTTTTTGGTTCGATGCCTTCTTTTGAAGATTTAGAAAACCCGGATTCTAATCTGGCTACTGAAATCATTTCCTCTGACGGAGTGGTAATTGGAAAGTATTTTAAAACCAATAGATCGCAGCTTAAATATTCAGACTTACCAAAAAATCTGGTAGATGCTTTGGTTGCTACGGAAGATGCTCGTTTTTATGAACATTCCGGTATTGATGGACGTGGAACTTTGCGTGCAGCTTTTTCTCTGGGAACTAACGGAGGAGCCAGTACCATAACCCAGCAATTAGCAAAACAGTTATTTCACCGTGGAGGGTCCAGCTTTCTGCCTTTTAGAATAGTACAAAAAATAAAAGAGTGGATTATTGCCATTCGTCTGGAAAGACAATATACCAAAAATGAAATTTTGGCGATGTACTGTAATGTATATGATTTTGGTAATTACGCAGTTGGGGTAAGTTCAGCTGCTCAAACCTATTTTTCTAAAGATCCTAAGGACTTAACTATAGACGAATCAGCAATTTTAGTTGGAATGTTTAATAATTCATCTCTTTACAATCCGTTGCGAAATCCTGAAGGAGTTAAAAACCGTCGTGATGTGGTATTGGGCCAAATGGTGAAAGCCAAGATGATTACGGAGGCTCAAAAAGAAAAATATAAGGCATTACCAATAGCTTTGAAATTTAAATTAGAAAGCCACCGTGAGGGTATGGCAACTTATTTCAGGGAATATCTTCGTGATTATATGAAAAAGTGGATGGCAGACAACAAAAAACCGGATGGATCTGATTATGATATTTATAAAGATGGTTTAAAAATCTACACCACTATTGATTCAAGAATGCAGGCCCATGCCGAAGAGGCGGTTGCAGAACACATGAAAAATTTGCAACAGCAGTTTTTTATTGAAATGAAGACCAATAAAAATGCTCCTTTCGTAAATATTACAAAAGCTGAAACCGACAGAATCATGATGCAGGCTATGAAGAATTCTGTTCGTTGGGCTCAGATGAAGGAAATGGATAAGAGTGAAGATGATATTATTGCATCTTTCAAGGTAAAAACAAAAATGAGAGTCTTTACCTGGAAAGGAGAGCGCGATACTACCATGACACCATTGGATTCTATTCGTTATTACAAACACTTTTTGCAGTCGGGCTTAATGGCGATGGAACCACAAACAGGTGCAATTAAAGCATGGGTTGGCGGAATCAATTATAAATATTTCCAATACGATCACGTAGGGCAGGGAGCAAGACAGGTAGGATCTACTTTTAAACCATTTGTGTATGCGACAGCTATTGAGCAATTGAATATGTCTCCTTGTGATTCTATTTTAGACGGACCGTTTATGATTCGCAAAGGACGCCATCACGTAACAGAGGATTGGGAGCCAAGAAACTCTGATTACAGATATCGCGGAATGGTTACTTTAAAACAAGCTTTAGCAGCTTCAATCAATACCGTTTCTGCAAAATTAATTGACAGAACAAGTCCGGAAGCTGTTGTAGAACTTACACGAAAATTAGGTGTTAAAACTGAAATTCCGGTGCAGCCTTCCATCGCATTAGGAGCTGTTGATATTACTGTTGAAGATATGGTTGCCGCATACAGTACATTCGCAAATCAGGGTGTGTATGTAAAACCTCAGTTTTTAAGCCGTATTGAGAATAAAAGCGGGGAGGTTATTTATGAACCAATTCCAGAATCGCATGACGTTTTAAATAAAGATATAGCGTTTGCTGTAATCAAGTTGCTTCAGGGAGTTACAGAAACAGGCTCGGGTGCACGTTTGCGTACGCAGGGCGGAGGTAACGGAGACAATCGCTGGACAGGTTATCCATATATGTTTACAAATCCTATTGCGGGTAAAACCGGTACAACACAAAACCAGTCTGATGGATGGTTTATGGGAATGGTTCCAAATCTGGTTACCGGAGTGTGGGTAGGCTGTGAAGACCGTTCAGCACGTTTCAAAAGTTTAACTTATGGTCAGGGAGCTACAGCTGCATTGCCGGTTTGGGCTTACTTTATGAAAAAATGTTATGCTGATCCGGCACTTCAGGTTTCAAAAGCAGAATTTGAACGTCCGGCAAATCTTTCCATTAAAGTAGATTGCTATACCAGACCTGCTGCTGTGGTAAAAGATTCCACTCAGACAGAACAAAATACAGATGAGTTCGAACTATAGTTTTAGCTTTTTTTAAATATGAAAATATCCTTTTGTTGATATCTTAAAGTAGATAAACACAAAAGGATATTTTTTTGATGTATTTAGATTTATTTTTACGAAATCGTTATAATTCAATCTAAAAATCTTATTTTTATCAAAACTACTCAGTAATAAAGACAGTTTGTTATGATTACAAAAAAAGTAAACAATGTCCAGGAAGCTATAACAGGTATCGAATCCGGAATGACCATCATGTTTGGCGGATTTGGTCTTTGCGGAATTCCTGAAAATACCATTGCAGCCTTAGTTAAAACCCAAATTTCAGATTTAACCTGTATTTCCAATAATGCAGGTGTTGACGATTTTGGTTTAGGATTGCTTCTTCAGAAGAAACAAATCAAAAAGATGATTTCCTCTTATGTTGGTGAAAATGCGGAGTTCGAACGTCAGATGCTTTCGGGTGAACTTGAGGTTGAACTCACACCACAGGGAACTTTGGCAGAAAAATGCCGTGCAGCCCAGGCCGGAATTCCTGCTTTCTTTACTCCCGCAGGTTATGGAACAGAAGTCGCTGAAGGAAAAGAAGTACGTGAATTCAACGGTAAAATGCATATTATGGAAGAAGCTTTTAAAGCCGATTTTGCCATTGTAAAAGCATGGAAAGGAGATGAAGCCGGAAACCTGATTTTCAAAGGAACAGCCAGAAACTTCAATGCCTGTATGGCAGGTGCAGCAAAAATTACGATTGCTGAAGTCGAAGAATTAGTTCCTGTTGGAACTCTGGATCCGAATCAAATTCATATTCCCGGAATTATGGTGCAGCGTATTTTTCAGGGAGAAAAGTTTGAGAAGAGAATCGAACAACAAACAGTACGACAGAAGAATTAGATAATAAGATAATTTGTCAATTAGATAATTCTTTACGCATGTTTTAAAATTATCTAATTATCAAATTGACTTATTGGCACATTTAAAAATTTGACACATTAATTATGGCACTTAGTAAGGAAGATATAGGAAAACGAATTGCAAAGGAAGTTAAAGACCGTTATTTTGTCAATCTTGGTATCGGGATTCCGACTTTGGTGGCGAATTACGTAAGAGATGATATTTCTGTTGAGTTTCAAAGTGAAAATGGAGTTTTGGGAATGGGGCCTTTTCCTTTTGCGGGAGAAGAAGATGCCGATATTATCAATGCGGGAAAGCAAACGATCACTACGCTTCCCGGAGCGAGTTTTTTGATTCGGCTTTTAGTTTCGGAATGATCCGAAGCCAAAAGGTTGATTTAACAATTCTGGGCGCTATGGAAGTTTCTGAAAACGGTGATATTGCCAACTGGAAAATTCCGGGCAAAATGGTAAAAGGAATGGGAGGCGCCATGGATTTGGTGGCTTCTGCCGAAAATATTATCGTTGCCATGATGCACGTGAACAAAGCAGGAGAATCAAAAATCCTGAAAAAATGTACTTTGCCATTAACCGGCGTAGGCTGCGTTAAAAAGGTCGTAACGGAACTTGCGGTTCTCGAAGTAACAGAAAAGGGTTTTAAGCTCTTAGAACGAGCGCCAGGTATTTCTGTCGAACATATCATTGCTTCAACGGAAGCTGATTTGATAATTGAGGGGGAAATTCCTGAGATGAGGTTTTAAAAGAATCTTTTCGCTTATTCCTTAATATTGGGTATTTTCAAAACACAAAATTAAATGAAAACATTTTTTATTTTAATATCATTTCTATTTCTGACCAGTGCAGATGTAATACATAAAGATACACGCTTAGAAATTGATAGTAATGGAAATATAATTGGTTTGCCTAAAGAATTTAATCCCGCGAAATTTGACTGGAATAAGAAAAAATTGAGAATAAAGAATAGAGAAGTGATTTTCCCAAAATGCATGAATTACTACTTTGCGCAAAATAAAAACACGAAACTGAACTTATCAGCTTCCTGGTATTATTTGATTCATGGTTGGGATAGTAAATGTGCTTTTAGGATATAAAAATACCGTAAATTCAATAGAATTATGAATTTACGGTATTATAAAAAGTTAATCTGTAATTAAACTAAGCTTTACAGATTCTCAAAGAAATCATTTCCTTTATCATCTGTAATGATAAATGCTGGGAAATCTTTTACAGTGATTTTTCGAACAGCTTCCATTCCTAATTCTTCAAAATCAACTACTTCTACTTTTAAGATATTGTCCTGAGCCAAAATAGCGGCCGGACCTCCGATTGAACCCAAATAGAATCCGCCGTATTTGTTGCAGGCATCCGTAACTTGTTTCGTACGGTTTCCTTTGGCCAGCATCACCATACTTCCGCCATGTTTTTGAAATTCATCCACATACACATCCATACGACCGGCTGTTGTTGGTCCAAAACTTCCTGAAGCCATTCCTTGAGGAGTTTTTGCAGGCCCTGCATAATAAACCGGGTGATTTTTAAAGTATTCCGGCATTGGTTTTCCGGCGTCTAATAATTCTTTAATCTTTGCATGCGCAATATCACGTGCCACAATAACAGTTCCGTTCAGTTTTAAACGAGTTTTGATAGGGTATTGTGATAGTTTTGCTAGAATATCGGCCATTGGCTGATCTAAATCGATTTCAACCGGAGCTTCTAAATGTGGTGCTGTTTCCGGTAAAAACTGTTTTGGATTCGTTTCTAACTGTTCAAGGAAGATTCCGTCTTTTGTAATTTTTCCTTTAATATTTCTATCTGCAGAACACGAAACGCCTAATCCAACCGGGCAGGAAGCTGCGTGACGTGGCAAACGGATCACACGAACATCATGCGTAAAATATTTTCCGCCAAACTGAGCTCCGATTTCGCTTTCCTGACAGATTTTCTGAACACGTTCTTCCCACTCTAAATCACGGAATGCCTGACCGGCCATATTTCCTGAAGTAGGGAGATTGTCGAAATAACCTGCAGATGCTTTTTTAACCGTAGCCAGATTTGCTTCCGCAGAAGTTCCGCCGATTACCAAAGCCAAATGATAGGGAGGACAGGCAGAAGTTCCCAAATCTTTGATTTTTGCACGAATGAAAGCATCAAGAGATTTGTCGTTTAATAATGATTTTGTTTGTTGGTACAAATAGGTTTTATTGGCAGATCCGCCTCCTTTTGCCATGAATAGAAATTCATATGAAGTTCCTTTTTTAGCATAAATATCAATTTGTGCCGGAAGATTTGAACCAGAATTCTTTTCTTCAAACATCGAAATCGGTACAATCTGCGAATATCTCAAATTACGTTTTTGGTAGGTGTTGAAAATTCCTTTGCTTAACCATTCAGCATCATCAGCACCGGTAAAAATGCTTTCGCCTTTTTTGGCCATAACGATTGCAGTTCCGGTATCCTGACAGCTTGGCAATTGCCCTTCGGCAGCCACTGAAGCATTTTGAAGTAAATTATAAGCCACAAAACGATCATTATCTGTTGCTTCCGGATCGTCGAGAATATTTCTTAGCTTTTGTAAATGTGTTGTTCTCAACATGAACGAAACATCTGTTAAAGCTTCTTCGGCTAATAATTCTAATCCTTTTGGGTCAACGGTTAAAACTTCACGTTCTCCAAATTGTTCCACTTTTACAAAATCTGAAGTAATTTTGCGATATTGAGTTTCATCCTTTAGAATAGGATAAGGATCCTGGTATATAAAATCAATCATTTCTTGGTTTTTTGGCAAAGTTAAAAATTATTTACCTAAGAAAGAATTTGAATTATAAGTGTTTCGGAGTTTATTGTTGGTTATGAAACTCATTAAAGCTCATCTTCTTTTCAAAATAAGGTTTATCTTTTGCTGAAAGAAGTTTCTTTTTCCAATGAGTTCCGTTTAGCAAAAATGAAATGGAATCAGAATAGGTTACAATTCCGGAATCTTCATTGCTATCATCTCCGGGTTCAAATGAAACTGTCTTGCAATAAAAACTTTCAGGATCTTTTCCTGATGCATTGCTTACAAATTCAGTCCACGTTCCCCAACCGCTGTCTGACATCGATTGCCATTGATGAACAAGCTGTAAATTATGGTTTTTCAAATAGTACAGATAATTTTCATGCGTATAACCGCAGGCAGGATATCCAAAACCAATTTGTATAAAAGAAGAATTTTTGCCTGATGCATTAGTCAAACCTGAAGATCCTCCCCATTGGGCACCTTTCTCGTAATTGGTAATAGTGATTCTTGAAGACGTGATTTTGGTTTTATTCTGATAAAAATCAAGTCTGAATTTCGATGTTAGGATACTGTCCTTATCGGCTTTCAGTTCTGTCAAATTTGCCAGAATATGAGTGAATTCGGCATTTTTTTCATTTGAAAGGAAAATGGTATCTGTTCGTAATATATTTTCTTCTGTTTCTGGTTTATCAGTAACAGTGGGAAGTTCTTTTGCTTCAGCAGAATTTACATCTGCAATCAGACTTTTTTTCTGTTCTTTATGACAGCTTGCGAGAATCAATAAGATAAAAAGATGTTTAATTTTCATATTTAAAATCTCCAAATTTTAAAAAAACCAGGTCGCCACAAAAATAGCCGTAATCACACAAATCAAATCCACCAAAAGCATTGTACCAAGAGCATAGCGTGTATTTTTAATATTTACCGAACCAAAGTAAACCGCGATCACATAAAACGTACTTTCGGCGCTGCACTGGAAAATACTGCTCAGTCTTGCCGTTAAGGAATCGGCGCCAAAAGTATTCATCGAATCAATCAAAAATCCTCTCGATCCCGCAGAGCTGAAAGGGCGCAGCATGGCTACAGGTAGTGCATTAGTAATTTCTTTGCTCACTCCCATATTAGAAAAGATAAATCCGATAGCATCACTGATAATTTCGAACAAACCGCTATTTCTGAATAACGAAATCGCAACCAGCATTCCCAAAACATAAGGAAAAATAGTAACTCCGGTTTTAACGCCGTTATTAGCTCCTGTTACAAAAGTGTCAAAAACAGTCGTTTCGGCTTCTTTGAATTTTTTTTCATGGGTAAATGAAAAGATCAGAGTGAAAGCGATTATTGCAATTAATATTAATCCCGATAGGTTAGAAGTGAAATAGTTTTTTCCAATTAAATCCAGATGGTTCACATACATCAATAATCCAATAATAGCCGAAATTAAGGTCATTAAACCAATAAGCAGCGAAGCGCTTTTAAAATTGATTTTTTGTTTTACTCCCACAATCAGGAAAGCAGCAATGGTTCCGATAAATGATGTAATAATACAAGGCAGCATTACATCAGCAGGATTGCTGGCGTTGGCTGCAGCACGATACCCAATAATCGAAGTCGCAATCAAAGTTAAACCCGAAGCGTGAAGGCACATAAACATAATCTGTGCATCACTCGCTTTGTCTTTTTCGGGATTTATCTCCTGTAAACTCTCCATGGCCTTGAGTCCAAATGGTGTTGCAGCCGAATCCAATCCTAAGAAATTTGCAGCAAAGTTTAAGGTCATGTACGATATCGAAGGGTGATTTTTAGGAATAGTTGGAAACACTTTTACAAATACCGGACTCAGGACTTTAGCTAAATTTCCGGAAGCTCCCGAAACGATTAAAAGTTCCATTAACCCACAGAAGAAAGCCAGATAGGCAATCAATGGCAGAATTAAATCAACGAGAGTATTTTTACAGGTTGGCAATAAACCATCTGATTTTTGAAGACCGCTGTAGATTTTTACAGTCTTGTTTTTGTAAACATAAGTCGTGTCAGAATTTAGGGTGTCACGGTTGACAATCATGGTTTGCTCCGGAGCAGTTTTAATGCTGTCTTTGATGAAAGCGGGAAGTTGTTCAATGTATTTTTCAGAAACCAAAATGGGATCATCCTTCTTTCCATTCAAAACAGAATCAATCGTATAGGTATTCGCAGTAAATAAACTCACCACAATAAAGACAATTGAAGAAATAAAAATCGTCAACCAAAATCTGCTTAATACCATAAATTATTTTTTTTGTAAATGTAATTATTTTAGAAGAAAATAATAAACCGCAGATTAGTAGATTTTAAATTAAATAATCTGCCAATCTGCGGTAAATGTTTCTATTCGTTAATATGTGCATTATACTTTTAGTTTTTTCCATAAATAGGAATAATATAAAGCATAAAATTTAGCTCTTTGCTCGTTGGTTGAAGAGCCGCCATGTCCGCCTTCAGTATTTTCGTAATAGTAAATTTTATCACCTATATCAATCATTTTAGCAGCCATTTTTCTGGCATGACCCGGATGAACACGATCATCTCTGGTAGAAGTCATAAAGAATACTTCCGGATATTTGGTGCCTTTATTTACGTTTTGATAAGGGGAATACTTTTTAATAAAATCCCAATCACTAGTGTCAGGGTCTCCATATTCACCCATCCAGCTTGCTCCGGCTAATAATTTGTTATAACGTTTCATATCTAACAACGGAACCTGACATACAACTGCATTGTATAAATCAGGACGCTGGGTAAAAGCAACTCCCATAAGTAATCCACCATTACTGCCTCCCATAATGCCTAAATGTTTACTGGATGTAATTTTTTTTGTAATTAAATCTTCGGCAATTCCATGAAAATCATTGTAAATATTTTGCCTTTTTTCTTTCAATCCTGCCTGATGCCATTTTGGTCCAAATTCTCCACCACCTCGAATGTTTGCTAATACAAAAACGCCTCCTTTGTCTAACCAGGCTTGGCCGATAACGCCAGAATAAAAAGGTTGTTCTGAAACTTCAAATCCACCATAAGCATTTAGTAGAGTTGGATTATTTCCGTCATATTTAATGTTTTTTCCCGCAATCACAAAATATGGAATCATTTCACCATCTTTCGATTTCATTTTAAATTGTTCCACTTTGTACTTGCTGCCATCAAAATATGCAGAAAGGGATTTTACCTTTTGAACTGTATTGTTTTTTGCATTAGCACTAAATAAAGAAGTAGGAGTGAGGAAGTTTTGATAATTAAAATAGTAATCATCACCAAATTCATCAGTTGCTACGATTTCGATTGTTCCAAATTCAGGAGCATTGGTTTTGGCTCTATTCCATTTACCATCTGTGTAAGAATAAGAATAAAGCTCACTTTTTACATTGTTTAAAATGTTCATTAACAAAAAGTTTTTGGTACTTGAAATTTCCGAAATGCTACTGTAAGCATCCGGTTCATAAATAAGCTGCAAGTCTTTTTCTCCTTTTAATAATGAAGTAAAATTGAGGCTAATAGCAGAACCTTGCTTGAAGGTTTTGCCATTAACTGTCCAATCTGATTTTAAATTTATTATTGCCTGATTATTTAATATTGCACTAAAATTAGCATCATCAGGAATATCCAGTTTTACCAATTTATCGTTAACCATTACAAAAGATTTTGAGGTGTAAAATGTTTCTCCTTTTCCAATAAAAAGATAACTCTTTTCACCATCCCGAATTAAGTATCCATTATCCGAAACATCGGCAACATCTCCTTCAAATATTGTTTTTGCTTCAGATAATTTGGTTCCTCTTTTCCATAATTTAACAACTCTTGGATAACCAGAAGAGGTCATGCTTCCTTCGCCAAAATCGGTTCCGACAATTAAAGTATTTGCATCAAAGTAACTGACACTATTTTTAGATTCTGGAAGTGAAAACCCATTTGGAATAAATTTCTTGGTAACTGCATCGAATTCTTTAACCTCAACAGCATCACCACCACCATTAGAAAGGCTTACTAAGAAGCGGTCATACTTTGGATACAAACCTTGTGCACCCTTATAAACCCATTTAATATTATCTTGTTTGCTCAAAGCATCAATATCTAAAAGTGTTTCCCAGACAGGATTTTTACTATAGTAACTTTTCTTGGTTGTTCTGCGCCAAATACCTCTAACATGCTCGCTATCTTGCCAAAAATTATAAATATAATCTCCAAAAACTCCTGGGTAAGCAATCTTATCTGTATCGTTTAAAACAGCAAGACTTTTAGTGTAGATATCTTGATATTCACTTTGATTAGTAAGAACGTCTAACGTGGCTTTGTTTTCTTTTTCAACAAAATCCAATGCTTTTTTTCCGTCGACTTCTTCCAGCCATAAATAAGGATCTTCCTGAGCGGTCATAGTGTAGATATTCGTTAAGAGGAATAAAAATGCAATTATTGATTTTTTCATTTAGTATTTATTTTTGTAAGTAGTTCGTTAGGATATAATTAAAAGCTTTACTATTTAAATTCAAATATAACAAAACCATTCTGAAAGAATAAAATCTTAACAATTCTATTAATTATAAAAGAGCATTACAAAAGTAGTTTCGCAGTCAAAACAAATGAGTTACTTAAATCATTATGAATTTTATTCAATAAAAATTTTCGTTTCCAGATAATTTTCAAAAGATTTTATTCCTTCAAAAAGTAGTTGCTTTTTGTTCATTTCGGTTTGATTAAAAAAGTCGGTTTCAATTTTGACATGATCTTTTTTGATGGTTCTTTTCCAGGTTCCGATTACTTTTCCGTTTTCTACAATTGAAGGTTTAAAAATGCCGTTTTTGGTAAAAGCTTTTGCTTGATGCTCTAATAAAATGGAAGATTCGCGGTTTTTATACGAAATCAAATACTCATCAAAGGCAGCAAGAAAATGGATGCTTTCGCGGAAATTATCGGGATTAGAATAATTTTTTCCGAACCAATACTGCTGATTATCAATAGCGAAACTGTTCAATTGCAACGAAATGGTATTAATTACGGATTTGCAAATTGTTGCAGAAAAACCGGACCAATGTGAAAAATCTGAGGCTGTTGCCGGACCACGGCTTTCAAAATAAAGTTGTGCAAGTTTAGCTAAAGCTTCTTCTTTGGTTAATTTGTTTTTTGGTTTAGGAACTCGTTCTTCCAGTAACGCATACGTCATTTTTTTGCCTTTCATTTTGCCATTGCATACTAAACCATCTAATTCAGCATACATCATGATCAGGACAGGACTTAATTTATAATCGCCGGAAAACGTTTTGACATTCAATTCCTTTATGATTTCTTCCCGGGTTAAATGATTGTTTCCGGCCAATATTTTTTCTATTGCTGAGTTAATCTTGTCAAATTCTTTTTCGTCACAACCATATTTTTTCGTTTCGGCAAGAATAATACGTTTGACCTGTGGTCCGGAAAGATCGAGCATCCAGTAAATATCTTCTGCAGCAACCAAATGCCAGGTTGGTCGTAAAATATGGGTACGGATTATTTTTCCGGAATTAATGGCTTCTTCGATTTCCTTTTCAGTAGCATCACACCTGGAACCAATCGCCCATTTTGCCATTGCATAATCCTGAGCCTGTATGGCACCAAGATGCCTGACAATTTCCTCTGGCGAATAAGCATTGGTTTTGTGTAATTTTTGGGAAGCAAGCCTAAGATTTGAAATTTCCTCGTGTGTCATTTGAAACATTTTTTAAACCATATAAGTTATGTAAGTTCATTTAAATTTTGCATTTCAAAATCTTAGTAGCTTAGTATCTCAAATAAACTATACATGAATAATTTCTTCCTCAATCAATAAATCTTCCCTGCGTAAGCGAAGGAAAATCTGCGCGACAGCAATCGTATCTTTTTCACAATAGGTTACGATTCGGTCAATGTCTTTTTCTACATAAAAAACGTGTGCCACCTGGCTTCCGTCGATATCACCTTTTGGAGAAGGAACTCCGAGGATTTTAGTCAGTAATTTTAAAGAAGTAAAGTGTTTATAATCACCAAACTTCCATAATTCTAAAGTATCCAGATGCGGAATTTCCCATGGTTTTTTGCCAAATAAATTCAGTTTGTCCGGAATTGCAATTTGGTTGATAATCATTCGGCGTGCGATAAATGGTATATCAAATTCTTTAGCATTGTGTCCGCATAAAAGATGCTGAGGCTGATTGAAATGATTGTTCAGCAGATTATTAAAATCTTTCAGGATCTTTTTTCATCCCCAAAAAAAGAAGTTACCCTGAAATTCCGAATATCTCCTTTGATCGTAAAGTAACCAACCGAAATACAGATTATCTTTCCAAACTCAGCCCAGATTCCGGCACGATCGTAAAATTCTTCGGGAGTAAAATCGTCTTTCCGCTGATATTGTGTTTTTAAATCCCACAGTGACTGCATTTCTGCATCGAGTGAATTAAAGTTTTCTTCTTCAGGAACGGTTTCTATATCAAGAAATAAAATGTTGTTGAGGTTTATTTTTTCAATCATTTTTTTGGAGACTTCTTAGATATTTGATGGTTAGACTTACTTAGATTTTTTTTACAAATATGCATAAAATTCTTACTATTATTAAATTTATTTTATGAATTTACAATTAACACCTAGCTTATCTGCTTCTTCTAAGAAATATTTAGATAAATTTTCATCAGCAATTTCCAGAATTATTTGAATGTCATCTAAAAGATTATCTAAATTAGTTTTAGCTTCTTTCAAACCTAATCCTAATATTTCATTTTGCAACTTTACAAGTGAAACTCCTTTTAAACCTTCTCTCCAGCTTTCCATAACTATTTTTGCCATAATGAATGGGTTATAAATTGTAACTAAAACAAACTTTGCTGTGCAGTCGGGCTTTCGTGCTCCAAAAGCCATTTTTTACGCCATATTTCTCCGGCGTAACCCGTAAGGGAGCCGTTCGTGCCAATAACCCGATGGCAGGGAACCACAATCCAAAGCGGATTTTTGCCATTTGCAGATGCTACAGCCCGAATCGCTTTTATATCTCCGAGTTTTTTAGTCTGATCCATATAGCTGACTGTTTTTCCGTATGGAATCTCGAGCAAGACTTTCCAGACTTTCTGTTGAAATTCAGTGCCTTTTGGGTTTAGTTTTAAGTCGAAATAGGTTCTTTTACCCTCGAAATATTCGTTTAACTGCGAAACAGCTTCACTCAGAACTTCAGGAATGGTTTCTGAGACTTCGTTTGTGCCAACATCTGAAACAGAAATTACTGAAATACCATTTGTATCACCAATAATTTTGGTGATACCGAGAGGCGAATTGATATAAGCTGTTTCCATGAATTTAGTTTAAACACAAAGTTCGTAAATGTTTTTTAATCATATAAGTTATATAAGTTCAGTTAAGCTTTATGCAACTTTGCTTTATATGAACTTATATAACTTATATGGTTCAATAATTTTCCAGTTTAAATAGATAATCCAAAACGGTTTCAATTTTTTTGCTTGAAATAACCTTTTTAATTTTAGATTTTTCAGCGCTGAAATTCGGTAAAATAAGGTTTTGTTCTTTCGCTTTTTGCGTATAGTAATCTTCTCTTGTTGGATGAAATGGCGCAACCGCATTAAAAACATCATTCCATTTAGATTGGTTTATGATTTCTTCAATGATGCTGATGCAATCGTTTTGATGAATCAGGTTTACGGGAGCATCTGCATTTGCTAAGTTTTCTTTTCCGGATAATGAAGTAACAGGATGACGATTCTCTCCAATTAATCCGCCAAAACGCAGAATTGTGGTTTCAAAACTTTGATTTTTCTGTAGCATTTTCTCTGCCAAAAACAATTGTTTACCACTTTCAGTTTCCGGATTTGGAGTTGTTTCTTCCGTAATCAAATCGTTTGCATCTCCATAAACTGAAGTTGAACTTATAAAAAGCACTTTTTTGACGGATGATTTCTCTACAAACGGAATCAGGTTTTTGATTTTTTCGACAAAAACTTTCTTTTCAGAATCCGGATTGACAGCTCTCAGTTTTGGTGGAATATCAATAATCAGGACTTCGCTTTCTGCTAAAAAAGCATTGATGTTTTCAGAAACACTTTCGCTTTCAAGCGCAACTAAAAACGGATTTATCCCGGCTTCTTTTAAAATCGGAAGTTTATTCTCTGAAGTTGTGGATCCGTTTACTGAATTTCCTTTTTCAATTAATCTTTTTGCCAGAGGAAGTCCGAGCCATCCACAACCTAATATGCTTATTTTTATCATTTGTATGAAAGTTCAAAGCTATAAAGGTACAAAGTTGTAAAGGATGATTTTACTCATGAAAATGATTTCTTTTAATCGTAAGATTACAAATCCAGAAAAAAACAAACCTTGTCTTTCCCTTTTGCACCAATTCTGTGGTAGAATTTTATTGCCCTTTCGTTAAATTGGGGTGTACGCCACTGCATGTTCACGCAATTTTTCTCTTTTCCGATTTCTTTTAGTTTATGGATGAGAACCTCTCCAATTCCAAAATTTCGGGCATTTTCTTCTAAAAACAGACAATCCATGTACATATAATATCCGGCACTCCAGGTTGAAAAATCAAAAGTATAGGATACATAACCAACGATTGTTTGTTTTGCAGCAACAACTAAACAAAACAATTTAGGATTTTCATTAAAAAGTTCTTTTTTCAAGCCCTCTTCTTTTCCTTCAGGATCATAATCGGCTTTCTCGAATTCAGCATGTTTTTGACAGAGAACAACTAATTTTGTCAGATCGGCTATTTCGCAGTTTCTTATTAAATATTCCATTGCAGATTGATTTCGTTTTGTAGAAAGTTAATAAAATGATTGAAATAGTCCGGGTAATTTTCATTTGCTCTTGTGGCGATAAAGTGTTTTCTCTTTAAGCCATTTTTTCCAACTTTAATTGCTTTGATCGGACTGGATCTCAAGTGAGGCTGAACGGCCCATTTTGCCATTGACATTACACCCATATCGGCTTTTACCATTTCAAGGGACGCTTCTGTTAAAGGCATTGGGGTTATTTTCTTTGGAGTCACTTTGGCTGGAGCCAAAAGAAACTGATGAATCGTAACGGTTTCCATAGGGAGCGAATGAATAATCAGATGTTCATTGATAAAATCTTCTGCCACAACATACTTTTTATCTGCCCAGGTATGATTTTCAGAAACAACCATCATAACCTCGTCCTGAAAAAGTTCGGTGTATTTTATATTGCTGTCTTTAATCGGATCACTTATAATGGCGATATCAATGGTGTTGTCTAAAAGTTTCTGCAACGGAATATGAGTTGCTTCAATCACTATTTTCAGCTCCACATTCGGATACAAAAGATGAAACTGCTTCAAAACCGACGGAAGCCAATGATAACTAGAGAAACACTCCGTACTGATTCTAATTTCGCCATATTCCCCAAAAACCATTTGTTTAATCTGGGTTTCGGTTTCTGTGAGTTTGTTCAGGATTTCGTTGGCGAGATCGTAGATTTTTTCGCCTGCTTTGGTCAAAACCAGTTTTTTATTGGTTCGTAAAAAAATGGCCGTTCCTAATTGATATTCTGCTTCCTTGAGTTGATGACTTAGTGCAGATTGTGTCAGATGAAGTTTGTCGATAGCTTTGGTAATGCTTCCTTCTTCGACAATTGCTTTTATCAATTTTAAGTGACGTATTTCCATTTTTAATCATTTGATACACAAAGAAACAAAATTTTAGACTGGCTTTTGTATGAAAAAAAGTAATGAGATTTATGAATTCTTTTCGTTTTTATAAGAATGTAAACCATTCTAATTTTGAAAAACAAAAAACTTTAAAATACTAAAATAATGGAAGCACAAATTAAGCATTACGAAAATAAGCTGGCCTTTGAAATGGATCCGTCAGATTTATTTGAAGCCCTGAACAATGGAGAAAAAATAGTTGTAATGGATGCCCGAAGAACTTTTGGTTATGAGAAAGAACATATTCCGAACGCAATTAATATTCCTCATCGGGATATGAATTTAGAATCAACAAAACATTTGGATAAAGATGTTTTATACGTGACCTATTGCGACGGAATTGGCTGCAACGCTTCGACAAAAGGGGCTTTAAAAATGTTGAGACTCGGATTTAAAGTGAAAGAATTAATTGGCGGACTGGAGTGGTGGAAGCTCGACGGATATGCAACTGAAGGCTCAGAAGGAGCGAAAGGCGGACTGAAGATTGAATGTGTCTGTTAAATATAAAAAAGGCAGACTGTTTTGATAAGTCTGCCTTTCCTTTTTAGAAATCACTATTGATTGATTACTTCTTTCTTAATTTTCATTACTGGTGGCAGACTATCTATTTTAACGGTTGCACTGTCTGTTACAGGAGCGGTTTCTATAGGTTTTACCGGCGGTGAATATCGTTTTATTTTCTGCTGAACCAAAACAGCATCATTCAGAACAAAAGGTGTTGGCATCATCCAGTTGCTTCTTGGTTTGATATTGAACAACGGATTGGTCATTAAATCGAAAGAGCTTTCAATCATATCCATATCAAAAACAGATGATTTATTGATGATGAATTCCATTACAAGAGGTTCGTTTCCTACCACATAGTAGCATAAGATTTTGCTGTCCTTTCTCTCCAAAAGGTTTCCTTTTTCTACGGAAGCCGAAACGCCATTGGCTTTAAAATTGTAAAAAGACATTTTTGGATTGGCATAAATATCGTAACGGTTGACTTTACGGTTTGGTGTAATTTTTATTTTAAGATATCTTTTGCTTCCTATTACACTGTCTCTTACAAAGGAAATAGTTGGCTTTGGAACTTCTATTTTAGGAGCAACAGCACTGTAAGTAAAAGGGGTGTTGTATTTGCTGGCTATTGGAAGACCGTTCAAACCAACTGCTTTCTGATTTATATTCCCAAGATATGATTTGGTCCAGTCGTCGAGGTTAGTATCATAAGTAGTCCATACAGCAGAATTTTTGTCGGCATTATAAACGTATAATAAACTGTTTGATTTTGCTTTTCCAGGTTCATAATCTGAATTTACACCCGCATATACAAAAAAGCTGATCGACAGGATGAAGAAAAGCATGGTCCAGATTCCCTTTCTTACAAAAGATCCAAATACAGGAAGCAGTAATCCGAAAAGTAAAACAGTTAGTACGGCACTTCCGTAAAGGATTTTTAAACCTAAACCAATTGGAAACATCACAATAAACGGTGCCACAATTGCCAGAGCCGGAATACTGAATAATAAATTCAAACCAACGCTGTAATGATGAGTGAAGACAAAAATTCCCAATAAAAGAACTCCAAAATACACCGGGATAATCAGGAAGCCTGCTCCCGTTAATTGATTGGCTAAAACAATATTGATGATAATCCATAACAATAACGGCGCTACGAAATGATTCATCGTAATTTTTTCTTCAGAAAAATGATGGTAAAAAGCAAAACAAATCGCAATACTAAGTGTTACAAATGCCCCAATGTACGCGTGCCCATTGTAGGTAAAGCCATTTAGTAAATCAGAATACTGCGGATAAATCTGCAGAATGATTTTCCATCCCAAAAAGGTTACAAGACCGGCAATGATGATGGAACCTAACAAAGGAACAAATCCTTTAAAAATTTCCCTGAAAGAAATGAGATGTTTTACTTTTCCAACGAAAATAAAGAAAACAAGCAGTCCTAAAGCAATAACGCTCATTGGGAAAACCCATGAAAAAGGATAATTTATAAAGAATCCGAATGGAACATTAAAATAAACATTGTCTTCTGTTGTGTGAGTAGAGTTTAAATCAATATTAGAAAAGTATTTTAAAAGTGGCATCAAATAAGATCCCTGGTGTGTTAATGTGGTTTTGTTTAAATGCTGAATATCGTCTTGCTGCGTGTGGTAATTGTAATGGCCATCGATGAAAGCAAAATTGAAACCCTGAATATTTCCCTGTTCCCTAAAAACGGTTAAATCGGTGTCATTTGGAAGCATTTTGTAAATGCTGTACATCAGGGAGTTTGAAACAGGATACTTTGTTTTGGCATTCGAAAATTCTTTTACAAGTCCTTCGTTTCCTTTGTTGGTTTCCATCAGCATGTAGCTTGGGCCAGAAGAGCCTCTTGCTTCAAAATTTAAGACAAGTCCAACATCTTTTGCCCATGGGTGTTTATTGACGAATAGGGCTGCGCCATTTAAACCTAATTCTTCAGCATCAGAAAAAAGGATAATGATGTCGTTTTTATGTTTTTCGTTAGCGTATAAAAAGGCTCGAACACCTTCAAGTATTGTAGCAACTCCCGAAGCATCATCACTCGCTCCTTTAGAAAAAGAGTGCGGTGCGCTGTCATAATGCGAAAGCAACAATAAGGCTTTTGAACTATCAGTTCCTTTTATACGCGCCAGAATATTTTTGGATTTTACCAAAAGACCTTTGTCGTTCAGGGTAAAACCTTCCTGAACCGAGGTTTCGAGACCAATTCTGTTTAATTCCAGTTTAAGGTAATTGGCAACTAGTTCATGATTGGTTGAGCCAACAAAATGGGGCTTTTGGGCTATAATCTGAACCTGATTTAGTGCTCGTTCAGTTGAGAATTCAGCAAGCGCTTCTTCATCTTTAGAGATATACTGGGGCATCATTGAGGCATAAATGATGACCAGAATTCCTAAGACTCCTAAGAAAGCCAGAATTGAAGTAGGATTTTTTTTCATATTGTGGTATTAAATTTCTTTTTTTACGAGCATAAAATAATCATTGTCCAAAGACCGATATCCCTGATCGTATAGAAAATAGTAGGTATTACCTGTTTTGGTCTGCAAGATATTGGTAAAGAAATCAAAATCAAAACCTTTATTGAGCATTTTTTCCCTGGTTGCCTTAGATTTTCCTTCTGTGTTTAATTCAGACAAAATTCGGTAATTTTTACGGAGTTTATTATTCACATTCCGCATAAAGTTGGTACTATCCTTGTTTATTTTATTATTGTAAGCATTGCGGCAGCTGTCTGAGCAGAATTTTTTGTCTTCCCGGCCTACAATTTTCTCAGCGCACTCGAGGCATGTTTTCATAGATCTGTCTTAATTTGAATAGGCAATTTGGTTTTTATTTTAAGCGAATGAATGTTTTGTATTTGTTGTCAGGGCTATGACGAAGTATTTTGTCTTACCAGGTTGTAGTATCATCGTAATCAGGTTTATCTAAATATTCAATAACAAAATCACTCATTTTAGGTTTTAATTCTTTATACAGTTCATCATAAACTGGTGCTTTGTATTTATGAATCGCCTTAAAAACATATTCTTCATTAGCTTTAAAATATGAAGTATCAGGATAATTTTTTTTGTCTAATAATTTTTTTAACAGTAATAAACTTTTATTGTTTTGGTATTTTGCAATTGCACGGCAATAATATTTTAAATCTTCATAAGAAAATTGTTTTCTCTTTGTTATTACTGAATTAAAATACTTATCAAGTACTGAAAAATAAATCTCAACCGGATTTTCTTCAATTGCTTTAAAAATCCAATCCTCACAAGGGTTTTCCAGTTTATTAAAAATGCTTTTTAAAAATGCTAAATCTTGTTTTTTCTTAAATTTAGATAATGCATAACAAGTACCTATCTGATCTCCACATCTGTCCGTTTTTAATTTTGATCTTTGTTTTATTATCGAATAATATTTTTCATTAGCTTCTATATCTACAATCATCCAATTTGAAACATCTAAATAAGGATGTTTCAATAATACACTATCTACTAAAATCCTTTTTTGAACCTTAGTAAGTTTTCTACTGTCTTCAGCCTTTCTAATTAGTAAGTCTGAAACCATAAAATCATCGGCAGCATCTTCGTAATACCACCACGTAATTTTCGTTGTATCACTTAAATGACATAAAAGAATTTTAAAATAATCTTTATCATTTTTGTTAACCAATGTTCTGTACGCTATGACCCTTAACACAGGATCTTCACATTTAAGAAGTTTTAACAACTCTTCTTTTGTACAATTTTTAGTTATATAATTTCGTGCAATTGTATCACGTGATGGCAGTTGTTTTTCTGATGCCAGCTTTTTAAGATGAATTTGTAGTTCAGGCCTAAAATCCGAAATCGAATTCGGATAAGGATCTCTTCCACAACTGAATAATACTAAAACTATAAAAAGAAGCATTATTTTTTTCATAATTTGTCTGTTGGTTTATATAAAGTAAATTTCATTACTGATTTAATTTTTTTATTTCATACAAATCGTTTCTTCTATCTTTCAGTGTATGGACACTTCCATGCTCATGCAATTCTTTGAGTAAATTCAGATCTACATCTACAATCAATGTCATTTCTGTATTTGGAGTCGCTTCGGCTTTGATACCGTTGCTCGGAAAAGCAAAATCCGAAGGGGTAAAAACAGCAGCCTGTGCATATTGGATGTCCATATTATTTACTTTCGGAAGATTCCCTACACAGCCTGCAATCGCCACATAACATTCATTTTCAATGGCACGTGCCTGCGAACAATGTTTTACACGGGTGTAACCATTTTGTGTATCGGTCAAAAAAGGAACAAAAAGGATATTCATGCCTTCATCTGCCAGTAATCTTGGAAGTTCCGGGAATTCGACATCATAACAGATCAGGATTCCGATTTTACCACAATCGGTGTCAAAGGTTTTAAATTGGGATCCTCCTTTCATTCCCCAGTGCACCACTTCATTTGGGGTAATGTGAATTTTGGTATACATTTCAGAAGTCCCGTCCCTTTTGCACAAAAAGCCGACGTTATACAAATTGCCATTTTCTAAATAGGGCATACTACCGGTAATGATATTGATGTTGTATGAAATAGCCAATTCCTGAAAACGCTTTCTGATCGGGTCAGAATAGCGGGCGAGCTCCCTAATAGCTTCTGCTTCTGATAAATGATTGTAATCTGCCATTAGTGGCGCAATAAAAAGTTCCGGAAAAAGAGCAAAATCGCTTCCATATCCTGAAACCACATCGATAAAAAATTCTGACTGTTCGAAAAATTCTTCCAGATTATTCAATTGACGCATCTGCCATTGTACAAGACCCAGACGAATGACGCTTTTTTCGAGGTTAATTAGTTTTGGACTTTCATCATAATAGACATTGTTCCATTCAAGAAGTACAGCAAATTCTTTTGATTCTTCGTCTCCTTCCAGATAATTTTTCATAATACGCAAAACGTGAAAATCATTGCTCAGCTGAAATGAAAGCACCGGATCGTGTAATTCTTTGTGTCTTACTTTATCAATATAATTTTTTGGCGTCATTTTTTTTGAATGCTGGGCATAATTCGGAATCCTTCCGGCAAAGACAATAGCTTTGAGATTCAATTGCTCGCACAATTCTTTTCGGGCATCGTACAAACGTCTGCCCAATCGTAATCCTCGGAAATTAGGATGAATAAAAACATCAATACCGTATAAAATTTCCCCATCTGGATTATGGGTAGAAAAGGTATAATCTCCAACAATCTGCCTGTAATTGTGCCTTTTGTCTACTAATTTTTCATCAACAATAAGGGATAATGCAGAGCCAACCACTTTGCCATCTACTAAAATTACCAGTTGGCCTTCTGGAAATATAGAAAGCAATCTTTCAATATCATTTGCTCTCCAATAAGAATTGGCCATATCCGGATAAGATTCGACCATAGAGTTTTTGAGTTCTTTATAATCTTCAAATTTTAAATTTCGTAATTCTACTTTGTTGATTTTTGTCTGCATGTATGTTTGGTTTTGCTCTGTTTTCAATTTAGAAATTGAAGTATAAAAACTGAATTTATTATTAAAACTGACTAAATATTAGGAACTGCCATATGTTATTTCCTGATCTCTATAAATAAAATAGAAAAGTAATGAAGCGTTGGTTAAGCAAAGAATCAAGCCATATCTGATTTCTGTCAAAAATGGAAACGATAAAGCTAATGCGATTAAAGATGTTATAATTATAAAAAGATTTATAAGGCAAAAGAATATCAGGTTATAATGTTTTCGTAAAACGCAAATAAATATGGTTATATTAAGAAACATAATTGCTGTAAAACCTGAGAAAACCGGTTCAAAAGACATTGCTAAATCATAGCCACTCAATGAAAAATCTTTTTTGGTTTTTTGAAACGCAATCTCCTTTTCCTGATTCGTTTTAGCAGCCGAATAAGATTTTATAAATCGGGAACTTTTAATATTTTCATCTGAACACATTTGAAAAAAAGGCAAAAAGAAAATTAGCAAGCTCATAGTTGCTAAAAATCTAATGATGGATTTTCTCTTGTTTTCTAACTGCATTTAATGTTCTAAATAGTATATTTCTCTCAAATATACTAAATTAATTTCCATTTACAAACGGTTACAAACAGTTACAACCGAAAGTAAATAGTTCATAACCGACTAATTTTTGAGACTCGCCACATCTTTGCATCGTTGAATTTGACGAACGATTCAATTTATATAAACCTTTAAAAAATAGTATACGCCATGAAAAACAAAGTACAATTAATCGGTAACGTAGGTAATGACCCTGAAATCAAAACATTAGACAGCGGAAGAAAATTAGCGCATTTAAGTATTGCTACCAATGAGAAATACACTAATGATAAAGGTGAAAAAGTGGAGCAAACCGAATGGCATCGTGTTACTGCCTGGGGCAAAACGGCCGAAATTATCGAAAAATATGTAGTAAAAGGAAAAGAAGTCGCCGTTGAAGGAAAACTGACACACAGAAGCTATGACGATAAAAACGGAGAGAAACGTTACGTTACAGAAATTGTGGTAAACGAAATTTTACTGCTCAGCAAATAAGATTTCAATTGTTGGTTAAACCCGACAGGCTTTAAAAAACCTGTCGGGTTTTATTTTGAAAACAAATTTTATAATATCGAATCGCCATTTATATCAGTTGTCAGTACCTCGCTCATATAATCAAAAAATGGTCTCATGTTTTTGAATGTGTCTAAAGCCTGTTTTAAGAAAAGCGCGTTCAAGACTTCTTCATCTGTAAAACGTTTGATTACCAAAAATTGTTTGAAACGGAGGAGGTCAATTGCGGGATGATCTACATCAAAGCCTGCTGGTTTTGTTTTGAGTTGCTCTCCTTGTAAAGTTCCAAAATTACTGATGAAAGATTTTGAATTTAAAATTTTCCGAAACGTTTCCGGATCCTGGGCAAATTCAGTTCTAATCCTCTTTAGATCTGCCGCATTAGGTCCCCAAAAACCACCTGCAAAAAAGCTGTTTCCTTTTTCAAGATGAAAATAATAACCGCCTCGTCTTGCTGCTGTTGCACGTGTATAGCTGCCTCCCCAAAATGTTTTAAAAGGTGTTTTGTCTTTAGAAAAACGAATATCACGATAAATTCGGTACACACTTTTTTTACCAGATTTGGTTTCCAGGATATCAGTTTTAGAAAGTTCCTGTAATAAAGCATCTGCAAAAGCTTCAATATGGCTTAATTCAGTTAGATATTCCTGTTTATGTGCTTCAAACCAGGGTTTGTTATTGTTTTCTTTGAGCAGCTGTAAAAAATCAAGAGCAGATTGTGGAATTATGATTTGGTTTTTCATATAAATTTTAATGTCTTTTAAAATCAGAAAGGAACCGCAATTTAAACTAAAAAACCCACCAAAGAATCTGGTGGGTTTCATATGTATTGTTAAGCAGTCTTTTTTAATAAATCAAACATAGGACAGCGTGAGCAGCGTTTCTTTTCACTTTTTTTATATTTCTCACAGCAAGAAGATTTACAGTTTTCAATCTTCTTAAATTTATCAAGGATAGCTGCGTTTTTCTTTTTATCCTTTTTCTTATCCTTGTCTTTTTCTTTCTTGCTCAATTTTCCTCTGTATTAAAAAACAGTGACAAATATAAACAGAAAATATTATTTTTATATATTCTAAATAAACTTTAACGTTTTTATTTTGGGTTAATAGCAATTGAACTTGTAACAGTTAACTGCTGAATATCACGGTCAAACAAGTAAAGCCCACCCTTATCTTCACCAATTAAGTTGATTTTGTCCAAAATAGATTTAGCTGTAGCTTCTTCCTCGATTTGTTCAGAAACATACCATTGTAAGAAATTGTGAGTAGCATAATCTTTCTCTTCAAAAGTGATGTGTACCAATTCGTTAATCGATTGTGAAACAAAAAGTTCGTGATTGTAAAGCTCCTCAAACATTTCTTTAAATGTAGAATAGGAAATTCTAGGTGCTTTTAGATCAGTAACCTGAGCGTGTCCGCCACGTTCGTTAACATACTTTACCAGTTTAAGCATATGTGCACGTTCTTCATCAGACTGGGTGTACATAAACTGGGCGATTCCTTCTAATCCGTGTACTTCGGCCCAACAAGCCATTGAGAGGTACGTTTGTGAAGATTCTGCTTCTATGCGAATTTGTTTGTTTAAAGCCGTTTCAATATTTTTTGATAGCATAATGTGTGTCTTTTTTTGTAAAATTAACGAAAAAAATTCAAACCATTTTTGTTACTGAAAAACATAAGACCATTTCGGTTAATTCTTAGAAAATTTTAAGTTCTCAAATTGGTAAGGTTTTGAAAGAGAGGCTCTATTGATGATTGGATTTCTTTCTTCATAATAAAATCCGTCTGTAAATTTCCGCATGATGTATTGTTTTGAAGCCACATCGTAATAGCCTAAAATGTAATACTCTTTTAGTTTAATAATATTTTGCAGCGAAATATTTTTATTGGTACTTAAATAATAAAAAACATTATCAATAGCCAAAGGTTCTGATTGTTTGCTGTTTACAAATTCTAAATCCTGATTAAGCATCGCGTCAAAATAGGCCATTTTACTTTGGTACTCGGAATAACCGCCATATCCATTATCAAAAAAATCTGCCAATAAGTTGCTCTGTATATAATCGTAACCTGAAATCTGATATTCTGCAAATCCGCCAAAAGAGACGGAGGTGTTTTTATGGTTTTTAAAAACGGTTATTCCTGCGTTTAGTGTAGAAAGCTGTTTTAAAAATTTCTCGGTCGTTTTTATTTGTTGAGGCTTTTTATCGTTTATCTGTAGAAAGAAAGGCGAATTTTTAAAACGGATTGAGTCTTTTTTTGAAACAGAGATACTTTTTAACGTTTTTTCTGAATCAAAATCTTTGATGTTGAATAAAAATTCCTCTTTAGAAGTTTTGATTTGAAGGATTTTATTTTCGTAAATGAAAGAATTAGAGGATCTGGATTCCTTGTCAGATAAGGGCTGAATAAAGTTTTTCTCGGTAATATTTGTGGTGGTCAGGTCAAGATCTAAAACCTGGGTCTTTTTCAGGCTGTAATCAAAACTCAAAAAGAGATGACCCTCTGAGATATACATTTTGGTTTTATGAACTGTTTTGTCTAAAGTATTAAAACTATCAGGATCCATTTTTTCAATAGGATAATATCGGATAACGGTATTAAAAGCCAAATTTTGTCCTTTATCATTCTGAAACAGTATTCCGGATAAATCGAACATTTTCACTTCAGCTTTTCCGTTATTAAACTCATAAAGTAGCAGACGCTGTTGATTTGTTTCCTTACACAGTATATAAAACATATTGTTTTTTTGGAAAGTGGTTATAATGTATTCAGTAGTTGTAGGCAAATCAAAATTTAAAGCCCTTGAAGTTTTGGTTTCAGGAAAATATTTAATGATTCTGATGTTTCTTAAATTATCGGTTGCCCAGTAAAGCAGTGGATTTCCGTCATCGCTGATACTATGTCCTATTAAAGATCTGTTTTCTGCCATTTTTATAGAATCAGTAAATTGATACTTTAAGAACAGCGATTTATTGTATTTTAAGATATTGATGAATTTATCATCGGATGCAAAAACATAAATATCATTGGTTTTTACATCTTCAGTATTCAGGACCTGACCATTTTCTAAAGGTCTGTTTAAATTTAAGGCAAAAGAATTTAATACCGTCTGACTTAGCATGACAGTATTATAAAAGACACACAAAAGAAATAGCAGTTTTTTCATATGTTTTTGCTTTCAAAAATCATTCCAAATATTTGTTTATCAGTTTGTTCCTAATGGTTCATCAATTCCTGAAAAAGATCAACAAACTGACCTACGTGCAAGCCATCCATTAATCCGTGGTGGACATGTACAGACATTCCCATGGTTTTTTTTCCGGTTTCTGAAATCATCATTTTTCCAAAAGAAATTTTAGGGCAGCTGTCCGGATAAGAATAACTTCGTGCGTGCGAAATCGAAGTAAAATTTAACCATGGAATTGCCGAAAAGTGAATCAAATTATCATCATCAAACGATCTTGTAAAAAGTCCCGTGGTATTTTGGATCCGATCAATTTCTGCATGAGCATTCTTTTCAAAAATCTTAAAATCAGGATTATATTCAATTAATGAAAACCCGAAAGTATCATCTTTACGGCCAATAGTAGCCGATGCATCTACACGATCATTAATGTAAATCTGATTTTCAGCAATTCGGTATTTAAAATTTTCAATCGAATTTACCGCTACCAAGGTTTTATGCAGGTAAAAGATAAAAAAAGAAGTTTTTAGGTTTTTAGCGGTTTGATAAGCTTTTGTACAATTAATTTCGACAGTAATGCCAAAAAAGGGTTCTTCCATTTTACTGAAATGTTCAAAATGCTCTTTTCTATTCCAGTTTTCTAAATCTAAAAGGGTTTTCATTATACTAAATTAGGAACAACTTCTGTTATTTTTTCAAATGAGCTAAAATGCTCGTGTTCTACTTTATGATTGATTTTCTCATGCTCCCATGTGGTATGAAACGGAATATGAACGGCATATCCGCCAATTCCTAAAACCGGCAATACATCTGATTTTAAAGAATTTCCAATCATCAAAAATTCATGTGCCTGAATGTCCAGACGCCCTAGCAATTTTTGATAATCAATTTCCTGTTTGTCTGACATTACTTCGATATGGTGAAAATAATGCCCAAGACCTGAACGGTGTAATTTACTGTGCTGGTCTTTTAAATCGCCTTTTGTAGCTACGACCAGTTTGTATTTTCCGTGCAAAGCCTGTAATGTTTCTTCGATTCCGTCTAAAAGTTCGATAGGTTTTTCCAGCAGTTCTTTTCCGTATTGGATGATTTTTTCAATGACTTCAACCGGGATGGTATTGTTAGAAATTTTCATAGCTGCTTCAATCATAGATAAAATATACCCTTTGATTCCGTAGCCGTACAAAGGCAAGTTGTCTATTTCAATTTTAAATAACTCCTGCGAGATTCCCTGATGAGAAAGATAATCTTCCATCAGGGCGCAAAATTTATGTTCTGTTTCCTGGAAGTAAGATTCGTTAACAAACAAAGTATCATCGGCATCAAATGCGATTACTTTTAAATTGGGTATTTTATTTCTATGTAACATGGTATATTTTGTTTCAAGTTTGAAGTTTTCTTTGTTTCACGTTTCTGATAATAAAATCAAAATCTTCAATTTTTAAGAAAACAGTTTCTTTAATATAATTGTCTTATCGTAAAAAGTAATCCGGATTCCAAAAAGTAAAATGATTCCTCCTAAAACCATTTGTAAAGTTATTTTTTCTTCCAAAAACAACCAAGCTAATATTGAAGTAATTACTGCCTGACTTAACAAACTAAGCGAAACTCTTGTAGCACGCATATGCTGTGTTGCATAACTAACCGAAAGCCACGCACACAACTGGCAGATTACAGCCTGTAATACTAACACAAACCAGCCTGTATCTGAAAATCCAGTAAAAGGCTCATTTAAAGCATAACACAAAATTCCCAAATAAATACTCGAAGCAATTAAACTGATTGTCATGAAAGTTAAAACATCAATCTCAGAAAGTATATTTTTGCTGACCAGAAGATAAATTGAATATAAGATCCCGGATAAAACAGCAAACAGAAAAGCCTGATCGAAATTCAATTCCACGAAAAATTTAAAGCCAACCAAAGTCACCATTCCGAATAAAGAAACTACAGTTCCAATCCAAAAGTTGGTCGCAGGTTTTGATTTCAGAAACAAAAAAGAACCAACACCAACCCAGACCGGAGACAAATTTGTCAATAAAGATGCCTGAGTAGCACTCGAATCCTGAATGGAAATATTCCAAACTGCAACATCTGAGGCGAACAAAATTCCGCAAAGTGCTGCTAAAAGGGTGAATTTTAACGTTGGAAGTTTAAAGTTTTTACTTAAAAGCACATAAGGCAAAAGCAAAGTAACTGCAAAAAACATCCGGTAAAAAGCAGAGATTAATCCGGGCGTTAGTTTCAGTTTTACCAGTATCGGAAAAATAGAAATGCAGAGAATGCCGCAGATTAAAGCCAATCTTGGTTTTGTAAGTTTCATATTGTTTTATTAGTCGAAATGTAAAATTAGTATTTTGAAAGTGTTATCAGAAAAAAACTCCCGAGTTGCTAAATCGGGAGTTCTTTATTAATCTGCAAATTTTCTAAAGATGTATTCTTTTGTTTTATTATCGTAATATCCCAGATAGTAATCATCTAATTTGAATAAAATCTGTGATGAAATAGTGACGTTTTTATCAAAAAAACTACTGATTTTATCAGATGCCAATGGCAGTAATTTTCCTTTAATACGGTTTCCTGCACTATCAAACAATCCTTCGGTTTTAACTACTCTTCTGTTAGAACTGGATGTAAAATCTTCCATTGATGTACTAAATACGATATCTTCAGTAAGCCCAAATTCATTTATTGTAGTCAGGTCGGCTGATTGTTTTAACTCCGATACACCTCCAAAAGTAATAAATGTATTTTCACCAGTCTTATAACAGGAAAGACCCAAAGATAAACTGTTTGCTTTAAGAATAAACAGCGGACTGCTTGCCAAAGTTCTTTTGCCTCTTAAACTGCCGCCCTGCTCAAAAAATTCAGAATTTTTAAACCCAATTGGTTTCGTTGAATTGGCAAAATATTCTTTTAAAACGTTGTCCTCTAAATCTTTTATTGTGAAATAAATAATGCCTGATGAGGTTTTTAGCTGATATAATTTATTATCAAAATAAAAGGAATTTGAATTTAAAAATTTTCTATCGCCAACCAAATATTGCTTTTTTATCATCTTTTCGGTAGCAGTAAAACTTTGTAAGTCAATTAAAATCACCTGAGTAAAATCGATGTTGGTGTCAAGAGTGATTACAAGTTGCTTATCGTTCAAATAGCATTTTCTTTTTTTGGCAGCATCTATTAATGATGTTTGATTTTCAACATTGATATTTTGTAAAGAGAAAGGCGCCTCAAAAGGGAGTAAACTTTCGGAAAAAGCCGTATATAAATCTGATTTTTTATAGTCTAATGTGAAAAAATGAAAACCTTCTGTGGTAATCTTTTTTTCGGTATAATTGCCGTCGCTGTTAAAAACATAGAGTTTGAAGATATCACTGTCTTCTACAACTGTCAGGATGTAAAAGTTTTCGTCCTGACTGAATTTTTGTATAACTTTTTGGTTTTTTAAAACCAGTTTACATTCTTTGAGGAGACTTTCTCGACTATTAGGATTAAACACTTGGGAAAAAATGGTTTCATAATTATTAGATGACCAGAATAATCTTGTATTGCCATTACTGCTATTATAACCAATTATATTAGTGTATGTTTTAGGATTCGGTCTTTTATCCGTGATGCTGTCTGTAATTTGCATCTTTTCATTCAGGTAGATAGCTTTTATTTTTACTGAGTCCCTCACAAACAATGTAACTGCATTTTTTTTGGGATCAGCAATTTGAAAAACAGTACTACTTTTTTTCAATTCCAGAGGTATCGAATTTATAATTTCCTGTGCGAAAGCCGATATATTTATGAGAAGTAAAAAGCTTAAACAAATTGTTTTTTTCATGATTTGTTTTTTTTAGTTTATTAATTTGCGAATACTATATTTTTTTAGATATAATAAGTTCAGACCTTTAAAATGAAAAGCGTGAATCAATTATGTCTAACTGATTCACGCCATTTTATTTTATTTATAAAACTTTAGTTTACAGTCGATCCGTTTGGTGCATCAGCATCCGGATTTACAAATACCAGTTTTCCTTCGGCATTTGTTGTCATCAGGATCATTCCCTGACTTTCAACACCACGCAATGCTCTTGGAGCAAGGTTTGCTAATACCGAAACACGTTTTCCGATGATTTCTTCCGGAGAAAAACTCTCCGCAATTCCGGATACAATCGTACGAACATCGATTCCTGTATCTACTTTTAACACTAAAAGTTTATTGGCTTTTGGCATTTTTTCTGCTTCAAGAATAGTTCCGATACGGATATCCATTTTCGCAAAATCCTCAAACTGAATCAAATCTTTTTGAGCTTCAGGCTGTTTGCTTTCGGCAAGATTAGCGGTTTTTGTTGCTTCCAATTTATCTATTTGTTTTTGTATTTCTTCGTCTTCGATTTTAGCGAAAAGTAATTCCGCTTCTCCAATTTTATGACCTGCGGGAACTAAATCTGAGTTTTCAGAGATATCATTCCAACCTAATGTTTTATCCAAAATAAAATCAGTAGCACCAGGATGATTTTCTTTTAGGAATTTACTGAAACCTTCAAAATGCTCTTTTAGATCACTCAATTTCAGAATCCCTGAAAGTTTAGCTGCTGTAAAAGGCAAAAATGGTTCAGCCAAAACGCTCAGAGCAGCTGCAATCTGCAACGCAACATACATTTGAGTTTTTACACGCTCCGGATTGTCTTTCATTACTTTCCATGGCTCCTCATCAGCAAGATATTTGTTTCCTAAACGGGCCACATTCATCAATTCACCCAAAGCTTCACGGAATCTGTAACGCTCAACCGAACTTGAAATTACAGCCGGATATGCTTTTAATTCGGCTAAAGTTTGTTCGTCAACTTCTGAAAATTCGTTTGGTGTTGGAATAACTCCATCATAATATTTGTTGGTTAAAACCACAACACGATTAATGAAGTTTCCGAAAATGGCAACTAATTCGTTGTTATTTCTTGCCTGAAAATCTTTCCAGGTAAAGTCATTATCTTTTGTCTCAGGAGCGTTTGATGTTAAGGCATAACGCAAAACGTCTTGTTTTTCCGGAAATTCTTCTAGATATTCATGTAACCAAACCGCCCAGTTTTTAGAAGTCGAAAGTTTATTTCCTTCCAGATTCAAAAACTCATTTGCAGGAACATTATCTGGTAAAATATAGCTTCCTTCTGCTTTAAGCATTGCCGGAAAAATAATACAGTGAAAAACGATATTGTCTTTTCCGATAAAATGAACCAGTTTGGTGTCCTGGTCTTTCCAATACGGTTCCCAGTCTTTTCCTTCACGGGCAGCCCATTCTTTTGTAGAAGAAATGTAACCAATTGGCGCATCAAACCAAACATATAGTTTTTTTCCTTCGGCACCCTCAACCGGAACATCAATTCCCCAGTCAAGGTCACGTGTTACGGCGCGAGGCTCTAATCCGGCATCAATCCATGATTTTACTTGTCCGTACACGTTCGTTTTCCAGTCGTTTTTGTGACCTTCCAAAATCCATTCACGTAAGAAAGCATCATAACGATCCAAAGGTAAAAACCAGTGTTTCGTTGATTTCAAAACTGGAGTTTCTCCGGTAATGGTCGATTTCGGATTAATCAGATCGGTTGCATTCAAACTCGAACCGCATTTTTCGCACTGATCACCGTAAGCTTCCGGATTGTCACATTTCGGACAAGTACCAACTACAAACCGATCTGCCAAAAACTGATCTGCTTTTGCATCGTACAATTGTTCTGTAACTTCTTCAATAAAATCACCGTTATCATACAAAGTCCTAAAGAATTCCTGAGCCGTATCATGATGAATTTTAGCCGAAGTTCTGGAATAGTTATTAAATGATATTCCGAAATCAGCAAACGATTTTCTGATAATTCCGTCATATTTATCGATAACTTCCTGTGGTGTAACGCCTTCTTTTTTAGCTTTCATCGAAATGGCAACACCATGTTCATCACTTCCGCAAATAAATGCGACATCTTTTCCCTGCAGTCGAAGGTATCTCGAATAAATATCAGCAGGCACGTAAACCCCCGCCAAATGTCCAATATGGATTGGTCCGTTGGTGTAAGGCAATGCTGCTGTAATAGTATATCTTTTTGGATTCTGTATCATGATTCTATTTTATTGAGTGCAAAAATAAGCAATAGAATTATTATTTGAAGCTATTTCCCGCTATCCGTTGCAATCTTTTGCTTTTTAAAGGAAAAAGCAAAAGGATTTTCACTGCAAACGAAGTTCACTGAACTCCACTGAAAATATAAATTAAGTGAAGTAATCGGGGCTAAGAAATGATCTATTTAAAATAATTTTCAAACTCAGCAGGCATTTTGCTTATTGATTTAATTTTGATGTTTTTATAGTAAACTTCGCAGGCTTCACTTTGCAATTGTATCTTTCCTTCGGTTAGAGGCATGAATTTTTCACCATCAAAATAACGGGAATTTTGCAAAACCATGACTACTTTGCCGTTAATGATATGAAGACTTTTACCTTCAAAGCAAACCAATTCTATTTCTGTCCAGCCGTTATTAGGTGTCTCAGCTTTCATTTTTCGCATGCAAAACCCGGTATTTTCAGTATGTGTCCCAAACGGAAGAAATGGCTGGTCCTCATCGGCAACAGCATTCATTGATCCTTCCGGAAGATAGGCTTTGATATCAATTGCTGAGTTAGCGATGTTCCAGTAATCGCCAAAATGGCCTTCCATTATTTGGAATTCCTGTGATAACATCCAGGCACGCCAGTAATCTACGCCCGCTTTGCCCTGCGAATGATAAAGTACTCCGGCATCCTTCAGTTTTTCGGTTCTGGGCTCCCATTTTTTATTTCCAAATTTGACTTTCAGCTTCAGGCGATAGTCTTTGAAATCTTCTTTGGTAAAGACGCAGCCATAATATTCGCCTGAAACTTTAAGGACAGGTTCTTTGTTTTCCTGAATCACCGTAAACATATTGTTGACATTTTTATTATAGCCAACAGGTGGTATTTCGTTTCCATTAACATCAGTTGGGACTTTGCCGGAATATCCGTTTTTGTGTTTGTAACTTAGATACATTTCCCATTTGCTGAGGTTGTTGTCCAGTAAATTTATCCAGCCGTCTTCGAATGAGTCTGTTTTGTTGGTTACAGAGGTAAAGCTAAAGAGAAAGGCAAATGCTATTAGAATGGAGTATTTTTTCATAAATGGTTTGATAGTTTAGATAAAATGATTTCTCAAATCTACAAAATAATGTCTCAATGAAATTGTGTTATTCATTCAAAATCAGATCCATTTCTACAATTTATCCTAATCATCAGCAGTCCTAATCTATTGGAAATTGAAATACATATTTTAAATAGAACCAGTTTAAACTAACATTAGAAGTAAAATCTTCAAAATATATTTCGCAATCTTTGTCATCCAAAAAAACAGCAAAAACAAATTTTTATGAGCAAGACAAAACTTATCATCAATAAAAACGGATCAATCAAAATTGAAGGTGATTTTGAAATTATGGATCCGGAAGGAACTCTTTACGGACTTCAGGGAAGATCAGCATTAGGCCTTTGCCGTTGCGGATTATCAAATAACAAACCATTTTGCGATGGCGGGCACAGAAATAACTTCGAACATGATTCTGTAGCGTTTGATTTGCCTCCGATGAAAACGAATTAAGAATATTCATGTATAAAAAAAAGCGACATCTTAAAATGCCGCTTTTTTTATATATAAAGTTCCCCTTTCATTGTAATAATCGAAGAACCGCCAACCAAAATATCATTTTCACGATTCATTACTTCAATTATAGAAGGCTGATTCAGCTTAACTCCTTGTAGAATTTTATATTCCTGATTGGGTTTTGTGTATTTCTTTTGAGTAAGGAATCCAATTAAAGGCCCGGCAGCAGTTCCCGTTGCAGGATCTTCATTGATTCCAATTACAGGGTTGAAGAATCGGGTTTCGGCAATGTTGTCATTCTGATCTGAAATAGTAAAACAATAAAACCCGTCAGAATGGTATTCTTTCGAAATCTCGATTAAAAGTTTATTGTCAGGAAGAATTTCGTTCAGAATCTGGCTGTTTTTTACAGGGACCATCGTATGGGCAACTTCTGTTTTTACAATTGTCGGAACAAAGGCATTCACATCTAAATCCTCAATTTTTAAACCAAGGGCTACCGCAATTTTATAAGTTGGGATTTCCTGTTGGATAACTGCTGATTTTTGATGCATCTGTACCACCGGATATTGTGTAACTGGATCAAAACTTACGGTTACCGGAATCGCAGAATGTTTCATGATCACAAAACGAGTGCTTTCTGATTGCTCTTCAAATATGGGCATTTTTTTAAATAAGGCGCCACAGACTGCACCCAGCAAATTATGTCCGGCACCGTCTATTTCAATTCCGGTTGGGGTAAATGAACGAACATTTAATGCTTTTTGCTCTTTTGAATAATAAACAAATGAAGTTTCAGAGTAGCCAAATTCTTTAGAAATATCCTTATAAGTTTGAAGGTCTAAATTTCCATTAGTAAAAACAACAGAAAGAGGATTTCCTTTATAACTTTCGTTTGAGAATACGTCTAAAACATAATATTCAAGGGCTTTTCTTTTTTTCATTGTTATCTTTTATGAAACTTTTGCAGTGAATAAAGTTACTATTTGTTTGCTGACGACAGGTTTTTTTAAGTTTTTTTTATAAAATTCGTTTGTGCTCTGCACTTGCAGTTATCGCCTTTTCAAGTCTTGATCTTTTGGTTTTTTCCTGTTTGGCACTCATAATAACATGAATCACAACTCTTTTATAAGATGGTGCCTGCTTTTCAAAAAAATCCCAGGCAGGTTTATTGGCTTTGAACAGTTTTTCTAATTCAGGATCGAGAATATAAGCTTCTTTTTCATGTGAATAAATTCCGGATCTTTCTTCAGATTTTAATTCGAAAGCTTTTTTCCCTGCTTCGGTCATTAATCCGGCTTTAGTGAGCTGTTCGACTTTTTTAATATTGATAACACTCCAGATACTCGATTTTTTTCTTGGTGTAAACCGAATCGAATAACTTTCATTGTCGATAGTTTTTCTAATACCGTCGATCCAGCCAAAACAAAGTGCCTGATCTACAGATTCTGACCACGACATGGTTGGTTTTTTGGTACTCACTTTATAGAAACCGACTACTAATTCGGTTTCGGTTTGGTGATGTTTTTCAAGCCATGCCCTGAATTTTTCCTGGGTTGGGAAGAAGGTTGCTTTCATATTTAGTCATTTAATCCTTTCCCGTTAAGAATGTGCGGAATGGCTTTTTCAATTCGTGACGCTCTGGTTTTAGATTGTTTGGGTGCCGAAAAATGGAGCATATAAGCTCTTTGACGCCCTGGAGTCAATGCTTCGAAAGCGGTTTTTAAATCTGGATTTTCATCTAATTTGGTTTGAAATTCTTCGGCAACAGTGAATTCTTCCGTCTTTTTGAATTCAAATTTTAAACCTGCCTTTTCTACTTCAACAGCTTCATAAATATAGGTTTTCAGGGCAGGTTCCAGTTCAGTGATTTGCTGGATATTGGTAAACCGGATCTGGCGTGCCGACTGTACATTAGCAGTTTGCTGCACCAGAATACGGTCTGTGTCTTTTAACAAGGCACCTTTGAAAAATAAAAGCGCGCAATATTCCTTAAAATCATGAATTAAAACGATGTTGTTTTTTTGAAAAGTATAACAGGGAACTCCCCATTTCAATTCTTCGGATAGCTGGCAGTCCAGAACAATTGTTCTTAGTTTTTCGGTTTCTTTCTGCCATTTTTCGTTTTTACTAAAATAAAAATCAACTTTAGGATTCATTTGATTTCCTTGTTTAAAGTCTGTAAAAGGTTGTATTGTCTGCATAAACAAAAATACGAATAAATAGGAAATGGTTTAATGAGGAAATTGCGATTGTCTAATGCATTAATCTTTAAAACTAAATCTTCTTATGAAAACGAGATTGCGTTAGGGATAGAGGCGATATCCTTTTGCCGGCGAAGCAAGACAAAAGATAAAGCCGAAAGCCTGGCCCGGAGGGAAACGCCCAAAATATATTACCAATCGTATCATTATTTACCCGAAATTTGCAAAAACATTTGTATCATGGCTAAAGGACCTGAAAAAAACACTAAAAACAAGGCGCTGCATACTAAACTGCTAAACCGCAAAAAAGCTAAACTTCAGGAGGAGAAAAAACAACGAGCCTTACGTTTGAAAGCCCTGGTTGTCAAAATGAATAACGAAAAGAGTAATGAAGGGGAAAACATATAGATCAGAATGTTTCTCTCCTGTTTTATTTTAACCCAACTTTGCAAACAATCCTTAAACACAATTAAAATGGAAGAATTCGGCAGAATACTAGTTTCAGAAACGGCAATTAACGGTGGTAATCCGCAGGATATAATCAATTCTAATATTTCGGTAATCAATTTAATGCGCGAAGAAGGCGTTGATGACGAATTTATTCATGAAGATGCGTTATTGAGTTATTACCTCGATTATTACACTTCAAAATATACCGAAGGGAACTTTGCTAAATTTGTATATGATTCCCGATGGAATAAAGAACTTAATGAACTTATCGAAGAAGGTCTTGCGCTGATTGGTGCCGAAAAACATTTAGAATTATTTCAGGCGCAGGCAAAAAGGGTTAAATTACTGAGCAGTGTGAAAATTGGTAAATTCTTAAACGGCAAATTTGAAGGGGTTAATCCAACAAGGGATTTGCTGAATAACAATGCATTTTTCGACTTGGATGAAAATCTAACTGAACTCAATGCAAATTTCTTAAAAAACCATCCGGACTTTGATGTTCTTTCTGTAGACGATATGTTTGCTGTGCTGGAAGAATTTACAGGACATGAGATTAAGCGTTCCTAATTGTATATTTCGATTAGGGTTATTTTTATTGTATTCAACTTTCTTGTAAATTCGCTATCAGTGAATTAGTTATTAAAAGCCAAAATGAAATACTCATATTCCGCGATTTTCCTGATTGTATGGTTTTTTAGCTTTCGGTTAGGTTTTTCTCAAAATAAAATCAGTCTTTTTTCAGAGATTAATTACAATTCGATTCCGTCTGTTTCTTTAAATGAGTATAAATCGGTTCAGGAACGTGATAAAAAGTTTCAAAATCCCAACATTGCTTTAGGAGTTGCGATTTCTGGCGGAGGTTCAAGGGCACAATTTTTTAGTATGGGTGTGCTTTTAGGATTAGAAGAAATTAACGAAGAGAATTCCCAACGTAATTTTTTAAACGAAATCGATTATTTCTCAACGGTTTCAGGTGGTTGTTATTCGGCGGGTTATTATTTAACGATCCTGAAAAATAAATTGTATCAGGGGCACCAGTCTTTTAATGAATTTTACTTTTCCAAAGCCGATGCTTACAAGGATTATGTCAATAAATCGGCTAGTATTTTATCTCTTCTCAATAATAATAAAAACGAAAAAGGCGATAAAATTTCCATGAGCCAGCAACTGGATCTGGAGGTTTTACAATATGACTGCACAAATCCTGACAATCCTGATAAATGCAAAACCCAGATGCTTTTGTCTGATTTTTTTATTCCGAAAGAAAGCAGCAAAGCCCCTTATTTACCAATGATGATTGCCAACGGAACAGCCTATAATAACGGAGAACGGATTGCATTTATGCCTCATGTTATAAGAGGACTCAATATAAATTCGTCCCTAGCTCCCAATAAAGCTACGGTTTGTTTAGACGAAAATGAGGTAAACGATGGTTACGAGTTTCCGCTTACTTATGGAATAACGGCGAGTTCTGCTTTTCCGGGTGTGCTTCCGAAAACGAAATTCGGAATCAAAGGACAAAATAAGATTTTATGTATTATTGATGGAGGTGCTTCAGATAATACGGGGTATAAAACATTACTGGAACTCCTTCATAGTGATAGTAAGGTAAATGATAAAAACAAAAAAGCACTATTTATTGATTGTCTCGGCCAGGGAAAAAAGGAGCCTTACATAACTGACGAAAAAATCAAATTGATTTCATTGCTCGAAACGACTTCTTTATATACGGTTCAGACCCGATATATGACTTTTGACAGGGATATTGAAAATGCATTTGAGAGATATAAAATACCTGTCTCAAATTATCAGATAATTGGCTTTACCACTCTCAGAGACCATTTGCTGAAAATGAAAAAGGATGAATCATATCAAACAATTATGGCTGAACTAAAAAATGCTGATGATGATTACAGTAATTGGTTAAAATTTTATGGAAAATTCAAACACGATTTAGTAGAACAGTTTGGCGAACTTAGTTTTACACGAGACAAAGATGGCGAAATAATCCTGGCCACACTTACTCATAACAAGTTTAACGAATTGACGGCAGCCAACATTCTGATCTTATATGAATTTGCTTCTCATGTTGAAACCAAACTAAAAATAACACCGGAAGAAAGAGAAATGCTCTTGTTGTCCGGACGGTTAGCCACTTTTTTAAAAACCAAAGAATTAAAAAATCTGCTGACTGAAAATAAGTAGTTGATGAATAAAGATGTTTGCCAAATTTATTTTTTAATGATGTTGTAAGAAAATTATATATTTGGAAGCCCTAATTCTAAAATCAACAACGATGAAAATCAAAACCTGCTTAATTCTCATTGGCACTTTTTTATTTTTAAGTTCCTGCGAAAAAAATAAAAACAAAGCCATTGATGAAAAGGCCAATCTGGCAGCAGATGTGCAGTCTGAAAATGTAAAATCAAAACCAGTCGAAAAGCTTATTTTTAAAGACAATGAAAGTATATTGCTGTCTGAAGAACTGGATTTGAACCTCTTAAAAAAAGCAGCTGTCAATTTAAATATCAAATATTCTGATTTACGAATCAGCGAAACAACTTCTGTTAGTTATAATAATGACATAGCCTTTTTTGTCATCACTTATGTGGTTGATACGGAGGAGCACGGTCATGAAACAGAAGAATATGATTTGGGAGATTATCTCGAAAGAAAATACCTTTTTGTCAATAAAGCAGATGGAAAAATCATTGCTCAGGAAACAGATCCTAATCTGAGCTATAATGAAAATGAAGCAATGCAGTTTTCGAAAACATATATTCTCAAAGATTTGATTCAGTTAAACGAAAATATAACCGGAGTTGCATTTTATACTGAGGAAGCTTCAGGAAGCCGTGTAAACTTATATTCCCAGCAAAAATTTACGATTCTTGCATTGGTAAACAATAAAATTAAAAAATTGTTATACGAATATCCTATCCGGAAAACACAAGGCGATTCAAACGGCGGAGGCTCTTTTGAATTGGAAACTTTAGAAACAGGTTTAATAGTTTCTGATGAAGAAACAAACGGTTTTCGGGATTTAATAGTTTCAAAAAACTTTTTGTATGAAGTCGCTGTAGAGGCTGATGAGGATATTGGTACCGCTGAAAAATCTACTATCAAGACAAAAAAAGAATCCGAAAGACTAAAATACAATGGTCAGATTTATGTGTTTAAGAAAGATGACCGATATAGATTTCTGGATTATGATTAAAGATTTGATTTCTAAATTTTAGTTCCTTAACAAAAAAACTTCGCGAATCTTTGCGTGACCTTCGTGCAACTTTTGAGAAACATCCTTTAAAATACATTCTTTCCCCTAAAACTTTGTCGCAATCTTAGGAAACATTTCCTTAAATTTGCTTCCGTTATAAAAAATACAATAGTTATAAAAACCAAGCTATGTTACAAATCGCATTTATTAGAGAAAATCAGGAGAAAGTAATCAGGGCTTTAGCAAAACGAAATATCGATGCTAAAAGCGTTGTGGAAGAAGTGGTGCAACTAGACGAAAACCGTCGAGCTGCTCAGGTAGAATTAGACAACACTTTATCTGAATCTAATAAATTGTCCAAAGATATAGGCGAATTAATGAAAGCTGGCGAGAAAGCCAAAGCGGCAATCTTAAAAGAAAAAACGGTTTCATTAAAAGAAAAAAGCAAAGAACTGGGTGAAAAAGCAGAAGCTTTAGCAGCTGAGCTGACCAATAAATTATACACTTTGCCAAATCTTCCGGCTGATATTGTTCCAGAAGGAAAAACGCCGGATGACAATCTAAATGTTTTTGAAGAAGGAGATATTCCGGTTTTACATGAAGGTGCACAGCCACACTGGGAACTGGTAAAAAAATACGATATCATCGATTTTGAACTGGGTGTAAAAATTACCGGAGCAGGTTTCCCGGTTTACAAAGGAAAAGGTGCCCGTTTACAGCGTGCCCTGATCAATTATTTTTTAGATAAAAATACAGATGCAGGTTACAACGAAGTTCAGGTGCCGCATTTGGTAAATGAAGCCTCTGGTTACGGAACAGGACAGTTACCGGATAAAGAAGGGCAGATGTACCATGCAACTGTTGATGATTTGTATTTAATTCCGACAGCTGAGGTTCCGGTTACAAATTTATTCCGTGATGTGATCTTAAACGAAAGTGATCTTCCGATTCTTCACACGGCTTATACACCATGTTTCCGTCGTGAAGCAGGTTCATACGGAGCACACGTACGAGGATTAAACCGTTTACACCAGTTTGATAAAGTAGAGATTGTACGTGTTGAGCATCCTGATAAATCTTACGAAGCCCTTGACGGAATGGTTGAGCATGTAAAAAACATTTTGCAGGAATTGAAATTACCATACAGAATTCTGCGTCTTTGCGGTGGCGATATGGGTTTCACTTCAGCATTGACGTATGATTTTGAAGTGTTTTCAACGGCTCAGGACCGTTGGTTAGAAATTAGTTCTGTTTCTAATTTCGAAACATTTCAGGCAAACCGCTTGAAATTACGTTTCAAAGACAAAGACGGAAAAAATCAGCTGGCTCACACACTTAACGGAAGTTCATTAGCCCTTCCACGTGTTTTAGCCGGAATTTTAGAAAATTACCAAACACCGGAAGGAATTGTAATACCTGAGGTTTTACGCCCTTACTGCGGATTTGATATTATAAACTAATTTTAGTAATTTAGGATTAAACCTAACAGGCTTTTAAAACCTGTTAGGTTTCTTAATTGTTAAAATCCCACATTAAAAACTGAATATGAAAAACATCTGTATCTATATCGTTTTGTTGTGGTCTTCCTTTACATTTTGCCAAAATGAGCAGCTCGCTCAGTATTATTACGATAAAGGCGATTTCGAAAAAGCAAAAATCAGTTATGAACAGCTTTTAAATGCTTCACCATCTAATACACAGTATTTTTTAAGAACAGTTGAATCGTATCAGCAATTGCAGCAATTTGCTAATGCTGAAAAAATGATTCAGGATCGGTATAATCGTTACAAACAAGGTGTTTTTTTAGTAGAATTGGGTTATAATTTTCAATTGCAGAAAAACGAATCGAAAGCCAAAAATTACTACGATCAGGCTATTGAAAAAATCAAAACGAATCCTAATGACGTTTATGGAGTCGGGAATTCTTTTGAGAAAAAAGTTTTATTGGAGTATGCTTTAAAAGCCTATCAAACTGCGATGCAGGTACAGCCGAATTACAATTTTAATTTTCAGATTGGAATGTTGTACGGACAGTTGGGAAAAACGGATCTGATGATTGATCTTTTGTTGACTGAATCTTTTAAAAATCCACAGAATACGAATCTGATTCAGACACAATTATCGCGGTTTATGAATGGTGAAACTGATAATACTTCTTTTAAGGATGCGATGCGGAAAGCTTTAATCCTGAAAACACAACAAGATCAGGATGTATTCTGGAATCATTATCTGAGCTGGTTTTATGTGCAGCAAAAAGAATTCGCAAAAGCTTTTATTCAGGAAAAAGCGATTTACAAACGTGAATCGGAATCTTTAATAAGCATTGTAAATTTAAGTCAGTTTGCACTAAATGAAGATGATACTGAAACAGCGGCAGAAATTTTAAATTTTATTCTGCAGAATACAAAAGATCAGGATTTGCTGATCCGTACGAATGCGAGTCTGATGCAGATTAAAATTGATAAAGCATCAGAAATAGATTACCCTGCAATTAATACTGAGTTAGAACATTTGCTTGCAACTTATGGAGTAAGTCCTTTTACCTTATCTTTGCAAATAATTCAGGCGCATTTCCTGGCTTTCAATCTGAAAAAGACAGAAGAAGGAAAGACCATTATAAAAAAAGCTTTAGAACTCAATTTAAACGAGTACCAGAAAGCAGATGCGAAAATGGAACTGGGTGATATTTTGCTTTTGGAAGAAAAGTTTAATCAGGCACTGATTTACTATTCGCAAATTCAGTTGGATTTAAAAAATGATGTAATGTCGCATGAAGCAAGTTTAAAAGCGGCCAAAACAAGTTATTTTAAAACCGATTTTGAGTGGGCTTTAAAACAATTCAAAGAATTGAAATCGGCCAATACACAATTAATAGCGAATGATGCCCTGGAATATTTTTTACTGATCAATGACAACACAGTTGCCGATTCGACACAAACTGCTTTGAAGCAATTTGCCAAGGGTGATTTTCTGCTTTATCAGAATAAAAAACAGGAAGCTATTACACAATTTCAAAACATTCTAAAGTCATTTAAAGGACAGGAAATCGAAGCTGTAACAATGTTGCGTTTAGGGAAAATCTATGAAAGTCTGAAAGATTATAATTCGGCTTTAAGCCAATATCAGCAAGTGATTGACCATCATAGCAATGGAATTTATGTAGATGAAGCACTGTTCTTTGCTGCAGAAATTTACAACGATGAACTGAAAGAAACAGAAAAAGCAAAACCTTTGTATGAGAAGGTAATTTTTAATCATCAGGACAGTATTTACTTTGTTGATGCAAGAAAAAAATACCGCGAATTGAGAGGAGATAAAAATTTATAAAATAGATTTTTGGATCATTAGAAGATTAGATCATTACAAGTCTAACAGTCTAAGAAGTCTAACAATCGAACAATCTAAAAAAATGATTATTTACAACGTTACCACCAATATACACGAAAGCGTTCATGACCAATGGTTAAATTGGATGCAGGAAAAACATATTCCTGAAATTCTGGCTACAAATAAGTTTTCATCGGCACGAATTGTAAAAGTTCTGGTTGAAGAAGAGATGGGCGGAGTTACTTATTCTGTACAATACACAACAGACAGTAAGGATACTTTAGAAAAATACTATTTGGAGGATCAACCAAAATTTGATAGAGAAGCTTTAGAATTGTTTGCGGATAAGATGCTTTCTTTCAGAACAGAATTGCAGGTTATTTCAGAACATTACGATTTCGACTTTAAGTCTTAATTCAAAAAGTTTGAAAATAAAGCTTTAAGCCTTTAGTCTTCGCTGCAAAAAGAATACTTTTGCACCCTCGTGGCAAAACAATAAAGAAAATGGAAAAAGTAAAAGCCAAAAAACATTTAGGACAGCACTTCCTTAAAGACGAAAGCATCGCAAAAGCAATTGCGGATACGTTGAGCTTAAAAGGATATGATGAGGTTTTAGAAATAGGACCAGGGATGGGTGTGCTTACTAAATATTTACTTGACAAGGAGGTAACCACACGAGTAATTGAGATTGATACTGAATCTGTTGCATATCTCGACGCCAACTATCCAAAATTAAAAGATAAAATCATTTCAGAAGACTTTCTGAAATACAATATAAACCAGATTTACGAAAACAAGCAGTTTGCCATAATTGGTAACTTTCCTTATAACATATCTTCTCAGATTGTCTTCAGGACATTAGAATTCAGAGATCAGATTCCGGAATTTTCCGGCATGTTTCAAAAGGAAGTTGCAGAGCGAATCTGCGAGAAAAAAGGATCAAAAACCTACGGAATTCTGTCTGTACTGGCACAGGCTTTCTATGATACTGAGTATTTGTTTACTGTTGACGAAAATGTTTTTATTCCTCCGCCCAAGGTGAAATCGGGTGTGATGAAAATGACCCGAAAGGAAGATTACAGCCTTCCTTGCGGTGAAAAGTTGTTTTTTACGATAGTGAAAACGGCTTTTCAGCAAAGACGAAAAACATTACGTAACAGTTTGAAAACATTAAATTTATCAGATAATTTGCGGGAAGATACTATCTTTGATCTTCGACCAGAGCAACTTAGCGTTGATGAGTTTATTGTTTTGACTCAAAAAATAGAAGCCGATGGAGTTCAAAGTTAGCAAAGAATTAATCCAGCAATTAGAAGAGCATATTGTAAATAAAAATGACAATGAACTTGAAGTTTTATTGAACGATTTGCACCATGCCGATATCGCCGAAATCCTGGATGAACTGGATTTTGACGATGCAACCTATATTTTTAAGGTTTTAGATAGTGATAAAACCGCTGAGATTCTTCTTGAATTAGAAGATGACCTGCGAGAGAATATCTTAAGCCGACTCTCACCAAAAGAAATCGCCGAAGAGCTTGATGAGCTTGAAACGAATGATGCAGCAGATATTATTGCCGAACTTTCGCAGGAAATTAAAGCTGAGGTAATCTCAGAATTAATTGACGTTGAACACGCAAAAGATATTGTTGATTTGTTGCGTTATGACGAAAATTCTGCGGGAGGTCTGATGGGTAAAGAGCTCGTAAAAGTAAACGAGAACTGGAATGTGTTGACCTGCGTGAAAGAAATGCGTATTCAGGCCGAAAACGTATCCAGAGTACATTCGATTTATGTGGTTGATGATGAAAACCGCTTAAAAGGAAGATTATCTCTAAAAGATTTACTGACTTCTTCGACCAAAACCCAAATTGGAGATGTGTATATCCGAAAACTGAATTTTGTAAACGTAGATACCGAAGATGTTGAGGTAGCCCGTATTATGCAAAAATACGATTTGGAAGCGATTCCGGTTGTAGATGAGCTTGGACGTTTAGTGGGAAGAATTACAATTGATGATATCGTAGACGTAATCAAAGACGAAGCTGATAAAGATTATCAATTGGCAGCAGGTATTACCCAGGACGTTGAATCAAATGACAGTGTTTTAGAATTGACAAAAGCCCGTTTGCCATGGCTTTTAATTGGTATGGTTATCGAAATTGTGGCTTCTTTTGTTTTGAAAGGAAATGAACAGACATTTCAAAAATATTCGACTTTAATCATTTTTGTTCCTTTACTTTCTGCAACGGCAGGAAATATTGGTGTTCAGGCGTCGGCAATCGTGGTTCAGGGTTTGGCAAACGGTACTTTGAAAGATTTTAGCAGAGGATATTTTAGTAAAGAAATCTCAGTTTCAATGATATCTGGAAGTATTATTTCATTGCTTTTATTAGGGTATCATTCGATTATGTACCAACAGTATTTAGTTGGGCTGGCCATTTCGATTTCAATGATTGTGGTAATATTATTTGCTGCAACATTAGGAACCCTTGTACCGCTTTTTTTGCATAAAAATAAAATAGATCCCGCTATCGCGACAGGACCATTTATCACCACAACCAACGATGTATTTGGAATTATGCTCTATTTTGGAGTAGCCAAATTGATTCTGGGTTTTTAATTTTTCCAACAAATTAACAGCTTGCAGTGATTTAAGATCTTAAAAATCTGTGTAATTTGTGGCTTAAAAAAACACGCTATTAATCAGCAATAAATAAGCATGAAAGTACATATTATTGGAGGAGGAAACCTCGGGGTTTCTGTTGCCGTTGGGATTGCCAAATTTTCTAAAAACAATGAGGTTACTGTTACCAGAAGAAATACTGCGAGTATTCAGTATTTAACAGAATTAGGAATTACAGTTTCATCTGATAATAAGCATAATATTCAGGAAGCCGATGTGGTTATTCTGACTGTAAAACCGTATCAGGTAGATACTGTTCTGGCAGAGATTTTACCAGTAATTTCAGGAAAAACTATAGCATCTGCAGTAAGTGGTTTGTCTTTGGAAATGCTTCAGTCAAAAACGAATAATGAATTTCCGGTTGTGAGAATCATGCCGAATATAGCAGCTCAGTTTGGTGAGTCAGCGACTTGTATTTCATTTCCTGAAAAAGATAAGGAAAAAGCTTTACCAATTGTAGATTTGTTTCACGACTTAGGAACTGCTCCCGTAATTGATGAGAAACTAATGGACGCAGCGACTGTTTTAGGCGCCTGTGGTACGGCTTATGCTTTAAGATATATCCGTGCTTCAATGCAGGCAGGAATCGAAATTGGATTTGATTCTCAGACGGCTTTGGCCATTGCTGCACAAACTGCAAAAGGAGCCGCAAAAATGTTATTAGAGGAAAAAGTTCATCCTGAACAATTAATCGACCGTGTTACTACGCCTCAGGGATGTACAATCGTAGGTCTTAATGAAATGGAACACAATGGTTTCAGTTCGTCTTTGATCAAAGGAATCAAAACTTCTTTGAAACAGATTAAAGGACTTTTAAAATAAAAATATCAAATTTCCTGAAATTCCAAATTCCAATTTTCTGTTGGGATTTGGAATTTACTTTTTAACCAATTCAATATATTTTGCATCACATTCTCCAAGTTTGGTGTAGTAATTCATAGCATTTCCATAATTCTGCAGGGTTAGGGTATCTTTTTTATAAGCAAAACCGATTCCGATTGGTATTTCTAATTCTTTGTTTATCTTTTTAGGATCCGAAATAGTATCTGTTTCATCTTGATGACTGATATCCCCTTCGTATTCATCCCATTCAATACCTTCTAAAACCAAATATTTTTCTCCTGATTCATTAGTAGAGAAAGTGGCCTTGCCTGTTAATTTTCGGTTATTCGTTTTTAATACATAGGAATAACCATTACTGGCTTTTGCTATTTCTACAGAAATACCACATTCATCGCCTTGATAAATTCCCACTATTGATTCCTCATTTTTAATTGTTTCAAGTGTTGCAATAGTGCCATTGTTGTTTTTAACCGGAATTGATATCTCTTTTTTGTTTTCGCACGCAAAAATTATCAATACTGAAAATGAAAACAACAGGAAAGGAGTTTTTTTAATTTCATAACTAAGTGTTTTTTTGCGCTAAAATGTATTTCAAATAAATAAATCCAAAAATCCCTGAAAGCAGTGATGCAATCAGAATGGCTATTTTCGAAAAAATAATGGTTTCAGGATCTTTAAATGCTAAAAATGTAATGAAGATAGACATCGTAAAACCAATGCCGCCCAACATTCCGGCACCCAGAATATGAGTCCATTTTAATTTTTTGGGTAAAACACATAGGCCAGAGTTTACTCCAATAAAAGAAAAGAGTAGGATGCCCAAAGGTTTTCCAACAACCAATCCTAAAATGATACCAAAGGTATTGGGGTGGTTGATGCCTTGATGCCAATCAGACTCTATAATAATACATGTATTGGCAACAGCAAATAAGGGTAATATAAAAAAGGCAACAGGTTTGTGTAGAAAATGCTGTAACTTGTACGATGATGTTTTTTCGCTTCCATCCCCAAAGGGAATTACGAAAGCTAGGATTACCCCTGTAATGGTGGCGTGTACTCCAGAACTAAGCATAAAATACCACATAATAAATCCCCCAATCAAATAAGGAATTAGATTATGGATTTTCATTCGATTCAAAATAAATAAGAGAATCCAGATTCCAAGTGCTATTCCAAGATTAAAAAAAGCTATAGTAGAGGTATAAAAAATAGCAATAACTATTATGGCTCCCAAATCATCAATGACTGCCAATGCTGTTAAGAACACCTTTAATGATACAGGGACTTTATTTCCTAAAAGCGATAAAATTCCGATTGCAAATGCAATATCTGTGGCCATTGGTATTCCTGCTCCGTTTTGTGTTTCAGTTCCGTAATTTAAAGCCAAAAATAATGCCGCAGGAATTAACATTCCTCCAAATGCTGCTATTATTGGTAATGACGCATTTTTTATGCTGGATAATTCACCATGGTATATTTCACGCTCCAGTTCCAATCCAATCAGTAAAAAAAATATTGTCATTAATCCGTCATTAATCCAGTGTGTGATGGAATGTCCGCCCAGATCTTTTTCCCAAAAAGCAATGTATTCTGTGCTAGATGATAAATTAGCAATTGTAAGTGAAAGAACAGTCACAAATAACAACAACAGTCCACTTGATTTTTCGTTTTCAAAAAAGGCGTTAAAGGTCTTGGTCAATTTCATTTTAGCAGTTTATGTGTATTAAAATGTTTCTGAAGTATCGGCAATGTTGTTTTTCAAAGTTAAAAAAAATTAATCCAATAAAAAGATATAGTGTTTTGTTTGGTCTGTGCAGATTACTAAATAAAAGAATAAACTGTATTTTTGTTCATCTAAATTTTAAAATATGAGTATAAAAATTCTACATATTGACAGTAATCATCCCATTCTTTGGAAGCAATTAGAAGAAGCGGGTTTTAAAAACCATGCCGATTTTACCTCTTCAAAAGAAGAAATCGAAGCTAAAATTCAGGATTATAACGGAATTGTAATTCGAAGCCGTTTTAAAATCGACAAACAGTTTATTGATAAAGCTGCCAATATGCAGTTTATTGCCAGAGTTGGTGCGGGTCTTGAGAGTATCGACTGTGATTACGCACTAGAGAAAGATATCAATCTTATTGCCGCTCCGGAAGGTAATTGCAACGCTGTTGCAGAACATACTTTAGGAATGATTTTATCCCTTTTTAATAAACTAAATCAGGCAGATAGTGAAATCCGATCAGGAGCATGGAACAGGGAAAGCAACCGTGGTCATGAACTTGACGGGAAAACGGTTGGGATTATAGGATACGGAAACATGGGAAAAGCCTTTGCTAAAAAATTAAGGGGTTTTGATGTTGAAGTCTTGTGCTATGACATTGCTGATAATATGGGTGATGAAAATGCAAGACAAGTTTCGTTAGAGGAATTACAGCAAAAAACAGATGTTTTAAGTCTACATATTCCATGGACACCGGATACAGACAAAATGATCGACCTGAATTTTATTAATGCATTTGCAAAACCAATTTGGATTATAAATACTTCACGCGGTAAAAACATCGTTACTGCAGATTTAGTGGAAGCAATGAAGGCTGAGAAAGTTTTAGGAGCAGGTCTGGATGTTTTGGAATATGAAAAATTATCTTTTGAAACACTTTTTCAGGATAAAAATACACCCGAAGCTTTTCAGTATTTACTTGATGGAAGAAAGGTCATTCTTACACCTCATATAGCCGGATGGACATTTGAAAGCCATGAACGTCTGGCTCAGGTTATTGTAGATAAGATAAAAGCAATTTATGCAAAATGATTAATCCCTAAATTTATTAGCTTCTGGCTTTTTAAAGTTTTAATAACGAGTTTTTTCTTCTAAATTTAATCGGGATAATTAGTTTTCTATATTAATTTTTAATAATATTGTTTCTGTTTTTTAGAGAATGAATCTAAATAATTTTTTTAAAACTGGAGTAACCGAAAATCCAAAGAGTAGGAATTAACAATTAATTTGATTTTATTATGATTGAATGGTACAAAAAGGTAGTTTTTGAAAACTATGCGAATTTTAACGGTCGTGCAAGAAGAAGCGAATATTGGTACTTTGCTTTATTAAATGTTATTATTAGTATAGTTTTAGGCTTCGTTCTGGGCTTTATTTCACCAACTCTAGGACTTGCTGCCAATCTTTATAGCTTAGCTGTATTAATTCCTTCAATAGCAGTTGCTATTAGAAGAATGCATGATGTTGGAAAAAGCGGATGGTACATTCTTATACCAATTTATAATTTGATTTTGGCATGTACAGAAGGAGAAAAAGGTTCTAATGAATATGGTCCAGATCCAAAAAATGATTTTAATGAAATCAACGAAATTGGAAACGTTGAAGGATAATTAAATAATTATAAAAATGGAAACTAAAAGACCAACAGAAGACTGGAATAATCCTCCAGCTCGTAGAGAAGAAAATAAAAAAGTTCTAGCAGGAGTCCTTGGTATCGTATTAGGAGGATTTGGTGTGCATAAATTCGTTTTAGGCTATACACAGGAAGGAATAATTCAATTAGTAGTAACTTTAGTTACTTGTGGAATGGGAAGCTTAATTGGTTTCGTTGAAGGAATTATCTACCTGACTAAAACAGACGAAGACTTTTATCAGACCTATCAGGTTGGTAAAAAAGGCTGGTTCTAAAATATAAAAAAACCCATTTCAAGCGAAATGGGTTTTCTTTTTTATAGGTTTTTCTTAGCTAATATCTTCTTTTTCAGATAATTTTCGTTCCAGTTCGATCTGAAACTCTTCGATAACTGGTTTCATTGTACTTTCCGGAATATCTGCAATCCTTATGTACATTAAGCCGTCTACAGCGTTATTGAACAGAGGATCTACATTAAATGCCACTACACGTGCATTTTGTTTGATGTACTTTTTAATCAGAACAGGTAAACGTAAATTTCCAGGTTCCAGTTCATCAATAATTTTGTCAAATTTATTCAGGTCTGATTCCGCTTCATCAAAAATAAAGTCTTTGTCAGCATCTTTCAGCTTTACCTTATAAGCCTTTTTCGGATGGATATACTGCGCGATATACGGATCATAGTAATTGGACTTCATAAACTCAATCATTAACGATTTTGAGAAGTCAGAGAACTGGTTACTGATGCTTACTCCGCCCAGCAAATATTTGTGTTCTGGGTAACGCAAGGTCGTATGAATAATTCCTTTCCACAATAAAAATAGAGGCATCGGTTTTTGCTGATAATCTTTGATGATAAAAGCACGGCCCATTTCTATGGAATTATGCATCATGTCGTGCAGTTCAGGTTCAAATCTAAAAAGGTCATTAAGATAAAAACCTTCGAGCCCATATTTTGGATAAATTTCAGAACCTAATCCCATTCGGTAGGCGCCGGCAATTTTTTTAGTATCCTCATCCCATAAAAACATGTGATGATAATACTGGTCAAACTGGTCTAAGTCGATAGATTCATTCGTTCCTTCGCCAACCTCACGGAAAGTAATTTCACGTAAACGTCCAATTTCATGTAAAATATTCGGAATTGATTTTGCTGTGGCAAAAAAGACCTCATAATTTTTACTTTGCAATAAACGACAGTCACTATTTCTTAAAGCCTGAACTTCATCAATCATTTTTGCTTCATTAGCAGCAGTAACAATCTTTTTAGGCGCTTTCGTAATTTTTAAATTAGATGTATCCAGTAATTTATGTTCCTTTTCGAAAGGATTAGCCAGCATGTAAGTTTTCTTTCTTAAAAACTCAGAGTATTCTTCGAACGATTCGATTTCATTTTGTTCGTTTACCGAAATTGGTTTTCCAATACGAACCTTTATTACACGGTCTTTTTGTGTAAGAAGTTCTGATGGTAATTTTGCTGTACGTAAAGTATCATCAATTTTAGAAAGCCAATAGAATAATTTACTGTTCTTAGCATGAAAATAAATCGGTACAACCGGAACTTTTGCTTTTCGGATCAGTTTGATAGCGCCTTCTTCCCATGGTTTGTCAACTACGAGTTTTCCGTCTTTGTAAGTCGAAACTTCGCCGGCAGGGAAAATTCCCAAAGGTTTTCCGTCGCTTAAATGACGTAAAGTTTCTTTAATGCCTATTACACTCGATTTTGCATCCTTATGATTTTCAAAAGGATTAACCGGCATAATGTATTTTTTCATCGGGATAATTCTGTGTAATAAGAAGTTGGCGATAATCTTGAAATTAGGCTCTCTTTCAAGCATCAGTTTCAAAAGTAAAATACCATCAATTCCTCCAAGCGGATGATTTGAAATCGTAATGTAAGCACCATCTTTAGGCAGACGCTTTAAATCTTCTTCAGGAATTTCGAATTTGATCTCCATCTCATCCAAAATACCGTTTAAAAAAGCAACATCTTCTAAATGTTTATTGTGATCGTAAATTTTATTGAGGGTGGATATTTTAAGAACCTTCATGAGAATCCAGCCTGAAAAAGTACCGAAAACTCCGTACTTGTCAACATTTATTGCCTTTGCAACTTCTTTCGCGGTAACTAAACCCATGTACTTTTTTAATTTATTAGAACAGCGAACAAAGATAACAAAAAACTCTACTTTTAGCGTTTGTTATGTAAACTTTCAGCATTTTTATTACTTTTGAAATTCTAAAAAAATCCAATGAAAATTATTTCTTATAACGTAAACGGAATACGCGCTGCTATTTCAAAAGGCTTTATTAACTGGCTTCAGCAGGCCAATCCTGATGTAATTTGTCTTCAGGAAATTAAGGCTACACAAGAGCAAATTCCAACAGAAGAGATTACAGCTGCAGGCTATCCCTATCAATATTATTATCCGGCAACTAAAAAGGGATATAGTGGTGTAGCCATTTTATCTAAAATAGAACCTAATCAGGTTGTTTACGGAACCGGAATTCAACACATGGATTTTGAAGGCCGTAATCTGCGTGCCGATTTTGATGATGTGTCTGTAATGAGCCTGTATCTGCCATCAGGAACGAATATCGAAAGATTAGACCATAAATTTATGTTTATGGATGATTTTCAAAACTACATAAATGAGTTAAAATTAACCATTCCTAATATCATAATTTGCGGAGATTACAATATTTGTCACGAAGCGATTGATATTCACGATCCGGTTCGAAACAAAACCGTTTCAGGATTTTTACCTCAGGAACGCGCCTGGCTTGACGGATTTATGAAATCCGGTTTTATCGATAGTTTCCGCCATTTCAACAAAGATCCGCATCATTATACGTGGTGGAGTTACCGCGCAGGAGCCAGAGGAAATAACAAAGGCTGGCGTATCGATTACAATCTGGTAAGCCAGCCTTTAGAGCATAGGTTGAGACGTGCCGTTATTCTTCCGGATGCCATACATTCAGATCATTGTCCGGTTTTAGTCGAAATCGAGTAATTCTGGTATTGTTATTGTTACACAAAGGCGGGTTCTAAGTTCAATGATTGGTTAGTAAAGTTTAAGGAGCTAATTCCTGCTTTCCACTGCAATCTTTGTGGTTTTAAAGAAAAACTACAAAGGATTTACGTTTCAATCAGGGCTAAGACATCACGGTAAAAAGCACATTTAAAGAATAATAACCTAATTATAAATACCATAAAAATGATTAAAAAAGCCTCACTTGGATTGCTTGTTCTGGCACTTTCAACGTCTTGTGTTTCCAAAAAAATCTACAACGACCTTGAAACAAAATATTCAGACTTAAAAAAAGAAAACCGTTCTATTGCTGATGAAAACAGCGAATTAAAAAAAGCAAAAAGTCAGTTAGAATTAGACCGTGATAAATTAACGAAGGACTTAGCAAGTGCAAAAGATGATTTAGCAAAACAAAAAGCTGATCTTGCCGCGGCACAGAATAAATTCAAAGTTTTACAGGATTCTTATAATGCACTGGAGAAAAATAGTAACGATGCGTTAGAGAAAAACATGAATAAAAACCGTGATTTGCTGGCTGAATTAGAAGCTAAATCAAAAAAACTGGCTGAAGAGCAGGCTCGTTTAGATAAAACCGCAAGTCGTCTGAATGAACTTGAAGCTATGATTGCTGCAAAAGAAGAGGCAATGAGAAAGCTAAAAGAAACATTATCTAAAGCTTTAAATGGTTTCGAAGGGAAAGGACTTACAGTAGAGCAGAAAAACGGAAAAGTGTATGTTTCCATGGAAAACAAATTACTTTTCAATTCAGGAAGCTGGGCAGTGGGTTCTGAAGGCAGAAAAGCGGTTGTAGAGTTAGGAAAAGTATTGGGCGACAACCCTGATCTTTCTGTTTTGATTGAAGGACATACTGATGATGATCCTTATGCAGGTTCAGGACCAATCGCAAACAACTGGGATTTATCTACTAAAAGAGCGACTGCTATTGTAGCTATTTTAAGTGAAAATGCTAAAATCAATAAACAAAAATTAACTGCTGCAGGGCGTAGCGAATTTTCTCCTTTAGCAAGTAATGCTACTCCTGAAGGAAAAGCTAAAAACCGTCGAATCGAAATCATCTTAACACCAAGATTAGATGAAATTGCCGACATGCTAAACAGCATCAACTAAGCTGAATACTATAACATTCAAAAGGCTCAGAGTTTTAACTTTGAGCCTTTTTTTATTGAAATGATTTTATAAGTTTATGCTTTTTCAATCAAAATACTCACTGCATTTCCTCCAAAACCAACGGCATTGATTAGCACCTTTTTTATGGATTTGGTCTGATTTTGAGCTTTTGTAAACGGGACATTGATAAACTTGTCATGTTGTATCATTAAAAGAGCCAGTTCTAAACTTAAAATTCCTGAAGCGCCAAAAGTGTGACCGATTTTCCATTTGTTGGTAGTCAACAATGGTACATTTTCTCCGAATACTTTTTCGATTGCACGCAGTTCTGTTAAATCGCCTTTTATGGTTCCGGGAGCATGCATGACAATTACGTCTATATCTTTTAAATCAGTTTCTTTTAAAGCCATTTTCATCGATTTCTGAAAGCAGTCCGCTTCTGCAGAAATCGAAATATTATGCTCGAGGATTTCAGTTGCATATCCAACACCTGTTATGTACGCTATTGCATTTTCTGCTTTGCCAGCTTCCATACAGCAAACTCCGGCTGCTTCACCCAAAATCATGGTGTTTTGTGTTTTTTCAAAATCAAAAGCCAGGTTAGGCCATGCTTCTTCATTTTGATCAAGACGCGAATATATTTTTAAAGCCCGCATCTGAGCAATCGTAAAATCGGTTAAGGGGGCTTCACTTCCGCCAACTAAAAACTTATCTGCCATTCCTGATTTGAGCCATGCAACACCATTTAAAATTGCATGAAGGGCCGTAGAGCACGTTATGGAATGCGAAATTTCAGGACCTGTACTTTGCAAATCGTGTGCAATCCAGGAAGAAATATTTCCTAAAGTCGTGGTAGGCGAGGCGAGAGTCTGCGCTTTTCCAGTGTCGACATATTCTTTATAATGTTTTTCGAATAAATCGGTTGCCCCGCGTGAAGAGCCTATGTTGATTCCGAATGTATCTCCTGATTTCCAGCCTGCCTGCTTAACAGCTTTTCGCGAAGCAGCTAGAGCAAACAAAACAGAATCATCCAGAAATTTATACTTAGAATCTGATTCCCGAACTTCATCTATAATTTGTTTGGAATCAGCTTCAAGTGCTGCTACAGAAGTTTCCTGCTGATCTAAGAATTGCTGCGAAAAGCAATGCTGATCGTTAAGGTATTTTTTCCAGACTTCTTCAGCATTATTTCCTAATGAAGAAATAGATGAAAACGCTGTTATGCAGATTTTAGTAGTATTCAAAATATTGTTTTTATGCTTGTTGCATTTTAACCACAAAGGTCGCAAAAGTTTACAGAAGGTTTAAAATAAATACTCATAAAGTTCGCAAAGCTTTTCAAAAATTACACCATCTCTATCGCTGCTTCAATTGTAGCATATACCTTTTGAAGCTGTTCGTCTGTCATGATGTAAGGGGGTAAGATATAAACGATATTTCCCACAGGGCGCAAAATAACTCCTTTGTCAATAAAGAAATTATACAATTTGGTGCGCATAGAGCCATAATAACTTTCTTCAGTAACTGATTTTATTTCAACGGCGAAAATAACGCCTAATGTTCTGGCTGTAATTACTTTTGGGTGGCTTTGGATTTTCTTCTGAAATTCTAAATGACTTTTATTGATTCTGTTAATATTAGCCTGCATTTCTTCAGTCTGAAGTAAATCGATACTCGCCAATGCTGCTGCACAGCCTGTTGGATTAGCCGTAAATGTATGTCCATGAAATAAGGCTTTATTGATATCGTCATCATAAAAAGCATCAAAAATATCCTGCGTAAAAGTCGTAATCGCCATCGGAATTGTTCCTCCTGTTAAAGCTTTAGACAAACAAATCATGTCCGGATCTTCATCGACATAATCCATTGCGAAGTTTTTTCCGGTTTTGCCAAAACCTGTCATGACTTCATCGGCAATGGTTAGGACTTTATTTTCTTTGCAAATTGCAATCAGTTTTGCCAAAGATTCCGGCTCGTACATCACCATTCCGGCCGCTCCCTGAACCAAAGGTTCAAAAATAAATCCGGCACAATGATGATGCTGAATTACATTTTCCAGCGCCTCAAAACTTACTTGTTCCTGACCTTTCACCGGAACCGGAATCCGGACAACATCTATAAACATCCCCTGAAAAGCCTGAGTGTAGAAAGAGATTCCACTTGCTGCCATCGCTGCAAATGTATCCCCGTGAAACGCATTTTCAAAAGCAATTATGGTAGTTCGTTTTTCGCCTTTATTGTAGAAATACTGCAAGGCTACTTTAATGGCAACTTCAACTGCGGTGGAACCATTGTCTGAAAAGAAAATTTTCTGTTGTTTCTTCGGCAAAATTTCCATCAATTTTTCAGCCACTTTTATGGCAGGTTCGTGTGTAAAACCACCAAATAGAACATGTTCTAAAGTTATGAGCTGTTTGTAAATCGCATTGGCAATAAATTTGTTACTGTGTCCAAACGGATTTACCCACCATGATGCAATAGCATCTATATATTCTTTATCGTTTTCGTCCCAAAGCAAGGCGCCTTCGCCTCTGGAAATAGCAATAGGGGTTTGCGAAGTTTTGTGCTGTGTATAAGGATGCCAGAGATATTGGCTGTCTTTTTCTGTTAAAGTCATTTTTTTAAGAATATAGAAAATAGAGTATAGAATAAAAACTACACAATATAATTTTAGACAAAGATAAGAAAGTCTATTTTCTTTACTCTATATTCTATATTCTTTGCTCTATAACTTTAATAGATTTTCTCTAAACAAGTCAGCATATTCGCGAATTACATTTTGGTCAAAATAGGGTTCTTCGTCAATTCTTCCAATGCATTTAATTCCGGTTTTATTCAGAATCAGGCTTTCAGTTGATTGATTTTCGCTTCCGCTAAAGATAATTCCATGAACTTGAAATCCTCTGTTTTGAATTGCTTCAATAGTCAATAGCGTATGATTAATGCTTCCCAGATAATGTCTTGAAACTATGATCACTTTATAATCTGGCTGGATCAAATCTGCTATGGTATCTTTTTCGTTTAGCGGAACAAAAATTCCTCCTGCACCTTCAATTATCAGGTGGTTTTCAGTTTTTGGTTCCTGAATTTCTTTTAGATCAATTTCAATTCCGTCAATTTCAGCAGCAAAATGCGGACTCGCTGGGGTGTTTAATTGGTAACTGTTTTCGAAGATTTTTGTTTTTGAATTAGAAATTCGCGTTTTTATTTTATGACTATCGGAATTGTCTAAATCTCCGGCTTGTATAGGTTTCCAATAATCGGCTTCTAAAGCTTCAACTACAATTGTCGAAGCTACAGTTTTACCAACATCGGTTGAGATTCCTGTAATAAATATTTTCATAGATTGTTGTTTCGCAGAGATTGTCATTTCGCAGAGATTCACTAAGAAAATGCACCGATTCGCAAAATAATTTATTCTTCGTGTTGCTTTGTGTCTTCCTTTTTGAATCTCTGCGAAATAATATTCCCCGCAAAAATACCAATAAAAACAACAAACCCATCGATTATGATGGGTTCAATTCTATTCTTCTTTTAATTCGTCGATTAACTTTTTAATTTCTTTCGCATATTTTCCGTAAAAGCATTTCACTGTCCAGTCCACAGATAATCCCATAAATAAAATACAAAAGGCAACTATGAAAAAAACACTCATCAATTGTCCATTACTAAAATGCTCTATTTGAAATCCACCAGGTTTCATTGAAAGTTTCTCATATATATAACCAAGCAAAAACAATACTAAAAATGGTGTTAATGCAAAGCCGAACGTTTTGTACAATTCCATATTCAGCCTTATGTCGAAATAAGTTTCATAAAGACTGTCTCTGGTTTTTAAGGTTATATTATTTAACCTTTTATAAAAGAAATACAACTTAGCCAAATAGTAAATGCAAACGGCTAAAAAGATACTGAAAAGCAAGTAAAAAGGCGCAATCCATTTTTCAGGAAATTCGTACATGTAAGGTATCGCTCCTAATATAACTACACATATTGTCTGGCCAATCAAATCATTTCTCAAATTTCTTCTGATCTTGCCTAATGGTGTATTGGCCGATTTTATTTTTTCTAAATTATCTGGAAGAACGACATTATCAGTCTTTTCATTATTCCATGCGTTTTGTATATCGTTAAAATCCATATCCTTGATTTTTAATTATTTCTTTTAATTTTTCTTTTGCTCTGTTTAATTTCACTCTTGCATTTCCTTCTGAAATCCCAAGATTTTCGCCAATTTCCTTATGAGAAAAACCTTCTAACTGATAGAAAATAATGGCCTTGTCAATTTTTTCCAATTTTTGAACTGCTTTATAAAAATGATCCAGCTGGCTTTCTTTAATATGTGAATCGCCTTCATCATCTTTAATATTCTCCGAAGCGATTTCATATTTGTCCACTTTTCGTTTTTCTTTTCTAAGAAAAACGATTGCCGTATTGACTGCCACTCTATACATCCAAGTCGAAAACTGGCTTTCGTTTCTAAATGTATCATAGGATTTCCAAAGCTGGCAGACGATTTCTTGAAACAAATCCTGCTGATCGTCATAATTGTCCATGTACATTTTTGAAACTTTGTACAGAATTCCTTTATGGCTTTCTATCCGATTTAAAAACTCTTGTTCTTTCTCTTTCAAAATAGTTTTAATTCATTACTGGTTTTACACTATATCCTGCTTTTCTTAATAAATTAATTACTCCAAACTCTCCTCCCAAATGCGCTGAGTCCACCGCGAAAAAAACACTTTCATTCTTCATCATTTGAGGCATTTCTTTTACCCAGTTCTTATTTCTGTCATCTAATATAGCTTTATTAGTGCTTTCACTTGCCATTTTTTTGTCTGTTAGAATTGCAAACAAATCATTTACATTTTCCTCTTTATATGCTTTTACAAATTTTGCAGTTACATCTGCATCAAACTCTTTCAAAAACACAATCATTTCATCATTTGTATAAGCGCCGTCAATTGCCAGTAACTGAGATTTTACCGTTTCTAAACCTCCAATTTGCATGCTGTTCTGTTTGGCCCTTGTCAAAAACTCCATTTCATATTGCTTTAAATCTTTACAACCATAATTTTTCATTGACACTAATGACATTGCCCCTGTCAAACCATAATTATCAATCTGAGATATACTTAAACCAGTAGATTTCTTTAAAATATCTTCGAGTTTAGCCAATTGTGGTGCATTTAACTTTTTGGTGATCGGTTCTGTTTTCTTTGACACTTCCTGCATCTCTGCGACTTCTTTAGGATCTGTTAAGTTTATTTCGAGCACCAACTTATTTGATGCATCAAATGCTTTTTTTGCTTTATCAGAAAGAAAATAATCATCTGAACATATCATGTGAACCGTTCCGTACAGATAAGAAGGCTTAGACAATCCATTTCCTGAGATTTCCCATAAAAGTGAATTTTCAAGTTTTGGAGCTTTTGTTTGTGCCTGAACAGCTGAACTAAAAATTAGTGTGATTATTGCAACTACTGATTTGATTAGATTTTTCATTTTTTTGATTGATTTAAGTTGATTATTGATTGATGATTAAGATTGCGGTTGATGATTGCGGTTGATTTGATTGATGATCGGAATTGCCTATTGTTTTCTGTATTTTTTTCGTTGCCAAGAAGCTAACGAAGCAAAAAAGAAACATAGCATGACAAGAAGTAAATCCTTATTTGGTTTGTCTAAAATAAATTGGTTTACAAGAGAATAAGCTAGTCCTGCAGACGATAGTTGAATAAATACTAAGTTTAATATTTTTTCACCTTTTGAAATTGAATTTGTTTTCATAATTGTTTGATTAATGATTGATTATTGAGATCCTGTTATTTTTTAGTGTACTTTTTTCGAAGCCAAGAAGCAATCGACACAACAAATAAACACGCCATTGACACAAGCGAACCGTTGTCTGGTTTACCAAAAATAAATTGATTTGCTAAAACATATCCAAGTCCCAAAGAGGTTAAAAAGATAAATATGTAAGCTGATTTTTTTTCGCTAACAGAAGTTGATGTGGTTTTCATAATTATTTTGATTTATTTGATTACGACTCGTAAGTGAACAAACAATCAAAACGTTACAAAAAAAAATATTTTTTTTTAAATTTTTCAGAAAGTGAGGAAACATAGCACTTCAGAAGAGAATATTTTTTTATCACACAGAGATTCACAAAGAAAAAAACACAAAGATTCTCAAAATTAGCTTTGTGAATCTTTGTGTTTCTTTTGCGTATCTCTGTGAAATAACTAAAAGATCAAATCTCTAAGAAATTCTAAAACTTGACTAATTTCTTCTTGCGTATTATAACTATGAATACAAAAACGAAGTCGTTCCTGACCTTCCGGAACTGTAGGCGAAAGAATTGCTTTTACATCAAATCCCTTATCTTGAAGTTGCTGTGCCACTTGCTTCACTTTTTCATTCCCGGGAACAATAGCCGATTGAATAGCCGATTTGCTCCGAACAAACATTGGCTTTAAGCCCAATAAATTTTTCTGTTGATTAAAGAAAATAATATTTTGACGTAATTTTTCAATCGCTTCTTTTTCTACTTCTAAATGCTGGTACGCAATCAAGATTGTAGCAACAGCATGCGGAGACAAACCTGTTGTATAAATAAAGCTTCTGGCGAAGTTTATTAAATATTCTTTAAGTTCTGAATTTCCTAAAACGACAGCACCGTGACATCCCAGCCCTTTTCCGAAAGTCACTATTCGGGCAAAAATTCTGTTGTGCAAATTTAGGGATTGTATTATGCCTTCTCCTTTATGACCAAAAATACCAAGAGAGTGTGCTTCATCAACTATCAGATAACAATTGTGTTTTTCTGTAAGTTCTGCTAATTCTTCCAGGTTTGGACAGTCGCCATCCATTGAAAAAACAGTTTCAGTAACAATATAAATATTTGTCTCAGGAAATTTTAAAATTAACCGCTCTAAATCTTCAAAATCATTATGGCTGAATTTGTAAGATTTAGCATTTGATATAGAAATTCCATCGCGAATTGAAGCATGACATAATTCATCATATAAAATAACATCATTTCGCTGCGGTACAGCGCTAAAAAAACCAAGGTTGGCATCATAACCCGAATTAAAAATTAAAGCTGATTCTGCTTCATGAAATTCTTTTATAAGTGTCTCTGTAATTTGATATAGATAATGATTTCCGGAAAGTAGTCGCGAACCTGTAGCTCCATTCTGAATTATATCATTTTCAATCAAATAATGATGTGCCTGTTTGAAAATGGTTTCAGACCTTGAAAATCCGATATAATCATTTGAAGAAAAATCAACACGGTTATTAAAACTAGGTAATTGTCTTAACGCGTTGTTTTGCTTTCGGGTTTCAAGCTTTTGAATAAGATTTTCAGGTAATTTCATAAAAGCAAAGTTATGAAATTGAACTTAGATTAAAACAACAGCGGGATCAATCACCCGCCATTGCAAATCTGATTTTTAAATATTCGTTATAAAAGGCGATTTTCTAACGAATTTTTCCTCAATCATTTCCTGAACCATAAAGCTAGCAATGTCAAAAGAGCTGATTTTATCTCCCGGACAGTCTTCAAGATTTACAATAATTTCGGAACTGGTATCAGTAAATTCAATAAACGGGACACGAACCAATGTCCAGTTTACATCACTTTCAGTTAATAAATTGTAGGTAAGTTGACGGTCTTGCTGAATTTCAGGATAATTGGTTTTCATCCAGTCAGTTGCAGCTATAGTTTTTTCTTCCTTTTTATCAAAAGGGGTATCGATATTGATACCTGCCAGCAAAACATATCGCTGAATAGTAAGGTCAGTCATAATCTTTAGAACATTTTTAGTTGCATTACTTGCAACCATGGGTTCACCTGGTCGTTGTCCGATAGTGCTAACTACAGCATCGCAATCCTCAAGTAAAGATCTTATATTGCTTTCGTTGATGGCATCACCCTCAATAATTTCGACTTTTGAATTTTGAATTGTAAAGGTTTCCGGGTTTCTTAAAAGAACTTTTACATTAATTTCTTTTTCTAACAACTGGTTTACAAGATATTTTCCAGTTTTGCCGCCTCCGCCTAATACGGCAACTTTTTTTATATTTATCATGATACTCTTTATAAAATTTGACATAAATAATTGCACTTTATCATTGTGATAAAGCGAAAGAATAAAAGCTTACTACGCTTTTATGATGAATCAATATTTTATAAACAGATTTTAATAATTCAAAAATACACAATAATACTTTTAATCAATTAAATTCTAATGATGCAAAGTCCAAATTGCCAATAAATATTATGAATCAATTCTTTTTTAATATTATATAACCAAGATAAAATCGTTTTTTAATAATTAATTATTGTTTTTAGATAATTAATTATAAGTTTGCAATAAATTAAAATCTAAATTATTATGAATCCAGTCAAGCATTTTGCATCTTTACTTTACTTTGCTGTAATATTTGGTATTATTGTTTACAGTCTTTTTTTTCTAACAGCCGTTTCTGGAAAATTTTTTGGAAAAGATGGGCAATATGTGGTAAAAAGCGGTAATTCAACATATACAATGGGAAGCAAAACTTCCGAAGGCTATTATGTACCTGCCACACTCACTTTGCAAATTCCTGATTCTATAAGAAAAAGTCAAGGAGGTTTTGGGGTATATGCAGGGGACTCTTATCCTCAGATCAGCAGCACATACCTAAAGGATAACAAAATAGCAAAAGCTATAAACGTCTACAATGTTGGCTCTGAAAGCAATTATCGTATTTCAGTAGGTGCTGATGGAAGTGGAAATTATCTGCACAAACAAACCAAAAGGTTTAAATTCATAAGATATGCTCCTCAAGGAGATTCTGCTTATTTAAAAATATTGACTAACGAATCTTCTACCAACGCCATGTTAGCAATAAGAGAACATTTAAACAGTATTGTTTTGATTCTGAAAATGATTTTTCTGGCGCTTATTTTAAGAGAACTGGCTAAAGAAATTTATTTTTCAAAACCTCTTTCAACTTACATTAAAGGATTAGGATATGTTTTTCTGTTCTCGCAATTAATCCCTATAATTTACAGCTTCTTTGATGCTAATTTATTTGGTTATATATTGATCGAACCACAAGTTTTAGCATCTTTGCAGAATACTTATTTCCAAAATATCAGAGTTACATTTAATCCAACTATAGATGTCGAATTTTATGCCGTATTTTTAGGAAGTATTTTGGTGCTGCTAACCAAACTGATTGAAAGAGGAAGATCACTAGAAGAAGAAAACGAATTAACTATTTAATATGCCAATTATCATCAACTTAGACGTAATGCTCGCTAAACGCAAAATGCGCTCAAACGAACTGGCAGAAAAAATTGGAATTACTACAGCTAATCTTTCTATATTAAAAACAGGAAAAGCAAAAGCAATTCGTATTTCAACATTAGAAACCATCTGCGAAATATTAGAATGCCAACCAGGAGATATCATGGAATATGTAAAAGAATAAAAACAGAAGACGACAAAAAAAGCCAAACATTAATGTTTGGCTTTTTAAAATTATTTTAAATTGTCTTAGTCTGCTAAAACAATAATTTTATTGTCTTTCATCTCAATAGTTCCCGAATTAATTTCCAAAGTATAAGTCTGGTCATTTACTTTCGTGAATTTACCTGCAACTTCTTTAGAAAAACTGAAGCTTGAAGCCGCAATTTTAATAGTTCCTTTTTCTAGAATAGAAACTATAGGAGCGTGATGATTCAATATTTGAAAGCTTCCGTCAACTCCAGGCAATGTAACAGATGTTACTTCTCCTGAAAATAATTTTGCTTCTGGTGATACTATTTCTAAAATCATAACTGTTTTTTAAAAATTTCAAATTATAAAAAAATTCCAAATCCCAATTTTGGAATTTGGAATTTTATTTTTGATGTTGATCAAGCTTTGCCTGATTACGCTTCAGCTAACATTTTCTCTCCAGCTTCGATTGCATCCTGAATAGAACCTTTCAAGTTGAAAGCTGCTTCTGGAAGGTGATCTAATTCACCATCGATAATCATGTTAAATCCTTTTATAGTATCCTTAATATCAACTAATACACCTGGAATACCTGTAAATTGCTCTGCTACGTGGAATGGCTGAGACAAGAAACGTTGTACACGACGTGCTCTAGATACAGAAAGTTTATCTTCTTCAGATAACTCCTCCATACCAAGAATCGCGATGATATCTTGTAATTGTTTGTATTTTTGAAGAATTTCTTTTACTCTTTGTGCACAGTTGTAGTGCTCATCTCCTAAGATATGTGGAGTCAAAATTCTTGAAGTAGAATCTAACGGGTCAACCGCTGGATAAATACCTAACTCAGCAATTTTACGAGACAATACTGTTGTTGCATCTAAGTGGGCGAAAGTTGTAGCCGGCGCCGGGTCAGTTAAGTCATCCGCAGGAACGTAAACCGCTTGTACAGATGTAATAGATCCTTTGTTTGTAGATGTAATACGCTCTTGCATTGCACCCATCTCAGTTGCCAATGTTGGTTGGTAACCTACCGCAGATGGCATACGTCCTAAAAGTGCTGATACCTCAGAACCTGCTTGAGTAAAACGGAAGATATTATCAACGAAGAATAATACATCTTTTCCTTGGTCTGATCCAGCTCCATCACGGAAATACTCAGCGATAGATAATCCTGAAAGGGCCACACGTGCACGAGCTCCAGGTGGCTCATTCATTTGTCCGAAAACGAAAGTAGCTTTAGATTCTCTCATTCCTGGCATATCTACTTTAGATAAATCCCATCCTCCATTTTCCATAGAATGCATGAAATCATCACCGTATTTAATAATTCCTGACTCTAACATCTCACGAAGCAAGTCATTTCCTTCACGTGTTCTTTCACCTACTCCAGCGAATACTGAAAGTCCACCGTGACCTTTTGCGATATTGTTGATCAACTCCTGAATCAATACTGTTTTACCAACACCTGCACCACCGAACAATCCAATTTTACCTCCTTTTGCGTAAGGCTCGATCAAATCAATTACTTTGATACCTGTAAATAAAACTTCAGATGAAGTTGATAAATCTTCAAATTTAGGAGCTTGTCTGTGAATAGGCAGACCGTTTTCTCCAGTTTTAGGTAATTCACCTAAACCATCGATGGCATCTCCAACAACATTAAATAATCTTCCGTATACATCCGGACCGATTGGCATCTGGATTGGATTTCCTGTTCCAACTACTTCATATCCTCTTGACAAACCGTCTGTTGAGTCCATAGAGATTGTACGAACAGTGTTTTCTCCAATGTGAGATTGTACTTCTAGAACTAATAATGTTCCATCTTTTTTAGTGACTTCTAACGAATCATAAATTTTTGGAAGTTCAACATCTTTACCGTTGAAAACTACGTCAACTACTGGTCCAATGATTTGAGCAACTTTTCCTATTACTTTTGACATTACTTATGTGTTTATTAAATAGCTATTTAGGTTTATCGAAAATACCTCTTTTTTCAGAGCGCAAAGATAATTTTTTAAAATATAAAATCAATAATTTTTTTATAAAAATACTTAGTTTTTTGTTATACTATTAAAACCGGAAAACTCAAATATATAATAATATAAATTAAACATTAATAAAAAAACCACTGCATTATAAAAACGAGTGGCTTTTTCTACTAAAAAAATTGGCTTTATTATAATGTTTTTGGAAATAGAACTTGGTAGTTGCCTATATCTACACCTTTTAAATTTGAACCGTATTTTAAATTAATTGCTTCGATAAATTTATTGGCAATAAAAGCATATCCTCTTGGAGTAGGGTGAATTCCGTCTAAAGAAAACATACCACCTGTTACAAATGTTGCATTTAATGTGTAGTTATTCATTGAAATCCCATTAGGTTTGTTTAAATCAGCCATAATTGATTCTGCATCAACAATCGCCAAACCATTTGCTTCAACAGCTGCTTTTATAGTAGCATTATAAGCCGCTGTAGCAACTCCAATTTCTGCCACTTCAGAAGGAAGTAAGACATATCTGTCTGGCAAAGGAAACGTAACTCCCAATTGCGATAATGATGGCGATGGCGAAGCAATTCCGTCAGCAGCAACAGTTGGTGCTTTTCCAATTCTGGAAGAAGCTCCTAAACAAATTAAATCTGTAGGCAATGCTTGTCTGGCTCTTCCAAAAATCTGTCCCATAACTGTAGCAGTAGTAGCATCTAATCCTCCACCCATTAAAACTGCTTTTAAATTTGCTGAAAGATCAGGTAACGTTTCATCTACAATTAATAACGGATTATTTCCTGTTGTAGTCAAAAGATTTATTCTGCTTCCTTGTCCTAAAAAGGTCAAAGCGTTATGTAACGGTCCGTACAATTGTGTATTCAAAGTATTGACCAAACTAACTCCGCCAGAACTTAAATTGGCTTGAGTAAGTTGATTATAAGTAATAACATGAAAATGAGGGAGAGTTGTAATAACGGGTAAATTAGCCACAACTCCTTTTCTTCCACCGGCAACAAGCTGTGCAACTAAACCTTTATAGGCTGCATCAAAAGTTGCAGGAGGTGTTAAAGGATTTACCGCTGGATCTCCACCAGCAGTTGCATATCCTAATTCATCATTTCCTCCAATCCATAAAGAGAAGAAAGTGGGATTCTGACTTAACGCATCTGCTAAAACTGTAGTCGTAGCACTTGAAGCAAAACGAGCAAAATAAGGATTTGCTGTTCCCGCAGTTATTCCTGCGACACTACCGTAACCAGGCGCCAGTAAATGAAAACTTTTAGCACCAGGTACTCCTAAATTATTAAATGTTCCAGACAAATGTGCCGTAACTTCTGTTGTTGGCACTCCGCTTACTGGATCAACCGTTGAAGCAGGATGCTCTGGTGTTACGGTGGTATTAAAATAAAAACGAGTTCCGGTTATAACATTTCCTCCTAATAATAATCCACCTATATTATCATTTGCATAAGGGGTTTTAAATTCTCCACCTCCAACTAAAGCAAATTGTTGTGCTATAATATTCGGATATGCCCCTTCCTGACCTTTAATAAAAAGAGCATTGTCGCTGAAACCTGCTGCAAAAGAATCTCCCAGAGCGACATATTTTGAAAAATCTGCAGAGCCGGAAGTTAAGGGTAACCCATCAGATGAATTGTTCTCTTTTACAGTTTCATCATCACTATTACAAGCTGCAAAGGCTAAAGAAACCAATAACAGCCATTTGAAATTTTTTATCATAATTTATATATTTTAAATTATTGCTTGCCAAAGTTTGACAAGTAAAATAATGTGTTGGTTTTGCAATTTTTAATTATGGATTAATAGTCCAGGAAGCAAAATATTGTTGACCGATTGAACCTGCTCCGATTACTTGTGTATATTCTTTTCCTCCCAGGTTTGATGCTCCTAATTTGAAAGTAGATTTTAATTTTGGTAAGCTGTAATTAATTTGTGCATCAATTACTGTAGCGGATTCAATTGTACCGTCAGCAAAAGTTGATTGCCACTCATATTCGCTATTCCATCTTGCGCTCAGATTAAAACCAAAATTTTCAAATAATTTCTGATTTCCGATAGAAGCTTTAAATCTGTGTTTAGGAGTGTTAAAACCTGCTTCAAAACTTGGGTCTTTTGACTGATCAAAATCAAACTGGGCATAATTATAATTTAATCCCAATTCAAAATCAGCAATTATTTTTTTAGAAAGACCTACCCCAAATCCAAGCGAATGAATTTCTACATTTGAATTTGTATATATTTGATAAGCTCTGTATTCTCCATTTATTAAACCACGTACAGATTGAAATCCCGGGTCAGCAGGGCCTCCAGCTAAATTAGGACTGTCCTGAGCCGTTCCATAATAAGTAGAAACAACGTTAAGGTTACCAATGAAATCATTGTAAATATTATAGTATCCGTTAATATCTATTGAAATATCTTCAAAAATAGAACGGTATCCCAATTCAAAAGCTTTTACCTGTTCCGGTTTTACAAAATTAGCTCTTGTCTTCTTTAACAATTCAGCTGCAGCAGTTGGATTGGTTCCTGCCAATGCGCTAAAAGCCTCAACTGAACTTGCAAGATAAGAGTTTTTATAAGCATCTTCTCCGGTCATGTTTTTTGTTGTGCTGTTTGCATAACCCTGTCCTTCTGCACTTAGGGTAAAAGTTTCGCTAAATCTTGTCAGGTTGTCTGGGGCGGAACCTATTAATACAGCTCTACCTATATTAAATCCTATGTATTGATCTTGTGTGGTAGGGTTTCTGAAACCAGTTTGAAAAGATGCTCTGAAATTGTGGTTTTTCTTCTCTCCTCCTGAATATACAAACGATATTCTTGGGGAGTAGTTTCCGTCAAAGTTTTTAGATTTATCATAACGAATAGATCCAGTAAATTTTAATCGGTCATCAACAAATCTTTTAGTTAATTGCGTATAAGCACCATATTCGTTATAACTGATTGGTCCGTCTGCATCAGTGTAGATTCTGCCATGAGAATTTAACTCATATAATCTGTAAGATCCTCCTACCTGAATTTCAGCAAATTTGATAAGATCTTTAAAGTTGTAATTTGCATCAGAATGGTAAATTTTTGAGTTGTCCACCAATTTTGATCCTGTAAGAACGCTCTCGTCTGCAATTACTTGGTTGAAAGCATTTTGGAATTCCGGAGTTCCTGGTAAAAAGCGTCCGCTATCAGCAGTTGTTCTTGCGGCAGCGTGAGCTTGCTGAGGTGTCATACCCCCTAAAGTTCCCTGTATGTAAGCACCTGCATACTGTCCAAACCACGTATTGTCATCTTTCCATTTTCTGTTAACATTTATCCCGGTAAAAACCATATCATATGAATGTCCACCATCTTCTGTGGTCATGTATCCTCTTAAGAAAAAATTCTTTCCTTTAAATTCTAATTTATGCTGTTGCATAAAAAAATCATTTAAGTAATATCTATTAGCTCCCTGATAAACGGCATTTCCAAAACCAAACTTACTTTGCCAGATAATTTCTAATCTTTCATCTCCAAATGGTCTTCCGTGAAAAGAAAAGTCAATTTTAGTATTAGCAGCTTTATTGTCTGTAAGGTCTGTCTCATTATATCCCGTTCTGCTCACATTGCTGTTTGGTAAAAGATTAACTGCTCCGGCAGGTATTATGCCTAATGCTGCTAATCTTTGTCCTACCCCTTTAATATTTGTGGTAGCTTCGTCTCCATAAACATTTATACCGTCATAATTTGGGTTCGTTCTGTCTATTCCTGCTATTGTTTTATCGTTATAATCCGTTGCATACCAATCTGTGGCTTCCATGTAGGTGAAATTTGCTTTAGCGGCAAAATATTTATTAAAAGCGTGTGCAAATCGTATTCCCAAATCGTAATAGCTATTTGTTCCGGCTGCCTCCTGAGAAGTCGTTCCGTATTTAAAATAAGCTGAAATTCCCTGATGAGTAAATGGGCTTTTGCTATTCATAAACAGAATTCCGTTAAAAGCATTGGCACCATATAATGCAGAAGAAGCACCCGGGAGTAGTTCAACGCTTTGCACGTCAATCTCAGATACTCCAATCATATTCCCTAAAACGAAATTTAATAGTGGAGATGAGTTGTCCATTCCGTCAACTAATTGGAGGAAACGTGTATTCGCTACAGTGGCAAACCCTCTTGTGTTAACAGATTTAAAAGTCATACTGCTGGTATTCATTTGTACCTCTTTTAAATTTTCAAGGCCATCATAAAAGGATGGAGAAGCGGTTTTTTTAATATCCTGAATTCCCATTCTTTCAATTGTTACAGGAGATTCTAAGACACGTTCCGCTGTTCTGGAGGCTGAAACAACTATTTCGTCAAGTTTAGTTTCTTCTTCATTCAAAATTATCTTTACATTTTGATTTGATGATGTAATATTAACAGTTTTTGTTTCGAAACCTACAGCAGATATTTTAATAGTAAAAGGAGGTTTTGATGGTGTGTTTAATTTAAATGTCCCATCAAAGTCTGTTGAGACTCCGGTTGAACTTCCAACGACATTAATATTGGCTCCGGGAATTGATTGTTTGTTGTTGTCTGTAACAGTTCCGGTAATGGTACTTTGTGAAAAAGATAATCCACTGATAAACAACATAATTAGTAAATATGCTCTCATTGGTAGTTTTTTTGTTAGTTCGTATAGCCAAAATACAAATAATTTTAATATTAATAAAAAAACGTTAAAAAAAATTAATATTTATCATAAATATACTGTTTATTTTAGGTATTCAACATGTGCATTTATTAAATTAAAATCAAGAAAGAAATGCTAAGAATGAAAAATAGTATGCATACATAATAATTTTAAGAAAAAAACTGAATTAATCTTAAAAATTGCATCAAGAAGAAAAAAATGTGATAATAAAAAAGCGAGATGAAAATCTCGCTTTAATTTTTAGTGTGTTATGAAATTACTCTACAGTAACTGACTTTGCAAGATTGCGGGGCTGATCAACATTACATCCTCTCATTACGGCAATATGATAAGATAAAAGCTGTAAAGGAATTGTGGTAATTAATGGGGACAGTGCATCAGAAGTTTCCGGAATTTCTATAACATAATCTGCTAATTCACGAACCTGGGTATCACCTTTAGTAACTACAGCGATAATTTTCCCGCTTCTCGATTTGATTTCCTGAATGTTACTTACAATTTTATCATAATGTCCTTGTTTTGGAGCGATAACGATAACAGGCATTTGCTCGTCAATTAACGCAATCGGACCGTGTTTCATTTCTGCCGCAGGATATCCTTCAGCATGAATATAAGATATCTCTTTTAATTTCAATGCGCCTTCTAAAGCCACAGGGAAATTATATCCGCGTCCTAAGTACAAACAGTTTGGCGCATCTTTAAAAGCTGCCGCAATTTCTTTAGCTCTTTCGTTTGTTTCTAATGCTTCGGCTACTTTTTCAGGAATTATTTCGAGTTCTTGTAAAAAGGTATGGAAGTCAGTGTTTGATAAGGTCCCTTTAGCTTTTCCTAATCTTAAAGCGATCATTGTCAAAACTGTAATCTGAGTTGTAAAAGCTTTAGTAGAAGCTACTCCAATTTCAGGCCCTGCATGTGTGTAGGCACCAGCATGACTTTCTCTTGAAATGGATGATCCAACAACATTACAAACTCCAAATACAAAAGCACCGTTTTCTTTTGCTAATTTAATAGCAGCCATGGTATCAGCAGTTTCTCCGGATTGGGAAATAGCGATAACAACATCGTTTTTATTTATGATTGGATTTCTGTATCTAAATTCAGAAGCATATTCTACTTCAACAGGGATACGTGTAAATTCCTCAAAAATATATTCTGCAACTAATCCTGCATGCCATGAAGTTCCACATGCTACAATTAGAATTCTTTGAGCGTTCAGAAATTTTTCAATATTATCTTCGACACCGGCCATCTGAACTATTCCTTCATTGGCGTGAAGTCTTCCTCTGTAAGTATCTTTGATAACATTTGGCTGCTCATAAATCTCTTTTAGCATGAAATGATCGTAGCCGCCTTTTTCAATTTGTTCCAAATTCATTTGAAGTTCCTGTATATAAGGATCAACTAATGAATCATCTTTTATTTTTCTGATTTTAAGAGGCTTGTGTAATCTGATATTTGCCATTTCTCCATCTTCCAGATATACCGCATTTGAAGTGTATTCGATAAATGGGGAAGCATCAGAAGCGATAAAAAATTCATCTTCTCCAACACCTATAGCTAATGGACTTCCTAATCGTGCAGCCACAATCTCATCCGGATTCTTTTTGTCGAAAACTGCAATAGCATAGGCGCCTATTACTTGATTTAAAGCAATTTGTACTGCCTTTCCAAGTTTTATATTTTCATTTTTCTGAACCTCTTCAATAAGATTTACTAAAACTTCAGTATCCGTATCCGATTTAAAGCTGTAACCTCTCTTGATTAATTCTTCTTTAAGCGGAGCATAGTTTTCAATAATTCCATTATGTATAATGACTAACTCTCCGGAATTTGAAAAGTGCGGGTGGGAGTTTACATCATTAGGAACTCCATGGGTTGCCCAGCGTGTATGACCAATTCCTATAGTTCCGTTTCTTGTGAAATCTGTTTGAGCCTTTTCTTCAAGATCTGAAACTTTTCCTTTTGTTTTGCAAAGTTTGATGTTTTCCTGATCGTATAACATTACGCCGGCACTATCATATCCTCTGTATTCGAGGCGCTTTAATCCTTTAATAACAATAGGATAAGCCTCTCTGTGACCTATATATCCAACAATTCCACACATATGTTATTTTTTAATTTGGTTTCAGTTTAGTGTAGTAAATTTGAAGTTTTACTCTTTTAGCATAATTAGCCTCATCGCTTTCGAGGATATTGCTTCCAAATAATACTGTTCCTAATGGGCTCATCACTGATGCTGTTGGTATTTCAGTTAAAAAGCTTTCATCGTTAAGTTTAGGTAATACTTTAGTTTTATCCAGTTTTGATGAAGACGTTATATCGATGCTTTCAGTGACAGCTAAGCCTAATTTTACATTTGCAACATCAGCATTCTTAATAAGATTCCGAATGTGATTTGTAATCCTTATCTTGTAAGTAGTTCCTCTCTTGCTTGTTGGATCTAAATTAATCATACCATTGAAAATAGTTCTATTTTTTTTAGGATCGCCATTAACAGATGGAGTACGATCTGCAGTATAATCAGCTAGTACAGTATTATTTGTTAAATCATATAAATAAATTCTGCCCGGTTCGGTTGCAATTGTTTCTGGGTCATTTCCAATTAGACTTGCCATTTTTTGTGAATCAATAGTAAAAACTAAATTAGCTTCATTTGCAAGCCATTTTTTATAAGTAACATTGTTTCTAATCTCGTCTAATTCATCAGATACACCATTGGATCCTGTTACAGGTTCTCCATTTACATAATGTACTAAATCGGTTTTATCAAAAAGCTCAATTACGACCATTGATCCCTGACCTCCTTTTAAATACAGCTTTTCGTCTGGGGTAACATCATCTGCGGTAGCAGTTGTATAATCAGAAACAGGATTGCTTTCTTCTAAAAGGCTGACAGTATTTACGTTAGTGTTGCTGTCTCCGGTTAAATTAATAACAAAAGTTTTTGCTACAGCCTCAGTATCTTTCTCAGCTGTTTTAGCTTTATAAAAAACTGTTATTTTTCCTTTATTGAAATTCATCATAGCCATTCTGCCTGCAGAAGTTCCTGATTTTTCAACTTTAAAATATAATCCTTTAAAGTAGTTTTTAAATACATCGGGGGAGGCTAATTTGCTTGCTGGCGCATCAAATATTTTGGCTTTGAAAAAATCCTTATCCAAATGCAAACGCATTTCAGGGTCGATTATTTTAGAGGATTCTGCGGTAGTGGTAGTTGCTGCAATTTTTTCTATTATCGGTTTAGAACTAAAAAAGAATTGATCATTTTCCGCTGTATTGGTTGAGTTATTTAATCTTAATCCAAATACATTAGGGTTAGTTGTAGCCTGTGTTTGAAAGTCACCGTTTCTATCAGTATTGTAAAATTGACTAATATCATAATTATTAGCATTATAGTTGTTTAGTAGAATGCCTGATTCGTAAACGCTTAATTTAAATATTCCGGTTTCAGGCCCATAAATAGAATCTAATACATAAGTTCTTTTGCCTGCTGTACTTGTTGTAGTTTTAGTTGCATCTATAAAGTAAGGAATATTTAATGTTACACTGTCAATAACTGCTCCAAATCCCAATGTAGGGGCATAAGAGGCTAAGTTAACCTGAGTGTTAAAACTTGCTGTAGTTGTGCCAAAAACAGGATTCTCATAAATTCCCAATGCGTTTATTGGCAAATTATTAGAGGCAACAGGAGTGACTTTTTTATTATAAGCGGTAACAGTGTAATGTTGTGCTTCCAAATCAAAATTATCATTGTTCCCAATTAAGTCTTCGCCAACTGTATTGAAATCTTTATCGCAGGAATAAAACACAGTAACTGTTGCTATTAAAAGAATTTTCTTAAAAAAAGAAGTATTGTACATGTTTAATAATAATGTTAAAATTTAAAGCCCCATAGTTTTATAGAAATTTGTATACGCTTCTGCGAATGCATCTTTCGTGGTGAAAGGTAAAAAAGGTTTTCCTGAAGATTCTATAAATTTTGTTAAACTTGGCGACACGTTTTCTGAAGCTATTATTACGGCATCAGAATGTAAAATGCTTGCTTTCAGAATGTTTTCGTAGTTAGGGGTTTCTAAATCAGCAATATTCTCATGAGGTACACCATCAAATTTTACTTTATTGATCATTTCCAAATCCAGGTTTTCATCAAAAGACTGGCCATAAACAGAGGTCACAATCTTGGTTTCAGAAAATAAAGCTTCGTTTTTATAGTAATGTTTCATGTAAATTGGCAGCATAGCAGCAAGCCATCCATGAACGTGAATTATATCCGGAACCCAATTCAGTTTTTTTACAGTTTCAACTACACCCTTTGCAAAAAAGATGGCTCTTTCATCATTGTCAGGATATAAAACACCTTCTTCATCAGCAAAAGTTGCTTTTCTTTTGAAATATTCATCATTATCTATAAAGTAAACCTGTATTCTTTCTTTCGGAATAGATGCTACTTTGATAATCAATGGCATATCTAAGTCGTTCACTACCAAATTCATCCCTGAAAGCCTGATTACTTCGTGTAATTGATGTCTTCTTTCATTAATGTTTCCATATCTAGGCATGAAAATTCTTATCTGACCGCCCTGATCGTTTATCATTTTAGGCACATCGTAAGACATTAATGAAACCTCATTTTCAGCCAAATAAGGCACGACTTCAGATGATACATATAATATCCTCTTCTCTTTCATAATAGTATTTTACTTAATTTTTGGTAATAAAAACGTTGCAAAATTACAAAAATTTATGCAGTTTATAACTAATATATTATGTTTGCACTAAATTTTAATAATACCGCCATGCATATTTTCTACGGTAAAGTAGCGCTGATAGCCTATTTGAAAACTATCAAAACAGCAAATTCAACTGTAGGATTTGTGCCAACAATGGGTGCTTTACACCAAGGTCATCTGGCTTTGATGCAACGCTCACTTAAAGAAAATGATGATACTGTTGTGAGTATTTTTGTAAATCCTACACAATTTAATAATCCTGATGATCTTGAAAAATATCCTCGAACACTTGAAGAAGATGTAAGGAAAATGAGGGGTTTAAGTGATAAAATAATTTTGTATGCTCCTTCTGTAGATGATATTTACGAAGGAAATACAATATCACAATCATTTGATTTTGATGGATTAGAAAATCAGATGGAAGGGAAGTTCAGGCCTGGACATTTTAACGGTGTTGGAACTATCGTTAAGCGATTGTTTGAAATTGTTTCACCTACAAATGCGTATTTTGGGGAGAAAGATTTTCAGCAATTGCAGATTGTGAAAAAACTGGTTGAAAAAAACAATTTGCCGGTTAAAATAGTAGGTTGTCCTATTTTTAGGGAAGAAAACCAATTGGCAATGAGTTCGCGAAACGAACGTTTAACTTCTGATGAACGAAAAGAAGCAGCCATTATTTATAAAACCCTGACCGAAGCTAAAGAAGTATTCAGTACTAAAAGTCCTGAGGAAACTATAGAATTTGTAGAAAACTCCTTTAAGGAGAATGAAAGATTTGACCTCGAATATTTTGTAATTGCTGACGAATCGACATTGTTACCAATAGAACATAAAATTAATGATAAAAAATACCGTGCATTTATAGCGGTATTTGTTAATTCTATAAGGCTAATTGATACCATTTCATTAAATTAATTTACCTTTGCAACATGCAAATTCAAGTTATAAAATCAAAAATTCATCGTGTTAAAGTAACTGGGGCTGATTTAAATTATATCGGCAGTATTACTATCGATGAAACTTTATTGGAAGCCTCAAATATTATTGAAGGCGAAAAAGTATCTATTGTTAATATTAATAATGGAGAACGTTTTGAAACTTACGCTATAAAGGGTGAGAGAAATTCAGGAGAAATTACGCTGAATGGACCTGCAGCCAGAAAAGTTCAAAAAGATGATATTATCATTATTATATCCTATGCAACCCTGGAATTTGAAGAAGCTAAAACCTTCAAACCATGGATTGTTTTTCCTAATGAAAATGATAATTCACTAACTTAATCACTACTTCTTTTTAATCTTTTTTATTTGTCAAATTTATTTTGCACAGAGCAGATTTCTTTTGTCTTAAATTTCTTTTCTTTTTAAAAGGCCTCTTTAACAAAAAAGCAAATAAAGTATTATATTGCCATCATATTCTAATACTTTTTAAATTTCCCCAATTCATGAAAAAAGTTTATTTGTTTTTTGCTTTATTACTCTCTGTATCAGTTTTTTCACAAAAGAAATTCGATACCGTTAAATCTGAAAAACTAGGTGCTGACAGAAGAATAACTATTGGGCTTCCTGCTTCTTATGAAACAAGTCCCTCTAAGAAATACCCTGTTTTGTATTTACTGGATGGAGATTATCTGTTTGATGCTTTTTCAGGAGCTCTAAGCTATGGTGTTTACTGGGATGATTTACCTGAAATGATTATTATCGGAATTCACCAAAATCACGACGGAGAACGCCATGATGATTCTACAATCGATCAAAATCAGGGTGTTCCGTTTGAAAAAGGTGCAGAATTTTTTGAATTCATCGGAGCTGAATTAGTTCCTTATATTGAAAAACAATATCGTACCGCTCCTTTCAGGATTATTGCAGGACATGATATAACAGCCAGTTTTACAAATTTCTTTTTATATAAAGAAATTCCCCTTTTTAATGGCTATATATGTTTAAGTCCTGAGCTTGCACCAAAAATGGAAGTACGTATACCTGAGAAATTTGCGAAGGTAAAAGAACCATTTTTTTATTATTTATCAGCCGCTGACGGAGATATTACTAAAATAAAAGAACCAATAGAAAAGTTAGCCGGCAATATTAAAATTGCTAATAATCCTTTGGTCAACTTTAAATATGATGTGTTTAAAAATTCGACTCATTATTCAGAAGTTTTATATTCTATTCCAAATGCTTTGTATCATATTTTTGAGGTTTACAAACCTATTAATTCGGTTGAGTTTAAAGATAAGATCGCTGTACTCCAATCTGGATATGCTAATTATTTAGAAAATAAATACAATACAATGTCAGAAGTTTTGGGAGTCGATATTCCTGTTAGAATAAATGATTTTAAAGTTGTTGAAAATCTTATTTTGAAAAGAAATGCCTACGATGAGTTAGAGAAAATGGCAGAAATTGCAAATGTTGATTATCCTTTGGCAATGTTGGGAGAGTATGAATTAGGTTTGATGTATGAAAAAAGAGGCGATCCGAAAAGAGCATCAAAAAGATATCAAAACGCTTCACAAATGCAGCCAATTGGAGAGTTGACAAAAGATATGATGTATGAGAAAATTGATGAAATGAATACGCTTGCCAAAAAATCAAAATAATGTCTAAAGTTAAAACTTCCTTCTTTTGCCAAAACTGTGGTACACAATATGCGAAATGGCAGGGGCAGTGCAACGCCTGTAAAGAATGGAATACTATTGCCGAAGAAATTATTCAGAAGCAGGAAAAAGTAGCCTGGAAAAGTGAACCAACCCCAACAGGAAAAGCACCGCGTCCATTAAAAATTAATGAAATCGATTCGGCTCAGGAAATCCGAATGGATACTACTGACGGTGAACTGAACCGTGTTTTGGGTGGCGGAATCGTTCCCGGATCTCTAACGCTTTTGGGGGGAGAACCGGGAATTGGTAAAAGTACCCTTTTGCTCCAGATTTCATTAAAATTACCTTACAAAACTTTATATGTTTCCGGAGAAGAAAGTCAGAAACAAATAAAGATGCGTGCCGAACGAATCACACCGGACAGCGATAATTGTTATATCCTCACGGAAACTAAAACACAAAATATTTTCAAACAAATTGAAGCAATTCAGCCTGAAATTGTCATTATTGACTCTATTCAAACTCTTCATACTGATTATATTGAATCTACGGCAGGAAGTATTTCTCAAATCAGGGAAACTACTGCCGAATTAATCAAATTTGCAAAAGAAACCAATATTCCGGTGATCTTGATCGGGCATATTACCAAAGACGGAAACATTGCCGGACCAAAAATCCTGGAACATATGGTGGATACCGTTTTACAATTTGAAGGCGATCGAAACCATGTGTACCGAATTTTACGATCGCTGAAAAACCGTTTTGGATCAACTGCTGAATTGGGCATTTACGAAATGCTGGGAAGCGGTTTACGAGAAGTAAGCAATCCATCGGAAATTTTGATTTCGCATAAAGATGAAGAAATGTCCGGAACTGCAATTGCTACAACTATGGAGGGTATGCGTCCGTTGATGATTGAAATACAATCGCTTGTTAGCACAGCTGTTTACGGAACGCCACAACGAAGCACAACGGGTTATAATGCTAAAAGGCTTAATATGATTTTGGCTGTTCTTGAAAAAAGAGCCGGTTTTAGATTAGGCGCAAAAGACGTTTTCCTGAATGTGACGGGTGGAATTTCTGTTGATGATCCGGCAATTGATTTGGCTGTTGTGGCTGCCATTTTATCCTCTAATGAAGATATTCCGGTAACAAAAGGGTTTTGTTTTGCCGGTGAAGTAGGTCTTTCCGGTGAAATTCGACCTGTTAACCGTGTAGATCAGCGGATTCAGGAAGCTGAAAAATTAGGTTTCAATACTATCTTTGTATCCAGATATAATAAAATTGCCCTGAAAAATACAGGTATTAAAATTGAACTTGTAGCTAAAATTGAAGATGTGGCAAGTATTCTGTTTGGTTAATTTTTATAAATTTCTTTATGCGATTTCCAAAACAAAAAATAGTCAAAGCTCTTAAAATACTTCTGGTAGTGTTTATTTTGCTTTGTATCGGATTATACTCTTTTCGTAATTCGCTTTTAAAACAAGTTATTGCAAAGGTAACGCACAAAATGGTGGTTGATTACAATAGTGATTTTTCAATAAAGGAAGCTTCTTTTGATGGTTTGTCGGGAGTTAAATTTACTGATATTGTTTTAGTTCCAAAAAATGCTGACACTCTTTTCAATATTAAAAAAGTAGAAACTACTATCAGCCTCAGTAATTTGCTAATTGGTGATGTACAGTTAGGAACTTTAAAAATCAATGATGGTTACATTCAATTGGTTAAAAAAGGGAAAATAAGAAATTTTGATGCCTTTTTGAAAAAAAATGATACAGAAGAAACATCAGATGAAAAACGTAAATACGCTGATGTTGCTTATCGCATTATTACAAAATTACTGAATCTGGTTCCAACCGATATGAAACTGGAAAATCTTGTTTTTAAAATTGATGATAATGGAAAAAAAGCCACGATTGCTATCAATAAATTGGTTTTAGACAATAAACAGCTCACAACGAATTTACATGTTCAAAGCAAAAATTTTGACCAGCGATGGAATATAAAAGGTTTTGCAGACCCGAGAAATAAAAAGGCTGATATTCGTTTTTTTAATCTGGATACAGGAGCCATCAGGGTTCCTTATTTAGATGAAAGTTACAACTTAAAAGCAAGTTTTGATTCGATACGCTTAAATGTGGCAAATATTGATAAAGACGGTAGTGAATTGCATATTGACGGTTACACTTCTATTGCCAATTTGAAAATTAATCATCCAAAAATTGCCAATAAAGACGTTGTTATCAAAAATGCACGATTTGACTATCGCTTTTTATTAGGATCTGATTTTATTTCGATTGACAGCACATCAATAATGCAGCTGAACAAAATAAAAGTGAAACCGTATGTTTCGTATAATACAGAATCGGATACGGTTTATACTTTAAAAGTTGATATTCCAAAAATGAAAGCTCAGGATTTTATCGTATCCTTACCTGATGGATTGTTTACGCATTTTCAGGGAATGGAAGCGACCGGAAACTTCGATTATAAACTGAATTTTAAATTCAATAAAAACAAACCAAATACTTTAGTTTTTGATAGTAAACTCAATAAAGAAAATCTGAGGATTACCAAATACGGAGAAGCAAACCTGAACAAACTAAATGGAGAATTTGTGTATCGTGCGATTATTCAGAATGTGTTGCAGCGTCCTGTTTTAGTAGGGACTGCAAATCCGAATTATACGCCTTTGGATCAGATTTCGCCTTATTTGCAAAAATGTGTTTTGACTACCGAAGACCCGTCTTTCTTTTCGCATCGCGGATTCATCAATGAAGCTTTCAAACAATCGATTCTTAAGAATATTAGAACGAAAAAATTCTCGCGCGGCGCCAGTACCATTAGCATGCAATTGATCAAAAATGTTTTCCTAACCCGGGAAAAGACACTTTCGCGAAAGCTGGAAGAAATTTTATTGGTTTATATTTTAGAAAATAACCGAATTGTAAGCAAGGAAAGAATGCTGGAAGTGTATTTCAACATTATCGAATGGGGTCCAAATGTTTACGGAATTGGAGAAGCGAGTCAGTTTTATTTTCAGAAAAGTCCTTCTGAATTAAGTGTTGATGAATGTCTGTATCTGGCTACGATCATTCCGAAGCCGCGAAAATTCATGTATCAGTTTAACGATCAGGGAAATCTGAAAGACTACGCATTGCAAAATCAAAAATTCTTAAAGAACTTAATGTTTCGCCGCGGTCTTTTAATTCCGGAAGATACGCTTGGGCAATTGCCTGTTTATATTTCGGGGAATGCACGTTCTTTAATTCGAATCAAGGTTCCGGATTCAACTGCAGTTCCGGTTGATTCTTTGTCGATAAATGATGAGTTTGATTTATAGAGTTTAATGAGATATTGATATAGTTTGTCATTTCGACCTTTGTGGGAGACTCGAGCGATAGCGACAGACGAAGTAAATCACATTCGGGATTCGACAAAGATTGGAACCACACTTTATGGAGTTTCTAGTGTGATTTCTCCCTCCGGTCGAAATGACAAGATTGGGTTTAAAACTTTGTGTTTTGCTTCAAAAATTACTTAAAATTCTTCAAAAAATCATCTTTATAAGTTGGCGAGACTTCAATTTCAGAACCGTCGTTAAGGGTAATAATACCGCCTTTATTATACGATTTTACATAATTCATATTGATGATATGCGATTTGTGAACGCGTATAAAAGGCAAAGGCAAAATTTCTGAAAAGTGTTTTAAAAACCGGCAGACCATTTTTTTGTTTCCGTTATTCAAATACAAATCAGTGAAATTCCCGTTTCCACGCAGGCGAACGATTTCTTCCATTTTTACGACTTCAAATCCTTCCAGAGTGGGCAGAATAACCTGTTGTTTTTCAGGTTTAGATTCGTGGAAATTCTCGACAATAATTTTATTCCGGTTAAAGATTTCATGATTCATAATTTGATGATGAACTTTGTTTACTGCTACAATCAATTCTTCGATAGAAATAGGCTTTAGTAAATAATAAGCGGCACTTTGATTTAAAGCTTTTAAAGAATATTCAGAAAAAGCTGTTACAAATATGGTTTCGAATTGCAAATCTTTACAGGCTTCCAGAACATCAAAAGCATTTCCGAAAGGCATTTCGACATCCAGAAAAACCAATTGTGGCCGAATTTCATGTAACAACGGAACCGCTTCCTTTATATTCTGTGCTTCTCCAACCACTTCTACCTGCGGACAATATTTGCTCAGATAATTTTTGAGCACTTCGCGCGCTGCGAGTTCATCTTCTACAATTACGCTTTTTATTTTTTGAAAAGTCATCATATCGTATCGATTAATGGAAAAATGATTTCAACTACAGTTCCGGACTCCGGTAATTCTTTTTCTTTGATTGCAAAAGAAATGTTCTTTTTATACAATTCATTTAACAGGCTGATTCGTTCTTTTGTATTGTTCAGGCCTCGTGATTCATGCACTTTCTGATTGCTTGTTTTGAGTTCCCGGCTTCTGGTTAAACCAATTCCGTTGTCTTCAATACTTACTTTTACTTTTCCGTTATTCAATTGAAATTTGAGATGTAAAAATCCCTTTTTGTCCAGATAACGCAAGCCATGCCAAATCGCATTTTCGAGATGCGGCTGAATTATCATATTGGGTACAAAAATAGTTTCGGCATCCAGATTTTTATCCACCGTAATTTCAAAATCAAATTTATCCTGAAAACGCAAATGTTCGAGATCCAGGTATTTTTGTAACCGTTCTACTTCTTTATCCAAAATAATGAAATCGTTATTCGAGTTTTCCATCATATCACGCATCAAAGTAGAGTAGGAAGTAAGGTATTTATTTGCTTCTAGTTCCTTATTTTCAGAAATAAACTGATTCACACTATTTAAACTATTGAAAATAAAATGCGGATTCATTTCCCGGCGTAAAGACTGTAAAGCGATTTCTTTGTTTTTTGTTTTGATAGAATAGAGTGATTTTACAATAAAAAGAAACAGGACTAAAAGCAAAATAACAGATCCAATTAAAAAATAATTGAAGGCATTTTTTTTGGTAATTAATTCATCTTTAAGGGATTTTTCTTTTTCTAACTGCCGAATTTTACCTTCCGTAATCTGGAATTTTTTAGTATTAATTAAGGTTGTGTCAGACTGAATTAACTGATCGAAGTTTTTAAGAAACCCTTCATAAAGCGCCATACTTTCTTTTTCATTTCCTTCAGCTTTATAATATTGCACTAATTCGGATAATGTCTTTTTTGCTTCCGCCGAATTCCCTTTGCGTGAAGCTAAATCATAAGCTTCTTTCAGGGAGGTAAGTGCTTTTTGGGGCTCTTCTTTCTTAAAATAAAGAGAAGCCAGCGATTGTAATTGTTTTATCTGGGTATTAAAATCCTGTTTTGTTACTGCTTCCGCCAAAAGCTTTTCGTGGATGCCGATTGCTTTTTCAAACTGATTATCTGAAGCGTAAACTTTGGCAATTTCGTTTTTGATTTTAATTACAGCTTCAGGTTTGTCTTTGGCATACGCAAGGGCTTTTTTATAGCTTTCTATGGCAACCTTTTTGTCTTTTAGGTCTAATGAATTCTGCGCTTTCTGGACATAAGCTTCCGTAACTTCCTTGCTTTTATTTTCTTTTTTCAGCAATTCAATATTCGAATCGACATAATTGGTCTGACTGGCCGGATTTGCACTATTACGTAAACGATTGGCATCATTTATATTGATTTTTTCTTCAGAAGCATCTTTTGCCAATGAACCTGCAGTTTCATAATTTTTAATTGCTAAATCAAAGTTTTTTTGGTTTTCCTGAACTTTTGCAAGACTTCTGGTAACACGCGTTTTATCCTCTGTAAGCTTAAGTTTTGTATAACTTGTCAATGCTTTTTTATAATATTCCTCTGCCTTTACATTATTCCCTTTATTTAGAAATTCATTTGCCAGCGTTTCATAATTTTTGGCAATTTGTCCTTCATCGTTTATATCCAGGGACTTCTCTAAGTTTTTTACCGCTTTGCTCATTTTCGATACACGGACCGCTTTCTTTTTTGAAACAGTATCCTGTGCTGCTATTTTAAAAGGTAGCAACAACAATATAAATAACGAAAAAACAGTGATGGTTAATAAACGCCTCATATTATTACAATTATGTTACTTGAGTTCCGGCAATTTCGAACGTTGAAAAATAACAAATGTAAAGTAAAGTATTTTATGTTCCGTTTACAACTTGTTTCACCAAGTCAAAACACATTTTCACCATTTCTTCAAAAAACGGGGATTTTAAGTTTTTAAGTTTGATCTGTAATCGAACCTTTAAAATCAGAAAACCATGAAATCGAACTTTTTTATCTCAGCAATTTTGGCAACTGTAATCAGTTTTGTAAGCTGCAATTCATCCAATGTAAATCCAAAAAAACATATTAGAATTGAAAGACCCGCTGCAACAGAAAATGCAAAAATACAAGTTGCTCTTTTATTGGATACTTCCAGCAGTATGGACGGATTAATCGATCAGGCGAAATCAAGGCTTTGGAACATCGTTAATACATTAACAACATTAAAATACGAAGGGAAAACGCCGGATATCGAAATTGCTTTGTATGAATATGGAAATGACGGATTATCGAAGCAATCCAATTACATCCGACAAGTAACACCGCTTTCGACAGATTTGGATTTGATTTCTGAAAAGCTGTTTGCTTTAAGAACCAATGGCGGTAATGAATATTGCGGAGCAGTAATACAGGATGCCACCAAACAATTAAAGTGGGCGAGAGAAAAGAGTAATATGAAACTCATTTATATTGCCGGAAATGAAGATTTTAATCAGGGCGGGATCAATTATAAGGAAGCGATTAGTGACGCTTTGAAGAATGATATTTACGTTAACACTATTTTTTGCGGCAATAAAACCGAAGGTATAAATATTCTCTGGAAAGATGGTGCCGATTACGGAAAAGGGAAATATTTTAATATTGATTCAAATCAGGCTGTACAATATATCGCTACTCCGTATGATGATGAAATTTCAAAATGTGATGAAAAAATAAACAAAACCTATATCAATTACGGTTCAAAAGGATATGAGAGAAAAATGAATCAAAATATGCAGGACCAAAACGCAAAAAAAGTTTCGGCATCCAATTATACAGAACGCGCTGTGAGTAAATCAAAAGCCATTTATAAAAACGAAAGCTGGGATCTGGTTGACAAAGTAAAAGATGATGCAACGGCTATTTCGAAAATCAGGAAAGAAGAATTACCTGTTGAGCTTCAAAACAAATCGGCAGAAGAGATAAAAACTTTTGTGGCTCAAAAATCAAAGGAAAGAGAAACTATCCAAAAAGAAATTACGGTCTTAGCCAAAAAGCGTCAGGAATATATTGATGCCGAGTCTAAGAAAAGTAAAAAGCAAGATGATTTAGGTAATGCTATTAATACTTCAATACTGGGTTTTGCACAAGTGAAAGGTTATAAGGTTGAAAAATAGCAAAGTATCCAATCTGTGTAATATGAGAAAGAATATTTTAATCTTGCTTTTAATTGGAATTTTTGGCGCGGGTTTTGCATGCAGAAATGACAAGGAGAAGGATTTGAAAACTATAAATGTAAAACCGGTTTATTCTTATGAAGAGAATCTAAAAAAGGAGGCAGCTGTTGTAAAGAGATTTTTGGGGGAATCTCTGAAATATAATTCAGATGTCGCTTTCTTTTTAGACATGAAGATAGAATCAGGAAAAAACCGGTTTTTTATTTACGATTTAAAACATGATAAATTACTCGATAAAGGGCTGGTAGGACATGGTTCAGGATCAGAAACGGGTATTGTTGGTAAACTAAAGTTTAGCAACGTAAAAAATTCCAATTGCAGTTCTATAGGAAAATATGCAATTGGCGGTTCTTACACCGGAAAATTTGGTAAATCGTATAAATTATATGGTTTAGAAAAAACAAACAGTAATGCTTTTGACCGAAATATAGTCCTTCATAAATATTACGATGTCCCTTTTGAAGAACAGCCTTATCCTATCTGCAACAGTCTTGGCTGCCCAATGGTAAATGAAAAGTTTTTTGGAGTTATCGAAAAGCTCATTGATAATTCAAAAAAAGAAAATCATTTTGGTTATGTATTATTAAATGAACCCTAAAAATAAATCCCGATAACTGCAAGGTTTTCGGGATTTTGTATTTAATGATTCGTATTTAAGGAGCAGGATCCGGAATAATAGCCTGAACTTCTTCAATCTCAGCTAAAATCTCTTTTGAAAGGGTTACATCAACAGTTGCAATATTTTCTTTTAACTGATTTAATGTTGTAGCACCAATAATTGCACTTGTTAAAAAAGGTTGCTGTAATACAAAAGCTAAAGCCAGTTCAGTCAAAGTCAATCCGTGTTTATGAGCTATTTCCTGATATAAACGAGTTGCCCGAGTGCTTTCTTCGCTGTTGTAACGTTTGTATTGCGGAAAAAGATTGATTCTGGCATTTGGGTGCGATTCTCCTGTTAAAAACTTACCCGATAAAACGCCAAAAGCTAATGGCGAATAGGCTAACAATCCAACATTTTCATGCACAGAAACTTCGGCAGAACCGACTTCGAAAAGACGGTTTAATAAATTATATGGATTTTGAATCGTTTTGATTCTTGGTAAGTTTTGGTATTTGCTTTCCTCCAGAAAACGCATCATTCCCCAGGCATTTTCGTTTGAAACACCAATATGTTTTATTTTACCTTCTTTAATCAAAACATCAAAAGTTTCCAGAACTTCCCTGAAATTATCTTCCCAGGCTTCATCCTGAACTTTAAATCCCCGTTGACCAAAACAATTAGTTTTGCGTTCCGGCCAATGCAGTTGATATAAGTCTATATAATCTGTCTGCAGGCGTTTTAAGCTGTTTTCCAAAGCATACTTGACACTTGCCGGAGAGAAATCCAATTTCTCACGCATGTAGCCAAAATTTGGATTTGGTCCTGCGATTTTTGAGGCCAGGATTATTTTATCACGGTTACCGGTATTTTTGAACCAGCTACCCACTATTTTCTCGGTACTTCCATAAGTTTCTTCACGTGCCGGGACCGAATACATTTCGGCTGTATCAAAAAAATTGACACCATTTTCAAATGCATAATCCATTTGCTGATGTCCTTCAATTTCTGTGTTTTGTTCCCCAAAGGTCATTGTACCCAGGCAGATTTTGCTTACTGATATAGCTGTATTAGGGAGAATAGTGTATTTCATAATTTGTGGTATTGTATAACTTCTCAAAGATACAACCGTATTTTTTAAATGAAAAAGCCTAAAGTTAAAAAGGACTTAAAGTTTTCTATGTTTCGATTGGCTAAAAGAAATTTAACTTTTAGATCCTTTTTAGTTATGAAAAAACATGGAATGTTGAAAATCAGATGTTTTATGTTTTTATATGTAGTAATAAACTTATTTTAAATAACAAATCACCTCATTTTTACTGTAAGTAAATACTTCTGATTCTTACTTTTTTTTATTCAAAACAGGTCGCTCATCGACTAATAATGTCTTTCATCTAAAAGGTCAGAAAATCCATAAAAATCCTGATTTTACAAGCTAATTTTGTTTCATAATCTAAGTTAAAATAGATTACAAAAATCAAACCTTCTTACGGGTTTTTACGTAGGTATAAGAAAATATAAATTTTAATTGAATTCAATTTTTATGCACCTGAAACCAGGAGTAATATTAGAAGAAATAATCAACAAAATTTAGCTATTAAAAACTATTCTTTTTATAAGAATTTAAAAATTTTTTTTATGAAGAAAATTTTACTTATTCTGCTTTTTGCTGTCTTTTACACTAGTGTAAATGCACAATGTTCCATCACCACAACAACCAATGCATCTGCTCTTGCTTGTGGCACTGCGCCTGTATCTGCATGCGGTGGGATTTTATATATTGGTAATGGCACAAATGCTATGAGTTTGAACATGAATGCCGATTTAGATCTTACATGTTTAGGGGCGATTCAGTTTATTGTTAGAAATAATGCTACTTTAGATTTTTCAGGAGGTAACTATGATTTAAAATTAGCTTCGGGTTCTTCTGTTATATTTCAAAGTGGCTCAAATATTAATAGTGGTGGTAGTTGTAGTGCTTCTGACAGAATTTATATTGGTGGTGCTGTTGTGGCCAATTGTAACGGCAGTGGAAGTATACCATCTTTTACAGATGTTATTGCAAATGGAGGTATAAATCAGGCAGGTATTTTGTCAGGTAATCAGTATATCTGTACTTATGGTACCACCACCACAACTTTTAGTTCTACATCATCAGGGGGCACGTGGTCTAGCAGCAACACTTCAATTGCTAGTGTAAATTCTTCGACAGGGTTAGTCACAGCTGCTGGAGCGGGTACTGCAACAATAACTTATACCCGATCAGGTGCATCAGCTACCCGAAATGTATATGTCGCTAATGGACCATCTTCCAACGCAGTTGTGTCAGGATCAACAACACTATGTCAAGCTACAATAGCTAACTATACTGCAACCGCAGTTGCCGGTGCATCTTCTTATACATGGTCTTATGGAGGATCTGGCGCAACTATTACTCCAGCTGCTAATGGGCTATCTGCAAGTATCTCTTTTAGTTCGACTGCCACTTCAGGTAATCTTAAAGTTACTACAACAAACGCCTGTGGTAGTGCCGGTGGAGGAAATGAAGTGTGGATTACGATTAATCCAATAATTACGTCTGCTCCTGTCGCAACTTCTATAAGTGGTAACTTACAATGTGATTATGCTGAGCCTAGATGGAATACTGTATCTAATGCAACGGGATATTATTTAGATATCGCTACAGATAGCGGGTTTACAAATTTTGTAGCAGGATACAATAATTACTTTGTTTCAGGAAATAATGGTAGTAGTCCAGCATATAATCTTCCGGCAGGTGTTCTATATTATAGAGTTAGAGCATACAACAACTGTACAACAACAGCAAATTCTAACACTGTAAGTTTTCAAACAACAGCTCCTGTTGGAGGTTCGGTTTCTCCGGCGCAAACTATTTGTGCAGGAAATTCTCCAACATCCAATCTTACATTAAGTGGATATACAACTACAAACACGGCAATAGTAAAATGGCAAAAAGCAAGTGATATAGGATTTACTTCTAATGTATCTGATATTTCTGAAACAACAAATGTTTTGTCTATTGCTAAAATTGGTGTTTTAACTACAAGTACTTATTTTAGAGCTGTTGTACAAAATCAATTTGGTTCCTGGTGTATGTCTAACTCGACACCAGTATTGATAACTGTTAATAATTCTATTTCAGCGGCTTCATCAACTCCAACGGTTTGTATTAATACAGCATTAACCCCAATAACACATACTGTAATTGGCTTTACAGGTATTGGAACTGTGACCGGTTTACCATCTGGAGTATCCCCATCTTTATCAGGCAATACATTGACTATTAGTGGTACTCCTACTGTTTCAGGAACTTTTAATTACACTATTCCATTGACGGGTGGTAGTTGTGGAGGCACAAGGAATGCTACGGGGACTATAACAGTTACAGCAGTACCACCAACACCAGGAACAATTAACCAGCCAACCAATAAATGTGCAAGTACAACAGGAAATACTTTTAGTATAACTTCAGTACCGGGAGCTACATCTTACACTTGGTCTGTAACAGGAACTGGCTGGGCAGTAACAGCTGGAGGTACAACTGCATCTGCAACCATTACAATTGGTTCTGGAGTAGGAACGGTTTCAGTAACGGCAACTAATGCTTGTGGTACCAGTTCTGCTTCAACTACAGGAAATATTACTCCAAATACAGCTCCTACAATAACTGCAATTTCTTCACCATCAGCATTGTGCCCAGGAGGTTCATTGAATCCTTCAGTACCAGCGGTTACGAACAATGGTTCGGCAGTTACGGCTTCAGGTTGGGAGATTTCGACAACTTCAGGCGGCAGCACCTATACCGCTTTATCGCTTCCTTATACAGTAGCTTATGCCGATAATGGCAAGAACATTAGATACTATGCCACTAATGGTTGTGGCAGAACAAATAGTAATGTTGTAGCGATAATAGTAAATAATGTCCCTACAGTTGCATCAATTTCTTCACCATCAGCATTATGCCCAGGAGGTTCATTGAATCCTTCTGCACCCGCGGTTACGAACAATGGTTCGGCAGTTACGGCTTCAGGTTGGGAGATTTCGACAACTTCAGGCGGCAGCACCTATACCGCTTTATCGCTTCCTTATACAGTAGCTTATGCCGATAATGGCAAGAACATTAGATACTATGCCACTAATGGTTGTGGCAGAACAAATAGTAATGTTGTAGCGATAATAGTAAATAATGTCCCTACAGTTGCATCAATTTCTTCACCATCAGCATTATGCCCAGGAGGTTCATTGAATCCTTCTGCACCCGCGGTTACGAACAATGGTTCGGCAGTTACGGCTTCAGGTTGGGAGATTTCGACAACTTCAGGCGGCAGTACCTATACCGCTTTATCGCTTCCTTATACAGTAGCTTATGCCGATAATGGCAAGAACATTAGATACTATGCCACTAATGGTTGTGGCAGGACAGATAGTAATGTTGTAGCGATAACAGTAAATCCTCTTCCGGGTACTCCAACCGCTATTGCTGCAACAGATGCGACTTGTTCTAGTTTTTTAGCAAATTGGAATGCAGCCACTAATGTAACAGGATATTATTTAGATGTATCTACAGTGAATAATTTTTCAAGTATTCTTCCTGATTATAATGGTTTAGATATTGGGCTTGTAAGTTCTTATAATGTTACAGGATTAACCAAAAAAACAACTTATTTTTATCGATTGAGAGCATATAACAGTTGCTCTACAAGTGTAAGTTCTAATTATATTCAAATAAAAACACTGGATGTTCCTACGGCTGTAATAAGTGGGACAACAAATGTGTGTAAAAACGCAGCTTCACCTATTATTACTTTCTCGAATTCTGAGAATAGTCCTATAACAGTTACTTATAATATTAACGGAGGCTCAAATTCAACAATAAGTGTAGGTGCAAATACTACAGCAACAGTTAGTGTTCCAACAGGAAACCCAGGAACATTTGTTTATAATTTGGTTAGTGCTGTTTATCAGTCAGTAACAGGTTGTCTTACTAGTTTGTCTGGTTCTGCAACTGTAACAGTAAACCCAAGTCCAACGCCAACATTCACAACCGCTCCACAGGTGCAAACATGTGCAGGAGAACATATGACTTATACGACCCAGAGTGGACAATCTAATTATATTTGGACTGTCTCAGGAGTTCTGAATACAGATTACAGACTTATTGCAAGAGGTACAAGTACAAATTATGATATTGTGATTGAATGGTTAACTGCGGGTTCTAAAACTGTTACCGTTAATTATAATAATTCCAATGGTTGTAATGGTGCTTCAGCAGCAACTTATGCTACAAATGTAACTGTCATTGACAGAGGAAGGGTAAATGGCGGTGCGCATATTTGTAAAGGAAGCCCTTTGCCAACTTTAACCTTGCGAAATGATGCAGGAAATGCACCTTATCCGGATTCTTCATTGGTTTTAATGTGGCAATACAGTGACGACTTAAATAATGCGACCTGGAATGATATTCCAGGAACTGCAGGCCAAATATCTTATACACCAACAGCATTTCCGGGTGCATTTAGAACGTATCAGGTTATATTGAAAAGCGGTATTTGTACAAAGACTTCTATAGAATCCAGAATTAATATAGACGCCTTTAATGCGCCAACTTTAGGTACAACAACTTATCCAACTTGTTCAGTTGCAACGGGTAGTGTTGTTTTAACTGGTTTGCCATCTGGAAACTGGACAATTAATCAAACAGGAACAACAACCGCTACCTATACCAATACTGTTGCTAACACTACTAGTTATACTGTTGTTGGATTGCCAGCAGGTACTTATACTTTTACAGTTAAAGAAGGAAATTGTACTTCTGATGCTTCTGCAATTTTGAATATGACTCAGGTAGCCAACATTTGGGATGGTACAAAATGGTCAAAAACAGGAGATGCTACATTGCCAACTGCAGGAGATAAAATCGTTTTTGAGGGTAATTACACTGTAACAAGTGATATATCGGGTTGTAGCTGTACAGTAAATTCGGGCAATGTAATTGTAAATTCAGGAAGAACATTAACTATTAAAAATGAGGTAACAGTTAACGGAGGTACTTTGACATTTGAAAACAATGCCAGCTTGTTACAAGATGTTAATACGACTGTAAATACTAATGTTGGTCCTATCATCTACAAGCGAAATTCCCAGCCGATGAAGAATTTCGATTTTACGTATTGGTCATCGCCTGTAGAAGGTCAGACGTTATACAATTTATCGCCTAATACGCTTTGGGACAAATACCAGTCTTATAGTGGAAGTGGCTGGAAAATCGAGACATCAACCAATGTTATGCAGCCAGGAATCGGTTATATCATCAGGGTGCCAAAGCCTTTTGCGTGGCCGGATCCTAATGCAGCCAGCTATGTACAGCCAGTGCAGTTTATAGGCAAGCCAAACAACGGGAACATCACCAGCAGCCAGCATATGGATAAAGGGAAATACTACCTGATCGGGAATCCTTATCCATCGGCCATACATGCAGATGATTTCTTGTTCAGCAATGTAAACAATAGAAATATTTTAGGGGGGACCATCTATTTCTGGACCCACAATACCGCTATTAAGGTTGTCAATTCTAAGCTTGCTTATGTTTCAGATGACTATGCTAGCTACAACCTGACAGGAGGAGTTGCTACTTCAGCTGTAAGTGATCCAGGGTATAATGATAACCCTTCATTGGATACAGGCAGAAAACCGACCGGCTATATAGCAGCAGGGCAATCATTTTTTACGATGGCTGAAGATGGTTCAGGCTATGTGGAGTTCAATAACTCGATGCGTTATGGAGGCACGAATAATTCCCAATTTTTCAAACCGGGCAAAACATCTAAATCCGCAGCGATTGAGAAACACCGCCTTTGGCTTAATCTGAGCAATACGGGAGGTGCATTCAAACAAACGCTGATTGGATATGTTGACGGTGCGACAAATGGTTATGATACAAATTTTGACGGAATGACTTATGACGGCAACAGTTATATTGATTTTTACAGTGTCAATGAAACTTCCAGGCTGACGATCCAGGGACGTGCCTTGCCATTCAGTGATTCAGATGTTGTTCCTTTGGGCTATCGTTCGACAATAGCGGGAGATTTTACCATTGCAATCGATCAGGCAGATGGCAGCCTTTCAAGCCAGAGAGTTTACCTTGAAGACAAGCAGACCGGAACAATAAACGAATTGACGGCGAAAAACTATACTTTTACGACCAAGGCAGGTGCATTCAACAATCGATTTGTACTGCGTTACAAGAACACAACATTAGGAACGGGAGATTTTGAAACGGTTGATGATGCTGTTTGGGTTGTTGCCCAAAACAAAACCATTACAGTAAATTCGACAACAGAAAATATTGACAAGGTATTTATTTATGATATTACGGGCAAGCAATTGTATAGTAAAGATAAGGTAAGCAATCTTGAATTGGTTCTTCAGAACCAGCCCTTTGCGCAACAGGTTTTACTGGTAAAAGTAGTGCTGGAGAATGGCTACCAGACGACTAAAAAAGTGATCTTTAAATAAAACTACAAACCATAAAACAAAAAATCCGATAACGTAAGTTATCGGATTTTTTTATTAGTAGATTAATAATTGACTCAACTCAGCAGTTCAAGTTCTTTTACCTTATCATAAACTAAATTGCTTTCATAACCTCTTCGAAGTAAATAATCGCAAAATTTCTTTCGTTTTTTTAAGGCATTTCGTTCTGTTAAGCTTTCCCAGCATCTTTGAGAAAGCTGATCAAATGTTGCTGCGTATTCCTCAGCTGAAATTTCTTTTAAAGCAAAATTAATATTGGCTGAAGAGATGTGTCTGGTTTTAAGTTCATTTACTATTCTAATTTTTCCCCAGTTTTTAATACGGTGCTTACCGCGTGCAAAACTGCAGGCAAAGCGTGTTTCATTTAAAAAATTATCTTCAATTAGTTTGACAATAATAATGTCGATTTCATCCGGAGACATTTTTAAAGAATATAGTTTAGTTACGACTTCATCATGGCAACGGTCCTGATAGGCACAAAAATGTTCTAGTTTTTGTAATGCTTCTTTGATGGTCATACTTAAAAATGAAAAAGATTAATTAAAAACAAAAGTAACTTATTTAATATAATTGTGGAAAAGCTTTAATGAATGTGAAAAAGTAAGAAAATTTAACATATTGGAATTATTTTTTTTATACTTTTGAAATACCCCATTATAAGCAACTTAAATTCAGTTGTTTAGTAAGTATATTTTTTTTGAGGAAAAGTAGCTGTTCCAGACAAACCCCACAGTTCTGACAGTATTGGCTTTTTCAAATACCACTCATAAATATTTAGAAGAATTAATTGATTTTTTTAATCTTAAAACTCTGTTGTTATGAGACTAAAACTACTTTTTCTACTGTTTTTTGTTTATTCTATTATTTGGGCTCAGCCACCTCACACATATACAACGCCAGGGAATGGTGCTTTTAAGATTCCTGCGGGTGTGACTACATTAAATGTTGAATGTTGGGGTGCCGGCGGTGCCGGCGGTGGAGTTTATAATCTTGTTTCTCTTTTTGGAGGAGGAGGTGGTGGTGGTGGTGCATATAGTAAAGTATCTACATTTGCAGTAACTCCTGCAGCATCGTTAAGTTATAAGGTTGGTGCCGGAGGAGCTGGTGTGAATGGAGCTGACGGGCAAGATGGTGAATCGACTAATTTTTCTACAGTAACCGCAAATGGAGGATCCGGAGGTAAACATGGAAATACGGCTAATGGAGCCGGTGGAGCCAGAGCATTAGCTTCAACAGGAACAGGAACCTATTATTCGGGTGGTGCAGGAGCATTGGCAAGAACAATTTTAGTAACCGTATTATCTTCAGGGGGAGGTGGCGGTAGCGCAGGAACAGCTGCTAATGGGAATAATGCTTCTACCAATCTTTTGGATGCAAATGGAGGAGCAGCCGTTACAGGCGGCGGCGCTGGAGCTAGTGGAATGACATTAGTTGGAGGTGGTAATGGAAATAATGGTAGTTCACCTGGCGGCGGCGGCGGTGGCGCATTGGGATTACTAAATTCTAATTTTAGAGGAGGAAATGGAGGAAACGGTCAAATAAAAATTAATTACACCTGTCCAACTTATGGATTTACTGCACCAACTACCGCAGATAACGTCTGTACTTCAATAGCAACGACTTCATTAGTAAGATTAACCGGTTTGCCTAATGGAGATTATGTCGTAACATATAATCGTAGTAATCCAGGTCAAAACGGATTAACCGCTACAATGTCGGTTACTGGAGGAACAGGAATAGGAACCTTTACGGCGGTTGGATTAACTACACCAGGTTCAAGTACAATAACTATAACTAATCTTACTTCAGAATCTTGTACAAATAGTGTAAATACAAATAATGCCGTAACAATTAATGTTTATTCTGCAAGTGTGGGGGGGACAATAAATACGCCTCCGGCAATTTGTAGCGGAGGTACAAGTGGTTCATTAACTTTGTCAGGATATACAGGAACGATTACCGGATGGGAATATTCAGTAGATCCTTTTTCTTCGTGGACACCAATTTCTAACATTACAGATGCTCTTTCACCTGGAATATTAACGCAGACTACCCAGTTTAGAGCACTTGTTAAAAATGGTACATGCAACCAGACCACTTCTGCTGTTACCACGGTAACTGTAAATCCTTTACCTACGATTGCTACAACAGGAACACTTGATAATATTTGTTTTAGTGCAAGTTCACAAACTGCCACTTTGCCCTACACGGCCACAACCAATACACCTGTGAGCTATAGTATTGTTTGGAGTGCAGCTGCCAATACAGCGGGGCTTGTAAATCAGGGAACAACAGCCTTTTCATTTTCATCAGGAGGAGGAAATCTAAGTACAATTGCAATACCGGCAGGAGTTACTGCAGGGGCCTATACGGGTACGATGACTATCCAGAATGCCAATTGTTCATCAACTCAGGCAATCCAACTTACGATTAATGCCACAAGTGTTGGTGGAACAATCAGTACACCTGCTGCTATTTGTAGTGGAGGTACAAGCGGTCAGCTGAATTTATCCGGTCATACAGGTACAATTTTAGGCTGGGAATATTCGGTAGCTCCTTTTTCATCTTGGATACCAATTTCTAATACAACTACATCACATTCGCCAGGAGTATTGACTCAGACAACTCAATTTAGAGCACTTGTTAAAAATGGTACATGCAACCAGACCACTTCTGCTGTTACCACGGTAACTGTAAACCCTTTGCCTACAATTACTACAACAGGAACAGTGAATCCTATTTGTTTTAGTACGGGATCACAAACTGCCACTTTGCCTTACACGGCCACAACCAATACACCTGTGAGCTATAGTATTGTTTGGAGTGCAGCTGCCAATACAGCGGGACTTGTAAATCAGGGAACAACAGCCTTTTCATTTTCATCAGGAGGAGGAAATCTAAGTACAATTGCAATACCTGCCAATGTCGCTGCCAATACGTATACGGGTACGATGACTATCCAGAGTGCCAATTGTTCATCAACCCAGGCAATCCAACTTACAATCGTACCGAAGCCATCTGCACCTATACCAGGTACTATTACTGAACCTACATGTATAACACCTACTGGAAGTTTAACGTTAAGTGGATTGCCATCTTCGGTTACCTGGTTAATAAAACAGACAGGTCCCGCATCCACAACTTATACGGGTACAGGTACATCATATCCAATTTCTAATCTTCTTCCGGGAAATTATCAGTTTACTGTTGAATATACCGGCAGTTGTATTTCTGACGCTTCTACTACTGCTGTAGTAAATAGTCTTGTCACTAATACTTATAATAGCAGCTGGTCGAATGGTACTCCAACAATAAATCAAAATCTGGTTTTTGCTTCAAATTATTCTTCAGCCGGAGGAGGATTAGGAAATATTAGTGGTTGTTCCTGTTTGGTGAATTCCGGAGTTACAGTTGTAATGAATAGTAATGATACATTAACGATTCAAAATGCAGTTGTTAATAGTGGCGGGACACTAACTTTTGAAAATAACGCCAGTTTGTTGCAGAATAATGCTGTTGCCGTCAATTCTGGCAATATTATTTACAAAAGAATTTCAACTCCAATGAAGAACTTCGATTTTACTTATTGGTCATCACCCGTTGCCGGACAAACTTTATTTGAATTATCTCCTAATACACTTTGGGATAAATATCTTTCTTATACTGGAACTGGATGGCATCAGGAACAATATGGTGCGTCGGTTATGGCTAAAGGAATTGGCTATATCATCAGAACCCCAAAAGCAGGAAGCTGGCCAAATGGAGAAGTTGTTACTTTTCCGTATTCGCAGGCTGTTGCGTTTATCGGGACTCCAAATAACGGAAATATTACCGGGCAATCAGTCAACGCCGGAAAATTTTATTTAATAGGCAATCCGTATCCTTCCGCGATAAGTGCTGATGCTTTTTTGTTTGACAATCCTAATAACAGTGCAATTTTAGGCGGGACTGTTTATTTCTGGACTCATAATACTCCTTTAAAAATGATAGGTCCACAACAAGCTTATTCTTCAAGTGATTATGCGACTTATAATGGTGTTGGAGGAACTTTGACTGCGCCTGCACCATCTGGTGGGGCCTTGCCATCCGGAAAAATTGCTGCAGGGCAGTCTTTCTTTGCTTTGGCTACTGCAAACGGAACAGTTATGTTTAATAATGGTATGAGGATTCAGGGAAATAATAATCAGTTTTTTAAACCTCCGAAAACATCTAAATCAAGTTCATTGGAAAAGCATCGTTTATGGCTTAATATGACTAATGAAGGTGGTGCTTTTAAACAATTATTAATTGGATATATTGAAGGCGCAAGTAATGGATACGACAACGATTTTGACGGAATCACCTTTGATGGCAATGCATATATCGATTTTTATAGCATTAACGAGAACAGTAAACTTACTATTCAGGGGCGAGCGCTCCCTTTTAATAATACTGATATAGTGAATTTAGGATATCGTACAGTTATATCAGGAAAGTTCAAAATTTCAGTAAATAATGCTGATGGAATGCTTAGTAGTCACCCTGTTTATTTAGAAGATAAGTTAACTCATACCATTACTGATCTAACTCAAAATGATTATGTTTTTAACAGCAGTGTAGGTGTTTTTAACAATAGATTTGTATTAAGGTATGCTAATGCAACATTATCCACTGACGAATTTGAACACGAAAATAATGTTTTGGCCTGGTTGGATAAGAAGACCTTAAGAATTAATTCTACAGAGAAAACTATTAATAAGGTTTTTGTTTATGATATTACAGGAAAATTAGTTTATAGTGATTTTGAAATTTTAGCATCCGAAGTAGCAATCAGTACTCTCAAATTCAAAAATGAAATTTTATTACTTAAAATCGTTTTAGCAGACAACCATATAATAACCAAAAAAATTATAACTTTTTCGGAATAACTAAACCCTAATGATAGTGACGAATTCTTTTATTTATTATTCAAAAAACAGTAGAAAAGTTTATTTACGTTTTACAAAAGAAAAAAAACTGACAAAAGCTTATAAGTGATTTTAGTTTGTTTTTTAAAGTTAATCATTTTCTCAACTTTTATACTTTCAATTGTAATTTTTATAATGTTGATTTTCAATTAACTATTTAACTGTAATTTGTTAAATAAATTTGTAAAATGTATTTAATCGATTTTTTTTGCACTTTAACGATTATTGAATGAAAAATTGTTATCTTAATTGAGCTCTTTGATAATGCGAAAAAAGGACATTTTGAACCTTTTTTTTGTTAAAACTGAATTATTCATTTAAAAAATTTAATTGAGATGAAAAGGATTTTTATTACGGTAGGTATACTAGTGAGTGTATGCTCGTTTGGACAATCAACAACAAATGCATTGAATGGTGCAATCTCGGAAACAAACATTCAACTTTTAAAGCCATCGAAAACATCAAAACCCAGTGTGCTGGAAAAACACCGTATTTGGCTAAACATGACAAACACCGGAGGAGCTTTTAAACAATTATTAGTTGGTTACATTGAAGGGGCGACGAATGGATATGACAGTGATTTTGACGGCATAACTTTGGATAAAAATTTGTACATAGATTTTTACAGCATCAATTCGAATCGTAATCTCGTGATTCAGGGACGTGCTTTGCCTTTTAATGATTCTGATACTGTGCCTTTAGGATATCGTACGATTATAGCAGGCGAATTTACTATTTCAATAGATCAGGTTGATGGAATGCTTACAAATCAAGCTGTTTATTTAGAAGATAAATTAACAAATACTATTAATGATTTAAGACAACATGCCTATACTTTTACTACTGCTACAGGGGTGTTTAACAATAGGTTTGTTTTAAGATATACTAATAAAACCCTAAATACAGATGATTTCGAAGCTGTAAATGATGTTGTATCAATTGGCATTAAGAATCAAATAATTTCTGTAAACTCAACTTTTGAAAATATAGATAAAATTTCTGTTTATAATATTTCAGGTCAGCAATTATTAAATCAGGAAAATATCCGGGATAAACAGTCAATAATTCAGGATTTACCTTCTGCGCAACAAATTTTATTAGTAAAAGTGGTGTTAGAAAACGGAAAATCTATTACAAAAAAAGCATTATTTAAATGATATAGTACTACTCTTTAAAAAATCCGACAAATTGTTTTGTCGGATTTTATGTAAAATCCAGTTTATAAATTATTCACATTTATTTAAAATCAAATTTAAATAGATCGATTTGCCAAGTATATAATATTCTAAAATATTTTTTGAGGTAATCTTTAATTTATTCAAGTTAAATTTTAGTATTGATTAGCAGTACTTTAGGTTGTGTTTTAGTAATGCTAAATTAAGATTTTTAAGTCATAAATGCATTTTTATGATAGTTTATTGAGTAGGAAACGACTTAACCTAATTAACTTAAATATAAATTAAAATGAAAAACATATACATTGCTTTAGGTCTCTTTTTAATTTTTATATACTCATATGGGCAATCGGCAAGTAATTATACTTTTACGTCAATCCAGGGAAATTATATTTCGCTTACAGGTGTTGCCGGAGTAAACGATACTTCAATTCCAGCCACAGCAGATGAAGGAATTTCTAACGCGATAACACTTCCTTTTACATTTACTTTTGCAGGAACAGCTTATACTTCTATAAGGGTTTCTCCTAATGGGTGGATATATTTAGGTTCAGGAACACCGGCTGAATCCAATGATAATACCCAGGCAAATGCAGAAATAAGAAAGCCAATTTTATTTCCATTATGGGATAATTTAAAATGTAATGTTGCACCGCGTTATGTAACAACCGGAATTGCTCCTCACAGAAGGTTTAAGGTAGAGTGGAGTCAGCAAAGCTGGAGTAATGGAGTTGCCGGAGATGTGATTTCATTTCAGTTGTGGTTATTTGAGACAACAAATGTAGTTGAATTTTTGTACAATCAGGGAGCTGTAGCAGCAAATACTGCGTCTTCCGGCGGAGCTTCAATAGGAATATATGATGGTTCCAGCAGATATTTGACATTAAATAATTCCAGCGGGGCACCTGTTGCCCAACCGGATGTTTTTACAACAAACATTAGTACAAAACCTGCAACAGGTCAAATTTATAGATTTACTCCACCAGTTACCGCAGGTTTAGAGGCTAACAATTACTGTTTTTCTGCAAGTTCAAGGACCTATGATAATTTATTGTCGGCTACAGATGTACCGGCTCTGGCTGCAAGTTCAGATGACGTACTTTCGAGTTCGGTTGCTTTACCTTTTACGTTCAATTTTGCAGGAGCTTTTTATTCTAATATAAGGGTTTCCAGTAATGGCTGGATTACATTTGCATCACCTACTCCAACAGCATCACAAAATTATACCAATAATATTGCGAATGCTAATATTATAAAACCGGCATTATTTCCATTGTGGGATGATATTGAACTTACCGTAATTCCAAAATACCAAGTTTCGGGTACAGCACCTAACAGAATTTTTAAACTTGAATTTTCGAAGCAAAAGTGGGATTATGCAGGAGCAACTGATGCCATTTCATTTCAGGTATGGCTGTATGAAAAAAGTAACGTTATAGAATACATTTATAAGCAGGGTGCGGGAGCATTGAGAAATCCAAGTGCTACTATAGGTATATATGATGCCAATGGAAAATATTTGCTTTTGAATAATGTGACCGCAAGTCCAACCACAACTTCAAGTTCTTTTATATTTACGCTTAATGCAAAACCAGCTACAGGACAGGTGTATCGATTTACACCTCCTCCAACAATTTCCTATCCCGGAAATGCTTTTATAGCAACAGGTACGGTAGCAGTTACTCAATCCGGAGATACAGGAGGTACTTATTCCGCAACTCCGTCTGGCTTGTCTTTTGTAAGTACATCAACAGGTGAGGTAAATTTAACAGCAAGCTTAGGAGGAACTTATACCATATCCTACAATGTTGGAGGCTGCGTAACTGCCACTACAGAGATGACAATTTTTCCTTTGTTACCACAGCCTGTAGGAACTGTAGGAGTTGCTTCTTGTGCCAGTGGAAGTGATGGTAGTATCACCATAACTAATATGAACAACAGTGTCAGATTTGTGGCGGCAGATAATGATTACATAGACTTGGGAAGTCAGATACTGTCTAATAGAGCAGCTTTTACTATGGGTGGGTGGATAAAGTTTAAGGCATCTGATATAACAGGCAGAATGAGTTTGTTTGGTCAGAATGATGCAATAGAATTTGGTTTTTCTTCTTCATCAACTTTTGAATTATGGACTTCTGTAACCGGACCTGTTACTGCTTCCTTTACTCCCGCTACATTAGGAAACGAAGCATGGCACCACATCGCAGTTACAGGTGATGGTGCCCGGATAAGGATTTATATTGATGGTATTAGCGTTCCGGTAACAGGGGGTGTAGTGAACACTTCCAATTATGGGGCATCGACTTTTACTACTAAAATAGGAAGCCGGGTTTTTTCTAATACAAATGGAGAAACTTTTACGGGAAGTATTTTAAAAGCAGCATTTTACAGTACTGCTCTTTCTGCATCAAGAATCGAGAGTCTTGCATTTGGTCCTACAGTATATTCCGGTTTTGAGCCGGGTATAATTGCCGGATATAATTTTTATGATGGTTCAGGAACGACTTTAACCTCTACACCTGCGGGATTCAATGGTACATTTCAGAATTCTCCCGAATGGGTCGATCCATATACCTATGCTTGGCAGAGGGTCGGTAATAATACAGTTATTGCCACTACAAAAAACCTAACGGGTTTGACTCCGGGGGATTACAGGGTTACAGTAGCACTTACAGGTGTAAGCAGTCCAAATGCTAAAGTTTTTACAGTTGGTTCAGCTGCAGAAGTTGTCGCAACTGCAGGAACAGGAGCCAATTGTACATCTATTATAACTGCAAATTGGAATGCAGTTGGGGGAACCACAAGTTATGTACTGGATGTGGCTACTGATGCTGCTTTTACTAATTTTGTTACAGGCTATAATGGCTTAAATGTTGGAACGTTTACAACTTATGCTGTAAACAATGTTCCTCCGGGAATTATATATTACAGGGTCCGAAGAAATACAAGTTGTGGTGTAAGTGCTAATTCTAATGTAATTCAGTATCAGACACTGCAGGTTAAAACTCCGGTTGCAACTGCTGCTGCTATATTATCCTGTACCAGTTTTAGAGCCAATTGGAATGCAGTTGACAGCGCTAATGCCTATTATTTAGACGTTTCTACAGATCCTGCTTTTGGCAGTTTTGTTACGGGTTATAATGGTTCAAATATGGGAAATGTAACGAGTGTTGACGTTACAGGGCTGAGTTCTAATACTACCTATTATTACAGAGTGCGTTCAGGAAATGCTTCCTGTGGCATGATGACAGCTTCGTCTAATACTATTTCAATATTAGTTAGTACAGGTCCTACAGCTCCTACTGTAGGTACAATAACTCAGGCCACATGTGCTAATCCAACCGCTAAAGTTGTATTGAATGGTCTTCCGGCCGGTGAATGGACATTACAATTTTCAACAGGCCAGACTTTTTCAGGAAGTGGGACAAGCGTTACTATATCTGACCTTGCTCCAGGAAGTTCCTTTACTGCTGCCGTTAAGACAAATACGTGTTATTCTCCTAATTCAGCTAATATTGTACTGAGTTCTTTAGTGGTTCCAACGTCAATCTGGAATGGTTCTGGCTGGTCAACCCCGCCAACAATTAATAATAATATTGTCTTTGCGGGTAATTATACTTCAACAGAAGATTTAAGTGGGTGTACGTGTACCGTAAATTCAGGTGTTTCAGTTGTAGTAAATTCCGGTCATACTTTTACTATAACCAATGCAGTTACAACCGGAGGAACGCTAACTTTTGAAAACAATGCAAGTCTTGTGCAGACTAATGATATCAGTAATACAGGTGATATTATATACAAAAGAATCTCTGAACCGATGGAAAATTTTGATTTTACATATTGGTCTTCTCCAATAGCCGGTCAGGTACTTAATGTTTTTTCACCCAATACATTGTATGATAAATATTTATCATATAACACCACTCTTATTAAATGGAAACAGGAATCTCCGTTAAGTCCTATGACACCAGGAAAAGGATATATAATCAGAACGCCTAAGGCTGGACTTTGGGCTAATGGAGAAAATGTAGTTTTTCCTTATGCTCAGCGAGTGAGGTTTGTTGGGGTTCCTAATAATGGAAGTATCTTTGCAGAAGAAGTAACTGCTCTTACAGCAACCCGTTACTTTTTGATAGGGAATCCTTATCCATCAGCCGTGGATGCAAATTTATTTTTATCAGCTAATAGTACAATTTTAGGCGGAACTATTTACTTTTGGACACATAATACGCCACTATCAGGTAATGGCTATACAGGAGATGATTATGCTTCTTATAACATAACAGGAGGTGTGGGTACTTCAGCAAAAAGTGACCCTGGCCATAGTGATATTCCTGCTTCGGATATGGGAAGGAAACCTAATGGAAAAATTGCTGCAGGTCAGTCATTTTTTATCGTTTCAAAAGCTCCCGGAACAATTGCTTTTACAAACAGCATGCGTATAGCAGGGAACAATAATCAGTTTTTTAAACAGGAAAAAACCGCAGATTCTGAAAGACATCGTGTATGGCTTGAATTAAGTAATAATAAAGAGGCCTATAAACAAACATTAATAGGCTACATTCAGGGAGCAACTAATAATTATGAAGATCAGTTTGACGGAATTACGCTAGATGGCCATAAATATGTAGATTTTTATAGTATAAATAACGATAAAAAGCTTGTTATTCAGGGCCGGGCATTACCTTTTGAAAATACTGATAGTGTTCATCTGGGGTATAAAACCACAATTTCTGGTAATTTCACAATAGGAATAAATCAGACAGACGGAAATTTATCCACTCAGCCTATATATCTTGAGGACAGACTGACCCAGACTGTACATAATCTGCAATCATCAAATTATATGTTTACTACTGCAGCCGGAACTTTTGATGATCGTTTTGTCCTGAGATACAGCGATTCAAATTTAGGTTCAGGTGATTTAGACAATAATAAAAATAATTTGATTGTTACAGTGAATCGTAAAGTCATTAACATTACATCTTTAAATGATGATAATATCAGTAAAGTCTTTTTATATGATATTTCCGGGAAATTGATTTATAAAAAAGATAAGATAAATAGCAATCAATTTTCAATCACACAGTTAAATGCAGCACAACAGGTTTTGCTTGTGAAAGTGTTTTTGGAAGACGATAACGAACAAACAAGAAAAATCATATTCAGGTAATAAGAATAATTGTTTTTTCATAAAAAAAATCCGATAGTAATCCTGTCGGATTTTTTTATGAACATAATTTATCTTAAAAAGGTTTTTAAGTCTGATAAGAAAATAAATTAATATCAAATAAATTTTAAAAATAGTAAGATTTTACATGTAAATATTTTTTTTATCTAATAAAGGGTTCTTTTTATCGCTTTTTTTTGCTTTTTATCGAATAGTTTAAAATTTGATAAAAAAACCATTCAGAACTGTTATTTTTGTTCTATAAATTAGCCCCAAATAATTTAGTATTTTGTTTTTAATTCTTATGTTTTGATTATCAGAACATCAATCTGTTTACAGGTTTAATACTAATTAAGTTTAGGGTATTATTAGTTGTTATTTGATAAAATTTGTCAAAAAAGCAATTTTAATAGAAATAAGTTTACTTTTTTTAAATTTAATCCGCCCCAAACATGATTAAAAAACTACAAATTCTTATTGGTTTATTTTTTTCAAAACAAAATCACAATATTCCAGAATTTTTATCATTTAACTTGTTTAACAATAATGTTAAATTGGTTTTTTTGCTTTTTTGATGTTTCAGATGGGCTATGGACAGACTTGTAATGTGGTTACTAATTCAACTTTTACAGGAAATGCCAATGGATGGACACTAGGAGGCTCTGGTACAGGCTGGTATTATGAAGCAACCTGGGCTCCAAATGAAATTTATATTGAAAAAGATGGTGCGGTTGATCAGTCATTAAAGCAAAGCGTAACAGGTCTTGTTAATAATTCGTTAACTCTTTCCTTCAAAATCAAGGGACAAAATGCCAATCGTTTGTCAACCTGTCCAACAACTGCTACATTAGTAATAAAATTAGGAGGTGTAACTTACATGACGATTAATAATGCTGCTGGTTCGGTAGGAAGTCCAAATACTCAAATAACAACAGCCAATATTACTACTTCTAATGGGGCCACTTATACACAATCAGGGTTCCCTTTAACAGTTGGGGGTGCAACTTCAGGCATAACTATAACACAAGGTACAATAACACTTACCATTCCATGGAATCCAGCAACCGCAACTACCGCGGATTTAGAGTTTGTTGCTACAACTTCAAGCACAGCCATCGGATCTTGTCTTGCCTGGGGAGGAGATGACTGGTTTTTGGATGATATCATGCTCTATACTTCTAATCCTGTAGCTTATAACATGACTGGAACAAGTATTTGTGAAGGAAATAGTACTACTATTGGTGTTAGTAATTCTCAGATTGGTGTTAATTACCAACTGTACCGTAACGGCTCAATAGCTGTTGGGAGTGCTCTTGCTGGAACAGGTTCGCCTATTTCATTTGGAATCCAAACTGTTACAGGTATTTATACAGCAGTAGCCAGAGCAGGAACTACAGGTTGTACTACACCAATGAACGGAAGTGTTTCAATTAATCCCAATCCGACATTAACAAATGCGACGCAACCTGCGGCACAGCCTGCCGTTTGTGCTGGTTCAGCAGCTACTATTAATCTAACAGGTTTATTACCAAGTACTACTTCGACAATAAATTATACTATTAATGGTGTTGCGCAAACACCAATTACAGGTGTTACTTCTGATGCTTCCGGAACAGGAAGTTTTACAACACCTGTATTAACGATTGGTAATAATGGTCAAATATTGCAAATAACAGCTATTACTAATACAAGCGCGACACCAAATTGTACATCCAGCTTTGCCAGAAATGTAACTCTGGCTGTTAATGCCACACCAACATTAACAGGAGCTTCACAACCAATAGCAACCTGTGTAGGATTTGGGGCTACAATTAATCTAACCGGATTATTGCCAAATGCTACTTCAACGATTAATTATAGTATTAACGGTGCTGCACAAACTGCTGTAACAGGTGTAGTTTCCGATGCTTCAGGTACAGCGAGTTTTAGTACAGTTGCTTTGACAGCAGCCAATAATGGTCAGCAACTACGTATAACAGGTGTTGCGACTACAAATACGACTCCTAATTGTTCTGCTGCTTTTACTCAAAACGTGACTTTATCTGTAAATCCTGCACCAACATTAACAGGAGCATCGCAAGCAGCAGCAGTATGTGCAGGTTCCGGAGCTTTGATAAATTTAACAGGATTGCCAGTAAATAGTACTTCTACCATAAATTATACTATCAATAGTGTTGCGCAGGCTGCAGTAACGGGTATTGTTGCTAATGGTTCCGGTGCGGCAAGTTTTACATCATCAGCTTTAACAGCTGCTAATAATGGCCAGCAGTTGAGAATTACAGAGGTTACTGTTACAAGCAGTACACCTAATTGTTCTGCTACTTTTACCCAAAACGTAACATTAGCTGTAAATCCTGTTTTGACAGCCTCAGTGAGTATTTCTAACTCACCCGCTGGAACTGTTTGTGCCGGAACAAATGTAACGTTTACTGCAACACCAACAAATCCGGGCACAACTCCGGTTTATCAATGGAAATTGAATGGAGTAAATGTTGGAAACAACTCAACAACGTATTCAAATAGTACTTTATTATTAAATAATGATGTAGTTACTTGTGAAATGACTTCGAACGCTTCTCCTTGTTTGGCAGGAAGTCCTGCTACTTCTAATGCCATTACGGTAGCATCTGCAGGTCCAACAACTACAGGGGTTACTGTTTGTACAAGTGATTCCGGATCGTTGAGCTCTTCGACAAATTGTGATCAAACTTTAAGTTCTAGTAGAAGTGCTGGTAATGGAACATCTGTAACAGGTGTTGGTACTTTGGCATGGTCAAATCCGGGGCGTATTACTGCTGATGATAATAGTAATACAAGTGCATCAAGGAATTCTAATGGAACCACAACAACAAATTATCTACAAGCCACAAATTTTGGATTTACTATACCTACAAATGCTACGATTACTGGTGTCACAGTTTCTGTGAATCGATACGCTTCAGCAAATAGCGGTTCTGATTATGTCAGAGATAATATTGTGAGTTTAATAAAGAGCGGGGCAGTTACTTCTACTAATAGAGGTTTTACAACAACTAATTGGATTGTAACAACAACTAATGCTGCATCTTATGGCGGAACAAATGATTTATGGGGTTCATCTTGGAATCCAGCAGATATCAACGCAACAAATTTTGGTGTTGCTTTATCTGCAACTATCACTAGGGGGAGTGGGAGTGGAACTGTAACGGCAAATGTTGATTATATGCAGATTACGGTTACTTATACTGTTCCAGGTTCTATAGATTGGTATACAGCTTCTTCAGGCGGTACATTACTAGGTTCCGGATCTTCTTTTAATCCGGTTGGTGTTGCGGGTTCAGGGTTAGCCAATACAAACACACCAGGAACAACAATTTTTTATGCAGCATGTTCTTCGAGTCCAAGTTGTAGAACACCTACAGCATTTGTTATAAATCCTAGACCATCCGTTACCAATACAACCTTAACACAGACCATTTGTTCCGGAAGAAGTTCTACTGCTGTTGTTCTTACTTCAGGAATTACAGGGACTACTTTTGCATGGACTGCAAGTGCAACAGCTGGAGTTTCAGGATTCACGGCAAGTGGATCAGGAAATATTCCTGTTCAAACGATTTCTACTACAGGAACCACTCAGGGAACAGTTACCTATGTTATTACACCAACAGTTAATGGCTGTTCGGGTACAGCAACTAATTATACCATATTAGTTGATCCTACACCAGCAACACCTACAGGTTCAGAATTTCAAACATTTTGTGCAGCAGGTTCACCAACAGTAGCAAATCTTACCGCCACAGGAACAGGTATAAAATGGTATGATGCACTAATAGGAGGAAATCAGCTGACAGCAGCAACGCCACTAATAAGTGGAAATCATTATTATGCTTCGCAAACTTCAGGATGTGAGAGTACAACGCGATTGGATGTTACGGTAATGTTAAATGCGACACCTGTAATTACACCTAATAAAGTTGATGAAACTTGTCCTTCTTCTAATAATGGAACTATTTCACCTTCGCTTTCAGGAGGGCTGACTAATATTCGATATATAAAATTAACTCAAAAATATGCTGATCATCAGCAAGTTCAGGAAATTCAGGCTTTTGAAATTTTTACTGGCAATAACGTTGCATTAGCTTCAAATGGTGCAACAGCTTCTGCAAGCTCAACTTATAGTAATGTAGCAACTTTTGGCCCACAACGGGCGATTGATGGAGATTATGCAGGATATAGCTTCTGGCATAGTGCATCCACAAATGCAGGAGAATATATTACAGTAGATTTGGCTTCGGCAAAAAACATTGATTATTTACGAATCTATAATAGAAGTGATTGTTGTCAGGACAGAGGACAAAATATGCTTTTAGAATTGTTTGATGCTTCAAATAATCTTGTATATGCAAAAACAATAGATCTTTGGGAGGGAGTGAATGGGGCTCATTATATAGATGTGAATTTGTTAGACGTTTCGTGGTCAGATGCTGCAACTACGTTAAACAGAACAGGATTAGATTCCGGAAGTTATACTTTAAATTATGCAGATGCTGCTGGCTGTTCTGCAAGTATGCCAATAAATATAACATCAGTAAATAATGTACCTACTATAGCTTCAATCTCTGCACCTTCAGCATTTTGTCCTGATGGATCTTTGAATCCTGCAGCACCTACTGTTACGACTAACGGTTCTGCTATTTCAGCTTCTGGCTGGCAATTAGAGACTGCAGTGGGAAGTGGTTCATATTCAAATTTGGTAGTTCCTTATACGGTTTCTTTCGCTGACAATGGAAAAAGAATCAGATATTATGCGACTAATGGGTGTGGAACGACAAATAGTAATAGTGAATCAATAATAGTAAATCAAAATCCAATAGCTCCTACTGTAGGGACAATAATCCATATTAGTTGTACAACAAATACCGGTAGTGTAGAATTACGAGATCTGCCAGCAGGTGATTGGACAATTAATCAAACAGGAGATACTGCTGCAACCTATGGCAATGCGGTTCCTAATACAACAAGCAGAACTATCTCAGGTCTATCAGCCGGGAGTTATACATTCACCGTAACTAATTCTAATGGATGTACTTCTGCAGCTAGTACAGTTACCATTTTTAATAATTCAAATATTTGGAATGGAAGCAGCTGGAGTAGAGGAGTACCGCCAAATGCGACTATGAATGTTATAATAGCTGCAGTAATTCCTAATTCTCCTTTTACAACAAATTTAGTAGGTTGCGCTTTGACAATTAACTCAGGTGTAGTGGCAACAGTACCATCAGGAGTTACATTAACTATAACCAATGAAGTAACAGTTAATGGTTCTTTGACATTTGAGAATAATGCCAGTTTGGTACAAATTAATAATGTCAATAATAACGTTGGTGTCATCACTTATAGGCGAAATTCCCAGCCGATGAAGAATTTCGATTTTACGTATTGGTCATCGCCTGTAGAAGGTCAGACGTTATACAATTTATCGCCTAATACGCTTTGGGACAAATACCAGTCTTATAGTGGAAGTGGCTGGAAAATCGAGACATCAACCAATGTTATGCAGCCAGGAATCGGTTATATCATCAGGGTGCCAAAGCCTTTTGCGTGGCCGGATCCTAATGCAGCCAGCTATGTACAGCCAGTGCAGTTTATAGGCAAGCCAAACAACGGGCACATCACCAGCAGCCAGCATATGGATAAAGGGAAATACTACCTGATCGGGAATCCTTATCCATCGGCCATACATGCAGATGATTTCTTGTTCAGCAATGTAAACAATAGAAATATTTTAGGGGGGACCATCTATTTCTGGACCCACAATACCGCTATTAAGGTTGTCAATTCTAAGCTTGCTTATGTTTCAGATGACTATGCCAGCTACAACCTGACAGGAGGAGTTGCTACTTCAGCTGTAAGTGATCCAGGGTATAATGATAACCCTTCATTGGATACAGGCAGAAAACCGACCGGCTATATAGCAGCAGGGCAATCATTTTTTACGATGGCTGAAGATGGTTCAGGCTATGTGGAGTTCAATAACTCGATGCGTTATGGAGGCACGAATAATTCCCAATTTTTCAAACCGGGCAAAACATCTAAATCCGCAGCGATTGAGAAACACCGCCTTTGGCTTAATCTGAGCAATACGGGAGGTGCATTCAAACAAACGCTGATTGGATATGTTGACGGTGCGACAAATGGTTATGATACAAATTTTGACGGAATGACTTATGACGGCAACAGTTATATTGATTTTTACAGTGTCAATGAAACTTCCAGGCTGACGATCCAGGGACGTGCCTTGCCATTCAGTGATTCAGATGTTGTTCCTTTGGGCTATCGTTCGACAATAGCGGGAGATTTTACCATTGCAATCGATCAGGCAGATGGCAGCCTTTCAAGCCAGAGAGTTTACCTTGAAGACAAGCAGACCGGAACAATAAACGAATTGACGGCGAAAAACTATACTTTTACGACCAAGGCAGGTGCATTCAACAATCGATTTGTACTGCGTTACAAGAACACAACATTAGGAACGGGAGATTTTGAAACGGTTGATGATGCTGTTTGGGTTGTTGCCCAAAACAAAACCATTACAGTAAATTCGACAACAGAAAATATTGATAAGGTGTTTATTTATGATGTTTCCGGAAAAGAGTTGTATAGTAAAGATAAGGTAAGCAATCTTGAATTTGTTCTTCAGAACCAGCCCTTTGCGCAACAGGTTTTACTGGTAAAAGTAGTGCTGGAGAATGGCTACCAGACGACTAAAAAAGTGATCTTTAAATAAAACTACAAACCATAAAACAAAAAATCCGATAGCGTAAGTTATCGGATTTTTTATTTTAATATCATATTAACCACTTTTAATTTTAAAAAACCTTTATGGTTAAAAGTGAATGATTTAATAGATTGAATATATTTTCATGTAGCTTTTTACCTATATAATTTTACATGTATAAAATACCCTGGTTCTACATCGGGTTTATATGCCTTTAATCGAATTTGTCTCATTTCAATTAAAATAAGTTACACAAAGGATTATTTTTGTGGCTTATATGCTTCTTAGTGTGGGTATTAAAAGGTATTTTTTTAATTGTTTTTAAATATTAGAACAGTGAAAAATTATTAGATATACATAATAAGAAGTATTTCCAAGACTAAGTTAATCTTTATAAGCCTATACAATGATTAGAAAATCACTTTTGATGAAACGTTCTTTATTTTTAAAGATTATTGTTTTATTTTTTTCACTCATTACTTCCAAAACATTAAGCCAAACTTCGGTAACAAGAATATATACCGATTGGAACACCTATTTCACATCCAATTCGGCAACTAATGTTGTTGCAAATCAGCCTAATACAGAAAATAATTTGCTTGCCTTTGACTGGCAGGGAAAAACGTATGCAACAGGCGCTAATAACGCTGTTTTGACTGCTAATTCTGTTAGTTTTGTGAATAGCCGTTTCAGAGCTTTAAAAATACAATCTTTACCATATGACCCATCCAGCTACTATTTGCAGGGTTCTAATATTGATGGCTCTTTAACGAATAGGATATTAACTCCTGCTCTTGGAGGAGCTTTATCAACGCCTGCTGAATTAGCTTATAGACTTACAGATGGTATTAATGGATTGGCTTTGGGTACAGGGATTGCAAATATAAAAGCCAATACTTTGGCTGAATTCAAAATAGGTACAAATAATATACAATTGGGAATAATTGGAGATGGTATCCCTGATATTATAGTCAGTCAGGTTGCTCAGCCAAATTCAGTAGTTGACAAATTCAGTTTTGTTAATGCATCAGGAGTTGTTATTGGTAATTCTGTTAACGTAGATTTTACTTCTAGTTCTATTCCGGCAGTTGGAACTTACAGACTGGATTTATTCAATACTAATAACGGAGCACCGGCCGCTGGTTTTAATGCAAATGACACCCGCGATATTCGCTTGCTCGCCTTTGATTTAAGTGCTTTTGGAATTACAGATGCAACTTCCTCACAGATAGATCGTTTTGTAGTTAATTTTTCAGGAAGTTCTGATTGTGCATTTATTGCTTTTAATACAAATTCGTTAAAAATAGCAACTTTAGCTTTAGTAAAAAAAGCGACATTGTTGGGGTGCGGAGTAGGGGGTAAAATTAGGTATACTTTTGAAGTTACCAATACAGGAGATGTTCCGTTAACAAATGTAGTAGTAACTGACCCTATGATTGGTACAATACCAGGTTCTCCTATTGCTTCCTTGGCTGTTGGTGCAACGACAACTTTAACTGCTGATTATACTATTACAGCAGCTGATGTAGCGTTAGGGAGAGTGATCAATTCTGCAAAAGTTACAGCTGTTGATCCTTCAGCGAACACGATCGAAGATATTTCAGGTAATACTAAGGCAGATGATATCCAAACCGTAACTAATTTATTGACACCTCCAACGATAGGGACAATAAAAAACATAACTTGTAATTCATTAGGAACTATTGCTTTAAGCAGTTTACCTTCAGGAGCATGGACTTTAGAAAGAAATTCAGGAAGCGGTACAGTAAGCACTTCTGGTTCCGGATCTACAACGACTGTCACTGGTTTGGCTGCTGGAACTTATACTTTTAGGGTAACGGATAATAGCAGTGGCTGTAAATCACCTTTAACAGCTCCTGCTTCAATTATTAGTCAGACAACGAATACCTGGAACGGAACTGCATGGTCTACAGGATCTGTACCAACTTTAGATCAAAATATTGTTTTCACAGCAAATTATCCTCCTGCTGTCGATCCAAATGTTGATTTATATGGCTGCAGTTGCAGGGTTTCAGGAAGCACAACAAAAGTTATTATAAAAACAGGGCGTACATTGACTATAACAAACGCGGTGACAGTTGATACAGATGAAAATTTAATCTTTGAGAATAACGCGAGTTTAATTCAATTAACCAACGCTGTGAATTCTGGTAAAATTATCTACAAGCGCGATTCCCAGCCGATGAAAAATTTCGATTTTACATATTGGTCATCCCCAGTAGAAGGTCAGACACTATACAATTTATCACCTAATACACTTTGGGATAAATACCAGTCTTATAGTGGAAGTGGCTGGAAAATCGAGTCATCAGCCAATGTTATGCAGCCTGGAATCGGTTATATCATCAGGGTTCCAAAGCCTTTTGCGTGGCCGGATCCCACTGCGGCCAGCTATGTACAGCCAGTGCAGTTTATAGGCAAGCCAAACAATGGTAACATCACCAGTAGCCAGTATCTCCAGACAGGTAAATATTATCTGATCGGGAATCCCTATCCTTCTGCTATTCATGCAGATGATTTTTTAAAGAATGCCCATAATGATCCAATTTTGGGAGGTACTATTTATTTCTGGACCCATAATACGGCTATAAAAATGGTGAATTCAAAGCTTGCGTATGTTTCAGATGATTATGCAAGTTACAACCTGACCGGAGGTGTTGCTTCTGCACCAAGTGATCCTAATCATGCTGTTGGCACACCTGCTGTTGATAACGGTAAGAAACCGACAGGTTTCATAGCGGCAGGACAGTCTTTCTTTGTGAGGGCAGAGGGAACTGCAGAAGGCTATGTGGAGTTCAACAACTCCATGCGTTATGGGGGAACCAATAATACCCAATTTTTCAAACTGGGCAAAACATCCAAATTAGCCGGAATTGAGAAACACCGCCTGTGGCTGAATCTAACTAATACAGGAGGAGCATTCAAACAGACCCTTATCGGATATGTTGAAGGTGCTACAAACAGTTATGATACAAGCTTTGACGGAATAAGTTATGACGGCAACAGTTATATTGATTTTTACAGCATCAGTGAATCTTCTAACCTGACCATTCAGGGTCGTGCACTGCCATTCAGTGATTCAGATGTTGTTCCTTTGGGCTATCGTTCAACAATTGCAGGTGATTTTACTATAGCAATTGATGAGGCTGATGGAAGTCTGGCAAACCAGAAAATTTATCTCGAAGACACACAGACCGGTACAATAAACGAATTGACGGCGAAAAACTATGCTTTTACGACAAAGGCAGGGACATTCAAGAATCGATTTGTGCTGCGATACAAAAATACTACATTAGGAACAGGTGATTTTGAAACAGAGAATGATGCTGTATGGGTTGTGGCTCAAAACAAAACCATTACAGTAAATTCGACTAAGGAAAACATTGATAAGGTATTTATTTATGATATTACTGGCAAGCAATTGTATAGCAAAGATACTACAGGCAGTCTTGATCTGATTATGCAGAATCTGCCTTTCGCTCAACAGGTTTTACTGATAAAGGTAGTTCTGGAAAATGGTTATCAGACCACTAAAAAAGTGATTTTTAAATAAAGAAAAAAGCACAATAACAATAATTAAAAAACCCGATAGCGCAAGCTATCGGGTTTTTGTTTGAAAAAAATATTATTTTTTATCGTTCTTAAAATCACTAAATGTTGGTATTGTAACAGGTTAGTGATAGTTATAAATTGCATGTAAATTCTTATTAATTGTATTTGCCTGATCTTTATAACCCAAATCCTAATATCTTGAAATCAAAATTACACTGCTTGTTTATAATTCTTTTTAGTTTATTGTCTATTTCAAATGAAGCCCAACAGGGTAAACCAGACGTCAGTTTTAATATTTATGATGATGGTTTTAATGGTGATGGTTTTAATAATGCAGTAAGAACCTTGTCACTGCAAACAGATGGGAATTTAATTGTAGGAGGTGAATTTTTGAGTTTTAACGGAAAGCCACTTTCTTATTTGACACGGCTCAAAACAGATGGAACTATAGATGAAGAATTTGATACAGGTTCAGGTTTTAATGGAAAGATATATTCATCTTACATACAAAATGATGATAAAATTGTTATTGGAGGCAATTTTACCAGTTATGATGGAGTTGCTGCAGGCAGATTAATCCGATTAAATACTGATGGCTCGCATGATAGCACTTTTAATACTTCTATAGCAGCAGGTACGGGCATTATAAATCAAATTGCCCGGCAATCAGATGGAAAATTTATAATCGTTGGAAGCTTTACAAAGTATGATGGAATTACTGTAAACAGGATAGCCAGGATTTTACCTGATGGAAATTTAGATGCCACTTTTTTAACTGGTTCAGGTGCTCCTTCGAATATAAATTGTGTTCAGATCCAACCCGACGGGAAGATTATTCTGTCAGGAAATTTTATAAAATTTAATGGTGCCGATGTCAATAGAATAGTTCGATTAAATTCAGATGGTAGTATTGATATCAGTTTTAATATTGGAACTGCTTTTAATGATGAAATCCGCGCAATGTACTTACAATCAGATGGAAAAATTATACTGGGAGGTGAATTTACAGATTATAACGGAATTGCTGCTAACAGGATTATTCGGTTGAATTCAGATGGATCAATCGATTCTGGTTTTCTGTCAGGTACAGGTTTCAATAACGGTACTGTAAATGTTATAAAAGCGGATCTGTCAGGAAATATTATGCTCGGTGGGTCTTTTACAGATTTGTATAATGGAACTGATGTAAACAGATTTATACTTTTAAATCCAGACGGCACAATTAAAACGGACTTCAATGCAGGAGGAGGACCTGGTTCAGCATCAGTATTTAGTTTAGAAAATTCAGATGATGGCAGTTGGTACATTGGTGGGTCATTTTCAGTATTTGATTATTTGAACCAGGGAAAACTGGCTAAAACAGATGCTAGTGGAATTCATGATATTAGTTATCTTTCGGCTGGAGTCGGATTTGATAATTCGGTTTTAAAAGTATTACCATTGCCTGATAATAATACAATGGTTTTTGGTAATTTCTCAAATTTTAACGGAATTGCATGTTCAAAAATTGCCCGTATTTTGCCTGACGGAAATTTGGATAATACTTTTAATTCAGCTCAGTCAGGGGCTAATAATGCTATCAAAACGGCAGCCCGGCAATTAGATGGAAAAATGATTATAGCTGGAAGTTTTACTAGTTACAACAATACAGTCTGCAATCGCGTTGCCCGAATTTTACCTGATGGAAGTTTAGACAACAGTTTTGTTTCCGGAAGCGGTTTTAATGGTCAGGTATATTCGGTATCGATTCAATCAGATGGGAAAATATTAGCAGCAGGTAATTTCACGAAATATAATGGCGTTACATTTGGCCGAATAGTGCGCCTCATGCAGGACGGGACAATTGATGGTAGTTTTAATGCTGCTGTAGGTGCAAATGGAATTGTAGATGCTATCATTGTCCAGCCAGACGGAAAAATCATCTTAGGAGGAAGATTTGATACATTCAACGGTATAGGATATTCAAAGTTAATACGATTAAATGCTGACGGAAGTATAGATAGCAGCTTTTCTATAGGTATTGGGTTTGACAAAAACGTATATGCCCTTGATCTGCAATCCGACGGGAAAATTATTGCGGGAGGTTCTTTTTTAAATTTTAATGGAGTTTCAAAAAAACGAATTTTAAGGCTTAATTCAGATGGGACATTAGACATAACTTTTAACTCCGGAACTGGTTTTAGTAACGCAGATGTTCGAAGTATTTTAGTACAGCCAGACAACAGGATTCTGGTTGGAGGTGCATTTTCAGGAAATTATAACGGAACAGCTTCTTTACGATTATTGCGTTTGTCTTCTAATGGTGTTTTTGACTCCTCATTTTCAGCGAATTTGAATAGTACTTTGTATACGATGGGCTTTACATCTAATCATAAACTGATTATCGGGGGCAATTTTAACTCGGTATCAGGAGTGACAAAACATAGAATTGCCCGTTTGAAATTATGTGTCAATAGTTCAAAATGGAACGGTACGAATTGGTCAAATGGATTTTCTTCAGGCGAAAAGGAATTAACTTTTGAAGAAGATTATTTATTTTCTTCTTCAACAAATGCATGTAGTTGTAATATAAAATCTGGAAAGACAGTGACAATTTCAACAGGAAAAACTTTGGGATTAAACTTTGATTATTCGGGATCCGGAATTCTGACTTTAGAAGATACAGCAGCTTTATATCAATCTGATGATGAAATAGTAAATACAGGTACTATTTATCTTAAACGCAAAACTACACCCATTCGAAAATTTGATTATACTTATTGGTCTTCACCTGTTGAAAACCATAAACTAATCGATGTTTCTCCAAATACATTATTAGATAAATTTTTCTCTTTTGATTTTAATGCAAACAATTGGAAAGAGGAAAATCCATCAGGAAATATGGAATTAGGAAAAGGTTATATTATTCGTGGGGCACAGGATTTCTCAGTTACGGTTCCGGAAAAACATGAGGCAACTTTTAAAGGAATACCAGTTAACGGAAAAATTAAAACAAATGTTGGTAATACAGATAGTTTCAATTTAATTGGCAATCCATACCCATCCGCTCTTGATGCGGATATATTTTTAAAAGACAACAAAGATGTTATCAAAGGAACTCTTTATTTCTGGACGCACAATACACCATTTGCTAATAAATATGTTTCAGATGATTACGCAGTTTACAATCTGTTGGGAGGTGTGGGTACAAGAGCAGCAATCGCTTCTGGTGAAAATGAAACTTTGCCTGACGGAAAAATTGCTTCGGCACAATCTTTTTTTGTTCAGAGTTTAATTGCCGGGGAAGTGAAATTTGAAAATAGTATGCGAGTTATAGAACATAATTCACAGTTTTTTAAACCTGCTAAGATTTCCGAAAAAAAGAAAAAACCAGAAAGAAGCAGAATATGGCTTAACCTTACGAATAAAGAAAGTGCATTCAAACAACTTTTAATTGGTTATATTGAAGGAGCAACAAACGGGTACGATTCGGGTTTTGACGGAGAGTCATTCAATGGAAACAAGTATATTGATTTTTATAGTTTTAATGAAGAAAAAAGCTGGGCTATACAAGGCAGGGAATTCCCTTTTGAAGATTCAGATGAAATAGTCCTGGGTTATAAAACAGAAATCAAGGGAAATTTCACTATAAGCATAGATCATTTGGATCAAACTTTTACGGACCAATCCATTTATCTTGAAGATAAGGACAAAATGATTTTACATGATTTAAAAAAAGAACCTTATGTATTTTCAACTGAAAAAGGAATTTTTAATACTCGTTTTGTTTTAAGATTTACATCTAAAACATTGCATTTAAAAGACATTTCGCCAAATAAAAAAGAATTTGTAATTTATCAAAAGAAGGGACAATTAGTTATAGAATCAGAAGATTCAAAAATTCAAAAAGTTCAGCTTTTCGATATAAGTGGAAAATTGATTTTAGAACAAAATGCCACCCAAAATTCAATAATAATTTCTAATCTGAAACCAGAAAATCAGCTTCTGTTACTTAAAATTCAAACAGCAGACAGCTTAAAGACACAAAAAATAATATATTAATTATTGGTAAAATTAAGATAGAAGAACAATGGAGTCAAAGGTTTTCCTTTTTAAAAAGTCTTTGACTCCGATTATAGATAAATTAAATCAAATTTAAATTCATCTTTTTTTAGTGGATTTAGACAGCTTCTTTTAGTAAATTTTCATGCGTATTCTGAATTGCCTTTTCATTTTTATAGTCAATCCATTTTTGACCTTTGAATTTTCGCATCAAAATATCAAAATGGCGCATGATAAAAACATTATAAGCTGCTTTAGATAAGTTGGCAATGTTTTTAGGAAAAGAGCGTAAGCTCATAGAAAATCCTGGTGTAAGATACTTCATATAGTGCCAGTAACCTTCAGGCATATATAACATTTCACCATGTTTCAGGTTTGTGATGTATCCCTGGGCATTTTTCAGTGCAGGGAATTTTTCATAATCAGGATTGTCAAAATCAATGTCTTCCCTCGAAATTAACGCATGAGGAACCTTATACATATATTTTGACTGATCAGGAGGAAAAATCATACATTGTTTTTCTCCATGAAAATGAAAATGAAGAATATTGGAGTAGTCTATATCAAAATGCATAAACACTTTGGAATTTTGACCGCCAAAGAACAGCATAGGCATTTGCTTGACTAATTTTAAGCCAATATCCGGCCATAAAAAATCATTTTTTAAGACAGGAACATCTTTCATTAGATTGTAAAGAAAAATGCGGTAATTGGTTGGTTTTTTTCAAGTAAATCAATATAATCGCTCATCTTCATAGAAGTATGTGCTTCATTAAAACCATCTTCGTGGTTTACCGGTCTGTCATCGTATAAAGGAACAACTTTATCGCCTGCTATTTGTTTGATATAAGATAATTTCCATTTTTCATAAGCCGGCCAGTCTTCAGTCAGCTCTTCAATAACAACCGGTATTTGATTTTTTACATATTGGGATATAAACTCAGACTTTGAGATTTTCTTTACCCTTTCAATTTGTGTTAATTTCATCTGTTTTAAAATAAAAAAAATGCTTATAGTGTTAGCTATAAGCAATTTAAAAATATTTATTGAGATTTGTTAACTCTATTAATTAAAATTTTGACTTGATTGAAGTATGGTCATTCATTCAACAAGATAGAATAATTCGTGTGAGTTAAATTCTTTTCTGCTCTTCAGTTTGTGTTCTGTTTTTTTCATTCAATTTTTGATTTCCGAAGTTATATTTAAAACCAATCTTAAAACTCTGAGTATCGCTGTAATCAGTAAAATAATTATACTGATTTGCATATTTAGTAATGACTGTTTGTTTTTCTCCACGATAAACATCTGAAAAAATCGCAAAAAGTTCCCATCTGTCCTGAAATATCTTTTTCCGAAATGCAAAATCTAAGCTGGTAGACTGACTAATCGTAAAAGTTCCCTGAACAGATTTAGAGTTGTAATAAAAATTGACTTCGGCGGTAAAATCTTTTTTCTTGTTGAATGTAAATCGGTTATTGGTGCTTCCGTTATACTGCAAACGTTTGTTTTGATACAATTTTTCATCAACTCCCAAAAAGGTATCCTGAGTATAATTGATACCGGCCTGAATTCCGGATTCCCACCAGTCAAAGAAAACTAAATTGGCATTGAATTCTAATCCTAAAGCAGTGTTTTTTTCGATATTAGTAAGATGATAGACAACTGTTGTCGTTTCATAATCCTGATATGAGATTTCCATTGAAGGATTTTTTTCATGTCGGTAGTACAAATCAAAGTTGTATTTGTCTTTTAAAGTATAAGTCAGATTCAGGTTGTGAATGATGGTAGGCTGAAGCTTTGGATCTCCAACAAAATACGAATAGGAATTGTAGTAAGACCTGAATGGGTTAAGCCAGCTGTATTGAGGTCTGCTAATCCGTTTTCCGTATGAAAATCCAATTTGATGGTTTTCATTGGCTTTGTAAAGCGCATAAAAAGTGGGGAAAAGTTTAAAGTATTTTTGCTGGTTTATTTCGGTTACCGTAACCGAATTGCCTTTTAGTTGCGTGTATTCTCCTCTCAATCCCGCTTTTAGTGTCCATTTTTCTATTTCCTTGTTATAGCTTGCGTAACCTGCAAAAATGGTTTCATCATATAAAAACTGGTTAGTTCTGGATGTGTTTTCAATTAATTCGCCATTAATTTCATCTTTAAAAATAAGCTGACTGTCTGCTTTTACTTTTCCAAATTTCATTCCCATCTCGATTCCGTTGTCTTCATTCGCATAATCGGATTGTGCTGAAAAAAGCTGAATTTTTTGAGTGTTGTCGCTTACAAATCGTGTTTGTCGGTAAGGAGGATTATTGGGTAATGAAAATGAAGAGAAAATATCCTGATTTTCATTGTAATAGTAATGCGTATAATCTGAAGAAAAAGAAAGTTTCTCTTTCTCCTTAAATTTATGATCATAAGAGAAATTGTAATCATTATTTCGGGAAGTTTTTTCTCTGTTGTTTTGAGTCACATAAAGCGAATCCAGATTTCTGTTACGGTCATAAATATAAGTGGGCACATTATAAAACCCATGAACATTCGGATTGATAGAACCAGTAATGCCAAAAGAGAGTGTATTTGAATTATCTATTTCATATTCTGAACCCACGCGAAATGAATTTTGTGATGCCGATTTGTTTTTTCTTTTCAGAATGCTTTCCCAAATCGAGTTCGTTTCGCCTGAATTATCCAAATAATGAATGAAATCTTCTCCTTCTCTCACATACGTACCAGTACCAAAGGTATAACGTCCGGATAGCGATAGTTTTTCTCCTTTGTAAATATGGCTTGTAGAGATATTTCCTTTTGCGTAAATAGATTGTGTGTAAGAACTGCTTACCGTTCCTTTATAACCTAATTTTATATTTTTTTCAACCTGATATTTAAAACGGTTGCTCCCTGAGCCTCATATTTAGCCGGCGGATTTGTAATAACTTCTATTGATTTGACATCTTCACCATTTGTATTTTCTAAAAACTGTTTTAATTCATCACCTGTTAAGTAAACTTTTTTGTCATTAATAGTGACCAAAATACTATTGCTTCCGCGAACAATCAGATTGCCGCTGCTCATTGTAGTCACGCCAGGTGTTTTGCCCAGGATTTCCCAGGCATTATTAGTAGAAAGTGACGAATTTTCTACTGTAAATTCTATTCGGTCAATTTTTCTTTTTAGAATTGGTTTTGATGTTGTAATGGTAACATCATTTAGTATTTCTGCATTTTGTTCCAGTAGAATTGGCGTGAGCTGTAGATCTGACTGGACATCAATATTGAGGTATTTTTCAGAATGTCCATAAGAACTGATTTTCAAAATGTATTTTTCTTTTTCAGCGTGTGTTATTTCAAAAAAGCCTTTTTCGTTAGTTTGAGTGCTTTTGTAAAATACCGAATCCTGCTGTTTTAATAAAGAAATAGCAGCAAACTCTACGGGATTATTCTTAGCGTCCAGAATAGTTCCTGAAATTTTGTGCTGTCCAGTTCCGATAAAAGAAAAGAGTAAGAATATAAAAAGATAGTGTTTCATGATGTGATGATTTGTTGGTAGCAAATCTCTGAAACGGCTGCGGAGTATTGGGTTAATAGACGGTTAATGATGAGTTAAAGAGTTTTGGATAGTTTAGTTTCGAAAAAACAAAATAAACTGAACTCCCGATTTTTAAGGCATTCATTTCAGCATTCGGTTAATAAAGGGTTAATCAGTTATTTATTAAAAGCATAAAACAATTATTAAGGTAAATTTGTTTTTGTTAATTGTTACATCATGCAAAACAAAAAGAAAATTGCGTATTTAATCGGGGCATGTATTTTTACTGTAATCGCATTGGCGGCTATTCAGGGCTATTTTATATACAATACTTATAAATTGACCGAAAGGGAAGTAAATACCAAAATCAAAAAGCAGATTGCTGAGTTGGAAGACCATGCTGAATTTGATGCCATAAAAGATAGTTGGATGGAGCAAACCGGCAAATTATCCGAAAGATATGTTTATAAAAAAATAGCAAAAAAAGAATATCTAAAACTTATTCAGATAAATCAGGATTCCCTTTCTGAAGCTATGAAGAGGTATATGGAAAAATTTAAAAAACCAGAAGATTTTGAAATAGGTTACAGTGATTATTTAACCTCTCTGGTTATTTTAAACAATAATATAACGGATTCTGTTTATAATGGTAAACTGTTGATTTTTGATAATAAAGTAAAAAGTACTAATGAGATTTCTTCTTCGATCGGAAAGTGGCAAAATACGAATGAATCAGAATCTGATAATCCGGGTGCTGTAAAGAAAAAATATACACTCATGTTAAAAACAGAACAATTTTACAGTTTTGCGAACTGGCAAAAAACGATTTTGGGTCAAATGGCGGGGTTGTTATTGTTTTCTCTGATCTTAATGTTTTTTGTCGTGTACCTGTATTACCTCTCTATTAAAAATTTAATTAACCAAAAACGGATTGCCGATATAAAAACGGATTTTGTAAACAATATTACACATGAATTTCAGACTCCTTTGGCCACAATGGATATTGCAATCAAAACATTACAGCGAAAGGAAACTCAAATGTCGAATGAAGAATATAAAACAACTTTATCTTTATTGGAAAGGCAAAACAGCAGGCTTCAGAAACTGTTTCAGCAGGTTGCGAATGTTTCAGTTAATCCAGTCGCTGATACAAGTTCTTCCATCGAAATAAATTGTAATGAAATCAAAGAAATAATACATGATTTCACGCTTTCCAAACCTGATATTCTGATTACATGCCAACAGAATCAGGAAACCATAACTATAAAGATAGACCGTTTTCATCTCAATACAATTTTGATTAATCTCTTGGATAATGCTGTAAAATATGGTGCTACGCAAATTGATATTGAAATGAACAGTATTGATAATACATTTTTACTCGGTATAAATGACAACGGAAAAGGGATCTCTCCAAAAGAACATATTGCCATTTTTGATAAGTTTTACAGAGTCGAAAAAGGAAATCTTCACAATACCAAAGGCCTTGGTTTGGGATTGTTTTATGTAAAACAATTAGTGGAAGCATATCGTGGAAATGTAAAAGTAATAAGTGAAGAAAATAAAGGTGCTCTATTTTTAATATCAATTCCGTTATAATGAAACATATTTTATTAGTAGAAGATGATTTTGATTATGCTTCAATTTTGAAACAGTATCTGGAATTTTCAGGATTTAAAGTATCCTGGAAAAAGAACGGTAAAGAAGCTTTGGGATCTCTTCCCGGGACGAAGCCTGATATTTGTATTTTGGATGTAATGATGCCGCAAATGGATGGTTTTACTTTAGCAGAAAAGATAGTGGACCAATTTCCGGATACGCCTTTTGTTTTTTTAACGGCAAAATCATTGAAGGAGGACAAAATCAAAGGGTTGAAGTTGGGTGCAGATGATTATATCGTAAAACCTTTTGAAGTAGAAGAATTAATTTTAAGAGTAGGTAATATTTTAAAACGTTCTCAAAAAAATGAGGAAAAAAATGTTTTAGAGCAGACCTTCGAAATTGGCGCTTATTTTTTTGATTATCGAAATTACTTGCTGAAACATCATGCAATCACACACCGAATTACCGAAAAAGAAGCGCAATTAATCCTTTTTTTATTTGCGAACCGAAATAAACTCATTAAGAGGGAAGAAATTTTAAGGGAAATCTGGGGCAACGAAGATTTCTTTTCAGGCAGAAGCATGGATGTCTTTATCAGCCGGTTACGAAAATATTTTAAAGAAGATCCTGCTATAAGTATCTCAAGCATAAGAGGCCTGGGTTTTGAATTTAAGATTAACAATTAAATCAAATGATTATGAAAATTATTATAGTACTTATTTTTACAGCGATTAGTTTTTTAGCGCACAGCCAGAGTAGGCCAACAGTGCCAAATCCTCCAAAAGTTAAAAAATCAGAAACAAAAACTACGAGTTCCAGTTCATCTGTTTCGGTTCAGGATTCAGATTCATCTTATAGTTTCAAAGCCTCTTTTGATTCTGATAAAAATGATAAAATAAAAAGAATGCTAATGGATCATCTGGATGAGAAATACCTGATTTCTAAAGGTGAAGTTTTGATTTGGAAAAAAACAGATGCAGAAGAAATTATTTATAGCGTCACTTTTAAAAATGGCAGTTTAAAAATGAATGTCGATAAAGAATTGAGTTCCGGAAATGCCGTTAGAGAATTTGAAAAACTCGGAAATAAATTACGTGAGTTGATTTCAAATGATTAAAATAAAAAAATGCTTTTGACAATTGTGTGTCAAAAGCATTTTTATTTATAGGTTGGTAGAAAAAATCTTAAACTTTTGATTTAATCGAATGTTCAACATTTCTTTCAATAGTGTGTCCCGGCCTTGACCATTTTGGTTTTTCCCCAAGAGGAGTAAATTGAGAATCTTCAGCTTCAACTGTTTTAGGCTGTGATACTTTTGTAAAAGGTTTTTGCGGATTCAATCCTAATAACTCGAACATTTTCATGTCTTCATGTACATCAGGATTTGGTGTAGTAAGTAATTTATCTCCTGCAAAAATAGAATTTGCTCCTGCAAAGAAACACATTGCCTGACCTTCGCGGCTCATATTGGTTCTTCCTGCAGATAAACGTACCTGCGTTTCAGGCATTACGATTCGGGTAGTGGCTACCATTCGAATCATCTCCCAGATTTCTACCGGTTTTTCATCTTCCATAGGAGTTCCTTCTACGGCAACCAAAGCATTAATCGGCACTGATTCCGGTTGTGGATTTAAAGTAGAAAGCGCAACCAGCATTCCAGCTCTGTCTTCGATACTTTCTCCCATTCCGATAATTCCACCGCTGCAAACTGTAACGTTAGTTTTACGAACATTTTCAATGGTTTCTAAACGGTCTTCAAAAGCACGTGTTGAAATAACATCTTTGTAATAATCTTCAGAAGTATCTAAGTTGTGATTGTAAGCATATAATCCTGCTTCTGCCAGACGCTGCGCCTGATTTTCGGTAATCATGCCGAGAGTACAGCAAACTTCCATATCCAGTTTGTTGATGGTACGAACCATTTCTAAAACCTGATCAAATTCTTCACCGTCTTTTACATTTCTCCAGGCAGCCCCCATACAAACACGGGATGATCCGCTAGATTTGGCACGTAAGGCCTGAGCTTTTACCTGGCTTACACTCATCAAATCATTTCCCTCAACTCCTGTGTTGTAACGTGCAGCCTGTGGGCAATACCCGCAATCTTCCGGACAGCCTCCTGTTTTGATAGAAAGTAAAGTCGATACCTGAACTACGTTCGGATCGTGTTTTTGTCTGTGAATTGTTGCTGCTTCATACAGCAAGTCCATCATAGGTTTGTTATATATGGCGATTATTTCGTCTTTTGTCCAGTTGTGTTTTGTAACGCTCATTGATACATTGTTTTTGATGCTTCAAAAGTAGTTAAATAGTTCTAATCAACCAATGTTGATTGCTGTAAATGAATATTTGGCAGTTATTTTCAAAAAAGAAACACCCTAAAATCATAGAATTGTAGTTTTTTATGATTTTAGAGTGCGGAATAACTCTTTTTATTTTAAAAAAATTAATCGGCTATGTATTTGTTATTCCAGTATAACATCATCATTAAGGTGACAATGACTGAAGATGCAAGGCCTTCAAATAATAAGCAGATGCAATACGTTGGTACAGATGGGTTTCCTCCAAACATAAAGGTTTCAGATAAAGAAGCAACATAGGCATCTCCGCCTTTTGCATAGCTATAAACTAATAATCCGAAGACGCTCATCGACACACCCACTACTGAAGTAGCCATAGCCGAAACAGCATTGGATACAAAATTAGTTTCTCCTTCATGAAGGTTCATCTGCATGGTTCTGTTTACTCCGTAAAAAATAAACAATACATTCAGGGTACGTAAATAAAATAAATCGGCTAAACCTAATACATTCATCAATAAAAAATAAATGCCTATGCCAAGGAATATTATAGATCCGTTGACAATTTCTTTTGGTAATTTCATGATGGTTATTTTTAAAGAAGTTAATAGTAAATATTTGGTATTCAGTAAAGTGTATTAAATTTACTAAAAAAATAAATAAGATGATTTAAAAATAACTAAAAGTATAGTATTAGAATTTTTTAGCTTTTGCTTATGAACTCTAATGCAGTTTGTTTGTCCAGATTTAACTGTTCTTTCAGCAAATCTACGGATCCAAATTTTTGTTCCTCGCGAAGGTATTTTAGTAGTGAAATCTCCAGTTTTTGTCCATAAATGTCGGCATCAAAATCAAAAAGATTTACTTCGATGGTTTGTTTTTGCCCATTTACAGTTGGATTGAAACCAATATTCATCATTCCGAAAACTTCTTTTTGATCAACAACAGTTTTTACAACATAAACACCATTTTTAGGAATCAGTTTGTAGTCTTCTTCAATCTGGATATTAGCAGTTGGAAAGCCAATTGTTCTTCCCAGCTGCTTTCCTTTTACGACATCACCAGTTAGAAAATAAGTATAACCCAGATATTCATTGGCTAAAGCCATATTACCTTCCTGCAATGCTTTTCTGATTTTGGTAGAACTTACTGAAACATCCTGGATTTCCTGAGCCGAAATTTGTTCAACTTCAAAACCGTATTCGGCTCCAAAAGCGATTAAATTATCAATATTGGCTGTTCTGTTTCTACCAAAACGATGGTCATGGCCAATAATTATTTTATGGATATGGAACTGATCTACTAAAATGGAGTGTACAAATTCTTCAGCAGTTAATCTTGAAAAACTTTCATTAAATGGATGAATAACAAGGTTTTCAATTCCGGTTGCTTCCAGAAGTTTAGATTTTTCCTGAATGGTATTTAAAAGTTTTATTTCTGATTTTTCCTGAAGAACCATTCTGGGATGTGGAAAAAAGGTAAGAACAAGACTTTCATATTGTCCGTTTTCAGTGTTTTGAGTAATTCTTTCCAGAATTTTTTTATGACCAATATGTACGCCATCAAAAGTCCCAAGAGTTAAAATGGTTTTCTTGGTAGAGTGGAAATCGTTTATAGAATGAAAGAGCTTCAAAACAAATTATTTAAGATGCTGCAAATTTATACTATCTATTTTAAATCTGATAGCAACCTGAATTGATTTTTTAATTTGATTCGTTTGGTTTTTTGTGAAAAAGGAGTAATTTGTCGATGCGAAATAAATATCTGTCGAGAATAGAAAAGAATTTGACTTAATTAATTTAATTTTGATTCTCAAAATAACCTCTTGATTATGAAAAAACAGCTACTAATTCTGCTTTCTATTTTTTTCTGTATTACAGTTCATGCACAAACAAATGTTCTTTGGGAGAAAGTGAATTCGGTTTCGGCAAAAAAAACAAGAAACGTTCTTAATCAGGAAAAGCTATATTATAAACTGAATGAGAATCTTTTGATTCAGAAAATTGCAGCTTCAGGCAAGACGTCAAAAAATGCTGTTTCTGAAATCACGGTTCCAAATACTGAAGGTGTTTTAGAACGATTTATGGTTTGGGAATCCTCGAATTTTGATCCCGAATTACAAGCAAAATACCCTGAAATCAGAGCTTATGTGGGTACGGGATTAGATGATAAAACTGCAAAAATTCATTTCAGTATAGCTCCAATAGGAGTTCAGACTATGGTATTCCGTTTAGACAAGGCGTCTGAATTTATAGAGCAAAATCCAGACAATAAGTCAGAATATGTGTTGTTTACATCTAAAAATAAAGATACTTCAAAATTGCTGATTTGTAAAACAAAAGAGGAAACTACTAAAAAAAATTCTGATAAAACAGCAAAAACAGCATCTAATACTAAAACCTTAAAAACACTTCGGCTTGCATTATCGTGTACAGGAGAATACGCTTCGTTTTTTGGAGGTACAAAAGCAGGCGCATTAGCCGGAATGAATGCCACTATGACAAGGGTGAATGCCGTTTTTAATAAAGATTTAGCTGTGCAATTAACTATAATACCAAATAATTTAGATATTATTTATACAAATGCATCAATAGATCCTTATTCTAACGCACCGCAAGGCGCAAAAGGGGCATGGAACTTAGAAGTTCAGCAAACATTAACTACCGTTATTGGCAACAGTGGGTATGATATAGGGCATTTATTTGGCGGTTCAGGTGGCGGAGGAGATGCGGGTTGTATAGGCTGTGTATGTGATAATCCTATTTCTTCGTCAGATGATCAGGCAAAAGGGAGTGCATATACCTCTCCTTCAGATGGAATTCCTCAGGGAGATACATTTGATATTGATTTTGTAGCACATGAAATGGGGCATCAGTTAGGAGGTACTCATACTTATTCTCATTTAATTGAAGGCACAGGGACAAATGTAGAACCGGGTAGTGGTTCGACTATCATGGGATATGCAGGAGTAACAAATGATTATGATATTCAGAATGTTTCTGATGATTACTTTGCCTACGCAAGTATTTTACAAATCCAGAATAATCTTGCTACTAAATCATGCCCGGTTAGTTCGCCAATAAATAATAATCCGCCGGTTGTAAGTGCAGGTTCCGATTATACCATTCCATTTAATACCCCATTTATTTTAACCGGAACAGGCTCTGATCCGGATGGCGATACAGTTACTTATTGCTGGGAGCAAAATGATAGTGCCACCACAACATCCGGAAGTAATAGTATTGCTTATCCGGCTAAACCAGACGGGCCATTATTTCGATCTCTTCCGCCAAACAACTCACCTGTTAGGTATATGCCAAGCTTAAACACAGTACTTCAAAACAGGTTAACCACCACCTGGGAATCTGTTTCGTCAGTCGCAAGAACTTTGCATTTTTCACTTACAGGAAGAGATAATGCAGCTTTAACAATCCCTCAGACTAATACCGATAACATGATTGTTACTGTAAATGCTGCGGTCGGTCCGTTTGCCGTAACCTCGCAAAATACAAATGATATAGGGTGGCAAAAAGGTTCTTTTCAGACCATAAACTGGGATGTAAAGAATACGAATACATTGCCCGGTTCCAATAATGTAAATATTAAATTATCTACAGATGGAGGTTTGACTTTTCCTGTCATTCTTGAAGCAAATACACCAAACGATGGCTCACAGACCATAACAGTACCTTCAGATATTGCCGCTACAAATTGCAGGCTGCTAATTGAGCCAGTCGCTAACATTTATTATGCTTTAAATGCTAGTCCTTTTGCTATAGGTTATACATCAGCAACGACTTGCGATTCTTATAGTTTCGGAAGTTCTTTTACTATACCGTTTGGATCTTCCTTTACTACAAAAACAGTAAATGTGCCTGCTTCCACAGGAATAGTTTCTGATGTAAAAGTCGCAGTAAATGTAACACACGAAAGGTTTTCAGATTTAGAAATTCAAATAGTAAGTCCACTTGGAACAGTCGTAAAATTGTTTGATAAAAATTGTGGCAGCACTAATTCTACTTTAACACTGAATTACGATGATTCAGGAACCGAATTGGATTGTTCTAAAACAACGAGTCAGATGGTTGTGCCTGCAGAATTTTTAAACGCATTCAAAGGGCAAAATCCTCAGGGGACATGGAAATTTGAGGTTCGTGATGCTGTTTCGGGACGTTTCGGAACTATAAATTCGGCATCTGTAACTATTTGCAGTCAGACATTTACTCTCGATGATACTGAATTCGAAAGCGTGGATTTTGCATTATATCCAAATCCAAATAATGGTAATTTTACTGTTCAGTTTAAATGTGACCCTACTAAAGATGTAGAAGTATTAGTACATGATATCCTTGGCCAAAATGTATATGATGAAAATTTTGGTAAAGGAGCTTATTTTAATCAAAACATTCAGTTAAAAAAAGCATCTGCCGGATTATATTTAGTAACCATCATTAATGGCAGTAAAAAAATTGTCAAAAAGATACTGATAAACTAATTTAAGAATTAGCCATTGCCATACATACAATGCTGATTTTTGCTCCTGGGATTTTGAGTAATGCCCGTGAGCAGGCTTCTAATGTGGCACCTGTTGTGAGAACATCATCAACAAGTAAGAAATGTTTATTATGATTTTCTTCTGAAAAATACACATCAAATAAGTTTTCTATTCCTTCTGATCTTCCCAAAAGATTCTTTTTGGATTGGGTTTTAGAATATTTCTTCCGAAACAAAATAGTTTCATTATAGTCGATACCCAGTCCTTTGGACAAAGCATTTCCAAAAGTAGCTACCTGATTATAACCTCTTTCCTTAAACTTCTTTCGATGAAGCGGTACAGGAATTACAACATCAAAAGACGTCTCAAGCTGAATATTTTTTAAATCTTCCACATACCAGTCTCCCAGGACTGTTCCAATTTCTTCGTATCCTTTGTATTTCAGATTGTGTATCAGCTCCTGTACAATTCCTTTTTTGTTGAAATACAAAAATGCCGATGCATGTTCAATGTCAATTTTCCCATAAAATTTCTTGACTGCCTCATTATTAGTATCTAAATGGTATTGAGTAAGAGGCATTTCATGCCGGCAGCTGGTACATATAACATTTTCGTTTGTCATTAAAAGCGAGTGACAGCCGGCGCACACTTTAGGGAAAAAGAGATTTTTTAAAGATTCAAACATTTTGTAATATTATTTAAAAAAATAAATGTAAGATAAAAGTGTCAAAAAATACAATTGATTGCTATTTTTATTCATAAAAAATATTTTAATGCAATTGAAATTAATTTTAAATAGTAGCTTATAGATCCATTTTAAGTGTAAAGGAATATTTAGAAAAGCAAATAAGCAGCCTTTTAATTATAAAAAAAATAAATTTTTATTCGGAAACCGAAAAACCGTGATTGATTACTAAAAATTTAGTAATCAATGGGCAATCTTCAACTATTTTTCTTTTTTTTAAACTCACTTTTTATATTTTTGCATCACTATGGCAAAACAAGAAGATTTATTTAAGAATGTGGTTTCGCACGCAAAAGAGTACGGATTTATTTTTCCGTCAAGCGAAGTATACGATGGACTGAGTGCTGTATATGATTATGCACAAAATGGTGTCGAATTAAAAAAGAATATCCGTGAATATTGGTGGAAATCAATGGTTCAGATGAATGAAAATATTGTCGGCCTTGATGCTGCAATATTGATGCATCCAACAACCTGGAAAGCTTCAGGTCACGTTGATGCCTTCAATGATCCGTTAATTGACAATAAAGATTCTAAAAAAAGATACAGAGCTGATACCTTAGTAGAAGATTATGCTGAAAAGTTAAATCAAAAAGCTCAAAAAGAAATCGAAAAAGCGAAAGCTCGTTTTGGAGATGCTTTTAATGAAGAAGAATTTATTACAACCAATGCACGTGTTGTAGAATATCTTTCAAAAAGAAAGAAATTTTGGCAAGGCTTGCAAAAGGGATGAGTGAAGATCTTCAGGATGTAAAAGCTTTAATTGAAGAATTGGAGATTGCTGATCCTGAAACCGGTTCTAAAAACTGGACAGATGTGAAGCAGTTTAACCTGATGTTCGGAACAAAACTGGGAGCTTCTGCAGATTCTGCAATGGATTTATATTTGCGTCCGGAAACGGCTCAGGGTATTTTTGTAAACTTCCTGAATGTACAGAAATCTGGCCGTATGAAAGTTCCTTTTGGAATTGCTCAAACCGGTAAAGCCTTTAGAAACGAAATTGTTGCCAGACAATTCATTTTCCGTATGCGTGAATTCGAACAAATGGAAATGCAGTTTTTTGTACGTCCGGGAGAAGAAATGCAATGGTACGAGCACTGGAAAGAAACACGTTTGAAATGGCATTTGTCTTTAGGATTAGGAAATGACAATTACCGTTTTCACGATCATGAAAAATTAGCACATTACGCAAATGCAGCTGCCGATATTGAGTTTAATTTCCCATTCGGATTTAAAGAATTGGAAGGAATTCATTCCCGTACTGATTTTGATCTAAAAGCGCACGAACAATATTCAGGAAGAAAACTGCAGTATTTTGATCCGGAACTGAATGAAAACTATGTTCCGTATGTTGTAGAGACCTCTGTAGGTCTGGATCGTATGTTTTTAGCTGTTTTTGCAACATCGTTGCAGGAAGAGGTTTTAGAGGACGGATCGACAAGAACAGTACTGAAATTACCAGCCGTTTTAGCTCCAACAAAAGCAGCAGTTTTACCACTGGTTAAAAAAGACGGATTACCAGAAATTTCTAAAAAAATCATCGAAGATTTAAAATGGGATTTCAATGTAGCGTATGATGAAAAAGATGCTGTAGGACGTCGTTACAGAAGAGCAGATGCTCTTGGAACGCCATTCTGTATAACAGTAGATCATCAAACTATTGAAGACGAAACGGTAACAATTCGTCATAGGGATACAATGAAACAAGATCGTGTAAAAATTTCTGAATTAAGAGATATTATTGAAAACGAAGTTTCGATGAAAAACTGGTTGATGAAAATGTAATTTTTTAATTTTCAATATATTAAATCCCAAATTCTGAATAGGAGTTTGGGATTTTTTTATGCGTTTAACTAAAGTGTTTTTTATTTATGTGGACAGGTATTTCAATATTTTTTATAACTTTAGATGTTCTCTTTTAAGAAAAAATAACTCCAAATTTAAGATTAACCCCAAAATTTAATCCAAAAGCAATGAATTACACCTACATTATTTTAGATGATGATCCGGTAAGTGTTGAAAGAATCAGGACAATAGCAAATGAGTTTTCTGAGCTGAATTTTATAGCTGCAGCAGACAATTATACCGATGGTATAAACCTGATTTTAAAACACATGCCTGATCTGGTTTTTTTAGAAATTGATCCCAAAGATAAAGCCAGCGGACTCTCCCTGACCTTAATTAATGGCTTATTAATGTATTTAAAAGAGCTGCCAAAAATTATTGTCACAACAAAAAGCAAAGATTTAGCGTTTGATTGTATTCAGTACGAAGTAAATGATTATTTTCTAAAACCAATTGAAGCAATTGATCTGGTAAAGTTGATTCATAAATTGAATAAATTATATAACGAGGATGAAGTGCTTCTGGTTCAGAAACTCAAGCCAAAAGAAAAAAACAAAATCAGGAAGAGGGAATTCAAATCAATAAAAATCGAAAATCCTTTATTTTATGTGTAAAGTCATATGGCGATCACCGTTATATTGATTCAAATGAAATCTGTTATTTTCAGGCTGATAATAATTCGACTGATATTCATCTGAAAAATGGAGAAATGATCACGGCTTTTAAAACCTTAAAACATTTTGAAACCGTTTTGTCAAATCCATTTATCAGAATTCATAACAGTTATATAGTAAACAGAAATTATATTTCGAGGATCCATACAGGGAACTCCTTATGTTATATTAAAAAAACGACTATAAAACTACCGTTTTCAAAATCTTACAAAGCAAATGTTGATTTCATAATTAGTGAATTTGCCAATGAAAATTATATAGAAACTTAAAATAAAACCATCTGCCCTGATTTGCTGTCCATTCACTAATGAACGGATAGCATTGACCATAAATGCCTTTTTTTGAGGTGATTGTTGCGCTTTACTGTTTAGTTTTACCAAAGAATTCCGAACAAAACGGGATAAAAAAAGTAAAAAAGTATAACAATATAAAACTCGACAATCATGAAAAAATTAGCTTTAACAACTGGATTATTTTCTTTAGTAATGGTATTAACTTCTTTTAATACTTCTGCAAAAACTACTAATGATATTATAGTAAACAATACAACAATTGGTATTGATGGAAATCAGTCAGCAGGACAAAGCAGAAAAGTGGATATGATGGGTTCTGATTTATCAAATCAAAAACTAAGCATTGACGGAAATCAGTCAGCAGGACAAAGCAGAAAAGTAGATTAATTAGCTGTAATTCATTTAAATATAGAAAGGACCGTCTAAATTAGACGGTCTTTTTCTTTATGTCTAATGTATAGTTTTGTATTTTTGAGTAAATTTTAAGACAGAATTGAAAAAAAACTATCTGATATTACTTCTATTTTTTATTGGCTGTACAAAGCAAAATGAAAACACTCGTGTATCCAGTCAGTCAAGAGATAGTCTTGATTTGTATTTGTCATTGGCTAACGAATACAAACTACCCGTCGCGATAAAGCAAAAGTACAATCAAAAAGCTTTTGAAGTGATTATGAGCCAGCCCGATGATTCAATGAAAAGGGTTAATCTTTTCAAGGTGGCCAATCGTTATTTTAATATGAGAGATTGGAATAACTATAATAAAACCGTTAAAATTGTCTTAGAAAAAGCTGAAAAAGCAAAGGATTCGGTTTCAATGTCTAAAGCTTATATTTATTTAGGGGATTATTACAGCTCTCAAACATCTTCAGACAGTGCATTTGCCTTTTATTATAAAGCAGAAAAACTATATTTAGCAAGTAATGACTACTATAATTTAGCTAAAACAAGACTTAGCAAAGCTTTACTGCAATATAACGAAGGAGATTTTTACGGCAGTGAGAAGGCTATTTTCAATGCCTTAAGAGTCATTAGGCGAAAAAACAATAATGATATTTTATATGAGGCTTATAACCTGCTGGGAATTCTATACAATGAATTGGGCGAGTATGAAAAGGCGATTGAATTTCATAATAAAGCGATTGCTAGTATAGATGATAAGATCATTCCGGCTGAGTTCCAGTCAAAAGCAACGTCATTAAACAACCTTGGATTCGTATATCAAAACCTTAACGATTACAAAAAAGCTAATTTTTATTTTCAGGAAGGATTAAAAGAAAAAAACCTCTTTAATCAAAAACCTGAATTGTATGCCATTCTGATGGATAATTTAGCGTATTCGCAGTTTAAATTAAATCAAAGCAAAGAGCTTCCTGGTTTATTTTACAAAGCGCTTAAAATAAGGGATAGTTTAAAGCTGACAGCAGGTATAACAGCGAGTAAAATGCATTTATCAGAGTACTTTGCAGCAAAGAAAGATACGGCTAAAGCTTTACACTATTCAAATCAGGCACTTATAGTTTCAAAACGCACTAAAAATTATCGTAATGTACTGGCCGCTTTGAAGCAGTTATCTTTAATTCATCCCAAAAAAGCTTCAAAATTTTCAGAAGATTATATTCGCATAAATGACAGTCTGCAAATGGCTGAACGTAAAATGGGGGATAAATTTACACGAATAGAATATGAAACAAATGAAATAAAAAGCGAAAATTCGAGTTTAGAAATACAGAACAGGACTTTGGTGTATGTTTTTTGTGTTCTTTCGCTGATAGGTTTGTTTTTATACATTTACAAAACACAGCAGGCAAGAAACAGGGAATTGCTTTTCAAGCAGCAACAGCAAATTGCAAACGAGGATATCTATAATTTGATGATTTCGCAGCAAAACGCAATCGAAACCATGCGAATCAGGGAAAAGAAAAAAGTAGCCCAAGAGCTGCACGATGGAGTTTTAGGAAGAATGTTTGGTGTCAGGATCAGTTTAGACAGCCTTGATAAATTAGATGAAGAAACTGCTGCTGATAAAAGAAAAAAATACCTGCTTGAGTTAAAAGAAATAGAACAGGACATACGGGAAATTTCGCATGATCTGAATAAGGAAAAATCCGGGTTGATTAATAATTTTGTTGCGATTTTAGAAAAGCTGTTTCAAAACCAGACCAATACATTCAATACCAAACTGGTTTATAATATTGATTCTAATATCAAATGGGACCTGGTAAGCAATGTCGTCAAAATTAATTTATACAGAATAATTCAGGAAGCACTTCAGAATTGTAATAAATATGCAAGGGCGAAAACAATTACTGTTGAATTTAAAAGCGAAATCAATTATTTAGTTTTATCAATATCCGATGATGGAATAGGGTTTAATGCCCATAAAACCAAAAAAGGAATTGGGCTGCAAAATATAATTTACAGAACAGCAGAATGTGACGGAAATGTCGAAATAAACTCGACAAAGGGTGAAGGAACTGCTATTTTGGTAAAGATACCAATAGATCAAAAAATAAATAAAATTCATAATGAAAGCTGATTTACCACCATCGCTTAAGCAAACAAGCAATATTTTAATTGTAGACGACCATCCGTTTATTATTGAGGGTTATAAAAATGCTATAACACGTTATAATCCGGAAAGCTATGAATTTTTGATTTCGCAGGCCAAAGATTGTAAATCGGCTTATGAAATTATTACAAACCCTGAAACTATTCCTTTCGATATTGCATTTTTAGATATCAGCATGCCCGCTTATGATGAAAAAGAAATTTTTTCAGGAGAGGATATAGCAAAACTAATTCTGGAATACATGCCAAACTGCAAGATTATCCTGCTGACCATGTATACCGAATTGCTCAAAATTAAAACCATCATCCGTACTATACAGCCCAATGGCCTGATTATTAAAAATGACCTGACATTTGATGAATTGCTTTTTGCTTTTGATAAAGTAATTAAAAGCGACAAATATTATAGCCAGTCCGTTCAGAAAATGCTCAACCAGTCACTTCATAATGCTATTGAAGTTGATGAATTCGATAAACAGATTTTATTTCATTTGTCTAAAGGAACTTCTGAAGAAGAAATGCCGCATTATATTCCTATTTCTATCAATGCCATAAAAAGACGAAAAAAAGGACTTAAAGAGCTTCTCAAAATAAAAACGGATTCAGACGATGATTTGGTAAAAGAAGCCAAAAACAAGGGACTTTTTTAAAGTAAAATCCAAAAAAATAAAAATTCCAAATTCCAATATTTTGTAGCGTTGGAATTTGGAATTTTTTTATTTGAAATTTTTAAAATTACTCACTCATGGCATCCCAGCCTCTTGCTTTTAAAGCGATTTTAGTATTCGCTCTTGTCACCAGATGAATTCCTTCACTTTCATCTGTCATGTGGCCAATTATGGAGAAGTTTGGATTTCCTTTTATTTTGTCAAAATCATTAATATCGATTGTAAACAGCAGTTCATAATCTTCACCGCCATTAATAGCAACAGTTGTGCTGTCAATATTAAATTCTTCGCAGGTCGAAATAAACTGAGGATCGAGTGGCAGTTTGTCTTCGTATAAGTTACAGCCCACTTTTGACTGCTTACACAAATGAATGATTTCAGATGAAAGTCCGTCAGAAATATCAATCATTGAGGTTGGTTTTATTTCAAGAGCATGTAAAAGCGTCCGGACATCTTTTCGCGCTTCCGGTTTTAATTGTCTTTCGACCAAATAAGTGTAAGGATCTAAATCCGGCTGATTGTTTGGGTTTACCTGAAAAACCTGTTTTTCGCGTTCCAGCACCTGCAATCCCATATAAGCGGCACCAATATCTCCGGTTACAACCAATAAGTCGGTTTGTTTAGCTCCGCTTCTGTACACGATTTCATCCGCATCAGCTTCACCAATTGCTGTGATACTTATGATTAGCCCTTTTTGAGATGAGGTCGTGTCTCCGCCAATTACATCTACTTTATACTCATTCGCAGCGCGTGTAATCCCTTCAAATAATTCTTCTAAGGCTTCTAGTGGAAAGCGGTTAGAAACGGCTACAGAAACCGTTATTTGCGTTGGTTTTGCATTCATGGCACAAATGTCAGAGACATTCACTACAACAGATTTGTATCCTAGGTGTTTCAATGGCATGTAAGCCAGATCAAAATGCACGCCTTCAATTAGTAAATCGGTTGAAACGACTACTTTTTTATCCTTGAAATCAAGGACAGCTGCGTCATCGCCAATGCTTTTTAAAGTCGACTCTTGTTTTACATCAAAATTTTTGGTTAAATGTTCTATTAAACCAAACTCGCCTAATTGCGCTATACTGGTACGTTGTGGGTTTTTATCTTCGATCATGTTTCTAAAGTTCCAAAGTTTGTAAGCTGCAAAGGTACAAAGTTGATGGTGGAATAACTATAAACGGAGCCCGATTATTGATTTATCAAAATGAGTAAAATAATCAAAATAGAGAAATGGATAATCAATGAACTTAAATGCTCCTTATTGAGAAATGTTTTTATCAAATTAACTATTGTAAATATTCCAACTACAAATGGTGCCAACAAAATTAATATTGCATTTGGTCCAGGCGCACAGATTCCACTAGGGAGTACATAAAAAAGAATGGATGCGATTAAAACGTAAACTAAATAAAATGCCAAAGTTTTTAAGCTGTTTTTTTGGCTGGCAGTTAGATTTTTAAAATTCATTTTTCAATACTGATTTTGAGTACAGGATTATAATATTTATTTTTTCAGTTTCAAATCACTAAATACTTCTTTAAACATTTCACCGGGATCAATATCAATGGCCAAAGCAATCAAATACAATTCATCTGCTCTGAGTTTTGTTGATTCATTTGAAGTCAATTGAGACAATCGGGCCTGACTGATTCCGGATCGTCTGGAAACCATTGCTCTATTCACAGATTTCTTGGTAAGATATAGTCCTAAAGGAGTCATAAGATTTCGAATTTATATCCGTAAATATAGTTTGATTAAAGAAAAGTATAGAATATCTAAATTTTTATCTTGTATTTATATAGAATATCATTATATTTGTTTAGAAAGTCTAAAGAATTATTTTTAAAGCTTACATTATGAGTAGAAGGTATACTAAAGCCGATTTGGAACAAATCGTTTCTGTGCAATTGGAAAATTTAAATGCGATGCATGATTTATTAAATATCATGAAACATCAAAATGAACTACTTAATAATGCTAACAATAAATTGAAAGATGAAATCACTAATTTTAAACAGAAGGTATATCCAACTCGAAAAAGAAATTCTTAATTCAGTGAAGACTTCATAGAATGATCAGACTTTTAAAAACTTCCTTTTTTTAAAGAAGATTTCGGAGGATAAGAGTTGGTATTAATTAATTTCCCTTTTTAGAATTTGCCAATTCATCTCAAATGTAAAACTAACTTTTCATTAAGTCAATTAATTGTCTAAAATCTATTGTAGCGAGTGTTAGCTATAGTTTATCAAGTTTGAAATAACTTTTGTACTTCGTAATTCATGTAATGCACAATTTGCGTTTGAAATATGGTTTTATATAAAATTGCTTGAGAAAATCCAGTTATGAACATTTTTATATGCTTAAACTGATCCTGGTCATCAACTTTTAGGAAGTTTGTATTACATTCATAAGTTGTATTGTTATAAGTATAAAATTTATTAGGGAAAAATGATACTAAATTTATATTACCTCCATTGGAAACGAATTCTGATTTATCTGATTCCGAAAAGTTCTTGGTTGCAAAAGTATAGTTACTTAATCCTTGATCTACTATAAGAATTAAATTATGCCAATATATTTTTGGAATCCCCTTATAGATCTCATCATAATCAATTTTTTCCAGTTCGAATTTTAAGTTCTTACAAACTAAAAACGAAATTGGGGAATTATATTCGTCGCCATATATTACTTTTAATTTTGGTTTTCCATTGATGTTTTCAGAAAGTTTTTTGTTCTCAGCAAGTTTTCTCAAAGCACTTTTAAATTGAGCTTTGTTCAAAGTAGATTTAACTTCTCCAATCGAAATAACACTTTCAATTGAAAAAAACTGTGCTAAATTATTCTCTAAAACTGGAAAATCTAAATTATCATAAACAACAACGTCACATTGAGTACTTACTTTTTCATTTGAGGTAATTACAAAGCCATCTGACACTTTAAACTTAGTCAAGACTTGTAACAAATCTTTTAGTGCATTTTCTCTATATTTTCCATATTCTGCCGGATGGATAAGTTTCTCGTTAAGTTTAAAAATAGAATTGCTGTCTTCTCCAAAAGTAGATACAAAGTTTTCAATCTTTCTCAATAAAATAGTATCAAATATTTTATTTCCCATGTTGATTTGAATTATAGCTAATTAACGTATGTCCGTAACAAAATAGTAACAAACTACTAAAACTGGATGCATACACGAAGTTTTTACTTCTTCCAAATATAAAAAAATAACAACCTCAAACTTACAAAAATGTTCTTGTGCCCGCGTGAAGGATGGGAGCAGGTTACCGAAGTAACGCGGACAGCCTGACAGCATGCCGGTAAGAGGACGAATAACCGCAAAGCATGTTGGGCCTCTTGCCGGGATGGTGGCACGCCCAAATGATTATCGTTTCATGCTAAAATGAGCGCCAGATGGGGTTGCTAATATTCATACTAATTCAGTTGTGTTCTTAAAAACTAATTTAATTAGGTGGTAAATTAGTTTTTTCCATCTTCTCTATAAAAAGGTTAATTTCTTTCAGGTTGTTATTCTTCAGCTTGAATGAATAAAATAGTTTTTGCTCTATTATTTTAGAAGATTTAATGGGTGTTTTAATTAAATTTTTGTCTAACTCTTCATCACATAAATGTTTAGGAACTATACTAAATCCGCTATTATTTTTTAAAGCTTCTATTATGTCCAGATAAGAGGGTAAAATATATCTTGGGACTATTCTGGGACTAGTATTAAATCTGGAATCCCAGAATTTTTTTATATCATTTTGGTTATTGTCATAGGTAAACCAGGTTTGTTTTTGAAGCCATGTGATGAATTGCGTATCATTTTTTTCAATATTCTCCGGAATAACAATAGAATTGGAGCAAATTAATTCTAACTCTTCATTCTTTAGGTATGTGAATTGATGGTCGTAAGTATCGTGTTTTTTTATTCCGACCAATAATTGAATTTTTTCCATTTCAAGAGCTTCGATCAATTCTTTTTCATTTCCAAATTGGATCACTATATACATGTCAAAAGTATAAATATGATGTATTAACTCTTTCCTGAAAAAGTCTGTAGTACAGCCAATTGTTATGGCAGATCGTTGTTTTTTTGCTCTTTGACCTGAATAATATTCTACTTTTTCTAATTCACTTAATGGATTGTTGATTTGTGAATATAAAAATTTTCCATATTCGGTAGGTGCTAATTTCCGGGTAGTTCTTTCAAATAGTTTTTTTCCAATATGGCTTTCCAGGGCAGATAAATGTTTGCTAACTCCAGGCTGGGTCATATTTAATTTGATTGATGCTTCTGTTATATTCTTGCATTCATATATAGCGCTGAATGTTCGCAGCCATTCCAAATTAATCATAACATATATTATAAATAGGTAAACAAAAATAATTAAAATTATTAATGTGTTGACTCTATATTTGTAAAAAAATAGAACAAATGACAAAAACATTAGTAATAAATTACACCCCTAGAAATGGCTCATACACAAAAATTTTATTTAATGAATTTGTGGAACTGGCAAAAGGAAAAACAGAAATTAAACATTTAAATTTAACTGAAACGCCGCCAGAATTATTATTAGAAAAAAATTTGAATTTAATAATGGAATGGAACATGGGTAAAAGAGAGTTTTCGGAAACAGAACTCTTAACGCTGTCTAATCATCACAAACTTATAGAGGAAGTTATTGCTGCTGATCATATTGTATTGGCTTTTCCAATTTACAATTTTACAATGCCAGCAACAGTAAAGGCCTGGATAGATGCTATTGTCGTTAGTGATAAGACATTTTCTTTTAGCCCTGAAACAGGCTTTAGTGGTCTTTGTAAAGATAAAAAAGCTTTATCAATAGTAGTCAGTGGATTCGATTATAATAATTCCGGTACCATCAAGGAATTTGCTTCATCTACACTAAAACAAAATTTTGATTTTATGGGTATCTCTTCAGAACAGATTTCAGCTTTTGGGGTTGACCAAAATAGAGACCAATTAAATTCAATTCTTGAAAATGCAAAATTGGAAATAAAAACTTTGATTGACAGATGGTTTCCAAATTAATACTACTATTTCAGCATCTCGCTCAGTTAGCATCTTATGGAGGTGAATATTCTCGTTTTTACTAAAATAGTATAAAACAGGTTAATCTCCTAAATTTGCAAATTGTGCGAGACGTGTATCTTGAGTATTTTTTATTTTGAAAAAGCTAATCTAATATAAAATGCTTTTTTACATTAAATTAGAACTTCTACTTATATGTTTTAAGTATCTGAATATTTTCGTCAAGATTCTGATTTTTGAAGTTATAAGCGCTAACTTGTTTATATACGATACAAGCATTCGTATATCTACCGAAATTTAGGTGTATATGTTTGTATTAACTAAGGCCACTGCCATGGCGGTTAGCTGTAGTTTTTTTAAATTATTGGATAAAATTGTGAATTCAAATTTATTGTTACATCAGGGAAATTTTCTTTAATTATTTTGAGGATATTTTTGTCAAGTAATGAAGTCAGAATCACCGTTTGACTATTATTTGTAACAACCTCTATATAATAATATCCAGTCATATGTGCAAGTCTGCTATAGTGACTTATTCCTAACGTAGAAGGACAGCCAATTGCGTTTATTGTTTTGATTGAATCTTTGTATATGTAATCTCCATCGAAAATAATTTCTGAGGAGTTAATTACGACATTTTTACCTTTATTGTATTTCTCATAATTTGAATGTAAATATATTGTTGGGATGAAATATAAGATTAGATAGAAAATAAGCAATCCTAAAAATATAGCAATTGAAGGAAAAACAAATACAAAAATGAGGCAAAGAGGTACCCATATAATAGTCACAAAGATTAAATCCTGAAGTGCTTTAAACTCCGATTTTGTATTTATTTTGAATGAAGTATGATTTTCCATAAAATTACTGCCAACGTTCTGGTACTACAATGGGTTTGGGACTAAATTAAGCCCTATTTTCGGATTTGACAAATCATTCAGGTATAAAACCAACTTTCCATTAAACCAAATGCCCAAATCCGTTGTAGTGGCTGTTAGGTACAGGCTATTTATCGCTTTTTAAATCATTAACATATTTGGATGATTTTCCATTCCAATAACAGTTTATGCATCTGTCATTTTCAAATTTGTGCTCACAATTTTTCTTTCCATACAAATAAAATGAGCATTCAGGACATAAAGAGGTCATTTCTGATGATTCTGAAAAATAAAGACTTTTACATTCGTCACATTTTTGAGTTTTACTATTCATGTAAAGATTCCCTTTTTAAATTTATAACAGTATTTACACTTTTAATTAATCCGATTGAAGCTTTTCCTGTTTCCATTTGAAAATCAATTTGTTCTCCGTAAATATCAATAATTCTAAAGATTGATAATTTTGGTTTATTTACAGTGCCTTTAAAATCTCCAAAAATAACATCATCAATTGATTCAAAATCTATTGATTTAAGAATGTTATTTTCTACCTCTAAAATTTGACGAGTTGTTATTAAAGTATGTTTAGTTTGGCTTTTTATTTCGAAGATTGGAAGCTCATTTTTATCCAATTCAAAGTCAATATACTTATTTTCAGTTTCTGCTGAAATTTTAGAATATTCCCAAGTATCAATATCCATCGCAGAACGTTTTATCGACGCAATTGTTATATTTTGAATAGAGATGTCTTTTTTCACTTAAGTTCTTTTAGCATGTACCTAACGTTCTGGCACTACAGCGGGTTTGGGATTAAATTAAAGCCCTATTTTCGGATTTGCCACCCGAGCGATAGCGAACAGGCGAAGCAAATCATCCCAAATACCAAACCATCTTCCGATTGAGCCAATTGCCCAAATCAGTTGCAGCTGCTATAGGCAGGTAATTTATGTTCGGTTAATTAAAATTTTACTTTTATTATTCTCTGCATAATTTCTATACAAATCTTTTAATAATCCATCAGGATAGCTTGAAAATTCTCTATCCATTTTTTCCATCAAACTTTCAGTTTTTTCATCTGAACTATCGAAAAACCAACTACCATTTTTTGGTAATAGTTCGACTGCTTGTCTAATTATTTCAGAAGATTTTACAGCTCCAATCTCATTTAATGCATTTACAACTTCTTTAGAATATTGTGGATACCATTCTTGCAAAAAACTGAGAATAGAATCAGCCTGTCCTGCGTTTTCTATATGCATACAAAGAAATAAATTCAGTTCAATTGAGTTAAGTTTTTCAGGAGATTTTTCGTTTTTATTTATTAGAATTTCGTGTAACGCTATAGAAAAATCTGAATTGTCCTTTAATTGAAAGAGTGAATCAAAATCTTGCTCTAAAACAATTTTATCTCTAAGTATCAATTGACTTTTTAATTCTTCAGTCATCCAAGAAAGTCCGCTATATTTATTGCTTTGTTGCATAATTTACTAGTTCTAATTCGAGTCTGAGTTTTGCTTGCTTATAACGTTCTGGCGCTTGGTTCCGAACTTCGTAATCGAGTTCTTTCGGTTAAGATAAAATTTCTTGCGAAATGTAAACGTGAATTTACTACAAAATTTGCAATCTCACCAAACGCCTGTTGAACTAAACCTTCGGTAGCACTTACCGTGATTTTGTACCTTACGAATATAATTAAATTCGGTAAGATATGACTACAAAAAAAAGAATGTTGAAGAATTAAGAGAAAACAAAATTCTCAACCAGGCTAAACGAGAAGTTCCAGGATTTGAGGAACTCATCAATCGTTTTGAACGTACTATTTCGGTATTGGGCAGAAGTCAAAGTACTTTTAATAATTATTCTCGACATGTTGCTTCTATATCATTGTATTTTGGGAAAATCCCAACGGATTTAGATCCTGAACAAGTACAAGATTACTTGTTTTACCAGCAGAAAAAGTCCAAAACCCCTTCACAAACTTATTTCAAACATTGTGTTTATGGTCTTCGCTTTCTTCTAAAATCAGAAGGCTTGCCTTATGAGTACTTGGGTTTACCGTCCATAAAACACGAGAAAAAACTACCCGTTGTTTTGAGTAAAGAAGAAGTTTGGGGCATGCTTCAAGGGGCTAAATTACTCAAACATCGCATTCTTATTGGATTGCTTTATGGTTGCGGATTGCGTTGTATGGAAGCACGTTCTGTACGATTACAAGATTTAGATTTCGATAGAAAGCAACTCAAAGTAGTGCAAGGCAAAGGCAAAAAAGACCGCTATGTTCCTTTATCGGTTCATTTAATACGAGGGCTCAAAAAATATATCGAAGCCGAAAAACCACAAGATTACCTTTTTAATGGGCAACCTTTGCCTAATGGAGCAGGAGGTGATTTTGACAATCGGTATTCGCAACGAGGCGTGCAATGGGTAGTGAGGCAAGTGGCCAAGGCATCTGGTGTCAAAAAAGAGGTTCACACGCACACACTTCGGCATAGTTATGCCACGCATTTACTCGAAGATGGCATGGATATTATAACCCTCAAAGACCTTTTAGGACACCAAAACCTAGAAACCACTTTGGAGTATTTACAGATTGCCCAACTCGAGAGCCAACGCATCTTTAGTCCACTGGATACCCTTTTCGAGAAATGCCACCGGAAGTAGCCGATGTACTGCGAAATATTGCCTCAAAAATCGAAAACTACGGCTTGAATACTTGGCAACTGCACACGCTTTCTGCCATCAAAAAATGTCGAACGGCCGATTTGGGCGGTCATATCGATGGGTGTGATGAATGTGGAAATCTGACCATTAGTTACAACTCTTGCAGGAACAGACATTGTCCCAAATGTCAGGGTAACAAGCGAGAGGATTGGATGGAAGCCCGAAGTACAGAACTCTTGCCAGTGCCATACTTCCACGTGGTTTTTACCTTGCCCGACAGCATTAATTCCTTGGCAATGCATCAGCCAAAAATGGTGTATGACACCCTGTTTGAAGCGACTTGGGAAACGCTTCAAAAATTTGGCAAAGCCAAAGAAATACAACTGGGAATGATTGCTGTTTTGCACACCTGGGGACAGCAGTTGAGCCTTCATCCGCACCTGCATTGTATTGTGCCTGGCGGAGGAATCGATAAAGACGGACAGTGGAAAAACAGCCGAACGGACGGCAAATTCTTGTTTCCCGTAAAAGCTTTATCGAAAGTGTTTAGGGCAAAATATTGCCAGAAACTCAAAGCAAAAGAGCCCATAAAATACGAGCAAATCCGGCAGCATTTATGGCAGAAGCCTTGGGTAGTTTTTACCAAAAAGCCTTTTGGAAGTCCCAATTCGGTGGTGGAGTATCTGGGGAGATATACCCATAAAATCGCCATCAGCAACCACCGAATCAAAAGCATTGACAACGAAAACGTGACTTTCGATTACAAGGATTACCGAGTGGCGGGAGTCAAAAAGCAAATGACATTGACCCACGGCGAGTTTATCCGTCGGTTTTCGTTGCATATTTTGCCCAAACGCTTTGTCAAGATTCGTCATTATGGCTTTTTGAGCAGCACTTGGAAGCGTGGGAAGCTAAAGCTTTTGCAAGCAAAACTCCAAGTAAAGGTCTTGGAAAAAGTAGCAAAAAAAACATTTTTGCCCAAATGTCCGTGTTGCAAAACGGGCAATTTGCACCCAATAGCGGTTTTTGACCAACGAGGCCCACCTGCTTGGTATCTTGGCGGATGCCAAAACCCAATTCCCCGTGAAAGTTAATTTTACGGGTAAGGGAACTTATGTCCTAAGGTGAAGGAAAACACGAGAAAAACCAATGAAAATCTACTCCAAAAAAAAGAGGCTCAGTTGCCTCTTGTAACTCTCTCTCAAAACTTTACGATAACTCCATAGTGTTGACGGCAGGTACTCCGGTTCCCTTCAACAGGAGTTTCATTGTTCGGCTTGCAGCCGCAACGAAACTCTAGCTGTTGTAGGCAGTTTTTATTTATGGAAGTAGATAAAATTCACTTTACTATTTACCTTAATTCCTTTTTTTGTTGCAGAAATCCATTTTATGTTTTTTACAAATTCTTCAGCTTTTTTTCTGAAATAATTTTCAAATTTTAAGTTTTCAGGATTTTGAAAAGTGACATCGGTTTGAATGTTTTTAATTTCACCATTTTTCATCAAAACAAAGCTTACGTCAGTACTTGAAAAATATTTCCCTGTTTTGTATTTATAACCTATAGGATACTTGAATACTTTTGAAAAATCCATGTCAGGTTTATGGAAGAAGTCTCTATAGTTTTTCGTGCCGGGATACCTCGAAATTGTGTCACATTCTTCAAAATCAAAAATGATATTTGGATGATTTTCGGCATACTGTTTCTCGGCTAAAACTCTAATAGAATCAATAAATTTTTTTCCATGTCTTTTTTCAATTTCATTTCTCATTATAGAAATGTAGCAATTTCTTGTAAATCCTTTGGGCGGGGCTATACAACTTGTCATTGCTGAATCTATCTCTATTTTGTATTTTGATAATATCTGCCCCATTTCTTTATTACTACGATACATTTCAGTCATTCCATTAAAGAAATAGTACACAGTTTTACCGTTTTTAATATCATTAAGAGCACGTTTTTGTTCATTAATACAAGTAGTATCAATGACTTTGATCTTTCCATTTTGTGCTTTATACATTTCGTCTTCGTTATGGACAACGATAGAATCATTTGTGTTGCTTTTTTTAGTCTCAACCTTTTTATTACAAGCTAAAATTAGAAGAAAGCAGAATGATAAAATTAAATGTCTCATTAAATTCTGATGTTAAAATTGCCACCAACTTATTTATATGCGAAACAAACATTAGCCTATCTATCCAAATTTAGGTGTATATGCGAATGTTTGTTTCGTATTATTTCTCTCAATCTGGTGCTCGTTTGTAACGAGTATCTGTTTACTTATAAAAACTAAACAAAGCGTTTGTAACGCGGCTATTTAAATAAATTGTCTATAATCTTTAATGGACTTTTGAGTTAATAACCGCGTTACAAACGCTACGATTTTATCTTTTAATTTATGTGGGCATTCGTTACAAACGAGCACCAGATGGGGAGCTAGAGAGGTAATTAATTTTTTACTAATTTTTTTATTTGGACTCCTTCAGGTGAAAATATTTCAAATAAGTATGTTCCACTTGCTAATTTTTCAACGGATATTTCTTTATTTATATCGGAATGAGTTGATATTAATTGACCGTTTAAATTATAAATGTTGATTTTTGTAACTTCCTTGTTTATAGTTATTTGGTTGGTAAAAGGATTTGGATACACGATAATGTTGCTTCCTAAATGGAAATCATTGTTTGATAAATTAGAGCAATTACTTCCGTTTTTAAATCCATAAACTTTAAAATTATCAAGATACTTAACATTTCCCCACCAACCTCCAACGAAGTGAATATTAATATCATTTGTTTGGTTAAAAAAGTAGTTAAAACCTTCTCTCGTATTTGTAACTTTTAAAATAGGATTTGAATTACCGTTAACTCCAATATCATATATTTTGGAAGAGATAGAAAATTTATTTGTTGCAATTTTTGTTAATTGAAATGTTAATCTATACCATTTACCATCAGTAAAATTTGCCCCAAATACTGGAGCAACATATGTTGAATTTGGATTAGATAATCCATAAAGGTATAGACTGTTTTCGGATAGTGTTGTGCTTAATATTGATTCTCCCGTGTTTTTAGCTATAAATATACCAACAGAATTAGAACCAAATCCCACAGGCCCAGTTGGATAAGTTTCAACTTTATAGTCAACTGATATTATCATAGATTCAGTGTCAATTCCTTTAAATTTGGAACAAAGTTTTAAGGGGCGGGTTGCTTCTCCTTGTAGATTTGTTTTTAAATAGTATCCATTATTTCCATCGGAAACTTGAGTATAATCATTTGGATATGGCTGGATAAATTTATTTACTAAATCATTATCGGTTGTTGATGTCAAATTATTAAAGTTAATTTCTTCATCAACTAATTGAGCATTAATTTTTGTAAAAGTGAATAATAGTAATAAAATTAAAGTAGTTTTTTTCATTTTGATTTGTTTATTTTCTTTTGAGTTTGAGCCGACGCCTAAGTCGTATATTGGCTACAAAAGTAACCCTATTTACCTAAAATTGGGCTGTATACACGAAGTTTTTACTTTTCCCCCTTTTGACAATACCTTGTTGAACTAAACCTTCGGTAGCACTTACCGTGATTTTGTACCTTACGAATATAATTAAATTCGGTAAGATATGACTACAAAAAAAAGAATGTTGAAGAATTAAGAGAAAACAAAATTCTCAACCAGGCTAAACGAGAAGTTCCAGGATTTGAGGAACTCATCAATCGTTTTGAACGTACTATTTCGGTATTGGGCAGAAGTCAAAGTACTTTTAATAATTATTCTCGACATGTTGCTTCTATATCATTGTATTTTGGGAAAATCCCAACGGATTTAGATCCTGAACAAGTACAAGATTACTTGTTTTACCAGCAGAAAAAGTCCAAAACCCCTTCACAAACTTATTTCAAACATTGTGTTTATGGTCTTCGCTTTCTTCTAAAATCAGAAGGCTTGCCTTATGAGTACTTGGGTTTACCGTCCATAAAACACGAGAAAAAACTACCCGTTGTTTTGAGTAAAGAAGAAGTTTGGGGCATGCTTCAAGGGGCTAAATTACTCAAACATCGCATTCTTATTGGATTGCTTTATGGTTGCGGATTGCGTTGTATGGAAGCACGTTCTGTACGATTACAAGATTTAGATTTCGATAGAAAGCAACTCAAAGTAGTGCAAGGCAAAGGCAAAAAAGACCGCTATGTTCCTTTATCGGTTCATTTAATACGAGGGCTCAAAAAATATATCGAAGCCGAAAAACCACAAGATTACCTTTTTAATGGGCAACCTTTGCCTAATGGAGCAGGAGGTGATTTTGACAATCGGTATTCGCAACGAGGCGTGCAATGGGTAGTGAGGCAAGTGGCCAAGGCATCTGGTGTCAAAAAAGAGGTTCACACGCACACACTTCGGCATAGTTATGCCACGCATTTACTCGAAGATGGCATGGATATTATAACCCTCAAAGACCTTTTAGGACACCAAAACCTAGAAACCACTTTGGAGTATTTACAGATTGCCCAACTCGAGAGCCAACGCATCTTTAGTCCACTGGATACCCTTTTCGAGAAATGCCACCGGAAGTAGCCGATGTACTGCGAAATATTGCCTCAAAAATCGAAAACTACGGCTTGAATACTTGGCAACTGCACACGCTTTCTGCCATCAAAAAATGTCGAACGGCCGATTTGGGCGGTCATATCGATGGGTGTGATGAATGTGGAAATCTGACCATTAGTTACAACTCTTGCAGGAACAGACATTGTCCCAAATGTCAGGGTAACAAGCGAGAGGATTGGATGGAAGCCCGAAGTACAGAACTCTTGCCAGTGCCATACTTCCACGTGGTTTTTACCTTGCCCGACAGCATTAATTCCTTGGCAATGCATCAGCCAAAAATGGTGTATGACACCCTGTTTGAAGCGACTTGGGAAACGCTTCAAAAATTTGGCAAAGCCAAAGAAATACAACTGGGAATGATTGCTGTTTTGCACACCTGGGGACAGCAGTTGAGCCTTCATCCGCACCTGCATTGTATTGTGCCTGGCGGAGGAATCGATAAAGACGGACAGTGGAAAAACAGCCGAACGGACGGCAAATTCTTGTTTCCCGTAAAAGCTTTATCGAAAGTGTTTAGGGCAAAATATTGCCAGAAACTCAAAGCAAAAGAGCCCATAAAATACGAGCAAATCCGGCAGCATTTATGGCAGAAGCCTTGGGTAGTTTTTACCAAAAAGCCTTTTGGAAGTCCCAATTCGGTGGTGGAGTATCTGGGGAGATATACCCATAAAATCGCCATCAGCAACCACCGAATCAAAAGCATTGACAACGAAAACGTGACTTTCGATTACAAGGATTACCGAGTGGCGGGAGTCAAAAAGCAAATGACATTGACCCACGGCGAGTTTATCCGTCGGTTTTCGTTGCATATTTTGCCCAAACGCTTTGTCAAGATTCGTCATTATGGCTTTTTGAGCAGCACTTGGAAGCGTGGGAAGCTAAAGCTTTTGCAAGCAAAACTCCAAGTAAAGGTCTTGGAAAAAGTAGCAAAAAAAACATTTTTGCCCAAATGTCCGTGTTGCAAAACGGGCAATTTGCACCCAATAGCGGTTTTTGACCAACGAGGCCCACCTGCTTGGTATCTTGGCGGATGCCAAAACCCAATTCCCCGTGAAAGTTAATTTTACGGGTAAGGGAACTTATGTCCTAAGGTGAAGGAAAACACGAGAAAAACCAATGAAAATCTACTCCAAAAAAAAGAGGCTCAGTTGCCTCTTGTAACTCTCTCTCAAAACTTTACGATAACTCCATAGTGTTGACGGCAGGTACTCCGGTTCCCTTCAACAGGAGTTTCATTGTTCGGCTTGCAGCCGCAACGAAACTCTAGCTGTTAGCAGACGTTATTCAATAATTGGATATTTAAAATCTTCCCAAGTAAAAATCTCTTCTTCAAGTAAATCAGTTTCTAAAGTTCCCCATCTGCTTCTATTTCCAAACCCAAAAAACCATTCATCTACTTCAATTAGTTTATCATCTTGGTCATAATTATTTTTACCTTGCTTTTTTGATTTCCAAAAGAAATTATAAGTCCCCATAATTTCAGTTTCCAATTGAATTTTTGCAGTATCAAAATCAATTTGCCTCAAGATATTTTCAAATTTTTGAATAAACTCAGTCCAATGATATTCAATCTGCTTATATGTTGCACCGAATGAAATTACAGGGTCTTCGTAGTATGTAGGATTTGAAATACCTTGTCCAAACATTTCAGTTCTAAACATCCACTCCTCATTTCCCAAGTTTTGAATAACTTCTCTAGCACTGTTAAGATTATTATTTATTATTATTCGTCCGTGTACAATTGATTGAAATCCCATAGTCTTTGTATTAATCTCTACTAACTCGTTTATATGCGATGCAAACATTCGCATATCTACTCAAAATGGATGGATACACGAAGTTTTTACTTTTCCCCAAATATAAAAAAATAACACCCAAACTTACAAAATGTTCTTGTGCCCGCGTGAAGGATGGGAGCAGGTTACCGAAGTAACGCTCCCGATAGCTATCGGGATGGTGACACGCCCAAATGTTTATCGTTTTATACTAAAATGTGCCCTGAAAACCTGAGGTGTTCCGTTTAGCGTGTAAAAGACCTGAAACCAGTAATCGGTAGAAGGAAGCGGGTCGCCATTATAGTTGCCATCCCAGCCAGCTCCGGAAGGTTTGATCTGTTTAATGGTTTTTCCGTAACGGTCGAAGATATTGATCACGGCATCGGGCTGAAAAGCGAGATCGGGAATGTTCCAGGTGTCGTTGTGTCCGTCGTTGTTGGGAGTGAAGAATTTAGGATATTTGAGCACATTAATAATTAAAATCTGGTCGTCGCAATTTCCTTTGACATCTCGTACGGTAATAGCATGCTCTCCCGAAGCAACATCATAAAAAACGTTGCTGGTTTGAAAATTGCCGTCATCAAGCTGGTATTCATAGCTTCCAAAACCATTGTGCAGTGTTACGGTAACATCGGTATTTTCCCGAAAAGAGTCGGTCATGTTAATGCTTGCAACTGCGGGACTTGATTTTTTGACAACAATCGTAGCAGGATTGTAACCGCAGTCATTACCAACATCGGGCGTATTTTTGGTGATTTGAAGGGTATAAGTTCCTTCTTTGGCAGCGATATAATTTGGACCTGTACTTACTTTATTGCCGGCTAAATACCAGTCAACAGTATAAATCGAGGGATTAAGTCCTGACTTTAATTCTGCGGAACGCTGAGTAGTGCCTGTTTGAAAATCGACGCAGATTATTTCGTTTCGTAACTCCAGATTTTTCAATGGATACACTGTAATATAAAAATCATCCTGAGCAGTACAATTGGGGTTTGTTGCCGCTGCGGCGTAAATATACATTTGCTGACTTGCGGTTATTTGCTGTCCGGCTAAATAGCGTGTTCCGGTTGCATTTGGTCCGCTGTAATAATTCCCAATAGCTAAAGGCGGTAATGTATAACTTCCACAAATGGTAACATCAGGAGTGCTTGTAAGCACAGGAGTTGCTGAAATGCTGACTAAAAAGTTCTTTTCGCTTGTGCATGTCAAACGATTTCCTGAAACGGCATAAACATATATTCTTTGAGATGTTGTTAAAACAGTTCCGGCCGGAATAACTGTGCCTTTTCCTCCGGGCTGTGGGTAATAATTACCTAATAGCAACGGTGGCAGGGTGTAGCTGTCGCAAGCATTAACATCAGCAAAATTACCAACATCTATTCCGTTGTAATTCACCCTGAAAAAAGTTTCATTACTGCAGCTTGTAAAATCAACCCATTCATTATAGATGTAAATAGTTTGATTGGTATTTATGAGCGTGCCTTCGGGAATTTGGGTTCCCTGGCCGTGCAGTCCTCCAGTTGCAGTATAATATTTTCCGTTTTTCAATACAGGAAGTTTAAAAGCTGTACAAGTAACCACATCTGTAAAACTATCGACCAAAGGACGTTTTCTGATTTCGACCACAAAACTATGTTCATTGGTACACTCAGGGCCAACTGCATAAATATAAATGGTCTGTGTTGTGGTGATGACATCTCCTGCTTTTAAGGCTGTTCCTCCGCCGTTGGTTTTGGTAAAATACTTTCCATTTACTAAAGGAGGCAGGACATAACGGTCGCATTCCAGTCTATTCGATGGTGTATCTACCAATGGCAGTGTTTTTATGTTGATTTCGTATTTTAAGTTATCGGTACAATTAGGAGAAGTTGTGGTATTGGCATAATAATATACGGTTTGCGAAGTGGTAATATTGGTTCCCGCCGGAATATTTTGACCCTGTCCAGCCGGAGCAGTATAATAACCTCCTACAGCTACAGCCGGTAAAATATAATTTCCGCATCTTGTAATTGGAACAAAGGCAGAAGATTTTATAATATCTATTTTAAAGGAATGTTGATTGGTGCATCTTCCGTCATTTGCAAAAACATACACTGTCTGACTTGAGGTTATATTGGTTCCGGCATTTAAACGTGTTCCTGTACCTCCTGTTGCTGTATAATAATTTCCATTTGTCAGAGCAGGAAGCGTATAGGAGTTACATGTGACCACATTGCCCGGTTTGTCCACTAAAGGCAAAGGATAAACCACAAATGATAAAGCTTCATCACGACAAACAGTTCCATTGATTTGGGCATAATAATAAATAGTCTGACTTGTGGTATAAATTGTTCCTGCCGGAATAGAGTCTCCTTGCCCTCCTGTAGCAGTAAAGAAGCCACCTGCGGCTACACGTGGAACTGTATATTGGCCACAGGCTTCTTTTTTAAAACTAAGTTCGTATATCAGGATTACATTAAAAGAAGTCTCATTGGTGCAACCGTTCGCTGCAGATCTGTTGAAAATATAGTAGGCTCCACTTTTGGTAATAATATCCCCGGAATTCAGTTTAGCACCTGTTCCATTTGGTCCCGTATAATATTCCCCGGATGTAATTGGGGGTAAAGTGTAGCTGTTGCAGGCTACTACATCCGGAATATCATCTACTGTTGGAAGAGAAAAAATGTTTATATTAAAATTGACAGTAGCAAAACAAACCGAACTCGAAATGTTTTCAACTCGCACCCAAATCGTTTGTGGTGTTTGTGCTGTTGAAGTGTTGAAGGCTTTTGGATCTGTTATGTTATTCGTTGCACTGTTTGCGGCTGCCTGGCTGGTGTAATATCTGATTTTGTAATCCGAAGGGTTCTGCCCGTTTAGTATGGTACTTTCCTGAGTAGTTAAATCTACAATAATTCTTCCTGAAATGTTGTTGCAAACGCTAATGTCAGAAGGTTTTACAATGTTGATAGGAGGGGTTACAAGCAAATCGAAAGAGATTACGTTATTACAGAAAAAACTATTGTTATTTACAGGTACCGCTTTGATATAAATAGTCTGGTTTCCGGAACTTGTAAAAGAGTTTAACTGGTTTTGTGGTATCACCGGACCGTTTGCATTGGCTGACGTTAAAGAATCAAAATAATAAATAGCATATTTAGCTGGGTCAATACCCAAAGCAGCTACATTATTCTGGGTTAAATTGTATTGGTAGACGCCGTTTGTATTGTAGCAGGCAATCAAATCTTTGGGAGATTTAATGACTAAATCTTTAATCACTACTTCGTCTTTAATAACACAGCCTGAAAGTGTTGCTGTAAGTCCGTATGTTCCGGCTTGATTAAGCGTTAAAGTACTGCTTGTTTCCCCGGGAATTACAGCTCCGTTGAGAGTCCACACATAATCATAATTGCCCACAAGTCCAGATTGCAGTGTGATAGTTTCTCCCTCGCAAATAATTCTGTCAGGACCTAAATCCATTGTCGTTATAAAACTGCCTCCTTTTATAAAAACTGCCGAATCATAATTACTGTCGTTATAATCTCCAATGGCAAGTTTTATGCTGTATGTACGATTTGGAATTACTGATGAAGAGGCTTTCAAAACCTTGGTTTCTCCTCTCATATTGATAGCCGAAACTGTGGGATTGGTTACATTATAACGGTCAAATAAATTGGCGTTGGCAGACAAACAGGCAGAATTATACTGCTGATCCCGAATATTTTTAACGGAAACGGGTGTTGTTGTGCCCGGTACTACAGCAAGATTTTTAGAGATTCCAGTAGTTAAATCGGTGAGGATAAAGGCAAAAACATCACTAAAGCCGCATTGAAATTCGCCATATTCATTCGAAGCAAAAAGAAAATCAAAACTAAAATTACTCGACAAAGGGGTGAAATCAAACTGAAGATAACTCACATCAGTAATGGGTACAATTTGTCCGTTTTCATTACTAATATTCTGCAAATCGGGATCATTATTATTATTTAACCTACTGCTTTCATTCAAGCCCGTATAAGATCCTTCAGTATGTTTGGCAATCCCATTCCGAATAATAATTCCATGTGTAATGGGAAAATTAGGATTGGTATTGGTGAATTTTCCAATCCCCACCCGAGATGAAAATTTGAAGTTGCTTTCACTGGCACAGGCATTCTGCATTAACTCTTGTCTAACCAGTTCCGGTATAGCCAAGGTTGTAGTGTCGACTATAATTCCTTGTGATGAAGATATAGCCGAATAAAATAATAAAAATAGAAGTAGAGTAAATCTCATGATTCATAATTTTATTAGTTGTGCTACTTAAAGTTACGAAATTATTTCTTTTTAAACATATGACTGTCAGTATTTTATGATTTATTTTTGTATTTTACGGAAAATGTTTTCCACTTTTAATTTTGCTAAATTCCAAAGAAGTTTTAATTTATACTCTTATTCTAATATTGTAAACATGAAATCATTTGATATAGTTACCCTTACAGTAAATCCTTCAGTAGATAAAAGCACCCATTTTTCAGGTTTGGTTGCTGAGCAGAAAATAAGGTGCAAAGAGCCTCAGTTTGATGCTGGAGGCGGCGGAATAAATGTTTCTAAAGCAATTTCCCGTCTTCGCGGAAGTTCACTGGCAGTTTTTACATCAGGCGGACCGGTTGGAGAGATGCTGAAAGATTTAGTAGCTAAAGAAAAAGTTGATTTTGAAACAATTGAAACTGAAACAGCAACAAGAGAAAACTTCATTGCAGTTGATGATAATACCAATTCACAATATCGTTTTGGGTTTACAGGAGATGTTCTGTCCGATTCAGAAGTTGAAAAGCTTTTAGGAACGATTTCGAAGATGAAACCAAAATACCTTGTAGTAAGCGGTAGCCTGAATGAAGGTCTGTCTTCGGATTTTTATCAGAAAGTAGCCGAAATTGCGAAGGAAACAAACTCAAAATTAATTGTTGATACTTCCGGTGAAGCATTGAAAAAAGTATTAGAAACCGGTGTTTATTTAATTAAGCCTAATGTTGGTGAATTAGCAAAACTGGTTGGCGTTGAACGTTTGGAAACCGAACAAGTTGACGAAGCAGCCAAAGAAATCATTGCTAAAGGAGGTGCTGAAATTATTGTGGTTTCACTTGGTCCGCAAGGTGCGATATTGGTAACTAAAGATCAATGCGAATTTGTGCCGGCACCTAATGTTGCCAAAAAAAGTACTGTTGGGGCAGGAGATAGCATGGTAGGCGGAATAGTTTGGGCATTGTCGCTGAATAAAAGCCTGAAAGAAGTTATTCGTTGGGGAGTAGCCTGCGGATCTGCCGCAACCATGAACGAAGGAACACAATTATTTAAATTTGAAGATGCCAATCGTTTGTTTGAATGGCTGAAAAACAAATGATTCAAAAATAAATAAAATTTATTTTTTTCCTGCTGACAAACTGTTGTCACCGGCCCTCAATAATTTTGAAGTATCAACAAATTAAAACTTTAAAATCATGAAAACATTAGAAGCACAAGTAATTACTTCAGAAGATTTATTGAAACACTGGCAGGGACACAGAGCATTAACACGTCGTTTAATTGAGATTTTCCCTGAAAAGGATTTTTTCGAATTCTCAATTGGCGGAATGCGTCCGTTTGCAAAATTAGCCGATGAACTTTTGGCAATTGCTGCTCCGGGACTTAAAGCAATTGTAAACCGTGATAGCCAGCCTTATACTGAAGGAGAGGAGAAACTGATTTTCAAAGCGCAATATCTTGAAAAATGGGATGAAGCTACAGCAGAAATCAATAAATACTGGGAGCAATTATCTGTAGAAGATTTCAACGAGACTTTTAAACTTTTCGGGCAGTATGAATTTCCGATTATTCAGAATATCTTGTACTTTATAGATAATGAGATTCATCACCGCGGCCAGGCTTATGTTTATTTAAGAGCTTTAAATATCGAACCGCCATTTTTTTGGGAAAGATAATTGTAGAAAAATTCTGTAACTTTATTGAATAAATCTAAAATTAATGGCTATGAGTTTAAAGAAAATAATGTCCAATTATGCAGATTATAATTTATGGGTAAACCACCAATTCGTAAACTGGCTTTCGCCGAAATCTGATGAATTGCTGTATGCAGAAGTATCTTCAAGTTTTTCAACAATTATAAAAACACTTGATCATATCTGGTCTACAGAAGAATATTGGTTTTCTGTTATTTCTGAAACTGATTTATCAGAAAAGAAACCCGAAAGCGAATTGTCAAAAGAAGAAATCTTTGAAGGCTTATTAAATTCATCTCTAAAATTGAAACATTTAATCAATTCATTGCCGGAAGAAGATTTAATGAAAGAAGTTAAAATCGTTAATCCATGGTTTGAATGTGAACTGCCCGTTTCGGATTATTTGCTCCAGGTTATCAATCACGGCACTTATCACAGAGGCCAGATTGTAACGATGGGGCGAAATCTTGGAATTACAGATGCTTCAAACACCGATTATAATTTTTATAATGTCGTAAAACAGCAGTATTAAAAATTAAAAACCCCTAATGCAACTTTGTTTCTTTAGGGGTTTTTTGTTATGACAGGGTTTTGGTAATGGTGTTTAATAGTTTAATAATATTCGTTTTAAGCTGTTCTGGCTCTAATATAGACGCATAATCACCAAACATAATAAAAAACCTCGGAAAAGCATTTTCTATATCACGTGACATAAATGTCATTTCGATTTTTCCGTCAACTTCTTTTTCCGAGACAAAACCGTGATACTTTCGTTCTGTTTCCAGATAGCGGGCAATTTTTTTATCAATTAAAATTCGGACTTTGGTTGTCGGAATGGTTTCGTTTTTATTCAGATAAGTATCCAGAGAATCGTGTTCGATGGTAAAATCTAAGTCGGTTTTTTTATCGCCTGAATTCGATCTGTACGGAATTGCCTGTAATCCTTTCTAAGATGGCAGTAGCCTAGGAAATACCAGTTATTGTGATCGTGAAAAACGCCAACAGGTTCAAGATTTCGTTCCGTTTTTTCATCTTTATCAAAAGTTTTATACGAAAGCAAAATCTGTTTTTTCTCTGCAATTCCTTCAAAAAGAACCGCTAAAGTATTGGGAGAATTATCGTTAAACAAAGGTTCCGCGTTTTGCATCACCACCCGGGATTCAATATTCGAAAGATAGTCTTTGTCGTTGCTTCGCAAAACCGATTTCAGTTTATACATCGCCGATGCATAATGTGTTCCCAAAGACGGATCGGTAAATTTCTGCATCAGTTTTTCGGCAGCAATAAAACTGCTTACTTCTTCACGCGTAAACATTACCGGAGGCAATCTGTAACCGTCCATTAAAGCATAACCCACCCCGGCTTCACTATAAATAGGAACTCCCGAAGCTTCAAGGGTTCTAATATCCCGGTAAATGGTTCTTAGGCTACATTCAAAACGATCTGCCAGTTCCTGTGCCTTTACAATTTTCTTGGATTGCAATTGAATGAGGATGGCGACAATTCGGTCAAATCGTTTTGGGGTTTCGTCCATTATTTAAATCTTTTTTTCAAAGATAGTATTTATCACAAAGAGTTAAAAACAATAAATTTTCGCATCTTTACAGAATTGTATTATTAAATCAAAACCCCGAATAATAATTGTAAATGAAGATTCCGTTTGAGCCCGTATGGTTTGGTTATGAAATTAATATTCATTTAGTTTTAGAATATTTAGCCTTTTTTATCGGGTATCGGTATTATGCTTTTTTAAGGAAAAGAAATGTCGACAGGATCATCACAATCAATCGGTTATCGATTATTTTAGGAGCAGCTATTGGGGCTTTTTTGGGTTCCCGAATAGTGGGGTTTTTAGAAAATCCTGTTTTTATTTCAGATTTTAAATCGATTATAGATCTGTTTAATACAAAAACAATTATGGGAGGTCTCTTTGGCGGACTTTTAGGCGTAGAAATCGCTAAAAAAATTATTGGTGAAAAAGAATCTTCCGGAGATCTGTTTACGTTTCCAATTTTACTGGGAATTTTTATCGGGAGAATTGGATGCTTTTTATCCGGAACAAATGAATTCACATATGGAGAAGCTACTTCTTTTTTCCTGGGAATGAATCTTGGGGATAACATAAAGCGGCATCCAATTGCTTTGTATGAATTGGTTTTTTTAGCTGTTCTGTTTTGTTTTCTGAAGAAACTCCAAAGCAAAAATCTACCAAACGGCTTGTTATTTCAGTATTTTATGATTTCTTATTTTGCATTCCGGTTTTGTATAGAATTTATAAAACCCAATCATTTTTTCGTTGCAGGAATAAGCTCCATTCAGATTTTATGTTTAATTTGTCTATTATATTATCACAAAACAATTTTAAATCTATTCGTAAAAAATGCCAGTTAGAAAGTATACTTATTATGATTTTACCTTAAGCCTTTGTCCCGAATGCTTAAAGCGTATTGATGCAAAAATTGTTTTTGAGAATGAGCATGTTTACATGCTTAAAAGATGTCCGGAACACGGAAGTTCAAAGGTATTAATTGCGGATGATATTCAATATTATAAAAATATCCGAAACTACAATAAGCCATCAGAGATGCCTTATACCTTTAATACCAAAACCCATTATGGCTGTCCGTATGATTGCGGTTTATGCCCGGATCACGAACAGCATTCCTGTCTGACTGTTGTTGAGGTTACAGACCGATGTAATCTGACATGTCCGACTTGTTATGCAGGCTCGTCACCTTCATACGGAAGACACAGAACCCTGGAAGAAATAAAAAGAATGCTGGATACGGTTGTTAAAAATGAAAAGGAACCTGATGTTGTGCAGATTAGTGGCGGCGAACCTACAATTCACCCTCAGTTTTTTGAGATTTTAGATTATGCAAAATCCCTTCCGATAAAACATTTAATGTTGAATACCAATGGAATTAAAATTGCCAAAGACAAGCAATTTACCAGACAGCTGAAAACCTATTCACCTGATTTTGAAATTTATTTACAGTTTGATTCTTTTGAAGACAGTGTATTGCAGGAGTTACGCGGTGCCGATTTAAGCGAGATAAGAAAACAAGCTTTAGAGAATCTGAACGAAGTAAATTTATCAACAACATTGGTGGTTACGCTTCAGAAAGGGCTAAATGATAATGAAATTGGAAAAATAATTGAATTTGCATTAAAACAAAAATGCATCAGAGGGGTTACTTTTCAGCCAACACAAATCGCCGGAAGACTTGAAAATTTTGATCCGGAAAAAGACAGGATGACATTAACCGAGGTCAGAAGGAAAATTTTGGAACAAACTTCCATTTTTAATTCAGATGATTTGCTGCCCGTGCCCTGCAATCCTGATGCTTTGGTAATGGGATATGCCTTAAAATTAGAGGATGAGGTATTTCCGCTTACACGTTACATCAATCCAAATGACTTGTTAGACAATAGTAAAAATACCATCATTTACGAACAGGATGAAGTGCTTCGCGGAAAAATGATAGAATTATTCAGTACAGGAAATTCAGTAGAAGTCGCAGAAGAAAACCTGAAATCAATTCTCTGCTGTCTGCCCAATATTGATGCACCCAATTTGGGTTATGATAACTTGTTTCGCATCATCATTATGCAATTTATAGATGCTTATAATTTTGATGTCAGAGCGATTAAAAAATCATGTGTGCATATTGTAAATAAGGATAATAAAATAATCCCTTTTGAAACCATGAATTTGTTTTACAGAGACGAAAAAATAGAAAGATTAGAAGAACTTAGAAGTACTATATAAATTATGATAGCATTAGAAGTAGGCAATTTAGACGGATTGATTATATTTTTCGTTGCCATTATGTTTGGGCCGCCGGTTGTATTTACAATTATTGGGTTCCTTGTAAAAAGAAACAATCCAAAAACCGCAAAAGTGTTGTTTATCTTGGGTGCGGTTTATTTATTGATCGGATTAGGAATTTGTGGCGGGTTTCTTTAGTGAAAAAGGAAAACCCAATAACTTTTAGGTCATTGGGTTATATATAATTACTAAGGACTAGTTACTAAGAACTTAATATTTAATCATTCAATTTCAAAACAGCCATAAACGCCTCTTGCGGAATCTCAACGTTTCCAACCTGTCTCATACGTTTTTTACCTTTTTTCTGTTTTTCAAGCAGTTTACGCTTACGCGAAATATCTCCACCGTAACATTTTGCGGTAACGTCTTTACGAAGTGCTTTAATCGTTTCACGAGCGATAATTTTTGCTCCAATCGCAGCCTGAATCGGAATGTCGAATTGCTGTCTTGGGATAAGCTCACGCAATTTCTCGGTCATTTTTTTACCGATGTTATATGCGTTGTCTTCGTGAATCAGGGCTGAAAGTGCATCCACCGTTTGAGCATTCAAAAGAACATCCAGTTTTACCAATTTCGAAGTTCGCATTCCGATAGGAGAGTAATCGAAAGAAGCATACCCTTTAGAAACTGTTTTCAAACGATCGTAAAAATCGAATACAATTTCTGCCAAAGGCATATCAAAATTCAACTCAACTCTTTCAGTTGTTAAATACGTTTGATTCGTGATTAAACCACGTTTTTCGATACACAAACTCATTACGTTTCCTACGAAATCAGCTTTTGTAATGATGGTAGCTTTAATATAAGGTTCTTCAACTCTGTCCAGTTTTGAAGGTTCCGGTAAATCTGAAGGATTGTTTACTACTAATGCCGTCTCCGGATGTTTTTTGGTGTAAGCCAAATACGAAACGTTAGGAACGGTAGTAATAACCGTCATATCGAATTCGCGCTCTAAACGTTCCTGAATGATTTCCATGTGAAGCATTCCTAAGAATCCGCAACGGAAACCAAATCCTAAAGCCGCAGAGCTTTCAGGAGCAAATACCAGCGAAGCATCGTTAAGCTGTAATTTTTCCATTGAAGAGCGTAAATCTTCGTAATCTTCTGTATCAACAGGATAAATTCCGGCAAATACCATTGGTTTTACGTCTTCAAAACCGGTAATCATATTGGTTGTCGGCACTTTTGCATCCGTAATCGTATCACCCACTTTTACTTCGCGTGCTTCTTTAATTCCAGAAATCAAATAACCAACATCTCCTGCAGAAACTACATTTTTAGGAACCTGATTTAATTTTAAAGTTCCAATTTCGTCAGCAAAATATTCATTGTCCGTAGCCATGAATTTAATTTTCTGCCCTTTTTTGATTTCACCGTTTACAACTCTGAAGATCACCTCGATTCCACGAAACGGATTATAAACCGAGTCAAAAATTAAAGCCTGTAATGGCTCTTCCGGATTTCCTTTTGGAGCAGGGATTTTTTCAATAATCGCAGCCAGGATATTTTCAACACCAAAACCTGTTTTTCCGGAAGCGTGAATAATATCTTCTAATTTACAACCAAGTAAATCGATAATATCATCACTAACTTCTTCAGGATTAGCACTTGGTAAATCTACTTTATTTAAAACCGGAATAATTTCCAGGTCATTTTCTAAAGCCAGATATAAGTTTGAAATCGTTTGTGCCTGAATACTTTGTGCAGCATCCACAATCAAAAGTGCCCCTTCACAAGCCGCAATAGATCGTGAAACTTCGTATGAAAAGTCAACGTGACCCGGAGTATCAATTAAGTTTAAGATATATTCTTCTCCCTTGTATTTATATTCCATTTGAATGGCATGACTTTTTATGGTGATGCCACGTTCACGTTCCAGATCCATGTTGTCAAGCAATTGTGCTTTTTCTTCACGGGCTGTAACGGTTTGTGTAGCGCCCAGTAATCGGTCTGCCAGTGTACTTTTACCGTGGTCAATATGTGCAATAATGCAAAAGTTACGTATCTTCTTCATTTTATATTCAGTTCTCTAAACGAGTTTTTAGTAATTTTTGGGTATGAATCTGCCCTGCTGTAAATACTTTAGAGCGTGTTATTAAGGCGCAAATATAGCGCAAAGTTTTGGATTCTGGAATGTAGTTGCCCGATAGTTAGTTTTTGAAAATCATTTTAAGTCTTAAAACTCAAAATTGAACCCTTTTTCGGTCAGTTTTTTGTAGATTTCCGGATCAAATTTGTACAGTTTTGCGGCTCTATGGGACACATCCTGCTGTTTTTCATCTAAGGCGACGAGCAATTTCATGTGCAGAATTTTTCTTCGGAAATTGGATTTGTCAAGTTCGATTCCCAATATTTCTTCATAGAGATGCATTAGTTGTAATAAAGTAAATTTTTCGGGTAGAAGATTGAACCCGATTGGGGCCTGACGCACTCTGTTACGAAGTTGCATTAAGCTGAATTGCAGGATTTCATTGTGGTCAAAAATCAGGTCAGGCAGTTCGTTAATCTTGTACCACGTAGCTTCCATCAGGGTAAGTCCAGCCTTTACATTATAATCTTCACGGTTCACAAGTGTATAATAACCAATGGTTACAACCCTTCTTCCCGGCACACGATTTGGATCTGTAAACGCTTTTAACTGCTCCAGATAAATATTGTCAAGACTTGTTAGTTCATACAAAATTCTTTGTGCTGCATCGTCAGAGCTCTCTTCTTTTTTGAGCCAGCCTCCAAGAAGTCCCCATTTTCCCATACTTTCTCCTTCAGCATGATGTGCCAAAAGTACTTCGAGGTTCCCCTTGTTGAATCCAAATATCACGCAGTCAATCGTTACTCCGTCGATTACGGGATTTTGAATATCGGAAGGTTCCCCTACATAAGTTTTAGAAGCTTTCTTTGAGTGTAAAAATGCCATTTGTTGCTTTTATAAGGCTGTTTAAAATTCAAAATTAAATCCTTTTTCAGTAAGTTTTGTATAAATCTCCGAATCAAATTTGTATAGTTTGGCTGCCCTGTGCGAAACATCCTGTTGTTTTTCATCCAATGCAACAAGTAATTTCATATGAAGAATTTTTCGTCTGAAATTTGATTTGTCCATTTCGATTCCCAATATTTCTTCATACAAATGCATCAATTGCAACAATGTAAATTTTTCCGGTAAAAGATTAAATCCAATTGGTGCCTGACGAACCCTTTCGCGCAGCTGTTTTAGACTATAAGTCAGTATTTCACTATGATCATAAATCAGATCGGGAATTTGGTTAATCTTATACCACTTTGCATCCGATGCCGTAAAACCGGGCTGAATATTATAATTTTCTCTTTTGATTAAGGCATAATACCCAATTGTAATAACACGTCTGAGAGGAAATCGATCCGGATTTCCAAATGCTTTCAACTGTTCGAGATAGATGTGGTCTAACGCCGTAAGTTCATTCAATAGCCGGTGTGCAGCATCATCTATGCTCTCTTTTTTATTAATCCATCCTCCGGGCAGTCCCCATTTTCCTTTACTAATACCTTCTCCGTGCTGAATTAAAAGAACTTCCAGACTTCCCTGATCAAAACCAAATATGACGCAATCAATCGTAATGGCATTCATCACTGAAGGATCATTTTTTACGAAAATGCCATTATTCAAATTGTCGATCATCTGTTAAAATTTTGACAAATTAAATAAATAAAAATAACACTCTGTGCTTAAAGAGTTATATATTTTTCAATATCGTGGTGTTAGTATGTGAATTTTGAGAATAATGCATGATAATACTGATAAATAACTAAAATAATTACTTTTTTGAATAATTAAATTAATATTTATAAATAATAGTCAATAGAATTTTATGGTTTTAAATGATTTATATGTAAAAATGGGTTGGTTATTATTTTAATTACAAAAAAATAAAGGTAATTTTTTGTTAATATATAAAAATTCCCTACACTTGTAGTCAAATTAACCATAAGATAAGTGTGTTTTGACCATAAGCTAATATGGCGTATCAAAAAAACTTACTTAGGAAGTTCTCGAATGATTTATGTGTATTTCATTAAAAAGTTTCACAAAAGTATATTTCATAAAAATTCAACCTCATATACAGATAGAAATTTAGTAAGTGGAGAATGTTAGCAGCTGATAAAAAAATGTGACAAATATTTTAATGCGTGTTAATTAGATTAAAAACAACTAACAACAAACTTTAACCAAATTATTAATGATTATGAAAAGCAATTATTGTATTAAACCAACGATGCTCCAGTTTTATCTGATGCTGTTGCTTAGCGTGTTTACGATGCAGCCGGGTTTTGCACAAGAGCAATCCCAATTTGTAAGCGGAAATGTAAAATCGGCAGATGACGGAATGGGAATTCCCGGAGCAACGGTAGCAATTGAAGGAACCAAAAGAGCAACTTCAACAGATTTTGACGGGAATTTCAGAATTGAGGCAAAAACTGGTGATGTAATAGCCATAAGCTTTATGGGGTTCAAGACTCAGCGCTTAACTGTCGGTGCACAAAAGACAATTAATGTAACCCTGCAAACAGAATCGGCTGAACTTAAGGAGGTAGTCGTTATTGGATACGGGACACAAAAAAGAACAACAGTAACAAGTGCTATTACGCAGGTAAATGGTGAAAATCTGGCAAAAACCAATACAATCAATGCACTTCAGGGACTTCAGGGACAGGCAGCAGGACTTCAGATTACTTCTACTTCAGGGCAGCCTGGGGAGAAATTGAATGTAGTTATAAGAGGTTTAGGTACTACTGGAGGAAGCAACCCGCTTTACGTAGTTGATGGTATTCTTACGGGTGATATCACGTATTTGAGCAATTCTGATATTGAATCTATTTCTGTTCTGAAAGATGCTGCTTCATCAGCCATTTATGGTTCGCAAGCCGCAAACGGAGTTGTTTTGGTAACAACCAAAAAAGGAAAGAGAGGTTCTCCGGGGAAAATTACTTTTGATCAGTATTATGGAGTTCAGTCAGTAGCCAGAAAAGTGGACTTGTTAGATGCGAGAGAATATGCGGTTATTATAAATGAAGCGGCAGTAAACTCTGGTAAAAATCCTTACTTCACTAATGATGAGATAAATGCATTAGGAAAAGGTACGAACTGGATGGATAAAATGCTGACGGATAATGCAGCTACTAAAAACTTTTCATTCGGTGCTTCAGGAGGTTCTGAGACTTCTGTTTATTCTACCTCATTGTCTTATTTAGGACAGGAAGGAATTGTTGGAGGAAAGGATTTATCGAACTATGAACGTTACAATTTCAGATTCAATTCAGAACATAAACTCTATAAAGATGTACTTACTCTGGGTCAGAATCTAAGTTTTGCTTACGTTGACAAAAATGGTGTTGGTGTTGGAAATCAGTATAATAATTCCTTAAGAAGTGCTTTTCAGGTAAATCCATTATTACCAATGTATGACGCTGCAGGTAATTATTATGATACTACAAAAGACAGCCAACCATGGCTTGCCGGTATTGCAAATCCTTATGCATTAATGGATTATACCAATCAAAATGAAAGTAATAATCAAAAATTACTCGGTAATGTTTATCTACAGGTTGAACCCATAAAAAATTTAACATTTAAGACGACTTTAGGTCTTGATTACTATGTGTCTGAAGGACATTCTTATACTCCTGTTTATAGATTGTCTATTTATGCAAACACTGCTTTTGATAAAGTGAATCAAAACATGAGCAAAAACAGAAGCATTACCTGGGATAATTTACTCGGATATAAATTCGATTTAGCCGGGAATCATCATTTTGAAGCCATAGCGGGAACCTCATATATTAACTATGCAGGAACTTCTGTAGAAGCAAATAATGCAGATTCTGTTTTTAACGATTTAGAGCATGCCTGGATTGATAATACTACTAATAAAGAAGGAGCTAAAATAACCATTAAGGGTAAAAAAGAAGAAAACTTATTAATGTCTTATTTTGGGAGACTGAATTATAATTTTAAAGAAACCTATTTGTTGAACGCAACGTTAAGAGCAGATGGATCTTCAAAATTTTCTCCCGGAAACCAGTGGAGTTATTTTCCATCAGTATCTGCTGGTTGGGTAATGTCTAATGAAGCTTTTTTGAAAGATTCACAGGCTCTTAATTTTCTAAAATTAAGAGCAAGCTGGGGTCAGGTTGGAAATCAGGCTGTTGGTAACTTCCAATATTTAGCTGTAATGAAATCTAACAATACAAACTATATTTTCGGAGATAAAGAAGGAACTCTTACACCTGGGGCTTATCCGGAAAGATATTCAAATCCTGATTTACATTGGGAGACTTCTGAACAAATAAATCTTGGTTTGGATGCCCGATTTTTAAACAATGCTTTAGGTGTCACTTTTGATATTTATCAAAAAACAAATAAAGACTGGCTGATTCTGGCACCAGTTTTGGCAACTGCCGGGGCTAATCCTCCTTTTATAAATGGCGGAGATGTGGTTAACAAAGGGGTTGAGTTAAGCCTTAATTATCAAAACAAAATTGGTGATTTTAATTATAGTGTTAGTGCAAACGGTGCTTACAATAAAAACACGGTTGGTCAGATACCCAATGTTGATGGTATTATCCACGGATTGAATAATGAACTTTATGACAATTCAGGTGAATTTTACAGAGCACAAAACGGATTCCCATTGGGTTATTTCTGGGGATATAAAACCGGAGGTGTTTTTCAGAATCAGGAACAAATTAATAATTATAAATCGGCAAATGGCGTAGTGTTACAGCCTACAGCAGCTCCCGGAGATATCATCTATGTAAATACAAACGGCGATGATAAAATAGACGCTTCAGATAAAACAAGTATCGGAAATCCTAATCCTGATTTTACATTTGGGTTCTCTTTATCAGCAAATTATAAAGCTTTTGACTTTTCATTGATGGCAAATGGTGTGGCAGGAAACCAGATAGTACAATCTTACAGAAACCAATCCGGAGCTTATGGAAATTATACTTCAAGAATATTAAGCCGCTGGCATGGCGAAGGGTCTTCGAATACAATACCAAGGGTAACAGAAGACAATAGAAACTTTACACAATTTTCAGACTTATACGTGCAGGACGGTGATTTCTTAAGAATCAATACCGTTACATTAGGGTTTGATTTAGCTAAAATGAATCATTCCAAATCATTTTTTGCAAGTCAGTTCAGGATTTACTTTTCTGTATTAAACCTTTACACTTTTACGAAATATGACGGTATGGATCCTGAAATTGGATTTGGTTCTTCAAATGATGACCAAAAGTTTTCATCAGGCGTTGATGTTGGATATTATCCAAGACCTAGGACATACATGTTGGGATTAAATGTTAAACTTTAATAAATACGATAATGAAAAATACCTATTTATATATTTTCTGTTTGAGTTTATTGTCTTTGGGTTCCTGTGAATTAGAAACAGAACCTTTAACACAACAAACGGATATTAATTTTTATAAAACAACAGAGGATGCTTACAGTGCATTAGTAGGTTGTTATGATGGTCTGCAGGTAGCAACAGGAGCTTCGGGACTCGGTATTCCTGTAATGAGCGAGGTAATGTCTGATGATTGTTTTGGAGGAACCGGTGCCTCCGATGGTTACAATTATGCATTGGTAGATGAATTTGATAAGAGCCGTTCCCCATCTGATATAGATTTGTTTAACGAAAACTGGAAAAGTTATTATAAGGCGTTATATCGTTGCAATGTTTTCCTGATGAAAATGGATCAGATTGACTGGAAAGGGGACACTGCTTTAAGAAATACTTACGAATCTGAAACCAAATTTATCAGAGCTTATATCTATTTTGAAATGATACGTTTGTGGGGAAATATACCTCTATTGACAGCTCCTACCACAGAAAATGTTCCTCAGGCATCACCCGAAGATGTTTATAAATTAATTGCAGAAGATTTAGTATTTGCAGCAAATAATTTGCCAACAGCGGCATACAATTCTGTACCCAATGGAAGAATCACTAAATGGGCAGCAAAATCTTTACTAGGCCGTGTTTATTTATATTATACAGGATATTACGGAAAAACAGATTTAGTTGGTGTAGTAACAAAGGCTCAGGCTTTAGCACATTTAGAAGATGTAATTTCAGGTAGCGGACATGGGTTAGTAGATGATTTTTCTACTCTATGGCCGGCTGCTTCGGTTGAAAAATATGCAGGTGAAAGTAATAAAGAATTCATATTTTCTATAAAATATACTTATACAAGTGATTATAACGGTAATACGGATGGGAATCATTGGCTTGTATTGTTCGGCATGAGAGAATTTTCATCTTATCCATATGCACATGGATGGGGAGTAACAGTAAATTCAAAATTATGGAGTGCTTATGATGCTAATGATACAAGACGTGCGGCAACAATAATTGGTATTGATGAAGAAAATATAGCATTTAATAAAATAAACAGTCAAAGAGAATATACTGGCTATTACAATAAAAAATATTGTCCAATGATTGATAAGGATGGAAAAGAACTTCCTATCGTTTTAGGAAGCCAGTTTTGGGATATTAGCCAGTTTCAGGATTACGTAGTATTGAGATATGCTGATGTTTTATTAATGGCAGCTGAATTAGGAAGCGGAAGCGCCCAGTCATATTTTGATCAGGTGAGACAAAGGGCATACAAATCTAATTTTACTCCTCTTGCGGTTACTCAGGATAATATAATGAATGAAAGACATTTAGAATTTGCTCTAGAAGGAGTCAGATATTGGGATTTATTACGTCAGGGAATTGGTAAAGCATCATCTACTATTGCTGAAACAACGACCTTATTAAGCGGTGGTGTTGCTACTACAAAAACAATATCGGCAGCTAAAATTCAGGAAACAAAAGGATTACAGCAAATTCCTAATACACAGATCACCTTGTCAGGAAATGTTTTAAAACAAAATACCGGCTGGTAATTTTAACTAAAAACTAAAGAAATGAAAAATATTAAAATAATAATTACAACATTTTTGACACTGGTATTCCTAATGTCATCTTGTTCACCAGATACCTATTCACTGGATGCTGTGACTGATAAGTCGGATATTGATTTTGAAATAAAACAGGATTTTGCAGTAGATCCGGGAGGGAATACAGTGATACTTACAAATAAAACGCCGGGAGTTGTATTAACATGGGATTATGGTACAGGTAAATCAAATAAAGCTACTGAAACGGTAAAATATGCTTTTAAAGGAAACTATACTATTAAAATCAAGGCAGTAACCGGCGGAGGTATTGTAGAGTTAGATCCTTATACTGTTACGGTTACTCAGGATAACTTAAGCTATGTAGATGATCCTCTTTGGAATCTACTTACTGGCGGCGTTGGAAAATCAAAAACCTGGGTATTAGATTTAAATGCAGATGGTATTTCTAAATATTTTATTGGACCAATGTACTATTACGGTACCGATAATGCATGGTTTGAAGGTGGTGATAAAGGATGTTACGGTACAGATTGTTGGAGTTGGCTTCCGGAATGGAAAGGTAATCAATGGATTGCCGCTAAAGGGGATTACGGTACTATGACTTTTAGTTTGGATGGTGGGCCATTTTTAACAACAAATCATTTAATGAGTCCAAAATATGGTCAGGAATCAGGAACCTACTTTTTAGATGCTAATGCTAAAACTTTAACGACTTCAAACGCTACCATATTACACCCTAATGAAAATGAAAACTGTGTAGATAACTGGCAATCAATGAAAATTATGTCATTAACTGAAAATACATTACAAGTTGGTGTTTTACGAAAAACTAGTTGTGAAAGTGCTGCAACATTTGTTTTTAATTTTATATCAAAAGAGTACAGTGATAACTGGGTGCCAAAAGATGTTCCGGATCCGAACCCAGCAATTGACCTAAATGGGGGAACAGTTGATGATTTATTAGCGACTACAACTACAACCACTAAAACATGGACATTAAGCAAAGACAGCCCTTTTAACTGGACAGATCTAACAGGAGCATTTTTAAATCCATGGAATACTGTGGGGGATTATCCGGGTTGGGCAGGATATACAGCAGCAGATCAGGCCAGCGTTATTAAAAACAAAATAAGTTTCTCAGACAATGGTACGATAAAAACTGTAGATAGTAATGGTGTAGAAAAATCAGGTACCTATACAACAAGTACTGACGGAACTAATATCATAACTTTTAGCGGTATTTCTCCTTCATTTCCAATTGGAAATTCATCGTCAACAGTTTCTACTACAGCAGATAATAAATGGAAAATCGTGAAAACTGCAAAAACAGGAAATGTAGTTACTGATATCTGGTTTGGTAAAAGAGATCCAAATAAGAGTGAATATATGGTTTTCCACTTTGTTTTGAGTAATTAATTTAAACCACTTTTTATAATTAAGTCATCTCTAAATACAATCTTATTTTAATATTTTATTTAAAAAGAGTGTGTTTAGGGATGTCTTACTATTTTTTGACAAAATTAAATCAGTTTAAGACTAAAAAATACAACAATACAGACATCAAAAATAATAATTTGCATTTCGGTAATTAGTTGATAATTATGGGTTAAATTTATTTCTACTAATCATTATAAAAGAAACATGAAAAATTTGAATTTTTTAAAAACACTTCTCATTTTAGGACTTTTTGCAATTTTCAGCTGCAACGAAAAAAGTTCTGATTTTAATAATCGAAAAGTTTCTTTTAATTCAGATTGGAGTTTTCACCTTAATGACAGTCTTGTAGATAAAGACACTATCGGAACTTCAACAAAATGGAGAACCTTAGACGTTCCTCACGATTGGAGCATTGAAGGGAAATTTGATGAAAAAAGTCCGGCCGGATATGGCGGAGGATCACTAAGCGGGGGTTTAGGCTGGTACAAAAAGACATTCAAAGTAGCTGCAGAAGACAGCACAAAAATAACTTCAATCACTTTTGATGGCGTTTACAGAAACAGTGAAGTTTGGGTAAACGGACATTATCTAGGAAAACGTCCGAACGGATACATTGGTTTTCAATATGAGATTACTCCTTACTTAAATTACGGAGATAAAAGCAACGAAATAATTGTTAAGGTTGACAATTCAAAACAACCCAATTCACGCTGGTATTCAGGTTCAGGAATTTTCAGAAATGTCTGGATCGAAACTACAGATAAACTACATGTTGGCCAATGGGGAACTTACATAACAACTCCAAAAGTTACAGCAGAAAAAGCTTCAGTAAATATTGAAACAACAATTCAAAATCAATATACTGAAAATAAAAAAGCCGTTATAACTACAACTATTTTTAAAGAAGACAAAAAAATAACATCCGTTACTCAGGATATAACAATCAATGCGAACGGAAATCAGACATTAAAGCAATCAGCCGATGTTGAAAATCCGATTTTATGGTCAGATGAAAAACCAGAACTGTATACGGCAGTTACGGAAATTTCGCTTGACGATAAAATCATCGATCGATACAAAACGACTTTCGGAATCAGAGATTTTAAATTCGATCTGAACAAAGGTTTTATTTTGAATGGAAAACAAGTCAAAATAAAAGGAGTTTGTATGCATCATGATTTAGGTTCGTTAGGTTCTGCAATCAACACGCGTGCAATCGAACGCCAGTTAGAAATCTTGAAAGAAATGGGGGTAAACGGAATCAGAACCTCTCACAATCCGCCTGCTCCAGAACTTTTACAGCTTTGCGACAAAATGGGTTTCATTGTCATGGATGAAGCTTTTGATATGTGGAAACAAAACAAAACGAAATACGATTATGCTAACGATTGGGACAAATGGCACAAACAAGATCTAATCGATCAGTTGTTACGCGACCGAAATCATGCTAGTATTTTTATGTGGAGTATTGGTAATGAAATTCCAGAGCAGTGGAACGAAACAGGTACTGAAATTGCAAAAGAATTAGCAGCAATTACACGTCAATATGATAAAACACGACCAATTACTGCGGGAATGAATCCACCAGTAAATATGAATATTGATGCAGTGACTTTGCAGTTTGAGAAAAAGAATGTTTCGATTAATCCGCTTGCTGGATCTGGAGTTTTAGATTTAATTGGATACAATTATGCGCATCAGACATTCGAACATCATCTAAAGAACTTCCCAAATACACCTTTTATCGCAACCGAAACAACTTCAGGTTTACAGACAAGAGGATATTATGATGCGGTTTCTGATACCATCAAAAAATGGCCGGTTAGTTGGGATAAAAAATTTGTAGGGGGAAATCCTGGAAATACGGTTTCGGCTTACGATCAGGTGCAGACACCTTGGGGATCTACGCACGAAGCAACTTGGAAAGTCATTAAAAAACATGATTTCTTGGCTGGAATGTACGTTTGGACAGGTTTCGATTATATCGGAGAACCAACTCCGTACGAATGGCCATCAGTAAGTTCGTATTTTGGAATTGTAGATTTAGCTGGTTTCCCGAAAGATGTTTATTATATGTACCAAAGTGAATGGACAGACAAAACCGTTCTTCACATTTTCCCGCATTGGAACTGGAAAGCAGGACAAACTGTTGATGTTTGGGCATATTACAATAAAGCTGATGAGGTGGAACTTTTTGTAAACGGAAAATCTGTTGGAAAAAGAAGTAAAAAAAGGGGATGATTTACACGTAATGTGGAGAATTCCTTTTGAAACAGGAACCCTAAAGGCCATTTCTCGTAAAGACGGAAAAGTAGTTTTAGAAAAAGAGATCAAAACGGCTGGGAATCCTTCACAATTAAAACTGACAGCAGACAGAAGTACAATCAAAGCAGACAAAAATGATTTGTCTTTTGTAACCGTAGATATTTTAGATGCTAATGGAACGATAGCGCCAAATGCCAATAACGAAATCAACTTCTCTTTAAAAGGAAACGGAAAAATCGTAGGCGTTTGCAGTGGAGATCCAGTTAGTCACGAATCGTATAAAGGAAATAAACATACGGCTTTGGCTGGAAAATGCTTGGTTATTGTACAATCTGGAGATAAATCAGGAAGATTGGAATTAACCGCAAGTGCAAACGGATTGAAACAATCCACAATTGTAATTACAACCGAATAATAAGTTGCGCTATCCTAACAGGTTTCCAAAACCTGTTAGGTATCAATATATTTAATTAAGATATTAAAAAAAATAAATACCTAACAGGTTTTGGAAACCTGTTAGGATAAACTAACATCTAGATTATTAACCAATGAAAAACACAAAACTAACCGCATTATTTTCTGCTGTTATATTTGGATTTTTAGCTGTTCCAAATGCTAATGCTCAAATCCAAAATGCAGACGTATTAAATGCACCAATAGATATCAGTAAAGATTTTCAGAACTATCTGAATACTTTTTATTTCGCAGACGAATTGGCTTCTTTTGATCCTGCAACAGGAAAAGGAACGATCAAATATTTGAGATACAATTATAAAACGCGTCAGGCTTTCAATAACATGATGATGAAACCAGATGTGGAAAAAGCAAACGAATTTCCAACAACAGAATATGCAGAATCTCCTGTTTTGCCATTCGAAATTCAGTTTGTTTCAGATCGAACAGTTAGAATCAAAACCACTTCAGGACCGCAATTTCATCCTCAAAAAGAATCTTTAATGCTGGTTGACGGCGTTGCGCCAAACCACCCAGAATTATGGAAATATGCTAAAATCGAAGGCGGTCACAGTTATGCTAGCAAACATGGAAGAGTTGAAATCTTGACAAAACCGTGGCACGTAAAAATCTACGATGAAAAAGGAAAATTACTGACAAGCACACTTCACGATACAGACTTTAAAAACACATATACGCCGACACTTCCATTTTCTTACGTTCGCAGAAACAGCGATTATTCCAGAAGTATGGGCGCGGCGTTCAGTTTAGAACCAGATGAAAAAATATTTGGCTGTGGTGAATCATTCACACAATTCAACAAACGCGGTTCAAAAGTAGTTTTATGGACGGATGACGCTAACGGAATCCAAAATGAAACCATGTACAAACCAATTCCGTTTTACATGAGCAGCCGTGGTTACGGAGTTTTCATGCATCATTCAACACCAATTACGGTTGACTTTGGAAAATATTTCTCAAGTGCCAACGAAATGTATATTGGCGATGACGAAGCCGATTTGTTTTTCTTTATCGGAGAACCAAAAGATATCTTAGATCAATACACGAATTTGACTGGAAAAGCAGCAATGCCGCCACTTTGGTCATTCGGTTTCTGGATGAGCCGTATTACTTATTTCTCTGAAAAAGAAGGACGTGAAGTTGCCAGAGATTTACGTAAATACAAAATCCCAACCGATGTTATTCACTTCGATACAGGCTGGTTTGATGTAGATTGGAGAAACAACTACGAGTTTGCAAAATCTCGTTTCCCAGACGCGACAAAAATGATGTCTGATTTAAAGAAAGATGGTTTCCAGGTTTGTCTATGGCAATTGCCTTATTTCACACCAAAGAATACCTTGTTTCCTGAAATTATGGATAAAAACTTAGCCGTAAGAGATAGAAAAGGAAACCTTCCGTATGAAGATGCTGTTTTAGATTTCTCAAACCCAGAAACAATTTCTTGGTACCAAGGAAAATTGAAAAAATTATTTGATGAAGGCGTAGCAGTTTTCAAAGTAGATTTTGGAGAAGCAGCTCCGCCTGACGGAATTTACCATTCTGGAAGAACAGGTTTTTACGAGCATAATCTATACCCATTACGTTACAATAAAGCGGTTGCAGAAATCACTCAGAAAGAAAAAGGATATACTTTAATCTGGGCAAGAAGTACTTGGGCAGGATCACAGCGTTATCCTTTGCATTGGGGAGGAGATTCTGAAACTACCAACGGCGCGATGTCGGCAGAATTACGTGGCGGACTTTCTTTAGGTCTTAGCGGATTCAGCTTTTGGAGTCATGACGTTGGAGGTTTTGCAACTAAATCTCCTGAGAATATTTACAGAAGATGGACACCATTCGGAATGCTGACTTCACACGTAAGAAGCCACGGAGAACCGCCTCGTGAACCTTGGTTGTACAGCAAAGATTTCTTGGAAGGATTTAGAAAAGCAGATAATATGCGTTACGAATTAATGCCATATATCTACGCTCAAGCAAAAGAAAGTTCTCAAAAAGGTTTGCCAATGATGCGTGCTTTATTTGTAGAATATCCAAATGATCCGGGAGCTTGGTTAGTAGATAATCAATATTTATTTGGTTCAAGTATGTTGGTGGCACCACTTTTTGAAGAAGTTGAAGAAAGAGATGTTTACCTTCCAGAAGGAACTTGGATTGATTACCAAACTAAAAAAGTATACCAATCAGGATGGCATAAAATCAAAGCGGGCGAAGTGCCAATCGTAGTTTTAATTAAAGATGGAACTGCAATTCCACATATTGGTTTAGCGCAGTCTACAAAAGATATGGATTGGAGCAAATTGACCTTAAAAGTGTATGCAAGCGATAAAACCACTTCGGCAACAGCCAAAGTATTTTTGCCAGAAGGTGATGCAGTACAAGAAATAAAAGTGAACAAAACTGGAAACAATTTTGATGTAGCTGCAAATCCATTAAACGGAAAAACCACTTTTAAAACCGAGTGGATTAAATAAAAAAGTTAAACACAAATTACACGAATTACCACGAATTAAATTGGTGATAATTGGTGTAATTCGTGGCAAAAAATAAAATATTTAAACACATAGAAACATAGGTTTTTGTTTGTAAATAAAAGGAGTTGGAAAGAAACTAGTTTCTCACACATAGAAACTATGTTTGTTTAAACAAGTGAAACGCTTTTTTTAAGTTTCTAATAAGCTATGATTCTATGTGTTTAAAAAATATAGCCACAGTTTTAAAATCCATATAATCCTTTTAATCTGTGGCAAGAAAAATATAATACCAAAAAACATGAAAAACTATCTAATTCTCCCAGCCGTATTGTTTTCGATAGCAATAGGCTACAGTCAAAAAACGAAAAGCGCTTACGAATTGGCATCGCCAAACGGAAAGAATAAAATCAAATTTGAGCTGGTAAAAAATGCTCCAAAGTATGCAGTTTCTCACGGAAAAACCGAAGTGATTTCTCCGTCTGATATGGGATTTGTATTGAAAGGAAATGAAGATTTAAGTTCAAACTTTGAAATAAAAGGAGCCAAAACTTCTACGTTTGATGAAACTTGGGAACAAGTTTGGGGAGAGAAGAAAAATATTAGAAATCACTACAATCAATTGGTAGTCGATTTACAGCAAAAAACAGGCAACAAAAGGAAATTACAAATTCAGTTTCGTGCTTTCGATGACGGAGTCGCTTTTAGATATGTTTATCCAAAACAAAATGTAAAAGACAGTATTTTCATTACAGATGAAAAAACGACTTTCAACTTAAAAGAAGACGGAAAAGCATGGTGGATTCCAGCAAACAGAGAAAATCGTGACGAATATCTTTTCAAAGATGCGCCGGTAAGTACTTTGGATACCGTTTTAACTCCGTTAACAATTGAAAGCAAAAGCGGATTAGCTTTAAGTTTCCACGAAGCAAACTTGATCGATTTTGCAAGTATGACTTTGGTTAACAATATAGGAACAGAATTAAAATCGGATTTAGTGCCTTGGCATGACGGTGTGAAAGTTCGCGTAAAAGATACTTTCACTTCTTCTTGGAGAACGCTTCAAATTGGAGAAAATCCGGGAGAATTGATTACTTCTTATTTGGTTTTAAACTTAAACGAACCGAACAAATTAAAGAATACCGCAAGTTATTTCAAGCCTTATAAATACTTAGGAATTTGGTGGGGAATGCACATCGGGAAATATACTTTCTGGGAAAGTGATAAACAAGGAGCAACAACCAAACACGCCGAAGAATATATTGATTTTACAGCAAAAGAAGGTTTCAACCATTTATTAATCGAAGGATGGAACAAAGGCTGGACTCCGGGTTGGTACGAAAACCGTATGCACATGTTCAGCTTTACAAAAAACGCAGACAATTTCGACTTAGAAAAAGTAGTGGAATATGGAAAGAAAAAGAACATTGAATTAATCGGATACCACGAAACAGGTTCCAACTTAATTAACTACTTAAAAGAAGTTGACGAAGGTTTTGCTTTATATAAAAAACTAGGAATCCATACCGTAAAAATCGGTCACGTAGGTTCTAAATTGAATATGAAAGAAATGCACTTTGGGCAGTTTGGAGTAAACTATTTCAGATATATTTTAGAAAAAGCTGCACAATATGATTTAGCGGTTTTATACCACGAATCGATAAAAGATACGGGAGAAAGAAGAACTTTTCCAAATATGGTTTCGAGAGAAGCAGCACGCGGACAAGAATATAACGCTTGGAGCGAAGGAAATCCGCCGAACCATTTAAGTATTATTCCGTTTACAAGATTACTTTCTGGTCCAATGGATTTTACACCAGGAATTTTTGATGTTGAGGTCAAACAAGGTTATCCCGGAAAAAGAATTCAGGGAACAGTTGGACAGCAATTAGCATTGTACGTTACGATTTATTCTCCAATTCAAATGCTGGCCGATCTTCCAGAAAATTACGAAGGAAAACCAGCGTTGCAATTCTTAAAAGATGTACCAACAGATTGGGAAGATACTAAAATCTTAGAAGGAAAGATTGGTGAATATATCACAACTGCAAGAAAAGACAGAAACAGCGCTGACTGGTATTTAGGAACCTTGACCAATGAAAAACCTAGAAATGTAGAAGTTTCATTATCATTCTTAGATCCAAGTGCAACTTACGAAGCGCAGATTTATGTTGATGCCGAAGGAACAGATCAAACGCATAATCCAGAAGCGGTAGCAATTTCGAAAAAAACTGTAAAAGCTTCAGATAAATTACAATTGAAATTAGGCGGAGCTGGCGGTGGGGCAGTGAGATTTAAAAAAATATAACTATTTAGATTTAATATCCTAACAGGTTTCCAAAACCTGTTAGGTATCAATATCATATTCAATTAAAGAAGCTTTTAGATTAGGTAAAATAAATACCTAACAGGTTTTGAAAACCTGTTAGGATAAAAAACATTTTCAGATGAAAAGAATTTTAATACTCTTGGTTTTAATTCATTCAATCCAAATCATTGGACAAAACAATAATGCTGAAAATCGAACCATAAAAGTAGATTTCAATAAAACTGCTGGAAAATTAAACACCATGTTTAAAGAATGCATTGGTGCCGGAAGAGCAAACGAAGGTTTGAGAGCCGACTGGCAGCAACAATTGGCATTGGTTAAAAAAGAATGCGATTTTAAATACATCCGTTTTCATGGTTTATTGTCAGATGATATGGCCGTTTACCGTGAAGACAACAAAGGAAATCCAGAATACAATTATCAATACGTAGACGTTCTGTTTGATTACATTGTAAGTCTGAAAATGAAACCTTTTGTTGAATTAGGTTTTATGCCTAATGCGTTAGCAAGCGGAAAAGAAACTATTTTTTGGTGGAAGGGAAACGTAACACCTCCAAAAGATTATAAAAAATGGGAAGATTTAATTAAAAATCTAACCGCACATTTTACAGAACGTTACGGAGCAGAAGAAGTAAAAACATGGTATTTTGAAGTTTGGAATGAACCAAATTTAACACCAGGTTTCTGGACAGGAACACAGCAAGAGTATTTTAAATTATACGATTATGCAGCCCGCGGCATAAAAGCTGTAAATCCTGCATATAAAGTCGGCGGACCAGCAACAGCAGGCGCAGGCTGGGTTCCGGAAACAATTGCTTTTTGTGCTAAAAATAATGTTCCATTAGATTTTATTTCGACACATACCTATGGTGTAAACCAAGGATATTTGGACGAATTCGGGACTTCTGGAACAGTTTTGAGCCCAGACGTAAATAGTGTCAACGGAGATGTTATTAATTCGCGTAAGCAGATTGCAGAATCGGCAAAACCAAATCTTGAATTGCATTATACCGAATGGAGTTCCTCTTATACGCCATCAGATCCAATTCACGACAGTTATCATTCGGCAGCATATATTCTGCAAAAACTAAAACAAGTTGGAAATGCAGCAAACTCCATGTCATATTGGGTTTTTACTGATATTTTTGAAGAAGCTGGTCCAAGATTTACCCCTTTTCACGGTGGTTTCGGATTGTTGAATACGCAGGGAATTAAAAAACCAGCTTATTTCTCGTATTATTTAATGAATAAATTAGGAGAAATAGAACTTCAAAACAGCGATAAAGCTTCGTGGACTTCCAAAAATGCAAAAGGCGATGTACAAGTTTTATTATGGGATTTTACGAATACGCATCCAGGCGATAAAGTTTGGAACCAAACTTATTACATTCAGGATCTTCCATCAAAAGAAAAAGGAAAAGTAAAAGTGGAGATTGATGGGATACAGAAAGGAAAATATCTATTAGAAATATATAAAGTTGGTTATAAAGTAAATGACGCTTACGCAGATTATCTGTCGATGAATAAACCAAGTCAGCTAACCCGTGAACAAGTAAAATCCATAAAAGATAAAAATAATGGAGCGCCAATTTCAACAGAAAAAATCACAATTGATGCAAAAGGAACATTCAGCAGAGAATTCAAAATCAATGAAAATGATGTTGTAATGCTGAATTTAATCAAACAATAATTAAAACCACAAACATAAAAGTAATATTAACTGTATTTAAAGATTCTGAGTCAGGAATCAAATCTTTAAATAAAAAGAACCTAACTATCTATGAAAAACAAAATGATATACCTTTCTGCAGCTTTGGTTTTTGCATTTTTTACTTCTTGTAAAAATGAGACACAAACTTCAGCTTCAAATTCCAGCCAGACTGAAGAATATGTTGGGAAAGAAATCAGTACAGATCATGATGCAGAAATCGATAAACTGATTTCGCAGATGACATTAGAAGAAAAAATAGGAATGCTTCACGGGAACAGTATGTTTGCCAATGCAGGTGTAAAACGTCTGGGAATTCCAGAATTAAAAATGGCTGATGGTCCGTTGGGAGTTCGCGAAGAAATTTCAAGAGACAATTGGGCTCCGGCAGGATGGACAAACGATTTTGCAACGTATTATCCGGCAGGAGGTGCTTTAGCAGCAACTTGGAATGCAGAAATGGCACATACTTTTGGAACTAGTTTAGGAGAAGAATTACGCGCAAGAGACAAAGATATGCTCCTTTCGCCAGCGATCAATATGGTAAGAACACCGCTTGGAGGAAGAACATACGAATACATGTCGGAAGATCCGTTTTTGAATAAAAAAATCGCTGTGCCTTTGGTTGTTGGTTTACAGGAAAAAGATGTAATGGCTTGTGTAAAACATTATGCAGCAAACAATCAAGAGACGAATCGTGATTTTGTTGATGTTCAGATTGACGAGAGAACACTTCGCGAAATCTACCTTCCGGCTTTTGAGGCAACGGTAAAAGAAGGAAAAGCGTACAGCATTATGGGCGCTTACAATAAATTTAGAGGTGAATATTTATGTGAGAACGATTATATGCTGAACAAAATTCTTCGCGACGAATGGGGATTCAAAGGTATTGTAGTTTCTGACTGGGCCGCGGTGCATTCAACAGCAAAATCTTTGAAAAATGGTTTAGATATTGAAATGGGAACGCCAAAACCGTTCAACAAATTTTTCTTAGCCGATAAATTAATTGCTGCGGTTAAATCTGGAGAAGTTTCAGAAAAAGAAATTGATCTTCACGTAAAACGTATTTTACGTGGTTTATTTCATATAAAAGCAATGGGTGGCGGGACGCGTGCAAAAGGAAGTATCGCAACCGAAGCACATTACAAAGACGCTTATGATATTGCTGCCGAAGCAATTGTTTTATTGAAAAATGAAAATAATGCGCTTCCGCTAAAATTAGACGGAGTAAAATCAATCGCCGTTATCGGAAATAATGCGACTAAGAAAAATGCTCTTGGTGGATTTGGTGCTGGAGTAAAAACAAAAAGAGAAGTTACGCCTCTGGAAGGTCTTAAAAACAGATTGCCTTCATCAGTAAAAATCAATTATGCTGAAGGATATTTAGAGCGTTACGATGAGAAAAATAAAGGGAACTTAGGAAATATTACTTCTACAGGACCAGTTACAATTGATAAATTAGACGATGCAAAAGTTAAGGAAGCCGTAGAAGCTGCTAAAAACTCAGATGTTGCGATCATTTTTGCGGGTTCGAACCGTGATTACGAAACAGAAGCTTCAGACAGAAGAGATTTACACTTGCCTTTTGGACAAGAAGAATTGATCAAAAAAGTATTGGCTGTAAATCCAAAAACAATTGTGGTGATGATTGCCGGTGCTCCATTTGATATTAATGAAGTCAGCCAAAAATCTTCTGCTTTAGTGTGGAGCTGGTTTAATGGTTCTGAAGGCGGAAATGCTTTGGCTGATGTGATTTTAGGAAAAGTAAATCCGTCAGGAAAATTACCTTGGACAATGCCTAAACAATTAAAAGATTCTCCTGCGCACGCTACAAACAGTTTCCCTGGAGACAAAGCGGTAAATTATGCTGAAGGAATTTTAATTGGATACCGTTGGTTTGACACTAAAAACGTAGCGCCATTATATCCTTTCGGTTACGGATTATCATACACGATATTTGCGCTTGATAATGCAAAAGCAAATAAAGATTCGTACGCTCAAAACGATGTAATTGAAGTTACAGTTGACGTTAAAAACACTGGAAAAATAGACGGAAAAGAAGTAGTTCAATTATATACTTCAAAATCTGATTCTAAAATCACTCGTGCAGCGCAAGAATTAAAAGGTTTCAAAAAAGCAGATGTAAAAGCTGGAAGTTCAGAAAAAGTGACGATCAAAGTGCCAGTAAAAGAATTGGCTTACTACGATGTCGCTGCTAAAAAATGGACAGTGGAACCTGGAAAATATACCATTAAAGTTGGAACTTCTTCAAGAGATATTAAAAAAGAAATTGTTATAACAATCAAATAAAATGAGAAACATGGTAAAAAGTTGTTTTCTGAGTGTTTTTTTATGTTTTTCTTTCTTAAGTATTTGGGCTTGCAGTTCGGATACACAGGAAGAGAAAGTGCCCATTGAGATTGGTTTATATCCAAGTTATAATACCAATCCAATTGCAGCAGATGCCTCTGGAATGGGAAGTTCGGCAGTTCAATTGGCAGCAAAAATCAAATTGGGCTGGAATATCGGAAATACTTTAGAAGCAACGGGAGGTGAAACTGCTTGGGGAAATCCAAAAGTAACAAAAGCCTTAATCGACGCTGTAAAAGCAAACGGATTTAATGCGATAAGAATTCCGTGTTCATGGAATCAAAATCTAGAAAATGCAGCTACAGCAAAAATCAAAACCGATTGGTTGAACCGCGTGAAAGAAGTGATTCAATATTGTGTAGATAATGATATGTATGTTTTGGTGAATATTCACTGGGACGGCGGCTGGTTAGAAAACAATATTACCGAGGCCAAAAAAGAAGAAAACAATGCCAAACAAAAAGCTTTTTGGGAACAAATAGCAACGCACTTAAGAGGCTTTGACGAACATTTGCTTTTTGCAAGTGCCAACGAACCAGCGGTAGAAGACGCTGCTCAAATGGCGGTTTTAAATTCATATCACCAAACTTTTATCGATGCTGTTCGCTCCACAGGAGGGAAAAATGCGTACAGAACTTTGGTAGTTCAAGGTCCGACAACCGATATCGAAAAAACAAACAAATTAATGACTACATTGCCAACCGATAAAGTCGCAAGCCGAATGATGGTTGAGGTGCATTATTATTCACCTTGGAATTTCGGAGGTTTGACTAAAGACGAAACTTGGGGTAAAATGTTTTATTATTGGGGAGCGGGCTTTCATTCCACAACCGATACTGATAGAAATGCAACTTGGGGAGAAGAAGCCGATTTAGAAAAGAACTTCAAATTAATGAAAACCCAATTTGTAGACAAAGGAATTCCAGTTCTTTTGGGCGAATTTGGAGCAATCAGAAGAACGACGTTGACGGGAGATGCTTTAACTTTACATTTGAACTCCAGAGCTTATTATTTAAAAACGGTCGTAAAAACAGCCAAAGCAAACGGATTATTACCTTTTTATTGGGATGAAGGAAGTATAGGAAATAATGGTTTCGGAATTTTTAACAGAGCAGACAATACTGTTTTTGATACCAAAGCTTTAGCCGCTTTAAAAGAAGGATTACTGTAAAAAATCTTTTTGAAAACAACATAAGTGATATAAGGTATTTTAAGTTTTTGATTTTCATCTACTTAAATTTACTTATATCACTTATCTGGTTTAAATCATTTAATAAATAGAAAAATGAAAAAGTTAAATGTTTTTATTTTATTGATAATTAGTATTTTGTCTAATGCTAATGTGAAAATGCCTTTAATATTCTCTGACGGAATGGTGCTTCAAAGAGACAAACAAATTCCAGTTTGGGGTTTTGCCGATGCAAATGAAAATATTGAAATCCATTTCAACAAACAAATCAAGAAAACGACAGCCGATAAAAACGGAAAATGGACAGTAAATTTAAATGCTGAAAAAGCAGGCGGACCATTTGAATTGATCATTATTGGAAAAAATAAAATCACCATCAAAAATGTTTTGGTTGGCGAAGTTTGGATTTGCAGCGGACAATCGAATATGGAATTTCAGGTTTTTAAAACCATGAACGCCGAAAAAGAAATTGCAGATGCTAATTATCCAATGATTCGTCATTTTGGTGTCGCACAAGATTTAAGCGGTACTCCGAAAGACGATTTAAAGCAAGGAAAATGGGAAGTCGCCAACAAAGAAAATGTCGGTAACTTTACAGCCGTTGGTTATTATTTCGCCAGAAAATTATATTCAGAACTAAAAATCCCAATCGGAATCATTAATACTTCCTGGGGTGGAACCAACGTTGAAACATGGACAAGCCGTGAAGCATTTTTAAATAGTCCTGATTTTAAAGCAATGATTACCGATCTGCCGGTTATGGACGTAGATTCAATTTCAAAGTTGTATGCCGTAAAAATGAAAGAAAGGGTCGAAAAAATTCAGGGTACACCTGTAAATGCAGATAATGAAGTTTCTTTTAAAGAAACAACATTCGATGATTCGAATTGGGGCGAATTAAATACACCAGACCTATGGGAAAACCAGCCTTTGGGAAATTTAGACGGTGTCGTCTGGATGCGAAAAACGATAACGCTTTCAGCAGAAGATCTTAAAAATAAAGCCGTTTTAAGTCTTTCAAAAATTGACGATGAGGATATCACCTATGTAAATGGAATAGAGGTCGGAAAAAATACTGTTTATGATACTAAAAGAGTGTATACAATTCCTTCCAATATTTTAAGAGAAGGAACAAACGTAATCTCAATAAGAATAGTCGATACCGGAGGAGGTGGCGGAATTTATGGAGAATCTTCCGATTTAAAAATAACTCTCGGGACTAAAATTATTCCGCTTGACGGAAAATGGAAATTTAAAGTGATTGCCGTAAAAACAGCTCTGTCGCCAAATAGTTATCCGTCATTATTATACAACGCGATGGTAAATCCGTTGGTTCCGTATGCTATTCAGGGTGTTTTATGGTATCAGGGCGAAGCGAATGTTTGGAGAGCCAAACAATACAAAAAAGCATTTCCATTAATGATCAACGATTGGAGAACCAAATTCAAACAAGGAAATTTCCCTTTTTATTTCGTTCAACTATCGACTTTTGACGAATTTGGAGGAAACAGTCAAAAAGGAAGCCGTTGGGCAGAACTTCGCGAAGCACAATCTGAAACTTTAAAATTGCCAAACACCGGAATGGCTGTAACAACCGATATTGGAAACGCAAAAGACATTCACCCAACCAACAAACAAGATATTGGTTTGCGTTTGGCGGCCATTGCGATGAACGATATTTACGGTAAAAAACAGGTTCATAGCGGACCAACTTATAAATCCGAGGAAATAAAAGGTAACCAAATTATACTCACTTTCGACAACATCGGCAGCGGATTATCAACGCCAAACAACAATGAATTAAAAGGATTCGAAATTGCCGGTGCAGACAAAGTTTTTCATTCCGCGAAAGCGATAATCAAAGACAATAAAGTAATCGTTTCAAGCGAAAATGTAAAAAATCCAGTTGCCGTGCATTACGGTTGGGCAGATGACGATACGAATATCAATTTATTCAACAAAGAAAAATTTCCTGCATCTCCATTCAGAACCGATAATTGGGAAATGATTACAGTAAATGAAAAATATCAGGTGAGTAAATAGCGGTACAATATCCGGCAAGAGTCTGAATCTTTCTTTTTGCCGGATAGCCTTACGGCTTGGCAGTTGCTTCAAAAGAAGGTCAATGAACTCTGATGAAATGATTGTTTAAATGAAGAAAAACCTCACGTAGCACCTGTATTCTCAATAACTGGTAGGATTGAAGGGCTACTTACTGCAAAAAGGTATTATATTGCACATCCAATCTGAATGGACAATACATTAAGTTAAATCAAAAAACCTGTAAATGAATTCCAATTTCATTAAAAAAATAATCGTAGGATGTGGAGTCTTCTTTTTTTCCAGAATGCAACAGCACAATCCAATCATGTTTTATGGTACAATAAGCCTGCCGAATATTTTGAAGAAAGCCTCGTTTTAGGAAACGGAAAAATGGGTGCGACCGTTTTTGGCGGAGTCAATTCAGATAAAATTTATCTGAACGACATCACGCTTTGGTCGGGTGAACCCGTAAATGCCAATATGAATCCTGAAGCTTATAAAAATGTACCTGCTATAAGGGCAGCATTAAAGAATGAAGACTATAAGTTAGCGGATGAGTTAAATAAAAAATTAGAAGGATCTTATTCTCAGTCTTTTTCGCCACTTGGGACAATGCATATTTCGCATTTTAAAGAAGGTACTAAAGCCACTAATTACTACAGGGAATTAGATATAAATGATGCAGTTTCAAAAGTAAATTATGAAATTGATAATGTAAAATATACTCGTGAATATTTTGTTTCAGCCCCTGATCAAATCATGGTTATTAAAATAACATCTGATAAAAAGAACAAACTGAATTTTTTAATAGATTTTGAAAGCTTATTGAAATTTAAAACGGATGCTAGTAGTAATCAATTAAAAATTAATGGTTATGCCCCTTATCATGCAGAACCAAGTTATGTTGAAAGTGCTAATCCAATCCTTTTTGATGAAAATAGAGGGACTCGTTTTACAAGTTTGGTTCAGATTAAAAATACGGGTGGTTCTGTTATTACTTCAGATAATAAAATTGGCGTAAAAAATGCAACAGAAGCTTTGATTTTTGTTTCTATAGCTACAAGTTTTAATGGTTTTGATAAAAATCCTAGAACAGAAGGATTAGATGATAAGGCAATTGCAGCTGAAAATATGGCGAAAGCTATTTCTAAATCATATACGTCATTAAAAAAAGCTCATATTCTAGATTACCAAAAATTATTCAAAAGAGTTAGTTTGGATTTAGGAAAAACCACTGCTCCTAATTTGCCTACAGACGAGCGTTTATTACGTTATTCAAATGGTGAAGAAGATAAAAATTTAGAGACTCTTTATTTTCAATATGGACGATATTTACTTATAAGTAGTTCCAGGACATTAGGTGCACCCGCTAATTTGCAAGGTGTTTGGAATCCTTACATGCGTCCGCCCTGGAGCAGTAATTATACCACAAACATCAATGTTCAGGAGAATTACTGGCTGGCAGAAAATACAAATCTTTCTGAGCTACACCAGCCTCTTTTGAGTTTTATAAAAAACATTTCTGAAACTGGCAAAATAACAGCAAAAACTTTTTATGGAGTGAATGGCTGGGCGGTGGCTCATAATTCTGATATCTGGGCAATGAGTAATCCTGTTGGAAATTTTGGTGGCGGAGATCCTAACTGGGCTTGTTGGAATATGGGAGGTGCCTGGTTGAGTACGCATATTTGGGAACACTATTTGTTTTCTCAGGATTTAAATTACCTTAAAAATGAAGGTTATGATTTAATGCGGGGAGCAGCACAATTTTGTTTAGAATGGTTGGTTGAAGATAAGAATGGTAATTTAGTTACTTCTCCGTCTACTTCTCCCGAAAACATGTATATTACTCCAAGTGGTTATGTGGGTGCGACTTTGTATGGTGGTAGTGCAGATTTAGCCATGATTAGACAGTGTTTCTCTAATGCAATTGAAGGTTCTAAAGTTTTAAATACTGATGCTGAATTTAGAATGAAACTTGAAAAGGCACTTTCAAAATTATATCCTTACCAAATTGGTAAAGCTGGAAATTTACAAGAATGGTATTTTGACTGGAAAGACCAAGAACCGAAACATCGTCACCAATCTCATTTATTTGGATTGTTTCCCGGGAATCATATTTCGCCTTTAACAACACCTGAGTTGGCCAATGCTGCCAGAACAACTTTAGAGATAAAAGGGGATGAAACTACAGGTTGGTCAAAAGGATGGCGTATTAATCTTTGGGCCAGACTTTTAGACGGAAACAGAGCTTATAAAATGTACCGTGAATTACTACGTTACGTTGATCCTGATGGGAAGAAAACAGAAAAGCCAAGAAGAGGTGGAACGTACCCGAATTTATTCGACGCACATCCGCCATTTCAAATTGATGGGAATTTTGGAGGTGCTGCAGCAGTAGCCGAAATGCTAGTTCAGTCTGATGAAAACGAAATCCGATTACTTCCTGCTCTTCCGGACGCCTGGGAAACCGGTTCTGTAAAAGGGCTTTGTGCCCGAGGAGGATTTGAAATCGAAATGGAATGGAGTAACAAAGCAGTAAAAAAAGTAACAGTTTTTTCTAAAAATGGAGGAAAAACAACTTTAATCAGCGGTGATAAAAAACAAATTGTCGTATTGAAAAAAGGACAGAAAGCAGCGATAAACTGGTAATATAAAATGAGAGATAGCTAAGTTAGTTATCTCTATTTTGTTTTAATAACTCTTCTGATTAACAAAACAATAGAACCCATAATTGTAAAGCAACCTAATTTTGACTAACTTTGAAAATATATTTTATAATTATGGCTTACAATCCAACAACAGTGGCTAATTATTTCATAGAGAAGTATTCTAAAAACGGAGATCTCACGCCTATGAAAATTATCAAGCTTACCTATATTGCATATGGCTGGTATCTGGCATTGACAGATAAACAGCAAAAGCTTATTGATGAAAACCCGATTGCCTGGGATTTTGGCCCTGTTTTTCCTTCTTTGTATTACAGTATTAAACAATACAAGAAAGAAAAAATCACTGAAAAAATACCGAATGCTACCAAAAATGAAAGAATATCAAATGAAGATGAACAGTTTTTAGATAAGATTTGGGAGGTATACGGAAGGTTTGACGGAGTATATTTAAGTGCTTTGACCCATATTGATGGAACGCCATGGCAAAAAGTATATCGAAAGGATTTGAATGCTGTTATTTCTGATGACGATATTTTTGAACATTATAAAAAGTTAAAACCAATTTCTAACTAAGATGTCGTTACTCAATTTAAGCCAGATTTCTATTGAAAATAGTGCGCCAGTCAGTCCTATAGATATCGATAATGCCCGTATACAAAATCAAATCCTTGAAGAGAGGCTGGGAAATGCAAAAGTAGGGCGGTTCATTGAAGATACGATTTTACGAAGATATCTTACTTATATTTTCTCTTTTATTATTTTCCTGTGGTTGGCAGCAGTTGTCTCAATTTTGTATTTCAATCACAATCTTCTGAATCTGAATCTTTCAGAAAATGTACTGATAACTTTATTGACAACTACGTCTGTAAATGTAATTGGAATGATGTTGATTATTTTGAAAAATCTGTTTCCTCAGTCAATCAATCAAGCCGAATAATAGCATTATTCTTTTTCTACAGACTTTTCAGCGTTTACTTTTTTCAGTCTTTCATATCCTTTTTCAATTGAAGGATAGACAAAAGCCGCTACTTTTTTAATCGGATTGTAAAAAATATAGTTGTCTAAAGTTTCTTTCTTAGCGAAAGTGTGATTAAAATTGATTTTTTCAAACAGCGCAATAAAAATACTTACGATCAAAACGGTTTTCAAAACCCTGAACACGCCTCCACCCAACTTGTTGATCCATCCCAAATAAGCAAAATCAGCTATTCCGGTTAAAATTTTGGCTAAGAAATAAACGCCTATTACCACCAAAATAAAAGTCAGTATAAAGGCAGTAGCCTGAACGGTGTTTGGATTCCAGGAAACATATTTTACAATGATGTTTTTTAGAAAAGAAGAGAATTTAATCGCTATATAAATTCCTAGTAGTAAAGAAATAAAAGAAGCAACTTCTACAAAGAGGCCATTTTTGATGCCTTTATATAAACTGAAGGCCAAAAGCGCCCCTAAAATTATATCGAAAAAACTCATGTTTGTATTGTTTTATTGAGGCGCAAATATAAAAGAATTTATCAGGGATATGTTCTCAAATTTCAACTCCGTATCTTTGCAGCAATAATTTTAGAGTTTAAAACAGAATCAGATTTGAAACAATCTGAAATATGCAGTCTAGAATCACAAATCACAAATCATAATGTCAAGGGATACACAACTAAAAGAGCGCTGGGAAAAGCTCGTCGATATATTGTCCAATCAGTTTTCGCAGGGAGAAGATTTAGATTTGGATGCCATAATTTACCTTATTGGAGTTCAGGAACTTGGTAAAGTGCACCGGGAATTCAAAAAAGATGAAAAACTCAACTTGATGCACATCGCTATTTGCCGATTGTTAGAGCCCTACGGGTTTTATGAATTCGAATATTTTGACGAAGAGGGTTGGCCGCATTACAAAGTAAAAGAACAACTGCCGGCATTAAAAGCCGGAGAACAATCGGTTTTAATGAAAGAAGCGATTGTGAATTATTTTCTGGAACGAGAACTTATTGATTAAAAACAGATGTTGGAGAGAAGATTTTAGATTTTGGTCTGAAAATATAACAGAACTTTAGAAATACTTCTAACTTCTCACACCTAATATCTGACTTTTTTCCTTAAATTTGTACCCTCAATTGAAGAATGGAAATGATAGACAAGATAAAAGAACATATCGAGGAAGCTAAAGCCTTTAACGAGAAAAACAAAGAATCTTTAGAGAAGTTCCGTGTTAAATATTTAGGAAGTAAAGGTTTGTTGAAAGAACTTTTTACTGAATTCAAAAATATACCAAATGACCAGAAAAAAGATTTTGGTCAGGTAATCAATACTTTAAAGGCGGTTGCTGAAGAAAAAGTAAAAGCGATTCAGGAAGAATTGGAAAGCAAAGAAGAGGTAAAAGGCTTTTTTGGAGACTTAACCCGTTCGCCTGAACCCGTTATTATTGGTTCACGTCATCCTATTTCGATTGTTAAAAATCAAATTATAGATATTTTTGCCAATATCGGTTTCAACGTTTCTGAAGGTCCGGAAATCGAAGATGACTGGCATAATTTTACTGCACTGAACTTACCGGAATACCATCCGGCGCGCGATATGCAGGATACATTTTTCATTCAGACCAATCCTGATGTGCTGTTGCGTACGCATACATCCTCTGTTCAGGTGCGTTATATGGAAAATCACAAACCGCCAATTCGTACTATTTCTCCGGGACGTGTGTTTCGCAACGAAGCCATTTCGTCACGTTCGCATTGTATTTTCCATCAGGTAGAAGGTTTGTACATTGACAAAGATGTTTCTTTTGCCGATTTAAAACAGACCTTGCTTTATTTTACTAAAGAAATGTTCGGAAAATCTAAGATTCGTTTGCGTCCGTCCTATTTTCCGTTTACAGAACCAAGTGCCGAAATTGATATTTACTGGGGCTTGAAAACCGAAACTGATTACCGTATCACTAAAGGAACAGGCTGGTTAGAAATTGGAGGCTGCGGAATGGTAGATCCAAATGTTCTTAAAAACTGTGATATCAACCCTGATGAATTCAATGGTTTTGCTTTCGGAATGGGAGTAGAGCGTATTGCGATGCTTTTATATCAAATTGGTGATATCCGTATGTTTTACGAAAATGATGTTCGCTTCTTAGAGCAATTCAAAGCAAATATTTAATTTTTTATAAGTTCGAAGTCCTTAGTCCTTAGTGTTTTTTTGCTAGGGACTAAGGACTATGTACTTTGGACTATTTACTAAAACAATGAAAAAAGACATAATAATCCCCGAAGTTGAAAACGTATTCTTAGCTGCCGTTCAGGAATGGAGCGACGATTTTATGGAAAAAGTGTGGTACGCTTATCTGGTAAACGACAGCGACTTTAATTTAGACAGTGTAATGGTTGTTTCAAAAGCATTTGGAACAATTGAAGGAGAAATGAAAAAAACGTCTATTTTACGTCATGCGTTTGTTGAAGTTCCAGCGGTTTCTGTTGTAAAAATCGAAATGATCGAAAAGAGCCTTTTGGTTTTAAACAACGAATTTATGGTCACTTTCTTCATCGGAAACACATTGTACGACAAGAAATTCATCTTCAAATCCAATTTAATCAACGAAAACAATACGGAAGAAGTGCCGATTCTTTTTGTTGAAGGAATTATGGTAAAGTAACTTTAAAAAGCTCGATTATTGTAATTATTAAACTCGTCAGTTCGAGTGTTTTTTGAGCAGAGAAACGAATCAAAAAATGTATCGAGAACCCTTATGAAACCAAGACTTCTCGATACATTTTTGGCCAATAAAATGGATTTTCCAAAACAAAACTTGGAGCCAAAAACACTCGAAGTGACGTCGTGTTTAGTTAGTTTCAAAACCGATAAACCTTCTCAGGCGTCACACAATAATCCAGTTTTACATCCGATTCAAAAACATCATCAATCTGCCCTACAGCTTCAAAAAAAGAAAGTCCAATTTTGATCGTTTCAGATTTGCATTCGGCTAAAAACTTATCATAAAAACCTTTGCCGTAGCCAATACGGTTTCCAAAAACATCAAAAGCCAAAAGCGGTACAAAAACAACATCAATAGTTTGTGAAGGAACAGGTAAGCCATTGACAGGTTCCGGAATATTATATTCGTTTTTTGGATTTTGGTATTGTCAGTGAGTAAAAAGTGCGACATGATCCGGGTTTCAAAATCACTTTTAGAAATCACAATTTCTTTGTCTTTTCCAGAAAGTAAATGCAGAATGAACTCAGTATTTACTTCTTTCTGTTCTTCAATCGGAAGAAAAACATGATAATACGTTTTGTCCCAAATAGGTAAGGAGATCAATTGATTGCTTATTTCAAGGCTTTTTTCTTCAATAAGTTCCTCAGTAAGTTCTTTTCGGAGGTTTTTATAGTGTTTACGAAGTTCTTTTTTAGTCGTCGGCATTGTCGTCTACATTTTTAGAAATATGATAAATAGCATCGCCTTCATAAACAATTGGCGAATGATTGGCGTTGATAACAAAGCCGTCATGCGGTGCTTTTACTTTTTGCTCAAATTTACCAAAAGGGTCTGTAATAATGGCTAAAATAGTTCCTTTCGTAACAAATCGGCTTACCATATTATAATCGTGTAATAACCCGGATTGTTTTGCTCTCAGCCAGACTGAATTTTTAATATAAATAGAAGGAAAATCGGCTTTTTCGACTACATGTTTGGGATCGAGCATGTTTAAATAATCAAGCAGGCGTTTGGTACCTTTTATACCTTCATTGGCCACAGGATTATTGATGTCTAATGATTTTCCGCCTTCGAAAAGCAGTATTTTTACATTCGCTTTTTCTGATGTATTTCTAAAAGAACCATTGATGTTTTTCGAATACAAAGTAAACGGAGCATTAAAAACATCTGCCAGAAGTTTTAATTCGGGATTGTGCTCTGTAATTCTTATTTGAGGAGCGTTAAACCGGCTTGCACCTCCGGCATGAAAATCAACCGCATAATCAATAATAGGCAATATCTGATTGGTGATATGAAAAGCGAAACGACTGGCAAGCGACCCTTTTTTGCTTCCCGGAAATACACGGTTCAGATCACGTCCATCAGGGAATTCCCTTGATTTATTGACAAAACCGTAAATATTGATAATCGGAATGCAAATAATCGTGCCTCTTGTGGGGCGGTTTATTTTTTTACTGATAATCTGGCGTACAATTTCGACTCCATTTATTTCATCGCCATGAATTCCGGCAGAAAATAAAACTACCGGTCCATCAATTTTAGACCTTCGAACAATAATCGGTATATTAAGTTTGGTTGTAGTATGTAATCTGGCGATTTCTACATTGATCGTTTTGTTTTCTCCGGGCAAAATCGATTCGCCAAAAAGAACCATTGGGGCATTGTTTTTCATGTCGGATTTTAAACAGGCTCTAAATATAGAAATTATTCTTTTGATTTCGTAAATTTGAAAAGATTTCAGTGTTAAGCTTTCCAGGACACACCGGAATGTTATCCTGACAATTATATTTTAATATTCTCCAGAAATAAAAAAGCATGCCAGTACCGTCTTTAGAACTCCAAATTCATACCCTGCCGGACAATCCCGGTGTCTATCAGTATTATGATAAAGACGGAAAGATTTTATATGTTGGAAAAGCAAAAAACCTAAAAAAAGAGTTTCTTCGTATTTTAATAAAATTCACGATACAAGGAAAACCAATGTGCTGGTGCGCAAAATTGTCTCCATTAAACATATAGTTGTCCCTACTGAAACCGATGCACTTTTATTAGAAAACAACCTCATTAAAAGTCTGCAGCCACGTTATAATGTATTGCTTCGTGACGACAAAAGCTACCCTTGGATTTGTATCAAAAAAGAGCCTTTTTCCAGAATATTCCTGACCAGAAGAATGATAAAAGACGGATCTGAATATTTTGGCCCTTATACTAACTTTAAAATGGTTTATACAATTTTAGATTTAATCAAAGAATTGTATCCGCTAAGAACCTGCAATTATGATTTGAGCGAATCGAACATCAATTCGGGAAAATTCAAGGTTTGCCTCGAATATCACATTGGCAATTGCAAAGGACCTTGTGAAGGCTTAGAACCTTTGGAAGAATATCAGAGACAAGTCAACGCCATACGCGAAATCCTGAAAGGGAATTTTAAAGAAAGTTTAAAAGATTTCAGGAGGCTGATGAACACTTACGCGCAGAATTTGCAATTTGAAGAAGCGCAGAAAATAAAGGAAAAGATAGAAATTCTCGAAAGCTACCAATCCAGATCAACCATCATCAATCCGAAGATTACCAATATCGATGTTTTCTCGATTGTATCTGACGAAAGTGCGGCTTATGTCAACTTTTTGCAGATTTCGCACGGATCGATTATTCGTTCACATACTTTAGAAATCAAGAAAAAGCTGGATGAAAGCGATGAGGAATTATTAGAACTGGCCATTGTAGAATTGCGGGAACGTTTTCAGTTATTATCAAAAGAAATTATTATTCCTTTTGAACTGGATTTAGGCGAAAATATAAAAGTAACCGTTCCGCAACTTGGTGACAAAAAGCAGATTTTAGATTTATCGATTCGGAATGCCAAATTCTACCGAATTGAACAATTGAAACAATTGCAGATCGTAGATCCTGACAGACATGTAAACCGAATTATGGCACAGATGCAAAAAGACCTGCGTCTTCCTTCTGAACCTCGACATATCGAATGTTTTGATAACTCAAATATTCAGGGAACAAATCCAGTAGCGGCCTGTGTGGTTTTTAAAGACGGAAAACCAAGCAAGAAAGATTATCGCCATTTTAACGTGAAAACCGTTGTAGGCCCAGACGATTTTGCCTCTATGACCGAAATAGTGTATCGCCGTTACAAACGATTACTGGACGAAAACGAACCGCTTCCGCAGCTGATTATTATTGACGGAGGTAAAGGACAATTATCGGCTGCCCTGAAAAGTATAGATGAATTAGGCCTGCGCGGTAAAATTGCTATTATCGGAATTGCAAAACGTCTGGAAGAATTGTTTTATCCAGGTGATTCGATTCCGTTATATCTGGATAAAAAATCCGAGACATTAAAGGTTATTCAGCAGTTGCGAAACGAAGCACACCGGTTCGGAATCACTTTTCACCGTGATAAACGAAGCAAAGCAGCTCTTAATTCGTCTGTTGAAAGTATTCCCGGAATTGGTGAAAAAACAATGCTTGCGTTAATTCAGCATTTCAAAAGTGTTAAAAGATTGAAATTGGCGACAGAAAAAGAAATTTCAGCTGTGATAGGGGTATCAAAAGCCAAAAAAATTGTCGAATTTTACAAAACCAATTAGCAAATTTTATGCGCCTAATCCAGCTGTCCATTTCTAACACTCGGTCAAAAAACTTTTTTCTATTGCAAAAAAAGGAGCTTCTATGGTCGCTCTTTTTTTACAGGAAAAAATAGCTTTTTGTCTGTCGCGGTTTTCCATTTCCATCTGGGGCGGGGCATCAGTGCTTTTAATGCTAGTATCACTTCATCCACAAAATTCATTTTCCCAGGATAAAAAACAGGACAGTATTAAAAGGCCAAAAATTGGGTTGGTATTGAGTGGTGGCGGGGCTAAAGGATTTGCCCATATCGGGGTTTTAAAAGTGCTTGAAGAAGCCGGATTAAAAATAGATTACATTGGCGGAACCAGTATGGGTTCCATAATAGGAGGGCTTTATGCAACAGGATATAATGCAGCACAAATTGATTCTATTTTTAGACGAACTAATTTTGACGAACTCATTAATGATTATATACCAAGAGCTTCCAAAAATTTCTATGGTAAACGAAATGATGAATTATATGCTATTGTTTTGCCTTTTAGTAATTTAAGGATTGGAATTCCCGAAGCACTTTCTAAAGGAATGTATAATTATAATTTACTAAGCAGTCTGACCCGGAATGTACGTCATGTACGTGATTTTAATCAACTGCCAACTCCGTTTTTATGTATCGGAACAGATATAGAAACAGGTGAGGAAGTACTCCTGAACAAAGGGAACCTGGCTCAGGCAATGGTGGCAAGTGCCGCTTTTCCGTCTTTATTTTCTCCTGTTGAAGTAGATGGGAAATTACTGGTTGACGGAGGTGTTGTGAACAACTATCCTATTAAGGAGGTTCGTGATTTAGGAGCAGATATTATCATAGGAGTTGATGTACAGGATGATTTGCTAAACAGAAAAGGCCTGAAAAATGCAACTCGTATTCTGGTTCAGATTACAAATATGCAGTCAATTGAAAAAATGAAGGCCAAAAGGGCAGATACAGATATTTATATTAAACCTGATATTCGTGATTTTGGGGTTATTTCATTTGACAGAGGCGGAGAAATTATCAGAAGAGGGGAAGATGCCACATTTGAAGTATATGAAAAAATTAAAGCTCTGGCAGACGGGCAAAAATTTTATAGAAAACCCAAATTAAAAATAGGTTCTGATACTCTTGAAATAGAAAAAATAAACAATACAAAACTTACGGATTATACAAAAGAATATTTAACAAGCAAGCTTCGCTTTAAACCAGGAAGTACCATAACATATGAAGATCTTCGCGTAGGAATAAATAACATAGATGCAACACACAACTTTAGTGCTATTTCTTATTCCCTGGAGCCAAACGGAAATAAAGATGATTTGAATCTCGTACTGAAAGAGAATCCAACACATACTTATTTAAAACTGGGACTTCATTATGACGGACTTTATAAAAGTGCTGTTCTGCTAAACCTTACTCATAGAAAGACGTTTTTAAAAAACGATAATACTTCACTGGATATCATTTTGGGCGATAATTTCAGGTACGATTTCAATTATTATGTCGAAAACGGTTTTAATATCAGTTTTGGTTTCAACTCCAGGCTTAATCAGTTTAACCGGAATGTAACAGAAAGTATTAGTAATCAGTTGGCAGGAAATCAGGATAATCTGATTAATGTTGATTTTTTAGATATCTCACACCAGGCTTATTTTCAAACTATTTTCGTGCAAAAATTTCTTATGGGCGGTGGACTTGAATATAAGTTCCTGAAAATAAAATCCCCAACACTGGATACTAATAAAACCATTGATGAAAGTAATTATTTTAGTGTTTTTGGTTATTTAAAATACGATTCTTTTGATAATAAAAGTTTCCCAAAAACAGGATGGTATTTTTCAGGTGACGTTCAGACTTATCTTGCATCATCGAATTATACACATCAATTCTATCCTTTTTCTACGGCAAAAGCCGAAATCGGAATAGCCAGAACAGTTTTTAACAGAGCTACAATAAAGTTTCAGTCGGATGCCGGACTTGCTTTTGGGAATGACAGCGTACCGTTCTTCGATTATATACTGGGTGGATATGGTTATAATAAAGTAAATAATTTTAATTATTTTTATGGTTATGACTTCCTGAGTATTGCCGGTGATAGTTATATAAAAGCTGGTATAACGTTCGATTATGAAATATTCAGAAAAAATCACCTTAATTTTTCTGCCAATTATGCCAATCTGGGAGATGATCTTTTTAGCACTGTTGACTGGATTGATATGCCCAAATATTCGGGTTATGCAATAGGATATGGCCTGGAAACCATGATCGGTCCAATAGAAGTTAAGTATTCATGGTCGCCGGAAAATGCTAAAGGATATACCTGGTTTAATATTGGATTTTCGTTTTAATTTGTAATTTAGCTCAATAAAAATTACGATATTTGTTGTAATGAAAACAAAATGGACAGGTTTATTAGAGTATCTTCAATTCCTCATCAAGAGAAATCCTGAGTAAGCTATCGAATTGAGACAATTTGGGTCATCTAAAAATGATCACATTATCTGTTCACTCAATTCTAATTTTTCGAATTATCTAATTTATAAATTATCTAATTGAAAAGCCATGCCATTATACCATAAACTCGGAAATTTTCCGCAAAAGCGACACACCCAGTTTGAAAAACCAAACGGAGGTTTTTATTACGAACAACTATTTGGAACCGAAGGTTTTCACGGCCATTCATCATTGTCTTATCATATACACAGGCCTACGCAGGTTAAAGCAATTTTAAATTCCTATTCCGTTGAGCCTAAAATTGCAATCGGAAAAAATATAAAATCACTACTTTTTAAAGGTTTTGAGTTAAAACCAGAGAATGATTTTCTGGACAGTCGAAAACCCATGCTGGTCAACAAAGACTGTATTATTGGTCTTGCTGCCCCAAAAGAATCGCTTCGGGATTATTTCTACAAAAACGCCGATGCAGACGAAATGATTTTTATTCACAAAGGAAAAGGAAAGCTTCGCACCATGTTAGGGAATATTCCGTTTCAATATGGCGATTACTTAATTATTCCGCGTGGGATCATTTATCAAATTGATTTCGAGTCAGTAGAAAACCGACTATTTTACGTAGAATCGTATGCTCCATTTTATACCCCAAAACGTTATAAAAACCAATCCGGCCAGCATTTAGAACATTCTCCATTTTGTGAACGTGATTTTATTTTGCCTAGCGAATTGGAAACGCATGACGAAAAAGGCGATTTTTTAATTAAAATCAAAAAGGAAGGAATGATTCACGAAGTGGTTTATGCCACACATCCGTTTGACGTTGTAGGCTGGGACGGCTATAATTTTCCATACGGATTCTCCATTCATAATTTCGAACCTATAACGGGACGTGTGCACCAGCCGCCTCCGGTACATCAAACTTTTGAAACAGCTGCTTTTGTAGTTTGTTCATTCTGCCCAAGACTTTACGATTATCATCCGAAAGCCATTCCGGCACCATACAATCACAGCAATATAGATTCAGACGAAGTACTCTATTATGTAGATGGCGATTTCATGAGCCGTAATAATATCGAACAGGGGCATATTACTTTACATCCAAAAGGAATTCCACATGGTCCGGCTCCTGGAGCTATGGAACGCAGCATTGGTCACAAAGAAACGCAGGAATTAGCCGTTATGGTTGATACTTTCAGGCCGCTTATGGTTACTGAGGAAGCTATGAAATTAGATGATGGTCAGTATTATAAATCGTGGGCGGAGTAGTCATTGCGAGGAACGAAGCAATCTCATTTACAATATAATCTTAAGGAGCTATTCCTGCTATCCGTTGTAATCTTTTATTTTTTAAAGAAAAAAACAAAAGGATTTCCACTTCTTCAGGGCTAAAAATCAAAATTCAGAACAATAATTTCGGTTCATCAAATAAATGATTAATCGATTAAATAAAAATAAACATCATGAGTAAACAAGTAAAATCAGTAGAATACGGATTAGAGAAAATATTCGAAGGTGCTCAGGACTTTCTTCCATTATTAGGAACAGATTATGTGGAATTCTATGTTGGGAACGCCAAGCAATCGGCCCACTATTACAAAACAGCTTTTGGTTATCAGTCACTGGCTTACGCCGGATTAGAAACGGGAGTAAAAGACAGGGCGTCTTATGTTTTGAAGCAGGACAAAATCAGGATTGTTTTGACCACACCTCTTACTGCAGATTCTCCAATAAATGAACATTTAAAAAAACATGGAGACGGTGTAAAAGTGGCGGCACTTTGGGTTGAAGATGCTACAAAATCGTACGAAGAAACTATGAAACGCGGTGCACGTTCTTTTATGGAACCAACGGTTGAAGAAGATGAATTTGGTCAGGTAATTCGTTCCGGAATTTATACATACGGAGAGACCGTTCATATTTTCGTTGAAAGAAAAAACTATAATGGCGTTTTCCTTCCAGGTTATAAAGAATGGAAATCAGACTACAATCCAGAACAAACTGGATTAAAATATATCGATCACATGGTTGGAAATGTTGGCTGGAACGAAATGAATATCTGGGTAAAATTCTACGAAGAGGTGATGGGATTCGTAAATTTCCTGTCTTTTGACGACAAGCAAATTACCACAGAATATTCGGCATTGATGAGTAAAGTAATGTCAAACGGAAATGGAAGAATTAAATTTCCAATCAATGAACCGGCTGAAGGAAAGAAAAAATCTCAGATCGAAGAATATTTAGATTTCTATGGCGGATCCGGAATACAGCATATTGCTATTGCAACAGATGATATTATTAAAACAGTATCACAATTAAGAGCTCGTGGTGTTGAATTTTTATCAGCTCCTCCACATACTTATTATGAGGCCATCCCAGAAAGATTGGGTGTTCACATGGATATGATGAAAGAAGATATTAATGAAATTGAAAAATTAGCTATCATGGTAGATGCTGATGAAGATGGTTATTTATTACAGATATTTACCAAGCCAGTTCAGGACAGACCGACACTTTTTTTCGAAATTATACAAAGAATGGGGGCTAAAGGCTTTGGTGCAGGCAACTTTAAAGCCTTGTTTGAATCAATAGAAAGAGAGCAAGCGTTAAGAGGTACATTGTAAATTTATATTTTTTTTACATTATGTAAAAAAATCCCCTATAAATTGATGATTTTAATGCAAATGTTTTGTTAAACTGCCTTTTTGCTATTTATTATTTAAACTTTGTATCTATCTTTGCACTCGCAAATCAGGAAGGGGTGGTTTCCTTCCTAAATTGATATAAATTTTCATAATTTATAGTTTTTTGGTTAGTTAATAGCATAAAAACTCAGTCATTCTTTTGACTGAGTTTTTTTGTTTTGGTATATTTGGAATAAAATTTGCGTTTATGGCTGGTAAACAGTAAATATCTTATTATGAAAAAACTAATTCTATTCATATTTATACTCACCACACTAAGTTTTGATACCTACAAAGAAGATGCTTTTGATGTGGGGGAATATTTCAAATTCAGGATCCACTACGGAATTGTTAATGCAGGTTATGCTACTTTAGAAGTTAAGGAAGCTGTTGTAAACAACAAAAAAGTTTTTCACGCAGTGGGTAAAGGATACACAACCGGAATGTCAAAATTTTTTTCAAAGTAGAAGATTTATATGAAAGCTATTTCGATAAAGAAAATGGTGACCCTTACCGATATATCCGAAAAATAAACGAAGGAGGTTACACGAAAAATCAGGAAGGTTTTTTCATGCAGTCACAAAATCGTGTTTTGGTAAAAGATTATAAACGTAAAACCGAAAAAACGATTGTTGTTAATGATAATGTGCAGGATATAATTTCGGCTTTTTATTACCTGCGTAATCATCCTAATATTGACAAACTAAAATCGGGTGAGTCCATTACAATTGATATGTTTTTTGATGAAGAGATCACAAAATTTAAGTTAAAATATATAGGTCGTCAGGATATTACAACTAAATTTGGCAGCGTTTCTACTATGGTTTTTAAACCTTTAGTACAGACAGGCCGGGTTTTCAAAGAAAAAGAAAGTGTAACGCTTTGGATAACAGATGATAACAATAAAGTTCCGGTTAGAATAAAAGCAGATTTAGCAGTTGGATCACTTAAGGCTGATATTGACGAATACAAAGGATTAAAATATCCATTTAAAGTAAAAAAATAATGAATACCACGGATAATTCTGAATCAATCCTAAAAGAAATTGATCTTAAATATAAAGCCATAAATCAAAAAACAGATGTCCAGCTTGAAGGGTTGCTTTGGTCTAAACCAATCACCTATTGGGATTATATTCAGACTGATGCACTTTTAAACCTGCAGATACAGCGTACTACGCTTCCTGATGAAATGGTTTTTATCATGTATCACCAGGTCAACGAATTGATTTTTAAAATGATTCTGTGGGAAATTGACCAGATTGCTGATACAGAAAATATTCAGGTTGGTTTTTTTAGCGAAAGACTTTCCAGAATTACCCGTTATTTTGATATGCTGACCAACTCTTTCAGTATTATGGAAAATGGAATGGAGGTAGAGCAATATATGAAATTCAGAAATACCCTGACCCCTGCAAGTGGTTTCCAGAGTGCCCAGTATAGAATGATAGAATTCGCTTCAACTGATGTTATCAATTTAACCGATAGAAGATACAAAGCTAATTTTGATGAAAACACAGATTTAGAAACCTCTTTTGAACATTTATACTGGCAGGCAGCAGGGAAAGATTATCAGACAGGCGAGAAATCATATTTGCTTCAGGAATTTGAAAAAAAATATAAAGGACAGTTCCTGCGCCAAATGGCAGAGTTTAAAACGAAGAATATCTGGCAGAAATTTACCCAGTTACCAATTCAAGATCAGCAAAATACTGAGTTGATTAAGGCAATGCGTCATTATGATCATACGGTAAATATTACCTGGGTAATGCAGCATTTAAATACAGCCATAAAATATATTTTAGAAAGCGGAAAAGGAAACGGAGAAGCTACAGGTGGAAGCGACTGGCAAAAATATATGCATCCAAAATACCAAAGACGCATCTTTTTTCCTAAATTGTGGACCGAAGAAGAATTGTCCAATTGGGGGAATGAGCCGACGGCTTAGTTTTCCAGAAAAAAATAAAAGTTTGAAAAAAGCATTCGTAATTATAATACTCTTATTTTCAATAATTTCTTGTAATAAAAAAGAAGAAAAAGTTGCAACTAAAATTACTAAACCAAAAACTAAAAAGGTAGAATTTGGATTTAATTACAATGATTTTAATGTGGTTCACGATACTGTAAAAAAGGGTGATTCTTTTGGATCCATAATTCAGCGTCAAAATATTGGCTCAAAACAGGTTTATAATATTGTTGAACAGGTGAAAGATTCTTTTAATGTAAGAACCATTCGCTACAATAAACCTTACACTATTCTTCGTTCAAAAAACAAAACCAATAAACTGCAGTTTTTTATTTATCAGCCGGATGCCCTTACCTATTATGTTATTGATTTTAGGGACACGGTTGCAAATGCTTATAAAAAAGTAAAACCAGTTACGTTTAAACGTAAAATAATTGGCGGGGTTTTAAAAAGCTCTTTATCTGAAACATTGGGAAATAATAGTGTTGAAGCCGCCCTTGCCAGCCGAATCACTAAAGTGTTTTCATGGTCAATTGATTTCTTTAAACTTAAAAAAGGGGATCGTTACGGTTTGATTTTTACAGAACGGTTCATCAATGGTAAAACCTACGACGGTGTAGAAGATCTACAGGCTGCTTTTTTTGAATACAAAGGAAAAATCGTTTATGCTTTTCCTTTTGAAAAAGATACGCTGTCCGGAAAAATTGAATATTATGATGATGAAGGAAAAACACTGAAAAACTTCTTCCTAAAAACACCTATTAAATTTAGCCGGATTACTTCCAGATTTACGATGAACAGGTTTCATCCGGTACAGCACAGATGGAAAGCTCACAAAGGAACCGATTATGCAGCTCCAAGAGGAACTCCAATTTCTACAACAGCATCAGGAGTGGTAGAGCAAACGGGTTATACTGCCGGTAACGGAAACTTTGTAAAAGTAAAACACAACGGGACTTATTCGACCCAATATTTACACATGTCTAAAATTTTGGTACGCCGCGGACAGCGTGTAACACAGGGGCAAACTATTGGTCTAGTTGGAAGCACTGGTTTGGCTTCTGGTCCTCATGTTTGTTACCGTTTCTGGAAAAACGGAATTCAGGTAGATGCACTTCGATTAAATCTTCCAACAGGGGAATCTTTAACAGGAAATGATAAAACCCGTTTCTTAAAACAAATGGAACCTTTAAAGAGAGAATTGGATAGTATTGGTAATTTGTAGTATTTCGTAAAACATGAAAAATAAACGCATTAAAGAAACTCTTGATGAGACTTTTTCAGATTTAAAACTATTTTACAGAGATACTAATTTGACTGACAACTTTATTGAAAAATACAAAGTTGGGCAAATAATTAAAGAAAAAGGCTTTACCGATATGACTTCTATTGGCGGCGGACTTTCAGGAAATTTGAGGTATTTAATTGCCAGTGCCAATGCAAAAGATATTTCAAAATTTAATCCTGATTCTTCGAAAATTGGCCATTTTCTTTTGGATGAGATTGCATTTTTTAAAGTTTTGGATATCCAAAAAATCGGGAATAAAACACAGGTCTTTCTGCTTAATATTCCGGATAATTCACTTTCGCTTTTTAAAAATTCAACTTCCAATATTGAAGAAGAAATAACGGAAAAAGCCAGACAAAAATTTAGTTCTAAAATCAATGCTCCTTTAATTCCGGAATTGGAGACAGAAAGCTGGAAGGAGAGGACAAAATCGCCTATTGGGATAGATGATCAGGGCGAAATGTTTTTCGAGGATGCCACCATAAAAGTGGAAGAACCAAAGAGGATTGAGATCAACAAGGATAAAAAGATAATTGAAATCAATAAAAAGCCATGGTGGAAGATTTGGTAACATGAAAAGCTACTGGCAATTTTTTTATAAATCGTTTTCGTAACTAATTGCCCTGTAAAGAAATATTAAATAGTTATTTCAGTATTTTTGTATTTCTAAAAAAACTACAATCTTATTAAAAAATGGCTTTAAACACAACAAATCCAACAGGAACTGATGCGTGGAAAAATCTACAGAACCACTTTAACGCAATTCAGCAAACTACAATACAGGAATTATTTCAAAAAGATAGTGCACGTGCAGAAAAATTCAGCTTACAATGGAATGATTTTTTAGTTGATTATTCTAAAAACAATATTAGTGGAGAAACTATTTCGCTTTTGTTGGAATTGGCGAATTCAATTGGATTAAAAAGTGCAATTGCTGATTATTTTGGAGGAGAAATCATCAATCAGACAGAAAACAGAGCAGTTTTGCATACTGCTTTGCGTGCACCGGAATCTGCTGTTATAAAAGTGGACAAAGAAAATGTAATTCCGGAAGTTTACGAAGTAAAAAATAAAATTAAAAGCTTTACAAACGAAGTAATTTCGGGAGTCAGAAAAGGATATACCGGAAAAGCGTTTACAGATATTGTAAATATTGGTATCGGAGGTTCTGATCTTGGCCCTGTAATGGCTGTGGAAGCGTTGCAATTTTATAAAAATCACTTAAATGTACATTTCGTTTCTAATGTAGATGGCGATCATGTTAATGAAGTAATCAAAAAATTAAATCCTGAAACTACTTTGTTTTTGATTGTTTCTAAAACGTTTACGACTCAGGAAACCTTATCGAACTCAGAAACGATAAAAGAGTGGTTTTTAAAATCGGCTTCTCAGGAAGATATCGCTAAACATTTCGTGGCAGTTTCAACTAATATTCAAAAAGTAACTGAATTCGGAATTAATCCTGACAACGTTTTTCCAATGTGGGACTGGGTTGGAGGAAGATTCTCATTATGGAGTGCAGTTGGTTTGAGTATCGCTTTAGCGATTGGTTTTGATAATTATAATGATTTACTGAAAGGAGCGAACGAAATGGATGAACATTTCAAATCGGCTGAATTTGATCAAAACATTCCGGTAATTTTGGCTTTATTAAGCGTTTGGTACAATAACTTTTATGGTGCCGAAAGTGAGGCTTTGATTCCGTACACACAGTATTTACAAAAATTAGCACCATACCTGCAGCAGGCAACCATGGAAAGTAATGGAAAAAGAGTCGGCCGTGATGGAAAACCAGTTAATTATCAAACGGGAACTATTATCTGGGGAGAGCCGGGAACAAATTCGCAGCATGCCTTCTTTCAGTTAATTCACCAGGGAACAAAATTGATTCCGACAGACTTCATCGGATTCATAAAGCCTTTATACGGAAACGAAGATCATCATGATAAACTGATGTCTAACTTTTTTGCACAAACAGAAGCCTTATTGAATGGTAAAACAGCGGAACAAGTTCAGGCAGAATTTGACAAACAAGGTCTTTCTGCAGAAAAAGCTTCTTACTTGCTGCCATTTAAAGTTTTTACAGGAAACAAACCAACAAATACAATCCTGATTGAAAAGCTGACTCCTAAAAGCTTAGGTTCGTTGATTGCTGTATATGAACATAAGATTTTTGTACAAGGGGTAATTTGGAATATCTTTAGTTTTGATCAATGGGGAGTAGAATTAGGAAAACAACTGGCGAATTCTATTTTAGATGAAATAAATACAAAGGCAGTAAAAACCCACGATAGTTCGACTTCATTTTTGCTTAATCATTTTTTAAACAAAAAATAACCTTATCATCTGTTTGAAAATACAAACGCCTTAATTAAAAAATTAAGGCGTTTTTTTGTTAAGTAATTTTAACAATTCTTACAAAATATACTGGTTTTTATATGCTTATGCGCATTCATTATTGATTATTATTATTCTTTTAATAAAAAAATTAAACATTAAATGGAAATATTGTATTTTATTTACCATTTAAAGATAAAATCGTTTTAATGTTCAATACAATGCATAAAACTTGTCATTCTTAACTTTTTGATAACATTATCTGATTAATTTGTTATAATTTTGCCAAAAACAATAAACTAAAACAGATGAAAAAATTGTCAAAGTTTCTCTTAATGCTTTTAGCATTTATTTATGCAGGAGATATTTATGCGCAAGGTAACACTACTTCTTCTATTAACGGAGTCGTAAATGATTCTCAAAACAAATCGCTTCCCGGAGCTACTATTCTAGCAGTTCATGAAGCTTCAGGTAGCCGTTATTCAACAACTACGGATTTTGATGGTCATTTTAGGATTTCAAACATGCGTGTAGGTGGTCCTTATAAAATTGAAGTTACTTTTGTTGGTTTTAAAACCTATACTGAAACCGATGTTTATCTCCAGTTAGGAGATTCTAAAAGTCTGAAAGTTAATTTGAAAGACGAGGCTAATGAACTTAGTGAAGTAGTTGTGGTTGGAAGAAAAGACCCTATGTTTAACTCTAAAAAAACAGGTTCTCAAACTATTATTGATCACGATAAAATTAATGAATTACCTTCATTATCAAGAAATATTGCTGATTTTGCAAGACTTACGCCTCAGGCTCAATTACGTGGTGATGATCAAATTTCTATAGGTGGTCAAAATAACAGATTCAATGCAATTTATATTGATGGAGCTGTAAATAATGACGTTTTCGGATTAGCAGCGAGTGGAACAAATGGAGGACAAACTGGTGTTAGTCCGATTTCATTAGATGCAATTGAGCAATTTCAGGTAAGTGTTTCTCCTTATGATGTTAAATTATCGGGATTTGCAGGAGGTGCTATTAGTGCAATTACGCGTTCAGGTACAAATAATTTCGACGGTTCTGCTTACTTTTTGTACAGAGATCAATCTTTAGCGGGAAAAACGCCAACACGCTCTGGAAGTACTATTGAGAGAACCAGATTGTCTGATTTCAGTGCGAAAACATATGGTGTTAGGGCTGGGGGAGCAATTTTAAAGGATAAGTTGTTCTACTTCATTAATTATGAAAAACAAGAAAATGATACACCTCAACCTTTTGATATTGCAAATTACACAGGAAATACAAAAGCAGCAGGACTAGAAAGTTTAAGTAAACATTTAATAGATACATATAAGTATAATCCTGGGTCATATCAAAATAATAAAGCTTCATTAATAAGTGATAAATTGATTGCTAAAATTGACTGGAATATTAATGATAATAATAAATTATCGATTAAAAATAGTTATGTAAAATCTACAAACTTTTCTCCATTCCGTTCTTCAAGCACTGCAATTAATTTCTTAAATGGTGCTCAAAGTTTTGAATCTATTACAAATTCAGCATCGTTAGAATTAAATACCAGATTCAATAATAAATTTTCTAATAATTTAGTTGTTGGGTTCACAACTGTGAATGATGACAGAGATGCATCCGGTGATCCATTTCCAACTGTAACTATTAGAGATGGTTCTGGAACTATTTATTTTGGGTCTGAAGCAAGTTCAACCGCAAATTTGCTAAATCAAAGAGTACTAACAATCACAGACAACTTTGAAATTAATGTTGGAAAACATAATATTTTAATTGGTACTCACAATGAATTATCTTATGCTAAAAACGTGTTTATCAATAGAAATTTCGGTGCATATGATTATAATAGCTTAAGTGATTTTACTACAGGTGTTAAGGCATACCGTTACCGTTTAGGATATTCATTATTTGGTGGTTCAGGAGATGATTCTAAAGGAGCTGCTGAATTTAATATGAATCAATTTGGTTTATATGTTCAGGATAATATTAGAGTAACAGACAATTTCAGACTAAATATTGGTGTTCGAGCTGATATGCCGGTATGGGAAGATGGACTTGTTAATGATGATTTTAACAACAGAACTATTAAATTATTAGAAGATAAAGGAAGAGATCTAAAGGGAGCGAAGGTAGGACAAGGAATTAAAAACACAGTACATTTCTCTCCTAGAATTGGTTTTAACTACGATGTTGATGGTGAGAAAATAACTCAGGTCAGAGGAGGTATTGGGGTATTTACTTCAAGAGTGCCATTAGTATGGCCAGGAGGAGCATACAATAATAATGGTGTTTCTCAAAACACAATTCAAATAAATAACTCTGCTAGTACACCTACACCAAATTTCAATCCTAACACCAGTATTGATAGCCAATTATATTCTAACGGTGTTGCTCTAGGGCCATTACCAGGAGATGCTAAATTCGGTGGAAATATTGATTTATTTGCAAAAGATTTTAAGCTTCCGCAAGTTTTGAAAACGAGTCTGGCTTTCGATCGAAAATTAGGATCTGGCTGGGTTATATCAGCTGAAGCAATTTGGAATGAAAATCTTAATTCAATTCAATACCAAAACTTAAACATTGCTGACCCTACAACCAATTTAACAGGTGCAGATAACAGACCAAGATATAATGGAAATGTTCGTATTGATAACACTTACCAAGGGATTTATTTAGGATCTAATAAAAAAGCAGGAAGTTCATGGAACACGAATTTTACTGTAGCTAAAAACTTTACATCAGATTTTATTGATGCAAATATTTCAGCTACTTATGCTTATGGAGAGTCATATGTTTGGATGGATGCAACAAGTTCTCAAAACAGTTCTCAATGGCAATACATAGAAACAGTTAACGGTTCAAATGCAATTTCTGGTGTGTCTAGATCAGATTTTGATCAGGGATCAAGAGTACTTGCTAATTCTTCTTTAAAATTCAAGTGGAATAAATCAATTAAAACTACCATTGGTTTCTATTACGAAGGTACTCAGGGAACACCTTTCAGCTATGTTTATGATGACACAGGTAACTTATTACGTGATACTTTCCAGCCTTCAGCTTTAATTTATGTACCTCGCAACAAAAATGAAATAGTTTTCACACCTACTGCAACAATGACGGCTGATCAACAATGGGAAGCGTTTAATAATTTTATTTCAAATGATAAATATTTGAGCAGCAGAAGAGGTAAATATGCAGAACGTAACGGAGACCGTTTAGACTGGAGTCATGTTGTTGATGTAAAAATTGCTCAGGAATTTTCAATAAATGTTAATAAGAAAAGCCATAAACTAGAGTTTACAGCTGATATCTTTAACTTTACAAACTTGTTAAATAAAAACTGGGGAAGAAGATATTTTATGAATAACGATCAGGTATTGCTTGTTAAGCATGCTGGATTCTTGCCAGATGGTACTACGCCAACATTCAATTTTAATCCAAATGTTACAAGTAACATTAATCAAATAGATGATGTAGGTTTACAATCTTCAAGATGGCAAATGCAAGTTGGAGCAAGATACTCTTTCAACTAAATAAGAACCAAAATAAATAATTAAAACGGCATTGACTTTATAAGTCATTGCCGTTTTTTTTCGCCTTTTTTGTTATATTTGTTTTAAACAAAATATTAATCTATGTACCCTTTTATTCAAAAACTCCACTCCGGCTGGGCTTATTTGGCATTACTACTTTTATTAATTGCAGTTGTAAATGCCATTCTCGGATTCACTTCAAAAAAAGATTTTACTGCCAAAGACCGAAAAATTGCCCTGTTCGCTTTAATAGGAACACATACACAATTGTTAATTGGTTTGATTCTTTATTTTGTATCTCCGTTAGGAAAAGATGCTTTTGGTCAAATGTCTAACGCCGCACTTCGATTAACATCATTAGAGCACCCATTAATCAATTTAATTGCGATTGTTCTAATCACAATAGGATGGTCAAAACATAAAAAACTGATTAATAGTGAAGCAAAATTTAAAACATTTGCTATTTTTTACGGTTTAGGGTTAGTGCTTATTTTAAGCAGAATTCCATGGAACTTATGGTTCTAAAAATACCAAAATAAGCCCTCCTTACAGGGCTTTTTTTATCTCGGCATATTATTTGTACAAGTCCCCCCAAGTCTGAAAAAAAATAAATTATGAGGAATAAAAAAAATATTTTGCTCACTCTCGTTTCGGTGACTTTATTAAGTTGCTTTACCTATGTTATGAGTCAGAGTAAACCGATTGAAACCAAGGTTTCTCAGGATACTTTAAAAACAGATAAATTAAAAATAGTCCCTTTAAACGATTCTGTTTTTAGCGTTGAAGGCCTGAAATTGAAAGTTTATAAAAAATCAGCTCATGCTTCTTATTACCACGATCGTTTTAACGGAAAAAGAACAGCAAGCGGAGCACGTTTCAACAATAATAAATATACAGCTGCCCACAAAAAATTACCTTTCGGAACAAAAGTAAAAGTTACAAATGAAGCCAATGGCAAATTTGTAATTGTTGAAATTACAGACCGAGGACCATTTGTTAAAACCAGAGAAATAGATTTGTCTAAAAGAGCTTTTATGGAGATTGCCAAAAACAAAGGAGCAGGCGCCATGAATGTTACAATTGAAACTATTGAAAAATAAAAAATCCGAAAGTTCTAAACCAACTTTCGGATACTCATTATTATTCCGGTGTGTGTGCCTTCATGGTAATTATTGAATGAGAGAGCATCTTCAACATTTCGAAGTGTAAATCCCATACTTGTAGTGTATTCAGTATAATTTGTGAAAATTTTATCTGCATAATCTTTTTCAGCCTGATGTAATGTCTCTGAAAGTAATCTTCTGATTTCATCGACTTCAGCTTGCGAAACGTCGCCTTCCGGTTTGGTGTCTTTTCTGTATTTAGCAATAAACTCATCAGAGACTATTGAAGCCAGACCCGATAATTTATAAACTAAAGCTTGTTGGGCAGCTATACAGTGTGCAATATTCCAAATAAGGTTGTTTTTAAAACCTTGCGGAATTTTATTTAATTGTTCTAATGAGTGATTGTCCAGGACTTTCAGAAGAATTTCCCTGCTTGTTTTTTGTACTTCGAATACTGGATTCATAAATTTATTTTTTAATAAAATTATACAATTTTAAGTTGCAATGAATTTTCTTTGTATTCAAAATAAATTAAAATTATGAACAAAATATACTACTTAGCTTCTTGTGATACGTGTCGAAAAATTATCAAAAATTTGCCAAAAGATAATGATCTGGTTTTTCATGATATTAAACAAAATCCGATTACTGAAGCAGAACTTGAAGAAATGTACCAGCTTTCCGGAAGCTACGAAGCGTTATTTAGCAAAAAAGCGCAATTGTACAAGTCAATGGATTTAAAAAGCAAAGCCTTGACTGAAGCTGATTTTAAAAAATACATCCTCGAACATTATACTTTTTTAAGCCGTCCTGTTTTTATAATTAATGACAAAATTTATATCGGTAACAGCCAGCAGAATATTTTGCAGGTTATGAAAGTCCTGGAAGAAAAGTAAACCGGGGAATTCCTCAGGATTCAGGTTTGCGTTAGGGATAAAAGTGGAAATCCTTTTTTGGGCTTTTTTCTGCCCGAAAAAGATTACTCCGTCAATTCGCTTTCGCTCGGGTGTAACGGATAGCCCGGCCTTTAGGCAACGCCCACATATTTAAAAACTCAGACGCCATAAAACTAGAAATCTTCCCTGTTAAGTTTTTTAGTATCTTTGCGCCTTTATACTCAATATATGATACAATCGATGACGGGTTTTGGTAAAGCTTCTTTGCAATTGCCAACTAAAAAAATTACTGTAGAAGTAAAATCTTTAAATAGTAAAGGTTTAGACCTGAATGTGAGAATGCCTTCTGTTTACCGTGAAATGGAATTGGGTTTACGAACCCTGATTTCAACCAGACTGGAAAGAGGAAAAGTCGATTTTGCGATTTATGTTGAAAGTACTTCAGAGCAGACTTCTACGAAGGTAAATGTTCCGGTTGTAAAAAATTATATAGTCCAGTTAAGAGAAGTTTATCGGGATGCTGATGAAACCGAATTGATGAAAATGGCGGTCCGTATGCCGGATGTTTTGAAAACAGAGCGTGAGGAAATAGACGAAAACGACTGGGAGCAGATTCAGGTAATCATTGATGAGGCATTGCAAAATATTTTAAGTTTCAGAAAAGACGAAGGAGAGTCGCTTGAGAAAGAATTCAACCTTCGAATTGGTAATATCCGCCAATATATGAATGATGCGCTGGCTCTTGATCCGGAACGTGTTCAGGCGATAAAAGACCGTTTGCATACAGCCATTTCTGAACTTCAGGTAAATGTAGACGAAAACCGTTTTGAACAGGAATTGATCTATTATTTAGAAAAACTGGACATTACTGAGGAAAAAGTTCGTTTGACGAATCACTTAGATTATTTCATTGAAACTTTAAACGGAAATGAAGCTAACGGCCGTAAACTGGGTTTTATTACTCAGGAAATGGGGCGTGAAATCAATACCATGGGTTCAAAATCGAATCATGCCCAAATGCAGAAACTGGTAGTGATGATGAAGGATGAACTGGAGAAGATTAAGGAACAGGTACTAAACGTATTATAAAGTAATCAGTAAGTGAATAATAATTAGCTATTCACCAATTACTAATTACTAATTGCATATAAAAATGAATAAAGGAAAATTAATTGTTTTTTCGGCACCTTCAGGATCCGGAAAAACAACGATAGTAAAGCATTTGCTGAAACAGGAAGATTTAAATTTAGAGTTTTCAATCTCAGCAGCTTCCCGTGACCCGCGCGGAGAAGAAGTCAACGGGAAAGATTATTATTTTATTTCGCTTGACGAATTCAAAAAACACATCAAAGCAGAAGATTTCCTGGAATGGGAAGAAGTATACCGAGATAACTTTTACGGTACTTTAAAATCGGAAATTGAAAGAATCTGGGCTTTGGGTAAAAATGTAATTTTCGATATTGATGTGGCCGGAGGATTGCGCATCAAACATAAATTTCCCGAACAGACTTTAGCCGTTTTTGTAAAACCACCAAGTGTTGACGAATTAAAACGCCGATTAAAAGAACGCTCTACAGAAAGCGAAGATAAAATCAATATGCGTATTGCAAAAGCTTCGGTTGAACTTGCGACGGCTCCTCAATTTGACGTGATTATTAAAAATTATGATTTAGCTGTAGCTTTAGAAGAAGCGCATCAGTTGGTAAAAGACTTCGTAAATAAGTAATTATTCCACAAAGATACACAAAGACAAAGCGCCGAGATTCGCAAGTATTTTTTTAAACTTTGCGAATCTTTGTGCTATCTTAGCGAATCTCTGTGAAACCTCAAAAAATGAAAATAGGCCTCTACTTCGGAACATATAACCCCATTCACATTGGTCATTTGATTATTGCCAATCATATGGCGGAGTTTGCCGGTTTAGATCAGGTTTGGATGGTGGTTACGCCTCATAATCCTTTAAAAAAGAAAGCTACTTTGCTCGATGATCATCACCGTTTACAAATGGTGTATCTGGCAACTGAGGATTTTCCAAAAATAAAACCTTCGGATATTGAGTTTAAATTGACCCAGCCGAATTATACTGTAAATACACTCGCACATTTGCATGATAAATACCCCAATCATGAGTTTTCATTGATTATGGGAGAGGATAATCTCAAAACACTTCACAAGTGGAAAAACTATGAAGTACTTTTAAATAATCATGATATTTACGTTTACCCGCGTATTTCAGAAGAACCGGAAAATACCGAACTAAAATCGCATCCAAAAGTTCATATTATTGATGCGCCTGTTGTAGAAATTTCGTCTACTTTTATTCGGGAGAATATTAAGAAAGGGAAAAATATTCAGCCACTTTTACCTTCAAAAGTATGGGAATATATTGATCACAATAATTTTTATAAAAAGTAAAACGCAATTTTTGTCATTTCGAGGAACGAGAAATCACATAAAGTGAAGACACACAGTACGTCGCTCTCTGGATGTGATTTCTCGTTCCTCGAAATGACAAACTAGTACAAAAAAGCCTGAATGGATAAAATTCAGGCTTTCATTTTTTATGATGTTTCTTATTTCACTTCGGTTCCTTCAAATTGTATTCTCGAATCATTCACATTGACCAGCTCATCGAGTTCATAGATATTTTTATAACCGTATCCATAAAGGTTAATGTGTGTTGGAATATTCAATGCCAGCATAATGGGTTTTCTGTTGGACAGAATCTGGGTTTCGATATTGGTTTTGGGTTTCGCCATCTTCGAAGCAAAATCTATTGGATCTCCATCAAAATTATTATTGCAGTAAATCAATATTCTGGTATTTGGATCCGGAATTAACTTTAAAAGGTTTTCCTGCGTAAAGTCAGTAAAATCAAGATGAATCGCTCCTTTTAAATGTTTTCTGTTGAAACGAAAATCGGAACGGGAATCCAAAATTACTGTGTTTTCTTCCTTTGCCATTTTCAAAAAAACATCCAGACTCACTAAGTTTTTTTCTCGTTGCTTTTCTAATTCGCTCACCAGATTTTTAAAATCATCATAATCAACCAGTGCTTTTGGATATTGGGTGTCTTTTTCCATCTTTTTTCTTTTGTTTACCTGTGAATGGATAATGCCGGTTATAAAACAGCAGCCAGCTAAAATGATAAGAGCTGTAATTTTCATAGTTTTATATTTAGTTCAGATTAAATCTGTTTATAACCGGCGTATTTTTATGCCTCAACACTTATACCTGCACTGACACGGGCTCTTATATCACTTAAAGACTGATCTGCCAAAAGTTTCCCGTCTCTGAAAACTTCTTTCAGTTCACCTTGTTTTTCTTCATCCCATGAAACATTATCTGTTAAATGATATACACCGTCAACCAAATCAATTTTCATAAGGCCTTTTGCAGATTTTTTGGTTCCGTCATCCGTGATCGGATCTTTGAAGATCGCTCTTCCTTCTCCATCAACTTCGCCATAAGTAGCTTTCATCGCAAAACCAAAAGTATCTCTGGTATTATATTGATACGTAAAAGAACCAATTCCCAAAACTACATTGGTAGAAGCGAATCCTTTTGCTTTTAATCGCTCACAAATCTGAATCGCTCTTGTTACCGTAATACTATCGCCGTAAATAGCGCCAATTTGCGGTACTAATTCTTTAAAACCTTTGTCATTTACACTTCCGCCAAAAACATCCCAGATAAGTTCGATAACACCTTTCTTTTCCTGTTCTGTTTTACCGTTCGGGTTTCCGCAGATGATATCTACCGGATCACCGCTGTCAGGACGGATTACCACTTTTCCTTCTCTTGAAATGATTTCTTCTTTTAAGCGCGGCAGATAATCAGTCAAAACTTTCCATAAATCCCATGTGTCAGAAACGATAGAAACAATTCCTTTTGGATATACTTCTGTAATTAATCTTTTGAAAGTTTCACATTCGCCTTCTGTAGTTCCCATACACATTACAGAATGTTCAGTTGCGGCAACAGAACCTGCGATTAATTCGGTATCAGAATTGGCATTGTAATATTCTTCGAAGAAATCAATCGCCGGAATGGTATCTGATCCTGTAAAACTCAATAAGTGTCCGGCTGCAGAAGTCACGGCAGCTTCGATTCCGCCCATTCCTCGCATAGAGAAATCATGTCCCTGCCAGTTGACAAAATCAGGTACAGATGAAGTCTCTTCCGCATATTTGTCTAGTACTTTTCTGTATTCTCTTGCGATGGTAGCTGAGTTACATGGCAGCCAGATTACGGCAGAAAGCAAGGTTTCGAAATAATTCGTCAGCCAGAAAAATTCCGGAATGGTATTGTACATCGTAAACATTGGCACTCTCAACGGAACGCTTGCACCTTCCGGCAACGCTTTAAAAACCATCGGGATATAGCCTAAATCATGTAAATCTTCGATATGTTTAGTCCCTACCTGGTTTTCGCCCAAATAATTATTGATTCTTCGGGCGTATTTTTTAACCACTTCCTCTTTTGGCTGTTTAAAAAAATACGTATCAAAATCATGAATAATGTATTTTTTGATGAAATACTGCAATCCGAAAAACACCACTTCTTCAAGACCTTCGATTCTTGATTTTCTGGGTGTCCAGTTAGAATATACTAAAGTGGTTTTGTCCGGGTATTGCCTTCTGTGGTCAACTTTGTAACCATCGGTTAATAATAGTGGGTTCATGTACTTGTTATTTTAGTAAATTAAGGATTAACTCTTCTAATGTTTTAAATTGTTCTACTGCATATCTTTTACATACAATATCGATGTTGCCTTTACGCCAAAAATCTTCTTCTACAACCACTTTTATTTTCTTCGATTGTGCATAAAGACCAAATTCAAGTAAGGATATTGGTGACATTGTATTTCCTGCAAAATACATAATTATAATGTCTGCTTTTTCTAATGCATTCAATTCCCAGGTTACTTGTTCATTGAAATTATCATTTTCTATGGTTTGTGACCAGCTGGAATCCCACTCATTTCTTCTGGGATTAAAAAGGATAAATTTATTTTCTAATAATTCCTCACACTTTTTTTGCCAATTTATCGCTTTGTCCATCTCAATAGATCCAGCTAAAAATATGGTTTTTATATCATCCTGCAGTGGAATTTCTTCTGGAGATCTGTAAATTCTTTTCATGATTAAACTCAATATATTTTGGAGGAACTTCATCAGTCAGCCAGACATTGTTTTCAGATAAATAAAATCGAAATCCATCTTTAAACATTTCACCGCTTTTAATTTTAAGAATTTGAGCAATTCCTCTTCGGCTTCCTACTTTTATTGCCGTTTCTTTATCTTTTGAAAGATGTACGTGTTGCCGGCTCATTTTTTTTAAACCTTCTTTGCGGATACTTTCCATAAACTTTCCAACTGTTCCATGATACAAATATTCAGAAGGTTCAGTTTCGGCCAGATTTAATTCAACTGAAATCGAATGTCCCTGACTTGCGCGAATTCTAGTTTTATCCTCGTTATAAGCGAAACGCTTTTTATCATTATTTTCCACTACGTAATCTAAAAGTTCGGCGTCCATACGATTCCCTTTTTTATTACATCTCTCTATTAATTCATTGACATCTGCCCAGCCATTTTCGTCGAGTTTTAATCCGATTTTTTCTGGTGAATGTCTGAGCACCAGACTCAAAAACTTGCTGGCGCTCTTTGCTATATTTTCATTCATTACCAATGATATGTTCCAATAGAACATTTTTATTATTTATAATTATTTCAATTCATCTCTAACCTCCATTAAAGCAAAACCTAAAAGATTCAAGCCTTTCCACTTTTCAGGATTTAAAGCATCTTTATGGTTTCCTGCCATTCCGATTCCCCAAATTTGGTCAACCGGACTTGCTTCTACTAAAACTCTTTCTTTTGTATTTAATAAAAAGGTTTTCAAATCAGCATTTTGACTGAATTTATGATAGTTCCCTTCTTTTACAATTTCATATCGGTTTTCTAACCAAACCGTATCAACATAATTTTTGACTTCTCTACCCAATTTTTTAGCTTCAGCTGGAGAATCAGCTTCAAGAATTTTTTCTAAAATTTTCTGATCCTGAAATAATTCTGCTTTCTTGGCCATCATCCAGTGTTCGGCAGTCTTATAAGTTATTTTATCTACTTTAAAAGAACTTAACCACCATTGACTGAAACAGGTTTTTGTGATTTTTCCGTCTTTGTTTGGCTGATGTCCCCAGAAAAATAAAAACTTACTTTCCGGAGCTATAGTATTTATAGTGTATTTCATTTTTCTCTTTTTATTGAAACAAAGAAGTAATGTTTTTAAAATCTTTCGAATCAGGTGAAAATGATCCGTAGATTTCATTGAATTCCGTTGTGAGGCTTTCAAACTCATAATCCTGCTCCAGCTGATCCATACAGGTTACAACCAAATTTCGTTTTGCCATTGGGCTGTAAGCTGCATCGAGTTTTAGAGCATAATTTAAAAGTTCATAATTCAGACTTCCAAATCGTAAGTGTTTTTGGTATTCGTTAAAAACACAAGTTTCTTCTTCGTTGTTTCTTAATTTTATTTCTCCTTCATTTGCCATCCAGCCGTGTCCGTGGCGGGTTGCATAACTTCGGGTTACATAATACACTGCTACATCTTCAATCTTTAGTTTATTACAAATTTCAATGGCATTTTTTGAAGTTGTATTGGCATAGGTTACATTTGGGAAAACACCGTGATCCATGTCTAGCAGAATTCCCTGACTGCCTTCAAAAATGAGATTTTCGTATTTTGAAAGGAACGTATAATCGACAATATTCCATTTCAATTTATCGATTGCTTCCAGATATTGAATGACTTCTTCGTCAATTTCACTTTCGTTTAAAAAACCATAATAATAGGCGATTTGGTTTAATTTTTCTAAAAGCATTTCGCGGGGCGCAATCAAATCGATGGCAAACAATTTATACGGACCTTCGTTTCTTTTCATGGTGGAACCAATGCCTTTTCCGCAGGTTCCGTTTTCGATGTTTCGCACATTTCCTCTGTTGTGCCATACATCAAAAGGAGTGGTGACTTTTGCTAAAGGATGAATGTACAAATCCAGATTAGCGTCTTTTTCTTTTAATTCTTCTCTTTCATTATATAAAAAGAGTGGATGAATCGTGCAATGCTCGCTGTAATAAGAAGGTAATCCCCTAAGTGCACCGCTCGCAAAACTCGAATGAATGTGTTTTTTACCATTAATCATTACGGTATGCGCCGCTTGCTGTCCTCCTGAAAACCGTATAACTATAGATTCAGGATTTTGTCTCGCCAGAAAATCTGTTGTTATGCCTTTTCCTTCATCACCAAATCCTAAACCTATAACTATTTTTGCTGTTTTCATGTTCTAGAGCATTTCAATATTATCTAATCCGTCAAGCGGAATTGTTCCTAAACCTAAACCAGAATTTTTATGTTTATCGCAAATGATCTTGGTAATGATATTTGGAATTTCCCTGTGATCTTCGATAGACAAACAGTTTTGTCCCAATAATTCTTTCCACGCTACATTTGCTGTTATTGCCTGATCAGAATGTAAAACACTAATATGATATACTTCGTATCGTTTTTGCGCTTCTTTTAATAATTCAAGAGCAGTATAAGTTTGTTGTCCCTGACCCATAATTTCCTTTATGGCTGATGCTGGAAGTGTGCCTAAATTTGGTTCATCACCAACAGTAAACAACAATCCTTTTTGTCCTCTTTTTTCGAAAGCGTCGGTTTTGGTATGAAAAGCGGCAAAATACCATGCCAAAAGATAACTTTCTCCGGCGTTTCCACCACCGCCTGATTCAATATACGTTCTGGTTAACCACATATCCAGCTCTTCGTCTCCAGATTCAAACTGACCGACCTGAAGTGGATATCTGTCACATTCGTGATCGCCAATTCCTAAAAATAAAAGTGCGGGATCCGGAACGCCACCCTGAATAATTCCACCCATCAATTTTGGCAATCCTTCTTTAATCAATTCGTGTGGAATATGTCCCATGCTTCCCGTAACATCCAGTCCTAAAATAATCGGAACTGAATTGGGATGCACTTCAGAATCTCTGGCTTCCCGAAAAGTTATGCCATTCGGATTCATAGATTCATGTGCCATTCGTAAAGAATTCTGTGTGAAAATTTCACTTGCAGATTTTTTTCCATAACCTGCTGCTTCTGCTCTGCTTAAACGAGCTCCTAAATCATATCTTGTACCTCCCATAACTAAAATGTTTTACCAAATAAATATTCGAATCGTTTTTTTGTAACTTCAAACTGAATATTTAGATTTCTGATTGTTAATGATAATTCCATGTCTTTTTGTACAAAAGCTTCCGGTTGAAAATCGGCAAAAGTCAGACTGTTTTTATCCAGCGGACTAATATCAATTAATCCTTCTTGTTCTCTTTCGAGCCTTTTGATTTTTAATTCAATATCTTCGACTCTTCTTCTGTAAATTAATTCAGAATCCTCACCAATTGTTTTGGCTCTGTCTTCTCTAATCTGATCATTGTTTCTTTTTAAAGATTCAATAAATCTTGGTTTTAAATCGTCGCTCATAATTTTTGTGGTTTTGTTTCAGGTTTTCTTTGTTTCAGGATTCAGGTTCCAATAAACTTGAAACTGAAATGCTAAACATGAAACGGTTAATAGAATTTTATTTTAGGTTTCACCTTAAGCAGATAACTTGAAACCTGAAACTTGAAACTTTTTTAAATTAACGTTTCAAGCCCAATTACCTGAACACTTTCACCTTCAAAATCTTTTACAGAATTCGTTGTAAATATTTTGTCAAAACAATCTAAAACTTCAAATCCTTTATTGAAAATTCCGTGGCTTACGGCTAGGTATAATTTACCTGCATTTTTCTTTTTTAGTTCTTCGGCTAATCCTACGAAAGTTCCTCCTCCGTCGCAGATATCGTCTACAATCAAACAATCTATTCCGTTTAAATCGTCTTCATACACTTTGAAACCAGATAATTTTCCGGTTTTTACGTCACGGCTTTTGCTGCATTCTACTACATCAATTCCGCCTAAGAATTCAGAAACTTTATAGATTTTCTTCAAAGCACCACCATCGGGAGAAATCAATTTTACGTTTTCGCCAATTACCTTTAAAACTTGTTGGATAAAAGTATGATTCGGAACCACTTCGCAGTTGTTTACCAATGCGGGAGTAACTTCAGAGTGTGCATCAAAAACATAAACTTTATTTAATTGAAGTGTATTGATAATATCTGCATACACTTTTACAGATAAAGATTCTCCTTTAATCATTACACGATCTTGTCTTGCTGCCGGGAAATACGGAATAAAAAGATCAATGATTTTAACGTCCATTCTGCGTAAAGCATCAACAGTAATACACAACAAACCTAAATCGTTGAATGAATTTAACCGGTGAGTTATGGTTACTTTTTGTGTTGTATCAAAATCAGGATTGATTTTAATATGTGGTTCTCCTCCAGAAAAGGTAAAACTTTGAAACTGGATTTCTTCCTGGTTAAGGATAGGAGCGAATTTTGGGTCGAGATTTAGTATCATAGTTTTTAGTTTGCGTTAATTATACGCAAATATAGAATTATATTTTTGATTGACAATTTATTTTGTGTAAAAATTACGCAAACTTTATTTCAAAGTGAAAGCCTTTTTTAGTTAATTCACTATATTTCAATTTGTTAAACTTAAAAAGTTTTGCCGGACGCCCGCTTTTTGAGGATCCAAATTGTTCTGTTTCTTCAATGATTTCAAAACTTAATATCTTTTTTCTGAAATTTCGTCTGTCAATTTCTTTCTCTAAAATGGTACAGTATAAGTTTTCAAGTTCAGAAAAAAGGAATTCTTTAGGCAGTAAGTCAAAGCCAACCGGCTCATAAGTAAGCTTCGCTTTTAGGCGTTCAATAGCCTTTTTTAGAATATTGTTATGATCAAATGCTAAGGTTGGAACCTCATTAATTTTGAACCACTGTGCATGTTCGGCATCAGAATCGGCTTTGATGGTTAATTTGGAAGGGTCAACCAGGGCAAAATAGGCCACAGAAATCACACGATTTCTCGGATCTCGATTTACATCATCACCAAAAGTAAAGAGCTGTTCAAAATAAGTAACGGTAACATTGGTTTCTTCTTTTAATTCTCTTTTTACTGCATCCTGCAACGATTCGTCATTTTTGACCAAACCGCCCGGCAACGCCCAATACGATTCCTGTGTACCAAATTTCTGTTGTATTAAAAGGACATACAATTGATTGTGCTGGTAGCCAAATACAATTGCATCAACAGCTACTCTGATATTTTGAATGTTAGTCATATTCTAAATGCGTAAGATTTACACAAATATAAAGTTTTATATTTCTTACGCTGAGCAATTTAAATTTTAACCCACAAAAAAAGATTGGGATAAACCTGATTTTGCTATAGAACAAATTTAATGTGCAATAAAATATCCATGCTCATCATTTTTGATGATTTTTTTTGGAGTAATGATTTTTAAGTAGATAATGCAATTCTGACTTCGTTGGCAATGATATCAAAAAACGTCTTCAAATTGTTGTTTTTAGCCGCCAACAAATAAACATATTCTTCAGGAACATGAAAGCTATTCCATATCAGTTGTAATTTATTTTGCTGAATAAATTTTCTGGCATTACAATTCCACGTTACAGCAACACCGGAATTTTTCGAAAGTATTTCCAGCATTTCATATTCTGATGGGATAATATAATTGGGAACCATTGACGGTCTCTTTTTATGGAAAGCATAAAGCCAGAACAATTTTATATGTGGAATTCTGGCATCATGTGAATACCATTTTTGTTCGTTCAGCCACTGTTCCGCTTCAGCAAAATTATCTGATTTTAGTTTCTGACGAAATTCAGTAATATCTAAATTTGTTGGTCCAACCAATACTAATTTAATCTTAGCAACCGTTTCCTGAATGGTATCAAACGTATCGTATTTTTTGGAAACAATGGCAAAGTCCAGTTTTTTAGAATCGACTAATGAAAACAGCGTGTCATCATCGGCAAAAGTAAAATCGATTAAATCAAATTTTGCAATTAAAGCATGGCCAACACTGCTGAAAAGATGTTTTGAGATGCCCACAGAAATTAAGCGCGTAGCATCTTCAGCTTTTGACCTAAAAGTAGTTTCTACATTTTCAAGACGGTCAAGTGCATCTATAATCAAGTTATTCAGTAACTTAGCATACTCTGTTGGTTCTACGCCTTTAGACTTTCGAATAAATAATTTATTTCCAACATGAGCTTCCAACATTGAGATTTGCTGACTAACTGCCGGCTGACTCATAAAAAGCTCTTTTGCGGCAACAGAAAAGTTTCCGTTTTTGTAGACCGCCTTAAATGTTCTATACCATTCTAAATTGACCATAGCTATAAATTTACTTATAACAAACATAGTTTATTTTATTTTTACAAATATCATATAAGGTGTAAATTTGTTTAAAATTAATCAAATGAACAAAATAGCATTATTTGCAATCATAATCTTAACAGCGAGTAGTATTTCGACTACTGCTCAAAAATTAAATAAAAAAAAGATGAAAAAAGTATTATTTGTGCTTACGAGCCATGACAAATTAGGAGATACAGGTGAAAAAACAGGATTTTGGACAGAAGAATTTGCTGCGCCATATTATACCCTTATAGATCAGGGATATGTTGTCGAAATTGCAAGTCCTTTAGGTGGCCAGCCGCCAATTGATCCAAAAAGTAATGATCCGAGTGCTGCTACAGAAGACACTAAACGCTTTGATGCGGATTTAGCTTTACAGGAAAAGTTAAAACATACGCATAAAATTACAGAAGTGGATCAGAAAGATTATGATGCGGTTTTTTATCCGGGTGGTCACGGACCAATGTGGGATTTGGCCGTTGATCAAAATTCTATCGCTTTGATTGAATCTTTTTACAATCATAAAAAACCAGTAAGTTTTGTTTGTCACGCGCCGGCAGCATTAAAAAATGTAAAGATTGATGGTTCTTATCTGGTAAAAGACAAAAAAGTTACGGGATTTTCAAATACTGAAGAAGAAGCAGTTGGATTAACAAAAGTGGTTCCGTTTTTATTAGAAGATGCCTTGAAAGCAAATGGTGGTGAATATTCAAAAGGAGCTGATTGGGCAGCTTATGCAGTAGAAGACGGTTTGTTGATTACAGGTCAAAATCCGGCTTCATCAAAACTGGTAGCTGAAAAATTAATGTCAAAATTAAAAAAATAAGCAGATGTTAAACTTTGAATTATACAATCCGACAAATTTAATTTTCGGGAAAGGACAAATTGAAAAACTTTCGACTTTGGTTCCAAAAGACGCTAAAATATTATTGGCTTACGGTGGTGGAAGTATTTTTAAAAACGGAATTTACGATCAGGTAATCAGCAATCTGAAAGGTTTTGAAATCGTAGAGTTTGGCGGAATCGAACCAAACCCTAGATTCGAAACTTTGATGAAAGCGGTTGATGTTATTAAAGCTGAAAAAATTAATTTTATTCTCGCAGTAGGAGGAGGATCTGTTATTGATGGTGTAAAGTTTATTTCGGCAGCTGTAAATTTTGATGGGAATCCGATTGATATTCTTCAAAAGAGAATTTTAATTAAAGAAAATGCAATGCCGTTTGGAACAATTTTGACTCTTCCTGCAACAGGAAGCGAAATGAATTCAGGATATGTGGTTACGATCGAAGCGACTCAGGAAAAATTAGCTTCAGGCGGAAGTGCATTATTTCCACAATTTTCTATTTGCGACCCAACTGTAATTGCATCTTTACCTAAAAGACAACTTGAAAATGGTGTTGTAGATGCTTATACTCACGTTATGGAGCAATATTTAACGTATCCAACCGATGCTTTTCTTCAGGATCGAATTGCAGAAGGAATTTTGCAGACTTTAATAGAAGTTGGTCCAGGCGTTGTAGAAAACCCAACCGATTATACTTTGGCTTCTAACTTTATGTGGAGCTGTACAATGGCTTTAAACGGATTAATCCAGAAAGGTGTTCCAAGCGACTGGGCAACGCATATGATTGGCCATGAACTGACAGCTTTATACGGAATTGATCATGCCAGAACTCTGGCAATTATTGGTCCAAGTTTATATAAAGTCATGTTTGAAACCAAAAAAGGAAAATTAGCACAATACGGAAGGAGAATTTTCAACTTAACTGGTTCAGACGATGAAGTTGCCAAAGAAGCGATCAATAAAACCGTAGAGTTTTTCCATACAATGGGAATGGATACCAAACTTTCACAATACACGAATGATTACGACAGAACAGCAGATTTTATTGTAGGCCGTTTTGAAGAAAGGGGATGGAAAGGCTTAGGCGAAAAGCAGCTGGTAACGCTGGATAAAGTGAAATCTATTGTAGAAATGAGTTACTAAAAAATAAAATTTCAAGTTTTTTTAAATTCCAAATTCCAACAGTAACCTAAATTATTGGAGTTTGGAATTTTTGTTTGAAGTTGAAATACCCATTTAATATCAATAAATAGAAATTGTTATTTGGAGCTTAAATTTTGGAATTTGCATTAAAAAAAGGCGTTCTTAAATTTTTTTAGGAACGCCTTTTTAAAATACTAAAACAAAACTAACTAACTCAATTCTTACTAAATTCATTTAATAATCTAATTAATAGTAGTTTACAACGTAACTGTTTGTTTTTTATTGTATAGGAGGAGAAATATTTTTCATTTTTTCGAAATTTTTTAAAAATGTTGTATTTAAAGCTGTTTTGAAAAATTCTTAAATCACATTTTGTGATATTACTGCATTATTAAGTACTTTTGCTTTAAATTAATAAAATAATGAGCCAAAATTTAAAATTTGCAGTAATTGGTGGTGGGAGCTGGGCAACAGCTATTGCAAAAATGTTGTGTGTGAACCTGGATGAAATTTCGTGGTATATGCGAAATGATGCTGCGATAGAACATCTTTTAAAATATAAGCATAATCCAAATTATTTGAGTTCAGTTGAGTTTGATATCAATAAACTTAAATTAACCAACGATATAAACGAAGCGATTGAATATGCAGATTACCTTATTTTTGCAATTCCTTCTGCTTTTTTAAATGCTGAATTAGAACATTTGACAGTTTCTCTTGAAAATAAAATTATCTTTTCAGCCATTAAAGGAATTGTTCCTGAGACAAGTTTGATTGTGGGTGAACATTTTCACATTCAGTACGATATTCCATACTACAATATAGGGGTTATTACAGGACCCTGTCATGCTGAGGAAGTAGCTTTAGAAAGACTTTCATATTTAACGATTGCCTGCGGTGATCCGGAGAAAGCCTGTACAGTTGCAAAATCCTTATCCAGTAATTATATAAAGGCTAAAATTTCAGATGATATCATCGGAACTGAATATGCGGCAATGCTGAAAAATATTTATGCAATAGCTGCCGGAATTGCACATGGTCTGGGATATGGCGATAATTTTCAGTCTGTATTGATGAGCAACGGAATCCGTGAGATGCGAAAATTTATCAAGAAAGTACACAGAATGAAACGAAATATCAATGATTCTGCTTATTTGGGGGATTTACTGGTAACAGGATACTCTGTATTTTCAAGAAACCGAATGTTCGGCAATATGATCGGAAAAGGGTATACTGTAAAAAGTGCTATGATGGAAATGAGTATGGTTGCCGAAGGATATTATGCAACTAAAAGCGCTTATAAATTAAATCAGGGTTATGGTGCCAAAACACCAATTATTGATGCGGTTTATGCAGTATTGTATGAAGGAAAGAATGCCAAGACTGTTTTCAAAAAACTAACAGAATCTTTAGATTAAGAATTAAAAAGTTCAAGATATACAAAAAGAGTTCGTTTCTATCGCAGAAGCGGACTCTTTTTGTATAATAATTTTCTATTTTACTTCTTTTATAGCAGAAGCATCAATCCAGCCTTCGGTGCCATCCGTCAATTCAATTTTTTTCCAGTTTTCAAGGGATTCGGTTACATAAACCTTAGCACCTTCGTGCAATAAGAAAATACTTGATGCTCCTTTTTGAGGTTCACTTCGTACTTCTGTCATTTCAGCAAAAACGATTGCAGGACGATCATTATTATAATGATCTTTTTCAGTTATTCCTGCTGAAACACTTAATAATAAGGCAAACAGTAAAATAAACATTCCGATAAAATAGATTCTTTTGGAAAGTGTAAGCTGTGAAAAATAATAGCCAATAAAACTAAGCAGAAAAGCAAATGCAATTCCTACCGAAATCCAAGCCCATGTATTGTAATTAAAAATACCTGTAAAATTCTGAACCAGCTTTGCAAAACCAACCTTTGGGACTTCTTTAATTTCGTCTATTGTGAGTTTTTTGGCAAATTTGAGATTGTTTAAAGTTTCAGCATCATGTGGTTTCAGGACAAGAGCCTTTTCATAATTATAAATCGAAAGGGCCACTTTATTAAGTTTGTAATAACAATTCCCTAAGTTAAAATACAACTCGGCAGAGTGTTGTTTTTCATCCTTAATAATGCTTTCATAAGTTTGTGCTGCTTCCTGGTATTTTCCCTTTTGATATAAGGCATTTGCTTTTTCAAAACTGCCCTGAGCAAAGAAAACCTGTGAGATTAATAAAAAGAGATATACTATATTTTTCATTTTCTGTAAATTTTAACCTTTCGTAAACTTTGACGTTAGGTTTAAATAATTTGTTTTTCTAATTCCGAAATAATCAAAACAGCTTTGTCATAATCCTGTTGGATAGATGTGCCTGATGCAGGTGCATATCTCGCAAACTCGCAGTTCTCGGTCAAATTAATAAAGTTCTGAACCGTTTCCGGATTTACACTTCTTGATAACAGCAATTTGCGAATATTGTCTTTGCTCATTTCTGAGGTCTCAATGTGTAATTTGGCTTTCAGGAAATTATGCATTGCTTTTTCAAGGGCAATATAAAAAGGTTCTTTATTATTAAGCTGTTTCTTGGCTTCAGACAAATATTTCTTCGCCAGTTTGTTATTCATTTTAATTCTGTTACCGGTAACATCACTATCGATTGCCTCTTTTTTCTTCTTGGCAATTACAATAATTGGTAAAATGACAAAAGGCAGTAACAATAAACTGTAATATAAATCGGAGCCGTAAAAATCATCTTTTGCAGTCGAAACTAAAACCGTTTTTGGTTTGATATATTTAAATTGCTCTGATTTTGTAATCACATTTTTAGATGTATGTGAGGCCACTGCTTCAGCCTGAACAGGACCATCCAAAACATCAATCATGATTTCAGGAGAAGTTATGGTTTTATAGCTTCCGGAATTCAAATCAAAATACGAGAATTCCATTGGTTTTATAGCATACTTTCCTTTAAATTGAGGTATGATGGTATATTTGTCCGAAATTTTTCCAGACATTCCTGCAAGTGATGTATTTACTTTTTCGTCATGAACCGGATCATACATTTCTAATGCATTAGGTACAACTGGTTTTGGCAAGGTAAATAGTTTCATGTTACCTGTTCCGTTTGCACTAACAATCAAATCAAGGCTTTCTCCACTTTTTAAGGTAGTTTTTGATGGGGTAACGGTAAAATCAAATTTACCTACAGCTCCGGTAAAACCAATAGGTTTATTTGCCTCAGGAAGTGCTCTTACATTGATTGTTTTGGCTCCGGCAGAAACGGTTTTGTTTGCGTCATCCAGCATCATCTGACCAAACATGTTCCGGCCTCTTGGTACCTGAATTCCTATGTCTAAAGAAAGCGGTTCAATAGTAAGTTTTCCTGATTTTTGAGGGTATAAAATCGTTTTTTTAAGGACTACAAAGTAAGAGCGTTCACCTTTGTACATTCCCTCTTCAATTTGAAGCTGTTTGATGTCAATATTTTGATTCCAAAAGTCTTTGTATTTAGGTTTAGCCAGTTCTTTAAATCCTGTTACACCAATACCATTAAAATATAATTTATAAACCACTGTAATAGGTTCATTTATATAAGGATTCGTTTTGGAAATTTCCGCAATCAGATTCAGTATCTCATTTCCGCCCCCTTGATGCTGTTGTTGTGAATTTGGATCTCTTTCTTGTGGAACTGCATTGGTAACCGTTATTTTTATGGGAGATGTTTTATAAACCTGCCCATTATATTCAATTGAAGCCTGTTTGATGGTAAATGTACCTTTTTGATTCGGCAGCAAAAAATAAGAATAAATTTTCTGAAATGAACTTCTTCCATTTACCCATGACTGACTTATCTGCTGGCTTGGCCCTCCTACAATCCTGAAACCTTCAAAAGAAGGCTGGTCAAAGTTATCCCCATCAACATTCATGATAAAGTCAATACGGAGTCTTTCGTTAACTCCAAGCGTATTCTTGCTTACCCTGGCTTCAAACTGAACCTGAGCCATAAGTCCCTGAAAAGTGAATAGTAATAGAATTAAATATCTTTTCATTACTTGTTTAATCAATTTTTGTTTGTTGTTAGTAGTTTATAGTTTCTGTTATCTTCTAAAAGTTTATTCTTTTAATTTAGATGAAATGGTAAACTGTTTTTATTAAATCAGAAAAACAATTAACCAAAAACAATAACAATTCTACCAGTCTTTTTCTGCTTTTTTAGGACTTCCTTTTACTTTTTGGGCATTAACTTTATCCTGAATTTTTTTCTTCATTATTCACAGCATCTAATAAATTCTGGACACGATCTTTTGAAATTCCTCCCGGCATAGGTTTTGGCTCTCCGTTCTGGTTTGATTTATCATCTTTTTTGGGATCGTTTTTACCGTCTTTTTTATCTTTGTCCTTATCGCCTTTGTCGTCTTTTTTCTGATCGTCTTTGCCGTCTTTTTTATCTTTATTGTCGCTGTCCTTTTTCTGATCGTCTTTTTTATCGTTCTTTTTATCCTTGTCCTTATTCTTGTCGTTTTTCGGAGGGTTTTCTTTTAGTTTTTGTTTGGCTAAAGCATAATTGTAACGTGTCTCATCATCAGTAGGGTCGTTACGCAAAGCGTTTTTATAAGCTTCAACAGCCTGAGTATAATCTTTTTCTTTCATAAAAACATTTCCTAAATTATGGAAAGCTTTGTGTTTTTCAGGTCTGGTTTTGGCATTTTTAATTGCCTTTGCATAAGCATATTTTGCTTCTGATGCCTGGTTTTGTTTGTAAATTGTATTTCCTAAATTATAAGAAGCTGTAGCTTTTTTAGGAAATTTTGATTGTGAAATCCTGTAATTTGCCTCTGCATCAACAAATTTATTCTGTTTATATTCTTCATTGGCTTCAGGCAATGTTTTGTCTTTTTCCTGAGCAGAAACTGCCAAAGAAAAGGTTAGTAATATATAAAGAAGTAAATTTTTCATTCTGTGTTTTTATTTTTTTGCTCCCGATTTGTCAGAACAATTATTTCTTTTCGTTAAATAAATTCAACTCGTTTATCCAGTTTGTTTTTCTTTCCAATAAAAAGATATCCAGAAATAACAGGAAAAAGGCAAAGCCTAAAAACCATTGAAACTGCGATTGAAACTCTGCCATTTGTGTTGCTTCAAACTCAGTTTTCTGAATATTATTCAAGGCATTTTTTACATATTCCAGTACTTCTTTTGTACTTCCTCCATAAACATACCCGCCTTTGGTTGCTTTTGCAATTGCTCTTAAACCTTCCTGATTTAGTTTTGTAATAACTGTTTCACCATTTTGGTCTTTCTGATAACTTCTGACTACACCGTTTTCCTTCAACGGAATTGTGGCTCCTTTTTCTGTTCCAACACCAATAGTAATGATTTTCATTCCAATTTTATTGGCTTCATCTGCAGCTGCTTCAGCACCTTCAGAGTGATCTTCTCCATCAGAAATAAGGATTAAAAGTTTGCTGGTTTTACTTTTTTCATCGAAATAGGTTGCTGATAATTTAATCGCTTCGTCAAGTGAGGTCCCTTGTGATGACACCATTCCGGGATTCATACTTTGCAGAAACATTTTAGCGACACCGTAATCTGTTGTAATTGGTAAGACTGGGAAAGCGCTTCCGGCATAAGCTACAATTCCGATCCTGTCGCTGCCTAAATTATTGATAATCTGAGAAACCAATTGTTTGCTTTTTTCTAAACGGCTCGGTGCAACATCCTCAGCCAGCATACTTTTTGAAACGTCAACAGCAAAAACAATATCAATTCCTTCACGTTTTACAGTTTCCATCTTGGTTCCAATTTTTGGATTAACCAGTCCAATAATCAGAAAGGCTAATGCAAAAAGAAATAATACTAACTTTAAAACCGGTTTAAAAACAGAACGTTCCGGGCTTAGTTTTTTTACCATTTCCAAATCACCAAACTCACGCTGTTTTTTTCTTTTCCAATACAGATTAAAAAGAAAAATACATGCCACAATCGGGATGAGAAATAATAGATATAAATATTTTTTTTCGTCTAGTTCCATAAATGTTTTTAAATTCCAATTTTAAAAATTCCAAATTCCAATTTGTTTTTTGGAATTTCATTTTTGGGATTTTTTAATTTTTTCAAAATTAAATGAAGCTTCTGTAAACAGTGTTTCTTAAACCCACTTCCAACAACAATAATATTCCTGATAACAAAACAAAAAACCTGTATTTTTCATCGTAATCGTAGAATTTTAATTCCTGAATTTCAGTAGTTTCTAATTTGTTTATTGAGTTGTATATTTCAGCCAGTTTATCATTACTGGTGGCTCTAAAATAGGTTCCATCCGTTTTTTTGGCGATACCTTTCAGTAACTGTTCATCAATTTCTACTTTTTGCATTTTAAACAAGAAACCGCCGTTTGGGGCATATGCATAAGGAAATTCAGCCATTCCGTTAGTCCCGATTCCAATAGTATATACTTTTATCCCATATTGCTTTGCAATGTCAGAAGCTGTTTCCGGCTCAATGAATCCCGCATTATTTACACCATCTGTCAAAAGAATAATCACCCTGCTTTTTGCTTTACTGTCCTTAAGTCGGTTTACAGCCGTTGCAAGTCCCATCCCAATTCCGGTACCATCCTGTAATACATTATCGTATTTGATCTCCTTAATAGCTTCTAAAATGATGGCTTTATCGCTGGTAACAGGTGTTTTAGTGTAGGCTTCAGAGGCATATAAAACAATTCCGATTCTGTCGTTTGGTCTTTCGTTAACAAAATCAGCCGCAACTCTTTTTAAAGCTTCCATACGGTTGGGCTTTAAATCTTTTGCAAGCATACTTCCCGAAACGTCAATTGCCATTACAATATCAATCCCTTTCGTTGTTTTAGTTTCGTTGCTGATGTCAACAGTTCTCGGTCTTGCTAAAGCCACAATCAGAGAACACAGAGCGATAATCCTGAAAACATACAAACAAGGTTTTAATTTTGTTAATAGTGATTCGCTGTTTTTAAAACCCTGAGTTGAACTCATTTTTAAAGTAGCCGATTGCTGATTGCGTTTCCAGAAAAACCATCCTATTGCAATTGGGATTAATAAAAACAGCCAAAAAAATTCCGGATTTAAAAAAGTTATTTTTTCCATTAGTTGCTTGCTCTTTTAAGTTCAACAGAATTTAAAATTCTATCCGAAATATCATTAGCATACGTATCTCCTTCTTCATGGAATATAGCAATTTGCTGTAATCCGCCATCTTGTTTAAACATCAGGACTTCGTAGTAAAGTTTAGCGCTTGTTTTCAGGTTTTCATTAATAAAGGTAAAAGTTCCGTACCCTTTTATTCCCGTAATGCCTTCTTTAGTTTCAAAATCTTCTTGTTTTGTAATCATATTTCTGGCACCCTGAGCTTCGATTATTTTTAAATTGCCTTCAAGGGCTTTTGATAAATCAATTTCTGTAGGGTTTTTAAATTTAGCTGTAGAAACCGTTATATAAAAATTATCAAGTAAACTTCCGTAACCAAAAAGCTGCATTTCCTTTATAAGGGCCATAGCCTCTTTTGGTAATACTTTTTGAGTATCAAGTCGTTGTAAAACCCTTGGGGTTTCAATTAAAACACCAGGATTGCCGTACTCGCTTTTTATCCATTCCCCTTCCAGTAATTCTTTGGTTGGGTGTCCAATTATATTGTCTTTTACATAATTAAAGCCTTTAGTGACAACGAAATAAGTAGTGGTTGCAGTAAGTAAAAAAACTACAGTTGCAGCAGCAATTGCAATACGTTTATTTCTTTTTTCTTTAACTGAAGCTGAATTTGTTTTTGTTTTTGGGCTTCGTTTAATAATTGATCTTCTTCCTCAACAGGAACTTCTGTAGGGATAGCATTATCCAGCGTTAAAATTGCTTTTTGAATCTTATTTCTGTCTTCAGTAATTTCAAACTCTAATGGTTTTGATTTTGCAAATTTCACCAAATCTGCCTGTCTTAAAACACGTTCCAGATTTTCAACAGTTTCGGGAGTAAGGCTCATTTTCTTTTTGGCAGAAGCCGTTTTAAGACCCTGAATCAGTTCAGAAGTTGTGCTTTCCATTGCCGGAATCTGAATTGCTTCTTCTATATAATTACGGGCAATATCAGTCAGTTCACTATAATATTCTTTTACTTCGCCTTTTTGCCAAAGTTCTTTTTTCTCAAGATTGTTTAATAAGCTTGTCGCTTTTTCAATAGGCGTTTTATAAACTTCTTCTTCAATTTTTTCTTTTGGTGTTTTTTCATATACCAATAAACGAAAACACCAATTCCTATAATCAGAACTACAATCAAAAGATAAATCCACCAGTCTCCAATACCGTTTTCAACAGTTGAGATATCTTTAATATCATACATTTTTTGCTGTAGAGTATCCACTTTCACACTGGCTACTTCAACTGAAACCGGATCGCTTAAATGAGGCTTTTTATCAATCAGAATCTTAACTGGCGGAATAACATATCTTCCGGAATCAAATTGTGTCAAGCCATATTTTTTGATAAGCTCATAAGTGCCGTCTTTTTTAACGGTGTCAATTGGGTACGATTGAATCACTTCTAATGGACCAATGTTTTTTAAAGCAGGAAATACAACTTTAGATTTTGAACTTACGATCGTTTTAAGCGTTAGCTTAAACTCGGCGCCAATTTTATTTTTTGTAGTATCGATACTGGTTTCAATCTGCTTATTTTGTGCAAAAACAGTTGAGGAAAGTAAAAATAGAAATATGTAAAATTTTAATTTCATTTGATTTGATTTCAGATTTTAGTCTAAAATGAAGCTTAAAACAGATTCAGCTTAAGCGATTTATTTTCGATTATTCTTCAAATTAATCTAATATTCTAACAAACTAAGATCTCTGATAATCTAAAATTATCTTGATTTGAAATACCCCAGTAATTTAGTTACGTAATTTTCATCAACTCTTGTGTTTACGACACCAGCTCCGGATTTGCTGAAAATTTCCTTAAAGTAGCTGACACGTTCCTGATAGTGTTTTTCATAATTCATTCGGACTTTTTTAGAACCGGTATCTACGAGCTGAATTTTTCCGGTTTCCGCATCAAGCATCGTTACCATTCCTAAATTTGGGATTTTTTCTTCACGGATATCGTAAACCCGAACACCTGTAATATCATGTTTTTTAGAAGCAATTTTTAAAGTGTGCTCATAATTTTCAGACATAAAATCTGAAATCATAAAAACAATTGCTTTCTTTTTTTGTGTTCCTGAAAGAAACTTTAAAGCTTGGGCGATATCTGTTTTTTGGCTTTTTGGTTCAAATTCGATCAATTCACGAATAATTCTCAAAACGTGCGAACGCCCTTTTTTTGGCGGAATGTATAATTCAACATTATCAGAAAACAATATTAATCCAATCTTGTCGTTATTTTGTGTAGCGGAAAAAGCCATCGTTGCAGCAATTTCAGTTACGATGTCTTTTTTAAACTGACTTTTTGAACCAAAACCTTCAGAACCCGAAATGTCTACCATTAAAACCATAGTCAGCTCGCGTTCTTCTTCAAAAACTTTTACGTGGGCTTCGTTATAGCGTGCGGTTACATTCCAATCGATGTTACGAATATCATCGCCATATTGGTATTGGCGTACCTCGCTAAAAGTCATCCCGCGCCCTTTAAATGAAGAATGGTATTCTCCTGAAAAGATGTGATTGCTCAGTCTTTTGGTTTTGATTTCTATTTTCCGTACTTTTTTTAAAAGCTCTTTTGTATCCATTCTATTTGTTTAAAGTTTAAAGTTTAAAAGTTTCAAGTTTGTCTTGCAACAACCTGAAACTTGAAACTTGAAACAAATTTTTAAGGTACCTCAATCTCGTTTACGATTTTGTTGATAATGTCTACAGAAGTAATGTTTTCAGCCTCAGCTTCATACGTTATTCCAACTCTGTGACGAAGTACGTCATGTACAACAGCACGAACATCCTCTGGAATTACATATCCACGGCGTTTGATGAATGCATAACATTTTGCCGCATTGGCTAAATTGATACTTCCACGTGGTGATGCTCCAAAACTGATAAGCGGTTTTAAGTCGGCTAGTTTATACTTTTCCGGATAACGGGTAGCAAAGATGATATCTAAGATATATTTTTCGATTTTTTCGTCCATGTAAACTTCACGAACGGCTTCCTGTGCACGCAGAATTTGTTCTACAGAAACTACCGGATTTACTTTTTCGTAACTTCCTTTTAGGTTTTGGCGAATTACAAAGCGCTCTTCGTCAATTTTTGGATAATCTATAACGGTTTTCAGCATGAAACGGTCAACTTGAGCTTCAGGAAGCTGATAAGTTCCTTCCTGTTCAACAGGATTCTGAGTAGCCAATACTAAAAACGGACGATCAAGCTTAAAAGTGGTATCTCCAATTGTAACCTGTTTTTCCTGCATTGCTTCCAAAAGTGCAGACTGAACTTTGGCAGGAGCACGGTTGATCTCATCGGCAAGTACGAAGTTAGCAAAAATTGGCCCCTTTTTAATAGAGAATTCGTTTGCTTTAATGTTGTAAATCATGGTTCCGATAACATCGGCAGGTAATAAATCCGGCGTAAACTGGATACGGCTGAAAGAACCCTGAACTGCTTGTGATAAAGTATTAATCGCCAAAGTTTTTGCTAAACCAGGAACACCTTCCAGTAAAATATGCCCTTGTCCTAATAGCCCGATTAATAAACGCTCGACCATGTGTTTCTGGCCCACAATAACTTTGTTCATTTCCATTGTAAGAAGGTCTATAAAAGCACTTTCTCTCTCAATTTTTTCATTTATCGCTCTAATGTCTAAAGTCGTTGTATTTTCTTCCATATAAATATTTTTAAAAACCTTTTAAAACTTGTGATTTTTATACCTGATTTTTGAGAGTGCAAATTGAATATTTTTTAAGAAGTAAGATGTTAAAAAATGGTTAAAACTTCGACCAAAACCCTAATTTTAAGGACGAATTGTGAATCTATTTTTATATTTTTAAGAACTTTGGTGATTATGCTGTAAGCAGACATCATTATTACTAAAAATAATACAACAAAACATGAGCAAAACTTTATTATCACCTGTAATTTCAGGGGTTAGGAATTGGGGAGTTTGGGATAAAAATCTTACATCAAAAGAAATGGAAAGCATGATACAGCTCTGTATCGAAAACAAAATTACTAGTTTTGACCACTCCGATATTTACGGAGATTACACCACCGAAGCAGATTTTGGAAAAGCACTTCATGACAGTAAAATTTCTCGCGAAAAATTGCAGTTAATTACCAAATGCGGTATTCAGATGGTTACCGAAAACCGTAATAATAAAGTCAGGCATTATGAACATTCTAAAGAATATATAATCTGGTCAGCAGAAGAATCCCTGAAAAAATTAAAAACAGATTATATCGATGTTTTTTTACTGCAAAGACCAAGTCCGTTAATGCAGGCTGATGAAATTGCTGAAGCGGTTGAAAAGCTAAAAACAGAAGGGAAAATCATTGATTTCGGTGTTGGGAATTTCAGCAATTCACAAGTTGAGTTAATTCGTCAGAAAACAGATGTTAGTTATCATTCAGTACAATTCTCAGCTACGAATTTTGAGCCAATGACAGATGGGACTTTTGATTATGCACAAATACACGGAATCCGTCCGTTGGCATGGAATCCGCTGGGTACTGTTTTTAGGGAAGATAGTCAACAAACACGTCGTCTGAAGAAATTACTTTCGACATTAGTAGAAAAATATCATTTAGGATCTGATACACTTTTATTAGCATGGATTTTAAAACATCCGGCAAAAGTGATTCCGGTTGCAGGAACTGTAAATGTCGCCAGAATTCAATCATTGATGAAAGCAGTAGAACTTGAAATGGATAAGGAAGACTGGTTTGCAATATGGACTGAAAGCAGGGGAGAAGAGTTGCTTTAAAATAATAATTTATAAACATAACAGAAGTAAAATTCGCTTAAGCGAAAATAGTTGTCACAAATTAAAATGGAGTTTTCAATAAATGAAAGTTGTTTAATTTATGGCAAAACATATAGTCAGGATGAAAAAAACAGTTTTAATTACCGGTGCTACAAGCGGAATTGGGAAGGCAACAGCTCAGATTTTTGCACGAAATCATTATAAAATTATCATTTGCGGAAGGCGTAAAGAACGATTAAGCGAACTCGAAAAAGAACTTTCAGGATATACTGAGGTACATTCTTTGTCTTTTGATGTCAGGGATAAAAATGCTGTTTTTGAAAGTATAAATTCCTTACCGGAATATTTTTCGAATATTGACGTTTTAATTAATAATGCAGGGAATGCACACGGATTAGATCCAATTCAGAATGGTGATATTGATGATTGGGATGCCATGATTGATATCAATGTAAAAGGACTTTTATATGTTTCGAAAGCTATTATTCCGCAAATGATTGAAAGGGAATCGGGACACATTATCAACATTGGTTCAACAGCCGGAAAAGAGGTTTATCCGAATGGGAATGTATACTGCGGATCAAAACATGCTGTGGATGCTATTACTCAGGGAATGCGAATGGATTTGAACCCACACAAAATTAAAGTAAGCGGAATACATCCGGGTTTGGTTGAAACAGAATTTAGTGAAGTACGTTTTAAAGGAGATACCGAAAGAGCTTCAAATGTTTACAAAGGTTTTGATCCTCTGAAAGCAGAAGATATAGCCGAAATTATTCATTTTGTAGTTTCAAGACCTTATCATGTCAATATAGCTGATTTAATCGTGATGAGCACGGCTCAGGCCTCTTCAACAATTGTTAAGAAAAATATTTAGAAGATTTTTTAACACATAGAAACATAGTTTTGCTTTATCTTAATGGTATTTCATTTGCATCAATTCACATAGCTATGTGTATTTAGAAAAAGTGAAACGCCTTTTATAGGTTGTAATAATCTATGATTCTATGTGTTTAAAAATAAAAATTTGTGAAAATTAGTGCAATTTGTGGCAAAAAATAATCAGCGAAAATGATCAATAAACGCCTTTTAATAAAAAACCTGCTTGCTCATAATGACGAGAGCAGTTTTTATGACAAAAAAAGGCAGTTGAATCTGCATTCACGCGAAGGAAAAGGAAAGTTTCTGAAACATATCTGCGCTTTGTCAAATTCAAACCCTGCCAATAATTCTTATATAGTTGTTGGTGTTGAAGATCATGATAACGAAATTGTGGGCGATGATTTCTTTGATGATAGTCGGATTCAGAATCTTGTCAATGCTTTTCTGGAAAATCCGCCTAAAATTCAGTACGAAAATGTGCCTTTCCCCAATCTTCCAAAAGATAAGGTGATTGGACTGGTTACGATTAAGCCCAAAAGCCAGATTTCATCTTTCAAAAAAGGAATTCATACTATTCCGGCCAATAGTATTTTTATTAGACGGGGAAGCAATTCGGTTCCTGTAGAAGGTGAAATTGAAAAAAATTATCAGAATACCGAAACAGTTATCGGAATCGAAAATAGTTCCCGAAACAGTATCCAGTATACGCTTGACGGTGTATTCGATTTTATGAATTTCAGGCATAAAGATATGTCTCCAAAATATCGTGTTTTTAAAGAATTGTTTGTTATCTGCTGGGCCGGAGTACCAAAAAAATCCAGAGATAAAACCTTTCTCTCGCGGGTAGATATTGAATTGATAAATGAACAGATCAAGCTTTTTTATTCGGCTCAGGATGTTGTTACAATTGTTTTTGATGATGATACTTTTACCATAACCGAATATGTTCCTCTGGGTTTAAACGATAAAACCAGTTATTATCCACTAGAAAAGCAAACTATACATTTTTTTGACAACGGATATTATAAAATTGACCGTCAAATGCTTTTTCAGCCTCCGGAATTCAATAGACGAATGCTTTTTCATATTTACAATTCGAATATTGCATTGCTTCAAAAACTGCAAAATGGTTTTGCTTTGTCAGAGCGTGAATTAAAAGATTTAGAAAACCTGCCTTCCACTTTTATGATTTGTTATCTGAATGGTTTTGACGAAGCCAAACAAAAACTTATTGATGCCAAATTACTTTTAAAACCGTTTAGCCAAATATATCTTTCTTTTAAGGAATCATTACGGGTTTTACGTAAAATGAAATATGATGTTCAGTAATCTTCTGCAGAGATTTACTGTTGTGATATGACTTAATCATTTGAATTTTAAATATTTACTTATCTGTTCATACGGGAACAAAATCTCTTTTGGACCATCCGCATAGGAAGCTGTTTCATACGAATTGTAATATAGTAACAGGCCTTCCTCAGTGTAAAATATATTTTGAGGCAATTGAAAAACATCTTTTTCGAACATCAATCCTGTTGCATTTATGTTCGCTTTAGCCGGTATTTTATATTTTTTTCGGAACTCTTTTTCGGCGAAAGCCTTAAACTCCTTTTCGTTTTTAAATAATTCATCGCTAAAAATGGTTTTTCCGGTATCAGGATTAAATAGAAGCGAACGAAAGCCCTGATATCCGTGAGCACCGCCTGTAAAAGTATAGTGATCCAGTTTAATGTTTAAAATCTGATCGGATTGATATTCAATATTTCCTTTCACTTTAGCTTCCCAGCCGAATGTTTCAGTTGGGAATTTTTTATGCATTTCTTCATAAGAACCAATAAAAGAATCAACCAGGCTTTTATAATCTTTAACTTCTGAAGGTTTTTCTCCGAAATAAACAATGTCTTTTAAAACACCTAATATCTTTTTATTAATACTGTCAGCTACAACAGGAATATTTTTTGCAATTGGCACTTCGATTGTAATTTTAGGACAGTCTTTTTTGCACGGTATTTTAGATTCTTTTTCAAATACCTCATTTTCAAAAGTTAATGTTTTTGTGCAGCCTGTTAGTAATAGGAGCACCGCGGCCAGAAGACAATAAAGTTTCATCTTAAAAAGTGTTAATTATACTTAAAGGTAAGAAGTTGTATCTGGATTTGAATAAATTTAAAAGTAAATTTGTGAAAGTATTAAGTATTTAAAATTTATAACTATATGAAATTCAATACAAAAGTGATCCATGGAGGTCAGCATCATGATCCGGCTACAGGAGCTGTTATGCCTCCGGTGTATCAGACCTCAACATATGTTCAGACAAGTCCGGGTAAGCCATTGGGTGATTATGAGTATAGCCGTGCCTCAAATCCTACAAGAACGGCTTTAGAAAATGCATTGGCAAGTATTGAGAATGGTACCCGCGGACTTGCATTTTCATCGGGTTTAGCGGCTACGGATTGTATCCTGAGATCATTTAAAGCAGGTGATGAAGTAATTGCTATGGATGATTTGTATGGAGGAACTTATAGAATGTTCTCCAGAATTTACAAAGACTCGGGAATTAAATTCCATTTTGTTGATATGACTGATATTGCAAAACTGAAATCTTTGATCAATGAAAACACCAAGTTAATCTGGGTAGAAACGCCAACAAATCCTTTAATGAAGCTGGCCGATATTGAGGAAATCGCCAAAATCACAAAACAAAATAAAATCTGGCTGGCGGTAGACAATACTTTTGCAACACCTTATTTGCAAAAACCACTTGATTTAGGTGCTGATATCGTAATGCATTCAGCAACCAAATATTTAGGAGGCCATTCAGATGTTATTGCCGGAGCCTTAATTGTGAAAGATGAAGCTTTGGGTGAACAACTACATTTCCAGCAATTTGCAACCGGTGCAACATTAGGACCAATGGATAGTTTTCTGGTTTTAAGAGGAATAAAAACACTTTCATTAAGAGTTCAGAGACATTGTGAAAACGGAGAAAAAGTGGTTGAATTTTTAAGTAACCATCCAAAAATTCAAACCGTTTATTATCCTGGATTAGAAAGTCATCCGTTTCATGAAATTGCTAAAAAACAAATGAAAGCTTTTGGTGGAATGGTGTCTTTTACTTTCACTTCAGGTAGAAAAGAGGATTCAATTGTTTTTTTAGAGAAACTTAAGGTATTTACTTTAGCTGAATCTTTAGGAGGAGTAGAATCATTGGCGAATCATCCGGCTTTAATGACCCATGCATCTATTCCGGCAGATAAAAGAGCTGAGGTTGGAATTACAGATGACTTGGTGCGTCTAAGTGTAGGCATTGAAGATGCTGAAGATTTAATAGCGGATTTAGAACAAGCTTTATCATAAAAAACAAAACCCCAACACGAAAGAATTGGGGTTTGTATTTTAATATTATTATTGCTTTTAGAATTCTAAATAGTGGGAATATCCAAAATTAAACCACACTTGCGAATCATTTGCTTTGTTTTCTTTGTAAAGATCCCGGTTCGGATTTAATCCATCAATCCAGTCAGAATTGAATCCCTGATAGCGTACTTCAAACAGCAAATCGTTCATTTCATCCAATTTATATTGTACCCCAACTCCAAGAAGAAGAGAAAATGCAATGCCGTTTTCGGATGCAAAACCATATTTATGCCCGTCTGATGGTACTAAATACTTGTCAAAAGTTGTTGCTGGCGATCCTAATGGGCCAAGAGAAGAATTCGCTTTAGTGTCATAGTAACTTGCCATAGCACCAACACTTAAATAAGGATAAAAACTGCCTACATGTTTTTCGAATTCATGAATCGTCATGAAGGGAGAGTAATTTATTTGAGCTCCAATATTAAGCATACTGGTTTTTCCACTCATTGCTTTTAGTTTTTCTTTCCCGGCAGATGGCTTGCCTTCAATCCATTTTCCATAATGCTGAAAGTTGGTATGAGAAAAAGAAATTTCAGAACGAACTTTAAAGTGTTCATTAAAATATTCATTGCCATTAGCAGCGGATGAAAAGTTGATCCAGTGAACCGCACCAATTCCAAATCCGGTATTTCCGATATTAGTAGATTCATCGTGTCTTTGTCCGTAATCAGACTGAAAAGCTACTGGTCCGGCAAAGAATCCAATTTCGTAGGCTAATTGTGCATTTGATACCGTGGTAATACCAAATATTGTAAAAAAAGTTAAGGCTATTTGCTTGAACATGAGTTTTTCGGCTTTCAAATCATGGGCAAATATATAAAAAACATAATCGACTTTAAAATAATTAATTAGGCAATTAAAAAATAACTATAAAAACACTTAAAAAGTTAATCATAATATTCAGTTTAGGCTGTAATGTAATTTTTGTAAATGAGAATTTTAAATTTGTTTGAAAAATATATAATTCTCGTAAAATTGTTATAAAAGATAATTTTCAAATTGATTTTGCTTTACCTTTGTTATGGATAACGAAAACGTTTTCTTAATGAGGTTTTCTTATTTAATTGTACAAATAAATGATTTGTAAGCATAATTTATTTCAAAATGATGAAGCAAAAAATAAATGAGTTTATGGCTCTTGTAGAGTCAAAAAATCCAAATGAACCTGAATTTCTTCAGGCCGTCAGAGAGTTCGCAGAAACAGTAATTCCGTTTATAGCTGAACAAAAAAAATACGATGGAAAAAACTTACTTCTTAGAATAGCAGAACCCGAACGATCCATAATTTTTAGGGTTCCATGGGTAGATGATAAGGGGGAAATTATTGTAAACAGAGGTTTTCGAATTCAGATGAATTCAGCAATTGGTCCTTATAAAGGCGGAATCAGATTTCATCACACAGTAAATCTTTCTGTTTTGAAATTTTTGGCTTTTGAGCAGGTTTTTAAGAACAGTCTGACAACTTTGCCAATGGGAGGAGGAAAAGGAGGTTCAGATTTTGATCCTGAAGGAAAATCTGATGGTGAAATTATGCGTTTTTGTCAATCATTCATGACAGAATTATGTAGGCATATCGGCCCGGATCTGGATGTACCTGCTGGGGATATTGGTGTTGGCGCCAGGGAAATAGGATACTTATTTGGTCAGTATAAAAGAATCAGAAATGAATTTACCGGTGTTTTGACCGGAAAAGGTCTGGCTTATGGGGGATCATTAATCAGACCAGAAGCGACAGGTTATGGAGTAGTATATTTTACGGATCAAATGCTTCGTACTATTGGTCATGAAATAAAAGGAAAAATAGTGGCTATTTCAGGGTTTGGAAATGTTGCCTGGGGTGTTGCTTTAAAAGTAAATGAGCTTGGAGGGAAAGTAGTTACAATTTCTGGTCCTGACGGTTACATTTATGATGAAGAAGGGATTTCTGGAGAAAAAATTGATCACATGCTGGAAATGCGGGCAACTGGAGACAACAGGGCAGAAAGATATTTAGAGAAATATCCCAATGCTGTTTTCTATAAAGGGAAAAGTCCCTGGGAAGTAAAAGTGGATATCGCTATTCCATGTGCCACTCAAAATGAATTGAATGGTGAAGATGCAAAAAAGCTTATTGATAATGGTGTTCTGTGTGTAACCGAGGCTGCAAACATGCCTTCTACGTTAGATGCAATTAAATTGTTCTTAGATAATAAGGTCCTTTTTGCTCCGGGAAAAGCGGCAAATGCGGGTGGAGTTGCTGCATCCGGATTAGAAATGACCCAAAATTCTATTCGCCTAAACTGGACAAGTGAAGAAGTGGATTTGAGACTAAAAGAAATAATGGTTGGAATTCACAATCAGTGTAAAAAATATGGCGCTGAAGAAGATGGATATGTAAACTACGTAAAAGGAGCTAATATTGCCGGCTTTGTTAAAGTCGCCGATGCGATGCTTGCTCAGGGAGTAGTATAGCTTTTATTTAGATTTTAAAGAGTGCCTTCATTTTATTCTTAAAAATATAAAATGAAGGCATTCTTAGTTTTAAAAAGCTTCTGATATGTTTAAAATAGAATTTTAAAAAAGAACAAAAATCAAATACTTTCGTTTGTAGTATATTTGTCAATCTGAATCTTTCAAGCAAATGAAAAAAAGTTTCTTTATATTCTGTTTCTTTTAATTGTTCAAAATTGTTTTTCTCAGGGAGCATTATCCTGGCAGGGCTATTTTTCGTATAATATTATTAAAGATATTTCTGTAAGTTCAACAGCTATTATTGCTGCCTCAGAAAATGCTTTGTTTTCAAAAAACTTAACGTCAAATGTTCTTAAAACCACGACTACCATTGATGGGCTTTCAGGACAGACTATATCTTCAATACATTACAGCGAAGCTTTAAAAAAACAATTATAGGCTATGAAAACGGTTTGATAATTGTCGTAAATGAAAAAGATGGAAGCATGTTAAAAGTTGTAGATATAATTAATAAACAGCTACCATCTAATTTAAAAAAAATCAATCATTTTATGGAGCATAACGGATTGATTTATGTTTCCTGTGATTTCGGAATTGTACAGTTTAATTTGGCAACTTCAAAATTTAGAGATACTTATTTTATTGGGGATGCGGGTGCAGAAATCAGTGTAAAACAAACTACTTTTTTTAATGGTTTTATTTATGCGGCTACTTCAGATGGAATAAGAAGGGCAGACAACAATAATCCTAATTTAGTTGATTATAAGCAGTGGACAGTTGTTAACTCAGGTGATTGGTCCAGCATAGAAACTCTGGATGCGGAACTGATTGCAATTAATACTGGTGGATATATTCATAGATATAATTCAACTTCTTTTATTGGATTTTTACAGCTGCCTCAATCGGCGACAGATATGAGGGCTATTAATCATCAATTGTTTGTTACGACACCAGCTTCGATTTATGTTTATACGAATCAAATGGTTCTAAACCGTCAGATTTTGAATACTCAGGTTTTAGATGCAAGTTTGAATTTTAGTTGTACAACTGCTATTGATGATTTTATTTATATTGGCACTAGAGAAAATGGTTTGTTTAGTTCTTCCCTTTCAGTTTCAACAGTTTTCGAAAATAAAACACCAGATGGACCTTCAAAAAATAACATTTTTTCAATTTATGCTGCTTCAAATCAAACTTGGGCTGTATATGGCGATTACGATTTGTTTTATAATCCATATTCTTTAGATAGTTATGGTATTAGTAAATATAGTTCGTCTGGTTGGTTAAATATTCCATATGCCAGTGTCTTAAACGCACAGTCAATAACCAGAATAATTGTAAACCCAAAAAATACAAATGAGGTTTTTGCAAGTTCTTTTTTCTCAGGATTGTTAAAAATCGAAAATGATATTCCAACTGTTTTATATAATGAAAAAAATAGCGGTTTAGAAAGTCTGACAGCAGGAGGGCCGACTTATATTGATATTCGTATTAATGAAACCGCGTTTGATCAAACAGGGAATCTTTGGGTAACTAATAGTAGAATAAAAAATGGATTGAAAGTCTTAAAAACAAACGGACAATGGCAAAGTTATTCTATGACAAGTATTCTTATGACAGCTGAAGATGTAAGTTATGCTGATATTGTGGTTGATAAAAATAATATAAAATGGATAGCAACAAATAGAGATGGAGTAGTTGGTTTTAACGAAACAACAAATACGTTTAAGAAAATGACAGCGGGTAACGATGTTGGAAATTTGCCAGTTGCTGATGTCAGAGCGCTAGCAATTGATACGAAAAATCAACTTTGGATCGGAACGACAAAAGGACTTCGCATTTTGACAAATGTAGGTAGTTTTCAATCCGAAAATCAATTAAAAGCAAATCCAATTATTATTATGGAGGATAATTTAGCTCAGGAATTATTATATGAACAATTTATCACTTCAATTGCCGTTGATGGAGCTAATAATAAATGGATAGGGACTGTAGATTCAGGTGTTTTTATGGTATCGCCAAATGGCCAGGAAACAAAATATCATTTTACTATAAACAATTCGCCCTTACCAGCTAATACTATAAACGATATCAAAATCAATGATACAACTGGTGAGGTTTTTATTGCGACTAATAAAGGAATGATTTCTTTTAAAGGGGTAGCAACAGAAGCAGCCGATAATTTAAATAATGTATATGTATACCCAAATCCAGTACGACCATCATATACGGGAACGATTAAAGTAGCCGGATTAATAGATAAGGCTAATGTTAAAATAACTGATGTAGAAGGAAATTTAGTTTATGAGGCAATATCAGAAGGAGGAACAATAGAATGGGATACAACTGCTTTTGGTCGTTATAAAGTAGCATCAGGAGTTTATATGATTTTTATCTCTTCAAAAGATGGTGCTGAAACAAAAGTTAAGAAAGTTATGATTGTAAGATGATTTGATTGTGATTCATAAATGATTTAGGTTCAATATGAAAAGATTACCAAATTTAACTTCATTAAGATTTATTTTGGCATCGTTGGTTGTGCTTTTCCACACGTTTCAATTTAGTAAAAACAGAGGTTTTACTTCTTATGATAATTTTTCCATTTTTGATAAAGGAGAAGAAGCTGTTTTTATGTTTTTTTCATTAAGTGGTTTTTTAATTATAAGACAATTATATGTTGAGAAGTTAATTTTTAATTCAATTAATTTACAGCACTTTTTTTTAAGAAGGATTTTAAGGATTTTTCCATTGTACTATTTAATATTAATTTTTGGATTACTATATTACAGGGTTATTTTGTCATGGTTTGGATTTAATTTTCAAAATAATTATGATTTGTTACATGGTGTTTTTTTATCAGCCACTTTTTTTTCAAATATTTTTGCTTCATATAAACCGGGAGGGATAATAGAAATATTATGGTCAATAGCAATAGAAGAACAGTTTTATCTGCTAATAGCGCCATTAATTTTTGTATTGCCATTAAAAAATATTGTGAGGTCCTTGTTATTTTTTACAGTTTTATATTTCTGGCTGTATTTTTCAGGTTTTGTTGATTTTTTAAAAAGCTATAAAATGCTATTTTTTTATTTTTCTTTTAGTGGGATGTGTTCAGTCTTATTGTTTAATGAAAAGATAAGGATTCAAAAAATCAGATATTTTATTTTTATAACTCTTGCGGTATATTTTACAACATCTATCTTTAAAGACAATTTAAGTAATTGGGCTTATCATTTTTTTAGTATGGTATTATTCGGATTGACGATTTGCCAATTAGTGGAAAAACCAATCCTGATATTGGAAAGTAAAGTATTGAATCATTTGGGCAAAATATCATATGGTATATACATGTATCATGCTATAATGATGCAAATTGTAGGATTAGTTTTTTTAAAATTTAATTTTCACTTAAAAATATCAAGCTTTTGCTCAATAATTATTTTTAATTTTTTAGTTTTTACTTTTACAGTTTTAACAGCAAATTTGTCATATAGATATTTCGAAAGTTATTTTTTAAATTTGAAGAAAAAACTAAGGAAATAATAATTTTTGACATGGCTAATTTGAATTTTAACGCTATTTGAATATTTAATATATGCTGGTTAAAACCAAAGCAATCGTAATCTCATCGTTAAAATTTCAGGAAAAAAGCCTGATCGTAAAATGCTTTACACTTTCAAACGGACTGAAATCTTATTTTGTGCGTGACGCTTTTTCAAGTCGGAAAGCAAGCCAGAAAATTGCTTATTTTCAGCCTCTGTCTATTCTAGAAATAGAAGCAGTACATAAAAATAAAGGCAGTCTGGAAAACTTTAAAGAAATCAAAATAGCCGTTCCTTTTCAGACTATTCATACAGATCTTGTAAAAAGTACCATGGTGATGTTTTTGTCTGAAATACTGCATTATTCAATACAGGAAGAAGAAAAGAATGAATCATTGTTTGTGTTTTTAGAAACGGCGCTCACATGGCTCGACCATCACGATGAAATTTCTAATTTTCATTTAATTTTAATGTTGGAAACTACAAAATATTTGGGTTTTTATCCTGATATTTCAGAACTTGATTTGCCCTATTTTGAAATAAATGACGGTGTTTTTACACTTCTTCGCAGATCAAATTCTTTGACAGAACACGAAACAGATTTGTTAAAAAAACTACTGAGTTTAAAATTTGATAATGATCAGAAAACCTTTCACGTGATAGAAAGGCAAATACTGCTAAAGATTCTGATTGATTATTACAGCCTTCATTTAGATGGTTTCAAAAAACCTAAATCACTTGAGGTTTTGAAAGAAATATTTTCTTAAATAAAGTTTAATTTGTATATATTCGCAGACAATTATTTCAATCATAATTGCCACATATCTATTCATTAATTAAAAAAATCTACTATGAAGAGAATTACTTTTTCAATTATTTTACTTCTGGCTGTTTCGATTTCTGCTGTTTCTCAAAGGAAGTATGATGAAATTGTTACAACAGAAAATGCCGTTCAGGATTTAGTGCAAAACGAAATTACCGGTGTTGTTGTATTTAAGGAAGGCGGAACCATAAAAGGTTTAGATCCGGAAACAAAAAAAATTGTCTGGACCCTGACTAAAGATGATTTTGGAACTACTTCAGCAGGAGATATTTTGACAGATCCTGATTTTGGAAAAATTTTTAAGGAGAAAAGCGATTTAACCAGTGTTCCGGGAAGTCCATACGTTGAAGCTTATATCAATAGCAAATATTTAATTATTAATACCGATAGCGGGAAAGTAGTTTACAATTCATCTAAAGAATCGTTCTGGGTAACGCAGTCAGATTTTATTCCTGAAACAGACGAATATCTGCTTACTTTGAAAAAAGACGGTGACATGGCAATCGCTTTATTGGATATGAAAACAGGAGAATTGAAATGGAATACTACAGTAGATAAAGCAAAATCATTATTTAGTTTTTCCTTCAAAGAATCTGCAAACACAAATATTGCGACAGTACACGGATCAGTTATTTACTATTTGTTGTACGGAAAATTATATTCTTTCGACAGAAACTCAGGGAAATTAAACTGGAAAGGTGAAGAAGATTATTCAAAGTTCTTTTTAACTCAAAATGATAAAAATATTGTTGTAGTTAATAATGCAGGAACTTTTTCTACAAAACAATATTTGAATGTATTGAATACTGAAACAGGAAAAAGTATCTGGAAAGAATCTATCAAAACAAAAAGAGTGGTTTATCTGGAAGACTGGGGAACAAAAATCTTAGTAGCTCACTACAGCGGTTTTAATTTTTATGATTTAACTTCAGGTGAAAAAATATGGAAAAAAGATGCTCGTGGAGACGGTTTAAAAAGAGTTATCCCAATCGATCAGGATTTCTTATATGTAGCTGAAAACGAAATGATGCTAATCAACAAAGACGGTGAAAAACTTTGGAAAAAATTCATCGAAATTTCTGACGACAAAGAAGATCCAATTTATTATTTAGGAAAAGTAGGTGAAAAAGTAATGTACCTGACAGGTACTTACGGAAATATGGTTGATTACAAATCAGGAATTAAACTTTGGAAGCGTAATATTAATTTTGATAAAAATCGTCCGGTATTACCTGCTTATGATGAAGCTACAAATTCTTACGTAGTTTATAACGACGAAAAATTATACAAGTTTGATCCAAGTATTAGCGATAAACCAGAGCCTTTCGCAAAAGTAAATATCAAAAAAGAAAAAGAATTAAACAGTATAGAGCAGTTTCCTTGGGGAGTTGTACTTTCTGGACCAGTTGAAGTAATGGGGGTAAATGTAGACGGAACAATTAAATACCACCATACTTATACACAGCCAGGTGAAGGAACAAGACGTCTTATTAAAAGTGCTGCTATTGCAGGAAGCATTGGTATGGGTATAGGTTCAGCAGTAAGCGATATCAAAGGAGCTGAATTAACAATGACATACCGTGATTCTTCAGGAAAGATGAGATCCACAGTTATAAAAAAGGAAGATAAGACTAACCAGGATCAGGCAAAAGCTTATGCAGCAGGATCAGCAGCTCTTGGCATGGTAGCAGCTAAATTTAATTCCCGTTTTAATGCGATGAAACAAAACAGAGATTTCTCTTATATTTTTGCAAAAGCAGATACTGGAGAAAAAGTTTTGGTTAAAGTGAGCAAATCAGATGGAGTAGAGGTTGATAAAATTATTTTCAACAATAACAAACCAGTATATGAAATTGATCCGGCAACTCAGAATATCTTTTATGTTTCTGATAAGTCTATTCAGATCTTTAATAAAAAATAATAACAGAAAACCTTTAAAGCCATCAGAAGATAATTCTGGTGGCTTTTTTTTGCCTATGAAAAAAATAATACTCTTAATCGCGTTATTTCTAATTGGTGCAATTCAGGCACAAGAAAAGATAAACTCCAAAAAAAGAAGTTTTATATACCTGTAATTGAATATTCAGAGTTTCCTGTTCTTGATAATACATTAACTCAAACCACTTTTTATCAGGTTGATAAGAGGTTAATACAAGAAGAGCCTATCTTAAAGAAAAATTATTTTAATATTGAAGGATTTATAAAAGATCCTGCAAATGGAAAGCTACGAATTTATTTAACTATTGAATTGCCACAATATCAGGCAACAAAAATCGATAGTACATTTGATAAAAAAGAAGAATACGTGGGAGTTTTTTGCATTTTCTAATTATAGTGTAAAGATAAAAGTAGAAGCAAAATGTGCTGATAAACTTCTATTGTCGGAGGATTTTAATACTGTAGAATCTTATACAATTGGTGTTAGTTCTCAAAAAGATAAATTGAGGGATGCAGTAATTACAAATAATAAAAAAGTTGCCGAGGCAGAGAAAAATGGCAATTACACTGCTGAAGAGTTAGGATTGGATGCAATGATTTACAGTTCTGTGGGCACAATACAAAACTATCTTAATTACAAATTAAAGTATGCTACAGGCGAATCTAAAATAAAATTTGAATTTGTAACTTCAAAAGGACATTCTGAATACAATCAAATGCTGGCATTTGAAAATGAAATTACGGCTCAGATGGAAAAAGTAACCCTTGAAAAAGGTTTAGACGAAAAGCCTTTATTGCCGCATTTGCAATATCTGGAAAGTTTATTGGTGAAATATCCGCCTTCACCTGCAAACGAAAACATCCGGTTTATAGTAACCAACAATTTAGCCGAAACTTATTTTTTACTTGAAAATAAAGAAAAAGCATTAATGTATGCCAATTTGCTTATTGAAAATGATAAACAGGATTCCAGAGGATCTTCAATCGTAAAAAAGGTAAATAAAGGCTATTTTGCCGATAAAAAAATAAGAAGCCATACTACACGTTTTGCAGATCTTAAAAAATTGGGTCTCAAAATAGCAGAAGAAAAAGAAGAAAAGCGATTAGCCTTTTTTGAAAAAATAGAGCAGCAGGAAGCAGAATGGGAAACTGAAAAAGCCAACCGTGAAGCAAAACTGGAAAAAGCCAAAATCCAAAGGAATAATATGCTCGATTCTATTCCGTATCAGCTTAATGCTAAATTGTTAGCAAAAGTAATTGCCAGTCTGGGAGGAAGTGATGCTTTGAAGAAAATTGAAAAAGCACATCTTTTTTCTAAACTTACTATTGAAGGAAATAAAGTGCCTCAGACAGAAGAAAAATGGGCGACAAATTTCAATTATCTTTTGAGAAAAAAAATGCCTGAAAGCTATTATGAAATAATGAATGGAGCTGAAGCCTGGAGCCATGATGACCGTGAAAGCGGGGTAAATGCAAAATGGGCAAAACTTACTTCTTACGATCATAATAACTTATCTAAAAATGCTGATTTAGTAAACTTTATTTCTGATTTAAGACTCGATTTGTGGAATAATTTTGAAGTTTTGGAAGATGAAATGTATGAAGGAAGATTATGTTATCATTTAAATTATTTTGAAAAAACGTTAAGTACAGGAAACAGAACAATTCCAAAAACCGATTATCATGTTTTTATTGATAAAGAAAACTTCAATATAGTTTCAACAGAAAAAACAGAATTTGATAACGGAAATAAGAGTTTCTTCGAAAGAAAACTTTTTGGGGATTATCGTCCGGTTGCAGCATTAAATTCAGGAAAAATTCCGCATAAGATTAATTATGAAATAGAAGACTTTAATGGCGAAACATTATATCAGGAGGTACGCGAAAAAATAGAAGTAAACCCAGTTTTTGGAAACAGAATCTTTATGAAAGAAGTATATTTTGGAGGATTTAAATAGTACTATAAATTTCTTTAAAAAAGAATAACATAGAATTGATTGCTTTCTGCTTATTAACTCAGATTTTTGAGACAGGTACCAGAAAGTAATCAATTCTTTTTGTTTTTGCCCCATTATCTCTAGATAAAAGTGTGAAATTTCAAGAAATTGATGGACAATAATTCAAAATTCCTTACTTTCGCACCTCGTTTAAGAAAAGGATAAAATGAGCACAAAATTTACTGAATACAAAGGACTTGACTTACCAACGGTAGCATCAGAAGTTCTTGATTTTTGGAAGAAAGAAAATATATTTGAAAAGAGTGTAACGACTCGCGAAGGTGCAGAACCTTACGTATTTTTTGAAGGTCCACCTTCAGCAAACGGATTACCGGGAATTCACCACGTGATGGCACGTGCGATTAAAGATATTTTTGCAGATATAAAACTCAAAAAGGTTTTCAGGTAAAAAGAAAAGCCGGATGGGATACTCACGGTTTACCTGTAGAATTGGGTACTGAAAAAGAATTAGGAATTACAAAAGAAGATATTGGCAAAACGATTTCGATCGAAGAATATAACGAAGCGTGTAAAAAAACCGTGATGCGTTATACCGACGTATGGAATGATTTGACCGAAAAAATGGGGTATTGGGTTGATATGGAAGATCCGTATGTGACTTATAAACCAAAATATATGGAATCTGTTTGGTGGCTTTTGAAACAAATCTATGATAAAGGTTTGCTATACAAAGGTTACACGATTCAGCCGTATTCTCCAAAAGCAGGAACTGGATTGTCTTCTCACGAAGTAAACCAGCCGGGAGCTTACCGTGATGTTACAGATACTACAATTGTTGCTCAGTTTAAAACATTGCCAGAAACATTACCTTCATTTTTACAAGGTTTTGGAGATATCCACATTTTAGCCTGGACGACAACTCCTTGGACACTTCCGTCGAATACCGCTTTAACAGTTGGACCAAAAATCGATTATGTTTTAGTTAAAACTTTCAATCAATATACTTTTGAGCCAATCAATGTTGTTTTGGCTAAAAACTTAGTTGGAAAACAATTCGGAAAAGGATATTTCGTAAGTGAAGACGACGCTGATTTTGACAATGTTAAAAATGGCGACAAAAAATTGCCATACAAAATCTTAACCGAAGCAAAAGGAGCAGATTTAGTAGAAATCCGTTACGAGCAATTATTACCTTACGTATTGCCATATCAAAATGCTGAAAATGCATTTAGAGTAATTTCTGGAGATTTCGTTACAACGGAAGATGGAACAGGAATCGTGCATACGGCGCCAACTTTTGGAGCAGATGATGCTAAAGTAGCAAAAGAAGCTAAGCCAGAAGTGCCGCCAATGTTGGTTTTAGACGAAAACGGAACTGCAGTTCCTTTAGTTGATTTGCAAGGTAAATTCACTTCACATGTTGGGGATTTGGCTGGGAAATACGTTAAAAACGAATATTACGATGCAGGACAAGCTCCAGAGAAATCTGTAGATGTTGAAATCGCTATTCGTCTGAAAGAAGAAAACAAAGCTTTTAAAGTTGAAAAATACGTGCACAGTTATCCACACAGCTGGAGAACAGATGAGCCGTTATTATACTATCCTCTAGATTCATGGTTTATCAAAGTAACCGATGTAAAAGATAGAATGTTCGACCTGAACGAAACTATCAACTGGAAACCTAAATCTACTGGTGAAGGACGTTTTGGAAACTGGTTGAAAAATGCCAACGACTGGAACTTATCTCGTTCTAGATATTGGGGAATTCCGTTGCCAATTTGGAGAACTGAAGATAAAAAAGAAGAAGTTCTTATTGGTTCTGTTGAAGAATTATACAATGCGATCAAGAAATCTATCGAAGCTGGTTTTCAAAAGGAAAACCCATTTAAAGGTTTCGAAATCGGAAACATGTCTGAATCAAATTATGATTTAATTGATTTGCACAAAAATGTAGTTGATCAAATTACTTTGGTTTCGGCTTCAGGCCAGCCAATGAAACGCGAAAGTGATTTAATTGATGTTTGGTTCGATTCTGGAGCAATGCCTTATGCACAATGGCATTATCCTTTCGAAAACCAAGATAAAATTGATGGTAATAAAGACTTCCCTGCAAATTTCATTGCAGAAGGAGTAGATCAGACTCGTGGATGGTTTTATACGTTACATGCTATCGGAACTTTGGTTTTTGATAAAGTAGCGTACAAAAATGTTGTTTCGAATGGTTTGGTTTTGGATAAAAACGGACAAAAAATGTCTAAACGTCTAGGAAATGCTACAGATCCTTTTGAAACAATTGCAGAATACGGTCCTGATGCCACACGTTGGTACATGATTTCGAATGCCAATCCGTGGGATAACCTGAAGTTTGATATTGAAGGAATTGCTGAGGTTCGCCGTAAGTTCTTTGGAACGCTTTACAATACGTATTCATTCTTTTCGTTATATGCTAACATCGACGGATTTAAATATGCTGAGGCTGAAATTCCGTTAAACGAAAGACCTGAAATCGATCAGTGGATTATTTCTGAATTACATACGCTAATAAAATTTGTTGACGAATGCTACGAAGATTACGAGCCTACAAAAGCAACAAGAGCGATTTCTGATTTCGTTCAGGAAAATCTAAGTAACTGGTATGTTCGTTTGTGCCGTCGTCGCTTCTGGAAAGGTGAATATGCCAAAGATAAAATTGCAGCTTACCAAACGCTTTATACTTGTTTGCTTACAATCAGTAAACTGAGTGCTCCCGTAGCTCCTTTTTTCATGGATAAACTGTACAGAGATTTAACTGCTTCGACAGGAACTGAGGATTTTGCCAGTGTTCACTTGGCTGAATTCCCGAAATTTGTCGAAAACTTTGTTAATAAAACGTTGGAAAGCAAAATGCAGAAGGCGCAAACGATCTCATCTTTGGTGTTGTCGCTACGTAAAAAAGAAATGATAAAAGTTCGTCAACCTCTGCAAAAGGTAATGATTCCGGTACTTGACGAGAATCAGTGCGCTGAAATTTTAGCTATTTCTGACCTGGTAAAGGCGGAAGTAAACGTAAAAGAAATAGAACTTTTAGACGATGCTTCAGGTATTTTGGTGAAACAGATTAAGCCTAATTTTAAAGCATTAGGACCACGTTTTGGAAAAGATATGGGATTGATTTCCAAAGAAATACAGTCTTTTTCTGCAGATCAAATCAATCACTTAGATAAGGAAGGAACGTTAGATATTGTTATTGCTGGAAATAGTGTAACTTTATCATTAGAAGACGTCGAAATAACCTCTCAGGATATTGAAGGATGGCTGGTTGCAAATTCAAACGGAATTACAGTTGCGCTTGATATCACAATCTCTGAAGAATTAAAAAATGAAGGTATCGCGAGAGAATTAGTAAACAGAATTCAGAATATCCGTAAAGATTCAGGATTTGAAGTTACTGATAAGATCAAAGTACAAATAAAAAGAGACAGTATTTTAGAAGAAGCTGTTTCAAAAAACGCAGATTATATTAAATCTGAAACATTAACAGACGAACTAGTTTTTGCTGACGCTTTAGAAAACGGCACAGAAATTGAGTTTGATGATATTAAAACAATGATATTAATTTCAAAATAAGTATAATACCATGATAGATGAAATTACAAGATACTCTGATGCAGATTTAGCAGAGTTCAAAGAAATAATCCAGGCAAAAATTAAAAAAGCACAAGAAGATCTTGATTTGATCAAAAGTGCCTATATGAACGATTTGAATAACGGAACAGACGATACTTCTCCAACATTTAAAGCTTTTGAAGAAGGAAGTGAGACCATGTCCAAAGAAGCAAACTCTCAGTTGGCTATCAGACAAGAGAAATTCATTCGTGACTTAAAAAATGCCTTATTCCGTGTTGAAAATAAAACATATGGTATTTGCAAAGTAACAGGTAAGCTAATTGGCAAGGAAAGGCTTAAAATCGTTCCTCACGCCACAATGAGTATCGAAGCTAAAAATATGCAAAGATAATTACCTTAAAATACCAAAGAATTAACGCTCCATAAGGGGCGTTTTTTTTGATTTAATTGTTATTTTTGCCAACATTAAAATTCACAACATGTCATTAAGAAAAGCGTATCTCCTCATATTTATAATATTATTAATTGATCAGGTTTCTAAAATCTATGTAAAAACAAATTTTATTTTAGGTGAAGAGGTTACGATTTTCAATTGGTTTAAGATACATTTCATAGAAAATGAGGGAATGGCATGGGGAACTAAAATCCCTGGCGAATATGGAAAATTAATTTTGACTGTATTTAGGATTTTTGCCGTTTTTGGGATTGGGTACTGGTTGTGCGATGCTGTAAAAAAACATGCTTCTTCTTATTTAGTTGTGGCCATTGCACTTATTTTTGCGGGAGCTGCCGGGAATATTCTGGATTCTGTTTTTTATGGAGTTATTTTTGACAGCAGTTATAATAATTTAGCCACTCCTTTTTCTCCTGAACCTTATGGTAGATGGTTTCATGGTTTAGTTGTAGACATGTTTTATTTTCCTATCTGGAAAGGGGATTTGCCTGCATGGATTCCTTTTTTTGGAGGAAAGCGATTTGAATTTTTTAATGCTATTTTTAACGTTGCAGACGTAGCTATTTCTACAGGTGTAGGTATTTTGCTTGTTTTTAATAAAAGAGCATTTCCAAAACATTGATGTTATTTTAAAAATTCAAAAAAAAATAAAATCCAAATTCCAATAGTATGTGATTACCCATCATCTATTGGAATTTGGATTTTGCATTTATTGGTTTTAATATTTAATGTGCTATTTTTACAAGACTAAAACCAAGCTTATGCAAAGCCCGTCTTTCTCAATTTACGATGCGTCTGCAGGTTCCGGAAAAACCTACACTTTGGTTAAGGAATATCTCAAAATTATTCTTTCCTCACCTAAAAATGATGCTTATCGGAATATCCTTGCAATAACTTTTACTAATAAGGCAGTTCATGAAATGAAAGGTCGAATTGTTGGAAGTCTATCTGAATTTGCTAAAGAAGAGCCTACAGCAAAAGCTATCGATTTGATGCAAGATTTGTCCCGGGAAACAGGGCTTTCTGTAATTAAAATCAAAATAAAATCTCAAAATATTATCAAGCATCTTATTCATAATTATGCTGCTTTTGACATTTCTACCATCGATAAATTTACCCATAAGGTAATCCGTGCTTTTGCTCATGATTTAAATTTGCCCATGACTTTTGAGGTGACTCTGGATACCGAAAATTTGTTGATTGAAGCTGTTGACGCCATTATTGCACAGGCAGGTCAGGACGAAACACTGACTAAATTGCTGATTGATTTTACAATGGAAAAGACCGATGATGATAAAAGCTGGGATGTTTCGCGAGAAATTCTGGAGACTGGAAGATTGGTGTTGAATGAAAATAATCGAAATGAAATTATTCATTTTAACGATAAAACAATTGAAGAATTTGTTGAAATTAAAAAGAAAATGCTGGCTTTCTGCCAGGAATTAGAATCAGAAAATAAACAATTTGCAATTGAGGCACTTTCTTTAATTGATAAAAACGGAATCGACTTAAGATCTTTTTCCCGCGGGACTTTTCCAAATCATTTAGAAAGTATTCGTGACGGAAAATTTAATCCCAGAAATAAAACTTTTCATGAATTTGAAGATATTGCAATTAATAAGACGGCAAGTGACAGAGCTTTGATTGAAAATAGTATTCCGCAACTGCTTCTGATATTAGATAAAGTCTATAAAAACTTTGAAAAAAGAGATTTCTACAAAGCCTTTCTAAAAAATATTACGCCACTTTCTTTATTGAATACGGTTAGTAATGAACTGGCTAAAATTCAATCGGAACAAAATGTTTTGTCAATTTCTGAATTCAATGCGATTATTCATCGCGAAATTCAAAATCAGCCTGCGCCATTTATTTATGAACGTCTGGGAGAACGATATCGTCATTTTTTTATAGATGAATTTCAGGATACTTCAGAGATGCAATGGCAGAATTTGATTCCGTTAATTGATAATGCACTTTCAGGACAGGATGATTTTGGTAATAAAGGGACTTTAATGATTGTGGGAGATCCAAAGCAATCAATTTATCGCTGGAGAGGAGGAAAGGCAGAGCAATTTATTGAGCTAAGTAAAGATTTAAATCCGTTTAATAACCCCGATAAATCTATAAAACATTTAGATACGAATTATAGAAGTTACAGCGAAGTAATTGATTTTAATAATGCTTTTTTTAAATTAATTTCTGCTGAATTTTCTAATGAGGATTATAAAAATTTATACGAAAATCATAGTTTTCAGAATGCAAACTCTAAAAAAGGTGGGTATGTAAATATTTCTTTTCTCCCTATAATCGAAAAAAATGATTCTGCAGATGAAGAAGAAGCGATTGAAAAGTCAGATTTATATGTTCTGGCAACATTAAATACAATTCAGAAGGTTCTTCGTGAAGGTTTCGAATATAAAGATATAGTAATTTTAACCCGTAAAAGAGATCAGGGGATCGCTATTGCAAATTATCTGACAGAACAAAATGTTCCGCTTTTGTCATCAGAAACATTGATGATTCAAAATGCTACTGAAGTAAGGCTGATCATTCATTTGCTGAAGTATGTCAATAATGGCATTGATTTGGAGGCAAAAGCAAATTTTCTGCATTTTTTAGGAAATGAAAAAGAAATTGCGATGCCAATACATGATTTTATTGCAGAAGGAATGAATCAGAAAGCTGAAAATGATTTTGAAAAATGGCTTTTAATCTTTGATGTTTCACTTTCTTTTGAAAATATTCGCAAAAAATCACTTTATGAAGCTGTGGAAATCATCATTTCCAAATTTATTCTTCCTTCTGAAGGAAATGCTTATGTGCAATATTTTCTTGATATTATTCTGGAGCGTGATATTCGAAATCAGGCAGGAATAGCTGATTTTCTGGCTTATTGGGATAAGAATGGAGAAAAATTTAGTATTCCCTCTCCCGAAGGAAATAATGCAGTTCGTATTATGACAATTCATAAATCTAAAGGTTTAGAATTTCCTGTTGTAATTATGCCTTTTGCAGAAGAAGATTATAACAGAAAACCCAAAGATAAACTCTGGCTGGATACTGAAGAAGCAGATTTGGGTGTTCCGAAAGCTCTCATTGATAATAGTAGTGCTGTAGAAGGTTTCGGAGAAAATGCTTCTGCTGTTTTTAATTTAAAAAAACAAGAGGAGTTATTGGATAATATTAATGTTTTGTATGTAGCATTAACAAGAGCTGAAGAGCAATTATATGTTATTTCTCAATCGCTAAAAGAAAGAAAGGATGGAGAATTTCCAAGCAATATGGCTTCATTTTTTATTAAATTTTTAATCGATAAAGGAATTTATGATCCTGATAAAATGGAATATGAATTTGGAAATTCAAAGAAGCTTTCCGCCTCTGATAAAACAATGGTTGTTTTGAAAACAATTCCGGTTGTTTCGGAAGTTTTAAATCCGAAAAATATTAAAATTGCTCAGCGTGAAGCCTTAATGTGGGGGACACACCAACAAGAGGCAATTTCATATGGTAATATTGTGCATGAGATTTTAGCTTTCGTGAAAGATAAGTCAGATATTGAATTAGCACTTGCAAAGGCAATTGAAAATGGGTTGATAACACAAGATCAAAAAGAAATTGTTGCTAAAACACTATTTGAAATCGTAAACCATCCAGAGATAAGTAATTGTTTTAATGAACAAAATACGGTGTTAAATGAGCATACAATTGTTCAAAAGGAAGGGAAAATCTTAAAACCGGACAGAATTGTGTTGACAAAGGATATGGAAGCTTATTTGCTGGATTATAAAACCGGAGCTAAAAATCCTAAATATATACATCAAATTCAGGAATATCAAAATGCAATTGAAGATTTAGGATACAAAGTGTTAAAAAGAACCTTGGTATATATAGGTGCTGAAATTGATGTGGTAAATTTGTGATAAAATTAATCAGATGTTAAATGATTTACGTAGCTTTAATTTTGCTAATGTATTAGTTTTTAACATATTATAAAATATTAAGATGTACGGAAAAATTAAAGAGTATTTACAAAATGAGCTCCACGCAATTGAAGAAAACGGGATTTTTAAAAAAGAACGTATTATAACCTCTGCTCAGAATGCAGAAATTACTATTTCTACAGGAGAAAAGGTTTTGAATTTTTGTGCTAATAATTATTTAGGACTTTCATCGCATCCTGAAGTTATTCAGGCAGCAAAGAATGCAATGGATACACACGGTTTTGGGATGTCATCTGTTCGCTTTATCTGCGGGACACAGGATATTCATAAAACTTTAGAGAAGAAGATTGCAGATTTTTATGGTACAGAAGATACTATTCTTTATGCAGCCGCTTTTGATGCTAATGGAGGAGTTTTTGAACCCTTATTAGGAGAAAATGATGCTATAATTTCAGATAGTTTAAATCATGCGTCTATTATCGATGGTGTTCGTTTGTGTAAAGCAGCTCGTTATCGTTATGAAAATAGTAACATGGAGGATTTAGAGCAGCAGTTAATTAAGGCTAATGAAGCTGGAGCACGCTTTAAATTAATTGTTACAGATGGTGTTTTTTCGATGGACGGTCTTGTAGCACCGCTGGATAGGATTTGTGATTTGGCTGATCAATACGATGCAATGGTAATGGTAGATGAATGTCATGCTGCCGGGTTTATTGGAGCGACAGGAAAAGGAACCCTTGAGGCAAAAGGAGTAATGGGAAGGGTTGATATTATAACCGGAACACTTGGTAAAGCCCTTGGAGGTGCAATGGGAGGATATACTACTGCCAAAAAAGAAATCATCGAATTGCTACGCCAGCGTTCACGTCCTTATTTGTTTTCAAATTCTTTAGCTCCCGCAATAGTGGGCGCTTCTATTAAAGTTTTTGAGCTTCTGGAAAAAGATACGTCTTTAAGAGATAAATTGGCCTGGAATACCAGTTACTTTAAAGAGGGAATGAAAAAAGCAGGTTTTGACATTATAGATGGGGATTCAGCCATTGTTCCTGTGATGTTATACGATGCAAAATTATCCCAAGCTATGGCTGATGAGCTTCTAAAAAAAGGAATATATGTAATTGGCTTCTTTTTTCCTGTAGTTCCTAAAGGGAAAGCACGAATTAGAGTACAGTTATCTGCAGCTCATACTAAAGAACATTTAGACAGAGCAATAGAAGCATTTATATTTGTAGGGAAAATGTTAAAAGTTATATAATTACCATTTTGAGCAATTTTTGTAGGTTTTTTTAACATAACATTTTGTATTTAAAAAATTACGTGTTACTTTTGTCTATAATTAACTAAATTGTAATTAAAAAAAATAAGTATGAAACATCTTAACAAACTTTTTGTTGCTGTACTAATGGCGATGGGTTTAAATGCTCACGCACAGGACAGTAACAATCCATGGGCTATCTCTTTTGGGGTTAATGCCGTTGATACCAGAACAAGTTCTGGTTCAGGAAGTGGTTTCTTTGATCAACACTTTTCTCAGCCATTTGGTGTTAAAGACAACTGGAATATTCTTCCTTCTTTATCTTACATTGGTGTATCTAGATACGTTGGAAGTGGTTTTTCTGTTGGTTTACAAGGTTCTGTAAACAAAATTGATAAATATGTTGTATTTAATCAGCCGGGTTTTGGCCCTTCTGATTCAAGAGGTAATACTGTATACAATCCAGGAGATTTAATGTACTACGGAATTGATGCCACTATTAAATATAGCTTCCAGGAATTAATTAAATCTAAAGTAATTGATCCTTCGTTATCTGTTGGTGGAGGTTATACTTTCTTTGGTGATAGTAGTTTTGGAACTGTGAATCCAGGTGTTGGTTTAACTTTTTGGTTTACAGATGCTATTGGTCTTGAGCTTGCTTCAAGATATAAATGGGCTGTAGGCGGTGATAGAGATACAAATGGTGAGCCAGATGCTCCATCTCACTTCCAGCATACTGCAGGCTTAGTTTTTAAATTCGGAGGTAAAGATACTGACGGAGACGGAGTTTACGATAAAGATGATGCATGTCCGGATGTTGCAGGTTTGAAACAATTCAACGGTTGTCCTGATACAGACGGAGACGGAATTGTTGATGCTTCTGATGCTTGTCCAGATGTATTTGGTTTAGCTGCATTAAATGGATGTCCTGATACAGACGGAGACGGAATCGCTGATAAAGATGATGCTTGTCCGGATGTTGCTGGTTTAGCCGCTTTAAAAGGTTGTCCTGATGCTGACGGTGACGGAGTTGCTGATAAAGATGATAAATGTCCTAATGAGGCTGGTCCAAAAGAAAACGGTGGTTGTCCTTTCTTAGATGCTGATAAAGATGGAGTTTTAGATAAAGATGACGATTGTCCTACTGTAGCTGGTCCAGCTAGTAACAGAGGTTGTCCTGAAGTAACTACTGAAGCTTTAGAAGAACTTAAAGTTCAGGCAAGAGCTGTTTACTTTAACTCAGGTAAAGCTACATTCAAAACAGGAGATAAAGAAACTCTTGCAAGATTGGATGCAATTAAAGAAATCCTTAAAAACTATCCTAATGCGAAATTCAGTATTGAAGGTCATACAGATAGTGATGGTTCAGATAAATTGAATCAAAAACTTTCTGAAGACAGAGCAGCAGCTGTTATGAATGCATTAATCGAAAGAGGAATTAGCGTTGATAACTTAGTTTCTAAAGGTTTTGGTGAGTCTCAACCAGTTGCAAGTAATAAAACTCCAGCAGGTAAAGCTCAAAACAGAAGAACTGAAATCAAACATATTGGTTCTAAATATGAAGGTAAACTATAATTTACTTTTCTAAATAATTTTAAAAAGCCATTCTTAATTGAATGGCTTTTTTTATTTTTATCATATGTCCCGTCCTGAAATAGCGATACACAAAAACAATCGTTATGGAAGAATACAGCAATTATGTAAAGCGCACCCAGCGAGATTACAGCATGTCCTTAAAACTTCAAATCGTTAGAGAAGTTGAGCAAGGTAGTTCATCAATTACCCAAATTAGAAAACAATATGGCATTCAAAGCCATGCTACAGTTCTGGGCTGGTTACGAAAATTTGGTAACTTTGATTGGGAAAACAATCTCCTTTGAATATGGCAAAGTCACCCGAACAAAAAATTATGGAACTTGAAGCCCAAGTCAAGCTATTAGAAAAACAAAAGGCTCTTTTAGAACGACAAGCTTACGTTGCAGATAAAAAAGCAATCTTGTTTGACATGATGATTGATTTAGCTGAGAAAGAATATCATATCGATATCCGAAAAAACTCTGCACCCGAACAATCGCCCGCTTCAGAGCAAAAGAACAAAAAACAGTAGCGTTTACCTGTTATTTGTTCGGGATAGACAGACAGGTTTATTATCGAAAGACTAGAAGAATAGCATCCAAACAAAACAAAGCCAAAGAAGTAATTTTGATGGTGGATAATATCAGGAAGACAATGCCTAGAATAGGTACTCGAAAACTATATTATCTTTTGTTGGATAAACTTCAATTAATGAAAATTGGAAGAGATAAGTTCTTTGATATACTCAGAGCCAATCATTTATTGATACATCCTAAAGGAAGTTATCATCTAACGACTAACTCACATCATCGATTTAATAAACATCAAAATCGAATTCTGGATTTAGAAATTAACAGACCAGAGCAAGTTTGGGTCTCTGATATAACCTATCTAGGAAAAAGAGATAATCCTTGCTATTTAAGCTTAGTCACAGATGCTTATTCTAAAAAGATTATGGGATATTATCTTGCCGATAACATGAACACAGAAAGCAGTTTGAAGGCTTTTAAAATGGCTCTTAAACACAGAAACAACAAAAAATTACCATTGATACATCATTCAGACAGAGGGATTCAATATTGTGCTAATGACTATCAAAAGCAGCTTAATAAAAATAAAATTCTATGCAGTATGACACAAAACTCTGACCCTTATGAAAATGCAGTGGCAGAAAGGATTAATGGTATTTTAAAACAGGAATTTATGATTGACAAATACAATCAAAAAGCAGAAATCATGCAAAAAATTGTAAAAGAAGCTATTGATATCTATAATGAAATCAGACCTCATTATTCTAATTACATGCTTACTCCAAATCAGATGCATAACCAAAACAAAATTAAAATGAGAACCTATAAAACAAAAAACAGTAGCAAAACTGAGCTTGCTACTGTCTAAAATTGTACTTTTATTTTTTATTAATCCTGTATCACTTTTTCAGGACTAGACAATATGATAAACACTTCTTTTTTAGAAAAAATTGCAGCTACTATTATTCAGGATTATTTCGATAGATTATTTGAAATTACTATTGTTCTTCCTAACAAAAGAGCTAAGGTTTTTTTGATTGAAGCATTAAGGAAACAAACAGATAAAACCATTCTCTCTCCTGATATTATTTCAATTGAGGATTTTGTACAAGAAGTTGCTTCTATTCGTTCTGTTGATTCAATTGAATTATTTTTTGAATTTTACGAAGTTTATCTCTCTGTTACAGAAAAACAGCATCAGCAGTCATTTGAATTATTTGCAAATTGGGCAAAAACGCTTCTTCAGGATTTTAATGAAATTGATCGTTATCTTCTTGAACCTACGCATGTTTTGTCTTATCTAAAAGATATTGAAGATATTAAAAAGTGGGGTATTGAAGTTGAAAATAAAACGAAACTACTTGAAAATTATATTGATTTTTGGAAATTGCTGCCAATTTATTATGAAGCTTTATATAGCCATTTGTTAAATAAAGGTTTTGGTTATCAGGGGTTAATATATCGTGAAGCAGTAAATAACTTAAATCATTTTTCAAACGCTATTTCGAATAAAACTTATGTTTTTGCGGGTTTTAATGCTTTAAATGCTGCTGAAGAGAAAATAGTACAGCATCTTTTAGCTCTTGATCAGGCAAAAATTTATTGGGATATAGACCAAACGTTTTTAAATGACCCTTACCATGATGCAGGGCTTTTTGTAAGGCGGTTTAAAGAAAACTGGAAACATTATAAATCAAATCCTTTTGAGTGGATTACGGATGATTTTTCCCAGACAAAGAATATTCAGGTAATAGGAACCCCAAAAACTATTGGACAGGCAAAACTTTCCGGAAGCATTATTGAAAATATTCTGAAAGATAATCCAGGTTCTTCTCTTGATAAAGTAGCAATTGTGCTTGGTGAAGAAAATTTACTGATACCAGTTTTGTATTCTTTGCCAAATTCTGTTGGTGCATTGAATATTACTATGGGGTATTCAGGTAAAAACAATCCGGCACAAATTTTAATCGCCAAATTGTTCAAAATGCATACAAATGCCCTTTCAAGAAATGGGGCAAGTTATGTTTTTTATTACAAAGACGTACTTGATATTCTCACGCATCCGTTGATTCAACCTTTTGCTAAAACCAATCAATTAGTTAAAATCATAAAAGAAAATAATTATACTTTTATTACCCATACAAGATTAAACGAACTCAATTTTAATCCGTCAGATTTATTTAGTCTCCTGTTTCGAAAATGGGAAAATGGGGCTCTGGCTGTACTCGAAAGTATTTCGGCACTTTTACTTTTGATTAAAGAAAATTTCAGTAATGACAATGAAGAAGAGAAAATCGCAAAAACTTTTGTGTTCTCTGTTTTTAAAGTTATCAATAAGTTAATCAATTATTATTCTAAGCATACTCATATAGATAATATTCAGACTTTGTATGCAATTTATAAGCAAGTAATAGATGTTGCAGAGGTTTCTTTTGAAGGAGAGCCTTTAAATGGTCTGCAAATTATGGGGGTCTTGGAAAGTCGCGTCCTTGATTTTGATACAGTAATTATAACTTCTATGAATGAAGGGAAATTTCCTGCCGGCAAATCTCAAAATTCATTTATTCCATATGATGTGAAGAGGGAGCTTGGGTTGCCGACTTTTAAAGAAAAAGATGCTATTTATACGTATCATTTTTATCATTTGCTGCAAAGAGCTAAAAATATTTATCTGATACATAATACCGAAAATGACGGACTAGATGCCGGTGAACGCAGCCGATTTATTACACAATTAGAAGTGGAAAAGCAACCAAAGCATAATTTAACTTTTGATATTTACAATCCGGTACTGCCAACAACTGCATATAAACCAATGTCAATTCCAAAGTCAGATGCCGTAATGGAGCGTTTAAAAGAAATTGCTTCCACGGGATTTTCTCCTTCTGCACTGACCAGCTATATTCGGAATCCAATCGATTTTTATTTTCAAAAAATACTTCGCATCCGGGAAGTCGAGGAAGTCGAAGAAAATATTGCTTTGAATACCTTGGGGACTATTATTCACGGGACATTGGAAGCTTTGTATACGCCTTTTATCGGGAAATTTATTTCTGAAGAGGATATTTCTAATTGTTTTAAGTTGTTGGATGATGAAGTTTTAAAGCAATTTAAGTTGGTTTATAAAGAAGGAGAAATTAAGAAAGGTCGTAATCTTCTGGCTTTTGAAGTTGCAAAACGTAATGTTTCTAATTTTTTAAAAATGGAATTGGAAGCAATTAAAAACGGCGATGCAGTTAAAATTCTTGCTTTAGAAAAAACTTTCGAGCGAGAACTGATTAATTCGAAGCTGTCATTTCCTGTTTTGATTAAAGGAAATGTGGACAGAATTGAACTACGCAACGGAAAGATAAGAATCATCGATTATAAGACAGGAAAAGTTGAAAAAGCTAATGTTATTTTAAAATCATGGAACGGATTGACCCAGGAGCTTAAAAATGATAAAATTATTCAGGTATTGGCTTATGCTTTTATGTTTGAAAAGCAAGCTGGGGAATTTCCTGTAGAAGTAGGAATTATTTCATTTAAAAATTTGAAGTCTGGTTTTTTACCGTTCGGATTTAAGGAAGATAAAGAATTGGATATCACTGTTACTAGTGAAACTTTAAATAATTATTTGAATGAAATAGTATTGTTATTAAATGAGATTTTTGATGCTAATATTCCTTTCGAAGAAAAAATAAATTGATTGTCAGAAAGCTATTGAATATATTCGGATTTTTAAAGCTGCTAGATAATTTGTTTTGCCGAATGACTCTTCAAAAGATGTCTCCAATCATAATAGATTGCTTTGAACGTGTTGATAAGATCAAATAAACAAATAAAAGGAATAATTATTACTATAATCATGATTATCAGAATGCAATCAAAATTTCTACTAGGTTGGTTTTGATTAAAGAGGCAAACTGCATCAAATAAATAAGAAAGTAGATCTTATTGAGAAGGTTATTTGTCAAATACATCCTTATATTTTAATTATATATTTTTAATTACCGCAATTTTATAAATTATTAAATTAAATTTTATTCTTTTATCTTATTGTTTTTTAATGAGGTATAAATTATTAAGTAAGATTTTTTATGCAGTTTATTTTAAAAAGAAAGAATTGATGTGTTATTAATAAAAGTGATACTAACACTTATTTTTAGGTCGTATTTTAACAGTCATTCATTGAAAAGTTATATTTATTCAAATACCTTTGTCGCGTCTAAAAAAATATATTATTTTAGAAATTTGACATGAGAAGTCAAAATTAAAGCGATTAAGATTTTGCCCCCGATAATGAAGAAAGGCCGTTTCACAATGATGATCGGTCTTTTTTCTATTTTACGCAATTCTTAATACCTGAAAAAATCAGAGAGAACTTTTTTCAAATCTTCCTTATTCTCAATTTGGCTCATGTGCCCGTCATCAAAAGAAACAAGTTGCACATTTGTATTTTTGATTTGGGATTTATTTTCATCATAATTTAAAACAGGATCTTTTTTTCCCAAAACCAATAAAACAGGAAAAAGGTTTTGCTTTAAAATATTTTCCCTGTCTTTCCTGATTTTCATTCCTTCCAGTGAAGCTACAATTCCCTGCAAAGGTGTTTTTAATGCTTCTTTTTTTACTTTTTCAATTTCATTTGCAAGATGCTCGCGATTATTTTCACTAAATAAATTTGCAATCGCCATACTAACAAAGCTGGCATAGTTTTGTTTTACCGCTTTAATAGCGCGTGTTCTGTTTATTTTTTTCTGCGCTATCTTCTTTGGAAGTCGAATTTAGTAAAACTAGTTTTTGTAGCTTTTCCGGATATAATTCGGCGAAAGCCAGACCAACGTAACCGCCCATTGAATGCCCAAGAATTATCGCTTTTTCAATTTTCAGATTTTCTAAAACTGCATTGACAGCTCTCGCATTTTCTTCCATTTCATGAACATAACCTAAACATTCGGATTCGCCGTGGCCTAATAAATCAATGGTAATTATGCGATAAATCTCAGAGAAAAAAACGGCATAATCATGCCACATTTTTTTGTTTTCCAGAAAGCCGTGAAGTAAAACAATTGTTGTTCCTTCGCCTGAATCAGTATAGGATATGGTGGTGTTTTTATATAGAACGGTTTTCAAAATGAAGTTTTATAATGTGAAAAGCAAAGATAAGAAACGATAAACCATATAAGATATTTAAGTTTAAAATATGAGTTTTAGCTGTTATGTTGTATTGTTTTCTTATAACAATTGCGGTTTTGGTATAAATAAAACAGTCTTCATTTTTGAAATCTATTTATAGATTAAAATCGATTATCTCCATCCAAAAGATTTCCCAATCCGCCAAGAAGGCTTCCTTCGTCACGGCTGTTTCCACCGGATCTTGGTGCTGATGCAATGATACGGTCGGCTAACCTGGAGAAAGGCAATGACTGTACGTAAACCGTTCCCGGACCTTTTAAAGTAGCATAAAACAAGCCTTCACCGCCAAAAATAGAATTTTTGATCCCGCCAATAAATTCAATATCATAATCGACGTCTTTGGTAAAACCAATAATGCATCCTGTATCTACTTTCAGGACTTCACCGTGAGCCAAAACTTTTTTAGCCATTGTTCCTCCGGAATGTACGAACGCCATACCATCTCCTTCAATTTTCTGCATGATAAAACCTTCTCCGCCAAATAAGCCGCGACCTAGTTTCTGAGAAAATTCTATTCCGACAGAAACACCTTTGGCAGCGCATAAAAAAGAACTTTTCTGGCAGATAAATTTCCCCTGAAATTCGGTTAAATCAATTGGAAGGATTTTTCCCGGATAGGGTGACGCAAACGAAACTTTACTTTTGGTATTACCTTGATTTAAAAATGCGGTCATAAACAAGCTTTCGCCGGTAAGGACTCTTTTTCCGGCATTTAAAAGTTTGCCAAATAAACCCGATCCTTGTTGTTGTGAACCGTCGCCGAATATGGTTTCCATCTGAATATTATTTTCCATCATCATAAAGCTGCCTGCTTCGGCTATTACAATTTCCTGTGGGTCTAACTCTATTTCAACATATTGCATTTCTTCTCCAAAAATCTGATAATCTATTTCGTGTGCCTGCATGATTTCTAAGTTATATAGTTTTAAAATAAGTCGAATGATGCTCTATAATGTTACAGCTTTTATATTATTAAGAGATTTTAAAAACAAAAACAGCTTTTGTTATTTTAAATTAGTCTTAATTATGTATTTAATTCGTTTAAATTCTATATTTTTGCAGCGTTATAATTTTATCAGAATGGCATTAGTTAGCGATTTGACCACCAAAATATTATTTGAAACCGAAAAAGGATATAGTTATCAGTGTGATTTGACTAATAGTATCATCATTAATTTTACTGATACAGTGTCAAGTTATAAAATTCAGGATTTTTTAATTTTTCAAAGAAAAGTCAATAGTGTCGATATTTTAGATATGCTTTATGATTTGTCTGATCATGCTGATGTACAGCTGATTGAAACTACTAAAAAAATTTCTCCAGAAATCTTACCATCTGTGAAATAGTGCAGCTTCGTGAATTATTAAACGGGACTAAATTTACACTTAGTTTGCATTCAATGCTTTGCAGTATTGCAAATGTTGAGCTAATTTAGATTCTTACTTAGATTAAATCCAAATTTTCAGGCGATTAAGGCTTTTGTTTTTATATTTTGTAAATTTACATGTATAAAAAATTAATGATTATGAAAGATTTACTAAGAACCAGTACTTCATTAACCGAAGGAATAGAAAATATATTGAACTTACAGGCAAAAATAGAAAGTGACGCTTCTAACAAATATTTAGCTATGGCTGCATGGTTAGATAGAAACGGGTACGCTAATACAGCATCATATCTCTACAAGCAGGCTGAAGAAGAAAGAGAACATTTTCTTAAAATTTTCAAATTTATTACAGATATGGGTGGGATTGCAGTTACGCCATCTGTTCCGGAAGTGCAGCAGGAATTTGCTTCTTTCAGGGAAGTATTTGAAATCGCTTTGCAAAATGAAATTGCCGTTACTCAGGCAATCAATAGAGTAATCGCAAAATGCAGAGCTGAAAATGACTATGCTACAGAAGATTTTATGATGTGGTATGTGGCTGAGCAAAGAGAAGAGGAGAAAAATGCAAGAAGAGCCTTAGAACTTTTTGAATTGATCAACGAAAATGAAGCTGACGGCAAATTTCAATTGGATGTGCAAATAGCAAAAATCGGGTAATAACCGATTTATAAAATTTAAAAGCCCTTAATATGTAAAGTATTAAGGGCTTTGTTTATTTATGAATTCATCAACGTTTCGATTTCGTCCACTTCAACCGGAATATTGCGCATCAAATTGAAAGGTTCTCCTTTTTCCTGAACCACAACATTGTCCTCCAGACGAATTCCGAATTTTTCTGCAGGAATGTAGATTCCCGGTTCAACCGTAAAAACCATATTCGCTTTCATAGGTTCGTGAAGCAAACCATAATCGTGCGTATCCAGTCCCATGTGGTGAGACGTTCCGTGCATGAAATATTTTTTATAGGCTGGCCAGTCCGGATTTTCGTTCTGAACATCGGCTTTGTCAATTAATCCCAAACCTAATAATTCAGAAGTCATGATTTTACCCACTTCAACGTGATATTGTTTCCAAAGTGTTCCAGGTGTAAGCATTTTTGTAGCTTCATTTTTTACTCTTAAAACAGCATTGTAAACCGCTTTCTGACGATCTGAAAAACGTCCTGAAACCGGAATCGTCCTAGTCATATCGCTGGAGTAATTGGCATATTCAGCAGCAACGTCAAGCAGAATCAAGTCTCCGGCTTTACATTGCTGGTTGTTTTCGATATAATGTAAAACGTTGGCATTATTTCCCGAAGCGATAATCGGCGTATAAGCAAATCCTTTAGAGCGGTTACGAATGAATTCGTGTGCCAGTTCGGCTTCGATTTCGTATTCGGTAACATTTGGTTTTACAAATGACAACAATCTGCGGAAACCTTTTTCGGTAATATCACACGCATGCTGAATCAAATCGATTTCTTCGCTTTCTTTTACAGAACGGATTCTTTGTAAAATCGGGTTACTTTTTGCCACATTGTGTGCCGGGTATTTTTCTTTCCACCATTTTACAAAACGGGCTTCACGTGTTTCAGTTTCAACAGCAGCGCGGTAATGCTCGTTGGTATTGATGTACATCGTATCAGCATACGTCATCATTTCGTTCAAAACTTTATGAAAATCCTGCAGCCAGTAAACCGTTCTGATTCCAGAAACCTGAAAAGCACGTTCTTTGGTCAGTTTTTCGCCTTCCCAAATCGCAATATGCTCGCTGGTTTCTTTCAGAAAAAGTATTTCTTTCTGGTTTTCATAAGGTGCATCCGGAAACAAAAGCAAAATACTCTCTTCCTGATCCACACCGCTTAGGTAAAAAATGTCTCTGTGTTGTGCAAAAGGCAAAGTACTGTCGGCACTAACAGGGTAAATGTCGTTTGAATTGAAAATGGCAACAGAATTAGGTTTCATTTCTGCCGTAAATTTTCTGCGGTTTTTTATAAAAAGATTGCTGTTTATTTGATGATATTTCATAATTGTTTCATTTTTGAACTTGGAATTTCAAAATTACATATTTTAAGCAATCAACGTAAAATTGATTATTAAAGTTTTCATATTTATTTTTGTTCAATTTTGTCATCTCGACGAAGGAGAGATCACACTCGTAACTCCACAAAGATTGGCAATTTTGTTTCACGCAGATTTAGCAGATTTTGGCAGATTTTTTTCTTTAAAAGTTGTATTGACCCCAATCTTGTTATCTCGACAAAGGAGAGATCTCCGCAAGTAGCTCGACAAAGAAAAACGTTAATCTTTGTTAAGAAATAATGGATGTATTTTGTAATATTGTTTAGATATTAATATACAATAATAAATTTGAGATGGATAATCTGCATAGTAAAATGTTAGATTCTATAAAGGACTCTAAATGGGTTTTAGATGAAATATATATGTTTCTACCAACTGAACCAGAAGAAAATCTTATAGCATTTGAGGCTAAATTTAATGTTAGAATACCAGAAGATTATCGATTTTTCTTGTTGAATGTTTCAAATGGTATTGTGAACAAAAATAAATGGGGTTTAAATTTAGTCGAAAAAATAGATTTTGTAGATTTTTTTTATGAAGATAACGAATACAATCCATCCATTCCTTTTGAATTAACTAATAAAGTGGTTTTTGGTCGTGGCTCTGATTGTAAAGAAGTTTCTCCTTATCCTTATGAAATAACTTTTGATCAAAACTATGATATTTTTGAGAAAGGATATTCAAATGGGCAAATTCATATAGCAGGTTATGGTTGCGGTACAAGTGCATTTATTGTAGTTAATGGGAGTGAATATAGTAATGTTTGGGTTGATGATTTTTCTTCAAATAATGAAGTGTATCCCGAGTATGATTTTAAAAGTAATAGACCTCGTTTTTCTTTTACTGATTGGTTAATTGAAGGTGTTAACAGGGAAGTTACTATTCACGGTCAGAACATTGAATGGGAAAAAAGGATTAAACTAGAGGAAAAGGCTAAACAAGATAAAATTGATGAACAAAAGAGAGAACTTGAAATAAAAAGATTAGACCAAATTAAAAGAGAAAAATTTGCTGAGCAGAAGAGAGAAGTTGAAAGAGAAGAACAAAGAAGTAAAAAAACTCATAAAAATTTGCTTATATATTTGATTGATAAAATGTTTAGTGTCAAAAAACGATAGTGTGGATTTGCAATCCGTGCCCACAAAAGTATCTAAATGTCATTCAGAAAAAATATCTACTACAATTATTTAAAGAAGACGATTTTAGCGGTTCAGGATTTTAGAGAACAACCGAAGCAATTTCCGCTTCGGTTTTTTTATGGAGTTATTCAGAGAAATGCTAAATTTGAATGTTTACATTTTTATAAGTGAAATATTATTTACAATACAAAGAATTGATGTCACCCTGAGCGGAGTCGAAGGCTTGTGAATTCGAAAAGGCTTCGACTCCGCTCAGCCTGACACTCATTTAATTTAATAAAGCAACTTGATATGGCGGGAAAAAGATGGAAGCTGAAAAAAGTTTTAAAAACAATCTGGATTACAACAGGTGTATTGTTTACTATCTGGCTGTTCTATTCCTATGAATCGGACGGTGTAGACAAGTCTTTTTTGCAAAGCAATGATTTGGTTCAAGTAGAAGATCTTTCTAATTATTATTCATTTACGCCTAAAAAAGAATTTAAAAATGTTGTTATCTTTTACCCAGGTGCAATGGTCGAAGCAGAAGCTTATGTTCCGCTTTGCAGAAAACTTGCTGATCAAAACATGAGGGTTTATTTAATCAAAATGCCATGGCGACTAGCCTCAAAAGGATATAATAAACCCAAAGATTTACATCTTTTTGGCGATGATTCTAAAACTTACATTTTAGCAGGACATTCGCAGGGCGGAAAAATGGCAGCACAGTTTGTCTATGAAAACCCTAAATTGACTGACAAACTGATTTTGATAGGAACTTCTCATCCAAGAGATATTTCTCTGACAGATGCCGAAATCCCAATCTTAAAAATTTACGGTTCAAAAGACGGCGTGGCAGATGAAGGGTCGATTATGAAAAACAAAACAAGACTGCCTGAAACTGCAAAATTTTTAAAGATAGAAGGAGCAAACCATTGTCAGTTTGGTTATTATGGTTTCCAACTTGGAGATGATAAAGCGACGATTAGCAGAGAGCAGCAGCAAAAAGAAACTTTAAATGCAATTGTTTCGTTTATAAATGAATGATTAAAGAATATAAATATGGCTTCAGAAAATATTTCAGTAAACCCGGAATGTGAAATTGTAACAACGAGAATTGTGCAGTTCCCAATAGAACTCGCTTACTTCGCATGGACAGAACCGGAACATTTAAAAAACTGGTGGGGTCCAAAAGGTTTTACCAATACATTCAATGAATTTGATTTGCGCCCAGGTGGGAAATGGAGTTTCATTATGCACGGACCTGATAAAGGAAATTATGCAAATGAGTGTGAATTTCTAAAAATTGAAAAGCCCAGTTTTCTAAGCTGGAAACGCCATTCGAAACCACTTTTTCAGGTAGCAGTATCTTTTGAACCTGTTTCAGGAAACTCCACGAAGATTGTTTTTAAAATGATTTTTGATACGCCTGAAGAATGCAATAAATTAAAACCATTTGTAGTCGATAAGAATGAAGAGAACTTTGATAAGCTTGAGGTCGAATTATCAAAAATGATTTAATAGAAAGTTCTGATATAAAAAAACCGAAGCTAATTAAACTTCGGTTTTTTGGAATTTGGATTTTTAAAATTGGAATTTAAATTAATCCACCCATTTATAATAACGCGCTCCGATTAAAGTCGGAATCTCTTTTTCGATTCGGTCTAAAACCCATTCGTTTTTTGGAGTTCTGACACTTTGTTTTAGTTCTTTTTTATGAAGGCTTTCGTAAGTGTTGAAATCAATTTCAGTGCTTTCCGCTAAGTTTTCAAAAAGCTTTACATTCTCTAAAGCCGATTGCCATTCCGGTTGAATCGTACCTTCAAAAACTTTTGATTTTGATCCGCTTCCGTAAGCTAAGAAACCAAATTTAGTTCCGGCAATTGCTGCGTTTGTATCATAAAAATGAGCCAAAGTTGATAATAATCCCATAAAGATAGATCCGGTGTAAAGATTTCCGATTAAAGAAGAAGCCAATTCTGCAGGCTGTAATTTCTCGGTAACAAAACTTCTGTAATTATCCGATTTTGCCACTTCTTTAATTTTTGCCTGATAATCTGCGGGCACAATATCATCGGCAATAATTTTTTCGGCGCTGTCTAAAGCATAAATTTCAGATAGCATTCGTCGACCCTGAAAAGAATAAGGCAGATGCATGATAATGCTATTCCATGTTTTGTATAACGTTCCAGTAGTGTTTTTTAGTTTCTTGAATGAAAAGTAGGCAGCACGCGTACGATCCATATAACATTGGTTTGAATACTGACCATCAAAAACCGGCTGATCTTTATGGATTTCGATTTCGGCTTCTAAATTGTCAAACCACGAATTGTTATTTGTATTTTGTGTAATGGCTTCTTTTGAAATGCTTCTGTACGGTTTAAAAAAGTCAAAAACACCTTTTGTGCTTGTAGCCCAATTGTCATCAAAAGCAATGATTTTTGGATTTGCAGTAATCAGCATCGCAACAGCTCCGGCACCTTGAGTATATTCTCCGCCGGAGTTTAAATCGTATTTGGCAAAATCACTGGTTACTACGATTGCTTTTTTCGCCGGATTCAATTTTACAAAATCAAGGCAGTTTTGCATGGCATCAACTCCTCCGATACAAGCGAAAGTAAAATCAACAACGTCACATTCAGCCAAAGTATCTTCGCCAAATTTTTGCTCCATTAAACTAATTAAATACGAAGCAATTGGTTTAGAACTGTCAATACTGCTTTCGGTGCCAACATAGATCCGGCAGATTTCGTTTAGGTTTATATTGTTGTCAATGATGAGTTTTGTTAAAGCGTTTGCTCCAAAAACTACGGCGTCCTGATGAACATCCGGAAAAGTCATTTTTAATAATCCAAGACCTTTTTCTAATTTTTCTGGTTCAATATTTCTGGCAATCGCCAAAGTTTTTATGGGTAAATGTATGTTGGCTACATCAAAAGAAATAGCATCAATTCCTGTTTTCATTCTTATTTTTTTTGAAGTCGGTAAAGGTAAAGTTATTAGAATGGAATGACAATTTTTACAAGTATAAAATTCTGGCTTAAGGGGAGTTTTGGAGAAAAGTAGTCAGAAGTTGCAGTAAAATAATAATTTAGCAGTGTTTTGTTATTTTTTTATGGGATTACTATTTTCTGAAATTAAGGTGGTAAATTATAAATTTGAAAATTTTTATAATAATTTAATGCGTATTCTGTTTTTTTAATACGTAAAAGTACGTATACGTAGCGTATTTTAAAATCATTATAAATAACAACGAAATGGTTGTAGTTGATATGTAATTGAGTTATTTTTGCTTAATTTTTTAAAACAAACTACTTAAACACTTATGGCACAATCTGCACTATTGAATGCTTCCATCTTAAAGAAAGTAGCTATGGCTCTTTCGGGAATATTCTTAATCACTTTTTTAGCGCTGCATGTTACCTTAAACTTCATTTCTGTTATTAGTGAAGACGTTTTTAACGAGGCTTCACATTTTATGGGTTACAATCCGCTAATACAATTTGTAATGCAGCCAATTTTGGCAATTGGGGTAATTTTCCATTTCGTAATGGGCTTTGTACTTACTGCTCAAAACAGGGCTGCGAGACCTATTGCTTATGCGAATTATAACGGAGCTGCAAACGCATCATGGAGTTCTAGAAATATGATTATTTCTGGATTGGTTATTTTAGCATTCTTAGGACTGCATTTTTACGATTTCTGGTTTCCTGAAGTTACGTATAAATACATAGCAGGTACAGCACCAGACGCTACAAGGTATTATGGAGAGTTAGTTCACAAATTTCATGATCCAATTCGTACAGGATTATACTGTATATCTTTTATCCTTTTAGGATTTCACTTATGGCACGGATTTGCATCTTCTCTTCAGTCTGTAGGGATGCATAACAAATATTCAAGGTTTTTGGCAAAAGTGGGTTACTGGTTCGCAGTTGTCGTTCCGGCACTTTTCGTAATTATCGCCTTATTTCATCATTTCAAACAATAATTAATATCAATTATAATGGCATTAGATTCAAAAATTCCAAATGGTCCTATAGCGGACAAATGGACAAATTATAAAGATCATATTAATTTAGTAAATCCTGCTAACAAACGTAATCTTGATATTATCGTAGTTGGTACAGGTTTGGCTGGAGGTTCGGCTGCGGCTACTTTGGCTGAGTTAGGATATAACGTAAAAGCATTTTGTTTCCAGGATTCTCCACGTCGTGCACACTCTATCGCTGCACAAGGAGGTATCAACGCAGCAAAAAACTATAAAGGTGACGGTGACTCAGTTTACAGATTGTTTTACGATACTGTAAAAGGAGGTGACTACCGTGCACGTGAGGCAAACGTTCATCGTTTAGCTGAAGTTTCTGCCAATATTATTGACCAGTGTGTGGCTCAGGGAGTTCCGTTGGCTCGTGAATATGGCGGACTTTTAGATAACCGTTCTTTTGGAGGAACATTGGTTTCCCGTACATTCTACGCACAAGGACAAACAGGACAGCAGTTATTGTTAGGAGCTTATTCTGCAATGAACCGTCAGATTGGCCGTGGAAAAATCAAAATGTACAACCGTCATGAAATGCTGGAATTAGTAGTTATTGACGGAAAAGCGAGAGGAATTATTGCTCGTAACTTAATAACAGGAGAAATTGAAAGGCATTCTGCTCACGCGGTAGTAATTGGTTCCGGAGGATACGGAAACGTATTTTTCCTTTCAACAAATGCTATGGGAAGTAACGCAACAGCAGCCTGGAAAATTCATAAAAAAGGAGCGTATTTCGCAAATCCTTGCTACACACAAATTCACCCAACATGTATCCCAGTTTCAGGAGATCACCAGTCTAAACTGACTTTGATGTCTGAATCGTTACGTAATGACGGTCGTATTTGGGTTCCTGCAAAATTAGAAGATGCACAAACTATTCGTGAAGGAAAGAAAAAAGCAACTGATATTGCTGAAGCAGATAGAGATTATTTCTTGGAAAGAAGATATCCTGCTTTTGGTAACTTGGTTCCTCGTGACGTTGCCTCCCGTGCCGCCAAAGAAAGATGTGATGCTGGTTTTGGAGTTAATAAAACCGGAGAAGCAGTTTATCTTGATTTTGCAGCAGCTATCGAACGTTACGGAAAAGAAGCTGCTCACGTTAAAGGATTGAATGAAAATGATAAAGCTTTAGTTACTAAATTAGGAACTGATATCGTGAAAAGTAAATACGGAAACTTATTTCAGATGTATTTGAAAATTGTTGACGAAGATCCTTATGTAACACCAATGATGATTTATCCAGCGGTTCACTATACAATGGGGGGAACCTGGGTTGATTATAATTTAATGACTACAATTCCTGGATGTTTCTCAATTGGAGAGTCTAACTTCTCTGACCACGGAGCAAACAGACTTGGAGCTTCTGCTTTAATGCAAGGTTTAGCTGATGGATATTTTGTATTGCCATACACTATTGGGGATTACTTAGCTCCGGATATTAAAATGGGACCAATTTCTACAGACTTACCGGAATTCGTTGAAGCTGAAAAATCAGTAAAAGATTTGATCAATAATTTTATCAATAATAACGGAACTCATTCTGTAGATTATTTCCACAAAAAATTAGGTAAAATTATGTGGAACAAAGTAGGTATGGCCCGTAACGCTAAAGGTTTAGCTGAAGCTATGGAAGAAATTGCCGCTTTACGTGAAGAGTTTTATAAAGATGTTAAAGTACCTGGAAGTGCTAACGAGTTTAATCAGGAATTAGAAAAAGCAATCCGTGTTGCCGATTTCTTAGAATTAGGAGAATTGTTTGCGAAAGATGCTTTACACCGTAATGAGTCTTGTGGAGGTCACTTCCGTGAAGAATATCAGACAGAAGAGGGAGAAGCACTTCGTGATGACGAAAACTTTGCATACGTTGCAGCCTGGGAGTATAAAGGAAAACCAAGCGATGCCGTATTACACAAAGAACCTCTGGTTTACGAAAACATTAAATTAGTTCAAAGAAGTTATAAATAGTATTTAGAAAAAGTCTTGATACTTATTTCTTAATACTTAATACTTATACAAAATGAAACTTACATTAAAAATATGGCGTCAAAAAAACGCACAAGATAAAGGAGGGATTGTAGAATATCCTATCGATGGAATCGAGCCAGATATGTCTTTCCTTGAAATGTTAGACGTTCTTAACGAAGGTTTAATCAATAAAGGAGAAGAACCAGTTGCATTTGACCACGATTGTCGTGAAGGAATTTGTGGAATGTGTTCTTTATTCATCAATGGTGAAGCACACGGACCGGACAGAGGTGTTACAACTTGTCAATTACACATGCGTATGTTTAAAGATGGCGATACGATTTTTATCGAGCCATTTAGAGCAAAAGCATTCCCAGTAATTAAAGATTTAGTTGTTGACAGAAGTTCTTTCGACAGAATTCAGCACGCAGGTGGATTTATTTCGGTTAATACTTCAGGAAATACAATTGACGCTAATACGATTCCGATTAATAAAGACGATGCTGACAAATCATTCGATGCTGCAGCTTGTATTGGTTGCGGGGCATGTGTTGCAACTTGTAAAAACTCATCTGCAATGTTATTCGTTGGGGCAAAAGTTTCGCAATATGCGTTATTGCCACAAGGTAAAGTTGAGGCTACAGAGCGTGTATTAAACATGGTTCATCAAATGGATTTAGAAGGTTTTGGTAACTGTACCAACACGGGAGCTTGTGAAGTAGAATGTCCTAAAGGAATTTCTCTTGAAAATATCGCACGTATGAATCGTGAGTATTTGGCAGCAAGTTTGAAAGGATAATAAAACACATTTGGGTTTTTAATATGAAACGCATTCATTAATTTGAATGCGTTTTTTTATCTTTATATAAATTAAAAAATATGAAAATAGCTCTTATCCAATCGAATCTTGTCTGGGAAAGTCCAAAGCATAACATTATTAATTTCGAAGCTAAAATAAACGAAATAAATGCTTGTGTTGATTTGATCGTGCTTCCTGAAATGTTTTCAACCGGATTTACTATGAATGCTTCTAAAATGGCCGAAACAATGAAGGGAGAAACTGTTGTTTGGATGCAGGCTTTAGCTAAAAATAAAAATTGTGCTATTGCAGGAAGTTTAATTATTTCAGAGAATAAGAAATACTATAATCGCTTTGTTTTTACTTTTCCATCAGGTGAAATTCAATATTATGATAAAAGACATTTATTTACCCTGGCAGGAGAAGAGAAAGTATATACACCAGGAAATAAAAAGCAAATCGTGGAGTACTTAGGCTGGAAGATCTGTCTGCAGGTTTGTTATGATTTACGTTTTCCTGTATTTGTAAGAAATGTCGAAAATTATGATTTGATTTTATATGTTGCCAACTGGCCCAAAGTCCGCATAAATGCCTGGGACATACTGCTCAAAGCCCGCGCGGTTGAAAACCTTAGTTATGCCATTGGCGTAAACAGAATAGGTTTTGATGCGAACAATCATCAATATAATGGTCATTCGCAGGTGGTTGATTTTCTTGGTAATCCCATTTTAAAGCCTCAGGAAAATGAAGGTGTTTTTATAGTTGAATTAGATAAAAATAGCATGTTGGAAACCAGAAAAAAAATGGATTTCCTAAGCGATAAAGATCTGTTTGAAATACAGGGCTAAAAAACGGTTTTCTTTTTCTTTTTTTCTGCATTTAGCTTTGCTTCTTCATTCTTTTTCGCTAATTCAGGATTGTAAGGAATACTTAAATCAATAGATTCAACTTTGTCCCAATTTGCATGCAGGTCAATTTCTTCCTGATAATAAAATACTTCTTCAGAATATCTTTTTTCTAAATAGTTTCCGGGGTCATACACTTTGTTTTTATTGTCATCATAAATAACCCTTACAGAATATATAGCAGGTTCTAAGAGCTTGAAATCAAAGGTGTTTTTGTTTTCAGAATAGTCACTGGTAAGCACAACGTCTCCTTTTTTATTGGTTAATTCAACTATAATCGGGAAACGTTTTACATTTTGTAGATTCAGTGTAAGATTTCCGTATTCTTCTACTTCACGTGTGTTCAGTTTGTATGATAAAGTATCATTCGATTTTTCATAAAAATCAGTCAATGCGCCGGGTAAAAATGTAAAATTATATTTTTGTGCCGGGTCTTTTTTAAAATCTATATATAGCTTTTGCTCAAACTCATCATATTCTGTTGTATAATCTACAGCTAACGAATCTTTGTTGACTAACTTAATTTTTGACTTATCGAAGTTAACCAGCGGTGTTGCAGTTTCAAGTGTAAACCTGTCTCTGAAATGTATGATTCCGTTTTGCACGGCAGTAATATTCAGGGTGTCTTTTTTCTGGTTTTTGATTCTAAGACTAAACTTTTTATTATAATCGTCCTTACTGACTTCCAGTGATAGAGAGTCGGCTTTTATTGGTTTATACCAAACTTGCAAAGAGTCCTTTTTTGGGAAGCGTGTTATAATGGTTTCTAAAACTTCAGTATTGTTCTTGAGTACAATTTTGGGTTTCGAATCTTTATTAAAGTTCTGTTTTCCTTCATACGGAAGCAATAATCGGTTTCCTGATGCCTGTATTGGTTTGAAAGCTTTTAAAGGAAGCTGCTCTTTAAATAATTCAAGTTCGTAAACAGTATCGTTTGGAATCGTTATAGGTTGTTTGATAAATCCAATTTTATCATCTTTAGGATTAAATTTATTGTTGTTTCCTTTGTCTTTTAAAGCTATCAGGAGATATTTACCAGCCTTTAGATTTTCTAATTTAAAAACGGTTAGACTGTCTAACGTATTGGTTATGTATCGTGGATTTTCTTTATAAACGACAGAGTCCTTAAATTTATCATTGACTTCGTAAAGCATTACAGTGACAAAATTATCAGCAGTTTTATTATAAGAATCTTTAATTCTTCCGTTTAAGGCAAGAGAATCAATATAAGTACCCGTAGAGAAAACATATTTGAATTGATTATACGGATTTCCTTCATTATTATCTGCAATACTTTGTCCGAAATTAAAACTATATGTGGTGTTGGGCTGTAAGGTATCCAGAATTTTTATATTGATAAATTTGCTTGCATTGGTAGGTGTAATAATAGGTGGATTTTTCATTGGCGGAGAAATAATCAACTGTTTATTGGCATTTTTAAGCTTTACATATTCATCAAATGTCAGTGTGATTTCGTCTGCTTTAAAATTGGTGCTGAAATTTTCAGGAGAACTCGATCTTAAAACAGGGCCAAGTGTGTCTTTTAAGCCACCGGTTATGCTGCCGCGCTTCGCGCAACTCATCATTAAAAATACCAATAAAAAAGCAAAATATTTTAAGCTGTTTTTCAACATAACGATTCGTGATTTAATTGCACAAAATAACAATTATATTTGCTTTAATTGAAATTTTTTATCGTTTTATTGGGTTTTGGAATTTTGAAGAAAGCTGTTTTTAAATTTAATAAAAAGTTATAGTTTCAAATTTACAAACGGGATATAATTTCTTACATTTGATTTCAATTTAATTTACAGGTTTTGAAGAAGATTTTCTTTTTAATATTACTTTTCTTTTTGGTTATTTCGTGTAATGATACTCCTAAACCAATTGTCTCTTTTTACTATTGGAAAACAATTTTTAAATTATCTGAAATAGAAAAAGAAGCTCTTCTTGATAATAATGTCTGTAAAATTTATATCCGTTATTTCGATATCGATTTACATCCAAAAGATACAAGTCCTATTCCTTTAACGCCAATTCGCTTTATGGAGAAGATGAATAGTTTTGACATTGTCCCTGTGGTGTATATTAAAAATAAAGTGATGCTGAAACCTAATCTTGATATTGAAGATTTGGCACAAAAAACGGTTAAACTGATAAATGAAATCAATTCTAAAAACAACATCAATAGTAAAGAGATTCAGATTGACTGCGACTGGACACTTTCAAGCAAAGACAATTATTTGAAGTTTATTGAGTTATTTAAAAAGCTTTCGCAAAAGAAAATTTCAGCAACAATACGATTGCATCAGATAAAGTATTTCAGGAAAACCAAAATACCAAATGTAGATTCAGGTGTTTTGATGTATTACAATATGGGGAGGATTGCTCCTGATTCACTAAATTCTGTTTATGATAAAAAAGTTGCAGATCGTTATCTGAAAAGTTTAAAAAAATATCCGCTGCATCTTGATTTTGCATTGCCAATCTATTCCTGGGCAGTTCATATTAGAAATCAAAAAGTAACAGGATTACGTTCAAAGCTCAATATAAATGAACTTAAAAAAGATAAAAATTTTGAACAAATAAGTGCTGTTTTTTTTAAAGTAAAATACGCGAATTATAAAAACGGTATATTTTATGAAGAAAATGATGTGTTAAAAATCGAAGCCATTTCATCAGAAGATTTAATTGAAATGGCGGAAAATCTGAATGACAATAGCTCTCAAAAACCAAACGAAATTATTTTTTACGACTTAGACGAATTCAATTTAAAAAACTATGAAAAGAACATTTTTAAGCAAGTTGTTTCTTGTTTCTAGCACTTCCTTATTATTTGTATATGGAATTATTTATGCCTGTGCTGGCGGAGACGACTGGGATTTTTTCGGTTACAATTCAAACTTTACACCGGAGACTTTTGCAGATAAATCCTATTCACCACTTTTTTTAGCAGGAGATGTTTTTTACGGTATCGGATTTGACACTGAACATAATTCACGCTTCAACGAAAATATCAAATCGGATTGGGGCGCTTATTTTAAAGGGAGTGTAGATGCAGCAACTGTGAATTATTTTTTAATTGGAGATGATAAACCACGCTATTATTCAGATGATAAAAGCACAATAAAAAACAAAGAAGAAATTACCCAGCTTCATGTATATTATAAAAATAAAAAGGAGAATACTGCTTCTGTAAAATGGGGTAAAAAAATCAGCCTTAAAGACAGTAAGGTAAAAAACTTTATTGAGTTTTTGTATTTGGCACAAAAAATTGAAACCGTATCAATTGGCGAAGATTATTGGAGTTATGATCCGGTTGTGGCCAAAACTTTTGATGACCTGAAAATGATTCAGTCAATAGAAAATGTTTACAATACGACTTCAGATCCATTTTTGAAAAACAGATATTGGTTTTTGACGATGAAAGCCCGATTTTATAGTACTGACAAGAAAAAGGCGATTGATTTTTTTAATAAAACAGAAAATTCAGTTCCTAAAAATACGCTGTATTATCGTGCGTTGTCTTATGTTGCAGGAATCAATTACAAGCAGAAAAAATATGCTGTTTCTAATTATTTATATGCACAGGTTTTTGACAAATGCCCTGAGCTTCGAATTGTGACAGCTTACAGTTTTCACCCAAAAAATGATGCCGACTGGACCAAATCATTGGCAATGGCAAAAAATAATAAGGAGAAAGCCGCTCTATGGGCTATACATGGCTATTATAAAGATGAAAAACAAGCCATTGAAAAAATCTATGAACTGGATCCTAAAAGTGAACACCTGAATTATCTGGCAACAAGACTGGTAAATGAACAGGAGCAGGCTATTAATAATTCTTTTCAGCAGAATGCCGGGGAAAATGTGCCAATGAAAAACCAGACTGTGGCAGAAAATAAAACAGAAAATCAGTCAAAAATAGATAAAGCTGGTTTTGATTTAGTCGGAAAAATAGCTGCAGCAGGAAATACAGACAGACCTTATTTATGGGATTTATCCCTGGGATACCTGCAGACTTTAAAAGGGGATTATGCAAATGCGGATAAAAGTTTTGATAAAGCAGTAAAAACGCTTCCAAATACCGAATTGGCAGGCATGCAATTACGTTTGCTTCGTTTTGTAAATAATCTGAGCAAAATAGATAAACTCACCGATAAAAACGAAAAAACAATTTTAGCCGATTTAAACTGGCTTTACAATGAACTTCCAAAAACTTATAAAGGACAAGAGTTTCGCTATCAAAATGCCTCTTCATGGAGCAGAAGTTATTTGTCAGCACTTTACAAAGGCAAAGCTGACCCTGTCATGGCTGAGATATTTGGTGAGTCACGTTATAGCTATTGGAACGATGGAAACTCTTTTTATGATAACGAAAAAAATCTGTTGGATATAAAAGCATTTTTATCTAAATCTAATAAAACCGAAATTGAGAAAATTGGTGCGGGAATTTATAGTTTAAAACTAAAAGATATCAATAATTTTCAGGCTGTTCAGGCAACCTTTAAAAATAAAATTTCAGATGCAATTGGATTTATGCAGCAAACAGATTCTGTTCAGTATCAGACTTTTTTAGGGAATCCGTTCAACGGAAATATTAAAGATTGCCACGACTGCGATCACGTTGCTTATCAAAAAAAGAAATACAGTTACCTTGATTTTTTAAACACAATAAAAACAATGCAGGAAAAACTGGCTCAAAAAGAGGATGTTTACACCAATAGTTTATTGCTTGGAAATGCATTTTACAATATTTCACATTTTGGTAACGGAAGAACTTTTTATGAAATAACGATAGTAGGTTATGGATCAAGTCCATATTCCTTCAGGGATTCGATGAAAGAAATGATAACCAATTGCGATGTTTCAAAAATGTATTATCAAAAAGCATTTGAAGCAGCAGCAACCAAAGAGCAAAAAGCAAAATGTATTTATTTGATATCAAAATGTGAGCGTAATCAATATTACAATAATAAGTACAACAAGGTTAAAAGCTGGTGGGAAATTGAGGATGATAAAATTAATTTTATCGCCTGGAACGGATTTAAAATATTGAAAAAAGAGTATTCGGATACAAAATATTATCAGGATGTAATTGCAGAATGCGGTTATTTCAATACTTATGTCAATCAATAAGTTGTTAATGTATAAAGGCTATGGTAAATAAAATTGAACATATTGGAATTGCAGTAAAAAACATAGATGATGCCAATGTTTTATTTGAAAAACTATTAGGTGTTCCGTCGTATAAAACGGAAACTGTAGAAACGGAAAGTGTAGTAACTTCCTTTTTTCAGACAGGAACCAATAAAATTGAACTTTTAATGGCTACAGATTCCAAAAGTCCAATTGTAAAATTTCTGGAGAAAAAAGGAGAAGGAATTCATCATATCGCTTTTGATGTTGATGATATAAAAGCAGAAGTTGCCCGATTAAAAAAGGAAGGTTTTGTTCTGATAAATGAGCATCCAAAACCCGGAGCCGACAATAAAATGGTTATTTTTTTACATCCTAAAAGTGCAAACGGTGTTTTAATAGAGCTTTGCCAGGAAATCAGGTAGTTTTGATGTTTCAATAATCACTTGATAATCAATTTGATTTTCAATAAGATTTGTTAATATTGAAATTAAGTAAAAATCAGAGTATAAAATATTTGGAACGAATAAAAAATAGTAGTAATATTGCAAACTCTTAACCGGTCCTATAGCTCAGCTGGTTAGAGCACCTGACTCATAATCAGGTGGTCCCTGGTTCGAGCCCAGGTGGGACCACGGTTTAAAAAGCTTCATAAAAATTTATGAAGCTTTTTTTATCATTGCTTTTTTGAATAAAAAAGCAATATATTTGTAGCGGACTTTATAAAGAACCACGCTTTAAAAGTCTGTAAATCAAATTTAAGCAAACTAAGATTAAACTATTTCGTTTTCTATGAAAGTATTAAATAAAGTTCTCACTGTTTTTTTTATATTATTTGGCACTTTGAGTGCTTTTGCACAGCCTCCTTCTCCTGGTGGTCCTGAGGCGCCTCCTTCGCCAATCGATGGAGTTGGTCTTTTGATGTTGGCCTTTTCCGCAATTTCATTAGGGATATATGTAATTTATAAACATAAATTAAAAACAAAAGCTTCAGTGTAAAACTGAAGCTTTTGTTTTGTAAGGAAGTTTGTTTTATTGGTTGATGGAGTAAAGTCTGGTAATATATTTTCCTACTACATCGAATTCTAAATTTACCTTTGTTCCGGTTTTGAAATTTTTGAAATTTGTATTTTCAAAAGTGTATGGTATTATGGAAACGCTAAATTCGTTTGTTTTAGAATTTACTACTGTCAAGCTGACTCCGTTTACTGTTATAGATCCTTTTTCGATAGTGATATTGCTTAGGTTTTTGTCGTATTCAAAAGTGTAATTCCAGCTTCCGTTAGCTTCTTCAATTTTTACACAGGTTCCGGTTTGATCTACATGGCCCTGTACAATATGGCCGTCAAGGCGATCACCGAGTTTCATTCCTCTTTCTAAATTAACTATGTCGCCGACTTTCCAGTCTCCAATATTAGTTTTTAAAATAGTTTCCTCGATTGCTGTTACGGTATAAAAAGTGTCTTTTATCGCTACAACCGTAAGGCATATTCCATTATGGGATACGCTCTGGTCAATTTTTAATTCATTTGTAATGGATGAATCGACCGTTATGTGAAGGTTGTTTTGGTCTTTTTTTATTTCTTGAATCCTTCCTAAGGTTTCTATGATTCCTGTGAACATTGTGGGTTTTATTTACTAAATTTGCACATCAAAATTAGTAATAAATAATTGGAGGTCATGAATAAAAAAGCAGAAAATATAATTGTTGGAATTTCGATTGGAGATTTAAACGGTATTGGAAGCGAAGTTATATTGAAAACATTCGAAGATTCCCGCATGTTGGAACTGTGTACACCGGTTATTTTTGCAAATGCCAAGATACTTTCTTTCGTTAAAAAAAGCTTTACGTCTACTGTTCAGTTTCATGGAGTTGACAAGTTGGATCAGATTATCCCTGGTAAACTTAATGTTTTTAATCTTTGGAGAGAAAGTGTTGATATAAATTTAGGCACAAATGATGAGAGAATAGGGGGGTATGCTATAAAATCTTTTGTGGCTGCTACTAAGGCATTGAAAGAGGGAGAGATTGATGTTTTAGTGACTGCTCCTATAAATAAGTACAATATCCAGTCAGAAGATTTTAAATTTCCGGGACATACAGATTATCTGGATCAGGAATTAGAAGGAAATGCATTAATGATGATGGTTCATGATGACTTAAGAGTTGGTCTGCTGACAGATCATGTTCCTTTAAATGAAGTTTCTTCTCATTTGACAGAAGAACTAATTACAAGAAAAATTGAAACGGTTAAAAAATCGCTAATTCAGGATTTTAGTATTGTAAAACCTAAAATTGCTGTGTTGAGTTTAAATCCACACGCAGGTGATGGGGGCGTAATAGGAAAAGAGGATGATTTAGTTTTAAAACCTGTATTAAAGAAAATCTTTGATGCAGGAACTATGGTTTTTGGTCCTTTTCCTGCAGATGGTTTTTTTGGAAGCGGCCAGTATGAAAAATATGATGCGGTTGTAGCAACATATCACGATCAGGGATTGATTCCTTTTAAAACATTATCATTTGGAAAAGGAGTTAATTATTCCGCAGGGCTTAATAGGGTAAGGACATCGCCTGATCACGGTACTGCTTATGATATTGCAGGAAAAGATATGGCAGATTATAATTCTTTTAAAGAGGCTGTTTATCTGGCAATTGATGTTTTTCGTTCACGTAATCAGTATGAGGAGATTACAGCAAAGCCCCTTAAAATAAAAGAAAAACAGTTATAAACAAAAAAAGGTGAATAAGATTATTAGTTTTATAATAATTTTATATCTTTGCACCCCAATTCAGGTGTCTGGGTTTTAGATCCTAATTGTACAAATTGATGTTGAAATGAGCAAAACAAAAGAATTTTTAATTCCTTTCGTGGGATTAAAGCTAGGGAAACACCATTTTGAATATCAAATAAATAAGAAGTTCTTTGAGGACTTTGATTATGATGAGTTTCAAAATTCGGATATCAAAGTTACTTTAGTTTTAGATAAGAAAAGCAATATGCTGGAACTGGATTTTAAGCATAAAGGAACAGTAAATGTACCTTGTGATCTGACCAGTGAAGATTTTGATTTGCCTGTAAAAGGAAAGATGAAGCTCATCGTTCGTTTTGGAGAAGAATTTAATAATGACAATGAAGAGTTGTTGATTCTCCCTCATGGTGAATTTGAAATAGATGTGGCACAATACATTTATGAAATGATTGCATTGTCAATTCCGCAAAAGAGAATTCACCCGGGTGTAAAAGATGGAACGTTGCAGACAGAAGCCCTGACAAAACTAAAGGAGTTAAAAGTTAAGGAACAAAAGGAAGAGAGTAAACAAGAAGAAGATATTGACCCGCGTTGGGAAAAATTAAAAAAACTATTAACGGATAAATAATATAGTAAAATGGCACATCCTAAGAGAAAAACCTCGAAAACAAGAAGAGATAAGAGAAGAACACATTATAAAGCTACTGTAGCTCAAATCGCTACATGTCCTATTACAGGTGAGGCGCATTTATACCACAGAGCTTACTGGCATGAAGGTAAAATGTATTACAGAGGGCAAGTTGTTATCGATAAATCTGAAGCGGTTGCTTAATACGTTTTTGTAAATGATATTAGAACTCTCACTATGTGAGAGTTTTTTTTGTTGGTTACAACTTTCTTTTTTAAAGAAATTTACGACAATACGTTTAGATTTTTTTTTGTAATTTTCAAGTCTTTTAAAAATTTTTCAAATACCCTGTATTTGAGAGGAAATAATAGAATATAATGAATACAATCACAGCCGCAATTACCGCTGTTGGAGGATACGTTCCTGACTTTGTACTTTCTAACAAAGTACTAGAAACAATGGTTGATACCAATGATGAATGGATCACGACCCGTACGGGAATAAAAGAAAGAAGAATACTTAAAGATGCTGATAAGGGAACTTCCTATCTTGCTATAAAAGCAGCACAGGATTTAATAGCAAAAGCCAATATTGATCCGTTGGAAATTGATATGGTAATAATGGCAACAGCTACACCGGATATGATGGTGGCGGCTACTGGTGTACATGTTGCCACAGAAATCGGTGCAACTAATGCATTTGCTTACGATTTACAAGCGGCTTGTTCAAGTTTTTTATATGGAATGTCTACTGCAGCTGCTTATGTGCAGTCAGGACGTTATAAAAAAGTACTGTTAATTGGGGCAGATAAAATGTCATCAATTGTAGATTATACAGACAGATCTACCTGTATTATTTTTGGAGATGGAGCCGGTGCGGTTTTATTTGAGCCAAATTATGAAGGTCTGGGATTACAAGATGAATATTTACGAAGTGATGGTGTTGGACGTGATTTTCTTAAAATTCCTGCAGGAGGGTCTTTGATTCCTGCTTCCGAAGAGACCATTAAAAACAGACAGCACAATATCATGCAGGATGGTAAAACGGTATTTAAATATGCTGTTACCAATATGGCTGATGCTAGTGAATTAATTTTGCAAAGAAATAATCTGACAAAAGAAGATGTGAACTGGTTAGTGCCACATCAGGCAAACAGACGTATTATTGATGCTACTGCCGGAAGATTAGATCTTGAAGAAGATAAAGTATTGGTCAATATCGAAAGATATGGTAATACCACTTCTGGAACATTACCATTAGTACTGGCTGACTTTGAGAATAAGTTTAAAAAAGGAGATAATGTTATTTTTGCCGCTTTTGGTGGTGGATTCACCTGGGGATCTATTTACTTGAAATGGGCTTACGATAAGAAATAAATTAAAACTAAAAACGAATCATTATGGATTTAAAAGAAATTCAAAACCTAATCAAATTTGTAGCAAATTCGGGAGTTGCAGAGGTGAAGTTAGAAATGGATGATGTAAAAATCACTATCAGAACAACTTTAGAAACAAATGTAACTGAAGCTACTTATGTACAGCAATTACCAGCTCAGGCTGCATTGCCGCAAGCAGTTGCTCCGCAGCAAACTGCACCGGTAGTTGTAAACGTAAATAGTGAAGCGGCTGCTCCTGCTGAAAATTCTAAATTCATTACTATAAAATCTCCAATTATTGGGACATTTTACAGAAAACCATCTCCGGATAAACCAGTTTTTACTGAAGTAGGAAGTACTATCGCTAAAGGTGATGTTCTTTGTGTAATTGAAGCAATGAAATTATTCAACGAAATTGAATCAGAAGTTTCAGGTAAAATTGTAAAAATTCTTGTTGACGATATGTCACCTGTAGAATTTGACCAGCCTTTGTTCTTAGTTGATCCATCTTAATTTTAGATCGTTAGATCGTTAGATTTTAGACTTTTTCGGAAGTGCTTTAAATCTAATTATCCAATTATCTAATTATCTAATTATCTAATTTTAAAAAGATGTTTAAAAAAATATTAATTGCGAATAGAGGAGAAATTGCACTACGTGTAATTCGTACGTGTAAGGAAATGGGAATCAAGACTGTAGCGGTTTACTCTACAGCCGATGCGGAAAGCTTACATGTTAAGTTTGCAGACGAAGCGGTTTGTATTGGTCCTCCTCCAAGTAACTTATCGTATTTAAAAATGTCAAATATTATTGCTGCCGCAGAAATTACAAATGCAGATGCAATACATCCGGGATACGGATTTCTTTCAGAGAATGCTAAATTCTCTAAAATTTGTCAGGAGCACGGAATCAAATTTATTGGTGCAGCTCCTGAAATGATCGACCGAATGGGAGATAAAGCTTCTGCAAAAGCTACAATGAAAGCAGCAGGAGTACCATGTGTGCCAGGTTCAGACGGATTATTAGAATCTTTCGAGCATGCACAAAAAGTGGCTAAAGAAATCGGATACCCGGTTATGATGAAAGCTACTGCTGGTGGTGGTGGAAAAGGAATGCGTGCCATCTGGAAAGAAGATGAGCTTTTAAAAGCTTGGGAAAGTGCACGTCAGGAAGCTGCTGCAGCTTTTGGAAATGACGGGATGTACATGGAGAAACTTATCGAAGAGCCACGTCATATCGAAATTCAGGTTGTTGGTGATTCTTACGGAAAAGCATGTCACCTTTCTGAAAGAGACTGTTCTGTTCAGCGCCGTCACCAAAAATTGACTGAAGAGACACCTTCACCTTTCATGACTGATGAATTGCGTACAAGAATGGGAGAAGCGGCTGTGAAAGCAGCTGAATTCATTAAATACGAAGGAGCAGGAACTGTAGAATTTTTAGTGGATAAACACAGAAATTTCTATTTCATGGAAATGAATACCCGTATTCAGGTAGAGCATCCAATTACTGAACAGGTAATTGATTATGATCTGATCCGTGAGCAGATTATGGTTGCTGCCGGAATTCCAATTTCTGGTAAAAACTATCTTCCTGAATTACATGCTATAGAAGTTCGTATTAACGCTGAAGATCCTTATAACGATTTCCGTCCTTCACCAGGAAAAATTACTACGCTGCACATGCCGGGAGGTCACGGAGTTCGTTTAGATACTCACGTTTACTCAGGATATAGCATTCCGCCAAATTACGATTCCATGATTGCGAAGTTAATTACAACAGCGCAGTCCCGTGAAGAAGCTATCAGTAAAATGAGAAGAGCTCTTGACGAGTTTGTAATCGAAGGTGTGAAAACGACAATACCTTTCCATAGACAATTAATGGATGATCCAAAATACATTGCAGGAGATTATACGACTGCTTTTATGGATACTTTCAAAATGAATAGTCCGGAGTAATAATATTAAACCTCATTGAAAAATGAGGTTTTTTTATGCCTTGATTTTAGTATATGTTGATTGTTTAAATCCATATTTAATTATGACAACTAAAAGTAAGTCTTTACAGTGCTCATTCTTATTTTAAATTTTGAAAAGATCTTAATCCCTCAGTATTATAAGGTGCAGAGGTTTCAGCTGTCTTAGTAGTCTTAGGAATTAAAACAAGCGACCGTATTTATAAGATAAAAAAAATGCCAAATCTTGCGTGATGTGGCATTTTTAATTATTAGATTACAAGCGATGTGTTAGTTTTTTATTTTGAAAGTAACTCTTCGAACTAACTTTCTTGCGGTAGCAGACTCTTTATCTACAGAAGAATCTACACCACCTCTCATGACATTAATTCTTTCAGGCGCAATCTTCGCTTTAAGAAGAATTTCTTTTACATTGTTCGCTCTTTCATCTGCTAATTTTTCGTTGTATGAAGCATCACCAATTTCATCAGCATAACCCGTAATGTCAACAGAAGCTGAAGGATTGTTTCTTAAATAGTTTAGTACAAAATTAATACCATCCATAGAGGATTCATTTGGAGTAGATTTGTTGAAATCGAAATAAGCGGCAACATAACCTCCGTTCACTAAATTTGTGATTGATTCCTTATCGCTCAATGGAGCATCAGATCTGCTTGGATAAGTTTTTGTTAAGTACCTCTCTAACTCATCAGGTATGCCGTTATTATTTAAGTCAACAGCTCTTCCTTTAGAATCCACCATCAGTCCTGCAATAGTGTTAGGTTCTAAATCTAAATAATCAGCTACACCATCTTTATCACTATCATTTAACATTTTTTCAAGCTGATCAATTCTTTCTCTTTGAACAATTACTTCATTATCAACAATAGTAACCCAGTCAGCATGTTTTTCGTTTTTTCCCAGATACAATGTCAAACCTATAGTACCATTAAATAAAGCTCCGTTGAAACCTTTTTCCGGATTTAATGCAGCTGCATCATATGTGTGATTTTGAAGAGCATTCACAAGAGTTGAAAAATCTCCGGTAAGAACCAATTTGTTAGAAAGTTTAACCTGACCTGTTACACCAATAATGAAATTAATCATTTTGTCGTCTATTGTAGAATTTTTATCTTCAAAATATGCAGCACCAAAACCTGTATGGCCTAATAAACCAATTGTCTGTGTCCAGGTTTCAAAATTCATAATTCTCCCTAAGTTAGCTACACCCTGAATATCAAATCGATAATATTTAGTGTCAAAAGGGGTTGAGTTTTTTTGTTCCTGGAAACTATTGAATCCTAAATCAGCCTTCAAACCAAATTTATTATTAAGCATGTATCGAACCCCTAAATCAACAACATACGGACTTATAGTTGACGTATAATATTTCATTGGTTTTTGTGGTTTGTTAAATCCCCCTGCTAATTCGATAGACCATTTGTTGAAATTGCCATCAGCCAAACTTTCGACACTGCTTGTTTGAGCATTAGTCTTTACAACTGTTACAAGCAGAACAAGTAATAGTATAATTTTTTTCATTTTATATTCCAATTTTAAAATTTGTGCAAAATTACAACTTAATTTTTAACATTTAAGCATGAGGCTAACACAATTATTATGAATTGTTTGCGATTATGTTAAAATTTTTTTTGAGGTTATAATTTTTGTATTATTATTCTGTTTATTCTGCATCATTTTCAAATGAGTTCAAAAATTATTCTGTGAAAGTTATATCAATCGTATTTAATCTCCACTAAAATGTCAAAATATTAGAATGTAATATCTATAAAACACTTTTGTGTATATTTTTTACACACAGGTTGTGTTAAATTATACAGTTGTTACTGGTTTTAAAAATGTTTTTACTTGGCTAACTTATTAAAAAATAGTACTTTAGATGTCTGAAGGCTTTATTTTTGATTATGGCACAATAATTTCTTTCTCTAATGTGTAAAACAATAATTAAATAATAATTTAAAATATACACATTATGAAAAATTTATTTTTATCAGCCGCAATTGTTTTGGGAGGTTTAACTTCATTTGCATCAACTTCTCCAATTTCAAATAATATTGTAAAAACTATTACAATTCAGGACGAATATACTGAAGTAAAATTAGAAGAAGTGCCAGCTGCAATTACAGAAGCTCTTAAAAAAGCATATCCGGATGCTGTGCTTACAAAAGCATATAAAAATGAGAAATCAGAATATAAACTAGATGTTACTGTTGGTGACAAAGTAGGTAATCTTTTTGCTAATGCAGATGGATCATGGATTAAAAAATAATTTAAGTAATCTTTAAAATGATTTATTATGAAAAAGATAATCTTAACAGCAGCAATAGTTTTAGGAAGTTTGTCAATTCAGGCATCAATATTAAGTCCGGCAAATACAATTACTAAAACAATATTTCAGGACGATTACAAAGAAATCGATGCTGTTCCGGCAGCCATTAAAACAGGTTTAGATAATGCTTATCCAGGTGTAAAACTTGAAAAAGCATTTGTAAACAGTAAAAAAGAATATAAAATTGAAATTACAGTTAGAGGTGAAAAATCTACTGTTTTCACAGACGAAAAGGGAAATATTCTTAAAAAATAAATAAAAGAAGCATTATGAAAAAATTAATTTTATCTGCAGCAATTATTTTAGGAGGTTTATCAGTTCAGGCAGCTATTCCTCACGTAAAAATTTCAAATGTTAATTCTTTCTTTTTTCAGGATGAATACACAGAGGTTGCTTCAGATGCAGTACCGGCAGCTGTAAAGTCTACAGCAGAGAAATCTTTTCCAAACACTAAACTTGAAAAGGTATATAAAAATGCTAAAAACGAGTATAAACTGGAAATTTCGAATGGCGACAAGAAATATACAATTTTTACAGATGCATCAGGAAATGTCATTAAAAAGTAACTAAATTAAATCATTATGAAAAAGTTAATTTTATCCGCAGCGATTGTTTTTGGAAGTTTATCAATCTATGCATCAACAATTACTGATGCTCAACCACAAAAAACTTCCCTAATATTTCAGTCAGAATATACTGAAATTAGCAACGACGATGTTCCCGCAGCTGTGAAGACAGCTCTGGAAACAGCTTATCCGGGTGCCGTGCTTGAAAAAGCGTATAAAAACGACAAAAATGAATACAAATTAGACATAGCAGTTGGAGACCAGAAAGCTACTGTTTACTCGGATGCTGAAGGTAACTGGTTAAAAATATAATTAGGTGAATTAGATTTATGTTTTTGGTGAAAAAGAGATTGCTTAACAGCAGTCTCTTTTTTTTGCATAATTTTGTGAAAATACTGTATTAATAGTGGTATTTTAGCAAAAAGTCCCAAAAAGAACATGCCGAAGATATTATTAATAGAAGACGATATTTCATTTTGCAAATTATTGGAAAGGTTTCTGGTAAAAAAAGCATTTGATGTAACTATTGCTTTCTCCGCAGAAGAAGCCCGGTTATATATCAAAAAAGAATCTTTCGATTTGATTTTGACAGACCTCCGTTTGCCTGATGCTGATGGTATTGTTTTGATGTCTGAATTTAAAACGTCTCATCCTGAAATCCCTGTTATACTTATGACAGGCTACTCTGATGTAAATACTGCCGTAAAAGCAATTAAAAACGGAGCATCTGATTATATCTCGAAACCATTTAATCCTGATGAAGTTTTATTGGTTATTACCAATGCACTCCAAACGGCACCAACTGAAAAAGTTGTAGTAAAAGAAAAAAAAGCAGTAAATAAACAGGCTTCTCCGGAAAATGAGTTTGTTAAAGGAATTTCTGTCGCTTCCAAAAAATTATTAGAGCATATTAAACTGGTAAGTCCTACTGACATGTCTGTTTTAATTATAGGAGAAAGCGGCACAGGAAAAGAAATTATCGCAAAAAGCATCCATCAGCAAAGCCAAAGAAAAAACAATAATTTTATAGCAGTTGACTGTGGTGCGATTCCGAAAGAATTGGCAGCGAGTGAGTTTTTCGGACATTTAAAAGGATCTTTTACCGGAGCAATAAGTGACAAAACAGGATATTTTGAAGCAGCAAACGGAGGAACCATTTTTCTGGACGAAATAGGGAATCTTTCCTATGAAAATCAGATTCAGTTGTTAAGGGCACTTCAGGAACGAAAAATAAAACCAGTCGGCAGCAATAAGGAAATTAATGTTGATATCAGGATTATTACAGCTACCAACGAAGATTTGCGTGAAGCTGTTAAAAATGGTGATTTTCGTGAAGATTTGTATCATCGAATCAATGAATTTTCTATTCAGTCGCCTTCATTAACCGACAGAGGAGAAGATTTGATGGTTTTTGCCGATTACTTTTTAGAGAAGGCAAACCAGCAATTGAATAAAGATATTATAGGATTTTCACCCGAGGTAGTAGCCATTTTTCAAAAATACAGCTGGCCGGGAAATTTACGTGAACTTCAAAATTGTATCAAACGTGCTACGCTTTTGTCTCAGGGAGATTTTATCGAAAGTGATGTTTTGCCTATTGAGTTTTTTCAAACAGAAAAACTGGGCAGTTCAGGAAGTTTTTCTTTGTCTGACAATGAAAGGGAAGCCATTATTCATGCTTTATCCAGAACTCAAAACAATAAATCTGAAGCAGCAAAGCTATTGAAAATAACCCGAAAAACGCTTTACAATAAATTAAAACAGTACAATATTGACTAAAGGATTTCTTTTTTTAAACCATCAAATAACAAGTCTATTTTGGTTTTTAAACTACTAAAAAGAGCGTGTAAATTTGAGTTTTCTAAATTATTTTGTTCTAATTTTTTCAGGATTTCACCAATTTCCTGTGCCTGAATCTGTCTGAACATTGGTGCCATCCTGTGACTGATCGCATTTACTTCGGCTATATTTTTTTTCTCAACGGCATTTTCTAAATCTTTTAAATTTCGGATTGTACTTTCTATAAATGATCTGATAAACTCTTTTGCTGATTCATTATCATTTCCTAAAAACTCTTTTAAAGTTTCTAAACAATAAGTCTTTGAAGAAAACTCTTCTTCTCTTTTTACAAATTTATTGTCATGACTTATAGTATTGTCTAAGACTTTCTGAATGGTTTCAAGTAAGACTTTGGGTGAGTAAGGTTTGTTTATTACTGTGGAAAATCCGGCATTCGTGTAAGTAGAAAAATCTAAATCGGTCCTTCCTGTTATAGCGATGATGGGCTGATTTTTATAAAATGAGCCTTTTTTACTTTTCAATTTTTTAATAAACAAGAACCCATCAATTTCGGGCATCTGAATATCTGTAATGATGAAATCAAATTTAGTATTCAGTATAGTTTCTAATGCTTCTGCAGCATTTGTAAATGATAAGACCTGATGCCCCTGCTGTTTTAAAACAGTACTTGTAAGGTTCAGTAAATTGATATCGTCATCCAGAACGATAAAAGTAAATTTTTCTGAATTTGTAATGATTTCTTTTGATTCAGGTTCGGGCAGGCTTACACTTGTATCAAATAAGAGCGGTAGTTTAATTTCAAAAGTGCTTCCTTCTCCAAATGTGCTTTCAAGCTTTAATTTTCCGCCTAAAATCGAAATGATTTTTTGACAGATAGCCAATCCTAAACCTGTTCCGCCATATTTTTTTTCGATGTTTTCATTTGCCTGGGCGAATTCTTCAAATACCAGTTTCTGATTTTCTTTCTCAATTCCAATACCGGAATCTTCAATGGTAATGGCAAAAGAATCATTTTCTTCAGCGACATAAGCACTGATTCTTATAAAACCCTGCTCCGTAAATTTATAGGCATTTCCAATAATGTTGCTCAAAACCTGTTTTACACGAAACGGATCGCCAACAATTTTTGAGTTCAGTTTTTCATCAACATTAATAATCAGGTCAATTTCTTTTAGTTTGTAAACGGTCTGGATACTTCTGGCCACTTCATCAATAATTTCAGGCAATAAAAAGGGAACTTTTTCAATTGTTATTTTTCCTGCTTCAATTTGAGAAAAATCTAACAAATCCTTAACCAGCTGTGTAATATATTCAGATGAATTTTTTATGTTTTTAATAAAATACGACTGTTTGGTATTCACATCAGAATTGCTCAAAAGTTCAGAATATCCTACAATGGTACTCAGCGGGGTTTTTAAATCATGGCTCACTGTAGATATAAGCTGTTCACGACTTTTAAGAAGGTTTTTGGTCTTAAAGTTGGCAATTTCCAACTGTTTTTTATACAATTGCGATTTCGAATAATCACTTACAATGATGATAGAGAAAACCACAGTCAGTAGTAAGCCCACTATTGCTGAAACCGTCACGATTTCATTTACTTTTTTAAGTGATTTTTCTTTTAATGAATTGTTTTTAATGGAATTGATAATAATTTCCCTCTCAATTATCCGAAGAACTTTTCGGAGCTGTTCAGAAATTGCAATTTCATTTTTAAGCAGTTTATTTTCTTCAAAATTGAGCGACTCTTTTTTCTTTTCAGCTTTTTGTTTTACGTCACTCAAAAGCTTTTTAGAATTGGCTAAAATCGAATCAGAAGCCTGTTTGCTTAAAGTATTAGTACTATCGTCAGGAATATTCTGATTTAGATAATCAACATATTTTTGCAGTACATTTCGCTGATAACTTCCCAAATCATTGGGGTTTTGAGTAAAATCCTGAAGTTCCAGTTTTCGAAGTTTAAACTCCATTTTGGTAATTTCATCAATGGCGTTATTTACAGAAACTTCATCATCAGCCTTATTTTTTATAGTTTTTAATTGTCTGATGTTTTCTGTTTTTTCAGACAATAAATAAGCAACGCTGTCGAGCAAAACCTTTTGATATTCTGTGGTTACAATCTGTTTCAGTGTATCTAATCTGGATTTTAAGGAGTCTGTTTCGATAAGGTAGCTTTTGAAATCTTTTTCAGAGTTGGTCTGAATTGTTTTTCGGGCTAAACTTTCTGTTTTATATACATTTGAAAAAAGCTTGCTGACTCTTAATATTTTAGTTTTTTCAAAAGCAATTTTATCTTCTAACTTATTGTAAACTACATTTTCAGAATATAAAAACCATCCCACAACCACTACTAATCCGATCAGGGCAAGGTAGCCGAAAAGTACTTTAATGGGCATATAGCTTCTTTTGCTTTCCATAAATTGGTATTGAGAAATTCCTTTTTTGAAATGATTACTGCAATTTATTCAATATTTTCTGTTTTAAAAAGCCAAACTTTCTATAAAAAAAGCCACAGAGTGTAAATCTGTGGCTGGAATATTTTGCTTATGTATTAAAGGGTTTCGTTAAGCCATTTAAAAAATTCGTTTTGCCAAACCTGTGCATTTTGAGGCTTTAAAACCCAGTGATTTTCATCAGGAAAATAAAGAAAACGGCTTTTAATTCCTCTTAACTGTGCAGCCTGGAAAGCTTCCTGACTCTGTCCGATTGGTACACGGAAATCTTTTCCGCCCTGAATGATTAAAATAGGCCTGTTCCAGTTTCCAACCAAAGTTGCAGGATTAAAAGTCGTATATGCTTTTTGCGCAACTGCATTGTCCTTTTCCCAGTAAGCCCCGCCAAAATCCCAGTTGTTAAAGAAAACTTCTTCGGTGGTTCCAAACATACTTTGTGTATTGAAAACACCATCATGCGCGATAAAAGTTTTAAAACGGTTTTTATGAATTCCGGCTAAATAAAATACAGAGTAGCCTCCGTAGCTTGCGCCAACACATCCTAAACGGCTTTTATCAACGTAGTTTTCTTTGGCTACATCATCAATTGCAGAAAGGTAGTCGTCCATAACCTGACCTCCCCAATCCTTACTGATCTGTTCGTTCCATTCTACACCATGACCCGGCATTCCGCGACGGTTTGGCGCAACAACTACATAGCCTTTCGCAGCCATTAAAGAGAAATTCCAACGGAAAGAATACGATTGTGTCAACGGGCTTTGAGGTCCTCCCTGACAGAACAATAAAGTTGGATATTTTTTTGAAGCATCAAAATTTGGGGGTAAAATTACCCAAACCAGCATTTTTTTGCCGTCAGTTGTCGTCACATAACGTTTTTCGGTTTTGCTCAAGGTTAATTTTTTATACGTTTCAGTATTGATATTTGATAATTGTTTCCAGGTATTTTTCTTCAGATTAAAAGAAAAAATTTCTGAGGCATGATTCATATCAGATCGTGTTACGATAATATCATCTCCGGAGAAACCAATTAAGTCGTTTACATCAAAATCACCATTTGTCAATTGACGAACTGTAATTGCAATTCGTGTCAAACCCGGAAAATTTACTGTAAAAAGCTGTTTAGTTCCATCAACCGGTGCAACAAAAAAGACATTTTTACCATCCTTGTTCCAGATAAAATTATCTACAGTTCCGTCCCAGTTTGCAGTTAAATTTTGTTTGATTCCTTTAAACTCAACAATAATATCATTTTTATCAGACTCGTAACCGTCACGTTTCATCTGCAGCCATGATAAATTTCCTGTTGGAGAAAATTGAGGAGCTGTATCGTAACCTAAATTGTCTTCGGTTCTGTTTATTGTTTTTTGAGTTTCTAAATTATACTCATAAATATTTGTGTTTGTAGAAACGGCATAATCAGTTCCGGCTTTTTCTTGCACACATACAATATGCTTTTGCTGTCTGGCGACCAGATGTAATCTTCATCACCGCCAAAAGGTTTTTGTGGGCTGTCAAAATTTTCATCTTTCAAAATGTCAATTCCTTTTGCGCCATCTTTGTTTTCTTTGTAAAAAACATGATTAAATTTTCCTTCATTCCAGGTATCCCAATGGCGATAATCTAAACCATTATAAATTTGAGCATCCGATTTGTCAAGATTCGGATAAAAATCTTTTCCTAAAACTTTTTCCAGTTTTACTTCTTCATTATACACCAAATATTTTCCGTCAGGCGAAATGTTTTTATCAGTCAGAACCTCTTTAGTGTCTTTGATTTCAGTAGCGTTTCCTCCATTTACAGGTAAAATGTAAAATTTAGAAATAGACTTGTTTTCCTCTACAGAAGGAGTTGAAACTTTGTAAACAACATTTTTACCGTCTTTCGAAAGTCCAAGTGGTGTTACTCTTCCTAATTTCCATAGCAGTTCCTGCGACATTACATTTTGTCCGATAGCATTTAAACTCATCATTATTAAGGTTATAAATAATACTTTTTTCATAATAAAAATCTAATTTTAGCAGCGCTAAAAATACTAATTTAAAATCCCAAATTTTTAAAATCCAAATTCCAATAAGTGTTAAAGTTAAAAAAAAAGAAATTCCATTTTTTTAAATTCCAAACTGTTTATCTAAACGGAGTTGAAGTTTTCAATTCCATCTAGAGATACAAAACTCTACAAGATTAAGTTTTGCAATTTTGTCTAAAGATTGGAATTTAGGATTTAAAAATATTGTAATTTAACCCAAGATTGGGATTTGAGATTTAAAATATTGGAATTTAATAAATGCTACGATGGAACTTAGTTATTGGGAACTAAAAAACTGGTTTACAAATGTAGACTATACCATAGTTGGAAGCGGGATTGTAGGACTTCATGCAGCATTGCGATTGAGCGAAAGATTTCCGGGAGCTAAAATACTTGTATTAGAAAAAGGAATGCTGCCTCAGGGGGCAAGTACTAAAAATGCAGGTTTTGCCTGTTTTGGAAGTATTTCTGAAATTATGGAGGACTTAAAAACACATACTGAAGAAGACGTTGTCGAATTAATAGAAAAACGCTGGCAGGGTTTGCAACTGCTTAGAAAGCGACTTGGAGACAATACCATAGATTTTAGACCTCATGGGGGTTATGAATTATTCTTAAAAGAGGATGAATTTGGGTTTAACGAATGTATTTCTAAAATTCCTTTTATAAATGAAGTTTTAAAACCCCTTTTTAAAGCAGATGTTTTTACAAAAGAAATTGACCGTTTTGGGTTTGAAAATATTCAGGAGTATTTGCTTTTTAATCCTTTTGAAGCGCAGATTGATACTGGAAATATGATGCAGGAATTGCTAAAACAGGCTGTTGCTGCTAATATTTTAATCCTGAATCAGCAAACCGTTACTTCTTTTAGTGATGCAAACAATCATGTCGAAGTGGTGATGAATGATTTTAGTTTTAATTCTAAAAAATTACTTTTCGCTACTAATGGTTTTGCAGAATCTTTGACAAATGGAGCTGTAAGGCCTGCAAGAGCACAAGTTTTAATTACAGAACCAATTCTAAATTTAGATATTAAAGGTACTTTTCATTTAGAAAGGGGCTATTATTATTTCAGGAATATCGGTGACAGAATTTTGCTTGGAGGAGGAAGAAACTTAGATTTTGAAACTGAAACGACAACCGAATTTGGCCAGACCAAAATTGTGCAAAATAGATTGGAAGATTTACTGAAAAATGTAATTTTACCAAATAAGGATTTTCATATTGCCCATCGATGGAGTGGTATTATGGGAATCGGAAACAGTAAAAAACCTGTTGTGTCCCAACTGTCTGATAACGTGTTTTGTGGAGTTCGTTTAGGCGGAATGGGAGTAGCTATAGGTAGTTTAATAGGAACAGAATTAGCAGATTTAATTTAATGGCAGCCAAGAAACCAACACCAAAAAAAACAACCGCAGGCAAATCGAAACCTGCTTCTAAAAAATCAAATCGTAGTTTGGGACAAAAAATCAAATGGTTTTTCATCAAAGCTGCTTTATGGTTTTTCGGAATTTCTATTGTATGGGTTGTAATTTTAAAATACGTTCCGGTGTTTTTTACACCACTTATGGTGATACGTGTAATAGAGAATAAAATGTCTGATAAAGAAGTGTATTTCGACCATAACTGGGAACCTATAGAAAAGATTTCCAAAAATCTTCAAAAAGCTGTTATTGCCAGTGAAGACGGAACTTTTTTGTATCATAACGGATTCGATTTTAAAGCACTTCAAAAAGCCTATAAAAGCAACGAACGCGGTCGCAGGATTCGTGGAGGAAGCACTATTTCTCAGCAAACAGCCAAGAATGTTTTTCTCTGGCAGGGAAAAAGTTATTTCCGCAAGGGACTCGAAGCTTATTTTACAGTTCTAATTGAACTAATCTGGGGCAAAGAACGTATTATGGAAGTTTACCTGAACAGTATCGAAATGGGAGATGGGGTTTATGGTGCTTATGCCGCAACAGAATACTGGTATAGACGTGATGCATCAAGCCTGACACCAATGCAGGCAGCAGGTATCGCGGCCATTTTGCCAAATCCAAGGAAATTTAAAGCAACGGGATCTTCAAGTTATATCAACAGAAGAAAAGAAAGAATTGTTCGCGAAATGCGCGCCGTTGGTAAAATAAATTATGATGGAAAGTAAAAAAGCTTTTTTCTGCTTTTGATATTCCTGACAGCTTTTGGCTTTGCCCAGAAAAAGACTGAAATCGGTTTTATTACTGATAACGATTTGTATACTTCCTCTAAAAATGATATGTATTATACAAATGGACTGGAAATTTTTTACAGGTTTTTGTCGAAAAATAACAATGAAAAGATCAATAAAAAAATCACCGAATTTAGGATCGGTCAATATATTTATAATCCGAGGTTTATTAATGAGGAAGCTGTTACCATAAACGACCGCCCTTTTACCGGATATCTTTTTGCGGAGGCTGGACGCAGTTTTTTTTATCAGAGTGAATCAGTTTTTAAAATCGACTTTCAGTTAGGCTTCATGGGACCGAATGCTTTTGGTAAAGAAATGCAGGAAAGTTTTCATCATATCATTGGGTATAAGAAAGTATATGGCTGGGAAAATCAGCTGCATAATGCCCTGGCTGTACAGACTCATGTTATGTATTCGAAAAAAATATTTTCTAGGAGGCATCATGACTATGTAGATTTTCATTATCAGTCAGAAGCAAATCTGGGAACTATTTTTACAGGAGTTTCTACAGGATTTTTAGCCCGGTTTGGGTTTAAAAAACTATTGCCGGTTTACGACTCAAATCTGCATGACGCTTCGGTAAGTTTAGAAACTCAGTATACTATTCGGGAATTTTACTTTTATGCGATGCCCAGTGTGAATTATCAGTTTTATGATGCGACGATTCAGGGTAGTATGTTTAATGATACAAGTCCCCTGACTTTTGATCTGGAACCCTTGCGTTTTAATGCTGAAGCAGGTTTAAAATATCGCTACAATAATTTTAATATATCGTATTCATTTTTGTATCGTGGAAGAGAATTAAAAGACCCTGTTCATAATACTAATACCGGCTATTTTTACGGTTCGATTCGGTTAGGGTTTTTACTGAAATAAGTTGTAAAATTTACAATTTAAGGATAACCATAAAATCGTATTTCTAAGTTTTGTACTTTTATATAATGCAGAATAAAATTATTTCTAACCAATAACTTAAAAGCAAAAAAACAGCATGGGAAAATTTGTAATTACCAAAAGAGCAAACGGAGAATTTCAATTTAATTTGAAAGCCGGCAACGGTCAGACGATTTTGACAAGTGAAGGATATTCGACAAAAGCAGCTTGTTTAAACGGAATAGAATCTGTAAAAACGAATTCAAAGGACGATTCAAAATTTGATAAAAAAGAATCTTCTAGTGGGAAGTTTTATTTTTCATTAAAGGCTTCAAACGGACAAATTATTGGAAGCAGCGAAATGTATGAAAGTGCTTCCGGGAGAGATAATGGAATTGAATCTGTAAAAACTAATGCCCCGGATGCTTCAACTGATGATCAGGCTTAGGTTTAGATTTGTAAATAATATGATTAAAAGCTCTCGTAATCGAGGGCTTTTTTTGTTAACTTAGGTCTTAAAAAGTTGAAATTTCTAATATAGCCCTGATGGGAGCGGCATCCTTTTTCCTGCTCCTTTACCAGGAAAAAGATATAGCGGACAGCAGGACAAAACGTCTTATTGAAAACAAATAATCTGCTTCTAAAAAACTAATAATACAGCCTAAAATCCAGAAGTTTACAAAGATCGTAATGCTTTTCGTAGAGTGTTTCTGCAATTTCAATGAGGTCGTCCTCTTCCTGGCATAATTTGAAAAAAGCTTTGTCAACAGAGCCGGTACTTGTAAAATTGTTCGAAAACGTACCATAACCGGAAATCGCTCGTGCTCCGGTAATATCCAGGAAATACTGTGCTTCATCTTCGTTGAGGTCTAATATTTTTGAATTGGCAAAATGCAGGATTTTACCTTTCATTTTACCTTCAAAGATTTCGGCGATTTCTTCGAGGCTGTAATAGTAGTTATTGAGGCAGATGTTGTTGGCTTCGCCTTTCATTACCAGATAAATGATTTCGTAATCTTTGAAATTATGATCGTCATAAAGCAGATTATTCAGGCTTTCCTCGAGTCCTTCAATAGTATCGCAGGTTTTGTGAATGCTGGAAATTCCCTGATTAAAAGCCAGTTTTTCAAGACTTTTAACCACTTCGGTAGCAGTGTCGTTTTCTACATCTTGTACACCTTCCAGGCAGAAAATAAATTTATCAGAATCCATGGGATTTAATTTTTATAGTCGATTCAGGTTAAAAGCGTTTTTTTGTCTGTTGTCAGCAATTTAATTATAATTACTTAGATAGAAAAGCCTGTTATAACCGATTTGTACAATTACAGAGGTTTAACATTTTGATAATATCCGGAAAATTTTAAAATGATAATTTTAGTAAAATTTAATGATATGGAAATCAATTGGATAATAATTGCGGTTGTAGCAGTAGTGTTAATTTTGCTGATTTTATTTATGATTAGAAAAAATCAAAAAGAGAAAAAGAAACTGACAGAGTTTCTAAACAACGACTATAAAAAATCTGAAGAAGACGAACCGGATTTTGAAGATATTGCTAATGAGAAATAAAAAAACTCAGGTTTTTGAACCTGAGTTTGTAGTTTGTGGAGAATACCGGATTCGAACCGGTCACCTCTAAAGGCGAGAAGTAAGCTTTAACAACATATGTTAAAAATTTACCTTTACATAGAAGATAGTCTAGCTTTACTAATTTTTTTTGAAATTTTCAATTCGCTTGGTATACAAATTAGTGCCAAAAATTATTGCACCCATTACAAATGGAACAAAATGAGAAATTTGCCAGAAAAGAGCTGTTCCGCTATTTAGTCCTTCATCTATTGTTTCGAATATTCCTAAACCTATGAAGAATAAACAACCGACAAATAAAAGAAATTGAATTTTATAATTTATTTTAAACATGGCTTAAGATTAATTAGGTGATATAAAAATTCTAATAGGTTCAGTGACAAGGTCTCCATTCAGATCTAATTTAATTAACTCTACTTCAACGTTTTTAATAGGTTTCTTCATTGGAGGTACTAATTTTTTACCACCTCCTTTGCATGCTGCACCCCATTCAGCGCTTGCCCAAACAAATCCTACAACAGCGAATGCTGTAGCTGTGCCAAATGAACCGACTTCAATAGTAGCTAACCCTACAAATGCTATTCCAACACCTATAGTTGCAGATAAACAACTTCCAAATAATTTTCCGCTTTTACCAGTTATTCTTCCTCCATTAAAAAATAATGGATCAAAATTATTCATTACTTTTAAAGCATCGATAAAATTATAAAATCGTTGTAATTTATTGTTAGTCATGGGTAGTGCTAAAATTGCATGTTCAAACTTGGATATGGAAATGTTAAAATTATTAGTACTTTCTAAATCATCCTTGAAAGCAGTTACAATCGCAAGTTCTTCAGTGCTAAATAGATTCAAATCATCTAAATATTGGATATTCTCTTCATATGTTTGATCTAATATGGGTGCTGTTCTATCATCAATTTCAATGCTTATTTGTTGACCAGCTAAAAAATCGTAATATTCTTCATAAGGTAATTCAGGAGCAACAGGTTCTGGGGTAAATTTGCTTGCTAAAATTTTTTTAGATTTTATTTCAGCATCTTTTTCGCTTATGGCTTTTGTAACTGTGACAATATCATTATAACTTAATCTATGTACGGTATGAGTTTTGTGATTTACGGATTCTTCTTTAGTATCGCACGATGATATTAAAATAAATGCAATCAATGAAATTAAAAATCTTGGCTTTAATAAATGTTCCATCATTTAGTTTCGTTTAATTAAATTAATAATTTTTTAAAGTCTTTTTAAATTTCTTCTCCGGATGAAATTTGTATCAAATATAGGAAAAATCTGTTAATTTTATTGTGAGATTAAAATATTTTTAATGGTACTAAGAAGAATTGTTGGTAGTAATAAATTATCATAGTTTTTGAGTAGAAATGACTCTGCCGGGAACTTAAATATATTGTACCCCGAGAAAAAAAGCACCTATATTGCTATAAGTGCTTAGTAATGTTTGTGGAGAATACCTGATTTGAACCGGTCACCTTCCCGAATGCTTTCGGGACGCTCTATTCAATTGAGTTATTCAATAATAGATATTCAATATATTTCCTGCTTTTCTTTTTCTTGATTTCCAGCTCTCGTCTAACTGCTTCTGCTCTTGTTTCAAAATTTTCTGAATATTTCAACACCCAATCTTTAGCTGTTTTAGTAAAAGTACTTCTTCCATTCAAGTGATCGTTTAATCTCTTTTGTAAGTTTTCACAAGAGCCGATGTAATATTTGTCCAATATCTCAGAATATAAGATGTAAGTGTAAAACATAGAGTTAAAATAAAAAAACTCAAGCCTTTTGGACTTGAGTTTGTAGTTTGTGGAGAATATCGGATTCGAACCGATCACCTCTTGCCTGCCAGGCAAGCGCTCTAGCCAAATGAGCTAATCCCCCGTGTATAAAGTGTTGCGCCGTCACCTTCCCGAAAGCTTTCGGGACACTCTAGCCAAATGTGCTAATCCCCCGTTTCGAGAGCAAATAAAGTCAATTAATTTTCAAAAACCAAATTTCAAATCAATATAGCTCAAAAAATAGTTATCAAAACCGTAACTTTACTTTAAAACTATATTTATGAGTACAGAAAATCAAAACGGAAGTTTAGCAACTTCCTTCCAAAATACGGTGGCAACCATTCAGTTTGGACACCCTGCCAGCAATTCTTTTCCGCGTGAGTTGTTAGATCGACTAACAGCAGAAATCAATTTGTTAAGCCGAAATGAAGCGGTTTCAGTTATTATCCTCCAAAGCGAAGGTTCAAAAGTATTCTGTTCCGGAGCTTCGTTTGATGAACTGCTGGCGGTACAAAATGAAGAACAGGGAACCGAATTTTTCTCCGGTTTTGCGCATTTACTAAACGCTATGCGTAATTGTACAAAGCTAATTATTGGACGCGTTCAGGGAAAAGCCGTTGGAGGAGGCGTGGGCATTATAGCTGCCTGCGATTATGTTTTGGCAACACCTGAGAGTGCCGTAAAACTCTCGGAACTCGCTATTGGTATCGGACCGTTTGTCATTGAGCCTGCTGTTTCCCGTAAAATCGGTAAAATGGCGATGACCCAAATGACTTTAGCCGCACACGAATGGAAATCGGCAAGTTGGGCCTTGCAAAACGGACTTTATTCAGCACTTCATAATGCTGATGTACTGGATGCAGAAGTGGAAAATTTTGCACAAAAACTCAGTTCATACAATCCTGAAGCTTTACTTGAAATGAAGAAAATTATTTGGGAAGGCACAGAACAATGGGAGTCTATTCTGATTGAGCGTGCTAAAATTACAGGTAAACTGGTTTTGTCAGACTTTACCAAAACGGCTTTATTGCAATTTAAAAAGTAGTTTTGTCAGGAGCTGTTCCTGCTCTCCGCTATATCTTTTGTGGCGAACCCCGCCACAAAAGGATGTCGCTGCGATCAGGGCTAAAACCGTAAATCAAGACCTTTTTCTATTAAAAGACCATTTCTCACATCTATTTCCTAAATTTGCAGAAAAAACAACCGATGAGTAATATCAGAATTACAAAACAATTTAGTTTCGAAACCGGACACGCTTTGTACGGCTACGACGGAAAATGCAAAAACGTTCACGGACACAGTTACAAATTATCGGTAACGGTTATTGGTTCGCCAATTACGGACCGATCCAATGTAAAATTCGGAATGGTGATTGATTTTTCGGATCTAAAGAAAATTGTAAAAGAAGAAATCGTCGATCAGTTTGATCATGCAACTGTTTTTAACGAAACTACACCACATATCGAATTGGCAAACGAACTGAAAAATCGTGGGCATCATGTAATTTTAGTAGATTACCAGCCAACGAGCGAAAATATGGTAATTGATTTTGCCAAAAGAATCATATCGCGCTTACCTGCCGGAATTTCACTTTTTTCACTAAAACTTCAGGAAACGGATTCTTCATTCGCAGAATGGTTTGCGTCTGATAATCTTTAATTAGTCGAAAGTCAAAAGTGAAATGTTTTGCATCTCACGTCTCACAATTCACATCTCACAACAATGAAAAAAATATATTTTGCTTCTGATCAGCATTTCGGAGCTCCAACTCCCGAATTGAGCTTGCCTCGTGAAAAAAAATTCGTAGCCTGGCTTGATGAAGTAAAAGAAGATGCCGAAGCTATTTTTTTATTAGGTGATCTGTTCGATTTTTGGTTCGAATATAAAACGGTTGTTCCAAAAGGTTTTGTTCGTATTTTAGGTAAACTGGCTGAGCTTCGTGATAGCGGCATCCCAATTTTTTTCTTTGTCGGAAACCATGATTTGTGGATGCATGATTATTTTGAAACCGAATTGAATATTCCGGTTTATCATGACAATAAAGAATTTACTTTTAGTGGAAAAACATTCCTGATTGGTCACGGGGACGGAAAAGGTCCCGGAGACAAGGGATATAAAAGAATGAAAAAAGTCTTTACAAATCCGTTTTCAAAATGGCTTTTCCGTTGGCTGCATCCTGATGTTGGTGTGAGTTTAGCACAATACTTATCGGTAAAAAACAAACTCATTTCCGGTGATGAAGATGTGAAATTTCTGGGTGAAGAAAATGAATGGCTGGTTTTGTATGCCAAACGTAAACTCGAAACCAAGCATTACAATTATTTTATCTTTGGCCATCGCCACCTGCCAATGATTATTCCAGTCGGAGAAGATTCAAAATATGTCAATTTGGGTGACTGGATTGGTTATTTTACGTACGGTGTTTTTGATGGTGATACTTTTGAACTTAAAAAGTTTGAAAAATAATTAATTTTTGCCTGCTGGATAAATAGCTATTTTGTGTGTTCTTAGTGAATAACTGTTAACAGCTGAACTGTTTGATTGCTGAAAACGGATTACTTTCGAATTTTGTGTTGGCATATGACATTCTACGCAATTATTCGCTAACCCCGATTTTGAAATTGTTTTTAAAGTTGCAGCTTTGTGCTGTGTACTTTGATGGCAGCTCATACAGATTTTAGAATACGAAATACTTTTTTTGGGTGTATCCTGATGAGGATTATGACAGGTAATGCAGTCCATAGTCTGACTTTTCTGAAAACACTTGCTTTGAGAAAGCAGGCCTAACTGGTTCCCATGAACGTCATAATTCATAGTGTCTTTTGGATTTCGGTTTTCCTGAAAATAAACGGATAGACTTTCTCCTGGTTTAAATTGAAATCTTGATTTTAGTTTCATTTTATCATTCCCCGAATGGCATAAGGCGCAGGCATCAATTCTTTGCTGCCTGTTCAGATTACGAAAAGAAACCATATTTTGAGCTTTTTTTAAATCAGGAAATTTTCGATGTGTCCGAACATGCTCTTTTGCCGGGCCATGGCAGCGCTCACAATCTATTCCGTAAATTAAAGTGTTTTTGTTCATGAAATTATGGACTTCCATTCCCATATAATTATAAGCTTCTGAACTGCTTGTAGTCACATAGTCGCTTCCAATATTAGAACTGTGGCATGAAAAGCATTCTTTTTGTATTTTTTTAGTAAAATCAGCATTAGTAGCAGAATAATCCGGACTTGTTGCCCAGTTGTTTATAGATTTATAGTAAGAAATGGGTAACTCATAAAAATTATGATTTTTCCAGTAACCGCTGGTTTGTGCATGTTTAAAGCCAAAGAGAACGTCGAAAGGATAAGCTTTAACTTCTTTTCCGTTTTCATACAATACCTGATAAAGGGAATCGTTACGTTCCTCCATTACCAGCTTTGTGTTTTTATCGTAGACGAAAGTATTTTTGCCATTTGTAAAATGTCCTAAAATATTTTCTTTAGTTCCGGGTAATGTGGCTTTGTAATGGGCACTGAGAATAGAAGTTTCATGCAGCTTTTGATGACATTGAATGCAGCTTTCAGAACCTGCATAATCGGTTCCACGGGGATCAATATAGTCATCGGATTCATTTTTGCAGCTTGTTAAAAGCAGGGCAAAGAAAAAAAGGTAAAAAAAATATTGGCTTTTTTCATTATTGTAAATATACTTTTTTAAAATAAATATATTCCAATTATGAAAAATAACTGTTAAATAATTTTGAATTTCTTAGTTTAAGCCCGGTCCGTATACATATTCATCCAGATCCAACCGGAATAAAGTTCCTTCAATCAAATCCTTTATTGATTTTATTTCTTTCATCGAAACGGCCAAATCTACTTGTGATAAAGGCGTTTTGAGTAAAAATTTATGACAGCTGTTTTTTAACTGGCAGGATTCACAACAAGTATTTTCAATAAGGCTGTCCTCAATCAAATCACAAAACTGATTCAATTCGACAACAGAAAGATAAAATCCGGTTTCCCTGAAAACCAATTGTACTTTATCTAAAATTGTTTTGTTTTCCTTTTTCCAATAAAAGGCCACTCCAAAATTATTGTGGTATATCTGTTCAATATCTTTCATTATAAAATCCTTTATTTCAACAAATATAAATATTATTTATATTAATTCTAAATAAAAAATTCATAAAATTGTGAAAAAATCTTTACCATATAAGTCATATAAGTTCATTTTAGTTTACATCGTAATTTTTTAAATGAACTTATGACTATGTTAAAATTTATCTGTTTAAATCCTGATGATCTTCCATATCTCTATTTAGATCCAAATTTCTAAAAGTTGGTGATTTAAGTGCGGTTACAATAACCGTTAAAAGGGTCACACTTCCACCAAAAACAACTGAAGTTACAGTTCCCATCAATTTGGCAGTCGCACCGCTTTCAAAAGCACCCAATTCATTAGAAGATCCAACAAAAATTGAATTTACAGCACCAACACGACCACGCATATGATCCGGCGTTTTAAGCTGCAGGATAGTTTGCCTGATTACAACCGAAATTCCGTCAGCAAGTCCACTCAAAAATAAAGCGAAAACAGAAAGCCAGAAATAAGTTGAAAGACCAAATAAAATGATCGACAATCCAAAAACAAATATGGCTGCTAAAAGTTTCTTTCCTGCATTTTTATTTAAAGGTACATAAGCGGAAACGAGTACTGTAATGAAAGATCCTACTGCAGGAGCAGCTCTTAAGATACCAAAACCTTCAGAACCCACTTTTAAAATATCCTGAGCAAAAATAGGCAATAAAGCAACGGCTCCTCCAAAAAGTACCGCAATCATATCAAGCGATAACGCACCTAAAACAATCTGATTTTTGAATACAAAAGTCAAACCTTCAGTAAGACTGTCTTTTATAGATTCACCAATTTTCGGATTTAAGATTGGTTTTTTGCTGATTTGCGATAAGGCAATTAAGGAAAGAATAGAAAATCCGAATACCAGACACATAGACCAGTGAACACCAATCCAGTTAATTGAAAACCCTGCCAATGCAGGACCCATAACGGCTCCAATCTGCCAAACTGTACTGCTCCAGGTCGCCGCATTTGGATATACTTTTTTAGGAATGATCAATGATAAAAGAGAGAAAATAGTTGGTCCCATAAAAGAACGAACAATTCCGCCGACAAAGACAAGAGCATAAATGGAATATAAAATGTAATCTTTAGACCAATCTCCAACAACTTTTGGCCAGGTTAGCAAGAAAAGTCCAAAACTTATGACTGAGAATCCTAAAATACATTTTACCAATAATCCTTTCTTTTCTCTCTGATCGACAATATGTCCTGCAAACAAAGCCATTGAAACGGCAGGAATAATTTCCATCAAACCAATAAAACCTAATGACAGCGGATCTTTTGTCAAACTGTAAACTTCCCATTCAATCACAATAAACTGCATCGACCAGGCAAAAACCATTGCAAAACGCAACAATAAAAACACGTTAAATTCTCTATAGCGTAACGCCTGATACGGGTCGTTTTTCTTTTCGTTATTTTTCATTACTTCTAATATCTTTCAGCATCAGCTGAGTTGAAATGTTACCGTTCCATTCATTTTCAGCAATGCAATAAGCCAGTTGAAACGGATTTTGATTTTGTACAATATTTATTTTTTTTCCGAGTCCAAAACCAATAGCGGCTATTCCGTCAGAGTTGTTTTGTTTGACAAAGAGCCTTAAATGTTCTTCTTCTGAACCAAGATTTTTGGCATATCCGGTATCTTTTGTATTTCGGGTCATAAAAACCGGAGTCATGTTTTGTGGGCCAAAAGGTTCAAATTGTTTTAAAATCCGAATTAATTTTGGGGTAATATCTGGGAAGTCAATTTCGGCATCAATTTCGATTTCCGGAGTACGCATATCAGGATGAATAGTTTCTTCGACGCATTTCTCAAAAGCGGCTTTGAAAGCCATATAATTTTCTGCCTTCAAAGTCATTCCGGCGGCGTACATGTGTCCTCCAAATTGCTCGAGATGTTCTGAGCAGTTGTCTAAGGCATTATAAACATCGAAACCTTTTACAGATCTTGCTGAAGCAGCATATTTATCTCCGCTTTTAGTGAAAACCAAGGTCGGACGATAATAGGTTTCAATTAATCTCGAAGCTACAATTCCGATTACGCCTTTGTGCCAGTCTTCCTGAAAAACAACGGTTGAAAAACGTTCTTCTTCGTTGTTCTCTATAATTTGCTGAAAAGCTTCTTTGGTGATTTTTTTATCTAAATCTTTTCGGTCAGCATTGTATTGCTCAATTTCTGACGCAAATTGCTGGGCTTGTTCGAAATCAAATTCGGTTAATAGTTCAACCGCATGATTTCCATGTTTGATTCTTCCAGCGGCATTAATTCGTGGAGAAATAATAAATACAACATCCGTAATATCTAAGGTTTTCTTTTTTACCTGATGTACCAAAGCTTTAATCCCCGGTCTTGGCTCGCTGTTGATAACCTTTAACCCATAGTAAGCTAAAACCCTGTTTTCCCCCGTAATCGGAACTATATCTGCTGCAATTGCCGTAGCCACCAAGTCAAGATACGGAACTAAATCTTCTATAGTTTCGTTTCTGTTCTTACCTAAAGCCTGAATCAGTTTAAAACCAACTCCGCAGCCGCACAATTCGTCGTAAGGGTAGGAGCAGTCTTCTCTTTTGGGTCTAAGACCGCAACAGCATCAGGGAGAATTTCGCCAGGTCTGTGGTGATCGCAAACTATGAAATCAATGTTTTTTGCTTTTGCGTAGGCGATATGATCAATAGATTTTATTCCGCAGTCTAAAGCGATAATCAAAGAAAATCCGTTATCGTCTGCAAAGTCAATTCCTTTGTAAGAAATTCCGTAACCTTCGTCGTAACGGTCCGGAATGTAAGTCGCAATATTTGGGTAATGGGATTTCAAATACGAAGAAACCAAAGAAACCGCAGTTGTTCCGTCAACATCATAATCGCCAAAAACCAGAATGTTTTCCTGATTTTCAATCGCTTGTTCAATTCGGGCAACGGCTTTATCCATATCTTTCATTAAATATGGATCATGCAGATGTTCTAAAGATGGGCGAAAGAAATTTTTAGCCTCTTCAAAAGTTTCAATTCCACGCTGAATCAAAAGTGTGGCTACAAAATCTTCTACATTTAAGGCTTGTGCCAGATGTTTGATTTTATCTTCAGAAGGTTTTGGTTTTATGGTCCAGCGCATTTTGATTTTAGATTGTTGATTTTAGATTTTAGTCCCGATAGCTATCGGGACTAAAAAACGTTTAATCTGATGTTTATTTTTTAACCACAAATTACACAAATTTCCGCCAATTCAACTTGCGAAAATTTGTGTAATTTGTGGTTGAATATTTTGTGTTTGACTTTTTCAGAATTTTAATTAGTTCAGAATGTGGAATTCTAACTAAAATTATTTTGCTTCTAAAGCATTTCCTTCAAACTGAATTCCGTCCCAGCCCAAGTTGATGAAATTTCTAATATTTTGGTGGTTTGTTCCGTTCGGATCGCCTAAAACTTCTTCAAAATAAAAAGCGCCAAAGCAGGCTAAAGTTTCTTCTTTGCTTAAATCCTGCAATTTCGCAAAAGAGAATAATTTGCAGGAACCTGAATTTTCGCCTGCAGCGTTATGCTGTGTTCCGTTTTGAAAAGCAGTTGGCGTAAAGTTGTAGTTTTCTTCAATTACGGCAATAGTTTCAGGAAATGTGATTTGTGTTGGGGTTTGTTTTACTTTTTCTAAAAAGGCTTGAATGCTCATGACTTATTTTTTTATGCTTAGTTTTTTAACCACGAATTACACAAATTTACGCAAATTGAATTAGTGAAAATTTATGTAATTTGGGTTTTATTTGTTTATTAATCTGTGATAATTATTTCAATTTTCGTCTTCGTCGTCCTTCGAATATTTACTTCTTTTAGCTTCTTTTTCTATTGTTTTCCCAGCAACAACAACAACAATTTCACCTCTCGGTGCTGTTTTTTCAAAATGTGCCAAAACTTCTTTCGCAGTTCCTCGTACATTTTCTTCGTGTAATTTTGATAATTCTCTCGAAACACACACTTGTCGGTCCCCTCCAAAATAAGTAATAAATTCAGCTAATGTTTTGACCAATTTATGTGGTGAAACATACAAAATCATCGTTCGGGTTTCTTCGGCTAAAGCCAAAAATCGTGTCTGGCGTCCTTTTTTCTCTGGAAGGAAACCTTCAAAAATAAATCGGTCATTCGGTAATCCGCTGTTTACTAAGGCGGGAACAAAAGCCGTTGCACCCGGAAGGCATTCTACTTCAATTTTATTTTCAACACAGGCCCGGGTCAGTAAAAATCCGGGATCTGAAATGGCCGGAGTTCCTGCATCTGAAATTAAAGCAATCGTTTCACCGGCTTTCAGGCGGGCGATTAGATTTTCGGTGGTTTTATGTTCGTTATGCATATGATGGCTGTGCATGTGCGTGCCAATTTCAAAATGCTTTAAAAGTTTACCGCTCGTTCTGGTGTCTTCGGCCAAAATCAGATCGACTTCTTTCAAAACACGAATGGCGCGAAAAGTCATATCTTCAAGATTGCCTATTGGCGTTGGAACGATATATAGTTTTGACATAGTTTATTTATGAAATGTAAAATGTGAAACGAAAGGGTTATGAAAATTTCTTCTCAATAATTCCCAGAAAACGTTCTTCATAATCCTCTTTTCCCTGCCAGTCGTTATAATCCGGTTTTACCATCGTTTCTATGAATTCTTTGGCTTCACTGAAACTGTCAAATGTTAACAGTTGATTTAAAACACGGCTGTAATCTTCGGTATTGTTTCCGAAAAGATTTTTGGTAAAGGCAATACGGTCATTCAGATCAATATGGAAACCTCTGGCCAGTTTTTCATTTAACGGAACTGTCTTTGTTTTTACTGGTTCTGCAATTGTAGCCTGAACTGGTGCCTGTTTCTCCTGAAATTCATTTATTGAAGCTACAGGAGGAGAAGAAACATCTTTAACATCATCTACTTTAACAAATTGTGCATCTACATAACTAACACCCAGAATATCTTCCAGCGAAATTGTAACAGCGTCCGATTTTGCAGGAGTTTGTGCTTTTGATTCTTCAGGTTTTATTTCTTCTTTTTCTAATTCAAATACAGGTTTAAAATCCGGAATTGGTTTTAAATCGCTTACTGTTTTGAAAGAAAATTCTTCAGATGGTTCTGTTTGTGTCTTGGTTTCAGCAACAGGTTCTTCCATTTTTGCAGCCATTTCCTCTACTTTTTCTATAGGAATATCGACTACAGTTTCTTTTTGCGCAGTAACTTTTGGAACTTCAGCAACGACTTCAATCGGAGTTGATTCAATAATTTCAGGTTCGGCAATAACTTCTGCTTCAGTTACAGTTTCTTCAACAACAGCCGGAACTGTTTCTTCAGCCTTAATTTCTGCAGGAAGATTTTCCTCTTTGTCAAAAACAGTTGCAATCTGAGATTCTATTTCGCTGTATCCGATAGTGGGTTTTATATCGTCGAAATTTTCTTCTACAAATTTTAGTACAGTTAATTTTTCATATAATTTCTGTGTTTCCAGATACAATTGATTGATATCGGATTTGTTTTTAAGCTTTAAAATTCGATGTGCAATGCTGATTAAATCGGCTTCCAGTTTTTTTTTCATAACTATTGAAATTATAGTGAATAGGGTATTTTAGTATATTTTGAATGTCTTTTTTATTTGCGAAAGAAATTCGCCTGATATTTATTTCTGTTAATAAAACGCGAGCGAATCTTCAATTTCATAAAAATTCTCTACTTTTGAAAAAGTGTAAAAGGACAATTTTTTACATGAGTTTATTACCAGTACAAAGTAATAAAAACTATTCATTTTTAAAGGTAGAAAAATACAAAATGTTTCTCGAAAATACAGTAAATCACAAAGAACAATTTGGCTGGATTGAAGTTATTTGTGGATCAATGTTTTCGGGTAAAACCGAGGAGTTAATCCGCAGGCTCAAGCGCGCCCAATTTGCCAAACAAAGAGTCGAAATCTTTAAACCTGCCATAGATACCCGCTATCATGACGAAATGGTCGTTTCACACGATGCTAATGAAATTCGCTCAACACCGGTTCCCGCAGCAGCCAATATTGCTATTTTAGCTCAGGGCTGTGATGTGATCGGAATTGATGAAGCCCAATTTTTTGATGATGAAATCATAACGGTTTGTAACGATCTTGCGAATCAGGGAATTCGTGTTATTGTTGCCGGTCTGGATATGGATTTTAAAGGAAATCCATTTGGTCCAATGCCGGGACTTATGGCTACAGCAGAATATGTTACAAAGGTTCATGCCGTTTGTACCAGAACCGGAAATCTGGCCAATTACAGCTTTAGAAAAACGGATAATGATAAATTGGTAATGCTTGGCGAAACCGAGGAATACGAACCGCTTAGCCGTGCAGCGTACTTTAATGCGATGAAAAAAAGCCAGTAGAATGAGTGATAAGCCTAATAATACAAACATGAGAAAGCAGAATATTTTATTTTTAGCAATTATTGTAATTGCAATGGGCGTTGCGGGCTATTTCTATTTTTTTATTGCTGAAAGTACTGAAGAAGCAAATAAAGAAGTAACGGAATTAGTAGTGAAATACAATAAAAATTGCCCGTTGCTTATTCAGGAAGGAATTCGTCTGGATAGCGTAAGTTTACATAAAGAAAGAACGGTTCAGTACAATCTTACCTTGTTGAATGTTGTGAAAGAAAAAGCTGAGGTAAATGTTATAAAAATGGAAATAGAGAAAAGCTTAATCGGTACAGCAAAAGCAAATCCGGGGCTACAGGTTTTTAGAGAAAATGATTATGCATTGGTTTATAGTTACAGTGATAAAAATAAAGTGTTTTTATTTAATGTAAAAATATTCCCGGACCAGTATAAGTAAGCTTTTTAATCCAAATAAAAACCCGACAGAATCTGAATTTTGTCGGGTTTTCTATTTGTAAAAAAATTAAATCTTTTTCCTCATCCTTGCAACCGGAATATCCAATTGTTCACGATATTTAGCAATTGTTCTTCTCGCAATCGGATATCCTTTTTCTTTTAAGATTTCAGCCAGTTGATCGTCTGGAAGTGGTTTTCTTTTATCTTCTTCTTCAATGGTATTTTTAAGGATTTTTTTGATTTCCAAAGTAGAAACATCTTCTCCCTGGTCATTTTTCATCGCTTCAGAGAAAAATTCTTTTATCAGTTTTGTTCCGTATGGTGTTTCAACATATTTGCTGTTAGCGACACGTGAAATCGTCGAAATATCCAGACCAACCATATCCGCAATATCTTTTAAGATCATGGGTTTTAGTTTGGTTTCGTCACCGTCCAGGAAAAATTCTTCCTGATAATGCATAATCGCATTCATGGTCACAAATAATGTTTCCTGACGCTGTCTGATCGCATCAATAAACCATTTAGCCGAATCCAGTTTTTGTTTGATAAACTGAACAGCATCTTTCTGAGCCGTAGATTTATCACGCGAATCTTTATACGTCTGCATCATTTCCTGATAATCTTTAGAAACGTGCAGGGAAGGGGCATTTCTTCCGTTTAAAGTTAGTTCCAGTTCGCCGTCAACAATTCTAATCGCGAAGTCGGGAACTACATTTTCTGTGACTTTATTATTTCCTGTAAAAGAACCGCCCGGTTTTGGGTTTAATCTTTCGATTTCGTGAATCGCTTTTTTAAGCTGTTCGTTCGAAACACTATATTTCTGTAAAAGTTTATCGTAATGTTTTTTGGTAAAAGCATCAAACTGATTTTCGATAATGTCAATCGCTAAATCAACATATTCTGTTGGTGTTTTATGTTTTAACTGAAGCAATAAGCACTCCTGTAAATCACGTGCGCCAACTCCTGAAGGTTCGAGTTCGTGAATGACATGCAGCATTTTTTCGACCATTGCTTCATCAGTATAAATACCCTGAGTAAAAGCCATATCGTCAACAATATCCGGAATACTTCTGCGAATGTAACCCATATCATCAATACTTCCAACGAGGAATTCAGCGATTTCGCGTTCTTCATCATTCAAAATAAAAGTATTCAGCTGATTGATCAAATCCTGATGAAAACTTATTGGCGAAGCAAAAGGTGTTTCACGTTCTTCTTCGTCTCCATAATTATTAACCTGAGTTTTGTAATCAGGCGTATCGTCGTCACTTAAGTACTCGTCAATGTTAATGTCTTCCGCTTCGATTCTGTCTGATTCTGCATCATCATAATCGTCGTAGTCTTCATTAGCGAATTCATCTGCTTCGTATTCGTCTTCCTGTCCTGCCTCTAAAGCCGGATTTTCGTTCATTTCTTCCAATAAACGTTGTTCAAAAGCTTGCGTAGGCAACTGAATTAACTTCATCAGCTGAATTTGCTGTGGAGATAATTTTTGGGATAATTTTAAATTTAAAAATTGCTTTAGCATTTGTTTTTGTTAAAAGTTTCAAGTTTCAAGTTTCAGGTTGAAGAACGTGCCACAACTTGAAACTTGAAACCTGAAACAAATTTTATTATTTTAATTCACGTTCCAATAACTTGAAACCTGAAACTTTTTTAAACTAAATCGATTAAAACTCAGCACTTCCGGGAGTTCTCGGGAAAGGAATTACGTCTCTAATGTTTGTCATTCCTGTTACAAACAATACCAGACGCTCAAATCCTAAACCGAAACCTGCGTGAGTTGCTGATCCAAATCTTCTGGTGTCTAAATACCAGTATAATTCTTCTTTGTCAATTCCTAGTTTTTCCATTTTTTCGACAAGAACATCGTAACGCTCTTCTCTTTCAGAACCACCAACGATTTCTCCAATTCCAGGGAAAAGAATATCCATTGCACGAACTGTTTCTCTTCCTGGTTCTGTGTTGTCGTTCAAACGCATGTAAAACGCTTTAATGTTTGCCGGGTAATCATATAAAATTACTGGACATTTAAAGTGTTTTTCAACCAGGAAACGCTCGTGTTCTGACTGTAAATCAGCTCCCCATTCGTTGATTAAATATTGGAATTTCTTCTTTTTATTTGGCGTTGAATCTCTTAAAATGTCAATTGCTTCGGTGTAAGAAACACGTTTGAAGTTGTTTTCCAATACGAAGTTCAGTTTCTCTAACAAAGCCATTTCGCTTCTTTCTGCCTGTGGTTTCGATTTTTCTTCTTCCAGAAGTCTTCCTTCTAAAAATGCCAAATCATCTTTACAGTTGTCTAAAGCATATTTAATTACGTACTGAATAAAATCTTCAGCCAAATCCATGTTGTCGTCAAGGTCGTTGAAAGCAACTTCTGGTTCAATCATCCAGAATTCTGCCAGGTGACGTGAAGTATTTGAATTTTCTGCTCTAAACGTTGGTCCAAAAGTATAAATCTGACCCAAAGCCATTGCGAAAGTTTCCCCTTCTAATTGTCCCGAAACCGTTAAGTTGGTATGTTTTCCAAAGAAATCTTTTTTGAAATCAATGTTTCCTTCTTCATTTTTTGGAAGATTATCCAAAGGCAATGAAGTTACCTGAAACATTTCTCCAGCACCTTCAGCATCAGCTCCGGTAATAATTGGCGTATTTACATACACAAAACCTTTTTGCTGGAAATAGCTGTGAACCGCATAAGATAAAACCGAACGCACACGCATAATCGCACCAAAAGCATTTGTACGTACGCGCAAGTGAGCGTTTTCACGTAAAAATTCTAAAGAATGTTTTTTAGGCTGCATTGGGAATTTCTCAGCATCAGAATCTCCAAGGATTTCTAATTTTGTAACCTGAATTTCGTATTTCTGACCCGCACCTTTACTTTCAACCAAAGTTCCAAAAACTGAAACCGAAGCTCCGGTCGTGATTCTTTTTAAAGTTTCTTCCGGTGTATTTTCAAAATCAACTACACATTGAATATTATTAATCGTAGAACCGTCATTAAGCGCGATGAACTGATTATTTCTAAAAGTTCTCACCCAACCTTTTGCATTCACTTCCTGTAACGTCGTCGTACTGTTTAATAAGTCTTTAACCTTTGTGTGTTTCATTTTTATATATAATTGATATTAAATAATATTCGTTTTGAACAACTGCAAATATAATCGATAATAATTAATTTTTGAAGCTGTTTCCCGCTCTTCGCTATATCTTTCTATTTTTAAAGGAAAAATAGAAAGGATGCCGCTACGATCAGGGCTAGGGCATTTGGTTTCATGAGAGCCCAATCTTTTATATGAATATATGATTTATTCTCATTTTTGTCATTCCGAGGAACGAGGAATCTCCGTAAGTAGCTCTACAAAGATTAGCGATCATTGGAGCGGAGTTTCTTGCGGAGATTCCTCGTTCCTCGGAATGACAAACTATGTTTGACTTCCTAGTTTAATTCTTGTATTTCTTCAAATTTTGATTTAATACTTTCATAAGTTCAGCATGATTTATTTGCATTGAAACTGCTGAAAGGCAAAATGGTGAACCGTAATTGGTAAAATTAAATTGCGTTAATTTTTTCCGTATTAGATTCTTTTCATTTTCAATCCAATAATCGGGATTATTAATTTTAATAAGCACCATTTTTTGGCTTTGAATTTTTAGTTCTGAAAATCCTTCAATATTGTTCCATTTTATAAATTCTGATGAATTCTTTTCCGGATTAACATTAATCCCATTTTTATCAATAATTAGAAAAAGCTTATTTTTTATTAATTGTTTGATTGAAAGGGAAAAGCATAAGCCAAAAAACAAAACAGAAATAATTCCAATCCCTTTTATTAAAATCGGGCTTCTTAATCGAAAGGTATTCAAGTTTTCTGCATCCATGAACATACAAATTCCAATAACTACAAATAGAAAAGAACCAATTAATAATAAGAACGTTTTTTTCTTACTTGAGTAGATTTCGATTTTTTCCATTATTTTTTAATTCGTGCCAATTCGTGAAATTCGTGGCAAATAAAAAACTATTTCTCCAAATTCTCCAATTCCTCTTTTCTCGTTTTCTTTTTCTCAAAAGTCAAAACCAATGAAGGTAATACCACCAAGTTAGCAAACATTGCAAAAACCAAAGTACAAGAAATTAATCCTCCTAAAGCAATTGTACCGCTGAAGCTTGATAATGTAAAAGTTGCAAAACCTAGGATCAAAACGATAGAAGTGTAGAATGTACTTACTCCAGTTTCTCTTAAAGCGCTGAAAACAGATTTTTTTACTTTTCCTTTATTTTGAGTCAATTCATCTTTGTATTTTGCCATAAACTGAATTGCATTATCAACCGAGATTCCGAAAGCGATACTGAATACCAAAATTGTAGAAGGTTTAAGCGGAATTCCGAAATAACCCATTAATCCAGAAGTAATACAAAGCGGTAAAATATTCGTAATCAAAGAAGCTGCTACCATTTTGAACGAACGGAATAAATACAGCATCAAAATTGCAATAGTCAAAATTGCAAACAATAATGACTCGATTAAGTTATGCGCCAAATAAGTTGTTCCTTTCTGGAAAACTAAAGCTTTTCCTGTAATCGTAACTTCGTAACGGTCTTTAGGGAAAATCTCATCAATTTTTTTGCGAAGTTTTCCCTCTACTTTTGCCATTTCATCTGTTCCGATATCTTTCATAAAAGTTGTGATTCGCGCGTATTGTCCGGTTGAATCAACGTAAGCTTTCATTAAGTTCTCTTTACTGTTTTTGGTCGCGTTTTTAGCATAACTCAAAATAAAAGTCTGCTCCTGTGAAGTTGGCAATTGGTAATATTCCGGATTTCCATTATAGAAAGCCTGTTTAGAATATTTTACCAGATTCACTACAGAAACCGGTTTTGCCAGTTCCGGAATTTCAGAGATAGTATTCTGAAGTTCATCCATTTTACGAATCGTCGAAGCTTTCATAACACCTTTTTTCTTTTTAGTGTCAACCATGATTTCCAACGGCATAACCCCGTTGAATTCTTTTTCGTAAAATAAAATGTCCTTAAAGAAAGAAGCTGTTTTTGGCATTTCGCCAATTAAACTTCCTGAAACTTTCATTTGTCTGACTCCATTTAAACTCACAAGAAACAGAACAGCGTAAATGCAATAAACGATTGTCTTTTTGCCTTTAACGATAGTTGTAACGGTGTTTAAAAGCGTCGAAATATACGTTTTATCTAAGTGATATAAATGTTTCGCTTTAGGCAATGGCATAAAACTGTAAATAATTGGCACGATAAAAAGTGTCAGCGTATAAACAGAAAGCACGTTGATAGAAGTTACTAATCCGAATTCAAACAGCAATTCGTTTCCTGTAATCATCAAAGTTGCAAAACCAATTGCAGCTGTTAAATTAGTCATGAAAGTAGCATGTCCAATTTTTGAAATAACACGCTGTAATGCTTTTGCCTGATTGTTATGCAATTTAATTTCCTGCTGGTATTTATTAATCAGGAAAATACAGTTCGTGATTCCGATTACGATAATCAGCGGCGGAATAATAGCAGTTAAAATCGTGATTTTATAGCCAAACAATCCCAGTGTTCCAAATGACCAGGTTACGCCGACAATTAAAATAACAATCGAAATAAACGTAGCTCTGAATGAACGGAAAAAGAAAAAGAAAATTAGGGAAACGGTCAATAGAGAAGCACCGATAAACAATCCGATTTCGCCTTTCATATCATCTGCATTGATGGTTCTGATATATGGCATTCCGGAAACTTTCAAGTCAATACCGGTAGTCTTTTCGAATTTGTTGATTTTAGGAACTAAATTTTCAAGGATAAAAGTCTTTCTTCCGGCAGTGTTTACCAGTTTTTTGTTGATGTAAATTGCAGAACGGACGCTTCCGCTTTCTTTATTGAATAAAAGGCCTTCGTAAAAAGGTAAATTATGAAACAAATCGTACTGAACACTTTTTAAATAGGCAGGGTCCAGAACTTTGCTCTGATCGATAAAGGGAGAAAGCACAAATTTTTCGTTAACAGTGTCTTTTTCCAGTTTTTTTAAATCATTTAAAGAAACTACCAAATCAACTTCTTTCGATTTTTTTAAGCCTGTCATCAATTCATTCCATGCAGCATAATTTTTTGGAGTAAAGAATTTAGGATCTTTAAAACCAATTACAACCAGGTTTCCTTCTTCTCCAAACTTATCCAGGAATTTTTGATATTCTTTATTGGCAATATGATCCTTAGGAAGCAGGTTGGCTTCTGTATAAGTCATCGCAAGATTTCTCCATTGAAAACCAAAGAAAATAGTTAAAGCAGCAAGGATAACTAGAATTATAATTCTGTTTTTAAGTATGATTCGGGCCAGTTTTTCCCAAAAACCTACTTTTATAGCGTTTTTCATAAAATTTGTAAAATGGATGCAAATGTAGTTAAAAGTGCTAAAAATCATTTAGTAATGACATTGTTTTTGCGATTTGTTAACATTAATTAACAAACCTAATATTTAGATAATTACTATTTTGGTGTGAATTGTATGCGGGCTTTTCTCATCTTTGTAGTATAATTTTAAAGAAGAAAAAAATGAATTGGATTTTGCTAATTATAGCAGGGCTTTTTGAAGTAGGTTTTGCATCTTGTTTGGGCAAAGCCAAAGAAACAACCGGAATGACATCTACCTATTGGATGATTGGTTTTTTTATCTGTCTTTCGATTAGTATGACTCTGCTTTATAAAGCCACGCAGGTTTTGCCAATTGGTACAGCTTATGCAGTTTGGACTGGTATTGGTGCCGTTGGAACTGTTTTAGTCGGGATCTTGATTTTTAAAGAACCTGCCACTTTCTGGAGGATATTTTTTCTTTCTACTTTAATTGCTTCGATAATTGGGCTGAAGTTTGTTTCCAGTCATTAAAAATCAACATATGCAGGACAACAATACCATAACTTTTATTTTTTTAGCCATAATTTTATTGCTGATTGTCATCATTGGTTTTATGGTGTATCAATTAATGCAGTCTAAAAAAGCAAAAGAAAATGCCGAAGAAAGTTTTTATGCGCTCGAAAGAAAAGTAAACGACTTACAATTAGAAACTTTAGAATCAAAACTGAATCCGCATTTGTTTAAGAACATTCTGAATTCGATTCAGTCGCATGCGTATCAGACTTATTTTGCTTTGGATAAACTGGCCAATGTGCTGGATTATATTTTATACGAAAGCAAAAAGAAGTTTGTTACTGCCAAGGAAGAAATTGATTTTGCATTAAACCTGATTGAAATCAATAAAATAAAAATTAGTCCGCTTTTTGAGCTTAAAATCAAAACTAACATTAATAAAGAGGACAAATTATACGAACAGCCTTTACTGGCGCCGTTAATTTCGATCGATTTAATTGAAAATGCCTTTAAGCATGCTGATCTGCAAAGTGCTGATGCCTTTATTTCGGTTGTTTTTGAGTTTAAGGACAATGCTTTCTTTATGACAGTTTCGAATAAAATTTCAGATAAAAAAGTCCTGAAAAAGGAACGAAGCGGTTTAGGAAATACAACTTTAGAACACCGTTTAAGAATTATCTACAAGAACAATTTTAAACTTGAAAGGTTTACAGAAAACGATATTTATATAGCCCATCTAAAAATAGACTTACTTGAATACAAAACTGAAATGCTTGCTTCTGGACGATGAGTTACCGGGATTAACGTATCTGAAAATGCTTTGCGAACAAATTCCCGAAGTAGAAATTGTAAAAACGTTTAATAATCCTGAAAAACTATTGACCGAAATTCCGGATCTCGAATTTGATTTATTAATCTCAGATATCGAAATGCCTGGAATTGACGGCTTGCATCTGGCTGAAATGATTCAGGATAAACTCGTGATTTTTTGTACAGCTTATAAAGATTATGCTGCCGATGCTTTTAACATCGATGCTGTAGATTATATTACAAAACCTGTAAAACTGGAACGTTTGCAAAAAGCAATCTCAAAAGCTTTTGAACGATTCAATAAACCTGAAACAGCCAAAAAATTCATTCAGCTAAATACAGACAAAGGCAAAACCTTATTGTATTTTAGTCAGATTCAGTATATCAAAACATCTTTAAGTGACAGCCGTGACAAAACTGTATTGCTCACGGATGGGAGTTTTCTGAATCTGAAAAACGTTAAATTTGATACGCTTTTAAATGAACTTCCAGAGGCCGATTTCTGTCGTGTGAATAAAAAAGAAGTTGTTGCGGTAAAAGCAATCAAATTCTTTAATCATAACGAAATTGTGCTGCATCATTTAGAAGAAAACAATAAAAATACTACACTTTTGCTGAGTGAAACCTATCGTTCCGATTTTTTAAAAAAGGTCAAAATCTAACTTATTACAAAGTTTTTCAGGCTTGTTACATAGATTAAAAATTAACTGTAAATTTACTTTTTCACTCCGTTTTCAGTACTGATATTTGCCCCATAATTTAAAATACGGGTTATGAATAATATTAAAAATTCTTTATTCTATGTTACAGTTATTGGTGGTTTTACCGCTCTGATATACTGGATGATTTCAAAAGGAGCCTCACTTGAAGCAGGACGCGGAATTATTCAGAAAAAAATTGAAAGCAATCACTGGAATGACTTTTTACATTCGATGATTGAAAACCTGCAGCATCCTTTAGCCATTTTACTGGCTCAAATTGTTACTATTATTTTAGCAGCACGTTTGTTTGGCTGGATTTTCAGGAAGATTGGGCAACCATCAGTTATAGGAGAAATGATTGCGGGAATTGTTTTGGGGCCCTCTTTGGTCGGGATGTATTTTCCTGAATTCTCAGCTACTTTGTTTCCGGCAGCATCTTTAGGGAATCTGCAATTTCTAAGTCAGATTGGTTTGATACTTTTTATGTTCGTGATCGGAATGGAACTGGATTTAAAAGTATTAAAAAATAAAGCACACGAATCTGTGGTAATTAGTCACGCCAGTATTGTGATTCCGTTTGCTTTAGGATTAACGCTGGCTTATTTTATTTATGGAACTTTTGCACCGCAGGGGGTAGCATTTTCTTCTTTCGGATTATTCATGGGAATCGCAATGAGTATTACTGCTTTTCCGGTTTTGGCCAGAATCGTTCAGGAACGCGGGATGCAAAAGACAAAACTTGGAACTATTGCCATAACCTGTGCAGCAGCAGATGATATAACGGCCTGGTGTATACTAGCAGTTGTAATTGCGATTGTAAAAGCAGGATCGTTTACAAGTGCATTATATGTTATTGGATTGGCAATTTTATATGTAATTATCATGTTGAAAATAGTTCGTCCGTTCCTGAAACGTGTGGGTGATTTAAATTCGACCCGTGAAAGTCTGAATAAACCTGTGGTTGCTATTTTTTTTATTACACTCCTGATTTCTTCTTATGCATCAGAATTAATTGGAATCCATGCCTTATTTGGAGCATTTTTAGCAGGAGCCATTATGCCAGAGAATAATAAATTCAGGAATATTTTTATCGAAAAAGTTGAAGATGTATCTATTATCGTTTTGTTGCCTTTGTTCTTTGTGTTTACAGGTTTACGTACGCAGATTGGTTTGCTTAACGATCCGTATTTATGGAAAGTTACAGCAGTAATTATTGCCGTTGCCGTTGCAGGTAAATTTTTTGGAAGTGCGCTGGCGGCCAAATTTGTAGGGCAAAACTGGAAAGACAGCTTAGCTATTGGAGCTTTGATGAACACACGCGGATTAATGGAGCTGGTCGTTTTAAATATTGGGTATGACCTGGGAGTTTTGTCTACTGAGATTTTTACGATGATGGTCATTATGGCTTTGGTGACTACTTTTATGACAGGCCCTGCACTGGATTTTATTGGTTATATTTTTAAGGATAAGCCCACAATAATTCCTCAGGAAATTGGGAATAAAAGCAAATACAAAATCCTGCTCTCGTTTGCGACTCCTGAACGAGGAAAAAAACTTTTACAGATTGCCAATAGTTTAGTGAAAAAACAGACTGATAATTCAATTGTTACGGCAATGCACTTGTCGCTGAGCACCGAAATTCACTCTTTTGATGTCAAGGATCATGAACGTAAAATGCTGGTTCCTGTAATTGAAGAATCAGAGCGTTTGAACCAGAATATGGTAAGTGTTTTTAAAGTAACAAATGATATTGATACCGATATTATAGATACTGCAAATCAGGGAGAATATGATTTGTTGCTGATAGGTCTGGGACAATCTATTTTTGAAGGGACCTTGCTTGGAAAAATCCTTGGATTTACATCAAGGATTGTAAACCCTGATCGGTTGATTGACAAGTTTACCGGGAAAGAAGGTTTGTTTGAAAACTCTCCTTTTGATGAACGAACGCGTCATATTATTTCCAAAACCAAAATGCCGGTAGGGATTTTTATTGATAAGGATTTAGAAGAAGTAGGCCGGATTTTTATGCCGATTTTCAGTGAAGAAGATTCTTTTTTGATTGATTATGCCAAGAAACTAATCAATAATAATGGTTCACAAATTACGGTTCTCGATGCCAGTGGTGAAGTAAAGAGTCGACGGGACATGCAGGAAAGTATCCGCTCGATCGAACAAATTGCGCCAAACCATATTATGATTATGCACGACAGAACGATTAAAAAAGAATTTCTTGAAACTCAAAATTTAATGATTATAAGTTTAGATAGCTGGAAAAAACTAATCGAATCTCAAAGTATCTGGCTGAATAATACACCATCGGTTTTGATTTTAAAACCATAAAGATTTAACAAATTCCAAATATTTTAAATTCCAAATTCCATTCATATAAAAATTGGAATTTGGAATTTTTTAATTGAGATTTAAATTTTTTTATAATCCTAAATCTAATACATAAGAAATCTTAACCGCTATATTGTCTTCGATTTTTGGTAATTGATTTGGACCATAACGGTAAAATCCGCTTAAACCAAAGCCTTTAAAGATTTTATTTAATTCAAGCCCGGATTCAAAGAAACCTTTATCCAAAGTTTTATAAGCCGGACCAATATGCTGTTCCGGTTTTTCCATATTTCCCCAGGCCATTCTCGTAACCAAAACTAAGGATGGACGAACTTTTTTGAAAATTTTTACTCTGTTAAAGCCATGTTTTATCTGGAAAAATAGATATTCGCTAGAGAAAAATTCATTAAAATACATCGTTTCAAAACTATTTCTTCCTGAAAAAGTAATACGCTGAATGACGGTTTCTTTGTTGAGGTTGTTAGGCATGGTATTGTACAAATGTGTAATGGGCACATCACCAAGAGCGTAACCTCCCTGGAATAGAAGGCTGGTTTTTTGTCCGTCTAAATATTTTTTTTCGTATTCTGTTTTAAAATCTATTTTAGCAAAACTGAAGTCATTATCCAGAACATTTGGAAGGGACTGAGTAAACTGAAAAGTAAATCTTGGAAAACGTTTTTCGGTTTCGGATCTTCCTGTTGGTGTCTGCATAAAATTACTAAATGGTGCCCAGACAATAGAAGCCATTGCAGTTGTCATGACATAGTGAGAATACAATTGCCCGTTATGATTAAAAAGATAATCAAATTTAGGTTCAACATATGTTCTTGCTAATTCAAAGACAGCTTCTGTTTTCGGAATAATTTTTGTCTGCAGATTTGTTTTCCAGCTGATGTAATGGTAAAAAGTACTAATGTTGATCGGACGGGGATCATAAATTTTAAAAACGCGTTTATCAACAGCAAAAACAGTACTCGCAATCTCCCTGACATCATCTGTATAGGATCCGTTTAGCCAGGTATTGGTGTTTTTATCCATTAAAATACCTGAACCCAGGTTATATTTGAAGTTGCCGTCTTTTGTTCCATAAGCACCATAACCTTCAATCCTGAAGCGTTTAGAGAAACGGTCATTGGTAATTCCGCCCAGTCCTAATCGAAAACCTTCATAATTATTATAACTAATTACTTTTTTCAAATCCAGGTCAACCGGTCCAATCGGAATATAACCGTTTATGATTTTCCGGCCAAGCCACAAACGCTTCTCAATTCTTTTATTGATTGAAATACTATCTAATAACTGATATGTTCTTTGACTTTTAAGATCAAGGTTTTCTTTTCGGTATTCATTCCAGAATTCTTCGGGTTTTGTACTTGCATCATCTTTAATTTCGATATAATAAGAAGGATCTTTTATCGGAGTAATAGTGTTATAATGAATGTCGGAATTGTTGCTTTCTGAGAGTACATAAGTAAAATCGGAAGCACTTTTTTTACGCGTCGTAAAAGCATCTTCTGAATCTCCGTCAAACTGAATAGTTCCGCCTAAGATATTAATGTCATCATCATTCTTTCCTTTTACAATTTTGAAAGTAGTGTTTGAAGGAAACCATATTTTTTCCTGAGGAACATATTCAAATTCGTGTATTCCGCTAATATCGAGTACTCCTTTTATACGCATAACAGCTTTTGCAATGGCAAAATTTTCCTGATCAATGTATAAAACACCTTCTAAGCCGGCGGCCTTTCTTTTTTGTTTATTCTTAAAATAAATCATAAAAGTATTACGACCTTTAATGGCTGCTGTGTCCAGTAATTTGTAATTGTAATCTTTTAGCGCATCGTCAGAAACAGGGTTATTGTATTTGGTTTCAAAAAGTTCGTATTTCGAATCATAAATGGAAATAGACTGTAAATTGAAAGCAATAATTTCGTATACTGGCTGTTTAAAACCTGCCATTTTGGTACCCAGAATAGTTTCTTTGAGTTTTTTGTTTGCAAATTGATATTGCGAAATTTTTTCGGTTTGAAACAAATGCTGTTTGGAGATAACTTCTTTAAACTTATAATCAGAAGAGTCAATATTTATTCTATTTTTTTTAAATCTTTATAAGAAGCAGATGAATCAATCCTCCCATTTATAGAATCGGGATTAGCCGTAACAATGAGCTTATTGTATGTTTTGTATTCAAAACTGTTGAGTTTTTTCTGTGGATTATTGATGCTTTTATTTGCAATTACCTTTCTTATAATAGCAAATGCCGGATTTTCATTAGAAACAATAACTTCTTTCAGGTCGTCTGTTTTTTGTTTCAGAGAAACCGGATAAAATTTTTTATTGTCCTGGACAGGAATGACTTTTGTTTGAAACCCAATATAAGAAACTGTAAAAGAAGTAATTTTTACATTTGTCGAAAGTATAAATTTCCCATCAACGTCTGTAATTGTATTATTGTTCTCTGAAGTGGTAATAGTAGCAAACGGAAGCGGTTTGTTGCCGGAGTCTTTTACAATTCCGTTTATTTGAAATTGTGCCTGTAGGGTAAGTGTAAAAAACAAAGTAAACAAACAGAATAGCTTCATACAGAGTATTGTGGTTTTGAAACCAAAGGAAATTTATTTTGGTATGCAAAAGTAATAAATAAAAAATCCGTCTGGTATAATTTTAACCAAACGGATTCTTAAATTTATGTCAAATACATTACACTTTCATGATTTCAGCTTCTTTAACAGCTAATAATTCATCTATCTTTTTGATGTATGTATTTGTTAAGTTTTGAACTTCTTCTTCAGCAGACTTACAGATGTCTTCAGAAGTTCCCTCTTTTTCTAATTTTTTAATATCAGTATTAGCATCTTTACGGGAATTACGGATACCAATTTTCGCATCTTCAGCCTCAGATTTTGCCTGTTTTGCCAAATCTCTACGGCGTTCTTCCGTAAGAGGCGGAACACTGATGATAATAACATCGCCATTGTTCATTGGGTTAAAACCAATATTGGCAACTAAAATTGCTTTTTCAATTGCTGATAACATGTTTTTTTCGAAAGGTTGCAAGGTAATGGTTCTTGCATCAGGAACACTAATTTTAGATACCTGGGAAAGCGGTGTTGCAGCACCATAATAATCAACAAAAACGCCTCCAAGCATTGCCGGAGAAGCTTTACCTGCACGAATATTTAGAAATTCTTTTTCTAAATGTGCAATCGTGCCATTCATTGATTCCTCAGTACTTTCTAATATGAAATCTATTTCTTCAGTCATTTTTTTTAGATTTTTAGATTTTCAGACTTTTTGGATTTTTAGATTTTTCTAAAAAAGCAATGATCTAATTATGCTAACTAATATAATTTTTATTTTTAATATGTAAAGATTGTCGAAATGTATATTAAAACTAATAATCTAAATTCTAACAATCTAAAATAGCTTAAATATTAACTACAGTTCCTATGTTTTCGCCTTCGCAGATTTTCAAAAGATTTCCAATTTTGTTCATGTCAAAAACAACAATCGGTAATTTGTTTTCCTGACTTAATGTAAATGCTGTGGTATCCATTACATTTAATCCTTTTTTGATCACATCTTCAAAAGAAATAAAGTCAAATTTTACAGCTGAAGCATTTTTTTCAGGATCACAATCGTAAACACCATCTACACGTGTTCCTTTTAGGATAACATCAGCATTGATTTCGATTCCTCTCAAAACTGCTGCTGTATCGGTAGTAAAATATGGGTTTCCGGTTCCGGCACCAAAAATTACGATTCTCCCTTTTTCGAGATGACGGTCTGCTCTTCTTTTGATATAAGGTTCTGCAATAGACTCCATTTTCAAAGCAGTCTGCAGTCGTGTTTTCATTCCTTTGTCTTCAAGAGCACCCTGCAAAGCCATTCCGTTAATAACAGTAGCAAGCATTCCCATGTAATCGCCTTGTACTCTGTCCATACCTGAACTTGCTCCGGCAACTCCTCTAAAAATATTTCCTCCTCCAATAACAATAGCAATTTCTACTCCTTTGTCGTGAATCTGCTTAATTTCATCGGCATATTCACCTAATCTTTTAGGGTCAATTCCGTATTGTAAGTCTCCCATTAAGGCTTCGCCACTTAGTTTTAGAAGAATTCTTTTATATTTCATGTGTGTTGCTTTTGTTTGTGCAAATATAGACATATTCTGTTTTTTTGAAATAGAGTTTTAAAAAATTAATTGTTCTTTTCGAATTAAATTTCTACTGCATTTCTGAATTTTTTTAAATGTGATAAAAGTCATTCAGCACTATTTTTAAAAAGTGTATTTTTATGGAATCAAAACGAAAGAAATATGAAAAGTATTGTAGCCAAAGCATTATTCAATAGTCATTCTTATACTGAATATCGAAAACTAGTTACTGATTTGTTATCAGAAGGGAAATCTACCGGCGAAGAACAATCTGAAAGCTTAACGTATTACACAAGCCTGAACGAAGCCAGAATGAATCGTTTGGAGAAAACCATAAAAATTTCTGAAGATATAATTTCGAAGCTTCAAAATTTAGACAATCATTACATATGGCTGGTTATTTCTGAAGGCTGGTGTGGTGATGCAGCTCAAATACTTCCAATATTGAACAAGATGGCTACTGCATCGGATAAGAAAATTGATCTAAGAATTGTTTTAAGAGATCAAAATGACGAATTGATGAGCCAGTATTTAACAAATGGCGGAAGGGCAATACCAAAAGTTATCGTGATTTGTAAAGAAGCCGGAATCGTGCGTGCAGACTGGGGGCCAAGACCAAAAGGAGCGGCAGAATTGATGGCAAATTATAAAAGGGATTTTGGGGTTATAGATGAAAAAATCAAAACTGATTTGCAATTGTGGTATTTAGCTGACAAGGGAATTTCGGTTCAGGAAGAATTAGTCGAAATTATGGAAAATATAAAATATAACAGATTGTAATTTTTTGTTGAAAAATCGTTTAAAGTTGTTGTTTTAGTGGTAATTTGCTGAAAACAAGATTTTTAGTAATAAAAAATACGTTAAAAATGTTTTTTATAAGCTTAAATGTTGTAACTTAGTAATATAATCCCATTTCTACTATTTATTTTCTGATTTACTTTTTTAATTGGTGTTTTATTTAATATTTAATAATTTAAAAATACACTATCATGAAAACGTTATTCGAAAAATTCTACGATTTTTTTTCAAGACTTCTATTTGGAGGAAAAAATATCCCTCATTATTAAATCCAAAAGTATGGAATAATTTTATTTTAATGGGAAGCTGGAACAAGCACATTACTGTCGTCACATTTGTAATGTGCTTTTTTATTTAATCAAAGAAAAAATTTGGGTTGAATATAAAGAATTGCAGAGTATAAATGGTTTGTTTAAAAGCTGATTAATGAAATGCCAAGACTAATATTGCTAATGCTTTTTTGGTGATGTAATGCAAAGCCATAATCTGAAACATCAACAAAAATTGTCTGATCATCACCGGTAATTCCTAATCTTATTTTTTTGTATTCGCCACTCAGGTTTCCACGTCCCAACGCAAATCCCTTTCCATATCCCAACTGGAGGGTAATTCTTCCGCTTTCAGAAATTTTCGGACTTAATCCAAAATTCAAATAAACAGGAACTGCAACTAATTTATCGTCCCATTTCCAATCGAGTCCACTGTGAATTCCTAAAGTGAGCCATTGTTTGTAATGCAGACCATAACCTAATTTAGAACCTATCCCATTGGGTACAAAAAAAGCTTTTGATTCTCCCTCATAGTTATCCGGTTCATCCCGGTATGGATTCCCGGTTATTGAAACGTTGGCGTCAAATTGTATATAAGTGAATTTCCTTTCCTGAGCCTGAATTCCTGAATTTGCCAAAAGAAACCAAAAGATAATAACCAAATAATATTTCATAATTCCTGATTTCTTTAATAGATAAATCTTAATTATTGAAGGCTTTCTTCAAACAAAGTAATATCTATAGCGTCTTTTACATTGTAGTCGCCAATCCTGGTACGGCGTAAAACAGTTAAATGTGATCCGGAATTCATCGCTTTTCCAAAATCATAAGCTAAAGAACGTATATAAGTCCCTTTGCTGCAAACTACCCTAAAATCGACTTCAGGTAAAGCAATGCGGGTAATTTCGAATTCATGAATAGTTGTCTTTCTACTCGCTATTTCTATAGTTTCTCCTGCACGTGCATGTTCATACAAGCGTACGCCATCTTTTTTAATGGCGGAAAAAATGGGTGGTTTTTGATCGATTTCGCCTAAAAATTGTTTTACGGTTTCATGAATTAGAGTTTCATTAATATGTTCTGTTTGGAAAGTCTGATCGATTTCAGTTTCCAGATCATAGGATGGAGTGGTAGCTCCTATATAAAATGTTCCCGTATATTCTTTTGCCTGACCCTGAAGTTCAGAAATTCGTTTGGTAAATTTTCCGGTACAGATTAGTAATAACCCTGTCGCTAAAGGATCTAATGTTCCGGCATGGCCAATTTTGAACTTTTTTGGTAGTCCGACTTTATTGATTAGAAGGTATTTTAATTTATTGACTGCCTGAAACGAACTCCATTTTAAAGGTTTGTCTATCAGTAAAATTTGTCCGTCTAAATATTCTTCAGGTGTCATTATATTATGGTAAGCGGATGAATAAAAAAGTGAATCAGTAATAAAATGATCCCGGCAATGATTCGGTAATAACCAAACACTTTAAAACCGTTTTTAGTTAAGAAACCAATGAACGTTTTGATGGCCAAAAGCGCAACAATAAAAGCCACAACATTTCCGATAATAAGGATATTGATTTGGTCGTGCGATAATTCAAAACCATCTTTATAGTAATCGTAACATTTTTTTGCGGTTGCTCCCAACATGGTAGGAACAGCAAGGAAAAAGGAAAACTCGGCAGCAGTTGTTCGGGATAATTTTTGTGACATACCGCCCACAATACTGGCGCCGCTTCGGGATACTCCAGGAATCATGGCCAAACACTGAAATAAACCAATTTTAAGAGCTTGTAAATAGGTGATTTCCTGAGATTTTTCAGCTGTATTTGGATTATTAAACCATTCATCAACTTTCAATAATATCAAACCACCGATTAAAAGTGAAATGGCAACCGTAACCGGATTTTCTAATAAACCATCAATAAAATCGCTTAATAATAATCCTAAAACGACAGCTGGTATAAAAGCAACTAAAAGTTTAAAGTAAAAATCAAGTGTCTGAAAGAAACGCTTGAAATATAATACCACAACAGAAAGTATGGCGCCAAGTTGAATAACAATCGTAAAAAGCTTTGTGAAATCTTCGTGTGCAATTCCAAAAAAAGAAGAGGCAATAATCATGTGTCCAGTTGAAGAAACAGGTAAAAATTCTGTGATTCCTTCAATAATGGCAAGAACAATAGCTTGTAATGTATTCATTTATGAGATTTGTTAGATTATTAGAATATTAGACTTCTTAGATAAGTTTAATCTAATAATCTAAGATGTCTGAAGTCTAAGATGCCTATTTAGATTTTTTGAAGATAGAATAAATCGTGATTCCAAAACCAATCAATACGGTTGTCGGAGCCAGTCTGATACGTCTAAAGCTAAAAACTTCTTCGTTAAAAACATTTGGGTCCTTACTTCCTCCTCCAGACATTAAGATAAAACCTAATACGATAACACCGATTCCAATCAATAAGATTTTGTAATTGATGTTGTCAAAAAGGAATTCCTGTTTTGCTGGCTCTGATTGCGGTTCTTCTTTATAATTGTTTTTCATCTTGTCATTGCGGGGAATGAAGTAATCTCATTCCAAATATTTAAAGTTTTTAATCAAAAATGCTAAGCTCGAATCTAAAATTAATAAAGATCGTCGGTTCTTAAGTTAAGGAAACGCTGTGTAGCAAAGTGTGTACTTACCCAGGTAATTAAAACTCCTAAACCAAATACAGCCAGCAATACTAAACCTATCAAAGCTTTGTCTTCTATAATTCCTAATCCGGGGAAGTTGTTTTCAACATAAAGTAAGAGGGCAATTAAAGCAACAATTGCCAATACAGCTCCTAACATTCCTAGTTTTACACTACGCATTACAAAAGGTTTGCGGATGAATGCTTTTGTAGCCCCAACCATTTGCATGGTTTTAATGATAAATCGGTTAGAATGAATCGATAAACGCAAAGAACTGTTGATTAATAAAACCGCAATCACCGCAAGGAAGCCGCTGATGATCAAAATCCACATACTTACTTTTTTGATATTATCATTTACCAGATTTACCAATTGTTTATCGTAAACAATGTCTTCAATCATAGTATTCTTACGCAGGTTGCTTTCAATTTTAACAATGCTGTCTCTTTCAACATAATCTGCTTTTAAATGAATATCGTAAGAATTCAACAATGGATTTTCTCCCAAAAAGGTCAGGAAATCTTCTCCAATAATATCAGTATGTTCTTTTGCCGCTTTTTCTTTGGTAACGTAAACATATGATCTTGCAAAAGGAGCTCTTTTAATTCGGTATCAAAAGCTTTGGTAACACTGTCTGTTGCTTCATTTTTAAAGAAAACCGTCATGGCGATTTTTTCTTTAAAATCATTAGCCAGTTTTTTTGAATTAATAATGAATAGTCCCAGTACTCCCAAAAGGAATAATACCAGAAATACACTCAATACAACCGAAAAATAAGAGGAAATTAACCTGCGCTTTTGAAATTTATCAAAGTTAGAACTCATAGTATGCTTAAATTATGTGGTAAAAATAATAAACAATTTCTTTATTTAAAGTTATTAACGAACTTTTATACTATAAATGTACAATTAGATATTGAAAATACGAAGCCTAAAAACTGATTTAACCGCAAAGCACGCAAATTTTATACATGGTTTAGTAAAAAAATATAAAGTTCGCAAAGCTTTGTGTTGATAAAGCTTTGTGAACTTTGGTAATACTTTGTGTTTAAATTTAAAGTTATTTGACCTTATAAATCTCTATGCTTTTCAGCCAATACACATGTCTCGGGCCAGTTTTAATATCATTTTTACAAATCGCAATCATTTCGCCATTTTTAACCGGTTTTCCATTTTCTTCAAATAGAATGAACGTGTTTTCTCCGGTTGGGTTATTAAAGATTTCTGCCCATGAAAAGGTTGCTTTATAATCGTCAGAAGCTCTTGCTACAATATAAAAGTTTCGGTCTTTATGCCCGTTTTGCCTGATTTTAGCTTTTTCTAAAATATCTTTCAAAAGAACTCCTTTACAAACCTTGTCGTCTTTTTTGATCTCACCACTTTGACATACGACTTTGAAATCATCGATTGTAACTACCTTCATCTTTTTTAAGGAATCAACTGTCAATTGCAGCGGAAATTCAACATCGCCTTTTACTTCAATCTCATGATTGACCATTTTTAAACTGTCTGCAGAGGAAAGAACAGGATGTTTGTCATTGTCTTGTTTTGAAACTTCTGTTGAAACAGTATCCTTTTTTTTAGAAGAATTACACATTGTGCATAAAAATGCAATGAGGAAAACTAGAATATAATTTTTGGTTTTCATATAAATTGATTTTAGTTTTAATTAAAAAAACGAAGCGTCACAAAAAAGTTTCTTCCTTCTTCAGGATAACCTTCAGCCAAACTGTAATTTCTGTCGAAAATATTATTCATTCCTGCGTCCATGCTTAGATATTTTAAAACTTTGCATGAAGCAAAAGTATTCAAAAGTGTATAATCAGGAACACCAGCACCATAACTTGTACTGTAACGGGAAGAATTAAATTCAGTATTGGCGATTAATTTCAATATTTTAACCGGGCTGTATTCGATAGTTCCAATCACTTTTGTATTAGGAACATCAGTAAAATGAATATCCGGATTTGTTATATTTTTTCTTTCGATGTACGTGTAATTTGCACTAATGTTTAATTTTTCTGTTGGTATATACGTTAACTGAGCTTCAATTCCTTTGTATTCGGCTTCGCCAAAATTCTGCATTTGGGATTTTCCTGGTTCTACATTGCTTACGCTTAAAATCGCATCTGTTAGGGAACTATAAAAAAGAGCGGTATGAAAATTCAATTTGCTGAAAAATTCCACATTGTAATTCAATTCATAATTCAAAGCCGTTTCAGGTTTTAAATCCGGATTTGGGATTGCTGTCCCCATTCGATACGAATAACGGTCTTTGATGGTGGCAAATCTCGTTTTTTGTGAAACCGTTGCGCCTAATTTTTGTGTTTCATTCAACTGATAAAACAGCCCAATCTGTGCATTGACGGCGTCACTTTTTCCGGCATCCGGATAATCTGAAATGACTTTTGTAGTACTGTTGTAATCCTCTGCTTTTTTGTTTTCTCTGGAATTATAGCTTACTCCCGGAATTACGGTAAACTTTTCGGTTACTTTATAAATATCTTCAATTCCTATCGTAATAGTCTGATCATCAAATCGACGAAGCGGCTCGCCTAAATTATTTTCACGATGCACATCTTCTTTAAATTGTACAGCAATCTTAAGGTTGTTTTTAGGAATAAAATGAGTTTCATATTCCAAATTTCCTCCATAAGTATAATCATCATAATAACTTTTAAAGGCATAAGGTTTGGTTATTGGAGCATAAGTGGCATCATCATAACTGATCAGTAAATTTTTAAATTTGTCGTAATACAATCTGGTTTTAAAACTGTTTTTATCATTCAAATTAGTATTCGAAATAAAATAAATACTTTCCTTATCCCAATTTGGCCACTGCCAGAAACGCGGTTTTGCCAACAATGAGTTTTTAGCATCACTTCCCGCATAAACCGGATTTCCTTTTTCTCCTTTTTGGTTGATGTATCCTAAAGCAGATTCACTTTTTTTGTTAGGTGTCCAGCCAATCTTAAAACTGACTTTTTGATCTGTTCGGTAGGAATTGTCTCTTTCTTTTCCGTCTTCATTTTTTATCGGTACAAAATCCTTGGACATTTGATACGATTTCCTGTCTAAATACGAAAGGCCTGCCTGAACATAAAATTTACTAAAATCAGAACCAATATTCAGATTGCTTTTTTGACCATCAGTATCGATTAATCCTAACGAACCATCAAATTCAAATTTCTTTACAGGTTTTCTCGAAACCAGATTAATCGCTCCACCTAATGAATTCGGACCGTAAATTATAGATGAAAATCCTTTTGAAACATCAATTTTGGCTAAATCAAAAGTGGTAAAACGAGCCAAATCTACATAACCGTCATACGGAACGTACACCGGAATTCCGTCCATATAAACCGGAACCTGCCTCAAATCAAAACCACGCACCGAAACCATCGATTCGTTTCTTGGTCCTGATGCCGTCAAAGTAACTCCCGGCAATAAATTCAGTGCTCTGGAAACGTCCATTTTGTTTTGAGATTCCATTGTTTTTGAAGTGATGGTATTGAGTGTGACCTTGCTTCTACTGTTGGTCACAATAACTTCTCCAAGCATAAAAGTTTTAGACGTTTTTACAGAATCAATCTGTTTTGAATTGTTTTGCTGACTGAAGCCCAGTAACGGAAGTAATAAAAGGGAAATAATTTTTAATTTCATAATTTGATCATAATTTCAGTATGTTTTTAAATGAATACTGAAGGTTGAAAATTGGTTTTTGGTTTTTAAGTTTTAATTTCAGTATGTTTTAAAATGAATGCTGATAGTTGTTGAAATTGGTTTTGGTTATTGCTTTTTTTAATTCAATGTGTTTAAAAAGGAATACTGCTGTTTAAATTTTTAAAATTTCAGGTTTTGAGTTTCTTTCAAAGCAAAATCCTTAATTCGTTTTTCGATTTCATAAAATACAGTTATTGCCTTTTCGCCGGCTTCAGTCAATCGTGCGCCGCCGCCGCCTTTTCCGCCCAGTAATTTTTCGACCAGGGGAGAATCTGCTCGCTGGTTCATTTCTTCAACCAATTGCCATGCCTGACGATACGCCATTTTCATTTCTTTGGCAGCATTGGTAATGGAACCTGTTTTCCTGATATTTTCAAGCAGCCAGATTTTTCCAATTCCTAAAAATGGCCCTTCTGTTTCTTCAATCCAAAGACGAACTTCGATATTGTACTTTTTGTTTTCTCCCATCGATGTTATTTTTAAAAGAAACTTTGCGTTTAATCGATTTGTGTAATAAGTATTTCAGATTGCAATAATAAGTATTTTTACGTAATTAAAATACGTATTTCGTTATTTTATTTGTTTGTCAGCTAAATAGCTTTGGTACAATCTTTAATAAATGTAAATTTGCGGACTTATAATTAAGCGACAAAGTGAGGAGAACCTCAGAACCTTTGTAACTTAGAACCTTAGTACCTTTTAGAAATGACTTGAGTGAGCGAAAGCATGACTCCATTAAAAAGCAAATAAAAAATAGGAATGAAATACAATCCAAACGAAATTGACGCCAAGTGGCAAAAATATTGGGCAGAAAATCAAACTTTTGCAGCAAAAAACAACTCTGAAAAGCCGAAACACTATGTTCTCGATATGTTTCCTTATCCATCAGGAGCAGGATTACACGTTGGGCATCCGTTGGGATATATTGCTTCAGACGTTTATTCTCGTTTCAAAAGACATCAAGGATTCAATGTTTTGCACCCAATGGGTTACGACAGTTTTGGATTACCGGCTGAGCAATATGCGATTCAGACAGGACAGCGTCCGGAAGATACTACCCGTGTAAATATTGACGGAGGTGTTGATAAAGAAGGAAAGCAAATTGCAGGATACAGAAAACAATTGGATAAAATCGGATTTTCATTTGACTGGGCACGTGAAGTGCGCACCTCAAATCCGGATTATTACAAATATACACAATGGATTTTCATTCAGTTGTTTAATTCCTGGTACAATAAAAATTCAGATAAAGCCGAAGATATTTCGACCTTGGTTGCTGTTTTCGAAAAAGAAGGCAATGCAAATGTAAAGGCAGTTTGTGATGATGCAGTAGAAGCATTTACGGCTATTGAATGGAACGCTTTCGCGAAAGAACAACAGGAGAAGATTTTGCTGCAATATAGATTGACCTATCTGGCAGAAACCGAAGTAAACTGGTGTCCGGGCTTAGGAACAGTTTTGGCAAATGACGAAATTGTAAACGGAGTTTCGGAGCGTGGAGGCTATCCTGTTATAAGAAAAAAAATGACACAATGGAGTATGCGAATTTCTGCTTATGCCGAACGCCTGCTTCAGGGTCTAAATGATATCGATTGGAGTGAGTCAATCAAAGAATCTCAAAGAAACTGGATTGGAAAATCGGTAGGAGCTTTAGTTAAGTTTCAAGTTTCAAGTTTCAAGTCTCAGGTTGATGCGCAAAGTGATGAAACTTTAAACGTGAAACCTGAAACAAATTTTATCGAAGTTTTCACAACAAGACCTGATACAATTTTCGGAGTAACTTTTATGACTTTGGCTCCTGAACATGATTTGGTGGCTAAAATTACAACTCCGGAACAAAAAGATGCAGTTGAAGCGTATATCGAAAAAACAGCAAAACGTTCTGAGCGTGAGCGTATGGCCGATGTAAAAACCATTTCGGGAGTGTTTACAGGAGCTTATGCTGAACATCCTTTTACAAAAGAAGCTATTCCGGTCTGGATTGGCGATTATGTTTTGGCTGGTTACGGAACTGGTGCTGTAATGGCTGTTCCTTGTGGAGACGAAAGAGATTATGCGTTTGCTAATTTCTTTAAAGGTCAGAATGGAATGGAGGAAATCAAAAATATCTTCGCCAATGTTGATATTTCTGAGGCTGCTTACGGATCAAAAGATAACGTTGAAATTGCAAATTCAGACTTCTTAAACGGATTGAATTATAAAGAGGCTACTAAAAAAGCCATCGAAAAATTAGAAGAAATCGGGCAGGGAACAGGAAAAACAAATTACCGTTTGCGTGACGCTGTTTTTTCTCGTCAGCGTTATTGGGGTGAACCATTCCCAGTTTATTACGTGAATGGATTGCCTAAAATGATCGATACGCAGCATTTACCGATTATTTTGCCTGAAGTAGAGAAATACTTGCCAACAGAAGACGGATTGCCTCCATTAGGAAACGCAGCTGTTTGGGCTTGGGATACAAAACAAAATAAAGTTGTCAATACTGATTTGGTTGACAATGTTTCAATTTTTCCTTTAGAATTAAACACAATGCCGGGCTGGGCGGGAAGTTCATGGTACTGGATGCGCTATATGGATGCACACAATGAAAATGAATTTGCAAGCAAAGAAGCATTAGCTTATTGGGAAAGTGTAGATTTATATATTGGAGGAAGCGAACACGCAACAGGTCACTTATTGTATTCTCGTTTCTGGAACAAATTCTTAAAAGATAAAGGTTTTGCTCCAACCGAAGAACCATTCAAAAAACTGATTAATCAGGGAATGATTTTGGGAGAAAGTGCTTTTGTAAATAGAATTGGATTAAACATAAGTTTTTTTGGTAAAGAATATAGTGACGTACTGAAAGTTGAAGTGCATTCAGCTTATGGAGCTTTGTCTTTTTTATCTGAAGATGAAAAACAAAGTTTGAAGAAATTGCAAGAAAAGTATTCTCTTATCAAAGATTATTTTTTGTCTGAAGAAGTTTTGAATTACTTTAAATCAGCAAAAGATGATGAATATAGCTTAGAAATTCGTCAAAAACTAATTAACGTGTTTACAAAAGATTTGTCTAGTGAATTGAAGGAACTTGGTTTAGATGAAAAAGTTAATGTTGATTATAATATATTAGGAAAAGAGTTTACGTTTTATAAAACAAGAGTTCCAATTGAATTTGTCAATTTAAAAAATGAATTGGATGTTGAAAAATTTAAAAATTGGAGAGACGATTATAAAAATGCTGTAACATTCTCGGAAGTTGATGATAAGTTTTTTGTTACACGAGAGGTCGAAAAAATGTCGAAATCATATTACAATGTTGTAACTCCAGATGATATCTGCGCAGATTACGGTGCTGATACATTACGTTTATACGAAATGTTCTTAGGTCCGTTAGAGCAGGCAAAACCTTGGAACACTGCTGGTATTTCGGGAGTTTTTGGTTTCTTGAAAAAATTATGGAGATTGTATTTTGATGATAATGGTTTAATCGTAAACAACGACGAACCAACAAAAGACAACTTGAAATCGTTACACAAAACCATCAAAAAAGTAGCAGAAGATATAGAGAATTTCTCTTTCAATACTTCGGTTTCTCAGTTTATGATTTGTGTAAATGAATTGTCTTCTCAAAATTGTCATTCAAGAGCGATTTTAGAACCGTTAGCTATTTTGGTTTCGCCTTATGCGCCGCATATCGCAGAAGAATTATGGTCACAGTTAGGATATACAACTTCAATTTCAGAAGTGGCTTTCCCAATTTTTGAAGAAAAACATTTGGTTGAAACCAACAAAGAATATCCGGTTTCTTTCAACGGAAAAATGCGTTTCACTATCGAATTACCTTTGGATTTAACCAAAGAACAAATTGAAGAAATCGTTATGAAAGACGAAAGAACGCAAAGACAATTGGACGGAAGAACTCCGAATAAAGTGATTATCGTTCCTGGGAAGATCATTAATTTGGTTGGATAACCAAAATTTAAATTCCAATATAATAAATTCCAAATTCCAATTTTTGTTGGGGTTTGGGATTTTTTTGTTCATTTTTTTCCACCACAAATTCACGAATTTTTATTCTCAAAGATTGTCAAAAATAATTCGTGAATTTGTGGTGGAAAACCTTGTGTTCTTTGCGTAAACCTTCGCGTACTTCGCGGTTAAAAACCCGCAGTGACATTGGGATTTGGAATTTTTTCATTAAAATTTTAATTCCCATTGTAACATTTTAATAGTTGTCGTATCCAAAGCACGGATCCGCTTATTTAACAACTTAAAACTATTAAAATGAAAAAATATACTATCGTAATTATCGCATTCTTATTCTCAGTATTATGTCTAAATGTTTTTGCTCAAACAAAATCATATCCGTTTGAAGTCTTAAAAACCGGAAAAGGAAAACAAGCTATTATCTTCATTCCCGGATTTGCTTCTTCCGGAGAAGTCTGGAATGAAACCAAAGCTGCATTCGAGAAAGATTTCATCTGTTATACCCTTACAATGGCCGGTTTCGCCGGAGTAAAACCACAGCCGGATTCTTCATTTGAAAACTGGAAAACTGGAATTGCCGATTATATTAAAGACAATAAAATCGAAAAACCAATTGTAATCGGTCATAGTATGGGCGGTGGACTTGCGCTTGCTCTTGCTTCTGATTATCCGGATTTAATTGGGAAGATTGTAGTAGTTGATGCGCTTCCGTGTTTGGCAGCTTTGAGCGACACTTCTTTTAAATCAAAAGAAAATAACGATTGTTCTGCAACCGTAAATCAAATGACATCTATGAATGAAACTCAGTTTTATGATATGCAGAAACAAATGATGCCAAGACTTTTGCAAGATTCATCAAAACTTGAAACAGTAGTAAGCTGGAGTGTAAAATCGGACCGAACCACTTTTGGACAAATGTATTGCGATTTTTCTAATACCGATTTGAGAAACAGGATTGCACAGATAAAATGCCCATCGTTAATTTTGTTAGAATCTTATTTTATAAATTTAAAACCTGCAATCGACGAACAGTATAAAAACCTGAAAACCGCTGATTTTAAATATGCCACCAAAGGGCTTCACTTTATTATGTATGATGATACAGCCTGGTATTTGGAACAATTAAAACAATTTTTAAAATCTAAATGATGGAGTTTGAAACTATCTACAAAATGTATTGGGACAGAATTTTCAGGCTTTGTATGGGTTTTGTCAACGATTATGATATCGCACAGGATTTGGCTCAGGAAACCTTTATAATCGTCTGGCAAAAACTGGAAACTTTTAGAAACGAATCTTCTATTGGAACATGGATCTTCAGAATTGCTTCGAATAACTGCCTAAGGCAGATTGAAAAAGACAAACGTTTTCCAAAATCAAATCTGCCAGTTCATCTGAGCGAAGAAAAACAAATTTCTATTGAACCCCATATCCAATTTTTATATAAATGTATAGCCGAATTGCCGGAAACCGAGCGTATCATTATTTCACTGGAATTAGAAGATGTAAAACAGTCGGAAATTGCCAAAATCGTCGGACTTTCTGAAGCCAATGTACGCGTGAAAATTCACAGAATAAAAGAAAAAATGACTCAAAAATTTAAAGAAAATGGACCACGATAACAATATAGATTTTAAAGATTTATGGAAAAAACAAACCGTAAATCAGCCTGATATGCAGGATTTGCTTTCCAGGGTGAGCGTGTTTAAAAAAGCGTCTATGCGTAGTTTATGGATGACCAATATTATGCTTTTGGCAACAAGTATTTTTATAATTTTTATCTGGATATATTTTCAACCACAGTTTATATCAACTAAGATCGGAATTGTTTTGGTAATTCTCGCTATGATGGTTTATCTGTTAGTTTACAATAAATTATTTGGAAAATATAAAGATATTGACACGACTACGACTAATCATGATTATCTCCAAAAGTTAGTTTTGATTAAAAAGAAACAGCAATTTTTACAAACTAATATGATGAGCCTTTATTTTCTGATGCTAAGTGCTGGAATTGGCCTGTACATGTACGAGTACGCAAGCCGAATGACTCTTTTGGGAGCCGGGTTGACTTATGGGATAACATTTTTATGGATTTTATTCAACTGGTTTTTTATTCGTCCAAAACAAATTAAAAAGCAGCAGGACAAAATCAATAGTCTCATTCAGAGATTTAAAGAAGTAACGCATCAGTTAGAATCATAAAAAAGAAAGCTTTGTAAATTTCACAAAGCTTTCTTTAATTAATTTATGACCAAATTTTATCTCGGAAATACATACGAACTTGGAACCAATACAATAATTCCGTCTTCAGTAGCAGTTGCAGTTAATTCTTTTACTACTTTTCCCCCAACATAAACTTTACCAGTAAGTGTTTGCCCTTTAACACCTCCATAACCACTCGTTTGAAATGAGGCACCCGGCGAATCAGCATTAGCTGTAAATTCTTTAGTCCATGGCAATGCATCAATATCTTCATTAAGGGCAGCTCCGCTTTTTTCAAGATAAGTTACATCAAGATCTCCTGTGTAATTTCCGGTTATTTCATATTTAACATCTCTTGATCTGTTTACAGAGTCGTTGTCGTTATCATCGCTGCTGCAGGAAGCAAATGTAAATACAAGAGTCAGCATTAGCATAATTTGTTTCAAATGTGTTTTCATGTTTAATTTTCTTTACTATTTATGTTTAAAATTCATTCTATATCAAAGTTAGAAGCTTACAAAGCAGACAACAATACCTGATAAAATGTATTTTTTACTACCTGATGTCAGGTAAAAGAGTGGGATTTCTTTTTGAAAGTCATTAAGCTTTAATAACTTTGAGAAAATGCCACCTTTATGAACAAACTATACATCTTTTTATTTTTTCTGTTTTTTTCTGCAATCTCCAATTCACAAGTAATTCTGTCCTTAGATGATGACACAGTATATATTGACAGTGTTGCAAACGTTACCAAGAACATTAAGTCTGACAGTATTAAGTGTTTGAATAGTTTTAGATTGTCCAAATTGTTTTTAATGGTTCAGGATGTCAAAAAATCTAAAGAATATCTCGCGCAGGCGAACCGGCTAAAGATCAAATTTCCTTTTTTAAGAGATGCTTCTATTTACTACAATGCCTATAGTTTTATTGAAAAAGGAGATTTAGACGGCTATGAAAAAGCTTTAATGAATGCGAATAACAAATTAAAAAAATACAGAAACAAAGAAGCGTATAAACTGCGTGCCATTGTGCTGCAGAATTATGGTATTATACAACAGCATAAGAACAATGAAAATGCCTATATGAAACTGCTTGTAAATGAAGCGATTCCAATTGCTAAGAAAAGTGGCGATTTTGAGCTGATTAGTGGTTTGAGTAAAGCAGTTGCCATTATTTTTATGAACAATGAAGAGCGCCAAAAGGCTTCAGAATATCTTGCAGAGGCACAAAGGTATATAGAAAATACAACTAAAAAATCGGCAACACTCGCAGAGTCGAGAATGGAGACTTATATTATTAATGCCGAAAACTTAATTGAGCTCAAACATTTTTATGATGCAAAAGTAGTTTTGGAAAGAGCTTTTTCGATCTTAAACAAATATCCGGAATCCAACCTCAATGATTCTTATTATTATTCAGAAGGAATATATTATTCCAAGCAAAATAAATTTAACGAAGCACTTGTAAGTTTTGGAAAAGGAATAAAATCAGCTAAAAATCATAACAATCTTGTCGCACTTAACAGGTTGAAATTTGCAGAATATGAAGTGCTTTTTAAACTTAAAAATTTTGATAAAGCCATAAATAATCTGGAATATCTAATTAAAAATACCTCTTTTACAGTAGATAAAAAGAACTATTATAAGGAATTGTCAAAGGTTTATAATGCCACTAAAGACTATTCAAAGGCTTATTTTTATTCGAATAAATATAATGTGATTAATGATAGTCTTAACAATGCGAAACTGAAAAATGAAATCATTGAGCTTGAAGCAAAATATAAAAAAGCAGAAAGCGAAAAGAAAATTAGTTTGCTGCAGTCGGAAAATGAAAAAGCTGTTTTGCAGGTAAATAATAACAGGCTTAATATGATTCTTTTTGCGGTTCTTTCATTTCTTTTGTTTTTGACGGTTTTGTTTTTGTGGAGCTGGAATAATTATCAGAAAAAGTTAAGCCTTCAAAAAGAAATGAACCATATCCAGGAACTCGCCGCACTGGAAAATCAGCAAAAATTATCGATCTCAAATGCCCTGATTGAAGGAGAAGAAATGGAAAGAAAAAGGATTGCAAGAGATTTACATGACGGACTCGGGAGCATGCTTTCAGGTTTGAAAATGCATTTGAGTATATCCGGTCGTGAAAACAACGAAACGAATCCCAATATCCATGCAATGCTTAATAATTCGATTAAGGAACTTCGTAATATTTCTCAGAATTTAATGCCGGAAAGTTTAATGAAATTGGGACTTGAACACGCTTTAAAAGATTTATGTGCTTCACATTCCAATCCCGAAACAACAATTGAATTTCAATATTTGGTTAAAAAATCAAATTTGCCGCAGCATTTCGAAATCATGATTTTCAGGATTATACAGGAACTTTTAAATAATGCTCTAAAATATGCAAAAGCTTCACATATATTGGTTTCCTGTTCGCAAAACAAAGACGTTTTCTTTATTACAGTGGAAGATAATGGTACAGGATTTAATGTGGAATCTGCTGAAAAACAAGAAGGTATGGGGCTTAAAAACATTAAGAACCGTGTAGCTTTCTTAAACGGGAAATTAGAAATAGATTCAGTTGCTGGTAAAGGAACATCGACTTATATCGAATTAAAAATATAATCCAAAAACAAATTATGAGTTACAGAACGGTAATAATAGATGATCATCCAATAGTAATTTCAGGAATTGAAGGTTTATTGTCGGATTTGGAAAATATTGAAATAGTTAAAAAATTTCAATCGGGAACTGAGCTGCTGGACTACATCGAAAACCATAACGTTGATTTAATTTTGATGGATATTTTTTTGCCAATACTAAATGGAGTTGATTTATGTAAAATAATTAAACAGAAATATCCAAAAATTGTAATTATCGGAATGAGCAGTCAGTCTGAAAGAAGCCTGGTGATGCAGTTTATTCAGAATGGAGGAAATGGTTATATTCTGAAAAGTGCTTCGTTTGACGAATTCAAAGACTGTATTTATAAAGCAATCGAAGGAGAAATTGTGTTTAGTGAAGAAGTTAAAACCATAATTAGCCAGCCATTATCTGAAGATTTAGAGCGTATTCCGGCTTTAAGCAGAAGAGAGCGTGATATTGCATTGCTGCTTTCACAGGGAAAATCTACTCAGGAAATAGCGGATGATTTGTTTTTAAGTTTTTTAACCGTTCAGACTCACCGTCGCAATATCCTTCAAAAATACAAAATGAAGAATGTGGCAGAACTAATTGCTTTTCTACTCAAAAACAATATGCTAAACTGAGACATAATGGGTGTAAAAATGCCAAAATGACATTTTGTTAAAATGGTTCATAATTTGCAGATCGTTTTGTAAATTTAGATTCAATCAAATAAAACAAAATCATGGGAAGTGGATATTTAATTATTGCCGGGGCTATTATGTTATTCAGCTGGCTGGTAAGTTCAAGATTAAAAAGTAAATTCGAATTATACTCTAAACTGCAATTGCAGAACGGCATGAGCGGAAGGGAAATTGCCGAAAAGATGCTCGCAGACAATGGTATTTACGATGTTCGTGTGATTTCGACTCCTGGTCAATTGACAGATCATTACAATCCTGCAGATAAAACGGTTAATTTAAGCGAGGCAGTTTACAATCACAGAAATGCGGCAGCCGCAGCAGTTGCGGCTCACGAGTGCGGACATGCGGTGCAGCATGCAATTGGTTATGAGTGGCTCACAATGCGTTCAGCATTAGTACCTATTGTAAGTGTTGCATCCAATTATGTGCAATGGATTTTATTGGCCGGAATCCTGATGATCAGGACTTTTCCGCAATTATTGTTAGTAGGTATCGTGATTTTTGCCGCAACAACATTATTTACAATTATAACTTTACCAGTCGAATATGATGCAAGTAATCGTGCGCTCGCGTGGTTAGAAAATAAACGAATGCTGACACAACAAGAGCAGGCGGGTGCAAAAGATGCATTAAAATGGGCAGCGAGAACGTATGTGGTAGCAGCTATTGGTTCAATTGCAACGTTGTTGTATTATATTTCGATTTATTCAGGAAGCAGGAGGAATTAGTTTTAATGTGGCAATTGAGATAATTAGCCCATTAGATAATTTATTTATAAAACCCGACAGATTTTCAAATCTGTCGGGTTATTATTTATATGTGTTTTGAATATTATCAAATTATCAAATTATCAAATTATCAAATTGACACATTATCTAATTTTACAGCTGAATCTGCCTGTCAATCTGCTGATCAAGAGAAATAAAAGTCTCAGTTCTCGAAACCCCCTCAATTGCCTGGATTTTGGTATTTAAAAGCTGCATTAAATGTTCGTTGTCACGACATATAATTTTAATCAAAACCGACCAGTTTCCGGTAGTGTAGTGGCATTCTAAAACCTCTGGGATTTTTCGCAGCTCTTTTACGGCTTCTGAATTTCCCGAAGCTTTGTCGAGATAAACACCAATAAATGCCATGGTATTGTAGCCTAAAACTTTTGGATTTACAGTGAATTTTGATCCTGAAATTACACCGGATTGTTCCAGTTTCTTCAAACGCTGATGAATCGCAGCTCCTGAAATACCTATTTTATTTGCAATTTGAAGAATAGGTTTGCGGGCATCGTCCATAAGATATCGAAGGATTTCTTTGTCGATACCGTCAATTTCAATTAATAGGGAATTGATTTTCATAACTTAAAATTTGAAACTATTCTTGTAATTTGAGTTTAGAATAGAAATCAAATGTAGTTAAATTGGTCTGAAAAAGGAAATTCCAATATTTTTTTAAATTGCTTCGCCTGTTCGCTATCGCACGAGTCCAAATTCAAATGAGGCTAAGATTCTTATAAAAAAAAATCCAAATTCCATGTGTTAAATTGGAATTTGGATTTTTTAAGATTGTATATTTTAGAATTTATTTCGCTTTGTTTACTTCGGCAATGTATTTTTCAAGAGCCATTGTCATAGAAGGAGTTTCAGGAGTCGGGGCAAGAATGTCAATTCTTAAACCGTGATCTAAAGCTTCTTTTTGAGTTGTGCTTCCAAATACAGCGATTCTGGTATTGTTTTGTTTAAAATCAGGAAAGTTTTTAAACAACGATTTTATTCCGGTTGGGCTGAAAAAAGCCAAAACATCATAATAAACGTCTGCTAAATCTGATAAGTCGCTCATTACGGTTCTGTAGAAAATAGCTTGTGCCCAGTCTACTTTCAAACCGTTTAAAGTTATTGGTGCATCAGCATTTAACTGATCAGAAGCCGGCAATAAGAATTTTTCGTCCTTATATTTTTTGATAAGCGGAGATAAATCTGCAAAATCTTTAGCTCCAACGTAAATTTTACGTTTTCTGTACACTACATATTTTTGCAGGTAAAAAGCAACGGCCTCAGACTGACAAAAATATTTCAATCCTTCAGGAACTTTGTAGCGCATCTCTTCAGCAACTCTGAAAAAATGATCAACAGCATTTCGGCTTGTTAAAATAATTGCAGTGTAATGATTAAGATCGATCTTTTGTAATCGGATTTCTTTTGCACTAACTCCCTCCACATGAATAAAAGGTCTGAAATCAATTTTTATTTTGTGTTTCTGTTGGAGCTCAAAGTAAGGGGAGTTTTCCACTTTAGGTTCAGGCTGTGACACCAAAATTGTTTTCACTTTCATATTATAGACATTTACTGAGCCACCTTAGTAATCCAATAATACAGGAAATAATAAGGGGCTATTTCAAGAGCGCAAAGATACAAAATAAAATAAAACAATTTATTGATTATTGTATTTTGATAAGTTTTAATTGAAATAAAGTATGAAAACATACTGATGCATGCTGAAACACCTATGATTGCTAATGGTATGATTTTAGGAATATCATCATGATAGAACAAAATTGCATTAACGGGAAGTATTAATAAACCAATATAGGTTCTGTAAGTTGCTTTTTGTAAGTTGAAAAGATCGACAAATTCATTAATGTTGAAAGAAGTTCCTACGATTTTTTCAATTAAATACTTTGCTAATATAAAGTAGGTCAAAAAAGTGACAATTTGAGTAAAAAGCATCCAGTCAGTTTTTGCGGCGTAGCCAAATAGATGCATGGTCAGCTGTATGAAAAATGCATACGAAATAATTTGTACAAAAAATAAGGCTACTGTAAAACTGCTTTTCAGATGGGAAACATCACGGTAAATTTTAACGTATTTATCTGAGAAAATAAGCTTTGTAAACTCACTAAATCTGTTTTCGTAAGCTGATTTAGTAATAGCAACAACAGCGAAAGCCAACACAAATAAAAGTGTTGCCCAATCTTTGTTTTCTATAATTCTGGGATGGAACTGTTCAATCATAACAATACAAAATTAGTAATTTTTTGTCTCAATACTTTTATTATAGATTTATTATGAATCAAATGCTATAAAAAGTTTACTTTTGCGGTGAAATTACGCAGAAAAAATGAATGATTGTATTGTCATAATTCCTACTTACAACGAGATCGAAAACATTGAAAGCATAGTACGTGCGGTGCTTTCGCAACATAAATCCTTTCACCTTTTAATTATTGACGATAATTCCCCAGATCATACTGCTGATAAGGTTATTGTGCTTCAGAAAGAGTTTCCTGAAAGATTATTTCTTGAAAAAAGAGCCAAAAAATCCGGTCTTGGAACGGCTTACGTTCATGGTTTTAGATGGGCTTTGGAACGCAAATATGATTTTATTTTTGAAATGGATGCTGATTTCTCACATAACCCGAATGATCTTGAAAAATTATATGATGCCTGTCATTTTGGAGGCGCAGCTTTAGCGGTAGGATCCAGGTATGTTACAGGTGTAAATGTGGTAAACTGGCCTTTAAGTCGTGTATTAATGTCTTATTTCGCTTCGGTTTACGTTAAATTTATTACAGGAATGAAAATTCACGATGCGACAGCAGGCTTTGTTTGTTATAAAAGAGAGGTTTTAGAAAAGATAAATCTTGATAAAATAAAATTTGTTGGATATGCTTTTCAGATCGAAATGAAATATAGAACTTATTGTGCTAAATTTGAAATAACAGAAGTTCCGATTATTTTTACCGATCGTACCAAAGGAGTCTCAAAAATGAGCAATGCCATTATTAAGGAGGCGATACTTGGTGTTATTTCTCTTCGATTAAAAAAATTATTCAATACATTATAAAAGAACGGCGATGAACAGGATTTTAATTAAGAATGCCAAAATTGTAAACGAGGGTACAATTTTTGAAGGTGATGTTTTAATAGAAAACGACTTAATTGTAGAAGTTGCAGACAGTATCAGTCTAAAATCATCCGATTGTAAAGTAATAGATGCCGAAGGAAATTTTCTGATCCCGGGAGCAATTGACGATCAGGTACATTTTAGAGAACCGGGACTTACACATAAAGGGGATATTGAATCTGAATCCAGAGCTGCAGTAGCAGGAGGTATTACTTCTTTCATTGAACAGCCCAATACGGTTCCGAATGCCGTTACACAGGAAATTTTAGAAGATAAATACCAAATAGCTTCCCAAAAATCATTTGCGAATTATTCGTTCATGATGGGGGCAACCAATGATAATCTGGAGGAAGTTTTAAAAACAAATCCAAAAAATGTTGCCGGAATCAAAATTTTCCTGGGTTCTTCAACCGGAAATATGCTGGTAGATAATGAAGCGACTTTAGAAAGAATATTTTCAAGTACGCCAATGTTAATCGCAGTTCATTGTGAAGATGAAACTACGATTCAGAATAATTTAGCTGAATTCAAAGAAAAATATGGAGATGATATTCCGGTTACGGCACATAACCTAATCCGTAGTGCTGAGGCTTGTTATATTTCTTCTTCAAAAGCAGTGGCTTTGGCAAGGAAAACTGGTGCAAGGCTTCATATTTTCCATCTTTCCACTGCGAAGGAAATGGAATTGTTCACCAATAAAATTCCGTTAGAAGAGAAAAAAATCACGGCTGAGGTTTGTGTACATCACCTTTGGTTTACCGATGAAGATTACAAAACAAAAGGTAATTTTATCAAATGGAATCCGGCAGTAAAAACAGCTGATGACAGAAAAGAACTTTGGAAAGCCCTGAATGATGGTCGTATTGATGTTATTGCAACCGATCATGCGCCACATACAAAAGAAGAAAAATTACAGTCTTATTTAAAAGCGCCTTCAGGTGGACCTTTAGTACAGCATGCCGTTGTTGCGATGTTTGAAGCATACCATCAGGGGAAAATCACGGTGGAGAAAATCGTAGAAAAAATGTGTCATAATCCTGCGAAGATTTTTAAAATCGAAAAAAGAGGGTTTATTAAAGCAGGTTATTATGCAGATTTGGTTATTGTAAATCCAGGTTTGCCATGGAGTGTAAAGCCTGAGAATATATTGTATAAATGTGGTTGGTCTCCGTTTGAAAATTTTACTTTTAAATCGAGAATTACACATACTTTTGTAAACGGAGAAATGGTTTACAACAACTTTAAAGTAAAAGACATCCGTGCCGGAAAACGATTATTATTTAACAGATAAACTGCAAATGAAGAATTTCGTATTTATAATATTGGTTTTGATTCTTTCTGTAAGTTGTAAAAAAGACCTGGTCAAGGAACCTGCGAAACTTATAGAGAAAGAAAAGATGATCGATATAATATATGATTTATCTCTTTTGGAAGCCATAAAATACCAGCAGCCTTTGTCGCTGGATTCAGTTGCATCAAACCCAACAAAGTTTATTTTTAAAAAATACAAGGTTGACAGTTTACAATTTGCACAAAGTAACATTTATTACGCTGCCGATTATGATAGTTACAAAGAAATGTTCGATGAAATAAATGCGAGGCTGGATAAAGAAAAAAAGAGTACCGAAAAAAAGCTGAAAGCTGAAGAAAAAGTAGCTAAAGCAAAAAAAGCAGCTGAAGCTAAAAAGAAAAAATTAAAAGAAACTCCTAAAGATTCTGTCAAAAAGAAACTAATTAAAAAAGTCAATATCGATTCTATAAAAAGAATGAGAAGATTACAGCATAAAGGATTATAATTTCGATGCTTCTTTTATGTATTGATGCACATCTAGAAAAACCGTTCCCAGAGCGGTTTTTGTTTTTTCATTAGAATACAGATTTCCAGAATACGAAGCTTTTGCTGTTGCTTTCGTGAGGCTTCTTTTTTGAAAAAATAATGTTGAAAATATGCCATCAGCAATCCATAGAATATTCATGAGTAATGGCGTGGCGTGAATTGTTGGCTTTTTTACTTTTAAAACTTCAGCAATCGTATTGAGAACATCCCTGAACACAATATTGTCAGCAATTAGAGTAAAACGTTCATTTTTTATATTGCTTTTCATTAGCTCAAAAGCAACTCTTACAACATCATTTATAGTGATAAATCCACTTTTTCCAAGGGTGTAGAATGAAAGTCCTTTACTTACTTTTATATACAGTTCGTTGCTTCCGTGTTCAAAAATTGACTTTGTTGCAACGGGAGCTAAAATAACGCCGGGATTTATAATGATTACATCTAAACCTTCCTGAACACCTCTCCAGACTTCCATTTCGGAACCGTATTTTGAGATAGCATAGTCGCTGTGTGGTTTTTCCGGATTCCAGTCGGTTTCTTCGGTAATATAAGTCTCGTGTGGTTGCAAATCTCCCAAAGCAGCAATCGAACTTACGAAACAAAATTTCTTTATTTCTTTGGCTATGGAAAAATTAATCATATTGGCTGTTCCTTCAATGTTGGTTTTGCGAAGGGTATCTTCGTCTTTTGGATCGAATGAAATTAAAGCAGCACAATGATAAACATATTCTATCCCGATAAAAGCAGTCTCAAGGGAAGGAATGTCTAATATATCGGCTTCAAGCCAATTGATTTTTTCAAATAAATCGCCTTTTTTATATAGTTCAAAAACCGACTTTGTTTTTTGGATATTTTTTAGATTTCGGTAAATCGCCTTTACATTTTCTCCATTTTCAATTAAATGAATCAATAAATGTGCGCCAACTAAACCGGTTCCTCCTGTTACTAATACCATTTTGTAAAGATACTGTTTTGAGGCAAAGTTACAAAGTTACAAAGGCTCAAAGTTTTTTTACCACAAATTACACGAATTTCCCTGTTGATGTAGTTCTAATCAGTGTAATTCCTGACGGTGTTATTTTTACAAAACAGAAACCAAATGTAAACAGCCCTTGAAAAAATTGGAATTTGGAATTTTTTAAAGTTTGGAATTTAAATTTATTGATTTTTGACATTGCCATTGTTTTTTGCCATTGAAATTGATATTGATTACATTTGCGCAAAAATATTTTAAAATGAAGAATCTAGTTGAAGAATTAAAGTGGCGCGGTTTGTACCATGATAGCATGCCAGGAACGGAAGAACAATTGCTAAAAGAGGTAACATCGGCTTATATTGGTTTTGATCCAACGGCAGATTCGCTGCATATTGGCAGTATGGTTCAGATTATTTTGCTGGTTCATTTAAAGAATTTTGGCCATCAGCCCGTTGCTTTAGTGGGTGGTGCAACCGGAATGATTGGTGATCCATCCGGAAAATCTGATGAAAGAAATTTGCTGAATGAAGAAACTTTAGCTAAAAATGTTGCGGGAATCAAAAGTGTATTGTCACGTTTTTTAGATTTTAATTCAAATGAACCAAACGGACCAATCATGGTGAATAACTATGACTGGATGAAAGAATTCTCGTTTATTGATTTTGCCCGTGAAGTTGGAAAACGTATTACGGTAAATTACATGATGGCGAAGGATTCTGTTAAAAAAAGAATCAACGGAGAAGGCGAAGGAATGTCTTTCACAGAATTCACATACCAATTAATTCAGGGATACGATTTTTACCATTTATATAAAAACAATAACTGTCTTTTGCAAATGGGAGGTTCTGACCAATGGGGAAATATTACCACGGGTACGGAATTAGTACGTAGAATGGGCGGTGAAAATGCGAAAGCTTTTGCGTTAACAACTCCTTTAATTACAAAAGCAGACGGTTCTAAATTCGGAAAGTCTGAAGGAGGAAACGTTTGGTTAGATGCTGATAAAACTTCGGTTTACAAATTCTACCAGTTTTGGGTTAACGCTACAGATGCTGATGCTGAAAAGTACATTAAAATATTTACTTTTTTAGATAAAGAAACAATTGAAGGCTTAATTGCACAACATCATGAAGCACCGCATTTAAGAGTTTTGCAAAAGAAATTAGCTGAAGAAATCACGATTTTTGTTCACAGTAAAGAAGAATTAGAAAAAGCGATTCAGGCTTCGAATATTTTGTTTGGAAATTCAACTGCGGAGGATTTAAAGAAACTGGATGAAAAAACGTTTTTAGAAGTTTTTGACGGAGTTCCTCAGGCAGAAATTACAAAAGCAGATCTGGAAAACGGTTTGGAGATCATTACCGTTTTAAATGAAAAAACAGGTTTCTTTAAATCAAATGGAGAAGCCAGACGTGCTTTAACTGCAAATTCTATTTCAGTAAACAGAGAAAAAATTAACGAAGATTTTGTATTGACTGCAAATGATTTAATTAACAATCAGTTTGTGTTGTTACAAAGTGGAAAGAAAAATTATTTTGTGATTCGAGCGGTTTAATATTCTATAAAACCATCAAATTACAACCACGAATATCAGAATTATCAAAACGTCCCAATACCTCGAAAGAGTTGTTGGGATATTTTTTGCCTAAATCCTGTGTTGCGATAAAAGAACAGGAGTTAATATTGGCTAAATCAATAACATTGATGCCGCCGGTTTTTCCATCTTTTACGTAAGTGAGTGCGTCTTCCGGATCACGCATCAAAACATGCATCCACGACGGGCATTCGAAAATACCTTCGCCTAACGAATAAGCCTGTGCCAAAAGTTCTGTCATGCCGTATTCTGAATGAATTGAAGAAACGCCAAAACCTTTACAAAGCTGCTCGTGCAATTCTTCGCGGATCATTTCTTTGCGTTTGCCTTTCATTCCGCCAGTTTCCATGATAATGGTGTTTTGAAGGTTGAACTGATGTTTTTCGATCAAATCCAATAAAGCATATGTAACGCCAATCAAAATTACATTTTGACCTGATTCGTCAAGCGTAGTTAGCTTTTTAATCAGGTCGTCGTGGTTGTGCAAATAAAACCCACTTTCATGCTGATTGGATAGTTTTATTAAATCTTCGACCATGTAAATTAGTGAAGATCCGTCGCGTTCTAAATAAGACGGCAGGAGGGCTAAAACAACGTAATCTTCTATATTGCCGTAAAACTGTGCAAATCCTTTTTGATAACTTTCTTCGTAAAGCGAAACATCTGTAACCAAATGTCTGCTGGTCACCACTCCGGTAGTGCCGCTGCTGGTAAAAATAACCTGAGGGAAATCGGAATTAGAAACTACTTCATGGCTTTTAAAAAACTGAATGGGTAAAAAAGGGATCTGTTTCAGAGATTTTACCTGTTGCGGATTTACATTTAAAAAATCACAGAAATTACGATATACCTTGTTGTTTTCATGTTGAAAACGGAACACCTTAAGTGCTGTTTTTTCAAATTGTTTCTGACTTGAAATAGTAAATATATCGTTGGCTGTAATCAAAACTTTTTTTTACAAAGGTATAAATTATTGTAGGTGTAAGGGCAATAAAAAAGCTCCAAATTATGGAGCTTAAAAGTGTGTTTTCTATGGTTATCGAACAATTAATTTTCGTGTTGCCGAATTGCCTTGTTCACTTATTTTTATGATGTAAACTCCTGGTGTGAGATCAGGAATGCTAAGTTCTTTTGAGGTCAAATGTATCTGAAGTACTTTTTTTCCTAAAACATCAAAAATGATAATTTCTTTTTCAAGATCGTTTTTTGAAGTAATATATACTTTTCCATTTAATACAGGGTTAGGATACAAGCTTAACCCCTCTATAGGAGTTCCCTGGGTTTTAGGCGTTGATTTATTATCCTGAGCTGAGATGCTTACAGTAAAGAAAAAGCCAGTAAGAAAGTAATATAAAAGTAATTTTTTGCCATCGCGTGATTTTAGATAAGTAAATATACAAAAAAAGTTTTCAAAAACTACACCAAAAAAACATCCTAAATATTTAGGATGTTTTTAACAATTATATTTTGAAGTAAACTATTTGATCAAGCTAACACCGTCAACTGTAGCCCAAGCTCCAGGAGTTAATGAAGCTCCAGTTGCAGTAGTGCTAGTTGTCCAGTTTGTTAAAGGAAGAAAACTTGCTGCAGATAATGTAAAAGTAGCTTGTCCTGAAATGAATGTAATAGGAGAGTTGGTGATTTTTACGTCTTTTAATTTAATTTTACCACCAGCAACTTGATGATCATAAGTAACTTTATCCAGTATTTGTAGTACACCACCATTAAATGCAGTAGGAGTAGTTTGACTAACATAACCATCAATTACGATGTTGCTGAAATCTCCATTTCCTTCTTTTTTAAATTGAAAAGCGTCCAATTGAATTTCTTTTTGTTCTTCAGTAACCGTACCTGCAGCTCTTTTTAGAGTGATGTTAGTTACTTTTGGAAAATAAGCATTATCATTTGAAGACGCTTCAATTTCCATACCATAGTTTCCTTTGTCAATTTGGTAAGCATACCAGTTGCTATTTGCCTGACCTTGCCATCCATCTTGCCAGTCAAATGAATCATCATAGTTACCGTAAGAGATAGCATTTGTCATACTTACAGTTCCTCCAAAGAATTCGAATCCGTCATCAGCTCCTTTATAAGATACTAAGTGATCTAAAGTTGTTCCTGAACCTACTGAGTAAAAAGTAAAACCATTGTTTTCTTTTGCTCCGTCAGCTAATTTTGAACCAGCGTATTCAACTCTTGTGTAAACTAATGAACCACCATTATGAGCTGGATTTGGATTTGCTGATCCATAAGAAATGTTGTTTCCGTCTTCTGAAGTAGAAGTTGCTTTACCACCAGCTACATTTGCAGGAGCGTCACCATACATAATGATTCCTCCCCAAGATCCTGGAACCTTAGATTTTTCTGTAAATACTACTGGTTTGTCAGCAGTTCCTTTTGTGATTAATTTTCCGCCAAGTAAAACAACTAATGCATTGTCTCCTGTTGCTTTGTCGATTGTAACTGTAGATCCAGCCTCAAATGTTACTGTAACACCAGAGTTGATTTTTACAATTCCTTTCAAAGTGTAGTTCCCATAAGCATAAGTAACGTCCTTAGTTATTGGTCCCGTAATTTCACCAGTAGCAGGAGGAGTAACTGGAGTTGAATCGTCGCTGCTTGAGCATGAATTTAAGAATAACCCTGTTACAAGTGCTAAAGCTAAAAATTTTGTTTTCATAAGTGTGTTGTTATATTTTATTTTGACAAATGTATAGGCTAAATTCAAGTTATGGGTTATCTCAATATTACTTTACAGTTATCAAAACAAAAGTTTAATGTGAAGAGAATGTTATGTGTTTTTTGTTGTGTTAATTTTAAATTCAATTTGATTGTGTATAAAAAAAGCTCCAAAAATGGAGCTTTTAATAATTGTTTTTTTTGCATTCTAGAAAGTATATCCAAGTTTTAATGAAAACCCGATTCCCTTTTTATAACTATTAGCCAATAATGATTCTTCGTCTACTTTTAAGGTCCCATTGTTCCCAAATTCACGTTTTCTCCATGAATTTAAAATGTTATCGGCAGTGAATTTTACATCGAAGTGCTCAGAAACTTTGCTTCCCCATACAAAATCCAATTGCTGTACAGGTAATTCATAGACATGGTCCTGTCCATTGGTTCCTACAGCATATATTCTTTTTCCAAAAACACCATAAACTAATGAAACAGTGTTCGACCACTCATTGCTGAAATTAAATTCATATTTTAAATCTGAATTTACTAACCAGTTTGATGCTCCCTGCAATGATCTTGATTGATGCGTTTCAATAGAAGGTTTTACGGTGATAATTCCATCCTCGTCTATAGATTCAAAATTAGGGCTTACAGTAACTTTAGATGACATCAAAGTAGCATTTAATCCCCATGAAAAACTACCTAAGCTTTCGCTGACTCTTTCTAGTCCAACAAGAAGTTCAGCTTCTATTCCATATAAGTTGGCACTCTCAGAATTTAGAAAAGTGGTAACCGTTCCTGTGGTTGCGTTTGAGATGAAAGTTTTTTCAATTGGATTGATAATATGTTTTCCAAATAATCCAACAGCAATCATTTCTTTGGCAGTTGGGAATAATTCATATTTTAAATCAAAATTGTAATTATCGCTATTTTTCAAAATTGGATTCCCTTGAGTTGAAGTTCCGTCAGCATTGATGAAAGATATCGGGAAAGCCTCCATGATAACTGGTTTAGTGTACGTTTTACTTGCTGCAAAACGAATGTTAGCTGTGTCACTCAACAAATACTTCAAATTTAATGAAGGTAAGAAATAGGCATTATCATATTTTAATATTTTGAAAGGGGCATCAAATGTACCTAATCCTCTGTAATGAGTTTCTTTAAGAGCACTTTCAAATCGAATCCCTGCGTTTACTTCAACTTTCTCTCCAAATTTTAAAAACAAATTAGCATAACCTGCATTAGCCATTTCATCAAGTTTAACTTTGTAAGTAGCATTAGAGTTTTCGCTAAAAGACATGTTATTAGCTGAAATGTCACTTGTTATTTGAGTATCTATATTGTTTATGCTTGAAGAAAAACCATTATTACCAGTACTTGCAATAAAGCGGTATGAAGATTCCATCTTAGATCCGCTGCCATTGTATCCAACAGTTAATTTGTTTTGTTTGTCATTTTTTCCGAATTTCAAATTATATTCTACTAATGCTGAATAAAATGAATTACCATCGACAGTTAAATATTGACGCAGGAAATTATTTCCTCCATAAGAAGTACTTATCAAATCATCACCAGTTTTAAGACCTGTGAAAAACTTTCTATCTGGCTGTTCAAATTTTGTGATTGCATATGAAGCTCCGGCTTTGATAGTTTGATTTTTGTCTTTGGTTAATGCATATTCACCTAATAATTGGCCATTTAAATAATCACTTTTGTCTAATTGATTCGTGCGTATAAATCCATTTTCAGCAGCTGTTCCTGATGAAGGTCCTTGCTGGTCTTTTATAGAGTTTAAGTTAGTTCTGATGTATAATGTGTTGAACGATAGTTTAAGTCTGTCAGCGTTATAGTTTAAGCCAACTAATGCTGAATTCGTGGTTTTGAAACGATATTCAGTGGTGATAAAGTTGTTTATATACTTAGATCCGGAAGACTGTAAATCGATAGTTCTGTCAACCCCTTCTCTTATCGCAAAATTATTATCGTAATTAATAGACAATAAGTAAGATAAAGTACGATCGTTGCTTAAATTAAATTTTTCAGCATGTAATAAGTTTAAACTTGAATTTAAAGGTGATTTTGTTTGACTTACATTAAAACCTTTATTGCCACTTACTGAATTTAATGCCTGATCTGTTGTAAAAGTTTGTCTCGTTGCCTGATTTCCAAGAAAACCTGGTAACTCTCTGTCTTTACCATTAAATCCTAAAAATCCTGTTGATGTATCTGCGTCAGATGATAATAGGAAATCTTTAAGACTGTTTCCTGTTGTATAACCTGCTCCAATATTTATTTTCGTAATACTTTTTGTTGCCTTTGAAGTTTGAATATTAAAAGTACCTCCAGCAAAATCACCATATATATTTGGATTAAATGTTTTGTAGACATCAATTACTCCAACAACATTCGTTGGAAACAAATCCAAAGCAATAATTTTAGTGAATGGGCTGTTTGATGGTGCAGCCAAATCATTAATCAATAAATTATTATAACGGTCTTCCAGTCCACGTACAAATATTCCACGGGAATCTACTTTAGTGATTCCGGTAATTTTTGTCAAACCTTCCTCAACATCATTAACGCCTTTTCTGGACATTTCCTGTGCTCCGATACTTTGTTTAATAACGACAGCATTTTTTTGTTCTAAAAGTAAAGCTGTTTCTTTTTCTCTGTTTCCTCCTGCTGATTTCACAACAACATCCTTTAGTGTGTAACCTCCGGCAGATAATACCTGGTTAACAGTAATTGTTTCGTTTGCTTTAACAGTAATAGCTTTTTCTACAGATTCATATCCAACGAAACTAAAAATAAGAGTATAATTTCCCGGATTTACGGATAAGGAATATTTTCCGTCAATGTCAGTGTTGGCACTAATGTTGGTTCCTTTAATTAAAATATTTGCAAAAGGAAGTACTTCATTATTAGTTTCTTTGTCTGTTAATACACCAGAAATCGTACCTTTGTTTTGTGCGATCGAAATCGTACAGATAAATAATGTAATAAATAGAAATTTTAAATTGAATTTCATTTCAGTGTTGTGTTTAATTTATTTTGGTGCAAAGAAATACACACACTGTAAAGTTCATGTTAGGCACTTGTTATGTTTTTGTGTCTTGTAGATTATCAAATTGTTACCAGATTAAATTACCGTTAACACGACTTTTTAACCGTTGTTTTTATATTATATTTACCATCGCAATTCAAAAACATCAAATATATAACACATAAAATTTGATGTAAAAATTTCAATTTTTGCTATTTATGAAAAAAACACAAACCAAGATTTTGTTAGTTGATGATGAGCCGGATATTCTTGAAATTGTAGGGTACAACCTGGCTCAGGAAGGCTATCAGATTGTTACTGCTTCAAATGGAAAAGAGGCAATCGCAAAAGCTCAGAAAGAATTACCGGAACTTATTATTATGGATGTAATGATGGCCGAAATGGACGGGATGGAAGCTTGTGAACACATTAGAAAAATTCCGGAACTAAATAACGTTATCATAACATTTTTAACCGCAAGAAGCGAAGACTATTCTCAAGTAGCTGGTTTTGATGCTGGTGCTGATGATTACATTACAAAGCCAATAAAACCGAAAGTATTGGTAAGCAAAGTAAAGGCTTTGTTAAGAAGGTTAAAAGAACAGGTAATAATTACAGATACTTTAAACGTAGGTGGAATAGAAATCAATCGTGAAGAATACAAAATCATTAAAGACAATGTTGAAATTTCCCTTCCGAGAAAAGAATTCGAATTATTCTATTTACTAGCTTCAAAACCAGGGAAAGTTTTTAAAAGAGATGAAATATTAGATAAAGTTTGGGGAAATGAAGTAGTAGTAGGCGGAAGAACTATTGATGTACACATCCGAAAATTACGCGAAAAAATTGGCGAAGACCTTTTTAAAACCATAAAAGGAGTTGGCTATAAATTTGAAGCTTAAAAATTCAATATAAATTTGAACCCTATAAGTAATATAAGTTTATTAAATTTATAGTGCTCATAACTTAACTAAAGTCAATCTTTGTCAAAGTTTATTTGTCAAAGATTGACTTTTTTAAATGAACTTACATGGCTTATGGTGAAAAAAATATTCCCTTAATTGTTTATTTTAAAATTTAAATGAAAATCAATTTCAAAAAAACTTATAGATTCGCTATCAAGTCGGCACTATATATAAGCTTGTTTACAACAGGATTTGTATTGTTGCTGATGAATATGTTCTATAAAAATCAATTAAAGTATCAGGCAGGATTTGGGATAATCTTTTTGATTTCAGTCTACATCTTTTCATTTCTTGTACTTCAGTATCGTGTAGAACGCTTTATATACAGAAGGGTAAAAAAAATCTATGATGAGGTTTCTTTACTTGAATCAACACCTCTTATCAACCAGCCGATTACAACGGATATGGAAACGCTTTCCCGCGAGGTGAAAAAATTCGCTACCGATAAAAAACTCGAAATTGAGATGCTTGAAATCAGGGAACAATATCGACGAGAATTTCTGGGAAACGTTTCGCACGAACTTAAAACCCCGTTATTTACAGTTCAGGGATATGTTTCAACTTTGCTGGATGGCGCAATGGATGATAAAACTATTCGGAAAAAATACTTAAAACGTGCAGAAAAAGGTGTAGAGCGCCTGATCTATATTGTTGAAGATCTTGATATGATCACCAAATTAGAATCGGGAGATTTAGATTTGAATTTTACGGAATTTAATATAGTTGAACTGATTCAGAATGTTTTCGATTTATTGGAAATGAAAGCCGATAAAAAGAAAATAAAATTAGCATTCGAAAGCAAGAATGTACAGTCCTTAATAGTGAAAGGGGATAAAGACAGAATTCAGCAGGTTTTGGAAAATCTGATTGTGAACTCTATTAAATACGGAAAAGAAGGAGGTTTAACTGAGGTTGGTGTTGTGAATCTCACCAAGAAAAAAGTCTTGATTCGTATTAGTGATAATGGGGAAGGGGTTGAAAAACAAAACATTTCACGTTTATTTGAACGTTTTTACAGAGTTGACAAAAGCGGAACCCGTTCAGAAGGAGGTTCCGGTTTAGGACTGGCAATTGTAAAGCATATTATCGAAGCTCACAAAGAGAAAGTATATGTAGAAAGTGAATTTGGAATTGGTTCTGAATTTTCTTTTACGCTCGAAAAAGCGAATAAAGCGACAAAAGCTGAGGTTAAATAATTGTAAGTACTGTTTTTTTAAAAGTCGTAAAACAAGGGTTTTAACAATAAATCAACACACGGATTTAGTCCATAACATTAAATTTTTATTATAATAACATCTGGTTAATGATTTCTTAACATAGGTGGTTACATCTTTGCATCCTGAAATTAAGGGCAATAGAAAAAATGATAAAAAAAATAATAGTGGCAGTTTTAATGCTGCTTACCTGCGGAGTACATGCACAGGAATTGAATAAACAGGATGTAAAAAACGAAGTAATGCGTATTTTAGATTCAATCAATAAAGCAAAACTACCTGATACCAAATCCGGAGGAGGTGTCGAAGAGCACTGGTATGACAAAATCTCTTTAAGAGGTTATGCGCAAATCAGATACAATGGTTTGTTTTCTACAAATGATAAAGTTTCCTGCGACCAGTGTGATAAATCATGGGGAACAACTTCTACAGATCCGGATGCAAAAGCAAACAACGGGCTTTTTGTCCGTCGTGCACGTTTAGTGTTTTCAGGACAGGTTCATCCAAATGTTTTCTTCTATTTTCAGCCGGATTTTGCGAGTTCACCAGGCACTGGGCTTAATAACTTCGTACAGATTCGTGATCTTTATTTTGATCTTTCTTTTGATAAGAAAAGGGAATATCGGGTACGTATTGGCCAGAGTAAAATTCCGTATGGGTTCGAAAATATGCAATCCAGCTCGCAGCGTCTGACTTTAGACCGTGCAGATGGTATAAACAGTGCAATAGCAAATGAACGAGATTTAGGAATGTTTTTTTATTGGGCACCAGCCGAAATCAGGGAACGTTTTGCGATGCTTGTAAAAGATGGTTACAAAGGTTCAGGTGATTTTGGGGTGTTGGCTTTGGGAGCTTACAATGGGCAAATAGCCAATAAAATAGACGGAAACAGAGATTTAAATGTAGTAGCAAGAGCTACTTATCCTTTTGTTATTGGAAACCAGATTATAGAACCTGGAATTCAGGCCTACACTGGAAAATGGGCTTTTACCGGGGAAATTTCATCAGGAGTTGTAGTAAATGGAGATCCAAAATATATAAAAGACGAGAGAATCGGGGCTACTTTTGTTTTGTATCCAAAGCCTTTTGGAATCCAGACTGAGTATAATATTGGGAAAGGACCGCGTTATAACCCAACAACCAACTCGGTTGATGTTACAGATTTAAATGGTGGGTACGTTTTACTGAATTATAAATGGGACATTAAAAAACAGCATATTTATCCTTTTGCCAAATTTCAGTATTATGACGGAGGTAAAAAATATGAAAAAGATGCCAGAAGTTATGTAGTAAGAGATTACCAAATTGGCGTAGAATGGCAGCCAATTAAAGCATTTGAATTGGTAGCAGAATATGTTATTGCTGACAGAACATTTGAAGATAGTGCCATTCCGGTTAACAGACAACAGGGAAATTTATTACGATTACAGGCGCAGTTTAATTTCTAAATCTACTTCTCAAAAACAGTAAATAACAAATCCCAGTCGATTTTATTTTCAAATTCGGATAAACCTTTAAACGATTTTACTTTTGAAAGATCTTCAATAGTAAAGTCGTTTTGCGTTGCGTAAGGTACCAATTGTTCTTCCTGAAGTTTTATGGCCAGATATTCCTGCTCATATTGACCAGGCGTAGGGATAAAAAAGGCTTTTTTACCCAGTTTTGCTAAATCCATAACGGTAGTATAACCTGAGCGGCATAAAACCAAATCACTTTCATTAAATGTCTGTTCCAGCTGTTTGGTATTCATAAAATTGTAATAGGTCACATTTTTGATCTGCTGTTTGGTTTGTGTTTTTTCGACAATGCCTTTTACAAAAACAATTTCACCTTTGTATTGTGCAATTTCTTCCTGCAGTTTTTCTTCCAGTAACGTACGCTGAGGTTCCGGACCTGACAAAATAATCATTAGGTCATATTGTTTTGGAGTGTCTTTTTTACGCATTCTGCTCAAAGGTCCAATATATTTCAGGTTTAGTTTACTTTCTTTAAGATGTCCAAGGTTGCCTGTTAAATTTGGATCTCCATCTGTATCAGGGATCCAGCATTCATTATATTTTTTTATAAAATACTGATGGCATTTACTGGTAAACTTTGTCGTATTTCCTGTCATCACATTAAGCTGATGTGTAATAAATACCGAAGGCACTTTTTTACTGAAAACCCCTAGCCTGTTATCTGAAATGATACCGTCTATATCATATTTTTTGATCCATGAATTCACTATTTTCTTTTCGTCCACAATAGCGGTGATCATTTTAGGTAAACTTTTAATCAGCTTCCATTTAAAGTTTTTGCCATTTTTAGCGTATTCAATATGATAAGAAGGTAGTTCTAAAGTCTGAATATATGGAAATTCTTTTTGCAATAATGCCAAAGCAATGCCATCTGAAGCAATTATGGGAATATAATTATTTTCCTGTAATGCTTTAATTATAGGAATGCATCGGGTTGCATGACCCAATCCCCAGTTTAAAGGAGTAATTAAAATAGTTTTATTGGCAGTATATTCGATGCTCATGTGTAGCGATTTTTGAAACGAAGATAAAAAAATCCTCTTTTTTTGTTATTTCGGATACATTACTAAATTATTAACTCTGGAATTCAGGTTCAAAAATCAATTTCAATATCAATGTCAAATCCATAACTCAATGAAAAATTAATTCAATCCAATGGTTCAAATAAAGAGGGTCAGAATGAGCGGAGTTGTAGCCTTCAGCTTTAAATAAATAAAAAAGCCCGGACTTCTCGATGGAAATCCGGACTTATTTGGTCAGACAGAAAGTTTTTAATCCTGAATGTACGTTTTGTTTCCGTTTTTGTTGATGTAATATTTTCCTCCTTTCGGGCCGGTATAGACTTTTTTACCATTGTATTCACCAGTAACTTTATCGGCTACTTTTGGTGCCTTTTCGTTGGTTTCTTTTAAAGTTTTACTTTTTGCAGCAGATTTTTTAGCCTTGTCAGCCGCGGTTTTAGCTTTTGCAACTTCTTTGCTTGCTGTGCTTTTTGCATTTGTGGCTTCCTTAGCAGCATTTTTTGAACTCGCAGCTTCTTTTTTAGCTTTTACAGCTTCTTTATCTGTAGTGTTTTTTACATTTGCAGCTTCCTTTTTTGCTTTGTCTGCTGCTTTTTTAGATTTTTCAGCTTCAGCTTTGGCATCTGCCTTAGCTTTATCAGCGTCTGATTTGGCTTTTTTTGCAGAAGCCTCAGTTTTGCTCTTAGTTGTTTTTACAGCTGTTTCCTGAGCATAAAAATGAGATGAGAATACAACTATAAAACAAAGTAATACTAATTTTTTCATAAGATTAGGAGTTTAAAGTTGAATTAAAATTAATCAATTTTATAATAGCTTTTTCAGTAAAGTGCTAAAAATAAGCACGAAGCTGTATGTTCCCTGTATGTACGGTAACGCCTGTTTCACTTTTACGTCCCTGATAATTTAAATTGACGTCTAAAAACTGGGTTATATTTTTCTGGAGAAGTAATTTCCAGACTAAATTTTCACCAGCCTGAAGTCCTTCGAGCATTTGAAATCCAACTGAAGAAAATTCATTTCCGACGAATTTATTTTCATAAAAAGAGAATTCTCCGTTCACTGTCACTTTTTTGTCTCCGGCATACGAAAATGAAGTTCCTAACCGGTTTTGTGTTAAGGTTTCAAAATTTCCAATCTGGTTTTCTTTTTTCTGCAATTCATAAAAGAAGTCAAGACTGGTGTTTTTCGAAAATAAATAACTGATTTTCGGTGTTACCTGAAAACCGGTTAAATCATAATTTTTCTCAGTGAAATCCTCTGATGTCAGGGAAGTTTTAATTGTTTTTGCAAACAGATTAAATAGCCAGCTTTTTTGGTGCAAATGCGTGTATTGTAGTTGATGTGAATAGTTTTTTACAGACTGAGAACCAATAGAAAGCAGGTTTTTTCCATTATTAATCAGATAAGAATAAGTGACAGAATGCTTTTGTTTTCCCCGGTTATAAAACAAACTGTTCCTGAAACTCGAATTCAGCCCTAAGATATTTTCTTCAGAAGAATAAAACGGATTTAGTTCAAAATTATCACCATCACTTTTTACCTTCCTGTCCAGAATAAAGGAGGTCTGGTTGTAAAAATAAGACAATACATTTTTGTAACCTTTTTCATTTTGCCATTGCAAAGGATTTACAGTAAGTGACTGTGAAAATTTATTCTGATTGGTTTTGATATAAACCCGATTAGGCAAGAATACGCGGATAAATTTTGCCTGATCCGGAAATGGTGCTACTTCAAACTCTTCAAGCTCCTGAACATTATTGCCGTTGTAATCATTCCATGCATACACGCCCTGACCGGCAGGAACTTCCAGATAGGTATATTCCTGCTGCGCAATCGTTCCGGAACTGGTTTCGTAAACGGTTCCGATTTGAAGAAGCTGATTAAAAAAACGATCGTTGTACAATATTCTTGAATTTAACGAAGGTTCATTTTTCCGGTCAGCAGCTGTAAAATCCAAATTTCTATAACTAGCGTAAACTGCCAAATCTGTTTTTTTGTTCTGAATCAGTTTAGACTTCAAAAAATAGGTTTGCGAATTGCTTACATGCTTTAATAAACCGTTTTGTAAACTATCATTTTTTCTGCGTAAATAACCTAGCTCAACAAAAACTTTGGTACTGTCTCCACGTCCAACAAAAACGCCATATTCTGCAAATCGCTGGCTAATTGCTGAAAACTGGTTTGTAAGCTTGTCTTTTTCCTGATTGTCTTCGACCTGAATATTCCCGCCAATCCAGTTTTTGCCAAAATGATATTTGGTTTTGGCAAGGTTTCTAATAAATTTTGAAGTTGAGGCTGTTGCATCACTGCTCAGAAAACTGCCCTGGTTTTCGATTGTCCAGTTTTTTAGTTTAAAAAAAGCGGTAGAAGTATGTCGGTTTCCCGAATAACTTTCAGTAAAATCCAACTTTTCAAACTGATAAGTAAACAATCCAATATTGGTTGTTTTTTTCTTTGAAAACAAATCAAAATTTAAGCCTGCGACTAATAAACTCTGATCACCTAAAAGTGTTGTATTTAAATTCCAGTCCCTGTTGAATTCGATATTATACAAACGTTCGACCGATTTAAAATCTTTTTCTACAAACTGATAGTTGGCATAACCATCCAAAGTCCAGTCTTTCGTAAAAAGGCGTTTTTTGGTGTTTAATTTTAAAGCGATTCCGTTGTTGTCGCCATCATCAAGGTCTGAAAACAGATTCTGGTCATTGTTACTAATTCCAATTTCAAAATCAACCAGCGTTTTTTCGTTTGGATTGTACTTTCCTAAAAAGGTCGCTACCTGAAGTTTCATCGGTGCAACCAATTGTACAAGAGGCTCGTAATTTCCCTGAGGAATTCCGTTTACGGGAGCTGTATATTCATAAATTCGCTCAACTGAATTGGTATTCTTAATTACATAATTTCCAGAGTTTGCACCTATAAGACTGAATTTTACATTATACAAAACATCGTCAGGATTAGTAGAATGCTCGTAAACTTCAATGCCATTCACAATTGTTTTTTTATATAAAATTTTCTTGTCAGAAAAGGTGTCTTCATACGCTGAAGGTGCTTTCATTAAAGTGGTGTCATCTCCGGCTTCACCTATAATCTGAACTTGTTCCGGAGAAAGATTTTGCTGTAAAGGCTGATTTTTTAAATCATTTTCAGAATATAAATAACCGGCAAAACTCCAGCTTTTATTTTCATGGGAAGCCCCGGCATAGGTTAACATACGATTATAGTTGCGGTCTGAATACTGGTATTCGATATTGATTCGCATCTCTGAAGTAATCGTAAAAAGCGATGTAAAAACAATTTCACCGGCATTGTAATCAATCACATAATCATTATTTTCTCCTCTTTTGAGCAAAATGCCATTTACATAAACTCGTTCAGATCCTGAAATGACCAAAACATACAATTCGCCATTTTGTCCTTTTAATTTATACGGACCCTGATTGCCTTCCTGTCCAGTAAAAGTACTTTTTGCATATTGGCCTTTTGCAAAAGCTGCAGATGCAAAGACATTAGTTTTATTGTCTTCATCGCCAAAATCAAAAATGGCCGAAAGCCCCTGAACTTTTTTATTGAAACTTAAAAATTGCGTTTTCCTGTTTTCTAAAAATACATCTCCTGCACGAATATTCCAGTCGTCACTGAACAATTCCATAAAGATATTATCAAACTGATCGAGTTTTTGAGAGTAACCGCCTTCCTGCAATGGAATATTATTGTCCTGTAGCGAAGCACGAAGACTTACTTTGTCAGATATTTTACCTGTAATCTGAAGGTCTAAATTGGAGTTCAAAACCGTGTTCTGATTATTTCCAATGGTAACCCCGCGTGTAATGCTTCCTGAAGTATTCAGGCCATCGAAGGGAGTTGTTTTTTTAGAATTCGAATGGTCTATTTTGTATAATTTTTCAGAGCCAGCATCATTACTCACTACCTGACTGGAATTATAAAGACTGTATTCTTTAGTTAAAAAATCAGGGTATTTTAAATAATTAACCGTTAAAGTATCTGTATCCGAACTAATATTTTCTTTTAAAAGAAGATGTCCTTTTTGAAAATCAATTTTATAAAAAGTTGAATCTATAGGTTCTTTTCTAGAATTTAAAAGCTGAAAAAAACCGGAATTGATACTCACATTTTCCAAATGAATCGTATCTCTGGTAATCTTTACCTTTTTGGTTTTATAGAGCAAATCTGTTTCCTGGGCCTGAAGTCCTGAACAACAAATTAAAATCAATAAAATCAGTAATTTTTTCAGCATAAATACTTTAACTCTAAAAAGCCAAAAGTAGTATTTATAATTGGGAAATGTTGTGTGCGCTGTTTTAGTTTCGACAGCTAATAAAGTATAATTATGAAAATTAATGAGCAGACAGTGTGAAGATTAATATGACTGAAATCAATATTAACATTACAATTGCTGAATTAGGATTTGCAAAGTTCATTGTCCATCCAAATTCTTTGATTTTTTTGGGTAGATATAATCTCGGGTCTTCTGGATTATAATAAAATATTCCCCAAACCCAATTGTCCGGATCATTATGCCATCTGTTTTTGGTTTCTTCACTTGGTTCATAATTATTATTCATGATTTATGTATTTATTTGGTTATCATAAAGTTATTTTAATTTTTAAAATAAAAAAAGACAGTTGTAATTTTATTTGAATTATGATATTTTGTAAAAGCCGAGATCTTGTATTAAAACAAAAAAGGCTTCACTTTTACATGAAACCCTTATTATCCTGAATTATATATAACCTTTTCTTGAATTAATTGAGTTCTTTGGTTACAATCTGCATGGTTTCGCGGCTTACTTGTCTAAGTAAAACTTCTTTGTTTTCTACAACAGTTTCTGCAGCTTGTTCATTAAAATGACGAATCGTGTATAAGGTTACATTGTCAGTAAAATCAACTTTGAATTTTTTCGAAAGGATCGCATTCAGTTCGTTGAAGTTTCCAAATTTATCTTCTACGCAAACAGAGAAACTAATCGCTGAGTTCTGAATCAGGTTTACTTTCAGTTTAAACTGATGGAATAACCCGAAAATTTCACTGATGTTTTCTTCCATAATAAAAGAAAAATCAATAGAAGAAAGCGAAATTAAAAGCTGCTCTCTTTTTACAATAAAACAAGGCAGGTAAGGCTCTAAATCTACTCCTTTAGAAACGCAGGTTCCTTTTAATAACGGATTCACAAATGATTTTACATATAAAGGAATTTCTTTCTTTTGTAATGGCTGCAATGTTTTCGGGTGGATAACCGTTGCGCCGTAAAAAGCAAGTTCAATAGCTTCACGGTATGAAATCTGGTTTAACAAACTCGCATTCTCAAAATAACGCGGATCAGCATTCATAACTCCCGGAACATCTTTCCAGATCGTAACGCTTTCTGCATTTAGGCAATAAGCAAAAATTCCGGCAGTATAGTCAGAACCTTCACGGCCTAAAGTGGTAGTGAAATTGTTTTCGTCTGCTCCTAAAAATCCTTGTGTAATGTTTAATATTTTGCGTGGTACATTTTTGCTGATATTTTGTTCAGTTGTTTCCCAGTCAACTTCTGCATCTCTGTAATTTGCATTGGTTTTAATGAAGTTACGTACATCAAGCCATTGTGTCTGGATGCCCATGAAGTTCATAAAATGACTTAGGATATTTGTCGAAATCAACTCACCAAAACTCACAATCTGATCGTAAACGAAATTGTAGTTAGGGGATTTATTATGCGCCAGAAAATATTCTAATTCTGAAAATTGCTCATTAACTGCTGCAAAAACGGCATGCTTTTCATCTTCAAATAGATCAAGCAATATTTGATTATGATATTTTTTTATCTCTTGTACAGATGAATTAAGCTCTTCGGGTTTATCAAAATAATTCTTGATAACAAGCTCCAGAGCATTTGTGGTTTTCCCCATAGCCGAAACGACTAAAATCACATCTTCATACCCAACTTTTTGTAAAACGTCATAAACGTTTTTAATTCCTTCAGCATCTTTTACTGATGCACCACCAAATTTAAATACTCTCATCTTTAATTTGTATTGTTGAGACGGACTTGCGTCTCTATCATTTTTTTAAAATTTTAATATTTTGACAGGATTACACTCCTTATAATTAGCCTGTCACTTTTGTTTGATCAATTTATTTTTTCCAAGTACGAATTAATTCCTGTTTCATCCATTTGTACCACTCGCCATTCCTCGATAACTTTTGCGCCAGAGTTCTCGTAGAAATTTACGGCAGGGGTATTCCAGTTGAGAACATTCCATTCGATTCTTCGAACATTATCTTTTTTTCCTTGCTTCATTATTTCAGAATAAAGAGCAGACCCTAAACCGGTACCGCGCATTTTTTCTTTTACAATTAAATCTTCAAGGTGTATTGTTTTTCCTTTCCAGGTAGAATATCGATAATAATACAAAGCTATGCCAACAATCTCTTTATCAACCTCAGCAACAAAAACATGAAATAATGGATTTTCTCCAAAACCATCTCGTACTAAATCTTCTTCGGTTATTAAAACGGCATCTGGCTCTTTTTCGAATATTGCAAGCTCCTGAATCAGTGCTAAAACCGATTTCATATCTTCAGGTTTTCCTTTTCTAATATCCATAATTCATATTTTTAACCTGTTATTCTCTAATTAAATATTTTTTTAAATGAAAGTCTGTACCTTTCATTAGCAAATATACAATAGTAGCAAACTAACGAAATAATTTTTGAATCATTCTCACAAAAAAAGCGATATTTGTGACTTATAATTAAAAACTACAACGATATAGCAAATGGAAGAACGCAATAAAACACTGGGAGAGTTTATTATTGAGAACCAAAAAGCATTTCAGTATTCATCTGGGGAATTATCCCGGATTATCAACTCTATACGTCTGGCGGCAAAAGTTGTCAACTATAAAGTAAACAAAGCTGGATTAGTGGATATAATAGGCGCCGTTGGCGAACAGAATGTTCAGGGAGAAGACCAGCAAAAATTAGATGTCTATGCCAACGAAGTATTCATTCAGACGTTAATAAACCGTGAGATTGTCTGTGGAATAGCTTCAGAAGAAAACGACGAATATATTACTGTCAAGGGGAGCGACAACAGTAATAATAATAAGTACGTGATCTTAATGGATCCGCTTGACGGATCTTCAAACATTGATGTAAATGTTTCTTTGGGAACTATTTTTTCTGTTTTCAGAAGAATAACACCAATTGGAACTCCGGTTACAAGCGAGGATTTTTTACAGCCGGGAGTGAATCAGGTTGCAGCTGGGTATGTAATTTACGGAACATCAACTATGTTGGTCTATACAACCGGACATGGTGTAAACGGATTTACTTTGAATCCGGCGATTGGAACTTTTTATCTTTCACATCCAAACATGAAATTTCCGAAAGACGGGAATATTTATTCGGTAAACGAAGGGAATTATGTTCACTTTCCGCAAGGTGTTAAAAATTATATTAAATATTGTCAGCGTGAAGAAGAAGACAGACCTTATACTTCCAGATATATTGGAAGTTTAGTTTCTGATTTTCATCGAAATATGATTAAAGGCGGGATTTATCTTTATCCAACCAGTTCAAAAGCACCAAAAGGGAAACTGCGATTAATGTATGAATGCAATCCGATGGCATTCATTGCAGAACAAGCAGGTGGAAAAGCAACAGACGGTTTTGGAAGAATTATGGAAATCCAGCCGACAGAATTGCATCAGAGGGTTCCGTTTTTCTGCGGAAGCATTAATATGGTTGAAAAAGCAGAAGAGTTTATGAAGGAAGGAGAGTAGGTGTAGATAGTTTTTTATGAACGCAACCTTTTTATATTTTCAACATCTTTTAAATAAAAATAAAATTTATGAAAAAAATATTGATTTTACTTATCATGGTTGTAGTTTTATTTGGTTGTTCTAATGAGGATTCAAACCCATCTGGATTGAAAATTCGATTATCGAATGCGAGTAAATTTAATTTTGAAAACATTACAGTAAACACTTCAACTGGAAATGTGAACTTTGAGAATATAAGTTCAGGACAAAATACGGCATACAAAATATTTGAGAAAGCTTATGGCTATGCTTTTGTTGAATTACAAATTGAAGGGAAAACATATAGAATACAGCCTTTTGATTATGTTGGAGAAACTCCACTGAAAAAAGGGAATTATACTTATCAGATTACTGCAAATGACTCTCACGAAGAATACGGAAAATTAAGTTTGACATTAGTTAAAAATTAAAATGCCAAATTCACTTCTTATCAAATAAATTGTTGAAAATAATAATTTGATATTTTATAATTGATAATCTGGAGATATTATAAGCAAAAGAAACCCGACAAGTTTAAATTTGTCGGGTTTTATGATTTAATCTGGCTTTAATCTAACTGAAATTAGAATATTATTTATTCATGTGCTGCATTTCATACACAAATGTATCTAAATCCACTTTTTTATCTACTAACGACAATGCTTTTGCAATAATGTAATCCACGTTACTAGGGGTAAATCCTAAAGCTACGCTTATCTTTTTTAATAAAACTTCTTGTTTATCTTCAAGATGGTGGTCAACATGCACCATTCTTGTTAAATCATATAAACGCTCCAAGCGCTGAACATATGAATAAGGCGGGTTGATAGGGTATTTCAAAGGATCGCTAAGGATTTCTTCGTATTCAGACTCAGTTATTTCCAAACGGGATGCAAGTTTATCTAAGAAGTTTTTTTCTTCCGGATATACAACTCCGTCTGCTAGCGCTACGCGAACAATAGCTGAAAAGTGACCTTTATTTCTTTGTTTGAATTCGCTATCAAATAATTCTGCAAATGACATATTAAAAGTGTTTTTATTGAGCAAAGATAAATTTTATTTTAAATTATCAATTTTAAAGTTCTCATAAAATTTAACTTATTTTTCTGCGTTGATTTACTAAAGGGCTTTGTTTATTTTTCAAAATAAATTGTATGTTTACAGCCCCAAATCAATTAATATAAGTACACTCATGTCAGAATTTTGGATTTATTTTCAGATCGGTTTAAAGCATGTTTTAGACATTCATGCTTATGATCACGTATTGTTTTTAATTGCCTTAACAACACCATATGCATTTAAGGACTGGAAAAGGATTTTATTGCTTGTTACGATGTTTACGGTTGGTCACACATTAGCGCTTTTGCTTTCTGTTTTTGGAATTATAGCTGTAAAAGCAAGTCTGGTAGAGTTTTTAATTCCGGTTACAATTTTAATAACCGCCTTTTTCAATCTTTTTACAGCCGGAAAAGCATCTAAAAATGAAAGTCTTAATCTGGTGTTTTTTCTAACGTTATTTTTTGGAATTATTCACGGGCTTGGATTCTCAAATTATTTTAAGACTATTTTAGGAGGTACAGCATCTTCAAAATTAGTACCTTTATTGGAATTTGCACTCGGAATCGAAGCGGCGCAATTAATAGTAGTCTTTGTAGTTTTGGTTATATCGTATATCGTACAGACTGTATTCCGTTTTTCAAAACGTGACTGGGCGCTTGTAATGTCGGCTTTTGTTATTGGAGTTGTAATTCCGATGATTGTAGAAAGTCCTATTTGGAACAGATAAATTAATGGAGATAAAAAAATTAAACAAATACGATAAAGCTTATTTGCGGATAGCCAGGGAATGGGGTTCGTTGTCGTATTGTAAACGTAAGCAGGTAGGTGCTATAATTGTAAAAGACAGAATGATTATCTCTGATGGATACAATGGGACACCAACCGGATTTGAAAATTGCTGCGAAGATGAAGACGGATTAACACGTTGGGATGTTTTGCATGCCGAAGCAAATGCAATTTTAAAAGTAGCCAGATCAACCCAATCCTGTGAAGGAGCAACTTTATATATTACACTTTCACCGTGTAAAGAATGCAGCAAGCTCATACATCAGTCAGGCATAAAAAGGGTTGTGTACCAAAATGGATATCGTGATGATTCCGGAATCCAGTTTTTATTGAAAGCAGGTGTTGAGGTAGAGCATATTCCTGTTTTAGAAGAATAATGAAATTCAATTCAAAATATTTGCCAATCGTTATCGGAGCAGCCTTTGCTCTTGGAACTGTTCTCGGAAGCCTGATGAATGCTCCGGTAGAGGATACACTTTTGGCTAAAAATTATTCGAAAACCAAACTCAATAAACTTATTGATTTTATCAATAATGAGTATGTGGATAGTGTTGATACAGATTCGATTGTAAATCTGACTGTAGATAATATATTGTCCAAATTAGACCCGCATTCTGTTTATATTCCGCCCAGTGAACAGGCAGAAGTTGCCGAAAGTATGAAAGGTGATTTTGTAGGCGTGGGAATTAATTTTTACATGTATAAAGACTCTGTTGCGATCATAAAACCTGTTGAAAATGGCCCTTCGGCGAAAGCCGGAATAAAATCTGGTGACCGGATTTTATATGCAGGAAAAACAAAATTATATGGAAGAAAACTGCCTTCGGATAGTTTGTTCTCTAAATTAAAAGGTATAAAAGGATCAGAAATTGAATTGACTGTTTTTAGAAAATCAGAAAAAAGAAACTGAAGTTCAAAATCAAAAGAGATGTTATTCCGTTAAAGAGTGTAGATGCATCATTATTGCTTGATAATAAAACGGGTTATATCAAAATCAATCGTTTTGCAGAAACAACTTATGATGAATTCAAAGTTGGTCTGAAAAGATTAAAACAAAAAGGAATTCAGTCGCTGGTAATCGATCTTCGTGATAACGGCGGTGGATATATGGAAGAAGCTGTCGCTATTGCTGATGAATTTTTAAAAGATAAGCAATTAATCGTTTTTACCAAAAACAAAAATGGCAGTACCGAAAAAACGTATGCCACAAAAAGCGGAAGTTTTGAAACAGGAAAAGTAACGGTTTTGATTAATGAAAACAGTGCCTCGGCAAGTGAGATTCTGGCAGGTGCAATACAGGATAATGATCGAGGAACAATTGTTGGGCGACGTTCTTTTGGAAAAGGTTTGGTACAGCGCGAAATGGACTTCAATGACGGTTCTGCAGTTCGATTAACTGTGGCGAGATATTATACCCCAACCGGAAGATCCATTCAAAAACCATATGCCAAAGGAAACGAAGAATATTTTAAGGAATCTGAAGCAAGAATAAAATCAGGCGAATTGTATGCAAAAGACAGCATAAAAGTGGCTGATTCTTTAAAATTTAAAACCCCAAAAGGAAGAATTGTTTATGGTGGAGGCGGAATTGTTCCTGATGTTTTTGTACCAATGGAAGCAGAGCACGGAAATGAAAATGTAGCTTACTTATTGCAAACAGGGGTTGTAGGTCATTTTGTCTTTGAAGAATTGGATAAAAACAGAACTGCTTTTGCAGGACTTCGTTTTAATGCGTTTTTATCTAAAATGAAAAAGTCTGATGTTTATTTTAAGAAATTCAAAAACTACATTTTTATGACTGGTCTGGATCTTAAATTAGATAAAACCAAAGATTTAGTCAATCGCTATATTACCGCTGAATTTGGCCGACAATTATACGGTGAATTGTATTACTACGATGTGATTTTAAAAGAGGACGCCATGATTAAAAAGGTGCTGAATGTAAAGAAATAATCTTTTAACTTTTTTATAATGAAAACAGAAACAGTTGTAAATGTTGAAATTGAACTTCTGGCGGCTATCAAAAAAGCAGATGTTTCGGTTTTAGAAAAGATATTACATGACGATTTGCTATTCAATTTGCCGGATGGAAACACCATTACCAAAGAATTTGATTTGGATTCCTATCGTTCCGGTAAAATGAAAATCGATTCACTGGAAGCTTCTGATCAAATCATAAATATAATTGACGATACTGCTGTAGTTGCAGTAACGGTTTCTTTAAAGGGCACATTTGATAATAATCCTGTAAAAGGAGTTTTCAGATATATTCGGGTCTGGAAACAATTTGAAGATAATCTCAAAGTTATTGCAGGTAGCTGTGTTGCTCTGCAATAAATAATGATATTTTTTTAAATATTGTATAAGAAAAGTGTTCTTAATCGTAAGGAACTTTGTGAAAATAAAAAATATAAAATGAAAAATCTAAAAAAAATAAGTTTGCTGTTCGTTTTGATGACTTTTGTAATTTCATGTGCTTGTATGAAAGATAAAAATACAGTTTCAGGAATAGTTGTATCTATTGAGAATGGTAAGGACGGTTATACTGCTAAAATCAATACAGCTAAAAATGAAGTTTATTTTGCAACAGTTAGTATTGTGAATGTTGGCGGGCCGGAAAAATTTAAAAGATTTAAAGAAGGCGATGAAGTTTCGGTAAAAGGTGAAATCTGGAAAACCGACACAGAGAAACATATTAAAGTGAAAGAGATCGTTTCGGTTAAGTAAGTAGCAAATCCTAAAAAAAACAATAAGTGATATAAGTTTATCTAATCTATACGAAAAGTGTATTGAACTTATATCACTTATATGTTTTAATAATTTATAAGATTTTATCGGATGCTATCATGTGCATGAGTCTGCACGCCGTTATTCCACAAAGTAAGGATATCTGTAGCAACAGCGGCTCCGCTTCCGGCAGCAATAGCCAATTGACTTCTCCATCCGGCTAAAGTTCCAATTACATAAATGCCTTCAGCGACTTTGTGATCCTCGTTTTTAAGCTGGATGCGCTGTTTTTCAGGTAAAGCTTTTTTGTGAGGCTCTACATATTGCATCAAACCTTGGATGTCAAAAGTATTTGCGGAACCAATTCCGATAACGATGCTTTTTGTCTCGTAAGAGTTTTTGTTTGTAATTACCGTAAATTCTGGATAGACTCCCTCAATTTTAATTACCTTTTCATTTGGAATCTGAGCAATGTGCGGGTAGGTTTGAGCTAAATCCTGAATGCTTTCGGATAATAATTCTGAACCCAATTTGCCTGGTGTTATACCATAAGCATTGTAAAAAATAGCTTCCTGTAAAGAAGAGCTTTTCTGATGTGCAAAAATTCCGATTTTTTTGTCGGTTACAAAAGCTTTGTTTTTGGCAGATCCTAAAATCAGGGCACAGGACATGCCTGAAACGCCTCCGCCAACAATTAAAACGTCAAACATATTATCTTCCGTTTGTTTTTTCTTCAATTTTTTTAGAAATTCTAAAAATCAAAAGAATTAAAACGGCACACAATGAAGCAGCTATCCCAATAAGAGCTACAGCGCTCTCTCCTTCGAATGGATTTTGAAAGTCAAGCTGCGTAATATTAAAAACGATTAAAGCTAATGCCAAAACCACTAAGATGGAAGTAAAGATTTTCATAGGATGTTTGTTTGTCTAAAATAATAAAGCAGAGCTTTTTGAGCTGTATTTTAGAATTTTATGGAACAAATTTATAAAAATATCCTTTAGACGAACAAACCTTTAACATTAGCAGCGAATAATTTAACAGCTATTGCTAAGAGAATTACTCCAAATGTCTTGCGAACTACGCCTAGCCCGTTTTCGCCTAATAAAGTTTCAATTTTTTTGGATGATTTTAAAACAATATAAACCAATATAATATTCAATAAAATCGCAATAATGATATTGATAGTATGAAATTGAGATCGTAACGAAAGTAAAGTAGTCATGGTTCCTGCTCCTGCAATTAAAGGAAACGCTAATGGAACAATAGAGGCCGAACCGGGTTCTTCATCACGGTAAATTCGAATTCCTAAGATCATTTCCAAAGCAAGGAAGAACAATACAAAAGAACCGGCAACAGCAAATGAGTGTACATCAATGCCTATAAGATTAAGCAGGCCTTCACCAACAAAAAGGAAAACAATCATAATTGCACCGGCAACAAGCGAAGCTTTTTCTGATTCGATGTGTCCAACCTTTGCTCTTAAATTCACAATAATAGGTATAGAGCCCACGATATCAATAACTGCAAATAACACCATGCTTACTGTAATGATTTCTTTTAAACTGATTTCTAACATATTACTTTGATTTTAAAGAATTAAAAAACTTTTGCAAAAGTAAATAATAAAGTTAGGTTTTTTTCTTCAGAAAGCTTTTTTGTTATAAAAATACAGCAACATCGCTATTTGTGTTGTTTTTGTAACAAATATTGCTTTTGCTGCAAAGTTTCGCAAAGATTTTTCGCAAAGATTGGAGATGCTTAATTGTAAAAGATCGAGAATTAAATAATTCTTTCCTAATCTATCTGAAACGCTCTGTGAATCTCTATGGTAAATTTTTTATATCTATTCTTTGACTATCTTTGCACTTTATGAATTTCAGTATTTTATTATCATGTTTCAATTAGGAAAAACCATTATTTCAGAAGATATTCTTGAAAAAGAATTTGTGTGCAACTTGTCAGCTTGTAAAGGAGCGTGCTGCGTTGACGGGGATGCCGGTGCTCCTTTGAGCGAAGCAGAAACCAAAATTCTGGAAGAGGTATATCCTAAAGTAAAACCTTTTTTGCGTAAAGAAGGTATTGCAGCTATCGAAGCGCAGGGAACCTGGGTAAAAGGTACCGACGGTGATCTTGAAACCCCGCTAATCGATAATAAAGATTGTGCTTATGTGATTTTTGATGGTAAAACTGCTCTTTGCGGAATCGAACAAGCCTACAATCAGGGAATCGTTGACTGGAAAAAACCGGTTTCCTGTCATTTATATCCAATTCGCGTAAAAGATTTTACGGAGTTCGCAGCTGTTAATTACGATAAATGGGATATCTGCGATGATGCTTGTTCTTTGGGAAAAGAATTAGAAGTTCCGGTTTATAAATTTGTCAAAGAAGCACTTATTCGTCGTTTTGGTGAAGACTGGTATCTTGAACTTGAAAAGGTAGCCGAAGAGTATAAAAAAGTGTAAAATCAACACCCTTATTTAAGGCTTAATTTTGATCTTTTTTAGCTCAAAAAAAAGTTTTTTTAACTCAAAAAAAACTTTTTAAAACATTCTCAATTTTCTTGTTTCTTATTCTAAAAAGCCTATATTTTACAGGGGTTTAGCGTTTATGTGTTGTTGTTAAGTATTTAGTTTTCAGTTGATTAAATATTGTGTGAAAAAAGTTTCATTTTTTTGCTTTGTTAAAAACTACATCGAATTGTGAATAAGTTTGACTTTCATTTTTGACGATAAATGACAATCTTTGTAATCGTTCTGAATAAGGGGAAATTCATTATAAAAATTAAACAAAAATACAATGTCACAAGTTGAACCAATTTTACAAGAAAATAAGAATCGCTTTGTTATTTTTCCAATTAAACATCATGATATTTGGGAATGGTATAAGAAAATGGAAGCTAGCTTCTGGACTGCCGAAGAAATCGATTTGCATCAGGACTTGACAGATTGGAATAATAAACTTAATGACGACGAAAGATATTTTATCAAACACATTTTAGCATTCTTTGCTGCTTCTGACGGAATCGTAAATGAAAATCTTGCTGAAAACTTTGTAAACGAAGTACAATATGCTGAAGCTAAGTTTTTCTACGGTTTTCAGATTATGATGGAGAATATTCATAGCGAAACCTACTCCTTATTGATCGATACTTACGTGAAAGATGAAGCCGAAAAAGCAGAATTGTTTAATGCTTTGGAAGTTTTTCCTGCAATTGCTAAAAAAGGGGAATGGGCTCTAAAATGGATCGAATCTGATTCGTTTGCTGAAAGGCTGATTGCTTTTGCTGCAGTTGAAGGTATTTTCTTCTCAGGTGCTTTCTGTTCTATTTATTGGTTAAAGAAACGTGGTTTGATGCCAGGCCTTACTTTTTCTAATGAATTGATTTCGCGTGACGAAGGCGTACATTGTGACTTTGCGGTACACTTGCACAATCATCACTTGATCAATAAAGTGCCAAAAGAAAGAATTAAGGAAATCATTGTTAATGCTTTGGATATCGAAAGAGAGTTTGTAACTGAATCTCTTCCGGTAAGTTTGATTGGAATGAATGCTGCTTTAATGACACAATACTTAGAATTTGTTGCTGACAGATTATTAGTAGAATTAGGTTGCGAACGTGTTTATGGATCAGCGAATCCGTTTGATTTCATGGACATGATTTCTCTTCAGGGAAAAACTAATTTCTTTGAAAAACGTGTTGCAGAGTATCAAAAGTCAGGTGTGATGAACACAGACAGTGATGCTCAGAAAATATCGTTTGACGCAGATTTTTAGAACAAAAAAGTACTGCATTTTAGTGTCCGCCACGAACACTAAAACACAATAAAATCAAGAAACGAAAGTTTCTATACTAAACAAAATTTTAGATTGGATCTCACTCCCAAATCGAAGATCCGGTTGCATTTTTACGGGTTTTTTCGTCTATATTTTAGATTGAAGAACCAATAACTATGGGGATTTTACAATTCTCAAAAAATAAATTTAAAAACACGCAATGTTTAGTGTCGGAATTCATTTTCCGGTGCCTTTCATTTTTTCAATAACTATAAAAAAAGTAAGCTTATGTATGTAGTAAAAAGAGATGGCCACAAAGAGCCTGTAATGTTTGATAAGATTACAGAAAGAATCAAAAAATTGTGTTACGGGCTTAATGAGCTTGTAGATCCTGTTAAGGTAGCTATGAGAGTTATCGAAGGATTGTATGACGGAGTTTCTACATCTGAATTAGATAATCTTGCGGCAGAAACAGCGGCGTCTATGACTATTGCACACCCGGATTATGCACAATTGGCAGCTCGTGTGGCAATTTCAAACCTGCATTCAAATACCAAAAAATCGTTTTCAGAAACGATGAAAGATATGTATCACTACGTAAATCCAAGAAATGGTCAGGATGCTCCGTTAATTGCTGATGATGTTTACAAAGTGATTCAGGAAAACGCAGCTTTCTTAGATTCTCACATTATTTACACAAGAGATTTTAATTACGATTACTTTGGATTTAAAACTTTAGAGCGTTCTTATCTTCTAAAAATAAACGGAAAAATTGTAGAGCGTCCGCAGCATATGTTAATGCGTGTTTCTGTGGGGATTCACTTAGACGATTTGAAATCGGTTATTGAGACTTACGATTTAATGTCTAAAAAATATTTCACACATGCAACGCCAACGTTGTTCAACGCGGGGACTCCAAAACCTCAAATGTCTTCTTGTTTCCTTTTGGCAATGCAGGATGACAGTATTGACGGAATTTACGATACCTTAAAACAAACGGCTAAAATCTCGCAGTCAGCGGGAGGAATTGGTCTTTCTATTCATAACGTTCGTGCAACAGGATCTTACATTCGCGGTACAAACGGAACTTCAAATGGAATTGTTCCAATGTTGAGAGTATTCAACGATACAGCACGTTATGTAGATCAGGGTGGTGGAAAACGTAAAGGAAGTTTTGCGATTTATATCGAAACATGGCATGCTGATATTTTTGAATTTTTGGATTTAAAGAAAAATACCGGAAAAGAAGAAATGCGTGCAAGAGACTTATTCTTTGCGATGTGGACATCCGATTTATTCATGAAACGTGTTCAGGAAGATGGTCCCTGGACGTTAATGTGTCCAAACGAATGTCCAGGATTATATGATGTTTACGGAGAGGAATTTGAAAAGTTATACCTTGATTACGAATTCAGAGGAAAAGGAAGAAAGACTATCCGTGCACGTGAATTATGGGAGAAAATCCTGGAATCTCAAATCGAGACCGGAACACCTTACATGTTATACAAGGATGCGGCAAACCGTAAGTCAAACCACAAGAATTTAGGAACTATCCGTTCTTCAAACTTGTGTACAGAGATTATGGAGTTTACATCTAAAGACGAAATTGCAGTTTGTAATTTAGCATCAATCTCATTGCCAATGTTCATTGAAAATGGGAAATTCGATCACGAAGCACTTTACAATGTTACAAAACGTGTAGCACGCAACCTGAACAAAGTAATCGACAGAAACTATTACCCGGTAAAAGAAGCAGAAAACTCAAATATGCGTCACCGTCCGGTAGGATTGGGAGTGCAAGGTCTGGCTGATGCTTTTATTATGTTGCGTATGCCGTTTACAAGCGATGAAGCTAAAGCATTAAATCAGGAAATTTTTGAAACCTTATACTTTGCAGCCGTAACCGCTTCCATGGAAATGGCTAAAGAAGAAGGACCATATTCTACATTTGAAGGATCTCCAATGTCTAAAGGAGAATTCCAGTACAACATGTGGGGAATGAAAGATGAAGAATTATCTGGTCGTTGGGACTGGGCATCTTTAAGAAAAGAAGTGGTAGAGCACGGAGTTCGTAACTCATTATTGGTGGCGCCAATGCCAACTGCTTCAACTTCTCAGATTCTGGGTAACAACGAAGCTTTTGAACCGTATACATCAAACATTTACACACGTCGTGTATTGTCAGGAGAATTCATTGTAGTAAACAAGCATTTATTGCATGATTTGGTTGAAAGAGGTTTATGGAACGAGTCATTGAAACAAGAAATCATGCGTCATAACGGATCTGTTCAAAACATTGATTTGATTCCGCAAGACTTAAAAGAACTATACAAAACCGTTTGGGAAATGTCGATGAAAGACATTATCGATATGTCACGTCAAAGAGGTTATTTTATTGACCAATCACAATCATTGAACTTGTTCATGCAGGATGCCAACTATTCTAAACTTACATCAATGCACTTCTATGCTTGGCAATCCGGTTTAAAAACTGGTATGTATTACTTGAGAACAAAATCAGCCGTTGATGCGATTAAGTTCACATTAAACAATGATAAAAAAGAAGAAACACCAGCTTTAGTTGCAGAAACTGAAGAAATCAATATTGAGGAATACAAAGCGATGTTGTTAAAAGCACAAGCTGCAGGTCCTGAGGATTGTGAGATGTGTGGGTCTTAATTTTTTTCTTGGAAGAAAGATTATAGAGTAAAGAAAAAAGATTTATTCTGAGTAATAGAAAGCAGTTATTGTAATGATAGCTGCTTTTTTTTATTTCAATTTTTTATCCATAATCTTTGTCATTCCGAGGAACGAGGAATCTTCGCAAGAAACTCGACAAAGATTGATGATTTGTATTGCAGAGTTTCTTGTGAAGATCCTTCCTCCGTCAGGATGACAAAACGGTGAGAAAAATCATCAAGGATTAATAACTACAAGTTCCACAAGTATTTTATGATTGATAAACTTTGAAAATAGTAAATTTCAATCAAACAAATTGTTCAAAAAATCTAAATCTGGATTAAGAGTTTTAATTAACTCAATTTTTTTATTTCTACTCCAGCCTTTTATTTCTTTTTCACGACTAATAGCTTCTTGAATCCAAGTAAATTTTTCATAATACAATAAAAACTCAACTTTATATTTTGAAGCAAAACTTTTATTTCCATCAGTAATATTTTCTTTATGCTGAATTAAACGAATTTTTAAATTGTTGGTTACTCCAGTATAGAAAACAGTTTTTGATTTGTTTGTTATAATGTAGATGTAATAAGTATGGTAGCCTTCGTATATTAGCATGGCAAATTTTTTTAAATCACAAATAAAGAAAGATTTTTCTTGTTTTAAATGTGTTTTACTAAAAAATATGTGAACCTATTGGTGCGGAGTTTCTTGCGAAGATTCCTCGTTCCTCGGAATGACAATTTTCATGAGAAAATTTTGCTTTACAATAGTCAACAGCTTTTAAATCTTAGTAATGCTTTAGGTCATTTGAATTAAACCTTTTCAAAAATCCAAAGTCTTATTTTAAATAATCTTCGAATTATGAAAAAAAGCAATCTTTGGTCGTTACGATTGGGCTTCTCAGGAAAGCAAGCTGCTAAAATTGAAAAAATAGGATTAGAAAAATTTCTAAAGAAATCTTATGATTCGAAATTTGATAACCAACTTCCTGCTTTTTTACAAGACAGTCCCAAAACAATTGCTGAATACAAAGAATTACGTCAATCTGTAAAAAATCTCGATCCCGAGGAGAAAAATAAAATTCAGAAAAAAGAAAACGAAACTACTGCCGAATTAAAAAAATGGTGGGTTGCAAAAATGCAATCTGACGAATTTCCGTTACGCGAAAAAATGGTTTGTTTCTGGCATAATCATTTTGTTTCCACTTCACAAAAAGTAAAAATCAATTACTGGATTTATCAGCATAACATGATTTTACGGGAAAATGCTTTTGGAAATTTCAAGGAGTTGACCAAACAGATGGTGAAGTCGAACGCCATGATCAAATACCTGGACAATGTCGATAATAAAAAAGGCAAAATAAATGAAAATCTAAGCCGCGAACTACTGGAGCTATTTACCATAGGAATTGGGAATTATACCGAAGAAGATATTAAAAATGGGGCAAAAGCTTTGGCAGGATTAAATTATGGTGATGATGGTGGGATTTACAAAAAAAACTCAGAAGATAACAGCAACAAAACCTATTTCGGCAGAACAGGAAACTGGAAAGCAGATGATCTGGTTGATATCATTTTCGAACAAAAAAGCATTCCGTATTTAATTACACGAAAAATTCTGAAATGGTTTCTTTACGATAATCCATCAGAAGAATCGGTGAAACATTATGGTGACTATTTCAGGAAAGTAAATTTTGAAATGAAACCGTTGCTTACTAAAATCTTTACTGAAGAATATGCCAAAGATGTTTCGGGCAATAAAATCAAAGACCCTCTGGTTTATATTTTTCAGATTATTGATGAATTGCAGCTAAAAGATTACCATGAAGCGATGATTGTAGCCTTTCTAAAACAGCAGGGAATGGATTTGTACAATCAGGTCAATGTAAAAGGCTGGGATGGAGGGAATTCATGGCTGACTTCGCAGGTTTATCTGCAGCGAAACAATACTTCGGACTTGCTTTGCAGCGGACGAAAACTTTCAAAAAAAGTGCTCAATTCGATGACTAATGAAAATCCAAAACCCAAAATGGAATTAGAGAAAAGAGAGGTAAAAGTAGAATTTGATGCCAACGGAAATAATAAAACTATCATAGCCGAATTATCCAACAGATTGTTATTTAATGTAAACGAATCCATGCAAAAAGACATGGAAAATTTACTGAAATATGATTTTGATCCTAAAAATCCTAATGCCAATTATGCTGTTGTTCGTTTGTTTAATTTTATCACTAAGCTGCCGGAATATCAGTTAATTTAAAATGCTATTATCATGAACAGAAGAAATTTTCTAACCTTAACTGGAACATTTACGGGCGGAATGCTTGTGCTTCCAAGTTTTTTGCATGCATTTGGTGAACAAAGTAATTTGGTAATCGGCGAGCAGTGCCTGGTTTTTGTTCAGCTTAACGGAGGAAATGACGGACTGAATACTTTTATTCCTTACGATGATCCGTTGTATTACGAATACAGAACTAAAATTGCCCTGAATAAAGATATAGTGGTGGGCAAAAATAAAGGGATGGCATTTCATCCTGCCTTAAAAGATTTTGCCCAGATGCAGCAAAACGGAGATTTAACCGTAATTCAGAATGTCGGTTATCCGGAACCGGTTCGTTCGCATTTCCGCAGTCAGGAAATTTGGCAGACTGCAGCAGATTCCAATAAATATATAAACGAAGGCTGGTTAGGACGTTACTTGGATCTGCAATGTCACGATCATCAGCCAACTGCCGGAATCAATCTGGATTCGATAGACAACCTGGCTTTAAAAGGTTTGGAACCCAATTCGATTACGGTGAAAGACCCAGATCGCTTTAAAGTAAAATCAAACAAGGAAAATGAAAAACTATCCGATAATCCGCAATTGGATTTCGTTCGTAAAATTGCCAATTCGGTTGTAGAAGGTTCAGGTGATATTCAAAATGCACTAAAGCAATCGAAAACTGAGATTAGTTACCCAAAAACAGGATTGTCCAAAAATCTGGAATGGATTGCAAGACTCGTAAAAGGAAACCTGAATTCAAAAGTGTATTATACATCCCTTGGCGGATTCGACACGCACGACAATCAGCTTTCTCTTCATGAAAGAAAATTGACAGAATTAAATGATGCATTATTTAGTTTTTATAATGATCTGAAAGAGGCACAATTACTTCAAAATGTTACCGTTGTTGTGTTTTCTGAATTTGGGAGACGTGTAAAAGACAACGGAAGCGGAACCGATCACGGAACTGCAGCGCCAATGTTTGTAATTGGAGGAAATAATAAAGGAACAATTTTAGGCAATAATCCAAACTTAGCCGACTTAGACAATGGTGATTTAAAACACCAAATTGATTTCAGATCGGTTTATGCTTCATTATTGCAGCAAAAAATGGGCTTCGATTATTCAAAAATCGGAATTAAGAATAATCCGGTTTCAGGATTGTTTTAGTTTTTTTAGGAGCTGTTTCCCGCTGTACGTTACACACAAGCGACAGCGAACTGACGAAGTAATCTTTTGTGCCGAACCCCGGCACAAAAGGATTTTCACTTCCATCGGGGCTAAAAAGATTCTCGTTTCAAAATAAAATTTGTCTAAATTTGTAATATTCAATTAAATAAAAAAGGATATGAAAATTAAAAATTTATCTAAATATAGTGATGCCGAGAAAATTGTTTTGGCAGAACAATTGTTGGATAGTGTTTCCAAAAAAGATTTAGAAATCTCTGATGATGTGAAAAATGAATTGGATATTCGGATCAAAAACTTAGAAGAAGGAAAAACAGAGTTGTACACCTGGGATGAGGTTAAAAGCCATTTGAGCCTTTCTAAATAATTTCTTTTGATTTTTTTGTCATTTCGACGGAGGAGAAATCACACAAGCAGCTCAGTCCATAAAGTTGCCAACCTTTGTCGAATTACACATGTGATTTCTCCTCCGTCGAAATGACAATATTGAGGAATTAATACAAAGGGCTCACATAATCTCCCTCAAAACCAATTGTATAAATCTCATTTTAAGCCTGATTTATTAAAATATCATACAAAACGGCTTTAATTTGTTAAGAAATCCTTTTTTGTTTCATAAAATGCAATATTTTTTTTGGTGCGTTTAAAATAATTTATACATTCGCACAGAATTTAAAAAATAACACAAACAAAATGGCAACTAACCGTTTTTATTTTAGCAACAACTTTTATTTCTTCTTTAGTAGAAGTTAGGATTGTGCTATGGTTATTTGAGAAAAATTAAAAGACAAATAAAACTAATATACAATCCTGATGAAAATCAGGATTTTTTTGACTATATGACAGCTAAAATTGCAATACAAGGTATCAAAGGATCTTTTCATCATCAGGTAGTAAAAGAGTATTTTGCTGAAAATGTTGAAATTGACGAATGTTTGTCTTTTGAAGAATTAGTCGACAGTCTTATTGCCGGAAAATCAGATCAGGCGGTTATGGCAATTGAAAATTCGATAGCAGGACCAATTATTCCGAATTATGCTTTGATTGACAAGAATAATTTACACATTATTGGAGAACATTATTTAAGTATTCACCAAAATTTAATGGCTTTGAAAGGTCAGAAGATTGAAGATATTAAAGAAGTTCATTCGCACCCGATGGCGTTATTGCAATGTATGGATTTCTTAAAACAGTATCCAAACATCAAATTGGTCGAAGATAAGGATACAGCTGAAACAGCCAGAAGGATTGAGCAAAATCAATTAACGGGAATTGCAGCGATTGGAAGCAGAACGGCATCAGAAATGTATGATCTGGAAATTCTGGCACCGGAAATTCAAACGATCAAAAACAACATGACGCGTTTTGTAATTATAAAAAAGCAGAATTCATTTTTACCGGAAAGCGAAATCAACAGAGCTTCTATCAAATTTGAACTGGATCATAAAAGAGGAAGTCTGGCAGCAGTTTTAAACGTAATGAGCGACTGCAAACTGAATTTGACCAAAATCCAGTCGCTTCCAAAAATTGAAACACCCTGGAAATATTCGTTTTTCGTAGATGTAACATTTGAGAAATACGAAGATTACGCAAAAGCAAAAGCATTATTGAATATAATGGCAGAGTATTTTAAAGTGTTGGGGGAATATAGAAATACAAAACCTTTGTAAAGGAAATTTCAAATTTTAAAAAAACAAATTCCAATCCTTCGGGATTAAAAATAGAAAACTCTAAAAGAGAATTTATAAAAATCATGATTACAACAGCAAAACGATTAGACACAGTTGAAGAGTACTATTTCTCCTCAAAATTGAGAGAAGTGAGACAACTGATGTCTGAAGGAAAACCGATTATCAGTATGGGAATTGGAAGCCCTGATTTGAGTCCGTCAAAACCAGTAATTGAAGCAGTCGCTGCGGCAATTCAGGACGAAAACGGGCATGGTTATCAAAGTTATCAGGGATTACCGGAAATGAGACAGGCGATGGCGGATTTCTATAAAGATCAGTTTGGTGTTGCACTGAATCCGAACAATGAGATTTTACCATTGATGGGCTCGAAAGAAGGAATTATGCATATTTCGCTTGCATTTTTAAATCCGGGTGACCATGTTTTGATTCCGAATCCGGGTTATCCGACTTATACTTCGGTAACTAATTTGGTTCAGGCAGTTCCGGTGTATTATGATTTGAAAGAAGCAAACGCCTGGGAACCGGATTTTGAAGCTTTAGAAAAACTGGATCTTTCGAAAGTGAAAATTATGTGGCTGGGCTATCCGCACATGCCAACAGGTGCGAGAGGAAGTTTGGCGTTATTTGAAAAACTGGTTGCTTTTGCTAAAAAACACAACATATTATTGATCAACGATAATCCGTATAGTTTTGTTTTGAATGATAATCCGATGAGTTTATTGCAGGTTGAAGGCGCAAAAGAGGTGGCTTTAGAATTGAATTCACTTAGTAAAACGTTCAACATGGCGGGCTGGAGAGTCGGAATGGTTTTAGGGAATCCTGAAATTATTGATGCAGTGCTAAAAGTAAAAAGCAACATGGACAGCGGAATGTTCTACGGTATTCAGAAAGGGGCCATCGCAGCGTTGAAATGTGATAAATCCTGGTTTGAAGATAATAATAAAATTTACAGACGCCGAAGAGAATTAACTGAAAAACTGGCTGAGAAACTAGGTTGTAAAGTTTACAAAGAAGGAGTTGGATTATTCGTCTGGGCAAAACTTCCGGAAGGAATCGAATCAGCAGAGAAGTTCATTGACGAAATATTATATGAGAAGCATATTTTTATCACGCCGGGAACTATTTTTGGAAGTAACGGTGAAGGATATATCCGATTCTCATTGTGCGTGAAAGAAGAGAAAATACAGGAGGCGATTGATCGGTTTTAAGTATTAAGACTTTAGAATTAAGTATTAAGATTTTAGATTTTTTCGCTACAGTTTGTCATCCCGAGGAACGAGGGATCTCCACGAGAAACTCGACAAAGATTAGACTCTCGTTGCGGAGCTATTTGCGAAGATTTGCTTCGCCTATTCGCTATCGCTCGGGTCTCCTTCGTCGAAATGACAAAAAAGACGAAAAAAGTAAAAGGTCTTGAAAAAAACGAGAAGCCCTAGCCCTGATAGAAGCGGCATCCTTTTGTGGCGGGGTTCGACACAAAAGATACAGCGGATAGCAGGAATTAGCTTCAAATAAAAATAAAGATGAAAGTATACGTAATAGGAATAGGGTTAATAGGTGGCTCAATGGTGCTGGACATCAAAGAAGAACATCCTGATGCGACTATTTTTGGGATCGATAAGAACGAAAATCATTTGCAGCAAGCAATTGATTTGGGAGTCATCGATCAGGAAGGGAACTTTGAAGATTTGGCAGATGCCGATTTTGTAATTGTTTCGGTTCCGGTTGATGTGGCACTGACGGTTTTGCCAAAAGTACTGGATGCGGTTGGAGACAAAACAATTGTTTTTGAAGTAGGATCGACTAAAAAACCAATCTGTGACGCAGTAGCCAATCACCCGAAAAGGAGAAATTTTATTGCTACACATCCAATTGCAGGAACAGAGTTTTCCGGTCCATCGGCAGCAATAAGAGGATTGTTTCAGGGAAAAACAAATATTATTTGCGAAGTGGAAAAAACCACTTTTAAATTGCAGGAGAAAGCATTAAAACTTTTTGCAGAAATTGGAATGAGAATTCGATATATGGATCCGGTTTCGCACGATAAGCACATAGCTTACGTTTCGCATTTGTCGCACATTAGTTCGTTTATGCTCGGGAAAACGGTGATGAATAAAGAAAAAGACGAGCAGGATATTTTTGACATGGCGGGAAGCGGATTTGAAAGCACGGTTCGTTTAGCAAAAAGTTCGCCGGCTATGTGGACACCGATTTTTAAGCAGAATAAGGAACACGTTCTGGAAACATTAGAAGCTTATATTTCAAATCTCAGTCGGTTTAGGGATTTGTTGAAAGAAGAAAATTACAATGCCATTTTTGAAGAAATGGAAAGTACAAATAAAATAAAAGAGATATTAAACGGATTAACAATTAAAAAGTAAACTATAATAAAGATGGAAAATAAGAAAGAAATGAGAAAGTGGTTAGAAGATTTCAATTTAGATCACCCACTTGTGATAGCTGGACCTTGTAGTGCAGAAACGGAAGATCAGGTTTTGAAAATTGCTCACGAATTGAAGGATTCTAAAGTAAGCGTGTTCAGAGCAGGAATCTGGAAACCAAGAACGCGTCCGGGAGGATTTGAAGGTATTGGTGAAATTGGATTAAAATGGTTACAAAAAGCAAAAGCTGAAACTGGTTTATTAATGGGAACTGAAGTTGCGACTGCTGCTCACTGTAAACTGGCTTTAGAATACGATATCGACGTTTTATGGGTTGGTGCACGTACAACAGCAAACCCTTTTGCAGTTCAGGAAATTGCTGATACTTTGAAAGGAACTGATAAAATTGTTTTGGTGAAAAACCCTGTAAACCCGGATTTAGCGTTATGGTTAGGTGGTGTTGAGCGTTTACACATGGCAGGTATCGAAAAGTTAGGAGTTATCCACAGAGGTTTCTCTACTTACGAAAAAACAAAATACAGAAACATTCCGGAATGGCAGATTGCTATCGAATTACAAAATAAATTCCCTGATTTACCATTAATCATCGATCCATCTCACATTACTGGAGATCGTAAAATGATTTTCGAAGTAACGCAAGAGGCTTTAGACCTGAACTACGACGGTATGATTATTGAAACTCATATCGATCCTGACAACGCTTGGTCTGATGCTGCTCAACAGGTTACTCCGGATACTTTGAAACAAATCATTAAAGATTTGACGATCAGAAAAACGGATGATACTACAGATGAGTACAGTCAAAAAATGACAAAACTAAGAGCTAATATCGATGTACTTGATGCTAACTTATTAGAGCTTTTAGGAAAACGTATGAAAGTAGCTGACGAAATTGGTCAGGTAAAAAAAGATGCTAACGTTGCAATTCTTCAAAACAGCCGTTGGAACGAAATCTTAGGAAAAATGATTTTGGAAGGCGAGAAAAAAGGTCTTACTGAAGAGTTTGTTTTGAGAATGTTCAAAGCGATTCATCAGGAAAGTATTGGTCACCAGGAGAAAATTTTCAACGCATAATTGAATTTTAAACCATATAAGTGATATAAGTTAATTTAAGTTTTTGCAAGTTATGATTTAAAGTTTTTTTATATCATTTTATAATAAATTGTTTTTGAGAATCTCCATCGCTCCTGCGGTGGGGATTTTTTTGCTTAATGAACTTATATTGCTTATACAGTTTCAATATTATTTTTTTGGAAATAAAGTTTTTTCTTCCCAACCTTTTTAGTTTTTTTGATCTCTATAATGAAATACAATCTTAACTTTCGAGTCATGAAATCAAAAATGTTTAAGCCAGAAAATTTTCAAGCCAGTTTGAAATTATTATTCTATCTTTTGTTGTTTTTCGGAACCAAAACTTTTGCACAAAGTCCAGAGATGACGGTCAAAGGAGCAGAAGCTGAAAAAGTCAGGATGAGTCAGCTTCTTGTTAATGTCAAGGTGGTTGGAAATATTGCTTGCACTACAGCCGAAATGCATTTTTTTAATTCGGGAACCCGTCAAATGGAGGCGGAACTTATTTTTCCATTGCCCGAAAATGTTTCGGTTTCGAGGTATGCAATTGATATTAACGGCAAAATGCGCGAAGCTGTTCCGGTAAATAAAAATAAAGGGAAACAGGTTTTTGAAGCGATTGAGCATCGAAGAGTTGATCCGGGATTATTGGAAAAAGTAGACGGGAATAATTTTAGAACAAGAATTTATCCGTTAATGCCAAACGGAGAAAGAATCGTAATTATTGGGTACGAAGAAGAACTTTCAGCTTCAGATAAAAATAATCTGGCGTATCAATTGGTAAGCCGTTATCCTAAGAAATTAGATAAATTTTCAGTGAAGATTTCTGTTATTGGAGCTGCAACTTCACCAAAGATTATCGAAAAGTCGTCCAGAATTTCTTTTTCAAAATGGAATCAGTCTTTTGAAGCTTCTTTTGAGAAAGAAAATTATCAGCCTGAAGAAAAGATCGTTTTTGAAGTTCCAATACAAAATAATGAACCAGGCGTTTTGACTCAGGATGTAGGTGGTCAGTATTATTTTTATGGAAATGCCTTTACTGAAGGAATTACGAAAGCAAGAAAAATTCCGTCTTCAATTGGTTTAATCTGGGATAATTCACTAAGTTGTCAGACACGTGATTTGAAAAAGGAACTGGATTTTCTGGACTCTTATTTTCAAAAGATACAAAATACAAAAGTGACTTTATACTTTTTGAATTACACTTTTGAAAAGCAAAGAGAGTTTATTATTTCTAATGGAAATTGGAGTGAATTAAAAACGGTTTTAGAAAACACAAAATATGACGGCGGAACACGTTACTCGCAGTTAAGTTTTGCAAATCATGATCAGTATCTGTTTTCTACAGACGGATTATCTTCTTTGAGTGAAAATTCATTTCCTAAAACTAAAAAACCGGTATTTACGATTTCATCTTCTGTATCGGCTGACTTTGCTTTTTTAAATTATACAGCTTCAGAAACGGGTGGAAATTTTATTAATCTGAATCAGTTAAGTACAGAAAATGCTTTGGATAAATTGGTTAAGACGAATCTGAAATTCTTAGGTATAAAGGAAAATCTTTTGATTACTGATTTTTTTCCTATGGAAGGAACTGCAGTTTCAGGTAGTTTTAGTTTTTCTGGTATTTCATTAAATCCAAAAAATGAAATTACATTGTTATTTGGTAATGGAGATGATGCTGTTTTAGAAAGAAAGATAACTGTAGACAATGCTGTTCAAAATACCAATCAGGTCAATATCGAAAAACTCTGGGCTCAGAAAAAAATTGCGAATCTGGAATTGCAATATGACAAAAATGCTCAGGAAATAGAAACTTTAGGGAAGAAATACGGAATCATTACCAAGAATACATCGCTGATTGTTTTAGAAAATATTCGTGATTATATTATGTATGATATTATTCCGCCGGCCGAATTACGTGCCGAATTTGATAAAATCAAAAAGCAGGAACAGGATACCAGTCTGGCCAAACAAAAAAATAACTGGGAAAATATTGATAGTTATTTTACAGGATTAAATTCATGGTGGAAAAAAGATTTGAAATATGTGGCTCCAAAAGTTTTACCAAGATCTAAAAATAAGAAACGTGAAGCTTATGAAACCATTAAGGGTGATCCGGATGCTGTTATGACCGTTGACGAACCTGTTGGCTCAGGACCAGTAATGGAGATAGTGCAAGAAGATAATAATGTTTATAATACAGCTTCTCCACCATCTGCACCAAAAGTGGATCAGGTTCGATTTGTTGCGCCTAATGTAGCTAATTCTGAGTCAGATAAAAAATTGAAAGAAGAAATAGTAATGGGATATAGTACTCAAAAGCGTATTGTTTCCGGGATAACAAACAACTTAGCACAAGCATTAGCAGGTAAAGTTGAAGGCGTTGCGGTATATCGTGATGGAGATATAAAATCTGGAGAAGTTATTTCAGACACGATAAGTCTGGGACGCGCATACTTTAAAACTTCAGCAGTTCAAGATCAGCCAAATGCTTGGAACCCAGATCGCTTATATTTAAAAGCTTTGGCATCGGCACCAAAAGAAAAACAATATGATTTGTATTTCGAATTAAGAAAAGCACAGGAAAGAAATCCGAGTTTTTATTTTGATGTAGCACACTTTTTCTATAATCAGGGAGATGTAAAAAAAGCATTGCAGGTTATTAGCAATATTGCTGATTTAGGATTAGAAAATCATCAGCTTTATAAAACACTGACTTATACTTTACGCCAGTGGAAAGATTATGAGGATGCTGTATTTACTGCAAAACAAGTCGTAAAATGGAGAACTCATGAACCGCAGAGTTTACGTGATTATGCTTTAACTCTTGAAGATGCTGGAAAATATCAGGAAGCTTTTGATGAATTGATTAAAGCTTTAGAAGTAAATTATTATGGTGAAATGAGCGGACATTATCAAGGAGTTGAAGATATTATTCTGATGGATTTGAATCGAATGCTAATTGAACATTCAGGTTTGAAAGTTGAAAAATTAGATAAAAAATATTTGGATAAAATGTCTGTTGATATTAGAATTATAATGAACTGGAATCAGATGGATGTAGATTTAGACCTTCACGTAATTGAGCCAAATGGAGAAGAATGTTATTACAGTCATACAACAACAGAAGCCGGAGCGAGATTTTCAAAAAGATTTTACGCAAGGTTATGGACCAGAGCAGTATTTGATTCGAAATGCAATTAAAGGGAAATACCAGATTAAAACCAATTATTTTGGCGAAACACAATTAACAGAAAATGGTCCGGCAACAATTATGGTAGAAATTTATACAACTAAAGCCGGAAAAACTACTAAAGTTTTGAAAACAATTCAGCTTGGGAAAGTAAAGGAGGACGATGTACTAGCTGAAATTATTTGGTAAGAATACCAAATTCAAAGGATAGATTTTAATTTTAAAAGGCGAAGTTGCGTTGTTCAATTCTAAAAACGTAATTTTGCCTTTTGTTTTTAGATTAAGAAATAAATCTAAAATCAGAAATCTAAAATCAACAATTTGAATTGAATGACAGGACTCGTTTATAAATCTACAGGAAGCTGGTATACCGTAAAATCTGAAAATGGAGATTTTGTGGAATGCCGTATGAAAGGGAAATTCAGAATAAAAGGTATAAAAAGTACCAATCCTATTGCTGTAGGCGATATTGTAGATTATGAACTGGACAAAACTTCAGATGCAGTTACGGGAACCATTCATAATATCCACGAAAGAAAGAACTATATCGTTCGTAAATCGGTCAACTTGTCTAAACAGATTCACATCATTGCATCTAACATTGATCAGGTTTTTTTACTGGTTACTATTGATAATCCGCCAACAACTACAAGTTTTATTGATCGTTTTTTGGTTACGGCTGAAGCTTACGGAATCGAAGCAATCCTAATCTTTAATAAAATAGATACTCTAAATGAGCAAACTTTAGACGATCAGCTTTATTTGCAGCACATTTATTCTGAAATTGGATATAAATGTCTGAGAATTTCTTCTACAGAAAATAAAGGTGTTGACCAACTTAAAGAAATGATGGTTGGAAAAGTAAGTATGTTTTCCGGACATTCGGGAGTTGGAAAATCAACTTTGGTAAATGCTATGGAACCAAGTCTTCATCTTAAAACTACTGTAATTTCAGAACAAAGCAAACAAGGTCAGCATACTACTACTTTTGCAGAAATGTATGATTTGTCTTTTGATGCCAGGATAATAGATACGCCGGGAATAAAAGGTTTTGGAATCGTGGATATGGAAAAAGAAGAAATCAGTGGGTATTTTCCGGAATTCTTCAAATTGAAAGATCAATGCAAGTTTAACAACTGTTTGCACAAGGAAGAACCACATTGCGCCATAAAAGCAGCTTTAGAAAAAGACGAAATTGCCTGGTCCCGCTATAATAGTTATCTTAAAATTCTCGAAGGAGATGAGGAGCATTATCGTACCGATACTTATGGTGAAGATCGTGCAGCTAGTGATGAAACTAGGAAATAATAAATTTCAATATTCCTTTTTCTATATAAAATCCCAAATCCCAAATTGGAGATGTAGATATGCTCAGCAGTGCATCTAACCTATTCACAATAATTCACAATTTTAATGAAAATAGTAATCCAAAGAGTTTCAGAAGCATCAGTAACCGTTGATCAGGAAATAGTTGCTAAAATTCAAAAAGGATTATTGGTTTTAGTTGGCATTGAAGATGCAGATACGCAGGAAGATATTGACTGGCTCGCCGGTAAAATAATTAAAATGAGAATTTTTGGAGATGAGAATGATGTAATGAACTGTTCGGTTCAGGATATTGACGGAGAAATTATTGTCGTAAGTCAGTTTACGCTTCACGCATCAACAAAAAAAGGAAACCGCCCTTCGTATATAAAAGCTTCAAAGCCAGACTTTTCGATTCCGATGTATGAAAACTTCATAAAGTCTTTGGAGAAAGAATTCAATAAAAAAGTACAAACCGGAATTTTTGGTGCAGATATGAAAGTCAGGCTGTTAAATGATGGTCCTGTAACGATTGTAATGGATAGCAAAAACAAGGAGTAAAATTATTAAATATTTGTTAAAGTGTTTCGGAAAATAATATATATTTGGCGAAAATACTTACTAATGAAAACCCCTTTTTACGTCTTGTTTTTTCTGTTGTTTACTGCAATTTCTTCAGCTCAGAAAAATACTTATCCAATTTTTATAATTAAAGACAGTCTCAAAGAAAATGCCAATGCCGTTGTGCGTTTGGATCAAATGGATATTACGATTGCTTCCCAAAGAAGTATGAATATCAAAATCCAAAAAGTGGTGTCGGTTTTGAATGAAAAAGGGTTAAATGATATTGATGCTTATCAGCACTATGATAAAACAACCTCAATTAAAAGTATCGAAGCCATTGTTTATGATGCTTTTGGGAAAGAAATCAAAAAGATCAAAAGAAAAAGATTTTATAGACCAAAGTGCTGTAAGCGGAAGCACCCTTTTTTCAGATAACCGAGTAGTTTATTTAAATTATACGCCAGTTTCATATCCCTTTACTATTGTTTATAGCTGCGAAACGGAAACTTCCAATACCGCTTTTATACCACAATGGTATTTTTTAGGAGGGTATTATCTTAGTGTCGAGAAAAGTGTATTAAATGTTACTTTTCCGAATAATCTTGGGTTTAAAAAGAAGGAGTTTTATTTTTCAGGATTTAATATTAAAAAAACGGCTGATACAGATACCAGGCTAAGTTACGAGGCCATTAATATTTTAGCTCAGAAGGCTGAAGATCTTAGCCCGTCTTCACGTGATCTTTATCCGAGAATTATGATGGGACTTGAAAAATTTCACTTAGAAGGAGTAGACGGGACAGCAACAACGTGGGAAGCTTTTGGTAAATGGTATGGAGATAAAATTCTAACAGGTACTACTGAGCTGCCGGAAGAAACTAAGACTAAAATCAAAGCACTTGTCGGAAACGAAAAAGACCCTGTCGAAAAAGCAAAAATTGTGTATGATTATGTACAGAAAAAATCACGATATGTGAATATTGCTATAGGGATTGGGGGATGGAAACCTATGCTGGCTACAGATGTAGATCGCTTGGGATATGGTGATTGTAAAGCATTATCCAATTATACTAAGGCTCTTTTACAAGCGGTTGATGTTCCCTCTTATAATACTATTTTATATGGTGATCGCTACAAGTCCAATATTCAGTCTGATTTTGTCTCAATGCAGGGAAACCATATGATACTGGCAGTTCCAAATGGAGATAATTATACTTTTTTGGAATGTACAAGCCAGGATGATCCATTTGGTTATCAGGGTACTTTTACAGATGACAGGGATGTTTTGGTCGTGAAGCCTGAAGGTGGCGTAATTGTGAGGACTAAAATATATGATGATAAAGGAAATACCCAAACAGATAAAGGAAGTTATAGTATTGATGAAAATGGTAATCTTTCTGGTCATATTTTTATAACTTCAGAAGGTTCTCAATACAGTTCAAAGTCCAGGACTGAAATTTTACAGCCTACAGAAAAAGAAGCACATTATAAAGAATATTGGAGTAACATTAATAATTTAAAATTAGGGAAAATAACTTTTACAAATGATAAACAAAAGATTCGTTTTACTGAAGATATAGAGGTAAGTGCAACGAATTATGGTGTCATTTCGGCTAATAAAATGATTTTTCCGGTAGATGTTTTTAATCAAAGCAAAAGTAATGTCAAGCGCATCCGAAATCGTAAAAATCCTTTTCAGATTCAGCGTGGTTATTTAGATACAGATGAAATTGAAGTTAATCTTCCAGCCGGATTTTCAATTGAATTTCTTCCTTCGAACTTTGAATTAAAAGGGAAATTTGGCGAATATAAAACAGAAATTATCAAAAAGGAAGATAATAAACTTACTTACAAACGCTCTATGTTTTTAAATAAAGGAAAATATTCCAACAAAGAATATGATGAATACCGTCTTTTTATGGAGCAGGTATCAAAAAATGATAATGCCAAAATTATACTAACCAGAAACTAATCATAATCATCAAAACAAACCCAATGAAGTTTATTAAATTTTTCAGTTTTTTAGTTGTGTTTTTTATTCTTTCTAAAACAACAGCACAGGAATTTAAATTAGGAAAAGTATCTATTGCTGAACTAGAGCAGAAAATGCATCCAAAAGATTCATCTGCGGCTGCAGCGATATTGTACAAAAAGGGGACAGCCACAATTGAATATAACCAACAAGACGGATTTGTTTTAATCACGCATGTTGAAGCGCGCATTAAAATATATAAAAAAGAAGGCTATGACTGGGCAAACCAAAGTGTGGTATACTACAATGCAAGTAATGATTCCAGGGAAAAAGTTGATTTTTCGGATGTGTGTACTTTTAATTTAGTCAACGGAAAAATAGAAAAAACCAAACTCAAAAGTGATGGTATTTTTAATGAAGAAGTAAATAAGTACAGGTCAAGAAAGAAAATTGCAATGCCTAATGTAAAAGAAGGATCAGTGCTAGAATACAGTTATACAATCAGAACATCTAACATCACAATGATGCGTGACTGGGCTTTTCAAACCAGTATTCCGGTAAATTATTCTAAGTATGTAACTTACATTCCGGAATATTATATTTTTAATGTTAGACAAAAGGGATATGTGTTTCCTAAAGTTAATGCAGAAAAAAACAATAAATCAATCCTGATAAATTCTAAAGAAAGGTATTCAGCAGGAGGATTCGCAGGTCCAATAAAAACCGAGTTTTCTCAGAATAAAATAGATTATGTGGAAGCTGAAACAACTTATATCGCTGAAGATTTGCCAGCGATGAAAGAGGAATCTTTTGTCAATAACATAGATAATTATACCTCCAGCCTGGAGCAGGAACTATCAATTGTTAAGTTTCCTAATAGTCCAATAAAAACTTTTTCTACTAATTGGAATTCAGTAGCCAAGACAATTTATGAGTATGATGATTTTGGTCCTGAATTAAACAAGACAGGATATTTTGAAGATGATTTAAAAGCATTACTAGCAGGAGTAACAAACCCTGAGGAGAAAATATTAATTATTTTAAATCATGTTAAATCAAATGTAAAATGGAATGAATATTATGGCTACAGCTGTGATAAAGGAGTACGTAAAGCCTATCAGGAAAAATCAGGAAATATTGCCGAGATAAATTTAATGCTAACAGCAATGTTACGTCATTCGGGTTTAACTGCAAATCCGGTTTTGGTTAGTACAAGATCGAACGGGGTAGCATTATTCCCTAACAGAACAGCCTACAACTATGTAATTGCAGCAGTAGAAACTGAAAATGGCTATATATTATTAGATGCATCTGATAAATTTTCTATTCCTAATGTTTTACCGCTTAGAACTTTAAACTGGCAGGGAAGATTAATAAGAAAGGACGGGACTTCTCAGGAAATCGACCTAATGCCTAAGAAGGCGTCTAATGATATTGTTTTTTTGACTTATAATATTGATCCTGAAGGTAAAGTGACAGGACAGGCAAGAAGACAATGTACAGATTATAACGCCATGATTACAAGAAAAAATATTTTTAGTACAAAAGAAGATGAATATCTGGAAAAACTTGAAAACAAAAATAATAAAATAGAAATCAGCGACTACTCAAAAACAAACGAAAAAGAGATTTTGAAACCTATTATAGAAACCTATTCGTTTACGGGAAATAATTTATGTGAAGTAATAGGGGGTAAAATATATGTTAGTCCAATGTTATTCTTTTCTACTGAAAAGAACCCATTTAATCAGGAAACAAGAGAATATCCTGTTGATTTTGGATTTCCATTTATGGACAAATATAACATCACAATTAAAATTCCTGATGGCTATGCAGTCGAAACACTTCCTGCGCCAGCTGCAATGACCATGCAAGATAACTTAGGCTCCTTCAAGTTTAATATTGCAGCTAATGAAAATACGCTTCAGATGGTAATTTCTCATCAAATTAATGAAGCAATTGTATCAACACAGCAATATGAAATGCTAAAAGATTACTATAAAGCAATGATTGCAAAAGAAAGCGAGAAAATTGTTTTAAAGAAAATTTAAAATGAAATTATACGCCATAATTATTTCGATAATTTTAATTCTTACTTCTATTACTGTCAAAGCCCAAAATTACGAGTTAGGAAAAGTAACAGTTGCAGAATTAGAAGAAACAGTTCATCCAAAAGACAGTTCTGCTCCTGCAGCTATATTGTTTAAAAAAGCCAAAACTTTTTTTATTTACGATATAAAAAACGGTTTTACAGCAAATCATGTTTATGAATTTAAAATTAAAATATATAAAAAGGAAGGACTTAGCTGGGCCAATCAAAAAGTAAAGTACTATGTAGGATATGAAAATATGAATAAGGATTATTTGGAATTTTCTAATGCTTTTACTTATAATATTGAAAATAAAAATATTATAAAAACTAAATTAGATGGACAGGGAGTTTTTAAAACCAATGTAAATAAATACTGGAATGAAAAAACAATTACTTTTCCTAATGTAAAAGTGGGTTCAATTCTGGAATTCAAATACATTTTAAAGTCTGAAAACATTGTCAATTTTCCCGATTTCCAATGTCAGTATGATGTACCGGTAAATTATTTTCAATACAAAACAGAAATCCCTGAGTTTTATATTTATAAACCATTACTAATCGGATACCAGAATATTGCTTCAGAATCTAAAATGGTTGGAGGACACCAGAACTTTACCAATGAATATAATCAATCCAGATCATTTAATTATAGGCAGATCGATGCGGTCTATTCATGCAAAGATATTCCGGCTCTTATAGAGGAGCTCTATGTAGATAATCTTGAAAATTACAGAATTTCAATTCGACATGAACTGGAAAGGGTTCGTTTACCAGAACAGCCTGTCAAAGATTATGCACAAACCTGGGAGGGAGTTGCTACAACAATTTTTAAAAATGAAAATTTTGGGAAGCAACTCAATGAGAAAATGTTTTTAACGGAAGATCTAAATCGAATATTGATTGATATTAATTCACCAGAGGAAAGACTGAATGTCATTTTTAAATTTGTCCAGAATAAAATGAACTGGGACGAAAAGAATGATTATTATACTGACAAAGGAGTAAAAGAAGCCTATAAAAACCAAACGGGTAACGTAGCCGAAATTAATTTTATTCTAATTAATATGCTTCAGTTCGCAGGTATCAAAGCAAATCCTGTGTTAGTTAGTACTATTGAGAACGGTACTCCGGTATATCCCACAAGAACCGGGTTTAATTATGTTATTGCTGCTGCGGAAATTGATGGAAAACAAATTTTATTAGACGCCTCGCATAAATTTACTTCTCCTGATATTCTGCCATTAAATGTATTGAATTGGAAAGGAAGACTTATAAAATCAGACGGATCTTCTGAAGAAATAAATTTGGTTCCAGCTACACAGTCAAAAGAAAATGTGATGATGATTGCTAAAATCAATAATTCAGGAGTACTTCAAGGTAAAATCCGAAATCATAAACTCGACTATGATGCTTATCGTTTTAGAATTGCAAATGCAAACAAAAGTACCGGGAATTATCTGGAAAAATTAGAAGAACAATTAGAAAATGCTAAAATTTCAAATTATGCAGTTGAAAATATAAAAACAAATGTCGAAAAGCCTGTTATTGAAGCATTCGACTTTATTTCAGAAAATCAATGTGAAATTATTGGAGACAAAATGTTTATATCCCCGATGCTGTTTTTTACGACAACTAAAAATTATTTTAATCAGGAGAAAAGACAAATGCCCGTGTATTTTGGGTATCCCAGTCAGGAAAAATTAAATATAAATCTTGAAATTCCTGAAGGATATAGTATTGAGGCATTGCCAAAACCTATTCAGATTGTAGCTGAGAATAATGGAATTTTGTATAGATTTAATATTAATAATGAAGGAAACAAAATTCAGATTGTTTGCTCAACAGAAATTAACAGTAGTATTTTTGCAGCAGATCAGTACGATGGCTTAAAAGAAATTTTTCAAAAAATAATCACAAGTCAAGGCGAAAAAATTATTCTTAAAAAAATATAGTAATGGATTTGAAAAACGCACAATTAGACGTTGATACCTGGATAAAAGAACATGGTGTCCGTTATTTTAATGAATTAACCAATATGGCACAACTTACAGAAGAAGTAGGTGAAGTTGCGAGGATTATTGCGCGTAGATACGGGGAACAATCAGAAAAAGAAAGTGATAAAAACAAAGATTTAGGCGAAGAACTTGCCGATGTTGTTTTTGTAGTCTTATGCCTGGCTAATCAAACAGGAATTGATTTACAGGCTGCTTTTGATAAAAAAATGGATTTAAAATCGGTTAGGGATAAGGATCGTCACAAAAACAACGATAAATTGAAATAATTGTGAAATATCACTCATAAGTTTTGAATTATGAGTTTTCAATTTTGAATTATGAATGGGGAGTGGTAAATTGCGCGTCTGAATTATGTTTTTAATTATTCATGATTCATAATTTACAACTTATTAATTATATAGATGAATTTATTACTTCAAACCAACCATAAAAACTTACAAGGTCAAATTGCTGTTACAGGATCAAAAAGCGAAACCAATCGTTTATTGCTCTTAAAGGCACTTTTTCCAAATATAACCCTTGCTAATACTTCTAATTCTGATGACAGTGAGGTAATGCAAAAAGCCCTTGTGGGAAATGATGAGATTGTAGATATTCATCATGCCGGGACAGCGATGCGTTTTTTAACGGCTTATTTTGCAGTAAACGAAGGACGTGAAGTTGTAATGACAGGTTCAAGCAGAATGCAGGAACGCCCGATAAAAATTTTGGTAGAAGCTTTGGCACAATTGGGTGTTGAAATTTCATATGAAAAAGAAGAGGGATATCCGCCAATCAGAATTAAAGGAAAAAAAGTAACCGCTTCAAAAGTAAGCCTGGCTGCAAATGTGAGCAGTCAGTATATTTCGGCTCTTTTGTTAGTGGCTTCAAAATTAGAGAATGGATTAGAGCTTATTTTAGAGGGAGAAATTACTTCGATTCCGTATATTAAAATGACTTTGGCTTTGCTGAATGATCTGGATATTCAAACCAGTTTTGAAGGAAACGTAATTAAAGTGTATCCAAAGGAGGTAGTTGTCTCAAAAGAAATAGTTGTTGAATCTGACTGGAGCTCCGCATCCTATTTTTTCAGTCTGGCAGCGTTGGCTGATGAGGCATCGATAACTTTGAGCAGTTATAAGGAAAATAGTTTACAGGGAGATTCGGCTTTGGTTTCTATTTATGAAAAAATGGGTGTCAAAACTACTTTCGAAGCAAATAAAATGACATTAGTAAGACAGCCAGATTTTAAACTTGAAACAGTAAATTTTGATCTTAATAATACACCTGATATTGCTCAAACGATTGTGGTTACTTGTTTAGGATTAGGAATTGGCTGTCATTTAACAGGGCTTCATACTTTAAAGATCAAAGAAACAGACAGGCTTGAAGCACTCCGAATCGAGCTTACAAAATTAGGAGCCAATATTTCGGTGACAAATGATAGTTTGACTTTAGGACTTTCTGATACAATTAATCATAATGTGAAAATTGCCACTTATAACGATCATCGTATGGCAATGGCATTTGCGCCTTTGGCCTTAAAAGTTCCAATTATTATCGAAAATGCAGAAGTAGTTTCAAAATCATATCCGGATTTCTGGAATGATTTAAAACAATTAGACTTTGAAGTTTCAGAACTGTAAAGCTTTTAAACCATATAAGCGATATAAGTTCATTTAAATAAAATGAGCATAATTGAATAACCTCCATTTTTAATTGGAGGTTTTTTTATGATTAGTTTTTCGGCTTTAGCCAAACTAATTTTTCAAGCATTCAAATTAAATGAACTTATATCGCTTATATGGTAGAAAAACGTTTTTTAATGTTGTCGAAACGCCACTGAATCAACGACTTTTGAAAATAAACGGCAAAACACTTGACAACGCCTGTTTCACAATCGTATATTTGCAGGCGATTTAAATTTTTAGGTACATAAATCTAAAATAGACATTTTAAAATCTTATATTCCAATATGAAATTATCACACTTCAATTTCAACTTACCAAAAGAACTTTTGGCTGAATTCCCGGCAGAAAACAGAGACGAGTCCCGTTTAATGGTAATTGACCGTAAAAAAAACACTATCGAGCATAAAATGTTTAAAGACGTAATCAATTATTTTGATGACGGAGACGTTTTAATTCTTAATAATACAAAAGTTTTCCCGGCGCGTTTGTACGGAAATAAAGAAAAAACAGGAGCCAGAATAGAGGTTTTCTTATTGAGAGAACTAAACTCAGAACAGCGTCTTTGGGATGTTTTGGTTGATCCGGCACGTAAAATCAGAATTGGTAATAAACTTTATTTTGGCGATGATGACTCTTTAGTTGCTGAGGTAATTGATAATACGACTTCTCGTGGAAGAACTTTACGTTTTCTATATGATGGTTCTTATGAGGAATTCAGAAATAAATTGACAGAACTTGGAGAAACTCCAATCCCTAAATATATCAACCGTGAAGTAACTCCCGAAGATGCAGACAGATACCAGACGATTTATGCAAAAGAAGAGGGAGCTGTAGCAGCACCAACAGCTGGTTTGCACTTCTCAAAACACCTTTTGAAAAAACTGGAAATCAAAGGAGTAAATTTTGCTGAGGTGACTTTACACGTAGGTTTAGGAACTTTTAACCCAGTTGAGGTGGAAGATTTATCAAAACACAAAATGGATTCTGAGGAATTAATTATAACTCAGGAAGCTTGTGATATAGTAAATGAAGGAAAAGCAAAGAAAAAACGTATTTGTGCAGTAGGAACAACTTCTATGCGTGCAATTGAAAGTTCTGTTTCTTCTGCAAATACTTTGAATCCTTACGAAGGCTGGACAAATAAATTTATCTTTCCTCCTCACGATTTTAGTATTGCAAACTGTATGATTACTAATTTCCATACGCCAAAATCAACATTATTAATGATGATTTCAGCTTTTTGTGGACATGATTTAATGAAAAAAGCTTACGATGAAGCAATCAAAGAAGGATATAAGTTTTATTCTTACGGAGATGCGATGTTAATTCTATAATCTGATTTTAGCTCAGATCCAGACCCGACAGGTTTTAAAACCTGTCGGGTTTTTTGTTTTTTATGGTTTCAGGTTTGTAGTGAAATTAACCGCAAAGTTCGCAAGGATTTTTTATCAAGAATAACGTTTACAAACGCTAAGTTCGCAAAGCTTTGCGTTCTTTTTCATAAGGCAAACATAAACTGAACAAGAAAATCCTTGCGCCCTTTGCGGTAAATCACGCACAGAATATCAACATGAAACCTGAAACTTTAAACAAAACAAACAAAAATTGTTATTTTAGCAGGCAAAACAAAAACAATGACTTTTCAAAATACACGCGAATTCGCAAAACAACTTGACTCACAAGACGTTTTAAATCATTACCAGGATCAGTTTATTTTTCCTAAAGTAGATGGTAAACGTGTTATTTATTTCACAGGAAATTCTTTAGGATTACAGCCCAAAAGAACCAAATCCTATATTGATGAAATAATGAATGACTGGGCACATCTTGCGGTAGAAGGTCATTTTTATGCAGAAAAGCCATGGTGGGATTATCAGGAAAGATTCCCGGAATCTTTAAGTAAAATTGTAGGTGCCCTGCCTTCAGAAGTTACGGTTATGAATACCCTGACTGTAAACCTTCATTTGCTGATGGTTTCTTTCTATCAGCCTACTGCAACCCGTTATAAAATTATCTGCGAGGAAAAAGCCTTTCCTTCAGATCAGTATATGTTTCAAAGCCAGGTTCATTTTCATGGATATAAACCGGAAGATGCTATTGTAGAAATAAAACGCCGCGAAGGGGAACACAATATTAGACTTGAAGATATTCTGGCAAAAATTGAAGAAGTTGGTGACGAGTTGGCTTTGGTTTTAATTGGAGGCGTAAATTATTATACTGGGCAGGTTTTCGACATTAAAACCATTACTGCAGCCGGACAAAAAGCTGGTGCAAAAGTAGGTTGGGATTTAGCTCACGCTGCTGGAAATATAAAATTAGAACTTCACGACTGGAATGTAGATTTCGCTGCCTGGTGCAGTTATAAATATATGAATTCAGGTCCAGGAAATGCTTCCGGGTGTTTTGTTCATGAAAGACATCATAATTCAGACTTGCCAAGATTTGCAGGCTGGTGGGGACATAATAAAGAGCGCCGATTTAAAATGGAACCTAATTTTGATCCAGTTGAAGGTGCGGGTGGCTGGCAGATCAGTAATTTGCCGGTACTTTCTTTGGCTCCCTATTTAGCTTCTGTAGAAATGTTTGCCGAGGTAGGAATGGATGCCTTAATCACCAAAAGAGATAAAATTACCTCTTATCTGGAATTTATACTCCATGAAATTGATAAGGAAGTTGATAGTAATTTCGAAATTATAACACCTTCAAATCCTGAAGAAAGAGCGTCTCAATTATCTGTTTTTTTACACGGAGAAGGAAGAAGCTTATTCGATTATTTGATGAAAAACGGCGTAATTATAGACTGGCGCGAGCCCAATGTTATTCGTCTGGCACCAGTTCCTTTGTATTGCTCTTTTGAAGATATGTATGATTTTGGACAGATTCTAAAAAAGGGAATTTTAGCAAAATGATGCAGTTTAATTTAATTCTGTAAAATTTCTTCAAAATTTTGTAACATATTATTAAGGCATTCTGTTTTACTTTGTTTTATAATTTTTTTAAAAAATACAATTATGAAAGCGTTATATTCTTTATTAGTCGCATTAACTGTAATTTCTTGTCAAAATCAGGGAAAAGCTGATATTGAGAAAGCGAAGCAGGCCAGTATCGATTCAATGAAAGTCGAAATTAACAAACAAAGAATCATTGATTCGATGAAAACAGAAATGGCTAATCTGCAGGAGGAAAAAGAAAAAGCAGAAGAAGCACGAAAAGCAGAAGCACAAAAAGTTGTCGTAGTGCGTCAGGATGCAACAACTACAACTACAGCGGCTCCTGCTAAAAAGAAAGGCTGGAGTTCTACTGCAAAAGGTGCAGTGATTGGTGCCGGAGTTGGAGCAATTACAGGTGCCGCAGTCAGCAAGAAAAAAGGAGAAGGAGCCATAATTGGCGGTTTGGCCGGAGCTGGTGTTGGAGCCGGAACAGGAGCTATTATTGATGGCAGCAAAAAGAAAAAAGAATAAGATTTAATCCTATAATAAATGATAAGCAAAACCCCGATTTCATCAATCGGGGTTTTGTTATTTAAGCTAGTTTTGATATTGGTATTTGAATTGAATTTAATTCTGATTTATAAAAATCAAATTGATTTTTCATTCTCTCTTCATCATTTTTAAAATATAAAGTGTGTGAAAACAGATTTTGATAATAGTCGATTCCTTCTAAAATATTGCTTTTAAAAGTATTCCATTTTTTAATCTGATTCGCACTTATTTCTCCGGAAATTGTTTCAATTTCATTTCTAAAATACTCTATATACATTTTTAATTCTTTCATAAATAAATTTGGACGATCGTGGATTCTTAAAATTGACTTATTTCCATAAATATGCTGTAACATATCTTTTAATGAAACTTCCTGGTCGAAATATGCCATATTTGGTCCTGGACAAATTACAACTCCCTGAGACTGCCCTTTTATTTTAATGTCATTTTCTAAATAAGAAGCATTTGCTAAACCAACACACAAACAGGATTTCTCTGTAATTTTAGCTTTAGCATTCTCAAAAGCATTAAGTGAAATAGTATTTTTTATAGCGTTCAGTTCTTCCAGTTTAATGTCCTGGTATTTTTTTGACGCAGTACAAATTCCGTGTAAATCGTATTCTTTGCTTAATGCCAGAAATTTTTTCGGACAGGAACTTCCTGCTTTGTTTTCCCGAATGCGCTTTTGTTTCAGAATTTCATTTGTCGTTCCTTTCAAAGTGTTAAACGGAACTCCCAAAGGCGAAATATGACTTAAGTAAAGATCTTCTTCTTTAGCATTTATCAATAATTTTCGGGTATCATCATCTACAGATGTGGCTTCTGAAACCAATAAAAATGGCGATCCCCAGCCAACAGAATCCACATTATAATTGTCCAGTAAAAATTCGTGTTCTTCAGATGTACCCACGCCACCCTGAACGGTAATTTTTAAATCTAAAGGCTGCTCAGGAAAATATCCATTTTTCTGTTGTAGTACTTTTGTCATTAAATCATGTGAATTTTGAATCAATTGCTGCTTTTTCTGTTTAAATTCTTCAAGAATCGTCCCCAGTAAAAGTCCATCAGTTGCAAAAGCATGTCCGCCGCAATTTAATCCGGATTCAATTCGGTATTCAGAAACCCAAAGTCCTTTCTTGGCTAAAAAATTTCCCTGAATCATCGCAGATCTAAAGTCACTGACTTTTAAAATGATTTTCTTTCGAAGCTGATTATTTTCATCAGGAAAGAAGTCAGTGAAATTTTCAAAATAACTATAAAGCCTCGGATTCATTCCGGCAGAAAGCACCACTGATGATTGGAGATTACTGTTTGCAAAACCTCTTAAAGCAGCATGCGCATCATTAAATTCAACAGGGAGCTGCTTGTTTTTGACGAAATTATCTTTGTCTAATTTTGTCATGATATTCACATCAATCTCTCCCGGAAAAAGATGGGACTCGATATAATTTTGAATATTTTCTTTAACAGAAATTCCATCTTCAAGTAAATTTTGAAAACCTTTTTTGATATCTGATGTATTGGGCAGCATAGCAATAAAGTTTTCTAAAGCAGTTTTGCTCCCTGCTATTTCGTATTTAAAATTTTCGAATTTCTCTTTTACGATTTTATCAACCAGATTTAGATAAGATGTAATTCTTTCAGCCCGGTAATCGTGAAATTTTTGGGTTATTTCTTCATACGGAAGGTTGAATTTGGTGCTGTAAAAATTACGCATCTTCTCAATCAGATCATCGTCGGCAATTGATATTACAGACGAAATGCCGTATTGCGCCACCCGAATCGGACTATCAATAGTATAAGCAAGTCCCATTACCGGAATATGAAAAGTGTGTAAACGTTTCTTTGTCATTTGTTTTCAATTAAAATAAAAACAAAGATTGAAAAAAACATTTTCTCTAAACCTGATAATTGTCAGGTTTGAGATTCGTTTAGATTTAAATCAGGATCTTCTTCAGGGATTCAGCTATACTGCGCCATAAAAAGTTATAAAAGGATTTTTCCTGAATACGTTCCAACTCAACATCAGCAGTTTTTGTCTTGTCATTGGAGTCATTTTTAACTAGCAGGTTAAGGATAGCACTTTTGAGTTTGGCTTCTTTTTCAGGCTTTTTCTTTTTGTATAATTTCACTTTAAGATCGTCGTAATCCAATGAAGCATTTCCTTTTGAGATAATATCATTCCCATAAAAGTTAAAGCGATATTTGTTAAAAACTCCTGTGAATGATGCATTTATATAAGGTTTGCTGAATCGTCCCATTGCCGCAACATCAAAATTTGAAATTACGCCCTGAATATGAAAACTGTCTTTTTTATCTAAAACATTAAAACTCCAGTCGACATTAAGAGGTGAAGTTTTCATGAAAATACAATTTACCTTAATCTCAACATCATTGGTTTTTTTTAAGCCAAAGCCACTTCTTAGATTGGTTGCCTGTAGATTAAATTTATCAAAATTCAGAACCCCAGGCCCTTTAGAAAAATCTATTTCTTCTTCATAAACCAATTTTGATTTCAAAGCCTGTAAAGTGTCAATTTGAAGCGGAAATTTAATATTTCGTAATAAGTGGTTGTAAAGATATTTTTTGCTTAAATCGTCTTTTGGCATTTTGCCGCGATAAATATTGGCATCAAAATGATTGATTACAACCGAATTTGCTTTGAAGAAAAAGCGATCATTCTTAAAGCCCCAGTTCATTTTTTTAATTTGGGCCGAATCAAATTTGAGTGTATAAATGTCTTTTTCTTTTTCTAGCCGTTTCGTAAAATCACGTCGGTTAAATTGTGGCAGATTAGAGAAATTATTGATTTTTAAAAAGTTCTTTTCAGTACTTATTTTGCCAATATTGATATGATAAAAAGCACTTGGTCTGTAAAATAAACTATCAATAACCAGTGCATAAGTTTTATATTGAATTGGGATTTTTTCTTTAAGGGTAGCATCCGTAATTAAAATTCCTTCCAGTTTTAATATGATTTTCTTAACGCTAAAAATTGGTTTTTCAGTATCTAAAGAAACAACATCGATTGTTCCATCATTCAAATAAATGTTAGAAACAGCAATTATTTTTCTGAATGGTTCAATAATTTGCGTTTTGATGCTTTTGCTGTTGTTTAATAGTTTTTCCCCTTTTTTATATAGAATTACACGGGGTTTATTGATAATAATGCTTTCAGCCTGAATGATATCGTTAAAAGCCAAATCCCAAATATTGAAATGCTTAATTGTGATGGACTCGATTTTAGAAAAAAGTCCATTTTTACTGTCTTTAGGTGCATTTTTCGGATTTACTAATAACGTCTCTGCATAGATATTTCTGGACCATAATGACACTTCAATTTTTTCATAATTGATATCATAAGCGGTGTTGTTTTTCTCATGAATAATAATGGGAAGCTGTTTTTTGATCCAGTAGTTAAGACCGATGTTGAGAAATATTCCAACAAGAAGTACAGAAATTAAACCGATTGCTATTTTTTTGTAGATTGACATTATATCGTATTGGTATTAATTACATAAATTTAGGTTTTTTAATAATATTGTTTTTTACACGATTTAGATTATAAGTTATAATATTACTTTTCCTAAGCTTTGAGTATGAAGATAATTAAAAAGATTTTGTTAGCAGTTTTAGTACTGTTGGTAGTTACTGCGATAAGTTTATTTGCTTATATTTTTCATTTGAAACCCCAATATGAAGGGGAAGTACAATTAAAAAATCTCAAAAAAGAAACTACCGTATATTTTGATGATTTTGGGGTGCCTCATATTTATGCTGAATCAGAGAAAGATGCTATGACTGCTTTAGGCTATGTTCATGCGCAGGAAAGGTTATGGCAAATGGAATTACTGCGTCGAATTGCTCCGGGACGATTATCTGAAATTTTTGGAGGCGTCGCACTTAAAAATGATAAATTTTTTGCCGGAATTGGTATTGAAGAAGCTTCTGCAAAAGCAATTGCGAAATTGAATAAAAACAGCGAAAGCTATAAACTTACTAAGGCTTATCTTGACGGAATAAATCAATATTTAGAGAATGGGGTTACACCAATAGAATTTACTTTGGTAGGCGTAAAAAAGCAAAAATTTACCATAGAAGATGTGTATAATATTTTCGGTTATATGTCTTTTAGCTTTGCAATGGCACAAAAAACGGATCCGTTAGTAACCGTGATTAAAAATAAATATGGTGCGGAATATTTGAAAGACTTAGGAATTGAAGGCGAATTCAATACAACACAAATTAAAAACTCAAAAGAAAATATCGAAGAATATACTGAGATAGCAAAATCAGTTGCTCTTCTGTTGGATAAATCTCCAGTTCCACCGTTTGTTGGAAGCAATAGCTGGGTGGTGGGACCAAATAAAACCAAAACAGGAAAAGTTATTTTTGCAAATGATCCACATATCGGATTTTCTCAGCCTGGAACCTGGTATGAAGCACATTTAGTTACACCGAAGCAAGAATTGTATGGTTGTTACTTGGCAGGAACTCCATTTCCGCTTTTGGCACACAACAGGGATTATGCTTATGGTCTGACAATGTTCGAAAATGATGATATTGATTTTTATCAGGAAAAAAACAAAACAGGTGACCCTTCTCAATATCAAACGCCGACAGGTTTTAGCAAATATGAAATCAGAAAAAAACAATTAAAGTAAAAGATTCTTCAGATGTTGTCCTTACAGTTAAAATAACGCGCCATGGACCTGTTATGAATGATTTAATTGAGCGCTTAGAGAAGAAAAATCCAATTGCGATGTCATGGACATACACTAGAGAACCTATCTTGATTTTAGATGCAGCTTACGGACTTTCGCATGCTAAAAACACAACCGATTTTAAAAAAGCGGTTAGTTTGATCGCTGCCCCTGGGTTAAACGTGATGTACGGTGATGCCAAAGGTAATGTGGGTTGGTGGGCGAGCGGGAAATTGTATAGGCACAATGAGGGGGTCAACACACACTTAATTTTAGATGGCTCAACAGGTAAAGATGATATTACGAAGTTTTTAGATTTTGAAGAAAATCCTTCAGCTGAAAATCCGAATTGGGGATATGTTTATTCTGCCAATAATCAGCCAGAACCTATTGATAACGGATTTCTTTACCCAGGATATTATTTGCCAGAAGACCGCGCCAAAAGAATTTCTGGACTTCTGGACGCAAAATCCGATTGGGACAAAGAAGGGATCAGTAAGATGATTTACGATAACACTTCTGATGTTGCGGTTGGTGTGGTTAAAGATCTGATTTCAGGTTTAGATTCAAAACCACTTTCAAACAAAGAAAAAGAAGCATTGAAAATTTTAAAATCATGGAAAGGAACGACGAATATAAAGGATGTCGCGCCTACGATTTACAACAAGTGGATTTATCTCTATTTGAAAAATACTTTTGAAGACGAAATGGGTAAAGAAAACTTCAATTTATTCTTAGGAATTTCTTTAGGAAAACAAGTTATAGCCAATCAGATCAAAAATGAAAACTCGATTTGGTGGGATAATATCAAAACCAAAAATATAAAAGAAACCAGAAAAGAAATTGTTTCAAAATCATTTCGCGATGCCGTTATTGGTTTGCAAAATCAGTTAGGTGAAAATATTTCTGACTGGAACTGGGGTAAAGTACATACCGTTGAGCACGAACATCCATTAGGTAAAGTCGCTGCTCTCCGCAGATTATTTAATGTCGGACCTTTCAATTCTCCAGGTTCCAATGAAGTAATCAATAATTTGTTTTTTGGATATAATGACGAAGGGAAATATTATGTAAAAGGCGGTCCTTCAACAAGAAGAGTCGTTGATTTTTCGGATATAGAAAACAGCTGGAGCATCTTACCGACAGGTCAATCCGGGAACCCATTTAGCAAACATTATGATGATCAGACAGGAATGTACAACGCCGGAAAATTTAGAAAGATGAAACTGAATAAAGACGAGATTATAAGGACTTCGACAAAATTGGTTTTCAAACCTAAGAGGTAGGTTTTTTAGGTTCTAAGAAAGCATGGAACCTAAGAATCTCAGCAAGTTTATTTAGAAATATATTTTCCCTTAACAATATCCCTGGCATATATGTCAAGGTTATAATTAAGTGCCTTGTTGGTTGTCATGATATTGGTAGTCTGATATATTTTATCTTTTTGGTATGTTTTTAAAAGTGTTTCCAATTCTATTTCATCATGAAATGCAAACAAATTGTAAACAGCATCCCTGAAGTTTCTAAAGTTGATTGTCTCCGTTATTTTCACAGTTTTTTGTTCATCCCAATTTTCTTTGCTGGCAGTTTCATTTATTTTATTTAAACAATAATCAACAAAGTAAGTTTTGTATTGAGTTGTCTCAATAATTTTATTTACAATAATTGCATTTTGCTGTGTGGGCATTTGTACTATAGTCTTGTATTGTTGTGAAATACTTATACCAGGTACAAACATAAATAGTAATAAAATCAAAGGAGGGTATTTAGTAAAGTTTTTCATAGGTTATTAAAGTTGCATATTGATTAGGGTCGCGCTAAAATAATATTTTTTGCTTTAAATATCCGATTTACAATAATGACTTTCAATAAAAAACCGACAATACAAAGAAAAAAATGTATTGTCGGAATAATCAGGATGATAGTTGAAATGAATTATCTTATTAATTATTTTCTGGAGCTTCGCATTGCCTTTACAACTTTAATGTTTTCATCTTTTGAATACTTCTCATATTCACTGGTTTCCATTCCGTAAAGGGCAATTTTTCCATTTTCATCATTGTGAATTCCCCAACCGTAACGTTTTGTTAAAGGAGAAGCTCTTAGGCATGCTTGTCCTTTAGAAAAAAATGTTTCCCTGGTATTTTTGTAATCTGACTTTGTTACATCATTTTTTTCTGCAAAGACCTGAAACAAAACATCATCCGACGAATATTTGTAGGGGTTTTTACTAATCATATCAAATTCAATATTGGCTATTGTTTTATTTGTGCCTTTTAGAGGTGGAATTTCCCCATTTGCTACAGGACAATCTTCTGCAACTTCAATAAATGTATTCTGATAATTTGTAGTATGGACTTTCATCTTATAATATTCATTCGTTAGCAATAATCTAAAATACAACTTTTACACAGAGAGATTGTGAAATAAAAGGATCGTTTATGTTTAGTTTTTTGAAATTTCTAATAAAATTTTCTTTCCATTTTCATTCGTAGGATCAAGTTCAATAGATTTTGAATAATTTTCTATGGCTAGTTTTTTTTCACCATCGGCTAAATAAGCTTCTCCTAAACTATCGTAAGCATTTCCTGATTTAGGAAAAGTGACGACATTGATTTTGAAAACTTCGATTGCTTCTTTCTTTTTTCCCGCCGTTAATAATAAGTATCCAATTCTGTTCATGTCGCCTTCCTTGATTTTATAGGTAGGATCATTTTTTAACTTTGTATAAGTATCAAGCCCATAAACAGTTCCTTTTGTCATAAAAACATCCAGTAATTCAAGTGCTAATGATTTTTTAGGCTTATCAAAAGGCTGATTATATAAAATAGCACGAATTGCATCGTTCATTTCGTTTAAAACTGTTCCGCCTGTATTGTTCAGTAAAACGACCAGATTCTTGTCGGCAGGAACTCGTGAAATAATGGTATTGAAACCGTTTATTCCTCCGCCGTGTTCGATGACTTTTACTTTGTTTTCAGTGCCATTTGAAGCTTCTTCTATAGACCATCCGTAGCCATAGGAATCATTTCCGCCAGTATTGATGTAAGGTTTAAACAACAAATCCATAGACTTTTGAGAGAGTAATTGATTTGTATAAAACGACTGATCCCAAAGATACAAATCTTCAACAGTCGAATATAAAGAACCTGCTGCATACGGAATACTCATGTCTATGTAGGGAGCATTGTGAATGCTTTTTCCTTGTTTTTCGTAACCTGAAGCCCTGTCCTTTAAGATGATATCACTATGATCATAACCTGTGTTGACCATTTTTAAAGGTCTAAGTATGGTTTCCTGCAAATATTGTTCATATGTTCTACCCGAAACTTTTTCAATAATATAGCCAAGTAGAAAATAACCAGAATTACTGTAACTGAATTTTTCGCCTGGCTTAAACTGAAGAGGCAGTTTATCAAATGTTTTTACAAATTCTTCAGGAGTGTAGGGATTTCTGCTTTTGTCTTTAAAGAAATCAGGAGCATCCGTATAATTAGGAATTCCGGATGTGTGTGTCAGTAGATTATGAATCGTTATTCTGTCGCCGTTTTCTTTCGGGTAATCCGGTAAATATGTAGTAATCGGGGCATCAAGTTTTAGTTTGCCATCTTCGACAAGTTTCACAATCAGGAAGGCTGTAAATTGTTTGGTTATTGAACCTAATCTAAATTTTGTAGTTGTTTTATTGGGTATATTCCATTCCATGTTGGCAAAGCCGTACCCTTTTTTAAAAATAACTTTTCCGTTTTCAGCAACTAAGGCTGAACCGTTGAAAAGGCCATATTCATTGTATTTGTTTAAAAGCTGTTCGATTTTTTTTGCCTTATCCTGAGAAAAAATAGTTGATGTGAAGAGATGAACAATTGTAAAGAGCAAGATTAGTTTAATTGATTTTTTCATAATGACTGATTCGTTTTTTGATTGATGATTTTTTTTAATTCTTAGATATTCAGTAAGTTGTGTCGAATTTACGATTTTTTAATGAATTGATTTATCTCATAATGTATTAGACGATTGATCTAGTTTTTGGTTTCAACATCGGTCCTTTTTTTATTGATAAATTATTAAAAGGATTTGCTTATGAAAGAGAGTGCCGCATGAGGGATAGCAGCGGTATCCTTTTGTGAAGAGAAACGGAACAAAAGATTTAGCGGATAGCCCGGCTCGCTTTTTCAGCGGGTCATGCCCATGTAAATATTTAGATTTTCGTAGCCTTTACGGTAAATAATTGCTGTATTTTAAAGCTTATGTATAATTATTACTTATTTTTACGACCCAATATTAGATTTTCCCTTGATGCAAACTCCATTAAAAATTGCTGTAGTTGGTTCCGGACTTGTAGGATCACTTTTGGCAATTTATCTTAAAAAAGCCGGTCACACTGTTCATGTTTATGATCGTAGTCCTGATATCCGCCAAATCAATTTTTCCGGGCGTTCTATAAATCTTGCCATGTCCAATCGGGGCTGGAAAGCCCTGGATGCTGTTGGTATTGGAGACTCGGTTCGCGAAATTGCAATTCCGATGGACAAACGTGCGATTCATTTGGTTGATAAACTTAATTTTCAGAATTACGGTCAGGAAGGAGAATCGATATATTCGATTTCAAGAGGAAGACTAAACCGAAGAATGATTGACCTGGCTGAAGAAGCAGGTGCCGAATTTTATTTTGAACAGAAAGTTTGGGATGTTACTTTGAGTGATGCGACTTTGCACATTGGAGAAACTGAAAGAGGGGAGTGGGAAGAACGAAAATTTGATATGGTTTTTGGAGCCGATGGTGCCTTTTCTAGGATTCGCCACAGAATGCAGCGTCAGAGCATGTTCAATTATTCACAGGAATTTTTAAATATGGGTTATAAGGAACTTAATATTCCGGCAAATGCAGATGGCTCGCATAAACTGGATAAAAACTCTTTTCATATCTGGCCAAGAGGAGAATATATGCTGATTGCACTTCCTAACCTTGATGGAAGTTTTACCTGTACTTTATTCATGCCTTTTGAAGGAGAAAATTCTTTTGCGTCTTTAACAGACCGAAAAATGGTAGAAAATTTCTTTACGAAAAACTTCCCGGATTCGATTGAGGTAATTCCGGAACTCGCAAATGATTTCTTTAAAAATCCAACGAGTACTTTGGTAACGATGAAATGTTTTCCGTGGACTTTTGAAAATAAAATTGCATTAATTGGAGATGCATGTCACGCCATTGTTCCGTTTTACGGGCAAGGAATGAATGCCGGTTTTGAAGACATTTCGGTTTTAAATGAAATGATTGAAAGGTACGGTGACGACTGGACAAAGATTTTTTCAGAATATCAAATTTCGCGAAAGCCAAATGCAGATGCGATTGCAGAACTTTCTTATCGCAATTTTATAGAAATGAGCACTAAAACGGCAGATGAAAAATTTTTGCTGCAAAAGAAGATAGAAAAAGTTTTTTCAGACAAACATCCGGATAAATGGATTCCGCTATATAGTCGTGTAACATTTAGTGATCGTCCTTACGCAGAAGCCTTGGCGATAGGAGATTTCCAAAACGAAATTATGGAAGAAGTTTTAAAATTAGATAATATCGAAAACATCTGGAATTCACCAGAAGTTGAAAACAGGATTCTGGAATTGCTTGCCAAATAAATCCAATGTCAAAAATCAATTCAGAAATTAATAATGTAATTGATTTTCGACATTTTAATTGTTTTTATTTTTTTAAGAATTTCGATAAAACTCCAAAAACGCCTCTTATAAACGTAGCACTTGTAACAACTTTAAGAACAGATTTTGTAACTACTTCAGTAGTGCTGGGCTCTGTTTTTGAAGGTTTAGCCGGAGCTTGTTTTTCTTGTTCTGTTGCTGCCTGTACAGCCTCTTCAATTTTTTTGTTCAGAATTTCGTAGGCACTTTCACGATCGATTTCTTCACTGTATTTTTTAACTAGTTTGGATTTGTTGTTTATTTCTTCAATTTCATCAGTAGTTAAAATATCCATTCGACTTTGAGGAGCGCGCATCATGGTCGCAACCAATGGAGTCGGGACTCCTTTTTCGTTCAAGGCAGTCACCAGTGCTTCCCCAATTCCTAAACTCGTAAGTAATTCATCGGTTTTGTAATATTCAGAAGTTGGGTAATTATCTGCTGTTTTTTTAATTGCCTGACGGTCATTTGCGGTAAAAGCCCTAAGGGCATGCTGGATTTTTAGTCCCAGCTGTGCCAAAACACCACTTGGAACGTCCATTGGATTCTGCGTTATAAAATAAATACCAATTCCTTTCGAACGAATCAGTTTTACAATAGTTTCGATTTGCTCTAACAAGACTTTGCTGGCTTCATTAAAAATTAAATGTGCTTCATCAATAAAAATAACTAATTCAGGTTGGTCAGCATCTCCTTTTTCCGGCATTTGCTGATAAATTTCCGCCAGTAGGCTTAACATAAATGTAGAGAATAATTTAGGTTTGTCCTGAATATCGGTCAGGCGAATGATATTTACGTATCCTTTGCCACTTTCATCAATCCGCATCAAATCATCAATTTCAAAAGATAATTCTCCAAAAAACAAATCGCCTCCCTGTTGCTCGAGTTCAATTATTTTTCTTAGGATAGTTCCTGTGGTTGAAGTAGAGATCTTACCATAACTTTCTTCAATTTCTTCTTTACCTTCTTCTGTAATGTAGTTGATGACTTTTTTAATGTCTTTTAGGTCCAATAAAGGCATGTTTTTGTCATCACAATATTTGAAAATTACAGCAACGACGCCTGCCTGTGTGTCATTAAGATCTAAAATCCGTGAAAATAGTACTGGTCCAAATTCAGAAACAGTGGCACGCAGACGTACACCACTTTGTTTAGATAATGACATTAACTCAACAGGAAATGCAGCTATAGTATAAGGTAGGTTTATTTTAGCATGACGTTCAGTAATAAAACCTTCTTCTTTTCCTTCTTTTGCAATACCGCTAAAATCACCTTTTATGTCCATCATCAGAACAGGAATTCCGGCATTTGAAAGCTGCTCCGAAAAAACCTGGATTGTTTTTGTTTTACCTGTCCCGGTAGCACCTGCAATGAGTCCGTGACGATTTAAAGTTTTAAGTGGAACCTTTACATGCGTTTCCGGTGTTGCTTCTCCGTCCAGAATGGCGCCGCCTAAAATGATGCTGTCACCTTTAAAGGAATATCCTTTATTTATATCCTCAATAAAATTGTCCTTTTTATTCATTTTTTGTTCGTGATTTAGATGATTATAAGAGTATTGCTTAGGTTTTAATATGATTTTTTTAACATTAAACCGGCCTTTTTAGTTGGAAATAATGCAAAAAATAATTTCGCAACATTTTAAGAAGATAGCAAAGGAATATTTGAATATTTACTAAAACGTTGTAATTTTTCTACAAATTGACCTTTTTTTTGTTTTATCAAAAAAATGATGCGGGCAATTTAATGAGAACTTTTTTAAAATCAAGTTAAATTTGCTTCAATTAAATTAAAAAAAGTTTTTTTATTTAAACTAAACGTATAAATTTGCTACCCTACAAGTTAAATTATAACTAAAAATAAAAATTATTTAAAACTATTAAAATTAAAAAAAATGGCAAACGTTAAAGTTAAAAAAGAAAGCACTTCAAATGGAGGAGGAATGGTTTCAGGAATCATTATTGCAGCATGTGTTTTTGTTGGTTGGTTAATCTGGAAATTCGTTATGGGTGATTCAGCTAACTTTGAAGGTGGTAATCCGGAAACAGGTCACCCAATCAATACTTTAGGAATGGTGTATAAAGGAGGTTTCATTGTACCAGTATTATTAGGTATGTTTTTAATGGTTGTTGTTTTTTCTATTGAAAGATTTATCGTTATTTCAAAAGCTGCAGGTAAAGCTAACTTAGATACATTCATGAAAAATGTACAAGGAAGTATTAAAGAAGGAAACATTGAGGCTGCTATCGCTTCATGTGACAAACAACAAGGTTCTGTTGCAAATGCAATTAAATCTGCTTTGATTAAATATCAGGACGTTAAAAAAGAAGGATTCAACAGTGAAGAAGCTTCAGAAGTAATCCACAAAGAAATCGAAGAGGCAACTTCATTAGAAATGCCAATGTTAGAGAAAAACATGACTATCATCTCTACTTTAGTATCATTAGGAACATTAGGAGGATTATTGGGAACTGTATCTGGTATGATTAAAGCGTTTGGTGCGTTAGCTTCTGCTGGTACTCCTGATCAGGCTGCTCTTGCAACAGGTATCTCTGAGGCACTTATCAACACTGCAACAGGTATCTCTACTTCTGTATTAGCGATCGTTTCTTATAACTTCTTTACTGCTAAAATTGACGATTTAACTTACTCTATCGACGAGGCTGGTACTACAATCGTTAATACTTACAGAAAATTCAGAGGAAGCTTAAGACAATAATTAATTTTTGATAATAATTAGAATTAATTATCAAAATAAAATAAAAAGAGAATGGCTAAAATAAAAATGAAAAAAAGTCAACATCGACAGATATGACTGCCATGTGTGATGTTGCGTTCCTTTTGCTTACGTTCTTTATTTTGACCGCTACTGCTAAGGTGCCAGAGGCACTTCCTGTTGATACTCCATCATCTACTGTACAGACTAAACTGCCAGATTCAGATTTGGCTATCATCTCAGTAGGTAAAGGAAAAGACGGAAAAAGCAAAGTGTTTTTTGATTTAAAAGGAAGAGAGTTGCGTAAAAGAACTCTTGAAGGAATGGGTAATAAATTAGGCGTTTCTTTTTCAGATCAGGATAAAGAGAAATTTGCACTAATGGATGACTTTGGTGTGCCTCTTGCAAGTTTAAAGCAGATTATCGATATGAAAGCTGCGGACAGAAGCAAGGCTAATCAGCCTGGAGTTCCTATCGATTCTTTAAACAATCAATTAAAAGAATGGCTTTTGGTTTCAAGAAGAGCAGCTATTGATTTAGATGATAAAGAATTGCAGATTGCAATAAAAGGAGATGCGAAAGAAGATTATCCACAAATTAAAAAGATTATGGATATCTTACAAGATCAGAAAATCAATACCTTTAACCTAGTTACTGGTATGAGAGGAAAAGACTTTTAATTAAAAATATACACTAAAATGGCTGAATTAAATACCGGCGACGGTGGCGGCGGAAAAGGTGGCAAAGTAAGAAGTAAAAAGCAAAATTCTAAGGTCGATTTGACGGCAATGGTGGATTTGGCATTCTTATTGATCACGTTCTTTATGTTGACCACAACGTTGTCAAAACCTCAATCGATGAGTTTAGGTTTGCCAGATAAAGATGAGGATGAAACTAAAAATAAGGACATAAAAGTTGATGAAAAACGAACTATGACCATTATGATGGGTGAGAATAATAAACTAATCTATTATATGGGATTATTAGATTCTCCTATTGCAGGTCCTAAAGATATCGCTTATGGGAAAGACGGTATCCGTAAAGAATTACTGGCTCGTAAAAAGTCTGTAATAGAATACACAGGAAGTAAGGATAAAGGTATCATTGTAATCATCAAGCCAGGTAAAAAATCTAAGTATAAAAACTTAGTAGATATTTTGGATGAAATGGCTATTACAGGAGTTGGAACTTATGCAATTGTTAATGACTTTCAACCTAAAGAAACAGAATTGTTAGAGAAAAAATAAAAGCAATTTTATTTTGTCAATAACCTAATAATTAAGAAATATGAAATTAGATATTATTAAAAATCAGTGGCTTGATATCGTATTCGAAGGACGTAATAAGATATATGGAGCATACGAGCTGAGAAAATCAAATACTAAAACCACGGTAAGAGCCCTTATCATTGGTTCTGTTATTTTCAGCTTAGCTATTGCTGCACCTCTTATTGCCAGCTTTTTACCAGATTCAGGTGAAGAGGAAGTAAATAACGATATTAAAATTACGACGGTAAAATTACCTCCTAAGCCAAAAGAGCCGGTAAAGCCAAATTTACCGCCTCCACCACCACCGCCACCAAAAGTGGATCAGGTGAAATTTGTTAAGCCAGTAGTGGCTAAGACTGAAGAGATTACTGAGGAGCCACCAAAAATTGTGGATCTTAAGGAAAAGAAAATCGGTTCTGAAACTATCAAAGGTGATCCGGATGCAGTTTTAACTGTTGATGAGCCAGTAGGTAAAGGTCCGGTTGCTGAAATCGTTCAGGAAGACAACAACGTATACAACACAGCTGGTATCGAAGTAAAACCAGACTTTCCTGGAGGAATGGAGAAATTCTACAAATTCGTAGGAAACAACTATAAGACTCCGGAAGAAGAAGGTTTAAAAGGTAAAGTATATGTTACTTTTGTAGTTGAAAAAGATGGTTCATTAACAGATATTAAAGTTTTGAGAGATATCGGTTACGGGACTGGAGCTGAAGCTATCAGGGTTCTTAAAAAATGCCCAAAATGGACTCCAGGCGAACAAAATGGTAAAAAAGTAAGGGTACTTTACTCTCTGCCAATTACTATTCAATCTGCAGAATAATGTTAAAAAATATACTTAATAGTATTCAGAAGAAATCGCTCAAAGAGCGATTTCTTCTCGTTTTAGGAATATTGTTTTTTTTAATTTATCTTGTACTGGGTTTAATGATTATGTTTTGGAAGAAGCTGCCATTGAACATGGATCCTATGTACAGATATGCATTTGGCATCTTATTGATAGTATATTCCGCAATTCGATTTTTGAGATTAATAAATTCTAACACTGAATAAGTATGTTAAAGAATGTTAAAGTTTTGGGCTTAGTCATTTTTATTTTGTTGTTTGCAATGTGTAATCAAAAAAGTAAAAATGATTCTAATAATGAAACGATTTTAAAAGGGACGATAGAAATTGCAGTTGATGAAACTGTGAAGCCAATTGTGGATGATCAGGTTGCTGTTTTTGAAGGAACATATTATGATGCGAAAGTAAATACTAAGGCTAAATCTGAAGCTGAAGTAATTAATGACCTTCTGAATGTAAAAACAAAGGTTGCTATTACAGCGCGAGATTTAACTCAGGCAGAAAAAGATAAATTTATAAAGCTTAAAATAAATCCAAGAGTTACACCGTTTGCGATTGATGCAATTGCTTTTATTTCAAATAAGAGCAATAAAGATACATTGATTGCGTTGAAAACTGTAGTTGATTTCATGAAAGGAATACCAAATCCTGGAATAAAAGGTCTGGTGTTTGATAATCCTAATTCAAGTACAGTACGGTACATGAAAGATTTGGCTAAAGTTAAAGATATTCCTGCTGACGGTGTTTTTTCTTTTAAGACAAACGACGAAGTAATAAAATTTGTTTCGGAAAATGATGGAATGATTGGTGTGGTGGGAGTTAACTGGCTTTCACAGCCAGTTCCTGAAATGCAGGATTTAGTTCACAATATAAACGTTCTGAGTGTTAAAGGAGTGAAGGATAATAATTATTACAGTCCTACACAGAATGACATCGCTGAAGGTAAATATCCTTTGGCACGTGAATTGTATATCATAAATTGTCAGGGATACACAGGATTAGGAATGGGCTTTGCTTCCTTCATTGCCGGAGACATTGGTCAGCGAATTGTTTTGAAATCGGGTTTAATGCCTGTCAAAACTCCTGGTAGAAAACTCCAGATTAGAAATCAGATTACAAACGATAAAGAAAATAATTAATTACAATAAAGATGAACAAATTCAAAATTTTAAGTCTTGCCTTAGTTGCTTCAGCTTCTGTTGTAAAAGCGCAAGACATCAAAGAGGCTAAAAAAGCAATCGATGCAGAACAATTTCAGAAAGCAAAGTCTTTACTGAAATCAATTATAAAAGCTAAACCTTCTGATGGTGAAGCTAACTTTGTTTTAGGGAATATATATTTAAATGAAAGTGTTGTTGACTCTGCTAAAATCTATTATTTAAATGGATTGGAGGCATCAGATAAAAAGAATTTAAATTATATTGGATTAGGTCAACTTGACTTGGATCAGAAAAATACTGCAGCTGCCCAAACTAACTTCGGCTTGGCAACAAAAGATATGAAACGCAAAGATGTAGATGAATTTATTTATATCGGTCGTGCCTATATTAATTCTGATAATCCGGATTACAATAATGCTATCGCTGTTCTTAAGCGTGCTTTGGCTATTGAACCGCAAAATGCTACTGCTCTTTTAGCAATTGGGGATGCATATTATGGAGCAAATAATCAAAATGATGCTTATAAAGCTTACCGTGATGCCTTTACTGCTGATCCAACGCTTTTGAGAGCTAAAATGCAATTAGGCGTTTTGTTGAAAGGAGCGAAATCGTATGATGAAGCAATAAAATCATTCAATGAAGTTATCGCTTTAAATGCTAATTATGGTCCTGTTTACAGAGAGTTAGCTGAAACATATTACAAATGGGCAAGAAATAAGCCTTCGACTGCTAAAGTGAATTTACAGAATGCAATTACGAATTATGAGAAATATTTAAGTCTTACAGACTATTCTTTAGATTCTAAAATGCGTCATGCTGATTTCTTAATCTTGGTTAAAGATTATAAAAAACTTGAAGAGGTTGCAAACAAAATGATTGCAGAAGATAAAGTGAACCCTAGGATTTTCAGATATTTAGGATATGCTGCATATGAAAATGGAAACCCTGATGTGGCAATTAAATCTATTGAAGATTTTATAAAAGTGCCTACAAACAAAGTAATTGGCAGGGATTATTTATATTTAGGTTTATCTAAAATTAAAAAAGGGACTAATGCAGAAGGTGTTGTAGATCAGGCTGCTTTCGATGCTGGTTTTGCTGATATCAAGAAAGCAATTGAATTAGAACCTTTAGTTGTAGAAGAGCTTGCAGATTTTGGTAAAGCTTTATTCGGAAAAAAACAATACACTCAGGCTGCCGCTATTTTTGAACTTGGAGCAGCTAACACAGAATCTAAAAATTATTTAGATGACGCTGTGTATTATGGAATTTCTGTTTACTACGGAAATGCTGGAAAACCTGTTGAAAGCCGTGATAAAGCAGCTTTAGCAAATGCAGATGCTACTTTTGACAAAATTTTAGTAGCTTCTCCTACTTATGACGAGGCTTATATTTACAAAGCCAGAATCAATAGTTTATTGGATAAAGATGATTTGATTATCAAGTATTACACAGAGTATGTTAATAAAATTACTGCTAAAGGAGCTGAAGAATTAGCTAAACCTGCGACTGTTAAAAAAATTGTTGAATCTTATAATTCAATTGGTGCTGCTTATGCTAATACTGATAAAGCTAAGGCTGTTGAATACTTCAATAAAACTTTGGCTTTGGATCCTGCTAATACTTACGCAGCTCAATCAGTGAAAGCTTTAAAATAATTAATCCAATTATTAAAATAAAATACAAAAAACCGATAGTTTTCAAAAGCTATCGGTTTTTTTGTTCCGTATTTAATTGACTATCTTTGCACTTTAAAATAAAATAATGTTATCAAAAGAAATACAATTAGAAGTAAATAAAGGAGCAATGTTGCCTTTGATGGAAGAATTTTATACCATTCAGGGAGAAGGTTTTCATACAGGAACTGCTGCTTATTTCATAAGAATTGGAGGTTGTGATGTAGGATGCCATTGGTGTGATGTGAAAGAAAGCTGGAATGCAGAATTGCATCCGCCAACAAATGTGGATTTAATTGTAAAAAATGCTTCCGTTTATGCTGATACGGTTGTTGTCACAGGTGGTGAGCCTCTAACATGGGATATGAGTTTGCTTACCGGTAAATTAAAAGACAAAAATTTAAAAGTTCATATAGAAACGTCAGGTGCTTATCCTTTATCCGGTTCATGGGATTGGATTTGCCTTTCTCCTAAAAAAATAAATTACCAACGCAGACTGTTTATGATAATGCGGATGAACTAAAAGTAATTATTCATAATAAGCATGATTTTATTTTTGCTGAAGAACAGGCAGAATTGGTAAATGACAACGCAATTTTATTTCTACAGCCGGAATGGAGCAAAAAAGAAGAAATGACTCCTTTGATCGTAGAATATGTAATGAACAATCCAAAATGGAGAGTTTCTTTACAGACACATAAATATTTGAATATTCCTTAAAAGAATATGGATTAAAAAAACTCTTCATTCGAAGAGTTTTTTATTTTGATTACACAATTAGTGTAAAAAGTAAATATTTTAGTCTAAATTGTAAGTCTGGCTAAATAATCATAATGTTCTCCTTCTAAAATCAATTCACATTTCAAGCCATTTGCAGTAGCGGCATTTTGAAGTGTATTATAATCTAAATAAAGCCAGTCAAAAGGTTCTTCTTTTTCTCCTTTATAAGATATAGTAAAGACAAGTTCACCATAATAATCATTATCGGATGGAATCCATTTTCCTCCATCTTCATCTTCATCAAACATATAAATGATGTCTGAACTGTCTATCAAAATTTGACCGTCCTCATTTAAAAGTGATTTTAGTTTAGATAAATATTTATTGCAGTTCTGTAATTTTCCGAAAATACCTGTGCCGTTCATTAGCAAAAGTATCGTGTCAAATTTTTCTCCCTCAAAATCTAATATGTTTTGAACCTGGGCATTTTTTATACCTCGCAATTTACAAGTTTCAATTGCTTTTTCTGAAATATCAATCGAAGTCACATCTAAATTGCGGTCTTTTTCCAGTGAAAGACTATGACTTCCGGCTCCGCAGCCAACATCTAAAGTCTTTCCGAAAGCTAATTCCAAAGCTTTTTGTTCCAATTTTGGCATCTCTTTATAAGAACGGAATAGATATGTTACGCTCATTTCATCTTCTTCAGAAATTGAAGTCTCGGTAATAATGTCTTCTGGTGAATTATTAGTTTGAAAATCAAACATTGCTTTTCCGAAAAGATCTTTCATTGTAATTTAGTTCAAAGTTTAAGGTTTGGAATTTAAAGTTGTTTAATTTTGCAGATATATTTAATTAATACTCTTGAAACAAATTTTAAATAACTTAAATAAGTTAGCCAAAGATAAGCATATAGAAAACAAAAAGTATTTTGATAAGCTGAAAAAGAAACAACCTAAGAATTTAGATTATGTTATGCAGGATTTGCATGATGCAGAATTTAAAAAGACAGATTGTTTGCAATGTGCCAATTGTTGTAAAACGACTGGCCCATTATTTACTTTGGCGGATATTGAGAGGATATCCAAATCTTTCAGGCAAAAACCACAACAATTTATTGAGCAGTATCTTCGAATTGATGAAGACAAAGATTATGTTTTAAAAAGTGTTCCCTGTACTTTTCTGGATAATGAAAATTACTGTATGATTTATGATGTCCGTCCAAAAGCATGTAGAGAATTCCCGCATACCGATAGAAAAAAATTTCATCAAATAGCAGATCTTACTTTGAAGAATGTAGCAATTTGTCCTGCTGCTTATAATATTGTGGAAGAAATGAAGAAAAAAATGCCATTATAAGAGGCTTAAATAATTTGTAATTGTTTCGCGTTATAATTCTTTTTTACTTTTTTAAATGTATTTTTGACTAAGAGAAACAAACTGACTTTATAAATATAATAAGAACTTATAAATTGAACCTCGAATATTTTATAGCTAAAAGACTTATCACTGCTAAAGATTATAAAAGTAGCATTTCAGCTCCTATTATAAAAATTGCTATTTCGGCTATAGCTATTGGTATTATCATGATGTTGGTTTCAGTTGCAACCGGAATTGGATTACAGCAAAAAATCCGGGACAAAGTTTCCGCTTTCAACGGCCAGATTATTATTTCGAATTATGACAATAATAATTCTGATGTAACATTGATTCCTGTTTCTAAAAATCAGGATTTCTATCCTAATTTCAAATCGGTTCCTGAAGTGAGCCATATCCAGGCAATTGCAAGCAAAGCTGGGATTATCAGAACCGAAAATGCTTTCGAAGGAATTATTTTCAAGGGGGTTGGAGCCGATTATGACTGGAATAATATAAAAGAATATTTAGTAGAAGGAAAGTTGCCAGATTTTTCTAAATTATTAAATGAAGATGTTATAATCTCCAGATTTCTTGCAGACCGATTAAATTTAAAAGTAGGGGATAGTTTTAATACTTTTTTTATTAAAGATGAACAAGGAAAGATGCCTAATAGCCGCCGATTCAAAATTACAGGTATTTTTAATTCCGGTTTTCAGAATTTTGATGCAACATATATAATTGGGGATATTCGTCATATTCAGAGAATTAATAAATGGGCACCTGATCAGGTTGGTGCATTCGAAGTTTTTGTAAAAGATTTCGATAATATTAAAACTGCAGGAAATGAAATCTACGAACAAACTTCCTCGAGTTTAGATACAAAAACGATAATTGATAAGTACAGTTATATATTCGATTGGCTTCAGCTTTTTGATTTCAACATTATTGTTATTTTGGCTGTCATGATTTTGGTTGCAACAATAAATATGGTAGTTGCTTTATTAGTGCTTATCCTGGAACGCACACAAATGATAGGTATTTTAAAGGCATTAGGTGCTAACAATTGGGCAGTTCGAAAAATATTTTTGTATAATGCCTTCTATCTTATAATAAGAGGCTTGTTTTGGGGCAACTTAATTGGTATTTCAATATTGTTAATTCAGCAGCAATTTGGTATTATCCAATTAAATCCTGAAAACTATTATGTCAACCAGGCACCAGTTTATATAAATTGGGTTTATGTGGTATTATTAAATCTGATGACCGTTACGATTTGTTTCGTGGTATTATTAATTCCATCTTATATTATAACAAAGATTTCTCCGGTAAAAGCAATCCGTTTTGATTAACTAGCATATATGAGTAATTGAGAGCCCGGCAGTATTTTTTAAACTCGCCGGGTTTATTATTATATGTATGTAGAAATAAAATGTTCGGCTTATTGTATTCGAATTTCTTTTAAGATTTTAATTTGACTAGGAGCTATTTCCCGCTATTCGTTTCAATCTTTTGCTTTTTAAAGAAAAAAGCAAAAGGATTTTCACTTCTATCGGGGCTATGAGGTGCTTTTTTCAAGAGAAAGAGCCATGCAAAAGATATAATTAAAGCTTTTTTAAGATCAAAAGAAGCTTTTTAAAACATAACTTTTGTTCAGAAAAAAGTAATAAAGATTAGAAACTCCTTAAAAAAGGGATTTTGGAGAGGGTATGAAGGAAGGGAAAATCAATAATACATGGAAAAATCTTATAGAATTTCAAAAAAAGTTATTTTGTAAAAGCTAAGTTATGAGTTAGTTAAGAAAAAGTTTTAAAAAAGATGGAAAAAATATAAAGAAAAGGGTTGTAAATGTAAATAAAGGTGGTACTTTTGCACCCGCAACAACGAAGTCGTTCACTGAAATACTGACAGGTTAATAAGAATTAAAAGAGAAGAAATTTTCAAAAAAAAAGATTCAAAAAAGCTTGTGAGATTTGAAAATGCTTTTTACATTTGCACCCCGCAAAACAGGAAAAGTTCATTGAGAGATTGGGAGAAAAAAATGGAAAACGGAGACGAAAAAAAAGTTTCAATTTTTTTTAAATTTTTCTTGCAGGAAACAAAAAGAAGTTTTAGTTTTGCACCCGCTTTGAGAGACAAGCGGAAAGACAAAGAAATTACGTTCGTAGACATATTGAATTGACAGCCGTTTTAACAGAGATGTTAGAACAAAAGAATAAGAGTAATGGAATCGAGAGATTCGAAAAAGAACCGATAGATATTCGTCGCAATATAATATTTACAATATACGATGAAGAGTTTGATCCTGGCTCAGGATGAACGCTAGCGGCAGGCTTAACACATGCAAGTCGAGGGGTATCCCGCTTTCGGGCGGGAGAGACCGGCGCACGGGTGCGTAACGCGTATGCAATCTACCTTTTACAGGGGGATAGCCCAGAGAAATTTGGATTAATACCCCATAGTATAGTGAGTTGGCATCAACACACTATTAAAGTCACAACGGTAAAAGATGAGCATGCGTCCCATTAGCTAGATGGTAAGGTAACGGCTTACCATGGCTACGATGGGTAGGGGTCCTGAGAGGGAGATCCCCCACACTGGTACTGAGACACGGACCAGACTCCTACGGGAGGCAGCAGTGAGGAATATTGGACAATGGGCGCAAGCCTGATCCAGCCATGCCGCGTGCAGGATGACGGTCCTATGGATTGTAAACTGCTTTTATACGAGAAGAAACACTGATTCGTGAATCAGCTTGACGGTATCGTAAGAATAAGGATCGGCTAACTCCGTGCCAGCAGCCGCGGTAATACGGAGGATCCAAGCGTTATCCGGAATCATTGGGTTTAAAGGGTCCGTAGGCGGTTTAGTAAGTCAGTGGTGAAAGCCCATCGCTCAACGGTGGAACGGCCATTGATACTGCTGAACTTGAATTATTAGGAAGTAACTAGAATATGTAGTGTAGCGGTGAAATGCTTAGAGATTACATGGAATACCAATTGCGAAGGCAGGTTACTACTAATGGATTGACGCTGATGGACGAAAGCGTGGGTAGCGAACAGGATTAGATACCCTGGTAGTCCACGCCGTAAACGATGGATACTAGCTGTTGGGGGCAACTTCAGTGGCTAAGCGAAAGTGATAAGTATCCCACCTGGGGAGTACGAACGCAAGTTTGAAACTCAAAGGAATTGACGGGGGCCCGCACAAGCGGTGGAGCATGTGGTTTAATTCGATGATACGCGAGGAACCTTACCAAGGCTTAAATGCAGACTGACCGATTTGGAAACAGATCTTTCGCAAGACAGTTTACAAGGTGCTGCATGGTTGTCGTCAGCTCGTGCCGTGAGGTGTCAGGTTAAGTCCTATAACGAGCGCAACCCCTGTTGTTAGTTGCCAGCGAGTAGTGTCGGGAACTCTAACAAGACTGCCAGTGCAAACTGTGAGGAAGGTGGGGATGACGTCAAATCATCACGGCCCTTACGCCTTGGGCTACACACGTGCTACAATGGCCGGTACAGAGAGCAGCCACTGGGCGACCAGGAGCGAATCTATAAAGCCGGTCACAGTTCGGATCGGAGTCTGCAACTCGACTCCGTGAAGCTGGAATCGCTAGTAATCGGATATCAGCCATGATCCGGTGAATACGTTCCCGGGCCTTGTACACACCGCCCGTCAAGCCATGGAAGCTGGGGGTGCCTGAAGTCGGTGACCGCAAGGAGCTGCCTAGGGTAAAACTGGTAACTAGGGCTAAGTCGTAACAAGGTAGCCGTACCGGAAGGTGCGGCTGGAACACCTCCTTTCTAGAGCCTCATATGTTAGTGGAGACACACGTTGGGGATAAAAGATGATTATTTTGAAAGTTCTGAATCGTAAGGTTCAATTACTCTTGCTGTTAATTTAAAAAATAATGAAAATTAAGTAAAAACAGAGTCTCGTAGCTCAGCTGGTTAGAGTACTACACTGATAATGTAGGGGTCGGCAGTTCGAGTCTGCCCGGGACTACTATTTTAACTTAAAAAAGGAAATTTTAGAGGTTGAGTAACCGTTTTAAGTACTGTTAACTAAAAACTGTTAACTGACAACTAAAAAATGGGGGATTAGCTCAGCTGGCTAGAGCGCCTGCCTTGCACGCAGGAGGTCAACGGTTCGACTCCGTTATTCTCCACGAAATAATTGACAATTATCAATTGATAATTATTAATTGTTAAAGTTCATTGACATATTGAGATAAGAAAAATTTAAAAAGTAGAAAGCGTTTTTTGTTTTCTGTAGTAATACAAAAAAACAAAAGACAAAAAAAACGGTCATTCTTAAGTGAATGATTGGTACAATAAGCAAAATAAGGGCGTATGGGGGATGCCTAGGCTCTCAGAGGCGATGAAGGGCGTGATAAGCTGCGAAAAGCTGCGGGTATGGGCACACACCATTTGATCCGCAGATACCCGAATGGGGCAACCCACTATGTTGAAGACATAGTACACCGATAGGTGGGCAAACCCGCTGAACTGAAACATCTAAGTAGGCGGAGGAGAAGAAAACAAAAGTGATTCCGTAAGTAGTGGCGAGCGAACGCGGATTAGCCCAAACCAATTTTGTTACGGCATGATTGGGGTTGTAGGACCACGATATTTTATGTACACGGAACCGGAAGTTACTGGAAAGTGACGCCATAGAGGGTGATAGCCCCGTATGGGTAACAAGTATAATAGATAGTGGTATCCTGAGTAGGGCGGGGCACGTGAAACCCTGTCTGAATTTGGCGGGACCATCCGCTAAGGCTAAATACTCCTGAGAGACCGATAGTGAACCAGTACCGTGAGGGAAAGGTGAAAAGAACCGTGAATAACGGAGTGAAATAGATCCTGAAACCATACGCTTACAAGCGGTCGGAGCCCTTTTGTGGGGTGACGGCGTGCCTTTTGCATAATGAGCCTACGAGTTAACGTTGCTGGCAAGGTTAAGTGGTTAAGCCACGGATCCGTAGCGAAAGCGAGTCTGAATAGGGCGCTTTAGTCAGTAGTGTTAGACGCGAAACCGTGTGATCTACCCATGGGCAGGTTGAAGCTGTGGTAACACACAGTGGAGGACCGAACCGGTTGACGTTGAAAAGTCTTCGGATGACCTGTGGGTAGGGGTGAAAGGCCAATCAAACTCGGAAATAGCTCGTACTCCCCGAAATGCATTTAGGTGCAGCGCTGATAATAGTTATATAGAGGTAGAGCTACTGATTGGATGCGGGGGCTTCACCGCCTACCAATTCCTGACAAACTCCGAATGCTATATAATGTTTTACAGCAGTGAGGGCTTGGGTGCTAAGGTCCAAGTCCGAGAGGGAAAGAACCCAGACCATCAGCTAAGGTCCCCAAATATATGCTAAGTTGAAAGAACGAGGTTTGTCTGCCCAGACAGCTAGGATGTTGGCTTGGAAGCAGCCATTCATTTAAAGAGTGCGTAACAGCTCACTAGTCGAGCGGACGAGCATGGATAATAATCGGGCATAAGCATATTACCGAAGCTATGGATTTGCAGTTTACTGCAAGTGGTAGGGGAGCATTCCAGCAGGGTTGAAGGTGTATCGTAAGGTATGCTGGACTGGCTGGAAAAGAAAATGTAGGCATAAGTAACGATAATGCGGGCGAGAAACCCGCACACCGAAAAACTAAGGTTTCCACAGCTATGCTAATCAGCTGTGGGTTAGTCTGGTCCTAAGGCGAACCCGAAAGGGACAGTCGATGGCCAACGGGTTAATATTCCCGTACTACTAATTACTGTGATGGGGTGACGGAGTGATGAAAGCGCCGCGAACTGACGGAATAGTTCGTTAAAGTACCTAGCTATATTTCCTATAGGCAAATCCGTAGGGAATGGTGAAATACGATAGTACTCGGAGTCTTCGGACAAAGAGATAGTGCGCCTAAGGGCTTCCAAGAAAAACCTCTAAACTTCAGGTAATTAGTACCAGTACCGTAAACCGACACAGGTAGTTGAGGAGAGAATCCTAAGGTGCTCGAGAGATTCATGGCTAAGGAATTAGGCAAAATAGACCCGTAACTTCGGGAGAAGGGTCGCCAGCAGCAATGCTGGCCGCAGTGAAGAGGTCCAGGCGACTGTTTATCAAAAACACAGGGCTCTGCAAAATCGTAAGATGAAGTATAGGGCCTGACACCTGCCCGGTGCTGGAAGGTTAAGAGGAGATGTTATCTTCGGAGAAGCATTGAATTGAAGCCCCAGTAAACGGCGGCCGTAACTATAACGGTCCTAAGGTAGCGAAATTCCTTGTCGGGTAAGTTCCGACCTGCACGAATGGTGTAACGATCTGGACACTGTCTCAGCCATGAGCTCGGTGAAATTGTAGTAACGGTGAAGATGCCGTTTACCCGCAGTGGGACGAAAAGACCCTGTGCACCTTTACTATAGCTTAGTATTGACCTTGGATAAATGATGTGTAGGATAGGTTGGAGACTATGAAGTGGCGTCGCCAGGCGTTGTGGAGTCATTGTTGAAATACAACCCTTTGTTTATCTGAGGCCTAACCCCGTATTGCGGGGGACAGTGCTTGGTGGGTAGTTTGACTGGGGTGGTCGCCTCCAAAAGAGTAACGGAGGCTTCTAAAGGTTCCCTCAGTACGCTTGGTAACCGTGCGTAGAGTGCAATGGCATAAGGGAGCTTGACTGAGAGACATACAGGTCGATCAGGTACGAAAGTAGAGCATAGTGATCCGGTGGTTCCGCATGGAAGGGCCATCGCTCAAAGGATAAAAGGTACGCCGGGGATAACAGGCTGATCTCCCCCAAGAGCTCATATCGACGGGGGGGTTTGGCACCTCGATGTCGGCTCGTCACATCCTGGGGCTGGAGAAGGTCCCAAGGGTTGGGCTGTTCGCCCATTAAAGTGGCACGCGAGCTGGGTTCAGAACGTCGTGAGACAGTTCGGTCTCTATCTACTGTGGGCGTTAGAAATTTGAGTGGATCTGATTCTAGTACGAGAGGACCGAATTGGACTAACCTCTAGTGTATCTGTTGTCCCGCCAGGGGCACCGCAGAGTAGCTACGTTGGGAAGGGATAAGCGCTGAAAGCATATAAGCGCGAAACCCACCACAAGATGAGATTTCTTTTAAGGATCGTGGAAGATGACCACGTTGATAGGCTATAGATGTAAAGGCAGTAATGTCATAGTCGAGTAGTACTAATAATCCGTAAGCTTATGTACACCCTTTTCCCGAGCCGCAAGGCTCGGGGAGAAACTTTTCTAATACAAAAATACTTTTCTTTATCTCAGTATGTTAAGATATTGTTTTTAATTATCAGTTGTTAATTATCAATTGTCAATTAAAAAAGTTGCCAAAGCAACAAACGACCTTAAGGTGGTTATTGCGGCGGGGCTCACCTCTTCCCATTCCGAACAGAGAAGTTAAGCCCGCCTGCGCAGATGGTACTGCAGTTTTGTGGGAGAGTATGTCGTCGCCTTTCTTTTGAAAACCCTATTCTGAATAAGAATAGGGTTTTTTGTTTAAAATGAGGTACCTTAGCTCAGATGGTAGAGCAATGGACTGAAAATCCATGTGTCCCTGGTTCGATCCCTGGAGGTACCACAAAATGCTCGGATGGTGAAATTGGTAGACACGCTGGACTTAAAATCCAGTGGACAGCAATGTCCGTGCGGGTTCAAGTCCCGCTCTGAGTACAAAACCAAAAAAGCGCAATTACTATAATTAAGTAATTGCGCTTTTTTATTGGAGGAGATAACTGTTTTAAATATCAAAGTCTCTTGGTTATCCAGATCACGCGTTAGGGATGAAAGCGGCATTCTTTTGCTTTTTCAATTTAAAAGCAAAAGGTAAAACGTGCAGCACGTAGGGAAAAGTCATAATTATGAATACGGGAGAGCAAACTATATATCTAATGATTTTGATATATGGTAAAAAAGCGAATCTATAAATGATCCGTTTTTCTAATAGTTTTTTAATATTTTTAGATTCCTAAACGAAAGTCTTTAACACTTTTCTGTTCTAAGCTAATATCTTCAAAATAACTTTTTGTGCCTTTATCAACCGGGCATTGTACACTGATTCCTGTCCAGATTTCTGCTGGATAATTGTTTTTGTATAAACGAACCATTTGCCAATTTTTATTGTCAAGGGAATAATAACTCGCTACCGTTTCTGTATCTGATGAAATTTTCATGTAAACAGTTTTGACCTCAACAACATCATGATTGTTGTCGTCAGAAGTTCCTATTGTACGAACCGTGACAATTCTGTGATTACCGCGTTCATCCTGCTCAAAGCAAAATTTTTGATAAAAACGGTCGTTTACATATAGGTATAATACACCGGCATTGTACAACCCGGTTTTAGTGAATTCCGGGCTTATTTTTGCTGTTAAGGTAAAGGGTTTTGTGTTATCAACTTTAGATAAAAGAATAGGTGCCGAATTATTTGATAGTTTATTATTTGGATCTGAGAAATAATCTTTTTTCTCTCCCACATTAAATAGTATGTTTTCTTTATTATCCACTTTTGCTAGCGTATCAGCTCCATTAATTGATTTTGTAAAATGAATTTGGCTTAGTTTGATATCGCATGGAACTCCACCGACAATCGCTGAGTCTTTTGGTTTTGTTGCAGTATTTTTCGCTGTTTTATTTTCTTTAGAAATATTGTTACAACCTGTAAATAAAATAATTTGAAAAAGACTGCAGAAGATAATGGATTTAGATTTCATAAATGTTTTTGTTAAAAGTATAAATAGTTTAACTTAGTTTTTCAAATTTACATTTTGCTTCTAATAACGACAATACGTAAAATTAACCAATTTTATTTGAACAACTATGACAGACATATCCATTGAAGATCAGTTAACTTCTACTTTATTAAAACAAACTTTTTTGGATGAGGAAGCATTAGATGTAGAAGATTATAAAAAAATGGCTGCAGCTTATGTTTCTATAGAGCAATGCGTAGCTGTACTTTCGGATTTTCAGGCTGACTGTAGTTATATTTATGCAGGTAATTTTGGTAAATTACTCGGATTCTCAAATGATTTGTTTATCGATTCTGCTTTTGAAGACTGCATATTTGATAAGTTAAATTCGGAGGATGTAATCGAGCGTCATGCCTTAGAACTTTATTTTTTTCAATATCTTAAAAATCTTCCTGAGGAAGAATATAGAAATTACAGTACTTATAGTCGTCTGCGTTCTTCTGATGATAAAAACAAGCATTATATTAATCACCGAACCATGTATCTTAAAAGATCACCCAATGGAAGTGTTTTATTTGCATTGTGCCTGTATGCACCATCTACTAATTCGGAATTCCGAAATGGGATTGATGCTAAAATTGTAAACATTAAAACAGGAGAAACTATATCATCTGAAAAGTATAAGCCTTATACAGAAAGTCTCCTTTCTAAAAGAGAATTAGAAATACTGACTCACGTGGCAAAGGGAAGCAATAGTGATCAGATTGCAGAATTGTTAAATATTTCGGTTTATACGGTTCGTCGCCACAGGCAGAATATAATTCAAAAATTGCAGGTTGCGAATACAACCGAAGCATTAAAAACAGCTTTTGTTATGGGACTAATAAATATATAAATTTAAAAACCTTTAAGTATATATTGCTTAAAGGTTTTTATATTTTGTTCTTAGTTAAATGCTTTTTCAAAATTTGAATCGGCATTCTTGGTTTTTTTGGAAGGTAAAACAGAATCACATTTGTCTTTTTCAATTACCGGATTCCAATCACCTTCAAGATTACTTGCAGTTGTTGTGCTGGCTGCAAATATTTTTTCTTTGGTATATTCAGACGCTTCGGTTTTATTTAATTGTTTCGACCATGAAATACGATTATCTGAATTTGATCCCGGACCATAACAATCATATTCTGCATAGAAAGAAGTTTTCCAGTTGTCATAGGCTTTATTTTCCGGATCTTTAGACCAGATTGACCAGCCTTCAGGTATTATAATAGATTCTTCATACGAATGGATAAAAACTGTATTTGCACCGGCTCCCCACGGTCTTCCAAGTGACACTTTTGAAATGGCTGCTTTAGGATATTTCATGATGACACAATCTTTGAATACAAAACCATATTTACTTTTTCCCGCTTCATGATTACCGGCAGTGATGTATGAATCTTTTCTGCATTGGATAAAACAATTTTCAAACAAAGCTATTCCTGCGCCAAAAATAAAGTCTGTTGTGCCATCAATTATACAATCTTTGATATAGGATCTTTTGTTAGCTTTAAGGTAAAATGTATCCTGAAAACCGCTCATTTTGCAGTTATGAAAAATAACCCTGTCGCCATTTACCATTAAAGCTACTGCCTGGCCGCCTTTTTTATATTGAGGTAATTCACTGCTAATCGTATTTTCAAAAGTGATGTTTTCTGCGAAAAAATCATCCGCTTCAATCAATACACTAAAAGACTTGCTGGTTCCTCCTGCAATTTCAGCATAATCATCAAAAGTGAGAATGGTAGTTTTGTATGATTCACCTATAAGTTTTACTTTTTTGTTTTTAGTTAATTTTAGTTTTTCTTTATAAGTGCCGGGCTTTATAAAAATGATTGTCTGCTTAGTATTATTATCAGGTACAGCATTAAAAGCATCCTGAACTTTAGTGTAATTACCGCTTCCATCAGCAGCTACCACAATATCATAAACAGTTTTGTTTTTTTGAGCGTGTAAAGCTGCACTGAAACTAATAAGTAAGAAATAAAAAGTAAGTAAAGTTTTTTTCATGTTAGATTCTGAATGATAAAGTTTTAAAATAAAATTTCCAAGGAATAAATTGTTTACACCTTGGAAATTTATAAAAAGAATTGAAATATAACTAAGAAATAGTGTTTTTTACTTTATGGCCAAATACTCCGAAATAAAGAATGATTACAAAACAGACCAAAGGAATAATATATCCAGCCTGAATATCATCATGTTTCATATCGATTAATGTTCCCATACCATAAGGCAGAATAGCTCCGCCAACAATTGACATTACCAACCAGGATGAACCAGTTTCTGTATTGGATTTTAAACCTACCAATCCTAAAGAGAAAATAGTTGGAAACATAATTGACATAAAAAATCCAATTCCGCCAAGAGCATAAATAACTACAATTCCCGATCCGTAAATAGCTACTAAACAAAGTAAAATACTGGCGACACAATATATAGAAAGTAGAACATAATCTTTAACAAACTTCAAAAAGAAAGTTCCAATAAAACGTCCTGCCATAAACAGAAAACCATAAACTCCAAGATAATATCCGGCTGTCTTTTCATCTAATCCAGCTCCTTGCTGTGCAATTCGAATGAAGAAACTCGTAATACAAACCTGGGCGCCAACATAAAAAAACTGTGCTACAACAGCCCAACTCAAATGAGAGAATTTCAAAACAGAGAAAAATCCCGGTTTTACTTCCACTTCAGAATGTTGTGGTTTCATTGAAGGTAAATGCATGAAATAAAATAAGATAGCAACCAATACCAATACACTTCCTAAAATGATATAAGGTAATTTCACAGCCGAAGCTTCCCCTAATAGATAAGCAGCTTTTGTTGCTTCCGGCATAGCTGCCATTTGTTCTGGAGTGTGATTTGTTCCTGAAAGAATAAACAGTGAACCAACAATTGGGGCAACCATAGCTGCTAATCCGTTAAAAGAAGCAGCTAAATTTAATCTTTTGGAAGATGATTCAGCAGGCCCTAATATAGCAGCATACGGATTGGCGCTGGTTTCCAGAATGGTTAGTCCACAACCAATAACAAACAAGGCTAAAAGGAAAAGTTCGTAGGTTCTTGTATTTGCAGCAGGTACAAAAAGAAATGCTCCACAGGCAAAAACTAATAATCCTATTATGATGCTATTTTTATAGCCAAATCTTTTAATCAGCATTCCGGCGGGAATTGCCATAATAAAATAAGCAAAAAATACGGAGGTATCAATCAATGTAGATTGACTGTTATTTAATTCACAAGCTTTTTTTAAGTGTGGAATCAAAATAGAATCCAGATTGTGCGCCATTCCCCAAAGGAAAAATAAGCTGGTAATTAAAATGAAAGGCAAAAGATACTGATTTCCTTTTCCGCCTTCTGTAGGCACTTCGTGTTGGTCGCCTGTTTGGTTGGTTACTTGCATAGTTAGATTTTTATTTTAGGATTATTTCTTTTTTACTAATAAAAGGTGGTCACACACCAAAACCACTTCACCTCGCTGGTTGATGATTTCTACGTGCTCGGTCACCGTTCCCATATCCGGCTTTTTGGCTTCTCCTTTTTCTGAAATGGTAATTTCTGAATGAATGGTGTCACCAATATGAACCGGTTTCACAAAACGCATTCTGTCATATCCTTTAGAAAAAGCTTCCGGGTTTATTTCGGATGCAGTTAAACCGATACCAATACTAAAAACCATTGTCCCGTGGGCAATTCGCTGTCCGAAAGGCTGGGTTTTGCACCATTCTTCATCCATGTGATGCGGAAAAAAATCGCCGGTATGTCCTGCATGAACTACAAAATCAGTTTCTGTAATAGTTCTGCCTAATGTAACTCTTTTATCATTAAGTTGATAGTCTTCGAAAAATGTGGATTTGAAATACATAGTTTTTTTGTTTTTCACCATATAAGTTATATAAGTTCATTTAATTATTTTGCGTGAAACAAAAAGAACTTATTTAAATTTATGGTCTAATTTTTACTTCTTATATGAATTATTTTTTTCTACTCAAACTGAGTTAAATGAACTTATATAACTTATATGGTAAAAAAATTACAAGTCATTTAGTGGAATTGCTCCTTTTTGATTACTGATATAGCAGGCTTCGACAACTTTCATAGTGTCGAGAACATCCTGAACACTTGCTAATAATTTAGCATCAGACCCTTCTTTAAAACGCATTAGGTTTGACATGGTACCAATGAAGGCTTCCGGGAACCAGGAACCTTCCAGATTGATTTTTTCCCATTCGTAGTTCCCATCCTTTTCTAAAGCAACTTCAAATTCGTCCGGCATACCGTCAGGGTAATTCATCAATAAACCCATTTTGGCTTTGATTGCTCCTTTTGTTCCTTCCCATTTGATGTAGCTTTCTTCGTGTTTTGGACCAAAATGATGGTCGTGATTGGTATTGATAACCACACGCATCGAATTGCCATAATCCAAAATAATCGAAGAACGGCAAGATGATAATTTCTTTAAAGGATGATTGGTTGTTTTTGCATAGACTCCTTTTGGATTTCCCATAAAGGAACGAATGCAGTCAATATAATGCACACTGTGAAAAAGAATTTCCAATCTTGGATGTTCCTTAATCAGCGGAAACAATTCCCAAGGTGTATTTACCGTAACTTTAAATTCTAAATCATACAAATCGCCAATAATTCCCTGATTAATCATGTATCGTGCTGCACTGACAAAAGAGGCAAAACGCAACTGAAAATTAATCGCTGCTACTAATTTTTTTCTTTCGCAAACAGCTACAATTTCTTTGGCCTGCGCCAAATCATTTCCCATTGGCTTCTGAATCAAAACTGCAGCACCATCTGGCAATTGTTCTAATATTTCGATGTATTGATCAGGTAATACCGTAATATCATAAACAGCATTCGAAGGAGCATTTTTTACAGCATCGGCTACGTTTTCAAAAACATTCGGAATGCCAAATTCTTCAGCCATTGCGTGTGCTTTTGCTACCGTTCTGTTTGTAATTCCAAAAACGGAAAAGCCAGCCATTTTATAAGCAGGCAAATGAGCATCTTTTACAATGCCACTTGCACCAATAATAATAATCGGCTGCGTTGTTTCGGGCAATAAAGGTTTATATGGAATATTCATATTTATTCTATTTTTTGAATATTATTATGTGTTTCTTCTAATAATTGTGCTGAAGGAATGTCGCTGTTGATTGCTTTTAAAATCATATGATCAATAAACTCACACACTTTTGGCCAAATTGGTGTTTGTGGAAGGGTAAATGCATTTTCATGTAGCATTTCCAGTTTATGATAAAATGGTATTAAAGCATTAATTTCTTCATCTTTCCAAGTCGACTTTCTACAACCAATACCGCCTTCTTTTGTTAATAATTTGTCACTTTCAGAAGTTGTTGCAAAACGTAAAAAATCGTAAGCCAGTTTTTTATGTTTACTTCCTGAGCCAATAGTATACAACCAGTACACATTCAAAGAAGCCGTTTTATGATTCGGATCGGAAGGGAGTGAAGTGATATCAATTTTTCCCTTTACTTTCGATTCCTCAATCACTTGTGCCATCGAAGCAAATCCGAACCAGTTAATAGCCATTGCAGCTTCCTCTTTGGCGAAAGCCAAACCCGCCTGAACCGAATCAAATTCTTTTGATTTTGGATGAACAGCAGTTGGATCGTTCACCATTTTTCTGTAAAAATCCAATGCTTCAATTGCAGCTTTACTGAGAACGCTGATTTGATTTTTGTGATTGATTAATGATCCGCCACGTGTCCATAATTGCAGGCAGAAATCAAAAACCATGTTGTGTCCGTCTGGATAATTGGCAAAAATGCAACCGTAAAGATTTTCTTCCGGCCGATTAAAGAAAGAAGCAATTTCTACGAACTCTTTCCATGTTTTTGGTGTGGAAAGTTCGTAACCATACTGCTTTTTAAAAGTTTCCTGCTCGTTTTGGTCTTCGAATAAATCCTTTCTGTAAATCAGACATTCCGGGCCATCATGAAACGGAAGTCCATAAGTGCCGTTATCCAGTTGCTGCAATTTTAAAAGCGATTTATGCCAGCCGTAAGGATAATTTTCCGGTGGATTTGCTGCTATAAAAGAATACAAATCCAAAACCGCTTTTTCGTGTACAGCATCATAAATCCAATCGGTATTGAGGTGTGCAATATCCCATTTACCTTCTTTCAAACCTTTTTTCGTAATAGTGGTTTCATACAAATCATGAAGCTCCAGCGGTACCATTTCTGCTTCAATTTGAATATTGTTTTGAAGGCAGAATAAATCCCACAGCTTTTGAAGTGTACTTTCAAAAGGATCAAATTTCCGGACAGCAATTCTTATTTTCTCCATTACAATTCTATAAATTCCTTAATAATTTGCTCGTTGTCCTGTCCTAATTTTGGAGAACCTTTACCTGATGTAAAAATTTCTCCGTCAATTCTAATAGGACATCGGGTTGTTTTATAAGTGTAGCTGTCCAGCATTTCAACTCGCTGTACGAAATTCAGAACCTGAAAACCCTCTTCTGCAAAAAGCTGTTTATAGTTCAGGACTTTGGCACACCAAATATCAGCGGGCTCCAAAATATCCAGCCAGTGTTGCGTTTCCTGAGTTTGCAAATGAGAAGCCAGAATGTTTTTGATTTCATCCCTCAATTCAAATTTATTTTCAGGAAATTGCAATAATTCATCACATTTTAAAAGCGAAGCCAAAACTGGAATTGATCCCATCGCCAAAGCCAGATAGCCATTTTCGGTTTTGTAAATTCCGTAAGGTGCGCCTAAATAAGCGTGTGCATTATTGGATTTTGTTCGGAGAGGCAATTCACCACCGTCGTTAAAATAAGTTGTAATGGTTTCAAACTGAAAATCAAAAGCCGATTCCAGCATACTTACCTGAACTTTTGCCCCAATACTATGGGTTGCTTTTCTGTATAAAGCAGCTAAAATTCCTTGTGCCAGATGTGCTCCCGCCAACATATCCACAATTGATAATCCCATTGGTACGGGTCCATCCTCCTGATTTCCACTTAACCAGGTTAAGGCTGTCAGCGATTGCAGTAATAAATCCTGTCCGGGTAAATCTTTTAGTTTGGATTTTGTACCGTAGCCTGAAATTTCTGCATAAATGATATTGGGATTGATTTCTTTCACTTCATCATAACTCAAACCTACTCGTTCCATTACGCCGGGTCTGAAATTGTGCATGACAACATCGGCTTTGGTCAATAATTTTTTTAATTTTTCGAGTTCTTCCGGTTGTTTGAAATCTATAGCGAATGATTCTTTGTTTCTGTTGATGGTATGAAAAACGGAAGATTCGCCGTTCATAATTAAATCAGAAGTATATAAGGTTCTGCAGATATCTCCGGTTCCCGGTTTCTCAATTTTTATAACACGCGCACCTAAATCGGCCAATCGCAAACTTGCTGAAGGGCCAGAAAGAAACTGGCTAAAATCTACTATTAAATAATTTTCTAATGGTTTCATCCTGCTAGTTTAAAAATTGTTCGTGTATTGTTACATTATCTTCGCCCACTTTAGGCGCTGCTTTGGTACTGGTTAAAATTTTACCATCCAGTTGAATTGGGCTTCTGGTCGTAACCAATGTTTCTCCTGCTGAATTTTGTACCGTTTGTTTCAATTGAAGTTCATTAACAAAGGACTGGTTGTCCAATTCCTGGTAATTAAGTACTTTGCCACACCAGATTCCTTGTTTCTGCAATAAATTCGACCAATAATCTGCTGTTTGAGTATTCAGCTTTTCCGCTAAAATTGCTCTGATTTCATCTCTTTCAGAAAACCATTTGTGTTTATCAGTATATTTTTGGAAATCGATTTCCAAAACACTTCCAATAAAAAGTAAATCGCCCATTGCCAGAGAAATGTAACCGTCCTGAGTTTGATAAACACCATAAGGTGCACTGAGAAAAGCATGAGCGCTTCCTTTAACATCACTTCTTTGTGGCTGTTGTCCACCATCATTTAAGTAAGAAGTAATGGCTTCGAACTGAACATCTAAAACCGATTCCAGTAAACTAACTTCGACCAAAACACCTTTTCCGGTTTTGGCTCTTTTCAATAACGCAGCTAAAATTCCCTGAACGAAATGATTTCCGCATATTAAATCGGCTACAGCCAGACCAAACGGAACTGGTCCCTGACTTTTTCGACCGCTTAACCAGCTTAATCCGGAAAGTGATTGAAGCAATAAATCCTGTCCCGGTTTATTTGCCCAGGGGCCTTTATCTCCGTAACCGGTTATAGTTCCGTAAATTATTTTGGGATTAATATTTAAAGTTGTTTTAAAATCCAGTCCGATTTTTTCCATAACACCCGGACGGAAATTATGGGTCATAATATCTGCCTTGGCAATTAGTTTTTTTACCAAAATCAAATCATCAGTATTTTTAAGATCAGCTGCAAAGGATTCTTTATTTCTATTTATTGTATGAAATAACAAACTGCTATCATCAACAAAAAGATCTTTGATACTCAACTGACGGCAAGCCTCACCTTTTACAGGACGCTCGATTTTTACAACCCTTGCTCCTAAATCAGCCAGTTTTAATCCAGCAGAAGGTCCTGCCAAAAACTGGCAAAACTCTAAAACAACTAATCCTTCTAATGGTTTCATGTTTTTATAAGTTTAAAGATTTTACGTAAAGTGCATCCATTACTTGTAAAACTTGTTCTTCGTTACCGGCATTCATTAAATAATCACGAACGACATCGCCTGCATGATCCTGAAAATACATGTGTCCGGAGTATCTTGGTCTTAAAAATGCTCTTTCTAAAGCCGGTAATGTATTTTTAAAATAATCATGTGTTATACCATTGATGCGGTCATTTTTCCAAGCTTGTAAATGTCCAGGCTGTCCGCCATTATCTGAAAAAATATTTTGCTGTACCTGTGATGATCCTGTAAATTCAGCATATTTAATAGCTTCAGTAATATGCTGGCTAAAGGATGAAACTGCTAATCCGGTTCCGCCTAAAGAGCTGATCATTGGTTTATCATTCAATTTAACTAAGTCATAAAAGTGAAGCAGATTTTTGCTGTAACCACTTCTCGAATAATTAGAATAGCCGTACGCAAAAGGGCAGTAAGCAATTTCATCAGTATTGACCATAGCTTCATATACCTGAATCGGATTGCGATTGAAATTTGCCGGATCCATTAATTGAGCCAGTTCGCGATGCATCTGCAAAGCTTTTTTTCCTGTTTCCACAGAAATTACTTTTTCCTGAGACTGAAAAGGAGCTTCACCTAAACTGCAGCAAAAAGAGTAAAAAGTCATAAGCGAATCTACCGGAATTCCTGCAAAGGCAACTAATCCCTTTTTGGCTAATGCCAATAAATCGTCATAGGTCTGTGGGACTTTTAATTCCTGTTTTTCTAAAATATCTAACCTTGCTGCTGCTACCGGAGTTGCTGCATCTATTGGTAATGCCCATAATTTGTTGTGAAAAACGTAACTGCCGTATGACTTCCCAACGGTATTGATTTCCTGATCTTTTATATATTCTGCAGAAAGATGATCTGATAAAGGCAAAATTGTTTTGGTATAGGCACCAAATCCTGTCCAGGGATGGTCAATAACAAGCAGGTCAAATCTTTTGGCTAAGTCTTCAATAGAAGCATCTGCAAATTCCTGTAAACTTCTTTTCTCCCAACTTATTTCTATATCAGGATTCAACTCTGTAAAACGTTGAGCTGTGGCAACCATTGGCAATAATCCTCTGGTGTGGTTCCACGTAATCCCTTTTAGTTTTTTCATTTTGATAGTATAAATATAATAAATGTAATTTTCACATTTACAAATATAGAAATTAGATTCAATTGCTAAGATTATATGATTTATTTTTTCTCAAATAGTCCAGGCTTTTTTTATATTTTGTACAAATTACACATAAAATGTGATATTGTTTTTAATTATATCTATTTTTAAGCACTGATCCTTAAAATAAGTGTCGGGTATTCATATTAAGTTTTATATTTGTAAATGTGAAAATCACATTTATTTTTACATCAATTTCACATAAATACAATTTTTAAAGTAGCGATATGCTTAAAATTTCTTTTCTTTCCAAAATGATTGTCTTACTGATTTTTGTAACGGCAATTTCAAATGCTCAAAATACAATTTCCACTAAGCTGAAATGGTCAGAAAGAATGGCATTAACCTTAATGCAGCGTTACCCGAAAGCCTATATGCTTGATGATGCTCCTGTAGCACACATCAGTTATGTTCATGGTTTGGTTACTTATGCTTTTCAGGAATTAGGCAAGAAAAAAAATGATGAAAAATACGCGGCTTACGCTAAACAATATGCTGATGAATTGATAGATGCCGATGGAAATATTAAGACTTATAAGTATGAGTCTTTTAATATTGATAACATACCTACAGGACGAATTTTGTTCGACATTTATGAGCAAACTAAAGACAAAAGATATTTAGTTGCGATGCAGACTTTGCGTAAACAATTAGAAGAACAGCCTCGTACCCCAAGTGGTGGTTTTTGGCACAAAAAAATATATCCCAACCAAATGTGGCTGGATGGCTTGTATATGGGAGAACCATTTTATGCAGAATATACCGTTACGTTCGAAAATGGAGCTAAGTTAGATGATGTTGCTCATGAATTTGAATTGATTCAGCAAAAGGCAACAGATGCAAAGACAGGATTGTTATATCATGCCTGGGATGAGAGTAAACAAATGCCATGGGCAAACAAAGAAACTGGTGTTTCACCTAATTTTTGGTCCCGCTCAATGGGATGGTATGTGATGGGATTGGTAGATGTTCTGGATTATTTTCCTAAAGATCATCCAAAACGAAATGAACTGATTTTGTATTTGAATAACATTTCTAACGCATTAGTGAAATTTCAGGATCCGTCAGGATTATGGTATCAGGTTACTGATATGGGAACAAGAGAAGGTAATTATTTAGAAACTTCTGGTACGGCTATGTTTGCTTATGCTTTTGCGAAGGGAGCAAAAAAAGGATATCTGCCTAAAAAATTCAAAAAAATTGCTGAAAAGGCCTTTGATGGTATTACTTCAAAATTTGTTAAAGTATATCCAAACGGAGAAATTGAAATTACGAATGCCTGTGCTGTTGCTGGTTTAGGAGGAAATCCATATCGTGATGGTTCATATGAATATTATATTAATGAAAAAAGAAAAGATAATGATCCTAAAGTAACCGGACCTTTTATTCTGGCTGCTTTAGAACTAAATAAATAATACTATAATTTAAAAATATGTTTTCATTACAAAATAAAAAAGCCGTCATAACCGGCGGAGGAAGTGGAATAGGAAGGGCTATTGCAACTTTGTTTGCGAAACAAGGAGCAGAAATTCACATCATTGATTTAACTATTGAAAGTGCTCAGGATGCAGTTGCTGATATTGAGCAATTGGGTGGAAAAGTATTTTCATATGCGTGCAATGTAGTAAATCAGAAAGAGGTAGTCGATACATTTGAAAAAATTGGAAATATCCATATTTTGATTAATAATGCCGGTATTGCACATGTGGGAAAAGTAGACACAACTTTGGAAATCGATTTCCAAAGAGTGATGGATGTAAATGTAAAAGGCGTTTACAACTGTTTGTATGCAGCAATTCCGCAATTCAGATTATCAAAAGGAGGTGTTGTTTTGAACATGGCTTCTATAGCATCATGGGTCGGTATTCAGGATCGTTTCGCTTATTCAACTGCTAAAGGAGCTGTAATGGCAATGACTTTATCAGTGGCGAGAGATTACATAGATGAAGGGATTCGCTGTAATTCGATTTCACCGGCAAGGGTGCATACACCTTTTGTAGACGGATTTATCAATAAAAATTATCCGGGCAAAGAAGCTGAAATTTTTGAAAAACTGTCTAAGTCGCAACCAATCGGACGTATGGGACAACCGGACGAAATTGCTGCCTTAGCCCTTTACTTATGCAGTGATGAAGCAGGATTTATTACGGGAAGTGATTATCCTATCGATGGAGGATTTATAAAATTAAATAACTAATTAAAAATATAAAAAATGAAATTAATACGTTTTGGAGCAGCCGGACAAGAAAAACCGGGAGTTATTATTGGAGAAAAAAGATATGATGTTTCTTCCATTGTAACGGATTTTAACGAAGCTTTTTTCGAAGATAATGGGTTGGAAAAATTAAAAAAAGCATTAGAAAGTAATCCAACATTACCGGAAGTGAGTGCAGATGTTCGTTTGGGATCTCCGGTTGCGAGACCTTCAAAAATAATCTGTATCGGATTAAATTATGTAGATCACTGTCATGAAACAGGTGCTCCAATTCCAACAGAACCAATTATCTTTTTTAAATCAACGACTTCTTTATGCGGTCCGAATGATGATTTGGTTATCCCAAAAAACAGTGAAAAAACAGACTGGGAAATCGAATTGGCATTTGTAGTGGGTAAAAAAGCGAGTTATGTAGAAGAAGCAGAAGCTTTGGATTATGTTGCAGGATACGCTTTATTGAATGATTACAGTGAAAGAGCATTTCAAATCGAAATGGGCGGACAATGGGCAAAAGGAAAAGGTTGTGATACTTTCGCACCTCTTGGACCGTTTTTGGCTACGCAGGACGAAATTGCCGATGTGAATAATTTACCAATGTGGTTAACAGTTAACGGAAAGAAATTCCAAAACAGTAATACTTCTAATCTGGTTTTCAAAATTCCATTTTTAGTGCATTACCTAAGTCAGTTTATGACTTTGCTTCCTGGCGATATCATTAGTACAGGAACACCTCCGGGAGTTGGATTAGGAATTAAGCCGGATCCAATCTATATCAAACCGGGTGACGTTATCGAATTGGGTATGGACGGTTTGGGTTCAAGTAAACAAGTAGCTAAAGCTTATTCTAAATAAAATGAAATATATTGTTTGCGAAAAACCGCAGGAGTTTCTAATCAAAGAAAAACCAATGCCGGAACCAAAAGAGGGAGAAGTACTTTTGAAAATTAGAAGAATAGGAGTTTGCGGAACCGATATTCACGCTTTTGGAGGAACACAGCCTTATTTTGAATACCCAAGAATTTTAGGCCATGAACTGGCTGCTGAATATATAAAAGGAAATGCCAAAGGTTTCGAGCCGGGCGATAAAGTAACGTTTATTCCTTATTTCAGCTGCGGAACATGTGTTGCCTGTCGAAATGGTCTGACTAATTGTTGTGCCAATATCAAAGTCTTCGGCGTGCATATTGACGGCGGAATGGCCGAGTATGTTACGATTCCGGAGCAGTATTTATTGCACGGACAAGGTTTGGATTATGACGAACTGGCTTTGGTTGAACCATTAGCAATTGCAGCACACGGAGTAAGAAGAGCGGCTGTAAAAGCAACCGATACCGTTTTGGTAATGGGTGCAGGGCCCATTGGATTAGGATTGATTCAGTTTGCGAAAATTGCGGGAGCCAAAGTGATTGTGATGGATATCAACGAATACCGTCTTAACTTTTGCAAAGAAGCACTTCAGGCTGATGAAACTATCAATCCTTTGCATGATGATGTAGCTGCAAAATTGGCTGAACTGACCAATGGAGATATGGCAAATGTTGTCATTGATGCTACCGGAAATCAAAAGGTGATGAACAGTGCTTTCAATTATATTTCGCATGGTGGAAGATTTGTTTTAGTCGGACTTCAAAAAGGAGAATTGAGTTTCAGTCATCCGGATTTCCATAAAAGAGAATCTACTTTGATGAGTAGCAGAAACGCGACCATCGAAGATTTTGAATATGTAATGAAATGTCTGAAAGAAGGTAAAATCGATCCAAAAAAATACATTACACACAGAGCTGATTTTGAGGATATGATCAGTGAATTTGGAAAATGGATTGATCCGAAAAACAATACTATCAAAGCAATTATAGAATTAAATTAATTCTGAAAAATATAATATTATGGATTTACATTTAAAAGGTAAAATTGTAGTCGTTTCAGGATCGGCTGGAAAAGAAGGAAGTATTGGTGAGACCATCATCAATCGATTAGCGGATGAAGGTGCTATTCCGGTTTTGGTTGACAGAAACAGCAGAGGCTTTGGTTATGCGGAAGCTTTTCAGAAAAAAGGAATCGATTCTTTGTTTATACAAACGGATGTGACTGATCCTGTCCAGATGGAAAAAGCAGTTGCTGAGATTGCGAAAAAATACGGCAGAATTGATGCTGTCATCAATAATGTTGGAGTTAATGATGGTGCAGGCTTAGATGCCAGTTATGAAGAATTCATGGATTCTTTAAAACTGAATGTGGTGAGTTACTTTTTAATGGTGAAATATGCACTTCCGTATCTAAAAGAATCAAAAGGAAATGTTTTAAATATTGGTTCAAAAGTAGCTCTTACAGGGCAGGGCGGAACTTCAGGTTACGCTGCTGCAAAAGGCGGCGTTCTTGGACTGACCAGAGAATGGGCAGTAGATTTGATTCAGTTCGGAATCCGATCGAATGCTATTATTATTGCAGAAAGTTATACTCCGGCTTATGAGGACTGGATCAAAACATTACCGGATGGCGAAACAGTTTTGAAAAAAATCAATAAAAGTATTCCGTTTGAAAGCAGAATGACCAAAACAGAAGAAATTGCAGACACTGCGTTATTTATAATTTCAGATCGTTCTTCTCACACTACAGGACAATTTGTTTTTGTTGATGGAGGTTATGTACACTTAGATCGTGCTTTAATCAGTGATGTAAATTAATTGTTATGAACCGAATTGACTCCCATCAGCATTTTTGGATATTTGATCCGGTTAGGGATAGCTGGATTTATGATTCTATGAAAAAGATCCAAAGGAATTTTTTACCCGAAGATTTGTTGCCATTGCTTTCAGAAAATCAATTTTCCGGATGCGTGGCGGTTCAGGCAAGTCAGTCTGAAGAAGAAACCATTTTTTTACTGGATCTCGCTTCAAAAAATGATTTCATAAAAGGAGTTGTGGGCTGGGTTGATTTAAGAGCTGAAAATATTTCAGAGCGATTGAGTCATTTTTCTCAATTTGAAAAGCTAAAAGGTTTCAGACATGTTGTGCAGGGAGAACCGGATGATTTTATGTTCGGAAAGGAATTCCGTAACGGAATCGTAGCCTTAAAAGAGTTTGACTTTACCTACGATATTTTGATTTTTCATCGTCAATTGCCGGCAGCAATTGATTTGGTAAAAACTTTTCCGAAACAGGCTTTTGTTATTGATCATATTGCAAAACCGGATATAAAATCGGGTGAGATTGCGTCATGGAAAAAAGGAATTGAGGAGATTTCAAAATTCGAAAATGTAAAATGCAAAATCTCCGGAATGGTGACGGAAGCCGATTGGAACAATTGGAAACCATCCGATTTAAAACCGTATCTGGATGTGATTTTTGAAAACTTCTCTTCGGATAAATTAATGTTCGGTTCCGACTGGCCGGTTTGTAATGTAGCTTCTGATTATACTAATTTAGTCAAAACCATAGAGAATTATCTGGCTGGTTTCTCAGTTGAGAATGAAAATAAGTTTTGGTTTGAAAATGCAAAATCATTCTATAAACTGAATGATTAGAAGAATAGTAGTGAAAGTAAAAAAGCGTGAAATATTTAAATTCACGCTTTTTTTATGTTTTTATTTTTTTAAAACATCTGTTTCAGGAGTCCATTTTTTCTGCCATTCGGGATACTTTTTCAATACTTTTTCAGGATTGTAGGTATACCAGGCATAACCTGTTCGGCGTTCGCGGCTTACTTCTGCTAATGAATACAAGTATACACTGTCCCTGTCACAAAACAAAGGTTTTCCTGTTCCTAATTCGTAATAACGGGTCCAGATTGGTGGTGCTGTAGGGTCGTTTACCACACGTCGGTCATCTTTAATTTTTTTGAATTTTGAATCCATCTCCGGAGCTTCAAAAGTTTCTACTCTGGTATTGTATATTTTAGAATCCTCAAACCACTTAACGGCACTTTGTACCGCTCTTATAACCTGTTCACTCGGATTTTCAATTTTCATTAAAAATAAGACAATATCAACACTTTCTGCATTACTGACACTTGGCGGTTCAAATTTTCTCGCCCATACCGGAAGTAAAGTTACCTCGTCATGCTGCTGGCACCAGGCACTAAGTTTTCCATGGTCAGAAATTTGTGTTTTTAAAATACAGTCAATTCCTTTTTCATAAGCTGTATTTACTTTGCTTTTTGTTTCAGCATCTATAAAACTAAAATTAGGATCGTTCTGTACTATTTTATCCAGCAAATTCATAATCCCCATATAGGCACCGTCATTAAAAGTAATATGACGGCTATATCCTTTTTCCAGTGGATAATATTGAGGCCATCCACCATTAGGATATTGGGCTTCCAAAATAAAATCGATACCTTTCAGACAGGCTGTTTTGTATTTTTCTATTTTAGTCAGTGTATAAACCTGCGCCAGATAATAGACATGAGTATAAGTGGTGCCGTTGTCAAAAGTGGTATGCAAAACTGACCTTGAACCTACAATATCATTTATCTGTTCAGTTGTCAAAATAGCACGCATGTCATAATTTTTTGGCCATCCGCCATTATCTCTCTGAAAATAGATGATGTTATCCGCAATTTTGGTGTATTCGGATTCTTCATATTTCGGCTGATTCGGAATCGGATTTACAATATTGTTTTTATCAGCAATACCATACCAGTGATTCATACTGTCGCTAAATGGTTTTGTACTGATTACAGTCGTCTTTTTGTCTTTTTCAGATTGAGCGCCTGAATAAAGAAACGAAAAAGAGGTGAGTAGGATGCCAAATAATAAACTCTTATTTCTGGACAGACTTTGTGATGTTTTCATAGTAATTTGATGAACTTCAGTTGTGTTTAGTTTGAACTTAGACACAACTGAAGGATAATGGTTTAATTAACTATAGTTTTACCGCAGATTTTGGAACAGTTTCTCCAATCACCGTTTTTTTGGCAAAATCTGAATTCGCTGAAGGAACAAATTCTACGTTCTGAGTCTCTTCGCCATTTATAGTAATGGCTTTAGATGAAGTAGAATTGAATTCAATATCCTTAAACGACATGTTTTTACCGTTGTAAATATCAATTACATTTGGTTTTTCAATATCTAGTTTTGCATTGTGAATTTTAATTCCGTTAGCATCAACAATAGTAAATCCATTTTCTGCTTTTGCAATCAGATTAGAAATTTCAATATTTTCCAGGTTCATTTCAGGAAGTCCTTGTAAAAATACAGCTTGTTGCGCCCCTTTGATTGTTATATTTTTTATCGAAATATTTTTGAACTGAGGCGTTTTTTCATCTACAGGAATTTTTTGATTGACAATTTTCGCACCACCTTCTTCCAAAGTTTCAGCAATGGATTTTCCTCCATAATAAAGATTGAATGAAATCGCCTGAGAGGGAATATCGGTCATGAAAATGTCAGAAATAAAAATATTTTCTACAACCCCACCTCGTCCACGGTTACTTTTAAAACGCAGCCCCACATCAGTACCCATAAAAGTGCAATTCGAAACGTGCATGTTTTTTACGCCTCCGGACATTTCACTTCCTACCGTAACACCACCATGACCATGATACACAATATTGTTTTTTATGATGATGTTTTCACAGGGAACACCTCTGTCACGACCGTCTTTATCCTTTCCTGATTTGATACAGATAGCATCATCTCCCACATCAAAACTTGAATTTTCAACGATTACATTTTTGCAGGATTCTACGTCAAGACCATCTCCGTTTTGTGAAAACCAAGGATTACGAACCGTTATATTTCGAACTATCAAATCTTCAATCATTAAAGGATGAATATTCCATGCCGGGGAATTTTGAAATACAGGTCCGTCAAATAATACTCTTTTACTGTTTTGAATACTCACCAATACCGGACGAAGGAAATCATGAATTTTTTCAAAATCTTCTTTAGTTTTTAAATCCAGACGTACATTCTGATCTGCTCCTACAGAAGCTTTCATGAAAGTTTCAGATGGGTACCAGCTCGTTTTACTTTCGTTAAGGACACCGCCTGATTCGACAAATTTCTTCCATTGGCTTTCTGTTAATTTTGCTTTTTTGACTTGTCTCCAAACTTCGCCTGAACCATCCCATACACCATTTCCTGTAAAGGCAACATCTTCAAGATTTTTCCCGTAAAGTGGAGAAATACAACGCCAGGTGTTCAAACCTTCAAAGCTGGTTTCAATTATTGGGTATAAACTCTTGTCCGGTGAAAATTTGATTAAAGCACCGGTTTGTGCATGCAATTCTATTTTACTTTTTAGAATGATTGGACCTGTTAACCAGATTCCAGGAGGAATGATTAATTTTCCACCTCCTTTTTTTGAAAGTGCATTAATGGCATCTTCAAAAGCTTTTGTGTTTAAAACATATCCTCCGTTTACAGCGCCAAAGTCTTTAAGATTTACAATGTTCTTCGGAATTTTTGGTTCATTGACTTTTGCCATTTTAAATTCAATGTTGTCGTAAGTACCATTGGATTTAGACTTTTGGGCTACTGCTTTTCCTGCATAGCTAATGGTCACAACAGCCAATAGCATACGGAAAAATTGTGTTAGATTAGTTTTCATTCTTATTGAATTAGTTAAAGTTTAGATTTTGATATCAAAATAATATGATATATTTATCTTGATAATACTTTTTTTACAAATTGCAAAATAAGTTTCATAAAAAAACGAAAATACAATAATGTAATCGATTACACAAATTTATAAAAAATATTAACAATATATTTAATTTAATACTGATTATAAAGTATTCTTATTCGTAACTAAGGTGAATTACAGATATTGTTTAATATGCAAAATACTATAGGATATATTTTAAGCTATACAGGAGTGTGCAGGATACTTATATTTTTATGTTCTGTTAAATTGTACCCGTCATCCGGCAAAAGTGTGAAAAACACATTTATTTGCAAGTCTTATACTGTTAAGAAATATATAACCTTTCCAGATTTACCTCAAAAAAGAAAAAAATGCGTTTAAATTCCTATACAAAAGTTCTAATTCTGTTATTAATAACAATTTCCACATTTTCATTAAGTGCTGCTGAAATCTGGGTTTCTCCACAAGGGAAAGATACTAATACAGGTACGAAATCTAGTCCGCTGGCAACTGTTCAGATGGCCGTGCGAAAAGCCAGAGAACTACGCCGTCTGAAAGATCCATCCATTAAAGACGGAATCCGTATTATTGTAACGAACGGAACGTATTATTTAAACGAACCTTTATTTATAAGACCTGAAGATTCCGGAACAGCCGATAGTCCGACGACCATTGAAGCGGATGCTAATGCCAAACCAATATTAAGCGGAGGTATCGAAATTAAAAACTGGAAAAAATCAACACTTGCCATAAACGGTTTAAAAACAGGAACAATTTGGGAAGCCAACGCTCCTCAGCAGGCAGGTGAAATTATCAATTACCGTCAGTTATGGGTGAATGGCAAAAAAGCAGTGAGAGCCAAAAGTACTGCAGGGACCCAAATGGACAGAATCCTTTCCTGGGATGCAGCAACCGAAACCTGCTGGATTCCTTTCAAAAACAAATCAGTTAAGTTTGAACCGGGAATGGAAATGTTCATCGTACAATGGTGGGCGATTGCCAATCTCCGAATTAAAAATATCGAAATCAAAAAAGACAGTGCGAGACTTTCTTTCGAGCAGCCTGAAAGCCGAATCCAGAGCGAGCACCCCTGGCCGGCTCCGTGGATTTCTAAAAATAACGGAAATTCAGCTTTCTATTTAAACAACGGAATTTCAATGCTGAATGAGCCTGGAGAATGGTTTTTAGACAGAAAAAAAGGTAAAATCTATTACATTCCAAGAAAAGGTGAAGATTTGGCTTCTGCTAAAGTAACTGCACCGGTTTTAGAAAATTTGGTAAAAATGGAAGGTACTTTAGATACTCCGGTACATCATTTTAATTTTAAAGGAATTTCATTCCAATACAGCAACTGGCTTCGTCCCTCACAACAAGGTCATGTGCCTTTGCAGGCGGGAATGTATTTATTGGATGCCTATAAATTAAAAATTTCGGGAACTCCAAATCAGGCGAGTTTAGAAAATCAGGGCTGGGTGGGAAGACCAAGAGCAGCTGTTGAGGTAAATTATGCCAATAATACACTTTTCGAATCTTGTAGTTTTGAACATTTGTCATCTACAGGTTTGGATTTGCACAGAGGAACGAATCACAATATTGTTAAAGGAAATCTATTCAGAGACATTGGTGGCAACGGAATTAATTTGGGTGTTTTCTCCGAAGAATCTTTCGAAGCACATTTGCCTTATACTGTAAAAGATGAAAGAATAGTTTGTTCAGACGAATTGATTTCGGATAACTTAATTACCAACGTAGCCAACGAAGATTGGGGATGCTTGGGAATTGCAGCCGGTTTTATAAAAAATCTGACTATCGAACACAACGAAATTTCGGATGTAGCCTACAGCGGAATTTCAATGGGATGGGGCTGGACATATACTGAAAACGTAATGCGTAACAATAAAATATTGGCGAATAAAATTCATCATTATGCCAAACATTTGCACGATGTAGCTGGAATTTATACACTTTCAGCGCAGGCGGACAGCCGAATTGAAGAAAACTACATAGATAAAGTGTACAACAGTCCTTATGCGCACGATCCATTTTTATGGTTATATCTGTATACCGATGAAGGAAGCCAGGGTTTTACGATTAAAAACAACTGGATTCCGATTCAGAAAATATTAAAAAATAATAATGGTCCGAAAGGAAATATCTGGCAGGATAATTATGCTTTTGTTGATCCAAAAATCAAAGAAAACGCTGGAATACGTGCTCCATACAACAGTTTAGTGGCTAAAGAAGTGGTTGTTGACGAAGCCTGGGGATTACAGGAAATGCCAAAATCGGTAGCCATTGAATTAATTGGAAAAGATCTGGATATCGAAAAAATCAAATCGACGATAAAAGGTTTCCGAATTGTTGGTGAAGAATTGTACCAATGGGAAAATCATCTGGTTATTTACGGATTGATGAATCAGCCTGAAAGAACGAAAAGAAAACTGGCTTTGGCTTTTCCGAAATTGGAAATTAAAATTTACGAAAATCCGGTGTATGATTTTCAGAATTTCGAAAGATGTAAAGAGGCTAAAGTAGCATCCGAATGGGATAATGTCGTACTTACTGCGAATTTAGTAGAAGACGAAAAACTGCAAAAAGAATATGTAGATTACCACACCACCCAATTCGAAAAGTGGCCGGAAATTGCCAAAGGTTTCTGCAATGCCGATTTCCAGCAGTTACAGGTTTTCAAAAACGGAAGGCAATTGATGTTGGTGATCAGTATCCCGAAAGGAGAAAATCTGGATAAACTGAATCCAAAAACAACAGAAAATAATCCAAGAGTAAATGACTGGAATGCCCTTATGAAAAAATACCAAACCGGAATCGAAGGTGCAAAACCCGATGAAACCTGGATATTTCTTAAAAAAGTAGAAACGAAATAAAAGTTAGCCACGAATTCACGAATTATTTTTTTAAAATCTTTGCGATTATTTATTCGAATTAATTCGTAAAGATTTTAAAAAAATAATTCGTGAATTCGTGGCGAAAAAAAATAACTATCAAAAACCTAAAATAAGACCAATGTTAAAAATAGCCATCTTAGGACTTGGAGAAGGACGAAGCACAATGTCGGCCGCTATAGAAAGTTCAGAATTAGAGCTTGTCAAAATATGTGACACAAATGAAGACTTGTGTAAACAAAGAGGCAAAGAGTTCGATTTTCATTCGTACACAACCAATTACGACGATTTATTAAACGATAAATCCATTGACATCATCGCTATTTATACGCCGGACCATCTGCATGCTCAACACGTAAAGCAGGCTTTGCTGGCAGGAAAGCACGTAGTGTGTACCAAACCGTTTATCGATGACCTTTCGGATGCCAAAGAACTATTGGAATTAAGCAAAACAACCGGTAAAAAGGTTTTCATCGGACAAAGTTCAAGATTCTTCGAACCGGCCAAAAGACAAAGAGCCGATTATGAAGCCGGATTAATAGGTGATTTAATTACGATTGAAGCTCAATATCACGCAGACCACAGATGGTTTTTGAAAAAAGAATGGTCATTATTGCAGTCTTTCAAATGGCTGTACGGTGGATTAAGTCATCCTGTAGATTTCATTCGTTGGTATCTTCCAAATATTCAGGAAGTAATGGGGTATGGAATGATCAGCAGTAACGGGGCTGTTGCAGGCTTAAAAAACGAAGATACGATGCATTTTATCTTTAAAGCGACAGATGGCAGAATTGCCCGAGTGAGTGGTGTCTATACTTCGCCAACACAGCCAGCTCAAAGAGACAGTGGAATGAGCACAATTTTAAGAGCAACAGAAGGAGCAAGCCAGGCCGATTATCACGAATTGCGTTATGCGGTTACAGATAAAACCGGAGAAGAAAAAGTAGTTACCTGGGGTGACAGCACTATAAAATATTATTTCCGTTTTGAAGGGCAGAGTCATCACGGCGGCGAATATCAAAATTACTTGGAATATTTTGTGGATAGTATCGAGCAGAATTTTGAAGCCTATCCAAATATGGAAGAAGGCATCGGAACCGTGGCATTATTACAGGCAATGGATAAATCATTACAAACCGGTCTGCCAGTAAAAATTGCTGACGTCCTTAACGAATACGGACTATGAACAGCATCTACGATAAGTTAACGACCTTAGATTTTATGATTGTTGCGGCCTATCTGGTGATTTTATTGGTCATTGGGTATGTGGTGAGCGTGAAGCAAAGCAAGAAGAACGAAACGCTTTTTATGGCGGGAAATTCCTTGAACTGGTACAACATCGGATTCAATATGTGGGGTACAAATGTCGGACCTTCTTCTTTATTGGCTTTTGCGAGTATTGGTTATGCCACCGGAATTGTAGCCGGAAATTTCGAATGGTATGCTTTTGTATTTTTATTGCTTTTAGCAATTGTTTTTGCACCAAGATATATTGCCAGCAAAGTCAGTACAATGCCCGAATATATGGGGAAACGTTATGGCGACAGTACACAGACGATTTTAGCCTGGTATGCGATGGTGAAAATTTTAGTAAGCTGGCTGTCGTTGGGATTGTTTAGTGGAGGAATTTTGGTACGCCAAATTTTGGGAATTCCGATGTGGCAGAGTGTGACAGTTTTAGTGATATTCTCCGGAATTTTTACTTATGCCGGAGGTTTAAAAGCCATTGCCAAAGTTAATGTTTTCCAGATGATTTTATTGATTGTCGTTTCACTTACCTTATCTTATTTAGGTTTGCAACAAGTAGGCGGAATAGAAGCTTTGATTGCCAAAACACCTTCTAATTTCTGGAATTTGGTACAGCCTGCCGATGATGCTCATTATCCGTGGCCTGCTATTTTATTGGGATATCCTGTGGCTGCAGTAGCATTTTTCTGTACCGATCAATCGATGGTGCAGAGTGTTTTGGGAGCTAAAAATCTGGAACAAGGACAATTGGGTGTGAATTTCATAGGCTGGCTAAAAGTAATGGCTTTGCCATTGTTTATTTTACCGGGCATCCTGTGTTCTGTTTTGTTTCCTGAATTGGGTGAAAACTCCGATTTGGCTTATATGACCATGGTGACCAATTTATTCCCAAGCGGAATGAACGGTTTGGTGATTTGTGTCATGATTGCCGTTTTGGTAGGAACAATTGGTTCGTCATTGAATGCATTGAGTACCGTTTTCACGAATGATATTTATGTAAAGAAAATGAATCCGACAGCTTCTATAAAAGAACAGATCAAAATCGGAAGATTGACCATTGGTGCAGGCTGTGTGTTTGCGATCCTGATTGCCATTGCGATTGACAATATCAAAGGACAGAATTTGTTCAACATCTTTCAGGCGGTTTTAGGTTTCCTTGCGCCATCATTATCGGTTGTTTTCTTATTGAGTGTTTTCTGGAAACGCACCACAAAAAAAGCCGTAAACGCTACTTTGTCCTGGGGTTCAGCCTTTAGTTTATTTGTTGGGGTTTTATACTTATGGATTTTTCCAGCCGATAAATACCCGGTTTGGCCACACTTTTTATTGATTTCTTTTTACATTTTTGCTGTGCTTTTAATTGCTGCAGTGATTATTTCATTAACCGATAAAAATCCGGAAGTTAATTTTTCAGATGAAACGGATATTCCGAAAACCAGTAAGCGTGTGAAGATTTTATTCGCTGTATTGGGTCTGGTGATTTTGAGTTTGTATTTGGTTTTTAATGGGAATTAAATAGTATTTATTCAAAACAAAAAAACCTGTTAGATTTTACTCTAGCAGGTTTTTTGTTTTTACTATAACTTAAGGTATGTAGTTTAGTTTTTAATTACTTTTTTAGTAGAATAGCCTGCATTAGTCTCTATAATAAATAGATATTCTCCCCTTGCTAAATGCTTCATTGAAATTTGAGATTGTGTAGTCGTTTCTACTTTTTGTCCTGTCAGTGAGAACACTTCAACTTTTTTCAATTCTGTGTCTGCTGGAACTACAATGTTCAATATATCATTAGTAGGATTTGGATAAATTAATACTAATTTGTTATTTTTTTCAAAAGTATCGTTAGACAATGTACAAGAAGTAATGCTATAACTTGCAGTAGCATCTTTTTTCCAACCAGTATTCGGCGGAGTGGTACTATCTGCTTCAATACATTTAAGATTAGCGTTGCCTGTGGCATCAAAAGTAATTACTTTTTTATTAAACCCGTTTTTAACATTTAATGTTGTCAATTGATTTGAAGTACATTTCAAATATGTCAAAGCTGCATTCTTTGAAACATCTAAATTTTTTAATTGATTTGAGCTACAACCTAATCCAATTAATGCACTATTTTTAGATACATCCAGACTAGATAAACCATTAAAAGAACAACCTAAATTAGTCAATACGCTATTTTTAGATACATCCAGACTAGATAAAGAATTATAAGTACAATCTAAAGCAGTCAATGCTGTATTATTTGAAACATCTAAATTAGGTAGTACATTGGTACTGCAAATCAAACTTTTCAAAGCAATATTTTTTGATAAATCAAGTGATGCTAGACTATTAGAACTGCAATCTAAAGTAGTCAAAGCAATGTTTTTTGATACATCTAATTTCATTAATCCTTTATTGTCATTGTTTGCATCCCCATTATCGCTACAATCCAAATTAGTCAAAGCAATATTTTTTGAAATGTCAAGGCTCATCAAATGATTTGAATCGCATTGCAGTCTAGTCAAAGCAATATTTTTGGAAAGATCCAAAGTTGTCAAAGCATTCGAGCTGCATTCTAAAACTTTAAGTGCCGTGAAATCCTGAATTCCGGTTAAATCACTTATTTTAGTGAAATGACCATTTGCATAGCAATTGATATACAAATAGGTAACATCTTTAATGTTATTTGTGATAACTTTTCCGTCATATTTATCATCAAGGTTCAGTGAAATTAGCGCTTGTTCAAATTGGAAATCCGGAATAAGTGTGTAAATTGTACAATAACTTTCGTTGTAACCTGCAAGGGAATCTTTTTGATCAAACCAATTGCTGTTAGAATAAGTAGCATTGTCTACCTTAATGCAAGTAAGGTATGGGTTTGTTCTAAAATCGACGATGCTTAATAAAGTGTTTTTTCCATTTCTTATATCTACATTGGCAAAATTGTTATTGTTGCCATAAAATGTTTTGAGATTGGTATTTTTGGAAAGATCTAAACTTGTTAATTTATTTTTACTACAATTTAAATCAGTCAATGCAATATTTTTAGAAAGCTCAAGAGTGGTCAAATTATTTAGAGAACAATCTAAAGTTGTCAAATTAATATTATTGGAAACATTCAGTTTTGTTAACTGATTTAATCCACAAAATAAACTCACTAAAGCAGTATTTTGCTCTAAATCAATATTTATTAAGGGATTTTGATAGCAGTTCAGCCACTTCAAAGAACTATTTTGAAAAACATTCAAACTTTTTAATCGATTGTTTTGACAGTTTAGTATTTCTAAAGAGTAGAAGTTCTCAATACCAGTTAAATCGGCAATGGAACCAGACGAAACATCCAGAGAAGTTATTTTCTCAATACTAGCAGTCAGTACTTTTCCATTTTTTCCATCAGTATCAATTCCCAATGCAATCAGTTTGCTCTCAAAATTGGTGTCTGGAATTAATGTGTAAGGGAATAAGCAATCTTTATCATTATATTCTGTTTGAGGGTCTTTGTTACTGATCCAATTGGCTTTTGAGTATAGGGAATTATCTACCAGAATACAAGTTAAAGATGGGTTTACATTAAAGTTAGGATTTATTAATAAGGTGTTTTTTCTGTTCTTTAAATTCAAATTTGATAGTTTGTTGTCATTACAACTTAATGTAGACAAATTAATATTTTCAGAAAGATTAAGGTCTGATATTAGATTTGAACTGCAATTCAGGTCTGTCAATAATACATTTTGTGAAACATCCAAAGTTGTCAATTTATTTGACTTGCAATTTAGTTTTGTCAATTCCAATCTTTCAGAAATGTCAAGGTTTGATAATTGATTTGAACTGCAATCTAAATGGGTTAAAGCAGTATTTTTGGAAATATCCAAATCCGTTAACTGATTTGTGTGACAAATAAGCTCTTGTAAATCCACAAAATCCTGTATTCCTGTTAAGTTTGTAATAGAACTGGAAGATACATTTAACGATGTTACCTTTGTTATATTTGACGTTAATACTTTCCCATCAATAGTACCTGAATCCAGACCAAGACTAATTAATTTATTTTCAAAATTCACATCAGGAATACTGGTATAAAGCGTACAGGAAGTATCCACGTAAGTTGCTGTAGCATCTTTAGCACTATTCCATTTGCTTGCGAAAGCAGCTGCATTATCTACTAGAATGCAAGTCAGATTAGGGTTGTAGGAGCAACTAAAATATGACTTAATCAAATCGTTTCTTCCATTTTTTAAATTTAAATTCAGGAGTTTGTTGCCTCCACAATAAAGGATCTCCAAATTACCATGCTTAGAAAGATCAAGACTGGTTAATTGATTTGAACTGCATTCTAAATAGCTTATTTTTAAGTTTTTAGAGATGTCCAGATTTGTCAGTTGGTTTTGTTCACACGTTAACCAGACTAAATAGGCGTTTTTAGAAAGATCTAAAGATGTTAATTTATTTGACTGACATTTTAAAGAAGCTAAAACTGGGTTTTTAGAAGTATTCAGACTAGTTAGTTGATTTGAATAGCAGTACAAATCATATAAAAAAGCATTGTTAGATACATCCAGATTTTTTAATAGATTAGATTCACATGCTAAAAAGGATAAAATTACATTTTGGGAAACATCCAGGGTTGTTAATTTATTTGAGCCACAAATTAAAGAAGTCAAAGCAAAATTTTGCGTTAAATTCAAACTAGATAAATTGTTTGTTCTACATGATAAGCTTTTTAAAAACAAGTTTTTGCTAAAGTCCAGGTTTTTTATGTAATTGCTATTGCAATTTAAATTAATCAAAGCAACATTTTTTGAAACGTCCAGGCTTCCTAGCGAATTTGAAGAAACATTAAGATCAATTAAAGCTATATTATTTGATAGATCCAAACTTGTCAATCTATTAGAATCACACTTTAAATTTTTTAAAGCTACAAAATCCTTTATACCTGCCAAATTTGAAATCGAAGAGGAAGAAACATCCAGAGAAGTTATTCCAGAAATTCTAGAAGTCAGTATTTTTCCGTTTTTTCCATCATTATCATACCCCAATGCAATTAGCTTGTTTTCGAAATATGCATCGGGAATTAATGTGTATACAGCAACGGCAACACAAGCTGTATTATTATAACTAGTTGTATTATCTTTCGCAGCAAGCCAATTAGCATTGGAATAAGCCACATTGTCAACCAAAACACACAATAAATCTGGATTTGTTTTTAAGTTGAGATTTGTCAGTTTTGTGTTATTTCCATTTTTAAGATTTAAACTATGAAGATTATTTTTTTCACAACGAATACTGTTTAAATTAATGTTTTTAGAAAAATCCAGTGAATACAATTGATTTATAGAGCAATTTAGTGATACTAAAGAGAGATTGCTGGATAAGTCCAATCCTGTGAGGGCATTTCCTGAACAATTAAGATTAGTCAGCGCAGCAAAATCTTTGATTCCCGTTAAATTAAGAATATTGCTGTAGGACACATCTAAAGAAGTTAAAGAAGAAATATTTTCAGTGATTACTTTCCCGTTTTCACCATCTTTATCAATGCCTAATGCAATAAGCTTTTTTTCAAAATTAACGTCAGGAATAGCTGTGTAGGTATAACAGGCTACGTCATTATATTTTGCTGAAAATTCCAGTTTGTCAATCCAATTCGACTCTGAATAAGCTACACTATTAACTAAGATACAAGTCAAATTATAGCTATAGGTACAGTCTATTTCAAAAGTAGGAATGTTTTTTCCTGTTTTTAAGTTTATAGTTTTTAAGAGTGAGCTTGAGTTACATACCAAATCTGATAGAACTTGATTTTTGGATAAATCTAAAGTTACAAATCTGTTATTTGAACAGCTCAAGGATTGTAATGCAATGTTTTTAGATAAATTGAGGTTGGTAATTTGATTGTTACTTACATTCAAATTAACCAAAGCTAAGTTTGTTGATAGATTTATATCTGTCAATCTATTAGATTCACAGCGTAATATCTTCAAGGCTATGTTTTTAGAAACATCAAGGGTTGAAAGTTGGTCTAAACTACAATTTAAATCTGTCAATGCCAAATTCTTAGAAATATCTAAGGTTATCAATGGATTAGAATTAGAGTAAAGGACTTCTAAAGCTATATTTTGACTTAAATCCAGACCAGTTAGTGAATTCGTAGAGCAGTTCAGAGTGGTCAAAGCTAAATTTTGAGTTAAATTTAAAGTTTTTAATGAATTTAAGGAACAATTCAATGTTTTCAAAGAGGTAAAGCCTTCAATTCCAGCTAAATTTGAGATAAATTTACCTGAAACATTTAAACTAGTTATGTTCGTAATATTAGCAGTTAGTACCTGTTGATCCAGTGGACCAGAATCAAGTCCCAGTGCTATCAATGCTTTTTCAAAATTTGCATCGATTATAGCAGTATAACCTGCAGTTGTTTTTTGTGAAGGACTTATAGTCTGAGCTATTGTACTTAAACTAAAAAAAAGTCCTGAAAACAATATTATAATAAAGAGTTTGTTTTTTCTCATCTTCTAAAAATTTATGCGAAAATAATTTATTAATTTGAGAAAATGTTAAAATCTTACTAAATTGATTAATAATATATTGTAAGTTTTTTTTAATGAATTTTTTTTGCTTCTTCTTGCACTATTTTATCCCAACTTCCCCTGCTCGTGCGAGCTTCTAGCTCGTACACACACATTCAATTAAAAATCTCTCAAACATATTTTTAATCATTCCCTCAATTTTAAAAATCAAATTCAATTTGCTCAAAACCATTGAATTAATTCAATATTTTTATAAAAAACCATAAGTACCTTGTGCAGTTCAAACTAACACAAAACTTATGAAAAAAATCTACTATTTTATGCTGTCCCTTTTAGTATCGGGATCAGTTTCAGCAGCTACTTATTATGTAACACCAACCGGAAATGCTTCTAATTCGGGTTCGAGTTTTACTAGCGCTATGAATTTTAAAACCGCTGTTGGCAAAGCTGTTGCCGGAGATGTTATTTTATTACAAGCCGGAACGTATACAATTGCGTATACTGCCGGTGCAAAAAACACTATTTCGTTTACAAAATCAGGAACTTCAGCAAGTCCAATCAAGGTAGAATGTGTAAACAACGGAAGAGCCATTATCGATTTTTCTTTTCCAGATCAGGAATGGGTACAGGATTCGTATGGTTTTAGTATTACAGGTTCTTATTGGAGTTTTAAAGGAATTGCTATTACCAGCGCAGGTTATCAGGGAGCATATGTAACAGGTGCCAATACTATTTTCGAAAATTGTGCTTTTTACAACAATCGTAACACCGGTTTGGAAATTAACAAAGGAGGTTCGAATACCACGGTAAAAAACTGTGATGCGTACAGAAATTATGACCCTAAAAAAAGGGAAGTATGGCTGATGGTTTTGGTCCAAAACAAGAACAGGGACCCGGAAATAAATTCATCAACTGCCGTGCATGGGAAAATTCAGATGACGGATATGATTGTTTTGACAGTACTCAAAAAGTAACTTTCGAAAACTGCTGGGCGATCAGAAACGGTGTAGATGTATGGAATTACGGAGGCTTTACCGGAAACGGAAATGGTTTTAAAGTAGGAGGAAATTCTGTTCCGGCTGACAATGTACTGACCAAATGTGTTGCAATAGGACATCCCAAAAAAGGATTCGATCAGAACAACAATACCGGAAGCATAACAGTATACAATTGTACAGGATTCGGAAACAACATCAACTTTGGTTTTGGGAATCCGGTGCAGTCGGGAAAGAAACATGTTTTTAAAAATAATATTTCATTGTCCGGAACAATTTCTATTTCAAACGCCACCCAGCAAAACAACTCGTGGAATTTAAGTGTGACAGTAAATACTTCTGATTTTACAAGTACCAGTATTTCACTTGCCATCGGAGCCCGACAGTCAAATGGGGATCTTCCAACTAACTTGCCATTCAAATTAGTTCAGGGAAGCGATCTGATTGACAAAGGAACAAATGTTGGTCTTTCGTATTCCGGCAGTAATCCTGATTTAGGTTATTCCGAAAGTAACTTTACAACCGCTAAAAAAATAAATACAGATCTAAATGTGGAAACAATAGAAGATGTTAATTCTGATTTCACATTTAATTATTATCCAAATCCGGTAAAAAACATCCTGACAATAGAATTAGACAGCGAAATGGCAAAAGGCACTTTAATTGAGCTGTTTGATTTGTCCGGTAAATTGATTGTTACTAAAACTGTGAATAGGCAAACAGAAAACTTAAGTTTAGAAAATCTTCCATCTGGAGCTTATATTTTGACTTTAACAACTAATGGAAATAAAATTAGTAAACGTATTATTAAAGATTAAAGGGGTACAATTTTAGTGTTTCACTTTGAAAATTAGATACAAAAAAACAGATAGTTTTCAGTTAGAGAACTATCTGTTTTTTTATGAAATACTGTAAGATTGTTTGCAAAACTTGCTTTAAATGCCAAAAAAGAAACCTTTGCGACTTCGCGACTTTGCGAGATTAAAAAATTAGGCCTTTTTTCGACCTTCAATATTCGGTAAAAAGCCGGTAATAATACCAATCAACGGCAGGAAGGCACAAATTTTAAAAACATATTCGATACTGGTGGCATCAGCAATTTTTCCTAAAACCGCAGAACCCAATCCGCCCATTCCGAAAGCAAATCCGAAAAAGAGACCAGCTACCAGACCCACTTTCCCCGGCAGTAATTCGGTAGCGTAAACCAGAATTGCCGAGAACGCAGATGAAAGTATCAGGCCAATTATTACAGATAAAGTTCCAACCCAGAATAGCGAAACGTAAGGTAATAAAAGCGTAAAAGGCGCAACACCCAGAATCGAAACCCAGATTACATATTTTCTTCCGAAACGATCTCCAATCGGGCCTCCAATTAAGGTTCCGGCAGCAACTGCACCCGAAAATAGAAATAAATAAACCTGCGACTGCTGAATTGAGATATGAAATTTATCAATCAAAAAGAAAGTGTAATAACTTGTAATACTGGCCATGTAGAAATATTTGGAAAAAATCAAAACCAACAAAATAATCAGGGAAACGATTACTCTGTTTTTAGACAAATGATGCGTTTCAATTTTATGCACTGCTTTATTAGCATTTCTTAAAGCCAGATGTTGCGTGTACCAAAGTGCAATTTTATACAAAGCAAGAATTCCGATCAGGGCAATAAGACAAAACCACGCAATATAATTCTGGCCATGCGGAATCACTATAAAAGCCGCTAACAAAGGTCCGATGGCACTTCCGGCATTTCCGCCTAACTGAAAGATAGACTGCGCCAGCCCTTTTTTACCGCCCGAAGCCAGATGGGCTACTCTGGAAGATTCAGGGTGGAAAATAGAAGAGCCGATTCCAATTAAGCTAACCGATAATAAAAGGTAAGTAAAACTCGAAGCAATCGAAACAAGAAATAAGCCAGTCATGGTAAAACACATTCCGATAATCAACGAATAAGGTTTTGATTTTTTGTCGGTATACATCCCCACAAATGGCTGTAGAATAGAAGCAACAATCTGATAAGTAAAAGTGATAATCCCGATTTGAGAAAAACTTAAATTGAAATTTTCCTTCAGTAACGGATAAATGGACGGAACAACAGCCTGTAAAAGATCATTAATTAAATGCGAAAAACTGATGATAAAAAGAATAGAATAAGTAGTTTTTTTGACTATTTCCGAATTGGTTTTAATGGTCTCCATGAGTTATTTTTAGATTATGACAGATTAGAAATGATATCTGCAATTAATTTTTTACAAAGGTGAAAATAAATGATTGTGTCTTAATTACTATATTTGGACAATGAATAACGATGTTCGGACATATAAAGTAGTCGATTTTGGATTTCAAATAAATCCTGAGTTACCCGTTGTCGGTTATACCGAAATGGTAAACGATGCCGTTTGCATATCACATTCTCACCCTCGGGCACAGCTTATTTATGCTACCAGCGGTGTTATGAATGTCGTGGTCAATAATCAGATTTGGGTGGTTAATCCGTTGCAGGGACTTTGGATTCCTGGTGGTTTGGAGCATCAGGTTACATTTCAGAAAGATGTCAATTTGTACAGCATTTTTATTGACCCATCGTTTACGGACGGACTTCCAACTTCTAGCTTTTCTTTTGATATTTCGATATTCCTGAAACAATTGCTTTTTAAAATTATTTCTTTTGGAACTGAAGGGAATCTTACACCTGCAAAAAGAAGAATTATTGACGTGTTTTTAGATGAACTTACCTTAATTGAACCGAGCGCTACTTTCCTGCCTACAACCAATCATGAGAGACTGCAAAAAGTAGTGCAGCTTTTGCTCAATGATGTAGCAAGTAAAAATACGATCGAGTATTATGCTGACATATCTTTTATGAGCAGCAAAACCTTATCCCGCTTATTCATCAAAGAACTCGGAATGAATTTCAGTGATTGGCGTACCCGATTGAAATTACTGGAAGCCATAAAAAGATTAGGCGAAAAGCAATCCATCAAAGAGATAGCGCTCGATTTGGGTTATGAAACTGCGAGTGCTTTTATTTTTATGTTTAAAAAACATTTGGGTACTACACCGGCTAATTATATTTTGGAGGATCAGAAATTATCATAATGCTTAAATTAAGATAATAAGTAGTTCTAATTTCAGATAACTTCTTGATCTGACTGTCCAGACATTTATCTATTTTTAAGTTTACTTTAGGCTTTCATTATTGTATTGTAACTTATGTTTCTAATTGTGTTTTAAAATTCTTTCAAAACAGTAATATTTTGTTAATTTCAGGATGGTACAGGACAGTACAGGTTATGAAATGTGAAAGGAACACTTATCTTTAAACCCAAAATATCTTTTTATGCGAAATCGATTTCTAAATTTTAAAAAATTATTTGTTTTTACAGTTTTATTTTCTTCCGCTATTATATTTGCCCAGGAAAATAAGCCTGCCACATGGATCTGGTATCCAGGAGATTTTGAAGTTTGGTTAAGCAATAAAATGCAAGTTAGACGTACAGAACGCGAAGCCGTATTTCCTCCGCTTTGGCAATATTACAGTCCTTATGCCTTGGTCACTTTTCAGACAGAAGTAGATATTCCAAAACCAGACGATGTAAAAATCTTCTCAGAAGGACCTTTTCAATTACTTTTAGATGGCGTTCAAATTTACGGACAGCCAAAATCAATTACAGTTCCTGCCGGAAAACACAAAATTTCTTTTAAAGTGTACAATCAAGAAGTATTGCCAGCTATTTATATTGCAGGTAATTATGTTAAATCTGATGCTTCATGGAAAGTTACCAACGAAGATAAACTTTGGATTGATGAAACTGGAAAAGCACAACAATCTGGTACGCCTTGGGTTCCTGTTGGTTCTTGGAATTTTAATTCGCCAGAAAATAAACCTTCAGAATTTAAACTAACAACCAAACCTTTAAGTGCTAAAAAAACAGAAAAAATAGGAGCGGGTCAGTTAGTAGATTTTGGTAAAGAAACTTTCGGTTATATTAAAATTCACGGTTTAAAAGGAAAAGGGAAACTAGCATTGTATTATGGTGAATCTCGTGAAGAAGCTTTGGATTCCGCTAAATGCGAAACCTTAGATCATTTATTTTTTGATGGAAAACAGCCTCAAACTTACATACATGACGGATCGAAAGCATTCCGCTATGTTCAGGTACAAGCAGATGCAGGAGTAAAATATGATTCTATTTCGATGCTATATGAATATCTACCATTAGACTATCGTGGTGCATTCAAATCTTCTGATGAGCAATTGAATAAAATTTGGGATGTGTCGGCTTATACGATGCACTTAACCTCTCGTGAATTTTTTATAGACGGAATTAAACGTGACCGCTGGGTTTGGTCGGGCGACGCTTATCAAAGTTATTTAATGAATTATTATTTGTTCTTTGATTCGGCTTCTGTAGAACGAACGTTGTTAGCACTTCGCGGAAAAGATCCTGTAACGGCTCACGTAAATATCATAATGGATTATTCGTTGTATTGGTTTGTAGGTGTTTATGATTACTACTTGCATACGGGCGACACGAAATTCATCAAAACTTTTTATCCAAGAATGAAATCCCTTATGGATTTCTGTTTAGAAAGAAGAAACAAAAACGGATTCCTCGAACCATTAGAAGGCGACTGGGTTTTTATTGACTGGGCAGATGGATTGCCAAAAACGGGCGAGGTTAGTTTTGAGCAAATGCTTTTAGCGAGAAGCCTTGAAGCGATGGCGGTAAGTGCAGCAATAGCTGGTAAAACCGAAGACCAAAAGCAATATCAAAAATTGGGTGATGACTTAAAAACCAAATTATTTGATGTGTTTTGGGATAAAAAAGAAAACGTAATGAAACACCAGCGTATCGATGGAAAAATTCAAAATATTGTAACCAGATACGCTAATATGTTCGGTATTTTCTTCAATTATTTTACTGAAGAACAAAAGCAAAGCGTAAAAAATAAGGTATTACTGAACAAAGATATTCTTCAAATCACAACACCCTACATGCGTTTTTATGAGTTGGAAGCCTTGTGTGCCATGGGCGAACAAGATTATGTACTGAAAGAAATGAAAGATTATTGGGGTGGAATGCTGAATGAGGGTGCAACATCTTTCTGGGAAGAATACAATCCAAATAAAAAAGGAACAGAGCATTTAACAATGTATGGCCGTCCTTACGGGAAAAGCCTTTGCCACGCCTGGGGTGCAAGTCCGATTTATCTACTAGGAAAATATTATTTAGGCGTAAAACCAACTGCTCCGGGTTATTCAGAATATGAAATTAAACCAAATTTAGGAGGTTTAAAATGGATGGAAGGAAAAGTGCCAACACCAAACGGAGAAGTTGCCGTGTATTGTAACACTAAAGAAATCAAAGTAAAAGCAGGCGAAGGAGAAGGAAAATTGATTTTTGAAAGTGCCAGCAAACCTAAAACAAACTCGGGAACCATTACAGAATTAGCAAAAAATAAATATCAATTGATTGTAAAACCTAATTTAGAGTATAAAGTGAGTTATAAAGCGATTTAGTAATTAGTGATTAGTTCCTAGTAATTAGTAATTAGCCGCTAGTTGATAACGTCTAGTTTGTCATTCCGACGAAAGAGGAATCCCACTCGTAACCACAAAGATTATCACGTACAGTTTGTCATTTCGACGTAAGGAGAAATCTTCGCAAGTAGCTCCGCACCAAATGTCGCCAATCTTTGTAGAGTTTCTCGCGAAGATTTCTCGTTCCTCGAAATGACAAGATCGGAGAAATTTAGAAGTCAATAAAAAAACAAAAAACCAATGTTTTCAAAAAACACAAAATACAATTTCAAGTTAAAAACCGCTTTCATAATGCTGTTAACTGTTTGCATACAAGCCACAGCACAAAATACCGCATGGAAATCAGCATCATTTGAAATTGTAAAATCCAATTACAAAACATTCAAAACCACACAATACGCTCATGTGTTTTCAGGAAGCAAACACAATATTGTTCGTTTAGCCCCAGAATTAGAAGGTTTAACAGGCGTTGAACTTCCTTTAGAAAAATATAAAAACGGAACTAATGTTCCATTACAATTAAAATTTAAAGAATCAGTTCAGGTTTTAATTGGTGTTTTTAAGGAAAAAAACAGTGAGGAATATTTTCAATTTAAAGATAACGAAAATGCCAAGTTGATTATTGAAAATGGAATTACTATAACAGGTCTTCCATCTGTAGACATTTATGCAATGTCTTTTTCAAAAGGATCATTTAATTTAAAAAGCAAAGGATTATTTGCCTTTTTAGGAGTTGTAAAAGCCTCAGAAAAATTTGAACCAAGAAATGCCAATTTTCCAGACGGAAAACTCTGGAATCCAACTTTTATCGTTGAAGGATTTTCAGATGAAAAACCGCTTTTCGAAGTTATCGGCGGAGAAAATAAACCCGTTATCGATGAAGGAATGTATGGAACAGAAGGCATTCAGGGAGGTTTTGAAGGAGGACGTGTGGTAAAAGTTGGCGATACGTATCATATGTTTCCAACCGAAAGAGCAGGAGAAAAAGGTGTTGATTATTATTACGATCGTGTAAAAACAAAAATAGGGCATTGGACAAGTAAAGATGCTATTCATTGGAAAAGAGAATCAACCATTTATCAAGCAAGTGGAACTTACGCCGTTACAGAAGATGATAATCCGATGAATGATCGTCGTGCAGCTATTTGGTCTTATATGCCAGTTTTCAATGAAAAAGCAAACAAATGGTACGGCTATTATTTGGCTTATACGGTAAGTAAAGAAATAGAACCAAATCATTCATTCGGAAGAATCTGGCGTTGTGAATCAACTGTAGACGGAATCAACGGAATTGGAGGGCCTTATAAAGATATGGGAATCATTATGGAACCCGGATTAGATTCTCAGCCTTGGGAAGGACGTCAGGGTGTTGCTTCGTTTTTTCCATATAAAGTGGGCGATAAATACTTCGGATTTTACAGTGGTGCTTATCCGTTCAATTCATGGGCAGATTATCCGAAGAAATCAGGAAAAGGCTGGTTTGTGGCTTTAGCCGAATCCAAAAGTTTAGAAGGCCCTTGGTTGAGAATGAATAAAGGTTTGGAACCCATTAAAACCATGCATCCGCTTTTTGTTGAAAATCCAATTGTAAGTCAATTGCCAAACGGAATGTATATCGCGATTTTCGACGGTGGTCCAGACGGCTGGGGACATCATTTACCGAATATGATTGCGTATTCATTATCAGCAGACGGAATTAATTGGGCTGAAGCGCATTATCTTCCAATAGAAACCAAAGTTGATAAATGGTGGGATATTATGAGAACGCCTTTGTGTTTAATCCAAGAAGGGAATGACGTTTACACCATAGTATATAATGCAATCGATCTGAAAAGAAGATTTCACCCAACAGGAATGGTAAAAGTAAAATTGAATAAAGACGTGATGGATTCTAAATTAAAAGAGTTGAAGAAATAAAAGAGAGTGGGGAGAAGAAAGATGCAAGAAGCAAGATACAGCAAGATTTTAGAGTATAGAAAATAGAAACTTTGCGACTCTGCGACTTTGCGAGATTAAATCGTTCTAATACAAAAACTTAGTCCCGATAGCTATCGGGATATCGCCTTCGCGGCAAAAAAACATAAAAATGAAAATTAAATATCTAATCCTAACCATTTCAGCACTTGCCATAACAAGTTGTGCAACTAAATACAAGAAAAGAGAAATCACCGAAAATGTAATGCAGGAGATTTACGAAGAAATCAAAACGCCTTATAAATACGGTTTGGTGATGGTTCCCACAGACAACTCATACAAAATGGATTGCCCGAGTGTATTTAGAAAAGACGGAAAATGGTACATGACGTATTTAATTTATGACGGAAGAGGTTACGAAACCTGGTTGGCAGAAAGCGACAATCTATTAGATTGGAAACATCTAGGAAAAGTAATGTCCTTCTCAGAAAATGAAAAACATTGGGATGTCAATCAAAAAGCTGGATATATTTCGTTGCAAGATCCAACGTGGGGCGGAAGTTACGAATGGGAAAAATACGATGATAAATACTGGATGAGTTATTTTGGCGGAGACAGTAAAGGTTACGAAGCAGGTGTTTTGTCTATCGGAATGGCGTATACCAAAGAAGCGCCGACAAAACCGCACGAATTTCAAAGATTAGAAAATCCGGTTTTAACACCAAAAGACAAAGACGCTAGATGGTGGGACAATAGTACGATGTACAAAAACAGTGTGATTCGTGATAAGGATAAATTGACAGGACACAATTTTATCATGTATTACAACGCCCGTGGCGATAGTATCAATCCTGCAAAAGGTGCTGAACGTATTGCAATGGCAGTATCAAACGATATGAAAGAGTGGAAGCGTTATGGCGACAAACCATTAATTAATCATCATAAAGGAATTTCGGGTGATGCTTATATTCAGCGTATTAATGATACTTGGGTAATGTTCTATTTTGGAGCTTTTTGGACGGGTTGGAATCAAGGTGCATTTAACCGTTTTGCCGTTTCGAATGATTTAGTAAACTGGACCGACTGGAAAGGCGACGATTTAGTTAAATCCTCTGAACCTTACGATGATATGTTTGCGCATAAATCATTTGTGGTAAAGCATGATGGTGTAGTCTATCATTTTTATTGTGCCGTTAACAAAGCAGAACAAAGAGGAATCGCCATTGCAACGTCTAAAGATTTAGGAAAAAGTAAATTGAATTTTGTGGCACCGCCGGAGAAAAAGAAGAAATAGTTATGAGTTATGAGTTATGAGTTGAGTTATGAAATACCTTAATACTCACAACTGAAATGACTCCGTTAGGAGGCGCTGGTCGGTAGAAAAAACAAATTATCGCATAGAAAATTTTGTCCCATAGGGACAATTGAATCAATTAATAATGAAATACAATATAAAACCAATGTTTACATCAAAATCAAAATACAATAATCCATTTTTCAGATTACGATTTTTGACGTATGCATTTTACATTTTACTATTCACAACTTACACGCAGGCACAATCCGTAACAGGAGAGCCAGCGGGAGTTCCAGAATTACACAAAAAATACAAATTTGCTCCGTGGGAAGATCCAACAATTACGAGCATCAACAGACAGCCTTCAAGAGCAACTGCTTATTCGTACGCAAGTGTAGAAGATGCTTTAAAAGGCGACAGAACCAAAAGTAGAATCCAGATGCTAAACGGCGATTGGGATTTTAAATATGCTGTAAATCAGAAAGAAGCTTCAAAAGATTTCTATAAAAATACCGTTTCAGGCTGGGACAAAATCGAAGTGCCTTCTAACTGGGAAATGAAAGGTTATGATAACCCCATTTACAAAAGCGCCGTTTATCCGTTTAGACCCATAAATCCGCCTTATATCCCTAAAGATTATAACGGAGTTGGTTCTTACCAAAGAAGTTTTACCGTGCCGGAAAACTGGAAAGATATGACCGTAACTTTACATTTTGGAGCCGTAAGTTCAGGTTTTGAAGTGTGGTTAAACGGAGAATTTTTAGGATATGGAGAAGACAGTTTTCTACCATCAGAATTCGATATTACACCCTATTTAAAAGCGGGAGAAAATGTAGTTTCAGTTCGTGTAATCCGTTGGACAGATGGCTCTTATTTAGAAGATCAGGATCACTGGCGTATGAGCGGTATCCAGCGCGAAGTTTTCATTATGGCCGAGCCGAAATTACGCATTCAGGATTTCTTTGTTCAAACGAAATTAGACAAACAATATACAGATGCGATTTTCAAACTTCGTCCAAAAGTGGAGAATTTGACAGGAGAAAAAATAAAAGATTATACGATGAATGTTCAACTGTACGATGCCAATAATACGGCAATGTTCAAAGAACCGCTTCAAAGACCTGTGATTGATTTAATCAACGAAAGTTATCCTCGTTTGGATAATGTACGTTTCGGATTCTTTCAGGAAACCATCAAAAATCCAAAAAAATGGAGTTCAGAGGAGCCGAATTTATATACGATGGTGATTTCTATAAAAGATAAAAATGGAAATGTTACAGAAGCCAAAAGCTGTAAAGTTGGTTTCCGTTCCATTGAATTTTCGAAAGAGAATGGCAAAATGCTCATTAACGGAAAAGAAACTTATGTGTATGGCGTAAACCGTCACGATCATCATCCGACAAGAGGGAAAGCGGTTACGAGAGAAGATATAAAACAAGATATCACCACGATTAAAAAGTTCAATTTCAATTTTATACGTACAAGCCATTATCCAAACGATCCCTATTTCTACGAATTATGCGATCAATACGGAATCATGGTAATGGACGAAGCGAATCAGGAAACACATGGAATTGGCGGGAAATTAAGCAACGATCCGCTTTGGACAAATGCTTATATGGAACGAATGATCCGAATGGTCGAAAGAGATAAAAACCATCCATCCGTCGTGATGTGGAGTTTAGGAAACGAAGGAGGAAAAGGACCAAATCATGCTGCAATGTCGGGCTGGGTTCACGATTTTGATATTACACGTCCAGTTCATTATGAACCAGCGCAGGGAAATGCCAAATTAGACGGTTATATCGATCCGCTTGATTCAAGATATCCCAAAACAATTGATCATGCATATCGATTCGAAAATCCGCAGGATGATTCCTATGTCGATATGGTCAGCCGTTTTTATCCGGGCGTTTTCACACCGAAATTTTTAGTTGATCAAAAGAAAGATACTCGTCCGATTATCTTCGTTGAATATTCGCATGCCATGGGAAATTCAGTTGGAAACTTAAAAGAATTATGGGATGAATTCCGTTCGCTTCCAAGAGTTATTGGAGGCTGTATCTGGGAATTTAAAGATCAGGGGATCGTGAAATTTGATTCCAGATCTGGTCAGAATTATTTTGCTCACGGAGGCGATTTTGGCGAAAAATACCACGACGGAAACTTCAATACAAAAGGAATTGTAGATTCTAACGGAAAACCAAAAGGTTCCATTTTTGAAAATAAATGGGTGTATCAGCCAGCGATTTCGACTTTAAACGGAAATCAATTGGAAATCAAAAACCGTCAGGCGGTTAAATCATTAGAAGGTTATATTCCAGTTTTAAAAGTATTAGAAAACGGAAACGTAATCAAAACTCAAATTTTAAAACCATTAAAAGTAGAAGCAGGACAATCAACAACTTTAGATATCAGTTCTTATCTGCCAAAAATGAAACCCGATGCCGAATATATTTTAAATATAGAATTCCAGCTTTCAAAAGAGGAACTTTGGGCTTCAAAAGGTTACGCTGTCGCGGAAGATCAATTTCTGTTGAAAAAGAAAGAAGTCGTTTCTCCAGAATCTAAAAAAGAAACACTCAACGTTTCTGAATCAGATTCCGATTTCAAAATCAAAGGAAAAACATTTGATATTACGATTGGAAAAACAAACGGAGCTTTGAGTTCGTATATTTTTAACGGAGAAGAACAAGTTTTTGCACCGCTATTACCAAACTTTGCAAGACCACTTACGGACAATGATAAACGTGGATGGAAATCGCAAAAGTTGTTGAAACAATGGTACAAAGCAAAACCAAAATTGGTTAACATTTCAATTGATAAATCAGCTTCGGATATTAAAATAACAAGCGATTACGAAGTTATAAAAGACAGTGCGAGCGTAAAAGTGGTCTATAATATTTTACCAAACGGATTAATAAAAGTAGATTACAGTTTAAAAGCATCAAACAAACTGCCGAACATTCCAAAAATCGGAATGCAGATGGGAGTTCAAAGAAAATTCGACCAAATTTCATGGTACGGAAAAGGGGAATTAGAAAATTACAGTGACAGAAGTTTTGGTTCGTTTGTTGGGAAATATTCGCTTCCAATAAATGATTTTATCGAACATTATCCAAAACCACAAGAAAATGGAAACCGATGTGATGTGAGATGGATGGCGCTTACAACTCCGCAGAAAAACAACGGGTTTTTAGTAGTAAACGATACCAAAGTCCTAAGCATGAGCGCATGGCCATACACACAGGAAAATTTAAGTTCTGCAAGTCATACATACGATTTGAAAGATCCAGGATTTTTGACGGTAAATATTGATTTACTTCAAATGGGAGTTGGAGGAAACGACAGCTGGACGATTGTAGCACAGCCATTGGAACAATATCAGATTAAATCTGGAGATTATGAGTACAGTTTTTATTTGACGCCTTTTAGTGGTTCGAAGAATGAATTAGAAAGTAGTTTAAAGAAATTTAAATATTAGATTACGATTTATCCTAACAGGTTTCCAAAACCTGTTAGGTGTTTTGTATTTTATAGATAAAGTGTATTTTAAGTATAGTAAAAGTACAGTTTGTCATTTCGACGTAAGGAGAAATCTTCGCAAGAAACTCCACAAAGATTGGACTTTCGTTACGGAGCTACTCGTGGAGATTTATTTCATCCGTTCGCTACCGCTCGGGTCTCCTTACGTCGAAATGACAAAGCAAACGAAATAAAACAAAGAATAATGTTTCAAAAAAAACACCTCTTTTTTATTCTCCTTTTGGCGAGCATCGTCTCGGCACAGGAAATCCATAAAAAAGAATATTTTCAGCCAACAGTAGCATCCTCAAGACCTTGGGTGTATTGGTATTGGATGAAATCGGCGTATTCTAAACCCGGAATTACGGCCGATTTAGAAGCGATGAAACAAGCTGGAATTGCAGGCGCTTATTTAATGACCATTAAAGGCCCAGCAAATCCACCGTTGCTAGATCCGCCGGTTTTACAGTTGAGTCCTGAATTTTGGGATATGATTCATTGGGCTTTTAAAGAGGCCGATCGTTTAGGTTTAAAACTGGCTTTTCATGGAGCTGACGGATTTGCAGTTGCAGGCGGGCCTTGGATTACTCCAGAAATGTCAATGCAAAAAGTAGTCTGGTCAACAACTGAAATTTTGGGAGGCAAAAAAGTTATTTCGAAATTACCAATTCCAGAACACTATAAGGACTATTATAAAGACATTGCAAGTTTTGCCATTCCGATAAAAGAATATCAAATTACTTCGCAGATGCAAGTGCCAAAAGTAACGACATCAAACAACACCGATGCATCGTTTTTGGCTGATTCTAAAAAAGATGAAAACTTCAAGTTTGCCGATGCAGGTTGGATTCAGTATGAATTTGCACAGCCTTTTACCTGCAAATCTATTGTAATTGAAACCAAAGGAAGAGATTTTCAGGCACAGCGTCTTATTGTAGAAGTGAGTGATGATGGAGTTAATTTTAGATTCCACGAAAGAATGATAGCACCGCGTCACGGCTGGCAGGATATGGATTTCCCGAATACCCATACGATTACGCCAGTTACAGCAAAATATTTCCGATTTGTGTATGATCCAAAAGGAACAGAACCTGGCGCAGAGGATTTGGATTTTGCGAAGTGGAAACAAAATCTGAAAGTCAGCAAAATTATACTTTCCAACCAGTCGTTGATTAACAATTACGAAGGAAAGTCAGGAGCAATTTGGCGCTTGACTCCGCAGACTACTCAAAAGAAATTCCAAATTCTGATGCATTTAAAAAATCAGAAATTATTAATATCTCCAATTTTGTTGATGCCGATGGAAACCTGAATTGGAAAGCGCCAAAAGGAAAATGGAAAATTATCCGAATGGGACATACTTCGACAGGACATGAAAATGCAACTGGCGGAGCAGGAAAAAGGACTGGAAGTAGATAAATTTAATCCAGAATTAATTCGTTTTCAATTGGATCATTGGTTTGGAGAAGCCGTTCGTTCAGCTGGTCCAGAATTGGCATCAAAAGTTTTAGAAATTCTTCATTTTGATAGCTGGGAATGCGGAAGCCAAAATTGGTCTTCGGTTTTTCAGGTAGAATTTAAAAAGAGACGTGGCTACGATCTTGTAGATTATCTTCCAGTTATGGCGGGAATTCCCGTAGAAAGTGCTGATTTTTCAGAGAAAGTTTTATATGATGTTCGAAAAACAATTGCCGATTTAGTAGCTGATAATTTCTACGGAACTGTCGCTCAAATTGCAAAAGAATATAACGTTAAGTTAAGTTCTGAAAATGTTGCGCCAACCATGATGAGTGATGCTTTGCTGCATTATAAATATGTGGATTATCCAGGCGGAGAATTTTGGCTGAAAAGCCCAACGCATGACAAACCTTTTGATATGGTCGATGCCATTTCGGGCGGACATATTTACGGAAAAGATATTATTCAGGCTGAGTCTTTTACGGCTTTGCGAATGGATTGGGACGAACACCCAGGAAATTTAAAAACAACAGCAGACCGAAATTACGCTTTAGGAATTAACCGTTTATTTTATCACGTTTTTGTACATAATCCGTGGACGGACAGAAAACCGGGAATGACTTTAGACGATATTGGAACTTTTTTCCAAAGAGACCAAACGTGGTGGAAACCAGGAAAAGCGTGGTTTGATTATTGTCAAAGAGTACAGTTTCAGTTGCAAAAAGGAAAACCTGTAATTGATTTGGCGGTTTTTATCGGTGAAGATTTTCCTTCCCGTTCTTTTGTACCTGATCGTTTGGTACCGTTTATTCCGAATGTGTTTGGTGCAGCAAGATTGGAAAGCGAGAAAATCCGTTTAGAAAATGAAGGTCAGCCAACGGCTAAAATGCCAAAAGAAGTTACTTATTCTAAAAATATCACCGATTTATCGCAATGGATTAATCCGCTAAATGGTTATCAATATGATTCTTTCAATGCCGATGTCTTAATCAATCGTGCGAAATTGGTAAAGGGAAAAATCTCATTTGATGGCGGAATTGAATATGGCGCTTTATTCTTTCCGGGAAGTCATAAAATGGGACCAAATACCATTTTATCTTTGGCTTCCGCCGAAAAAATCCTGCAGTTGTTAAAAGATGGCGCAACCATTTTTGTAGATGAAAAACCAAATCTTCAGCCAGGAATTCGATCAGAAGCCGATCAAAATAAATGGCAGAATGTAATTGATGAAATTTGGAATAACGCCAATTTATCAACATGGAAAATCGGAAAAGGAACAGTTATAAAATTACCGTATTTAGGAAATGATTTTGCTTCCTTAGGAATCACACAAGACGTTTATTTTCCGAATTTAAACCGAGCTGATTCAGAAAGATTGGCTTGGGCGCATCGTAAATCAGAAAGTGAAGATTTATATTTTCTTTCGAATCAAAAGAATGAAAAAAGAATATTCGATGCTTCTTTCAGAATAGCTGGAAAAGTGCCACAATGGTACAATCCTGTGACAGATCAAACTTCGGCTTTAGCCAATTGGAAAATAGAAAACGGAAGAACAATTGTTTCTATAACTTTAGATGCCAACGAGTCTGGTTTTGTGATTTTTAAAGAGGAAACAAAAGAAGTTTTAGCTAAAGGAAATGCATCTGAATTTGAAAAAGTTCAGGTTTTAGATGAAAATTGGGAATTGCAGTTTGATACAACTTTTAAAGGTCCGAAAGGAGTGGTGAAAACAACCAAGCTTTTTAATTGGAGTACTTCTGAAAATGATCAAATTAAGTATTATTCAGGAACTGTGGTTTATAAAAAAGAGTTTATCTGGAAAGGAAAAGATGCTAATAAAATATGGCTTGATTTAGGCGAAATTGCCAATATGGCCGAAGTTTCAATCAACGGAAAAGACTGCGGAACGCTTTGGACTTTCCCTTTTAAAACAGATATTTCGCAGGCATTACAAAAAGGGAAAAATACAATAGAAATTAAAGTCACAAATACTTGGGCTAATAAATTAATTGGCGATCAAAAATTGCCAAAAGAAGAAAGATTAACCTGGACAACAGCGCCGTTTAGATTAGAAGGAGAAGAATTGTTGAAAGCAGGATTATTTGGGCCGGTTATGATTTTGAAAGAGAAAAATAAATAAAAATTTAGCCACAGATTAAAATGATTATTTGGATTGTCACCCTGAGCGAAGTCGAAGGGCGCTTCAATTGGAATCGGGCTTCGACTTCGCTCAGCCTGACATAACTAAAATTAATAATCCTTTTAATCTGTGGCAAAAAATAAATAAAAAATGAAAAAATCAATTATTACATTATTAACGATTTTAGCGAGTCTTCAAATCAATGCCAAAATTAAACTGCCTGCATTGTTTACAGACAATATGATGTTACAGCAAAAATCGAATGCACCCATTTGGGGCTGGGCAGAAAAGAACGCCAACATTGTAATCAAAACTTCTTGGGATTCTAAAACCTACAAGGTAAAAGCAGACGCTTCAGGTAAATGGAAAACAGAATTAAAAACGGTTTCATTTGGTGGCCCATACACAATTGAAGTATCGGAAGGAAACGAAAAAGTAACTATCAAAAATGTCTTGTTGGGTGAAGTTTGGCTTTGTTCGGGACAATCTAATATGGAAATGCCGTTGAAAGGATTTCAGGGTCAGCCTGTTAAAAATGGAAACGAAATCATTGTAAGATCAACTAATAAAAACATTCGTTTAATCACGATTCCACGAGCGACGGTTTTAGAACCTTTGCAGGATTTTGAAGGAAAATGGGAAGAAGCTTCTCCAAAATCAACTTCCAATTTTAGTGCAACGGCTTGGTATTTTGGATCGCTTTTGCAGGAAGTTTTAAATGTTCCTGTTGGATTGATTCATGTTTCGTACGGAGGTTCAAGTATGGAAGCATGGATGAATCAGGAAATGCTGAAAGATTTTGCAAGCGCTAAAATTCCGACCACAAAAGAAGAATTGGCAAAAGATCCAAATCGTGTGCCTACGACTTTGTTTAACGGTATGCTTTCGCCTGTAATTGGTTATGGAATAAAAGGCTGTATATGGTATCAGGGAGAATCGAATTACGAAAGAGCTAATGAATATACCGCTTTAATGAAGAAAATGGTCAGCAGTTGGAGAACATTGTGGAATCAAGGAGATTTTCCTTTTTATTTCGCTCAGATCGCACCATTTAATTACGCCTCATTCCATCCAAAAGATTATTTAGAAAAATACAATTCGGCTTATTTGAGAGAAGCGCAGTTTAAGGCTTCAAAGGAAATTCCAAACTCAGCAATGGCGGTTTTAATGGATGTTGGTGAAGAAAATAACATTCACCCGATGGACAAAGAAAAAGGAGGAAACCGATTGGCTTTTCAAGCTTTGGCAAGAACGTACGGAATTGAAGGTTTCGAATTCGAAAGTCCGAAATATAAATCGATGGAAATAAAAGATGCCGCTGTAACGGTTTCGTTTGATGATGTTGCCAACGGAATTACGTCTTATGATAAAGAAGTTTTAGGATTTGAAATAGCAGGAGCAGACAAAGTTTTCTATCCCGCAAAAACGGTTGTAAGAAGAAAATCAGTGGTTCTAACTTCTGATAAAGTGAAAAATCCAGTTGCAGTTCGCTATTTATGGAAAGATTTCGCAAAAGCGGAATTGTTTAGTGCAGGAGGTTTGCCAGTTTCTTCGTTTAGAACGGATGAGTGGTAATTTATAATTGATAATTGATAATGATGAATTTAACATTCAGTTTGTCATTCTGAGGAACGAAGAATCTTCGTTTACAGCATCGACAAAGATTAGAGATTTTGATTGAGGAGTTACTTGCGAAGATTCTTCGTTCCTCAGAATTACAAACTATAATAAAAAATTAAATTGAAATATATTAAATACATACTTCTCTTCACAACGCTTTGCCTTAAAGCGCAAATTCCTGCGCTTGATAATTACAATCAAGTTTGGACAACGCAGAGCAATAATTCATCAGAATCTATGCCTTTAGGTGGCGGTGATATTGGCATGAATGTCTGGGTCGAGAAAGGAGATTTGTATTTCTATTTTTCACGAAGCGGGACTTTTGACGAACATAATACTTTACTGAAATTAGGCCGTGTAAAAATTACTTTAACACCAAATCCATTTGAGGAGGCAGCAGGCTTTTATCAGGAATTAAAACTGAAAGACGGTTATGTTTTAGTTGGACAAAACGGTACTAAAATCAAACTTTGGGTAGATGTTTTTAAACCGATTATTCATGTTGATTTAGAAAGTAAAAATCCGTTGAAAATGACGGCTTCTTATGAAAACTGGCGTCATCAAAATCGTGTTTCCAAAGGAAAAGAAAACAATGCCAATTCCTATAAATGGGCACCTCAGGGAGATCTTGTCAATTTTAAAGATTCGATTGCTTTTGAGAATAACGGACTTAAATTCTATCATCGAAACCGCGAACAAACCGTTTTTGACATAGCGATAAAACAGCAGAAAATGGAATCGGTTAAGGACCAGATGATAAACCCGATTGCGAATTTGACTTTCGGCGGATTCATGAAAGGTGATAATTTAAAGCCTGATGGGAAATATCTTGGAAAATATCAGGATACCGATTTCAAAGGGTATAATTTAACAAGCATAAAACCTTCAAAAAAACAGTCGCTGGAAATTTATTTAAACACCAGTCAATCTGATTTTGCTGCTTGGGATAATGGTTTAAAAAGTTTGATTGCTTCGAATAAAAACACTGCAAAACAAGCGGAGAAAAACACAATAAAATGGTGGAATAATTTCTGGAACCGCAGTTTTATTTTTACCCAAAAAAATCAATCGATTGATAAAGATTCAGTGTATCAAATCGGGCAGAATTATCAATTGTTCCGATATATGCTCGGATGTAATGCGTACGGAAAATATCCAACCAAATTCAACGGCGGACTTTTTACAGTTGATCCGGTTCATACCAATAAAGACCTGAATTTTACTCCGGATTTCAGAAATTGGGGCGGAGGAACCATGACAGCGCAAAATCAGCGATTAGTTTATTTTCCAATGGTAAAAAGTGGTGATTTTGATATGATGAAATCGCAATTGGATTATTATTTGAATTTACAGAAAAATGCTGAATTGCGAAGTAAAGTCTATTGGAAACACAACGGTGCTTCTTTCACAGAACAGCTAGAAAACTTCGGATTGCCAAATCCTGCTGAATACGAATGGAAACGCCCCGCAGATTATGATCCTGGAATGGAATATAATGCCTGGCTTGAATACGAATGGGATACCGTTTTTGAGTTTTGTAAAATGATGCTGCAGCAGAAAGAATATGCTAACGAGGATATTCAAAAATACAATTCGTTTATCATAAGCTGTCTGCGTTTTTTTGATGAACATTATCAATATTTAGCCAAAAAAAGAGGCCGAAAAGCTTTGGATGGAAACGGGAAATTAATTCTTTTTCCGGGTTCAGCGGCTGAAACGTATAAAATGGCGAATAATGCCAATAGCACAATTTCAGCCTTAAAAGTAATTACAGAAAACCTTTTAAACCTTTCTGCTAAAGAATTGTCAAAAGAAGATGCCGAATACTTAAAAGGATTTCAAAATAGAATTCCACCTTTGAATTTCGGGCAGATTGAAAATCATAAAGTTCTGCTTCCAGCCAAAACATGGGAACGCGTTAACAATACCGAAGTTCCTCAATTGTATCCGGTTTATCCGTGGGGAATTTACGGCGTTGGAAAACCGGATCTAGAAACGGCTTTAAATACGTGGAAATACGATTCTGATGCGATAAAATTCAGAAGTTACATCGGCTGGAAACAGGATAATATTTTCGCAGCCAGTTTAGGTTTGACAGAAGAAGCAATGAAATATAATCTGCTAAAAATGACCAATTCAGAAAGACGTTTCCCGGCATTCTGGGGACCAGGTTTTGACTGGGTTCCGGACCACAACTGGGGCGGTTCTGGAATGATTGGTATGCAGGAAATGCTTTTGCAGGAAGATGATGGAAAAATCTATCTTTTTCCGGCATGGCCAAAAGAATGGAATGTACATTTTAAGTTACATGCAAAACAAAATACAACAATTGAAGCCGAACTTATTAATGGAGAATTAAAAGTTTTGAAGGTAACTCCGGAAGGAAGAAAAAAAATATTATAAATCTGTTAGGGATTTCAATAGAAGAAAAGAAAAAATTAAACTAACTATTACTAATTAAAATGATAAAGAAATTTTTTAGCACTGCTGCTTTAGTATTGCTTTTAACTGCCAGCGGGCAGGCACAAAATAAACAAATGATAAAAGTCGATTTTGACTTTTTTCAGAGAAGACTTGAAGAAGTTCATGCTCCGGGCTATGATTCGTGGGTGGTTAATGAAATGAAAGAAGACCAAAAAACTTTTAACGGTGTGACATTTAAACTGAAAGGCAACTTCAGTTCGAAATGGTATAAAGTGGGGATTAATGCTCCATTTTACAATAGATTGGGAGCTGACGGACTAGTTACAGCAGAAAATCTGGAAATGAAAATCAGTGGGTTAAACCCAGGAAAACACACCCTTTTAACCTTTCATAATGCTTTTGATGTTATCGCAGGAAAAACTTTTTCACCAATAAAAATCTTTGTAAACGGGAAACTTCAGGAAACTGTAAATGCAAGTCAGAGAGCCAATGCAAAAATTGATGCTACAATGGCTTATATAACTTTCAATGCTGAAAAAGGAAAAGATGTAGTAATTCGTTTTGAAATTGATCCTGTAACCAATCCTGATATTGTGAAACAGATTGTAATTAATGGTTTTGAAATTGATACGCCAAACTTGATGAACCAGGCTCGTTCTCCAAAACCGGAAAATGCAAATGAGCATGTTGTGACAACTGACAAAAAGTTTTTGCTGGAATGGGATGCTTCAAAAAATGCGGTAGCACATAAATTGTTTTTTGGTGAAGATAAAAATGCTGTTGCAAATGCTACTGAAGCTTCAAAAGAATTTAAAGGTAAATTGGCTGAGAGAACATTTTGGGTTGCTGATTTATACAGTGGTTCGACTTATTACTGGCGTGTTGATGAAGTTGATGCTAAAGGAAATGTTACTTTAGGAAATGTCTGGTCATTTAAACCAGCTCAGCTGGCTTTTCCGGGAGCAGAAGGTTACGGGCGTTTTGCCGTTGGAGGCCGTGGCGGAAAAGTTATTGAAATAACCAACCTTAACGATGACGGACCGGGAAGTTTACGTGACGCCATTAACCAGCAAATCGGACCAAGAACTATTGTGTTTAACGTTTCCGGTAACATTCAGTTGAAATCAAGATTAGTAGTCAATCAGCCTTACATTACTATTGCAGGACAAACAGCCCCTGGCGAGGGAATTACGATTAGCCGTGCACCTATTGGTTTAACTGGAAATGATGGTGTAATTCGATTTTTAAAAGTAAGAATCGGAGGCGGAACTACTTTTGACGGAATGGGATTAACAGGTGCAGATTACAGTATAATCGATCACTGTTCTATCAGCTGGACGATTGATGAATCGTTCAGTTCCCGTGGTGCACATCACATTACATTACAGAGAACTTTAATTTCTGAAGCTTTGAATGTGGCAGGACACGATAAATACGAAGCCGGAAAAATGCACGGCTATGCAGCGACGATAGGTGGTGATATCGGAAGTTTTCACCACAATTTACTGGCTCATAATTACGGCCGTAACTGGAGCATTGGCGGCGGTTTAAGCGGTGACGGATTTTATACAGGAAGGCTCGATATTAGAAACAATGTCGTTTATAACTGGGGTAAAAGAACGACTGACGGAGGTGCAAATGAAGTTAATTTTGTGAATAATTTCTATAAGCCGGGCGCTTCTACAGGGATTTTCGTTGCACTAAATGCACAGCACGAAGGTGTTGGAAAAGGAATGCAGCGTTATTTCTTTGACGGAAATGTAATGCCGGGTTATTTTGATGAGAAATCTCAGGAAAAAGGCAGAAAAAGAACCATTACCAATAACGATAAAGTAGACTATGAAACATTTGTAGACAAGCCTTTCTTCGATTCTTATGTAAATACGCAGTCAGCAAATGGGGCTTATAAAAATGTACTTTCGGATGTTGGTTCCAATCAGCCGTTTTTTGATAAGCATGATAACCGCATTGTAGAGGAGACTTTAAAAGGGACTTTTACCTATAAAGGAAGTAAAAGCGGTTTAGGCGGAATGATTGATAATGAAGAAGATGCAGGAGGATGGCCAAACTTTCCAGCAGAAACCCGTCGGGCAGACTGGGATACAGATCATGATGGTTTGCCGGACTGGTGGGAAAAAGCATTTGGTTTAAATGAAAATTCAAAAGCAGGAGATTTTTCAGATGCTAATGCGGATTTAGACGAAGACGGATTTACACAATTGGATAATTATTTAGACTGGATGGCGCAGCCGCATTTCTTTGTGAAATCTGGAGAGCAAACCGTTTTAAATGCTGCAGATTATTTTAAAGGATACGAAGCAAGTCCTGTATTTACGTTTTCGGATCTTACTAATGGACGAGTAATCTTAAAAGGAAAAGAAGTTCAGTTTAAGCCTATTGAATCAGGATTCGCATCTTTTGTGTTAACAGTTAAAGATGCTGATGGGGATACAATGAGCAGAACAATTAATTTCTTTGTGAAATAATAATTTACCGCAAATTCGCAAATTATTTGAGCAAACTCAACACTTATAATTTGCGAATTCGCGGTTGAAATTTTTTTAAATATAAAAAATGAAAAAGCAAATCATCGTATTATCAGCAATCCTTTTTTCAACTGCTTTTATAGCCCAAAACAAAGGTCTGGTTGCCAATTCAGAAAGTCCTTATTCTAAATTGCAGAGTGTAGGTTTACAGGATGTAAAATGGACCAATGGTTTTTGGAAAGAACAATTTGATGTAGAAACCAAAAATACGCTTCCCTACATGTGGGACTTGTATCACAACGATGAGGTTTCCCACGCATACAAAAACTTCGAAATTGCTGCCGGAATAAGCAAAGGAACTTTCAAAGGACCTTCTTTTCATGATGGTGATTTTTATAAAATTTTTGAAGGAATGGCTGCGACTTATGCCGTTACAAAAGATAAAAAGCTGGATGCAGAAATGGATAAAGCGATTGCACTTTTCGAAAAGGTACAGCGCAAAGATGGTTACTTGCACACTCCGGTTTTGATTGACGAGCGCTGGGGAACTTTGGGACCTGAAGAAGTTAAAAAACAATTAGGTTTCGAAAAATACAATATGGGGCATTTGATGACGGCAGCCTGTATTCATTATCGTGCTACCGGAAAAACTAATTTTCTGAATATTGCAAAAGGCGTTGCTGATTTTTTATATGATTTCTACAAAAAAGCGTCGCCAGAATTAGCGCGAAATGCCATTTGCCCTTCGCATTATATGGGAATTGTCGAGATGTACCGCACCACGAAAAATCCGAAATATCTCGAATTAGCCAATAATCTAATCGATATCAGAGGAACTACCGAAGATGGAACCGATGATAATCAGGACAGGATTCCGTTCAGACAGCAGACAACAGCAATGGGTCATGCGGTAAGAGCGAATTATTTGTATGCCGGAGTAGCCGATTTATATGCTGAAACCGGAGAGAAAAAATTACTTGATAATTTAGAATCAATTTGGGATGATGTAACATATCGAAAAATGTACATCACAGGAGCTTGCGGTTCTTTGTATGACGGTGTTTCGCCAGACGGGACTTCGTACAATCCAACAGATGTTCAGAAAATTCATCAGGCATACGGAAGACCTTTCCAACTGCCAAATGCTACCGCTCATACTGAAACCTGTGCTAATATTGGAAACGTGTTATGGAACTGGAGAATGCTTCAGATTACAGGGGATGCCAAATATGCGGATATTGTAGAATTGGCATTATATAATAGTGTATTATCAGGAATCAGTCTGGAAGGAAAGGAATTCTTTTATAATAATCCGCTGAATGTTTCTAAAGATTTGCCTTTCAAACAAAGATGGAGCAAAGAACGCGAAGGCTATATTGCGTTATCCAATTGTTGTGCCCCGAACGTGACCAGAACGATTGCTGAGGTGAGTAATTACGCTTACAACTTTTCGAAAGAAGGTTTATATGTGAATTTATACGGAAGCAATAACCTGAGTTCAACGACACTTGCAGGAGAAAAAATTGAAATCGAACAACAGACCAATTATCCCTGGGATGGAAAAGTTACGTTGAAAATCGTAAAAGCTCCAAAAGATGTTTATGCTTTTTTATTGAGAATACCGGGCTGGAGTCAGGGGACAACTATTTCATTAAATGGAAAAAAATCAACGAGGCTATAACTTCAGGATCCTACCAAAAAATAGTGCAAAAATGGAAAAAAGGCGATGTGATCGAATTGAATATTCCGATGCCGGTTGAATTGATGCAGGCGAATCCATTAGTAGAAGAAGTGAAAAATCAGGTGGCTGTAAAAAGAGGTCCGATTGTTTATTGCCTAGAATCGGATCAGCTTCCTGAGAATGCAAGTATCAACGAAGTAGTTTTGGATGTCAATTCTAAATTCACGACAGATTTTATCAAAATTTGCGATAGACAATTGTTGAGTATAACTGCCAGTTCATCAATAAATAATGATACTTCATGGGATAAAAAGCTTTACAAACCGCTTTCGGCAAAAGATAGCAAAGAGTTTACTGTGAAATTAATTCCGTATTTTGCGTGGGGAAATCATGGTAAGGGCGAAATGTCTGTCTGGCTTTCACATTAAAATAATTTGAATTTACCATGTAAGTCATATAAGGTTTTTAAGCAAGAGAAAAATGATTTCTAAACTTAGTATCTTATATGACTTATGTAATTTAAAAATCCATCAACTATGAAATATATCGTTACCTTATTTTTAGCATTAATAGCCTTAACATCATCAGCACAAACAACCGATAACCGGTTTGAATTAACTGTCGCTCAGGATGGCTCCGGAGATTTTAAAACCATTCAGGAAGCCATCAATAAGGTAAGAGATCATGCCGAAAAAAGAGTTCTTATCATTATCAAGTCTGGAATTTATAATGAAAAAGTAGTGATTCCGGCTTTTAAAAGAAATATTATTTTAAAAGGTTCGGATAAAGAAAAAACGATAATTTCATACAATGATTATTCCGGAAAACCATTCAGAGGAATTGACGTTACGGGAGATCCAAAATTTAGTACTTATACGTCTTATACTTTGTTAGTTCAGGGAAATGATTGTTCAGTAGAAAATCTCACTATAGAAAATACAGCTGGTAAAGTAGGTCAGGCAGTGGCCTTGCATACTGAAGGTGACAGGATTTATGTAAAAAACTGCTCCATTTTAGGAAATCAGGATACTTTGTATTTAGCAAAAGGCGGAACCCGTAATTATTTAGAAAACTGTTATATCAAAGGTACAACCGATTTTATTTTTGGTGCTGCAACTGCATATTTTTATAATTGCACTATCGAAAGTTTAAGCAATTCGTATGTTACCGCAGCCTCCACAACTAAGGAAGATACATACGGATTTGTATTTGTGGATTGTAAACTTACTGCAAAAGACAATACGGTTGATAAGGTTTTTCTGGGGCGTCCGTGGAGGCCTTTTGCGAAAACGGTATTTATCAATACAGAATTAGGTTCGCACATAGTTCCTGAAGGATGGAATCCATGGAAAGGAGATAAGAACTTTCCAGACAAGGAAAAAACGGTTTATTATGCTGAATTAGGAAGCAAAGGTGAAGGAGCTAAAGACCTTTCTAAAAGAGCAGCATGGTCGCATCAATTGAAAAAAGCAGATCTAAAAAAATATAGTTTGAATAAAGTATTGGGTAACTGGAATCCTAAATTATAAAATTATTGTATAGGATTGAGACTTATACAATTACAACAAGCCAGTTTCTATATGAGGCAATTCGATTATTGTGGAGGATTAAAAAGTACTTCAGCATAACGTCAATCTCCAATTTCGACACAGAATAATCGATTTATTTAAAAAATCGATTTATATTAAACACTTAAAATCCAGAAGATCGTCACTGTATTAATAAGAATTTACTACTCTTAAATTATTTTTTTTATTTTTTTTAATTTTTTTTATTTGTGATGAATTGTATTTTTTGTAAGAATTTTAATTAAAAGAAATCGATTTCTTAAAGTGTTTCAATAAAAAAAATATAGATAATTATTTTTAATCTCATTGTTTTTTTTAAAATAGCTTCGTTTTCAGGTATTTTTTCTTACTTATATTGCCTCCGTTTTGTTATGTTTAAATTTTCATGGTTTTTTTTGATGTAACACTATTTACTCTTACATTTTTTTAAGGATACACTTTTTTTACTTAAATTTTTTTGATGATAATTTTTTAGCAGGATGCTACAGGACAGTTGTGATTTTCAATCCTTATATTTTTGAAACCAAGTATAAATGTAATTTTAACGTTTAACTTTCTGCAGTTATTTAATAGCCCATAAAATTGTAGTATCTATTAACGTTAAAATTAATTATTAAAACTAAAAACTAACCTAACTATTAATCTAACTAAATCAAAAATTTATGAAACAAACACTTATCAAAAGATGTAGTTTTATTTTGTTTGCATTGATGAGCATTATCACTTATGCCCAAACTGCGAGCAGCCAAATTAAGATCACTGGTACTGTTACGGATCCTACAGGATTACTGATACCAGGAGTAAACGTAACTGAAAAATCTACCAAAAACTCTGTAAGTACAGATTTTAGTGGTAAGTATCAAATTAGTGTAAAGCCCGGTGCCACATTAGTTTTTTCGTTTATTGGAATGAAGAAAATGGAAATTCCTTTAAATGGACGTACCAATCTTGATGCTAAAATGCAGGAAGATTCTAATGTATTAGATGATATCGTTGTTGTAGCTTATGGTACACAGAAGAAAAATAATATTACAGGCGCTATTGCTACAATTAAACCTGAAAGCGTTCAGGATTTACCAGTAACAAACTTATCAGAAGCATTGAGAGGCTTGGTACCTGGATTAACTGTTAATGGTGGATCAACAAGACCAGGACAAGCAGCTTCTTTAGAGATTCGTCAAACTTTTAGTTTTTCTAAAGATGGGGGTTATACAACACCGTTAATTGTAATAGATGATATGGTACAGGTTGATCCTGCTACAGGAATGCCAACGTTGGAAACATTTAACCGATTGGATCCTACAGAGATTGAAAGTATAACAGTGTTAAAAGACGCTTCAGCAGCTATTTATGGTTCCCGAGCTTCTCAGGGGGCTGTAGTAGTTAAAACTAAAAGAGGTAAAGTTGGGGCGACTAAATTTTCATATCAGCAACAATTTGCCGTTAACGATGCCGTTAGTCACGGTAAAGTTATGAATGCTTATGAATTTGGGGTTTTTAATAATCGTTTCTTGAAAGCAAAAAATTCAGCTGGTGCTGGTGGTGCAAATCTTTTTTCGGATGCTGAATTGGAAGAGATGAAAGGTTTGGATTATAACTGGCTGGATAAAGCCTGGAAGCCTGCTACTCAGGTAAAACATGCTTTTAATGTAAGTGGAGGTACAGAAAAAGCAACCTATTTTGCCGGAGCCACTTATTTGGATCAGGGAGCAAACCTAGGGGATCAGGATTACAGTAAATGGACTTTTCGTACAGGAGTAACAGCTAAAATATCAAGCTCTTTAGATTTTGCAGCGACTGTTGCAGCTAATACTGGAAGTATTCAAAAATCATATACTAAATCAGTTACTTTTAATGACAGTAGTTTTGGTTCTTCTGCCGGTGGAGAACAAGCTGATTATTCAATATTATTGCATATGCCGCAATATATTCCTTGGGAAACAACAGTTAATGATGAGACTTATTTTATGTCTCCTTTTCCTCGTACCGATCGTAACCTTGGTAGTGCGAATGCTAATAATAATATTGCAGGATGGAATTACTTTGCGACTTTAGCGAACGGATCAAAATCTATAAACAAGGACTTTTCATACAATGTAAACTTGTCTTTAAATTATAAAGTACCTTTTGTAAAAGGTTTATCTGTTAAAGGATCTTACGCCAGAGTTCAGTACTCTAATAATTCAGAGCAAGTCCAATTACCTTATACTTTAGCAAGAATTAAAAATTATAATTCAGTGGATAACCACCTTGCAAGTGGAGCTACTAATTCAGATTATACTATTGAGACGAATATTAGAAATGCCAGAGTTCTTTATGATAATACTATGAGCAGTAGTGTACAGTCAAACTTCTTTGTCAATTATGACAGAACTTTTGATAATCATGAAATAGGGGCAATGTTTTCTATGGAACGTTCTGAGAGTGAGAATAAAGCAACTCGTTTGTATTTTGAAAATACTCCTTCTTATTATGCAGGGACGCATCAGACTGCAGGAACTTTGATTCCCGCGCATTCTTTTTCTAATAGAGGAGAAAGTGGTACAATGTCTTATTTAGGACGCGTCAATTATGCGTTTAAATCAAAATATTTGGTGACATTACTTTTTAGAAGCGATGCATCTACAAAATTTGCGCCAGAAAATTATTGGGGATTTTTCCCTTCTGCCCAATTAGGATGGGTGGCATCAAAAGAAGATTGGTTTGCAGAGGCAATTCCGGGTATTGATTTCTTTAAAATTCGTTATTCTATTGGTAAAACAGGAAAAGATAACGTACAATATTGGAGATGGCTAAAATTATATGATATTCCTACAGATAAAGGCTGGCAGTTTGGTTCTAATGGGGGTAATTTGGGTAATGCTATTACACCTTTGGTTGAACCGAATCGTAATGTAGGCTGGGACACTACTATTAAACACAATTTAGGGTTTGATGTAAATGTCTTAAATAATAGATTACAAATGACATATGATTTCTATTTTGACAGAACTACAGATATGCTAACGCAAACAGCAGGAGCAGTTGGAATTCCTATTACTATAGGCGGTGGTTTTGCTGAACAGAATTATGCGGCTGTTGATGCATGGGGTGCAGAAGTTGGTTTGAACTGGAATGATAAAATCAAAAAGAATTTAGAATATAGTGTGGGTGTGAATTTTGGTTATTCTGATAATGAAGTTAAGAGATATCCTGAACAGGCTTTATTGCATCCTTCTGCTAACCAGACTATGGAAGGAAGATCACTATTTTTCCCTTCATGGGGTTTCAAAACATGGAAACAAACTTCAACAGGAGATGGTATTTTGAGAACAGACCAAGATATACAGAACTATTGGAATTATTTAACAGAACGTGCTACTGCAGCAGGAACGACACCAAATTTTATGGGAGTTTCAACAATAGCAGGTTTACAAAAGGGGCAGTTAGCATACCAAGATATCGGAGGTCAGTTTAATTCAACTGATGGTACTCAGGCTGGACCAGACGGAAGAATTGAGGAGAGTAATGATTATGCTAAATTAGTTAACTCAAGCAGAACTTATGGGTTTACAACGAATTTAGGAGTTAAATATAAAGGTTTTTATGCTCGTACTCAGATAGCAACTTCCTGGGGAGGTATTCGTATGATGGATCGTGTTAAACAATTAACTGCTTCAACTCACAATATGTGGGCTCATGAAACTTTCTGGAATGATATGTATTCAGATGATAATGTTGATGGTAAATATCCAAACATGGCTTTTTTTGATAAACCGGAAAATGGTATAGCAGGAGGAGTTGGTTCTCCGTCAGATTTTTGGATGTTGGATACTTTCCGTTGTACTGTCAGAAATCTAACGATAGGTTATGGCTTGCCTCAAGACGTGTTGAAAAGTTTGAATATCTCAAGTCTTACTATTGGAGTGACAGGACAGAATTTATGGGATTTGTATAATCCTTATCCTAATCATTATCGTAATATGTATGATGATTCACTTACTTCTTATCCAACTTTAAGAACCTGGGCAGTTAACTTTAATATTGCATTCTAATTTTAATTAGTGTTAATTATGAAAAATAAAATAAACTTACTTATTGCATTAGCAACGCTTGTTGTAGTGAGTGTTTCATGTAGTGATAATTTCTTAGAAGAAAAAAACAATACGGAAAAGACGAGGATTCTTTTTACGAAAGTGCAGATAAAGTTGAATGGTATGTAAATAACATGTATTATGATTATTTCCAGGGATATAATTCTCCATTAAAATCTGTTGTAGGATTATATAATGATACCCGTACAAGATTAACTGAAGAAGTTGGCGGGATGCAAAATTTGATTAACCCCACATTGTCTTACGTAAATGCATCTGATGGAGATGCATATTACGGTACAAGAATTGAGGATAAAATGAACAATAATCCTTATTCCAGAATACGCGAGTGTAATGCTTTCTTAGAAAAAATTGATGTTATTGGAGCAAATTTAGATGAGACTTTTAGAAAAAAATTTAAAGGGCAGGTTTATTATTTGCGTGCAATTCAGTATTTTGATTTGATGAGGGTATATGGTGGTGTGCCTATAGTAACAAATACACAAGACTTAGATATTGATGACCCGACTATTAAATTGCCACGCGCTAAGGTATCTGAAGTTGTTACTCAAATAGTTGCTGACTTAGATATGGCATCTACTTTGTTACCAGATAAATGGGATGCAGGAAATTATGGTAGATTTACAAGGGGGCTGCTTTAGCTCAAAAATCAAGAGTTTTATTAACATATGCCAGCCCTCTGTTTAATAAAAACTGGGATAGCTCTACGGAGCGTTGGGACGCAGCTTTAGCAGCAGGATTGGCTGCTGAAGCTCAATTAACTGCTGATGGTTTTGGTTTATATGGTAATACGGCAAAACAATGGCAGGAAATGTTTTTAATTGATAATGCATTTTGCAAAGAAGCTATTGTGGTGCAGTTATTATCTAGTGCAAATACTGGAGCTGCTGTAAATAGTGGATGGGAAGCAAGTCTGCGTTTCATTAGCCAGGGTGGTAAAGGAGGTATGGAAGCACCAAAAGAAATGATTGATTTGTTTCCAATGGCAAATGGCTCAAGACCTACGGCTGCTAATAATTATAATGAGTTTTTATTCTTTAAAAATCGTGATCCTCGTTTTTACAGAACTTTTGCTTTTTCCGGAAGTTACTGGCCTTATACAACATCTAGTTCAACAACTACTGTTCAACCAACAGTCTGGGCTTACCGCTGGGTAGATAATAGTAATAAAGCTTATTTTAGCGATGCTAATAATAATGAAAAAAGCCCTGCTTTTGTTCGAAAAATGTCAAATCCTACTGCTAATAGTGCTTCTTCGTTTCAATATTCGGGAACTGATATTTTTGAATACCGTTATGCGGAGTTATTGTTAAATATCGCAGAGTGTTATGCCGCAAAAGGGGATATACCAAATACCTTGGCTTATTTAGGGAAAATTAGAAACAGAGTGGGTATTCCGTCAGCAAATAATTATGGAATTGGAACTTTAACAGATAAATATGCCGCGATTGAGGCTTGTCTATACGAACGACGTGTAGAGTTGGCTTATGAAGGAAAACGTTATTGGGATGTGCAGCGTTGGATGTTATACAGCGATGATAGTTCAATAAATCAGGATAATACAAACGTAAAACTTGGTATTCCGACTATAAACGGAACACAACGTACTGGAAATTTTTTACAATATAAAATAAAAACCGCTTCTAGTGCTGATCCTTTAGCAAGTGCACGTGCTGGAATCTCTGTAAATCCTGATGCATCAGATTTTCAGACTCAAATAGCAGCTTTAGAAGCATTCTATACAAATAATTTTGTTATTGAAAAGTTGCCAGATGCGGAGGCATTGGATGTTGTTAGTGCAAAACCAGCTAAAATCGATTTTAAACCAAATTATTATATAATGGGGCTTAAGCAAGATGTTTTAGCTTTAAATCCATGGATTATACAAACCCTTGGATGGAATGGTGCTTCAGCTTCGGGAGGAACCTTCATCTACCAAGAATAATTTATAAACTAAAAATGCCTGAAGACATCAGGCATTTTTCATAATATCTTAATAAAACGTTAACATTAAATTTAAACTTTTCACCTGTATTCCTTCAAAAAGATACAGGTGATTTGTTTAAATCGAATTACCAAATTAAATTAACATGAAAAATTCAGCACTATTTGTATTGCCTTTTTTGCTTTTGGGAAGCATTAAATGTTTTGCCCAATACCCAAAAATCAGCCCTGAAATTAAGGCACAGCAGGATGCAATTATCACGGAGGCTAACAGACTTTCAGACGAAGCATGGGAAAAAGCATTAGTTGTAATTGAAGAAGAAGCGAAACACGGCAAGCCTTTTATTCCATGGGCATCAAGGCCAACAGATTTACCACAGGCGTCTATACCTGCTTTTCCAGGAGCTGAAGGAGGAGGTATGTACACTTTTGGAGGTCGTGGCGGAAATGTATATGTAGTAACGAGCTTAGAAGACCGAGGACCGGGAACTTTGCGTGAGGCGTGCGAACAGGGCGGTGCCAGAATCGTAGTATTCAACGTATCAGGAATCATTAGAATTAAAAGTCCATTAATTATTCGTGCACCTTACATTACCATTGCGGGACAAACTGCTCCTGGAGATGGGATCTGTGTAGCCGGTGAATCGGTTTGGATCGATACGCATGATGTAATTATCAGACATATGCGTTTCCGCAGGGGAGAAACTTTTGTAGGCCGTCGTGATGATGCTATCGGAGGAAATCCTGTCGGTAATATTATGATCGACCACGTTTCTGCAACCTGGGGATTAGATGAAAATATGTCTATGTATCGTCACATGTATAATCCTGGTGCTGGTTATCCGGAAGTTAAAGTAGGAACGGTAAACATTACTATTCAAAATAGTTTATTCGGAGAAGCATTGGATACGTACAACCACGCTTTCGGAAGTACTTTGGGGGAGAAAACTGCTCTTTTATGAGAAATATGTGGGCTAACAATGCAGGCAGAAATCCTTCTATCGGCTGGAACGGAATTTTCAATTTTGTTAACAACGTTGTTTTCAACTGGTACAACAGGTCAACAGATGGAGGTGATTATACTGCGAACTATAATATCATCAACAACTTTTACAAACCAGGTCCGGTAACGAATTTAAATGAACCAATCAGTTACAGAATCTTAAAACCGGAATCAGGAAGAAGCAAATTACCTTATATGGTTTTTGGGAGGGCATATGTAACAGGAAACATAGTAAATGGCAACGAAAAAGTAACCAAAGACAACTGGGATGGTGGTATTCAGATCGAAAACAAAAAAGGGGAATTAATGGGGTATGATGATGCTAAAACTTATTTCGATAAAATGAAAAGCGATAAGCCTTTCCCAATGCCATGGTTCCGTCCTTTCATGAAAGCAGATGAAGCTTATGAATTTGTTCTTAAAAATGTTGGAGCAACTTTGCCAATCAGAGATAAAGTGGATGAAAGAATTGTAAGGACAGTAAAAACAGGAGTTCCGGAATATGCAAAAGGGTTGGAGAAAAAAGACTTCTACCAATTTGAACACCGTCGTTTGCCGAAGGATTCGTATAAACAAGGAATCATCACAGATATTTCACAGGTAGGCGGATATCCTGAATACAAAGGAAAACCTTATGTCGACACAGACAAAGACGGTATGCCGGATGCATGGGAGAAAAAATACGGGTTAGATCCAAAAGATCCGTCTGATGCAAAAGGAGATTTAAATGGAGATGGATATACTAATATCGAAGATTATATCAACGGTGTAAACCCGGCTATCAAAGTAGACTGGACAGATTTAGCGAATAATAAAGAAACTTTGGTAAGACCTTTGTTAGACTTAAAATAAAAAGTGAAGTTAGATAATAAACCTTGAGATAAACTTTCGACTTTATGACCTTTGACTTTTAGACTAAAAAAATAAATAAAATGACATCAATTAAGAAATTAGGGATATTGTTCTTGTTTTTTGCCTTTTGTAAATTAAGTGCACAACAATATGCAGACCCGGAATATGTAAAGGTTACCAATGAAAGAGCGGCTAAGATTGTTGAGAAATTAGCCTTAAATGACAAACAAAAAGAAACAGCTGTAACCAATATCATTGCACAGCAATTTCGTGATTTAAGCAAAATCCAGGATGAAAGAGATGCTGCAGTTAAAAAAGTAAAAGAAGATAGTGGTTTAACTAAAGAAAAACAAAACGAGAAGATTGATAAACTAAAAGCCGATGCAGATAAATCAATTGATAAACTGCACAAAGCTTATCTTAAAAAATTAAAAACACAGTTAAACGAAGCAAAAATTACTGAGGTAAAAGACGGAATGACTTATGGCGTGCTTCCCATTACGGTAACAGCATATAACGATATGATTCCTACTTTGACAGAAGCTCAAAAAAAATACATTTACGATGCTTTGGTTGAAGCAAGGGAACACGCCATGGATGGTGGTTCATCTAAAGAAAAGCATGCCTGGTTTGGTAAATATAAAGGAAGAATCAACAATTATTTGTCTAAAGAAGGATATGATTTAACCAAAGAGAGAGAAGGCTGGAATAAACGTATTGCAGAAAAAGAAAAGAATAAAAAGAAGGAATAGCTGCTGTTTTTTGACATGTTTAATTTTTGAAGCTACAAGTAAACTTTATATGAATTACAATGTCAAACTATTCTAACTACAAACTTCATACTAATGATCATGCAAAACAATTTCCAAAAGACCGTCCTTAGAACAATCATGGTAGCTTCCTTTTGTTCCGTTTTTTCATCAGCGTACGCTCAGTATCCTGATATTCCAAAACCGCTTCAGGAAAAAACTGATGCCATGATGAAGGAAGAAAGTGAGCGTTTGGATCAGATTTGGAAAGCCAATGAACACATCATCAAAGCCGAAGCCTTACAAGGGCGTCCTTATGTGCCTTGGGCATCCTTGCCAACCGATTTGGTTCATGCCGATATTCCTGCTTTTCCAGGTGCAATGGGTGGCGGAGCTCAGACACCAGGCGGACGTGGGGGTAAAATATTTGTTGTCACAAGTTTAGAAGATAGCGGAAAAGGAACTTTTCGTGAAGCGCTCGAAGCTGTTGGAGCCCGTACGGTAGTGTTTAATGTTTCCGGAATCATTCGCCTTAAAAAACCAATTACCGTTCGTGCGCCTTACATCACGATTGCGGGGCAAACTGCTCCGGGTGACGGAATTTGTGTTGCGGGAGAATCAGTTTTATTGGATACACACGATATTATCATCCGTTATATGCGTTTTCGCCGTGGAGAAACCGAAGTAACTCGTCGTGACGATGCTTTGGGAGGAAACGTAATCGGAAATGTAATTATTGACCACTGCTCAATGAGCTGGGGATTAGACGAAAATATTTCGCTATACCGTCATCAGTTTCAGGCCAATGAAAAATCAAAATTAGAAAAACTGCCAGCTGTTAATGTCACCATTCAGAATACCATTTCATCAGAAGGTCTGGATACTTACAATCATGCTTTCGGTAGCACTATAGGTGGTTTAAATAGTATGTTTATCCGCAATTTATGGGCTGATAATATTTCGAGAAATGCATCGGTTGGAATGTATGGAAGTTTTAACTTTGTGAATAATGTGGTTTTCAACTGGTGGAACCGTACCCTTGATGGTGGTGATTACCGTTCGCAATACAACATTGTCAATAATTATTTCAAACCAGGACCTATCACGCCTACTGATCAGCCGATTCGCTACCGGATTATCAAACCCGAATCAGGTTATATCAGTCCAAAACAGTTCGGAAAAGCTTTTGTTGATGGGAACTTTATTGTAGGTTCACCTGAAGTAACAGCTGATAACTGGAACGGAGGAGTGCAATTGGAAGATCAATCAGCAGAAGCAATCAAAGACTTTTTGGCACAAATTAAACAGAATAAACCTTTTCCAATGCCACCAATTTCTATTATGAAAGCGGAGCAGGCTTATGATTTTGTTTTGGAAAATGTAGGTGCAACTCTGCCTAAACGTGATGCAGTTGACGAAAGAGTTATCAAACAAGTTCGTACCGGAAAAATTGAAGTAAAAGATGGTCTGGAAAATACAATAGGCAAAGAGTACATAAAAAGAAGATTACCTGCCGATTCATACAAAAAAGGAATCATCACCCATCCAAATCAGGTAGGAGGATACCCGGAATACAAAGGAAAAGCCTATAAGGATTCTGATAATGACGGAATTCCAGATGCCTGGGAAAAGAAATTTGGACTGGATCCAAAAGATGCTTCCGATGCGAACAAAGATTCAAACGGTGACGGTTATACCAATATTGAAAAATATTTTAACGGTATAGATCCAAAAGGAAAAACAGATTGGACAAAAACAGAAAATAATAAGGATACTTTATCGAAAGTTTTACTGCAGTAAAGTTTTAAATTTCGATAATAAAATAAGCTCAAAGTTTGTCATTTCGACCTTTTGGGAGAAATAACACTCGTATATCGACAAAGATTGATGATATACTTTGTAGAATTTCTAGTGTGATTTCTCCTTCGTCGAAATGACAAGTTTGTGAAAAATGTAATTTTGAAAGTTTAAGTAAAAATGAATTTTATCCAATTCAAAAATATAATACTAACAAAACAGGATTTACTCGTTTTATCCTGTTTTGTTATTTTCTTTAGTGCCAATATCAGCATGGCACAAAACACATTTCCTGATATTACAAAATCCAAAGAAGGAAAACTTGTACGTACCGCTGATGCAAAAGGCAATCAGATTCCTGACTTTTCGTATGCCGGATATAAAGCCTCATCTGTAGCAATTCCTGCTGTAGCCATTAAAATTTTTGTACCGCACATCGATGGAGACGCCACAAAAACAATTCAGACAGCGATAGAATATGTTGCCAAATTGAAAGCCGATGCAACTGGTTTCAAAGGAGCGATACTTTTAGACAAAGGAATCTTCAAAGTATCGGGCGAAATCAATATTAAAGACAGTGGAATTGTACTAAGAGGAAGCGGTTCAGGAAATAACGGAACGGTACTTTTAGGAACCACAATCAATAGAAAAGCCATTGTCAATATCAGTGGAATTAACAACCGTGTTTTTAAGGAAACTACAGAAATAGCTGTTAATTATACGCCACTTGGAGCAACTCTTTTAACATTAAAAAATGCCGGTGCCTTTAAAAAAGGAGATAACATCGTAATCAATACACCCATCACAAAAAATTGGATTGAACTTTTAGGAACTGCCGATTTTGGTGGAGAAAGCGGATGGATTGGCTGGAAAGCCGATGATTTCGTTATTCGTGCAGATAGGGAAATTACAAATGTTCAGGGAAATAAAATTACGATTGATGCGCCTTTAACGAATGCTTTAGACGAAGAACTATCCAAATCAACAATAGTCAATTACACTTGGTCAGGCCGAATTAACAATATAGGTGTAGAAAACCTGACTTTGAAATCAGAATATGACACAACAAATCCCAAAGATGAACAGCACCGATGGACAGGAATTTCTGTTGAAAATGCTGAAGATGTTTGGGTACGTCAAGTCAATTTTGAACAATTTGCAGGCGGAGCCGTTTCGGTTTTAAAAACAGCCAAAAGAATTACAGTTGAAGATTGTCTGTCATTGAATCCAATTTCGGAAATCGCATCTTTTAGAAGGAATACTTTTTATACAGAAGGACAACAAACGCTATTTCAGCGTTGTTATTCAGAATTTGGATATAATGATTTTGTAGTGGGAGGTTACGCTACAGCAGGACCGAATGTTTTTTTACAATGCGAATCCCATCTGTCATACAGTTTCAGCGGATCTGTTGGAAGCTGGGCAACCGGAATTCTTTTTGATGTTTCACTGATTGACGGAAACGCCATCAGTTTCAAAAACAAAGAACAAGACGGAAGAGGTTTAGGCTGGAATGTAGCTAATAGCGTCATCTGGGAAACATCGGCATCCAAAATAGAAAATTACAGTCCGCCAACAGCCAACAACTGGGCATTTGGAGTCTGGGCTCAGTGGGCAGGAAACGGACACTGGAAAGATGTGAACAATCACATCAGCCCAAGAAGTTTATTTTATGCTTTGCTGGAACAGCGTCTGGGGAAATTACCAATGGAGGCTCAAATTATGGACTTAGGTACAGAACCTTCTTCAAGTCCAACAATTGAACAAGCTACAGCCTTAACAGCCGAAGCTTATAAATTAAATGAAACCTTAAAAGAATTTATTACTAAAGCATCAGCAAGAAATCCAATTGCGATTGATTATGCCAAAGCAAAACATATTGATGAAGTAAAAGCCAATACAGTTACGAATACAAACACTGATAAAATTACTTTAACAAATGGATTATTAACCACTTCAAAAGGAGTAATCACCGGAGAAGTTGTTGACGTACCGTGGTGGAGAGGTAGTTTGCGCGAATCGGAGATTGCCAAATCAAGACCGCATATTACCCGATTTGTTCCGGGACATTACGGAGTTGGATATACCGATAATTTAGAGGAAACCGTAAATTATTTAGTCGAAAACAATAAATCGGCAATTGATCATAATTATGGATTGTGGTACGAACAAAGAATGGCCGACCACGAACGCATCCGAAGAATAGACGCCGATGTTTGGGCGCCATTTTACGAACAGCCTTTCGACAGAAGCGGACAGGGAATTGCCTGGGACCATTTGAGCAAATACGATTTGACCCGATACAATGCCTGGTATTGGAACCGATTGAAAACTTTTGCAGAATTAGCAGGCCAAAAAAATAAGATTTTAATTAACGAAGCCTATTTTCAGCATAATATTTTAGAAGCCGGAGCGCATTGGGCAAGTTCCCCTTGGCGTCCAGCCAATAATATCAATACAACCGGATTGCCTGAACCACCTCCTTATGCAGGCGACAAAAGGATTTTTCTTGCCGAGCAGTTTTATGATGTAAAAAATGCCGACATCCGTAAATTACACGTAGCCTTTATCGAAAAAAATCTGGAAAATTTTAAAGATAACGCTAACGTTCTGCAACTCACAAGTGCCGAATATACAGGTCCTTTAAGCTTTATGCAATTTTGGATTGATGTGATTGCAAACTACGAAAAGACTCATACCAACGAATCAAAAATTGTATTGAGTGCCACAAAAGATGTTCAGGACGCAATCTTAAATGACAGCGAAAGAGCCAAAACCGTTGATGTTATTGATATCAGATATTGGTATTACAGAGAAGACGGAACACTATATGCTCCCGAAGGTGGAAAAAACCTCGCACCACGCCAGCACGCACGTAAAATCAAAACCGGAAAAGAAACAGACGATCAGGTATATCGAGCCGTTCGCGAATACCGTGAAAAATATCCTGAAAAAGCAGTCTTGTACTCCACAATGGGAGCACCACGATTTGGATGGCCGGCATTAATGGCCGGAGCTTCATTAGCAAATGTTCCAAAAATTGAACTTTCTGCCTTTCATTCTGCCCTTGCTGGTATGAAGTTTGCAGAAGGAACTACTTTCTCAGATAAGCTCTGGAAGCTGGAAAATAAAGGGAATGCCTATCTTTTTTATCTGAAAAACGATCAGGATGTTTCAATCGATTTATCCAATTACAAAGGAACTTTCGAAGTATATACAATCAATGCTTCCAATGGAAGTATCGCTAAAAAAGCAAATATTAACGGAGGAAAACAAGTCGTAATTCCGCAATCAGAAATTAAAGAAAAAGTTTTATTCGTAGTGAAGAAAAGTTAGCCACAGATTATATATAAGAATTAAGAATTAAGAATTAAGAATTAAGAATTAAGAATTAAGAATTAAATCTGCCTTATCTGCTAAATCTGCGTGAAAATAAATAAAAAACACAATTCAAAATAAAATAAAATAAAATGAACCTGAAAAATAAATACCTATACACCCTTTGTATAACCTTTATGTTGACAGCACAAAGCGGATTTTCGCAATCTGCAAAATCAAAAGCATTACCAAAACTTAAAGTTTCCGAAAACAAACATTATTTTGTAAATGAAGACGGAAAACCTTTCTTTTGGTTAGGCGATACAGGCTGGCTGACATTCGGAAAACTGGACAGAAAAGGTGTAGAAAAATATCTTCAGGATCGAAAAGCAAAAGGGTTCAATGTTGTTCAGGTAATGGTCTTGCATAATGTGAATGCTGTAAATGCATATGGCGATCAGGCATTGATGAATGATAATTTGTCCCAGCAAATTACGTCACCTGGCAACGATCCCAACGATGCTCCCGAATACGATTACTGGGACCATGTAGATTACACTTTGGATGTAGCACAAAAAAACGGAATCTACCTTGCAATGGTTCCTGTTTGGGGAACAAATATTAGTAGTGCTAAAAGTAAAGTAACAAAAGCTGATGTTGAAAAATATGCAAAATTTTTAGCCGATCGATATAAAAAAAGAACCAATATAATCTGGCTGAACGGTGGCGATACTTACGGAGATAAATTTCAGGACATCTGGAATGCACTAGGAAGTACTTTAAAAACAAGTAACCCGGATCAACTGGTAACTTTCCATCCCTTCGGAAGAACCGATTCATCAGAGAATTTTCATAACGCAAGCTGGTTAGATTTCAATATGTTTCAATCAGGTCACAGAAGATACGATCAGGATACTTTGAAAAATTCATTCAAAGAAGACAATTACAAATTCGTTCATAGAGACTGGGATTTAAAACCAACAAAACCAACAATTGACGGAGAACCATCTTACGAAGGAATTCCACACGGTCTTCACGATACCTTACAGCCAAAATGGACTGCAGCTGATGTACGTCGTTACGGATACTGGTCGGTTTTTGCAGGTGGAGCAGGTTATACTTACGGGCACAATGCGGTTATGCAAATGTTTAGAAAAGGCGACAATCCAGCCTACGGAAACAAAGAATTATGGAATGACGCTATCAATGCACCGGGATCGGGACAAATGGTACACATTAAAAATCTGATGTTGGAATTTCCGTATTTAGAAAGAGTTCCAGATCAGTCACTGGTTGCCAATCAGGGAGAAAAATACGATTATCAGGTGGCAACAAGAGGAAATAATTATGCTTTGATTTACACGTATACCGGAAGAAAAATTACCGTGAATATGGGTAAAATCGCAGGGGATAAAGTAACCGCAACCTGGTACAACCCAAGAAACGGTAAAAAAACAAAGATTGGAATTTTTGACAACAAAGGAACTAAAGAATTTCAGCCTTCGGGCAAAAAAGAAGACGGAAACGACTGGGTACTAATTTTAAGTTCAAAGTAACCACAATATTGTCATCCCGAGGAACGAGGGATCTTCGCAAGAAGCTAACACAAAGTTTATCTACTATGCGGAGCTACTAACGGAGATCCTTCCTCCGTCAGGATGACAAAAATGAGAACAAAATAACAACACTATGAAAATCAAAAATATCATACTAATACTCTTCTTCATCACAGGACTGAACTCAGTTTTCGCAAATGACGGCTGGCTAAACATCCTCAACGAAGGCGGAAACAACAAAGGGGTAAAATGTACCGAAGCCATTCAGGGTGCTATCGAAAAAGCATCTAAAAATGGAGGCGGAACCATCTTTTTTCCAGCCGGAGAATATTTAACAGGCGCTTTAAAACTAAAAAGCAACATCACCATCCATTTGGATTCAGGTGCACTTTTAAAATTTTCAGAGAATTTCGATGACTACCTTCCGTACGTAGAAATGCGTTATGAAGGAATCGTGATGCAGTCTTTCTCCCCATTATTTTACGCCAAAGACGTCGAAAACATCACCATCAAAGGAAGAGGTGTAATCGACGGACAAGGAAAAGCGTGGTGGAATGAAGTGTACCGAATTGAAACTGCCAAAGGCCCGATCCCGGAAACCAAATACCAAAAAATGTGGACCGAGCAAAACAAAGGAATCGTATACGAGCCTTACTATAAAAGAACGATTGACAAACACTTTTTCAGACCTTCTTTTTTTCAGGCCTACAATTGCAAAAACATTTTAATCGAAGGCGTAACTTTCAAAAATTCGCCTTTTTGGACGATAAATCCAGAATTTTGCGACAACGTAACCGTAACCGGAATTACAATTAACAATCCGCATTCCCCAAACACAGACGGAATCAACCCTTCTTCCTGCACCAACGTTCACATTTCAAATTGCCACATCAGCGTGGGCGATGACTGTATCACCATCAAATCGGGTCGCGATGCAGACGGTCGTAAATACGGAAAAGCAACCGAAAACGTAACCATCACAAACTGCACAATGTTAAGCGGTCACGGCGGTGTCGTTATCGGAAGTGAAATGTCAGGCGGAATCAAAAAAATCACGATATCCAACTGTGTTTTCGACGGAACCGATCGTGGAATCCGTATCAAATCAGCTCGCGGTCGTGGCGGAGTGGTCGAGGACATTCGCGTGGATAATATCGTAATGAAAAACATCAAAGAAGAAGCGATTATTCTGGATCTTTTCTATGACAAAGACAATCCCGTAGAGCCAGTTACAGAGCGTACGCCGATTTTCAGAAACATCCACATCAGCAATGTTACGGGCGGAAACGTCAACAAAGCCGGCTTCGTTCGCGGAATTGTTGAAATGCCAATCCAGAACATCACGTTCTCCAACATCAATATGGACGGCAAGGAAGGTTTCACCATAAACACGGCGACCGATGTCGAATTTCATGACGTAAAAGTCAATGCAACCGTGGGTTCCTCTTTCAAAATCACCGATGCTAAAAACCTGATTCTGGACAACGTAGGTTCATCGACACCCATAAAAGGAGTTCCGGTTATCAAAATCGACAACGCCTCAAATATTATGATCAACAACAATTTTCCATTCAACGCCACCGATATTTTCATCGAGGCCAATGGAAAAGACACCAAAAATATTTTCCTTAAAAACAATGTGTTCAACAATGTGACTACAGTTGTGAAAAAAGGAAAAGACCTGGATAAAAAAGCAATTACAGAATAACGTAATTATTTTCAGGAGCAGAAAAATTGGGCATTTTAGGAAACATCGTCCCGCTTTCCGTTACAATCTTTTGTGCCGAACACCGGCACAAAAGGATTTCCACTGCAATCGGGGCAAAAGAGAAACATTTGGATTTTTTAGGATTCATCTAAAAAGGGAAATATAATAAAGATTCGTGTTTAAACATCTTTGTCAAAGTTCAAAACTTAGACAAAGATTAAACCAATAACAATGAAAAAAATATTCATCATATTAACGCTTTCACTATTTGCAGTAAGCTATTCCCAGAAAAAAAGGAAATTTTCCTTTTCACCTCTTTCAGGGAACCCGCTACCGAAGGTTTGTACCTGGCATACAGCGAAGACGGCTACAATTGGAAAGGTTTGGAAGGATCATTCCTAAAACCCGAAATCGGAGCCAGCAAAATAATGCGTGATCCCTCAATTACCAAAGGAGCAGACGGAACTTATCATATGGTCTGGACAACCGACTGGAAAGGCGGAAACGGATTCGGATACGCCAGTTCAAAAGACCTAATTCATTGGTCAAAACAGGAATACATTCCCGTAATGAAACACGAACCTGAAGTCGTAAACGTGTGGGCGCCCGAGATTTTTTATGACGATGTTAAAAAAGAATACATTATTATCTGGGCATCCACAATCCCATTCCGATTCGAAAAAGGAATGGAAGACGAGAAAAACAACCACCGAATGTATTACGTAACCACCAAAGATTTCAAAACGTTTTCGGATACGAAATTATATTACGATCCAGGTTTTAGTGTCATCGATTGTGTGATTGTAAAAAAAGGCAAAAAGGATTACGTTTTGGTTTTAAAAGACAACACCAGACCGATGCGAAACATAGAAGTAGCTTTCGGAAAATCGCCTTTAGGGCCATTTGAAAAAAGATCAAAACCCCTGACCGAATATTTATCAGAAGGACCAACGGTGGTGAAAGTCGGCAAAAACTGGTTGCTGTATTATGACAACTATGGATCCAAAAATTACAAAGCCTTAAGAACTTCCGATTTTGTAAAATTCGAAGATGTTTCCTCAAAAATAAAATTACCAGAAGGACACAAACACGGAACAATAACAACAATTTCCGAAGCCGTTCTAAAAGGATTGATTGAAAAGAAATAAAAAATAATCTGCTAAATCTGTTAAATCTGCGAGAGTAAATTTTTTCACGCAGATTTGGCAGATTGAGCAGATAAAAAGTTGAAAATAATGATTGCATTTCAAAACATAAAAACCAATATCGTATCAGCAACAACCATTTTGTTAAGCTGTGTCGCAGTCAATTCGGCGCAAGCCCAACAAGACACGATACGATATACAGGCAAAACACTTTCCAACGTCGATTACCATCACGGACAATTAAGTCCCGCAGTTGGAGTTCACGCAACGCAGATTATGCGCGCAAGCAGAGAACATCCTGAAAAAGCAGATGGATTTGGCTGGACGTACAATCACCAGTCGATGATGGCATATTGGAACAATACCTTTTACCTGCATTATTTGAGCGACCCTTCAGGAGAACACATTCCGCCGAGCCAGACTTTTATGATGACCTCAAAAGATGGAGTGAACTGGACAAAACCAGCCGTTCTTTTTCCAATCTACCACGTTCCGGACGGATTTAAAAAAGAAGGTGTCGAAGGCGTAGCGAAAAACATCGATGCGATCATGCATCAGCGAATGGGCTTTTATGTTTCATCAGATAACAGATTATTGGCAACCGGTTATTACGGAGTTGCCTTAGACAAAAAAGACGATCCGAATGACGGAAAAGGAATTGGTCGTGTGGTTCGTGAAATCTACAAAGACGGAACTTATGGTCCAATTTATTTTATCCGATACAATAAAACTGGAAATCCTTTGCCAACAACGTTTCCGTTTTACACCAAAAGCAAAGACAAAAAATTCATCAAAGCCTGCGATGAGTTGATGTCAAAGCCTTTATTGATGCAACAATGGGTCGAAGAAGCTGATCGTGATGATGAGTTAATTCCATTAAAAAAACAATACAAAGCCTTCAATTATTACCATTTGCCAAATGGAAACGTAGTCGGTTTATGGAAATTTGCTTTAACATCTTTAAGTAAAGACAACGGGAAAACCTGGGAATACATACCGGTAAGAGCACCGGGATTTGTGAACAGCAATGCGAAAATCTGGGGGCAAAAAACTTCGGATAATCGTTACGCAACAGTTTATAATCCTTCAGAATACCGTTGGCCATTGGCGATTTCAACCAGTGACGACGGACTGAATTACAAAGATTTATTGTTGGTTCACGGCGAAATTACCCCAATGCGTTACGGCGGAAATTACAAATCAGCAGGTCCGCAATACGTTCGCGGAATAAACGAAGGAGACGGAACTCCGCCGGACGGGAAACTTTGGGTAAGTTACAGCGTAAACAAAGAAGATATCTGGGTGGCTTCGGTACCAGTTCCGGTGACCAGCGAAGTAAAAGAAAATGCCAATGATGTTTTCAATGATTTGCCAAACGGAGAAGAATTAAAACTTTGGAATACCTATGATTTAGCTTGGGCTTCGACTAAAATTGAAAAGAAAAAAGACGGTCAAAAATGGCTGACGCTAAGAGATCAGGACTTTTTTGACTATTCCCGTGCCGAACGTGTGATTCCGTTTGCACAAAAAATGGAAGCGACTTTTACCGTAAAACCGGAACAAAATAGTCACGGATTGTTGCAGGTGGAATTCCAAAACAAACAAGGATTGCCTGCAATTCGCATCGTTTTCGATTCGGATGGAGAAATAAAAGTAAAACACGGAGCCCGTCACGGCGGAATTGGAAAATACGAAGCAGGAAAAGACTATACAATTACAGTTAAACTGGATGTGACTTCTCGTTCGTATACTGTAAAAGTGAATGACGGCAAAGAAACCAACAAAATTTTCTATGCACCGGTTGATGGTATTTCAAGAATAATGTTCCGCACAGGCGATCAGCGTTACACACCAAATGCCGACACCGAACCAGACACACCGGATTTTACTGATTTACCGGATACAGGAAAATTAATTCCGGAAGCGGTATTTAATATTCAGTCGTTGGTAACGAAGAAACTATAAAAAATACAACAGCAAATTCCACAAATTTCCGCAAATCTTTTAACTGAAAGAAAAAGAATAATTTGTGCAATTTGTGGTAAAAAAAATAAAGCGTGAAGAATTTAAAAAACATAGTATTCCTCTTTTGTCTTTTGATATCGTTCGTTTCGAAAGGACAAATTTCTGCTGAGCATTTGCGATGCGAAATGATAGAAAATCCATTGGCAGTAAATACTAACCAGCCAAGATTAAGCTGGCAATTGGTTTCAAAAGAATTTTATGCCTCACAAATAGGTTATCAGATTTTGGTTTCCTCTTCGGAAGAAAATCTAAAAAAGGACAACGGCGATATCTGGAACAGCGGAAGAGTAAATTCAGAGAAAAATCTTCAAATTACTTACAGCGGAACTCCGCTAAAAAGCGAAACCAAATATTTCTGGAAAGTCAAAGTATGGAATCAAAAGGGCAAGGCATCCAATTGGAGTAAAACAGCTTTGTTCAGAATGTCACCTTTATCATCAGATTTGAATCCAATCTGGATTGGTGCGATTACAAAAGCCGACAGCCATTTACCGGAAGGTAGAAATTACCATACAGCCACTTTCAACAGACAGAAAAAAGACGCTCTGATTAATGCTTCGGATTCATTGTCGCGCAGAAGTATTATGTTGCGTAAGCCTTTCGAAGTAAAAAAAGAAATAAAGGAAGCCGTGGTTTACATTTCAGGTTTAGGGCATTATGAACTGACGATTAACGGAAAAAAAATTGGCAACAGTGAATTTGCCCCTTTATGGACAGATTACGACAAAACGGTCAACTTCAACACTTATGAATTATCCGCTGAAGAACTAAAAAAAGGCGAAAATGTAATTGGTGTTTTATTAGGTAATGGAATGTACAATACACTTGCCGAACGCTATTCGAAATTTTATGTAAGTTTTGGTCCGCCAACCTTATTTTTCAAAATGAAAGTGATTTATAAAGACGGTTCCGAAGACATTATAAAATCAGATGAAAGCTGGAAGTACAGTAAAAGCCCGATTACCTACAACAGTATTTTTGGAGGAGAAGATTACAATGCTAATTTAGAACAAAAAGGCTGGAACCAAAAGGGTTTCAATGATTCAAATTGGAAAAAAGTAATCGTTCAGGAAGCACCAAAAGGAGTTTTAAGACCACAGACTACCACACCAATTACAATCCAAAAACAATACGAAGTTGCTACAGCCAAAGAACTGAAACCTAATTTCTATGTTTTCAATATGGGACAAAATCTTTCGGGATTCACGACCATAAAAGTCAAAGGAAAAAAAGGACAAACTGTTCGTGTTTGGGTAGGCGAAAGCCTGAATGAAGACGGAACGGTCGGACAGGGAAAAACCGGAAAACCGTATTATTACGATTATACGCTGAAGGGCGAAGGCGTTGAAGAATGGCAACCGAAATTCAGTTATTACGGTTTTCAATATGTGCAGATAGAGAACATCAATTATAAAGAAACCAAGAACGAAAATCTGCCGACATTAGTAGATTTAAAATCAAATTTCATTTACAATTCGGCAGGAGAAGCAGGAACTTTTGAATCTTCCAATGATATTTTCAACAAGACACATTTGCTGATTAACAACGCTATCAAAAGTAATTTTCAAAGTGTTTTCACCGATTGCCCGCAACGCGAAAAATTAGGCTGGTTGGAAGAAATTCACTTAAACGGACCGGGATTATTATTCAATTATAATCTGGAAAGTTTTATTCCGGCAACGATGCAGAACATTGAAGATTCGCAACGTGACAATGGATTAATTCCGACCATCGTTCCCGAATATGTAGTTTTTGGAGGCGATTTTACTGATTCACCGGAATGGGGAGTTACAGGCGTGATTCTGCCGTGGATGTATTACGAATATTACGGCGACGCTTCGTTAATCGAAAAATATTATCCCGTAATGAAAAGATATGTGGATTATTTGGGAACCAAAGCAACCAATCATATCGTCTCCCACGGATTGGGCGATTGGTACGATTACGGAACTCATCCGGCGGGTTATTCCAAAAACAGTCCGATTGCACTTTCGGCAACTTCTCATTATTTTTATGGAGCGAGTTTAGTTGCAAAAGCGGCAAAACTATTAAATAAAACAGAAGATATTACGAAGTATGAAAAGCTGACTTCGGATATCAAAAATGCTTTCAACAAGGAATTTTTCAATCCGGAAACCAAACAATACGGAACCAGCAGTCAGTTCAGCAATGCCGTTCCCGTTTTTATGGACATCGTAGAACCGCAATACAAACAGGCAGTAATGCAGAATTTATTAGCCGATATCAAAGCCAAAGGCGACCGATTAACGACAGGCGATGTTGGAAACCGCTATTTATTTCAGGCTTTGGCACGAAACGGCGAAAACGAAACGATGTACAAAATGAACAACCATTACGATGCACCGGGTTATGGATTTCAGATAAAATTTGGACTAACAACTCTCACCGAGCAATGGGATCCGCGCAAAGGAAATTCGTGGAATCATTTTATGATGGGACAAATCGAAGAATGGTTTTACCAAAGTCTGGCCGGAATTGTTCCCGACGATCAAAATCCGGGATTCAAACATTTCTTTATTCAGCCGGAAATCGTGGGCGATATGACTTTTGTAAAAGCCACATACCAATCCATTTACGGAAATATTGCTTCGGCCTGGGAAAAGAAAGACGGAAAGTTAATCCTGAAAGTGGCCATTCCTGCGAATACATCAGCGACCATAAAATTGCCAATCGCAAAGAATTCCGAAATAAATGTCAACGGAAAACCGACTAAAGATTTGAAATTAGGTTCAGGAAAATATACAATTGAATGCAAATTATAAGATTTAAAAATGACTACAATTAAAAACATACTGTTTGCCTTACTGGTTTCAATTTTCGGATTGACGCATGCAAAGGCGCAATGCACATCCGATACAAATTTCAGAAAACCGGTTTCAGAAACTATAAAAAATATAGAAACCATTTTCAAAATCACCATAATTGACGACAGAGGTTTACTGAAAGGAAAAGAACTTGATTACGCCGATTGGCGAATTGAACAAGGCAATTTAGAAGTTTCTCTGGCGAATGTTTTGGTGCCTTTTGAGCTTACTTATTTCAAACAGCCGGACGGAAAATACCAAATCCGAAAATATGAAAACCATAAAGTTTCAGTCGATAAAGGCAAAGAGCGTTTGGATTATTTAACCACTTTATATTCGAATGTTGCCGACTGGGAAAAACGAAAAAACGAGTTAAAAGCTTGTATGACCACGTCATTTGGTTTAGACAAGGCGCCCCCAACACCAAAGTCTAAACCACTTTTAACCCCAAAAAGGATTTATAAAGATTACAGCGTAGAGAACATCGCTTTAGAAATTCTGCCAGGAGTTTACACGACCGGATCTATTTACAAACCCTATCCGCTAAACAAAAAATCGGCAATTATCTTAACGCCCGACGGACATTTCGGTGACGGAAGATATAGAAAAGATGAGCAGTACCGTTGTGCCATCATGGCTAAAATGGGCGCCATAGTAGTGAGTTATGATTTATTTGCCTGGGGCGAATCCTTATTGCAATTTCCCGAAGAAACGCACCGAAACAGCATAGCCTCAACCGTTCAGGTCTTGAGCGGAATCCGATTATTGGATTATTTGGCCACCATAAAAAATGCCGATGTTTCTAGAGTGGGCGTTACCGGCGGTTCCGGCGGAGGTTCGCACACGATGTTTCTGGCCGCTTTAGACGATCGAATCACAGTTTCGGCTCCCGTGGTGATGGTTTCCTCACATTTTTCGGGCGGTTGTCCGTGCGAGAGCGGTCGCGGAATCCACCTTTGCGGAAACGGAACCAATAATGCCGAAATCTCCGCAATGATGGCGCCAAAACCACAATTGATTGTTTCCGACGGAAAAGACTGGACACTGGCCGTTCCCGAATTGGAATTCCCTTTTATCCAAAGAACTTATGAATTGTACGGCAAGAAAGATTTGGTAGAAAATGCCCATTTTGCCAATGAAGGACACGATTTTGGTGTTTCAAAACGTATGGCTTTGTATCCGTTTATGGCGAAATATTTAGGCTTGGATCTGAACAAAGTGAAGAATGAAAAAGGCGAAATCGACGAGTCCACTTGCGTGATTGAGCCTTACGATAAATTATATGTTTTTGGCAACAAAGCCGAAAATCTGCCGAAAAACGCATTAAAAGACATCGACAAATTATATGAAATGTTCGGAGAAAAAAATCTGAAAATTTACGAAGTGAAGAAATAGTATTTGGGCGTGACCCGATTTGAAAAAGGGGGCAACTCTCGAAACCGTTTAGTCGCCCCCTTTCCCAAATCGGGTCGGGCTATCCGCGCTACTTCGGTAGCCAGCTTCTATCCCTCACGCGCTCACGTAACTTGAAAAAATTTGCGCTAATTTGTGCAATTTGTGGTTAAAAAATAATTAGGGTCTTCCCTAAAAAATATAAAATATGAATTTGAGAAATAAAATTACAGCTATCTGTTTTGGAATTGTTTCCTTCGTCTCAACAGCGCAGACCAAAACCGAACTAAAATTGTGGTACGACAAACCGGCAACCATCTGGAACGAAGCTTTGCCTTTGGGTAACGGCCGTTTGGGCGCAATGGTTTTTGGTGATCCCGCAGTGGAGCGTTTGCAATTGAACGAAGAAACCATTTGGGCAGGTTCGCCAAACAGCAACGCACATATGAAATCAATCGAGGCGTTGCCAAAAGTAAGACAGCTGGTTTTTGAAGGAAAATTTGACGAAGCACAGGATTTGGCAACCCGTGATATTATGTCGCAGACCAACGACGGAATGCCGTACCAGACTTTTGGAAGCGCTTATATTTCGTTTCCGGGACATCAAAAATACACGAATTATTACCGTGATTTAGATATCGAAAACGCTACGGCAAAAGTAAAATATACCGTAAACGGAGTAGAATTTACCAGAGAAATTTTGACATCTTTTTCAGATCAGGTGATTGTAGTAAAATTGTCGGCAAGTCAGCCGGGACAGATTACGGCCAATGTTTTTATGAACAGCCCGATTGACAAAACCGTTCCTTCGACAGAAGGGAGTCAAATTATCCTTTCGGGAGTTGGAACTAATTTTGAAAACGTAAAAGGAAAAGTAAAATTTCAGGGACGAATCGAAGCCAAAAATAAAGGCGGAGAAGTTTCGGCAAGCAACGGAATCCTAATCATCAACAAAGCTGATGAGGTAACGCTTTACATTTCGATAGCGACCAATTTCAAAAATTATCAGGACATTACCGAAGATGAAGTATCGAAAAGCAAAGCATATTTGGAGAAAGCTTTACCGAAAAGTTTCGATGAAATTAAAAAAGCACACGTTGCCTATTATCAAAAATTCTTCAACAGAGTGGCTTTGGATTTAGGTTCAAACGATGCTATTAAAAAACCGACGAACGAAAGAATCCGTGATTTCAAAAATCAATTCGATCCGCAATTGGCGAGTTTATATTTTCAGTTTGGACGTTATTTATTGATCTCGAGTTCACAACCGGGAGGTCAGCCTGCCAATTTACAGGGAATCTGGAACGATATGGTAACTCCGCCCTGGGATTCTAAATACACAACAAACATCAATGCCGAGATGAATTATTGGCCTGCTGAAGTCACCAATCTTACCGAAATGCACGAGCCTTTTATCCAAATGGCAAAAGAATTGAGCGTTACGGGAGCAGTAACAGCAAAAACAATGTACAACGCCAACGGCTGGGTTTTGCATCATAACACTGATATCTGGCGCGTAACCGCTCCGGTAGATTCGGCTGCATCGGGAATGTGGATGACTGGTGGTGCGTGGGTTTCGCAAGATTTGTGGGAACGTTATTTGTACACCGGAGATATCAATTATTTAAAAGAAATTTATCCTGTAATCAAAGGAGCATCCGATTTCTTTTTGGATTTTATGATTACCGATCCAAATACAGGCTATTTGGTGGTAGTACCGTCAAGTTCTCCTGAAAATACACACGCTGGCGGTACCGGAAAAGCAACTATTGCTTCGGGAACTACGATGGATAATCAGTTGGTTTTTGATTTGTTTTCGAATGTGATCAAAGCTTCAAAATTGGTTGCTCCGGATGAAAATTATACGAAAAAATTAAGTGATGCTTTGGCAAAAATGCCTCCGATGAAAATCGGGAAACACAGTCAGTTGCAGGAATGGCAGGACGATTGGGATAATCCAAAAGACAATCACAGACACGTTTCGCATTTGTACGGCTTGTTTCCGAGTAATCAGATTTCACCAGTTAAAACACCGGAATTGTTTGAAGGAGCGAAACAATCGTTGATTTACAGAACAGACGAATCGACAGGCTGGTCAATGGGCTGGAAAGTGAATTTATGGGCAAGATTATTAGACGGAAATCATGCTTACAAACTGATTCAGGATCAATTACATTTGGTAACCGCCGACCAAAGAAAAGGCGGTGGAACGTATCCTAATATGTTGGATGCTCACCAGCCGTTTCAGATTGACGGAAACTTTGGCTGTACTGCCGGAATCGCCGAAATGCTGATGCAGAGTCAGGAAGATGCGATTCATTTATTGCCTGCTTTGCCAACGGTTTGGAAAGACGGAAGCATCAAAGGTTTGGTAACCCGAGGCGGATTTGTAATCGATATGACCTGGAAAAACAATAAAATTTCGACTTTGAAAGTGTACTCAAAATTAGGAGGAAACTGTCGATTGAAATTGGAAAACACGTTGAAAGCAGACAAAGGAATTGTGCTTAAAAAAGCAAAAGGAAAAAACCCAAATCTGTTGTTTTATGATGTTGAAGTAAAGAAACCGATTATTTCTAAAGAAGCAAAATTGCCGAAAGTACAATTGCCAAAGTACAATGAATATGATGTGGAAATGAAAGCGGGGCAGACGTATAGTTTTTCTGCGAATTAAAAGTATCAAAACATTAGAATATTATGGGGAAAATAACAGATGAAATGGTTGAAAAATCATTTGAAATTGGGAAAGATTTTTATGCCAATAAATTATCACTTAAAGAAGGAATAAGTGTGTTGACCAATATTGGAATGAATGAAAATTCGGCTGTAGATTATATCTATAATTATTCTAATTTGATTCAAGGTAAATTATTTACTAGGACAACTAATATTTATGGAACTGAATATTTTCTAAGAAAAATATATGAGGAAAACGGAGTAAATGGACTTCAAAATGCTTTACTTTCATTATCACAACATATAGATTATTATGAGGAGAAATCAGGTTCTTCAGTTAAAAAAGGAAAAGATATTTATAATAAGTATGTAAAATTAATCGATCATATTCCTTCTAATATTGTATACGCAGACGAAGTAAACCCTAAGATTGAATACGCGGAGGGAAAAACTAAACAAGTTTTAGTAAATAGTTACGAGCGAAATCAAATTGCAAGGAAAAAATGTATTGAACATTTTGGCTTTAATTGTCAAGTTTGTGACTTCAATTTTAAAGATAAGTTTGGTGAATTAGGGGTTGAATTTATACATGTTCATCATAAAATTGACATATCAACTATAGGAAAAGAATATTCTGTAAATCCTTTAACAGATTTGATTCCTGTATGTCCGAATTGCCACGCTATGTTACATAAAAGAACACCAGCTTATTCGATTGAAGAATTAAAAGAAATGATGGATAAATAAACGTGATCGTGAGACCGCGTGAGTGATGGCAGTGGAGCTCTTTTTTTGAGAGACTTTTTCAGCCGACCAAAAAAAAGCGGGAACGTACAGCACGACCCGTAGTTTTTCACGAAGGGTCACGCCCAAAAAATTAAAATAATTTGAATATGTTACACCAATTAAAATACAAAATAATTGCTTTTGTTATCCTGATTTCGGCTTTGAACAGCGGTTGTAAATCGGGTGCGGGGCATTCTAAAAAAGGAACTTCGGTTGTTTTGAAAGCGGATAATTTTAAGCATTATGTGGATTATTTCAACAAGATGGAGGACGAGAATCTGAAATTTGCGATTCCGAATGACAGTGCGTGGGCGTGGATGGAAAAGAATGTTCCGTTGTTTGAATGTCCACAGCAGAATTTTGAGGAGATTTATTATTATCGTTGGTGGACGGCTCGAAAACACATCAAGAAAACGCCACTTGGTTTCGGAATCACCGAGTTTTTAGTAGATCGTTCTTATGCCGATAAATACAATTTGATTGCTTGTGCAGTGGGGCATCACATCAATGAATTTCGCTGGGTGCACGATCCGCAGTACATTGAGCAGGATGTCAAAATTTGGTACCGTGGCAATGAAGGAAAACCGATGAACAAATTGTATAAATTCAGCAGTTGGACAGCTGATGCATTGTACAATCGGTATTTGGTGAATAAGGATGAAAAATTCTTATTGGATATGTACCCGGATATGGTTGCGGATTATGCTGTTTGGGAAAAAGACCGTCAGCGCAAGGATGGTTTGTTTTGGCAACACGATGTAAAGGACGGAATGGAAGAGTCGTTGAGTGGCGGGCGAAAAGTACAAAATGCAAGACCGACGATTAACAGTTATATGTTTGGAAATGCCGTGGCAATTTCGAAAATGGCATCGATGAAAGGTGACAAAGAAACGGAGGCAAAATTTAAAGCCAAAGCCGATGTTTTGCAACAATTGGTGGAAACGAAATTATGGAATCCGAAAAGTGAATTCTTTGAAACGTTTACCGAAAAAGATACGCTGGCTCAGGTGAGAGAAGCAATTGGATTTATTCCGTGGTATTTTAATTTGCCAAAAAAAGACAAAGGTTTTGAAAAAGCCTGGGAGCAGATTAAGGATGAAAAAGGGTTTTCGGCGCCTTTTGGTTTGACAACAGCGGAGCGCAGAAGTCCGCGTTTCAGGACTCATGGCACAGGAACCTGTGAATGGGACGGAGCAATTTGGCCTTTTGCGAGTTCACAGACTTTGACGGCTTTGGCGAATGTTCTGAATAATTATGATCAGAATTTCGTAGCCAAAACCGATTATTTCAAGCAAATGGATTTGTATGTGCAGTCGCAATATTACCGAGGAAAGCCATACATTGGAGAATATCTGGACGAAACAACCGGTTATTGGCTGATGGGCGACAAAGAAAGAAGCCGTTATTACAACCATTCGACTTTTAACGATTTGATGATTACGGGATTGGTGGGTTTACGTCCGAGAGCAGATGAAAAGATTGAAGTAAATCCGTTGATTCCACAGGAAAAATGGGATTGGTTTTGTCTGGATAATGTGTTGTATCACGGGAATATCATAACGATTCTTTGGGATAAAACAGGGGAGAAATATCATAAAGGAAAAGGTTTTAGGATTTTTAAGAATGGTAAGGAAATTGCTGTTTCAGAAAAATTGGAGAAATTAGTTTCTGAGTAACTTTGTATTAAAATTTTTCTCGCAGATTGGGCAGATATAGCAGATTTATTTGAGTAAAAATTTGATCTGCCGAATCTGCAAAATCTGCGAGAATAAAAAAATAAAAATAAAATGAAAAAGTTTTTTTTACATCTTACATTCATCATTATAACCTTGATTTCACTTTCGGCGCAAGCCCAAAATAAAATCAGCGTAACAAATCTGCAATGCGAAATGCTTAACAATCCGGAAGGAATTGATGTCGTTCAGCCCCGTTTGAGCTGGCAGATAAAGTCGGATGTGAATGATATAAAACAAACCGCTTATCAAATTATGGTTGCTTCGACATTAGAAAATCTAAACGCAAACAAAGCTGATTTGTGGGATAGCGGAAAAGTATCAAGCAACGAATCTGTCAATATAATTTACAACGGAAAAAAGCTGGGAGACCGACAAAACGCGTTTTGGAAAGTAACTGTTTTTACCAATAAAGGCGAAATAAAATCAACTACAACTGCTCATTTCAGCATCGGGATTTTAACCTATGCTGACTGGAAATCGACTCGCTGGATTGGGTATGAAAAATTATCGAAAGATGATAGCATTTCCCAATATTCGAGATTGTCTGCGCGTTATTTGCGAAAAGAAATCAACCTAAAAAAACAAGTCAAAAATGGCAAAGTTTATATTATGGGAATGGGTTTGTATGAACTCTATATCAACGGAAATAAAATTGGCGATCAGGTTTTGGCACCCGTTCCGACGGATTACACCAAAAACGTAAAATACAATGTTTTTGATGTGACTTCACAACTGAAAGAAGGCAAAAACATGCTGGGAACGATTTTAGGAAACGGACGTTTTTTTGCGATGCGTCAGGATTACAAACCGTATAAAATCAAATCATTTGGTTTTCCGAAAATGGCTTTGCAGTTGTTTGTTGAATATACCGATGGAACCAAAGATGTTATCCGAACAGATGACACCTGGAAATTAACCACTGACGGACCGATTCTATCCAACAACGAGTACGACGGCGAAGAATACGATGCCCGCAAGGAAATGAAAGGCTGGGCTACGACCAATTTTGATGATGCAACCTGGGTAAATGTCAGATACGTTCAGGAACCGGGCGGTTTTTATGAAGCACAGATGACGCCAAATATGAAAATAATGGGCGAGGTAAAACCAATTTCAATCAAAGCGACTGCGAAAGGAACATATATTTTGGATATGGGGCAGAATATGGTCGGCTGGTTACAACTGAAAGTAAAAGGGAAAAGCGGTGACCAAATCACGATGAAATTTGCCGAATCTTTGCAGGCTGATGGTTCGTTGTACATTGCCAATTTGCGTGATGCCAAAACTACCGATGTTTACACTTTAAAAGGTGAAGGTGAAGAAATTTGGGAACCACGATTCATTTTTCACGGTTTCCGATTTGTAGAGATTTCGGGTTTTCCAACCAAACCAACAGTGGATAATTTCATTGGAAAAGTGGTGTATGATGATATCAAAACCACCGGAACTTTTGAATCTTCGGATGCGACGATGAACCAGATTTTCAAAAATGCGTGGTGGGGAATCAGCGGAAATTACAAAGGAATGCCAATCGATTGTCCTCAACGCAACGAGCGTCAGCCTTGGCTGGGCGATAGAACGACAGGTGCTTATGGTGAAAGTTTTCTATTCGATAATCAGACTTTGTATGCCAAATGGCTCGATGATATTAAATATTCGCAGACTCAGGACGGAGGATTGCCAGATGTGGCACCGGCTTTTTGGCGTTATTATGGCGATAATGTGACCTGGCCGGGAACGTATATCACGGTGGGCGATATGCTGTACCATCAATTTGATGATGCAGAAGTGATCAAAAAACAATATCCGTCTATGAAAAAATGGATGGTGTATATGGAAGAAAATTATCTTCAAAATGATTTAATGGACAAGGACAAATACGGTGATTGGTGCGTTCCGCCGGAATCATTAGAGTTGATTCGTTCCAAAGATCCTGCCCGTTTGACGGATGGACAATTGTTGTCGAGTGCATTTTATTATCAGCTTTTGACTATTATGAAAAAGTTTGCCGTAATCGCAAAAGCGGATGCTGATGTTGTCTATTATGATGATTTGGCTGTGAGAATTAAAAAAGCATTCAATGCTAAATTTTTAAATACAGAGAAAAATTATTACGCAAATAACACCGTGACAGCAAACGTTTTGCCATTGGCTTTTGGTTTGGTCCCGGAAAATTTAAAAGATAAAGTTTTCCAGAATATGGTTCACGAAGTTGAGGTGACCAAAAACGGTCATATCAGCACAGGAGTTATCGGAACACAATTTTTGATGCGTACGCTGACGAACTTCGGAAGAGGGGATTTGGCTTTCAAATTGGCCTCAAATAAAACTTATCCAAGCTGGGGATTTATGGTCGAAAACGGTGCAACAACCATTTGGGAATTATGGAACGGAAATACCGCAGACCCGTCGATGAATTCGCAAAACCACGTGATGCTTTTGGGTGATTTATTGATCTGGTACTACGAAAATATGGCGGGAATCAAGAGTAATCCTGAAACTCCGGGTTTCAAACAAATCATTATGAAACCGGATTTCAACGCCGGACTGACTTTTGTAAATGCATCTTATGAATCCATTTACGGTTTAATCAAAAGTGACTGGAAGAAAAGTAAAAACACATTGCAGTGGAAAATTACCATTCCGGCGAATTCATCGGCAATAGTGTATCTGCCAACAGCTGATGTTTCATCGATAACGGTAAACAATAAGAAGCTGGATAAATTTTCATCTTCTTATAAAACAGAAAATAATAATATTATCCTGACTTTGGAATCTGGTTCTTATGTTTTGAATGTGAAGTAAGAAAATTAAGAGGTTTTTCGTATTGTTGCAAGAGAGTTTAAACATAATACTATATGGATGCCGTTAAAATTTTTGAAGATAGAAAAGTAAGAAGCCATTATGATTCTGATAATGAAATATGGTATTTTTCAATAGTGGATATTGTTGAAGCTTTAACAGATTCTAAAAATCCTACAGATTATTTAAAAAAGATAAGGAAAAGAGATGTTGAACTTGGAAGCTACATAGGGACAAATTGTCCCCAGATAACAATGCTAGCTAATGGAAAAAAACGAAAAACACTGGCAGGGAATGTTGAGCATATTCTTCGATTGGTACAATCTATCCCATCACCAAAAGCAGAACCTTTTAAACAATGGCTGGCAAAAGTAGGGTATGAACGTATTCAGGAAATTCAGGATCCTTCTCAAAGTGTAGATCGTGCAAGAGAAAACTGGAAAGAACACGGGAGAAGCGAAAAGTGGATTCAGCAGCGGATGATGGGGCAGGAGACGCGGAATAAACTAACCGATTATTGGAAAGAAGCAGGTATTGAAGAGAAAAAAGAATTTGCTATTCTAACCAATATCATCCATCAGGAATGGACAGGACTTTCGGTGAAAAAGCATAAAGAAGTAAAAGGATTAAAATCGCAAAACTTACGCGATCACATGAGTGAAGCTGAATTGATTTTTACTGCACTTGCTGAGCTTTCTACCAGACAAATAGCCGAAAATGATGAAGCAAAAGGATTGCTGTAAAATGCTAAAGCCAGCAAGAAAGGTGGCACAGTTGCTAAAAATGCAAGAATAGAATTAGAAAATAATACGGGTAAAAATGTAGTAACTGGAGAGAATTTTTTGCCTCCTTTGAAACAAAATTTACCAGAATAAATTAAAAGTTAAAAGTTGTTTTGAAACAATTATTTCTTTGTCGGGAAGTTTAAAATGATAATAATGCAAAAGGGATGATTTTAGACAAATCATCCCTTTTTTTATTTTTTGGATTTACTTTTTTTATTTCTTCCCCACCAAATTAAAAAACCGCTGACAGGCAAAAGTGCACAAAACAACGAAACTAGTGTAGCTAAAATTTTAGTTGGCAAACCATATATACTGCCGGTGTGAATAGCGTAATTGCTGTTTCTCCACTTTGCACCCAGGGTTTTGTCATGATGGGTTACTTTAAAATAATTTTCGGCTGTCTGGCTGTTAAAAGTGTAACTGTCTGATTCATCCCAGCCGGAATTGCCTTCATGTCTCACAAATGCATTAACCGGAACCGGATTTTTAACCGTTGTTTCAGGCAGGGTTAATCCGATAGTAGTGTAGTTTGGAATTTTTTCTTTCGTAAACAAAATAATAGATTCCAATGGATTAATCGTTTTTACCGGATTAACGTTTTTTATTTCAGGAGGTTTACTCCAGACTTTTTCTGGATCGTTTCCTAAAATTCTGTAAATCCCGTTTGTCCACCAGTCAAAAGTCCATACGAGTCCGGTAACAGCAAAAATCAAAATAAACAAAAAGGTATAAATACCTCCAATATTATGAAAATCATAATTTTTACGTTTCCATTTTGTGGTGCTTTTCCATCGAAACCAGACCCTCTGTTTTAATGCTGCTTTGTTTTTGGGCCACCACAAATAGATGCCGCTCAGGATCAGTATAAAAATAATGAGGGTTGAGATGCCTACAAAATAATGTCCGACATCATAAGTTAAAAGCAAATTTTGATGTAGCAATCTTAAATTGAATATCCAGTCATACCGTAAATCTACTTCTCCAAGTTCTTGGCCTGTGTATTGGTCAATATAAATGTGATTGTAAATTTCGTAATCAGATGCTGCGGTCCAGTGTGGTTTTGTATTTTCTTTATAGCTGGTGAAAACATAACTTCTATCCGGGTTTTTACTAATTTCAATATAATCAGCAAGCGGATATTTATTTTTTACAATACTGACTAGTGTATCTAATGGTAAAACGGAATTTTTAACTTCGTGAACCAGATATTTTTCCTGATGATACCATAATGATAATTCTTCATCCCAAACAAAAATACTGGCAGCCAGCATGCTTATAAATACAACAAGCCCGGACGCAAGCCCGAGCCATAGATGTATTTTATTAAAAAATTTTCTCATTGAGCTAAAATAATTACTTAAAAAGTATATCCAACGTTTACAAGGAAATTGCTTGGTGCTCCTGTAAAGTTTCGTTGATAGTTATAACCGCCAACCAAATATTTTTTGTCGAAAATGTTATTGAAATTAAGGCCAATCGTAAAACGATCTACTTTATAATATGCGGCAGTATTAAAGACAACATACGACGGAAGCTGTAGAGTTCTCACAAATGTTTCTCTTTTAGAAACCTGACTATGTCCAATTGCCAGTCCTAAACCTTTAATAACACCTTCATTAAAACTGTATTTTATCCAGCTGCCGCTGATGTGTTTTGGAGCATTTTCTTTAGTAAGTCCAACCTGATTATTGATATCACCTTTTACAGACTCAGTAATTATAGCATTGTTGTAAGCATAACTCAGATTAATGCTCAGGTTGTTATTTATTTTTCCAACGGCTTCAACTTCAAAACCTCTCGCACGTTCCTGACCTCTTTGTTCTAATAAATCAGGGTTTGTGGCGTCATTTGCACTAACCAGGATGTTATTTCTTGTAATTTGGTAAACAGCAGTTCCGATAAAAAGTTTTTTATTGAAGAACTCGCCTTTAGAACCTATTTCAAATAAGTTGCTGGTCATTGGGTCAAACGGTCCTCCAGCATTTATATTTCCGACGGTTGCAGCATTCTGATTTTCAAAACCAGTTGCGTATGTCCCATATGCATTTATGTTATCAGTAATGCTGTAGGTAAGTCCAACTTTTGGTAATAATGCTTTTTCAGTTTTTTTGCCGTCTGTAATTCCGGCAGAAGCATTTTCAGGAAACGTGTAAAACTCCTGTCTCAGACTTAATAATAACTGTAATCTTTTATATTTAATTAGATCCTGAACATAAAAACCGTTGGTATAATATTTACTGATATCATTTGTTGTAGATGTAAAATCATAAGTCTCAATAGGTCTGATAAAATAAGTTGGATCAGATAAATCAAAATTACTCACATTTCCGGATTCATTCTCAGCATCTCTTTGGTACTGGTTGATTTCTCCATTAATATAATCGTATCCTGCAACTGCCTGATGTTCCAGTTCTCCGGTATTAAATTTAGAAGAAAAATAAGTAGACAAATTGTTTCCGTGCTGAATCGTTTTTCGGTCATTAAAATACATAGCAATCAAAGTTGGTGTAATGTATCCGTTAAAGCCGTGCTCATTCAGTTCTTCGTCATATCGTACTTTTAAATAAGAAGCGTTGAATGTCAGGTATTTATTGATAACCTGACTGAATGATAAAGTTAACGCCAGTGTTTTGCTTCTTAAATAATCATTTGGCTGCGCGATGTTGAAGCCAATTGGTGTTGCAAAAAGATCTGTTGTACCCTGAACAATAGTTCTTCCTCTGTCCAGTTTTGTATCCAGGTTCGTATAAACCAAGTCTGCATTAAATCGTGTTCCTTCTTTAGGAATAAAGGAAACAGATGGCGCTATAACAATCGATTTATTACCAATCTGATCTCTGTAAGTATCGGCATTTTCATAACCCAGATTCAATCGGTACAATAAAGATTTATCTTCATTTACAGCTCCTGTAAAATCTGCTGTAGTTCTAAACGTATTGAAACTTCCAGTTGTAAACTGAATAGCCTGTCTGGTTTCATCCAATGGCTTTTTGGTAATCATGTTAATAGTTCCACCCGGACTCGAATTGGCAAAAACAGCCGATGCCGGTCCTTTTATGTATTCAACTCTTTCTATATTAACCAGTAAAGGACTTGTCCAGAAACTATTGACACCGCGCAATCCATTGATTAATCGGCCGTTGCTGTCATTGTTTCTAAACCCTCTGATCACGATATCATCATAAGTACTGAATTCATTGACACCCGCGACATTTTTTCCCACATCCTTCAGACGTAACGCTTGTTGATCCTGTATAAGTTCTTTGGTTACAAACGAAATGCTTTGAGGAACGTCAATAACCCTCATTTCTAATTTTGTGGCCGAAAAAGTGTTGTCATTTTTATAGGAAGATTTTTTTCTTCCGGTTACTTCAACCGATTGTAATTGATTTGTAGCTTCAATCAGGAAAACTTCATGAGCAATGGTAGTTTCATTTTCTTTTAGTTCAACAGAGATTTCCTGTGTTTCAAATCCCATTGCTGATACAACCAGTGTTGCATTACCGTTTTGAAGATTTTTTATAGTATATTCTCCATTTCTGTCTGTACTTGCAGACATAGAAGTACCTTTGATTTTTACATTTATAAAATCGGATGAATTTCCGTTTGAAATTTTCACTTTACCCGCGACACTCGCCGTTTGTGAAAATACAATTGTACTTAATAAGCCAAAAAAGATGCTTACGAATAGTTTGTTTTTCATTATTTGGAATTGTTAATTTTGTGCAAATGTAAATATTGTTTTTATTTATTCTAAATAATAATAAATTTTTAAATCTATTTATCCCGTCAGAATTTTAGAATCAGTGCTTAGGTATAGTTTTTGTTAATACAGGATGGTACAGGTCACTTTGATGATTTTTTAGTGTTATTTTTACACTTAATAAATTTTTGCTAACTTATTTTTGTATAATTCTTTGAAAATAAGCTAAATGCTATTTTAAATAATAAATTAATGAAACTAAAACACATAACTATTGCCTTTTTTGGACTCTTACTTTTGGGAAGCTGTAAATCTGCTTTGGAAAAAAAGACATGGAAAGAAGGAATTTTAGTAGATGAATTCATTTACGATAAAGCGCCTTATCCGTCCTGCCATTCCGTAACTATTGTGGAAGCGACGAATGGAGATTTAGTGTCAGCTTGGTTTGGTGGAAGTCACGAAAGACATCCGGATGTATGTATTTATTCAGCAATAAAACCAAAAGGAAGTGACAAATGGGGTGAACCTATTAAAGTAGCTGATGGCGTGATGCCAGATGGAACAAGATTTCCAACATGGAATCCTGTTTTGTACCAAATTCCGGGTGGCGATTTGATGTTGTTTTATAAAATCGGACCAAAACCATCTGAGTGGTGGGGTGTTTACAGAACTTCTTCTGATGGCGGAAAAACCTGGTCTGATAAGATAGATATGCCAAATAAAGATTTTCTGGGACCAATCAAAAACAAGCCGGTTTTATTGAGCAACGGAACAGTATTGCTTCCTTCAAGCACCGAAGGAAATGGCTGGCATTTGCGTATGGAATCAACTCCGGACTTCGGAAAAACCTGGGTTCTGGGTGATACCATTTCAAGAGGCAAGCAAAAAGTTAATGCGATTCAGCCAAGTATTTTGTTTCATAAAGACGGAAGCATTCAGGCTATTGGAAGAACTAAAAACAGAGCAATTTTCAGTACTTTTTCTAAAAACAACGGAAAAACCTGGTCGGAGTTAGAACTAATTGGTTTGCCAAACAACAACTCAGGAACCGATGCGGTAACATTGAAAAACGGAAAACATTTATTGGTTTACAACCACGTTTTGCCTCCGGGAAATGAAGCCAAAGGGCCAAGAACGCCTTTAAATCTTTCTATTTCAGACGACGGAATCAATTGGAATGCGACTTTGGTTTTAGAAGATTCAAAAATCAGTCAATATTCTTATCCATCGATAATTCAGAGTTCAGACGGAATGGTGCATATTGTGTATACCTGGAGAAGACAAAAACTGAAATACGTAAAAATTGATCCAAGCAAATTGGTAGCACTTCCAATCAAAAACGGAATCTGGCCAGGACAAGAAGGGGTTGAAGTAAAAGCGGTTAAAGCTGAAGAAGAATAAAATATTCGCAACGGATTATTAAAGAATTTTAATCTCCATAATCTGCTAAATCTGCGGGAAAAGTTACTCTCGCAGATTTAGCAGATTTAGCAATTTTTTTTAATCTGTATTAATAAAAAATAATAATTATGAAGTTAACTAATTTTAAAAGGAGCATATTTATTGCATTAGTTGTTATCTTATCAGGAACATTCGGTACAGTTTCTGCTCAATCATCAAAAAAGCAAAAATACAAAGTAGCGGTTTGCGACTGGATGATTTTAAAAAGACAAAAACTTGGTGCCTTCGGTTTGGCAAGCGAAATAAAAGCAGACGGAATAGAACTCGATATGGGCGGCTTGGGAAAAAGACCAACCTTTGACAGCAAATTAGGTGATCCAATCGAAAGACAAAAGTTTCTGGATAAATCCAAAGAAACAGGTGTTGGAATCAGCTCGATTGCCATGTCTGGATTCTATGCACAGTCATTCGCTAAAAGAGATTCAATCACACTGATGATTAACGATTGTGTGGCAACCATGAAAAACATGAAAGTGAAAGTTGCTTATCTGCCTTTGGGTACCGAAAGTGATTTGACAAAAAATCCGGAATTACGCCCGATTATTATCGAAAGATTGAAATGGGCAGGCAAACAAGTTGGTAAAATTGGAGGCGTAATTGCTATTGAAACTTCATTAAACGCTACTGATGAGAAAAAATTATTGGAAGAAATTGGCTGTAAACACATTAAAAGCTCTTTCAATTTTGCCAATGCCGTAGATAACGGAAGAGATATTGCAACAGAATTGAAGATTTTAGGCAAAAAACACCTAGCTCAGATTCATGCTTCGACAACAGATAACGTCTGGCTTGAAAATGACAAAAATGTAGATATGCCAAAAATCAAAAAAACGCTGGACGAAATGAAATGGAGTGGCTGGCTGATTGTAGAACGTTCGAGAGACGTAACACAAGTGCATAACGTAAAAGCCAATTACGGAGCTAACGTTGCTTACTTGAAGAAAATTTTTCAGAATTAAAATAAAAAAATCTGCTAAATCTGCAGAATCTGCGTGACAAAAATTAGCACGCAGATTTAAAAAGATTCAAGCAGATTCTTAACAGATTTTTTAATCTGTGACAAAAACAAATACGATTATAATTTGCGAAAATTTGCGCAATTTGTGGTCAAAAAAATAACAATACAATGAAATATCTAAGCTTACTTTTTTTAGGACTATATGTAACTTTTGCATCAGCCCAAAACATCACCATCGTTCGTGATGCCAAAGCACCAAGATCGCAATATGGAGCCGAAAAACTATCAGAAACCGCAACCGCAAAAGGATTTAAAATAACTTTTGCAGACAAAACGCCTAAAAAATCAAAAGACAAAGTAATCATCATTGGCGAAAAAGGAACTGATTTTTGGAATCAAAATACCAAAACCGCTAAAATCGACGACAGCCAATTAACCAAGAAAGAAGGCTTTCAAATCCGCACGCAAAAAAACATCATTTTCATTGAAGGAACCGACGCAACCGGAGCTTTATATGGCGCTTTGGAATTGGCAGACCGAATCAAAACTTCAGGTGAAATTCCGTCAGAAATCAATATTGAAGACAGTCCCGAAATGGTCTTGAGAGGATCTTGTATCGGAGTGCAAAAACCGGTTTATCTTCCGGGAAGAGACGTTTACGAATATCCATACACGCCCGAATCTTTCCCTTGGTTTTATGATAAAAAACTGTGGACAAAATACCTGGATATGATGGTCGACAACCGACTAAATTCCCTGTATTTATGGAATGGACATCCGTTTGCTTCATTGGTAAAACTAAAAGACTATCCGTTTGCTGTGGAAGTAAGTGAAGAAGATTTTAAAAAGAACGAAGAAATTTATAATTACCTGACTGTAGAAGCGAATAAAAGGGGAATCTGGGTCATTCAGATGTTTTATAATATTCTTGTTTCTAAGCCATTTGCTGAGCATTACAACATTAAAACACAGGATCGTTCACGTCCAATCACACCAGAAATTGCGGATTATACCAAAAAATCAATCACAGCTTTCATAGAAAAATATCCAAATGTTGGACTATTGGTATGTCTGGGAGAAGCTATCAATACCATCGATGACGACGTGGAATGGTTTACCAAAACGATTATTCCGGGCGTTCAGGACGGATTAAAAGCTTTAGGAAAAACACAGGAACCGCCAATTATCCTTCGTGCGCACGATACCGATGCGCCTTTGGTAATGGAAAAATCACTTCCGTTGTACAAAAACCTGTACACGATGCACAAATATAATGGCGAGTCATTGACGACTTATACGCCTGGGGGACCTTGGGGAGAAATCCACAAAAAGTTAAGCTCACTGAATTCCGTTCACATTTCAAACGTACATATTTTGGCAAACTTAGAACCATTTAGATACGGTTCACCTGACTTTATTCAGAAAACAGTTAAAGCGATGCACATGGCTCATGGTGCCAACGCCCTTCACTTATATCCGCAGGCATCCTATTGGGATTGGCCTTACACGGCTGATAAAACAAAAACTGGCGAGAGATTGCTCGAAATGGATCGCGATTGGATTTGGTACAAAGCCTGGGCAAGATATGCGTGGAATAGTAAAAGAGACAGAAACGAAGAAATTAAATATTGGAGTGAAGATTTAGCTGCTAAATACGGAACTGATTTAGAAGCAGCAAATAACATCCAAAAAGCCTACGATGAATCAGGAGAAATTGCTCCAAAAACATTAAGACGTTTCGGAATTACCGAAGGAAATCGTCAGACCTTATTATTAGGAATGTTCGAAAGTCAATTAGTCAATCCAGCCAAATGGAGAGTGTATCCGGGATTCCACGAATCGTGCGGACCGGTTGGCGAGTTGCTTTTGGAGTACGCCAAAAAAGAATGGAACAAAGAACCACACGTTGGGGAATTGCCAACGCAAATCATTGCCGAAATCACGCAACACGGAAAACTAGCCGTTGAAGCCATCGACAAAGCCGAGTCAAAAGTAACCAAAGACAAGGATGAATTCCTGCGTCTTAAAAACGATATGCACGCTTATAAAGCTTTCGCCGATTTCTTTTCGGAGAAAGTGAAAGCCGCGATTTTGGTCTTGCGTTACAGCTATTCCAATGAAATTTCCGATTTGGATAAAGCCCTTCCGCATCTTGAAGAGAGCATCAAACATTACGAATTATTGGTGAATCTAACCAAGGACCATTATTTGTACGCCAACAGTATGCAAACCGCGCAACGCCGAATCCCGATTGGCGGAGACGATGGAAACAACAAAACCTGGGCCGAATTATTGCCACATTACGAACGTGAATTGGCTAATTTCAAACGAAATCTGGGTCTTCTAAAATCATCAAAAGATGGTAAAGTGGTAACCAAAGAAAGCAAGCCATGGAAAACCGCTGAGGTAACTTTATTAAGTGAAACCAAAGGAACTTACCCAATCAAAAACGGAACAAAAGTGTACGGAACGCCAATTTCAGAACTGACAAAAATAGCACCGGAACTGCAAAACCTAAAAGGAATTGCTTTCGATGAAACATCGCAAAACGAAAACGGAACGCACCTGAAATTCAAAAATACCAAAGCGGTAAAACTTGTGGTAGGTTATTTCAATTCCGATCAGAAAAGATTTTTATTCCCGCCAAGTTTAGAAACTGATGCAGCCGGAAACGCCCACGGTCAGGCCGAAGTAATCCTGGCAAGCGCAATGAATTTGAAGGAATTGCCAAGAATCAACATTCACACCTACACCTTTCAACCGGGCGAAAACAAACTCGATTTGGGTAAAGGAAGAGTCTTGATTTTAGGCTTCATCGATGCCAATCAAACCATTACGACCCGTGATGTCGGCTACATCGACGAAGGCGAAAAAGGTGCGGTAGACTGGTTGTTTTATTAAGATAATGTGGGCGTGACCCTCCGTAAAAACTGCGGGTCGGGCTATCCGCTATATCTTTTGGGGCGAACCCCGCCCCAAAAGGATGTCGCTACTATCCCTCACGCAAACCCAGATTAAGTTAGACGATCCGGTTTCAAAAATAATAAGACTTAAATAACCTTAATATGACTTATATGGTTTAAAAATAATATGAAGAAAATAGTTTTTTTTATTTTTTGTTTTTTTGTAGGCGCTTGCTTTGTATGGAGTCAAAGCGGCAAGGGGCAGGCGAAGTTTCGTAAAGAAATTTCGCTGAATTCCTCATGGGAAACCATTGTTTTGAATCAGCTTACGGAAAAGGAAGAAACTTTTGTGCAAAATCCAAAAGTCAATGCACAATGGCAAAAAGTAAACGTACCCCACAACTGGGATCAGTATTACGGTTTTCTAAGGACCAAGCACGGCAATTTACACGGAACCGCCTGGTATCATAAAACACTGCAATTAGACAAAAAAGACAGTTCTAAAAGACTATTCCTTTTTTTGAAGGCGTAAGTTCATACGCAACCGTTTGGGTAAACGGCAAAAAAGTAGGAGAACACAAAGGCGGAAGAACGACTTTTACAGTCGATATTACAAATGCTGTTTCTTTCGAAAAAGCAAACAATATAATCGTCAAAGCATCACATCCATCCTTCATTGCCGATTTGCCTTGGGTTTGTGGAGGTTGTTCCGGAGAATGGGGATTCTCAGAAGGCTCACAGCCAATGGGGATCTTCAGACCTGTAACTTTAGTCGTTACGGATGAAGTTCGCATAGAACCTTTTGGCGTTCATATTTGGAATGACAAAGTAACTTCCAAAGAAAAAGCAATCCTGAACATTACTACAGAAATCAAAAACTACGGAACTTCAAACCGAAACCTAACTATCGAAAACACTCTTTTTGATAAAAACGGAAAGAAAGTGGTTAGTGTAAAAACCGATATCAAAAACACTTCAGGAGAAACAAAACAAATACCACAAACACTTCCAGAGATTGTAAATCCAAAATTATGGTCACCAGCCAATCCGTATTTATATGAACTGGTCACTACAGTTTTTGAAAACGGAAAAAAAATAGACGAATTAAAAACGCCATACGGAATCCGTTGGGTAAGCTGGCCGGTTAGTCGTGACGGAAAAGATAATCGTTTTTTTATCAACGACGAACCATTGTTTATCAACGGAACCTGCGAATACGAACACCTAATAGGAAACAGTCATTCGTTTTCGAAGGAGCAAATCCATTCCAGAATCGAACAGATTAAAGCGGGCGGTTTTAATGCTTTCCGCGAAGCGCACCAGCCTCATAATTTAGAATACCAAAAAGAGCTGGACGAAAACGGAATTCTGTTCTGGAGTCAGTTTTCGGCACATATTTGGTACGACACACCCGAATTCAAAGAGAATTTCAAAACCTTATTGCGCGAATGGATCAAAGAACGCCGAAACAATCCGTCGGTCGTAATGTGGGGATTGCAAAACGAAAGCACCATTCCGGCAGCATTTGCCGAAGAATGTACCAAAATCATCCGAGAAATGGATCCAATGTCGGCTTCACAACGCATCGTTACCACCTGTAACGGAGGCGAAGGAACCGATTGGAATGTAGTACAAAACTGGTCGGGAACCTATGGAGGCGATCCGTTTAATTACGATGTCGAAATGAGCAAGCAATTGCTAAACGGGGAGTATGGTGCCTGGCGGTCACACGACTTGCACACCGAAGGTGAATTCGATCAAAAAGGAATTTTGAGCGAAAATCGTTTCTCGCAATTAATGGAAATCAAAGTCCGCGAAGCCGAATCGGTAAAGGATAAAATTGCAGGACAATTCAACTGGCTTTTTGCTTCACATGAAAATCCGGGACGTTCGCAAAACGGGGAAGGTTTTAGGGACATAGATAAAGTTGGACCGGTAAATTACAAAGGACTTTTCAGTATTTGGGGAGAACCTTTGGATGCTTATTATATGTATCGCGCCAATTATGTTTCGAACAAAACAAACCCGATGGTATATATTGTTTCGCACACCTGGCCAAATCGTTGGGATACTCCCGGAATCAAAAACGGAATCGATGTTTATTCGAATTGTGATGAGGTAGAATTGTTCAATGATATCAATAAAGGATCACTCGGAAAACTAAAAAATCCGGGAATCGGACAGCATTTTCAGTTTAATAATGTCAATGTTCAATACAATGTTTTGTATGCTGTGGGTTATGTAAACGGAAAAGCCGTCGCCAAAGATTATATGGTTTTGAACACTTTGCCAAAAGCACCTAATTTCCAAGCATTAGAAACTCAAAAAGAAACACTTTTACAGCCTCAAAAAAACTACAATTACATTTACAGAGTCAATAGTGGAGGAAGCGAAATCACCGATTCTCTCGGAAATTTATGGCAGGCAGATGTTCATAAAAACGGAGAAAACACCTGGGGATCTTTGTCGTGGACAGATAATTTCAACCAATTGCCAGACTTTTATGCAAGCCAAAGAATCACTTTCGATCCAATTTCAGGAACAAAAGACTGGAAATTATTTCAAAGTTTTAGATACGGAATCGACAAATTGCGTTACGAATTTCCAGCTCCGGACGGAGAATACTTAGTAGAATTGTATTTCACAGAACCCTGGTACGGTACCGGAGGCGGACTGGATTGCAAAGGCTGGCGTTTGTTTGACGTAGCCATTAATGATAATGTAGTTTTGAAAGATTTGGATATCTGGAGTGAAGTCGGACACGATGCGGCGCTAAAGAAAACCTTCGTAGTAAAAAGCAAAAATGGTAAAATCACGATTTCTTTCCCAAATGTAAAAGCGAGTCAGGCTATCATTTCAGCTATTGCTATTGCCACCAAAGATAAGTCGGTAAAAGGAGCTTCGGCTTCACCACGAAATATTCAGAACGTTGCAAGTAATTCGGAGTCTAAAATCGGTTCTTGGCTGGATATCAATTCCAAACAATATTCAGATTCTGAAGTTGTTTTTGCGCAATTGCCCGCTGAAGTTTTCGGAGCCGATTATTTGCAGATTTCGTCAAAATTTTCAGGTTCTTTTATAACCAAAGAAGATTCTGAAATTTATCTGTTTAGCAAATCGAAAGATTCGATTTCAGGTTACAAAAAGTTGTCGGAAACGGCTAAAAATTCAGATAAAGTTGAATTTTCAGTTTTCCATAAAAAAGTAAAAAAAGGCGAAAAAGTATTTTTTGAAAATAGCACAATAGCGGTCGTTCCAACTTACGATATGGGCGAAAAAGACGATTCAAGACGGGTTGTACTTTTAGAAGCCGAGACCGCAAAAACAACCGGAACCGGAATCGAAAAAGGCAATTTCAAAAAAGCCGATTATATCGAATTTAAGGAGAAAACAAAAAACAGCATTCAGTTTGAAGTGAAACCAGGAGTGGCGGGAATTTACCTGATGCGTTTTCGATTTATGAATAGAAACGAAACACCTTTGAAAGTCAAATTCAAAATGGAAGACGCCTATGGAATCCTGATGCGAAATGACACTATTGAGTTTCCGTCTGCAACAGAAAAATGGAAAATTTTGAATACAACATCAGGCGGTTATATCAATGCAGGAACTTATAAAATCACGATAGAATCTGATGATATGAAGGGATTACTCCTTGATAATTTCGAATTTCAATAATCATCATTTTTGTCATTCCGACGAAGGAGGAATCTTCGTTAGAAGCTCGACAAAGATTGTTTTTTTTCTGTGCGGAGTTACTTGTGGAGATTCCTCCTTCGTCGGAATGACAAACGAGACGAAATTGGATTATAAAAAAATAAAGTTTATGAACATGTATAAAAACATTTTTCAAAAAATCGCAATAGCCTTAATAATACTGCTTTCAACAGCAAGTTTCGCACAAGGAAAAAAAGCCAGAATTGTCGAAGATTTCAACAAAAACTGGAACTTCAAATTGGGAGATTATCCAGAAGCGGTAAATGCTAATTTCAATGCTTCGGATTGGAGAACTCTGCAATTGCCTCACGACTGGAGTATTGAAGGAGCTTTCGATAAAGACAGTAAAACAAAACAGGCACAGGGATTTTTGCCGGCAGGAAAAGGCTGGTATCGTAAAACATTTACTGTTCCTGCGAATTGGAAAAACAAAACCGTTTCAGTTGAATTTGACGGTGTTTTCAAAAACAGCGAAGTATTTATAAATGGCCATTCTTTAGGGATGAGACCGAACGGTTATATTTCTTTTGCTTATGAATTATCACAATTTTTGAATTTCGGAAAGCAGAATGTCATTGCTGTAAAAGTTGATAACGATGCACAGCCCAATTCAAGATGGTACACCGGATCCGGAATTTACAGAAATGTGCGATTGGTGGCCAGCGAAAAACTGCACGTGGCAAAATGGGGAACGTATGTAACGACGCCCGAAGTTTCCAAAGACAAAGCAACCATTCATCTGGAAGTGGATATTGATAACGAAAATGCTTCCGAAAAAGAATTCAAACTCGTGACTTCTATCGTCAATGCTGACAATGTTGAAGTTGCGAATACTACTTCCATAGAAAAAATCGGAGCCAAAACATCGGCAAAAAAGATTCACAATCTGGCTTTGAATCAGCCAAAATTATGGAATACCGAAAATCCGTATCTGTACAAAGTCATAACCAAAATCTATGAGAAATCGAAACTAATCGACAATTACGAAACTCCACTTGGTTTCCGCTATTTTAATTTCGATTCTGAAAAAGGATTTTCGTTAAACGGTGTTCCTACTAAAATATTAGGTGTTTGCCTGCATCACGACAACGGTGCTTTGGGAGCAGTAGAAAATATTCATGCTCTTCGAAGAAAACTGACCTTGCTGAAAGAAATGGGGACTAACGCTATCCGAATGGCGCACAATCCGCACTCATTGGAAATGATGAAACTGTGTGACGAAATGGGGTTTATTGTTCAGGATGAGTTTACCGATGTGTGGAAAAAGAAAAAAGTAACCAACGATTATCACAAAGACTGGGATGCGTGGCATAAACAGGATCTGGAAGATTTCATCAAAAGAGACCGCAACTATCCGTCAGTGATGATGTGGAGTATCGGAAACGAAATCCGTGAACAATTTGACAGCACCGGAATTGCAATTACCAGGGAACTGGCTCAAATCGTAAAATCGCTGGATACGACCCGTCCCGTAACTTCGGCTTTGACCGAAAATGTAATCGAGAAAAATTTTATTTATCAGTCGGGTGCTTTGGATTTATTGGGATTCAATTACAAACATGAAGATTATAAAGATTTCCCAACCAAATTTAAAGGGCAGAAAATATTGGCTTCAGAAAGTGTTTCGGCTTTAGAAACCCGTGGACATTATGATTTTCCTGACGGAATTAAAGCGTGGCCAACCAAACACGGTGCTGCATTTGACGGAAATGCAGACTGGACGGTTTCGGCTTACGATCAGGTAAAATCTTATTGGGGTGCTACGCATGAAGAAAACTGGAAAACCATCAAAAAACAGGATTTCATGGCGGGAACTTTTATCTGGACAGGAGTCGATTATATTGGCGAACCCGATCCGTATCCTTATCCGGCGAGAAGTTCGTATTTCGGAATCATCGATTTGGCGGGACTTCCAAAAGATGTCTATTATATGTACCAAAGCGAATGGACGAAGAAACCTGTACTACACATTTTTCCGCATTGGAATTGGCAAAAAGATCAAGAAGTCGATGTTTGGGCGTATTACAACAATGCTGATGAAGTGGAATTGTTCCTCAACGGAAAATCATTGGGCAAAAAAGCCAAACAAAATGACGATCTGCACATATCCTGGCGCGTAAAATTCGAACCTGGAACGATAAAAGCCATTTCCAGAAAAGATGGAAAAGTAGTTTTGGAAAAAGAAATTCACACCGCCGGAGAAGCTTCAAAAATAGATTTGAAAACCGATAAAACCGCCATCAAAAATGATACTTACGATTTGGTTTATGTAACAGTTTCAATCGTTGATAAAGACGGAAATCTTTTGCCAAATGCTAATGACCTAATCAATTTTGAAGTTACAGGCGGAGGAAAATTAGTGGGTGTTGATAACGGCTATCAGGCGAACCTGGATTCTTTTAAAGCGAATTCTTGTAAATTGTTTAATGGTAAATGCATTGCCATCATTCAGTCGAACGGAAAGAAAGAAAAGATTCAGTTAAAAGCTTCTACAGGAAATGGAATTACTGGCTCAGCGATAGAAATAAAAGTAGATTAAGTGTTTCAGGAAAATAATTTTGTATTTTTGAATAAAATATGATGCCATGGATTTGCAAACTAGAAAAATTGAATTTGTACAGGAGTTCCTAAAACTTCAAAGCGAAGAATTAGTTTCTCAGTTCGAAAATTTGCTAAAAAGTAAGATGCAAAAAAATACAAAACCTATGTCTGTTGCTGAATTAAATTCACGAATCGACCAGTCAGAAAATGACTTTAAGAATGGTAAATTCAAGACCAGTGAAGAGCTTTTATCAAAGTATAAATAATGGCTTTTAAAATAATCTGGTCGGATTTTGCAGAAACTGAATTAGACAAAATTTTTGAGTATTATATTGAAAATGCAAGTTTACAAGTCGCAAAAAATGTAATTGAGAAAATCATTCTGGAACCAAATAAAATCCTTTCGCATCCTGAGATTACCCAAGTAGAAGAATTATTGCTTGACAGAGAAAATGAATATCGATACTTAATCTGCGAGAATTATAAAATCATTTACACCATCGATTCCAAACAAAAACAAATAATGATTGCCGATGTTTTTGATACCAGGCAGAATCCGGCAAAAATTAAAAGAACAAAATAAATATCCAAAATAATTCTAAGGTTGTCTTAAAGGGCAGCCTTTTTTATTGAAAATATTTTGGGTGTAATTTTTATTTTTGGGCATAACCACAAGGGTCGGGCTGTCCATTATATCTTTTCTTTTCCTAAAGAAGGAAAAGAAAAGGATGCCATTTCCATCGCTTATGCGGGAGTTGGTTTAAGAAGAGATTTTTTGGGTGTTTTCAGGTTTGTAATTTGTAATAAAATTTGGATTATATTCGTAAATAAAACTAATAAATGTTTGAAGAAAATTAGGACTTTAGAACCTTAATAATAAGATATTAGTTTGTCTATAAATTGAGTAAATTTTATAAATATTGAAAAAATGTATACACTTGAAGATATTGAATTAGCATATAATAAACTTAAAACTTACATATATTATGACAATGCGGAATTATTATTAAGGCAAAAATTAGTTGAATTTGAAACTGATACAAAGAAAGATTCTGACTTTCATATCAATTGGGGAATTTCAGAGCCTTATTCAAATAAAAAGGATTTATTAAAAAATATTTTTAATGTTAAAGAAAAAACGATTGAATCAAATTTAAAAATTAAATTCGACAGAATACTTGACGAGTTGAATAATTTTAATGAAGAAAATCAATTTATAAAATATCTTTATAAATCAATTGATGCATCTTTCTTTCCTAAAAAATTTAAATCAAATAAAAACAATATTGATGAAAATTTTATTACAAATAAAAAAACAGAAGAAAAATATTTATTAGAAAAAATAACTGCCTTTATTGATGTTCCAATAGAAATTCATTTATTTTCAGTTATGTGGATAATTAAAAGTGGATATAAATTTGATTCGGAGTTATTAGATGTTTGCAAAGGAAATAGATTACTTTTAAATAAAGAAAAAACTGGAGTAATAAAAAGTTCAACTCTTTTTAAACCTTATTTTAGTCAATACCAACAATGGAGAGATGAATCTGTTTCAACTGCCCAAGACTTATTAAAGAACAATAAAAATGCACTTTTTATTAATCTTGATATAAAAGATTATTACCACTCGACTAGAATTGATTTGAATTTATATTTTTCAAATAAGGATAATGACAGTGTAAATATTATTTTGAAGACAGTACATCAAATATATTCAAATAAATTAGCGAAATATCAATTACCAAAAGACTTTTCGTCTGAATTAGATGAAAAATCAATTTTGCCAATCGGACTACTTTCATCGTATGTTATTGCTAATCACTATCTAAATGATTTTGATAAAGTAATGTGTAAGAAATATAAACCTGCTTATTACGGGAGGTATGTTGATGATATATTAATTGTCTTTTCAGAACCAAATGACAAAGAGGATACTAATTCAATATATCAAGATTATAAGTTTGATTATGATAACTATAATAAAAAAATTAAAGAGGAATTTAATTTTGATATACAATATAGTGATAATAGTTTAACAACAGTTGAAAAGTATTTATTGCAAAATTTATATCCTATTTTAAAAATTATTCCTGAAAATGATTCACGAATAATAAAAATTGACAAATATGATTCCCTGTACTGTCAACCCGACAAAACGCTCATGTATTATTTTTATTCGGAAGAGTCAGATTTAGTAATAGATAAACTCAAACAAGAATTAAATTATAGGTCAAGTGAATTTCGTGATTTACCTGATGATAATGAGAATTTAGGAGAATTTGATAAAAATGCATTTTATTTAAATTACACTGATTCTGAAGGTAAAATTAGAACATTAAAAGATTATAAGGAAAATAGATATGGTCTTACAGTTTATCTAACAAATAAAATATTAGGCGCAATTAAGCATAAGAAGAATGTTTCAGATGATGAAATAATTAAACTTTTAAAAGTTTTTAAAGGTCAGAATTGCATAGAGTTTTATAAAATTTGGGAAAAAATTTTTACTTATTTGATGGTAAATGATAAGCCAAAAGAATATGTGGATTTCTATTTCGATTGTATTGAGGAAATTTTAAAAATAGGAAAAGATGAATCAACTTTTTTGAAAACAAAAGTTAAATACATTTCTATCATAGATTCGCTTATTAATTATTTAGATAATGCACATGAATTAGTACTTTCATTAAATCCTAAATTTATCAGTAAGGATAAAAAAATATTCAAAAACTTCGAATATAGAACCAATGCTATCGAGGCAGAATATTTGTACTCTTTTTTTAGTGAAATTACTAGAAGTAATTCTCCTTGGGCATTGAGATATAGAAAAACAAATATGATGAGACATCATTATGTTTCAATTCCGTTGCTTAATTACACAAAAGAAAGTTATGAGGGGGAAATAAATTTAATAAATTATAATTTCAAGATAGAAAACTATACCATTGATGAATATTTAATTGAAAATTCACCTAGACCGCTGAAATTTTGGGAATGTACAATTTCTCAACTTTTTACTGATTTAAAAGAAAAAAGTTTACAAATATCAGCGGGTAATTTGAAAACAAATATTGCTGACTTAAGTATTGACCAAGAAAATGAAGATGAAATACATTTTCTAGATACCGCTTTTGAAAGATTTAAATTGGGGAATATTAAACATAAGTTAAAAGATATATTTGAGGATTCGATTGATTCATATAAAAATAAATTTTTTGAATTTTCTTCTGGAGACCAAGATGAGTTGATTTCAATTAAAACGAATTCAAATCTTAAAAATAAACTATCAAAACCTAAAGTGTCTGTTGCAAATACATTTGTAAATGACAAAAATATATTAGATGCATTAAGAAATAGACCAAATATATCAAATGAAAGATATCAAGATTTAGTTGATTTTCTAAAATCAACAAGAAAAAACAATTCAGATATTGTTGTTTTTCCTGAATTCTTTATCCCAATTGAAATATTATCTAGCTTAGTTCGGTACTCTGAAAAAAATGAAAGTTTATTAATTACGGGATTAGAGCATATAACTGTTAATAATATTGCCTTCAATTTTGTTGTAACAATTATGCCGATTAATATTGATGGTTATAAAGATGCAACGGTTGTATTTAGATTAAAAAATCATTATGCTCCACATGAAGAAGATGTAATAATTGGAAATCATTGCTTAATTCCTCAAACACAATATTCTAGATATCATATTTTTAATTGGAAAAATATTTATTTTTCAGTTTTCTATTGTTTTGAACTTGCGAATATTGCTCATAGAAGTTTAATTAAGAATAAAATAGATTTATTAGTCGCTGTTGAATATAATAAAGATTTAAACTATTTTTCTAATTTAGTAGAATCTGTTTCTAGAGATTTACATTGCTATGTTATCCAAGTAAATTCAAGTCATTATGGAGATACTAGGATTTCACAACCAACTGAAACATATAAAAAAGATATTGTGAAGTTGAAAGGGGGAGAGAATAATGTAACAGTCATAGGTACCATTGAAATAGATAAATTAAGAGAATTTCAAAGAAAAAAATATAATCTAACAAAAGACGATAAAAGTTTTAAAGTTTTACCTCCTGATTTTAATCCATTGAATGTTATTGATCGGATAAAAAATAAACAAAGTTAATTTGAAACCACTTGAAGTAAACCTTCAATCTGTTTCTTTGCAACGAGTGTCTATTTACTTTTTAAGAGTAAAATAAGTGTTTGTAATGCATAATTCTACTCATGGTTTAATTTTTTAACTTTGTTGCATTACTAATAATTACTCTGGTTTAAAGTTCACTCCCCTCAGTCATATCTATAGTTTTTGGATGCAGGCTAACCAGTTGTAAAATGATGGCACTCAAAACTACAAATAACAGCAGTACAAAAACGTGTCTCATTCCGCCATTATCAGCGGCTTTTCCTAAAAACTCGGTGATAACAGCTCCGGCTGAAATACCTACGAAATTCATAATTCCATATCCGGTAGCACGGTAGCGAGGCGCAACAAACTGACAAAGAATAGGCATATTGTTGGTGTCGTATATTCCAAATCCAAGTCCAAAAAGGATAGCGCCAAAAATAATAGCTGCTGTGTCACAGCAGTAGCCAAATAAAAACAATGCCGGAATGGTAAGAAACAATCCAATAGCGCTGGTGTAAATTCTTCCTTTAAGATGTTTCATCACCCATCTGTCTGAAATAGCACCGCCAATTAAAACACCAAAAAAAGAAGACATCGAAATGGTAACCGTTGCAATGGGGCCCGCCAGAGCCATGTCTAAATGTAACGTTTCAGTAAATAAGGTCGGTAACCAGTTTTTGGCCGCCCAGCCCGGTAAACTTGGTGAAGCGAAATAAAAGAGTAAAACCCAAAAGGAAATATTACCAAATAATATTCCCAATCCCTTGAACATCTGCCTGAATTCAGAGATTGTAGATGACTTTTTTGTGGAATCAAAAAAGTACGTTTTCTTTTCCTGTAGAAAAAAGATCAGTACTAAACTGTAAAGTACACCGAGTAAACCTACGGAGTGAAAGCTGAAATGCCAGGAAAAATGCTTAGAAATAGTGGCTCCAAAACCACCCAGCGCCTGCCCTAAATAAATTCCGGTAGTATGAATTGCAATCGCAAAAGAGCGCGTTTTTTCCTGATGGTAATCTGCAATTAAGGATAATGCGGCCGGAATATAAAAAGCTTCACTAAACCCCATAATGCCACGCAAAATGTAAATCTGATTGAAAGTTGTGGCATAACCCATCGCCATAGTAACCCCGGACCAGATAAAAAGACTTCCAATAATGATTCTTTTTCGGTTAAACCGATCCGCTATAATTCCGGAAACAGGGCTCATAAGCGCATATATCCAAAGGAAAATAGCCATTAAAAGACCAAAATTTTCAGCTTTGGCCAATTCAGGAATGTCATCCATCATGGCTGACTTCATAGTCGAAAGCATTTGTCGGTCTAAATAATTCAATAACGCTACAAACCACAACAAGCCAACCACAATCCATGGATAGGATTTTTTTTCATTCAATTTTGCAATCATTCTTCTTTTTCAAAATAATGTGGCGAATATACAAATTCAAACGCAGAGGAAAGAATTGTTTTGCTATCTAACTTAGATGTAATGTGTGCCTTGATAAACTATAGAAATGAGTAGATGTTGTTACAATATTTACAAGGAAACTGTTATATTCGTATTGATAATCAGATTAATGTAATTCAAAAAAGCTTATGACACCTAATGACAAACAAAATGAACGTGTAGCCCAAATGACATTTGCTTCGGTTTATCCGCATTATGTAACTAAAGTGGAGAAAAAAGGCAGAACCATAGCCGAATTGCATCAGGTCATCGAATGGTTGACGGGATATGACGAAAAGAAATTACAAGAACTGATTGATCAAAAAATAACCTTTAAAGACTTTTTTGAAAAAGCCAGTCTCAATCCTAATGCTTCGCTCATTACGGGTGTAATCTGCGGGTACCGCATTGAGGAAATCGAGAATTCGTTGATGCGTCAGGTACGTTACTTAGATAAATTGGTAGATGAACTGGCTATAGGCAAAAAAATGGAAAAGATTTTGCGGATTTAGCAGGTTTTGTCATAAAAGTAAATAAATATAATTTTTATATTATTCAAAATAATCTTTCCTGGAACAGCACACAGCAGGACACTTACTCCCTATAAATTCATTTATTTAGAATTTCTTAATAAATGAAGTACAATGGAAAGAGTTTTTGCGGAGTATCTTATCGAAACCCCTTATGAGGTAGAACGGGCAGCGGCAGTTTTGGCGGGTGAACAGTCATCAGGAACCTTTGTGTCTGTTCCGGGAGAAACCGAAGAATTGAAAAAACGTTTTGCCGCAAGGGTAGAGGATATTCAATTATTGGATTTGGCAGATGAGCCATCCATTCCGGGAGGAAGTATTCCGGGAAAAAAATACCAGAAAGCAAGGGTAAAAGTAAGCTGGTCGATAGAAAACTTTGGTTATAATCTGCCGGTTCTGATTAGTACTTTACAGGGGAATCTATACGAAATCACACAATTTACAGGTTTAAAACTAATGGATTTTGAAGTGCCGGATTCTTTCGCAACTCATTTCAAAGGACCAAAATTCGGAATCAAAGGTTCTAAATTATCCTGTGGCGTAACCGACAGACCAATGATTGGAACCATTATAAAACCAAGCATCGGGATGAGTGTTGATGAAACGGTCTCTTTAGTAAAATCGCTTATTGATGCCGGAATCGATTTCATTAAAGACGATGAACTGATGGGATCGGCAGCCAATTCTTTTTTTGATGACCGTGTAAAAGGCATCATGAAAGTTATTCGCGATAACGAACAAAAAACAGGTAAAAAAGTAATGTATGCGTTCAATATCAGTGATGAAATTGACGAAATGCAGCGTAAATACGATTTGATTCATCAGGAAAGAGGAAGCTGTGCGATGGTCAGTATCAACAGTGTAGGCTTGGCGGGAACAAAGAAAATCTGTGATCAGGGCGAACTCGTCATTCACGGTCACAGAAACGGCTGGGGAATGCTGAACCGTCATCCTTTGTTGGGAATTGAATTTCCGGCCTATCAAAAAATTCAGCGTCTGGCAGGAGTCGATCAGCTCCACGTCAACGGAATCCAGAATAAATTTTGGGAATCGGATGATTCGGTGGTGACGTCGATAAAATCCTGTTTGAAACCCTTTTTAGGAGGATACGAAATATTGCCTGTAGTGTCTTCGGGACAATGGGGCGGACAAGCCGTAGAAACTTACCGAAGAACCCAAACTACCGATTTGCTATACATGGCAGGAGGCGGAATTTTGGCACACCCAATGGGACCAAAAGCCGGAGTAAATGCCTTACAGCAAGCCTGGAAAGGAGCTGTTGATGGGTTGTCTGTAGAAGAAACGGCAATAAAATATCCTGAATTTGCCGAATCGGTAAAGAAATTTTCTAAATAATGAGCCAAAAAGAAAAATTGCTATTGGCTTATTATGGTGACGATTTTACAGGCTCGACTGATGCCCTGGAATTTCTGACGCTGGCCGGAGTAAAAACAGTACTCTTTCTGCAACAACCGAATCAAAAAGACATAGATCGTTTTCCGGGAATTCAGGCGATTGGTCTGGCCGGAAAGAGCAGGTCGATGTTACCGTCGGAAATGGAAACAGAACTTTATACTGCCTTTGAAAATCTGAAAATTTTTGCCCCCAATCATTTTCATTATAAAGTCTGTTCCACTTTCGATTCTGCACCACACGTCGGCAACATCGGAAAAGCAATCGAAATCGGGAGTGAAGTTTTCAATCAAAAAACCGTTTTGGTTTCGCCATCGGCACCACATCTGGGGCGTTTTTGTGTGTTCGGAAATCTTTTTGCCCGAATGGGAACTATCGGAAACGGTGAAATTTACCGTATCGACCGACATCCATCCATGAGCAAACATCCCGTTACACCTGCTTTAGAAGGCGATTTGACTTTGCATCTGGCAAAACAAACGGATAAATCCATCAATCTTGTCAATTTAACCACAATCGAAAAAGGAACTTCTGAAGTTCTGGAAGCGGTTGAAAATAACCAGGCCGAAATTCTGTTTTTTGACGGTTTCAATCAGGAGCATCTCAAAACAATAGGAATTGTTTTCAATCAACTGGCAAACAAAAAAACATTGTTTTCAGTAGGTTCATCCGGAATCGAAATGGCTTTGGGATTGGCTTGGAAGGATAAAAAAATCATAGGAAAAGAAATAGTATTTGAATCCCCGGGAGAAGTTTCGCCCATACTCGTTTTATCGGGGAGTTGTTCGCCAGTTACTTCTAAACAAATTGAATATGCATTAGAAAATGGATTTTTAGAAATTCCATTAGAAAGCAAAGCAGTTGATAGTCAGTATCAGCAACAAATTATAGAAGAAACGGTTTCGCAAATTATAGCCAATTTCAAGAATGGTAAAAGTACAATTCTGCATACCAGTACTGGTTCAGAAGACCCGCGTATTGCTGAAACAGAGTCTTATTTTAAGTCAAAAGGCATTAAAGAAAATGAGATTCAGAAACAATGCAGTGCCCTTTACGGAAGTGTTTTGGGTAGAATCACCAAAGAAGTTTTAAAGGCAGATCCGCTAAAAAGAATTCTTTTTTCCGGAGGTGATACGTCAAGTTACGCAGCATCCGAACTGGATATTCTGGCATTGGAAATGATAGCGCCAATTGCTCCGGGAGCTCCGCTTTGCAAGGCAGTTTCAGACAATGAATTGGTTAATGGAATAGAAATGAATTTTAAAGGCGGACAGGTAGGTACCGCCGATTATTTTATAAAAGTATTAAAAGGAGAAAAATTATGAGCGCAAAAACGTTAGGTTTTGTACATACATCGGCAACTTTAGTTCCGTTGTTTCAGCAGTTAAGCAATGAATTTTTAAATGGGGCGGAAACCTTCAATATAGTTGATGACAGCCTGATAAAAGATGTAATTAAAAAAGGAAAATTAATGCCCAATACGGCTGCAAGGGTGGTAAGTCACGTTAAGCTTGCAGAATCTGCTGGTGCTGATGTAATTTTAGTAACCTGCTCATCGATTGGTGTAGCGATTGAAACTGCTGCGACTTTGAGTACCGTTCCGGTGATTCGCGTAGATCAGGCAATGGCCGATGAAGCGGTACAGATCAGCAATAAAATTGGCGTGATTGCCACTTTACCAACAACACTTGAACCAACCAGCGATCTGGTGAGAAGAAGAGCCGAATTGGCAGGAAAAGATGTAACGATTTCATCCAAATTATGCGAAGGTGCTTTTGAAGCTTTAATGAGCGGAGACGCCCCAAAACATGACGAAATGGTTGCCAAAGCCCTGAAAGAATTAATGAAAGAAGTAGATGTAATTGTTTTGGCACAAGCTTCAATGGCAAGAGTTGTCGACGGTTTAAGTGCCGAAGAAAAACTAGTGCCGATTTTGGCAAGCCCAGCTATTGCCATGAAAAAATTGGCAGAGCTTTATTTCTAACCAAAAAAATCACCATATAAGTTATATAAGTTCATTTAAGCTAAACGTAAAAAGGTAACAACTTATATTGACTTATATAACTTATATAGTTTAAAATAAAAGATTTAAAAAAATAACATGTTTTAATACTCATTTGTATGCGTAAATATTTTCTTTGGGCTGCCCCGATATTTTTTACTGTAGCTGGTTTAGGCTGGTTACAGCAAACGGAAATCATCTGGAAATTAGGATTAATCTTTGGATTTTCGAGTATTGCCATTGGAGCAGGACATGTGAGAATATTAAGTGGTTATCAATATACCTTCTGGATTATTACCGCAGTCTGCGCCGGATTGATTTATCCAGATTTTTTCCTGCACGTAGGCAGTTTCGACATGCGCAACAAATGGCTCATTCTGATTATCATTCAGCTGGTTATGTTCGGAATGGGAACGCAAATGAGCATTGAGGATTTTACCGGTATCCGAAAATCAGGCAAAGGAGTTTTAATTGGCTTGCTGGGACATTTTACCATCATGCCGGTTATGGGTTTTATAATTGCCAAAACATTTGGATTTGAACCTGAAATCGCCGCAGGAATCATACTGATTGGTTCATGCAGCAGCGGATTAGCTTCGAACGTGATGACGTACATCGCCAAGGGAAATCTTGTTTTGTCTGTAACCGTAACCGCAATGTCCACTTTGGCAGCACCAATCATGACACCGTTTTTGATGAAGATATTCGCAGGAACTCTCGTTGAGGTACATTTTTTCAATATGATGATGGAAATTATCAAAATTGTCCTTGTGCCTTTGGCTGCAGCCATGATTCACGATATTCTGAAAAACTATGGAGTCGTCGCAAAAAGGAGGATATATGTTTTAACTATAATTTCGGCGATTTGGCTGGTTGCTATTATCTTCCTTCAGGGGTTATTTGCTATAGTTGAAGACACACCACTAGCTCATATTTTAGAAATTGTAAACTTCAGCTGCGGTGCATTTATCGTGGGAGTATTGTATCATTTATTGTACAAGATATATCCAAAAATTGATGCAATTATGCCGTATTTTTCAATGTTTGGAATCATCTATTTTACGTTGGTAACGACTGCTGCAGGAAGGGATAATCTTATTCAGATTGGATTTTTGCTTTTCCTTGCTTCAGTTCTGCACAACGGAGCGGGTTACTTTTTCGGGTATTGGCTCAGCAGATTAAGCGGTCTCGACAAAAAAAGCAGCCAGACAATCGCTTTCGAAGTCGGTCTTCAAAACGGCGGAATGGCTTCCGGACTTGCCGGCTCCATGGGCAAATTAGCAACAGTTGGCCTGGCGTCAGCAGTATTCAGTCCCTGGATGAATGTTTCCGGCTCGCTATTGGCTAACTACTGGCGAAAAATAGGCAATCCCGAAGATGAAGCTACTCCGGATACACATTAGAAAATCAAAAACTCCATTTTACCGATGGAGTTTTTTTATGAAATTCAGTTTTATAATTTGGGCATATAGCTTGTCCCGATGGCTATCAGGAGGCTGTCCATTATATCTTTTGTTTCCTAAAGAAGGAAACAAAAGGATGCCATTCCCATCCCTTATGCAGATTTATTTTCAGGAGAAAATTTGGGTTGAAATAAAATTTAGAATTTTAATAAAATAAAAACATATTTTTGATTTAGATATAGATTTGAGTGTTGTTATTTCTAAATATTATGATTTGTAACTTTTAAGCAGATGATTTACCAAAACAACGCAACTAAATACTTTGATTTCCATCTACATAAGTGAACCATAAACTCACAATTATGAAAACCAAATTTTACTTTATTGCACTAGTACTAATCAGCTGTTTAATGTTTTCCTGCTCTTCAGACGACGAATTAAACTATCAGAATGATTTCCAAAAAAGCCAGAAAACGTGGCTGGATTTCAAAGCATCTTCAAATAACTCCTATAAGTATGTCGTATCTAGTGGTACACTTTTTCTCGCATATAGCTGGGAAACAACAATAACAGTATCAAATGGAAAAATAATCCAGCGTCATTTTAAATACACTGGAAATACTGAAAATATCCCTGATAACATTCCATTAGAATGGACTGAAGAAGAAAATCAAATAAACAGTCATGAAAATTCACCTGCTGCAGAAGCTTTAACATTAGATCAAATCTACAGTAAGGCAGAAAAAGAATGGCTTATTAAAAGAAAAGACGTTACAGTATATTTCGAATCAAAAAATAACGGACTGATTTCTACTTGTGGTTATGTGCCAAAAGGCTGCATGGATGATTGCTTTTTTGGGATAAGAATAAAAAGTATACAGTCGTTAACCCTGGATAATTAAACAAATTCGATGAAAAAAATTAGTATTGCCCTTTTTGGGATTTTAGCCCTGATTTTAACAGCATGCAGTGGCTCAGACACCTATCGCGGTTCCTGGAAAGCAACAGATGCCAAAGGTGAAAAATTCGAATTGTTCTTTAATGCAAAAGATTTTACGGTTAGAAAAAGTTTCGGCAAAAAAGAAAAATTTGAGTACAGTCAGAATTCTGTACAAATTGAAAACTCAGTTTCAACTTACGGAATCCAATTGTCTGACGGAAGAAGGTACCAGATTAATTTCCCTAAATCAGATGATGAAAGTGTAGGCCTAATTAAGGATGAAAATGGAACTCCCTTATATGTTATAAGCAGAAAAAATTATCTGAAATATGAAGATATTTTTAAGTTTAATTGAAGCTTAGTTGTTCTTTAAAAAAAGATCTTGCTTTTTGTTTTGTTGTAAATAGTTGATTTTAAATATTTTGGATTTGTTTTTTTTGTAACTTGTTTGCTGTTTAACCTATAAATCTAAAATCATGAAAAAATCTAACCTATTTATTTATGGTATTGTATTATTAGCCGTATTAATGGTTTCATGCAACGGGCGTAATAAACTGGTGAACTCCTGGAAAATTACCGCAGTAGAAGCAAAGATGCCACTCTCGGATTCTGCAAAAACTGAAATTTTGGCTAATGGAAAGTTAACCTTCACAAAAGATGGTCACGTGACAGGTTTTTTACAGAGTGAAATAACAGATGGTACTTATGCTTTAACAAAAGGAGGGAAGAGTCTGGTCATCAAAGATGAAACAGGAACTCCTTATCCATGTGAAAGCACAATTACAGGAGATAAACTCATATTAGAAAGTAAAGAAATGAAAATAACGCTCGATAAGATATAAAGAACTAAATTAAAATATTAAAATAAAACCTCCTAAATCAATGACTTAGGAGGTTTTGTAATTATGTATTTTATGAAATATTATTTTTCAACAATGGTATTAATCCCATTGATTGCTTTTTGAAACCGCAATGTTACCTGCTCCTGTAAAGAATAAAGTCAGGGCACCAAATAAATAAAGACCAAGTAATTCTAAAGCCCATCCTCCGTGTTCTCCCATAGAAAATATTTCAGAACTGTGGGCAATCAAAATGGCAACCAAACAATTGAAAGCATATATTGCAGCTGCAATTCTGGTTCTGAAACCAATTAAAATAGCAATAGGCGCAAGTATTTCTCCCACCAATACCCCATATGCAATAAAATCAGGAATGCCTTTTTCAGCAAGCATCGATTTAATGAATTCTAAACTTCCTCCAAATTTCGAAATACCATGCAGGAACATTAAAACGCTAACTGTGATACGGAGTATCAATAATCCTAAATCGTTGTTTTTTCTCATATTTTTTTACTCATTAGATTGTTAATAGAATCAAATATATCGAATTTGTCCTTATGTTGACTGCATGATTTAAAAATAAAAGTTTTATATTGGGGAATATAAAAAATGGATTATATAGTACAAATGAATATTAAAAATATACGAAATGAAACAATTACTTCAGTGGACAATCATCATTCCAATATTAGCGTGGATTCTTTTTTTAGCGGACTTGTTGATGGAAGCAGCTTTTTTCAAATTGTAGCAAGTATCTTGCTTATTCTTAGTGTTATGTCTGCCGTACACCATTCTGAAATAATAGCGGAAAGAGTGGGAGAGCCTTATGGAACTATTATTTTGGCTATTTCGATAACAGTTATTGAAGTCTCCATTATTGTTTCTTTGATGTTGTCTGAAGGATCCGAAGCAGCATCGTTGGCAAGAGATACCGTTTATGCTGCGACAATGCTCATTCTGAATGGCATCATTGGATTATGCCTTCTTATTGGTGGTCTTAAGCATTACGAACAAAATTTTTCTACTTCTTCTGTAACCATTGGTTTGGTTTCACTGGTATCTATTATTGTATTTACATTAGTCTTTCCAACGTTTACTGAAAGTGTTCATGGGTCTTATTATTCCGTGCCGCAACTTGTTTTTGCCTCGGGAGCCTGCCTTGTTATTTATGGCTCTTTTCTTTTTGCGCAAACGACAAGATACAGGCAATATTTCCTGACTATTGGAGATGATGAAAATGAAAACATAGCTGAGCCAGTGGTAATCAATAACAAGACGTTTTACACAAGTCTTGTTTTTCTTTTAGTAAGCTTAGGGATTGTAGTGTTATTAGCAAAAACATTATCCCCTACAATTGAAAGTATTATTGTGAGCTATAACCTGCCAAAAGCATTGGTAGGAGTTGTTATTGCCGCCATAATTTTGCTTCCCGAGGCAATTGCAGCAATCATAGCAGCAAGAAAAAACAGGCTGCAAACGAGTTTAAACTTAGCTTTGGGCTCTGCTTTAGCCAGTATAGGACTAACTATTCCAAGTGTAGCAGCAGTTTGTATTATGATGGATATGCCGATTATTCTAGGACTTGATATTAAATCTATTGTTTTATTGGCATTGTCTGTATTTACTGTAATGTTATCATTGAGCAAAGGAAAGTCGAATATTGTTTACGGGGTAGTACTTTTGGTAAATTTATTTGCTTTTATATTTTTGATGATATATCCGTGATGATACAAATAAGAAAATTTGAAACTCTTTTTTGAAAGTATTGTTTAATGAATTTTACAATGCAACTCATTTGAATTTCTATGCAATAAGTAATTTAGATCCAGATTACAAAAACGGTTCTGTCAGCCGGTGTTTAAAAGAAAATAGTACAAGTCCTACTTTTGATTTGATATTGAATTTTTCAAATAAAGTAGCCCTGTAAACTTCAATGGATTTTATTGATAGATTCATAATTTCGGCCATCTGTTCATAGGTTAATTCTCTTTCATCACAAACTAGCCTCAGAAAATCGAATTCGCGCTGCGTTAAAACAATATTTTCCTTTTTTTCGTTATTGCTATCATAATTGCGAACACGCTTAAGAATTTCAGAAACGTTGTTATATCCTATTTTAATAATGTTATCAATAGCAAATTTCAAATCGTGAGCTGTACAATTTTTATGTAGAAAACCTCTGGCACCATGATGATAAGCCGCATCGATTATTTGTTCGTCAAGATGCTGTGTCAACAATAATACTTTAAACTCTTCTTCTTTTTCTTCAAGTGCCTGCAATACTTCAATACCGTTCATGTGAGGCATGGAGTAATCCAGAATGTAGATATGTGGAGACGGATTTATGGGTAATGCCTGCAGGAAATCATCACCATTATCAAACTCTTGTATTACTTTGTAGTTACCCATTTTATACAGCAATTCTTTTAAACCTTGTCTTACAATAGAGTGATCATCGATTATACAAATAGTAGTCTGTTCCATACTTAGATTTTTTTATTTTCAGAAAGGGTAATTTCAGTTCCGGATCCTATTTGGCTTTCTACAGCTAAAATATAGTCTATGCTGCTGGCTCTGTTAATCATGTTTAGCAGTCCTAAAGACAATTTGCTTTTTTTATCTGTAAAATGAAATCCTTTACCATTATCTGCAATTATCATTTTAAAATCAGGACTGGTGGTTATCAAAATACTCATTTTAGAAGCTTTGGCGTGTTTAAAAATATTATTGATACATTCCTGAAAGATGCGGTAAATGATTATCTTTTCATTATTGTCAAATTTCTTTACCTCGATTTCCTCAAAAGAGTACACAATGTCAATTTTGGTATTTTTTTGCAATCGCTTTATTTCTGCAGCTATAGCTTTTATTACATCTTGCTGCAATAGCAATTGGCCATTTAAGGCATGACTGATACTTCTTATTGATTGTGATAAATTAGTAACGGATTGCGACAATGGCTCTAATGTTTTTTGCAGCTCAGGAGAATCCAGTTTAATGTTTTCTATCTGAAAATTAATATAGGTCAATTGCTGTCCGGCATCATCATGAAGATCCTGAGAAATATTATTGAGTACCTGCTCCTGCGTTTCAATTACAGTTTGGGTAATTCCTTTTTGAAAATCGAGATCTTTCTGATGCAGAAGTTCTGTGTATTTTTTTATTTTATTAAAATAAAGACGAATCAGAATAACACAAAAAAACAGTATTAAACCAATAAAAATGAAGGCTATTATTATTCCTATTACGACTTGATTCATTTGTAGTTATTTTTTTCTCTGTAGATGTAAATATTAATTAAGGTATAATAGGCGATACAAACTATATTAACAATGAAAACATATAAAGTAACACTACCAAATAAAACTTTTTTTGTCACTCCTAAGGATTTAAAACCAAGCATTAAGCCCATGCCGAAAAAGAAATATACCGGTGCAAACAAAAGCAGATAATTATTAGATAGAAAATACATTAAATTTTCTTCTTTTAACTGTCTGTAACTTTCGTAAATAAAAAGTGAGACATATAACAGAGCGCCAAAAACGAAGGTGTAATAATTATATTCGTCCGTTATTTCTATAATTATAAAATTAACAACAGAAAAAAGCACAAAAAGATACAGTATTACATTGGACATTTTTTTACGATTTATGATTTCTCTAAACGCAAGCATCCAACAAATATCATGAAAAATAATACTGATATTAAATGGTATTCGAATGGGTCTGTTATTATATACTAAAATAGAATTGATTAATTCCGTAAAAAAAACCACAAAAAGAATATACAGTAAATAGCGGTGCATTTTAATTTTCCAGCTAAGATTGCATAAAGCAAAAAGCAGCGTTATTAAAACGCATGCTTTTATTGGATTTATAATGTCTAGTATATTCAATCGTATTTATTTACAAGGGTATGTTAGGAACTGGAACGCCATGAGGGTCCGTTGAATAATCATAATATGGGTTTGCATTGATTCTATTTCCTTCACCTGGGTTTCCATTTACCTGAATGACAACTACTGACTGTACATTTTTAGGTTTTTCCTCTAGCGTAGCAAAACTAAATTGAAATTCGGAGTTATCATCTTTAGCATATTTTTTAGCCAGGCTTCTTATTAAAGCTGTAGAAAAATAATAACCTTTAACTCCATATCTCTCTGCCATTATCAGTTCACCAATTTTTTCATCATTAGATTTATCAGCTACCACGTTGAGATAGGCATCGTATCCATGAGAGCCTATTATTTTTTTAAGCTCCCCCAGCTGATTACATATTTTTCTTTTTGATTACTTACAGTGCCTTTAGCTCTATGGTCTTCGAGGACTGCTTCTTCTAGTGTGCATTCACAAACACTATCACCGTGCTGTCTTAACCATTCTGCTTTCTCTTCAATATCTGCTGACTTATAATAGCCCTCTAAAGTTAAACAATAAGATAAAGGAGCTTCTTTATCTACATCAGTTGCTGTAGTTGGACTTTCTACTTTTGCTTTTTTACAAGCTCCAATGGTTAAAATAACCATTAACACTATAGTAATTTTTTTCATGCTGTAATTTTTTAAGGGTTAATAATTTATTCTTCAAATTTTGCAATAAATCAATCGCAGCTAATGGGGTAAAACACTATTTTTTAAAGATTTTACCCCTATTATTCAATTTACTAGCTAAAATAGCGATTTTTCATTAACAACCCCAACAGCTATTTGAACTTCAAATAATTAGACAAAAAACTATACATATCATAGGTGTTTACCCAAGTAATTAAATTACACACTGAAGTAGTTTTGGAATGCATATTATCAATAATGCAACCAGGCTGCCGAAAAGGGATTTTATAGAGTAGGCATCAATATAAAAACAAAAATCATGGCGTGTAAATTTACTATAAATTATCCGCATCCAAAAGATGAGGCAGTACGAAAGCTCAGAGAAGCTGTTCTAAATCAGGAAGGAACTTTTGATGGCAACACTATCCAGGGACATTTTGAAGTAAATACCTCTATGGGTACTTTTGAAGTTGAGTATACTATTGATAATGATAATATTGTTGTAAAAGTACTGAGAAAACCAATTTTAATTTCTTGCAAAAGATTAGAAAGAGAGGTTACAGAATATCTTGAAAACAATCCAGCCATTAAAAATTCTCAATTTCAATTACTTAAAATAAAGGCGATCCTATTTATTTTGAGTACCGCATCCTTTTTTGGGTCCTGTTGCTCAATTAAAATCCCACAACCCTTAAAGATTCCAGATCCAACCACTACTGTAACTCCGGAATCTTCCTATTTGGGTGTAGAAGCCTGTGTTTCCAAATCCGATTTTTTACTGGCAGTAAAAAAAACATACATAATCCTATTGTAAACGATGACAAACCAGTAAAAGTTGTCGCTACAATACTCGCTACAGAAGACATTACATTTAACAGGATTGTTAGTGTATTGGTTAAGCCTTATGAACCAGGCTATTGGAAAGATGTAGCAACAAAAACTTATACAACTGTCAGGGAAGCATTTGGCTGTTGGTTAACACCATGGAAATGGGGAAAATGCTGGAAAAATGTTTTAAAGGAAGTATGGACAACTACAAAAGTGTATGTCGAGCCCGTAGTAGCTGTTTATCAACTGCAGACTGTTGCTGTCATGGAGATCGTAAATAAGGTTTACAAACCTGAAGTAGCTATTCATTATCCAACTTATTTGGATGATATCCAAATATCATTTACTGGCAATAAATACAAAATAACAGGCTACACTCATACAGAAATCAAATTAGATGTTGAGAGTAAAATAATACCATTAACGCCCGAAGTAAAAATCAAAAGTTTATTAAACTTAGATGTACATTGCGAGGTAGTTTTAGAAGGAGATGTTACCATCACCAATGATAAAAAAATTGATTTATCTTCCGGAATAACAACATTCAACATCAAAACTCCAATGGACAAGCTTCCTGAAATTGGAGGGAAAAATTTTTCCAAATACTTGTTTACAGATTTAGCTTTAGCAAACATTACTGAGAAATTAGTTGAGGAAGTTGGAAAAAAATCCCTGCAAAATGCGCTGGATAAAATGCTTGAACAAAACGCTAACACCTTAAATTTTGCAGAACAAATAGCGTATGTAACCCAGGCGATGTCTGGTTCCAAAGAAGTATCTCCTAATATTTGGCTAAATTTAAAACCACTCGAAATATCCTGTTCCAATCCGTATGGCTCCGAAGAAAACCTTTGTATTAATGTGGGTTTAAAATTTGAACCAAACATCTGCTATTCTGAAGTTATTCCTGATTTACCTCCCGGCGAAGTGGCATTTAGGGTAGCAGAACCACATCCTGCCGAAACAAACATCAACCTCAAACTTTCAGCACCAATACAGAAATTAGAAGTTTTGCTTTCTGAGGCCATAAATAATAATTTAAAAAATAGTGGTAATAAAATTTTAAAATCACTTTTGGTCGAAAATGCAGCAATTTATCGAACTCAAAATAACAAAATTGTGATTGCCCTAGACATTACCAGAAAAAGGCTGTTGTGTAACTGCAACGTTTTTTCAGCCTACTTAACAGGAGACCTGTCTTATGACAATTCAATCAAACAATTTTCCCTTAAAAACATTGATTTTAGTGTAGATACAAGAAGTAAACTTATCAATACCATTTACAAAGAGTTCTTAGATCAAAAAACAGAAAATTATATCGAACAACATGCCCTATTTGATATTGAACCTATTTATAAAGAAACGAGCCAAAAAATTGAAAACATGTCATATGCAACTGACTATGGATTACTATCCGGAAATTTAGCACTGACAACATTTTTAGGCCCTTATGTAAATGACACTACAATAGATGTTATTGCCCAACTAAAAGGAAATTATACGTTTCAGTTTTTACATAAAAAACCAGAACTATTCTTAGCCAATCCTTCTATAATTAGAACAGATGAAAATGTAAGCCTCAGCAAATTTGTAGCTATACCTACAGACACCATTAGCCCGAAGCAAATTTCTGAATTTGAAGGATATAGCCTTATAAAGTCCGATTCAGTATCTGAAAAAGCTACAGTAACATCTTTATTACCCCTTTACGATGAAAATAAAGAAGTCAAAAAGAAATCGAATAAAGATGAAGATTTTATATATCTCATTGATTCCGAAGGGAAAAAAATAGAAAAAAGAAAGTCCTTTGAAGACCAAATATTTAAAGGTGAGGAAATCATTATTATTGATTCTGTAGGCAATTTGAAGAAAAAAGTTATGGATTAATTTTTTTTCAAAAGATGTAGTTTCTTCTTTCATAATTCATTTTGATTGATTGCACTACATAATCTTAAGATTTACAAATAGTAGGCTAAAAAGAGACAGTAATTACGGTTTTCAATGAAAAATTAAATCAAACAAATCTCAACGTTTTACAAACATCTTAACGGCAAATTATTTGATTTTTTATTCTAAATAAAGACTTCAAATAAAAAAAAACAATGTAATACAGATAGTAGCAAAGCCAGATCAATTTCAAAACCTAACGATTCACCCACAACAAACAACTTGTTAAATCAACTGTTTATACCAAAATTACTATCTATTTATAACTATTTCTAATTGAATCCTGCCTTTAATTCCTTAACCAATTAATCCAATTATTATGAAAAATTTTTTAATATTTACATCGTTACTATTTCTTCAGACTGTTTACACTCAAAATTTCATGTATTTAAATGCCATCGATTTTGATTTTACAACAAATAAAACAGGTTATACAGGTCATTTTAATATTTATTCTCCTCCTATTGACTCTTCAGCTTGGGGGTATAATGCCGGAATTATGAAAATAAACTATTCAACATCTGACAGCATAATGCTTTATAGAGAAGATTACGTAAAATTAAAACCGCTTGATCCGCTTAAAATCGGAAGCAAATATGAATCTAAATACAACGAGTATAAAAATAAAACTAAAATATCATCCTATAGTATTTATATACAATCAATGTATGCACTAACTCCAGCTAAAAATTGCAACAAGATATTTGCCCATGCCCATGCCGAATTACTAATTTCTAATTTAGAAGCCAGCACTGCAATTAATACAATACAAAGAGATACTTTGACAATAACATCATTAGATTCAATACCTCAAAGAATATTGTCTACACAAGGAGACAATATTGAAAGAAAAAGCAAAAGTATTAACGGGTATTTTGGTTTAGGTATGACCTTCGATCTCAAATGTACCGATAAATCTCGCTTATTTTTTCAACCGACAGTAGGTTATACTACGAATTTTCCACAAGCATCGTCTGTAAACACAAATGGCAATGCAAATAATTACTACCTCAGTGAAATAAAAGATTGGAATTCCTTTTACCTTGTTAGAAGTTATTTTCGATATACTTTAGTACAAAATTCAGCTCCCGCAACAGGTACTACACAAACGACACCTTCAGAACTTATTCTTGGAACTGATATAAGAGGAATGTTTCCCAGATTTACGCCTTTTTACTCGGTTTATATAGGTTTAAATTTGGATTTAGCCAAGTTGGTAGATTTGTTTAAGTAAGTTTACCAACAAAATATCTGCATTTCGACCATTATCAAACTGATCGAAACAGATGAAAATAAAAAAACTCCTTAATTTCTTAAGGAGTTTCTTGGTGGGCGATGAGGGGTTCGAACCCCCGACCCCCTCGGTGTAAACGAGGTGCTCTGAACCAGCTGAGCTAATCGCCCTGTTTTACTAGGTTGCTATCATTTCGTGATTGCGAGTGCAAATATACGGTACTTTTTGAGTTCTGCAAACAAAATCAAGTAAAAAATATAACTTTTTTAAAAATAAATTTTATCTCCTTGTTTATGAATTTGTTATTAAAAGTGTTTTCTGGAACTTATTAGACAGAAAAGAACAGTTTTTAACTCAAAGGCAGTTCGGCCACTACAAAAGTGCTTCCGCCAGCGTAGATAAAATCATTTTCAGCAGCATTTTTCTTTGCTTCAGCGAAAGCGATCTCAACCGAATCGTATTTTTCGCCCTCTAAACCAAATTTTTCAGCTGCATTTTTTAAGGTTTCAGCAGGTAAACCTCTTGACGAATTCGGGCTGCAGAAATAATACTTTGCCTCCTTTGGGAATAAGGGCAGAATAGCATCCAAGTCTTTATCATTCACAACACCCAAAACAATATGCAGTTTCTCGTACTTTTCATTTTGAAGCTGCTTCATTACAACAGTCAGGCCATGCTTGTTATGCGCCGTGTCACAGATGATTTTTGGATTTTCACCCAGTTGCTGCCATCTTCCCTGCAGACCTGTATTTTTTACAACATGCAATAAACCTTCTTTTAATTGGCCAGTTGAAATTTTAAAATCAGTTTGGTTATTTAAAATTGCAATCGTCTGCTGGACCGTTTTTTTATTGTGAAACTGATAATCACCAATTAAGTCAGATAAATAAATCTGATCAATCAAATCAGACGCAAAAGAAATAGGAGCCTTGTTTTCTTCGGCTTTAGCCACAAACACCGGCTTGGTTTCATCTGTATATTCGCCAATAACGACCGGAATATTAGGTTTGATAATTCCGGCTTTTTCTCCAGCAATAGCCTCCAGTGTGTTTCCTAAAAACTGGGTATGATCTAAACCAATATTGGTAATTACCGAAACCAGAGGCCTAATGATATTTGTAGCATCCAGTCTTCCGCCTAAACCAACTTCTATAATGGCAATGTCAACTTTTTCAGAATCGAAATAATCAAAAGCCAGTCCAACCGTCATTTCGAAAAAACTCATATCGTTTGCTTCAAAGAAATCTTTATGTTTAGCAATGAATTCAATAACAAAATCTTCTGAGATTTCCTTGCCGTTTATTTTAATCCTTTCCCTGAAATCTTTCAAATGTGGCGAAGTGTACAATCCAACTTTGTATCCTGCTTCCTGCAAAACCGAAGACAGCATGTGCGAAGTAGAGCCTTTACCATTGGTTCCTGCAACATGAATGCATTTTAACCTGTTCTGCGGATTGCCCAAGTGTGCCGCCAGCAGTCTGATGTTGGTTAAGTCTTCTTTGTACGCTGAAGCACCCTGAAGCTGATACATGGGCAATTGATTAAACATCCAATTCGTAGTTTCCTGATAGTTCATTTTCGAATAAAATAGCGGTTAATTGAAATAATTTTCGATTTTATTAGTTTAATAATAGAGTGAAAATTATCTTTATTGCAAATTTCAAATATTTTTTAGAATTAATTATTATAAACCAGGATTAATATATGTTTAGCTTCATTCAATTACAGACAGATACTATTGCAAACGCCGCATCTAACGTAGTTATCGAACAAGTTGCACCCAATACCGAAATTTCAGTTTTAGGATTTATTTTAAAAGGGGGTGTGTTCCTTATCCCAATTGCAATTTTATTGTTTTATACCATTTACGTTATCATTGAACGTTATTTATATATTGCAAAAGCATCAAAAATAGACAATCGTCTAATGCAGGATGTGGGAGATAAACTGCATGCCGGAAATATTGAACTGGCCCGATCTATTGTAGAAAGAAGCAATACGGCTTCCGGAAATATTTTAAAAGAAGGCGTTTTGGTTATCGGGCGTCCAATTGCTGAAATCGAATCGAATATGGACCGTGCTGCTGACATTGAAATTGGTGAAATGGAAAGCCGTTTAGGACATCTTGGTCTTATTGCTGGTATCGCGCCAACACTTGGATTCGTTGGAACCATTTCCGGAGTAATCAAGATTTTCTACAGCATTTCAGTAACAGAGAATATTAGTATCGGAAACATTTCCGGTGGATTATACGAAAAAATGATCAGTAGTGGGGCAGGGCTGATTGTGGGAATTATTGCCTATAGTGGTTACCATATCCTGAATGGTAAAATTGACGATTTTGCCCTGAAAATCCAGAAACAAATATTAGAATTTGTCAATATAATTCAAAGAGCATAAGCCATGTCAATCAAGAGAAAAAGAAGATTTCATGCTGAAGTGGCGACATCGTCGTTAAGTGATATTATGTTTTTCCTGCTGTTGTTTTTCCTGATTATATCAACGCTTGCAAATCCGAATGTTATCAAAATGACATTGCCAAAAGCCAAATCAAACGAAAAAACGAATAAGCAATTAATCAGTTTATCGGTTACCGAAGATAAAAAGTTCTACATCGACAAACAGCCAGTCGAATTTGAAGAATTAGAAACAAGCCTGATGTCAAAAATTGGAGACGATAAAGAGCAAACCGTCGTGGTTCGTATTCCGTTTAATCTTCAGGTTCAGGATTTAGTTGATGTACTGCAGATAGGAGTAAAGAATAATCTGAAATTTGTAATTGCGACGAGTCCGAAGTAAGAAAATTATTTGGGCGTGACCACAATAAAAAAATGGGCCAATCAGCAGGATGTTGATATGCCCATTTTTTTATTCCGGTCGGGCTATTCGCGCTACTTCGGTAGCTTGCTGCAAACGAAGTTCACTGAACTCCGATGAAAATAAAGATTAAGTGAAGTAATCCCTCACGCGAATGACAGGTATTAAAGAACAATAATGTTTATATTTTTACAAAGTACTGTCATTTCGACCGAAGGGAGGAATCACACGCGGGATTCCGCAAAGTAAATCACCAATCTTTGTCGAGTTTCTGGTGTGATTTCTCCCTTCGGTCGAAATGACAAAACCTGTAATAAAAAAAGGCCTTCTGAAATAATTAGAAAGCCTTTTTATGTAATTAATTATTCGTGCTAATCAGTGAAATCCGTGTTTTTAATTCAAACTAAAATTATAAATAATCTTACCCACTTGTTTCGCAGGAGCATTGCTGTCAGCATCCCATTTAGTGTTCATTGCAGCAATTTTTGCCTGATCTAATAAACATCTAGCTAAGTTGGTTGTTCCTTTTATTCCAGGTGTAGCGCTTATTGTTCTTCCGCTTTGATCTACTGTAACTTCAACGACTACTTTTCCTGCTTCATCACAGGTGTATTTTGGTGCCGGTTTTGATAATGCTTTTCGGTTTCCTAAGGAATATCCCGATCCTCCGCCAGAACCTCCACCACTTCCTGCACCGTAACCGCTTCCTGTACCAATGCCGTTTCCGGTTCCATTACCGCCGCCTGTTCCTCCACCGGAACCTCCTGAGCCATAATATCCGCCAGAACTTAGGCTGCCGTTTGCTTTTCCTTTGTTTCCTGCCACTTTATCATCGCCGTCCCCTCCTTTATTTGAACCTTTTAAAATGCTGGATAGAGCATCATTGGTAGAATTCGAAACTTTAGGTTTTTCAGGAACAGGTTTTGTAACCGGTTTTTCTACCGGAACAGGTTTTTTGGGCTTTTCTTTTGTTGGAATAACAACATCGTTATCTGCGGTTGTGTTTTCCTGAGTAATGATAGCTTCTTCTTCAGGAGTGGCTTTTGCAGGTGCTTGTTTTACATTGTTTTTTACATCCAGAACTTCACTTTTATAGTTAGCACCAGAACCCAAATCACTGTCACCAAAATTCAGTGTAACACCACCGCCACCACCGCCTTCGGCTAGTGCTGCATTATTTTCAGGATTATAAGGAGGCCAGAAACGTATAAAAAACAACAGCAATAACAGCAAACCATAAATTGCAGTAGAGATTAATAGTGATTTCTTTTTATCTGAAGAATCCGTAGAAGTCATTTTGATTCTGAATTTTGTAATGTATATTTTAGTAAAAACGTCTAAAAGTACTAAAAATTGTTTAGAAGCAAAGAGAGAATTTAACCGCAAGGCTCGCAAGAGTCTTATGCAAGGAACTTTGCGCCCTTTGCGTAAACCCTTTGCGAGCTTTGCGGTTAAATCTAAAAAATAACGAGCTAAAGTTTTAGCTCGTTATTTAATATAAGTGTATAAAAAATTACACTAATTGTTTCAATGCAATTTCAAAGGCAGTTGCACTTATATTGGTTTTTGACGGATTCAAAGCATGCGCTTTTACAATCGCATTTTTTATAATTTCCGATGTGTCGTTAAAAATAGCCTCATCTGTCATCTGAACTTTTTTCTCCATAAAATAAGCAAAAACCCTCGCCATTCCGCAATTCGAAATAAAATCTGGAATTAGACTTACTTTATGATCCACTTCTTCCATGATCGATCCGAAGAAAATTTCTTTATCCGCAAAAGGAACATTAGCTCCGCACGAAATTACTTCTAAACCGTTTACAATTAAACTGTCAATTTGAGCCTGAGTAACCAATCTTGAAGCTGCACAAGGGGTAAAGATTTCTGCGCCAATCGTCCAGATTTTTGAGTTGATTTCATCAAACGGAATCATATTATCGGCTACTAATTTGTTTCCGTCCTTATTTAAAAACAAAGTTCTTATTTCTTCAAAAGTAAAACCCTCTTCTTTGATTAAGCCTCCATCGCGGTCAATAATGCCAATAACTTTCGCGCCCATTTCTGCCAGATAAAAAGCAGCAGCCGAACCTACATTCCCAAATCCCTGTACAATTGCTTTTTTACCTTTGATATCGCCGCCGTAAGTTGCATAAAAATGGCGAACAGCCTCAGCAACACCAAAGCCGGTAATCATATCAGCGACAGTATATTTTCTGGTTACATCAGGAGAGAACTTAGGATTTTCAATTACTTTTATAACGCCCTGACGCAATTGACCAATGCGGTTGATTTTGTCAGCTTCTGTTGGTTTAAAATGTCCGTTAAAAACGCCTTCCTGCGGATGCCACACGCCACATTCTTCGGTCATCGGTATTACTTCATGTATTTCATCAACATTCAAATCGCCTCCGGTTCCGTAATAGCTTTTTAATAAAGGCGAAACGGCTTTGTACCAACGTTGTAATACGCCTTTTTTACGCGGATCGTTCGGATCAAAATTAATTCCGGATTTAGCGCCTCCAATTGCAGGACCTGAGACGGAGAATTTTACTTCCATTGTTTTTGCCAATGATAAAACCTCGTTCATGTCAAGGCCTTTTCTCATTCTGGTTCCGCCTCCGGCAGCTCCACCGCGAAGTGAATTAATGACAGTCCAGCCTTCGGCTTCCGTTTCGGAATCTTTCCAGTTGAAAACAATTTCAGGTTCTTTATTTTCGAATTGTTGCAATAAATCTTTCATATTGTTGCGATATATTTATTTTGAGCAAATATATGAAAGGTTTTATGAGAAATATGCACTTTGATTTCTTTTTTAATTTACAAGTGCAAGTCTTAAAACATCCAATTGCTATTGTTTGGCTTTGTTGCATTTAAGAAAATAATTTTACTATCTTTTCAGAAACTTTAATCTTAAAAAACATGAAATTGAAAGTAATTATCTTAGCCATATTTGCTGTTTTGATTAGTTGTAAAAAACAGGATCCGGAAAATGATAACCATTCAGATTTAACTTTAAAAGAATCATTCAAAAATGATTTTAGAATAGGAATGGCTGTAAATGAAGAGATATCATCTGGAAAGGATTTAGTGTCTCAAAATATTATTTTAAAGCAATTCAATTCTATTACTCCAGAAAATGTCATGAAAGCAGAAAGAATAAATCCGGAACCGGGAGTGTATAATTTTAAACCTGCAGATGACTTCGTAGCATTTGGACAAAAAAATAAAATGTTTATAGTGGGGCATACCTTAATATGGCACAACCAGACCCCTGAATGGTTTTTTCAGGATAAAAATGGAAATCCAAATACGAAAGAAGCGCAAATGGAAAGAATGAGAACCCATATTCAGACTATTGCTGGCAGATATGCAGGAAAAGTACAAGCCTGGGATGTTGTAAATGAAGTGATGGACGAAAATGGCTCTTACCGTAAAACGAACTGGGTTAATAGTATTGGTAATGGTGATACTTTAGTAAAGAATGCGTTTAAATTTACAAGTAAATATGCGCCAGACACAGAATTATATTACAACGATTTTAATGTTTGGAGGCCGACAAAAAGAGATGGTATTATGCGTATGGTGAGAATGCTGAAAAAAGAAGGTGTGAGAATTGATGGGATTGGTATTCAGGGTCATTGGGGACTTAATTATCCTAAAAAAGAATATATAGAAGCGGCAATAGATTCATTTGCTTCATTAGGGGTGAAAGTAATGATTACAGAATTAGATATTGACGTTTTGCCATTAACAAAAGAAGGACAAATTATTGGAACCGGATTGTTACATCCTCAATATGAATTAGAAGAATTTAAAACATTTTTAGATCCCTACCGAAAAGGTTTGCCAGAGGATATCCAGAAGCAATTGACAAATAGATATGCGGAGTTATTTGAAATATTTTACAGAAAACGCGACAAAATTGATCGTGTTACTTTCTGGGGTCTGCATGACGGAATGTCCTGGAAAAATGATTACCCTATTGCAAACAGGACGAATTATCCATTACTATACGATCGTAATAAAAAACCAAAACCTGCTTTAAAAGCAATTTTAAATATAAAAAGGGATTAAAAAAAATATTGCTTTAGAACTGATTTTGCATTTTGTTAAGTTAGTTTGATGTGAAAAATAATACTATTAAATGTATTTGAATCAATTATAAAAAAAGCCGAAAACAGTTTTTGTTTTCGGCTTATTATTTATGAAACTAAGGACGTTTACTGTCCCAATAAGTTTTTCTTTAACGTTTCGTCAACAGGTTTGTCAGATAGCCATATTCCGAACAATGCTTTTTTGAAATCAAACCCGGGAATTTTTCCTTTTAATGATTCGTTTTTGAAAACATTTATTGTTTGATCCAAAGGGCTATAAGCTAATATAAAAACATCTTTTTCTGTGATTTTGTCACTTAAAAGTGTTTTCAGCTGCTCAATTCTTGGTCGTAATGTCTCAAGCTTATCTGCAGCAGATTTTTCAAATCCTGTATCCATTGCTTTGCCCAATTTGTTGGCAGAAACCATAGACGAAGTAATTTCAATCCGGATAGCCATTTCGGTATCGCTGTCCATAATAAATTGGGCATCCTGTGTTAATTGTGATAGGTACAAAGCCTGAACATATACTTCCATCCACATTTTTGATCTTCCGCCAGCTCCGTTAAGTTGCAAAGTTTTGTTCAAAACCTCAATTTTTCTTGGAACAGTAACGCCGTTTACATCGATGTGTGTTTGCGCAGTTAATGTAAATTGTATGCTTAAAAAAAGCGTGAGTAATAGTAAAATCTTTTTCATAGTCTTTCTTAATAATTGTTTTTTTTAGTGTTTTTGTTTTTTGCAAAAGTACTGTTAATCTGCAAAAATTAGTCTTTTAAACGGCAAGTTTTTTATGATATTGCAATTGGTTTGAAAAATATATTGAATTAAAAATCAAATTAGTAAGAGTATTTTTATCGTCGATTTGCAGTGCAGAAGCTGTTCATGTGCGAAATCCATAAATGGTCAGTTTGTAATTTTTACTATCTATAATTTTACCCTTAAATTTTGAATAATATATTGTAATATTTAGGTTTTATTAATTTTAGTTTAGAGTTGAAACGAAAACGTTATAGTATTTTTTGATTAAAACTTAAAATACTATGCATGCATTGTTATTTGGTATTTAAAATTTATCTTTGAAAAGCTTCTTTCACGGAGCACATGAAAGCAATTTAACAACTAAAGAACCACTATTATGGATTTTAATCTAACAGAAGAGCATTTAATGATACAGCAGGCTGCAAGAGATTTTGCTCAAAATGAACTGTTGCCGGGTGTAATTGAAAGAGACGAAAAGCAAATTTTTCCGACCGAACAGGTAAAAAAGATGGGTGAGTTAGGGTTCATGGGCATGATGGTTGATCCAAAATACGGAGGAAGTGGGCTGGATACAATTTCATATGTAATTGCGATGGAAGAAATTTCTAAAGTTGATGCATCTGCTTCAGTAGTGATGTCTGTAAATAATTCTTTAGTATGCTGGGGACTGCAGGAATTTGGAACTGAAGAACAAAAACAAAAATACCTGCCTCGTCTGGCTTCGGGTGAAATTCATGGGGCATTTTGCTTAAGCGAGCCTGAAGCAGGTAGTGACGCCACTTCGCAAAAAACAACCGCTATTGATATGGGCGATCACTATCTCGTAAATGGTACAAAAAACTGGATTACAAACGGGAATACGGCTTCTGTTTATTTAGTTATTGCACAAACGCATCCTGAATTAAAACATAAAGGAATAAATGTGCTGATTATGACTAAAGATATGCCGGGGTTTTCGGTTGGGCCAAAAGAGCAAAAAATGGGGATTCGCGGTTCTGATACACATTCATTAATGTTTAGTGATGTGAAAGTTCCGAAAGAAAACAGAATCGGTGAAGACGGATTCGGATTTAAATTTGCCATGAAAACGCTTGCCGGAGGCCGTATCGGAATCGCTTCTCAGGCTTTGGGAATCGCTTCAGGGGCTTATGAGCTGGCTTTAAAATATTCCAAAGAGCGTAAAGCTTTCGGAACAGAAATCTGCAATCATCAGGCAATTGCTTTTAAACTGGCCGATATGGCAGTTAATATTGAAGCTGCACGTCATTTATGTATGAAAGCAGCATGGGATAAAGACCAGCACAAAAATTACGATGTAAGCGGCGCTATGGCTAAATTATTTGCTTCACAGGTGGCAATGGATACAGCAGTAGAAGCAGTCCAGATTCACGGTGGAAATGGTTATGTAAAAGAATATCATGTAGAGCGTATGATGCGTGATGCGAAAATCACTCAGATTTACGAAGGAACTTCAGAGATTCAGAAAATTGTGATTTCAAGATCAGTTATTTCAGAATAGCGGATTCTTTTTTAATTATAACCCTTTCGGCTTTTTTAACTTTGAAAGGGTTTTTTTTACGATTATTTTTTTTACTTTTCAGAAGTTTTGCCTTAAGAACACTAATCTAAATTTCTTTTATGAAAAATATATACTTTCTTCTTTTCTTAATTTTATTAGGCTGTAAATCTACTATTTCATCAGTCGGAGAAAAAACTTCAAAGGAAACCGCTGTTGAAAGCAATTATTTGGTTGAACAGAATGAAGTCTCAGATTTTTTAAAATATCTTTCTTCTGATGAACTCGAAGGAAGAGAGACAGGAACGAGGGGGATTGAAAAAGCAGCTGTTTTTTTAGAGGATTTTTTTAAAAAGAATAATGTAAAGCCTTATTTCAGTACGTATCGTGATACGCTTACGAATTTTAAGTCGCCGGCATATAATATTGTGGGATATTTAGAAGGAAGCGATCCTGAACTCAAAAAAGAGTTTGTGATTTTAAGTGCACATTATGATCATATTGGTTTACTGAAAAACAAGCAGGATGATGTGATCAATAACGGTGCAAACGATGATGCTTCCGGAGTAACCGTAGTTGCAGAAATGGCTAAATATTTCGCTAAGACAAAATTAAATAAAAGAAGTATCCTTTTTGTGTTTTTTTCAGGAGAAGAAAAAGGATTATTAGGATCTAAAAGTTTAGTGCAAAAGCTTAAAAAGAAAGATTTTAATTTATACGCCCAGCTCAATATTGAAATGGTTGGCGTGCCAATGAAACGCGATTATCTGGCTTATATCACAGGTTTTGATAAATCAAATATGGCCGAAAGCATTAATCAGTACACCGGAAAGAATACAATTGGCTTTCTTCCAAAAGAAGCCGAATATGAGCTTTTTTACCGTTCTGATAATTATTCTTTTTATGAAGCATTCAAAAAACCGTGTCAGTCCATAAGTACTTTTGATTTTGAGAATTTCGAATTTTATCATCATCCGTCAGATGAATTTCAGGTGATGAATATTCCGCATATCACTAAATTTATACAGGAATTTTTGCCGGCGGTTACACAAATAACAACAACTCCAACGCAAGAAATTACAATGACTAAATAAAGATTCTTTTTAGAAGATTTGATTATTTTTGTGGCATGAAAAATATTATTATTACTGGAACGAGTAGAGGAATTGGTTATGAACTGGCTTTACAGTTTGCCAATGCAGGACATAATGTTTTAGCGATTTCCAGAAAAATTCCACAGGCTCTTTTAGAAAACCAAAATGTAACCTGCCTTTCGGTTGATCTCGCAGATGAATCACAACTCGATATTGTAAGCGATTTTCTTTCTTCGACATGGAAAAAAATAGATGCTGTGGTGCATAACGCAGGTGCTTTGCTTTTGAAACCTTTTGAAGAAACCACTCAGGCTGATTTTGAAAGTATTTACAAAGTGAATGTTTTTGCTGTAGCTAATCTGACCCGGATTTGTTTGCCATATCTTGAAAAAGGCAGTCATGTAGTAACCATTAGTTCGATTGGCGGAGTGAGAGGCAGTCTAAAATTTGCAGGTCTTGCAGCTTATAGTTCAAGCAAAGGGGCTGTTGGTACCTTAACAGAATTATTAGCTGAAGAATACAAAGAAAAAGGCGTTTCATTCAATGTTCTCGCATTGGGTTCCGTTCAGACTGAAATGTTAAACGAAGCTTTTCCTGGTTATCAGGCACCCATTTCTGCAGAAGGAATGGCAACTTATATTTATGATTTTACGCTTAATGGGAATAAATATTTTAATGGAAAGGTGCTGGAGGTTTCTTCGACAAATCCGTAGATTAAATTCCAATTTTTAAAACCTAAATTCCAAATACATCTAACTTTTAACAGAAAACATTTTACTAAGATTGAGCGAAACATTAGCCAAATATATCCCCGAACATGCCGTAAAGCCTGTTTTCGATTTGATAGTTGCCAATCAGGTTCATCTTAAAATCGTTAACGAGCGTCAGACACGCCATGGTGATTACAGGAGAGGACCAAGTGGCAAACATGAAATAACAGTCAATGCGAGTTTAAATAAATATCGTTTTTTGATTACGCTTATCCATGAAATTTCTCATTTAGTAGCTTTTGAAAAGTTTGGACGGAATATTAAGCCCCATGGGAATGAATGGAAATTGACCTTTCAGCGATTAATGATACCCTTTATTCGTCCGGAGATTTTTCCAAATCAGATTCTTCCCTTATTGTCGAGACATTTTAAAAATCCTTCGGCAAGCAGTGATACCGATACCACTTTATCATTGGCTTTGAAGCAATATGATAAAGAAAATGATAAAAATTATGTTTTTGAAATTCCGTATGGCAGTGTTTTCAGAATTAAAAATGGAAAAATATTCAAGAAAATAGCTGTCAGAACAAAACGTTTTGAATGTCTCGAAATTAGTACCGGCAAATTGTATCTTTTTAATCCAAATGCTGAAGTAGAGCTGATAAATATTCAATAAAGAGAAATTAAATTCCAAATATAGAAATTCCAAATTCCAATTACACTAAGATTGGAATTTGGAATTTTAAAGATTGAATTTTAAAGATTTTATCCTTTCAAATAAGCTTCTCTTACCTTTTTAAATAAATTCGAAGAATAAACAAATTTAACAACTGCCTCATTTTCGGTTGTAAAGATTTCTTCTTTAGTTCCCTGCCAAGCTTTAAGGCCTTTCTTTAAGAAAACAATATTCTCACCAATCTCCATTACAGAGTTCATATCGTGAGTGTTGATTACCGTTGTAATATTGTATTCTTTTGTAATTTCCTGAATCAAATTATCAATTAGAGTTGAAGTATTTGGATCAAGACCAGAGTTTGGCTCATCACAAAACAAATATTTGGGATTGTTTACAATGGCACGCGCAATAGCCACACGTTTTTGCATACCCCCTGAAATTTCAGAAGGGAGCTTTTGATGTGCATCAACTAAATTTACCCTTTCTAAAACAAAATCAACACGTTCTTTGATTAGGGCTTTATTATTATTAGTGAACATTCTTAACGGGAAAGCCACATTTTCAGCAACGGTCATCGAATCGAATAATGCGCTTCCCTGAAAAACCATTCCGATTTCGGTTCTTAATTCTCTTTTTTCATCCGGATCTAAATCAGAATACACACGTCCGTCAAACTCTATTGTTCCTGAGTCGGGCGTGTGAATTCCTAATAAGGTTTTCAATAAAACTGTTTTTCCGGATCCACTCTGGCCAATTATTAAGTTGGTTTTTCCGGTTTCAAAAACTGTCGAAACGCCTTTTAAAACTTTGCTTTCACCAAATGATTTTTCTATGTTTTTTACTTCTATCATTATCCTAATAATAATTGAGTTAATATATAATTTAGAAGAATGATACAAACTGATGTCCATACAAAGGATACTGTACTTGCCTTACCAACTTCTAATGCACCGCCTTTCATATAATACCCGTGAAAAGATGGAATTGTAGCCAACAACATCGCAAAAATCAAAGTCTTAATAAAAGCATATGTAATGTGGAAAGGGATAAATTCCATTTGAGCTCCCTGGATAAAATCCTGACTTGTAGAAAATCCTCCATAAGCACAGGCAAGCCATCCTCCAAAAATTCCCAGAAACATACTGATTCCAATAACAAACGGATACATTAATAAAGCTATTATTTTTGGGAAAACCAGATAGTTTAAGGAATTAACACCCATAACTTCAAGAGCATCAATTTGTTCGGTAACACGCATAGTTCCAATACTTGAAGTGATATAAGAACCCATTTTTCCGGCCATAATTACCGAAATAAAAGTAGGTGCAAATTCCAGGATTACAGACTGACGTGTCGCAAAACCAATTAAATATTTTGGAATTAACGGATTAGTTAAGTTTAAAGCAGTCTGAATAGCTACAACCCCGCCAATGAAGAAAGAGATAAAACAAACAATTCCGAGGGAGTCAATTATTAAATCGTCGATTTCTTTGAAAATTAATTTTTTCATTACAGACCATTTAGTCTGTTTGTTGAAAATTTCTTTCAGCATTAAAAAATATTTCCCTACCTGGGATAAATAACGAACTAACATCATAGTTTTACAAATATTGGCTAAGGTAAAAAGAAGTTATGAGTTTTGGGTTATGACTTTCCCTTTTTCGGTTGCTTTCGCAATCAAATTAACTTTTGTTTCATTTTTTGAAAACGATACTTTTTTATAAATTTAGCCTGCTCAGGGGTAACCAATAACGGGGTTTTTGCATTTTTTGCCTTCCAGAAACCTCTGATATAATCTAAAAAAAGAAATGGTTTTTTCTTCATCATGGCCAGTTTTGCAGAAGCAATAGCTGTAATCCAAAAGCCATAACCTATAGTATAAAAAGCTTCGCCTTGTTTATAGCGGGCTGTTTTGTTGTAATTGGCACCGGTTGGTTTTAAGTGTTTTACGTGTAACGATTCGTCTGTTACAATTTTCCAGCCGTAATATTTACACAATAATTCATCTACCGTGTCCCAGCCCATTGCAGGACGTAATCCTCCAATCTGATTGAAGGTTTCTTTACGGTATGCTTTTAAAGCGCCGCGAATATGATCTTTGTCAGTTAAATTTTCTAAAACCCAGTCACCGTTTTTTTCAATATAACAAAATCCTCCAGCCATTCCAACTTTTGAATCGGATTCGAAATGTTTAATAATGGTTTCGAAATAGTTTGGAGGAAAAATTAAATCACCGTCTATTTTTACAATGATATCATATTGTGAATCTAAAGTTTCAAAACCTTTTTGAAAAGCCTGAATGACTTTACTCCCCGGCATGTGAATCGCATCTGAACTTTTGTTGACAACAGAAATAAACGGATTTTCTTTTGCAAAACTCAAAACTACTTCTTCTGTTTTATCTGTTGAATTGTCATTTACGACAACCACTTTTGATGGCAAAACTGTTTGTGAAACCAGAGATTGTAAAGTCAGACCAATTAAATCCTGTTCGTTGTGTGCGGGTATGACGATGTAATATTTCATAAAATAATTATCAATTGTAAATTATTAATTATGAATTTTTTCTGCGTACACAATATAATATCTGTTTGTAAAACTGCGTAAAAATGGTCTTAAACCGAATTTTTTAACCGGATTGGTCCATTTTTGTCTGTCGATGATTTTCCAGCCGGTTTTTTCCAGAAGCCAGTCCAGCTGCCAGTCTTCAAATTCGTGGTAATGTCTGTCCCACATATCTGTTTTAGATCGATAAGCCGGAGAAAACCATAAGCGCATCGGAATCGAAATCAAAAGTTTATCCGATTGGATTTCTTTCAGGATCGTAAACGGATTCAATAAATGTTCGAAAATTTCGAAAGCCGTTACCACGTCTGTCTTGTTATTTTTGAGACTTTCCTGATTCAGGTCTAAATCTTCTCCAGTCGTATTTTTTACTGAAAAACCGGCTTCTTTCATGATTTTTGAAAACGGATTTTCAACCCCTAAATCAAGGATTGTTTCAGATGTTTTGATGTGTTTTTGTAAAAACTCCAGGGTAAGTTTGAATCTTTTATTTGGAAACGTTTTTTCGTACATAATATAGATGTGAACCAGGCAGGGCCAGTTCTTGATTTTATGATTAGGTGGCAAATATACAAAGATATCTTCTAGTTTTGGTGTTTTTTAGCCCGGATAGAAATGAAAAGCCCACGACTTAAAAAGTGTAGTTTTTACAGGTTTAAAGAAGCGACTGGAAGAAGCTTTTTTAAGGCAAAAAAAAACACATTTTTTAAGTGTGGACTTGTAATGGATAGCCGGAAGAGCTATTTATAATTTAATATCTGTACACAAATGCATTGACATTCATTCCTGCTCCAACCGAAGCAAAAATCACAACATCTCCTTTGTTAATTTCGTGATTTTCGATTTTGCCCTGAATTAACAGGTCGTATAAAGTTGGTACGGTGGCAACACTGCTGTTTCCTAAATCATGGATACTCATAGGCATGATGTCTTTTGGAGGTGTTTTGTCATATAGTTTATAAAAGCGTGCAATGATGGCTTCGTCCATTTTTTCGTTTGCCTGATGGATAAGGATTTTTTTAACCTCATCGATAGCAATTCCGCTTTTATCCAGACAGTCTTTCATGGCGCACGGAACATTGCTTAATGCAAATTCGTAAATTTTACGCCCATACATTTTGATGTATTTTATATCCGGATCCAGATCAGGATTGTATGATTTACCGAAGAAAAGAAAGTTGGCTTCATCATTTGCAAAAGTGGCACTTTCGTAAGATAATAATCCTGCTTCGTCATTTGAGGCTTCTAAAATTGAAGCTCCGGCACCGTCTGAATAAATCATCGAATCACGGTCATGATCGTCAACAACTCTTGAAAGGGTTTCTGCGCCAATAACCAAAACTCTTTTTGCCATTCCGGATTTGATGAAAGCATTCGCTTGCAATACGCCTTCAATCCATCCCGGACAGCCAAAAAGTATATCATAAGCCACACATTTTGGGTTTTTGATATCCAGTTTATGTTTCACACGGGTTGCTAAACTCGGAATCATATCTGACTGAACAGTTCCGGATTTGACATCACCAAAATTGTGTGCAAAAATGATATAGTCTAAAGTCTCTTTGTCGATATTAGCATTTGCAATGGCTTTTTCGGCTGCAAAAAAAGCTAAATCAGAAGTTATATGCTGATCTTCGGCATAACGACGATTTTCTATTCCGGTGATGCCTTTGAATTTTCTTATTACAGTTTCGTTTGGATATCCAAAAGGAGTTCCATCTTCATTTAAAAAAACATGTTTGTCAAAATCGGTATTCTTAACTTCTTTTTGCGGAATATAGCTTCCTATACCTATTATCTTTATTTTCATTACTTCTTTTTTCCAAAATTTTAGCTAATTTATAAATAAATATATTATTACAACTATAAAAACTATTATGCATGCATATAATTATGGAATAGTAATTTTTTTAGTAATATACTGTCTATTTTTCAATGAAATAAGAGTTTTGACGAATTTTGAACCTTTATAATAAAAAAATGCTCCGACAAATCGAAGCATTTTAATGTATTAGGTAAATTTGAAAAAATTAGTAAGAAATCAAGGTTGTAATACTTGATGCAGGCAAATTGATTCCAAAGTTACCGCCGGAAACAGCAATATTATCAGCTGCTAAATTAGATGAACTGGTTGTTTTGTAGCGATTAAACCCTGTTATTGATATATTGCTGTAACTAAAAGGCTGATACGTTATTTCGGAATTGTCATTTATAGCTACAATAACTAATTTATTGTCTTTTTTGTATGCCGTAATATAAACACCAGATGAAGGGTTTGCTGTACAGTTAACTTTATTAAATCCAGGACGAATCCATCTGGAGAAATGTGCCATTGCGTAACCGCGTTTTGTAATGTTGCCGTTTTCATCAAGCAGACCATAGCTTCTTCTTATATACCACCACGTATACATACTGTAACCTGCAACCATACACTTGTGTATTTCTTTAGCAGTGTTCATAGCACCTGTCCAAATATTAGCATCGTTTGTGTCTGTAATATGCTCTGTCATCCATACTTCTTTTCCAAAATTTACATATGTCGGATTTGCGCCGTATATGTGACCAGCAATATAACTGGTTTTGTTTTTGGCTGTTGTGTTGCTCAGGTAAGTATTAATATAAGTTGTATTCATGTTAAAAGGTTCTGGGGCCATTATTTTAGTACCACAGTTATCTCCCTGGGCAGCAACAAAATTTGCAACTTCTGAAGCTGTCAACTCCATTGATTCATAACTTACATTAATGTTTGGTTCATTTATTGGGCTAATTGCTGCAACTCCTCCTACAGTTGTATTGAAATTTTTAAGGTGTTGTGCGTAAGCAGCATAAGAACTCGTTTTTAGTTTTCCTGCCACAAGATTGTTATTGTCTTTCATTGAAGCCGGTGCAGTCCATGAAGACGCTATGATGGTTGCTCCGTAGGATTTAGCCGCATCAATTGTTGCTTTTTCTGCTGTCCAGTCAGAGCTGTTAGGAGAAATTCTGACTCTAAGGACGCTTAGCCCTAAACCTTCAGTGGTTGAGAAAGCTTTAACTTTTTGACTTGCAGTCAAATCAGCTACCCAGCCCCTGATGTTGGCTCCGCCAAATCCTCTAATGTATTGCTGGACACTAGCGGGCTCAATAGTAGCATTAGAACTTACTTTACCGGTAAGATTGGTAGGTTTTGTATCCTTTTCTGTAGTTGTGTTTTCAATTACTGCTGACTCTTCATCTTTTGAACAGCTCGTAAATGTTAAAACACTAATTAATAATAAAGATGCGATTCTTTTTTTCATAATAATGGTTTTTGAGGTTAAATATTTAGCTAATATAATAATAAAAACAACCGATTGTGAGAAAAATATTAAATTTTTTAATCGTAAATTTTTAATTATTAATATTTTAGCTATTTTATTTGCTACATAAACCTATTAGGTGTTATTAAAATACTAAAAATTCAACAACCGATTGTAATACAAATAGGAAAAAAGGATTAATTGGTAATTAGTGCTGAAATAACTATAAAATGAGTGTTTTAAGTAAAAGTCAATTTTATCAGAGAGGATACTTAGTAATTACACTAACAAAAAAGAGCTACCGATTAGTAGCTCTTTAATAAGGGATTTTTAAATTTTTATTGTTTAAAATGGAGTTATTTTTTAATTTTCCATATAAGCTTCAATAGGAGCACAGCTGCAAACTAAGTTTCTGTCTCCGTAAGCATCGTCTACACGACGAACTGATGGCCAGAATTTATTTTCGGCAATGTAATCTAATGGATAAGCTGCTTTTTCTCTTGTATAAGGGAAATCCCAGTTGTCAGTAGTTAACATGGCTAATGTGTGCGGTGCATTTTTCAATACGTTGTTTTTATCATCCGCTTTTGCTTCTTCAATCTCTTTTCTGATTGAGATAAGCGCATCACAGAAACGATCTAATTCTGCTAAATCTTCAGATTCTGTAGGCTCGATCATTAAAGTTCCTGCAACCGGGAAAGAAACCGTTGGAGCGTGGAAACCGTAATCCATTAAACGTTTTGCGATATCACCAACTTCGATTCCGTTTTCTTTAAATGAACGGCAGTCTAAAATCATTTCGTGCGCTGCTCTTCCGCATTCTCCTGTATAAAGAATTGGATAGTGTCCTTCGAAACGTGCTTTCATATAGTTAGCATTCAAGATTGCGTGTTCTGTAGCACTTTTTAATCCTTCAGCACCCATCATTGTGATATAACCGTAAGAGATTAAACAAACTAAAGCAGATCCGTAAGGTGCAGAAGAAATAGCTGTAATTGCCTGCTCACCGCCAACATTTAAAATTGGATTTGTTGGTAAGAAAGGAACTAATTTTTCGTTCACACAGATTGGTCCAACTCCAGGTCCACCGCCTCCGTGAGGAATAGCGAAAGTTTTGTGTAAGTTTAAGTGACAAACGTCAGCACCAATTGTAGCAGGATTTGTTAATCCAACTTGTGCGTTCATGTTGGCACCGTCCATATATACTAATCCGCCGTTATCGTGGATTAATTTTGTGATTTCAATAATTGAAGATTCAAAAACGCCGTGAGTAGAAGGATACGTTACCATCAAACAAGATAAATCATCTTTATGTTCAATCGCTTTTTCTCTTAAATCTTCTACATCAATATTGCCTTCTGGAGTCGTTTTAGTAACTATGATTTTCATTCCAGCCATCGCTGCAGAAGCAGGGTTTGTTCCGTGAGCCGATGAAGGAATCAAACATACATTACGATGCCCTTCGTTTCTTGACATGTGGTAAGCACGAATTGCCATTAAACCAGCATATTCTCCCTGAGCTCCAGAGTTTGGCTGTAAAGTTGTTCCGGCAAAACCAGTAATTACATTCAATTGCTGTTCTAATCTTTTAAGCATTGTGATGTAACCTTCTACTTGGTCAACTGGTGCAAATGGGTGAATGCTGTTCCAGTTTGGCATTGATAAAGGCAACATTTCTGAAGCTGCGTTTAATTTCATTGTACAAGAACCTAATGAAATCATTGAGTGATTCAATGATAAATCTTTACGCTCTAATTTTTTGATGTAACGCATTAACTGACTTTCCGAATGATGATTGTTGAAAACATCATGCGTTAAGAAAGAAGATGTTCTTTCTAATGAAGCCGGTAATTGACTTGCTTCTGATAATTCAGAAACTGTGAAAGTTTCTTTTCCTAAAGCTTCGGCAAAAATTGCAATAATTTCGTTGATGTCTGCAACAGAAGTCGTTTCGTTGAATGAAATCGAAATACTATCAGCATCAGGATAGAAGAAGTTTACTTTGTTTTTCTCTGCAACAGTTTTTACTTTTTGAGCGTCAGCTTTTACTAAAATAGTATCAAAGAAAGCTGTGTTAGTTTGGGAAACTCCTAATTTATTTAAAGCTTCAGCAACAGTAACTGCAGATGCATGAACTTTGTTTGCAATATATTTCAAGCCTTTTGGTCCGTGGTAAACCGCGTACATTCCAGCCATAACGGCTAATAAAACCTGAGCCGTACAAATGTTTGAAGTCGCTTTTTCACGTTTAATATGCTGTTCACGAGTTCCCAAGGCCATACGTAAAGCTCGGTTTCCATTTACATCAATAGAAACTCCGATAATACGACCTGGCATAGATCTTTTGTATTCATCTTTAGTTGCAAAAAATGCAGCGTGAGGACCACCGTAACCCATTGGAACACCAAAACGCTGAGTAGTTCCTACAACAACAGCCGCTCCCATTTCTCCCGGAGAAGTTAAAGTTGCTAATGATAAAATATCAGCAGCAAAAGCCACTTTTATTTCGTTTTCTTTTGCTTTAGCAACAAAAGCTCTGTAATCGTTTACCTGACCGTATTTTCCCGGATATTGTAAAATCGCTCCAAAAAACTCATTTGAGAAATCAAAAGTTTCGTGGTTTCCAATAACTAATTCAATTCCGATTGGAGTTGAACGTGTTTGAAGTACAGATAAAGTTTGAGGTAAAATTTCTTCAGAAACGAAGAATTTGTGTGTATTGTTTTTCTTTTGGTCACGAGTACGAACGTCAAATAATAACGCCATAGCTTCTGCAGCAGCCGTTCCTTCATCAAGTAAAGAAGCGTTTGCGATTTCCATTCCGGTTAATTCGATAACAGTAGTCTGGAAATTCAAAATAGCTTCCAAACGTCCCTGAGCAATTTCTGCCTGATAAGGTGTATAAGCTGTATACCATCCTGGGTTTTCAAAAATATTTCTCTGAATTGGAGCCGGGACGATAGTCGGGTGATAACCTAAACCAATGTAAGATTTAAATGTTCTGTTTTTCTTCCCTAAGTCACGAATATGATTGGCATATTCGAATTCTGTCATTGCAGGATCTAAATTCAAAGGTGCTTTTAGACGAATGTCATCCGGAAGTGTTTCATAAACCAGTTGTTCAATCGAGTCAACTCCAATGGTCTTCAACATGTACGGAAGATCGGTTTCTCTTGGTCCAATGTGTCTTAAAGCAAAAGCATCTGTTCTCATTTGTAGCTATCTAATTTTTAAAAGAATGTAATTTTATGTTTGTATTCTTTAATTTGTTCAGAAGAACACAAGCTTTATTACATTTTATAGTAAATGTGTTGTTTTTTTGTGGCGCAAAATTAAGTATTATTAATAATTTAATGGGTATTTTTAACTTCAATTTTTATGAATTTTTCAACCAATAGGCGGGTTTGTTAACAATTGATTAGATTTGAAGGATGAAACTATTGAAACAGATATTCGATTTTTACTTAAACAGCAGTATTCACGTGGCTTTGTCGTGTTATGCTTTGGTACATATCACATTTCATGTATTTCATATTGAGTATAATGAAGCGATGGCTCTGTTTGTTTTTTTTGGAACAATTGTGGGGTATAATTTTGTTAAATATGATGCGCTGGTTCGTGTTAAGAAAAATCCAATCGGAATTCAGCTGAAAATTATTGCTGTTTTAAGTTTTATTTCGGTGATTTTGTCCGGTTATTACTTTCTGCAATTAGAGCAAATTACTCAAATTGTCTCCTTCGCAATTTTTGCTGTTACGGCACTTTATACGCTTCCATTTTTTCCCAATAGAAGAAATGCCAGAAACTGGGCGGGCGTAAAAATTTACATTGTGGCCATTTGCTGGGTGGGGGCAACATTGGTTTTGCCTTTAATCAATGCGGGAGAAGGATTAACATCTGATTTTTTTATAAAATCGATTCAGCGTTTCGTATTGGTTTTTGTACTGATTTTGGTTTTTGAAATTATTGATTTAGCCAATGATGACCCGCATTTGCAAACCGTTCCACAAACAATTGGAGTAAAAAGAACTAAACTTTTGGGTTTTTTATTACTGATTCCGTTTTGGTTTTTAGAAATTTTGATTTCTACATTTAATTACCGTGATGCTATAATAAATCTTATTATGGTTATAATGCTGATGCTTTTTATTTTCTTTGCAAATCCCAGCCGTTCTAAATATTATACTTCTTTCTGGGTCGAAAGCGTACCGATTCTTTGGTGGCTTATGATTATGTTTCTGTAAATTATAAAATCATTTTTGATAGATTTCATTGTTTGCTTCTTGAGGGAGTAGTATTTATTTTTTAAGCCAATGATCCTGCCTCTTTTAATAACTTCATGTGAATTTTTCATCTTTTCATGACCAATAATTTCCATCTTATAACATTTTTTAATTAAACCCTATAAATCATATATAGTTTTGATATAGAATGTATAACACATTATTGTTCAGTTGTTTTTGGTATTGAATAGAATGTGTAATGAAAATCAGTGGAGCAGATCCCACTAAAAAAACGAGGCGGTTCTGAAAAGCCTTACGAGTAAGAAAATATTAAATTGAAAGTTATGTCAGATTTATTAGCAGGTGCTTATTTAGCAAAAGGCACAATCGGAAATGTTGGAATGCCAGGTGCTCCAGTTGCATCATTTAGCTTAGTAGTAGTACCATCACAGCATTCTGTATCAGGTACAGTGGTAATTACTCAGGCTGTACAAGGTCCTGATAGTCATATCGTAGTACCAGTAACTGGAAAGATATTTGCAACCGGCATAGGAAATGTTACTCAGGTTGTTGGTTTAAGAGGACAGTATGTGCATGCAGTTCCGTCACCGGCAATTGGATCTTTTTTAGCAAATTTTGATGCTCATTTAGCTATAGACAACGAATGGAATGGTACTGGTGGTTTTTCATATTTTGGACATAATGTGGAAGATGTACCCGTAAAAGCTGTAAACCAGGCTGAATTAGTATAAGTAATTTCAGCTATTAAATATATTTTAAAAAAAGCTAGTCTTTTCTATTACGAGAGTATTTTTAAGATTAAGAAAAAATTAAATCGTTTAAAGAGTTTGTTCGTGCTAAACACTAATAACCGCTAACAGATTATGCTTTTTTGGGGGAAAGTTAATCCATTTTGACGGGGATTAAAGTTGTTGTTTTGGATTACTCTATTTATTTTCAGCTATTTTTTTGAGAGTTTTATTTCTTTCCAATAGAAAATAAATCAGATGTTTTTTTAAAAACAGAGTATCGAATAATTTTCCGATAATGCCAAACGGAGTTTCATAGTGCAGTTGATCTGTCATTATGGTGACTCCGTTTATTTCTTTAAAAAAATGCTCATTTTTGAACGTTTTGAATTTTCCTTCTTCCATTTCATCTACAAAATAATCATAAAAAGTCATTACTGTGATCCGGCTTTTATGAGTCAGGTAAAATCCGAAGTGTTTGCCACGCCAGGTTACGGTTTCATTTAAACTAATTAAACCAGAAGTCACACCGGCAATCGCTTTTTCATTTGAAGCTGTAGATTGTTGATGAATTTCAATGTTTCGGGAGACATCAAAAACGGTTTTTAACGGAGCATTTATTTTTGTGGTTAGTTTATGGTTGTCATTAGTGTAATAAATTTTGAAAAGCCTTGTCAATACTTAAAAACTTAAATTCAAAACCATTTTCCAATAATCGTTTCGGAATCACATTTCGACTTTTCAAAACCAGTTCCGTTTCTGTTCGAATAAAATATGAACCGATTTCCAATAAAAATTTACTCATAGGAATGCCAAAAGGAAAACCAACGGCTTTTCTAAGTTTCTGCATGAAATCAGCATTTCGAATGGGTTGTGGAGAAACAAGATTTACAACTCCTGTCATTTCTTTTTGAATGATAAAATCAACCGCATTTACAAAATCCTCTTCATGAATCCAGCTGACAAACTGATTTCCTTTTCCTTGTTTTCCGCCAAAACCAGTTTTTGCTAAAGTCTTCAGCGGAATAAAAGCACCGCCGTTTTTTCCTAAAACAATAGAAGTTCGCAAAGCAGTTTTTAAGGTTTTTGGCGTTTCAGTTTTAAAGAACGCTTTTTCCCATGAAAGCGCCACATTGATAGAGAAATCATTTCCGATTTCGCCATCCGTTTCATCCATTTGTTTGTCTAATGAAAAACGATAGATGGTTGCTGTCGATGAATTCAGCCAGTGTTTCGGCGGGTTTTTGCAATTCAAAACTGCTTTGTTCAGAATTTTGGTGCTTTCAATTCGGGATAAAAGAATCTCTTTTTTGTTTTCTTTGGTATAACGGCAATCTACTGATTTTCCGGCAAGATTGATTAAAACTGTTGCATTTTCCAATTCCTTTTCCCATCCTGAAAATGTTTTGGCATTCCAGTTTACATGTTTAATTCTGTTAATTGTTTTTGAGTTTCCTCTGGTCAGTATTACGATTTCCTCAAATTTATCTTTGAAATGATTTATAAGAGCCTGTCCTAAAAATCCGGTTCCTGCTGCAATTACGAGTTTTTTCATTTGTGTAATTTTTTTGCCACAAATTCCCGAATTTTTGATTTTCATTTTTCAATTCGTGAATTCGTGGTGAATATTTTAAATATTAAGCTTTAAAAACCAATCTTTCTTCTTGCTGCGCTTCTTTGGCTTTTCTTTTTCCTCTAAAAAAGAAATACAAATTAAAGAACAACATAATTCCCAGATAAATAGAAAATCCGCCAATTTTATAACTTAATTTTTCGATTAATTCCTGATAACTGTTTTCACTGATATTCATTTGAAGAATCATAAGCGCAAAACCAATATTTAAAAGATAAAAACCGGTTTCAAAAAGTCTGTTCGTTGCATCGGCTATATCTTCACGGCCTTTAAAAATATCCAGCATAAAGATTTTGCCATTTTTGAAAAGCGTTTTAGAAACATAATAAGTAAGGAATAATGCAATTGGTAAATAAATACTGTAACCGATTAAGATTTTTGTAGTTTCCATAATATTTGATTTTAGTTGTTATTTAATGAGTTTATGAATGTACTTTGTTATAATTATAATGTTTAAATAATGGAGGACTGATATAATAAAAATAATAACAGCCGTTTTGAAGCAGATGATTTCAGTCAATTGCGTGAGCGATATTATCTTTTGCCAGGAAATCAATGTCATGGCACAATAGCCAATATTTAAAAGATAGTAGCCTAATAGTAAAACCTGATTGATTTTTTGACAGATATCAGCGTGATTTGGAATCAGTTCTGCGACATAAATATTTCCGTTTTTGTAGCAGATTTTTCCAACTCTCAGGATAATAAATATTGTAATGCTGAGATAAATGATATAGGCAATGATGTTGAGGTTCATATATTAGCTTTTTTATAAATTAATACAGAAAAATATATTGCCAATATTGGAGGAAGGGCAAATTGAGTAAATTCCAAAATAGGCATATAGATAATATTTGAGTTGCATATCCAACAAAAGAAAAATAAGCACACACCAGATAAATACCATTTTAGCATGTTGTCTTTGGGGTCGTAAAATAAAAGTGATACACCTGAAACAACTTGAAACAACCCAATTATTGGTGTAAACATTAACCCATAACCAATTAAATTTCCACTGCTTTCTTTTGTTATAAAACCTAAAGCAATAAGGATAATTGAAATTCCAACTAAAAAAATGTTCATGTAGTTTAAAATTTTCATAATTATAGTTTGTTTTAAACTTTCAGAAAAAAATGAAAGTTTTATTTAAATTTTTTTAAGTTGTAGAATTACTTCATGATTTTCATAACCAATTTCCCTAGCCAGTTATCATTGAATTCAGTCATTTTATCCAACATATTATCAGCTTTTAACACAAAGTCGTACAATTTAGTAGTCTGATCTACAAAATGTTTTTCTTCCGCTGAATCTTTTGCTTCAATAGTAGAAACTTCTTTTAAGATTTTTAGCGCTGGTTTGATTTCTCTTTTACTTCTTTCTCTCGAAATTTTTACCGCTAATTCGTCTAAATCTTTCTCGGCAGTAAAAAACTCTTTACGTTCTCCGGCTTTGTATTCCTTGTAAACAATTCCCCAATCCATTAAAGCACGAAGGTTCATACTGGCGTTTCCTCTGGAAATCTGTAATTCCTCCATAATTTCTTCCATAGAAACAGGTTCGTTGGAGACCATTAATAAAGCATGAATCTGTGCCATAGTTTTATTAATGCCCCATTGAGAACCTAATGCCCCCCAGTTTTGAACAAACTTATTTTTTGCTTCTTTGAATTCCATGAAGCAAATGTAAGTAAAGTTTTTAAACTTTCAAAAATAATTGAAAGTTTGTTCTTGAAGAGTGATTTTTCTTAAAGAATAATCTTATGCCTTGTTTTTTGCATTTTATAACAAGGAATCTTCTTTTTACAACATTATATATTTAATTATCTGTTTATCAGACATATTTTTACAAATAGAAAATCAATTGCAGTGGAGCAGACCCACTAAAAAAACGAACTGTTAGCATTCAGAAAATAATGCTAGGCGCAACCTGAAAAGCCTCATGAGTAAGGACAAACCAACAAACAAGTTAATATTATGGAAACTTTACAAGAAATTTTACACGAGAAGGTAACGGTAAATGCTATTGGTACACCAGCAGAATATGATGTTTATGCAGAATATATGTCAAATATTATTAAGCAGCTTCCTAATCCAGGAAAATTGAAATTGTTAACTAATACTTCAAGTGCACAAGCATCTTTCTTCTTTTTAGATGACGTAACAAGTGCAGTTAATGGAACTTTATATAATAATGTATTGAACCAGAGAATTAAAGGAGAAGGAAAACTTAATGATGTTGATCAAGTTGGTCTTACACAAGAGTCCTTTACTAACAGTTATCTTAGTGTTTATACAAAAATAGGATATCAATTATCTCCAGCTGATAAGGCAACTCAGCAAGAAATTAATTCTGCTGTTGCATCAACTGTAAGATCACTTACTACGATTTGGAACAATTGGTGGGATGCAATTCAGCCAAAAGATGTGAATAAGCTTAATGACACTAATACCAATATAGCTTTGGTACAAATGACTAATACTTTGAATACAGTTTGGGTTAATCCTGACTTCAAAGATCTAATAAGAAAAGATCCTTCTTATCCTTATGTTCATCTGAATGACTTTGGTAAAATCTACAATGAAATGCCAGTCTCAGTTCCTAAACAGATGAGAGACTATATAATTGAAGTGTTTAACAAGTCTGGTGCAGCAGGAGCTATTACTGCTGATATTGCAAATGCAACACAAACTCTTGCAGGTATTATCAATAATATTCAAAACCCGACATTAGGTGCTTCTGGAAATGGCGGAATGCCAATTACCGGATCAAATAATCCAATTCCTGGATTACTTTTTGAGCCAGCGAGACCAAATGCTTTAGTTGCGCAGCTTAGAGCTAATCCACCTTCTTCTATATATCGATTTTCAAGAAAGATTACAAGATCTAGCGAAACGACATTAGATGTTCAAGCTTCTGCAGGTGGAGGAATCAGAATTCCATTCTTGTCATTCTTTTCTTTTGGAGCAAGTGGAGGAGTAAAATCAAGTATTTTTGAAAATACCTATTCAGGTTCAGACTTTAGAGTAGAAATCGTAATTAATAATGCGACACTGAGCCCGCTTATGAGCAGCAGTCCATTACTTTACAACATCTCAACTAAACAAGGCTGGATGTCAACTTCTCCAGCAAAAGACGCAATCAAAAATGGATATCCGGCACCAACAGGTATTACTGGTTATGTGTTTAACAGTGAACCAAATTTTAAATTTGGAGAAGGTGAAGATTTTGGATATGTTAATTCATTAGTATTTAGCCAATTTCTTGAAATCAGTATTAGTTTCGAAAAATGTGACAGCAAACAAGTCAGAAAATATTTTGAAGAGCATGTTGATACTGGCGTATACTTTTTAGGGATTCGTTTAGGAGGTGCAAGTCAATCTTTAAGCTACAGCTATACTTATAGTGAAGAAACGGCTACTTCTATCAAAGTTACTGTAAAACCAGAAGCTCCTGGGTATATTCCTGGAACTGACAGTATCATTCAATCATTATCTCAATTAGTTGCAGTAGGGGTACAATATCCTTTTGCCTAATTTATAGTTCTTGAAATAACTTAAAAAGAGGGTTGTTAATCATGCTCAATGATTGATAACCCTCTTGTCATTATGCTTCAATTTTATAATTTAAATGAAATTAATAATGGAAACTTTTCTAAAGGACATTGATGACAGTGCATACGCTAAATATGTGCCTGATGATACTCCAGAATATCCAATTTACGCAGAATATATGTCTAATATTATTTTGCAGCTGTCAAAATCAGGCAAACTGCAATTTTTAACAGGAACATCAAGCGGGCAGGCTTCTTTTTATTATAAAAGCCCTGTTAATGGGGCTGTTAATGCTAGCTTATATAATAATTTTTTAAACCAAAGAGTATCAGGACAAGGAATGCAGTATGGTGTAAAACAAGTGGGTTTGTCATCAGACTCATTTATAAACAGCTATCTAAGCGTTTATCTGAAATTGGGTTATCAATTATCTCAAAAAGACAAAGCATCACAAGAAAAAATATATAGAGACGTTTCAACTACAGTAAGAAAAATTACGTCATTGTGGAATACTTATATAAATGATTTTAAACCAAAAGGTGTTTTAAAACTAAATGAAACAAACACAAACATTGCATTAATTCAAATTACTGATGTATTAAATACAGTATGGATTAATCCTGAATATATTCTGATATTAAAAAATGATCCGTCATATCCTTACGATCATATCGATGAATTTGGAAAAATTTATAATAAGATTCCAGAAACAGTTCCTAAAGAAATGAAGGAATTAATGATAGAAATTTATAAGCTCTCAGATACCGCTGGGGCAGTTACAGCAGAAATTGCTTATGCAGCTCATACAATAGCTATTATAATTTATAATTTGAAAATACCTACCAACGAAAATAAAGGGCTCCCTTTGACAGGATCAAGCAGCTTAATTCCTGGATTAGCTTTTAATCCTATGCCTGAAGACATTATTACTCAGTTGAGTAATTCGCCCGTTGTTTCGTATACAAATAAAAGCGATGTAGATAAATTACCTTTAGATCTTTTGAAAGTTAAGATGCAGGATTTAGAAGAAAAAACTATCTCACCATTAAAATTTTTGTCTAATACTTTGGAAAGCGGAGAAATTAGCAGTGTTTTTAAAAAAACATTCTCGGGTTCATCCTACATCGTAAGAGCAATCATCAATAATCCTGTTATTAAACCGCTGACGGGAATAAATCCTGTACCTTTTGATATTCTGTCAAATACCGGCTGGATGAATCCTGAACCAGTAAAAGAAGCAATTAAACACGGATATCCGCCTCCACTAGATATTACGGGTTATGTGTTTAATAGCGAGCCAAATTTTAATTTTAAAGAAGGTGGAGATTTCGGATATATAAAAGGTATTGTTTTCAGTCAATTTCTAGAATTATATATAACATTTGTAGACTGCAATGTAAAAAAAGTGAAAAATTACTTTCAGGAAAATAAATTATCAAATTTTAGTTTTCTTGGAAAACCAATAGGAAATCCATCAGATACATCACCTTATATGTGCGAAATTGAATCTGAAACGAATACAACTGTATCAGTAATCATTAAACCACCGCCACCAGGATACATCCCTCCTGATTATGACATTACAAATTCTTCCTGTCAATTAATAGCGGTTGAAGTTGTTTATCCATTCGCAGATTAAATTTTATTGAAGAGTTTTTATCGTTAATCTTTTTCACGGCAATAATTTAAAAATTATTTTTTAAGAGTTGTAAATTTATGTTAATTGAAGATTTGAACTTTTATTTAAGGAAAGGGAAAGATATTTTTGTAAAAATCACTTTTTTATGGAATTATACTACACCTTTTCGGTACTTATTGTACTGGCTTCTTTCTTCGCCTATTTAAACCTAAGATTTTTAAAACTTCCGGGAACGATCGGAATCATGATTATTGCGATGCTGGTTTCAGTAGGGATTCGTCTTTTAGGAGATTCTTATTTTCCTGCGACTACAAAACATTTTTTTGATTTGATAAAAGAATTTGATTTCAATGCGATTTTAATGGGCGCAATGTTGAACTTTCTTTTATTTGCAGGAGCACTTCATGTAAATATGTCTGATCTTAAAGAGCAGAAAGTTCCCATTATGATTTATTCTACTATAAGCGTTGTACTATCAGCTTTAATCATTTCAATCCTGCTTTATTACATCGCGCCAATTTTAGGAATAAAAATTCCTTATATATTTTGTTTAGTCTTCGGAACATTAATATCTCCAACTGACCCAATTGTGGTGTTGGGAGTTTTGAAAGAGGCTAAAGTCCCTAAAAGAATAGAAACCAAAATCGTTGGCGAATCTTTATTTAATGATGGAGTAGCAGTAGTGATGTTTGCGGTTGTTCTTAAAATGGCTACTGATCCTACATTTGATGCAACTTTAGGCTCGATTACCTGGTTATTTATCAAGGAGGGAATTGGAGGACTTTTATTGGGAGTTGTTTTCGGATTTACAGCATCGAAGGTTATGAAGAAAATAGATGATTATAAAGTTTCGGTTTTAATCACGCTTTCGATAGTAACAGGAGGGTTTTTAGTTGCCCAGAGCCTTCACGTTTCAAGTCCGCTGGCAATGGTAGTTGCGGGATTGATTATTGGGAATTATGGTAAAAAAGTAGCCATGAGTGAAGTTACTAAAGACTATCTGGGAAAGTTCTGGGAACTTATCGATGAAATACTAAATGCTGTTTTATTTTTATTTATTGGTTTTGAATTGTTATTGCTGCCAGATTTGAACAAACAATTACTAACAGGTTTTGTTGCCATTTTTATAGTACTTTTTTCAAGATTGACCTCTATAGTTTTGCCATGGCAATTTTTCGATATATTTAAGTTTTTTGGAATCAGATCAGCCTACAACAAAGGTTCTTTGATGGTTCTGGTCTGGGGCGGAATTCGCGGTGGAGTTTCAATTGCACTGGTGCTTTCTATGCCTGAAGGAGAATATAAAAACCTGTTGCTAGAAGTAACTTATATTGTCGTTTTATTTTCAATTGTTGTTCAGGGATTAACAGTTGGAAAACTGGCAAAACGGGTTTTAGAAAAAGAGTAAATAATGAAGATTTCTATCTTGTCTTTAAACTACAAACCCTACAGTTAATTCGTAGGGTTTTGTTTTTTTATCGTTTGTCTTCTTTGGAATAATTTGAAGGACCGTTAATATTTATTGGATTGCCTAAAAAGTGTGGTTCACGATTTCGCAAAACATCAAAAAAAGACTTGAAAGTAGATAAATATTCCCGGAAGCAGACATATTCGTAACCGCGGTATTCTCCTTTATTTGCAGAATAACCAACAGATTTTATTCCAAGTTGTTTTCCAATATAAATCGCTCTGTTTAAATGATATTTTTGAGAGATTAAAGTTGCCTTTTTTATTTTAAAAATATATTTCGCTCTGTACAGGGTAGAATAGGTATCGAAACCGGCATAATCAATAAAAATTTTTGTGGTGTCAACTCCATGTCGGTAACAATAGTTTTTCATCACTGTTAATTCATCGTACTCCTCGCGGCCATTATCTCCTGAAAGTAATATTTTATTGATTCTTTTTGCTTTGTACAAACGGATTCCGGCATCGAGTCTGTCCTTAAGATATTTACTGGGCTGATCCCCGTTGATTCCGGCGCCAAAAATAATTCCAACATCATTTTTAGGAAACCTTCTCAAAGAATGATGAATATACTTTTTGGTAGATGATTTTACGTGATAGTTTACAGAAATAATTGTAATCAATCCGATAATGGCAAGGTAAAATGCTATTTTTAAATACTTTTTCAAACTGAATTTTTTTATAAGATTAAGCCAAAATTTAAGTCAAGATAAGTAAAATTATTTTTATGGCTAAAGCCAAGAAATAAAAAACCGAAGTATTGCTGCTCCGGTTTTACTATTTATTCCTCTAAGAAGTCAGAGATCTACAACAATCCCGCTCTTTTCAACAAAGCCTCAGGCTTTGGTTCCTGACCTCTGAAACGTTTGTACAAAATCATCGGATGTTCTGTTCCACCTTTAGAAAGCACATTATCTTTAAATTTTTTCGCTATTTCTGTGTTGAAGATTCCATTTTCCTGAAAATATTCAAAAGCATCTGCATCCAGAACTTCTGCCCATTTGTAGCTGTAATATCCGGAAGAATAACCGCCCTGGAAAATATGTGAAAAAGCTATACTCATAGCATTTTCTTTTACATCCGGATACAATTGCGTATTGGCAAATTGTTCGGTTTCGAAAGCTTTTAAATCAGTAATTCCTGTCGGATCTTGTCCGTGCCATGCCATATCCAATAATCCAAAACTTAATTGACGCAATGTCGCTAAACCTTCCTGGAAACTGGCACTTTCTTTAATTTTCTGAACATACTCAATAGGAATAATTTCTCCAGTTTCATAATGATTCGCAAACAAAGCCAAAGCTTCAGGCTCGTAACACCAGTTTTCCATAATCTGACTTGGTAATTCTACGAAATCCCAATAAACAGAAGTTCCGGATAAACTCGGGTATGTAGTGTTTGCCAGCATTCCGTGTAAGCCGTGACCAAATTCGTGGAATAAAGTCGTTACTTCATTAAAAGTCAATAAAGATGGTTTTGTTTCAGTTGGTTTTGTAAAATTACAAACGTTCGAAATATGAGGTCTTTCGTTTACGCCATTCTTTACATATTGCGACTTAAATGAAGTCATCCAGGCACCGTTTCTTTTTCCTTTTCTTGGGAAGAAATCAGCGTAGAAAATCGAAACCAAATTATTATCAGCATCCCGAACTTCATAAGTTGAAACTTCTTCATGGTATTTATCAATGTCAAAAACTTCAGTAAAAGTCAATCCGAAAAGTTTATTGGCAACTGTAAAAGCACCTTCTAAAACTTTTTCCAATTGAAAATACGGTTTTAGTTTTTCATCATCCAAATTGAAAAGCTGTTGTTTTAATTTTTCAGAATAATAAGCTCCATCCCATTTTTCCAATTGTTCGATTCCGTCTAATTCTTTTGCAAAAGAAGTCAGTTCTGCAAATTCTTTTTGCGCTGCAGGTTTAGCTTTCGCCAGTAAATCATTCAAAAAAGTAAAAACTTTATCCGGGCTTTGTGCCATTCTTTCTTCCAGAACAAAATGAGCGTGGGTTTTATATCCTAATAAATTGGCTCTTTCATGACGAAGTTTAGCAATTTTCAGAACATTTTCTTCGTTGTTGAATTCATTTTTTTGAAAACCTTTTGCTCCAAAAGCAATAGTCATTTTTTTACGCAGTTCGCGATTATCAGCATAAGTCAAAAACGGAACATAACTAGGATAATCTAAAGTAAAAATCCAGCCTTCTTTTTGTTTCTCTTTGGCTAATAAGCGGGCAGCTTCGATTGTACCTTCCGGTAATCCGGCTAAATCGCTTTCATCAGTTAAATGCAATTCGAAGTTATTGGTTTCAGCCAAAACATTTTCGCCAAACTGTAAACTCAATTTCGATAATTCTTTGTCGATTTCGCGTAAGCGGTCTTTTTTTCTTCGGCAAGATTAGCTCCGTTTCTGGAGAAGCTTTTGTATTTTTTGTCTAAAAGCGTAGTTTGTTCCGGATTGAGGTTCAGACTTTCTTTTTGATTGTAAACCGCTTTTATTTTGGCGAATAATTCCGCATTTAGTGTAATATCATTTCCGAATTCAGCCAGTAAAGGAGAAACTTCCTGAGCAATTTTCTGCATTTCGTCATTCGTTTCAGCCGAATTTAAATTGAAGAAAATGCTCGAAAGACGATCGAGAATATCACCCGAAAACTCCATTGCAAGAATGGTGTTTTCAAATGTTGGTGCTTCAGGATTATTTACGATGCTATCAATTTCGGCTTTCGCCAAAGCAATTCCTTCCTGAAAAGCCGGAAAATAATCTTCGATTTTAATTTGCGAAAAAGGTGCTGTGTTGTGTTTGGTATTGAAATATTGTGTTAAGATGCTCATTTTAAAATATAATGTTTAAAAATATAAATTAGAAAATCATAATCTGAATTTCTTCGTATCCTGAAAAGTATTCCAAAAACAAAGTAATTCTAAATTAGTGTTTTCGATACGATAATAAAGTGAAATATGTTTGGTAATGACAATTTTATAAACGCTTTTGAAGTTGGTTTTTATAAATAAAACATTATCATTTTTTAGAAGTTCTATTGTGGTATTTACTTTTTCGATGAAACCAAAAGCAACTTTTTCAGACCATTCTGCTTCTAAATAATCAATGTTGTTCCAAAAGTCTTTTTTAGCTTGTGGAGCCCAAATTACAGTCATTATTTAAAATATTTTGAATAACGATTTTTGGTTTCTTCCATCACCACATCATGAGAAATACCTTCATTATTATCTAAAGAATAAATAGCCTCATTTATATTGTTTTTTTGTTCTTCTGAAAGGCTTCCTTTAGATTGAATTAAGTCAACAATCTCCTGAATTAAATCAGGATTATCAATGTCTAAAACAATTTTAGCAAGTTCTATTTTAGAAGTTTGAATGTTCATTTTGCTTTTTTCTCAAAGTTAAGTTTTTCTTTTAGACTTTTTTATAATGAATCGTTAATAATTCTAAAGGTCTATACCGCAAAGAATCTCAAAGAAAAAACACAGAGATTCACAAAAATTTTGTGCGCCTCTGTGTCTTTTTTGTGTATCTCTGCGAAATTATTTTTTCAAACCTTCAGCCGCTTTGTTAACCGCAGCTTTCAACTCTTCTTTGTAAGCAATAATCGTATCCAAAACTTTTTTGTCATGGCTTCCGATGATTTGTGCTGCTAAGATTCCGGCATTTTTTGCTCCGTTTAGCGCCACTGTTGCAACAGGAACGCCACCCGGCATTTGCAAAATCGATAAAACAGAATCCCAGCCATCAATAGAATTACTAGATTTTACAGGAACTCCAATTACAGGAAGCGGAGACATCGAAGCCACCATTCCTGGTAAATGTGCCGCACCGCCCGCTCCGGCAATAATTACTGAAATCCCGCGATCGTGTGCATTTTTACTGAAATCGAATAATTTCTCCGGCGTTCTGTGTGCCGAAACGATATCTACTTCAACTTCAATATTAAATTGTTTTAATATGTCGATTGCATCCTGCATAACTGGCATGTCAGAGATGCTTCCCATTATAATAGCTACTTTGCTCATTGTGTTTTTGTTTTTTTGTTTCAGGTTTCAGGTTTCAGGTTTCAAGTTTCAAGTTTCAAGTTTTTGGAAACTGAAAACCGATACTGAAAACTGTTTATTTTGTTTTAAGTTATAAACAGTGACTAATCACTAATTATTATTCACTAATCACTTTAATAGTATTCTTAACTTCCTCAGCAATCCTTCTCGCTTCCTGCATATTTTCATTTACAATCGTAACGTGGCCCATTTTTCTGAAAGGGCGGGTTTGTTTTTTACCATAAATATGTGGTGTGACACCGTTCCATCCTAAAATGGTTTCTATGTTTTCATAAACGACATCTCCGGAAAAACCTTCGGCACCAACTAAATTTACCATAATTCCGGCTACTTTGCTGTCTGTGTTTCCTAATGGAAGATCTAGAATAGCACGTAAATGATTTTCAAATTGAGAAGTATAACTTGCTTCGATTGAGTAATGTCCAGAATTGTGTGGACGCGGAGCAACTTCATTTACCAAAATTTCATCTTCATTGGTTTGAAACATTTCAACAGCCAAAAGTCCAACGTGATTGAATTTTTCTGAAACATTTAAAGCAATTGCTCTGGCTTTTTCGGCAACTTTTTCATCGATTCTTGCCGGACAGATTACGTATTCTACTTGGTTAGCTTCCGGATGAAATTCCATTTCGACAACCGGATAGGTTTTGATTTCTCCTGACGGATTTCTTACCACAATTACCGCCAGTTCGTTTTTGAACGGAACCATCGTTTCGGCAATACATTCTACATTTGGAAGACTGTCTAAATCGGAAACTTGGCGAATGACTTTTACGCCATTTCCATCATAACCAAATTCAGTACATTTCCATACAAATGGCAATTTTAGATCGTTGATTTTAGATTTTAGACTCTCTAAATTTTCGAATCGTTCAAAATGAGCAGTTGGGATATTGTTAGCTGCGTAAAATTGCTTTTGGATTCCTTTATTCTGAATTCCTTTTAAGGTTTTAGGAGAGGGATATACTTTTAAGCCTTCGTTTTCTAATTGCGTTAAAGCTTCAAGGTTTACCAATTCGATTTCAAAAGTCAAAACATCAACTTGTTTCCCGAAGTTGTAAACCGTTTCATAATCCATTAAATCGCCCTGAAAAAATTTGTTGCAGGCAATTTTACTCGGTGCTTCTTCACTCGGATCTAAAACGTAAGTTTGTATATCAAATTTTCTGGTGTCGAACAAAAGCATTTTACCCAATTGTCCGCCGCCTAATATTCCTAATTTAAAATCAGAAGAAAAATAATTCATTTTGCGTTATGTTTTTGCAAAGATACTTTAAAGGATTGAATTGCGAAAAAACACTATTTTATTTTCTTCAAAACTTCTTTAGCAACGGCCTTGTATGCTGCGGAATGATCTCCAAAATCTTTATCAAGAATGACTTTTAGTTCAGGATGAATCCAGTCATAATGCTTGCCCAAAAGGTATAGAGTCCTAATCGAATAGGCTTTTGTAGCAACTTTTACATCATTAATCAGCCAGTCAAAACTCGCTTCTATGCAGTCCTGAAGATTTTCTTCGGATAAACAGATTTTGTTTTCGTCTTTTTGATAATGTGACTTGACTAAAAGCTGAACGACTTTTGCGACGGGGCGAAGTGAACTTTCATCTTTCAAAACCTTCAAATTAGAACAAAAAAAATCAAGATGCGGCTGCAGCCAAAGCAATTCTTCGTAAGAAACAAATTCTAAAATCCAGCAGGCTTTATGATTGTTTTTGTCTGAAGGCGTAAAACAGATTGAAACTAATTCACTGAAAAGTGCAGGATTTTCTAAAATATCCTGTGCAGCTATTAGCCGATTTTCCCTGTAAGCATTTACATAATCCAGTTTTTGCTGCAGTTCAGAAAGCATTTTTATAGTTTAATGATTCAGCCACTAAAATAAATAATTTAAGGATACAGTTCCGTAGTAATTTACAGGAAGTCCGGGATAATAATATCTCGGAGATGAAGTCCCGACCGGAAGTGCATTTGGTAAAATTAAAGAAGCATATTTTTCATTGGTCACATTATTGATTCCAAAAGCTAAATTGGTATTTAGATTAGGCAGAATTTCAAAACGATAACCAGTTTTTAAATTTACAATACTATAAGAATCTGAAAAAGCAGTGTTCGAATCGTTCATCGGAATTTCATCAACAAATTGATAGTCTGCATTCAGATAAATTCCTAAACGGGTATTGAAAATCAGGCCGGCATTGATTTTATCGGATGGAACTCCGGTCAGTTTATTTCCGGAATAATTGTTTCCGTTATCCACAAATTCTTTAAACTCATATTTTCCAACAGAACCGCCAATGTATGAGTTCAGGTTTAAGAAGGAATTGATTTGCCAATTGTGCTTCAACGTAATTTCGACTCCTTCATGCAATGTTTTTCCGGCATTTACACCTTCATATTGATCATCGCCAATTCTTTTAGCAACCAGTAAATCTTTAATTTCCATTCGATATACTGCAAATTCGGTATAAAGGTTTTTACTGAAAAAGTAAAATTTTCCTCCAACTTCAAAATTGTAGCCGTTTTCAGGTTTAATGTTGGTGTTGATTTTTCCTTCACTTGTCAGTGTTTCTTCTGTCGCAGGAAGGGAAAATCCACGGCTTGCTGAAAAATATAGTGTTTGCTGTTGATTTGGTTTGAATAATAAAGAAAGCTGTGGCGAAAAAATTCCATCATAACTGTATTTTTCATTTGCCGTTTTTTGAGGAAGAAAGTTAGTCAGTTCAAAATTCGTTTCATTGTAATTTAAACCAAATTGAAACTCAAATTTTTCAGAAAGCAGCGATCTGATTTGCGAAAAAATATTATAAAAATGCCTCTTCTGATCGGTTTCAGTCAATTGATTTCCTTGCAAACTGCCTTGCTCGTTGTTCTGTTTGTATAGATTTTCAAAAGTATTTCCGTTGTACTTATCGGTAAAATATTCCATTCCGAAAATAAATTGATTTTTCAGTTTTCCAATTTTGAAAGCTCCGGAAAACTGAGTTCTCGCTCCGGCTGCAAAAGTGTATTGACGCAAAACATCAAAAGGACGTGGTTCGTTGCTGTCTTTATAATTGATAAAAACAGAAGTGGAATTATTCAGATAATCATTGATTTTGAAATCATAAGCCAGTCCTGCCAAAGTCGATTTGTATTCTTTAAATCCTTTTGAAGCAACCCAGGTTGGTGCTCCGGCCTGCGGATTATTTTCGAAAGTTGTTTTATTAATCGAACTCGGAATATATGCTTTTAAATAGGTGTAATTCGAAAAATAACTCAGTTTGCTGTTTTTATTTCTAAATAATTCTCCGGCAACGGTAATTCCTTCACGCTTATAAGAACTGTTTTCACGCCAGCCATCAGATTTCAGATTATGATAACTTAAATTTATACTTGATTTTTTTTCATTCAGACTATAATTCAAACTGTTTTTCAATAATCCAAAAGAACCAAATACAGAACTTACAGTGGCCGTTTGGTCATTATTTTTTGAAAGCTGCGGTGAGATCAAAATCGCTCCGCCTAACCCTGCTCCGTAGATACTAGAAAGCGGTCCTTTAATAATCTCAATCTGGTTCAGGTTTTCTAAATCAATATCATCAATCACCGTTTCGCTGTTTCCTGAAGTCAGCGGAATACTGCCGTAAAAAGCCCTGATTTTATTGGTTCCATAAGGCGTTCGCGCTCCAATTCCTCGAATCGAAATTCGGGTTGTGGTAAAATTGGAAGACTGCATAAAAACGCCCGGAATGGTGTTGACAACATTTGTGATATCAGTAGCATTATTTTGTATCAGCTCTTTTTTGGATAAAATGCCAATAGAGGCCGGCGCATTTTGCAGGCTGTCATTAATATGTAAGGAACTGATAATAACTTCTTCCAGTTTTTCCGGTTTAACAGTAGTAATAGATTTGCCTTTTTCTTCTTGAGCAAATATGTTTTGGAAAATCATTATTGACAGAAGAAAAAAGAAATATTTTTTTAAGAGCATAAAGAAATAATTTTAGTTTTAGGTCTTAAATTTTAAACACATAGAAACATAGTTTTGGATTGTCTATAAAGGTGTTTCACTAGCAAAAAGACACATAGCTATGTATTTTTAAAATAAGTGAAACGCATTTTTTAGCTTCCAGAATACAGTGCCTCTATGTGTTTAAATAATTAACGTAAAGTTTGGAATTTGGAATTTAAAAAAATTGGAATTTAATTTTTATTTATTAGCAGTAACCTTCCAAATCGTATTCCCGCTGTCATCATTCACCAAAAGTGATCCATCATTCATAACGGTTACTGCAACCGGACGTCCGTAAACTTCGGCTTTATCAGCGTCAGAAATAAAGCCAGTTAAAAAATCTTCGGGTTTTCCGGATGGTTTTCCGTCCTTAAAAGGAACAAACAACACCTTATAACCGGAAATTACAGAACGATTCCATGAACCGTGCTGACCTACAAAAGCACCGTTTTTATATTTCGCCGGAAAAGCATTTTTTGTATAAAAAGCCAATCCCAAAGAGGCAGTATGTGCACCAACCGGAACATCAGGAACAATTGCTTTATCGACTAAGTCTTTTCGCTCGCCTTTTAATCTCGGATCAGGAATGTTTCCAAAATAAGAATAGGGCCATCCGTAAAAACCTCCTCTTTTTACACTTGTAATATAATCCGGAACCAAATCATCGCCCAGCTCATCGCGCTCATTAACTGCAGTCCAGAGTTCTTTTTTATTAGCAGGATTCCAGTCCATTCCCATTGGGTTTCTAAGACCTTCAGCATAAATTTTTTCTCCGGTTCCGTCAGGATTGATTTCTAAAATGGCTGCGCGTCGAATTTCTTTATCCATTCCGTTTTCCCCCACATTGCTTCCTGAACCCACGCCAATATAAATTTTTGTTCCTTCAGGATTGGCAAGCAGACTTCTGGTCCAGTGATTGTTGTATCCGCCAGCCGGAAGTTCAACAATTTTGACTCCCTGGGTTTCTAATTTCAATGGAGCATTTTTGTAAGGATAACGGTAAAGCCCGTCGGTATTGGCAACATAAAAAAAGTCTTTCAGAATAAGCATTCCAAGAGGTCTGTTGAGGTCTTTCAAAAAGACTTCGCGGGTTTCAAAAACACCGTCTTTATCTTTGTCACGTAAGACTATAATTTGGTTTTTGCTTGCTCTTGTGCCGCTTTCAACAACAAAAATATCATTATTTGGACCGATGTAAGACCAACGAGGGTTCTCCAATCCGTCAGCAAATTTTGTAACCGTAAATCCTTCCGGTGCTTTTGGTGTTTTCCCCTCTGGCCAGCCTATAACTTTACTGTTTTTAGATTTAGATTCTGTTGCGTAGGGAGGAGGAAGTGTAATATTTCCTATAGCCGTTTTTACAACATTGGCAGGCTGTTTGGCCAGAGCTTCTTTTTCTTCTTTTTTTACCTGCCCGTTGCAGGCTGTTATTGCAGTTAATAAGGATACAGATAATAATTGTATGGTAATTTTCATGGTGATTTTGATTAAATATTTGTCAAACAACAATTTAATGATTATGAAAGAGTTACTCCAAACCGGTTGTAAATATTAACTGATATTTAACATTTTTAAAAAAGTACTAGTGCTATAAAATTTTGATACTTACACTTTGGTAGTAATTCTGTATCTTTGTCCATTATTTTAAAGAACAAAAATAATGATACAACTTCACGATAAACAATTTGTTCCGTTTATTTCGGCTAAAGAAATTGATTTTGCTTTATCTAAAATAGTGGCGCAGGTAGAAGATGATTTTGGAGATGATACGCCCATTTTTGTTGGTGTTCTGAACGGTGCTTTTATGGTTGTGGCTGATTTTCTGAAAAAATATAAAAGTCCCTGCGAAGTTTCATTCATTAAAATGGCATCGTATGAAGGAACAGAAAGTACCAATTCGGTTAAAGAATTAATCGGAATCAATCAGGATCTTTCAGGAAGAACAGTTGTCATAATCGAAGATATTATTGACACGGGAAACACAATCGAAGAATTAAAACAAAAGTTTAAGGAGCAAAATGTAAAGCATTTTAAAATTGCAACTTTGTTCTTTAAACCGGAAGCTTATAAAAAAGATATCAAAATAGATTATGTCGGAATCAGGATTCCAAACAAATTCATTGTAGGCTACGGTCTGGACTACGATGGTCTGGGAAGAAATTTACCCGAAATCTATAAGTTAGCAGAATAATTTTAAACAAACACAACTATATATTCATTTTAAACTTCTTAAAAATAAGGAGTCACAACAATTACTTTCATTATGATTAACATCGTTTTATTTGGAAAGCCGGGAGCAGGAAAAGGAACTCAGGCAGAATTTTTAAAAGAAAAATACAATTTGACACACCTTTCAACAGGAGATATTTTTCGTTTCAATTTAAAAAATGATACAGAACTAGGTAAAAAAGCAAGGGTTTTTATGGACAATGGAGAGTTGGTTCCTTGCGAATTAACTACCGAAATGTTAATTGATGAAGTAAAAAAACATCCTGATACAGCAGGATTTTTATTCGACGGATATCCAAGAACAATCAATCAGGCTGAAGCGTTAGATAAATTTTTGCCAACAATTGGTTCAGAAGTTACAGCTACTATCGCTTTAGAAGCTGATGACGAAATTTTGGTAGCACGTTTGCTTGAAAGAGGTAAAACAAGCGGAAGAGTAGACGATCAGGACGAAGAAAAAATTCGTGTGAGATATCAGGAATATAACGAAAAAACTGCTCCGTTAATTGGATATTACAAAGAGCAGAATAAATTTCATGCTGTAAATGGCATAGGGACAATTGAAGAAATTACAGAAAGATTAACGTCAGTTATAGATAATTTGTAATAAATCTGTTTTGAAGTTAAAAGTTAAATGTTAGGAGGAAATTTGAAATACTCAAAACATTTAACTTTTGACTTTTAACTTTTAACTTAAAAATGGAAATACTAATAATATTTTTTCTGATACTATTAAACGGAGTTTTCTCGATGTCAGAGATCGCATTGATTTCAGCAAGAAAAAACAGACTTGAAACTGCTGCAAAAAAAGGAAATAAAAGCGCTAAAACAGCACTTGATTTAGCCAATTCACCAAACAAATTTTTATCAACAGTACAAATCGGAATTACACTGATCGGAATTTTGACGGGTATTTACAGTGGTGATAAAATTACAACCGATGTTCAGGTTTTTGTTAGCGGATTTGAAATTCTAAAACCGTATGCTAATTCTGTAGCAGTTGGGATTGTGGTTGTTGTTTTAACTTTCTTTTCACTAGTTTTAGGCGAATTACTACCAAAACGAATTGGCTTAAATTATCCTGAATCTATTGCCAAAATGGTAGCCATGCCAATGAAAGTGATTTCGATTATCACGGCACCGTTTATCTGGTTGCTTACCTCTTCAACAGATTTTTTACTGAATGTTTTTCAGATAAAACCAACTGCTGACGGAAAAGTTACTGAGGAAGAAATCAAAGCAATTATCAAAGAAGGAACAGAAGTAGGCGAAGTACAGGAAATAGAGCAGGATATTGTGGAACGTGTTTTTCACATTGGAGACCGTAAAGTAAGCTCTCTCATGACGCATCGAAAATCGGTAGACATGCTACCTTTAAAAGACGATAAAGCTAAAATTAAAGAACTGGTTTTGCATGATTTACATGCCGTTTATCCGGTTTACAAGGATAATTATGATGACATTGTGGGAGTTGTAACCTTAAAAAATATTTTTGCCAATATCGAAAAAGATAATTTTGACCTTGCATCCATAACATCTGAGGCACCTTATCTGATGGAGCAGACAACGGCTTACAAAGCGTTGGAAAATTTCAAAAAAACAGGTGTTCATTATGCCTTGGTTTCTGATGAATATGGTGTTTTTCAGGGCATGATTACCTTAAACGATATTTTGGAAGCTTTGGTAGGTGATGCGTCAGATTTTTATAAAGATGAATTTCAATTAATAGAAAGAGAAGACGGATCATGGCTGGTTGATGGACATTATTCGTTACACGATTTCTTAACGTATTTTGAGTTAGACGAATTAACAAACGATTACGAAGTAAACACCGTAAGCGGAATGATTATGACCGAACTTTCACATATTCCAAAAGAAGGAGAAAAATTAATTTGGCAAAAATTTGTCTTAGAAGTTGTCGATATGGACGGCGTAAAGATTGATAAAGTGCTTGTGAAAGCATTAAAAGAGTAGAGAGAATTTTGTTTCAAGTTTAAAATGTTTCGAGTTTTTTTAGGTTAGTATACTGGATAACCTGAAACCTGAAACCTGAAACCTGAAACTATACATAAACAAAAACAATGACAGAAGGAAATTTTGTAGATTATGTTAAGATATACGTTTCTTCCGGAAAAGGAGGAAAGGGATCTACGCATTTACATAGGGAGAAATTTATTGAAAAAGGAGGCCCGGACGGAGGTGATGGAGGACGTGGAGGACACGTATATTTAGTGGGAAATAAAGGTCTTTGGACACTATTTCATTTAAAATTTGCCCGTCATATCAAAGCTGGACACGGTGGAGACGGAGGAGGAGATCGAAGTACTGGTGCAGATGGAGAGGATAAAATTATTGAAGTGCCGCTGGGAACTGTTGTAAAAGATAAAGAAACTGGTGAAACACTTTTTGAAATTACAGAAGACGGAGAAAAACAGATTCTGGCAAGAGGAGGAAAAGGAGGTTTAGGAAACTGGCATTTTAGAAGTTCTACCAACCAAACGCCTCGCTATGCACAACCTGGATTGTTGGGTGTAGAAATGGATGTAATTCTGGAACTTAAAGTTTTGGCAGATGTTGGTTTAGTTGGTTTTCCCAATGCTGGAAAATCGACTTTATTATCTGTATTGACTTCGGCAAAACCAAAAATTGCCGATTATCCGTTTACGACGTTGAAGCCAAATCTTGGAATTGTTGCCTACAGGGATTTTCAGTCTTTTGTGATCGCAGATATTCCTGGAATCATTGAAGGAGCTGCAGAAGGAAAAGGGTTAGGTCATTATTTCCTGCGTCATATCGAGCGTAATTCTACTTTACTGTTTTTAGTTCCGGTTGATACACCGGATATCAAAGCAGAATATGATATTCTGGTAAATGAATTAACAAAATACAATCCTGAAATGCTGGACAAAGAACGTCTTTTGGTAATTTCAAAATGCGATATGCTGGATGATGAGCTTAAAGCTGAATTGAAAGCAGAGTTAGACGTTTCGTTTAAAGATGTTCCGTATATGTTTATCTCTTCTGTTGCTCAACAAGGTTTGACAGATTTGAAAGATAAACTTTGGAAGATGCTTAACGAGTAAAAAAATAAAGATTTATTATAAAGGTGTTTTGTTTTTCAGAACACCTTTTTTTTGTTTTTAAGAATATTAAATTCGCAAAATAACAATAAAATAGGATTCTTAAATTTCATTTTAAATGTAAATTGACTGTTATGATTGTGAAATGAATTATCTTCGCAAGACTAATTCAAATATTATGATGAAAAGAATAGTCTTATTTTTAACGATGTGCCTAATGGCATTTCCAGTAAGAGCCGACGAAGGTATGTGGTTCTTAATGTTCATCGAAAGATTGAACCATAGAGACATGCAGAAAATGGGTCTGCAGCTAACTGCTGAAGAAATCTACAGCATTAACCATCACAGTTTAAAAGATGCCATTGTGCAGTTTAACGGAGGTTGTACTGCTGAAATCGTTTCTAAAAATGGTTTGGTATTGACCAATCACCACTGTGGTTACGATGCCATTGCTGAACTTTCAACTGCTGAACAAAATTATCTTAAAGACGGTTTTTGGGCAAAAGAAAAAAGTGCCGAAATGAAACCAAAATCGTTATACGTTCGTTTCTTCGTGCGTATGGATGATGTTTCTAAAAGAATTTTGTCAAAAGTAAATGCTACAATGACAGAAACCGAAAGAAACAAAATCATTCAGCAGGAAATTGCTTTGATCGAAAAAGAAAATAACGAAGGCGGAAAGTATACGGTTTCTGTTCGTCCTTTCTTCCAGGGAAATGAATATTACTATTTCGTTTATCAGGATTATAAAGATGTTCGTTTAGTAGGTACGCCTCCTGAAAGCGTGGGTAAATTTGGTGGAGACACTGACAACTGGGAATGGCCACGTCAAACGGGTGATTTCTCTATGTTCAGAGTGTATGCTGACAAAGACGGAAATCCTGCAGAATATTCTAAAGATAATGTGCCTCTGCAACCAAAACATTATCTCCCTGTAAGCATTAAAGGTGTAAAAGAAAATGATTTCGCTATGATTTTAGGGTATCCGGGAAGAACAAACCGCTGGATGCCGGCTGGAGGAATCGAACAAAATATAAAATATGCTTATCCTGCGTGGGTTGAAGGTGCTAAAACCGGAATGGATGTAATGAAAAAGTATATGGATAAAGATGCCACTGTTCGTTTACAGTATGCTTCAAAATATGCTTCGACAGCCAACTACTGGAAAAACCGTCAGGGAATGATAGATGCCTTAACAAAAGCAGGAACTGTAGATGTAAAGACAGCACAGGAAGATAAATTCTACGATTGGGCGAGTAAGCCTGCGAATAAGGAAAAGTACGAAAATGTAATTCCGACAATCAATGATTATTATAGAGAAACGAATTTAAAAGCGACTCACGATAATTATTTGATCCAGCTTTTACGTACTTCAGCTCTTGCTACAGCACCTGCAAATCTAGGAAATGCATTAATTGCGTACTCTAAAGAAAATGATGCCAAAAAAGCAGAAATGCTGCCAAAAATCAACGCAATGGTTGAGGATATTTATGGCGAATTTTATGCTCCGTTAGAAAAAGATGTATTAACTGCACAGTTAAATTTATATGCTTCTAAAGCGGCCGAATATGGTTTAGCACCACAAATTGCTAAAATGAAAGCAGCTAATAACGGTGATTTTACTGCTGACATAGCAAAAGCAACTGAAACAAGTTTTTTTGCATCTAAAGAGAAAGTTTTAGAATATTTAGCAAGTCCAAAACCGGCTGCGCTTCCAATAGATCCATTATATATAATCTCTACTGATTTGTTGACAAAATACCGTACTAAATCAGATGATCAGGCAAAAGCGGATGATGGTTTTGCGACTGCTTACCGTTTATTGGTAGAAGGTTTAAGAGAATCAAAACTGAATGCAATTAAATATCCGGATGCAAACTCAACTTTAAGATTAACTTACGGAAAAGTTCGTGCTTTACCTGCAGATCCTCGTAATGATGCTAAAATCAACAATTATACAACCATGGAAAGTATGGTGAAAAAGTATAAAGCAGGAGACCAGGAATTTGATTTGCCAGCCCGTTTATTAGAATTGAACAAAGCAAAAGATTTTGGGCAATATGCTGATAAAGCTGGATACATGCCGGTAAACTTCTTAACGGATAACGACATTACAGGAGGGAACTCTGGTTCTCCGGTTCTTAACGGAAAAGGAGAGTTAATCGGAATCGCTTTTGACGGAAACATCGAAGCGATGGCAGGGGACGTAATTTTTGACTCTAAATTACAAAGAACAATCAACGTAGATATTCGTTATGTACTTTGGATTATCGACAAATATGCCGGAGCCAAAAATATTATTGACGAATTGACTATTGCAAAATAATCTCAATTTATTTATAAAATTAAACCCGACAGGTTCTGAAACTTGTCGGGTTTTTTGTTGATCTTTTTTTGGAATTTGGAATTTCAGTTTACCTTAATCCGAATCCCTTTTGTATGACTCGTAAATTCCGGAGCATACATACTTTCTATAGTGGTAATCCCGTTTGAGAATTCGCCGCTGTTATTCACACGAATGTCGTATTCTATGACATAAGTTCCTTTATTTATTTGATCAAAGAAGAAATGAGATGCAGCATCTTTTGTACTCATATAATAGCCCAGACCATCGTTGTATTTATATTCTGAAAGTACATTTACTGGTTCAAAACAGGAAGCTCTCATGTCTTTCAAGTGTACATATTCTGTGTCTTCTTTAGCCGAAATAATTAATCTTACCGTTACCAAATCTCCGGTTTTTAATGGATTTTTAGACGTTATTTTTTCTAATTCGTTTCCTTTTAAAGTACTCTTTTTAAGATATAATTCTTTTACAACTGATAAAACAGCTCCCGAATTGGTTTTGATTTTATCCAGATCCTCAAAATACTGCCAGTAAACCCCGCCAAATCCTGGAACTTTTGATTTGTTTTCGATGCTTATTGAAGCCATTTCTTTTTTCACTTCATCTGCTTTCCAGTTCATTTTGATATAACCCGTTGCAGCTTCTTTTTCATTTTCTGCTAGTTTTTTGGTCATTATTTTTTCATCTCCGAGTTTTATAACTGTGTTGTCTTTTACACTGAGCCAGTCATTTCCCTCCATCAATAACGCATAAACTGCTTCTGTGGTAGATTTTGTCGTTGGCCAGTTTTTGGTTTGTTTGTTTTTTAGCAGCCAGACCTTCATCGCATCAACGGATTTGGTGTCGTTTGTCACTTCGGCGAAAGCTTCAATTAATAAAGCCTGAGTTTCTATTGGTGCCTGATACCAATACCAGCCTGGTTTATTGGCAATCCAGTACATTCCCCAATCTTCATTGTTGGAAGAAGTTTCTTTTAAACTTTCTAAAATGGTTTTGGCAGCCTCTTTTTCTCCATAACGATTTAGGGTTAAAGCGGTCATTCCTTTTTCGTAAAGAGAATAAGAAAGCCAATTATTTTTGGCTGTTTCCAGATATAATTTTGACGCTTTTTTTAATGTGTCATAAAGCGGATATTTCTCCAGATAAAAACTTCTGGCATACAGATAATGCAAGTCAAAATGCGGATTGATCCAGATTATTTTATCGGCTTTTTTTAGATTTTTGGTTCTGGCCTTATAATATTCCAGAAATTTAGAATCTATATATGGAATTCCGGTTTTTGAAATTTCATCAATTTGTGAAGTATTGCCTTTGCTCAATTTAGACAAATGCCCCAAACCTGCCAAAATATGTCTGGTAATATATTCGTTTTCATCGCTCCCGTCAAACCACGAAAATCCTCCTGAAGCTTTTTGTTTTTGTTTTAATTTTTGAAAAGTTGCTTCCTGCGAAGTTTTCATCTTTTCCAAATCAAACAAAAGAGCCAGATTTTTTTTCTTTTCTTCTTCGCTCTGGGCATCTTTCAGCCATGGCGTTTCAGCCAGAATAATCGATTTTAATTCTTCGTTTTCTTCCAATTTAGAATTCAGTTTTCCGTTCTTTCTCCAGTCTTCAAAAACAGTAGCAATTTTAGGATTACTCGAAATAACTTCAGACGCCAGGGCATTCGCATAAAAACGGGCAAAAGTCTGTTCGGCACATTCGTGTTCATATTCCATCAAATAAGGTAATGACTGAATCGCAATCCATGTTGGATTTGAGGTGTATTCTAAAGTAAACTGATGGTTTCTTAAGGTTGTTGAGGTATTATTTTTTAAATTCTCAAACGTATATTCTTTTGTAGAATTCTCACGAACCCAAATCGGAATACTTTCTGTAACCAGCATATTGTTGGTTAAAACCGGAAGTATGTTTTCTTCGCCATCAGAGAAATTACCCGATTTTGCCAAAATTTTATATTGAACTCCTTGCAATCCTTCCGGAATTGTAATTTTCCAGTTTACCGTTGTATTTCCGTAGGCAGGAATTGTAAAGTTTTTTATATTGTCAGCATTCAGCATTTTGGCATCAATGGGCTGCATGGTAGTGGCGTCAAAGAATTGTAAAACTGAGATTCCGGTTTTGGCTTCAGCTGTAATGTTCGAAATTTTTGCACTAATAACGATTGTATCTTTTTCCCTAAAAAAACGTGGGAAATTAGGTAAAACCATCAACTCTTTTTGTGTAATGACGTTTTTCTCTAAATAACCGGAAACCGCATCTTTATTATGTGCCAATAAACGAAGTTTCCAAGCAGTCAGAGCTTCCGGTGAAGTAAAGTTGAAACTCACTTTTCCTTTAGAATCTGTTTTTAAATTTGGTAAAAAGAATGCTGTTTCGGACAGATTTTTTCTGGCTTTTACCTGAGTCAATTCTTCAAATGCTTTTTTGGTCGTAAGAATGATGACGCCGTTTGCAGCTCTGCTTCCGTAAATTGCTGTGGCGCTGGCATCTTTCAAAACATCCATAGAGGCAATATCTGCCGGATTTATGTTTTTGATATCATTCATAATTACACCATCAACAACGTATATTGGGGCAGAACCACTATCAATACTTCCTGCTCCTCTAATTTGAATTCCGGCTACTCTTCCCTCTAAAGCTTCACTAATACTATATACAGTGTTATCCTCTTCTATGTTTTCTGATTTAATGGTTGTCACAGCTCCGGTTAACATAGATTTTTTCTGTGTTCCATAACCCACAACAACGACTTCTTTTAAACTATTTTCGTCATCATCTAAAACCACATCGATGGTTTTTGAGTTTTTGATTATAACGGTTTTACTTTTAAAACCTATCATGCTAAAAACAAGCTCTTCCTTTTCAGCAGCTTCAATTTCGTAATAACCGTCAAAATCTGTAGCTGTACTTCTTTGTGTTCCTTTTACAGTCACAGAAACTCCTGGTAACGGTAAGTTTGCTTTATCAGTGATGTTTCCCGAAATCATTTTGGCATTTAGCGGTTTTTTTGCTTTTCTGTTAAGCTGCTTTTGATATTCTCTTTGTACGTAAAGGGAATTATTGGTGTTATTAAAATCAAACCCAAACCAAATCAGTTTTATGGTTTCGTTATTTAGCACAACCCCTTTTTTGGGGATGTTTAAATTTTGTAGATAACTGGAGGTTTTATCAAATCCTAAACTTGATTTAATATTATTTCCATTATAAGAGTAATCATAAAAACCAAGTCCATTCCAGTTTCTTGTTGCAAACTGATCCAGTGAACTGTCGTACATCGAAGCCAAAACTTCTGCTTCATTGGTGGTATTGGCTGATTTTAATTTGAACGACCAGTTTTCACTAATTCCGGGTTGCAGTTTGTTTCTAAAAGTTTCAACACTAAATTCCAATTTTGAAGCTTCTTGTTTTTTCAGCATTACATCTAAATCATCATTAAAAGTTGCATTTTCAAAAACACTCTGAAAACCAATTTTAAGATAATTTTCAAACTCTTTTTTCAATGGAATCATAATAATGTCTTCATTGTTTTCTAAATGTGAGGTTTTCTCAAAAAACACTTTACTGTTATAGCTTCCTGTAACAGCAATATAAAGTTCAGGAATCTCCGAAGTTATTTTTAAGGAAACAAAGCCATCTTTTTTCGGGTCTTCATTGAGCTGTTTAATAGTAAATAAAGTACTCGTATTGTATTTGTCTTTGCTTTGTGTAATTTGAAAATAGTCTTCCGATTCTATGTCATTTTCAAAACTGTCTTTTGCTGAAAAGACTACTTTATAATTGCCTGATTTGTAATTCGAAATAAAATCTAACAGAACTTTTTTGTCTTTTTCAGTATCAATTTTTTTAGAATAAACTAAAGTCGGAGTTACATCATCAGTTGTTTTTCCGCTTACTTCATAAGGAAAAAATCTTTTGAAATCTTCTTTGGGAATGTTTTCAAAATCCGGAACCGGCCAGACTCTCGGTTTGAATTTATCAGAAAAAGGAGTTGTATAATAAATTTTGATTTCACCTTTTATCGCTTTGAATTCACCGTTTAAATTGGTACTTGTTAGTGAAATTTCGTTTTTATTTTTCGTTTCAATTTTATCAGGAAGCGTGGCTCCAAGAGCCAGATCGTGATATCCCACTTTTACAATGGTTTCAGCATCATGGGTTTCGCCGTTAATGTCTGTTACGCTAATGTTTATTCGATAATTAAAAACAGGTAATTGTTCTTTTTTACCGTTTTTTGACGGAATTGCCGTGAAATCAACACTGAATTTTCCGGAAGCATCCGTTCTGGTTTCGCCGGTAGCAAGGGTTTCAGTTTGATCTTGCTGGTTGTAAAAATACCTGAAATAGCTCGTAAATCTTGTGACAGTATATTTTACAACAGCATCAGAAATGTTGCTTCCGGCAAAAGCTTTGGCGTTTCCTTTTACTTTAATGGTCTGATTGACCTGAAAAGTTTCTTTTTTAGGTTCAAAAGTAACTTCGAATTTAGGTCGTTTGTATTCTTCAACCCGGAAATCAATTTGAGAATTTTCTAAATCAACATGGTCCCAAAAAGGATGTTCATCTTCTTCTTTATCATAATTAATATCATTCTCATAGTTTTTAGGTTCTTCGGCCTCGATTCTAAAGTTGCCTGTTAACCCGTTTTTTGGCAGGACAAATTCTCCTGAAAAAGAACCAAATTCGTTTGTAACAACATCAAATTCTTTGAATTCATTGTCATTTGCATCCCGAATAATTATTTTGAATGATGTATTTTGCACAACAGAAGTTTCGTTTTTCTTTTTATGAACTGCGATTCCCTTATAAAAAACTGTTTGTCCCGGACGGTAAATAGCCCTGTCTAAATAAAAATTTATTTTCGCTTTTAGTTTAGTGTCATAATTGCTATTCGCCGAATAAGAATCGAAATATTGGAGATAGTTTTTTCTAATTGAAATAGAATCGTTTACAGTAGATAATTCAATTTCATTGTGGTAATAATTGTCTTTTTTTCGATTATAATTTGCTATGCCGTTTTTATTGGTTTTTAAATTAAAATCTTTCGATTTTATACGTACGTTTTCTAATGGTTTTCCAGTCTTTCTGTCTACAACCTGAAAAGTTTCTCCTGATACATTCTGTGAAGCTAAAACAGCCAGATTTGAAACGGTAATAGTTTCGTAAGCAAAAGCTTTCTCGTCTTTTTTCTCTGAATCACTTTCGAAATGAACAAAATAAGAGCCTGTTTTTAATATTGGTAAATGTACTTCTGTAGTATATTCAAAGAAATCATTTTTATTTATAATAGAAAAACTTTCTGCAGCTACAGGCTTTTTTTGAAGAAATGCTGTCGTAAGACTATCTCTTTTAGCATATAAATTAGTATAATTCCAAAGCTGTTTCTGACTAATTTTATAGAAAGAAACTTTTACCTGTGTTACGTTTTTGTATTTAATGTATGCTCTTGTATTTTCATCTGAGTAAATGTATTTCTGAAGCTGAATATTTAATGATTTAGACAGCAAATTGTCTTTGTGGTGTATGGCTAATTTGTAAGCATCGGATCTGTTTTTTACGGAAATAATACTGTCTAATAAAGAAACAGATTTTAAGTTATAATCAGGATGAGTTTCTTTTGATGCGTTTTTGGAATAATAAAGCGCTTTTTCTAATCGAATTTTTTGAACTAAAATAGTGTCTTTTGCTTCTTTTTGAAGCGTATTTAATGAAGGAAGAAAGGCCTCGTCTGATTCAAGTAAAGTGTTTTTTACATATTGCATTCGGTCCAGCTGATTGTCCTTAGAAGGATTGTAAGACTCCTGTTTTTGATATAGTGCCAATACATAATGCAAATTTTCAGTGGTAACGAAGTCAAAATTAATTTTAGTAAAATCGCCTGAATTTCCTAATAGTTGTTTCGTATAAGGCGTGAAATCACTTTTTACAACTTCCCATTGACGTACTTTTTGTTTGTAAAAAGTCAGGTTTTCCCGTAGCAAGTAATCAAACAAAGTTTCTTTTTTGATTTTTTCAGATGTAAAAAAATCAAAAATCATTTCATATTCTGCAAGATAAGTTTTGGTTAAAACAGATTCATTTTCTAAAGTCTTTTTTAATGTTGAATCTATTTGATTTTTGAAATTGGTTTCAGTCCATGTCAAAAAATCTTCATCAATGAAAGCCGTGTTGGTTCGCTGTCGGATTTTATAGTCATTTCGCATATAATAATCATTCAGACATTTTGCGTAAATAAAATTCAAAATCGCCTTTGACGGAACCGAGACACGGTTAATATCTGTTTTAAGATTGTTAAGGATTTTAGTCTGGGCATTTTCATCCACAACAAGGAGATATTTGGAATGATAAAAAAAGCATTTGATCATTTGAACTTCATCTTTTTCAGAAACTGCTTTCTTGTAAATTTGTGTCACGACTTCACTGGCCGATTTAACTTTGCCTTCGTTTTCAAAGGCAATAACTTTATTCCATTTTTTATCTGTTTGTTGTGCAAATAGGGTAGAAGTCAGCAACAAAAGAGCAAGTATGATTTTTTTCATAAAGTGAGTTTACTAATATAGAGAGTGGTTTTTGGTAAAAGGTTGGGAGAGTAGTAAAATAATTTTCGTACAAATTACTAATTTATATCTAAAAGCAAATAATGCATTTTATATTTCGTTATTTTTGATAAATGAGACAGCTAATAATTTTTTTCGTTTTGACACCACTTCTTTTATGTTCACAATCCAATTTTGAAAAAGGGGAGAAGTTATTTCATGCTAAAAAATATAAGGAAGCAGGAGCTCTTTTTGAAGAGAACTTAAAATATTATCCAAATGATATTAAGACTCTGGAGCGATTAGCCGATATTTCAGCAGAGGAAAAACATTGGGAAAAAACAGCATCATACTATAAAAAACTAAAACAGTTAAAGCCTACTGAGGCTGAATATTTTTATAAATATGGGGGCTGTCTTGGAATGCGTGCCTTAGAAGTGAATAAATTTAAGGCTTTTGGAATGGTAGATGACATTAAATCCTCATTTGAGAAAGCTATTGTTTTAAATCCTAAACATCTGCCAGCACGCTGGGCATTAATAGAACTGTATTTGCAATTGCCCGGAATAGTTGGAGGAAGCGAATCGAAAGCGCTGAAATATTCTAATGAGCTGACAAAATTATCACCTGTCGACGGATATTTGTCCAAAGGAAGAATTGATGAGTATTTCAAGAGATACGATTCGGCAGAAAAAAATTATATAAAAGCACATGAAATTGGCAATTCAAAAGTTACATTTCAAAAATTATATAATTTATATTTGAACAAATTAAAAGAGCCTAAAAAAGCTCAGGAATTAAAACGAAAATTTGACTCAAAATAATCAAATATCACATACTGAATTCCTAAAAATAATTGGAATTTAGAACTTAAAAATTAGAATTTTAAATGAAAACACATTTCATCGCCATTGGCGGAAGTGCCATGCACAACTTAGCATTAGCATTACATAATAAAGGATATCAGGTTACAGGAAGTGATGACGCTATTTTTGAACCATCAAAATCAAGACTGGAAAAAAAGGAATTCTTCCTGTAGAAATGGGTTGGTTTCCGGAAAAAATTACTTCAGACATTGAAGCAGTAATTTTAGGAATGCATGCAAAAGCAGATAATCCCGAATTGCTAAAAGCGCAGGAACTAGGATTGAAAATTTATTCCTATCCGGAATTTTTATACGAACAATCAAAAAATAAAACCCGTGTTGTTATTGGTGGATCTCATGGAAAAACAACCATTACTTCAATGATCCTGCATGTGATGCATTATCATAATATTGCAGTGGATTATATGGTAGGAGCACAGCTGGAGGGCTTTGATACGATGGTGCATCTTACAGAAGAAAATGATTTTATGGTTTTGGAAGGAGATGAGTACTTATCTTCTCCAATTGACCGTCGTCCTAAGTTTCATTTATATCAGCCCAATATTGCTTTGATTTCCGGAATTGCCTGGGATCATATAAATGTTTTTCCAACCTATGAAAATTATGTAGAACAGTTTGAAATTTTCATTTCTAAAATTACAAATGGTGGAATTTTGGTTTACAACGAAAATGATTCTGAAGTAAAACGCGTTTCTGAAGCAGCCACAAATCCAATTCGAAAATTACCTTACCACACGCCAAATTATACAGTAAATGATGGCGTGACACTTTTAGAAACTCCGGAAGGCGATATGCCAATCGAAGTCTTTGGCGCGCACAACCTGAATAATTTAGCCGGAGCCAAATGGATCTGCCAGAACATGGGGCTTGATGAAGCCGATTTCTATGAAGCAATTGCAAGTTTTAAAGGAGCCTCAAAACGATTGGAAAAAATTGCAGAAGGAAAAGGAAAAGTCGCTTACAAAGATTTTGCGCATTCACCAAGTAAAGTAGCTGCAACTACAAAAGCGGTAAAAGAACAATATCCGGAAAGAACTTTGGTAGCTTGTTTAGAATTGCATACCTATAGCAGTTTAAATGCCGAATTTTTAAAAGAATACGAGGGTGCATTAGAGTATGCTGATATTGCTGTTGTGTTTTACTCACCGGATGCGGTAAAAATTAAACAACTGGAAGAAGTAACTTATGAGCAGATCGCAAGTTCTTTCAATAGAGAAGATTTGATTATTTACACCAATCCAACTGAATTCAAAGAATATTTATTCAATTTAAATCTGGATAATTCTGCTTTATTATTAATGAGCTCAGGAAACTACGGTGGATTAAACTTTGATGAAGTAAAAGGATTGATTAATTAGATAATTAGTCAATTTGAAAATTAGATAATGCCAATTGCTATGCAGTTGGCATTTTTTTCTTTCAATTTTCTAATTGACACATTTTCTAATTACTTTTGGTATTTAAAATGTCCGACAATTTTATACTCAAACAAACAATCTTCCAAAACCTGTCCGCCTCCTACATTATGAACAATTAGGTTTCGTTTGCCATCAGCTGATTTTTTATTGGTAACAATTCCGATATGTGGGAGTTTGTTATTGATTATCCACGTCACGATTTCTCCCGTTTTATAATCTTTGCCATTTTCAGAAACAGGTAATTTTGTTCCTTTTCTTTCAAAAAAAACTTCAAGATTAGGAACTCTCCGATGATCGATATTCGTATCTGGTTTAGTCATTCCCCATTTTTCTAAATTTGGATATTTAGAAAAATTTTCAATCATATCTTCATGAACTTCTTTTTGTAAATCAATACCTAATTTTCGATAAGCACGAATAATAACATCTGTGCAAACACCTTTATTTACTGGTACATCTCCGTTTGGATATGTTATTGAGAAATAGGCCGGATCATAATCTATCGAAGGATCAATTATGGATATTGCTGCTTCTGAAAGTTTTTCTTCAAAAGTTTTTACGGCAGTTTTATTAGTGTTCCCGAAAGCTAAACTATTGTTTTCTTTTTGATTACAAGAAAAAAAGCAAAATAGGATTAAAACGATGGAGATAGTTTTCATTCTTTTTTGTTTTAAAATTAAGAATTATCAAAATAACAAATGACTTTTAATGAATGATTTTTCTTATTTTTAACAAATTTATTTTTTCGACTACTTATAAATAGGTTCTAGAAAAACAATTGAAAAACAGCCTTGATTCTTTACGCAATAACTTGAATTTTATTTTTTTAGAATAGAGACAGGAATTTAAAGATAGATATTGAGGGCATTATTATGAGATATCCGCCAGTAAAAATAATATTTAATATATACGCCAATGGAAGCAGTACATTTCCCTATTACAAACTGGTCAGAAGATGACCGCCCACGCGAAAAATTAATGCTGAAAGGCAAAAATGCTTTGAGCGATGCTGAATTAATTGCAATTTTAATTGGTTCAGGAAGCCGAAACGAGTCGGCAGTTGATTTGAGTAAAAGGATTTTAGCTAGTGTAGATACTTTGAATTCTCTAGGAAAAATGTCTTTGGGGCAACTAACCAATTTTAAAGGAATAGGAGAGGCTAAGGCCATTGCAATTATTGCAGCTCTTGAATTGGGCAGACGCCGAAGAGTGGAGGATGCTGTAGAATTAACAAAAATTACTTCCAGTAAAATTGTTTTTGAAATCATGCAGCCTATTATTGGTGAACTTCCACACGAAGAATTTTGGGTGCTTTTTCTGAATAATTCCAATAAGGTGATTTTAAAGTCTCAATTGAGCAAAGGTGGTATTTCAGGAACCATTGTAGATGTACGTTTAGTCTTTAAAGTGGCTTTAGAAAATGGAGCGACAGGCTTAATTTTGTGCCATAATCATCCTTCCGGAGGTTTAATTCCTAGTGATGCTGATAAGCAAATCACCAGGAAAATAAAGCAGGCTGGGGATAGTTTAGATGTTAAAGTTTTAGATCATCTTATCATAACTGAAACAAAATATTATAGTTTTGCAGATGAAGGAATTTTATGAGTTATGAGTAAAAATATTACCGATGTCTTTTTTGATTTAGACCACACACTTTGGGACTTTGACAGAAATTCAGAATTAGCTTTTAATCGAATTTTTGAGAGTAAATTTCCTGAAATCAATTGCCATGATTTTATTCAAAAGTATATTCCTGTAAATCAGGCTTGCTGGAAATTATATCAGAATGACAAAATTACACATCAGGAATTACGTTATAACAGACTGAAGTACTCGTTTGATGCTTTAGATTTTATTATTTCTGATGAAGACATTAATCAGATTGCAAATGATTATATTGAATTTTTAACAGATAACAATTATCTTTTTGAAGGGGCAATTGAAATTTTGGACTATCTGAAACCAAAATATAAGCTGCATATTATAACGAATGGTTTTGCCGGAGTTCAGGATAAAAAAATTAATAATGCTGCTATTTCAGGCTATTTTAATACAATTACAAATTCAGACCTGGCTGGTGTAAAAAAGCCAAATAGTATTATCTTTGATTATGCTGTGAAGCTGGCAAAGGCTTCAAAAGAAAATTGTATTATGATCGGTGATTGCCTGGATGCTGATGTTAATGGTGCTTTAAATGCTGGCCTGGATGCTATTTTTTTTAATGATAAAAAGGTTGCCGCTCCTGAAAATATAAAACAAATAAATAATTTATTAGAACTCAAAAAATATTTATAATTATGAAAATTAAATTTTTAGTATTTATTCTATTCACTTCATTCATTGGTTTTTCACAGTCAATTAATGATTATAAAGCTGTAATTGTGCCAATAAATTTTGATTTTGCCAAAGGAATTAATCCTTATCGATTATCAACTATGACAAAGGCAAATTTAATAAAAGCAGGATTTCAGGCTTTTTATGAGAATGATCAGCTCCCGGCAGAATTACTCAATAGATGTGATCTTTTATACGCAGATGTAAAAAGAGATAACGCTTTCCTCGTAACAAAACTTTTTGTAGAGTTTAAAGACTGTTATGGGAAAGTAGTTTATACATCTGAAACAGGAAGAAGCAAAGAGAAAGAATATGAGGTAGCATATAGGGAATCCCTCGATATGGCTTTCCTCTCTATATATGGCCTGCATTACAAATACAGTGGTAAAACAGCAATAACAGCTTCTGGTGTTGCATCAACAGCAGCGGTTACTGCTGCTCCTGCTGTAGCTGTAACTACAGTTTCTGCTCCTGTTGCAGATGTTTCAGATCCAAATTTACTTTATGCACAGCCAACAGAAAACGGGTATCAGTTAATTGATAAAACGCCAAAAGTGGTTATGAAGCTGCTTAAAACATCCCGCCCTGATTCTTTCATAGCCATAAAAGATGGTATTCAGGGAAGCTTGAATGCAAAAGACAATCAATGGTTTTTTGAATATTATCAAAATGACAAATTGATTTCTGAAAAAGTTTCAGTTAAATTCTAAAATATAATTTGGTTTAATAACCATATTTATCTTTCCAGCGGTTCTTTAAAAACTCTCGGTTGCTGTTCTCTCTTGAATTGCTCCCGGGATTATAAAGAACCGTTTCTTTTATAGCATCAGGTAAAAATTCCTGCTCGGCAAAGTTATTGGCATAATCATGTGAGTATTTGTAATCTTCACCATAACCCAGTTCTTTCATTAATTTTGTCGGCGCATTGCGTAAATGAATCGGAACAGGCAGGTCACCGGTCTGTTTAACTAATTGCTGGGCATTTCCAATAGCCAGATATGAAGCATTGCTTTTCGGCGATGTAGCAAGATAAATCGCACATTGGCTTAATATAATACGACTTTCAGGATAACCGATAGTCGAAACCGCCTGAAAAGTATTGTTTGCCATTATAAAGGCAGTAGGATTAGCATTTCCAATATCTTCACTGGATAAAATCAGCATTCTTCGGGCAATAAATTTAACATCTTCACCGCCTTCGATCATTCGGGCGAGCCAATAAACAGCGCCATTTGGATCGCTTCCTCTTATTGATTTTATAAAGGCAGAAACAATGTCATAGTGTTGTTCTCCCGTCTTGTCGTACAAAACCGTATTTTGCTGCACAAGTTCGAAAACCCTGTCGTTTGTTATGATAATTTCATTGCTGGCAGAAGCATTAACAACCAGCTCAAAAATATTTAATAATTTTCGTCCATCTCCACCAGATAATCTTAAAAGCGCTTCGGTTTCTTTTAGAATAATATTTTTGGCAGCCAATTCAGTATCCGTTTTCATGGCACGATGCAACAAGGCTTCAAGGTCGGTTTTTGTAAAAGCATTTAAAATATAAACCTGACAGCGCGATAATAATGCGGGAATAACCTCAAAACTTGGGTTCTCAGTAGTTGCTCCAATTAATGTTACCCATCCTTTTTCAACAGCAGCCAAAAGGGAATCCTGCTGTGATTTGCTAAAACGATGAATCTCATCAATAAACAAAATCGGATTTTTAGCTGTGAATAGCCCACCGCTTTGTTTTGCTTTTTCAATTACATCACGAATATCTTTCACACCAGAATTAATTGCGCTTAGTATATAAAAAGGGCGCTTGGATTCTTGTGCAATAATTTGAGCCAGCGTGGTCTTTCCTGTTCCAGGTGGTCCCCAGAAGATTAATGAAGGAATAATTCCTTTCGAAATTTGTTGCGTTAAAGATCCGTTTGGTCCAACCAGATGACTTTGACTAATGTAGTCTTCTAATTGCTGTGGTCGAATGCGTTCTGCTAAAGGTGCTTCCATTTTGTAAAATTACGAGTTTCAATTTTATTTCTCATTTTTTTGGAGCTAATTCCTGCTGTCCACTATATCTTTTCCCTGTTAAAGAAGCAGGGAAAAGGATGCCGTTTCCATCAGGGCTATGAATTGTAGATCGAGATATTTCTGTTTTGCTGACAAATTATCAGGAAATTGCAATTGGATAGTTTTTTGATGATCATTTATTAAACTCAATAAAAACATGAACGATAACCACTTTAAATTTTCTACCGCTGTTATTGGTCTTCCGGTATTTTTTGTTCTTTTACTTTGGATTATCTATTGGATCCAGATCCGGTTTGATTTTGACTTCTATCAAAACGGAATATTCCCCCGTGATTTCTCCGGCTTACAGGGTGTTTTATTTAGTCCGTTTATTCATGAAAATTTAAATCATCTTTATAATAACTCTATTCCGCTTATTGTATTATTGCCTGCCTTACAGTTTTTTTACCCGAAGCAATCTTTAGGTGTTATTGGTTACGGAATTTTATTTTCGGGTTTAATTACCTGGCTTATTGGCCGTGAAAATTATCACATTGGGGCTAGTGGACTGATTTATGTTCTGGTAAGCTTTATATTCTTTAAAGGCATCCAGACTAGGTATTATCGTTTAGTAGCATTGTCATTTGCTGTGATTTTATTATATGGCGGGATGATTTGGTATGTTTTTCCAGATGTTGATCAAAATATTTCATGGGAGGGGCATTTGGCAGGTTTTATAACAGGATTCGCTATGACATTATTCTATAAAACTCCTGAGTATGCAAAACCCATTGTCTATGATTGGCAAAGGCCTGATTTTGATCCCGATCAGGATCCCTTTATGAAACACTTTGATGAAAACGGAAATTTTGTCAATATAGACAGACCTGATGAAGAACCTGAAATTATTTCTACTTATTTCAATTCCGATGTTTCGGTAAATTATATCATAACTAAATCAGAAGATAAAACAAATTAGTAGATAGTTAAGCATAAAAAAAAACACTTCGATTAGAAGTGTTTTTTAGTCTTTATTATAGACTGTTATTTTAACTTCTTTGACGAACAGTTTCGTATAAAAATGCCCCACAGGCTACTGAAACATTAAGTGATCCAATAGAGCCGAACATTGGAAGTTTTGCTTTTTCATCCACAATTTTAAGAACAGAAGGATTTATTCCTCTGTCTTCAGATCCCATGATAATTGCAATAGCTTCATTTAGGTCAACATCATAAATATTTTGATCCGTTTTTTCAGTGGCAGCAACCGTTTTAATTCCTGATCCCTGAAGATAAAAAATAGCATCTTTGATATGTTCAACCTTACAGATAGGAACATTAAAAACAGCTCCAGCTGAAGTTTTTACTGTATCCCCGTTAACAGGAGCTGAACCTGCCTTTTGAACAATAATTCCATTTACACCAGTACACTCTGCTGTTCTTATGATGGCACCAAAATTTCTTGCATCAGAAATCTGGTCTAATATTAAAAACAAAGGTTTCGAACCTGATTCAATTGTAGATTCAACAAGATTCTCCAATTCTATAAATCCAATAGGGGATATAGTAGCAACAGCTCCCTGATGATTATTTGGTGTTAAGCGATTCAGTTTTTCAACAGGAACATAAGAGAAATTAATGTTAGCACGTTTCATCACTTTCATTAAATCTTTCATTAACTCACCAGAAATTTCTTTTTGGATGAATACTTTGTCTACTTCTTTTCCTGCCTGAATAGCTTCTATTATGGCTCTGATTCCAAATATTTGATGTTCTTTTTCCATAGGGCAAATGTAAGTATAATGTTTTATATAAAAAAAAACCACTCTGAATGGACAGAGTGGTTTTGTATTATTTTGTGTTTTAACTAATAATTAGTTAGCGTCCCACCAAACTTTAGTAGTTACATTACTAACCACAGTTGCATTAGGGTTGTATTGTCTCTCATCAGATGGAGTAGGCAGTCTTACAGGAATAACTTTAGTATCTGAATTTTGGTTTGGTACCAAAGCAGGAAAACCTGTTCTTCTGTAATCATTATAAGGCTCCATTGTTAAGAATAAAGCAATATATTTTTGTTGTATAATATTAGCAATGTCAAATGTAGCAGTTGCATTTGCTAAGAAGGTAGCTGATGGCGCATCACCAGTAATTTTGGTCACAGAAGCAGTTACAGCTTCTTGCAATGCAGTTTGTACACCCGGTTGTCCTAATCTGGCTTTCGCCTCAGCTTCAATAAATTTTGCTTCCGCATAAGTCACTATTCCAATTTGCCAATCTGGATTAGCGAAGCCCTTTTGTGTAATTGGGGCTGGTGGGGTAAAATAACCTCCTATGTAAGAGGTTGTTGTGGTATTGTCGTCTTCAGGAGCATTTCCTGAATAACCGCCAGATTTTTTTTCAACCATGAAAGGTAATCTCGGGTCATTATTTGTTACTAAATAATCCACAAAATATTTACCCATTTTCATATAGTTTCGACGTTGAACATTATAGGCATACCATTGATTAAATGAATTAGCACCCCCAAGGAATTTAGTATTTGCATCATCATCTGAAGATGTCATTCCTGATTGCGTAATATAGTCTAGAGCTTTTTGTGCTGCATTAGCATCAACTGCAGTTAACCTTAAAGCATATCTTGCTTTTAAGACATATGCAACTTTAGTCCATTTTTCAGTATCTCCTCCAAAAATTAAATCATCATCATCAGGTACTTCTTCGTTGCTTGCTTCAGGCTGAGATAAATTTACAATAGCTTTATCTAATAGAGTTTGAATTCTTTGATAGATTTCTTGTTGCGTATTGTATTTTGGTGTTTTGTTTCCTTCTGCAGCTAAGAAAGCTTCATCATAAGGAACATCTCCCCACATATCAGTTACGTAGCCTAAGTTTATTGCACTTAATATTTGACCAATTCCATTGTAGTATGGGTAATTAAGGGCGAAATCTCGGTTTAAAATATGTCCATTCATCAAAGTAGTTTGATAGATGGTATTCCACTCATTATTTACATCACCTTCTGTAACTGTATAAAGACCTACAGCTCCTAATTGTCCTATGTTTGTGCCTTGTAGGTGTTGTGTGAAAATACCAGCATTTCTCATTATCCCACTAGTGTGGGTTTGAAATGTACTTAATTCCATTGCAGCTACTAGCAACGAAGGGTTACTTGTGTCAGGATCGTTAGGATTATTGTTGAAATCATCTAACTCAGTCTGGCAACCAGTTAGCATACTAATGCTAAACGCTGCAAGAATTATATTTTTTATATATTTTTTCATTTTTATTATATTTAAATTAGAAGCTTGCACGTAGACCCATTATGAAAGATTTACTTCCTGGATTATTGAAATAATCTAAACCATTAATACGTGAACCAGCTCCTGTCAAACTTGTTTCAGGATCTACTCCTTTGTAGTTGGTGTCTAACCATAAGTTTCTTCCCGTGATTGATAATTGTGCAGAACTTAAAAATGGAAATTGTTTTACATTGAAATCATAAGTAAGGCTTACGTCACGTAATCTAACCCAATTAACGTCTGTTGTTGCTTCTTCAGCAGCAGCTAAACTACTATCTCCTTTGAAGTTTTGAAAATAACTTTTAGCAGATATTTCAATATTATTTGGAGTTCCGTCTTCTTTAACACCAGGGATGATGTATGTTCGTTCTCTATCAGCAGAACCTTCTGAAACACCAATTGTGTTTAATCTTGCTCCTGTACCATTGTAAACAACGCCACCATGTCTGATATCTAATAAGGCTGATAAGCTAACTCGTTTGTATGTGAATGTGTTTCTAATACCACCTGTCCAGTTTGGTGCTGAATTTCCTAAATTTCCAGTTTCTGGATCTAATTTAGCTAAACCATTTGTACCAACAATAATTTGACCATTCGCATCACGTAACCATCTTGTGCCATAAAAACTACCTAAAGGCTGTCCAGCAACAGCATAATATCCAATTGAAGAGAAAGCAGATTCTACAGAAATTTCACTTAAACCACCAGAGATGTCTGTAACTTCGTTTTCATTTTTAGCCCAGTTTAAGTTGATATTCCACTGAAATGGTTTGCTTTTTTCGAAAATATCATAGCCGATTTCAAGTTCAATACCTTTGTTAACTAATTCTGCAGCGTTTCTATATTGTGAAGAATAACCTGAAGATTGCGCTAATGGGACATCAATTAATAAATCTTTTGATGTTTTGTAATAAAAATTTAAATCTACAGCTAAACGATTATCGAAAAATTTTGTACTTAAGCCTAAATCATGACCTAATACTCTTTCTGGTTTTAAGTCTGGATTTCCTAAACGTCCTGCTAATGCCATACCGTTAACTCCGTCATAAGGAAAACTTAATCCATCAGTAAAACCATCTGTAAGACTTGGTTGTCCATAATAACTTTTTGTGCGATAAGGTGCTGGAGCAATACCTACTTCTCCGTAACCATAGCTTACTTTTACATAGTTAGCCCAGTCAAAAGTGTTTGAAAGAATCCATGCAGCAGTTCCTGAAGGAAATATGGCGCTTTTTATATTATCTCCATATGTGGATGACCATTCTTTTCTTACAGTACCCGTTATGAAAATTTGATCCTTAATATCAAAATCTACTTGAGCAAATAAAGCTCTTGAAATAGAATTTTCCTCGTAATTAGAAGCGTATAATTCAGTTGCATTAGCTAAATTATAAACATATCTTACAGATAATCCTTTACCTCTTGAGAAAACGTCTAAGTATTGCGTAGAACGCAAGTTAAGACCTGCAGTATAATTAATTTTTAACCAGTCTGATTTTAATGGTATCAAACCAGATGCAATTAAATCTCCATAATAGTCTTTGTTTGTAAGGCTGTTGAAAGCAACTTCACCAATTCCGCCTAAACTATCTCCATTTGATGAGACTGCATAAATTTGTTTACGGGCATCAGAATAAGTATCAATACCAGCTTTGGCAGTTAAAGATAACCATTCAGCATGATTATAAGTTAAGAAAATGTTACCTAATACACGATTAACATCGCTTGTAGCAGGGTTTTCATTTACAGTAAAGTATGGGTTGTCATATGCTGCAAAGTAGTTAGTATTGTTGCCAAATCCATCTTTGTAGTTTCTTAAATCATAGCTTATTGGAGAACGCATCAAACTTAACATAACACCAGAGGTGTTACTACCATTTTGTGCTAATGTGTTAGTGGTATGAGTGTATTGCATACTTGCTCCGGCTTTCCAGTTTTCACTTAATTTCAAGTCTCCTGCAAGTCTGATAGTGTTTCTTTTTAAGCCAGTTTCAGGAATCATACCTGTTTGTGTTACATTTCCATATGATGCTCTGAAAGTCGCTTTGTTATCTCCTCCATAGAAAGAAATATTATTTGTAAAGGTTATGCCATCCTGAAAGAAATTACCTATGTTATCATAAGTAGGTAGACCTAATGATGCAGCAGTAGGACCCCAGCTTTGTGGAGTATTTGGGTCTGGAGCAGTTATAGTTGGTACAGTGCCTTGTATATATTTATTTTGCCTTGCTGGAAGCTGACTCACTCTGTCAATTGCTAATGAGGTATTGAAATCAATTCCTAATCCTTTGCCGGCTTTTCCTTTCTTTGTTGTGTAGATAATAACACCATTTCCGGCTCTAGCTCCGTAAAGTGCAGCAGCGGCCGGTCCTTTAAGGATAGTAACACTTTCTACATCATTTGGATTGATATCTAAGGCTCTATTGGAGTTGTTGATACCGGATAAATTTGCATTAAAAGGATTGTCTCCAGCTGTAGTTTGTGTTGTAGTATTATCTATAGGAATACCGTCTACAACGATTAAAGGGTCTGTAGTACCGGTAATTGTATTAGCGCCTCTAATAATGATTTTACTAGAAGCACCCGGGGTTCCGCCTGATCCTATGATTTGAACACCAGCAGCTTTTCCAGCTAATGCCTGAAGCACGTTTTGCTCTCCAGATTTTGTAATTTCATCTGAAGTTACTTTAGATACTGCGTATCCAAGTTTTTTCTCTTCTTTTTTTATGCCCAATGCGGTTACAACCACACCTTCCAGTTCAACTGAGTCATCTTTTAATTTTACGTTAATAGATGTCGAACTAGCAGCTACTTCCTGGCTTTTCATCCCAATGTAGCTAAATACCAAAACCTGGCTTGGTGCTGCTTTGATAGTGAATTTACCATCAAAATCTGTTTGTGTTCCTGCTTTGGTTCCTTTAACTAATACACTCACACCCGGTAAAGGCATGCCTGAATTGTCAGAAACTGTTCCAGAAACAGCTCTCTCTTGTGCAAATGTGATTTGCGCAACTAGTGCCAGTAAAAGCACTAAAAATCCATTGAACTTTAGTTTCATTTTTAAATATTTTGAATTAGTATCGCAAAACTCTTAATAATTTGTTAACTATCCTAATAAATATTTTTTTTTTTAGTAAATATCAAAATTTAACATTATAACATATGTTTATGATAGTGTTATATAATTTTAAATTTTGATCATTTGAAATATTGTTTGTAAGGTTAATCTTTAGTAGTCCATTTGTAGTTTGAATAGATGTTCCGATTCCAATTCCGGTTAGTTTATCAATTTTGGTTTTGTCCTCACTTCTTGTTAAGTCTTGATATATCGCATAATCAAGAATTGAATTTACATATAAATTTTTTGAGACTAGGTATCTGTATTCTGTGAGAATCGAAGAGAATAAATTTGCCTGGAGACTATTTTCTAAAAAACCTCTAATTGAATTTATTCCACCAAATCGATAGAGTTCGTTTACTAAATAGTTTTTGCTTGAAAGATAAAAATTTTGTGAATTTATGTTAATGAAGTTCTTTTGATTGAGCTCAAAATTGTATGAGAAGTTTAAATTTGTGTAAAACTGCCTGCTGCTGACCACTGTTTCAAGTTGGTTATTTGTGTTTCTTTTTCCAAAACCAAAAATTAAGTTAACATTTGCTTTTTTTGATAACAAATTATTAAGAGGGTCTGTTTTTGTGTAATCGAAGGTTGAAGTTGTAAAAGAATTTTTGAAATCACTAACTATTGTGTTGTTTGTGTTTTGAATATCGCTGGATTCTGTAGATTGGTAACCAATGTAAAATTTTGAGTTATAATTTATATAATACCCTAAATCAATTCCTGTTTTTGTGTTTTGGAAAGTACTGTCTTGTTTGAATATGTTTAGCTGTGCTTTGATTCCAAGAGGCGATTTGAAAATGTATGGTATTTCTAATTTTGTATTGAATGTTTTTTGTTGGTTTCCATCGCTTTTCCAGTATAATGAAAATTTTTCACCGGCAAGAAGAGTGTTTTCTAAAGTAATATCTAGATATCCGTTTAGGTTTATTTTTTTGTTTTCATCATTTGAAAATCCAATATAACCATCAAATGTGTTTGCTTTTCTTTTTTCAAGATAAATGTAAACTTTGGTTGAATCTTTTGTGAATAATATTTCGGGATATTTTGATTGTTCTATAAAGCCAAAATTATTTATATCGTTATGAAGTTCTTTGATGGTGTTTTGATTAAAAGTTTTGTTGATGTATTTTTTGTTAAGTTGCTTGAGATGTCCTTTTGGAAAAAAATCCTTTCGATTGTTATTTATGTAATTTGTAATAATGGAATTTACATTGCGTTTTTTTTCCAAATTAAAATTTAAGTCGGCATAAATTATTGAATTCTTTCTTCGGATGTTTCTTAATTTTATCTTGCTTAAAGGAAATCCTTGTTTTTCTGCTTCAATAATTTTTTGATTTATATAGTTTTCGGTCTCTTCGTAAGGAATTATTACTGTATCATTTTTTGTTTCTGAAGGATTGAAAAATGAATTATTTATACCTATATATATATAGGTGTATTTTGTTTTCTTTCCAAGCGACAATTTATAGGTGTAAATTGAGTCATTTATTTTAGTGTTTTCAAGTGTTTTTATGTCTAAATAACCTTTTTTAGTAAGTTTTTCTACAACAATAATAGCTTCATTAGTAGCAGATTTTACATTTGGGTGTGTTTTGATATAGTTCAAGGAATCTATAATGGTGTTTTCTGCATCATTTGTGCCTTTGATTTTTAAGCTGAAATTTTGTGCATAATTGGAAAAGCTTATAAAGCAAAAAAGAAATATTTGGAATAACTGTTTCAAAAGCAATTAGTTCATTAGTTAAAGGTTTGCAAATATCTATAGATTGTTTTGAAAAACATAAGATTAAATAATGTTATTGAAAATTAATGATTTAACATTTGTATAGTGGAATTTATTTTATACATTTGCAACCCCGTAAAAAGCGGGAATTTAATATCATATTAATTTTTAGTATTAATTATGCCAACAATTCAACAATTAGTAAGAACAGGAAGAACTCAGATCACTAAGAAGAGTAAATCGGTTGCTTTAGATTCTTGTCCTCAAAGAAGAGGGGTTTGTACGCGTGTTTACACTACTACACCAAAAAAACCAAACTCTGCAATGCGTAAAGTTGCGCGTGTACGTTTGACAAATGGTAATGAGGTGAATGCTTACATCCCAGGAGAAGGACATAATCTACAAGAGCACTCGATAGTATTAGTGCGAGGTGGAAGGGTAAAAGATTTACCAGGTGTTAGATATCACATCGTTCGTGGAGCGCTTGATACGTCAGGTGTTGCAGGAAGAACGCAAAGAAGATCTAAGTACGGTGCTAAACGCCCAAAAGAAGCAAAAAGTAATTTAAAACTTTTAAGAAAAAGACATGAGAAAAAGAGCGGCAAAGAAAAGACCACTTTTACCGGATCCAAGGTTTAACGACCAATTAGTAACACGTTTTGTGAACAACTTAATGTGGGATGGTAAGAAATCTACAGCTTTTAAAGTATTTTATGATGCTATTGATATCATTGAAACTAAAAAGCAAAATGATGAGAAGACTTCATTAGAGATATGGAAAGATGCTTTAACAAACGTTATGCCTCACGTAGAAGTACGTAGCCGTAGAGTTGGTGGAGCTACATTCCAAATTCCAATGCAGATTCGTCCAGACAGAAAAATTTCTATGGCAATGAAGTGGTTAATACTTTATTCAAGAAGAAGAAATGAAAAAATCTATGGCACAACGTTTAGCGTCAGAATGTTTAGCTGCGGCTAAAGAAGAAGGTGCTGCGGTTAAGAAAAGAATGGATACTCACAAAATGGCAGAGGCTAATAAAGCATTCTCTCACTTTAGATTTTAATTCGTAAGAAATGGCTAGAGATTTAAAATATACAAGAAATATCGGAATCGCTGCTCACATTGATGCTGGTAAAACAACAACAACTGAGCGTATTCTTTTTTATACTGGAAAATCACACAAAATTGGTGAGGTGCATGATGGTGCTGCTACAATGGACTGGATGGCACAAGAGCAGGAAAGAGGTATTACAATTACTTCTGCTGCTACAACTTGTACTTGGAATTTTCCAACAGAGCAAGGTAAAGTTCTTCCAGAATCATTGCCTTACCATTTTAATATTATTGATACTCCTGGGCACGTTGACTTTACTGTAGAGGTAAACCGTTCTTTACGAGTACTTGATGGTTTGGTTTTCTTGTTTAGTGCTGTTGATGGTGTTGAGCCTCAGTCGGAAACTAACTGGAGACTTGCAGATCAGTATAGAGTTCCTCGTATGGGATTTGTAAACAAAATGGACCGTCAAGGTGCTAATTTTTTAGCTGTATGCGGACAGGTTAAAGATATGTTGAAATCGAATGCGGTTGCAATTACTTTACCTATTGGTGATGAAGCGGATTTTAAAGGTATTGTTGATTTAGTGAAAAATCAAGCTATTGTATGGCATGATGAGACACAAGGAGCTACTTTTGATATCGTTGATATCCCAGCTGATATGGTTGATGATGTTAAGCACTACCGTTCTATCCTTATCGAAGAGATCGCTACTTATGATGAGAATCTTTTAGATAAATACATGGAAGATGAGAACTCTATTACAGAGGAGGAAATCAACAATGCTTTAAGAGCTGCAACTATCGATATGGCAATCATTCCTATGCTTGCTGGTTCTTCTTTCAAAAACAAAGGAGTTCAGTTCATGTTAGATGCAGTTTGTAAATATTTACCATCTCCATTGGATAAAGAAGGTATCGAAGGAATTCATCCTGATGATGCTGAATTATTAGAAGAAGATCAAACTAAAATCTTGCGTAAGCCAGATGTGAAAGAGCCGTTCGCTGCTTTGGCATTTAAAATTGCTACTGATCCATTCGTAGGTCGTTTAGCTTTCTTCCGTGCTTACTCTGGACGTTTAGATGCTGGTTCTTATGTTTTAAATACTCGTTCTGGTAACAAAGAGAGAATCTCTCGTATTTACCAAATGCACGCTAACAAACAAAATCCAATCGAATATATTGAGGCTGGAGATATTGGAGCTGCTGTAGGATTTAAAGATATTAAAACTGGAGATACTCTATGTGATGAAAAGAATCCAATTATCTTGGAGTCTATGAAATTCCCAGAGCCAGTAATTGGTATCGCTATCGAGCCAAAAACTAAAGCTGACGTTGATAAGATGGGTATGGCTTTGGCTAAATTAGCTGAAGAGGATCCTACATTTACAGTTAGAACAGATGAGGCTTCAGGCCAGACTATTATTTCGGGTATGGGTGAGCTTCACTTAGATATCTTGGTTGACCGTATGAAACGTGAATTTAAAGTTGAAGTGAACCAAGGTGAGCCTCAAGTAGAATATAAAGAAGCGTTTACAAGATCTGCTCAACATAGAGAAACTTACAAAAAACAATCTGGAGGTCGTGGTAAATTCGGTGATATCGTATTTAGAATCGAGCCTGCTGATGAAGTTGATGGTAAAGTTCCTGTTGGATTGCAGTTTGTTAATGAAGTAAAAGGTGGTAACGTTCCTAAAGAATATATCCCTGCTGTTGAAAAAGGTTTCCGTGAAGCTATGAAAACAGGTCCATTAGCTGGATATGCTGTTGATAGTTTAAAAGTAACTTTATTAGACGGATCTTTCCACCCTGTGGATTCTGATGCTCTTTCTTTTGAATTAGCTGCTAGAATGGGTTATAAAGAATCTGGACGTGCTGCTGGAGCTGTTATTCTTGAGCCAATCATGAAAATCGAAGTTATTACTCCTGAAGAAAACATGGGTGATATCGTAGGTGACTTGAACCGTCGTAGAGGTCAGGTTAATGACATGGGTGATAGAAATGGTGCTAAAACTATTAAAGCTGATGTGCCTTTATCAGAAATGTTTGGTTATGTAACTACATTAAGAACATTATCTTCTGGTAGAGCAACTTCAACAATGGAGTTTTCTCACTATGCAGAAACACCTTCTAATATTTCAGAAGAGGTAATCAAAAAAGCAAAAGGTAACGCTTAATTTTAAGAAAATGAGTCAAAAAATCAGAATAAAACTAAAATCTTACGATCACATGTTGGTAGATAAATCTGCTGAAAAGATTGTAAAAACAGTAAAAACTACTGGAGCAGTTGTAACAGGTCCAATTCCGTTGCCAACTCACAAAAAACTTTTCACTGTATTGCGTTCTCCGCATGTTAACAAAAAAGCGAGAGAGCAATTTGAAGTAATGTCATACAAGAGATTGATTGATATTTATTCATCTTCATCTAAAACTATTGATGCTTTAATGAAACTTGAATTGCCAAGTGGTGTTGAAGTTGAGATAAAAGTATAATTTTTTTATATTTTTTTATATCAAAAGCGAGTCAGAAATGACTCGCTTTTTTTTATTTTTATTTAATGATTCTTTGTTGTATTTTGAGTGTTTTTTTTAATATTTTTTTCTGCGAATTTTTCTAACCCCCTTTGTTTTAAAGTGCTGCGGATGTTTTTTATTGCTGTTTGTTAATTAATTGTTGTGTGTTGGTTGGTTATGATGTGGGAAAAATGATTTAAGATTTAGGATGTGCAAGTGGGTTTTTGAGTTTAGTTTTGAGCTTGGATTTTGATTATGAGCGATTTAATTTTTGTAACTGTTTGGTATATTCAATTTTAATATCTACTTTTGCACTCCCTGTTTGGAAATTTCTGTTATTTTTAAATTGAAGGGAATTTTAGTAATTAATAATTAATATTTATGTCTGGGTTAATTGGTAAAAAAATCGGCATGACTAGTATTTTCGACGAAAACGGGAAAAACATTCCTTGTACAGTAATCGAGGCTGGGCCGTGTGTTGTTACCCAAGTCAGAACCAAAGGTGTTGACGGGTATGAAGCGTTGCAACTTGGTTTCGATGACAAAAACGAGAAACATTCTACTAAAGCTGCTTTAGGGCACTTTAAAAAAGCTGGAACTGTTGCTAAGAAAAAAGTCGTTGAATTCCAAGATTTCGCAACTGAACAAAAATTAGGAGATCTTATTGATGTTTCTATTTTTGAAGAAGGAGAATTTGTAGACGTGCAAGGTGTGTCTAAAGGTAAAGGTTTCCAAGGTGTTGTAAAACGTCACGGTTTTGGTGGGGTTGGACAGGCTACTCATGGTCAGCACAACCGTTTAAGAGCGCCAGGTTCTGTAGGAGCTTCTTCTTATCCATCTAGAGTATTCAAAGGAATGCGTATGGCTGGAAGAATGGGTGGAGATAATGTAAAAGTACAAAACCTTAGAGTTTTAAAAGTAGTTGCTGAAAAGAACCTACTTGTTGTTAAAGGATGTATTCCTGGGCACAAAAACTCTTACGTAATCATTCAGAAGTAATGGAAGTAAAAGTATTAGATTTCAACGGAAAAGATACTGGAAGAAAAGTTCAACTTTCTGATTCAGTATTCGCAATTGAACCAAACAATCATGCAGTATATCTTGATGTTAAGCAATATCTTGCTAATCAAAGACAAGGTACTCATAAAGCTAAAGAAAGAGCAGAGGTAACTGGTAGTACGCGTAAGATTAAAAAACAAAAAGGAACAGGTACTGCTCGTGCAGGAAGTGTTAAGAATCCTTTGTTTAAAGGTGGGGGAACAGTTTTTGGGCCAAGACCAAGAAGTTATTCATTTAAATTGAATAAAGGATTGAAAAGATTGGCAAGAAAATCTGCTTTCTCAATCAAAGCAAAAGAGTCAAATGTTATTGTTCTTGAGGACTTTAATTTTGATGTGCCAAACACTAAAAATTTCATTAACGTTTTGAAAGCTTTAGGGTTAGAAAATAAAAAATCTCTATTTGTATTGGGTGAGTCAAATAAAAATGTATATTTGTCGTCACGTAATTTGAAAGCTTCAAACGTCGTAACTAGCTCAGAATTAAGCACTTACGCAATATTAAACGCTAATAATTTAGTGCTTTTGGAAGGTTCTTTAGAGTTAATTGAAGAAAATTTAAGTAAATAATAGGAATATGAGCATCATTATCAGACCTATAGTGACGGAAAAAGTAACCAAAGAAAGTGAAGTTCTAAACCGCTTCGGATTCGTTGTTGACAAGAAAGCAAACAAAGTGCAAATTAAGAAAGCTGTAGAAGCTGCTTATGGTGTAACTATTGTTTCGGTTAACACAATGAATGTGAGACCGGACAGATCTACTAAATACACTAAAAGTGGTTTAATCAGTGGAAAGACAAATGCAATTAAAAAAGCTATTGTTCAAGTACAAGAAGGAGAAACAATTGATTTTTACAACAATATCTAAGATAGAAAAATGTCAGTAAGAAAATTAAAACCTATTACCCCAGGTCAGCGATTTAGAGTTGTGAATGGTTATGACGCCATTACAACTGATAAGCCGGAACGCTCTTTGATAGCGCCGATAAAAAACTCTGGAGGTAGAAATAGTCAAGGAAAGATGACCATGCGTTATACGGGTGGTGGTCACAAGCAGAGATATCGTATTATTGATTTCAAAAGAACTAAAGACGGAATTCCGGCTACTGTGAAATCAATCGAATACGATCCAAATCGTACTGCATTTATCGCTTTATTAGCTTATGCTGATGGAGAGAAAACTTATATTATCGCTCAGAATGGATTAAAAGTTGGTCAGAAATTAGTTTCTGGTCCAGAATCTCAACCTGAGATTGGTAATACTTTACCTTTAAGCAGAATTCCTCTTGGAACTGTTATATCTTGTATTGAGTTACGTCCAGGACAAGGAGCTGTTATTGCTCGTTCAGCTGGAACTTTTGCTCAGTTAATGGCAAGAGACGGGAAATATGCAACAATTAAAATGCCATCTGGGGAGACAAGATTAATCTTGTTGACTTGTTCGGCTACAATTGGAGCTGTTTCTAATTCTGATCACCAATTAGTTGTATCTGGAAAAGCAGGTAGAACAAGATGGTTAGGAAGAAGACCTAGAACTAGACCAGTAGCAATGAACCCTGTTGATCACCCTATGGGAGGTGGTGAAGGACGTTCATCTGGAGGGCATCCACGTTCAAGAAACGGATTGCCAGCTAAAGGTTACAGAACTCGTTCTAAGAAAAACCCGAGTAACAAGTATATCGTAGAACGTAGAAAGAAATAATAAGATATGGCACGTTCATTAAAAAAAGGACCTTTCGTTCATTATAAATTAGACAAAAAAGTTCAGGAAAACGTAGAAAGTGGTAAAAATAGTGTAGTTAAGACTTGGTCTAGAGCTTCTATGATTACTCCGGATTTCGTTGGCCAAACTATTGCAGTTCATAACGGTCGTCAATTTGTACCAGTTTACGTAACAGAAAACATGGTAGGTCACAAATTAGGAGAGTTTTCACCAACTAGATCTTTTAGAGGTCATGCTGGAGCAAAAAATAAAGGTAAAAAATAAGAAGCAATGGGAGTTCGTAAAAGAGAAACAGCAGATGCGAGAAAAGAGGCTAATAAGTCTATCGCTTTCGCAAAATTGAATAACTGCCCTACTTCACCTAGAAAAATGCGCTTAGTAGCGGACTTGGTAAGAGGTCAGAAGGTAGAAAGAGCACTTAACATTTTAAGATTCAGTTCTAAAGAAGCTTCAAGAAAATTAGAAAAACTATTATTATCTGCAATCAACAACTGGGAGCAAAAAAATAGTGAAGGTAATTTAGAAGAAGCTGGATTATTTGTTAAAGAGATCAGAGTAGATGGTGGAATGATGTTAAAAAGACTTCGTCCAGCTCCACAAGGTCGTGCACACAGAATAAGAAAACGTTCTAATCACGTAACAATCGTGCTTGGAGCTATCAATAACACACAAAGCAATTCTTAAGCAGCATGGGACAAAAGACAAATCCAATTGGAAATAGACTTGGTATCATCAGAGGATGGGACTCAAACTGGTATGGTGGAAATGATTACGGTGATAAACTTGCCGAAGATCACAAAATCAGAAAGTATATCCACGCTCGTTTATCAAAAGCTAGTGTATCTAAAGTAATCATCGAGAGAACTTTAAAGCTTGTAACCGTTACTATCACTACTGCTAGACCTGGTATTATTATCGGAAAAGGTGGGCAAGAGGTAGACAAGTTAAAAGAGGAACTTAAGAAAGTTACTGATAAAGAGGTTCAAATTAACATCTTTGAAATTAAAAGACCTGAGTTAGATGCTTATCTTGTGGCGACAAGCATCGCTCGTCAAATCGAAAGCCGTATTTCTTACAGACGTGCAATCAAAATGGCTATTGCTGCTTCTATGCGTATGAACGCTGAAGGTATTAAAGTTTTGATTTCTGGTCGTTTGAATGGTGCTGAGATGGCACGTTCTGAAGGTTTCAAAGAAGGTAGAATTCCTCTATCAACTTTCAGAGCTGATATTGATTATGCTTTGGCTGAAGCTCACACTACTTACGGTAGGATGGGTATCAAAGTATGGATCATGAAAGGTGAAGTTTATGGAAAGAGAGATCTTTCTCCACTTGCAGGAATGGATAAAAAGCAATCTGGAACTGGTGGTGGTAAAGGTGGTGATTCTCCAAGAGGAGACAGAAAACCCTTTAATAAAGGTGGTAAACCAGACGCTCGTAAAAGAAAGTAAATTTTTAAACTAAAGAAAAATGTTACAGCCTAAAAGAACAAAATACCGTAAGGTACAAAAAGGTAAGATGAAAGGTAACTCTCAAAGAGGGCATGAACTTTCTAATGGAATGTTTGGTATTAAATCTGTACATGAAGATGGAATGTTCTTAACTTCTCGTCAAATAGAAGCTGCGCGTATCGCTGCAACTCGTTATATGAAGAGAGAGGGACAATTATGGATTAAAATATTTCCAGACAAACCTATCACTAAGAAGCCTCTTGAAGTACGTATGGGTAAAGGTAAAGGAGCAGTTGAGTATTGGGCTGCTGTTGTTAAACCAGGAAGAATTATGTTTGAAGTTGGAGGAGTTCCATTATCAGTTGCAAAAGAGGCTTTACGTCTTGCAGCTCAGAAACTTCCAGTAAAAACTAAATTCGTCGTTGCTAGAGATTTCGAAGCATAATTTATATTTATTATGAAACAATCAGAAATAAAAGATCTTTCTGCAGCGGAGTTGCAAGAAAAGCTTAGTCAAACTAAGAAAGTATATGCTGACCTAAAAATGGCTCATGCTATTTCTCCAATTGCAAACCCACTTCAAATCAGAAGTGTAAGAAGAACGGTTGCTAGATTAGCTACTGAGTTAACTAAAAGAGAGTTACAATAATTGTATTCTGCTGAAAGATGGAAGAAAAAAGAAATTTAAGAAAAGAAAGAATTGGTGTTGTTACTTCAAATAAAATGGACAAGTCTATTGTTATTGCAGAAGTAAGAAAAGTAAAACACCCATTATACGGTAAGTTCGTGTTGAAAACTAAAAAATATGTTGCACACGACGAAACAAACGACTGTAACATTGGAGATACTGTAAGAATTAGCGAAACGCGTCCTTTAAGTAAAACAAAATGTTGGAGATTAGTTGAAATCTTAGAAAGAGCTAAATAATTATGGTACAACAGGAATCAAGACTAAAAGTAGCAGATAATACGGGTGCAAAAGAAGTTTTAACTATCCGTGTTTTAGGAGGTACCAAAAGAAGGTATGCCTCTGTTGGTGACAAGATTGTAGTATCTATTAAAGATGCAACTCCTAACGGTAACGTTAAAAAAGGAGCTGTTTCAACTGCAGTTGTTGTACGTACCAAAAAAGAAGTGAGAAGAGCTGATGGTTCTTATATCCGTTTCGATGATAATGCATGTGTTCTTTTGAATGCTGCAGGTGAAATGAGAGGAACTCGTGTTTTTGGTCCGGTAGCAAGAGAACTTCGTGAAAAACAATTCATGAAAATTGTATCATTAGCACCAGAAGTGCTTTAATTCGTTTTAAGATGATAAAGCTAAAAATTAAATCAGGAGATATCGTAAGAGTTATTGCAGGAGACCATAAAGGTGCTGAAGGTAAAGTTTTGCGTGTTTACCGTGAGAAAAATAAAGCGATAGTTGAAGGTGTAAACATGGTTTCGAAACATACAAAACCAAGTGCTAAAAACCCTCAAGGTGGTATCGTTAAGAAAGAGGCTTCTATTCAAATTTCTAACATTTCTCTAATTGATCCTAAAACTAAGGAAACAACTAGAGTAGGTATTAGAGTAGAAGGAGATAAGAAAGTAAGATTTTCAAAAAAATCTAATCAAGTACTATAGTAATGGCATATACACCTAGACTAAAAGAAGAATATAAGAGTAGAGTAATCTCTGCTCTTAAAGAAGAGTTCGGATATACAAACGTAATGCAAGTTCCTAAACTTGAAAAAATCGTTTTGAGCCGTGGAGTTGGTGCAGCTGTATCTGATAAAAAACTTATTGACTATGCAGTTGATGAGTTAACTAAGATCACTGGACAAAAAGCAGTATCTACAATTTCAAAGAAAGACGTTGCGTCATTCAAATTGAGAAAAGGGATGCCTATTGGAGCAAAAGTTACTTTGCGTGGAGAAAGAATGTATGAGTTTTTAGACAGACTTGTTACTTCTGCTTTGCCACGTGTTAGAGATTTTAGTGGTATTAAAGCTACTGGTTTCGACGGAAGAGGTAATTACAATCTTGGAGTTTTAGAGCAAATCATTTTCCCTGAAATTGATATTGATAAAGTAAACAAAATTTCAGGAATGGATATCACTTTTGTTACTACTGCAAAAACTGACAAAGAAGCAAAGTCATTATTGGCTGAATTAGGTTTACCTTTTAAAAAGAATTAAGACATGGCTAAAGAATCAATGAAAGCCCGTGAGGTGAAAAGAGAGAAAACGGTAGCTAAGTACGCTGAGAAGAGAAAAGCTTTGAAAGAAGCTGGGGATTTTGAAGCTTTACAGAAATTACCTAAAAATGCTTCACCAGTTCGTTTGCACAATCGTTGTAAATTAACAGGTAGACCAAGAGGTTATATTCGTCAATTTGGTATTTCTCGTGTAACTTTTCGTGAGATGGCTAATAATGGCTTAATTCCTGGAGTTAAAAAAGCGTCTTGGTAATCTCGCAATAAGTTATTACTTTTGCAAACCAAAAAATAATTTTAATTGATTAAAGGTTCGGGAGACGGGTGTCTCCCGAAAACCATAATCGCAATCAAATACATATGTATACAGATCCTATTGCAGATTATTTGACTAGAGTTCGTAACGCTGTGGCTGCAAACCACAAAGTTGTTGAGATTCCGGCTTCTAATCTAAAAAAAGAAATAACTAAGATCTTATTTGATCAAGGTTATATCTTAAGTTACAAATTTGAAGACAACTCTGTTCAGGGTTCAATCAAAATTGCTTTGAAGTATGATAAAGATACTAAAGAGCCTGTAATTAAAGATATCCAAAGAATTAGTAAACCTGGTTTACGTAAATACGCAGGTGCTGCCAAATTACCAAGAATCCTTAACGGATTAGGAATTGCAATTGTTTCAACTTCAAAAGGTCTTATGACTGGAAAACAAGCGAAACAATTAAATGTAGGTGGTGAAGTAATTTGTTACGTATACTAATTTTAAAGACTAAATAAGATGTCAAGAATAGGTAAAAGCCCAATTGTAATCCCTGCTGGCGTAACTGTAGAAGTTAAAGACGGTATTATTACAGTAAAAGGAAAAAAAGGTCAACTAACTCAGGAGTTTTCGGACGTAACTGTAACAGTTGAAGGCGATCAAGCATTAGTTGAAAGATCGTCTGATCATAAAGACCAAAGAGCAAAACACGGATTGTACAGATCATTAATCAGTAACATGATTGTTGGAGTATCTGAAGGTTTTACAAAAGAACTTGAATTAGTTGGAGTTGGTTACAGAGCCTCAAATCAAGGTCAGAAGTTAGATTTAGCTCTTGGATATTCTCACAATATTGTTTTGGAAGTTGCTCCTGAAGTAGTAGTAGAAACAATATCTGAAAAAGGAAAAAACCCTATCGTAAAATTAACATCATTTGATAAACAACTTTTAGGACAGGTTGCTGCGAAAATCAGAGGTTTCCGTAAGCCTGAACCATACAAAGGAAAAGGTGTTAAATTTGTGGGTGAAGTATTAAGAAGAAAAGCAGGTAAATCAGCTTAAAAAATAAGATTATGTCATTAACAAAATCTGATAGAAGACAGAGAATTAGATTCAGAATTAGAAAATCGATTAGTGGTACAGCAACTAATCCTAGATTATCTGTATTTAGAAGTAATAAGGAAATTTACGCTCAACTTATTGATGATGTAAATGGAGTTACTTTATTAGCTGCATCTTCAAGAGAAAAAGAAATAGGAAAAGGTACTAACGTTGAAGTAGCGGCTGCAGTTGGAAAACTAGTTGCTGAAAAAGCGTTAAAAGCCGGGATTGATACCATCACTTTTGACAGAGGTGGTTATTTATATCACGGTCGTATTAAATCATTAGCAGAAGGCGCAAGAGCCGCTGGACTTAAATTCTAATATATTATGTCTAAATACAAAAATGTAGAATTGGTAAAACCTAGTGGTCTTGAACTTAAAGATCGTCTAGTTAGTGTTAATCGTGTTACTAAGGTTACAAAAGGAGGTAGAGCTTTCGGTTTTTCTGCTATTGTAGTTGTAGGTGATGAAAACGGAGTAGTTGGTCATGGATTAGGAAAATCTAAAGATGTTTCTGAAGCAATTGCGAAAGCAGTAGAAGATGCTAAGAAAAATTTAGTGAAAATTCCTTTAAATGGTCAATCTGTTCCTCACGAACAAAAAGGAAAATTTGGTGGTGCACGTGTGTTTTTAATTCCTGCTTCTCATGGTACAGGAGTTATTGCTGGTGGAGCTGTTCGTTCGGTTCTTGAATCAGTAGGTATTCACGATGTATTATCTAAATCTCAGGGATCATCAAACCCTCATAACGTAGTTAAAGCAACTTTTGATGCTTTATTGCAAATGAGAAGCGCTCATACTGTTGCAAGACAGAGAGGTGTTTCTTTAGAAAAAGTTTTTAAAGGTTAATTCAAGGAAATTATGGCTAAATTATTAGTAAAACAAGTAAGAAGCAAAATCAACTGTCCTCTTTCTCAAAAGAGAGGTTTGGAAGCTTTGGGTCTACGTAAAATGGGACAAGTTGTAGAGCATGATTCAAATCCTGCTATCCTTGGGATGATAAACAAAGTTAAACACTTAGTTTCTGTTGAAGAAGCTAAATAACAAATACTGTTATGAATTTAAGTAACTTACAACCAGCTGAAGGGTCAACACACAATCAAAATAAAAGATTAGGTAGAGGAGAGGGTTCTGGTAAAGGTGGCACTGCAGCAAGAGGTCACAAAGGAGCAAAATCTCGTTCTGGTTATTCTAAAAAGATTGGTTTTGAAGGAGGGCAAATGCCACTTCAAAGACGTGTGCCTAAGTTTGGTTTCACAAACATCAATCGTAAAGAATACGAAGGTGTTAATTTAGATACACTTCAATTGCTAGTAGATAATGGTGTAATTACGGATTCTGTTTCTATGACAGACTTTGTTGCAAACCGTTTGGCTACCAAAAACGAAATTGTTAAGATTTTAGGTAGAGGAGAATTGAAAGCAAAATTAAAAGTAACTGCTCACAAATTTACTGCTACTGCTAAAGCTGCTATAGAAGCTGCTGGTGGAGAGGCTGTAACAATATAATTTTTCTATTGTATGAAGAAATTTATTGAATCAATAAGTAATGTTTGGAAAATCGAAGAACTTAAAAACAGAATCTTAATTACATTAGGATTGCTTTTAGTATATCGTTTTGGAGCACATGTTACGCTTCCGGGAATTGATGCAACTCAACTAACTGGTTTAGCGGGACAAACTAAAAATGGTTTAGGATCTATCTTAGACATGTTCACCGGAGGTGCTTTCTCTAAAGCTTCAGTTTTTGCTTTAGGGATTATGCCTTACATTTCTGCTTCTATTGTTGTCCAGTTAATGGGAATTGCGATTCCATATTTGCAAAAACTTCAAAATGATGGAGAAAGCGGTAGAAAAAAGATTAATCAAATTACCCGTTGGTTAACTATTGCTATTACTTTGGTTCAAGGTCCAACTTATATCTATAATTTATACAGAACACTACCTGGCAATGCATTTTTGTTAGGGTTTAACTCACCTGAGTTTTTGTTTTCTTCTGTTATTATCTTGGTTACAGGCACTATTTTTGCTATGTGGCTTGGGGAAAAAATTACAGATAAAGGGATTGGAAATGGAATTTCATTATTGATTATGGTTGGTATCTTAGCTCGTTTACCGCAAGCTTTTATACAAGAATTCACAACCAGAGTTACTAACAACAATGGAGGTCCAATGTTATTAGTTATTGAAATTATAGTTTGGTTATTGGTTATCATTTCTTGTGTGTTATTAACGATGGCAGTACGTAGAATTCCGGTTCAATATGCTCGTCGTACAACAACTGGGGATTATGAACAGGATTTGGCTGGTGGTAACAGGCAATGGATTCCGCTTAAGCTTAATGCTTCTGGGGTTATGCCAATCATTTTTGCTCAGGCAATTATGTTTATTCCTGCTGCTGTAGCCGGATTGTCTAAATCAGATACATCACAATCTATTGTTGGAACATTTAGTAATATGTTTGGGTTTTGGTATAATTTTGTTTTTGCAACTTTAATTATTGTATTCACATTCTTCTATACTGCAATCACAGTACCTACTAACAAAATGGCCGATGATTTAAAAAGAAGTGGTGGTTTTATTCCGGGTGTAAGGCCAGGTGCTGAAACTTCAGACTTTCTTGATAAAGTGATGTCTTTAATAACTTTCCCAGGATCTTTATTTCTTGCTCTAATTGCTGTGTTCCCGGCTATTGTTGTAAGTGTTATGGATGTACAACAATCTTGGGCAATGTTTTTTGGAGGTACCTCTTTAATAATTATGGTTGGTGTTGCAATAGATACTATTCAGCAAATCAATTCATACTTGTTAAACAAGCATTATGATGGTTTAATGAAGACTGGTAAAAATAGAAAAGCAGTAGCTTAATATATTTATGGCAAAACAATCAGCAATAGAACAAGACGGATCAATCATTGAAGCATTATCAAATGCGATGTTCCGTGTAGAGTTAGAAAATGGACATATTGTAATTGCTCATATTTCTGGTAAAATGCGTATGCATTACATCAAATTATTACCTGGTGATAAAGTGAAACTAGAAATGAGTCCTTATGATTTGTCAAAAGCAAGAATTACTTATCGATATTAAAGGATAATTACTATGAAAGTTAGAGCATCAGTAAAAAAGAGAAGTGCCGAGTGCATTATCGTGCGTAGAAAAGGGAGACTGTACGTAATAAACAAAAAGAATCCTAGATTTAAACAAAGACAAGGATAATTATGGCAAGAATAGCAGGGGTAGATATCCCAAAAAACAAAAGAGGTGTTATTGCACTTACCTATATTTTCGGATTAGGAAAAAGTAGAGCTATTGAGATTTTAGAAAAAGCTCAGGTTAGCCAGGATAAAAAAGTTCAAGATTGGAATGACGACGAGATCGGAGCAATTCGTGATGCAGTTTCGTTTTACAAGATTGAAGGAGAATTGCGTTCTGAAGTTTCTTTAAACATCAAACGTTTAATGGATATTGGTTGTTACAGAGGTATCCGTCATAGATCTGGTCTTCCATTAAGAGGACAAAGAACTAAAAATAACTCTAGAACAAGAAAAGGTAAAAGAAAAACTGTTGCTAACAAGAAAAAAGCAACTAAATAATAAGTAATATGGCTAAGGCAACTGCAAAAAAACGTAAAGTTATCGTTGAATCAACGGGTGAGGCTCATATTTCTGCCACTTTCAACAATATTATTATTTCTTTGACAAATAAGAAAGGCGAAGTTATTTCTTGGTCTTCAGCTGGTAAAATGGGATTCAGAGGTTCTAAAAAGAATACTCCGTATGCAGCTCAAATGGCAGCAGAAGATTGTAGTAAAGTAGCTCTAGAGGCTGGACTGAAAAAAGTTAAGGTTTATGTAAAAGGACCGGGTAACGGACGTGAGTCTGCTATTCGTTCTATTCATAATGGTGGAATTGAAGTTACTGAGATTATCGATGTTACTCCAATGCCTCACAACGGATGTCGTCCTCCAAAAAGACGTAGAGTTTAATAATATTATTTAAGTATAACAAGGTAGAATGACGATTATCGAAGGATATGACCTGAATTCATAATCTCTACCTTAAATTAATTTTTAGAAATGGCAAGATATACTGGTCCTAAAACTAGAATTGCTCGTAAATTTGGCGAAGCAATCTTCGGAGATGATAAATCTTTCGAAAAAGAAATTACCCACCTGGACAACACGGGATGGCTAAAAAAAGAGGTAAAAAATCTGAGTATGCTGTTCAGTTAATGGAAAAGCAAAAAGCTAAATATTCTTATGGGATTTTAGAAAAACAATTCAGAGGTTTATTTAAAAAAGCATCAGCTACTAAAGGTGTTACTGGTGAAGTTCTTTTACAATTATGTGAAGCGAGATTAGATAATGTTGTTTTTAGAATGGGAATTGCTCCATCTCGTAGAGGTGCAAGACAATTAGTTTCTCATAGACACATTACTGTTAATGGTGAAGTTGTAAATATCCCTTCTTACCACCTTAAGCCTGGTGATAAAGTTGCAGTTCGTGAAAAATCTAAATCGTTAGAAGCTATCGAACGTTCTTTATCAAATTCAAGTCATGTTTATGAATGGATTACCTGGAATAATGATCTTAAAGAAGGAACTTTCGTTTCTGTTCCTGCAAGACTTCAAATTCCAGAAAACATTAAAGAACAATTAATCGTAGAGTTGTACAACAAATAATAATTGACTTAGTCGAAATTTATGGCAATATTTAATTTTCAAAAGCCCGATAAAGTTATCATGATCGATTCAACCGATTTTGAAGGTAAATTCGAATTTAGACCTTTAGAACCTGGTTATGGATTGACTGTTGGTAATGCACTTAGAAGAGTTTTGCTTTCAGCGTTAGAAGGTTATGCAATTACATCTGTTCGTATCGAAGGTGTAGATCATGAGTTTTCTACTATTTCAGGTGTTGTTGAGGACGTTACAGAAATTATCCTTAATCTTAAGCAAGTACGTTTCAAACGTCAGATTGAAGATATCGATAATGAATCAGTTACTATTTCTGTTTCTGGTAAAGACCAATTGACAGCAGGTGATTTTCAAAAATTTATCTCAGGTTTCCAAGTTCTGAATCCAGACCTTGTTATCTGTAATTTAGATTCTAAAATCAAATTGAACTTCGATTTAACAATCGAAAAAGGTAGAGGATACGTTCCTGCTGAAGAGAACAAAAAACAGAATGCTGCAATTGGAACAATTTTTACAGATTCTATTTTTACTCCGGTAAAAAATGTAAAATATGCAATCGAAAATTTCCGTGTAGAGCAAAAAACAGATTACGAAAAATTAGTTTTTGAAATCAAAACTGATGGATCTATCAATCCAAAAGATGCTCTTACTGAAGCTGCTAAAGTTTTAATTCACCATTTTATGTTGTTTTCTGATGAAAGAATTACACTTGAGGCTGACGAAATTGCACAAACAGAATCGTATGATGAAGAGTCATTGCATATGAGACAATTGCTTAAAACTAAGCTTGTTGATATGGATTTATCTGTGAGAGCATTAAATTGCTTGAAAGCGGCTGAAGTTGATACACTTGGTGATTTAGTATCGTTCAATAAAAATGACCTAATGAAATTCCGTAATTTTGGTAAAAAATCTTTAACTGAGCTTGACGAACTTGTTGCAGTTAAAAATTTAACTTTCGGAATGGACTTAGCTAAATACAAATTAGATAAAGAATAAACCACTTCGTATTTTGCTCTCCAAAGAGGATAGAAGCAAGATGAAGGTTTTAAAAAACACGTCATGAGACACGGAAAAAAATTCAATCACTTAAGCAGACAGACTGGACATAGAAAAGCTATGTTGGCTAATATGGCTTGTTCTCTTATCGAGCACAAACGTATTAACACTACTGTTGCAAAAGCTAAAGCGCTTAAACAATTTGTTGAGCCTTTAATCACAAAATCAAAAGAAGATACGACTCACAACCGTCGTATTGTTTTTGCTTACCTACGTAGTAAATATGCTGTAACTGACTTGTTCAGAGATGTGGCTGCTAAAGTTGGTGACCGTCCAGGTGGATACACTCGTATCATTAAAGTTGGAAATCGTTTAGGAGATAACGCTGATATGGCGATGATCGAACTTGTAGATTTCAATGAACTTTACAACGGTGGTAAAAAAGAAGTTAAAAAAGCAAAAAGCCGTCGTGGTGGTAAAGCTAAAAAAGCTGAAGAGGTAACTCCGGAAGCTCCAGCTGCTGAATCAGAAACGACTACTGAAGCTTCTGAATAATTATGAAAATAATGATTCTATAGAAATCAAGGATAAGCTAATTTTTAGTTTATCCTTTTTTTTTGATTTTTTTTAAGAACAAAATTTAACTTTTTTAAATGACTGGGTTTTATTTTTATGAATGAAATTTTTAAAAAATCTTGTCAGCGGTCTTTTAAAAAAGTAAATTTGCAAAATATCTAATTACGCTGAGTTTTTAAATTCAGTATTAAGATTATAATAATAGAAATTAAACAATGAAATACACAACTCGACAAAGCGCCATTTTATTACTAAGTGACGGAACTATTTTTCATGGTAAATCTATCGGTATTAGCGGTAAAACTTTTGGTGAAGTTTGTTTTAATACAGGAATGACAGGATATCAGGAGATTTTTACAGATCCTTCATATTTTGGGCAAATCATGGTGACTACTAATCCGCATATCGGTAATTACGGTGTAAATGATTTAGAAGTTGAATCTGAAAGCGTTAAAATAGCAGGATTAGTTTGTAAAAACTTTAGTTTTAACTATTCCAGAACAGGTGCTTCAGGAAGCCTTGAGGATTATTTTACAAAACAAAACCTGATTTGTATTTCGGATGTTGATACTCGTGCCCTGGTGAGTTACATTCGTGACAATGGGGCTATGAATGCAGTTATTTGTACAGATGGAACTTCTATTGAAGAGTTAAAGAAGGAATTGGCTAATGTTCCTGATATGGAAGGTTTGGAGCTGGCTTCTAAAGTGTCAACTAAAGAACCTTACTTTATTGGTGATGAAAATGCTACATACAAAATTTCTGCATTAGACTTGGGTATAAAAAAGAATATATTAAGAAATCTTGCTAAGAGAGATTGTTACATCAAAGTTTTTCCATACGATTCAACTTATGAAGATTTGACAGCATTTAATCCTGATGGTTATTTCTTGTCAAATGGCCCTGGAGATCCGGATCCTCTTTTTAGAGCGATTGAAGTTGCTAAGAAAATTATTGCTGAAGACAAACCTTTGTTTGGGATTTGTTTAGGGCATCAGGTAATTGCTCTTGCAAATGGCGTTAAAACGTACAAAATGTTTGGTGGACATAGAGGAATTAATCACCCAGTAAAAAATCTTATTACTGGTAAAGGTGAAATTACTTCTCAAAATCATGGTTTCGCTGTGAAAAGAGAAGCTTTGGAAGGTCATCCGGAATTAGAGCTCACACATATTCATCTAAATGATGATACTGTGGCTGGTATGAGGATGAAGAATAAGAATTGTTTTTCAGTTCAATATCATCCTGAAGCTAGTCCTGGACCACATGATTCTTCTTATTTATTTGATCAATTTGTTGAGAATATCAAAACTAGCAAAGTCTAAAACGATGTAGTTAATAAATAAAGGTACTTAATGACTAAAATGAGTTTTTAGTATTAAATATTTTTATACTTTCGAAAAAATATATAATTTATTAATAAAAAACAAAAATAATGAGTATTATAATTAAAGTTCACGCAAGACAAATTCTTGATTCCAGAGGGAATCCTACTATAGAGGTAGATGTAGTTACAGAAAATGGAGTTTTAGGTAGAGCGGCGGTTCCATCTGGAGCTTCAACTGGAGAGCATGAAGCTGTTGAATTACGTGATGGTGGAAAAGCTTATTTAGGTAAAGGAGTTTTAAATGCAGTGAATAATGTAAATACTGTTATTGCTGAAGAATTAGTTGGGACTTCTGTTTTTGAACAAAATACTATTGATCAATTAATGATTGATTTGGATGGAACTCCAAACAAATCTAAATTAGGAGCTAATGCGATTTTAGGTGTTTCTTTAGCTGCTGCAAAAGCTGCTGCTAATGAACTTGGTTTGCCATTGTACAGATATGTAGGTGGAGTTTCTGCTAATACACTACCTGTTCCGATGATGAACATCATCAACGGTGGTTCTCACTCTGATGCACCTATTGCATTTCAGGAGTTTATGATTTTTCCTGTAAAAGCAACTTCTTTTACACATGCTATGCAAATGGGAACTGAAATTTTCCACAGTTTAAAAAAAGTATTACACGATAGAGGTTTAAGTACTGCTGTAGGTGATGAAGGAGGTTTTGCTCCAAATTTAGCTGGTGGAACTGAAGATGCTTTAGATACTATTAAATTAGCAGTTGAAAAAGCAGGATATACTTTCGGTGACGAAATTATGATTGCTCTTGACTGCGCTGCTTCTGAGTTTTATGTAAACGGAAAATATGATTATACTAAATTTGAAGGAGAAACTGGGAAAATCAGAACATCTGAAGAGCAGGCTGAGTATTTAGCTGAACTTGCTGCTAAATATCCAATTATTTCTATCGAGGATGGTATGTACGAAGATGACTGGGATGGATGGAAAGCTCTAACTGAAAAAATTGGAAATAAAGTACAATTAGTAGGTGATGATTTGTTCGTTACTAATGTTGCCCGTTTGTCAACAGGTATCGAAAAAGGAATTGCTAACTCTATCTTAGTAAAAGTAAACCAAATTGGTACTTTAACAGAAACAATTGCTGCGGTAAACATGGCAAAAAATGCTGGTTATACTTCAGTAATGTCACACCGCTCAGGAGAAACTGAAGACAATACTATTGCAGATTTAGCTGTAGCTTTAAACTGTGGTCAAATTAAAACTGGTTCTGCTTCTCGTTCAGATCGTATGGCAAAATACAATCAGTTATTAAGAATTGAAGAGGAATTAGGAAGTACCGCTTATTTCCCTGGGTTAAATGCTTTTAAGATCAAATAATTGTAAGACTTATATTGTAGAATTAAACCATTCGTGAAAACGAGTGGTTTTTTTTGGGTTTTAACAAATTCATAGCATTATTCCTTTTTTAATTAGTCTTAAATTCCTTAGATTTGATAAATTATTATTTAAAAGAATTATTTCCGATATATTATGTCAAAAATAGCTACATTAGAAGTAGATGGTAAGAAAATTGAACTTCCGGTAATAACAGGAAGCGAAAATGAATCCGCTATCGATATTAACAAATTACGTGATTTAACTGGTATTATTACTATTGATCCTGGTTATAAAAATTCTGGTTCATGCAAAAGTGAAATTACTTTTCTGGATGGAGAATTAGGAATTTTACGTTACAGAGGGTATTCAATCGAAGATCTTGCTGAAAAAGCAAGCTTCTTAGAGGTTTCTTATCTTTTGATTTTCGGAGAGCTGCCAACAGCTAAAGAATTAGAGCAATTCGAAAATGACATTAAAAAACATTCTTTGGTGAACGAAGAAATGAAAAACATCATCGATGGTTTTCCAAAAACAGCTCACCCAATGGGAGTTTTATCTGCATTAACGAGCGCGCTAACAGCATTCAATCCTAAAGCGGTTAATGTTGATAATGAAAAAGAAATGTATGAAGCTATTTGTAAAACAATGGCTAAATTTCTTGTAATTGCTACTTGGACTTATAGAAAATCAATGGGGTATCCATTAAATTACTACGACAATACAAAAGGATATGTGGAAAGTTTTATGCAATTAATGTTTAAATTGCCTACAGGTCCTTATGAAGCAAATCCGGTAATTGTTAATGCTTTAGATAAACTATTTATTCTTCATGCAGATCATGAGCAAAACTGCTCAACTTCAACAGTTAGAATGGTAGGTTCATCACATGCAGGTTTGTTTGCGTCTGTTTCAGCAGGAGTTTCTGCTCTTTGGGGACCTCTTCACGGAGGTGCGAATCAGGCAGTTCTTGAAATGTTGGAAGATATTAATAAAGATGGTGGTGATACAGATAAGTTTTTGGCGAAAGCGAAAGATAAAAACGATCCATTCCGCTTAATGGGATTTGGGCACAGGGTTTACAAAAATTTCGATCCAAGAGCTAAAATCATCAAAAAAGCGGCTAAGGAAGTTTTAGAAACTTTAGGTGTTGAAGATCCTATTTTAGATATTGCAAGGAAATTAGAAACAGCTGCTCTTGAAGATGAATACTTCAAATCAAGAAATTTATATCCAAATGTTGATTTCTACTCTGGAATTATTTACAGAGCATTAGGGATTCCAACTGATATGTTTACAGTTATGTTTGCAATTGGAAGGTTACCAGGATGGATAGCGCAATGGAAAGAGATGCGTGAAAACAAAGAACCAATTGGAAGACCAAGACAAATTTATACAGGTCATCCATTGAGAGAATTCAAATCTAATAAATAAACATATTGAAAGCTTCACTTAACTGTGGAGCTTTTTTTATATTTGCAACAAAATATAATAATTATGTTGCAATTAAATATTAAGAACGAAACTTCAAGATTGCGTGCTGTGGTTTTGGGTTCTGCCGTTCATAATGGGCCAACTCCTTCAGTCGAGGAAGCTTATGATCCCAAATCATTGGAACATATTAAAGCAGGTACTTATCCTCTTGAAAAAGATATGGTTGTTGAAATGGAAGCTTTTAATGCTGTTTTTCAAAAATATGGAGTAAAAGTTTATCGTCCGCAAATTATTGAGAGTTATAATCAAATTTTTACTCGCGATATAGGTTTTGTAATTGATGATATCTTTATTAAATCAAATATTTTGCCTGATAGAGAGCGTGAACTTGACGCAATTCAGTATGTAATTGACCAGATTAATCCGCTAAAAGTGGTGCGTCCACCGGAAGATGTTCATATAGAAGGAGGCGATGTCATGCTTTGGAACGATTATATCTTTATAGGTACTTATAAAGGAAGTGATTATAAAGATTATATAACCGCCAGGACCAATATGCGAGGCGTTAATTTTATCAAAGAATTATTTCCAAACAAAATTGTGAAAGAATTCGATTTGGTTAAATCCAAAATTGAAGCAAGGGATAATGCTTTACACTTGGATTGTTGTTTTCAGCCTGTTGGAAAAGATAAAGGGATCATTTATAAGAGAGGTTTTCGTGAAGAAGCTGACTATATGTATTTGGTAAAGCTTTTTGGGAAAGAAAACTTATTTCATATCGAAAGAGAAGAAATGTATAACATGTTTTCAAATGTATTTTCGATTGATAAAGATGTTGTGGTTTCTGAAAAAAATTTTACCCGATTAAACAATTGGCTTCGTGCAAAAGGTTTTACTGTAGAAGAAATTCCGTATTCCGAAATTGCAAAGCAAGAAGGATTGTTGAGATGTTCAACTTTACCATTAATTAGAGATTAAAGAAATTGTTTCAAGTTTCAGGTTTCAAGTTTTTAACGTGAAGCCTGAAACTCGAGACTTGAAACATATAAAATATGAAACAAACGACAAATGCAATCGTAATGATTCGGCCTGTTGCTTTCAGAATGAATGAGCAAACGGCTGTGAATAATTATTATCAAAAAGTATTAGACGGACTTCTGCCAAGTACAGTAAATGCAAAAGCACAACAGGAGTTTGATGCTTTTGTAGAAAAACTCAGATCTGTAGGTGTAGATGTGACTGTTATCGAAGATACATTAGAAACAGATACGCCTGATAGTGTTTTTCCAAACAATTGGGTTTCTTTTCATGAAAATGGAGAAGTAGTACTGTATCCCATGTTTGCTGAAAATCGTCGTCAGGAACGCCGGGAAGATATTTTGGACGTTTTAGAAGAAAAAGGTTTCGAGATTACAGATATCATGGACTATACATCTGCTGAAGAAGATGCTGTTTTTCTGGAAGGAACTGGAAGTTTAATATTGGACAGAGCTAACGGAAAAGCATATTGTGCCTTGTCACCACGTGCAGATGAAGAATTGTTTATTGAATTTTGTGAAGATTTTGATTATGCTCCGGTGATTTTTGAAGCTTTTCAAACAGTAAATGGAGAACGAAAACTTATCTATCATACCAATGTAATGATGTGTATAGGTGAAACTTTTGCAGTCATTTGTGCTGATAGTATTGATGATAAAAAAGAGCGCAAAATGGTTTTGGAGAATTTAAAGGCTGATAAAAAAGACATCATTTTAATTACCGAAGCGCAAGTGAATAACTTTGCTGGTAATATGCTGGAAGTACTAGGAACGAATGACAAAAAATATATCGTTATGAGTACATCTGCATACCAGAGTCTGTCGGAAAAACAAATTGCACAATTAGAAAGTCATGCCGAAATTTTAAGTTCAGGTTTAGATGCTATTGAAGCTTGTGGAGGAGGGAGTGCAAGGTGTATGATGGCTGAAGTTTTTTTGCCAAGAAGTTAATTTAAACTTTTCAATAAATAAATTCCAAATTCCAAACTTGTCATAAAGTATGGGATTTGGAATTTTTTATTTAGATGTATCATGAACATCTACATGAGATTTCCTTTTATGATATTAATTATAGAACTAACGATGTATTGAATTCCTATAGCAATTACAATAAAACCAATTATTCTGGAAATAGCGACAATACCTGAAGCTCCTAAAATACGCGCCAAATAGTGTGCACTCTTCAGGATAATAAAAATTGCAATTGAAATTGCCAAAATTGCTAAACTTGAAATAATTATTTCTTCAATTTCGTGATGTTCCTGATAAAAAGCAATTAACAACGAAATAGATCCTGGTCCTGCCAACATCGGAATTGCTAATGGCGTCAACGCAATATCATTTCTCTTTTGAGCATCGTTTTCAATCTTTTTATTAATCCCTCTTTTCTTGCTGATTTTTCCAGATAACAATGAAAATCCTGAATTTAAAATCACTAGCCCGCCGGCAATACGAAGAGCGTCAATACTGATTCCGAAAAAAGTCAGTACATATTGTCCAATAAAGAATGATACGATTAAAATGATGAAAACATTAATAGCGGTCCATAACGAAATTCTAGATCGTTCATTGTTGGTGTCATCATGAGTAAGACCTACAAAAATAGGAACAGTACCAATTGGATTCAAAACAGAGAAAAGGGCAGCGAATAAATAAATGAATAAATCCATAATGTGTTTAGTTGGGAGAGTAAAAGTAATTAAATTTTAAGATTTTACTCTAAAATGATGTTAGGATGTTGTTTTATTCTTCTTTGTGTCTCTAAATGAATAACAAGCGGGAAATTCGGCCTTTTTGATTACTTTTGTACTATATTCAGAAATAATGAAAAATAAAAAAACTTTGGTTCTCGGTGCTACAACAAAACCGGAACGTTATGCTTTTAGAGCAATAAATATGCTTACTCAAAAAGGACATACTGTTTTGGCAATAGGTCAAAATGCCGGAGAAGTTGCGGGAGTAAAGATCCATACTAAAGCCATTCCTGTTACAAATATAGATACAGTCACTTTGTATTTAAATCCGGTTCGTCAGCGTGATTATTATAATTATATTGTGGAGGCACAGCCTAAACGGGTAATTTTTAATCCTGGTACTGAAAATCCTGAGTTATATCAGTTACTTGAGCTTAACAATATCAAAGTCGAAGTTGCCTGTACATTAGTATTATTAGCGACAAATCAATATTAGTTTTTAGAAGCTGTTTCCTGCTGTACACTATATCTTTTGCGCCGAACGCCGGCACAAAAGGATGTCGTTTCCATCAGGGCTAGAAATATTGTCAACCACAACTTTTGGCTTTTACGAGTATTAAAGTTTTAAAAACACTTAATCGTTTAAAGCATTACCTTTGTTTTCATGGAATTTTCATCAAAATTAATAGAAAAAGCAGTCAGCGAAATGTCCCAGTTGCCAGGAATAGGTAAGCGTACGGCCTTGCGTTTGGTTCTTCATCTGTTAAAACAGCCAAAAGAGCAAACAGTTTTTTTGTCTCAGGCATTATTAAATATGCGAGAGGATATTAAATTTTGCGAAAATTGTCATAATATTTCTGATACAAAAGTTTGTGAAATTTGTGCTAATTCAGCAAGAAATCGTCAGACTATTTGTGTTGTTGAAGATATAAGGGATGTAATGGCTATTGAAAATACAGGGCAATATAAAGGGATTTATCATGTTTTAGGAGGTAAGATTTCTCCAATTGAAGGAGTTGGGCCGAGCCAGTTAAATGTAACAACCCTTGTTGAAAAGGTAAAATTGGGTAAAGTTGTTGAGATTATTTTTGCCTTAAGTTCGACTATGGAAGGAGATACTACAAATTTTTATATCTATAAACAAATCGCTGATTCTGATATTATAATTTCTACAATAGCAAGGGGGATTTCAGTAGGAGATGAATTAGAATATGCGGATGAAGTTACGCTTGGAAGAAGTATTTTACAACGTATACCTTTCGAAAAAACATTCAAAAACAATTAGATAAATACAACTTAAGTAAGATTTCCTGATGATTACAGGAATAGTTATATTTGCTTATAAAATTTTAAAAATGACAAAAAACTGTTTTTATTTATTACTAATTAGTGCGCTTTTTACATCATGTATTCCCATAAAAGATTTAGTGTATTTGCAGGATAAAGGGACTGCCGGAAATGAGAATACAGTTTCTGCAGTTGAAGCAAAGCCTTACAGATTACAGGTTAACGATGTTTTAAATGTGGATATTAAAGCTATTGATCCTAAATTAGTTGCTATTTTTAAAGCTTCTGAAAATGAAAATAGTAGCGGAGGTAAATCCGAGTCACAATTATATTTTAACGGTTTTACTGTTGATGATCATGGAAATATAAGAATGCCAATTTTAGGAGAAATAAACGTAATTGGATATACGCTTGAAGAAGTACGCATCAAAATTGAAAAAAAACTACTTGAGGAATATTTCAAAACAGAAGCAAATATATTTGTTACCGTAAAATTATCAGGTTTCAGGTATACTATAAACGGCGAAGTAGGGAGCACAGGAACTAAAATAATATTTAAAGAAAATGTAAATATTATGGAAGCCATTGCAAATGCTGGTGATATTACTACTGTTGGTAATAGAAAAGCGGTTACTATAATACGACAAACGCCTACAGGTGTACAGATGAATGATATTGATCTGACAGATGTAAATGTGATGAAATCTCCTTACTATTATTTGCAGCCTAATGATTATGTTTATGTAAAGCCATTAAGGCAAAAAACTTGGGGAACGGGACAAACCGGTATTCAGTCAATAGGTACTATAATAACTTTATTGTCATTGGCAACAACGGTATATTTGATTATCAAAAATTAAACGGGACTCAAAAGATGTTAGATATAAAAGATTTTTCCATTTTTGAAAATCATACAGGTTTCGATTTTAAAGGCTTTCTTCTCAAAATTTTCGGCTATTGGAAATTGTTTTTAGTAAGCTTAATTATTGCGTTTACCATAGCGTATCAGGTTAATATTCGAAAAGAAAAGATTTACAGTATGAAAACTTTAATTTCGATTAAAGAAGAAAGTAATCCTTTTTTTACTTCCAATACAAGTTTGGTTTTTAACTGGGGAGGTATTTCAGATCAGGTAAGCGGTATTTCTACTATTCTACAATCAAGATCGCACAACGAATTGGTAGTAGATAAATTGCAGTATTATATAGATTATCTTCAAAAAGGGGATTATAACATGGTTGATGTATATGGTTCTGTTCCTTTTTATGTTAATATTGATAAAACAAAACCGCAGTTAGCAGGAACCTTAATTAGCATCAAATTTTTAAGTCCAAATGAATATGAAATCAGAATTCCGTTTGAGAATAATTCGGTTTCACTTTTTACATATGCTGATAACAGTTACAGCAGTACAACTGTTCAACCTATTGAATTTATTAAAAAATATAAAGTTGGAGAACGGGTTGGGTTGCCATTTTTAAACTGGAAACTGGAAATAAATGATAATCCTGGTTTTTATACAGGAAAAGAATATTTTATAAAGTTTAATAATTTTGACGCTACAGTTTCGAACTATAGAGGAATCGGTGTTGAAGCAGATGAAAAGGCTGGTTCAATTTTGACGCTATCGTTACAGGGAACAAATAAAGCAAGAATGGTGGAATATTTAAATTCGACTGTTAAAATGCTGATAAAAAACCAGTTAGATACTAAGAATCTATTTGCTACAAATACCATAAGCTTTATTGATAGTACTCTCGTTGCCATGGAATCTCAATTAAAAGAAACTGGAAATGAGCTTAAATCTTTCAGAAAGGATAAAAATATATATGAGATAGAAGAAGGAGGAGAAAAGGTTTCGGAGAAGATTCTTAATTTTGATGTTGAAAGAGATGCAGTAACCCGTAAAATTGCCTACTACAATTCTTTAAAAGCATATTTGAAAAACAGTAATGATTATTCAAAGTTGCCTGCGCCTTCTGTTGCAGGAATTGAAGATCCTAATATTGTTACAAACGTTTCCAAACTTATTGCATTGTCTGCACAGAGATCTGAAATGTCTTACGCTGTAAAGAGTGATAAAATTTTTAAAGATTTCGATAATCAAATGATTGCGGTGAAAAATGTTTTACTTGAAAACATAGCAACAGCAAAGTCATCTTTACAATATGATTTATCGTTGGTCAACAATAAAATTAGCGAAGCGGAGAGTACTATTAAAAAACTCCCGGAAGAACAGCAAGAATTATTGAAAATCAAAAGAAAATATGATTTAAGTGATAATATTTACGCTACGTTTCTCCAAAAAAGAAATGAAGCCGAGATTGTAAAAGCATCTAATTTATCCGACATACATTTTATAGATAGTGCAAAAGATATTGGTGGAGGTTTGATTGGTCCGAAAACTTCTGTGAATTACGTTTTAGCTTTGTTTTTAGGTATCCTTATACCCTTAATTATTGTTTTTCTGCTTTTTTTTATTAATAATACAATTCAAAATACCGATGATATTAGTACTCAAACACATATTCCATTAATTGGAGTTGTTGGTATCAATAAAGAAAATACCAGTTTAGCAGTTTTTCAGAAACCTAAATCAGCATTATCAGAAGCTTTTAGAGGCATTCGTTCGTCTTTGCAGTTTATGTATAAAAAAAGGCAATTAGACGGAGCAAAAACATTAATGCTTACTTCATCAATCAGTGGGGAAGGAAAGACATTCTGTTCAATTAATATTGCAACTGTTTTTGCACTTAGTGAGAAAAAAACAGTGATTATAGGAATGGATTTAAGAAAGCCCAGATTGGCAGACGAATTCAATTTGGTAAATCAATATGGTGTTGTTAATTATTTGATAAAGCAAAAAACGCTCAATGAAATAGTAAATAAAACTCAGATTCCATATCTTGATGTTATTCTTTCAGGACCAATTCCCCCTAATCCTTCAGAATTAATTATAAGTGAAGTAATGGGCGAATTAATCGATGAGCTTAAAAAAACATATGATTACATAATACTTGATACACCTCCTGTTGGACTTGTTTCTGATTCATTAGAATTGATGCAGTATAGTGATGTGACGCTGTATGTTGTCAGGCAAAATTATTCGAAAAAAGAAATGATCACATTATTAAATAACCGAGTTAAAAGAGGTGAATTAAGTAATGTTAGTATTATTTTGAATGGTTTTGAAAATAAGGCTAAGTATGGATCAGCTTATGGTTATGGATATTATGGTAGTTATGGAACATATTCAAATGGATATCATGAAGAGGAAAAGGAAACAGGTTTTCTTAAAAATATTTTTAAAATATTTAAAAAATAATGATTTAAAGTAGATGGAAACAAACATTCAAAACACTATTTTAATAACGGGTGGGGCTGGTTTTATTGGTTCTAACCTATGTGAACATTTTTTAAATTTAGGACAAAATGTAATCTGCCTAGATAACTTTTCAACAGGACATCGTCATAATTTAAGTAATTTTATGACAAATCCGAGTTTTAAATTAATTGAAGGCGATATAAGAAATATATCTGATTGTAATTTAGCAGTTCAGGGAATAGATTACGTATTGCATCAGGCAGCATTGGGTTCTGTACCAAGGTCTATAAACGATCCTATTACTACTAATGAAGTAAATGTTTCGGGTTTTTTGAATATGTTGGTTGCTGCACGTGATGCTAAAGTAAAACGATTTGTCTATGCAGCAAGTTCTTCTACTTATGGAGACTCTAAAGAAATGCCTAAAGTAGAAGATGTAATCGGGAAGCCATTGTCTCCTTATGCAATCACTAAATATGTAAATGAACTATATGCCGAAATTTTTAGTAAAACATACGGATTAGAAACAATTGGTTTGCGTTATTTTAATGTTTTTGGAAGAAGACAAGATCCAAAAGGTGCGTACGCAGCAGTGATTCCTAAATTTGTAATGCAATTAATGAATTATGAAAGTCCTGTAATTAATGGTGATGGGAATTATTCAAGAGATTTTACGTATATTGATAATGTAATTCAGATGAATGCTCTTGCAATTTTTTCTAATAACGTAGAAGCAGTTAATACGGTTTATAATACGGCATTTGGAGAAAGAAATACTTTGAACGATTTAGTTGGATACTTGAAAAAATATTTAGGAGAATTTGATTCAAAAATTGTAGATGTGCCAATTATTTATGGTGAAAACCGAGTTGGAGACATTCCACATTCGTTAGCAAGTATAGAAAAAGCAAAAATGATTTTAGGATATAATCCTGAATATTCACTTGAAGAGGGATTAAAAGAAGCAGTTAGTTGGTATTGGAATAATTTAAAATAGAAGTTTAATAATAGTAAAATATGAAAATAACAAAAATTTGTTGTATCGGAGCAGGTTACGTGGGGGGGCCAACTATGGCAGTAATTGCCCAAAAATGCCCACATATTAAAGTAACTGTAGTAGATTTGAATGAACAAAGGATCAAAGACTGGAATGATCCAAATACTGACAATATTCCAATTTATGAACCGGGTCTTTCTGAAGTTGTAGCTGAAGCGAGAGGTAGAAATCTCTTCTTTTCTACCGATGTAGATATGGCTATAGATGAAGCAGAAGTTGTTTTTATATCAGTGAATACGCCAACCAAAACTTATGGAAAAGGTAAAGGGATGGCTGCTGATCTGAAATATATAGAATTATGTGCAAGGCAAATAGCTAGAGTTTCTAAAAATAATAAAATAGTAGTAGAAAAATCAACTTTGCCTGTTCGTACTGCAGAAGCTATAAAAAGTATTTTGGATAATACTGGAAATGGTGTGCAATTTCAGATTCTTTCTAATCCCGAATTTTTAGCAGAAGGTACTGCTGTTACTGATTTGTTAAGTCCGGATAGAATTCTAATAGGAGGAGATTCAACTCCTGGGGGAGATGTTGCTATTAATGCTTTAGTTGATGTTTATGCTAATTGGGTAAGCCGGGATAAAATTTTAACAACTAATGTTTGGTCATCTGAATTGTCTAAACTTACAGCAAATGCTTTTTTAGCTCAGCGTATTTCATCAATCAATGCAATGTCTGAAGTTTGTGAAAAGACAGGTGCAGATGTAAATGAAGTGGCTCGTGCTATTGGTATGGATAGCCGTATTGGTGCTAAATTTTTAAAGGCTTCAGTAGGATTTGGAGGTTCTTGTTTTCAAAAAGATATTCTGAATTTGGTTTATATCGCAAAATCTTATGGATTAAACGAAGTTGCTGATTACTGGGAACAGGTTATTATTATGAATGATTATCAAAAAAGAAGATTTTCAAATAAAATTGTTCAGACTTTATACAATACTGTAGCTGATAAAAAGATAACTTTTTTAGGCTGGGCATTTAAAAAAGACACAAATGACACTCGCGAATCTGCTGCAATATATGTTGCCGATGATTTGATTAATGAACAGGCTAAAATCTCAGTTTATGATCCAAAGGTACCGAAGAATAAAATTTTAAGTGATTTAGATTATTTAGGCACAAGAAACTCTTCAGAAAATATAGATGCTATTCTTACATTTGAAGATCCTTATGAAGCATGCAGTGAAGCGCATGCAATTGCAATTCTTACCGAATGGGATGAGTTTACTAAATATGATTGGCAAAGAATATATGATTCGATGAAAAAACCAGCTTTTGTTTTTGACGGAAGAAATATTTTAAATGCAAAAGAATTAAAGTCAATAGGGTTTATTTACAATGCGATAGGCTCTTAAAAAAATAATATGAATTGGTATGTTGTTTATACGAAACCTAAATGGGAGAAAAAAGTAGCAGAAAAATTAAATGAGATAGATATTGAATGCTATTGTCCATTGATTACTCAAATAAAACAATGGTCTGATAGAAAAAAAATTGAAGTTCCTCTTTTTAATTCGTATGTTTTTGTTAAATTGACAGACTTAGATCGAAATTCTGTTTTTCAGGTTGCAGGAGTTGTTCGTTATTTATTTTGGTTGGGTAAACCTGCGATTGTTCGAAATGAAGAAATTTTAACGATTAAACAAAGTCTTTCAAATAACAATATTTCCAATATTTCTGTCGTGCCTTACAAAAAGGGAGATAAAGTGAAATTAGAAACAGGTGTTTTTAGTAGTCAAAATGCAATTGTTCAAGAGGTGACAAATACATATTGTATTGTTGTATTGGAATCTTTAGGATGCATTTTAAAAATTAAATATACATGAAACGTTGTCTATTTTAGAAATTCATTTTTGTTTACAGATTTTTATTATTTAGAAAATAAAGAAAAATTAAAAAAGTAAAAAAACACTAAACTTAGTGATTTTTTACTTTTTTTTCGTAAGAATTTTTTTTATTTGTTGGGTAATAGACTTTTAGCATTTATTTTATTATTAGCTTGAGTATAAGATTTTTTGAGGGTTGATAAAATTGACTTATTGTACTATATTTGCTGAAATTTGAATTCTCCATATTCATATCACATATGTGACTTTGAAATGCGAAGCTGTGCAATGTGATAAACGAAATCAAGGAAAAATATGAATAATAACGTAAAAATAGCCGTTATTGGATTAGGTTATGTAGGTTTGCCTTTGGCTCGTTTATTTGCTACTCAATATCCAGTAGTTGGCTTTGATATTAATGAATCAAGAATTGTAAGTTTAAAACAAGGAGTTGATACGACATTGGAAGTTGAAGATGCTGTTTTACAAAATGTATTAATTAGCACGCCAAATGATAAAAAAGGACTATATTGTACTTCAGATATAGCTAATATCGTTGATTGTAACTATTTTATAATAACAGTTCCAACACCAGTTGATAAGAATAATCGCCCAGATTTAACTCCACTGTATAAAGCGAGTGAGGCAGTAGGTAAGGTATTAAAGGCTGGAGATATAGTAATTTATGAATCTACTGTTTATCCTGGCGTAACAGAGGAGCAATGTGTGCCTGTTTTGGAAAAAACATCTGGGTTAAAATTTAATATAGATTTTTTTGCCGGATATTCTCCTGAAAGGATTAATCCAGGGGATAAAGAACATACGGTAGAGAAAATTCTGAAAATTACATCAGGATCTACTGCCGAAACAGGTTTGAAAGTTGATAAGCTTTATAAATCGGTTATTACTGCAGGTACTTACCTTGCTCCAACAATAAAAGTGGCAGAAGCTGCTAAGGTTATTGAAAATTCTCAGCGTGATATTAATATTGCCTTTGTTAATGAACTTGCCAAAATATTTAATCTAATGAATATTGACACACAAGAGGTATTAGCAGCTGCAGCAACTAAGTGGAATTTTCTTCCTTTTAAACCCGGTTTAGTTGGTGGGCATTGCATAGGTGTTGACCCTTATTATTTGGCTCAGCGAGCACAAGAATTTGGATATCATCCTGAAATAATTTTAGCAGGACGCCGTTTAAATGACAGTATGGGTGAATACATAGCATCTCAGGTAGTAAAATTAATGATAAAAAAAGGTATTTCAGTAAATCATGCCGAGCTGTTAATGTTAGGAGTAACTTTTAAAGAGAACTGTCCTGATGTTCGAAATACTAAAATTGTTGACGTTATAAGAGCATTAAAAGAATATGGAATTTCCGTTACAATATATGATCCCTTAGCAAATACTGAAGAGGTTGAAAAAGAATACAGACTAAAGACTACCAATGTTTTGCCAAAAGACAAATTTGATGCTATAGTTTTAGGAGTTGCACATTCAGAATTTTTAAAGATAAATTTTCTGGAAATTCAAAAAGCAAACAGTTTAATATATGATGTAAAAGGAGTTTTAGGAACTATAGCAGATAATAGATTATAGTTTTGAACTCTTTTTTTATTTAGATAAATTATGGACGAAAATAATTTAATTACACATGTTATTCTAACCGGAGGTGTAGGTAGCAGATTATGGCCTCTTTCCCGTAAAAGCCAGCCTAAACAATATTTGGAAATATTTGAAGGAAAATCTTTATTTGAAATGACTGTTGAACGAAACAGTTACTTAGCAAATAAGGTAATGGTGATTGGGAATGTTGATAATCATCATTTAAGCGGTAATGTAATGGAGAAATCTAAAACTTCATATATCAATATCGTTGAAGCTACTCCCAGAAATACTGCTGCAGCAATTGCATTTGCAGCTTTTGCCTCTAATCCGGATGATATATTAATAGTCACTCCGTCCGATCATATTATTGATAAAATGGAGGATTATACTAATGCCATAAATCAGGCGATTTTAAAAGCTAAGGAAGGTTTTATTGTAACCTTTGGTATCATTCCAACCAAACCAGAAACGGGTTACGGATATATTGAGTCAAAAGGGGATAAAGTGATTTCATTTAGAGAAAAACCAAATGAAACAACTGCTAAAGATTTTATTGCAAAAGGTAATTTTTTATGGAATAGTGGAATGTTTTGCTTTAAAGCTAGTGTACTTTTGGATGAATTAAAACAATTTCAGCCTGAGGTCTTTGAAAAATCCAAAGTAGTTTGGGAATCAAGTAAAGAAGGGTTTTTAGATTTAGATGCATCTTTGGAAATCCCATCAATTAGTATAGATTATGCTGTCATGGAGCGCAGTAAAAAAATTAAAGTTGTTCCGGCATCTTTCTCCTGGTCAGATTTAGGTTCTTTTGAATCAGTTTATGACTATCTGGTTTCAAAAGGACATTCTGTTGATAAAAATGGTAACATGGTTATTGGATGTGATAAACATACAACTTTTCTGGGATTAAAGAATACGATTTTTGTTTATACAGAAACAGCTAATTTGATTCTGCAAAAAGAAAATTCTCAGGATGTAAAAGATATATATAGTGCGCTAGAAAAGCAAAACTCAGAATTATTAAATTAAATGAAAAAAATTCTTATAACGGGCGGTGCTGGTTTTATTGGTTCACACGTGGTCAGACGTTTTGTAAATAAATATCCAGAATATCAAATTTACAATTTAGATGCTTTAACTTATGCTGGGAATCTGGAAAACATTAAAGATATAGAAAACAAACCTAATTATAATTTTATAAAAGGAGATATTGTTGATGAAGTTTTTATTAATGAACTTTTTTCAATTCATAATTTTGAAGGCGTACTTCACTTGGCGGCAGAATCTCATGTTGACAGATCAATCGAAGACCCATTGGCATTTGTGAAGACAAATGTTATTGGAACTATGAATCTGCTTAACGCTGCTAAAAAGCAATGGAAAGATAATTTTGATGGGAAGAGATTTTATCATATCAGTACAGATGAAGTTTATGGTTCTCTAGGGAATGAAGGGCTTTTTACAGAAACTACTGCGTATGACCCTAATTCTCCATATTCAGCATCAAAAGCAAGTTCAGACCATTTTGTAAGGGCTTATGGGGAAACATACGGCTTGCCTTATGTTTTAACAAACTGTTCAAATAATTATGGGTCCTATCACTTCCCTGAAAAACTAATTCCGCTTTTTATTAATAATATTATTAATAATAAACCATTGCCTGTTTATGGAGATGGAAATTATACTCGTGACTGGCTCTTTGTTGAGGATCATGCTATTGCAATTGATTTAGTTTTTCATGAAGGAAAAAATCATGAAACTTATAATATCGGAGGTTTTAATGAATGGAAAAATATTGATTTGGTTAAATTATTATGCCAGATTATGGATGAAAAATTAGGAAGGGAAAAAGGTAAATCTGAAGAATTAATTACTTATGTAAAAGATAGGCCGGGTCATGATCTCCGTTATGCAATTGACGCCTCTAAAATTAATAAAGAACTTGGATGGAAGCCCTCTGTGACTTTTGAAGAAGGCTTAGAAAGAACTATTAATTGGTATTTGAATAATGAAGAATGGTTAAAAAACGTTACTTCTGGTTCCTATAAAGATTATTATAAAAAACAATATTCATAAAACAATTGCTGATTGAATTTTTATCAAAATCAAAACATTATTAAAATATGAAAAATGTAACTGTTCTTCTTTTATTGTTTTTTACTTTTTTTCTTTTCAGTTAAACGCTCAGGACTTAATGAAATCAAGTGATTTGAGTACTGTAAAAGTAGATTATTTGTCTGATAGTGATATTGCTAAAATACGAACTCAACTGAAAAGTAACAATATGACAATTGAAGAGGCTGAACCGATGATACTATCAAAAGGTATGAGTGCAGCTGAATTTTCTAAGTTAAAAGTAAGGGTAAATGAAGGTATGGTTACAAGTACTTTGAATAAAAAAGAGGAAGAAAAAAAGAGTACTACAAATAAAAAAGATTCAGGACGTACTCAGGAAAAAATTGTAAATAATAAAGTTAAAGATTCTGTTAATGCTTTAATTTTTGGTTCTGAATTATTTGATAATCCCACTTTAAATTTTGAGCCAGATTCTAATCTCGCTACTCCGATGAATTATGTTTTAGGTCCAGGAGATGAGCTTCAGGTAAGTGTTTACGGTGTGCAGGAATATAATGCCAGCATACCGGTAAGTGTTGAAGGAAAAATTACTATTCAGTATGTTGGTCAAATTTCTGTGGCCGGAATATCAATTGAAGCCGCAACACAAAAAATCAAAGCCGCAATAGCAAGGGTTTATAGCACAGTAAGATCTGGTCAGTCTCAGGTAAGTGTAAGTTTAAGCAGAATCAGAACTATCAAAATAACTATTGTAGGAGGTAAGCAACCTGGAAATTATTCGATCTCATCTCTGGCAACAGTTTACAATGCATTACATTTAGCAGGAGGTCCAGGGAAAAATGGCAGTTACAGAAATATCGAATTAATAAGAAATAATAAAGTTTATAAAAACATTGATATTTATCGTTTTTTAGTCAAAGGAGATCAGTCTGATAATGTTTCTTTAAAAGAAAACGACGTAATACGAATTCCGGTTTATACTCAAAGGGTGACTGTAGAAGGTGAAGTTAAAAGACCTGGGATTTTTGAGATGAAAAAAGGGGAAAAATTCTCTGATTTATTAAATTTTGCTTCAGGATTTAATGAATTTGCATATACGGCATCAGTAAATGTTTTACAGAAGACAGGAAAAGAATTTAAGGTTCATGATATTAATCAAAGCGAATTTTCTACATACATACCTCAATCAGGAGACGTATTCAGAATTACTAAAATTCTAAACAGGTTCGAAAATCGTATAAAAATAGAAGGAGCCGTCTTTAGACCGGATTATTATTCTTATAATGCAGGAATGAGAGTTTCGGATATAATAGCCAGGGCAGAAGGGCTTAAAGAAGATGCTTATACTAAAAGAGCTAGAATTATTCGTTTAAAGTCTGACTTAACAACCGAAATAGTAAATGTAAATTTAGAAAATGCTTTAGCCGGAGATCTGAATGCCAATATCGAATTAAAAGAGAAGACGAAGTAACAGTATATTCAATTTTAGATTTTAGAGAAGAATATAAAGTTACAATTGATGGCGAAGTTAAAAATCCGGGCGAATATCCATTTTATGATAATCTGACATTAAATGATTTAGTAGCTCAGGTTGGAGGTTTAACAGGTTCTGCTTCAAAAAGAGTAGAAATAGCCAGAATGATTAAATCTGACGAAATTGACGATGCTAATCCAAAACGCATAGAATTGGTAGAATTAGAAATTACTGCGGATAATAATGAACAGGTTAAAAACTTTGTATTAAAACCTTTTGATGTTATTAATATTCGAAGAATGGCAGTTTATGAAAAACCACAAATGGTAACAATTAGTGGAGCAGTTTCTTATCCGGGTAAATACGTATTAGCAAACAAAAAAGAATCTGTTTACAATATAGTGATGCGCGCTGGTGGATTAACTTCTGTTGCTAATTTAGAAGGGATGAAAATTAAAAGACCTATTAAGCAAGAACAAATTGATCAAATAGAAAGAGTTGATCTGAACCTGGCTAAAAATGATACCTTAAAGGAAGATCTTGCAAAAAAATTAAAAGAGGAGTTGAAATATGTTACCATTCCTGTAGATTGGAAAAAAATTATGAAAGATAAAGATCATTATTCTAATGTGACTTTATTTCCAGATGATGAAATAGAAATTTCGATATTGAATGAAGGGGTTAAAGTTACGGGAAGTGTTTTACTTAATTCCGAAATCCCTTATCGAAATGGCAAAGGGTTTAGATATTATATAAATGCAGTTGGGGGTGTTGATAATAAAGGATGGAAGAAAAAAGCTTATATTATTTATCCTAATGGGAAAGCTGCAGTGACAGGGTCATTTCTATTCTTTAGATCATACCCTAAAGTAGCACCGGATTCCCAGATTGTAGTTCCTGAAAAGCCGGAAACTAAAAAAATATCTACGGGAGAATGGGTTAGCATAGGAAGTGTAATTACTAGTTTAGCATTATTAATTGTTACTGCTTTTAAATAATTAATTTTTTATGGAAAATAGTTTACCAGTTAAAAAGGATGAAGTTTCATTGAAAGAATTATTAGTGACATTAAAAGAATGGTGGTGCTATTTAGTTTCGCAATGGAAAATTATTTTAATTGCTGCTATAATTGGTGCCGGTTTGGGATTGACTTATTCAGTTATTAAAAAGCCTGTTTATACAGCTACTTTGTCTTTTGCATTAGAAGATGAGAAATCAACGGGATTAGGAGGAGCGTTAGGCTTAGCAAGTTCATTTGGGTTAGATATTGGAGGAACAGGAGGAAGTGTTTTTTCGGATTCTAATTTAGCGGAATTATTTAAATCCCGGAGCATGGTAGAAAATACATTATTGACATCTGTTTTAGTTGATGGAAAAAACATTTCTTTGGCAGAAATGTACATTCAAAATGAAAATTGGCGAGAAAATTGGAAAGATGAACCTAAGATTAAAGATATTCAATTTTTGCCTATCATTAATCGTAAAGGTTTTACTCGAGTTCATGATAGTATTTTAGGTGAAATTTATAGAGATTTATCAAAAAAAATTGTTTGTTTCTAAAAAAGATAAAAAAATAGATATCATTAGTATGGATGTACTTTCTACAAATGAACTATTTGCCAAGTATTTTTGTGAGGCTCTTGCGAGACAAGTAGGGCAATTTTATATAACAACTAAAACTAAGAAGGCAAGAAGCAATATGAATATTTTGCAGAGACAAACAGACTCTATTCGCAGTGCATTAAATAGTGCAATTTCAGGAGTAGCGGTGGCTAATGACAGAACATTTAATTTGAATCCTGCACTAAATGTTAAACGTTCTCCTTCTATAAGAAGACAAGTTGATGTTCAGGCTAATACAGCTATTTTAACAGAGTTAGTTAAACAAACTGAATTAGCTAAAGTGGCTTTAAGAAAAGAAACACCATTGATTCAGGTAATTGACAGGCCTATTTTACCTCTAATGAATGATAAGTTTGGAAAGTTTAAAGGAATTGTTTTTGGTTTGATTTTAGCTGTTTTTTTTGCTACATTAATTTTAGTTTTTAAAAGAATAATAACAAAATCCATAATTAATTCTTAAATAATTTTAAGATAATCAATAAAGGTATTTATGAATGTAATTGAACGATTAGATTGGGATTCCTCTTTTTTTGGTTATGAAGTAGGTAGAATACAGATTGAGGATATTAATGATTTGACTACATCTGATTTTATAGAAAAATCTATTAAGTTTAGATTAATTTATATTTTTTCTAAAAATATTATTGATATTCCTAATATTAGAATAATTGATAAAAAAATAGTTTTATCCCAAAAAACGTTTTTCTTACAAAGCAATAAAAATATATTAATTCGGTCATTCGATATAAATAGAGATAGTTTTGACAGATTAAAGGAATTAGCAATACAAAGTGGTAAATATTCAAGATTTTTCTTGATAAAAACTTCGTTAATCAAGAGTTTGAAAGATTGTATATCAGATGGATTGAGAATTCCTTAACGGATAAATCTAAATTTGATGTATTGGTTGCTGTTATTGATGATCTTATAGAGGGGTTTATAACATTAATAAAGAAAAGTGAAACTGTTGTTGAAATTAGTTTATTAGCTGTTTCTCAGGAATCAAGAGGAAAGGGAATAGGGAAGCAATTAATTGTTGAATCAATTTCCAGATCAAAAGAAGCAGGACTTGATGAAATTAGAGTTACAACGCAGTTAGACAATATACCAGCAATGAGTTTATATAAATCAGCAAATTTTAAAATAATAGAATCAATAAATATTTACCATTTATGGAATTTATAATACCTTTTAATAAACCATATTTAACAGGACAAGAAACAAATTATATAAATCAAGCTGTTGAATCAGGAAAGATATCAGGCAATGGTATTTTTACAAAAAAATGTCAAAGTTTTTTTGAAGATAAATATGGGTTTAAAAAATGCTTGCTTACTACATCTTGTACTGATGCGCTTGAAATGGCAGCTATTTTATCAAATATTAAAGAAGGTGATGAAATTATAATTCCTTCATATACTTTTGTATCTACTGCGTTGGCATTTATAAGGCAAGGAGCTAAAATAGTTTTTATAGATAGTGAAGCTGACACCCCTAATATAGACGTTTCACAAATAGAAAGTTTAATTACTGCTAAAACAAAAGCTATAGTTCCTGTTCATTATGCCGGAGTGGCTTGTGATATGGATTCTATTATGGATTTGGCAAATAAATATAATTTGTTGGTAATTGAAGATGCTGCGCAGGCAATAGATTCATTTTATAAAGGTAAACCATTAGGGAGTATTGGTCATATGGCAGCTTTTTCTTTTCATGAAACAAAGAATATAATTTCAGGAGAAGGAGGACTATTGGTAATTAATGACGAGCGTTTTATTGACAGAGCTGAAATTATTTGGGAAAAAGGGACAAATAGGGCTTCTTTTTTTAGAGGAGAAATAAATAAGTACGGATGGGTGGATACCGGAAGTTCTTTTTTACCTTCTGAGATTATTGCTGCGTTTCTTTGGGCACAGTTAGAAAATCTTGATTTAATTCAAATTAGGAGAAAAAAATATCTGAAATTTATTTTAAAGGTTTAGATGGGCTAGCCAAAAAAAATAGCATCAAGCTATTTTGTGTTCCGGATTATGCAACAAACAATGGTCATATGTTCTACATCGAAACTAAAAATATAAGCGAGAGAACGGCATTATTGTCATACTTTAAGGCTAATAATATTTTAGCAGTATTCCATTATTTGAGTTTACATAAAAGTTCTTTTTATGAACAGAATTATCCCCATTATGCAAACAAACACCTGCCTAATTCAGATAGATATTCAGATACTTTAATTCGTTTGCCTTTATATTATGATTTATCAAATGAAGAAGTAAATTTTATAATTGAAAAAATTAATGTTTTCTATAATAGTCAGATATGAGTGTTGTAAAATCAAGCTTTTATTTAGCAATTTCAACAGTATTAAAAATTATATTAGGTGCCTTAAGTTTAAAAATAATTGCCTATTATATAGGTAGTAATGGTTTTGGGGTCTTGGGACAATTTATGAGTATCATATCTATTATTTCTTTAACAGCTGGATTAGGTATAACCAATGGTGTGATTAGTAATATTTCCAAAAATAAAGATTCTAAAACCGAGATGAGTCATGTTATTTCTGCGGGTTTTTGGATAGGATTTGTTTTTTCGTGTCTTCTCTTTTTTTTATTTGTTTTTTCAAATTTTATTTCTTTTCAATTATTTAAGACTAGTGAATATTCAATTGTAATTAAAGCCCTTGCATTTCTTCAGTTTTTCAACTTGTTTTCTGTGATTTTTGGAGGGTATTTAAATGGAAGGCAATATTCAAAAGACTTTTCATTTATAACAATAATATCTTCTATTATTGGTACTCTTATCTTAACGCTGTTAGTTTATTATTTTAAGGAAATAGGCTCAATGTTAGGTTTAATTATTTTATCAGTTTTTCCGGGGCTAATTCTTTTATTTCTTTATTTTGTAAAATTTAAAAAAGAAATTACAATTTTATATTTCTCTGATCTAAAATATGATACCGTAAAAAGTTTGTTGAGACATTCTGTAATGCTTGTTTTCTCATCTTGTTTACTCCCATTGAGCCAAGTTTTTGTTAGGGATTTAATTTTGATCAATAATAGTTGGAGTAATGTGGGATATTGGCAAGCAGCTCTGAAACTTTCAGAATCAGGAGTGATATTTTTGAATGTTATAATGGTTAATTATTATTTTCCTGAAATTGGAAAATGTAATCATACTGAATTAAAAAAACTAATTAATAAAGCTTATTTAATACTTGGATCATTACTTTTAGTTTATATACTATCTATGTTTTTTTTTAGGGAAATCCTGATTAGTATTTTTTTCGATGTATCTTTTAAACCTGCCCAGGATTTATTGGTTTGGCAAGCAATAGGTGATGCCTTTAAAGTTTTATGCTCTGTGTTTGGCTTTTTAGTTGTGTTTAAAGAGAGTGTTAAAATTTATTTGATACTTGAAACTATTTTGTTTTTGACTATTGTTTCTCTTTCTTATTTTTTTGTTCCTATTTACGGAACTTTAGGGGCTAATTACGCTTATGCACTTTCCTATTTTATTTATTTTATTATTGGATTATTTTATTTGAAAAACTATATTAAAAAATTTAACGTTTTATGAAGATTTTATTTGTTTATTTTGGTTTGCCAATAGGAGGAATAGAATTATTCATCGTTAAAATTGTTAAAAGGCTTAAAAAAAAATATTCATGTAAAGGTTTTATTTTATTCTAATAAAGTTGACAAAACTTTATTAGAAGAATTAAAAGTTAATGCTGATATATATTTTCTCGATGATTATTTATATATACCTGATTTTGTTAAAAAAAACAAAGCTGTATTTAAATTATTATTTCCAATAAAGGTAAATAAAATTAAAAGGGACATTTTAAATGACATATCCCATATACATGCACCAGATGTATTTTCAATTTTTTTCAGTTGTAAAATTAACCTATTAAAAGTTCCGGTTACGACAGGAGTTTATCATATCAATGAATTTAATTTCAATAAGTTCAATGCATACTTTTTTGGAAGAAAGATGGGGAATTTATTAAAGTTAATACCTGGAATGAATGTGCTTTTTTTAATGAGATTTCAAAGGAATTTTATAATCAAGAGTACAATAATAAGTTTACGAATGCTTATATCGCCCCAATTGGTGTGGAATTAGAAAAATACTTTGGTAATTTTTCAGGTGTTCAGAACGACAGAATTGTTTCTATTGGTCGCTTAACTCCTTGGAAAATGTATAATTATCATATGATTGAAGTTGTCAAAAAATTTAATGACTTAGGACTTTCTCTTCGTTATGAATCATATGGTGATGGAATAGAAAGAAAGAATCTGATGAATTTAGTGAAGCAGCTAAAGTTAGAAAAACAAGTGTTTTTTCATAATGAAATACCGTATAGTCTTTTTAAGGAGAAGATAAATAATTCTTTAATGTTTATTGGTGCCGGTACAGCATTAATAGAAGCTTCTGCTTGTGGAATTCCTTCCTTGATTGGAATTGAAAATGAGCAAAAAGCTTTAAGTTATGGATTTCTTCATGATACAAATACTTATTCCTATCAAGAAAAACAATTAGATTTTAAAATGCTTGATATAAAAGATTTTATATTGAAATTGAAAAATAGTGATTTAAAAGATTATTATGAACAATGTAATAAAGCAAGAAATAGATCGAAAGATTTTGATATAGAAAAATCGTCCATGATTTTCATGCAAATGATACAAAGTTCTGAAAGATGGACATGGAAAAGTAACTGGATTACAAATTTATTGATTTTAATTTCATTAATAAAGCACGAGTTACTTTACAAAATTAAAAAAAATGGTAAATCTTTTTCTTTGACCCGACATTAAAATGATTCCTAGTTTATTTAAACTTTATCATGCTTAAGGTATTAATAGTATTATATATACTGCTTGTTTTCTTTACTTTTTTTGATTACATAAAACTTGTAGCGAAAGTAAAACTATCAATAGCTATATTGTTGTATTTTATATTGGCTTTAATATGTGGGCTTCGGTTTGGTGATAGAGATTACGGGGTTTACATGGCGAGTTTTGATCAAGCTCCAAACTGGGGCGAGTCTGCAATGAATATGGAACCTAACTATAGGTATTTAGCTTATGGATTTAAAATGTTGGGATTTTCATGGGAGTTTTTTGTTTTATTCTTTGCTTTTTTTAGTGTTGGTTTAATGTTTCTGTTTTTGAAGAAATATACTCCTTTTATATTTTTAGCAGTACTCATTTATTTTTCACATGCTTTTATATTAAGAGATATGATGCAAATACGTTCATCTCTTGCTATAGGTATAGTTATGTTTAGTATCCCCTATATTGAAAATAGAAATTTTTTAAAAACTTTATTTATAGTATTGTTTTCAGGGCTTTTTCATTTTGTAGGATATTTTTTTATTATTATTTATTTTCTATACCCTTGGTTTAGCATTAAGAGAGCTATCTATGTACTCTTAATAGGTATGATAATAGGAGGCGTTTTAAATCAGACTTTTTTTGAATATATATTAGAAATAACAAACCTTCAAATAATTTATTATTATTTGAATGATGAACTATATAATTATAATTTAGGATTGTTAAATCCCGTTTTAATAAAACATATTTTAGTTATTGTTGTATTGTTGATAAATTATGATTTTTTTAAACAAAAAGTACCTTGCTTTGATGTGATGATAACGAGTTATTTAGTCGCGTTTTTTTGCCTTTCAGCATTTAATAGTTTCGCATTGTTAGCGGGAAGAATCGGAACACTTTTTTCCAATGTAGAACATGTCTTAATTCCCTCACTATTCTTTTTGAAATATAAAAGAATCACTTTGTTTTTAATTATAGCTTATTCATTTGTCGCCTTTCATGCTAAATGGGAAGATTTATCGTTGGTACAATTTGTATTTGACAAATAATAGAATATATGAAAATTGCGTTTATAATTCCTAGCTTAGCCAATCAAGGTCCCGTAATAGTTGTGAAGGATCTCATTAATGAATTAATAAAAAAAGTAGATCACATTGATGTATATTATTTTGATGAAAATCCTGAGCTAAAATTGGCATGTACCACTACGAGAATATCTTTTAGGGAGAAAATTAAGTTTGATGATTATGATATTATACATACTCACATGTTAAGACCTGATTTGTATATATGGTATCATTCTAAAAGCGTAAATAGAGCAAAATGCGTATCTACATTACATCAGGATATTTTTCAAAATTTGAAGTCCAGTTATAATTTTCTAATAGCTGCCATATTTGAAAAAATTTGGATTGAATCTTTGAAATCCAAACAAGCAATTGTTACCTTAACTCACACAATGCGAAATCAATATGCTAAAAAAATTAAAGTAAGCAAACTTCATACTATTTACAATGGGAGACCATTTTTTCAATTTGATGAATTGAAAGAGATAGATGAAATGGATAAAAAAGAAATAATAAAGTTAAAAAAGAAATATAAAATTATTGGGATTTCAGCTCTGTTAACAAAAAGAAAAGGAATTGCTCAAATAATAATGGCTTTGCCATATCTAAATGACTTTGCATTAATTGTTATTGGAAATGGAAAAGAAAAAGACAATTTAGTTAAGTTGGCAGCTAATTTAAAAATTAGTCATAAAATCTTATTTTTGGGTTATCGATTGGAAGCAATTAGATATTTTAAGTTTTTTGATTTTTATGCAATGTCTTCTTATTCAGAGGGTTTTCCGTTAAGTTTATTAGAGGCTGGCAACGCATCATTACCAACACTATGCTCTAATATTCCAATTTTTAAAGAATTATTTTCTAAAAATGAAGTTTCTTTTTTTGAATTAGATGACGTAAAATCACTGGTGAATTCAATTATTAATTTAGAAAAAAATAGTGAAATGTTTTCACAAAACATTTATAAAAAAGTTAATAAACTGTACAGTGTCAATAATATGTCAGAAAATTACTTACTACTTTATGAAAAGATGCTTAAGTAGAATGAAATTTGTAAATAAATCTAGTTAAACAAATAATAAAATGAAAATTTCATCAAGTATAGTTCTATACAATAACAAAAAAAATGAAGTTTCGAGAACTATTAAATCAATTTTTGAAAAAGAAATATCATTACATTTATTTTTAATTGATAATTCATTAAATAGGGATCTAGAAGTTTTAAAAGATATTAATATAAACATAGAATATATCCATAATCCTTCTAATCCAGGCTTTGGTGCTGCTCATAATATAGGTATAGAAAAGGCCATTCAAATGGGATCTGAATATCATTTCATAATTAATCCAGATATTTATTTCACAGTAAATGTAATTGAGTCAATGGCTAATTATATGAAAAATAATTCCACTGTAGGTATGATGATGCCACAAATATTGAATGTAGACGGAACAATTCAAAATTTGCCAAAGTTATTACCTAGCCCTTGGAGTATTATTCTGAGAAAATTGAGCAAGAATACAGTACTATATCAAAAATTCATAAATAATTACGAACTTCGAGAGGCTCAGAGTAAGATATATAACGCTCCCGTTCTTTCTGGTTGTTTTACATTGCTCAATATGGAGGCTATTAAAAAAATAGGAATGTATGATAGTAAATTTTTCATGTATTTTGAAGATTGGGATTTATCAAGGAGAATGCATAAAAATTATAAAACGGTTTATTATCCATCAGTTTCAGTTTTTCATGGATATAATTCTGGTGCAAATAAAAGTTTGAAATTGTTCGTGGTCTATATTACATCTGCAATTATTTATTTCAATAAGTGGGGGTGGTTTTTTGATAAAAATAGAAAAGAAATTAATAAAAAAGCCTTGCTTCAATTTCAATAAATGAAAATAATAATTACAGGAGTGTCTGGCTTTGTGGGAGGGAATCTTCATAATTACTTAAAGACCTCAAATGTTGTAGAATCTTTAAATGCTAGGTATTTATCTAATCAACATTTTGAAATAGATGGAAATGCTGTAATTCATTTAGCAGGAAAAGCACATGATTTAAAAAAGGTATCAAATCCTTCAAATTATTATGAGGCCAATTTTGAGTTGACAAAACAATTATTTGATGGTTTTTTGGCTTCTGAAGCGACAGTTTTTATTTTCATGAGTACAGTAAAAGCTGTAGCAGATCGGGTTAAGGGAATATTAAATGAGGATGAAATTCCAAACCCTAAAACACATTATGGTGTTGCAAAGCGTCAAGCAGAACAATATATATTAAGTAAAGAATTGCCAAAAGGTAAACGAGTGTATATTCTAAGGCCTTGTATGATTCATGGGCCAGGAAATAAAGGAAATTTGAATTTGTTATACCAAATGACTATAAAAGGATGGCCTTGGCCATTGGGAGCATTTGATAATAAACGTTCTTTTTTGAGTATTGAAAATCTTTGTTTTGTGATTAAAGAATTGCTTGAAAATACATCAGTTCCTTCAGGAGTCTATCAGGTAGCGGATGATATTTCCTTGTCTACCAATGAACTGATTCAATTGTTAGGAGAAAGTTTGGGAAAGAAAACGAAAATTTGGAAAATTAATGCAGATTTTATAAAATTTTTAGCCCATATGGGGGATAAAATTTGTCTTCCGCTTAATTCTGAACGTTTACAAAAACTAACGGAGAATTATGTGGTTAGTAATTCGAAAATAGTTAAAGCTATAGGAAAGCCAATGCCTGTTGAAGCAAGGACAGGGTTGTTGAAAACTTTTGAGTCGTTTAAAACTTAGCGACTGGTGATTTTTATTTTTAATGTTTTTACTACAGATTTTAAAAGTATAAGAATATATCATACATCCGATGTGTTATATCAGCATATCAGCTTTTTTAAATAATGAAATAAATGCAATACACAATATTAGGTTTTCTCTTAATGATTTTAATGCTACTGTACTTTAAGGTAGCAAATCATTTTAATATCATCGATAAACCCAACGAGAGAAGCTCTCATACAGAAATCACATTACGAGGCGGCGGGATTATTTTTTGGTTCTCTGCCCTAATTTATTTTACAAAACATATGCAGACTAATTATTTATTGTTTACAGGCATTACATTGGTCAGCTTAGTCAGTTTTTGGGATGATATTCAGAGCTTATCAAATAAAATAAGGATTTCAGTTCATTTTCTGGCACTCACCCTGCTGCTTTTGGATTTAGGAGTTTTTAATAATACGTCATTTTTTATTATTGTATTGATTTATATTGCAGGAATTGGTTTTATAAACATTTATAACTTCATGGACGGTATAAATGGTATTACAGGCTTATACACTTTGGTAATTATGGGGTCATTATTGTATGTCAATAAAAATATTCAGTTATTTACAGACGGCATTTTTATAAAATACTCCATGATTGCGAGTTTGGTTTTTCTGTTCTTCAATTATAGAAAAAGAGCGAAGTGTTTTGCAGGTGATGTTGGAAGTATAGCAATTGCTTTCTGGGTGATTTATTTTATATTAAAATTAATTTTAATAACAAATTCGGCGATCTGGATTTTGTTTTTTGCAGTTTATGGAACGGACGGTGTGTGCACTATATTGCATCGTTTGTATCTGAAACAAAATATTTTTAAAGCTCACCGTTTATATTTATATCAGATTTTAAGCAACGAATATAAAATTGAGCACAGATTAGTTGCACTATATTACGCTTTAGTACAAATAGCAGTATCTGCGGTGGTAATATTTTTATATCAAAAAGTTCATACTTTAGTAATATTTGTAATAGTTATAGTTCCTTTATTTTTAATCTATACTTCTAAATTTTATTTAATGCAAAAAAAGAATTTAAAATTAAGTTAATGGAGGCTAAAGTAATTCAAGGAGGAAATTTTTCCGATCACAGAGGAACTATTTCTTATGTAAATGATTTTAGTTTTAAGAACATCGAAAGATTTTACATCATCAGCAATTCTGATGAAAATCCAATCCGCGCATGGCAAGGACATAAACTAGATGCTAAAAATTTTTATTGCATTAATGGTGCATTCAAAATTCACTTTGTGAAAATTGATAACTGGGAAAATCCCTCAAAAGATTTACAAGTTGAAACTATAATCATGAATACTGAAGAAAGTAAAATTGTACATATCCCTGCAGGTTATGCAAATGCAATTGAATCTTTAGAAGCAGGGTCAAAATTAATGTCATTTTCTACTTTGCCATTGGCTGCAGTCGCAGAAGATGATGTTCGTTATGCTTCAGATTATTGGCAAATTAATGAAGAATAAACGAATTTTTTTATCACTCTCAAAACAAAGCGGTTTTGAAAAACAGTATATCCAGAAAGCATTTGATGATAACTGGATTACTTCAGGAGGGCCAAATGTAAATGATTTTGAAAAAGTTTTAGAAAATTATCTTGGTGCTGACTCGCATGTAACAGCAGTAAATTCGGGAACATCTGCAATTCATTTGGCTTTAGTTTCATTAGGAGTTGGAATTGATGATGAAGTAATTTGTCAAAGTTTAACGTTTTCGGCATCGGCTAATCCAATTTTATATCAAAGAGCAATTCCGGTATTTGTAGACAGCGAGCCCGAAACCTGGAATATGTGCCCTGAGAACCTTGAAAAAGCAATTTGCGAAAGAATTGAAAAAGGAAAAAAACCTAAAGCAATTATAGCTGTTCATTTGTATGGTACTCCATACAAAGTTGATGAAATTCATGCAATTGCCGGACGATATGAAATTCCAGTTATTGAGGATAGTGCAGAGGCTTTAGGAAGTTCCTACAAAGGCAAGAAATGCGGGACGTTTGGGACATTTGGAGTTTTGTCTTTTAATGGTAATAAAATCATAACCACATCAGGAGGAGGGGCTTTAATTTCGAAATCAAAACAAGCAAAAGAGAAAGCCATTTTTTATGCAACCCAATCAAAAGATGAAGCGGTGCATTATCAGCATAGTGAAATAGGCTATAACTACAGGATGAGTAATATTTGTGCCGGAGTCGGACTTGGTCAGATGGAGATTTTGGATAAAAATATAGACTCCAGAATAGAGATGAATCACTTTTACAAGGAAATCTTTAAGAATGTAAAAGAAATAGAAGTATTCCAGACAGCCAATGATGATTTTTTTCTAATTATTGGTTAAGTACAATTTTAATTAATGAGAATAAAAATATAAACCGGAAAACTTTAAGGCTTGCATTTGAAACTGCCAATATTGAATGCCGGCCTATTTGGAAACCCATGCATTTACAGCCGCTTTTTTCAGGTTATCCCTATTACGGCGGTAATGTAGCTGAAAATTTATTTACAAGAGGGCTGTGTCTGCCTTCTGGCTCTCATCTGACAGAACAAGAAAAAGACAGAATAAAAGAGGTAATTCATAACTTCTTGAATAATTATAATAGTTAAAATGAAAATTGAAGAAACATTTATAAAAGATTTATTAATAGTTGAGCCAACAGTTTTTGGCGATGAGAGAGGTTATTTTTTTGAAGCTTATAGTAAGACAAAATTTCAAAATTTAGGAATAGATATTGAATTTGTTCAGGATAACCAGTCTTTTTCTAAAAAAGATACTTTACGTGGTTTACATTATCAAAACCCTCCTTTTGCACAAACAAAACTGGTTAGGGTTCTGGAAGGAGAAATAATGGATGTAGCAATAGATTTAAGAAAGGATTCTTCAACTTACGGAAAGTCATTTAGTATATTACTTTCTGCAGAAAATAAAAAGCAATTGCTGGTTCCTCAGGGATTTGCTCATGGTTTTTCTGTTCTCAGTGAAACAGCATCTGTAATGTATAAATGTGACCAATTTTATAACAAAGGTTCAGAAGGCGGAATCAAATTTGATGATCCATCCTTAAGTATTGATTGGGGAATAGATCTAAATGATGCAATTGTCTCTGAAAAAGATCAGGTTTTGCCTTTTATCCAAAACTGTAATAGTCTGTTTTAATGAAAAAAATTTTAGTAACAGGAGCGAAAGGACAATTAGGGTCAGAACTTTCAGAACTTTCCTCTGATTATTCTCAGTATGAATGGATCTTTGCAGACAGAACTCAGGTCACTTTAGATAATCTGGATCTGCTAAAAACTCAGTTGAATGAAATAAGACCGAATATAATTTTAAATTGTGGAGCTTACACAGCTGTTGATAAGGCAGAATCAGAAAAAAAACTGGCTTTTACAGTAAATCATTTAGCAGTAGAATTAATAGCGAAATATGCAAAAGACAATAATGTAAAATTAATTCATATTTCTACAGATTATGTATTTGATGGCACTTCTTCAGTAGCTTTGGATGAAGAGGCGCAAACAAATCCAATAAATAGCTATGGTGCCAGTAAATTAGCAGGTGAAACAGCTTGTTTAAAAGAAAATCCAGACTCTATTGTTATCAGGACTTCCTGGGTGTATAGTAAATTTGGAAATAATTTTGTTAAAACAATGCAGCGACTTATGAATGAGAAGGATACAGTTAATGTAGTAAATGATCAGGTTGGTTCTCCTACTTATGCTGCAGATCTGGCAAAAGCCATGATACTTATTTTGGAAGCCGAAAAATGGTTACCCGGAATCTATAATTATTCTAATGAGGGTGAAATAAGCTGGTATGAATTTGCGTTGAGTATCCAAGAACTTGGAGATTATAATTGTGATGTAGGAGGTATTCCATCTTCATCATATCCAACTCCGGCAAAACGTCCTGAATTTTCATTATTGGATAAGAAAAAATAAAAAAAGTTTATAATTTGGATATTCCCAATTATAAAGAAAGTTTAAAGAAGATGTTTTAAATTAGAAATTACGATTTAGTATATAAATAACACTAGCTTATGAAAGGAATTATACTTGCGGGAGGTTCCGGCACCCGTTTACATCCATTAACACTAGCTATGAGCAAGCAAATGATGCCAGTGTATGATAAACCAATGATTTATTATCCATTATCAACACTAATGATGTCGGGGATAAATGAAATATTGATTATTTCTACACCTCACGATTTACCTAATTTTAAAAAACTGTTAGGAGACGGTTCTAACTTAGGATGTAAATTCAGTTATGCGGAACAGGCTGTCCCAAATGGTTTGGCTCAGGCTTTTGTAATCGGTGAAGAGTTTATAGGCAATGATGATGTAGCTTTAATATTGGGAGATAACATTTTTTTTGGATCTAATATGCAGGAACTTTTAAAGTCAAATACAAAGCCTAACGGAGCTGTAGTTTTTGCATATCATGTTTCTGATCCCGAAAGGTATGGAGTAGTAGAATTTGATGAAAATCTACAAGCTATTTCTATCGAAGAAAAGCCTCAAAATCCAAAATCAAGTTATGCAGTTCCGGGATTATATTTTTATGATAATTCAGTTGTAGAAATTGCTAAAAGTATTAAGCCAAGTGCCAGAGGTGAATATGAAATCACCGATGTAAACAAAGCATATTTAGAAAAAGGTTTGTTAAAGGTTGGTATTTTAAGCAGAGGAACAGCCTGGCTTGATACAGGGACCTTTAATAGCTTAATGCAGGCGGGACAATTTGTTCAGGTTCTAGAAGAAAGACAGGGATTAAAAGTAGGTTGCATTGAAGAAATTGCGTGGCGACAAGGGTTTATCTCAGATGGAGAACTAGAAGAACTTGCTTTACCATTGATTAAATCAGGATATGGTTCTTATCTAATGGAATTTTTAAGGCAGAAAAAAAGGAAACCGATTTTAATTTTAAAAGGATTTTTAAAACCATTAATTAGTATTTTTGTAAGTGTAAATTTTCAATACTAAAAATAACTAGCTTGGATACAAACCCATTAACTGAAATAGCAGCTTTGTTGTATAATAAATTTTCTCCAAGAAATATTAAGGCAAACATTAATAATCTTAGTTATCTGCCAAGATGGATTATTGTTGCGATTGATATAATGGTTCTTTTATTTTCATTTACATTTACTTATATGTTGTTTGAAGGAACAGCCATAGGTTATATTGTAACTTCATATCATTTTTATTTTATATCAAGTCTTATTATTGTTAATGTGTTTTTTTTCTGGCTTTTTAGAACATATTCAGGAATAATTAGGCACTCTTCATATATAGATGCAATAAAGCTGTTATTTTCTCAAATCTCAGTTTTAATTTTCTTTTTGATTATTAATTTAGTTTTTGAATTATATTCTGGACATAAGGCATTTTTAAATACAGCACTTTTTATAAACTTAGTACTGTCTTTTTGTGGATTATTTTTATATAGAGTAGTTGTAAAACAGACTTTTGAAATTTATTTTTCTGAAAAAACTGATTCAAAATTAATTCGGACGGTTATTTATGGAACAGATGCTAACGCAATTTCTGTAGCAAATGCACTAAAATTTGAAACTCCTTCAAGATTTAAGATAGTTGGTTTTGTAGATAAAAACAGCCAGAATGCATCTAAAAGAATGTTGGATTTGCCTATATTGATTCAAAAGAAAAGATTACCTGCTTTAATGCGTTCCGTTGCCGCAGAGGGTGTTATTATTGCAGACAAAAGTTTATCTAAAGATGAACAGTTGATTATTGTTGACCAATGTTTGGAATTCAATTATAGAGTATACACAGTGCCGTTAATTTCTGATTGGGAAAACCAAAAAGAAATTTCTCAAAAAGTAAAGAATATTCAGATTGAGGATTTGTTAGAAAGAAAGCCGATTGTATTAGACAGTAAATCAATATCTAAACAATTAAAGGATAAAGTTATACTCATTACCGGTGCGGCTGGTTCAATTGGAAGTGAAATTGTAAGACAGGTTTTAGGCTTTAATCCCAAAACAATTGTGATTTTAGATCATGCAGAAACTCCTTTGCATAATTTATGTTTAGAAACCTTTGCACTAGACTCTCAAACTAAAATAAGAGCAGTTATTGCAGATGTTAAAAGTAAAAAAGCTTTAGAAAAAGTATTTGCTGATTTTAGGCCACAGGTAGTTTTTCATGCGGCTGCTTATAAACATGTTCCTTTGATGGAAGAAAATCCTTCACAAGCAATACTTACAAATGTTAAGGGAACAAAAAATTTAGCAGATTTGTCTTGTAAGTATAATGTAAAGAAATTTGTCATGGTTTCTACTGATAAAGCTGTAAATCCTAGCAACGTGATGGGAGCCAGTAAACGTATTGCTGAAAAATATGTACAGTCGTTATTTTTAAAAAATCAAAGAGAACAGCCAGAATGTAAAACTAAGTTTATTACAACCCGTTTTGGAAATGTTTTAGGTTCTAATGGTTCAGTAGTACCTCTATTTACAAAACAAATTGCAGAAGGAGGGCCGGTAACAATTACCCATCAGGATATTATTCGCTATTTTATGACTATTCCTGAAGCTTGTCAGTTGGTTTTGGAAGCAGGAGCAATGGGAAATGGGGGCGAAATTTACATATTTGATATGGGAAAACCGGTAAAGATTATTGATTTAGCTAAAAAAATGATTAAGTTAGCGGGCTTTATTCCTGAGAAAGAGATAAAAATAAAAATTGTTGGTCTTAGGCCAGGTGAAAAATTATATGAAGAACTGCTAAACGATACTTCTAAAACGTTGCCTACTTATCATAATAAAATTATGATAGCACAGGAAATCCAGGATGAATATGAAAGTTTACATTCTGAAATTGAAGAACTCATAGCAATTGCAAATTTTTACACTAATGATGAAATAGTAAGTAAAATGAAAAAAATAGTTCCTGAATTTAAAAGTATGAATTCTACTTTTGAAGTTTTGGATAAATAAACAGTTTGATTAATATTATATAAATAGGTGTTTTTTATAGAAAAACGCCTTTTTGCTTTTTAACCTTTTTTTAAACGGGTAAAAATCCTGTTAATTACAAAATGAATAATACAGATAACAAAGATTGGTTGTTTGAAATAACACCGAAAAATAACTTCTTTTCTCTAAATTTTAAAGAAATTTGGCAATACAGGGATTTATTATTTCTTTTCGTAAAACGGGATGTTATTACAGTTTATAAGCAAACAGTTTTAGGACCCCTTTGGTATTTGATACAACCCTTGTTTACATCTGTGACATTTACTATAATTTTTAATAATGTAGCAGGAATTAACACAGGTACAATACCTCCATTTTTATTTAATTTGGCAGGAATTACAATTTGGAGTTACTTTACAGCTTGTCTTAGTGGAACTTCTGATACTTTCAAATCCAATGCCTACATTTTTGGCAAGGTTTATTTTCCAAGGATTATAACGCCGCTTTCAGTTGTAATTTCTAATTTAATTAAATTCGGGATTCAATTTTTAATATTTATAGGATTTTATTTTTTTTATTATTTTCAGGGGTATAATTTAGTATTGAATATTTCGATATTATTTTTCCCGGTTTTAATCGCTGTTATGGGGATTTTAGGATTGGGTTTAGGAATGCTAATCTCATCATTGGTTACTAAATACAGGGATTTTAGCCATCTTGTTACTTTTGGAATACAATTATTAATGTATCTGTCTGCTGTAATGTATCCAATGGCATTGATAAAAGACAAATTGCCTAAGTTTGGCTGGTTAGTAGAGTATAATCCATTGGCATACATTATCGAAACTTCCCGCTATATGCTTTTAAGTACAGGGCAAATTTCAATATTTGGATTATTCTATACGTTTTTCGTTACTATAACATTATTTTTTACAGGTCTTTTGATTTTTAATAGAACTGAAAAAAGTTTTATAGATACTGTATAAAGAAATAATATTAAAAATCAATTTTAATATATTCCAGAATAACATTTTTTACCTTAATACAATTCTAAATTGAAAGATATAATTTTAAAAGCTGAAAATATTTCTAAGCAATATCGTTTAGGACAAGTTGGCACTGGCACTTTAAGTCATGACCTGAATCGTTGGTGGCATCAGATACGGGGTAAAGAAAATCCGTATTTAAAGATAGGTGACACCAATGACCGATCTACAAAAGGGACATCAGATTATGTATGGGCATTGCAGGACATTAATTTTGAAGTAGAAAGAGGGGAAGTACTTGGGATTATTGGCAAAAACGGAGCAGGAAAATCAACACTTTTAAAAATTCTATCAAAAGTAACCGCACCTACTACCGGAAGCATTAAATCACGTGGTCGAATTGCTTCGCTTTTAGAAGTCGGTACAGGATTCAACGGAGAAATGACTGGGCGTGAAAATATTTTCTTAAATGGAGCCATTTTAGGAATGACCAAAAAAGAGATAAGCTCAAAATTGGAAGAGATTATAGAGTTTTCAGGTTGTGAGCGTTACATTGATACACCTGTAAAACGATATAGCAGCGGAATGACGGTACGTTTAGCATTCGCAGTAGCTGCTTTTTTAGAACCTGAAGTTTTGGTTGTCGATGAGGTACTTGCTGTAGGTGATGCCGAATTTCAAAAAAAAGCCATTGGAAAGATGCAGGACATTTCGAAAGGTGAAGGGAGAACGGTTCTTTTTGTGAGCCATAATATGGCAGCTGTAAAGGGTTTGTGTACTAGAGGATTAGTCTTGGAGCATGGAAAAGTTGTTTTTGAAGGTGGAATTAATGAAAGTGTTGGACATTATTTAAAATCAGATGTAGAACAATTAAGTTGGAGAGGAATTGATGGAGATCATACGGTACAATTAATAGCCACAGAAGTTTTTGTAGAATCCAAATCTGCTGTGTTTATGAATTTTGACACTATTAATATTACTATGAGTTTTATTTTAAATGAAAACTTTAATGATTTAGTTATAGGTTTATCTATTGCTTCAGTGTCTAAAGGGCCAATTATTGGGATGCTGTATAATGATTATAATAATTATCAGAAATTTGAAAAAGGGAACTATACCATATCTTTTGCGATACCGCCTTACAGCTTAGCGACGGGTGACTATGAAGTAAATTTCAATATGTCCATTCACAATGTAAAAAAGTTTACAAGTGATAAATCTAAACTTACTTTTAGTGTTTTATCTGAAAGTGAATTGGGAAATAAATTTTATATACAAAATCATCCAGAATATAATTCAGTTTGTCGCCCTAATTGGTTTTCATATTTAAAAAAATTATAAGAATTCAAAAACTAAGATTTAAAAAGGAATAAAAAAAGGAAAATAACTATTGATTTTGAATGTTTTAAGTTAATGTAAACTTGTTTGTAGGTCATGGGCAATAATAAAAGTAATGTAACTTTTGAAATAAAAGTTTATGAAAATGATTGGGAATATATTTTAAAAGGCAATTATCTTGATAAAATTATTGAGAGATGCAATTATCAGTTTACAAACCGCATTTTATTAATTAATAATGTTACTAATGTTGAAAAGGTTAAAAAATACGCAGAGAAAAAAGTATTAAATGGTGTTTTAGATGCTTATTTCTTAGTTGAAGATTATGCTAATGAAGTTTTAAATTATTTTGGTATTCAAAAGGACTCTTTTGCTGGAGGTTATTATTATTCAATATCTGAACTAGTGAGTATTTATTTATGCAAAACAGAATTTTTACTTCATTTTTCGAGTGATTCTTTTTTGGAAGATAGTAATGTAAATTGGATAGATAGTGCAATCAAGATTTTTAATGAAAGAGATGATATTGTTGTTGCAAATCCAGCTTGGAATTTTGCGTATGAATATGCTAAAAAGTCGTCTATTTCTGAAATAGATGACTTTTATATTGGGTATGGATTTTCTGACCAATGTTTTTTAATTAAATGCATTGATTTTAAAAAGCCTATTTATAATGAATATCATATTGATTCTGAAAGATATCCAAAGTATGGGGGGGAATTATTTGAAAAAAGAGTCGATAGTTTTATGCGTAATTATAATAAATTAAGGATTACAAGCAAAAAAGTAAGTTATATACATATCAATTTTCCTAAAAAAATTAATTTCCTAAAAAAATATATTTTAAATACTTTATTAATAGGCGATTGAAAAAAAGATAAATTTTAAATAATGATAAAAGTTGGATACTTAGTTTCTTATGACTATTGCTTTTTATTGACTTCTCTTAAACAATTATATAATAATGTTGACAGAATCTATCTTGCCATCGATAAAGACTTAAAAACATGGAGCGGAAATGATTTTGAATTACCGCAAACTTTTTTCGATGAATTAAAAGCTTTTGATTCTGATAATAAAATTGAATACTATTTTGATTCATTTTATGTACCAGATTTTTCACCTTCAATGTGTGAAACAAGAGAGCGTAATATGTTGGCACAACGGATGGGTAAAGGCTGGTTAATACAATTGGACGTTGATGAATACATTTATGATTTTGAAAAAGTATCTCATTACTTGAAAAAATATTGGTATCTAAATTTATTACCTAAAAAAACACCAATTGTATTTAGAGGTAAATTAATTACATTATTTAAAAAACTTCCTGATGGCTTTTTATATATTGAAAATAATGAAAAATTTCCTTTTATTACAAATGTTCCTAAATACATAGGGGCGAGGTTCAATAACAATGTAAGAAATCATTTTACAAATATTGCTGCAATACATCAATCATGGGCGCGTTCTGAAAATGAGATTAGTTTTAAAATAAAAAACTGGGGACATAAAGATGCTTTTGATACTAAAAATTTTTTGGCTCTTTGGGACTCTTTAAATAGTACAAATTATAAGGATTTTAGAAATATACATCCTTTAGTTCCTGAAGTATGGAATGAGTTGCAGTTTCTTCAATCTGATTCTATTGAAGAATTTATAGATAAATATTCGAAGAAAAATAAACAAAAATTAATCTATATAGAACCGAAAAAGATTTTAAAAGCGCTTCTTAATAAAGTTTTCAAATAAATGCTTGCTTTAGTTATTCCCTATTTTAAAATAAAATATTTTGAAGAAACCTTAGCATCTCTGGCCATACAAACTGATAAGCGTTTCAAAGTTTATATTGGTGATGATGCAAGCCCTGAATCGCCGGAAAATTTGCTGGAAAATTATGCCAATAAATTTGATTTAGTTTACAATCGGTTTGAAACAAATTTAGGCGGAACTTCTTTAACTCAACAGTGGGAACGTTGTATAAAACTTGCAGATACGGAAGAATGGGTGATGATTTTAGGTGATGATGATGTTTTGGATAAAAATGTAGTTGAAACATTTTACTCAAATCTGAAGGAAGCAAAATCAGAAAATGTAATTAGATTTGCAAGTTGTAAAATAGATGAAAATGGAGATGTATCATCAAATGTTTATTATCATCCTCAAAAAGAATCTTCAGTTGTTTTTTTATTTAAAGAGAAAAAAAGAAACTCATTAAGTGAATATGTTTTTAGAAAAAGTCAGATTATTGAAATCGGTTTTAAGAATTTCCCTTTAGCCTGGTGTTCAGATATTTTAGCTGTTTTAGAATTTTCAAATTTCGGTTTAATTTATTCCATAAACGAAGCTATAGTTTCGATTAGGGTTTCTGGTTTAAGTATTTCAGGAAACCAAGAAAATAGCAGATTAAAGCATATGGCATCTGAAGAGTTTTCTCGCTATATTATTTTTAAAAAATTCCAATTCTTTAATAAAACCCAAAGGCTATCAATACTAAATGGATATGAAGTAGCCATGAAAAGAAACAGAAAATTAAAAATAGATGACTGGTTAATTTTGTTTAACTTATATTTTAGAAATTTTAGCATTGTTCACATATTTAAGCTTTTTCGAAGATTTTTTATCTATATTTTTCAATTATAATTTTGAAAGAGAATATTTTTATGATGAAGATTAAATATATTTTATGCCTCTAATTTCAGTAATAATACCCGTTTACAACTCAGAATTATATATCCGAAAGGCAATAAATTCTGTTTTGGAACAACCGGAGGATATAGAAATCATTATTATTGATGATGGCAGCATTGATTCATCATTTTCTATATGTGAAAATATTGCTAATGAAAATAAAAATATCCGAATACTAAGGCATCCTGATAGCAAAAATCATGGACGTTCAGCAACAAGAAATCTCGGGATTACAAATGCAAAAGGAAATTATATAGCATTTCTTGATGCTGATGATTATTACTTGCCTAATAGATTCAAAAATGATATAGAACTATTAAAAGATGAATCTGTAGATGGTGTTTATAACGCTATAAGTGCTCACTTTTACAGAGATTTTACAGCTATAGAAAGAGAAAAACTAAAATTAACCACGTTAAAAGAAGTAATCTCTCCTAAAAATTTGTTTGAAAAAATAGGTCCAATAGGTCATTTTGGATATTTCTCAGGAATTGGGTTAACAGTAAAAAAAAGTGCTTTTAAAAAGACTGGTCTTTTTAATCAATTGTTAGATGTGGCTGAAGATACAGAGTTATGGTTAAAAATGGCTCTTAAAATTAATTTGAAATCGGGGAATATCAGTGAACCTGTAGCAATGAGAGGAGTTCATAATACAAATAGTTCCTTTAGGGACAAGGAGATGTACATTGTTAATAACTTAAGAATGTATGAATCTCTTTTGAATTGGTGTTTTGAAAATAAAATAGATCTTAAACGAATTGATTTAATCTGGAAAAAAGTATGGATTAACAGAGTTTTAAATGATAAAAAATTAAATTCTGATTTTATTTTCTGGATTTCAAATGTTGTAAGGCATCCTTCTTTGCTGCTGCTAAAAAGAGTTTATAAAACGTTCCCTTTTTTTAGAAGAATAAAAAATATGAAATTCTTTAAAAAATGACTGATAAATTAATTTCAATCATTATACCGGTTTATAATAGAGCACTTTTAATTGGTGAAACCTTAAATAGTGTATTGGAGCAATCTTACTCAAATTGGGAATGCCTTATTATTGATGATGGCTCAACAGATGATACGAATCAGGTGGTTAATGAATATATTTTAATAGATAAGAGATTTCAGTATCACTACAGACCACAAAACAGAAAGAAAGGGGCGAATGCCTGCAGAAATTTTGGATTTGAATTGTGTAAAGGAGATTATATTCAGTGGTTTGACAGTGATGATTTGATGCATAAGGACAAATTAAAGTTAAAGGCAGAATGTTTAGAAAATCATAATGTTGATTTTGTAGTTTGTGAAGGTATAGAATACAGAAATACAATAGATAATGTGATACACCACTGGAATGAAATTCAAAGCGACCATATATTGTTGGATCACATTATCGGAAAAGCAAATTTTCATACCAATGGTCCAATGTTTAAAAAAGACTTTTTGATAGATATTCCTTTGTTTAATGAAGATTTACAAAGAAAACAAGAATGGGAATTCTATTCCAGACTACTTACTTTTTCCATTAGCTATAAACCATTAGCTGTTGTTTTGTATTATTTTAGACTACATCAAAATAGTATAAATGGTTTAGATAAAATATCTACTTTAGAATCGAGAATTTTATCTAATAAATTAGTTTTTAAATTGGCTAAAAATAATTTAAGCGATAAAGATTTAATGATTGTCAGAAAGCAGTTTGTTAATAAATACATTTTATTCTTCAAACTAGCTAAGCAAGGCAAAAAAATTAATCTTATGATTTTATGTTGTTTTTATGGTATTTTGACAATAACTCTAAGTATGTTTTTTAATAGTTTTTTTAAAAGTTGCAGAAGGTTTTTTAAATGAGAGTAGGATATAATCCACATAAAGATAAGATACAGGAAGAATCGATTTTTTTACATCAGGTCATCATACCTGTATATATTCCGAATCAGGACAATTATTTCAAGGATAGCTTTGCCATTTTGAAATTATGTTTAGAGTCTCTTTTTAAAACGGTTCACAATAAAACTTTTATTACTATTGTCAATAACGGAAGTGACGACATAGTTTCAGCCTATCTGGATTTACTTTTTAAGGAAAATAAAATTCAGGAACTTATTCATACCGAAAATATTGGGAAGTTAAATGCTATTCTTAAAGGTTTAGCTGGTAATAGCATCGAATTGGTTACCATTTCAGATTCGGATGTTTTTTTCCTCCCCAATTGGCAAATAGAAACGGTAAAAGTATTCCGAGAAGTTCCTAAAACCGGAGTAGTTGGCATTGTACCCCAATTCAAGACTTATGAAAGTAATTGCGGAAATGTACTGTTTGATACTTTATTCAGTTCAAAACTTCAATTTATGCCAGTTCAAAACAAAGAAGCTTTGGTTCGTTTTTATGATAGTATCGGCTGGGATAGAAATTACAATCACGATTATCTTGAATATACATTAGGATTGAAAATTAATGCGGATTTGAATGTTTTAATAGGTTCCGGACATTTCGTAGCTACTTATAAAAAAGATATTTTTGAAAATATTACTACTTATATAGGCTATAAAATGGGAGGAAATAGTGAAGGATATTTGGATAAGCTTCCATTAAAAAAAGATTATTGGCGATTAACTACTTATGATAACTACGCGTATCATATGGGAAATACGTTAGAAGACTGGATGGATAATACACAAATTCAGGAACAGGAAAATAATATGGATTCATATAACTTTCCTAAAAGAAAAGAAATAAACAGTATTTTCTATTTTATAAAAAATAGGATTTTTGTTAAATTCATTTCAGTAAAACTGACGGTAAAGCTTTTTCTGAAATGGAAAAAACTACCAGAATCAATGATTGCGAAGTATTAATAATGGAAAGCTATGTCTAAGAAATTTTCAATTTTGATAACCACTAAGAATCGTTTAAATGATTTGGTATTTACTCTTAAGAAAATCCAGCATTTAATTGACCGACCAGATGTTGAATGTGTAGTCGTTGATGATGGTTCTAGTGATGACACTACAAATTATATTACCCGGAATTATCCTGCCATTATTTTGCATTCCAATAAAGTTTCAAGGGGATATTTGTATTGTAGAAATAAAATGTTAAATGAAACAAAAGCCGAATTTGCGATATCATTGGATGATGATGCCCATTTTATTACGCAGCAGCCCTTAGAAATCATCGCTGATTTCTTTAATCAAAATCCTAAGGCCGGATTACTCGGGTTTAGAGTATTTTGGTCAAAGCAAACTCCTGAAAATATATTTTCAAATGACTTGCCTGTCCGTATGAAAAGTTTTGTGGGTTGTGGCCATGTATGGAGAATGTCAGCCTGGCGGGAAATACCAAATTATCCGGAATGGTTTATTTTTTACGGGGAAGAGAATTTTGCCTCCTATCAATTGTTCAAAAAGAAATGGGAAATTCACTATTTGCCTTATGTTTTGGTAAATCACAGAGTAAGTTTAAAAGACAGAAAAAAAGCTTCAGATTATGGTGTTAGACTAAGAAATTCATTACGCTCAGGATGGTATTTGTATTTTTTATTTTTGCCGGTCATCCTTATTCCAAGGATAATGGCACATTCTATTTGGATACAATTAAAATTAAAGGTTTTTAAAGGAGATTGGGATGCATTAAAATCTATTTTGTTAGCAATGAAAGATTTGCTTTTCGCTTTTCCTAAAATTATAGATAATAGAAATCGACTAACAAAAGCAGAATACAGAAGGTATCAGGAATTGGCGGACGCAAAATTATATTGGAAACCTGAAGATGAGTTACAACAAAGCAAAATTGATTGTAGATGAAGACTATTGCCATCATTCCGGCACGTGGCGGATCGAAAAGATTACCCAAAAAAACATAAAATTATTGAGCGGAAGTCCATTAATTGCTCATAGTATTTTATATGCTCAGGAGAATAGGAATATCATTGATGAAATTTATGTCTCAACAGATGATCTGGAAATAAGGAACATAGCATTGCAGTTTGGCGCTAAAATAATTGACCGGCCGCAATCTTTATCAGGAGATTTAGAGCCAACAGTTTCTGCTCTTAAAAATGCATTAGAGCAAATCGACGTTGCTGTAGAAAATGTTATTCTTTTGCAGCCTACAAACCCATTACGACCAGAAAATTTATTAAAAGAGGCTTTTGATATTTATGAAAAAGAGAATTATGAAAGTCTTTTTAGTATTTCAAGGAATCATCAGAAATTTGGTAAATTATCAGGTAATAAGTTTGTTCCTTTTAATTATACAATTGGACAGAGAAGCCAGGACTTGGAACCTCTGTTTTTGAAAACGGATTACTTTATATCACAAAAGCAAAGTTGATTTTAGATAATATTATTATTCCAGAAAATGCTTTTCCATTCGAAGTAAATCATATTTTTGCCAATGTAGATATCGATACCCAGGAAGATTTTGAGTATGCTGAATATCTTTTATCAAAAAACTCATAACATATATTTTATGAATCCATATATAGAAATTGCAGGAAGAAAAATAGGTCAGGATTATCCACCTTTGGTTATAGCCGAAATAGGAATTAATCATGAAGGTTCTTTACTAGTAGCCAAAGAAATGGTAGATGCAGCCCATAAAGCCGGAGTTGAAGTTGTCAAACATCAGACTCATATTGTTGAGGATGAAATGAGCGGAGCTGCAAAAAAAGTGATTCCTGGTAATGCTGATGTTTCTATATATGAAATCATGGAAAGATGTTCGCTAAATGAAGCAGATGAATTAGAACTCAAAAATTATGTCGAAAGCAAAGGAATGATTTTTATTTCTACGCCATTTTCGCGTGCTGCTGCAGACCGTTTGAAAAATTTTGATATACCTGCTTATAAAATTGGCTCTGGGGAATGCAACAATTATCCATTGTTAGAACATATTGCTTCTTTTGGGAAGCCTGTTATTTTGAGCACCGGAATGAATACAATTGAAAGTATTCAGAAAGCAGTTGCTATTTTTGATGAACATAATATTCCTGTTGCTTTATTGCATACAACAAACTTATATCCAACACCTATTCATTTGGTCCGTTTTGGTGCTATGATAGAGATGCATGAGGCTTTTCCAGATAAAGTTTTTGGCTTATCTGATCACACTTTAAATAATAATGCCTGTTTGGGAGCGGTAGCCCTCGGCGCAAGCATATTAGAAAGGCATTTTACAGATCATATGCAGCGAACAGGTCCTGACATTATATGCAGTATGGATGAAAAAGTATGTCAGGAATTGATTATTTCAAGTGCAGAAATAGCTTTGATGCGAGGAGGGACTAAAAAGCCAGTTCTGGAAGAACAAGTTACAATTGATTTTGCATTTGCGACTGTCTGTGCTATAAAACAAATTAAAAAGGGCGAAAAATTATCTAAGGAAAATATTTGGGTGAAACGTCCGGGAACAGGTAAAATCCTGGCTGAACATTTTAACGATTTGATAGGTAAAAGAGCTGCGAGGGACATTAATGATGATGAACAATTAGATTTTTCGGATTTCGATTAAAGTATTTAAATGAAAAAAATCCTTTTTCTAACTGGAACCCGCGCCGATTTTGGGAAAATAAAATCATTAATTCAAATTGTTGAAGAACAGTCTGATTTTGAGTCTTTTGTTTTTGTAACAGGGATGCATCTACAGAAAATATATGGATATACCCTTATAGAAATCGAACGCAGTAATTTTAAAAATGTATTTACATTTGAAAATCATACTCACGAAACCACAATGGACTTAACTCTTGCCAAAACTATTGAAGGTTTGTCGGGTTATTGCAAAAAAATTAAGCCGGATATGATAGTTGTTCATGGGGATCGTGTAGAAACACTTGCCGGAGCAATTGTAGGTTCGCTCAATAATATTTTGGTTGCACATATAGAAGGAGGTGAAATTTCAGGAACAGTTGATGAATTAATTCGACATAGTGTAAGTAAATTAAGCCACATACATTTTGTATCAAATAAAGAAGCTGAAAAAAGAATTATCCAAATGGGAGAATTAGAAGAATCTGTATTTACTATTGGATCTCCTGATATTGATATCATGTTTTCCGACCAATTACCGGAGTTGAATATCGTAAAAGAATATTACGAAATTCCATTTCAGGAGTTTGGAATTGTAATGTTCCATCCAGTAACTACTGAATTTGAGTTTATGCAGAAGTATGTAAACACTTTTGTCGATTGCTTATTAAAAGACAATCATAATTATGTAGTTATTTTTCCAAACAATGATTTAGGGAGTCAGTTTATTATTAACGCTTACAAAAAGTTAAAAGATAATGCGAGGTTCAGAATTTTTCCATCAATTCGATTTGAATATTTTTTAACATTATTAAAAAATAGTCAGTTTATTATAGGGAACAGCAGTGCAGGCATTCGTGAAGCTCCTTATTATAGTATTCCCATTATTAATATTGGCACTCGTCAGCAAAATAGATCAGTTCATGCAGATATAATTAATGTTGATTATTCTGAGAAAAGTATAAATGAAGCATTGTCCATAATAAGCCAACACAGAATACAACAGTCTAATAATGATTTTGGACAAGGAAATAGTGCGGGATTATTTCTTCAATGTCTCCAAAAATCGGATATTTGGAAACTCAATCAACAAAAACAATTTAGAGACAGTTAATGCCAAACAAAAAGATTTTTATTTTATTGCCAGACGGAATAGGATTGCGAAATTTTGCTTTTTCAAATTTTTATAAAATTGGATTGGAGAAAAATTTTGATATTAGATATTGGAATAATACCCCATTTGATTTAACTTCATTAGATTTTGATGAAATTAAAATTCATGGTGCGAAATCAAATCTATTAACAGATAGTTATAAAAACGCTCGTAAACACATCGAACTTAATTTGAGTATTAAAGCTCAAAAAGATACTGTTTATGATACTTATAGATTTCCTTTCACATATAATAAAATAAGGCCTGCACTCAAAAATCTGGCTGCTAAATTTTTGATTGCGACTCATTCTTCTTACAGAGGTCTGGAAAAAATTCGAAAAAAAATTAAAAATTTAGAAAGCAGTACTCCATATTACAATACTTGTATTGAAATACTTCAAAAAGAAAAACCAGATTTTGTTTTCTGTACCAATCAACGTCCTGTCTTGGCAATTGCTCCTTTATTGGCAGCAAAAAAGTTAGGGATTCCTACAGCAACATTTATTTTTTCCTGGGATAACGTACCAAAAGCAACAATGGTAGTCGAAACGGATTTTTATTTTGTTTGGAGTGAGCATATGAAAAAAGAATTACTACAATATTATCCTTATATTAAAGAAAGTCAGGTTTTTATTACTGGAACACCTCAATTTGAGTTTCATTTTGATAAACTCAAATTGATCTCAAAAGAAGAATTTTTTAAAGAGCATCAACTTGATTTAGATAAAAAATACATTTGTTATTCAGGTGATGATATTACAACCTGTCCAGATGACCCACAGTATTTGAATGATGTTGCCAAAGCGGTTCGTAAATTAAATTCTCAGGGAAATTCCCTCGGAATTATTTTCAGAAGATGTCCGGTAGATTTCTCAGATCGATATGATTTTATTTTAGAAAAAAATAAAGATATTATTACGCCAATTGCTCCTTTATGGCAAAAGATAGGTGAAGGATGGAATACTGTTTTGCCAACTCGGGGAGATAATTTACTTCAGGTTAATACAATATGTCATACTGAAATGGTTATTAATTTAGGGTCATCAATGGTTTTTGATTATGCATGTTTCAAAAAGCCATGTGCATTTGTTAATTATGATGTATCAAATAAGATAGACAAAAAATGGTCGGTTTCTAAAATTTATAATTATATTCATTTTCGTTCTATGACTGATAAAAAAGCTGTGATTTGGCTAAATTCTAAAGATGAAATAGCAGATAAAATTAAACTTAGTTTAGAACAAAAAAATGAGATTGTTAACAATGCCCAAAACTGGTTTAAAATAATTAATCAGGATCCGCCTGAAGATGCTTCTATTAGAATTTGGGAAAATATTGAAGCTATTTTAAGTAAAAAACATAATGAAAAAAATTAGAAAAGCTATTGTTAAAGGATTAGCGAAAATTGGAATCACACCATATGTTTATTACGCTTTTAAGTGGAATGATCCCTTTTTAATAAAAAATAAATTATTTAACAAAGTTGAAAATCAAATAATATTTGATGTCGGGGCTTTTGATGGCAGGAGTATTGAACGCTATAAAAAAGCATTTCCTAAAAGCACAATTTTTTCATTTGAGCCAACTCCAGGGATATATGCTGGACTTCAAAAAAAATATGCAGGGAGGAACGATGTAAAATTATCAAATGCAGCGCTTTCTTCGAACATTGGAGAGGCTTCTTTTCATGTAAATAATTCACTGTTAACGAATTCTTTGCTTGAATCGGCAAAAAGTGAGGATAAGGGGACAAGTATTTATGATACGAATGAGAAAATAATTGTCTCGACAAATACAATTGATAATTATTGTCTGGTTGAAAAAATTGAAAAAATTAATATACTTAAAATAGATGTTCAGGGAGCAGATCTAATGGTGCTAAAAGGCGCCGAAAAAGCTTTAGAGAGTAGAAAGATAGATTTAATATTTATTGAGGTTGAATTTGTAGAATTATATGATAAGCAACCACTTTTTCATGATATAAGCACTTATCTCCACTCAAAAGGATATTATCTTTATTCCTTATATAATATGAGTATATCAGACCAGGGGCAGTTAATATACGGTGATGCAGTGTTTATAAGTCCGGATATAAAACTGTAAAATTGACGATTTAAATAATATGTTTTTCAACTCCATAACTTTTGCTGTTTTTCTTCCGATAGTCTTTTTTCTTTATTGGTTTGTTTTTAATAAAAATAAAAACACGCAAAATACTCTATTAATCGTTGCCAGTTACTATTTCTATTCCTGCTGGGACTGGAGATTCTTATTTTTATTAGTTTTCTCTACATTTCTGGATTATTTTACCGGAATTCAAATCGAAAAAAGTAACTCCGAAAAAGGAAGAAAGTTTTGGTTCTGGCTTAGTATTTCAGTAAACTTAGGCTTTTTAGGAATTTTTAAATACTATAATTTCTTTGCCTCTTCATTTGCACAAATGTTCACTTCTTTTGGATTTAAAGTAAGCCCATTTCTGTTAAATGTGATTCTTCCGGTTGGTATTTCATTCTACACTTTTCATGGACTGTCCTATGTAATTGATATCTATTACAAAAGAATTAAAGCAGAATATAATTTTGTAGATTATTCATTGTTTGTAAGCTATTTTCCTCTGCTTGTTGCCGGTCCAATCGAAAGAGCGACGCATTTACTTCCTCAGGTTAAAGTAAAAAGAGAGTTTAATTTTGAAAAAGCGAAAGAGGGAATTTACCAAATCATTTGGGGATTGGTAAAAAAAGTAATAATTGCCGACACTTGTGCCACTTATGCCAATGCAATTTTTGATCACTATACGGCAATGAATACCTTCTCATTAATTTTAGGAGCTGTTTATTTCGCATTTCAGATTTATGGCGATTTTTCAGGCTATTCAGACATAGCTTTGGGAACTTCAAAATTGTTTGGATTAGACTTACTACGAAACTTCAATTATCCTTATTTTTCAAGAGATATAGCTGAGTTCTGGCGCCGCTGGCACATTTCACTTTCATCCTGGTTTCGCGATTATTTGTATATTCCTTTAGGTGGAAGCAAAGGCGGTCTTTGGATGAAAATTAGAAATACTTTTATCATTTTTGTGGTAAGTGGTTTCTGGCATGGGGCCAATTGGACGTACATTGCCTGGGGTTTTATAAACGCATTTTATTTTTTGCCTTTGCTTTTGTCCAACAGCAACAGAGATAATATGGGACCAATAGAATTAAAGTGGGATTTTGATTCTGTAAAAACATTATTAAGTATTTTTTCAACCTTTTTGATTACTTGTGTTGCCTGGGTATTCTTTAGGGCAAAGACCATAACAGATGCTGTTTTGTATTTGAAACGGATACTTTTAAACGGTGATTTTAGTTTTCAGTATTTAGCTAATGAACGTTATAATTATGAATTGCTCTTAATGATCGCATTATTTGTTTTGGTGGAATGGAACAATCGTAATAAAACAGAACCCATTTCAGGAAAAAGAAGTTTGCTAAAAGCTGCTTTGGCAATATTTACTATAATAGCTTTCGGCACCTTTTCAGATTACAAAGAGTTTATATATTTTCAGTTTTAGGATTTATCTTTCTAATTTCTTGTTGGATGATATGAAGTATAGCGTGTTTAAAAAAATAATGAATTAAAGAGATGAAAAAGTTTTTAGGATTTATTATAAAAATAGGATTTATGACGCTGCTATCAGCAGTACTATTAGATTATTTTTATACTAGTGTTTATTTAGCATCTGATAAACGTAATAAAATTGACTTTGTTTACAATTCTAAAAATAGAAATTATGATGTAGTAATTCTGGGATCATCAAGGGCAAATAATCACTTTGTTAGCGCAATGTTTGAACAAAAGGGGCTAAAAACATATAATTACGGAATGAGTGGCGGACATTTGTTTGAAGCATCTTTAATTCTGAAGCTGATGATCGAGCGTAATTATAAAATTAAAACACTGATCTTAGAGTCTGATTTGAATTTATCAAACGAACATCAGTCAGAAGGTGTCTCTGCAAAGTATTTACCTTACATACATAGTTCAGAAATTGTGAGAAAGCATTTTGAAAACGAAACAGATTTTAATGAGTTGTATTATATCCCATTTTATCGTTATATTAAATATGAAACAAAAATTGGAATAAGAGAGGTGTTTTTTAGTATGATTCAGAAAAAATCAAAATTGTTAGAAGATGGAGGCTATTATTCTTTAGGAAATACAAAAGGCAATATGAAAAATAATATTGTAAACCTTAATCCTTTGCCTCATAACAAATACTATGAAGAAATAAAAAACACTTGCAAAGCAAACAATATTAAATTTATTGCAATAATGACTCCAATGTGTGAAAATGTTGCTGGGATGAATTACTTTGATAAAGTAAAAAAAGCGTATCCCGAAATTCATAATTATGAAAATGTGGTTGTGGATAATAAATATTTCTCTTCCTGCGGGCATATGAACGATGCTGGTGCAAGGTTATTCACCGCAAGAATTCTAAAAGATTTTTTAAGAAATAAAAACATGCATATTGCTTTTTTAACTCCTGAATACCCCCACAAACGTGTAAGTCATGCTGCGGGAATTGGTACAAGTATTAAAAATCTTGTGGATGTTTTAGTCACAACAGAAGTACAAGTTTCTATTTTTGTTTATGGACAAAAAGAAGATGCTGTTTTTGAGGAAGATAATGTGAAGATACACTTGATAAAAAATCAAAACTATAAATTCTTAGGTTGGTTCTTACACCGAAAACACATTCAAAATTACCTTAATAAATACATTGTTTCTGATGCTGTCGATTTAATTGAAGCTCCTGACTGGACAGGAATTACAGCGTTTATGAAACTGAAAGCACCGTTGATAATTCGTTTTCACGGAAGCGATACTTATTTTTGCCATTTAGAAAAACGAAGGCAAAAACTTAAAAATTTTTGGTTTGAAAAATTAGCAATTGGCAAAGCTACAGCATTTATTGCACCTACTCATTTTGCCGGCGAATTGTCAAAACAACTTTTTCATATTAGAAATAAAACAGTAAAAACAATTCATTCAGGATTGAAGTTGAGTGATTTTCACAATACTAATCCATTGGTCTATCAGAAAGGGCTGGTTTTATACATAGGTACTATTATTCGAAAAAAAGGAGTCCTCGAATTACCTTCAATTTTTAAGAAAGTCAGGTGTGAGTTTCCAGATGCACAGATGGTTTTAATTGGCAGTGATTCTTATGATGTTCAGACAAATTCTAAATCAACCTGGGAGATTTTGAAACAAGAATTAGATAGCGGAGATTTGGATGCTGTTTCATATTTGGGTAAAATACCTTATCAGCAAGTTCAGGAATATATTAAAAAAGCACATGTTTGTGTTTTTCCTACTTTTGCAGAAACTTTCGGTATGGTAACAATTGAATCTATGGCAATGCAGAAACCCGTTGTTAATAGTAATATAGGCTGGGCTCAGGAATTGATTGTTGATGAAGAAAGTGGTTTTTTGGTTCATCCTTCAAATCATAATTTGTATGCAGACAGAATTGTTGAGTTGTTAAAAAATAAAGATCTTGCAAATGATATGGGCAATAAAGCAAGATTAAGAGTAGAGGATAATTTTGATACGGGACAACTAGTAAAATTAAATATAGAATTTTATTCTAAGATTATAAATACAATTCTAAGATAATGATTATAATCTATCATCACAACAATAAACTAATTAGTGTAACAAAAGATGGTATAGAAATACCATTTGAAAGTCCAAATATCTCCAAGACCTTATTCATACTTGCTGAGAAATTTTCATCTGAATGGTTGATTTGGTGTCATATTGAATTAAAAGAATATTTGAATACGACATCTTTTGAAAAAATATTTCACCATAATAAAATAATGGCATCTTTTACTGTCAATAAGCTTAAAGATTATTTACCTGAATCGATTGGTTATATTGAAGAATCGGTGTTCCTGAAAGTTAATAGAAAAGTATCTTATCCAACATGGCTTATGAGTAGTGATGCAGGTGGAATACATGCTTCAGTATTATTAAAATTTATCAATAAAATTAAAGTAAATCAAAATTTTAATTACTTTTTAAATAGTGTCGCAAAGAATGGTTATCTAAAAGGGTTATTATGTTACTCTGAACCTAAACTTATTTTAGATAATGAGATAACTATTTCAGTTCAGCAAGCTAGTATCTTTGATTTGTTTAAGTTTGTGAAACAACATTATCGTACTCGTTGGACATTTATATTATTTCTTAATTTTTATTTTTTGAAAAAAGGTTAACTATCATACCATTATTTCTTTCTGTAAGATTTAAAAACTTAAAAAAGATTGGTATTGATTTATCAGAAATCTTGGTTCAGTCAAAGCTGAAAGTGATAGATAAAAAGACAATTGACGTAATTATTCCTACCATTGGAAGAAAAAAATACTTGTATGATGTTTTAAAAGATTTAGCAAAACAAACGCATTTGCCAAAAAATGTTATCATTGTAGAGCAGAATCCGATTGAAGAAAGTGTTAGTGAGTTAGATTATGTATCGAAAGAAGAATGGCCTTTTTTAATTAAACATATATTTACACATCAGGCAGGAGCCTGTAATGCACGGAATTTAGCGTTAAGTCAGGTTACAAGCGAATGGGTTTTCTTAAATGATGACGATAATAGATTTGATTCAAATTTATTAAATGATATTTTTTGTAAAATTGAACAATACGGAGTATTTGCAGCAACAACTTCATACATTCAAAAAAACGAAAAACTTGTTTTTAAAACAATTCATCAATCAGGTATATTTGGCTCAGGAAATAGTTTTGTCAAATCAAGCTGTTTGAAAAATGTTTCATTTTCAATGGCTTTGGAATTTGGTTATGGAGAAGATTCGGATTTTGGTTTACAGTTGCGTCATGAAGGTTTTGATATTATTTATTTTCCCGAACCCGCTATTATACACTTAAAAGCACCTTTTGGAGGATTTAGGATTAAACCAAAATTTGAATGGGATAACGAAATATATCAACCAAAACCGTCTCCAACAATTATGTATGTTAAACAAAAGTACATGACCCAAAAACAAATCAAAGGCTATAAATTCATACTCTTTTTTAAAATTATGAAAAAACAGTCTTTTTTTAAGTGGAACTCCATTTACAAATTCTTAAATGAAAAATGGAATGTAAGCCTAAAATGGAGTGAAAAATTAGAAAATTTCTAATACATTTTAAGGCAATTTGAGAGCAATTAAAAAAAAATAGCTGAAGGTTATAAATATTTAATTTTATATAAGTACTATATAAAAAAAATAAGCTTTTCAGAGAAACCTGAGAGAAAAAAAATTGTTGTTTGTTTTGATGGCAAGGTAGCACATGGCGGATTAGTAGACAGATTAAAAGGAATTATTTCTTTTTATGAAATGTCCAAAATTTTAGGTTTTGAGTTTAAAATTTTATTTAACCATCCATTTGAACTTACAGATTTTTTAGAACCTAATGCTGTTAATTGGAATATAAAGGAGGAGGAGTTAAAATATTCTTTGTTCTCATCCCGAATTTTATATTTGATGAATAATTTTAATGCCAATCCCTTGGAATTAATCAGAAAGTCTAAAGCAAAAACATTTTTTGTATATGGAAATGTCGATTATTTGTCTGTGCTGTATCCTAACAAAAACAAGGAAGAATCGGAAGAGATTTGGAGAAATAATTATAAAGCTTTATTTAAAACTTCGGTTTATTTAAATAATAAACTTATATTGAATACTATTGAATCCCGAATAGTTTTTCATACTCGTTTTACTACATTAATGGGAGATTTTGCAGATACAACAAAGTTAGTATTGAATGAAAATGAAAAAAAACTGTTGATTGGCAAAGTTGTAAATTGTATTGATAATGAAGCAAAACTATACGGTGATGGGGTTATCTATATAGTATCTGATAGTGAATATTTTTTACAATATATAAAACAAAATACGGTTTATAAAACCTTAAATGGTTTGCCAAAACATTTAGAAAATAAGAATAGAAATAGTGATTATCATTCTAAAACATTTATTGATTTTTATTTTATAGCTCAAAGTGATAAAGTTGTTTTAATACAAACAGATAAAATGTATAACAGTGCTTTTTCTAAATATGCTGCTATATTAGGGAATAAACAATTTAAAAAGATAACGGGCTAAATGCTGAAAATATACACAGATAGTAATTTTTTAAAAGCTGATAACAGGAAAAAAATATTTCCGCTTTTATTTGATATGGTATATTTGCCTAATGATAAAACCAGATCTTGTTTTGTTTTGACCGATTCGCTTTCAGAAGCAGATATAGCGGTGTTTCCAGTTGATATTGTTTCTTTTTTAAAAGATAATAAAGATAATTTTCTGGAAAAGTGGATTGAAAGGGTATCAGAATATCAAATTCCAATCTGGGTATACGCGGCAGGTGATTTAGGCTTTAGTTTAAAAAAACAAATGTATTTACTTTTAGGTTTGGAGGTTTTAATTCAAAATTAGACTCCTCTACCTTTGTAATGCCATGTTTTGTAAATGACCCATACAGAAATATTTTGAAAAATGATTTTTTTATACTTCCAAAAGGCGAAAAACCAAGTATTGGCTTTGTTGGAAATGCAAATGGATCTTTTTTAAAATGGAGTAAAGAATTTGCATTACACATTAAAAGGAACCTTAGTAATTTGTACTCTGGAAACAGGGAAGATTATCATTCTTTTTTTCCTGCGCCAAGGAAGAGGTATTTATTATTAAATAGAATGGTAAAAGAAGACCAGATACAGGACAATTTTATTCCGAGAAAAAAATATAGAGCAGGAGCAGTAAATACAAATGTTACCAAAGAACAAACAACACTTGAATTCTTTGAAAATATCCAGAATAATCTATACACATTTTGCCTTCGAGGTAACGGAAATTTTTCAGTTAGGTTCTATGAAACTTTAATAATGGGAAGAATTCCTGTTTTGGTTGATACTGATGTAAGGCTGCCTTTGGCTGATGAAATTGATTGGAAAAGTCACTGCTTAATAGTTTCAGAAAAATTAATAGTTGAAGATTTAATAACTTTTCATGCTTCAAAAACAGATTTTGAACTTCAGGAAATGCAGAGAAATAATAGAAAACTGATACTGGAAAAATTAAACAGAATAGATTATTTTATCCAGTTAAGCAGCAAAATTAAGCCAGAATGACATTTTCATTAATTATATGCACCTATATGCGTTCAAAACCACTGCTTTCTTTATTGGAGTCGGTTGAAAAACAGAGCATGTATCCTGATGAAATTTTAATTATTGATGGATCATCAGATACTAAAACAGAATTAATGCTAAAAAAGAGGAGGTTCAGGAATTTATACTATTTTGCTGTTCCTCCGGAACACAGAGGTTTAACAAAACAAAGAAATTATGGCATTGAACGAGTGACTGATAATGCAGAAATAGTTTGTTTTTTAGATGATGACACCATTTTGGAGACAGGCTATTTTGAAGAATTAATCAAAACGTTTAAATCGGACTCAAATATATCCGGGGTAGGAGGAGTGGCTATCAATGAAAACAAATGGAAACCAATAGAACAAGGCAAAAAGTATAACCCAAAAAAGTATTATTTTTTTGATGGTTTTGTTTATAAAGAGGGACAACGTAATATGGTACGTAATTATTTAGGATTACAATCTAATCTTGGACCTGGTAAAATGCCAAATTATTCACATGGGCGTACTTGCGGTTTTCCTTTAAATAACAAAATCCATGAAGTAGATTTGTTAATTGGGATGTCAATGGCTTTTAGAAAAAATGTAGTGGATCAAATTCAGTTTTCATCTTACTTTGAAGGTTATGGCTTGTATGAGGATGCTGATTTTAGTATTAGAGCATTGCAATTCGGGAAAAATGTAATCAATTCAAATGTGCAGTTAAAACATTTCCACAATCCTTCCGGACGTCCTAAGCATTTTAAGTATGGAAAAATGGTAGTAAGAAACGGTTGGTATGTTTGGCGGGTAAAGAATCCAAATCCAACATTTATGGATAGTTATAAATGGCACTCCATAATTATTTTGCTTATGTTGATTAGATTTACAAATACTATTAAAGGTATCGATAGGAAAGCAGCTTTATCAGAAGCATTAGGAAGGATGATTGGATGGTGGAGTTTACTTTTTAATAAACCCAAATTAAATTAATTTACAATGTAGTTTGCGTCAAAATGATATATAAATTGTAATCTTTTTGACTGTCATAAATAATTTAGTTAAAAACTAATGAAATTTACAATTATTACCCATGTCAATCATATAGAAAAAGAGGGCCAATATTTTGGTTATGCCCCCTATGTTCGCGAGATGAATGTCTGGTTGAAGTATATTGATGAATTAATTATTGTAGCCCCTGTTATTCAGGTAAGTAATACGGAAATTGATAGTGCTTACAATCATAGTAACATTAAATTTTTAAAGATCGAAAACATTAATTTACTGGGTTTTAAATCCATTTGCAATGCAATTATAAAAATACCTAAAATAGGCTGGCAAATTTTCAAAGCAATGAAAGAAGCTGATCATATACATTTACGCTGCCCGGGTAATATTGGTTTATTGGGCTGTTTTGTTCAGATTTTATTTCCCGATAAACCCAAAACCGCAAAATATGCAGGTAATTGGGATCCTAAATCAAAACAGCCGTGGAGTTATCGCCTGCAAAAATGGATATTAAATAATACATTTTTAACGCGAAATATGCTGGTTTTGGTTTATGGAGAATGGGAAGGAAGCACAAGGAATATAAAACCATTTTTTACGGCTACCTATTCAGAGCAGGAAAAATCCCCAATTAAGACCTTGAATTTAAAAGAAAAAATACATTTTGTTTTTGTAGGAACATTGTCTTCGGGTAAAAATCCTCTGTATGTAATACAATTAGTTGAGGTATTATTTAGAAACGGACATAATGTGATTTTGGAATTGTACGGAGAGGGATCAGAACGGAAAATAGTAGAGGATTATATTAGATCTAATGGATTACATGAAATTATAGTATTGCATGGAAATAAAAATCAGGAGACTGTAAAAATAGCTTACCAAAACAGTCACTTTGTTATTTTGCCTTCAAAAAGCGAAGGCTGGCCAAAAGCTATTGCTGAAGGAATGTTTTGGGGTTGTGTGCCAATTTCGACAAAAGTTTCTTGTGTCCCTTATATGCTGGATAATGAAAATAGAGGACTTTTGCTTGAAATGGAACTTAATAATGATGTAGCAAAAATTGAAAAGATCATCAATAATGAAGGTGATTTTATAATTAAAAGTAAGCTGGCAAGTCAATGGTCACAGCAATTCACACTTGAGGTTTTCGAAGACGAGATTAAAAAACTTACAGTAAAATGAGAATTATTCAAATAATAGATTCACTTGATGCTGGCGGAGCTGAACGTATGGCCGTAAATTATGCAAATGTTTTAGCAGATGAAATTCAATTTTCAGGTTTAGTTTCGACACGCAAAGAAGGTTTTCTTAAGGAAGAAATTAATCCGAATGTATCTTATTTATTTTTAGAGAAAAAACAACAACTTGATTTTAAAGCGCTTTTGCGACTACGATCTTTTGTTGTGAAAAATAAAGTTTCTTATATCCATGCTCACAGTACTTCTTTTTTTAGCTTTTTTATTAAAAATAACGCTACCTTCTGTTAAGTTGATTTGGCATCTTCATTATGGAGGTATTAAGTTTATGCCTACAAGAAAATTATTAGTTTTAAGACTCGTTCTCCCTTTTTTTAATAATATTATAGCGGTAAATCAAAAGTTAAAGGAGTGGACTGAAAAAGAAATGCGTGCTAAAAATGTTATTTATTTGCCGAATTTTCCTTTAAATGCAAATCAGGCGTCTGGAAATACTGTTTTGAAAGGATTTCAGGGGAAACGGATTGTATCTCTTGCAAACCTTAGAGAGGATAAGGATCATTTTTTATTATTGGAAGTGGCAAAAAAAGTCCACGACTTTTATCCGGACTGGACATTCCATTTAATAGGGAAAGATTTTGAAGATGATTATTCGAAAGAAATAAAGAAAAAAATCTCTGATTTTAATCTAGGAGATAATGTTTTTATATACGGCTCCAGACAAGACGTCCCGGAAATTTTAGCACAAGCTGATATCGCTGTTTTAACATCAAAATCTGAAGGCCTTCCGGTGGTACTTTTAGAATATGGATTGTATAAAAAAGCTGTTGTTGTAACGCGGGTAGGAGAAGTACCCATGATTGTTCAACATGGAAAAAATGGTTTTATAGTTGATTCAAATCAACCTGATTTGTTTTATCTATCTTTAGAAGAATTGATTTTAAATAATCTTTTGAGAATTGATTTTGGAAATACACTTCATGGTGTTATTAAGGCTGATTATACTGCAGAAAATGTAATGAAAAAATATTTAAAATGGCTAGTCAGTTAAAATGAAAAAAGAACATTTATCGTACATTTATTTATTACTAATTCATGCCCTTATTGGCATATTTTTATACGTTTTACCTATTATTTCGACAGTATTAACCGTTTTAGTGTTTGCATTGGGATTTTATTATATTTCAAAAAATAGAAACCGAAATAATGAAGCACTCGTTATGTCAGCATATGTGGTAAGTATTGAGGTGCTTTTGAGAATGACAGGGGGAGGAATTTTTAATGAATTCGGAAAATATACGATCTTAATCTATATGTTTTTAGGAATGATCTATTCCGGATTTTCAAGAAATAGTCTGATATATTGGTTCTTTTTGCTATTATTGATTCCGTCCATTATCCTTTCATTTATTTCACTTAGCTTTGAAACGAATATCCGAAAGGCTATTGCTTTTAACATATCAGGTCCGGTTTGCTTAGGGATTTCTGCAATCTATTGTTATAAACGGGAAATAACATTTGATCGTTTAAAGGGAGTAATTACAGCATTTTGTCTACCTATGATTTCTGTAGTGATTTATTTATTTTTATATACTCCAAGTGTTAAGGATGTAGTTACAGGAACACAATCTAATTTTGCAACCTCTGGGGGATTTGGCCCCAATCAGGTTTCTACTATTTTGGGTTTGGGTGTTTTTGTTTTTTTTGTGCAACTACTACTAAATTCCAAAAGTAAATTACTACAATTAATAAATGCGAGCTTTGTTTTAATTTTTGCTTTTCGTGGAATTGTTACTTTCTCCAGAGGAGGAATAATAACGGCAGTGGTGATGATTTTTTTGTTTGTAATAGTATTGTTCTTTCAGGCTAATGCTAATATAAAACCGAAGATAGCATTAATAATAATATTTTCATTTTTAGCTGGAATGGGTGTTTGGGGGTATAGTTCGTTGCAAACCAGTGGTTTGATTAATAAACGTTATGCTAATCAGGATGCTTTGGGAAGGGAAAAGAAAAGTCAACTGACTGGCAGGGAAACGCTTATGGAATCTGAACTGAAAATGTTTTTCGAAAATCCTGTTTTAGGAGTTGGAGTTGGAAAAAATAAAGAAATTAGGGCAAAAGAAACCGGAATTGTTGCAGCATCACATAATGAAATTACGAGAATGCTGGCAGAGCATGGTTCACTTGGTTTGTTTGGTTTACTAATTTTATTTTTCACACCTCTGTTTTTATTTTTAAATAACCGTCAAAATATATTAGCATTACCTTTTTTGGCTTTTTGGCTTTTAACCATTAATCATGCTGCTATGCGTCTTGCCGCTCCGGCCTTTGTATATGCATTATCACTTCTTTTAGTTCAGGTTAAAATTCCTGAAAAAGCAGAAAATTCGGGCGATTAAATTTTATTTTTTATTATACATTTGCCTCAAATTAAGAAGCTTGTAAATCAAACGACTATGCAAACAAACAAAAGAATGCATTTTGAAATTTCAGAAAGAAAGATACTTCTTAGGGTTTTTGATATTGCTTTTGTTTTACTTGCAATGTATTTAATGGATAAGATTTTTTATTATCCATATTTCAATTTGGATGATTCAAATTATCAAAGACCAATACTATTTATTGTGTATCTGAGTATTTTCGGAGCAATCTTTGAGATTTATAATCTTCAAATAGCCAGCAACCAGTTTCAGATTCTTAGAGGCGTTATCTTAACTGTAACAACAGCTACTTTAGTATATTTGTTTACCCCTGTTTTGTCGCCTGAACTTCCAAAGCAGCGTTTGGTGATTCTGATTTTTTATTTTACAATTCTGGGGGCTTTATTACTTTGGCGCTTTTTTTATGTTTTCTTTTTAGCGACTCACCGCTTTTCACAAAACGTAATTTTAGTTTGTAATAAACATCAGGTTGATGAACTCGTTTTAGGATTAGAAAATGTAGATCCACATTATAAAATCATTGGTTTTGTGAATTCAGATATTTTAGCTGATCAAGATTTCTCATTAAACTATATAAAAGAAATTGAAAAAAATGATCTGCTGGCTTTTGTGGATAAAAATAATATTTCAGAAATTATTATAGCTTCACAAAAAACTGAGGGCATCACAGCAGATTTGTATCAATATTTGCTTCAGTTATTGGAATCAGGAAATATTATTAGAGAATACACGCAGGTTTATGAAAGCAAAACACAGCGTATTCCGGTTCAATATATTGCTAGGGATTTTTATCGATTTTTCCCCTTTAGCTGTAGCAATAATAATAAGCTTTACTTATTATTAGTAAGTTTTATTGAATTTGTTTTTTCATTAACGGGCTTATTCTTTTGCACTTTTTTTATCCCATTGATTTTTATCGCAAATATCTTTTGGAATAAAGGCTCTTTGTTTTATACACAAGAACGTGTAGGTAAAAACGGAAGAGTATTCCAAATTTATAAATTCAGGACAATGGTTGAAAATTCAGAAAGCAATGGAGCTGTATTTGCAAAATCAAACGATAAAAGAATTACGCCATTCGGTAAATTTATGCGTAAAACAAGAATTGATGAATTTCCGCAATTTATAAATGTTTTAAAAGGCGATATGGCTATTATTGGACCAAGACCTGAAAGACCATTTTTTGTTAAAGAAATTGCTGAAATAATGCCATTTTATGAAACCCGTCACGTAATTAAACCCGGACTTACCGGCTGGGCACAAGTAAATTATTCATATGGGGAGTCCATAGAAGAAAGCCTCATCAAACTACAATATGATTTATATTATATTAAGCATCGAAGTGTCTTTCTGGATTTGAGTATTACTTTTAAAACAATAACAACTGTTTTATTTTACAGAGGACAATAAACTAGATTATTATGGGTATTCTTTTTTTATTTCTAATCGCTACTCTTACCAAAACAACACCAGTTGTAATTATTATTGGTAAAACGATGAAAAAATGCGATTTGTTAATTATAAAAAGTGCATAAATAAGTAATAAGACCAAATGAAATGTAGCAAATTTATAAGTCCATTTTTTGTTGTTAATCGCTGAAAAAGCTATCAGCAGCAATAACAACGGACTAAATAAAAGGATATTATAGTTCATTGCCAATTCATGGTGGAAAGAATAAAACCCCATCGAAACAAAAAAGATTCCCATTAAGGATAGGATAAACAAATAGATTTTGTCAATAAATCTTTTATTTACTAGGATAATAAAACCAAGAATCATAATATAACTGTAAATGTTATTCCACCATGAAACTGGTGTTTCTTTTTTAAAACTTAAGAGTGTTTTGCTTTTACTCGCAAAGGCATGGTTTTGAAAAGTTGTTTTTTCTAAACTGTTTTTTAATTCAAATGGGAGGAAAATTTTAGTTCCTGACTGATCTACTTTAGTTCCAAAAATGATGCTCGTTCCTAGTTTCTCGTAAAAATGACCATCAAAGTAAGGGAACAATATGCTTCTATACGTTTTTTTAGTATCTCCTTTTTTGGTAATTACCTCTTTATTTAATGTTTTATTAATGATATCTACTACCATAGAAGTGCAGTTTTTATCAATAAATTTATAAGTATAATAACGATCTTCCGAAAGCAGGGTAGTGTTTAAGTTATCAAAAAGTTTTTGTTTCGCTTCTTGTGGAATAAGGAGTTCTTGTTCATAAATGCTTCTTTTTTCGTAATTATATTCGTTTATAAAATCGACGAAAGAATGTGCAATTACAAAATATTGTAAATCACCTTTTGCAAATTTAGCAACAAAATTAGGAGTTCTAAAATCAAAAGCACCATAATTATATACAACATCAATATTATTTGCAGGATCAGCAACACGTATAGCAGTATGCCCGAAAAAAGAATACGATTCGTTGCCAAGACCACAAGTTAATACACTTACATGTGCTTTTTTTGATAAGGGTAAACTTTGTCCAAAACTAAAATTGAACATCAGTAACAACAACATTATTTTTTGAAACGTAAAACCTCTCATGGCTGGATTTTTTTAATAATAAATCTTATCTAAAGATCCCTAAATCTACTTTAAGTGAAAAAATATTAGAATATAAAGCAGTACTTTGATTTCCTAAATCAGTCAGTGCATAATCAACCTGAATTCCTTTGTATTTAAAACCAAGACCAATATTAGGCTGAAAATTTAATTTCTCTGAATTATCTAATTGGGTCACATTTTGAAAATTTCCTGCCCCTGCTCTTAAAAAAACAAGTTCTGTGTAACCAAATTCAAATCCAACTGCGGGATCAATACTTACAATATTTGATGAAATAATATCGTTGGTTTGTTCAAAACGCATGTTTAAATTTGTGGCAACCAAAAGACTTGTGTCATTATGAAATTCAAACTTTTTTGAAACTCCTAATTGTGCTTTCGGTAATGTAATTTCAGTGCTTTCCGGTAGTTCCTGATTTTCACCCGGAATGGCATTTGAGATCTTTTTGTATTCTTCTTCGTCAATATTCCAAACATTGTAAGTAGTCGTAATATCCCGCAACATCAATCCGAATTTCCAGTCGTTTCTTTCAAACTGAAGACCAAAATCAAATCCAAATCCCCAGGAATTAGCAAATTTTCCAATAACACGTCTGATTATTTTGGCATTTACACCATATTGAAATCCTTCAATGGGCAATTTTCTGGCATATGAAAATGTAAAACCATAATCAGCGGTAGAGAACAAACTTATGCGGTTGTAATCAATATTTCCCTGATTGTCGATTAATTGCGTAGTGTCCATAATATCATCAACTCCAAAGCGAATCATCGATATTCCCCAGGCGCTTCTCTCATCAATCGGGTTTGCATATCCGATATAATCGTATTGTGCGATATTAGCAAAATAACTGGCATGCATTAATGAAATCTGATGGTCTTCAAGATGCGTAAGCCCCGCCGGATTCCAATACACAGAATTGACATCATTAGTCGAAGCAACAACAGCACTTGACATTGCCAGGGCAGAAGCATCAACACCAATATTCATAAATTCATTCGAATATTTTCGAACCGTCTGTGCATAATGTGATGTGCAATTCCAAAATAATAAAAATACTAAGATTTTTTTCAAGGCATTTATTTTTTCAAACCTGAGCTTGTTTAAATTTTTACCAAAAATATAATTTTTTACTGAGCTTATTTCTTCCTTACTATAAATAATATAAAAGTAGGGTGCCTGAAGAAAAAACTCTATTAAAAACGCATATAAGAATGACTTATTATGCTAAATTTGCTTTGTAAATCTTCAAAAATATAAAATATGAATATTAAAAAGCATATTCCTAATTTAATTACTCTCATTAACCTTTTCTGTGGCTGTATTGCAATAGTTTTTGTTTCTAAACAAAATTATGAAATGGCTTTTTATATGGTTTGTTTGGGAATCTTTTTTGATTTTTTTGATGGTTTTTTTGCAAGGTTGTTTAAAGTTTCAAGTCCGCTTGGGTTGCAGCTGGACTCATTGGCAGATATGGTAACAAGCGGAGTAGTGCCGGGATATGTTATGTACAGTTTGTTTGTGAAAAGCGCTAATCCTATTGATGTAATCGCTTCAGTTTTTATTCCGTTTTTAGGATTTATTGTAACCTTGGGATCGTGCTACCGACTGGCTAATTTTAATATAGACACGCGTCAGACGGATTCATTTATTGGTTTGCCAACACCTGCAAATGCACTTTTTATTTTGAGTCTCCCTTTAGTAATTGAATATTCAGATTCTTTCATGTTATTCGAAATATTAACGAATCATTGGGTTTTGGGGGCTATTGTACTGTGTAGTGCTTATATTTTGAATGCTGAAATTCCACTATTTGCTTTAAAGATTAAAAAGTTTACTTTCAAAGATAATATGCTTCAAATTGTTTTTTTAGCAATTTCTATCTTTTTGCTTCTGTTGCTTCAATTCAGTGCAATTCCTGTGATTATTATTTTTTATGTATTGTTATCAGTAACAAATAATAAATTTTTGAAAAAAGTAGTTTATTCGAATGGCCAGAAAAACCACTTATCGTAAAACGGCTTCCAGAAAAAGCGGCAGATCCTTTTTTAGCAAGATATTACGTTTTATTTCTTTCTCCGTTTTCGCAATACTTTTTGTTGCAGTAATCTATCATTATCGAAGAGGACTAGCCTATTATTTAGGTTTTAAAAGCAATAAAATGTCTGAAAAAGAGATTGAAGATAAGCGTTTATCAGATATTCGTAATTTTCAGGTTCTGGCAAAGCATGAAGGTAAATCAATTGGTTTGGATGTATCGGAATATCAGGGCAAAATAAGCTGGTCGTATGTTGATACCTTAGAACAAAAGTATCCGCTTGATTTTGTTTTTATAAGAGCAACTGTTGGTAAAGACAGAAAAGATTTTCAGTTTAAACGAAATTGGATTGGAGCTAAAAAGAATAAAATGATCAGAGGAGCTTATCATTATTACAGGCCAAATGAAAATTCTATTGAACAGGCTGATCTTTTTATTGAGACAGTAAAGCTGGAAAAAGGAGATTTGCCTCCGGTTCTTGATATCGAAAAATTATCGAAGAGCCAATCTTTGGATAGTTTAAAAAAAGGATTGAAACGCTGGCTTTTAAAAGTAGAAAATCATTATAAAGTTCGTCCAATAATTTATACAGGAGAACGATACTATTCAGATTTTTTGAAAGATGAATTTGGCGAATACCTGTTTTGGATTGCCAATTATAATTTTTACAGAGAAAAAATTGAAGATGACTGGCTGTTTTGGCAGTTCACAGAAAAAGCGAGCGTACCTGGTATTGATCGTACTGTGGATATAAATATTTATAACGGAGATTTACAGCAATTGCAGTTTATTACAGTTGATTAGTTTTTTGTAAAAAGTAATTTTTAAAAGAAAAATGGTAAGAATTAAATAACTATTTTAGTTCTTACCATTTGATATCGCTTAAGAATTTTTAGAATTCTAATTTCTTCTTTCTTAATTCGAAGTTCTGTCCAAGATAAACACGGCGTACCATTTCGTCTTCAACTAATTCTTCGGGAATTCCTGCTTTCAGGATTCCTCCTTCGAACATTAAGTACGTTTTGTCAGTAATTGCCAAAGTTTCCTGAACGTTATGATCTGTAATCAGAATTCCGATATTTTTGTTTTTTAACTGTGCTACAATTCGCTGAATGTCTTCTACAGCAACTGGATCAACTCCGGCAAAAGGTTCATCTAATAAAATAAATTTTGGATCTGTGGCAAGTGCGCGTGCAATTTCGGTACGACGACGCTCTCCTCCGGAAAGTAAATCGCCCCGATTAGTGCGAATATGTTCTAAACTGAATTCTTCAATTAAACTTTCCATCTTGGCAATCTGAGCTTCTTTTGAAAGTTTTGTTAATTGTAAAACACTCAATATGTTGTCTTCAATACTTAATTTTCTAAAAACAGATGCTTCTTGCGCCAGATAGCCAATTCCTTGCTGTGCACGTTTGTACATAGGATAGTCAGTAATATTCAAATCATCAAGGTAAATATTTCCCTGATTTGGTTTTACCAATCCTACAATCATATAAAAAGAAGTTGTTTTTCCAGCACCATTTGGTCCCAAAAGCCCAACGATTTCTCCCTGGTTTACTTCAACAGAAATTCCTTTTACAACACTGCGACCTTTATAAGTTTTGATTAAATTATCGGCTCTTAATTTCATTGTTTAATTAGATAATTAGGTAATTTGAAAATGAGATAATTTCAATCTCAGATCGGCAAAATAAATAAAAATTAATTAATCAAATAAATGAATTAACATATCGTGTTAAATTATCTAACTGACTAATTATCAAATTATCTAATTTTCTGACTCTTCAAGCGCTTCCCAGAATTCGTAAGCTCTTCTCAAATGCGGAATTACAATAGTTCCTCCAACAAGAGTTGCGATTCCCATTGCTTCCATCATTTCTTCTTTCGTAACACCTTCTTTATGACTGGTTTCTAAATGATATTTTACACAATCATCACAGCGTAAAACTGCTGAAGCTACTAGGCCCAAAAGCTCTTTTGTTTTTACATCCAGAGCGCCTGGTGCATAAGCATTAGTGTCAAGATTAAAAATTCGCTTTACGATCTTGTTGTTGTCAGCAAGTAACTTTTCGTTCATTTTAGAACGATAGTCATTAAACTCTTGTATAATATCAGACATTTTCTTTCTCTTTATTTTTATAAACAATCTTTGAAATTAGGATGCTCACTTCATAGATAATCAACATTGGTATTGCTACAATTGTCTGACTTACCACATCTGGAGGTGTTACAATTGCTGCTATAACGAGGATCAGAACTACGGCATATTTCCAATATTTTCTTAAAAAAACCGGAGTTACTAAGCCTAATTTTGTTAAGAAATAAATGATAATAGGCAGCTCAAAAAACAAACCACCTGCCAGGACACTTGTTTTTACCATTCCCATATAAGAATCAAGGGTAAATTGATTTTTTACTACATCACTCACTGAGAAAGTGGCAACGAAATTCACGGACATCGGAATCACAATAAAATATCCAAAAATTACTCCTAAAAAAAACAGGAGAGAAGAAGTGAAAATAAACAATTTAGCATTTTTTCTTTCTTTCTCGTATAAAGCGGGGCTGATGAATTTCCAAAGCTCCCATAAAATATAGGGGAAACCTAAAATGAAGCCCACCAAAATACACATCCATACAAAAATATTGACCTGTCCTTCCATTTCAGTGTTTTGAATAATGAAATTCAGTTCAGTAATACAAATGCTGTCTGCGAATCCTAATTGATGTGATAAATCACAAAACCATACATAAGTAAAAAAGGTAGGTCTTGTTGGTCCCAGGATTATTTCATCAAATAAATAATCACTAAAAAAATACGTAACAAAAGCCATTATAAGAATAGCAATTGTACTTCTGACTAAAAGCCATCTTAATTCTTCGAGATGGTCTAAAAATGACATTTCGCCAAGGTTTTTCTTTGCCATTATATAATTCCTTCTTTTAAAATGTCATGTAAATGTAAAACTCCTTTGTATTCTCCATTATCAGCAACAATGAGCTGGGTTATAGAGAAATCTTCTAAAATATTTAGTGCATCGACTGCCATGGTTTCAGATGAAACTAATTTTGGGTTTTTGCTCATAATATCTTTTGCGGTTAAATCTGCAATACTGTCGCGGTCATTCAGCATTCTTCGGATGTCCCCATCAGTAATGATTCCAACTATTTTTTCATTTTCAACTACTGCTGTTACACCCAGTCTTTTTTCAGAAATTTCAAAAATTACTTTTTTAACGGATGTTTCAGGGGAAACTGTAGGTTTTAATGAATGTTCGATCATGTCTTTTACACGAAGTAGTAATTTTTTTCCTAAAGCACCGCCTGGATGATAAACAGCAAAATCTTCTGGTTTAAAGTCACGTATTTCCATCAGGCAGACTGCAAGCGCATCGCCCATTACAAGCTGTGCTGTTGTACTGTTTGTAGGAGCCAGATTGATAGGGCATGCTTCCATGTCAACAGTGGTATTTAAAACATAATCAGAACCTTTAGCCAAAAAAGAAGTTATATTGCCTGTCATTCCGATCAAAGTATTTCCAAAACGTTTTAATAAAGGAACTAAAGCTTTTATTTCAGGACTGTTTCCGCTTTTTGAAATACAAATAATGATGTCGTTATTTTGAACCATTCCTAAGTCGCCATGAATAGCTTCAGATGCGTGGAGAAACATTGAAGGTGTTCCCGTTGAATTAAAAGTAGCAACCATTTTTTGCGCAATGATGGCACTTTTTCCGATTCCGGTAACAATTAATCTGCCTTTTGTTTCGTATATGCGTTGAACAGCCTCGTAAAAATTCTCGTCAAGAAAATCAATTAGCTTAGTAATTGCTTCACTTTCAGAGAGAATTGTTTTTTTTGCGATAGCTAAAATATTTTCTTTTGTAATCAAATCAGGAAAGTTAAAATTTGTGAGTGTGAAAGAAATTCGTATCTTTATGTGTTGCAAATTTATACAAAATATCCATTAATATAAAGAATGAGTTCAAACGAAATTGAAATACATAAAGAATTAAAGAAGTATTTCGGCTTTAGCCAATTTAAAGGCTTGCAGGAGCAGGTCATTAGAAGTATTTTAGATGAGAAGAATACTTTTGTAATTATGCCTACGGGTGGTGGAAAGTCTCTTTGTTATCAATTGCCCGCTCTGATTAAGGATGGGACTGCAATTGTTGTTTCTCCTTTAATTGCTTTAATGAAGAATCAGGTGGATGCCATAAGAAGTCTTTCTTCTGAAAATGGAATAGCTCATGTACTAAATTCATCTTTAACAAAAACAGAAATTGCCCAGGTTAAAACGGATATAACGTCTGGTTTAACTAAACTTTTATATGTTGCACCCGAATCGCTGACAAAAGAAGAATACGTAGCTTTTTTGCAGAGCGTACCGATTTCATTTGTAGCAATTGATGAAGCTCATTGTATTTCAGAGTGGGGGCATGATTTCAGACCGGAATACAGAAACCTTAGAAATATTATTAAACAATTGGGGAAAGTACCAATTATTGGACTTACAGCTACTGCCACACCAAAAGTTCAGGAAGATATTCTGAAAAATCTGGATATGGTTGATGCCAATACTTTTAAAGCATCATTTAACAGACCAAATCTATATTACGAAGTTCGTACTAAAACTAAAAATATTGAATCGGATATTATTCGTTTTATCAAACAGCATAAAGGGAAATCCGGAATTATTTATTGTCTGAGCCGTAAAAAAGTAGAAACTATTGCTGAAGTTTTGCAGGTTAATGGAATCAGTGCTGTTCCGTATCACGCGGGTCTGGATGCGAAAACCCGTGCTAAGCATCAGGATATGTTTTTGATGGAGGATGTTGAAGTAGTCGTAGCTACAATTGCCTTCGGAATGGGAATTGACAAGCCGGATGTTCGTTTTGTAATTCACCACGACATTCCAAAATCGCTTGAAAGTTATTATCAGGAAACCGGTCGTGCAGGACGCGACGGAGGTGAAGGGCATTGCCTGGCTTATTATTCTTTTAAAGATGTAGAAAAGCTGGAAAAATTCATGTCTGGCAAGCCTGTTGCAGAACAGGAAATAGGTTTTGCTTTATTGCAGGAAGTTGTGGCTTATGCTGAGACATCAATGTCAAGAAGAAAATTTCTTTTGCATTATTTTGGTGAAGAATTTCCTGATGATGGAGATGGAGCGGATATGGATGATAACGTACGAAATCCTAAAAACAAAATTGAAGCAAAAGATCAGGTTGTTAAATTGTTGGAGATTGTTCGCGATACCAAACATATTTATAAATCAAAAGAAATTGTATTTACTTTAATAGGTCGTATTAATGCAGTTATTAAGGCTCATAAAACAGACACACAATCCTTTTTTGGTTCCGGTTCAGATCATGATGAAAAATACTGGATGGCATTGTTGCGTCAGGTTTTAGTATCTGGATATTTGTCAAAAGATATTGAAACATATGGGGTTGTAAAAATAACGCAGCAAGGTTTGGATTTTATCAAAAATCCAGTTTCATTCATGATGTCTGAAGATCATGAATATAGCGAAGCCGATGATGAATCAATCGTAGCATCATCTAAATCATCAGGGACTTCTGATGAGGTTTTGACTGCAATGTTAAAAGAACTTCGAAAAAAGGTAGCGAAAAAACTCGGTGTGCCTCCTTTTGTGGTTTTTCAGGATCCTTCTCTGGAAGATATGGCTTTGAAATATCCCATTACATTACAGGAATTGTATAATATTCATGGGGTGGGCGAAGGAAAAGCAAAAAAATACGGTGGTGAATTTGTTGCTTTAATAAGCAGATATGTTGAAGATAATGATATTATCCGTCCGGATGATTTGGTTGTAAAATCTACAGGAGTTAATTCTGCTAATAAATTATACATTATTCAGAATATCGACAGAAAGCTGCCGCTAAGTGATATTGCTTCCGCAAAAGGATTAACAATGGATGCTCTGATTAAGGAAATGGAACAAATTGTTTATTCCGGAACTAAATTAAATATCAAATATTGGGTTGATGATATGCTTGATGATGATCAGCAGGAAGAAATCCACGATTATTTTATGGAATCAGAATCCGACAAAATTGAAGATGCCTTAAAAGAATTTGATGGAGATTACGATATTGACGAATTGCGATTAATGAGAATTAAGTTTATTAGTGAGGTTGCGAATTAAATTCCAATTTTGAAATTCCAAATTCCAAAAATAGCAGGAAATAAAATATAAATTCCAAATTCCAATTGTATCGTCAACTTGGAATTTGGAATTTTTTTATTGAAAATTTAGAATAGTTTTGGAATTTCATTCCATATAAACTTCTCCCCGATGTGGTTTTAAAGTATCTCTTACCTGAATCATGTTTTCATCAGTTACCACCATAAAAGCAACCGCATGCATATCGCTTATGATTTTAAATCCCGTAATATTCAACGGGAGTTTTTCAATTGTAATATATTCTTTCAAATGGATTTCGTGATGTTCTGCTGTTTTGGCAGAAGCCGGACCACGAAAATCCCAAATTAGTTTTATTTTTCTTGACATTATTATAGCTGCAAAGTTTCAATGAGGCAAAGGTACGAAGTCTCAGTTCAAAATGTTATTTTTGCATGTTCTTTTCATAAATAGAAAAGCTAATCCAATAAATAAACAAAATGCCCAGAGAACTTTTACTTCAGGTAACTCCCGAAATAGCAGCAAATGAATTATTACTGAAAGACTATTTGTCTAAACAAATAAAAATTTCTTCTCAGGAAATTCAGCATGTTTCGATTCTGAAACGTTCAATTGATGCGCGACAGAAAGCAATAAAAATCAATTTAAAAGTAGTTGTTTATTTAAAAGGAGAATCTTTTCAGGAATCTAAAATTGAGCTTCCTATATATAAGGATGTTTCAAAAGCACAGGAAGTGATTGTTGTTGGTGCTGGACCGGCCGGTCTTTTTGCGGCTTTACAATTAGTTGAATTAGGCTTGAAGCCAATTGTACTCGAACGTGGAAAAGACGTGCGCGGACGTCGCCGCGACCTGAAAGCAATCAATCGGGAGCATATAGTAAACGAAGATTCTAATTACTGTTTTGGAGAGGGAGGTGCAGGAACTTATTCTGATGGAAAGTTATATACTCGTTCTAAAAAGCGCGGTGATGTAACCCGTATTTTAGAACTTTTAGTCGCTTTTGGAGCATCTGAAGATATTTTGGTAGAAGCACATCCTCATATCGGAACCAATAAATTGCCTAAAATAATAGAAGATATCCGCAATAAAATAATCGAATTTGGAGGTCAGGTTTTGTTTGACACCAGGGTAACAGATATTTTAGTAAAAAACAATGAAGTAGAAGGAGTCGTCACTCAAAATGGAGACAGGATTCTTGCAAATAAATTAATCTTAGCAACGGGGCATTCGGCTCGTGATGTTTTTGAACTATTAGATAAAAAGAATATTTTTATAGAAGTTAAACCTTTTGCTTTAGGTGTGCGTGCTGAACATTCTCAGCAATTAATAGATAGTATTCAATACAGTTGTGATTATCGTGGAGAACATTTGCCTCCCGCTCCGTATTCTATAGTGAAACAGGTAAACGGTCGTGGCATGTATTCATTTTGTATGTGCCCGGGTGGTGTAATCGCACCATGCGCAACGAGTCCCGGTGAAGTAGTCACAAACGGCTGGTCGCCCTCTAAACGTGATCAGTCAACTGCAAATTCCGGAATTGTGGTCGAATTAAAATTAGAAGATTTTAGGCCTTTTGCTAAATTTGGTGCACTGGCCGGGATGGAATTTCAAAAAAGTATCGAACAAAAGGCATGGCATCTTGCCGGGGAAACTCAAAAAGTTCCTGCTCAAAGAATGATTGATTTTACACAAAGCAAGGTTTCAACAGATATTCCAAAAACATCTTATGTTCCTGGTACTACTTCGATAGAAATGGGGAAGGTTTTTCCTGGCTTTCTGGCTCAGATTATGCGTCAGGGTTTTTGGAATTCGGAAAATCGATGCGGGGTTATTTAACAAACGAAGCTATTCTGCATGCTCCTGAAAGCAGAACGTCATCTCCGGTTAGAATTCCAAGAAATCATGATACTTATGAACATTTACAGATTAAAGGATTGTATCCTTGTGGGGAAGGTGCAGGTTATGCAGGAGGAATTATTTCAGCTGCAATTGATGGAGAAAAATGCGCTTTGATGATTGCCGCATCTTTGAAATGATTTTCTGGTTGATTTGTGTGGTATGGATATTAGATTTTTTAATCAGATAGAAATCTACTCTTGTTTATTTCCTATAAAATTCAATTAGTAGCTCCCTTTTGTAATTAATTAATATAGAACTAATTATTGGAATAAAACGGAAGCTCGGTTTTCTTGTATAAAACATTTTTTAGAATGTAATAAATGTCAAGTTTTTCATCGTAAAATTAACATTTATTACATTTTTAATTTTCTTAATATCTTTTATTCGGGATAAATACAGTTTTGTTATTTGTTTATTTTGTATCTAAATACTTGGTAATCTTTGCTTTTATAAAAAAATACTTATATAATTTATCATAAATTATTGAATTTATTTTTATAGAATATTCAATAATTATATATGATGGTTTTTTATTTCTTAATAATCGTTGTTTAATTTTGATTAAATTTATACTAATTCAATTTTTTAGTATTTTTTTTTGAGAAATAGAAAATATAATGCAAAAAAATATGAGGAAATTGAAAAAAAAATCTATTTTTATGCAATCGATTACAATAGTATTCTTGAGGTAAAATTCTTCAATGAAAAGATTTTAAATTTTTCTTTTTGGAACATTTTTTGCTCGGGAGTATTTTTAAATTGATTTTACAAAATTATTTAATCCAAAAACACCAAAAAAATGAAAAAAATTAGAACTTATCTTTTATTATTATTCGCAAGTACTACTTTTATAATTCATGCCCAAAAAGCACCAAAAATAGATTTGACTTTATGGAAGTTAACTATTCCTGAAGGTTCGGTAACCACTTACAAAGCACCAAAACTTTTGGATTATTCTGAAAATGTTGAAATTACTAAATTCATGTTCAATGATTTGACTGACAGGTCTTTGGTTTTTTATGTTTATCCTTCTATCAAATCGAAAAGATCTTTTAATAAAACAGATCTAAAAGAGCAAAACTCATTTGGAGGTGATGCAAGCTGGTCTTTTAAACAAGGTGCAAAATTAAAAGCTTCGATTAAAATGGGGGATATTTCTAAAAAAAATGACCAATATCCGCGTGTTATATTTGCTCAGATTGGAGGAAGGTTAAAAGAAGATCAGGTTAATCAAATTGGTGCCAAAGATAAATCTGCTCCATCAATCTTAAAAGTTTTTTGGGATAATGGATATGTGAAATTGAGATCAAAGAGGTTAGCAGATCCTTCTATTACAGGCATTGATATTTTAAAAGAAGATTCGTGGATTGATGATGATGGTTATACTTTTAAAAATAAAGTTGATTTTGATAAATTTAATTTCCAGATTGAAATTAGTGATGGAAAGATGGAAGTTAGTGTAAACGGTGAGAAAAAAGTGTATTCTGGAGGTGATTACAAACTATGGAATTCATTTGATAATTATTTTACTGTTGGATGTAATCTTCAGGGAGATCAAACAGGAGCATTCGCAAATGTGAAATTTTACTCATTAGATGTTACTCACTAAGAAAATCTAAACAATAAATATGAAAAAGTCTGTGGCGCATTTGGCACAGACTTTTTTGTTGGTAATATATAACCGTTTCTTAAGGTTTATTTTTTAGTTTGTCTTTAAAAACTTTTTCAAACTTTTCGATTTTAGGCTGAATCACCATTTTACAATAGGGTTGGTTTTTGTTGTTGGCAAAATAATTCTGATGGTAATTTTCGGCCTTATAAAATTTTGTAAGCGGTTCTATTTTGGTTACAATCGGGCTGTCGTAAACTTTTGCCTTATTAAGTTCTGCAATAATGTTTTGAGCAGCCTTTTTTTGTTCTTCATTTGTATAAAAAATTGCAGAACGATATTGGGTACCCACATCAGCGCCTTGTCTGTTCAATGTAGTAGGGTCGTGGACAGTAAAGAAAACCTTGAAGATTTCATTAATGTTTGTTATGTTTTTATCATAAGTAATTTGTACCACTTCGGCGTGACCCGTTTTACCCGTGCAGACTTCTTCATAGGTTGGATTAACTGTTTTACCTCCGGCATAACCGGAAACAACAGATTTTACTCCATTTAGATTTTCATAAACAGCTTCGACACACCAATAACATCCTCCACCAAGTGTAATAGTTTCAATATCGACTGTTTTTTTCTGAGAGAATCCGTTCAATGAGAAAACAAAAAAACAGATTAAAAGTATTTTTTTCATGAATAAATATTTATTATTTGTTATCTGGAATGAAATCCATTGCAATCGAATTCATACAGTAGCGTTTTCCTGTTGGTGGCGGGCCATCATCAAATAAATGACCTAAATGTCCGTTGCATCTTCCGCAAAGTGCTTCAATTCTTTCCATGCCTAACGAATTATCATTTTTATAAACGACACTTTTTTTATTGTCTTGTTCAAAAAAACTTGGCCACCCGCAATTGCTTGCAAATTTAGTACCCGATCTGAAGAGTTTGTTTCCACATGAAGCGCAGTAATAAGTGCCTTTTTCATCAGTATTCCAATATTTTCCTGTAAAAGGTCTTTCGGTGTCAGCTTCACGCATTACTGCGTACACGTCTTCAGGAAGTACTTTTTTCCATTCTGCATCCGTTACATTTAATTTGGTAGAATCTGTATTTGAATAATAAGGATTTCCGGGTTTATTTATTTTATTTCCCATGGTAGAAGTTTGTGTATTGTTTTTTTTTGATGATTGTCCACAAGCCTGAAAAATAAATACCAGAATTAAAAAGCAAAGCCTGAAAAATTGTGTTCTTGTTTTCATTGTTTGAGTGCTTTAAGTTTTTATTCAAATGTACAATTAGGTTTTGAATCAAAATGATACTAACTATACAATTGAGTTTTTTTTAAGTATGTTTTAACTTTATATTATTTACGAAGAAATGCGCTCTATAGTTTTAGGGTCTTATTTTTAAGGCTTTTTTTGAATTTATTTATTGTAGTCTTTTGATAATTAGGTAAATGCATAATTTCTTGTCAGTTAAACTTTTCACAATCTTTTCTGAGATTTTCCAGCCAATTCTTTTTTCGTATTTTTGTATATCAACATGCCCTATGATAGAAGAAAACGTAATACTAGTCAACCAAAATGATGAGCAGATTGGCTTGATGCCAAAATTAGAAGCACATGAAAAAGCCGTTTTACATCGTGCTTTCTCAGTTTTTGTTTTAAACAGTAAAAATGAAATCATGCTGCAGCAACGTGCACATCAAAAATATCATTCGCCTTTGTTATGGACCAACACATGCTGCAGTCATCAGCGTGAAGGAGAGTCAAATATAGAAGCGGGTAGCAGACGACTGTTTGAGGAAATGGGTTTTAAAACCGAATTAAAAGAGCTGTTTCATTTTATATACAAAGCACCTTTTGATAATGGCCTGACCGAACATGAACTTGATCACGTCATGATTGGGTATTACAATGAAAATCCGGAAATTAATTTAGAAGAAGTAGAGGATTGGAAATGGATGAAAATTGAGGATATAAAAGAAGATATTGAAAAGCACCCCGAAATATATACTGTCTGGTTTAAAATAATTTTTGATGAATTTTATCATTATTTGGAAGACCACAAGATTTAAAACCTGCTAACCATAACCTAATGAAAGTAACCATATCAAGAAAAGCGCATTTTAATGCTGCACATCGATTATATAGAAAAGACTGGACATTTGAAAAAAATGATGAAGTTTTTGGAAAATGTAACAATCCTAGTTTTCATGGTCATAATTATGGTTTAACAGTAAGTGTTACAGGAAAAATTGACCCGGAAACCGGTTTTGTTTTAGATGTGAAAATATTAGCGGATATTATACGTGAAGAAGTAGAAGTTCCGTTTGATCACAAAAACCTGAATCTGGATGTTCCGGAGTTTCAGGATTTGAATCCAACTGCAGAAAATATTGCCGTTGTGATATGGAATAAAATCAGAAAAAGAATTCAGCCCGATTTTGATTTAGAAGTCGTGCTTTATGAAACAGACCGCAATTTTGTAACTTATAAAGGAGAATAATAAATGTCATTGAAAATAGGAGATATAGTTCCGAATTTTACTGCAAAAGATAGTCACGGAGAAGTTTTTGAAAGCCGAAGTGTTTTGGGTCGAAAGCCACTAGTGATTTATTTTTATCCCAAAGACAATACACCGGGATGTACTACCGAGGCATGTAGTTTTAGGGATCAATATGAAGATTTTAAGGATTTAGGTGCTGAGGTAATTGGGATAAGCAGTGACAGTGTAAAATCGCACCAGAAGTTTGCTAAAAAACATGAATTGCCTTTTATCTTATTGTCAGATCAGGACAAGAAATTAAGGCACCTTTTTGGAGTTAAAAATAACTTATTCGGACTTTTGCCTGGAAGGGTAACATATGTTATTGACAGAAATGGCGTCGTGATTTTGATTTTTGACAGTATAAATGCCGCCAGTCACATTCCGAAAGCACTGGATACAATTAAAGAATTGGTGTTGTAGGTTAGCAAAAATAATAGTACCTTTTTATTTAATTATAAATATTAGCCTTAAAATTAAAGTATGAAATCGAATTTATACCCTTTACAATTCCAGCCGATTCTAAAAGAAAGAATCTGGGGGGAGAAAAACTTAAAACTATATTAAATAAATCAATTACTTCAAAAATTACTGGTGAGAGCTGGGAACTTTCAACTGTAGAAGGAGATGTCAGTATTGTGGCTGAAGGAGAGTTGAAAGGAAAATCCCTAATGGATCTTATTGATGATATGCCGGAAGAAATTTTGGGAACGTCAGTTTACAAGCGTTTCGGTAAACAATTTCCGCTGCTTTTTAAATATTTAGATGCACGTGAAGATCTTTCGATCCAGGTTCATCCAAATGATAAACTGGCGAAAGAGCGTCATAATTCTTTTGGAAAGACCGAAATGTGGTATGTAATGCAGTCTGATACAGATGCCAGGATTATTGTAGGCTTTAAAGAAGATTCAAGTAAAGAAGAATATTTGAAACATTTAAATAATAAAACTTTAGTTTCTATCTTAGACGATGTTAAAGCAAAATCAGGGGATGTTTTCTTTTTAGAAACCGGAACTGTACATGCAATAGGGGCAGGACTGGTTGTAGCTGAAATTCAGCAGACTTCAGATATAACATATCGCTTATATGATTTTGACCGTAAAGATGCACAGGGAAATACAAGGGAATTGCATGTAGATCTTGCACTTGACGCAATTAATTATAATAAAGTTAATACGCAGAAAATTTACGAGAAAAAGACCAATGTGTCAAATCTAGTAGTTGATTGTCCTTATTTTACAACCAATTTCATTCCGTTAGAAAATAAAATAGAAGTTGTTAAATCTGGGGAAACCTTTACAGTTTATATGTGCATTGAAGGAAGTTTTGAAATTGAATACGATGGTTTTCAGCACTCCTATAAAAAAGGGGATACAATTTTGGTTCCTGCTGAGATAAAAGGTTTTGTTTTGAGTGGAAATGCTTCAATTTTAGAAATTTACATTTCTTAACATATATTCTAAAGATAATATGTACTTTTGCAGACGCAAATTTAAATTAAAATAAAAAATGGCAAACGTTAAGAATTTAAAAAAAGACATCAACTTCGTATTAGGAGATATTATTGAAGCAGTTTACTTGTTTGAGATGTCTACAACAGGAAATCCAACTCCGGAAACGAATGCTTTAATCGATGAAGCTATTGCTGCATTTGATACTTTGATTACAAAAGTGAACGCAAAAAACGTTGAAAATAAAAAAGCACACTTTAAACAAATCAATGTTGAATTAGAACAAACTGCTAATCAATTGATTGAAAAAATCAACGCGTTATAAGCGAAAAAAAGTATAAAAAAGTGCAGATTTATTTTGGCAAAACCAAAAACCGCTTTATATTTGCACCCGTAATGAGGCCGATGTAGCTCAGCTGGCTAGAGCAGCTGATTTGTAATCAGCAGGTCGTGGGTTCGAGTCCCTCTATCGGCTCAACGGAAACCATCACAGAAATGTGATGGTTTTTTAATTATAGAGAAAGGTGTCAAATTTATTTTGGAAATGTAAAAAACAATTTTATCTTTGCACCCGTTAAATAGGCCGATGTAGCTCAGCTGGCTAGAGCAGCTGATTTGTAATCAGCAGGTCGTGGGTTCGAGTCCCTCTATCGGCTCAAAAAACCATCACAGAAATGTGGTGGTTTTTTTTTGCTCAATTTTTATTTTTAGAATTTTTGATCCAGTTTTTTTAAACAATATTTTTCTTATGTTTGTTGCTTAACCAGAAAAAATATTACAATGGAAGAAACTTCAGTTTTTGAAAAATTTGAGCTGCATCTCGATGAATCTGCAAAAGGCTTTTTAAAAGAAACCGCAAAATGGGCTTATTTCTTATCCATCCTTGGGTTTATAGGCGTTGCAATCATGGCTGTTATAGCTTTGTTTGCCGGGACTCTTTTTTCAACGCTGGGAAGTACAGTTCCTGGAATGGGCGGAATGGGTGGTTCTTTTGGAGTAGTGATTGGAGTTGTTTATTTTGCTTTGGCAGCGATTTATTTTTTTCCAGTGTATTACTTAAATAAATTCGCTGCAAATGCAAAAAAAGCTTTTAGGGAAAATGACTCAGAAGCATTGACCAATTCTTTCGAATACTTAAAATCACATTATAAATTCATCGGAATCTTTACTTTGTCTATTATGATTTTGTACGGATTGATATTAGTATTTGCTGTTATTGGAGGATTGCTATCATAATATAGTTAATATCAAATAAAACAAAGCGTCCCAACTTAATTTCGGGACGCTTTGTTTTTTATGGAGTGGTACCTTTTTAATGCGCTTCTAACCAATCTTTACCTAATCCAAGTTCAACTTCTAGTGGAACGGCCATTTTAAAGGCGTTTTCCATTTCGTGTTTGATCATAGGCTGGATTTTTTTCTAATTCGTCATTATATACGTCGAATACAAGCTCATCATGTACCTGAAGTAGCATTTTCGATTTCCAGTTTTCTTCCTTAAGTTTTTTATGGATGTTAATCATTGCAATTTTAATAACGTCTGCGGCACTTCCTTGAATTGGAGCATTTACAGCATTTCGTTCGGCAGCACTCCTAACAACTGCGTTTGCAGAGTTTATATCTTTTAAATAACGTCGACGTCCTAAAATCGTTTGTACGTAGCCATTTTCACGTGCGAACTCAACCTGATCTGAAATGTATGATTTTAACTTAGGATAAGTGTTGTAATAGGCTTCAATCAAAGCAGCGCTTTCGCTTCTTGATAACGAAGTCTGGTTGCTCAATCCGAAAGCTGAAACTCCATAGATAATGCCGAAATTTACAGTTTTGGCGTTGCTTCTCTGTTCGCGTGAAACTTCGCCTAAAGGAACGTTAAAAACTTTTGATGCAGTTGCTTTGTGAATGTCTTCTCCATCCTGAAAAGCTTTAATCATATTTTCTTCTCCACTTAATGCAGCAATAATTCTAAGTTCAATCTGCGAGTAATCCGCAGAGATTAAAGTATGGTTTTCATCGCGGGCCACAAAGGCTTTACGAATTTGACGTCCTCTTTCGGTACGAATTGGAATGTTTTGTAGGTTTGGATTATTAGAACTCAAACGTCCTGTTGCGGCAACCGTCTGCATATAATCAGTATGAACACGTAAAGTCTTTTTGTCAACCTGTTCTGGTAGAGCTAAAATATAAGTGCTTTGCAGTTTTACCATTTGACGCCAGTCCAGAATTTGTTTTACAATTGGATTGTCATTGGCTAAATAAGTCAAAACTTCTTCTCCGGTTGCATATTGACCGGTTTTGGTTTTCTTTTGTTTTGCTCCGCCAATTTTAAGTTTGTCAAATAAAATATCGCCTAACTGTTTTGGGGAAGCCAGGTTGAATTTCTCCCCGGCAGTTTCATAGATTTTTTCTTCTAAAGATTTGATTTCAATGTCCATTTCAGAAGACATCGCTTTTAAAAATTCCACATCCAGACGAATGCCTTCAGTTTCCATATCAGCCAAAACACTTACTAGTGGAATTTCAATTTCGTCAAAAAGCTTTTTGGTTTCGGTTTTGTCTAATTCGGCAGTGAAGATTTCTTTTAATTGTAAAGTAATATCGGCATCTTCGGCAGCATATTCTTTAATATCTTCTAAAGGAACATCGCGCATAGAAAGCTGATTTTTCCCTTTTTTACCAATTAAAGTTTCAATAGATTTTGGAGAATATTTCAAATACGTTTCGGCTAAAATATCCATATTGTGACGCATATCCGGATTAATCAGATAATGCGCAATCATGGTATCAAAAAGTTTTCCTTTTACGTTGACACCATAATTAGAAAGGATTTTTAAATCGTACTTTAAGTTTTGCCCGATTTTCTCAATATTTTCATTTTCAAAAAACGGAACAAATTTATTAACTAATGCCTGAGCTTCTTCCTGGTTTTCCGGAAACGGTATATAAAAAGCTTTTCCTTTTTCGTAAGAGAAAGACATTCCCACTAATTCTGCATGCAAAGCATCGATTCCTGTAGTCTCTGTGTCGAAGCAAACAGAAGTCTGTTTTTCTAAATTCTGCAAAAGCAATTTGATCCCTAAATCACCTTGGATAGTCTGATACGAATGTTCAGTATTTTCTAAAGTATTGTAAAATGAATTTCTTGCAGCTTCGGCACTTTCATCAAGAGTGGTGCCGCCTCCGCCAAAAAGATCAAATTGGTCTTCATTCTTTGGCTGTGGTTTTTTGTATAATTTGGCATCAGCAGGACTATTATTTGCTAATTCGTTTCCTCCTCCAACTTTAAACAAATTATCAAACTGTTCTGCCATTCTTCTGAATTCTAATTCCTGAAAAATAGCATCTGTTTTTTCAATGTCTGGTCTTGAAAGTTCGTAATCTTCTTCATTAAAAGTAACATCACAATCACACATAATTGCTGCCAGTTTTTTAGATAAAATACCTTTTTCTTTGTTGGCTTCGATGTTTTCTTTCATTTTGCCCTTCAGCTTATCTGTATTAGCCAGAAGATTTTCCATCGAACCAAATTCTTTCAGGAATTTTTTAGCCGTAACTTCACCAACTCCAGGCAATCCGGGAATATTATCGACAGCATCACCCATCATTCCAAGAAAATCAATTACCTGTTCTGGTCTTTCAACTTCAAATTTTGCCAAAACTTCCGGAATACCCCAAATTTCGATTCCATTACCCATTCGGGCAGGTTTGTACATAAATATATTTTCAGAAACTAGTTGGGCAAAATCCTTATCAGGTGTTACCATATAAACCTTATAGTTTTGTTTTTCGGCTTGTTTGGCAATTGTACCAATTAAATCATCAGCTTCACAACCTGCAAGTTCAATAATTGGAATATGCATGGCTTTTAATAATTCCTGAATATAAGGAACAGCAATTTTAATAGCTTCGGGAGTTTCGTCGCGGTTAGCTTTATATTCGGCAAACATTTCTGTTCTCGCGTGGCTTCCTTCTTTATCAAAAGCAACGGCTAAATGATCTGGTTTTTCTCTTTTAATAACATCCAATAAGGAGTTCATAAAACCCATAATTGCAGAGGTGTCCATTCCTTTTGAGTTGATTCTCGGGTTTTTTATAAAGGCATAATATCCACGAAAAATTAGTGCATAAGCATCTAGAAGAAAAAGACGTTTTTGAGTTGACATATAAAAAATATTAGTCTGTAAAAATAAACAATTGGGTTTTCATAAAATTAGACTAACAACATTTTTTTTCACTATGTAAGTTATATAAATCCATTTTATCAATGTGAGTAGTTGTGGCTGTTAATATGAAGTTGCTAAAATGAACTTTTATCATTTCTACATTTCAAAATCGGCAAAACGTTAATATCTAGTTAAATCCTCATATCTGGTGATTTCTTCATTTTGGCTTCATTTTTCGAACTTAATTTTGACATATAAATTAAAAGGTTATTAATTCTTAAATCTTAGAAATCATGAGAAATTTAGTAATGTTATTAGTAGCAGTTTTAGGAACAAGCGCAATGGTTCATGCATTTCCTGCAAAAAATGGAAAAGAAATTCCGGCTAAAGAAGTAAAAGCAACAAAAAATCCTAAACACAAAACTTCTAAAAAAGCAAAAATAGAAAAAACGGAAACTAAAGCAGAAGCTCCAAAAACTGAAACCGCAAAAATGAAAAAATAATAATTGTTTTTGTTTTGCTTTCAGACAATTGTATTGGAGGCAAAACAGGAATAATGATTATGAGAATGCGATTGAAGAAGCTGATGAAGAAATTTGTCAGCTTTTTTCATTCGTAAAATATTTAATAATGCGCAGCTTCACTTTTGATAATTCATTAATTTTAGTTGCGTTTAAATAGCAGGCTTATGAATATTTTGATTGTTGAGGACAATAAGGAACTTGCAGCAGAAGTGTATGATTTTCTATGCAAGTCAGGCTATATCTGTAAAATTGCAAATAATTGCGCCGATGCTCTGGAGGAATTTGGCTCTAGTGATTATGATGCGATGCTTTTGGATTTGGGACTTCCGGATGGAGACGGTTTTGAGGTTTTGAAAGAAGTCAGGAAAACGAAGTCTAAAATGGCAGTTATTGTGTTGACAGCGCGCGGGGAACTAGACGATCGAATTAACGGACTTCATCTCGGGGCAGATGATTATTTGACAAAGCCTTTTGCCCTGACAGAATTGGCTGCGAGAATATTTGCTGTAATTCGAAGAATTCACGGTTTTACATTAAATAATTTAGGTATTCACGGATTTTTATTGCAGCTTCAGGATTACAAGGTTACTTTTAACGAAGTTTCGATTAATCTGACTAAAAAAGAATTTGATATTTTTCAGTATTTGGTTTTGAATAAAAACAGGGTGATTACCCGTCTCCAATTGACTGAACATATTTGGGGAGATATATTAGAAATAAATTCAGATTCGAATTTTATAGATGTTCATGTTCGAAATCTCCGGAAAAAACTCGATAAACATACTCCTATAGATTGGTTTGAAACAGTTCGCAATGTTGGTTATCGTATAAATGAGTAAATAGTTTATTGTGAAAATAAAACATCAATTAGCCATTTTTAATGCACTGACAAGATTGTTGGTAATTTTGATTTTGTGGCTGATGCTGCCTATTTTGGTTGAAAATGTTCTATATCGGCATATTAATAATGGTCTTATAGAAAAAAAGAAAAAATTTATTGAACATTTAAATCAACAGGAGATAAATGATTTTATCGAAAATGAAGGAGATTCAACAGAAACATATTCGCAATTTTCAACGCTTCACAGCGAATTTTTAGTTCTTTCAAAAATGCCTGCCAGATATCATCAAAAACGAACTATGTTTAAAAATGAGTACAGGATTATTGAAGGAGAAGAAAATGAATATAGAATACTGAAATATCATTTTGTATATGGAAATCAGAGTTATCAACTGGAAATAGGAAGCAGCCTTAGTGAAGTAAACGATCTTACATTCATTATCAGGTTTTTTATTATAATTGTTTTGGTTGTCATTCTTTTGGTGACTTTTTTGGCTGATACCGTTTACATCGAATATCTGCTTAAGCCTTTTTATAAAATTATTGACACAAAGATAAGGAGGGTTAATGAACCTGAAGCTTTTGATCATACGCCAATAAATGCCAAATCAAGAGATTTTAAAGAACTAGATCTCGTTCTGAATCAAATGATGGATCGAATTGCAGATGTATTTAAAAAAGAAAAACAGTTTATTTCAAATGTTTCGCACGAACTTTTAACTCCGATTGCTTTATTGAAAAATAAGTTCGAAAACCTTTTGCAAAATGAGTCATTAGATGATAATGCAATTGATAAAATTGCAGGCTCCCTCAAGACTTTGGATATGCTGAAGAAAATTATAAACAATTTGTTACTGATTTCAAGAATTGAAAATCATCAGTACGAATCAAATGAAAGGATTAATTTTCAGCACATAATAAATGAATTGCAGGAAGGTCTTCAGGATCGGATTGAGGACAAGGGAATTCGGTTTAGTAATGAAACAAAACATGATTTTGTCTTTACAGGAAACAAAACATTAATTCACATACTGATTTATAATCTGGTTACTAATGCTATAAAATATAATACAACTAATGGTGAAATTATAGTTTCGGATGGTTTTTTACAGGATCGATATTTTATTTCAATTGCTGATTCCGGTATTGGGCTGAATGAATCTCAGGTTGAAAATATTTTTAACCGTTTTACAAGAGTAAATTCTGAACAGGAAGGACAGGGGTTAGGACTGGCTATTGCAAAAAGTATAGCGGTTTTTCATCACATTGAAATAAAAGTTTCTTCTGTTATAAATGAAGGAACAGTGTTTACTTTGTTGTTTTAATAAAGTCTGAAAATATAATTTAAAGTTAATTTTTTATATGGATGTTAAACTTCATTTTGTCTTCATTTAGCGATTCTATCTTTGAATCAAATAAATGAAACAATACAAATTAAAAAACTAAGATCATGAAAAAATTAGTAATGTTAGCAGTATTTCTTTTAGGAACAGCTGCAATGGTAAATGCTCAGACAACTCCCGCTCAGGGAACAGCTTCAAAAGAAGTTAAAGCTGTTAAACACGACAAAAAAGGGCATAAAAAAGCAAAAGCAGACAAAAAAGCAGAAACAGATGCAGCTAAGCCGGAAGCTGCAAAATCTCAAAAATAAACTTCAAAAGTTTGTTCAACTAACTTTGTTGTGGATTATAAGAAGGTTTTAAAAAATTTTGTAGCGAAAGCTGATGGAGTAATTCATCAGCTTTTTGTTGTTTGTTGAGTTAAATTTTTGATAATAGAAAGCATTAAAATTTTCATTCTTTGTTACTTTGTTTAAAACTGTAAATAATGATTCTTCGTTTTATAATTCTGTGTGCTCTTTTTTTACTTATTGAGTTCTATTCTTACCAGGCCTTTCGTACTTTGATTAAATTAAGATGGGTTTTAATAGCTTATCAGGTTATTAGTGTATTGCTTTTAGTTTTTATCGTTTATTCCTTTACGCAGTTTGATCGTTCTGTTGGACAAACTAAATATACCATGTTTACAATGGGACTCATGTTGATGGTTTATGTTCCTAAAATTGTAATTACGCTTATTTTGTTTGGAGAAGATATTTTTAGGATTGGAGCCAGCATTTTGAACTATTTTATGTACAATGTGCCAAGGAAGGAAATGATGCCTGAACGCCGAAAATTTGTTAGTCAATTGGCTTTAGGATTAGCAGCTGTTCCTTTTTTGTCTTTAATTTATGGGATTTTTGAAGGAAAATATAACTTCAAAGTATTTAAGCAAACCATATTTTTTCCTGATCTTCCTGATGCCTTTGATGGTTTTAAAATTACCCAGATTTCAGATGTACACAGCGGTAGTTTCGATAACGCCGAGAAAATAAATTATGCAATTGATCTTATTAATGAGCAAGATTCAGATATGATTTTGTTTACAGGCGATATTGTCAATACGCATGCTAAAGAAATGGATACATGGTTAAGTACTTTTAACAGAATTAAAGAGTATAAATACGGAAAATTTTCTATCTTAGGTAATCATGATTATGGTGAGTATGTTACCTGGCCGTCTCAAAGGGAAAAAGATGAAAATTTTAAGGCAATTAAGAATCTTTACGGACAAATTGGATTTAAATTGATGCTCAACGAGCACACTTATATTCAAAAGGGAAAAGATAAAATAGCTTTAATTGGAGTAGAGAACTGGGGAGTGAATTTTAAGAAAGCAGGAGATTTGAATAAAGCATCTCAGCATGTTGATCAGCATGATTTTAAAATTTTAATGAGTCATGATCCAAGTCATTGGGATGCAGAAATAAAAGACCACCCTAAGAATTTTCATTTAACATTGTCAGGACATACTCATGGAATGCAGTTTGGTATTGAGATTCCGGGTTATTTTAAATGGAGTTTAGCGCAGTATATTTATAAGCAATGGGCAGGATTATATGAGAGTTTAGGCAGGTATATTTATGTCAACAGGGGATTTGGCTTTCATGCCTATCCTGGAAGGGTCGGAATTATGCCTGAAATCACGGTAATTGAACTAAAAAAAGGTAACAATGTGGCTTAATTCGGTAAAAATGCTACATTTGTATAATGGTAATCTCTTTTAGTAGATTTAAAAAATTTAAATTTTTGGTTTTATGTCAAAATTTGGAGAACTAATAAATGCACAGGTTCCTGTGTTGATCGATTTCTATACAGACTGGAATGAATCATCGGTTTCTATGCATCCTGTTATAAAGGATGTTGCAGCTGCACTTGGTGATAAGGCCAAGGTGATCAAGATTGATGTAGATAAAAATCAGGAACTGGCAGAAGCTTTACGAATTAAAGGCCTTCCTACTTTAATGATTTATAAAGAAGGGCAGATGATCTGGAGACAGTCAGGAGAACTGGATGCTAATACTATCATTGGACTTGTTCAGGATCAGTTCGGTTCATAGATTTTATCATCAGCAAGTTTAGCTGACAACATCAAATACAAATCCATTTTCTTTCAGAAAGCTCAAAGTTTTGGGCAGCGCAAATTTTAAATTTTGTGATGCTTTTATACTGTCATGAAAAACAATTACACTTCCTGATTTTACGTTTTTTGTTACATTTTCGAGACATTTTTGTGGAGTAATGCTCTGATCAAAATCAGCACTTAAGACATCCCACATCACTATTTTATAGCCCAGGTTTCTTAATATTTTAGATTGTGCTTTTTTGATTTTTCCATAAGGTGGGCGAAATAATAAACTGCTGAGTTTTTTGCCAGCTAATACGGTGGCACAATTTTTTACATTTTCAATATAATCGTTTGTTTTGCTTTTCCAGCCATTTGTATGGTTCATGGTATGGTTTCCTATTGAATGCCCTTCTGCTATTAATTTTTCAAATAAAGAAGTATGTGCATTAATGTTTTTTCCTATACAGAAAAAGGTTGCTTTTGCATCAAATTTTTTCAATTCTGATAAAACCCAGTCTGTAATCTCAGGAGTTGGTCCATCATCAAATGTAAGGTATATTTTCTTTTCTGTATTTGGAATATCCCAACAGTATTTAGAAAATACCCTTTTGATGAATGAATTTGTTTTGACCCAGTAAAAGCTCATTTTGACACAATTTAGAGATATGTAAAATTAAAAAATGCGGTACTATTTAGCTAATAGCACCGCATTTTTTTAATTAGAATATTTTTTGTATATTATTCTTTTTCTCTTCCAAAACGCTCGAAGACATTTACGTAAGTGTTGAAAGTCTTTTTATGGTTGTTATAAAAAGCTAAATCTTTGTTTGTTTTCATAACCTGAAGAAGGCTTCTGTAACGTTCAATATCTGTTATGATATCAATAGCCAAATCAGACTGGTCGCTTCCACTCAAAGTTGCATAATAATTAAGGTTCTCTTTGTATTTCAGAACTAATTTATTTAGCAATTCCTGGGCTTTTTCTTTTTCTCCAACTTTATAATAGCCGTCTGCAAAAGGTTCAACTAAAGAATAATATCCGTATTTATCCAATGGCATTTTTGTCATTGCCAAATTGATGATATTTTTTGCTTTATCTGTTTTTCCTTCAGCAATAAGCTGATTCATTAAACGGGAAAGGTTTGTGCGATAAGTGATACTGTTTCTTCTGGTTTCAGGATCATGATAAATGTTGCCATTACTATTGCCCCAGTCCCATTTTGTTACAATATTGTACATTTTATCTGCATCAATTTGTCCCATATCCATTGGTCCACCGTCTTTTGAAGGTGTGTTTTTAATTGGAACTAATCTGTAAACCATTCCGTCTAACTGAAGATAATCTTTTAGCCATAAATAGTCTTCATCGTCAAAAGCTCCTCCGCTAAAATAAATAGGTCTTTTCCAGTTATTATTGGCTAAGATATCCAACATCATCAGGCGATTTTTGTATAATGCACTTCCTTTGATATCAATATCCATGTATGGTACGATAGAATCATTGTACTTAGGATTGACCACTTTATTTTTGATAATGGTGTTTTTATCAATGTTGAGCCTAATTTTATTCGTAGGATAAAAATGAATTGTTTGACCATTTTGTAAACCAACAGTTGATTTCGGATGTTTAATGAAGCTAATAAAATCATTAATGTCCCAACGGGTTTCTACTTTTGGAATGTGAGCTACATAATCTAATTTATCCCCAACATATTGGTCATGTGTGAATGATATTGGTAATGGGTCAGATTCGTATGCTTTAGCTTTCATCTGGTCAATATACCAGTCAGTCATGAAAAGGCTGGTGTTTACAATTTTCACATCAGTACGAATGCCTTCGATTTCCTGAGCATACCATAACGGGAATGTATCGTTGTCTCCAATGGTAAATAAAATAGCATCTTTATCGCATGATGTCAGATACGCTTTTGCCATTGCAACCGCTGTGTATTTGCCTGATCTGTCATGGTCATCCCAGTTTTGAGAAGCCATTAAAACAGGAGCTGCTAATAGGCTTCCGGCAATAATAACCGGGCCTGCAATTTTAGGCGCTAAGTATTTTTGAATAGTTTCGTATAAAGAATAAACTCCGAAGCCGATCCAGATTGCAAAAACATAAAAGGAACCAACTAAAGCATAATCTCTTTCACGAGGTTCAAAAGGTCTTTCGTTTAGGTAGATTTTAAGCGCAATTCCGGTAAATAAAAACAGCACCAAAAGCACATAAAAACTTTTTAAATCCTTGTTTGCATGATACATAAGTCCAATAAGTCCTAAAATGAAAGGCAAAAAATAGTAAACGTTTCGTCCCTTATTGTTTAAAACATCTGAAGGTAAATTATCCTGAGATCCTAAATGTAATGAGTCTAAGGGCTTGATTCCGCTGATCCAGTTGCCATCTAAATTATCATATTTGCCCTGAACATCACTTTGGCGCCCTACGAAATTCCACATCAGATATCTCCAGTACATATATCCAAACTGGTATTCAAACATAAAACTAAAATTATCAACGGTTGATGGTTTTTCGATGATTAAATAGTCGCTGTAACTTCTTAGAAATTTTACATAACCTTCATTGTCAATTTGTTTTTGAGCATAAGCCTGTCGGAATTCATGCACTGTTTTTTCTACTTCATTACGCAATTGCGCAATGGCTTTATTGTATTCTTCTTCACTTAACTGACTCGGATCAATTCCGTATTTTCCCAAATCATCTTCATAAGGGTAATTTGGATTTATTTTGAACTGAGGCGGATTCGTGAAATTAATGTAATTCTGAATGTGTCCATTTTCGGTGCTCCACATTCTAGGCAGAATTGTTTTTTGATTATCATCACTATTTTGTTCTGCATTTTTATAATTGTTGGTAATGATATATTTACCCGTTTTATAATCTCTCTCGTAGTTTGGCTTTTTATCCAGATACGGTGTTTTTTCATCTAATCCGGCAAAAACTTCGGTGTACTGAGGGCCATAAAACAATGGGTTTACACCATATTGTTCACGATTATAATAAGCTAAAACTTCAGTAGCATCAGATGGTTTGTTTTCGTTGATCACTGTATTGGCGTTGGCGCGTACTGGCAGCATCATCCATGTAGAGAAACCAATTAAGATAAATAAAATACACAAAATAATAGTATTGTAGAAAACCAATCCTTTTTGTTTAGTGTATTTTAATCCAAAATAAAAGAAAGCAATAAAAAGCAGGGCAACGAAAATAGTTCCTGAATTAAAAGGTAATCCCATGCTGTTTACCATGAATACTTCGGTTTTACCAAAGAATGCCATGGTTAAGGGAAGAAGTAATTTAAAAATAAACAACAAAATAGCAATCACTACAATATTTCCTATAATGAAATTTTTTATGGTTACTTTCTCATAATGTTTAAAGAAATACAGAAAACCAATAGCAGGGATAGTTAACAGAGCCATAAAGTGGACTCCAAACGAAAGACCAATAACAAGAGAAATAATAAGCAGCCATTTGTTTCCCTTTGGTTTGTCCATATCTTGCTCCCAGCGTAATCCAAGCCAAAAAAGCAAAGCTATTAATAATGATGCCATTGCATAAACTTCAGCTTCAACAGCATTAAACCAAAAGCTGTCTGAAAATGTATAAGCTAAAGCTCCAACAAAAGAGCTCCCTAAAATTACAATTGAATTATTTTGGTCAATTTCAGCAAAACGTGCTACAATTTTTTTCAAAATCATAGAGGATGACCAAAACATGAATAAAATGGTAAAAGCGCTTGAAAAAACAGACATCATATTTACCATTAGTGCAACGTGTTGATTGTCGATTGCAAACATGGCAAAAAAGGCACCTATCATTTGAAATAAAGGTGCACCTGGGGGATGGCCAACTTCAAGTTTGGCAGCTGTTGCAATATATTCGCCGCAATCCCAGAAGCTCATAGTAGGTTCAACAGTTAGTGTGTAGGTAATTAAAGCGATTGCAAATGCAAACCAACCAATAATTGTATTCCATTTATTGAAATTGAATTGTGCCATATTCAGGTGTTAAAATTTTGTATGTTTTCTATTTTACAAAGAAAATGTTTTTTTGTGTAAAGAAACGACCATTAACAAAAAATTCTATAAAAGTATTTGATTCTTGTAACCAGTTGTTTTTGAAATATTTGTAGCGATTTAGCGGGTTTGAAAGAAAAAAATGATAAAAAAAGTGATTTTTTTTATCAAAAAGTTTGCGCAAACTAAAAAAAGCTTTAAATTTGCACTCGCTTAACCGCACTACTTTATTGGTCTATGGTGTAATGGTAACACTACGGTTTTTGGTGCCGTCTTTCTAGGTTCGAGTCCTAGTAGACCAACAAGTAAAATAAATCCTGTAAAGTTTAATGCTTACAGGATTTTATTTTTATAATCAAATGGTATATCCGAATATTCTAAAAAATACAAAAGGCCTGAAATATTTCCAGGCCTTTTTGGGTTTTTAAAGTAAAATTATTTCTTTTCCTCTTTTTTAATTTCATTTACATACTTGGTTAGTTTTTTACCATATAATGAATTTGCAACTTTAGGTGTCATAGATTTTTGAATAGTATCCAAAAACTTAAGATTAATATCGTAAATTTCTGCTAAAGCAATATAGGGTGCTATTTCATGATCTTTGTGGTTAATTGCAAAGTTAGTAGCAAATAAATATTTTCGTTTAATGTTCGAATCACCTCTTGCTACAATGCTGTCAACCGCTTTTTGATCCTGTCTTTTTAAAGCTTTGAATTTTGCTTCAATTAATGAAAGGCTTTCATCTTTAAAACGAGAGTTTACTTTTTGATACTCTTCATATAACTCATGGTTTTTTGATCCGGTAATTTTAGCACCATTGATAAAATTATCCAGATTCGCATCGATATTTATATTGCCCGGTTCTGCAAAAAATATAATATTATTGTCTAATGAATTGGTAACTCCACGATCCAGAAATAGATAAAGCATCTCTGGTGATTCTAATTTTATATTTGTTTCGAAGGCTGAATTTCCATCAATTTTAATACTGTCAATAGCTACTAAAGCTGTGTCATTATATCTTTGGATATATAATTTCCCCTCTTTTAGTCCTTTTATGTTTCCTGTAAGATGCAGGCCGTCTGTTGATTCTTTTTTGTCACATGAGACAGCTAATAAGCCAATTGCAATAATTGCAATAATTGATTTTTTCATTGTTTTTTCGATTTGGGGTGCAAAATAAAGAAATTTTTTAAATGGAGGAGATTGAAGGTTTAATTTTTCAGAAATAATACAATTGATCCTTAATATTAAATTCTGCCTTTTTAATTTTAACATTGAGCTAAAAACTAAGTACTATCTTTGCAGGCTAAATTTTTTAAATAAAACAAGAATGTCACAAAAAAATGTTCTCAAAGGAGTTTTTCTGGTTGCTTTAGGCGCTACAAGTTATGGTATGCTGGCTACCTTTGTAAAAATGGCTTATGAAGAAGGTTTTACTACTGCAGAAGTCACCACATCTCAATTTATATTAGGGCTTATAGGTATTTTGCTGATTAATGCTTTTCAAAAGGTAAAATATAAAACAAAAGTGGTAAGAGCCACATCAAAAAATATTTTTAAGTTAATGCTGGCAGGAACTTCGCTCGGAATGACGAGTTTGTTTTATTATCTGGCTGTAAAATATATTCCGGTTTCTATTGGTATTGTTTTATTGATGCAAACGGTATGGATGGGCGTTTTGCTCGAAATGATTTTAGAGAAGAAACTTCCGTCACTTCAAAAAATAATTGCTGTTTTTATTGTTTTAATTGGAACTGTGCTCGCAACGAATATCCTTAATAGCAGTATTGAGTTAGACTGGCGAGGTATTGGCTGGGGTGTTCTTGCGGCTGCATCATTTACCACAACGATGTTTACTGCGAACCGTGTTGCTCTTGAAATTTCTTCGGCGCAAAGAAGTTTATACATGCTTTTGGGTGGTGCTGTTATTGTTTTTTCGTTTGCTTTTGCTACACAAATCACACCCTTCAATTTTTCAATTTTCCTAAAATGGGGCATTGTGCTTTCTCTTTTCGGAACTATAATTCCGCCAATGCTTATGAATGCTGGATTTCCATTGACCGGAATTGGTTTAGGGAGTATTGTTTCGGCTCTTGAGCTTCCTGTTTCTGTAATGATGGCATTTGTTTTATTGAATGAAAAAGTGGTTTTTTTACAATGGATTGGGATTATTTTGATTATTCTGGCTATTATCATAATGAATATCAATTTCAGAAAGAAAAACTGACCTTGTAAAAAGACTTTAATAAGAAGGGAGAAATCAGATGTATAATTGATTTTTTCCTTTTGTGTTTTTGGCGAATATTTGCTTTGAATTAAATGATACATTATAAATTTTGCAAACTTGATGCTAAAAATTAACATAGTGTAAAAAAATGCTAAAATCAATTAAAAAAATATAGTTAATCTGAGCAACTAATTATTTTTTTTATTAATATTGATACTTAAATTGAAAATCAATCTATTAATCATTAACCTCTATTTTGAATTAATTTTCACGTGATGAAAAAGAGTAACCGCAAAGAATTGAATTGGGAACAAACTGAAAAGCTTGTTTCGTTGGCATTAGAAGAGAGAAATCCATTCGAAATTATAAAAAAAGAATTTGGATTGTCAGAAAAAGAAGTTCTGGAAATAATGAAAAAGAAAATGCCTCTTGAAAAATTCGAGATGTGGAAAAAGAAGGCAATCGCAAATAAACCAAAGCCAAAACCAGTTAAAATAGACGATTTTGACGAAGATCTGGATGGAAAATACTATATAAAAAATAAATTAGACTAAATAAAAACTCCTGCAATCAGGAGTTTTTTTTATTTATATCTTTACTGTAACAGTTTTACATTTTATAAGACTGATATAAAAAATTAAAATTTTAATAAATGAAAAAAATAATTTGCACATTAGCGCTTGCAGTTACCTTATGGAGCTGTAAAACAGGGACGTCAAGTGCAGCGAAGGAAAACGTTGCTGTCAATATTAATCTTACTGATGTAAAAGATGATAAAGTTTTGGTTACAGTAACCGCACCTCAGATAAAAACTGATGAAGTAATTTACAGTATACCTAAAACTGTTCCGGGAACCTATTCTACAGATAATTACGGAAAATATTCAGATGATTTTAAAGCTTTTGATGTAAAAGGGAATGCATTAAATGTAAAAAGAATCGATGATAATTCATGGTCAATTTCGGATGCAAAAAAATTGAAGACAATTACCTATTTGGTTGGCGATACTTTTGATACAGAAAAAGGAACGGGTTTTGGTAATGATGATGTGTTTTCTCCAGCGGGAACAAACATAAATGCCGGAATCAATTTTATGGTAAATACGCATGGCTTTGTTGGATATTTTCAGGATAAATTAGATGTTCCGTATAAAGTTACCATCACACATCCAGAAACACTTTGGGGAGCAACTTCAATGACAGATGAAGATGCAAGCAAAACAAGTGATGTTTTTACAACACCTCGTTATGCTGTTTTGGTAGAGAATCCAATTATGTATTCTAAGCCTGATTATACTACATTCAATGTTAACGGGATGGATATTTTGATTGCTGTTTATTCTCCAACCGGAAAATTCACTGCAGAAAGTATTACTCCGGAAATGAAAACAATGATGACGGCACAAAAAAACTTTTTAGGCAAAGTAAATGCTACTAAAAAATATACAGTTTTATTGTATTTGTCAAGTATGGCAAAGGATGATGCGCATGGCTTTGGGGCTTTAGAACATCCAACAGTCACTACAGTTGTTTTACCTGAATCGATGCCGAAAGAGAAATTGGTTGAGTCGATGAAAGATGTAGTTTCACACGAATTTTTTCATATTGTAACGCCATTGACTATTCACTCTAAAGAAATTCAGTATTTTGATTATAATGCTCCAAAAATGTCTGAACATTTGTGGATGTACGAAGGTGTAACAGAATATTTCGCGAATCTTTTTCAGATTAATCAGGGCTTAATTGATGAACCTGAATTTTATACCCGTATTGCGGATAAAATCGAACAGGCAAAAAGTTTAAACGATACGATGTCATTTACAGTGATGAGTAAAAATGTACTGGAGCAGCCTTACAAAGACCAATATTTAAATGTATATCAAAAAGGGGCGCTAATCGGAATGTGTATCGATATTATTATCAGGGAAAAAAGTAACGGAGAAAGAGGGATTCTCGATCTGATGCATAAATTATCTGAAGAATATGGAGTTGAAAAACCATTTAATGACAATGAACTTTTTGATAAAATCACAAAATTGACTTATCCTGAAGTTGGGGAATTCCTGAAAACCCATGTTGCCGGAACGACTCCTATTCAGTATGATCAATATTTAGCTAAAGTGGGCGTTACAAAGGCATCTGAGAAAAAAGCGGGTTCAGTTTTCATAAAAGGGCAGATGCCATACATAGGAGTTGATCCAAAAACGAAACAAATAAGTGTTCGTCAGGATGTTGAGTTAAATCCGTTTTTTACTAATCTGGATCTAAAACCAGGAGATGTAATTTTGTCAATAAATGCTAAACCATATACTTTAGACAATATATATGATTTAATTGGTGAGAGTGAAAACTGGAAAGAAAATGATCCCATTACTGTTCAGATAAAAAGAGCTGGTGCTGATAAAACAATAAAAGGTACAGTAAAATTACCTTACGAAGAAAGTGAAACGTTTAAAGCTACAGATGCTTCAAAAGAAAAACTTAAAAATGCCTGGCTAAAAGGATAGTAAAATAAATTAAGCGAAGCCCCTAAAATTTTTACTTTTTAGGGGCTTTTGTTTTGTTTAACTTGAACAAGCCGTTTTTTGAAAAAGGACTAATTTGAAATAAAATGTTTTTTAAGATGCAGAAAATTGTCAATTGCGAAAAAAATGGTAATTTGTATACTAATGTTTTAAAGTATACTTAAATTTGCATTCCAGTTTTTAACTAATAAAAAAGAGAGTATGTATCATTCAAAAATTGCGGGCTTAGGATATTATGTTCCTTCAAATGTGGTGACAAACGATGATTTGTCTAAGATTATGGATACCAATGATGAGTGGATTCAGGAACGGACCGGAATTCAGGAAAGAAGACATATTATTCGTGGTGAAGACACTACAACTTCGATGGGGGTCAAAGCTGCTAAGATAGCAATTGAACGTTCCGGCGTAGCCAAAGAAGATATAGATTTTGTAGTTTTTGCAACATTGAGCCCTGATTACTATTTTCCAGGACCCGGAGTTTTGGTACAGCGTGATTTGGGATTACGGACTGTAGGGGCATTAGATGTTAGAAATCAATGTTCAGGTTTTGTGTATGCTATTTCTGTTGCGGATCAATATATTAAGACCGGAATGTATAAAAACATTTTAGTAATTGGTTCTGAAGTACATTCTACAGGATTAGATATGACCACAAGAGGGCGTGGGGTTTCCGTAATTTTTGGCGATGGGGCAGGAGCGGCAGTTTTAAGCCGTGAAGAAGATTTGTCAAAAGGAATTTTATCAACGCATTTACATTCTGAAGGGCAGCATGCTGAAGAACTTGCTTTGCAGGCTCCGGGAATGGGGGCACGCTGGGTAACTGATATTATTGCAGATAATGACCCTAATGATGAAAGTTATTATCCGTATATGAATGGACAATTTGTGTTTAAAAATGCAGTTGTGCGTTTTGCAGAAGTTATAAATGAAGGCTTAGAAGCAAATGGTTTGCAAGTGTCGGATATTGATATGCTGATCCCGCATCAGGCAAATTTAAGAATCTCGCAATTCATTCAGAATAAATTCAAATTATCAGACGATCAGGTTCATAATAATATCCAGAAATACGGTAATACAACTGCAGCGTCTATCCCGATTGCTTTAACAGAAGCATGGGAGCAGGGAAAAATCAAATCCGGGGATACTGTTGTTTTAGCAGCTTTTGGAAGTGGATTTACCTGGGCAAGTGCCATTATCAAATGGTAAATTAATTTCTGTAAATTATATAAAACCTGTTTCACTTTGAAGCAGGTTTTTTTATATTTGGTTTAATTGAAATTACTTTGTATAATGAAAAAAAGCCAACTCGAAATAGCGTGCTTTAATTATGAATCAGCATTGATTGCTCAGGATAACGGTGCTGACCGAATCGAATTGTGCGAAAATATGAAGCTTGGAGGTACAACTCCAAATTATGTTTTAACGGTCAAGGTTCGTGAAAAACTTTCCATAAAAATGCATGTGATCATAAGGCCACGAGGTGGAGATTTTTTTTATACAGATGAGGAAATTGCCGAAATGAAACAAGATATAAAACAGTTTAAAAAGTTAGGAGTTGATGGTTTTGTTTTTGGGATTTTAAATGAAGATGGTACTATCAATAAAAAGAAAAATCTGGAATTAGTCAATTTGGCCAGACCGCTTCCGTGTAATTTTCATCGGGCTTTTGATGTAGTTGAAAATATCGAACAATCTTTAGAAGATATTATAGATTGTGGTTTCAAAACGATTTTAACCTCCGGACAGGAAATAAACGTTGAAGAGGGGATTTTTAATCTTGAAAAAATTCAAAAATTATCCGGTGACAGAATTGAAATTATGCCTGGAGGGGGATTACGATCTTCAAATATTAAGTTATTGCAGGATAAATTAGAACCTACTTTTTATCATTCATCAGCTATTACTGATGATACAGAAACAGCAAATCCCGAAGAAGTAAAAGAAATTCGAAATTTTTTATAAAAATGAATTCGTAAAAAAGGCCTGAAGCTGGCAAACTTCAGGCCTTTTTCTCTACAAGTGTTAATTAAAAATAGTAAAAAAGTTAAAGCGTTAAAACATTCCGCCAGCATCTTTACTGGTATTGTCATCTCTTTGTTTACGTTGTAATTTTTTGATTTTTGCACCACCAAAGTTGTAAGTTAAACCCAGGTAAACCGTTTGACTTTCCCAGGTAAACTGTCCTGATTGAGGATAAGGATATTGGGTGTCAAAAGCATATTTCATAGTATTGAAAACATCATTAAAACGTACACTGATATTCATTTTGTTGTCTAATAACGTATAGCGTGAACCCATATCTATTTTGTACATTTCCTTTCTTTCCTGCTGTACATCTTCAACTGGTCCTCTGTAAAATCCGAATAATAAAAAGCTTAAACGTTTTGTGGCCTTGAAGTTAGAATTCATACGGGCGTTGAATGCTGCCATCGTAACTGTTCTCTCATCTGCAGTGCTTTTTGTGGGTTGTGTTTGATCATATTTAAACACAACTCCTTGCTGATTAATGCTTGAAAAGTCGATAGAAGGCTGAATATCCCACCATTTTGTAATTTTGTAATTTAAAGAAACTTCAAATCCATACGAAGTATTATGATCATAATTAGTAAAACTCATAATTTGTTTATTTGGATTTAATTCATCTGGTCTTAAAGTTCTGCTAATCGGATCGTTAATACTTCTGTAAAATACACCTGTAGTAAAGCTTCCTTTTTCTAAAGTTTTGGTATAATTTAATTCTACAGAATTGGTAAACTGAGGTCTTAAGTCCTGATTTCCAAATGAGGTAACCAATGGAGTTGAAAACTCACGAATCGGTTTTGTCTGTTCTAAACTTGGGCGATCAACACGACGGCTGTAACTCAACTGAAAAGTGTTTTTTTCGTTCAGATTATACGTTAAATAAGCAGAAGGATATAAGGTAATATAATCATCATTAAATATTTTATAACCATAATTTAAATTGGATTTGAGATTATAACTTTCAAAACGCGCGCCCAGTTGATAACTGATTTTTTTGAATTTCTGACCAAAAGTTACATAAGCTGAATAGATATTAGTATCATAGATATAATTAGATACAGGGAATTCAGCAAACGGATTTTCAGTTGCATAATTATTCTCTGTTTTCGTTATTCTGGCTTCAGCTCCAGCTTCCAATGTCGTTTTTTCATTTAAAGGATTTATATAATCCACATTCAAAGTACTTAATTTACGTTTGTCATTTATGAAATCACTATAAACATTTCTGTTGGTTGTATTATCTGTTTTTATGGTTTCAGTATCAAAAGAAGCATTCTGAGTTTCCTCTGTAGTACTATAATTTCCTTCAAAATCTAATGTGTGGCCTTCTTTTTTAAAGATGTGTTTGTAAGCCAGATTATAAGTTCCGGTTTTGTTTGGGCCTTCATATCTTCCTTTTTGATATACATTACTAATTTCTTCCGGTGAATTAAAGTAATCAATATCTGTATTTACGAATCCAAGTCCTGTTGCTTTATTTTGTGTACTATAAAAAGATAATGTATTATGATCATCAATTAAATAATCCATTCCAATTTTATATAAATATGAATCATTTTTATTAGAAATATCTAAGTTCTGGATAGTGCTTTTATCTGTTTTTTTGATGAAGCCATCATTAAAATAAGTCCCGAAATTAGTTCCGCCGTTTCCAAAGAAATTTACTTTTCCTGTTTTATAATTCAAATCTAATGACTGATTGTATTTCGCAGTTTCCCCAAAGGTGATTCCACCGCTATAACTTCCGTTAAAACCAGTATTGGCATTTTTGTGCAAAACAATATTGATGATTCCCGACATTCCCTCAGGGTTGTATTTCGCACTTGGATTGGTAATCAATTCAATTTTTTTGATAGAAGTCGATGGAATTTGTTTTAATAATTGCGCTGGATCAATATTAGAAGGTCGTCCGTCAATTAATACACGTACATTGTCATTTCCGCGAAGCGAAAGCTTTCCGTCCTGATCTACATTCACAGACGGAATATTATTCATGATGTCAGATGCCGAAGCCCCTGCTGTGGTTAAATCTTTCCCAACATTGATTACTTTACGATCGATTTTCTGCTCAATTGTAGAACGTTCCGCAACAATATTTACGCCTTTTAGCTGCGTTGCTTCTTCTTCAAGCGATACATTCACGGTAGCCGTTTTTTTGTTTTCACTCAAAATTACAGACCCGATATATTTCCTGAAACCAATATACTGTATTTCGATTGTGTAACTTTTTAGGGCAAGGTTTTTAATCGTAAAATCCCCATTGTCGTCTGTATTCACTCCGGAAACGACTTTTCCGTTGTCTTTGATCGAAACTGTAGCATAAGAAATAGGCGCCTTATTCGATTTTTCAATAATTTTACCGGATACAGTTCCCGTATTCTGGGCAGTAGTTGTTGCAATTATTCCCAGTAATGCGAACAATAAAAATTTTAATTTCATAATTAGTTTAATTGATTATTTTGATTTGATTGATGATTGTGTTCAAATTTGCTAATAAGACCTTTTTATTAATGATTTGTTACAATATTTTTACAGAAAAAAGCTAAAATTTATTTTGAGGCTCTGTTTTATAAGGTATTAGTGTTTTGTTTTTTTGATAATTTTAACAAATTAGGATCTTCTTTTTTTAAGAATTTCTAACTCTTTTCTACTATTTAATATGTTTTTCGTTTTCTCAAATTGATGAATAAGCAGTATATTTGCTCACCTTAAAAAAAGTTTACATGTCATTATCACAAATTCTTACTCCTTCTATACAAAACGCCATTCAGGCATTATTTGATGTTACTGTCGATAAAATCGAATTTCAGGCTACGCGAAAAGAGTTTGAAGGCGATATTACAATGGTGATTTTTCCTTTATTGAAATTGACTAAAAGTAATCCTGCCGAATTAGGAAATAAAATTGGAGATTATCTTGTTGAAAATGTTGCCGAAGTTGCAAGATTTAATGTTGTATCTGGTTTCCTTAATATCGTAATTGCTGATCGTTATTATCTGAATTTCTTTAATGAGATACGAGACAATACCAAATTTGGTTATGTAACTCCAAATACTAAAGAGAAGGCAATCATGGTTGAGTATTCTTCGCCAAATACCAATAAACCTTTACACTTAGGGCATGTTCGTAATAACTTATTAGGCTATTCTGTTGCTGAAATTCTGAAGGCTTCTGGTAAAAAAGTATATAAAACACAAATCATCAACGATCGTGGAATCCATATCTGCAAATCGATGCTGGCCTGGGAAAAATTTGGAAATGGAGAAACTCCGGAATCTTCAGGATTAAAAGGAGATAAGTTAGTAGGGAAATATTATGTTGAGTTTGATAAAGCTTATAAAGGTGAAATTAATCAATTAATAGAAACCGGCAAAACGGAAGAAGAAGCAAAAAAACAAGCACCCATTATAGTCGAAGCGCAAGATATGCTGAAGAAATGGGAAGCGGGGGATGAAAAAGTAATTGCACTTTGGAAGAAAATGAACCAATGGGTATATGACGGTTTTGATACCACTTATACGAATCTTGGAGTTGATTTTGATCAATATTACTACGAAAGCAATACTTATTTATTAGGAAAAGATGTGGTTCAGGTTGGACTTGATAAAGGGGTTTTTGAAAAAGATCCTGACGGTTCAGTTTGGATTGATTTGACAGATGAAGGTTTGGATCGTAAAATCGTATTGCGCTCTGATGGCACTGCCGTTTATATGACACAGGATATCGGGACTGCAATTCAGCGTGTAAAAGATATGCCTGACGTTGGCGGAATGGTTTATACCGTTGGAAACGAGCAGGATTATCATTTTAAAGTATTATTTTTAATTCTAAAAAAGTTAGGTTTTGACTGGGCTTCAAGCTTATATCATTTGTCATACGGAATGGTTGATTTACCATCCGGAAAAATGAAAAGCCGTGAAGGAACAGTAGTAGATGCTGATGACCTGATGCATGATATGACGGCAACAGCAAAACAAATCTCTGAAGATTTAGGAAAATTAGACGGTTATTCTGCTGAAGAAAAGGCTAAATTGTACAAAACAATTGGACTTGGCGCATTAAAATATTACATTTTAAAAGTAGATCCTAAAAAGCGTATTTTGTTCAATCCGGAAGAATCTGTTGATTTTGCTGGTAATACAGGTCCGTTTATTCAATATACGTATGCGAGAATTCAATCGATCATACGTAAAGCCGATTTTGATTTTTCTACTGTAACTACCATTGAAGAGTTGCACGAAAAAGAAAAAGAGCTGGTAAAACTAATCCAGCTTTTCCCGGAAATAATTCAAAATGCGGCACAAAATCATAGCCCGGCTTTAATTGCGAATTATACGTATGACTTAGTAAAAGAATACAATTCATTTTATCAATCAGTACACATTTTAGGAGAAGTTGACCTGACTAAAAAGATTTTTAGGGTACAGCTTTCGCAAAAAGTGGGTGAGGTCATCAGATCTGCTTTTACTTTATTAGGAATTGAAGTTCCTGAAAGAATGTAAGAACTTATATCAAATACATAATAACAAAGAGCCGATAAGTTTTAAAACTATCGGCTCTTTTAACAACTAAAACAAAATATTTATTTTACGAACTTTTGGATGATAGCATCAGTCTCTGATTTTGCAGCATCTGGTTTCAAATCAAACAAAAGGGAATAAAGCGTTTTCTTCTCTACTTTGGTTTCTAAGTTTAAATCCTGATGCCTGTCAAAAAGAGTTTGCCATTTGTCACGAACATTTTTCCAAAGTGCATTATTTTCCTTCCACCATTTCTGTCCAGCAATACATTTACTATCCGGAACTTTAGTATAAATGTCCATTCCTTTTTCCTGCGCCAGCAAAACATCTTTTCCACTATCATCACGAATCAATTTGTCATTGTCCTGTTCATGGTTCCAACCAGTTGCAGTAATTTCATGAATGTTTCTTCTTTTAAAACGTTATAATCATTACGTTTTGTATGTTCTCTTCTTGGCAGGGGAGCATCCGTCATGTTTGCCCAATAATCCTGTCCGTCAACATGTACCCAGGTTGCAGTTCCTTCGTATCGTGGACTGTCATCTACCTGATATACTTTTTGAGTCCATTGTCCTTTTACAGCTTTTTTATCTAGTTTTTTATATTTCCAGGATGTGTTTTTGTCGAACAGATATAAATCCGTGTTTTCATACAGCCAGTCTTGTCTCCAGTGCTTGATGATCATATCGTCACTTACAATTAATAAATGCTGCATGACAATTTTATTTGGTGTGTCCTCAACCAATTCCACCCATTCTAAAGCAGACTCGTGCTTTGTCTGTGAAGGTTTATAAGAAGCCGAATCCTTTGCATACTGAAAAGTTTCTGCAAAATTAAATTTCACTTCATAGCATCCACACATGGATTTTATCGATTTAATATCCTGTTGTTTTTTATCCTGACTGAATCCAAGACTGCAGGTTACAGCCATAACGGCTAATAAGTAGAGGCTTTTTGTAATCATAACTGAATTATTTAGTTTAAAAATTTTTGCAAATATATAAAGTTTATTTAGAACAAATAAAAATAATTATATATTTGCACTTATTATTAAGACTTAATAAAAATAATGAAAATTAAAATTACCCTTTCTACACTATTTGTTTTTTGTCAAATTACAATTGCTCAGCAAATGCAAAAAGATAGCATTGAAACAAATGAATTATCGGAAGTTAAAGTAACAACAGCGACCAGAACAGAGAGGGTAATTTCATCATTGCCTTTGCCAATGACAATTATTACTGCTGAAACGATTATTAAATCTGGTGTTACGAGATTGAATGAAATTTTAAATGAACAAACCGGTATTATATTAATTCCTGATGAAAGTGGTTTTGAAGGTATTCAAATACAGGGAATGGACGCTGCTTACACCATGATTTTGATTGATGGTTTGCCACTTGTAGGAAGAAGTTCAGGAGTTTTGGATTTGTCCAGGATTTCTGTTGGAAATATTGAGAGAATTGAAATTGTAAAAGGTGCATCATCAGCTTTATATGGTTCTGAAGCAATGGGTGGAGTTATTAATGTAATTACAAAAAGACCTAAGAAAGATATGTTGGCAGGCGGTCTTTCTTATAGGTATGCAACATTTAATACCAGTGATGCCAATGCTAATTTGCTTTGGAAGAAAAAGAAATTTGCAGCCAATTTGTTTGCTAACTATTATTCAACCGATGGATTTGATTTGAACGAAAGTTCAGTACTGAAAAATGTAGAAGGATACTATAATACTACAATTCAGCCAAAATTATATTATGATTTTTCTGAAAATCTGAAACTAATTGTAAGTAATCGTTTTTTTAATCAAAAAGCAGATAATGCAGCTGTGATTGGATCTGAAATATATAGTGGCGAAGCAAAGGAAAACGAATGGAATTCGCAAATCAAATTAGAACACAAATGGACTCCTAAAGTATATTCTGAATATGAATTTTATGCGACCAATTATAAAAATGATTCGTTTTTAAATGACCAGAGCGATGTTCGTTATGAAGATACATATTACGACCAATGGCTTTTCAGACCCGAGGTCAGAACTACTGTTTCAATAAATAAGGACAAGTTAACAGCCGGAGTAGGATTAAATTATGAAAGTCTGGACAGAACCTATTTTAAAGATAATGTGAAATTTAATTCGCAGTATGTTTTTGTACAATATGATTACAATCCTACTGAGAAGTGGAATATTCTGGCCGGATTCAGGTATGATAATCATAGTGTTTATGCATCGCAGTTAAGTCCTAAGCTAGCTGTAAATTATAAAATTAATAATAATTTATCTTTAAAATCTTCGGTTGGGTATGGCTATAAAGCACCGGATTTCCGTCAGTTGTATTTCGATTTTACGAATCCTTCTGTTGGTTACACCGTTTTAGGGTATAATGTTGCCGAAGCTCGTCTGGATCAGTTTGAAGAGCAGGGACAGCTTTTATCCAGAATAGCAGGAATTAGTTTTGACAAACCATTAGAAGCAGAAAGTTCAATCAATTTCAATTTTGGAACTTATTATAAAAGAAATAAACTAAGAATGGATATCAATGCCTTCTACAATACTATTAGTAATTTGATTGATACACAGGTTGTGGCTCAAAAAACAAACGGTCAGAATATTTTTAGTTATTCTAATTTCGATAAAATTTTCACCTATGGTATAGAGTATAATTCAACGTATAGTTTTACCAAAGAATTCTCTTTATCATTAGGATACCAATATTTAATTGCCAAAAATGAGGATGTTGTTGACAATTTTGAAGACTATCAATATATCCGTAATTCAGAGCTACAAACGGTTAAAATCAATAAATCAGATTATTTTGGAATATATAACAGATCAAAACATACAGCCAATCTTAAAGTTTTGTACACGATTCCAAAGATAAAAACCGATATTAATTTGCGTGTTTTTTATAAAAGTAAATACGGAATGTTTGATAGCAATGGAAATAGCATTCTGGATAAATACGACAAATTTGTAAATGACTACTTTTTAACCAATTTATCAATTTCAAAAACTGTAGCTGATAAATTAATGCTTCAGGCTGGGGCTAATAATTTATTTGATTATACAGATCCGGGACAGATTCCGAGCCTTGCCGGAAGACAGCTTTTTGCAAGAATTCAATATAATTTTTAATTAATATTTATTTAAACACCTTTACCATGAAAACACAATTCTTAAAACTTTCATTTTTAGCATTATTTATTTTTACAGCATCTTGCAGTAGTGACGATGATAATAACGATACGATTCCGGCTGTTGAAACTATAAAAGTTTCTGATCTTCCGGCGCCACAAACAGGCGGGCAAGGACAGCCAGTTGGAGGTGAATTCACAAAATTCAGTTTTTCTGAAAATAAAATTGTCACTACAGATAAATGGGACATCGCATTCCGTGGTACAGTAATTATCGTAAATGGAGGAGCTAAATATAATGCTGAAGATGCAGGTGAACCATCAAGAACAGGATCAGGTGCTGTGAGTATTGTTTCTGGAGCATTTGCCAGTGTTACAACATTTCCGGTTGCAAACACTTTCACTCAGGATGCGGCTTCAGTGTATGCATTTCCAACTTCAGGAGCAAATGCTTGGTATGATTATAACGGACAGACTCATATAATTACCGCCAAAGCAGGAAAGGTATTTGTTGTAAAAACTCACGATGGTAAATATGCAAAAGTTGAATTTTTAAGCTATTACAAAGGAGCTCCGGCAACTCCAACTGCAACATCTGAATCCAGATTCTATACTTTTAACTTCGCATATCAGGCAAATAGTACTACAACATTCTAAGAGATTACAATATTTAACTTTCAATTAGTTAATAACTTGGTTTTTTTTATTTTTTTTTGATAGAGGTTAGAGTTTTTTCTAACCTCTTTTTTTGTCTGAATAACTTTCGATTGAAATATTAAAACATGATATGCAATAAAAAAAGCGTCAAACTATTTTGGAGTTAAATAGTTTTGACACTTTATTCTAACAATTAATTTTGGCTTTTGACAGCCTTCCAACTATTTGATAATTATTTTTTTCCACGTTTTTTCCTGATCGTTTTGCAATTCTATTAGGTAAATTCCAGATTGCAAACTTTTCAATGATACATCAACAGTATTAGCTTTGTTTTTTACTTCAATACTCTCAACAAGTGTCCCTACTAAAGAATATACATTTATTTTATCTAAACCTGTTTTCGTTTCAATGGTAAAATTTCCGTTTGATGGATTTGGAGAAATTGAAGATGCTTTTAACCCAAAATCTTCTACACCCAAAGTAGTAGATAAAGCTGTATCTATAGCATATCCGCGGTTTCCTCCATGATTGTTTAGTGATTGTCCGGCAGAGCTATTTTTGGCCCATGCAAAATCTATAGTAGTGTTTGTATAATTAAAGGTATAATCATTTGCATCACCGGTTGAAAAATTTCGTTCTGCTATTATAGTTCTAATTCCGGAGACTACGGTATTAGAAGTTACAGTCCAGTTTTGTGTAGCATCTGTACTTGGAGTAACGCCAACTCCGTTTTGTCTTGCATCAACCAGAGTGCTCCCGTTTGAGTATATTAAATCTTGTCCTGAGACCATACCACCACCATTTGCAAAATTTCCAAACTGCAAAGCAAACCATCTATCAGAAGGGCCGGTGAGTTTAATAGTGGCTTTTGATGTGTTGTTATTTAATGTTAAATTGGCTGTCATATTATTTGACAAAGTAACATCTCCTGTCGATTTTTGCTGGGCAAAACAGCTTATACCAATTAATAAAAAAGTTAAAAGAGTAATTTTTTTCATGATTTACTTATTTTAAAAGGTTAATGATGGGTTCATTTTGAGAAAAAACAGCATATTCAAATGCTGTTTTTCCTTTGTTATCTTTAATTGTTTTATCCGCTTTATAATCTAAAAGCATTTTTACTAATTCAGTATTCTTAAATTGAACAGCGAGTGACAATGCTGTTATTCCGTTTGCATCTGTTGCATTTGGATTTGCTTTTTTCTCTAATAATAGTTTTACTAATTGTGGCTGGTTTTTATACGTTGCCGCCATTAGAGCCGTTCCCATATCAGAATTGTAGTTAATATCTTTTACATTTTCTATTAAAAATTGCGCAACTTCAAGGTTTCCTCTGTAGCAAGCCAGGATCAACGGACTTGTTTTATTTTCGTTAAGCGAATTGATTAAATCCGGGTTTGATTTGTTTAGGTTTTGAATCTCTGCTAAAGTTCCGTTTCTTGCAACATCAAAAACGGTTTTGTCTTGTGCTTTAGAAATAGAAAAGAAAAGCAACATTGTAAGCAATACTAATTTTTTCATAGTAGAAATAGTTTTGATTAATTAGCTTCAAGAACGAAATTCATGGCAACTTTTACGTTTTCGGCAATTTTTCCTTTTACCAGGCTTGGAATTTCAATTTTGTAATCCTGTGGTTTAACTGAAATTGCACTAGATGCCAGAATTTTGGCCCCGTTTAAGGTAAGATTGATTTTGGTTTTTATTTTTTTAGTAACACCATGAATGGTTAAATCACCTTCTAAATCGTAAGCTGTTTTTGAAGCAGACAATTTTTTGGCATCAAAATTTAAAATCTTTCCTTTAAAAGTCGCTTTTGGATATTGGGAAGATTCCATATAATTTTCATTAAAATGTTCTTCCATTAAAGGTGCTTTGAATTTGAATGATTTTATCAGGGTGAGGGCTACAAAGTCACCTGTACTTTTTTCAAGAATGCAGGAGGTTGTTTTATTAGTCGCCGCTACCTCCTCAAAAGCAGGCATGGAAGCTTCAAATTTTACTTCACCGGTTCTGGTGATCATCTTTTGCGAAAAAACTACGTTTCCCGCTAATAAAAACAATGCAGATATTATTATTTCTTTCATTTTAAATATATTTTAATTTTTATATCCTTCTTTTTGCCAAAGTATAATCATATCAATAGTTTGTCTTGGCATGGCTCCCGATCTCGGCATTACGTTTCCGCAAGACTGAGTTTGGTCAATTCTGCAAATTAGGTCACCGTTTTGAGTGGCATCTTTTACCTGCTCGTAAGTCTGTAAAGTTGGGAATCGGCCTCCTGCTGAGTGACAGCTCACACAATTTGCTTGTATGACTGGACCAACGTTTGCTGTATAAGTAGGTGAAGTATTTGTCTCTGTTTCTGAAATTTCTTCGTAAGTTCTTGGTGTACACGAGACTAAAAATGCAGCACAGGAAAATAGTATTATTAATATATTCTTTTTCATATTGAGATGATATTTTAACTTAAATAGTTGTTGTTTTAAAAGGATCTGTACATGTTAAATCCAAAATAAATCTTTCCTTTATTCCAGTCTCCTGACGCAGTTGAGAATACTGCAACATCATTCATAGGCTGGCTGTTTGAGAATACGAGTTGAAAAATGTGTCCCCCGGTTTCTATATCTAAACCAACTGTAAGCGGATTATGATAGGGGTCTGTAGCTTTTTCTTCTGTAATGACACGCGCGGCGTATTCAAGATTAACGCTCATTCTTTTGGCAATTTTATATCGTAACCCTCCTGCTGCAGAAAATACATTTTGCTGTTCAATTGAATCGTCGTATAAATTTTTGTAAACATTAATAAGTCCCAATTCGACAGAAAGCTTTTCATTTACTTTTCTGGAAACTAGCAATTGAGTTGTAAAAGCCAAACGATCCGAAAATTGAATGTTCGGATATATTTCTTTTTCCAGTGCGCTATTGATATCCATCGTATTATATCCCACAATTGTAACAGGAAATCCGTTTACTTCCTGATTCGCCATTTTATATTTGGCTGTAACTTCATAGATTTTATTATAGGTATGGCGTGTAGCACCAAAGCTTAGCCAGTTTGTTACACCATAGATTCCGCCAAATTTTGTAAGGGCATTATCTAAACCAAAGAAATTATTAAATCCTTCAGATAAATCACCAAAACGGTGTGAAACAAGCATATACCATTCTCCTTTTGCAGGTAGCTTTGTAGATTGCATGTTACCTATCTGCAAACCTTTGAAAGCGGCAATTTCTATTTGTTTTTCATCTGATTTAATGGTGTCTAACTGATTTAGCAAATCGTCCTGGGCAAATAGATTTGCCGTTAAAAAAAACACAAGCACAAAGCTTAAAAAATTCCTCATTTTAATTGTATTAATCGTTATTTACTACTGAACACTGGTCTAATTTTAATTCGCCCATTAAGTCATCATATCCTACAACTCTTCCTTTTAGGGTCAAAGGCTGACCTTGTTTAATTGAGGGGTCAGATTCTTTTAAATCACAAACAATGGTATGGTCTATAATAATTTGTTTTGGGCTTATTTTGCTGACAATTCCTTTTACAGCTATTGCTTTTTCGAGGTATTTTGTGTTTGATTTTTCAATATCAGAATCAAATTCATCAATGATGTTTTTTGATGAAACACTAAAAGCAGCGTCTTCGGCCGAAACATTTCTGGCACCTCCATACCAGACATAGTAATAACCAAATGCTCCTAATGCAATTATTGCTAAAGTTGCAAGGATTATTTTTTTCTTCATTTTTTTCGTTTTAATAGATTTAATAGTAAAACAGACTTGATAAAGATTACCCTACCAAAGAATAGTTGTTTTTTGTAAAAAAAAGATGAAAAAAAATTGAAATGTTTTATTATTAGGGATAGTCTGAATTAAAAAGAAACCCTAAAGCTCAGATTTGGAGTTCTTTGAAGAGAGAATGTTTCAACTTCTTCAATAGAATTTGAGAGCGGACTCATTCTGTAATATTCACTAATTTCATTTTTCCTGTTTAGAATATTTAAGATTGATATTCCTAATTTGTAAAGAACACCGCTAGTTGTTTCCCACTTATAAGTGGAGGAAAGGTTGACTTGTGAAAAAATCCTCAAATTTGTATTGTTGGGTTTATTGTAAACTAAAACAGGATTTGAAAGGTCAATTTTACTAAGGTCCGGAGACGTTTTAGGCCTGCCGGAAGACCATTTTGTTCCCAAAGCAATTTTGAAATTGTTTCTTTCATAAATTCCGGCCCATGATACAGTATGGGTTAATTCGAAGTTGTTAGGAAAACTTTGATATTCATAATTCTCAAAATGATAATTATTATTGTTGTACGTATAACTAAGCCAGGTTAGAAAATGATTCATCTTTTTCTGAATCAGAATTTCTGTTCCCATGATTTCATAATTGCCCGTTATACGTACAAATTCAAGCTGATTCTGAAAACCCTGGCTTGCACTTGTAATTCCGCTTACTTTTTTATAAAAATTTTCAATATCCAGCAGCCAGTCATTTTTTTTATAAAATAAACTTAACGATAGCTGTTTGCTTTTCTGAATTGGAATTGACGAATTGTTTGAAATAATCCATCGTCTTTTTTCGATACCAAAATAATCTTTTTGCAAATCAATAATTTGCTGAGAGTTTTGACTTTTAATTTCGCCTAGTAATTCAATATTTAAATTTTTGTTGAAGCCATAATTAAATTGAATTCGGGGCTCTGGAATGTATTTTTTGAATTTTTCAATATAATTTAGTCTTAGTCCGGTATTAAGAATTATTCTGGAAATGGTGTCGTTATATTTTCCTTCCAAAATTAGCGCATGAGTTCTTAAAACTTCTTTAGTTTTACGGTAAAAATCCGGATTGCTTACATGCTCTAAATTAATAACACCAATTTCATTAAACTGGTATCCATTATTAAAATTGAATTTTGAACTTATGGTATGGTTATTTTCTAAATTGATTCCATTATTTGCAACAGTATTTTCCTGAATTACGATTTGGTCTCCATTAGTCGTTTTTTGATTAGCAAGAAGCTCATACGAAGAGTTGTAAATATTAATTTTAGTCGTATTAAAGTTATTCCAGTTTCTTTTCCAGGATAGGTTTCCGCCAAAATTTTGCTGGCGTAAAATATTATTTTCAGATTTAACTACATTGTAAGAAGCAGCACTCTGAAACACCTTTAAGTTATCTTGTATGGTAATCAGATCTAATAGTATTTCATCTTTTAATCCTATTTTTTGAAGGTATTTGAGAGTAGCATCGTAGAAATCGAATTCTTTATCACTTTTATAATTGATGTTTTGATTTCGGGCAAAATCAGTAATAGTAGTGTTTTGGAATACTTTATTAAAATATTCTTTATAAGTTGGGGTTTCTACAAAGTCAGTAATCGATTTTCGTCCTGAAATTTCTACATAACTTTTTTTCGAAAGGTTATATTTTGCATAAATATCAGCATTAATCATGTTGATTCCTGCGCTAAAAGAGTTTTTTTCTGCTGTCTCAGGTGTAGAAGAAATAGCCACGACACTAGAAACACTTTCGCCATAGAAAGGAGAACTTCCGTTTTTGTGTATAGAAATAGTATGTGCCAGATTGGGATTAAAGACTGATATTAAACCAAAAAAATGTCCCGTTTGAAACATTCGTATTCCGTTCCATAAAAATAAATTCTGATCATGTGTTCCTCCCCGAACATTAATACTTGAAACGCTTTCGTCCAGACTGTTTACACCAGGAATTTGCTGCATGGTCTGCAGGGCATCAGGTTCGATAAGTCCAGGCAGGATACCAAACTTTTTAGGTTTAATTTCAAAAGAACCATTACTATTTTTAGAAATTCCAGAGGCAAGAATAGGATTGGCCTTAATTTCTTCGAGTTCTGTGACTTCTGATTCTAAAATGATGTTGAGGCATTCTTTAGAATTGATATTTGCTATTGAAATCTTTTTGGGTGTAAATCCAACGTGACTAATAGAAAAAACATTCTTAGATCCTTTCTCAAATTCAAAATATCCATTTGAAGCCGTTGCGGTGTGTGTATTAGTATTAAAATGAATATTAGCACCTTCAATGGGGTTTTTATCAATATTGGAAAAAACATACCCGCAAATTATCTCAGTTTTATTATGATTTCTATAAACGTTAATATACTTATTGTCTAAATTTTCAAAAGATAAGCTCGTTCTTTGTGTGAGATATTGCAGTTTTTGTTCTAATGAAAGGGACTTTTTAGGAGGTGTTAATTGTAAACCAAAGACATTATCCTCAGTATAATTAAAGTTTACCTGATGCTGGTTTTCAATATCAATTATTATTTTTTTTAAAGATGTAGTTTTCCCTTTGCCCTGAGCGAAAAGGTTCAGGACAAGAAAAAATAATAAAAACGAAAAATAAAATCGTTTGGGGCCCAACATCTATTTTTCGTCAAAAATTATTTTGTTTTCAGATACTTTTCTAGCCTGCAAATGGTAGGTTGTACTTATGATTTGTATTGCCGTATCAAGATCGTTATCTGGCAATTTTCCGGTAAACAGGGAGGTTGTATCTTTTGTATTTAATATGATTGTGATATTGTATTGCCTTTGAACTTCGTCCAGTAAAGTTTTGATATTCTCTTTATTAAATAAAATTTGATTATTCATCCATTCAGGTTTAGAGGAATTGATGGAGGTTTTGTATTGTTTTCCATTTTCAAAAGTTACACTTTGTCCATGAATTAAAATGAGTTGGGTATTAGCATAATTTACTTTTATACGACCTTCGTAACACGTTACATCAAATCTGTTTTTTCTGGCTTTTACATTAAATTGAGTCCCTAAAACAGCTACTTTTCCCAGATTGGTCTGAACCTCAAAACGCCTGCCTTTGGATACTTTGAAATAAGCTTCTCCTTTTAGTTCAAGTCGTCGTTTATTGTCCCAGTTCCATTTTTTATAGTTTATTTCAGAACCAGAATTCAGTACTACTTCAGAGTTATCGGGTAACAAAAATGTGTTTGTCTCTCCAAAACTGGCAGTTTTAGTCTCCGGGACAAAATTCTTTACCGAAAAGGCAACTCCAAGAGCCAGAACAAAAATAGCTGCAGCACGGAACATCCAGGATTTATATATTGGAATCACTTTTAGAGTTGTTTTTTCCTGCTGAAGAATATTTGACAGCATTGGATCTTCATCCAAATCGCCAACTTCCAGATACTGGGTGTAGTTTTTAATTTTTTGGTATTTTTTGAAATCCGGACTCGCTTGAAATTCAGCTAATTCATCTTCTGTTAAATCATCGTTGAGCCATTTGGCCAATAAGCGATTTGTTTTCATTATTTGGAAATTATATCATTAAAACAATTAGAACTGTTTTTGCCCTACTTTATATATCAATTTCTTTGCGCAAGTTTAACAAAGCCAGGTGGATGCGCTTTTCTACTGCTTTTACACTTATTTCTAAAACTTCGGCAATTTCACTATACTTTTTTTTATCTATTCGATGCATCAAAAAAGCCACGCGCTGTTTTTCATTTAAATTTTCAATAGCTTTTAAAAGTTTTGCCTGAAATTGTTTTTCTTCCAAAAGAAATTCCGGGCTTTCATTAGTGCTGTCTAAACCGTTGAAGTTTTTTTCGTATTTCAGGACGACTTTTTGATGTGCAATTTCATTTAAAGTGCTGTTATTTGCAATTGTATAAATATACGATTTTGCCTTTTCAATTGGTACAGCAGCACAATTTTGCCAAAGTTTCAAAAACGCTTCCTGAGCCACATCTTCAGCCTGGTCTTTATTACCATATTTGTAAAAAAGAAAATTCCGAAGTGCTTTAATATGGCTCTTAAAAAAAGACGAAAATATTATTTCGTCACAAGTATTTGACTGGTTTAATTTTAACATTAGTAGTAAAATCTTTCAATTGGGAATTTGCAAAAGTATTTCTTTTTAATTCAAGTAGGGTAAAAGCAAAGTAAATTGTTTTTATTCAGGTATAGACAGAGTGAATTATACATTCTTCTAAAAACTATTTTTAGTCTCTTCAGGTTTTAATTTCAGGTGTGTACTTTCCTTGTAAAAAAAGGATTACTTATGCGGTAAATAAGCTCAATTACGCATAGCTGAAAGGCGATTTAGAGAAAACAGATTCTTAAATTATTACCTTTGTAAAAATGTTAATATGTTACGCTTTCATAAATATTTATTAGTAGTTGCCTGTTTATTCTTTTTCTCTTGTCAAAATGAAATAGACGAACAAAATCATAACGACCAGACTGTTACTAACGCTTCTCCGCTTACATCTTATCTGCAAAGGGTAGCAATGGTAAAAACAGTTCAGGATAATATAATCGACGGTTCAAGTTATTGTACTATAAAACTACCCTATACTGTTACAGTTAATAATGAGACTATTGCCATAAATACAACGGCTGATTATCAAAAAGTAATAGATAATATCAACGCATATAATACTGATGATGATATTGTGAGAATCAGTTTTCCGGTAACTATGGTATACTATAATTATATCGAAAAACTAATTCCAAATCAATCCGATTTTGATACCTTAATTGATTATTGGAATCTTTATCCTGATCTTTTGTCTAAAATAAATGGACTAAATATTCAATATCCAATATCTATTAATATTTATAACAGTTACAACCAGCAAGCCAGTTCTGTTACGATTACCAGCGATCAGGTTTTTTTGATTTTATAAAGAATTTGAACGCCAGTCAGTATATTTCATTACGTTATCCTGTTTCGATAAAAGATTATAATAATCAGACAAAATCGATTACAAATAATTTGGAATTTGAAAATGCCATTAAATATGCAATTGACAATTGCTCAGAAAATAACATTGTATCGCTTGATTTTGCACAAACAATAACTAATGGCTCCTGGAAGATTGCTTATTTTTTCAAGGATTCAGATAAAACTACTTCCTATAGTGGATATAAATTTGCTTTTAAAAACGACAAAACTGTGGTCGCTACAAAAGATGGGATTTCTACTACAGGACAATGGGATTATAATATAGTAAACGGTGCTAAAGAGTTCAAAATTTACTTTAGTTACAGTTCCTTACTGCTTCATAAATTGGATTATAGCTGGGTATTATTTGAATTTAATAATTCTGTAATACGCTTTCGAGACATAACTAACAGTAACTATCTTTATTTTGAAAAAAATTAAATTCATAAGAGAACATTATTAGCGTCAGAATTATAGAGTATAGCAAAAAACCAGTAAGTTAAGCTGGTTTTTTTATTGATATTCTCTAAATTTTACAAGTTGGTATCTTTGTGACTTTGCAACTTTAGTTTATATTTGCACTTCAATAAAAGAAAACAAAATTATGTTTGATAATTTAAGCGATAAATTAGATAAAGCGTTTCATATACTAAAAGGACACGGTAAAATTACAGAAGTAAACGTTGCCGATACTTTAAAAGAAGTTCGTCGTGCATTGCTTGATGCCGATGTTAACTTTAAAATTGCCAAAGATTTTACTGCAAGGGTAAAAGAAAAAGCAATTGGCCAGGATGTATTGACTACATTACAGCCAGGACAATTGTTGGTTAAGTTAGTAAAAGACGAACTTACCGAATTAATGGGAGGTGATGTTGCAGGTGTAAATCTTTCCGGAAATCCAACAGTGATCCTGATGTCTGGTTTGCAGGGTTCAGGTAAGACCACTTTTTCAGGGAAATTAGCTAATTTCTTAAAAACAAAGAAAAACAAGAAACCACTTTTAGTAGCGTGTGATATCTACCGTCCAGCGGCGATTAATCAGCTTCATGTTGTGGGGGATCAGATAGGCGTTGAGGTTTACTCAGAGCCTGAAAATAAAAATCCTGTAGAAATTGCCCAAAATGCAATTAAACACGCAAAAGCAAACGGATTCAATGTTGTTATCGTCGATACAGCAGGTCGTTTGGCAGTCGATCAGGAAATGATGGACGAAATTGCACGTGTCCACAAAGCAATTCAGCCTCAGGAAACCTTGTTCGTTGTCGATTCTATGACAGGACAAGATGCAGTAAATACAGCAAAAGCGTTCAACGACATCTTAAATTTTGATGGAGTTATTTTGACAAAATTAGATGGTGACACCCGTGGTGGAGCTGCTCTTTCGATTAAATCGGTTGTAAACAAACCAATCAAATTTGTCGGGACAGGAGAGAAAATGGAAGCAATTGACATTTTCTACCCGGATCGTATGGCTGAGCGTATCTTAGGAATGGGAGACGTTGTGTCTCTTGTTGAAAGAGCTCAGGAACAATTTGATGAAGAGGAAGCCAGAAAACTTCAAAAGAAAATCGCCAAAAACGAATTCGGTTTTGATGACTTCCTGACTCAGATACAACAGGTTAAGAAGATGGGTAATATGAAAGACTTGGTCGGAATGATACCAGGTGCTTCAAAAGCCATGAAGGATGTAGAAATTGAAGACGATGCTTTCAAACACATCGAAGCGATTATTTATTCAATGACTCCGGGTGAAAGAAGTAAACCGGCTATCATCGATGTAAAAAGAAAAGCCAGAATCGCTAAAGGTTCCGGAACTAAAGTTGAGCAGGTGAATCAGCTAATGAAGCAGTTTGACCAAATGAGCAAGATGATGAAAATGATGCAGGGACCAGGCGGAAAAAACCTGATGAAAATGATGGGTGGCATGAAAGGTATGCCAGGTGGAATGCCGAGATAATAAAATTAAAAGTTTCAAGTTTCAGGTTTCAAGTTGTTGAGACTGGAATTTGAAACTTTTTTTATAAAAATAAATAGGATTTTGCTTTGATGTGAAACCTGAAACTTTAAACCTGAAACTAAAGAAAATGCAAATACTAGACGGTAAAAAAACATCTGAAGACATTAAAAACGAAATTGCAGCCGAAGTTCAATCCATAAAAGCCGCAGGAGGAAAAGTACCTCATTTAGCAGCAGTATTAGTTGGAAATAACGGAGCAAGTTTGACTTATGTAGGGAGTAAAGTAAAATCCTGCCAGCAAATTGGTTTTGATTCTACTTTAGTTGCTTTGCCGGAAGATATTACCGAAGCAGATTTATTAGCCAAAATTAAAGAATTAAATGAAGATGAAAACCTGGACGGCTATATTGTTCAGTTGCCTTTGCCAAAGCATATTGATGAGGAAAAGATTCTTTTAGCAATCGATCCGGATAAAGATGTTGATGGTTTTCATCCGACAAACTTTGGAAGAATGGCTTTAGAAATGGAAACCTTTATTCCCGCTACTCCTTTCGGAATTATGCAGTTATTAGAGCGTTATAAAGTTGAAACTGCTGGAAAACATACTGTTGTTATTGGAAGAAGCCACATCGTAGGCCGTCCAATGAGCATCTTGATGAGCCGCAAAGGAAATCCTGGGGATTCAACAGTAACTTTAACGCACAGCCGTACCAAAAACTTAGCTGAGTTCACTAAAAATGCAGATATCATCATCACGGCTTTAGGAGTTCCTGAATTTTTAAAAGGAGACATGGTAAAAGATGGCGTCGTAATTATTGACGTTGGAATTACCAGAGTTGACGATCCTTCAAATTCAAAAGGGTATGTGATTAAAGGAGATGTTGATTTTGATGAAGTAAGTAAAAAAGCATCATTTATTACTCCGGTTCCTGGTGGAGTAGGACCAATGACTATTGCAATGTTACTTCAAAATACACTTTTGGCCAGAAAAATTAGAAGTAGAAAATAATAATTTCATACTGTATCAATAACTAAAACCCACTCAAACGAGTGGGTTTTGTTGTTTTAATATTTAATTAATAGTTTAAAGTTTTCGGTATAAAAAATAAAAGATACTTTTGCACCACTTAAAAAACACTTCTCCAAATGGACGATTATTATTCGTTAGTATTAAATTAAAGTAGCTTTTGAAAATTTCAAAATGCTGCGTTAAAACCTGTATTTTGAAATGAAAGCCTTTTACACAAACAACAACGGAGTTGTAGAAATCTCCAAATGGACTCCAAACTGCTGGATAAATGTTGAATCCCCAACCGAAGCGGAAAAAAAATATTTGCTGAAAGAACTTCAGATTCCTGAAGCCTTTTACAACGATATTGAAGATATCGACGAAAGACCCCGTATAGAAATCGAAGATGGCTGGACGCTTATTATTATGCGTGTTCCTGTAAAAAGTGGTGATATTAAACTACCTTTTCAAACCATTCCGCTTGGGGTTATTTTCAAAGATGAAATTTGCGTAACGATTACCTTTTATAAAACAGAAATTATAGCTGATTTTGTATTGTACTCACAGCGTAAAAATATACTAATAAAAGACAATCCAGATTTGGTTTTGAGACTGCTGCTTTCATCAAGCGTATGGTATCTGAAATATTTGAAACAAGTCAACCAGAAAATAAAATTGGCAGAAGATAATTTAGAAAAATCAATCAAAAATGAAGAGCTGCAGGCTTTGCTTCAGATTGAAAAGTGTTTGGTGTTCTTTATAACATCACTAAAAGCCAACGACGTCTTATTTCAGCGTATTAAAAATCTAAAAGCACATAAATTAAATTATGATTTAGAGTTACTGGAAGATGTAGAAATCGAATTGAGTCAGGCGCTGGATACAGCCAATATTTACAGCAATATTCTCACCGGAATGATGGATGCCTATGCCTCCGTAATCTCCAATAATATGAACAACATCATGAAGCAGATGACTTCAATTTCAATCATTCTTATGATTCCCACGCTGATTGCCAGTTTATACGGAATGAATGTGCCAAACGGCCTGGAAGAAAGTAAATACGGAATCTGGATTCTGCTTTTTGTTTCAATATTGTTATCAACATTTGGAGTCTTCTTGTTTAAAAGAAGAAGATGGTTTTAAATCAATAAATAATTAAAGTTTAAAGGTCTGTTTGTCTGAACAGGCCTTTTTTGTTTATATATTGGGCGTGACCGTATTTGCAAAATGCGCTATGTCACATTCCGATTATGTGCGCCTTTCACAAATACGGTCGGGCTATCCATGCTACTTCGGTAGCTTATTTCTATCCCTCACGCGACCTCGTAAGGTCATTATTCTCGTTAATTTCTTAAAGAGATAGTTTTAAAGATTAAAATAAAAAGTATTTTTAGTTTGTCAATCCAAAATAAATAATAACTTTGCAACACAAAGTACTTTAGTTATGAACCAGCAGCACCAGGAAGATTTAGCACACATTCGTTCTATGATGGAACGTTCTTCAAGATTTATATCCCTAAGCGGACTCTCAGGAGTCTTTGCAGGTTTATCAGCTTTGATAGGAGGATTGTACGTGTATGAGTTATTTAAATCCAACGGGATGGATTATTTAAATGACGATCACAGGTTATATTCGACCAATCTTGTTTCAGAACTATTTTGGATAGCAATTATAATTTTAATTTGCGCATTTACATTCGGAACTTTTTTTACCATAAGAAAAAGCCGAAAATATAATTTACCTATCTGGACATCTGCGACAAAAAAAATGCTGTTTAATCTTTCGGTTCCGCTTCTAGCCGGTGGAATATTTTGTCTGGCTTTAGTATACCACGGATATTTTGGTCTTGTGGCGCCCTCAACTTTAATTTTTTACGGACTTGCAGTTATAAATGCCGAAAAATATACTTTTTCAGATGTAAAATATTTAGGTTTTTCAGAACTGATTTTGGGATGCATTTCTCTTTTTTATATAGGTTACGGATTGCTTTTTTGGATATTTGGTTTTGGTATTTTACATATCTTGTACGGATTAGTAATGTTCAAAAAATATAAATAAACCAATGGGAATCATTGATAAGCTAAATAAAGATTTTGAAAGCCGTGTCAGACTGGGTATAATGTCCGTTCTGATGGTGAATGATTGGGTTGATTTTACTGAGATGAAAACCATACTGAATATCACAGACGGAAATTTAGCGAGTCATTCCTCAGCATTAGAAAAAGCAGAATATATTGAAGTCAAAAAAGAATTCGTTGGTAAAAAGCCAAAAACATCCTATCAGGTTACTCCATTGGGGCGTGCTGCCTTCAAAGAGCACTTATCTTATCTTGAAAAATTAATGAAAAATTAAGAACTAAATTTTTTTCCTTAATAACTTTGAAATGCAAAGTACTTTTTAATAAAGAGAATATGGAGTCGCTTTATAAATGTGCATAAAAAAACAATTGATAATCGCGCTAACATATTTGACCACTAATAAATAAATTCTACAAATATGAAAAAACTACATTTTATTTTAGTCAGCAGCTTACTGTTTACGCTGCTTTTTTACAAACAGGAGTTAGGTGTGAACCTCGGACTTTTTGGCTTAGGATTAACAGCATTGATTTGTTATTTCTTTCAGGATCGGTTTACTCACAGATCACATCTTGTTTTGGTAATAACTACTATCCTCTCTTGTTATGCTTTTGCCTGGTATGGTGATTTTGCTTCATTTTGGGCTTTGGCCTTATCGATTGTTTTTTTGCAATTCAAAATACAGGAACCTAAACTTAAAATGTTGCAGTTGTTTCCGTTAATATTCGTAAATGGAGTAGCTTCATTAGGACGCATATTCATGTTTAGTCAATATTTTCCCAAAAGAAAGGTAAACAACGGTTTTGCAAAAAAAATGATAGCTTATTTTATTATTCCGGCCCTGTTTTTGGGATTGTTTTTTATCGTGTATTCATTTGGAAGCAACCATTTTTCATCTCTGTTTACAGATTATGAGTTAGATATTGACATCTGGCAGCTTATAGTGATTAGCGGTCTAGGATTTTATATCTCATTCAATTTCTGGAATTACTGGATTCCTGAAATTTGTTATGAAAAAAATCAGCTTTTGGATAATGACTTTAAAGATGAGGTCAGAAATCAAAACCAAAGTTCTTTTTCATTTCTTGATATTGATTTTGAAAGAAAAAGCGGCGAAATTACTTTGGCCCTTTTAAATGTATTGCTGCTTATTTTTATTGCAACTTATAATTATGAGCAGTTTTTTGAAGCTGTCGAAAAAACAAATCTGAGCTCAGATACACATGAGAGGGTAAATGCTGTCATTTTCTCAATTCTTATGGCTGTTGGTGTAATCTTATTTTATTTTAAGGGAGGTTTTAATTTTGATGCGAAAGCCACAATGCTTAAAAAATTAGCTAAAATATGGATTTTATTAAACGGCGTTTTAATTGTAAGTGCCATAATCAAAAATTCAGAATACGTGTCTTTTTTCGGATTAACATATAAGCGTTTAGGAGTATATGCGTTTCTGATTTTAGTGACAATTGGTTTGGTGTATGCATTTTTAAAGATTGCCAGACAAAAAACCAATGCATACCTTTTTAACCAAATGGTTTGGTATTGCTATGGTTTGTTATTGTTGTGCAGTTTTGTCAATTGGGGAAACCTGATTACGAATTACAATATATCAGTTAATAAAGGAGTAGAGCCGATATTTTTAAGCGATCTCAATTTTAATGATGAATCAAGGAGGGAATATTTTTTGCAGCATAATTTAAATGGTAAGCTAAAAGAAACAGTAAGAGAATACGAGATTCATTCTTATCAGGAAAAATCTTTTTTATCTAAACCGCTGTATTATACTTTTTTGAAAAAATAATTAAAAACTACAAAAGTCCTACCTGATAAAAGGTAGAATTTTTTTGTAAATTATTTTTATGAGTGATTTTTTATTGACAAAAAGCAAATAATAACGTTGAATGAACAGGTAAATAAAAGTTATTAAGAAATACTTTGTTATATTTGATTTTTGAAATTTGCTGATTTTGTAAGACAAAAAGTCTTATTTAGCAATGTTTCGTTGTAAATTAAATATTATTAACCTAACCCCCTAAAATTATTTATTATGGAAAAAACTACCCTTTATTCACCAACTTCAAAAATCTTTCCACCAGGTAAGTGTATTAAAAAAGCAACTAAGAGTAGATTAACCCAAAAGCCTATAAGCTTTCCTGAAAACAAATCACAAATTCCTTTTTCTCCTATAGTGCAGGCAACTTTTACAGATGCTGATACACTTCAGGTTAGAGCAGTCTTTTTAGTGTCAACCAATACGCAACTAAATGGCGATAAATTAGAATTTATGATTTATCAAAATTGGTATGTAGATCTTGATGGAAAGCGCCAGTTGCAGTTTTTTATCACTTATGATATAGATGATGCGATAAGTACAGACTTTGATGTTTATGAAATAAGCTTTAAAGCAGAAAAAGATCCTTATGGAGAAGATGCATTTAAGAGTATTGAAATAATCCAGACTTTTCTTTGGGATATAGATCCGGAGACTTCACGAGGGACAGAAACTGCTGTGGAAAGAACTTAGAGTGAATGTAAATATAGCATTGAACAATGATTAAAAATGTTTTTTTTTGCGTTATCTTTTTTGTTAACTCCTTTTTTTATTTTTTCACAAGAGAAACTCGTAGATAGTTTACTCAAATTTGAAATAAAAAAGAAAGTTTTAAAATATAATCATGAAGTTAATTTTAACAAAGCGCAACATTTCTTTTTTGAAAAGAATTGGGATTCAACATTAGTTTATTCAATAAAGCAGCTTAGTAGTAAAAAAGCTCCTGAGTTACAAAATTATTGTCATTATTTTAGAGCAATTAGTTTCTTGGAGAAAAAAATTTTTAAAGAAGCAAAAAAAGAATTTAATTTAATTTCTTCTAATTTTAGATTTAACTATAAAGTCAATTTTTTACTTGGTGAAATTGCCTTAGAACAAAATGAATTTGAAATTGCATTATTACATTTTAATTCTATCGAAAAACTTAGTGAAGATCTGTATGATTTTAAAAAAAGTACTGTTATCAATAATATAGGATTGTGTTATTTACATATTGGAAAATTTGATGATGCAGAAAGGTATTTGTTTAAAGGAGTCGAATTACAAGAGATTGAAAAGGATAGTTTAATGCTTATACGTTCTTATATGAATATTGCAAATTTGTATTATACACAATATAAAGACATTCAGGCAATTCCTTATTTTGAAAAAGCTTATGGCTTGTCCAAAAAAGTAAAATCATTCGATTTAAAAAGAATGACAGCCAAAAACATGGCAGTAGTAGAGGAAAACAGAAAAAACTTTCCGTTAGCATTAACTTACAGAAAAGAATATGAAGCCTGGAAAGACTCCTTAAACGATCAAAACAAAGTCTGGGCGATTGCTGATCTCGAAAAGAAATTTGCCATAAAACAAAAACAAAAAGAAGTCAACGTTCTCGCTGCAGAGAATAAAGCAAAAATAGCCGAAAGAAATGGGTTTCTCATTTCTTCGGTTTTATTGTTTGTACTGTTGGGTACCGGAGTTTATTTTTACAGGCAGAAAATCAGAAGCAATAAAATAATCTTAGCGCAGAAAAATGAATTGGATGAGCTTAATGCTACAAAAGATAAATTGTTCTCAATCGTTAGTCATGATTTGCGTTCTTCTGTAAATGCTCTGAAAGTGAGTAATAGTAAACTTCTGGACAATCTGGAAAGTAAAAACTATACGGAGCTCGATGTTTTACTCCATAAAAACAGTTCAATTGCAAGTGGTGCATATAATTTATTAGACAACCTGCTAAATTGGGCTTTATTGCAAACCCAGCAGGGGTATTTTTACAGGGAATCATTGCATCTGACTTCGATAGTGCAGCATGTAGAGTACAATTACAAACCTTTGATGTTGAATAAAAATATTGATTTTAAAAGTAATGTTTCAGCTTCAGACTACGTATTTGCTGATCTGGATTCGCTCAAAATCATCATTCGGAACTTTTTAGACAATGCGATTAAATTCTCTAAAGAAAACGGAACGATTTCTATTTACAGCCGTTCTGCATCAGAAGATTTTTGTTATCTGGTCATCGAAGACACCGGGTTAGGAATGAATGAAGCAACAAGAAAAGAATTATTAAAAGAAACCATTTTGCTTTCTAAAAAGCAAAACGATGATATCATAGGAACCGGGTTAGGAATGCAGTTGTGCAAAAGCCTGATTCGTAAAAACGAAGGAAAACTCGATATAGAGAGTGAAGAAAATGTTGGAACCAGGGTTATCATAGCATTACCAAAGTTTAAAAACCATGGATAATATAAATGTACTTATTGTCGAAGATACAACAGCCGAAAGTGATGCACTTGTAAAAGTACTTACTGATAATAATTATAATGTTGTAGGCATTGCCAGAACGCATCAGGAGGCACTAACACTCTTTTACCAAAACACAATCGACATTGTGGTAATTGATGTTTTTTTAGACGGAAAACCAGACGGAATTACTTTTGCAGAAACGATCAATATAGTGCCCGACGGACAAAAACCATTTGTTTTTTTAACCAGTTCAAAAGACCGTCAGATTTTTGAGAGGGCTAAATTGACTAAACCTTTTAGCTTCTTATTAAAACCTTTTAATGAACTTGAAATTTTGTATGCACTGGAAATGGCTGTTGAGAAATTTTATGAGCAAACCAATGTTTTTCATAGTGAAGATCAAAATACGGTTGTAAGCAGGGATTCTCTTTTTATCAAAAAAAATAAGGTTTTAAAGAAAGTTCAAATCAAGGATATTTTGTACATAGAAGTTGAAGACCGTTATTGCAATATCATTACTGATGCAGAGAAATTTGTTATTTTAATATCCTTAACAAAAATTATTCAGTTACTCGATGCGGCGAAATTTTGCCAGACGCATCGCAATTATATAGTGAATCTCAGTAAAATTGAACAAATAAATGTAAATGATAATTTGATCATTTTAAAAGGAAACCACAAAATAACCCTTAGCGATAAGTATAAAGACTTTGTGAAAAACTTCCGTATTTTGAAGTAATCATTTAGTTTCGCAGAAATTATTTAAGTAAAAAATCCTTCAGCATCTGAAGGATTTTTTAGTTTATAAGAATCAATAATCACCTCTTTTTTTAAATCGGGGATCGTGTTTTGAAATAAATTCTGTTCTTCTTTTGGGAGCTTCCGGTTTAGGGAAACTAGCTTCTTCAGTTTTACTTGATGGTTCAATCAGCTGATTTAATTCTTTGATTTCAGCATCTGTTAAATCTCTGTAGCGTCCAACAGGGACATCTAATGAAATATTGATAATCCGAATTCGTTTTAGTGCTGTAACTTCATAACCTAAATACTCGGACATTCTTCGAATCTGACGGTTTAAACCTTGCGTCAGAATGATTTTGAAAGTGTATTTACTGATTTGCTCGACCTTGCATTTTTTGGTAACAGTATCTAAAATGGGAACACCGTTTCCCATACGTTGTATAAAACGGTCCGTTATGGGTTTATTTACGGTTACAGTATATTCTTTTTCATGATTGTTTCGGGCACGTAAAATCTTGTTTACGATATCGCCGTCATTGGTCATGAAAATCAGTCCTTCACTGGCTTTGTCCAATCTTCCTATTGGAAAAATACGCTTTGGGTAATTGATATAATCGACAATATTGTTTTTGACTTCAAGATTAGTTGTGCATTCTATTCCAACAGGTTTGTTGAAAGCCAGATAAATCATTTTTTCGTGTTTTTCGACGATTAATTTCCCATCTATACGCACTTCGTCATCAGGTGAAACCTTGGTTCCCATTTCAGGCACGGAACCATTGATGGTTACACGGCCTTCTTCGATGAGTTTATCTGCTTCGCGGCGTGAACAATAACCGGTTTCCCCAATAAATTTATTAAGACGTTTTAGATTTTCTTCCATGTTACAAAAATACAGATTTTGAGGATTAGATGAGGTTAAATGATAACCAAAAAATTACAATTGCTTATTCATAGCCCCAATTGAAGCGATATACCCAATTTAAAAAAATAAAGCTTTTTGTTATCTTTTTTATTAGGGAATAAAGGAGAAAGAGCAAAAGCTGTTGGTGAAAAAAGTCTATTGTTTCGATTCAAATAAAAAATCAATCACTTTTTGGTATAGTTTATCATCGTGCATACCATGGCCTAAACCTTTGGTTTCGATGAACTGACAGTTTTTCCAGTTGCTAGCGATTTTTTTACCTTCTTCAAAAGCAACAATTTTATCTGTTGTGTCATGCGCAATTAAACCCGGAATATTAAATTGAGAAGCAAATTTTTGTCCGGAGAAATCTTCGAGTTTAAAATTGAAATGCGTTAAAAAGCGATTTTCCAATAGTGTAAACATTCTGTTGTTTAAACTCAGCATCGATACATAATTGTCAATCAGTGTTTTTAAATCTGATGGAGCTCCCAAAATGACCATTTTATTTATACTGGTATTCGGAAACAAATACTGATGGTAAACGCAGGCTGCGCCGCCAATAGAGTGCCCAATTATAATGTCTGGCTGGTATTTTTCTACCGTTTTATTGATGAACTCGGCATATAGCGGAACATTAAATTCCTTACCGCTGCTTTGTCCGTGTGCCGGGGCATCAAGCGCGATAATGGAGCTTCCTGACTTTTGTAGATGCGGAAGTGTTTTTTTCCAGCGTGAAGAATTGCTTTCCCAACCATGAACCAAAAGGATTTTGGTTTCGTTTCCTTTCCAGATATAGATTTGAAAATGGTGTTCATTGTGTTGAAAGGTTTCAGTTTCTGTATTCTTCAGAATTTTAGGCAATTTTTCTTTTAGTAATCTTCCATCTCGCGGCTGACTGAAAAGTGCATATGAAAGTTCGACAGCTTTTTGCGGACGGATGTAACTAAGGAAGTTAATGTATTGTCCAACCAATTTTAATGTAATAAAACGAATTCCTTTTTTAAGTCCCAAGACCATTAAATTTTATGGTAAAAAAAAGTCCCGATGTTGATCGGGACAATTTTATTTAGATTTTAGCGAACAATTGTTCCATTTTTTCTCTCTCTTCGTCAGCAAGTGCGCTGTCAACTAAGATTCTTCCTGAATGCTCATCGGTGATGATTTTCTTTCTTGAAGCAATTTCTACCTGAGTTTGTGGCGGAATTGTGAAAAATGACCCTGCAGAAGCTCCTCTTTCAATAGATACTACAGCTAATCCGTTACGTACACTGCTTCTGATTCTGTTGTAAGCCGCCAATAATCTCTCTTCGATTTGGGCAGCATACTCAGCAGATTTCTCAGTTAAGAAGATTTCTTCTTTTTGAGTCTCAGCCATAATAGCATCTAACTCAGATTTTTTATGTTTTAAGTGTGAACTTTTAGCTTCTAATTTTTCTTTTAGATTTGAAATAACTTCTTTCTTATGTTCGATAGAAGCTTTCATCTCTTTTATTTGTTTTTCAGCCAATTGAATTTCTAATTCCTGAAATTCAACTTCTTTTGTCAAAGAATTAAATTCTCTGTTATTACGAACTGATTCTTGTTGTTTTGTGTACTTTTTAATAACTTCTTTGTGCTCTTCAATTGCATTTTTCTTTGCTTTGATTTGCTCTTCAACCACTTCAAGTTCACCTTTTAGTTTCTCTGAACGAGTGCTCAGACCCGCAACTTCATCTTCTAAATCTTCAACTTCTAATGGAAGTTCCCCTCTTACGTTTCTGATTTCGTCAATTCTCGAGTCAATAAGCTGTAAATCGTATATTGCTCTTAACTTGTCCTCAACACTTAATTCTTTCGTATTCGTCATATTCTATAAGTACTTAACTGGATTTGTATTTTCTTCTGATAAAATGATGGCAAAATTAAGGATTTTTTTTCTAAGATAATCAACAATATAATTTTTTGTATAGCGTTCACTCTCAAAATGACCAATATCGGCCAAAAGTAATTTGTTTTCGGCTTCATAAAACTGATGGTATTTTAAATCAGCAGTTAAAAAAGCATCTGCCCCAGACTGAATTGCATTTTTTATGGCAAAACTTCCTGAGCCTCCTAAAACGGCAACTTTCTTTATTTTTTTTCCTGTGAAGGCTGAATGTCGGATTCCATTGGCAATCATTTTATCTTTTACGAAGTGAAGAAAATCTTTTTCATCCATTTCAGATTCCAGTTCGCCAATCATACCTAAGCCTATATTTTGATGCGAATTTTGTAAATTATAAATTTCATACGCTGCTTCTTCATAAATGTGATTTGAAAAAAGGGCTTTCAAAATTCCCGATTGTAAATGTTTTTCGAAAATAACTTCAATTTTTGTTTCTGTTCCGGTATGTAATTTTCCTTTTTCTCCAATTACGGGATTGCTATCTTCATTTCCCTGAAACGTAAAAAAGCCTTCAGAATTGAAACTGCAGTTGTCATAATTTCCAATTTTACCTGCACCTGCTTCAAACAATGCGTTCCTAACTTTGTCTGAATTGTCAGAGGTGGTGTAAGTAACTAATTTTTGGATGAAATTCTGCTTTGGAACCAAAACCTTTCTATTGGTTAGGCCTAAAGCATCACAAAATATTTTGTTTACTCCCTGAGAATGATTGTCTAAAGCGGTGTGAACAGCATAAATAGCAACATCATTTTTGATAGCTTTTAAAATCGCACGTTCTACATAGTTTTTGCCTGTGATTTTTTTGATTCCGGAGAATAATATCGGATGAAAACAAACCACCAGATTGCAGTTTTTGGTAATAGCTTCTTCAATTACATATTCTAAAGTATCGTGACAAACCAGAACTCCGGAACTTTCTGTTTCTGTATCGCCCACTAAAAGTCCAACGTTGTCAAAATCCTCGGCATAAGCCAAAGGAGCCATTTCTTCGAGTATAGCGATTATTTCTTTTATTTTCATGTTCAGTTTTTTGTTGAAACCTAAATCTGAAACAAATTAACGAAAAAAATTATACTTTCGTAAAATGAACTTACTTCGAAAAATACTTTTTCCATTTGCTGTTTTATACGGATTTATTACTTCGATCCGTAATTTTCTTTTTGACAAAGGAATCCTGAAATCTACTTCATTTGATCTTCCGGTTATAGCAGTTGGTAATTTAAGTGTAGGTGGAACCGGTAAAACGCCTCAAATCGAATATTTGATCAGATTGTTATCTAATCAATACAAAGTGGCTACTTTAAGCCGTGGTTACAAAAGAAAATCGGAAGGTTTTATTTTGGCCAATTCAACTTCAAATGCTGAAATTCTGGGTGATGAACCTTTTCAATTTTATCAAAAATTCCCTAATATTCAGGTGGCGGTAGATGCTAATCGTACTAATGGAATTGTACAATTACTTTTACAGAAAAGCAAACCGGAAATAATTTTACTGGATGATGCTTATCAGCACCGAAAAGTAAAAGCCGGGTTTTATATTTTATTAACTGCATTTGATGATCTGTATGCAGATGATTTTATACTGCCAACTGGAAATTTACGTGAGAGCAGGAGTGGAGCCAGGAGAGCCAATATTGTTATCGTTACAAAGTGTCCTAAAAACCTGTCTGATGTAAAGCAGGAAGAAATCCGTTTAAAATTAAAGTTAAATTGCTCACAACAACTTTATTTTACTTTTATAGAATATGATGATGCAATTTATAATATAGAAGACAAAATAGCTGTAACCGAAATAAAATCAGAATCAAAAGTGCTTTTAGCCGGAATTGCAAAACCGAAACCATTTTTTGATTTTCTAAAAACCGAAAATGATGAATGCTTGATTTTTCCTGATCATCATCATTTTTCTGAAACAGACTTAAATGAAATTCAGAATAAGGCTCAAGGCAAAAAAATCATTACAACTGAAAAAGATTACGTTCGGTTGAAAGAGGTCCGGATGATTTCTAAATTGTATTATTTGCCTATAAAAAGTACTTTTGTCAATCATCAGCAAAATTTTGACGCTACTATTTTGAATTATGTGAAAAGTTGATTTCAGAATTGAGTTTAATCAAAGAATTGAGCAATAGTATTGTAGAATATATCAGGCACAAAAGGTTTTGTAATCACATCATTCATTCCAAAAGATAAAAGCTGTTCTCTGTTTTCGTCCAGTGAAATGGCGGTAAGAGCAATGATTGGTGTTGTTTTGTCAAATTCCCGGATTAGCTGAGTGGCTGTTGTGCCATTTATGCCTGGTAAGTGGACATCCATTAAAATTAAATCAAAACTTTTTGTTTTCAACAATTCGATTGCTTCTTCGCCATTGTCAAGTATCTCACAGCATATAGATTTGTTTTCGAGCATTTTCCGGGTGATCATCTGATTGATTTTATTGTCTTCAATCAATAAAATGAGTTTGTTTTTTAGATGGTCATCATTGTAATGTTTTATCTCCGGATCTCTTTTTGATGGGCTTTTGCTGATATCAAAGTTTAATTTAAAATTAAATGTAGAACCTTTGCCAACTTCACTTTCTAAATGAATTTTGCCTCCTAAGAGGTGAATCAGTTTTTTTACGATAGTGAGTCCCAGACCTGTTCCTCCATATTTACGATTTACTTCGACAGAACCTTGCGAAAAACTTTCAAAAACTTTTTTATGCTTGTCTTTTGGAATCCCGATTCCGGTATCAGTTATTTCAAAATAAACAGTCGCTTTTTCATTTTCCAGGGCATGCAGTTTGGCAATAACTGTGACTTTTCCGTTTTGAGTAAACTTTAATGCATTGTTGATTAAGTTCAGGATTATTTGTGAAAGCTTTGTTGTATCTCCAATCAAATTGTCCGGAATAGCATCGTCTATTTCCAGTAAGAAATCATTGTTATTTGCAGCTGCTAACTCTTTTAGCGAATTCTGAATATTGTTAATTAAAGCTTTTAAATCGAAACTAATTTTTTCTATTTCAATTTTACTTGAATCAATTTTGTTTATTTCAAGTATCTCATTGATAAATGTAGTAAGGTAATTTCCGGAGAATTTTAACGAATCTAAATATTTTAATTGGGATTCTTTGGGATTTTCTTCAAGTAATAAATGTGCAATACCATTAATTGCATTTAATGGGGTTCTAAGTTCATGGCTTACTGTAGATAAAAACTCAGATCTGGCTTTTGAAGCCTCTTCAGCTTTGTTTTTTGCCAGAATAAGCTCTTTGTTTTTTTCTCTTAAAAGTAAATTATTCTGGTTTCTGATAACATTGTTTTTGTAGAGAGCAAGACTCAGTAAGGATAAGATAGATATCAGCGCAATAGCCAGAATACTGATTAATTTGGAGTATCTGTATGTTTTAATCTGTGCTTTTTCTTCATTTATTCTTCTTTCTTCGTTTAAAAGATGAACTTCATTTATTTTTTTATATTTATCAAAATTGGATTTACTATTCTTCAATTTTAGAATATTCTGTTCAATCTGATAATGTTCGTTTAGATAGCTATAAGCACGTTCGAATTCCTTTTTGTTTTTATAATATTGGCTTATTGCTAATATAATACTGGCTTTTTGTTTTAAGTTTTGAGTTTTTGCATTTAAATCCAGAGCTTTATTAAAGTGGAAAATGGCCGAATCACTTTTCTTTAATTGGGTTTCTATTAATCCAAGTTGATAATAGGATTCTGATTTGATTGCTAAAGTTTTGGTGTTTTCCGGACGCCGGATTATTTCTTTTAGTGTTTTGGAAGCTAAATCGTATTTTTTTAACGATTTAAAAGACATCGCTTTCTGGAAATTCAAATATTCATAAGAATTCCTGTAATCCGATTTGTCAGCAGCTTTTTTATATGAGCTGGACACTATATCATCATGCAAAATGGTATCTGTATTCGGTTTAATTTGCGAATACAAAAGGGAGGAAAAAAACTGATAAAAATAAAAAGGTATTTCATAATGCAATACTTTTTATAAAGGAATCTTATGTTTTTTTCATCAGCAAAATTAAATCGATAAGCCTTGATGAATAACCTATCTCATTATCATACCAGCCAACCACTTTTACCATTTTATCAATGACAGAAGTTAGTTGAGAGTCAAATAAGCATGAATTTGTATTACCTATTACATCTACAGATACGATTGGATCTTCTGTGTAATCTAATATATTTTTTAAATATGTTTTTGATGCATTTTGAAAAGCATCATTAATTTCTTCGATAGTTACAGCGCGTTTTACGTTGAACGTAATGTCTGTTAAAGAGCCGTCCGGTACCGGAACACGGATGCCACAACCCCCAATTTTTTGATGCAGATCAGGGAAGATTTTTGTAAGCGCCTTAGCTGCTCCTGTTGTAGTAGGAACAATTGACTGGCTGGCACCTCTTGCTCTTCTTAAATCTTTATGCGGCTGATCGTGTAAACTCTGGTCAGTCGTGTAAGAGTGAATTGTTGTAATGTAAGCTTGTTCAATACCACACAATTCATCAATTATTTTAATCATTGGAGCTGCATTGTTTGTCGTACAGCTTGCATTCGAAACAATTTTTTCACTTCCGTCTAAAATCCCTTCATTTACTCCTAAAACAACAGTTTTTATGGTATCTACTTCAGATGGAGCAGAAAGAATTACTCTTTTGGCCCCTGCTTCAATATGTGTATTTAATTCTTCGTAGGTTTTGTATTTTCCCGTTGATTCAATTACAAAATCAATAGTATGACTTTTCCAGTCTAAATTTGAAATCTTATTTTCATGAAAGAATAAATAATGTTTTTGATCCACGATTATGCTTTTTTCATCGTGAGATACTGCAAAAGGCAAAACACCATGAATACTGTCATATTTTACCAAATGCGACATCGTTTTATTATCTGCAATATCATTGATTGCAACAACTTCAATTTCAGGATGGTTTATAAGTAATCGAAATAAATTTCTGCCGATTCTTCCAAAACCATTTATAGCAATTCTAGTTTTCAAATTTTATTCTGTGATTTGTTTAATCGGTCAAAACAAATTAGGTATTAACCCGATAAACTTTTTACAATATATGTTTTTGTGCTTTATAAGAGGATCGAACAAGAGGACCGCTCTCTACATGGCGGAACCCTAGTTCAAGTCCAAATTTTTCATATCGGGCAAATTGCTCGGGAGTAATAAACTCTTTTACCGGTAAATGTTTTTTGCTTGGCTGTAAATATTGGCCAATAGTTACGACATCAACATTTGCATTGCGTAAATCAGTCATGGTTTGAAAAACTTCTTCTTCAGTTTCACCAAGCCCTAACATAATTCCTGATTTTGTTCTGTTGATTCCCTTTTCTTTTAAGTAGCGTAATACTTCTAAACTACGGTCATATTTGGCCTGAATACGTACTTCGCGGGTTAAACGCCTAACAGTTTCCATGTTGTGAGAAACCACCTCAGGATTTGCTTCTACAATTCGGTCCAGATTTCTTTCAATTCCCTGAAAATCCGGAATTAAAGTTTCAAGGGTTGTGTTTGGGTTCATACGGCGAATTGCTTTTACGGTTTCAATCCAGATAATAGAACCGCCATCTTTTAAATCATCCCTGTCCACACTTGTGATTACAGCATGTTTAATGTTCATTATTTTGATAGAGCGTGCCACTTTTTCCGGTTCATCCCAGTCTACTGTTTCAGGTCTTCCTGTTTTTACACCACAAAAACCGCAAGAACGTGTACAAACATTTCCTAAAATCATAAAAGTTGCTGTTCCTTCGCCCCAGCATTCTCCCATGTTAGGACAGCTTCCTGAAGTACAGATCGTATTTAAGCTATATTTATCTACCAAACCACGAAGTTCAGTGTATTTTTGACCAATCGGAAGTTTTACTTTTAACCATTTAGGTTTTCCGGCAGGTATATTTTCGGCAACAGTTTCCATACATTAAAATTGAAAGTACAAATATACGCAAAGTTGTATAAGTAAGTGATGTGACTAATTGTTATGTCATCGATTTTATTGGTTAATTACCGGTAATTTGTTAATTTTATGGGATATATTAAAGTTTAATTTTAATAAAGTAATGTATTTGTGATTGTTTAACGGTTAAAAGAAATAAATATAAACCATTTTATATTTTTAGTTCTAAGTATATTTGCTCTGTAATTAAATTAAAAAAGATGAAAAATAAATTTATAATTTTAGGAATTCTATTCGCTTCTTTGAGCTTTACAAAAGTACAGGCGCAGATTAATTTTGGTGAAAAAGCAATAGGGGCAGTTCAAAAAGGAGTGGCTAGTTTTAGTCTGACAAATGCAGATGCGGCTAAATTATCTAAAGAGGCCGTAGATAAATTAGATGCTGAAAATGAAGTTGCGGGACCAAATGATCCGTACACGCTAAGATTGAACAGACTTTTTGGAAAACATACTTCTGGTGAAGGTTATACTTTAAACTATAAGGTATATAAACTGAAAGAAGTAAATGCATTTGCAACAGCAGACGGCAGTGTACGTGTATATTCCGGACTAATGGATATTATGGATGATAATGAACTGCTGGCTGTAATTGGTCATGAAATTGGTCACGTTGCTAATAATGATTCAAGAGACGCTATGCGTGCAGCTTATCAGAAAGAAGCTTTAATTGATGGAGTTTCTTCGCAGTCTGCAACAATTTCAAGTATTACGGATAGTCAGCTGGGGAAAATTGGAAGTGCGATGATTGATAGCAAACATAGTCGTAAACAAGAAGCTGAAGCGGATTTGTTTGCTTATGATTTTATGAAAAAAAATGGTTATAATGTTAATGCTGAAGAGTCTGCATTCAGGATTTTGGCAAAAATGAGTGAAGGCAATGAAGCGTCATTTTTAGAAAAAATGATGAGCTCGCATCCGGACTCAAAACAGAGAGCAGAAGATGCTAAAAAAAGAGCTGAAAAAGATGGAGTATATAAAGCCTATGTACAGCAAAAAATAGACAATACTGCACCAGTTAAAAAAACAACTACTACAAAAAAGACAACCACAAAGAAGACAACTACTAAAAAGAAATAATTGTTTTTTGATTAAAAATAAAAACCCGACAGTTTAAAATTTGTCGGGTTTTTTTATTTGGAGATTAGCCTAAAACATGATGTGCCAATACTTTTTGAACATCATATACATTTACCGATTTATTGAATTGCTTCACAATACTCGGCTGTTGTTCACTTGAAACCCAGATTTTTAATTCGGCGTCAAGGTCAAAAGTTCCGGCAGTTTCTACACTAAATCGTGTAATGCTTTTATATGCAATTGATTTATATTCTGTTTTGCTGCCTGTGATTCCCTGTACGTCAACTAAAATTAATCTTTTGTTTGTAAAGATAAAAGTGTCACGGATTAATTTGAATCCTATTTCAAATTGCTCATTATCAGTCAAAAGCTGTCCGTATTTTTTAATTAAATCTTCCTGGCTTACAGAACTTGCGTTACCAAGGATAGCTGAAAATATTCCCATTTTTTAGTTTTTAATGTTATACAACTAATATGTTTTTTTAACAGTTGTAAAAGTAATTAAATATAAAAATGTTTTTTACAATTAAGAAATTAAGTTTAATTGTATTCCATTTGTTATGATAAAAATTTGCACAAAAAAAGCAGAATCTAAATTCTGCTTTTTATTGGTTGTTATTCCATTTCTGTTTTTATCGTGATCGGAAGATTATATGCTGTTCGCACCGGTTTTCCTTCCAATATTCCCGGAGTCCATTTTGTTTTTAATGATTTTAGAACACGTATAGCTTCTTTTCCTAAACCGTAGCCTGGATCGTTTTTAACTGTGATATCAGTCATTGAACCGTCTTTTTCGATAACAAAAGAAACATATACTCTCAATGTTCTTTCAGCGTCCAGTTCAGGTTTGTTGAAGTTGTTTCCAACGTAAGTGTAGAACTTAGCCATTCCGCCCGGGAATTCCGGCATTTTGTCTAAAATGGCTGTACTTACAACTGAATTTCCTGTGTCTCCTGTTGCTGGTTGAGTTCCTGTTCCTGCTCCATTTCCGCCTCCGGAGCCTGGCATCGCATTAACGGCTGTCCCTGTTCCGATAGAAGTATTATCTACTACTGTAGCATTGTCTTTGTTTGGCGCAATGTCTTGTACGGCATCCTTAGTAGCAGTGACAACAGGATTTACTAACTGACTAGCTTGTGTTACTTGTGTGACAGCTTGCTGTTGCTGTGCTGGCGGAGCAACTGCTTCTTCTGTTTTAGGTTGTATTATCTGATCTAGATCTACTGTCCTAATTACTTCATCTATGGGAGGAAGATTTTCAATTACAGTAGATGATGTTGTGAATTTACCAGCCAACATAGACAAACTTCCTAATGTAGCGATCAATAATAACGCCGTAAAAAGTGCAGTAACAGTTGTTTTGGTATTCTCCTGACGTAATTGGTACGCGCCGTACTCTTTGTTTTTGTTCTCGAAAACAAGATCAGTCCATTTGGTTTCGTAAAGGCTTAATTTAGACATAGTAATTAGATTTAAAAGGTTAAGTAACATTAAATCATAAGCATGACAGGTTTTTAGTTTGACTAATAACGAAAACAAAGAACGTTTGGTATGTGGAATGTGAGTTTTTTTAAGAATAAAACTGTTGATATCTTATTCTTTTATTAAAGATAATGAATTATCTGTTACGTTCGATAATTTCTGCCAATAATTTTTTAGCCCGAAGTAATTTTACTTTTACATTGCTTAAAGGCTCATTTATTTTGAGTGCAATCTCCTGATATGTCATTTCCTGAAAATATCGTAACTGAATGACTTCCTGATAATGGGGTTTTAATTCTTTGATGCATAAAAGCAGACGGGATAAATTTTGCTCCTTAATTAATGCATCCTCGGCAGATGGGGTAGGGTCGGCAATGTTGTATGCCTGCTGATCTTCGTTGTCAGTGATTTCTATAAAAAGACTGGATTTCTTTTTGCGAAGTAAATCAATGTAAACATTTTTTGCAATACTGATTAACCAGGTGTTGAATTGAAATTCGGGATTATAACTTGCGATTTTGTCGAAAGCTTTTGAAAAAGTTTCAATAGTAATATCTTCGGCAACAGTTTCATTTTCTGTACGTTTGAGCATAAAACCGTACACTTCATTCCAATAAAAATCTAATAAAAAAGTAAAGGCGATCTGATCGCCTTCTTTTGCTTTTTCTATTTTAGAATTTATTTCCAATTTACTGGTTTTGAAAAAAGATTAGTTATAAAGATATTGATTTGCGTGAATATAAGCACAATTTCAACAATAGGAAACCAAACTTTTAAGTCATTTTCTTTTAATTTTCCGGCTGAAAACCCAATTACAATCCAGGCGATCGTGTATCGGGTTGCCAATAATGCCAATACAGCAATCCATTGGAATTGGAAAGCCAATAAAATAATAACTAATAAAAAGAACAATAATTGTGAACTGTAAAAAAGACCTAATTGCATTTTGTCAAAAAACTTATAATAATTTGCTGTAGCGACATGTCTTCTTTTTTGGGTAAACCATTCTTTATAGGTTTCTTTTGCTTTAGAATAAGTGAAACTTTCAGGACTATATGCAATGGTAGTGTTTGCTTTGTTTGCTGCCTGGTTTACAAATAAATCATCATCACCGGAACGAATCTGGATGTGATCTATAAATCCATTTACATTAAAAAACTCTTCTTTTTTATAAGCTAAATTTCTTCCTACGCCCATGTATGGAAGTCCTGCTTTCGCCCATGAAAAATATTGCATTGCCGTAAGAACTGTTTCAAAACGAATAATTTTATTCAATAAAGAGCGTTCTTTTTTTTCATAACCTCCATATCCTAAAACGATTGTTTTGTTCATTGTAAATTGCGAACTCATAGCAGTAATCCAATCTTTTGAATTTGGATAGCAATCAGCGTCTGTAAACAATAAGTAGTCTTTTGTTGAGGCTTTGATACCTAATGTTAAAGCATATTTTTTATTTCCCCAAAATGCTTCGTTATTTTTTACTTTTACTAATCGGATGTTTGAATATTTTTCTTCAAATTCTTCAAAAACTTCTAGCGTCTCGTCACTTGAAGCATCATCAATTAAAACAATTTCAAAATCAGGATAATTCTGTTCTGCTAAAAGCGGAATGTATTTTTTTACATTTTCTTCTTCGTTTTTTGCACAGACAATTACAGAAACCGGAAGTTTTTTGGGCGTAATGGTTTGAGGTTTACCGAAAGCGAACTTTCCAAAGATCCCTAAGTAGTAAAAAATTTGTATGAATACAACAGCAATAAAGAAGTAAAGTAAAAATATAAGCATATGATTTTATGGTCTTTTAATTTCTGAATCTTGCGAGTGCAAATGTACTTATGAATTCCTAATTTTCAATGGTAAAACCGATTTACTTTCGGCATTTTGACATTTCTTTTGCAACTGCAATAGACTGAGCGTTTTTAGTTTTCTCTAATTCTGAAATGATGTTTTTATAATTAAGATCATCGCGGTTCTGAGAAAGTTTTTTGGCAGCCTGAATTTCTTCAATTTCTATTTCAAATCCAAAGATTCCTTTGGCTTCACGCATTGTTTTGGCAGATAAATCTTCAACCCGAACCGGATTTTCCGAATTCACTTCGTATTTATCAACCAGCTTTTTCAATTGTTCTACAGCAGTTTCATAATCTACAATCTTAATTTTTCCATAAACATGAACGGCTATATAATTCCATGTTGGTACATTTTCATGATCGTACCAAGAGGAAGAAATGTAAGAATGTGGACCGGTAAATACCGCCAAAACCTGATCATTTTCTGCAAAGCCTTCTGCCTGCGGATTCAGTTTTGAAATGTGCCCCTGCAAGATTTCTTTCCCTTCAGAATTCAATTCCAATTCTATCGGAATATGAGTTGCACATAACTTTCCTTTAGTCTGATTGATCAGGATTCCAAAACTGTTTTCTTTTAAAAAAGCCCTGATTTCTTCCTGATTTTCATTTTTGTAGATCTGTGGTGTGTACATTTTATAACTAGCTTTTACTACTATTTTTTCTAAAATTAAATAAATTTTGATAAGCACTTACATATAAAATGACGGAACCAATAAAAGTGAATATAATTGCTTCAATAAAAAATTGTATTGCAAGATCATCAGATAAAGTTACTGTGAAAGGATGGAACACATCGGATAGAATTCCTCTTCTGAAAAATTTAAGTCTTAGAACGATATATAGACACAATGCGATTATAATATTATTCAGTGCCGAAAGTTTGTTTTTCCAATTTATATAAGAAATCAGACAGATTCCTAGTAACATGCCTAGAAATATCCACACATAAATGCTTGACCAAAAATCAAAAATATCTGTTTCAGCAGGAAATAAAGGGTCATGACCTCGTGTTTGTGAGCTTTTAAAGTGTTTTCTGATATAAATGATTTTTTCTGCTGCGGTATAAAATCTAAGCTGCAGAAGACCGTTGATTAAAAATATTATTCCTATGAATTGGATAAGAATAATTTTGAAATTTAGTTTTTTCATTTATAAGACTGAAAATAATTGAGATAGCCGTATTAGATAATATTTACTTCTGCCTCAATATGAATGCCGAAAGTTTCAAAAACCGTTTTTTGAACTTCTTTTGAGACGGACAGAATTTCCTGCCCTGTTGCATTGCCGTAATTTACTAAAACCAAAGCCTGATTTTTGTGCACTCCGGCTTCTCCAAAACGTTTTCCTTTTAAACCAGCTTGTTCAATTAGCCATCCAGCAGGAACTTTTACTTCAGTTTCTGAAACTTCATAATATTTCATTTCCGGAAATTTCTGTTGAATTTTTTCAAAATCGGACTTCAGTAAAATCGGATTTTTAAAGAAGCTGCCACTGTTTCCAAGCTCTTTCGGATCTGGTAATTTACTTTTTCTGATGGCAATTACAGCATTACTAACGTCTTTTAATGTAGGTTCTGTAATGTTATTTTTTGACAATTCAGTTAAAATATCCCCATATGAAGTATTGATTTTATGATTACGCTTCGTTAATTTAAAAATAACTGAAGTAATAATATATTGGTCTTTTACTTCATTTTTGAAGATGCTTTCGCGGTAGCCAAAATTACATTCGGCATTATTGAAAGTTTTTATTTCCTGAGTAGTGATATTCATGGCTTCGCAGGAAACAAAAGTATTTTTGATTTCGGCTCCGTACGCACCAATATTCTGAACAGGAGTGGTGCCTACATTTCCGGGAATCAGTGACATGTTTTCTAATCCTCCAAAATTATTGTCAATTGTATAAAGTACGAAATCATGCCAAACTTCGCCGGCCTGACTTTCAACCCAGACAAAATCATCATCTTCTTTAATTACTTTTTTACCTTTTAAATCGATATGGATAACCAGAGCATCAATATCTTTGGTTAAAAGCATATTGCTTCCGCCTCCTAAAATGATTTTTTTTCGTTTTTGTTTGCTGATAAAACCCTTTTCAATTCCTCAACAGAATGAACGGCAACAAATTGTCTGGCTTTGGCTTCAATGCCAAAAGTATTGTAGTTTTTTAAAGAAAAATTGGATTGGATTTCCATATGTAAAAGGCTTTTTAATCTGAATTCAAAAGTATGAATTATAAGTTTTGATTTAACTGCAACGACACAAAGTTTGTGCAAAGTTCACAAAGCCTTGTATTCATAGCGTAAACCCTTGCGAACTTTGTGGTTAACTATTTTGCAGGTTTAGTATGTCATGATATTTCTCCGCAATAACCTTCATATTAATATCATAACTCGCATTCTCTTCCACAAACTTTCTATTTCGAATAGTCGCCTGATTTCTCGATTCAGCATTTTCAAAAGACCAAATTAATTCTTCAGTCAGCATTTCAATATTATCAATTTCAATGAGCTGTCCATTTTCACGATGTGTGATCCAGCTTTGATTTCCGGGAATATCTGAAACTATGGGATAACAATTACAAGCCATTGCTTCAAATAAAGATGCCGAGACACCTTCGGTAATAGGCATGCTGATGTAAATATTAGATTGCTGCAACAGTTTTGGAAGTTCTGTGTTTGGGATTCTTCCTGTAAAAATCACTTTGTTTTCGATTTTTAAATCTTTCGCTAAATCTTTTAAAAATTGCAGTCTTGTTCCGTCGCCCACAATAGTCAAAGAAAAATCAATTCCTTTCTGGTTCAAAATTCCAAAAGCTTTTAAAATCGAATCATGTCGATATTCCGGTTGAAGCGAACGCGTTACAATCGCTTCAATTTTGTTCGAATTATTGGTTAAAGGAGTAAAAAGTGATAAATCAATTCCTTTAGGAAGAATTAAAACTTTGTTCATGTCAACGCCGGTTGTTTTCATGTGAACTGCCATCACTGGACCCCAGGCGTGAATTAAATTCGCTTTTTTGAAAGCATATTTCTGAATGAATTTTTTATAAGGATACAATTTAGATTCTTCAGGCCATAAATCGGTTCGTCCTTGTTGTGCAATTGCAATGGTTTTAGAGCCTGATAATGCAGCAAGAAAACCATAACTGGTTGTTCTTTCTGCAATAACCATGTCCGGTTTTTCTTTCCTGATTATTTTTCGAATTGAAACAGGAGATAAGAAATATTCTAGAATACGTTTGAATCTGGAACTGTTTGGTGTCTGAAGTTCCCAGGTAATGATTTCAAAATCACCAAATTCTTTCAGGCCTTTCATCCATGTGATGGCATCAGCGCGATATGATTCACCAAGAAAAAGTATTTTTCTTTTCATTTATAAAAGTTTTTCCGCCACTCCCGATAGCTATCGGGATCACGAATTTATATTGAGTAATATTATTTATATTGATTCGTGTATTTGTGGCGATTTATCTTTTTATTCCTCAGTTTCTAATGCACGATTGATAAATTCGTTTAGAGGCTTCAAAGCGATTAGTTTTTTACTCATTTTTGAAACGAAATCTTTCTGGGTTACTTCAGAGATATCGTATTTTTGAGTTGCCGTAAAACTTTTCAGTTTTAGAAATTCAATTGCCGGATGATCTTTTTCATAACCTCGAGGCATGCTTTTCAGAGAGTTGTTTTCATTTATGTCTAAACTCCCGAACTCTTTTTTGAAGTTTTTATCATTTAGGATTTCCTGTAAATCATCATAGAAAAAGGCAATTTCTTTGCGGACTTTTTTCAAATCTTCTGCTTCAGGTGAATAAAATCCGCCAGCGATAAAACTCGCTCCTTTTTCGATATGGACATAATATCCGGAACGATTGGCGCCTTTTGCGCCAGCTGACATCCAAACGCCTAAATGGGCTTTATAAGGCGATTTGTCTTTAGAAAATCGAATATCGCGATTGATTCTGAAAGTACAGTTTTTAACTTCTAATAATTCTAATGAAGGATCAAGAGGTTTCATTGCATCCAGAAAATCACTTACCAGTTGATGATAGTCTTTTTTGAATATTTCATAACGCTTTTTGTTATCCTGAAACCAGTCTCTGTTATTGTTCTTTTTTAAATCGTCTAAAAATTGCAATGATTCTTTTGTGAGCATAATCTAATTTTTTTTATTGCAGTTGTTTTTTAACTTCTGAATTCTTTATAAAATTACAAATTAAATATCTTATAACTCTGATGTGTAGATTTTACAATTGTTTCGGTTCTTTCCGGATGTGTATCCGAAATAAAAAGCTGCCCAAAAGTTTCGCTGTTTACCATTTCGATAATTTTAGAAACACGGGTTTCATCAAGTTTGTCAAAAATATCGTCAAAAAGTAAAATAGGTTTTACACCGCTTTGTTTCTTCAAAAATTCAAATTGAGCCAGTTTTAAGGCAATCAAAAATGATTTCTGCTGACCTTGTGAACCGAATTTTTTTATGGGATGCGAATCAATTTCAAAAGACAAATCATCTTTATGAATTCCGACAGTTGTATAATGTAAGGCACGATCTTTATTGATGTTTTCTTGTAAAAGTGTCAATAAGTTTTTTTCGGATAAATGACTTTCGTAAACTAATTGTACTGATTCTTCAGAACCTGTAATGACTTGATGGTGTACATTAAATATAGGTACAAATTGTTCCAGAAAATCTTTTCGTTTTTCAAAAATCGATTTTCCGTATTCATTTAATTGCTCATTATATATAGATAAGGTATCATTGTCAAAAGTATGGTTCAGCGCAAAATATTTTAAAAGAGCATTTCGCTGTACAATTACTTTCTGATACTGAATAAGCTGATGCAGATACGTGGAGTCTAATTGTGAAATCACGCTATCCATAAATTTACGGCGCGTTTCGCTTCCTTCCACAATTAAATCACGGTCTGCTGGCGAAATAATGACTAACGGAATAAATCCGATATGATCTGAAAATTTATCATAAGCTTTTCCATTTCTTTTTAAAACCTTTTTTTGTCCTTTTTTTAAACTGCAGACAATTTGCTCCTTTCTGTCATTCTTTTCTAATTCGGCGTCAATTACAAAAAACTCTTCTCCGTGTTTTATGTTTTGAACGGCAAGGGGATTGAAATAGCTTTTTCCGTAAGCCAGATGGTAAATGGCATCAAGCACATTGGTCTTGCCAATTCCGTTTTTGCCGACAAAACAATTGATTTTACGGTCAAAATCGAAACTGATTTCGGAGAAATTTTTGTAATTGAATAAGGAAATCTTGTTTAAATGCATTTTTTAGGCACCTTAATAGGTAAAATATGATGTTTAGAAATAGCAAATATTTAAGGGTGCAAATTATCGAAAATTATCGATATATTAGGCTTTTAGTGTGTTTTGGAATGAATTATTTTAGTGTCAATATGAAAGTAATTATCATTATCGAAAATATTTTTTTTAAAATAGTGATAAAATTGTTTTTTTTTACTTCAGTTTCAATAAAAATTTTATTTTTGCCGTTCACTAAATTAATTTTAAATGGCTACTTACAATAAAAGAGGATATAAAGCACCAAAGGAAAAGGAAGTTAAAGAAGTAACTGAAGAAACACAGGTAGTAATTGATGAAAAAGACAGTACAACTGCTGGTGTTTTTTCAAAATTAGATGAAACTGCTTCAAGAACTGAGGATTGGGTTGCTAAAAATCAAAAAATCATTATTGGTTTAGTTGCTGGTATTGCTGTATTAACTATTGGCTATTTGGCTTACCAAAAATTTATTGAAGCTCCTAAACAGGATGAAGCTGCTAACGAAATGTTTGTTGCACAGCAAAATTTCCAAAAAGCTACTGATGGTGTAGCAAGCGATTCATTATACAAATTGGCTTTGAATGGTTCTGAAGGTAAATTCGGATTTGTCAAAATTGCTGATGAATATTCAGGAACTGATGCAGGGAACTTAGCTAATTATTATGCTGGTATGGCTTATTTGAACACTGGTAAATTTGACGAGGCGATCAAATATTTAGGAGAGTTTAAATCAGATGACATGATTTTAAGCGCTTTGGCTAAAGGTGCAATTGGAGATGCTTATTCTCAAAAAAACAATCAAAAAGAAGCTCTTGATTATTATGTAAAAGCTGCTGAGTCTAATAAAAATGATTTCACAACACCTCGTTTTTTATTAAAAGCAGGTAAAACCGCTATAGCTTTAGGACAAAAAGAAGATGCTCTGAAATACCTTACAGATATTAAAGAGAACTTTGACGGAACTCCGGAAGCAGCTTCAGTTGATGCCTTGATTGGATTAGCGCAATAATTATACTTTTGAGTTCAGATTTTATATTTTAGATTCGTATTTTAGCAATCGTAAATTTAAATTCTAATATACTACAAATGGCTACCGAAAATAAAAATTTATCAGAATACGATAAAAACACAATCCCAAATGCGAAAGATTTTCGATTTGGGATTGTTGTTTCTGAGTGGAATGACACTATAACCGAAGGACTTTATAATGGTGCTTTTGAAGCACTAATTGACTGCGATGTTCCTGCACAGCAAATTATCCGCTGGAATGTTCCGGGAAGTTTTGAATTGATTTATGGTGCAAAAAAAATGTTGCAGACACAAAATGTAGATGCAGTTATTGTAATTGGTTGTGTGATTCAGGGACAGACAAAACATTTTGATTTTGTTTGTGAAGGTGTAACACAAGGAATTAAAGATCTGAATGTTCAGACGGATATCCCTGTAATATTTTGCGTCCTGACAGATAATACAATGCAACAGTCAATTGACAGAAGCGGAGGGATTCACGGGAACAAGGGGACAGAAGCCGCTATTGCTGCCATAAAAATGGCTTACATTCGTCAGCAGGCTTCTATTTCGCATCCTTTTAGTCAGCCATTGCTCTCTTCAGGGGCGATTCAGATTGAAGAGACTCCCAGAAAAATTGAGAACGAATAAAAACACATTTTTTTACTATTATAAACCTATACTGTGTAAAATAGTATAGGTTTTTTGTTTTTTTTATGACTTATGAAATTCTAAAAGCCAATAGAAATTCATTAAATTTGTACACCTTGGTTTAGATTTTATATCAAAAATCTTAAATCGTTAATCTACAATCTAAAATTTTCAATGTCGAGTATTATTCAATTACTTCCTGATCATGTTGCCAATCAAATTGCTGCCGGAGAGGTAGTACAAAGACCTGCTTCGGTTGTAAAAGAGCTTTTAGAAAATGCAGTTGATGCTAATGCGACTGATATTAAATTGATTATAAAAGATGCTGGAAAATCACTAGTTCAGGTGATTGATAATGGCAAAGGAATGAGTGTTACTGACGCGCGTTTGTGTTTTGAACGTCATGCGACCTCAAAAATTCGTCAGGCCGAAGATTTGTTTTCGTTGTGTACTAAAGGTTTCCGTGGAGAAGCTTTAGCTTCGATTGCGGCGATTGCTCATATGGAAATGAAAACCAGACAGGATCAGGAGGAATTAGGAACGCATATTGTTATTGAAGGAAGTAAATTTATTTCGCAGGAAGTAGCAGTTTTACCAAAAGGAACTTCTTTTGCGGTTAAAAATTTATTTTTTAATATTCCTGCCAGACGTAATTTTCTCAAATCGGATACGGTTGAATTTCGTCATGTTATGGATGAATTTCAACGTGTTGCTTTGGCGCATCCAAATATTCATTTTACTTTTTATCACAACGGAAGCGAGATGTATAATTTGCCGGCTTCAGGTTATCGCCAGCGTATAGTGGGTATAATGTCAGGAAAAACGAATGAAAAATTGGTTCCTGTTAATGAAGATACTGAAATTATAAACATTCAGGGGTTTGTATGTAAACCGGAATTTGCCAAGAAAAGCAGGGGCGAGCAGTTCTTTTTTGTAAACGATCGTTTTATAAAGAGTGGTTATTTGCATCATGCAGTTATGGCTGCTTACGAAGGGCTTTTAAAAGATGGCTCACAGCCAAGTTATTTCTTATACCTGCAAGTTCCGCCGAATACAATCGATATTAATATTCATCCAACAAAGACAGAGATAAAGTTTGATGATGAACAGGCTTTGTATGCTATTCTAAGGGCTTCGATTAAACATAGTTTAGGTCAGTTTAATGTAGCGCCGGTTCTTGATTTTGATCGGGATTCGAATTTGGATACACCTTATCACTATAAAGATTTAGAAGCCGAAACACCCACGATTCAGGTTGATGGAAATTTTAATCCTTTTACGGATGACAAAACAAATCAGCATTATTCAAAAGCCGGTTTGGGGTCGGGTTATAGTTCCGGATCATCATCTTCAGGGACCTTGCATTCAGGTTCATCTTATTCAGGTTATTCTAAAAGAGTTGAACCAACAGCAAGCTGGGAAAGTTTGTATGTTGGGCTGGATTTAGATAATGCAGAAAGCATTGAAAGTTCACCATTTACATTCGAAAATGAGGAAGTTACTTCTTCACTCTTTAATGATGATGAAGTAGAGCAGGCAAGCCAAAAAACATATCAGATACATAAAAAATATATCGTTTCGCCGATAAAATCAGGAATGGTAATTGTGGATCAGCAGCGGGCTCATCAGCGTATTTTATATGAACAATTTTTGCTGAACATGACGGTAAATCAGGCTTCAAGTCAGCAATTGTTGTTTCCATTGAATTTGTTTTATTCATCAGATGAAATGGCATTGATAGAAGAGCTTAAACCTTCATTAGAAACAACAGGCTTTGTTTTCGAAGAAACACAATCTGATCATGTTGTGATTTCAGGAATTCCTGTTAATATTACCGAAAGCGAAGTTTCTCTTGTAATCGAAGAATTATTAAGTGATTTACAAGACGGAATTCCAGCCAGCAGTTACAGTCAAAATGATACAATAGCCAAATCAATGGCCAAAAGTTTAGCGGTTAAAACCGGGTCTTATTTAACCGAAAAAGAGCAGGATAATTTAGTAAATGGATTATTTGCCTGTAAAGATCCTAATATTTCACCTTTTCAAAAACCTACTTTCATTACCATGCGTGTGGAAGATATAGATAAAAAGTTTGCCTTATGATGAATATGACTCCAGTTGTAAAACAATTGCTTATTATTAATATTATTTTTTTTATTGGTTCACAACTTGTACCCATTTCCTATGAGTACCTGGCTATGTTTTTTCCTGAAAATCCAGGTTTTCAGGTTTGGCAGCCTATTACACATATGTTTATGCATGGTGGAATCATGCATATTGCTTTCAATATGTTTGCAATGGTTTCCTTTGGTTCAGCTTTGGAGCATTTTTGGGGAGGCAAGAAATTTTTGTTTTTTTATATTTCATGTGGATTAGGATCGGCTTTGTTGCATACAGCTGTAAACTATTATTTTTTTCAGGATACTATTAATGTATTGACCAGTCATGGTTTTCAAAAGGAAGATATTTTAAAACTTTTAGGAGAAGGAAAAATAGATACAAGATGGCAGGATTTGGTTTCGGTAACACAATTTGATGGCTTTACAAATGCTTACATCGGGACAATTGTTGGGGCCTCAGGTGCTATTTATGGTTTGTTGACTGCTTTTGCTTTTATGTTTCCTAATGCAGAGCTTGCTTTAATGTTTGTACCAATACCAATCAAGGCAAAATATTTTGTTCCGGGAATTTTAGCTGTCGATTTATTCTTAGGTTTTAAAGGAGGGTCATTGTTTGGAAGCGGAGGCACAGGTATAGCCCATTTTGCTCATATAGGAGGCGCAATAACTGGTTTTTTAATGATGTTATACTGGAAAAAAATCAGTTTAATAACAATCGTTGGAATTAATTTTTAACTTTAATAATTAATAAAACGAAAAAGAAGCTTTTATGAATATTCTGGATGATTTAAAATTACAATATAAGATAGGAGGAGTTTCACTACGTTTGATCTATTGGAATATTGCTTGTTTTCTGATTTCATTAGTGTTTTTTTATCAATATTCAGGTGGCGGATTTGCATATCCAGACTGGTTGGCACTTTCTTCAGATCCAAATGTTTTTCTATTTAAGCCCTGGACATTTTTAACGTATGCATTTTTCCATTCTTCATTTTTGCATTTATTGTTTAATATGATGGTTTTGAATTTTGCAAGCCAGTTATTTTTGACCTTTTTTACTCAAAAACAATATCTGGGATTGTATATTTTAGGTGCTGTGTTTGCAGGAATTACCTTCGCATTAAGTTATTATTTTTTAAATATTTCGGCACCAATAGTCGGAGCTTCTGCTGCAATTATGGCAATTTTGGTTGCGGCAACAACATATCAGCCATTGATGGATGTTCGTTTATTGTTGATTGGAAATGTAAAATTATGGCATATCACAGGCGTAATCCTGATTTTAGATTTGATGCAATTAAGGTTGGATAATACAGGAGGACATATCTCACATTTGGCTGGTGCCTTCTTCGGATTTGCTTATATTAAATTACTCCAGAATGGTACAGATTTAAGTATCATCATTTCTAAAATATTAGATTTTTTTGCTAATCTTTTTAGAAAATCCCCTTCAACCCCATTTAAAAAAGTGCATAAAAATTATCAAAAACCTATAGAAAAAGCGACATCAAGGATTGTTACAAAAGACAAAACGCAACAGCAAATTGATGAAATTTTAGACAAAATCAGTCAGTCCGGTTATGATTGTCTTACTAAAGAAGAAAAAGAGTTTCTATTTAAAGCTGGAAAATAATCTTTAGCAAAATAATATGAAAAACCTTTCCTGGTTTAATAAAATAATGTTTTTTTTAAATATAGTACTGACTGTTCTTACATTTAGCATCTATATTTTGCCTTTTTTAGCACCTAAAAGTTTTCCGCTTTTATCGGTGCTCACATTGTTTATGCCGGCCTTTTTTGTTGCAAACGGGTTATTCTTTATTTATTGGGGAATTCAGTTTAAAAAACGTCTTATTTTGTCCGGATTGGTATTGTTGACAGGTATTACATTTATTAGTAAATTTTATAAAATATCAGGTAAAGAATATGTGAATGACGAAAAGGACTTCTCTGTAATGAGTTATAATGTTCGTCTCTTTAATGTTTTTAAATGGCTCGAACGTGATGATATTCCTGATAATATAAAAGTATTTATAGATGAGAAAGATCCTGATATTTTGTGTATTCAGGAGTATTCCAATTCTGCGCATCTGGATCTAAAAGTATATCCGCACCGTTATATTTTTATTGATGGGAAGAAAATCAAAACAGGACAGGCTATTTTTTCGAAGTTTCCTATTATAAATGAAGGCAATATTATTTTTCCGAATTCGGATAATAATGTAGTTTATGCTGATATAAAACGAGGTAAGGACATAATCAGGATTTACAATATGCACTTACAGTCTATTAAAATTTCGCCTGATGTAAATGAAATTTCGGATGATATTGATAATGTTAATCAAAAAAAATCACAGCGAATACTGGCCAGAATAAGTAAAGGATTTAGACAGCAGCAAGAGCAGGCGGAGATTTTTAAAGAAAATATCAAACAATGTAAATACCCGATTATTATTTGTGGGGACATGAATAACAGCCCTTTTTCTTATGTCTATCGAAATATAAAAGGAAAACTAAAAGACACTTTTGAAGAAGCAGGCGAAGGTTTTGGCGCTACTTATAAATTTAAATATTATCCTGCCAGAATCGACTATATTTTTACTGATCCTAAAATGAAGGTAAAACAGTTTGAAAGTTTTTCTGATTTTGAAAATTCAGATCATTATCCCATCATGGCAAGGCTTTCAATAGAATGATTTTTAACCAAAGGCGAAAGTGAAAGTTAATAGTGATATGAAAAGAAAACTAATAATTCACAACTTACAACCATAGTTAATTTTATATAATTTTCTGTGTTTTTAAATAATCCATTGCGAATTTTCCTTCATTGAAAAGTAAGTCCAAAACGCTTAAATTGTTTATAAAACCATGTTTGTCATCGAAAACCTGAGGATATTTTTCAAATGAATTCTGATCTTTTTTTCCATTAGCCAGATATCTGAAATCAGCAACATTTTCTGCGTCATGAAAATATTCAGTCGTTTTTCCAAATTCTAATTTCATTCGTAAACATTTGGTAACTGTTTCCAGGACTTCCATGTTTAAATCCATTAAAAAAGTATGTTTTTTTTCGAATACATGAAGAATGTCGTCTTCGAAAAATTCAAAAAAAGGAGAGCTTCTGTAAGCTGCTTCCAAAGATTTAAAATGCTGTTTTTGCCAGTCGAATTCATTTTCAATCAAAACATCTTTTGTTTTTTGATGTGCTGATTTAGAGTGTTTAATAGGGATGTTTAATAACTGAATTCCATTTGGACTATAGATATAGGTACGGTTTCTGTTAGTCTGTTTCTGAAAATTATCTTCCATTTCAAAAATGATATTTTCAGATTGAACCATAACTGCGAAATGGCTAATTGACGGAAAATAGGTGGGAAGTAATAAGGAATTCATGTTTTTGTTTTTTGTTTAAAAGTTTCAGGTTTCAGGTTTCAAGTTTTATACGAACCTGAAACTTGAAACCTGAAACTAAAATAACTATTTTTATTTATGCTTTATTTTCTTTTCTTTTTTTCCAAAAATATTCTCCAATAAAAAATACTGCTAATGCTATAAGGAAATATTTAAAATAGGATTGCGGCTGACCTTCGCCATCAACTGTTGTAAAAACCCTGTCCCAACGTACTTTATTAATGCCTTTTCCGTTGGTATCCCAGCTCATCCAGATGAAAACCGGTTTTCCTACAATGTGGTTTTCAGGAACATATCCCCAGTAGCGGCTGTCTTCAGAGTTATGACGGTTGTCACCCATCATCCAATAATAGTTTTGTTTGAAAGTATATGTGTTTGCCTGTTTGCCGTTTATTAAAAATTTTGAACCCTGCAACTCTAAAGTATTGCCTTCGTAAGTAGTGATGATGTCTTTGTAAAATGGCAATGATTCATTTGTTAAAGCAACTGTTTTTCCTGCTTCGGGAATATATATCGGACCAAAATTATCCTGATTCCATTTGTTGATATGAGGGAATATAGAATTATCATTTCCTTTAGAAATTTGCCTTTTTACATTCGTAATTCCGGGAGTGTTTTTTAAACGTTGAACACTTTCTTCTGTTAAAGCTGCAAAATATAAAGTATCTCTTTTTGCTTCATCCTTAAATCCCATAACGTCAACAAGATTGACCTTAAGTTCTTTTAAAAGAGATTCAAAATCAATAGGTGTCTTTCCGTCTAACGCTACAGCATACGAATATTGTGGTTTTGCCCTTTCAGGAAGGATTAGTTTTTTATTATTAATATAAACGAATCCATCCTTTATTGATAAGCTGTCGCCCGGAATTCCTACACAGCGTTTTACATAATTTGATTTTTTGTCAATTGGTTTTATAACACCCGGTTTTCCTTTTGGCTCAAAGAAGTAATGTACTGTATCGACCGGCCAGTTAAAAACGACAATGTCATTTCGCTTTATTTTTTCTAAAGCCGGAAGCCTAAAATAAGGTAATTGTGGCCAGCTTAAGTAAGATTTCTTTTTTGTTAAAGGAATAGAGTCGTGAACCATTGGTAACGCTACAGTGGTCATTGGAACACGAGGGCCGTAGTTTACCTTGCTCACAAATAGGAAATCACCAATTAATAATGATTTCTCTAATGAGGATGTTGGGATTGTAAACGGCTGTACAACATAAGTATGTACCAAAGTTGCTACAATTATAGCGAAAAGCAGAGAGCTAACGGTGTCGGCAGCTCTGTTCTCAGGGGTTAATTTCCTATCTGAATTGTACTCTAATTTTTGGGTATAATTGACATAATAAATATAAAACCCTAGAGTAAAAATGCCTAAAAAGGTATCTAATGTTGATTTTTTTCCAAATGTTCTCAAAGTTTCTACCCAAACTACAGGGAACATAATCAGATTGATTATGGGTATGAAAAGCAGGATTGTCCACCAGGTTGGGCGTCCGATAATTTTCATTAAAACAATTGAATTATAAACGGGAATTGCTGCTTCCCAAGACTTACGACCCGCAGCCTGATATAACTTCCAGGTACCCAGAAAATGGATTATTTGTACTGCTAAGAAAAAAACAAACCAAAGATAAAGTGTCATAGTTTTATGTTTTAGTTCTGAAATTTCAGAATATTATTTTTTGGATTTTATTTAGATTCCAGATTTAAAACGTCTTTCATCGTGTAGATGCCTTTTTTGCCAGCAAGCCATTCAGCGGCAATAACAGCTCCAAGGGCAAAGCCTTCACGATTATGGGCAGTATGTTTTAATTCGATGCTGTCAACGATAGAATCGTAAGTTACAGTATGCGTCCCTGGAACATCACCAATTCTTTTAGCTTCAATATGAATTTCATTTGACTTAGGATCTTCCATCGTCCAATTTGCATAAGCACTGTTTTCAATGACACCTTTTGCTAATGAAATAGCTGTTCCGCTTGGTGCATCTAACTTTTGAGTATGGTGGATTTCTTCCATTGATACTTTGTAAGAATCAAACTGACTCATGATTTTAGCCAGATATTCATTCAAACCGAAAAAAATATTAACGCCTAAACTAAAGTTTGAACTAGAGATGAAGCCGCCTTGTTTTTCGTTGCAAAGAGCTTCCACTTCATCATAATGATCTAACCAGCCTGTTGTTCCTGAAACTACCGGGACATTGGCATGAAAACAACTTGAAATATTAGCTACAGCGGCTGTGGGAACACTGAAATCTATGGCAACATCTGCTGTTGAAAGGCCGTCATATGTATTGAATTCATCTTTTTTCAGTACAATTTCATGCCCTCTTTCCAGAGCAATTCTTTCGATTACCTGACCCATTTTTCCGTATCCTAAAAGTGCAATTTTCATTTTCTTATATGTTTTTTTATTTAAATAGATAGTGAAAAAACTATTTAAAAGTTGTAATTAAAAGTTAGTCCTACATTTGGTTTAAAAGTTACATCTGTAGGGTAGATTTCCGGACGCACAGATAATCTTTCATTCACATTAAATTGTATCAGAGAAGCATCAACATTAGCATCAATGATATTTAAAGCATAAAAACCAACGACAAACAATGATGATAAATCGCGATTACGCTGATAAAACTTTTGGGCTGCAATAAGACGGGAGTCATCAAGCCTCGCAAATTTTTCGTTTGGTTCATAACCCTCCAGTCTTCTTTTGTATTCATTTCTTGCTTCTCGATATTTTTTTTGATTATCAAGATAAAAATACATACTTGTACCAATTGCGCCATATACCAAAGGGATTTTCCAGTATTTTTTATTGTATGCCTGTCCTAAGCCGGGTAAAATTGCTGAGTAAAAGGCAGCTTTTGCTGGTCTCAGTGGGTCTATTTCTTCTAATTTAGAAGTGTCTTTAGCGACTAAAACCGTTTCTTGTTTTACCTGAGCAAAAAAAGAGACGGTTCCTGAGAGAAAGAACAATAGGCTTATGGGGACAATTTTATTCACTATCCGTTTATTAATTTTATAATTCTGTTAAAGTCGGCTTCTGAGTTAAACGGGATTGTAATTTTTCCTTTTCCGTTTCCGGCAACTTTTATATCAACTTTTGAACCAAAATAGTCATTGAATGTGTTTTTTTGCGTTTCTTTAACTACAAATGAAGAAGCTGCTTTTGGTTTTCCTTCTGCTTTGGGCTGCAGGCTTTCGTGATAATTTTTAACTAAAGTCTCAGTTTCACGTACTGATAGGTTTTGGCTCACTATTTTTTGGTAAATATCGGTCTGGATGTCCAGATCTTCAATATTGATAATAGCTCTTCCATGCCCCATACTGATAAAGCCATCGCGGATACCTGTCTGAATGATTGGGTCTAATTTTAGAAGACGTAAATAATTGGCAATCGTAGAACGTTTTTTACCAACACGTTCACTCATTTGTTCCTGAGTTAACTGGATTTCATCCATCAGCCGTTGGTACGAAAGTGCAATTTCAATAGGGTCTAGATCATGACGCTGAATATTTTCAACCAAAGCCATTACCAATGATTCATTATCATTAGCAATACGGATGTAAGCAGGAATATGTGTTAAACCTATCAAAGTCGAAGCACGCAAACGACGCTCCCCCGAAATTAACTGGTATTTATTAAATTCTAATTTTCGAACAGTAATAGGTTGAATTACACCAAGTTCTTTGATAGAAGTGGCTAATTCACGTAAAGATTCCTCATTGAAATTACTTCTGGGCTGAAACGGATTTATTTCGATAGCACTTATTTCAAGCTCAATGATGTTTCCAACAACTTTGTCAGCATTTTTGTCTTCTACTGATGTAATGTCATTTTCCGGATCTTTTAATAATGCTGATAATCCTCTTCCTAAGGCTTGTTTTTTAATTGCTTTTGTCATAAAAACTATTTGCTGTTTTTCTTTATAATTTCCTGAGCTAAATTAATGTAATTTACTGCTCCTTTGCTTGTTGCGTCATAATTAATGATGCTTTCTCCAAAACTTGGGGCTTCACTTAATTTTACATTTCGCTGAATAACGGTTTCAAAAACCATATCGTTAAAGTGCTTTTGAACCTCTTCAACAACCTGATTTGACAAACGTAATCTTGAGTCATACATGGTTAGCAATAATCCTTCAATATCCAGGTCAGGATTATGTATTTTCTGAATACTTTTAATAGTGTTCAATAGCTTTCCTAATCCTTCAAGTGCAAAATATTCACACTGAATCGGAATAACTACAGAATCAGCAGCTGTTAAAGCATTTAAAGTTAATAATCCTAAAGAAGGTGCACAGTCGATTATAATAAAATCATACTCTTTCTTAGCTTCTTCTAATGCTTTTTTAAGCATGTATTCACGGTTTTCTTTATCAACCAGCTCAATTTCGATCGCAACAAGATCAATGTGAGCAGGTATCACGTCAACATTTGGAGCTGTACATTTTAGAATAGCTTCTTTTGGTGTTACAGTGTGTTCAAGAATCTGGTAAGTTCCGGTTTCAACTGTTTCCACATCAATTCCAAGACCAGATGTGGCATTGGCTTGAGGATCAGCATCGATCAATAACACTTTTTTCTCTAAAACACCTAATGAGGCAGCAAGATTTACTGATGTAGTAGTTTTTCCAACGCCTCCTTTTTGATTAGCAATAGCAATGATTTTGCCCATTTATTTTCTGAATTTTGAACCGTAAAAATACAATTATTTATGGTTTTTGAAAATCTATTTTGTTAACATTTGTGAAACCTTGCTTAGCCTTTGTTTGATGGGTGTTTGAAACGTTTTAAGCTAAATTCCCTAACTTGCTTTGCTTTACTATAAATTGTTGTTTAGTAAAAAATGTTCTGATTTCCGATTTAGCCGATTAATATTAAGGTGACTTTTGTGAATTTTAATTTAATTTTTTCTTATTTCTAAAATTGTTTTGGATAAGCCAAAAATAGTTATATATTTGCACCCGCTTACGGGGTGTAGCGTAGCCCGGTTATCGCGCCTGCTTTGGGAGCAGGAGGCCGCAGGTTCGAATCCTGCCACCCCGACACTAAACTCATAGTGTTATAAAAATCCCCCTTGAATCGTATGATTTAAGGGGATTTTTTTTGTAAAAACAGATTGATATTAATTGCAATCATCTTCACTAAGTTTAGAATTTAAAGTTATGTATTATAATCTCAATACATAACTTTAAATTCTAAAAATTGGATCCATTTACGGCTTAAGTTAATGTGCATTCTTAAAAGTTGACAGTTTTTCAGATGGAGATTGCAAAATTGTCAGTATTTTAAATTTTATACTGAGAACTATTTTTTATAAATATTTTAAAATATCTGAATAAAAATTTTGAAAAATCGCATCAGATTTTATAATAATTTGCTATAAATAAAATTGGCTTAGATAGTAAAAACTGAAAAAATGTCATTTTTTTTGATTGGCATAATTTTGGTTTTTAGACCTGATGCACTGCTACTCAGTGTATGTTCAAAAAAATATTGTTAAACAATTTTAAAGTAAAATGTTATGAATCTTATCAAGAGAAACGGAAGCCTTAATGGTTTGCCACGTACGTTTTTTGATGACGTTTTTGGCCGTGAGCTTTTCAATTGGGAAAGCAACAATTTTTCAACTACAAGCACTACGCTGCCATCAGTAAACATCAAAGAAACTTCAGAAAATTATGAAGTAGAAGTCGCTGCCCCTGGTCTGGACAAAAATGACTTCAAAGTAACACTTGACGGTAACCTGCTGACAATTTCATCAGAAAAACAAAATCAGCGTACTAGTGAACAGGAGAATTTTACACGCAGGGAATTCAGTTACCAGTCATTCCAGAGAAGTTTTGAACTTCCTAAAAACGTGGTAGACGAGGACAAAATCAGTGCCCGTTATGAAAATGGACTTCTCCATTTATCTATTCCAAAAAAAGAAGAAGCTAAGCAAAAACCTCCAAGAATGATCGAAATTGCTTAATTTCGTTTTTTTACCCTTGTGCAAAGCTGCCCTTTTTTAGGGTGGCTTTTATTGTTTTTTTATAAATCATCTTATACTATGTCCTCACAATTATTCTCAGGAATAGCTGTGCTTTCCTGTGTGGTTTTATTTCTGATTCTCTTACTGCGGCGTTTTAAACAGCCATACTTTATTGCTTATATAGTATCTGGGGTACTTCTAGGTCCTAATGTTTTAAATATAATTCACGCTCCTGAAGTAGTGGCAGATCTGGGAGAAATAGGAATTGTACTTTTGATGTTTTCCATAGGTGCTGATATAGATTTACGCCACTTTAGCCAAAATTTTTATAAACCCTTTCTTATTGCGTTTGTTCAGATTGTATTGAGTTTTATATGTATATATTTAATAGGAGGGAAGGCTGGATGGGCATTGAATACAATAGTGTTACAGTCGTTTGTAATAAGTCTTAGCAGTTCTGCAATAGTTTTTCAATATTTGGAAAGAACCGGAGAAATTAAAAGTCAGTTGGGGATTATAACCTGTGGAGTACTTTTAGTACAAGATGTACTGGTTATTCCTATGATTTTATCCCTGAATTTTATCTCGGGCACTAACATAACTATTTTCGAGCTTGTAAAAGTATGTATAGGTGGAGTATTAATACTACTTTTACTGAGAGCTGCAATTACGAAAAAGCTTTTTCAGATTCCTATGCGGAGAGAAATAATTGCCGATCATGATCTGCAAGTTTTTATTGGTTTTTGCATCTGTTTTGGAATGGCCTGGTTTAGTTCATGGTTTGGGCTTTCTCCAGCATTTGGGGCATTTGCAGGCGGAATTATAATTGGTCAGGATAAAGCAACACGATGGCTTGGAAAAGCATTAATTCCTTTTAGGGTTTTCTTTATGGCTTTCTTTTTTCTTGCCATTGGACTGCAGCTTGATATCAACTTTGTCAGTAATAATGCAGGTATAATTATCATGATTGCAATCAGTGTATTAGTGATTAACAGTTTTATTAATACCATACTTTTTAAGGTTACCGGAAATAATTTGCGAGACAGTCTTTATGGAGGAGGGCTTCTGTCACAAATTGGTGAATTCAGCTTTGTACTGGTAACTCTCGCTGCTTCCCTTGGACTTGTTGATAGCTATATCCATCAAATTACGCTTTCTGTGATAACTTTCACGATGCTGTTTTCAAGTATATGGCTGACAATTATACAGAGGCTAATCTACAAATTGCCTGTTATATCAGAGGAAAATCATTGAAAATTTAAAAAAGTTAGTTGCTTTTCAGGATAATTCTGTAATCTTGTCTCAGTTAATTTTCTTCTTAATTTGTCAAATGTGTTTTATATAACAGATTTACAGCTCTCTATTTTAGAATAATAAAAACTGATTAATCGTATTATTTTTTCCAACAATAAAAACTTATTTTTGCAACATAATTATTAACACAACCATAATATTATGTCAGATACAATCGAAAAAATTAAATGCCTTATTATTGGTTCTGGTCCGGCAGGCTACACTGCTGCTATTTATGCTGCCAGAGCAAATATGAACCCGGTTTTATATCAAGGAATGCAGCCAGGAGGTCAGTTGACAACGACAAATGAAGTTGAAAATTTTCCGGGTTATGTTGATGGGGTTACAGGACCGGAAATGATGATCCAGTTACAGGAACAGGCAAAACGTTTTGGGGCGGATATACGTGACGGATGGGCTACAAAGGTTGATTTTTCAGGAGATATTCATAAAGTTTGGATTAACGATAAGATAGAATTGCACTGTGAAACCGTAATTATTTCAACAGGTGCTTCAGCTAAATACCTTGGATTGCCATCAGAACAGCATTATCTGAATATGGGTGGGGGAGTTTCTGCCTGTGCGGTTTGTGATGGGTTCTTCTACCGTAATCAGGAAGTAGTAATTGTTGGAGCAGGAGATTCTGCCTGTGAAGAAGCACATTACTTATCAAAACTTTGTAAAAAAGTGACGATGCTGGTACGAAGCGAAAAATTCAGAGCTTCTAAAATTATGGAAGAACGCGTTCGTAAAACTGAAAATATTGAGATTTTAATGAATCATGACACAGTAGAAGTTTTAGGTGACGGAAATGTAGTACATGCGATTAAAGCTTTGAACAAAACTACCGCTGAAGTTATTGAAATTCCTGCTACAGGATTTTTCGTAGCTATTGGTCACAAACCAAATACAGATATATTTAAAGATTATATCACACTTGACGAAACTGGTTACATTATCAATGTTCCGGGAACATCTAAAACAAATGTTGAGGGTGTTTTCGTAGCAGGTGATGCTGCAGACCATGTATATCGTCAGGCGATTACTGCTGCGGGGACTGGATGTATGGCAGCACTTGATGCAGAAAGATATTTAGCAGCTAAAGAATAATTTAAAGAGTTTCTTCAGGTTTTCTATTTTTGAAATCATAAAGCTTATCTATAAAAAATCTTCGTCTAAATTTTAGACGAAGATTTTTTGTATTTATCTTATTTCCAATTTTCTTAATTTATCCGGCATTATTTCCCCGGTTGCAATTAAAATATCATGATGATTGATAGCAATTAACCATTTGTACTTCTTTGATACAATATAAAGTTCATCAAACCAACTTTTATCAATAATGGTTTGTATTGTTTTTATTTTACCTTCATAAAACCAAAACTTATCAGTTTCATTAATTGTTTCATTAACAATATATCAAACCTTTTCTTTTTCTTCAACTAATTTGTCTAAGTAAGTTTCGGGTCTATCAATAAAATTTGAAGTTGAAAATGTATCAAGTTTAAAGTTATTCCAAAGCCAGGGAGTTTTGTTAGGTGTATAAAGACAAAATGCTTCTATAATATTATTTTCAATTTGTTTCCAGTCTTCATTTACAGATAATGGACGAAAATCCTCTTTAGGAATTTTATTTTGAATAATTACTGCAGTTATTTCTGCTCTTAAATCAGGCCAGTTTTTGCGGAGTAAATTTCTTTCTTTCCTCATCTTTAAAATGAACGACTTATGAAATAAATCTAACTACTTAAGTTTCTTAATCAATTTGGCTTCTTCACTAAAACGAGTAAGTTCTATTTTTGGTTTTCCTAAAAGCGAAACCTCGGCTTTGTCTCCAATGGCAAGTGAAATCGAAATTTCTGCCATTAAAATTCCTGTTGCATTATTTTCAGCAGTAAAACTGGCTTCTTTTATATTAAACTTTGTTCCGGTAAAAACGGAATTGTTATCTATACGAACACTTCCTTTTTCAGCGACACCTTCAATTGCAGCGTTTGCTTTCTGGTATAAATCGCATTTGAATTTAATTGCAGAAACTAAAGATTTTATAGAGGAGATTTTGCTTAATTGTAAAGATCCTTCATCTGCTTTTAAATTTATTTCCGATTTAGATTTATCATCAGCAACTAAACTGAATTTCTTAGCATTGACATTCAGAAATAATTTAGAATAATCAAAACTGTTAAATGTAATATCATCTAACTGAAGTTCCTGAATAGCATAAACTATAGCGTCATTTTTAGTAATAACTTTTGATAATGATTTTGTATACGTAATGCGGACTGACAATTTTTTAAAAATCGTAGACTCTTTTGAAGTGTACAAACGAAGTGTTTTTTCTCTTAAATCCATTCCGATAATGTCGTGTAAATTATCATCGGCTTCGATTTTTATTTCGTTTTTTTCGCCTCTTTCAAGATACACTTCAATATTATCATCTACTTCAAGAGCATCAAAATCACCAACTTCTTTTATGGATGTGGTAACAATTTTAGAACCTTTTATTTTTTCCCTCTTTTGGGCAAAAGTTAAAGTTGTAACTAATAGTAGTAAGAACAAGACTGTATTTTTTTTCATTAATTCTAAATTTTGATTTTGACAAATATAAAAAAATCATCCACTTTTGATGAATGATTTCTTTTATATTTAACACTTAAATAGTGTTTATCCCTGACTGATACTTCCTCCTGAATTTTCTGATTTTTCTATTGTTTTAGGAGATGAATCATAATTAATGCTTGCTCCGCTTGATGCATCTGCTTTTAATCGTAAAATAGGATGCACACTTATGCTGGCTCCGCTTGACGCTTCTGCTTCAACTTCGTTAGCCAATAATTTCTCTGCATTAATGCTGGAGCCACTAGAAGCTGATGTTTTAATTTTTAATGCTTTTCCTTGTACATTTATGGTACTGCCACTTCCGGATTCAAAAGAGATATTGTCAGATTCAATATTAACATCTATTGTAGAAGCACTTGATGCATCCAGATGTATATTTTCTCCCTGAAGTACATTTTTGCTTTGTACCGATGAGGCGCTCGAAGCTTCGATTTTGTCAATAACCGGCATTTTTACAGTAACTTTTTTGGTTACATTGTTAAACGAACTGAATTTGCATGAAATGATCAAAGTTCCGTTTTCAACTTTTGTTGTAATTTCTTTTTGGATATTATCGTCTGCTTCAACGATAATTTCTGTAGAATCAGATTGTTCAATTACCAAATCTATGGCATTGCTGACAGATACATTTTTAAAATCACCCTGAACAATTCTTTTTTCGGTAGTAACATTTCCGCTGCCTTCAATTGAGTTTATATTAAAATTACATGAGGCAAACAATAATGCAGTGATAGTTGCAATAATGAATTTCGTAATATGAATGATTATTTTTATCATGGTTTTTTAGTTAATTTTGATAATAACTCCGTTTTTATCAGTGGTTAATTTTCCTTTGCCTTTTTTTGCATTTAAAACTTCTTGCCCGTTAATTTTAATTGAAACTTCTTTTACAGTATCATTTGCTATAGTATCTTCTTCAAAATCATTGTCTTCATCCTCATCAGCTGGACAGTTCAGGCATTTTATTTTAGAACCTTCTACTTTATAGTTGTAGTTACCGCTAAAGTGTAAGTTGAAAAAATCATTTTCAGAGTCATCATAATCCTGTATCGAAGCATCCGGTTTAAATAATTGACCTTCTGGTAAATACAAATATACGTCAACTTCCTGACCTCTGAATTTATTTTTAACGTCTGTAAGAAAATAATTATCCAAAATTAAATAATTTCCTTTAATATCAATGTTATAATTGATTTTTTCTGCTCTTTTTTTAGCACTTGCAAACGAGTTTCCTCTGGCGCTTTTTCTATTTGTAAATAAGGAGCAGCCTGGTCGGTATGCAATACGTGCAAACGAACATCATTTGAGTAAATTAAAGCATTATTGGCAGAATCCTGTACAAACTCAAACTCTTTATGATGATCTAAGTCTTTCGCATAGTAATCATTATATCTAAACTTTACATATAGTGTATCATTAGGAGCAATGTTGATTACTTTTTTCTCTACTGTTTTATTATCGTATGATATTTCAGTAGCCTGTTTGATTCCGATACTGATTGCAATGGCAACGGCAATAATCCAAATAGCTAACAGGGTATATTTTGCAATATTTCCGATAGTTTTTGTATTTGGTGACAATAATTTGAAACCCAAAAGCGTCAAAAAGAAAAACGGAATTCCAACGGCAAAGAACATTAATAAACCGAATGACCAGATTGGATAATCAGTAAAATTTCCGGCTTCAATAAAGTTTTCCCAAGGAAAATCCAGAAAGACATTTGTCCCTAAAGTGAAGACACCTATTAGTAATAATATTAAAACAGTAACTCCGGACATAATAAGAATAACCCCTAAAAATTTTGCGAAGATTTTAAAAACTGTCATAACAAAGTCTCCAAATGAACTACTTATTCTCTCAGCTCCAGACTTTACCTGATTTCCCATTTTGTCATAATCTGCATTTTTGAATTTCTCAGACAATGAGTCAATCTCTTCGCGAACTTTCTTTTCGATGTTAGAAATTGTTACCGGCTCTCCTGTCATTTCCAATTTTTCTGATGTTGTAACCGCCTCAGGAGTTACAACCCATAATACGAAATAAGCTAAAATTCCGGTTCCGAAACCTGCAAAAACAAATATTAAGAACACGATTTTAATCCATACAGCATCAACTCCAAAATAATGTCCTAACCCGGTAGCAACACCACCAATCATACCTTTTTCTTTATCGCGGTATAGTTTTTTGTGTTTTCTGTTATCATAATTAAAAGACTGATTAGCATTTTCTTCGTCTTCAAGTCTATAATCTTCAGGCTGTCCCATTACCGCAATCACCTCGTCAACATCTTTTAAGCCAACAACATGTTTTTCGCTTTTTTGTTTTTCTGTCAAAAGTTCAGAAACACGCATTTCAATGTCCTTAATAATTTCATCTTGTCCGGATGAGTTGTTCAATGATCTTTTTATAGCGTCAAAATAGCGTGTCAATTTTAAATATGCATCTTCATCGATGTGAAAAAACATACCGCCTAAGTTAATATTTACTGTTTTGTTCATGACTTATTGATTTTGATTGGTGATTAGTTTTACGGCATCTGATAATTCTGTCCAGGTTCCGCTTAATTCATTTAAAAATGTTTGTCCTATTTCGGTTAAACCATAATATTTTCTTGGTGGCCCAGAGGTCGATTCTTCCCAGCGATAATTCAGTAAACCGTCGTTTTTTAGTCTGGTAAGTAAAGGGTAAACAGTTCCCTCAACAACTAATAATTTTGCGTTTTTTAAAGTGTCTAATATTTCAGATGTATATGCGTCTTTTTCTTTTAATACTGATAAGATGCAAAACTCAAGAACACCTTTGCGCATCTGTGCTTTTGTGTTTTCAATGTTCATAATTTCATTTCATTTTTTTTTGATTGAACAATTCGTTTTTTGATTGATGATGATTTGATTGATTGATGATTTGATTGATTGATGATTTGATTGATGATTGATTTTTTCAGGAGCTGCTTCCTGCCATCCGCTTTATCTTTTACTGGCTAAAGGAGCCAGTAAAAGGATGCCGCTTCTGTCAGGGCTAGCGCACTTGGGATTCTATAACTTTTAATGGTTAGCAGATTATTTTATAAAAGGAATCGTTAGCGGATATTTGTATAATTCTCCGTTCGAAGCTTTTATCGAAGCATAAATCACTAAAAAGAATTCAACAAATTTTAAAACCCCAAAAAGTAAAACGGCTGTTGCACCAATACTTAAAAGACCAATATTTCCTTCAAAATTAAAATTTCTAATAACAAAATCTTCATCGTTAATAATTGCTTCGATTGGAAGATTTTGTAAAACCACAGTCACAAAAATCGGGATTGCAATAAGTGCTAAAATCAAAGTGTAAAGCAATAAGCTTAACTGAAAGTTCAAAGCCTGTTTTCCGTGGTGATCTGTAAATTCAGATTTATCTTTATAGCTTGTCCAGATGATAAGTGGAAAAATATAATTCCCAAACGGAATAATGTACTGACTTAAAGTACTCAAATGAGTAAATGCTGCTGTGTTCTTTTCTGGTGTTTTTTCCATGATGAGTGGTGTTGATGTTTCCATGATTAAAAGTATATAGTAATTTCTTATGCAAATATATATCTAAAAGACAGTATCTTGTTTTGCATAGTACCATATATTAACAAAATTTTAACAAAATTATAATTTGAATTTTAAGTTTTATTGACTTAAATTCTTTTTTAGATGCTGATTTTGTTGGGGATATTTGGAATTCAAAACAATTTATTGTGCATGCATAGTTTTTTTGTATTTTTACATGAAAAACATCTCATGGCAGTTTCAGTTTCTAAGTTCAATAAATTTGTGTTGTTTAAATTACCTTCGGCTTACTTTTGCGGGGTACGTGTTAAAGCTATTAATCAAAACAGCTGTACGGTAACGGTAAAACACAGGTGGATCAATCAAAATCCTTTTAACTCTATGTATTTTGCAGTTCAGGCAATGGCAGCAGAATTAACAACCGGAGCTTTGGTAATCTCACAAATTCAGGAAAGCGGAAGGAAAATTTCAATGCTAGTTGCCAACAATAAAGGAAACTTCACCAAAAAAGCCACTGGCAGAATTACATTTGTCTGCAACGACGGGCATTTAATTGCAGATGCTATCAGGAAAACCATCGAAACAGGAGAAGGGCAGACGTTCTGGATGAAATCCATAGGGACAAATGAAGAAGGTGTTCAGGTTTCTGAAATGGATTTTGAGTGGAGCGTTCGTTTGAAATGATTTTATAAATAAACCTAAATAAAAAAAGACCTTAATTGAGGTCTTTTTTGTTGAAATAGATTCTATTATTTTTTTACACAACAGGATTTTTTTTCTGTTGCAGTCTTTTTACAGCAAGATTCTTTTTTTGCTTTTTCTTTTGCTGGTTTGGTTTCCTGTGCCTGAAGACTAATGGTAAACAAGGCGATCGCTAATACGGTAAATAGTTTTTTCATTTTTTTTATAGTTTTAATTGTTTTGTTGCTATCGATATCCGGTCAAATATAATAAGATTTAGTTGGATGATTCTCAAGATTTAGTTAAATTATAGCAGCGAAATAAGCATTGCCAAACTCATCAAAATCATCAAACCATCTTCTATAATCGTTACAGTACTCATAGGTAAATTAAAAACAGCTCCCAAACAGGCACACTGAATCCTCTTTTTATTCAAAACCGATTGTAAAACACCAATAATACTAACACTCATAACAATAAATGTAACTGTATTTGTAAATATCGGGCTAAAATTCACCAGATAAGCAATTCCTAATCCAAGTTCTAACAAAGCATAAACGTATCCCCAGACCGGAATTCTTTTTGCCAGAACATCATACATGGCATAACTTTCTGCAAAGCCTTTTAGGTTCAGCAATTTAAAAAATGAGAAGACAATAAAGAAACCTGCCATAAAGTGCTGCATAGCCTGCATCAAATCAAAATGATGATTTGTGAACTGAATCAAAACTGTAACCAAACTGATATAAAAGAAAATCAATAAAATGGGTTTATAGGTTTGAAACCAGGTTCTTGTATCTTCAGTAATTTCGTGATGATTAATTTCTGCAATTTGATATTTACTATCTAAAGCTTTTTGGAGATTAGTTATTGGAACATGTTTTGCCATGGATAGAATTGCGGTTCCGTTATCTTTTGAAACTATCGCATTTGTAATGTTATCTTCGGCTTCTAATGCTTTCTTGACTTTTTCTTCGCAGCTGCTGCAAGTCATTCCGGTAATTTGATAGGTATGTGTCATAATATTTGTTTTAGAATTAAAAAAACAAATTTCCGAACTAAAAAACATGTATGATTGTAAAATTTTGGGAATGATTTGCAAGATTTACAAATTCTCGATCTGAATACGTTTCCTGTCTTTCAGCTGTTTAAAATAGGTAGGGGTAAAGCCGGTAACTTTCTTAAACTGATTGCTTAAATGCGCCACATTACTATAATTTAAAGTATCAGCTATTTCACTTAAAGAAAGTTCATTGTAAATAATTAGTTCTTTTACCTTTTCTATTTTTTGACTGATGAAATATTTCTCAATTGTGGTGTTTTCAACTTCAGAGAAAAGATTACTCAGTGAATTATAATCCTGATTAAGGTTTTCTGCCAGATAATCTGATAAGTTTGTTTTTAGTTCGCTGTTATTATGGTGAACCAAATCAATAATCAGTGTTTTGATTTTCTCGATTATTTTACTTTTTTTATCATCAATTAAATCAAAGCCTAAAGTGTGTAAATGATTTAAAAGCTCTTTTTTTGATTTTCGGTAATCGTATTCTGAAGCTCAACTTCACCAAGTTCAACTGAAACAGTTTGAAGTCCGAGTTTTTCAAATTCAGCTTTTACAACCATTTTGCATCTGCCGCAAACCATGTTTTTGATATATAATTTCATGTTTCTCGTTTGAATAAGATTGAAGTTTTTATAATCTGTTGTTAAGAAAAGTCATTTAAACTGATTTTAATTTACGCATATCTTGAATATACAGTTTTATATCACAAATTTACAATTTGTTTTACGTTATATGGTGGTAATTTTGCGATGTAAAATCTTTTCCTGATCTATAATATATCAAAATGAAAAAAAGTCTTATTGCACTCTCTTTAGGAGGTTTAACTATTGGAATTACAGAATTTGTGATAATGGGATTACTTCCTGACATTGCTTCAGATATGAGGGTTTCAATACCAGTTGCCGGGTACTTAATTTCGGCTTACGCACTTGGAGTTGTTATTGGTGCGCCTTTATTAGTCATCTTAGGTCGCAATTTTCCTCCCAAAAAAATGCTTTTAATTCTAGCTTTAATGTTAACGGTTTTTAATGCGCTTTCAATTATTGCACCCAATTATAACTTTTTATTTGCTTCCAGATTTCTTTCCGGATTGCCACATGGTGCTTTTTTTGGGGTTGGGGCGGTAGTCGCGAGCCGTTTGGCGGATAAAGGGAAAGAAGCTCAGGCTATTTCGATTATGTTTGCAGGACTAACACTCGCTAATTTAATTGGTGTGCCAATAGGTACTTATATAGGTCATCATTTTATATGGCGGTATACCTTTGTATTAATTGCCATAACAGGACTGCTGACTTTTTTGTTTATTTCTCTGTGGATGCCTGCTTTAGAAAAAAATGGAGATGTGAATATGAAGACTCAATTGAAGTTTTTAAAAAAACAGAAGCATGGTTAATTATTGGAATCACAGCAATTGGTTTTGGAGGCTTGTTTGCATGGATAAGTTATATTGCTCCTTTATTAATTAATGTTTCCGGGTTTTCACCTGAAGATGTGTCTTATATATTAATTTTGGCAGGCTTAGGGATGGTTGTTGGAAATTTTGCTGGAGGTAAATTAGCTGATAAATATTCGCCAGCACCAACTGTAATGGCTTTGTTGTGTCTAATGGTCGCTGATTTATTTATGGTTTACTTTTTCTCTTATAATCAATATCTGTCATTAATTTTTACTTTTTTAACAGGAGCCATTTCTTTTTCAGTTATAGCGCCAATTCAGATGTTAATGATTCAGATGGCTAAAGATGCTGAAATGATAGCTTCATCAGCACTTCAGGCAAGTTTTAACATTGGAAATGCTTTAGGAGCTTTTGTAGGTGGTCTGCCTTTAGCAGCTGGTTACAATTACACATCACCAAATCTTGTGGGTATTGGCATGGCATTTACAGGAATGATTATAACTTTTGCTTTAATAAAAAGGATAAAAAGGAGTGAGTTTTCATGAGATTTTAAAAAAAATTTAATCATTCAGTAAATATTAAATAATATTCAACAAGTTGTCAGAAAACTATTTATAATACTATTTTTAACTTAAATTGCTAAAAATTCACACAAATTGAAATCGATTGAATTTTGTTTAATAAATCCTTCTATTAGAAAATAATAAAACCTTCTTTAATGGTTTTTTGTTTTTAAAATTATGAATTTCATATTTTAAAACAGATAATTTTTCTATAAATAATTATTTTTAAGATTTTTTTAGGAAATATAATTTTTAATAGAAAAAAAATTTTTATGTTTGTGCAATCGATTACATGTTAATTTATTTATAATAAAAAAATAATGAATTTCTTTATTTTCAATAGTTTTAGAAGGATTAAAAAAATAGTATTATAAATAAATATGCTTCTAAATTTTTTGGTGATAAATGTAATTCATACACGATGAATGAACTTAATAAACAATTAATATTAAACTTAACTAAACAGTAAACTATGAATTTTAAAAAGTTATTTAATAAAAGAGCAAATTGCTATCTGGCATTTGCTTTATTATTGTGTTTACTTACCACTAACAAGGCAAGTGCACAGGACTTAACAGTTGAAGGTGTTGTAAAAGATGCATCAGGTTTAACGTTACCGGGTGTAAATGTATCAGAAAAAGGTGCGAAAAATGGAGTTTCAACAGATTTTGATGGTAAATACAAAATTAAATTATCGAATTCAAAAGCAGTTCTTGAATTTTCATTTATAGGCTTTACAACTCAGGCAGTTGCTGTGGCCGGTAAAAAAACGATTAATATTGTTTTAGCGGAAGAAGCAAATTCACTAAATGAAGTTGTTGTAGTCGGATATAGCTCTGTTAAGAAAACGGATTTAACTGGGGCTGTTGCTAGTATTTCAGGTAATGACTTGAAAAAAGTGCCGGTAGCAAACGTTGCAGAAGCTTTAACAGGTAGAATTGCGGGTGTACAGGTAGTATCATCAGAAGGTTCTCCTGATGCGGATATACAAATTAGAGTTCGTGGGGGAGGCTCTCTTACGCAGAGTAATCAGCCATTAATTATAGTTGACGGATTTCCTGTAAATAGTATGAATGATATTGCATCATCAAATATTGAATCGATGACGGTTTTAAAAGATGCTTCTTCTACTGCAATTTATGGGTCTCGTGGTGCAAATGGGGTAATTTTAATAACGACCAAAAGTGGTAAAGACGGGAAAATTGCTGTCAATTTCAATTCGTTTTATGGTTTGAAAACAATGGCTAATGAAATTGATGTTTTATCTCCGGATGATTATACCAAATGGCAATATGAATTTGCTTTGTTAGATCAAAGTGATAAAACGATTTTGACTAATCCTACTTCATATACAAAATATTTTGGTAACTGGCAGGATCAGGATATGTACAAAAATCTAAAAGGGAATGACTGGCAAAAACAGATTTTTGGGCGTAGAGGCGAGGTACAAAATTATGATTTAAGCGTTAGAGGAGGAAGTGATAAGATAAATTATAACTTTAATTATACTCGCTTTGATGAAAAAGCAATTATGATTGGTTCTAATTACAGAAGAAATAACTTGTCTTTAGCATTAAAAAGTAAAGTAAATGATAAGATAGATCTTTCTTTTACTATGCGTTATTCTGATACTCAGATTGATGGAGGTGGGGTAAATGAGCAAAATGAAAAATCTTCAACAGATTCTCGTTTGCGTACAATTGTTGGTTATTCACCAATTTCCGTATCTGGTCTGACTTCGTCTACCGATGATACAAATGAAGGCGATGTATTGGTAAATCCATTTACATCTGTTTATGATAATGATCGTACACAATTACGTAAAAACTACAACATGTTAGGAGGTTTTGGATGGGAACTGGTAGATAATTTGAAATTGAAAGTTGACTTAGGTTTGGATAATTTTAATAATCAGGATTATCGTTTCTATGGTACAAGTACTTATTATGTAAAAAACGCTCCATCCGCTACATTACAGGGTATGCCGGCTTTAATTATGATCGATACTAAAGATAAACGTTTTAGAAATGCCAATACATTAACTTACGATTTCAAAAAAATATTAGGAGAGGATCATCACTTGACTGCTCTTTTAGGACAAGAGAGTATTACGTATACATCTAATGCAGTTACAAGTACTATTCATGGTCTTCCTGTATTTTTCGATTTTAATAAGGCAAAAACTTTAACATCATTGGGCGTGCCTCAATCTGTAAATAATTATTATAGTCCAGATGATAAATTATTATCATTTTTTGGAAGTGCAAATTATGATTATAAAGGACGTTATTTATTAACTGCTACATTTCGTGCAGATGGTTCAAGTAAATTTATGCCACAAAACCGTTGGGGGTATTTTCCTGCAGCAGCAGCAGCATGGAAAATCTCAGAAGAGAGTTTCCTGAAAGATGTTTCCTGGATGGATCTTCTTAAAGTGAGAGCAAGTTATGGTGAAGCAGGTAATAATAATATTCCTGTTGGGCAGCAAGTGCAAACCTATGAGAGTTCAGGTACTACAGGAGCAACATGGATTAATGGGGTAACAAGTATAACTTCGACTTCAAAAATAATGGCAAATCCTGATTTGAAATGGGAAACTACTATTACACAAAACCTTGGATTGGATTTTGGTTTTTTCAAAAACCGCTTAAATGGTAATGTAGATGTTTACAGAAATATTACAAGTGATTTGTTAATCAATTTTTTAACTCCGGGTACAGGGTATGATTCTCAATACCGTAACATGGGAGAGACTAAGAATGAAGGTGTTGAAGCTACATTAAATGTTGTTGCTGTCGAAAGAGCTAAATATGGATTGAGTTTTTCATTCAATATGGGAATTAATAAAAACACTATTAATTCATTGGGTTTAATGAATAGTGGATTTACACAAAATTCAGGCTGGACTTCGCAAATAACAAGTGATTATTTGTTAGAGAAAGGTGGCTCATTAGGTGCTATGTACGGATATAAAAGTGATGGCAGATATGAAGTTTCGGACTTTGATTATATTGGAGGGAAATATGTCTTAAAAGCTGGAATAGCTAATGGTGGTAAGCTTGTTGGAACTGGTGACACTGTTAAGCCAGGGGATATGAAATTGAAAGATCTTACAGGGGATGGTCTTGTGACTGCAGAAGACCGAACAGTTATTGGAAATGTTAATCCTAAAAGTACAGGTGGTTTTGTTATCAATGGTAATGCTTATGGATTTGATTTAATGGCAGCTTTTAACTGGAGTATAGGTAATGAAGTATATAATGCTGATAAAATTGAATATAGTTCATCAGTACAGGGTTCAACAGGACAATATAAAAACTTAAGTACTGTTATGTCTGATGGTAACAGATGGACAAATTTAGATCCTGTTTCAGGTCAATTGGTAACCGATCCAGATGCTTTAACAGCTTTGAATGCTAATACAACAATGTGGTCACCTTATATGACTAGGGTTTTATTTACTGACTGGGCTGTTGAAGACGCATCTTTTTTAAGATTGAATACATTAACTTTAGGATACACAACTCCTGAATCTTTAATATCTAAAATTGGAGTTTCTAAATTGAGATTTTATTTGACTGCAAGTAATGTTTTTGTGTGGACAAAATACTCAGGCTCTGATCCGGAAGTTTCGACAAAAAGAAAAAACCCAATGACACCTGGGGTTGATTCTAGCCCTTATCCAAGAAGCAGACAAATGGTTTTTGGGCTGAATCTTAATTTCTAATTTTAAAATAGTACAAAATGAAATATAAAATAATAATAATAGCAGGATTGATTGTTTCGGGACTATTCAGCTCTTGTGACCAATTTGAAGATGATTATTTAGATGCAGAGGCGCCATCAACAACAGATGAAGCTTTGCTTTTTTCTAATGCAGGACTTGCTAAGGGAGCAATCGATGGAATAAAAGTACCATTTGGTGAAACTAATTCATACAGAGGACGTTTTTTACCCTATTACGGATTAAATACGGATGTCGAATGGCATAATACTTCACAAACTGCTGGGGATAAAGCTGATTTGTGTGTTTATGATGCTAAACCGAATAATTCAGAGATGAATACGACTAATAATGCCTATGCAATGATGTATCAGGGTATAGAACGTGCCAATATTTGTATCAGAGGTTTGCGTAAATACGGAAATCCTTTGCCAGGTACAGATCTTGGACAATTGTTAGGAGAGGCTTTAACCTTAAGAGCTATTTACTATGCTGATTTAGTAAAAACATGGGGAGATGTTCCTTACCGTTTTGATCCTATTACTCCGGAAACTTTGTATTTAGCTAAAGTAAATAGAGATGAAATTTATAAACAATTAATTGCAGATTTGGGTGAGGCATCAACATTGGTGGCATGGCCTAATGAAACAGCTTATACAAGTACTGTAGAACATGTAAATAAAGCTTTTGTAAAGGCATTTAGAGCCCGTTTAGCAATGGCAGCCAGTGGTTATCAGCAATATCCTGGTAATTTTGGTGGTGTTAGAAGAAGTACAGATCCGGATCTTTCAGTTGATAAGATGTATACATTGGCATTAAAAGAATGTCGTGAGGTTATTGCAAATGGTTCAGCAAAATTGGAGACAACTTTTGAAGGATTATGGAAAAAATACAATCAGGAAGTAGTTACTGCTGGTGGTGAATCTCTTTGGGAAATTCCTTTTTCTGACGGTAGAGGTAGAATGTTGTTTACTTTTGCTGTTCGCCATACTTCTGCTAGTGACCAATTTCAGGCTAACGGAGCTAATCGTGGAGGTGTTGCTGGTCCATTGCCTTTCGTATTTTATGATTATGATCAGGCTGATACACGTAGAGATGTAACTTGTGTTCCTTATAAATATGGAGCAGCAGTAAATAATATTGCTAAACAAGAGTTAAACACTCTGGACACCTGGTATTTTGGAAAATATCGTTATGAGTGGATGACACGTCGAGTTACTTCTACCAATGATGATGGTGTTAATAAAATATACATGCGTTATGCTGAAGTGCTTTTAATTGCTGCTGAAACTGCTAATGAATTGGAAGGTCCTACTGCTGCTGCCCCATACTTAAAAGAAATTAGAAGAAGAGCATTTCCAGCATCAACACACGCTGTTAAAGTAGACGCTTATGTAAATGCATTGACAGACAAACAATCAATGTTTAATGCTATTGTTGATGAACATAAGTATGAGTTTACCGGAGAAATGGAACGTAAACAAGCTTTGATCCGTTGGAATTTACTTAAAGTTAAACTGGATGAAGCTAAAGCAAAAATGGCCGATTTAAAAGCACGTACTGGAAGTTATGCAGATGTACCAAATACTTTGTATTATAAATATGCGGCTGATAATGTCTCATTAATTATCTATGGCTTGAATCGTGGTGAAAATACAAATCCGGGAGCTGATTACACATCTGCAACTTGGACTAAATTAGAAGATACTAAAATTGCTTCTCTTTATAAAGCAGGAGTTGATCCGGATCTTAGACAGTTTTGGCCAATTTGGCAAGTATTTATCGAGACTAGTAATAATATGTTGGAGAACGATTACGGATATTAATAGCTAATTAGAAAAAATATATAATTATGAAAAGAAAACATATAATTAAAAGTCTGGTTGCTGTTTTTTTGATGACGGTGATTGCAGTGGGTTGTGATAGCTACAACGACGCTGTGTTAGACGGTGTTGGGAATACAAGGGTATTTTCACCAGTAGGTGTAACTGCAAAAGTTAGAAACCAAACATCTGTTGAGTTGAATTGGACTGCAAATGCACAAGCTGATCATTATGTAATAGAATTTAGTGCAGATGATCCAAACTTTACAACTATTTTTAAAACAGTTGAAGTTACTTCTGCTCAATTACCAGTTACTGTAGCTTTAGAAGGTGAAACGCTTTATTCGATTAGGGTTAAAGCTGTTAGTGAAGGAAATTTGGAGGAATCTAAATGGACTGTTACTACTGCAAATACTTTATCAGAACAACTTTTCTTACCTGTTCAGGATACAGATATAGCTGCTAAAACTGCTATTTTAAGATGGGTAGCTAATAGTAATGTAACAAAGATTGTTCTTACTCCTGGAGATGTTACTCATACTATTACTGCTGAAGAAAAAGTAGCTGGTATTGCAACAATTACAGGATTGACCCCTGAAATTTCTTATCAGGCTAATTTATTTAATGGAACAAAAAAACGTGGTGCTACAACATTTACGACAGGAATTGATGTAGGAGATGGTATTTTGGTTAAAAATACGGATGATTTGATTCAGGTTGTTGAAAACGCAGCTTCTGGTGCAAAATTGTTTTTAGAGGAAGGAAATTATAAAAGTATTGCTGCTGATGGAGTTACACAAAGTACTGAACTTGTTTTAAAAAAATCAATTACTATTTCTGGAATATCAGGCCATCCAAGACCAGTTTTACATTATAAAATTACTGCAAATGCAGGAGTTAGCAATGTGTCTTTATTGAATTTAGAATTAGATGGTACAGGTTTAGCTACTGCAAGTACGCTTAATCTTGCAAGTACTACTGCTAATTATGGAGATATTTTGTTTAGTAATTGTAAAATCTATAATTATGATAAGTCATTAATTACGAGTCCTACTGCAACTTATACGCCTATTTCTAAAATAAATTCAATAACGATTGATAATTGTATTGTTACTAAAGTAAATACAACTGCAAGCGCTGACTTTATAGATTTTAGATTTACTCATGTTCAAGCTTTAACTCTTAAAAACAGTACTTTTGATACTTGTTCAGCAGGTCGTGATTTTATTAGGATTGATAAGGCAGGTTTAACAGGTACAGGTTTGACTACTACAGTACTTATAAGTAGTTGCACATTAAATAATGTTTCTGATATAACAACTGGTAGTTTTAGAAAAATTTTATTTGTTCGTTTTGCTAGTCAAGCTGTAAAGGTTGAAAATACTTTAATAACATCAACTTCTGCAGTATATACAAATTCAACAGATACAAGTGCACCGACATTTGTAAATAATAATTATTTTGTAACACCAAATTTAAACATTGTAGGTTCAAGTAATAGGCCAGATAGTTCTGGAACTACTTTAGACCCTGGATATACAAACGCTGCCACTGGTGATTTTACAATCAGTAATCAAACTTTAAAAGATAACAATGTAGGTGACCCACGTTGGATTAAATAACTAAGTTAATCTATTAATTAATAAAGAGACATGCTGAAATTTTATATTGATGCATGTCTTTTTTAGTAAATAGAAACCTTTTTAATGAGATTAATTTTAATAAATTGATATGAAAACAATTTTTAGGCTTCTGGTATTTTTCGCTTTGATTTCGTGTCAAAAGGATGATGATGCTAAAGAGGTTTCAATTCCTACAGCTAATTATGAGGTTTCAACAGTGGCTGAATTAAATACAGCGCTAGGCAAGGTTAAGGCAGGTGAAACGATCGTTTTAAATGGAGGGAATTATGCAATGACTTCAAAAATTACGATAACAACTTCAGGTACTTCAGACAAAATAATTACGCTTAAAGCGAAAGACGGTGCAGCAAGGCCAAAATTCGATTTTTCGGCTATGGCTGAAAGTTCTTCTAACCAGGGAATTGTTTTAAAAGCTGATTATTGGCACATTAAAGGAATTGATATTTATAATGCCGGCGATAACGGAATGCAGATCACAGGAAGTAATAATATAATTGAATTCATGACTTTCTCAGAATGTTCAGATTCAGGATTACAATTAGATAATGGTGCAGCAAACAATACAATCCTGAATTGCGACTCTTATTTCAATGCTGATGCGACTCTTGAAAATGCCGATGGTTTTGCATGTAAATTAAATGCCGGAACAGCGAATAAATTTATAGGATGTCGTGCATGGCAAAATCTGGATGATGGATGGGATGGTTATCTAAGAGGAACAGATAATATTTCTACAACTTACCAAAATTGCTGGGCGGTTAAAAATGGTTATCTGAAAGATGGAAGTAAAGGAGCCGGAGACGGAAACGGTTTCAAAACGGGAGGAAGTGATGATAAGTTGTTAAAACATAACGCTAAGTACACAAATTGTATAGCTGCAGGAAATGTCGCTGATGGTTTTGATCATAACAGTAACAGGGGAGAAGTTACGATTTATAACTGTTCTGCTTATGATAATGGTAGAAATTATTCTTTTAGCAACACTAATCCTTTAGCAAAACTGATTATTAAAAATAGTAATGTTTTAGGTGCTTACGGAACTACACTTGCAACTGCTACAGATATAACCAATAACAGCTGGCAAAACGGAATAACTGTTACGGCTGATGATTTTATAAGTATTGATTATGCTCAATTACTAGGAGCGAGAAAAGCAGATGGCAGTTTGCCGGATGTTACTTTCTTTCATTTAAAATCAGATAGTGATATGATTAACAAAGGAGTGAATGTTGGACTGCCTTTTAATGGAGCTTTGCCTGATTTAGGGGCTTTTGAATTCTAAATATTATACAACATGTAATTATTAAACCATTTTATAAACTAAACCTTAACTATTAACAAATTAAACTATGAAGAAAAACTATCTCTTTTTTTTGGTATTGATTCTGTTTGGTTCCATTGTACGGGGACAAATTACGAATGCAGTTACCTATGATTTTACCGACGGTACCATCATTGCCGCTAAGCAAAGCGCCGATGGTAAATTGACTTTAGGAGGTGCCTATACCTTTCATGGCACTAGCTATGGATTGGACTTAAAATTGAACCAGGAAATTAATATTTCTGTTTCGGGAAGTTGTACTATACGATTCCTTGGATCCAAATATTCAGGTCTAAAACTTACCGGTACTTCTTCTACAGCTGTAAATCTTGGAACGATGGACACTCAGGTAGTCAATGATAAAGTGGACACTTATGAATTTGTTTACTCAGGGCTTGCCGCTGTTTTAAACTTTAAGGCCATAGCGGGTACAGGTAATGATATTTACCTTCCTAAGATTGAAGTGATACCGGCTCAGCTCGGTAAAAACTTCACTTCGGCTGAAAAAAACATAACTTATTCATTTGATTTAAGAGATCAGAGTATTATTTCAGCGACCTATCCGGGAAATACTTATGAATTAGGATTGTTTAAGATAGATGCAGGTGCGTCTAATGCTTATGCCTACCACGGTACGCAACATGGAATTTATTTCAAAAATGGAAACAAAATTACCCTTAAGGTTGCAGGGAATAGTTACATTAGAGTAGCAACTGATCAGTATTCAGGTGGTACTATAAAAGCTACAAGTGCTACTGGTTCTTTTGATGTAACCACAGTTAATAATAATACTGGAACAACTTTTAGTAATGGAGCCCCAACTTATGTTAATATCTTATACGTAGGAACTGCCGGAACTGTTACACTTGAAAGTGTAGGAGGAACCAATTATTTACCTTACATTGAGGTATCTCCGGTACCTTATCCTGTTTCATTAAGTTCTTATGTACAAAAAACAGGTACTGTTGTTATAAACGGAACGACTATTAATCTTCAATCCGGAATTGATGCTGCATCTAATGCTACGGTTGGTGTTAGTGCTGGTACTGTAATCAGTGCTACTAGTGATAAAGCTTCAGTGCGAATTAATTTGAATGGAAGCGCGTTGTCTACTTTTACACCTGCTGTAACAGGAGATATTGCTTCAGTAAGTGTTAACGGCGATGTAATGACAGTTACTTATGCCAATAGCGCAACTGATCCAAAAACATATTCAATTACGATTAAAGACAATAGTATTGTTCCTGCACCGGAATTTGGAAAAACGTACACTTATAATTTTGCAAACGGCTCTGAAATGCCGCAGACAGCTTATACTTCATTGCGTTACAATACTTTTGTTACCAATGACGGTATGGTTACTATAAAAAGTAATACCACTACTGATGCTGTAAAATTTGGTTATCACGATGCTGCACACGGCGGTGTTTTTTATGCCGGAAATTCATTTGATGTAGCGGTAGCAGGTAATGCAACTATTACTGTTATAGCATGTACGTACGGATCTCCAGATGCCCTTTTAGAATTTAGAGATGCATCAAATAATCTTTTGGGAACTATCAGAGCACAAAATAATGGATTAGCAGATGCTCAGCCATACAGCTTTTCCTATACTGGTGCTAAAGGGATTATTACAGCAAAATTAACAAGCGCTGCAAACCCTACTGCCGAAATCTATATTCATGGAATGAGCGTTGAAAATGCTGCAGAAGTAATAGCTTCAAATGGTAAAACTGATGTTTGGGATTTTGGTGCTACACAGCTTGATGGTACTTTGTACAATAATAAACTGACTCAGTCAGCTATTAACAGCTGGTATTCATCTTCAGTTGTTGCCGGTAGTAATGGAAATGTATTGCCATCTTTTTCAGCTGGAGTATTAAGCTGGGTTGGAGGGTCAAATGACAGGTTAAGAACGCTTAATACAAATCTTACCCGTTACGATGAGAGTGCTGCAGGTACTGTAGATTATCAGGGAAGACTATATGTGAATGGAACAGCAGCTGTAGGAAGGTATTTAAGTCTGACATTAAGTGTTGATGATGAGGTTACAGTTGTAGCCAAAGTAGATGGGAATGATGGTGGAGTTCTAAATTTTGAATATGTTGGCAACCCGACAGAACAAACAGATAAAGTGGCACTATCGACTACTATAACAGAATTCAAATTTGTAGCTAAAAAAGCAGGGACTTATCATATTTTTGATACAAAAGATAAACCAAGCTACTATAGAATCTACAGAAAAGATGCTGATTATGTTAACCTGAACGGGACTATAGATGTAACTCAGGCTAATGGAATTCCAAACGGTTATAATGTCCAGTTTACAAATGCTGCTGGTAAAGTTTTTCCGGCAACCATTATTTCTGGTTCTTACACTGCAAAATTACCTGCAGGATATACCTATAATATAAGTTTATCAGGAGCTAATGGATATGTAATTAATAATGGAAGTTCGCTACAGGTATTGAAAACTACTACAAATCATGACGTAGTAATTGAAAAAGTACAATTGTATACAGTTAGTGGTACTATTACAGGTCTGGGAACTAAAATTTCTAACGTAGCATTAAAATATACAGCTCCTGCTGCAGCTAATAAGATTTATGTTCCTGTTCCGGTTATTAATACTACGGATGGTTCATATACAGTAAATTTAGAGCCAAATACAGCATATACAATTTCTGCTGAAAATATCAACGATTACGAATTACTCGCTAATACAATTACAATTACAGGTAACACTAATGCAAATGTTGCATTTACATTGAAACCGGCATATCCGATTACAATTAATACAACAGGTTTAAATGCTACCCAAATCAGTAGTTTGAAGTTAACTTTCACTAATTTAAATGAAAGTGGATACGTATATAACTTCAATTCTGTTTCGGGAATAACATTGCGTAATGGAACTTATAGTATTTCATCCAGCGGATTGGACAGCACTGTAAAGATGGCGTTGACCTCTAATCTGAATGTGGCTAATGCAGCGACTTCTAAAACACTGGATTTTGTGTCTACAGCTTCATCAGGAAGTATATCTTATGCACCTGTTTTGGCTGTTGGTTCGGATAAGCCATACAAAACTATTAATGCTGCACTCGCAGATGTTGCAAGAATGACACGTACAGCTACAGATCGTGTTACGGTTATGATTGACCCAGGTAATTACGAAGAGATGCTGGTAATTAATCAGGCAAATGTGACGCTTAAAAATGCGGCTTCTACTCCAAACATTAAGCTATTAAACAAAGGAGTTGATATCGATGCTGGCGCTGTTAGAATTACTTCTTACTATGGGCATGGTTATAATTATTATAGTATGTCATCTGACCAGAAATGGCATGCAGATGTTTTAAAAGTGAACAAAGAAAACGGTTATTTATCGTATGAAAATAAAGGTTCAGGAACAACAAACGGATCTTACTGGAATGCTACTGTAGTTGTTACGGCAAATGGTTTCGAAGCGAATGACATTATTTTTGAAAACTCATTTAACCAATACATTTCTAAAAAAGAATCTGAAGACGTTGTTGTAATGTGGTCTACAGGAAGTAAAGGTGCAAGACCTACGGATATTGGAAACACTGACGTTCAGAAAAGAAGCTTTGTAGAAAGAGCCGCAGCTATTGCAATTGCGAACAATATTGATAAAGTTGTCCTGAATAAATGTAGGGTAGTAGGCCGTCAGGATTCTTTCTATGGAGGAACAGGAACAAGGCTTGTGGCTTACAAAGGGGTGATGATGGGAGCTGTTGATTATATTTTTGGAGGAATGACTGCGGTTTTCTATAAAACTGATTTGTCTATGAATACAAGCGACACTGCAGGCGATCAGGCTTACATAACTGCCCCACAGCAAACAGGTGGCAGAGGCTACTTAATGTACCAGTGTAAAGTGACAACTGCTATTCCGGGTACAGAAACGGCTTCAGCATATCGTTCAAAACCAGGTTATTTTGGTCGTCCATGGCAAGCTACAACAAGTGAGGTCGTTTTTTACAACACGACTATTGAAACGTCTAATTTCCCAGGAAGTGAAAACCAGTCATTAATAGTACCTGCAGGGTGGAATGATAGTTTAGGTGGTCAGTCAGCTAAGATGTATGAATATGGTACAACTGAAAATTCGGGTGTAAATAATGCATCAGGACGTGTAGCGTGGTCAACTAAACTGGCTGCAGCTACATTAACAGATGGAACGGCTATTACAACTCTAAATTTCACAAAAGGAAGCGATGGATGGGATCCACTGCCACAATTAATTTCTAATGATAATTTAGGTGTAAAAGATAATACGCCAACTTCTGCAGTGAATGTTCTTGCTTATAAAAACAGAATTGCCATTTCAAATGTTACATCAGAAACGGCAGTAGCAATTTATACCATTACTGGGGCTAAAGTAAAAACATTCAAAACAGCTCAGGATATTGATTTTGAATTTCAAACCGGAGCCTGGATTGTAGTAATTAAAGCTGAAGATGGTCAAAAAGTTGTAAAAGTGATTACCAACTAAAAATAGTTTTAAATTTAATTTTAAAAAGCGGGTCTTTTGGTTTTCCAAAGACCCGCTTTTCTTATGATTATAGTTTTTTGAGGTAAGTGAAATTAATTTAAATCAGGAATGGATAAATTTTAAATGTTTTTTTAAAATAATAAAAAAAAATCTTAACTTAGATAATCGATTACACTGATTATTAAACTTATAAAATTAAATTATGAAAAGAAAATTACTTTATGTAACTACTGTTTTACTTTTTTCAGTAGGATTTATTAATGCTCAAACTACAGTTTGGAATTTTAGTGACAATACTGTTAGTGTTAATGGTTCCGTTACAATTGCAAGTCCAGCGTTTCCTGCTGCAGGGGTTCTTACAAGTGCTTCGGGTAGTACTGCAGGAACTTCACCAAATACAATAAAAGTTGGTGGTTTGAATTTATATGGAAATACTTCTGTTAATTCTTCAGCTTTTGCTGCTATATCAGATAATAGCCAAACTTTTTCTGATGGATTTGTTGGCGCTAATAGAGCAAGTACTGGAGGTTCAAGTGCGGCAGCAGCTAATACTTTCTTGCCTACTGTTCGTTATTTTAGTTTCAATGCAAGTGGTCCATGTACGGTTAAAGCTTGGATAAAACATACAACAGGGATACCTAGTAATGGATCAGCGCCTACTACACGTACTCTTTATGTATCAAATGGAACAGCTCTATATGGAAGCGGTTCAGTTACTAATGACGTAACTGCTAATTTATCTAATGTAGTTACCGTTAATATTACAAATTCTGGTTTGGTTTATATTTATGGGGATAGTTCTTTTGCAGTTTATAAGATTGAAGTTTCCGGAGCAACACTTTCAACTAATAATTTTCAAACAGATTCTAAAGTAACTATATTTGGTGCAGATGGTAAAATCAATGTCGCAAATGTAAATGCAGCTACTAAAGTTAGTGCGTATAGCGTAACAGGCGCATTGGTTAAATCTACTCAAACTAGTGAAGATATAACTTTATCTGTTAATAGTGGTGTTTATATTGTAAAAGCAGAATCTACAGAAGGAATAAAAACAGCAAAAGTATTGGTGAACTAATTTAGTTTAAAAATAGCAAAAGGGAATATTCATTAAATGGGTATTCCCTTTTTTTATGAAATGAATTATGTTTTTATTTTAAATCGTAATTTTAGAAAAAAAACTAATGAGTAACGATAAAAAAATTAAAGCCGTAGCCTTTGGAGAAATTCTCTGGGATGTTTTTGAAAACGAAAAAAAGATTGGAGGAGCTCCACTAAATGTGGCCATGCGAATGAAAAGCCTGGGTTGTGAAGTCTCCATGATTAGCGGTGTAGGAAATGATGAAGATGGACGTGCAATTCTTCATGAAGTGGAAAAGTTAGATATTGATACTAATACAATTTCACAATCAGAAACTTATCCTACAGGTCTGGTAAAGGTGACATTAGATAAAAATGGCTCTGCAACCTACGATATTCATTATCCATCTGCCTGGGATAAAATTGAAATGAACGATTATGCTCAAAAATTAGTAAGCAATGCAGATGTTCTAATTTACGGAAGTTTGGTCTGCAGGGATGAAGTATCTGGAAAATCCTTAGAATCATTATTACAAAATCAAGTTTACAAAGTATTTGATGTCAATTTAAGAAAGCCTCATTATTCATATGAAATTTTGGAGAAATTGATGCTGGCGGCTAGTTTCGTCAAATTCAATGATGATGAAATTCTTGAAATTTCGGCTGCATTGCAATCTCCTTTTACCTCGCTCGAAGAGAATATTCATTTCATAGCAGCTAAGACCAATACGCCTTCTATTTGCGTAACAAAAGGCAAACACGGAGCAGTATTGTTATGGGAAGGGGCATTGTATGAAAATACAGGTTACGCTGTCAAGGTAGTGGATACGGTAGGAGCAGGCGATTCGTTTTTAGCTTCATTAATTACCTGTTTACTTACAGGAAATACACCTCAAAAAGCGATTGACTTTGCTTGCGCAGTCGGTGCTTTGGTAGCAGCATCTCCTGGTGCAAACCCTAACATTTCTTTAGCAGAAATTGAAAAGATGATGGTAAGGGAATAAAGAAGTGGGTATAAACTCCATTTTTTGTAATTAATCTGATTTAATTTTTTGTTGTTTAAGATCAGAAAAAATAAAGTAATGTTCAAACTTTTATTTATTAATCCTGGTCTTCATCCACATTATTTTCGAAAGCTATATTGTAAAGGGAAAAAGATTTAGATTTTGTTTTTAATTGTACAAAAGAGCATATAAAAAAGACATGCGAAATAATTAAATTAATTTTATAACTTTAAATTAATTATTTAACTTAAATACAAAGAATATCATAACAATAAAAAAAATAGCAGAACTAGCCAATGTTTCGCCCGGAACAGTGGACAGGATTATTCATAAACGCGGTCAGGTATCGCAGGAGAATATAGATAAGGTAAATGCCATCATTAAAAAGCATGGATTTAAACGGAATATTTTTGCAAGTAATCTGGCTTCAAATAAGAAATGTAAAATAGCGGTTTTTTTACCAAAATCCGAAAAACTGGAATACTGGGGTAGCCAGTTAACCGGAATTGAAAAAGCGGCCGAAGAGTTTAAAAAGTTTGGGATCGAACTACAGTATTTTCTTTATGATTTTGATAGTGGTTTATTCCAGAAAATGGTAGCTGAAGTATTGGATTATGAATGCGACGGATTGCTCTTTTCGCCTATTTTTCATGAAGAATCAATTGCATTTCTTGATGAATACAAAAAGAAGAACAAGCCGGTAGTAATGATAGATTCCGATATTAAAGACAAAATAGATCATTATTATATTGGACAGGATGCTTTTAAAAGTGGCTATTTAGCAGGACGCCTTATTAGTTTTGCAGTAAAAAATGAGCGCAATGTACTAATAGTCAAAATAGCCAAAGAAATAGACAATACTTCTATTTATCTGCAGCGCATTAAAGGGTTTTATACTTTTTTCGAAGACAATCCTGAACTCACAAATTTTAGTTTTTCAGAAATTGCCATTAAAGAGCCGGATGTAAATCTGCTGAATCTGGAAATGTTTAAAAATGTTAGCAGTATATTTATTCCCAATTCCCGGGCTTATGTTGTTGCTCAGTTTTTAGAGAAACACAATATAAAAGGAATAAGAATAATAGGTTACGATCTTTTAAAAGAAAATATAACCTACTTAAATTCTGGAATAATTGATTTTTTAATCAACCAAAAACCGGAAGAGCAGGGATATATGGGGATAAATTACCTCTATAAAAAAATTATTTTACAGGAGAGTTTAGAGGCAGCACATTTTATACCGCTGGATATAATTGTAAAAGAAAATTATATGTAAATGTTGTATATAATAACACATCATTTTTTAATTTTCCCTCACCTAAGTCTTGCTTTTACCTGATCCAATGTTATTTCTCCTGTTCTAAATTATCAGCAGCAGAAATCTGGTCTAATATATTGGTTTGGTTTGGCGAAATGTAGTTTTTTGTTTCGCTTGGTGTTTCTTTCCTGAAAAGAATGTCTAAGGCATTATATAGTTTTAATAAAACATCCCGGTCTTCTTTTGCAATGTCCAAAGCCGTATTAAAATTAAAAACATAATTATTCGAATTGCGTACTTCTACTTTTATCGTTTTTGATGTGATTTTAAATTTGACTATATCCATAATTGTTTAAAAAATACTTAGTTGCCAAAATGTTATTGTTAACGACATTTATCGGCATCAAAGATAGGAAATTTGTCTGAACTCAACGGCTGTATTAAAGCTGCTAATACATATTAACTCCATAATAGCAAATAAATCCTTTGATGAAGATTTATAAAACAAAAAAACTACAACTTTTGAGGTTGTAGTTTATTTTTGGCTAAGTCATCCAATTACTTTGAAGTCATAACTGCCTCTAATTTTTTTATACGGGCTTCCTGCTCAATTATATAAAGTGTCAGTTCCTCAATTTTCTGAAGAAGCTTGGCATTCATCTCTCCTAACAAAATGCCGTTTTGGGATACTTCACCTGCTGATGGAATGTCTTTTAGGTGTCCTTTTTCTTTAATATGCTGCTCTACTTCACTTAATGGTGGCAGATGATACTTTTTATCAAATACATAGTCCGGCCAGCTGGCATACAATTGTACTTTGAGTTCTTCTGCTATCATTTTTCCTTTTACGGCCATGGTATAGCCTATAGGGATTACTTTGGTATTAATACCCAGTTGGTCCGTATCAAATTTTCCGTAAATCAATGGGGTCGTTGCTGTAGTGGCATCTATTAGTGTAGTCGATGTATTTTTATCAGGATTATTATCTATATATAGACGATTACTTCCATTCTCCCAATATCCTGCATTCTGACCTATAAAAATATTACTTGATCCATTGCTGTAATACCCGGCTTGTTGGCCAATATAAATATTTGTATTTCCTGAAATATTTTTATATCCTGAAGTACCACCAAAAAATATGTTAAATGAACCAGATTGATTTCCATGTCCTGATTTAGTACCTGCAAATATATTACTAGATCCACTTAGATTATTATATCCAACTTCAAATCCTGAAAACATATTATAACTTCCGTAAGTATTAGAATATCCTGATTCATGTCCTGTAATTATATTGTAACTTCCTGATTTATTGTTTTTTCCGGATCTAAATCCTGTAAATACATTATAATTCCCAATGTCGTTATTGTACCCAGTTTCATAACCTGAAAAAACATTGTTCCTACCTAAAGTATTACTGTGACCTGCTTTATAACCCGAAAAGACATTTCCTTCTCCGCTGGAATTACTATATCCGGATTCATAGCCTGTAAAAACGTTATTATTTCCACTACTGTTGAGAAACCCGGATTCACGACCAATGAATACGTTTCTGGATCCTCCTGCATTTGTAAATCCTGATTTGAAGCCTGAGAAAACATTATCCTTTCCGGCAACGTTATTAACACCGCTACTAGCTCCAAAGAAGGAGTTGTATTCTCCTGTAGTGGTAGCCTTACCTGCAAAATAGCCTACAAATGAATTATTATTCCCGGTAACGAGATTTCCTGCATAATAGCCAAAAGCACTGTTGTAGGTTCCGGCATTACCCGCGTCTGTTCCTGTATTGGTATTGGTTTGCGCTGTAACTGTGCTCATATTGATTACAAGCAGGCTCGCCAGTGTAAGTAATTTTAATTTCATTGGTTTGTTTTGGTTTTTGGTTAGTTGATTATTTTTTGACTTTGAAATTTTATTTTTTTAAAATAGAAGTAAAACTTAATTACTGCTGTTTGGGAATGACTTTGTTGCAAACACTATGTTTTGTATTCTAATCTATGTAAACATCTTTATAAACAAAAGAGAGTAAAAAAGCAATTCTTTTACGAATTGCTTTTTTGATTATGTTTGTGACTCATCGTTGCGGGCACGGAAAACATTTCTGCGCTATCGTTGTGTTGATATATCTGCGCCATAGGGTTTAATTACACGCGTTGCAAACGCTACCTTTTATATCCTAATTTAAGTAGGTACTCGATACAATCGAGCACCACAATAATTGACAAACGAGCGCCAGTGGGAAACCTATGTTAGGATTAAGTATAAATATGTAAACTTATTTTAGGATGAGACACACCGGCACCTGTATTATCTAATGCTCGGACTAGCTGGGCGATCGGGTTTATTTTTTCTGCTTTTTATAAATTAGAATTTCATTTATTTTAATGTAATTATCATTACTATTCTTAATCCATTGCGTTGGTTTTTGAATTTTTAAATTAATTTCATTAATTTCAATAACGTCTAAGTTTTCGCATTCTTGGAAAATAGTATCATTCTCACTGATTATTTTATTAGGAATTAATGATATTGTAATTCCTATTCTATCTTCATTTCTATTAAGATAAAACTTTCCACTTGAGCTTACTCTAAGATCATCTCTGCTATAATTTTTAGTGTAATTTCCATCCTTAAAAATAATATCTTCATTATAATTTTGTTCTTGTAAAATCCATTTTCCGTTATATTTATTTTCTTCAGTGGTTTGATTACAACTAAAAACAAAAAATAAGAGTAGAGAACTGAATGATGTAGCAAACACATTATTTAAATTAATTGGAAGTCTTCTTTTTATCATAATCAATTCTACCTGTATTGCCTTTTGAATCTGTAACATTAATATAAAATTTAGTATCTACAATATTTCCTTTATCATCCAATTTGAACTCTTGTTGTATTAAACTTAATTTAAACTCCTTACTCTTACTATTGTAACTATTTATTAAATCAGTAGAATTTGCATCTGGTTCTTTTCTGTCAGCACTCAAAACATATTGAGCAAACGAATTAGCATGTCCTTCTTTTTTATCAATTGTTGTTTTATAGAAACCGTTATCCATCTGAGCCAAATAAACTTTTGCATGCTCTTCAAAAGTTATTGTTCTAAAACCATGTCCCTTTTTTTATGGTCTTTTTCATGAATTAGTGTACTCTTTAAATTATTGAAATCATTGAATTGAGGATTCACACCACCTTTAGATGTCAGATAAATCTCGTCACGGCTAGTAAAACCTAATTTCTCTACTGACTCTGTATTTGGGCTAACTCCTACAGTACCAGTAATACCTACTTGTCCAGCATAATGAGCAACAATTTTAGCAGAAGCTTGACTATTTGTTCTAGTTGCACTAAATTTTGAAAAAGATTGAGTTGTTTTACCAGTAATGATTACGATTTTTGATCCTGTTTTTGTACTTCTCTCTTTATTATAAGAACCGTCAGAATTAAAATAATCATCATCTCCATCTGGGTCTATTCTCCAAATAGGATTGTCACTAAGAGTAGCGTATCCGCTAATGAAGCCTTTTGGTACTGGGTCTAAATTCCATCTTCTACCTAAGCGAGTATCGTACTCCCAAAACTTTGCAGTATTATGATTTCCTTCGCCTGAAATTTCGTCTACTTTTTCTTGAGCATTAAACCCATAACGGTATCCATTAGGTTCACTAGTTCCGTGCCTATTAGGTACCAACATTCCAAAAGGATAATAATCAGAATAACTAAGAACGTCAGGGTTAAACACCCCTGCTGTAGCGGTCGGGATTTTTTTGTCGCTTATTACCGCCAGTACATTGCCTAAATGGTTGGATAATTCAAAATGTTTATCACCAATCAAAGATACAAAATTTGTTGGAACCGGATCAGGTGTTCCGCTGGTAGTGGCGCTGTTATATACCACCAAGTTTTTGGTTTCCATACCCAGTCGGCTGCTGCCAAAAATATGGTGTTCCTTAAGCGTCAATACAGACTCGTTGTTATTGGCTTGCACAGGTGTAATTTGTGCCACAAAAGTACTGCCCTGAACCGCTGTGAAATTTTTAAGTGTAATAGAATTCCCTGCCTGCAGCTTTAAATTTCCGTTTGCACTTACGCTTGCAGTACTGCCGTCACTGGTCATAAATATGTTATTGATAGCGCGTTTTAGGGCAACGCTATTGACATTGTAGCTGTTTAAAAGCAGGTCGTTTTGCAGGTCGGTTTCTTTAGGTTTAAATTTTTCTTCATATACGCCAAGCACATTGCCCTGGGCATCATGAGCATAATAAGTGGTGGTAATAAGACCTGGTTTAATTTCCTTTTTGGCGATTCGGTTTCCTAAACCATTATATTCAAAAGCATAGGTTACAGTTCCTTTTACGACACTTTTTACTTTTCCGTCAACACGCCAGTTTATGACTATCCCTTCAGTTTTATCTTCAATAAGCTGTCCTATATCGTCATAAATATAATTATGCGTTTCAGGATTATTGATATTATACGTTATGGCAGGGGTTAAGGCAGCCAGTTTGGTCACCTGATCTTCTAAATCGCCGGCAAATGTTGCTGCCGGTATCGGAGCCGCATCTTTAACCAGGGCCAGTTTATTGCTATTTCGGTAGGGCTTGTCGGCTTCGTTAGGATACTCATAGGTTAGTTTATCCATGTCGGTTGGTACTCCGTTGCTGTTTGGCGCTTTCCTGTTTAGAGTCTGGAGGTTTCCATTTTTGTCATACGAATAACTCGAATCGTAGCTGGTATTTCCGGAAGTCGCGTTAGGTACAATCGCACTGGAAGTCATTTTTGTTATACGATTTAGCTGGTCATACGTATAAGTGTTCTTTTGGATGTTAAGCAAACTGCCATCGGTTTTGCGTATTGCAGTAGTCATTTGCTTGATGTTGCCATTAAACAAATCTTTTGAATTGGGTTGAATCGTGCTATTTCGGCTGTACATCAAAGGTTTGAAGCCCGAAGTTTCATCGGTACTGCCAATAGACTTATAATCCTGGTCGTAATAGTTTAAGGAATACCCAAAAGCATCAAATGTTTTGGTGGTTCCTGAAGCGAGTCCGTCTTGTCCCATATCATTGGCAGCAGCGGTCAGGTTTTCACCATTTACGGCTTTAAGCCATCCTTGCAGTGTATAGGCATAATCGATACCCTGTACTTTTTTATTCCCTAGCTCAACTCGTGCCAGAGGACCGTGGAGATAGTATTTATAATTCGCTTCTTTTTCCCATAGCACATTGTCTGATGAGGTCTGTACATCGACAATTCGGTTATCTGCATCATAATTGTACTTATGGATGAACATATCTGGTTTGTCAGGCTGAAAAGTGACAGTATTGACATTCCCGCTGATAAGGTCATAATCATAAACGACTCTTTTGATATGTTTTTCGCAATCATTTTTGGTAGGGGAATAACAATTAGGATCCCTAAGTGCCGAATAATAATTGACTACTTCTTTTACATTGCCATGAATATCGTAATTATATAAAATGGCATTGTTGAAATTCAGCGGAGACGCCGCTATATACGTGTCATAATAAAAAACAGCCGTTACCCTGTTTATATTATTAAGGGCAGGAGTAGTGGATTTATCCGAAAAGAAAAAGGATGCGCTTCGGGTAATTAAAGGGGGTGTTCCTCCTCCGGGAGGAGAGTACGGACTCCATTTTTCTACATCAGGATCGTCAGAATATACGGTTCGGGTGACTTCGCCCTTGCTGGCAATGTTATCGGTAAAGCCATTCACTATCGCAGCACCTCCATAAACTAATTTTCCCTCATCATTGATCGTATAAGTCGTTGCTGCAGTTGTATTTGGATTCTGCACTTCGCCGGCTTCCACAATACGGCCTAATCCATCGTAGGCAGTATAACTGAATCTTACCGATCCAGATCCCGGCTTCGCTTGATTTGCATTTTGGGAAGCAATAATTCTGCCTAATTTGTCGTAAGCGAAACGGGTTTCACCACCATCAGGCGTTTTTTGCCACACCAATTGATTTAATGTGTTGTATTTATATTGGGTTTTAAAGGTGTGGGCAGGCTGCAAAGCTGTATTTTCTGCAGGATCATTGCGTGTTCGGTATGCATTTATGTTGTCGTTTGCTGCCTTGTCCAATGTCATACGCTGTACTCCTTCAGGCGCCACAGTCTGGGTAAGGTTTCCAGCCTGGTCATAGTAGTATAAGGTATATTGATATTCCTTACCGGTGTAATTCATATCAAAAGTCTCTGTTGCGGTCATTGCCAGAGTAATATAATCTTTTATGAATTTTTGTTTTTTGGCTTCTATGACACTGTTGTAAATATCATTGCCAAATGCACCATCTATATTAATACTAAAATGATCGCACGTTTCTGCCTGAACCGATGGCAGTGGCATAGTGTAGGTATTGGATAGCGGTGCCGGAGGACACAGACCGTTAATTTTTCTATAAACGGTATTTACCCAGTCATTCCAGTTCAATAAATTAGGATCATTTGCATTAGCCACATAATAGGCTGAATATTGTGTGATGGTATTTCCAATATCTGAAAAACCATAATTAAGATAGGTATTTCCAAATTCTGAAATAGTCCTGAAACGAATATCGTGTGCAGATGTCATGCCGATAGTTTTCATCTGATTGATATAAGCCTTGTAACTATCAAAGATATATTGGTAATTATTTTCGCAAAACTGCACTTTGGAAGCATCTACACTATAATTGGAGAGGGCAGGAGGAACCCCGCTCTTGCCATTTATAAATTCGATGTATTCTGTTTTTTTAGCATTGTCACAGGCGACGGGTGCTACAGTTTGCGGAATACATTTTTGGGCTGCAACAGGACAGTCAAAGTTGTTGTAAGGTAATTCTATCTCTCCTTCGATAGAACCACTGAGCCCTGTAGTGTTATAATTAAATCGAAAATGACTTGGTGAATTATTGCTGGTCGTAAATGAAGTAAAAAGGGTTATGTTATTTGGAAGAGCACTGTCAAAATAAAAGCTTGCAACGATTACATTTCCTTTTTTTATATAATAATAAGGTTCTGAACTACCTTGATTTCTAGTGAAAATTAAAGTTTCAGAACCAAAAAAATTGTATAAATAACTCTGATTATTATTTGCTATAGTATAAGTAAGATAGGTGTTATTTAAGCTTCCTCTGAGTTCAGTAAACAAGTTAGTGATACTTGTTTCAAATTGGGTTTGTTTGTTGCATACATTTGGTCCGGACATATCCGCATTTGGATATAATGTTTCTCCGGCACCGCCGCTTATCCCGCATTCTCCAATTGCGGCTGTAGTGGTTCCCGTTAGGAGAATCTCACCTGTTTTTGTTGTATTCGATCCGTTACTGATTTCAGCAATTACTTTGAATTTGAAAATACCGCTTCCGGGAGTAGAAGCAGCTTTATCATAGAAAAATTGTTTTAGATTGATAATTTTCCAGGTCGAGCCATAACCAGACCAGTTGTAAGTAGATGATGGTGTAGTCAAACTTGTAATGCCGCTGGTGATGCTGGGTGTAGTACTGCTAAAACGGATGTCTAATTTTGTTCCCGAAGAAGTCGAGTTGATAGTAAGTGTAGCAGTAGGTATTGCAACGCCCGGGGATAATGCTTTTAATAAATTAGTACTTAAATATTGCTTATTAAATGTTGAATAAGTAGCATTTGTAGTAGTAAACGTAATAGGAAGAATTGGATCTTTAAAAAAGTTATTTAAAAAAAGATCTAAATCTGACAAAAGAGGGCAATTCCCTGTTTGGGCATAGACCTGATAATGGTTTACAGCTTTCGCATTAGTGACTACTGTATTAGGATCTGCTGAAGAATCATAACTATAATCTGTCGGAATAAAACGTCTTTCCAGTTTTGCATATAGAGGTGCACTGCTGCTGGCGCATAATGTGCCTGAAGTAGTGATGGATTGAATGGCATTGTTGATCGCTGTTTTTTGGGTCGCAAAACTGCTGCTCAGCACATTGGCTACATTTTTAGACTTTTCCGGACCAATACAGCCATTGTATGTTTTTTTCTCTAAAGCATAAAGATTTAGGTAAATGTGCTTTATATTGGCCTTGAGCCCCAGATATAAAGATTTATAGATGTTCCATATCGCATCTTTTTGTTCTGGTGTTGCTGAACTAAATGCTGAGTTGCAATTAGTAGTTAAAGGCGAACACAAGACAGTCTTAACCGCATTTTGAAACATTGTCAAACTGACATTATTGGCATCCTTGGCATAATTGGTTTTTAGTGCCTGATACATGATACTGGTATTGCCAGAGGTATTTGGGTTATATCTTAGAGCAGGCTGGTTAGTGGTTTCAATACCAGCACTTGTAAAACTTTGAAAATAGGGGTCGTTGGTGTAAATGAAGTCAAAATTTCCTGAGGAATCAATGAACCCATTTGATTGTGCCTGTAGAAAAGTAGTGGTGTTTTGGACACGGTTGTCATAATCGTCTGAATTTAAGGTAACAGAAACACCGTTAATTGTAACAGTTTTTGTGATTCCGCATAGTGCTTTGCTGTACACCAGATAATTATATTCCGGATGATATTTTACCAATGAAGCAGCCCAGCCATCATCCCATTTGACAATAAAATCTTTATTGTGTTTCAGGTATTGTGGTCTGACCTTGTAGGTAATTGAACCATCAGGGTTTGTGATTTGAAGTTTACCTGCTGGTGGAATATCACTGTATGTGTCAATTTCAGGGTCAAATGTAATTTCTCCATTTGCAGCAGTTGTAGTTTCTAACTCAATCCATGCAATGGATTCATCCTCATTTACGTAGGATGTTGTGGGTTTTTTCCAGTTATTTCCAGAAGTTGAATTATCAGCATAATAAAATAATTGGTTTCCTGTTATGCTTTCCGGACTTGTATTATTAAAGACACTTACTTTATAGGCAGGATTTGGTGTAACCGGAAGATTTTCATCATTAACATACGTATTCGATGTAGCTCCGTATTGGCCATTTGGGCTCACATCCGCCAGCAGCATTCCTTCATTTACATCGCATGAAGGTGCAAATACAACATCAGGGTCGCAATATTTCTTACATTCACTGCTTAACAAATCCCATTCTTTAGAAAAACGGGTCGTTAAGCCTGATTTTTCTTCTGCGTCAATAGCAGTACCATTAGTATTTGTAGCACCATTAAGCTGAACATTAATGGTTGTACCAGCAATCGATACAGTAATTAAAGTACTGGAATAATAGGCGTTAAATGAGTTTTGGATATATGCTGGTTTTTCTCCTAATTTATCCTCGCAGGTTTTACAGCTAAATTTACAATTTTCAATTAACAGTGATGCATCTGCCTTATAAGCATTAGGGTTTATATAACAGGACGAACCAGGGGTGGTCAGTTTTTTTACATAGTGGGCTGCATAAGATTTTAATGCACTTTCATTTACTTTCAGCTCTTTTGATAAACTATATTTTCCCGCTGTGAGTTGAGGGGTACTAAGGCCACTTTTGTTTATTGTAACTCCTGTCGGTATTCCGTCTGTTTTTTTATCCCTACTGGCTGGTGTACCGGAGTTGTCAATTGTTCTTCTCCACAATTGTTTTTAAGGGAGATATCCAGATCATAAACAAAAGGATATGAAAAAGCAGGGGTCTGACATTCGAGCTGAAAAGAACTGCTTTGATCTAAAGTATAATTAAAATGATAGGGAATAACGTCTGAAACTAAAATTTCCTTTGTTATTGTTTTTTTATCCAGACTAGCTTTAAATGCACCGCTTTCCGCTAATGTATTAAGGGCAGTTAAATCATCATTAACTGTACTGCCTGTAATGGTTTCTTCATGAAGACTCTCTAAGTTGGTAGAATTGGCACCGGCAAGTGCAGTCGCAATTGTTCTTCCCTGCGGATCTAAATAACTTACAGAAATTTGACCATTAGGATCAATTACGGTGTTTTTTTTGTAGTGGGAAATATTTCCTGCTTTATATCCAAAAAGTCTGTTTAATTCCATGCTAGAGGGAACTCCGTAAAAATATTTCATCTCGTGACCGGAGCCCAGTTGGTGTTTGTCACCAACGCCTCCTTTACGCGAAATTCTTCCGGTGTTGTCAGGAGTATATTCTGTCTGGGAAAAAGGGTACAGTTTGGCATCCGGAATAAAGTTTCGATTTACAGAAGTAGTAAAATCATTATTTGCCGAGTAGTACTTGCTTGATCCTGAAACAGTATTGATCATGGGAGCTGTAGTCGTTGTACAGCTATTTGGCCCGTAATCAAAATTTTTATTGGAATACGGGGTATTGGCATTAAACAAATTGTAATTTTGGAAATAATGAATTGTATTATCTTGAGTGGGTGTTGGCAATACCTCAATAGCAGGTCTTCCCTGTGTGTCGTATATAACTTCCCCTACAACGGCAACATTGTCAGAGTTTATTTTGGTAACGGTTTGTCGATTTCGGAGTGATCCGTCAAAATAACTAACGATTTCTTTTTTCTTCCCATCCTCGGCATAACTGGCCTGAAACTGCCAGTTTTTATTGTTTTCATGCTCGGATATGGTAATTTGATTAGGCCAGTCTGCAACAGTTATTTTTGCTCCGGCTCCGGAACTCCAGGGACCATATGTTTTAGCATTTTCATTACTGGCATTTCGGCCTATTCCTCTTACTCTGTAAAGTATATAACCTTTACTGTAGATTTGGGGGATTTCATAATTATTTGCAGATCCATTTGCTTTGATTACAATTCGGGTATTATTTAAATCGAAATTTCGGTCTGTAAACGGAATATTTTGGGGAGGGGTAACTGCAGTACTGCTTGCATCACTGTAATTATCAACCCATGTCCATTCTAGTTCATATTCAACGGCGCCTGTTAAAGCGCCCCAGGAAATTTTAACCGCTGTTGCATTAGTATTTGTTGTTGCTGTTGGACTAATTAAAGTAGTAGCCAAAGGATAATATCTTCGGGCTTTGAATCCCATATTTATTGTCACGTTATTCAATTGGGCTGTAGCAGAAGCAGTTGGAATAACAGTATTCGAAAGATCTTTTACTACGATGCTGTTAGAAACGAGGGCAACTCTAAGACCAAATTTATTTTTGATTTTATAATAGTTTAAGTCGCTAAAAGCAGGGCTGACCGTACTAAAGTTAGGATTGTAGTTGACAGTCATCGTTTTGGTAACCATTTCGGCTGGAAGTACATTTCCGGACTGGTCATAAGGGGTAATCTCAAAAGCAGCCGTAACACTGTATCCGGTATAAGGCGCTTTTTCATTGTCTATCGCTAAGGAGAAATAGCAATAAGCATCAATGTTTTTTTGATTGGGGATATTATACTCAGAGTCCAGAACAGTCCCGGCAGTAAAGTAGCGTAATGCAGTTGGCGTAAAACTGCCATATTCCACTTCCTGTACCTGGGCATGAGTGAACAGTGAACAGCAAAGTGCAACAAGAAAATAAATTTTTTTGATCCAATTTTTGAATATAATGTTCATATATTTTTAATATTGATTGGGAATTAAGAGTTGGTTGCTGAAACAGAAAATTATTTTATGGTGTAATTTTAGCCGTACTGCTTCTGGTTTCCTGTATGGTGTAAATTCCTTTTTCGGTTTCTTTTTTTACCCGGATAAGCCCTCCTTCTAAGTCATATTCATAAAAAGTAGCATAATTATTTTCATCTAATTCTGCCATTAACCTTTGTGTGTCTTCATCATAAACAAAGCTTTTAAGACTTCCATCGTAAGGATAAAATCTAATATCATCAAAATAACAGCTTGGTGCATTTCCGCTGCAGTTCAAATCGATTTTGATAGTTGCATTATAATAATCTAATGTTATAGGAGGGATTTCCAGAATACCAATAATACGCTGCCATCCATCGATAATTGAACCGGAAGGAACGCAGGTTATGGTCTTGATGACGGCGGGATTGTTTACTGAGACAACTATTGAAGAATTGGCATAAGTTACGGGCAATACTGTTTGCGTTTCTTTTACCCACCCGCTTACAATATATTTTGTTGATGCAGTGGTCGAGGTAAGAGGAATGAAAGATCCCTCACTATCAATTTGAGCAAAAGTGGACAAAGTGATGATCAGAAACAGAATGAAGGTATATATTGTTTTTTTCATTTTTTATATTTTATCAATTAGCTGTTGGACATTGAGTACTTAAGTTGTACTCTCCATACTTTATTCCCACCCGGGTACGGACTATAAAAGTCCCATCTATTAAATGATAATCAATATTGGTGTGAAAAGGTTGTGCTTGTAAAGGTCCTCCAAGTCTATGTTTGTAAACTTCTTCACTATTAAAACCAATATACACTACATTACCAATAATTTCAACCCTGTATAAGCTTTCCGGGAAATTTCCATAATCGTAATCTGAATAATGTCTGATATCTGGAATAATTCCATTTATATTGCTGGGATATGTAAGCTGAAATACAATCATACCCGACATCGGAGGATAGTTTACATTTGATACAACTGGACAAAATAGGTTAGGGTCAATCGGACAACTTACACTTGAGTAACTTTTATAAGTCTTCAACAGATTTCGGGTCAATGATTTAGTCTGACCAGTCATTATCTTTAAACTGCTTTTACCTGTGTGTGATTCTGTCGAAACTAAATCGGCTGGAACTACATTAAATCCGAAATGCTTATTGGTTTTACCGGTTTTAACTTCTTCGAATCCTTCAAAACCCATTTGTTCATATCTGGAGTTAGAAGCCACGGCCATTGGTAGCTTATAACCATACCCATATTGGGCGGCACTGTAGCGGTCTAAGGCATCCTTGTTTTCCAGTTCTGCCCCATACGGGCTTATTTTTGTCACGCTGCTGGCATACGTCCAGTTATCCGTTTTTGCAGTCCAGGTACCATTAAGCAGTTGGTAAAAAGGAGAAAAATTATTAAAAAAACCTTCATTTCGGGGATTATTGGCATTAGTGGAAGCAGCTGAATTTCTTCCGGCTAAATACGCGTATGACTTTTCCGCTTTCCAGTTTCCTTTTATATTCCATAAATAAGGATTCGCTTTAATATTGATTGGATAATTCGGGTTTCCATTTTCATCCGTATAAAGATCCCCGTCATATCGTATATATGGTGAGCCTTGAGCATCAATATATGTATGATATTTTGCTGGATCTCTCTCCGGGTAAGATGGTAAATCGGATTCTTTTTGTGGGCTCCAGAAATCTTTGTATGCAACAGCACTTGCGTTTATAATCCTCGGATTGATGCCTGAAGAACCTGAATACATAAAACTATTTGCATTTAAATTGCCATTCGCAATTGGGTTGGTCATTGATGTTATGGTTGACATAGCTGCCGATTGCAGGTTTCGGTATCCTGAACGCATAATTTTGAAATTAATATTCCCATGGTCAGCACATGGATTGACATAATTTCCCTTACGATCCATTAAGGTGATAGCATTATTGTTCACACCAATGACCCATAGTTTATATTCGGGTGTGGTGTTTACTGGTAAAAGTAATCCGTCTTTTATATAAAGTTCATCACCAACATGAAATAGACTTGTCAAAGGTCCGGTATAATCTTTTAACGTATATCCGGCATCTAAAGGAACCGGAGACATACCGATTGGTGCAACGGATGTTTTTGGGATCAATTCTCCTTCAATACCAATGTTTATACTGGCCATTCCCATACCGTCATACATCCAATAGGCGGGATATGTAAAAGAATAATAACTATCGTCGAATTCATTTTCAGTCTGGGTCAAAATAACTTCGCCGCTATCAGCATCCCAGGCTATATTTTTAGTATTTATTGTAGAACCTAAATCATAAGCTGTTTTTTCAAGGAGAATACCCGATTTGTGAACATGTTTTGTCGTTACCGCAGTACGCAGTAAATTTTCATGATAAGACAATTTCGGAATAACTTTAGGTACAAATACAGGGAAAATACCAAACAAAACAGTGGCGACATTCGCATCAAATCCTACAAGGTTGGTTTCAGAATGGCTTTCATTAAAATCATTCACTAAATCATAATCAACCCCTATTAATTTCGTTTCAACCTCTCCTGCCGAATTGATTGTTGTTAAATTGTTAACTAAATTTTGATCTGCATCAACATTGTATTTATATTTTACATACGAAGTTGGGACAGCTGGACTAGCAGGATTTGGCTGTAACAGTAAATCAGCCTGATCCTCAGAATATACGTGTTGCGATTTCATTTTACCATTCATGTCATTGGTTTCAATCGAATAGCCTTGTGACATCGTTAAATGGTTTCTTACTCTTACGTTTCCTGTTTTAATTATAGATCCTAACAGGGTATTTGGCACTATATCCGGTCTGGTATCCAGCTTTGTATAACTAACTTTTGTAGGGAAATCGTAACTTGTATAATGTTCTGTGACCACAATACCTGTGGCGTGTTTTTTTACCATAAGCTGTCTTGCCTCATCTTTACGCTCGAGGTTTTTTACTATCACGCGCGAATAAGTAATTCTTGGCGCAGGAAAAAAGTCTTTACCAAATGGTTTTTCAACGTAATTGTTTTCTTTTGGTGCAGCAATATTTTCGGCATAATTTCCCTGATTATTATAAAAAGGTTCTACGAGAGGATTTTCAGGACAGGAATTAGGTTCAAAAGTGGCAACCCCGGATGATTTTCCAGATTCATCAAGATAAGAATACGTCTGTCCATATTGCATCGTATCAGGATCTGAATTTTCATTACCTGTATTGCCAAGCATTTTGCCCCAGCTGTCACTTATTTTTATTGAGGTTACTCTTAACCCGCCGCCTAATTTGCTTCCTGTAGGGTTTTCAAGTCGTATCCAGGATTTATTGGGGTCAAAAGTACTGGCGCATCCTTTATCTTTTAATGCTTTATTAGGACCATTAAAGATTTCAGAAATACCCTGAATACTTTTTGCCAAATCTTTTACAATTGAAGTAAAATCATCATTTACACTGTCTCCTCCTAAGCTATAAACAACCCTGTTCAGGTAAGTCCGGCCAAAACCCCAGCCTGCTTTTGCGATTGGGTTAACATCTCCGTTTGGGTTAGTACCGCCGTCAAGCTTTAAAAATTCTAAAGGTAATGCAACTATAGGTCCTCCTGATCTGTCTGTGATGGTTATAGGGCTGTTGCCGCCATCTTCATTAATTTTAAAATATCCTGAAACATATTCTTTTTGCCAGCTATTGCTTGTCATGTTTAATAAAAAGCGAAACTGAATAGGTTTGTCTAAATTTTCTTTTAGGTATTTATCTACAAATGTCGGCCTGTCTAAGTCCGAAGATTCATTTTTTAACTGTACATACAAATATTTACTGGCTCTTATATTGTCGTATAATTTACTGGTAAAGACAGAAGGAGGAATTGAGTCATTTCCGCATCCTGCAACAATAAACATCTGCATTGCCTTTTTGTTCTGGACATATTGATAATCATCACTTTCAGTTTCGATAGAAATTTTCCCGCCAGAAGGTAATTTGACATTTTTTAAGGTCCATGCACCGGTATATAAATCTGCCTTTTCCAAATCTTGCTCTACAAAAGGAAATTCTGCTGTTGATAACGAATCCGAAGGCACTTCGCTGTTGCCACTTTGAAGAGGGTTTTTTTATAATTCCCCCAGACATCAAACCCTTTTGAATTATAATCAGGATTGTTAGTTCCGTAATCAAAAACATAAGGAGTGTATTTTCCCATTTTGGATCCTCTGTAGGTAAAATAAACACGTTCCAGCGTTAGCTTTCCTTTTGCATTAACTTCTCCAGTGGTATCAGCTGTTCCGTCATTATTTGGCATTCCTTTGCATAAATTATAATTGTAAACAAAATGAGCCGTTTTTATAGGTTTTATTGCGCCATCTTCACCCGGATCCGTAATAGCACCTGCTGAATTGGATACTTCAGGCAGTGAATACAGTCTTATGGATTTAATTTTATACATTTTTCCGGAACCTGAACCTATACCACCAGTTTCTCCCAGAGCACCTCTGGCATCTTTCCTTTCCTCCAGATCAAAGAAGGCCACATGTGTTTTAGTGACAATTCGGGTTAAATATTTTAATTCTTTTTCGCCATACAAATAGGTCCCTTTTTCATCTTCTTTTTTAGAAATAAGCCCTCTGTTATAAGTGGCCATGTTTTCTTCGTACGGAATTCTCCATTTATAATTAGAATTTCTGCTTTCATACTCAAATTTAGTATAACTTCCAAGGTCATTTATAGATGGGCCATTGTTATCCGTATCCTGATAGTCTGAAGACAAAACAGAGGTTAGTAAATAAGTGTGCGCGTAGGGGGCTGTAGTGATTCTATTTAGATACTGGTCACTGTTGTTACCGTAGTTTTTAGGTAAGTCCTGATCATAAGGGACTAATCCAGAGGTGTTATTTCCGTTTTTGCCAGACACATCAAAAGTCGCTTCTACTTTTCGGGTATTATAAACGGTATTTCCGTACACATAGGTGGTGCCATCATTTTGTACTACTTTTATACCGGCTGTATGATGTAGTTTGGCATTGGTGTTTCTTATAATGAAATTAGAGTCTCTGATTGCTTCTTCGTCTGTGATTTTGTGGACCAGTTGATTTCTCAGAACGCGTTTAGTTCTTTGATTTGGAATATTACTCGTAAGGGAAGTTTCGTTAAAATATTTAGGTGTTAGGGTTCTGCTTTTGGATGGTCCGTCAAGTCCAAATCGCAACGGATTTGTATTTTGAATTCCGTCGTAAATATTAATTTCGGGATCTGCTGACATGCTTCCAACCAGCCTAAAACTTACAGGTTCATAACCGGGAGCTTTTTTATCTGTATTTTTTTCTTCTAAATGTTTTATCGTGTTGTTATTCTCAAACCAGCCATCGGTAGAACTAACTGTAGTTGTTTTTTTAAAGTCAAAACCCCAATGCAGCAATTCGCCAATCCCAAATTCTGCTCCTGTACTAATTCCTGTTCCTCTGTCTACAACGGCGTCGTTGTAAACATAACTTACTTTTGAACGATAGGGTCTAAACATCCCGGAGACACCTTGTCCTTCAATATTATAGGTGTCGTAGGTGTAATTTGTGACAGGAAGTGCCGTGGTGTTTTCAGAAACATTTCTTTCATATTCTCTGTTAAAGTCCAATATTCCGGATTGCTTCTTTTTATATTCAGTATATTCATAACCAAAGGCTTTTTCTGGACGATATTTATACTCCGGTGCAATTTCCTGATAAGATCCGTATCCGGTCATTTGAAACTGTGGCTCTAAAAACCATGCTTCAATACCCACGGCGCCATTGAAACTAAAACTGTAATTTTGAAATCCAATTCGTTTACTTGGTGTAAAACTCTGGTTGTTAAAAGAAATGCTACCTCCAATATTCCCTTTTGATTGTATTTGTACATCCTGGGTAGATTCACAATTTGCCACATAAGCTTTGTTCTTTACTGATGCAGATAAATTAAGATTCTCTATTCCTTTTCTGCTATTGAGTCCTAGTCCTATTGTACCTGTACCATCAATGTAGTTAACCGCGCCATTTGCTTTGGTAGTCATTTTTTTAGAAATACTCACTGAAGGGGTTACACTTGCCCCCTCGGTTACTGAACTTGTAAAATTTAATCCAACACCCACTTCATCGCTTAAATTAAATCCTACACCAAATGAAGGCCGAAAAGAAACACCTTCATAATTGTTATATTCAACTCCAATACCCGCACCTGCAGTAAACAATTTGCTGTCAGTTCCAGCAAATGCCAGATTGATACCTAGATTGGTTCCTACAGTTATATTCTTTTTCAGATTGTTTTCATAAAGCATTTCATCACCATTAAAATCATCCGGTAATCCGCGAACCTGGCGTTCAATCTGGCCTACATTCAGATTCCATCCCAAGCCCACCCAGGAAGCTTCCTGATCCATGGTAATTCCTGACTTATAGGAAAGGTTCAGTGGATATCCGCCTACATCCATGATTGGGATATTGTAATTAAAATCGCCATTGGTTAAATCTACCATATCAGATGTACCAATAGGGGTAAAGGCATTAAACTCGGGTTGTGTCGGACCGCTTGTTAAGGCATACATCTGTACAGGCTGTAACGTTTCCAACAGAATCATCATGGCTAAATAAATAGCGAGTGTTTTTTTAAATTTACTTGTTTTTCTTTGCATAATTATGGAGCTAATGGAATAGGGAACTTGAAATTTTATGTTTTCTTTTTAAAAGAAGATATTACTGTTCAATTGCATTTTTTTCACCGGAATCAATATAAATCGCTTTATAAATATTAAATAAGATACTACTAGTAAAGTAATAATACTAATGCAGGATTATTTCAAAGATATCTCTGCTTCTAATTTTTTCAGGCGTGCTTCCTGATCATTAAATCGTTTTTCCTGTTGAATAATGTAAAGGGTGAGTTCTTCAATTTTTTGAAGTAGTTTGGCATTCATTTCACCTAATAAAATTCCGTTTTCAGAAACCTCACTGGCTGATGGAATATTTGGTAAATGTCCTTTTTCTTTAATATGCTTTTCTACTTCATTTATAGAAGGCAGAGGGTACTCTTTTTTAAATACAAAGTCCGGCCAGTTAGCATAAGTCTGAACTTTTATTTCTTCCGTAATAAATTTTCCTTTTACGGCCATGGCATAGCCTGCTGGGATTACATTGGTGTTTATTCCTACTTGATCGGTATCAAATTTTCCGTAAATAAGAGGTGTTGAAGTTCCTGTATTATCAATGTAAAGGCGATTGCTTCCTAATTCAGATTCACCAGCATTATATCCTAAAAAAATATTATTAGAACCTGAAATATTAGTATATCCGGCTTTGTATCCCAAATATAAATTATAACTGCCGGCAGAGTTATGGTATCCGGATTGTCGTCCCATAAATGTATTTCCGTATCCATCAAGATTAGCTTGGCCAGATTCATCACCTGTAAAAATGTTATAGTTTCCAATAGTGTTGTTGTATCCGGCTTCACGCCCTGTAAATATATTATTATTACCAGAATTATTATTAAAGCCAGATTCATGTCCAATGAAGATATTTTGATTTCCTTTATTGTTATATCCAGATTCATATCCCGCAAAAACATTATAGGATCCCACTGAATTAGTTGTTCCAGATTTGGCTCCTAAAAATACATTTCGCTGTCCACTCAAATTATATTGACCTGCATCATGGCCTATAAATAAATTTTGTGAACCTCCATTATTTACTCCTGTCCTGTATCCTGTAAATACGTTGTAATTTCCAGTATTTGTTTTACCGGAATCTCTGCCTATAAATGTGTTATTAATACCTGTTGATCCCGCATTTTGGCCTAAAAAAGTATTACTGTTTTGTGCTTTACACAAAGAGTTTATTATGAAAATAATTATCAATAGTAATTTTAATTTCATTTATAGTTTTTTAAAAGAATTATGTTGTCAGTTATAGCTATAATTTTAATTAACATAATTAAATGTTAATACTTGTTAAAAGAAATACGAATTAATGAAAAAAAACTGATAGTTTTTTTAAAAATAGTTGTAAAAAGTTAAATTGTTTATTTTTTTATGTAAGTATTTGTAAGATAAAGGTTTGCGTTTTTGTGATTCATAAGTGTTAAAAAATAATCTGTATAGTTATTTTAGGACTACACAGTATGCCAGATGATCTCAATCGAAGAATTTTTAGAATATTCAGGACTTAAGATAGAAACATCTGGTATGTTGAATACTGTAATAAAGGGGTAAGAGAACGTCTGGTAAGTTTTTGGAAGTAATTAGCAGGTTCATTTATTGAATTTCAGCCTCGCTAAAATTAAGCCGTAAGAGTTAATGATTTTTAATATGCAAGTTATATTTTGTCACTTTAAAATAGTACCTCGGGAGTTGATTTACAATCTCGAAAGCTTTCGCTGCTAACTTTGATGCATCTGGCTTGTCTAAAAAAAAATTGAATTAATAGGATCCGAAACAGTGTTGAATATAAAAAAGCAATAAAAAAACCCTTAAACATTTACTGTTTAAGGGTTTATCTTTGTAGCGAGGACGGGACTATAATTGCTTTATTTCACTTTTTTAAACTTTTCAAATCGTACATTTTAATTTAGGTAAACCCTTTATATTATTGGGTTTAATGAAAGGTTAAACAAAGTTTAATAAAATATAATAAAGTATTTTGACGGGAATATGTCGGGAAAGTTGTATTTTTGTAGTAGAGAAAATCTACAGCTATGGCTACTTTAAAATTTTATATTAAAACAAAAGGAAATCCTTCTAATATCTATGTTAGATTTATTCAAGGACGTGAAATAGATTGTTACGCTAGAACAAATATTTTGATTGATCCAAAACTATGGAGTGATAAGAAGAATGATTTAAAACCATTGGTTGATAATGAAACTAAAGAATTATATAGATCACGAATTGATGAGCTAAAGAATGTTATTATCAAAAGCTTTAATAAAGATTTTAGTGATGGAAATCTAATTAATTCAAAGTGGTTAAGTAGTTTGATTGATAGCCATTATAAAAGACCTACTAATGAGAATGATTACAGAATTTTCTTTGTTCCGTTTATAGAAAAATTTGCAGACGAATCTGAAAATAGAATAAATCTAAAAACAGGAAAAAAAATATCATACAGAACAATTCAAAAATATAGAACAACAGTAAAACAGATAAAAGAATTTGAGGAAAAGCAAAATATGAAATTTAAGCTTACTGATATAAATTTGGAATTTCATAAAAATTATACAGCTTATTTAAAGTTAGAATTGAAATATTCTAACACAATGATTGAAAAAATAATAAGCCAGATTAAAGGATTTGTTTTAGAAGCAAAAGAAAGGGGATATGAAGTTAATAATGATATTGAAAGCAAAAAGTTTAGTTTTGCTAGAGATGAACCTATTGATACGTTTCTTAATGAGAATGAAATTGATTTAATTTTTAATTTAGATTTATCGGGTAATGAATCTTTAAGCAATGCACGAGACTGGATAATCTTTGGTGTCTGGACTGGTTTAAGAGTTTCCGATCTTAATCGAATTCATCAATTTCAATTTTCAAAAGATACGATTATAATATCCGAGACAGAGAAAAATTCTGCTAACGTTGAAATTCCATTACATAGTCAGGTTAAAGCTACTCTTGAAAAAAGGGAGGGGAACTTCCAAAAGCGATTTCAATCCAGAAGTTAAATGATTATATAAAAATTGTTTGTCAAAAGGCAGGAATTACTGAAGTAATTTTAGGGAACTTAAAAAATCCGGATACAAATCGAAAAGAAAAAGGTTATTATCCAAAATATAAATTAATCGCATCGCACTGCTTTAGAAGATCATTTGCCAGCAATCATTATGGTAAAATCGACGATAGAACAATTATGGCAATTACGACCCACAAAAGTCACTCCCAGTTTATGAAATACATAAAAACTACTCAAAAAGAGTACGTTGATAAGCTCTCGAAATATTGGGAAGAGAGAGAAGAGATAAAAAAATCTAAAAATAAAATGAAAATTATTTCTTAATTTATTATTCAATTTTAGAAGTAACGAGTTTAGCCGAACTCTATACATACAATGCTTAAACTTTTAAATGAGTACTTTATTTAATTTTATTAAAATTAAATAAAGTACTCATTTTCAAATAATTGAAAAATATTTTTTTATAAATAATTTGGATGTTTGCTAAATTGTATTTTACTTTGCTACTATAAAACAAATAATCACATTGCAAAAGCGAATACGTTTAGTCTTTAATAATGTAATTTATTTGAATTAATTAAGTAACAGCTTTACTCCGTAACACACCCTTTGAATCACAAAGCTGTTTGAAAACTAATATTATAATTTTCAAACAAAATCTACCAAAAGTAGTGATTCAGTTATGTCAATTTTTTTACAAGGAATAACGGAAGACGAATTCAAAAGTATTATTTCTGATTGTTTTAAACAGGAAATACAAACGCTAATTAAGGAGCAAAAGGAAAATCCAACTCAAAAGTCTAGCATTTTATTATCGAGAAAAGAAACGGCTCAAAAGCTAGGAGTTTCCTTAGTCACTCTCCATGCTTGGAGTAATTCTGAAAAAAAGATACTCCCAAGTTATCTTATAGGAACACGTGTAAGATATAAGCTTGAAGATATAGAAAATTTGTTGTCAAGTCCTAGGTATAAATCTTTTCAAAATGTTAAATAGTGTTGAGGTTGGTATTTTTATCAAGGATGAGAATATCAGAGGTGTATATATTCCTTTACAACCTCAACAATTTTTATTTCCATTTTTACGAGTTTCGCCATCTAGTAGTGATATGCTTTTAGATAAAGGAATTAAATACGTTGTACAATCATTTGTGAAATTACATCCGGAAGATAAATTAAAAACTAAAATTCTTCATTCAGGATTAAAAATGGTCAAAGAGATCGAGGAATGTTTCTTTGGAGATAATATAAATTTAAAGACGGACAGGAAAGATTTTTTTATACTGCAACTTACTGGCAAGGTCTTAAAAATGTATTATTTCAAGAATAGAAACCCGAGAAATAAAACAAAGTTTGTAATAGCTTTTTTGCAAGGTATTGCAAATATGTAATGAGTAATAGTAATGAAAAAATGCAATCAAAAAATAGAATATGTAAACATACAGCACTGTTTAATTCGAACCAAAACTTTTAAATTACTTGAAGCGGTCATATTAGAAATAATATGGAAACGAGTAGGAAATTTAAAAGATGCATTTCCGGAATCAATATTATATTTAGAAAAAGTATCTGGCATTTCACGTCACACAATAAAAGTGTATATGAAAAAATTTGAAACTCTCAATATCATCTATTTCAAAGACGGGAAATATTTTTTTAAATGTGATTATAATGTTTTTAAGGAAAGACTGCATGATATGGAAAGGAAAAATCAATCCAATGTAAATTCTAAAAAGGAATACTTTCAAACCTACACGTGTTATCATTTTGAAGTAGCTCAACAATTAGAAATTACTGAAATGCAATTTTTTTTTCTTGACATTCATATTGGAGTATTTAGAAGACTTGGATATGGCACTTCGCCAAGAGAGTACATTATGGATATTCTAAACATACAAAAAAGCTATTATTTTAAGCTAAAGAATGAACTTTTTGAAAAAGGTTATCTTGAATTTTATCGATATCCAGATCTAATAATGGTTAACGATTCAGTGATTCGAAGTATAGGGAAAGTTAGAAATTAGTTTAAAATTCAACTTGTAATTTTGTATAAATTGTGGATTGACATTGTATAATTAGTGAATCAAAGATTGTATAATTAGTGGACTTTAATTGTCAAATTTGTGGATATATATAAAAGTAAATATAATCTATTAAAGTATTTCTATAACCCGACGCTCTTCGAGCTCGGTATAAATCGAGATTGAGAAATTTATGATTTTAAAATAATTTAAGTTATGAGCAATCAAAAAAACGCAGGAAGAAAAGTCGGCTCCAAAAATATAATCCGTACTGATTTGAGAAAGGAATTAACATCAATCTTTTTAGAAAAATTTTCAAAAGAAGTTAGAAACTTTCCAGTAATGGATTATGAAAAAAGAATGAGGTTATTAATTGGTATTTTACCATATATTTTACCAAAAGCAAATTTAACTAAAGAAGAAAGTGAAATACAGAATTTAATTTATGAAAAGATTCAACCAGAATTTAGAAAGTTAAATTCGTATCTAAATGTGATACCGAGTGACAAAAAACCTGCTATTTTATTATCGTTTATTAAACAACTTAATTTAACCTCAACCCAACAAGATGATTTGCTGTTTTCTTTAAAGAATAAAGGGAGGAACATTAAAATTAATTAGGATTTTAGGCAGGGACAAGCGTAAAAAAAGGGATTTGCATTAAACAATTCCCTTTTTTGCTTTTTGTTGTATTTGCTAGGCTTGACGGGGGATAAGTACCCCCACCTTTAAATATCAGACACATATTTGACATGTAAACTAGGCTAGACATACCACCTGCATTTTTTTGGAAATTAAAAACTAATATTTAATTAATTATTAAGCTTATTGCTAATTTCACTTAAAAACATTTTGTGATTCCATTTGCATTGTTATAATTGGAATCATTTTTTCTAATCCAATAGTAAGATCTAAATTCATATTCTACAATATCAATGCTACTACCATTGCTTTTTAAAATGACATAATAAGTATTTCCATCATTTTTATTCTTGAACTTGCAACTTAGGGTTCCTATAAGATCTTTTGAATATTCATTTCCACTATAAATTTTAAGACCTCTATTCATTAATACCGGATGAGTCCATTCATTGCTATTGTTGCTTTTTGCAAGTTCCTTATTAGGGATAAAATCAATTACGGTTTTAACTGAATCATAGAGATTGCCGAATTTATTATTTAAAGATTTCCTATAATTACTTTCATACATTGGTAAATTTTGACTTCTATTTGAATTATATGATTTTGTAGCTCCTTTACTTAATTCAAAATAAATTGTGTCAGGTGCTAGTAATTTACTCCTAATTATAAAAGAGCCTTCCCAACTGTTTACAATACTGTCAGACCATTTTTTTTGAAATTCTTTGAGATTGGTTAAATCAATTTTTGTTGTCTCCTTTGTAGGTGCCGTCTTAATTTTAAAGCCTGACTTGTTTTCTTTCTCTTTGGTTATGCTATCTATAATAGGCTTTATTTCATTTATTTTAAGAATTGCATCATTATAGTTGGGATCATCAGAGTTAACCATTTTTAGCTGTTTATATGCTTTAATATAATCATGTTTATTATAATAATCAATTCCGTCCTTATATGGATTCATGAATATTGCTGTAACAACAACTAAGATGCTAAAGAAAGTCAAAAGCGTAGCCGGAATAATGTAAAGCGCAGTTTTCCATCCGGTGGATTTACGCTTAATAATTCCGTAAATACCTAAAGGAGGTAAAATAAAAAAGAGAACAATTAGTAAAGTTTTGTTTTTGTACCACTTTGGTTTAGTCAAATCTGCCATTTAATAATAGAATTAGTTTATTACTTCTTAATGTTTAATTGCTTGTGAATTAAATAACAGTACTGTGGAAGTGAAAAGTGGGAAAGAGTAGAAACAATCAGCGTGTCACATCTTAAACACATTGATTATAGAGGCTCGGGAAAAGCCCGTCAATACAACGGAAAAAGAGGACACGCCTAACCAGCGTGCGTCTTGTCCGTACTGTATTGATTTTTGAAATTTTCCCGATTTCTATAATCAGCACTACAAAAGCACTATATTTTGTATTCTCAGTTTTTGAGAACTATTTTGTCTAATTGCGAAATTATATAAAAAATAGAAAGATTCGTTACATTTGAGAAAATTATTACTATTGCGATAGAGAAATGATCTTAAATTACTAAAATTATATTATGCAATACCTTTACAATAACACTGTTTCCAATACCAATTTTGCTCCATATATTGAAGAGATAAATGCGATGGAGTTTGAAAATCATCAAGACGTTATTAATGATGAAATTTTTATTGTTACACTAGCTGATGCAAGAGCTAGATTAATTAATAGGTTTAATCCTGTAATAAATAATACATCAGGACATACACAATCCTTAAGATTAGGAGAAAGGGATATATATTTGATAATTATTAACGAAGACTTGTGTGTTAATATGGATATTAGTGCGGTGATTCTTCATGAAATGGGGCATATTGTAAATGAATTTGGAACTGAGATTACAACTCTGCAAGCGTGGAAAGAAAAGATTCTTGATAGCGTTGATAGAAACAAAGAAATTAAATTGAGAAATGAATTTGGGGCAGATTTTTTTGCTAAAAAATGTGGCTATGCTGAAAATATTATTCAAAATTTAAGAAATTCTTTAAGACAAAATTACGATGATGAGGAATTAAATTCGAGAATATTAGCTTTGGAAAGTGATGAAATTTTTGATTTTAATAATTTACGAGCGCATCGTTATTGATCATTAATATTATGGAATTTAACTTTATAGAGTTTAAAAAAATTTAGAATCTGATTTTGATATTGCAACCAAGTGTGTCAATAGAATTCATGATTTGAGATGGGAGAGTAGTTATGGGGGGCTAAAAGAGCCTTTTTTGTCTTTCAATAACAATGAAGATGCTCATCTATTAGAACAATTAGAATTCAGGATTAAGTCAATTGAATTAAAGATAATTTTTGCATTTGATTTCTTGAAATTGGATTATTTAAAACATGAATTTAAAAGTGATCTAGGGAAGGAGAAAATTTCAGATCTAATTGATTATTATTCTTACGCCGACATTTTTTATTCTCCAAAAATAAGTTTGCTTACTCAATATTTTGAAGCAATAATAAGTATTTTAAATGTTACCGAAGAAGAAAAGGCAGAGAAACAGTTAATTGTTCTTGAGAGAATATTGAAAGGGACACCTAAAATTCTACTAGATAATAAAATAGAGCCACAAAATGAAACACAAGTTCAAAAACACTTATATAATTACTTGATTCATATATTTCCAGATACTGTGCGGGAAATACCAATTCCGAAAATAGCTAAAACATATAAACCTGATTTCGGGATAAGGTCACTAAAAGTTGCAATTGAATATAAATTTGTCGATTCAGAAAATGAAGCAAAAAAATTTTGTGGAGAAATATTTGAAGACATACTAGCATACGAAGGTTCAAATGATTGGAATCTATTTTATGCAGTTATATATATGACTAATGCATATATGACACAAGATCAATTGGAAATGGAGTTTCAGATTTCTAAAATACCTAGTAGTTGGAAGCCTTTAATAGTGTACGGCAATGGAGGAAGGATAAAAAAATGAAATAAATTAATATTATTAATAATGGATTTAAATCTTTTAACAATTGCCAGACGAGCAGGACTAAGTTCTATAATAGAAATGTCATTTAATGATGCTAATACTAAAATATTGCAAATTAAAAATATAAATGATAAAATTAATAACTCGCATGAATTTACTAATCAAGAGAGATCTCAGAATTGTGATTTTACAATTATTGGTCTAGTAAGTATTTTTGAACATCAAATAAATGAAATCCTTAGGCAAATTTTGATTTCTTATCCTAAAAAATTTGGTACGAAAAAATTTGAAATTGATGAATTGCTAGAGGAAGGATCTATCTTGGAATTATTTCATAAAAAGGCTAATCAAAAAATATTAGATCTTGCATACGGGAAATTTGATGGATTTATAAAATCATTTTCAGATACTTTAGAATTGAGTTCTCCGCTGAATGCAGAACTTATCAATGAAATAAATGAGATAAAATGTACTAGAGATTGTATAATTCATTCACAAGGTAAAGCTACTAATTTATATTTTAGTAAAACAGGTTCAAGCGCAAGGCGAAATGATAATAAAAATAGGTTAACGGTTGATTATATTTATGTGGAAAATGCAATTGTTAAAATAAAGCAACTTTTAAATGATATTCATGAAAGAATGCCAGATAAATACAAATCATCAAATAGAAGTTATGTTTTTAAACAGATGTGGGAAGCTACTTGTTTAAATGAAAGGGTTAAATTTGATACTGTCTGGACTATTGAAAGCCCTAGTATGATTAGACCGGTGGATATTGAACGTAGTTTTGGTTTTTCTAGTTCAGAAATGGAAGTTTATAATTTGTTTAGGTATATATATTCTGGTTTTGGAAGTGGTTTGTATAAAGTTGACTTTAGTTTCTATTTTTCTCGATGGAAACCAAAATCAAATGAATATCAAATTGCAGTTTCTTGGTTAGATTATCAGTTTTATTTTTAAAGTAAATTATTTTAATTGACTATGGTAAGAACAATTGAATTTGTGTTAAATAAAGACGATGGTTCAACAATTTATGCTGATCATTTTTTTTCAAAAGAAGAAAATGAAGTATTTAAATATAGAAATGAATTGCAAAAAGCAATCAAAGGGATAAGAGAACCTTTGTTTGTATGTTACTTTTGTGGTCAAAAGATAAAAATTAATGGAGGTGGTCAAACCAAAAAAGTTCTCCATTTTGCTCATAGAAAAGACAGTGATATTTGTCATCTTAAAACAGATACCAATCATTCGTCATTAGAAATTAATAGGCTTAAATACAATGGTGCAAAAGAAAGTCCCCTACACTTTGAAACGAAAAATTTAATTAAGCAGTTTATTGACCTAAATAGTGATTTTTCAAATATTAAGGTTGAAAGTGTTGTAAAGAGCAATACGAATTACCTAGAATGGAAAAAACCTGATATTTCGGCAATTTATAGAGGGATTAATGTTGTTTTTGAAATACAGCTATCTACCACTTTTTTAAGTGTTATTGTAGATAGAGAGCATTTTTATAAAGAAAATCAAAGATACATATTATGGGTTTTTAAAAACTTTGAACTTGATGAATTTAAACAGCGATTTACTGAGAAAGATGTTTTTTATTCCAATAATCGGAATGCTTTTGTTTTAGATAATGAATCTATTAATTTATCTCTAAAAAATAATGATTTATACCTACTATGTTATTATCAAAAACCAATTATTGAAGACTTAAAAATAAAATATAATTGGGAATCCGAATACGTTTGTTTCAATCAACTAATTTTCGATGATTTAAATTATAAGATTTTTTATTTTGACGTTGAATTAGAAGAAAATAAAATAACCATTGAATTGCAAAAGATTGAAGAGGAGCAAAGGATATTTGTAGCTGAAAAAAAGAGAAAACAACGAGAAAAAGCAAGAGAATTATCGGAAGAAAGATTTCAAATTGCAAAAGAGTATATTGAGGTAAGAAATGAAAGAGTTAATTTTCTTAGAAAAAAAGAGTTGTATTCAGCTGAAAGACAAATAGCGATTAATGAAAGACATAATCTCTTTAGAGAAATTAATGAAGATTTTTTTATTAGATTAAAAGAAAATTACCAGATACGTTCTGACTTCAAGGATGTATTTTATACACCAGAATATGAACTGTCTAATGAACTAAATAGGCTTTTTATAAATGGATATCGTTTATCTGAAACTGATAGAATGTTTTTGAGAGTTGAATTTAATTTTGAATTAAATAAAAAGTCAAAGTTAAGGGAAATGGAAATTCTCTACTATCTTTCTTTGTCAACCTTTTATATAAAACTAAAAAATCCAAAATATATGTTTTTACTTCCAAAAGTTGAACGTCTTTTGTGTAGTATTTTGTCTTTCAAAACTGGAAAAATTATTGGTTATAGTTTTGATAATTTAATTCAAGTTGCTCATCATACTTTTTCTAAAAAAGAACATATTCAAATATTTTTAAACGCAATCGAGGCATACTATGGATTGGGTTTGCTCCTTAGTCAAGATAAAAATAAGAAGTTTAGAAATAAGCTTTTGGAATATCAAAATAATAAACCCGAGCAAAGTACCCAATATGATGAAATGATTAAAATGATTTTTCCAGAGGCGATAAATAATATAGTAAATGTTGAAAAATATGTATAACAAGTTAAAAATTATGAAAGGTTGAAGTCTTTAGTGATTGCAAACGATAGTTTTAATCTTAAAATGAGGTCTATGGAGAATCCGATGTTTTTTAATATAGATGCCTTTAATTTTATTAGAGATTTGAAAAAAGGTAAAAAAGGAACTTTTTTTAAAAAAAATCTCATCTGAATGGAATAGAGGATGTAGAATTAAATTATATAGAAAAAAGTTTTAATGCCAGTTTTGACTTTGATGTATTTTTAAAAAATGGAGGAGATTTAGATGTAGGAAAGCAAATAAAAAAGTTGGATTTTAATTTAGGTAATCAAATTTTTACGTTAGAAAATTTTTTTATTTATAAAATTTCGCCTCCAGAAATGAAAGGAGAAATATATGGTTTTTATTCAAAAGGTTATTCTAAAATAAAAAAGCAATATTATAAGTCAGTTATACCATTGTCAAAAGAAATTAATTTTCATTTTACAATTAAAGAATTTGTTTTTTCTAGTGATACATCCAAATGGTCTAGAATTGGTACAAAAATTATAATGAATGGTGAAGATATTATTATTGTTCAGGAAAAAGATGAAAACAAAAACTGGTTTTTAATAATACAGTCGAAAAAGAAACAATCGTATGAAGAATTTAGTGATAAGGTTTTTTCTATTAGGATTGCATTAGGATATGTGACTGGACATCTTGCAGGAGATGAGGGTTATTTTTTTTCGTATTCTAGAAAGGAAATGAAAAATTTTAAGCATTTTTATTATCGATCTTTAAGAAGTGAAATTATTACCTTAATGAATCCCCTTAATTCAAATCCATTTGCGTGGATAAGAAACAATAAAAAAGTCGCTAATAAGTATTATAATGAAAAGTGTTTAGAAACTATGTCAATCGAAAACTTTTCTAATTTGTGTAATCTGTTAGTAAGTAATGATGATTTTACTGCAACTTTATTATTAATAATAGAATCAAGCAAAGCTAGTTTGATTTTTAGACCGAGTGGTTATTCTATTGCACTCGAAACATTATCTGATATAGTAATAGGAGATGAAAATTATAAACTGTCGCCCATAACTTCAAAACCTGATAATAAAAAATTTAGAAAAGAATTAAATGAAGTTTTAGATAAACATTCCGTAAAAGAATCTTTTAAAGATATAAAGACACTAAAGGGTAGAATTGAGCATATAAATCAGATGACAAATGGAGAACGTTTGAAAGCTCCTTTCTCTGTTTTAGGGATTAATCTTCTTCAGGAAGATTTAAATGTAATATCATCAAGAAATGATTTTTTACATGGAAGAGTTCCAGATTTTAAAAATCTAGGTGTTTCTCGTTCAATAAATTTAAAGGATAATGATTTATATTATGCGTCAGTGCGATTATATACATTAATTAATTTATTGATATTTAAGATGGTAGGATATAAAGGATATGTGTTAAATTTTCCGAAAATTTATGAGTTAGACACTAAGTACAAAGTTAAAGAAGATTACTATAGAAAAATTGAATAAACAAACATAATCGGGAAATTGTCGGGAATATTTTAAACTAAAAATCCGTAACTACTTGTTTAAAAGTATGTTACGGATTTTATTTGTAGCGAGGACGGGAGTTGAACCCGTGACCTCAGGGTTATGAATCCTGCGCTCTAACCAACTGAGCTACCTCGCCTGGACTGCAATCCGAATGTGTTCCTTATTGCGGGTGCAAAGATAGAAATAATATTAAAGCTTACAAGTATAAAATCAAGAAAAAAAAATATTTTTAAAAATGCATTGTTTTTGGACAGATATTCTTATATTTCCAAAAAATTAAATGTATCACATGGATTCAAAAATACGTTACGAAATAGAGTTTCCAATCAATTCGTCGCCACAGTTATTATACCAATATATATCAACGCCGTCAGGCTTATCAGAATGGTTTGCTGACAATGTAAACTCAAGAGGTGAGTTTTTTACTTTTATATGGAATGATTCGCAGGAAAAAGCGCGTCTTGCGTCTAAAAAAACCGGTGAAAAAGTAAAGTTTAAATGGGTCGATGAGGCCAGTAAAGACACAGATTATTTCTTTGAATTGCATATTTTGGTAGATGAATTAACCAAAGATGTTTCATTAATGGTAATTGATTTTGCGGAAAAAGAAGAAATAGGAGAGGCTAAACAATTGTGGGAGAATCAGATTTCAGATCTGAAACATCTTATAGGTTCTGTTTAGTAAAAGTCTATTTTATGCCTTATATTTGCCCTGAACAAAATTCAGGGTTTTTTTATGATCAATTTTAACGGAAACATTGCACACGAAGAAAATACACTAACTCAAAATCGTGCATTCTTGTATGGCGATGGTGTTTTTGAAACCCTGAAAATAGTAAATAGCAGGGTTTTGTTTCTGGAAGATCATTATTTCAGGTTAATGGCCTCTATGCGTGTGGTGAGAATGGAAATCCCAATGGATTTCACTATGGAATATTTTGAAGAACAGGTTTTAAATCTTGTTAATGAAATGGGTATCGCTGCATCGGCAAGAGCAAGAATAACGGTTTTTAGAAATGACGGAGGATTGTATTTGCCAAAAACAAATTTAGTTTCTTATTTAATTCATGCAACACCTCTTGAGAGTATCACTTATTCTTTAAATAAGGCTTCATATGAAGTTGATTTATACAAAGACTTTTATTTAACCAAGCAATTATTATCGTCAATTAAAACAACTAATAAACTGATCAATGTTACCGCAAGTATTTTTGCTCATGAGAATGCTTTGGATAACTGTATTTTGCTGAATGATGCTAAGAATGTTGTTGAGGTACTACAGGGAAATTTATTTATGCTTACGGGTAAAAAACTGATTACTCCGCCCGTTTCAGAGGGTTGTTTGAATGGTGTTATGCGTAAACAAATTTTAGCATTAGCGAAAAAAATAGAAGGCATAGAGGTACTTGAAGAAATAATTTCACCATTCGATCTCCAGAAAGCAGATGAATTATTTCTGACAAATGTAATTGTCGGGATTCAATCGATAACAAAATATCGAAAAAAAGAGTTTGCAAATGATTTTGCTCATGTATTGGTGCAAAAACTGAATGAATCCATTTCTGAAAATTAATTCAGATATGGATTCTCTGGTGCATTTGACCAGATGAGGTAATCGCCTCCAAGCTCCATAATTTGCTCTTTCCAAAAATGAGTGGCAGATTTTCCGATAATTTTGTTTTTATAAGTGTTATCGGTTATGATCCACGAATTCCCCTGCATTTCATTCTCAAGCTGATTTTCATCCCAACCCGTATAACCTAAGAAAAAACGAATGTTGTTTTTGTGAATGGATCCGTCGTTTATTAAGTCTTTAGTTGATTCAAAATCACCACCCCAATAAATTCCATTAGAGATTTCGACACTGTTTGGGATTAATTCAGGGATATTGTGAATAAAATATAGGTTATCCTGCTCTACAGGTCCCCCATTGTATATTTTGAAATTCGCATCAATTTCTGGTATTAAGTCATTAATAGTGTATTTTAACGGCTTATTAATGATAAAACCTATTGATCCTTCTTTGTTATGGTCTGCTAATAAAATTACCGATCTGTTAAATGATAAATCTCCAATTATTGAAGGCTCGGCAATAAGCAGGTGTCCTTTTTTTAATTTTTCTGAAATCATACGGCTACAATTTTTATTAAATTTACTCATAAAATATTTAAAAAACCAATAAAATCGTTAAATCGTAAAAAAAACCCTCAAAAATGAGGGTTTTAATTATATTATAAGTGTAAGGAACTTTCTACTTAGTTCACTGCTCCTTCTAATTCAGCTCCAGCTTTGAACTTTACAACATTCTTAGCAGCAATTTTGATAGTTTTTCCAGTTTGTGGGTTTCTACCATCTCTTGCAGCTCTTGCAGATACTGACCAAGATCCAAATCCTACTAATGAAATTCTTCCACCTTTTTTCAAAGTAGTACCTACATTACCTAAAAAAGACTCTAAAGCTAATTTCGCCGCAGCTTTTGTAATTCCTGCATCAGCAGCGATAGCATCGATTAATTCTGATTTGTTCATAATAATTAGTTATTAATTGTTGGTTAAAAAAATTGTTAATACACAAATTTAGTAGGAAATCCGTTCCTTGCAAGTGATTTCTTTAAATTTAGTAAAAATTGTTAATAACTTGTTTTTTTTGTTCATAAAACAAGTATTTTAGTAGCTAAATATAAGTATATACCCCTGTTTTATTGACTTTAATAGACTTTTGCATCATTAGAAAAAGTGATGCCATTCAATAAATCAGCTATCTGCATTCTCTTTTTCCCGGGTAATTGTAAACTTAATAGTGATAAATAGCCATCCTGGAGTGCTACTTTAAGTTCTTTTTTATCAAAAATAAGCTTTCCAATTTCTTCGGAATGTGGCTGTGAAATCAGCTTTGCTTCATATATTTTGATGTTTAATTCCTCATTTTTGTCTTTCAGAAAACACCACGAAGCAGGATATGGGCTTAACCCGCGTATCAGATTGTTTATTTCGATTCCGGACTTTGTCCAGTCTATTTTGCAGTTTTCTTTATTTAGTTTATAGGCTGTTTTAATATGATCACTATCTTCCTGAACGGTGGTGCTTACATTTCCGTTTTCAATCACTTTTAAGGTATCAATGACAGTTTTGCTTCCTAAATGCATTAATCGGTCATGTAATTGTCCTGCATTTTCTTCTGGCTCAATTGCAATCTCCGAATTTAAAATCATTGCTCCTGTATCAATTTTATCGTCTATAAAGAAAGTAGTAACACCTGTTTTTGTCTCTCCGTTAATGATGGCCCAGTTTATTGGTGCAGCGCCACGGTAATTTGGTAATAGGGATGCATGAAGATTAAAAGTCCCAAATTGTGGCATTTCCCAAACTACTTTTGGAAGCATTCTGAAAGCAACTACTATTTGCAAATTGGCATTCAGCGCTTTTAACTCGGCTAAAAAATCTTCGTCTTTTAAATTGGTTGGCTGTAATAATGTAAGGTTGTGGGCTAGCGCATATTCTTTTACTGCTGAATATTTTATTTTTTGTCCGCGTCCAGCTGGTTTGTCGGCTGCTGTAATAACGCCTACAACTTCATAATCGTTTTTAAGAATGGTGTCCAGAATGCCAACAGCAAATTCCGGTGTTCCCATAAATATAATTCGTAATTTTTCCATTAGGTTTTTAAAGTGTATTTATTGTTCGCTAAAATAACGATATGATTGTTTTCTAATAATTGCTGGATTGCTGATAAAACATCTTTTGTATCCAGTTTTATCTTATTTTGAATTTCCCGCGAAGTTAATGCAGTTGTTTTCAATAAATGCAGGATTTTATCAGCAATTGAATCGGCTTCTGTGATTTTTCCTTTTTGAGTAATGCAATAGGAGCACACCCCGCAATTTTCCATCGTTTCTTCTCCAAAATAATCTAAAACCAATCTGTTTTTGCAGGTTTTATTTTCTTTTATATAATGCAGGACAGACAGTAATTGTTCTTTTTTTAGCTGATTCTGTTTTTCCAGATATTTTGAAACCCTGTTTATAGTAAGATCATCTTCCCGGACTTCATTGAATAAAATGGTAGCATCATTATTTTTTGATTTGTACTCGATGATTTCTTTTTCTTTCAGCTTTTCTAAAACAGCCAAAACCTGTTCTTCTGTGTGATGTGATTTTTTTGCAATCAATGAAAGATTAAAGGGTGTTTTCATTTCGTAAATTCCGGGATATGTTCTCAAAATAGCCAGAATAATTTCTTCTTCATTTGGATTCAGGCTCATATACCGGATCACTTCTTTCGATTCGATTAAAAACTGCATCGTAATCTTCTCTGAAAACTCCTGAGAAAGCGTAATGATTCCCTGTTGATTCAAAAACTGTAGTGAGTTGTATGTTTTTAATGTAGGGAAATCATATTTATCGCAAAAATGATTTAATTTAAAAGAAAAAGAATCATCTAGTCCTTCACCATAAGCAATCTGAAAATAATTGCAAAGCTTTATATACATCGTTTTTAAGAACTTTTTGTCTGGCAAAATACTTAAAAACTGCTGTTCTGTCTGATTCGCATCTGAATTGTTGTAAAGTAAAATAGAGAAAGCTTTTTCTCCATTTCGTCCCGCTCTTCCGGATTCCTGGTAATAATTTTCTAAGTTTTCAGGCAGCTGTGTGTGAATGACCGTTTTTACGTTGTCTTTGTCGATCCCCATTCCAAAAGCATTTGTGGCAACAATAACCTGCGCCTGTTCAGACATCCATAATTGCATGTTTTTGTCTTTTTCTTTGGCTGAAAGTCCACCGTGATAATAAGTGGCCCGAAATCCTAATGATTGTAATTGGGTTGATATGTTTAAACATGATTTCCTGTTTCGGACATATATTATGGACGGTTGTGGGTTTTTCTTTAAAATTTGTTCAACCCGGTATAATTTGTCTTCGATTTCGAAAACCATGTATGCTATATTTTTTCTTTCAAATGATTGTTGGAAAAAATTAGGCTCCTTCAAGCCTAATTCTGTTTTAATATCTTCAATGACCCTTGGGGTTGCTGTAGCAGTTAAAGCAAGAAAGGGAATTTTCGGAAAGTGTTTTTTAAGCTCTGAAATTTTCAGGTAAGCAGGACGAAAATCATGTCCCCACTGCGAAACACAATGTGCCTCATCGATTGCGATTAAATTTACCGGAAGGTTTTTAATGCGTTCCAAAATCCAGTCAGACTGCAAACGCTCAGGAGAGAGGTATAAAAATTTATAATTTCCATATTGGCAGTTGTCAAGAAGATCGATAATTTCTTCAGCATGAATTCCGCCTGTAAGTGCTATCGCTTTAATATCCCGCTTTTGTAAATTCGCTACCTGATCTTTCATTAGTGCAATCAAAGGCGAAACAACAAGACAAATACCTGGCTGCATCATTGCGGGAACCTGAAAACAAATCGATTTCCCTCCACCTGTGGGAAGCAGTGCAAAAGTATCGTGGCCTTCTAAAACCGAATCAATAATTTCTTTTTGCAGCGGTCGGAAACTGGTATGTTTCCAGTATTTTAAAAGAATATCCTGTGCTTCCTGCATGACCAAAGTATTAAAGTTAAAAATTTAGAAATCAGTTTCTAGTTTTGCAACTTTAAATCTGGTCGCTAAATTTTGTCTAATATATAAAGAATTCTGTTTTCAACTGTGTCTTTCGGGACTTCAATTAAATCATAACCATACCTTTTGTAAGTCTCAATAAGATGATTTTGTATTTTTAGCGCCTGTTCGAAATTCTCGTAACGTTCTGTGTCGCTTTCGTAAATTTCTTCCCAGGGTGGTAAAATAAATGTTTTGGAGTATTTGAAATCCTCGCAGGCTTTAGTGAAGTGTTCGGGATATGAATCACCGATATAATCCATGTAAGCAACAACGTCAGGAATTCCGCGGTCAATAAAAACTACATCGTCTGGTTCTTTTAATGCACTTTTGAATTGCTCAATACGGCCTTCAAGCAGCATTTTGCTAAACAATAAAGGCTGTTCCAGAAATAATTGGTCAATACCCCGCTGTTGTGCTTCAAGAGTAACTTGTCTTGAGATTTCAGGGTAACAGCAATAACCACGAGCAACTAATTCGTTTATTAGTGTAGATTTTCCTGTGCCAGGACCACCAAGGAGAACTATGATTTCTTTTTGCACTATTCTAAAAATAAAGCGCAAATTTACCTAAAGTTATTTATAATTAAAAAGATTATTTGTCGAAACCGAAAGATTTGGTATTTTTTTAAACTTGCGGTAATTATTTTGGCTATTTATCTTTGTATGTTGAAGCCCGCAATAAAATAATAATACATAGGGATAAATATAGAATGGTGATTTTCTATTTTAAAAAACTTTAAAAATTAAGTATTCTAAATAGTGTATTTCATTTCAAAAATATACAACGCTTTAATATCTTTTTCCAATTTAAAATATCTAAAACCAAAACCGTATATTTGCGTTTATTTTTAATTACGAATGGAGAACGATAAAGAAAAAAACACCGCCGAATTTTACGAAAGATTAAAGATTGAGCTGGACAATTCAAACACCTGGCCTGCAGAATATTTGTATAAATTTATAGTACCTTCTGTAGCTGATAATGTGGAGCGCGTTGAAAAAGCTTTTGACAGAATGGGTGCGGTTATCAAAACAACAAAATCTAAAACAGGTAAATTTACCAGTGTTTCTATAGATGTTACGATGAATAGTGCTGATGAAGTAATTGGCAAATACAAAGAAGTTTCTACGATAGAAGGTATAGTTTCATTATAAATTATGGTCGAAAAATATAAAAAAGAAAACGCAAACGACGTTGTTTTTAATTTAGAATACAATTCTGAAAGACAGCGTTTACTTATTCCCGAATATGGTCGTCATTTGCAAAAACTGATTGATCAGGCGACTATGATTGAAGATGATGAAACACGTAATAAAGCGGCAAAATACATTATTCAGGTAATGGGAAGCCTGAATCCTCATTTGCGTGATGTGCCGGATTTTCAACATAAATTATGGGATCAGCTTTTTATTATGTCTGATTTTAAATTAAATGTTGAGTCACCATATCCAATTCCTTCACGTGATGTATTACAGTTAAAACCTGATGTTTTGCAATATCCGCAAAACTTTCCTAAGTACAGGTTTTACGGCAATAACATTAAGTACATGATTGATGTTGCTAATAAGTGGGAGGAGGGCGAAATGAAAAATGCTTTGGTGATGGTGATTGCCAATCACATGAAAAAATCTTTTTTAAGCTGGAACAAAGACACGGTAAAAGACGATGTAATCTTTGAACATTTATACGAACTTTCCGGTGGAAAAATCAATTTATTGCAAAGTACAGAGGAACTTTTAAATACGACTGATTTGATGCGTACCAACAAACGTATGTCGAATAAAATTTCTCAGCCTGGACAGCCAAAAATTCAAAATAATAAAAACAATAAAGGCGGTAAAAAACCTTTTCAGAAAAATAACAATCAGAAATAAAAAGAGGGCTAAGATGCTAAGGTACTAACATGCTAATATTTTTAGCTCTGAACCTCAGAATCTCATAACCTTAGAACCTAAAAGAAATCTATGGGAATTTTTAAAATCGAAGGAGGAACTCCTCTAAAAGGAGAAATCACTCCGCAAGGAGCAAAAAATGAGGCATTACAAATTTTATGTGCTGTGCTTTTAACAGGAGAGAAGGTAAAAATTAATAACATTCCTGATATTATAGACATCAATAAATTAATTACTTTGCTGGGTAATTTAGGGGTGAAAATTCAACGTAATGAGCCAGGTTCGATAACATTTCAGGCAGATGAGGTTAATGTTGGGTATTTAGAAACAGAAGCTTTCAAAAAAGAAGGTGGAGCGCTTCGTGGTTCTATTATGATTGTAGGTCCGCTTTTGGCTCGTTTTGGAAAAGGATATATTCCAAAACCTGGAGGAGATAAAATTGGACGTCGCAGATTAGATACACATTTTGAAGGTTTTATTAACCTTGGAGCAAAATTCAGATATAACAGAGAAGATCACTTTTACGGAGTAGAAACTCCGGAAGAAGGCCTTCAGGGTACAGATATGCTTTTAGACGAAGCGTCTGTAACGGGTACAGCAAACATCGTTATGGCGGCTGTTCTGGCTAAAGGAAAAACGACTGTTTATAATGCTGCTTGTGAGCCTTACTTACAGCAGTTATGTAAAATGTTGAATTCTATGGGGGCTAAAATCACAGGATTGGGTTCAAATTTACTGACTATCGAGGGTGTTGAAAGCCTTGGTGGATGCGAGCACAGAATTCTTCCTGATATGATTGAAATTGGTTCCTGGATTGGTCTTGCAGCTATGACAAAAAGTGAAATCACTATCAAAAATGTAAGCTGGGAAAATTTAGGTTTGATTCCAAATACTTTTAGAAAGTTGGGTATTACCATTGAAAAACGTAATGACGATATTTATATTCCTGCTCACAAAGACGGATATGAAGTAAAAACAGATATCGATGGTTCTATCTTAACTATTGCGGATGCGCCATGGCCAGGATTTACACCTGACTTATTAAGTATTGTTTTGGTTGTAGCTACACAGGCAAAAGGAGATGTTTTAATTCACCAAAAAATGTTTGAAAGCCGTTTATTCTTCGTGGATAAACTAATTGATATGGGAGCAAAAATCATGTTATGTGATCCGCATAGAGCTGTGGTTATGGGACATAATTTCGAATCTCAATTGAAAGCAACTACAATGTCTTCTCCGGATATTCGTGCGGGAATTTCATTATTGATTGCTGCGCTTTCTGCAAAAGGAACCAGTACAATTCAAAATATTGAGCAAATTGACCGCGGTTATGAGCGTATCGATGAACGCTTGAGAGCAATTGGAGCAAAAATTGTGAGAGCATAAATAATTCTCGTTAATGACAAACGAACAAAAAGCTATAAAAGCTACATACTTTAGTATAGCCGGAAACACCTGCTTGGCCCTGATAAAAGGCTTGGCAGGTTTTTTTGGCAATTCCTATGCCCTGATTGCAGATGCCATAGAATCGACTACGGATATATTTTCTTCTTTTTTGGTTTTATTCGGAATCAAATATTCTAATAAACCAGCTGATGAAAATCATCCTTATGGGCATGGGCGTGCCGAACCCCTCATTACCTTTTTGGTGGTTGGGTTTTTAATTACATCAGCAACAATTATTGGTTATGAAAGTATAGCCAATATCCAGACTTCGCATGATTTGCCAAAGTCCTGGACATTGTATGTTTTGGGTGCGATTATTATCTGGAAAGAATACTCTTTTAGGTTAGTAATGAAACGCAGTAAACAAACCAATAGCACTGCTTTAGCAGCCGATGCCTGGCATCATCGAAGCGATGCGATAACTTCTGTTGCGGCATTTATCGGAATTTCATTTGCGTTGTTTATGGGAAAAGGATATGAATCTGCAGATGACTGGGCTGCTCTTTTTGCAGCATTTTTTATTTTGTATAACAGTTACAAAATTTTCAGACCTGCTCTTGGTGAAATTATGGACGAGCATTTGAACGATGATTTAGTAGAAATGATTCGTGTTACGGCTTTAACAGTCAAAGGGATTTTAGGTACCGAAAAATGTTTTATTCGTAAAGCCGGTATGAAATATCACGTTGATTTGCATGCTATAGTTTCGGCAAAAATTTCAGTAAAAGAGGGGCATGATCTGGCGCATAAATTAAAAGATACCTTAAGAGAACAAATGCCTGAATTAGGACATGTTTTGATTCATGTAGAACCAGATGATTATAATTAAAACTATTAAGTCACTAATATTGTTTAGTTTTCTATAGTTTTTTACGTTGAGGCAGGATTGAATCCAGTAAATGTTATATAATAAAAATCCGTTTTTAAGTTCCTTTTTAAAAACGGATTTTTATTTGTTTTAGATATTAAAATAGTATTACAATATTTGAATTTACAATATGCGTTAGGGATGGTAGCGGCATCCTTTTTGTTTTTTCTTTAAAAATAAAAAGATACAGCGGACAGCCCGGCCGTAGGTAACGCCCACCCCAATCTGCTAAAAAAAGCTTAATTCAACACATTCAAAATTTTCAACCCAAATACAACGCCATTTTGCTGAACACCGCCCTGATAAGAATGTATATAATCAATCCTGAATAATTTAAATTTTCCAAATCCCAGATTATCTAAACCAATGGTAAACTCAGAATACGGCTTTCTATCCGGAATTGCCAAAGAGTGAAATCCGATATTCATTGTTGATTTTAAGAGATTGATCAGAGGAATTTTATTGGTTACAAATCCCATGTCATTGTGTTCCAGATGCATTTCAAAATAACGGTTGTTTGTACTGTTTGAATAGTAAGGCATCAGATTGAAAACATTCAAATAGCGGTCTGTTGTGCCGATATGAGTCTGGTTTCCGTTAAAATGCCTGTAATCTATAAAAGAAATATTTTCAGCATTGAAGAATTTTCCGGCCCTGAAATTTGTTCCCAGAACTCCTTTATTTCCCAATGTCAAATCATATTGAATAGAAGCGCCGATCCTTTCAAATTCATATTTTTTTTCGCTGGCTGCAAAGGCTTTTTCAAATGCTAAATAAACTGTTGGATACTTGTCATTTTTGAAATTATACCTTCCGTCTGGTCTTGAAATGTATTTATTTCCGAAATTAATTCTGGTTGTGATAAGTGTTTTAAATAAATGATGGGTCTCAAAAGCAGGTGTTGTGTAATCATTTGGTGCTAAAGGATTATTGGAGCTATAAAAATCATCTTTTTTGAAAAAAGAATAATCAGTAGTGTTGAACAATGGCTTTCGCTGTTCGTAGCCAATTTGCCCTGTCACATTAACTCCGTTCGCAATATCCTGGCCATAATTGATTTGTGCAAATTCTAAATTGTACAATTTCATATAATTGTCTTTAAAGAATAAAGAACTTATGGAATTGACAAGTTTAGTGATGGGTAGAGAATTATTAAACTGCATTGTTTTTACACCTCCCGAACCCCAAATTGTGGCATAATTGATAGCGTTGAAACGATGGCTGAATTCTCCTGTAACCCGAAAACGCTCTTCTGAAAAACCGTAATTAAATGTTGTGCTTATCGAGGTGCTTTTTCCTTCTTCTTCGTTCCATTTTCTGAAAGAAAATCCAGAATCAAAATTAAATCCCTGAACAGTATTGAAGCTTAAAGACGCAATATTCAACAGGCCTTTATAATTAAACGAATATTTTTTGAATGTGTTTTTGTAATCATAACCCGTTAAAATGTCCCAAATTTTGAATTTGTTGTTTTTGGCATCAATAGAATCAGTGTATTTTCTGGATTTACGAATTGTAAGTAAACTATCTTTTTTTATATAATCAGTACTTTCTTCTATAGTCAAAGGAATTGGACGTATTTCATTCCAAAACGCGTCATTCTTTTTGTTGGCATTGGCTTCAAAAGCTACAATTTCATTTCCGAAAGTTTTCTTTTTAAAAGTATCCGGAAACTCATAATTAGAATAAACGTAATTGAATTTTCCAGAGAATTTAGTTCCAAAAAAACCAGCGTTAAACGAAAGTGTCTGTGCATTTTTTGCCCAGATTTTATGTGCGACATTATAACTGAAGCTTTGTTTTAAACTCATGACTTCGGTAAATTCATTTTTCATTCGATAGCCTTTGATGTCCAGGTCTATCGCATAAATGGCGAAACTATCGTCAACTATATAAATGTAACCTTCAAAAACAGGTTCTTTATCACGTTTAGGAATTACTTTGATTTTGTTAATCTGGTGGTTGTTATCATCCAAAAAAGTACCTTCGAGCTTGTATTTGTAATAACTAAAAGCATTGTCTGCAATTGGCGAGATGAGTTTTACGCTAAAATCTAATGTATTGTCATAAAAATCATAAGTTGATAAAGCTGCGGTATTGTAGCTGTATCCTCTATTGTTTCCCGAAACTTTGGAAGCAATTATTTTTTCTTTTAGCTTATCCGGTTTTTCAAAAGTGACTTTAGAAAGGGTTTCAGAGAGATATAAAATCCCTGTTCCTGTTGAATCTAAATTAGATGCCATATCTTCGCCAAGATCGACTTTCTGTCCCAGGATTTTTTTAGGAAGATCTTTTACTTTAAACATTCCTTTCGAATAAAAGTCAGCTGTATATCTCGAAATTTTTTCTGAGTTTTCCTTTTTGCTTGCAATAGCACTTCTGATAATTGCGTTTGCAGGATTGTTTTTTGGATCAATAATGACTTCATTCAAAGTAAAGCTTTCTTCAGCCATTTTTACATCCAGAATTACGGTTTTTGAATCTGAAGGCACAGAAAGTTTTTGGGTTTTGAAACCCAGATACTGAAAAATGATTTTGTTTTTTCCGGGTTCTTTTACATTTAATTGATAGTTTCCCTGCTCGTTTGATGTCGTTCCGAAATACGTATTCTCTTCAAAAACAGAAACAAAGGGGAGTGGATTCCCTTTGTCATCAGTTATGGTTCCTTTTATCTGTGCGAAATTGGAAATCGAAAAAAATAAGAAGGCAAATAAAGTATAATTTTTCATGTAAAAAGTTTCTCTTACAAAAATAAAATAAGTCGAAAATGAGCTTATTAATTATTTGTTAAATAACTGTTTACAGGAATGACTGAATAGCGAGTTCGTAACTTTTTAATCCGAAACCCAGAATAACCCCTTTTGCATTTCCGGATAAATACGATTGATGTCTAAAGCTTTCCCGGGCATAAGTATTAGAGATATGAACTTCAATAACCGGAGTGGTTACAGCTTTCATCGCATCGCCCAGGCCAATTGAAGTATGGGTATAAGCACCGGCATTTAAAATAATTCCATCAAATGTAAAGCCCACTTCCTGAATTTTTCCAATCAGTTCGCCTTCAATATTGCTTTGATAGTAGGAAAGTTCAATGTTTGGGAATTTTTGTTTCAGTGTGTCAAAATAATCTTCAAATGTCTGGCTTCCGTAAACTTCAGGTTCACGTTTTCCTAACAGATTTAAATTTGGACCGTTGATGATAGCAATTTTCATATAAGATTTTAATATTGATATTAAATTTGACATCGTCATTGTAATTGACTTTTGATATTGTCATTGCAATTGAACTCTGTAAAAATAAAAAAACCGTCCTAATTAACAGAACGGTTTTTATAAAAGTATGTGATATTATTTAGAACATAAATCCAGCAGACAATTGTATGGTTGTATTTTTAACATCTGCATTTTTTGTAGCATCCGTTAATCCTAAACCATAACGACCCTGAATAAAGAAATTTTCAGTTATCTTAAATCCTAATCCGGCATTCACACCAAATTCAAAAGTTTCTGCGTCCTCAAAATCTACATTATCCTTCTCACTCAATAAAAATGAAGCTTGTGGTCCTACTTCAAGACTGAAAGAATCTGTTAAATAAAATTTGGCCATAACAGGTATAGATAAATAACCTAGTTCATTTTTAAATTCGTCAACAGCATTTTTGTATGTAGCTCCCTGAGTTGAATATAAAAGCTCTGGCTGAACAGCAAATCTGTCTAGCAATTTAATCTCGGCTACTAAACCTGCATGGTAGCTTGTTATTCCTTCTTTGTCAATTCCAGGTGCATCAGTGGCATCCCCTGTTTGATTTGCAAAGTTAACCCCTGCTTTAACCCCTATTTTTAATAACTGTGCCTGAATGGATGCAGCTGTTCCAAGAAACAAAATGACTGCTAAAAGTACTTTTTTCATAATGTTAATTTTAAGATTTTAGATGTACAAAGTAACGTTAATATAAACTCAGAATATTTATAATTATTGCTGTCTTTAGTTTCAATATTTCCATTTTTTCATTCAGCATTATAACCTGCTAAGGTAATTAATTGTGTTAATGAAAGAATTTTACTAACAATTAATGTTTTTTTCTCTCACTATTTTTAGTGATTTTTAAAAATGTAATTATTTGATAGTTAGTTTTTTGTTTGTTTTAATAGGAATTTTTATAACATATTGAAGTGTTTTTTTTAGAATAATGTTTGGTTCGTTAGAGTCAAATGATATAGATTTGCCGTCATAATTAACTTAATTAATTTAAAAAAAATGAAAAAAATTGTTTTATCAATGGTTGCTGTTTTAGCATTTGGATTTGCTAATGCACAAGATTCTACAGGAAAAGGATTTTCTAAAGGTAATGTTTTTATTTCTGGATCTGTAGGGATTTCTTCAGATAAAACTGGAGATGTTAAAGAATCAGGATTTGAAATTGCTCCAAAAGTTGGTTTCTTTGTTACTGATAATATTGCTATCGGTGGTAGATTAGGATACAGATCTGACAAAGCTGAAAATGCAGTTACAGATACTAGAGACGAGGCAAGATTATCAGTTGGTGCTTTCGGTAGATACTATTTTACACCATCTTCTGATTTCTCTTTATTTGGTGAATTAGGAGTTGACTACAGTAGTGTTGATGATAAATTAGCTGATGCTAAAGCTAATGAAATTGGTGCAAACTTAGGATTAGGTTTAAGCTATTTCGTATCTAGCAATTTCGCTATTGAGGCTACATGGGCTGGATTAGGCTTTACTTCAAATGATAATGGTGGAGATGGAGCAGAAAAAACTAATTCTTTTGGTTTAGGAGCTAATCTTGATTCAATCAACTTAGGTGTTGTTTACAAATTCTAATTTGTAATTAAACTTATATTTTAAAACCTTCCCTAACCGGAAGGTTTTTTTATGCCCAAAAAGATGTTACTTTGTGAATATGAATTGGAAAACGTACATAAAAGATTATCAGTCGTATTTACGGATTGAGCGTGGTTTGTCCAAAAACACAATTGAAAATTATAGTTTTGATATTGAAAGGCTCCATCTTTTTTTAGAAGAAGGTAAAATAGAGGTTTCTCCAATAAAAATTTCAGATGAAACAGTGCAGCAGTTTATCTATTCGGTTTCAAAAGAAGTGAATCCACGTTCGCAGGCCAGGATTATTTCGGGCTTAAAGAGTTTTTTTAATTATTTGGTTTTTGAGGATTATCGTAACGATAATCCCATGGAACTGATCGAGACCCCAAAAACAGGGCGTAAGCTTCCGGATACGTTATCAGTAGAAGAAATTGATAAATTGATAGCCGTAATAGATTTAAGTTCAAATGAAGGCGAAAGGAATAGGGCGATGCTTGAAACTTTATACGGTTGCGGGCTTCGTGTTTCTGAATTGATTTCTTTAAAAATTTCAGACCTTTTTTTGAAGAAGGATTTATTAAAATTACAGGAAAGGGCAATAAAGAACGTTTTGTCCCGATTGGTGATTTAACGCAGAAATATATTACTATTTATCAAAAAGAAATAAGGAGTCATTTAAATATCAAAAAAGGCTATGAAGACACCTTGTTTTTGAATCGTAGAGGCAGTCAATTAACCCGGGCTATGATTTTTACTATTATAAAAGATTTGGCGGTAAAAACGGGTTTAAATAAAAATATCAGTCCACATACTTTGAGGCATTCATTTGCTACGCATTTACTTGAAAATGGAGCTGATTTGCGTTCGATACAATTAATGCTTGGCCACGAGTCTATAACTACCACAGAAATCTATGTCCATTTAGACAGAAGTTTTCTAAAAGAAGTAATGCATACTTTTCATCCCAGAAGATAATTTGTCTTGTTTTGAGGTCTAGTTTAAAATCAGAAATATAAAAAAAAACTTCTCGGTATGAGAAGTTTTTTTATAAAGATATTTTTGTGAATTTATTTGGCAATATTTACTGCTCTTGTTTCGCGGATCACGGTCACTTTTACCTGACCCGGATAAGTCATTTCAGTTTGAATTTTTTGTGAAATTTCGAAAGATAAATTAGCTGCATTATCATCAGAAACTTTTTCGCTTTCTACAATTACACGAAGTTCTCTACCCGCCTGAATTGCATAAGCGTTTTTAACACCGCTGAAGCCATAAGCTACATCTTCAAGATCTTTCAGACGCTGGATATAGGAATCCAAAACCTGGCGTCTTGCGCCTGGTCTTGCGCCTGAAATCGCATCACAAACCTGAATAATTGGTGATAATAGTGATTTCATTTCAATCTCGTCGTGGTGAGCTCCAATAGCATTGCATACTTCTTCTTTCTCACCATATTTCTCAGCCCATTGCATACCTAATAAAGCGTGAGGTAAATCGCTTTCAGTGTCCGGCACTTTACCAATATCGTGAAGTAAACCTGCTCTTTTGGCTAATTTTACGTTTAGACCTAATTCTGCAGCCATGATACCACAAAGTTTAGAAACTTCTCTGGAGTGCTGTAATAAATTTTGCCCGTAAGAAGAACGGTATTTCATTCTACCTACAACTTTGATCAATTCAGGGTGTAATCCGTGAATTCCTAAGTCTATAACGGTACGTTTTCCAACTTCGATAATTTCGTCATCAATTTGTTTAGCCGTTTTAGCAACAACTTCTTCAATTCTTGCCGGGTGAATACGTCCGTCAGTCACCAACTTGTGTAATGATAAACGAGCAATTTCCCTGCGGACCGGGTCGAAACAGGATAGGATAATCGCTTCAGGTGTGTCGTCAACAATGATTTCTACTCCTGTAGCAGCTTCTAAAGCTCTAATGTTACGTCCTTCACGACCGATAATTCTACCTTTAACATCATCAGATTCAATATTAAATACAGAAACACAATTCTCTACTGCTTCTTCAGTTCCAACTCTTTGAATTGTGTTGATGATGATTTTTTTAGCTTCTTGCTGAGCTGTAAGTTTTGCCTCTTCAATAGTTTCCTGAATGTGAGACATAGCTTTACTTTTGGCTTCAGCTTTTAACCCTTCTACTAATTGTTCTTTTGCTTCTTCAGCAGAAAGTCCTGAAATTACTTCCAGTTGCTGTAACTGACTTTTGTGTAGTTTTTCAACTTCAGCCTGTTTTTTGTCTAGAAGCTCAATTTTGTTGTTATACTCCTGAGTTTTTGCTTCGAAATCGTCGTTTATTTTTTTAGCTTTAGATAATTCATTTGAAATTTGTGACTCTTTATCGCGAACTCTTTTTTCAACTTCTGCAACTTTTTTATCACGTGCCAAAATTACTTGTTCGTGTTCAGCTTTTAACTCAATAAATTTTTCTTTTGCCTGAAGGATTTTATCTTTTTTAATGTTTTCTGCCTCTAAATTAGCATCTTTTAAAATTGAAGCTGCTTCTTTTTTAGCGTTTTTGATTAGGTTAGAAATATTACTTTTCTCGATAATTTTAGCTATTGCAAAACCTGCTGCAATACCTACAATACCTGAAATAATGATTGTTATTATGTCCATGTTTGTTAAAGTTTATATATAAAAAAAGCCTACATTAATTGCTTGAATAAACTCGTAAAGACAAGTTTTGAGCTAACTCACTGTTCAAGTTTCCAAGCCGGGGCATGGCATACTATAGTAGCGACGATTTGCTCATTCTAATTTGTTAGTGTTGAGTTTACCAATTGTGAACTAATGTAGGCAGTATCTTAGTTTATGTAAAGAACGTTTAATTTTCGAGATATTGATCCAATAGCGAATTTAATCTTTTAATTCTTTCGATGGTTTCAAGTCCGTCATTAGTATTATCAATTTGCTTTTGTTCTACTTGTGATGCAAATTGCAGGGCACACATAGCCAATACATCTTGTTTGTCACGAACTGCGTAATTTTCTTCGAATTGCTTAATCATAGCGTCAATTTTTCTTGAAGCACTTCTAAGTCCTTCTTCCTGAGCAGGCTCCACCGTTAACGGATAAACCCGGTCTGCAACTGATACTTTAATTTTAAGCTTCCCGTCCATATTTACTAGTCTGATAGTTGTGCAATACAGTAATCAATTTCGCGAATTAATGAATTTATTTTAAGCTTTGTCTCTCTCTTGTTATTGTCGCTGCCGAGCAACGAATTGGCTATCTTAAGTGTTTCATATTGCTTCTTCAAAGCTTCAATTTCTTCAGATTGTTTCTGGATAATTTGCGCTGCCTTGTTTAATTCTAATCGTAGATCCTGATTGTTTTTTTCTAAAGCTTTTGATTTCGTAAAAAGCTTTTCAACTTTATATTCAAGAGTATCAATTATTTCAGCAATTACACTCATTGTAAATCCTATTCATTACTTAATCCTACAAAGTTAATATTCCTTTTTATTAATGCAATTTTTTATCGATTTTTTTACATTAAAAATAATCAAATTGATGAAATTCAGTGATTTGTATTTTTGGGGTTTATCCTTCGGTTTTTCCCTCCTTAATTTTTATCTTAGCAAAAATGTTACCTATGAAATTTTATTCGGTTTTTTTATTTTTTTACAGTTTTGTTTTTGCACAGGTTCAGTATCCAAAAGATTATTTTCGCCCGCCACTTGATATTCCGATGCAGCTATCGGGTAATTTTGGAGAGTTAAGGCCCAATCATTTTCATGCCGGATTCGATCTGAAAACCAATCAAAGAGAAGGTTTGAATGTTTACGCAGTTGCTGATGGTTATGTATCCAGAATAAAAATTTCAACTTTTGGAAATGGAAAGTGTATCTATATCACGCATCCAAACGGTTTTACTACGGTTTATGGGCATTTGCAGACAGCAGTGGGAACAATACAGGAATATATTCACAAAACACATTATCAGGAAAAGGCCTTTGAAATTGAAATGTTTCCGAAACCGGATGAACTCCCGGTTACCAAAGGTCAAATAATTGCGCTTTCAGGAAATACAGGCTCTTCTGAAGGGCCGCATCTGCACTTTGAGTTTCGTGATACAAAAACAGAGTTCGTTATAAATCCTATGTTTTTTGGATTTGATCAGCATATAGCTGATAATAAAAAACCAACTATTTCAAGTGTGTTTGTTTATCCAATGGATAATGTAACAGTAAATCAGTCTAAACAGCCTTTATTGTTGAATCTTTCGCTTCAAAAAGATGGGACATACCTGGCGGGCAAAGTAAAAGCTAATGGGAAAATTGGTTTCGGAATTAATGCTGTCGATTTTGACGATGTCTCAAAAAACAAAAATGGAGTTTTTAATGTGACAGGTTTTTTAAATGGTGATCCTAAATATAATTATCAGTTTAATACTTATTCTTTCGATGAGATGCGTTTTATTAATGCCTTTATCGATTACCCAAGATATAAAAGAACAGGTCAGCGTGTGCAAAAGTTATTTATGAAAACGCCTTTTGCACTCAGTATTATAAAAACAGATTCGCTTCGTGGAATTATTCCGGTTGAACCTAATCTGACTTCAACTTACAGAATTGAGGTTTCGGACTATTTTGGTAATATGAATTCAGTCACGGTTCCAGTCGAATATGATTCAGAAGTACCGGTTGTAGATGAAGAGCCCATCACATCAAAATATCGCATCCAATACAATAAAGACTCAAATTTTGAAAAAGATAATATGTCTGTTTTTTTCCTGCCGGAACTTTTTATGAAGATTTTAATTTGAATTTTGATGTAAAAAACAATCGGATTTATATTCACGAAGATGTTGTTCCGGTACATTCAAATTTTACTGTTACTATAAAGGACAGTACGTATTCTGAAGCTTTAAGGGATAAACTTTTTATTGCAAGAATAAGCGGTAACAGTAAAAGTTATAATGCTACTACCAGAAAAAATGATGTTTTTACTGCGAAATCAAAAATACTGGGGCAGTATGCTTTGGTTTTAGATACAATTGCGCCAGTAATACAAATTACAAAACCTATTCAGGATAAATGGATTAGTGATGTTAAAACTATTCAGTTTGTAATTAGCGATAATTTATCCGGGATTAAATCTTATAATGGTTATTTAAATGGGAATTGGATTTTATTTGAATATGATAATAAAACAAAAAAAATAACCCATCGTTTTGATGATAATATAGTGGCTGAAGGGGGTAACGATTTAAAAATCGAAGTAGTTGATAATGTAGGGAATTCTGCTATCTTTGAAACTCACTTTTTTAGAAGTCAACAAAAGTAAAATCTAAACGTTTGAATAATTTTAAATTAATAATTGTTTTCCTTTTTTTGTGGATTGGTTTTAATTCATCTGCTCAAAGTGCACGTGTAAAGGGGATTATTTTAGACAATGAGAACCATCCGGTTGCAGATGTAAATATTACCTTAGGAGATAAAGCTGCAAAATCGAATGCTAAAGGTCATTTTGATATTTTTGTGCCTTCAAATAAAAAAGGTAGTTCTGGTTTTTACACATATTTCTTTGAAAATGGTGACGTTAACGGTGAACTTAAAACCTTACGAAACATTTGTTTTTAACCCCGTTATGAATAACTCCCAAGAGCAAATGGGAGAAGTTTTTGTATCTTCAAAAAATAAAAAACGTGTCCAGGGTATCGCAGTCATTGATCCATCTACGATAAAAAAAGTGCCGGGAGCAAATGCCGGAATCGAAAATATACTGAAAACATTACCCGGTGTAAACTCCAACAATGAACTGAGTACACAATATGCTGTTCGTGGAGGTAATTATGATGAAAATCTGGTCTATGTAAACGAAATAGAAGTCTATCGCCCATTTTTAATTCGGTCTGGTCAGCAGGAAGGATTGAGCTTTACAAATACTGATTTGGTACAAAATGTAGATTTTTCAGCGGGAGGTTTTCAGGCAAAATTTGGAGATAAATTATCTTCTGTTTTAGATATAACTTATAGAAAACCAATTCAGTTTGGAGCATCAGTCGAAGCGAGTTTTCTCGGTGGAAGCATTTCTGTTGATGCGGTTTCAAAAAATAAAAAATGGTCTGCAGTTACTGGTGTACGTTATCGCAACAATAGCCTGTTGGTTAACAGTCAGGATACCCAGACAAACTATACGCCAACATTTGCAGATATTCAGACAAATATTAATTATGATGTTTCTCAAAAATGGCAGCTAATTTTTTTGGGAAATATTTCACAAAATAAGTATTTATATCAGCCCTTAACGCGTGAAACAAAATTTGGTACTATTGATCAGCCAATGGCACTGTCTGTTTTTTATCAAGGTCAGGAAAGGGATCAGTACGATACTTATTTTGGAGCTGTAAAAACAACTTATAAGGCTTCTCCAACTCTTACTTTTAAATTAATCGGATCTCTATTTCATACTATTGAAAAGGAACATTTTGATATTTTGGCACAATACCGATTGGGAAATATTGATGAAAACGGAACTATCAATTCTGATGATGTCGATTTTACTAGAGGAATCGGTACGCAGCTCAATCACGCCCGAAATGATCTGGATGCTTTGATTGCTAATATTGAATTCAAAGGTTTTAAAGAATGGAAAGATAATAACCAGTTAGAATTTGGATTGAAATTTACAAGAGAATCAATACGTGACAGAGTAGTGGAGTGGGAAGTGATTGATTCGGCAGGATTTTCGATAAACCGGCCTAATTTAAATTTTCCTAAAAACAACCAGCCGTATGAACCCTACGCCGGGCCGCTTTTACCCTACCAAAATATTCGTGCTGTCAATTTTAATGATATAAACAGATTTTCAGGTTATGCACAATGGAGTAATAAAATGGAGTTCGGATCAAGTCAATTCTGGTATACTGTTGGGGCACGTTTTCAAAGCTGGCAGGTTTCAGGCGCAGCTGTAGAAGGTAATAATCAGACTGTTTTTAGTCCAAGGGTGCAATTTGCTTTAAAACCGGACTGGAACAGTGATATGATTTTCAGGCTTTCGGGAGGTTTGTACCATCAGCCGCCATTTTATCGTGAACTTCGTGATTTTAACGGAGAGGTTAATCCAAATATAAAAGCCCAACAGTCTGTGCATTTTGTTTTGAGTAACGATTACAATTTCAAAATGTGGAATCGTCCTTTTAAGTGGGTTACAGAAGTGTATTACAAATCGCTTTCAGATGTAAATACCTATTCAATTGACAATGTCCGAATTCGCTATGTAGCAGACAATAATGCCAAAGCGTATGCTCAGGGGCTTGATTTCAGGCTGAACGGGGAGTTTGTTCCGGGAACTGAATCTTGGGTAAGTTTTGGTTATCTTAAAACGGAAGAAAATTATGAAGATAAAGGTTTTATAGCCAGGCCCACTGATCAAAGGCTGAAATTTGCAATGCTTTTTCAGGATTATATGCCAAATATCCCAAGTATTAAATTGTATCTTAATTTAGTTTATAATACCGGTTTACCGGGAGGTTCACCATCATATTCAGATCCTTATGTATATCAGAACAGGCTTAACGATTACAGAAGGGCAGATGTTGGTTTTTCAAAAGTTTTTATTGATGATAATAACATATCCAAAAACCGCTGGTTAAAGAATTTTAAAGAGTTAGCATTAGGAGTAGAAATATTCAACCTTTTCAATAATCAAAATGCCATAACCAATACCTGGGTGCGGGATGCTTATTCTAAAAATCAGTATGCCATTCCAAATTATATGACTTCTAGGGTATTTAATATAAAGCTGAATGCGAGGTTATGATCGAAAAACGTGAAAAAAGAAAAAGATTTTTTACGTTCCGGGAATGATTTCTTTGGTTCTTATTCCTTTGTTTTGTTTGTGTCATTTTTATAAGGTTGAGGCTTTTAAAACTTATGTAGCTTTAGATTTTTCACTTCCAGATAAAGAAGATTTTGAAAAGTATAAAGTGGGGAATTTAAGAAAATATAAGGTGTTTTATTTTAATGGTGAAAAATCGAAAGAACTACGACAGTTAAAAGAATTGAGAGTTTTTGCTAGAAACATGATAGAAAAATATGATACTATAAATGGAGCTAAAATTCGCTTTGGATCTAAAACGGACTATGATACTTTTATTAGTGTAATTAATATTATGAGTGAAGAAAAGATGCCTACATGGGCATTATTTTCAGATAATCTGTATGCATTGGCAAATTCTAAGCCAAAGTCGACAAAAAGGCATAGTTTTGTTTGTGGGACGAATGCTTATTCGGTAAAAAGAACACTTCAAATGCAGGAAGAAAATCGGAAAAAAGAACTTGATATTTTTCAGGCTTCTTTTTTTAAACAACAATGGATTTTGTTTTTAGCTTACTTCATACTAGTGCTTTTAAATATCTTCGCACTAGTAAAATTCAATAAAAACCAAAATTACAATCAAAAATAGTATATTTGATAATCGAATATAATTTGCAGATGAAAAAGTACCTTAAATATACAGCCTTAGCAATTGCAGCAACATTTATCAGTTGCCGTGAGGAAGTTCAAAAGCCAAAAGTGAGTTACGATGTTTCAAACAAAGTAAGTGTCAGTAAAACAGATTCCACACAAATTGAAGTGGCAGATTTGCCAATTCAGATGGAAGGAACAGATTATTTGATCCATCCAGTTGGAGATTTACGTGTATTCGAAAAAGGGTCAAAAGCACGTTACGGATCATCAACTGTAAATGATGTAAGTTTTACTATTTCTAATCTGGGAGAGTATGAAATTACAGGTTATTTGCAAAATTTGAAATTCCAAAAAACAGATTCAGATTCTATCCGGCCGCTATCTGATAAACCAATTTTAATTTTAACAGCGACATATCTAAAAACAATTGCTGATAAAACACAAAATAAAATTATGGTTTATACCCTAACGGATTCGGATACGAATAAAGATGGTAAAATAGATACCGGAGATATCAAAACCCTTTATCTGAGCGATATTAGCGGAGAAAACTTTACCAAAGTTTCTACAGATTTAGAGGAACTCGTAGACTGGAATATTGTTGAATCAAAAAATCGTCTGTATTTCAGGACAATTCAAGATACCAATCAAAATGGTCAGTTTGATAAAAATGATGTTTTGCATTACAATTACATCGATTTGGCTTTGAAAAAATGGGAAGTGAAAAATTATAAACCTATTTAAGAAGCTAATATTTTAGAGCCAAAGAAAAACCCGTTAAAAATTAATTTATTTTAACGGGCTTTTTTTGTTTTGAAGTTACGTTTAAATATTCTGTATAATCAGGAGGTGAAAAACTCAGCTCCTTAGAATCTTAGTGCCTTAGTAACTAAAAAAAGTCAAATCAAAATATCACTTTCCAGATCTGATTTTTCTATTTCTAATCCAAATCCTAAACGATCTACCAATTCAATTACCAGTTTTTTATACCAGTTTTCTGATTTTGGATGAATGTAGATCTTTTCTATTAGTTGATTAACATCTACGTTTATTTTTAATCCTTCATTCAGTTTTAAATTGCTTTGTGAAGTGTCAGTAATAATGCGGACTTCCCGTTCGTACTGAAAGCTTTTTCTTTTAAACAAAAAAGGAAAAAAGAATCGTCAAACGGAATATATTCTTTTTTGTAGTCGATATAATTTACCTCACCAATATACTGATCAAAATTTTGTTCCGGATTCACTGCTTTCTGCAATCTTCCAATTGTGGACTGAATAGCTAATCCTTCGCTGTTTTGTGTAAAAATCTGCCACATTGCAAATGATTCATACTCGTTAATATGCCAGCTGCTGACAGCTACCTTTTCCCGATGCGTTTTGTAATAATTTAAAAATTCCGGATTGTCAATCGCGAGTTTTTTGATTTCTTCATATGTTGGTTCGCTAAAAGTCCCTTCATACTGATCCTCAAATTTGTCAGATCGTGACATGAATAGTTTTTTTGAAAGAAGTAAATCAAGAAATTTAGATAAATCGAGATATTTCCACACAACAGTATCAGGATCATCAGGCAGTTTTATGTTTGGGTTGTTAAGATACATTTTGAGAGCATTAAATGATTTATTCTTTAACGAACCTAAAGTTATAAAAATAAAAACAGATTAAGGAAGTTAAAAATCAGTTTTAATGTTTCCTTAATCTGTGTGAATTATGTGGTAGTGGAGAGTTGTGTCTTAAGATTCAAAAGACTGCATTGTTACCAGTTTGTTGTAAGTGCCGTTTTGTGCAATTAATTCTTCATGGGTTCCCTGTTCTACAATTCGACCTTTTTGCATTACAACAATTACGTCAGCTTTTTGAATCGTAGAGAGGCGGTGAGCAATAACAATTGAAGTTCTGTTCTGCATCATATTTTCAAGTGCCACCTGAACAAATTTTTCGCTTTCGGTATCCAGCGCTGATGTTGCTTCATCCAGAATCATAATAGGCGGGTTCTTAAGTACCGCACGTGCAATAGACAAACGTTGCTTTTGCCCGCCGGATAATTTGTTTCCGCTGTCGCCAATGTTGGTGTAAATTCCTAGAGGCAATTCTTTTACGAATTCAAAAGCGTTGGCTATTTTTAAAGCTTCAATGATTTCGTCATCGGTAGCATCTAATTTTCCTAAGGCAATATTAGCTTTGATAGTATCATTAAATAAAATGCTGTCCTGGGTAACCAAGCCCATTAAACTTCTTAGGGACTGGAGATTAATTTCTTTTATGTTTACCCCGTCAATAGAAATAGATCCGTCGTTAACATCATAAAAGCGGGTCAGCAGGTTTGCGATTGTACTCTTTCCGCTTCCTGATTGTCCAACCAGGGCAACGGTCTGGCCTTTTTTGATTTCAAGTGAAAAGTCTTTTAAAACCGTCTCATTTTCATATTTAAAATTGATGTTTTGAACACTGATATTATGGTCAAAACTTGTTTTTTCCAGTGCTTTAGGTTGGGTAGCAATTGTATTTTCCTGTTCTAAAATTTCTAATACCCTATCAGCAGCAGCATTTCCTCTTTTTACAGCATAAGAAGCTTTTGAGATTGATTTTGCAGGGGTAAGGATGTTGTAAGCAAGCCCCATATAAGCAATAAATGATGCGCCATCCAGTGTTTTTTCAATCAAAACCATTTGTCCTCCGTACCATAATAAAATAGTAATAACCATGATGCCCATAAATTCACTCGCTGGAGAAGCTAAATTCTGGCGATGTCCAATGCTGTTTGATAATTTAAAAAATCGTTCAGTTGAATTTTTAAACATAGTATTGAAATAATTCTCAGCATTATATCCCTTTACTACTTTTAATCCTCCAATAGTTTCTTCAATAGTTGATAAAAAAGTTCCTTGTTCCTGTTGTGCTTTACTGGATTTCTTTTTAAGCTGTTTTCCAATTAATGAAATTATATACCCTGAAACCGGAATGAACACAAAAACAAATAAAGTTAGTTTAGTGCTTATGATTAACATAGCAATGATAGTGAAAATAATGGTTAAAGGTTCTTTCACAATAAGCTCCAATATGGCTAAAAAAGAAGTCTGAACCTCATTTACGTCTGCAGAAATTCTCGAAATAACATCTCCTTTTCGTTTTTCAGAAAAAAAAGCCAATGGCAATTCAAGTGTTTTTTCATACATCGCATTTCGGATATCTTTCAATACGCCATTTCGTAAATAAGTAACAAAAAACATAGCCAGGTAATCAGCCAGGTTTTTTAATAAAAAAATAGAAATAATGATGGCTACCATAACAGAAAGTACAAAACCGGGATTGTTTTGGTCAGTATTCATTGTGATATAATAGCTTAAGTAGTTTTCCCCATATTCTTTTATATGCGAAATACCTTCGTAAGTAGGCATGACAGTGTTTCTTTTTGTTTTGTCAAATAAAACCTGAATCATAGGAATTAATGCCATGAAAGAAAGGGTGCTGAAAAGCGCATATAAAACATTAAAAAAAATGTTCAGATAGGCATATTTTTTATAGGGGTAGATAAAAGGTAGTATTTTTTTGAAATTACTCATTTATTATTTTGATATTGATTTCTTTATACAGCCATAACATTGAAGTTTTTTGGCAGGGATTTTTTTACCGCACAAAATTAGTCGAATTAGCACGTTTTTAATTTCTTTTTGCTTTTTTTTATAAAAAAAAAGCTCTGATTTGCATTGATAAAATACAAATCAGAGCTTATGAAAATCTATTCTTAGTTTGTTGTGTTAACTTAATTGCATATCTGCAATGATATTCTGTATTTTTTGGTCTAAGAATTTTTCAGCTTCATCAAAGTCCAGAACCGATTCGATTTCAGCATTCACGCTGATGTAGAATTTGATTTTCGGTTCTGTTCCGCTTGGTCTTGCGCAAATTTTTGAGCCGTCTTCTGTGTAATAAATCAAAACATTTGATTTTGGCATATCCATTACAGATTCCTCACCTGTCAGTAAATTCAAAGCAACAGACGACTGGTAATCCTCGACCATAATTACTCTTTGATTATTAATTTCTTTCAATGGGTTTTCTCTTAAATTAATCATCATCTGATTAATTTCTTCAAGGCCTTCAATCCCTTTTTTGGTTAAAGAAACCAAATATTCTTTGTAGAAACCATTCTCCACATAAAGCTGTAAAAGTTCTTTGTAAACAGAGCTTCCGGCTGCTTTTGCCTGAGCAGCAACTTCGCAGATTAATAAGGTTGCAGCAACAGCATCTTTATCACGAACAGCATCACCAACCATAAAACCAAAGCTTTCCTCGCCGCCACCAATAAATTCCAGTTCAGGGAAATCCTTGATCATTTTGGCAATCCATTTAAAGCCAGTCAGACCCACTTTACATTCAACACCATAGCTAGTTGCCAGTTCCATAATCATTGGAGTTGAAACAATAGTAGAACCAACAAATTGTTTTCCGTTGATTTTGCCTGCTTTTTCCATTGTTTCAAAAGGAAAGAAGTCATCAAAACCATGGTTTGATTCCCGTTTAGCAAAATCATTTTGCCATCGTTATTACGAACAGCAACTCCTAGACGGTCACAGTCAGGATCCGTTCCTACGACAATATCGGAGTTTGTTTTGTCTGCCAAAGCCAAAGCCATAGTCAGTGCTTCCGGTTCTTCAGGATTTGGAGATTTAACAGTAGGGAAATTTCCATCAGGAACAGCCTGCTCGGGAACAATATGGACATTTTTATAGCCAGCCTCAGATAAAGTGTCAGGAATTGATTTTATAGAAGTCCCGTGCAATGAAGTGAAAACAATGTGCAGATTGTCTTTGGCTTCAGCCGGAGTATTAAAACTTGCGTTTTCGATAGATGATTTTACGAAAGCTTTGTCAATTTCGGTATCAATATACTGAATCAGACTTTCATCAGCATTAAATTTGATCTTATCATAAGTAAGGCTTTCAATTACTTTAATGATAGCAGCATCTTCAGGAGGAACAATCTGGCCTCCGTCCTGCCAGTACACTTTATAGCCATTATATTCTGGTGGGTTGTGAGAAGCAGTCAATACAATTCCGCATTGGCAGCTTAAATATTTAAGTGCAAAAGATAATTCAGGCGTTGGACGCAAATCAGAAAACAAATAAACCTGAATTCCGTTTGCAGAAAAGACATCGGCCACTACTTTTGCCAGCGTGTTACTGTTGTGACGACAGTCGTAAGCAATAACTACTTTTATGGGCTGATTAGGGAAAACTTCATGCAGGTAATCAGAAAGTCCCTGCGTGTTTTTTCCAAGTGTGTATTTGTTGATGCGATTGTTTCCAATTCCCATAACACCGCGCATTCCCCCGGTTCCAAACTCCAGGTTTTTATAAAAACTTTCCTCAAGTTCTTTTGGCGATGTGGTCATTAATTCCTTAACTGCATCTTGTGTTTCTTTGTCAAATGTTGGCGTAAGCCACTCGTTTACGGCGTCTAAAATATTAGGTGCTATATTCATGTAACTAATTTTTTTTAAATGTTTAATTAAAGATAGGAATTTTTCAGGAGCTAATCCTGCTGTTCACTATATCTTTTGTGTCCCGATAGCTATCGGGACCACCACAAAAGGATGCCGTTCCCATCAGGGCTAGGGCATTACGTTAAAAATTAACCTCTCGGGCAACTTTATATCGGGCTTCATTGCTTTTAGTGCGCAAAATAATTTCACCTAAAAATCCAGCCAAAAATAACTGAGTTCCCAGAATCATTGTAGTCAGGGCAATATAAAACCATGGGTTGTTTGTAACAAGGCTGTATTTCATTCCGTTATACATATGGTATAGTTTAGAAATACCAATGTATCCCGCTGCTAAAAATCCGATGATGAACATTAAAGAACCCATAGCACCAAATAAGTGCATTGGCCTTTTTCCGAATCTTGATAAAAACCAAATTGTAATTAAATCAAGGAATCCGTTTATAAAACGTTCCATTCCAAATTTGGTTTCGCCGTATTTTCTGGCTTGGTGTATTACTACTTTTTCACCGATTTTTCCAAATCCGGCATTTTTAGCCAAAACCGGAATATACCGGTGCATTTCGCCTGAAACTTCTATGTTTTTTACAACAACATTTTTGTAGGCTTTCAGGCCACAATTAAAATCGTTTAGTTCAACACCTGAGGTTTTTCTGGCAGCCCAGTTAAATAATTTCGAAGGCAGGTTTTTTGCCACAACCGAGTCGTATCTTTTTTCTTCCAGCCTGAAACTAAATCGTACTTTTGAGCGGTAATCATTTCGTACAATCCCGGAATTTCATCAGGACTATCCTGTAAATCTGCATCCATGGTAATAATTACGTCACCCTGAGCTTTTGCAAAACCGGCATGCAATGCCTGCGATTTTCCGAAATTTTTCATAAAACGAATCCCTTTTACATTCGGGTTTTCATTAGAGAAACTTTCGATAATATTCCACGAATTATCTGTACTACCGTCATCCACAAAAATGATTTCATAAGAGTAATTGTTGGATTGCATCACTTTAATAATCCATGAGTAGAGTTCTTTTAGTGATTCCTCTTCGTTTAGAAGCGGTATAAGTATAGATAAATTCATTTATTTTTTATTCTTGTGTAGTTTTGCTTTTAAAAATGCAGCTAAAATCAGGCCTAAAATAGAGTAAAGCGCAATACTGAAACCTAATCCTTTAAGCTGCTCTAAAGTGGAAAAAGGGCTGGTTTCTTTCATCTTTGCTAGTGTTTCGTTTATAGCAGAAGCAGGTGTTCCGAATTTTTGAAGCGTTTCAGCCATGTATTTTATAAGATGTTCACTTATAACTTCTTTTGCATCAGGGTCAATTACATTAAATAAAATAACACTAAATGTTGTTGAGATTAAAAGAGCAATCAGAATGGTGATAAAATAGGTTGTAAATGCATCTTTGAAAGAAAATAATCCATTTATTTCTTTTTTTGTTTTTGTTAGTAATACAATGCCGGTTACTACAAAAATGATAAATGTTGAGGCTCCAATCCAGCCAGAAACAAATAATTTTAGATCAATTGCATAAATTGTAGCTGTAATTAATGCTGAAATAATGCCTAAAATAATTCCATAAGTAATCCCATTCTTCTTTATAACTTCATTAATCATATTTTCTATATGTTTAAAATTAATCCACAAATATAGCAATTCCCCCTATAATCGAATATAAAAAAAGCTTTTTGAATTTAACTAAAAAAAGCAGGCTAAGTATTTGTTTATTAAAAAAGAATTGTAAATTTGCACACTCAAAAATAATTAAATTTTTAAACAAAAAAGAGTATTCATTATTTACACCTTTTTCTAACCATGAAAAAGCTTCAAAATAAAAATGCTCTAAACAATAAATAAAAAGAAAGATGAAAAAAGGAATCCACCCGGAAAATTACAGATTAGTAGCATTTAAAGACATGTCAAACGATGACGTTTTTATCACTAAATCTACTGCAGATACAAAAGAGACAATTGAAGTTGACGGAGTTGAGTATCCAGTTGTAAAAATGGAGATTTCAAGAACATCTCACCCTTTTTATACTGGTAAATCTAAACTTATCGATACTGCAGGACGTATTGACAAGTTCAAAACTAAATATGCAAAACACGCTAAAAAATAATAGCTGTTTAAAATTATACAGAAGCCTTCCGTCCGGAAGGCTTTTTTTATGCTTTTTTCTTAAGTGGAATGCCTGATAAGATGATTTTGACTAAATAATTAATCTTTATCTTTGGAATAGAATTTATCTTAATCAAAAGTAATGGAGTTTCTAAAAGATATTTTTATTGATAAACTGGGACTGGAAATGCTTCATTTAGAAAAGTTTATTAGTTTAACCAGGACAAAGAAATTAAAGAAAAAAGATTTTCTGATTAAGGAAGGGGCTGTTTGCGAATTCATAGGATTTGTCGTTTCTGGAAAACTTAGGTCTTATGTTCAAAATGAGGAACAGGAATTTAATAATGATTTTTATCTTCAAAATAGTCTCGTAACGGCTTACACCAGTTATCTGACACAAAACCCAACGAATTGCAATATCGAAGCTTTGGCTGATACGGAAATTTTATATATTACGAATAAGCAATTTAATGCGTTGATTGAAGAAGATGTTCTTTTTTTGAAATTAGCAAAATATATTTCAGATGTTTTCTTCATTAAAAAATGCAAACGCGAAACTTCATTTCTGAAAAACTCTGCAACAGAAAGATTTGTGCAACTTTGTAAAGCCTATCCCGGAATCGAACAGGAAATTTCGCAATACCATATTGCATCTTATTTAGGAATAAAACCGGAATCATTAAGTCGCATTAAACTCTTAACATACATCAATAAATAAGTGTAGTTTTAAATTGAATTTTGTACTTCAATAATCAATAAAATATTTGAAGTATGCCAGCAATTCATCTTAAAGTCAGTGGTAAGGAAAACCCTGCGTTAGCAAAAGAACTTGTAAAAACTATTAGCGGCCTCACAAATGAAATTCTCCACAAAAGGCCTGAAATTACAGTTGTAACTGTATCCTTTATTCCGGATTATCTATGGTTTGTAAATTCAGAATCTTTAGCTGAATTAAAAAAGAACAGCTTCTTTTTGACGATCAAGATTTCAGATTCTACAAATCTAAAAGACGACAAAGCAAAATATATAGAAGCTTTACACAAATCACTGTCAGATGTAATTGGGAATATTCATCCGGTGAGTTATACTGCTATTGAGGAAATGAAGGCAGATGCTTATGGTTATGAAGGACTAACCATAGAGTATAAAATCATCAATAATAAGATTTCAAATTTTAGAAAAGAAAAATAAACAGGGATGGGAAAAATAAAAATGATGTTGATCTTACTTTTAATGGTGTTTCCTTTTTACGGTCAGGAAAAAGAGGATGATAAGAAAATAATAGCCTCAATTATTGATACCTATTCGAAAAGTGTTATAGTAAAAGATTCTATTTCGTTTTACAGTTTATTTAATGATAAAAACGTAACCTGGTGCGCAGGATATAAAGACCGGACTCAGGCCAAAGAAATTGAAGTAAAAGGAGAAGTAAAAGCGGGCAGCAATTATTTTTCGGGATCATACAAAGGATTTTTGAGAGGTCTGTTCAGATATAAGTCTGCTGAAGATAAGTTTGATAATATTAAAATCGTTGAAGACGGAACTGTAGCTTCAGTCACAATGGATTATAGCTTTTGGGTAGATGGTAAAATGAAAAATTGGGGCAGTAAGTATTTGAATATTATCAAAAGAGATGGAAAATGGAAGATTGTAAGTGTGATTTATTCCTTAGAACTGATAGAATATTTTAAACAACCGACACTTAAAGAGCGACAAAGAAAATAAGTTGTGTTGTAAATTTTGAATACTTGTTTCTTTCAGCAAAAAACATATTTATTGTTACAAATAAAATATTGTAACTTTGAATCTGATAACCAAATCAAGATTTTAACAAGTACCAAATTTATTGTTTATGAACTACATTCTTTTTGACGGTCCCGTTCGGAATGCTTTATTACCTTTTACTTTTACAAGACCTGTGGCTGATATTCTAATCGGAATTATGACGATTCGTCAAAAATGGGAAGCTCGTTTGGGGTCAACTATTACTACAATTACAGAAGAATATTTATCTGATAAATTTCCAATGGTGGAGATGGAGGAAAATATTATGATAAATGCTGCGTATTTGCCAAATGATACACTTGTCGAAATGATTTCTGATTTAAAGGAAAATCAGGCAATCTTTAAAGGAGATGATGTTATAGCTTTTTTTACTACTGAAAATCAGGATGAAGTTGATTTTGATTTGTATGAAATTATTCATTACGATCAGGAATGTTTAACCGTTGAACATACATGGGATATTTTCTCTAAAAATGATGCTGCCATTCGCGCCGACTTTGATTATCTAACTGAAGATCGAAAATCACAGCTCATTCCGAAAAGTGTCAATGTTATTTCTCCAGAAAACATTTTTATTGAAGAAGGGGCAAAACTGGAATTTGTAACTTTGAATGCCTCAACCGGACCAATATATATAGGTAAGAATGCTGAAATTATGGAGGGAGCCGTAATTCGTGGCCCTTTTGCTTTATGCGAAAATGCACAGGTTAAACTGAATGCAAAAGTGTATGGAGCCACAACGGTTGGACCAGGATCCAGAATAGGAGGGGAAGTTAAAAACGCTGTTCTTTTTGCGAATTCAAATAAGGGGCATGATGGTTTTTTGGGCGATTCTGTTTTAGGTGAATGGTGTAATATTGGGGCTGACAGTAATAATTCAAACCTGAAAAATAATTATGAAGAGGTAAAATTATGGAGTTACGAAACAGAAGGCTTTGCTAAAACAGGACTTCAGTTTTGTGGTTTAATGATGGGGGATCACAGTAAATGCGGTATAAATACGATGTTTAATACAGGTACAGTAGTAGGAGTGAGTGCCAATATTTTTGGATCTGGTTTTCCACGCAATTTTGTTCCAAGTTTTTCATGGGGCGGTGCTGCCGGCTTTACCACTTATATCACCAAAAAAGCTTTTGAAACAGCTAAATTAGTAATGGGAAGAAGAAATATCGAATTTGATGAAACTGAAGCTGCCATCTTAGAACATGTTTTTGAACAAACTAAAAAATGGAGAAAAGATTAAATTAATTAGATAATTAGATAATTTGTCAATTAGATGATTTTAAAACCGATATTTACTTTGTGAAATATCGGTTTTGTGTTTAAAGCAGAAAGTAATTATCTTATTATCTAATTGATATATTTTCTAATTCCTACATTAACACATTTCCAAAATTATCTAATTATCTAATTGCCACATTCTCTAATTAAATCTATCTTTGCGGCTTCAAAAAAATACCTGCGCAGAAAATCAAAAGTCTAAGCAGTCTAAAATCTAAAGATCTAACATGATTACAGTTAACGATATTTCGGTTCAGTTTGGTGGAACTACACTTTTTAGCGATGTTTCTTTTGCTATCAATGAAAATGATAAAATTGCCCTTATGGGTAAAAATGGTGCGGGAAAATCGACACTTTTAAAAATAATTGCAGGTCAAAGTAAACCTTCTACCGGAAATATTTCTGCGCCTAAAGAAGCTGTTGTTGCTTATCTTCCTCAACACTTGCTTACAGAAGACGGTGCAACTGTTATGGAAGAAGCGTCAAAAGCTTTTGGTGAGATTTTTAGTATGAAAGCAGAAATCGATGAAATAAACGAGCAGTTAACTATCCGTACCGATTATGAAAGTGATGCTTACATGAAATTAATTGAGAGAGTTTCTGATTTAAGTGAGAAATTCTATGCGATTGAAGAAGTGAATTATGAAGCTGAAGTAGAAAAAATATTAGTTGGTTTAGGATTTGAAAGAGAAGATTTTACACGCCAGACTTCTGAATTTTCAGGAGGTTGGAGAATGCGTATCGAACTGGCTAAGATTTTATTAAGAAAACCCGATTTGATTCTTTTAGATGAACCTACCAACCACATGGATATTGAAAGTATTCAATGGCTGGAAGAATTTCTTTTAAATCAGGCAAAAGCAGTTGTGGTAATCTCGCATGATAGAGCTTTCGTAGATAATATTACCAATCGTACTATTGAAGTTACAATGGGAAGGATTTATGATTACAAGGCCAAATATTCCCATTATTTGGAACTCAGAAAAGACAGACGAATACATCAGCAAAAAGCATACGACGAACAACAGAAATTCATAGCAGATAATCAGGCTTTTATTGATAGATTTCGTGGGACTTTCTCGAAAACAGATGCTGTTCAGTCTCGTGTAAAAATGTTAGAAAAACTAGAAATCATTCAGGTTGATGAGGTCGATACTTCTGCATTGCGATTGAAATTCCCACCGGCTGCACGTTCTGGACAATATCCTGTTATAGTAAAAGAAATGTCAAAATCTTATGGCGATCATGTAGTTTTTAAAGATGCTAATATTGTGATTGAAAGAGGTCAGAAAGTAGCTTTTGTTGGAAAAAATGGTGAAGGAAAATCAACCATGATCAAAGCGATTATGAAAGAGATTGGTGTTGATTCAGGAAGTGTAGAAATTGGACATAATTCTCAGATTGGATATTTTGCTCAAAATCAGGCAGCATTATTAGATGAAAATGCGACGATTTTTGAGACCATTGATGGTATTGCCGTTGGAGATATAAGAACGCAGATCAAAAATATCTTAGGAGCGTTTATGTTTCAGGGGGACGATATTACCAAAAAAGTAAAAGTACTCTCAGGAGGTGAAAAAACGCGTCTAGCGATGATTAAATTATTGTTGGAGCCAGTAAACTTGTTGATTCTGGATGAACCTTCAAATCATCTAGATATGAAGACGAAGGATATTATCAAAGATGCATTGCGTGATTTTGACGGAACATTAATCCTTGTTTCGCATGATCGTGATTTCCTTGACGGATTAGCAACTAAAGTTTTCGAATTTGGAAACAAACGAGTAAAAGAACATTTTGAAGATGTTGCCGGTTTCTTAGCACATAAGAAAATGGATTCAATGAGAGAAATTGAAAAGTAATAACTAGATTTTTTTAAATAAAAATGCCCCAATAGTATTTGACTTTGGGGCATTTAATTTTTCGGTGTATTTTATTCTAATTTTTTAAGGGGCTATCTATATACATTTCTCTTCCAAAACGGCGAAGTGATTTAGAATCTGCGAAATAAGGAAGAGCTGGACCTTTTTCTAATTGTACTCTTTTTGATGCTGAACCTGTAATTCTTGAGATAGCGAGATTTAACAAAGGTTCAGAAGGATCGCCTAATACGCCATAAGTAAAAACGGATTCGGGTTGTTGAAAGTTAGGTGTTAGTCCGCTGGTATAATCTCCAAAATTATCTTTATTTGTAATTTTAAATACCAAAGGCTGCATAGCATATTTATGAGTCGGATTTACTTTGTTTTTTGATAAAGTTTCAGAATCATAAACAGTAAAAGATCCAACGTTTTTACCAACAGTAGTTTCGCCAATTTGTATTACATTGATGTATGCTTTCAAACCATTTACAACCAATTCGCTTGCAGAAGCAGTGCTTTCGGTTGTTATGATATAAACAGTATTTAAATTTAAACTATTTAAAGCTGCACCACTACCTGTCTTGTCGGTATATCTTTCGTAAAACGATTCTAACTGATCATTATTTAGGTCCTTCATTATTTTAGAATTATATTCTCTTTTTGAAAATATCTGACCTTTAAATTGTCCGGTAATCATACTTGCTAATAATGTTGCTGAATGAACAGAACCACCACCATTATATCTTAAGTCTAAAACTAAATCTGTAACTCCTGATGTTTTTAATTGTGAGAAAGCCTGATTCAGTGCGTCGTCGTATTCATTATAAAAGCCATTGTACATTAAATAACCAATTTTATGATTTCCTGAAGTTATTGTTTTGTTGACTAAGATTGGATTTTCTTCTAAAACTGTTTTAGTTAGGGAAACAGATTTGCCGTTTAAAACGAAAGCACTGCCGGTATAATCGGCAAGATTTAAAGTATAACTATCAGAATTTAAAAGCAACGACTCGTAGTTAGAAATAGTAAGTACAGTTCCGTTAACACTAGTGAAAAAGTCTCCACGCTTTATGCTTTTGCCAGATGCGTCTGAGTTAGGAATGATGTATCTGATATAGCCTACTAAATTGTTTGATCCGGTAGATTGTCTGCTTAATCTAAAATCAATACCACTGTTTTTTGTAATTCCGTTTAATTCCTGTTCCAAAACAGTATAGTCATCCACAATCCAGCTAAAACGATCAATAGCGCCTCCATTAGGATATTTGCTTATTGGTTTATTTAATAAATCCTGAAAAAGATCTTCCGGTTTTGAATATCCTTTTAAAAAGGAATCAAATTCTTCCGGACTGGCAAAACGGTTGTCAGCTAAATTTGGAACATCGGTTTGCCATAAATAAACCTCATTCAGTCCTCTCCATATAAAATTATTTATTTGTAGATCTTTTGGAGTTGTTACATCATCGCTATCTTCACAAGATTGCAGGCTAAATGCTGTTAAAAACATTAAAACTAAAATTCTCGATACTTTTTTCATAAAACGGGGTTTCAATATAGAATAAACGTAAAAATAGTATCTTTAGTTTTAACTATAATAAATGTGCAGTTTTTTTTACAATATTTTTTTAAGCTTATTTTGTAACAAAAATAATAGTGACTCGTCTTGATAATATGAACCAATCAATATGTTTGTTTTTTTAATATAATTGGTTAAATATTGATGGAAATATGTGAAGAATTGCCTAAGACTCATCATTAATAGCAAAATATGAACCAGGTTGCATTTATAGAATTAATAAATCCTTTTAAAGACAAAGTTTTTCGTCTGGCAAAGAGATTATTAACCAGCACTGAAGAAGCTGAAGATGCAACTCAGGAAGTAATGGTGAAATTATGGAACAAAAAAGACAATTTAGCCGCTTATAACAGTATCGAAGCAGTAGCGATGACCATGACAAAAAATTATTGTCTGGATCAGTTAAAGTCTAAAAGAGCAGATAATCTTAAAATAGTGCATAATAATTTTACGGATAGTGACCCTTTATTAGATAAAAAACTGGAAGATTCGGATTGTCTGGAATGGGTTGAAAAAATAATAAGCCAATTGCCTGAGCAGCTACAAATCCTAATTCAGCTACGCGATGTTGAGCAATATGAGTTTGATGAAATTGCCAAAATTGTCAATATGAATGAAACAGCTATCAGGGTAGCACTTTCAAGAGCAAGAAAAAAATACGGGAAGCCATGGTTAATACACACGGATATGGAATTAAATAAAATAGAAAAAATATTAGAAAAATACTTTCAGGGAGAAACTACTATTGCTGAAGAAAATGAATTAAAAGAATACTTTTCTTCTTCAAATGTTGCGCAGCATTTGGAGCAATACAAATCTATGTTTGGTTATTTCTCTCAAGTAAAAGAACAAAGGTCAATGCAGGAAATTCCACTACAAACTAAAAAACGAAATGTGGCGTGGTTATCAATTGCGGCTTCTGCTGTTGTTTTACTCGGAATTGGAACCTTTTTTTATTTGAGCAAAAAAACTACAACACCTGTTGTAGCCCAATCAGAATTAGGGACTTATGATAATCCTGAAAAAGCCTTTGCCGAAACGCAAAAAGCTTTGGCTCTATTGTCAAACCATGTTAATGTAGGTATTGAAAGTGTTCAATACATTAAAGAATACGAACAATCAAAAAATAAAGTTTTTAAACAATAATTAAAAAATATAGAAATGAAATCAATGATTAAGGAATATAGAAAAGAGAGTAAAAAAGGAATGATTAAAAGTTTAATCATAACCATAGTTTTTACACTAATCAGCCATACCTTTTATGCGCAGAGTGCTTTTGATAAATTTGACGGACAGGATGATGTAACTTCAGTTATTGTAAACAAAAAAATGTTTGACATAATGAGTAAGGTAAAAGTGGATCCTTCTGATAAAGAGACCCAGCAATACATGAATCTTATTAAAAAGCTTGACAATTTAAAAGTATTTACCACAAAGAACGCAAAAATTGAAGCTGACATGAAACTTTCAGCTGATAAATACATCAAAACAGCAAATCTGGAAGAATTGATGCGTATTAATGATAGCGGAAAAAATGTAAAGATATATGTGAAGTCGGGCGCTTCGGATACCAAAATAAAAGAACTGTTTATGTTTATTGATGGCGCAAAAAATGAAGATACAGTTTTGTTATCCTTAACGGGAAACTTTGATTTAAATGAAATTGCTGTCCTTACAGACAAAATGAAATTGCCTGGTGGTACAGACTTAAAAAAAGCTTCTAAAGGCAAAAAATAAATCCAATAAATATGAAAACTAGTCTTTTTACCTCAGTTCTTTTAATATTGCTGATTTTTATAAGTTGTAATTCTGAGCCTTCTTTGCAAAAATATTTTGTAGAAAATACGGAGAATAAAGATTTTATTGCGCTGGATGTTTCACCCAGTATTTTAAATGTTGATAAAACAAAATTATCCTCTGAACAAACCGAAGCTTTGAATTCGTTTGATAAAATGAATATTCTGGCTTTTAAGGCAAATGATAAAAATCAAACACAATTTGAGCAAGAGAGGGCAAAAGTAAAATCTCTTTTGAAAAATCCTAAATATCAGGAATTGATGAAGGTTGGTTCTGGTAAAGATGGTGCTTCTGTGAGTTTTGTCGGTACCGATGAAAATATTGAAGAATTTGTCGTTTTTGCAAACAGAAAAGAAAACGGTTTTGCTATTGTGCGTGTTTTAGGAAAAAATATGAATCCCAATAACATCATGACTTTGATGTCTGTTTTGAAAGAATCCAAAATTGATATGGAACAGTTGAAGCCTTTACAGCAGTTACTTAAAAAATAATACATCTTATTCTTACAGTCAAAAAGCTCCTATTTTAATATGGAGCTTTTTTTATAACAACAAATAGGATTATGCCTGTTAATTAGTTTGTGTTTTCATTTTGCCATCAATCAAATTTAATTACATTTACGAACTGAGATAAAAAAAATATCAGAAATCTAATTTAACCAGAATCAATATGATACAAAAAACTTCAAATGCCTTTATTGCGGCATCTTGGGTAGCCCTTGGAGCAGGGACAATCGGTTTTATCGTTGGACTAGCAAGAGCAGAAATGTTATTAAACGAAAAAGGATACTATTTTACCGTTCTAATGTTCGGTTTATTTGCCGTAGTTTCTTTGCAAAAAAGTGTAAGAGACAGGCTTGAAAATTTACCTGTTACAGATATCTATTACGGAATCTGCTGGTTCGGAACATTACTTTCAATTGTTCTTTTAATTGTTGGATTATGGAATGCAACTATTTTGCCTAGTGAAAAAGGGTTTTATGCTTTTGCATTTTTGTTAGCGCTTTTCGGTGCTATTTCAGTACAAAAAAACACTAGGGATAATATGAATTTTGGACAAGGCGAATAATCCAATTTGATTTAAATAAAAAAATAAAGGCTGTCTATTTAGACAGCCTTTATTGTATAGTGTAATTCGAATTATTTACTCAAATACATTTTTCTTCTAGAGTACAATTCGTAGAATTGATCGTCTTTTAAATCATCAATAAACAAGATACTTTCTCCTGTCGATTTCATTTCTGGTCCTAACGCTTTGTTTACGTTCGGGAATTTGCTGAAAGAGAAAACTGGTTGTTTGATTGCATAACCTTTTAATTGAGGGTTGAAATCAAAGTCAGTTACTTTATTGTGACCTAACATTACTTTTGTAGCATAGTTTACATAAGGCTCTCCGTAAGCTTTTGCAATAAACGGAACCGTTCTGGAAGCTCTTGGGTTTGCCTCGATAATGTAAACGGTATCGTCTTTAATCGCAAACTGAATATTGATTAGCCCCACAGTTTTTAAAGCTCTAGCAATTTTATGCGTATGGTCTTTAATTTGCTGCATTACAAATTCTCCTAAGTTAAAAGGAGGTAATGTTGCGTTACTATCTCCAGAGTGAACTCCGCAAGGTTCGATGTGTTCCATAATTCCAATGATGTAAACATTTCCATCAGCATCACAAATGGCATCAGCTTCAGCTTCGATTGCTCCGGCCAAATAATGATCTAACAATAATTTGTTTCCTGGAATTGCTTTTAGCAAGTCGATAACGTGCTCTTCTAACTCTTTTTTGTTGATTACGATTTTCATTCCCTGGCCTCCTAATACATAAGAAGGGCGGATTAAAAGAGGGAAATCTAATGTATCAGCTAATTTTGAAGCTTCATCAGCCGTTTCAGCGATTCCGAATCTTGGGAAAGGAATGTTTAATTCGGTTAATAAATCTGAGAATCTTCCTCTGTCTTCTGCTAAGTCAAGTGCATCAAAGCTTGTTCCAATGATTTTCACACCGTATTTAGATAATTTCTCAGCTAACTTAAGTGCTGTTTGTCCTCCTAACTGCACGATTACACCTTCTGGTTTTTCGTGTTGGATGATATCGTAAATATGCTCCCAGAAAACAGGTTCGAAGTATAATTTATCAGCTGTATCAAAATCTGTAGAAACCGTTTCAGGATTACAGTTGATCATGATGGTTTCGTAGCCACATTCTTTTGCTGCTAAAACGCCATGTACACAAGAGTAATCAAATTCAATTCCCTGCCCGATTCTGTTTGGTCCTGAACCTAAAACGATAACTTTCTTTTTGTCTGTTACGATACTTTCGTTGTCTACAAAACGTTCTCCGTTTGCTTTTTCGATTTCAGCCTCAAACGTTGAGTAGTAATAAGGAGTCTGTGCTTTAAACTCAGCCGCACAAGTATCTACCAATTTGAATACACGGTTGATGTTCATATCTGTACGCAAAGTGTGAACTTCACTTTCCAGACAACTCATCATGTGAGCTAATTGTCTGTCTGCAAAACCTTTTTGTTTTGCTTCAAGCAATAATTCTTTCGGAAGATTTGAAACTTTGTAATTTGAGATTTCTTTTTCTAAAGTATAAAGCTCTTCGTATTGTTTTAAGAACCACATATCGATTCTTGTAATTTCATGAATTGTACTCAACGGAATTCCCATTGCGATAGCATCATAAATTACAAAAACACGATCCCAGCTTGCATAAGTTAGTTTCTCGATAATTTGTTCGTAATTTTTATATCCTTTTCCGTCAGCACCTAAACCATTTCTCTTAATTTCTAGAGATTGAGTTGCTTTGTGAAGTGCTTCCTGAAAAGAACGTCCGATTCCCATAACCTCACCTACAGATTTCATCTGAAGACCTAAAGTTCTGTCAGATCCTTCAAATTTATCGAAGTTCCAACGTGGTATTTTTACGATTACGTAATCTAAAGTTGGTTCAAAAAGAGCCGAAGTGGATTTTGTAATTTGATTTTGTAATTCATCTAAGTTGTATCCTAAAGCTAGTTTAGAAGCGATTTTTGCAATTGGATATCCGGTTGCTTTTGATGCTAAAGCAGAAGAACGAGACACACGAGGGTTAATCTCGATTGCAACGATATCTTCTTTTTCGTCTGGCGAAACTGCAAATTGTACGTTGCATCCTCCCGCAAAGTTTCCGATACTTCTCATCATTAAGATAGCGTAGTCACGTAATTTTTGGAAAGTTGTATCAGATAATGTCATCGCTGGCGCAACTGTAATCGAATCTCCTGTATGGATTCCCATTGGATCCATGTTTTCGATAGAACAGATAATTACAACGTTGTCATTTTTATCTCTTAAAAGCTCTAACTCGTATTCTTTCCATCCCATTAAAGCTTTATCAATTAAAACTTCATGAATTGGAGACGCTTCAAGTCCGCGAGTTAAAAGCTCATCAAAATCTTCTTTTTTGTAAACCACCGCTGCTCCGGTTCCTCCAAGTGTAAACGAAGGACGAATTACTAATGGAAAGCCAAATTCCTGAGCGATTTCTTTTCCTTCTAAGTAAGAAGTAGCTGTTTTTGCAGGTGCAGTCGGTACATTAATTCTTTCTAAAAGCTGTTTAAACTGCTCTCTGTCCTCTGTAATATTAATCGCATTTACATCAACACCGATTAATCTTACTCCGAAATCCTGCCAGATTCCTTTTTCTTCAGCTTCCAGACACAAGTTCAAAGCTGTTTGTCCTCCCATTGTAGGCAGAACAGCATCAATTTGTGGATGCTCCTTAAGAATTTCAATAATCGATTTTGTAGTTAATGGTTTCAAATAAATATGATCGGCCATAGATGGGTCGGTCATAATTGTTGCTGGATTTGAGTTGATCAAGATAACTTCAATTCCTTCTTCACGAATCGAGCGTGCAGATTGAGATCCTGCATAATCGAATTCGCAAGCCTGGCCAATAACAATAGGTCCTGAACCTATGATTAAAACTGATTTTATTGATGTGTCTTTAGGCATTTTGTATGTATTGAGTAGTTGTTTAAGATTTTAAAAAGCGTTTCTAGTGTGCTATAAACTAGAATGTTGAGAAAATTTTTACCGACAAGGTATAAAAAAAGGCGATACTAAAAAAGTAATCGCCTTATGTATGTTTATACAAACATTATTTTTTGTGTCTAGGTTCGCTAGAAACAGTTAATTTATGTCTTCCTTTTGCTCTTCTACGCGCTAGAACTTTTCTTCCATTCGCAGAAGCCATTCTGTCCATAAATCCGTGCTTATTTCTTCTTTTTCTTTTCGATGGTTGAAACGTTCTTTTGCTCATTGCTTTGTATCTTTAAAAATGGTATCTATTAACTCTTTCTTGGTTTTGGATATCGTTATTCAAAAACCGAGTGCAAATATACAAAGACTTTTTTTCTGGCAAGTACTTTAATAAAAATATTTTTAATTCATTTTACTATATTTGCAGTCACAAATATACACCTATTATGTTTCATAAAAATATTAAACTTATTTTAGCCGGACTTCTTGTAGTCGCTGGCATTTGGCAATTTACAGAGAGCAATATCGGGAATGGAATTTTTCTTATTTTACTGACTGCAATTCCGGTTTTTTTATACTTTAAAAATGAATTTATTCTTTTAGCCTTCCTTAAACTGAGAAAACAAGACTTTGAAGGGGCAAAAAAATGGCTGGCATATATTAAAAATCCTGAAGCTGCATTGGTACGAAAACAACAGGGATACTTTAATTACCTACACGGAATTATGTTGTCTCAGACTAACATCAACCAGGCTGAAAAACATTTCAAAAAAGCAATCGAACTTGGTCTGTCAATGGATATGGATTTAGCAGTTGCTAAACTTAATCTTGCAGGAGTAGCCATGTCACGCAGAAGAAAACTGGAAGCAACCAATCTTTTAAATGAAGCTAAGAAATTAGACAAACAGGGGATGCTGAAAGAGCAGATCTCGATGATGAAAGAACAAATGAAGAAAATCTAAATTTTCTAAATTGCAATATTCTAAATCCCAAATTCCAATTTTTTATATATGGAGTTTGGGATTTTTATTGTAAAGTGTCAATAACAAATGTGGGAGGTATTGACATTAAAACCATTTTATTAATTTCACTTAAATCAATTTTTTTATTTGTTTTAATAAAAACATGATTGTTTTTAATTACATCCAATGATTTTCCAAAGCGCCAAAATTGATCAGGTCCATTGCTGTGCATTTTGAGTTTTTTGGATTGTTTTTCATTTTTTAATATGACAAGATAGTGATTAACTTGGAATTTGGAATTTGTAAATTTGGAATTTTAAGATTCTAATATAATAGAAGGCAAATTCTCATTCAGCCATTTGTATTTATTCAGAATCATAATGTGTGTGCCGCCTTTTACAACAATACATTTATTGATATATTTTATCGGAAAAACATCATCCTGGTCACCGTGGATATGGATTACTTTCTCATCAATTTGATTCCTGTTCCACAAAATGACAGACTCGACTGCCCATTGTAGATAACGAAGATCACGTACAGCCAAAAACTTCTCATATAATTTGATCCGTTTATTGACTTTTTCTCCAAAAGAATATTTTGCAAGGTTCTCGATATTTAAAATAAGTTTCATTGGAATGAGCTTGTAAGCTTTTGTAGTTTTCCCGATTTTCATTCTTCTGGGGAATTCGGCATTGCTTCTAACACTCGAAATAATAATCACTTTACGGGCTTCGATATGTCTGGCCATTTCCTGAACCAAAATTCCGCCAAAGGAAACACCAATTAAAACCGGATTTTTATGTTTAATGTTTTTTGTGATTCGGAGGGCGTAATCAGATAATGACTCTTTTAAATTTGGGATTTCCCATTCCAGTAGAAAGGTTTCAAAAACAGTTTCATCTAATTTGATTCTTTCAAAAATGGTTGGACTAGCAGCTAATCCGGGCATAAAATAAACAGGAATCTTACTCATTTCCGGAGATTTTTAATTTATATGCTAAAATTACCTCTTTTACTTGTATGTGAGGCAAATCTTAGAACTTAATTCGCGTAAAATTATTAAATTATCATTGAGTTAATCATTTTATATATCTAAAGAAAATGTGTTGTATTGAAAATCAAATGATTATCTTTGTAGTCTGAATCTTTACTGATGAAAACTTTTAATTAAGCATTTATCTGATGTTATTTTCACGTTCTTTTTCTAATATTTTTTATTAACCCCAAAAACATGATAAATATGGAACCTACCGTAATGGAAATTAAAGACAACACTTTTGCGAGGCAATTTGAAGCTACAGTACCTGAAGGTTTATTGAGTGTTGAATATTCATTTCAGGAAAAAAAGATTTTTTTAACTAAAATCAATACCCCTGAAAATTTTGAAAATCAGCCAATCATAGATGTTTTGCTTAAAAATATAATGGAACTGAGTACAGAGAAAAAATTCAGGGTGGTTCCAATTCATCCAAAAATTGCTGTTTTTTTTAAGAAAAACCCAAAATATAAAGAATTGCTTCCGCCAGGAATCAGGATTTAAAATTTCAATTCATAAATACAAACGTAAAAAGGCTTTCACATTATGAAAGCCTTTTTTCAAAAACAATTTCAAAAACAAATTAACTAATTGATAATTATTTTCTTGATGATTTTTTTCTTCTCAATATTAATTTCGAAGAGATAAGTTCCGGGTATTATGTCTGAAACAATGATCTCGTTATAGTTTGCTTTAGGAAGTTTTTTTACAATTTTTCCGGCGATGTCAAAAATACTAACACTGCTTTCTTCATTACTGTTTAAATAAACAATATCCGAAGCCGGATTTGGATATAATACGACAGAATTAATATTAAATTCCTTATTGTCTAAAGTTTTTTGGTTAATCACTCCCACACCGTTCAAATCAAAACCGCCAGATGCAAAAGGTGTTGAATAAGGGTCGTTGATAATATTTCCCTTACTGTCATAAGAGGCATATAAAGGATTTATCGTCCCAATCACATCAATTATTTTGACATGAGTGATATTGTCTTTATCTAACAATGCATTGTCCGGAATGCCAGATAAATCGAAAGGAGTGCCAAAATTAGCACGATATTTACCTGCCAGATTGTTAATGTACCTGCAATCAAGTGCTCCAAAGCCTCCTATTTGTGCTGTAGTTTGTGTTTCGCTATGCGAAGGAAACCTGAAAAAATTGATTCCGTCAGAACTTACTTCTACAAAAGCCAATTCTAAAAAAGTATCAGAAAAACCATTTTCAAAAACAGCAAAATCAAATCCGGGTCCATTGGCAATTGGAGTGTCAAATGTTAAGGTTGCGCTTCCGCCATCACCGAGACAAACGACTCCGGATCCTGATGTTCCACCTTTCATTCCGTCTGCGGGTGTTCCGGTAGAAGCCAAAGGGCTATTTGGGACAGCAATATCCTGAGGTCCTCTTACTACTGTAATTCCGGTTGCCCATCCTATAAAAACAGAGCTGTTTTTTGCAATGGCAGTACTCCCAGGCTGATCGGCAGGGGGGGCATAAGATTGTGCAGAAATTATCGATGATGTAAGTAATAAGGTAAAAAGTAATTTTTTTATCATAATGGTTGTTTAGAAATGCCCTTACAATTTTATTATAAGGGCATTTTGTTTTTAATTGTTAGAATAAAATCCATTTGGTCCTATCCCTACAGTCAAAGTTTTTAATACAGTTCCTGTAGAAGAATATACTGTAACAATTCCGTCTGCAGTAAATCCATTTGCATTACCAGAATAAATTTTTCCATCTATAACTCCAAATCCGTAAAAGGTAGAATATTGTACGTAAGTTGTAGTAAATATTGGAGTTGTGCTGAAAGTTGTAGCATTCAGATTCATTGAATAAACGTTTCCATCTTGGGTGTAGTATATTTTGCTACCATCAATATCCATATTTGCTGCACCTTTTAAAGTAGTAGATTCAATAGATGTTGAATTATCGGTTGAGGCATTAATTTTATATAGTGTACTTTTAGTGTCATTGCCACTTAATACATAAACACTTCCGTCTTTTTCTTCGATAGAGTTTACACCATCTTCCAGAGTAAGAGTTTTAGAAATAGTATTGTTTGAAGGATTGATTACTGTTACTTGATTTCCGTAGCCATAAGCAGCATTCATAACGTAAAGTTTATTATTTGCCGTCACAATTTTCTCAACAGTTTTGTTTACCGGAATCGACGCTATATATGCATATGTTGTAGCATCATAAATAGTAACAGCTTCAGAAATAGCATTTGTTACATATAGTTTATTGTTTAAAACTACGCTGTAGCGTGGGTTTTCTAATTTCTCAGTAATGGTTCCAAGGCTTTTAAAAGTATACCGATTTACCACTTCTATTTCGTTTGAATTATTCACAACAATAAAAGCTTTATCACCATTAAAGGTCATCGATTGTGCTACATCTCCTAATACAGTTGGAGTATTCACAATTTTGAAAATATCATTTTGAAAAGTATTCAAATCATTAGAGATAAAAGATACAGATGCATTAGGTCTTCCAAAATTCCCTTCATTCAAAATCAATACACCATTGTCATAAGCTCCTAATGGAGTATCATTTTCGGTATTGTCATCACTGCTGCACGAAGCAAATAAAAATGCTGATGCAATAAGTCCTAAATAAAGATTTTTAAATTTCATTTTTAATAATTTAAGTTTAAATAAATGGTTGCATTTCTTCCAGGCATATAGCGGCTTGGTTGCGCTTCATATTTCTCGTTCCATAAATTGGCTACTCTGATACCAATTTTGAAAATATTTTTTTTACTGAAATTATAATCAGTACCAATGTTTGAAACATTGTAAGCGTCCAAAATGTACTTTGGATTATTATCTGATGTAGTGAAAATTTCTCCGGTATACATAATTTGATAATAAACCGAAAGCTTTTTGTAATAATAAGATAATGAGCCGGTAAGTTTGTGGTAGGGTACATAAAAAAGTTGTTTGTTAGTTTCGTCATTTAATGAAACTGTGTAAGCGTATGTACCGCTAAAATCAAATGTATGCTTATTGAAATTTCTTTTCCATCCCAAAAGTGCTTCAGCGCCATAAATAGTAACCCTGTCTGTGTTTTCCGGAGACCAGTTTCCGCTATTGTTGGGCAGCCAGCGAATCATATCTTTTATTTTCATCCCGTAGGCAGTAATCATGAGTCGAAAATCTTTATATTTAAATTCGTTTCCTATTTCTGCCTGAAAAGAACTTTCAGGTTTTAAATCCGGATTACCGCTTCCTTCCCAATACAAATCATTAAAGGTTGGGATTCGGAAGTTTCTTGATAAGTTAAATTTGAGGTGGTAAAAATCTGAAAAATTATATCTTGAACCAGCCGAAAAAAGGACAGGACTTTTATAAACATCTGAAATTTCTTTTCGGGCACTCAATTCATAATTCCATTTTTCGTTTAAATTGTGTTTCCATAAAATGCTTGCTCCTCCAATTTCACGATCGCTTTTGCCAATCCCGGATCCCAAACCACTATTTTTTGTATAATCTAAAATTGCGCTGACTTTTATAGCAGAAGAGATTGTATAATCAATATCATATTTTCCAATAAAACTTTTTACTCCTCCAGAAGTAAAACCTTCCTTTTTTATATCTTCATAATATTTATAATGTTCCGAAATGTAAGCAAGTCTTACATTAGATTCAAATTTGCTAAAAGCACTGCTCCAGGTTAATAAATTACGGGTATTGTAATCCTGATATTTTGTTTTTGTTGCGTTCGGTGATGTTAAAGAAAAGTGACGTTCTCCATCAAAAATTTCGCTGTAAAATTTGATACTGTTGTTTTGGTTTATTTTATAGCCGATAGCTGCATCAAGTGTATTATTGTAATATTGTCCGTTTGTGTTCCAGACTTTCTGACCTACATATTTAAAATCGTTGTCTGAACTGTTTCTGGTAAAGCTTGCATCTACACTCCATTTTTCGGTAGCAGCTGTAATACCGTAAACAGCACTTAAAGTGTTAAATTCACCATAGTAAATCTGAAACTCATTTTTGAATGTATCTGTAAATTTTAAATCATTGTTTAAATGAATTGTACCACCAATCGCACCGCTTCCATACACAATACTTCCGCCTCCGGCCTTAACATCAATAGAATTAAAACCACGTGTAGAAATCGTATTGAAATCTGCCTGACCAAGTAATTGAGAATTTATATTTATTCCGTTCCATACCACAACTGTCTGCTGTGATGTGGTTCCTCTAAATGACGGAGCTGAAGTCATTCCCAAACCATTTTCTTTAAAATAAACAACGGTATTGTAGTTTAAAAGTGAAGTTAATGAAGATTCATTCTTACTGATAATAGAATCGGTTAATCGTTGAATTGATTGTGTATTCGAAAATTTTTTAAGATTTGAATCTGATACAACAACTTCTTTCAGTTTCGTAATAGAATCGTTCTGCGCCGAAATAATCTGGCACAAAAGCAACAAGCAAAAAGCAAAACGTATTTTTAAAGTCATAATTTCTACACTCTTTTTCCCGAGAGTTCGATATTTGTTAATAAGGCAGGTCTCCTGGCTTGCGTCTTGTTGTTTACCTTCCCATCAATAAATGACAGTGGTTTTGTAGCTAACAACAAGCATTCTAAAAAAGAACTAAGCTTACAGTTGCGGGTACAGCTCAAGATTTTTGGTTTTAAATAATTAAAAACCAGTAACTTGATTCCCTTTTAATGTGTTTTTGTAATTAAAACACAACCTTAATTGGCTGCAAAGATAAAGTTAAATAAGTGTAAAATTCAAATTTGTATTTACTTTTCTAAACAAGAAAGTTTTTAAAAATCTATTTTGATAACTTCTCCAAAGTCGACTTTGTTCTGAAAAGCATCTTTCAAAGGAAGCCCGGATTGATGACATAAAAAGCTTCTGATAACACCGGCGTGCGTAATGATAATTATTGGTGAGCTGATTTTTTTTGTCTTTTGTTCGGCTAAAAAATCGCTGACTCTTTCATGTAATTCAACAAAAGATTCTCCATTTAAAACTTTGATATTAACAAAATCTTGCATCCACGGATTGAGCTGCTTAGACGGTATATCATTCCAGGGTTTTAATTCCCAGTCGCCAAAATTCATTTCTTTTAAACGATTGTCCTGTTGAAAAGAAATTGTCTTTATGTTTTCCTGAATGTATTTTGCTAAAATGACACAACGTTTTAAAGGACTTGAAAAAATCAAAGCCTTTGAAGGTAATTGAGAAAGGATATTTTTAAAAACAGTATCAAAAGGTTCAACGATATCGACATCCGATTGTCCGTAGCAAATTCCCTTTTCGCAAATCGTTTCGGTATGACGAATTAGATAAATTTCCATATCAAAAGAATGCTTAAATAATAAATTGCTTCACAGACCTGCTGCGTTGCTCCCAGGCAATCACCTGTATAGCCACCAATCCATTTTTGAAAGTAACGGGCCAGGAAATAACGGGTTATGAAAACCGGAATCAGGATAAAAAGCAGTTTATATTGAAAACAGGAGAGTGCAAATAACGGAAGCAGTCCGAAGAAAAAAGAACCTAAAACTTCTTTCCAGCTATGTTTCTTTGCAATGGGTTTGTTTTTACTTGAAGCATCATCCCGTGAATATTCATGAGTAAAAATAATTGAGATTGCTGCTAAACGACTTAGTGAGTGAGCAGAAATAAACAGCAGGAAAATCAAATAATTGTGATTCGAAAAAAGCAAAACAGATTCTGAAATCAATTTAAATTTCAATAAAAAAAGCAAAACCAAGCCAATCGCACCATAAGCACCAATGGCACTATCTTTCATGATCATCAGGATTTTTTCTTTGGTCCAGCCTCCGCCAAAACCATCACACACATCAGCAAAGCCATCTTCGTGAAAAGCACCTGTTGTTAATATTGAAGCGATCAGTGCTAAAATTACAGCTGTTTCTATAGAAAGAAAAATAGAAGAAATATAGAAAGCAAGAAATGATATGCTTCCCACAATCCAGCCAATGAAAGGAAAATAACGGGTAGCTTTGTTTAAATATTCAGGATCGTGACTGATGTTTTTTGGACACGGAATCCGGGTGTAAAACATTACACATGTAAAGAAAATATGGAGTTCTTTTTTCATTTATAGATTTTTTTTAAATTTAAATTTGCAATTGATATTGACATTTTAATTGTCATTTCCTGCTAACCCCGGCACTTTCAAAACTCGCCATTTCGTTCAAAAAAACTTCAGCAGATTTTAAAATTGGAAAAGCAACAGCACAGCCGGTTCCTTCTCCAAGGCGTAAATCTAAATTTAAAATTGGTTTTGCCTGTAAATAATCCAATAATTTTTCATGTGCTTTTTCTGCAGAGCAATGGCAAAAAACAGCATTTTTATGAATATCAGGATTCATTTTTAAAGCAATTAAAAAAGCAACGCTGCAAATAAAACCATCAACCAGGATAATCATATTATTTTCGTAAGCCGTTAACATTCCGCTTGCCATTTGTATGATTTCAAAACCGCCAAAGTAGGCGAGCTGCCGCATTAATTCGGCTGGACCAGAATAATTTTTAATGGCTTTTTTGAGCAGATTTTGTTTCTGAATTAATTTTTCATCAGCAACTCCTGTTCCTTTCCCAACACATTCTTCAATCGGAAAACCGGTTAAAATACTCATCAGGACTGAAGCTGTTGAGGTATTCCCAATTCCCATTTCACCAAAACCAATACAATTAGAACCTTTTTTGGCAATAGTTTCTACAATACCTCTTCCTTTTTCAAAACACAAATGCAGTTCGGTATCACTCATTGCCGGCGCATGTAAAAAAGATTGGGTTCCTTTGGCGATTTTAGCATTAATTAGTTTAACATTCGTTGGGAAATCATAGTTTACCCCAGAATCTACGATGGAGAGCTTAATGTCATGCTGATTGCAAAAAACATTAATCGCCGCACCACCCTCCAGAAAATTATTGACCATTTGTCTGGTAACATCTTGCGGATAGGCACTCACGCCATGATTTGCAATTCCGTGGTCAGCTGCGAAAACCACAATATTCGGATTTATTATTTTCGGATTTAAAGTTTTAAAAACAGTTCCGATTTGAAAAGCCAGCGTTTCTAAAGTCCCCAAAGCACCAACAGGTTTGGTCTTCGAATCTATTTTTTCCTGTAAAAGACTGCTGAAATTTGTTTCGTCCTCAGCTTCAGGTTGCAGTTTTAAAACAAAATCTGAAACACAATTTTCAATAACATTTTTAATTTCAGTACAATTGGGGGCTTCCGATTTTTGTTTCCAGTGCAATTGCTGCAGCATGGGCTGATTACCGTAATTTGTTGCCGGTTTCCCAATGCAGAAATAGCCTAGTGGTTCAATGTTTTCAGGTAAATCAAGTATTTTTTTGAACTGATAATAATTCAAAATTGAAACCCAGCCCATGCCATAGCCTTGTTCTGTCAGCGAAAGCCAAATATTTTGAGCCGCACAAACTGAGCTGAATTTCACAGCTTCGTTACTGCCAACAGTTCCAATCGTAAACTGATTTAGTACAGATCGGTCATACGCAATGATAAGTCCAATTGGAGCTTCTTTAATCGCTTCCAGTTTCAGGGATTTATAAAGTTCTTTTTGTTCGGGATTGTCAGTAAGTTCTTCAGCCTTTTTATTATAATCCAAAAACAGGTTTTTAACAGCGCTTTTTACTTCTGCCGATTTTATGATGTAATATCTCGTTGCATCCGTTAGTCCTACAGAAGGTGCCCAGTGACCCGCCTGTAAAGCTTTTTCAATCACCCCATCAGGGACTTCATCGGCTGTAAAATGCCGGGTATCACGTCGTGATTTTAATATATCGTCAAGATTTATCATCTTTTAAATTCCAATTTTTTAAATTCCAAATTCCAATATAAGCAGCAATATTGATCTTTACGTAAAGATACTTCGTCTTATTTGAATTTTGACTTTAATATTTGAATTTTACTTAAAGATTTGAATTTGGACCCGAGCGACAGCGAACAGGCGAAGCAATTTAATATTTAGAATTTGTTTTTAATTGACTTTTGCCATTGATTTTTGTCATTGCTTATCCTTTTATTTTAACCGGAATCCCAGAAACCATCAGTACAACCTCATCGGCATTTGACGCCAGAAACTGATTCATCCAGCCTTGCAGTTCGGTAAATTTTCTGCCAATGTGAGTATCGGCATGAACTCCCATCCCAATTTCGTTTGTTACAATAATCAGGTTCGTATTAGGTTGAAGCGCTATTTTTTTAAATTCAGTCTTTGCTTCTTCAAGTGATAATGAAACATCATTTTTGGTGTCAACAAAAAAATTGGTCAGCCAAAGTGTTACGCAGTCAATCAAAGCTGTTTTTCCAGAGAAATCAATCTCACTCAAATATTTTTCTTTTTCAATATTCGTCCAGCGTTCATCACGCTCCTTTTGGTGGCGGTCAATTCTGTTCTGAAAATCATCATCCCATTTTCTGGCCGTTGCCACATACATTGGTGTATTTGAAAGCTGCAAAGCGAGATTTTGTGCGTAGCTGCTTTTTCCGGATCTTTCGCCTCCGGTAATTAAATAGATCATTTGTAAAAGTTTAATATTTTGGGCGTTCCCTCTGGTCGGGCTATTCGTTTCAAGTCCTCGTCCCGTCAAAAGACGGGACTGTGGGCTTTCCACTGCTATCCCTAACGCAATTGGTGCCTATGTTAATCTCGGCTAAAGTAGTAAGATTTATTTTTTCAGGAAATTAATAAGGACAATGACGACAAGCATTTCCGCAGCAGCTTCCCCTTTTTAAATGAAACCATGATTTAAAAACATAATTGCCATTTTCGATATAATAGTCAATGTCTTCAATTATTTTGTCGGTTTTTGGCAGAGATATCGCTTTGTTTTGAAGGGCTTTTTTAGGAGTAATCGTTTCTACATAAGCGTCTATTTTGTCTACGCATGCTTCTTTAAAGCATTCCGGACAAAGACAATCTCCTCCTTCTGAAAGATTGAAAATAGGAGGGAAATCATTGCACCAGCAATTATTTTCAGCAGAAATATTTCCGCACCCAAAAGAGGATTCACAGCTCGAACAAACTTTTGTTTTTATATTATTCATATAGTAAAAAAGGGTTTGTTTAAATTTGTAAGAATAAAGGTAAATAAAAAAATATATAAATTGCGTTACCTTTGTGCTTATTGATAAAGGCAGCAATGATAACGAACAAGAACGATGCCATATTCATTGAAATAATATAACAATCTATGAAACATTTATTTCCCAAATTTATTTTTATAATCTCTTTTTTTCTTCTGACGGGATGTAAAAAAAATGAAAATGCAGCAATTACAACCTCTGAAATTCCTCAAAACAGTATCGAATATGCTTCCGGACTTTCTATAGTAAAACATGAAGGATATTCTGTGGTTACGGTTTCAAATCCCTGGCCAAATGCAGATAAAAGTTTTAAATACATTTTAAAAGAAAAAGATGCTGAAGTGCCTGACAGTCTAGACAATTATACAACAATTAAAGTTCCGTTGGAGTCTATTGTAGTAACTTCGACAACCAATATTCCATTTCTTGAAATGCTTGATGTAGAAAATAAACTGACCGGTTTTCCGCATACAGATTATATTTCTTCTGAAAAAACAAGAACTTTAATTGACAAAGGTTCCGTTAAAAATGTAGGGCAGAACGAAAAACTAAATATGGAACAATTAATAGAATTGTCACCGGATTTAATTGTGACTTTTGGAGTAGACAACAATAATCCAATGTTGGATAATTTGAAAAAAAGCGGTTTAAATGTTTTGATTCAGGCAGATTGGATGGAGCAGTCCCCACTTGGAAAAGCTGAATGGATTAAACTTTATGGTGCTTTGTTTGGAAAAGAAGAAAAAGCAAAAGAATTATTTGATAAAATTGTGACAAGTTACAATCAGGCATTAAAATTAGTGACTGAAAAACCAGCAGTTTCAACAGTTTTATATGGTTCTATGTATGAAGATGTGTGGTATGTTGCCAAAGGAAACAGCTGGGTTGCCAAATTTATGAAAGATGCCCAGGCCAATTATTTATGGTCAGATTTAAAAGGAACGGGAAGTGAAGGTTTGTCATTTGAGAAAGTTCTCGATAAAGCCAAAACCGCCAATTTTTGGATTGTTTCAGGCTCCTTTACAACCTTGGACCAACTACAAAAAGCGAATCCGCATTACAGTGAGTTTGACGCTTTTAAAAACAAGTCGGTTTATTGTTTAGAAAGTAAGTTTGGTGCTACAGGCGGAACTATTTATTATGAAGTATCGCCAAGCCGTCCGGATTTGGTCCTGAAAGATTATATCAAAATTTTCCATCCGGATTTACTGCCGGGTTATGAATTTACTTTTGCAACAAAACTGAATTAAATTGGTCAACAAAAAACGAAATACAATTCTATTTGCTATTTTGGCTTTAGGTCTGCTTTTAATGTTCTTGTCCAGCATTAGTCTTGGTTCCGTGAATATCCCGTTTAAAGATGTTTATGCCAGTTTAACAGGCGGTCAGGCCAGTAAATCAACCTGGGAGTATATTATAATTAATTACCGTTTGCCAAAAGCTATAACAGCGGTTTTAGTTGGTACAGGACTTTCAATAAGCGGTTTGTTAATGCAGACATTATTTAGGAATCCGCTTGCCGGGCCTTATGTTTTAGGATTAAGTTCAGGTGCAAGTTTAGGAGTGGCATTTGTCATTTTGGGTGCTGGATTTTTACCCTCTTTTCTAAAAATAATCGCCTTGTCATCTTACGGAATTGTTTTGGCTTCTACTTTAGGGAGCACGCTCGTTTTGCTATTGGTCTTATTGGTTTCCCAAAGAATAAGAGATACAATGGCAATTTTGATTGTGGGCTTAATGTTTGGAAGTTTTACCACGGCACTCGTGAGTGTTTTAACCTATTTTAGTACGGCAGAACAGCTTCAGAAATTTACTTTCTGGTCATTAGGTAATCTTGGAAATCTTTCCTGGAAATCCATTACAGTTTTAGCTGTGAGTGTTGTTTTTGGTTTAGTTTTGAGCGCGGGCAGTATCAAGCCTTTGAATGCTTTGCTTCTGGGCGAAAATTATGCAAAAAGCATGGGGTTGAATTTCAAAAGAGCACGTTTGATTATTATTTTTGCAACCAGTATTTTAGCCGGAAGTATAACTGCTTTTGCAGGCCCGATTGCTTTTATTGGTCTTGCGGTTCCACACATTGCAAAACTAACTTTTCAAACCAGTAATCATATGATTTTGTTTTGGAGTACGTTGCTTTTTGGAGCCATTATCGTGCTATTTTGCGATATCGTTTCTCAAATGCCTGGATTTGATGTGACGCTTCCCATAAATGCTATTACATCTATAATTGGTGCTCCGGTTGTGATTTGGTTATTGGTACGAAAAAGAAATTTTAAGTAATTAGTTTAAATCAATGGCAAAAATGAACACCATCCTCTCCACTTCAAATTTAAGTATTGGCTACAAAACCAAGAAAGTTGCTGTGACTATTGCTCAGGATTTAAATTTAACTTTTGATTCTGGAAAACTCATTGCTTTGATTGGTGCAAACGGAATAGGGAAGTCAACTTTATTAAGAACAATTACCGGAATTCAATCTCCATTGGCAGGAAGCGTTTTTCTGAAAGGAAAAAGTATAAGTACATATAGACCCTTAGATTTAGCACAAAGCTTAAGTTTGGTTTTAACCGAAAAACTGCCACCAAGTAATCTTTCCGTATTTGAATTAGTCGCTTTGGGTCGTCAGCCCTATACCAATTGGGTGGGAAATTTAACTCCCGAGGATATCGTAAAAGTAAATGAAGCTTTAACATTAACTCAAATTGAACATTTGACTTCAAAAAGGCATTTTGAAATCAGCGACGGGCAATTGCAGAAAGTTTTAATTGCAAGAGCACTTGCACAAGATACGCCTTTGATTATTCTTGACGAACCCACCACACATCTTGATTTATTGCATAAAGTTTCATTGTTCAAATTACTAAAAAAACTAACACAGGAAACCCACAAGTGCATTTTGTTTTCAACCCACGACATTGATCTGGCCATTCAGCTAAGCGACGAAATGATTATTATGACACCGGAAACCGTAATGCAGGATGAACCTTGTAATTTAATTTCGAAAGGAAGTTTTAATACTTTGTTCAAAGACGAACATATTGTTTTTGATGCTGAAAAAGGGAAGTTTATTGTGAGTTAAATTTTCAGGAGCTAATCCTGCAGTCCGCTATATCTTTTTCGCGAACCCAGACAAAAAAGGATGTCGCTTCCTACAGGGCTAGAAATTCTGTTTCCAGAATGACTTTTCAAAGAGAAGTAAGCAAATATAAGATTAAACCTTTTTCAATCCAATCTGTCTCTTAGCCTCGCCAATTACAAAAGCAACAGAATTCGCAATATTAAAAGAACGAATCAGCGGCGACATCGGAATAGTCAGATGATTTTCGAATCTTGCCATAAAATCTTTGCTTAAACCAACACTTTCTTTTCCGAAAACAAGCCAGTCACCATCCTGAAATTCGTTTTCCAAATAGGATTTTTCAGAATGTGAACTCATCAAAAACACACGTGATTGATCCGGAATCTGAGCAATCCATTCTTCTACATTTTGATATTCCGTTACGTCAAGATGAACCCAGTAATCCAATCCGGAACGTTTCAGGTTTTTATCATTAATCACAAATCCGAATGGATGAATTAAATGAAGACGGCTTTCTGTGCCTACACACAAACGACCGATATTTCCGGTATTATTTGGTATTTCCGGTTCTACAAGAACAACGTTTAGCATGTTTTTTTAAAATTAAATGTTAGAGGCTAAAAGTTAGAAGTTTTGAAAAATAATTATCTAATGCTCAAATTGACTCATTATCTAATTGAAAAGAGGGAACTTCTAAAACTTCACCAGCTTTTAAGTTTTGCAAATATACATTTCCTATTCGAACCCTCACAAGTCTCAAAGTTGGAAAACCAACTGCTGCAGTCATTTTTCGAACCTGACGGAATTTTCCTTCACTGATAGTGATCGAAGCCCAGGAAGTCGGGCCATGACGCTCATCCCTGATTTTTTTGGCTCTTGGTCCAAAATCAGGAATTTCAGAAACAATAAAAGCATTGCAGGGTTTTGTTATGTATTTGCCTCCTTCAAAACCTATTTCTACACCTTTTTGTAATTGCTCAATGGCTTCTGGAGTTATGATTCCGTCAACCTGAACATAATATTCCTTTTTGACTTTTTTGCTTCTGACTATTTCGCTTACCATTCCGTCAGTAGTCAGTAAAAGCAGCCCTTCAGAGTCTTCGTCCAGTCTTCCTATCGCCATTGTTCCTTCGGGGAAATCGTATAATTCGCCTAAAAGCTTTTTCTTTCTTTTCAATTCATAAATAAACTGGCTGAGATAACCATAAGGTTTAAAAAGAAGGAAGTGTCTGTGCATTTTTAATTTTTTGCAAAGATAGTTTGTTTCGTCTTCATTGAAAATTAATCAGCGAATTAACCCAAAGCAATGTTAAACCTTTTAGTTTTAAAATTTAGAATTCGTAATATTATATATAAAGAATATTAAAAATAAATAATATGGAAACTAATGATTTAGGCTCTAAAAAAATAAATGGAGTACAAAAAAATATAGACGAACAAAAAGGGAAAAATATTTCACATGACGGGAAAACCGATGATGTAAATTTAAAAAAAGAAGTAGTTGCCGATGCCAGTGGTAATGAAACAGTTGTTGAAAGAGCAAGAAATGAAAACGAGGATATTAGAAAAGTTAAAGGTGATATAAATCCTGATAATCCAAATTCGAACAGAGGAGTTTCTACGGAAGAAGAGGCAAAAAAAACCATTGAAAACAAAGATCATAATTCGGATATTACGGCAAACCGTTATTCAAATTCAAATCCTGAAAGTCATGAAGACAGAGGGAACATGAAATTAGATGAAGATAAATAATAATGAAAAAATGACAGATTTCACAGACTTTTTTGGAAAAATAACATTTGATTAGCATATCTGGTTAATATTATGATAAACTCGTGTTTTGTGAAGGTAACTAAATAATGGCTTCGTAAATTTAAAGGACAATTTTAAAATTTATGAATATGGCACTTTTAGAAAATAAGGTAGCTTTTGTTTCAGGAGGCGGTTCAGGAATCGGACGCGCTATAGCAGAAGCGTACGCCCGTGAAGGGGCAAAAGTAGTGGTTTCAGATATTAATGTTGAACATGGTGAAGAAACTGTAAAAATTATAAAGGATAACGGAGGAGAGGCTTTTTTTGTAAAAGGCGATTCTTCGAGTTCATTAGATAACAAACATATGGTTGAAGTTGCAGTATCAAAATACGGACGTCTGGATATTGCGTGTAACAATGCCGGAATGGGCGGTCCTGCAAAACCAACTGGAGAATATGACCCAGATGCATGGGATAAGGTAATTGCACTCAATTTGAATGGGGTTTTTTATGCCTGTCGTTATCAACTGGAACAAATGGAAAAAAACGGAGGAGGAAACATTGTCAACATTGCTTCGATTCACGGACAGGTTGCAGCTCCAAATAGTCCTGCCTACACTGCTTCAAAACATGGCGTTGTAGGATTAACAAAAAACATAGCGGCAGAATACGCTCAAAAAAATATTCGCTGTAATGCAGTAGGGCCTGGATATATTGAAACCGCCCTGTTAAAAGACAATTTAGATAAAAGTATGATGGATGCTGTGGCTGCAAAAGCGCCAATGAATCGTTTAGGCACATCAGAAGAAATTGCAGAGCTGGTTGTATTTCTGAGTTCTGAAAAATCTTCCTTTACTACCGGAAGTTACATAATTGCCGACGGAGGTTATACTGCGGTTTAAGAATTTTTTAAAGCGATTAATTTAAGGCTGTCTGTTTTTCAGATGGCCTTTTTTTTGTACTGTTTTGTTAAAAAGAAATAGTGTTGAAAATGCAGATTTAGATACTTAATTGTTGTTTTGTTAAAAATATTAAATATAAATTCTTTAAAAATAGTGTTTTGTTGTGAAATGTTTATAAGTTTAATATGTTTAAGTTTATAGTTTTATAATATTCGCTTAACTTTAAAGGGTATAAATTTGACTTCTAAAAACTCTATTTTTTTTAAACTATGAAAAAGATCTACACTGTACGCCATTTAATGGCTTTTTTAAGTTTTTTTATTGCTTTTCTTTAAGTGTAATTGCTCAGACAATGCCGGGAGTACAGCAACTTCCTTATAAGCAGGATTTTAAAAGTTTAACTGATAAACCAACTACATATCCATCAGGTTTTCAAGCTTGGACTGTTACTGGATCTCCGTCAGCTAATTTTAGTACCAATACAGTTTTAACTGACAAACCAATTGTTGTCGGCACTGCAGCTGTCGGTACTGGAAATGTTTATAATTATAATGAAAAACTCGGGTTTCTAAACACAAGTAGTGCAGATTACACAATTGGTCTTGCATTTTCTACAACAGGAATGACAGGAATTCAGGTTCAGTATGATGCAATGACAATTCGTAACCCATATGGACTTGCTGGAAACCCAGTATCCAGCCGTATAAACGAAATGGTTCTTCAATATAGAGTAGGAACTACAGATTCTTTTACAACGCTGCCAGAAACGGTTTATAGTAATAATACAGTACAGCAAACAACTGCCATTACAGATGCTCAAAATAAGATTGTTATAAAAACGACTTTGCCTGCAATATGTAATAATCAACCTATAGTGCAAATTAGATGGATTTCCAGACAAGTTTCCGGAGCAGGTTCTCGTCCTTCTTTTGCGATTGATAATATTGATGTAAACAGCGATCACACAGCGCCTGTAAATGAAACTGGATTTCCAAAATCTGAAAACATATCTTCAACACATTTTGACTTTTCGGATAAGTTGAATGAAATCGGAAAAACCTATTATGTTTTGCTTACTGGCGGCAGCACAGCACCAACTCCTGCTCAGTTAAAATCAGGATTGGATGCAAACGGAACTGCTGCTTTACAAGCAGGATCTTTAACTATAGCTGATCCTGCATTAGATTATACTAAAAACATCGCTGGTTTAACGCTATCAACGGCTTATACTGTATTTTCTGTTTCTGAAGATGAGTATGGAAATTTACAAACAGCAGTAAATAAAGTAGATGTTACAACAGCTGCAACTGCATTACCAGTAGTTACAGCCTCTGTAGGCGCTCTTGATTTAGGTGCTAATGAAATAAACTTTGAATCCGCATCTAAAAGTTATCAAATTCAGGCAACAGATCTTCTAAGTGATTTAATGGTTAGTGTTACATCAAATTTTTCAATCTCGAAAGATAATGTAACATTTGCTTCAACGTTGACTTATGCTGCTGCTGATTTTGCTTCAAATGCATCGCAGACAGTTTATGTAAGATTTAATCCAAATTTAGCAGGTGCTTTTACAGGTCAGATTACACATGAATCTACTTCTGTTATCAAAAATTTATCTTTAGCAGGAAGAGGAATCGATCCTTATGTTCAAAATTTTGATGATCCAAATGTGTTAAGCAACAGTGGATGGACACAGTACAATGTGGCAGGAACTACTAATAAATGGACATACACTACCACAGCGCGAAATGTAAATTCTGGGACTGGCGCGGTTCTTATGAATGGATATTCAGACAGCGGAGCAAGTAAAGACTGGTTGATTTCGCCAAAATTACGTTTAGATACTTTTGATAAATTACCATTATTATCTTTTTATTCCCGTAAGTACTTTCAGGGACCAGCTTTAAAATTAATGATTTCTACAAACTATGATGGACTAAGCAGTCCTGAAACAGCTACATGGACAGAAATTGATGGCAGTTTTCCAACTACAACAGAGTCGTATATTCAATCTCAATATATCGATTTATCAGCTTTTAAAACAAGTCAAACTTATTTGGCTTGGGTTTATGAAACGGCAATAGGCGGTGGTACAGGAAATGCTGCTGAATGGTCGTTTGATGATTACGCTATTGTTAATGAGTCAGGTTATGTAGCTTCAAACCCTGTTTTAGATTTTGGAACTGTAGATCAAAATACTATTTCTGCTTCACAATCTTTTGCTTTTAAAGCCAAAGGATATGGAGATGTAACAATTACTGCTCCAGTAGGTTATCAGATATCTGTAGATAATAGTTTATTTCAAAACAGCATTATTTTGACAGAAGCCGATGCTTTTGCCGGAAAAACATTATATGCGAGATTTGCGCCTATATCAAAAGAATTTAAAATTGCAGGTGCTCTGACAGTTGCAGGAACTTCATTAAACAAACAAGTAGGTTCTTTAACGGGATCTTCACTTCCAAAAGCAGAAACTTTTGATGTGGTAACTTATAATTTAGAGTTTTTTGGTGCTCCGACCTCAGCTTACGGACCAAGTAACAAAGCATTACAGCTCGATAACATAGCAACAGTAATGAACAAACTAGATGCGGACGTTTATGTAGTTCAGGAAGTTTCAAGTGATGCTCAAATTGATAATTTAATCCAAAAACTAAATGTAAACGGAAAAACATTCGATAAAGCCATTTCAACATCATGGTCCTATTCTTGGGATCCAACTTCAGATCCAACTTTTCCACCTCAAAAATTGGTTGTAATTTATAACACTCAAACTACGACGGTTAAAAAGACACGTGTAATGTTTAAAGATTTTTATGATGAATTACGTGCCGGAACAAAAACTTTGGCTAATTATCCCGGCGGTTCTAACAGCAGTTTCTTTTCTTCTGGACGTCTGCCATATATGGTGACTTTAGAAACGAATCTTAATGGCGTTAAAAACGAAATCAATTTTATAGATCTTCACGCTCGTGCTAACAGCGGAACAGATATATCACGTTACAATATGCGTAAATATGATACGCAGGTGCTGAAAGACAGCTTAGATGCGCATTATCCAAATGCTAATTTGATTCTTTTAGGAGATTACAATGACGATGTAAAAGCATCTGTTATTGCGGGACAGCCATCTTCTTACGAAGCTTTTGTAACAGATACCAATAATTATAAAGCTTTGACTTTAGAAATCAGTCAGGCGGGGGCTTTCAGCTTTTTAAGTTCAGGCGGATTTTTAGATCATATCACAATTTCTAATGAGTTAGTTGATCAATATGTTTCAGGTTCTACTGCCGTATATGATCCTCGTAATGATATAGAGAGTTACACCACTACAACTTCAGATCACGGACCTGTAATTGCTCGTTTTCAGTTGAAACAAGATGTATTATCAACGCCGGATTTTGCTAAAAACAATTTTTATGTTAAATCATATCCAAATCCAGCAACAGATGTTGTCAGTTTTGATGTAAAAAATACAGATAAAAAACTGAAATTAAGATTTTATGATATCAACGGACGTCAGACAGGAAGTGCTGTTGATGTTAAAGCAACCCAGGATATAAGTACGACTGAAATTCCGGTGACTCATTTGCAATCTGGAATTTATATTTACATTTTGACAGAAAATAACAAAGTTGTGTTTAAAGGAAAGATTATAAAAAAATAAAGGATACTTATATAAACTAAAACAGGCAGCTCATTTGGGCTGCCTGTTTTTTTATTAGGATTATTAAATGTCAAATAATTTTTGTGCTTTTGAAACAATAGATTCATTTTCTGATATTTCTAAAAATAATCCAGCTGCCATTGCTGCGTTTTTTGAGCTTGTTTGCTGCTAGTAATATCCCATGGAGGATAAACACGGGTTGCTCTTTTACCTTCTTTAGCCGAAGTAGAGAAAATCCCTTTTTCTAGCAGAATAGCTTTTGGAAATATAAATTGCCCAAAATTATTTTCTCTTCGGACACTAATGATGACAAAATCTATCAGATCCAAATAATCAAATGGTTCAATAGTTCCGGAAATATTACGCTTCCATAAAGTTACAAATTGCCCTGTTTTTGTTGGCGTAACTTTAGCTTGCCTGTAACAGATTGCTTTTTTATTGATACTGAAACGATAAGCACTATATTCTGCACTTTCAGTTTCCGGAAAGGGCTGGCTGCAATCGAAACCGCAGCAGTCGTATAAAAGATTTTTAGCCAGAATTAAATCATCAGGAAATGTTTTTGGAGTAATCCAATTGTCATGAATTGCCATAATTATTTAATGTCCTTAAAATGAAACATTCAGGCCAAAATTGAATGACCATTGAAATTGGTTAAAGGTTTGATTGTCTAGCGGATTGATATAATAATTCATGCCAGGCTCAACAAAAACATTTGTTTTTTTATATAATTGGTATTGAAAAGTACTGCTTAGCAAAGAGCCGTAAACAAAATCATTTGCATTTAAATTTCCTCCTATAGAATTTCCGTTTAAGGTCACATTGTTTGAAATCAATTTTCCAACAAACCCGCCTGTATTCAGACTAATATTTGTTTTGTTTTTATTAAGTATGGAATAAGAAACCTCAAGAGGCATTTCAATATATTTTAAACTTTGATCCATATTCCCATTTTCTAAATTATCGCTTTTTAATGCGGCTTGCGTATTTTTTGAAACAAAAACATAATTAGAATTACTTGTAATTTGTGGTGCAATTACTGAAGGACTATCGTATGAATAGCTATTTGTTAATGGGTATGCTGATGTTTCATAATGATTGTAATAAGAAACATTAGCAATACTTTGTCCTAATTCGTTAATTTTTAAACCAGAACTAACAGCCCACTTTTTATTGAGTTTATAATTTGCTTTTACACCGTATGAATTTGTTTGTTTTGATTCATTAACATTTCCAAGTGTTTTTTGATTATTGTAGTTTTCAGAATTTGCTATTCCTGCAAAAACATCCAAAGACCATTTTTCAGAATCATTGACATTATTGATATCTTTTTCTTTTTCTGTTTTAACTTCGGCAATGCCTTTTTCTAAATTTCGTAATTCTGCCAGTTGAACAGAGTCTTTACTGCTTAATGAATTGGCAGAGATAGAGCTGTTTTTTTGAAAATTATCAGCGAGGATCGATTTATTTGCTGCTGTATTAGCAGTGTCTTTTTGAGTGTTTTTTGAAGTTACATTTGAAGAATTTAAAGCAACAGCAATATTGTTTTTAGAACTTACTTTATCTTCCAAAACTGAATTTGGCATTTCATTATTTGAAAAAGAACTGAACGAATTTTGTTTTCCTGAAGCAGACGTTTTTTCAGCCACAGCCTGATTCATATTTGCTTTTTCAGTTGATATCGGATTGTTTGAAAAAGAACTGGATGAGTGCTGTTTTTCTGTAGCGAAAGTTTTCTCAGCTATATTCTGGTTTATGTTTGTTTTTTCAGTTGGTATAAGATTGTTTGAAAAAGAACTGGATGAGTGCTGTTTTTCTGTAGCTAAAGTTTTCTCAGCTATATGCTGATTTTTATTTGCTTTTTCAGTTGGTATAGAATTGTTTGAAAGAGAATTAAATGAGTTTTGCTTTCCTCCAATATATGTTTTTTCGGCTACAGCCTTATTCAGATTTTCTGTATCAATGTTCGGATTTTGTTTAGCAATTCCGGAATTAATTTTCTTTTTAGAGTCGGTATGACTAATCGATGTTTTATGCGTATTGGTTATTGGCGCATTATTAGGTGGATTTTCTACAGATGGATTTTCAACAATCCCAGTTTTTATTCCTATGTTGTTTTTTTCAATAGATCTTGTCTGGTTGTTTATGTTACTGCTATTTTCATCAATAACAACACTTTTTTCAGTAGCTCCGTTATTTATTTTTTCAATTCCTGAATTTGAATTAAAATTAGAAATGGTAGGAAGTAGTAATCCTAATAACAGGCATGCAGCAGCTGACCACCAAAGAATTGCTCTTTTTTTCTTTTTAGGTTTATCAAGTTCTTCTTCAATTTTATTCCATAATTCGGGTGGTGGTACACTCGAGAAATTTTCGATTGATGAAAAAATATCTTCTATTTTTTGCTTTTTCATGCCGTTTTAAAATTTTTAATGCTCAAAATTCTTTTTTGTAAAATTCTTTTCGCCCTGTTTAAATTGGATTTCGAAGTTCCTTCTGAAATTTTGAGTTGTTCCGCAATTTCTCTGTGTTTCATTTTTTCAAAAACATATAAGTTAAAAACCATGCGGTACTGATCTGGTAATTCTCTTATATATTCGAGTAACTTTTCCTGGGGTATCGGAATAATATCTAATTCCTCTTCTTCTACAAAATCAGTATCGGGATCAAAAACATCCAAAAAGAAACTTTCTTTCTTCTTCTTATTTAATGTTTCGATTAATTTATTGATGAAGATTCGTTTTAGCCAGCCTTCAAAACTGCCTTCAAATTTATACTGATGGATTTTTTGAAAAACAATGACAAACGATTCCTGAAAAACATCCTTGGCATCGTCTTCATTTTTCATATATTTTAAGCAAATACCATATAAAACAGGCGAGAACAACTGATAAATTTTCAGTTGTCCTGCTCTGTCATTTTGGATACACTGTTTAATATATATGTCTAAATCGTCTTTCAAAAATAGGGTGGTTGGTTTTGGCAAAAATAACTTTTTTTATACTCTTAACCTATTTTTTATAGATAGGATATGTTTCTTTGGTTATTTTTAGTTTTTGATTATCAAGGTTTTAAGTGATGCGTGTTTACCTTGATTCGTTTATACTTTTAAAAGTAAAATTTTGTCTTTAATGGCCTTCTTAAACGCTTTCACTTCTGTACTCTGATCTGCTGTATCAACATTGTCGATATAGATTTTTGTTGTACTGGCACCTTGATGTAGTTCAAAATAAACACCGCCCTGATTTGCCGGGTCAGGAGTTCCGTAGGTTTTGGTCTGACCTTTTAAGCTTAAGATTTCAGTTGGTACACTTTTCAGGAACAGCGTATATTCACCTCTTTTTATTGTAGCAGTATTTTTATACTGACCAAATTCATAATTGCCAGTAGTGACATTTAAGAATTTAAGGATATTATAATCGTTTAACTGGAAAAAGTCATTAACGGTTCCAAAAGTTCCAATTACAATATTGTCTTTGTTTTCTGTAGTTTTGTTAAAATAGATGGGTTTTGTCGTTTTAGGAATCAAAACATAATCAGAAGGATAGTTTGCACCCGGAGTAGTTGTCTCTCCTGTTTGCGGTCCGTGCTCATAAAAATTGACAACAATCTGGCAATTGTTTTCTACAATTGAAGTAATCTTTATGCCATAACCCGTTGTTGTTGTTTGCCCTGAAAAAATTCCAACAAGAAAATTATTGGTAAAATTAATATTTGGATCGCTTCCAGGGCAAGGATTAGTAGTATTTTGTGTAAAATACTGGTTTAATTTTTCCTGTGTGTTTATAATTAAAGCCGAAGGATTAGTAAATTGTTGTTTAAGAGTATAATTACAAGCAAGAGGATAGCCGGTAAAGGAAACATTCGTATATACGCCACAAGTATCCTGAGGTAAATCATCATTCAGCGAGCAGGCACTGAATCCAAAAGCTATAAATAAGCTTAGTATTAACTTTTTCATCATTTTATTTTTAGGTTTATAAATAGTAGATGTAATGATTTTAAAAAGGTTGCGTTGAAAATCTCTTTTTTTAAAAAAATAGCTTTATTGTTTATTTAATTTAAAACGGTTACTAATTCGTGAAATTTTATTCTTATGGATTAAAACTACGTATTATTGCGTACTTTTACGTAAAAATTAACGTAGTTATGTTGGATATTCTTCCGCTTTTATTTGTTTTTATAGTAGCTGTATTCCTGGGTATTTATTTAGGAAGAATAGTGTCTTCGGCTAAATTTGAATCACAAAAAGTAAGTTTGAATGAAAAACTTAATGCGGCAAATTCGCAGCTTTTGCTTCAAAAAGAACAATTTTTAAGTGAAAAAAACAGTTTCGAAAAACAACTTCATTTATTAATTTCTGAGAAAGAAAATATTCGAAACGAAAAAGACAGCCTGGCAATTCAGCTTTCTAAAAAAGAAGTCGATTTTGAAAATTTGTGGGAGCGTCATAAAGAACAGAAAGTTGAAATAACGGCTTTACAGGAAAAATTTACCAAAGAATTTGAAAATCTTGCCAATAAAATTCTGGAAGAAAAGTCGGCAAAATTTACTGAACAAAATTCTGTGAACATGAAAAATATCCTGCTTCCTTTACAGGATAAAATTCAGGGATTTGAGCAAAAAGTAGAACAAACCCATAAAGAAAGCATTGATTACCATGCAGCCCTTCGTCAGCAAATTTTAGGTTTAAGCGAAATGAATATGCAAATGAGCAAAGAAACTTTGAATTTGACAAAAGCTCTAAAAGGCGACAGTAAAATGCAGGGTAACTGGGGCGAACTCGTTCTGGAACGTGTACTCGAAAAATCGGGGCTTGAAAAAGGAAGAGAATATGAAGTACAGCAAAGTTTTACAAATGCAGATGGAAATCGTGTATTTCCGGATGTGGTAATTAATCTGCCCGATGGAAAAAAAATGATTGTGGATTCAAAAGTTTCTTTAACGGCTTATGAAAAATGGTCAAATGAAGAAGATGAAATCTTTAAAAATGAATTCTTAAAAGAACATGTAAGTTCTTTAAAAAGGCACGTGGAACAGCTTGGAAGCAAAAACTACCACGATTTGTACCAGATTGAAAGCCCGGATTTTGTTTTATTGTTTGTTCCAATAGAACCTGCCTTTGCTATAGCCCTAAACCAAGATCCTGAGTTGTATAATAAAGCTTTTGCACGAAATATTGTGATCGTGACACCTACGACTTTACTGGCTACTTTACGCACAATCGACAGTATGTGGGCCAACCAGAAACAACAGGAAAATGCTTTTGAAATTGCGCGTCAGGCCGGCGCATTGTATGATAAGTTTGAAGGTTTTGTAACTGATTTGCTAAGAATCGGGAACAAAATAAAGGATACCAAAACAGAATATGAAAATGCTATGAATAAATTGGTTGAAGGAAGAGGAAACCTCATTTCCAGTGTTGAAAAACTAAGAAAAATGGGAGCCAAGGCTAAAAAGACACTCCCGGAAAATATTATTGCCAGAGCTTCTAATTCGGATGAAAACCAATTATTAAATTAAATTTCATTTTATAAACGAACCAAAACCATAAATTAAAATAGTAAATGACTACAGATTTTAAACCCGTTTCTTCATCAAAGATTAGTATTTCCGAATTAATGCTTCCGTCGCATACCAATTTTAGCGGAAAAATTCATGGAGGTTATATTTTGCAATTGCTGGATCAGATTGCTTTTGCCTGTGCCTCTAAATTTTGCGGCAATTATTGTGTAACGGCTTCAGTAGATACGGTAAACTTTTTAAAACCTATTGAAGTAGGAGAACTCGTTACCATGAAAGCCTCTGTTAATTATGTCGGAAGAAGCTCTATGGTAGTAGGCATTAGAGTAGAGGCAGAGCATATTCAGACTGGTGTTGTCAAACATTGCAATTCTTCTTATTTTACGATGGTCGCCAAAGATACAGAAGGTAAAAGTGTTCAGGTTCCCGGATTAATTTTAACCAATCTGGATGAAGTGCGTCGTTTCAGAAAATGCATCAAACAAATTGAAACTAAAAAAGAAATAGAAGAACATGCAAAAGAAGCCAAAGTAAACTCAATTGAAGATTTGGCAAATTTAGACAAGTACAATGTGTTGGTAGAAATTGGATAATAAATAAAAATAAGATGGTAAAGTTTGGCTATACAATTTTATATGTAGAAGATGTGGAGATATCCCTTGCATTTTACGAGAATGCTTTTGGATTTTCAAGGAAATTTATAACTCCTGAAAATGATTATGGTGAATTAAGCACAGGTGAAACTACAATTTCATTTGCTTCCAAAAAACTGGCCTCTCAAAATTTACCTGAAGGTTTTATTGAAAGCAGCTTAGAAGATAAACCTTTTGCAATAGAATTAGGTTTTATAACTGATGATGTTGGGGAATTGGTACAAAAGGCAACTTCTTTAGGAGCTGTTTTAGTTACAGAGCCTAAACAGAAACCCTGGGGGCAAATTGTAGCTTATGTACGTGATCTGAATGGTTTTTTAATTGAAATCTGTACAGCAGTTGAAAATTAAACTTTGATTCAATCGATTTCGTTTAAATTTCACAAAATTTTAGCATAAAATCATCAAACATGCTCCTGAATAATTCGTAAATTTAAGTGTATAAATCACTGAATTACCATATTATTTTACGGAGTACGCCATTCGGTTTTTAACCTCAGTTTTCTTAAAAAAACCGAATGACATAATTGTTTAAATGATGACGATTATGAAAAGAACTATATTTTTTATTTTAATGTTTACAGCCTGTTCAATAATTGCTCAGGAAAAAATTTCTACAAATAAGGCAATAATCAATTTTGAAGCTACTGTACCTTGTTTTGAGGAAATTAAAGCGGTAAACAAATCGGTTATGATTATTTTAGATCCTAAAGCGAGTACTTTTTTATGTACTGTTCCTATGCGGGATTTTCATTTTAAGCTGGATTTGATGGAACAGCATTTTAATGAAAATTATCTTGAAAGTGATCGGTATCCAAAAGCTGTTTTTAAAGGCAAAATCGCAAAATTTGATTTAAAAGATATTGATGAAACCGAAAAAGAATACGTAATCAAAGGAAGACTGATGATTCGCGGTAAATACAAAGAGATTGAGGTAAAAGCTTTTCTGAAAAAGTATATGGAGGAATACAAATCAAATCTGATTTCCCAATTGCTATTGCTGATTTTGATATTGCAATCCCGGAGAGAATTTCTTCTAAAATTGCGAAAACAGTCAATACCGAGCTAAACGGTATTATAGGAAATGATGAAATGATGCTGCTGACTTTAAAATAAATAATTTCAGGAAACGCAGTTTGATAGTGCCGTTTTCAGATCTTCAAACTGAAAATGGAAACCTTTCTGCTTTATTTTTTCAGCTGATACTCTTTTTCCTGTCAGTACAGCAATACTCATTTCGCCAAGAACTATTTTAAGTACAAAAGCCGGAACCTTTGGAAGCCATATAGCATAACCGAGTATGTTTGCAAGTGTTTTAGATAATATCTCATTTGTAGTGTTATCTAAAACAGTTGCATTATATGAGCCATTTAGTTCTTTATCCTGAATGGCTTTTAAATAGATACCACACAAATCTTCAATGTGGATCCAGGGCAGATATTGTTTCCCTGTTCCTAATATGGTTCCGAAACCCATTTTAAAACCAGGCAGCAGTTTTTTAAGGAAACCTTCGTTTCTCCCTAAAACAATTCCGGTCCTGATTTTTACAGATCTGATGCCTAAAGATTCGATTCTATTTACTGCATCTTCCCATTTTTGGCAGGTAGTACTTAAAAAGTCATTGGCGTGAGGACTGTCTTCCGTACAAATTTCATCCGATGTTTCGGCTCCGTAAATCCCAACTGCTGAAGCAGATACAAAAGCTTCAAGGGATTTATTGTGTTTTTGCAAAACCGAATGAATAAGTTCGACAGGTTTTAGACGGCTTTCTAAAATGTCTTTTTTACGCTTTTCTGTCCAGCGTTTTTCTACAATTCCTTCTCCTGCAAGGTGAATAATAAAATCCGCATTCAAAACCGCATTTTCGTCAATATAATTTCGGTTAATGTCCCATTGGTAATAGGAAATAAAATCAGTATTGTTTCGGGGCCTTCTGCTTAAAATGGATACCGAAAAATCATTCGCTATCAGTACACTGGTAAGATGTTTGCCAATGAACCCGGTTCCTCCTGTAAGTAATACATTTTTAGCCATAACAGTTTATCATTTATTTAACAGCATCGATTGTTTAAGTATTCGTAAATATACTTAAACATTCCTTACCTTTAAGGCAAATTCTAAATTTAAAAGAAATGGCTCCTAAAAATAAGATAATCACTAAAGAAGATATTGTTTCAATATACATGAATGAAGTACTGGAAAAAGGCGAAAAACCAAAATCCGTTTATCATTTTGTTAAAGATAAGGATTTTACGGAGGCCGAATTTTATTCTTTTTTTGGAACGCTTGAAGGTTTGGAAAAAGAAATTTTCAGATTGTTTTTTGATAACACTGTGAAGTTATTGCACCAACACGAGGAATATCCGCAATATGATATGAAAAACAAAATGCTGAGTTTTTATTTTACCTTCTTCGAAATCCTGACAGCCAACAGAAGTTATGTACTGCAAGCACTGAAAACCGACAGAAATCCACTGAAAAACTTAACGCAGCTTACTTCGCTCCGGGATAGTTTTAAAGCATATGTTGCTGAAATTCTTACCGATGATTACAGGCTTGAAGTTGAAAAACTGCAGAAGTTTCAGGAGAAAACCATTCAGGAAAGCGCCTGGCTTCAATTGATGCTGACGATAAAATTCTGGAAAGACGATGAATCTGCGGCTTTTGAAAAAACAGATATTTTTATCGAAAAATCAGTAAATGCTTCCTTCGAATTAATGAATGTGGCGCCCATGAACCATCTTATAGATTTAGGGAAATTTCTCTTCAAAGAAAAAATATACAGCAAACAATGAAAACAATCGATTATATACCAACGTCAAAAATAGAACGAGCTGGAAAACTAGTTCAGACAGGAGCTAAAATTGGCGTAAACTACGTAAAGCATTATGCGGAAAAAATCGTCAATCCCGATTTGACCCGCGATAAACTCAATGAAAACAATGCCGAAGATATTTATGACGGATTAAAAAGCTTAAAAGGAAGCGCCCTCAAAGTTGCCCAGATGCTGAGCATGGACAAAAACTTTCTGCCTCAGGTATATGTAGAGAAATTTTCGTTATCACAATTTTCTGTTCCGCCGCTTTCTGCGCCGTTGGTTTTAAAAACTTTTAAAAACAATTTTGGGAAAACACCATATGAAATTTTCGACGAATTTAATGCCAATTCTGTAAATGCCGCCAGTATTGGACAGGTACATTTAGCGAAGAAAAACGATAAAAAACTGGCTGTTAAAATTCAGTATCCGGGTGTTGCCAACAGCATTTCATCCGATTTGGCTTTGGTAAAACCAATTGCCATCCGAATGTTTAACCTGCAGGGAAAAGATTCTGATAAATATTTTAAGGAGGTTGAAGACAAACTCATCGAAGAAACGAATTATTTACTGGAGTTAAAACAAAGCCAGGAAGTCGTAAAAGCCTGCAGTAAAATCGAAAACATCCTTTTTCCGAATTATTATCCGGAGTTTTCATCAGAGAAAATCATCACAATGGACTGGATGACCGGAATTCACCTTTCTGAGTTTACGGCCAAAGATTTTGATCGTGAAACCGGAAATAAAATTGGTCAGGCACTTTGGGATTTCTATATGTATCAGATTCATGTGTTACGAAAAGTGCACGCAGATCCGCATCCCGGAAACTTCTTGGTTGACGATCAAAAGCGATTGATTGCGTTGGATTTTGGCTGTATGAAACAAATTCCGAACGAGTTTTATATTCCGTATTTTGAACTGATCAATAAAAATGTTATTACTGATAAAGATCTTTTCAACGATAAATTATTCGAATTAGAAATCCTTCGCACAGACGATACTCCTGCTGAAATCGAATATTTTACCGAAATGTTCCATGATTTGTTATCGCTGTTTACTAAACCTTTTCAAAACGAAACTTTCGATTTTGCCGATGAAAACTTCTTCAACGCTATTGCCGAATTAGGAAAACGTTTTTCAGAAGACACCAACCTTAAGAAAATGAACGGAAACCGCGGATCCAAACATTTTATTTACATGAACCGTACGTTCTTTGGGTTGTATAATCTGATGTTTGATTTAAAAGCTAAAATTATAGTTGACCAATTTCAAAAATATAAATGATAAAGAAGAAATGACTGATCAGCAAAAAGACAGAATCATAGAAATGGCCTGGGAAGACAGAACTACTTTTGAGGCTATCTTTATGCAATTTGGTTTAAAAGAACAGGAAGTTATCGATTTAATGCGAATCGAAATGAAAGCTTCAAGTTTTAAAATGTGGCGGGAACGTGTTCAGGGGAGAAAAACCAAGCATGAAAAATTGAGAGACTTTAAAGAAGGTCGTTTTAAATGTTCCAGACAAAGAACCATAAGTCATAATAAAATTTCGAAAAGATGAAAAATATTCTAATCATCGGAGGGAGCAAAGGTATTGGGAATGCTATTTTGAAACAGCAGTCAGAGCATAATAACGTTTTTAATATCAGTAGAACAGCACCCAGTTTGACCAATGATAACCTGACTCATTTTGGTTTGGATGTTTTGCAGGAGGAACTTCCTGATATCGAAAATATTGACACCTTGATTTATTGTCCGGGCTCTATTAATTTAAAACCAATTTCGGGTTTAAGTGTTGATGATTTCAGAAATGACTTTGAAATTAATGTCATTGGTGCCGTAAAAGTAATTCAGAAATACCTGCCTGTTTTAAAAAAAGGCAATCAGTCTTCCATTGTTTTGTTTAGCACCGTTGCCGCAAAATTAGGAATGCCTTTTCATGCCAGTATTGCAACTGCAAAAGCTGGCGTTGAAGGTTTGGTAAAATCACTCGGGCAGAACTGGCTCCCACAATACGTGTCAATGCAATAGCACCCACGATCACCGAAACTTCACTTTCAGCTTCTATACTGCGAAACGATCGTATGAAAGAAAATATGATGGAACGCCATCCCATGAAAAGTTATTTAAAACCTGATGAAGTAGCAAACATGGTCGATTTCCTGATTTCTGAAAAAGCAAATTCTATTTCAGGCCAGGTTTTTGAAATGGATTATGGCCTGGTGAGTTTTAAAATCTAAGCGATCATGAAAATTCTCTTAACAGGCGCAACAGGTTATATCGGAAAACGTATTTTGCCTATTTTAGTAGCAAAAGGGCATGAGGTAATTTGTTGTGTAAGAGATAAAAACAGATTTTATATTCCAGAAGATTTTCAGGAAAAAGTACAGGTTATCGAAATTGATTTTCTAGACAATGAAACTTTAATAAATATTCCAACAGATATTGATGCCGCTTTTTATCTTATCCACTCCATGTCGGGCTCTGATACCAATTATGATGAATTAGAAAGTATTTCGGCAACTAATTTTTCTGAAAGAATCAATCAAACCCAGGCACAGCAAATCTTATATTTAAGCGGAATCGTAAATGATAAATCACTTTCAAAACATCTTTCTTCCCGAAAAAATGTCGAAAGCATTTTAGCAAAATCAAAAGTTCCGTTGACCACTTTAAGAGCTGGAATTATAGTAGGTTCCGGAAGTGCCTCTTTCGAAATTATCCGTGATCTGGTCAATAAACTTCCGGTCATGATTACGCCCAAATGGCTCAATACAAAATGCCAGCCTATCGCCATCAGTGATGTATTGGAATTCCTTTCAAAATCGCTTTTAAATCCGGTTACTTACAACCAGAGTTTCGATATTGGAGGTCCGGATATTTTAACGTATAAGGAAATGTTACTGGCTTTCGCCGAAGCAAAAAATCTAAAAAGATATATTTTTACCATTCCGGTTATGACACCCAAACTATCATCGTACTGGCTGTATTTTGTAACCTCGACCTCTTATAAACTGGCAACAGCTTTGGTGAGCAGCATGAAAGTTGAGGTGATTTGCAGTGATCATCGCATAAACGAACTTTTAGACGTTCAGCCCATTTCTTACAAAGAAGCACTTTCAAGGGCTTTATCAAAAGTTGGGGAAGACAAAGTCGTATCAAGCTGGAAAGATTCCCTCATCAGCGGAAGGTTTAGCCAAAGTCTTTCTTCACATATAAAAGTACCTAAAAAAGGCTGTTACATTGACCGCAGAAAAAAAGAAATTCTGAATCGTGACTATACCATTAATCAAATCTGGTCCATAGGAGGTGAAACCGGCTGGTATTATGGCGATTGGCTCTGGAGCTTGAGAGGTTTTATCGATAAGCTGTTTGGTGGTGTAGGCTCCCGTCGCGGTAGAACCAATAAACATACTCTTTATGCCGGCGATGCACTCGATTTTTGGCGCGTTCTGTATGCCAATAAAAAAGAAGGAAAACTAATTTTATACGCCGAAATGAAACTGCCCGGCGAAGCCTGGCTCGAATTTAAAATCATTCACAATACGTTATATCAGGCGGCGACTTTTAAGCCCAAAGGATTTTTAGGAAAATTATACTGGTATTCCGTACTGCCTTTTCACGGCTTTATCTTCAACGGAATGCTCAATAAACTCATTAAGTAGTTTCAGGAGCTAATTTACTTCGTCAGTTCGCTATCGCTCGTGTCAGCTGTACACTTTATTCCCGCTCAGAAAAAAAAGGTTTTTGCCTTAGTTTTTCTATGCTGGAGATGCCGTTTCCATCTGGGCTAGGGCATTAGTTTTCATAAGAGGTTTTTCATGATTTATGAATCGTATTTCTTTTACAGTTTGTAAGAAAAAATAAATATATTTGGGAAAGATAATACGAAACAAAACATGCGTATTACATCCAATTTGGAATAAAATGAGTTGAATTTATGCGTATATAAACTAGTTATGCGTCAGTTTGCCACAACCCGGAGAAAAAAATTACACCAAAAACTAAAGCCAAAATGAATAAATTTATAGCCATAATCGTTTCCATTTTAATTTTGAGTTGTAATTCAAAAAACAATAAGCCAAAAATTGAAATTGTAAAAGAAACACCGAAAACAGAAATTAAATCAACGGAAAATATTATTGCAGAAAAAGCTCCTGCAATTATTTATGACACTTTAGTTTTTAATGAAAATATGAAAGGTGAATTACTAAATGAAAAATTTAAATCCGCCGAAATCAAACTTAATTTTTATAAGAAATTTATAAATCCAAAAAAGATTAATATCCTTAAAACGATAACTGAAAAACACACCAAAACTGAAATAAAATATTTAGGAATAATAAACGACTTAAATAAAGAAGACTCTTATCACGTAATAACAAATTTTCATGTTTTTGGAATTGGTCAAATGTTATCACCACGAGGAAGAAGTGAAGTTGCTTTTATTAACCAAAAAAACAATCAAATTATAATTTATGATTTAGCAATGCCTTATGATTTGCCGAAATATATTGAAAAAAACATTTTATATTTTGACAATGAAGAAACTAAAATCGGAATTTCAATTTTTGGTGGACTTGCACCAGAATTATGTATTCCGAAAATTGGGTGTAATTAAAAAACTGAACGCATAACAGCCACTACAACGATTTAAGCATTGGGCTTAATGGAAAGATGGTTTTGCATTTGGGATGATTAGGCAAATCCGAGGAATGGGCTTAATTTAGTCCCAAACCCGCTGTAGTACCAAGACGTCAGTCTGTGAAAAAAACCTCTTCAAATTTAGAAAGTATTCGGAGAGCCACCGGAGAAAAATCTCAAATATGAGATTCTCAAGAGGCAGATTTTAGTTTTTTCACAAACTGACGTTGGCGACAATTTTGGACACCACATAAATCTAAAATCATAATCGTATGAAGTATATATTTACACTATTTTTTATAATTATCCTTGGGACGAATTGTTATAGTCAAAATAAAGATAGAGAGGAGTTAAAAAAAGTATCCAAAGAGATATTGACATACATTAAAGCATACTCAATAGTTGCTGACTCCATAAACTGGAAAGAATTCCGTAGAGATATTTTGACAAAAATTACAAAATTGGATGAGGTTGATTCAAATAAAATTATTTTTTCTTCAATTCTGGATAAACTACGACAGTACGGAGATTTTCATTCTTCTTATTATGATAAGTCTAATTTAAAAAAAATAGTATCAAACGATACAACTTTAAATTATCCATCATCAAAAATTATCGATGATTCAATTGGCTATATTTTTCTACCTGCACATTTGTCGATGAATGAAAAAGATAATTTTATCTATGCCGATACATTAAGAAAACAAATTCAATTATTGGATGAAAAATATTCCATAAAAGGCTGGATTGTAGATTTAAGAGGAAATGGGGGCGGAAATATGTGGCCAATGTTAGCAGGGCTAAACCCAATTATTGAAGATGGAACTGTAGGGTATTTCGTGTCAAAAGGAAAAAGAATAAAATGGCAAAGTACTTCTAAAAACAACTATAAATGCAAAAACCTACATAACAAGATAGCAATATTAATTGATTCACTAACAGGCAGCAGTGGAGAAATGGCAGCAATATCATTGTTAGGCAGGGAAAATTCAAAATCTTTTGGAACAAAAACAAGTGGCTATACTACAGCAAATCAGAATTTTAAATTATCAAACGGGGCAATGCTTTTTTTAGCGACTGCCTATTGCGAAGATAGAACAAAGAAAAAATACATAGGAAAGATAACTCCTGATGTTGAAGTTTCAGATAACACAAAAACCATAACAAAATCTAAAGAATGGTTACTCGAATAACAATAAACTGCCTAGAACAAGGTATTGCCAAAAGCGGGGCTGAACGGCTTCGATTTGAGATTTGTCTAAGATGAAACATTTGTTCAACGGTTGAATTTTAGGGCTAAAAATCGCCAGCTTCGGCAATACCCAACCGACGTCAGGCTTTGAAAAGACTAAAATCAACGTCTTGAGAATCTCATATTTGAGATTTTTCGCCGGTAGCTCTCCGAATACTCTCTAATTTTGAAGAGTTTTTTTCACTGACTGACGTTGGCAGACATTTTAAAAAACATACATTGTAAATATTTAAACTAAATTTTAAAAAAAACAGAAGGTTATGAAAATTGAGATAAAAAAAGTAGTAATCATTATTCTTTTAGCTCTATTAAGTTATAATTGTAGTAACAACGATGAAAAAATTATTTTGGAAGATTGTGAAAAACATAATTTTGGAGTTTTGACTCTTAATTATTCTTCTAACTCAGTAAACCATAAAGTGTTTATTCTTAGCAAAGACCTTACAATCTCGAGAACTAAAACTAGTGCAATTGGAATTCTAAAAGACACTTTACATTTAAAAACGGGGTCTTATACGTTATCAATTAGTAGTTTTACTAAAGAAAATCAAGAAACCCAAATACCAGATATGTCAGTAACAACAACTAAATGTAGTGAAAGAATTATAGATGTAAAATTGTAATTAAAAAAACGATCTGCCAACAGCCGTTACAAGAGATTTGGGCATTTGGCCGAATTTAAGGATGTTTTTGTAATTGGTAAATGTGTGTATAATAGAAAAAACTCGCATCTTTAATCCCAAACCTTTTTTAACGCCAGAACGTCAGTTTTTGAAAAAACTAAAATCAACGTCTTGAGAATCTCATATTTGAGATTTTTTGCGGTAGCTCTCCGAATACTTTCTAAATTTGAAGAGGTTTTTTCACAGACTGACGTTGTGCAACATGCAAAAAAATGATACGAAATGATACGAATAAATTCAATCAGACTTATTTGCCTTTTTCTAAGTTTAAACAGTAATTGTCAAAATTTCCGTTCCGAAAAAGAATTAGATAATCTTTTTACTTCACATTTTTCGGCTAACACACCGGGTTGCTCCGCTCTCGTTTCACAAAATGGAAAAATAATTTACGAAAAAGCATTTGGAAGTGCAAATCTGGAATTAAAAGTCCCGGCGAAGCCGCAAACCATTTTCAGCTTAGCTTCCATTACAAAGCAGTTTACCGCTATTTCAATTCTTCAGTTAGTTAGCCAGGGAAAAATTGCATTATCCGATAATGTACAAAAGCACATCCCCGATTTTCCTGCCAATAATATCCTAATCGAAAACCTTTTATCGCATACTTCGGGCCTTAAAGATTATTTACAAGTTGATACAGGGCAAAAATTTGGTGAAAGATTGGATTACAAGCCGGTTGAATTGATAAACGTTTTCAGGAACCTCCCTTTGGAATATGAACCAGGAACAAAATACGCATATTGTAATTCCGACTACATCCTTTTAGGTTATATAATTGAGCAAGTAAGTGGCAAAACGTACCAGGAATATTTAAAGGAAAATATATTTGATCCTTTGGGAATGACCGATACATATTATGATAGCGATGAGACCATCATACAGAATCGCGCCTCGGGGTATTTTAAAGACGGGAAAATATATAAAAAGGCAGAATTCTGGAGCGCTACAATTGGTTATTCAGCAGGCGGTCTTCTTTCCTCTACAATTGATTTACAAAAATGGTAAAATGGCATTTTGTCTTATAAAATCTTAAAAAAAGAACTATTGGATTTGGCATTTACACCATATAAGCTTAAGGATGGAACAGTAATAAATTATGGGTTTGGCTGGAATATTACCGAATTCAATGGTATAAAGCGAATTGATCATGGCGGTGCCAAAAATGGTTTCTGTACTTATGAGGCATATTTTCCGGAACAGCAACTTTTCATGGTATTGTTATTCAATTCCGAAAGCGCACCAAGGGATGAGTTGTCAATAAAAGTTTCGGAAATCTTATTGGGTAAGTCATTACAAAAGGAGATACAGTTAAGCGATGCCGTTTTGAATTTGTATGTTGGGGTTTATAGTTTGGTTTCAGATCCGAAAAGAACGATTACGATCCGAAAAGAACGAGAAGGCATGAGCGCTACTATTTCAGGCCAGGGTTCTTTTTCCATACTTTTTCAATCGGAAACAAAATTCCAGATGAAAAACCTATCAGACATCAAATGTGAATTTAAAACGACCAATGGAAAAGTCGTAAGCATTATTGCGGAACAGCAAGGTATATTTGAATGGAGCAAGATAAAATGATGCAGGGCGCATAACAGTGGATTTGTCATTGAACTTGCCAATCATAAAGGCAAAGAATATGTGAGCTCTTGGGGTGAAATTACAGAATTTAAAAGTTAACTGCTCATCACCTAAATCAAAGAAAGAGAATATATCCAAATTCAGAAAATGAAGATAATAGCAAAGGAAGTTGGTTCAGATATGATAAAAATCTTTTTTAAATTTTGGAAATATATACGATAAGAATGCAAAAAAAGCAATGGAAAGAATTCCGTTGATGGAAAAATATTGGAGCGAAGTAAAATAAATAAGCCAGCCATCAACAGCCACTACAACGGATTTTGGCAATTGGTTTAATTTAGTCCCAAACCCGCTGTCGTTCCAAACCGTTACTTAATAATCCCATCCTTATAAGTAGCAATTGCACGATCCCTCGCAAAGGCATGATCAATCATAGGTTCGTTATAACCCAAATCAAATTCAGGAATCCATTTGCGGATGTAGATTCCTTTTTCGTCGAATTTCTTTTGCTGGATTTCCGGATTAAAAACCCTGAAATACGGAGCAGCATCACAGCCCGTTCCGGCTGCCCATTGCCAGTTTCCAACGTTGGAAGCTAATTCAAAATCCAAAAGTTTTTCGGCAAAATAAGCTTCGCCCCATTGCCAGTTGATCAATAAATGTTTGCATAAAAAACTGGCGACAACCATGCGCACACGATTGTGCATGTAACCGGTTTCATTGAGCTGTCGCATTCCGGCATCAACCATTGGATAACCTGTAGTTCCGGAACACCAGCGTTTGAAATCGTCTTCGTTATTGCGCCACTGAATCCCGTCATAAGCCGGCTTGAAATTATGATTGACACATTTCGGAAAGCTAAACAGAATCTGAATAAAGAATTCCCTCCAGATCAATTCGCTTAAAAAAGTCTGATTTTTTCGGTTGGCCCAGTTTACTAATTTTCGGATACTCACCGTTCCAAAACGCAAATGCGGAGACAAATAAGAAGTTCCATCCAAAGCGGGAAAATCCCGGATTTCCTTATAATTCCCAATCTGAGTTAAGTTATGTGGCAGCACTTTTATGGTACTTCTCTCAAAACCAATTTTGGACAATTCAGGAAATGGAAATTGTGTTTTTGCGAAGTTGCTCCATAATGGTTTGGTATCGTATTCAGGAGCTTGTCCTGCCATTTTATATTTCTCCAGCCATTTGTTTTTGTATGGCGTGTAAACCGTGTACGGAAGTCCGTCCGTTTTTGTGATTTCTTTTTCTTCAAAAATTACATGGTCTTTGAAAGAAAACGATTCAATATTATTTTGCTTTAATACTTTACCAATGGCCAGATCACGTTTGATAGCATACGGTTCATAATCTTTATTAAAAAAAACATTTTGAATGTCGAATTCAGCAATAAGCGAATTCCATACTTCAAATGTTTTTCCTTTTTTGATTAAAAGTGATGAATCAATTGTTTTAAGCTCCTTGTTTATTTTTTCAAGTGAATCATAAATAAAACTGACTCTCGCATCATTTTTTGGCAGGCTTTCCAGAATTGCATCATCAAAAATAAAAAGCGGAATCAGAGGAAAACCGGATTGCAGGGAATGAAACAAACCTGTGTTGTCTTCTAAACGCAAATCGCGTCGGAACCAGAAAAAAGAAACTTTTTGTTTTGTCATTGTATGAGTTTTCACGGAATATTTTTTAACACATAGGCACATAGATTTTAATTTCCTGAAAAGGTTATAAAAGAGAAACACATTTCTGAACACATAGCTATGTGTTTTTATACTAGTGAAACATCTTTAACCACAAAAAGAATCTATGTTTCTATGTGTTTAAGCTTAAAATCTGTAATTATAATTTCGAATTGAACAATTCCTCGATTTTGGTACGACGAAAATCAAAGATGCAATTTATCTTTTTATTTACAACTAACGCATTCATAATTCGTCCCAGAAATCCAAAAGGAATGGCGTAATGTACAATGTCGGTCATTTTAGTTCCGCCATTTTCTGCCGGTTCAAAAAAGTGTTTGTGGTGCCATAAAGCATAAGGCCCAAAACGCTGTTCATCTATGAAATATTGGTTTTCCTGAGAAACGGTAATGATGGTTACCCAATTTATTTTTATTCCGAACAAAGGTTTTAACGTATAGCTTATAATTTGTCCGGGATACATGCGCTTTCCATCAAAATCCTGAATTTCGAAGCTCATATTCTTGGGTGTGATGGTTTGAAGGTTTTCTGGGCTCGAAAAAAAGTCCCAGCATTCTTCAATAGTGGCGTTAAGATGCTGAACGGTTTCTATTTTATATATTTTCATAGACTTGATTAGAGAGAATTTCCTGATTTACGAATGCGTTAGGGGTTGCAGTGGAGCTCTCCCGATTTTTTATCGGGAAGTGGGAACGGAAAACCCGACACCGCTTTTTCTGCAGGGTAACGCCCAAATCATTTTACATTTTATAATATTTGAAAGGGACGAATAACATTCCAAAACATTCCCCGTGTTCTTTTCCTAAATGTTTATGGTGGATTTTATGTGCTTTTCGCAGGCCAACAAGATATCTGTTTTTGGTGTTTTTGAACCATTTAAAACGCTGGTGGATCAATACATCGTGAATTAAAAAATAACAGATACCATATGTTGTAATGCCACAGGCTACAAAAAATAAATAATTGAAACCACCCTGGACTCCAAAGTAAAACAGCACAATACTCGGAATGGCGAAAATAACAAAGAAGATATCGTTCCGCTCAAAAGTATGTTCGTATTTAGGCTGATGATGGTCTGCGTGAAAATACCACATTAATCCGTGCATAATGTACTTGTGCGTGAGCCAGGTAACACATTCCATGAACAGAAAAACACCTAAAAAGATTAAAAAAGAAATCATTTATATTTTGTTTTTTAGACTAATTTTAATTTGTAAGTTACAAAAGACTGGGCCAAAAGACCTGCTTTAGTGTAATTTGAAACACGGATTCTTGAATTTCCAATTTCGGAGCAGGGTGTGTTTTTAAGCTTTTTCAGTAGTTTTTTATAATAGACAAAAGCAGTGTAAACCCCAAATTTAGCTTCAATTGGAAGCTTTACGATTCCCTGATACGCAACTCTGAAATCTTCTTCAATTTCGTTGATGATGGCTGTTTTTGCATTTTCATCGAATGAATTCAGATTAACTCCCGGAAAATAATTTCGGTTCAAAACAAGATTGTCATCTTTTAAATCCCGTAGAAAATTCACTTTTTGAAAAGCTGATCCTAATCGCATAGCTTCATTTTTGAGCTGCTCATATTTTTGATTATTTCCCTTCACGAAAACTTTCAGGCACATTAAGCCTACAACATCAGCTGAACCGTAAATGTAATCTTCATATTCGGTCTGGGTGTTGTAGTTTGATTTAATGAGGTCAAGTTTCATGCTTTTTAAAAAAGCCTGAACCAGATCGTCAGTAATATTGTATTGTTTTACAGTATGCTGAAAAGAATTAAGAATTGGGTTGAGGCTGATTCCTAATTGTTTTGCTTTGTAATATTCTTTTTCGAAATCGTCAATAAGGTATTCTTTCTCATAGTCATGAAAAGAATCTACAATTTCATCAGCAAAGCGCACAAAGCCATAAATGCTGTAAATGGCATCGCGAATGCTTGGTGCCAGCATGTGTACGGCAAGCGAAAAAGAAGTGCTGTAGTTTTTGGTAACCAGCTTACTGCATTTGAAAGAAACGGTGTCGAATAATGATTTCATTTTTTAAGATCTAAAGTGATTTTTGAATTAACTCAGCAACCAGTTTTCCTGAAATTAAAGCAGGCGGAACCCCTGGGCCAGGGACTGTTAATTGTCCTGTAAAATATAAATTACGTACTTTTTTGCTTTTTAGTTTTGGCCTTAAAAAAGCGGTTTGTAATAAGGTATTTGCCATTCCGTAAGCATTTCCTTTGTAAGCATTATAATCCGCTACAAAATCGTTTTTACAGAATGATTTCTTAAATATAATATTATTTTTTATTTTTTGTTGTGTAATCTGCTCAAAACGAGTGATGATTTTTTCAAAATATTTTTCCCTAAGTGCTTCACTGTCATTTATTCCCGGTGCTAGCGGAATTAAAAAGAAACCCGTTTCCATTCCTTCAGGTGCTGCTGTCAGATCTGTTTTTGATGGAAAGTTAGCATAAAACAATGGGGCATCAGGCCATTTTGGGTCATCATAAATATCAGCTGCATGCTGATTGAAATCGACATCAAAGAATAAGGCATGATGCGTTATGTTTTCTATTTTTTTATCAAAACCTACAAAAAACAGAAGCGAAGAAGGTGCAAAAACACGGCTCTCCCAATAGTTGTCAGAATAGGCGCGATGTTCTTTTTCGAGTAAAGTTTCGGTATGCTGGTAATCGGCACCGCTTAAAATAATGTCAGACTGGATTGTTTTTCCGTTCACTACAATTCCTGTTGCAGTTTTATTTTCTACAATTATTTTTTCAATTCCGGAGTTGGTTTTGATTGTCACGCCTAATTCTAAAGCCAGCTTTTCGATCCCGCGAACCACATCAAACATCCCTGTTTTAGGATGCCAGGTGCCTAAACCAAAATCGGCGTAATTCATGAAATTGTAAAACGAAGGGGTTTTGGAAGGTTTTGCACCCAGAAACAAAACCGGGAATTCCAAAATCTGGATCAGTCTTTCATTTTTGAATTCTTTTCGGATATCAGAGCTAACGTTGCTAAGGAACTGATTAAGTTTTAAAACAGTTTTTGGTGTTATTAATTCTAAAGGAGAAACTCCGGGACGATATACCAGATCTTTTATGGCAATATCATAATTGCTTTTAGCCTCATTGATAAAACTCTGAAGCTTTTGTCCGCTTCCTTTTTCGATGTTCTCGAAAGTAGATTTTATTGCTTCAAGATTGTCGCAGATATTTATAAAATCATCAATGCCAAAATAAACCCGATAAGCAGGATTTAATTTAATAAGCTCATAATAATCCGATTGTTTTTTGTCGAAATCCTGAAAGAATCGTTCAAAAACATCCGGCATCCAGTACCAGCTAGGCCCCATATCAAAGGTAAAACCGTTGCTTTTCAATTGTCTTGCCCTTCCGCCAATCGAATCATTTTTTTCGTAAATTGTGACAGTATGGCCTTGTTTTGCCAGATAGCAGGAAGCTGCTAAGGCTGAGAATCCGGAGCCTATTATGGAGATAGTTTTTTTCATTTGTCTAACAAATGTACAAAAACTTTAAACAAAAATTATATTTTTTGAAGCGTTTCTTCCATGGTGTCAAAAACAAAAGTTCTATCAGAAAGATTTTTTCGTTCAATGTTTTCTGTCATTTTGCCTATCAGCCAAATTTCATTGCTTTTTAAAAGTAATTTTTGTTCCATTGTTTTTACATACTGATTCACAATACCGCGGTCAGGCTGCACAGTCATAAAAGTTACAAATGTGATGGTATTGAAATGTCTGGTAAGATCCTCCAGGTTTTCTATTGGCATACTTTCGCCCAGATAAATACTTTTATAACCCTGAAGTAAAATTTCGTATTGAAGATACAGTAATCCTATTTGATGAATTTCATTCAATGGTAATGAAAGTACAAATACTTTATCTGTTTTGGTGGGTTTCAGAATTTGAAGTTCTTCGGTGTAAATTAATATTTTTTGTTTGATCAGATGGCTCATGAAATGTTCATTTGCCGGGCTGATGGTTTGTGATTGCCATAAAAGTCCTAATTCTTTCAGCAGAGGAAGAAAATGCTCTTTAAAAACCTGCTGAAATGATTTTTCAGAAATCAGCCAGTCAAAGGTGTTAAAAAAAAGCTCCTGATCGAAATTCATCATAGCCATCTTAAACGAATTGATGGCATAGTTTTGCGAATTTTTCATAGAAATAATTTCACGAACTAATTGAGGAATTTTTTCTTCAGGAAAAGTGGCTATTTTAGATATTTTGTAACCGTACTCATGCAGCAATGTAATGTTGAGCAGTTTTTGCAGACTGATCAGATTATAAAGCCTGATATTGGTATCTGTTCGCATTGGTTCCAGAATATTATATCTTTTCTCCCATATGCGGATAGTATGTGCTTTAATGCCAGATAAGTTTTCCAGATCTTTTATGCTGAAAACGGTTTTTATATTGTTTGTCATTTTTTGTTATTGGATGAACAAAAATAGAATAAAATCTGATAACATTTAAAACCGGATCAAAATGTAAAGATTTAAAAAATTAAGGTTTAAAAAGGCGATTTTACAGCTGTAATAGATTTGAATTTATATAAAAAAAGCAATCTGTAACTTGTACAGATTGCTTTGGTATGTTTGCTATTATATTTTATTTACAGAAAGTAGCCCTATTTTTAATAGCGCTCTGGCTGCCTAATTCTATTGCTTTTGAGAAATCTTTACAGCAATTTTTTTGTCGCCTGATTTGTTATAGGCTAAGGCTCTAAGATTATAAGATACATAATCTTTTGGGTTTAGCATAATGGAATAAGAACAATCTTTAATAACATCAGGATAATTTAATAGTTTGTAATTTACATTTGCTCTTCCTGTATAGGCATCGGCATTCATGTTATCTAACTCTATGGTTTTGTTAAAATCAGCCAAAGCGCCCGTGAAATCGTTTAGCTTGAATTTGGCTACACCACGGTTCTGATAGGCTTCTACAAATTTTGAATTCATACTGATTGCCTTTGTGTAGTCTGCAATGGCGCCTTTTGTGTTACCGGCTTCAGCTTTCTTCATTGCTTTGTCGAAATAACCAGTTGCTGATTGTGACCATACTGAACAGGTCGCCATAAAAAATAAAGTAAGTAATACGTGTTTCATAAAAACTAATTTGGGGTTAATTGATATTTGTTAAACGAATATAGAAATATTTTATTTGTAAGAGAAGTTCTTTTACCCAAAAATAGACTGAATTGAAGAAATAATTTTGTGTTTTTAAGTTATTTAAATGATAACCAGTGGTTAAAAAATGAAAAAGGATTTATTTGACAACGAAAAAAGTCTTCTATTTTTTACAAATTAAATCTGAAAATTAATTTGTTAAATTTTTAATGGGCGAAAGAAAACGTTTTAGTTGGTTTATAGTTGTTAAACCTTATTAAAATTTATTTTTTTGTTTCAATTCTTTCCTTACTTTCGCAACCAATATGAGAAGAATAATTATATTTCTGGTATTTATGAATTTCCTTCTGCTGGGCGGAGGGCAATATATCAATGCCGGTACCCATCAAAATTCTTCATCTCACAATTATGAGCATAAACACCGTGTAAAATATATCACCCACGAACAGGGAACTTCTATAATTGAAGAAGCCGATCTTGATCTGGATGAGGAATTTCTGGGAGGCGATGCTCTTAAAAATGATTTAGGCGGCAAAATTTTTGCTGCAAATTATAGTCTGCTTGATAATTGGTATCTGACATTCTCAGATCAGATTACTGTAAATTATCACCGTTATTTCAAATTCTTTGTGCCATTCTGTGGCTATTCAAATCCTATTTACATTACGCAGCGCGTTTTAAGAATCTGATAAATACGTATACATCGGTTGCCTGAGTTATGAACATTCATATCTCGTGATGTATATTTTTACTTCTTCACATGGGATAGTTCTGTTCTGACTATGGTTACTGATGCTTTTTACCTCTAAAGGAATTTTTTATTCCAAGCATTCAATCGCTTAATTTCCATACTTAAATCATGAAAAGAATTATTTTCACAGGCTTAATTGCCTTAGTGTGCCTAACCAGTTGTACATCTAAAAAAGAAGAAAAAGAGGAAGCAGAAAAATTTACAGTAACCAATCCTGTAAAAATTGACACTTCATTTACCAAAGAATATGTTTCACAGATTCGTTCTGTACGAAACATCGAAATCCGCGCCCAGGAGAAAGGGTTTTTGCAAAATATTTATGTTGATGAAGGGCAGTTTGTAAAAGCAGGTCAGTTATTATTCAGAATTATGCCCAACATGTATCAGGCAGAATTGCTAAAAGCGCAGGCAGAACAAAAGTCTGCAGAAATTGAAGTTTTAAATGCAAAGACCCTGGCAGATAAAAATATCGTATCTAAAAACGAACTAAGTGTTGCCCAGGCAAAACTGCAGTCGGCAAAAGCAGAAGTGGCACTGGCTAAACTTCATTTGTCATTTACCGAAATCAAAGCGCCTTTTGACGGAACGATCGACCGTATTCCGTTAAAATTAGGAAGTCTTATTGATGAAGGAGAATTGATGACCAGCCTTTCAGATAACTCTCAGATGTTTGCTTATTTTAATGTCTCTGAGCCGGAATACCTGCAATATCAAACCGATGTAAAAGACCGTGCAGAAACAAAAGTAGGGCTACTTTTGGCCAACGGAGAACCTTTTAAGTACAAAGGAAATGTTGAGGTTATAGAAAGTGAATTTAATAACGAAACCGGAAATATTGCTTTTAGGGCAAGGTTTGCTAATAATTCAAAATTACTTAGAAACGGAGAAACCGGGAAGGTTCAGATGCTGGTTCCTTTAAAAAATGCTATTGTGATTCCACAAAAAGCGACTTACGAAATTCAGGATAAAAAATACGTGTTTATTGTCGATAAGAGCAATAAGGTAAGCGCAAAAGAAATTACGATTACTGGTGAAATTCCGGATTTATATGTTGTAAGCAGCGGACTGACAGAAAATGATAAAATTTTACTTGAAGGTGTTCAGAAAGTAAAAGAAGGAGATAAAATCAATTACGTTTATATCGCTCCGCAAAAGGTAATCAACAATTTAAGACTAAAAGCAGAATAGTTTTTTGTTTTTGTTGTGTAAAGTTTCAGGTTTCAAGTTGAGCTTAACCTGAAACTTTAAACCTGAAACAATTTTAAACTTTTTTTTAGTTCAATCATAAAAAAAATAAACAGATGTTTAATAAATTTATTCAAAGACCTGTTCTTTCGATAGTAATATCGTTGATAATTGTCTTTTTAGGGGTCTTATCGGTATTGAGTTTGCCAATTACCCAATTCCCTACCATTTCACCTCCAATGGTGAATGTTACTGCAGACTATCCTGGGTCTAACGGAGAATTGATGGTTAAGGCGGTTGTTATTCCTTTGGAAAGAGCCTTAAACGGAGTTCCCGGAATGAAATATATGGCTTCAGATGCCGGAAACGATGGTGAAGCAACAATAAAAGTAGTTTTTAACTTAGGTACAGATCCTAACCAGGCGGCAATTAACGTTCAGAACCGTGTGGCTTCTGTTACCAATAAACTTCCTCCTTTGGTAATTCGTGAAGGTATAAAAATTACCAGAGAAGTACCAAGTATGCTGATGTACGTGAACCTTTACAGTACAGACCCAAATACCGACATGAAGTTTTTATACAACTATGCCGATATTAACGTACTTTCTGAATTAAAAAGGGTAAACGGTATTGGTTCCGGAGATATCTTAGGAACACGTGAATATGCCATGCGTATCTGGCTGAAACCGGATCGTATGCTGGCTTATAAAATTTCTGCAGACGAGGTAATGGAAGCTTTATCAAGTCAGAGTTTGGAGGCTTCTCCGGGTAAAACAGGGGAAAGTTCAGGAAAACGTTCTCAGGCATTTGAATATGTATTGAAATATTCCGGCCGTTTTACTACAAAAGAACAATATGAGAACATTGTCGTAAAATCAAATCCAAACGGAGAGCTTTTACGTTTGAAAGATATTGCAAAAGTAGAGTTTGGAAGCTCGATGTATGATATTTATTCGAATTTGAACGGAAAACCATCAGCTGCGATTGTATTGAAACAATCTTTTGGGAGTAATGCCAATCAGGTTATTGAAGAAGTAAAAGCCAAGCTGGAAAAAATCAAGCAAAGATTTCCAAAAGGAATGGATTATGAAATTTCATATGACGTTTCTAAATTCCTTGACGCTTCTATCGAAAAAGTAATTCACACGTTGGTTGAAGCGTTTATTCTGGTAGGATTAGTTGTTTTTCTTTTCTTAGGAGACTGGCGTTCAACGGTTATTCCGGCCATTGCGGTTCCGGTATCGCTGGTAGGTACCTTTGTGTTCATGACATTTTTCGATATTTCGCTGAACTTAATTACTTTATTTGCTTTGGTATTAGCAATCGGGGTCGTCGTCGATGATGCGATTGTGGTTATCGAAGCCGTTCACGCCAAGATGGAAGAAGAACATCTGTCGCCATTTAAGGCTACTAAAAAAGCAATGCACGAAATTGCGGGGGCAATCATTGCAATTACTTTTCTTATGGCGGCAGTATTTATTCCGGTAGCGTTTATGTCGGGGCCTGTTGGAGTATTCTACAGACAATTTTCAGTTACCATGGCCACAGCAATTATTCTTTCGGGTATTGTGGCATTGACCCTGACTCCGGCTTTGTGTGCGATGATGTTAAAAAACAATCATGGTAAACCTAAGAAAAAAACTCTTGCTGACCGGTTTATCGATGGTTTCAACAACAAGTTTAATCTGGCGCAGGGCAAGTACCAAAATTTATTAGGTAAAATTGTCAACAGAAGGGTGGTTACCATAGTGGCGCTTTTAGGATTTTGTGCCGGAACATGGTTAATAAGCAGTAACGTGCCTTCCGGATTTATTCCAAATGAGGACCAGGGAATGTTTTATGCGGTTATCCAGACACCACCAGGATCTTCATTAGAAAGAACCAACAATATTGCAGAGAGAGTTCAAAAAATTGCAGAACATATTGATGGAGTAAAATCGGTTTCTTCATTAGCAGGTTATGAAATCCTCTCAGAAGGTACAGGAGCAAACTCAGGTACTTGTTTGGTGAATCTAAAAGACTGGAGTGAAAGAAAAGAATCTGTTCTGGAGATTATGCATGAAATGGAGGAAGAATGCAAAGATATCGCAGGAGCTAATATCGAGTTTTTCCAACCGCCAGCTGTACCTGGTTATGGAGCTGCCGGAGGATTTGAGCTTCGTTTGTTAGATAAAACAGGCTCTGGGGATTATAAGAGAATGGAGCAGGTAAACAACGATTTTGTGGCTGAATTAAACAAACAGCCTGAATTATCCAATGTGTTTAGTTTTTACAGTGCCAGTTTCCCTCAATTTATGATGAAAGTAGACAATGACCTAGCACAGCAGAAAGGGGTTTCAATCGAAAACGCCATGAATTCCCTGTCGACTCTTGTGGGTAGTAATTATGAAATCAGTTTTATCAAATTTGGAATTAACTATAAAGTAATCGTTCAGGCTTCACCGGAATATCGTGCCCAGCCAGATGATATTTTGAAGTTGTATGTGAAAAACAATCGTGATGAGATGGTGCCGTATTCTGCTTTTATGAAACTGGAAAAAGTATATGGACTTTCAGAGATTACACGTCATAATATGTACACTTCTACACAGATCAGTGGTTCTCCGGCTGCAGGTTACAGTTCCGGTACTGCGATTAAGGTGATTCAGGAAGTAGCTGCGAAAAAATTACCAAGAGGATATGATATTGACTGGGCGGGAATCTCTGCCGATGAGGTAGCACAAGGTAATCAGGCAATCTGGGTATTCTTAATTTGTTTAGGATTCGTATACCTGGTTCTTGCAGCTCAGTACGAAAGTTTTATTCTGCCATTATCAGTAATTCTTTCTCTTCCTGCCGGTATTTTTGGTGCTTTCCTTTTACTGCAGATTGCAGGATTAGAAAACAACATTTATGCGCAGGTAGCGATGGTTATGCTTATTGGATTATTAGGTAAAAATGCCGTATTGATTGTAGAGTTTGCAATCCAGAGACATGCTGCAGGCAAAACGGTTTTAGAAGCTGCGATGGAAGGTGCAAAGGCAAGGTTCCGTCCTATTTTGATGACTTCATTCGCATTTATTGCCGGACTAATACCGCTTGTTTTTGCCACTGGTCCGGGAAAAATTGGTAACCGAACTATTGGTACTGCAGCAGCAGGAGGTATGTTAATCGGGACGATTTGCGGAGTATTCGTAATTCCGGGCTTGTATTACATCTTTGCTAAAATTGCCGAGAAGCATAAACTGGTAAAACATGAAGAAGAAAATCCATTAACTGAAGAAATTGACAACAATCATGTATAAATTCAAAGCATATCAATATAGTATTGCATTAGGTCTTTGTCTTGCTGTAGTGGGCTGTAAAGCCCCTGTAGCCGAGACTGCAACGGCAAGTTCTCCTGTTCCGGAATCTTTTGGAGCAGTCAAAAATCTGGATACAGTCAATACGGGGTCCATGAAGTGGAGAACATTTTTTAAGGATCAAAATCTGATTGACTTAATTGATACAGCCTTAAAAAACAATCAGGAACTAAACATTACTTTGCAGGAAATCGAAATTGCAAAAAATGATATTCGTGTTAAAAAAGGACTTTTACTGCCATCTGTAGGTGTACGCGCAGGAGCAGGAGTAGAAAAAGTAGGGCGCTACACCAGTCAGGGTGCGGGTGATGCCACTACAGAAATTAAACCAGGTGTAGAAATGCCAGATCCTTTAGGAGATTTTACCATTGCTGCTTATGCTAATTGGGAAGTAGATATCTGGAAAAAATTGCGCAATTCTAAAAAAGCGGCACTAAACCGCTATCTGGCAACTGTAGAAGGCAAAAACTTTGTGATCACCAATCTGATTGCTGAGGTAGCCGATTCGTATTACGAATTATTAGCTTTAGACAGTCAGCTTGATATTGTAAAACAGACTATCGAATTGCAGACAAATGCTTTAGAAATTGTAAAAATTCAAAAGCAGGCTGCCAGAGCTACAGAACTTGGCGTGCAGAAATTTCAGGCTGAGGTTTTGACTTCTAAAAGTTTAGAGTTTGATATTCTTCAGAAAATTAAAGAAAATGAGAATAAAATAAATTTCTTATTAGGAAGATATCCACAGGAAGTGAAGAGAACGAACACTAACTTTTTAACTTTATTGCCTGCAGAAGTAAAATCCGGAATTCCATCTCAGTTATTGATGAACCGTCCCGATGTGAAACAAGCCGAATTAGAATTGGTAGCGGCCAAATTAGATGTAAAAGTAGCCCGTGCCGAGTTTTATCCTTCATTGGATATTTCGGCAGCATTTGGTGTACAGGCTTTTAAACCGTCTTATTTGTTTACGTTTCCGGAATCTATCTTGTACTCGCTGGCAGGAGATCTTGCAGCACCGCTGATCAACAGAAATGCTATCAAAGCAGAGTTTTCAAGTGCCAATGCCAGACAGCTTCAGGCGTTGTACAACTACGACCGTACGATCTTGAATGCCTATCTGGAAGTTTCGAATCAGCTTTCTAAAATTGATAATTTACAAAAAAGCTACGACTTAAAATCACAGCAGGTTGATGCCTTAAATAAATCGATTGAGGTTTCGAATGATTTGTTTAAATCGGCAAGAGTAGATTATTTCGAAGTTTTGATGACACAGCGTGATGCTTTAGAATCAAAATTAGAATTGATAGACACCAAAAAAGAACAGCTCAACGCAGCAGTCTATGTCTACAAAGACTTAGGCGGTGGCTGGAAATAATATCATTTTTTTTATTAATAGTTGTAGGATTGAACCTCCCGGAAAAGTTATAATTTTCGGGAGGTTTTTTTTTGAAAGATTTTGGACAGAATTTGCGGCACGAATCTTGTAGTATAAATATTACTATAATATTTTAACAATAATAGTTGCCTTAGTAGCTATACTATTGTATTCTGAGATTTAGAAGACATTTTAGATCTGTTATAAGCAATTATAAATAACCAAAATTAAAATAAATCATGAGAAAACTTATATTTTTAATAACGCTATTAGGTTTATTGACATCTTGTTGTAATGAGCCAATGTATTCTGGTCCTGATGATAATTATGCAACAGCATTAGACACTTTAAAAAATTATAATGATTATATTCTGGGAAAATTTGATGGAAAATTTTTAGTAAGTACAAATGTATTTAGTAAAGGTTATTCTGCAAGTATAGTTTCAAATCCAAATGACTCGAGTTATATACAATATCAAATTGCCTATAAACTGAAAGAAAATAATGTTGAAAAGAGTGCATTCGTTTCTTTTAGATTGTTAGAGTCAAAAGCTAAATTAAATTCAGGAAATAATTATAGATATAAAAGTTTTGCTGATTTTGTTCATTTTTTTGATAGAAATACTTTTGTCTATTATCAAGAAAATAAGCCAATTGAAAAAGTGCATAATGTTTGGGTTAAATATCAAAATTTATATAATATTGACAACGATATTTACGAGTATGATTCATATAAATTTGAAAATAAAATTTCACCTAAAAATTTTAGTTTTATTATTGACAGTATAAATGTTATCGAAAATCCAATTAAAAAAGTTGAAGTTTATTACTCATTTAAATGCATTGGTGTTAATTCTCATAAAAATAAAATATCAATTGAGAGTGGGAAAGGTAAATCAACATTTCAATATAATGAGTATTGATTATTTAATATAAAATATCCAATTAGAGTTAAGGTTACAGAGTAATTAATCAAACACTAAAAAATATTTTTATGTTGTCAGATAAACAGTATATGAATGAGCACCCTTTAATCAACCCATTATATTTTAAAAATGATAGTTTATTCATTGCTAATCCAACAGATTAATGGAGTTTTTAAAAATAACAGATAACAATAAAATTCATTATAAATGGCACTTAACACAACAATAAGTATAAAACCTTTTCTTACTGTAAATAATGGTAAAAAAGCTCTTGATTTTTATGTTTCTGCTTTTGATGCAACGGTAAAAGCAAAGTTTGAATTGCCAAACGGAAAATTAAGTGCTGAATTAGTCCTTGAAAATGCTTCCTTTTTTATTGGAGATGAAGAGCCGGAGTTTGGAAACATAAGTCCTAATGTAGAGTTTAATAGTCCTGTCAGATTGATCCTTACAACCCAAAATGCAGATGAGTTGTTTGACCAGGCTTTAAAATTTGGTGCTACAGCAATATGCCCCATGACTACAGAAGAAGACTGGCGAATAGGGAAACTAAAAGATCCTTTTGGACACATTTGGGAAATTGGTTATGTCATATAAGTGGATACGAGAGCTCAAAAAAAACTATGAATCCAAAATTTGGAGCATGAATTAACAGAAAACTCTTCTCAATTAAAACCTTCTGAAAGTTATTTTAGAAGGTTTTTTGTTTAATTCGTAGTATAATTAGTTTTAATGTATTTTTTTATCACTAAAACATCAATTATGTAAATTATTTTGAAAATTATGAAACAGATTTGAATCGCATCGAATGTAAATTCGTAAAATAAAATCAAATTATAATTTTTAAAAACAAAAAACATGAAAACTAGAAATTTTTTATACGTATTAGCCTTAAGTTTTGGATTATTCGCAACAACATCTTGCAGCAATGATGACAATGACGGAGAAACAATTGTACCAATTCAGGGTAAGTATGAGTTAAGCCAGGTTGGTACAGCAGATTCTAATGGAAATGAAACGTTAGTTGATGCACCGCAAAATCAAAGTGGGTGTTCCAAAGATTATTTAGAATTAAAGTTGAGCAATGTTGCAGTTATAGGAGACTATAGCGGTTCAGAGTGTAACAAAACTGAAACAACTGGAACTTACGTAAGATCTCATAATGATTTAACTATTACTATGGGTGCTATTAGCACTGTTAGCGATATCATGAACCTTACTAATAAAGAGTTGAAATTAAAAGACAAAACGACTGGTATCATTACAGTTTATAAAAGATAATCTTTGATCAAAAACATTTATTTGAATTAGTATTAAAAACGGAAATAACATATATCAGTTATTTCCGTTTTTTTTTGTTTATAAAACGGAATTAAAATTAAGTAGTTTAGATAAGATTTTTGTTTTTAAATAAAGTAATATATAATTGATTTTGATTATATTAGTTTAGATTTTGACTAACTCAAAACAATAAATATGGAAGATCAAAAAAGTAATGCAGATAATTTAATACCAAAGGTTACAGGAATTGGCGGGATTTTTTTCTTTTCTGATGATCCGCAGAAAACCAAAGACTGGTATGCCAAAAATTTAGGTTTTGAAATCAGTGACTGGGGTACTTCCAGTTTTGAATCCAGGGATCTCAACAAACCAGAAGAAATAAACTCGCTTCAATGGAGTCCTTTCAAAAAAGGAGATGACTATTTTTCTCCGTCGAAAAAAGATTTTATGATTAATTATCGCGTTCAGAACATTGAAGGATTAATAGCTCAGCTTACAGAAAATGGGGTAACTATACTGGATGATATTGCAACTTACGATTACGGGAAATTTGTGCATATTATGGATGCTGAAGGAAATAAAATTGAACTTTGGGAACCAGCTTAGTATTCTATTAGCTATAAACCTCTCAGATATATTCTGGGAGGTTCTTGTTTTTAATCTTCCCAACCGCAAAGTGTGAGCCCATAACCCTGTGCCTGTTTCAGCGAGGTTTTTATAATTTCATGCCTGCAGGCAGTAAGTCCGCGGCAATTTTCAGAATAGTGATATTTTTTAGCACCTCTTGGCCCGCATATAAAAACACTGCTCTCGACAGGTTGAAAAGAAGAAAGTAAAACAACCATGAGAATTAATAATAAGTTATATTTCATGTGAAGTGTTTGTTTATTTGACCATTAAATAATATTCGTTTCTTTTTTTATCATAACCTTTTAGCTTTCCGTAAGAAATCCACTCTGTATTAATTTCGATATCTCTAATGCTGTCGTTTATTAAAATTCCAGCACCGTATTTTCCTTCGACATTAATATTCCCAAAAACCGAATCGCCTTTACTATTAACTCCTTTTACATCATAATTATACTCATAATGTCCTGAATATCCGGTTCTGTATTCGTATTGATACGTTTTGTCAACATGAAACGTTTTGGCTTCTTCGGGTGTTATTGTTTTGCGGTCATCTGCCGAGATTACTTTTTTGTAAAAAGAATTGATTTGCGGAGATGGAGGAGCATCAGCTTTTTTGCAGGAAAATATTAATAATACCAAGGACAGGATGGAGTAGTTTTTCAGCATGGGCGACGTGGTTTTACACTTCGTCAATGGAATAAATTTAAATATAATTTGGTATTTTAAAATGAGTATTTATACTTGATTTATTCCTTTTGTTTTCAATGAGTTAACCTTTCCGACATTTCTTCTTTTTCAACTATAATCTGAGAGGGAAGAATTATTTGGATTTTACCATTTACTGGATCTTTAAAAACCTGACAACCAGCTCTGCAATTTTGGAATCGGAATCGGAATGCTTTTAAACCGCTTATAAAACCTTCTTTTTGAGTGGTTTCAAAAACATAATTTGAGCAGGATTTTTTGAAAATGCATTTTTTTCTTTTAGAAGCAGGTATTACTTTCCAGTATATTTGAATTACGAACAGTATTAGATATTTCATTTTTTCTGAAAAACAACCATTTGATTATTTGTTGTGAAACCAGGCTGAGCTCCAATTCCAAAACACCCTGATTCTGGATGTACAAATGTTGATACACTTTCTAAACGTACATATTCCCAACCCTGATTGGTGAAATTTTTTATTAAACTTTCTAATTGTTCGGCTACATGATTTGTGGTTCCTCTTTTGGGATCAATTGAGGCGACAAACGGTACTACTTTATATTCCATTTTTGATTTATTAAATTAAAAATTTGATTTAAATTCACTTTTTAAATGATATTCACATCTGAGCCTGACCATCATAAATTTCCACAGTATCCAGTAATTCTTTTTCAAAATGGTAAATATCTTCGATGGCTAAAATGGCAGTTTTTGACTCTGTTTTGTTATCATTAAAAAGACTGATGTATTTTTTTCCTCCGTTAAGATGCAGTCTGCACAGTGGCTTACGGTTATTATCGTCTAAAAGGATTCCGAAATACGATTGAGTGTCCCGATGTACAATTCTCTTAATTGGAATTTTTTCTTCTCAAAATCGCCACAACAATTCTGTACGCTTCCAGTTCTTCTTCAGTGGTTACAATTTTGCCTTCTTCTTCAGGAATTACGATTTCTTCATCCTGCTGCTTGATTGTTTCTTTCGTAAGTGCAGCATTCAGTCGGTCATTAATCCGGTCGTTTATGTATTGACTCAATGATTTCTGAACCAAATCTTTAAACTCATCCACTACTTTTTCAGTTAATCTTCCGGTGTATACTTTATTAGCAAAAAGCTTAGTGAAATCATTGGATGGATTTTCAAGCTCTGCGTTGATCTGCTTTTTGATTTCCTTGATATATTTTAAAGAGCTCGCATTGCTGACAATATTATCGACATTAAAATTAGACTTGTGAAATTTGGTGATTTCATTAATCGTATTTTCTTTAAGACTCGTGATGTCAAATTCCAGAAATGGTTTTTCATCCATTTTATTCGGAGCATCCAGGTCGGTAAAGAACTGATAATTGATTCCATTTGTCAAAAGAGCGAATCTGGTTTTGGTAACATGGAAATAGCGGAATAGTTGTGAATTATGAATGGTCAGTTTTTCTTTCCAGCTTTTGCATTCTACAATTATAATGGGTTCGCCGTTCTGAAAAATAGCATAATCTACTTTTTCTCCTTTTTTTAAGCCAAGATCAGCAGTAAACTCAGGCACAACTTCAAGCGGATTAAAAGCATCGTATCCGAGAACGTGTATAAAGGGCAAAACAAAAGCGTGTTTGGTAGATTCTTCTGTGTCAATTTTGTTTTTTAGCTGATTGATTTTATCGGCTAATGATTTTAGTTGAATATTGATTTCCATTAGTTGGTTGTTTAAATTAATTATTCAAATGTAGAGGCAATTAAAATCAGTATTTTATGGAAATCCGTAAAGGCTGATTATAAAATTTTAATTAAAATAAAATTCAGGTTTTTTTTCTAAAATGAAATCTTTGATGATTTTTTCCGTGTTTGAAGGCAGATCAGCATTTTTGATTTCAAAATGTTTAATCTTCATTTCGGTAAACCATTTTGTCCAATAGGCTTTTATTACTTTTTCTTCGTACGGATTATTCTGATTCGGATTAATTCCTAAAACCAAGACTTCCAGATTAGATAAATCATCACTTGTCTTAATAAAACCAAAATCCTTATTCTTAAAATCCTTTTCCCAGTCTTTGGTATTTAAACCATTTTTTCTAATCCATTCGGGAGTAATGTAGGATGTCCGGTTTTCTTCTTTCATTATAGTATTGTCATAAAACATATAGCCATCTGTTAGTATAACCAGAATATTTCGGTCATCGCTTTCTATGCATTGGTCTTTTACTTTAGTATCAAAAAAACTCCAGATATCAGAGCCGATAAAGTTGTTATCTTTTATAGCAGATTCGTATATTTTTGAAGTCTGTGAAGCGTAATTTGCATTGATAGAATTCAGCAAATCCTTGGAAGCATTATTTTTATCAATAACAATTTTTAACTTCTGTGAAATTGAATTGATCTCTGGATCTTTGGGTTCGGGATTAAAAAATAACTGCATTTTATCATCAATCTGCCTGATCCTTTTCGATTTTAAATGTGCTGTAAAAGCTTCTGAGACCGATTTTATATAGCCTAAATCTCTTTGGTAGTATTCCATCGTTGGGTTAGAATTTTTCCGGATACTAATTCTGTCTGATAAATCGAGAAGTATACTAATATTATAATTTTCGGATTTAGTGTTTTTAGAGCTAACTTCTTCTTTGTCTTTTTCAGGTTCCTGTTTGCATGAAAATGTCAAAACGAATAACGATGTTATAGTTAATATTTTTAGAATATTGTTCATAGGATTAGTTTTTAGAATATACCAAATGCTGAAAGTCAGGATCGACAAGATTTAATTTGCTCAGATGTTCTTCAGAGTGAAGTTCACAGCTTTCCAGAAGTTCTGTTTTTTCTTTATGGGCCAAAGCAATTTCTGTATTTATGGCCTGAAACCATCCTTCTTTATATTGATGATGATAGTGCAGGTATTCTTTTACCGGAAATACAAATCCGTCAATTTTAGACTGAAGTTCCGAAATTCTTCCGTTTGCCGTTACAATCTGCTGTTTGAAATCATTTATCTTATTGGTATATTCTGTTTTCAGTTTTTCCAGATCTAACAGATTTTCTTTTTTGCCTCTAATAAACGCTCTGATTTTGTCAATGTTTTCAAACTCTTTCATTACAAAATCAAAAACGAGTCCCCAAATAATATAGACAACAAAACCGGCAAAAATAATCATCCAGAATTCGGCCTCGCCCAAAGCGATATTTAAGTTATAAGGAGCAGAATCTGTGGTTTTATTAAATTCATAAATTTTTTTTCGATTTGATAAGCTAATAAAGCATCAAATAAAAAGGTAGTGAGAAAAAGGGCAATCATTCTGAAAATATTTTTGATACCTTTTCCTTTTTGTACCATATGAATTACATAACCTAATCCCATGAATACAAACGGAATGGTTACGACTAAAACACCTTCTAGCCAGCTCGCTTTAAAGGAATTTGTCAAGGCATCGGCATCAAAAATGGCTGCCGTTAAACTATTATTTGAGAATTCTTTGAAAAAAGCAGAATAAGAAGCCGAGATGTAAAACACTAAAACATAAAGTGTAATAGGGAGCAGCAAAAACAAGCCAATATAAAACTGTGCCTTTAAACCTTTACCGTCTTCAATTCCGAATTTGTCAGGGTTGCGTTTTACTTCGATGATTTCATTTTTTATCAGATCAGCAGACTCGTTGATATCCTGCTCCTTCTTTTCGTAAATTCCAATTGCAGCTTCGCACTTTTTGAGCTCTGTGCGATTCTTTTCCTGTTCTTCGCGATAGGGCTGTTTTAATCTGTCCTGCTCTAATTTTTGTTTTCGGCACTGATCTTCAAAACTCATGTATAAGTTTTGTAGACAGGCTTTCAGGACAATTGGTTTGCCTGTTGCTTTTATTGAAGCAGCGAAACCGCTCTGATAATAGGTAATTCTGATTTGTTCTCTGTCTTCTTCATTTTCTTCGAAAAGGTTAGAAGAAGAATCTGTGGATTTTTTTAAGCTAAATAATTGTGAAAGTGTTTTCATAACTTAAGCGTTTAGTTGACTAATAATTTCTTCTTTACCAATGTTTTTCTGGACGCAATCGATCAGATATTCAGACAAATCATTGATGTTTTCTTCAACGAAATCGAATTTTCTGCAATATTTTCTAAGCATATTCAATTCGTCATCCGTTACTTTTCCATCAGCCCAGATAATTCTTGCCAGATCATACAGATATTCAATTTTTGTAGTTAGGGCTTCCGGAACTACAAAATCTGTATTGACAGGATTTAAAAAAAGTTTATCAAGTTCTTCTTTTGGAATGCCTCTTTCATCTGCAAAATGATATAGCATTTGAAGTTCCAAAACATCAAACTGATCATCTGATAATGCCATTTGATATAATCGTAAAAAATGGCTTTTAAGTTCTAGTGTTATCATAGTTTTGTAGTTATTATTTTAAAGATTCACAGGCTTTTCCGTTGCCATCCCCATCCAGGTTTTTGTAGCATTTCGGATTACTATTATAAGCTGCCTGGGCTTGTGCCTGTGTCGCAAAATCTTTACAGGTTTTAGTGGGACAATTTGAATTTGAATTTGAACCCGAACTTGAGTTGTTTCCAGATTCTGAATTTGTAATATTTCCTGATGATTCAGATGATTCAGAGCAGGCCATGACTGAACTAAGTGCAATAAATAGAAAAATCAGAATTGTACATCCATTTTTGTTTTTACCTGAAAAAGATTTGGATCTGTTATTTGCAAAATGTCCATGAACATAAGTTCCGTCTTTTCTGTAATATCCTTTTCGATATCCCATAATTATTAGAGTTAAAGTGTATAAATTAAAAATGTAAGAAGTCCAGTGAAGACAAGCAGAACAAAGCATCCGCTATTTTTGTATCGGACTCCGGGTATGCCTGTTTTTGCAGAATAGCCGTATTTGCTAAATGTGCCCATTTTAGTTCTTAAACTTGGAGAAATTCCGGATTTGCTAATATTTAATCCCAATCCGCCTCCAAGCTTAATTCTTTTTTGAAATCGAAAGCCCATGACAGATTAGCTGGTATGGCAAACAGGACAACAAGTTTTGCATCCGTTTGATTTTGAATAGGTTTTCTTAGCCTCGGCAACAGCAGGTTTACAATCTGAAAATTCACCTAAATATTTTCTGTTTGATGAGGTTGGCAAATAAATACAATCTTCGGTGTGAACTTCATGGTCACAATTTGGCTGAGCGTTTTGATTTACGTAATACTTTTTCATTATTTAAAAAGTTTTAATTAGTTATTGATTTTGATAATTCAAACTTAAACCTATTTTAAATCAGTGTTTTACGGAAAACCATAATCCATCATTTTAAATATTAGCAATAAAAAAAGCCCCCGAAGGAGCTTGAAAGTAAAATGATGAGAATTTAAATTATCCCCATATCTTTTGTAATCGAAACCAGATGGACGGTATTGTTCGCTTTAAAAAAGTCTTTGAGTTTTGAAAGTCTTTTTTCGACAGCACTTTTGCTGTTGGGCTTAATGTCTGAATTTTTAAAAATCTCTATGATTTCATCCTGCGAAGTACCCGCAGACAGGTATTTTAGAATCTGAATATCAACATCATCTATTTCGTAGTTGTTTTTTTCCTGAAGGGCAGATGCTACTTCTGGAGAGATGAACTTTTGGTCTGAAGTCGAAATAATGTTGATTGCTTTCTTAAGTTCTTCGATACTGTTTCGTCCTTTTAATACAAAGGCATCAATTTCAGCATTTTCAAAAAGTGATTTGATGCGAATTCCTTTGTCTTCTATTGAGTAGACGATGATTTTAATATTGGGCTGTATCTCACGAACTTTCTGAATTAGTTCATCTCCGCTAATTATTTTTACTTCACGGTGATCTTTTTTAAATGAAAGATCACTAATTAATAAATCGTAAGGTTCATTATCCTGAATAGCTTTTCTTATTTTTAGAAAAGCATCATCACAATATTTTGCATGTTGAAAATTGATAATGTTGAAATCAGTTAAAGTTTGTTTGACTGCTAAATTGAATTCTTCAAAATCTTCTGCTATTATTACTTTTTTAAACATAGGCTTTTATTTAGGTATTGTTATTTGTGCTTTGAAACCTTTATCGGGTTCTGTATCAAAAGTAATTGTTCCTTTTATGGCCAGAATACGGTTTTCCATATTTTGTAAACCATTTTTTATAATTTTTGATTTTTCACAGCCTTTTCCGTTGTCCGAATAATCTATAAATAAATTATGCGGGTTGCTTTCAAATTTTACAACGACAATAGAAGCATTACTGTGTTTTTTCATGTTGACCATTAATTCATGCAATACGCGTTGAATTGCAATCTTCTTTAAATCTTCAATCAAATCCCAGTTTACTTTTTCAATGTTTGTAATAATAACATTGGTACTGCTGCTATTATAGGTAGAAAACATTTCTTTTAAATTAGCAGAATAATTTGGTCCCGTATCAATATCATTATTCTCTCTGGAAATTCCGCGAACCCGTGAATAAATATGGTCGAGGTTCTGTAATAAGGTTTCTTTATTGTTCCGGGAAGTTAAAGACTGGGTTTGTGCGTAAGTAATAGCGTGAAAAACATCATTGGCCAGTTCGTCATGGATATCTTTGGCAATTCTGGTTTCAGTATCGTAAGCTGTTTTTATTTTTTCAATTCGATTTCGGTTTTCATAACGTTTTTTCAGATAAGCCAGTAGAAAGAATAGTGAAATAATGCCAATTATAAAAAAGATTCTTTGATATTTTGCTTTCTGAAGTGCAAGTGAGTTTTCAGCTTTTTCTAATCGAAGTTTCTGGTTTTCATCTTTTTCTTTTTTAGAATCGTATTTGATTTTGGCAAACTTGTTTTTATAATTGTTTCTAATCTTGATTATGCTGTCGTTTAGTGTAATGTATTTTCGGGCATATGTACTTCCCGAACCATTAGCTATTAAGATTGCTAAAGATTTTAAACGCTCATCAACACTGTTAGATTTAGTAGCAATTTGATACGCATTTTTAGCGTAATCATTTGATTTTTCAGAATCAGTTTTTGTATAATATTCTGCCAGATGCAAATTACTTTCAATAGCTCCGTAAGTGTCATCAATCTGATTTCTTAGTCTAAAACTTTCGGTCATCAAAACAAGACCTTTTTCCGGGATTCCCTTTTTAAAATAAGCATAGCCCAAATTGTCCAAAACCCTTGCTTTGTTGTTTGTAAGAGAATGCTTGTCCAGTGTTTCAGAATTGATAATAGTTTTTAATATGTGTATTGCCTTGTCGTATTTTTTTTGCTGAATGTATACGACTGCAATATTATTTAGCGGTCCCTGTTTTGAAACAGAATCTGTACATTCTTTTATTGCTTCTTTGTAATAATGAATAGCATCATCATAAATAGAAAGTTCCTTGTCTGCAATTCCAAAAAAATTATTGACAGAAGCACTGTAAACATCTTTTTTTCTAATGTAAGGTAACGCCTCAGTCAGGGTTTCTTTACTTCCATAATAGTCACCGTTAATTTGTTGTATGGAAGCCATCTGTATAAGATTGTAAACAATATTATTGCTGTCTTTTATTTTCTCAAAAATTATTTTCGATTTGTTGAAGTTGTAGAAAGCGGTATTAAAGTTTTTTTCTCCATGCTTGAAATTCCTTTATTTCTAAAATCAACAGCTTCTTTTTTAATAGCTTTCTGATTAAGGACAATAGTTGTTTTTTTCGTGCACGAAAGGAGTAAAAGAAAAATGATGAAACAAAAAAACGGGGATCGTAACATAGAATTTACTTTCCCCGAAATTAATAATTAAATATAAATTACAGATTTTTAATTGATTAATTATTTAGTTGGCGGTGGTGGTACAATGATAGGCTGATCACCAGGACCATCAGCATAAGTGGGTGTAACCTCTTTTTTAGCCTCAGTTTCATATTCATCTGCTGTGCAGGAAAATAATGTAGTTGTCAATAACGCAAACGCTCCCATTAAAAATAAAGTTTTCATGTTTTTTGATTTAAAAATTAGACATGGGTATTGCTGTCCGGATTCTGTCCAGATCTTGTTTGGCAATACCAAATTTTGGTTGGGAAGTGAAGTGCGCAGAACAGTAAAATTTTATTTATACTTCCCGGATAAAGTCCGTCTTACGGTTTTCCGCACTTTTAATTGAACTAGTTTTGTACATTTGTTTTAACCTGCAGATCAAAACGTTAACTTGATTCTGAGGCAAAGTAACAACCATAGCAAACCTGAATTGATACGGAATTCCGGGACGCCCTGAAAAGTCGATTTAAATCCTATAAAGGTTTGAGATGTCCGGAAAAATCCGATTATGTCCGGAAAAAAATAGTATAAAAAGTGATGCCTATGTATAACAATACTTTAAATGAAGATGATTATAAAGAAGCAGTTAGAAGTAAATTTGAAAAAGAAAAAGATGGGATTTATTCTAATTATTTGAATAATCCGTCTCAAGCTAACTTGAGGGATTTGTGTTGGAAGATTTTTAAATCAAATGAAAACACAGATGATTTAAATGCATACAGTGATTTTTTTAAATTTAAATTTGATTCAAATAATGAAGATACTTCAACTACTTATACCGATAAGTTTAAAAAAGTTGGAAGATTTTTTAAAGGAGAAACGAAACCAGCAAAAATTGATACTATAAATTTTGCTGCAGTTTTAGTTGATTTTGAATTTAGACCTTTTGCAAAGTTTAAAAAACATTATATCAATGGTCAGAAAAATACGGAAGAAGAAAAGAATTTGATAGATGAAACAGAAACAGTTCAAGAGTTTGAAATTGAAAGCGAAGTTAAAAATGAAGATTCGATTCAAAGAGAAAAATTAAATGAAGAGAGAAATTCATCGGAAGAAGAAAATTTAAACAAAACAGCATTGCTTAAGGAAGAAGAATGCGTAATCTTAGATCATGAAATTCCAAAAGAAGAAAATATTTTAAAAGAAGTTAAAACAACACAAGTTCTTGAGCCAGTAGAATTATTTTTGGGCATTGAAAGTGAGCCAGTCCAAGAAAAGAATGATTGGATAAAACGGAATAAATGGGTCGGAATAGGAATACTTTTTTTTCTAGGTCTTTTAGTTTATTATTACTTTGCACAAAAAAGCGAATGCATGCAATGGTCAGGTGATCATTATGAAGAGGTAAGCTGTGATTTAGAAATACAGGGAATAGGAACTTACAATGTTGTCGAACCTTTTGATGAAAGAATCATTAACCTTAGAAAAATTCAGGTGTGTGATACCACTACTTTTTTTAAAAACGGAGAAGCAATTATCTGGTATACGAAAGTAAACGATAGTGTAGAATTTTTTAATACACACGGAAGGCATCCAGAAAATAAAAAGCCATTAAGACCCGTCACCAAATATATTATAGATAAGTACGTGAAAGACAAGTCTTGTAAACTAACAGATAAAAAAATAAATGATTTATAAAGAATTTCAACCAGATGTAGCTTTAAGTGATTTTGTTAAGAACTATTGGTGGTTCGATAATTCATCAGATCAGAAACTTGATTTTACTATTCTGCCGGACGGCTGTTTTGATTTGATTGTATCATTTAATAACCATCAGCAGGAAGAAATTTCATTAACCGGATTGTGGACCAAACAAGTAGAAATATCCATTGATCCCAATGTTCAGCTTTTCGGAATTCGTTTTAAGTTATTGGCGGCTGACTATATTGTACAGCAAAGTGTTGCATCATTTTGTGATAGTGAAGAAATAAAAGAAAGCAATTTTTGGGAATTAGATACAACTTTATTTGAAGATTTGGAAAGTGTAACATATAAATTGGATAAAAGAATGCTTTCGATTTTAAATGGTCAGAAAAGAATTGATAGTAGAAAGCAAAAGCTTTTCTCTCTATTATATCAAACAAATGGTGAACAGACAGTTGAAGATTATTCAAAACAGGTTTTTTGGACGAGCCGGCAAATTAATCGCTATTTTAAAAGCAGATTTGGTGTTTCTCTAAAGTCCTATTGTAAAATTTTAAAATGTTATGCTTCTTACAAACATATCAAGAAGGGAAAGCTTTACCCTGAACGTAATTATTTTGATCAGTCACATTTTATAAAAGACCTGAAAAAAGTAACAGGGAATAACCCAACTGAATTGTTTGAGAATAAAAACGACCGATTTTTACAATTGACAACGATAAGTGAAAAGTAGTTTTGCATTTATAAATAAATAAAATAAGCAAAATGAAATTTAGCAATATTAGACTTTTAGTAAATGACTTTGACAATTGTTTTACTTTTTACAATGATATTCTTGGCTTAGAATGTACGTGGGGAAAACCAGGTGATAATTTTGCCAGTTTTAATATCGGTATCCCCTCAGGTCTTGCTTTGTTTAAGGCAGAACTAATGAGTCTTGCCATCAATGAAAAAGCGGAAAAAAATGAAACTTTGCAGGACAAAATGGCTGTCATTATAGAAGTGGATAGTGTTGACGCAACTTATATTTTATTACAAAGTAAAGGAGTGAAGTTTTTAACCGAACCTAAAGATATGCCAACTTGGGGAATTAGAGTAGTACATTTTAGAGATCCTGAACATAATTTAATCGAATTATATTCTGAACTGCCAAAAGAAAAATGGGACCATCATTAATAGAAGAGGAAAAGACTTTTCTTAAAAACAAATAATATAAAAATCAAAAGCCTCCTGAATTGTCGGGAGGCTTTTGATTTTTTAATAATTGGATTTAATTCTTTTCTGGCTATTTTGTAAATGAAAAATAATTTAATTATCCCCGTAATTTGGGCATCCGAAACATTTTCGTGACAAATCAAACTGATAGGTTAAGGAAAGCTCATAAACGCCTCCGGTTCTTCCTATTTTGGTAGTATTAAGGTCATATGAAAGTCCTAATCGTAAATGTTCGTATTGCAATCCTGTGAAAAAATTGACTGAGGTTAGTAATTCATTGTTCATTCCGTTTTTAGCAGGATTGGTAACGAATGTTGTTCCAAAAAACATTTTTTCGAATAAGATTGAAGCACCTAAATCAAATCGGTTATAGCGTCCTTGCTGCATGTAGTTTGAAGTAAAAAACATTTTAGTTTCATACGGAAAAAACAATACATCAATATAATCTGCTACCAGAAATTCATATCCGCTGCTTAGCGAGAAAAAAGTATTTAATGGTAGGTTTCCATTTGCACTCAGGGCAATATTTGGTCTGTTGAGGTGTTTCATCGAAAGACCAATCCAAAGATCATCTGTATTGAAAACCATTCCAGCAGATACATCAAAAAAAGTAATCCTGTCATTAGCTAGCAGTGGATCAATAGAAGTTGCATTGTTTGAACCGCCTATATTAATCTGATCTTCCAGTAATAAATTTCCAAAGGCAAATGATTTTAAACCAAAACCAGCTTCTATACCCGGTCTGAATGTCCAGGTATCATTTATTCTTACCCTGTAGGCATAATTGGCATTGATTTGTGTAAAATTATATTTGGAAGCGTTTTCTCTTTGATTTAAAACATTTAAGCCAATTCCACTGTTAAGTTTGTCACTCCAGGTATTTACAAATGCATAATCAGTATCAACGCTTAGGTCTAATTCAGGCCATTGCTCACGATGAATAATTCCTGCGTAGGTAGTTTCCATAAAACCTGTGAAACCAGCATTTAGGGTTTCGGGAACTAAAAAATATTGTGTAAAAATAGGATCCTGTGCTCTTGTTTTGGTGTAAAAGCAACATGTTATCAGTATAACAAATAATAATCTTAATCTCATTTTAATCTGTTGCTTTTATTTAATTAATGTTAATGATCCTTTTTCTGTTACGGTGTGGTTGTAGAACGTTTTGGCCGTTATCCTGTAATAGTAATTGCCGTTTTCAGCATCCAGATCTTTAATTTTTCCACGCCATCCATGAATGTTTACTCCGCTTTCTGTATAAATAATACCTCCCCAAGTATCATAAATATCCAGAGTAACGTTGTTCAGTCCCTGAAATACAGGTGCAAAAGAATCGTTGATTCCGTCATTGTTAGGCGTAAAGGCATTTGGCATAACGAGCTTGTATCCTTTTTCTACAAGAATACTGGTTTCATAAGAATACTGGCATCCAAAAGGATAGTTCACAACTTGTTTGATGGTGTAGGTCCCTTCTCTGGTATAAATGTGCTCCGGACTTGTTTCTGTTGAGAAATTACCGTCTCCAAAATCCCATGATGTACTTGTGAAATCTCCTGTGGCCTGATTTGTAAATTTAACCGGATCATAAATAGAATAAAGATCAAACATCTCTTTTCCGTAAGAGCTTGTAGAGAAATTTGCGACACCTAAAACAGGTTTAACCACATTATGATTTGCATTCATAGTACAGCCAAAACTATCGGTCACGGTAAAAATGATTAATCCTTTATTATCGGTTTTCATTATTTCGCCATTAACACCGGAAACAACTCCGTCTGACCATTTTAAAGTATAAGGCGGAATTCCACCTTTTACATGTCCTACGAATGTCTGATCTACAAATCGGGTATCACAATTAAAATCAGTTAAAACTTCAATTGTAGGGGTAAGCTGTTCAAATCGGATAATTTTAAAGGTGTCTGACTTTTTACAGCCTCTTGAGTCTGTTACTGTAACAGTGTAGTTGTCAGGAGTAAGCTGGCTTAAATCTTCAGTTGTTGCGCCATTAGACCAGGCATATGTATAAGGGGCTGTACCTCCTGTAACAATAAGGTCTATAACGCCGGTATTTGCTTTAACGCAGTCAAGCGGGTTTGAAACATCTCCTCTTATTTTTAATTCAAGCGGATCAACAACGATATATTCTGCCTCGATTACACATAATTTAGCATCGGTAATTTTTACTTTATAGCTTCCCGGACCAAGGTTGTTTCTTTCAATTCCGGCTGTAGAACCATCACTCCATTCTAGTTTAAGGGGTGCCTGCCCGCCAACAAGATTAAGTCGGATATGTGCATCATTTGCTCCGTGACACGAAATATTTTGAAAGTCCGGATTGATCATAAATACCGGTGCATTATTAACCGTTATAGGAAAATCTTTTGGACATCCCAAGGCATCAGTAATGGTAATTAAATAGTTTCCTGCAGACAAATTAGATTGCTCCATGCCGGTTCCTAAATTACTCCATTTTATAATATACGGATCGCCAGTCGCAAAAGGTACTCCTCCTGTGATAGAATTAATTTTTATAACTCCATCCCTAACGCTGTAACAAGTTAAATGAGTAACAGAGTAGTTTAATTTAATTTCAGGATTTTGAAGTATTTCTACTTTCAGAGGAACAGTACAACCTGAATTATCTGTAACCGTTAAATTATATGTACCGGCATACAGGTTCTTTAAATTTTGAAGATTACTTCTAAATCCGTTTGGTCCTGTCCAGCTGTAACGATGAGGAAGTCTTCCTCCTGATGAACTTACATTAATTTCACCAGTATTATATCCGTAGCATAAAACATCAACCTGGCTTTCCCATTTTACTTCCAGTAATGGTGGCTCGATAATGGTAAAACTTTGTCCTGTAAGCCCACCACAATTATTGGCTTCCGTTATTTTTACCTGATAAACTCCTTTTTCCAGATTATTCAGGTTTCCGGAATTACCGGGATAAGGACTTCCATCTTTTGTCCAGACAAAATTGTAAGGAGGTGTACCGCCGGTTACAGAAGTATTGATAGTTCCGTTTTTTAATCCAAAACAGGTGATGTCATTTTTACTTTCGCCTGTAATTCTAAATTCTCCCGGCTCTGAGACATAATATGAAGTAGTAAAAGGACAGCCTCCATTATCTCTGATTGATAAATAATAGGTACCCGCTTTTAAATTAGAGATATCCTGATCTGAACTCGTAAATCCGTTAGGACTTGTCCAGGATATTATGTAGGGGGTTCCTGTTGCATAAGGTGTTCCTCCACTTACAGCTATGCTGATACTCCCGTCATTTGACCCATAACATTTGCCATTTTTTATAGTCTGAACTACTTTTATTGTTGGTTCTACCGTAACGGTAACTGTAAAATCAGGCCCAGGGCATGAAGTCGATATTGGCGACACAGTATACGTTACTGTTGCCGGACTAGCTGTATTGTTTATTAATGTCTGACTAATACTTGTTCTAGGACTCGATTGCGCACTCGCACCACTTATTGCACCCGGAGGAGAAACTATTGGATTAGACCATACATAAGTAGTTCCTGAGGGGACATTATCGGTTGTGCCGTTGCTTACAGGTGTAACTTGAAAAGAATTACCACTGCATATTTTTGCTGTTTTAGGAGTTATAACAGGAGAAAGAACCATATCTACAGAGAATCTTGTACTCTTTGTTTCTGTACCACAACTATTTGTAACCTTAAAAATGGCTTCATAATTACCTGTTTTGGTATAATTGATAGGGCCAGGATTAAGTAACGTAGAACTTGAAGGTGTACCTCCAGGGAAACTCCATTCGTATGTTATTTCTGAAGCAGGAGAACAGGTTTCTTCTACTTTTCCTTCAGGGTAAATCGTTGCCGTTTTACAAAAATCTGAAATTGGTTTTATGGAAATAACAGGTTTCTTTTTTACCTCTATTATTTTTTCTTTGGTTTGGGGATAGATACTACATGAGTTCCAGGTTGATAGTCTTAAATAATAAGTACCTGGTGTCGCAAAAATGAAAACCGGATTTTTTGATGATGAGTTATAGCCGGGAGCATAATCCCATTGTCCTCTTTGCGATCCCGGGAATGTCTCTTTACCACAGAATCCAGGAACATAATTATAAACCTCCCAGGAATAATTTTCTGCGCCACAAATTAAACTTGTGTCAGTTGTATTGGTCACTTGAATAGTATTGTTAGCACAGGCATTACCAAAAGTAAAATCAGGCTGCAATACAGGTTCAACACATATTTCTTGAGGAGGAGGAGTGATACCTGCCCCACATGGTGTAGTTGCACTCAGGGTAACTTTATATTTTCCCGGTTTTGTATATACGTGATACGGATTAACCTCTCTGGATACTGGTGTTCCATCTCCAAAATCCCAAGTATAAACATTGACAGTACTACAGCCATTAGTATAACCTGCATAGGTCGAATTGCTGAAAGATACACCTTTGTTAACACAAGCGACCTTAGGTACCGTATAGCTTATTACCGGAACATCTAATATTTTTATAGTTCCGGCACTAAGTTCAGTTTGCCCACAACTTGTTCTTATAATCAGGGTTACAGTACTACCACCTCTGTCACAGTTAGCTTTTGTGAATTTGTGAGGAATAGGAAAATTTTGTGAAGCTATTGGATTTGCAGCATTATAGTAAACAGAAGCTTCCAATTGAGCCTGAGTATATGGCTCAGTTTGGCTACCATCACCATAATCAATATAATATTTAGTGTCAGAAGGATTAAGTGCCCATGATCCAATGGCAAAATTCATTGGTTCAACAGGTATACATAAGTTAGTTGTGTTTCCCGGAGCGATAAGTGCACCAATTGGGTTATTGGAATTTTTAACTACATACGTTACAGAGTTATTACAGCTATTATTTCCAACGCCTGTAATCACCATATTAAAAGAACCCAGTTTTTGGTATTCGTGGCTTTTTGGAAAAGTTACATTTGTCTCCGTACTTCCATCTCCCCAGTTAACATTGTAAGATGTCACACAGGAAGCAGAAGCTGAACTGTTTACAACAGTAATAGTGTATTTTGGATTTGAGTTATTATCCCCGCATCTTTCAAAAGGCTTATTAGACCCATTCAGGTCTGTAAATTTTAAATCAGGTTTTTCTTTTACAAAAACGTCTTTCGTTATCGAATTTACCTGACCAGTAGCATCTGTGACTGTTAGTTTTACAGTAAATTTTTGAGTTCCGCAGCCAACTGCTGTAAAGTTATGACTTGGATTCATTTCTGTTGAAGTGGTTCCGTCTCCAAAATCCCATTTGTAAGAAAAGGGTGCGCTTCCGGTTACTATTGGGGTAAATGTAACAGGAGTTCCCGAGCAGGCACCATCATTGGTAAAATTAAAATCGACGCCCGGTGCTATAAAATTGCTGCAATTCCTATTAGTAAAATTATTTCTATCGTTACAATTATAACTGTAGGCAGCAGTAGAAATGATTAAAATAAAAAGTAATGTTAAGAAGTAAAGTTTCCTCATGTAGTATAATTCGGTTATTTTCGGCGGTAAAAGTATGTGTTTTTTTTAATCAAAGAAAGATTACTAATAATGATTTTGTATAATTTGTAGGTTTTATAGCAAAATTGATAAAACCTAAAATTTTCTCTTATTGGGATAAATCACTAATCATTTAATGTAATATCGTTTTAATTCTTTCACAATAAGTCAAAAGAATCAAATAATAATCAGAACGTTGTAAATAATAATTGTTATTATAATACTAAGAAACATATTATACATTTGTCAGACAACAACCAAAAACAAGAAAAGTGAATCTAAAATTACATCTTATAATTTTCTTTTTCGTCTTTCATATCTGCGGAATATTCCATGCGCAAAATGCTCAGCTGGATAGTTTAAAAAGAATTGTTGAGCATACTAAAATGGATACTGTAAAAGCTGATAGGTACAATAAAATAGCCGATTTATATAAAGAAATCGACCCTGATTTGACTTTTTCCTACGCTCAAAAAGCAATTATTATCAGTTTAAAAAAAGAATACCATTTTGGACTTGCAACAGCTTATGTAAACAAAGGAAATGCTTCTATTATTCTGGGAAATTATGAGGGGGCACTGAAATTTTTTAAAAAGGCACAAGTAGAATTTGAAACCGCATTACAAAAAGAAACGAATAAAAAAGAGGATAAAAAGCGGTCTGGCACGTGCTTTTACAAGTTCAGGAGTGGTCTATTCAGAACAAGGCGATTATACCTCATCTTTAAAAAATTATGAAACAGGGCTAAAATTATATCAACAGATTGACGAAAAGGAAGGCATTTCTAAAACCCTGAATAATATTGGAATTCTTTACAAATCCCAGCAAAAATACCCTAAAGCATTGCAATATCTTAAAGAGGCATACAAGATACAAACTCTTTTAAGTGAAAAAAATGCTCCCATGACATTGACTAACATTGGTGTTATTTATTTTGAAACTGGGGAATATCAAAATGCAATTCAGTTTTACCGAAAAGCTCAAAAAGGATTTGAGAAAAATGAAAACAAACGCGGTTCTGCATTACTCAATAATTATTTAGGAGATTATTACAAAGCACAGAAGAATTTTATTCTGGCGAATGAATATTATCAGAAATCATTGGCTCTTTATGAGGAAATTCAGAATAAATTCGGAGCTTCCCTGGCTTTGTATAACATTGGATTGTTATTGCAGGAGCAGAAAAAATATAAAGAGGCTGTACATTTTGCTGCGAAATCATTAGCCTATGCTGAGGAAATTGGTGTTCTGGATCAAACGTATCACTCGGAAGAATTGTTAAGTGAATTGTATGAATCCTTAAAAGAACCTGAAGCAGCACTGGCTCATTATAAAAATTCAATTATTGCCCGTGACAGTATCAGTAATCAGGAAACCAGCAAAAAGTTTGCAATGGCTGAAATGAATTATGAGTATAAGAAAAAAGAGGCCTTACTTTCTGAAAAGCACAAAAGAGAATTTCAGTTGATTGTGTTCTCTGTTTTGGGAGGGATTTTACTCATTGTTTTAGGCTGGGTCATTTATAATCGAATGCAGGTAAAACGCCAGCTCACAATTAAAAAAGAATTAGCGGAATATGAACAAAAGGCTCTGCATCTGCAAATGAACCCTCATTTTGTATTCAACTGTCTGAGTTCAATATCAAGTTTTATTGTACAAAACGGAACCGATTCGGCGCTAAAATATTTGTCGAAATTTTCGAAACTGATGCGTCTGACACTTGAATATTCTAAAGGTTCTCTTATCCCGATTGATAAGGAAATTGAAAGTCTTCAAAATTATCTGGAATTGGAACAGCTTCGTTTTGAGAATAAGTTTGAATTCGAAATCAATTCAAGCGAAAATGTCGAATTTAATGTGGGACTACCTCCTTTGCTAATTCAGCCTTTTGTTGAAAATGCGATTCTTCATGGTCTTGTTCCAAAAGAAGGAAAGGGAAAAATAAATGTTGATTTTGATGTTCAAAACAATCAGTTGATCTGCACCATTACCGATGACGGTATTGGACTATCAGAGTCTAAAATTTTAAAAGAAAATTCGGTTACGGCACATCAGTCGATGGCGTTGGATATTACAAAAAAACGCCTTAAGATTATGGAATCTATTACATCCAAATCAGCAAAAATTGAAATTCTGGAATTAAATTCAAACAAACAAACAGGTACAAAAGCAATATTGTATTTGCCTGTTCAATACATATCATAATACAAAGCCCATGATAACAGCATTACTAATTGACGATGATAAACATTTACGAACCGGTTTAAAAGCACTTTTAGAACGTTACACCAATGATATTTTTATTGTGGGTGAAGCCGAAAGTGTCAAAACAGGGATAGCTGCTATTGAAAAATTGCGCCCTCAGGTTATTTTTCTTGATATTCATCTCACTGATGGGACCGGTTTTGATATTTTGGAAAACCTTTCAAAAGTAAACGGAAAAGTAAAAGCACATGTTGTTTTCATTACAGCACATGAGCAATATGCTTTGAAAGCTTTTAAGTTCAGTGCTTTAGATTTTATTCTGAAACCCGTAGATCCTGAAGAATTACAGGATACAATAGTAAAAATAAAAGAAGCAGCTGGTAAAAAGAACTCTTTTGAAAACATTGATTTGCTGCTCGAAAACATTCGGAAAAAAGTAGATAATTTCAAACGAATCGCTTTATCAACAAGTGACGGAATTCATTTGTTTGAAGTTGCAGATATTATTCGTTGCGAAGCGAAAGCCAATTATACCGAGTTTTTTATAAAGAACCATAAACCGGTTTTAATCTCGAAAACATTAAAAGAATATGAAGAAATGCTCACTGAACATGGTTTTGAGCGTATTCATCAATCGCATTTAATTAACCTTTCCTATTTGAAATCGTATATAAAATCAGATGGCGGTTATGTAATTATGGCGGATAACAGCAACATTCCAATAGCTCAAAGTAAAAAGGAAAAACTACAGGAACTGATCAAATCCTTATAAGAGATATCTCCAAACTATAAATTAATCCTAAATAATTATTATGCAAAGAAAAATACTTTTGTTTGTGCTATTACTGACCACGATAGTAAAGGCACAAAATGTTGCTATCCCCGATGCAAATTTCAAAGTCAAATTGCTGGAAGCTGATGTTACAAATTCCATAGCACTAAATGCTGCCGGAATCTCAATTAAAATCGACGCCAACAACAACGGCGAAATTGATGTAAATGAAGCTTTGGAAGTATTTCAGCTGAAAGTTTCGAATTCAGGAATTCTTAATTTAACCGGGATTGCCAGTTTTGCCAATCTTAAAAATTTAGATTGTTCCAGTAACATTCTTTTAAACCTTGATGTTACAGCTTTAACCAATCTGACGAACTTAAATTGTTCCGTCAATTATCTGACTACATTCAATGTTAGTACATTAACCAATCTTGTCAACCTTTTTCTGGACCAAAACCAACTAACAAGTCTGAATATTAGTGGTTTGAATAATCTTAAAATTTTATTCTGCAGTAACAATAAACTGAAAAACCTTAATGTTAATGGCTCAGCTAATCTTAAAACTTTATTTTGCAGCAACAATCAACTGACAAGCCTTGATCTTACCGGGTTAACCAATCTGGATATACTGCTCTGCGAAACTAATAAACTCACCAATCTTAATGTAAGCGGATTAACCAATCTTAAATCATTGATGTGTAGTTATAATAATTTGGCTAATCTGAACTTAAATGGTGTAACAAATCTTGATAAACTGGAGTGTAATTATAACATGCTTACCAGTCTGGATGTTAGTACTCTGACTAAACTTACTTATCTTTCTTGCTTTTACAATCAAATTACAAGTTTAGATTTAAGCAGTACAACTCTTTTAACAGATTTAAGCTGCGGCGAAAATCATATTACAATTCTAAATCTAAATGGATTAAGCAATCTTAAAACCTTGGCATGTTCCTATTTGCCTGATAATTTAGTTATTAATGGATCCGACTTAACAGCTTTAAAAACATTTCAATACACAGGTTCTAATTCAGTTTTAACCTTAAATGGTTTTCCGAATATTGAAAACCTCAATTTGAATTTAAGTCCGGCAAGTATCACATTAAATGTATCAGGCTTTAACAATCTTGCTAATATTTATATGTTTAATAATCAGACTACCAGTTTGACTGTAAACGGTTCGGGAACGACCAATATCAAATCTATCAACTGTTCTAATGGTTTATTGACAAGTTTAAATTTAAATGGCTTAAACAACCTTGCTTCGTTAAATTGTAATAATAACAAACTGACAAGTCTGAATTTAACTAATTTGACGAATCTGACTTCATTGAATTTTGGTATAAATAAAATAAGCAATATCGACTTAAGCAGCGTTCCTAATTTAAAGCATTTGGACTGTAATAATAACGTACTGGGAAGTTTAGATGTAAGCGGATTATCAAATCTGGAATATTTAGATTGTTCGAATCATATTTCGATAAACGCAATTGGCAACCAAATTACTTCTTTAGCTGTTGGGGGATTAACAAAACTAAAATATTTAGATTGTTCCAATTATGGTTATGATGGCGTATTAGGAGCATTAGGAAACGTAATTACTTCTTTGAATGTAAATAATTTAACGCTGCTGGAACAATTAAAATGTTCCAAAAACCGTCTTCCCTCGTTAATTGTAAACGGGTTGACAAATCTGACTACTTTAGATTGTTCTTATAATTTATTGATGAGTTTAGATTTGATAGGATTGACACAATTGTCAAATTTGAATTACGCTCATAATCAATTGTCAAATCTGAATATGGTTGGATTGGTAAATATTAAAGACTTAGACTGTTCCTATAATACTATAAGTACTTTGAATGTTTCCACTATGCCGAATATAACAACATTGAATTGTAGTTATAACACACTTACAACATTAGATTTAAGCGGACTAACCCAGCTTACTAAACTGCATTGTGGCAATAATTTACTAACCAATTTGGATGTAAATACGTTTACAAACCTGACTAGCTTAAGCTGCAACAACAACAAACTGACTACGCTGGATGTAAATAATTTAACCAACCTTGACTATTTGCAATGCGGTGCTAATAAACTTTCCGGACTGAATGTAAATAACCTGACCAAACTCACAAGCTTATATTGCAGCGGTAATGAGCTGACAAATCTTGATATCAGCAGTTTAACGTCATTATTATATTTAGGATGCAGTGTTAATCAGCTTACGTCTATTGATCTTACAGCTTTGACCAATCTTTTGGATATAGAATGCAGAAACAATCAATTAACGAATATTGATATCAGTACTTTATCAAATTTGAGGTCTATTGATTGCAGATTTAATCAAATTACAAATCTTGATGTAAGTAATTGCCCTGAACTTCATACTGTATCTTGTACTAACAATCAAATTACAACCCTTGATGTGAGTTCATTAAAAAATCTTTCAGGTTTACATTGTGCCAATAATTTGCTCACGAATTTATTCATGAAAAACGGGCGCAACGAAAGCAATCTCGATTTTTCCGGAAATCCGGGCTTAGCTTACATTTGTGCCGATGATGCTCAAATGGGGTATGTGCAATCACAATTAAACAGCATGGGAATGACAACAACAGTAGCTAATTCTTACTGCAGCTTCACTCCGGGAGGACAACACAATACAGTAGTAGGAACCACAATATTTGACGGAAATAATAACGGCTGTAATCTTAACGATCCATTGCATCCGAACATCAGAATTGATATAAACGATGGAACTACTATCGGATCAGCTTTTACAAATACTGACGGAACTTCTACATTCTATACCCAGGCAGGAACTTATAGTATCTTTCCAAACATAGAAAACGCAGCAGCATTCAATATCTCACCTGCATCAGCAACAATTAACTTTACAGATAATAATTACAATACGAATTACCAAAGTTTTTGTTTGTCAGCCAATGGTGTACATCCAGATGTAGAAATAGTAATCAGTCCAATCACGCCTGCAAGACCGGGCTTTGATTCAGCATACAGAATTGTTTATAAAAATAAAGGGAATCAGGTGCTTTCAGGTACTATTACATTAGCTTTTGATGATTCAAAAATGGATTTGCTGTCGGCTACACCAGTAGTTGATACCGAAACAACGAATAATTTAGAATGGGCTTATAATGGTCTGCTGCCTTTTGAAAGTCGTACAATTGATCTCGAATTCAATGTAAATAGTCCGGTAGAAACTCCAGCGGTGAATAATGGTGATATATTCCATTTTACAGTTGCCATAACGCCGGTTTCGGGAGATGAATCGCCTGCTGATAATAGTTTTACGTATCATCAAACCGTTGTAGGTTCATTTGATCCTAATGATATTACCTGTCTGGAAGGCGAGAGCGTTTCTCCAGGCACAATTGGCGAATATTTGCATTACATTGTCAATTTTGAAAATACCGGAACGTATGAAGCTGAGAATATAGTTGTGAAAATCGCTGTTGATGAAAGTAAATATGATATCAGTTCTTTACAGCTATTAAATTCATCACATTCTTCTAAGACGGTTATTCACGGAAATATTGTTGAATTTGTTTTTGAAAAAATCCATTTGGCTGCTTCTTCTACTTCTAAACAGAAAAACCCTGTAGGAGGGCACGGAAATATTTTATTCAAAATTAAAACAAACGATGATCTTCTTAATGGTGATTACGTAGACAAAACGGCTAATATCTTTTTTGATTACAATGCACCAATTGAAACCAATAAAGCTGAAACTGTTTTTGAATCATTAGGAAATAAGGATTTTGAAGTTGATAAAAGTATTTCATTATATCCAAATCCTACTAAAGGTAATGTAAATATCAGCAGTGATACTATTATAAAATACATTGAACTGTTTGATGTTCAGGGAAGACTGCTTCAAACTGCAATTGAAAATGATACTACATCTAAGTTTGATATTTCGAATAAACCAAACGGACTTTACTTTGTCAGAATCACTACTGAGAAAGGAATCAAAGTAGAAAAATTAATTAAGGAATAAATTTAGGTACATTATTTATTCCTGCTTAAAAGCCTTTCAAAGTCGTTGATTTTGAAAGGCTTTTTAAGTATTAGAAGTTTTGATGGGATCTAATCTTTTACAGGATTTGAAGATTTTAAGTGTCGTAATTATCTTTTTTCATTTTTCTTTAACATAAGTTTTTCATATGCTTCCTGTCCGTCAAAGCAATTTACCCCTCGTTTAGTTACAAATTTTTCTTCAAGCCAATTTTTCAGTTGAGTTGTTATTTTTTCAAACTGACTGGACTTATCTTCTACATTTCCTTTGTCAAGATACTGATTACAAAAATTTATGTAGTACAAAAGTCCATAGCCCATAATTACATAGGGAGCTGTTAGTTGTATTATTTCATCTCTTCGCCAAATACCTTCTTTTAAATATATTCCATTATCGTCAATGAACTTTATATATTTCGAGGTTTCTAATTCCTTTTCCGAAAAATAGAAGTTTAAGTATTTGTGATTGACTGTGATAATTTGTATTGCTTTTTCAAATGATACTTTTTCAAATCTCCTTTTATTTTCTGGATGTTGAGAAAACCAACAATAAACATTAAGATTTAAGCCGTAGAAAATGAACTGCAAAAGGTCTTTTAAATTGTCCCCTGACCAATAACTTGTCAATTCCTGAAACTTATATTTAATCTTTGGCTTCGGACAAAAGGTAATGGGATTTCCAATTAATTCTTTAGTTGGAGAATAATCAATGTCTATTGAAATTGGTTTAGAAATTTTATTACAAAGGACGCAAGTTGTTACAATTCGTACTTCCCTGAAATCATCCGTTCCAGCTCTTGGTATATAATTAAATGCAACATTAAACCATTCGCTTTTGCAACTGCATTTTTTCTTTTTTGGATACTCGTGTTGTATTAAGTCATACCAGAATTCTATACTGTCAAGAATAAGGTAGTTTTCTTCATTTTTAGTTGTCAAAAGTCCAACTCCATCATTTTTAAGCAAACGAACTTGAAATTCATTTGCTCCGTTTTCGGTAGATATATTTTTTATTACTTCTTGTTTCAAGATTTCTATATTTAATTTAATATGCAAATTAATATTTGATATATGATACCCAAGTTATTATCAATTATCTTATATAAATTTTCTGCTTTATCAAAGATTTAAACTAAGCAAGTTCTCAAAGGATTTAAATAATCCAATTCTTTTTTCTCGAATAATTCTTCTAATGCCTCACAGCCATATTCTATTTTGTAATCCCGTTCTTTTTCTGTAATTGGGATAAGCCAATAACAATGAATTACCTTTTCATCAAATTGAAAAATTTCCAGATTTTCTCCGTCAAGATAAGGTAATGAAATAAAGGCATGGTCGCAGACAGAATTTTCAAGCCAGGGTCTTCCGATATTTGAGGTATGATGAATATTAAAAGGGGTTAATCTGTGATGGGATGCATGAACAGTCAATAATTCGGCCAAAGAATTATCTTGTCTCGGAGAATAAATGACTAATTCAATTAAGTTATCATCTATTAAATCAGCTGACATTCCAACAGTACAATACGTCCACATATTGTGAATTTTATTTGGATCAAATTCTAAAATAAAGAACTCGGGATGAGTTTTCCATGTTGGGCCTATTTCCCATTTTATTTTTTTTTCCAGAAATTCCAAAATAGGAATTGTAATGATCTGTCAATTTCGTAGAATAATTCTTTTGCATTTTATTGTAAAAATAAATAGAGTCTCAATTTAATTGTCAAAACAATTTTGAAAGTTATTATTTGACAAAGTGAACTTAACAACTCTATTATTAATATGCAAATAAAAATAAGTCCGGAATTTTAGACCCCTTTGACGGAGATTGAACCCAATCTTTCCATAAACACTAATGCTGCTAAAAATCATAAATTTCGAATCATAAAAAAAAGCCCAAGAATCTACATTCTCAAGCTTTCAAAATTTATAGTGACCATGGGGGGATTTGAATTTACGAATACCATCCTCTGCTGCATTATACTGCCTAAATCAAATTTTTAGCAACAAAATCCCAGCTTGTTTTAACAGATTCCATTGGATTTGGAGAGTAATTCGTTTCCTGTTCCACAAAAAAGTGCTGCATTCCGGATAGTTTAGCCTGTGCGAATATGTCTTTAAAGTTGATGCTTCCTTCGCCAACTTCGGTATTCCATTCTGCTTTGGATTTATCCATGTCTTTTACGTGCCACATCGTAAATCGGCCCGGATTCGCTTTGAACATTTGCAAAGGATCATTTCCTGAACGGACTACCCAGTATAAATCCAGTTCAAAATCAACTAACTTTTTATCCGTTTCCTGTAGTAAAATATCATATCCTGTTTGATTTCCATACTTTTTAAATTCAAAATCATGGTTATGATACGCTAATTTTAATCCTGATTGTTTACATAAAACCGCTGCTTCATTTATTTTCTGCGCAATTCTTTTGTAACTGTCTAAGTCACCTCTTAATTGTTCATCCAGCCAGGGAACAGTTATATACTCACTTCCTAATTGATTGGCACCTTCAATACAAGCTTTTAGAAAATCAGCATTGTTATCTTTTATAAAAGAATTAAAATCATAATGTCCGCTTGGTGCTTTAAGTCCATTATCAACCAATATTTTTTTGAAATCTTTTGCAGAAGTGCCAAAAAAACCTTTGTCAGCTGAGAATCCATACGTTTCAACTTCTTTGTAGCCTGATTTGGCCACATGTTCTAAAACTCCTTTGACATTTTTAGAAAAATCTTCTCTCAAAGTATATAACTGAAGTCCAATATTTTTTGGCTTAGCCGAAAACGCAAGGGAAGGAGCGATTGCCAATGCACCTAAAGCCAGACCACTATTAATTATAAAATCTCTTCTCTTTATCATTGTTTTACTTTATTAAATTAGATATCACAAATTGCAATTGCCTTTTTCAAAGAGGCTATTTTATCTTTTTGTTTTGGAATAAATTCTTGTCCCACAAAACCTGTAAAACCAGTATTTGCAATAGCTTTCATTATTGCACTATAATTGAGTTCCTGCGTTTCATCGATTTCATTTCGACCCGGAACACCGCCCGTATGGTAGTGAACAATGTATTTGTGGTTTTCCTGAATGGTTCTGATAACATCGCCTTCGTCAATTTGCATATGGTAAATGTCATAGAGCAGTTTAAAATTTTCAGAGTTGATCCGTTTTGCTAATTCTACTCCCCAGGATGTTTTACTGCATTGATAATCTTTATGGTTGATCTTGCTGTTTAATAGTTCCATAACCAGGATTACGTTATGTTTCTCTGCTAATGGAATCAATTTCTGCAATCCAAGTACACAATTATTCCAGCCTTCTTCATCTGTTTTCCCTCTTGTGTTTCCACTAAAGCAAATCAGGTTTTTATAGCCGGCCTGAGCTACAAGCGGAATCATTTCGGTATAATTTTTAATCAGCTGTTCATGAAACTTTTGGTCGTTGAAACCATCGACAAGATTTAACTCTGCACCATTGCACATAGTAGAAACAAGATTGTGTTTCTTTAATATCGGCCAGTCTTTTGGGCCAACCAGATCAATACCGGTAATTCCAATTTTTTTAGCTTCTGAACAAAGTGTTTCAATATCAAAATCATTAAAGCACCAACGAGCTACGGAATGGTTAATTCTTCCTTTCAGCATCGAATCTAATTTAAGTTCTTCGTCAGGTTTAGCCAAAGCAAATAAATCTGTCGGAATGCCTAAAGTCACAGTTCCGGCAAGAATTCCTTTTATAGCAGTTCTTCTATCAAAAGTTACACTCATTTTTTTTGTTTTAAAAATACCTAAATTTCATTTGCTAATTTATTTTTATCCTGAAATAATAGAGCAAAAATTAAAAATACGGCAAAAGCGATTCCGGCAGGAATAATCCATACCATTAACCAGTTTATTGTTCCTTCAACAGTTTTATAATTATCGGTAATCCAGCCTGCAACAGCAAATCCAATCAACATTCCGATACCGTAAGTAGCCAATGTAATCAAGCCCTGAGCGGCACTTTTGTATTTTTCGCCTGCTTTTGAATTGGTATAAATTTGTCCCGATACAAAGAAAAAGTCGTAACAAATTCCATGTAAAGCAATTCCTGTGATCAGCATAAAACTCAAATCACCGCCATTCCCATAAGCAAATAAAACGTAGCGCACTGCCCAGGCTAACATTCCCACCAGAATTGTTTTCTTAAAACCAAAACGGGCAAAAAATACCGGAATAAATAACAAAAACAAGGCTTCAGATATTTGGCCTATAGCCATTTTTCCTGTTGGATTTTCAACTCCGGCAGACGTAAGGAAAGGGTGTGCATTTTGATAATAAAAAGCCAATGGAATGCAAATCAGAATCGATGAAATAAAAAAGATGAAGAAATTTTTATCCTTTAAAAGCCTTAAAGCATCCAGACCAATAATATCACCAATTTTAATTTTTCCTTCACTGATTTTTGGAGGGGTTTTAGGCAGAGTAAAACTCAATAAGCCCAAAACCAAAGCCGAAATTCCGGCCAAAAGAAATGTATTTTTAAGCAATCCGTTAGAAACAGCTTCTGCAGAATCCCAATGAAAGAAGAAGCTAATAGACAATCCAGCCAAAATCCATCCAATTGTACCCCAAACCCTGATATTTGCAAATTCCTTCTCCGCATCTTTCATCTGATTAAATGCAACCGAATTTACTAAAGCCAGTGTTGGCATATACAAAACCATATAACTCAATACATATATATAAAACATTCCAACATCTGTCGACTGATACATTTGATACATTAAAAAGGCACCTGCTAAATGTAAAAGACCTAAGATTTTCTCCGCATTAAAATAACGATCTGCAATCAAACCAATAATGAAAGGTGCAATGATAGCTCCCCAGGATTGGGTAGAAAAAACGGCTGCTGTCTCTGCACCGGAAGCTTTTAGGTTGCTTCCTAAAAAAGTGCCAAGAGTAACAAACCATGCTCCCCAGATAAAAAATTCCAGGAACATCATTACAGATAATTTAATGCGGATAGTTGTATTCATATATTGTGGTTATTTTGGTTAGATAGGTTTTGAAGTAATATTATTTACAGCCTGTTGTAGTTTCCATAGTATTCCATTCTTTAATGGAAATATTGCGGTACCATACGTTATCGCCGTGGTCCTGCAAAGCAATTTTTCCTTTTTTGAATGTTCCGAAAGCTGGCCATTCCTTGAATTTACTTCCTGCAACCAGAGCTTTAAAATTATCATCCCAAAGTACCGTTTCTACAATAATAACTCCATTTAAGACAAAAGTCAGTTTTCCGTTTTTACAAACCACTTCTGCCGTATTCCATTCTCCGACTGGCTTAACCGGTTCCGATTTGCTTTGGATTAAATCATATAAATCTCCGGCACGGTGTTTCGTTATTTTTCCGTCGGGATGGCCATTATTGTCTAAAACCTGCATTTCTAAACCGGTTTCATACGTGTTTTTATATTTTTGCGGGTTTTCATTCACATAAAAAATAATTCCGCTATTCGCTTTTGGAGCGACTTTCCATTCTAATTTTAAATGGAAATTTTCATATTCGGCATCCGTTACTAAATCTCCTCCCTGACCATTTTTGGCGGCTTCAGGGTCTAAATGCAATACGCCGTCTTCAACCTTCCATCCGGCGCTTGCTGTTGTTTTTCCGTAAGTGTGCCAGCCTGTAGTTGTTTTTCCGTCAAAGATAGGTTTGAATCCTTTTTGAGCGTGTAAGGTTTGAAATAAAGTGAATGCTAATATAGCTGTGATAATCTTTTTCATGATTTTTACTTTTTAATTCTCTAGTGTTTTTTAGAAGCTCAGGTTTTTCCAGCCTTCTCTGTAATCGCGTTTTACAAATTGATTTACATCATCTACATTGGTTACTTTCTTGGCATCATTATCCCAGAGTAATTTAACGGAACGTCCCGGATAAACATCTTCGCCAAGTACTTCTTTGTATAAATCATAACCTCTTACGGCAAGATTAGCCATTAATAAAGCTTCTGTTAAAGGGCCTGCGATTTCAAATGGTGAACTCAGTTCTTTTTTGCCATAACCTGCAATACATCCTTCAATCCATTGTTTTTGATGTCCACTGGCACCATCTTTTACCCTTGGGTATTTCTCTTTTATTTTTAGATTTTCATTCCGGCTTAAAGGCAACAATCGTGGGTTTTCACTATAAGTATCACATAGCATTTTTCCTTTTGTTCCAATGAATAAAGTACCGTTTCCACCATCACCAAAGATTTCATTAGCCCCTAATTCTTCCGGACGTTCAGGCTGAATACCACCATCCATCCAGTGCAGTTTGATATCGCCTTTTGTTTTATTGGTTTTTGGAAATGTCAATGTCACATGACTTGAAGGTGGACAGCTCTCCGGGAAATAGCCTCTTTTGAATTCATCAATATAAACCGAGCCAACGCTGCACTGCACATCTTTGGCATATTTTAGATTCAATACTGAGAATGGCGCTTCCATCAAATGGCATCCCATGTCACCTAATGCGCCAGTTCCATAATCCCACCAGCCACGCCAGTTGAACGGTACTAATTTGTCAACATAATTTTTGTAAGGAGCAGTGCCCAGCCACAAATCCCAATCTAATTCTTTTGGGATTTCGGTTTTTGCGGTTGACCACGGAATTCCCTGCGGCCATACGGGTCTGTCTGTCCAGGCGTAAACCGTATGTACATCACCAATTAAATCAGCATCGTACCATTCTTTTAAAATCCGGGTGCCATCATTTGATGATCCCTGATTTCCCATTTGGGTGACTACTTTGTAACGTTTAGCAGCCTCTGTCATCATATGGGCTTCGTAAATATCATGAGCCAGTGGTTTCTGCACATAGACATGTTTACCTAACTGCATGGCTGAAAAAGCCTGAATGGCATGATTATGATCAGGAGTAGAAACAGATACTGCGTCGAAATGTTTATGCTCTTTGTCTAACATTTCACGCCAGTCTTTGTAGAATTTTGCTTTAGGATAAGCTTTTACACTATCAGCGGCTCTTCTGGTATCAACATCACACAAGTAAGCGATATTTGCGATGCCACTACTTTCAAAAGATGCTATATCAGATTTTCCTTTTCCGCCAACACCAATACTGGCAATTGATAATTTGTCACTTGGAGCGACAAAGCCTCTGCCCATTACGTGTCTTGGAATGATCATAAATGCGGCAGTCGCCAACACTCCTTTTTTTAGAAAATCCCTGCGTATAGTCGATTCTGGTTCTTTACTTTTATTGAAGTCCTGATCCATAGGTTTATTTATTTGTTCAATGATAAAATGTATATTGCAATTTTCTTTGCATCTTCTTTTTTTAATGCTGTATGAGCCGACATAGGTATTGCGCCCCAGACTCCTGAACCTCCTTTTGTGATTTTCTCTGTCAGATACTTTACGTTTTTATCGTTCATTGGATATTTTTTGGCAATATCTAAATAGGAGGGACCTACAACTTTTTTGTCTATTTTGTGACAGGTAGCACAATCTTCTTTTTTTATTAAAGTTTCTCCTTCATATGGTTTAGTTTGCTTTATAACACTATATTCTGCAGGAATTGAATCATAATTCGAAAAAGAGCATAAAGTGCCCAAAACTATCATTGCAACTAAAATTTTAATTTTCATATTCTATTAATTAAACAAATTTATAATCCTAAATTTTTCCTGTTAAGCTCTGTGTTACTTTTTACCGCAGCAAAATCATCAAAAGCTTTATCAGTCACTTTGATAATGTGTTTTTTTATGAATTCGGCTCCTTCACGGGCACCGTCTTCCTGATTTTTTAAACAGCATTCCCATTCCATTACAGCCCAGCCTTTGTAATTGTATTGAGCCAGTTTGCTAAAAATCGTTTTAAAATCAATCTGGCCATCACCGGGTGAGCGATAACGGCCTGCACGATTCAGCCAGCTTTGATAACCTCCAAAAGTTCCTTGTTTTCCTGTTGGATTAAATTCGGCATCTTTAACATGGAAAGCTTTGATACGTTCATGATAAAAATCGATGTACTGAATATAATCTAACTGCTGTAGCACAAAATGTGAAGGGTCATAAAGAATGCAGGCACGCTCATGATTGTTTACTGCTTTGAGGAACATTTCGTAAGTTTCACCATCAAATAAGTCTTCGCCCGGATGAATTTCGTAGCAGACATCCACACCATTTTTATCGAATTCATTCAATATTGGCAGCCAGCGATTTGCCAGTTCTTTAAATCCATCTTCAATTAAACCGGGTGGGCGCTGTGGCCAGGGATGAAAATATTGCCACAATAAGGAACCGCTAAAAGTCGCATGCGCATCAAGGCCTAAATTTTGAGAAGCTTTTGCTGCGTAATGCAATTGCTGGACCGCCCATTCCTGTCTTGCTTTTGAATTACCACGTAATGCCTGCGGAGCAAATCCATCAAAGAAATCATCATAAGCCGGATGAACAGCAACCAGCTGACCTTGTAAATGAGTGGAAAGTTCAGATATTTTTAATCCGTACGAACCAACAATTCCTGTAAGTTCATCAGCATAGGTTTTGCTTTCAGCCGCTTTTTGCAAATCAATAAAACGCGAATCCAGAGTTGGTATTTGTATTCCTTTAAAATCCAGATTGGCTGCCCATTGGCATATGCCTTCCAAAGAATTAAAAGGAGCTTCATCAGATATAAATTGTGCTAAAAAAACCGCAGGTCCTTGCATTGTGGTCATTTTTTGTGATTTAAATTTTAAATTCAGTCCATTTTTGAGTTGATTTTCCTGAAGCGATTACATTTTCTATAAAAGCCATTCCACGTACACCATCTGCTACTGTTGGAAAATCAAGCATGTTTGCCGTTGGTTCTTTATCTTCTAATTTTGATTGTAAAGTCAGGGCAAAATTCTTGTATAAATTCCCAAAAGCTTCCAGATATCCTTCCGGGTGTCCGCTTGGAATTCGGGTGCTAAATGCGGCAATTGGTGATAAATATCCGTTTCCGGTGCGATACAATTGAGCAGGAGCGTCCAGCCATTTTACAATTAAAGTGTTCGGTTCCATTTGGTGCCATTCCAGGCCGCCTTTTTCTCCATAGACTTTAATTTTTAAGCTGTTTTCTTCACCGGCAGCAATCTGACTGGCTACCAAAATTCCATTGGCGCCATTGTCAAATTTGAGTAATACATTTCCGTCGTCATCCAGTCTTCTGTTGTTCACAACGGTATTAATATCGGCACAAATCTGAGTAATTTTCAATCCTGAAATATATTCTGCTAAGTGTGCCGCATGGGTTCCAATGTCTCCCATACAGCCGCTGATTCCGCTTTTAGACGGATCTGTTCTCCAGGCTGCCTGTTTGTTGCCGGCGTTTTCAAAGTCAGTACTCAGCCATCCCTGTGGATATTCCACCATTATTTTCCGAATCGTTCCAAAATCATTTTCAGCTACCATTTTACGGGCCTGTTTTACCATCGGATAACCGGCATACGTATGTGTTAAGCACAGATAAAGTCCTGTTTCTTTTACTTTTTGTTCTAATAATTTGGCTTCCGCTAAAGTCAGTGTCATCGGTTTATCCAAAACAACATGGAAACCATTTTCTAATGCGAGCATAGCAGGAGCAAAGTGAGCATGATTTGGAGTCACTATCGAAACAAAATCCATTCTTTCTTCAGGAGATAATTTTGCTTCGGTTTCAATCATTTGGGTGTAGGATTCATAACATTTATCCTGAGTCAAACCTAATTCTTTACCGGATTCAAGGGATAATTCCGGATTAGAACTAAAAGCACCACAATGTAATTCAATTAATCCGTCCATGTTAGCTGCAATTCGGTGTACTGCTCCAATAAAAGCATTTTTGCCACCGCCAATCATTCCCATTTTTAATTTTCTCATATTTGAATAATCGTAATCTAGATGTTTTTTTCTTTAATTCTTTTACAGCATAATCACAAGCTCTGGCAGTTAATGCCATATAGGTCAAGGAAGGATTTTGACAGGCACTTGAAGGCATGCAGGAACCATCAGTAACAAATACATTACTTACTTCGTGCATTTGGTTCCATTTATTTAACACGGATTCTTTTGGGTCGTTCCCCATTCGGGCTGTACCCATTTCGTGAATGGTCATTCCCGGATAGCAACCGTTATCATAAGCTTTTACTTTTTTTGCACCGGCAGCTTCAAGCATTTCAGCAGCATCATACATCATGTCTTCGCGCATTTTGGCTTCATTCTCTTTGTATTCACAGTCGATTGCTAATACAGGCTGTCCCCATTTGTCTTTTTTAGAATGGTCGATGTACACTTTATTTTCGTAATAAGGCAGCATTTCTCCGAAACCGCCTAATCCCATTGTCCATGATTCTGCTGGTCTTGATAATATTTCTTTGAAATCACCGCCAAAGTCTAATTCGGCCACTTCTTTTGTGCCAATGGCCTCTGCTTGCTGCACCCTGATATCCGAAACCACGTAAATAATCTCTTTTGTCATCCTTGAAATTTTGGTATCTTGGAATGTAAATACCGTTGGCTCTTCTTCCATAGGTATATTTATCCTCAAAACCTTCAACAGTTCCTTCTGCACCACATCTAAAATGGTGGTCCATTAAGTTATGTCCAAGCTGTCCGCTGCCATTACCCAAGCCATTCGGATGAGCTTCAGAAGTAGAATTCAGTAAAATAAAAGTGGAACCTAAAGTTGATCCATTAACGAAAACAATTTTGGCATAAAATTCCATACTTTCATTAGTCTGACTATCGATGACCATTACCCCTTTCGCTTTTTTGGTCTCTTTGTCATAAATAATATGACTGACAATCGAATAGGGGCGAACAGTTAGTTTTTTTGTTGCCATTGCTGCCGGTAAGGTAGAGGACTGCGTACTGAAATAAGCTCCAAAAGGACAACCTCTGCTGCATAAATTTCTATACTGGCAGCTGCCTCTGCCCAGATGGGGTACCGTTAAGTTTGCTGTACGGCCAATAGTTAAAATTCGGGATTTGTTATAATGTTTTTCAATACGTTCTTTTACGGATTTTTCAACACAGTTCATTTCCATAGGAGGTAAAAACTGACCATCAGGCAATAAAGGCCAACCTTCATTTTGACCACTTATACCGGCAAATTTTTCTACGTAATCGTACCATGGAGCAATATCTTTGTATCGGATTGGCCAGTCATTTCCGTGGCCATCTTTTTTATTGTCTTCGAAATTGATATCACTTAAACGATAACTTTGACGCCCCCACATTAGTGACTTTCCACCAACATGAAAACCTCTGTACCAATCAAAACGTTTGTCTTCTGTGTAGGGACATTCCAAATCATTCACCCACCAGCTTTCATTAGCTTGTTGGTATGGGTAGTCCCTGGTTTGTACCGGATGTGTTCTCTTTTGTTCTTCGGTTAATTGTCCGCAATAGGCTATTTCCCACGGCGCTTTCATTGCAGAATCATAGTCTTTAATGTGTTCTATGTTTTTACCGCGCTCTAACATCAGGACTTTTAAGCCTTTTTGTGTTAATTCTTTAGCAGCCCAGCCTCCACTTATTCCTGAACCTACAACAATGGCGTCATAAGTATTTTGTTTTTTTAAATCAGTATTGATGTTCACGATGTCTTTTTTAATAAATTAGTAAAATGAGTCGGAAGCGATTAGCTTTATATCGCCCAGGCTTTCTGTCCGGGGATGTAGTCTGCATTTCCATCGTATTTCCCAGGTATAGGCAAATATTCTCTTGCGATTGTACAGCCAATTTCTGAAGTGAAGTAACCTAAAAGCGTTAAATCTCTGGCTATTAAAAAGAATGACGGTTCTCTGTTGTTGTCGATAGTCTCTTGTTTTAGTTCATCCATGAGCTGGTTTTTCTCCCAGCTAGTGAGACTCAGGAATTCTTTATTGAATTTAGTTCTGCATTTTGCCAGCATATCATCAAAGCTTTTTTTAAAGATTTTTTGAAGATTTGGAGGATAACAATCTTTTATAATCAATGGAATTAAAGTTCCAACGCCAGCCGCTTTTGCTCCTGGAGAATTAGTAGTTGTTGGTAAAATAATTTCGGCAAATTCTGCAAAAATTTCTTCATCCGTGGCTAAAAATGAATAGGTAGTTCTTTGTTCAGGATTATAAACGGTAAAACTTTCAAATAAAACACTCATTGTTGTAGCAGAAATGGCTCCACCCATTAAACAAGCCATCTTTTTTAGCGCCTCTCTTCTTTCCATTGCTAAAATATTAAAAATAAAGTATAAATATTAAAAATAACTTAATTATCAATGTATTACAATAATATGAAAAAAACAGATGTATTTTTATTTTTATGCTGAATTAATTGAATAAATTTTGTATTTTACAAAATAATTACAAACTTTAGGGTTTGTTTTGTAAAATAAAACCTGTCAATTATTAAAAAGTGAGATAAATGTAAAATATTAAGAAAATGTAATAGAAGTGTAAATAGGGTTGTAAGAAAGAAATAGTATAATTGGATAATAAAAAAAGCGCAACCTTTGTTATTGGTAGATATGCGCTTTGAAATTGTGATCTGCTTAAATAGGATATTAAATAATTTTCTTTACTCCCGGAATCAATAAAACAAGTGAACCAAATATGAAACTGATTATTATTATTAAGGGAGTCATGACTAAAATTTTTGCTGCAGGTTCAATATCCCAATTTCTCACACATAATGTAAAAACTACTATAATTAACGGATGAAAAATGTAAACTGCAAAACTGCTGCGTGATGCTTTGGTTAGCAGTTTTGACGTTTTATTCCAGTTTCTTTTTCCCTTAATTAAAAGCGTTGTCAGAATCGAAATACCAATCATTTGTTCCCATACTGCATATAACAATGCCTGCCAATGAAAACCTCCCGAAAACCAGGAAGAAGGCGTATTGAGTTTAAATTTTATAATAAAAAATACCGGAAAAAATAATAGACAATACCATACTACTTTTTTGAGTTGCTTAGCTGTTTCTCCTGAAAGCTGATCAAACCAATTGTTTTTTGAAGCTAGTAAACCGACACTAAACAGTGCAATATATTGTGGGAAATGTCCTGGCTGAAATCCTATTGGTTTAAGAATCCATCCAACAGGAAATATAATTCTAACCAAAAAACTAATAATACCCAGAGCTATTGAGAATAATAGTATAGAACGGGAATTAGGTACAGCTATAAGTTTGTCGAAAGTAATTTTGAAGATCTTTTTTGCTGTTGCATAAAGTAACGTGAATAGCAATAAAGCAGCTATGAACCATGTCACACCTAAGTCAATCCAGTTGTTGTAGCCACTTAAATATTCGAAAAAAGTAATATGATGCTCCCTCCCAAAATAGTAAACCAAGTAACATATAAATGGGGTAAGAATGAAACAGTAGAATAATATTGGGGTTCCAAGTCGAATTAGCCTTTCTTTAATGAATTTAGAGATTCCTTTTTTAGAATAGGAAGAGCTGGTAAAATAGGCTGCCAATAGAAAGAAATAGCCCATAAAGAAAGATTGATTGATACTAATGCATGCTGTTGTAAAAATACGCATTCCTAAAAAACTAGTTTCTTCATTATAGTACCAGCCTTCAGAAGAACTATAAGCAATAAAAGTGTGATGAAGTACCACTAATATGGTAAGAAGAACCTTGATGTTGTCAATATAAAGAAGTTTTTTCGAAGACCCAGAATCATCATTCATGGATGCTGTTGCAGTTGTCATAATAATTTTTGTTTGTGTTATTGATGGCAAACATACAGTAAGAAAATATAGTAACGTGAGGCTTGTTACTGATAACTAGGTTTTGTGATGAATAACAAACTTAAGTAATGCATTGGCTTCGAAGCTCCTGATAGTATGTGTTGAAACTCTCAACCTGCTTTCTTGAAACTGGAATCTTAACATCGGTTTCATTGAATGAAAGAAGATATCCTTGTGAGTTTCCGGACACTTTTTTAATCTTAAACATATTTATCAAATAGGTTCTGTGGCATCTAAAAAAGTGTGGATAATCTGTTATTTGACTTTCAAATTGAGTTAAAGAAATTCTTTTTACTTCTGTGGTTGTTTGGCTGCCAATTGATTTTGTCAACTCAATATAGTTTCCATCAGCTTTTACAAAAAGCAACTGATCTATATTCAGGTTAAAATCATCTTGTTTTACCTGAGTGCTAATAAAAATATTTGATAGTAAAGCTACTTTTTTGGCTTCAACTTCAAGTGGAATAAATTGAAGTATGAATGGTGAACCTTTTTTGGACTCCAAATAATAATTAGATAATCTTAGAAAAAAATAAAAAAAAACACCAGCAACAAGACAATTTCTAATTTCTTCAAAAAGATAATCCCATGACCAATTGTTGGGATTGTTGTAAAGTAAATCCCGCATTAAAAAGCTGGATATTCCAATGAAAACTAATAAAATTCCAATATAAAGATATTCTTTGAGTAAATTCCATTGCATTTTATTTTTCACTTGCCTGAAATAATTCAGTGCTCCAAAATAAACAAAAAGAATAAGCGACGGAGCCAAAGCATGTAAAAAACAAATAAAGAAATAATGCATTCTTAGTTCTGGATTATAAACACCAAATGGTCTGAACGCTAAAAGAAATAGTAGAATGACAAGAAAAACAAAAACTGAACTTTTTACAAGATTTTGAGATTGATATCGTTTGGGATATTCAATTTTATTTCGCAAATGTTCTGTATTGATGTAAAAAGGCATTTTAAGATTTGTTTGGGAATAAAAATACAAAAAATAACAAGCTCATTGCTTTTGAATCATTTTGATTGTATATAAAAAAAGGTAAAATACTTTAAAAAGTATTTTACCTTTTTTGTGACCATGGAGGGATTTGAACCCTCACGCCCTTGCGAGCACCACCCCCTCAAGATGGCGAGTCTACCGTTTCTCCACATGGCCGGAAAAGAAAAAAGGTCAAGTAAATAAATACTCGACCTTTTGTGACCCGACTGGGGCTCGAACCCAGGACCCCATCATTAAAAGTGATGTGCTCTACCGACTGAGCTATCGAGTCATTGCTTCAAGAAACTTAATTTGTTAATCACAAAATTTGTGACCCGACTGGGGCTCGAACCCAGGACCCCATCATTAAAAGTGATGTGCTCTACCGACTGAGCTATCGAGTCATTATGTTTCTTGAACGCGGGTGCAAATATAAGGAGTTTATTTTATTATTTCCAAGCAAAATTATTATAAATTTGTCTTTTTTTAACCAAATCTCACAATGCCTTAGTTTATAAGGTTTTATTAAAATGAAAAAAATCATATTATTAGGTTATATGGGTTGCGGAAAGTCTACAATTGCCCAAAATTTATCAAAAACTACTAATATTCCGTTTCTGGATTTAGATAATTGCATCGAAAAAAAAGCAAATTTGTCTATAAAAGAGATTTTCGAGCAGTATGGAGAAATCTATTTTAGAAAATTAGAGCATGAAATGTTTGTGGAATTACTTCAATCTTCAGAAAATAGTATAATTGGTTTGGGTGGCGGAACACCATGTTACGCTAATAATCATGAGTTATTAAAGAGAGATGATGTTATTTCAGTTTATTTAAAAGCTTCAATAGATACTTTATATAATAGATTAGTATATAATAAAAGCAAGCGTCCGCTAATTGCGAATATGGATGAGGAGGAAATGAGAGAGTTTATCGCGAAACATTTATTCGACAGAAGCTTTTATTACAACCATGCAAAACATAAAGTTTCTGTCGATGATAAAACCGTTGAGGAAACAGTTCAGGATATTTTAGAGATATTAGCTTAAAGAAGCATAATTGCCTCCGTTTTCGTCAAAAACAACTTTTACGTGTTCTAATAAAGATGTAGAGAGCGAAATTCCTTTGAAATCGGCTTTTACAGGATATTTTTTGTGATTTCTGTCAACAAGTACTGCTGTTTTAAATTTTTTCAATGGAACGTCGAGAAAATGACGAACAGCGTAGATTAATGTGGTTCCTGAATTTAGAACATCATCAACCAATACAAGGCCTTTGTTTTTATATTCTGATATATCCAACGAAGTTTGAATGGGTAATTGTGGATTCTGTTTGTCAATGATAACTTCACACAAAGAAATTTTAAGGGTAGATATATTGCTTAAAGCTAAAGCAATTTTTTCTGCAAAAATACATCCGTTGGTCGCAATTCCGGCTATCACAACTTCATCTTCATCAACAAAAGTCTCATAAATCTGATAGGCGATACGTTTTATTTTATGTTCAATTTCCTGATTGGTTAAGATGATGTTTTGGCTCATGATTTATTTTTTTTGCTAATATAACTAATTTAAGATCCAATATAAAAAATCCAAATTCCAATTTTATAAAGGAAATTTTAAATCTTCAAATTCCAAATTCCAATGTAAGGAAGGGGATTTTATAGTTGTATTTTGTAATTTAATTTTCCTCTTCATCATCAAAAATTTCATTTCCATACTCATCAATATCCCTTCGGTCTTTTTTTGTTGGTCGTCCGGTACCGCTTTTACGATAATGTTCTTTGGATAGTTTTAATAATTCTAAATGGGCATAAGCTTCCGACGGTGTCTCGTTTTTACGATATATGTCAACGAGTTTTGCTCCGACACGACTTTCGGGGATATCCAGTACAGTTATAATTTGTGTGATCTGATCTTTTCTAAATGTGATTCTGTCTGTAGGAAAAACTTCTTTAGAGGGTTTTGCTACCTGACCATTTACGGTGATATGGTTCTTTTTACAGGCTTCAGTAACCATGTTTCGTGTCTTGTAATATCTCACGCACCAGAGGTATTTGTCTATTCTCATAATTTTTCTAAAATCGGAGTTAAATTCTTTACAAAAATAAATCAATATTGTATCTTGCGCACCTAAAAAATTAACAATAATGAATAAATTTAAATATTTTTTTATTTTACTGATAGCGCTCTCTGCTTTGGTTTCTTGTAATAAAAATGATGATGATGATCAAGTAGAAACTGTTCCTCTGAGAGATTATCAAGAGCAATACCTTAAAGATAATGATTCAATTGTAAAATATTTAAAAACCAATTATATTGAAGAAGTTACTGCGGATTTTGATATAAAAATTAGTAAGATTCCAGTAGGAGGGACTCAAACTTCTATTTGGGATCAGACTATTTATCCTTTGCAGTCTAGAGATGTTTATAATGATAATATTACTTATAAAGTGTATTATTTGGTTTTAAATGAGGGCGTTGGAGATGCGCCATGCAATTATGATGATATCACTGCATCATATGTGGGGAATTTGTTGGATGGAACTGTTTTTGATACATCTGAAAATTTAGCAAGGTTTTTTAGTTTGGATGGTACAGGGGCTAACGGTGTTTTTGTAGATGGCTGGAAGGAGATTTTTCCTAAATTTAAAGCAGGAAAAGCCAATCCTGCAAATGCGGATGGAACAATAACTTATAGTAATTTTGGAGCCGGAATGATGTTCTTGCCTTCCGGATTAGCGTATTATGCGAGTGGGTCAGGTGCAATTAAGGCTTATACTCCTATAGCTTTTAGTTTTAAATTGTTTGATGTACAAAGAGTTGATCATGATCGAGACGGTATTTTTGATATTGATGAAGATATTAATGGAGATGGATATGTTTATGATTTTCGTGATAAAACATTATATTCAAATCCACCTGCTGAATTAATTGATGATACAGATGGAGATGGTGTTGCAGATTTTATTGATATTGATGATGATGGAGATGGATACACGACTCTTTTAGAAATTACAAAGCCTACTGGCGAGGTTGGGGGGGCTTTTGGTCCAAGTAAATATTTTCCATTTGAGGCTTTTGCAGTAGAAGATGATCCGACAACACCTAATATAAATGAAGCATGGAATAGTGAGCCAAGAGGGATTCCTTCGTTTTTGAAAACTATAACAGAAAATGGTGTAACAAGGAACGAATATGATTATACTACGTCAGGCAGAAAAAAGATTCATCTTGATAAAGATCATAATACGACTAAAGTTACTACGATAACAGCAAAAAAATAAAAAGATTAACATATTCAAATAAAAAACCTCGAGATGTGCATTTCGAGGTTTTTTATTTGAATATATAAGTAAAAGTTTAATTTTTTTTATTTATATGCTTTAAAATATTAAGAAAAATATTATATATTTGTTTTGTTAATTACCATTTCATGTAGCAATGAAGATCAGGTTGAGTCCAATAGTTCTCCCGCTTCAAATTTGTCTTCTTCGGTATTAGATGGGAGAATGTTATCTTTCAAAGATGAAGAATCTTTTATTAAAGAATATTCTGGAGTATCAGAAATGAAATCATCAAAAGAAGTTCAAAATTGGATTTCAAAGAAGGGGCTTGAATCATTGTTGAATAATTCTGATGATTCGAATGAAATGGAAGAAGAAGTTTTGTCAGATACAAGAATCATATATTCAGATGCATTAAAGGCGATTTTAAATGATGAGTCAAAAGTTAAAATCGGAGGCAAAACAATATGGCTTAATGAACGTAATTTTTATGTCCTTTCAGAAAAAGAACAGAATAAGAATTCAAAAGAACTGGGTCTAATTAAAGATGAACTTGAAATTTATGGAAAGCTATTGAGTTACATGGGGTCTGAAAAAACATTGACTAGCAGAGATGTAATTCCTAATGAAAATAGAGCCAAAACTTTTATCAATGGCGAAGGTGAATTTAATGTCCCAGGGGTTAGATTACGCCATGTTTTAGATCTATTTAATGAGACAATAGTTGTTAATAATCAAATTCAGTCTAGCAAGATGTATTTGAGATTTACAATGCAATATAGATCTTGTTCTACTTGGAGATGTACATGGAAAACTGAGAATTCCACTTTGAGGGATTACTCTTCTGGATATGTAGTAGCGAATAACATAACATGGAATACTCAACATCCTTATGTATATGGAGGATTTACAGGTAGTCAGACGTATTTATTTTCTACTTGGATTGGATCTTATATTCTTGCTAATCCATATCAAAATTTTAGTGTTTCAGGAAAAATCCAATTTCAAATGGCAGATGGTTGGCATGAAATAGAAATTTCTTGGTATTAAAAGAAACTTTAAAAAAAACAAAAGCAAAAACCTCGAAATGTGAATTTCGAGGTTTTTTTATGAATATGAAAATCTAAAAATTATTTTCTTTTAATCACTCTTTCTACAGCTTCAACAATCGCCTGATTATTTAGTTTGTATTTCTCCATTAACTGCTCAGGAGTTCCAGATTCACCAAAACTGTCTTTAACAGCAACAAATTCCTGAGGGGTAGGGTTGTTTAAAGCTAATACGCCTGAAATGCTTTCTCCAAGACCACCAAGGTAGTTGTGTTCTTCAGCAGTCACAATACATTTGGTTTTAGCTACAGATTTTAAAATAGCTTCTTCGTCAAGAGGTTTGATAGTGTGGATGTTGATTACTTCAGCAGAAATTCCTTTTGCTTCTAAAGCTTCGGCAGCAATAAGAGCTTCCCAAACTAAGTGTCCTGTTGCTACGATTGTAACATCAGTTCCTTCGTTTAATAAAATTGCTTTTCCAATTACGAATGGTTCGTCAGCAGGAGTGAAGTTAGGTACAACCGGACGTCCGAAACGTAAATACGCCGGACCGTGGTGATCTGCTAATGCTAAAGTTGCAGCTTTTGTCTGGTTGTAGTCGCAAGTATTGATTACAGTCATTCCAGGCAGCATTTTCATTAAACCGATATCTTCTAATATTTGGTGGGTAGCACCGTCTTCTCCTAAAGTTAAACCAGCGTGAGAAGCACAGATTTTTACATTTTTATCAGAATAAGCAACAGACTGGCGAATTTGGTCGTAAACTCTTCCTGTAGAGAAGTTGGCAAAAGTTCCTGTAAACGGAATTTTTCCTCCAATTGTTAAACCTGCAGCTATTCCAATCATGTTAGCTTCTGCAATTCCGATTTGGAAAAAACGCTCCGGGTGATTTTTCTTGAATTCATCAAATTTCAATGATCCAATCAAGTCAGCACATAATGCTACGACTTTTTCGTTTTTCTGACCTAGTTCAGTCATTCCCGCTCCAAAGCCAGAACGGGTATCTTTGCTTCCTGTATTTGTGTATTTTTTCATTTTTGTTTTTTTGCTGTACGCATTAGGCATTAGGCGGTAAATCAAGTTTAGCGCTTAAAGCATAAAGCTTTGTTTTAATAATCTGAATTGCCTCCAGTGTTATAGTTTTGTTCTAAAGCAGTCACAAGCTGAGCATCATTTGGTGCTTTGCCGTGCCATGCATGACTGTACATCATGTAATCTACACCATTACCCATTTCAGTATGAAGTAATACGCAAACCGGTTTTCCTTTTCCTGTTCTTGCTTTTGCTTCATTCATTCCGCCAATGATAGCTTCGATGTCGTTTCCTTTAGTGATTTCAATAACCTCCCAGTCGAAAGCTTCAAATTTAGCACGCAGGCTTCCCATGGCTAAAACTTCGTCAGTTGTTCCGTCGATTTGTTTTCCGTTAAGGTCAACTGTTGCGATAAGGTTGTCTACTTTTTTTGCAGAAGCATACATGATAGCTTCCCAGTTTTGACCTTCCTGTAATTCACCATCTCCGTGTAAAGTATAAACCAAATGATTATCACCATTTAATTTTTTAGCCTGTGCAGCACCAAGAGCGACAGACAAACCTTGTCCTAATGATCCGGAAGCCATACGAACTCCAGGTAGCCCTTCGTGAGTTGTAGGGTGTCCTTGTAAACGAGAGTTTAATAATCTGAAAGTAGCAAGTTCTGAGATAGGGAAATAACCGCTTCTTGCTAAAACGCTATAAAATACAGGTGAAATATGGCCATTTGAAAGGAAGAAAAGGTCTTCTCCTATTCCATCCATATCAAAACCTTCTTTACGTTCCATAATGTTTTGGTATAATGCTACCAAAAATTCGGTGCAACCTAATGAACCACCTGGGTGACCTGAGTTGACAGCATGTACCATTCTAAGAATATCTCTTCTTACCTGGATCGTTAAATCGCTTAATTGTTGTGTGTTAGGCTTCATTTTATATGTAAAAGTTAAACTGGTGCAAAAGTAATTTTTATTTTGCGGGCTGACAAATGATTTTCTGCTTTAGTTTGCTGCAATTGTGAAATTCCGGTGCTTTTTTTATTAATCTTAAAAAAATTCCGGAAATGATTTGAATTTTCGAAAAGAGATGTTTCTGTTTTGATGTTTCTTGATGATAATTAAAACTAAAAAAAGCCCCAAATGGGACTTTAATTTTAAATTGAGTTTCAGGTTTTATTCGGTATCACCTTCGCTGTAAAAGTTGTTTTCTTCGTCTTCAGAGCCAATTTCTTCCTGTTGATCATCAAGCTCAGAACCGGGTATGTCTAAGTCGTTGCCGAGTTTGTCACTATTTTGTTTCCATTCGTGATCTTCCTGGTTTATGATGATTTTTTCGCCTGAGATTCCTTCCGGATCAATGTCTTCGAGGTTTTCCTGCTGATTGTAGATGTCTTCTGTTTCCGGATAATCTAAGTTTTCCAGATTTCTTTCAATGTTTTTTTCGATTTGAGCATCCTTTATTTGATCTAGTTTGTCTTCTGAATTTATCATGATTTCTAATTTTTGTTGCTAATTATTTCTTTATCTGATTTATAAAATTATAAAAACATGCTGTTGATATAGTTATACTTTGATGTTATGATTGTTGCAAGTTTTTCATTTGGTTTCATTGTTAGATAATAATATAATTTTGCGTTAAGGATAATAGTGGTATCTCCCGATTTAGAAAAACAGGGTTTTTTAGCCGTAGTTTTTGTTAATTTGGAATATAGTGGATAGCCCGCCTTTTAGGGAACGCCAAAAAAATCCAAATTCCAAATTTCAGGTTTGTTAATCATTATCTAATTTTCTAATTGTCAAATTATCTAATTCTCGAAATTAACCTATCTTTGCGCTCTGAAAAAAGAAACAGATGAAGTTTGATTTATTACAAAAAGATCCGCAATCAAAAGCGAGAGCAGGAAGTATAACTACCGATCATGGTGTAATTGAAACGCCTATTTTTATGCCTGTTGGAACGGTGGCTTCGGTAAAAGGGGTGCATCAGCGTGAATTGAAAGACGATATTAATCCGGATATTATCCTTGGAAATACCTATCATTTATACTTGCGTCCACAGACCGAGATTCTTGAAAAGGCAGGCGGATTGCATAAATTCATGAATTGGGATCGTAATATTTTGACAGATTCTGGAGGATATCAGGTATATTCTCTTTCTTCAAACAGAAAAATCAAGGAAGAAGGGGTGAAGTTCAAGTCACATATTGACGGTTCGTATCACTTTTTTACACCTGAAAATGTGATGGAAATTCAGCGTACGATTGGTGCCGATATTATTATGGCTTTTGATGAATGTACGCCTTATCCTTGCGATTACAGATATGCGCAGCGTTCGATGCATATGACACACAGATGGTTGGATCGTTGTATTAATCATCTGGAAAAAGTGCCTTATAAATATGGTTATGAGCAAACGTTTTTTCCAATTGTTCAGGGAAGTACTTACAAAGATTTGAGACGTCAGTCGGCTGAATATATTGCGAATTCAGGGCAGCAGGGAAATGCAATTGGAGGATTATCAGTAGGGGAGCCTGCTGAGGAAATGTATGCCATGACTGAAGTGGTCTGCGAAATTCTTCCTGAAGATAAGCCTCGTTACTTAATGGGAGTAGGAACTCCTATAAATATATTAGAGAATATTGCATTAGGAATTGATATGTTTGATTGTGTCATGCCAACGCGTAACGCCAGAAACGGAATGTTGTTTACGGCGAACGGTACTATTAATATAAAAAACAAAAAGTGGGAAGCTGATTTTTCGCCAATTGATGAAATGGGACATACTTTTGTAGATACAGAATATTCAAAAGCTTATTTGCGCCACCTGTTTGCTGCTAATGAATATTTAGGAAAGCAAATTGCTACGATCCATAATCTTGGCTTTTATATGTGGCTGGTTCGTGAAGCCAGAAAACATATCCTTGCAGGTGATTTCAGATCATGGAAAGAAATGATGGTTAAAAATATGAGTCAAAGACTATAAAAAAGTTTTTTTGTTTCAGGTTTCATATTCTCTACGGCAACTTGAAAAGTGAAAAACCTGAAACTTTAAAAAAAAACAAAAACATATGCTGACAATAATAGATAAGTATATTTTAAAAAGATATTTAGCCACTTTTTCGGTGATGATTCTTTTGTTTATTCCCATTGGAATTGTAATTGATGTTTCTGAAAAGGTGAATAAAATGCTGGAAAACAAAATTCCTTTTACGCAAATTGCCATTTACTATTATAACTTTACTGTTTATTTTGCGAATTCGCTGTTTCCTATATTTTTATTTTTATCGGTAATCTGGTTTACTTCAAAGCTTGCAAATAATACCGAGATTATTGCTATTTTAAGTTCAGGGATTTCATTTACGCGATTTTTGAGGCCTTACATTATTGGTGCTTCTATCGTTTCGGTTTTTGTACTTTTAATGGGGTTTTTTATAGTCCCTGCTGCCAGTGAAGGGTTTAATAATTTTAGGTATACTTACTTAAAAGGAAATGGCAAACAGTTGATGCGTGGTGAAAATACCAATGTCTACAGGCAGATTAATGATAACGATTTTATTTTTGTAAATAGTTTTAATGAAGAAACTAAAACAGCTTTTAATTTTTCATTGGAGCATTTTGAAAAAGATAAACTTACTTATAAAATTACTGCCAGCCGAATTACCTGGGATCCTAAAAAGAAGACTTATGTTTTGTATGATTATACCAAAAGAACGGTCGGAGAACTCAACGATGTAATCGAGAAAAACCCTGAAAAACCGGTAAAGTTCAAGTTTGAGCTGGCTGATTTAACACCGGTTGTCTATATAGCAGAAACGCTTTCTCTAGGCGATTTAATTGATTTTATTAATAAGGAACGCAAAAGAGGTTCAGCAAATATAAATACTTATTTGGTCGTATTATATAAGAAATACAGTGTGCCGGTTTCTGCTTTTATTTTAACTATTATTGCAGTGGCGGTTTCGTCTATGAAGCGTCGTGGCGGAATGGGAATTAATCTGGCCATAGGAATTGCAATTGCTTTTTCATTCGTATTTTTTGATAAAATATTTGGTACTCTTGCCGAAAAATCAACTTTCTCACCTTTTTTAGCTGTGTGGTTTCCGAATATTGTTTTCGGGGCTCTGGCAATTTACTTACTACGCAATGCGAAACGATAATTTAAAAAGCTATTTAAATCTTCATTTAATAGTTTTTATATGGGGATTTACGGCTATTCTTGGGGCTTTGATTACTATTGATGCCGATAATCTGGTTTGGTACAGAATGTTGTTGGCTTTAATTTTTTTAGGTGCTTTTATTATTTATAAAAAACAATCTTTTCACGTTCCGGTAAAGGAACTTTTTAAGTTGGTTTTTGTAGGCTTGTTAATTGCTCTGCATTGGATATTCTTTTTTAAAGCTATTCACGTTTCAAACGTTTCGATTACGCTTTCCATATTTTCATTAGGGGCTTTTTTTGCTTCATTGTTAGAGCCGCTTTTCTACGGAAGAAAAATATTGTGGTACGAAGTTTTTTTTGGACTAATCATTATAGCTGGATTAGCTTTGATACTACAGGTAGAAATAAAATATCTTACAGGAGTGTATTATGCATTGGCATCTATCATATTAGGAGTTGTATTTACTTTACTAAATGGTAAATTAATCTCAGATCATGAGCCTTCGCTTATAACATTTTATGAATTTGGTGCTGGCGTTTTCTTTATCTCTCTTTATTTTTTAATACAGGGAAAATTTAGCGTGGATTTTTTTACTATCTCATTAAATAATTGGGCTTTATTGCTCATTTTAGCTTCGGTTTGTACGGCATATGCGTTTACAGCTTCTGTAAAAGTAATGCAGCGCTTAACGCCTTATACCGTTATGTTAACTACTAATTTAGAGCCTGTTTATGGAATTGTACTGGCTTATTTTATACTTGGCGGAAAAGAAAAGATGAGTGCTGAATTTTATATAGGAGCGCTGATCATTGTAATTACGGTTATTTTAAATGGTGTTTTCAAACATTCTCAAAACAAGAAAAAAAGTAATCTTTTACTTATTTATAAATTACGTATTAATACTTTAGTGTGAATTATTTACACCAATGATATAATATTTTTATATTTGCGGTTCGATTTAAAAACAAAATTCAAAAATCCATGGAATATTTAGATTTTGAGCTTCCAATCAAAGAACTTGAAGAACAGCTGGAAAAGTGTGTTATAATTGGAAAAGAATCTGATGTTGATGTAACACCTACCTGTCAAGAAATCAACAAAAAATTAGAACAAACTAAAAAAGAAATATATAAAAATCTTACCGCCTGGCAGCGTGTACAATTGTCAAGGCATCCAAACAGACCTTATACTCTGGATTATATCAGAGCAATATGTGGAGATACGTTCTTAGAACTTCACGGAGATCGTGGATTTAAAGATGATAAAGCAATGGTTGGCGGATTAGGAAAAATAAACGGTCAGTCGTTTATGATTGTGGGCCAGCAAAAAGGTTTTAATACTAAAACACGCCAGTACCGTAATTTTGGTATGGCAAATCCCGAAGGATACCGCAAAGCTTTACGTTTGATGAAAATGGCAGAGAAATTTGGAATTCCGGTTTTAACTTTGGTTGACACCCCGGGTGCATATCCTGGACTTGAAGCAGAAGAAAGAGGACAGGGAGAAGCTATTGCCAGAAATATTTTTGAAATGGTTCGTTTGAAAGTGCCAATTATTACTATTATTGTTGGAGAAGGTGCGTCCGGAGGAGCTTTAGGAATAGGTGTAGGAGACAGGGTTTATATGTTAGAGAATACCTGGTATTCTGTTATTTCTCCTGAATCATGTTCTTCTATTTTATGGAAAAGCTGGGAGTATAAAGAGCGTGCGGCAGAAGCTTTAAAGTTAACTTCATCTGATATGAAAAAACAAAAATTAGTGGATGATGTTATTCCGGAACCACTTGGTGGGGCACATTACGACAGGGAAACTACTTTTAAAACTGTAGCAGAATATATTACCAAAGGATATAATGAACTGAAAGATTTATCAACAGCCGATTTAATTGCCCAGAGAATGGACAAATACAGTAATATGGGCGAGTATAAAGAATAAATTCATATAAATGATATTAAATCCGAAGCCTTACAGTTTCGGATTTTTTTTGGTTATGAACAAAAAAGACTTACTTATAAACAAATATTACTTATAACTAGATAGTAATGTTTTTTTTAATTTCGCTAATTTCGCTAAATGGAAAATTTCAAAAATATAAACCCTGTAAAGGTAGATAAAACCACCATAATTAATTTAGAAAAAGGGAAACTACCACCACAAGCACTTGATTTAGAGGAGGCTGTTCTTGGCGCGATGATGATTGATAAAAAAGGGGTAGATGATGTAATTGACATTTTGCAGCCTGATGCATTTTATAAAGACGCACATAAATATATTTTTGAAGCTATTATTCAGCTTTTCACAGAAACGCAGCCTATTGACTTGCTTACCGTTTCCAGCCAGTTAAAAAAGAATGGAAAATTAGAGTTAGCTGGAGGCGACTTTTATTTGATTCAGTTGACACAAAAAATTGCTTCTTCTGCACATATCGAATTTCACTCCCGTATCATTCTTCAGAAGTTTATTCAACGAAGTTTAATTAGAATTTCATCTGAAATTATCGAGGCATCGTATGATGAAACTACAGATGTTTTTGATTTATTAGACCAGGCCGAATCAAAACTATATGAAGTAACTCAGGGAAATATCAAACGTAGTTCTGAAACTGCACAGAGCTTAGTTTTACAAGCTAAAAAGAAAATTGAAGAGATTTCTAAAAAAGAGGGATTAAGTGGTGTTGAAACTGGTTTTACGAATTTAGATAAGCTAACTTCAGGATGGCAGCCTAGTGATTTAATTATCATTGCGGCCAGACCAGCAATGGGAAAAACAGCATTTGTACTTTCTATGGCCAGAAATATTGCTATTCAATTTGGACACGGAGTAGCTTTGTTTTCTCTGGAGATGGCTTCTGTTCAATTGATTACAAGGTTGATTTCGTCAGAAACAGGATTGTCATCAGAGAAATTACGTACGGGTAAACTGGAACCTCATGAATGGACCATGTTGAGTACCAAAGTAAAAGACTTAGAGAAAGCACCTTTGTTTATTGATGATACCCCATCACTTTCTATTTTCGATTTAAGAGCAAAATGCCGTCGTTTAGCTTCACAACACAATATTAAAATCATCATCATTGATTATTTACAGTTGATGACTGCTGGAGGAAATAATAAAGGGGGAGGAAATCGTGAGCAGGAAATTTCTACAATTTCCAGAAACTTAAAAGCTTTAGCAAAGGAACTTAATGTGCCTGTAATTGCACTTTCTCAGCTATCTCGTGCAGTAGAAACCCGCGGATCAAGTAAGCGACCTTTGTTATCGGATCTTCGTGAATCTGGAGCTATTGAGCAGGATGCCGATATCGTTTCGTTTTTATATCGTCCAGAATATTACAAAATTGACGAATGGGATGATGATGAAGCTTCGCCAACAGCTGGTCAGGCAGAAATTATGATCGCTAAACACCGTAATGGAGGTATTGAAAACATTCGATTAAAATTTTTAGGGCACCTCGGTAAATTTGATAACCTGGATGATTTTTCAGGAAGTTACGATGATCTGCCATCAAAAATGAATCATGATGATAATCAGTATATCACTAAAAATCTACCGTCTGCAAATGAAGCTTTCGGAAGTAATCTGAATGAAGATGATGATGATAGCGATGTGCCGTTTTAAAAGTTAAATTCAGATTTAATATAAAGAGAAAGGGAAAAGTCATATGATTTTTCCCTTTCTGATTTAAAAGAATTTATAAAACCTTTTGAATTATTTTTTCAGAATCAATTTGTGAGTAATTAATTTACTCCCTTTCTTTTCTGTTATGAAATAAACCCCGTCAGCCTGACTTTCAAGATTAATTGTGTTAACTATATCAGAGGTAACTCTTGCTGTTTTAATAGTTTGTCCCAATTGATTTATAATATTCAAATCAGCATCATGATCAGTTTGTATATTTACAATACCATTGTTTGGATTTGGATATATTACAAATTTAGATTTTTCTTCTACATCAGGATTAGCTAAAGATGTTACAGGTATGCATGATGATAAAGTACTACATGTCCCAATTGTTATAACAACCGCATATGAACCAATAGCTGTTGGAGTGTACGATTGCCCGTTTTCTCCAACTAATATAGTAGCAGGACATTGAATCCATTGGTATGAAGCGCCAGTTTGTGTTGCTGTAATGACACCTGATGTCAGAGTAGCTCCATTGTCTAATTCACATACATTATTAATAGTAATTGTAAACTGTTTTTCAAAACTTAAACCACCCTGATCTGTTGTTCTTATTCTAATAGAATAAGAAGATTTGGTTTCAAAATCCGGGCTTGCATTGATCTGCAGGTTTGCACCACTGATGGTGAAAGCGCTGTTGTCTGTACTTCCTGCACCCGCTACCAAAGTATAGGTAAAGGTATTTGCAGCATCCACATCAACAGAAGATAAAACGCCGACTGTTGTTCCGGCAGCTACATTTTCGTTGATTGCCGTAGCAGAAAGGGCCAGATCAGTTGGAACTTCGTTCAGGTTGTTTACATTGATAGTAAATGTTTTTTCAAAAGAAAGTCCACCCTGATCGGCAGTTCTTAGTCTGATGGAATAAGAAGATTTGGTTTCAAAATCCGGGCTTGCATTGATCTGCAGGTTTGCCCCGCTGATGGTGAAAGCGCTGTTGTCTGTACTTCCTGCACCCGCTACCAAAGTATAGGTAAAGGTATTTGCAGCATCCACATCAACAGAAGATAAAACGCCGACTGTTGTTCCGGCAGCTACATTTTCGTTGATTGCCGTAGCAGAAAGGGCCAGATCAGTTGGAACTTCGTTCAGGTTGTTTACATTGATAGTAAATGTTTTTTCAAAAGAAAGTCCACCCTGATCGGCAGTTCTTAGTCTGATGGAATAAGAAGATTTGGTTTCAAAATCCGGGCTTGCATTGATCTGCAGGTTTGCCCCGCTGATGGTGAAAGCGCTGTTGTCTGTACTTCCTGCACCCGCTACCAAAGTATAGGTAAAGGTATTTGCAGCATCCACATCAACAGAAGATAAAACGCCGACTGTTGTTCCGGCAGCTACATTTTCGTTGATTGCCGTAGCAGAAAGGGCCAGATCAGTTGGAACTTCGTTCAGGTTGTTTACATTGATAGTAAATGTTTTTTCAAAAGAAAGTCCACCCTGATCGGCAGTTCTTAGTCTGATGGAATAAGAAGATTTGGTTTCAAAATCCGGGCTTGCATTGATCTGCAGGTTTGCCCCGCTGATGGTGAAAGCGCTGTTGTCTGTACTTCCTGCACCCGCTACCAAAGTATAGGTAAAGGTATTTGCAGCATCCACATCAACAGAAGATAAAACGCCGACTGTTGTTCCGGCAGCTACATTTTCGTTGATTGCCGTAGCAGAAAGGGCCAGATCAGTTGGAACTTCGTTCAGGTTGTTTACATTGATAGTAAATGTTTTTTCAAAAGAAAGTCCACCCTGATCGGCAGTTCTTAGTCTGATGGAATAAGAAGATTTGGTTTCAAAATCCGGGCTTGCATTGATCTGCAGGTTTGCCCCGCTGATGGTGAAAGCGCTGTTGTCTGTACTTCCTGCACCCGCTACCAAAGTATAGGTAAAGGTATTTGCAGCATCCACATCAACAGAAGATAAAACGCCGACTGTTGTTCCGGCAGCTACATTTTCGTTGATTGCCGTAGCAGAAAGGGCCAGATCAGTTGGAACTTCGTTCAGGTTGTTTACATTGATAGTAAATGTTTTTTCAAAAGAAAGTCCACCCTGATCGGCAGTTCTTAGTCTGATGGAATAAGAAGATTTGGTTTCAAAATCCGGGCTTGCATTGATCTGCAGGTTTGCCCCGCTGATGGTGAAAGCGCTGTTGTCTGTACTTCCTGCACCCGCTACCAAAGTATAGGTAAAGGTATTTGCAGCATCTACATCAACAGAAGATAAAACGCCGACTGTTGTTCCGGCAGCTACATTTTCGTTGATTGCCGTAGCAGAAAGGGCCAGATCAGTTGGAACTTCGTTCAGGTTGTTTACATTGATAGTAAATGTTTTTTCAAAAGAAAGTCCACCCTGATCGGCAGTTCTTAGTCTGATGGAATAAGAAGATTTGGTTTCAAAATCCGGGCTTGCATTGATCTGCAGGTTGGCCCCGCTGATGGTGAAAGCGCTGTTGTCTGTACTTCCTGCACCCGCTACCAAAGTATAGGTAAAGGTATTTGCAGCATCCACATCAACAGAAGATAAAACGCCGACTGTTGTTCCGGCAGCTACATTTTCGTTGATTGCCGTAGCAGAAAGGGCCAGATCAGTTGGAACTTCGTTCAGGTTGTTTACATTGATAGTAAATGTTTTTTCAAAAGAAAGTCCACCCTGATCGGCAGTTCTTAGTCTGATGGAATAAGAAGATTTGGTTTCAAAATCCGGGCTTGCATTGATCTGCAGGTTGGCCCCGCTGATGGTGAAAGCGCTGTTGTCTGTACTTCCTGCACCCGCTACCAAAGTATAGGTAAAGGTATTTGCAGCATCTACATCAACAGAAGATAAAACGCCGACTGTTGTTCCGGCAGCTACATTTTCGTTGATTGCCGTAGCAGAAAGGGCCAGATCAGTTGGAACTTCGTTCAGGTTGTTTACATTGATAGTAAATGTTTTTTCAAAAGAAAGTCCACCCTGATCGGCAGTTCTTAGTCTGATGGAATAAGAAGATTTAGTTTCAAAATCCGGGCTTGCATTGATCTGCAGGTTGGCCCCGCTGATGGTGAAAGCGCTGTTGTCCGTACTTCCTGCACCTGCAACTAAAGAGTAAGTGAAAGTATTTCCTAAATCTACATCAACAGAAGATAAAACGCCGACTGTTGATCCAGCAGCTACATTTTCGTTGATTGCCGTAGCAGAAAGGGCCAGATCAGTTGGAACTTCGTTCAGGTTGTTTACATTGATAGTAAATGTTTTTTCAAAAGAAAGTCCACCCTGATCGGCAGTTCTTAGTCTGATGGAATAAGAAGATTTAGTTTCAAAATCCGGGCTTGCATTGATCTGCAGGTTGGCCCCGCTGATGGTGAAAGCGCTGTTGTCTGTACTTCCTGCACCCGCTACCAAAGTATAGGTAAAGGTATTTGCAGCATCTACATCAACAGAAGATAAAACGCCGACTGTTGATCCAGCAGCTACATTTTCGTTGATTGCCGTAGCAGAAAGGGCCAGATCAGTTGGAACTTCGTTCAGGTTGTTTACATTGATAGTAAATGTTTTTTCAAAAGAAAGTCCACCCTGATCGGAAGTTCTTAGTCTGATGGAATAAGAAGATTTGGTTTCAAAATCCGGGCTTGCATTGATCTGCAGGTTGGCCCCGCTGATGGTGAAAGCGCTGTTGTCTGTACTTCCTGCACCCGCTACCAAAGTATAGGTAAAGGTATTTGCAGCATCTACATCAACAGAAGATAAAACGCCGACTGTTGTTCCGGCAGCTACATTTTCGTTGATTGCCGTAGCAGAAAGGGCCAGATCAGTTGGAACTTCGTTCAGGTTGTTTACATTGATAGTAAATGTTTTTTCAAAAGAAAGTCCACCCTGATCGGAAGTTCTTAGTCTGATGGAATAAGAAGATTTAGTTTCAAAATCCGGGCTTGCATTGATCTGCAGGTTTGCCCCGCTGATGGTGAAAGCGCTGTTGTCTGTACTTCCTGCACCCGCTACCAAAGTATAGGTAAAGGTATTTGCAGCATCTACATCAACAGAAGATAAAACGCCGACTGTTGTTCCGGCAGCTACATTTTCGTTGATTGCCGTAGCAGAAAGGGCCAGATCAGTTGGAACTTCGTTCAGGTTGTTTACATTGATAGTAAATGTTTTTTCAAAAGAAAGTCCACCCTGATCGGAAGTTCTTAGTCTGATGGAATAAGAAGATTTAGTTTCAAAATCCGGGCTTGCATTGATCTGCAGGTTGGCCCCGCTGATGGTGAAAGCGCTGTTGTCCGTACTTCCTGCACCTGCAACTAAAGAGTAAGTGAAAGTATTTCCTAAATCTATATCAACAGAAGATAAAACGCCCACTGTTGATCCAGCAGCTACATTTTCGTTGATAGATGTTGCTGAAAGATCTAAGTCTGTTGGGTTGGCATTAGGAAGTATAAAAATCGGGTTTATACCAGGAAATGAACTTCCTATTGCACCAGGAGTTATGTTAAAAGTTACGGTTTCGCTTCTGGTCCACTTTGATACATTACCAATTTCGCTAAGTATTTGTGATTTAGTACCAATGAAAATTCCTGTATAAACATTATTATCTCCATGATATCCTCCATTAGATGGGTCTCTGTTAAGTGCAATAGCCGTTGATCCAAGAGTAAGAGATGGAGGTAAATATGAATTATTATTGTTAGGAGTTCCTGATCCAGATACATTAAATTGCCCTGCAGGTTGATTTATAGCATTAAAAGTTGCGCTAAAGGTATTTGTCCATGCAAAGATGAAATTATTTATAGATGTTGGAGAATTTCCTTGAAAAATAAACCAGTTATCTCCTCCTGCGGGTACCGGACAATTTGTGGCAGTTGCATTTGACCATCCCGTTACAGTAACAGTACCCGGTAAGCCAGTAACAACAGGAGTAGCTCCTCCAGAGATTGTTAATTTAGTCACTGTTCCAGCAGCCAATGCTGTAGTTGTCCAGGTAATTGAACCTTCTGAAGTGTTACTCACAGAAGTAGTACCGAAAGTACCTGTCGTTTCATCATATCCGTAATCTGTTATTCGAATAACAGTATTTGCTTGTATAGGAGCAAGATTTACGATAGTCATTTCGTAGGGTACCACATCGTAATTAGTTCCTATAATCGCAATATCGCCAGGACTTAATGTTTGCGCATTCAAAGATGTTATCATGCCTAGAAAACATGCGAGTACGAGTAATTTTTTATACATAACATTATTTTTTAAAATATTACAAAAAAGGACCGTTACAAAAACAGTCCTTGTAAATTAAAGATTTATGGTCTGGAAGGATATATACCCTGAACGCAAATAATATATTGCATTGCCACAAAAGGTGGTACAGTTGGTAATGGTTGAGGACCATTTCCCCATGGTGACAAAGTCAATCCTGTCGGGTCAAAATTTAAGTTATTAGTGACTGTTGAAGTACCTCCTGCTAAGGGTATAGTTGGTGTACCATTAGTATAAAGATTGGGTTGACCACTTCCTCCAACATCACCTGTAGTACCTAAAGCATTATTTGTTGCAGAAGGTGATGGAGATGCTCCGTCTGCTGTACTTGCTTGTAAAACAGTACTTACTGTTACAGCACCGGTCAGGTTTGTTCCTGCTCCTTTTACAATTGTGTGCGTATGAGGAGGCATATTATTGGATGTAATTGTGTAGGATTGATTTCCACCAACTTGTCCTAAAGCATATGTTCCTCCAGGGTGTACTCCTCCGATGTTTGAACATTGTGTCGGAAATGCTCCGCGTAAGTCAGGAAGTTTAAAAGTATTCATTCCGTCTCCACCATAAGTTGTGCCTAATATAGAAAATAAAGCTGTGTTTTGGCTTATTGATAAAGTTTGTCCTTCACAAGTTAAGAAGCCTACAGGAGCAAAATTTCCTGCAAAAAGTTTGATGGTTCCCATTATTTCGTCCATAATTGTTTCTTTTAAGATTAATTAATTATTTATTGTTAGTAAATTGTATTCTCAAAAATATTCAACTGTAAAAAAAAGGCTCAAAAAAATGACATGAGAGCATCAACTAATGTCATAAGATCAAAAAACACGTGTATAATTCTATATCATAATAATTTAAAATTTTAAAGAATGAAAAACCCTATTGTAATTGCTTTTTTGATTTGTCTTTTGTATAAGTGAATTTGTAAATGAAAAATCAGAATTGAGTTACTTAATAAGATTTAGTTATTCAGGATTTAAAATAACGGTAAGTTTTATTTTATAATAAAAAAATATGAATATTTAACTAACTCTTTTTTTATGAGGCTGTTAACAAAATTAAATCATAATAAAAATATAATTACACGTATTTATACCTGTTTTTAGTCAAGTATCTATATATCAGTATTTTTAAAAATGGTTTTAAATATTATTTTTTGTTTTAAATGTTAACTTTTTAAAATAATTCCTTAGTTTAGCTTATATTAAGCATAATTAATTTAACCAAAACTAGTAGATTATGGCAGAAGAAAAATTTGCAGGACCAATTCAGATTCCATTAGCAGTTGCAAAAGAATGGGAAAAGAGATACGAGAATGATACTACACTTGAAGATAGTAACAGCAAGATAAAATCTTATTTGATACCGAGGGAAAGTTTAGAAATTGTATTGCAGCTTAATACTGATGCTGTTCGTGCTTATATAGGTATTAATGATCAAAATGAAAAAACATTACTTTTTGTTGGGGCAAATTTGAACAAAGAAACCGGTAAATATATAGATGTTTATGGACCTCCTGAAAACCAGGGTAGTGCTAAATCAGTTGAAGAGGTTGTTTATGATGGAACACGCCCTTCGCCTCCTTTTTAAAAATACAGAATTCAATATTAATGATAGATTTTTTAATATATTCAGGTTATTTATTATTATTAATTAATCTGATTTTATATACTTACAGCTTTTTCCGTAAGGAAAAAGTTAATATTTTTTTTATGTGTTATTTGCTTTTTTCTTTTATAATGCAGTTTACAATGGAATTTATGTACCATTTTAGATTTGATAATTTGTTCGTAATCAATATATTTGTTGTCGGGCAGATGATTTTGTTAAGTTTATTTTATGCATCCATTGTAAAATTAGAATCTCAAAAACGAATAGTAAAGCGTAGTTTATATTGTGCTTTATTCATTTTGAGCATTCAGTTTTTTATTGATTACAGGCAATTCTTAAAATTTAACTTGTTTGCAATAACCATTGCTTCTTTGTTAATAGTAGCATTTGCGTTACTGCATTTTTATAATATGCTCACTGAAAATAAATCATACTATTACATTACTATAGCTGTAATTTTTTTTATGTTAGGCTCTACGATTTTGTATTTAGTAGGAAATCTGACTTTAAGTTTGAGTGATGATTTAAAATATCTGTCATGGAAATTAAATGCTTTTTTATTTTTGGTTTACCAATTATTTATTTTATATGAATGGAAAGTAAGCTTTTCCCAAAAAACTTTTATTCAGGTTGAATAGTGTTATTTAATTAAATAAGTTTTTAGTTATGAAAAAAATAAAAAAAATCGGCTTTTATGTATTGATTGTTTTTGTGTTTTCATGTCAAAAAGAAAATAATCAGGAAGATGTCGCTCCGGCATTAGTTGTACAAAATGAGAATTGGTTATCTGCTAAGCTGGATGCTAAATTTGCAAGTTCGCAAAAAGAGGTGGCTGCTTATTTATTTCCAATCAGTGAAATGAAGTTATTGATGGAAAGACCAAATATAACTCAGGTGCATTTCAAATTAGGATTTGTTGATAATATAATACAAATGCAAGTAGCTAGTGTTGATGAATCTGATCATGAGTTAGGAATAGTTAAATCATCAATATTAAAAGAATCCATTTTTAGAAGTGAATTAGCGAATCTTAAAGCATTATCTGTAAGCGCAACTAAAAAGAGAACAGAGTTATTAAATTCACATTTATTGTCACCACGTGACGCATCCCTCTGGATTAGTGAATGGCAAAAAAAACTCAGCAATATTTCTGAACTGGACGAAGTAACTTCATATGAGGGTAACCGTTTTCGTTATTTTAATTTAGAAGCAGAAGTTGTCAAAGTCATGCTATATAACGGCAATGTAAATTTAGGTGCTTTTTTTGGGATTAATCCTAAAGGAAAAGCCACTATTATTTTAATTGGGCTTGATAAAAATAATCAAGTAAAAAAGACGTCAGTCACATCTGAAGAAACAGAAGATATATACGATGGTACGCGCCCATGTCCACCTTGTATTGAAGAAGAAAATCCAATAAAATAGTATTTAAATATGAAAAAGTATAAAAAGTCTCTGTCAATTTTTTGACGGAGATTTTATTGTTTACAACTAAAGTATGACACTTCATTGATAAAATAAATCAATATATTTGAATACGATTATATTCGATAATAAAAAATACAACGATTTATATGAATGTAAATTCCATTCCTGAAAAAGAAGTTGTCGCAATTATTTTGTACATCTCACTTTTTTTTATGATTGTAGCAGTTGCTTTGATTGTCTTTTTTTATTTTTCCAGAAAAAAGATTATTCAAAAAGAATTAGAAAAAAAGATTTAGTATTAGCACATCAAAAAGAGCAGTTGCATGCTGTTATCATCACACAGGAGGAAGAAAGGAAAAGAATAGCTCAGGATTTGCACGATGACATTAGCTCAAAATTAAATGTAGTTTCATTGAATAGTTATTTACTAACTTCAGCAAATTTAACAGAAACTGAAACAAAAGAAATTACTGCAAATATTATTAATATAACAGCAAAGGCATTAGATAATTCAAGAAAAATTGCCCATAATTTATTGCCGCCTGTTTTTGATAAATTCGGACTCCATGCCGGAATTGAAGAACTATGTGAAGAATTTGAGAGTAGTAAATCTGTTAAAGTGTCATATCAAAACAAAATTGAGTTTGATGAAAGTGAAAAAAATAGACATTTACACGTTTTTAGGATTTTACAAGAGTTGATGAATAATTCTTTGCGACATGGAAAGGCTTCAGAAATCTCTATAAATTTAGATAAAGTTAATGGTAGCAATAGCTGTTTTTATAAAGACAACGGGATAGGTTTTGATTCTAAAAATTCTGAAAATCAGAAAGGATTAGGGATGAAGAATATAGATAGCAGGATATCTTTCTTAAATGGAAGCATTGATATAAAATCTGAAATCAATAAGGGGATTGAAGTTTTTTTTACATTTTAACTTGATTAGTTATTTTGCTTAAATTACTATTAATATTACTCATTGGTTTTTTATATGATATAATTTGTAATTTCGAATTCTAAGAAGATTTAAACTCAGGAAAATGAATAATTTTACTATCAAAATAGTTTTAGTTGATGATGAAATCTTATTTCGTAAAGGGATATCTTTTTTACTTCAAAGAGAAGAAAATATTGAAGTTCTTTTTGAAGCATCAAATGGAGAAGAATTGATTTCAAATTTGAATAATAGTGAGATTAAGCCAGACATTATTATTATGGATCTGAAAATGCCTGTTCTAAATGGTGTTGAGGCTACTAAAGTTATTAGAAAATTTTTTCCAGATATTAAAATTATTGCATTGACTAGTTATGATACTAGATCATTCGTGATAAATATGATTCAGGTAGGGGCAGTCGCTTATTTGGTAAAAAATACAACTCCAGCAGATTTAATAAATACAATAAATGAAGTTGCAAAAAAAGGATTTTTTTATAATGAAAAGATTTTAAAAACCATACAAGATACCATGCTGCCTTCAAAAAATTCTAGAATCAATTTAGAATCTGGTTTTTTATCACCAAGGGAAATCGAAGTACTTCAGCTTATTTGCAATCAAAAAACCACGGCTGAAATTGCCGAAGAACTCTTCTTGAGCCCCAGAACGGTAGAAGGACACAGAAATAATTTATTACTTAAAACTGAGTCTAGAAATATCGCTGGATTGGTTGTATATGCGATTCAAAATGAAATTGCAGTTTTAACTCCTTAAATTAACTGGTTAAAAATTGAATAGACAGAACATAATAGGATATAACAGTTATTGCTAATATACAAAGTGCTATTTTTTGTAGTATATTTAATTGTTTTGATTCCTTATCAGTTTCATTAATTTTCATTTATCTTAATTTTTATTATTTATTGAATGTTCAAATTTAACCAGAATATCTTTTTTGATTGTAAGTATTTATACCTGTTTTCACTTAATTGATCCAAAAAAAGTGATGATTAATATCAATAAATAACTATTCCAATATAGTTTTTAATACTTCCTTTATACCTTTACAGAAAATAGTTTACCGAAATGAAACAAAGCTTAAAATATATAGTAGTGTTCATAATGTCTATATCGGCAAAAGCATCTTTTATACTTCTCCCTATGGATGAAACTACACAACAAAATCACCTGAAGGCTTATGGGATAACCTATTGGTGTCTGAATAAGGATTATAAAGCCAGCTGGCTTTTAAATTATAGAGGTGGATCATTTTTATTGCCTGATGCTGATGAAATTCGTAAAGAATGTAAAATTCGTGGAGTAAGTTTTGAAATACTTTCTGATAGCGAACAAGTTTCAATTTTGGATGAAATTTCAAGTCCTTCACAAAACATGGAATCAGTCATTTTAGAAAAGGCTCCTAAAATTGCTGTTTATACACCAAAAGGAAAACAACCCTGGGATGATGCTGTAACTCTGGTTTTGACATATGCCGAAATTCCTTTTACACCAATTTATGATGAAGAGGTTTTAAGTGATCAGTTGTTGCTTTATGACTGGCTTCATTTACATCATGAGGATTTTACCGGACAATATGGTAAATTTTATGCAGCTTACAAAAATACACCCTGGTATATTGAACAAAAAAAAGATGCTGAAGCCTTAGCAGTAAAATTAGGTTATGCAAAAGTTTCACAGGAAAAAGGCGCTGTTGCAAAAAAGATAAGGGACTTTGTTATTGGAGGAGGTTTTATGTTTGCTATGTGTTCTGCAACGGATAGCTTTGATATTTCTTTGACAGCAGATGGAATTGATATCTGTGAAGCAATGTTTGATGGAGATGCGAGTGAACCAAATTATCAGTCAAAACTGAACTATGGAAATTCTTTTGCCTTTAAAGATTTTATTCTTGAAAGAAGACCTGAACAATACGAGTTCTCAGATATTGATATGACTACAAAACGTAGAATAACACCTGATAAAGATTATTTTACTTTAATGGAGTACTCTGCAAAATGGGACCCAATACCAAGTATGCTTTGTCAAAACCATACACAATTGGTAAAAGGATTTATGGGGCAGACTACTTCATTTGATTCAGCATTGATCAAATCTAATGTTTTAATTATGGGAGCATGTGAACTTAATGGAGAAGCACGCTATATTCATGGAGAAAAAGGAAAAGGAATGTTTACTTTTTTTGGAGGACACGATCCCGAAGATTATCAGCATCAGGTAGGTGATCCGCCAACAGTTTTGGATTTACATCCAAATTCTCCTGGCTATCGATTGATTTTAAATAACGTTTTGTTTCCGGCTGCAAAAAAGAAAAAATTAAAAACGTAATCATGCTCTGAATATGTAGTTAAGAAAATATAAAGGCTTTTTCATAAACTTGAAAAAGCCTTTTTTGTTGGTTTAATTAAGAATTAAACTGCTCTTAATCCCGTTGCAATTGCGAATCTGTTCCATGAGTTTATCGTGATAATGGTAAGGATAATTTCAGCCAGATATTTTTCATCAAATAGACGGGCAGCATTTTGATAAACTTCATCAGAAACATGATTGCTGATTAATGTCACTTGTTCAGTTAAAGCTAAAATAGCTTTTTCTTCTTCCGTAAATACATCAGCTTCTCGCCATGCGCTGGTAAGATAAATTCGCTGTTCAGTTTCGCCTAATTTTCGGGCATCCGCTGTATGCATATTGATGCAAAAAGCACATCCGTTTACTTGTGAAGCACGAATTTTAATTAGCTCTTTATGAGTTGAAGTTAGTGAAGTTGTAGAAATGTATTTTTCTAAATTCATTAAGGCTTGGTAGGCTTCTGGAGCAACTTGTGGAATAACTATTCTTGAATTCATTTTTATATGTTTTAAAGTTCATTACAAAGGTCAGTGATGTATACTTTAAAAAACTTGAACTGCTTCAAGAAATTCAGGTCAGATTTTGCCGGATCTTATTTTACTCATGAATTCTGCAGAAAAATCTAAATAGGAGGCAAGCATATATTGGGGAACCCGCTGTACAAAATCTGGTTGCTGGTTTTTGAAATGGTTATATCTTTCTTCTGCCGACATCGTAAATAAAAATTTAATGCGCATTTGAGCAGCTCCAAAAGATTTTTGTGAAACGATTCTAAAGTATCTTTCAAGTTTGGGAATTTGAATTATAAGGGATTCTAATATATTTTTTTCTAATGCTATAATTTCGCAGTTCTCAACAGTTTGTATATAAAAATGTGAAGGACTATTATTATGATAACTTAAATAATCAGTTATCCACCAGTTTTCAATTGCAAATTGCAGGGTTTGTTCAGTTCCTTTCGTATTAATTATATATTGTCTGGCACAGCCTTTTGTGACGAAATACATAGTACTACAGATTTGGCCTTCTTGTAATAAGTGTTCTTTCTTTTTTACTTTTGAAAGGATGAGGCTCGATTCCAGAATATCAATTTCCTCAGAATTTAATATTATGAATTTCTGTATGTGGTTTAAAAGAGCTGTAAACATATTTGTTGCTTCTGAGTAGTTGGTTTAAAGATAAATCAGATTTATTATAAAAGCAAAAACCCAATCATTTGATTGGGTTTTTTATGATAAGTAAGTAATCTTAAATTGAGTTGATAAACGTTTATTTTACTTTATTAAGAATAGCTTTGAAAGCTTCTGGGTGGTTCATAGCTAAATCTGCAAGAACTTTACGGTTCAATTCGATTCCGTTAGCTTTAACTTTCCCCATGAATTGAGAATAAGACATTCCTTCTAATCTAGCTCCAGCGTTAATACGTTGAATCCATAAAGCACGGAAATTTCTTTTGTTTTGTTTTCTATCGCGGTAAGCGTAGCACATTGCTTTCTCTACTGCATTCTTAGCAACCGTCCAAACGTTTTTACGTCTGCCAAAGAAACCTTTGGCTTGCTTCATTATTTTTTTCTTCTTGCTCTTTTAGCAACTGAATTTACCGATCTTGGCATAATTTTAATGTGTTTTTTGTAGCAGGCGTCCTGAATTAAATCAAAGGAACTTCAAAGCCATACTCCAAGGTTATATAAATAATTTTTTAACCTAAAGAAAATCTTTAGTCTAAATGTCTTAAAGTCAAATGTCTAAAGTCAGCAACTGACTTTTAAATTTATGACTTTCTAACTTTTGACTTATATTAGATAATTCTTAATTGTTGTTTGATGCTTTTCATATCTGTTGAATGAACTAGCGCTGAGTGTGTCAAAGCTAATTTACGTTTTTTAGATTTTTTAGTCAGGATGTGACTTTTAAAAGCATGCTTTCTTTTAATCTTTCCAGAACCAGTAACTTTAAAACGTTTCTTGGCGCTAGATTTTGTTTTCATTTTAGGCATTTTTCCTAGTGTTTTAATTTATTCTTACTTACTTATGCTTTTGTTTCAAGTTTTATATTTCATGTTCAAAGTTGAATACTGAAACTGTAAACCGAGACTATTTCTTTTTCTTAGGAGCAATGAACATAATCATTCTCTTTCCTTCTAAAACAGGCATAGCTTCCACTTTACCATGCTCTTCTAAGTCAGTTGCCAAACGTAATAATAAAATTTGACCTTGATCTTTATAGATGATGGAACGTCCTTTGAAGAATACAAAAGCTTTTAATTTTGCACCTTCTTTAAGGAACTTTTCAGCATTCTTTCTTTTAAATTCGTAATCATGCTCATCAGTCTGAGGACCAAATCTAATTTCTTTTACGACAACCTGAGACGACTTAGCTTTTAAAACTTTATCACGTTTCTTTTGCTCGTAAACAAATTTCTTGTAATCCATGATTTTACAAACCGGCGGTTCTGCGTTTGGCGAAATCTCAACTAAATCCAATTCAAATTGATCTGCTAAACGTAAAGCCTCTGCTAGTTTAAAAACACCAGGCTCGATGTTTTCACCCACTAGTCTCACTTCTTGCACCCCACGAATGTTGTTATTTATTCTGTGTGCATCTTTTTTTTCTACTCGAGGTTGAAAACCTCTGTTACTTCTTATTGCTATGACTTTATAATTTAAGTTAAACTGTAAAAACTTTTAATGTTTTATTTATTTCTTCGTTTACAATTCTGATAAATTCCTCGATTGTAACTGTAATATTTCCTTTTCCTTCTTGTCCATGACGACGAATAGAAATCGTTCCGTTTTTCTCTTCTTCTTCACCAACAATCAGCATAAATGGTATTTTCTGCATTTCTGCATCTCTAATTTTCTTACCAATAGTCTCGCTTCGGTTATCAATTAGGGCGCGAATTTCGTGATTTTCTAGCAAATCTAAAACTTTTTTAGCATAATTTTCGTATTTCTCGCTCAAAGACAAGATAATAGCTTGTTCTGGCATTAGCCAAAGTGGGAAATTTCCTGCTGTGTGCTCAAGTAAAATTGCTATAAAACGTTCCATAGATCCAAAAGGAGCTCTGTGAATCATAACAGGGCGATGTAATTCATTATCAGCACCTTTGTAAGTTAATTCAAAACGTTCTGGTAAGTTGTAATCTACCTGAATTGTTCCTAATTGCCATTGTCTTCCCAAAGCATCTTTTACCATGAAATCTAGTTTCGGACCATAGAATGCTGCTTCACCATATTCTACAACAGTATTCAAACCTTTGTCTTTTGCTGCGTTGATGATTGCGTTTTCTGCCTTCTCCCAGTTTTCATCAGTTCCAATGTATTTTTCTCTGTCTTCCTGATCTCTCAACGAGATTTGAGCCGTAAAATTTTCAAAACCTAACGAACCAAATACATATAATACAAGGTCAATTACTTTTTTGAACTCTTCGTCCAATTGCTCAGGAGTACAAAAAATATGCGCATCATCCTGAGTAAACCCTCTAACGCGAGTTAAACCATGTAATTCTCCAGATTGCTCATATCTATAAACAGTTCCAAATTCAGCATAACGCTTAGGTAAATCTTTATATGACCAAGGTCTTACATTGTAAATCTCACAGTGGTGAGGACAGTTCATTGGTTTCAATAAAAATTCTTCACCTTCTGCTGGTGTATGAATAGGCTGGAAACTATCTGCTCCATATTTTGCATAGTGCCCAGAAGTAACGTAAAGTTCTTTTTGGCCAATATGAGGGCTTACAACTTGCTCGTATCCTGCTTTCTTCTGAGCTTTCTTTAAAAACTGCTCTAAACGATCTCTAAGCGCAGCGCCTTTTGGCAGCCATAAAGGCAAACCCTGACCCACTTTTTGTGAGAAAGCAAACAATTCAAGTTCTTTTCCTAATTTACGGTGATCACGACGTTTTGCTTCTTCAAGAAGTTCAAGATGTTCAGTTAAATCTTTTTGTTTAGGGAAAGAAGTTCCATAAACACGAGTCAGCTGTTTGTTTTTCTCGTCACCTCTCCAATAAGCACCCGCAACGCTCATTATTTTTACAGCTTTGATAATTCCTGTATTCGGAATATGTCCACCACGGCATAAATCAGTAAAAGTAGCGTGATCGCAGAATGTGATAGTTCCATCTTCAAGATTCGAAATCAGCTCAGTTTTGTAAACGTTGTCTTTGTATATTTCTAAAGCTTCAGCTTTAGATACAGGACGCATTTTGAAATCGTATTTCCCTCTTGAGATTTCAAGAATACGATCTTCGATCTTTTTAAAATCAGCCTCAGAAATTTTCTGATCTTCAAAATCCACGTCATAATAGAATCCATTAGCAATTGCAGGTCCCAGAGTTAATTTGATTCCAGGATAAAGCTCTTCAAGTGCTTGAGCCATTACGTGCGAAGTCGAGTGCCAGAAAGCCTTTTTGCCTTCGGCATCATTCCAAGTATATAATATAAGATTACCGTCGGTCGTTAATGGAGTCTCGGTTTCAATAGTTGTACCATTAAAAGATGCAGAAATCACATTTCTTGCAAAACCTTCGCTAATGTTTTTAGCGACCTCCATTGGAGTTACGCCCGAAGCGAACTCTCTAATTGACCCATCGGGTAAAGTAATCTTGATCATTGTTTATAATTTTGTGAATGCAAATATACATGATTACAAAAATACATACAATATATATGTATAAGTTTACTTTATTATGTGTAAGTATAGTTTTTGCTGTAGTATATATAATTGTATTATGTGTTCTTAACTAAAAACTGTTGGGTTTTACTTTTGTATACCTATTATAATATATAAGTAGAGTTTGTTGGGCTGAGAGGATTCGAAACCTTTGAATCTCTAATATGATATTATGTAGCTATTTCCCGCTATGCGCTTCAATCTTTTGTTCCGAACGCCGTCGCAAAAGGATTTTCGCTTCTATCGGGGCTATTAAATTAGTTTTCAAAACATAATTATAGTTCAGAAAAGAGATTCAAAAGCTAAAAAATGTATAAGAATGACAATTGAAAACGTGTTTAAATTATCAAAACGGCACACGATAAGGGAAAATTCTTACATTTTGTAAAAAAGTTTAAATTGTAACCAAGCTGTTATGAGTTAGTTAAGAAAAAGTTTTAAAAAAGATGGAAAAAATATAAAAAAAAGGGTTGTAAATGTAAATAAAGGTGGTACTTTTGCACCCGCAACAACGAAGTCGTTCACTGAAATACTGACAGGTAATAAGAATTAAAAGAGAAGAAATTTTCAAAAAAAAAGATTCAAAAAAGCTTGTGAGATTTGAAAATGCTTTTTACATTTGCACCCCGCAAAACAGGAAAAGTTCATTGAGAGATTGGGAGAAAAAAATGGAAAACGGAGACGAAAAAAAAGTTTCAATTTTTTTTAAATTTTTCTTGCAGGAAACAAAAAGAAGTTTTAGTTTTGCACCCGCTTTGAGAGACAAGCGGAAAGACAAAGAAATTACGTTCGTAGACATATTGAATTGACAGCCGTTTTAACAGAGATGTTAGAACAAAAGAATAAGAGTAATGGAATCGAGAGATTCGAAAAAGAACCGATAGATATTCGTCGCAATATAATATTTACAATATACGATGAAGAGTTTGATCCTGGCTCAGGATGAACGCTAGCGGCAGGCTTAACACATGCAAGTCGAGGGGTATCCCGCTTTCGGGCGGGAGAGACCGGCGCACGGGTGCGTAACGCGTATGCAATCTACCTTTTACAGGGGGATAGCCCAGAGAAATTTGGATTAATACCCCATAGTATAGTGAGTTGGCATCAACACACTATTAAAGTCACAACGGTAAAAGATGAGCATGCGTCCCATTAGCTAGATGGTAAGGTAACGGCTTACCATGGCTACGATGGGTAGGGGTCCTGAGAGGGAGATCCCCCACACTGGTACTGAGACACGGACCAGACTCCTACGGGAGGCAGCAGTGAGGAATATTGGACAATGGGCGCAAGCCTGATCCAGCCATGCCGCGTGCAGGATGACGGTCCTATGGATTGTAAACTGCTTTTATACGAGAAGAAACACTGATTCGTGAATCAGCTTGACGGTATCGTAAGAATAAGGATCGGCTAACTCCGTGCCAGCAGCCGCGGTAATACGGAGGATCCAAGCGTTATCCGGAATCATTGGGTTTAAAGGGTCCGTAGGCGGTTTAGTAAGTCAGTGGTGAAAGCCCATCGCTCAACGGTGGAACGGCCATTGATACTGCTGAACTTGAATTATTAGGAAGTAACTAGAATATGTAGTGTAGCGGTGAAATGCTTAGAGATTACATGGAATACCAATTGCGAAGGCAGGTTACTACTAATGGATTGACGCTGATGGACGAAAGCGTGGGTAGCGAACAGGATTAGATACCCTGGTAGTCCACGCCGTAAACGATGGATACTAGCTGTTGGGGGCAACTTCAGTGGCTAAGCGAAAGTGATAAGTATCCCACCTGGGGAGTACGAACGCAAGTTTGAAACTCAAAGGAATTGACGGGGGCCCGCACAAGCGGTGGAGCATGTGGTTTAATTCGATGATACGCGAGGAACCTTACCAAGGCTTAAATGCAGACTGACCGATTTGGAAACAGATCTTTCGCAAGACAGTTTACAAGGTGCTGCATGGTTGTCGTCAGCTCGTGCCGTGAGGTGTCAGGTTAAGTCCTATAACGAGCGCAACCCCTGTTGTTAGTTGCCAGCGAGTAGTGTCGGGAACTCTAACAAGACTGCCAGTGCAAACTGTGAGGAAGGTGGGGATGACGTCAAATCATCACGGCCCTTACGCCTTGGGCTACACACGTGCTACAATGGCCGGTACAGAGAGCAGCCACTGGGCGACCAGGAGCGAATCTATAAAGCCGGTCACAGTTCGGATCGGAGTCTGCAACTCGACTCCGTGAAGCTGGAATCGCTAGTAATCGGATATCAGCCATGATCCGGTGAATACGTTCCCGGGCCTTGTACACACCGCCCGTCAAGCCATGGAAGCTGGGGGTGCCTGAAGTCGGTGACCGCAAGGAGCTGCCTAGGGTAAAACTGGTAACTAGGGCTAAGTCGTAACAAGGTAGCCGTACCGGAAGGTGCGGCTGGAACACCTCCTTTCTAGAGCCTCATATGTTAGTGGAGACACACGTTGGGGATAAAAGATGATTATTTTGAAAGTTCTGAATCGTAAGGTTCAATTACTCTTGCTGTTAATTTAAAAAATAATGAAAATTAAGTAAAAACAGAGTCTCGTAGCTCAGCTGGTTAGAGTACTACACTGATAATGTAGGGGTCGGCAGTTCGAGTCTGCCCGGGACTACTATTTTAACTTAAAAAAGGAAATTTTAGAGGTTGAGTAACCGTTTTAAGTACTGTTAACTAAAAACTGTTAACTGACAACTAAAAAATGGGGGATTAGCTCAGCTGGCTAGAGCGCCTGCCTTGCACGCAGGAGGTCAACGGTTCGACTCCGTTATTCTCCACGAAATAATTGACAATTATCAATTGATAATTATTAATTGTTAAAGTTCATTGACATATTGAGATAAGAAAAATTTAAAAAGTAGAAAGCGTTTTTTGTTTTCTGTAGTAATACAAAAAAACAAAAGACAAAAAAAACGGTCATTCTTAAGTGAATGATTGGTACAATAAGCAAAATAAGGGCGTATGGGGGATGCCTAGGCTCTCAGAGGCGATGAAGGGCGTGATAAGCTGCGAAAAGCTGCGGGTATGGGCACACACCATTTGATCCGCAGATACCCGAATGGGGCAACCCACTATGTTGAAGACATAGTACACCGATAGGTGGGCAAACCCGCTGAACTGAAACATCTAAGTAGGCGGAGGAGAAGAAAACAAAAGTGATTCCGTAAGTAGTGGCGAGCGAACGCGGATTAGCCCAAACCAATTTTGTTACGGCATGATTGGGGTTGTAGGACCACGATATTTTATGTACACGGAACCGGAAGTTACTGGAAAGTGACGCCATAGAGGGTGATAGCCCCGTATGGGTAACAAGTATAATAGATAGTGGTATCCTGAGTAGGGCGGGGCACGTGAAACCCTGTCTGAATTTGGCGGGACCATCCGCTAAGGCTAAATACTCCTGAGAGACCGATAGTGAACCAGTACCGTGAGGGAAAGGTGAAAAGAACCGTGAATAACGGAGTGAAATAGATCCTGAAACCATACGCTTACAAGCGGTCGGAGCCCTTTTGTGGGGTGACGGCGTGCCTTTTGCATAATGAGCCTACGAGTTAACGTTGCTGGCAAGGTTAAGTGGTTAAGCCACGGATCCGTAGCGAAAGCGAGTCTGAATAGGGCGCTTTAGTCAGTAGTGTTAGACGCGAAACCGTGTGATCTACCCATGGGCAGGTTGAAGCTGTGGTAACACACAGTGGAGGACCGAACCGGTTGACGTTGAAAAGTCTTCGGATGACCTGTGGGTAGGGGTGAAAGGCCAATCAAACTCGGAAATAGCTCGTACTCCCCGAAATGCATTTAGGTGCAGCGCTGATAATAGTTATATAGAGGTAGAGCTACTGATTGGATGCGGGGGCTTCACCGCCTACCAATTCCTGACAAACTCCGAATGCTATATAATGTTTTACAGCAGTGAGGGCTTGGGTGCTAAGGTCCAAGTCCGAGAGGGAAAGAACCCAGACCATCAGCTAAGGTCCCCAAATATATGCTAAGTTGAAAGAACGAGGTTTGTCTGCCCAGACAGCTAGGATGTTGGCTTGGAAGCAGCCATTCATTTAAAGAGTGCGTAACAGCTCACTAGTCGAGCGGACGAGCATGGATAATAATCGGGCATAAGCATATTACCGAAGCTATGGATTTGCAGTTTACTGCAAGTGGTAGGGGAGCATTCCAGCAGGGTTGAAGGTGTATCGTAAGGTATGCTGGACTGGCTGGAAAAGAAAATGTAGGCATAAGTAACGATAATGCGGGCGAGAAACCCGCACACCGAAAAACTAAGGTTTCCACAGCTATGCTAATCAGCTGTGGGTTAGTCTGGTCCTAAGGCGAACCCGAAAGGGACAGTCGATGGCCAACGGGTTAATATTCCCGTACTACTAATTACTGTGATGGGGTGACGGAGTGATGAAAGCGCCGCGAACTGACGGAATAGTTCGTTAAAGTACCTAGCTATATTTCCTATAGGCAAATCCGTAGGGAATGGTGAAATACAATAGTACTCGGAGTCTTCGGACAAAGAGATAGTGCGCCTAAGGGCTTCCAAGAAAAACCTCTAAACTTCAGGTAATTAGTACCAGTACCGTAAACCGACACAGGTAGTTGAGGAGAGAATCCTAAGGTGCTCGAGAGATTCATGGCTAAGGAATTAGGCAAAATAGACCCGTAACTTCGGGAGAAGGGTCGCCAGCAGCAATGCTGGCCGCAGTGAAGAGGTCCAGGCGACTGTTTATCAAAAACACAGGGCTCTGCAAAATCGTAAGATGAAGTATAGGGCCTGACACCTGCCCGGTGCTGGAAGGTTAAGAGGAGATGTTATCTTCGGAGAAGCATTGAATTGAAGCCCCAGTAAACGGCGGCCGTAACTATAACGGTCCTAAGGTAGCGAAATTCCTTGTCGGGTAAGTTCCGACCTGCACGAATGGTGTAACGATCTGGACACTGTCTCAGCCATGAGCTCGGTGAAATTGTAGTAACGGTGAAGATGCCGTTTACCCGCAGTGGGACGAAAAGACCCTGTGCACCTTTACTATAGCTTAGTATTGACCTTGGATAAATGATGTGTAGGATAGGTTGGAGACTATGAAGTGGCGTCGCCAGGCGTTGTGGAGTCATTGTTGAAATACAACCCTTTGTTTATCTGAGGCCTAACCCCGTATTGCGGGGGACAGTGCTTGGTGGGTAGTTTGACTGGGGTGGTCGCCTCCAAAAGAGTAACGGAGGCTTCTAAAGGTTCCCTCAGTACGCTTGGTAACCGTGCGTAGAGTGCAATGGCATAAGGGAGCTTGACTGAGAGACATACAGGTCGATCAGGTACGAAAGTAGAGCATAGTGATCCGGTGGTTCCGCATGGAAGGGCCATCGCTCAAAGGATAAAAGGTACGCCGGGGATAACAGGCTGATCTCCCCCAAGAGCTCATATCGACGGGGGGGTTTGGCACCTCGATGTCGGCTCGTCACATCCTGGGGCTGGAGAAGGTCCCAAGGGTTGGGCTGTTCGCCCATTAAAGTGGCACGCGAGCTGGGTTCAGAACGTCGTGAGACAGTTCGGTCTCTATCTACTGTGGGCGTTAGAAATTTGAGTGGATCTGATTCTAGTACGAGAGGACCGAATTGGACTAACCTCTAGTGTATCTGTTGTCCCGCCAGGGGCACCGCAGAGTAGCTACGTTGGGAAGGGATAAGCGCTGAAAGCATATAAGCGCGAAACCCACCACAAGATGAGATTTCTTTTAAGGATCGTGGAAGATGACCACGTTGATAGGCTATAGATGTAAAGGCAGTAATGTCATAGTCGAGTAGTACTAATAATCCGTAAGCTTATGTACACCCTTTTCCCGAGCCGCAAGGCTCGGGAGAAACTTTCTAATACAAAAATACTTTTCTTTATCTCAGTATGTTAAGATATTGTTTTTAATTATCAGTTGTTAATTATCAATTGTCAATTAAAAAAGTTGCCAAAGCAACAAACGACCTTAAGGTGGTTATTGCGGCGGGGCTCACCTCTTCCCATTCCGAACAGAGAAGTTAAGCCCGCCTGCGCAGATGGTACTGCAGTTTTGTGGGAGAGTATGTCGTCGCCTTTCTTTTGAAAACCCTATTCTGAATAAGAATAGGGTTTTTTGTTTAAAATGAGGTACCTTAGCTCAGATGGTAGAGCAATGGACTGAAAATCCATGTGTCCCTGGTTCGATCCCTGGAGGTACCACAAAATGCTCGGATGGTGAAATTGGTAGACACGCTGGACTTAAAATCCAGTGGACAGCAATGTCCGTGCGGGTTCAAGTCCCGCTCTGAGTACAAAACCAAAAAAGCGCAATTACTATAATTAAGTAATTGCGCTTTTTTATTGGAGGAGATAACTGTTTTAAATATCAAAGTCTCTTGGTTATCCAGATCACGCGTTAGGGATGAAAGCGGCATTCTTTTGCTTTTTCAATTTAAAAGCAAAAGGTAAAACGTGCAGCACGTAGGGAAAAGTCATAATTCTTTTTACACTTCTGTTAAATTAAGGTCTACTTTGATTTTAAATATGAGTTTGGTCACCCTTTTTACTCTCGAATCTGTATTTTTGTTTTTTAATTTATTAGTTATGAAAAAAAGTTTTGTATTGTTAATGCTGTTGGTTATTTCAAACCTGACATCTCAACAACGTCCCAAGCTAGTTGTAGGAATTGTGATTGATCAAATGAAAATGGAATACTTATATCGATTTTCAGAAGATTTTTCTCCAAACGGATTTAAAAGATTGATGAATAATGGATATGTTTTTCAAAATATGCATTATAATTATGTACCGACTTATACAGCTCCTGGACATGCATCAATTTATACAGGAACTACGCCTGCAACGCATGGAATTGTAGGAAATGAGTGGTTTAGCAGAAGCTTAGGAAAGCAAATGTATTGTACGGATGACATTTCGGTAAAAACAGTTGGTGACGGAACTGCGGATGAAGGAGAAATGTCTCCAAAAAACCTACAAAGTACTACCATTACAGATGAAGTTAGAATGGCGACAAATTTTGAAGGAAAAGTGATTGGAATTAGCCTTAAAGACCGTGGCGCAATTTTGCCAGCAGGGCATTTTGCTAATTGGGCTTTTTGGTATAGTAAAACAGGATCTTTTATTTCAAGCACTTTTTATGGAAATAAGCTACCGGATTGGGTTTCAGAATTTAATAATGAAAAAAACTACCTGAAATACATTAATAAAGGTTGGGATTTGTATAAGCCAGTTTCAACGTATAATGAAAGTCTTTCTGACGATAATCCTTATGAAGGAAAATTATATGGCAGTTCAGCACCCATTTTTCCATATGATTTAAAAACTATGTATGAAAAAAATGATGCAGGGATATTAAGATCTACTCCTTTTGGAAATGATTTTTTAGCTGATTTTGCTAAAAAAGCCATTGAAAAGGAAGAGTTAGGAAAAGATAATATTACTGATTTTTTAACGCTGAGTTTTTCATCTACTGATTATGTTGGGCATCTGTTAGGACCACGTTCCATGGAGCTTCAGGATACTTATTTGAGATTAGACCAGACAATAGCCGATTTTTTAACTTATCTGGATAAAACAGTAGGAAAAAATAATTATCTGCTCTTTTTGACAGCTGACCATGCTGGTGCAGAAAATGTTATTTATTTGAAAGACCGGAAGTATGATGTCGATAATTATCCATCAAAAGATTTCAGAAAGAATTTACAGGATTTCTCAGTAAAAACATTTGGAGTAGATTTGCTTTTGAACTATTCTAATTTTAATATCTTTTTTAATAAATCGATTATTAAAGACAAGGGATTAGATTTAGTAAAGGTAAAACAAGCTTTTAAAGACTTTTTAATTTCGCTGCCACAGGTTAAAAAAGTGTATACAGAAGAAGAGATTTTGGCTAATTCAGGGAATGATTATTACTTAAATTTTGTAGCAAAAGGATATGACGTAGCACAGAATGGTGATATCGTTTTGATTGGTAAACCTGGAGTTATTGAATACTTGCCAACTGGTACATCACACGGAACGGCTTATACTTACGATACACATGTGCCGGCAATTTTTTATGGATGGCATATCAAAAAAGGAGAGTCTTATGATAAAAAGGCGATTACTGAGATTGCTCCAACGATTGCTCAAAAAATAAAAGTTACTTTTCCTAACGGTACAGAAGCAAAAGTAATGCAGGAGATACTGAATGAGAAGTAAATTTCTGAATTATATTTTAAACATGGTCTTTTGAGGTAGGGATTTTATACAAAAAAATGCTTTTCATTTTTGAAAAGCATTTTTTTAGTTTATTAGTAAGCACTATATAATAATAGCTATGCATTTGCTAGCTCCAATTCTTCATTGTAAGGAAGATTCCATGCTTCAGCAACTCCTTTATAAAGAATTTTTCCGTTAGCAATGTTTAATCCTTTTTTTAATTCTTCGTTTTCATTACAAGCTTTTTGCCATCCTTTGTTGGCTAATTGTACTGCATAAGGCAAAGTAGCATTAGTTAATGCTAAAGTGGATGTGTAAGGAACTGCACCAGGCATATTTGCTACACAATAGTGAACTATATCATCAATAATAAAAGTTGGATTTTCGTGAGTAGTAGGTGTGCAGGTTTCAATACAGCCTCCCTGATCTACAGCAACGTCAACTACAACAGTTCCCGGACGCATTAATTTAAGCATGTCTCTTGTAATTAAGTGTGGTGCTTTTGCTCCCGGAATTAAAACTGCTCCAACAATTAAATCGGCATCTTTAATTGCTTTTGTAATATTGTAATGATTTGACATTTCTGTATATACATTCGCAGGCATGATGTCATCAAGTTGACGCAAACGTGGTAAGCTTAAATCCATAATAGTTACCTGGGCGCCTAAGCCTGCAGCCATTTTTGCAGCCTGAGTTCCAACGATTCCGCCTCCTAAAACTAATACTTTTGCAGGTGGCACACCCGGAACACCTCCTAAAAGAATTCCTCTTCCTTTTAGTGGTTTTTCAAGGTATTTGGCACCTTGCTGAATCGCCATACGACCCGCAACTTCTGACATTGGTACTAATAAAGGCAAACTTCTGTCTGCTTTTTCAACGGTTTCATAAGCTAAACATACAGCTCCTTTTTCGAGCATGGCGTGAGTTAATTCTTCTGAAGATGCAAAATGGAAATAAGTAAAAAGCAATTGATCTTTTTTAATTAAGGGATATTCAGAAGCAATTGGTTCTTTAACTTTTATAATCATTTCCGCAATAGCATAAACGCCTTCGATTGTTGGTAAAACAACTGCGCCCGCATTTACATATTCTTCATCGCTGAAACCACTTCCTAAACCTGCAGTGGACTGAACATAAACTGTGTGTCCGTGTTTTTTCATTTCAGAAACACCGGCAGGAGTTAAAGCTACACGGTTTTCATTATTTTTAATTTCTTTTGGAACACCTATTATCATTTTTGTTATATTTTATGTTTTCTATTGAGTTTATGTTACAAATTTATCAATAGAGAATATATTATTGGTAGTTAGGTTTTAAATAAGAAAATATTATTTTATTTCATATTTTTACAGTAAAATATTCTGTTTAAATTCTTTTTTGTTTCTTCAAAAAGAAAAAATGACTGATTTTAATTAAATAGACTAAACCTTTTTATTATGGCTCTGGATGAAATTGATAAGAAAATCTTACGTCTTTTACAGGAAAATGCTCATTATACGTTAAAAGACATTGCAAATAAAATAAATTTGTCATTAACACCTGTTCATGATAGAGTTAAACGTCTTGAAAAAGAAGGTGTTATAGAGAAATATGTTTCGATTTTAAATAAAAAAAAACTAGGTAATAATCTAACTGTTTATTGTCAGGTAACCTTAACAAAACAGACATATGATACCTCTGAAGGTTTTAACCAGTCAATTTTAAATATGCCTGAAGTTGTAGAATGCAATTATGTTTCAGGAAATTTTGATTATATGCTTAAGATTATCATTCCAGATATGGAAAGCTACCATCATTTTCATCAAAAGAAATTATCAGTTTTACCGGAGGTTTCCTTGATTAATACTGTATTTGTAATTTCAGAAGTAAAAAGCACAACGGTTTTGCCTATTTAGGTGCAAAAAAAGCCACCTTGAATTTAAGATGGCTTTAAAGTATTTAATTTTGAGTTTGAAAACTTTAAAATGAAATTTTTTAAATGATAATTCTAAAGATTTCTCCGTTTTTATTGATCATTTCAATTCGGACACTTTGACCTTCATCTTTTTTATTTAAAAGCTTAGAAACTGTTTCAACATTGGTTGCCTTAATATTATCAATACTTAAAATAATATTGCCTTGCAATTCGTTTTGATACTGCATCAAATTTTCATTTGTAATGTTTTTGATTTTTACACCATAATCAATTTTGAATTTCTTTTTGTCGACAGTGTCAATGTTTTCCAACTCTATACCTTTAAATTCTGTGCTGAAAAATTCATTTTTACTTAGTGTTACTGAGGCTGTTTTGGATTTTCCTTCTCTTATATAAGTTACCTGTACAACATCGTTAGGTCTTTTGGTATTAATGTATCCTGAAAGATCTGCAAATGTCGAAATATTCTGATTGTCTAATTTAACAATAATGTCACCTTTTGTAAGACCAGCCTTTTGAGCTCCTGATTTAGGGGTAACTTTATTGATGTAGAAACCCTGTGTTTCAGAAATACCTAATTCTTTTGAAGCATTACTGTTTAATTCGCCACCTTCAACTCCTAAAATTCCTCTTTGTACATTTCCGAATTCCATTATATCTTCTACAATTTTTCGTGCATTGTTTGATGGAACTGCAAAAGAATATCCAACGTAAGATCCTGTCATTGAAGTAATCATAGTATTAATTCCGATTAATTCTCCACGCGTATTTACCAATGCTCCACCACTGTTACCGGGGTTTACGGCGGCATCGGTCTGAATAAAGGACTGGATTCCGCTGTTGTCTAAATTTCTGGCTTTCGCCGAAACAATTCCGGCTGTAACAGTAGAAGTCAAGTTATAAGGATTACCAACGGCCAAAACCCACTCCCCAACTTTTACGCTATCAGAATTAGCAAAAGCAGTATATGGTAATTTTTCCCCGGCATCAATTTTCAATAAAGCAATATCCATCTTAGAATCTGTTCCAATTAATTTTGCTTTATATGACTTTTTATTGTTTAATGTAATTTCAATTTCGGTTGCATCCTTAATAACGTGATTATTGGTTACGATATAACCATCCTCAGAAATAATAACTCCTGAACCAGTTCCAACCTGTTCTTGTTGTTGCTGTCCTCCATAACCGTAGAAAAATTCCAGCATAGGATTACTAACAGTTCTTCGGGAAACATTTTTAACGTGAACAACCGTGTGAATTGTTTTGTCAGCAGCTTCAGTAAAATCTACTGTCTCAGCAGCAAGACCAACATTTCTGCCAAAAGAATTCGGGGCAAGAGTAACAATAGGATTTTCTCTTCCCAATAAAGAATTGCTGCCGTCAAATAATAATTTGTAAGCACCAAGAGTAGTGGCACCACTTAATAAAGACACTAAAAATAAGCTTGAAAATCTTTTCATAATTAGGATTTATGTTTAAGTTACTACTGTAAAATTAAAGCAAAAAAATATTTTGGAAAACGGTTTAACGCTCTTTAACATTGATTAACATTTCATTAATTAATAGTTCGTACTTTTGTACTTCTAACAACTAAAAAATGCAAATAGAATTTTATAAATATCAGGGTACAGGAAATGATTTTGTAATGATTGATAACCGTTCAGATTTTTTTCCGAAAGAGGATGTAAAACTTGTTGAACGCTTATGTGACAGACGTTTCGGAATTGGAGCTGACGGACTTATTTTACTCGAAAATGACGTTGAAACCGATTTCAAAATGGTGTATTATAATTCAGATGGAAACGAAAGTTCAATGTGTGGAAACGGAGGTCGTTGTCTTGTAGCATTTGCCAATCAATTAGGTGTTATTCAGGATAAAACTACTTTTATCGCTACAGATGGATTACACCATGCAACTGTTAATAAAGAATCAATTGTTTCCTTACAGATGATTGATGTTGATGAAGTTCAAAAGAAAGATTCGTATATTTTTTTAAACACAGGTTCGCCTCATCATGTACAAATTGTAGATGATTTAGAGCGTTATAATGTAAAAGAAAATGGTGCAGCAATTCGTTATGGAGAGTTGTACGGGCAAAAAGGAAGCAACATCAATTTTGTCAAAAAAATAAATGATTCTGAGTTTTCACTTCGTACTTATGAAAGAGGTGTGGAGGATGAAACTTTAGCCTGCGGAACAGGTGCAACAGCTGTTGCAATTGCCATGAATGCAACCGGACAAACTGATAAAACTTCAATTGATATAAATGTTGAAGGAGGAAAATTAGCCGTTTCCTTTGATAAATTAGGAGAACATTTTACGAATGTTTTTTTAATAGGTCCAGCAAAGTTTGTTTTTAAAGGAACAATTGAAATTTAATTTTCAAAAAATATAAAATCGTAATGATAACTCTCAAAGGGAAAAATATTTACCTGCGTGCTTTAGAACCTAATGATTTAGAATTCGTGTATGCCATGGAAAATGATCAGAGCATTTGGGAGGTTAGTAATACGCAAACTCCATATAGCCGTTTTCTTGTGCGTCAATATCTCGAAAATGCACACCAGGATATTTATGAAGCCAAACAATTGCGTCTTGCGATTTGCCAGGATGAAGATTTTCCGGCGATTGGTTTGATTGATTTATTTGAATTTGATCCTAAAAATAACAGGGCAGGAGTTGGTATTGTAATTCAAAATAAGGAAAATAGAAATCAAAACATTGGTTCTGAGGCTTTAGAGTTATTAATAAAATATTCTTTTTACAATTTAAATTTACATCAATTGTATGCAAATATTAGTGTAAGAAATGTAGCAAGTATAGCTCTTTTTACTAAATTTGGCTTTGAGCAAACAGGAATTAAAAAAGATTGGATCTTGCTAAATGGACAATATCAGGACGAGGCAATTTTTCAGTTAATTAACAAACAAATTTAAATTTTTTAGACTTTGAAATTAAAAAAGATTATCACGATAGTTGCCGTAGCCGTTATTTCGGTTTTGATGATTTACGGATTCATTTTAATTAGCAGAATTTTTAGTGCCAATACTAAATTTGAAGAAAAAGAACTTTACGTATATGTTCCTACGGATGCTACTTATGCAGATGTAAAAAAAATATTAGAACCTTATATTAAGAATTTCGATAATTTTGAAATGGTTGCCAATAAGCGCAGCTATCCTGAAAATGTAAAGTCAGGTCGTTTTTTACTTAAAAAAGACATGAACAATATTGATTTGGTTCGTGCAATGCGTTCCAATGTTCCGGTTAAACTGGCTTTTAATAATCAGGAACGTTTAGAGAATTTTGCAGGAAGAATAGGTTCTCAAATAGAAGCAGATAGTTTATCATTACTAAAAGCAATTAAAGATTCTACTTTCTTAAAAGAAAATGGTTTTAATGAAGAGAATGTTTTTGCTATGTTTATTCCAAATACTTATGAAGTGTACTGGAATACCTCTGCAGTGAAATTCCGTGATAAAATGATCAAGGAATATCACAATTTCTGGACTCCAGAAAGAATTGAAAAAGCTAAAAAACAAGGATTAACACCAGTTCAGGCTACTATTTTGGCTTCTATTGTACACAAAGAATCAGTAAAAAAAGATGAAAGACCTCGTATTGCGGGAGTTTATTTAAATCGTTTACGTCTAGAAATGCCTTTACAAGCAGATCCTACTGTGATTTATGCGCTAAAACTTCGTGATAATAATTTTGATCAGGTTATTAAAAGAGTTTTTTATAATGACTTGATTATGAGATCTCCTTATAATACTTATGTAAATATCGGATTGCCTCCGGGACCAATTGCGATGCCTGACATTACTGCTGTTGAAGCTGTTTTAAATCCTGAAAAACACGATTATATTTATTTTTGCGCCAGTACAGAACGTTTTGGTTATCATGAATTCGCTTCAAGCTATGAACAGCACACCATTAATGCAAAAAAATACTCAGACTGGATTGCTAGTCAGGGCGTAACAAGATAGTTTTGAATTTTAGAGTTTATTTATTTTTATCGATTTTATTCGTTTTGTGTATTCAGTATGCTGAAGCTCAGGATAAAATCGATAATTTTTTTAAGCCTTCTGATACTTTAAATGTAAAAAGGCAAAATAGAGTTATCATAACTGAAGCTGCTTTGGCTTCTGCAACATTAATTGGTTTGAATCAGATGTGGTATGCCGATTATCCCAAATCCGATTTTCATTTTATAAATGATAATGATGAATGGCTCCAAATGGATAAAGTTGGGCACTTTTATTCGGCTTATCATTTAGGAAGATTTGGTGCTGAAGCCCTGAATTGGAGTGGTACCAGTTCTAAAAATCAATTAATTTACGGCGCTGGTATTGGTTTCGCTTTTCTTACTGCTGTTGAAGTTTTAGACGGATATTCTGCCGAGTGGGGTGCATCTTCAGGTGATATAATCGCTAATGCAGCCGGAACGGCATTGTATGTTTCTCAGGAATTACTTTGGAAAGAACAGCGAATTACACCTAAATTCTCTTTTCATACTACCCAATATGCAAATCAAAATCCTGAAAAACTCGGTAGTTCACTTAATGAACAGATTTTAAAAGATTATAATGGACAAACTTATTGGCTTTCTGTAAATCTGCATTCTTTTGCTAAAGAATCAAAAATTCCGAAGTGGTTAAATGTTGCTTTTGGATATGGAGCCGATGGAATGTTATCCGGGAACAATAAAAATGAAAATTTCGTTTCAGCCAAAAATCCGCAAAAAATTCGTCAGATTTATCTTTCTTTTGACGTCGATTTAGCTAAAATTAACACAAAATCGCACTTTTTGAAAACTGTTTTTTCTGTTTTTAACACAATTAAAATTCCGGCCCCAACGCTTGAATATACCGCCAATAAAGGGCTTAAAGCACATCTGATTTATTTTTAAAAACCGTAAGTTATTGATTTACAGAGTTTTTTTTGTTTTGTTATCTTTGCGCCGTAGAAATTTCAAAAAGGTGACAGCGTTTTGAAGAAAAACAATTTATGATAAAGAAATGGTATTATTACACTAGTTTAATCGTTATTATTACATTTTTAACTTTGGGTTTCAAACCCTTTAGTCTGGAAACCAAACCTTGGTTTTATACAGAAAAAACAGATGGATCGGAATACTTATTTCCATCTCTTGACAAAGATGATTATCCATCACAAACAAAATTAAATGCACCATTCACCGGAAATCGGCTAATTGGTTTTAAAGAAGCAATTGCTTTTAAAGAATCACAGGGAAAATACCGAAAAGTAAATTCAATTGGCTATATGGGAAAATACCAATTTGGTTCTAAAACTCTAAGAACTGTAGGTGTTCACAGTGACAAAGATTTTTTAAAAAATCCAGCCTTACAGGAAAAAGCGTTTATTGCTTTGTTATCTAAAAACAAATGGATTTTACGCAGGGAGATTGAAAAGTATGAAGGAAAAATCATTAACGGAATTGAAATTACCGAGTCAGGAATTTTAGCAGCAGCCCATTTAGGAGGTGCTGGTTCTGTAAAGAACTTTTTCAAAAACAAAGGGAACAGGCATTTTAGAGATGCTTATGGAACCTCTTTGAGAAGTTACATGAAAGCCTTTGGCGGTTATGATCTCTCTTATATTGAAGCAGATAGTAACGCAACAATTAACGATTAAAAATTAAATGCATAAAAAGATCCCGATATATTCGGGATTTTTTTATGCATTTAATTTTCTTTTAATCAATTAGTATTTCTAAGATTTTGATTGCCGCTTCACTAATTTTTGTACCGGGTCCAAAAACGGCAATTGCTCCGGCATCAAATAAAAACTGATAATCTTGTGCTGGAATTACACCTCCAACAATAACCATAATGTCTTCACGACCATGTGTTTTTAGTTCTTCAATGACTTGTGGAACTAATGTTTTGTGACCCGCGGCTAATGAAGAAATACCTAAAATATGCACATCATTTTCAACAGCTTGTTTGGCGGCTTCAACCGGAGTTTGAAACAGTGGGCCGATATCAACATCAAAACCTACATCAGCATAACCTGTTGCTACTACTTTTGCACCACGGTCATGTCCGTCCTGACCCATTTTGGCAATCATGATTCTCGGACGTCTTCCTTCTTGTTTTGCAAAAGTGTCAGCAAGTTGCTTAGCTTTTTCAAAATTTTCGTCGTTTTTAATTGCTGCACTGTACACACCACTAATAGATTTTATTTGTGCTTTGAACCTGCCAAAAATACTTTCGAGAGCATCACTGATTTCGCCTAAAGTTGCTCTGTTTCTGGCAGCTTCAATAGCCATTTCCAGTAAATTTCCGTGTCCGGTTTTAGCACAATGAATTAATTTTTCAAGGGATTGGTTTACTTTTTCCGTATTTCGGGTTGATTTTATTTTTTCAAGCCTTTCAATTTGTTGTCTTCGTACAGTTTGATTGTCAATATCTAAAATATGTAAAGAATCTTCTTTTTCTAATCTGAATTTATTTACACCTACAATAATATCCTGTCCACTGTCTATTCTTGCTTGTTTTCTTGCAGCTGCCTCTTCAATTCTAAGTTTAGGAATTCCGGTTTCAATGGCTTTTGTCATACCGCCTAATTCTTCTACTTCTTCGATAAGCTTCCATGTTTTTTCAACTATTTCATTGGTCAGGCTTTCCACATAATAACTTCCTGCCCAGGGATCGACTGTTTTGGTAATTTTAGTCTCTTCCTGTAAAAAAATCTGAGTGTTTCGTGCAATTCTGGCAGAAAAGTCCGTTGGTAAAGCAATTGCTTCATCCAAAGCATTTGTATGTAATGATTGGGTTCCTCCAAAAGCAGCAGCCGAGGCTTCAATGCAAGTTCGGGTTACATTGTTAAAAGGATCCTGTTCCGTTAAACTCCATCCGCTTGTCTGGCAATGTGTTCTTAAAATTAATGATTTATCACTTTTGGGATTAAATTGTTTAACCAGTTTTGCCCAAATCATTCTTCCGGCTCTCATTTTGGCAATTTCCATAAAATGATTCATGCCAATAGCCCAGAAAAATGACAGTCTTGGAGCAAATTCATCAATGTTCATACCTGTAGATAGTCCGGTTCGGATGTATTCTAAACCATCTGCCAGCGTATAAGCCAGTTCGATATGAGCCGTTGCACCCGCTTCCTGCATGTGGTATCCCGAAATTGAAATAGAATTGAATCTTGGCATTTTTTTGCTTGTGAATTCAAAAATATCGGCAATGATTTTCATAGAAGGCATTGGTGGATAGATGTAGGTATTGCGAACCATAAACTCTTTTAAAATGTCATTTTGTATGGTGCCTGAAAGTTTTTCAGTCGTAACTCCCTGTTCTTCTGCAGCTACAATATAAAAAGCCATGATAGGTAAAACAGCACCATTCATAGTCATGGATACAGACATTTCATCTAATGGAATCTGGTCAAAAAGCACTTTCATGTCTTCAACAGAATCAATAGCAACACCTGCTTTTCCAACATCTCCCACAACTCTTTCATGATCAGAGTCGTAGCCCCGATGTGTTGGTAAATCAAATGCGATAGACAGACCTTTTTGACCGGCTGCTAAATTTCTTCTGTAAAAAGCATTGCTTTCTTCTGCAGTTGAAAATCCTGCATATTGTCTAATAGTCCATGGTTTTTGTACATACATGGTTGCATAAGGACCACGCAGATTTGGTGCAAAACCTGCCCCAAAATCTAAAAAGTCTAATTCCTCAATATCTTTTTCAGAATAACTTTTTTTGATTTCGATTTCTTCTGCTGTAGTAAAGTGATCAATTGTTAATTCTGAATCATGGGATTTTTCATCAGATTCTTCACTTTTGAATTGTAACTTTATATGTTTAAGATCTTTTCTTATCATTGAAATACTCTTTTTAGCAATTTATAATTACTTTGAAAAAGATTACTCTTGTTCTAAACGTTCCTGTTCCAGTTTTTCTGCTAATCTTTTTTCAATTATCGGTGTAATCAATGTTTTTCTGGGTTTTATTTTTACAAAAGGAAACAGTTCTAAATCATGTTTCATTTTGTCTTCAGGGTTTGGATATTTATTCGTGCCTAATAGAACTTCTTTTTGAGCATCGAATAATTCCTGCTCTTTATGGGCACTTTCCTGAATTTTCTTTTTAATGGTTCCATCGTTCAAGAGTTTCAAAAATCCTCCGCTGGTTTCAATATCCTTAAATAGAGCGAGACTTTTTTCGGCGAGGTGAATGGTTAAACTTTCGATATAATAACTGCCATCAGCAGGATTATCCACTTTATCAAAATAGCTTTCGTGTTTTAAAATCAATAATTGATTTCTTGCCAGTCGGTCGCCAAATTCATTGTCTTTATGGTACAAAGAATCGTAAGGCAAATTGGCAACAGCATCAGCACCTCCTAATATTGCCGACATGCATTCTGTCGTGGTGCGAAGCATGTTGACATTATAATCGTATATGGTTTTATTCCGTTTCGTTGGAGTAACCAATAAATGACAATCTAAATCAGGATTGTATTCGGCGGCAATTAAGTTGAAGAGCATTCGCAGGGCACGGAGTTTTGCTATTTCAAAGAAATAATTTGTTCCTACAGCTGTCTGAAAGACAATTGGTTTTGTCCAATCTGGAAAACGATTCAGATATTCGTTTGCATGTGCAAGACTATATGCGATTTGCTGTGTTATATTGGCACCTGCATTTTGATATAAACTTAAATCGATGCTAAATAAACAAAGATTTTTCGTTGCTTTCGAAATTTTTTCAAGAGTTTCAAAATTATTTTTGTCAGAAGTTACAAACCAATTTCCTTCCCTGGCTAAATACCCAATTGGATCTAAATTGCAATAAAAAAAGCTTTTTTTTGAATGGAAATAGTATCCAGTATTTTTACGAAATCGATTGAAATGAAATTTAAATTAAAGTAAACGATTCGGTTTTCTAAAGGAAGGTTTTCTAATAATTTTTGAATATCGATTTTTTCATTTTGAATGGTAAAACGTAAGCTTTCAGCCCCTCTGTCAAGAGAGTTTAAAGCTCTTTGAATAGATTTTTCAACATCGTAAACAAATATATTTTGGCAGATTTTAAAATTGGAAGCCTGCGTTTTTACTTCAGCAGTTTTATAATCTTCGTCGTAATGATAAAATGGTTTTACCTGAATGTCTTCCGGAGAATTCCAGATTACTGTTTTGTTGTAATCGGCACCGTCCAGTTCAAACTGAATTTTTTGTTTCCATTGTTTGGATGAAATCGGACTAAAATCGTCGAATAGGGTAGTAGCCATTGGGTGTTTTTCTAATTATTCTTTTTCCTGAATTGTATCGCCTTCAAATTTGATAATGTATATGTCTTCGCTGTCTTTTTTCATGAAGTACTTTTCGCGGGCGTATTTCTCTATCTGTTCAGGATTTTTGAGCTGTTTAATCTGTTCCTGGTCTTTTTTAATTTCTTCCTGATAATAGGTTTTATTGTCTTTAAGCTCATTAATCTGATCGTTTAAAAAGCGATGGTCGAAATAAGAGTAATTATCTAAAAACAGCATCCATACTATAAAAAACAGCAAGACCCAAACATATTTATTGCTTAGGAATCTGAACCAGGATTTATCTTTGTACGGATTTTTCATTTTCTTTTTATTTTTTAGCCCCGATGGAGCCGGTATCCTTTTTATGGCTTTTTCTGCCATAAAAAGATAAAGGCGAGAGCGGGAAACAGCTCCTTATTTTTATGGAATAAATTTACAATAAAAATTATGAAATTCGCTGATTAATTACGGCACGAACTACATCAATTGCGACAGTGTTGTATTTGTCATTTGGAATTATAATGTCGGCAAATGCTTTTGATGGCTCGATAAATTGCTCATGCATAGGTTTTAAGGTGTTTTGGTAACGGTTTAAAACTTCATCAATATCACGTCCTCGTTCTGAAATATCTCTTTTTAAACGACGAATTAATCTTTCATCAGAATCGGCATGAACGAAGATTTTAATATCGAACATATCCCGTAATTCAGGATTTGTCAAAATTAAAATTCCTTCAACAATCATTACTTTTCTGGGGTGAGTAGAAACTGTATCGTCAGTTCTGTTATGCTGAATGAAAGAATAGACAGGCTGATCTATGGTTTCGCCTGCTTTTAATGCTTTAAGGTGTTTTACCAGCAATTCAAAATCAATAGCGCGTGGATGATCAAAATTGATTAAGGCTCTTTCATCAAAAGACAAATTATGGGTTTCTTTATAGTATGAATCCTGAGAAATTACACCTACTTCAGTGTCTGGTAATTCATTCATGATTTGATGTACTACAGTTGTTTTTCCGCTTCCTGTTCCTCCTGCAATTCCAATAATGAGCATAAATTTTGATGTTATAATTTGTTTCGCAAAAATAATAATTTAACTGAATCGCTAAACATTTAAAATAATTTAACCATATAAGTAACATTAGTAAATTTAAGCTGTAAAATGTTTAAATAAAATGTTACTTAACCGAAATTATATTGCTTATATGATTAAAAATATAAAAAAATCCCGAAAGTAAAAACCTTCGGGATTTCGTGCAATCAGTATAGTTTTTATAAAATATTCTGAATTTAGTAAGCACTTGTAATTATTTATTCTTTTTTGCTTTTATCATCATTTCAAGCTGATCCCAAAGTTCTTCAGGAATTGCTTCTAATAAGTTGAATTGTCCTGCACCTTTTAGCCATTCGCCCCCATCAATTGTAATAACATCTCCGTTTATATAAGCTGAAAAATCAGATACCAGATAGGCTGCCAGATTTGCCAGTTCCTGATGTTCGCCAACACGTTTTAAAGGTACTTTTTTGGCCATATCAAATTTCTCTGCCAAATCTCCAGGTAATAATCTGTCCCATGCACCTTTAGTCGGGAAAGGTCCCGGAGCAATCGCATTAGAGCGGATTCCGTATTTTGCCCATTCTACGGCCAGACTTCTGGTCATGGCTAAAACTCCTGCTTTTGCCGTAGCACTTGGTACCACGTAAGCTGATCCTGTCCAGGCATAAGTTGTTACAATATTTAAAATCGTTGCTGATGTTTGTTTGCTGTCGATCCAGTGTTTTCCAAAAGCAAGTGTACAGTTTTTTGTACCCTTTAGTACGATATCGATAACAGTGTCAAATGCATTAGCAGACAAACGTTCTGTTGGGGAAATGAAATTTCCGGCTGCGTTATTTAAAAGAACATCTACTTTTCCAAAAGCTTTTAAAACTTCCTGAAGCATATTTTCGACTTCTTCATAATGTCGAACATCACATTGAAGCGGTAAACATTTTCCACCTGTTTCAGTTTCCAGTTCAGCTGCAGTTGTTTTAAGCTTTTCTAAATCTCTTGAAGTAATGGCTACCTGAGCTCCTAATTCTAAAAAATATTTGGTCATCGCTTTTCCTAAGCCGCTTCCGCCTCCTGTAACTACAATGACTTTACCTTTTAAAGCATCGTCTCTTAACATTTTATCTGTATAGCTCATACTTCTTATTTTTACAAAATTAATTAATTTAAATAGGATGCATGCATAATATTGTTATATTTTTTTAAAAAACTTTATATTAGGCATATTTTTTTTGCTGCTGATTCGAGGGTGAAGTTATCTTTAGCGAAACAAAAACGTATTAATTTATGGTCTTTATGATCTGAATAGAAAGTTGAAATTGGAATTGCGGCAACACCATGATCTGTGATGAGTTTTTTGCAAAATGTAACATCATCGTCGTTGGAAATTGAAGCATAGGAAGCAACCTGAAAATAAGTTCCTTCACAGGGTTTTAACTCAAATCGGCTGTTTTGAAGCAGTTGTTGAAAATAATCCCGTTTTTCCTGATAGAATTTTCCAAGTAAATTGACGTCCACTATATCTAAATATTCACTTATGGCAGCTTGTGAAATACTATTAACGCTAAAAACCAAAAACTGATGAACTTTTTTGATTTCTTTCATCAGATATTCAGGAGCAATGGTGTAACCAATTTTCCAACCTGTAATATGAAATGATTTTCCGAAAGAAGAAACCATTATGCATCGGTCTAAAAGGAAATTTTTAGTATGTGCTGAAATATGTTTCTCTTCGAAGGTGATGTATTCGTAAACTTCATCTGATAAAACAATAATATCGGGATATTTTTCAAGAAGATTTTTTAGCTGTACAAAATCTGGTTCGGTCAGGATTTTCCCCGTTGGATTATGTGGATTGTTGATAATCATCATGCTGCTTTTTGCAGAACAGGCTTTTTCTATCGTTTCCCAATTTGGCGTATAATCGTCATTTAGCGCTACGCGGACTGGCTTAGCTTTGCAAAGTAAAACAGGAGATTCATAAGAGTCGTAGCTTGGATCCAGAATAATGACTTCATCGTTTTCTTTTACTAAAGCCAGAATGGTTGTGAAAATTCCCTGGGTTGCTCCAGTGGTAACCAGAAGTTCTGTATCAGGATTTATGATTCTGTTATAAGAATTCAGAACTAACTTTGCAATCTTATTCATTAATGGAGGATAACCTGCCATTGGTGTGTATTGGTGAACGTTTTCTTTCGCTAATCTAGTAACAATATCAGTTAGTCTTTCATCAACAGGAAAATTTGGAAATCCCTGCGAAAGATTTATCGCATTATATTCAGTAGCCATTTTAGACATTAATGTGAAAATGCTTGTGGTTACGTTTGGGAGTTTGCTCATGATAAAGTTTGGTTAGGGAAAAGAGATGATTAAATTTAATCGACGGCTATAGGAATAGCCTTTAAAACTCTAACAACCTTGTTATTTTGTTTTCCTGGACTCCATTTGGGAGATAATTTTAATACTCTAATTGCTTCTGCACCTGTTCCATATCCAATATCTCTTAAGATTTTTATATCACTTAAAGATCCATCTTTTTCAATAATAAAAGTAGCATATACTCTTCCTTTTAGATCTTTTTGTGGATTTTTATAGTTATCTTTTAAAAAACGTTCTAGTGCTTCTTGGCCACCTGGAAATTCAGGCATCACTTCTAAGCCAGCAGTATTATATACTTGATTTTCTTCGTCTTCTCTAACTACTTCAGCTATTGGATTGTTATTATTACGGTTATAAAATTCTAAGGATTCAGCTGAGTCAATACCTTTTACGGTAATAGGAAATGAATAGTTCCATCTCACATATTTGTTATTTCTTTTTGCGGGAGTCCATCTAGGAGATAATTTTAATACTCTAATTGCTTCTTCACCTGTTCCATATCCAATGTCTCTTAAAATTTTTATATCACTTAAAGTTCCATTTGTTTCAACCATAAAGGATACATACACTTTTCCTTTTAAGTTTTTCACAATCGGCATTCTATAATTATTTTTTATAAAATCGTTATATAAAGCTTCCGGTCCACCAGGGAATTCAGGTTGTGAATCTACACGTGAATTATTTTTACTGCTGTTTACTACTGCATCAGGGTCTGATTTAATAGTTGGTTCTTTGTGTTGAGAAAAAGTATTTTGTACAAAACAAATCAAAATTAACGGAAGAAATTTTTTCATGATGATGGTTTAATTTAGTTTACATTTTATGAATAATAAAAATCGCAGGACGTTTATCTAAATCAACTTTTAACTTCTTCCAATCAGCAACTTTCAATGTTTTGATGAATTCTGTTGGCAAAGTGATATCTGCCGCGATACAAAGATGAGTTGCAGGACTTAAAATCTGTAAAAGATCTTCAATCAGTTTATTATTTCTATAAGGTGTTTCAATGAATAATTGTGATTGATTTTTATCATAAGATAATTTCTCAAAATGACGAATTGCCGATTTTTTTTCATCTTTGTCAATTGGCAGATAACCATTGAATGTAAAACTCTGACCATTCATTCCGGAAGCCATCATTGCCAATAGGATAGAAGAAGGACCAACCAAAGGAACTACCTGAATTCCTTTTTCATGTGCCAGTTTTACAATCACAGCGCCTGGATCAGCAACTCCGGGACAGCCGGCTTCGCTCATTAGGCCCATGTTTTTTCCTTCTAATAAAGGTTTTATGAAGTCTAAATGTTCGCTCGCTTCAGTTCGTTTGTTAAGTGTGAAAAGAACCAATTCTGATTGCTTTTTCTCTGGTAAAACTGCTTTTATGGATTTTCTGGCTGTTTTATCATTTTCAACAATATAATAATCTATCAATTCAATACTTCTTTTTACGGTTTGTGGTAAAACATCCATAGGGTCGCTTTCGCCCATGGTTGTTGGAATTAAATATAATTTTCCAGGAAGTTTCATATGTTGGTATAGAATATAAAATGAAATACTTTTTCAATTAATGTAGTGGTTATAATTGAAAAAGTAAATTAAGAGTGTTTTTTGATAAGTTTTTGGGCAATTATTTCAGCAACTTCATCTAGCATCTGATAGACATTGTCAAAACCATTAACGACTCCATAATAAGGATCTGGAACGTCGACATTTTCATCCGGAAATAATTCATTTAGAATCAGATTAACTTTGCTTTTGTGTTCCGGAGTTTTAGCAAGGTGCATGATATCTCTATAATTTGAATTATCCATTACGTAGATGTAATCAAATTCATCAAAATCAGCAGTTTTGAATTGTCTTCCTTTTTGCTGATCAATGCATAAACCATTTTTTTGGGCAACAGCAATAGATCTTTTATCAGGGGAATGCCCCACATGCCAGGAGCCGGTTCCTGCTGAATCAACTATAAAATTTTCTTTTGGTAATTTGGATGCTAAAATGCCTTCGGCTAAAGGCGATCTGCAGATATTTCCCAAACAAACCATTAAAATTTTTACTGGCATGATGCGCGTTTATAGCGTTAATTTTTTGTTGATGTCTTCGACAAATTTTTTGAATTGTTTGTCTGTAGAAACTAAATTATCGACTGTTTTACAAGCATGTAAGACGGTAGCATGATCGCGATCTCCAATTTGAGAGCCAATATTTGCTAAAGAAGCTTTTGTGAATTTCTTTTGCAAAAAACATCGCCAATTGTCTCGCTTGAACCACGTGTCTTTTTCTGGTTTTAGACTGAAGGGTTTCAATATCCAGCTGAAAATAATCAGACACGATTTTTTGAATATAATCAATAGAGATTTCTCTCTTTACATTTTTAACAAATTTCTCTACAACGCTCTTAGCTAACTCAATTGTTACTTCTTTTTTGTTGAAAGAAGACTGGGCGATTAACGAAATAATAGCTCCTTCAAGTTCTCTCACATTGGTTTTGATATTGCGGGCAACATATTCAAGGATGTCTTCCGGCATTTCAACACCGTCACGGTAAAGGATATTTTTTAAGATCGAAATACGGGTTTCATAATCTGGCTGATGCAATTCGGCAGATAATCCCCATTTAAAACGGGATAACAATCGCTGTTCAATATCCTGCATATCAACAGGTGCTTTGTCCGAAGTTAAAATTACCTGTTTTCCGTTCTGGTGCAGATAATTGAAAATGTGGAAAAATACATCCTGAGTTCCTGATTTTCCTGATAAAAACTGAACGTCATCAATAATTAAAACGTCAATTAACTGGTAAAAATGAATGAAATCATTACGATTGTTCTTTTTTACGGAATCAATATATTGTTGAGTAAAAATCTCTGCAGAAATATATAAAACGGTCTTTTCCGGATATTTATCTTTTACTTCAACACCAATAGCATGCGCTAAGTGTGTTTTGCCTAAACCAACCCCGCCGAAAATCAATAAAGGATTAAAAGATGTTCCTCCTGGTTTATTGGCAACAGCCATACCTGCAGAACGGGCCAGACGGTTTGAGTCTCCTTCAAGAAAATTGTCAAAACTGTAATTCGAGTTTAATTGCGATTCAATTTTTAAATTTCTAATTCCAGGAATTACAAACGGATTTTTAAGTTCCGGATTAAGGTTTTTAAACGGAGCATCCACTTCTTGTGGTTTCATTGGTACTCTGTTGGAACTTGGCAGCTGCTCGGTAAACGGCTGTTTGTTTCCATAAGTGTTTTCCATTTTAATTTTATAGAGTAACTTTGCGTTTTTTCCCAGTTCTTTGGTAAGCGCAACTTTCAATAATTTTACATAATGCTCTTCGAGCCATTCGTAGAAAAATTTACTTGGAACCTGAATATATAACGCGTTGTCGGTTAGCTCAACTGATTTGATTGGTTCAAACCAGGTTTTGTATGCCTGATCTTGAATATTGTCTTTTATAAAGGACAAACAGTTTTCCCATACTGATTGAGCAGTTTTAGTCATAAATTCAGATAAATTTTTTTTATTATTGATAAAGATTCTCCTAATAAAAGGGAGCAATTTAATTCCGTATTTCGGGATAACAAATATGTGAACAAATTTCTGTAAAAAAAAATATTTTGCTCTCTAATTTTATAAAATAATATTGTAAGAGGCTTGTAAAAATTAAATTTTTTTAATATATTAAATAATGAAAAATCATCAAACTCAGATACGTGTCCGCTACTCAGAAACCGATCAAATGGGAATCGTATATCATGGAAATTACGTTCCTTATTTTGAGATAGGACGCGTGGAATGGCTTAGAAACAAAGGGATTTCGTATAAAAGTATGGAAGAAAGCGGAATCGGACTGCCTATTGTTTCGATGCAGATAAATTACAAAAAATCGGCGCGTTATGATGAGCTTTTAACAATTCATACCACATTCAAAAGTCAGTCTTCAGTCAAGATTGAATTTGACTGTGCAATTTATAATGAAGCGAATGAGTTATTAACAACGGCAGTGTTTATTTTGGTATTTATTTCGTTAAAAACAGGTCGGCCAACTGCCCCTCCGGATTATATTTTAGAATTATTTAAAACACTTAAATAATTGCTAAAACGAGGTGCGTTTTTATATCGATTTACATAATTTTTATATCGATTTCAAACATTAAATCAAAAGTGCTGAATATAGATTCAGCATTTTTTTTTCGGGTCTTTGTTATTATTTTACCAATTGGCAGTCCTGAATTTTCATCAATTTCCATTTCCTGAGAAGTTATTTCGAGCTTTTTCTCCTTGATTACCCGCATTACCTTGTTCATGTTTTTATAATCAAAAGAGATTAAAAAATGGACATCAATTGTTTTTTCGACAATTTTACAAATCTCAAGTGTCATTTGTGCAGTAGTTTTGTAAGCAGCTATTAATCCGCCAACCCCCAATTTTATTCCGCCAAAAAATCGAACCACAACTACAAGCACATTGGTTAAACCAAAAGACTGGATTTGTCCATAAATTGGCGCTCCGGCTGTATTGCCTGGTTCTCCGTCATCATTTGCCCGATATGAAATTTTTGGTGCAGTACCAATTTGATAAGCATAACAATAATGTACAGCGTGGGGATGCTGCTTTTTTAACCTTTCAATAATAGGTTTTACTTCGTCCTCAGTTTCTATTGGAAAAGCATAGCCAAAGAATTTGCTACCTTTTTCTTTAAATAACACTTCTTCAGATTCAGAAGCAATAGTTTGATAGGTGTCGTTATATTCCAAAAGTACGGTTCTAAAGTATTTGTTTTTCAAATAAATCCACAACATCTTCCTTGCTAACTTGTAAATTCCAGACATGAAGTCCTAAAGCTGCAGCAGCATCAGTGTTTTCTTTTTTATCGTCAACAAACAAAGTTCGTTTTGGAGATAATTCGTGTTTGTTGATGATATATTGATAGGCTTCTGGATTTGGCTTTCGTATTCCAATTTCAAATGAAAAATACACTTTTTCAAAACATTGGTAAAAATCTCTGTAAAAAGAGACTCCGCTTTTATTTTCGAAAGTTGCAATATGGATAGAATCGGTATTACTTAATAAAAACAGACGGTATTTTTTAGAAAGCATCTGGAGAAATTCTAATCGGTATAACGGAAAATCTGCGAGTACAGCATTCCATGCTTCCAGAATTTCTTCGATTGAGGCATTAGGAAGCTGTGCCTGAAAACCTGCCAAAAAATCATCATGCGAAATATCGCCGGTCTCAAATAACAGATTCAATCGGTCAAATTCAGAATTCCATTCGGTCATGCCTAATTTCTTTAGTCCCGAAATAGTGGCTTCTTTATCTAAATTGATGAAAATGTCTCCAAAATCAAAAATTATTGTATCAATCATAATTTCTAATATGTGTTAATTCGTCGTTCTGAATATAAGTTTTGTTTGCGTTTTTCTTTTCAATAAGCGGAGCTTTTATTCCTTTATTAAAAGTAATTTTTCCTGTAAAAATGCGGGCTTCATCCCAAATATTCTGGTCAATGAAAGCCTGTAAAGTTTGTGAGCCGCCTTCGATAATAATGGACTGAATCTGATTTTGATGCAAAACAGCCAAAATTTGCGGTATTATATTTTGATTAAAATTAATTACTTCAAAAATTGTGTTTTCTTTTGAAAGGGCAGTTTCAGATTTGGTAAAAACAATCGTTTTAACACTGTTATCAAAAATAAAACTGTATTTTGGAATTCTGTTGCTTTGATCTAAAACGATTCTTACAGGATTGTTCCCCGACCAGTCCCTGATATTTAATTTCGGATTATCCTCAATTGCAGTTTGAGTGCCAACAAGGATTGCCTGTTCTTCGCTTCTCCATTTATGAACCAATTGCCTGGAATAAGGATTGGTTATCCAAACAGGCTGGCGCTTCTGGCCAGGTTGTTTTTCAGGTGCTAGAAAACCATCGTGACTTTCAGCCCATTTTAAGATAATATAAGGCCGCTTCTTGTTGTGAAAGGTAAAAAAGCGCTTGTTGAGTTCATAGCATTCATTTTCTAAAACACCAACAATTACATTAGAACCTGATTCTATTATTTTTTTTATTCCCTTTCCGGCAACTTTTTCGTTTGGATCAACAGTGCCCACAACCACATTTGGAATTTTATGTTCGATAATCAAATCGCAGCATGGTGGTGTTTTTCCAAAGTGGCTGCAGGGTTCTAAGCTTACATAAATAGTGGCTTTTTTGAGTAAGGATTTGTCTTTGACAGATCGAATCGCATTGACTTCGGCGTGTGGTTCACCGGCTTTTTTGTGCCAGCCTTCGCCGATAATTTTATCTTCGTAAACAATTACACTTCCTACAATTGGATTTGGATATGTTGTTCCAAAACCATTTTTGGCCAGTTCGATGCAGCGTTTTATGTATTTTTCATGTATGTTCACATTGCAAAAGTAGTCATTTTTGAGTTTTAGTTTAATGTTAACAACGGAGTTGTTAAACAATATTAAAAGTATGTTTATTTTTGTGGAAGGCAGAATAAATTTTAAAATGGAAAATTGGATTATCAGAGAAATTAAAAAAGAAGACAATCAGGCAGTTGCCCAATTAATAAGATGGGTTTTTGATGAAATGGAAATCCCGAAAACCGGAACAGCTTATGAAGATCCGTATTTGGATTTAATGTTTGAACAATACAGTAAGGCACAATCGGTTTATTTTGTGGTTGAGAACGAAGGTGAAATTGTAGGATGTTGCGGAATCGCCCCTTTGGAAAATGGCGACCCGAAGATTTGCGAATTACAAAAAATGTATTTTTTACCCAAAACCCGCGGATTAGGAATAGGGAGCAAAATGATCGAAAAATGTTTAGAGCATGCTAAAAACTTTGGTTTCGAAAAATGTTATTTAGAAACAATGCCTTTTATGCATGCTGCCCAAAAATTATATAAGAAGTCAGGGTTTGTATATTTAGAGGCTCCGTTAGGATCTACAGGTCACAATTCCTGCCCGGTCTGGATGTTGAAAGAATTGTAAAATAACACTGTAACAAAATGTATTTCTCAATACTTATAGAAAGCAATTTAATTTAGCTAAAAAGCTTAAAATCCCCAATGAAAATCAAACAATACAGAACACAATTTATTAAGGAACTCTCTTCGTTATATGATGCTTACGAAGCTGAGAGTTTTTTTTATCTGATATTAGAAAACAAATATAATCTTAGACAAATAGATTTGGCTTTGAATCATGAATTAGCTTTTTCAGATGCTGATTTAGAGGTTTTGAAATCTTTTTTAAATGAACTGAAAAAAGAAGTTCCGATTCAGTATTTACTGGGGAAAACAAATTTTTATGGATTGGATTTTGAAGTGAATGAAAATGTTTTGATTCCAAGACCCGAAACAGAAGAACTGGTTGACTGGATTATTAATGAAAACAAGATTATCGACAAAACTAAAAAACTTAAAATACTTGACATAGGAACGGGAAGTGGCTGTATTGCAATTTCACTGGCAAAGAATCTGCCAAATGCAGAAGTTTATGCTATGGATGTTTCGAAGAAGGCTATTGAAACGGCAAAAAAAAATGCAAGGAATAATAATACCAAGATAATATTTATACTCAAGAGTGTTTTAGAATTAGAAATCCTGAAATCTAATTTTGATATTATCGTTTCAAATCCGCCCTATGTCCGCCATTTAGAAAAGCAGGAAATTAAAAAGAATGTTTTGGATTACGAACCGCATCTGGCACTTTTTGTGGATGACAATGATGCGTTGGTTTTTTACAGGAAAATTGCTGAATTAGCTCAAAAAAACCTTTTAGAAAAAGGGCAATTGTATTTTGAAATCAATCAGTATTTAGGAAAGGAAATGACTGAATTACTGGAAAAAATGGATTTTAAAAATATTGAATTGCGAAAGGACATTTATGATAATGATCGTATGATTTCCTGCAAGGTTTCCAAGACCTTGTAGGGATGTATTCTAAATACATTATAAGCATAACAAGGTTTTACAAACCTTACAGAAGAAATGAAAAGTTCTTGAAAAAATGATGGGTATAATTTAGCCCCGATAGCAGTGAAAATCCTTTTATGCCGGGGTTCGGCATAAAAGATTGAAACGTATAGCGGGACAACTGGTATTTAAAACGAGTAAATTCTGCTTCAAATAAAAATTATTCGTAACGTAAAGCCTCAATAGGGTCTAATTGAGAAGCTTTGATTGCAGGGTACAATCCGGAAACAATGGCAACCATAAAACTTGTACCAAAAGCTGCAAAAATTGCCATCCACGGAATAACGAATGCAAAGCTCATTGCGGCTGCAAATGCGAAACCGATTAAGATTCCTAAAACAATTCCGACTAAACCGCCAATTTGTCCAATTAATAAAGTTTCGATAAAAAACTGAACGGAAATAGTAATTTTTGTTGCACCCAAAGCTTTACGAACACCAATTTCGCGGGTACGTTCTGTAACCGAAACGATCATAATGTTCATTAAGGCAATTGATGATCCAAGAATGGTAATGATACTGATAATCCAGGAAGCCCATCCTAGATATTTAGTGATTCCGAGAATTCTGTTGATTAAATCGTCACTGCGGCCAATTCCGAAATTATTATCACGAACCGGACTAAGTTTTCGAACTCTTCTCATCGTACTGGTTGCGTTATCAACAGCCTGGTCTAAAAGTTCTTTTTTAGAGACCATTACGCTTATGGTATAGTTGATGTTTGGAGCTGTGAATAACGAGCGTGCTACCTGAATCGGGATTAAAACTCTTAAGTCCTGACTGTTTCCGAAAGTAGAACCTTTTTCTTTTAAAACTCCAATAACTTTAAAACGCGCACCTCGGATTGAAATAATTTTATCGATTGGATTGACATCTTTTAATAAACCCTTCTCGAAATCGGAACCTACCACACAGGAATAGGTATTATTATCGATATCAAACTGATTGAATGGGCGTCCTGAATTGATTTCTAACCCGGAGTTGCCTATAAAATGTTCGTCGACACCAACAATTGTGATTTCCGGATCTGTTTTTTGATCTAGATATTTGACTTCGGCTTTTGAAGTTGCTGTAAATGAAAGAGAAGTTTCCGTAAACGGGTATTTGTATTTGTTTTTAAAAGCGACAGCTTCAGGGTATGAAATAATCGGGTTGATGATCTCGCGTTCATTTCCGCCACGGTTTTTAACGGTATTTTCGTATTGATTAATGTTGAAAGTGTTCGCTCCCATAGATGCAAAATTAGTCGAAACCGTATTTTCAAGTGCAGTTACAACAGTCAAAATCCCAACCAAAGCTGTAATTCCGATAGCGATAATCAATACCGTAAGAATAGTTCGCAGCAATTGCGTTTTGATAGAACCAAAAGCAATCCGGATATTTTCTTTAAATAATTTTAGCATCATGAACAATTTGTCACGAAAATACGGTTTTTGTTACAAGTTTGTTTTCGAAGTGTTATTATTTATTCTAAAAAGTAAGATATTTGCAGGCGATTTTAAATTAAGTTGAAAGTTGGAAAGTCCTAAAGTCTTAAAGGCGAAATGTCAAAATCAACAATCAAAAAAATCTAGAAATAAATTAATTTTAAAGGTTTTGTATTTTAGTTTCAAAGAAATCTAAAATCTAAAATCAGAAATCTAAAATAAAAAAAGATGGCTTCAAAACCAAGTATACCACAAGGGACAAGAGATTTTTCACCTGCAGAGGTGTCAAAGCGTCAATATATTATTCAAACGATAAAAACTAATTTTGAGAAATTTGGGTTTCAGCCAATTGAAACGCCTTCGTTTGAAAATTCAGATACCCTCATGGGAAAATATGGAGAAGAAGGTGATCGTTTGATTTTTAAGATATTGAATTCGGGAAATTTTTTCTTCAATAAAAATAAAATCGAATTGCCGCAATCTTTAGAAGTGCTTCAGACTAATTCGGCAGAAACAATTAATGTTGATCAAAGAATTGAGTTGAATAAGTTTACAAGCAGAATTTCAGAAAAAGCATTGCGTTATGATTTGACTGTTCCGTTTGCAAGATATGTTGTACAGCATCAAAACGAAATCGAATTTCCTTTTAAAAGATATCAAATTCAGCCGGTTTGGAGAGCAGATCGTCCGCAAAAAGGCCGTTTTAGAGAGTTTTTTCAATGTGATGCCGACGTTGTAGGTTCAAAGTCACTTTGGCAGGAAGTAGAATTAGTTCAGTTATATGATACGGTTTTTACATCTTTAGGTTTAGAAGGTGTAACGATTAAAATCAATAACAGAAAAATATTATCTGGAATCGCTGAAGTTATCGGTGCTTCAGATAAATTAATTGATTTTACAGTTGCTCTTGATAAATTAGATAAAATTGGAGAAGATGGCGTAAAGAAAGAAATGATCGAAAAAGGTATTTCTGAAACAGCGTTGGTAAAACTACAGCCGCTTTTTAGCTTTAGTGGAACTTTTGCAGATAAAATCAAGCAGCTTTCAGAGTTACTAGCTTCATCAGAAGAAGGAATGAAAGGTGTTGAAGAACTGAAGTTTATATGTGACAATGTTGCTGAATTAGGACTTTCAACTGCGATTTTAGATTTAGATGTAACTTTGGCCCGAGGTTTAAATTACTACACCGGTGCTATTTTTGAAGTAGCAGCTCCAAAAACAGTTTCGATAGGTTCAATAGGCGGGGGTGGAAGATACGACGATTTGACCGGTATTTTTGGTTTGAAAAATATGAGCGGTGTTGGAATTTCTTTTGGACTAGACCGAATTTATCTGGTTTTGGAAGAATTGCAATTATTCCCCGAAACGGTTGCTGCAACATCAAAAGCGTTGTTTGTCAATTATGGAGATAAAGAAGCGTTGTATGCTTCGCAGGCAATTCAGAAATTAAGACAGGAAAATATAAAAGTAGAATTGTATCCGGATAACGTAAAAGTTGGGAAGCAATTTCAATATGCAGACAAACGTTTGATTCCTTTTGCAGTAATTGCAGGCGATCAGGAAATTGCTTCAAATTCTTATTCGCTTAAAAATTTAGTAACAGGTGAGCAGGTTTCGGTTGATTTTGAAGGATTGAAAAATGCTTTACTTGCATAAGTTGATAGTAAAGTGTTCTGTCACAGATTAAAGCAGATCTGATTGACTTTTGATTGAAATAAATCGGCACTCATCAGCTTAAATATTTTTAAAATCTACGTCAATTAATTTGCGGAACAGGAAAAAAACAGTTTATTTTGCGGCCTCAAGTTACGGGCGTAGTTCAAGGGTAGAATAGCGGTCTCCAAAACCGTTGATGGGGGTTCGAATCCCTCCGCCCGTGCAAATACAAATAGTAAAGTAATTAAAATAAAAAAAAGCTTCGTCAATTTGGCGAAGCTTTTTTTAATATAAGGTAAACTTGAATTAATAATTTATATAAGCCGAGGCTAACCCTTAAATTCAAACTTTGATAGGTTTTAACAATGATTTGGTTTCGGTCTCAAATATATAACAAACGAAAACGTAATAGTCTTAAAATTATATTAAATTTTTCTTTAAGAAATAGTAGCTTATAGTGGAATCTAATTTTAAGAGTGACAATTTGACATTTTAGAAGATTTGGCAGTACTTTTGCAATCCAACAGAAAGAAATAAAATGAAGTTTAAAAATATTTTTAAAAATAAAAGTAATATGACTACGGAAAATACAGAATTCGATCAGGAATTAGATGAATCAACTATAGAGAATAACGCTAATGGAGAGCAATTAATTGTTGAAGAATTAAGTGTTGAGGAGCAGTTAGCCCAGGACTTAGCTAAAGAAAAAGATAAGTTTTTGAGATTATTTGCTGAATTTGAAAATTACAAAAAAAGAACTTCAAAAGAACGTATTGACTTGTTTAAAACTGCTAATCAGGAAGTTTTACTTGCAATGTTGCCTGTTTTGGATGATTTTGACAGAGCTGCTGTGGAAATCAACAAATCTGAAGATGAAAACTTAAAAAAAGGCGTAGAGCTGATTCATGAAAAACTAAAAAGCACTTTAATTGGAAAAGGCTTAGAACAGGTTGAAATTCAGGCTGGCGATGCTTTTAATGCAGATGTAGCTGAGGCAATTACACAAATTCCGGCTCCGTCTGATAAATTGAAAGGGAAAATTGTTGATGTTATTGAAAAAGGATACAAATTAGGAGACAAAATTATTCGTTTTCCTAAAGTTGTTGTTGGAAACTAAAAAATGCAAATAGGAATTTCAGCTCATTTTTGGAATTTGGAATTTTAAAATTTGGGCACAAGCGCTAGCGAACTGGCGAAGCAATTTAAACCTAATTATGAAAAAAGATTTTTACGAAATACTGGGCATTTCAAAAAATGCAGATGCTGCCGAAATTAAAAAAGCATATCGAAAAAGTGCTTTAAAGTATCATCCTGATAAAAATCCAGGTGACAAAGAGGCAGAAGAAAACTTTAAACTTGCGGCAGAGGCTTATGAAGTTTTGAGTGATCCGCAGAAAAAAGCAAAGTATGATCAGTACGGTCATCAGGCATTTGATGGTTCCGGCGGATTTGGAGGTCATGGTGGTATGAATATGGATGACATTTTCAGCCAGTTTGGTGATATCTTTGGAGGCGGATTTGGCGGTTTCGGAGGCGGAGGCGGAGGTCCTCGTCGTGCTAAAGGAAGTAATCTTCGAATTAAGGTAAAACTTACTTTAGAAGAAATAGCAAATGGAGTTGAGAAAAAAGTAAAAGTAAAACGTAAAGTTCAGGCTAAAGGCGTTACTTACAAAACCTGTTCGACTTGTAACGGGCAAGGTCAGGTAATGCGTGTCACAAACACGATTTTAGGAAGAATGCAGTCTGCATCTACTTGTCCTACATGTGGTGGTTCTGGACAAATTCTTGATAAAAGACCTTCTGAAGCGGATGCTCAGGGAATGGTTCAGGAGGACGAGACAGTGTCAATCAAAATTCCTGCAGGGGTTACTGATGGAATGCAGTTGAAAGTGTCTAATAAAGGAAATGATGCTCCCGGAAACAGCATCCCTGGAGATTTAATCGTTGCTATCGAAGAGGTTGAGCACGAATTCTTAAAACGTGAAGGTGAAAATGTTCATTACGACTTGTATATCAGTTTCCCTGAAGCAGTTTTAGGAGTTTCTAAAGATATAGAAGCAATAAATGGAAAAGTGCGTATTAAACTCGAAGAAGGAATCCAATCCGGAAAAATCTTAAGATTAAAAGGAAAAGGTATTCCAAGCTTAAACGGATACGGAAACGGGGATTTATTAGTTCACGTAAACGTATGGACGCCAAAAACGTTGAACAAAGAGCAAAAGCAATTTTTTGAAAATGCTTTAAATAATGAACATTTTGTTCCTAATCCTGAAAAATCAGAAAAATCATTTTTTGAAAAAGTAAAAGATATGTTTTCATAAACTATATTTTATAAACAATAAGTACTTATAAAACCCATTCTACTGTAAATTTAGAATGGGTTTTTTCTTTATTCTGACAAAGATTCAATACGAATTATTTACTTTTACAGGCGCAAAGCCACAATAGTCAAATTGACGCAGAAAATCTAAAAAATCGCATGAGCAACTTACTAGAAGTCCATAAAGTAGTAAAACGATATGGTGACTATGTCGCACTTAATGAAGTTTCATTAAATGTCCCAAAAGGCAGTATTTACGGATTATTAGGTCCAAATGGTGCCGGAAAAACGTCCCTCATCCGAATTATCAATCAAATTACCCTGCCGGATAGCGGTGAAGTTATTCTGGATGGAGAAAAACTACAGCCAAAACATGTGCAGACAATAGGATATCTTCCGGAAGAAAGAGGTTTATACAGTTCGATGAAAGTAGGCGAACAATGTTTGTATCTCGCACAAATGAAAGGGCTTTCTAAAACTGAAGCGAAACAACAGCTTGATTTTTGGTTTGACCGCTTGGGGATTCAGGGTTGGTGGAACAAGAAAATTCAGGAGCTTTCTAAAGGAATGGCACAAAAAATTCAGTTTGTGGTTTGTGTTTTGCATAAACCAAAATTGTTGATTTTTGATGAGCCTTTTTCGGGTTTTGATCCGGTAAACGCTAACGTTATTAAAGACGAGATTCTGGCATTGAAAGAACAGGGTTCTACCATTATTTTTTCGACACACCGAATGGAAAGTGTTGAGGAGCTTTGTGATCATATTGCCTTAATTCATAAATCGAATAAGTTAATAGAGGGAAAGGTTAGTGATGTAAAACGTGAATTTCGAACGAATAGTTTTGAAGTTGGAATACTGACCAATAATGTGGAAGGTTTGATGTATGATATTACTCAGAAGTTTACCGTTTCACCGGCTAATTTTAAATCTTTAAATGAAGATTTGAAATTAAATATTCAGATTGGGAACGCAGCGCCGAACGAATTATTAAATATATTGACTCAACGCGGACAAGTAACACATTTCGTTGAGAAAATCCCCGCTATAAACGATATTTTTATTCAAACTGTAACTGAAAATAAAAATTAAACTCCAAAATTAAATTCCAAATTCCAATTCTAAATGTATTCAATTAAAATCGGGGATTTAAAATTTGAAAATAAATATATATGAGTATAATTTCATTAATTATAAAAAGAGAATTTATTGCCAAAGTCCGTAATAAGTCTTTTGTTGTTATGACTTTTTTGAGTCCGGTATTATTTATAGCAATTGCCGGATTTATTGGTTATCTGAGTTCTATGAAAGCTGAAACCAAAAGAATTGCGATTCATGATGAAACCGGACTTTTTGCTGCTGATTTTTTAAAAGAAAATAAAAAAGGAGCAGAATTTAGATACCTCAATTTATCTGAAATGGATGTAAAAGCTTTAAAAGACAGTATTACAAAAGAAAATTTCAGTGGATTAATTGTTATTCCTAAAACAAAAAATAACAAAGATTTAGAAACTAAAATTGAGTTTATTTCGAATAACAGTCCAAGTATTTCTTTTATAGAAGGCACGCAGAAAATCATCGGAACAAAAATTACCAAACTAAATCTCGAAAGCGCCAAACTAGATACACTGGCAATTCAAAAAGCACAATCAGAAGTTAATATTCATTTAGTTAAAGCTTCGGGAGAAGAAAGTTTGAAAGGCCTGAATGAAATTAAAATCGGAATTGGAGGTGCTTTTGGATATCTGATTATGATGTTTATTATCATTTATGGTAATATGGTAATGCGAAGCGTAATCGAAGAAAAAACAAACCGAATTATCGAAATCATTATTTCATCTGTAAAACCATTTCAGTTAATGATTGGTAAAATTGTAGGGACTTCGCTTGCGGGCTTGTTACAATTTATAATATGGGCTATAATTGGCTTAGGATTGATGTTTGTCGCATCGGCATTTTTTGGAGTCAATGTTGGACCAACTGCAAGAGTTTCTCCTGAATTAATGCAAGCAGCCCAACATGAACTTTCAGGTTCTGCACAAATGTATATCGCTGAATTATGGAATTTACCTATTGCCAGCATTTTAACCGGCTTTATAGTTTATTTTATTGGAGGTTATTTTCTATATAGTTCATTTTACGCAGCCATTGGAGCAGCGGTAGACAATCAGACTGATTCGCAGCAATTTTTGTTGCCCATCATAATGCCATTAATCCTAAGTGTTTATATTGGATTTTTTACAGTTGTAAATGACCCGCAAGGAAGTGTTGCAGTAATTTTTTCAATGATTCCGCTTACGTCGCCAATTGTAATGTTAATGAGGCTTCCTTTTGGAGTGCCCTGGTGGCAAATCGTAATTTCGGTATCATTATTGTTCGCTACATTTTTCCTTGTTGTGTGGTTTGCTGCCAAAATTTACCGCATAGGTATTTTAATGTACGGCAAAAAGCCAACATGGAAAGAATTGTATAAATGGCTTAAGTATTAAAATTCCAAATTACGAAGTATGAGTAGGATACTAATTATAGAAGACGAAGCAGCAATCAGAAGAGTTTTGGTAAAAATTTTATCAGAAGAAAATGATTCGTATCAGGTTGATGAAGCTGAAGATGGTGTTGCGGGACTTGAAAAAATAAAAAACAACGACTACGATTTGGTTTTGTGTGATATCAAAATGCCAAAAATGGATGGTGTTGAGGTTTTGGAAGAAGTAAAAAAAGTAAAACCAGAAATTCCGATGGTCATGATTTCGGGGCATGGCGATATGGAAACTGCGATTCAAACGATGCGTTTAGGAGCTTTTGATTATATTTCAAAACCGCCGGATTTGAACCGCTTACTTAACACCGTTCGTAATGCTTTAGATAAAAAACAATTAGTAGTTGAAAATAAAATTCTGAAGAAAAAAGTCAGCAAAAACTACGAAATGATTGGGGACAGTGATTCTATTAATCATATTAAAGTAATGATTGATAAAGTGGCTCCAACAGAAGCAAGAGTTTTAATTACCGGACCAAACGGAACAGGTAAAGAATTAGTAGCGCATCAGTTACACGAAAAAAGCGAACGTTCTGCTTTTCCTTTAATTGAAGTAAACTGTGCTGCTATTCCGAGTGAATTGATCGAAAGTGAGTTGTTTGGACATGTAAAAGGAGCATTTACATCGGCAGTGAAAGATCGTGCGGGAAAATTTGAAGCGGCTGATAAAGGAACCATTTTTCTGGATGAAATTGGAGATATGAGTCTTTCTGCACAAGCTAAAGTTTTGCGTGCATTACAAGAAAGTATGATTACAAGGGTTGGTGCTGATAAAGACATCAAAGTGGATGTTCGTGTCGTTGCCGCAACCAATAAAGATTTGAAAACAGAAATTGCAGAAGGTCGTTTCCGTGAAGATTTATACCATCGTCTGGCAGTAATTTTAATTAAAGTTCCGCCATTGAATGAAAGACGTGATGATATTCCGGCTTTGATTTCGCATTTTGCAGAAAAAATTGCTTCGGAACAAGGAAACGCAGTGAAAGTATTTTCGGCCTCAGCTATAAAATTATTGCAGGAATACGACTGGACAGGTAATATTCGTGAACTTCGAAATGTGGTTGAAAGACTGATTATTCTGGGAGGAAGCGAAATTTCTGAAACTGACGTGAAAATGTTTGCGAGCAAATAGTGATTTAATTTTTCAATCTGAAATCTAAAATCATAAATCTAAAATTTAGAAATGAAACTAAAAAAAATAAACGAGAAATTACAAGATGCCTTAATTGAGAATGGTTTAACAGAAGCAAACATATTGCAAATGGAAACTTTTTCGACAATTAAAAGCGGTGCAGACTGTATGATAATTTCTCCTGCGGGAACTGGTAAATCGACAACCATTGTATTGAATGTAATTCAGCAGTTAGCAGGTAAAAATGAAGAGTCTCCGCGGGCTTTAATCGTTGTTGAAGACAAAGAAAAAGTTCTGGCAATGGAAGCACTTTTTGAGAAATATGGTAAATATACCAACCTTGAAGTTTATGGAGTTCATGACAAAGGTGATATGGATTATGATAAAAACTACATTTCGACCGGAATTGATGTTTTAATAGGGACCCCAACAAAGTTGAATGATATGTTTAGTACCGCCGGTTACAATGTTAATCGTCTTAAAATGTTTATTCTAGATGATGCTGATCCGATTTTGAAGCTACGTCATGAGCCAAAAATAATGCGGATTTCGAACAGTATCGCTAAAACACAGCGTCTTATTTTTGCAGAGACACTTACGGAACGCATTGAAATTTTAGCTGATAAAATGCTATTGGAACCTTATTTCTTTGATATGGATGAAGAGGGTGAAGAAGAGTTGGACGAAGAAGAGGATCAAATAGAAGAGTAGTAGAGCTTTTACGATATCCATGGAAATGATAAAAACACTTAAATTTTTAATGATTGTACTTTTAGCGTTCTTCGTTGTAATTTATTTGATTATTGTTTCTTATGTGTATTTCAATCAGATAGGAATGATTTTTCAAAATACTGCTCTTCCTAAAGAATATCAATTTGAATATCAGAGTAAATTTGAAGAGTTAAATATTAAGTCATTTGATGGTGTAAATCTTCATGGACTTTTATTTAAAGCAGAACATTCCAAAGGTTTGGTTTTTTATCTTCACGGAAACGCCGGGACACTTGAAACCTGGGGCAGTATTTCTAAAATTTATACTTCATTAGGATATGATATTTTTATTTTGGATTATCGAAGTTTTGGGAAGAGCGAAGGCAAAATAGAAAATGAAGATCAATTAAATAAGGATGTTGCAGCGGTTTATAAAGTAATGAAGCAAAGATATTCAGAAGATAAAATTATCATTACAGGTTATTCTATCGGTTCAGGTCTGGCTACAATTTTGGCTTCAGAAAACAAGCCAAAAGACTTAATTCTGCAATCTCCTTACTTTAGTTTTACAGAATTATCAAGCAGCAGAGTTCCATTTTTTCCTGACTTTATGAAAAAATTTCATTTAGAAACTTTTAGATATTTGCCAAAAGTAAAAGCGCCTGTTTATATTTTTCACGGAACTGACGATCAATTAATTCCTTTTGATAATTCTGTCCGGCTAAAGAACCTTTTAAAATCGAAAGCCAATTTTTATCCTTTGAAGAATCAGGGCCATGTGGGGGTAAATGAGAATGATGATTTTCAAAATCAGCTAAAAATAATTTTATAATAAAGAAAAAAATAATAATAAAATACAATGTCATGGGATTAATGAAAGCATTTTCAGGAAGCGAAGTATTAGCACTTGCTTTGCAGGAAAGATTAGAAGCAGCTGGTGTAGAGACTGTAAAAAAAGATAATATCCAATCAGCAAGATTAGCTGGTTTTGGGCAAACCGATTTAGCTGTTGAAATTTTTATTCAGGAAACCGATTTTGCAAAGGCAAATCCAGTTATTGAAGAATTTAGAATGAGTATCTAAAATTTTTTTTAAGTCTTAGTAATTTATTCAACTTTAAAACTAGGACTAAGGACTAACAACTAAAAAACAATGCAATATAAAATGTTAGTGCTCGACATGGATGATACCTTGTTGACAGATGATCATAAAATTTCAGATTTAAATAAAAAAGTACTTCTGGAAGCTCAGGCAAAAGGTGTTTATGTGGTTTTAGCTTCTGGCCGTCCAACATCTGCTATGACGGCTTTTGCTAAAGAATTAGAACTAGATTTAAACGACTCATATATTATTTCGTTTAACGGAGCTGTAATCAGTACGGTAAAAGATGATGTTATCTTATTTGAACAATGTCTGACGCCGGAACAAATTCATGATTTATACGATTACAGTGTAAAAATGAAAACGCATATTATCACGTATCTGGATGGTGAAATTATAAGTGAAACGGATTCTGAATATATCCAAATAGAAAAAGAAATTACTGGATTGCCGCATAATAAAGTTTCTAATTTTAAAGCAGCCGTTACAAAACCCGCGGTAAAATGCATTTTACTGGAAGAACCTTCTTATTTAAAAGAAGTTGAGAAAGACTTAAAAACAGCAATGCCACATTTGAGTGTTGCTATGTCAAAACCTTTTTTCCTTGAGGCAGCCCAATTCGGAATTGATAAAGCAGCAAGTATAAAAATATTGGCAGAGAAATTGAATATTCATCAAAGCGAAATTATTGCTGTTGGAAATGCAGGAAATGATCTAACCATGATAGAATATGCTGGTTTGGGGGTTTGGGTCGATAATGTAACACCTGAATTGCGAGACAGGGCAAATGTAATTGTAGCGTCAAATAATGATGATGGTGTTGCTGAGGTTGTACAGCGCTATATATTGGTATAAAATACAGTAATCTTAAGCAAAAAAAATCCGAAATTTAGTTTTAAATTTCGGATTTGTATTTTATAAATTCTTGGGAATTATTTTTTAGCTACAGAAACAAAATATTTATTTCCGTCACCCATAGTTAATTTTACACGTTCATCGCAAAGGTCGATTGCGAAACTGTCGCTTTCATAACAGCTGCAGGTGGTGTTTTTGTCTTTAGACATTTCGGTTTTACAGTTGTTATTTTTAAATGTTGCCAATTGCGGAGTATATAAACTTACTAAATCAGTAGAGGCAGTAACAAGCGAAATAATACTAGCAGAATTGGTATTTGTAATTCTGTAAACGATTCTGTCAGTATAATTAACTTCATTAACAACTACTTTTCTGATGTAGGTATAAGCAGTAGATCCTTCTCCAGGCTCTTTAACTTCAAATTTAAATCCTACAGCACGTATGGCTATGTCAAATTTTTGTTGAGAGTTAAAACTGGCCCATGTTGTAAGTGTGCTGATTGTTGGAAACGGATTTGAACTTGCAGCAGGGGCGTTTGTTTGTGCCTGTACACTAAAAAAAGTTAAGAACATTAAGCAGATTGTGGGCAAAAATGCTTTCATATGGTTTTATAAGTTTAAAAATTTGCCTACTCTAAAATGGTTTTCGGCTTTCCCATTGTTTTTTTGAAAATTTTAAAACGTCGTAAATCGAATAATCTTATGTTCAGATTTAATTTTTTTTATCAAATTTCGCTTTGTGAATTTAGGTTTAATATTTATCTCAGCAAAGGAAAATGTAAGAAAAAATTAAATTTATAACTAATTTTATGCATTTAGTCGGATTTATTTGCTTTTTGTCGATTTTTTCTTTCAAATTTGACTTTCCAGCTTTAAACTTTTCTTCCAAAAAATAACATCAATTTGAAGTCTTAAAAAAATAACCTATCCCTTATTTATACAAAATGAATCTCTGTTTCGTTCAATCCGTTGATTTATAATCTATTATTGATTTTATTATAAAGAAATTTGTGTGTAAATTTGCAAGCTCTTCGATTGAAGATGTAAATATAATAATCTTACTACTTAAAACGTAGTGTATTCCTATGGAAAATAGAAAAAAAGTTGCTTTTTATACGCTTGGGTGCAAACTGAATTTTTCAGAGACATCTACAATTGCCAGAAATTTTAATGATGAAGGTTTTGACAGGGTAGATTTTGAAGAAGTTGCGGACATATATGTTATTAATACGTGCTCTGTAACAGAAAATGCTGATAAACAATTTAAACAGGTCGTAAAAAAAGCAATGAAACTTAATGATAAGGCTTTTGTTGCCGCTGTAGGTTGCTATGCGCAATTGAAACCTGAAGAATTAGCAGCTGTAGATGGCGTTGATTTGGTTTTGGGAGCTACTGAAAAATTTAAAATTACCGATTATATTCACGATTTAAGTAAAAACGACATGGGTGAGGTTCATTCATGCGAGATTGCTGAAGCCGATTTTTACGTTGGAAGTTATTCTATTGGAGATCGTACCCGTGCTTTTTTGAAGGTTCAGGATGGCTGTGACTATAAATGTACTTATTGTACGATTCCATTAGCACGAGGAATTTCAAGAAGTGACGCTTTAGAAAATGTATTACAGAATGCAAAAGAAATTTCTGCTCAGGATATTAAAGAAATCGTCCTGACAGGAGTGAATATTGGCGATTACGGAAAAGGAGAATTTGGAAATAAAAAACACGAGCATACTTTCTTAGATTTAGTACAGGCTTTGGATAAAGTGGAAGGAATCGAGCGTTTGCGAATTTCATCAATCGAGCCTAATTTACTAAAAAACGAAACAATTGAGTTCGTATCTAAAAGCCGTACTTTTGTACCGCACTTTCATATTCCGCTGCAATCCGGTAGCAATGATATCTTGAAATTAATGAAGCGCCGCTATTTGCGCGAAGTCTATACAGAACGAGTTAATAAGATTCGTGAAGTAATGCCTCATGCGTGTATTGGCGTTGACGTAATTGTTGGTTTTCCGGGTGAAACAGATGAGCATTTCTTAGAAACATATCATTTTCTTAATGAAATGGATATATCCTATTTACACGTATTTACTTATTCTGAAAGAGATAATACTGAAGCAGCTGACATGCCGGGTGTTGTTCCTGCTAATGTAAGGGCAAAACGAAGTAAAATGCTCCGTGGATTGTCGGTTAAAAAACGCCGCGCTTTTTACGAAAGCCAATTAGGATCTAAAAGAACTGTTTTATTCGAAAGCGAAAACAAAGAAGGCTATATTCATGGCTTTACCGAAAATTATGTAAAAGTAAAAACACCGTGGAATCCTGAATTGGTTAATACTTTACAGGAAATTAATCTCACTAAAATTGATGACGACGGAAGCGTTCGTCTGGAGTTTTTAAACAAATTGGCAGAAGCCTAATTCATAAATGGGTATTTCTCTTTTCCGTTAGAAATGTAAACACAAAAAAGTCCTTGATTAAGGACTTTTTTGTGTTTATAAACTCTTATTTCTCGTTTTCTTCCGAAACCAATTTCAAAGAATTGATATAATCTGAATCAAATTCGATCACTCTTATTTTTTCAGGGTTAAAACTGAGTTCACCTCCAAAAGAGCCTCTGATATCAAGAAAATCAATAGTCAGTATTTCTTCGTTCACTTCAATAAGTTTACCTAAATAAACCGATTTTGGCGATTTTTTTACAATCTGAAAAATACCATATTTAGTACTAATATAATTTAAGATTGTACTCAAATCCTTAATCGGAATAATATCTTCGGCATTTGTTTTTAAACCTTTCAGGCGAATTACTTTTTCATTAAAAACCAGTTCTTCGTCTCTTTCGATTGCCTCGATATTTTTGTTTTTTAAAATCACAAAACCATCAAGTGTAAAATCGATCGGATTGTTTTTAAGTAAAATCCAGTCATCTGAATAATCAATCAGAAACCCGGTAAAGATTTCTTTTTTATCTGTAAATGCAATTGAAATCAATTGTCTTAAATATTGTTCCATCTTATTTTTTTAATTTTCAATTCTTTAAAATTCCAAATTCCAATTCAGAAACTTTATAAACTTAATCTAATTTTGAGTTTGGAATTTGGGGTTTAAAATTTGAAGTTTACGCTGTGCGTGTTAAGGATTAGTAGACCAGATACTGCTGTTTTTTATAAACACCCTGCGATTTAGTTTGAGTTGTGCAATAATTAATTCTGCAATATCCTCAGACTGCATTACTTTTTCAGGATTGCCATCTGTAAGGTTTAAATCTTTTGCCATATCAGTTGCAACAGTACTTGGCGTTAAGGCAGTAACACGAATGTTGTGTTTTCTGAGTTCCTGCATCAAAGAATCGGTTAAGCCCAGAACGGCAAATTTAGATGCACTGTAAGCACTTGTCAGTGCATTTCCGTTTAATCCCGCAGTTGATGAAATATTAATGATATCACCTGTTTGTCTTTCAATCATATTAGGCAAAACAGCACGTGTCGTATAATAAGTTCCCATTAGGTTTACCTGAATAATTTTTTCCCATTCGGCAGGTTCTAACTCCAGAAATTTTCCAAAAGAAGCGATTCCTGCATTGTTGATTAAAATGTCTATGGTTTTAAATTCAGCCAAAGCTTTTTTTACTGCTGTGTTTACAGAATTTATGTCAGCTACGTCTGCTGTTAATGCTAATGACTTAACCCCAAAATTTTCAATTTTTACGGCTAATTGTTCAACATCTAATTGGGTTCTGGAGACTAAAATTACGTTTACACCTTCTTTTGCAAGGGCAATTGCAATCGCTTTTCCAATTCCTTTACCGGCTCCTGTAATGAGCGCATTTTTATTTTTTAAGTTTGTCATGAGTTTTATTTTTTAGAAAATGCAGAAAGCATCTGTTCAGTACTACAAAAATACAGTTTTTGCGTAGCGAAAAGATGCTTTTTCTGTTTTCTTAATCTAAGTTTAACAGCTTTTGTTATTCTTTCAAAACCATGTCAATACACATTACAGCTGCCAGAATTAATTGTCTAAGTGGCGAATCAGCGGCTACTGTTTCTTCAATTTGCAATACATAATTATCGGCACTGGTAAAAAACTCTTTGCCTAATCCTGCCCATTTTTTACTTACCTGAGCCAGCTGTTTGTTTTCGTGTGAGAATTTAAAATCCCAGCCTGTCCATTTTCCCTGAAGGGTTGCAACAGGTTTTTCATTTTTGTCTAATATTTCGAATTTACCTCCAATAGAAAAGAATTTCTGTTTAAAAGTTCCAACTAATCTGTCTTTCTCATCAAATATTTCAACAGTAGAACGAAAAAATGCAATACCACGTTTTACTGAAATCAATTTTTCACCATCAGCGGTAGTAATTTCAACATTAAAAGGTGTCATTCTTTTGTAATCCGTGAAACGTAATATTTTAGTAAAAATGCCTAAACTGTTTTCTCTGCAATGCATGATGATCTGATTATTCGCAGGATCATAAATGTCATAATTGTTTGAGGCTTTAAACATTCCGATATGTTCTTTTACAAGAAATAAATTTTGATTTAAGATTGGGTTCATGAAATTTTGTTTGAAATATAGTTTATATGTTTATTTAATTATTCTAATAAAAATTTAGCCTGAACTGAACTTGAAATCTTTATTTTTTCAAATTCAATATTACTCTCATAATTTACAATCCTATTCCCATATATTTTTGAAGAGTAACCTCTTACTACGACTTCATTTAATTGTCCGGTAAATTGATTTGGCATATTTTCAAAGTTACTTATTTCAATGGCATTTCCAACTTTTTGATTTAAAGGTTTTGAAAAACTTTCAGCAGTCTGTTTTGCATTTAATATCGCCTTCCCGTTTATTAGGAGCTTAATCTTTTCTTCGTCTGTATTTTCTACCTTTTCAATTCGAACGTTTGAAATTCCGATTTCTTCCAGGCTTATAAAAACCTTTGCAGTTATATTAGCATCAGTAACTAAAATAGAATATGATTTTGATTTGAAAATATCAGTTTGTTTCAGAATATAATTATTAAAATTACTGGACATATAATTAAGACTAACGTTTTTTTCTGTATTGATGCCAATTGATTCTAATTTCAGAATCATTTCTTTTTCCATGTCTTCGACAGACTTTTTGCCTTTAAAATCTTTTTCCATTAAAAGCACGTTTATCCATATTTTATTTGGGATGACTAATGTGTCTGCTTTACCTGAAACTTCAATAAAAGGTTTCTCGATTGAAGTTTTGGTTTGAGAAAATGAATTGATTGAAAGAAGTATGGAAAGTGTTAGAAGTACTTTCATAAGACGATATTTAAATGATTAATATTTTGTTATAACTGATTTGAAGTTTATTACTAATCTTCTTTAGTGATAATAACAACAACCCCGTTAATAGCCTGATTTCCGTAAGTTGAAATCGCATCATTACCTTTTAGTACTTTTATTTCTTCAATGTCACTCGGGTTTAGTTTAGAAAATTGTTTGGCGTTTATAATGTCACCATCTAAAATATACAAAGGCTCTTTCAAAAGAGATCGGGAAGGAACGCAGATTCTAATTTGATTAGGCGAAACTGTTGGCTTAACAAAATTTGAAGAAACTTTTATGTCAGAAATAGTGTCTTTAGATTTAATGAAAGTTTTTGGTGCAATTTTCGTTTTTACAAAATTATTTTCATGTTTCCTGGTAACAGTTTTTCCCTGCGCTTTTAATACAAAAGATATAAGCATAGATAGGGCTAATGAAATAAGTTTTACGTTTTTCATGCAGGTAAATTTTAATTTTTAATTTTTTTTAGCTATTTATTCAGAGCAGGTTTCCCAGTTTTAGTTGTGATGATAACAACTCCTTTTCTTCCTTTTTCGCCATATTTTGAAGTAGCTTCAAGATCCTGAAGGATGGTAATGGATTTGATTTCCTGTTTGTTTAAAGGAGCGTAAGGGCTTGTGGGATTTTTTCCGAATAAATCATTTTCCGAATAATAAATCCCGTCAATAATATACAAAGGTTCATCGAGTACAACCAGCGATTCCATGTTTTCCGGACTTAAATTAGGAAGTTCGTCCTGCATCATTTTATCTCTTTTTGAATCATCACTGTGTGCCATAGCATTGCCGTTAAGTACAATCAATGGTGCTGCTTTTTTAGCTTTCTCCTCTTGTTTGTCGGCGAAGGCAGTTTTTGCAGATTCTCTTTGTATTGTTTTTGAATAACCCAAACTTTGATCAGCTTTGTCAGTTTCTGTAAAATCTTCTTCTTTTGAGTCTTCTGTTTCTGCAACTATGGGAGATGGTATAAAAACTGCATTGGGCGTAGTTACAATAACTTCGTTCAAACCTTTTGTTTCCTTATTTACGATATCCTGCTGTTTCTTAATCTGATTTTCTAAAATACGTTTGCCTTCTTCTCCTGAAATTATTTTTGGATCATTTTCAACAGCAAAATTGTCTTTTATTTGGTTGTGAATGGTCTCTTTTTCAGTTTTATTTACAACTGCTTTTGGTGTTTGAATTACAGCATTTTTATCTGCCTTAAAAAATTGAAATCCAAGTGAAAGTAATAGCAGAAAGGAAGCTGCGACTGCAATTTTCTTCCATAAAGCAATGGTTTTTTTGTCTTCTTTTTTATCCAGTTTATCTTCAACGCGTGACCAGATTTTTTCCATTCCCGGAAAATCTTTCTGTTCCGAGTTGTATGCGGCTTCTTTGAATTTATCGAATATTTTATCGTGATTGTCCATGACTATTTTGCTTTTTGATAATACAATTTATTTACTAATTCCCTCAGCTTTGTTTTGGCGGCATTTAATTGCGATTTTGAAGTGCCTTCCGAGATTTTCAGCATTTCGGCTATTTCCTTGTGTCCAAAACCTTCTATGACAAAAAGGTTGAAAACAGTTTTGCAGCCGTCCGGAATGTGGTTTAATAAATTGAGTAAATCTTCTTCTTCTAATGTGCTAATCTCATCTGTAAATGGCTGCGAAAGCACTTTTACATCATCAAGATACATATTGAAATTGGTGCTCTTTTTAATAGTTGCCAAACAGTGATTAACGGTAATTTTTCTGGCCCAGGCTTCAAAAGCTTTTTCTTCTTTGAGCTGGTCTAATTTTGTAAAGATGGTGTAGAAAGCATCGGCAAGAGCTTCTTCAATTTCCTCTTCTTTCTTTAAGTATCGTTTGCAAACGCGATATAATTTTGGAGCCATGTGCTCATAAACCTGACGCTGGGCATCACGGTTCATTTTTTTGCAGTTAGAAATTAGCGTTTCGTTTATCACAATTTTGGTCTTTAATTATAAAGAGAGCGAAAAAGGGAAAAAGGTTGGGACGAGGTAAAAAAAATAAATGGTTATTTGTAGAGATGCACAGCCGTGCGTCTAAAATGCAATTGTTTCTTGTGTTTTTTTGTGAAATTTTTCGTGAATCTTTGTGTTCTAATTTTACCGCAAAGATTCGCAAAGAAATTCGCAAAGGTGCGCAAAATAAATTTTGAAAGTTTTGTGTTTCTCTGTGAAATCTTTTGTGAATCTTTGCGGAAAAGCACTTTCGCAAAGATTCACAAAAGTTACATGAAGATTCGCAAAGTTTTACTTAACTGGTAATGTCAATTTAAAAATCTTCGTTTCTAATAAATCAGTATCATTATCCTCACAAAGCAGAAACTCGATTTTATTATTTTCTTTTTTGTAAAGTGTCAAGCCTTCAAATTTATGGGTTGAAGTGATTTTTTGAGTAAAATCGATTTTCATGGTTTTGAGATCGATTCGGCCAATGAAGCTTCCTAGAACTTCGCCGTCATCGTAAGTTGATTTGGTGTCCTCGGCGGTAGAAAGGAAATAGATTTTGCCTTCGACCAGAATGGCATCGGTAAAACTGGAACGAACACCTTTTATTTTTGGTAATTTGTAATTGACAGAAATCAGCGCAAATTCTTCCCCAAGATTTTTGGCGTGAATCGTAAAAATCGTGTTTTTATTTGAAACTCCGTTGCCACGATTGAATAAGTACCAGTTTTCGCCATCAAAAATAGCACCTTCCAGATTGAAGTCTTCCGGTTTTATATCACCGAAATTTTGCATGAGCGCGTATAAATCAACGAGATTGTTTTTTTGTAAAACGGTTTTCGATTTCAGATCGAATGCAATCATTTTATTTCGGTTTTCGGTAGAACCGGAACCAAAAATATAAAGTGTATCGTTATGATGCGCGATCGATTCAAAATCGGGTTTTATATTTTTCGGAATATTTTGTGTTGGATTGTCAATTAGGGCATGCTGACTTAATTGCTGATTCTGCATGTTGTATTCGTATAAAAATCCGCTGTTGTCGCCAATAACGTAAAGTGAATCATTATTGAAAAATAATCCTGATGCTGAGCCGATTCCGATAATTTGAAATAATATTTCTAATGTGAATTTTTCCATAAAATGATGTTTTGAAAACCAATGCCTAGCCCTGATAGCAATGAAAATACTTTGAAAAGAAAATGCATTTTTTCCTGACAGAACAAAGCGACCAGCGGAAGCTTTGTTATGGCTTTGGAAAAAAGCGGTTTATTGATAAGTATTGTAATGAATAGCAGGAATATGCTTCGTAAAAATAGTATATTTATGTATAAAAAAATTAAAAATGAAAGCAATAGATCCAAAAGATTTTAAAGTTACAGATAAAATAAAATTATCCAGGATTCCAACCTTGCTTGGCATTGAAGCCAGTGATGATGAAAAAGAAGAGAAACTGGATAAGGTACAGGCAAAACTGAGCGATTTGCAGGATGTGATGTATTCGCACAACAGATATGGTGTTTTGATCTGCCTGCAGGGAATGGATACGTCAGGAAAAGACAGTCTGATTCGGGAAGTATTCAAGGAATTTAATCCGCGTGGAGTGGTCGTGCATAGTTTTAAAACCCCTAATTCGAGTGAATTAGAACATGACTATCTGTGGAGACATTATATTGCTTTGCCGGAAAAAGGGAAGTTTGCCATTTTTAACCGTACACATTATGAGAACGTTTTAGTAACGCGTGTGCATCCTGAATATGTTCTGGCAGAGAACTTGCCGGGAATTAATTCGGTAGACGACATTACGCCTAAATTCTGGAAAAAAAGAATTAATCAAATCAATAATTTTGAAAAACACATTACGGAAAACGGAACTATTGTTATGAAGTTTTTTTTGCATTTAAGCAAAGAGGAGCAGAGAGAGCGTTTATTGCGCCGTTTGGAAGAAGAAAAACATCATTGGAAATTTTCACCGGGAGATTTAAAAGAAAGGGAACACTGGAAGGAATACCAAAAATATTATCAAGAGGCAATTAATAAAACTTCGACTGATTACGCGCCATGGTACATAATTCCTGCAGATGACAAGGATATGGCCCGTTATATTGTAGCGAAAATTATCTGGGAAGAAATGCAAAAATATACCGACATTAAAGAACCGGAACTTGATGATAAAGTTAAAGCTAATATTGAAATGTATAAAAAACAATTAGAAGAAAAATAATCAATATTATTACATTTCATTATGAGTAAAAAAACTAAACCCGACAGATTGAGAAAGTCTGTCGGGTTTCACCAAAAAAAAATAAAAATAACTTGAATTTAGTTTTTACAATTCAAAACCATAAGCTATGCGAAGCCCAATTTGATTGGTTTTGAATTTGTTGTAATCTTCATATCTTAAACTCACATCAATATGTTTTCCTGCATATCCAATACTTGGAGCCCATAAAATAGAAGTCTCATTATATCCGTTTGTTACAGCAAAACCAGCACCTATTTCTCCCATCGCATAGAACTGATCTTCCCAGAAGAAAGCTTTGAAACCAGCTTTTGCAGGAATAAATCCTAAATCCGGAGCATCATTACCAACAAATAAATTTGTAAAACCAGTTGTTAATGTTAATGAAGTTCTTTTAGATAAATCGTATTGAAGTCTCACATCACCTCCAAGAGCCCAGTCGTAATCATCACCATCTGTCGGAATTCCAGCGCTCACACCAAATCCTAATTTGAATTTTTGATCGTAGTTTTCAATTTCTGTTGATTGCGCAGATGCTGTTGTTACAGATAACATTGCAATGGCTGCAACAAATAAAATTCGGATGTTTTGTAAATTTTTCATGCTTGTATTTTTTTAATTACTATGATGTAAAATTACTTTTGAGATACTGCTGAGTAGTTATATAATTTTGAAAAATCGTTATATAATGTGGATATGTTAAAATTTTAATATGGCTTTTACTTATGTTAACCCTTTATTTTATTGGGATTTCAGGTTTTTGCATCAAAAATATTTCATAAAGTATATCCTTAGTTTTTGATTAAAATGTTAAAATTATGTAGGTATTTTTTTGCTTATCAAACGAAATTGATTAAAACTGAATATTTGAAGAGAATCAAAAGCATCTGTTTATCTTTGCAGGCTAAAAAATAATGTAAAGTGAATTTAAAGCAATACACAAAAGAGTTCTCATACAATTTAAGGCTTGCGTATCCAGTCATTTTAGGAATGGTAGGGCATAACTTAATTGGTATGGTCGATAATATAATGGTAGGTAAATTAGGAAGTACCGAGCTTGCAGCAGTTTCCTTAGGGAACAGTATGATTTTTATTGCAATGTCTTTAGGGATTGGATTTTCTACAGCTATTACACCTATCGTGGCTGAAGGAGATGCTGAGAAAAATGACACTAAAATTCGTTCTGCATTTCATCATGGCTTGTTTTTGTGTACCATTTTAGGATTAATGCTTTTTGGACTAATTGTTTTGGCAAAACCAATAATGGAAATGCTGCATCAGCCTCAGGAAGTAATTACGCTTGCCAAACCTTATCTGGACTGGGTTGCTTTCTCACTCATTCCGTTAATCATGTACCAGGGTTACAAACAGTTTGCAGACGGACTATCCTTAACTAAATATTCGATGTACGCCATGGTTATGGCAAATGTACTCCACGTAGGTATGAATTATGTTTTGATTTACGGAATCTGGATTTTTCCGAAGATGGGTATTATTGGAGCAGCTATAGGAACTGTAATTTCAAGAATATTTTTGGTGATGTTCATGCACATTATGCTGTCCAGAAGAAATGACCTTAAACATTTCTTTAAAGATTTTAGTTTTGAGGAAATTAAGAAAGAAACAATAAAAAAAATAATTAGTATTGGTTTTCCTTCGGCAATGCAGATGCTTTTTGAAGTAGTATTGTTTACCGCTTCGATCTGGCTGTGCGGAAATATTGGAAGGACCAGCCAGGCGGCTAATCAAATCGCGCTGAGTCTGGCTTCTATGACTTTCATGTTTGCAATGGGTTTAAGTGTTACTTCCATGATTCGCGTGAGTAATCAGAGAGGATTGCAGGATTATAAAAAATTAGTAATTGTGGCACGCTCAATTTTTTTACTGGCAATTATTATAGAAAGTGTTTTTGCCGTCTTGTTTGTGGCTTTCCATCAATTCCTGCCACATATTTTTCTGAATATGGAAAACACGATACAGCTTACTGATAATACTGAAGTTATTGCAATTGCTTCTAAACTATTATTAATTGCAGCAGTTTTTCAGATTTCTGATGGGATTCAAGTAGTCGTGTTGGGGGCATTACGCGGATTGCAGGATGTAAAAATCCCTATGTACATTACATTTGTGGCGTATTGGATCATTGGTTTTCCTGTTTCATATTATTTAGCAGAATATACTCCTATGAAAGCAGCAGGCGTATGGGTCGGACTTTTGGCAGGACTAACTTCAGCTGCACTTTTTCTCTACATTCGCTTTAATTACTTAACCAAAAAATTAATCAAAAATTAAGTTTCAAATAACTACATTTGGAGCTTTAAAAAATAAATTATTATGGAATTACCTAAATTTTTACTTGGAGACAATACTGATTTTCCAGACGATATTTTTATCATACACCTTGATTACCCAAGATTTATTATCAATCTTAAAGATGATGAGGTAGAATTCCTGGAAGAAGCAGAAGATCTTGATGAAGCTGAATTAAATGCAGAAATGGAAGGCTTAATTGAAAAAGCAAATGATTTTTACGACCGTGAAATAAATCGTTACGAAGAGTAGAGACGTACCGCGTTCCTACCATGACCATTTAAAATTTTCTAATGAAAAAAATACGTTTTTTAAAACCCGTTTTAAATTTTATTTTAATCGGATTGCTGATCACTACCTTAAGCAGAATATTTTTATTTTTTATATTTAAGGAAAGGGTTGTCGAAACACCTGATTTCTGGTATATTTTTCCAATCGGCCTGCGAATGGATTTAATTTTGCTTTGTTATTTGTCTTTTCTGCCTGCGGTTTTAATTACCTTTTTGCCTAACAAATGGCTGAAGTTTACCAATTCATTTTTGGTAATTTATAGTTTTATATTTCTGTTTCTGATTCTTTTTGTAGAATTGGCTTCACCGGATTTCGTAAAACAATATGATACACGTCCGAATAAGATTTTCCTTGATTATCTGATTTATCCAAAAGAAGTTGTGGGGATGCTTTTAAAAAGTTATCTGACTTCTATTGTTGTTACTTTCCTGATTTTAGGAGCCGTTATTTATCTGGCATTCAAAAAAGGAAAACAATTTTTCCATACAATCGCCACAGATTATAAGTTCAAATTAATGGTTTTTCCTTTGGTGGCATTTTTATTGTTTTTCGGGGCTCGTTCAAGTCTGACTTCAAAACGTCCTATTAATGCCAGTAATGCAGTTTTTTCAACTGATCAGCTTACCAATACGTTGGGCTTAAATTCTTTTTACACCGTTGCTTTTGCTGCTTATTCGATTAAAAACGAAGGAAATACCAAGATGTACGGTAAAATGGATGAAGCAGAAGCGATTGCCCGTGTAAAGAAATATATGATTGCGGGACCAAATGATTTTACTGATGCAGAGATTCCTTTTCTACATGTACAGCAGCCTGATTCTGTTTTGAAGAAACCATACAATCTGGTTATATTTCTTCAGGAAAGTTTAGGTGCGGAATATGTTGGAATCCTGGGTGGAAAACTATTAACGCCTGAATTTGATAAATTATCTAAAGAGGGTTTGCTGTTCACGAATTTATATTGCACAGGAACAAGAAGTGTTCGCGGAATAGAAGCGGTTGTGACCGGTTTTTTGCCTTCACCATCAGAAAGTGTAGTAAAATTAGGGAATTCCCAACAAGGTTTTTTTACTTTGGCAGATGCCTTAAAGCATAAAGGTTATAATACTAGCTTTATCTATGGCGGAATGGCGAATTTTGATAATATGGCCTCATTTTTTAATGGAAATGGTTTTGAGGATATTGTAGATCAGACAGATTTTGAGTCAGATGGAAATAAATATGCTTTCAAAGGAACATGGGGTTATTCTGATGAAGATTTAGTGACCAAGGCGAATAATTATTTTAAATCAAAAGGAGATAAACCTTTCTTTTCATTAATGTTTTCGACATCCAATCATGAGCCATTTGAATATCCGGCAGGAAGAATCAAACCGTATGACAAAAAGCCTGCAACAGTTAATAATGCAATGAAATATGCTGATTTTTCTATTGGGAAATTCTTCGAAATGGCTAAGAAAGAACCGTATTTTAAAAATACCATTTTCATTGTAATTGCCGATCATAATACCAGGACTTACGGGAAAAATTTAGTGCCTATTAATAAATTTCATATTCCGGCATTTATTATGGGACCGGGAGTTCCAAAAGGAGCTGTTTATGACAGACTGGCAAGTCAGATTGATATTCCGCCAACATTATTAGGATATTTAGGAATTCCGTTTGAAACGCCGATGGTTGGTCGTAATTTGAATAAATTAGATCCAAAAGTGCAAGGAAGATCGATTATGCAGTTTAATGATATCAACGCGTTTAGGGTTGAAAATCAGGTGGTAATTATGCAGCCAAATTTGAAACCCCTGCAATTCGAAATTAAAAATGATACAACATTAGTTCCTGTAAAATTAAACGAAGAATTAGCAAAAGATGCCTTGGCACATGTTATAACTGCCGGCAATTTGTATAAACAAAATAAGTACAAGCTTAGGGATACGAAAAAATAGATTTCAATTTATTTATAAAAAAACTGTTAGGTGTAATTTCATACTTAACAGCTTTTTTTTGTATTAAAATTCAAACGAAAAGGGTAACAAAAAATAATTTAATTGATATATACTAAATTAAAAGGCGTAACCCGAAAAGCCAACGATAGAGTAGGGCAATTAAATTATTTATTATGAAAACTTTACAACAAAAAAGAAAAGTTGAGGTATTAAAAGTGCTGTTAGTTTTTCTCTCTGCCACTTTTTTTATGAGCTGTAACAACGAATCTGTTGAAGATCAAAAACCTGAATTGTCAAACACAGAGCAGCAAAATCAGTCAAATACTAAAAGATATTTACCTCACTACGAAGGGTTTATTGTGGAAAATTGGGGAGCACATAATATTGACTGCAGCCAGCCAGACGGATTTTGTTATTCGGTGGAATACAGATGGATAACTTATGGCTTTGCGAAACCAGACCCTGACGGAACACCAGTAAGTGTTACAAATGAAAAAGGAAATTTTGTGATGGAAATTCAAAAAAGTGCTTTGACTGAAGAACATAAAAAAGTGCTATTACGAAATGGAAGAGTTTATCTAATACCTGAAGGGCAGATTATACAACCGGAATTAGTGAAATCCTTAAAATTTAATTCAGACATTTTAGTTCCTGGTAAATACCCTATTCAAGAAAGTGAAGAAGCTTATACCATTTCGATTAATGTGAAATAATGAATTAAAAAGCAATTTATAAGCTTTTTTTATATTTATTCAATAAAAGCTGAGCGGCTGCAAAAGGTGATATTTCATTATTTTGCACCGCTTTTTTATTTTGTTCCAATAATGAAATAATTTCAGGCTGATTGTAAAAATTTTGTTTCAACTGTTCGTTAATGGTTTCTATCATCCAGAATTGGTTTTGTTCATTTCTTTTTTGCTGAAAAAATCCGGTTTCTTTAGTCATTTCAAAATAATCCAGAATGCTGTTCCAGACATCCGAAATTCCTTCTTTTGTAATAGCACTGCAAGTGGTTGCTTTAGGCAGCCAGTTTGATTTTTTTGGAGGAAATAAATGTAGTGCACGATTAAATTCAGCTTTTGCCTGATTGGCTTTGTAGATGTTATCGCCGTCTGCTTTATTGATAACGATGGCATCTGCCATTTCCATTATGCCTCGTTTAATCCCTTGAAGTTCATCACCAGCACCTGAAATTTTCAATAATAAGAAAAAATCTACCATGCTGTGAACGGCAGTCTCACTTTGGCCAACTCCCACAGTTTCAATAATTATGGTGTCAAAACCTGCTGCTTCACATAAAATAATGGTTTCTCTTGTTTTGCGGGCAACACCACCTAAATTTTCTCCGGAAGCACTCGGACGGATAAAAGCATTTTCGTTTTTTACTAAATTTTCCATTCGGGTTTTATCTCCTAAAATACTGCCGTGAGAAATAGTACTGCTTGGATCAACGGCTAATACGGCAACTTTTTTTCCTAATTCAGTCAAAAAAGTTCCAAAAGCTTCAATGAAAGTGCTTTTTCCGACACCGGGAACACCAGTAATTCCTATTCTAATCGATTTATTAGCATTAGGTAAACATCCTTTAATAACTTCATTTGCTTTTTCAGTATGCTCAGGATTTGTACTTTCTATTAAAGTAATGGCACGACTTAAAACGGTGCGGTTACCGGAAAGGATTCCTGAAATGAGTTCTTCAGCAGATGGCTGCTGCCTGCGTTTGTTCCTGATTTGAATGATAGCCGATGCATTGGTGATTTCGTGAGATGAAATTCCAGCTTTTTCGTTTAAACTGCCGGCCTGCTTATTTGAACTTGACAAAATATTTTTTTTGTATTGTAAAAGTACTGAAAACAAAAACAGTTTCAAAAGCAGAAAATTGCATTAGAAACTGTTTTTTGTTAAAACACGAATTATTACCTCACTTTAATTCGTGCTAATTTTTGGAATCTGTATTTGATTAATATGCTGCAGTAAATCGAACCTGATGGTGTTTTGGAGTTTCGATCTCATCAGCAATTACAACCGCTAAATCTTCTACAGATAAAATACTTCTTTGTTCATCATTAAAAACAGGGTTTTCCAGACCTAAACGGTATTTTCCTGTTCTTCCTGTTTTAGTTCCTGCATGCATTTCAATTGCAGGGCTAAAAAAGGCCCAGTCTAATTCTTTTTCTTCTTTAATCGTTTCTAAATAATGTCTGGCAGCATTGGCACCATCATAAATTTCTTTAGGAAAATCAGGAGTATCAATAAGCTGTACCCCTGGAGCAACATATAAACTTCCAGCACCTCCAATTGTAATAAATCGTTTTACGCCAGATTTTTTAACCGCATCCTGAATTGCTTTTGAACCTTTAATTGAATCTTCATAAATATTCGGATTTGCCCAACCCGGATTAAATGCATTAATAACGGCGTCATGTCCTTTTAAAATTTCAGACAATGCATCTGCATCATAAACATCTGCAGCGATCCAGGTTGCATTTTTAGTGTCTTTTGGTGTTCTTGCGATAGCAGTAATTTCATGCTTTCTGTCTGCTAATTCATTTAAGATAGCTGTTCCAACGAAGCCAGTAGCTCCAATAAGTGCAATTTTCATAGATATATAAATTTATTTAGTAATAAAAAAAGTTACAGTTTTATTTAAAAAAATGTTTTAAAATTGAGCCGAAAATTCTTCCAATGAAATGTCTTCCAATTGTTCACAGACTTTTTGATTCATTTCAGTGTACAAAACATCAAGGTTTTGATTGATTTTTTTTCCAACAGGACAATCCGGATTGGGCTGGTTTTTGGCATAACCTAAACCAATATTCTCAAAAGTCATTTCAAATATTTCTTTTAAACTAATATTCGAAGCTGCTTTTGATAATTTAGTCCCTCCGTTTTTTCCTTCCTTGCTTTCTACAATATGATGCGCTTTTAGGTTTGCTATTTCTTTTCTGACTAAAACAGGATTCAAGTTCATACTTCCTGCAATAAACTCCGATGACAAATAATCATTCGGGAATTTAGTGAGCAAAGTTAAGATGTGAACTGATATAGCAAATTTGCCTGAAATCATACTGTAATAAATTATGTTACAAATTTAAGTCATTTTTTAGAACAAAAACTAATTTTAACTAAAAATTAATTTACAACAGTAAAAACTATAAAAGTGAAAGTAAAAGAAAATGTACCTCATTAAAATCAATGATGTGCATTCTCCTGGTTGACTATTTTGATTTTTGATTTTTTATAGTCGAAAAATATACCCAGGAAATAAAAAGAAGCTGCATAGGTATTCTAACCCATAAATAGGATGCGCCATCGCCAGTATAATCGGCAGTTCGTAAGTTAATGTTGTGAATTGCTGCATAAATATTAGCAGGGAATAGTAAAATGTAAAATAAAATAAGCAGTTTTCCAGTTAAGACTTTGGTGGTGGGAAGAAGTATTCCAATTGCTGCGATTAACTCTATAACGCCTGTAAAAATCACAATCACATTTGGCCAGGGTAAAAAAGGAATCATCATTGTCATTCCTTTGGTAAAAACAAAATGACTTATAGCGGTAAATACAAGCATAAGTGCCATAGCAACTCTGCCTGAAAATCTAAGTTCAAGACGTTTGCTTGTTATCCAAATAATAAGTAATGTAAGCGTAAAAGCTCCAAAGAGCACAATTAAGGTTTCCATATCTTTTTGATTTATTATACAAAGTTGCATACTAATGAAACCTAAAACAATGAACCTGGGTTAATAAATGCGTTTTCGTATTCGGCTTAAAGCTTGTGGAGTAATACCAATATAGGATGCAAGGTATTTTTGGGGTATTTTTTGAATTAACTGAGGCTGCTCTGTGAATAAATTGCGATATCGTTGTTCTGCTGACTCGTTCAGTAGCGACAGTTCCCTCTTTGATTTTTTTAGAAATAATCCCTCGCTTGCTAATCTGCCAATTGTATTACCAATTTTGGTCACGGCATAAATCTCCTGAAGATCAATGTAAGAGATGCGCCAAAGTATTGTGTCTGCAAGAGCTTCAACGGTGTAGTTTGCGGGTAATCTGGTAATGAATGAATCATAACCACTCACAAATTCACCATCAAATCCAAAAGTAAATGTGAGGTCTTTGCTTTCTGAGGGTACATAATATCTAACGATTCCTTTTTCTACAAAAGAAAGATAATTTTCAACATGACCGGTTTTAAGTATAGCGGTTTTCTTTGAAAATTCCTGACGAGTGAGTTTTGATGAAAAGGTATTCCAGTCTTCATCAGAGAGTTTTGCCATTCGCTCGAAATTGTCTCTTATTTGTTGCATTACTTTTAGAATTATGTATTAAAAGTAACAAAAAACGTAAAGAACTACTATAATTTGTTCAACTCAACAGTTAATAAATCCCTACTTTTGTGCTCAAGCTTTGATATGAACAACTTTATTTTAATATTCTTCTTTTTATTTTTAGGATTGCTTTTGCAAAGAGTAAAAGGATTTCCGTCTAATATTTACAAGGTTTTAAATAAAATTGTCATTTATTTATGTCTTCCTGCCATCACTTTATATCATATACCGAAAATTAAATGGAGCAATGAATTGTTGTTTCCCATAGGAGCGGGCTGGATTACTTTTATTCTTGCATTTGCATTTTTTCATTTTTTAGGAAAGAAATTAAAATGGTCTAATAAACTAATTGGCTGTCTGATCCTAACTGCGGGATTAAGCAATTCGTCATTTTTAGGTTTTCCTATAATTGAAGCTTTATTTGGCAAAAAAGGTTTAGAAACTGCTGTTCTGGTAGATCAGCCCGGAACATTTGTGGTTGTTTCAACATTCGGTGTTTTTGTAGCAGCATTTTATTCTAAAGGAAGCCCGGATACGTGGAGCATCATAAGGAAAATACTTTTATTCCCTCCGTTCATAATGTTTGTTCTTGCTTGCCTGATGAATGTTTATGACTACGATTTAGATTCGAATATTCAATCCATATTATTAAAAGTGGGAAGTTTTGTGACACCGCTTGCTTTATTATCTGTCGGATTACAACTCAATTTTGACCGAAAAAGCCAGCATTGGAAATTTTTACGGCTTGGACTTTTTTTAAGCTTATTCTGGTTCCGTTTGCCATTTTAGTACTATATGTTTTTATTTTCAATCAGCATTCAGAGCCTATCAAAATTACAATTATGGAAACCGCTATGGCACCCATGATTACAGGCGCAATTTTAGCTTCGACTTATGGCTTGAAGCCAAAATTAAGCAGTATGATGGTGGGTTTTGGGATTCCGATTTCGTTCTTAACTCTTGCTATTTGGTACTTTATATTGCTTTTCTTATGATTGCTATTTAATTATATAGAGTAAATAGAATTTTAACTAATTTTTTAAATTTTGAATGTTTTCCGAATGTATTTTTTAGTTAATTTTAAGGGAACTAAAAAAATATAATTATGTCAACATTACGATTAGGCGATATAGCACCCGATTTCCAGGCTGAAACAACACAAGGAACAATTAATTTTCATGAATGGTTAGGTGATTCATGGGGTGTTTTATTTTCTCACCCTGCTGATTTTACGCCGGTTTGTACCACTGAATTAGGAACTGTAGCCAATTACGTTCCTGAATTTACAAAAAGAAATACTAAAGTTATTGCTTTGAGTGTTGATGGTTTGGATTCCCATAAAGAATGGATTAAAGACATCAATGAAACGCAAAATACAGAAGTTAATTTTCCAATCATTGCAGACGAAGATAAAAAAGTAGCAAATTTGTATGATATGCTGCACCCAAATGCAAGCGATAAATTTACAGTGCGTTCTGTTTTTGTAATTGGGCCTGATAAAAAAATCAAACTGACTTTAACATATCCGGCTTCGACAGGAAGAAATTTTGACGAATTGCTTCGTGTTATAGACAGCTTACAGTTAACTGCAAACTATAGCGTAGCTACGCCTGCAAACTGGAAAGACGGGCAGGATGTGGTAATCGCACCAGCAATTCCGGATAGTGATATTCCGGCAAAATTTCCAAAAGGCTATACACCAATCAAACCGTATTTGCGTTTGACGCCACAGCCTAATAAATAAGCTTTTCTTAAGCTTCAATAATAAGGTGCTAAGTTTCTGAGATTTTTTATGATCCTGGAGAATTAGCATCTTACTATTTATCGGACATTTTAGGGAGAAAATCTTAGAAACTTATAATATCAGCTTCTAAGAGGCTTTTTCAACAACTCAGCCATTTTTTTCTTATCTCCAACTACCCATATAATATCGTTTTGCTGTAAAATCAAACCAGATTCAGGGTTAAGGATTCGGTTTCCGTTTCTTTCGATTCCAACCACCATTCCACCGGTTTTACCTCTAAACTGGCCAATGCTTTTTTCTGTAAAGTCTTCATTAGAAACTTCCAGCTGGCGCAGCACAACTTCAGATTCTTGTACATTTTTAGGAGCTTCAATTTCATTTTGGTTCAAATAATTAGTAAACTCGGTAATTTGAGCATCGGTACCAATTACTGAAATTTCATCGCCCGGAAATAAACGTTCGGTTTTAGTCGGAATCGGAATCGTGACTTCTCCACGTCTGATGTACGCAATATTAATTCCCATTGATTCTCTAATACGCAATTCTTCTAATGTTTTTCCGGCCAGGTTTGATTCTTTTCCAATTTCAAAAATAGACATGTGTCCGTCCCATGGCATTAAATTGGCATATCTTCTGTCTATTTTTTTATTTTCACGGTCATTCAGGTTCTTTAAAAAGTGATTTTCAATTTTATGATATTGCTCGTTTAATTTTTTAGGGAATATCTGGTAAGCAGCAATTGCAACAATCAAGGCAACAAAAGCAACTGTTGGCGAAAAGAATATATTTAATAAAAATCCAACAAAAAATAATCCAATACTCATTCTGATTAAGATTAGCATCAGGAGGGCCCCGCGATATTTACGTTCTTCCCATAATCTTTCAACTTCGTCCACTTTGACACGGCGCAGCGAAAGTGCCCATAAAAACGGAGCAATTATAACTAAAGTCAGTAAAGCTGCTAATGTATTTCCAAATCTGGTATCAGCTACGGAAGGTGCCACAAATTTAGATGACAATAAAATGATTGCGGTAATAATTATCGTGTGAAGGATAATTTGTGTTATCGAAGAGCGCAGTACAATTTGCCAGGTACTGACCGATTTAATTGCCTGAGCATTTACACTGTAACGATTGATGTTTTTGACCCATTTTTTCGGCATTTTTTGTTCTAAAGCATGAGCGAACGATTCTGAATACTTAATTAAAAAAGGCGTGGTAAAGGTTGTAATGGCAGAAACGGCTACAATTATGGGGTACAGGAAATCGCTTGTAACTTTTAGTGTCATTCCAAGTGTCGCAATGATAAAAGAAAATTCACCAATCTGTGCCAGACTCATTCCGGTTTGGACCGATTGTTTCAAAGGCTGACCGGATAATAAAGCCCCAAATGAAGAACTCAATGCTTTTCCAAAAATAGTCACTAGTGTGATAATCAATACCGGAAGTGCAAAGTCAACTAATGTTGCAGGATTAATTAACATTCCTACAGACACAAAGAAAACCGCTCCGAATAAGTCTTTAACAGGCTGAATCAAATGTTCAATTTTTTCTGCCTGAGTAGTTTCGGCAATAATAGACCCCATTATAAAAGCACCTAATGCAGGAGAAAAACCAACATTTGCAGCAAAAATCACCATCATTAAACACATGGCCAGTGAAATGATAAGCAGCATTTCATCTGTTAAAAGATGTTTAGCCTTTTTGAGAATGGTCGGAATAATGAAGATTCCGCCCAAAAACCAAATGATTAAAAAGAAAATCAATTTTAAAACAGATTGCAGCAAAGCACCTCCTGAAACTTCATTACTTACAGCGATGGTGGATAACAAAACAAGCATTAAAATCGCAACGATATCTTCAACAATAAGGGCTCCGAAAACAATTCCAACGAACTTTTTTCCTTTAACACCTAATTCATCAAATGCCCTGATGATAATTGTTGTAGATGAAATTGAAAGCGTAGCCCCAAGAAAAATACTGTCCATTTTTCCCCAACCCATCCATTGTCCGACACAATAACCAATGAGTGTCATAAACAATATCTGCGTTATGGCCGTAATAGAAGAAGTACCGCCCACTTTCATTAATTTCTTAAAACTAAATTCGAGACCTAAACTAAACAATAAAAAGATCACCCCGATTTCGGCCCAGACTTCAACACTTTTCATATCGGTTATCGAAGGGAAAAAATCAAAATGGTTTCCGGCTAAAAAACCTGCAATCAGGTATCCCAAAACAAGAGGCTGTTTCATTTTTTTAAAAATAAGTACAGCAATTCCGGCAGTCATCAGGATTAGTCCCAGATCACTTATTAAAGGTTGTAAGTGGTGTGTAGTTTCAGCAGCGGCGTTTAAGGCAAGCATATAAAGGAGGTGTTTTTTTCAGGAGCCAATCCAGCTTTCCATTTCAAGCTTTTGTTCAAAATGCCTATTTTTTGGTACCATTCCAGGAGCTTCCGCTGGTCGCTCTGTACCTGCAAAAAAATATGGCTTTTTTCACAAAAGGCTTTCCATTTCAATCTGGGCTAATACTCGGGTTTAAATAAAAAAAGCTATCCGGATAAAGATAGCTTTTTTTGAGAAAATATTTTAGGTTTTCTTTAAATTCCTGTGTAATTGCTAGGGGTAATTGCCATTAATTCTGCTCTTACCGAATCAGAAACTTCTAAAGTTGCAATGAAATTATGAATGGCATTTTTATCAATTGCTTCATTGGTTCTGGTTAAGCCCTTCAACGCTTCATAAGGATTTGGATAGGCTTCACGACGCAGGATAGTCTGGATCGCTTCTGCAACAACTGCCCAGTTCTTTTCTAAATCTTCGGCAAATTTACTTTCATTTAAAAGTAATTTGTTCAAACCTTTCAAAGTCGCTTCAAAAGCAATAATAGTATGTCCAACAGGAACTCCGATATTTCTTAAAACTGTACTGTCGGTCAAATCACGCTGTAATCTTGAGATTGGTAATTTAGCAGCCAAATGTTCGAAAATAGCATTTGCAATTCCTAAGTTTCCTTCTGAGTTTTCAAAATCAATCGGGTTTACTTTATGTGGCATTGCTGATGATCCAATTTCTCCTGCTTTGATTTTTTGCTTGAAATAATCCATCGAAACATATGTCCAGATATCACGATCTAAATCGATAATGATATTGTTGATTCTTTTTAAACCATCAAAAAATGCAGCAAAATGATCATAATGCTCGATTTGAGTGGTCGGAAATGAATGTTGCAAACCTAAACCGATTTCAACAAATTTAGTTCCGAATTGTTTCCAGTCAATTTGTGGGTAAGCTACGTGATGTGCATTAAAATTTCCTGTTGCTCCTCCAAATTTAGCTGCAAACGGAATATTGAACAACAAACGCATCTGCTCTTCTAAACGTTCTACAAAAACCAAAATTTCTTTTCCTAAACGGGTAGGAGAGGCTGGCTGTCCGTGAGTACGTGCTAACATCGGAATATCCTTCCATTCAACGCTCAATTCTTTCAATTTTGAAATTACAGCAATTAATGATGGCATATAAACCTGTTCAAAAGCTTCTTTTGTAGAAAGTGGAATAGCAGTGTTGTTAATGTCCTGAGAGGTTAATCCGAAGTGAATGAACTCTTTGTGTTGAGATAAACCTAATTTTTCGAAAGCATCTTTGATAAAGTATTCCACCGCCTTTACGTCATGGTTCGTTACTTTCTCAGTTTCTTTAATCCAAAGTGCGTCTTCAGTAGAGAAATTCTTGTAGATATTACGAAGGCTTTCAAATAAATCTGAATTTATGTCCTGTAATTGAGGCAACGGAATTTCGCATAAAGCAATAAAGTATTCAACTTCAACTAATACACGATATTTTATTAAAGCTTCTTCAGAAAAGAAAGGTGCTAAATTTTGGGTTTTACTTCTATATCTTCCGTCAATTGGCGATATAGCATTCAATTCGTTTAGAGTAGTCATTGTTATGTTGTTTTTCGAAAGGTGCAAATATAAGGTATTGTTAAAACTTCTGAAAATTACTGAAGCTATATTATGGCTTTAAATTATGGTTTTGAAAATTTTATCCCAAATAGTGAAATAGAAACCATAATTATGCGATTCGTTTTTATGATGATCATTGTGGAATTTTGTAGTTGAGATCCATTTTGTTAAGCGGTTTTTATACCAAAAATCAGGGAAAATGTCAGTCTTTAAATGGCCAAATATTCCGTACGATAAGTTTAAAATGAGGTAAATGATAATGCTTAAAAAGTTAAATTTTAGGATCGTAATTAAAAATAGCCAAATGATACCAAAGCCTAAAGTTTCAATAGGGTGAAGGACATAAAGGCTGTAAACACTGGTCTCAACATGTGTGTGATGAAGCCTGTGAATAGGGTTGAACCATTTTAATCGATGTGCCAGAAAATGAAAACAGAACATAAAAAAGTCCATCAGAATAATTAGAAACAAAGTATCAAACAAGAAAGAAACAATTGATTCTGAAAAATCTATTTCCAGGATTCTAAATCGATACAATTCAAAGCCTGATACTGTTATGAATGTATTGCAAATGAGAGTTGAAAATACCCATTTACGATCAGACTTTTTTAAAACAGTATTCTCCGGTTCAATTATTCGTCCGATCAAAACTGAAATATAGATTAAAACTAAGTTTTCAATCAGGAAGAAAACAGCCAGAGAAACCAGATTGAATTCTGTTAATTGCTGCAGCCAGCTTTCAAAAATCATTTGGTTTTTCTAAATTCAATAGTTTATCTCTCAGGTCAGCTACACCTTCTGAAGCAAATTTTGCAATGGTTTCAACCTTGTTTCTAATATTCGGAATTGAAATTGGCTTCGGATCAATGTAGAAAACTGGCGTAATACTATAGGTATAACTGATTAACCCTGCTGCAGGATATACCTGAAGAGATGTTCCGATTACGGCAAAATAATCAGCGGCCTCCGTTATGGCAATCGCTTCTTCAAGTGCCGGAACATCTTCGCCAAACCAGACAATATGCGGACGCAGCTGGTGTCCGTTTTTATCTAAATCTCCGGTTACCAAATCCTCAGTCCATTCTAAAATCAAATCCCGATTTTTGGTACTTCTGACTTTTAGTAATTCTCCATGCAAATGTAAAACTTTGGAACTTCCGGCTCTTTCATGTAAATCGTCAACATTTTGAGTAATAATATGAACATCAAAATCTTTTTCTAATTCGGCTAAAATTTTGTGTCCTAAATTCGGCTCGACTTCTTTAAGCTGTTGGCGTCTTTTGTTGTAAAAATTTAAAACCAGTTCCTGATTTTTATGCCAGCCTTCGGGAGTTGCTACTTCCATTACATCATGGCCTTCCCATAATCCGTCACTGTCACGAAAAGTTTTAATACCGCTTTCGGCACTTATTCCGGCTCCGGTAAGCACCACTAATTTCTTTTTCATTATTTTTGCAATTGTTTGGGTAATTGATTCACTTCTAGTATTCGTACCATTGTCGGTTCTGACTTTGCCAGACCTTCGCCGTCAACCTGATGTACATTTTGAAGAAAGATATGAAGTTTTTTTTGCTTTTCCCAAAGTGAAATATCATAATTGGGTTCCCATTCGCCTATTGATGCTGAGGTTAAATCTGTTACTTTCCAATTACTGTTTTCACATAAATTTGTGTAAGCCATTGAAACTTTGTTTTCTCTTTCGCTATCTCTAAAAAAGAAGATACAAATAACGATTTTTCTCTTCTTCTTTAATCAATAAATCAGGTCTGGAAATCGGGATTTTTTTGGTGCCGCCGCCTCCCAGAGAAAAAGAAGTCTGCCTGAAACCTGTATTCGATTTTTTCCAGATACCATTTTCTAAATACACAATCTGAAACTGCGGAATATTGTTTTCACTCCAATAATTAGCAATATAAGGATTTCCGTTTTCATCTGCCGTCATTGAAGTTTGGTTGATCAAACTCGATTTTTCCGGAATTTTCCAGGCAATTTCTGCAGATGCTACAGTTATGGGTAAATTATATTTTTTCTCCATTTGATTTTTCCCAGGTCAAGCCGCCATCAAAAGAGCGGGCATAACAGATGTCGTGATTCGTCGAAACATCCCAGCTTTCTCTCCAGACCCAAGACAGATGTATGGTGCCTTTTTTATCTACTTTGGCTTGCCAGTAAGCACTTCTTTTATCTTCGCCGTTTAATAAATTGCTTTGAATTTGTGACCATTTTTTGTCTTTCACAGAATAGGAATTAATAATCATATTTCCTCTTCCCGAAGAACCGGAGCGATATAAAAACAACAAATTTCCGTTAGGCAGGTTGTAAAATTCAGGATAGGTCACTTTTTGTTCGGCAATTCCGGTCATCGATTCTTCTCTGTCCAAATCTAAACTTAAGGGTGATTTGCTTTTTGCATATCGAAGTTTGGTGTCGTGATGATCCCAGCTTACATGAAGATATCCGTCTCCGTCTACAGCAATACTAATACTATTATGGGCATCTTTTGCATGACCAGTGTAAGGTGTTTTTACGATTTCCCAGTTAGCAGAATTAAGTTTTCTTTTGCCTAAAACTACTGAACCATCTGCATCATAATAAGCTGTGAACTGAAGATCTTTAAAAGTAGTTACCGCATTTTTTCTGAATTTAACTGTATTGACAGAATTATTGCTCCAGCCTAAACCAACAGGAATTTCTTTTGATGATTTTGTTGCACAGGCAAAAAGGGTGAGAGATAAAGCACACAGAATACTCTTGTAAAAAGACTTGTTCATTCAGGTTATTTTTATGAGGCGGTTAGTAATTAGTAAAAGTAACCGATTTTAAGAATACTATGAATTAAAACATACCAGTTTTAGGTTGAAAAAGCTTTTGAGAGCTTTTGGCCATTTTGTCCGATATGATAAAATATTATTATTTTTGCCGCAAACAAACCAAAATGATTGATTTAGATTACCTCGCTTTTCTTGAAAATATACTGACTGATAACCGCAAGGAACGATTTCTGCATGTTCTGGAAAACCGCACCAAACATTTTACAGTTGCAGTAGAAGATGTGTACCAAATGCATAATACGAGTGCTGTAATGCGCAGCTGTGAGGTTTTTGGAATTCAGGAACTAAATGTTATCGAACAGCGTTTCGGGAAAAGAATTGATAAAGAAATTGCTCTTGGTGCCCAGAAATGGGTAGACATCAACAGATTTGATTCGGTTGAAGGGTGTTTGTCTGATCTGAGGAATAAAGGATATCAGATTATTGCAACAACACCTCACGAACAGGACTGTATGCTGGAAGATTTTGACATATCAAAACCAAGCGCATTATTTTTTGGAACAGAAAAAGAAGGATTGTCTGCAGCAATTATGGACAATGCAGATGGTTTTTTGAAAATACCAATGGTTGGTTTTACCGAAAGCCTCAATATTTCGGTTTCTGCGGCTATTATAATTCAAAACCTAACCAACAGGCTTCGAAGATCAGATATAAAATGGCAGTTGTTTGATGAAGAGATTTTAGTAAAGCGTTTAGATTGGGCGAAAAACTCCATAAAAGATATTAAGCGTATTGAAGCGCGTTATTACGAGGAGAATCCCCGATAAATTTTCTAAATACGGATTCCTGCAAGGTTTTTAAAATCTTGTAGGTTTGTTATGTTGTTGGTTTAAATACCTACAAGGTCAAAAAAGACCTTGCAGGAAATAAAATGGTGCTATCTCTTTAAGAAAAGAATAAATCCAAGAATACTCACAACCAAAATGGTTAATGCAGCCAAAACCATTGACAAGTCGCGGATGTTTTTTCCAGCCCAGTCCATAAATAAAAATTTGTGCAGGATGGCAAAAGAATACCCTTCAACCCGGTCTGAGTTATTGATAACTGCGGCCAATCTTGATGTTGAAGTTTCAATAAAGTAAGTTGTTTTCTCAGGCGTATCATATGCCAATTTTACGACCGGTAATCTTTTATTGACAAAGCCGTATTCTCTGCTTTCAAAGTCATTCAAAACTTTTGATTCAAGCAATTTTATATTTTCAAAAGAAGGCTGAGAATCATCTTCTGGCGTATCAATCATTTCGCAACACGAAGCTTTTGGTGCCCCATCGGTAAAATAATAAGCTAAAAATTCGGCATATTCTAAATCCAGGTTTGGCGCAATTTTATTTGTAGTTGCGTTAATGTAAAGGACTTCAGATTTTGTATCCTCTTTTTTGTTCCATTTAGAATCTGATTTTGGTTTTTTGAATCTTTTTGTTTCTTTTTCAGCCAACTGACAACGATAATAAGCCGTGTCATTTAGTGTAATAATACTCATATTTTGAAAACGATTCCAGTCTAAATCAACCTTATTATTGGCTCCGGGAATTTCTTTGGTTTCAAAAGTAGGTTCATAAATCATTTGTGATAAGGTGTATGGCTCCCATTTTGTGGTAGCGTGATAAGCACCGCTAAAAGCAAATGTCAAAGTAAAAAGCGAAATCCAGATTCCGATTTGGCGATGGTATTTCCGAAGTCCTTTTTTAGGCTGTAGACTATCCGTTTTTTTGAATTGTTTCCAAAGTAAGCCGTAAATTAAGATTCCGCTCAGGGCAGAAAATCCAATAATCGACAGCAGTAAAATCATGGTAATAATTCGAATACTGTTGTTCGAAATGGCATCTATAAAGGCCCAGTTATGAAAAGTGTCGAAAAACCAGATAAACCATTGTCTGGAAACCGGATTAAAAGTAGCCAGTTTGCTTGATGAGGTTTCTACATAAACTTCCATCGCATCAGTGCGATCAAAACTCAATTTATAGACAGGTAAATAACGATTTACGTATTTGTATTGCGAATTAAATTCGGTTACAATCTCACTCTTTTTTATGTCGCTTTTCTGATCATCTAAAAAATATCTTGAGAGCCATTCAGCATATTTTTGATCTCCGTTTTCTAGTTTCTCAGCTGTTGAGGCATCAAAATACCATAATTCGCCAATTATCGTTTTAAGCTGATAATACGTTTTATTGTTGAAGGTAACAATTCTGAAATTTTTGAATTGTGTTAGTTCATTTTTCTGTAAAACTTCCTGAATCGAAAAATGCAGTTGATTTTGATTAATAATTTGCTGTTCCAGTTTTTCATGGGCAATTTGAGGTTTGAAAAAATGCGCCATAAACGGGTGCATCAAACCTGATAATGTCCAGAAGATTACAGGAATAATTGTAATTAAACCTATCGCACGATGCCATTTGTACATGTGCTGTTTGATCTTCTTTATTATTTTAGAATCTTTCTTTTTGGATTTTTTGGATGTTATTTCTTTACTCATTGTTCCGTTTTTTAGCCCCGATTACTTCACTTGACAATAATTTTAATCGGAGTTCAGTGAATTCATTTGAAGCGATATCCTTTTGTGGCGGGGTTCGCCACAAAAGATATAGCGGAGAGCGGGATTAGCTACTTATTTTTTTAATGATAAATTATATTGTATTCCGAAAACAAAAGTTCTGGGTGCTGCTGCAGTGTAGGTTGGCTGAGCGTTTGCGATATTCGTTCTCGAAACGTTATACGCGTATAATTTATCGGTTAGGTTCATGACATTTCCGTAAACTTCTATGCTTTTCCATTGGTAACCAACTCTGGCATTGAATAAATTATAACCACCATATTTTACAGTATTGATCTGGTCCTGATAGTAGCTGCCAACCAGCTGCCACTCAACAGAAGTTCTTAAATTTGGAAGCCAGTTAGGGTAATAACTGACCTCTGAATTTCCGGACCATCTTGGAGCAGCAGGCATTTCTTTTCCGTTTAAATTCTGAACCGGATCTGATGGCTTGTCTGAAAGTTTAAAATCGATGTAAGTGTGTTGTGCATAAGTTCCGCCAAAACGAATGTTCAATTGTTTTGAAGGGCGATAAGAGGCTCCAAACTCAATTCCTTTGTGGCATGTTTCTCCGGCAGAACGGTAATCGGTTGAATTATCAGAAAGTTTGATGCTTAACAGTTCATTTTTTCCTTCCATGTAATAAAAGGCATAATCAAAATTTAATTTATTTTGAAAGAAAGAAAGCCAACCGCCAATTTCATAATTATCGAAATCTGCGGGTTTTAAGTTGTAATAAAACTCGGCAGGAACACCTGTTGAACCGCCGGTCCCAGGTTTAGCTCTGAAAATTGAAGTGATTCCCGGAGGGGCAAAACCTTGTGAATAGTTACCGTAAAAGCCAGCAAAATCAAAAGGGTTGTAATTGGCTCCGGCTTTAAAAGTCATTTTGTCATAGACTTTATTTCCTGCAGAATTGTCCAGGGAATTTTCATAATCTATTTTCATGTTGTCATAGCGACCGCCCAAAGTAATAACTAATTTTTCTATTGGATTAAAACTCAATTGAGCATAACCAGCTGTGTTGAAAATATCAGCAGAATAATCGGCTAATTTGGAGTCAGGGTGTTCAGCAATAATTTCATAAGAATCTACCGTTTGTTTCCCTGTTTCACCGGGATTTAAATTAGCTTTCAAATCGATTACATAAGACCAGTAGGTTACAGGAGAGTAATCGTATAAAGCACCTGCAACAAGCTTAGCATTTAAGAAATTAAATTGTTGTGTGTGCTGACCAATCGCACCATAACTTTTAAAATTATTAGAATTAACTTCACCTTTTGCTGTTGTAGGATTTACTGTCGGGCTCCATTTTATTCCGTAAGAAGGATTTTGCCCCAGTTTATTATCACGTAAATATCCTGTGATATAACTACTTGAATTGCTGTTCCAGTCGTGCTCAAGAGTTAAACGTGTTCTTAAAGCGTCTGATTTTCTATACGTAAAATCGGTTGTACTTTTGTAGGTTCTGTTGTTAAAGGCTTCTTCGTTGACGCTTCCGCTCATGTCAGAATAATATTTTCCATACATGGTATTGCTGATCAATCGGGTAGAAGGTGAGATGTTGTAATCGATTCTCGCATTCAGATTGTCTTTATTGTAATCAGAATACGTCATCCAGCCATTTTCCTGTAAACTGGAAATCCCGGCAATATGAAAACCTACTTTTCCGATTGTTGCACCACCGGCAGCCTGAAATCTCCTGTAACCATAATTATCGGCCTGAATTCCAAATTTAAACTCAGGATCAATAGGTGGTTTTATCGAGATTAAATTAATAGTTCCACCTACAGCTTCCGGACCATATAAAGAAGAAACCGGACCTTTTACCACTTCAATACTTTGAAGATTAAACTGATTGATCTCTAATAAAGCATTATGATTGAAGATTCCCATAGGTCGAATTGGTAGGCCGTCTTCCAGATATAAATAGTAGGCATTCGTTGTCATAGGCTGACGAATAGACATCATATGCTGTTCGTTTCCTAAATTGACCATGAGAACTCCCGGTGTTTTATTGATAATTTCATAGACAGCAGTTGCCTTGGCTTCGTTAATAGTTTTAGCAATTAATTTGCTGATGGCGACAGGTGTTTCTTTTCGTAAAGTTGCTGTGCGATTTGCGGTTATAAAAACGTTTTCAAGTTCCTGTGATTTCGTTGTGTCCTGCTCCGTTTTATTTTGTGCAAAGACACATTGCCCTATAATTAATAGGGTAAAGTATATTTTTTTCATTTTAGATTATATAAATTTTAAAAGCAGCATGTGTTTTCCTGACATGACGACAAGAAAAATCTTTTCAGTTTTGAATTGAAAAGCGTACTAAAATTTATATAAAACAGGATGGAGGATGAAAAGTGCTATTGGAAACCGAAACTGGTTTTGAATCAAAATAAGCAAAAAGTTCTGCTGCTGATTCGATAGGTGTGATTAATTTGAAATTAGCTGTTGGTGTATTTTGAATGTAAACAACTTCAACTTTTTCTTTGAGGTTGTTTTGCATCTTTTTTTCATTGTCGGCATATTTCTTCAGACTTTTTTGAAGTTCGCAGCGACCGTTACAGCTATTAAACACCATTTTTCGCTGAACACAAATCGTTTTTGCAATTTCTTCCTGATTTAATTTGAATGAAGTGTAAACAAAGAAACTGCCAAAAGAAGGAACTAATAGCATGCAGGAAAGAAATATGATCAATAACTTTTTCAAAAGTTGTTTCTTTGTTTCATTTGCAAAAATACATTTTATTCGTTTTAGAAAGAACAAATATTATTTTTTTGCATAAAAAAATCCCCAATTACTTTTGTAATTGGGGATCTAAAATGTATTACTTTAGAAATTGTTATTTCACAAGAACCCATGTACCGTTGGCAATTAAGGTTTCTGCTTTTTTAAATTTCATCGTTTCCGTTTTACCTGTAGCAACTTCCTGAACTGTTACAGTGTCATTTCGGTTGATTTTTGGCATATCCCTAACTATAGTTTCCGTAACCTGACGCTGTTGAGTTTCTCCTGCTTCACGGTTCATGCTTTCGCTATTTGGAATTTCGTCTTTGCTTAACTGTAAGTTTTCTTTTTGACGAACTTCTCTGGCTTCGTGAATTTCAGGAACATTTTGAGCTGGCAGATCACCTTTGAATAAGAATGAAATTACCTCTTTGTTTACGTTATCCAGCATTCCTCTAAACAAATTGAAAGCTTCTAATTTATAAATAAGCAATGGATCTTTTTGTTCGTGAACTGCTAACTGAACAGACTGTTTCAATTCGTCCATTTTGCGTAAGTGTTTTTTCCAGGCTTCATCAACAATAGAAAGTGTGATGTTTTTCTCGAAATCAGCAATCAACTGAGCGCCTTCGCTTTCATAAGCTTTTTTCAGATCTGTAACAACGTTTAAAGTTTTGATTCCGTCTGTAAATGGAACTACAATTCTTTCAAAATGATTGTTTGGCTCTTCAAAAACGCCTTTGATAATAGGGAAAGCTTCTCTGGCACTTCTTTCGGTTTTTCTGTATAGAAAGCCAAAGCTTCTTTGTACACTTTTCCAGTGATTTCGATTTCAGATAATTTAGAGAAATCAGTTTCAGCAATCGGAGACGTAATTCCGAAGAAACGAATTAAATCAAATTCAAAATTTTTGAAATCGTTATTTACTTTGTTTTGGTCTACAATTGATTCGCAGGTATCATAAAGCATGTTTGCAATATCCAGTTTCAAACGCTCTCCAAACAATGCGTGACGACGACGTTTATAAACAACTTCACGCTGGGAATTCATTACGTCATCATATTCTAATAAACGTTTACGAACACCAAAGTTATTTTCTTCTACTTTTTTCTGAGCACGTTCAATAGACTTAGTCATCATAGAATGCTGAATTACTTCTCCTTCTTTCAGACCCATTCTGTCCATTACTTTTGCTACTCTTTCAGAACCAAATAAACGCATTAAGTTATCTTCTAGAGAAACGTAGAATTGAGAACTTCCCGGGTCTCCCTGACGACCGGAACGACCACGTAACTGCCTGTCTACACGACGGGAATCATGACGCTCTGTACCCACGATTGCTAAACCTCCTGCTGCTTTTACTTCCGCAGATAATTTAATATCGGTACCACGACCTGCCATATTTGTTGCGATAGTTACAACTCCGGCTTTACCGGCTTCTTCAACGATTTGTGCTTCCTGCTTGTGCATTTTAGCATTCAATACGTTATGCGTAATTCCTCTCATTTTAAGCATACGGCTTAATAATTCTGAAATCTCTACAGAAGTTGTTCCAATTAATACTGGTCTTCCTGCTTTTGATAATTCGGTAACGTCTTCGATTACAGCATTGAATTTTTCACGTGTTGTTTTATAGATGTAGTCTTCCTTGTCATGTCTTGCAATTGGACGGTTGGTTGGAATTTCAACAACATCTAATTTATAGATTTGCCATAACTCACCCGCTTCAGTAACAGCAGTACCTGTCATACCGGCCAATTTGCTGTACATTCTGAAATAATTCTGTAATGTTACAGTTGCAAAAGTTTGAGTGGCAGCTTCTATTTTTACGTTTTCTTTAGCTTCGATCGCCTGGTGAAGACCGTCTGAGTAACGACGTCCATCCATAATACGACCTGTCTGCTCATCGACAATCATAATTTTGTTGTCCATGATAACGTATTCTACATCTTTTTCAAATAAAGCATAGGCCTTTAAAAGCTGTGTCAGAGTGTGGATACGCTCGCTTTTTACACCAAAATCCTGAAACAATCTTTCTCTTGCTTCTGCTTCAGCATCTTTATCCAGTTTTTGTTTTTCGATAGCAGCAATTTCAGTTCCAATATCCGGTAAAACGAAGAAATCGGCATCAGTATCTCCTGATAAATATTTGATACCATTGTCAGTTAATTCTACCTGATTGTTTTTCTCTTCAATCACAAAATACAAAGCTTCATCCACTTTATGCATTTCACGATTGTTATCCTGCATATATTGATTTTCAGTTTTTTGAAGTAATTGTTTAATTCCTTCTTCACTTAAAAATTTAATTAATGCTTTATTTTTAGGTAAACTTCTGTAAGCTCTTAATAATAAGAAACCACCTTCTTTAGTGTTACCCTCTTTGATTAATTTTTTAGCTTCTGCCAAGAACCCATTTGCAAGCTGACGCTGTTGTGCAACTAAGTTTTCGATTTTTGGTTTCAATTCATTGAATTCGTGGCGATCTCCCTGAGGAACTGGTCCAGAAATGATAAGTGGGGTTCTGGCGTCATCAATTAATACAGAGTCAACCTCGTCGACAATAGCAAAATTGTGTTTTCTCTGCACTAAATCGCTTGGTGAGTGCGCCATGTTATCTCTTAAGTAATCGAAACCAAACTCGTTGTTGGTTCCGTAAGTGATATCAGCATCATACGCTTTTTTTCTGGCTTCAGTACTTGGCTGGTGGTTATCGATACAATCAACAGATAAACCGTGGAATTCGAATAAAGGCGCTTTCCATGTGCTGTCACGTTTTGCTAAGTAGTCGTTCACTGTTACTAAGTGTACTCCGTTTCCTGTCAAAGCGTTTAAGTAAAGTGGAAGAGTAGCTACCAAAGTTTTACCTTCTCCCGTCTGCATTTCGGCAACTTTACCTTCATGTAAGACCATACCGCCTATCAGCTGCACATCATAGTGAATCATATCCCAGGTGATGTCTTTTCCGGCAGCATTCCATTTGTTAGCCCAGATTGCTTTATCGCCTTCAATAGTGATGTATGGTTTTGCAGCAGAGAATTCGCGGTCTTTTGCAGTTGCAGTAACTTCAATGTGTGAATTCTCTTTGAAACGACGAGCCGTTTCTTTTACAACAGAAAATGCTTCAGGAAGTAATTCCAATAACGTTTTTTCTGAAATTTCATAAGCTTCTTTTTCAAGAGCATCTATTGCATCATATAGGTCTTCTCTTTTATCGATGTCTTCAATCTTTTCTACTTCCGCTTTAAGTGAAGCAATTTTAGTATCTTTTTCAGATCTCGCTTCTTTTATTTTATCTTTAAAGTAAACGGTCCTGCCTCTTAATTCGTCGTTTGACAGACTCATTAAAGGGGCTTCGAATGCTTTAATTTTATTTAAGTAAGGTTGTAAAGCTTTAACATCTTTCTGTGATTTATCACCTACAAAGACTTTAATAATACTGTTTATAAAACTCATGATTTATTGTATTTCTATTTTATGTAAAATAATGTGTATTTGAACCAAAAAAAAAGCCTCTGTGATGAGACTTTTTCATTTGGTTTATTTTTTAATATTCATCCTCATTCCAAAGATAATCTTCGTCTGTTGGATAATCAGGCCAAATTTCTTCCATTGATTCATATATCTCTCCCTCGTCTTCAATCGACTGTAGGTTTTCCACTACTTCCAAAGGAGCTCCTGCTCTAATAGCGTAGTCAATAAGTTCGTCTTTGTTAGCAGGCCACGGCGCATCACTTAAATAGGATGCTAATTCTAATGTCCAATACATCTGTTGTCGATTTAGTTTGTGCAAAAATAAATTTTTTACTGAAAAAGACAAGTAAAAAATGATTTATTTTAATAAAATTTAAGAACGTCTCTGGCAAATTCCAAAAATTAAATTCCAAAACCCAAAAAAAAAAGAGCTCTAATAGTTGGAATTTGGGATTTCAAAAATTGGAATTTAAAGAAAATTTATTTCCTCGGAATCCATTTCACTTCCTCCGCTTTAAGGTCAGACGACAACTTCCGTGCCAAGACAAAAAGGTAGTCAGAAAGTCGGTTTAAGTAGCTAATTGTAATTTCCGGCACATGTTCATTATGGCTTAAATGTACTGCTAAGCGTTCTGCACGGCGGCAAATACAACGCGCAATATGACAATGTGACACGGTAGGGTGACCGCCTGGTAAAATAAAATGAGTCATTGGTTTGAGGCTTTCCTCCATTTTATCTATTTCATTTTCCAGTAATTCAATATCAGAATCAATTATGCCAAGGTTTTCTAATCTGAGTTTGCCGTTTTTCAAAACTTCTTTTTCCTGAGGGGTTGCCAAAATGGCACCGATAGTAAAAAGCCTATCCTGAATTTCTATTAAAATTGACTTATGATCAGAATCAATTTCCTGGTCACGAATTAATCCTATATAGGAGTTGAGTTCATCAAGTGTTCCATAACTTTCAATTCTAATATGGTCTTTTGGGACACGGGTTCCTCCAAAGAGGGCAGTTGTACCTTTATCGCCTGTTTTGGTATATATTTTCATTTTTTAGAAGCTAAGATTCTGTGATACTAAATTTTGCTGAAGATAGTCTAAATCAGAAATCTATAATTATTTTGATGTATCGCTTTCGATCAGGCCATCCCGTAAACGAATAACACGGTGTGCATAAGCCGCAATATCTTCTTCGTGAGTAACCAGAATTACAGTGTTTCCCTGAGCATGGATATCACCAAAAAGTTTCATGATTTCTACAGAAGTTTTACTGTCTAAGTTTCCTGTTGGCTCATCTGCCAGAATGATAGAGGGTTTGTTGACTAATGCCCGGGCAATAGCAACACGCTGGCGCTGTCCTCCTGAAAGCTGATTGGGCTGATGGTCCATTCTGTCTGCAAGATTTACTTGTTTCAAAACTTCAGTCGCGCGAACAACTCGTTCTGATTTAGGATGTCCGGCATAAATCATCGGCAAAGCAACATTGTCTAGTGCAGTAGTTCTTGGGAGAAGGTTAAAGGTCTGAAAAACGAATCCGATTTCTTTGTTTCTAATTCCGGCCAATTCATCATCACGCATCTGGCTAACGTCTTTTCCATTCAAAACATAGCGTCCTGAAGTTGGCGTATCTAAGCACCCCAATAAGTTCATTAAAGTAGATTTTCCGGAACCGGAAGGTCCCATTAGAGCTACATATTCTCCTTTATTGATTTCTAAATTAACACCTTTTAAGACATAAACGATTTCGTTCCCAAGTACAAAATTTCTTTTAATGTCAGTTATTTTAATTAATGGATTTGCCATTTCGTTTTACAATTTTGGATTTAAAAGTACAAAACACTTTTTAATAAAAAGTATAAGTAGTTTAGAATCACATTTCGTTACAAAACATCTTTATTAATAAGCTAATTATTATGTTTAATGTTGTTACAGATTTTTGAATAAATTTTATATAATTATCATTATTTATGATATTTTATATTTTTAAAAGATATTTAATTTTAAAAACATGATAATAATGTAATTTATTTGGATTTGATGTAGCGTAAATTTGGATATCTAATAATTAAATAATCAAGATTATGAAAAACATACAACTTTTATCAGGTATTGTATTAATTGCATTAGCTTTTACATCATGCAAAGACGAAAAACAAGAACAGGCAAAAAAGAAAATTGATTCTTATGTAGCATATGTTGATTCAGTAAAAAATGTAGCAGAAGATGATTTGAAAGCTGACTGGAAAGATGTTGAAGCTGAATATGAAAGAAGAGCAGAAAATGCACAAGCAGCTCTTGCTGATCTTAAGGATAATACTGCTGAAACTGAAAAAATCAATGAAAGCAAAATTAAATACGAAGAGTTTAAAAATCAAATGGTCGCTAAGCTTGCACCAGAGGTAACTCCGAAACAAAAATTGCGTAATTCATTATTTGGAGAAGGAAAAATAGGAGATGATATGAGTTTTGCATGGGTAAATGCTAAAAACATTCTTAGTGTTTACGATCAATTTGTGAATACTGTACAAAATAATAAAGACAGCTACTCACGTGAAGACTGGGATGAAATCAAGTTAATGTATGAAGCGCTTGACAGCCGTAAAAATACAGTTGAAAAAGAAGGTTTAACAGCCGAAGATAATCGAAAAATTGCCGGCTTAAAAATAAAATTTGCACCAATGTATACTCTAAACAGAATGGGTGCAAAATCTGAAGAAAACGCAGCAGCAAAAAAATAGGTTAGTTAGGTTTATTTTAGTTTTGAAAATGACAATCAGAAATGGTTGTCATTTTTTTATGACCGAATTATAAAATGTTCTTTTTCCTGCTCGTGTCTGAAAAATACAAATCCCCATTGAAAAGTATCTATTGTCACTTTTACTTTTGGATGTTTTTTTATGATTTTCCAGGCTTTTTCCATATCTTCAGACCAATGAATGTCGTCTAAAATCCAAACAGAATCATTGTCTGTAGTTGGCAGTAAAAGTTCAAAATAAGCTAAAGTTGCTTTTTTAGAATGATTTCCGTCAAAATATATAAGGTTGTAATTTGTGGCTTGAATATTCTCAGAAATTAAAAAAGATTCAAACTCAGAAATTACACCTTCAACATTATTGCAATCAAATTCAGCCAATTGATTTTGGGCAACATTTGCCGTATTTGGACATCCTTCAATTGTAACCACTTTTGCTTTCGGATTACCTAAAGCTAGAGCAGAAGTTGCCAAACCTAAAGATGTTCCTATTTCTAAAATAGTTGCAGGCTGGAAGTAATTCGTAACACGAAACAACAATTCTGCTCGCCTTGGCGAAATTCCTGCGGTTTGTGCAATTTTAGAAATTTGTCTTCGGTTTGATTTAAAGACTTTAGAACCTGCTCCAAAATCGGTTACATCAATAAAGTTTTTGTTTTCTAAAAGTGATTTCCGATAGTTATTAAGAATCGAATATTCCGGTTTCGGTTTTTTGTCATAAAAACATTTCGTAACTAAACTAAAAACGAATGGAGAATGGACTCCATGCTCATTTTTTAGAATGCCAAAGAAACTTGAGATATGATTTTATTTGGAACAGCATTTTTATTTTTCAATATTGGCTCTATTCATAAATAGAGCCAATATTGATTTATAATTTAGTTATTTACGGAAATTAATTTAACATCAAAAATAAGCACAGATCCTCCCGGAATACCTCTGTAATCATAAGGTCCATATCCAAGATGTGATGGGATCAAAAGAATACCGCTGCCACCTGTTTTAAAATAAGGAATCCCTTCTGTCCAACCCTGGATTACTTGTTTTAAACCAAACGAAACCCCTTCAGGTTTTCCCGGATCGAAGACAGTTCCGTTAGTGTAATATCCTTTGTAAATTACTGTAACGTTGGAAGAAGCTGTTGGCTGCGTTCCTTCGCCAGGTTCATTGATAACATAATACAAGCCTGAACTGGTTTTTTGAGCTGTTAAATTATTTTTGGCAATATAATCGGTAATTTCTTTGTCATTTTCTGCCGTAAAGTCTTTAGGTGGTGTATTTGATTCATTTTCAGGACTTAGGCATGAAAAAAGTGTGAAAACCAATAGGGTAGATAAAAGTTTTTTCATTTTATATTTGTTTAGTTGATATTACAATGCTCTATTTTGATGGTTGCCTGAATTATCCTTCTATTTTAGCAGAAAGCTCAAACCAGCGTTCCTCTTTCTGTTCTATCTTATTAATGATATTTTGCAATTCGTTTGCCTTTTTCTCAATATCAGCATCAGCAATTTTTCCGTCAGAGAATAATTGTTCGATTTTGGTTTTCTCGATTTCTAAATCTTTTATTTCCCGTTCAATTTTTTGATACTCTTTTTGTTCATTAAAGCTTAAATTTCCAGTTGGATTATTTTGTTTCCAGTCTTTCTTTTCGACTTTGTTTTCTTCTTTCTGGGCAATATCTGCACTGTCTTCGTAAGCACGAAAATCAGAGTAGTTCCCTGGGAAGTTTTCTATTTCTCCTTGTCCTCTGAAAACAAATAAATGATCGACAATTTTGTCCATAAAATAGCGGTCGTGAGAAACTACAAGCAAACATCCCGGATAATCTAAAAGAAAACTTTCTAAAACATTCAGAGTTACAATGTCCAAATCATTTGTTGGCTCATCCAGAATTAAAAAGTTTGGATTCTGAATCAAAACAGTACATAAATAGAGACGTTTTAATTCGCCACCGCTTAATTTTTCGACATAATCATATTGTTTTTTTGCATCAAACAGAAAACGTTCCAATAATTGTGAAGCCGAAATCATCCTGCCTTTAGCAAGCGGAATGTATTCGCCATATTCTTTAATAATATCAATAACACGCTGACCTGGTTTTGGATTGATTCCGGATTGCGTATAATAGCCGACTTTTATAGTGTCACCCTTTACAACACGACCACTGTCGGGTGGAATTGTTCCTGTCAGCAGGTTTAAAAATGTTGATTTTCCTGTTCCGTTTTTACCAATAATCCCGATTCTTTCGCCACGCTGGAAATCAAAACTAAAATTATCCAGGATAACCTTGTCTTTAAATTTTTTAGAAAGTTTATGAAGCTCAATAATTTTGCTTCCCATTCTTTCCATATTAATTTCCAGTTCGACTTTGTTCTCCTTTCTTCGGCTTTGGGCTTTTTCTTTGATAATGTAGAAATCATCCTGGCGCGATTTAGATTTGGTTGTCCTGGCTTTTGGCTGGCGGCGCATCCATTCTAATTCTTTTACAAATAAGTTTTTAGCTTTGTCAACACTGGCATTTTCAGATGTAATTCGTTCTTCTTTTTTCTCTAAATAGTACGAGTAATTTCCTTTATATTGGTATAATTTTCCATTGTCTAATTCCAAAATCTCATTGCAGACGCGTTCTAAAAAGAAACGGTCATGTGTTACCATAAACAGCGTGATGTTTTCTTTGGCAAAATAACTTTCAAGCCACTCAATCATTTCGAGGTCTAAGTGGTTGGTTGGTTCATCCAAAATCAATAAATCTGGTCTGTTGATTAGAATTATAGCAAGTGAAAGACGTTTTTTTTGTCCTCCGGAAAGATTTTTTACTTTAAGTTTGAAATCTTCCAGTTTTAATTTAAATAAAATCTGCTTGTATTGCGTTTCAAAATCCCATGCGTTATGCTGGTCCATTCCGTCAAAAGCTTTTTGATAAGCTTCTTCGTCTTCCGGGTTTTCAAGCGCTTTTTCGTAAGCTTCGATTATTTTAAGCGTTTCATTATCAGAAGCAAAAATGCTTTCTTCGATAGTCAGTTCTTCCTGAAGATTATTATCCTGAGAAAGAAACGCCATTCGGATTCCTTTTCTTAAAACTACTTGTCCGGTATCTGGCTCATCCAAACCGTTAATGATGCTCATGATGGTTGTTTTTCCGGAACCATTTTTAGCTATAAAAGCAATTTTTTGATCTTTGTTAATTCCGAATGAGATGTTGTCAAAAAGTGTTCTTTCACCAAATGATTTTGATATATTTTCTACAGATAAGTAATTCATATTATTAGGTTGTTTAAAATCAAATAGTTGTAATGTTTTTAAACATACAGGTCTCTAATTTGTCTCTAATTTAAAAGACTGATTTTTTTCTATTTAAGCGGCAAATATACCCTTTTGAACGTAACAAAAAAAGATAGCACCAGGCTATCTTTTACTTTGAATCTTCAATTACTCAATTATCCAAATATTTTTTTCGATATTATAAAAAATAATAACTGTATAATTGGTGATTACTAATTGTTATTTTATTTTATCAAAGGCCTGTTGCAGATCTGCTTTGATGTCATCAATGTGTTCAATCCCCACAGATAATCTAAGCAGTCCAACGAATACGCCTGCCGCTTTCTGCTCCTCGACACTTAACTGCTGATGTGTTGTAGCTGCTGGGTGGATAATCAGGGATTTTGTATCGCCCACATTCGCTAAATGACTAATCAATTCTAAGCTGTCAATAAAGTCATCAGCTTTTGTTACATCACCTTTTATTTGAAAAGAAAGAACTGCACCGTATCCTTTTTTAAAATATTTCTGTGCATTGGAATAACTTGGTGAACTTTCCAGCCCGGGATAGTTTACTTTCTCCACCTGGGGATGTGCTTCCAGCCATTTTGCAATTTCCAATGCATTGTCAACATGACGCTGGACACGAAGAGATAAAGTTTCAAGTCCCTGAATCAACTGAAATGAATTGAATGGAGAGATAGCAGGGCCAAAATCGCGAAGTCCCTCTACGCGTGCACGGATCGCGAACTGAATATTGCCAAATGCGCTGTTTACACCAAATACATCAGAGAAAATCATTCCATGGTAACCCTCTGAAGGTTCTGAAAATTGTTTGAATTTTCCATTGCCCCAATTATAAGTACCACCGTCAACAATAATACCTCCAATACTTGTACCATGACCGCCTATCCATTTTGTCGCAGATTCAACCACTATCGAAGCTCCATGTTCTAAAGGCCTGAATAAATAGCCTCCAGCTCCAAATGTATTGTCAACAATTAAAGGAAGATCATATTTTTTAGCAACATCCGCAATTTTATCAAAGTCCGGGATATCATAACTTGGATTTCCGATTGTTTCCAGATATAATGCTTTTGTGTTTTCATTAATCAGTGATTCAAAAGCTTCGGCAGTTGTCTCATTTGTGAATTGAACTGTAACGCCAATTCTTTTGAAAGCTACTTTGAATTGATTGTAAGTACCACCGTAGATATTGCTGCTTGATATAAAATTATCTCCGGCTTCTAAAATGTTATTCAATGCTATAAATTGTGCCGCCTGGCCAGAAGCAGTTGCTAACGCTGCAACACCTCCCTCTAACGCAGCTACACGTTTTTCGAAAACATCAGTAGTTGGATTTTGAAGCCGGGTGTAAATATTTCCAAATTGCTTCAGTGCAAACAAGTTGGCGCCATGCTGGGCGTTTTCAAATACATAGGAGCTTGTTTGATATATTGGTACTGCCCTTGATCCTGTTGTAGGATCCGGAATCTGCCCTGCATGAATCTGAAGTGTTTCGAATTTTTTCGAATTTTGGTTTGATGACATTGTTTTATATTTAATAGTTAGAAAATTCTCAGTTAAATAAAATGTGTGGATATAGAAGACTGTCAACACTAATTTGTAGTGCAATTTACGACTTTTGACAAATTACTTTAGCATTCTGATCTAATTGTAATCTTTTTTGCGTTATTTGGTCAAATTTCACTTTTACAATAATCGTTGTTTACCTCAATATTCCATCTAAAACACATTTTTTTCAACTCAATAAAGGAAGTTTTATTATTTACAAAATGTAGCAAGATACCTTTACTCTAGCAAGGCAAATTAATTCGAAAATAATAATTTTACAAGTATTACCTGAAGTCAGGTAATTTTTTAACGTATATGCCTTATAGTTAGTTGTTTATGATTAAGTAAAATGGCCTTAACATTTAAAACACAATATTTTTCTTACTTTTGTGTTGCGTTTTAAATTTGATTAAGCATAATTGTCTGATTATAAAATAATTATAAATGAAAAGAAAACTACTTATCGGATTGCTCTGCCTTTTTAGCACTCTATCACTATTTGCCGAAACAAACAATTTAAATATTCCTGTACCAGATTCTGAATACCAGGCATTGGTAGATTTCTATAAAGCAACAGGTGAATCTAACTGGAGTAATAAGTGGAATACAAGAGAAAATAATCTCCATGAAGTTGCCTGGTATGGGATAACACTGGAAAATGGGCATATTACAGGTATTAATCTAAATAATACAAGTGGGATATCCGGTACAATTCCTGCTTCTTTTGGGAATTTAAAATACCTTAAAACACTTTCACTGTACGGAGGAAGTTATGGAAAAGATTTAAATACCACTGATTTAAGTGTTTTTTCAGGTTTAGAAGAACTGGAAACTCTTGATTTGCGATATTGTAAATTAAAAGGAAACATACCTGCTTCATGGAACAAGCTAAAAAAGCTTAAAACACTGTATTTGAGCGAAAATGCTATTACAGGTTTTTCACCAGAGTTTGGTGAACTTACGAGTTTGGTTACAGTTGATTTGTCCGGAAATCAAATTCAGATTCTTATAAAAGAAGTAGAAAATTTAGCAGCATTGACTTCTTTAAATCTTGCGAATAATAAGCTTACAACAATTGTCGGTTTATTAAAAAATCAGGTGAGTCTGGAATTAAATTCTCAACAAGTAAATATTGAGAATTTGATTTATAAAGGTGTTGATCTAAAGATTGATAATCTCCCAAACGTTATGCTTTATAACAAAACCAAAAGTGATTTTTCAGCAAGAAGGCAATATGTTGTTTATGTGCGAGGTAGCCAGATTGGAACCGTCATAACCGTTGCAGAAGATGGCAGTTTAACGATTCCTTCGTCCTATCTGGCAAGTATAAAAAGTGGTGACGAAGTCTATTTGTACCAGCAATATGACGGTATTGATGGCGGCGCATATTACAGCCGTTTTTATTTATCTAATATAAAGGTAAGCCAGCCGGCAGTATCTGCAATAGAATATCAGGTGTTGGTAGATTTTTATAATGCCATGAACGGCAACAACTGGAACATTAAATGGGATGTAAACGAAAATAATCTTAATCAGGGAGCATGGAATGGTTTAAGCATTGAAAACGGACATATTACAGGAATTAATCTTAGTAATACCAGTAATGTTTCCGGTGCAATTCCGGCATCTTTCGGGAATTTAAAATATCTTAAAAATCTTTCGCTTTATGGTGGAAATTATTCAAAAAACCTGGGTACGACAGATTTAAGCGTGCTTTCAGAATTGCAGTCTCTGGAAACAATCGATTTAAGATATTGTAAGGTTGCAAGTGCAGTGCCATCTTCATGGAGCAAGCTAAAAAAACTAAAAACGATGAATCTGGGTTACAATGCTATTACGGGACTGCCTGAAGAAATTGGCGAAATCGAAAGTCTGGTTACGCTTGATATGACTTCAAATAAAATACAGGCCATTCCTGTTTCAACAGGGAATCTGGAAAATTTAGTGACTCTAAATTTATCCTCCAACCAAATTGGAGTTTTGATTAAAGAACTGGAAAACATCAATACTTTAAAAACATTAGATCTTTCGGGCAATAAAATTTCGACTATTCTGGCATTGTTGAATGCTCAGGTTTATCTTGAACTCAATTCGCAAAGCATCAGTATGGAAAACTTTATTTATAAGGGAACTGATGTTAAGGTAGAAAATTTTCCGAATGTTGTTTTATACAACCGAAGGAAAAATGATTTTTCTTTAAGGACAACTTTTAATTTGTATTTGAGAGGAAGTCAGGTTGCTACTGGTCTGCAAATGCAGCAAGACGGAAGTCTTACTATTCCGGTAAACTATCTGGGTTCGCTAAAAACCGGTGACGAATTGTATTTATACCAAAATTACGACGGATCAGGAAGTTCCTATTATACCAAAATTTATTTCCCTGATTTAAAAGTAGATCAGCCTACAATTCCTGATGCAGAATACCAGGCTTTGGTTGAATTTTATAATGCAATGAATGGTGCTAACTGGGCCAATAAATGGAATGTTGCCCAAAATACTCTTCACGAAGGTGCATGGTTTGGCGTAAGTATAGAAAACGGGCACATCACAGGATTAAACCTGAATAATAATTATGGTGTTTCCGGTGCAGTTCCGGCTTCTATTGGTAATTTAAAGTACCTGAAAAACCTTTCCCTTTATGGAGGAAGTTACAGCAAAAATTTAAGCACAACAGATTTAAATGTGTTCTCAGAATTAGAGTCTCTGGAATCCCTGGATTTAAGATATTCTCAAATTAAAGGCGATATTCCTGCAACGTGGGCTAACTTGAAAAAGTTAAAAACAGTTTATTTGGGTTACAACAATCTTACAGCGCTACCGGAAGAAATAGGTTCGATGGAAAGTTTGGTTACACTGGATATTGCATCAAATAAAGTAAAAGCAATTCCAGTATCTATAGGAACTCTGACCAATTTGGTAACGCTGAATTTATCTTCAAATTTAATAGAAGTTTTGATAAAGGAGCTCGAAAACATCACCACTTTAAAAACACTAGATCTTTCAGGTAATAAAGTTTCGACTATTGTAGCTTTACTGAATTCTCAGGTATATCTTGAACTGAATTCGCAAAGTGTAAGCAAAGCCGGTTTTATTTATAAAGGAACAGATGTTAAGGTAGAAAATTTCCCAAATATTGTTTTATACAACAGAACCCAAAATGATTTTTCGTCAAGAAGAACTTTTAATTTGTATTTACGAGGAAATGTAGTTGTCAATAATTTGCAAATGGCAGAGGATGGAAGTATTCTCATACCAGCAACGTATCTGGCTTCTTTAAAAACGGGCGATGAATTGTATTTGTATCAAAATTACGACTGGAATTCAAGTTCGTATTATTCAAGAATTTATTTTACGGATTTAAAAGTAGATCAGCCCAAAATTCCGGATGCAGAATATCAGGCACTTGTTGATTTTTATACCGTAATGGGCGGTACAAACTGGACCAATAAATGGAATGTTTCTGTAAATAATTTACATGAAGGGGCATGGTATGGAGTGAGCATCGAAAACGGACATATTACAGGATTAGACCTGAATAATAATTATGGTGTTTCGGGTGCAATTCCGGCTTCTATTGGTGATTTAAAATACCTAAAGACACTTTCCTTGTACGGTGGTAGTTATGGTACTAATTTGAACACTACAGATTTAAATGTTTTGTCAGAGTTAGAATCACTGGAATATTTAGACTTAAGATACACCAAAATTAAAGGCGACATTCCATCATCGTGGAGCAAACTCAAAAACTTAAAAACTTTATATTTAGACCATAACGCACTTACAGCTTTACCTGCAGAATTTGGCGAAATGGAAAGTTTGGTTACGGTTAATTTATCAGGAAATCAGATAAAAGCAATTCCGGCTTCGGCAGGAGATTTGACAAAATTAGTAACGCTTAATTTATCTTCAAATCAAATTGAAGTTTTAATTAAAGAATTAGAAAAATTGACCGCTTTAAGAACTTTGGATTTGTCAGGCAATAAAGTGGCAACGATTTTAGGATTATTATCCAGTGAGGTTTATCTGGAGATGAATTCGCAAACTTTAAGTATTGCAAACTTTTTATACGAAGGAACGGATGTAAAAGTGAGTAATTTGCCAAATTCGGTTTTGTACAACAAAGCTTCGAATGATTTTTCTGCACAAAGACAATTTAGACTATATGTAAAAGGATCTCAGGTTGGAGGTAATTTAACCGTTGCGGGAGACGGAACAATTACAATTCCTGCAGACTATCTGGCGACTTTAAAAACCGGAGATGAACTGTATTTATATCAGCAATATGATGGTGCTCAGGGGGCAGCTTATTATTCGAATATTTATTTTAAGAATGTAAAAGTAGATCAGCCTAAAATTCCGGATACCGAATATCAGGCTTTGGTTGATTTTTACAATTCAATGGGGGGCAATAACTGGAACAATAAATGGGTAACAGCCGAAAATAATCTGCACGAAGGCGCGTGGTATGGAGTAAGCATTCAAAACGGGCATATTACCGGACTTAATTTAAACAATACCTCAAATGTTGCTGGAGCGATTCCGGCATCTTTTGGAAACCTGAAATACTTAAAAAACCTTTCTTTATACGGAGGAAGTTATTCGAAAAATTTAAGTGCTACAGATTTGGGAATTCTTTCCGGATTAGAAGCTTTGGAGTCTTTAGATGTAAGGTATTCGAAGTTAAAGGGCGTAATACCGTCTTCATGGAATAAGTTACAGGCTTTAAAAACTTTATATATCAGCAATAATACTATTGAAGAAGTAAATGAAGTTGTAGCAGCTTTACCACTTTTAAAAACAGCTGATTTCTCTTATCAAACCATTACGGTTCCTACGATAGAAGTTGGGGCAAACGAATTGGTAATCACGCTTCCGACATTAAGTACTTTTTTATTTTCTGCAAATGGGGGCGTTGTCAATAACAAAAATAATTTTACACTTTATATTAATGGTGTAAGTAAAACATCGAATTATTCAAACAGTGAAGGAAAACTGATTTTTAAGGATATTGCGTTGTACGGAATTAAAGTAACTGACAAGCTTAGGATTGTGCAGAACGACGGAACTGCTCAGGGAACTTCCATAAATTATACACAAGTTGTGTTTGGAAAACCATTGACAGACGAGGAATTTGAAATTCTAAAGAAAATTTATGCAAGCACAAACGGATCACAATGGACCCAGAAATGGGATATCTCCCAAAATAAACTGCACGAAGTAAGCTGGTACGGCGTTGGCACAAAAGATGGCCACGTTGTATCGTTGAGTTTAGCAGGAAATAATCTTTCGGGAACGCTTCCGGCAGAATTGTCTGATTTAGCATATCTGGAAACTTTGAATTTACAAACGAATGCGATAACAGGTTCGATTCCGGCAAACATAGGGAATCTTCAAAATTTGAAAACGGTAAATTTACAATCGAATAAATTTGAAGGAACTTTACCAAATTTATCAGGAATTTCAGGATTGAAAAAACTATCTGTTTCAGGAAATTTATTCAAAGGAACCATTCCGGGACATTTGAATGATTTTATCAACATCGAACAAATCGATCTTTCGAATAATAGTTTTGACGCTTTAGAAAAACCATTTACTTATAATCCCGATCAGGTTTATGTAAACCTTAGAGGGCAGATTATTACAAAAGATGAATATTTGTATTTGCGAGGCGATGAAATAGTAGTTGATCTTCCATCAATAACAACTTATAATGAAGAAAACCAAGATTTCAGTGGGAAATATTTGTTTGAACTACAAGCCAATAATTTCAAAATATCCGAAGCTATGGCGGTAGATAACACACTTACTTTTCCAAATATTGCCATTTCGAGTATTCCGGCCGGAGCCAAAATTACGATTTGGCAAAGAACAGGAACTTCACAGGGTACGTATTTACAATTTAAAGGTATTGCCGACGGTTCTGAAACACCTTTAATCGAACCAGAATACGACGCTTTGCTAGCATTTTTTCAAAGTGCCGGAGGAACAAGCTGGAAAGAACCCTGGGACATTTCTTCAAATAATCTTCACGAGAAAAAATGGAAAGGCGTTATCACAAACGATGGACATGTAATTTCGATAAGTCTGACAGATAATAATCTTACTGGAAATATCAGTCCAGAATTAAGCAAGTTTACAGAATTGCAAAATCTTTCTTTAAATCGTAATAAGCTGACAGGAACGATTCCGGAAAGCGTAACTAAAATTACAAAATTAAAAACAGTTGATCTTTCTGAAAATGAACTGACAGGAATTGAAGCAGCATTTGCGGTAAACGTAACTATTAAAATGGATCGCCAGAAAATTAATTTGGGAGAACTGCCTTTAACCTTAAACGCTACAATTACAGACAGAAAAATAAATCATTATGACCATACGAACTCGTTGTTTAATGCAACGCAATCGTATAATATGACGCTGAAAGATTATTTCCAGATGGTTACAATACCAGAGGACGGAATAAAACTGACCAGTATTTTGAGCGAATGGAATGTGCCAAATAATCAAACTTTAGAACTGAGGCAAATTGCAGGTTCTGCCAGAAATAGTGTCATAAGCTATGCAATTACCTATAGAGAAGGCGACACGAATCTGGATGGAATTGTAAATATTCTTGACATACAATCCACTTTGAATTATACGCTAAACCAAAAACCAAAATTCTTTAATTATGGCGCTGCAGATTTAAACAAAGATAAAAACTTAAATATTCTGGATATCATTTTACAGATCAACAAAATTCAGGCAGGAACTCAGGAGAAAAAAGCGAATACAAGCAAACTGGCTTCAATAGAAAATACGGTTTTAAGCATTGAAAATAATACTTTATTTATAGAAAGTGAAACAAACTCTGCTGCCGCCTTTGATATTCGCTTAAAAGGAATTTCGAAAACTAAGGTAACAGAAATGCTTTCAGCAATTGGGTATACCGCATCGATTGCTGAACAGAATGATGAAGTAAGTATTATTGGTTTTTCGATGGATAAAATCTTGTCCGGCAAACAGGCGATTGCAAAACTGACTGCGAATGCAACAATTGTTTCGGCTATGATATCAGATCATGAAGCAAACGAACTTAGTTATAAAATTACCGGTAAGACTTTGGGAGTTGATGATTTTGATTCTGAAAAAAATAATCTAGTTGTAAATTATCCGAATCCGTTCATGGAGCAGACTACAATACAATATCAACTGGCAGAAAATGCAGACAAAGTATCGCTGATAGTGTACGATACCAGAGGGCAGATTGTTCGTGTAGAGGAAAATTTAGGCACTTCTAAAGGAAAACAGGAACTGAAGTTTTTACGAAAAGAACTTTCTTCAGGAATCTATTTTTATACAATTAAAATACAAACTGGTGCAAATCTAAGACGATTAACCGGAAAAATGCTAATACAATAAAATAAACGAAATGATATATAACAAACCCGAACCGATGAAAATTAAACTTTTTCTTGTATTTATATCTTTATTTTTTGCAACACTTACTTTTGGGCAAAACAGCCTGAAATTGGTAAACGCAGCTGCCGGACCAGGAGATAAATCAAAAATCGTAATTGACCTCGCAAATTCAGCTGAAGTTGTTGGAGCCGAATTTACACTGACCGTTCCGCAAGGATTACTGGTTTCTGAAAAAGAAAGCAAAATCATCGAAAGCAGAAAAGGCGATCACGCCATTTATGTTAATATAGAGAAGAATAATCCGCGAAATTATCACTTTATCATTCTTTCGCTGACAGGCGAGTCTTTTAAAGGAAACAGTGGTGCCTTATTAGAAATACCTATTGAGATTCCATTAAATTATATAGAAGGGCAAACCCATAATCTGGGTCTTTCGAGTGTTGTTTTGAGTTCTAAAAATGCGGTTGATATTGGTTCAAATCATACCAACGGAATACTAACAATTGCAACAGCGCAATTTCCGGATTTAACGATTTCAAACATAACGTCAAACGATACAAAAATTACTCCCGAAGGAAAAATTACGGTTGCGTGGAGCGTTGATAATATTGGAGAAAAAATTGCCTCTGGCGGATGGATAGAACAAGTAAGCATAGTATCTGATGCTACAGGTTTAGAATATAATCTGGGAAAGGTTTCGTACAATGAGGATTTAGACAAAAAGAAATCCGTAAGCAGAAATGCAACTTTTACTCTGCCTAAAGTTTTAGGAATTGATGGAAATGTAAAAGTCAGAATCAATCTTATTGCCAATACTTCGGTAAAAGAACCAGAAAGTTTAAAAGCAAATAACAAGATTACGGCGGCTAATGCTATTGTATTGGAAAAAGTACTTTTTTTGACGTTGGACAAGAAAAGTATTGCAGAAAATTCTACAGAAGTTATCCGTGCAACCTTAACCCAGAGCGGCGACAGAAGCACGGATAAAAATTATGATATTGTAGCATCTCAATTGGGTCAATTGGGATTTGATGCAGCGGTAAAAATTGCAAAAGATCAATCATCAGTTGTCTTTTACATTAAACCAACAGACAATACGGTAACCGACGGAAACAGAACTATAAAATTAACGCTGTCAGGAAATGATTATACACCAGTTTCTGATGATATCGAAATTATTGATAATGAATTTTCGGTAATAACGTTAACGCCTTCTAAAGTTTCAGCAACAGATGGTGATGTTATTACGGTCACATTGGAAAGTGATTTTGCAAAAAGTACTGATGCAAAATTTACGATTTCGGCAGATCAGAATTCACGTTGGATTGTTCCGACGGAAATTGTACTTCCTGCGGGAAGCAAAACAGTTTCTTTCGATATAACTGTAAAAAATAATAAAATTCCTGAAGCCACGGTAACTGGAAAATTGACTTTGAGAGCTGAAGGTTTTCAGGCAGGAAATACAGAAGTTGTCTTAAAAAGTTCAAATATTCCGATTTTTGAATTGGAAATAAGTCCAACAACAATATCTAAAGCCGATGGCGTTTATGCGACTTATGCGACAATAAAACGTGTAGATAAATCGGATATTGCGACCAATATTCGTTTAAAACCAAGTATTGTAAACGCCTTGATTTTGCCTGAGGTTATTGATTTTCCTGCCAATGTAAATCAGAAAAAATTTAATATCGGTGCGATAAATAATGGAATTGTAGACGGCACAAAAACAGTAAACGTTACCGCTGAGGTGTATATTGCATCGTGTGATTGTACTGTTCCAGCTGGAAGCAACGGAAGTACAATCAGCAAAAATATCACTATTCTTGACAGTAATGGGCCAACTTTAATCCTGAAAGCAAATCCTTCAACGGTAAAAGCAGGGGCAGAGAATGTGGCCAAAATTACAGTTGCCAGAAATACTGTCGACACATCAAAAGCGATTTTGGTACAACTGTCGAGCGATTCACCAACGATTGTGACGATGCCTGCAACGGTAACAATTCCGGTTGGGAGTGAAAGTGTAGAAGTTTGGATAAGCACTAAAATAGATGTTACAAAAACAGGAGATCAAACAGTGCGTTTAGCAGCCGAAGCCGACAGTTTTGCATCTGGTTTTTCGTGGATATTAGTTACAGATCAAAATAAGCCTGACGCTATCATTAGTACCGTAAATACGGTAACTGAAACGGGCGGAGGTGAAAATATCGAAATCGATGTGACGGTAACCAATCAGGGATTTGCTTCTTTTACCAAAGGATCAAAGGTTGAATTCTTTCTTTCGAAAGACAAACAAGTTAAAAACGGAATTCTTTTATCCAGTATTGATGTTATCAATGATATTGAATCAGGAAAAAATATCGAATTAAAACAATTAGTTAAACTGCCGCAGCAGGCGGGTAATTATTTTATAATTGCAACGGTTAACCGCGATCAGAAACTAAACGAATTATCCCTTACCAACAACGAAACTTTTGCTTCGATTAAACTGCACGCCAGTTATTCTGCAACTGCAGTGGTAACAAAAACAGTGTATAAATCGGCAGAAACCGTTCACATTACCGGATCGGCAAAAATGCTGAACAATTCGGTTGCAGCAAATAAAGAAATAGAAATCACAATTGCAAACGGAACTTTTGTTCGCTCGTTCATCGTAAAAACAAATACATCAGGAAATTTTGCTTACGATTTTGAACCCTTAGAAGCAGAAAGCGGACATTATGCTTTGAGTGCAGGATATCCGGGGACTGTTAATCCAACTCAGGCAGAATTTGATATTATTGGTTTTGAATGGATGAATAAGCCAACAGATTTTTTAAAGTGGGATGTTGTTACACAAACGCCTTATAAAGGAGAATTCAGATTAAAGAATAATAGTAAAACGGCTTTAACCAATATAAAAATTGCACTTCCTGCAGATGCAGGATTTACAATTCAAACCGATCCTTTAACCTTATCTGCTGGACAGGAAAGTGTTTTGTCATATACTATTTTAACTGATAAAGCTTCGGCAGAACAAAAATATTACAACATCAATTTTACAATTTCATCAGATGAAGGAGCAAAACTAGCCGGACTGGCTTTTTATCATTGTAAGGCGCAATCGGCAAAATTAATTGCAAATCCGGTGAGCATTAATACCACGATGATTAAAGGAACTTCTCGTTATTATGAACTTTCTGTTTCAAATTCGGGAGGTGTAAATGCAGAAAATGTTAAGATTGAATTGCCAAAACTAGACTGGATGAAATTAAAAAGTCCATCGGTTATTGAAAAGATTGCACCAAATGAAGTTGTCAAAATAATACTTGAATTAGCTCCAACAGACAAACAGCAATTAAATGTCCCCTTATTCGGAAGTTTAGCACTAAATCCTTCAAACGGGGGCGGAATTAGTATTCCGTTTAAAATAGAACCTGTTTCTGAATCTACTGGTTCTTTATTGATTGATGTGGTTGATGAATATACGTATAATACCGAAAAGGCACCACATTTAAAGGGCGCAAAAGTAGTGGTTCGCCATCCTTTTTCGGGGGTTATTTTAGCAGAAGGAATTACAGATGATAACGGGATTTTCCAGACTCCGCAAATACCAGAAGGGTATTATACCGTAACGGTAACGGCAGATAAACACGACACCTACCAAAATAATTTACTGATAGATCCGGGAAAAGTTACAACACAAAAAGTATTTATTTCGTACCAGGCTGTAAGTTACGAATGGGTGGTTAAACCAACAGAAATTGAAGATCAGTACCAGTCAGATTTGGTGGTAAAATTTGAAACAAACGTACCAAAACCTGTTATTGTAATTGATATTGATAATCCGGTTTTAGATCTAAATGTCGGCGAAAGCAGAATGAGTTATGTTACAGTGACCAACCACGGATTAATCGCTTTATCAAATGTTAAGGTTAATATAGACAGTCAGGGAGATTTCAACTTTAAACTAATGATTGAAAAATTTGATGTTTTAAACCCTAAAACCTCAATTATTATTCCCGTGCTTATTACAAGACCAGTATCGAGTTCGAAAAGTGCCAGTGCCAATCAAACCTGTAGTTATAATTTAATTACAAAAGGAACTTATGTTTGCGAAACAGAGCAGGACATTGCGGCATTCAAACCGTATTATGTATTGACCTGTTCTACTCCAAGCGCACCTACAACCGGAGGCGGAAGTCCTAATTTTAATGGTGGCGGATTTGGGCCTTTAATTCCAATTGGGAATGCTTTTGGCAACATCATCACTGCACTTCCTACAGTGTGTGATAATCCTTGTATTACGTCAGTAATAGGAATGGTGTTTGGTTGTGTACCTGTTCCGGCTTTAAACGTTGCCGGATGTCTTTTAGGGCTTGCAACCGTAAACGGAGACGGAGTAAACCAGGCAATTGCGCTTGGCGGATGTATTCCGGGACCTCCGGGCTGTATTTTTGGTATGGTATCAGTACTTAAAACCTGTATCTATGATGTGGTTTCATCAGGTAAATCAGCTAATAACAGCTTTTTAGATACGATGTACAATGATTTTTATATCATGGACAATGCGCAAAATGCATTAACAAACAGATTAAAGGCATATCTGGGCAACGACAGAATATTACAAAGCACCTATTTTCATGCTTTTATGAAAGAAGTTTCGATTAGTCTTGATGCTCAAAAAGACTTTACAGTTGCAGATGTTGCCAGAATAAAAGCGAATCTCTCAGGCAGTGATATTACCAATCAGGAAATAGATAATTTCTGCAGCAGATGGAATAAAACAGTTGAAGCATGGAATAAAGGCATCAAAATTCCTAATGTGCAATATCCAGACATCATCAATAAAAACGATATTGAAGAATACGACAGGACAAGAAAAATTTTAATCGATCACTATCAAAAAAGAGGTTTTGTTTCTGCAGAAGAAATGTACAATAAAGATATGGCTGATATCAAAGAATATACAGATGAAGCCGCTTCTAAATCATCAGTCTGTGCAACAGTAACGGTTAAATTTTCTCAGAAAGTAACGATGACGCGAGAAGCTTTTGAAGGAACTTTAACGATGAATAACGGCAGCAGTGGCAACACAATCAAAGACATTAATTTAGACTTATTGATCAGAGACGAGGCCGGAAATGATATGACGCATTTGTTCCAAATCAATAAAGATGCTTTCCTGAGCGGAACCGGACTTGTTGGTCCTCAAAGCAGTAAGGCAGGAACGGTAATTTTTATTCCAACCAAAGAAGCAGCACCAACTGTGTCAAAATCGTATTCTTTTGGCGGAACATTATCCTATACAGATCCAGGTACTGGTGATAAAGTAACGGTTCAATTATTTCCTGTAACACTTGAAGTAAATCCGAGTCCGGACTTAGTAATGCATTATTTCATGCAGCGTGATATTTTGGGAGACGATCCTTTAACGGATAAGGTCGAGCCAATTGTTCCAGCAGAAATGGCTTTATTGATTAAAAACGAAGGTTACGGAATTGCTAAAAATGTTCAGGTAGAATCTGTTCAGCCGGAAATTATAGAAAATAAAAAAGGGCTTTTAATAGATTTTGAAATTGTTGGAAGTAACTTCAACAATGAACCAAAGCAATTAGGTTTATTGAATGTTGATTTTGGAAACATTGAGCCTCAGAAAAATGCTTTGGGACAATGGTGGTTTACAAGTTCACTGTTAGGCCATTTCGTTGAATACGATCTTCAAATCAAACATTTAAGCAGTTACGGAAATAAAAACCTAAGCCTGATTAAAGCGTCGTATGTTCACGAATTAATCAAGAGCGTAAAAGCGTATCAGGCAGGACATGACAACGTTGGTGATTTCTTAGTAAATGATATTGCCGATACAAAAGATACACCGGATGCTATTTATTATTCAAATGGTGACAGCGATGAAGTGTATAAAGTAAACACTGGAACGGTCTCTAACGTAATTTCACCAAGTCAGTTAACGACGACTTTAACTGTGAATTCGTCTAAAACAGGATGGAATTACGGTAATTTGGCAGATCCGGGATCTGATCGATACAAACTGGAAAGAGTAGTCAGAATAAGTGATAATCTTGAATTGCCGCTTCAGAATTTCTGGCAGACATTTATAACGTTAAAAGATGGATTAGAACCCAAATATGAGAATAATCTTCACTTTCTTGATAAAATATCAGGATTAGAGAAATACACACTATACTATACGCCGATAAATACAAATATTCCAAAAGTAATTTCGTTTGGAAATATTCCTTCGACCACAACAAAAGCACTGGAATCTGTTCAGGTAAACTTTAATAAAGCGATTGATCCGAATACGTTTACATCGCAAAATATCACTTTAATTCATCAGGGTAAAAAACTGGCTTTTGATGATAGTCTAATAGGAAAAGTAAACGACTCTACTTTTGTTTTAAATACCAAAACTATTGCAATTGCCTCAGGTTATTATGAATTAACCGTGCAATGCGCAGGTATAAAAGATCCTGAAGGAAATGAAGGAAATGAAGGGAAAAGTGTTTCGTGGATTCAGATAATTGGCGAACTGGGAATTGTCCAGTTTAAGAACGATCAAACACAATCACAGTCTTTAAATAGTGTTGAAATTCTGTTTAATAAACCAGTTAAACCAGCACAGTTTACAAAAGACAAATTGAAATTAAACGGAAATACACTCGATAATATTTCGATTGTAACGGATGATAATCTGAAATATACTATTGTTGGATTAAGCGAATATAACAAAGAAAACGGTGATTATGAATTGACAGTGGATTTGCCTTCGATAAAAGCAGAAGACAATACACAGGGATTAATCGTACAGTCTCATAATTGGAAAGTAGATATCCTGCTCCCGGAAGTGAAAAGTTTTGTACCACAATATCAGGGTGCTGTTAACAGTCAAAACGTTACAGAAATGTTGATTACTTTAAACAAACCATTAAATACTTTTGATAAAAACTGGGTGAGTTTATTTAAAGGAAGTGTCAATTTGAATGCCATTGTTAATGTAACAAAACAAGACGATTTGCATTATGCAATCTCTGGTTTGGGAGAATACACACAAACTGCAGGAGGTTATAAAATTGTAATTGATCAGTCTAATTTTGTGGATCTTTCCGGGAATTTTGGAAGCGGGGCTTCAAGCACAAACTGGACTGTAAAATTTGACAAACCGCTCGCTCCGATTAACCTTCGCATAACGCCAGATAGAGGAATTTCAACATCAGATAATATAACATCGGGCAACGATTTGCAAATTGCGCTTACCACAGTTGAAAACAAACAAAATGTAGAATTGTATGTCATAACTCCGCAAAGCAGAATTTTAGTAAGCAAACAATATCAGGAAACACCGAAAGAAATCTTTATTCCGATAAATGGATATAGTGGTAAAAATACTTTTGAAGCTATTACTTATGACGAATTTGGCAACTCAAGCGACGCAGTTCGGATAGAAGCATATCTGGATAATGTTGATCTTGGTGCTGCAATTTCTCCTTTAAGTTTAAATAATAGTTGTTCAGAAACCGATGGGTTAGCAATAACATTCGATAGTGAAATTACAGTTTCGGTATTTACAAAAGATGCTTTAGTAGTTAAGAAAGGAGGAATTTCTGTTTCAAATGAAAAACTGACTCTGACTAAAATTTCTGATAAGGAATTTGAAGTTAGTGGAATCGAAAAACTAAGCGGAGATCATACGTTCGGAATTGATTTGTCAAAACTGAACAAAAAATCGAGTGGTTTGCAAGGAAAAGGAATCGTTTACAAAAATGTAGAATCCTCTGCTATAATTTCTGCAGTGATAAACGGAGACCTTATTATTACCGAAGCAAATTCAATTACAACCTATACGGCAACACAAAATCTGTCAGGATATGAGTGGAATGTAACAGGCGGTGAAATTGTAGAGCAAAAAAGTAATACCGTAACCATTAAATGGAAAGACAAAGGAATCCAAAATCTGTCACTTTCATATTCAACATCAGCATCTTGCAGCAAAACGATTTCTATAGAAGTAAAAGTTGATGCAACGTTGTCAATTGATACTCCTGTTGATAGCAAAAACGGTTTGATTGTGTCCCCGGTTCCAAACAATGGAACCTTTACGCTGGCGTTGTCAGGTAACGAAGGGTTTTTTAAATTAACAATATATGATGTAAATGGGCGTGCTGTTTACCAGCAGGATAAAGTAGAACTTTCGGATAGCATAAAAAGTACTATTCATACAAATTTAAAGTCATCGGGAATGTATTATCTCATCATGTACAACAGTGAGAAAACGTACAAAGTTAAATTCCTCATTAAATAGAAATTATGTAGTAAACGGATGAGCATTATTGCTCATCTTTTTACTATTATGTTATAAGTAAAAGTTGGAAATCAACATTATTCAATCCCTTTCTATTAACAGTTCTTATTTGAGAAGTGATTCAGAGGCAGAGGATATAATTTTAGAAAAGTAATCTGTTATAATTCGATTATCGAATTATTTATTAATATATGAATTCAGGATTGAACTTAGATCAAAATAATGTATTTGTTGTCTGACATTTATGATAGGTTTTCTAATTAGAGCTTCGTTGGTTAAATAATAATGTAAACCATCTTCAGTTGTAATTCCTTCTACTTGATGAAAAGAAAGTTTAAGATTAATTCTTCGTTTGTTTCCTGATAGGAAATCATGATTCTTGAAATCGTATAAGAGATATATGAAAGGTTTACCTTTTGTTGAATAACCACAAAGAGCAATTAGGTTTTTTGATTCTAAGTAAGTTGCGCCTGTGACTAGCCCTTTTGAATCTAATGTTTCTTTTAATTGCGCTGTGTGATTTCCGGGTTTATTTGGCAAACTATAAATACTGGTTTTTGATGACTTCCATTTTTTTGTAAACAGATAAATGCTGTCTTTTATAACAATGAAAGCTTCGCAATCAAAATCAGTTGTGTTTGCTTTTTTTTTATCAAAGTCGGTTTGATTAGAGTAAGCAAAAGAAATTGTTTCAATGATTGGATCTTCTTCTAAAAATGTTTTTTTTCGATTTTCAGAATTTTCAGGTTACTTCTGTTTCCGGAATAATTATTTCCAAAATCCCCAATATAGATATAAGAACTATCTTGCGAAATCTCTTCCCAGTCATGATTTGACTCATTTTTCAGAATTATTCTTTTTTTAATTTTCCCTAATGAGTCTAATCCGTAAACATTTGTATCATGATCGTCATTATGAGTCCATAATAAATGGTCATAAGCAATAAGCCCTGATGTTTCTTTAATAGTATCATTCAAAAAAAATGAATATTGAGGTTTTATGTTGATTTTTTTGTACAAACAATTTCCATCGTTTAGAGTTGCATTAGGATTATAATTTTTTGAAAGCGGATCTGTACATCCTAAAATTTGGCTATGAGTTGTAAAACTGAAAAAGAGTAAAAAAAATAAACATTGTTTCATAATAACGATGCAATAAACTTAAATTTTAAAAGTTATCCTTTTGGTATTTGTTCACAATTTATAAAATAATTTACAAATTAGGTTCAAAATAAATTTAGGTTCAATTGTTTTATGTCGGAAATTTAACACTAAAAAAACGAATATGATTTTTTTTGAGTTGCTAAATTGAGTTAAATTTATTTTTTAATTTAAATCTTCAAAATGACTATAATTTGTGATGTTTTGTATATGATTGATAATGAGATTAATGTATTTTTGTGTAAGCATTATTCATTATACAGTGATGATTTTAAGTATATAATCTAAAAAATGTCAATACATTTGCACAAATTTTATTTTATTTCTAATTCTTAAATATGGGAGTTAGACTAGCGAAGCTATATCGCAAAGCTATATGTTTTTTAAAATTATAGAGAAAAATACTGTTATAAATTTTTGAAATTGTAATTTTGATTTTAACATTTAGAGATGAGATTTGTTTTTTTAGAAATTTAACATGTTAATGCAATTTAATACATTGTACAGCTAAATATGATATTGAATGTTTAAATATTGAGAAGAGTAACTTTAAAAAATAATTATAAATATAACAATCCCAAAATTACCTGACTTATGAAAAGAATATTTTTTGCCTTATTATTAATTACCACAATTTCACAAGCGCAATATAGATTTAGATACGACAAGCTTTTTATGGAAGGAGGAGTCGGAATGGCTGTTCCTTTAACCCAACTGTCACAATCTGGAAAAGAGAAACCATTATCATTGGTTCATGGTCAGGGAGGATTCCGTTATATGTTTACTGAGAATGTAGGGGTAATGGGGCTATTAAGTTTTGATCAGTTTAATAAGGGTATTAAAAAAAGTGATCAGTTAATAGGAAGTGTAGAACTTTGCTATAATTTAGGTAATCTGATTGAATTATCCAGTAATACAGGAGGACAATTTGGTTTACTTGTTCATGCAGGAGCAGGGGCAGGAGTAATGTCAAGTCAATATTTCAATCGTGATAAGATAGGCGCTTTAATGATAGGTGCAAGACCCTACATTTTTATAAATGAAAAAGTCTCTTTTTTTGCAGACCTGACTTACAAATCTATATTATCACAAAAAATTTATTATAATGGTAATTTAATTGGAAAAGATGTAACAGGAAGTAATCTGGGACTTACTTTTGGTTTTATGGTTGCTTTGGGGCAAAACCGTTTCCATGCAGATTCAGCATATTAAACGAAAGAAATATCAAATATATTTTCACATAAAATAATTATGAAAATAGGAATTACTTTTAGCGCCTTTGATTTGCTTCATGCAGGGCATATTACAATGCTTGAAGAGGCTAAGCGTCAATGTGATTATTTGATTTGTGCCTTACAAACAGATCCAACATTAGATCGTCCTGAAAAAAACAGACCTACACAAACAGTTGTAGAACGATACATTCAATTAAAAGGATGTAAGTTCGTAGATGAAATCGTTCCTTATGCAACAGAACAGGATTTAGAAGATATTTTGAGATCTTTTAAAATTGACGTACGAATTTTAGGAGATGAATACCGGGAAAAAAACTTTACCGGTCGTGAATATTGTGAATCTAAGGGAATTGAATTGTATTTTAATACCCGGGATCATCGTTTTTCAAGCAGTGGGTTACGAAAAGTAGTAGCAGAAAAAGAAGCATTAAAGGTAATTTAAGTAACATGAAAAGTAATACAAAAATTTATATTGCAGGCCATAAAGGAATGGTAGGAAGTGCAATTTGGAGAATTCTTGCTGATAAAGGATTTACAAATCTGATAGGGGTTTCGAGTAAAGACCTTGATCTTCGCAATCAACAAGCTGTTCGTGATTTTTTTGCTAAAGAAAAACCCGAAGTAATTATTGATGCAGCAGCAAGAGTTGGTGGAATACTAGCCAACAATGATTATCCTTACCAGTTCATTATGGAGAATATGCAAATCCAGAATAATCTGATCGATTCAGCTTTACAAAATAATGTTGAAAAATTTATTTTTTTAGGAAGTTCATGCATTTATCCAAAATTAGCACCACAGCCTTTAAAAGAAGATTATCTTTTGACGGATACTTTAGAGCCAACGAATGAATGGTATGCAATTGCTAAAATAACGGGTGTAAAAGCCTGTCAGGCAATTAGAAATCAATTTGGAAAAGATTATGTGAGTTTAATGCCAACCAATTTATATGGTACACACGATAATTTTGATTTAAATACCTCTCATGTTTTGCCGGCAATGATTCGTAAGTTTCATGAAGCTAAAGAAAATAATCATGCCCCTGTAACACTTTGGGGCAGCGGTACTCCAATGCGTGAGTTTTTATTCGTGGATGATATGGCTCAGGCAGTTGTTTTTGCTTTAGAAAACAAATTACCGGATTATTTATATAATGTTGGTACAGGTGAAGATTTAACCATTAAGCATTTGGCAGAAACCATTCAAAAGATTACAGGCCATACAGGAGAAATTAAATGGGATTCAACAAAACCAGATGGAACTCCTAGAAAACTAATGGATGTTTCAAAAATGCATCATTTAGGATGGAAGCATAAAATAAATTTAGAAGAAGGAATCCAAAAGACGTATAATTGGTTTTTGGGAAATAAAGACGCTTTTAAGCAAGTAAAAATGTAGTTTTAGATTAATAAAAGTTAGGAATTAAGAATGTAATATCTTAACTTGAAAAGAAATGTAACTAAAAAAACAATAAATGAGTACACAAAAAGTAGCCCTTATAACAGGAATCACAGGTCAGGACGGATCTTATTTAGCAGAATTATTATTAGGAAAAGGATATCAGGTACACGGAGTGAAAAGACGTGCATCTTCTTTTAATACACAGCGAATTGATCATATTTATCAGGATCAGCATGAATCACATGTAGATTTTAAGTTGCATTATGGTGACTTGACAGATTCAACCAATATTATTAGAATAATTCAGGAAGTGCAGCCTGATGAAATATATAATTTAGGGGCTATGTCTCATGTAAAAGTTTCTTTTGATTCTCCAGAATATGTTGCGAATGTGGACGGTATAGGTACCTTAAGAATATTAGAAGCAGTAAGAATCCTGGGATTATGTGAAAAAACCAGAATCTATCAGGCTTCTACTTCCGAGCTTTATGGCGGTATGGCAGAAAATAAAAATGACAAAGGCTTCTATGATGAAAATTCACCTTTTTATCCTCGTTCTCCATATGGAGCAGCTAAAATTTACGGTTTCTGGATAACAAAAAATTACCGTGAAGCTTATAATATGTTTGCCTGTAATGGTATTTTGTTCAATCACGAGTCTCCAAGACGTGGTGAAACTTTTGTAACCCGAAAAATTACGATGGCGACAGCAGCTATTGCAAAAGGAAAACAGGATTGTCTTTATCTAGGAAACCTAAATTCACAAAGGGACTGGGGACATGCAAAGGATTATGTTGAAGCAATGTGGAGAATTTTACAACAAGATACACCGGAAGATTATGTAATCGCAACAGGAGTTACAACCTATATTAGAGATTTTGTAATCATGGCTTTTGCAGAGATAGGAGTAACGTTAACTTTTGAGGGAGAAAACGAAAATGAAGTGGCTAAAGTAGCATCTTGTAATAATCCACTTTATCAGTTGGAAATAGGTAAGGTGGTAGTCCGTGTAGATCCGGAATATTACCGACCTACAGAAGTAGATTTGTTAATTGGGGATCCTACTAAATCTAAGACAAAACTAGGGTGGAAACCTCAATATGATTTGGCTGCTTTGGTGAAAGAAATGGTGGCAAGCGATTTGAAGTTGTTTTAAAGAAGTCTAATTTGAACTAAATATTTTAATAAATAGTTTTGAACAAGATACTTAAATTTTTTGAAATTAAATTTAGATTTCTATTTACTAAGTCTATAGTAAGAGGTCATAAAAAATCTAAAATATATATTGGTAAAAATGTTACAATTGAAAATTCGAAAATTGTTATATTCGAAAATTCGACATTACATATTGATGATAATACAGTTATTAAGAATGTCAATATGAAAATAAAAGGTAAAGTTGATATTGGGAAATATAATATTATTGATAATGGATATTTGTCTTCTAAGATTTTTATAACAATAAATGGTTCTTTCTCTATGGGAGATTTTAATCGTATTAGATGTGCGATTTGGAGTAGATTTGACAGTATATTAAGTATTGGTTGTCATAATAATATTAATGAAGAAACAGAAATCAGAGCGGATGAGCGTGTAGTTATTGGTGATTACAATCAGATTTCTTACAAATGTTTAATTTGGGATACAAATACTCATAACATCTATCCTGATTCAAAAAGAAGAGATTTAACAAATAATTTTTATCCAATATTTGGATATGAATTTGAGAAGCCTAGTACAAAGCCTGTTTCAATAGCGAATGATTGCTGGATTGGGAGGGAAGTTGCAATATTGAAAGGTGTTGAAATTAAAAATTCATGTGTTATTGGATACAGGACTACCCTCTCAAATTGTATAATTGATAAAAATAAGGTAGTAGTTTCAAAAAGCAACAACGTAATACACGATAGAACTAATAATGATTAATATTAAATAATCGATGTCGACTAAAAAAAATGATATGGGGAGTCTTTTATACTGCCATATCAAAATATTCATCAATTTTAATATCAATTGGTATTGGTGCAATACTATCAAGATTATTATCTCCAACTGAGTTTGGTATTGTAGCTATAGTCATAATTTTTATAACATTTTTCAATATGTTAAGTGATTTTGGATTTGGTCCAGCTATTATCCAGAATCAAAATTTGAATGATAAAGATATAAAATCACTTTTTTCGCTTTCATTAATTTTTGGATCTGTATTTGCTCTATTATTTTTCTTATTAGCTCCAATGATTGCTGATTTTTATTCTAACCAACAATTAATTAATATTTCAAGATTATTATCTATATGTGTTTTGTTTTATTCTTTTTCAATAGTCCCCAAGGCTTTATGTACTAAAAAATTACTTTTTAAAAAGATAGCAGTAATAAGTTTACTTATACAGTTATTTAGTGGTGGTATGGCAGTATTTTTTGCTTTGAATGGTTATAGCTACTATTCATTGATTTACAAAAGTATTTTAGATGCTTTCCTTTCTTTTTTGTCTTTTTTTATTTTAGTACCGATTAAAGTTACATTTAATATTAAACTATCTTCTCTTAAGAAAATTCTAAAATTCTCTGTTTATCAGTTTATGTTTAATTTTATCAATTATTTTTCTAGAAATGCCGATAATTTATTGATTGGTAGATATTTTGGAGCTTCGCCTCTTGGTTATTATAATAAATCATATCAGTTAATGTTGATGCCTGTTCAAAATTTAACACATGTAATTACACCTGTTCTTTTCCCGGTTTTATCAGAATTTCAAAATGACAAATCAAAGATATTTTCATCATATTGTAGAGTTGTTCAACTTTTAGCTATAATTGGTTTCCCTTTATCTGTTTTTCTTTTTTTTCAGCATCAGATTTGATCAATATTTTGTTTGGACTTCAATGGCAGCAAAGCATTCCTATATTTAAGGTTTTATCATTAACGGTCGGGATTCAAGTAGTATTGTCTAGTTCTGGATCTATTTTTCAAGCTGCTAATCGAACAGATCTACTATTTTTCACCGGTGTTTTGCATTCCATTTTTATGGTTTCTGGTATATGTTTTGGTATATTTTATATGAAAGATATGATATATGTATGTTATGGTTTATTAATGGCTTTTATTTTAGGCTTTTTAAATATATTTATTGTTCTGGTTAAAATTGCATTAAAAAGCTCTTTTGCTATTTTTATGAAGCTATTTATTAAACCAGTTTTTTTTGCTATTTTATTAGCTGTTATTCTTTGTTTTAACAGTAACTTAATAATTGAAAATATTTTTTATTCATTAATTGAAAAATTTGCAATTAGCTGTTTAGTTCTTAGTCTATGTTGGATAAGCTATCCAAGTAATAGAATTCTTTTGATAACCCGATTTAGAAAAATTGGATCTAAATAATTTATTAATTCTAATTAATAAACGCTGAGCATGAGGTATTTAACTTTGATATTTTAGCTGGTTTATGTGAAAAATGAATTTGAGTTTTCCAAAATGTGCAGATGTTGGCTATGTAAGATATATTGAAATCAAGTAAATTAGAATATATGGATATTATTTTTGCATCTAATGATTATTATTTAAACAGCTCAATTCTAAAATAGATATCTTATTAGTTGTGAGATATTTAAAAATTTTAATAAAATATAGATAAAAGAAGAGTTGTAGTTAAGAATTTAATGAATCAAACATATTGTCTTAAGATTATTACTAAAAAATGATTCGTTATTGATAATTAAAAAATTGTGAAATGACAAGACCCGCCGTAATAGTAGTAACATTTAACAGACCAAATTCCTTAAAACGAGTTTTATCTTCTCTTAGAAAAGCTGAATATCCAGAAAACGAGAATATAAATTTGATAATTAGTATCGATTATCAGGATTCTGATAACCATACAGAAGTTGTGAAAATAGCCGATGAATTTAGATGGCCATTTGGAGAAAAAAAGATTATCGAGCATAAAGAAAATTTAGGTTTAAGAAAACATGTAATTAGCTGCGGAAATTTGGTTAATGTTTATGATTCAATTATTATGTTGGAAGATGATATATATGTATCTCCTAAATATTATAGTTATTCGTTTAATTCTTTAGCATTTTATGGAGATAAGGATTATATAGGTGGAATATCACTTTATAAACATGAGAAAAACCCTAATAATAATAGGCCATTTCAACCTTTACATAATAATTTTGATGTTTTCTTTTTGCAATTTGCGCAATCTTGGGGGCAATGTTGGTCCAAATCTATGTGGTTAGACTTTATGAAGTGGTATGAAAATAGATTAGAGTGGAATAAGGATGAAAGAGTAGATTTGCCTGCATTTGTATTAGGTTGGCCAGAAAGCTCCTGGCTTAAGTATTATATAAAATATTTGTCTGAAACTAACAAATATTTTGTATACCCATATTTTTCTTTTTCAACTAATTTCCATGATGTAGGCACTCATAATAATGATGATGTAAATAATTCATGTCAAGTACATCTGGATATGTTTTCAAAAAATATGGATAGATTTCCAAAAATACATGAAGCTATTTGCTACGATGGTTTTTTTGAACTTCAGAACATTCAAAATTATATTTCTATTTCAGATCTAAAATGGGAAAATGATGTATGCGTTGATTTATATGCTACAAAAAAAAATTTAAAAAATAATAAATACTGGTTGACAACAGCATCTTTGCAATATAAAATTGTTGAATCCTATGGACTTAATCTTAGGCCTCATGATGCAAATGTAATAGCACAGAATCAAGGTAATCAGATCTTTTTATATGATATATCTATATCTCAGAATAATAAAATTAATTCAAATGTTGATTTAATTATAAATTACGATCATAATATTACTTCATTAAACAAACTTTTTGTATTAGTTAAAATGAAATTACTTAAAAGATTAAAATCAAAAATAAATGGTAGAAAAGGTTAAAAAAAACGTTACCATTTTATTACGTATACTTTCATCTTGTAATTCATTTTTGCTTAGCTGTCTGAAAAAAAACTTGCAAATTAATTCAACAAAAAGCATTTTCTATGCTAAAGTAATTAATAAGGGCAATTTAAAAATAACGATAAATTCAAGCAGGATTATAAAGTCAAATATCTTTTCTGATGGAAATAATAATACAATAGAATTTGCTGAAGGCGTACGAATACATAATTGTAAGTTTATTATAATAGGAAGTAATTGCACTATTAAAATTAAGGGAAATAGGATAATAAAAAATAGTAAGTTTGAATTATTAGATTCTAATACAAGTGTTGTTGTAGGAAATAATACTGGATTTAATAATAATAGGATTTTAGTTGCTGGTTTAGGAAATAAAATTGAGATAGGTAATGAATGCATTTTTGCAGAAAACGCAGAGTTATGGGCTTCTGATACACATTCAATACTAGATGTAGAAACCAATAAAAGACTTAATCCGGATAGGCCAATTATCATTGAGAACAATGTGTGGATTTGTAATAGAGTATTGGTTATGAAGGGAGTTACTATAGGGGAAAACTCTGTAATCGCCTCCGGTAGTATTGTAACAAAAGATATAGATAGAAACGCAATTGCTGCAGGAATTCCAGCTACAGTAATTAAAAGGAATATTAAGTGGGATATACAGAGGATGTAATAAAAGAAGGAGCAAGTTAATGCTATCTAACATAAAGAAGGATTAAAGGATAAAAAGAATGAAGCTTACAGTTGTTAATTTTGGGAATAGTGATTTTACTTTGCAACAAAGATGGAATTCATTTTCAGCGAGATATCTTGGAAAAGCAGATAACGTTATTTCTTACACTCCTGATGATATTAAAGATTACTTAGAAAAATATCCTGGTTTTAAAAAGTACACTAAAGGTTTTGGAAATTACTTCTGGAAACCATATATAATAAAAAAAGCACTTTTAGAAATTGAGGAAAATGATTTTTTATTTTATTCGGATAGTGGCGCTTTAATTCTAAAGGATTTGAAAATACTTGCTAAATTTTTAGATGATATACAGAAAGATATATTAGCTTTTAAGTTGCCGCTTATTGAAAAACAGTGGACTAAACGAGATGTATTTCTATTTTTAGATGCTGACTGTGAGGAAAAAAGCGATACAGCTCAAATATTGGCTACTTTTATTTTAATAAAAAAGACTTCTGAAGCAGTTAATTTTATTGATGAGTATACAACAGCATGTTTAGACGAAAGAATTGTAACTGATTTGGCTAATGTGTTAGGTAAGGAAAATTATCCAGAATTTATTGCACATCGCCATGATCAATCTATATTTAGTTTACTGGTAAAAAAATCCAATATTGTACAAGTTGAAGGAGATTTGTCAGACTACGGTTTTTTTCCAAGACAATACTTAAAAGGGAAAAATTGGGTATATGATGAAGCTTCTAAAAATTTAAATAATTATAAATTTAAAAATTATATTTTATCCAATAGGAAAGTACATCCGTTGAAGTACTTTTTAAAGTTTTCATTAAAGAGGTTTTTATTCTCCCTTAATTTGTATAAACGATGGTAAAATTAATTTACGATTCAGCAATAACAGGTCACCATTCTGAATATATTAGTCATTTAGTAAAACATTTATCTAAATTTCATTCTGAAGATGTTTATTATTTTGTTGTTTCAGAGGAGTTAAAAATTGCTTTTCCTGAAATTATTAGTGAATCAGAAGGATGCTCTTCAGTAGTATGGGAGTTTATTCCACAATCAGTAATAAAAAAGATACATGATTTATCATTACTAAAACGTTCTTTTGCTGAATTGGAATTAGTAGAACAATACGCAAGTAAGTTTTCTGTTAATGAAGTATTTTTATTGTATTTTAATATTTTTCAACTTGCTCTAATTTTTAAAAGACCATCCCCGAAATTAAAAGGTATTTTGTTTTTGCAGTTTTTAAGAATGGAAAAAGCAACATTAAAAGATAAATTAAAATATTACCGTAAATATTTAATAACTAAATTTTACAGTCGTAATCCAAAAATAACTAGTGTATTCATTTTAAATGATCAAAAAACGGTTGATTATTTAAATAATGAATTTAGAACAGATATATTTAAAATGCTTCCAGATCCAATTCCCGTTTATGATGAAGATAATGACTTTCAAATTTATGATTATTATAATATTCCTAAAAATAAAAAAGTATTATTGCATCCAGGTTCTATAGATCCTCGTAAGGGTACGTATGAAATTATTGATTCTGTTGATTTTTTAAATGATAAAGAAACTGAAGAATATGCAATTTTAATTGTAGGTAGAGCTAAACTTGATATTGAAAATGTCATTAGGGAAAAATTAAGCGCCTTACAAAATATAAATTTTACTATAGTTTTTGATAATACTTTTGTCTCAAACGAAAGACTAAAATCACTTTTTTTACAGTCTTACGCTGTTTTAATGCCATATAAAAATGCTGAGGCTTCAAGCGGTATTATGGGGCATGCAAGTATTGTAAATAAATGTGTTCTGGCACCAGATTCAGGATTGATAGGAGAACTAATTAAAAAGTATAAATTGGGTGTTCTTATAAATAAGCCAATTTCAATAGAAATTGCAAGAGGAATTGAAAGATTAGGCGAATATAGTAATGACGAGGCATTATCTGTAGAGTTTGCTTCTCAACATACTGTTGAAGTTTTTTCTACATCTTTATTGAATTAATCTTTAAATGACAAAAAAAGAAATTTTCACTTATTTAGGCATTTCATTATCCCTTATAGGAGTGCCGTTAGGCATGTATTTTAATTATTTATTTCCTTTTATAAAATGGTCACCAGTATTTATGTTTTTATCGGTAGCCTTAATATTATCATATAAGAATTTATTTGCAGGAAGGTTACCGTCTTTCAATAAATGGTTTACCATTATAATTGGATATCAATTATTAATGCTCCTTTATGGCTTATTTTCAGTTAGAATGAATTCTCAATATCTGAGCTTTCATATTTATATTATTCTACTAGTATTAGCTCTCGCTAGTAATAAAAATAATGCTACATATGATAAAATTATATTGTTTACTTTTTACATTTCAGCATTATGCACGTTTCTTGGGGCTTATTTTATTTGGAAAGGTCTTGTAACTGGAGAAGAAGCGTGGCAATTAAGACAAGACCAGCAGGATTATGCCCTTGAAGCTTTTACTATAGCAAATGGAGCAATAATTAATTATGCCTGTGTATTATGCTTACGTTTTAAAAATAAATTCATTAAAATTTTCTTATCAATTGTATTTGCATTAGATATATATGTTCTGTTTATGTCCACAAAAAGAACACCGGTATTTGTTGCTATAATTATAGCAATATCATACTTATATAAAACAGGGTCAGTAAATAAAACTTTAGTTCTTCAATATTTTAAAACTTTACTTTTAACACTCATTGCTTTTATTGCGGCTTATATTAACATTGAAGATTTGCAAAAAATTATTGATAAATTTACATATGAATTTTATAGTGGGGTGTTTAACATCTTTGGAAATACTGAAGTTAGGGATTCTTCTGGTTCTGCAATTGCCCGATATACTGCTCGGGAATGGGCTTATAACTATATAAATAATAATTTTGATTTTTTTAATTACATCCTAGGTGCAGGTTATATGACGAGATGGATTGATAATCCGCTTTTGCAATCCTTCCTTGATATGGGATTAATTGGGCTTTTTATGTATATCATGTTAATTTTAATTTTTCCCATTAAAAGTTATTTTAGCATAGCTAATATTCTTGCTCTTTTTGCATTTTTGTTATGTGTGTATAACATTATGGTATCTATAAGTTCTGGGAATCCATATATTTATATGAAGCATATTCCGATAGTTTTTTTAGCTTTTACTATGAACTTAAAAAAGAAAAAATATATAACGACTGGGACTATTAATAATTAGTAATAATCAAAAGAGCTTTTCAAATGTTCTAAATAAACACACTAATTTAAATTTTACCAAGTTTAATTTTTTTAATAGCGCTTATTTTAATAGAACAGAAAATAAATTAAAAAAAATAAATTTAAATGCATAAAACGGCAATTATTTATCATTATTTGGCATCTTATAGGCAACCCATATTTACTAAACTTATGGAGTCGAAGAAAGTTGAATTTTCGTTGTATTCAGGGACTGTAAGTGAAATTGATATAAAAAAGATAGATATTAATTTTTCCCAAACAGAAATTAAAGATGGCGGTTTACGTTGGTCTTTTTTGAATAATAAGTGGTTTTTAAAAAATAAATTCCTTTGGCAATCAGGGTTAATTAGCTTAATGAGTAATGGAGATTATGATTCAGTTATTTTCCTAGGATCACCATATCATATTTCTACATGGTTTGGTGCGATTATCGCTAAACTTAGACGAAAAAAAGTATTCTATTGGATGCATGGAGTAAATAAAGAAAAAATTACTTTTATTGATTATGTAAAATTATTTGTTTTCTATAAAATAGCAAATGGTTTCTTTTTATATGGAAAAAGAGCATATAATATTTTATGCAAGTACAAAATAAAGGCTAAAAAGGATATCCATATTATATATAATTCTTTAGATTATAAAAAAAGTGTAGAATATAGAAAAGTTATTTCAGAAATAGATATTTATAATTATAGAATCAAATATTTTAATAACAAAGATACACCTGTAGTAGTTTTTATAGGGAGATTAAACTTTATTAAGCGTTTAGATATGTTAATTGAAGCGCAAGGTTATCTTAAATTAAAACATAAAAAGAACTTTTTTAATATTCTTATAATTGGTGATGGTGAACAGAAACAAAATTTAGAAAATCTTGTTAAAAAAAATGATTTAGAAAAAAATGTTACTTTTTTGGGAGCTATTTATGATGAAGAAATTAATAGTAATGCATTAATGTATGCAGACCTTTGTGTAACACCAGGTGAAATCGGTTTAACTGCGATTCATAGTTTGGCATATGGTACTCCTGTTATTTCACATGATAATTTTAATATACAAATGCCAGAAGTAGAATCTATTCTTAAAGGAGTAAATGGTGATTTGTACAAGCATAATAATTTAGAGGACTTAGCTATTGTGATTGAAAGATGGCTATTAAAAAAACCTATCAAAAATCAACTTATAATGAATGAATGTTACTCTGTAATTGATGATTTTTATAATCCAGATTATCAATTAAAAATTTTTGAATCAGTATTGTGTAATTATAAAGATTAATAATTAATGGATATTATTTCTATATTGAAAAGGAGTGATTTTTTAGCGTACATATATAGGTTTTTTAAAAGACTTTTTATTAGGTATATATATGGTTTAAAAAATGTTGATAAGACATTTAATATAGGAGGAAAGTGTAGAATTAGTAAGGACTTTATAGCTCACGAATATTCTTACGTAGGAAATAATTGTTTAATTTACCCAGGTGTTTCGATAGGAAGATATACAATGTTAGCTCAAAATGTACAAATAATAGGAGCAGATCATAACTTTAATATTCCAGGAGTACCATCTACATTTTCCGGCAGGCCAAATTTAGAAAGAACGTTAATTGGACGAGATGTTTGGATTGGTGCTAATAGTATAATAATGACGGGTGTGCAAATTGGAGATGGAAGTATAATTGCGGCTGGATCCATTGTTACAAAAAATGTAGATTCATTTGTTATAGTTGGAGGAATTCCAGCAAAATTTTTTAGAAAACGTTTTGATTCTATTGATGATGAAAAAATCCATTTGGATATGCTCAACGGCAAAGTACTAAAAAATGTAAGGAATAAACCAGTTAAAATCGGTTAACTGAATTCATGAAATTTATTTTAGATGTCATTATTTGGCAATAATAATTACAAATATAAAATTTCAAAATCTGATGAGCTTGTAGATTAATTTAGTGTTTAAAATAATCCTTTCTATTTCAGTGTTTATCTTAATGTTTGAGAAAATTTCGGCGAAAAGATAAAATTTATAAAAAAGGAAATAAAGCTTTTTAAATCGATTAAAATAATTTTGATGTCGAGATATGTGTCAATTAATTCATTTAAACTTTAAAAAAAATATTAATGGAAATTCCTAAATACATTGATACTATACCTAAGTCAGACAAGGCTTATAGATTACTCTGGCGTATAACATCATTATTTTTATTCAGACCTTTTTCATTGCCTTTTTTCAATGGGTGGAGAATTTTTTTATTAAAACTTTTTGGAGCCAAAATTGGTAAATATTGCAATATCTATGCATCTGCTTATATTCCGTCTCCAAAGAATTTAATAATGGGCATCCATTCTACATTGGGTCCTCAGGTAAAATTACATTTAGGTCATACTATAATAGGGAACAAAGTGACAGTATCTCAAAGAACCTATTTGTGCAGTGCAACGCATGAAACCACTTCATTAAATGTTCCTTTGGTTACTGGAGAAATAAGGATTAATGATTTTGCATGGGTTGCTGCCGAAGCTTTTATAATGACAAATACTGTTATAGGTGAGGGAGCTATAGTAGGTGCACGAGCTGTGGTAGTGAAAGATGTGGAAGCCTGGACAATAGTAGCAGGAAATCCGGCTAAGTATATTAAAAACAGGATAATAAAAGATTAATTTTTAAAAAAATTAAAAAGGAATGATTTCAATATTAATACTCACTAAAAACGAAGAGCAAGATTTACCTGGTTGTTTAGCATCCGTAGCCTGGAGTGATGATATACATGTTTTTGATTCTTTTAGTGATGATCAGACTGTAACAATTGCTCAAAATGCCGGAGCAAAAATTACGCAGCGTATTTTTGATAATTGGTCGGCACATCAAAACTGGGGTTTAGCGAATATAAAATTTAAATATCCATGGGTACTTTACATTGATGCAGATGAAAGAGTTTCTGAATCTTTATTAAACGCCATAAAAGCACTAAAACCGGATAATAATTCTGAATTTGTTGCATATGAATTGAGAAGAAGAGATTTTGCATGGAACGGTAAGTGGCTTAAGCATGCACAGATGTCACCTTTTTATCTGAGACTGTTTCGTCCTGACAAAATGCGCTATGAAAGATTGGTAAATCCGGTTTCGATTCCTGATGGCCCAATTAGTAAAATTGAGGGATTCCTAGATCATTATCCATTTAGCAAAGGATTTCGGTTCTGGATTCAGCGTCATTTGAGTTATGCTGATATGGAAGCTCTGACAAGAGTAAAAGATTTAGATAAAGGAGTTACTTTTTCTATAAGAAAAGCTTTGTTTGGGAAAGATTTTACAGAAAAAAGATACCATCAAAAAGGGTTATTTTACAAATTACCGGGACGTCCCATAATTAAATGGTTTTATATGGTACTAGTAAGAAGAGCTTTTTTAGACGGAAGCGGGGGTTTAACTTATGCGACTTTACAATCAATTTATGAATATTTTATTGTCTTGAAGAGCAATGAATTAATTAGTCAAAAAAGAGATAAAAACAATTCTTAAATAATCATAATTTATGAAGGTTTCGGTTATTACAGTTTGCTACAATAGAAAAGCAACTATTGAACAATCAATAAAGAGTGTTTTAGATCAGGATTATCCAGACATTGAATATATAGTGATTGATGGTAATTCATCAGACGGAACTCAGGATATTATTAGTTCATATTCCGAAAAAATTACTAAATATATTTCAGAACCTGATAAAGGGATGTATGATGCTATAAATAAAGGATTGAACCTTGCTACTGGAGATGTAATAGGTTTAATGCATTCTGATGACGTTTTTTATGATACAGATGTAGTTTCTAAGATAGTACTTGGTTTTAAAAATAATCCTAATGTAGATGCTATATATGGAGATGGTATCTATGTTACAAATGATGATGAACAAAAAACAGTACGGAACAGAATTGGCGGTGAGTATAAATTTAATAAATTGAAAGCTGGTTGGCTGCCTTTACATCCTACTGTATACATAAAAAAAACAGTATTGGACAAATATGGTAATTATAATTTAGACTTTAAAATAGCTTCAGATACAGAATTTTTATTGCGCTATTTATATAAATATAAAATAAATATTGCCTATCTTAATTATTATATTGTGAAAATGCGAATGGGAGGTCTGAGTACGGATTACAAAAGAGCTTTTAAAATTTTAAAAGAAGATTATAAGATTTATAAATTTCATCAGATGGGTGGATTCAAGGTCGTTTTCCAAAAAAAGTATTAGCGCTATTGCAATATGTTAAAAAATAAGAATTATGAATAATAAAAAGTTTTTTTCAATTTTATGAAGATTTTAGATGCCTTATCACGTCATCGGTTTTCCCGTTATTTTAAACTTTTGTTTGTACTTTGGGATGTAATACTTCTGAATTTTTCTATTGTTTTGTCATCTTGGTTACGGTTTGGAAATTTGGATAAACTTTTTTTAAAAGAAGTACAAACAGTTTCTTTTTTATCCAATTTAATCTGGATTGCTTTATTGTTACGTAATGATTCCTATCGCATTGTTAGGATAGAGCCTCTTGAATCTATTTTAAAACGGACGACAAAAAAATTCATTTTTCATATTGCTGTAATTGCTTTTTTTGTACTTTTTTTAAAATACTCTCAGATTTCAAGACTCCGATTGATGTATTTTTATGCCTGCTTCTTTTGTTTGTTAATGTTGTCCCGATTTTTATCCATGGAGGTTTTAAAGTATATCAGGGCAAAAGGATATAATTTTAAAAACGTAATTATTGTAGGAGCAAATGATACAGGAGAAAGAATGCGAAAAATATTATCAAAAGATTTGACCTATGGTTATCGTTTTTTGGGATTTTTTGATGAAAAAGTGGATCCTTTTGCTTTTATTTCATCTCCTGTATTAGGAGGATTTCAGGATATTGAAAAATATTTAATTTCTCATCAGGTAGATGAAATGTATATAGCATTGCATATTGATAATGTGAATGTCATTCATAATCTGATAAAAATTTGTGAACACAATATGGTTCGAATTAAATTTATTCCTGATTTTCAGCTATATACAAGATCAAGCAAGGTTGAAATTTCGTTTTATGAAAACACACCTGTATTGATGTTTCGCAGAGAACCATTAGAATACACTGTAAACAGATTATTAAAAAAAGCATTTGACATTGTTTTTTCTCTAGGTGTAATATTGTTGATTTTCCCATGGCTATTTCCAATAATAATGATTCTGATTAAAATAGAATCACCTGGTCCTGTTTTCTTTAAACAAGAACGTTCTGGCCGTGACAATGAATCCTTTTTTTGCTGGAAGTTTAGAAGTATGAAGGTTAACAAAGAAGCTGATAAATTACAAGCCGGAAAAGGAGATCAGCGAATTACTAAATTTGGGGCTTTTATTAGAAAAACAAGTATTGACGAATTGCCACAGTTCTTTAATGTTTTTTTAGGCGACATGTCTGTAGTAGGACCACGTCCACATATGGTTAATCATACAAAACAATATACTGATCTGATCGGGAATTATTTAGTTCGCCAATATACAAAGCCAGGGATTACAGGCTGGGCTCAGGTTAATGGTTACCGTGGTGAAACCAGAGAATTGATTGATATGCAAAACAGAGTAGAGTATGATATCTGGTATATCGAAAATTGGAGTATTTTGTTAGATATTAAAATAGTCATTAAAACGGTAGTTAATATATTTAAAGGAGAGGAAAACGCTTATTAATTGTTTTTGCTTGTGATTTTATTTTAAAAGTAGTAATTTAACTTTGTAAACAATTAAATATGTTTCGTTTCCAATCATCAAATTAAATAATAAAATTAAAGTTATAGCTTTATATTTGCGAAATAAATCCACAATTCTAATGAATTTAAATTCTTCTAATTTTTTAAATAAAAGCATCCTTTTTATGCTTTTATCTTTGTTTTTTTCCTGTGCCTCTAAAAAAGATATTGTTTACTATCAAAATATTGACGGAATCAATGCTTCACAAAATATAGCTTCTTACGAAGTTAAAATACAACCAGATGATTTATTGATGATAATAGTTTCTGCTGAAGATCCGGAAATTGCCATGCCATTTAATTTAAGTTCTGCGGCAGTTCCAAATCCTTCTAATTTACAAGCTGCATCAGGTCAGCAAGTTATGCAGTTTTATTTGGTTGACAGAAATGGAAATATTGAGTTTCCGGTTTTGGGAAAATTACAAGTGGGAGGCATGACAAGAACAGAAGTATTACAGTCTTTGAAGGAGAAAATAACGATTTATATTAAAAATCCAATTATTAACATGAGGATTATGAATTTTAAGATTTCACTACAAGGAGAAGTTAATATGCCAGGGATATATTCAGTTGAATCTGAAAGAATTACTTTAATTGAAGCTTTAAGTAAGGCAAGAGATTTAACAATTTACGGTAGAAGGAATAATATATTAGTTATAAGAGAAATTAATGGTGTGAAATCATATAACAGAGTCGATATTACCAAAGCTGATTTTATAAATTCTCCCTTTTACTATTTAACACAAAATGATATTGTATATGTAGAACCGAATAATACCAGAGTAAATGCTTCAGCAGTGGGGCCTAATACTTCTGTAATCATATCAGCAATTTCTATTTTAATATCACTTTCTGTTCTGCTATTTAAATAAAAAATAAACAAAGACACAAGACAAAATGCAAGATTTTTATAATGAGCCTATAGAGGATGAGATTAATGAAGTGAATCTTCGAGAACAATTGGATAAATATTTAATTCATTGGAAATGGTTTGTTTTAAGTGTTATACTTTGCCTTATTTTAGCATTCTTATATTTACGATATACGACACCAAGTTATGAAGCGAGTACATCTATATTAGTGAAGGATGAAAAAAAAGGCGACATGCTTTCTGAATTATCTGCTTTTTCAGATTTAGGATTAGGTGGTGGTTCAGTAAATAATGTGGATAATGAGATTGAAATTTTAAAATCAAGGACATTAGTTGAATCAACAGTCAAAAAGCTGAATTTAAACATTACTCTTTTAGTTGAAGGAAATGTTGTAGATCGTGATATTTATGGTAACAGCCCAATTAGTATTTATTTTCTTAATAAAACCGAGCTATTTGATCAGGCGAATGTAACGTTCAAATTAGATTTATTGTCTAGAGATAGTTTTTCCTTAGAAAATGTAATTATGGATGAAACTATGGTAGAAAATGTTATTTTATCATCAAAAAAGCAGTTTAAATTTGGTGAAAAAATCCCTACAACTATAGGGGTGTTAATTATTGGCAAGACGGCATTTTATAAACAAAATTATATTGGAAAAGATAAACCAATTAGAATTATAATTAGTCCACTTGAGAATGTAACAGCAAGTTTTAGAAACAGATTAAATGTACAACCAATAAGTAAAACAAGTAGTGTAGTTAGTATCTCTATAACTGACCCTGTTCAAAAAAAGGCTGAAGATTTTCTTGATAATATGATTCAGATCTATAATCAGGATGCAGCTGAAGATAAAAATTTTATTTCTGAAAATACGTCTAAATTTATTTCAGAACGTTTGACATTAATCACACAGGAATTGGATGGAGTTGAACAGGATGTAGAAAGTTTTAAAAAATCAAACCAGTTAACAGATATAGAATCTGAAGCCAAACTTTTTATTGAAGGTTCAAATGAGTATGATAAAAAAGGTATTGAAACAGAGATTCAGTTAAATGTGGTTTCGTCTTTGCTTGATTTTATGAAAAAAAGTACGAATGCGGATTTATTGCCAACTAACATTATAGCAGAGAATGGAGACGCAGGCGGATTAATTACGTCTTATAATAAATTAGTTTTAGATCGTAACCGGATTTTAAAATCGGCTACAACTGAAAATCCTTCGGTAATAAAATTAGATCAGCAGATATCATCTTTAAAAGCTAATATAGCTGCAAGTTTAAAAAGAATGCAGTCTAATCTAAAGATTCAAAACCGTGATTTAAAAAGTCAGGAAAGGATTTTAAATAGTAAAATTGGTAAAATCCCAGTACAAGAACGTCAATTCAGGGTAATCGCAAGGCAGCAAAAAGTAAAAGAAGAACTGTACTTGTATTTATTACAAAAACGTGAAGAGACAGCTATTTCATTGGCAGCTACAGAACCCAACGCCAGAGTTATAGATGCAGCAATGGCGAATAAAACACCTGTTAGCCCAAAGAAAAAAGTTATCTATCTAGTAGGATTGTTAGTTGGCCTCTTGATCCCCTTTGGAATTATCTACGGACATGATTTATTAGATACAAAAATTAAAAGCAGACTGGATCTGGAGGGTAAAACGCAAATACCTTTTATTGGGGATATCCCTACTTCTGATGATGCAAATGAACTGATCAAAACTGAAAGCAGGACAAGTTCAGCAGAGGCGATACGTATTGTCAGGACAAACCTTGAATTTATGTTGACAAATGTTCAGGATGGTCTAGCAAAAACTATTTTTGTGACCTCTACTTTTCCTGCAGAAGGTAAAACATTAGTATCAGTAAATCTGGCTGCTACTTTCGCATTATCCGGAAGAAAAGTTTTACTGATAGGAATGGATATTAGAAATCCAAAATTTATGGATTATTTTGCAATGCCAAATTTTGGTTTAACTAATTATTTGTCATCAAATGATACAGATATAAACAAATACATTATTAAGCATAATGACTATCAAAATTTCTACATATTGCCATCTGGTGTAATCCCACCAAATCCTGCAGAGTTGTTGATGAGTAAAAATGTAGATACTCTATTTGAAACATTAAAAAAGGAATACGATTACATTATAGTAGATACAGCTCCTGTCAGTTTAGTAGCTGACACATTATTGGTGGCTAAAAATGCAGATACTTTTGTATATGTAATGCGTGCGAATGTTTTAGAGAAAAGAATGTTATCTATCGCAAATACATTTTACAGAGAAAAGAAATTGCCAAATATGTGTATTGTGCTTAATGATACTGATTCGACCAAAGGATATGGCTATGGTTATGGCTATGGTGTTAAAATAGAAAAAAATCATGGTTTAGAAAAATCAAAAAAGATATAAGTTAAATATAGTCTGTTTTATGAAAAAATTAAAAGGTTCAAATAATTTTGAACCTTTTTTAGTTATTGGTAAAACAAATGAATTTTAAAATTTAAAAAATTGATTGTTGGATATGATTTCCTTTATTCCTTCAATTGCATTTATTTTTACTCTTTTATCAAAGGCAGCGATGTGATTGCTGTGATGTACATCTGTACCAACAAAATCATACATTTTGTTTTTTAATAACTGTTCAGAGATTTTAGTAACTTCTTCACCGTAGTAGCCTACAACAGCCAATAAATTCAATTGAAACAAACACCCTGCTTTTTTTAGTCTTTCGTATTCAATGAAATTTTTATGATAAAATAAATAGCGTTCCGGATGCGCTAAAATGGGTTTGTATCCTGCGACCTGTAAATCAAATAAAATTTTATATAACTGTATGGGTGCATTTATATATGACATTTCTACCAGGACATAATTGTCTTTTAAAGGAAGAAGCTTTTCATTTTGAAAATGTTTTTCAAACCAGTCGTCCATAAAGTATTCTGCTGCAGCCAAAAAAGGTTTGGATGCATTAGTATTGCTTAATAGTACGCTCGTTTCTGCATGATTTTTCTGAATAGTCTGAGGAGAATTATTCCATATGTAATGACTAATATGGGGCGTTGTTATAAATTGCGAAACCCCAATCTTTTCGAATGATTTTATTAGGCTCTCTGTGTCAGATATTGTTTTGGCACCATCGTCTATGCCTGGCAATAAATGCGAGTGAATATCAATATAATCACCTGATAAAAGATCCTTTAAATGTGGTTTTTGTTTTAAGAATGATAGCATGAGACAAAAGTAGAAAAAATGCAACAACTATTTTTGTTTATTGCCGGAGTTTTACCATTGTGATGTGAAGAAATTTGAATTAACATTTATGTGAATATTTTGAGTTCTATTGCAAGAATCATTTCTAAAATTATATAAATAAAAATAGTAGTATATGGTGCCGTATCTTCTGAATAGCGAAAATGTCTTTTATCACGTTGGGTTTGTTTGAAAATTTTTAACTTTCCTAAATATTTCAACTTAAATTTTTTGATGCAGTTATCAGTTGTTATTCTTAGTTATAATGTACGCTATTTTCTGGAACAGTGTGTGTTGAGTGTGCAGGAAGCCCTTTCTGGTATTGATGGGGAAATTATTGTAGTCGATAATAATTCTGATGATGATAGCTGCATAATGATGAAAAGCAGGTTTCCTGAAGTACGACTAATTGAAAATAAAGAAAATTCAGGATTTCCAAGAGGAAATAATATTGGTGTAGCTGAGGCTAAAGGCAAATATATTTGTATTCTTAATCCCGATACAGTAGTTGCAGAAGATACGTTTATAAAAATTTTGGCTTTCGCCGAAGGAAAAAAGAATCTCGGTATTATCGGCTGTAAATTAATTGACGGGACAGGAAATTTTCTACCTGAAAGCAAACGCGGAATCCCAACGCCCTGGGTTGCTTTTACAAAAATTTTTGGTTTATATAAGTTTTTTCCCAATCAAAAGCTTTTTAATCAGTATTATGCGCAGCATTTATCAGAAAATAAAACAGGAAAGGTTGATATTTTAGTAGGTGCATTTATGGTGATGGAACGCGAATTGTACTTGCAAATCGGAGGTTTCGATGAAAATTGTTTTATGTATGCAGACGACATAGATTTATCCTATTCTGTTTTGCAAAATCAAAAAAACAATTACTATTTTCATGAAACATCAGTAATACATTATAAAGGAGAAAGTACTGTCAAGGACGAAAAATACATGAGACGATTTCAGGAAGCAATGGAATTTTTCTATCAGAAGCATTTTAGAAAATCCTTATTTTTTTCGGTTTTTATTAAAGTTGGAATTTTTCTTTTTTCGGTTGTGAAAATGTTTCAGGGAAAACCTAAGTTAAATCCATTACCGGAAAGTTATGTTTTCTTTTCTGAAAATGAAATTTTGAGCCCCCAATTGTCTTCAATTTTAAAAAATAAAGTCAGTTTTTTAGATTTCAAAAAGGAAAAAATGGTAAATTCGTGCCTCCTTTCAGGGGGTAAAAGAATTGAGGTTATTTTAGATAATCAATACGTTTCTTTTAAAAAATGTATCGAAATCTTAGAAAGTCTTAAACGTACTAATATTACTTTTAAAATTTTACCCAAAAAAACTAGTTTTATAATTGGAAGTAATTCTAAAAATGAACGTGGTGAAATAATAAAAATTGAGTAAAAATTAAATTTTATGTAATTTATATTTTGAATATTTAGTAATTTCGCAATCTGAAAATCAAAATCACCTTTTAGGTTAATAATATGGCAAGATTTGAATTGAGACTTCCGAAAATGGGAGAAAGTGTAGCTGAAGCAACCATTACAAACTGGTTGAAACAAGTTGGAGACAAAATTGAAGCTGACGAAGCGGTACTGGAAATTGCAACGGACAAGGTTGATAGTGAAGTACCAAGTGAAGTGTCGGGAATTTTAGTTGAACAATTATTTGGCAAAGATGATCTGGTTCAGGTTGGACAAGTTATAGCGATTATTGAAACAGAAGGAGATAGTGCTTCAAAAGTAAAATCGATTGAAAAAACAGTAATTCCTGCTGAGGCAATTGAAATTGAGAAAACAATTGATGCTGTAAGAGAAGCTGTTTTAACTCCTCAGAATTTCTCGGATTCGGATAAATTCTTTTCCCCATTGGTGAAAAATATAGCTAAGGAAGAAGGTATTTCTGTTTCTGAATTAGAAGGTATACCAGGTTCAGGAAAAGAAGGACGTGTTACGAAAGAAGATATTTTAAAATACATTGAAAACCGTAAATCTGATGATAAAAAAGTAGAAGTTGTACTTTCTCCAAAATCAGCAGAACCAATACCTCAAAAAACGCAACACACAGTTCCGGTTTCTGTTAATGGAGAGGATGAAATTGTTGAAATGGACAGAATGCGTAAATTAATTTCTGGCTATATGACAGCATCGCTTCAAACTTCTGCACATGTTCAGTCTTTCATTGAAGTGGATGTGACGAATATTGTCAAATGGAGAGAAAAGGTTAAAGCTACTTTTGAAAAAAGAGAAGGCGAAAAACTTACCTTTACACCTATTTTTATGGAAGCTGTTGCAAAAGCAATAAAAGATTTTCCGGGAATCAATATATCGGTTGAGGGAGATTATATTATCAGAAAAAAGAATATAAATTTAGGGATGGCTGCTGCTTTGCCAAATGGCAATCTGATTGTGCCTGTTATTAAAAATGCAGATCAGTTAAATCTTGTCGGAATGGCAAAAGCGGTAAATGATTTGGCAAATCGTGCTAAAACCGGAAAGCTAAAACCTGATGATACTCAGGGAGGCACATATACTGTGACAAATGTAGGTACTTTTGGAAGTGTTTTTGGAACTCCAATTATTAATCAGCCACAAGTTGGAATCCTGGCTTTAGGGGCAATTCGTAAAGTGCCTGCAGTTATAGAAACACCTGAGGGTGATTTTATCGGAATTCGTCAGAAGATGTTTTTATCGCACTCTTATGATCATAGAGTAGTAGATGGGGCCTTAGGCGGAAGCTTTGTGAAACGTGTGGCGGAGTATTTAGAAGCATTTGATGTTGATAGGGATTTTTAAAATAATATATTTTAGAATGTTAAATCCGGCAGAATTAAATTTTGCCGGATTTTTTATTTTCGTAATATCTGCCTTTATAAAATAATTTAACAGTTGTTTGCGGTAATTGTTAGTGATAATTCGGCTTTAAAAATTACTTTTGTAAATTCAAAAATAAAAAAATGGAACTCAAACTCAGTAGACCAATCTGCTTTTTCGATTTAGAAACGACCGGAATTGATATCGGAAAAGACAGGATTGTAGAAATTTCAATATTTAAAGTTTTTCCAAACGGAAATAAAGAAAGCAAAACCTGGTTAGTTAATCCAACAATTCCAATTCCGCCGCATACAACCGAAGTACATGGTATAACAGATGAAAAAGTGGCGAATGAACCAACATTTAATGAGTTGGCTCCACAGGTATACAATATGATTAAAGACAGCGATTTGGGAGGTTTTAATTCAGATCGTTTTGATATTCCTTTATTGGCTGAAGAATTGCTTCGTGCAGGAGTTGATTTTGATATGAAAAACAAGGTTTCTGTAGATGTTCAGACTATTTTTCATAAAATGGAAGAGCGTACATTAAGTGCTGCATTCAAATTTTATTGCGGAAAAAGTCTTGAAAACGCACACTCTGCAGAAGCAGACACAATGGCAACTTATGAAATATTGAAAGCGCAGTTAGATCGCTATCCTGAACTGGAAAATGATATTAAGTCATTGTCAGAATTTACAACCCGCAAAAAAATTGCTGATTTTGCCGGAATGATTGCTTTTGATAAAGACAATGAAGAAATTTTTACTTTCGGAAAGCATAAAGGTGCAAAAGTTGAAAAAGTTTTAGAATCAGAACCAGGCTATTTTAGCTGGATTCAAAATGCTGATTTTCCTCTGTATACGAAAAAAGTTTTGACGGCAATTAAATTAAGAAAGTTGAACACCAAGTAAGTTAATAGTTGTTTGTTGATGGTTTTTTAACTAACAACAGACAACTGGAAACCAACAACAATTGATATGAAAATAATCTGCATCGGGAGAAATTATACCAATCATATTGAAGAGTTAAAAAACGAAAGGCCTTCAGAACCTGTTATTTTTATGAAACCGGATTCGGCGGTTTTATTAAAGCAGCATCCATTTGTTATTCCGGAATTTTCAGAAGATATTCATCATGAAATTGAGATTATTGTGAAAATTAATAAGGTTGGTAAATATATCGAGCCTAAATTCGCACATAAATATTACGATGAGATAAGCGTAGGGATTGATTTTACAGCTCGTGATTTACAAACAAAGTTAAAAGAGAAGGGGCTGCCGTGGGAAAAAGCAAAAGCTTTTGATGGTTCTGCAGTAATTGGGGATTTTTTACCAAAGACACTTTTTAATTCTGTTGAAAATATTAATTTTGAACTTCTGAACAACAACAAAGCAGTTCAGAAGGGGAATACAAGTCTCATGTTGTGGAAGATAGACGAGCTTATTTCGTATGTATCACAGTATTTTACTCTAAAAATAGGTGATGTTATATTTACCGGAACGCCTGCGGGAGTTGCAGCAGTTAAGCCAAATGATGTTTTAGAAGGCTTTTTAGAGGACAAAAAATTATTTAGAATACAAGTAAAATAATGGCATTAAAATATAATTTATCAAAAGTATACGCGCTTTCAGACAATGATTCGGAATTTGTAAATGAAATTCTAAGATTATTCGTTACTGAAGTCCCGGAAGATTTGAAGCAAATAAAAGAGGGTATTAAGAAAAAAGATCATAAACATGCCTATTCTTATGCGCATAAAATAAAACCAACCCTGGATTTGATGGGTTTGAATGTAGCTTTTGAGGAAATTTTGCAGGTTGAGGCCTGGACCAAGGCTGAAGGTAAAAAGAAAGAAATTATAGAAACTTTTAAAAGCATCAAAAAACAAGTAAATGATGCTGTTAAAGAAATTAAAAAAGATTTCGATGTTTAATATACGCCTTATTTTAGCTTTATAAGACAGGAATAAAATTCAGGAAGGTGTGTTTTGTTATATCTTTTGTCTGGAAATTTTGTTCGGCAAACTCTTTTTAATGCCGTAAAAGGCAGTTGTTTCTACTCTTGCGCAACTCTGTTTATCCACAGTTTTCCTTCTGCAAAGAAATTAAAATTGAATTGAAAAAATCAAAAATGAAAGCAACAATCATTACTATTGGAGACGAAATTTTAATAGGTCAGATTATTGATACGAACTCTGGATTTATTGCTAAATCATTAGATCGAATTGGAGTTGAGGTGAGGGAGATGATTTCGATAAGCGATGATAAAAAGCACATTTTAGATACTTTTTCACAACTCCAGAATAAAGTCGATCTAGTGATTGTAACGGGAGGATTAGGTCCAACTAAGGATGATGTCACAAAAAAAACTTTTTGCGAATATTTTGATGATCAGCTAGTTGTAGATCCTGAAGTTTTGGCTCATGTTACCCAATTAATCGAAGGTTATTTTAAGCGTGCGATTACGCAGATGAATAAAGATCAGGCTCTGGTTCCTTCCACTTGTACTATACTTCATAATAAAGTTGGTACAGCGCCCGGAATGTGGATGAAAAAAGAAAATACTGTTTTTATTTCACTCCCTGGAGTGCCATATGAAATGAAATATCTGGTTGAAGAAGAAATAATTCCTAAAATTGTCCGCGAATACAAACGTCCTTATATTATTCATAAAACCATTTTGACTTACGGGCAGGGCGAGAGTTTAGTTGCAGAACGTATTGAGCATTGGGAAAATAATTTACCTGGATTTATAAAACTTGCCTATCTTCCAAATCCGGGTCGTGTACGTTTAAGGCTGACTGCTAAGGGAACAGATAAAGGAATTTTAGAGGCGGCAATAGAAGAAAATGTAAAGTCATTGGATGCTATAATTCACGATATTATAGTAGGTTTTGATGATGATGAAACTATCGAAGTTGTTGTAGGGAAATTGTTGGTTCAGCAAAATAAAACTATTTCAACTGCTGAGAGTTTTACTGGCGGAAAAATTGCTTCATTATTATCTGCTGTTCCGGGAGCGTCTCATTACTTTAAAGGCAGTGTTGTTTCGTATGCAACAGAAACGAAAGTGAATGTTCTTGGGGTTCCGCAGAATCTTGTAGATGAATTTTCGGTAGTAAGTGCAGAGGTAGCGTCAGCTATGGCTTTGAATGTAAAACAGTTGCTTAAAACTGACTATGCTATTGCTACGACTGGGAATGCAGGTCCTTCCAAAGGCGATTCTGACACTGAAATTGGTGCCGTTTTTATTGCTTTGGCTACTCCGAATGGTGTTGTAACAGAAGAATTTAATTTCGGACAACCTCGTGAAAAAGTGATAGATAGAGCTACCATTAAGAGTCTGGAAATATTGCAGAAAGAAATTTTGAAAATTGTGTAATATTTTTTTGTTAAATGGTTTATTTTTCTTTTCTTTGCACCCTGATTTTGAATAACGATAAAAGATAAGTATAATGTCAAGAGTTTGTGACCTTACAGGTAAAAGAGCGATGGTAGGAAATAACGTTTCTCACGCTATGAACAAAACTAAGAGAAAGTTTTCTGTAAACTTAGTTAAAAAGCGTTTTTATCTTCCAGAAGAAGATAGATGGATTACTCTTAGAGTAGCAGCATCTACGATAAAAACAATTAATAAAAATGGAATCACTGCTGTTTTGAAAAAAGCGCAGTCAGAAGGATTTATCAAATAATCTTTTCCTAAATAAATATATAGCAAGATGGCAAAGAAAGGTAATAGAATCCAGGTAATTTTAGAATGTACTGAACACAAAACTTCTGGTGTTGCAGGGACTTCAAGATACATCACAACAAAGAACAAAAAAAATACTCCAGACAGATTAGAGATTAAAAAATTTAATCCTATCTTGAAAAGAGTAACTGTTCACAAAGAAATTAAGTAATAATTAGAGGTTTAATAAAATTTCAAATCCAGTCATTTGTTTTTTTATTAATTTCAATAACATTTGAATCATGGCAAAGAAAACCGTAGCATCGTTACAAACAGCTTCTAAGAGATTGTCAAAAGCCATCAAAATGGTAAAATCTCCTAAAACTGGTGCATATACATTCGTAGAATCTATTATGGCTCCTGAAGAAGTTGATGAATTCTTGAAAAAGAAATAATTACAATTACATTATATAGAAAAGCTACTTTCATTCGGAAGTAGCTTTTTTATTTTTTATATTTGTTTAAAATTTAAAGAAGCATTGCAAATTGGCTTTTTTTGATAATGGATTCCCGCTTTTTGCTACAATCTTTTATTTTGAAGTCCGCAATAAAAATATTTTTCGCTGAAAACGTAGTTCACTGAAATCCGATTGAAATGGAAATTATGTGAAGTATAATCGGGGCTAAATTAGGCATTGGGCTTTCTTTAAAGATTTGGATTTCAGATTATCTAAAATCTTAACATCTTAAACCTACATAATAAATGAGTTTTTTAAAAAATTATTCTCTTCCGATAAAAAAGAGACTTTAGACAAAGGTCTTGAAAAAACAAAAACAACTTTTTTCTCAAAGTTAAGCAAGGCTGTAGCCGGAAAGTCCAAAGTTGATGATGATGTATTAGATAATCTGGAAGAGATTCTGGTAGCATCTGATGTAGGAGTAAATACTACTCTGAAAATTATCGAAAGAATTGAAAAACGTGTTGCTGAAGATAAATATTTAGGGACAGACGAATTAAACCAGATTCTTCGAGATGAAATCGGGGCTTTATTGTCTGAAACCAATACAGGTGAAGCAACAGAATTTGAAGTTCCAAAAGATAAAAAACCTTATGTTCTAATGGTTGTTGGGGTAAACGGAGTAGGTAAGACCACTACTATTGGTAAGTTGGCGTATCAATTTAAAAAAGCCGGACACAAAGTGGTGTTGGGAGCTGCAGATACTTTTCGTGCGGCTGCAATCGATCAACTGCAGGTTTGGGCAGACCGTGTTGATGTTACAATTGTGAGACAAAATATGGGAAGCGATCCTGCTTCTGTCGCTTTTGATACTTTGCAGTCAGCCGTAGCACAAAATGCTGATGTAGTAATTATTGATACAGCAGGCCGTTTGCATAATAAAATTAATCTGATGAACGAGCTTTCAAAAGTAAAACGTGTAATGCAAAAAGTTATAGCTGATGCTCCTCACGATGTACTTTTGGTTTTGGATGGTTCTACAGGTCAAAATGCCTTTGAGCAGGCAAAACAGTTTACAGCTGCAACTGAGGTAACTTCCCTGGCTGTTACAAAATTAGACGGAACAGCAAAAGGCGGCGTTGTAATTGGCATTTCAGATCAGTTTCAAATTCCGGTAAAATACATTGGTGTCGGCGAAGGAATTGAAGATTTGCAAGTCTTTAATAAATATGAATTCGTTGATAGTTTTTTCAAATAATTATTCCTTAAGCATACAATGAAAAATATACCTCCTGTTGCCTTTTATTTTGCAAGTGTTCTGTGTTTTGTTATTGCAAATGTTTCAAAAGATAAAAGCTTGTCTTTTTATTATGTTCTATTGGTATTTGGACTACTTTTCTTTTTTGCAGGAATGTTGAAAAGAATCCGTACAAAGCGCTAGTTTTTTTATAATTTCTTTGTTTGATTTTATGAAATATTATAGTTTTATTTTGCTGTGTGTTTTGCTTTCATGTACAAACAGCAAAAATGAAATACGCAAAGAAATTCAAACAGAACATCAAAAAGTAATTGTTGTTCAGCCTTTAGGAAATTTTAAAACCAAAGAGGCTGAAAAAGTTGTTGCTCAAATAAAAACCATTAATTCTAATGTGGTTTTAAGGCAGGATATTCCTTTTCCTGAAAATTCTTTTTACAAACTCAGAAATAGATACCGGGCTGATAGTATTATTAAGAACCTTAAAAATAATATTGGCTTAGATTCTGTAATTGTTGGATTTTCACATGCTGATATCAGCACAACCAAAAATGGAATTCAGGACTGGGGTGTGATGGGACTAGGTTATAGACCTGGAAAAGCCTGTGTCGTTTCTGATTTCAGATTGTCAGTAAAAAATAAAAACGAACAATTTTATAAATTGGTTTTGCATGAATTGGGTCATACAGCAGGTTTGCCTCATTGTAAAATTAAAACTTGTTTAATGCGGGATGCTGAAGGTGGCAATCCTCTTGATCAGGAAAAAAGCTTCTGCAGGGAATGCAAAAGCTTTTTGAAAAGTAAGGGATGGAAATTACTGTAATTCTTTTGTATTATTGGTATAATGCACTAATTTTCTGCCATAAGACCTTATCGAAATCAGATAAGGCCAGATTTACATTATCAGCAGCATCTCCCATTCTAATGACAACCATTTTTTTGCTTGGAATAACATAGATTTTTTGATCGTTTTTTCCCAGAGCCATAAACATATCGCTTGGAGCAGTTGGAATTACACTTCCCTGAAAAGTAAGTTGTGACTGAGGAAGATGATAATTCGCTTTTCCGTTTAGCCACCAAAGGTAACCGTATCCTAAATTAATGTTTTGAGATGTGTTAGTGGCTTCATTGAAATAAGTTTCATTCAAAATAGTATTGCTATCCCATTTTCCTTTATTCAGCATCAGTAAACCAAAACGCGCCATGCTTCTGGTAGTGCTTGTATAAACGCTGTTTACGCCTAATTGAACCCAAGTGCCGTCCATTCCAATTTTATCTCTCAATTTAGTGTTGAAATAGGCTGACCAGTTTTGTTTGCTTGCTGCTGCAACAACATCCTGAAGTTTTACGTAAACATTATGATATGCCCAGCGTGTACCTGCATCGGCTTTGTAGATTAGATTGGCTGGTTCAACATCATCAGTGCTGTCATCTAGACCTGATGTCATTGTTAATAGATGTTTGCAGGTAATTAAATTCTCTTTCGCAAGTGTTTCGCTTGTCCACCCAGTGCCTAGATATTGTGAGACTTTATTGTTAATGTTAATGAGGTCTTCCTGTTGGGCAATTCCTGTAACGGTAGCCGTTAATGTTTTTCCTGCACTTGCCCAATACCAGTTTTTGCTTGCTGAATGGTCTCCGAAGTAATTTTCTAAAACGATTCGGCCATTAACCAAGATGATAAATGATTTGGAATTTTTGAGTTCTAAATAGTCTAAAAGCGGCTGAACAGCATTTTGGTTCCACTTTAGGTATGAAATAGATTGGGTTTCCCAAGTATTTCCTGTCAGAGGAGGAAAATACATGTTTTGTGTTGCAGTGATTTCAGAGCTGTTGTCTTCTTTACTACAGCTGATGCATACTAAGAGAATCAGGATCTTGTAAATTGTTTTAGTCATGGTTTATGTTTTTGGTTTGTGGTATGACCAAAAATATATAAAATAGTTTAATGTGTTTAGCAGATTTTTATTTCTTTTAAAGTTTATAAAGTTAACTTTGTAGTTCTCTAAAAATCTTTTGAAAACCGGAGACCTAGCCCTGATGGAAGCGGCATCCTTTTTCCAGCTGCTGCCAGCAGGAAAAAGATATAGCGGACAGCAGGAAACAGCTTCTTATTAAAATATATAGTATGAAAAACACTTTTATGATTTTGGTTGTGTCGCTTTTGTTTGTGGGCTGCAAACAGGAAATTAAACCGGCAGATATTGCAAAACTGAATGGCTATTGGGAAATTGAAAAGGTGGTTTTTGATAAAGGTGAGGAGAAGTTATACGGAATGAATGAGAACTTTGATTATTTTCAGATTAAAGGGACTAAAGGGAGGCGGACAAAAGTGATGGTGCAGCTTGACGGAACTTTCTTGACAACAAATACTTTTGAAAATGTATCTGTTAGTTTTACAGATAAAGGAGTGTTTCTGGATTATAAAACGGATTATGCAAAGTGGAGCGAAGAGCTGATTTCAATTTCAGATGAGAGTTTTGTGGTAAAAAATAATCAGAATAAAGAATATCATTATAAAAAATCAGGACCAGTAAATTTATTAAAAGATGGCGAAAAGACTAAATAACGAAAGTACGATTGGAGCTGTTTTGCAGCAGATTATTCAGGTAAATAAATTGCAGCCCGGAATGGATCAGATTGATGTAAAAGAGGCGTGGGCAAATTTGATGGGGAATGGTGTAAAAACGTATACAAGAAATGTTATTCTTAAAGGTACTACACTTTATGTAGAACTTGCATCAGCTGTTTTACGTGAAGAATTAAGTCACGGAAAATCCAAAATCGTTAAAATGATAAATGAAGAACTGGGGCGTGAGGTTGTGAAGGATGTGATTTTGAGATAGTAATCAGTGTTCAGTTTCAGTATCCATAAAAAAATCCCGATTCTAAAATGGAATCGGGATTTTTTTATCAGTAAGTAGTGCCAACTTAAAGCTGAACACTGAATACTAAAATTGTTCTCTTCCTGCAAAGTGGAATGCACTTTCGATAGCTGCATTTTCATCACTGTCAGATCCGTGTACTGCATTTTCTCCGATAGACGTTGCATATGCTTTACGAATAGTTCCTTCTGCAGCTTCAGCAGGGTTTGTAGCTCCGATTAAAGTTCTGAAATCTTCTACAGCGTTGTCTTTTTCTAAAATAGCAGCAACAATTGGTCCGCGAGACATAAATTCTACCAATTCTCCGTAAAAAGGTCTTTCTGCGTGAACTGCATAAAAAGCTTTTGCATCAGCTACAGTTAATTGCGTTAATTTTAATGAAACGATTTTGAAACCTCCGTTTGTAATCATTGCCAGGATATTTCCGATGTGTCCGTTTGCAACTGCATCAGGTTTAATCATGGTAAAAGTTCTATTTGTAGCCATTTTTTGTGTTTTTTAAATTTGGTGCAAAAATAGAACTTTTTTGCGAATTGATTTTAATATATTCATAATTAAAACAGGTTTGAATGGTGTTTTGAATAATAAAAATAAAAATTATGAATCATGATACAAAAAAAGAGACGCACAACAGTGCGTCTCTATAAATAGGTCGAAATGTTTTTAAACTTTAAATATTAATTTATTTCTGTAGAATATCCACAAAATAAATGTCCAGATGCAAACATAAACTAATGCACCAGCTAATGAGGCTGTCATCGGGTTACTAAAGAACGGCGCAATCCAGAAGCGATATAAAAAGTCTAAAAGATTAATCCGCTGTTCGGGGTTTTTGGGATTTTGGTATTGAATCATTACCAAAGCCTGCGGTATAATTTGAGAACTAAAAAATACAATCATTGGATTTACACCCCAGATCAGGAAGGGTTTAAATCCTTTTTTGTAGTTGGCAATATCAATCAGGTAATATAATATGGTAAAAAATACGGTTGCTAATCCTGTTGTAAATAAAACATAACTGCTTGTCCAAAGCGATTTGTTGATTGGAAAAATCAAATCCCAAAGTAATCCTAAAATGATAAGAAAAGCGCCAATCCTGCCCATTTTTAGTGCTTTTTTAATTTTAGAACTATCACTTTGTAAAGACTGTCCAATTAACAAACCGATAATTCCGTTTACAATTGATGGAATAGTACTTAAAATTCCTTCCGGATCCCAGGTGACAGTACCGCTGTACATATGACCTTTTAGCAGAATACTATCAAGCCATGATGACAGATTGGTTCCTTTTTCAAGATTTGCTTCTCCAATTCCGGGAACGGGAATCAGTGTCATTATCGTCCAGTATCCTAATAATAAAACTGCTCCGGTTATAATTTGTGTTTTTAAAGTCGTTTTTAAATATAAAAGTGAGACTACGAAATATACAATGGCAATTCGTTGTAAAACCCCAGGAAGCCTTACATCATTATATGCTTCGATACCGCTGTAAGCCAAAACCAAATAAATAAGCAGAATTGAAAAGGCTAAAATATTTTTGACTTTAGAACTAAAACTTCCCATTAAAGCATAACCAACAGCAATTGTTATGGCTAATCGACCAATAAGAAGTGGAATTCCATTGAGCCCAAATAATTGGATTTTACCAAAGAAGTTGAAGAAAATCCCCAGACACAACATTCGCAACGAACGAATCAGGATTTTACTGAAAGTAGTATTGTCATAAAATTTGTCAGGCATTGCAAGCGGAACAGCAACTCCCATAATAAAAACAAAAAAAGGGAATACCAAATCGGTTGGCGTACAGCCGTGCCAATCGGCATGTAACAGAGGAGGATAAACATTGCCCCAGTCTCCGGGATTGTTGACAATAGTCATTAATAAAATAGTGAGTCCACGAAAGACATCTAGCGAAATTAAGCGTTCTTTTACCATTTGTTTTGGGTAAATTGATTAGTTAATTATTTTAAAAATCGCTATTTGGTTTGAAACAATAATCCGGAACAGAGTGGTTATTTTATTCCTGATTGTTGTAGTATTTTATCGGTATCTATATTGTAATAATTGAAAAATTAGTTTCTAAAGGTTTTAATTTTTGAGTTAATAATGGAATTAATTGTTCGCCTTTTTCTAAATAAAATTCAGAAAAATTGGCCTGACGTTCCTGTAAACTGTTATTTGGAAACAATTCACACTGCAAATCAGTAACTCTCTCTAATTGATCCTGCAGTTTTCTTTTTTGTGCTTTAAGTAAACGTTTTTCAAGATTTTCAAGACCTTTTGTCTGTTTAATTTCCTGAGCTTTTACCGCACCTGAAAAAGATTTATCGGTTTGATCCGCTAATTCGTAAAGATATTGAAACTGGTTTTTCAGAATTTCTTTTTGAGCCGATAAATCAATCGAAAAAGCTGATATTTTATGTGTTACAGTGTTTAATAAATCTTCTTGCTTTGTAAATAGGTCTTTCCAGTTTAAATGCAGCTGATCTGCTTTTTTAACCTGCTTTTCGGTTGCCAAAAGTACCGAATTACGCACTAAAAGTATTGGGAAAGTTATGTCTACTGCATCAAAAAATGATTTCAATTCCAGCCAGTAAGCAATTTCTCCGCCTCCGCCAATGTAGCATAAATTAGGTAAGATAATTTCCTGATACAACGGACGCATAATTACATTTGGACTGAATTTTTGAGGATTGCTTTCTAATAATTTTAGGATCTCGTCTTTAGAAAATGAAATTTTGGTATTGTTTACGTAATATTTGTCCTTCTCAAAAATAATTCTCTCACGCAAGTTGTCTTCAATATAAAACAAATTAATTTCGCGCGGATTTACCTGAACACTATAATCGGTCAGTTTTTCGATTGTTTCCTGTACCGCTTTGAAGGAAGTTTGTTCCACTAATTCTTCTTTTACATACGGTATAAAAGCTCGTTTTAGGTCGGCATCATCTGCATCAATGATAACCAAGCCCGGAGAAGCAAATAAACTGTTGGCTAAAAAACGTGTTGCATCAGCAAGATTATCATGTTTTAGATAAGCATCTTCAAACAGTTTTTTCAGCGCATTGGCATTTGTGCTTGATCCTAATTCCAAAGCATAAATTTCCAAAAATTCGGCTAAACCTTCAGTTGAAAGTCTTCCAACAGGACCGGTACTTTCCTTATTCCATCTGAATTTTTTTCCTTTAAAATTAAAATAATTAATCTCTTCAAAATCATGGTCTTCTGTTGCCATCCAATAGACCGGAACAAAATTATAAGTTGGATATTTTGATTTTAATTCTTTGGTCAGGTTAATTGTTGAAATGATTTTATATAAAAAATACAAAGGGCCGCTAAACAAATTTAGCTGATGTCCGGTTGTAATCGTAAAGGTGTTTTGCAGTGCTAAAAGCTCAATATTTTGCTTAGTCGCATCAGAAATTTCGATATTTTGATATTGCTTCTTCAGCGTATTTACTAGCGCAATTCGGTTTGCATTATCAAAATTTGATTGCTTTTCTATAATTTGTTTTTCAAAATTTTCAAGTGTTGGAAAGCGATTGTACAGCGGTTTTAATTCTGATTTCTGATCTAAATAATCTTGCATCAATTTAGAGAAATATCCTGAGTTTTGATAGCTGATACAGTCGCTTGGCATAATCTTGATTTTATTTTTGACAGCTGTAAATTTAATGAAAATATACAGTTAAAAATGGTTTTAACGATAGCTTATGATTTGATTTTTATTTTTGTATTTAAAAACTTTATAATCAGGTTTTTAGTTTTTAAAAAGTTGTGTAACATTGAAAATTTATAAAATTTGTTAAAAAGTATAGGTGTTGCAAAACTAATTCTTCTAAAACTGAATTATTCACAATGAAACTATACTTTTGTAATCAAAAAAAGTTATATCAGTTTTCACATGAAAAATAATCCCAATCAAAAGAACTCCTTAAAACATGTTCTCTTTGGAAGCCTTATTGGTACCACAATTGAATTTTTTGATTTTTATATTTATGCCAATGCAGCCGTATTGGTTTTTCCACAATTATTTTTCCCTGGTTCAGATGCCACCATGGCAACTTTGGAATCCTTAGCTACTTTTTCCATTGCATTTTTATCACGTCCGTTGGGGTCTGCTTTTTTGGACATTACGGAGATAAAATCGGACGTAAATTCACTTTAGTTGCAGCCTTATTGACTATGGGAATTTCGACAGTCACCATCGGATTTTTGCCTGGTTATGCTAGTATTGGTGTTGCCGCTCCTTTATTATTGATGCTTTGCAGATTTGGGCAAGGTGTTGGTTTAGGAGGAGAGTGGGGAGGAGCTGTTTTATTAGCGATTGAAAATGCACCGCCGCATAAACGTGCCTGGTACGGAATGTTTCCGCAATTAGGTGCGCCAATTGGATTACTGCTTTCAGGAGGGACTTTCTTGTTGCTGACGGATTCAATGAGTAATGAAGATTTCATGAATTATGGCTGGAGAATTCCTTTTATTGCCAGTTCACTTTTGGTTATAGTTGGTTTTTATATCAGGACTAAAATTACTGAAACTCCTTCATTCGAAAATTCTAAAAAAGCACACGAAGAAGTAAAAGTTCCGTTTTTAACTTTGGTAAAATCATATAAAAATCAACTGATTTTTGGAACGTTAGGAGCTGTAACAACCTTTTTGGTGTTTTATTTAATGACTGTATTTACGCTAAGTTGGATTACTTCAGATTTAGGTTATGTAAAAAGAGATGCCTTGTTGATTCAATTGTTTTCGGTATTGTTTTTCGCTCTTTTTATTCCGATTTCAGCTTTGGTTGCGGATAAAATTGGGCGTCGAAAAATATTAATTTTCACTACAATTGCTATTGCTGTTTTTGGATTTTTCTTTTCGTTATTCCTTAATTCCGGAAGCCCGTTTTTGGTAACCGCTTTTGTTTGTATCGGAATGTCTTTGATGGGCTTTACGTATGGGCCTCTGGGAACATTTTTGTCAGAGTTGTTTCCTACCACTGTCCGTTATTCAGGTGCATCTTTAACGTTTAATCTGGCTGGAATTCTAGGAGCAGCATTTGCACCCATGATTGCAATTTGGCTGGCAAGTACGTATGGTTTGAATTATGTTGGTTTTTATCTGACAATTGCAGCTATTATTTCTTTAGTTTCCTTTTTAGTGATTTCTAAAAAAGTACATCAGTTTTAATATTACTAAAAACTAATTTATATGGAGGTAACGAGTCATTCGTTACCTCTTTTTTTTGGAAAAAACTTAAAACGGTTGATTAATTTATGTTTTATGAAATTTTATTTACCCTTTAAGTCTTTGTATTTTAATGTTTTAAAAATATTTTTAAGAAAATTTTGTGATTTAATTTGTTTATTAAAAAAATAATTCACAAAATTTGCATCAGAAAATAAGTAATTAACTATTAATCAACGAAGACAATGTTTGTATTAAACCTTACCTCTCAAAACATCGCATCAGGATCAGATTCTGTTGGCATGTGTCTTCGTGGCTTTTCTCAATCATAGTAAATCAATTTAGAGATATGAACAAGCCCGAAGGAAAATAACTTTCGGGCTTTTTTATTCTAGACACTTCAAAATTCCCGGATACCAGAACTGAATTTATCTGTTTCAGATAAAATATTTATCAAAATCTATTTGCTCAGATTTTGCATCATGTTTTGCGCGTATTCTTATGCCTTAAATGTTTTAAGATAAAGTATTTCATTTTGTAAAAAAGAAACAGGCAATATTGATTTTGGAAGAATTTCAATAGTAAAAAACAAATGGGAAATAAATTATCCGGAAAAGACCTGATTAAAATAGGCTTTCCAAAAAATAATAGTATCAACATTGCCTTGGGGCAAATCAACCGATACAGAAAAAGAGAAAAAAAAGAAAGTATATTAACCGAAGCCAAAGAAGTTTTACTGTTTCCGGAAAAATTTACCGGACACGGAACCTGGGGAAAAGTTGCCGAAGGATTGGTAAATCCGGTACAAGTCAGAATGCATCAGCTTAACAACACGAGAGCGCCTTTTTCTATTTTCGGAGAAAACGAAATTGATGAACAGGCAAAATATCAATTGTATGATGCCTTGAAACTACCAATTTCAGTTGCCGGAGCTTTAATGCCGGACGCGCATTCCGGTTACGGATTACCAATTGGTGGAGTCCTGGCAACAGATAATGCCGTGATTCCGTATGGAGTTGGAGTAGATATCGGCTGTAGAATGAGTTTGTCAATTTTTGATATTCCGGCCTCTTTTTTTAAAGGAAAGGAACATCAGATGGAAGCTATTTTAAAAGACAATACCAAGTTTGGAATGTATGAAACCCACACCATTCGGGCAGATCACGAAGTGTTTAGTCGAAGCGAATTTCAGGATATTCCGCTTTTGAAAAACCTTTTAAATAAAGCGTATAAGCAATTGGGAACATCTGGAGGAGGAAATCACTTTGTTGAATTCGGAATTGCAAAAATTACTAATCCGCTCAACGAATGGAAGATTGGAGTTGGAGAATATTTTGCAGTGCTTTCGCATAGCGGTTCCCGGGGATTGGGTGCTAATATCGCAAAACATTACACCTATCTGGCAACCAAACAATATCCGCTGCCTAAAAATGTTCAGCATTTAGCATGGCTCGATCTGAATACTCATGATGGTCAGGAATACTGGCTGGCTATGAATTTAGCTGGAGATTATGCCAAAGCCTGTCATGATGATATTCACCGCCGAATTGCAAAAGCGATTGGTAAACGTGTTGTTGTGACAATTGAAAACCATCACAATTTTGCATGGAAAGAAATCGTAAATGGCAAAGAAGCTATTGTACATCGAAAAGGAGCAACTCCAGCAAATACTGGTGAACTGGGCATTATTCCAGGTTCAATGACTGCCCCCGGATTTATTGTTCAGGGAAAAGGAAATGCAGAGAGTTTAAACTCTGCGTCTCATGGTGCGGGGCGATTGTTTTCTCGTAAAAAATGCAAGGAATCATTTACCCAAAGCGAGATTAAAAAAGTCCTGAAGGCAAATGAGGTGACTTTAATTGGAGGTAATATTGACGAAGCACCCATGGCCTATAAAGAGATTAATAAAGTAATGGCTAACCAAACGGAATTGGTGGATGTATTAGGCACATTTACACCAAAAATCGTTAGAATGGACAGATAATTATGGAAAAAATAATTCAAATAACATCAGGGCGCGGCCCGGCTGAATGTAGCTGGGTTGTGGCTCAGGTGCTGAAAACTTTTCTGGAAGAAGCAAATGACAATAAAATAAAAACAACTTTGCTTCAGCGGGAAAAAGGAATCGAAAACGGAACGGTAGAAACAGCAACAATTTTACTCGAAAGTGATAATCTAAATGAATTTGTAAACTCATGGAAAGGAACCATTCAGTGGATTGGACAGAGTCAGTTTAGAAAATTTCATAAACGTAAAAACTGGTTTATCGGAATTTTTGAAGTTGATAAAACGTCAACTACCGAAATTTCGGAAAAAGACATTCAGTATCAGGCGATGCGTAGTTCCGGTGCCGGAGGACAACATGTAAACAAAGTAAGTTCAGCAGTACGGGCGACTCATGTTCCAACAGGAATTACCGTAGTGGCTATGGATTCTCGATCTCAGCACCAGAATAAAAAACTGGCAACCGAAAGATTGCTTCAGAAGTTTAAGGATGAAACTGTTAAACAATTCAAAGCCGAATTTCAGGCACAGTGGATGAACCAATTGCAGATTCAGCGTGGGAATCCGATTCGGATTTTTGAGGGTTCAGATTTTAAGAAACAAAAACAAGTTAAAAATTACAAACAGGAGCGGCAAAGATTAAAACGGGAAGATTATTTCGACCGAGAATAATAATAGAATTTTGCATTCCGAATAGAAAAATTATGAAAACAGTAGGTAAATATCTTTTTCAGGCATTAGACAATTATCCATATTGGTTGGAAGGAACCATCGAATCGTTGGATTATGCTTTGTCTTATGACGATAAAAATACTATGGCGTTATGCTTATACGGACAGGTTTTCTCAGATCAGTTATCCAAATATGAAGAAGCCAAAGAGTATTTTCAGAGAGCACTTTCAATTGATATCCATGCTTTAGAAGTATATCCTTTTTACATTCATACTTTAATTTTGAATGAAGATTACGAAGAAGCAATGAAGCTGATTGATTTTGCATTGACAGTTAAAGGAATCAATAAAACGGAGATTCTTTTGAAGAAAGTAATACTTTTTGAGCGTCAGCAGGAATTTAAGAAAGCATTGAAAGTGATTAAAAAAGTAAAACTTACCACAATCAATACTTGTTATGACTATACGATTGAAGAATCTGAAAAAAGGCTGAACAAAAAACTGAATGGTGATTCGAAAAAAGACAAGTCAGCCAAAAAGAAAAAGAAAAACAAGTAAAAAAGGAAAGGATGTCATATGGCATCCTTTCTTGGTTTTAATTTTTATCGTTTCAGACTAAAATGTCCTCTATATTCTGTTCCATTAAATCTTGTAACGGTAAACCAGTAATCAGAAGCTGGCATATCCTGCCCGATATAAGTTCCGTCCCATTCATCATTTGGTTTTAATTCTTTAAGGAATTTGCCATACCGGTCAAAAATCCGGATTCCGGTATTCGGTTTTAAATAAGCAAAATCAATTGTCCAGGTATCATTATGGGTATCATTATTTGGAGTAAAGAATTTAGGATAAGGAAGTTCTTCTACAAAATTGATGCAGTCAGCTGTCGTGGCTCCGAGAATATTTATTAAAACAGGAGTTCTGTCACCTTCGCAATTGTTTATGGTTTGAGAAGCGTAATAAGTAATTCCGTTTTCTAATAAAGTTGATTCAGATAAAGGAACAGTAGATGAAGTGCTTTCAAACCATTGAATGTCTTGCCCTGACATCTCAATATTGCTGATTTTTGCATTTTTTTGAATGCAGAATGTCTGTGGAGAATCCGCAATTGGAATTTGAGTATCCTGAATTTTTACATTAACGGCCAATCTTTCACTTTCGCAGTTGTTTAATGTCTGGGTAACATAATATATACCATTTTGGAGTAACGTCGTTTGTATTAAAGTATTTCCATTCGTTGCCGAATCGTACCATTGCAAAGCTGTTCCAGTAATATTTAGATTGGCAATAGCTGCATTTTGATCAATACAAAATTGTTGATTGCGATTTCCGGTTGGTAATGCTGTGTCGTAAACTTTAACCGAAATCGCTGTTCTGTCACTTTCGCATCCTACAGTTTGCGAAGCGTAATACGTTCTATTGTTTTCTAGTAAAGTTGTATTAGGTAAAGCGGCAGCTGCAAAATTTGTATCATACCATTTTATGTTCTGACCAGATATTTGAATGTTGCTTAGCGTTGCATTTACATTTTTACAAAAGAATTGATTTGCATTCCCTGTCGGAGCAGAAGGTGTATTTACAATCGAAACGGTAACTCCCATCCTTGTGCTTTCACAGTTATTTACAGTTTGTGAAGCATAATAGGTTTTGCCATTTTGGAGGTTTGTTGTTTCAGCTAATAAAGAACCATTATTTAGGGTATCATACCACTTTATTTGAGTCCCTGTAATTTGAATATTGGCAATGGTTGGGTTTTGCCCTGTACAAAACGGCTGATTTATATTTCCTGTAGGCGGAAGAGTATTTTGAATATTTATTGTAACCGGAATCCTTGCGCTTTCACATCCATTAATAGTTTGAGAAGCATAATAGACAATGTTGTTTTGTAGTAATGTTGTATTAAGCAAAAGTGATCCTGCTGTTTGGTGATCATACCATTTTATATTTTGTCCCGTAATTGCGATATCATCTAAAGTGGCATTTTCTTGTATACAGAAGGTCTGTGAAGTATTAGCAAGAGGAAGCGGTTGACTTGTTATAGTAACAGTTTGATTTTGAGAAGAATTATTTCCGTTTCCATCATTGTAATTCCAAACAATAGTATAGGTTCCCGGAAGTGCGTATGATAATGGATTCGTAGTTACTCCTGTAATTATTCCTGCGCAGGCGTCTGTGGCTGTGGGAATTGTGTTAATTGCAGTATTACAATCCCCTGTTATTGTAGGCAGGGTTGTAATGTCAGGAACTGGAGGTTGGACATCACCAATAACTACAGTAATTTTTTTAGTATCATCACAACCGCCTGTCCCTGTAATTAAACAGCTATATTCTCCGCTATTAGCTATTGTTGTATTTGGTATCGTTGGGTTTTTATCCGTTGATGTGAAACCATTTGGGCCTGTCCAGGAATAATTGGTTCCGCCCGAAGCTTTAAGATTTAAGGAATCACCAGTACATATCGGAGAGTTACTTGTTAGTGAAGTGCTTGATTCACAGTCTTTGAATTTTACTAGAAAAGTATCAAATGTTCCATTTAATTCTTTTTGAAAAGCATTTGATGTCGCAATACCATCATTACTGTAAGTCCATCCGGAAATATAAAAAATGCCGTTTTTATCATACGAAATATCTCCCGAGTACTCACCAATTTGTCCGCCATAGTAGGTTCCCCAGATTCTTTCTCCATTGGGTTTAAATTTAGCTATATATAAATTGGAATATCCTTCTAGATTTTCCTGATAAGAACCATCTGTAGAAATATTATTATTACTTGTTCCACTACTATAAAAATAAATAGAGTTGTTTTCGTCAATGGCAATTGAATTTTTCCCCCAGTGACCGTCAAGTCCTTCACCTCCATAAAATGTGCTCCAAATTAAATTTCCATTATTAGAAAATTTTGCTAAATAAGAATCATATTGGCCATTGTTGTTTGGCTGAAAAGAATTTGTTTTTCCAATGCCATCAATGCTTCTGGTATAACCAGAAATTATAAAATTATCTTCTTTGTCAATTAATATTTGAGAATTAACATCATAATCTAACCCACCGTAATAAGTTCCAAATAATCTTTCTCCATTTGTGTTAAATTTTACAATAAAAGTATCATTCCATAACATGGTATCGTAATTGAATGTTTCTCTGTAGGATCCAGAAGTTGCAATTCCCTGGAAACTACTGGTAGTTCCGGAACAAAAAATATTGTTGTTTGAATCAATATCAATTGAAGAAATCCAATCGTGTCCGTCATTACCACCATAATATGTCGCCCATATTCTTTGTCCATTTGAGGTAAATTTTGCTAAAAAGCCGTCTTCTCCTTGATTATTACCATTTAAGGCAGAAGGAACAACAGGTTTAAAACTATTTGCTGTAGTAATATTATTTTTGCTATGTGATCCTCCTGCAATAATTACATCTTGGTTATAATCAATCTTAATACTAGTGACTTCCTCTATACCTTCTCCTCCATAATAGGTACCCCATATTCTTTGTCCGTTTGAATCGAACTTAATTAACATTGCGTCATACCAATCATTATAAGCTGTTTGATGTGTGCCTGGAGTAGCAATATTATTTGTACTGCCAGTTATTCCTATTGCATAAATATTGTCATTTAAATCAAAATCTATAGCTCTGAATATATCTCTGTGTGATCCTCCATAATACGTACTCCACACTCTCTGACCATTAGGATCAAATTTAGTAATAAATGCATCGTCAGCGTAAATAAAACTTGGTTGATAACTCCCAGTAGTTGAAATATTGGTTACACTTGTAGTATATCCTCCGATGTAAACAAATTGATTGTTTGTTTTAACGATTCCATTAAAATTATTCTCTTCTCCTTCTCCTCCATAATAAGTTCCCCAAAGCCTTATTGGAACAGGGTCGATAATCACAGTTTTGTCAGAAACTAAATTTGTAGAAGTGAATCCATAAACATCTTTTTTAATCTTCCGATATTCAACAGCAACTTCTTTTTTAGAAGTACCATCTTCAACCCAGCTAGCAGGAAGTGTTTCTTCCATTTTTCCGAAATGAACATTCATCTGGATTTTATTATTAACTAAATCCGTTTCGGCACCATTAAATTTTAATTGAATATCTGAAATTTTTCCTTTTGGATGAATCACAAAATTGTATTCAACCGTTTTTTGAGGGTCGTCCGGAATTGTAAAAACAACATCAATATTTGGATAGATATTTTTGTAAGTTATCTGTTTGTATTGATGGACTCCAACAATTCCCTCCGGTTTGTCTGGAACATTATAGTAGTTGTCAAAATCTTTAGATTGTTGATCTGTAATCAACTCAACTTTAGAATTTGAATTAACAAAATCAATGTCAACTCTGTGAAATTTATATTCCAGATTATATTCTGGTTTTTTGTCTTTATCTTTTTCCGGAATCTGATATGGAAGTGTTTTTGATGTTTTTGAAGGAGAAACAGGAATCTTTTTTACTTCATAAATATCATAAGAAAATCCATTTTTCTTTAATTGCACGTTTAGTCCATTAGAATTCAATAAATATTTTACAGCAGTATTCGGTTTTCCTTTTTGATCCATAATCTGACCTTTGTTTTCCTTGAATCCAATAGAATGATTTTTATTTTGAGAAAATAATGTGAAAGTGCTTATAAAGAAAAATAAAAGTAGTGTATGTTTCATCCCGATAATTTGAATCGCCGCAAATGTAATTAAATATCTACAAAATTAAACGAAAACAACCTGTTGAATCTTTTCCTGAAAACAAAATAAATATCCCGTATTTTTGCAGAAAATATTTCCTTTTGAAAACAAAACTTTTTGTAATCACACCGCCCTTTACTCAGCTGAATACACCGTATCCGGCAACAGCGTATATAAAAGGTTTTCTGAATACGAAAAATATAGAATCTGTTCAGGCTGATTTGGGAATTGACGTGATTTTGGAATTGTTTTCGAAAAAAGGATTGGTTGATTTGTTTCAGGTTTCAAGTTTCAGGTTTGAAGTTTCTAATCAAGAAGTTTCAGATAATTCTAAACGCATTTTTGCATTACAGGACGAATACATTAAAACAATCGATTCGGTAATTCAGTTTTTACAGGGGAAAAATCCAACTTTGGCGCTGCAGATTTGTCAGGAAGATTTTCTTCCGGAAGCTTCCCGTTTTGCACAATTAGAAGAACTCGACTGGGCTTTCGGAACCATGGGAACTCAGGACAAGGCAAAACATTTGGCGACTTTATATCTGGAAGATATTTCGGATTTTATTGTCGAATGTATCGATGAAAATTTTGGCTTTAGCCGATATGCAGAGCGTTTGGGTCGAAGTGCGAATTCTTTTGATGCATTGTACGAAGCTTTACAAAAAGAACCGACTTATATTGATTCGATTTTAATTTCACTTTTGAAAGAAAGAATAGAAACTGTAAAACCAACATTGTTTTTAATTTCTGTTCCCTTTCCTGGGAATTTATACAGTGCATTCCGATGTGCACAATGGGTGAAACAAAACCATTCCGAAATTAAAATTTCGATGGGAGGCGGTTTCCCGAATACTGAATTGCGTTCACTCTCGGACAAACGCGTTTTTGAATTTTTCGATTTTATTACTTTGGATGATGGCGAAGTGCCAATTGAAGAATTAATTTTCAATTTAGAAAACCCGGATTACAATTCATACAAAAGAACTTTTTACTGGAAAAAGGAGAAGTTGTCTATAAAAATAATTCTCTAAAACACGATTATAAACAAGCATTTGTAGGAACTCCGGATTACTCAGATCTGCCTTTGGATAAATATATTTCGGTTATCGAAATTGTAAATCCGATGCACAGAATGTGGAGTGACGGACGTTGGAACAAACTCACTATGGCTCATGGCTGTTATTGGGGAAAATGTACATTTTGCGATATTTCTTTAGATTATATAAAAGTTTACGAACCTGTTGCGGCCAATTTACTTTGTGACCGAATAGAAGAATTAATTGAAAAAACGGGACAAAATGGCTTTCATTTTGTAGATGAAGCGGCTCCGCCAGCCTTGATGCGTGCTTTGGCGCTTGAAATTTTAAAAAGAAAATTAGCTGTAACCTGGTGGACAAATATTCGATTCGAAAAAAGCTTTTCAAAAGATTTGTGCTTATTGCTAAAAGCTTCGGGCTGTATAGCCGTTTCAGGAGGATTGGAAGTAGCTTCAGACCGATTGTTAAAATTGATCGATAAAGGCGTAACAGTAGAGCAGGTTGCCAAAGTAACACGAAATTTTACCGAAGCAGGAATCATGGTGCATGCCTATTTAATGTACGGGTATCCAACACAAACGATTCAGGAAACCGTTGACAGTCTCGAAATGGTGCGTCAATTGTTTGAAGCCGGAGTTTTGCAATCCGGATTTTGGCATCAGTTTGCATTAACAGCACATAGTCCGGTTGGATTGTATCCGGAACAATTTGGCGTGACCAAAAAAACAGAGACCATCGGAACTTTTGCGAATAATGATATTGATTATACCGATTCAACAGGAATAAATCATGATAAATTCAGCTTTGGATTAAAGAAATCACTTTTTAATTTCATGCACGGAATTTGTTTTGATTATGAATTACAGGATTGGTTCGATTTTAAAATTCCGAAAACAAAAATCCATCCCGATTTTATTTTTAATGCTTTAGAAGAACAAAACGATTTCAATACCAAGCCAAATGCAAAAGTAGTCTGGCTGGGCGGAAAACCTTCGGCAGAAAGTTTTACAAAATCAAAAAAAGGAAGAAGCTGGGAAATGATGTCGCTGACTTTTCACGATAAAAAAGAAAGTTTTACCATTCAGACAAACAAAGAAGAAGGAGAATGGCTGGTCGAAATCCTGAAAAAAATAACGGTTTCAAACAGTAAAAATTATACTTTTCAGGAAGTCAAAAATGATTTCGAAACCACATTAGAAGATTTTGAATTATTTTGGTATTCAAAACCAGTTAATACCTTACGGGAATTTGGATTGCTGGTTTTGTAGCTAATATTCCACACATTCCCCATCATTAGGAACAGCGGTTTTATATAAAAGATTATTTTCAGCCAAGGCTTTTTTAAGTTCTTCCCTTGTTGTCGGGCAATGATTTAGAGATTCTAAATGATTGGCAAAAACTTTCGAGGGTGCCAGTGCAGTAAATTTAAGGATATCATTCATTCTCATTAATAGTGGCTGTCCAAAATCTAATCTTGCAGTACCGCAGGCAACGGTTGCAATGTCAGGTTTCAGTTCGGTCAGAACTTTCTCTGTATCTTTTGTGAAAATAGTATCAGAACTGATGTAAATGGTTTTTTCGTTAAGAAGTTCTATAAAAAATCCCATCACATTTCCCATCAGTTTGGCTATGAAGCCATATCCGTGAACGGCCGGAATACCTGTTATTTTTCCGTCCAGAAAATTTTGGGGTTTCCAGTAATCCAAAGTTTGCATAACAGTTAAACCACGTTGCGTTATCTTTTTTTCGTCTTTTGTACTGCAAATCACAGGTATTGATTTTCTCTTTAGAAAAACTTCACCGGCTTTATCAAGATGATCCGGATGCAAATGCGTTATCAGACAATGTGTGACTTTACTCAAAATTTCCCTGCTGTTTTTTGGAAGCGCAGTCAGCGGGTTTCTCTTTGGTGGATAACGAAAAAGGGCAAAAGGAGCTATAGTTTTCCTTTTTCCTAACATAGGATCAATTAAGATGATATGTTTTTCTGTTTCAATGACTAAAGTGGCATTTCGCAAATGATGCAGTTTCATAATCTGACAAAATTAGAACTTAAAAATACAAATGATTTTTTAAATTATATTTACAGAATATTCTTTATTTGTAGTTGAATTGTTATTATTTACATCATGTGTTTTCAAGAAGGGTTCATACTTACTACATATATATTATTACAAATAAAGCCAAATCTGTTTTTTATACAGGTGTAACAAATAATATAAAAAAGCGATTGATTGAGCATGCAGAAAATATAACTACAAATAATAAAACTTTTGCTTCAAAATACAATGTTGGATTTTTGCTTTATTACGAGAAGTTTAATTGGATTCAAGAATCAATAGCGAGAGAAAAAGAAATAAAAGGATGGAGGAGAGAGAAAAAAATAGCATTAATTAAAACAATTAATCCTGATTTAGATTTTTTAAACTCCATGTTTGAATAAAAATTTAGTTTGTCATTCCGACGGAGGAGGAATCTTCGTAAGTAGCTCGCCAAAGATTTGTTTAAGTTCTTAACTATGCGGAATAGTATTGTGGAGATTCCTCCTTCGTCGGAATGACAAAAAACAACTATTCAATTACAAATCGGAATCCGATTCCATGCAGGTTTTCAATAGAAATACCTTTTTCATTTGCGAGAATTTTTCGAAGACGCGAAATAAAAACGTCCAGGCTTCGTCCCATAAAATAATCGTCAGTACCCCAAAGTGCGTTTAAAATCTGCTCCCTTTTTAATACAGAATTTTTATTATCGAGAAATAATTTCAACAATTCAGCTTCGCGTTGTGTAAGACCAATCTTTTCTTCGTTATTAAAAAGAATAAAGTTCTTAGTATCAAACTGATATTTTCCTATTTCATAAATCGATTTTTCGGATTTGTTGTTTTTTTGTGAACGTTTTAAAAAGACTTCAATTTTTAATATTAATTCTTCAATGCTGAAAGGTTTTACGAGGTAATCATCTGCGCCTAAACGCAGTCCTTTAATCCGGTCTTCTTTTAAAGTTTTAGCAGAGAGAAAAATAATTGGAATATCAGTATTGAGTTTCCTAATTTCTGATGCTAATTCGAAACCATCCATTTTTGGCATCATGATATCAAAAATGCAAATATCGAAATCCTCCATTTTAAAACTTTCTAAACCTGATTTTCCATCAGAACAATGTGTTACATCATAGCCGTTTTGTTCAAGGTTGTCTTTGGTTAAAAAGGCCAATGTTTCATCATCTTCGGTATAAAGGATTTTAAAGCTGCTCATTTTTATATGGGATTGACAAAGTTATGGTGATACCTTTTGTATGGTTTTTTATTGCGGAAATTTTCCAGTTTTGAAGGTCGCAAATCTTTTTTACATAATACAAACCTAATCCAAAACCGTTAACCTCATTACTTTTTTCATTCTGTATCCGGTAAAATTTATCAAATATAAATGAAATATTTTTAGAAGCGATTCCGATTCCGTTATCTTCAAAGGACAGTTTTAAGAACTTATTTTCTGTGAAAATTCCAACCGTAATTTCAGGCTTTTCATTGCAGTACTTTACAGCATTATCGAGTAAATTATAAACCAGATTGGTAAAATGAAATCTATCGGTTTCGAGTTCGTAATGGTTTGAATCTGTTTTAATTTTAATGGAGATTTCCGGGTATTTCAAACGAATATTTTCGATTACTTCCTCAATAACAGGGATGATTAATAAGGATTCTTTCTTTAATTCGAGTGGCGTATAATCAGATTTGGCTATGTTTAAAATCTGTTCAATATGACTGTTTAGTTTATTACTCTGGTTAATGATGATATCGGTATAAGTGTACAGCTTTTTGTCTTCCTTAATTTTTTCCTGCCCGATTAAATATTTAGAAGCAATTAAAATAGAAGATAAAGGTGTTTTAAATTCATGGGTCATATTATTGATGAAATCACGCTGGAGTTCTGAATATTTTTTTTGCTGCAGAAGAGTCAAAATCGAATAGACGTAAATCAGTAAAATAAAAATCAAAACAATAGACAATACAAACCAAAAACGCATGGAACTAAATAAATAAGTCGTTTCATGCGGAAAACGTACAGCAAAATAATAGACCAGATTTTTGTGTTTCGGAAAATATACTGATTGTTTAGCTCTTCCTTTATCCGATAAAGAAATGTAATTTCCATATATCATTTCGTCGCTTTGACAGTTGTACATGGCGTATTCAAAATCTGTCGTGATATTCATTTTTTTAAATTCAGTTTTCAGATAAAACTCCAGAATATCAGGTTCAAAATCATTATCAATGTTTACAATATAATAGTCATTGGCAATTTTCTGTACCGGATTTTGTGCCGGCAATTCGTGATTAGTGCCTTCGTATAATTTTTTTGCAACTTCCAGCAGGGCAATATGTGTTTTCTGGCTCAGCTTTTTTTGTTCTAATGTAAAAGCTTCTTTTGTCCACAGCAATTGAGCGATCAATATACCGATAATGGCTATTAATCCGAGGATAATGATGCTGTTGAGTCTGTTTATTTTCAAGGGAATCTCCTTTTTAGAAAGTGTAATATTAATCAAATTTTAAATTAAAAATAGCAGTTAACAGGTCATTAACAAATATTTGAAACCGGTTAACAGCGAATTGATTTTTGGAAAGGTACTTTTGAAATATAAAATTAAACCATTTACCAATTTAAATAAAAATACTATGAAAATTTTAAAAATTACAATGTTGGTATTAGCTTTAGGATTAATGTCCTTTTCGGCAATTACACCTATAAAAGTGATCGCTTCAAAAGTAGAAAGTAAGTTTGATGTTTCTACTATTGTATGGAAAGCAGAAACAATTGATGTTGGACAAATTCCACAAGGAACGCCAAAAGCAATTGTTTTCGAATTTAAAAATACCGGAAAGACGGCTGTTGTAATTACAAATGTTCAGGGATCATGCGGATGTACTGCTACAGATTATACTAAAGAACCAATCCTTCCCGGGAAATCTGCAAAAGTTACAGCAACTTACAATGCGGCAAATAAAGGAGCTTTTACCAAAACGGTTACAGTTACAACAAGTGGAGAAGCAACTCCTAAAGTCCTGACTCTGAAAGGCACAGTTATCTAAAATAAAGTTGATTATATAAAGGTGGAAAACTCCCGACATGTGATGTGTCGGGAGTTTTTTTATGCCAAAATATTATTTTGAAATGAATTTGTTTTTACGGAAACTTTTCTAATTTTATTCAAAAAATTATTATGAAAATTTGGTGCAGTTTTACAGTTATTATACTTGTTTCTATTGCTGTTTCCTGCAATTCAAAAGGGGATAAAAAAGAAGAAAATCTAAAGAAAACAGAGGTCGTCATTCCGGAATTAAAACTTACCATTGACAGTTTGGCAATCGCCGGATTTTATGAAGCGTATCCTAAATTGAAAAATTTTCAGGATGAGGTTGCTGCTTTATACACAAAAAAACAATCTACACAATTATGGCTCGATAACAAAGGTGTTGTGGAGTTTGGAAATACGCTGTATGACAAATATAAAGGTTTAGAAAATGAGGGTTTAAAAGCCAATTTTCCGTATAAAGAAATCAATTTAATTTTTGAGAACAATTCGGTAAACAAACTTTCAAAAGTCAATACAGATTTGATGATTACCAATTTGTATTTCTATTATGCAGAAAAAGTATACAGAGGTTTTGACGAGAAAACATCTATTTCACTAGAATGGCTGCTTCCTAGAAAGAAACTTAATTATCAGGTTTTAACCGATTCTCTTTTTGAAAAATCGACTATAAGCGATGACAGGAAAAGCAAGATGTTCAGCCAGTATTACAAGCTTCGTGATGCACTTCATCAATATAGGGATATCGAAAAAAGGGAGGCTGGAAAACAATTGAAGCTGGAGAAGATTATGAAGGTTTGAAATTAGGAGATTCTTCGGCAATAATTTCGCAAATCAGGGAAAGGCTTTTTGTAACCGGAGATATTAAGGAAGATAATAAAAGTGCTGTTTGTGATACGGTTTTGATGAAAGCAGTCAAAAATTATGAATTGAGGCATGGCTATGCGCCAAAGAATACTATTTTATCAGAACATATTAATGATTTTAATATCCCGGTATCAGACCGGATCAAAACGATCATTGCCAATATGGAACGCTGCCGATGGATTGATCCGGAACTTGAAAAAGGCAAAAAATACATCGAAGTCAATATTCCCGAATTTAGATTGTATATAGTCGAAGATGGTAAAATTGCTTTTATATCGCCAGTTGTGGTAGGCAGGACAATGACCAAAACAGTTATTTTCAGCGGAATGATGAATAATATTGTTTTTAGTCCGTATTGGAATGTTCCGCCAAGTATTATCAAAAGCGAAATAAAACCTGGAATGGCGAAAGACAAAAACTATCTGGCAAAGAAAAACTTAGAATGGAATAATGGGGCGGTTCGACAGCTTCCAGGGAAAAATAACTCACTTGGACTTGTGAAGTTTTTATTTCCGAATTCCAGTAACATTTATCTTCATGATACGCCTTCAAAAAGTTTGTTCGAAAGAGAAAGCAGGGCTTTTAGCCATGGCTGCGTGCGTGTAGCAAAACCACGTGAACTGGCTATTGAATTATTGAAAGATGACCCGAAATGGACTCCGGAAAGAATAGACAAAGCCATGCATGCCGGAAAAGAAAGCTGGTATACACTGAAGAAAAAAGTTCCGGTTTATATTGGTTATTTTACCGCCTGGGTAGATCGCGAAGGTCAGCTGAATTTCTATAAGGATATTTACCAAAAAGACGAAAGCCTGATTAAGTTATTGACGGAAGAGTAAATAAGGCAGCTACGTTAATTTTTCACGCAGATTACAGCAGATTTAATTAGTTTTTTGGCATGTCCATAAAAAATCTGTTTAAATCTGCGTGAAAAAAATATTTTGCTAATTCTTAGCTTATTTTCTAAAGTCACCTCGGGTTGTAACAAATTATTCAGACAAAACATCAACACATTTATAAAAACGTTTGGTGTAATGTTCTTCATCAAGTGCTGTGATAGTCACTTTTTGGGCTTTTCCGGATGAAGCGTGTATAAATTTCGATTGCATTCCGTTGGCTTCGCAAATGATGCCAACGTGACCTATTACACTTTTGTCCTTGTAACCATAAAATACTAATACATCCCCAACTTTAAATTCATCAGGTTTTAAGGTCTTGCCCACATTTTTATAACCACCAGAACTTCTGGGTAAGGTCAAACCAAAATTTTTGAAAACGTAAGATACAAAACCCGAACAGTCAAATCCTTTGTCTGGATTGCTGCTTGCATACAAATATCGTGTTCCTAAATATTTTTTTGCATACGAGATGACAGAATCCCGTTCAATTTCAGTCTGGATTTTTTAACCGAATCAGATTGTGTTTTGTTGTCTTTTTTTAAAGTAAAAGAAGAAAATAAAATAGTAAGCAAAAGAAACAGGGTGGGAATAGTAGTTTTCATGTGAGCGGGCAGATAAATATTAGTTTATAAAGGTAAAGTGTTTGTTTAGAATAGCAAAAAGAGGCTGATTTAATAAACGTTTTTGGTATTTTTTTATTGCTTTTTGATATTTTAGTATCTTTCTGTAAAATGTAATTCGGATATATTTGTGAAATGTATTTATATTTTAACGAATAAATTATGTTTATCAAAAAAATACCTTATTTAATTTTGTTTTTGCTGATTTCCGTAATGTCGATTTCGCAAACTAAAGTAAAAACCTTTTTATATGCCGGAAGAGTAGATGTACTGCAGGATAATAAAGCTGTTCTGATCGGGACTGCAGCTTCGGTATCGTTTAATTTTTCAGGCGAAAAATGTTCTGTTTTACTCCAAAGTATTGATTCGTGGGAACATCATAATTATGTGGTGTTAGAACTTGATGGGCAGTATATGGGAAAAGTAAGAGTCGAAAAGGGACCGGTTCAGTCTTTTGAAATTAAAGTTACTTCCAGTCAAAAAGTACATACGTTAACTATCTATAAAGGAACGGAAGCCACAATGGGCAATGTTTTATTTGCCGGAACTACAGCCAAATTAATGACAATAACTCCAGTCAGAAAGAAAAAAATCGAATTTATTGGAGATTCCATAACTAGTGGTGCAGCAAATGATCCATCCACAATTCCGTGTAATCAGGGCGAATATTTTGACCATCACAATGGATTTTATGCCTACGGACCCGTCTTGTCCAGAAATATTGATGCCGATTATTTATTGAGTTCCGTTTCCGGAATCGGAATTTATCGCAACTGGAATGAAGAAGGTTCTGATGCACCAATTATGCCTGCTGTTTATGAAAATTTGTATTTGACAAAAGACTCTTCAAAACCTAAATATGATTTTGCTTTTCAGCCTGAAATTATCAGCATTGCGTTAGGAACCAATGATTTTTCTAATGGTGACGGCATCAAAGAACGTTCGCCTTTTAGTCCTGAAAAATATGTTTCGAATTATGTCAATTTTATAAAGATGTTATACCAGCATAATCCAAATGCACAATTGGTTTTAACAAACAGCCCAATGGTAAACGGAGAAAAAGCCGTAATTTTTGAAGACTGCCTGAATAAAATAAAAGCCGAATTTGATACTGATAAATCACACAAACCAATTCTGATATTCAAATTTAAGCCTATGACACCAAGCGGATGTTCCGGACATCCAAATATTGAAGAGCACAAAATTATGGCTGCCGAATATGGTCCTTTTTTAAAAAATCTGCTAAATGAAAAATAATATATTTAAGTTTGTTTTTTCTCTGATTTCAGGTACGATGATGGCAAACGTTTCCCTTCCTAATATTTTTGGCGATAATATGGTATTGCAGCGCAACTCCGAAGTCAAAATTTGGGGTTGGGGCAATCCAAAAGAGGAAATCAAATTGGTTTCCAGCTGGAATAATCATGAATATAAAGTTACAACAAACAATCAGGCGCAATGGGAACTCAAAATCAAAACGCCTGAAGCCGGAGGACCTTATACGATTTCAATAAAAGGTTATAATGAGGTTGTACTAAAGAATATTTTAATTGGCGAAGTCTGGGTTTGTTCTGGTCAGTCGAATATGGAAATGTCTGTAAGCTGGGGAATCGATAATGGCGAGGAAGAGGCTAAAAATGCAACAAATCCTAACATTCGTTTTTTTACCGTTCCAAAATTAACCGCAATGACACCTCAAAACAACTTACTGGGAAACTGGACCGAATCGACTCCGGAAACCATGAAATATTTTAGTGCGGTGGGTTACTTTTTTGCCAAACGTTTACGTGAAGATTTAAAAAATGTCCCTATCGGATTAATTTCTTCCAACTGGGGCGGAACTCCTGCAGAAATCTGGATGCCCGAAGAAGTCGTTCAGAACGATGCTGTTTTATTAGAAAATGCCAAAAAACTAAACGAGCAGGAATACGGACCAAGACAGCCAGGACGTGCCTACAATGCGATGATTTACCCATTTGTCGGGTTTAAAATTGCAGGAACTCTTTGGTATCAGGGCGAATCCAATGTGGGTTCAGAAGTTTATAATAAAACATTATCGGCTTTGATTACGTCATGGCGAAAAGGCTGGCAGGATGATTTCCCTTTTTATTATGTTCAAATTGCGCCTTTTAAAACAGGCAGTAACAACTTCTCAAATGTTACCCTTCGCAACTCCCAGCGAAAACTTTTAAAGGAAATCAATAATACCGGAATGGTCGTTATCAGTGATGTTTCGGATACGATTGATATTCACCCTAAGGATAAAAAATCCGTTGGAATTAGATTAGCAAATTTAGCATTGGCAAATACTTATAAAACCAATTCTAATCTGGTAAACGGACCACTTTTTAAAGAAATCAAAATTGATAAAAACAAAGTAACTGTCTCTTTTGATTATGCTGACGGATTGTATTTTAAAGATAAAATCACGAAACAGTTTGAAATTGCCGGTGCTGATGGAACTTTTTATCCTGCAGAAGCTTCGATAAAAAATAATCAGGTCATTGTAACGAGTAAAAAAGTGCTGAATCCTGCAAAAGTGAGATTTGCGTGGGGAAATACAATTCAGTCTGATTTGTTTAATAAAGCGAATCTGCCGGCTTCCTGTTTTATTTCGGAGTAAAAGTTTACACGCTTTTTTGTGTCATTTTGACGAAGGAGAAATCACACAAGAAGCTCGACGAAGATTGGCGATTTTGATTGAGGAATTCCGAGTGTGATTTACTTCGTCTGTTCGCTATCACTTTGGTCTCGTTCCTCGGAATGACAAGATTGTGGATAATTGTAATTCCTTAACAACCGAAAAAGTTCTCGTTACCCGTCGCGTGAGGGATAGAGGCGGTATCCTTTTGTGAAGAGAAACGGAACAAAAGATATAGCCGAAAGCCCGACACTTGCCTTTTTTTGGCAAGGGACACGCCCAAAATATGAAACTAATTATCATGAAAAATAAAAAAATACTAATTATTGGGGTTTTTGCCCTGTTTACTGCTGGAAATATGAATGCACAGAAGAAACCGTATCTGGATAAAAATAAAACGATTGAACAACGCATTGATTTGCTTTTGCCATTGATGACCCTTGAAGAAAAAGTAGGACAAATGAATCAGTATAATGGTTTTTGGGATGTGACGGGACCCGCTCCAAAAGGCGGAAATGCCGAGTTAAAATACGAACATCTGAGAAAAGGATGGGTAGGTAGTATGCTCACAGTTCGCGGTGTGAAGGAGGTTCGTGCGGTGCAGAAAATTGCTGTGGAAGAAACCCGGTTGGGGATTCCGCTGATTATTGGTTTTGACGTCATTCATGGCTACAAAACGTTAAGTCCAATTCCGTTAGCAGAAGCGGCGAGCTGGGATTTGGATGCAATTAAAAAGTCAGCTGCGATTGCGGCAGATGAGGCTTCGGCATCCGGAATTAACTGGACTTTTGGTCCTAATGTAGATATTACAAACGATGCGCGCTGGGGACGTGTGATGGAAGGCGCCGGAGAAGATCCGTATCTGGGAAGCAAAATTGCTGTTGCGAGAGTAAAAGGATTTCAGGGAGAAACAACTGCTGATCTGGCAAAAGTAAACACAATAGCAGCCTGTGCGAAACATTTTGCAGCGTATGGATATGTAGAATCCGGTCGTGATTATAATTTGGTTGATATCAGTAATTCGAAATTATTCAATACTGTTTTGCCTCCTTTTAAAGCGGCGACACAAGCAGGCGTGAGAACCTTTATGAACTCGTTTAATCTGGTAAACGGAATCCCGGCAACCGGGAATGTTTTTCTGCAAAGAGACATTTTAAAAGGCAAATGGAAGTTCGATGGTTTCGTGGTTTCAGACTGGGCTTCGGTTCGTGAAATGATTCCGCATGGTTATGCCAAAGATGGTGAAGATGCTGCATTAAAAGCAGTAACTGCAGGCTCTGATATGGATATGGAGTCGCATTTATATGTTGCCGAATTAGCCAAGTTAGTGAAAGAAGGAAAAGTTAAGGAAGCTTTAGTTGATGATGCTGTGAGAAGAATTTTGCGCGTGAAATTTGAACTGGGTTTATTTGATGATCCGTACAAATATTGTGATGAAAAACGTGAAAAAGCAACTATCAGAAATAAAACCAACAACGACGGTGTTTTGGATATGGCGAAAAAGTCAATTGTATTGTTGAAAAACGATAAAAATTTGCTTCCGCTAAAGAAGTCCGGACAAAAAATTGCTTTGATCGGCGCTTTGGCAAATGATAAAAACAGCCCGTTGGGAAGCTGGAGAATCGCTGCAGAAGATAATACAGCGGTTTCAGTTTTAGAAGGGATGCAGCAATACAAAGACAACCAACTCATTTTTGAAAAAGGAGCTGATTTAATTGTTGGGAAAGCGACTTTTTTGGATGAGGTCGTTTTTAACACAACCGATAAAACCGGATTTGAAGCAGCGAAAACAGCGGCTAAAAACGCAGATGTTGTAGTAATGGTTTTAGGCGAACATGGTTTTCAGAGTGGTGAAGGGCGCAGCAGAACAAACCTTGATTTACCGGGATTACAGCAGGAATTATTGGAAGATATTTATAAGGTGAATCCAAATATCGTTTTGGTTTTAAACAATGGGCGTCCGTTGACTATTCCGTGGGCAGCAGAACATATTCCGGCAATTGTAGAAGCATGGCATTTAGGAACTCAAACAGGTAATGCAGTAGCCCAGGTTTTATACGGAGATTATAACCCAAGCGGGAAACTTCCAATTTCTTTCCCAAGAAACGTAGGTCAGGTTCCCATTTATTATAACAATTACAGTACAGGAAGACCTGTAAATGTTGATAAAAATGTGTTCTGGTCGCATTTTTCCGATGTAGAAAAAACGCCTCAGTTTCCTTTTGGCTTCGGATTGAGTTATACAACTTTCGATTATAAAAAGCTGAAATTAAATAAGACAACTTTTGCAAAAGGAGAGCCGGTTCAGGTAAGTGTTGAAGTTACGAATTCAGGTGATTATGATGGAAAGGAAGTTGTTCAGTTATATATTCACGATGATTTTGCCAGCATTGCCAGACCGGTTGAAGAACTGAAAGGTTTTGAATTGGTAAGTTTGAAGAAAGGAGAAACTAAAACAGTAAACTTTACTTTGACAGATGCAGAACTTGGTTTTTTTGATAATAACGGAAATTACTTGGTTGAACCTGGGACTTTTAAACTTAAAGTTGGAGGAAGTTCTGATTCAGGTTTAGAGCGTGGATTTGAGATAAAGGAATAGTTTTAAGATTAACCAAAAAAGACTATTTTCTCTCGCAGATTTTGCAGATCAGGAAGATTTATTATCTCCTAAATCTGCAAAATCTGTGAGAGTTTTTTTATCTTTAAAACCTAAAAAAAACTAAACTATTAAACTTTTAATTAATGAAATACAACAGATGTGGAAAAAGCGGGTTGCTATTACCTGAAATTTCTTTAGGATTATGGCATAATTTCGGATCGGTAGATAATTTTGAAAATGCTGAAAGTATAGCTGTAGAAGCCTTTGATAAAGGAATAACTCATTTTGATCTGGCAAACAATTACGGACCGGTTCCAGGTTCGGCAGAAACCAATTTTGGTAAAATACTTTGGCATAATTTTCAGGGAAATTTACGTGATGAAATCATTATTTCTACAAAAGCAGGTTACACGATGTGGGATGGGCCTTATGGGGACTGGGGTTCCCGTAAATATCTTTTATCCAGTTTAGACCAGAGTTTGAAAAGAATGAAGATTGATTATGTAGATATTTTTTACTCACACCGTCCGGATCCTGAAACCCCAATTGAAGAAACGATGATGGCGCTTGATTACGCTGTTCGAAGCGGAAAAGCATTATATGTTGGAATCAGTAATTACTCAGCTGAACAAACCCGAGTGGCTGTTGATGTTTTGAAACAATTAGGAACACCATGTTTGATCCATCAGGCTAAATACTCCATGCTGGTACGCTGGGTTGAAGAAGGTTTATTAGATGTTCTGGAAGAAAAAGGAGTAGGGTGCATTGCCTTTTCCCCTTTGGCACAAGGGCTTTTAACCGATAAATATTTAAACGGAATTCCTGAAAATTCCCGCGCTCATAATCCAAACGGACATTTAAAAGAAGACGAAGTTACTCCAGAAAGAATTCAGAAATTAATTCAATTGAATGAAATTGCTCAAAACAGAAACCAGTCTTTAGCGCAAATGGCTCTGGCGTGGCTGCAAAAAGACAAACGAATTACGTCTGTTTTAATTGGGGCGAGTTCTGTAAAACAATTATGTAATAATATTGACTGTCTGCAGAACACTGAATTTTCTCATGATGAATTGAATGCGATTGAAAACATCTTAGTGTGAAATGTAAAATGTAGAGACGCAATGCTATGCGTCTCTTTTATTTTACAATCATTGCAATTCCGCCACCGCTTGCCATTCTGTATTTTAATTTTGTTGTTGAATCAACTGTTACAGTTTCTCTTTTGTAATCATTAGCAGCTTTATCAGCATTTAAGCCATCCGATAAAATTTCTGCTTCATACTTTTTGTCCTTTTCAAGGAAAGAAAAATCAATGGTTATCTCTCTTGAATCCCAATTGGTAATGGCTCCTAAATACCAAACATTCGCTTTTTTACGTGCAATTGAAACAAATTTCCCAACTTCGCCATCTAAAGCTACAGTTTCATCAAAAACGGTTGGAATCTTAGCAATGAAATCAGTGCTTTCCTGTTCTTTCATATAAGCTGTCGGACTGTCAGCCATCATTTGCAGGGGAGCTTCAAAAATCGTGTATAATGCTAATTGATGAGATCTTGTTCCCTGACTCACCGGATTAGAATGGCTGGGTTTGAACTCGCTTTTAGTTGCATTTCGCATTGCACCAGGCGTGTAATCCATTGGTCCTGCCATCATTCTGATAAACGGAATTGAGCAATCATACAACGGAACATCATCATTTGGTGTCCATTTATTGTTTTCCAGTCCTTTTACGCCTTCAAAATTTAAAATGTTAGGGAAAGTGCGCTGAATTCCCGTTGGTTTGTACATACCGTGAAAATCCAAAAGCAATTTATGATCGGCAGCTTTTTGCGCAATATCATAAACCGAATTTACCATTTTGGCATCGTCACGATCCAGAAAATCAACTTTAAACCCTTTGATTCCTAAGTCAGCATAATTTTTGAAAATTTCTGCTGTGTTTTTTGTCAAAGCCATCCAGGAACTCCACAAAATAACACCAACATTGCGTTCTTTTCCGTACGCAATCAAAGCTTCCAAATCGACATTTGGATTGTGTTTCATAATATTGTCTTCCAGACTCCAGCCTTCGTCTAAAACCACATATTCAACTTTGTTTTTGGAGGCAAAATCAATGTAATATTGATACGTCTGCGTATTGATTCCTGCTTTAAAATCGATGTTGTAAATGTTCCAGTCATTCCACCAGTCCCAGGCTACTTTTCCGGGTTTGATCCACGAAAGATCTTTAATTTTTGTTGGTTCGGATAATTTCTGAATCATATCATTATTCGCTAATTCAGCATCGTTTTCAGAGATCACAATCGCTCTCCATGGAAAAGTCCGGCTTCCTTTGGTTTTAACCAGATAATCGGCTCTCTCCGTAATTAGTAGGTTGATGTTGTTAAATCCGCCGTTGGTTTCCTTTAACGGATATCTGGAAAAACGTGCTTCAAAACCTGATTTAGATTTAGTATTGGTTACAAACAATCCAGGGTAATCTTCGAGATTAGCTTCCAGAAAAACAGCTTTTTTACGGTTTTTGAAATCAATTAAAAATGGTAAAAATGCCAAAGTATCTTTAGAAAATTCACTGATTTTTTTGTTTTCGTACTGTGCTTCAAAAGACGAAATATAAGGGTCTTTCGGATTTCTTAAATCACGAACATACGGTATTAAAGTATTGTAGTCCTGATCAAAATTCAAAGAAACTTCTTCTGCTTTTACTGTAATGTCTTTTTTCTTTTTAGTTATAAAACGATACGCAACACCATCATCAAAAGCGCGATATTCAATACTGAAATCATTTTTGAAATTTAAAACCAAAAGATTATACAGGTTTTTTACATTGCTCTTTTTGTAAAATGGTGATGGAAATGTAGTATTGACTTTTTCTCTTTTTGAATTCAAAAGCGAAGCATTTTTTCCTAAAACTTCATTCAGATCCAGCGTCATTGAAACCGATGATGGAGTCAGAATCAAATCTTTTTCATGCAAAACAGACCAGGTTATTTTTTCGCTGATTTCAATGTTAACTTTTATTTTTCCATTTGGAGATGCCAGTGTAAAATCTTGCTTCTGTTGAGAAAAACAGATATTAAAAAGTAAAATTGAGAAGGTATAAAATATTTTTTTCATAATATATGTTTTAAACGACAGAAGTGATTACAAGTCCATTAATTTTGACAAAGCCAGTTAAATGTACTTATAATCACTTATATGGTTAAGAGAATTATTTTTTCTTCAGTTCTTTATTGTATTTTTTTACAATTTCTAAAGTTGATTTATCACCATTAAAAACTGAATTCAGTCCTTGTGGTTCCTGCGGCGGGTCTGTTGTCAAAGGTTCTCCCGGATTCCATTTTCCGGTTTCATTAACGGCTTTTCCTTCACCTCCAAATCCCCAGAAATTCGCAGCCTGCAACGGGCCATTATTTTTTTTGTTTTCTAAAACACTATTAAAAATAAAATTGTAAAATTGATCTCTGTGTACAGAAGATGCTCCTGCATTTAAATTTTCGTTTTCCCTTGGTAATCCAAATTCTTCTATTATAATTGGTCGTTGCAAATTGTTGGCAACTTTAACATGGGCATCAATGTATTTTCCGGCATTTGCAATAGTAGCAGGAATAGTAGCTTCGGCATTATCCGCTTTAAACCAGTTCCAGTTTTTTGGCCAGATGTGCATGGTCAGATAATCGATATTTGGGTTTTTGTGAGTTCTTTCAAAAATTCCAATGTCATCGTTCGAACTGTTCAAACCTTCAGAACCTGTAGAAATTAAATGGTTTTTATCTAAACTGTCTATTAAATTGACAATATTGTTCAGCCAGATTGTAAACTTTTCTTCGTTTTCTACCGTAAAAAGTCTGGGTTCATTACCCACCTGCCAGGCCATGATGGTATGATCTTCACTGTATTTCTTTTTCGAATATGGATTGGTACGGGTCATGATAAATTTTACATGCTTATTCAAACCTTCCATACAAGGTTCACAACTGTAAAATTGCTGCGTATATGCCATAAACTGAGGCCAGGTATTTGGAGCTATGGCCGGAATCGGAATAGCACCTTTGCCATTCCACTCGAGATATTGCGACATTCCGCCAGACCATTCCCAGTTATTGGTGAGATACAAAACCGCATACATGTTGCGTTTTCTCATTTCATTCATCAGGAAGTCCAGTCCGTCAAGTAAATCCTCATCATATTTTCCCTGCTCATACTGCAAAGCCGGACGAACTGTAAAATCATATTTTCCACCATCGGCACCCACTAAAATTCGCAAGTTGTCGATTCCGTTTTTCTGCATAAAATCCAGTTCCCGAAGCAGCCTTTTTCGGTCGCCTACTTTTTTAGATGCCAGTAAACTTCCGTACCAATAATTGGTTCCAATGTAAGAATAAGGTTTGTCTCCCTTATAAAATTGCGTTCCTTTTACCGTAATTCTTTCCTGCGCCTGACAAGAAAAAATGGAGAAAAGTAAAGTTAATCCAAGGATTTTTAAAAATCTGTTTTTCATAGTATATTTTTAGAAGCTAATCCTGCTATCCGTTACAATCTTTTGTGCCGAACCCCGGCAAAAAAGGATTTTCACTTCTATCAGGGCTAGGAATTTACATTTTTAAAGAAACTATTTTGGTAATTCATACATTTTTGGCAACGAATTTACTAATGCCGATTTTGGTTTTGAAGCAAAGTTTTTAAAATCAGCTGCATTCGAAACACTGGAGTTTGGAACATAGTATCCATTATTATCATTAGTCCAGAACATCATATAGCTTATTTCTATACTATTTGATGTCAAAGCATTATATAAATAGGTAGAAAACCAATCATTTATTGGCGTGTTTGAACTTGTAACTCTATAACCTGTTTCTGTTAAAGCTGCTATTTTTACTTTAGTTTTAGCAAGATCTGAAATGATTTTTAATTTGGTATTTGCTTTAACAGCTCCTGTTGAACCCTGATTGTCAAAATCACCGTAATTATCCATTCCTAAAACATCTACATATTTATCTCCCGGATACCTGCTTAAATAATCGGTTGAGGTTGAGTAGGTTCTGTCAGGTGAAAAAGCATACAAGATATTGTGTACGCCTTTTGTATCTCTTAAATATTCAACCGTAAATTTGTAAGCTGTTTTATATTCTTCGGGAGTACAAAAATTAGCGCCCCACCAAAACCAGCTTCCGTCAAATTCGTGAAAAGGTCTGAAGATTACGGGAATCAATTCGCCTTTAGAACCTTTTAAATTTAAAAATACACTTGCTAACTTATCCAGTTTTTTCTTGTACCATTCGTGATTGGCTCCTCCGGGCAAAATACTTTTAAAAGCCTTACTTTTTTGGTCGGTTGTCATTTCATCTGTATAAAAAGTATCTTCATTATACGGTTCTCTCAAATGCCATGAAAAAGTATTGATCATTCCTTTGATATAAGCAGCTTTTGTATCACTGATAATCTTTTGCTCTTGCTGGTAAAACCAGTTATTAGATTGATTATTGTTGTTTTTATCTGTAATAAACATAAAATCAGACCCTAGGATAGCAGGATCAAAACCCGTGTTTTTTTTGATATCCGAATCACCACCGGCATCCTGATAAAAGTTATTGAAAGCATCCTGCTGTCCAATTGCAATTTTGGTTTTACCTAGTCTCTTTAAGTTATAAAATAGTGCTATGGTTTCTTTTGATGCGTTTGCATCGGCCATATAATTTGATACATTTTGTGTAGTCAGAGGATCATCCTGCGTTGGCGGGTCAACTATAACTTCGTTATCTGATTCTTTATCAGATGAGCAGCTTGTAAGTGCCAAAGACAAGAAACTCAAAAATGCTGTTTTTAGAAATGTATTTTTCATTTTTAATTTATTTCGATAGCTTAACTTCGATATTATCAGCTAATAAAGTTCCCGTACAAACACTCATGGCAACCATAATCCGGTATTGTTTTGCACCTTCCGGAATTAGGAACGTTTTTTTGAAAGCTGTCCAGTCAGTAGTTCCGGTTACAGTTCCAATAATTTGGTCTTCTGAGGCTTTGGTTGTGTCGTTTTTTTTGAATTCGATGATAAACATTCCGTTATTCCAAGGATCTTTACCTTGTTGAATATCTTTTGCTTTTAACCAGCCTGAAATTTCTATGGTTTTATCTCCGTTATTAATATCAGCTATCTGGTCAATTGCTTTCCATTCGGCTGTTTTTGAAGTGATTTCTACAGCGGTATTGCCCTCTTTTTTATCTGTAGCCGAAATAATTCCGGCGCCATTCCATGAGTTTAGATTGTCTTCGAAATTTCCGTTAGAAAATTGTTTTGGAGTTGAAATTGTTTTCTGGCCTTCGTGAATTGTAATTATTGGATTTAGCTTAAAATATTCTTCTTCAGAAAGGGCAGTTGCATTTACATCATCAAAAAAAATAGAACCGTTTATTTGTGCCAAAGCCAGCATGATTCTGATTTGTTTGGCTTTTTCAGGTACCAAAACCGTTTTTTTATAATTGGTCCAGTCCACAGTTCCTTTTACTTGTGCAATGTTTTCGGAAATTATTTTCTTTCCACCACTATTTGTAAATTCGGCAATCATTAAACCGGCATTGTAAGCTTCCTTACCGTCTTCAACTTGATCTGCTTTTACCCAAACACTGAATTCTATAGCATAAGAATTTTTCGGGATATTTATAATTTGATCAATTGCTTTCCATTCGGCACCTACAAACTGATTAATGACAGCGCTGTTTTTACCCGTTTTTTTGTAATATGGAGACAGGGTAGCAGCATCGCCATTCCAGTTTAACGTTTCAGATTCAAAACCACCATTTTTAATCAGATTGGTTTGTGCATGGCTTATTGCGCTAAAAAATAATAAACTAAAGAAAAAGAGTTGTTTCATATATGTGAAATTTATTTTTTAAAGGTCATATATGGGATCGCTTTTTTATTTGTAGGTTTTGCTTTTGCAAACTTGTTAGTGGCGATTTCATAATTGTTTTTTTAATGCAATAATCAGTTTTTATGAAAGTGAAATAATTTAAGTTTTTATTCTTTGTATCAGTTCCAGGCAGGCACGGCTGTTGTGGTAAGGACATTTCCAGAAGCCGGCTTTGTCTTTCTGAATCAGGCTGTAATCCTTGTAAACTCCCCAAAACCATTCTCCATTTTGCTGGTCTAAAATGTGATTTTTTATAAATTCCCAGTTTTTCAATACAATGTCTAAAAACTTTTCATCACGGGTTAATTGGTATGCATTGTAAAAACCTATTAAAGCTTCGGCTTGTACCCACCAATGTTTTTCTGCTATAAGTTTGTTTCTTTTTGGATCAAATTCATACCACAAACCGCCGTCTGAATCTAAACCTTCCTGCGTAACTTCTGCTATTTGAATGGCATGTCTTTTATAATTAGCAATCAGGTTTTCATCTTCTGAAATTTCGGCACACTGCAATAAAAGCCAGGATGCTTCAATATCATGACCGTACGAAATAACATCTGGTTTTTCAATCCAGTTTTCGTCAAAAAACAAATGCAAATGTCCCGTTCTGGTATTGATAAAATGTTCTTCTATGGTTTGCAATAATTCTATAATATCACTTTGCAGTTTTGGATTTTTCCATACCCTGAATAATTTTGCATAAGCTTCAATAATATGCAGATGCGTGTTCATAGTTTTCTTTTCATTAGCATCTTTACTGCTCAGCCGCAAATCTTCAATAGGCTGCCAGTCTCTTGTAAATGCCTCTAAATAACCTTTTTTTACAGGGTCGTAACTGTATTTTTGGATTGTTAAATACAGATTGATTGCAATTGTCAGAGCTTTTTCATCTTTCGAAATGATATAATATTCAGACAATCCATAAATGGCAAAAGCTAAACCATAAATTTGATTTTTAGTATCTTTTGGTGTTGTATCTGAATTGATGCTCCAAAATAAACCTCCAAATTCAGGATCATAAAAATGATTTGAAATACATTTAAAAGCCCTTTCTGCTATTTTTTTATGTTCTTTATTTTGAGTAACCTGATAACTGGCTGAGAAAGACCATAAAATCCTTGCGTTTAGAACACAACCTTTATCAGCATCAGGAATTATTTTTTCATTGCTATCAATCTGACCAACAAAACCATCGTTTTTATTATCAATTGCGTTTTTTGCCCAATAGTCTAAAATAGAACTAAGTTCAGCTGATAATTCGGTTTTTAGCTGTTGTAATATTGATGATACCATGAATTATATTGCGTTGTTTTTTTCGATCTGACTGATTATTGTTTCTACTGATCCTGCAGAGATAAAGGTGTCTTCAGGAGTATTCGTAACATAATCAACCAGTTTTTCTGTAGAAGAAACAGCAACATGCATTCTCGTGTCTGATGATGCATAATAGATGTAAACAGTTCCATCAGTGTCTTCAATCCATCCGTTAGAAAATAATACATTTGAAACATCACCAACTCTTTCGATACCTTCTGGTCCCATGAAATGTCCGGCAGGAACGTGGGTAACTTTCGAAATATCATTCAGATCGGTCATAAACATATACAAAGTGTAGCGTAAACCTGCAGCAGTGTTACGAACGCCATGTGCTAAATGCAGCCAGCCTTTTTCTGTTTTAATAGGAGAAGGGCCAAGGCCGTTTTTTAATTCATATATGGTGTGATACTGTTTTCCGAAGATAATTTTTTCTTCTTTTACAACCGGATTTGCCATATCATCAACATAGCCTAAACCAATTCCGCCGCCAGATCCAACATCAATAAAACCATCCTGAGGGCGCGTGTACAAGGCGTATTTACCGTTAACAAATTCAGGATGTAAAACAACATTGCGCTGCTGTCCTGTATTCGAAATTAAATCAGGAAGTCTTTCCCAGTTCACTAAATCTTTTGTACGGACTATCCCTGCATTGGCTACAGCTGAACTAGTGTCTCCTTTTGGAGCCTTTGGATCTTTTCTTTCTGTGCAAAAAATACCGTAAACCCAGCCGTCTTCATGATGAATCAGGCGCATATCATACACATTGGTGTCCGGTTCTTCTGTTTGCGGAATGACGCACGGTTTGTCCCAAAATTTGAAATTATCAATCCCGTTTGGACTTTCGGCAATGGCAAAAAAAGATTTTCTGTCAATACCTTCAACACGAACGGCTAGTAAATATTTACCGTTCCATTTGATGGCTCCGGCATTAAACGCAGCATTCATTCCGATACGTTCCAGTAAAAAAGGGTTTGTATTTTCGTTGAAATCAAAGCGCCAGTTCAATGGTACATGAGCAGCGGTCATTACCGGATTTTTATATCGCTGATAAATACCGTTTCCGATTGTATTTTGAGGTTCATTTTTTAGTCGAATGAGTGTTTGATGTTCCTTTTCTAATGCTATTTTTCTATCCTGAAATGTAGCGGACGTTATTGTTGTCATATAAATTGATTTCTAAATCTGTATTTTATTTTTTTGGTCTCTTTTTGCATTCAAGTCCTGTTCTATAGTTTGCAGCTTTTCTTCGGTTAAAGGATAAAATGCTATAAAACCGACTGATATTGCTGCAGCAATTGCAGGAAGAATACTTAACATTAACTGAATTCCGTTTTGCGCCGTGGCAGTTTGTTCAACATTCGCCTGAAAACCGTAGTAGCCCAGAAGCCAACCAGCTCCTGCACCTCCAATAGTCCATCCGAATTTTTGTGACATTGATGATGCTGAAAAAACCAATCCCGTAGCCCTGCGTCCTTGTTTCCATTCTGAATAATCGGCGCTGTCAGCATACATAGACCAGATAAGAGGAAAGATACAGCCGGCACAAATGCTAATTAATATTTGAAAACTCATGATTAAGAAAATATCTTCTTTTCCGAAGACATAGAAAATTAAACTCAGGATTGCAGCAAAAGTCATTGCACCAAAAAAGGTTTTCTTTTTTCCAAATTTATTAGCCAGTGGGGTTGCTGCAATGACTCCAATAATATTGGCTGCCTGTCCCAATACTAAATAAATAGAAGTTGGCGTCATGTGAAAATCTGTTCCGAAAAGGTTAAAATCAAAATTTACATTGCTGCTTACATAATATTTAAAATAATAAACTGCTGCGCCGTCACGGATAGAGTTGAATACTAATGCCCCAATTCCGGCTCCCAGTAAAATCCACCAGGGCCTGTTCTTTACTAAATCTTTTAAATCTTCCTTTAGATTTGTTTGTTCCTCATCAATTGGTTTTATTCTTTCTTTTGTCCAGAAAAAACAAGCCCAGAAAAATATGGTTGTTATAATTCCGAATACAGCTATTGTAGCTAGCCAGCCGTTTTTTGAATTAAGGTTTCCTCCAAAATAATTGACAAGGGGCTCAATTAACCAAAGAGCTAAAAGGCTTCCTCCAAAGGCAAAAACCATTCGGTAAGAGGATAATGTGTTTCTGTCTTTTCGGTCAGAAGACATTACTCCTAAAAGCGAAGCATACGGAACATTGATCAAGGAATAAATCATCATCATTAAAGAGTATGTTACGTAGGCATAGATTATTTTTCCTTTTTCATCAAAATCAGGAGTGTAAAAAGTCAAAACTCCAATTACAGCAAAAGGTATAGCAATCCATAATAAATAAGGCCTGAATTTTCCCCATTTGGATTTGGTTCTGTCAGCTATGATTCCAACAATTGGATCAAAGCAGGAATCCCAGATTCGGGTTATTAAAAACATAGTTCCGACTACTGCTGGTGCCAGTCCGAAAACATCGGTGTAGAAAAACAGCAGATACATGCTGAATATTTTCCAGAACATAGAAGAGGCGGCGTCTCCAAGTCCGTAGCCTATTTTTTCTTTTAAGCTGATTTTTTCGTGCATTTAGATTTATTTTAAAGGTTGTAGTTAGGTTAGTTTATTTTTTTGATAGTTTTTGAATGTCTTTTTCAAATAAAGTTTTATCAAGATTGTAAAACTCGACAAAATTTTTTTCACTTATCTGACCAGGGTAGGGAGCATAATAATGCATTTTTTGCTCTTTTTCCTGCCAGCCATGATTTCTCCAGAGCAAAGCGTATGAAATTTTATAATCACCAATAGCTTTAGAAAAAGTGCCTGTCCACCATTTGGGATCTGGAATGGCTTCATACCCTGCTTCTGCCAAAGCAATTAATTTATGTTTTTTTTGAGCAATTTCATTTATGATTCTAAACTGACTCTGGACTTCGGCTATGAATTTTTCACCGTTTTTGTCATCAGCATTTTGGTAAGTGTCAAAGCTTAAAATATCAGCATAGCCATCGCCCGGATAGTTTTCTAAAAAAGCTTCTTTGGAGTTGAAACTACTTGTGTTATATACGTAAATTAAATTATGAACTCCTTTTTTTGAAGATATTCGAAAGTGAATTTCCAGATTGCCTTAAATTCTTCGGGAGTACAGTTTCCTTTTCCCCACCAGAACCAGCCACCAGTCAATTCATGGTAAGGCCTGAAAAGAACCGGAATGTTTTTTCCTTTTTTATCTTTCAATGATAAAAAGAAACCGGCTGCTTTATCAAGCCAGGATGTGAATTTTACATGATTTTTTTCACCCGGTAAAATGGTTTTTAGTGAATTTGGAGTGTTATCCCAGGCATTTTTTTCGGTTGCCGGATTGTCAAAATGCCAGCTTATTGTTGAAATCCCTCCTCTTTCATTCGCCTCTTTTATGTATTGTTTCATTTTTTCAAAAGGAACTCCGTCAATATTATTATGTTCGTCCTTTTCCAGGCCCGCGATGTCCCATCCATAAACGGCGGGATAGTCGCCGCAAACTTCTTTTACATCACTTCTTCCATTTTGATATTTCCAGTTTACACCATAAGCCAGGTCATCCTGATGTCCAAAAAGATATCCTTTTTGAGTTAATACATTCAGTTTTTTATAAAGCAAAACTGTTTCGTGTGTAGATTTTTTATCTGAAAGTGACAAATTAATATTATCTGTAACTGTCTTTGATGAACATGAAATTCCCGTAAGGGCTGATATTATAAGGATTATTATGTTTTTTTCATTTTTTGACTACTTGTTTTTAAATAAAGCAGAAAGTAATTTCTACTTAAATAGTGTATTGTAATTTTCTTAATTTTTTCAAATAGGAATTAATATTATATTTCCTTTAAAATTATTAAAACTATAAAAAAATATTAGTTTAAAAATCATTAATGCTTAATATTAATAGTGTTTTAAAGGAAATGATAATTTTATTTTTCAAAGATAATCGGATGTTTATAGTAGAATTAATATTATTTTATCAATTATATATCATATTATTGCAATTGAATTTATTGTATCATATCCTTAAAAATATATTATAAGATGAGTACTGCTAAAAATTTTTATAGAGAAATTGCTCCATTGTCAAGTGGAGATAGTTTTTTAGTCTTTGACAGAATTAAAGATAGTTTTGATTTTCCGGTGCATTATCATCCTGAATTTGAAATTAATTTTATTTTAAACGGAAAAGGAGTTAGGCGTGTCGTGGGAGATAATATTGAGGAAATTGATAATGTTGAATTGGTTCTTATCGGTCCAAATTTATATCACGGTTGGGAATTAAATAAATGTACAAGTAAAAAGATTCATGAAATTACGATCCAGTTTCATAATGATTTATTTCACGAATCCTTACTTTCAAGACGGATTATGAATCCGATTCGGGACATGTTTAATCGCTCTATTCATGGTATTTTGTTTTCTAAAAAAGTAGCCGAAGAGTTAACTCCTAGATTGATAAAGATCTCTAAATTAGATGGTATGGATTATTTTTTAGAAATTACTTCGCTGTTGTATGATTTAGCAAATTCCAGAAATCAGAGACTGCTTTCTACCTATACAGTAGATTACGATACTTTTGATGATTATGATAAAATGAAGTTGGTTTATGAATATGTGCAAAAACATTTTTCAGATAAAATTACTTTAGAAGACGCAGCAAATGTAGCGAATATGTCTATAATTTCTTTTAACCGGTTTATTAAAAAGCGTACCGGAAAAACTTTTGTAAACTATATTAATGATATCCGTATAGGTTATGCTGCCCGATGGCTGGTTGAAAAAGATATGAGCGTTTCAGAAGTGGCTTTTAAATCCGGATTTAATAATATTGCGAATTTTAATCGTAGTTTTAAAGCTATTAAAAACTGTACACCCAGTCAGTACAGGGAAGATTTTTCTGGGTTAAAGCGTATTTTATAGTGATACTTTTTTTTCATATACAAATATTATTTTTAACGAAATCGTTTTAATTTTTTGAGTTTCATTAATTATTGTTTATTGTTTGTTGGGTTTTCAGGGTGTTTAATTACGAATATCTTAATAAAATGATATTTTTATTTTGTTATATGTTTTTTTAAAACAACATAGTAAAAATATTATCATTAAATGATATAATACTATTAACTTCCTATATCGTTCTGTTATAGATTTGTTAAAAATAAATCGGTAAAATATAACTTCCTTTTTACTGCTTTATAAAGGATTAAACTTTCAACTAACCAAACATTTATTATGAAAAAACTAATCACTAATTTTATTCACTGGAATGCTAGCCGTAAGACCATTCCATTGATGTTATTTCTGTTGCTGAGCAACTTCATTACTGCTCAGGTAAAAGTATCAGGTGTCGTGTCTGATGAAAAAGGATTATCGATTCCTGGTGCCAATATTTCGATTGCCGGTTCTAAAGTTTCGACTTCAACAGACTTTGACGGAAAATATTCGATCGATGTTCCTGCAAATGGAACTTTATTGTATTCTTTTATCGGATTCAATACTCAAAAAGTTGCTGTTGACGGCAGAAAAACCATAAATGTAATTTTAAAATCAGCTGCAGAAGATCTTAAAGATGTAGTTGTAATTGGTTACGGTACTCAAAAACGAAAAGATGTAAACAGTGCAATTTCGAGCATCAGCTCAAAAGATATCGAAAACTTAAAAGTAGTTTCTTTTGACCAGATGATGCAGGGTAAAGCGGCAGGGGTAGTCGTAAATAGTAACTCTGGTGAACCGGGAAGTAACGTTTCGGTGAGAATTAGAGGGGTCTCTTCTCTAACAGGGACAAACGAACCGTTATATGTAATTGATGGAGTGCCAATGTCTGGAGACGCAAGGAACTCATCTACATCTGGAAGAAATGCTCAGGGAAACTCGAATTTTTCTAATAATGGTAATATTACACAAAGTCCGCTTGCGCTTTTAAATCCAAGTGATATCGAATCGATTGATATTTTAAAAGATGCTTCTGCGACTTCTATTTATGGTTCGCGCGGAGCAAATGGGGTTGTGATTGTTACAACAAAATCAGGTAAAAAAGGAACTGGAAAATTGTCTTTGGAGAGTTCCTATACAATTAGTAATCTTCCTAAAAAGCTTCATTCTATGGATCTTCAGGAATATGCGAGGCATCAAAATGCATTGTCAGCAGTTTATGATCCAACTTCTTACAGACCAGAATTTGCTCATCCTGAACTTTTAGGAAAAGGTACTGACTGGCAGGATGCCATTTACGAAACAGGATTGATGAGTTCGAATCAATTGTCATTTTCTGGCGGAAAAGAAGGAATTAATTACTATATCTCTGGAGGTGTTTTAAATCAGGAAGGTATTGTGATCGAATCTGGTTTTAAACGATACAACTTCAGAACTAATATTGATGCTAAAGTAAACAGCTTTATTAAAGTTGGTGTAAACGTAAGTGGTGCTATAACAGATGAAAAACTAACACTCAACGGACAATTTAACGGAGTTGTAGCGACTTCATTATTAGCGACTCCAGATGTGGCGGTTAGAGAATTATCAGGCGCTTTTGCAGGACCTCCTGCGGGCGGAGCAACATCGTTTGTAAATCCTGTTGCTACTTCTTTATTAGGATCAAATACTTTAGTTAGAAAAAACTATTCAGGAAATTTTTATACTCAGGTTGATATTGCCAAAGGTTTAGAATATCGTTTTGAAGCTGGTGGATATATTTATGACAACTTAGGTCAGCGATTCGATCCAATGTATTCTTTAGGAAACGCAGTAAAAAGTTTTGCCAATTTGTATTATAATCCTTCTTCAGGAAATTCATGGAACTTAAAAAACATGCTTACCTATAGAAAAACAGTGGATAAACACAATTTTACACTTCTGGCTGTTCAGGAATCAAACAGGGCACACTGGCAAGGTTATACGATTACAGGTTATGGCTATAAAGATAACAACGATAAATCGCTAGCAGCTTCAGACTTATCAAAAGCAGTTACAAGCGGAGTTTACTCTGGTACTCAAACGTTGGCTTCTTACTTAGGAAGGGTAGTTTACGATTTTGGAGACAGATACGGAATTACAGCTGCGGTTAGAACTGACGGATCTTCAAAATTCTTTGTGGGTAATAAATGGGGTGTTTTCAGCTCAGCAAGTGGTTCATGGAAACTTTCAAATGAAGCTTTTATGGCAGGAACGAAAAAATATGTTGACAATATTAAACTGAGAGCAGGTTGGGGACAAACAGGAAACAATCAGATTGGAAACAATTTGTATGATTCTAATCTTCACCTGATTAATAGCACAATGGGAACTTCTTATCTTCCATCAAATTCGGCTAATAAAGATTTGAAATGGGAGACTCAAGAGCAGACCAACTTAGGGTTGGATTTTACTTTGTTTAATTCATCACTTTCTGCAACTGTTGATTTGTATAAGAAAGTTTCTAAAAACTTCTTGTATCAGGTGCCGCTTCCAAACTTTCTTTCAGGTGGTGGAGATTATGAGGGAGGAGTTAATCCTCCATACTTTAACTTAGGAAGTATGCAGAACAAAGGTCTTGAGGTAACGCTTACTTACAACAAACAGTTTACTCAGAACTTTTCTTGGAATGCCAGTGCCAACTTTACTAAATATGTAAATGAGGTTACAAACATGGCTGGATTAAACATTGTAAAAACAATGGGAACACTAGCTTATAATACTGTTACAGTTTCCAGAACTCAGGAAGGTCTGCCAATTGGTTCATTTTTAGGGTATCAAGCAACAGGGATTTACAGAACCGATCAGGATTTATTGACTTACGGCCATGATAATGGTTCTGGAACAAAAGTAGTTTTGAAAAACGGTACCAACTCATTATTGCCTGAATTCCAAAAAGGAGATGTGATTTACAAAGATCAGAACAACGATGGTGTTATTGATACTAAAGATTTAGTGACAATTGGGAATCCAAATCCAAAATTCACATATGGTTTCACTAATAATTTCAAATACAAAAATGTTGATTTGTCTATTTTCCTTCAAGGAACTTCTGGAAATAAGCTGATGAATTTAACTCGTATGTCGGGTACATTAAATAGTAATTTAGGAACTAATTATTTAACAGAAGCTGCTGATTTTTACTCAGCGACAAATACCAATGCTGCGTTGCCAAGACCATCTGCATATAATGATATTAATAATGCAGTTTCTTCAAGATTTATTGAAGATGGATCTTATTTAAGAATTCAGAATGTGACTTTAGGATATTCACTTCCTTCTGATATAATTTCAAAAATTAAACTCACAAGATTAAGAATTTATGCTTCTGGTCAAAACTTATATACTTTTACAAAGTATAAAGGATATGATCCTGAAGTAGGTTCATACAATCAGGATGCTTTATTATCTGGTGTAGATAACGGACGTTACCCAGTGCCAAGACAGATTTCTTTTGGTTTTAATGTTGAATTTTAATACGAAATAATATGAAAAATATAATAAAAAGAAGCGGTGCTGTTGCTTTAACAATCATTATGTTAATGTCTTCTTCTTGTTCTCAGGACTTTTTAGATGTACCTGCAGAAGGAGTACCAACAATAGGGAATTATTATGATTCTGATGTAAAGCTGGATAACGCTAGTAACGGACTTTACGGTATTGTATGGTTTAATATGAATAAAGAAGGATTTTATGGTATTACCGATGTTATTTCGGGGAATATGTATGCAGGTCCTTATAATGAGTTTGGAAAATTTACAGATTTGAGTTTTACAAGCAGCCAGTCTTTTATTGGTGATTCATGGAGATCATGTTTTGGAGCGGTTGCCAATTGTAATTCTTATATTAATACACTGCCTCAAAGTGTTGGCCCAAACGTTTCAAAAGAAGCTTTGAACAATGCAATGGGAGAAATGCATTTTATTAGAGCTTTTGCTTATTTCTTCTTAGTAAGATTATGGGGAAATGTGCCAATCATCGAAAACAATGCTGATTATTCTAAAAACTTCGTGATTCCAAGTAATCCGGTTGAAGATGTTTATAAATTTATTGAAAACGATTTAAAATTTGCTATCGATAATTTAAGATCAAAAAACAGAGGTTCTGATTACGCGGCAAACGCACATGTGTCTAGCGGATCTGCAAAAGCACTTTTGGCAAAAGTATATTTGTATCAAAAGAAATATGATCTGGCAAGAACAATGGCTCAGGAAGTAATCAACAGCGGAGAATTTAAATTATTAGGAGGAGATGAACTGCCAACAAAATCATTTGCTGATTTATGGCTTCAGAAAAATAATAACAACGAAGAATCTATTTTTTCATGGCAATGGACAGGAGCAGGGACCTATTTCGAAGGAAACTTCTCTAATACATTATTTGCACCAGAAAACAGATTGGTTGAAACTTCTTATTCAGGTCAAATTGCGCCATCTCAGGATTTAATTCATAATGTTTATGAGCCAGGCGATAAAAGGAGAGCCGAAACATTTATGCTTCCTGGAGATTATTATCCAAACTTAATGTATGCACAAACACTTGCGGTAGATTCACCAAAACTTTTAGGATATACTTTTGATGAAGAAAATGAGGCGCAGAATTCAGGAGCTGGTTTGAAGAAATATGTTATTGGGAAAGAAAATTTAGCGATTACTGGACCATTCAATGCACCATTTAATGGAGAAAGTAGTATGAATAGTTATATGATGCGTTATGCTGATCTGCTTTTAATTCATGCCGAAGCAATATTAGGTTCGCAATCAGGAAGTACTTCAGATCCTGCTGCTTTAAAGTCATTTAACGCAGTTCGTAAAAGAGCTGGTCTGCCAATTAAAGCTTCTGTTTCATTTGATGATATTTTCAAAGAAAGACGAGCCGAGCTAGCTTGTGAAGGAGATTATTATTTTGATTTAGGACGTTTGCCATTCGCGAAAGCAAAAGCAATTTTAGAAGCACAAAACAGAGGAGATAAAGAAACGCCAAAACACATTACCATTTCGGCATCAAATCTTTTACTCCCTTATCCTGCAGATGATTTAATTAAAAATCCAAAATTAACAGAAGTAGCGCCGTATACTTTTAAATAATTTTTAAAAATAATAGTATGAAAAATATAAAAATTGTTTCGTTAACAATAAGTATGGCGTTGATGCTTTTTCTGACGCTTTTTACTTCATGTTCAAGTGATGACAGTACTGAAGCTTATAATGGCGCTCCTGTAATAGAATCTGTGATGCCTTCAGGATATAATGTAGACGGAAGTCTTAAACCATTAACACCGGTAACATTAGTAGATCCAAAAAACTATTATGTAATTCATGGAAAAGGATTGCTTACTACAAAAAAAGTATACTTTAATGACTTCGATACGTATTTCAGACCAACATTTGTAACTGATACTGATATTATTATATTAGTTGATGAAGATACGCCTTATGCGAATGCTTCTAATCAGTTAAAAGTAGTTACTGATAGAGGAACTGTGGTTTACAATTTGACAGTTGCGCCTCCAGTGCCTACATTCAGCGGTTTTAATTCTATAAACTGTTCAGAAGGAGATCAGGTAATAATTAAAGGTAAATACTTCTTAGATCCTGTAGTTACTTTGGCAGAAACACCAACACAACCTGCGGTTCCGGTTACAGTAGTTTCTTCAACTTTAGAGCAGATCGTGGTAAAAATCCCGGCAAATGCTAATCACAGATATCTTTCTGTAACTAATATATCTGGAACAGCAACCTCAAAAGAAGCTATCGGGACAGCATTGTATGATGACGTATTGTATGGTGTGCAATGGGGAGGTCCATGGGCTGGTAAAGGTGTTAATTTTGATTTTGGCGGAGATTCTTATCAAGGCCAAAAATCCTGGCAGTGGGAATTCGGTCAATGGGACGGAGGAAATTGGGGGTTCAATGTAGATTTAACTCCATACAAAGCATTGCGTATTGCTATTAAAGGGGCAAAAACCGGACGAGTTAATTTTAATGTAAATGGCGGTGTAAATTATGTATTGCCTGTTACAACTTCATGGGTGTATCTGGAAATTCCTTTTAGCGATTTAGGAAACCCAACCAGCCTTACAATGCTTACCTTCCAAGAATCAAATAGTGATGGTGGTAATACCGTATTATTTGACGATATAGGATTTGTATTAAAATAAGAGATTTCTTTTTGAGTTAGTTTATGTGATATTCCCTAGTTGAAAAATTAGGGAATATCTTTTTTGTGAAGAACTTTAAATTTAAAAATAATGAAAAAAATAGTTTTAGGATTGATTTTACTTAGTTCGGTTTTAGTTTTTAGTCAGGGAAATACACATAATCAAGTAGGAGGGAAATTCGAAGGTCTCGCCATGACCCCGCCAATGGGCTGGAATTCATGGAATACTTTTGCAACCAATATCGATGAAAAATTGGTAAAAGAAACGGCTGATATTATGGTTTCATCAGGAATGGCCGCGGCAGGTTATAATTATATTGTCCTGGACGATGGATGGATGGCAAAAGAACGAGATGCAAACGGAGATTTAGTGCCGGATCCGGTTAAATTCCCTAACGGAATGAAGGCAGTTATAGATTATGTGCATAGCAAAGGTTTGAAATTTGGTTTGTATAATTGTGCAGGTACGCAAACTTGTGCCGGTTATCCTGGAACACGCGGTTATGAATATCAGGATGCCCGTTTTTATGCGAAACTTGGAATTGATTTCTTGAAATACGATTGGTGTAATACAAAAGGAATTACAGCTCCGGAGGCATACACAACAATGAGTAATGCGTTAAAAATTGCTGGAAGACCAATTGTTTTTAGTCTTTGCGAATGGGGAGATAACCAGCCTTGGGAATGGGGAAAACCGGTTGGGAATCTTTGGAGAATTTCGGGAGATATTTATCCTTGTTTTGACTGTGAATTCAAACATCCTGAAAATTGGTCATCCTGGGGGTTTATGAAAATTGCAGATATGCGTAAAGATATTCGTAAATATTCGGGTCCTGATCACTGGAATGATTTTGATATGATGGAAGTAGGAAATGAAATGAATGATATTGAAGATAAGGCGCATTTTAGTATTTGGTGTATGCTGGCATCACCATTGTTTAGTGGAAATGATTACAGAAAGATGACAAAAGAAACACTAGCAATTTTAACTAACAAAGAATTGATTGCTGTGAATCAGGATAAATTAGGAATACAGGGTTTTAAATATCTTGCTGAAGATGGTGTTGAAGTTTGGGTAAAACCCTTGTCAGATGATAATTGGGCGATTACTTTTTTGAACAGAAGCGATGTTGCTAAAAAAATCAATTTTGACTGGAAAAAGTATTTAATAAAAGATGTGGATTTTGGTTATGAAGCCGACTTTAATAAAAAAGTTTTCAGGTTAAAGGACCTTTGGAAAAATAAAGAAATCGGGAATACTAAAAAGAATTTTACAGCAGATCTTGGATCTCATGATGTAATTACATTACGATTAATTCCATAACACTCTTTAATATGAAAACAGAAGCTAGACTTTTTGTCTATACCTTATTATTAATGTTTTGTTTTACCAATGCTCAATTTGTGAAAAGACATGGTCAGTTAAGTGTTCAGGGGACTCAATTAGTTGATCAGGATAATAATCCGATAGTTTTACGCGGAATGAGTTTTGGATGGCATAGCATGTGGCCCAGATTTTACAATGAAAAAGCAGTTAAATGGCTAAAAAAAGATTTTAACTGTAATGTAGTTCGTGCTGCTATGGGAATCGAATTAGGAAACATGTCTTATATAAAGGAGTCGCAGTTTTCGAAAGATAAAATTGAGGCAGTTATAAAAGGGGCTATAAAATCGGATATCTATGTAATTATAGACTGGCACAGTCATAATATAAATTTAGAAGAAGCAAAAGCTTTTTTTGCTGAGATATCTAAAAAGTATTCTAAGTATCCAAATATTATTTATGAGGTTTTCAATGAACCGGATGATGAAACCTGGCCACAAATTAAGGAGTATGCTGAAGAAGTTATTAAGATAATAAGAAGTAATGATCCTAAAAATATTATTCTGGTCGGATCTCCGCACTGGGATCAGGATGTTCATCTTCCGGCAGCAGATCCTATTTTAGGATACACTAATATAATGTATACGATGCATTTTTATGCTGCAACACATGGAAAAGAATTAAGAGACAGAACGGATCAGGCAATAAAAAGCGGTCTGCCCATTTTTATTTCAGAATCAGCTGGTATGGAGGCTACTGGAGACGGACCTTTAAATATGAATGCTTGGCAGGAATACATCGATTGGATGGAATCCCGAAAGTTAAGCTGGATTACCTGGTCGGTTTCTGATAAAGATGAAACATGTTCAATATTGAAAAAATCTGCAAAATCGGAAGGGAAATGGAAGGATACTGATTTGAAAGAGTCAGGAATTAAAGTTCGTGAATTTTTAATAAAATATAATAGTCAGAAGTAGTATCAGTTATTTTTAGATTATAAGAAGGCCTGTTTATTTTAACAGGCTTTCTCCGTTTTAAAAGGTCTTTTATAGCGGTTAATCTAAGCTGATCTCGTGTGTTGTTTTGTAGGAATTTTATTTGATTGCTTTTTAGCTGTTATTTAATATGTATTCTTTGTTGGTTATTTTTGATTTACATTTTTTTAATGTGCCCCCTTATTTTTTTAGGGTCTTCTGTTTTTTTTATTTAAAAAAAGATTAAAAAGTGGCTATTTTATTATTTTAAAAATTTTAAACCCTATTTTTTAAGGCTTAATGTTGAAAAAATCGTTGTTGAATTTTTAAAAAGCTATCCTTATAAATATCAAATAACGATTATTTTTAATTTAATTTTTGTAATCCGTAATTCTGCTCTAAAAACATTAAAAAAATAGTTTTCGATTCTTCTACTCATACAAAAGTTAATAAATTCGCTGAAGAAAATGATGATGATTTAGACCGATTTAAAGTTCAAAAAAAGCAATCGTAATTATAAAAAGATAAAAATTTAACTAACCAGAATCAATTAATAACTAAAACCAATTTACACATGAAAAAAGTATTATGTATTTTATCATTAGCCCTAACAACAAGTTTTGCATTTGCACAAGATGAAACATCAGAAACCACTCCATTAGAAATTTCAGGTTCAGGTGATATATATTACAAATATGATTTTGCTAAAGTTCCTAACATTCCGACAAGTTTTGCAACAGACCAGAATTCAGTTTCTTTAGGGATGTTGGATATCGCTTTGAAGAAAAAATTAAAAATATTTCTTTTGTTGGCGAAATTTCTTTTGGACCAAGAGGTCAATATCAGTCAATACCAAATGGTGATGGAACTGATGCAAATTCATTTCACATCCAAAATTTATATGCAAGCTATGCAGTTTCTGATAAACTTAGCCTGACTGCGGGTTACATGGGCACATTTATTGGGTATGAAGTAATCTCGCCTGTTGGTAACTTTCATTACTCCACTTCTTATTTGTTTACTAATGGACCATTTCAAAATGCAGGTGTTAAAGCAAATTATGCTATAACTGAAAAATTTGGAGCAATGGTAGGTGTATTTAATGACTCATGGAATACATATAAAGCAGATCCTCAAAAAGGATTAAATGCTGTAGGGGGGCAATTGTCTTATGTAACTGATAAAGCAAGTGCATATTTAAATTTTATGGATGGCTCTGTAAGTGGTACTATTGTTGATTTAACTGCAACATTCCAATTAACCGATAAATTCAAATTAGGTTTAAACGCTGCTGATTTTTCAAACGAAGGTGATGTAGGTTATACAGGAGCCGCATTATACCCATCTTATGCGATTACTGATGCTTTTGCTTTGGGAATACGTGGTGAATATTTTAAGTCTAAAGAGGGGTCAGATGACACAGATATTACAGCTTTGACTTTGTCTGGGAACTACAAAATAAACGGTTTGACTATTATTCCAGAGTTCAGATTTGATTCAAATTCAGATAAAGTTAAGTTTGTAGATTCTGATTTAGTGCCTGCTAAATCTGCTTCTCAAGTGCTTCTGGCTTTAGTTTACGGATTCTAAAATCAATTATAAAACATACTCTTTCTAGAAAAGAGATAAAGATTGATATTTTTTTTTTTTTTGGAAGCTGTCAAAAATTATAAATTTTTGGCAGCTTTTTTATATGTAATTGAATTTGAGTTTATAATTCTCATTCGGTACAATTAGTCAACAGGTAAGGAAAATTATGCTTAAGAAAAATCTTTAACCTAAATAAGTCTTTGTGTACGACTTTGTATGAAAAAAAGATTAGGATGAACTGGATCAAATCATTTTTATGATGATAAACCATCTTCAAATACTCAATGTTTTTATTTATTTCTAATGATATAAAGTAGTACTTAAGTTTTATATGTAAGGGTTGTTTTTTTGCCTCAGGCATTGCTGGTAATTATGAATGAATAGGGGTAAGGCTTCGGACAAACTTTTTTGATAGTATTTTGAAGGTCTTGAAAATCTAATAATAAAAAAACGCATTCTCTAAATTTTATCAGGAATGCGTTATTTATTTTATTTTTAATGTATTATCGTCTATTGAACCTGTTTTTTGTAAATAGAATAAATAGTGTCTATTGTTTTTCGGTCTAAAATAGCTGTAGTATCTGTTTGAATATAATGTAATTTAAAAGCCTGAATCGCTGCTGAAAGATTTTTGGTATTGTACCCAATAATTCGCAATGCCGGTTCAATTTTAAAATCAAAAGGGGCTTCTTCCAGAACTTCATCGGGCCAAATTCCAAATCCTTTTTCCGCTAAAGTCTTCCATGGGAATAAAGCACTTGGATCTTGTTTTCTTCCTGGAGCGATATCAGCATGACCTAAAATATTTTGTGTCGGAATATTGTAATCTTTTTTCAGTTTTGTCAAAAGGGCCACTAAACTGCTGATTTGAGCTTCTGTAAAAGGTTTGAAACCATTGTTATCAAGTTCTATACCTATTGAAGAAGAATTTAAATCCGTGTTTTTTCCCCAGCTGGATGCCCCGGCATGCCACGCTCTTAAGTAATCATTTAACATCTGAACTACTTTTCCGTTTTCAGAAATGATATAATGTGCACTAACCTGTGTTCTGCTTTTTGTAAATGTACTTACAGTTTGCTGGAGTGAATCCTGAGCAGTATGATGAATAACAATAAAACTCGGCTTTCTTAGATTAAAATTGACTGTTCCAATCCATTCTGTTGTAATACCATTTACTAAAGAAGTAGAGCCTGTTTTTGAAAGTGTATCCTTTACAATCCCTAATTGCGAAGCATAAGTAGTATCTATAACTACAGGCGGAACAGCTGGTGGTATTGGCTGGACTTCTTTACTTGTAATTTGATTTTCTAAAGTTTTAAGCTGCTGATCGTAAACTTTTTCAGTAGTTTTATATGGATTTTTTGTCCCGCAGGAAGTTATAATAATGGCTGAAATCAGATAAAAAAAATGTTTTTTTAACATGCTTTAATTACATTTAAGGTTGAGTCAGGATTGTTATTCAGCAGGCTTTATTGCTTCAGTGTCTTCTTTGACTTCTTTAGTGTCTTTTGAATCTTTATCTTTTTTCTTTTTAGATTTAGTTTTTTTTATTTCTTTAAAATTAGCCATAAAAGTAGTATACTTTTCGATTTGCCCAGGATTAAGGAAAGCTGTTATTTTTTTTGTCGTAACTTCTCTTAGTGCGTTTATCTGTTCAATTTTCTGATCCTGGCTGCTGCTTTCGTTTTTCAAAAGAACGCCTTGTTCTCTCATGCTGTCTGCCAAAACATTTGTAATAGCGATAACCTGTAATTCATCAAGATTTACTTCGGGTTTCATTTGCTCTACAATTTTAGCAGCTGTTTCTTCTACAGGAACTTCTTTTGGTTTGCTTGGGCTGCTTTGGGGACCCTGCATCATGCTTCTGTCCATGCCCATTCCGCCTCTGCCGTAACCGTTCCCATAGCCATTATTGTAGCCATTTCCATATTGTGCTGAAATAGAATTATAGCTTAATAAAGCGAAAGCTAAAAGAAAAATAGAGTGAAAAGGTTTCATAAACTTTAAAATTGATGATTGGTTAGCGTAAATTTAAGCAGGTTCTCCGTATAAATCAAATTCGGTCGCTTCTATTATCCTTATATTAACAAATTCGCCAGTTTTTACATAATGTTTTGAGGCGTCTATTAAGACTTCATTGTCAACATCCGGACTGTCAAATTCTGTTCTTCCTACAAAATGAGCACCTTCTTTTCTGTCAATAATACATCTGTAAACCTGACCTATTTTTTCCTGATTCAAATCCCATGAAATTTGTGATTGTAGTTCCATGATTTCATTGGCTCTGGCTTGTTTTACATCAGCAGGAACATCATCTTCCAATAAATAAGCATGCGTATTTTCTTCATGGGAATAAGCAAAACAGCCCATTCTGTCAAATTTCATTTCCTGAACAAAATCTTTCAAAATTTCAAAATCTTCTTGTGTTTCACCAGGATATCCAACAATTAATGTGGTTCTAATAGCCATTCCCGGAACTGCAGCGCGAAAATCTTTTAATAACTGAGTCGTTTTTGCCTGAGTAGTACCGCGGCGCATCGATTTTAGAATGTTATCCGAAATATGCTGCAACGGAATATCAATGTAATTACAAATTTTTGGTTCGCGTTTCATTAGCTCCAGAACATCCATCGGAAAACCGGTAGGGTAGGCATAATGCAAACGTATCCATTCGATGCCTTCTACAGCTGCCAGTGCTTCTAATAATTCTGCAAGATTTCTCTTTTTATAAAGATCAAGGCCATAATAAGTCAGGTCCTGAGCGATTAAAATCAATTCTTTTACGCCGTTTTTGGCTAATCCCTGTGCTTCTTTTACTAATTTTTCGATTGGCTGAGAAACATGCGAACCTCTCATTAACGGAATAGCGCAGAAACTGCAGGGCCTGTCACAGCCTTCAGCGATTTTTAAGTATGCGTAATTTTTTGGAGTAGTCGTTAAGCGCTCTCCCAATAATTCATGTTTATAATCTGCACCCAGCGCTTTCAAAAGCTGAGGCAGTTCTGTGGTTCCAAAATATTGATCCACATTTGGGATTTCTTTTTCCAAATCAGGTCTATAACGTTCAGATAAACATCCTGTTACGAAAACCTTGTCAACTAAACCTTTGTCTTTTTTATCAGCGTATTCCAAAATCATGTTTACCGATTCTGCTTTCGCATTGTCAATAAAACCACAAGTGTTGATTACGATAATGTTTCCTTCTTCTTTTGCAGTCGCTTCGTGAGTAACTTCTTTTCCGTTTGCACGAAGCTGTCCCATAAGCACTTCGCTGTCATATACATTTTTCGAACACCCAAGAGTGATTACGTTAATTTTGTTCTTTTTTAAAGACTTGGTTCTCATACTTTTATAAATTGGAGTGCAAAATTACACTTTTTTATTCAAACACCGCTTGTTTAGAGTTCTTTTAGGTGTTTTTTCGGGAGCTATTTCCCGCTATCCGTTGCAATCTTTTGTGCCGAACACCGGCACAAAAGGATTTTCACTTCTATCGGGGCTAAAAAAAATCCGCCGGGTCAGACCAGACGGAAATTTTCAATCCTCTATTTTGATTTTTAATTACAATTCAAATAATAAAGTTACGGAAACATTGTTGAGTTTAGAATTGATTTTTGCAGGGTTGGTTAATCCGGTTGCAAAAAATCCCTGATTAGATTCTCTTTCAGTATAAGAATAGGCAAGATCAATTTTTGTGCCTCCAAAATTATAGCCTAAACCTCCCGAATAGCTGTTTAAATCCCCAATTGTTTTGCCGTCTTTGTAAGGGCTTCCTTCAAAACGATATCCACCCCGCAGGCTTAATCTCTTGATTTTGTACTCGCCTCCAATCCTTAATTCGCCACTTGTTGTTAGTTGGTTGCTTATGTCATTGTTCAGTTCCCTGAATCCTGAATCACTCGTCGGTTTGAATTTAGTATTTCCGTAGTCTTTAATAGAATAGTCAAGACTGATTAAACCGGTTTTTCCAAATATATAAGCACCGCTAAAAGTGAATTTCCCTGGAGTCTGGAGGGTGTAAGGTTTGTAAACGTTCGTTATATTAGGATTTACGGCATAATCAAAAACCTCATTTGCGCTATTTTCTGTTGTGGTAAATAAACTTTGGGTGATTTCATCATATAATTCATACCATGTATTCGATTCGTATGCTACGCCAAGTCGAAAAGAATCTGTGATTTTTCCAATTGCTCCCAGTTGAAATGAAAAACCATTGCCATATGTATAAATTTCGTTATTAAAACGCAAATTTGAAATTGTTTCTCTGGCTTGCAATGGGTTTGCGTTGTCCTCGTAAAAAGTTCTTGTGCTTCTGTGATCCGTAACATGGACATTTAAATTAGCTCCCAGATAAAGTCTGTCATTGTAGGATGTTGCTATGTTAATACTTAATTTACTGTTGTATCCGACAGTATGAACTTCATTTTCTTGATAATATTTACCTTTTGTAGGGTCACTTCCCGCAGGAACATTTGTTAGGTATTGAGTATTATTGGCAGTATTAGAAGCCGGTATGATAACTTTTCCTCTAAGTCCGAAATAAGCCTGTTGTTCACTGTAGGATTGATCTCTATAATCCAGATTTGTATTTCTTAGTTCTATTCCGTTTGCATATGCTAAAAAATAATCATCTATAGAATTGTTTGTGTTGGTTCCTACTGAAACTGTTTTGTTGCTGAAATTGTTTGTGTTTTCATAATTCGCTCCAATAGTTATTTTTTTCCAGTTGTTGTTTGGATTCATGGTGTTAAATACAAAAACAACTCCGGCCTGATTTAAAACCGACGAGTTGTCTTTCGTGGACATTTCATCGTTGAAATAATTGGAATTGTTTTTAATGTTCTGATTGCTAAAAGTCAGTCCAGCCTGATTATTGTTAAAAATTGCAGATCCGGCAGGGTTTACAGATAATGATGATAAATCTCCTCCAAGTGCTCCAAAGGCGCCACCCATTGCCCTAAAACGGGCAGTTCCTGTTAAATTGTCCTGAGAATATCGTACACCATCCGAAATTTCCTGAGAATAAGAGACGCTGGCAGTTAATCCTGTTATAAGTAGGATGAATATTTTTTTCATTTTTTGTTGAATTTGATTTGTAACTAAATAAGCTGAAGAATGAAATTGTTACCTTCTTCCGCCACCGCCACCACCATAGGATCTGCCGCCTCCACCGCCGCCAGAGGATCTCATACTTCCGCCACCTCCGCTACTGTTATATGAACGGGAAGGAGAAGAACTGGGTGCTGAATAACTTCTTGAAGAATTGTTGCTATTGTTGTTGTAATTGTAAGTTCTGTTTGAATTAGTAGTACTTGATCTTCTGCTTGAATCGTAACTGCTATTGTTTTGATTTGAACTTCTTCTGTCTGAAAATGTAGGACTTGATGTTCTGTTTACTGATGATCCTCTTCTGTAATCTGAAAAGGTGTTTTGTCTGTTTGTATTGTAACTTCTGTTTGTAGTATAGTTTCTGTTGCTGTTATAGCTTCTGCTTGTGTTGTAACTTCTATTTGTGCTATAGCTTCTGTTTGACGTATAATTTCTTCCGCCATAGTAAGCAGCAGATCCTCTTCTTCCGTAATTATACGAATAGTTATTATATCTGTATCCGTAGCCATAAGCGGGTCCCCAATAGCCGGAATATCCCCATCCCGGTCCCCAATAAGGAGGATATCCCCATCCGTATCCAGGATAACCCCATCCGTATCCGGAATAACCCCAGTAGCCTCCGTATCCTCCCCATCCGTAATATGGATATCCAAAGCCATAACCAAATCCCATAGACCACATTGGGCTGGAATAAACGTTGACTGAGACTTCAGAATTACTGCTTCCCCATGAAGGGTAAGATGATACTGAGGCAACTTGTGTGCTGTCATTTTCTGCGTAATTACCATAGCTGTCTACGTCAGTAAATATTTCGGTAGGCATTCCGTCGTTTTGAAGTGATTTAAAATAATCCTGATATTGATTATTGGCAGGAGTAGTATTTGACTGAGTGTAATTACGACTATTGCCATAGACTCCATCATTATCGTTATACGAACTGTTTTGGTAAGAACCACACGATGCTAATAAAAAACTCAACAATCCAATTAGATAGAAATGAGCTGAGTTTTGTCGGAGTGAAGTATAAGTTTTCATATCTGTGGTGTTTTTTATTGTTGCACATTACAAAAATAGTTAGTTTTGCGAAACTATTTAGTTAAAAAAAATAAAACAAAATTTGTGCCAAAATATTCAATATGAGCAAGAACCTCACTACAAGAGCAGAAGATTATTCGAAATGGTATAACGAACTGGTTGTTAAGGCAGATTTAGCCGAAAATTCAGGTGTAAGAGGCTGTATGGTGATTAAACCGTACGGATATGCTATTTGGGAAAAAATGCAGGCTGAATTAGACAGAATGTTTAAAGAAACCGGACATCAAAATGCATATTTCCCTTTATTCGTGCCAAAGAGCATGTTTGAAGCTGAAGAAAAAAACGCCGAAGGATTTGCAAAAGAGTGTGCGATTGTAACGCATTACAGATTAAAAAACGATCCTGATAAACCTGGAAAGCTAATGGTTGATCCGAATGCAAAGTTAGAAGAAGAACTTATTGTTCGTCCAACAAGTGAGGCAATTATCTGGTCAACATACAAAGGGTGGGTGCAATCGTATAGAGATTTGCCTTTGTTGATTAATCAATGGGCGAATGTAGTACGTTGGGAAATGCGTACGCGTTTATTTTTGAGGACGGCTGAATTTTTATGGCAGGAAGGACATACTGCACATGCTACAAAGGCAGAAGCGCTGGAGGAATCAGAAAAAATGATGAATGTGTATGCGGATTTTGTAGAGAATTTTATGGCGATTCCGGTTGTAAAAGGAGTGAAAACCGAAACTGAACGTTTTGCAGGAGCAGATGAAACATATTGTATAGAGGCTTTAATGCAGGACGGAAAAGCATTACAGGCGGGAACATCTCACTTTTTAGGTCAGAATTTTGCAAAAGCTTTTGATGTTAAGTTTGCGAATGCAGAAGGAAAACAGGAACATGTTTGGGGCACCTCATGGGGAGTTTCAACCCGTTTAATGGGAGCTCTGGTAATGACTCACTCTGATGATCAGGGACTGGTTTTGCCTCCAAATTTAGCACCTATACAAGTTGTAATTGTGCCAATTTATAAAACAGATGGACAATTGACTGAAATAACAGCAGCAGTTAATGATTTAACAACTAAGCTTAGGAAGCTGAGAATTTCAGTTAAGTATGATGACAGAACGACCCAAAAACCGGGATTCAAGTTTGCTGAATGGGAATTAAAAGGAGTTCCTGTTCGAATTGCAGTAGGTCCAAAAGATTTAGAAAACGGAACTTTTGAGGTGGCAAGACGTGATACTTTGACAAAAGAGACAGTTTCTGGTGAAAGAATTGTAAATTATATAAATGAATTATTAGAGCAAATCCAGTCGGATTTATTTAATAAAGCATTAGACTATCGAAATAACCATATTACGGAAGTAAATAGTTTTGAGGAGTTTAAACAGGTTTTAGATGGTAAAGGCGGATTTGTTTCGGCTCATTGGGACGGTACAGCTGCAACCGAAGAGAAAATAAAAGACCTGACAAAAGCAACGATTCGCTGCATCCCTTTAAGTCATGCAGAAGAGGTGGGAAGCTGTGTGTTTACTGGTAATCCGTCTACAAAAAGAGTGTTGTTTGCTAAGGCATATTAAAAAAAAATATTTTTTTTACATGAGGTGTTGTACATCTTAAAAATAGTTGTATTTTTGCATCCGCATTAGAGAAACACGGTCCGTTCGTCTATCGGTTAGGACGCCAGGTTTTCATCCTGGTAAGGGGGGTTCGATTCCCCCACGGACTACTTTTTTTCTTGCAGATTAAGTGTTTACTTGATATAATGGTCCGTTCGTCTATCGGTTAGGACGCCAGGTTTTCATCCTGGTAAGGGGGGTTCGATTCCCCCACGGACTACTAAAATTAGTTGTGAATAAGTTTTGTAAAATAGAAATTGGTGTCTCGGTTTTTGTTTTATTAGTTAAAACCAAAGTGATTGTTATGCAATTGTGGGAGGTTTTTCTTTTTTAACTAGTATCTATAATAAATTATTACATCTAAAATTTAAAAAAATGGCAAATCATAAGTCAGCATTAAAAAGAATCAGAAGCAACGAAAAAAGAAGAGTTCTTAACAGATACCAGCATAAAACTACTCGTAACGCTATTAAAGCATTAAGATTAGCTACTGATAAATCTGATGCAGCTTCTAAATTATCAACTGTAATCTCTATGATTGATAAATTAGCTAAAAAGAACATCATTCACGACAATAAAGCTTCTAACCTGAAGTCTAAATTAACGAAACATGTTGCTAAATTGTAATTAATTACAATTCTAAAAATATAAGAGTCCTCGAAAGAGGACTTTTTTTTGTTTTAATAAGTTTGAATTGAAAGGTAATCGAAAATTAAAACAGAAGAAATAGAAAACAGATTGACTTAATTGCTAATTTTGTATTCTAAAACAAAATTCAGATGAAACCTGTTTTGCACACTGATAGTCCATTTAAAACTATCATCTCTTTTCATAAATTAATTGAGTCTTTTGAAGAAATCGCTTTGTCTAATGTAGATTATCGCTCAAATTATGCAAAAGCTATTTTAAAGCAAATAGAATCAGTCCCGGAATTCAGGACAGGAATAGAAGATTACAGTCTGATTAAAAATCATGAGGCTTTAATCAAAAATATAATGGCTGACTTGTTTCCAACAGCATTAACTCATAATGAGATAAAGGCAGTAACAATTCCTTTTCAAAACATCTCTTTTAATTATACTGAGCGTTTTAAGAAAATTCTGCGCAATGCAGGCGATGAATTTTATATGGAAATCCGTGATTTTGATGATCACCAATTCTATATCAGTAATTGCTGCCTGATTTTGAGTAGCTATTATAAACAGAACATTGAATTTAATAAAATCTTTTTCTATGATATTCCTGATGAGAGTGGAATTGAAAAACATTACCGTATTATGTACAATGCCGATTTTATGGAGATTACTCCAACATCTAATTCGGTAGTACTCTCACAAGACGATATTGATTTATTGATCGACAATTACAGTGATATTGATCTCTGGAAAGCTAAATTCCCACCAGGGAGCTGGATATTAAAAGGTTTTGGAATTGTTTCTTTATTTGATGCCACGACAGAAAGTGCTATTTCGAATTTGAAAAGTAATTTGCTGAAACCGGATGCAAAAACGGTAGCATCAAATGATATTATCGAAAATATCTTTAAATCAATTTTTAAAATTCCGGATCTAAAAGTCGGTTTTATCATCTACAATCCGGAGGAAGAGAAATTTATAAGACCTGTCAAGTTCGATAATCAGTTGCAGAGCTTCCTGCTTTCAACGAATCAGGAAGTAGAATGTAAAAACGCTTTTTTTGGTTGTTCTTTTGAAAATTTATTGGACAATCAGGAGCCTTTTGTAATTTCTAATGTCCAAAAATTCACTGAAGAATCTGCAAACAAACATCTTGGTGAACATTTATTAAGACAAAATATTCAGAGCTATGTATTTGCTCCGGTTATTAAGGACGGACATTTATTGGGTGTTGTCGAATTGGTTTCAAAGGTTCCAAGAGCTTTAAATACAGTAAATGCTACAAAACTGGATTTAGTTTTGCCTTATCTTACCGATACAATTGACCGATACAATACCGATATGCAACATCAGGTTGAAGCCATTATTCAACGTGAGTATACTACAATTCACCCTAGCGTATATTGGAAATTTAAAAAGGAATCTCAAAATTATTTTCAAAATACAAATCCAACCAAAGATTATATCTTCAAAGAAATTGTATTTAAAAATGTATTTCCGCTGTATGGACAAATTGATATAAAAGGTTCTTCTGAACACAGGAATGATACTGTGAGAAGGGATTTGAAAAATCAATTGAATACTATTTTAGAGATTTTCGAAAATCAGAAACCGAACAGCAATCTGATGCTTTTGGAGCAGCGTAAGTTTGAATTGGAATCGTTGCGTGATGAATTGGATCAGCCGTTAAAAGCGGATACTGAACAATATATTCAACGTTATATAGAAGAGGAAATTCATCCAATTCTAAAAAATACAAAAGATACGGCCATCAATAAAAAACTGGAAGAGCAATACTTTGAAAGTCTGGACGAAAAAACAGGAATGTTTTATCAGGAAAGAAAGAAGTTTGACAATGCGATGTCTATTATCAATAAAAAACTGGCTTCGGTTCTGGATAAAAAGCAATTAGAAGCTCAGCAAATATATCCGCATTATTACGAACGTTTTAAAACTGATGGTGTTGAGCATAACTTATATATAGGAGCTTCAATTGCGCCAACCAAACCTTTTGATATTATGTATCTGCATAATCTGCGTTTGTGGCAATTACAGACTTTATGTGAAATGGAGCTGGAACATCACCAGCTTAAAGAATCCCTGCCCTATGAATTGGATGTTACTTCTCTTATTTTAGTGTTTAGCTCTGCTCTTTCAATCCGTTTTAGAATGGATGAAAAACGTTTTGATGTTGACGGAACATACAACGCGAGATACGAAGTTGTAAAAAAACGTATTGATAAAGCGCATATAAAAGGCAGCCTAGAAAGAATTACCGAGAAAGAAAAAATCACAATCGTATATTCTCAAAATAGTGAAGAAGCGGAGTATTTAAAATATATTAAATATTTACAGCATAAAAAAATACTGGAGCCTGCTATAGAACAATTTGAAGTGGAAGATCTTCAGGGCGTTTCGGGCTTGAGAGCAATTCGTGTAAAAGTAATTAATAATCTTGCCAGCGCTGCGACAAAGAAAATTACTTATCAGGATTTATTAGATGAGCTCAGCTAAATGTTGAGCTTTTTAAATGCTTTTAAAAGCGATTACAAATGCAATTACCGTAATGATGATTCCAGTCATGAAAAGGTTATAAGCAATTCGGAGTAGGTTATATTTTCGTTGCAAAACCAGACCTAAATAATATAAATCTTTTATCATTGTAGAATATAAATAATCACGGTCTTTCATCATTTCGTTCATGGCCCAGTCATATTCATGTAAAGGCATCTTGTAAAAATTACCAAAAAACATCAAATTGACTTTTTTGGCTTCGACATCTTCTCGTGTAAAAATGCCTGAAGTTACTTTTGGTCTGGTGGATAAAATGGCAAAAATAATGGTGATTACACTAGACATTAGCATTATAAAGGTAGGAATTACAAGATGTGCATTTTTTGGACTGTCTAATTTTGGAATTATAGAAGAGAGTGCAATTGAAATTATAATTGCGTTTACAGATAATAAAATATTCGCTTTGCTGTCTGCAATTCCGCTTAAACGTGTATGATTTCCTAAAGTGACCCGAAATAAGGTATCAACACCGCGATCTGTTTTTTCTGATTTTTCCTTTTTTTGTCTTTATCTTCAATTGTAGCCGCTTTTTTGATTTTTTGCTTATTTATTTTTTTCTGAATTCTGACTAAGTTTTTTTCTTTCAACGGCTGCCAGTTTTTTTGAGCATAATCTGTATAAAAGTGATGTTTTGTCATTAAAAATTTGAAGTTTTCTGTCGCCCACTCCAGATTTGAAAAATCTACAATACCTGTGTTTTTTAATTCAAGTCTTAATAATTCGCAGGTACTAATATATTCGGGACTAATAATATGGATGAAATCGGCGTCCTTTATTATCTTTTCAAGATGATTTTTCGGAATATATTCTTTGGCTGTAGCCGAAATCAAATCCCCTACTTTTTTTATGAATTCATCTGTTTGATTTTTTTCTTTTAAAAATTTAGAAGCAATCCTGATACTTTCATTTTCATGGTTTTCATATCCGCTAATATATCCGGTATCGTGAAACCATGCAGCTATTAAAAGTAATTCCCTGTCATCAGAATTTACATTTTCTTTTTCACAAAGTTCTTTAGTTGCATTTACCACACTAAAAGTATGGTTGAAATTGTGGTAAGAATATAAAGCAGATAGTTTATCTTTGAGTAAATTAGTAACGAAATCTTCGGACTGTTCTATTAGGTTCATAGAGAATATTTTTATACCACTAAATTATGAAATTGTTTCTGGATAATCATTTTGTTGTAAGGATTAAAAGCCAAATTGTTCCATTTTTACTTTTGTCTTTAATCTATTCGTGTGCAACGCATCATGCTCAATATGGAAAAAATGTAAGCGCCAACGAAAACGAAAACGCAACAGATACCATAAAAATTGCACACACTTTTTATTTAGTTGGTGATGCTGGAAATGCAGATGAAGAAAAACCGCAGCAAACACTGGAATTGCTGCATAATAAATTAAAGAAATCCAGTAAAAGAGCTACGTTATTATTTTTAGGAGATAATATTTATCCTAAAGGTTTTCCGGACAGCAAAAAGGAAGCCGAAGTAAAACCTGCACAAACCAAACTGACCAATCAGCTCAAACTTACTAAAGGTTTTAAAGGAAGAACCATTTTTATTCCTGGAAATCATGATTGGTATAATGGTACAAAAGGGCTAGAGCTTCAGGCTGATTTTGTAACGAAATATCTCAATGATAAAAAAGCTTTCTTACCAAGAAAAAATTGCCCAATTGAAGAGGTAAAAATGGATAGCATTACTTCTTTAGTTACGATTGACAGTCAGTGGTTTTTAGAAGACTGGAACGACCATCCGACTATAAATGATAATTGCGACATTAAAACCAGGGAAGATTTTTTTGATGAGCTTGAAAATATTCTGAATAAAAACCAGGAAAAGACAATAGTTCTGGCTATGCATCATCCTTTAATGAGTAATGGTACACATGGCGGACAGTTTTCATTAGAGAAGCAATTGTTTCCATTAGAGAATAAAATTCCTCTTCCGGTTATTGGTTCTATGATTAATTTAATTAGAAAAACATCAGGAATTAGTCCGCAGGATCTTCAGAATAAGCAGTATACTATTCTTGCAAAAAGAATAAAAGCACTTATTCAGGGGCAAAAAAATATCATTGTAGTTTCGGGACATGATCACAATCTGCAGTTCATCAATAATGAGAATATCAATCAGATTGTTAGCGGAGCAGGTTCAAAATCAGAAGCAGCAAGAGCAATAAATCCAAACGATTTCTCTTATGGAGGTAATGGTTATGCAGTATTGACATTGTTTAAAAGTGGGGATGCAAAAGTAACCTTTTATGGCAACGAAAATAATAAAGAAAAAATGCTTTTTGAACGCGAAATTATAAAAGCAAAAGAATTTAACTGGGTCAAAAAAGCCTCTAATGATTTTCCTAAAACAGTTTCTTCTTCAATTTATACTGAAGAGATGACCAGAAAAAGTGCGGTCCATAAATTTCTTTTTGGGAATCATTATCGTCAATATTACAGTCTTCCAATAGAAGCCCCAACTGCAACCCTGGATACACTGAAAGGAGGCTTGAAACCGGTAAGAGAAGGAGGCGGACATCAATCAATATCATTAAGAGTCGTAGATTCTAAGAAAAGAGAATACGTTATGCGAGCCTTAAAAAAGAGCGCCACACAATTTCTTCAATCTGTTGCTTTTAAGGATCAGTATGTCGAAACAGATTTTCAGGATACGTATGCGGAGGATTTTTTGCTTGACTTTTATACTACGGCACATCCTTATACACCTTTTTCAATTGGAAATATGGCTGATAAATTAGGATTAGCACATTCTAATCCGGTTTTGTATTATATTCCGAAACAAAATGCCTTAAAAGAGTTTAATTCAAATTTTGGTGATGCATTATACATGATTGAAGAAAGGGCAGCAGATAATCAAAAAGATACACGAAGTTTTGGAAAACCAAATGATATCATTAGTACAGAGGATATGATGAAAAATCTTCATAAAGATGAAAAATATAGTGTTGATGAAAAAGATTATATTAAAGCACGATTGTTTGATATGCTTATTGGCGATTGGGACAGGCATCAGGATCAATGGCGCTGGGGAGAATATAAGGAGGGAGATAAAATTGTATATAGACCTATTCCTCGAGATCGTGACCAGGCTTTTACAAAATATGATGGCACCTTGCTTTCTTTATTAATGAATATTCCCGCATTGCGGCACATGCGAAGCTTTAAAGATAAAATTGATAATGTAAAATGGCTTAACAGGGAACCTTATCCGTTAGATTTGGCTTTTGTCAGAGTAGCCGATAAAAGTGACTGGATTGCACAGGCAAAGTATATTCAGGAACATCTTTCGGATGCTGATATTGACAATGCTTTTAAAAACCTGCCAAAAGAAGTACAGGATGAAACTATTGAAGATATAAAACGAAAATTGAAAAGCAGAAAAAAGAGCTTCAAAAATATGCTGCAGTCTATTCTGATGTCCTTTCACGAACAGTAATGATCGCAGGAACAGACAAAAAAGATAAGTTTGTTCTAAATCATATTTCTAAAAATAACGTCGAACTAAAAGTGTATCGCGTTAAAAAAGAGGGTGAAGAACTGCTTTATACCAAAGTTTATAATGATAAATTGACAAAAAATATTTGGATTTACGGTTTAGATGATGATGATGTTTATGAAGTAAAAGGAAAATATAACTCAAGAATTTTAATTCGTTTAATCGGAGGACAAAACAATGATTCATACGCTGTTGACAATGGAAAAAGAGTAAGGATTTATGATTTTAAATCAAAAAACAATACTTATAACCTTGATAAAAAAGCACAAAAAGTACTTACAGATGATTATGATGTGAATTTGTATAATTTTGAAAAACCGAAGTATAATGTCGTTGCAGGTTTGCCAACCGCTGGCTTTAATCCTGATGATGGTGTGAAAATAGGAATCAATCTTAATTATACGGTTAATAATTTTAAACAAAATCCTTATACTCAAAGACATGTTTTAAACAGTTTTTATTATTTTGCTACAGGCGGTTTTGAGCTGGATTACACCTCTCATTTTCCTGGATTATTAGGAAATTGGGTTATTGACGTTGAAGCAAAATATACTACGCCAAATTTTGCAATCAATTATTTTGGATATGGAAATGAAACAGTAAATGACGATAAGGATTTAGGGATGGACTTCAATCGTGTTCGTATCCAAAAAATAAGAGTGGCACCTGCTGTAAGACACGTTGGCCGTTATGGAAGTGAGTTGAGTTTTCAGCCTGTTTTTGAAAAAATGAAGGTTGACGATACAGAAGGACGTTTTATTGATGTGCCTAGTGTTGTAAATCCTGATGTTTTCGAAGGCCAGCAATTTGCGGGTGCAACCATAAAATATAGTTTTAAAAATGCTGATTTTGCTTCAAAACCTTCGTTAGGAATGGGTTTTATGATTTCAGGCAGCTGGCTGACAAATCTGGATAATTCTAAACAAAATTTCCCTACTGTCGAAAGTAGTTTAAGCTTTGTACATAAAATCGATTCGCATGGCAAATTAGTTTTTGCAACTTTATTTAAGACAAAAGCGATTTTAAATAATAACTACGAATTTTATCAGGGGGTGACTTTAGGCGGAGACAAAGATTTACGAGGTTACAGAACAGAAAGATTTTTAGGAAATACGTCTTATTCACAAAGTACGGATTTGCGTCTAAGTCTTGGAAAGATTCGAAAAACAATTGCTCCTTTGACCTATGGAATTTTAGCGGGGTTTGATTATGGTCGTATTTGGCTTGATGGTGAAGATTCAAAAAAATGGCATAATGATTTTGGTGGCGGAATCTGGCTTAACGGTATAAATCTAATTACAGCGAGAGTTTCCTATTTCAAATCACCGGATGAAAGAGGAAGAGTAGTTGTAGGAGCTGCTTACAGCTTCTAGCTATTTTAATCTAAATTCATACACATTGCCGCCGATTTTATTGGTTTTTTCATCAGCAATTAATAAAGTGTTATTGTTTTTGAAAACAATGGCTTCTTTTTGTGAAAAGTGATTTAAGGGAATTTCTGATTGGATGCCTTTGTTAAAAGAATCGCCATTAAAATCTTTGAATAAAACAATTTTATCGTGACTTAACAATGCAATTTTTTTTCCATCCGGACTAATGGTTGCACTTGTTAGAACACAATGGTTGTAATTGTTACAAGTTTTAAATTCCCCAATTTTAAAAGCTTTTTGAGTTCCTGGTGCATTTAAAATTTTGTAAATAAAAGCAGTTCCGTCAAAACCTTTACTTCGGTTTTTGGTAAAGAGATAAAAGTAATTTTGATATTCAAAAAAGCCTTCAACATCATAAAATAATTCTTTTTTCTTAGGAGGGAATTCTGTCTGCTCCGGATATGAAAAAGAAACTTTATATTGAGAAACGGCGTTTTCTTTATTTAACTCTTCCTTTGGTACTTTGTAGATGCACAAATCCTGACGATCATTATCATTATTGCCAAAGTCACCTATATAGATATTTCCTGCTGTGTCTTTTGTAATATCTTCCCAATCTACATTTTTAGCGTTTGTAATGGCGATAGTCTTTTCTAATTTTCCTTCTGAATTTATAGCGTAAATTTCATTTTTATTTCCGCTGTCTTCCAAAGTATAAATCAAATCACTCTCAGGGAAATAAGTAATTCCTGAAACTTCCTTAAGCTTTTTCGGAAGCGAATAAAGCGTTTTTAAATCACTATTTGATTGCTGTTGGCAAGCCAGTAAAATAAGAGAAGTAACAATTAAGAAAGATTTTTTCATAAGATAAATTTTTAAATCAGGTTGGTGTTTTTAAAATTACGTATAATAAATTCAAAAGCAGCATGCATGATATGCCCCATAGATTTTGCATTTTTAAATTTCATATCATTAGTATAACGGTACAATTCCATTTTTAGCTGATTTAAATGTTCTTCGGTAGATATAGTGTCGTGACACATTATATTGAGTAACTTTTTAATTCTGTTTTCAGCAGAGTGAATTCGCTTTGCTAAAATAGCACGTTCTTCGTCTTTGTATTGAATAATAGAGCGTTCTTCAAGCTTTTCCTTGATTAGTTTTATCATCGGATAATTTTCTTTGAAAAACTGTGGGCGATACACTTTAAAATTGCCTTCATAACATTGCTGGTCAAAATCGATTGGACGGATTTTATACACTACCTGATCAAAATCGTGGATAGGGACAATTACATAATTATAAGCTCGCATATCGCCTAAAAGCCTAATCATGCAGCGTTCATTGAATTTTACAAACTCTTTTGCGATTTGTGATTTTTCGGTTTCTGTACAGGAATCCAATAAAGTGCCCATGAAAACATCACCCGGAATGCCTATAATATGTTCTTCAATCAACGTATCATTATAAACTAGAAAGTTGATTTTGTCCGGAGATAAAATATCTTCTAATTCCAGCCCGTAAATTCTGGATGCATCGGCTTTTTTGATGTAAAAATGAACATAATTATCGTTAAGTATATTTCGAACCTTAATACGGAAAGGTTTTGAATTGCCAAATGTGCAGTAATCAATGGCATCAATATTAAGAAACTGGATAATTTCGCTATTTCCGTCAGAATGTAAAAGAGAATATATTTTCTTCAGGTTCAGATCAATTTCATTTCTTTCAAATTCATTATAATAGACTCTGATCCATAAAGTGTCAGCATCATTCTTATCATATACATTTATAGAACCTGAAAAGCGCAATAAGTCGTCATAAAACACAGAAACTTTAGAGATTCTTTCGTATCGTTCTAAGTAACTTAAAAGAGGCTGTGTCAGAGGGTAAGTAGGTTTTTTTAACAGCATTAAAGGCTCGCTCATTTTCAATATCTTTAATGCAAATTTACATTAAATTTATATTTAGGAGTAACAATATCTAAGTTGAAACGTCTTACTAAAAAACTAAAACCGAAATAAATTTGGAAACCATACTTACAATTGAAAATCTTCATAAAAGATATGGGCGGATTCAGGCCTTGAAAAATATATCTTTTGAAATACTAAAAGGACGCGTTTATGGTATTTTGGGGCCAAACGGAAGTGGGAAATCAACCACTTTAGGAATTGTTCTGAATGTTGTAAACCGAACATCAGGTAATTATAGCTGGTTTGGTGGTAAAATGAAAACCCATGAAGCTTTAAAAAAAGTAGGCGCAATAATAGAGCGCCCTAATTTTTATCCTTACATGACCGCCGAAGAAAATTTGAAGCTGGTTTGTAAAATAAAAGGCATTGATTATTCTAAAATAAATGAAAAGCTTGATCTTGTTGGTCTGACAGAAAGGAAAAACAGTAAATTCAGTACTTTTTCTTTAGGAATGAAGCAGCGTCTGGCTATTGCTTCGGCACTTTTAAATGATCCTGAAATTTTAATTTTGGATGAACCTACAAATGGTTTAGATCCTCAGGGAATTCATCAGATTCGGGATATTATTAAAAAAATTGCTTCACAGGGAACGACTATTCTACTGGCTTCACATTTATTGGACGAAGTTGAAAAAGTGTGTTCGCACGTAGTGGTTTTGCGAAAAGGGGAGATGCTATATTCTGGCTCAGTAGATGGCATGTCTGTAAATGAAGGTTTCTTTGAGGTTCAGTCAGAGGACAATGAAACTTTGAAAGCTATTTTGAATGAACATCCTGCAGTTGACAGAATTGCTGAAGAAGAAGGGAAAATTTTGGTTTATTTAAAATCTGAATTGTCAGCTTCTGAACTAAATAAATTTTTATTCTCAAAAGATATTGTACTAAGCCATTTAGTGAAGCGCAAAAACAGTTTAGAAGCCCAGTTTTTAGAATTAACCCAAAATGCCAATGCTCAAAATAACTAAACCATGAACAGACTTATTTCAATAGAATTCAAAAAAATCTGGAAAAATAAAGCCAGTAAAGTATTGACCCTAACATATTTCATTTTACTTTCATTTATAGCTTTAATTGCGTCAATAAAATTTGATTTAGGAATTTTTAGATTCCACTTAGCAGAAATGGGGATTTTTAATTTTCCTTTTATTTGGCATTTTAATACATATGTAGCCGCATGGCTGAAATTTTTTCTGGCCATTGTAATAGTGTCTATGATGGCTAACGAATATAGTTATGGTACTTTAAAGCAAAATTTAATTGATGGGCTTAGCAAAAAAGAGTTTGTGTTGTCTAAATTCTTTACAGTTGTTGTTTTCGCATTTTGCTCTACAATATTCGTTTTTTTAATGAGTCTTACTTTAGGACTTTGTTTTTCATCTTATACTGAATTTGGAATTATTTTTACTGATTTAGATTATCTTCTGGCTTTTTTTATAAAGTTGACGGGTTTCTTTTCTTTTTGTTTGTTTTTAGGGATTTTAGTAAAACGATCTGCTTTCGCATTGGGTTTTCTTTTGGTTTGGAGCATATTGGAAGGAATTGTGAAAGGTATTTTAGTATTTAAAATATTTCCTGACAGTTCTATTGGATATACTATTATGAAGTTTTTTCCATTAGAAGCCATGTCAAATTTAATTGTTGAACCATTTACAAGATTGTCAGTAATTAAAACTATTGGTACTCAAATGGGAGTTGAAAATGTGAAGGATTACAGTGTTGACTATTTATCTGTTTTAATTGTTCTGGTCTGGACATTTTTGTTTGTTTATTTTTCATACAAACTATTGAAAAAAAGGGATTTGTAGTGCTTTGAATAATTTATTTTTTTTCGGATTATTGGAATGTATTCTTAGAATAGTGTTGTAAAAAAGCGGTAAAAAAATGCTTTGATTTTAAAAGTAATGTAAAAATCACTACTTTTAAAATATGCTAAAAAATATACTTTTATATCTTTTTTTACTATTTGTACCTTTTCCGGGTTTTTCGCAATTTAGTAAAACGCATTATATTCCGCCTGTAGTGGCTTCAGTAGGTATGCCGGTAGGTCAGCAATATATTTATATTTCTACTCCAAGTTTAACCCCGGTTAATTTTATAATAAACGAAATAGGAGGAGCATCTTTTAAAGGAATAGTTTCGAGAGATGTACCTTATATATTTGATATTAATGCGCATAATTCAAAACAATTCGTTCTTGAAGAGTTTGATGTAAGCAATATTCAGTCAAATAGGGGTTATACTATCGAAGCAGGAGACGTTGTGTATGCCACATTACGTATTACTGACAGAACTGGAAATCAGGCAAGTGAAATAGTTTCAAAAGGGCTGGCAGCCCTGGGAACGCAGTTTAGAATTAGCGGCTTTACCAATAAATTAAATGAAGGTTATTCAGATAGACATTTGACATTCGCATCTGTTTTAGCTACTGAAAACAATACTACAATCAATTTTAAAGACATTAAAACAGGTGCTGTCCTGATTAATAATACCCTTACCGGAAACTCACTTTCGAGTATTACTCTCAATAGTGGTGAAAGTTATACTATTGCAGTAAAAGGCCCTCTGCCTGCTAATAATGATGCACTTATTGGTGCGTTAATTACATCAAACAAACCTGTAGCTGTAAACTGTGGTTCCTTTGCAGGATCTAATGGAGAAATAAGGAATAATGTAGATTTAGGTTTTGATCAGATTGTTTCGGCAGAGCGAACAGGAACTGAGTATATTTTTATTAAAAGTACTGGCTCAGAAAATGTAGAAAAAGTCATTTTAATTGCTCATGAAGATAATACTGAAATATTTTTAAACGGTACTGCAACACCTGATTATACCATTAATGCCGGTGAATATGTTTCCCTTTTAGGCTTTGATTACAATACTCAGGGGAATTTGTATGTGCGCTCCAGCAAAAACATCTTCGCTTACCAGAGCATAGGTGATGATTTAAGAGGGGACGAGGCTAATCAGGAAATGTTTTTTGTTCCGCCTTTAAGCTGTCAGACTCCAAAATCAATCGATAATATTCCGGCAATTGAGTCAGTTGGTAATCGCGTTTTTAAAGGCAGGGTCACACTTACCACTAAAGCAGGATCAGATTTAAATTTTATAGAGAATAAAATACCTTATACTTTAGAAGCACTCCGTAGAAAAGTAAATGTTTTAGGACCAACTGCTGTAACAGGAAATGCTGAATATGAATGTTATGTTATAACCGGACTAACCGGAGATGTATCTGTTTTTTCGACTTCGCAATTGTATTTAGCGGCATATGGAAGTGATGATGCAGCAACATTTGGAGGTTATTACTCTGGATTTACTTTTAAACCCGAAATCAATTTTCAGCAATTGAGTGTAACCCAATCAGGCTGTATCCCGAATGTGAGGCTTAATGTGAGTTCTGTAGCTGGGTTTGACATGTTTCAGTGGTATTTTAATGATGTAGAAATTCCAGGGGCTACTTCAAACAGCTATTTACCAACGCAGCCGGGATATTACAAGGTAAGAGCGACCTTATCAGCTTGCGGGACTGAATTTTTTTCGGATGAAATTCCCGTAAGTGATTGTCCTGCAGATAGGGATAATGACAAAGTCAATGATAATATAGATCTTGATAATGACGGGGATGGAATAGCAAATTGTACTGAATCGTTTGGAAATCAGAATATAGATCTTTCTAAATTAACTTTAAATACTATTTCCATTGGTGGTACTTATGCGAATTCATTTGCTGGAACAATAACTACTTCAGCAACATCTAGTCTTGTGCCCTTTTTAGGAAGTCCTGATGGAAGTTTTGTTAGTGAAGTACCAGCCGGAAAAACAAATTGGATAAAATATACGATGACTTTCGCTCACCCTGCGTCAATAGCACTGGATTATATTTCAGTAGGAAATGCTGCTGATTTACTCAATTCTACAGCGGAATATGTGGTGAGTTCAGAAATAAATAAAACAGTAACGGTATTAAATCCAAACAACCAATTATTGATCGACACTAATTATGATGGTTTTTATGAAAGCGGTGTAACTGAATTTTCATCTTTTGAAATTCGTTTTAGACTAAATGGTGCTGCCCCATTAGCAGCTGGTACAGGAACTTTTAAATTTTTAACAAATGACTCTAAAATAATTAGCTTTAAACATCAAAACCTTTCTGATATATTATTAAATAGAACATCTTTAAAATTCTATTTGGTTTGTGTTTCTAAAGATTCGGATAATGACGGAATTCCGGATCAGTTAGATCTGGACAGCGATAATGATGGTATTCCTGATGCTGTTGAAGCACTAGGTGTAAATTTAAAAGTAGTTTCTAATATTGATACCAATCATGACGGGATTGATGATGCTTTTGGAGACGGAATGATACCTTCGGATTTCGATAATGATGCTATTCCTGATTATTTAGATCTGGATAGCGACAATGACGGAATTTATGATTTGATTGAATCCGAAAGTAACGCTGCAGATGTAAATAGGGATGGTGTAATAGACGGGAATAATTTTGGTTCAAACGGACTGGCTAATGCTGTGGAAACTACTCCTGAAAGCGGAAAAATAAATTATAGCATAACAGATACTGATTTAAACAACATTTATAATTATATCGAACTAGATAGTGATAACGACCTTTGCCCTGACGTTACAGAAGCTGGATTTATGGATAGTAATAATGATCATTTTTTAGGATTTGCTGCTCCTCCGGCAGTAAATAAAAATGGGATCGTTACTAGTGGGACTGGTTATAGTAGTCCAAATTTAAATTATACAATTCCTGCGCCTATTATTATCGATAAGCAACCAGAAAACAAATCGGTTTGCGAATTACAAAACACTGTTTTTACAGTTGTTGCTGCTTCAATTTCCGGTTATCAATGGCAGATTTCTACTGATGGCGGTACAAGCTGGAATGATTTGGTAAATACGGCAACATACTCAGGGGTAAATTCTTCTTACTTAACAGTTTCTAATGTTTTGAAATTAATGAATGCCTATCAATACAGAGTGTTTTTGAGCCGTACAGGCAATTCATGCGGATTATATTCGGATGCTGCAACTTTGACATTATTAGCTTTCCCAACGGTTAATTCTCCAGTAACTCTTGTACAGTGTGATGATGATATGGATGGTATTTCTACATTTAATCTAATACAGAAAAATAACTATATTTCAGTCAATTCCGCACTGGAAAAATTCAGTTATTACACCACTTTTGCAGCAGCAGAATCAAAAGATAACGCATCATTAATTGCAAATCCTTTAGCTTATAATACTTCTGATAGAGTTATTTATGTTCGTGCTGAAAATGCAAATGGTTGTTTTAGTGTGTCACAATTAAATCTGTTTGTTTCAGTCACTCAAATACCGAATAGTTTTCAAATTGCTGATTATCAGATTTGCGATGATTTTATTGATGGAATTAGTACAGATACAGATGGTGTTTCGGCTTTTGATTTTAGTAATGTAACACAGGAAATTAAAAATATGCTCCCGGTACCAGCATCAAACTACACAATAAATTATTATAAAAATGAAACTGATTTTCTGATGGAAACAGATGCTTTCGGTAATTCATTGGCAATTCAAAATATTGCAAATTATCGCAATATTGGATATCCAAATAAACAGAAAATATGGGCCAGGGTTGAAAATTCTTTGTCAAATGAGTGTTTTGGATATGCAACTTTTGAGTTAGTAGTAAATCCATTCCCAAATATAGATTTAAACATTGACGGCCTGGAAAATGAAATCGTCTGTACTAATTTACCTGAATTTATGGTCAAACTTGAAGCGGGAATTAATGACGGTACGCCAATAAATGAGTATACCTATCAATGGTTTTTGAATGGAAATACCATCTCCGGAGCTATAAATTATTCAATTGAAGTGAATAAGCAAGGAGAATATAGCGTTGAAGTAAAAAATACAAATAATTGTTCGAGAACCCGAATTATAAAAGTCACAGCATCGGATGTTGCCGGTATTAACGAAATTAAAATTAAAGATTTAAGCGACAATAATTCAGTTCTGATAGCTGTAAATGGACCTGGACATTATGTGTACAGTATTTCGGATTCAGATGGTCCTTATCAGGATTCAAATGTGTTCCAAAATGTTGATATTGGTTTTCATAATGTTTATATTAAAGATATGAATGGGTGCGGAATAACTGAAAAAGTAATTGCAGTTCTCGGAGCTCCAAAGTTTTTTACTCCAAATGGGGATGGTCATAACGATACCTGGAATGTAAAAGGCATAAGCAAGGATTTTTATTCTAAGTCAATCATTTATATTTTTGACAGATATGGAAAAATGATCAGCCAAATTTATCCTTTAGGTTCGGGGTGGGATGGTACATTTCAGGGAATCCCGATGCCTGCTGATGATTATTGGTATTCTGCAAAATTTGAAGATGGGCGTGAAGCAAAGGGACACTTTAGTCTGAAAAGATAATTTTTGAAATTCCAATAAACATATCTTAAAAAAAGAATCCCAAACTCCATGATTGGAATTTGGGATTTTTGTTATTGAAATTTAAATATAAATTAGATTTTATATCTTTTTCTATCAGTTTCACTTAAGTAAATTTTTCTTAAACGAAGAGATTTTGGAGTGACTTCAACATACTCATCTTTTTGGATGTACTCTAAAGCTTCTTCTAATGAGAATTTAATAGCAGGAATGATTCTCGCTTTATCATCAGCTCCTGAAGAACGTACGTTAGAAAGTTTTTTCGTTTTAGTAACGTTAACCGTCATATCGTCGCTTCTTGTATTTTCTCCAATTACCTGGCCTTCATAGATATCCTCGTTTGGATCAACAAAGAATTTACCACGATCTTGTAATTTATCGATAGAGTAAGGAATTGCTTTTCCGTTTTCCATAGAGATTAACGAACCGTTGTTACGTCCAGGAATTTCTCCTTTGTATGGTTCGTATCCGATGAAACGGTGTGCCATAATAGCCTCACCAGCAGTAGCAGTAAGCAATTGATTTCTTAAACCTATAATTCCACGGGATGGAATGTTGAATTTAACAATCATACGCTCACCTTTGCCTTCCATAGAAAGCATTTCTCCTTTACGAATAGTAACGAATTCAACCGCTCTACCTGAAAGGTTTTCTGGTAAGTCGATTGTTAATTCCTCTATTGGCTCACATTTCACACCATCAACTTCTTTGATGATAACCTGTGGCTGACCAATTTGAAGTTCGTACCCTTCTCTTCTCATTGTTTCAATAAGAACAGATAAGTGAAGTACACCACGGCCAAAAACCATGAATTTATCAGCAGAATCAGTTTCTCCTACTTTCATTGCCAGGTTTTTTTCAAGCTCCTTGGTTAATCTTTCACGGATATGCCTAGAAGTAACAAATTTACCTTCTTTACCAAAGAAAGGAGAATCGTTAATGGTAAACAACATACTCATTGTTGGCTCATCGATAGCAATAGTTTGTAAAGCTTCAGGATTTTCGAAGTCAGCTATTGTATCACCAATTTCAAAACCTTCGATACCAACTACAGCACAAATATCACCAGCTACAACTTCTTCAACTTTTCTACGGCCTAGACCTTCGAAAGTATGTAATTCTTTAATTCTTGATTTGATGATTTTTCCATCTCTTTTTACCAAAGAAATTGGAGATCCTTCTTTTAGGATACCTCTTTCAAGACGTCCGATTGCGATACGACCTGTAAAAGAAGAGAAATCTAAAGATGTAATCAGCATTTGAGGAGTACCTTCAGAAACTTTAGGAGCTGGTACATTTGCGATAACCATATCTAATAATGGTTCAATGTTTTCTGTTTGATTTTTCCAATCATCAGACATCCAGTTGTTTTTAGCAGAACCGTAAACAGTTGGGAAATCTAATTGCTCTTCAGTAGCACCTAATTCGAACATTAAGTCGAAAACTTTTTCATGAACTTCTTCCGGAGTACAGTTTTCTTTATCAACTTTATTGATAACTACACAAGGCTTAAGACCTAAATCAATAGCTTTTTGTAATACAAAACGAGTTTGTGGCATTGGACCTTCAAAAGCATCCACAAGTAAACATACACCATCGGCCATGTTCAATACACGCTCTACTTCACCTCCAAAATCGGCGTGGCCTGGAGTGTCAATAATATTGATTTTTGTCCCTTTATATTGAACAGAAACGTTTTTAGAAGTAATAGTAATACCTCTCTCACGCTCTAAATCGTTATTATCAAGAATTAAATCACCTGTGTTTTCGTTTTCACGAAATAACTGACAGTGATACATAATTTTATCAACCAAAGTGGTTTTACCGTGATCGACGTGGGCAATAATTGCAATGTTTCTAATAGATTCCATCTGTGATTTTTAATGGGCGCAAAGGTACACTTTATTTTGATAAAAAAAACGTTTTGAAGATAGTTTACGTAATGCCAGCGAATTAGTTTAACGAAATAGTAATAATTCAATAGATTTAAACACACTTCTGTTTGGTGCAGTCTGGTTTATTTGCCTATATTTGAGTAATGAAAAGTAAACCTAAACAAATTACGCTGATATATATTATCATTTCGTTATTTATGGCTGTCTTGTGTCATAAATTACTGGTTTGCTACGCTTTAAAAGCTGAATTCTTTTATCTTAGTTTTATAAAAGATATCATTTATATATTTTTTACCGGAGTGGTTTTTAATTATATTTTATCTAAAAATGAAAGTAAGAATATTTCCATTTTAAAGAAAATGCAGCTTACTAATGAAGAGATTAAAGAGTCTAATGAAAAGTATGATATAGTTGCAAAAGCTACCAGTGATACCATATGGGACTGGAGAATTCAGGAAGACTACATTACATGGAATAAAGGGATTGAAAATGTTTTTGGATACAAGCAGGAAGATGTAGGAATGACTTCGAAATGGTGGTTCGATAAAATTCATCCCGAAGACAGTATCAGGATGTCTGTTAAATTATACTCTTTTATTGAACAGAAAACTGAAAAATGGCAGGATCAATATCGCTTCAGGTGTGCAGACGGAAATTATAAATATGTTTTGGACAGAGGCTTTCTCTTAAAGGATGAAAACGGCAAGGCTATCAGGATGATAGGGGCTATTCAGGATATTACGAAGCAAAAAGAAGAGGAACAGCGGCTTAAACTTTTAGAGACTGTAATTATTCAGTCTAAAGATTCTATTTTAATTACCGAAGCAAATTCTACGGATGGTAAAATTCCGAGAATTGTTTACGTAAACCCTGCTTTTTCTAAAATGTCCGGCTACGAATCCGATGAAATACTGGGGCAGTCACCAAATGTTTTTAAAGGGCCAAATTCAGATTCTGAAGCATTAAAAAAAGTATTAAAAGCGATCAAGGAAGAAAAGGAATGTCTAATTGAAACCATAAGTTACAGCAAAGATAAACAGGAGTATTGGGTTCGTTTTTCTATGATTCCAATTTTTAATTCAGAGGGTATTTTGTCGCATTGGATATCGATTCAGCAGGATATTACAGAAGAAAGAAAACTGGAAAAGGAAAAAGAGCATTTAATTCGTGAATTAACTCAGAATAATAAGGATTTAAAGCAGTTTTCGTATATAACTTCACATAACCTTAGGGCTCCGCTGTCTAATTTAATGGGGTTGTTGAATCTGATTGAGTATATACCTATCGATAATCCTGAGTTACAGGAAATTCTTAATGGTTTTTATAAATCGACGTATCTTCTAAATGAAACAATTAATGATCTGGTAAAGGTTATCATTATAAAAGATAATCCTTCGATGCAGAAAGAAATGGTTTCTCTGTCTGAGGTTTTTGAAAATGTATTTAGCCAGTTGTCTTTTCAAATAGAGACACACAAGCCTATAATAAAACTTAAGCTGGATAAAGTTCCATTACTTAATACTAATAAGGCATATATTGAAAGTATATTATTAAATTTGTTAACGAATTCGATTAAATACAAATCTGAAAATAGAAAGTTAAAAATTTCAATAACCGCTGAACAGGTTGATCAGACAGTTTTTTTGACTTTTACCGATAATGGAATCGGTATTGATTTAGAAAGAAACGGTGATAAAGTTTTCGGATTATACCAAAGATTTCATAATTATCCCGATAGCAAAGGTCTGGGTTTGTATCTTGTGAAATCGCAGGTTGAAACTATGGGAGGAACAATTACCGTTGAAAGTGAGGTTAACAAAGGAACCTCATTTATCATAACATTTAAAAATTAATTTATGCTGGAAGAAATTTTATGTATTGATGATGATCCTATTACATTAATGCTGTCTAAAAAAGTAATTGCAAAAGCGGGTTTTTCTGATTTAATCATCACAGCTCAAAATGGAGAGGAAGCTTTGTCGTATTTCAATACTCTAAAATATAGTAAAGATCAGCCGGTAAAAAAGCCACAATTGATCTTTCTGGATTTGAATATGCCTGTTATGGGAGGCTGGGAGTTTTTAGATCATTTTATAACGTCTGATTATGAGGAATTTAATTCTATTAATGTTATCGTTTTATCTTCTACAATTAATCCTGAAGATTTAGCAAAAGCAAAAAAATATCCTATTATAATTGATTTTCTTTCTAAGCCTATAACCTTGCAAATGCTTGAATACCTTAAAAATAAAATTGAACTATAATAAAAAAACGGCAATTAGATTTAATTGCCGTTTTTGTTTAAGTAAGTAATAGAAAATGAATCCTCCTTAGTTTTTTTCTTCTTTGTTGAAATATACTAAGTAGTAATACATTTGTTTTTCTTCATCCCAGCCTTTTTCGACAAATTTTTCTGCGCTTTCAGGATTAATAAAGTCCATTTTAATCTGAATATGAGTATCCAGATTAATCACGTTTTTAATCGATTTTCTGGCGTCAGAAACTGCTGCGTTAGCAATAGGGAATGAGGTAACATCTTCGATGCTGTATTTTTCTCCTTTATCGACTTTATAGTTTTTAAATTCGGGGATTAAATCAGGATTGTCTAATACTTCATTTAGGAAATTCTGTTCTTCAAACTGATCATTTTTAGCGAAATAATTCACAGATCGGTTCATAAACATTACTTCTTCTTTTTTGTCTTCTGCTGGTAAAACAACATCTTTCGCAAAGTTTTGACAGAATTTTAAATATTTTTTGGTGATAAAGTTTTCATCTTCAAAAGCATCCACAGATAAAAAGTGCTCAAGCCAGTAACGGGCATCATAACGGTTGCTGTCTACGGTTAAGATTTTGTATCCTTCTTCTTTTTTGTAATTAAAAATAAGGCATCCTTTATCTAACTTACTCAGGTTGATTCCCTGCTGTAAAATCATTTCAAGATTACTGTCTTTTTCTTCAAATTGTAAAAAATCAGATTGTAATTCGCTTTTAAAAATTCCAATCGCGTCAACTACATTGTTATCAATGCTTAAATTAGTCAAATACGTTACGTAAACCTCTCCGTTTTTAATATGCGGATGATTGGACTGTTCATATAAATGCTTCGTGATTTTTTTGAAACTTCCTGAACACTTGATGGATTTGCAAAAATTTCAGTTGCAAATTTAAACATGTCGTTGTAGTCCAGATCTACTTCGTGTGCAAACTGATAATAATTTTCTTCTTTTTCTCTAAAAGGCTTAAAAAAATACTCTTTAATTAATGGTACAATTTCATCATTTAAATTAAATGGCTGTTCCGATAAAAAAATCGCTTCATTTCGGCTTTTATTTCCTACGCGATGTATCGCCAGAGTTTCGATGTGGGTATTGAAAAGGTTTATCATATTTCTAGGTGCTGAGGTTCTAAGTTGTTAATTTAGTAAGGTTTAGTTTCTGTATTTTATTTTTTTTATAATTGAAACTAACATTCTTTCTACTTCACGGCTATCCTCGTATAAGTTATTAAAATCGTCTTCTTTTAGATACGAGATATTTTTTGCGATTTCTAATTGTGTTTGCATTTCAAATAAAGAACCAACTGAAATATTTAAAAATCGTAAAAGATCTTTGTCACTTTCTCTGCCAGATCCTTCTGCAATATTACTTGGAATAGAAATCGAACTACGTCTAATTTGTGAAGTTAATCCAAAGATTTCTTCTTTTGGAAAATTATTTGTTGAATAATAAATTTTGGTAACCAAGGACATTGATTTCTGCCAGATCAAAAGTTTTCTGAAATCACTCATTTTACTGAATTTAAATTTTAGTAAAAATAAGAAAATTCCTAAAAATAAAAAAACCTCAGAAACTTAGCCGCTCAGAACCTTAAAAAACTAATTCCAATTCTCCTCAAAACCAAAATCCTCAAAGCTGTCGTCTCCTTCGAACATGTCAAGATCGTCTTCATCTAAATCATCTTCAAATTCACCGTAGATATCATTGTGCATATCATCAGATTCAAAGTTTTTTTCTGTAGCTTCATCAGGCATTTCACCATGAGAAAATAAAGTTTCCGGATAAGTAACTCCAACTTGTTCGTCTTCGATGGCAGCCAATTCGACTAAGAAAGTCCACATGCTGATGAAATCATAAACGTATATAATCTTCGTATTTTGTTTATCTAAAATACTAGATAACGGATAATCGTTCATGGTTCTTATTTCGCCGGGAACATCTCCTGTATCAAAAAGCGGAATTTCATCTTCCTGATTCCATGTGTCATCACAAGTATAAAATGAAGCTACTTCAGAACCGTCAAAGCCAAAAGCGTTGAAAATTGCATTGTGTAAATCCTCAAGGGTATCATCTTCAAGAATTGCGATGTCTCTAAAAATATCTTCTTCGGCGTCCAGAATTACTCTAAATTTATAAACCATAATCTTTGTATTTTTGAAAAGCCAAAGGTAAAATATAAATTATGATTTATGAATTAGTAAATACGATTTGTTGAAAACATTTTAGGGAGAAATTAAAATTCACTAAAACAAATCTGTTTACTATTTTTTTACCAGTCGTTTTCTAATTTTGTGATAATGTTTATGATAAGTGCTATGGTTTGGATAAACTCTGCTTGAAGTCATGTTGTTGAATATTAGCGCTGTAATAAACAAAATCAAAACACCAATAAGGACAGGAGATAGTACATACATATAGCCCAAACTTTTTATTTTATCCGAACCAATGATCGCAATTAATGCAGTCGCTCCTCCAGGAGGATGCAGCGTTTTCGTAACCTGCATTAAAATTATAGCGAGTGAAACTGCCAAAGGTGCTGCAATCCAGATAATATCCGGCGCTAATTTATGAACCGTAACACCAATGAATGCTGAAACTAAATGCCCTCCAACTAAATTTCTTGGTTGAGAAAACGGACTCTGAATAATTCCGTATACAAGTACGCTAGAAGCTCCAAAAGAACCAATTAAATACACCGCGTCATTTCCTGAAAAATGCATCGATTGAATATAAGCCAGGATTCCAATACCGACAAATGATCCTAAAAAAGACCAAAAATGTTCTTTATAATCAACTAGAGTTTCTTTATAAAGAATGTAGCGTGTTTTGCGATATCCTCTTTTTATTTTTTGAACAGGCATTTTGTAATTTTGTTTTGCTGTAATTGATTTTTTCGTTATGTTTTTAAATACACTTTGCTGTGCGTAACATTGGTGAAGATTCTGTTAATCGATGGATTAATTAGCCTGAAATTTATTTTGTCATACCTGGAGAATAACTATATACCGTATAGGGATAAATCATTTTTGCGGTGTATTTCGAAATTAAACAAACAACAAGAATCGGAAAAAACAAGGTGTAATCGTTTGTAAGTCCGCATACCAAAAATATAGCTGTAAAAGGTGCATGAATACTGGCACTTAATACTGCTGCCATTCCGATAATCATAAAATTAACCGGAATTACATGAACCTGAAAAAAAGTATTTAAAACGGAAGCTAGCAATAATCCTAAAAAAGCCCCTATAAAAAGGCTTGGTGCAAAAACACCTCCATCGCCTCCGGAAGCTAATGTAATGGAGGTTACAATGGGTTTAAGGAGTAATATGCCAATAAAAGTTAAGGCTAAAGTAAATGTCATAATTTGGTTTGGAGCAATGAAACTGGTTTTAATTGCATGATATCCCTCGCCGTATAATTGCGGAAAAATAAACAGTGAGATACTTAAAACCGCTGAGCCGATTATGATTTTGTAATAATGCGTATCGATTTTTCCGAATTGAGATTTAAAAAACAAAACACATCGGGTTAGGTAAACAGAATTCATTCCGGCCAAAATCCCTAAAAGAATAAAATATGGAATTGCTTTTAAATGCCATGTTGTGATTGAAATGGCAAACAAAGGTTCTTCTTTTAGGATAGTAAGCAATCCAAAAGCAATAGAAACCGCTATGACATTTGATATGATAAATGCCCGGGTGACTTTTCTTGAAATAACTTCAAAAGCAAACAAAATTCCCGCAATCGGACTGCTGAATAATGCCGTAACTCCGGCAGCAACTCCTGCGCAAATTAATTCGGTTTTGTATTGACGAAAAACATTTTCTTTTTCGTGGGCTACAGACCCAATTGTTGCTGTGGCGACTACTGTAGAAACTTCGATTCCGGTTGAACCTCCAAAAATAACAGTTAACAATCCGTTTATGAAGTGAGAAGGGATTTTATAAGAAGGTAAATTTTTAGATTTAGAACCAGTACTTTCAAAAACCTCTTTGATTCCTTTATTTTCTTTTTTCTTGAAAAGATATTGTCTGAGGAAATAAATTACGGATAATCCGAAAACTGGAAAAATGATATAAAAAATAGGATTTACAGATACTTCGTGAAAGAATATTTCTTCGTAATATTCTGTGATTCTTTTAAGTGAAATTCCGAGAAAGGCAGAAAGAAAGCCAATTAATAAGGAAACAATAACTAATTTTCGAAACTTAATAAATTGATGATTTTTTTTGATTTGCGCCGTTTTGTTCATCAGACTATAAATTTTGTAGTATCGCATATTTTATGCGGATTACAAAATTAGAGAATCAAATTGGGTTTTAAATAAAAAATACTCAGTATATTATGTTAAAATTGAGAATATAAGAAAAATCTTTCGGTGTGTTTTCGGTAGCATAGCGTCGAAATATCTCAATAATAATCATCTTTCATAAAATTCAATTGGTAATAAATCGGGATCTGCGATAAAAGTAAATCGTTTTTCTGTGGTTTCATCAATCCTGATAGGTTCTGATTCAATGTTTTTAGAATTCAAAAGAGCAATAGTTTCATCTAAATTGATAACTTCAAAAGCTAAATGGCGCAAACCCACAGCTTCAGGTCTTGAAGGTCTTTTGGGGGGATTTGGAAATGAAAATAACTCAACAACATAAATGCCGTTAAGGGCTAAATCAAGTTTATATGACTGACGTTCCTCGCGGTATATTTCTCTGATAATGGTTAATCCCAAAACCTCAGTATAAAAAGTTTTAGATTTTTGATAATCAGAGCATAAAATCGCGATGTGGTGAACTTTGTTTAAGGTAAGCATTATCTATTAGATTCAGATTATTGATTTAGTTTACGAATTACTTTAGCCGGATTTCCAACAGCGAGTGAATTATCCGGAATGTTTTTGGTAACAACAGATCCGGCTCCAATAACACAGCCTTTCCCGATTGTTGCTCCCGGACAAATTACAGTGTTTCCGCCTATCCAGGTATCATCTCCAATTGAAACAGGATACGCATTCTCGAGCGTTTTTCTTAATTCAGCATCAAGTGGGTGAGACGCAGTGTAAATCTGAACATTGGGTGCAATAAATACATTTGAACCAATAGTTACAGGCGCACAATCCAAAACAACACAATTTACATTAAAATAGACATTGTCGCCGGCAATAATATTATATCCGTAATCACAATGAAACGGTGGTTCAATATAAAGTCCAGCTCCGGCATTAGGTATTAGTTCTTTCAGAATTTCTTTTGCTTTTTTAGTAACCCGATATTCTTTTACATTTAAGCTATGCAAAAGATTTTTTGCAGTTCTGCGGCCTTTTACTAATTCTGGGTCAAAAGCGTTGTAATATTCACCGCTGATCATTTTTTCTTTTTCTGTTTTCATACCCAATCTTAATATTTATTTAGTGAGCATTTTGTTTTTTATTATTTCCAAATTCCTAATTGAAGCTACAGGTGCAATTTTTACGGTAGAACTTCCTTCTGTTAAATAAAAATAATAAGAAGTATTAGTACCAATTATATAAACATTTTCAGATTTGGAATCGTTATAATTTAGTTTGTAATTGTATTTCAATTCATTTCTTTCTATTTTTTTAGAAAGAAAATAACCTCCTCCGATTCCAAATCCAAGAAAGAGAGATATTAAAATTGAACAGAGAGTTTTTATTGAAATAAGTATGTACTCATTTGTTATTTCATCTTCTGATAATAATGACTTTTTCTCAATACTTGTATTTTTTAATTCAAAAGTTTTCTGAACCCATTCTTTATGATGGTATTTTACTAACAGTTTTGGTAGTTTATAATGCAGTATAAATATCAATATAATGCATATCATGAAAATAGGATGTGAAGTTATTGTTGCTATAGGACTTATCAAAATATCCATGATTGATGAATATGGAGTAATATTTATACCGAGTTGGTAATAATATATACTCTCCTTAATTATTCCTAAAATCACAAGAAAAATATAACCTAAAGGAAGTAAAGTCTGAAGTTTTTCAATGTTTCTCATTGTTATCTTTTTTAAAGTATTTTCTTCAAAATAACAATCTGTCCTAAATGGTAAACATCGTGCTGAATGATTCCGTGAATATGTTCGTAATAGGTGTGATTATTGTTGGCATATATTTTTGCTAAATCAGCATCATCAAAATCTTCAAAAAAGTATTCCAGGCTTCCTGTGATTTTGCCAGGTTTTGAAGTGACTGCTCCCAGGCTGCTTCAGATGGATCCAGAACAGGCACAAAATAGTTATGATCCGGAGTGATGATTACTTCTCCCTGCATACGTTTTAAAATGTTTCTTCTCCATTGTATAAGATGATTCACGATTTCCCAAATCGTATTCAGATTAGGATTTACTTTCCTGTACGCCTGTTCGGCAGTAACATCTCTTAAGGTATGTGCTAAAGTAACTTCCAGCCATGGATTTCCATTATAAATGGACTGATATAGATTTGAAATTCTCTTACTTTCTGACATAATAATGTTTTTTTCAATTTATAGCTAAGATACAAATTAGTATTTTACAACTCATCCCCAAAAATCTACAATTGGGTTATTTAATATTTTTTAACAAGAAAAGTTAAAATACATTTGCTTCATCAAAATCAAAAGAAGACATGAAAACCAAATTATTTTTAACAATACCCTTTTTATTTTTTGCAGCATTTATTTTCGCTCAAAATACTATTTCAGGAAAAGTTCTTGACCAAAAAGGAAAACCGGTTGTTGGTGCCAATATTTATTTAGACGGGACTTACGATGGAGCAACGAGTTCTGAAACAGGAGAATTTTCTTTTGAAACTACTGAAACAGGAAATAAGTTTTTGGTAGTAAGTTTTTTGCTTTTCGAAACATTCAAAACAGAAATTGATGTAGCCAATTATAAAGACCAAACGATTAAATTAAGAGAGAATATAAATGCTCTTGACGCTGTTGTTATTACTGCAGGAACTCTGGAGTCAGGGGATAAAGCGAGAGTTTCAGTTTTAAAACCTCTGGATATTGTGACAACAGCAGGTTCTGCCGGAAATATTATAGCAGCACTACAGACTTTGCCGGGAACACAAAGTGTTGGTGAAGACGGGCGTTTATTTGTACGTGGAGGTGAAGCAAACGAAACACAAACTTTTGTAGACGGAATTCGAGTAGCACAGCCATACGGTGCAACAACTAATAATTTACCAACCCGAAGCAGATTTTCTCCTTTCTTATTTAGCGGAATCGCTTTTTCTACCGGAGGTTATTCTGCTGAATATGGTGAAGCTTTATCAAGTGTTTTGCTTTTAAATACGCAGGATGAAGAAGATCATGAAAAAACTGATATCGGATTTATGACGGTTGGTTTGAGTTTAGGAAACACACAAAAATGGGAAAAAAGTTCCTTAAGTGTAAATATGATGTACGTTAATCTGGCACCTTATCAGGCGGTGATTCCACAAAATGTAGATTGGAATAATCCGTATCAGTCTTTAGGAGGCGAAACAGTTTACAGATATAAATTTACAAACGGAATTTTCAAACTTTACGCTTCTTTCGATTCAGAAAAATTCGATTTAAATCAGAAAAATATCAATTTTGAAAACCCGATCAGAACAGATATGAACAATAATAATTTCTATCTGAATTCATCTTACAAAGGAAGTATCGGGCCAGGATGGCAGCTGACATCAGGAATCAGTTATGGTTACAGCAAAAACAAATTGAAATATGATATTACTGGTATTGAGAGTCAGGAAAATGCGGCGCAGTTAAAACTAAAATTATCAAAAAAGGTTTCCAATTATTTTAAATTGTCTTTTGGTGCTGATTATTTTATTACCAAATACAACGAAGATATTGCTACTGCTACATCTTTTGAAAACGGTTACGATTCAAATATTTTTGCATCTTATGCAGAAGGAGATGTTTCATTCTCTAAAAATTTAGCTTTGAAAGTTGGTTTAAGATATTCAAACAACAGTTTATTAAACGAAAATAATATTGCGCCAAGAGCTTCCTTAGGTTATAAACTTTCAAAAACGAGTCAGTTTTCTTTTGCTTACGGAGATTTTACTCAGACTCCGGTCGTGGATTATATTAAATATTCAAAATACCATCAGTTTGAAAGCGAAAAAGCAAGTCATTATATTTTGAATTACACGTTTTCAAAACCAGGACAATTGCTTAGAACAGAGTTGTATTATAAAAATTATAAGAATTTAGTTCAGTACGATACCAGGGATATTCAGTACAATTCGGTTTTCAATAACAACGGTTCAGGTTACGCAAAAGGTTTCGATTTGCTTTGGAGAGATAGTAATTTGTATAAAAATTTAGAATATTGGATTTCATATTCTTATATTGATTCAGAAAGACAATACAAGAATTTCCCAAATATGGTAACACCAAGTTTTGTGGCCAATCATAATTTATCAGTTGTAACGAAATATTTTATAACAGACTGGAAATCGCAAATTGGATTTACAAACAGTTTCAGTTCAGGACGCCCGTATAATGATCCAAACCAAACACAGTTTATGAATGGAAAAACAAAATCATATAACAGTTTAAGTTTTAACTGGGCATATTTATTGACCACACAAAAAATCCTCTATTTCTCTGTTTCAAATCTTTTAGGAACACAAAACGTTTTCGGATACGATTATGCCAGAAATCCGGATTCAAGCGGAGTTTATCAAAGACAAGCTATAGTTCCAACCGCAGACAGATTCTTCTTCGTAGGCTTCTTCTGGACCATTAGCCAGAACAAAAATGAGAATCAGTTAAAGAATCTTTAAGAGGTTTTCAGACAATAAATACTCAGCTGCTAAGAGAAAAAACTTAGTTCCTCAGAAACTTAGCATCTTAAAAAAACAATTCAGTAACCAAAATCAACAACTCAGTATCATTTAATTTAATAAGACTAAAAACCAGCATACTTTTGAAGTATAAATTAATAACCAGAGTTTTAATCATCAATAAAAAAATAAAATCGCAGAACCTTAGTAAATCAGAAACTTAAAAAAAGAAATCATGACCAAAATTATTACCCTTACTATCTTGTTTATATGCAGCTTAATGTCTGCTCAAAATGTAAAATTAACTGTTACTGTTTCAGGTGTAAAAAACAATACGGGAGCTGTTAAAGTTGGATTATATAATTCAGAAGGAACTTTTCTTAAAACAACTTACAAGAGCCTTGCTTCTGAAATTAAAAATAACAAAGCAGTTGTAATATTTAATAATCTTCCTGCTGGCGAATATGCGATTTCTACTTATCACGATGAAAATAATAATGGGAAACTTGACAGAAACGCAATGGGAATCCCATCTGAAGATTACGCAGCTTCAAACAATGCGAAAGGATTTATGGGGCCACCTTCCTATGCAGATGCTAAATTTACTGTTGGTAAAGACTCTAAAATTGAAATTACATTATAAAAAACTAATCCTGTTAAACCATTAAATAACTTATAAAATGAAAAAGATCATCACATTAATCACACTATTTGTAGTGGTAATAGCTTCAGCTCAGACACAATTTGAAAAAGGAATGGAGAAGGCTTTCGGACTTTGGAAAGAAGGAAAAAACGACGAAGCTTCAGCAATGTTTGAAAGAATTGCAGCAGCAGAAAAAACCAGCTATCTTCCAAATTATTATGTTGCATTAATCAATACCACATCTGTTTTTACTGAAAAAGATAAAACAAAGATCGATTTGTTACTGACAAAGGCACAAGATGCTTTGGATAAGGAAATCATAAAAGATCAGAACAATGCCGAGTTATATGTTTTGCAGGCTTTGATTTATACAGGATATGTTGTCGCTGACCCAATGACAAACGGAATGAAATATTCGGCAAAAGTGATGGAAGCTTATGCCAAAGCAAAAGCAATTGATCCTAATAATCCAAGGGCGGTATTTGGTGAGGCAGATTATCAGTTAGGGGGAGCTAAATGGACTGGTGTTGATACAAAACCACTTTGTGTACAGGTTGATAAAGCTATCGAACTTTTTGGTACATTTAAACCTGAAACCCCTTTTTCTCCAAAATGGGGATTAGAAAGAGCTTTGGAAGCACAAAAAAACTGTAAAAAATAATATTATTATAATTTAAGAGAATTTATAAATGAAAGAGCATAGAAGTTCATTTGCTGATTTAAAAAGTGGAACAATAACCTGTTTCAAAATTTCTATGGTCTTTGCGATTATATTTTCAGCTTCTCTGGGTTCCGATTTAAATGTTAAAAACGTTCTTGTCACTTTTTTTGTAAGTTGTGTTTATTCTTTCGGATTAGGATTTGGCAACGGTTTTATCAGTGTACTTTTAGATAAAAAGTGGGACTGGCTGGAGCAAACAAATTTAAGAGTTTACTATGGCATCTTAGTCACAATACTTTATACCGTTCCAGTAGTTTTAGGAATTAATTATTTCATTTTTGTTGTGTTGCAAAACGTGACTCTTGATGTCTTTTTTGGCGAAAAAATGTTTTGGGTTCATCTTTTTTATATCGTTTTATCATTAGGAGTTTCGGCTTTTCTTCAAGCCACAAGCTTTATGGTAAAATGGAAACAGGCATCAAAATTCGAAATAACGCAGCAAAAGATTATCGCAGGAACGGCAAATGCCAAATTCGAAAGTTTAAAAAATCAGATTGATCCGCATTTTCTTTTTAATAGTCTCAATGTTTTAAGTTCTCTGATTGAAGAAAACCCAGATAATGCACAGCGGTTTACCACTTCTTTATCTAAAATTTACCGATATGTTTTAGAGCAAAAAGATAAAGAACTGGTTTCTGTTGAAGATGAATTGTCGTTTGCAAAAACTTATATGAACCTCCTGAAGATGCGATTTGAAAACAGTTTGTTTTATGAATTGCCAGCAGAGAATATCAATCCGGATGCAAAAGTGGTTCCGTTATCGCTGCAGCTTTTATTAGAAAACACAGTGAAACATAATGTAGTAAGTGAACAAAAACCATTGCATATCAGAATTTTTACAGACGGAGATTATCTTGCCATTCAAAATGATTTTCAGAAAAAGGAAGTTTTACAGGACAGGCAGGGAGTTGGGCTCCAAAATATTGTAAATCGATACGGAATTGTAACCAACAGAAAAGTTTTGATTGAACAAAATGAAAAAACATTTACGGTTAAGATTCCGATTTTAACGAAACAAATAGCAGTTATGGAAACAAATGCAGACTATAGCGATGAAAGTAAAGCTTATTTCAGAGCTAAAAAAAGAGTGGAGGAATTAAAAGGATTTTACGCAAATGTAATTTCGTATTGTTGTGTGATTCCGTTTTTAATCTTTATAAATTTGAGGTATTCTCCCGGATTTCAGTGGTTTTGGTTTTCGGCTTTAGGCTGGGGGTTTGGAGTTGTAATGCATGCTTTTAAAGTTTTTGGTTACAGCTCAGACTGGGAAGAGAGAAAGATCAGAGAGATTCTGGAAAAGGAGAATAATAAACAACAAACCTGGAAATAATTATGGAAAAGTATGCTGATGCAGAACGTTATTATGAGGCTCAGGAAAGAGTGAAAAAAATCAGAAAGTTTTATGAACATCTGACAGTATATTTTCTCTGTAATCCAATTGTTATAATTGTAAATCTTATAACTTCACCAGATTATTTATATTTTTGGTTTTCCTTGCTGGGCTGGGGAGTTGCAATTGTTTTACACGGATTGAAAGCCTTTGATTGTTTTCCTTTTTTTAGTAAAGAATGGGAGAAAAGAAAAATTGATGATATTTTGGAAAGAGAAAATAATAGACAAAAATGGGAGTAATTATGGAAATAAATTATAACGAAGAAGACAAATATTACCAGGCTAAAAAGAAAGTCGAGAATATTAAAGGGTTTTATAGTAATTTGACTTCTTATATTGGGGTTAATATTGTATTGATTTTTATTAATTTATATACAACACCAAATCACTTATGGTTTTACTGGCCTTTGATGTGGTGGGGAATAGGAGTTGTTTTTCACGGATTAAAAGTTTTTGAAGTTTTTCCGGTTTTAGGAAAAGGCTGGGAAGAACGGAAAATCAGAGAAATCATGGAGAAAGAAAAAGAGAACAAAAATAAATGGCAATAACTTTTTAAAACAAAATAAAATGGGACGTTGTAGAAGACGCTTTTACGAAGAGTACGGACAAGAATTTGAAAATGATGAAAGTTTTGAAAGAGCATACAAAAAAATAAAAAGAATCAAGGGTTTTTATTCGCACTTAAAAATATATTTAATTGTAAATGCAATCATTATTTTTTCAAATATAAACAGGGATTTTGTTGGAAACAGATTTGATGAGAGCGGATTATTTGAATGGCATACGTATTCGACAGCCTTCTTTTGGGGGATTGGTTTATTGATTCACGCTTTCACCGTTTTCGGGCCTGATTTGTTTTTTGGATCAGAGTGGGAACAGAAAAAAATCCAGAAATACATGAACAAAGAATCTCAAAACACCAATAAATGGGAGTAATTTTACCAGTGTAACCAAAACCAGATTTTAATTTTTCAAATTTAATAAATGACCACCTTAATTATAGAAGACGAAAAACCGGCTGCAAGATTATTACAACGAAAATTAGAAAAATTAGAAATTGCTGTGCAAACTATGCTGCATTCTGTAGAAGAATCTATTGATTGGTTTGGCAATAACGCGCATCCTGATTTGATTTTTTTGGATATTCAGCTTTCGGATGGTTTATCTTTTGAAATTTTTGAAAAAATAGATATAAAAAGTGCTATCATTTTTACAACTGCTTATGATGAGTATGCATTGAAAGCCTTTAAGCTAAACAGCATAGACTATCTTTTAAAACCAATTGATGAAGATGATCTTGAAACGGCTGTTGCAAAATACAAAAACAGAATCCCGAAACAGGATACTGCAAATCAAAATCTACAGCTTGATTTTGAACAAATACGACAAATGCTTTCAAACCCTTTTGAAAAAACTTACAGAGAAAGGTTCACAGTTAAAATCGGGCATAATTTAAAGGTAATTACCAAAGATGAAATTGAATGTTTTTTTAGTGAAAATAAAGGTACTTACATTCATACCTACGATAATCGTGATTATTTAATTGATTCTACATTAGAAATTCTGGAGCAGGAGCTGAACAAGAAAGATTTCTTTCGCGTAAGCAGAAAATTTATATTACCGTTAAAAGCAATCAAAGAAATTCAGATATATACCAATTCCCGTTTAAAAATCATTTTGCCAACTTATAAAGATGATGAGGTTATTGTTAGCCGTGAAAAAGTACAGGATTTTAAGAGTTGGTTAGGATAGTTTTTTGTGAAATGCGAAAAGTAAGATATAAATAAAATAAAAAAGAGTCTGATTTTAGACTCTTTTTCTGTTTATATAAAATGATTTTATTTGCTCAAACGGTGCAAAGTATACGTCATCGCACTCAAAAGTAAAAATGCCATAATCTGATGAATTAATCCTAAAGCCAAAGGTACACTGTACAATAAAGTGAAAACGCCAAGGGCAAACTGAACAAAAACAAAAAACACCAAAATGTTAATTCCTTTTGACTGGGTATCGGTAAGTGAATATTTTTTGCTTTTGAAATACAGAAAAAGAATAATCGCCACTACTGCATACGCAAAAGTTCTGTGTACAAACTGAACACCGCTTTTTCCTTCAATTAAATTTTTGATTAGAGAAGACTGTTCAATAAAAACCGATTCATGAATAAATTCTCCGTCACTCATTAATGGCCAGTGATTGTGAATTAATCCGGCGTTAAGTCCGGCTACAAATCCACCATAAATAATCTGTATCAATAAAGCTGCTAAAGCATATCTTGCGATTTTACGAAGCGGAAGAATTTTATTGATGTTTCTTTCCGGATAAATCAGATCAAGCGCTACCCAAAGCGTGTAAGCAAAAGTGATAAAGGCGAAAGTGAGGTGCAGTGAAAGTCTGAAGTGGCTTACATCCGGATTGTCAATTAATCCGCTGCGTACCATAAACCAGCCAAGGAATCCCTGAAAACCACCCATTGCCAAAAGAACAATGCATTTTTTAATGGTTGGAGTGTCTAGTTTCTTTTTGATTAAAAAGTATACAAAAGGAACAAAAAAAACCAAACCAATAATACGGCCAATGAAGCGGTGAAACCATTCCCAGAAATAAATGAATTTATAATCTGCCAATTGAAAATCGTTGTGAATGTTGATTTTTTGATATTCTGGGAATTTCTTGTATTGTTCAAAAGCTTCATTCCATTTTGCTTCTGTTAAAGGCGGAAAAGTGTCGGTTACCAAATGCCAGTCGGTCATAGATAAACCTGAATTGGTCAAACGTGTAATACCGCCCACGACAACCATTAAAAATAATAAAACACAACCTGATAGTAACCAAATGATTACTGATTTATTTTCTTTTTTCATTCTGTTCCGATTAATTCGATTTCGTTTTCTTTTTTTGTAGTTGATATTCTTTTTAAATAGAATTTCGAGAAATAAATATTTAATAAAATGCTTGGAGGGAAAATTAGAATTCCAAAAATAATTCTGTAATTGTAATTACTCATATCGAATTTTAAATTTGACATTTCAATTAGAGCAGGACTTGTTAAGATAGCAGCAATAATAAAAACAACAAAACATGGAAAAATAACAGAACTCAAAAAGAAAAATATTTTGTATTTTGAACGTTTTTCTTTAATTCTTTTTAATCCTTTTAAAAAGATAAAATTTGAATAAATAATTATCAATAAAAATATAGATATAAAAATTCCACCTAAAAAATCCATTATTTTTTAAGTTTTAAATTTAACTTCGCAGCTCGTTTAATCACAAAATCATAAGCTGCCTGATATTCATTTGGTATATCACCTTCTAAAATAGCTTCCTTTACAGCTTCTTTCAAGACTCCAATTTCGCGTGAAGGTTTCAAATCAAACATTTCCATAATTTCTTCCCCGGAAATTGGCGGCTGGAAATTACGAACGTGATCACGTTCTTCAACTTCAACAATTTTCTTGCGGACAACTTCAAAGTTTTTATGATATTTCTTGAATTTCGCTGGGTTCTTGGTTGTGATATCGGCTTCACACAAAATCATTAAATCTTCTACATCTTCACCCGCATCAAAAACCAAACGACGAACAGCACTGTCAGTTACAATATCCTGCGCCAGAACAATCGGACGTGAACTCATAATGACCATTTTCTGAACGAATTTCATTTTTTGATTTAAAGGCATGTGCAAACGTTCGAAGATTTTCTTAGCCATCTTTCCGCCTAAGAATTCGTGTCCATGAAAAGTCCAGCCTTGTTTTTTATTAAAACGTTTTGTTGGCGCTTTCCCGATATCATGCAACAATGCAGCCCATCTTAACCAGACATCATCAGTATTTGGGCAAATGTTATCAACGACTTCAAGCGTATGATAAAAATTGTTTTTATGTGTATGACCTTCAATTTCCTCAACCTGATTCAAAGCTGTCAATTCAGGTAAAATTAAATCTAAAAGCCCGGTTTTATATAAAAGTAAAAATCCGGTTGAAGGTTTGTCTGTAGAAAGAATTTTATTTAGTTCATCTACGATTCTTTCACCAGTAATGATTTTAATACGATCAGCATTTTTTGTGATCGCATTCAATGAATTTTCTTCAATTTCGAAATTCAATTGAGTAGCAAAACGAATCGCACGAAGCATACGCAATGGATCATCAGAATACGTAATATCAGGATCTAAAGGCGTTTTAATTGTTTTGTTTTCTAAATCGGTTAAACCGTCAAAAGGATCTAAAAGAGCACCAAAGTTATTTTCGTTTAAAGATAAAGCCAGGGCATTGATTGTAAAATCGCGGCGATTTTGATCGTCTTGCAAAGTTCCGTTTTCCACAATTGGATTTCGGCTGTCTCGGGTATAAGATTCTTTTCGGGCACCGACAAACTCGATATCAGTATCTTCAAAACGTAACATCGCTGTTCCATAAGTTTTAAAAACCTGGACTTTTGGTTTTTTAGGAAGTAAATCAGAAACCTTTAAAGCAAGTTCAATTCCGCTTCCAACAGCAACAACATCAATATCTTTTTTCGAACCCCGGTTTAAAAGCAAATCACGAACAAATCCGCCGATGACGTATGAGTCAACGTTTAATTCCTGAGAAGCTTTCGAAATGATATCGAAGATTTTGTTTTGTAATGCGGTTTTGTAGTTTGTTTGTATGGCCACGAATTCACTAATTTTTGAGTAAAATGCAATTTGAATTTCAGATGAAATAAAATGCATGCAAATTTACAACATAGAAAATGCCTATTATAATCTATCGCTTACTTTTTTGAATAATTTCACAATTTTTCAATTGAATTTTATTAAAATAATATGGTGAAGCTGAATTACACGAATTCATTCGAAATTATACTCAAAGATTTTAAAAATAAATTCGTGATCCCGATAGCTATCGGGAGTGGCGAAAAAACTATACAACAATAAAACAAATCAATTGCAATAAGATATTTTTAAAAATGCAATTTGTATTTTTGAGTCATACAAAAACGTACAAATGAAAATTGTTATATCTCCGGCGAAATCTTTGAATTTCGAAAAAGAATTACCAACATCTCAATATACTGAGCCTTCATTTTTAAAAGAAGCGAGAATAGTTCATAAAATTGTAAAACAAAAAAAGCCAGCAGAATTATCAGAATTAATGTCAATTTCAGAAAAACTGGCCGATTTAAACTGGAAAAGAAATCAGGATTGGAAAACGCCTTTTACTCCTGAAAATGCACGCCCTGCAGTTTATACTTTCGATGGGGACGTTTATACCGGTTTGGATGCTTATACAATTCCGGTAGATAAATTAGAGGAGCTGCAAGATAAATTAAGAATCTTATCAGGTCTTTACGGTCTTTTAAAACCATTAGATTTAATGCAGGCCTATCGTTTAGAAATGGGAACTAAAATGCCGGTTGGTGAATCTAAAAACCTGCATGATTTCTGGAAGCCAACAGTTACAAAAGCCTTAAATAAAGAGTTGAAAAAAGATGAATTATTCGTGAATTTAGCAAGTAATGAATATTTTTCTGCTGTTGACGTAAAAGCGTTAAAAGTTCCGGTAATTACTCCGGATTTTAAAGATTATAAAGACGGAAAATTAAAAATGATTAGTTTCTTTGCGAAAAAGGCGAGGGGTATGATGGTTCGTTATATTATTGATACCAATGCTGAGACTATTGATGATCTGAAAGGATTTAATTATGAAGGGTATCAGTTTGATGCTAATCTTTCTAAAGGGAATCATTTGGTTTTTACAAGATAGTTTTTTTGAAGATTTAAGATTCTATTTTTTTTACCGCAATGAAGCAAAGGTTTGCAGCAAGGTTCGCAAAAAAATGCACAAAGCCTTGTGAACTTTTTTAGAGTTTTGCTGAATAAATTCATTGCGAACTTTGCGGTTAAATACAAAATAGCTAAAAAAACAACGCCGAATTCTGATTATTGAATTCGGCGTTTTGAATATTATAAATTATTATTAGCATTAATGCATTGCGTCGGCTGCATTAATTTTGTTCTTCCCTTTTTTGATAAAGAGAATAATCGGTATGCAACATAAAAACATGATTCCTAAATAAAGGAAAATATCCATGTAAGCCATTACAGTACTTTGTTTCATTACAGAAAGATCAATAGCCTGATACGCTTTTTTTAAAGCAACATCGGCACTGTAACCTTTTGCCATAAAAGCGTGCTGCATCCCTGCAATTCGCTGCTGTACTTCGAATTTGGCCGGATCTAAATTGTTAATTAAATCTACTCGGTGCGACTGGCTGAAGCGCGTGATGAACGTAGTAATAATGGCAATACCAAAAGATCCGCCTAATTGACGCATCATTCCTGTAAATGCTGCTCCTTCACCAATTTGTTTTCCTTTTAAAGTTGAAAGGGAAAGTGTCGTAATAGGTACGAAAAGTAATCCTAAACCAATTCCTCTTAAAATTAAAGGCCAGTACATATGTTCAACTCCAGTATCAGGCGTCATACGGCTGTACATCATAAAGGTAAAGAAGAAGAAAATTAAAAATCCTACTCCTACCATATAACCCTGAGGTACACCTTTCTGAATCATATTCCCCACAAACGGCATCATAAGTGCTGTTGTAATCGATCCCGGAATTAATAATAATCCGGCATCAGTTGCGGTCCATCCTAAGATTGACTGCGTGTAAATTGGGATAATCAATGTCGATCCGTATAAACCGAAACCAAGAATAAAACACATTACGGTTCCGATTCTTAAATTCCCGTCTTTTAAAACACTTAAGTTTACAATTGGATGTTTATAGGTAAGCTCTCTCCAAATAAATAAAACCAATCCTAAAACTGTTACAACACTTAAGGTTACAATTAAAGAATCGTTAAACCAGTCGTCCTGTTGTCCGTGCTCTAATACGAATTGTAATGAACCAATAAAGGTACTCAACAAAATAATTCCCCACCAGTCAACCTGATTTGCTTTTAATTTCTCTCCATATTTTGGACTTCTAACGAAAGTTAAAGCCAGGATTGTAGCAATAATTCCCAAAGGAATATTGATGTAGAAAATATAAGGCCAGGAATAATTATCAACTAAATAACCTCCCAAAGGTGGTCCCAGAGTTGGTCCAACAATTACACCCATTCCGTAAATTGCCTGCGCCATTCCACGTTTGGCTACTGGGTAACTTTCTGTAATAATCGTTTGGGCTGTTACCAATAGTGCTCCACCACCCATACCTTGTACGAACCGGAAGGCTACCAGTTCCCAAATATTTGTGGCATTTCCACACAAAAAGGAACAGACAGTAAATATTATGATTGAAGCCACAAAATAATTTCGTCTTCCAAATTGCTGTGATAGCCAGCTCGTCATCGGAATTACAATAACATTCGCAATCGCGTATGCTGTAATTACCCACGCAACGTCAGTCAGGGTTGCCCCAAGACTTCCGCGCATGTCTGTCAGTGCTACGTTTACAATCGTAGTATCTACAATTTCCAGCAATGCACAAAGTACTGCCGTAATCGTAATGATTACACGTCTGTAGCCGTATTCTACTAAATCGTCGTCTCCTTGTACTGCTGCTGCCATTTATTTTATTTCAAATGTACGTCTACGTCAACATTCATTCCAGGACGTAATAATTCTACTTTTTTAGGATCGTTTGAAGAGTCTAAACTAATTTTTACAGGTAATCTCTGAATCGTTTTTACGAAGTTTCCTGTTGCATTGTCAGGAGGTAATAATGAAAAACGAGATCCTGTAGCAGGCGAGAAAGAAGTAACAGTTCCTTTAAATTCATAATTAGGATAAGCATCCACTTTTAAGCTTACTTTTTGCCCCACAACCATTTTGTTCAATTGTGTTTCTTTAAAGTTTGCTACAACCCATGCTTCATTGTTGTTGATAATATAAAATAAAGACTGACCAGGCTGAACCAATTGTCCCGGCTGAATATCCACTTTAGAAACCTGGCCATCAATTGCAGCAGTAACTACTGTGTATGAAAGGTTTAAATGAGCAACATCAAGCATAGTTTTTGCTTTTTTGATGTTAGCTGCAGCTACTTCTGTTTGTTTGTCAGAAACTTTAGATTTTGACTGGATAACCGATTTTTGGAATGAACTTGCTCTTTGTTGCTGCTCTAAAACACGAACCTGATTTTCGGCTTCTTCTTTCGCTGTTAATGCCTGCTCGTATTGTTGTTTCGTAATCGTATGCGTTTTATATAAATTATTATAACGGTTGTAGTCGTTTGTCAATTGTCTGAGTCTGATTTTAGCACTTTCGATAGAACCGCCAGCTGATTTCATCTGAGCATCAGAAACATTAATGCTTGCGTAAGCACTGCCGATATCTGCTTTTGCAGCTTCATACTGACCTTCAGCTCCTAATAAAGCGGCTTGTGCTTCATCAATTTTCAATTGATAATCCCTCTTGTCAATTGTAAACAAAGTATCTCCTTTTTTTACAAAATCATTATCTTTTACATATACTTTGCTAATGTATCCCGATACTCTTGGAATAATCGGATTCATTCTTTTCTCGATCTGTGCATCATCTGTTTCTTCGTGTGCCTGAGAGTGTAAATATTTTGAAATTCCGTAAGTTCCTCCTACTAAAATCAAAACGGTTAGTATAATGATGAATTTTTTATTTGTCTTTTTCTTTTCCATGAGAGCTAGCGATTATATTTTAGAAAGATTGAATGATTGAGATAATTGTCCGGATACCGAAAGTAATTCATAATACTTTTGGATAATAGTTGCTTTTGATAAAGCAGTATTGATTTTAGCGCTTAAATGTTCTACATCAGCTTCAACAAGATCATTGGTATCAGATAAACCGTTGTCGAATTTGTCCTTTACCAGTCTGTAGTTTTCAGAAGCCTGTTGTAATGCTTCATCATAAACCACACTCTGATTAATAGCTAAGTCATAATCTTCAATAGATTTTTGAACTTCTACTTTGATGCGATCGCTTAAAAGTGCTTCAGAATTTTTTACCTCCATCGCTTTACTTTCAGCTTCTTTTACGTGCGAATTGTTTTTTAGAATTCCCGATAAATCATAAGATAGTCCAACGCCGAAATTCATAGCATACTTTACAGTAATAAAATCTTTAAGATCGAAAGCTGTATAACCTCCCAATAAAGCTAATGTTGGATAGTAACCAGCTTTTGCAACTCTAATATTAGCTTCGCTTGCTTTAGATTGTAAACGGACAGCTTCTAAATCTTTTCTGTTTTCCAATGCCAATGCATCAGATGTTGGGGCATTGCTTGTTTTTAAATTAAAGAAATCCTGCTCATTAACCTGAAGTTTTACTGAAGGATCTAATTTAAGCAATGTTGTAAGATAAAAATTGATATTATTGATGTTGTTATTCGCTTCATCAATAGATAATTGTGTTTTTGAAACCATCAATTGTGCTTTCAATAAATCATTTCTCGGGATAATTCCGTTTTTTTCTAATTCGGTAAAATCAGTTACACGCTGTTTTGCCTGTTTCTGGTTTTCGTTTAAAAGATCTAATGTTTTTTGGGCTTTATATAATGCAGTATAATAGGTAATCACGCGGAGCGCAACATCTTCTTTCGTTTTAGCTGCATTCGCAGTTTCTGCTTCGTATAAACTTTCGTAAGTATCAATACTGCTTTGAATTTTAAATCCCGAAAAGATTGGCAGACTAAGATTTGCCATTCCTAACATAGCACGGTCAGGAGATGCCATAGGCTCAGAACTTGCCTGATCGTTATGCAGGTCAATCGAAGCTTTTCCTAAACGCTGGTATTGACCCGAAACTTTTAAGTCCGGATACTGATTATTCTTAACCGACTGTAATTCGTATTTTTTTGTGTTTACCTTAGTATTGGCAAGTGTAACTTCGTTACTCTTTTCCCACGCCAGCTTAACGGCTTCGTCTAAGGTTAAACTTGTTTTTTCTTGTGCTTCTATTGAAGAAATTCCGATAAAGAAAACTCCAAAGAGCATTAATTGACTAATTTTCATAAACAAGTAGTGCTTTTATAGTTTGTTGAATGTGGTTTTTAAGAATCGTTTTGATGTAATTGTCATACAACTCTTCTGTGTTTAAATTCAGTAATTCGACGAAGAAAGGTTTATTCATATGAAAATGAAAAAAAGTACCCATTATTGTCGGAGTGATAAGCGGAATAATTATATCTTTTCTAAAAATTCCTTTAGACTGGCCTTCATGAATAATTGTTTCCAGTGACTTTAAATTGCCTTTTTTCAATTCTGTGAAAACGGCTAAGCTATTTTCTCTTTTTTTTGATGTAAGTTCGAAATGTAAAACCCTGAATATCCCTTTGTTACAATTGATTCGGTTAATGTAAATTTCGACTAATTTATTTACTTTATCAAGAGGTTCGAGTTTTTCGTGCTGTAAACTTTCGATTTGTAATTTTAAATCAGCTGTTTTATGAATTATCAAAGCTTCAAGCAGCTTTTCTTTAGAACCAAAATAATACGAAACCATGGCAATATTAATTTTTGCCTCTTTAGAGATGTCTCGTATAGACGTTCCTTCAAATCCTTTTTCCGAAAAAAGTTTCTCGGCTACTTTCAGAATTTGAATTTTTTTATCGTTTAATTCGATCTGTGACATGATGTTGTTTTGAAATCGAATACAAAATTAAACACTTGTTTAATTTAAACACTTGTTTAGTTTTGTTTTAACTTAATATTAACATAAAACGGTGTAGTTAATTTTGCTCTTCAAAATTATTAAAAGTAAAGTTATTTAACTTCTTTAATCGTGATGTAAAAGTTAGGATTAGGATTGAAGTATTTGTTGAAATCTTCATTTTTTAACCGTAATGTCTGAAAGGAAGTCGTAGGTTTCAACCATTTATCCTGTGTCCAATTTGTAGTAATTGGCATTTCAAAATCGTCATTACAATTTATATATCGATAGCTTAATTGTTCATCTTTAAACTTGTATTCCAAAACCGGAACTCTTTCTGATCTCAGATATTGGTCAAATAAATAGTAGAAATTGATTCCTGATTTTCTACTTATATAGTTTTCTATTTCATTTGATGTAATAACTTTATTGTGGAAATCATAATTTAAACTGCGCAATATTTCTCTAAATTTTGTGTCATCGTTTATAATCGTTTTTATCATGTGCAAAACTGCCCAACCTTTGATATAATTATCATTGCTGCCATCTTCATTTATTCCGTATCGGCCAATAACCGGTTTGTCATTTTCAATAGTTCTGAATCGGCCAATCATAAATTCATTTCCTGCTTGTTTTTCGTATAAATCAGCTATAACAAGTTCTTCGGCCAAACCTGCAAAACCTTCCTGAATCCATCGGTCGGCAATGTCATTTGCAGTGATGCTGTTCCCGAACCATTCGTGCGCCATTTCGTGAACGATAATTTTATCTGTTTTTTTGCCCCAGCCGGTATTCGAAATATCACCTCCTTTTTTGTTTGTCCCCTTTTTGTAAGAACTTCCATACGCAATTGCACTTTGATGTTCCATTCCGATGTAAGGTGCGTCTACAATTTTAAATCCGTCTTCATAAAAAGGATAGGGACCAAACCAATTTTCCAGAGATTTCATTGTATTATGAACTTCCGGGATCATATGTTTTTTAGCTTTTTCTTTGTTGTAATCTAAAACCCAGTAATCCATACTTAAACTTCCGTTTTCTCCTTTGTAGGTATCATGAAGATTTACATAATTTCCTATGTAAAAAGTAATTCCATAATGATTAATAGGATTTTTAATTTCCCAGGTATAAGAGAAAGTATTATCGGTATTTTTGTTTTTTAATTTTAAACGGCCATTCGAAATTGCTATTAAACCGTTTGAAGCAGAAACTGTTATTGTCGCGCCTTTATCAGGCTCATCATACAAAGCATTTTTACAAGGATACCACAAGCTAGCACCTTTGTACTGACATGCAACTGAAATCCACGGACGATTTAAGGAATCTTTTGACCAGACCAGACCTCCATCCCAAGGCGGTTTGATGGATTCTGTAGGTTTCCCGGAATAATAAATGGTGATTTTATTTTTTTTAGAAAGTTGATTATAAGGCAACTTTAAATACCAAATATTTTCATTTTGAGTATAATCTACTTTTTTTCCTTTCTGAAAAATGCTGTCGATTTTTAAAGGAGCAACAAGGTCAATTTGCATTAATGGAGAATGCTTTTTATTGACAACATTATATTCAATTACATTTTTTCCGGTAATAGTTTTGCTGTTGTAATCAGGTTTTATAGTGAGATCATAATGCTGAATATCCCACCAGATTCTTTCGGGAGTTATAGAACCGTTTAAAGTATCTTGTTTTGTTGGTATTGGTAATTTTTGATTTTGTTGCGCATGTGCAAAACAAAACAGTAAGTTGAAAATAAGTATAAAAGTTCTTTTACTTATAGCATTTATCATAAATACGGAGTTATAAATTAGAAAGACCGTGTAATTTACGTTTAATTTTTAAATCGTTCTAATAAATGTTATTCGTCAAGTTCTTTCCAGCATTTTGTACTTCTCTTTCAACGCTATCTTCAAGTTGTGGAAATACATTTGTAATCCAATAATGCTTTCTTTATTAAGATAATTGTTTTCATGAGATAATTTAAAGTTCATTGTGCCATGAACTACAGTCATAATTTCTTTAGTTTCAGTCTCTGTTAGCAAAATTCTGTGCAACAATATACCCTAAAATTTCTTTTTCAGGTTTGGATTTAAAATATAAAAAATGCGTAACAATGGGAAAATGATTATTTAAAGTAAAATAAAAGGGTTTTAAAAAAAATGGCACTTAAAAATAATTTAAATGCCTTTTTGAATTGTTTATAAAAAGAAAATCTATCGAATCGCTTCAACAAATTCTTCAATCTTAACACTTCCGCTTTCGCTTAAATGTTTGATGAAAGCACTTCCAATAATAGCGCCTTTTGCATATTTTGTAGCCTGATTAAAAGTTTCTTTATTCGAAATTCCGAAACCAACGATCTGAGGATTCCTTAGATTAAGATTTGAAATTCTCTCAAAATATTCTTCCTGAACATTTCCGAAACCAGATTGTGATCCTGTAACACTTGCCGAACTTACCATATAAATAAATCCATTTGAAACGCTATCGATAAAACGGATACGATCGTCTGAAGTTTGTGGTGTAATTAAAAACACATTAATTAAACCATATTTTTCGAAAATAGCTTTGTATTCGTCTGCATAAACATCAACCGGAAGATCCGGAATGATTAATCCGTCGATACCAATTTCCGCGCATTTTTTACAGAAAGCTTCAACTCCGTATTGCAGCATCGGATTAAAATATCCCATAATAATCAACGGAATTTTTACGCTTTCGCGAATGTTTGCCAGCTGGTCAAAAAGCAGCTGAGTGGTCATTCCGTTATGAAGTGCTGAGGTTGAACTTGCCTGGATTGTTGGTCCGTCTGCCAGAGGATCACTGAACGGAAGACCTATTTCGATTAAATCCACGCCGTTTTTTTCTAAATCCTGAATAATCTGAACGGTATCATTTAAGTTTGGATATCCTGCTGAAAAATAAATAGAAAGGATCTTTTTATCTTCTTGTAATTTTTGGGTTATTCTGTTCATTTTAATATTTTTTTGCTCCTGCAAGGGTTTCAAAACCTTGTAGGGATTTCTTTTGTTAATGTAAGCCTGCCAGATTTTTGAAAGTCCTGCAAATTAAATGAATCTGTTTTAGATTAATTTTCAATATAAATCCATGCAACAACTCCCGACTTCAGCGTTATTTGAACTCTTTTGTAAGCATTAGATTCAAATTGATCTGCTTTTGCAAGGTCAGCACTGGAAATAGTGTAAACAATACCGTCTACTGCATCCGATGGATTTTCGCTTGGCGTTGCTACAAAATAGTCTTCAATTCCAAATTCTTCTTCTATCTGAAGATCTTTTAGTTTGTAACCTGTTAGCTGGTCCGGTGTCCCAGTCAACAGTTTATTAAAAACCTGCATCTGAATTTCTTTTGATTGTAATGTTCCGTAGGAGAATATCTGTTCCATAAATCTTTATTTTTCTCGTTATCTGTTTGCGTTAGGGATGGAAGCGGTATCGCCCGATTAGAAAAACAAGGCTTTTGGCCGTAGTTTTTGTTATTGGGAATTTAGCGTACAGCCCTCCCGATAGCTATCGGGATTGGGTAACGCCCAAAAATACAACTTTTATTACAATTTAAAATAGTCAATATAATTATCTAAATCTTTGTCGCCACGACCTGAAAGGCTGATCACCACAATATCAGTTGGTTTGAATTTCTTTTGGTCTAAAACGGCAAAAGCATGTGCGCTCTCAATCGCCGGAATGATTCCTTCTAATTTAGTAAGCTGCAAACCTGCATTCATCGCATCGTCATCGGTTACTGAGAAAAATTCGCCACGTCCGGTTTGTGCCAAATGTGCGTGCATCGGCCCCACACCAGGGTAATCAAGACCTGCAGAAATCGAATATGGTTCTGTAATTTGTCCGTCAGATGTTTGCATCAAAAGGGTTTTACAACCGTGGATAACGCCCACTTTTCCCAATTTGCTAGTTGCGGCACTGTGTCCGCTGTCAACACCTTTTCCGGCAGCTTCAACAGCAATGATTCCAACTTCTGGCTCGTGCAAAAAGTGATAATAGGTTCCGGCAGCATTGCTTCCTCCACCAATACAAGCGACTACATAATCCGGATTTTCACGACCTTCTTTTTCTTTTAACTGCCATTTGATTTCCTCTGAAATTACACTTTGAAAACGCGTTACCATATCCGGATAAGGATGAGGTCCAATTGCAGATCCGATAATATAATGGGTGTCAACCGGATTGTTGATCCAGTCTCTAATAGCTTCGTTTGTAGCATCTTTTAAAGTTCTTGAACCCGAAAGTGCAGGACGAACTTCTGCGCCTAACATTTTCATTCTGGCTACGTTTGGAGCCTGACGTGCAATGTCAATCTCGCCCATGTACACGATACATTCCATTCCCATCAAAGCACAAACAGTTGCTGTCGCAACACCGTGTTGACCAGCACCGGTTTCGGCAATAATTCGTTTTTTGCCTAAACGTCTGGCAACTAATATTTGCCCGATTGTATTATTAACTTTATGTGCTCCGGTATGGTTTAAGTCTTCTCTTTTTAAGTAAACTTTTGTATTGTATTTCTCAGATAAACGCTTAGCGAAATATAATGGGCTTGGGCGGCCAACGTAATCTTTGAGTAATTGGTTGAATTCGGCTTTAAAATCAGGTTCAGCTGTAATTTTTAAATAATTCTGGCGTAATTCTTCTACATTCGGATAGAGCATTTCAGGAATGTAAGCTCCTCCAAATTCTCCGTAATATCCTTTTTCGTCTACGTTAAAATTCATTTTGTTTTAAAGTTTAAATGTTGACAATTTCAAATTTCCGCTTGAAATTGCTTAATAGATTTTTATTCTTTAGCCCCGGTTCGATTTCAAATTTACTATTTATATCGACAGCATAAATAGGCAGGTTGCTTTTTGAGATTTCTTCGATGGCTTTTAATTCATTCATTCCAATGCCGCCGCTTAAAAAGAAAGGCTTATGCGAATTGTATTTTTTTAATATTGTCCAGTCAAAAGTGGTTCCGTTGCCGCCGGGTAATTTTCCTTTGGTATCAAACAGAAAATAATCGCAGACATTTTCAAAAGGTGTAATGATTTCAAAATCAAAATTTTCGTCTGCTGAAAATACTTTAATGATTTCGATTTTCTTTGGAAGTCTTTCTTTTAAATCTGAACAAAATTCAACCGATTCATTCCCGTGTAACTGAATGGCTTGTAAATTGTGTTTTTCTACTTTTTCCAGAATTTCTTCCTGACTCTGGTTTACAAATACGCCTGTTTTTTTAATTGTTTTTATGAGCTCCGGAATATTTCCGTCACAATATCTTGCGGATTTATCCCAGAAAATAAATCCCATATAATCGGGCAGGAGTGAACCTACTTCGAGAATGTTTTCTGGATATTTCATGCCGCATATTTTGAGTTTCATTTTTTTGTTTGCTTTGAGCAATGGGCTTTGAGCTTTGAGCTTTGAGCAATGGGCTGAACCCATAGCCGATAGCTCAAAGCTTAAGCTTTATAGCTGTTTAATAAATTCTGTTGCTGCTTTTCCTGCGTTGTCTGTTTTCATGAAGTTTTCTCCAATTAAGAAACCTTTATATCCGTAAGGTTTTAATTCCTGAATCGCTTCTACAGATGAAATTCCACTTTCAGAAACTTTTACAAATTCATCCGGAATTTGAGAAGCCAGCTGTTTGCTGAAATCCAGACTTACTTCAAAAGTTTTTAGGTTTCGGTTATTCACGCCAATCATATCTAAACTAGGCATAATTGATTTCTCCAGTTCTTCGTGATTGTGAACTTCTAATAATACTTCTAAACCTAATTTTTTAGCAAATTCAGATAAGGATTTGATTTCTTCACGGGTTAAAACTGCAGCGATCAGCAAAATCAAATCGGCTCCGTGGGCTTTTGCTTCTAAAATCTGGTATTCATCTACAATAAATTCTTTTCGCAATAGTGGAATATTTACTGAGGCTCTTGCTAAAAGTAAATCGTCTAAAGATCCGCCGAAATATTTTCCGTCAGTCAGAACCGAAATTCCACAGGCTCCGGCATCTTCGTAGCCCTTAACGACTTCTTCAACCGTAAAATTGTTATTGATGATTGATTTTGAAGGAGAACGGCGTTTGTGCTCTGCTATTATTCCAGAATTACTTTCTTTTAATTTTTGGCTAAGTGAAATAGTCTGTTTTCCAAAAAACACTGAAGCTTCCAATTGAGAAACAGGAATAATCGATTTCTTCAAAATCACTTCTCTTTTTTTGTCTATTATTATTTTATCTAAAATGTTCATTGTCTTTATTTGTTTCAAGTTTCAAGTCTTTTTAGTTTCACGTTCCAACAACTTGAAACTTGAAACCTGAAACTTGAAACTAAAAAATTATTTACTTAATTCTTGTAATTTCTGTAATGCTTTCAATCCTTTTCCGGATAACAAACTTTCTTTTGCTTGTTCAAACCCTTCTAGTGGGGAACATTTTGTGACAGTTGCAATCGCCATGGCTGCGTTGGCACAAACAACATTATTTTGTGCTTCGGTTCCGTTTCCTGAAATGATTTTCGTAAAAATTTCTGCCGATTCCGCAACAGTTTCACCTCCTTGAATGTCGCTTTGTTTAATTAATTTAACACCAAAATCTTCCGGATTTAGCATACCTTCGGTACTATGTGTAATTATTTTGGTTGGCCCTGTCAAAGAGATTTCATCATAGCCATCCAAAGCGTGCACAATCGTAAAATTACTATCGGTATTTTGATACAGATAAGCATACATTCTCGCCAATTCCAGATTGAAAACCCCTAGTAATTGATTTTTTGGAAAGGAAGGATTAATTAGTGGTCCCAGAATGTTGAAAATGGTTTTGACTGCCAGTTCTTTACGAAGTGGTCCAACATGTTTCATAGCCGGATGGAACAGAGGAGCGTGAAGAATGCAAATACCAGCCTTATCTACACATTTTTCAAGGAAATTAGGATCGTTACTAAATTTAACTCCTAAAGCTTCCATAACATTACTGGAACCTGTAATAGATGAAACTCCGTAATTACCATGCTTAGTCACTTTTATTCCGGCGCCGGCGGTTACAAATGATGCCAGAGTAGAGATGTTAAAAGTATCTTTTCCATCCCCTCCGGTACCCACCAAATCGATGGTGTTGTAATCGGATAAATCAATACGGATACACAATTCAGACAGTGCTTCCCTGAAACCGATTAATTCTTCAATCGTAATGCTTCGCATCATAAATACGGTCAAAAAAGCCGAAATCTGACTCGGATTGTACTGACCACTTGAGATATTAATCAATACGTTTTTTGCTTCTTCTTTGGTAAGCACTTCGTGATTGATTAATTTGTTTAATATTGTTTTCATTTTTTTACTTTTAGTTTTTTTGTTTCAAGTTTTAGCTTTCACACTCCAATAACTTGAAACTTTAAACATGAAACCTGAACAAAAAATTAACCCTTAATCCAGTTTTCTAAAATCCTTTTACCATTTGGTGTTAATACGCTTTCCGGATGAAATTGTACTCCGCGAACATCGTATGTTTTGTGGCGTAAAGACATTACCTGACCGTGCTCTTCAAATGAAGTAGCTTCTAAAACTTCCGGTAAATCAGCATTCACAACCCATGAATGGTAACGTCCTACTTCAAATTCATCTTCCAGACCATCAAATAATGATTCGTCTGTAACTGCTTTTTTTACATTTGTAGCAACACCGTGGTATACTTTATCAAGATTTGAAAGCGTTCCTCCAAAAACTTCTCCGATTGCCTGCTGTCCTAAACAAACACCTAAAATGCTTTTTGTTGGAGCATATTTGCGAATTACATCTTTTAGTAAACCTGCTTCATCCGGAATTCCAGGACCTGGTGAAAGCAGTATTTTATCGAAAGAACCAATTTCGTCAATATCAAATTCATCGTTTCTGTAAACGGTTACTTCACAGTTTAAATCTTCCAGATAGTGTACTAAGTTGTAAGTAAAACTATCGTAATTGTCTATAACTAATATTTTTTTCATTGTGTTTGTTTTTTTGTTTCAGGTTTCAAGTTTCAGGTTTTCACGTTACAGTTAACCTGAAACTTGAAACAAAGAAAACTTGAAACTGTTTTTAAACTAAATTTTTTCAGCCATTTCCAAAGCCGTATTCAATGCTCTTAATTTATTATAAACTTCCTGCATTTCACTTTCTTCATCAGAACTTGCCACAATTCCGGCTCCTGCCTGACAGTGCAGCTGATGGTTTTTTGATAGGAAAGTTCGAATCATAATTGCATGATTAAAATTGCCTTCAAAATCCATAAAGCCAATTGCACCTCCGTAGAAATTGCGGTTTGTTTTTTCGTAATCCTCAATCAATTGCATCGCTCTGTGTTTTGGCGCGCCGCTTAAAGTTCCTGCAGGAAAAGTGTCGGCAACCACCTGCATGGTTGTCGCTTTATCATGTAAATGTCCGGTAACTTTTGAAACCAGATGGATTACATGCGAGAAAAACTGAACCTCTCTGTATCTTTCTACGTTCACATCATGACCGTTTCGGCTTAGATCGTTTCTTGCCAGATCGACCAGCATCACGTGCTCGCTGTTTTCTTTTTTATCCTCGGATAATTTTTTTGCCAGCTCGGCGTCTTTTTCATCATTTCCGGTTCTTCTGAAAGTTCCGGCAATTGGGTGGATTTCGGCTTTTCTGTTTTTTACGATAATTTGTGCCTCGGGTGAAGACCCAAATATTTTGAAATCGCCATAATCAAAAAAGAATAAATACGGAGAAGGGTTTATGCTTCTTAAAGCACGGTACACATTGAATTCATCGCCTTTGAAGCCCTGTGTAAAACGTCGTGAAAGTACCAATTGAAAAACGTCTCCACGGAAACAATGTTTTTTAGCCAAAGCTACATTGTGTTTGAATTCTTCGTCTGTAAGGTTAGAGAAACCTTCGCCTTCTTTAGTGAATTTATATGAAGCAATATTTCGGGATTGTAATAATTGTTCGATTTCTGAAATATTGTTTCTTCCATCAACACTGTGGCAAAATATATACGCTTCGTTTTTGAAGTGATTGATGGCAATAATGTTTTGGTAAACTGCATAAAAAACATCCGGGATTAAGGTTGCTGAATCTTTTTTAGCAATTTCTACCTTTTCGAAATAACGTACAGCATCGTAAGAAATGTATCCGAATAGACCATTATTGATAAACTTAAAATCGTTTTTCTCCGATTTGAACTGACCTGAAAATTCCTGAACTACTTCCGGAATATTAGTAGAAGCTTCAACTGAAATTTGCTCTGCCGTTCCATCAGGAAAAGTTTTAGAAATAACTTCGTTTTCGATTTTAATTGTTGCGATAGGATTGCAGCATATATACGAGAAACTATTATCATTTCCGTGATAGTCACTACTTTCCAGTAATAAACTATTTGGGAATTTATCTCTGATTTTAAAATAAATACTTACCGGCGTAATAGTGTCTGCCAGGATTTGTTTATAGTGTGTGTTGAGTATAAAAGGTTTCAATGTATTTTGTTTTTAATTTTTAATATTTTCTGTTAGTTTGATTTCGACCAAAAAAAAAGGCTTGTCGTGATGACAAGCCTTTTATATTTTATAGTTTACAATACCATAGGAAGCTTTGTTCACGACGTCTGACGTAAATTCTTCCACCACCAAGTATTGTTCATTGTAATTTTCATAATCTTATTTTGATATCGCAAATATATAAATGTAATTTGAATTAGAATGCATCCAAACCCAAAAAATTTTTTTCTTAATTTATAAATTTGTTAAATATGTAAAAAGGGCTATACATTTTATTACTTATTTTCCGCTTGCAACCGCATTGTTCAATTTTATTCTAAAGTCCGGATTTCCTTTAATATTAGGCGTTGCAAATAATTCGTCACTTTTTATCTTTGTAAATTCTATGGCAAATTCAGGGTTGTTGTACCAGTTTTTAATTCCGGGATCATTGCTTGAATATTCGCTTGTTATTCCGTCATTACAATTGTTGGCAATCACATTTTTTAATGTAATTTTTGATAAATTCTCATTCCCATTTCCGATACTCCCACTTAAAAGTATAAAAGGAGTGAAACCTGAAACAACACTATTGGTCAAATTGAAAAAAGTGTTTTCTCCAATATGAGCAGATTCGCGAACGAGTCCCTGATTGTTTTCTTCCAGATTTACAAGAGTGATGTTGCTGGCATTTATTCGGGTCATTTTTTTAGTTACGTCTGTGTTTTCAATTTTGTCGTATGAATCTGCTTCAAAACATCTTGAACCTGAAATATCCGATGAAAAAGGGTGACGGATCGCAATACTGTTGCTGATGTTGATTTGTGCTCCCTGAGTAAAATCAAAGTCATCGTCTGTGGTTCGGTATGAAATCAGGTTATTCATATTCAGATCGCCGCCATAACATTCAAAAGAATCATCATTAGAAAAACTTATCTGAATATTACTTAAAACTGTTTTTCTTCCAACTCCCGCAAGTGAAAGTCCGTTAAGTTCTTTCAAAGCACTTAATTTTCTGCCCGAATATTCAATACGCACATATTTCAGAATTCCTGAATTATCTTCTGCGTCCTGTCCTCCATAATGATTTAATATTGGGTCTAAGTTGAAGGGCAGTGTACTTATGCCGCCCAGTTTATTGATAGGTGCTTTTCCCAGAATGATGATTCCGCCCCAATCGCCAGGTCTTCTTTCAGTAGTTTCTTTATTAGAAGTAAAAATAATGGGATCTGTTTCTAAACCTTCGGCAACGATTTTTGCACCATTTGTAATTACTAATGTTCCGCAGGTTTTGTCGTCGCCTCTGATAACTGTTCCGGGGTCGATTGTAAGTACAGCATTATTAGTTACATAAACGATACCAACCAGCTGATAAGTATTACTTTTCGTTAGTCTGGTATCTTTGTCAATCGTTCCGGCAATTATATTTGTAGCTTCGTTATATTCTATCACTGCTGGTTTAAAGTTAGTCCAGTTATTCATCCAGTTGGATGTTCCAGTTATTCCTTTTTGTTGTGCCTGAAGATTAAAAGTGCTTATAAGTAGTATAAAGACAATGAGTAATTTAGTTTTCATAACTATAATTTTTGATTTCTAGTTTTTGATTTTTATTGTTTTTTTAACGAAGTCAAAATTAAAAGCCGAATGTTAATCAAAACATTTCGTCATGTTATCATAGTGTTAGAACAACTTTAAGAACGTTACTATTGTGTTTTTTATCAGGATTTTTAAACCATTTGTCGATGATTTAGTAAAAAAAGAACCCCCAATAATCTAAATTGTTGGGGGTACTGAATTTCAAATTAGTAAGTCTGAAATATTAGAATTTTAAAACTACAGCTAATTCGAAATCGTCATTGATAGTTTTGTCTCCTAAGTTTTGGAAGAAGTTACCAGAGTTGTATTTGATATCGTATTTAGTTCTGTCAACTTTAAATTCAGTTGTTGCAGTATTTCCTTTTACAGCGATGTCAAAAGTTACAGGTTTAGTGATTCCTTTGATAGTTAAGTCAGCAGTTACAGTGTAAACATCAGCTGATTTAGCACCTATTGTTTTGAAAACTAATTTTGAAGTTGGGTATTTGTCAGTTCCGAAGAAATCGTCAGCTTTTAAGTGACCATTTAATTTTCCCTGGTATTCTCCAGTCAAATCAGTTGCAGTTAATGAAGTCATATCAACTGTAAAACTTCCTCCAGTTAATTTTTTTCCTTTGAAAACTAAAGCTCCTTCTTTAAAGTTTACAGTTCCAGAGTGTTCTCCAGTTACTTTTTTACCAACCCATTTGATAGTAGAAGCTTTTACATCAATTTTTTTAGTTTGTGCGTTTACTGAAACACCAGCCACTGCTACGAATAATGCTATTGCAATTGTTTTTAAATTTTTCATGTTGTAAAATGATTTTGATTGTTATTAAATAATTAAAGTGTGATAAATAATTCTTCCTGAGATTTTCTAACTTTTTTATAATGCTGAGCGTCGTCCTCATCATGTCTGTAACCAATAGTTGCAACAACTGCTGCATTTAAGCCTAATTTGTCTAAACCTAAAATTTCATTGAATGCTGCAGGGCTAAAACCTTCCATTGGCGTAGTGTCAATTTTTAATTCGGCTGCTGCGCTTAATAATGTTCCTAAAGCAATATAAGTTTGTTTAGCAGTCCATACGTTTTTTGCATCGTTTGATAAACCTGCAATCTGTCCTTTGATCATACCACTGAATCCTTCTAAAGCTTCAACCGGGACACCTCTGGTTTCGCTGATGTTTTTCATATACTGATCAACTGAATTTGCATCAAGAGATACATCATTTGCAAAAATGAAAAGGTGAGAAGCATCTGTGATTTGAGTTTGCCCCCAGGCTTCGGCTTTTAATTTTTCTCTTAATTCCGGATTTTCTACAATAACCACTTTAAATGGCTGTAATCCGTATGAAGAAGCGCTTAATCTGACAGCTTCTTTTAATGTATTTAAATCTGATTCTGAGATTTTTTTGGTTGCATCAAATTTTTTAGTTGCATATCTCCAGTTTAAATTGTCTAATAATGTACTCATAATATTAATTTTCTTGGGTTCTGTATTTCTCTAATAATTGGTTTAATAATTCTAATTCTTCAGGGCTTATATTGGAAGCAAATGCATGCTCATGGGCATCTACTTTTGGATCTAATTCTTTTAAAACGTCTAATCCTTTCTGAGTAATCGAAACCTCTATTTTTCGTCGATTGTCCGGACAGACATTTCGGGTTACATACTCTTTTAATAGCAGTTTATCAACCAATCGGGTTGTATTACTTGTTTTGGCAAGCATACGCTCCTGTATCACACACATATTGGCAGGATTTCCTTTTTGTCCTCTTAGTATGCGTAATACATTATATTGTTCTCCGGACAAATCATACGGTTTTATCAACTCGTTGAAATGATCCAGAATTACATTTTGCGTATACATGATATTCAGAATAACTTTTTTCGCATTATCCATCTTAACAGTACTTTTTATAACCTCTTCAATTGTCATAGTTGTAAGTGTATAATTTGTATATACAAATGTATATCTTTTTAACTGTTGTATATACAAGTGTTTTTGTTAATCTTTTGTTAATGTATTTAAAATTCAATATTCAACAAAGGTTTTGGAATTTTAATTCTGGTAAAATTAGTGATTTATATGTTTTAAAATTCTGATTTTATGATAATTAACTAAAAGTTAAAATTGATAAGCTATCTCGAAGTAAAATTATTGATTGTTAGTTTTTTGTAAGATGAACTTTTTGCAGTTTGGGATATTAAATAGCTATTTTAATGTATTTTGTTGGTACTCTGATAAAAGAAAACCTTTTGAAATTGCTTTAAAATTAGAAATTTCCTTAGCGATCCAGATTTCATCATATCCGAGTTCTTTCGCAATTAATCGTGCCGCTTTTTCTGAAGACTCAATTGCCGCCCTCGCATCTAAGAATAATAAACGGACACGTCTTGCCAGAATATCATCGACATTTCTGGCCATTTCATAACGGATTGCCCAAACCACTTCTGCCATAGTGAATTCGTGGTCGGGGTGGAGTTTTTCATTTAGTTCAGGTTCACTTTTTTGTAATTGGGTTATTTTAGGAATATCTGAGCCATAAATGTAAAGGTGATTTTCCCGATCAGCAGTAGTGGTGGGTTTGTTTCCGTGGATGGAAAGATGTTCAGTAACACAATCTTTTTTAGGTAATTTTCCTGTTTTAATGGATTTGTCAATAATTTCCTCAGCCATTTTTCTATACGTAGTCCATTTTCCTCCGGTAATCGTGATTAATCCCGTTTTAGAAACCAGAATTTTATGGCTTCTGGAAACCTCTTTGGTACTTTTGCCCTCTTCTTTAGGTGCTGCCAACGGACGTAAACCTGCAAAAACCGATAATACATCTGCTCGTGTTGGTTTTTTAGCTAAAAAACGTTGGGCTGTTTCAAGAACAAATTGAATCTCACTTTCCAGCGCAACAGGTTCTAAACTGTGACTTTTTATTAAAGTATCTGTGGTCCCAACCACGACGCGGTTATGCCATGGTACTGCAAATAAAACCCTTCCGTCTTTTGTTTTCGGAATCATTAAGGCTTGGCCGCCCGGTAAGAAAGATTTATCAAACACCAAATGGATTCCCTGACTCGGAACGATATATTTTTTATACACTTTATCATTGAGCTTCATTATAGCATTTGTAAAAACGCCTGTAGCATTTATGATGGCAGAACCTTTTATGTGGTATTGAGTTCCAGTTTCCTGATCGATTGCCTGTACGCCAATAACCGTTTCCGTATCATCTTTTATTAGATTAACAACCTTTATATAATTGATAACACAGGCACCTTTTTCTACAGCTGTCTGTGCAAGATTGATAGCCAAACGCGAATCATCAAATTGTCCGTCGTGATAGATTACGCCGTTTACCAATCCCTTTTGCTGTACATTCGGAAGCATTTCAATGGTTTTTTCTTTTGAAATATATTTTGAAAGACCTAAACTTAAACTGCCCGCCAATAAATCATAAATTTTTAAGCCGATAGTATAGAAATAACCGCTCCAGCGATTGTAATTCGGAATAACAAATGATTGGTTTTTAACCAAATGTCCTGCGTTTTGAGATAGCAAACCTCTTTCTTTTAATGCTTCACGTACGAGATGCACATCGCCTTGGGCTAAATAACGAACTCCTCCATGTACGAGTTTTGTACTTCTGCTCGATGTGCCTTTTGCAAAATCAACGGCTTCCAGTAAGATTGTTTTATAACCTCGACTTGCTGCATCAAGAGCCGTACCGAGACCGCTTGCGCCTCCACCAATTATGATTATGTCCCATTTTTCGGTATTTTGTAATTGAGAGAGCTGTTCGGAACGAATCATATTTTAGTTTACTTTTTGGAAAATGTTGTTGAAAGCAAACTTAGCAAAAGGAAATTAAAAATTGATGAAGAAATGGATTTGGTTTTTATTTGTTTCAAGTTTCAAGTTGACTTTTGAACATATTTAACCTCAAAGAGCGTAAGGTTTTTAGAATAGAAAGCTCATGAAAAACGCAAAGTTCACAAGCTTTGTGAAAAAACTCTGTGAACTTTGCGTATATCTTAGCGTGCGATTAAACTTTGTCCAAATTATATCAAACTGAAACCTGAAACAAATTGTAACCTGAAACAAATTTTTAGTGAGGAAGTTTGTCTTTTACCAATCCGTAAACCCAGGTTCCGGCAATGGCGCTTACTAAAGTTACAATAATAACTGTTGCACCTGTACCAATTTGGGCGAACAATGGTCCCGGACAAGCTCCGGTAATGGCCCATCCGAAACCGAATAACAATCCGCCATATATTTGTCCCTTGTTGAAAGTTTTTGGCTGGATTTCGATTTTTTCTCCTTGTAAAGTTTTTATATTGAATTTTTTAATCAATTGAACTGATAGTAATCCAACAGCAACTGCGCTTCCAATTACACCATACATATGAAATGATTCTAAACTGAACATTTCCTGAATGCGGAACCAACTGATGATTTCGGCTTTTACAAATATAATTCCGAAAAAAATCCCAACGATTAAATATTTTAGGTTTCCAAACACGGATTCATTTTGCTGACTTGCGTTGATTCCTTCGTTGTCTGTATTTTTATTTTCTAAACTCATTTTTTAAAATTTTAAAGTGAAAGAATATAAGGCAAAATCAAAAGTGACATTATAAAACCGCCAATCATAAAACAGATGGTTGCTACTAACGACGGCCATTGCAGATTTGATAATCCCATAATGGCATGTCCGCTTGTACAGCCTCCTGCATAACGGGTTCCGAAGCCTACTAAAAATCCGCCCACAACAATCATGATAAACCCTCGAAGTGTGAATAAACTTTCCCACGAAAATAATTGCGACGGAACTAAACCATTGTGGTCTGTGATTCCGTAAGTAGCTAATTTTGCTGACAATTCGGGAGTGATAACAACTGCGTTTGGATTTGACAGGAAATAACCGGCGATAATACCACCAAAAAATATTCCTAGAACGAAAAATAAATTCCAGCTTTCTTTTTTCCAGTTGTATTTAAAAAAGGAAATATTAGCAGGAATACATGCAGCACAAATATGGCGCAATGAGGAACTGATTCCGAAAGATTTATTTCCGATGATTAATAAAATTGGAACAGTCAATCCAATCAATGGGCCTGCAACGTACCAGGGCCAGGGCTCTTTTATAATTTCTAGTATACTCATGTTTATTTAAAAATTAAAATGTTTTTTTTCACCGTAATAAGTGATGTAAGTAATTATAAGCTGGAGTTTAGATTGCGCTTAACTTATATGAACTTACAAGTTTAATTAGTTTATAGTTAAAACGCACCGAAATTAAATGAACTTATATAACTTATATGGTAAAAGAATTTATGTTCAATGTTTATGCTTTCAAAACCTTACTTTGGCAAACGAAATCAGATTTTGCAATAGTTGTTTTTGCTATTGCTCCAAAACCGCCTTCAATTTCGGTGAAATTTCTGAAACCTCTTGCTTGTAAAATCGAAGCGGCAATCATGCTTCTATAACCACCTGCACAATGCAGATAAAAATGTTCCTTAGGGTCAATATCTTTTACCCAGTCATTAATATAAGCCAAAGGTTTGCTGTATGCATCTTCGATATGTTCAGCCTCATATTCAGTTTCTTTTCGAACATCGATTATTTTGTCTTTTTGAATGTCGGCTTCGTTTGCAAATTGCTCTGCTGTGATTCGGTTTACAGAATCTGTTTCAAAACCTGCTTTTTGCCAGGCTTCAAAGCCATCTTTCAAATGTCCGATGATTGTATCAAAACCTACACGGCTTAAACGGGTTACGGTTTCTTCTTGCATACCAGCTTCGGTAACCAATATAATAGGTTGTTTTACATTAGCAATTAAAGTTCCAACCCAGGGAGCAAAATCGCCGTTGATTCCAATATTAATAGATTGTGGAATATAGGCTTTACTAAAATCGGCTGCACTTCTTGTGTCCAGAATTAAAGCATTGGTTTTTTCTGCGACAGTTTCAAAATCTTCTGCTTTGATTTCCTTCATTCCATTGTGTAAAACCGATTCAAAGCTTTCATATCCTTTTTTATTCATCGCAACGTTCATACTGAAATAGGCTGGAGGAGGCAATAAACCATCTGTGACTTCTTTGATGAATTCGGTTTCGGTCATATTTTCACGCAAAGCATAATTGGTTATTTTTTGATTCCCGATGGTCGAAATCGTTTCCTTGCTCATATTTTTTCCACACGCACTTCCGGCACCGTGCGCAGGGTAAACAATCACATCATCAGCCAAAGTCATAATTTTATTTCGAAGTGAATAAAATAAAATCCCGGCGAGTTCATCCTGAGTCATTCCTGCCGCTTTTTGAGCAAGGTCAGGGCGTCCAACATCACCGATAAATAGAGTATCTCCGGAAAAAATAGCGTAATCTTTTCCGTTTTCATCAATAAGTAAATAAGTCGTGCTTTCCATCGTATGACCGGGGGTATGTAAGGCTTTGATGATAATATTTCCGATTTTAAAATCCTCTCCGTCTTTAGCAATAATACATTCAAATTCAGGTTTGGCATTTGGGCCGTAAACAATGGATGCGTGAGTTTCTTTGCTTAAATCAAGATGACCAGAAACGAAATCGGCGTGAAAATGTGTTTCAAAAATGTATTTCAGTTTAACGCCGTCTCGTTCCAGACGATCCAGATAAGGCTGAATTTCACGAAGCGGATCAACAATAGCAGCTTCTCCATTTGAAGTAATATAGTATGCACCTTGTGCGAGACATCCGGTGTAAATTTGTTCTATTTTCATGATTTTCTTAGTAAATAATTGGATGACAAAGGTAAGTTTGTTTTAGGCTAAAGTAAGTGACTAATGTTACAGAAATCTGGTTTTGCAGAAAAAACTTTAAATAATTTACCATATAAGTGATATAAGTTCATTTTAGATTTTTCGTAAAATTATATTTACTCATATGGTTTAAAAATTTACAAATAAACTAGTTTTGCAGGACAGCAATTCAGGTTTTAATGGGTAAATTTGTGGAACTTCATAAACAAATTACCTTATGGAAGAAATGCTCTTTTATGACCGAATGCAATTTGCCTTCACCATTACTTTTCATTATCTTTTTCCACAGCTTACAATGGGGCTTTCACTCATTATTGTTTACTTTAAGTGGAAATATCTCAAAACCAATAACGAACAATACAATCATGCCACGCATTTCTGGATGAAAATCTTCGCCCTGAATTTTGCAATGGGAGTTGTAACCGGAATCCCGATGGAGTTTCAGTTTGGAACGAACTGGGCCAAGTTCTCCGAATTAACTGGTGGAATTATTGGACAAACTCTTGCTATGGAGGGGATGTTTTCTTTCTTTCTCGAATCTTCTTTTCTCGGGATCTTTTTATTTGGAGAAAAACTTCTTGGGCATAAATGGCATTTTGTAACCGGATTGTTGATTATGGTTGGCTCCTGGGCTAGCGGCTACTTAATAATTGCTACACATTCGTGGATGCAGAATCCGGTAGGCTATGAAATTTTGGAAAACGGAAAATTTGTACTGACGAATTTTAAAGCGTTGTTTTTAAATCCATGGTTGTGGCCTTCTTACCTGCACAATCAGGCGGCTTCTTTGGTAACAAGTTCGTTTGTGGTTGCCGGAATTGGCGCTTTTTATATTTTAAGCAGAAAAAATGTTTCTTTTGGAAAATTGTTTTTAAAAACCGGAGTCATTTTTGGATTAATTTCGACTATCATCGTTGCCGTTCCAACAGGCGATTTACTTGCTAAAAACGTAGTGAAATACCAGCCAGTGACTTTTGCCGCTATGGAAGGAATTTTTCATACCGAAAAAAAAGGTTCTGAAATTGTCTTAATAGGACAGCCCGATGTAAAAGACAAAAAACTCGATAATAAAATCGCCGTTCCAAATATTTTGAGCTTCCTGACGTATGGAAACTGGAATCAGGAAATTAAAGGTTTAGACCAGTTTGAAGAAGACCTGCATCCAACCAATATTTCAGGATTGTATTATGCGTATCATATTATGGTAGGACTTGGAACAGTATTTATCGGCTTGATGGTCCTTGCACTCTTCCAGTTAATCAGAGGGAAATTGTTTGAAACGAAATGGATTTTATGGTCGCTGATGTTTATGATGCCGTTTCCGTATATTGCTAACACCACAGGCTGGTACACCGCCGAATTAGGAAGACAGCCCTGGCTGGTTTATAATTTATTGCGGACAGCATCGGGTGCTTCGCCAACAGTTTCTTCCGGAAATACCTTGTTTACATTATTGGGTTTTATAGGTTTATACCTTTTGCTCGGAATGCTGTTTTTGCTTTTGGTTGGAAAAATTATCAATAAAGGACCGCATCATGTGGAACTTTCAACAGAAAAAATATAAGTATGGAATTTTTTTGGTACGTAGTTTTAATGGGAATACTTGCTGTTTATCTGGTATTGGACGGTTATGATTTTGGTGCAGGAATTATTCATTTGTTTTTTGCGAAAACAGAAAGGGATAAAAAAGTTATTACAAACTCCATTGGTCCTTTTTGGGATGCCAATGAAGTCTGGCTGATTGCTGCCGGAGGTGTTTTGTTTTTTGCTTTCCCGACTTTGTATGCATCGTCTTTCAGCGGATTTTACCTGCCTTTGATTATGATTTTATGGCTTTTGATTTTCCGCGCCATCGGATTAGAAATGCGAGGACAGGTGCACCATCATATGTGGGAAGCGATTTGGGACAAAGCGTTCGGAATAGCGAGTTTGCTTTTGGCACTTTTCTTCGGAATGGCGCTGGGAAATATCGTTCGTGGTGTAAACCTCGGAATGGTCCAAAATGGTGTTTCGACTCAGGAGGCACATTATTTCTTTCTGCCTTTATGGAATCCGACTTTTAGCCCGCAGGCAAATGAATTGGGAATTATTGACTGGTTTACTTTGTTTTTGGGAATTGTAAGTGTTGTAGCGCTGACCATTCACGGTGCAAACTGGATTATTTACAAAACGAATTCTTCTTTAAATCCGAAGCTTAAAAATGTTGTTTTTAAACTGAATATTGTTTTGCTGGTTTTGGTCTTTATTTCACTTCAGGTCTGGCATTTTATTGAGCCTAAACCGTTTCATAATTTTGTAGAAAACCCAATTTTATGGTTTTTTCCGATTCTGACTTTTGTTGGGATTTTAGGATTATTTAAAGTTCGTTCTTTTAAAAAAGACGGTTACGGTTTTCTGTTTTCGACTTTGTTTTTAGTAGGCGGATTTGCCTCAACAGCGGTTTCGATTTTCCCGAATGTTCTTCCTTCAACGAATAAAGTGAACCCTTCATTGACGATTTACAATACAGCCGCCGGAGAATACGGTTTGAATGCTAGTCTGAGCTGGTTCTTTATTGCTTTGTTTCTGGTGATTGTTTATTTTATTATTCAGTATCGTGTTTTTAGCGGGAAGATGGATGATGTTGGGTATGGAGAGCATTGATATGTTTTTAGTGACGAATTCACGAATTAAATGTAATGAATCAGAATCTTTGTCAAAGCTATAAACTTTTAGAAGGATTACAAAAGTGTAAAATATGCATTGCCTCCAGTTTTAACTGGAGGTTTTTTTATTTGGATTAGGAAAAGGCTTTAGCCAAAAGATTAAAGTAGACTGCACCCAAAAGTTTAGACAGATTTAAAAGATGGGTTAAAAGAAGTTTCGGTATTATTATTTAACAATTGTAAATGCTTTATTCATTTTGAATCGCGTTAGGGATAGAAGTGGTATCCTTTTTCCTGCTGCTGCCAGCAGGGAAAAGATACAAGCATATAGCCCGGCCGTAGGAAACGCCCAAAGCACTTTTTTTATTACAAGACAATTTCTTTATAATTATGCATTCCTACTGCCTAACTGCTAATGCGGATTTAAAAGCAAACCGTTGACTACAAAAAAGGTTCTGTACTTAAACTAGTATGCCAAAATCCGTCAAAGTATTTTAAACCTGTACCGATAGCTCTGTCCATTGTGGCATGGGCAAGCAAGATTATTCCAATGAGCATCAGTTTTCGGTTATCTTTTGCGAGTCCATACAGTCCAATGATTACTGCAGTTCCTTTGAAATGAATGATGTTGTACGTAATTGCACCTGTTGCCGAATTGAAAGCATAGCCTATCATAGCCAAATCGGGCAGAAGCAAAAGAACAGGGAACCACCACCATTTTAAGTTTAAACGTGAAAATAAATAGATGCATCCGAGAAACATAATGAGTTCTTCAATTTGAATTAAAATTTCCATAATAATTGAGTTTTAAAAGTTATAAATGGGGATTAATAAGCTTTTTTGATTTGGTTTGTCCAATTTTCTAAATGTTCTGAAACGGATCTGTCTGCTTTGTCGAAAAAAAGATGTTCAATAACCTCAAGTCCTGAGTAAGTATAAATGCCTTTGTCTGATGTCAGCAGCAAGGCCTTATCCATTCCGATTGCTTCATATTCTGCTTTCGATTTTCCGTGGGTATTGATAATGACTGCTTTTTTGCCTGCAAGTAGTCCTTTCTGGATGCCCTGATCGTAACGATACGCAAATCCATAACTGAAAACGCGGTCGATGTACCCTTTCATAATAGCCGGTAATCCTGTCCACCAAATAGGGTGGATAAATGTGATGCAGTCTGCCCATGTAATAAATTCCTGCTCTCGTTTTACATCGTCAGATACTAATCCGTTTCGTTGTCCTGCCATGTCGTCCAATGAAAGTACAGGGTTGAAATTCAGGGCATACAAATCCCGAATTACGACTTCGTGATTGTTTTTCTCAAGATGTGCTGCAGTAGTGCTTTTTAAATAGCTGTTTAAGCTGTTTGGATTGGGATGGGCATAAATAATAAGATGTTTCATCGTTTTGTAGTTTTTGTAATTTGATGAAACAAATGTAGGATGCCTTTATGGCTTAAAATTGTAAGAAAACGAAATCAGGATATTGGATTGCAGATATCCTGCTGGAATTTTAGATATTGGGAAGGAGTAAGATTAATGTAATGTTTAAAGTCTTTTATGAGTTGGCTTTGGTCATAATAACCACATTGGGTTACAATTTCGAACCAGTCAATTTTTGAAGATAAAGATGCCAGATTTTGTATGAGTTCGATAGCTTTTAAAAATCTTTCGTACCGGTTGTATTCTTTGGAAGAATAACCAAAGTGTTTTTTATGCTGAAGCTGCATGTTACGTTCGGCCTGGTTGTTTTGACTTGCAACATACTTTATAGAATTTAATGATTGATCCCTGAAATTTGACAATTGTTCGGCAATATTATTTCTCGTTACAAGATAAGGTTCGCTAAATTCAAGGACGCAATTAACTCTTTCCTCAATATTTTGTATTTTACTAAGTTTATACCATAAAATCCCAAAACAATCGTCGTTTACTAAATCGTCGGGACTAATAGGCAAATGCTCTGAAATAGCAGCATTGCCAAAAAAACGTGAAAAAGCGTCATCTTTAAAATTGACGGTTAACATTTCGGTGCGATGAGGTAAAACATAATCAAAAGCCTGTTTTATTGGACCAATTATGAGGTATTTGTCAACTTCAATCTTTGTATTTTGTTTCGTAATTAAATAGGGTTTTGCTCCGAAATTAAAAATTAATATGGTTTGATAAGAAGGTAATAAAGTTTTGGAAATAAGTTTTCCGGATTTATTTTCTGCAAAATAAAAATGAGTAAATACTTCTTCAAAACGGGACGGTATTGGTATTCTGAAGTTGTTATGTTCGGAATTATCTTCTGTCATTGCCTTTACTGTTATATTGTTTTGTGTCTTATATGAATTGGTTTTTATTTTATCTTTCATTTTATCATTCACAACTGACATCTTTTCTATTCTTACATTCATTTTGTTTCAACTTGTTCTATTAAAGTTAATCAAAACGATTTTGCAAATAAAACTTAAAATTACAAACTTAAATTTTCATTTTAATAGCTGGACTTTTTTAAAAACAGTATTTTTTAATTAGAAAAATAAGTTTTAAGTCTTTATAGCACAGCCTGATTGCAGAAATCCCCCAACAGGATATTGGTTTTTTAGTAAATAAAAAATAAAATTAATGGTAATTAGGTTACTGTTTTTCTAAGTTTTTAATTACAACTATTGGTTATATTCTATAATTTTTGTTTTAAGATAAAAAAGAAGTTAATACCTAATATTGCACATCTAAGATTTTCCGGAAGATCTTAAAAAGATGTTTATGCAAACTCTTATTTCTTATTATTATGTTCATAACAATTTTTAGCGACACAATTAAATTTAACTACAAATCTAAAAACTGGCAGTATAATTTTGATGAAATTAAAGAACTTGGACTGCTAAGAAAAAGGAAAAAATATTTTCTTGAAAACAGTGCTTTTATTGCCGTAACCGCCGTGGCATATTATTGTATGATTTTTACTGATATGATGGATTTATACTATATCATTCCCACAATTTTATGTTACGCTTTTATTATAATCGCAAGATTTGATTCTTCAGAATTTATATATTTTGTTTTTGTAAAAGATATTTATCAAAAAGAGACAAGAATTAAAATTGAAGCAAATGACCGTTTTCTGATAGGCAGGCAGATAGATCAATATCTGGATTTTCAGTTTGAAAGAAATATAAAAAGTACTGCTTAAATAAAGAATAAAGAAAATGTATGTGTTTGGAATTTCTCACTATGATGTGGTTATCATAATGGCAGCTTTGATGTATGGTTATTTTATCACTATCAGAAAAAAATAATGAAATACAGGGTTGTAATTTTCTGATAATAGGAAGTTTTTAGAATCCTAAATAAATAAAGTATTAACGCAAATAACAATGGGAGTGAACTTTCGAAGACAAAATCATAATTAATAGAAAAGCTTTTTAAGCAGGACAAGAGTTGAGCCGGGTTGTTATAAACAAAAATTTGGGGAAATTTGATGTAACTCCAGGTAAAATGCGTCCTGTTTTTAGCCCAAATCTTATTTGGGCTAAAAGCTTTTTTATAAAGCCTAAAACAAAACTTCCTTAGTGATAATATAAATTCCCATAATAAGTACAAACCAGCCAAAAAGAGGCTTTAACTTTGTACCATCTATTTTTTTAGAAAGCTGGCTTCCTATTAACATTCCCAAAAGTGCCATTATCGAAATACCCAATAAAAAAGGATAATTGATTCGTGTTCCGATGTATAAGTCTCCTCCAAAACCTATTACAGAATTGATTGTGATGATTAATAATGAAGTTCCTACGGCCTGTTTCATTGGTAATTTAGCGAAAAACAGCAAGGCTGGGATGATTAAGAATCCGCCTCCGGCACCCAGAAATCCCGTTACTATTCCAACTACAAAACCTATTACGCTTAATTGGATATAATTAGTTTTGGTTGCTTTTATTTCGGGCTCGTTTTTCCGAATCATAGAAATCGCCGCAGTAATCATCAAAATAGAGAAGACAACCATAATCAGGAAATCTTTTGAAACCGAATAGGAAGCGACGGAAAATAAAGTAGCTGCGATCTGAGGGAAAATGACTTCGCGGATAATTAGGATGGATACCACAGAAGGAATCGCAAAATACAAAGCCGATTTGAGTTTCAGATTGCCCATTTTGTAATGGCTGTAACTTCCGGACATGGCGGTTATTCCGACAATAAATAAGGAGTATGACGTGGCCTGTTCTGGATTTACCTTAAATAAGTATACTAAAATTGGTACCGTAAGTATAGAACCGCCTCCACCGATTAAGCCGAGAGAGATTCCGATAATAACTGAAGCAAAATAACCAGCGTATTCCATTGCATTTGTTTTTTATACAAAGTTGCTTCGGAAATTAGGATTATACAGTAACATTTATCACAGAAGGTATTTTTTTGATACAGCATTTAAAAGCTGAATGTAAAAGAATATAATTAGCGCAAATTAGTAGAATTAGTCTTTAATAATTCGATCTGATTTCGGTTTAGTTTGACAAGGCCGCGCTGTTCCATTTTTTTGAGTAATCTCGAAACCACTTCCCTGGAGGTATTTAATTCGGATGCAATTTCCTGATGTGATAATTTGACTTCAGAACAGCCGCAAGCATCGGAGTGGCGTTTTAAATAGAATTCAAGGCGTTCATCCATAGAGCGGAAAGCTATGTTATCGACTACTTCAAGTACTTCTTCAAAGCGATTTCGGTAGGTTTCGATAACAAATTCGTACCAGGATCTGTGTTCCATCATCCATTTGTCCATCATTTGAAGCGGAATCATCATAACCGTAACATCCTCAACGACTTTCGCCATAATCTGGCTTTTTTCGCTTTTTGCAGTACAGATCATCGAAATAGCACAGGCTTGTCCGGGCTGTAAATAATACATTAAAAACTCACCTCCATCGTCGCCTTCGCGATAAATTTTGATTTTTCCTTTGGTAATTAAAACCGTGTTTTTGATATATTGCCCGGTTCGCATTAGGATAGTTCCGGCTTTAAAATCCTGCAGGCTTCCGCTTTCTTCAATTGTCGCAATAAGTTCATTGGAGAAATTAGGAAATAGGGTTTTTAATGAATTTTCCATTGGAATAATAATTTTTCTAAATCAGATGATTTGTATTATTGAAACTCGCCATCAATCACAGATATTAGTTTTTTCTCTTAATTTATCAAAAGGTTAATAAAAAATAATTTTTTGTAAAGATAAGAGATTGAAATGGTATAAAATGTCAGAAAACTATTTTTAAGATAGGAATACTTAAAATGAAAATATCCTATTTTCTGGTGATATTAAAGTATGTTTTTTTGAAAATAGTGAGTAAATTTGTAAAACGCTGACAATTTTATGTTCTCTAAAACGTTTTCTCTGAATAATAATCGAAAAAGTATTTTGAACGTATTTTATGTAGTAAAAACTTTTAATTTTACAAAAAACACAATGCTATGAATTTATCACAAGAAGATTGGGTTGAACAATTAAAGTCTGATGAAAATGCAGTTATACTGGATGTAAGAACTGAAGACGAGTTTAATGACGGCTATATTGAAAACGCTGTAAACATTGACATCAATAAAGGCCAGGCTTTTATTTATGAAATAGAAGAATTAGATAAAAACAAAAATTATTACGTGTATTGCCGTTCAGGAGCAAGAAGTGCAAAAGCATGTCAGATTATGAATGAATTAGGTTTTGAGAATGCCTATAATCTGCTTGGCGGAATCCTGGATTGGGAAGGTGATACCGTAAATCCATAAAAGTGAAAGAGGCGGCAAAGCCTCTTTTTTCATTTAAAAATAAATAAATAACCAAACTAAAATTACCAGATTATGAGTTTTATACCCGAAGAATATCAGATTAAAGACCTTCTCAATCAGGATACTTATCTTGTTAATGGAGAATTGAAAAAATGGACAGGTCAGACAACACCTGTTTTTTCGACTATTTCTTCTACAGAAAAATATGCGCCGACATTATTGGGTTCTATTCCGTTCATGGCAGAAAAAGAAGCTGCTGAGGTAGTTGAAGCTGCGACTGCTGCTTATGATAAAGGACAAGGTTTATGGCCAACGATGAAAGTGATTGACCGTATCAAATGCATGGAGAATTTCGTTAGGCAAATGAAAGAAACACGCGAAGATGTAGTGAAACTTCTGATGTGGGAAATCGGGAAAAACCTTGGCGATTCGCAAAAAGAATTTGACAGAACAGTAGAATATATTCAGGATACTATTGACAGCTACAAAGAACTAAACGGACGCAGTTCTAAATTTTCAAAAGTACAAGGGGTAAACGCAATGATTCGTCGTGGACCTCTGGGTGTGGTTTTATGCCTTGGACCATACAACTACCCTCTTAACGAAACGTTCTCGTTATTGATTCCTGCCCTGATTATGGGGAATGCCGTAATTTTTAAACCGGCAAAATACGGAGTTTTATGTATTTCTCCATTATTGGAAGCTTTTAGAAGCAGTTTTCCAAAAGGAGTTATCAATATCGTATACGGTAGAGGTCGTGAAGTAGCTTCTCCAATCATGAAATCAGGAAAAATTGATGTTTTGGCATTGATTGGAAACAGTAAATCAGCTATTGCTTTACAGGATCAGCATCCAAACAAAAACAGACTGCGTTTGATTTTAGGTCTGGAAGCTAAAAACCCAGCGATTATTTTACCGGATGCCGACTTAGATTTGGCAATTCAGGAATGTATTACAGGTTCATTGTCTTTTAATGGTCAGCGTTGTACAGCTTTAAAAATATTATATGTACACGAATCAATTGCCGAAGAATTCAACAGACGTTTTTCTGAAAAAGTAGATGCTTTGGTATTCGGAAATCCATGGGAAAAAGGAGCTTCTTTAACTCCGTTACCGGAAGAAGACAAACCGGCTTACATTCAGGGATTAATTGACGATGCCAAAAGCAAAGGAGCTAAAATCTTAAATGAAAAAGGAGGGAAGCACTCAGAAAATTATATTTTCCCTGCGGTTTTATATCCTGTAAATAAAGAAATGAGAGTGTATCATGAAGAGCAGTTTGGACCAGTTGTGCCAATTATCTCTTTCAAAGATATTAACGAACCGCTTGACGATATGGCCGAATCAAATTACGGACAACAGGTAAGTTTGTTTGGGAAAGATATTAAAACTTTAGCACCGCTTATCGATGCTTTGGTTAACTTAGTGTGCAGGGTAAACCTGAACAGTTCTTGCCAGAGAGGTCCGGATGCATTCCCGTTCACGGGACGTAAGGATTCTGCAGTAGGAACTTTGAGTATTCCGGATGCATTGCGTTCGTTCTCAATTCGTACGTTTGTAGCTTCAAAAGATATAGCTTATAATAATGAGATTCTTCAGGAATTATTAAACAGTAAAGAGTCTAATTTCATCAATACAGATTATATTTTATAATTTTTAAGGTTATATATTAATTTTCAAAACCGTCTTTTTCATTTGAATAAGGCGGTTTTTCTTTTTTTATACATTTCGAAATGGCTCTTCCTTATTCCATCCATTAGATTAAAAAAGTGTGTATTGTTTCGTAAAAGTGTGTAATAAATACACAGATAAAAAGGGTGTTTTTTTTTAAATCGCTTAAAATCAGTGATAAATTCAAATGGCACATGCCTTGCTTATTCATTTGTAGATAATTAATTCAGGTAAAAACATAAATGCCATTTAGATAAAAATACAATCCACAATGAAAAGCGAAACCATTACTTCAGAACAACTTTATGACTCAGGTCTTAATGTAACACATAACAAACAATATTCGATAAATAATAATCAAACAACAAGTGCAGTCGGTATTGCAATACTTATAGCCACTTTTTTACTAATGATGACCGGAGGTTTTCTGGTTTATAAATTCCAATCCGACTTTGATCAGTTTCATATTGACAGAATAAATTCTACCTGGGGTTATCCATTTTTAATTCTGACAACAGCTTTGTTTCTTTTTAAAGCAGGTGTTTTTCTATATAAGTCCTTTCTTTATTTTAAGTACAAACCAATAGAATCTGTTTCAGATGAATTACTGCCTACGGTTACCATAATTGTTCCGGCTTATAATGAAGGAAAACTGGTTTGGAATACCTTATTAAGCTTAGCAGATAGTGATTATCCGGAGCAGAAAATGCAGATACTTGCAATTGACGATGGGAGTAAAGATGATACCTGGTATTGGATTCAGCAAGCCAAGATACAGCTTGGTGACCGTCTGTCTATTTATCAGCAGCCACAAAACAAAGGAAAACGTCACGCACTTTACAGAGGATTTAAATTAGGAACAGGAGATGTCTTTGTGACTGTTGACAGCGACTCGATTGTAAAAAAAGATACATTGCGAAACTTAGTCAGCCCTTTTGTTAACAATGAAAAATGCGGAGCTGTTGCCGGAAATGTTCATGTTTTGAACAATAAAAAAGCAATGCTTCCTAAAATGTTGAATGTGAGTTTTGTAATGAGCTTTGAGTTTGTACGATCTGTAGAAAGCGTATTAGGATCCGTATTTTGTACTCCGGGAGCTTTGGCAGCGTATCGAAAAACTTCGGTATTTGCCTGTCTTGAAGAATGGATCAACCAGACTTTTATGGGAGAACCTTCAGACATTGGCGAGGACCGAGCGATGACCAATATGATTTTGAAACAGGGATATCAGGTTTTATTTCAAAGAAATTCAATTGTTCTTACGAATGTTCCTGAAGGATACACGGGATTGTATAAAATGTTCATTAGATGGGGCAGAAGCAATGTGAGGGAAAACCTGATGATGGCAAAGTATGTGTTCAAAAATTTTAGAACCGGATCTAAAGTAGGAACAAGACTCTTATACTTAGACCAAACGGCAAAAATTATTATGTCTGTACCATTTTTACTGTTCATGTTCTTTTTTATTGCAATCCATCCACTTTTGTTTTTTAGTTCAACACTCGTAAGTATATTCGTTATATCAAGTTTTTCAGCTTTCTTTTACGCTAAAAAATATAGTTTTTCTGAATCCATGTGGGCTTATTCATATAGTGTTTTTTACAGCTTTAGCCTGTTTTGGATCACACCTTACGCCATTATTACTGCGCATAAAAAAGGATGGCTGACACGTGGTTTGTCTGAAAAGAAAGTAGAAGAATATGTTAATTTGGAACAATATAGCTCTGTAGCTAAATAAGAAAAAATAGATTATTTTAGAACCGTCTTTTCCGTATGGATCAGGCGGTTTCTTTTTATGTTTTGTATGATAATAAAATCAATCAAACCCTCAGATACCTGGCAAATCAGGCATAAAGTAATGTGGCCGGATCAACCTTTAGCATTTGTTCAGCTGGATGAAGATGAATCCGGACTGCATTTTGGCTTTTTTATAGAAGAAAAACTGGTTTCCATTGTATCCTGTTTTATTTTAGATGATGAAATGCAGTTTAGAAAGCTTGCAACTTTACCCGAATATCAGGGTCTGGGAATAGCATCCGGACTTTTGAAGTATGTTTTCCAATTAGCCAGAAAAAAAGAGTTAAGAAGAATTTGGTGTAATGCAAGATCAAATAAAAAATCCTTTTATGAGAAATTGGGAATGAAAGATACATTTCAAACGTTCAGCAAAGCAGGTCAGGAATTTACAATAATGGAATTTTATTTTTGATTTCTGAAATGTGAAAAAAATCCTAATTGCGCCTGATTTTATAGAAAACTTCAATTAATTGTATTAATTTAACAACAGACAAATTAATACTTAGTTCACTATGGAGAATTCAAAAATTAAGGCTTTTATACCACTTTTATACCTTGTTTGGTCAGACGATCTTTTAACGCAAAAAGAGTTTTCGACTTTACAAGAATTTATTACTTCTCTAACTATTCTTTCTCCGGAAGAGCAGCAGTTTCTGCTTTCGAAAGTGGATATTTCGAATCCGCCTTCGCGAAATGAACTCAAACAATGGAAATCGGATATTGAGAAAAGTATTAAAGATAAATCTTCTATAAAGTCTATTTTTGATATCGCAGCAGCACTTTCTGAAAAGGATTTGAATATTTCAGGATTAGAACAGAATTTTATAAAACTGGAGAATGATTTGGGAGTTTTGGGTGAAGAATTAATTCAGAACTTCAAAACCAAAGGAGACTCTCTTACCGCTACTACTAAAACTACAGATAATTTTGATATTCAAAAGTTAATTGAAATTTTAGATGGAGAGGAGGCCCTTATTATCAAAAAAGTAAAAGAAGTAATTTCAAGACCTGAATTTGCTTATGAAACTTCAACAGATATAAATGTCTATCGTCAGACGGTTTACAATTGGTGCAAAATTTTAGCCGATGAGAATCTTGGCAATATGGCATATCCAAAAAGACATGGCGGAGGTGAAAACATAGCGGATTATTTTGCGATTATGGAAACGTTGAGTTATCATGATTTAAGCCTCGTAATTAAATTTGGCGTACAATTTGGACTTTGGGGAATGAGTGTTCAGTCATTAGGAACCGAAAAACATTATGCAAAATATCTTAAAGATATTGGCGAATTAAAACTTCCTGGCTGTTTTGCAATGACTGAAACACATCATGGCTCAAATGTAAAAGGCCTTGAAACAACAGCAACTTACAATCATAACGATCAGACTTTTACCATTCATACACCTCACGAAAAAGCCCAGAAAGAATATATTGGTAATGCTGCCGTTCATGGACAAATGGCGACGGTTTTTGCCAAACTGATTATTGACGGTCACGATTATGGCGTAAATGCTTTTGTTGTGCCATTGCGCGATACAAACGGAAATGTTTTAAACGGAATTACAATAGGCGATTGCGGTCATAAAATGGGACTGAATGGTGTAGATAACGGAACCATTCGTTTTGATAATGTCGTGATTCCGAAAGAAAATATGCTGGATCGTTTTGCATCTGTGAACGACAAAGGAGAATTCGAAAGCCCGATTCCGAGTGATAACAGACGATTTTTTACGATGCTAGGTACTTTGGTCGGAGGTAGAATCGGAATTCCACGTTCGGCTTTGGCAGCAGCGAAATCAGGACTTACGATTGCCATTCGCTACAGCGATCAAAGACGACAATTCGGACCAGAAGGAGGTTCTGAAGTCCCGATTTTAAATTACAGGATGCATCAGCGAAGATTGATTCCGCATTTAGCTAAAACCTATGCCATCCATTTTGGATTACAATATCTAACGAATCGTTTTCTAAACAAAACCGAATCAGAAATGCAGGAAATAGAAGCATTGGCAGCCGGAATGAAATCATACTCTACATGGAGTACAGGAGATATTTTACAGGAATGTCGTGAAGCCTGCGGAGGAAAAGGATATTTGTCTGAAAACAGAATTGACGCTTTAAAAAACGATACGGAAATCTATACCACTTTTGAAGGAGATAACACTGTTTTGATGCAGTTGGTTGCCAAAAATCGTTTAGCAGAATTCAGAAAAGCATTTGGAGAGATGGGGTCTTTTGGCATCATTAATTATGTTTTTGAAAATGCCAAAACCGCTTTGGCTGAGAAAAACCCAATTGCAACCAGAAGAACTGATGATGAACATCTGCTGGATTCAGAATTTCATCTGCAGGCTTTCATCCACAGGGAAAAAACAATTTTGGCATCTGCAGCAAGACGTATTAAAAAATTAGTAGATGGTGGTTTAGAAGCTTATGATGCATTTAATGTAGTACAGCACCAAATGATTGATGTTGCTGGAGCGTATTTGGAAAGAGTGGTTTTGGAACAATTTCAAATTGCAATAGCAAAAGTTGAAGATGTAAAAACAAAAGAAATATTACTAAAATTAAATCAGCTGTATGCACTTTCACAAATAGAAAAAAACAAAGGCTGGTATTTAGAAGACGGTTATATGGAAGCGGTTAAAACCAAAGCAATCCGTAAAATGGTCAATCAGCTTTGTTGGGATATCAGGCCGGATGCGGTTTCTTTGGTAAATGCTTTTGACATTCCGGAGAGTTGCCTTGCGGCTCCAATTGCTTTTCAATAATACTAGACTAAAGCTTTGCTAGAAATGAATTGCCTCCAGTTTTAACTGGAGGTTTTTTTATGAAAATATTTCGGCTTTAGCTAAATTAATGATGTTTGGTTATTTACTTCTGTGAGAAAACAATAAGAATCAAAAGTAAACAACAAAGTTTTAGAAACCTTTTAGGAAGCTAAAATGAACTTATATGACTTATATGTTTTAAACAAACTACCAGCTTCCCTGAAGTCCGTCTTTCAGTGCGGCATTGTATTTTTCTAAATCAAAACTATACAAATCCGGTGCTTTGTGTGCACCGCCTTTTCTTGATTCATCCAGTTTAATCAGGATATCGAAACGCAGAATTTTTCTGTAAAAATTTCCCCGATTGAGTTTTTTACCCAAAATAATTTCATACAATTTTTGCAGTTCCGGCATTGTAAATTTTTCGGGTAATAAATTATAACCAATAGGATGATTATTTAACTGTTCGCGAAGTGTCATTAAAGCTTTGTCCAGAATAGCTCTATGATCCATCATAAATGACGGCAGATTATCTATGGAGTGCCATTCAACAGCACTAGAATATTCATCGACAATTAGTTTTAAGTTCGAATGTTCTGCCAAGGCGTAATAGCCAATAGAAACAAAACGCTGTTTATGCCAAAGATCATCACTGTATTCTTCAAAAGCACTTTCAGAACGCTTTAAATTTCCAAACGTATAAAATTGCTGCAAATAGATATTTTCGGTTCCTGTACGCTCCTTTAAGATGCGAACAGCGGCATCATCTACATTTTCTTCTTTTTTTACATAACCGCCAGGGAGCTCCCAACCATACTGATCCTTCATTTTTAGTATCAAAACCTGAAGGGTTGTTTCGTGAAAACTGAAAATTACACAGTCAATAGAAAGTGTTGGAATGTAGTTTTTAAAATGCTCTTCTGAACGACTTTCGATTAATTTTTTGAAATCCATTACAATACAATTAATTCCAAATTTAGTTTTTTTAAATGGTACAAGTCAAATCATTTAAGTTTTTTCTGATAATTTTTATTTAAGGGAAAAAATATTTAGAGATGCTTTTCTTTTCTAATTCTAAATAAATTTCTTTTCGGATTTGAACAAAAAAAACTCTCTTGCCCACTGATTTCAATACTTTGCGAAAACAGGGTAGTGATTTTTATATTTCAGTTTAAAGATTCAGGTAATATGTCAGATTGTTGTTTTTATGAAATTTATTCGCTGAAATTTATGCGAATTCAAAAATTATAACACGAATTATTTGTTGAATTGAGAAATTGTAATTAATATTGCTTCATTATGAAGCAATGAAAATTCGCAAAAACAAACTAACTTAAACTTCAATGAAAAAATTAATTATCACAGCCTTTTTTATGGCAATTTTTCCAACAATTGATGCTTTTTCTCAAGAAGAAAAAAAACAGGAAAAACCTATAGATTCGATTAAACCAAAAACTAAAATTGTAGAATCGGATACCAAAGAAGAAAAAACAGAAACGTAATGTTGAATGCGGCCAACAACACTGGACCGCGTGATGTAAATATTGGACTTCCATCTACAGTTGGCGGAATTACGATTCAGGAAAATGATTTACCGGTTGTTTATTATTTCTGGCCAGAACTGCCAAATAGGACTTGGAGACAAAGTACAAGTTTAGGGAAAACGGGATTATTGAAAATTGGAGAAGCAGCTATTACAACCGGAGATTTAGGTTTTGCGGTCAATTCATACACCAAATTAGGAACAGATAAATTGGAAATTGTTGGAAATCTTTCCGGATCAAGTTTCGGATGGATGAAAGGTGATGTCAACGTTTCCGGTCCCTTGGCAAAAGGCTGGTCATACACAATGGGTGCTTATGCCAATTTTGATCCGAACTCTTTTGATTTAAAATTTGCTAATTATTCAGACAGAACGCAAATCTACAGAGCGGGATTAACGAAAAGATTCAATAACGGAAAAGGGCAGATTAGCTTTTTGTATAAATATGCCAACTCTGCTTCTTTAACCAATTATGCCGTTTTTAGATATAAAGAAGGCGGAAAAGTAGAAGAATATAATGATTTTAGAATTGGTCGTGATTCTTATATTGTGAATGACGGAATTATGAAGTTTAAAGATATTTTGACGGGAGAAACGAAGATGGCAGACATGGGTGGAAGCGATGCTGCAACGACTTCACATACTTTTGATATCTTAGGGAATTATGACTTGGCAAACGACTGGAAATTTAATTTCTCAACTCGTTTCAGAACTTCAAAAAGCTTCACAGTTAATTGCAATTCCGCTTAGTATATTTTCTGCAAGTGCCGCTGATAATTTCTCTTATCAGACAAACGGACAGGCGTATGTTGGAAACGTAAACTCAATGTTAGGATTGTATACGGATGGTGTACCCACTACAACAGCTATGTCAAGATTTGAAATTAATAAGAATGCAGAAAAACATAAATGGAGATTTGGTTTGATGGAATATTATTACCAGGTTGATGATTTTACATCAAGCCGTTCTTTTTTTAACCAAACGGTAAGTGCTAATCCTGATAAACTGGTTCGTAATTCTCCAGGCGGAACTTCAAATACAGATGCTGATGGATTTTACAATTATAATGTAGGTGGAGAATACCACAATGGTTTTGAAAACAAATTATCCGGATATTTCTCTGATAACTGGACAATAAATGATCGTTTAAGTTTAGCTTACGGCGTTAATTTAAGATACCACAAACTAAAAGGAGACTATTATCAAACTGCCAGAACTCCGGATTTAGTTTTTGATCCAAGCCAAAAGACATATTTCGATAACAACTGGTTTCATTTAGGAGGTTCGATAAATGCAGTTTATAAAGTGACAAAACGTGCAGGAATTCTTGCGGACTTTACCTATACAGAAAAAAATGGTCAGTTAGAAAGTTATTCCGGAGCAGTTGCACCAAATATGACTAAAACTAAAAGCCCTTTGGCAGCATTTGGATTATATTACAATCAGGATAAATTTAGTTTGGTTTCTCAGGCTACTTATTTAACAAGAAACAATTATCAGGCAAGATTAAATTTGGTAAACCCGGCAGATGCAAGTCAGTCAGAAGTAGCAACGGTTTTCTACGATATCCAGACTTTAGGCTGGACGACAGATATTGTGGCTTCGCCGTTTAAAGGATTCAATCTGCATTATTTAATCACGTTCCAGGATCCGGTTTACAAAAACTATGATTTCTCTGCTTTCGGAAATAACTATTCGTACAACGACAAAAATGTATTAGAAATTTCTAAAGTTTTAATGGAAATCGATCCGAGTTACACCTACAAAGATTTCAAGGTTTGGGCGAGTTTCCGTTATTTCAGCAAGCAGTATGCGAACTTAACAAACGCTTTATATTTTGCGCCAAGATGGGAAACTTTTGGAGGAGTGAACTACAAAATCAACAATCATTTTGATATTGGTTTAACCGCTGTAAACTTCTTAAATCAGACAGGGGCAAAAGGAACCATCAACGGAGCGGAGTTAATTACAGATGCTTCGGCGTATTACGATCAGCTTTTGGTTGGATCTTACATTCGTCCATTCACTTTAGAAGCGTCACTTAATTTCAGATTCTAAATTTATTTCAGATGAAAAAAAATATTATAACTGCCAGTTTCGTTTTTTTCTAAGTGTTACGATGCAGGCACAGCAAGGAAATTTTACTGTAGTTAAAAACAATAAAGGTGCAGATTTGGGATATTCTCCTGAATCTGGCATCCAAATTTTAACTGTAAATGGTAAAAAGTTCAAAGATTTAAATAAAAATGGAAAGCTTGATAAATATGAAGACTGGCGCCTTTCAGAAGATGAAAGAGCAAAAGATTTAGCTTCAAAAATGTCAGTAGAGCAAATTGCGGGTTTAATGCTTTACAGTCGTCATCAGGCTTTGCCAGCTCCAGCTGACGGATACAGAGCGGGACATTATAACGGAAAAGTGTTTAATGAGAGCGGTGCTAAATCGTGGAATCTGACAGATGAACAAAAAGCATTTTTAAAAGAAGACAATCTTCGCCATGTGTTAATTACAAGTGTAGAAACGCCAGAAGTTGCGGCTTTATGGAACAACCAAATGCAGGCTTTTGTAGAAGGAATCGGACTTGGAATTCCGAGTAACACCAGTACAGATCCACGTCATACGGCAAATGTAACGTCAGAGTTTAATGCAGGAGCGGGAGGAACAATCTCAATGTGGCCGGATGGTTTAGGAATGGCTTCTACTTTTGATCCAAAAATAGTAGAACAGTTTGGACAAATTGCAGCTAAAGAATACCGCGCTTTGGGAATTGCAACGGCACTTTCGCCACAAATCGATTTAGGTTCTGAGCCAAGATGGTACAGAATTTCGATGACTTTCGGCGAAAGCCCAGCTTTAACCAGAGACATGGGAAGAGCTTATATTGATGGTTTCCAAACCTCGTACGGAAAAGACGAAATCAAAGACGGATGGGGTTACAAAAGTGTGAACGCTATGGTAAAACACTGGCCAAGCGGAGGCGCTGAAGAAGGCGGACGCGACGGACATTGGGCATACGGGAAATTTGCCGTTTATCCTGGAAATAATTTGCAGCAACATATTGATCCATTTGTTAATGGTGCTTTCAAATTAAAAGGAAAAACGAGTAAAGCTTCGGCGGTAATGCCTTATTACACTATTACTTTTGATCAGGATAAAAAATACAATGAAAATGTTGCCAATGGTTTTAGTAAATACATTATAACCGATTTATTAAGAGATAAATACGGCTATGATGGCGTTGTCTGCACCGATTGGCTGGTAACTGCCGAAGAAGGAAAAACACCAAATATTTTTGCTGGAAAACCTTGGGGAGTTGAGAATCTTTCTATCGCAGAAAGACACTACAAAGCAATCATCGCAGGTGTTGATCAGTTTGGAGGGAATAATGATAAAATGCCGGTTTTAGAAGCTTATCAAATGGGAATTAAAGAATTTGGTGAATCTTTTATGAGAGCCCGATTTGAAAGATCGGCTGTTCGTTTGTTAAAAAACATTTTTAGAGTGGGTCTTTTCGAAAATCCGTATTTAAATGTTGAAGAAACAAAAGCGATTGTTGGAAATCCTGAATTTATGAAAGCAGGTTATGAAGCACAATTGAAATCAGTTGTATTATTAAAAAACAAAGCTTCGGTGATGCCTTTAAAAGAAAAGAAAACTGTTTTTATTCCGAAGATTTATACGGCTTCAACCAAAGATTGGTGGGGAATTGCGAGTCAGCCGAAATTGGATTATCCGGTAAATTTAGAATTGGTTAAGAAATATTACAATGTAACGGATGATCCTTCAAAAGCCGATTTTGCTATTGTTTTTGTAACCAGTCCGCAGAGTTTAGAAGGCGGTTATGACATAAAAGACAGAACAAACGGAAGTAATGGTTATGTACCGATTTCACTTCAATACGGATCATACACAGCATCTGAAGCAAGAACAAAAAGTATTGCGGCGGGAGATCAGGTAATCGATCCAGCTATCAAAGACAGGACATACAAAAACAAAACCGTTACTGCCGCCAATACCATGGATTTGAGAACGATTCTGGACACGAAAGATATGATGAATGGAAAACCAGTTATTGTTTCGGTTACAGCTTCAAAACCTATGATTTTCAATGAATTTGAAAAACAAGTAGAAGGAATTGTATTGAATTTCGGAGTTTCTTCGCAAGCTGTTTTAGATATTATTTCAGGAAAAACAGAACCTTCAGGATTATTGCCTGTGCAAATGCCCGCGAATATGGAAACGGTTGAAAAGCAATTTGAAGATGTTCCGTTTGATATGATTCCGCATAAAGATTCAGAAGGAAATATTTATGATTTTGCTTTTGGATTGAATTGGAAAGGTGTTATAAAAGACGCTCGTACGGAGGCTTATAAGAAGTAATTGTTTTTTTAATCTCGCAAAATCGCAAAGTTTCTTTTAAGTTTTTAATCTTAGCGTCTTAGCGACTTTGCGAGAACTATAAAAAATCTGCATGAAATAATAAACAAAGAATACACTATGAAAAATCAAATAATCCTGCTTTCTGCTTTCTTCACATTATTAGTAAGCGGAGCAAAAGCACAAGAAAGTATAAAGTTATACGAAGGAAAAGCGCCCGGATCTGAAAACTGGACACAAAAAGAAGCCCAAATGTATTCGGATTTATTCAAAACTGAAGTAGTTTACAATGTTATAGATCCGTCATTATTGGTTTATCAAGTTCCAAAAGGGGTTAAAAATACGGGAACTGCCATTGTGATTGCGCCGGGCGGCGGTTTTCAAAGTTTATCCATTAATAGAGAAGGAAAAGAATTAGCAGAAATGTTAAGTAAAAAAGGAATCACTGCTTTTGTTTTAAAATACCGTTTGAACAAAACGGAAACCAACGACCCCGCAAGAGAAATGATGGACAAACTGAAAGACAGAGCAGCATTCGAAAAAAACGCTGCGGCAACAATTCAGTTAGCAGCACAAGACGGGAAAAATGCTTTGAAATATGTTAGAGCGAATGCTTCGAAATATGGAATTGATATTAAAAAAGTCGGAATAATTGGTTTTTCTGCCGGAAGTACAGTTGCGATGGAAACCGTTTTAGACAACACGAAAGACCAATTGCCCGATTTTGTAGCCAATATTTACGGCGGACCAAGATTAGAACTTTTGAGTATTCCTGTTCCAGAAAAAAAAATTCCGATGTTTGTTTGTGCAGCGAGCGACGATCAGTTAAAACTAGCTCCGAGGAGTATTCAGATGTATAATAAATGGCTGGATGCTGGGCAGACGGTCGAGTTGCATATGTATTCAAAAGGCGGACACGGTTTTGGAACTGGAAAACAAAATCTGCCTGTTGATTCCTGGGAAACACGATTTGAAGAATGGCTGACGCTTCAGGGATTTTTAAATTAAAAAACCACTTTAAAACTATATAGTATGAAACATAAGGTTACAAAAACAGTGAGAATAACGCTTTTAACAGCGCTTGTACTTTCGAACTTGTCTTTTAAAAAGTTACCCGTAAACGAGAAAGATCCTGTAATTACGATTAACGGATTTACGTTTACCGATTTCAATAAAAACGGAAAATTAGATGTATGGGAAGATACACGTCTGTCTGTTAATCAAAGAATTGAAGCCATCATTAAGGAAATGACCAATGCTGAAAAAGTAGAATTACTGATCGGAACGGGAATGCCTGGAATTGAAGTTTTAACAGGTCCGGTTGGAGATTCGAAACAAGGTCTTGTACCGGGAGCGGCGGGAGGAACTGCTTCTTTTGAACGTTTCGGAATTCCTGCGACTGTTGTAGCCGATGGTCCTGCCGGCTTAAGAATTGCGCCAACAAGAGAAAATGATTCTAAAACGTATTATGCAACGGCTTTTCCGGTTGGAACGGCTTTAGCGTCAACATGGAATACAGTTTTGCTGGAACAAGTTGGTAAAGCAATGGGGAATGAAGTTAAAGAATATGGAGTTGACGTTTTATTAGCGCCTGCGTTGAATATTCAAAGAAATCCGTTAAATGGAAGAAACTTCGAATACTATTCTGAAGATCCGCTGATTTCTGGAAAAACAGCTGCAGCAATTGTAAACGGAATTCAGTCGCAAGGTGTTGGAACTTCGATTAAACATTTCGCAGTAAATAATGAAGAAACCAATCGTTTGACCATCAACGCACATGTTTCTGAAAGAGCCATTAGAGAATTGTATTTAAAAGGTTTTGAGATTACGGTTAAAGAAGCGCAGCCTTGGACAGTGATGTCTTCCTATAACAAATTAAACGGCGAATATACATCTGACCGAAGAGATTTACTGACTCAGGTTTTAAGAGACGAATGGGGTTTCAAAGGAATCGTAATGACAGATTGGTTCGGAGGTTTTCCGGGTTTTGAATCGATTCAAAAAGGTGGTATTTCAGATGTTGTAAAACAAATGAATGCTGGAAACGATCTTTTGATGCCGGGAATTCCTGCTCAGAAAAAAGCATTATTAGAAGCTTTAAACTCAGGAAAATTATCTCAGGAAGCCGCTAATACCAATGTGAGAAGAATTTTAGAATACGTTTTCCGCACGCCGACTTTTGCTAAATACAAATACAGCGATAAACCTAACTTAACGCAAAATGCGGCTGTAACGAGAAGTGCGGCAACAGAAGGAATGGTTTTGCTTAAAAACGAAAAAAATGCATTGCCTTTTGCTGACAAGCAGAAAGAAGTTTCATTATTCGGAGTTACTTCATACGCATGGATTACAGGCGGTACAGGAAGCGGAAGCGTGAACAATAAACATACCGTTTCTCTTTTAGAAGGATTAAATGCAGCAGGTTATAAATTAGACAAAGAACTAACTGATTTATATACGCCTTATGCAGAAAAAGAACAAGTGATAGAAAAAGAAAACAGAAAGAAAAGAGGCATTTTGGCTTTGCCGGAAAGACTTCCAGAAATGAAAATGGACGACGCCTTCTTAGCTAAAAAAGCATCAAGTTCTGAAATTGCTTTTGTGACTTTAGGAAGAAATTCTGGAGAAGGCGGAGATAGAGTAGTAGATAACGATTTTAATCTGGCAACAGAAGAAATCGAAATGCTGGACAGAATTTCTAAAGCTTTCCACGCAAAAGGTAAAAAAGTAGTGGTGATTTTAAATATCGGCGGTGTAATCGAAACAGCTTCTTGGAAAGATAAAGTGGATGCTATTTTATTAGCTTGGCAGCCAGGACAAGAAGGCGGACATTCTGTGGCCGATGTAATTGCTGGAAAAGTAAATCCGTCTGGGAAATTGACAATGACTTTTCCTGTAAAATATGCTGACAATTCTTCGGCAAAAAACTTTCCGGGAATTCCTGCGGATAATCCGAAAGAGGTGACTTATGAAGAAGGCGTTTACGTTGGATACCGTTATTTTAATACTTTCAATGTAAAACCATCTTACGAATTTGGTTTTGGAAGTTCGTATACAACTTTTGAATATTCTGGAATCAAAGTAAGTTCACCAACTTTTAAAGATAAGTTAACAGTTTCAGTAACAGTGAAAAATACTGGAAAAACCGCTGGAAAAGAGGTAGTTCAGTTGTATTTAAACGCTCCGTCTAAATCAATTGACAAACCAAAAGAAGAATTAAAAGCTTTTGGTAAAACGAAAGAATTGAAACCGGGAGAAAGTCAGACATTAACTTTTACTTTATCTCCAAAAGACCTGGCTTCTTTTATAGAAAGTAAAAGCGCTTGGATTGCAGAAGCTGGAAAATATAATGTTCTTGTTGGAGCATCTTCATTAGATATTAAACAAACGGCGTCGTTTACGGTTGCAAGTGAAATTACCGCTGAAAAAGTAAAAAAAGCTTTTGAGGCTGATGTAAAATTTACTGAGCTGAAACCTTAGTAATTTGGTTAGTTAATTATTATTAGTCAAAACCTTCAGAACTGATGTTTTGAAGGTTTTTTGTTTAATTTATTTTCTTTTAAGACACTTTGTTATATTTGTAAGTCTCATTTATCTGCTATCAACTTGAAAAATTATTTTCTATTTATTTTAACCTTACTTCTTTATTTTCCTGGCTATTCTTCAGAAGGGACAGATACTATTTTGGATAAGCTAAACGATGCTGTGAAAAATAAACAGTATTACGTCCGGTTAAAAGAAGAACACATTTTAAACTTCAAAAAAATAAAATCAAAGGATCTTTCTAAAGAACAAGAGTATAATTACAATCAGGCATTATATAAAGAGTATCAGAAATTCAATTCAGATTCTGCTATTTTTTATGTAAAGAGAAATCTCAAAATAGCTAATGAACTTCATAAAAAAGACCTGTTGCAACTGGCAGAGCTGCAACTGGCAAACCTGTATTCATCAACAGGAAACTACAGGGAATCAGAAGCGATTTTAAAAAATATCAATAAAAAAGAATTAGAAAAATCACTACTGCCTAATTATTATATTACGTATCGGGAATTTTATGAGCATTATAGCGCAAACAGTCGAAGTAGTGAGTTTTTTGAGCAGATTGGTAAATATCGTGATTCGCTGCTAGGTATTTTAAATCCTAATTCTTTAGATTATAAGATTAATAAAATTCAGAAGAAAATTTACCACAAGGAATTTGATGCTGCCCAAAAAGAATTACTAAGATTATTGAAAGGAATGAAGGATGATAATCCTCAATATCCCATGATCACATATCTTTTGGGCAATATTTCACAAAATGTACGTCAAATAGAATTAGTCAAAAAGTATTATGCGCTTTCTGCGGCTTCAGATATTAAACAAGCTATAAAAGATAATGCTTCACAACAGGAACTGGCTATGGTTTTTTATGAATTAGGAGATGTTGATATGGCATATAAACTCACACAATCTGCTATTGAAGACGCATTATATTGCAACGTACAATTTCGGACACTTCTGATGTCCCAGCTTTATTCTATTATCAATACGGCTTATTTGGAACGTGAATCCCAGCGAAAAACAGAACTTCAGGTTTACCTTTTGTGTATTAGTTTGTTATCGTTGTTTTTAATTGTGGCTGTAATTTATGTTTATAAGCAGATGAAAAAAGTATCCAGAATTCGTGGAGAACTTTATGAAACCAGTCAGAAATTAGCGGAATTAAACAAAGATATCACAGAGGCAAATAATCAGCTTCAGGAACGTAATGCCCAATTATCAGAATCCAATCATATTAAGGAGGAATACATTGCAAATTTCTTTAGTCTGTGTTCAGCCTACATCAATAAGCTTGAAAATTATCGTGTTATTTTAAACAAAAAGGCAACAGCCAAACAGTTTGATGAAATTTACAAAATGTTGAAATCAACTACTTTGGTTGATAATGAACTAGAAGAATTATATAAAAATTTTGACAGTATCTTTTTAAGCCTGTATCCTTCTTTCGTAAAAGACTTCAATGCTTTGCTTATTCCCGAAGAACAAATTATAGTAAAACAAGGCGAACTGCTCAATACAGAACTCCGAATTTTTGCCCTGATCAGACTCGGAATAACAGATAGCGTAAAAATTGCTGCTTTTCTTCGCTACTCTTTAAGCACTATTTATAATTATCGTACCAGAGCGAGAAATAAGGCTATTGTTTCCCGAAATGACTTCGAGGAAATGGTGATGAAAATTGGTTTAATTTCTCAAAAAGCCTAATTCTTTATTTTAAAATCACTACTTTTTTTAATGTTTTTTTTGATTTAAGGTTTTGATTTTTAGTTGTTTATTTTTTAAAATTACTACTTTTTTTATTCAGGATTTTCACGAATACGATATCGTTATAGCTTTACCATATTATTTAGAAAACATTTTAAATGGCAGATCTAAAATAGTATAGTAATGATTAATAAATAAAAAGTTATGTTTAAAAACGTTAAAGTAATAGTTGTTTTACTGTTACTGAATTCATTTGGAAGTAATGCGCAAAATAAAATTCCAATTTATCTGGATGATAAAAAGCCAATTAATGATCGTGTAGAAGATGCGCTTTCGCGAATGACTACTGATGAAAAAATTGCAATGATTCATGCGCAGTCTAAATTTAGTTCACCAGGTGTGCCGCGTTTAGGAATCCCTGAAAACTGGATGACCGATGGCCCACACGGAATTCGTACTGAGGTAAAATGGGATGAGTGGGACCAGGCAGGCTGGACCAATGATTCCTGTATTGCTTTCCCTGCGTTGACGGCTTTATCTGCAACATGGAACAAAGAATTAGCCTCATTATATGGTAAATCATTGGGAGAAGAAGCACGCTATCGCAATAAAAATGTACTCTTAGGACCTGGTGTAAATATTTACAGAACTCCCTTGAACGGCCGTAACTTCGAATATATGGGAGAAGATCCTTTTCTGACTTCAAAAATGGTGGTTCCTTACATTAAAGGGGTTCAGTCAATTGGAGTTGCTGCCTGTGTAAAACATTTTGCCCTTAACAATCAGGAAACCAATCGTAACTCGGTAAACGTGATTGTAGATGATCGTGCCTTGTACGAAATCTATTTGCCGGCTTTTAAAGCAGCTGTTCAGGAAGGTGATGCTTGGGCCATTATGGGGTCTTACAATAAATACAAAGGGCAGCAGTGTTGTCATAATGAGTTTTTATTAAACGACATTCTTCGTGGAGAATGGGGGTTCAAGGGAGTTGTTGTTTCAGACTGGGGAGGAGTTCACGATACAAAACAAGCTATTCATAATGGCTTGGATATGGAGTTCGGCTCCTGGACGAACGGACTTTCATGGGGAACCAGTAATGCGTATGATAATTATTATCTGGCAAAACCCTACTCAGAAATGATTAAAAAAGGGGAAGTAGGAACTAAAGAATTAGACGAAAAAGTGCGCCGTATTTTACGATTGTCTTTCCTTACGAATATGAATAAAAATCGTCCTTTTGGCTCATTTGGAACAGAAGAGCATGCAAAAGCAGGTTTGAAAATAGCAGAAGAAGGAATTGTTTTGCTTCAGAATAACAACAATATTTTGCCAATCAATCTTTCTAAAACGAAGAAAATCGCTGTTATTGGTGAGAATGCCATCAAAATGATGACAGTTGGAGGAGGAAGTTCATCATTAAAAGCAAGTTATGAAATCACTCCGCTGGAAGGTCTGAAGAAAAGAATTGGAAATCAGGCCGAGATTGTTTACGCACGCGGATATGTTGGAGATCCGACGAGTAACTATAACGGAGTTGTTGCAAAAGTTAGTTTAGAAGACAAACGTTCATCTGCTGAATTGACTGCCGAAGCTTTGAAGGTAGCCAAAGATGCTGATATAGTTCTTTTCATAGGTGGATTAAACAAAAGTGATAACCAGGATGCCGAAGGAGCAGACCGTAAAGATTTAGGACTTCCATACAATCAGGATGAATTAATCAGTGAGTTAGTTAAGGTAAATAAAAATATTGTTTACGTAAATATTTCAGGAAATGCTGTAGCAATGCCGTGGGTAAAAGAAGTTCCGGGAATTGTACAGGGATGGTTTTTAGGAACAGAAGCGGGAACTGCTTTGGCAAATGTTTTGGTAGGTGATGTTAATCCGTCAGGAAAATTGACTTTTACTTTTCCTGTAAAATTATCTGATAACGGAGCACATGCGTTAGGAGAATTTCCTGGTGGTGATGAGGTTAAATATAATGAAAGTATTTTTGTAGGCTATCGTTGGGCAGACAAACAAAAAGCAAAACCATTATTTTCTTTTGGCCACGGATTGAGTTATACGACTTTTGCATATGGAAAAGTGACTGCTGATAAAAAACAAATTTCTGCCAATGATCAGATTACATTTTCTGTAAAAGTAAAAAATACAGGAAGCAGGGAAGGATCAGAAATTGTTCAGCTTTATATCAGTGATTTAAAATCTTCCTTGCCTCGTCCGATAAAGGAATTAAAAGGGTTTGAGAAAATTTCTCTTAAAGCGGGAGAAGAGAAAACAGTAACTTTTACAATTGATAAAACGGCTTTGAGCTTTTTTGACAATAAAAAACACGAATGGATTTCAGAACCTGGTGCTTTTGAAGTTATTGTTGGTGCATCTTCAACCGATATAAAATCTAAAGTGAATTTTTCGCTTCAATAAATTACATTAATTTTTCTAAATTGGTTGGTTGAAAGCTGTAATTGTAAAAAGTTGCAGCTTTGCTTTTGAAACCAGTTAAATTTAAAATGTTGATCTTTTAACTTTAAAAAAAATAATTATGAAACGAATAGTTTTGTTTGCAACAGTATTCTTTTTAATACAAAACCTTTCGGCGCAAAGCCTGAACAAAATGCAATGGTTTAATGAACCTGAAAAATGGGAAATTAAAAACAATTCCTTAATCATGAACGTGACCGCTGGTAGTGATTACTGGCGTATTTCGCATTACGGTTTTACGGTTGATGATGCGCCTTTTTATTATGCAACTTATGGTGGTGAATTTGAAGCGAAAGTAAAATTGACCGGAAATTATATTGCACGTTTTGACCAGATGGGACTGATGATTCGAATAGACGAAAAAAATTATATTAAAACAGGAGTAGAATTTGTTGATGGAAAATTCAATATAAGCACAGTTGTGACACACGATAAGAGTGACTGGAGCGTAACCACTTTAGACAAAGCCCCGCCATTTATCTGGATAAAAGTGGTGAGAAGATTAGATGCAGTTGAAATATTCTTTTCTTATGATGATAAAAACTATATTCTGACCCGTAATGCACCTTTACAGGATAATACTCCGGTAATGGTAGGTTTGATGGCTGCTTCGCCTGATGGGAAAGGATTTGAAGCCAAATTTGAGAATTTCAAAGTAACACATTTACCGGATCAGCGCAGATTAGAATGGCTTAAGAATCATCAGGATTAGTTATCAATTAATAATTAACCACTAATTATTAACCATTTTATGACCGAAATTAAACCCAAAAAACATTATGAAATTTTAGACGGATTACGTGGGGTAGCAGCGATTTTAGTAGTTGCTTTTCATGTTTTTGAAGCCTTTGCCGGAGGAAACCGTTTTAAACAAATTATCAATCATGGTTATCTGGCCGTAGATTTCTTTTTTCTTTTATCAGGATTTGTTGTGGCCTACGCATATGATGACCGTTGGGGAAAAATGACGCAATGGGAATTTTACAAACGACGTTTAATCCGTTTACAGCCCATGGTAATTATGGGAATGATTATTGGGGCCCTATTTTACTATTTTCAGGCTTCTGATAAATTATTTCCTATGATTGCTGGAATGGAAGTGTGGAAGGTAATTTTAACTATGATTGTTGGCTTCACATTGCTTCCAATACCGCCATCAATGGAGATTAGAGGCTGGGGTGAAATGCATCCGCTTGACGGACCTGCATGGTCGCTTTTTTTCGAATATATAGCGAATATTTTGTATGCTTTGTTCTTTCGTAAATTCTCAAATAAAGTACTCGGAGTTTTTGTTTTGATATTTGCAAGCTTACTGATTAATTATACTGTTTTTGGACCAAAAGGAGATGTTATCGGAGGATGGTCTCTTAATCTGGAACAAATGAATATTGGATTTACACGTTTACTGTATCCTTTCTTTGCCGGAATTTTACTTTCCCGATTAGGAAAATTAATTCATATAAAAGGCGCTTTTTGGGTATGCAGTTTATTGATATCAATTGTGCTGATAGTGCCAAGAATTGGAGATGAAAATAGTTTGTGGATGAACGGTTTGTATGAATCGTTTTGCATTATTCTGATATTTCCGTTGATAGTATCAATTGGCGCAGGAGGAGAAATAAAAAATCCGTTCTCACTTAAAATATGTAAATGGCTGGGCGATATTTCCTACCCAATTTACATTACGCATTATCCGCTGATTTATTGGTTTACGGCGTGGGTTGTAGATAATAAAATTTCTTTGGAAGATGGATATTTAGTTGGAATTGGAGTTTTAGTTGCCAGTATTGTACTCGCTTATTTGTGTTTGAAATTGTACGATGAACCGGTTCGTAATTGGTTGCAGAATAAATTTCAAAAACGAAAAGTTGTTGTTACGGAATAATTTTCGAATATAAAATTTAAAAAGGGATGAACTCTGAAAAGCGTTCATCCCTTTGAGTTTATTTTCATGTGGACACGCATATTTGTAGAGACGCACAGTAGTGTGTCTAAATTATTTACAAATATTATTATTATTCTAAAACCAATTCCGCTAAAGCTTCTTTACTGAAACCTTTTAATTGATCCGTTTTTCCTGCTTTAATTTTAGCAACCCAATTTGGGTCAGATAATAATGGCCTTCCAACCGCAGCCAAATCAAAATCGCCTCTGTCGAAACGTCTGTTTAGTTCTTCCAAAGAAGTGGGCTCAGAACTTTCTCCTGCAAAAGCACCAAAGAAATCACTTGATAATCCGATAGAACCTACAGTAATAGTTGGTGCTCCGGTTACTTTTTTAGCCCAGCCGGCAAAGTTCAGGTCAGAATCTTCAAATTCAGGTTCCCAGAATCTTCTTTGCGAACAATGTAAAATATCTACTCCGGCATTAACAAGTGGGGTAAGCCAAGCCTCTAATTCCTGTGGATTCTTAGCAAGTTTATAATTATAGTCAGAAGGTTTGAATTGGGAGAATCGCATAATTAAAGCAAAATCTTCGCCAACTTGTTTTCTGATTTCTTTGATAACTTCAACAGCAAAACGATTACGTTCGGGCAACGTTTTTCCGCCATAAATGTCGGTACGTAAATTGGTTTCAGCTCTAAAAAACTGATCAATCAAATATCCATGCGCACCGTGAATTTCGATAGTGTCAAAACCTAACTTTTTGGCATCGGCAGCAGCTTTTCCGAAAGCTAAGATGGTATTTTCAATATCTTTTTCAGACATAGCAATACCATTTCTGAAATCAGGGCGATTGAATCCTGACGGTCCTTCAAAAGGAACAGGAGGAACCCATCCGGAGTGGTGGTTATCCATGATTCCCATATGCCAGATTTGCGGTCCCATCTGACCTCCGGCAGCATGAACTTCATCGATGACTTTTTTCCATCCTTTTAAAGCCTCATCTCCATAAAAATGCGGTACGTTTGCATCGTTTGACGATGAAGGTCTGTCAATAACAGTTCCTTCAGATAATATAAGTCCAACTTCGCCTTCTGCTCTTTTTTGATAGTATGAAGCAACTTGTTCGGTTGGAGTTCCGTTTGGAGAAAATGATCGCGTCATTGGCGCCATCACAATTCTGTTTTTAAGATGTAGTGTTTTCAGGTGGAATGGAGAAAACAGACTGTTTGTACTCATAATAATTTACAAATTAGATTGAATTAATTTACTGAGTGCTTCAAAGGCACTTTCGTTGCGTTTGTAGTATGTCCACTGTCCAACGCGCGTAGATTCTATAAAACCTGCGCGTTGTAAAATCGACAAATATTCTGAAACGGTAGATTGAGTAAGACCTGCCTTGGCTTGTATCTGACCAACACAAACGCCATGTTCAAATCCTGCAGTGATTTGATCCGGGAAGTTGAGTTCTGGTTCTTTTAGCCATTCCAGCATTTGTAATCTGGATTTGTTAGACAATGCCTTAAAAATTTCTACTTGTTCCATAATGCAAATATATCGACTTTTTCCGATATGTAAATTAATTAAAAATAATTTTAGATAAATTTTATGATAGCTATGTGTTCTTAAAAAATATAGTGATTTGCATTAAGCCACTCTTTACAGTCATTGATCCAGTAAAGACTTGTATCTTGTGCTCCCAAACCAAAACCGTGACCGCCTTTTTCGTAAATGTGTAATTCGGCTGAAACGTTATTCTTTTTTAAAGCCAGATAATAATTAATACTGTTTTCAGGTAAAACAGCGCTATCATCTGAGGCATGCACTAAAAATGTTGGAGGAGTTTGTGATGTAACTTTTTTGTCATTCGAAAAATTATCAATAAGAATTTGGGAAGGCTCTTTTCCCAGCAAATTTGTTTGCGAGCCTTTGTGCGTTATATTGCTATCCATTGAGATTACTGGGTAAACTAATATTGAAAAGTCTGGTCGGGCACTCATGTTAAATTTCGATTCATATACTTTATTATCAAAATGTGTTGCCAGTGTCGATGCTAAATGACCACCTGCTGAAAAACCTATCGTACCAATTTTATTCGGATCAATATTCCATTTTGCAGCATTAAACCGAACAAAACGAATGGCCTCCTGGGCATCCTGTAGAGATCCGATAGATTTGTTTTTCATGATTAGATCGCTTGGTAAGCGATATTTTACAACAAAAGCAACAATACCTAAGCTATTTAACCATTCTGCTACATTCGTTCCTTCTTTTTCCATTGACAAATGCGCATACCCTCCACCCGGAAAAATAAGGACTGCAGTTTGATTAGGTTTTATTTGTTTCGGAATGAAAATACTCAATGTTGGGGATGTGACTAAACTTGTACGTTGAATTTTACCTTCTTTTACAACTTCTTTTTCTTTATAGTCAGGAGCCATTATTTCATCTGGAATAGATTTCCAGAGTGGCAAAATTTTATTTTGAGCATGTAAATTCAACATCATTCCAAATGTTAAATAACATAGTAAAAGTATTTTTTCTGACTTATTTTTTTTTGATGTTTTCAAATTTTTAAGATTACAATTTTTAATAAAAAATATATATTGTTGGTAAAATTTATTTGACTTCATATCAATGTTTTAATTGTTTGTGTGTAGTTATTGATTTAACAAGTGCATTGTTTAATGTTTAATTTTTAATATGTTTTTTTGCTATATATATTTAATTAATAGTACGAAATAATTTTTTAAGTAATTTATTTGCAATATAAGTATTTAAACTTATATTTGTGCAATCGATTACATTTTTTGGTTTTATTTGAAAATTAATTATATCTTAAAAACGTATGGTTAATATAAAAATATTGCGTTTGTTTGTAATTGTAAAAAATACATTTTTAATTAATTAAAAGGTTTTAAATAAGCCAAACAAACATAATTACTATGAGTCAAAAAAACCAATCTATTGGAAATTATCGCTGGAGTATATGTGCATTGTTGTTTTTTGCAACAACCATTAATTATTTAGACAGACAAGTTCTTTCGTTAACGTGGAGCGATTTTATTGCTCCTGAATTTCACTGGACTAATAATGATTATGGAAACATTACAGCTTTATTTTCTATCTTTTATGCAGTTTCTTTACTATTTGCAGGAAGATTTGTGGATTGGCTGGATACAAAAAAAGGATTTTTATGGGCTATCGGAATATGGTCTTTAGGTGCTTGTTTGCATGCATTTTGTGGTATTGCGACTTCAGGGATTATAACAGGGGACTGGTTTGTGGGTTTTGAAGGTGCCAAAGATGCTATTCATACAGTTAATGATACAGCATTGGTAATTAATGTGAGTGTTACTCTGTTTATTTTTGCCCGTTTTGTTTTAGCTGTTGGAGAAGCAGGAAATTTCCCGGCTGCTATTAAAACTACAGCAGAATATTTTCCTAAAAAAGACAGGGCATTTTCAACAAGTATTTTTAACGCTGGAGCAACAGTAGGAGCTTTAGCTGCGCCAATAACAATTCCTTTCATTGCTAAGGCTTTTGGTTGGGAAATGGCGTTTATTATTATTGGGGCTTTAGGTTTTGTATGGATGGGATTCTGGGTTTTTATGTATGATAAACCTGAAAAACACCCAAAAGTTAGTGCAGCTGAATTAGCTTATATTCAGCAAGATGAAATAGAGGATAGTAAAATAGTAGGTTATGTACCTGAAACCAAAACAAAAGTTTCCCTTGTAGATTGCTTTAAATACAAACAAACCTGGGCATTTGCTTTTGGGAAATTTATGACAGATGGTGTTTGGTGGTTCTTTTTGTTCTGGACTCCTGCTTATTTGAGTTCTGTCTATGGAATGGACTCTACTGAGGCTGCCTTACCACTATTTGTTTTGTATATGATTACACTTTTGTCAATTATAGGTGGATGGCTTCCGACTTATTTTGTTGAAAAAAAGGTATGAATCCGTATGAAGGAAGAATGAGAGCTATGTTGATTTTTGCTTTTTTTCCATTGTTAGCTTTAGTAGCACAGCCATTAGGCTATATTAGTTACTGGTTGCCGGTAATTATTATAGGTATTGCCGGGGCAGCTCACCAGTCATGGTCGGCTAATATTTTTACAACAGTTGGTGATATGTTTCCTAAAAAAGCAATTGCAACTATTACAGGTATTGGAGGTTTAGCTGGTGGAATTGGTTCAACTTTAATTAACAAAGGTTCTGGATTATTGTTCGATTATAGTAAAGATACAAATATGTCTTTTATGGGCTTTCAGGGAATTGAGGCTGGATATTTTATCATTTTTTCAATTTGTGCAGTATGTTATTTAACAGGCTGGATTGTGATGAAAACTTTGGTTCCTAAATATGCGCCAATTACGGATCTTTAAAAAGATTTTATACTAACTAATTTAACCAACCAAACCAAACTGAATTATGAACCAAACCAATGCCGCGATAGGAAAGTATCGCTGGACTATCTGTAGCTTAGTTTTCTTTGCTACTACCGTAAATTATTTAGATCGAAATGTAATTAGTTATCTACGGCCTTTTCTTGCAGAAGCCTTTCACTGGACCCCGGAGCAGGAAGTAATTGATTACTCTAATATAGAATTGGCTTTTAAAATTGCCTATGCACTTGGAATGCTGATTGCAGGAGGAATTATTGATAAATTAGGTACAAAATTAGGTTATGCAATAGCAACCGGTTTATGGAGTTTGGCAGCTGTTGGGCATGCATTTGCTACCGGGACAGGAGGTTTTTTAATAGCACGTGTGTTTTTAGGTGTGACGGAGGCAGGTAATTTTCCTGCAGCGATAAAAGCTACAGCAGAATGGTTTCCACAAAAAGAGCGTGCTTTGGCAACGGGTATCTTCAATTCAGGAAGTAATATTGGTGCCATAATTGTTCCTTTATCTGTTCCTTTTATAGCAGAAAATTATGGTTGGCAATGGGCATTTATTGCTACAGGTGTTATAGGATTTATATGGTTGGCATTATGGTTCGTTTTATATGAAGTGCCTCAAAAACAAAAGCGTTTATCTCAGGCAGAATTAGAATATATTACTGCTGATAAAACTGAGTTAATTGAAGAAAAAGATACAGAGAAAGTTTCGTGGTTGAAATTGTTGGGTTTTCGTCAAACATGGGCTTTTGCAATTGGAAAATTGTTGACAGATCCCGTTTGGTGGTTTTATTTGTTCTGGTTGCCTGATTTCCTGATGAAGCAATATAAACTTTCAGCTACAGAAATTATCTGGCCCTGCGCTTTAGTATATGTGATAGGAAGTGTTGGAAGTATTTTTGGCGGCTGGCTTCCATTAAAATTAATTGAGAAAAACTGGCCGGCATATAAAGCACGAAAAACAAGTATGCTGCTTTATGCTTTTGCTGTTTTACCCGTATTGTTCTCTCAATATTTAGGAACAATAAATATGTGGTGGGCAATTTTAGTAATAGGTTTGGCGGTTTCTGCGCATCAGGCGTGGAGTGCAAATATATTTACAACTGTGTCTGATATGTTTCCTAAAAAAGCAACTGCTTCTGTAACAGGAATAGGAGGAATGTTTGGAGCACTTGGAGGAATTTTACTAACGGTTTTAGTACAAAAAAATATGTTTGTTTATTATACTAAAATTGGAAAAATTGAAACAGGATATTTTATAATGTTTTGTATTTGTGGAGCAGCATATCTTTCAGCATGGTTAATTATGCATATCTTAGTTCCGAAAATGAAAAAAGTAGAAGTGTGATAATTACACAAATAAATTTTCATTTCTATTATGATATTTAAATATAAAAATATAATTTTGTGCAATCGATTACATTAATTTAAAATTATGACAAAATATAGTTCAAGATACGCATCAAGCCCTGAGGCTGTAAAAAAATATGATACCCAGCAATTGAGAAATGAGTTTCTGATTAATGATTTGATGCAGGAAGATGAAGTAGTATTCGTTTATTCTCATTATGACAGATATATAACCGGTTCAGCAGTTCCGGTAAAAGGAAATTTAGTTTTGGAAACTATTGATCCGCTTAAAGCACCTTATTTTTTGGAGAGAAGAGAGTTGGGTATTATTAATGTAGGAGGAAGTGGTTCTGTTGTTGTGGAAGGAACATCTTATGAGTTAGGTTTTAAAGATGCTTTGTATATCGGTGCTGGAAATAAAGACGTTGTTTTTAAAAGCGACGACAGCAGTAATCCAGCTAAATTTTATTTAAACTCTGCACCAGCACACACCACTTATCCAACTAAAAAAGTAAGTTTAGCTGAAGCTAATAAACTACAGTTGGGAACAATGGAAACGGCTAATCACCGAACTGTAAACCAAATGATTATTGGTAGTGTTGTCACAACTTGCCAATTACAAATGGGTATGACAGAATTAAAACCTGGGAGTGTTTGGAATACCATGCCGGCACACGTTCACGATCGTCGTATGGAAGTGTATTTTTATTTAGATATCCCGGAAAACCAGGCCGTATGCCATTTTATGGGACAGCCTCAGGAAACAAGACATATCTGGATGAATAATCATCAGGCAGTAATTTCTCCGCCATGGTCTATTCACTCCGGTTCAGGAACGAGCAATTACACTTTTATCTGGGGAATGGCAGGTGAGAATTTAGATTACGGAGATATGGATGTTTGTAAAATCACAGATTTAAGATAAGAATCATGACAAACTTATTTGATATAAAAGGAAAAGTTGCTTTAATCACAGGAAGTACTCACGGACTGGGAATGGCAATGGCAAAAGGATTAGGTCAGGCAGGCGCAACGATTGTCGTTAACGGAAACTCTTCTCAGGAAAAAATTGATAATGCTGTAGCAGAATTAAAAAGTGAAGGAATTAATGCTGTTGGTTACAAATTCAATGTAACAGAAGAAAAAGAAGTTAGTGCTGCTGTAGCGAAAATTGAAAGCGAAGTAGGATCAATCGATATTTTAATCAATAACGCCGGAATCATTAAAAGAATTCCTCTATTGGAAATGGAAGTTGCTGATTTCAGAGAGGTTGTTGATATTGATTTAGTTAGCCCGTTTATTGTTTCTAAGCATGTTGCTAAAGGAATGATCGAAAGAAGACAAGGGAAAATCATCAACATTTGCTCTATGATGAGTGAATTGGGTAGAAATACGGTTTCTGCCTACGCTGCCGCAAAAGGAGGTTTGAAAATGCTGACCAAAAATATGGCAACAGAATGGGCAAAATATAATGTTCAGATAAACGGAATCGGACCTGGTTATTTTGCAACTGAGCAAACTAAGCCAATCCGAGTTGACGGACATCCTTTTAACGATTTTATCATTAGCAGAACTCCTGCTGCAAAATGGGGAGATCCAAGTGATTTAGCTGGAGCTGCAATATTCTTGTCATCAAAAGCCAGTGATTTTGTTAACGGTCACATTTTATATGTTGATGGCGGAATCCTTGCAACAATTGGAAAACCATCTAACGAAGAATAATTTTTCTATTATATTAAAAAAATCATGAGTTCTAATAAAACATTCATAAACGATAATTTTTTACTTGAAAATAAATACGCTGAGGAGTTATACCATAACTATTCGAAAAATCAGCCTATTATTGATTATCACAATCACTTAAATCCACAGTTTATTGCAGAAGATAAAATTTTTGACAATATCACAAATGTGTGGATAAACGGAGATCACTACAAATGGCGTGCAATGCGTACATTAGGAATTAACGAGCAGTTTGTTACAGGTAATGGTTCTGATAAAGATAAATTCTTAAACTGGGCAAAAACAGTTCCGTATACAATGCGTAATCCTTTGTATCATTGGACTCACTTAGAATTGGCACGTTATTTTGATATTTACGATTTGCTGAATGAAAAATCTGCTGAAAGAATATATGAGGAAGCTTCGGCAAAAGTAAACTCGGCAGAATACAGTACACGCAATTTGCTTAAAAAAGTAAATGCTGAACTAGTTTGTACTACAGAAGATCCTATTGATACTTTAGAGTTTCACCAAAAATTAAACAGTAATCCTTTTGAAACTAAAATGAGCACGGCTTTTAGGCCTGATAAAGCTATTTTGATTTCAAATGACGGTTACAATGCTTATCTGGACACATTGGGGGATGTGTCCGGAGTAGCAATCAGTACTTACGCTGATTTACTTTCAGCACTAAGAAAAAGAATTGATTTCTTTAATGCAAACGGATGTAAGTTAAGTGATCATGGTTTAGATCAGATTTATTTCGAAAACTTTACTGAATCTGAAGTAAATGCAATCTTCAAAAAGAAAAGAGAAAATCAAACGATTACTCCTGAAGAAGCATTGAAATTCCAGAGTGCAGTATTATTGTTTTTATCTGAAACATACCATGAATTGGGATGGGTTCAGCAATTTCACTTAGGAGCTTTACGTAACAATAATGCGCGTATGCACAGAATTTTAGGACCTGACACAGGATGGGATTCTATCGGGGATTATCCTCAGGCTCAAAAATTATCTGCTTTTTTAAATGCTTTAGATAGTAAAGATAAATTAACAAAAACAATTATTTATAACCTAAACCCTGCTGATAACGAGGTAATGGCTACCATGATTGGTAACTTTAATGACGGAAGCGTTAGAGGAAAAGTGCAGTTTGGTTCAGGATGGTGGTTTTTGGATCAGAAAGACGGAATGACAAAACAATTAAATGCCCTTTCAAACATGGGATTAATTAGCTGTTTTGTTGGAATGCTGACCGACTCCAGAAGTTTCTTGTCTTTCCCAAGACACGAATATTTCAGACGTATTCTTTGTAATCTTCTTGGAGATGAAATTCAGAGAGGTGAACTTCCTGCTGATATGGAATGGATCGGGAAAATGGTTTCTGATATTTCGTATAACAATGCAAAAGAATATTTTAAATTTTAATTAAATATTGACAATGAGTAAAGTAGTTGCATTCGGCGAAATAATGTTGCGTTTTTCTACAGAAAGACATTTGCGTTTTTCTCAGGCTAAAGCGTTTACAGCTTCTTATGGCGGAGGTGAATTTAACGTTTGTGTTTCTTTAGCGAATTACGGTATTAATGCTGAGTTTGTTACCAGATTGCCTGAAAACGAAATTGGTTACTGTGCTGTGCAGGAGATGCGTAAAATGAATGTTGAGTCTAAAAGTATTGTTTACGGCGGAGAACGTTTAGGAACGTATTATTTAGAAACAGGAGCAGGAACCAGAGGAAGCAATGTGGTGTACGACCGCGCGCATAGCTCGATGGCAACGATTAAAAAAGGGGACATTGACTGGAAAAAAGTACTTGAAGGAGCAACCTGGTTTCACTTTAGCGGAATCTCGGCTGCTATTTCTCAAAGTGCTGCAGAAGCTTGTCTGGAAGCAGTTCAGATAGCGCATGAATTAGGATTGACCATTTCATGTGATTTGAATTACAGATCAAAATTATGGCAATATGGCAAAACACCAAGCGAGGTTATGCCTGAGTTATTAAAATACAGTCACGTTATTTTAGGAGACATTGATACAGCTTATTTTATGTTGGGAATACCTAAAGTAAACCCGGATTATCAAGACGAAAAATCATTACCGGCTTTATATTCTAAGTTATATGAGCTTTGTCCGAACTTAAAAACAGTGGCAACTACATTACGTTATTCCGTTAGTGCTTCTCATCAAAGAATCGGAGGTGTTTTATTTGATGGGAAAACCATTTTTAATGCTGCTGTACAGGAAGTAACTCCTGTAATTGACAGGGTAGGTAGTGGCGACGCCTTTATGGGAGGATTAATCTACGGATTAGTTGAATACAAAGAGGATAAACAAAAGGCATTAGATTTTGCAGTAGCTGCTTGTTGCTTGAAACATACAATTGCCGGAGATTACAATTTAGTTACATTAAAAGAAGTTGAAAACATGGCAGGAGGAAACTCTGCCGGATTAGTATCAAGATAAATAAAGTATGGCAAAGTATTCAAGAATTGAAGTAGCTCAGACGATGAAAGACAACGGGATGGTTCCATTGTTTTTTCATTCGGATATTGAAATCAGTAAAAAAGTATTAAAAGCCTGTTACGATGGAGGATCCAGACTAATGGAATTTACCAGCAGAGGAGATTTTGCTTTTGAAGTTTTTGGAGCATTAAATAAATATGCATTGGCCGAATTGCCTGGAATGATGCTAGGTGTTGGTTCTGTTACTGATGCAGCAGCAGCTTCATTATATATGCAGCTTGGTGCAAATTTTATTGTAACTCCGGTATTTAGAGAAGATATTGCAATAGCATGTAACCGTAGAAAAGTTTTATGGTCTCCCGGCTGTGGAACGCTTTCTGAAATTGCAAGAGCAGAAGAATTAGGCTGTGAAGTCGTAAAGTTATTTCCTGCAGATACTTACGGACCAGAATTTATTAAAGCAATAAAAGGGCCATGTCCATGGACTACAATTATGCCTACAGGAGGCGTTTATCCAACTGTAGAAAGTTTGTCTTCATGGCTGAATGCTGGTGCTACATGTGTTGGTCTTGGCTCACAATTAATATCAAAAGATTTGTTGGATAAACAGGATTTTGATGGATTGAAAAATAAAGTAAGTGATGTTTTAAACATCATAAAAGATATTAGAAAAAAATAAATAAAGAATAATTAGTTGTTCCTTATTGTAAAGCATTTTTTTTTAGAGTTTTAAAGGTTGTAATTGAACATTACGCTTGAAAAATAAAGCTTGTCACTCCTCACAGCAAACTTTATTTTAATCTTTTACAAGTGTAATGTTTCTTTTACAATTAAAAAACAGGTAAGGGATTAATGAGGTTATTTATAACATTATTAGAGAAAAATTCAAATGAAAAAGTTAAATAGAGTAAATACAGGATTAGAGAAATTAAATCCAATTAAAGTAGTTCAGTTTGGTGAAGGTAACTTCCTAAGAGCATTTGTTGATTATGCTTTTCACAAACTAAACAAAGAGGTTGATTTTAATGCTGGTATTGCAGTTGTTCAGCCATTAAAAGATGGTATGGTAAACATGATTAATGAGCAGGATGGTTTGTATACTCTGTTCATGAATGGTATTAAAAAAGGAGAAAAAATACAGGATATCCAGTTAATTGATAATATTGTAAAAGCTATAAATCCATATACTGAATTTGCAGATTATTTAGCTTTAGCTAAAGAAGAAGAACTTCAGTTTATTGTTTCAAATACTACTGAAGCAGGAATTGAATTTATTGATACTGATACTCCGGATATGCAGCCGCCAGTAGCATTTCCTGCCAAACTAACTGTTTTGTTATATGAAAGATTCAAGCATTTTAATGGCGATGCATCTAAAGGGGTTACTATCATTCCTTGTGAATTGATCGATTATAATTCCGAGACCCTAAAGAAATATATTTTACAATATGCAGATTTATGGAAATTAGAGGATTCATTCAAAACATGGTTAACGGAGGCGTGTACATACCACAGTACTCTGGTTGACAGAATCGTTCCGGGATACCCAAGAGCAGAAATTGAAGATTATAACAATAAATTAGATTATCAGGACAATTTAATTGTTGCTGCTGAGCCATTTTTCCTTTGGGCTATCGAAGGTGGTGAAGATTTAAAACAAAAGCTTCCTTTTCATAAAACGGATTTAAATGTGAAAATCGTTGACGATATTCGTCCTTTCAAGATGATAAAAGTTCGTATTTTGAATGGCGCGCATACAGCAATGGTTCCTACTTCACTTTTATACGGTAACAAATTAGTAATGGAAACTGTTAATGGTGATTTTACTGGGAAATTCGTAAACAGCGTTATCAGTGAAATCAGCGAAACGCTTGCGATGGACAAAAATGAAATCGCTGCCTATTCTGAAGAGGTAATGGATCGTTTTAAAAATCCATTTATCAAACATGCACTTGCTGATATTGCTTTAAATTCTATTTCAAAATTCAAAGTAAGGGTTTTACCAAGTTTATTAGGATATTATAATGCAAATAAAAAATTGCCGGTTAGTTTGACTTTTTCATTGGCTTCTTTAATACAATTTTATAAAGGAACATGGAATAATGAAGCATTGCCAGTAAAAGATACTCCCGAATTAGTTGAGGCATTTAACAGTGCATGGCAATTAGGAGCTTTAGATTCAGTTGTGGATGCTGTTTTGGCTAACACTGATTTTTGGGGTCAGGATTTAACAAAAATTAATGGTCTTTCTGAAGCATTAGTTGTAGCTTTAACTGAAATTGAAGCAAATGGAATTGAAAAAGGTTACGCTAATTTCAGCGCAAAGTACTAATTAGATTTTAAAATTATTATCATGCAAAAAAAATTAATAAAAGTAAATCCGGCAGATAACGTAATTGTCGCTTTAACTGATTTGGTGCAAAACGAACAAATTATGTTTGAAGGAACTACGGTTTCACCAACAACTGATGTTAAAGCAAAACATAAAATTACAGAGAAAGATTTTGCAATTGGTGATGAGATTATAATGTATGGGGTTTTGGTAGGGAAAGCTGTAAAACCTATAAAAAAAGGAGAGGTAATTACTACTGAAAATGTCAAACATGAAAGCGAAAAAGTTTTTGGTAAAAACGGAAACTTAGGTTGGACTCCACCAAATGTAGATCGTTGGAAAGATAAAACTTTCAACGGGTACCACCGTACAGATGGACAAGTTGGGACTAAAAATGTGTGGCTATTTATTCCGTTAGTTTTTTGTGAAAATAAAAATATCGAAAAACTCAAAGATATTTTCGAAAACGAATTACTGCCAAAAAAGAAGTTTCTTATAAGAACTTATTACGTTCTTTAATTGAAGAGAAAAGTGTAGAAGAAGTAGCTGAGAGAAATTCAAATGAAAATCTTTTAGATAATATTGAAGTAAAATTTATCAATCATCAAGGTGGTTGTGGAGGAATTCGACAAGATTCTGAATTGTTGGCAAAACTGCTTGCAGGATATGTTAACAATCCAAATGTTGCTGGTGCTACTATTTTAAGTTTGGGCTGTCAAAATTTGCAGGTAGATATTTTCAAAGCTGCATTGAAAGCAATGAGTCCAAATTGTGATAAAGAAATTTTGATCTACGAGCAGCAACAAATTGGAACTACCGATCAAATGTTCCAGATGGTGATTAAAGATTCTTATGAAGCCATTAAAAGAGCTAACAAAATTGAACGTAAACCTGCTCCTATTTCAAAATTAAGTATTGGTTTGGAATGTGGCGGATCTGACGGATTTTCAGGTATATCGGCAAATCCGGCATTGGGAGTTGTTTCTGATATTTTCGCAGCTTTGGGAGCTAAATCCATTTTGGCAGAGTTTCCGGAATTATGTGGCGTTGAGCAAGAATTGATGAACCGATGTGTGGACGAAGAAAAAGCAGATAAGTTTTTATCTTTGATGAAAGCTTTTGAAAAATCTGTTGTAGATGCAGGTTCAGGGTTTGATATGAACCCATCTCCAGGAAATATTAAAGACGGATTAATTACCGACGCTATGAAATCTGCTGGTGCATCTAAAAAAGGTGGTACTGCACCAATTGTAGATGTTTTGGATTATGGCGAATATATTTCAAAACCAGGTTTAAATCTCCTAAATACACCAGGAAATGACGCTGAATGTACCACAGGATTGGTTGGATCAGGAGCAACAATTGTTTTATTTACCACAGGTTTAGGAAATCCGATGGGAAATCCGGTTGCGCCCGTTGTGAAAATAGCTTCGAACACGGCATTAACCAATAGAATGTCGGATATTATTGATTTCAATGCTGGAACTGTAATTACTGGTGAAAAAAACATCACGGAAGTTGGAGAAGAACTTGTAGATTATATTATAGAATTAGCTAGTGGAAACGTGGAAACAAAAGCAGATCAGTTGAAACAAGATGTGTTTATTCCTTGGAAAAGAGGGGTTTCATTATAATTTTTCCAACGTTTAACTTATATAATTAATTTTTACTATCTAGAAAGGCAGCTGATAAAGCTGCCTTTTTTTGTTTCTCATTAGAGATAAAAATTTAAGATGTAACGTAACGATTTGCAAATTAAATAAAATTCACATAATTTATTTAATGAGAGATCAAAAGGTAATTCTTGTTGAAGACTGGCGAATATGCAATTCGGGTGCAAGTATTACCTTTTTTTGTATTTTAATAGTTTCGGTTTTACTTATTTGCTCTAAGAATACCTTTGCAGCCATTTTTCCCATTTCAAGCGGAGACTGGTCGACTGAAGTTATTGATAGTTCCATGAACTTTGTAAAAGGTTCATTACTGAATCCTGCTACACAAAAATCATCAGGAATAGAGATGTTTCTTTCTTTTAATTCCTGAATGGCACCTAAAGCGGCAAAATCACTTGAAGAAAATATAGCATCCGGAGGAGTTTCAAGCTGTAATAAAATTTCTATGGCTTCTTTTCCTGATTCTACACTACTTTTAATAGGAATAACATATTCTTCCTTAAAAGGTATTCCACTATCCAGTAACGCTTGCTTATAGCCTAAAAATCTATTTCTAAATATATCAAGTGACTGGTCTCTGGAAAAATGAGCGATATGTCTACAGCCTTCATTGATTAAATGTTTTGTAGTAAGATATCCTCCTTTAAAGTCATTAATAGTTACAGAGCTAACTCCGTCAATATGCCTGGTTCTGTCAAAGAAAATTAAAGGAACATTTTTTTGGAGAACGTTTTGAAAGGCTTCATAATTTTCATCAGTAACATCAGTAACAGACATTAAGATGCCATCTACCTGTGCATCGATTAAAGCATACAGGTTTTCATTTTCTCTTTTGGGATCATCATGAGTCTGTGAAATAATAACATGATAGCCGTGAGGATACAGTTCTTCTTCAATACCTCTGATTACGGTTCCAAAAAAATTATTGTCAACGCGAGGAACGATGATACCTATATTGTTGCTTCTTCCACTTTTTAAAGCCAATGCCAACTTGTTGGGTTTGTAACCCATTAAGTCAGCTGTTTGCTGTACTAATTCGCGTGTGCTTTTTTTATTTTCGGGTTATTATTTAAAGCTCTTGAAACAGTAGCAGCAGTAATGTTTAGTCTCTTAGCAATATCGTATATAGTGGTTTTTTCACTCATTCAAAAAAATATTCTTTTATTTTATTCAGGACAAAAATACTTTTTTTTGAATAATTCAATAGAAAATATCATCGATTGATAAAATGTTATTATTTTAGCTATAAATATGTGTAAAAATGAAATTACAGGTTTTTTATTTTACAATTAATGTAATTGTTTTTATTGAGAATATGTGATGTAAAAGTTTTGATTATGAATAGAAAGAATATTAGATTTTTACAGAAAAACTAAACGTTATTAGGAGAAATGGATTGCAAATAGCAAGAGTAATCATAAATTTATTCTGGACGTGGATTTACGAATATGTAATTCTGGTGCTAAAACTACCTTTTTTTCGATTTTAATAGTGTCTGTTTTACCAGCTTGTTCTAAAAAGACGCGTGCTGACATCCTTCCCATTTCAAGAGGAGACTGATCAACAGAAGTTATTGATAGCTCCATAAACTTAGTGAAAGGTTCATTACTAAAGCCTGCAACACAAAACTCTTGCGGAATACTAATGTTTCGGTCTCTTAATTCCTGAATAGCGCCTAAGGCAGCAAAATCACTTGAAGAAAATATAGCGTCAGGAGGTGTTTCAAGTTCCAGTAAAATATTAATGGCATTTTTTCCAGCTTCAACACTACTTTTTGACTGAATAACATATTTTTCGTTAAACTGGATTCCATTATCCAGTAAAGCCTGTTTGTATCCTAAAAATCTATTTTTGAAAATTTCTAATGACAGATCTCCGGATAGATGTGCAATATATTTACATCCTTGACTAATTAATTGTTTTGTAGCTATGTAACCGCCTTTAAAATCATTTATTGTAACCGAACTTACACCGTCTATATGTTTGCTTCTGTCAAAGAAAATCAATGGTACATTCTTTTCCAATACGTTACGAAAAGCGCCATCATTTTCACTCGTAACATCTGTAACTGACATTAAAATACCATCAACCTGAGCATCAATTAAGGTGTAAAGATTTTCATTTTCTCTTTTTGGATTTTCATGAGTCTGGCAAATAATAACCTGATAACCGTGTGAGTAGAGCTCTTCTTCGATTCCTCTAATTACAGATGCAAAAAAATTACTGTCAATACGCGGTACAATAACTCCAATATTATTGCTTCTCCCGCTTTTTAAAGCTAAAGCTAATTTATTTTGTTTATAGTTCATTGAGGCAGCAGTTTCAAGAACTAATTTTTTGGTGCTGTCTTTTATTTTAGGGCTGTTATTCAGCGCTCTTGATACTGTGGCAGCAGTTATATTTAATTTTTTTGCAATATCATAAATGGTTATTTTTTCGCTCATTCAAAATTCATATTTTGATTATTTTAACACAAAAATACATTTTTTTTGCAAACAGAAGGATAAAATGTTATCGATTACCAAAAAAAAGCCACTTGTTAAATATGATAGAGCAATGGTAAAAAATTATGTTTTTTTTACAACAATTACAATTAATATTACTTTTTAAAAATAAATGCATAATTTTTATTCAAATTTATTTGTTGATGTAATTCGATTTCTTTACTTTCGTGTAATCGATTACATAATTTAAAAAGTCTTGATTAATAAATAGAATACTATAAAATGATGGTGTATAATGTTTTTAAAAATAATTACTCATTTTTAATAATGATATGTTGTATTGTTTTTATGTCTTGCAGGCTCAAAACATTAGAAACATCAATTGAAGATCCATGGAAAAAAATGGACTTTGTTATAAAGACTATGCCTCAAGTTAATTTTTTAGAGAAAGATTATGATGTGAAAGATTTTGGCGCAGTTGGAGATGGAGTTGCGTTCAATACAATTGCTTTTGAAAAGGCAATAAAAGCTTGTACTTCTAATGGTGGTGGAAGAGTTATTGTTTCCGAAGGAAAATACTTAACCGGGCCTATACATTTGGAAAATAATGTGAATTTGCATTTGGAAGATAATGCAGAAATTCTGTTTAGTACAAATCCAAAAGATTATCCAATAGTTCATACTTCTTTTGAAGGAACAGAATTAATGAATTATTCTCCTCTTATTTATGCTAAAAATAAAACAAATGTTGCTATAACAGGTAGAGGTATTTTGAATGGCCAGGCCAGTAGTGGCAACTGGTGGCTATGGTCCGGTGCTAAAGATTATGGCTGGAAAAAAGGGATTCCTTCGCAAAATGATCCAACTAATCGTGAAGTTTTGGTTGATATGGCTGAAAAAGGTGTGCCGGTTTCAGAAAGGATTTTTGGTGAAGGACGTTATTTAAGGCCTAATTTTATTGAATTCTTTGAATGCAATACTGTTCTAATAAAAGATATTAAAGTAATTAATGCACCTTTTTGGATTTTGCACCCAATAAAATCCAATAATGTAATTATAGACGGGGTTACAGTGGATAGTCATGGACCTAATAATGATGGTTGTGATCCTGAATATTCGCAAAATATAATAATTAAAAATTGTGTGTTTAACACAGGAGACGATTGCATTGCTATAAAATCAGGAAGAGATGCTGATGGAAGAAGAGTAGGAATACCAAGCAAAAATATTATTGTACAAAATTGTAAAATGATAGACGGTCATGGAGGAGTTGTAATTGGTAGCGAAATATCCGCAGGTGTAAATAATGTTTTTGTAGAGAATTGTGTTATGGATAGTCCAAATTTAGACAGGGCAATTCGCATCAAAACAAATTCTAAACGAGGTGGAGTTATTGAAAATGTTTATGTGAGGAATCTGGAAGTAGGAACGGTTAAAGAATGTGTCTTGAAGTTAAATATGTTTTATAACGTATACGGTTCGCAGACAGGAAACTTCATTCCTGTTATCAGAAATGTAAGTTTAGAAAACGTAAAAGTAAAAAAAGCAGGTAAATATGGCATTTGGGCTGAAGGATATAAAGAATCCCCGGTCGAAAATATTACGCTTAAGAACGTTATTATCGAAAAGGCGGACTCTGTTTATCTATTGAAAAATATCAGGAATTTTAATTTTATAAATACTTATATCAATGACAAAAATGTAGAATCAGTTAAAAATTGATTTTTTTACTGTATATTATTATTGTTATTTTCAATCATTATAGAGAGAAAGTCTGTTATTTTGCCAGATTTGTATATTAGCTAAATTAGTTTATGAAGAATATTTTTTTAACAGTTCTGTTCTTTGTATCAAATTCTTTTTTTGGACAAATCAATTTTCCCATCGATACTTCATATACGATAAAAAGCACCTATGCTAAACTAATAAAAAAATATCCTTTCATAAAAATTGCTGAAGAAGTAAAAAATAAAAATGTTATTGAAATTAACGATGTGGTTTATAGTCAGGATAAAAATAGGGCATTACATTTTGATGCGTATTTGAATAAAATCAAAAGAAAAAATCCTGCTGTAGTTATGATTCACGGAGGGGGTGGAAATCAGGTAATAAAAGTCAGATGAGAACGATGGCACAGAGAATTGCTTCAGAAGGATATTCCTGTTTTGCAATTGAATACAGGCTTTCATTAGAAGCCAAGTATCCGGAGGGAATTTTCGATGTTAAAAATGCAATAAGATTTATAAAAGATAATGCACGAAAATTCCATGTAGACCCAGACAAAATTGCTGTTTTAGGATGTTCTTCAGGAGGTCAAATGGCTGCTTTGATTGGTACAACAAATAAGAATCCGGCTTTTGATGATGTTTTGAATAAAAGCAAATCTTCATCTGAGGTAAATGCAATTATTAATATAGATGGCATTTTAGCTTTTAAACACCCGGAATCATCGGAAGGTGAAGTAGCAGCTTTATGGCTTAAAGGTACTTTTGATGAAAAACCTGAAAACTGGAAAAATGCTTCTGGTTTGACTCATACAGATAAGAATACACCGCCAACATTATTTTTGAATAGTAGTATTCCGAGATTTCATGCAGGAAGAGATGATATGATTAAAATTTTGAATATAAATAATGTTTACAATGAAGTGCAGACTATTAAGGATTCGCCCCATTCTTTTTGGTTTTTTGCTCCCTGGCTAGATGAAACCATCTTGTATACAACTCAATTTTTAGATAAAATTTTTAAAAAGAAATAAATTAAGTACAAATGCGAAATATAATTTGATAGCATTATAGTTTTATAATTATATGTAATCAGATAAATAGAATTTCCAAAAAGTTAAAATAATTACTATGTTAAACAACACAATCAACACTTTAAAAGTCGCCACACTTTTCGTTTCATTCGCAATTTTTGGATGCAAGACAGCATCACCTGAAGCAGGAAAAAATGCAAATTCTACAAATCAAACAGTAATTTCTAAAGATTTGAAATGGTCAGACAAAATGGCGTTGACATTAATGAAACGCCATCCTCAATCCTGGCAGATTGATGATTCTAAAGCTCCAAAATGGGACTACGTTCACGGTCTTGTTTTGTATTCATTTCAGGAATTATATAAAAAAATCCAAATCCGGCATATGCATCTTATGTTCAGGGGTATTTAGATGCATTAATTCAAAATGACGGCACAATCAAAACGTATGAAATTGAAAAATACAATATCGATATGATTGTGGCTGGGCGTTTGCTTTTTAATGCTTATGATAAAACAAAAGAAGAAAAATATTTAAAAGCGATGCAATTGTTACGCCAACAGTTAACGGTGCATCCAAGAACGCAGTCCGGAGGATTCTGGCATAAAAAAATCTATCCTAATCAAATGTGGTTAGATGGTTTGTACATGGGGGAACCTTTCTATGCTGAATATACAGCAACTTTTGAAGGAGGAAAAAACCTTGATGATGTTGCCCATCAGTTCGAACAAATTCAATTACATGCAACAGATCCGGCTACAGGTTTATTATATCATGGATGGGATGAGAGCAAGCAAATGCCATGGGCAAACAAAGAAACAGGAAATTCACCAAACTTTTGGTCCAGAGCTCTTGGCTGGTATGTAATGGCTCTTGTTGATGCTTTAGATTATTTCCCGAAAGATCATCCAAAACAAAAAGAATTGGTTGGTTATTTAAATAAAGTTTCGGAAAGTTTAGCAAAATATCAGCATAAATCGGGTTTATGGTATCAGGTTACAGATAAAATGGAAAAGGAAGGAAATTATCTTGAAGCTTCAGGCTCATCCATGTTTGCCTATGCATTTGCAAAAGGTGTTAATAAAGGATATTTACCTGCAAAATTCAAAAAAATAGCCAACAAAGCTTTTGATGGACTAACTACTCAGTTAATCAAAGTTGACGCAGACGGAACTATAACATTAACTCAGGCTTGTCAGGTAGCGGGACTTGGAGGAACTCCATACAGAGATGGTTCTTATGAATATTATGTAAATGAAAAAAAGAAAGATAATGATCCTAAAGCAACAGGCCCTTTTATTCTGGCAGCATTAGAATTAAACAGATAATACCTTTTTAAATGAAATTTGTCATAATAACATCTCTTTTGTTGTCCAGTATTTTGATGCAGAATTCAATAGCGCAGGAAAAAAACAAAAGAATTATTCAAATGTCTGGGTAGCAGATCAGGGTGACGGCACTTATAAAAACCCTGTTTTATATGCTGATTATTCTGATCCGGATGCTATCAGGGTGGGAGATAATTATTATATGACCGCTTCATCTTTTAATTGTATTCCTGGCCTGCCTATTCTTCATTCAAAGGATTTGGTAAACTGGAAATTGATTGGACATGCACTTTCCAGACAAAAACCATTAGAAGTGTATAATAAAGTTCAGCATGGAAATGGAGTGTGGGCTCCCTGCATCCGTTTTCATAAAAATGAGTTTTATATTTACTATCCCGATCCTGATTTTGGAATTTATGTTGTGAAATCAAAAAAAGCCGAAGGACCATGGTCTGAACCAGTTATGGTAAAAGAAGGAAAAGGGTTGATTGATCCAACGCCTTTGTGGGATGAGGATGGGAAGGCATATCTGGGTTATGCGTTTGCTGGCAGCCGTGCCGGAATAAAAAGTGTTTTGGCAGTCTGTTCAATGAATCCGGATGGTTTATCTGCAAATAATGATGATGTTATGATTATTGACGGACATCCGGATGAACCAACCATTGAAGGACCTAAATTTTATATACGTAATGGTTATTATTATATTTTTGCTCCGGCTGGAGGAGTAGCGACCGGCTGGCAGACCGTTATGAGGGCTAAGAATATTTTTGGTCCTTATGAAAAAAGAAAAGTGATGGAACAGGGAAAAACAACTGTTAACGGCCCGCATCAGGGTGCATGGGTTCAGACACAAACAGGTGAAGACTGGTTTCTTCATTTTCAGGATCAGTTTGCTTACGGAAGAGTTGTTCATTTGCAGCCTATGAAATGGCAGCAGGACTGGCCGGTAATTGGAAGCGATGAGGATAATGATGGTATTGGAGAGCCTGTTATGGTATATAAAAAACCAAATGTTGGTAAAAAAACTTTTCCGGTTGCAACACCACCTGAAAGTGATGAATTTAATAATCCTAAACTTGGGCTTCAATGGCAGTGGCATGCAAATCCGCAGATAACATGGGGGCTTCCTACCTCAATGGGTTACTATAATTTGAATTGTATCTCTGTCCCTAAAGATTATAATAACCTGTTTGATATTCCCAATTTACTTTTGCAAAAAATCCCGGCAAATGAGTTTACGGCGACTACAAAAATTACTTTCAATTCCAGATTCGATGGAGAATATACAGGGCTGGTTATCATGGGACTCGATTATAGTTTTTTATGTCTCAAGCAAAACGAAGGAAAATTATTTCTTTCGCAAAAAACAGCTTTAAGATCGGATAAAAAAGGAATCGAATCTGAAAGTAAGAAAATCGCAATAAAAGACAGGACAATATACCTGCAGGTAAAAGTAAAATCGGGAGGAATATGTAATTTTTTCTATAGTGAAGATGGACAAAAATTCAATGCAATAGGTGACACTTTTACAGCCAGAGAAGGAAAATGGATAGGTGCTAAGATAGGATTTTTAGCTCTTAGAGAAGGAGTTATAAATGATGCGGGAAGCGTAGCAATTGACTGGTTCAGAATAACTGACTAAAACTAAATAAATAACTAAATAAATAACTAAAATTAACCAATTAAATGAATCAACTCAAAAAGACAGCGTTATTACTTCTAATCATTACTGGCTGTCATGTAAATGCACAGGATAAAGCCAAAAAATGGCCGGACTTAATTGTAAAAAGTTACTCCGCCTGGTTTGGATCTGAAGAAGGTAAAAAAGTAGGCGAAAATGTTTTGCTTTACCAAAGGGATATTGGAGGCTGGCCTAAAAATATTCCAATGCTTAATGAACTGACAGAAGAAGAAAAAGCTAAATTAGTAGCCCTAAAGCCAATAGCAAAAGATTGTACAATCGATAATAGAGCTACAACTCAGGAAATACTTTTTGTTTCAAAAATGTATGCACAGACAAAAGATGAAAGATATAAAGATTCATTTTTGAGAGCAGTGAATTATTTACTTTCTGCACAATATCCTAATGGTGGTTGGCCTCAATACTTTCCGTTAAAAAAAGGTTACTACACACATATCACATATAATGATAATTCAATGGTGGATGTTTTGAATGTATTAAAGGAAATAGCAAATGAAACCCCGTATTACAGTATTAAACCATCACAGGAGGTTATTGACAAAGCCAAAATTGCAGTTAGTAAAGGAATTGAATGTATTCTAAAAACGCAATATAAACAAAATGGTGTTCTCACAGTTTGGTGTGCACAACATGATGAAGTTACTTTTGCACCAGCTGATGCAAGAGCTTATGAACTTGCTTCTTTAAGCGGAAAGGAATCTGCAAAAGTTGTATTGTTTTTAATGTCTATTGATAATCCTTCACCGGAAATTAAGATAGCTGTAAAAAGCGCTTACGACTGGTTTGAAAAAACAAAAATAACGAATCTTAAAGAAGAACGCATCTATGATGAAGACGGTAAAATTATAGGAAAAAAAATGTATCCTATGGTAGATGGAGCGCCAATTTGGCCAAGATTTGCAGAACTTGATACTAATGAGGCAATTTTTTGCGACCGTGACGGAGTTAAAAAGAGATTTATAACTGATATTGGAGAAGAAAGAAGAAATGGTTATTCATGGTATTCTAATGAACCTAAAGAAGTCCTTAAAAAATATAAGAAGTGGGCAAAAAAGAATAATTTAGAAAGTAGTGATTCAGAATAATTTTTAATTACATAATTGTTTTCTGAGTCAGGACATAGATTTTCCTTGATAAAATATAAATCATGAATATTAGACTTCTTATCTTTCTATTGTTTTCAGTAACTGGCTTTGCTCAGGAAAATAAATTCCCAACAGCAAAGACAGATTCGATTATAAATGCTATTCAGTTGCCAAAAATACCTTCTTATCAGGTTAGTGTGGAAAAGCTGGGTGCTAAAGGTGATTCGGTTTCCAACAGCAAACCTTTTTTCGATAAGGCAATGGCATTGTGTAAAAAAAATAATGGGGGGACAATTGTAGTTCCAAAAGGAATTTATCTTTTAAATGGCCCGATTCATTTTGTCAGCAATGTGAATTTGAAAATTGAAAAAGGAGCAAAAATTAAATTTAGTGACAAACCTGAGGATTATTTACCAATGGTCTTAACTAGTTGGGAAGGCACAATGCTTTATAATTATAGTCCGTTAATATATGCTTATGATTGTAAAAATATTGCAATAACCGGTGAAGGAACAATTGATGGAGAAGGAGGAAAGACCTGGAAAACTTTTAAGGCAAAAGAAGGAAAAGGAAAAGAACTCAGTCGCGAAATGAACCATACGAATGTTTCATTAATAGACAGAAAATTTGGGACAGGTTACTTTTTGCGTCCGCAGATGATTCAGTTTTTTAAATGTTCGAATATATTGATTGAAAATGTTCGAATTGAAAATTCGCCTTTTTGGTGTGTGCATTTGCTCAAGTCTGAAAGTATAACTATCAGAGGGATAAGTTACAAATCTTTGAATTATAATAATGATGGTATTGATCCTGAGTATGCAAAAAACGTTTTAATTGAAAATGTAACGTTCAATAATGGCGATGATAATGTTGCCATAAAAGCAGGAAGAGATCATGAAGGAAGAGCTAACTCAGCGACTCCAAGTGAAAATATTATTATTAGAAACTGCAATTTCAAAGGACTTCACGGAGTGGTTATTGGAAGCGAAATGTCTGCAGGTGTAAAAAATGTTTTTGTGGAAAATTGCAAAACAGTTGGTTATCTGAAAAGAGGGATTTATCTGAAAACTAACGCTGACAGGGGAGGATTCATAAAAAATGTTTTTGTTAGGAATATTCAACTCGATGAAGTAGAAGACTGTCTTTATATAACCGCAAATTACCACGGAGAGGGAAAAGGATATCAGTCTGAAATTTCAAATGTATTTTTCTCTGATATTTCGTGTAATAAAGCATCTGCTTCGGGTATTGTCATACAGGGTTTTGCAGATAAAAAAATCAAGAATATCTCTTTAAACAATATCGAAATTAAGTCCGCAAAAAATGCTATTTCAAGTACAAATGCTGATAATGTCATTCTGAATGAAGTTTTCATCGGAGAAAAAGCTACAGTTCCTTCAGCAGCAAAATAGTTTAATACAAATAAAATGAAAAAGTACATATTAATTTTTTGGTTGGTTTCAACCGTTTGTTTTGCACAAAAGACTACCGTTTACACCATCGGTGATTCGACAATGGCAAATAAAAAAGATCCTGATAAAAATCCGGAACACGGTTGGGCTCAGGTTTTACAACCTTTTTTTAAAGATAATATTGTTATAGATAACAGGGCTTTAAACGGAAGAAGTACCAGAAGCTTTATTGCTGAAAAACAATGGGAGGCAGTTTATAATAGTCTTAAAAAAGGGGATTATGTTTTTATCGAGTTTGGGCATAATGACCAAAAAAACATGGATTCATTGCGTTATACAAATCCGCATACTGCATACAGGCATAATTTAATTCGTTTCGTAAAAGAAAGTCGTGAAAAGGGAGCAATTCCAATTTTACTAACTTCAATTACAAGAAGAAACTTTAATGAAAAAGGTGTTTTAATTGGTACGCATGGAGATTATCCTCTCGAAACAAGACTGGTTGCCCAGGAATATAAAGTTCCTTTTATAGATTTAGAATACTATACAGAACTGTTGGAACAGTCTTATGGTCCTGAAAAATCAAGGCAACTGCATTTGCATTTTAAAGCAGGGGAAAATCCTTTTTATAAAGAAGATAAAGCAGATGATACACATCTTTCCTTGAAAGGCGCAACAGAAATAGCACAGATTGTTGTTAATCAAATAAAACTTTTGGAAGACCCTTCAGTTGAAAAACTTAAAAAGGGAATCAAATAAATTTCAATTAAATTATAAAAAATCGTATTCGAATTAAAACTCCGGATACGATTTTTTATTTTTAAGACTAATTATGGAATTAATCGAACTATTTTTTTTGCAAAGGACTAATGATTTGAACGTTCTGAAAAACAATAGCTCCTTTTACAACACCTGCAATTGTACTTCTTAAAGCATCAATGATCTGCATTTTTAATTCGCTTTTTGGGTAAATTAAACTCACTTCACGCGCAGGTTTTGGTTCTTTAAAATTACGCAGTTTTAATTTGTCAGATTCCTTTAAATCTAGGGTATGAAGATAAGGAAGCAATGTTGTCCCCAAACCTTCATCAGCTAATTTTATAAGGGTCTCAAAACTTCCACTTTGTATCTGGAAATTGTTTTGTTCGATTTCAGTAGCGTTTTTACACAAATTCAGGATCCCGTCTCTAAAGCAATGTCCGTCTTGTAATAATAAAATTTCATTGATATTTAAATCAGAAACTTCTATCTCTTCTTTTTGGTAAACAGAATGATGCTCAGGAATGTAAGCGACAAAAGGCTCAAAATACAATACGATTTCCTTGATTTTTTCATCCTCGAGAGGAGTTGCGGCTATAGCAGCATCCAAATGGCCATTTTTTAATTTTACAATGATCTCATCTGTATTTAGCTCCTCAATCAAAAGTTTTACTTTTGGATATTTTTTTATAAAATTATTTAAAAACATCGGTAAAAGTGTAGGCATTATGGTTGGGATTATCCCTAAACGGAATTCCCCTCCAATAAAACCTTTCTGCTGCTCTACAATATCCTGGATACGATTTGCTTCGTTTACAATATTCTTTGCCTGATTTACAATTTTTTGGCCAATATCAGTAAGCTGAATGGGTTTTTTACTTCTGTCAAAAATTAAAATATTAAGTTCTTCTTCAATTTTTTGTATTTGCATACTTAATGTAGGCTGAGTCACGAAACATTTTTCTGCAGCTAATGTAAAATTTTTATGTTCAGCCACTGCTAAAACATATTGTAATTGAGTAATAGTCATTTCATAGTATTTTGTGATGCAAAAATAAGAAAATATAATTTTTAACTATGCTTTTTCGGAACAACTTATTTTAAATTTGTAAAAAACATACTATAAAATAGATAAAGATGAAAACAAATATTTTAGGACTACCCGTTAAAGAATCAGAATTAGTAGTAAATGAATTGAACGTACTGCTATCAAACTTTCAGATTTACTATCAGAATTTAAGAGGAATTCATTGGAATATAAGAGGAAAACGTTTCTTCGATTTACATGTAAAATTTGAAGAATTGTATACTGATGCACAATTAAAAATTGATATGATAGCCGAAAGAGTTTTGACAATTGGCGGAACACCATTGCATACTTTCGAAGATTATATTAAAAACAATAAACTTACAATTGGAAAGAATATTTCGAACGATGAAAAAGCAGTTCAGCTCATTGTAAATTCATTATCTGATTTATTGAAAATTGAAAGAAATATTCTTAATCAATCTGGAGAGATCAATGATGAAGGTACTAATTCAATGATGAGTGATTTCATTTCCGAGCAGGAAAAAACAATTTGGATGATGAATGCATGGCTTGAAGGGGAATTGTAAAGCATTATTAGTGAGTATTTTAGAAGGCTGGGTAACGAAGATCGATTATTCAGCTTTTTTATAAATGTTAAATTTCTATAAAAATTTTAACGTGACACTTTGATTTTACATCTATAACATTATTTTTGTTCAGATGAAATTAGTAGCCCGCATATTATTATTCATATTTATCGCCTTCTTATCAACCCCAACAATTGTGGCCATGATAAAGAAAAGCAATAACGCGGCTATAACAATCAATATTTCTGAAGAAGAAAAATCTCATAAAGAAATTAAGGCAGCAGTTTATGCTGACGCTGTTGATCATGAATTGACAATGCCTGTTTTCACAGAATCAAAAATTATAGTATCAGGAAATATTGTAAAACTTGACAATATTTCTCCAAGCATTTTTGCACCACCCCCAAACTTCGTATAATACTTCCGATTATTTTGAACCAACTGTATTTATATAAATGCAGTAGATTTTTTATACATTATTTTAGTATTATATCATGACAAAAAAAATTAATCTTTTTGCCAACCTCAAATCTGACTTCGCTTCAGGTTTAGTGGTTTTTCTGGTGGCTCTTCCATTGTGTTTAGGTATAGCAATGGCTTCGGGTGCACCTTTATTTTCAGGAATTATTGCAGGTGTTATTGGCGGAATCGTAGTAGGTTATTTAAGCCAGTCACATATCAGCGTTTCCGGACCTGCAGCAGGACTGACAGCAATTGTATTAACGGCTATTACTGATTTTGGTGCTTTTGATGTGTTTTTACTTTCTGTTTTTATAGCGGGTGTAATTCAGTTAGCATTAGGGTTTTTAAAGGCAGGTAGTATTTCGAATTATTTTCCGACTAACGTAATCGAAGGGATGCTGGCAGGTATCGGAATTATTATAATCCTGAAACAAATTCCACACGCTTTTGGTTATGATGCTGATTTTGAGGGTGATCAGGCTTTTGTTCAAAATGACGGAAGTAATTCTTTTTCATTTTTATTTGACGTAATTAATCATATTCAATTAGGAGCCGTAGTAATCTCACTGATATCATTGGTTATCTTGATTTCATGGGACAAAGTTCCTTTTTTAAAAAGATTAAAATTAGTTCCAGGAGCTCTGGTAGCTGTAATTTTAGGAGTTGTTCTGAATGAATTTTTTACATCTTCAGGAAGTTCACTTGCTATTGGAAAAGAACATTTAGTTTCGTTGCCAGTTCCAAAATCTTTTGAGGACTTTAAATCGATTATTATTACGCCAAATTTTGCAGCCGTAACAAATCCACAAGTTTGGGTTGTAGGTATTACAATTGCTATAGTTGCTTCTATTGAGACATTATTGTGTATTGAAGCTTCAGACAGGATGGATGTTCAGAAACGATATACAAATACAAATGTCGAGCTTAAAGCGCAGGGATTAGGAAATATGGCGAGCGCACTTTTAGGAGGTTTGCCAATGACATCAGTAGTGGTCAGGTCATCTGCAAACAACAATGCTGGTGCTAAATCTAAAATGTCAACTATAATTCATGGAGTTCTTTTATTAATCAGTGTACTGTCAATTCCGGTAGTATTAAATAAAATTCCATTGGCTACTTTGGCAACTGTCCTGATTTTGGTTGGATATAAATTAGCAAAACCGGCAACTTTCATGCATTTCTGGGAAAAAGGAAAATACCAGTTTATCCCTTTTATAGCAACATTAGTCTTTGTTGTCGCTACAGATTTGCTGAAAGGTGTTGCGTTGGGAATTATAATTAGTATCATCTTTGTATTAAGAGGAAACCTGAAGAGAGCATACAACTTCAAAAAAGAAGAATATGAAGATGGCGATATTATTCACATCGATTTAGCTCAGGAAGTTTCCTTTTTGAATAAAGCTGCTATAAAACAGACTCTAAATGATATTCCGGAAAATTCTAAAGTAATAATTAATGCCCATGATACAGAGTATATTGCGCATGATGTACTTGATTTGATTCGTGAGTTTAAGGAAACCCGTGCTATTGACGAAAATATTAAAGTGAAGCTTAAAGGCTTTAAAGAAGCTTATGAGTTAGAGAATACGCCTGAAAATAATAACCATGTTTCTATTGAACATTACTATGATGTGGCTAAAAGGGCATTGGTTAAAAAACAAGAAGTAAAAGAAGATTTTTAAAACAAATAAAATAAATTTAAATGGTTCTATGACTTGAAAACCTTTAAAAATCAGGTAACTTTACATAGAAATACCATTCAAACAAATAAAAAGATGAGAGAGTTTTATAAACAGCTATTAGAAAATAATAAAAAGTGGGTTGAAACTTCATTAGCAAAAGACCCTAACTATTTTGCTGATTTAGCTAAAGGGCAGCAGCCGCCATTGTTATGGATTGGATGTTCCGACAGTCGTGTTCCTGCAAACGAAATTGTTGGAGCAAAACCAGGTGAAGTTTTTGTACACAGAAACATTGCTAATATGGTAGTGCATTCTGATATGAATATGCTGAGTGTTCTGGATTATGCGGTAAATGTTTTGAAAATTAAACATATTATCGTTTGTGGACATTATGGATGCGGTGGTGTAAAAGCAGCAATGGGTAACCAGTCTGTAGGTATCATAGATAACTGGCTTCGTCACATTAAAGATGAATACCGATTACATGACAAGTACCTGAATTCTATTGAAGATGAAGATGAACGTTTTAATGCATTTGTAGAAATAAATGCCAAAGAGCAGGTTTATAACTTAGCTAAAACTTCTATCGTTCAGGGAGCATGGAAAAATGGCCAGGATTTGATGGTTCATGGCTGGGTTTATGGCTTGAATTCAGGTTTTGTAACAGATTTGAATGTAACAATCAGTTCAAATGAAGAACTGGATCAGGTTTACCAGCTCGATTTATAATCTTAAAGCTGAATAAAAAATCGCCAATTAGGCGATTTTTTATTCATTTTCGTCCAGATTTTCATTAAAAGCTGACGGCAGCATTGTAGGAATAAATTTTATTAAAATAGGTAATAGCAAACTGCCCCCGGGAAGTAAAAAGATCGTAAGTGATGGAATCGTCTTGCAGATGTCTAAAAGCTGTTTTTTTACCTTTTTCTTTTCTTTGGCATCTAAATCCCTTGTTGTAGAATAGGCCAAAAGAATCATTAATTCTTTGCTTTGAACGATTTCCTTGACTAACCTGTTTTTGTTTCTAATAATCAGTTTTACGACCATATGCGTCATCTGATCATAGAAATGCTTTACCGGATTCGAATAATTGAAATATGGTATTTTGCTTTTATGGGTTGTTATAAATGCATTAGTAGTTTTAATGCTATTAGTTACAAATTCATCTGATACATTCATCATGGATCCTAATGAATATAAAAAGTATGCTTCTTCATTCTCAACAACACCGTCACTCCATAAAGCCATTCCGGCCATATCTATTAAATAATATTGTTCCAGTTTGTTTTTGAAATAATCAAGATTTAAAGTTTCTAAAGTATCTACGGTTACTTTTGAGAATTTAGAATATCGTATAGAACCTTCAAAAAGTTTAATTAATAAATCGTCGTACTGTGATTTTACGGTCTTGGTTTTTAATGCTAAACCTACAATTCCTAAAACAGTTTCTTCAATTCTTTTGAGATATTTTTCCGGGATTTCTCCTTGTTCTAAATATTTCCTAAAAGCAAGTACATCAATAAACAAAAGCGCATTAGTTACTAAATGTGAGAAGTTTTTACTGATGATGCTGTCATTGGTTTGTACCCTTTGATCAATTATGTTTTCCAGTGAAAGTGCAGGCGTATCTTTTGGAAGCAGCATTTTAAATAAACTGAACCCTTCCGGATTCATTTCTTTATAAAATTTCAAAACTTCTGATAGGAAGTTAGCTGGTTCAGAATTTCTTTTTTCTAAGCAGAAAACATGATATAAAGTGTTTAATAAAGCAGTTTTTGAAATTTCGGTTTTAAACCAGCCTTTTATTGTAATAGGAACCTGGCTATCGATAGAAATGATGTGACCGTAAATGAAACCGGTTTCCCTGACCTTGTAGTAAAACGAGTCAGCTGTTTCAAAAGGAATTGCTTCTGAAAACTTTTGTTCATTAAAAAACTTATCTATCCAGCCTGGTGCCGATGGGTTAATCATTAAGTTGAATTTGAGGATACAAATCTATATCTTTTTCTTATGTGAAGATTATATTTTAAATAAAAATAACCACTAGATTTTTTAGAAAATAGTGGTTATCATATGTATTATGTTTTTATATTATTTGATGATTCCGGCACAAGCAACCCTGCCTCCTGCATTTCCTGTAGGCTGAGTTGTAAAATCATCCGCTCCCTGATGCACGATTAGTCCCTTCCCTAAGATATTTTTAGTTTCGTCATCACCTCCAATAGCCCATTCGTCTGTTGTCAAAGTGATAGTGCCATTGCCGTTTGCATCTGCAGTAAAATTGCCAATATCTCCTTTATGGTATTCACCAACTCCCCATTTTCCATGTTTTTTAAAAGTTGGATTCCAGTGACCGCCTGCAGAACTTCCGTCAGCAGCAGAACAATCCGATTTTTCATGAATGTGTATAGCATGAACACCTGGCTGTAAACCGGCTATTTTTGCTGTAAAAGTTACTTTGCCATTCTTTTCTGTAAAAGTAGCAGTTCCTGTAACTGTACTATTGCTTTTTGGTTCTAAATTGACAGTTAAAGTTTTTGCATCGTTTGATTTTGTACTAGTCTTACAACCAATAATTAAGGCTGTAATTATTGCGAAGGAAACAATTATTTTTTTCATGAGTGAGTTTTTAAATTATACATTAAGTAAATTTAACATAAAACAGTTGATATTCTTTAGGACCTAACGTTAAAAAAAACTAAAACTATTCAATGTAATTTAAGTTTGTTTTTTGATATAATGCTCAAAAAAATCCTTAATTTAGATATGTTTTTTAATAAAAAAATATAATTATATCTGGAATATATTAAAAACTTAAAATTTATGATGAAGAACGTTTCTACCCTTGTTTTATTTAGTTTCCTTTTAATTTCATGTAATATTTTTAAATGCAATAAGAATACTATTTCTAAATTAGAAGGCAACTGGGAACTTAATTACATATCCGGGCCACGAATTGCATTTGATGGTTTATATCCAAATAAAAAACCGACAATAAACTTCAATACAAAAGAAAAAATGGTTTCTGGTAATAATAGTTGTAATTCCTATATTGGAAAACTTGTAGCAACAGAAAATAAGATTGATTTTACACAGCCGATGGTATCAACAAAAATGATGTGTCTGGACGGGCAGGGTGAACAGGTTTTTATGAACACTTTGTCAAAAGTAACTTCCTATAGTATTACTGATGATGGAAAAACTTTAAATCTTATTTCTGGTAATATTGCAACGATGCGATTTACAAAAAAGTAAAAAATATTTAAACTATTAATATATAATTTATGAAAACTAAACTATTTGCATTAGTAGTAATATTGTCCTTTTTAACCATTCCCGGATCAGCACAGAGAAAATCAAGAAAAGATCTTAAGGCTGAAAGGCAACTACAGAAACAAAAAGAAATTGAATCTCTAATGAATTCAAAGAATTTTGTTTTTGAAGCACAAAAAGTTATGCCACAAGGCGGAAGACTTTTAAATTTAGATTACGATCGTTATTTTTTGAAATTTAATGAAGCCAAAACAACCTGCGATCTGCCCTTTTTTGGGCGTGGATTTAATGTGCCATACGGAGGAGGTGATGGCGGAATAAAATTCGAAGGAGTTCCTGAAAATATTGTGATTAAAAAAAGAAAAAGTCATATAATATAAAGGCAACTGTAAAAGGCAAAGATGATTTCTACAATCTTTTTTTTACTGTTTTCTTAGATGGGGGGGCATCTCTTTCAGTTAATAGCAATAATAGGGCGTCAATTTCTTATGATGGAGAAATTGATACGCCAAAATTAGAGGAAGTTAAAAAATAAATCCCTGTAGCAAGTACTTTATTTCTGTATGTAAATTTAGAAAGCCGCATTTGTTTCGGGACAAATGCGGCTTTAACAAATTAAAACCTAAAAAGTATTTTAAACTAGAAGCAGTATGAATTTTCTGCAACTAATTTTTCTGCGATTTTTTCTCTCAATGCTACTACGTTTGGAAGATTAGTGTATTTTGTAAAACGTTTAAGTCCCATTAACATCATACGTTGTTCATCACCTTCAGAGAAAGAAGCGATTCCTTCTTTTCCTCTCAAGTTTACAATATCTACAGCTTTGTACAAGTATAATTTTGCCATAGCGATTTGCTCCTGAACTTTATCTTCGCCTTGAGATTTAGCTAATTTCTCAGTTCTCAAGATTGTACTCTCAGCCATGTAGATTTCGATTAAGATATCAGCAGCGGCCATTAATAACTGTTGATGAGAATCTAAATCAGGACCGTATTTTTGAACAGCGCTTCCGGCAACCATTAAGAAAACTTTTTTCAAGTTAGCTACGATCACTTTTTCTTCAGCAAATAATTCAGAGAAGTCTGGTGTATCAAACGATGGAATTCCCATTAATTCTTCTTGAACTTTCATTGCTGGTCCAAGTAAATCAACGTGTCCTTTCATTGCTTTTTTGATCAACATACCCACAGAAAGCATTCTGTTGATTTCATTTGTACCTTCGTAGATACGAGCGATACGAGCATCTCTCCAGGCACTTTCCATTGGAGTATCTTCAGAGAATCCCATTCCACCAAAAATCTGGATTCCTTCGTCAGCACAGTTTTGAACGTCCTCAGAAACGGCTACTTTCAAGATAGAACACTCGATAGCATATTCTTCAACACCTTTCAATTCTGCTTCCTGATGACTTGTTCCTTCTGCTTCACGAGCAGCGATTCTGTCTTCGATGTCTTTTGCAGCACGGTAAGAAGCACTTTCTCCTGCGTAAGCATTAGTTGCCATTTCAGCTAATTTAGAACGAATAGCTCCAAAAGATGAAATAGATGTATTGAACTGAATTCTTTCGTTAGCATATTTTACAGCTCCGGTTGTTACTCTTCTTTGAGCATCTAAACAAGCAGCAGCCAGTTTAATACGACCAACGTTTAACGCGTTCATTGCAATTTTGAAACCGTTTCCTCTTTCAGATAACATGTTTTCAACTGGAACTTTTGTTTCGTTGAAGAAAACCTGACGAGTAGAAGAAGCACGGATTCCTAATTTATGTTCTTCTTCATTCATAGAAATTCCGTTTGAAGGATCGTTTTCTACGATGAAACCTGTAATATTTTTATCATCACCAATACGAGCAAAAACGATGAAAACGCTGCAGAAACCTGCATTCGAAATCCACATTTTTTGACCTGTAATTAAATAATGAGTTCCGTCTTCAGATAAAACAGCTTTTGTTTTTCCTGAGTTCGCATCAGATCCTGCGCCTGGTTCAGTTAAGCAATAAGCTCCAAACCATTCTCCAGAAGCTAATTTCGGAACGTATTTTTTCTTTTGTTCTTCAGTACCATAAAGTGTAATTGGCATAGTTCCAATTCCTGTATGCGCGCCAAAAGCAGTTGAGAATGAACCTGTTGCTCCAGAAATGTAGTCACAAACCAACATTGTAGAAACAAATCCCATTCCTAATCCGCCGTATTCTTCTGGAACTGCTACTCCAAGAAGTCCTAGTTCACCAGCTTTACGCATAGATGATTCTGTATACGCGTAATCTTTTTTCTCAAAACGATCTTTATGCGCCCATAATTCTTTGTCAACGAACTCTTTTACAGAGTCACGCATCATTAACTGCTCTTCAGAGAAATCTTCTGGTGTGAAGATGTCCTCGCATTTTGTTTCTTTAACTAAAAACTGACCACCACGAGTCACGTTTTTTTGGATTGTATCTGCCATGATTATGTTTTTTTTATATTTTGTTTTTGCTCAATCTTGTCATTTCGACGAAGGAGAAATCTCCGCAAGTAGCTCTACAACGATTGACAAACTTTGCAGAAAATTGTCGCGGAGATTCCTCGTTCCTCGGAATGACAAACTAGATGGTTACTTTGTCGAATTACTATTGCGATTTCTCGTTCCTCGAAATGACAAACTGAACGTATACTTTACTTAATAATACTTTTTATAATACCTCGTAGATTCCAGCGCTTCCTTGCCCAGTCCCCACACACATCGAAACGATTCCGTATTTGTTTCCTCTGCGTTTCATTTCGTCGAATAACTGAACAGAAAGTTTAGCTCCTGTACATCCCAGAGGGTGACCTAAAGCGATTGCTCCACCGTTTACGTTTACGATTTCTGGATTTATGTTTAATTCGCGAGTTACTGCTAAAGCTTGTGAAGCAAAAGCCTCATTTAATTCGATTAATTCGATATCGTTTAATGTTAATCCCGCTTGTTTCAAGGCTTTCGGAATTGCTTTTACAGGACCTATACCCATAATTCTTGGCTCAACACCAGAAGAAGCAAAGTTTACCAAACGTGCAATTGGCTCAAGGTTTAATTCTTTTACCATTTCTTCGCTCATAATTAAAACGAATGCAGCACCGTCGCTCATTTGAGAAGAGTTACCAGCAGTTACACTTCCGTCAGCAGCAAAAACTGGTTTTAAACCTGCTAAAGCTTCTTTAGAAGTTCCTGCTCTTGGACCTTCGTCTTTATTTACAACGTATGATTTTGTTTCTTTTTTACCATTTTCGTTGATGAAAGTCTGCTCAACAGTAATTGGAACGATTTGTTTGTCGAATTTTCCTTCTGCTTGCGCTTTTAATGCTTTCATGTGAGAGTTATAAGCAAACTCATCCTGATCTTCTCTAGAAATTTTGTATTGGTTTGCCACTGCTTCAGCAGTTAAACCCATTCCCCAGTAGTAATCTTCGTGACCTGCAGCCGCAACTTTATAATCCGGAGTTGGTTTGTAACCTCCCATCGGAATATAACTCATACTTTCTGCACCACCTGCAATGATGCAATCTGCCATTCCTGACTGGATTTTAGCAGTCGCCATTCCGATAGTTTCTAATCCAGAAGCACAGTAACGGTTAACCGTTACACCAGGAACATCTTCAACTTTTAATCCCATAAGAGAGATTAAACGTCCAACGTTAAGTCCTTGCTCAGCTTCCGGCATGGCATTTCCTACCATAACGTCATCGATACGTTTTTTGTCAAAATTAGGCAGTTCGTCCATCATAAACTGAATGGTTTCAGCTGCTAATTCATCAGGTCTTTTAAATCTAAAAACACCTTTTGGAGCTTTTCCAACTGCTGTTCTATATGCTTTTACTATATATGCTGTTTTCATAAATGATTGTATTAAGATTGGAGAATTAAGTATTAAGATTTTCCAATTGTTTTGTTGATTTTATCTTTTAATGATCGTTGAAAAGAAAAATTCATATTTGAAACCTCTACTAATTGATTAATAGTTGGTTGAATTAAATCTTCACTAACAAGTTTAAGCCTTTTTGCAAGTATTAATTGTGTTATCAATTCGAATGTTGAGCCATTTGCAATTCCTAAAAAGTGCATGAATTCTTTGTCGGAATTTCTTCCAGAACCTTCAGCGATGTTTGAAGGAATAGAAACAGCGCATTTTTTAATTTGATGAATTAAATTGAATTTTTCATCATTTGGCAGCAATGCAGAGATTTCATAAACATGAACCGCAATATCCATTGCTTTTTGCCAAATCTTTAATTTTTCAAACTGATGCATTTCTTAATACTTAATTCTTATTACTTGATACTAGTTTCTTAAAGGTTTCCCTTTAGTCAACATGTACTGGATTCTTTCTAACGTCTTGCGTTCTGTACATAAACTCAAGAAAGCTTCACGTTCGATATCTAATAAATATTGTTCAGATACTAAAGTTGCTTCAGATAAATCACCACCAGCCATTACGTAAGCAAGTTTGTTTGCGATTTTTTTATCGTGCTCAGAAATGTATTTTCCAGCTTGCATTTGATCTGTTCCAACTAAGAACATACCCAAAGCTTGTTTTCCTAGAACTTTAATATCATTTCTTCTGATTGGCTGTGTATAACCAGCTTCAGCTAATAATAATGCATGTTTTTTAGCTTCAGCGATCTGGCGATCTTTGTTTACTACAATAACATCTTTTCCGTGTTGCAAAAGTCCTGTGTCAAAAGCTTCATAACCAGAAGTTGATACTTTTGCCATTGCGATTGTTAAGAAATACTCTTGAAGAACGTTTAATTCCACATCATTTTTGCGGAATAAATCTGAAGCTCTTAAAGTCATTTCTTTAGAACCACCACCACCAGGGATAACTCCAACACCAAATTCAACTAATCCCATATACGTTTCTGCAGCAGCAACTACTTTATCAGCGTGTAAACTCATTTCGCATCCACCGCCAAAAGTCATTCCGTGAGGCGCAACCACAACTGGAATTGAAGAATAACGAACACGCATCATGGTATCTTGGAACAATTTAATCGCCATGTTCAATTCGTCATATTCCTGTTCAACCGCCATCATGAAAATCATTCCGATATTAGCTCCAACAGAGAAATTTGCTGCTTGGTTACCAATAACTAAACCTTGATATTCTTTTTCTGATAAGTCAATTGCTTTATTGATAGCCTGAAGTACATCGCCACCAATTGTATTCATTTTAGATTGGAATTCTAAGTTCAAAATTCCGTCTCCTAAATCCTGAATGATTGCACCGCTATTGCTCCAAACTTTTTTGCTTTCGCGAATGTTGTTCAGAATAATGAATGAATCTTGTCCAGGAACTTTTACTTGTGATTTTGTCGGAATGTTATAGAAATAAGTCGCTCCTTCTTTTACAGTATAGAAACTGTCGCTTCCAGAAGCTAACATTTCAGTAACCCATGCAGCTGGCTCTAAACCTTCCGCTTTCATGATTTCAATTCCTTTGGCAACACCAATGGCATCCCAGATTTCGAATGGACCATTTTCCCATCCAAAACCAGCTTTCATGGCATCATCAATTTTGTATAATTCGTCTGAGATTTCAGGAATTCTGTTTGACACATAAGCAAACATTCCAGCAAAACTCTTACGGTAGAATTCTCCCGCTTTGTCTGTTCCTTTTACTAAAACTTTAAAACGATTGATTGGTTTGTCAATAGTTTTAGTTAATTCTAAAGTTGCAAAATTTGCTTTTTTTGCAGCACGGTATTCTAATGTATCTAAGTCTAAAGAAAGAATATCTTTGTCTACTTTTTTGTAGAAACCTTGTCCGGTTTTGCTTCCTAACCAATTATTTTCCATCATTTTATTGATGAAATCAGGAAGTTTGAACAATTCGTGTTGTTCGTCTGTTGGGCAGTTTTCATAAATACCGTTGGCAACGTGTACCAAAGTATCTAAACCAACAACGTCAACTGTACGGAAAGTAGCCGATTTTGGACGACCAATTACTGGTCCTGTCAATTTATCAACTTCTTCAATCGTTAATCCCATTTCTTTTACCAAGTGGAATAAACTTTGGATTCCGTAAATACCAATTCTGTTTCCAATAAACGCCGGAGTATCTTTAGCAACAACCGAAGTTTTTCCTAAGAATTTAGATCCGTATTCGTTTAAGAAATCCAATACTTCAGTTGAGGTTTTTGGACCAGGAATAATTTCAAATAATTTTAAGTAACGCGCAGGGTTAAAAAAGTGAGTGCCGCAGAAGTGTTGTTGAAAATCTTCGCTTCTTCCTTCGCTCATAAAATGAATTGGAATACCAGAAGTATTAGAAGTAACTAAAGTTCCCGGTTTACGGAATTTCTCGATTTGTTCAAAAACCAATTTTTTGATGTCTAAACGCTCTACAACAACTTCGATAATCCAGTCAACATTAGCAATTTTTGCCATATCATCTGTTGTATTTCCAGTTGTGATTCGGCTTGCGAATTTTTGACTGTAAATAGGAGAGGGTTTCGATTTTAATGAATTCGCCAGATGCTCGTTTACCACACGGTTGCGAACAACTTTACTTTCAAGCGTTAATCCTTTTTTAGTTTCAGCTTCTGTCAACTCGCGGGGAACGATGTCAAGCAGTAAAACTTCAACACCAATGTTGGCAAAATGACAAGCTATTCCTGAACCCATAATTCCGGATCCAATTACAGCGACTTTTTTAATTGTGCGTTTCATATTTGATATTTTGTTTTTTTATTTTGAATTTCCTCAATAATTAAGGTTATTCATTTTCTGTCTTTCCTGTTTGCTTCGCCAGTTCGCTGGCGCTCGTGTGATTAAATATGTTTTTGTCCTGAATCAATTCGTTGATGATTTCCGAAACTTCTATAAAATGCTGAAGCTTCTCATCTGAAACATGTTTTCTAACCGTTTCATTAAACTTCAGAACTGTATTTTTAGATAATTCTCTTTTTTCTTTTCCAAATTCAGTTAGGTAGATTAATACACCTCTTCCGTCGCTTGGATTTTTTTGCGAACAATCAAACCTTTGTCTTCCATAGATTTTAAAGTTCTGGTCAGACTTGTGGCTTCCATTCCCATCCTCGGACCTAAAGCGGTCGACGGAGTTCCTTCTTCCTTGTCAATACTTAACAGAGCAAATCCGGTTGCCATTGTAGCATCGTATTTTGCAGCCTCTTCATTATACATTCTGGATACAGCCTGCCATGTTGCTCTTAAAATATAATCTATCGTTTTATCTTTCATAAATAACTATATCGATTTCAAATATAATGAAAAAATACTATGCGTGCATATTATTTTTTCATAAATTTTAGGTTAATTAGTAAATACTTTTGAATTTGTGGGGTTTAAGGGATTCTTTTTAATTGAAATATACTACTCTTTTTTTAGTATTAATGAGTTTATAATCGGAATAATTATTGTTACAATAAAATGAAGCATTTAATTTACCTTTTGAGAAATCCCGTTTTATTCAGTTGGATTTTGTTCATCATATCTGGCAAATGCTTTTTGAAGTATTTCCTTCATTCGTTTTCTGAAACCTTCGGGCCTGAGAATTTCAATTCCGCAGCCAAATCCCAATAATAAACGTTCCATTTCGTAATTCGGAATAACAAAAAGATGCACAATAATACTTTTATCCTCATTTTCCTGAATCACCCTTTGGGTTTGATGTAAGGGTTTGGTCAGAACATAGGGCGCATTTTCAGCATCAATCCAAAGTTCGATCCGTCTGGGCTGTAAGCCTGAATTGACAGTAACGCCAATTACATTTTTATAATATAATTCGGCATCAAAATCTTCTTCTAAATAAGGAAGATTAAAGTCATAATCAATCGAAATAATTCTGTCCAGTGCCAGATTCGTAATGGGCTGTGATTTTTTCTTCTTTCCAACCAAAAACCAACGGTTATTAAATTCCTTCAAAATGAAAGGATGAAAGTGAAATTTTGTTTCGTCTCGCGATTTAAAAGATTTATAGGTAATAATCAAAACCATTTTCTTGATAATCGCCTGATATATTTCATCTAAATAATGAAGACCTTTGAGTTTTTCATTCTTATCCAGATAAATTACTGGTTTGGTATGCGACTTTTCAGCATAGATTTTATCCTCCAGTCGCTGTAAAATATCCGATACGTCATTAAACAAAGAGAAATCTTTAAATTGTTTCAGCATCGAAACCGTTTCAGTCAAGACATTCATATCCGTTTCTGTCAGCGGAATATCGGTTATCGAAAAATCTTCATCTTCATATTTATAATACTTTTTATCGTAAACCACGATTGGCGCATTATAACCCAATTTTTCACTTCGCATCAGCTGAATATCCATTTGAATTGTTCTTTTGCTAATCGGAATTTGGCGGCCTTCATATTCTTCCAAAGCCTGTGAACAACATTCGATTAAATCCTCCAAGGTCCATTGCCTGTATTTATTCTGCAGACATTTATCGATCGTCTTGTACCGAATTAAGGCGTTTTTGTTTTGTGACATATTTTCGTTTTTTGGGCGTGTCCCTCCGGGTCGGGCTGTCCACTATATCTTTTGTGGCGAACCCCGCCACAAAAGGATGCCGTTCCCATCCCTCACGCGTTTACGTTAATAAAGAAATTTCCTTTTCAATAATTGGTTCTTGCTTTTTTATATAACTCATCGACTATTTAATCTACAGATAAAGACATTTAAAATCTGCTAAATCTGCCAGATCTGCGAGAAAAAATGCCTTTCAGTATCTTGAGAGATTATAAATTTATCAATTCAAGTTAGCAGTAAAATCTCCTTTTCAATATTTTTCCTCGCTTTTTCTTCATATAAACCTCTGAATTCTTCGGTTTGAAAAATAAATTCATTCTCCAGAAAATGTTTCAACGCTTTGGCGCGTCCGGGTTTGTATAGAAAATCAGGGTAAATGCGATATTCTTTTCGAATTTGTTCAAAATAGATTTTATAATCATCCCAGTCTTTAGCCAGAATTTTCAAATCAAAATCGATTAACCAGTTTATATCTTCAATTGCGTTTTGCTGATGCTGTTGTGTTGCGCAGATGGCATCAAAAACTAATTGTTTATTTAGATTGACATTTTCAGGTAAAATCGACAAAGCATACTCAGCACTTTTGAGTTCGTTATCTTTTTTGGAAGCCGAATAAACAAAATCATGATAAAAAATAGAAAATAATATTTTGTCTGGGTTTTGAAGTTTAGCGCGATACGTTTCAAAAACCTCTATCATTTCTTTTAAATGCGTGAGATTATGATAATGCCTTGATTTCTTGGAATATGCTTTTTCTAAATCCAACCAGTTTTGCTGAATTTCATTTGCTGAAAAGCCAATATTGGAGAGTAAATCAGAATATATTTTCTCTAAATTCATCTTGTTTTTTACTCAAATTTAAAATTCTTTTTTTACTGCGCAAAATAATTGCGTAGTGGCTTTGAAATCTTTGTCATGTCAAAACGAAACAGTTATGAGAACTATTAAAATTTATTGTAAAGAATGTGAAATTGAATTGACTGATGAGTTAGTAGAATCTAATGACATATGGGAATACGATTTTGGTATAATGCCCGAAAATCATTTCTTTATTCGATCTCAAGAAGCATCTCTCAAAAATTCCATCATTGTTCCTATAGATAATTATAAATTAAAAGATCATCCAGATATGAAAAGATTTCAGGGATGTTGTGGAAGCTCTGGCTTGGACGGTATGAATAAATTGTGTTTTAATGGTCATGAAGTTGCAACAGAATTTTCTGATTGCTGGACAGATGATTGTATAGAATTTAATAATGATAAAGTGGTTATAAAAGAAAAGATTGGGGATAATATTTTTAAAGAATTAAAATTATAATTCTTACTACGCAAAATAACCGCGTACTAGTTTTGAAATCTTTGTTCAGAAATAAAAAACAAACGTTCATAGAAATAAAATAAAGAATAAAACAGGTCAAGTTTGAGTTACTTCGAAAACACTTTCCAATGTACATACTTATACCATTACCTTTTTATTCATTATAATAAGGAAGCAGTAGCTCAGCGGTAGAGCAGGTAGTTTTGAAATTATCCTTAAAGGGTCAATCCAAACTTACTTCGTACACTTTTAATGTCCGGGTCGTGGGTTCGAATCCCATCTGCTTCACTATTAATGGTCAATTAAAACTTACTTCTTACAGGTTAATTCCCCATCTTCCGAGAGGAAGTTGGCATTAAAGTTTTAAAATCATCATTAATAAAAAACGAGGGTCAAGATTAACTTACTTCTCGGGGAAACCCACCAGATAAAATAGTTCATCAATTACACTCGAATTTAAGGTCAAGTGCTTCTTACTTCAAACACTCTTTTAGGTAGAACTCAGAAGCACCATTATCTAAATTTTAAAATTTAAAAAAAAATGAAAACAAAAGAATTATTAAAAATCAGTTTACGTCAAAATGCTATTTTCATTCCATCAGAAATGATTACGAATGACGTTAAAAATTTATCAGGAACAACTTCAGTTTTGTTAGCCAATGTTTCAAAACTTGGATTTACATTTTCTGAGTCATTGCTTCACGCTTTAAACAATGTGAGCCCGAATTATAAAATTGAGGTTTTAGAAGTTTTGAGAGAAGTTTTAGGAACAGATAAAAACTGGACGCCATTGGTAAAAGAATGGAATGTTCCAACAGGCGAATCTGTTTTGGATCATATTTTAACTTATTTCTGGAATGTTTTAGGTGTGAAAAACGGAACAACTTTACAATGCGGACATATTATCCCTGATAATACTTTTCCATTAGAAAGATACAATGGTTGTCCGTTCTGCGGAACTCCGTTTGAATTCGGAAAACTGGAAAATATCGGACAAGGAAGCAAATTAAAAGTCCTTGAATTGTGGTCAGAAAGAGATTTAAATGATTTCTATATCTCATTATTGCAATCTAAAACCGCTTTAGACGCTACTCAGGTAGATAGTTTAAAAATGGCGATGCAATATTTGCCTTTACCAAAAACAGAAGTGGCAATGAAGGAAACTTTAATGCTGGTGATTGATCTTTTGATCGAAAATGGTAAAGAAGACGAAGCCTCTCAGTTTTTAAAAACACCAACCGATATCTTACGATACTTGTGGTATAAAAACACAGGAATGCTTCAGATTATCGAGCCAAAAACGATTATCAAAAGAACATCAAAAAATGCACAGCATTTCCATAATGTTTTAGATACAAGCGCTAAGGCAAGAATTGCTTCTAAAAAAGATTTGAAACTAAAATATTCCCGAAAAGAATGTTTGATGGTCGCCAATTGGTTAAATAATATGAATTTGGATGTAGAAGCAATGTGCGAAATCATGCATCCAAAAAGAGGAATGTGGGTTCGTTTTATCCGAGCGTTGCGTTTGGCAGAATACAGCAAAAGAAAAGGGTTTAAGAAATTGAACTTTTTAATAGATGTATTCTACAACCAAGTGTACGATGTTTGGCAAAGCAAAGTAGATTCGTCAAGATTGAAATTTGATGCAGATAAAACATTTGCCTTATTAAAACAACGTCCGGGATTGTTTGCACGTTCGTTATTTTCGAATATGCTTTGGTTTGGAGCAGAGGAAACTATTGCCCATTTCGAAGAGATCATCGATAAAGTTCCGGCAAGACTGGTGTTTACATTAAACATGTATGCGCAGAATTACTTTGATGTAAACATACAGAGAAGTGTGAAACCTTTGGGCGGAACAAACAAAAGAATTGCGTCAAATCAGTTGTTGAAGTTGTACGATGATAATCAGTTGGAAACAATGAAAATTCAAATCGAAGACTTGACTATTTTGGCGATGAAAAAACGATTTGCGTCGGTTTCAAATTCAAATAAAACAATTTATATCGATCCGCAATTGTTTAATATTCCGGTTTCTATAGGAGATCGAAGCGATACCGTTCAGGATTTGCCAGTTGCTTTAATGGGAACACGTTTCCCAATCGAAGGAAATGAAGTGCGATTGTTTATGCAATGGGGGAAAGATTTGCCAGCGCAGCATTTAGATATGGATTTGAGCTGTCATATTGCTTATGAAGATAAAGCCGATATTTGTTCTTTCAGCCGATTAACGACTACAGGTTGTCAGCATAGTGGTGATATCAGAAGTATTCCGAATAAAATTGGAACTGCCGAATATATCAACATCAATATCGACCAATTGGCAAAAGCCAACGCAAAATTTGTAACTTTTACCTGCAACGCCTACAGCAACGGAAGTATTACACCAAATCTTGTTGTAGGTTGGATGAACAGCAAATATCCAATGAAAATTTCGGAACGAACTGGTGTGGCTTACGATCCGTCGTGTGTAGATCATCAGGTTCGTGTAACGCAGAATGTTGCCAAAGGTTTGGTTTTTGGAGTGTTGGATGTAGCCAAAAGAGAAATCCTTTGGTTAGAGATGACTTTTGGAGGTCAGGTTGTAGGCGGTTTGGATTTCAAAGGCGTTCAGGCTTTATTGGCAAAACTAAACAGCAAATTGAATATTGGTAGTTTATTACAGCTTAAAGCGGAAGCACAAGGCTTAACGATTACCGAAAATGAAATCGCTGATGAGGTGTACACAGCTCAATGGGCGATGAATCCGGCGGTTGTGACGCAATTGTTAATAGATTAAGTCAAAGTAACAAAGAGAAAAAGGTTTTGTAGAGGCGCACTGCTGTGCGTCTCCGCAAAGTTTTTCTTCAGATTATAAGGATTAAATGCATTTTCTTGTTTTATGTCATTTCGACGTAAGGAGAAATCTCCGAAAGTAGCTCCGCAATCAAAAGCAATACTTTGTCGATTTTGCAACGGAGATTTCTCCTTACGTCGAAATGACAAAAAGCACGTTTACAGTCTTTATAAAACTTTACGAGAAATAAATTATCTAAGCAAAATAACTGCGCATTGAATTTTGAATATTTGTTCAAAGATTAGAACTAATGAATACAACGCTTTTAAAAGAAATGATTTCGCAAAATTATATCAGGGTAAACAAACATCCTGAGCATGATTTGTATATTTATAATTACACTCAAAATGCCCAATTTGAGAGAGTCTGGAATGAAATTACATTAAGCTGCCGGGGTTTGATTTTAGATGCAAATGGAAATGTTGTAGCCAGACCTTTTCCTAAGTTTTTTAATTTGGGTGAAATGGAAAATCAAATGCTTCCCAATACAACTTTTGAAGTGTTTGATAAAATGGATGGTTCGCTTGGAATTTTGTACTGGATAAATGACATCCCATTTATAGCGAGCCGGGGTTCTTTTGCCAGCGATCAGTCGGATAAAGCGAATGAAATGCTTCATGGAAAATATAAAGCTACATGGTCATTACTGGATAAAACCAAAACGTATTTGTTTGAAATTATCTATCCTGAAAACCGTATTGTTTTAGATTACGGAGCATCAGAAGAACTGGTTTTGCTGGCTGTTATCAATACGCAGTCCGGAGCAGAATTTCCGCTGGAAGATATTGGTTTTCCAATGGTTGAAAAATACAATGGGATAAAAGATATTCTGACTTTAAAAGAAATGAATACCTCCAATAAAGAAGGCTTTATCATTAAATACGCAGATAATTTTCGGGTAAAAATTAAATTCGAAGAATACCTTCGTTTACACCGAATCGTTACTCAGGTTTCTAATCTGAATATCTGGGAATATTTAAAAACCAATCAGTCATTCGAAGAAATTTTAGAGCGTGTTCCTGATGAATTTTTTAGCTGGGTGAAGCTGACTAAAACAAATCTGGAAAATGAGTATAAAGCAATCGAAGCGCAATGTAAAGCAGATTTTAAAGTGTTAGAATCCCGTAAGGAAACCGCTTTGTATTTTCAAACGTGTAAATATCCAGGTGTTTTGTTTTGGATGCTGGACGGAAAAGAGTATTCAGAGACAATCTGGAAAATGATTCGGCCAAAATTTGAAAAACCGTTTAATAGAAAAGAAGAATAAAATTTAATTAAAACTGCGCAAAATAATTGCGCAGTGACAAAGCTATATTTGTCAAACAAAAATAAAGGTCATGATTATAAAACTTAAATCGGAAAATAAATACTTTTTGGACATTCTTTACAAGAACCCGAACACCGATCAGGGGCTTTATCTGAAAGAATTGAAAAACGGGATTTTAATTGGAAATGTAATTGCCGAAAACGAATATCACTGTGTCTTTTTAGACGGCAAAAACAGTTATCTGCCGGAAGAAGGAAATCAAATCGATTTTCAAAGTTACTGCAGTCCGTTGCTGGCATTAAACATCATGACGGAGTTTTTTAATCATTTATACAAAGAAAACAAAGTTTTAAGCGAAACGATGATTTCCTGGTTAGATAAAAATTACGATGAAGTAGATACCGGAAAATGTACAATCGAAGTTCCGACATTCTTTATAGATTCCGGCTGGTATAAAAACGAAAAATATCTTTTGTCCAAATATATTGAAGGCATTACGATCAAACATAAGATTGGCAATAATTATGAATTAACGATTGAAGGAGCAACGATAAGGGAAGCTGTTCAGAAATTTTCACTGGTAGCTTTATTTACACATTTCACCAACAGGTATGCAGTGTACACCTTTATTGATGATTTTTTCATTCAGAAGCATATTACGATGTTTACCAATCTTACCGGAATTCCGTATTTCGTATTTTATCTTTTTATAAAAAGAATCATGCGTTCTCCGGTGCAGTTTGAGAAATTTAAACCGCAGTTAGAAGCATATTTTGATAATGAAGTGCAGTTTGTTTTTACAGATACACATCAATCGAGAAAAGAATTCATTTGCAGTAAAATTGATTTTGATGAAGCTGTTATGGATTTCGGCTGTGGCGAATTGCAATATTTCAAATTATTAAATAAAAGAGGATTTACGCAGGAATATTACGCTTACGATGAGGTCGATTTTAAACATGTCGCAGATAAAATTCAGGCTATTGAAAGAGCAGATCATTTGGTTTGGATTGAAAAATTAGATGAGCTTAAAGATTTTGAAGGCCAGATTATTTTAAGCGAAGTGATTGAGCACAATTCGTTAGAAGAAGCAAAATCATTGTTGATCTGGATTCGGGATAATACCAATTTTACGCGATTATTTGTAACAACACCGGATAAAGATTTCAACGTAAATTATGAATTGACAGAAGAGTTCAGACACGATGATCATGATTTCGAATTATCGAATGAAGAATTTGTAAAGTTAATTGAGGAGATTTTTCCAAATCCTAAAACATTTTATGGAGTAGGAGATTGTGTAAAAGGAATTTACCCGACAAGTGCGGTAATCATTCAAAAAAAGTAAAGAGATGTTAGATTTTAAAGTAAGAAATAGGATAGAGTGGTTCTGCACAAATAAGATCAATGATTTTTCGCCAACCATTTCTCCGGCTCCAAAAAGCAAAGACAAAAACGAAATCGAAAGCATCGAAGAAGCGGTCAATTATTATTTGAAAAATGGTGTGACTGATTTCGTGGTTCAGAAAAAATATATGGGTTCCTACTGCACGATTTATCTAAAGAGAAATCTCGATGAAACATATTTTGTTTCCAGAAATGGTTTCAAATTAGATCACATCAATGTTGAGCAGGCCATAAACAGTCTGAAAGAGTTACATGCCAAAATGCTGATTGTTTTTCCTGATTTTGAAACGCTTTTGATTGCTTCAGAATTGTTACCGTGGAAAGTTTTGGGAGCAGGATTAATTGAAAAAGAATTCACAGGTTATTATGATGCTCTACAAACGCATAATTTGTATTTGAAAACTTCGGGATTGCTTGAAAAACTGGTTGCGGTAAAAAAAGAGGAATCGTTTACAGCTTATGTTTCGGATAAAAAGCAATTGACCAGAAAAGAATTTGGAAGTAAATATAAGTCTCATATTGTTCGACAGTATGAAGCTTTGGATGCGGTAAAAATCCCGGATTTAGAGAAACAGCAGGAATCTTTAACTGTATTCAAAAATCAGATTGATACATTTGGAACTGAAGGCGAAATACATTTTAAGCCTTTCACAATTTTAAAAGAAGTCAAAATTTCAGGTGAAGAAGTATTGCCTAACAGTAATTTAACGTATGAACTGGTAAATTATGATGCATTTCTGCATTTAGAAATTACGGATTCTAATAAAGAAGAAAAGCTAAAAGAAATTTATTCTTTTTTCGAAAAGCTGACAGAAGCCAACGAAGAAGGCATTATGATTAAACCAGTTGAGAATTACATTAAAAACCTGCCGCCTTGTTTTAAAGTTAGAAACAATAATTATTTGACGATGATTTACGGTGTTAATTTTCATCAGGATTTTGACCATTATTTAGACAAGAGAAATATAAAAAAGAAGTTGGAGCAGTCTATAAACGGTTGGGAAATCAATCAAAAAATGCTTCAGATTCCGTACAAAGATTTAGAAGAAGAAAACTATTTGATGCGTTTATTGCTTTTGAAAAGAATCAATAATGAAGAAATTGAAAAAACATTAGATCCAAGATTATAATACGATTATAGAAATGAAAAAGATACCAACATTAACGATATTAGTCGGCTGCCCGGCATCAGGAAAAAGTACGTTTGCCGAATGGAAAGTGAGAACCGAAGCCAAAACCATGCGAATTAGTCGTGACGAAATCAGGTTTTCGCAGTTTCAGGAAGTAATGGAACCAGCTGCAGAAAGTATGATTTCCAAAATCATCAATGTTCAGATTAAAACCCTGCTTTCAAGCGGATGGAATGTAATTTTGGATACTTGCAACGTTAAAGCCGAATACCTGAAACAACCGGTAACCGAATTCTCAGAAATGGCAAATATCGAATTCAAAGTCTTTGATTTACCGTTTGAAGAACTTTTGGACCGAAACAACAAAAGAGACCGAAAAGTTCCGAAAAAGGTAATCGAAAAAATGTATTACGAACTGAAGAAAACCAAAGAAAAGTTCGATTTCAAACCAATCAAAAAAGTTGATAAAAATCTGGAATACTGTGAGCAGAATCCGGAACTGCCAAAAGCAATTATTTGCGATCTTGACGGAACGCTGGCATTAATGAACGGAAGAAACCCGTTTGACGCCAGTAAATGCGACGAAGATGAAATCAATAATCCGGTGGCCAATGTGTTGAGAAACTACAAGAAACTGGGATACGAAATATTGTTGGTTTCCGGAAGAGAAGACCGATACAAAGAACCAACGTTGCGATTTCTTCAAAAACACGAAATCGAATACGCTGAACTAATCATGCGTAAAACCAAAGACAGCCGAAAAGATTCGATCATCAAAACCGAAATCTATAACGAATTTATAAAAGATAAATACTTCGTAGAATTTGTTTTAGACGATAGAAACCAGGTAGTAGATACTTGGCGAAATGATTTGAAATTGCCGTGTTTTCAGGTGTATTACGGAGATTTTTAGGGTTTTGGGTTGAGGTCTTACCGCAAAGATTACCCTCATTTTTGTCATTTCGAGGAACGAGAAATCTTCGCAAGTAACTCCGCAACGAAAGTTCAAGCTTTGTCGAGCATCTTACGGAGATTTCTCCTCTGTCGAAATGACAAACGTTACGAAAAAAAAACTTTGCGACTCCGCGAATTTGCGAGATTTTTTTACCACAAAGGCATAAAATATTTCACGCAGATTTTGCAGATTCCAGCAGATTTAAAATGATTTTTAAAAATAATCTGCGAGCATCTGCTTAAATCTTTTTTAAATCTGCGTGAAACTAAAAATCAGCGCTTTAATGGCAAAAAACAAAAAATAATTTAAGGCAAAGAGAGGAAAAAAACTTAGCATCTTATTCTCTCAGAACCTTAGCAACTTTTAAAAAAAATGAAAACATACATAGACATAGGGATCAACCTAACCAACAAACAATTCCAAAACGACATAGACGATGTCGTACAAGACGCAGTCGATGCCGACGTATCGCAAATGATACTCACGGGCACAAGCGTACGAAATAGTGAAGAATCCGCAAAGATTGCCAGGCAGTATCCGGGCGTGTTGTATGCGACTGCTGGAATTCACCCGCATGATGCGAAAAGTTTTGATACGCAGAGCATTTCGAAACTAAAGAATGTATTACAGCAGAAACACGTAGTTTCAGTAGGCGAATGCGGACTCGATTTTGATCGGGATTTTTCGCCCCGAAACAAACAGGAAGAATGTTACAAAGCCCAGCTAGAATTAGCGATTGAAGTTCAGAAACCGTTGTTTTTGCACGAAAGAGCTGCTTTTACAAGATTTATGGACATCACAAAAGACTATTTGCCGAAACTGCCAAAAGGTGTTGTGCATTGTTTTACAGGAAGTCTGCAAGAAGCCAAAACCTATCTCGACAACGGATTTTATCTGGGTTTTACAGGAGCGATTTCAGATGCAAAGCGTTTCAGCCATTTAAAAGAAGTCATTCAGTACGTACCGCTCGACCGAATGATGATTGAAACCGATGCACCGTTTATGCTTCCTAAAAATGTCCCGAACAGCCTCTTGAAGAAATACCACGAACGCCGTTGCGAACCTGCTTTTCTGCCGTATGTTGCCGGAACAGTGGCACAATTTAAAGGAATTCCTTTGGATAAAGAGGCGGAGGAAACGACGAGGAATTCTAAAAGATTTTTTGGGATTTAAATCTTAATTAAAGATTATTTGTTGGCTTTTAAATCAGGTGTTTGTACTTGGTTTGAGAGCTTTTTGTTTGTATATATTTGAAAGCAAAATCTATTGATATTATGGGAAACCGTAAAATATTTTGTGAAGTTTTATGCATTTTTGATGACTGATTTTTATCGTAAACTTTATAATTAGCAATAGCAGTAATTTAAGATGCGGGAAAAAGTTAGGTTTAGTTTTTATAAAAGGAATTAAAAAAAGATATATGTATTTTAAGCTGTTAGCAATTAGGCCTCTAATTAATTGTAATGAAAATTTTTTGAAGAATTTAAAACCAAATCAAGTCTATCAATTCTATAATGAATACAAATTTCACTTTGAATCTGATGATGAAAATAAAAACGTTACTTCGATTGAAAAGTTGGATCAAACTGTTCCAAAAGATTTTTTTGATAAAAAAATTAATATTTCTGCAATTGTTGGGAAAAATGGGAGTGGGAAAAGCGCTCTAATTGAATTATTTATCGCTTCAATTAATCAATTTTCATTAAAACTTAAAAATGAAGATAAGATTGAGACTACCGCATATCTTAAAAATGTGGTTCAAAGCAAAGAGGAAAAAAAATTGAATGTGAAATATTTTATGAAATTGATAATACATTTTTTAAATTAATTATAAACAATGAAAATGTTTTATTTAATGAAATAAGTATATCAAATAACAACTTAGATCTTGATGATTTTTTTTATACGGAGGTAATTAATTATTCAATATATGCATATAATTCTTGGGAGATCGGTGATTGGATAGATAGTTTGTTCCATAAAAACGATTCATATCAAATCCCCTTAGTTATTAATCCTAAAAGAGAAAATAAAAATAGTGGTTATGCAGGAATAATAGATATTAACAATGAGAAATATCTATTGCAACAAAGACTTTTGTCTATTATTTTAAGACCTGTAATTAAAAATAATGACTTTAGAAAAATAGGAGATAATTTAATAGCTGATAAAATAAACATTTCAGAAAGAGAATCTAGAGATTTTTTCTTTTATTCAAATAATGAAGATTTATTAGGTACAAAAGTAGAAAAAGAAGCCGATAAAATAGAGTTTTTTAGTACAACAATCAATAATACTAAATTTAGTATTTCATTTGATAATAATGATTCTAACTCTAACATTCCTTTCGGTATGTATGTGAATTTTAGAGAAATCTTAAGTGAAATTAAGCACAGATTTGGAATTAGGGATTTAAATGTTCGAAATCAATATAAATTTGATTCATACTTAATTTATAAGGTAATAAGTATGTGTGAAAAATACATAATTTACAATAAATATATTATTGTAGAAGATACTATTCCTTTGGATAATAAAAAAGGAATGAAGGGAGAATATATTTTATATTCTATAAATATTAAAGAATTTCTAACGGATATTATTAAGAATCCTAGCCATATTTCGTATAAACTCCAACAAACGGTAAATTATCTCAAATTTTATGATAAAATATGGTCAAAATTGGATTTTGGACAACAAATACCATTAAATGAAATAGCAGATAAAATTAATCAAGTTTCTATAAGTGAAAAAATAGATTTAATTGAATTATTGCCACCACCAATTTTTAATACAAAAATATTGTTAAGTAATCAGATAGATGCTAAGTTAATAGAATTGGATAATTTAAGTTCTGGAGAGCAACAATTAATTCATTCAGTAAGTTCAATAATATATCATTTACACAATATTAATTCAGTAAAAAAGAATGAAAAAATAATTAAATATGATTTTGTTAATTTAATTTTAGATGAAATAGAACTCTATTTTCACCCTGAATTTCAAAGAAAATTTGTTAATTATATTATTGAGAGTATTAAAAATGCAGATTTAGAATGCATTAAAGGAATCAATATTCTTTTTGTAACGCATTCACCTTTTATTCTTTCAGATATTCCTAAACAAAATGTATTATTTCTTGAAGTTAATAAAGATAAAATGTCATTGCCAATGACATATCAAGAGAATAATACTTTTGCAGCTAATATCCATGAAATGCTTACAAATGGTTTCTTTTTAAATAGTACTAAAGGACAATTCGCAATATCAAAGATTAATGAGTTTTTAGATTTTTATAAAAAGTCAATTAACTTAGATAAAGATCAAAATGAAAAAGAATATATTCGAGTTGAAGCTTTTTTTAATATTTGGAAAAGAGAATATTCAAAAAAAATAATTGAATTGATTGGAGAAGAATATATTAAACGAATATTAAAAAGTCAACTAGATGAATTAGATAAAAAATTTAATCCTCAATATTTAGAAGTTAAGCAAAGTGAATTGAAAAAACAGTTAGAAGAAGTTGAAAAATTAATTGCGAAAAAAACTAAAGATGAGGAAAATTAAATACCCGTATAATAATGTACTAGAGAAGAAAGTGTTCGATAAAAAGTATTATAATTTAATTAAGGACAAACTTGATATTGATATAAAAAAACTAAACTACTTACTTAAAAGAGTTGACAGCAATTATAATATTCAAGTTTTGTTAACAAGTGATTTTACAAAGCTAATTAGAATTAATGAGAGTATAGAAAAATCAAAATATAAAGCGAAAATTGAAAATTTCTTTGTTAAGAAAAATTTACTAAAATTAAAATATCTTTATGATGATCTTCAACCTCACATTTCTAATTTTGTTATGGAGGAGATGAACTTAAAATCTTGTCATTATTGCAATATTGATTTTGTAAATACATTTGAATAACACTACAAGTTTAATTCAATTGATCATTTTATTTTAGAAGCTCCTGAGGAAATATTAACTAAGTATGGTAATATTTCGTCTTCAACAGCAAAAGATATTATAAATAAAAGAATTTTAAATAAGGCTGTTAGCCTAACAGATATAGTTAGTAAAAGAATTTACACGCAAATATTTAATTATGTAAATAGTAAGTCAATAAAAGGCTGTGCTAAAGTTGATTTGAATGATGTTGTTATAAAGAAAAATCATTTTACATTAGATCATGTTTTGCCAAAAAATAAGTTTTCTTTTTTTCATTAAGTATATATAACTTGGTTCCTTCTTGCTCTTCTTGTAATTCTAAGTTTAAGCATATGAAGGAATTTACTGTTGATGATGGCTTGACAAAAATTTGTCCAACTTCTAATGAGTTTGAATTAGATGAACTATTTAAGTTTAAAATGAACTTCGATATTAATGATCCTGATTTTGAGAATAAGATAAAAAGTATTAAGCAGATTAGTGATGTAGAAGTGAAAATAAAGAATAGTAAGTCTTTATTGGGAGTAGATGAATTTATCAAAATTTTCAGAATAGAATCACGATACGAATATCATAAATATATTTCGCTAGATTTGATTGAAAATCGTAAGATGTATTCTGATTCTCAAATAGATGAAATTGAAAAAATTTTTTGGGATAATAAAATATTAATTGATAAAGAGACATTCAAAAAGCAAATTTTCGGTTCTGTAATTTTTGAAAAAGAAAATACAAATGAGCCTTTTGAAAAATATAAAAAAGACATTGCGAAGCAATTAGGAATAATATAATAAAAAAGGACACTGTCCTAAAAAGTGTGTAAGTTTAAAAATAATGGGGTTTGACTTTTTAATTAAAGTTGAACCCTTTTTTCAAATATAGTTAAGAACTGATTGAGTATTAATCCCCAATTATGTATTGGCATTGTCCATTTTTTGGACGGGTCATAAAGCATGGATAAAGCATGGATAGTGCATGAAAACAAAATCAAAAATGTAGAGTCGATAGTCGTGATTTTTTGTTTTTTTCTAAAATCTAAAAATAATGCTTTTCGAAGTCATTTGAGGGTAATAAACCATTTGGCAGAAGTAATAAATTAAATCTTTGATATTTTCATTATAAATTTCACAAAATATGAACTGCAAATTAACTTTTAAAGAAAGAGCCGAGATAGGTATGAAAATACTAGCCAAACAGAAAGGAGTTACTTTAGAGCAAGCAAGAGCACAAGCAAAATGGCTTAGTGAAAATAGTACTTCTAAAGTAAAGAAGAAAAGAATCTAAATCATCCCAATAAAAACCCAAACCCCGCAAATAACAATTGGCGGGGTATTTTTTTGAAATAGGTTTTTAATTTTATAAGAAATAAATTTCTGTACATAATATAAACATATTCTACAGAATCTTGTCATTTCGAGGAACGAGAAATCTTCGCGAGTAACTCCGCAGCGCATATTGCCAATCTTTGTAGAGCTACTTGCGAAGATTTCTCCTTACGTCGAAATGACAAACTCTATGAAAACAAACTTTGAAAATAGCTAAACTATGTGAATTTAAAATAGTGAAACGCCTTTAAACGTAAGGAAAGACTATGTTCTATGTGTTGAAAATAATTATGCAGAAGAGTTTACTTCTAATATTTTTTTAACATTAAAAAGACATTATTTTAAGGAAAAATTACTCTAAAATTCTTACTTTACCATTTCAAAATAAAAGCCGGTATTAATGAATATAAGCATCTCAGTTAAACAATTAGGAAAAAAACATCCGCTCCTGCAGGAAAAAGTATAGCGCTGGCGATAGAAAATCCTGTAATTACCACGCAAAAGCTCATAGAATTGATTGTAGATCATCAGGTACAATTATTCCATTCATCTTCATTTGAGTTTGAAGACGAAGACAAAATCCATCTTCCAAAAGAAAATTACCTTCCCATCTTAACCGATACTGGAAAAGTTGGTTTTGGCGCAATTTACAACCACAACAAAGTAAATCTTGTCAAAGCGCAGGAAAATGCCCTTCAGGCTTTTGAAGACGGAATGTACGCCATCTTTTACGGCGATGATCAGCTGGAAACCTTACATCAGGAAATCAACCTCGAAGAAAATAAAGCGATTACATTTATCAGGCTTACGTTTTTGGCAGGGAGTTATTGGTAGGAAGGAATATAGAGAATAGAATATAGATAATAATCTGTAATAAGCGTCACGTATAAAATCTATTTTCTTTATTCTATTTTCTCAAAAAAAAAATCTAAAATTTAAAATATCAAAACATGACAATAGAAGATCTTTTAAAAAGTAAAAAAATAGAAAACCCGCTTAAGAGGTTCAAAAAAGAATTAGAAGAAATTACGAATACAGGTTTTATTTCGCAGCTGCTGTCTAAAAGCAAACTGAAAAAAGAGGTTGCCGAATTTGGCCTTCTTTTACTGAAACTTAACGACAGCTATACCGGAGTTTATATTGCATTGGGTTCTAAGCATTGTACGGAGTTTGAAAAATACGTAAAAGCAGACATGTGGGAAGACAAAAATTACTACGATTTGCTGGTTTATTTTTTCGGAGAAGAAAGTGCGGTTTATGTAAAAGAAGCATGGAACAGGCTTCCGCAGAAAATGTATCAGGACGGGTATGCCAGACGTTCTTTCAGAGCGCCCAACAATAACTTATTTTTATTGGTGAATCAGGTTAACTTTTTGCGTTCGCTGCTTGGCGGGCCTAGTATTTACAATTACCAAAACAGCAGTTATTATGATTTAAGTATCGAAGACCAGATCCGGTACGATACTGAATTGCATAATCCGGTGAATCAGTTTATGCTTTGGTCTTCGGCATTGGAGCAGGGTAAAGAAGGGCTTTTTCAGCTGTTTGAGGATATCATTTTCAACAAAGACCCAAGGGGAAAAGTATCACGAAATATCATCAAAGCACTTTTAAATACAGAGAAAAAAGTATGCTGGGAACTGGTCGAAAAATTACTGTTGGCAGCACAAAGACAGGAAGGTCTGCGCCAGACAGTTCTCGAAGCGCTTGACGAAACCAGTATTGGCGCATTGCAATATATGATCAACGTGATTTTAGAAAACAAACTAACGCGTTTTTCATCAGTCGTGCGTGCCATTGATACCTGGACCGGTTTGGGCTGGGAATCTGAAAAAGAAACTACGGTTCGAAATATCCTGCAGCTCGCAGCCGGATATTTTGCTAATCCGGAGTCGATTGCAAAAGGCATTCAGAGCAAAAACAACAATGAAGTGTATATGGCACTTTGGGCTCAGGGTGTTTTTGATGTTGAGAAAACGGTTCCGTTTCTGCATGAATTATTAGAAAACGGTTCGGTGGAGAAAAAATGTCTCGCCCTCAAATTTGCCGGAGAAACGGCAGATCCGTATATCGAAATGCCGATGTATTTTAAAGCTTTAGACCATGATAATCTTCAGGTTCTGGCTTTTGCATTGCCCCGAATGAATGCTTTGTTAAACGCCAATTCGAAATCTAAATATTATGTAGCAAATACAGATTATCCGCAATTTTTTGAGAAAGCCTATACTTTAGCGGAAGCGATAACAGAAAAAGAAAAAGTTTTTGAAAGCAAAGTATTTTCATGGCTTACAGTGAAGTTTGAAAAAGATTCGCTTTACGCTGCGGCGATTTATTTAATAGGCGACAACAATGACCGACTGGAACTTGTATTAAATAAGTTTGAAAGTTTGTCACTGAATTTAAGAGAGCATCTGACACGTGAAATTTTAGGCAATTTCTATAGCTATTCCTATTACGCTTTGAAAAACGATAACGGAAAAGATAAAGTTCCAACTGATTTTCAAAGAGATTTTGCACTTCGCATCTTAAAAGACAGGGGAGAATCTTTGGTAGCTTCGGCCATTAATGTGTTGAACAGGGTAGCCATTTCAGAAACAGAATTAGAGATTTTTCAGGAACTGTTTAAGCGTAAAAACTCGACTTTAAAGAAAAACTTAATTGCTATTATTTTAAAACAGGAAGATGCTGCAATCGAAACTTTCATAAACCAGACTTTAGAAAAAGGTGATCTGGAACAACGTATGTCGGTTTTGGATTTGATGCTGCAGTTACAAAAAAGCAATAAACTGACCGATAAAGTAAATCATTGGGTAAAAGAGTATTCGGCGCGACCGAAAATTACAGAGAAAGAAACCAAATTCTTAGAGCAGTTAGAACCGGAGAAAAAGAAAGATATTTTAAGCGCAGAAAACGGATACGGATTTTATACGCCAAATGAAATTTCGCCTTATGCACTGCCAAAACCGGAAGCTGATTCTTTATATGTAAAAGCAGTAAAAGCAGAACAATATGGTTTCTCAAAACCGATGGAGCATATTAAAAAGGAAATTGTAAAGCTTTACAAGCTGTACGAAGAAAACCGAAATTACGAATACGAAATCGAAAATTACGATAATAGTAAATCTACGGTTTTACTTGGAAATGCTTTTAACAGGCTCAGATACCTTAAGGATGAAAAAAATCCGGAAATTGCAGCGACCAATTATCCGTTGTACGAAGTCTGGTCGGGATGGTTTGAAAATTCAGGATTGGCAGAAAGAGATTTGTTTTTAATGACGCTTATCAGCAATTGTGACAGAAAGATTTTTCGTGATTTTCTGGAGAAACATGTTTTTTATTATAAAGAATTACTGCCGCACCAAAATAAAAGAGGGTACGATTGGGACAATGCAATTCTGCAGATTCTGAATGCCCTACAGCTTAAATATTCGTTTAAAGAAGAGACCGATTTCTTAATCGATGCCTGCAGTACTTTGTATGCCGATTTGCCAAAATCGATTCTGGAATTTGAATACAAACCCGGAAAAGACGAGTATTATTATAATAATGATAACGGAAACGGCTGGCAGAATCAGATTTTTTTTGATATTTATCTGAATAAAATAAATGTCGAAAACTTAACCAAAGAACAAAACATAAAAGTCTGGAACCTGTACCGATGGAGACAATTAAACGGACTGGAACGTAATATTCCGTACAACAAACCTCCAATGTATTTGTACTGCGCTGCTTTTGAGCAAAATGCAATTACTGAAGGAGAACTTTATGAAGGAATTCTGGAAAGTGACAGGATTTCTACATTAACCAGTGAAAACAAAAAGCATTACAGGCATATTAGAAGTGAAGAATTATTGATGAAGTTTCCGTTTTTGATTCCGATGATTGATAAAATCCGCGAAACATTTTTGGATGTTGAGGTTAAAAGAGGCGATTCGAATACTTCGGTTACGCATTTGGTGCAGAGTTTCCAAAAGATTTACGGCATCAATCGCCTGGTCGAAATGTTGATCGCACTTGGCAAAGCAAGTTTATACAAAGGATATATTTATTCGTGGAGTTACACCGATTTGACCAAACAAAAGCTATTTAGTTATTTATTAAAAAGATGTTTCCCGCTGGAATCAGATACGCAGGAACTTTTTAATGAATCAATCAAAAAAGCCAAAATCTCAGAAGAAAGACTTATTCAGGCTGCCATTTATGCTCCGCAATGGCAGAAATTTATCAGCAATTATCTGGACTGGAACGGACTTGACGAAGGAATCTGGTGGCTGCACGCGCATACTAAGACCGCTGCTTATGGCGATGTAAATGCAGAATTAGAAAGTGAAGTGGCGAGATTTTCAGCAATTGATCTTCAGGATTTTAAAGACGGTGCGGTAGATAAAGACTGGTTTACATCGGCTTACAAAAAATTAGGAAAAGCAAAATGGGAAATGCTTTATGAAGCCGCAAAATATGTAACTGACGGTAACGGACACCGCAGGGCAAGATTGTACGCAAGTACAATTACCGGGGATTTGAAAATCAGGGAAGTTACCGCAAAAGTAAAAGACAAAAGAGATCAGGATTACCTAAGGGTTTACGGATTGGTACCGTTGAGTAAAACAAGTCCTGAAAAAGACATATTATCGCGCTACGAATATTTGCAGCAGTTTAAAAAAGAAAGCAGGGAGTTTGGCTCGATGAAACAAACTAGCGAAGCACTTGCAATACGGGTGGCACTGGAAAATCTGGCAAGAAATGCCGGTTATCCGGATCCGGTGCGTTTGACCTGGGCAATGGAAACCAAACAGGTTCAGAATATTTTATCAAAAGAAACGCAGGTTACGATAGACGATACAAGAGTAAGTCTGGTAATTTCAAGAGAAGGAAAAGCAGATTTATCGGTTTTGAATTTAAAAACGGATAAAGAAGTAAAAGCAATTCCGGCGAAAATCAAAAAAGAAAAAGCTATTCTTGAATTATTAGACTATAGAAAAACAATGCGGGAACAATGGACAAGATCACGAAAAGGTTTGGAAGAAAGTATGATTCGTGGAGACGAATTTTTATTCGCAGAAATGCAGAACCTTTTTGAACATCCGATTATTTCGAAACATCTGGAGAAGTTAGTTTTTATTTCGAACGATAATCAAATCGGTTTTTATGTTGATGGCAACCTGATTTCGGCTTTGGGTGAAGTTTTGCATTTAAATGAAAAACAGACTTTCAGGATTGCACATTGTTTTGATTTGCATAAAAATAATGTTTGGGTAGATTTTCAGTCGTATTGTTTTGATAATAAACTGCAGCAGCCTTTTAAACAAGTCTTTAGGGAATTATACATTCCGACTGCAGATGAACTAAGTGAAAAAGCCATCTCAAGACGTTATGCCGGACATCAGGTACATCCGAAACAAACGTTGGCTTTACTGAAAAACAGAGGCTGGAAAGTAGATTATGAAGAAGGATTGCAGAAAGTTTTTCATAAAGAAGGCTATCAGGTAAAAATATATGCAATGGCAGATTGGTTTTCGCCAGCAGATGTAGAAAGTCCGACTTTAGAAACTATCGAATTCCATTCTTTAAAAGATTATAAAAATATTGCTTTTGAAGATATTAATCCGAGGATTTTCTCAGAGGTGATGCGCGATATTGATTTGGTGGTAAGTGTTGCCCATGTTGGAGGCGTTGATCCTGAAGCAAGTCATTCGTCAATAGAAATGAGAGCGGTGCTGCTTAGAGAGACTTTACGTTTGTTTAAAATTAAGAATGTGGAAATCAAAGAAAAGCATGCGCTGATAAAAGGAGAACTGGCCAGCTATAGTGTTCATTTAGGAAGTGCCGTTGTACATCAAATACCCGGGAAATACTTATCGATTCTTCCGGTTCAATCACAGCACAGAGGACGTTTGTTTCTTCCGTTTGCCGACGAAGATCCGAAATCTGCTGAGGTAATGTCTAAAGTTTTGCTCCTGGCGAAAGATAATGAAATACAGGATCCGACAATTTTGACGCAAATTGATAAAACGTATGCTTAAATTCAGGGACCAAAAAACGTTTCAGATGTAGGATTTTTAAAATTTCACAAAGAATTGTTAAATTAAGATGCAAAAGACTACATTTGTACTCGAAATATAACAATTAATCAAACATAGTATCATGTCAATTCAACCAAACTACGATCATTTAGAAGGATTTCTTCCTGCTAAGACTTTGGACGTGATAGTATTTTTTATGGAATTGAAGTGTAAATTATAGTTTAACTCAGCATAAATACAAAAAAGCGTCCTCGAAATGGACGCTTTTTTTTGTTTTACGGTATTTAGATTTCGACAAATAGAATCAAAAAGTACTTAGATTTCACTTAGTATGACACAAAAAGGATTAAAAATAAACGCTTAACTAAAAATAAACTAAAAAATAAAAGACGAAATGTTTAATGCATAACCTAAATATTGAAATATAATTTTGAAAAGTAATCTGATGAGAGACAGTCATTTGATACAAAACAGAATCTGCCAAAGAAAGCGGACAGGAATTTCTATGTTTTAAAATTTTAGTTAACTAATTGGTAGTCAGTAGAATAATTTAAAAAAAAGATTTGGATAATTGATTTTTTCGACTTTATCTTTGCCGAAGAAAAATCGCAATAAAAATTGCTGACTTTAAAAATGATTTTAAATAATACAACATATAAAATGAATTTAGAACATAACATATATAACAAACAACTGGCAAACCCGGGAATGGATCTTGGATGTTTTACAGCACAGGTGCATGAATATAGGCAATAGGATACGTATATCTTATTAAATCTCATGAAGCACCTTTAACCGGGTGCTTTTTTTATGTTCAAAAATAAAATGATTTTGTCGCTCAATTGGCAGAGCAATTGGATATTACCCAATAGGCTGTAGGTTCGATCCCTTCCAAAATCAAAGAAATGTTCTCTAGAAAGAACTGGCTCATTGGGGTTACTGGCTAACCTTCCCGACTGTCTCTCGGGAGAAACGGGTTCGACTCCCGTATGGGCCGCTTATTTTAAAACTTCTGAGGGACTTAGGTCCTAAGAAACTTAAAATGGTGTTTTTAGTTTATTTGGTAAAACGTCGGTCTGTGGATCCGAAGAACAGGGTTCGATTCCCGAAGACACCCTAAAACTGGGAAGATAACGGTGGTTGTTTACCCGCCTTGGACGCGGGAGGTCGCAGGTTCGAATCCTGCTTCCCAGACAAAATGGAAATACGCTAAAGCTGGAGAGTTAGGTCGGTCTGTAACACCGCTGTCTTTTGACTGAGTAGGTTCGAATCCTACTATTTCCACAATTTCAGTTTTAAATACTGAGGATTAATAAATGCAGGAATGGCGAAATGGTAAACGCGGCAGATTTAGAATCTGTTTTTTGAGAGTTCGAGTCTATCTTCCTGTACATTTTTTTTGAGTATTTAATTTTCTACGCAAAATAATTGCGGAGTTGTGTAGCAATCTTTGTTCAGGAAATAAATAAGTTCTTTATAAAGTGAAAAACAGCAAAATTTTGCTTGAAAATATCAAACAAGTCCGGTTGCGTGTTTCTGTATAACACCATTGTAGGGAACTTTTCGCGAAAGCGTATCATGTTTTTCTATGCAGCTTGATTTGGAGGTTTTGAAGGTTTTCCAAAAAATCATCAGACAAACTCTATGTGTCATGGGTTCGACTCCCATTCGCAGGAATGCGATAGCTCAGTCAGGTAGAGCAATAGAAATTTGCAGGTTCGAATCCTGCATCAACTATGGGTTGATTGGACGAAGTGGTAAGTCAACAGACTGAAAATCTGTGTTTCAGAGAACATCACTCTTAAAAAGATGACCAGAAAAGACTGATTTGTCTTTGTCAGTGAACTGAAGATTTTAAGATCTGAAAATTCACACTCACGATGAAACCAGTGCGGATAGAAATGTATTATGAAATGCTCGTTTTCTTTTCGGCTTGATTGTTAGAAGATTTTTAGAATTTGCTTCTGCAGGAAATAGCCGTAAACAATTTGAGAAATCTTAAACAAACTATTCGTCCGTTTTTCCAGGAGGAGAAAGGCAAGGAAGTTTTTTTTATTAAAGTTAAAAGTTAGAAGTAAAAAGTTAGAAGTAAAATAAGGATTTCATCGGTTTCAGAACCTGAAACATGAAACAAAGAAAACCTGAAATAAAATAAAAACTATGATTAATAGAATTAAAATCGAGTCATACCAAGTAGGATTGGTGTTTGAAAACAGAAAATTAACAAAAGTATTAAGGGAAGGAAAGCACTGGATTATTGGTGATAAAAATGTAACGATTCACGAAATGAATTTTCCATTTCAGGCATCTTTTGAATTGAATGTTTTATTGGAAAACGAAGTGTTATCTGCCATGTTAGAAATCGTTGAGGTAGCTGATAATGAAATTGTACTGCAATTTGTAAACGGAAATTTCAAAGAAGTTTTAACTGCCGGACGATATGCGTTCTGGAGAGGAATTGTAAAATATGAATTCAGAAAAGTAGATTTATCTAAAATTTATATTACTGAAAATATCGCTGTAAATCTTTTGGAAACTGTAAAATTAAGACCATTCGTGAGAAAATTTATGGTGGCAAGCAATGATAAAGCTTTGCTATTCGTAAACGGAACTTTTACAACCGAGCTAAAATCAGGAACACATTATTTTTGGAATAATGCTATTACAATTGATGTAAAAACAATTGATATGAGACAGCAACAAGTAGAGATTTCAGGTCAGGAATTGTTGACCAAAGATAAAGCAGGTTTGAGAATCAATTTCTTTGTAAGATATCAGGTTGTGGATATTTTGAAAGCTTTGATTGAAAACAAAGATTTTGAAAAACAGTTGTATGTTTTAATGCAATTGGCTTTAAGAGCTTTTGTTGGCGGATTAACGCTTGACGAATTATTGAGCAAAAAAGATACTATTGCCCATGATATTGTGACAGATGTCAATTCTAAAGTAAATGAACTTGGTTTGTTTATTTCTGATGCCGGTATAAGGGATGTTATTCTTCCGGGAGATATGAAAGAAATCATGAATCAGGTTTTGATTGCCGAGAAAAAAGCGCAGGCAAACACGATTATGAGAAGAGAAGAGACAGCTTCGACAAGAAGTTTACTGAACACCGCAAAATTGATGGAGGAAAACGAAATGTTATGGAAATTGAAAGAGATGGAGTATGTAGAAAAAATCGCTGATAAAATTGGGGAAATCACGATTTCAGGAAGCGGAAACGTCATCGGTCAGTTGAAAGAGATTTTCGTTAAATGAGAAAATTGCCAGTTTAAAAGACTGGTGGTTTTTTTTAAATAATTATTAAAATTTAAGCAAAATGAAAACTACAGATAAAATTATTATTATCGATTTAGAAGCCACATGCTGGCAGGGCGAGGTCCCGAAAGGGCAGCAAAATGAAATTATTGAGATTGGATTAGCAGTCTTAGATGCGCAAACAGGTGAAATTACCAAAAACAAAGGTATTTTAATAAAACCGCAGCGTTCAACAGTGAGTCCGTTTTGTACAGAACTTACAACTATTACTCAGGATTTACTTGACAAAAACGGAGTAAGTTTTGAAGAAGCGATTAATCAATTGACAGATGAATACCAACCCGATTTATACACTTGGGCAAGTTACGGTCAGTACGATCTGAATATGCTTAAAAAACAATGTAGATTGTTTGGAATTTCTTATCCAATGGGCGAGGAGCATATTAATGTCAAAACCTGTTTTGCTGAAAAATTCGGTTTGCAAAAACCAACCGGAATGAACGGTGCTTTGCATCTGTTGAATATTCCGCTTGAAGGAACACATCACCGCGGAATTGACGATGCCAAAAACATTGCTAAAGTTATGCACTGGTGTCTGCATAATTAATTTGTTAAATTAAAAAACGGCTGTCTTTTAGGGCAGCCGTTTTAGGTTATTATATTTTGATTAATTATTGGTTTCCGTAGATTTTTGCGTATAAATCCTTATAAATTTCTTTAATAATTTTACGTTTTAATTTTAAGGTAGGAGTAAGCTGTCCGCCATCGATTGACCATATGTCCGGGGTAAGCTCAAAACGTTTGATTTGTTCCCAGTGTCCGAATTTCTTGTTGATATTTTCAATTTCTTCGTCAATTCGTTTAATTACATCGGGATTAGAAGCAATTTCAGCAGTAGAATTTCCTAAATTGATTTTATGGATTTTCGCCCATTCTTTTACAAATTCAAAATTCGGCTGAATAAAAGCTGCCGGCATTTTTTCGCCTTCACCAATCACCATAATCTGTTCGATAAAACGGGATTGTTTCATCGCATTTTCAATCATCTGAGGTGCAATGTATTTCCCTCCTGATGTTTTGAACATTTCTTTTTTACGGTCGGTGATTTTTAAGAAACCTTCACTGTCAATTTCTCCAATATCGCCCGTGTGGAAATAACCATCTTGTAAAGCTTCAGCAGTCTTTTCAGGATCGTTGTAATAACCTAGCATTACGTTTGGCCCTTTACAAAGAATTTCTCCGTCTTCAGCAATTTTCACTTCAAGATTACGGATAGGTTTTCCAACAGTTCCAATTTTGAAACCTTTATTTCTCTGGTCGTTTACGGCAATTACAGGAGATGTTTCTGTTAAACCGTAGCCTTCCATAACCGGAATTTCGGCAGCAGCAAAAACTCTGGATAAACGCGTTTGTAAAGCGGCACTTCCCGAAACCATTAAATCCAGTCTGCCGCCCAAACCTTCCTTCCATTTACTGAAAATCAGTTTTCGGGCAATTTTTAACTGAAATTCATACCAAAATCCATTGGCGCCGTATGGTTCATATTTTAAGCCTAAATCAATCGCCCAGAAAAAGAGTTTTTTCTTGATACCGGTCAGTTCAGTTCCTTTGGCATAAATTTTATCGTAAACTTTCTCCAAAAGCCTTGGTACGGCTGTAATAACCGTAGGGCGTACTTCTTTTAAATTATCACTTATTTTTTCAATGGATTCCCCAAAGTAAACAGAAACACCATAATATTGATAGATATACAAAATCATTCTTTCAAAAATATGGCAGATTGGGAGAAAACTTAAAGCGGTACTTTTTCCGGCATCAAACGGAATTCTTGGAGCACTGTCCAATACATTCGATACAATATTTTTATGCGAAAGCATAACGCCTTTAGGTCTTCCGGTAGTTCCGGAAGTATAAATTATAGTAGCTAAATCGTCTTCTTTGATACTGTCTTTTCTGGCTTCAACTTCTGTCTGGTTGCTTTCGTCATCACCCAGAGTCAGTAATTCCGACCAGTGTTTGCAGCCTGAAATTTCGTTAAAAGAATAAACTTCCTTTAAGGTCGGTACATTTGCTTTTATAGCATTTACCTTCTGAAGTACTTCTTCATCAGAAACAAAACAATAGATACTGCCGCTGTGGTTTAAAATATATTCATAATCTTCTTCAGCAATTGTAGGGTAGATTGGAACGTTTTGCGCTGCGGTCTGGAGAATCCCAATGTCCATGATATTCCACTCCGTACGGTTGTTAGAAGTTATTAAGGCAATTTTATCATCTTTTTGAACACCCAGGCGCAATAGTGCTCTTGAAACAGCATTGGCTTTAGTAATATATTCACTGCTGGATGTTTTTTCCCAAACCCCATTTTTTTTGGTAGCGAATGCAACCTGAAGATTGTAAGTTTCTTGTTGATAATAAGGGAAATCAAAAAGGCGTGTGATTGTAACCATTAGATGAGATATTGAAGTTTATTGCAAATTAAATAAAAATTAGGTATAATTTTTTATTTCATGAAATAAAAAGCTGAAATTTTCAGAAGTGTTGATAAAATCAGATAAAACGTTTTTATTTTTGCTTTACTTCATATAAAAAAGGTTAATTATTCCTCCTCATTTTTTACTTGGGTTTCTCCATAATATTTTACACGATCTCCCATAAGATACATTTTTTTCTTGCCAGGAATAATTAAAAACTGTGTATAAAGCCATTCACCTGTTCCTGTTATTTTATACCAAAATGTATAAGAAGAACTGTCGTAGCCTTCTTTGAAGATAGGAATACCTTCATCAGAACATTCTATTCCCCAGGTTATTTTCTTTTTAGATAAATTGGCCAATTGAATAATACCAGTACCATCAGCATTGATTTCAATAACGGGTTGTTTTTTTCCTTCAATCAAATAAGTTCCTGCGACAGTCTGACCTATATCAGTAGTCATATAATGTGGGTGGAATTTATAGATGATAGATTCCACTTTTGCTTGTGCATGTAATTGTGAGGCACCTATAAAAAGTGTAAGTAAGAATAATTTTAAGGATTTCATCAGGCTCCGGATTTAATTTGCGTTATATTTTTTTGCTATATTATTTTTTGCGAATATAGGTTAATTTGCAAAAGTTATTCAATTATTATAAAAGCTTTTTTTAAATTTTATTTACTGACATGAAAAAGATTCAAATCTCAGCTCTTAAAGACTTTTTAGTAATAGATAAAGGAGTTTCTGTTTAATGGTTATACCTTTGCAATACTAAAAATCAATCTTTGTTGTTATATAGAAAAAGAAAATATGAGAAATTTTTGGATTTTGTTTTTGATAAGTGCCGCAGGTTTTGCGCAGGATTTTAATAAACTCGATGCCAACGGAAAAAAAGATGGTGTCTGGAAAGGGACTTATGAAATTTCGAAACGACCTCGTTATGAAGGAACTTTTAGCCACGGAAAAGAAGTTGGGATTTTTAAATTTTTTGATGATACTAAAAAAGGAGATGTAATTGCAACCCGTGACTTTAGTGCAAATGACGGAAGTGCTTATACAATTTTCTATGATCAGAAAAAAAACAAGGTAAGTGAAGGAAAAGTGATTGACAAAAAATATGAAGGGGAATGGAAATATTACCATAAAGCTTCAAAAGTAATCATGACGCTTGAAAACTATAAGAACGGTAAACTGGAAGGAAAAAGAACCGTTTATTATCCAAATGAAAAAGTGGCAGAAGAAATGACGTATAAAAATGGTCTGAAAGAAGGCGTATATAAAAAATTTGGCCAAAACGGAATCATTTTAGAACAAACAACATATGCAAATGACCAGTATAATGGTGACGCTGTTTTTTATGACTTAGATGGAGTTGTGGCTTCAGAAGGTAAATTCCTGAATGGAAAAAAAGCAGGAATTTGGAAATTTTATGTAAAAGGAAAGCTTACGAAGGAACTCAATATGAGTGATCCGAAGAATATCAATAAAATTTCTGAAAAAATAGTAACTAATAAAAATCCGGCTGAAAAGAAACAATAGTAAAAGTATTGCGGGATAATTTTACTTCCGTGATATAAACAAAATTTAATCTACCGAACAAGAAAAAACAAAATCAAAAGCTTATTGGAAAAAATGAATTACAATAAGCTTTGTCAATTTCAGTATGTTATAAAGTAATCAAAACTACCCTAATTATCTATAATTTGATTTATCTTTGCACCCTTGTAAAAATATAAAAGATTTAGAATGAAACGTGTAGTTGTTGGACTTTCCGGTGGAGTAGATTCAAGTGTTGCAGCTTATTTACTGCAGCAGCAGGGGTATGAAGTTATTGGTCTTTTTATGAAAAACTGGCACGATGACTCTGTTACTATTTCAAATGAATGTCCGTGGTTAGAAGATAGTAATGATGCTCTGTTAGTAGCTGAAAAACTTGGAATACCGTTTCAGACTGTCGATTTAAGCGAAGAATACAAAGAAAAGATCGTTGATTATATGTTCAATGAATACGAAAAAGGGAGAACTCCAAATCCTGATGTGCTTTGTAACCGTGAAATCAAATTTGATGTTTTCATGAAAATTGCCTTAAGTCTTGGTGCAGATTATGTAGCAACGGGACATTATTGTCAAAAAAGTGAAATCGAAGTTGATGGAAAGACTGTTTATCAATTAATCGCCGGAGCTGATAATAATAAAGATCAGTCGTATTTTTTATGTCAGTTATCTCAGGAGCAATTATCTAAAGCATTATTTCCAATTGGTGCTTTGACTAAACCTGAGGTTCGCGAAATTGCAGCTGAAATGGAGTTGGTCACAGCTGAAAAGAAAGATTCTCAGGGACTTTGCTTTATTGGAAAAGTGCGTTTGCCAGAATTTTTGCAGCAAAAATTGCAGCCTAAAGAAGGGGAAATTGTTCAGATTGATAAAAATGATCCTATTTACAACGTCGAAAAACCAGCAGGATTATCTTTGAAAGAAGAATTAAAAATCGAAGCTCAAAAATTGGATTATCGTCCTGAAATGGGAAAATTTATGGGTAAACATCAGGGTGCTCATTATTTTACGGTTGGACAGCGAAAAGGTTTAAACGTTGGCGGAACTACTGATCCGTTATTTGTTATTGCAACAGATGTTGAAACCAATACAATATACACCGGTCTGACAAGTAATCATCCCGGTTTGTTCAAAAGAGCATTATTTATAGAAAAATCAGAAGTCCACTGGATTCGTAGCGATAAGACTTTAAAAGTGGGCGAAACCATGGAAGTAATGGCGAGAATCCGTTATCGCCAGCCGCTGCAAAAAGCTACTCTATACCAATTTGAAGACGGAATGTATGTTCGTTTTGAAGAACCGCAATCAGCAATTACTGAAGGCCAATTTGTAGCATGGTATTTAGAAAATGAATTAGTTGGTTCGGGAGTAATTTCATAGCTTTATACTTTTAAAGGTTCAAGCCTTAAAAAGTAAATTTTATGAAGATACATTACGCTGTTTTATTCTTATTGATTTCGACCACGATGTTTTCGCAGGAAGATGCGTGGGTTTATTTTAATGCTAAACCCAACGCTCAGACTTATTTTGATACTCCCACATTAATGCTTTCTCAGCGTTCTCTTGATAGAAGATCCAGCCAAAACATAGGATTGAATTTTACTGATGTTCCTTTGGAAGTTACTTACGTTAATCAGGTAAAATCGAGTGCGGGAATTACTGTTATGGCACAGTCTAAGTGGCTAAACGCACTTCATATCAGAGGGAGCCAGGTAAATATTAATGCATTGAAGACATTGCAATTTGTTGATAAAGTTGTTTTTGCGAATAAGGCATTAAATATAACTTCTAAAAAGGTTAGTGAAAATCAAATTGCAGAAACGAAAAATAAACTTAAAACAACCATTAATTATAATTACGGAACCTCTGCAAACCAGATTCAGATGCTGAACGGACATGTTCTGCACCAGCAAAATTACACGGGATCGGGAAAAATAATCGCTGTTTTAGACGGTGGTTTTCCAGGAGTAAATACGGCGCAGCCTTTTCAAAAATTAAGAGATAACAACCAAATTTTGGGTGGTTATGATTATGTTTCCAGGAACGCCAATTTTTATACGGGTGACAGCCATGGGACTTTAGTTCTTTCGACTATGGGAGGATATAAAGAAAACCAACTGATAGGTACTGCTCCCGATGCTTCTTATTATTTGTTTATTACAGAAGATGATGCTTCAGAATGTCCGGTTGAGGAATCGCTTTGGGTCGAGGCTGCAGAAGAAGCAGACAGGCTAGGTGTTGATATCATTACAACTTCGTTAGGATATTTTGGTGATTTTACAAGACCGGAATATAATCATACCTACAGCGATATGAACGGAACAACAAATTTTATATCCCGGGGTGCTGAAATTGCCTTTAGTAAAGGAATTATTGTTGTTGCTTCAGCTGGAAACGAAGGAAATCAGACCGAAAAACATATTGGAGGGCCTGCAGATGCTGTTTCTGTTATTACAGTTGGTGCAGTTACAGCTTCTAAAGTAAGATCCGGATTTAGTTCTATAGGGCCAAGTTATGACGGAAGAATAAAACCAGATGTTATGGCACAAGGTAAAGATGCTGTGGTTGCCGATGTTTCGGGGAATATTGGTGTTTCTGACGGCACTTCTTTTTCATGCCCAATTATGGCCGGAATGATTGCTTGCTTATGGCAGGCGTATCCTGAAAAAACAAATAAGGAGATTAGAAACATGGTTATTCAGTCTTCAGATAAATATTCAGCACCTGATAATAATTACGGTTACGGAATTCCAAATTTCAGTGCTGCATTAGCAGTTGATAGCTTTGTAAATAAAGATTTTGCTGTTTATCCGAATCCCGCTAAAACTACTATAACATTCACTTTTTCTAATCAAATAAATGATGCATCGGTTATTGTCTATTCTGTTTTAGGCCAAAAAGTAATTGACAAAAATATAACGCATCAAAATCCAAATCTTTCAGTAGAATCATTAAAAAGCGGCCTCTATTTTTATACTTTTGATGCGGATGGTTTGCATAAAACCGGAAAGATTATAAAACAATAACTTTCAATGAATAAAATCACGCAGCTTTTTAATATAAAATACCCAATCATTCAGGGAGGGATGATTTGGAACAGCGGTTATAAATTAGCTGCAGCAGTAAGTAATGCCGGTGGTTTAGGGCTTATTGGGGCAGGTTCAATGTATCCTGAAGTTTTACGGGAACACATCCAGAAATGCAAAAAAGCTACTGATAAACCGTTTGGTGTCAACATTCCGATGTTATATCCAAATATTGAAGAAATTCTGAATATTGTAGTTGATGAAGAGGTCAAAATTGTATTTACTTCGGCAGGAAATCCTAAAACCTGGACTTCATTTTTAAAATCAAAAGGAATTACCGTTGTGCATGTTGTCAGTAGCAGTATTTTTGCTTTAAAAGCACAAGAAGCCGGCGTTGATGCTATTGTAGCAGAAGGTTTTGAAGCCGGAGGTCATAACGGTCGTGATGAAACCACAACGCTGACTTTGATTCCGATGGTAAAAGAAAAAATTCAGATTCCGGTTATTGCAGCGGGTGGAATCGCTACCGGAAGAGGAATGCTGGCAGTGATGATTTTAGGGGCAGACGGAGTTCAGATAGGAAGCCGTTTTGCTGCCTCAACAGAATCATCTTCACACCTTAATTTCAAGCAAAAAATAGTGGGGGTAAAAGAAGGTGATACACAATTAACGCTGAAAGAATTAGCGCCTGTTCGTTTGATTAAAAATAAATTTTACGAAGATATTCAGGAGTTATATAAAAAGTGTCCCTCAAAAGAAGACCTAGTAGAGCTTTTAGGAAGGGCAAGAGCAAAAAAAGGAATGTTTGAAGGCGATCTTGAAGAAGGGGAACTTGAAATAGGACAAATAGCAGGATTAATCCATGAAATTTTACCAGCAGAAAAAATAATTCATGAAATAATAGCCGATTTTAAAGCTGCTTATCAGGAAAAAAGTAAATTTGAGTTTTAATAGCTCCTCTAACATTATGAATATTTTACGCAATTATATCATACTTCTTTTTCTTGCATTAGGAATCCAGCAAACTTACAGTCAGTCTTATCGTTTTAGAACATCGGGTTTCAGTGTTTTAGAAAAAAATGATAAAGGTAAATGGGGCGAATGGTCAAATCTTGATTTGGTTAACCTTTCTGTGATACTCGATACAGAAAAACATAGAATTGTGGTGTATTCACAGGAAATACAGCTTTTTAATATCATTGAATACATCGAGAGGGAAGAAAATGATACCGATATTGTCTATTCATTTGTATGCAAAGACAATAGTGGTATTGACTGTAAAATTTCAATTATTACCCGAAAAAAGCAGGACTACCGTAAACAGCTCTATATTAATTATGATAAGCACATTATTGTGTATAATATTTTTAATGTATAAGTAAAAATAGTGCATATTTGTTAATTATAATCATATCTATGAAATTTAAAAATACTTTTCCCTTTTTTTTGTTCTTTTTTATTGTTATAAAATCTTTTTCACAAAATCTATACGTCCCTAATGGTATAAGTGGAGTTTCTAATTCTATTAATAATAATGTTGGGATTGGAGTGTCAGATCCTAAAACAAAATTTGAAATCAATGGAGATATAACTTTGGATTTTAAAACGATTTATCTAGATCGTTCTGCCAATAGAGAGTTTTATAAAATTAGTAATCCAGCTTGGAATGATGGACTTCAGTATCATCATTACACATCTCATAAATTTTTTACTCTATCTGGAGAAGTTTTAAGAATTCAACAAAATGGAAATATAGGAATAGGAGTTTCAGACCCGCAGACTAAACTTGAAGTGAATGGTGATATAACTTTAGGTTTTAAAAAAATCTATTTTGATCGCTCAGAAAATAAAGAGCACTATAAGATTAGTAATCCTGCATGGGATGATGGGCTTCAATTTCACCATTTTACATCTCATAAGTTTTTTGTGGGTGGTGTAGAACGCTTAAGGATGACTAATACAGGTCTTTTAGATGTATATGGTTCTATTAGGGCTGAAGAAGTAAAAGTATGTTTAAATAAAGGCTGTGATTTTGTTTTTGAAAATGATTACCCATTGTTACCCCTTAATAAATTAGATGAATATATTAAAGCTAATAAACATCTTCCAGAGATTGCTCCTGCTGCTAAAATGGAAAGTGAAGGGATAAATCTTAGTGAGATGAATGCTAAATTATTATTAAAGGTTGAGGAACTTACTTTGTATGTTATTGAGCAAAATAAGAAATTAGAAGAGTACAATGAAAAAATAAAAAGCATTGATAATCAAAGTAAAGAAATAGAAAAGCTTAAGGAAATGATAAAATTGCAAAATCAAAAGTTAGAAACTGCTTTAAAGTAGGTTTACTTTAAAAACAGTTTTGTTTTTTATAAATAAGTAGTCCTTCAATTTATTGTTCAATATCCTTAATAAACTCATCATACTCTAAATAAAACATTTCCAAGGCATTCATTTTTTCGAAAAAGAAATCAAAAATAGTCTCCCAGTTATTTCGATTGCTGAACCCAACCCCGGTTTTTTCAACCCAAATACGGCTGATGGTTTTTCCGCTTTCTAATGTGAAGTTTTTTTCGAAAACTAAATCTTTGATGAATTCTTCTTCTAAGATGTTTTTTAATGCTTCTAATTTTTCAAAATAAGCCATTCGTTTTTCATCGCTTCGGTGTTCGATATCAATTAAGACCTGCGCTTTTTTATTATCTATATAAAATTTAAAAGAAAAGTCTTTGATCTTAGTATCATAAAGCACCCACTTTCTGGGATATTTCTCGGCAAATGCTACCCAGAATTCTCTTTTTAGTTTTTGTGATTCTTCTCTGCTGTACATTTTCAGGGGTTTGGTTTTAGAAAACTTGTGCAACCGCGTTTTCTGGACTATATTTATATTTTATTTGAAAGTACAAAAATAAACTTTGATTATGGATTTTCAGGATTTTTTACAACATGTTCCTAATTTAATTCCGGTTGCACTTCCGGCAGAAAACGCACATGTAAAAATGGCTCCCCCAGAAAGGATTCAGCTAATTAAAAGCCTTGATTTGTCAACTAAAAGTCCGAGGACTGCTGCGGTTATGATGCTGCTGTATCCTAAAAGTAATAAAACACATTTGGTTTTAATTGTACGTAATGCTTATAATGGAGTACATTCTTCTCAAATTGCTTTTCCAGGAGGCAAGTATGAAATTTCAGATGCTGATTTTCGGGAAACAGCTTTGAGGGAAACACAGGAAGAAATAGGAGTTTCATCTGAAAAAATAGAAATTGTTAAGGAGTTTACGCCAATGTATATTCCGCCAAGTAATTTTTTGGTGCATCCCTTTTTAGGTATTTCTGTGCGGGAATTGTCATTTTACCCAGATGTCAGGGAAGTTGCTGATATTATTGAACTTCCGCTATCTGTTTTTTTAAATGATGAAATTATAATCGAAGCCACGTTATCAACTTCTTACGCAGAGAATATTTCGGTTCCGGCTTTTAATATTCAGAATCATGTGGTTTGGGGCGCAACTGCGATGATGTTAAGTGAATTGAGAGAAGTTTTGAAAATTACTTTTGAAGAAAAGATTTAAAAACGTAAATTTAATGATTTGATATTCATTACAATAACTGTTTTTTGGAAGAATTTTTTATAAAATTTTCCAAAAAAATAAATTTTGTATGTTTGCGGCCTAACAAAAACAACATAATTCACTGCTATGGGATTGTTTAAGCGAAATCCTTTCGGACATATATTATTCGTCAAAAAATGGTTGATCCGTATTTTGGGCACCATGACACATAGGCGATATAGAGGTTTTAATGAATTACAGATCGAAGGATCTGAAATTATTAAAACGTTACCGGATACCAACGTTTTGTTTATCTCCAATCATCAGACTTATTTTGCTGATGTGGTAGCAATGTTTCATGTTTTTAACGCCAGTTTAAGCGGCCGTCAGGATACCATTAAAAACATAGGTTACTTATGGCAGCCTAAAATGAATATTTATTATGTTGCCGCTAAAGAAACAATGCAGGCTGGTTTGCTGCCAAGAATTCTGGCTTATGTTGGGGCGATAACTGTAGAAAGAACCTGGCGGGCAAAAGGGGTTGACGTGACAGAAAAACGAGATGTTAATCCAAACGATACTGAAAATATCAAAATCGCACTTAATGACGGGTGGGTAATTACGTTTCCACAAGGTACTACAAAATCGTTTAAACCTGTCCGAAAAGGAACTGCTCATATCATCAAACAACACAAACCAATAGTTATTCCAATTGTTATTGACGGTTTCCGTCGTTCATTTGACAAGAAAGGATTGCGAATGAAAAAGAAAAATATCCTTCAATCATTCATTATCAAAGAGCCTCTTGAGATTGATTATGAAAATGATACTATTGAGGAAATTGTTGAAAAAGTTGAATATGCAATAGAACAGCATCCATCATTTTTAAAAGTTATCCCTGCAGAAGAATTAAAAGCCCAGGAAGAACTTAATGAAATGAGAAGATGGAGTTATAAAGGATCTGAAGGTGAAAATTAAATTTGAAGTAAATATTTTAACTTAAAACTTTTTCTAAAAATCAATTTTCTTCAATTCCTTGTAATTTGCATACAAACGGCGTAACAAAGTTCCGTACACCAATCTGTAAATACACCAGAAAAATCCAACAAATAGTAATGTTATCAATACCATTGTAATTACAGATACCAACATTGCTTTTCCATTTAGTGCCAGTTTTTCACGTATTAAGGCCATATCTGGATTGTAAACATATCCAATAAAAAAGCTTAAAATCGATGATATTACGACTATTCCTAAATTATACCATACGTAATATTGAACTGTTTTTCTAGTTTTTAAAATACTTTGCATTAATATTTTAGTAGAAACTGTGATTGTAATGGTTTTATAATTTTTGTAGAAAAAATAGATAAAAGCCAGGATTACAGCGTAATTAACATACATCATAATCTCCATAAAAAGTACAATTTCGGGATGATTTATTTTTTGAAGGATATCATCAATATTAGAAAAATAATTGGATACAGTCCAAAACATTACTTCCAAAATGCTAATAATCAAAATCCACTTTACAGTTGAAGATGACTTTTTATGAATCATATTATAAATTTCTATTTCTGAAATTTGTTCAAAAGAATCCGCGTTCTTTTTCCAGTCTTTTTTTAATAAATCCAGTTCTTTCATGGTGGTATTTTAAGGATTTAATATTTTTTTAAGTTTCCCTTTAATTCGGTTCATTTTCACTCGTGCATTCACTTCACTGATTCCTAAAGTTTCGGCTATTTCCTGATAATCTTTGTCTTCCAGATACATAAAAACCAATGCCTTTTCAATATCATTGAGCTGATATACTGCTTTGTACATTAGTTTAATCTGTTCTTCTTCTTCATAATTGTAATCAACATCTTTAACAAAATGCTGGTGGTTTTCATATTCTACTGTAGATACGGTTCGCTTTGTTTTTCGGTATAAGGTAATGGCGGTATTTAAGGCAACGCGATAAGCCCAGGTCGAGAATTTGCTGTCGCCCCTAAATTTAGGATATGCTTTCCAGAGCTGAATGGTAATTTCCTGAAACAGATCTTTGTGGGCATCTTCGCCGGCAGTATATAATCTACAAATCTTGTGGATTATATTCTGGTTTGCTTGCAATTGCACAACAAAAGAATGTTCTAGGTTTTCGCTCATATGGTTGTTAGTAGTGATGTTGTCAATTTTGTTACAGCATAATTATAATTTTCTGTTTTTATAATGATTCACCATTAAGTCAATGAATTTGCTATAACTCTCCATTCCTTCTTTTTGATTATTTGTTTTCAGGAAATTATCATACAAAAAATGAAAACCTTTATCAATAAAAGTGTCATATTTTTTCCAGAAATCACGGCTTTCCTGATAATTTTTTAAAATTCCGGTGTGGGTTTGTTTTTTTAACTGTTCGAAAATTTTTTCGTTTTTGAATTGCCAGATACCAAGGCAATAGCGAAGTGCAAAACTGTAGCCAGAATATTGATAATATAAATTATCATTCTTAACTGATGCCAGAACACCAATAAAATTACATTCGCTTTCGCTCGCAAACCCCATCTGATGTGCCATTTCATGCGCACTGGTCAAAGGAAAGTTGTACATGGGCAACAAATCATTTACCTGGGCTTCATTGGTAAACGGATTCAGATAACCGCCAAAGCCCATGTAAGTTAAAGGCACGCTGAATAGAGATTTTTTTACACTTAGAATTTCGTATTTAAAATAAGGATATTCTTCAGCCAGATTATCATATCCGTTTAGATTCATCTTAAAAACTTCTTTCTGGGAGTACGGAAAAATCACTTTTGTGTTTTTATTTTTGGTAATCTGTAGCTGAATTTCATTCGTTTTGACGATTAATCTTTTTGTAAAAGCCAACAATTCAGCATCTGTATATTCTTTTTTAATTTCCATTTTTTGAAAAAGCGGTTCGCGGTAATAGTTGAACGCCCAAAGAAGATGAAAGAAAAAGTAAAAAACAGAAACTTTACCTAAGATTTTAAGAAGATAATCTTTCCAGTCTGCTTTCCATGTTTTTCTGATTTTCCAAAACCACCTGATCATGGAAATAATCAAAATCGCATAAATACAGTCGCCAACTGAAAACGGAATTTTCCCTAAAAGTGTTCTGAAGAAGTGAGAAATTCTGATATAAAAATTGTTGCTGTAAGCACCTTCAACAAAATCCGGATAGAAAGGAAGGATTTTTAAAAAGAGAATCTGAATTAAAAGAAATAAAGGTAAAATGTATTTTGATTTCACAGTGTATATTTTGGATACGTAAATATAAATACAATATTAATTAGTATCGAAAAAGAATTTAAACTTTGTAACTTTGGGACTCTTAATTGTTAAACATCAAACAAAATATATGAGTCAGGAAATAAGAAATCTGGAGCCAAAAGCACTTTGGAATAAATTTGCAGATTTAAATGCCGTTCCGCGTCCTTCAAAAAAGGAAGAACGTGTAATTGAGTTTATAAAAAACTTTGGCAACAGCTTAGGTTTGGAGACTTTTGAAGATGAAATCAGAAATGTAATCATCAGAAAACCGGCAACTCCGGGAATGGAAAATCGTAAACCAATCGTAATGCAGGGGCATCTTGATATGGTGCATCAAAAAAATGCTGACACAGTTTTTGATTTTGAAACCCAGGGAATTGATATGTATGTAGATGGTGACTGGGTACGTGCGCGAGGAACTACACTTGGGGCTGACAATGGGCTTGGAGTAGCAACAATTATGGCAATTCTCGAAAGCAAAGATATTCCGCATCCTGCAATTGAAGCTTTATTTACGATTGATGAAGAAACCGGAATGACAGGAGCTTTAAACTTAAAAGGCGGAATTTTGCAAGGCCAGATTTTGTTGAATCTGGATACTGAAGAAGATGATGAAATTGATATTGGATGTGCCGGAGGAATTGATGTAACGGCAACAAGAACGTATCATGATGAGCAAGTTCCGGAAGGTTCTGTAGGTTACACTATTACGGTAAAAGGATTAAATGGTGGCCATTCAGGAATGGATATTCATAAAGGATTAGGTAATGCCAATAAAATTATGAACCGTTTGTTGTTTGATGCTTTTGAAAACTTCGGACTTCAGATTGCTGAAATTAACGGTGGAAGTTTACGAAATGCAATTCCGAGAGAAAGTGTTGCAAAAGTGATTATTTCGGAAATGTTTGATGAAGCCTACATTTTTGATATGCAGGAAATTATCAACGATATTAAAACGGAATATAAAACTACTGAACCGAATTTGTCTATAGAAATCGTAAAAAGTGATCTGCCTGAAAAAGTAATGGATTTAGGTGTTCAGGAAGGAATTATCAGGGCGATTTATGCAGCTCATAATGGTGTTTACAGGATGAGCGCAGACATGTCTGATTTAGTAGAAACTTCAAATAATATTGCCCGTGTTATTATCAAGGACGGAGAGATTTTGGTAGGATGTTTAACCCGTTCTTCTGTTGAATCATCCAAATTTGATCTGGCAAATTCTTTGCGTTCTGCTTTTGAATTAGTGGGTTGTGAAGTAGAACTTTCAGGTTCTTATCCGGGTTGGACACCAAATGTAAATTCGGAAATATTAGAAGTTTTAAAAGATATTTACGAAAAACAAAATGGTGAAAAACCTAAAGTTGTTGCCTGTCACGCTGGTTTAGAATGCGGTATTCTGGGGACAAATTATCCTGATATGGACATGATTTCTTTTGGGCCGACAATTCATGGGGCGCATTCGCCAGATGAAAGAGCGAGTATTTATTCTGCTCAGAAATACTGGAAATTTGTTTTGGAAATTCTTTCGAATATACCTTTGAAGTAGTATTCAGTAATACTCATTGTTATAAAAAAGAAAGCGATTCAAATTTGAATCGCTTTCTTTTTTATTTTAACTGATTACTAAAAGCTGATCACTAAAAAAAAACTGACCACTGACCACTTTTTAGATTAGTTTCTTTTCAAAACTTTATATTGCTCATAGCAAGCACTTATAGCATCCATAATCTGTAAATCATTTGCTTCCTGGATAAAAGCTTCTGAGTAGCTGCAGCGCTCTAAAATTTGAGGAATTTCATCTTTGCTTATCCCTAAAAGAACAGCTACTGTTTCACGATCATATTTTGATTCCAGTAAATTTCGTACAGTATCATCTTTTCTCATTTCTTTCAGTTTCTTGAGTTCTCTTCCATTTTTTCCAAAGAAATTATAAAGCATATCGGCGGGGTTGAAAATAGAACCTAAAACTTTTCCAAAAGCATTTGGAGAATATTCACCAGCTTCATAACCTTGTGTGAGTCCTGAAATACTGTAGCGGTAGTTTTCTTTTGTTGGAATTAATTTTGAATCCACTTCCAGGTAACCGGTTAAGTGGAATGGTGCAATAACAACTTCTTCCAGGGCAATTGCTTTTTCTGTAAGTTGAATTCTCGTAACCTTATTTTTTACCCAGTCATTTGTTACTCTGATTCTTAGGGATTGAAAACCTAAAATAGAAAAATGGAGTGTGTCATTAACCTGTACATCTATTTCAAAATATCCTTTGGCATCAGACATAGCACCACGGACTTTGTTGGTGTTGATGACATTTACATTAGGAATAGGTTCTTTACTGTTATCGTTATAGATGTAACCAGAAACCCTTTGAGGAACAGTAGGTGTCGTTTCCTGTGAAAAACCAATAGCTGACAATAATGTAAAAAAGAAAACTGCGAAATATTTCATATCCTGATTTAAAGCACTAAAAGTAGTAAATCAGGATTAAATATTTTGCAGTATCAGAATATAATTATCAGAAAATTAACAAAGACAGGAGGAAGATTCTTAGATGTAAAAAAATCCCAAATTCCAATTTTGTCTGGAATTTGGGATTTTATATTTATAAGATAATTAAAAATTAATCTCTTCTCGGTCTTCTTGGTCTTGGCGAATCACCAAAGCTTTCAGAACGTCTTGGTGCTCTGTCTGAATTTCCTTCGTTTCTTCTGAAACCTCCTTCTCTCGGAGCAGAGTTTCTTTCGCTTCTAAAACCTCCTCCAGAACCTTCACGTCTTGGAGCTGAGTTTCTGTCGCTTCTGAATCCACCACCAGAACCTTCACGTCTTGGGGCAAAGTTTCCTTCTCTTCTTGGTCCTGAACTTCTTCCACCACCACGGTTGTTGTGGTCACGTCTTCCGCCACCGTCATTTTTAGAAATCTCAACATTAATACGACGTCCTTCTAACTGAACGTTATTTAATACTTCCATTACTTTGTCAGTATGTTCAGGATCTGTGTTGAAGAAAGAGAAACCTTCTTTCACATCTACTTTGAAAACGTCATCACGACCTAAGTCTAACGTTTCTTTCAGGTAATCTTTTAAGGTCATCCAGTCAAAATTGTCTCTTGAACCGATGTTTACAAAATAACGAACAGCTCCGTTATTATTGAATTCTCTTGGCTCAGAATCATTTCTTTCACGTCTTTCGCCAGATTGAGATGATAAATCCCTGTTTTTCTTGTAATAAGCGATAAAACGGTTAAATTCAACCGAAACCATTTTTTTAATCAGTTCTTCTTTAGATAAATCTTCAAGAACATTGTTGATTGCTGGTAAGTAGTTGTCAATTTCGTGATCAACCTCAGTATCTTTAATCTTAGTTGCTAAGTGCAACAATTGAATTTCGCAGATTTCGATTCCGGAAGGAATTTGCTTTTCTTCGAATTTTTGTTTGATGATTCTTTCGATAGATGAAATTTTGCGCAACTCACTTTTTGTAACAATTACAATAGAAGTTCCTAGTTTCCCAGCTCTACCTGTACGTCCTGAACGGTGGTTGTATGTTTCAATTTCATCAGGTAATTGATAGTTTACAACGTGTGTTACATTATCAACATCAATTCCACGTGCAGCAACGTCAGTCGCAACAAGCATCTGAATTTGTCTTCCGCGGAAAGATTTCATTACCCCGTCACGCTGTGCCTGAGACAAATCTCCGTGTAACGCAGCAGCACTATACCCATCCTCAATTAATTTTTCGGCAATAGCCTGAGTGTCTCTTTTAGTACGACAGAAAACTACAGAGAAAATATCCGGATTAGCATCAGCTAAACGTTTCAAAGCCTCGTAACGGTCACGTGCGTTAACTAAATAAAATTCGTGTGAGACCGTTGCAGATCCTGAATTTTTAGTTCCAACTGTAATTTCTAATGGTTCGCTCATAAATTGTTTTGCAATTCTGGCAACCTCTTGTGGCATAGTTGCAGAGAACAACCATGTGCTTTTTTGATCTGGAGTATCAGATAAAATAGATACGATGTCTTCATAGAATCCCATGTTTAACATCTCATCAGCCTCATCAAGAACACAGTAATCTATGTTTTTAATGTTTACCAAACCTCTGTTAATCATGTCCTGCATTCTTCCCGGAGTTGCTACAATAATTTGTGCTCCTCTTTTAATGTCTCTAGCTTGCTCTGTAATACTAGCCCCGCCGTAAACTGCTACCACATTAATACCTTTTTCGTATTTTGAGTAGTTTTTAAGTTCGTTGGTAATCTGTAAACAAAGTTCTCTTGTTGGCGATAAAACTAATGCCTGTGTATTTCTGTTGTCAGCATCAATTTTTTGGATTAGCGGAAAACCGAAAGCTGCCGTTTTCCCTGTCCCTGTCTGAGCCAACGCAACCATATCTGTATCTTTTTCCAATAATAGGGGAATCGCTTTCTCCTGTACTTCTGACGGATTCTCAAATCCTAGATCTAAAATCGCCTTCAGTAACGATTCATTCAATCCTAATTGTTCAAATTTATTCATATGTATTTTTAAAATAGGGTGCAAAATTACTGTTAATATTTCAGATAAACTAATCCATTTTCAAGAATTATGTATTTGTTATGATTTGATAATCAAAAAGTTATCTTTCTTGTAAAATCGATTTGGTAATTAAATGAAGAATTTTACGTCTGAAAATATAAATTTTACCTATTTAAATGTTGTATTTTAAACAATTATTTTCTTGAATTCAGAAAATCAATTAGTTGCTGAGTTGCTTTTGCACGATGACTGGTTTTATTTTTTATTTCAGAAGCCAGTTCAGCAAATGTTTCTGTATAATTCTCTGGCTGAAAAACCGGATCATATCCAAAACCGTTGTTTCCTGTTTTATCTAAAGTAATGCTTCCTTTTGCTATTCCGGTAAACAAGTGCTGTGAGCCATTTAAATTTAATGCAATAACGGTCTTGAATTGCGCGCTTCTGTCTGATTTATCTTTTAAAGCTTCCAGGAGTTTGTTCATATTGTCATTCGAATCTTTATGTTCTCCTGCATATCTTGCTGAATAAACGCCGGGTTCTCCATTTAATGCATGAACTTCTAAACCGGTATCGTCTGCAAAGCAATCATAGCCATATTTTTGAGTTACATAATTGGCTTTTAGAACAGCATTTCCTTCAATGGTATCTGCGGTTTCAGGAATTTCTTCGTGACATCCAATTTCTTCCAGACCTAATATTTGTATAGATCCGTTTAGGATATTTTGAATTTCTTTAATTTTATTTTTGTTGTTTGATGCAAAAACAAGTTTCATACGTGTAGTTTTTTTAAAATAATTTTTTCAGTAATAAAGGCGAAAACAACACCAAAAGTATAAGCTGCAAGATCTGTCCATAAAAATCCCTGACCAAGTACATATCTTCCAAAAAGTGTTTTTCGAAGGGCAATAATCCATTCTGCCTGATAAAGCTGGAAGAATTCAATACTGTAGCAGGTTATCAATGAAATAATGACAATTTGAATCGGTTTATGATTGATCAGAAAGATTCTTGACAAAATATAAATCATAACCGCGTAAAGAAAATCTCCGAAATATAGAGGGATGAAATTAATTTTTCGAGAAATAATTCCAAGAAAAACAACAATAAACAAAGAGATGAAATAAGGGATTCGGGGATTTTTCAAGAGAAATGTTTGATTGTTTTAAAGGAAATTTACCATAAACAAAGTTACAAAGAAGTTGTAATTGATTTACTAAAACAGATAATTTGTAAAGATTGAAATAAATTAAATCCTATTTTTACATGAAAAACTCAATTAAATTATAATAGAATATGATTATAGATTTGTTAGAAAATGCAGCAAAATACGAAATTTTGCATCCTTCCTTCAAAAAAGCTTTTGATTATCTGCGCGAAAATGATTTAGAAAATCTTTCCGCCGATTTTAAACATGAAATTGAAGGAGTTAAATTTTTTGGATTTCAGGGAAAAGGAAAAACAGTTAAAGAAAGCTTAAATACTTTTGAATGTCATGATAAAAATATTGATATTCAGTTTTGTATAAGTGAAACTGAAACTTTTGCATGGAAACCAAGAGCCAATTGTAAAACTCCAAACGGAGGTTATAATGATGAGAAAGATGTTCGTTTTTTTAGTGATGCTCCTGATATGTTTTTCAAGTTAAATAAAAATCAATTTGTAATTCTTTTCCCGGAAGATGTTCATGCACCAATGATAACTGACGGATTGCTGAATAAAATTGTAATAAAAGTTGAAATTTAACATCTATGAGGTATAAAGATATGATTCTTAAAACATCTAAAATTGTATTTACTGTCCTTGCTTTACTAGTGGTAATCAGCTGTAAAAACACAAAACAAAAATTGCAGGAGTATGTTGTTGCTTATAATAAAGAGGCTGTACATTTTAAAGCAGATGATGTCACACTTACTACAGCCAGAGGTTATATCAATGATAATAAAATTGAATTAAGATTCGAGACAGATTTACAACAGAACGAAACGAATAAAAAAAACGCTGAAGCGAGTTTTCCTCTTTTGTTAAAACAAATGATTAAGAAAAATCAAATTCCTAAAGAGTTAATTGATGAAGGAGTTTTATTTCATGTTTATTTTTTAGCTGATGATAATACAGTTTTTGTCCACGAAATTCTAAATAAGGAGGGGCTAAGTAAATTTTTGTAAAATTATTTTTTAGGAAGAAAATCAAAGTTTTTTCAAAGAGCCTCATTAAGTCTATTAATGAGGCTCTTTTTATTTATTTTCTGTAAAGGTTTGTTAATCTTATTCTTATAGATTTGATTGGTTTTTAAAAATGTATTTTTCGTTAATTTATATAAATGTTGTTTTTGTGTTAATATTTTATTATGTTTGAGTTAAGACTAACAAAATTAACCTAAAAAACCTAAAAAATTATGATTAAAATTACCCAAATCGCATTTTGTTTTGCAGTCGTATTAATGTTGGTAAGCTGCAAAAACACAAAACAAAAAATACAGGAACATGTAACTGCCTACAATACCTCAAGTTCAATAAAAGGTTCTAATATTACAAGTACAAGTGCTAAAGCATTTTTAAATGATAATAAAATTGAGATTAGAATTGAAACTAATCTGGAGGAAACAGATGAGAATAAACAGACGTATAGCGAGTCATTTCCTGATTTGTTAAAAGGAATGATACAAAACGATCAGATTTCAAAAGAGTTAGTGGATGAAGGTGTCAAGTTTGATGTTTACTTTTTGGCTTATAATAATTCCATAATTGCACAAAAATTAATAGGTCAGGAAGAATTAGCTGCGTTAACGGGTTCAGGTGACTCAGCTGTGAAAGTGACTGCGAAGCTTTAATTTAATATTTGGAGTACAACTCAAATGAAACGAAGCCTCTTTGAACAAACAAAGAGGCTTTTGTATTTAATTCCGTCCAGTAACATTTTTTAAGTTATCCGGGAAATATAATTCTGAGAGATTGGTAAATTCATCGCCTCTCATGAAGATATTGATATCAACATCAGCAAAGGATGTTTTTCCGGCTGCAGCCAAAAGTTCGTTTGCCGCGTGAAGTGTATTTTTATGGAAATGATAAACGCGTTCTGATTTATCTGTAACGACCAAACCTTTCATGAGCATTTTATTCTGAGTTGCGACCCCTGTTGGGCATTCATTATTATGACAGCGCAAAGCCTGAATACATCCCAGTGAAAACATAAAGCCTCTCGCACTGTTGCACATATCTGCACCCAAAGCAACAGCATGCAGGATAGAATAGCCAGAAATGATTTTCCCACTCCCAATAATACGTATTTTGTCACGAATATTTAATGCTCTCAAAGTTTGGTTTACAAATATTAAAGCCGGTTCAAAAGGCATCCCGACACCATCTGCAAATTCCAGTGGGGCAGCTCCTGTTCCACCTTCGGCACCGTCAACGGTAATAAAATCAGGATAAATATCTTCAGCAATCATTTCGTGACAAATAGCTTCAAACTCAGCTGTGTTTCCAATACATAATTTAAATCCGATTGGCTTTCCATTAGACAAGTCACGTAATTGTTTAATGAAATGAATCAAGCCTTTTGCATCAGAAAATGCTGTATGTCCGGGAGGAGAAAGGATCATGGTGTGAGGGACGACACCTCTTATTTTTGCAATTTGTTCAGTGTTTTTGGCAGCAGGCAGTACACCGCCATGGCCTGGTTTTGCACCTTGCGAAAGCTTAATTTCAATCATTTTTACATTTGGAAGATTTGCTTTTTCTGAAAATTTTTCAGGGCTGAAATTCCCTTCCGCATCACGGCATCCAAAATATCCGGTTCCAATCTGCCAGGTAATATCGCCGCCTCCCGCAAGATGATATTCAGTCAATCCGCCTTCTCCTGTATTTTGATAAAAATTACCTTTTTTGGCTCCTATATTTATGGCGCGGACAGCATTTTCACTCAGTGAGCCAAAACTCATTGCGGAAACATTAAATAAAGAAGCAGAATATGGCTGTTTACAATCTTTTCCGCCAACCAGTACACGAGGAAGTTCTTCGTTAACTTTAGCCGGAAATATAGAATGTTTAATTCCTTCGTAACTATCTGTATTTAAATTTTGCTGCGTTCCAAAAGGAGTGCTTGAATCGATGTTTTTTGCTCTTTGATATACCATTGAGCGCTGATTTCTGGAGAATGGTTTTCCATCAGTCGATCTTTCGATAAAATACTGCTGAATTTCAGGAGCAATCATTTCGAATAAATATCTGAAATAGCCTAAAACCGGGAAGTTTCGTAAAATAGCATGTTTCTTTTGTAAAGTGTTATAAACTCCAATAATCAATAAAACGGGGATAGTAAAAACGAGTAAATAGCCTCGTCCGGTATAATAATAAATTGTGGCAACAATTAGAAACAATAAAACTCCGTAAATAAAGAATTTTTTTCTCATGCTTATAAAACTTTAAAAAAATATAATAATTTGAATTAATTAAATCGTAATCTCACATAAACGTGCTTGATTCCTTTTTTGTCAGACTCTCTTTCGTCTATTTCGAGAATATCTGTTAATGATTTCAGCATAGGTGTAAGTTTCGAAAAACCGTAATTTCGGGGATCGAATTCAGGTTTTTTCTTCACAATCAGGTTTCCGACATCACCTAAAAATGCCCAGCCATCATCATCTTCAATATCTTCGATTGTGGCTTCAATTAAATCAATTGTACCATCGTCTATTTTGTTTAATGCTTTTGAGGATGGTTTTTCAACAGGTTTTTTTGAATCAGCTGTTGTGTTTGTTTTTGGTTTTTTCTTTTGAATAGCACCATCCAGAACCTCAATATAAATAAAACGGTCACAGGCCACAATAAAGGAGTTTGGGGTTTTCTTTTCTCCAATACCAATTACTTTCATGCCGGATTCCCTTAACCGAATGGCTAAGCGCGTAAAATCACTATCGCTCGATACAATGCAAAAACCGTCTAATTTGCCTGAATACAGCAAATCCATTGCATCAATAATAAGGGCTGAATCTGAAGAATTTTTTCCTACTGTATAACTGTATTGCTGAATAGGGGTGATAGCATGTTCCAGTAATACACCTTTCCATCCGTTAGAATTTGGTTTAGTCCAGTCGGCATAGATTCTTTTTGTAGTAGGAGTTCCTAATTTTGCAATTTCTTCCATCATACCTTTTACATTGCTGTAGGGAACGTTGTCTGCATCAATAAGAACGGCCAGTTTTAATTCTTTTGAGTTGCTCAGAGCCATTGTTTGGATATTATAACATTAATTACTTTCAAAGTTAAAATTAAAATTGGTTTTTATTAGAATTTGTAGCTGAATAAGTGTCTTCAGGGGCAATAATTATTTTGGTTATAAATAAATTCTTCTTCATTAAAACTAATTAAGGATAAGTTTGTCTTTAATTAAAAACCTCTTTATCTTTGTAAAGAAATTTAATCATCAAAAGTATGTTTTCAAAAGCATGTGAATACGGAATCAGGGCATCTATTTTTATTGCAACCAATTCTTCCAAAGGGATTAGGGTTGGAATAAAAGATGTTGCCAAAGAAATTGACTCTCCGGAACCTTTTACGGCAAAAATTATGCAAATCCTGACTAAAAACGGAATCATTCATTCGGCAAAAGGTGTAGGGGGCGGTTTTGAAGTTTCGGATGAAGCTGTAAAATCAATTAAGCTAATTCAGATTGTAGATGCCATTGACGGTGATAAAATTTACAGGGGATGCGGCATTGGTTTAAAAGAATGTTCCGAAGATCATCCGTGTCCTGTGCATCATGAGTTTAAAAAAATAAGGGGACTCCTTTTAGAAATGCTTGCTAAAACGACTTTAGAGCAGCTTGCTTCAGGGGTAAAATCGGGTGATTTCTTTTTAAAAACACTGAATATTAATGATTAACATTTAATAAATATTTTAATAATGAATACTAAAACCAAACTTTCATTACTAATCCTAATGGGATTTTTAACCATAACTTCTTGTGGAAAAAAGAAACTGTTCCGGCAGAAGAATCAACAGAACTAACAGAACCATCAACAGAAGGTGTACAACCTGTAGCAGCTGAAGAAAATGTTTTGCTTATTGAAGGAAATGACCAAATGCAGTTTAGTACAAACGAATTGAAAGCTGTTGCAGGAAAACCAATTAAGTTGACTTTGAAACACGTTGGTAAAATTCCCAAAGAAGCAATGGGACACAATTTGGTGATTTTACAAGAAGGAACAGACCAAGCTGCTTTCGCTTTAAAAGCTAATGATGCAAAAGCAACGGATTATATTCCAGAATCTGAAAAAGCTTCAATTATCGCTCATACTAAATTAATTGGAGGCGGGGAAGAAAATACAATTGAATTTACAATTGATAAAAAAGGATCTTACCCATTTATTTGCTCTTTCCCAGGTCACGTAGCCTTGATGAAAGGCGTATTAATTGTTGAGTAAATAACAAAGACTCCAGATACTTTAAATAGATTTTGGAGTTTTTTTAAAACCAATAAAAGATAAAAAAGTCTTTTATTAAATCAAAAAAAGATGAAAAGAGAAAAAAATTATGGATCGTTTTTGCATTGGTAATGAGTATATCATTTACAGTGCTTGGTTATTATGGTTACGAAATTTATCAGCAGGCGCCGCCGGTTTCAAAAGAAATCGTAACCGATTCCGGAAAAGTTGTTTTTAGCGAAAGCGAAATTAAAGACGGACAAAACATCTGGCAAAGTATAGGTGGGCAGGAAGTAGGATCTGTCTGGGGTCACGGAGCTTATGTGGCTCCGGACTGGACAGCTGACTGGCTGCATAGGGAAGCTTCGTTTATATTGGATATTTATGCCCAAAAAGATTTCAATAAAAAATATGAGGAATTGGATGCTGAAAAACAATCCGCTTTAAAGATTCGTCTTCAGAAAGATGTACGAACCAATCGTTACAATGCAGATACAGGTATTCTTACGATTTCTGAAAACCGTTTGGCAGCAATTGAAAGCTTAAGCGAATATTATAAAGGTCTTTTTACAAATGACCCGAAATTTGATAAACTGAGAGGCGACTATGCGATTCCGAAAAACGCTATTACAGACGTTGAAAGAATGCATAAAATGAATGCCTTTTTCTTCTGGGCAACTTGGGCAACCGTTACGAATCGTCCTGATGGAGATATTTCGTATACACACAACTGGCCGTCAGATGAATTGGTTGGGAATACTGCCACTACAGAGCTTTTAGCTTGGTCTGGAGTAAGTATTATTTTATTGATTTTAAGTGTTGGAATCTTAGTTTTCTATCATGCTAAATCTGGTGAAGAGGAGGAATTTCCATTGCCCAAAGAAGATCCATTGATCAAGCAAGGAAAAACAAAATCTATGGGATTGGTAACCAAATATTTCTGGATTGTGAGTCTGCTGATGGTTTTACAAATGGTATTCGGAATTATTACCGCGCATTATGGAGTGGAAGGAAATGGCTTATACGGAATCCCAATTGATAAAATCCTGCCTTATGCTGTAACACGCACATGGCACACCCAATTGGCCATTTTCTGGATTGCAACGGCTTGGCTGGCAACAGGACTATATATTGCTCCAGCAGTTTCGGGTAAAGATCCTAAATTCCAATGTTTTGGTATCAACTTTCTGTTTATTGCGCTTTTGATTATTGTTTTAGGCTCAATGGCTGGACAATGGTTTGGTGTTATGCAAAAACTGAATTTGGTTCAGAATTTCTGGTTCGGACATCAAGGTTACGAATATGTTGATTTGGGACGTTTCTGGCAAATTTTTCTTTTAATTGGATTGTTTTTATGGTTGGCTTTAATGATTCGTCCATTACTTCCGGTTTTAAAGAAAAAAACAGAAGAGAAAAACCTAATCATTTTGTTCTTAGTTTCTTGTACAGCAATCGCAATGTTCTACGGAGCAGGATTGATGTGGGGAAGACAAACCAATTTAGCGATTGCAGAATATTGGAGATGGTGGGTTGTTCACCTTTGGGTTGAAGGCTTTTTTGAAGTATTTGCAACAGTTGTAATTGCGTTTCTGTTTGTTCGTTTAGGATTATTAAAAACAAAAACAGCCACTTTAAATGTATTGTTTGCAACGATTATTTTTATGTCTGGAGGAATTCTAGGAACATTCCATCACTTATATTTCTCAGGAACTCCGACCGCAATTATGGCTTTGGGAGCAACATTTAGCGCTTTAGAAGTGGTTCCGTTGACTTTAATCGGATTTGAAGCGTATCAAAACTATAAAATCTCAAAATCAACGCAATGGATTGCCGATTATAAATGGCCAATTTATTTTATGATTTCTGTGGCCTTTTGGAATTTCCTTGGAGCCGGAATCTTCGGATTCATTATTAATCCGCCAATTGCATTATATTACGTGCAAGGTTTAAATACAACACCTTTACACGGACACACAGCTCTATTTGGAGTTTACGGAATGTTAGGAATTGGTTTGGTATTATTTGTTCTAAGAAGTTTATACCGAAATGTAAGCTGGAATAACAAACTACTAAAAATCACTTTCTGGTCTTTAAATATTGGTTTGTTTCTAATGGCAATTCTGAGTTTATTACCAATCGGAGTTTGGCAGGCAATTGAAAGTATCAATCACGGAATGTGGTACGCTCGTTCATCAGAATTAATGCAACAGCCAACAATGATTACCTTAAAATGGCTTCGTGTAATCGGAGATTCAATCTTCGGAATCGGATTTATTACAATGGCCTGGTTTGTATTTGAACTGACATTAAAAAACAAAAAATAATATAAATTGATTAACATGGAAAATTTAAAAAACAAAACAATAGGATCATTTGTAGCTGAGGATTTTAGAACAGCCGCAGTTTTTTCAAAATATAAAATTGATTTTTGCTGTAAAGGAAACCGAACAGTAACTGAAGTCTGCGAAAAACAAAATATTGATGCTGATACTTTATTGGAAAACGTTTATGAAGTTTTAAAATCAGGAAGCAGCGAAAGTACCGATTTTAATTCATGGCCTTTGGATTTACTGGCAGATTATATTGAGAAAACCCATCACCGTTATGTTGAAGAAAAGACAAATGTACTGCTTCCTTTTTTAGATAAATTATGCAAAGTCCACGGTGCTAATCACCCGGAATTATTCAGAATTAATGAACTTTTTATTGGCTGTGCAGGCGAATTGTCTCAGCACATGAAAAAAGAAGAATTGGTTTTATTTCCATTTATAAAACGAATGGTGAAAACCAAAGAATCTGACGGTGTTTTATCTCAACCTTCTTTCGGAACCATTTCAAATCCGATTGAAATGATGATGCACGAACACGATAATGAAGGAGAGCGTTTTAGAGAAATTGCTGCTTTAACAGATAATTATACTTCGCCGGCTGATGCCTGTACGACTTACAGAGTCACTTTTGCAATGCTGAAGGAATTCGAAGAAGATTTACACAAACACATTCATTTGGAAAACAATATCTTATTTCCAAAAGCAGTTCTTCTTGAAAAAGAATTTGTAGAAGTTGAATAAAGGTTAATTTTAATAGTGGAAAAAGCACCGATATAATATCTAGATAGGATCATTATCGGTGTTTTTTGTACGATTCAAATTTTAAAACCATATAAGTTATATAAGTTCATTTCGGTAAAACTTATAATTTCTTATATGACTTATATGGTTTAATTTTTCTATATCTTTAAATATATGAATTCTCAAAAAAGCTGGATACTTTGCTGTTTTTTTAATTTTCTGATTGTTTGTGTTTTCGGATTGTTAATGCGTTTTATGTATCTTTTTCCTTTAGATTTTCTAAACTATAGTTCTCTGCTTCATGCGCATTCGCATGTTGCCATGTTGGGCTGGGTTTATATGATTGTTTATGTTTTGGTGGTTCATTTTTTTATTCCAAAAGAAAAAAGCCTGAAACCAATTTACAGCCGTTTATTTTGGTTGACCGAGTTTTCAGTTATCGGAATGATGCTTTCCTTTCCAATTCAGGGATATGCTTTGTTTTCGATTGTTTTTTCAATAATGCATATTTTATTAAGCTATGTTTTTTGCCGTTTGGTTTGGAAAGACAGTTTGAGAGATAAATCTCCATCGCAAAGACTTTTATTGGTTTCGATTTTGTTTATGATTTTATCTACTTTTGGTGTTTGGTGCCTCGGACCAGCCGTAAGCACTTTAGGAAAACAAAGTGCTTTCTATCAAATTGCGATTCAGTTTTTTCTTCATTTTCAGTTTAATGGATGGTTTTTACTGGCAATTTTGGCTTTGTTTTTAAAACAATTTCAGAATAAAATTGATGAGGTAAAGTTTAAGAAATTTTACGTTTTGATGCTTACAGCTACATTACTAACGCTGGTATTTCCGGTTCGATGGTTTATACAAAGTGATCTTTCGATTTATATTAATGGTTTGGGAGTTTTAATTCAGTTTACTGCTTTTATTTACTTCTATAAAATGCTCAAACCTCAAATCAATCATTTCAAAAATACTTTAGATAAAACAACAAAAAGTGTTTACGGTTTGGCTTTATATTCTTTGTCTCTGAAAGTCGGAATCCAATTGCTGACTATTTTTCCAAATTTAGCTCAAGTATCCCATCAAATCAGGAATTTTGTAATTGGATTTATTCACCTAACAACTTTAGGAATTATAACCGGATTTTTGTTTGGAATTTTGTTTCAGAATAAAATGCTTTCTCCCAATTCTCCCATATTAAAAACAGGAGTGAAGTGCTTTATTTCAGGATATATTTTGACAGAAGTTTTGTTGTTTCTTCAGGGCTTGTTTTTCTTTTTTGGAGAAGGAAATATTTTAGGTTATTATCACAGTATTCTAATTTTTAGCATTCTTTTGGTACTGGGGCTGGCTTTAATTATGGTATCTATAACAACTAAAAGAAGTGTAATTTGATATTTATTTTTTTATGAATTATTTCAGGTTTAGTCTTGTTAAATAGATTATACTGAGTATTTTTCAATAAAAATAAATGACTCTCTGAATTTTAGAATAATAATGATTATTTTTGCTCGCTGATTTAAGTTAAAATTATTACGACATTATTATATTATGGTAAAAGATTTATTCGAAAGAATTCAGGACAATAAAGGACCTCTAGGAAAATGGGCTTCTCAGGCAGAAGGATATTATGTTTTTCCAAAATTAGAAGGTGAATTAGGTCCAAGAATGAAATTTCACGGAAAAGATATTCTAAACTGGAGTTTAAATGATTATTTAGGTTTAGCAAATCATCCGGAAGTTCGTCAGGCAGATACAGATGCAGCAATTCAGTTTGGTGCTGCTTACCCGATGGGAGCCCGTATGATGTCTGGACACACTACGTATCACGAACAATTAGAAAATGAACTGGCTGAATTTGTAATGAAAGAATCAGCTTATTTATTGAATTTTGGTTATCAGGGAATGGTTTCAATCATTGATGCTTTGGTTACTAAAAATGACATTATTGTTTATGATGTAGATTCGCATGCGTGTATCATTGATGGTGTTCGTTTACACATGGGTAAACGTTTTACCTACAAACACAATGATCTTGAAAGTATGGAGAAAAACCTGCAGCGTGCTACAAAAATGGCTGAGGAAACAGGTGGAGGTATTTTATTTATTACTGAAGGTGTTTTCGGAATGCGTGGTCAGCAGGGGAAATTAAAAGAAATCGTTGCTTTTAAAGAAAAATACAATTTCCGTTTATTAGTAGATGATGCTCATGGTTTTGGTACTTTAGGAAAAACTGGTGCCGGTGCAGGAGAGGAGCAGGGAGTTCAGGATGGTATTGATGTTTACTTTTCTACTTTTGCAAAATCTATGGCTAATATTGGTGCTTTCGTAGCAGCTGACAAAACAGTTATCGATTATCTTAAATACAACTTACGTTCTCAAATGTTTGCAAAAGCATTGCCAATGATCCAGACACTTGGTTCTTTGAAACGTTTGGAATTATTGCGTAAATCTTCTGCTATTAAAGATAAACTTTGGGAAAACGTAAATGCATTGCAAAGTGGACTTAAAGAAAAAGGATTCAATATCGGTGATACAAACACTTGTATTACACCAGTATATTTAGAAGGAAGTATTCCTGAAGCGATGGTGATGGTAAACGATTTAAGAGAAAACTATGGTATTTTCCTTTCTATCGTTGTGTATCCTGTTATTCCAAAAGGGATTATTTTGTTAAGAATGATTCCTACGGCTTCTCACACTTTGGCTGATATCGAAGAGACACTTACAGCGTTCGAAGCCATTCGCGAAAAATTAGTCAATGGTACATACAAGGAGATTGCAGAACGCACTACAGTGGATGTTTCTTAATTTAAATACATTCAATTCCTAATATGGAAATTATATAAAAAAAATCCACTCCTGATAAGAGTGGATTTTTTTATATTGAATTAATTTTATAGGAATAAACAGTAAAAATAAAAAATCATGAAAAAAGTATCAGTATTAGTAATCATTATGTTTAGTGTTTTGTCCTGTAAAAAAGAAACAACACAGCCGCAACCTCAAATTACCCCAAGCGCTCCTAAAGAAGCAGAAATTGTAGAGCCTGCAGGAGATCAGTGTTATACCTGGAATTCGAATGGAAGTGTAATCGAAATGAGCTTTAACGTAAACTCACATCAGGAAGTAAACGGAAAACTAAGCTATAATTTAGCAGGAAAAGACAGAAATGAAGGCACTATAATCGGAAACATGGTTGGCGACACCCTGATTGCTGATTATACATTTAATTCAGAAGGTGTTTCTTCTGTAAGACAGGTTGTATTTCTGCAAAAAGACGGAACTTTTATCGAAGGATATGGAGAAACTGTCACAGCTAATGATAAGGTGAGTTTTAAAGATAAAAAGAAATTAAAATTTGATACAAAAAATACATTGACTAAAGTAGACTGTACTGAGTAACTAGTTATAAAACATATAATAAAACAAAACGTCCGATTTTTTTTCGGACGTTTTGTTTTATAGCTATTCTCATGTAGTTTTAATTCTACACCAGCATTAATATTATTCGACTCTAAAGCATCCGTTTTTTCTCGTATAAAAATTAAATTTGCTTCTGTTAAGTTAATGTAAATTAAGCATTGGTGGAAATTTGATATGAATAAATTAAATGATGTATATGAGATTACCTCTGATGATTTTGACTCGGTAAAAGACATTATTTATGAATCTAAACTAATTGATGAGAAACTTCTTAATTTAGAAAATGCCGTATTGTTTATTAAAGATAAATTAAGCCGGAATAAAGCAAAAATATTTGTCAAAAAACAGCAGGATATAGTAGTTGCTTTTGCTGTATTGCATTATAAAATAAACCCATTGTCTATTCTTGAATACAATTGGCATATCTCCTATCTCTATGTTAAAACAGATTTTAGAAGAAAATCAATTGGCAGAGAAATTATGACAAAATGTTTTGACCATGCCAGAGCAAATAATGTTAAACATATTTCATTAAATACAGATACTGAAAATTTTGCAGCGCACCAGCTTTACGAAAGTTTTGGTTTCATCAGAAAAAGTTTCATTTCGAATTATTATTACTATGAAATTAAACTGTAGCATCATCATCCTATTAAATAAAGAGCATTGAATTAAAATTTAGAATAAAAATATAAGCGCTAAACATATGGTAATAAAATTATTTAAGAGTTATATTAAAAATTTCACTCAATTTTCTGTCGAAGTAAAAGTTCTGGCAGTGGCTACATTTGTTAACAGACTGGGCGCAATGGTTGTTCCATTTCTTTCTAAATACATGCTGGAAGAATTGCACTTTAGTTATAGTCAGATCGGCTGGGTTATGGTTTTTTTTGGTACTGGTTCTTTTATTGGAACGTGGATCAGTGGGAAACTCTCCGATAAAATAGGTTTTTATAAAGTGATGGTTTTCAGTCTTTTTACAAGTGGTTTACTGTTTATTTTGCTTCAGTTTCTGACTACTTTTTATAGTTTTTGTTTTGGGGTTTTACTACTCACAACGATTTCAGATATGTACAGGCCGGCAATGCTGGTTTCATTAGATACTTACGCAGACAAAAAAGAACGTACAAAAGCAATATCCTTAATTCGTTCCTCAGTTAATTTAGGTTTTATGTTTGGCCCTTTGATCGGTGGAATTATTATTACAATTTCAAGTTATAGCTTTTTATTTTACATTGACGGGCTGACCTGTATTTTGAGTATTTTATTATTTGTGTTTTTTGTGAAAGAGAAAAAACTGCTCTATAGGCTCAATGCTTTTAAATATTTAAAAGAAGAAAATTCCTTACTCGAAGACAAGCCATTTTTAATACATCTGGTAGTTACGCTAATAACAGGCATATTGTTTTTTCAGATGTTTACTACCTTATCCCTTTATTATAAGGAAGTCTTTAACTTTACAAGTGTCGAAAGCGGGTTATTTCTGGCTTTAAACGGAGTGATAATATTACTTTTTGAACTCTCAATTGTTTCTTTTGTAGAATCGCGAAACATCAATAAACTTCTAATGGTTTCTTACGGCATTCTTGCTATGAGCATTAGTTATTTATTTTTATTGATTGAACACAATGTTACAGCCTTAATTTTGATGATGATTTTTATGACAATTGGTATCATGCTGACTTTTCCGTTCGCCAATTCATTTGTTAAAAAAAGGTCTCTTAAAAAACAGGAAGGTAAATTCATGGCTGCTTTTACAATGAGTTATAGTATTGCCCATATATTAAGTACCAAATCGGGCATGGCAATTATTGAATTGTACGGCTATAAAGCAAACTGGATGTTTTTGTCCTGCCTTGGATTTGCAGGCTTTATTTTGGCATATCAGCTGATCTTTATTGTAAAAAAAGAAAAAGAACAGATTAAGGCTAAAATTATTCAATCGTTATTTTCTGAGTCAAATTAGATTAGCAAATAATATTGTATATTTTTAAAACGATATAAATAAAAAAGAGCTTATTGAAATAATTCTCAATAAGCTCCTTTTTTTATCACGATATAAATTGCTCAATACATTTATGAGAACCTACATTCAAGTGCATCAGATTTAATATTCACGCAAGATTTGCAAGAATTATAATTTACCTGAAATCTCTTTTTTGTATTTATTCAGTAAAGCTCTGGTTAATCCTAAATTTGCTTTAGTAGAATCTACTGCTAAATAGATAAAATATTCATTGTTTTCTGAAATGTCAATGATGTGAATCTGTTCTGTAAGCGAAATCATGATTTCATCGATTGATTGGGATAATCCAAGTGCATTTATGGCATTCAGTTTTGCTTTAACTACCTCAAGATTGAAGGCAGAAGCAAGTTCAGGATCAAAACTGGATACTGCGGAATTGCTGTAATAAGAAATACCACTTTTAATTTCGGTTATCGCAATTGCGATATAACCAGGAACGTTTTTCTTAATTTCATCCCCAAACTGTTGTAAAAAATCTGACATTATAAATTGTTTTTAATTGTTTTTATTGAATTTTTTATTTCTAAATGTTAAAAAACACTCTTAATCTTTTTTGAACGGTCAACTACGTACGATACTAACCATGCAATTTGCCCTTCTTTGGCAAAATATATTTTTTTTGACTTCAGATTAGGAATGCTCTCCAGGCTGGCTATCAAAATAGTATTGGCAGCAATTAAATGCCTCTGACTGTAGGTGTTTATAACTTTATCTGCATTTTTATTGGTTTTAGCTAAGTTTTCGTATACAGTAAAATTATTTTTTAAAATAGCATCATAATCAATAATATCCTGCAATTGCAGCGGTACAAAATGATCGTCTTCATTATTTTTGTTATAAAAAAGAGTGGTAAAAGCCCAAAGGGCACCTCCGGATAAATAAATTTTCCTCTTATTTAGTGAAGTTGGTTTAGAGTTAAGTACATTCTTTATTTTTTCTCTTAAAATGGGAGCGTATTCAAATGCTTTCTCCTTGTAAACAGACATACTATTAATCTCACTAGGGATTACAATGGTTTTATTTATAGCTTCTGTTAAAGTAATCGTACCATATTCCAGTTTTAGAGGGAAAAACTCAAATTTATTTTCCAGCACATTTACGTATCCTCCTTTGGTATTGCCTCCTCCAATATCAAGGATTAATGCGTCACCGTATTCTGTTGGAGGTATAGAACCTTTTAGGAGCATTTTACCCTCAGTATCAGCATCAATAAAATCAAGATCCTTATTAGTCAGGGATTTTATTTTATTAATTAAATCTGCCGTATTATTCGCCATTGCTACTCCGGAAGAGCCAACAATAAAAATATTTTCATCAGCAACATTATATTTTTTTTTAATGGTCAGTAAATTTCCGTAGACAATGTTTACCGCATTATTAATATCATCCTGGGCAAGGCTGCCATCGATAGAAATATTTTTAGCAATACCAACATTTTCTGTCCAAAAAGCAAGTATGCTGTAATCCCCTTTTTTAATATTATTTACATCAATTACAGAGAATTTTATTCCTTTACTTCCAATTTCTATTCCTGCATAAATGTCTTTTTGGGCAAAAGATTTTAAAGAGAAAAAAAGAATCGTGATTATTATATAATGGATTGATTTTTTTGCATTGTATTTTTTTGTTGAATACTTTATTACTGAGTTATTTTTAAATGCAGGATATCAATTAGTGAAGTTTTTCAGGAGTACAAATTTCATTATTAACCGGAGAGAAATTTGTAGTCAATCAATTCATTTTATGTAGAATTAATTCTACAATCTTTCGCTTTCTTAATTTGTAGTTTTGATAGGTAATTGATGGTGTGATTTAGGATTCTATTTTATAATTATAAAACCTCTCATCTACAGAAAATTTTTGGGTTTTTTAAGATAAAATATATAACGATTTTGAAAACTTAAAACCCGAAAATACCGTATATGTTATAAAATTTAATTACTGAAAGATGTTTAGATACAAATTTGGTTACTGATAAATCACGTTTATTAATGATTGACTAAAATTAGAGTAACAAGAGTAACATGAGATAGATAATTATAATAAAAATTTGCCGGATAAATCAATTAAAATTTTGAGATTGTAAATATGAATTAAGAAAAATTTGCATTTCAAAATTATTTTATAGCCCCAATGAAAAATAAATTTAAAGTTTTACTAGTTGACGATCATAGCGTAGTGCGGCATGGTCTTTCTTTGTTATTGAAAAGCATTTGCGAAGAGGTTGAAATCGCTCATGCTGATAGTTTTGAAGATCTTCTAAGTAAATTAAAAGAAAACCAGGATTTAATTTTTTTAGACATCAGTATTCCAGGAGGCAATAGTACAAAAATGGTTCAGGAGATTAGGTTAAATTATCCGGACTTGTTGATTATGATGTTTTCTGCTTATGATGAATCGCATTACGCTCTGCGTTATATTCATGCAGGAGCCAATGGATTCTTAAATAAATACAGTAAAGATGAAGAAATTATCCAGGCTGTAGAATCCGTACTTGAAACAGGCAAATATATAAGCAACGTTGTAAAAAATAAAATTATCGAAAACGCTTTATATAATCTCCCAGTAAACCCCTTAGAAAAACTGTCAGAGAGAGAAATCGAAGTTGCAGAACTTCTTGTCAGCGGTGATGGAAATATCGAAATATCAAATAAGTTAAATATCCAAATGACAACTGTCAGCACTTTCAAAAGCAGGATTTTTGAAAAACTCGGAATTAATAATGTGGTTAAGTTGATTGATATTTTGAAGATTTACAATAATTAAAAATGAATCATTACAATGATTTAGAGCAGGTCAAATGTTTATTGTACATTGTAATCCTCGTAAATTTTTGTTCTTTCCCCCATCAAAAACATTTTTTTCTTAAGAAAATGAATAGAAAACTGGCTGTACATCCATTCGTCGCTGTCTTCTGTCCTGTACCAAAATGTATATGAGGCACTGTTGTATCCGTCTTTACGTATAGCGGTGCCTTCCCAGTTGCATTCTATCCCCCAATTTATTTTTTTCTTCGTCATATTGTCATATTGTATCACGCCGGTTCCATCTTCATTTAAAACCGTGCTTGGCTCTTTTTTGTCCGGCGGCAGGAATGTACCTGTGATATGATAAGGAAGTGTAGTGGTAATATAATGCTCTTTTGACTTATATACGATTTGATCAACCTGAACTTGTGAATATGATTTTACAGTAACAAAAAATAAGATAAAAAGGAATGTTTTTAGGAATTTCATTTTACGCAGGTTTTTTGGGTTTTTGGAATTTCTTTGATATGGGGATTTCTTTGGCTAATATACTTTAATTTTTGCAAGAAAATAACTGTTCATTTTTGAATTTAACGTTAAAAAAATAATTATTCGAAAACAAAATAAGCAATAAAAAAAGCCTCAGCAATATTTATTTGCTGAGGCTTTATATAATAATGAAAAATAAATTTAGTTTTTCTCAATCCATTTTCTGGCGTTAACAAACGCTTCATGCCAAGGCGAAACCTCGTCGTTTCTGTCTTTTGGATAATGCGCCCAGTTCCATTGGAAAGTAGAACGCTCAATATGAGGCATCATAACCAAATGTCTTCCTGTTTTATCACACATCATAGCAGTGTTGTAATCAGAACCGTTAGGGTTTGCAGGATAACCTTCGTAAGCATATTTAGAAACAATGTTGTATTGATCTTCTGCATAAGGTAATTTGAATTTACCTTCTCCGTGAGAAACCCAAACTCCTAAAGTGCTTCCAGCCAAAGTCGATAACATAACTGAGTTATTTTCTTGAACTTTTACAGAAGTAAAGATACTTTCGTGTTTCTGGCTTTCGTTATGGTGCATTTTTCCGTGAACTTCATGCTCTGGATTAATAACCTCCAATTCCATAAACAATTGGCATCCGTTACAGATTCCAACAGATAAAGTATCTTCTCTTTTGAAGAATTTATCTAAAGCTGTTTTTGCTTTTTCGTTGTATAAGAAAGCTCCCGCCCAACCTTTCGCAGAACCTAAAACATCTGAATTAGAGAATCCTCCAACAGCACCAATAAACTGAATATCTTCAAGCGTTTCACGACCAGAAATTAGATCGGTCATGTGAACGTCTTTTACATCAAAACCTGCCAAGTACATAGCATTTGCCATTTCACGCTCAGAATTACTTCCTTTTTCACGAATAATAGCCGCTTTTGGTCTTGATTTAGAATTGTCGATTTCTGGTTTCTTTCCTGTAAAATGTGCAGGGAAAGTATAATTTAAAACTTGATTTTTATAGTTTTCAAAACGTGCTTGAGCTCTTCCGTTTTTAGATTGTTTTTGATCTAATAAATAAGAAGTTTCGAACCAAATATCTCTGTAAGTTGGGATATTTAAAGTCCATAGTCCTAAGTCCAAAGTCTCAGTAGTTGTTGCTTCTCCAATTTTGAAGAACTCAATATTATTCACTTTCAATTTAGCTTCAACTGCTTCGTTTGAGTTTGCCTGGAATACGATTCCGATGTTTTCTGCGAAAAGGATTTTCAATAAGTCTTTTTCCGCGAAAGCGCTGAAATCAATTTTTGCTCCAAGATTTACATCAGCAAAACACATTTCTAATAAAGTAGTGATTAAACCACCGCTTCCGATATCGTGTCCAGCTAAAATTTGGTTTTCACCAATTAATTCCTGGATAGTGTTAAATGCATTTTTGAAGAAAGCCGAATCTTTAATGGTTGAAGTTTCGTTTCCGATTGTATTTCTAATTTGTGCAAAAGACGAACCTCCTAATTTGAAATCATCTTGAGACAAATTGATATAATAGATTGAATCTCCGTCTTTTTGTAAAACAGGCTCTACTACTTTTTTAATATCTGTACAGTTTCCAGCAGCAGAAATAATAACCGTTCCCGGTGCAATCACTTCATCATTTGGATATTTTTGTTTCATCGAAAGTGAATCTTTTCCTGTCGGAATATTGATTCCCAATTCGATTGCAAAATCTGAACAAGCTTGAACAGCTTCGTATAAACGCGCATCTTCACCTTCATTTTTACAAGCCCACATCCAGTTTGCAGAAAGAGAGACACCTTTGATACCGTTGATAATTGGAGCCCAAACTAAGTTTGATAAAGATTCTGCAATTGCATTTCTAGAACCAGCAGCAGGATCAATCAAGGCTGCGATAGGAGCGTGCCCGATAGAAGTTGCAATTCCTTCTTTACCTAAATAATCCAGAGCCATAACGCCGACATTATTCAAAGGTAATTGTAGCGGCCCTGCATTTTGCTGTTTTGCTACTTTTCCTCCAACGCAACGGTCCACTTTGTTTGTTAACCAGTCTTTTGAAGCAACCGCTTCTAAACGTAAAACGTCTTTTAAGTAAGATTCGAAATCATTTTCAGAATAAGAAACATCAGCATATTTTCTGTCAACCGTTTTGTCTGTCATGATTGTTTTTGGAGAACTTCCAAAGAAATCTTCCAAAGCATAATCCATTGGTTTAGAACCGTTAGATTGTGATTGAAATGTAAAGCGGTGATCTCCCGTTACATCTCCAACCTGATACATTGGCGAACGCTCTCTGTCGGCAATTCTTTGTAATGTATCAATATCTTTTTGACCAATAACCAATCCCATTCTTTCCTGAGATTCGTTACCAATAATTTCTTTTGCCGAAAGCGTTGGGTCTCCTACAGGTAATTTATCTAAATCGATTAAACCTCCAGTTTCTTCAACTAGCTCAGAAAGACAGTTTAAGTGTCCACCCGCACCGTGATCGTGAATAGAAACAATTGGGTTATTGTCGCTTTCTACTAAACCACGAATCGCGTTTGCCGCACGTTTTTGCATTTCAGGATTTGAACGCTGAATTGCATTTAACTCAATTCCTGAACCAAAAGCTCCTGTATCTGCAGAAGAAACTGCAGCACCACCCATTCCGATTCTATAATTTTCTCCACCTAAGATTACGATTTTATCGCCCTCTTGTGGTTTCTTTTTAATTGATTGATCCAGTTTTCCGTATCCAATTCCTCCCGCTTGCATGATTACTTTGTCGTAACCAATTTTACGGTCGTTTTCTGAATGTTCGAAAGTTAAAACAGAACCTGTAATTAACGGCTGGCCAAATTTATTTCCGAAATCAGAAGCTCCATTTGAAGCTTTGATCAAAATATCCATTGGTGTTTGGTACAACCATTTTCTTTCTTCAACTGCATTTTCCCATTTTCTGTCTTCTTTCAAACGAGAGTAAGAAGTCATGTAAACAGCAGTTCCAGCTAATGGCAATGAACCTTGTCCACCAGCTAAACGGTCACGAATTTCTCCTCCAGAACCTGTCGCCGCTCCGTTGAAAGGCTCAACTGTTGTTGGGAAATTGTGTGTTTCTGCTTTTAATGAAATAACCGAATCAAATTCTTTTACTTCATAAAAATCTGGTTTGTCAGCAGATTTTGGCGCAAATTGCTGCACTTTTGGCCCTTTTACAAAAGCAACGTTGTCTTTGTAAGCAGACACAATATCGTTAGGATTTTCCTGTGATGTCTTTTTGATTAATTTGAAAAGAGAAGTCTCTTTTTCTTCACCATCAATAACAAAAGTTCCGTTAAAAATTTTGTGACGGCAGTGCTCTGAGTTTGCCTGAGAGAAGGCGAAAATTTCAGAATCAGTTAATTTTCTTCCTAGTTTAGCAGCAAGATTGTTTAGGTAATCAACTTCTTCTTCGCTTAAAGCTAAACCTTCAACTTTGTTGTAAGTGGCAATATCTTCAATCTCCAGAATTGGTTCTGGCTGAATGTTGATCGTGAAGATTTCCTGATCTAATTCGTTGAATTTTTGAGAAAGCATCGGATCAAAATCAGTGAAACTTTCCGTTGCCTGATGAAATTCTTCGATTCTGATAATGCCCGGAATTCCCATATTTTGAGTGATTTCTACAGCATTTGTGCTCCAAGGGGTAATCATTGTAGCGCGCGGACCAACAAAAAATCCTGTTAATGCAGATTTTTCTATCTTACTTGCGTTGGCAAAAAGCCAGTTTAATTTTGAAATGTCTTGAGCTGAAATTTCGTTTTGCGTTTGTACTGCAAAAACAGTTTTGCTTTGGTTTTCAAAGAAATGGATCATTTGTGTAGTTTGTTGTTTTGAAGGTGCAAATTTAGTCAATTCAATTCAATAAAAAAAGCGGCAATTTGCCGCTTTTTAATTCTGTATCGCCTGATTTTCATTAATTGATTATTAATTTTTTAGTCAGTGTTTTTGAATCTTTAGTTATTTTAATAAGATAAGTGCCTTTTGAAAAATCTTGAACTTCAATCGTTTTATTATTAGTGTTTTGTCTTTCAAAAACCTTTTGCCCTAACAGTGAATAAATAGCTATTGTGAAAGATTCATCACTACCATCTTTAAAATTAATTGTGAACTGGTGTGTAACAGGATTAGGGTAAATTGAAAATTCAGTAGTATTAAACTCTTCATTTGATAATGTAACGGTATGGCTTCCAAGTCCTGAACATGTATCTTTAGGATATGAATCCCACTCTCCGGTTTTGTTGAAAGTAGTATTTGGCCCCGTTACAGTAGGTTTTCTTCTTAATGTTTCATCTATCGCAAAATTGGGAGCTCCTCCGTTAAAAGTTCCGATAATGTCAATCAAAACATTATTTTTAAATAAACCAATCGGATCATTTCCATTATATTGAAGATCAGTACTATTGCTTGATAAATTAGCACTAGCTGGATTATAGCAGCTTGTAGCGGCTAAATTATAGGCAATTACATAAGAAGTGCCATCATTGATTGTTCCGGTTAGAGCTAATCCTGGTCCCCATGCTCCGGCACCATTCGATTGTTTTTTAATTGAATAGTCTGATAAGTTTACTGTTGTTCCGGTGAAATTTGATATCTCTAGTATCTTGTTATTGCTACTGCCTTCAACATATTCTGTAAAGAAAATTTCAGAACCTGTATTTCCACCTCCGGTTGAAGCTGCTGTAACTCCGTTCACAGTTGAACTTGGAACTGATATGTTATTAGAAGCATCTCTGGCAACTACATAAAAGGCGTAAGAGGTAGAAGGTGTAAGCCCTGTTATTGTAGCACTCAGTCCAGTTTCATTTTGTTTAAAAACCGAGTTGACATATACTGCATATCCAGTAACACCTACGTTATCTGTAGCAGCTGACCATGTTAAATTAACAGAGTTAGAGGTACTTGATGCTACAGCTAAATTTGAAGGGGCTGTTGGAACAGTTGTATCATCTGCTTCAGTAGTCCATATAGCAGCAACATATTCCGGATGATCGATATAAGGATTGCGATTGTTCTGGCGTGCATAAATGGCATTATTACGAGCTATTTCGCGGGCACTTACAGGATCTTGGTTGTGCCAGGCAATAAGCTGACTTAAAAATGCAGGAGTAAAAACTTTGTTTGAAGTTCCGTTAAACATTGGATATGAATAACCTGCAACAGTATTTTCGTAGCGTGTTGCAAAATAAAAATACATTCTGGCAATGTCACCTTTAAATTCATCTATGGGCTCAAAAACGAGTCCCGAATAACCTGCAGTTGTACTTGCACCTAATTTGCTTCCGTTTAAACTTGTCTGTGTTGGTGTTGCTACAACCGAATGCGGATAATTAGATCGTACTCCGTTTACTTTTCCATCAGTTGGAGTTATAAAATGAGCATCAGAAACCATTGGTGCTTTTTCATCAAATACAGATTGCGGAATAATGTGCTCTCTGTTGTAACAGTCACCTTCATTTGAATATCCGGCTGATCCGCATCTTTGTGTGGCACCTGCGCTGTAATTATAAGGATCATTTCCGTTAGGGTTTTCTGAGTACATATCTAGTATTGATCCGTCATTTTCATAAAAATTATCAATATCAGATGTCTGATAAGTAACATATAAGCCTGAATAGCCATTATCAGTGTGATCTTTAATGATATTGTACAATTGAGTTTTTAGGGTATAACCTGTTCCGGTAGCTGTAGAATAATAATTAGCCGGTGCCTGGGCAGAGCAAAAAACTGCATAAAACGTAAATAACAGAATGTAAAATTTTTTCATAAATAAAAGTAGTTTGCTGGATACAATTAAAATGGATATTGATTATTTGGTCCAAAATTACTTGATCAAATCTACTATAATGTTATGAAATCTTTAATAATAATGATTTTTGTTATATTTTTTTATTTAAAAATTTAGCTAAGTTTATAATTGCTTTGGGAAGTCTTTATTCTGATAAGCACCCAAATCAGGAGGAGAGGTTCTTGTGTTACCAATAATATCCAGCGGAATATTATATGCCTGATTTCCTTTCGCGAAAGCGGCAGAAGTATTATCAATGTTAAGTTTATTCAGGTTGATGTTGAAAAACTTAGGGTTTTCGTTTAAAATAATAGCGTTATAATGTGCTGTATCTGTTCCAAATTGATAATCAGGATTTGATGTGCTGCCGAATTTCAGTAAACAATTATTTAACTGATAAACAAAAGCAGTATTTGCATTTTTATCTAAATTGAATTCATTACTATTCGAACCATAAATAATGCAATTGTTAAAAGTTGCCTGAGTAAGCGGATTCGTTTCCGGTGTTGCTCCGTCAAGTTTGTTACTCAAATTAACAGCAAATTGTTGTCCGCCGGACCAAGTGTTATTAAATGTGCAGTGAGTAAATTTATAATCCCCTCCGTAAACGCATGATAAAGCTGCTAAACCGGCATAATTTATAACGATGTTTTCTCCGTTAATTTTAGCGTTTTGAGCAAGGATTCCGTAATTGGAACAATCGTAAATCTGTGTGTTTTTAATCTGAAAAGTGGTGGCATCCTGATTTCTTATATCCAAACCAATTTTAGCATTCTTTAGAGTTAAATGATTGATGGAATGATTGGTACTTCCGTCAGTAAATATAACCGAATTCCATTGTCCGGGAACATCAGAATATTCAGGTTCTAAGCGATCTCCTTCAAAAATAACTTCGTTTTCTAAATTCTTAGTTGTAGATATATTTCCATTGACTTGAAATGTAGCTTTATTGCTTACATAAAGCCCTGAATTATCATGAAAATGTACTCTTGCACCGGCTTCAAAAGTCACCGTTTTGTTTTCGGGAACTCCTGCATATCCATAAATTACGTACGGTTTTTGTTTTGTAAAAAGTAATTCGTTTCCGTTTGTTTCGTCATTCTCATCCAGGTAAAATCCGTCCACGTCTTTACCGTCAATCTCAATTTTTTCTTTGGTTCCATCAGGATTTTTCTTCGGATATAAAAATACAGCATCCTGAATCAGAGTTACCAAAGCTACTTTTTGAAGATTTGAGCCACTGTCAAACTGAATTTCATCGGTATATAAAAAATCAACTGGATTAGCATCGGTAATATCTGCTGTGGTTTCGATAAAAATATACAAACTGTCTTTGGCTAAAAGCGTCACATTATTGAAAATCTTGCCATTATTTCCGTTCATCCCATCAACGGTCATTCGGTATTTAGAATTTAAGCCATTTTTTAGCTGAATAACCGGAATGTTAATATCGTCTTTGCCTCGATTGTAAACTTTCAAATTATAAGTGCTTGATCCGATGTTTTTAAAAACGGTATCCAAATAAACAGTGTCTTTTGAAAATTTTAAATCCCCTGAACTGGCAACCGTATCAAAATCAGTCCGGCATGAACTGGCAGCTAAAAGAATTCCTAAAATAAAGAGCACAAAATAATGACGCATTTGATTTGTTTTTCTGTAAAAATAACAAAAATCTGATATGCGAAAAGGGATTTTTAATTTTAGAATCGCATTTTCTAAATAGTGTCTCATCTTTTATTTAATTTTACGATTTTAAAGCTAATTTTAATGAATTATACAAAAGAACAGATTTTAGCATATTGCAATGAGTTTTCGAAAAATACCTTGATGGAAACGCTAAAAATAGAATATATTGACGCCGGAGAAGATTTTTTGACCGCCAAAATGCCTGTAAATCCTGCTGTTCATCAGCCTATGGGATTACTTCATGGCGGAGCTTCCGTTGCTTTGGCTGAAAGTGTTGGCAGTGCTGCTTCTCATTTTTTTATCAACGCAAAAGAGCAGGAAGTACGCGGAATAGAAATTTCAGCAAACCATTTAAAAAGTATTCGTGAAGGAGTTGTTTTTGGAACAGCCCGCATAATTCACAAAGGCAGAAGCCTACACCTTTGGGAAATTAAAATTACTGATAAATCCGGAAATCTGATTTCGCTTTGTAAATTGACAAATATTGTTTTAGAGAAAAAGAAAAGTGAATAAAATATGAATCCATTTTTCTTAAAAATTAAAAAACATAAAGCACAAAACTTACCTTTTGTGCTTTACTCAAAACCGAACACGTCGAATATTATTGGACTTTTACAACATAATGATATTTTATTTAAAGTCTCAGATTACAGTGAAAAAGGATTTATTTTTGCTTCTTTTGATGAAAAACAATTGATTTTAATCCCGGAAAATGAGTCGGAAATTATTATTGCTGATAAACGAATAACAATAATAGAATCGATTGAAATTGACGATCCGGATTTTAGTTCTGATGCGAAAAAGCAATATGAAGATTTAGTTTCAAAAGGAATTGAGGCAATTAAAAATGACGAATTCAAAAAAGTAGTTTTATCCAGAAGTGAAATTGTAAATCTAACCGAATTTGATTTTGTAACTACATTTCAGCATTTGATTCAATTATACCCGACTACTTTTACGTATTGTTTTTATCATCCTAAAGTTGGTTTTTGGATGGGCGCAACGCCAGAACAACTGCTGAAAGCAAACGGAAATATTTTTGAGACAACAGCTTTAGCCGGAACACAAAAAGCAAATTCTGAAACTGAAATTCTCTGGCAGCAAAAAGAAAAAGACGAACAACAATACGTAACCGACTTTATAGTGAAACGACTTCGGGAATTTGCAGCTTCGGTTGTGGTTTCAGAACCTTATAGTTTCAAAGCTGGATCAATCTGGCATATTAAAACAGATATTTCGGGAGTTTTAAAAGATAACTCGACTTTAAAAGAAGTAATTGATACGCTTCATCCAACACCGGCAGTTTGCGGATTGCCTAAGAAAAAAGCAAAAACCTTTGTTTTAGAAAACGAAAATTACGACAGAACTTTTTATACCGGTTTCCTTGGTGAATTAAACAGCAGTTTTTTAGAAGACAATGCAAGTTCTGATTTATTCGTAAATTTACGAAGTATGCAGATTCAGGAAGATAAAGCTATTTTGTATATGGGATGCGGTATTACGAGAGAAAGTATCCCTGAAAAAGAGTGGGAGGAAAGCGTCAATAAATCGATGACGATGAAAAGGGTTTTAAAAAAATAGTTTCAAGTTTGAAGTTTCACGTTCTGTGAATAACTTGAAACGTGAAAACTGAAACAAAAAAAACAAAAAAACAAAAAAAATGAAATTAGATATATTAGCCTTTGGAGCACATCCTGACGATGTGGAATTAGGTTGTGCGGGAACCATTTTAAAAGAAGTATCACTTGGAAAAAAAGTAGGTATTGTTGATTTAACACGAGGAGAATTAGGTACGCGAGGAACAGCAGAAACCAGAGATCAGGAAGCAAAAGATGCGGCAAAGATTTTAGGGGTTGTGGTACGTGAAAACTTAGCTATGCGTGATGCATTTTTTGTAAATGATGAAAAGCATCAATTGGAAATTATTAAAATGATTCGCAAATATAAGCCTGAAATTGTTTTATGCAATGCAATTGACGATCGCCATATTGATCACGGAAAGGGAAGTAAATTGGTTTCTGACTCTTGTTTTTTATCGGGATTAATGAAAATTGAAACTTCATTAAATGGAGAGAAACAGGAAGCCTGGAGACCAAAAGTGGTGTATCATTATATTCAATGGAAAAATATCGAACCTGATTTTGTTGTAGATATTACCGGTTTTGAAGAAAAGAAAGTAGAAGCAATCCTGGCGTATAAAACCCAATTTTATGATCCAAATTCTAAAGAGCCTGCAACACCAATTACAAGTAAAAACTTTCTGGAAAGTTTAAATTACAGAGCACAGGATCTGGGAAGGCTTGTTGGTAAAGAATTTGCAGAAGGTTTTACTGTAGAAAGGTGTTTGGCAGTCAATAGCTTAGAAGATTTGATATAAAAAGGTGCATTTTTTTTTAATTTTTTCTTTGTAGAAGTAAACCTTTGTTATATATTTGCACTCGCTAAGCAGAAATGCTGGTTAAATGGTGGTTGTAGCTCAGTTGGTTAGAGTAGCGGTTTGTGGTGCCGCGGGTCGCCGGTTCGAACCCGGTCAGCCACCCATAAATTTAAAGCCTTGAAGAAATTCAGGGCTTTTTTTGTGGAATAAATTTTTTCGATAATTGTTGCCTGATTTTTAAGAAAGCAAATCCATTCCCAAATGTATTGGGGTTCATTTTAAGAATGAAGCCAAAACACTGTTTAAAAAAAAGACTGTCATTTTAGACAGTCTTTCCTTTTTTATACTTTAACTAATAGTAAACATTCTTTTAATTCTGGTTTTTCGACGATAAAGTGTAATAACCATTCTTGCAATTGTTCCATTTCGTAAGGTAACAGTGTTTTAATAGCTTTTTCTAATTCTTTACAAAAAAGTACCGGGTCGAAACTGACTCTTTCGAGTATTGATTTCGTGTAATCAAACATCATTTTTGACATAATAAAATAAGATTTTGGGGGGTTATCTCTATTTTTAAACTTGAGCCAAATTTAAACAAATATCATATATAAAAGATATTTTTAACTTATTTTTTTTAAAATATTAAGAGCGAATACGTTTTCTTACTGAATATAAATCAATTTAGATTTATTATAAATAAGATTGTGTGAATTGTTTTACAGCTCTAAACATTTCTCTTTTTCCAGGAGGACCTGCTAATTTTTCAACTGAAAATCCGGCTTCAATCATACTTCTTTTAACAACTCCGCGGGCAGCATAAGTAACTAAAACACCATTTGGTTTTAAACTGTTGTACATTTTCTGAAAAATTTCGGTACTCCACAATTCAGGCTGTACTCTGTAACCAAAGGCATCAAAGTAAATTAAATCAAAAGTTTCAAAATCGTCTATTTCATGAAAAAATTGTTTTCTTTTCGTTAATGAAAAATCAGGAGTGATATTGTTTTTCTGATTCCACTCGCAATCGTGCATCTTCTTAAAAATGTTTTCAAAAGAATCGGCTTCTAATTCTGAAACATAATTCATGGCCAAAACTTCTACGGAATCAACGGGATAGGCCTCTACACCGGTATATTCAATAGTTTGCAGTTGTTTGTTTGCTTCAAGAAAAGTTATAAAAGCATTTAAGCCTGTTCCAAAACCAATTTCCAGAATACTTACCGGTTTGCCTTCAAACAGGTTCAGACCGTTCTTTATAAAAACGTGTTTAGCTTCCTGAATAGCGCCATGTTTCGAATGATAACATTCGTCCCATTCCTGTAAATGAATTGTGGTTGAGCCATCTAGGGTTTTAATAATTTCTCTTTTCATTACATCCTGAATTGATTATTCGATTTTGAACTAAATAATATGTTTTATGCCAAATTTACTTAAAACAAATGCGTAAAGCCCTAAAAAACTAAGCTTTTTTCATAAATTCTTTATAAAAACCAGTTAAAATTTTAAGTTTATTACAATATAAATAAATCGCAGTTAAATGAGGGAATTAATGGTTTTTTGGCAAGTATTTTATATAATTTTACTTAATTTTGCCTTCAATAAATTCTATTTTATATCATATCATCACTTTAATAATGTTTATTTGGTGATGAAAATTAAGTAAAACTTACATTATTATGAGTACAACTCAAGCAAGCAAAATTGAAATCAGAAAAGCCACTTCTTCTAAAATTAGTAGTGTAGACTTTGAAAACTTAAGCTTTGGTGCTGTATTTACAGACCATTTATTTGAATGTGATTTTAAAAATGGGGAATGGCAAACACCGGTCATTAAACCGTATGCTCCTATTTTAATGGATCCGTCTTCTAAAGTCTTTCATTATGGTCAGGCAATTTTTGAAGGAATGAAAGCTTATAAAGATGAAAATAATGATGTTTGGTTGTTCAGACCTGATGAAAACTACAAGCGTTTTAACAATTCAGCGGTGCGTATGGCAATGCCGGAAGTGCCTGAATCTGTTTTTATGGATGGTTTGAATGAATTATTGAAAATTGATAAAGACTGGATTCAGAGAGGAAACGGAAGTAGTATGTACATTCGTCCTTTTATGATTGCTACAGGCCCGGGAGTTGTGGCTAACCCATCTGACGAATATAAATTTATGATTTTGCTGTCCCCTGCAAAATCTTACTACGCAGGTGAAGTAAAAGTAATCATTGCAGAGCATTACAGTAGAGCCGCTAATGGTGGAATTGGTGCTGCAAAAGCTGCAGGAAATTATGCTGCTCAGTTTTATCCAACGAATCTTGCCAACAAAGATGGTTTTCAACAGGTAATCTGGACAGATGATGCAACACATACTAAACTTGAAGAAGCCGGTACAATGAATGTATTCTTTAGGATTAACGATACATTGTTGACTGCGCCTACAAGTGAAAGAATTTTGGATGGTATTACCAGAAAAAGTTTAATTGCTATGGCTGAAAAAGAAGGTCTAAATGTTGAAGTTCGTCCTGTTATTGTTTCAGAACTGGTTGAAGCAGCTAAAAATGGTTCTTTAAAAGAAATTTTTGGAGCAGGAACGGCTGCTGTTATAAGTGTGATTAAAGGATTCTCTTATCAGGATGTTTATTATGAGATGGCTCCAATCGAGAATTCATACGCTTCATTTTTAAAAGAAAAATTGACTAATCTTCAAAATAAACTTGCTGAAGATACTTTTGGCTGGACTGTAAAAGTTCAATAGTTTTAAAGAAGATTTTTATAAAAAATAAACCCGACATTTTGATTGTCGGGTTTATGTTTTTATAAAAGTTTCGAAAAATCAGGTTTGAAATAATTAGGACCCTTCATTACTTTTCCGTCTTCACGATAAATAGGCTGTCCGTCTTCGCCTAGTTTACTCATATTGCTGCGTTGGATTTCATCAAAAACGGCTTCTATTTTATCCTGTAATCCGTGTTCGATAATGGTACCGCATAAAATATACATCATATCTCCAAGAGCATCAGCAATTTCTACCAAATCATTGTTTTGTACAGCTTCGAGATATTCTTCATTTTCTTCTTTCATTAAATTATAACGAAGTAATTTTTTAGTTTCTCCAATGTCGGCAATAGGAGTCTGGCTGTGGCCAATTTTAAAAGCAGTATGAAATTCGGTTACTGCATCAAGCTGTTTTTTCATTTTTTTATTTTATTAATTGGATAGGCAAATTAGCAACAATTCATATACAATTCTCTAAATTTGCCAAAAATAATTTTCAACTATGTTTAGTCAGGGACAATTAATATTCGCAGTCTGTTTTTTTATTGCATTTGTAATCGTAATGATTTTTGCTTATCGAAAAGATCTTGCCTTACACAAAATTTTCTACAAAGGAAATTATAAGGTGTTAATTGGTTTTCTGCTTTTTATCGTTATTTTGTTTTTAATCAAATTCTTTTTTAAAAGATAAGATTATACTTTAAACTTTTAAAAAACGTTTGTTGTATGTTCTGATGTGATATAATAAAAAGAATCGTTTTTATTTTTTTGTTATTCATAACACAGCAATAAATTTATAACTTTACGACACCAAACAGCCTACACAATGAAAATTCTAAAATATCTTTTTCTTCTACTATTATTAAGTTTTATTGCTCTAAGTGTTTTCATAGCTACTCAAAAAGGTTTTTTTACTGTTGAGAGAAGTAAGGTGATTAATTCACCCAGAGCAACAGTGTATCATTATGTAAATGATTTTAGGAATTTTGAAGATTTTGAATCATGGGCTGTTGAAGATCCGTCAATAAAAATGTCATTTCCGGAAAAAACGGTTGGAAACGGAGCTTCATTTTCATGGGAAAACAGCGAAGGAAAAGGAACTGGAATAACATTGCAGGCAAAAGAAGGGGAGCGTATTCATCAGAAAATCAGTTTTGATGGCACAGATGCAGATGTAAATTGGATTTTTAAGGATACCCTTAACGGAAAAACAAAAGTTACCTGGAAAGCAAAAGGTGAAATGAGTTTTTTATTTAAAATTTACACTGTTTTAAATGGCGGTTCTGATAAAATTATAGGAACCATGTATGAAAAAACGCTTGTTAATATTGATAAGAATCTTGATTACGAAACTAAAACTTATGCCATAAAAGTAAATGGTGTTGTAAAAAAAACAGAAAGTTTCTATATAAAGCAGACTTTTACAAGCGAAATTCAGAAAGTAAATAAAAATGCCAGGATTGTTATTCCAAAATTAATAGAGTTTAGCAAAACAAATAATTTATATACAAGCGGAAAGCCTTTTATCATTTATCATACCTATGATACAAAAACAAATCTGGCGAAAATCTCCATTTGTTTGCCTATAAATAAAGAGATTTTAACAAGTGCAGGAAGTGATATTTTATCTGGAAAATTAAACAGTTTTGAAGCTGTAAAAACCACTTTAAAAGGAGATTATTTACATACTAATGAAGCAATTTCAAAAACGACAGCTTTCATTAATAAAGAAAAACTTGTTCCGGATTTAAGCTGGTCGCATCTTGAAATTCTAACAGCGGGTAAATTAGATGTTAAAAGTTCTTCTAAACTAATAACTGAAATTTATTATCCGATCATACCCAAAGTAAAACCTGTTGTAGAGGAAGCTCCTGTTTACAAACCTGAAGCTGATCCGGCTGTTCAAAAAACCACGACTGATCCGGCTGTAAAGAAACCTGCAGTAGCACCTCCTGCTAAAACTAAAGCTGCAGAAGAGGAGGATTCAGAGTTTTAAAAAAAATATAAAACCTGATTAAACCTTTTGTAATAAATTCATTCAAACTAACAAGATAGCGAAAAGACTTGACAAACGAGAAGGAATTTATAGCACAATTATTAAATCCTGAAACGCAAAATGCTGCGTTTCATATACTCTTGGCAGAATATCAAAAACCGTTATATTCCCATATTCGGAATATTGTTCTCAATCATGATGATGCTGACGACGTTTTGCAGAACACCTTTGTAAAAGTATTTCAGTATCTGAAAAATTTTAAAGGAGAAAGTAAACTTTTTTCATGGATGTACCGAATTGCAACCAATGAAGCGCTTACTTTCTTAAGCCAGAAAGCAAAATTAAATGGTTTGACATCAGAAGCTTTACAGAACAAAACCATTGAAAATTTAAAATCTGATACTTATTTTGATGGTGATGAAATTCAAATAAAGCTTCAGAAAGCTATAGTTACATTGCCTGAAAAACAGCAATTGGTTTTTAAAATGAAGTATTTTGAAGAATTAAAATACGAAGAAATATCAGAAATTCTGGGGACATCAGTAGGTGCGTTGAAGGCTTCTTATCATCATGCCGTAAAAAAATTGAATTATATGTTACATCAAATTAAACCTTTTGTTATAAAATATATCTTATAAACATTATGGAAACATTTAAATTAGAAAACGAACCTAAAATAAAACCGGGATTTAAAACTCCGGATCATTATTTTGATGATTTTTCAGCAAAGGTTTTACAGCAAATCAATGAAAGGGAAGTGAAAGTGATTCCGATTTACAAACGTAAAAAGGTTATTGCGATGATTGCGGCTGCAGTAGTTGTTATTGCATTAATGATTCCGATAGTAAATAATTACAATAAATCAAAAGAACTTGATGAGGCTACTTTAGAAACATATTTATCGTATCAGTCTGGTATAAATCAATATGATTTAATCCGTGAATTAGACACTAAAGATATTGAAGCAATAAATAAGAATGTGGTTCTTGAACAGGAAACACTTGAAGATGTTTTGTCTTCAAATCCAAACATTGAAAATTTAATTTCAGAATAAAAATAAAAACTATAGAGATGAAAATCAAAAATATACTGCCCATAGTACTGTTTTTAGTTAGCTTTTCATTTTATGCACAAAGTGAAAAAATAGATGAAAAACGCGAAAAGATTAAAGCTTACAAGGTGTCTTTCTTGACTACAGAATTGGAACTTACATCAAATGAAGCTGAAAAATTCTGGCCAATTTATAATGCTTTTGATGATAAGCAATATGAATTACGTCATGAAAAAATGAAAACGTATTTTCGGAAATTAAATGATGACAGTGTTAATTCGCTTTCAGAAAAAGAAGCCGCAACGCTTTTATCGCAAATTGAAAGTACAGATAAAGAGTTGTATTTTTTAAGAGAAAAATATATGAGTAATCTTCGTAAAGTGCTTTCTGCTAAAAAAATATTGAAATTAAAGAAATCAGAAGATGATTTTAATCGAAAGTTATTGAAACAATATAAGGAAAAAGGAGGTAAAAACTAAATGAAAATATAGCGTCCCCAAATACCACAAAGAACAACAGCGATAAGACCCCTATATAATAATACTTACTTTATTATTTAGGGGTCTTGTTATTTTTATTTAAAACGAAGTCTGATGACTTTATTGTACCCCGCAGCAATTGCAGTATTTCTGTTAATAAAACGAATCGTAAAAAGTTTCGTATCTGTAGATAATTGTGTCCAGTTGGCACCCCCATTTTGAGAATACTGAATTCCTTCAGAACCAACACAGATAATTTCTTTGCCATTTCCTCCAGGTACATACTGCACACATGATGCATATCCAAAACCCATGCCCTGACCAATTAGTTCCCATGTTTTGCCACCATCTGTTGTAAAAGCTTTGTTGTCTTTTTTTGGTTTGGAAGTTCATAATCACCTCCTGCAATAAATCCATGTTTTGAATCGTAAAAATCTGCTGTGAAAATCCCAGCCATTGCTTTTCCCTGGATAATAGGAGTTTCGATTACCTTCCAGGTTTTGCCTTTATCGGGAGAGTAGAAAACTCGTGATTTTTTTCCTCCTGAAACCAGCCAGGTGTCATCTCCTTTTATAACAATATTTGAATTGCTGGCAGCAAAAGCTGTTTCGCCTTTGGCATTGGTTGGTAACTTATCTGATAATAATTTTGCCCAGGTTTCTCCTCCGTCACGGGTTATAATTACTGAAAAAGTATCTTCTGTTGGATCACCAATAGCAATTCCTTCTTTATCATTCCAAAATTGCATACTGTCGTAAAAGACTTTCTCATTAACTTCTTTGTAAACTAATTTTACTTTTTGTGTTTTTTTAGAAACGGAATAAAGTAAAGCCGGATTTCCGACACTCAACAAGAAGACATCTTTTGAAGTTTGAGCGATGCTTCTGAATTCTAATTTTAAGGTATCACGATAAATATGCTCCTCAAATTTCTCTTTTTTATCTAAATCATAATATCCAAAGCGGGAGTTATCGGCACCATACCAAACTTTATTTTTGTCAATAGAAATTGCCCTGATACTGATTTTGTCCTGAAATAAGGTGTCTGTCTCCATTGATGTAAAACCGCCATAGGAAGCTGTTTTGTTGTTGTAATTCAATGGTTTAAAAGATAGAAATAAAACAAAGACACTACAAAATAACATTACTTTTTTCATATAAGCTAAGATTTAGTTGTTGCTAAAATACAATTATTTACAACAAGTAAAATATATTTTGTTTTTTTTCTGGCACAGTAATTGGATATTCCAGAATATTAATCTTAATATGATTTGCCATGAAAACCAAAATACTTTTTTTAGCTTTAGTAGCTATAGGTTTAAGTTCTTGTGCAGTACAAAGCCAAACGACTGTTTACGCAAAAAACTCCGATATCAGTGATAATTTAGATTTAAGGGCTGTGGCTTCTATTTTTGGAGAGTCAGCTAATCTTCAGGATTTTGAAAGACGTTTAAATGATCCGAAATATCAAATTTCAAATCTTGATTTGAATAATGATGATCAGGTTGATTATTTACGTGTTATTGAAACTGTAGAAAACAGAACTCACGTCATTGTCATACAGTCGGTTCTTGATCGTGATGTTTATCAGGATATTGCGACTATTGATGTAGAAAGGGATAATTATAATAAAGTAAGTATTCAGGTTATAGGGAACAGTTATTTTTACGGGCCAAATTATATTTATGAGCCGGTTTATAACGTAACACCAGTTATTTATTCATCATTCTGGGTTACAAACTACAGACCTTATTACTCTACGTGGACATGGAATTTTTTTCCAACCTATTACGTAGCATGGAGACCTTACCCAATTTATAGATATAGAAGAAATGTGGATGTTTGTATCAATGTAAACAATCATTATAATTATGTAAATAACAGAAGAAGTTACAGAGCGCCTGTAATATATGAATCCAGACGTTCTTATGGATATGAAAGACAATATCCTGACCGTAGTTTTTCTCACAGACATTCGAATGTAAGCAATAGATATGATTTAGATCAAAGACGTGTTGCAAGCAGAGAGAATAACAGAAACCAAAATGGTTACAGCACTAATAGATCTAATTCTGGAAGAATTTCTACAGAAAACAGAAATTCAAACAGAAGTTATAACGATAACAGAAATATGTCTGACAGGAACTATAATTCAAACAGAAGTGCTTCAGACAGAAATAGTAATCCGGTGAGAGTTGAAAATAATCAAAGGTACGAGTCCAAAAACAATTCTAATGATAATAGAAAGACGTCTGACAGAAACTTTAATTCAAACAGGGTAGCTTCCGGAAGAGATAATACGGCAACTATTAATAGCCCGGCAAGAGTTGAAAACAACTCAAGAAATGAGTCAAGAGGAAATTCTAATGAATACAGAATGAATTCTTCAAGGGGTAACTCTGAAAACAGAATGGGTGAAAACAGAGCGGCTTCAAGCCAAAGGGCAGAATCTTCGAGAGGTGGTTATGCTCAAAACAGATCGTCATCTGAAAGCAGACCTTCAAGACCGGAAGCTTCGCAACGTTCTGAGTCTCCAAGAGCAAGTCAGGAGTCAAGAGGAGGAGGGAATTCACAAAGAGGAAATACTTCAGAGTCAAGAGGTGGCGGAAGAAGAATTTAATATTAAAAATAAACTTTTTAAATCAAAAAAAGGCACAATCGAGGGGTTGTGTTTTTTTTGTTATTTTAAATTATAATTGGCGCTAATTTATTTTAAAAGAGTAAATTTGCAACCGTCTTTTATAAAATTATACATGAGCGCAGCGCATAAAAACTTACACAGTAAGTTGTCTATAGGTGGTTTGTTGATTACATTAGGGATTATTTATGGAGATATTGGTACTTCTCCATTATATGTGATGAAAGCCATACTTGGTGACCATTCTATTGATGCAGATATTGTTTTAGGAGGTATTTCCTGTGTTTTCTGGACATTAACCCTTCAAACGACTATTAAATATGTACTTATTACTTTAAGTGCTGACAATCATGGAGAAGGAGGTATTTTTGCATTATATGCCTTAGTCAAGAAAACCAAAATAAAATGGCTGATTGTACCTGCTATTATAGGTGGTAGTGCTTTATTGGCAGATGGAATTATTACACCGCCCATTTCAGTTTCTTCTGCGGTTGAGGGAATAAAAACATATTACCCTGAAATAAATACAATACCAATTGTTATTGGAATTTTATTTGTATTGTTTACAATTCAACAGTTTGGTACTAAGTTAGTTGGTAAGTTTTTTGCGCCAATGATGCTTATTTGGTTTGCAATGCTTGGAACTTTAGGAGTCGTTCAGATTTTAGATCATCCGGAAGTTATTAAAGCCATTAATCCATATTATGCTTACCATTTATTATCGATACATCCTGATGGTTTTTTTGTATTAGGATTTGTATTCTTATGTACTACAGGAGCAGAAGCATTGTATTCTGATATGGGACATTGCGGAAGAAAAAATATTAGAATTAGCTGGGTTTTTGTAAAGTTGACTTTAGTTCTGAATTATTTTGGTCAGGCAGCTTATCTAATTCATCACGAAGGACAGACTCTGCAGGCATTAGGGGGGAGAATGGTAATCCGTTTTACTTAATTATGCCCAACTGGTTTCAGCCTGTAGGTATTGTAATAGCAACTTTGGCTGCGGTTATTGCATCCCAGGCACTTATCAGCGGTTCATTTACTTTGATAAATGAAGCGATGCGATTGAATTTCTGGCCTAAAGTAAGAATCAAATATCCGACTGAAGTTAAAGGACAATTGTATATTCCGTCCATTAACTGGTTGTTGTTTTTTGGCTGTGTCGGAATTGTTTTGCACTTTGAAAAGTCAAGTAATATGGAACATGCCTATGGTTTGGCAATTGTACTGTGTATGATTATGACAACCATTTTATTGAATTATTATCTAATAATGAAAAGAGTGAAGCTCTATTTTATGGTTCCTCTAATCACCATTTATTTAGTAATTGAAGGCTGTTTTTTACTTGCCAATATTACCAAATTTGCAGAAGGCGGTTATGTAACCCTAATTATTGCTATAATGCTGATTTCGGTAATGACCGTATGGTATGTAGCCAAGCAAATTAATAAAAGCTATACTAAAATTGTTAAAATTGACGATTACAAGAAAGTTCTGATGGAGCTGAGTGAAGATTTATCGATTCCTAAATATGCAACGCATTTGGTTTATATGACAAATGCAAACCGTGTTGATGAATTAGAGCAAAAAGTAATGTATTCGATTTTGCAAAAACGTCCAAAAAGAGCAGATATCTATTGGTTTGTACATGTAAATATTCTGACGGAACCATATAAAACACAATATAAGGTAACAGAAATAGCTAAAGACGATATTTACAGAATTGATTTCAATTTAGGATTTAGAGAACCAACGAAAATCAATTTGATGTTTAGGGAAGTTATTCGGGATATGGTTAAAAATGGAGAGGTTGATATTACCAGTCGTTATGAATCGTTGAATAAAAACAATATTGTTGGGGATTTCAAATTTGTGTTGTCTGAAAAATTCCTGTCAAATGACTCCGATTTATTATGGCACGAGAAGATAATTATGAACTCCTATTTCTTAATTAAAAAATTAAGTTTGTCTGAAGAAAGTGCTTTTGGATTAGATAGCAGTTCAGTAAAAATTGAAAAATTCCCAATGGTGCTTCATGCTCCGGAGAATATAGGTTTAACGAGAATTATTAAATAAACATTTTACAAAATAAATTAAAAACACTCTTTTAAAATTTATCAGAGTGTTTTTCTTTTTAATGAAAGTTAAAATAACAGCTAAATTAAAAATTTAACTTTCAATCAATTAATAGTACCTTTGCAACTCAAATAATTAAAATGAGATTACACAGAAATTTAGTTTATACTACCATCGATTCTTTGAATGCTATTTTCAATGAAGGGGAATATGCGGATAAAGTGGTAGCAAGAGCCTTAAAAAAAGACAAACGTTGGGGAAGTTCTGACAGGAAGTTTGTTGCTGAAACGATATACGAAATTGTTCGTTGGAAAAGATTATATGCTGAAATTGCGGAAGTTAAAGAACCTTTTGATAGAGATAATTTGTGGAGAATGTTTGCAGTTTGGGCCGTTTTAAGAGGGTATCCAATTCCGGACTGGAGACAATTAGAAGGTACTCCTGAAAGAAAAATAAAAGGCCGTTTTGATGAGCTTTCAAAGGTTAGAGCTTTAAAAGAATCTATACCTGACTGGATGGATGAATTAGGTGTAAAAGAATTAGGCGAAAAAGTCTGGTCAAAAGAAATAGCTGCCCAAAACCAACCTGCAAAAGTTATCTTAAGAACTAATACGCTTAAAGGAACTAAAGAAAGTCTTAGAAATACATTGATGGATTTAAATATTGAAACAGAATATTTAAAAGATCAGCCTGAAGCTTTGGTTTTAAAAGAAAGAGCAAATGTGTTTTTGACAGATGCGTTCAAGCAAGGACTTTTTGAGGTTCAGGATGCTAATTCACAATTGGTTGCCGGTTTTCTGGATGTAAAGCCAGGAATGCGTGTAGTAGATACTTGCGCCGGAGCAGGGGGAAAAACATTGCATATTGCTTCTTTGATGGAAAACAAAGGACAATTAATTGCAATGGATTTGTATGAGAGTAAACTCAAGCAATTAAAATTAAGAGCCAAAAGAAATGGTGCTTTTAATATTGAATATCGTATTATTGATACGACAAAAGTGATTAAAAAACTGCATGAAAAAGCAGATCGTGTTTTGATTGACGCACCTTGTAGCGGATTAGGGGTGTTAAAAAGAAACCCGGATTCTAAATGGAAATTACAGCCTGAATTTATTGATAATATCCGTAAAGTTCAGTCTGAGGTTTTAGAAAGTTATTCTAAAATTGTAAAACCAGGCGGAAAATTAGTGTACGCAACATGTTCTGTTTTGCCTTCTGAAAATCAGGAGCAGGTGGAGAAATTCCTTAAAACTGAAATCGGAAAACAATTTACTTTTATTGAAGACCGTAAATTGCTGGCATCAGATTCAGGGTTCGATGGATTTTATATGGCGCTGTTAGAACGCAAAAAATAATATATAAATTTCTAAATATTTAAAATCCCAAATTCCAACTTTAAAATAAAAATGGAGTTTGGGATTTTTTAATTGGAATTCATCAGGCTAAACTTGGTTTACGCAGCAGTTTTCCGTTTTCATTTTCCTTAAATTTCGGAATAAAAACTATTTCTTTTGGTTTTTCATACTTGTCTAAAGCATCAAAGAAATCTTCTTGAAGCACTTGTTTCTCACCTTCAATGACCAAAATTAATTTTTCACCTAAAAGAGAATCCGGAATCCCTGTAACAAAAAATCGGGAATTGATTTTCCCTGTCAGTTTTGCTTCGATTTGTTCAGGAATTAATTTTACGCCGCCGCTGTTAATCACATTGTCAATTCTTCCTAAAAAAGTAAATTGGTTTTCTGCTATTAATTCTACCAGATCATTAGTAATAATTGGTTCTTTAGAAATAGCAGGAATAGTAATTATTAAACATCCTCGATTGTCTTTTGCAATTTTTCCATTTGGAAGAACAGTAAAAACTTTTTCACCTGTTTTTCTGGCTGCAATATGAGTAATGGTTTCGGTCATTCCATAAGTTTCATATATTTCCGTTTTTAAAGACAGCAGTTTTTCTTCTAATTCGGCATCCATTTTTGCACCGCCCACTATGAGTTTTTTTACTTTTTCTAAAGCTTTAATGGAATTTTGTACTTGCAAAGGCACCATTGCCACAAAATCATATCTTGTTTTATTAAACGATAAAGGTTCTGTGCTTGGTTCTATAATATCTAAATCAAGCCCCAAAATTAAGCTTCTTACCAGCATCATTTTACCTGCTATAAATTTTACAGGAAGGCAGAGTAATGCTTTGTCTCCGGGTTTTAAACCAAAGAAATCACCTGTCGCTAAAGCAGATTGTATCATCGCTTGCTTTTGTAACCGAACTAATTTTGGAAGCCCCGTAGTTCCTGATGTTCTCATTTCGATGTACTCTTTTTCATCGAACCAGTCTAATAAGAATTCCCCAATTGCCTGTTCGTTAGGATCGCCTTCTTTAATAAAACTGTAAGCTACACTGCTGAGCTCGTCTCCATTGAGGTGATATCCGTTTATTTTAAAATAATTATGAACGTTTTTATGTGTTAATTGAATCATGACTTAATATTTGATTATTTCAGTAAGTGTTATATCGCCTGTTAACTTTTCTTTCCAGTTTTTCCAGTTGTATTTTTTACTAAAAATAAAAAGTAAAATAGGGTAGATAATGACTATTGGGAAAATAACATCAAAACCTGCTGAAGGCTCAGACAAATCTATAAAGACAGAATGAGTTTGAAAAACGGACCAATCTGAAGTTACCAATAAAGCACCAATCAGATTGTTTGCAGCATGGAAACCCAATGCTAGCTCCATTCCTTCATCCATTAAAGTAATCATTCCTAAAAATAAACCGGTGCCAATATAATAAAACATTATAATGTTGCCCATTTTGGTTACTTCCGGATTAAACCAGTGCATAGAACCAAATATAAGTGAAGTCATTACTAACGGAAACCATCTGTTTCGCGCTAAACCAGCAAATCCCTGCATAAGATAGCCCCTGAAAATATACTCTTCAGTGCTGGTTTGAATCGGAATTAACAAGGTTCCGATAACTACCAGAATCAGGAAAGGAACAGGTTTGAAATTCAAAACAAATTGTTCAGGAGATTGTAAGTAGACAAACAAAAAGCTTGCTATGGAAAATCCTGCCCATAAAAAAAATGAAAATAAAATACGCTTGATATCAATTGTTCTTCGGGAGGTTGTAATGGATAGAATACTTTGATTATGAAGATGTCTAACTACATAAAAAGCTCCTGCTAAAGCAAAAGCAAATGATATCATAAGCAGAAATAAAGTAAGATTAGGTTCAAATACTTTCATGGCTGAATCGTTATCAGACGGAATTGCGGTTTTATCTGTAAAACTTTTGTAAACTAATGCGACAGTGAAAGGAATCTGACCAACAAACGAAGCAATTATGATGACTACAGACCCTAAAATATACTTTCCAAAGCTATTTTCAGGCTTAATTCCCTGTTCTAAAAACATGTATTTAAAATTTAAGATTAGAATTGAATTTAATAAGTAAATCTTATTTTTGGGGGTAGCTAAAATACCTTTTTTAAATTCAATTATCTTACAACATTTAAAAAAAAATACAATGATACAAATTTATCATAATCCCCGTTGCGGAAAATCAAGGACCTGTCTGGCTTTTGTAGATGAATCAAATCAGGAATATGAAATTATCCCTTATCTTACGGAGACGCCTTCTTTTGAGGAATTAAAAAAATTGATCGGGAAATTAAATTTCAAACCAATTGAGCTTATCAGAACAAAAGAGAAAATCTGGATTGAAAACTATAAAGAAAAAACATTAACTGATTCAGAAATTATTCAGGCTATGATTGAGAATCCGATTTTGATTGAAAGACCAATCGTAATTAAAGACGGAAAAGCAATTATTGGCCGGGATATGGAAAAAGTTGCTTCTTTTTTAGAAGGAATATAAAACGGTATATTAACATTTTTTTGTGATTTCCTCTTTTAAACCAAAGGTTATATTTGTGGTCTAAGAGAAAAAGATATATCAGAAAAATAATGAAAAAATTCAGATTTGCGATATTGATCCTGTTAGTATTTTCGGGATTAAGGATTTATGCACAACAACCACCCTCGGGTCAGAACAAAGTAAAAATTAGTGGTAAAGTTTTAGAGAAAATTTCAAAACAGCCACTTGAATATGCTACAATTTCTATTACAGCTGCAAATGACCCTAAAGTGATCGCAGGTGGAATTACAAATCCAAAAGGGGAATTTGAAGTAGCTGTTGCACCCGGGACTTACGATATAAAAATTGAATTCATTTCGTTTAAGTCAACTGATATCAAAGGGAAAAATATTTCTGACGATACGAATTTAGGAGTAATTAATCTCTCTGAAGATGCAGCACAACTGAATGAAGTTGTGGTTCGCGCAGAAAAGTCAACTGTAGAAATTAAATTAGACAAAAAAGTTTACAACGTTGGTCAGGATATGATCGTAAAAGGTGGAACAGTAAGTGATGTGTTAGAAAATGTCCCTTCGGTTTCTGTAGACGTTGAAGGAAACGTAAGTTTGAGAGGAAACGAAAATGTCCGAATTTTTATAGATGGACGTCCTTCAAATGCATTAAATATGGCAGAAGCTTTAAGACAGATTCCGGCAGATGCCATTGATAAAGTTGAAGTAATTACAAATCCATCTGCTCGTTATGATGCTGAAGGAGGTGCGGGAATCCTGAATATTGTTCTGAAAAAAGGTAAAAACTTAGGTTTAAACGGAAGTTTTATTGTCTCAGGCGGAGTTCCTGAAACCTATGGAGCAAGTGCCAATTTGAATTTCAAAACAGAGAAAGTAAACTTTTTTACTTCTACCGGATATGATTACAGAACTAGTGAAGGAGCTGGTGTAACCAATTCTACCAATATTAAAGATAATCAAATTATTGGATATACCGATGAAGACAAAGACACCGAACGTCTGAGAAAAGGAATATCGACAAAAACAGGTCTCGAGTGGACAATAGCGCCTAATACATATTGGACAAATGCTATAAGCTACAGAGATAATAGCGGCTCTAATAATGATTTGGTAAATTATAATTCTTTTGATCCGAATCGTGTATTTACTTCAACACGATACCGCTTAAGTGAAGGGAACGATACAGGAAGGGATTTTGAATATTCATCTAATTTCCTGAAAAACTTCAACGATAAAGGTCATAAATTAACGTTAGATTTTTCATATTCTAAAGACAAAGATTCGGATAATGCGTATATCACCGATGAGACAATCGGAAGCGGTCAGCCTGCAACTATCGACCAGACTTTTAATAATCAAAACCAGGAACAGTTACAGCTTCAGGCTGATTATGTCTTGCCATTAAAAAACGGAGGCCAATTCGAAGCAGGTTATAAAGGTAACTTTAATTTTATGGATAATGAATATAGTGTTAAGACTGATAATCAGGGAAATCCAATTAGTGGTTATCTTTCTAACACTTTAGAATACAATGAGCGCATTAATTCATTTTATACGCAATATGGTTTTAAGGTTAATAGATTTTCTTATTTGTTTGGTTTGCGTTGGGAGGATACAGTTATTGATGTTAATTTATTGGATACGCCAAGTTATAATACGAAAAAATATAATAATTTCTTTCCAAGCGCATTCGTAAATTATGAAATATCAGATGCAAGCAGTGTTTCTTTGAGCTACAGTAAGCGTTTGTCAAGACCACGAGGACGTTTCCTGAATCCGGCGACAAATTATTCCAGTAATATTAACTTGTTTAGAGGTAATCCGGATTTAGATCCGTCATTTACTGATAAATTTGATTTAGGTTATTTAAAACGTTGGGAAAAAGTAACTTTTAGTACTTCGCTATTTTATGAATACACTACAGATGTGTTCTCATTTGTCAGAACTGAAACAGGACAATTTGTAGGCAATAATCCGGTTGTTTTAAGCAGCCCGATTAACCTGGCAAAAGAGCAGCAATTTGGTTTTGAATTTACATTGAATTACACGCCGTTTAAAATCTGGAAAATAAACAGTAGTTTTAATCTTTCAGATGTCAAAACAACAGGAAGTTATACGTATACAAATACCCAAAGCGAAGAAATTACAACCAATTTAAACAATGAAACTTTCTCATGGTTTGGAAGAGTAAATTCACGTTTATCATTACCTTATAAAATTGACTGGCAATTATCCGGAATGTATTTTGGTCCAAGAAATACGGCACAGGGAAAAAGTTTGGGTAACTATGTAGTAAATACAGCATTTAGCAAAGATGTTTTAAAAGATAAAGGTACCATTGCTTTAAATGTAAGTGATCTTTTCAATTCAAGAAAAATGAAAAATGAAACGAATCTCTCAAGTGTGAATTCTTACAGTGAATTTCAATGGAGAAAAAGACAAATCAACTTGTCATTTACCTACAGGCTGAATATGAAAAAAACTGACAGGGATAAAAATACACCAAAGAATAATGGAAACGGCGGTGATGAAGGTGGTGAATTCCAGGGATAATATAGTTTAACTTCAAAAACTAAATTCCAAATTCCAATTTCACAGATTGGAATTTGGAATTTTATTTTTTAGCATAAAAAAAAGGACTCGTTTTCACGGGTCCTTTTTTATGAAATCAATTAAAGTTTAACTGACTGTTCTTCTTGTCTTTTCTTTGCTCTTTTCTCTTTGAACATTTCCCAGCTAGCACCCGTAACCCAGTAAGATACGAAACCAACTAAGAAAAACATCAACCAAAACCCTATAGTTAGTATGGTCAAGAAAAGTAAAAAACCTAAGTACTGTGAAAATTCAAACATGTTTTCCGGAATTTTTGAATGTAAGCACAAATGTAGGTTTTATATTTTTTCTTGCCAATAAAAACCAAATCAATTTTTCTAAAAGGACAATTATCGTTATATTTATACTCATTTTAAATAAGGATTTTTTTAAGTATTTAAAATAGAATAACAGGAGTGTTTTCAGGAGCTGTTTCCTGCTGTCCGCTATATCTTTACTGCCGAACCCCGGCAGCAAAGGATACCGCTTCCATCAGGGCTAAGACATTTGTTTTCAAAAGAAACTTCAGTTTTCAAATCTCACAAATAACATTTTAGATTTTTCAAACAACATATTACAAAATAACAAATGAAATACAGAATAGAAAAAGATACCATGGGCGAGGTCCAGGTTCCTGCCGATAAATACTGGGGTGCACAAACAGAGCGTTCCCGAAATAACTTCAAAATTGGTAATTCAGGATCAATGCCAAAAGAAATCATAGAAGGTTTTGCTTATCTTAAAAAAGCAGCTGCTTATGCCAATTACGATTTAGGAGTTTTGCCAATCGAAAAAAGAGATGCAATTGCAGCAGTCTGCGATGAAATTTTAGAAGGTAAATTAGATGATCAGTTTCCGCTTGTAATCTGGCAGACCGGTTCAGGCACACAAAGCAATATGAACGTCAATGAAGTTATTGCTAATCGCGCGCAGGTTCTCAAAGGTTTTGAAATTGGCGAAGGCGAACAATTCATCAAAGCCAATGATGATGTTAATAAATCACAATCATCCAACGATACTTTTCCGACCGGAATGCATATTGCAGCCTATAAAATGGTTGTAGAAACCACAATTCCGGGTATCGAACAACTGCATGCAACATTAGTAAAAAAAGCAGCCGAATTTAAAGACGTTGTAAAAATTGGCCGTACACACCTTATGGATGCAACTCCATTGACATTAGGACAGGAAATTTCAGGATACGCTGCACAATTAGCTTACGGTTTAAAAGCACTTAAAAACACTTTGGCACATTTATCAGAAATCGCTTTGGGCGGAACAGCTGTTGGTACGGGACTTAATACTCCAAAAGGTTACGATGTAAAAGTGGCCGAATACATTGCTCAATTTACCGGTCATCCATTTGTAACTGCCGAAAATAAATTCGAAGCTCTGGCAGCACACGACGCAATTGTAGAAACACACGGAGCTTTAAAACAATTGGCTGTTTCTTTGAACAAAATTGCCAACGATGTTAGAATGCTGGCATCAGGGCCACGTTCCGGAATTGGCGAAATTCATATTCCGGAAAACGAACCCGGGTCTTCTATTATGCCCGGAAAAGTAAATCCAACGCAATGCGAAGCCTTAACAATGGTCTGTGCTCAGGTGATTGGAAACGATGTAGCAATTTCGGTAGGAGGAATGCAGGGACATTATGAACTGAATGTTTTTAAACCTGTCATGGCTGCTAATTTTCTTCAATCGGCAAGGCTATTAGGAGATGCCTGTGTTTCATTTGACGAACATTGCGCTCAGGGAATCGAGCCAAATTACAAGCGTATCAAAGAATTAGTGGATAATTCGTTAATGCTGGTAACAGCTTTAAACACTAAAATTGGTTATTATAAAGCCGCTGAAATCGCTCAAACCGCTCACAAAAACGGAACTACACTTAAAGAAGAAGCTGTTCGTTTGGGATATGTAACCCCCGAAGATTTTGATGACTGGGTTAAACCTGAAGATATGGTGTAGGGGAGTTAAAAGTTATGCACTGAAGAGTAGTATTAAAACGGTAGAAAATGTTAAAGTTTCTACCGTTTTTTTATAACAGTTGATTAAAATCATCTATTGGATCATCTTCATATCTAATCTCTAAAAAAACAAATAATTCTCACTATATTTGGTTTAAATGTTATATTTTTATTGATTGAGGAATTAGGATTTAAAATTATAACACGGTAAATATTCTATTTCATTGAGAATATTCATGATCAAAATTATATTATCTATTATTAAAACCATAATTAAATGAGAAACTACGCGATAGCTGGTGTAAGCATTTTACTAGTAGCAGTATCCTGTCAAAAAAAGAAGCCCTTACGTCCGGGATCATAAAAAATAACATGGATACACTAGTTAAACCAGGGGATGATTTTAACAAATTTGTAAATGGTAATTGGGAGAAAAAAACTCAAATACCTGGAGATAAAGCTTCCTATGGAGCTGGTTATATTCTTTATGACAAATCACAAAAAGAGGTAAAAGAAATAATTGAAGATGCTGCAAAAGCAAACAATGTTAAAGGTAGTGATGAACAAAAAATAGGTGATTATTATGCTTCATTTATAGATAGAAAAACACGAGACAGTAAAGGTGTTGCTCCTATTCAGCCTGAATTTGCGAAAATTGATGCTATTAATGACTATAAAGATTTAGCTGTTTATTTTGGACGTGCTAATCGCTTAGGAATAAATACTCCTTTAGTGCTTTCGGTTTATAGCGACTTTAAAGACCCGACCAAATATACTACTGTCACCTGGCAAGGGGGCTTAGGATTACCTGACAGGGATTATTACCTTTCTGCTGATGCTAAAATGAAGGAGATAAGAGCTAAATATTTAGTACATATTGATGCTATGTTAAAATTAGCAGGTCTGGAAAATTCTGCTGCAAAAGCTAAAACGATTTTGGCACTTGAAACGGCTTTGGCCTCGAAGCAAATGAAGAAAGAAGATACCCGGGACATGATTAAACTATATAATCCTTATCCGGTAAAAGATTTAAACACTTTAATGCCTGATTTCGATTGGTCTGCCATGTTAAAAGCATCTGGCTTTGACAAAGAGAAAAAAATAATCGTTACTCAGGTAGAATATACGAAAAGTCTAAACAATATAATCAAATCTACTCCAATAGACACATGGAAAACTTTCCTAAAATGGGGTGTTATACATAATGCAGCTACAAGTTTAACTACAGAAATAGACAATCAAAATTTTGATTTCTTCGGTAAGACAATGTATGGAACCGAAAAACAAAAAGAAGACTGGGAACGTGCAGTGACGAAAGTAAATAGTGGTTTAGGTGAAATTGTAGGTAAAGTATATGTTAAAAAACGTTTTTCTCCGGAAGCCAAAGAGAAAATGACTGTTTTAGTGAAGAATTTATTGAAAGCCTATTCAGAAAGTATCAAGGAATTAGATTGGATGAGTGAAACCACAAAGAAAGAAGCTCTTAGAAAAGTTGACAAATTCATGATTAAAATTGGATATCCTGATACCTGGAAAGATTATTCAAAAGTAACTATCGATAAAAACGATTTATATGGAAATACAGAAAGAGCAATCGCTTTTGAGTATCAACGCAATCTGGACAAACTTGGAAAACCAGTTGACAGAACTGAATGGCAAATGAATCCACAAGAGGTTAATGCTTACTATAATCCTACGTTAAATGAGATCGTATTTCCAGCAGCCATACTTCAACCCCCATTTTTTGATATGAATGCTGATGATGCAGTAAATTATGGTGGTATTGGTGCCGTAATCGGACATGAAATTGGTCATGGTTTTGACGATCAGGGAAGTACTTTTGATGGCGATGGCGTAATGAAAAACTGGTGGTCAGCAGCTGATTTAAAAGCTTTTAAATTAAAAACAAACGCTTTAGTAGAGCAATATAACGCTTTCAAAGCATTTCCGGATTTAAATATAAATGGCGAATATACTCTTGGTGAAAACATTGGTGACCTTGGCGGATTAAGCATTGCTATCAAAGCTTACAAAATTTCATTAAATGGAAAAGAAGCTCCTGTTTTAGATGGTTACACAGGGATTCAGCGCGTATTTCTGGGTTGGGGACAAGTATGGGCAAATAAAACCAGAGAAAAAAGCATTACGCCAACAAATAGCAACTGATCCTCATTCACCTGCAAACTTCAGGGTAAATGGAGTGGTTCGCAATGTGCCTGAATTCTATGAAGCATTCAATGTAAAACCAACCGACAAATTGTACCTTGCTCCGGAAAAAAGAGTGAAAATCTGGTAAAACTCCAGATAAATGCAAAATATAAAAAATCCGTCTTAAATTTACTTGAGACGGATTTTTTTAATGTTTCGATATGTTTTACTTATCATGAATATCCAATAACCAGTCATAAAAACTGTCTTTCCATTTTGAAACCGAATGACCTTTATCGTAAGCCAGTCCAAAACCGTGATCACCTTTTGAATAGATATGTAATTCTGATTTTTTTACTTCTGCAGCAATGGCAGCCAGCCCCGGAATAATTTCTTTTACAGGCATTTTTTTATCATCGCGGGCAATCGCCATAAAAATAGGAGGTAAGGCCTGAACGTTGTCAATTCGTTTAAAATTACTTAGCGTATTACCATGATAAATTAAAGCAGCAAAAGCCGGTTTCCAGTCTACTGCTTCTTTGGTTTCGGTAGATTTTATAACAATACGTTCGCTTAACCATCCTCCTGCCGAAAAGCCTAAAATTCCAATTTTATCTTTGTCGATTTTCAGGCTTTCTGCCAGTTCTTTCATTTTTAAAATTCCTGTTCTCGCATCCTGATAAACGGCTCCTTTATAATCATCCATTGGAATAATCATCTCTCCTTTTTCATCTTTTCTGTTGGTTCTGTATTTTACCACCATACAATTGATCCCTTGTCCTGAAAGCCAAATTGCAAGGTCAGTTCCTTCTTTATCAACCCAGTTTGTGGTTAAACCTCCACCGGGGAAAATGACTACTCCAATATGTTTGTTGTTCGGTTCCGAAGCTGGAAATAATTGATAGGTTGGAATCGAAATATTACTGATTACCCTGTTTTTATGGGATAGTGACATCGGATTAATGACAGAATCAACTATCTTTTCAGAATTGGGATGTATTACCGGATTTTTTTCAATACCGTTTGGATACAAAGGAGTCTCCGGATTGGTTTGAGCAAATAAATGAGCACAGTTTAATACTAATGAAATCGAAAATGTAAGTACGAGTTTTTTCATGTTAGTTGTTGATAGTAAATGTTTTATTTTAAATGTGTTAAAAATAGTTACAAATTAATAAGCAACACAAATTAAAATTAATTAATTCCCATCAACATAATCCTGTAAATAACTAAATCGCTCTGTCAATTTGCAATTCTCTGTAATTTTAGCACGCTCCAGAATTCCGTCTTTGTCTTTATTGAAGAAAGCCGGAATAACATGTTCCATAAACTGTTCTCCAAAACCTTCGCTGGCGTCTTTTGGAATTTCGCAAGGCAAATTATCAACTGCCATCACTACAATTGCGGCTGGATGAAAAATATCCACTTCTTTATTTTCTGAAGGTAGATAACCATACAAAGGTTCTGCAATGGTTGAAGAACGAAGCGTACTGGCAATAGGACCGTTTACATCGCAAGAAACATCGGCTACAACTCTTATTTTACAATCTTTGGCATTCAGCATTTCCTGAGTCAGGATCATTGGTGCATTGTTTCCGTAAAAATGTCCTGCTATATAAATGTCACTGATTTTGGTGAATTTTTCGAAATCAGACGTGTAATCTTCCGGATGTTGGGTGAAATCTGTAAAGTCAAGAATCTTACCGTCAGTTCTTTTGTTGTATTCTAAGGCGTCAAGCTGTACATAAACGGATTGGGTATAATTTTTGGATAGATAATTTTCTACAGTAACTTCCTTTACTTTGATTGCTTTCAAAATTTCCTGCGCACCACTTCCTACTTTTCCGGTTCCGGTGAGTACAAATTTTAAAGGAGGCAGGGTAATTCTTTTCAAATGTGTGATCAGCGCATCTTTTCCCGAAAGGGTTTCTGCTTTCGGAAGCTTGAATAATTCAAATTTTATTCCGAACGCACGAATTGCATTGTAAACGCCAACCATTCCGGCGTATTTACCAAACCCTATTAATCGGCGGTTATGTTCATCAACAATCGTTTCGTGATCATATAAAGTGATATTTTTTTCTAATACGGCCTGTAAAAGTTTTCTGTTGTGAGGCTGCTTTTTTATCGTGTGTGAAAAGAAAAAATAAGATTTATTCGGAATTAAATTTTCAACCGGAACTTCTTTTACTCCAAATAAAATATCACAATCCGAAACATCATCAGCAACATTGATACCCATACTTTTGTATTGTAAATCAGAAAAAACTCTAATATCTGAGCTTTCTACAGTTACAGAGGCCTCTGGATAAAGCTGCTTTAATTGAGCTAATGCATCAGGTGAAAAGACAACACGTCTGTCAGGTGGATTTTTTCTTTCTTTTATAATTCCGAATTTCATTTAAAGGATTTTTGATATTTAATAATATAACTTTTTTGGTTTATTTTGTTTTAAATATAACAAATATAGTTAAAATTTTGTTGCACTTTTCTTATTTTTAATGATTATGAATCCTTAAGGTCTGATGTACAATAAGCTAGCTAAAAAAGTTGTTAATCGTATGTTAATTTTGAGATTTTTCTTCGTCTAAAATCTTTAATCATAAATATTGAATTCTATATATTTGTTTTTAAAGAATAATGAAAATGAGTTTCCTTAAAAAAGCAAATATACCACAAATACTTTTTTCAGTTTTAGTTTTAAGTTCGTGTGGAAAAGATAAAAATAACAGTGAGAATGAAGCTGTAAAAGAAAAAGATACATTAGGTAAAATGGTTCCGATGGGACCTGAAAAAAAAATAACTGCCGCCTATGTTAACTCCGTTAAAGGGCGAATCAATCATTTTTACAATAAAAACTGGCCAAACAACAGTATGAACGGAAGTTTTCTGGTTGCAAAAAATGGTCAGATTATTTTTGAAAGATATAACGGTTTTGCCAATAAAAATGAAGGCACAAAAATTACTGCAGATACTCCGGTACAAATTGCATCGGTAAGTAAGGTACTGACTGCAACTGCTGTTTTAAAATTAATCAATCTAGGGAAGCTTGACCTGGATCAAAAAGTAAATACCATTTTAAAAACTTTCCCTTACGAAGAATGTACGGTTCGAATGTTATTGTGCCATCGCAGCGGAATGCGAAATTACGCCTATTTCACAGACAGGGATAAATCGGTTTGGGACAGGCATAACCAGCTTACCAACAAAGATATTTTAGATATTTTGGCGACCAAAAACATAGGTTTGGAGTCAAGAGTCGGTACCCGTTTTGCTTATTGCAATACCAATTATGCCATGCTGGCACTTATTATTGAAAAAATAACTGGTCTAACGTACAAAGAAGCCATGTCCCAAATGATTTTCAAACCTCTAGGAATGACGCATACGTATGTTTTTGATGATGATAAAGAGAGAAAAAACATTGTTCCCTCATACAAAGGAAATGGGGTAGAAATTGGTTTCGATTATTTGGATAACGTTTATGGCGATAAAAATATTTTTTCGACGGTACGTGATCTTTTAAAATTTGACAGAGCGAGAAATGCACCCAACTTTTTAAAACCGGCTTTATTAAAAGAGGTTTATACCGGGCAGAGCAATGAACGTAAAGGGACCAAAAATTATGGACTCGGAATCAGAATGATCAATTGGGAAACAGGACAGAATTTTTACTTTCATAACGGCTGGTGGCATGGAAATACATCATCTTATATTACGCTTCAAAAAGAAGGCGTAACGATAATTGCCCTATCCAATAAAATGACAAGAAACACGTATGCAGTTCGTAAACTGGCTCCGGTTTTTGGAGATTACCCTTTTCAGTTTAAAGACGAAGAATAATAGAATTTTTCTGAAAATTTTAATAGAAAGTAATTTCAAATAGTATAAATTTGCAAACTCATTTTTGGGGTCGACTGGTTTTGACAGCAAGTCGAATTGGAAAGTAAGCACGTCGAGCATTGAGACCTTGCTCGTAAATATAAGATCTCACACTTTTACACGGCGAAAATAACTACGCTTTAGCTGCATAATCTGAATTATAGTACGATTAGCCACGTCCCTACAAGGTAGGGAAGCTGGATTCTCCTTGAAAGCCTTGGTTTGTGGCGTTCTGTTTAGGGGAACCGTAAAAATAAACCTAGATTTCCATGAGCTTCGGGTGGATTTTGAAAATTAAGAAGATAAGTGTTGAGTGGCTGTTTCTGGCCTTGCTTAACATCGAAAATCTAATCAGGAAATAAGCGTGTAGAAAGCTCTTTAGTTGCTTGTTTGGACCCGGGTTCGATTCCCGGCGACTCCACAAAAAAGCAGAAAATCATATGATTTTCTGCTTTTTTTTATATGTAAAAAGGAAAGTAAGAAGCAAAAATTGCGGAAAGTCAGAGACATTTGCCACAGTGTTTCATGATGAAGACTTCTGAGAGCGGAGTTTTTAAATGCTACTTTCGAATTCTTATTCCTTGTTCTTGTAATTTTAATAATGCTAGGGATTCTGACATATCTTTTCCTTTAGAAGAACAAAAGTCTATCAAATCATATTCTATTACAAGTTGAATACTTTCTGCTTTGTCTGAAATAGCTTTAATTTTATCAAACAATTCCTCTTTTATGTTTCCGGCATTTAAATCTTCTTCGTTTCCACAGATAACATTGTGAACTAACCAATTTCTTTGCTGTAAAAAAGCATTTAATTCATCTTGCAATGACAAATTATATAGTTTCTCTTTAATTGCAATTTTAATAGCATGGCCTAAAGTATATCCCTGGTTTTGTTTTAAAAGTTGATCTGCTCTTTCTTTTGTTTCTGCGGGATTCATTTTCAGAGTAATTGAATGACTTAACGCTTGCTCCACCATTTGGGTTTTCAATAGAGCTTCTCCAAGGAAACAATACAAATTAATTTCATTATTGTTGGCTGGTATTTTTATAACATTTTCTTTCATATCCTTTTCGCTTTAATAAAATTTCACCTAACTTATATATAATTATTGTTAGTCAAAGATATTTCTTTAGTACGTAGTGTTTTTGCGCAGTAAAAAATATTTAATTTCTCTTTAATTTTATTTACTTGATCGCGCGGATTTGCAATCCGTGCCCGCAAAGTATATCAGAACAGATTTAAAAAAGAAAATCCAGTTTTTATTAATATTAGTAACCAGCAAGAAAAGAATTTCTGCGCTATCGTTGTTAATATCTAAGGATCGGGTTAAAAATTGGTGTCTAGGTAATTATTATTAGTCTATCTTTCAGTTAAGAATATATTAAGTAATTTATAATCCATTTTTATATATAATATTCCAGTGCTAATTTCTCTTATCTTCTTGACATATTAAAATCTAACCATTTTTCAGGATCTCTTTTATCTAGCATTTCTCTTATCAAGCCTACATGGGAAAGAAAAACTCCTCTCGTAGCTCTTTCCATGTCTTCCCCATCTTCATCATTATATGAATTACTATTTACAAATTCTTCATCTGATTCTAACGCTATCATTAGATAATCATTAATGAGTTTTTCCAACTCCTCGCTTGTATTAATATTAAATATCCGTAAATCTTCAATTAATTCTGAATAATTTTCGAAATAAGCTTTATTGTCTGGCGGAAGTTTTTCGTTAAGTAGTGATTCTAAGATATCAACATTAAGTGTTTGATTTATTGCAGTTGATAAGTTAGAAGATAAAAGATTTTTATATTTTTCACGCTGATCTAATAATCTATCCAATTCTAAATCCACGGTTTCAAGTAATGCGGAAACTCTTCCAATTGATCGAAATAACTCTCTAGGAATATTTTCTTCTTGCTTATATTGAAGTTGTTTAGATGCTTCTGCCCAAGTATGTTGTGATAATGTTCTTACTTGAATTTCTGCTACTAACCCTCCTAAATCTTTAAATGTAGGTACGCTAATCCAAGCTTCTGGAATTTTAACAACAAAATGTTCTGAAGCATAACCAAATTGATTGTCTAATAATTTTTCCGAAGTATTGTATCTTTTTATTTTGGTTAGATTATCTTCGATTAGTTTACATACATTTTCTACGTCTTTATTAAAAAGTAAAATTACTCTCAATCCGACAATGTCTTGTAACTCCGTAATTGAACTTTTTATATTAAATCTTTTGCTTTCAACCTTATTTACAATTGAATCCCATGATTTGGTTCTATTTTGAATTGGAAAACCTAAAGGTATATTCTCTAATTCCAAGAGTTCTTCAACTTGTATTATAATTGAATCCTTTAATCTATTAAATTTAGGTTTTAATGACTTATATTCAATTTCCAAACTGTTAAGGTCTAATTTTGCCATACAATAGATTGATGATATTTTCTAATTTTTAAAGTTGACTCTCGTTTAAAAATGTAAATTAAAGAGTTAACGAAATTTATTTTTAATTACAAATAACTAAAATAGTTTTTTTTATTTTAAACTCAGGTTTTTAATCTAAAGTATTTTATTTGCAAGAAAAAACGAACATAGAACACCGATCGCGCGGATTTTTAATCCTTGCCCGCAAAGTTTATTCCATCAGATTTAAAAAAGAAAATCCAATATTTATTACTATTAGAAATTGGCACGGAAAGAATTTCCGCGCTATTGTTACGCATATCCAAAAAATCGGGTTGAGTTAAATTACCGGACAAGATATTGTCTTAAAGCAAATAACATCTTGCAATACCCATTATGTTAATGCATCAAGTGAGTAGTTTTATAACTGATTATTATTAAGGTCCTCTCCATTTTGTAGTAGCGCAACCATTCTTTCATATTCTTCTCTGTTTTGAGGGTATTGATCGTAAAACAAAATAGCTAATTCACCCGTTATATCAGAAAAAAGTATTTCTTCGGGAGCTTGAAACCGAACTAACGGAGGGTTTACAGGATTTAGTATTTCATAATATGCTGTAACTAAAGTAGCATCCCCAAAAAGTTCAGTTGTAAGATCAAAATGTGTTTCATTAATTTTAACCCACATATGAGGAAAGCAAAAATTATCTCTTGTCAAAATCAATCCTTCCACAATTACCGCATTTTCACCTAAACTTCTGGCTACTGTTTGTGAATTACTTCTGCATTCATTTGGCTGTAATGCCCCTATTTGACAGTTTATTCTCATTCCATCGGTGATTTCCTGAATTTCATTTGAATTGGTAATCAGTATTTCCGCACCACCTGCATTGTTTATTCCTTCTAAAAATTCTTCCATATACTTTTTTCATAATAATAACGATTTTTGAATTATAAGTCAACACTTCAAAAGAGTTTTTTCTGATTTTTTTATTTCAATAACACCTCTCCGAAGTGTTTTTCTTTACGCTGCGCAAATGTCTCTGACTTTGCGCCATTTTAAACAAATATAACTGAAAAACAGAAACTTCATAAAGTCTCTGACTTTAAAACTAATTCCCTTAGAATATTTCTCCTGAATGTAAATAATCCAAGACAATCATAAGAACTAACAGTAAAAAGTCAGGAGACTTCTATCAGGTTTATAATTTCTAAGGAACAAAAAAAATGCGCAAAGTCGGAGACATTTGCGCAGCTTTTCATGAGAACACTTCGAAGAACGAGGATATCCTATTACAACAACATTCTCTCAGTAATTATTTTATTAGAAGAAGCATCAATTCCGGTAACTTCGGCATATTTTACATTTGGTAACCAAAAAGAACCTCCTTCAATGCGTACAAATATTTTCTCTACCTGTATTTTTTTCTGATTTACATTTACAAAAACATGATATTTTTGATCTGAATCTGTCTTTTTCAAAGTTAAGGGTAGCTTTTTATACGATACAAATTGAAGTTCAAAGTCCTCATTGTTTAAGGCTTTACTTTCTATTCCGTAGGCAAATTTGCGTTGTATATAAGTAAAATCTTTTTTTACTCCTTTCTCGGCATATCGAATCCAATACGCTTTTATAGGATTACTTTTGTCTATTTTTCCGTTTTCCTGGTAGTTTATGGCATAAATTGCAGTGTTGATATTCGGGTCCCGCTGAATGTAAAACAGCATATTATCTATGTTTTTAGGCGTTGGAAAATGCAATGGCGATGGATTTTTGGATTGTGCCAATAGATTTCCGGAAACTATATTTACTAAGATCGTTATAACGATTAGTAATTTTGCAAAATATTTAAATGGTAATTTATTCATACGAATCTTTTTTTTTGGAATTATTGTAAAAAAGTAGAATGTTGTCTCTTAGCCCCGATTGCTTCGCCAGTTCGCTATCGCTCGTGTGCAACGGATGAGCCGGGACCAATCTTTTAAAAACACAGAAATCTTGTGCTCCAGAAATTAATAATCGAGATCAGCTTATAACTAATTGGATTGGATGACGTTTTGTTTATCGTTTACCTTAAAAACCCAATTTTTAATTAGTGGATAATTAAAACCATAAGAAACAAACAAATCCGTGATTAATCTTCCGATTTTATAATCGATTTGAAATACTTTTTGGAACATAAACGTACCCAATGATTTTAAGGAAATGCTTCCCAACACCACCAAAGCAAATTTAAAAAGCTGACTATTGATGTGGCTGCTGTAACCCGATTGATTTTTAAATACCCAAAATCTATTGATGCTGAAGTTGATAATGGCACCAACGGTTCCGGAGATTAGAATAGAAAAGGTAAAATGCAGTTTGAATACTTCTGTCAATAAAATCATTAACCCATAATCGGTAATGCCGCCTAAAAATGCCGCAACTTGTGCCTGTAGAAAAGTCAAAACGGATTTTTTCTTAAACATTTCAGCCTTGGTTTTTATCTCTTAAATCGCCCAGCTTTAAAAGTTTAAAGCTATCTATGGTATTGATTATAAATAACACAATAGTGATTAAGCCAGCCAAATAGGTAATTGATCCCTGATATAAAACTTCTGTAATTAAAATTAAAGCAATAATAAATCGAAGCTCTGTTGGGCCAACAAAGCCGGAATCGATACTGTATTCATTTGTAATTTTGTAGCGTAACTGACTGATGATGATAGACCAGCCGTACAATGCGACAAAAGCAAAGGCTACTATTTGTGTGTCATTTTCAGCATAAATGTAGTAGCCAAAGCCTATAAGAACAATACCAATCCAATCGGCAATAATATCGAGTGCAAAACCATACCAACGGCGTGGAATATTTCTGTAATAAGCCAGTCTTCCATCTAAAGAATCGCCTAACCAATTTATACCCAAACCGATAATACCTAAAAGCAAATACCAATTGGCGAAATAAGTACCTAAAACAAAAGCTAAAAAAACGAATCCCGAACCCAGTGTACCAATTAATGTGAGCAAGTTCGGCGAAATGAATTCAGGCACCTTTGGAAGCAAAAATATAATCGTTAACTGTTCTGCTCTTTTTAAAATATTAGTTCGCTTACGGTCTGAAAATGTTCTCTGTGCAATTGCACTATACTCTTCAACCTGTGTTTCTTTTCCCATTAATAGCGCAATATTTGTAAGCCAGATACTATAGCCAATTCCAGTTTTGCAATTTTAACTTTGATTCTTGTTTGCTTATTTTTAAAAAAATCTATGGTACTTTTTAGCTTACCTGATCTAACCAGATAACTAAATGCGATAATAAACAGCATAATTATTTAACAATACCCGCAAAACGTTGATAGAAAACCGTTGGGCTGTTCTCGTTTTTAGGAGCGTACTTTCCTGCTATAATTGGAATATAAATAACCCTTCTTCTGCTTTCTTCGCCACGGATAGAAGATTCTGCAACTCTGTGCCATAAACGGCCATCGTGAATAGTTAAATCTCCAGCTTCCGGATTGATGGAAATTTCCTCAGGATCGGCTTTATGATCTAAAAAGTATTTTTTACGAAAAAGCATTTGATAAATACTTTGCTTGTGCGTACCCGGAATGATTTTAAGGCCGCCATTTTCGGGTTCTAAAGTACTTAAGTGGATACCTACATTGAGCATCGGGTTTAATTTTCCACCATAAAAAATATCTCTCAAACCATCTGTATGCCAGCCCATTTTAGCAAACTTACTTTCCGGTCCATTGATATAATGATTGAAAACCATTCCGTCTTTTTCTTCTGTACCCAATCTTGCGCCATCGCCTGCCAATGGTAATAAACCATTAAATCTTGGATCAAGCAGAAGTCCGCTTAAGGCCTGATGATGTTGATTGATAAAAGCAAAACGCTGTACAATAGGAGAGCCATCTAAATCTTTTCCATATTTAATTGGAACGCCATTTACTTTTTCAAGGTTATTGTCAATCCATTTTTGCTCTACATGTTTTGAGGCATCAATGATGGATGAAACCGTTTCCGGATTTATAAATTTTTTGAAATGGATGAAGCCATGTTCGTTAAAAAAGGCAATTTGCTCATTAGTTAATTGCTCAGTAAGTGTAAATGTTTTATAAGAAGATACCATGATATATGTATTTATTAAATGAAATAATGAGTTTGAAATTTTATCTAAAAGTTAGCAGCAGCTACAGCAACAACAACAGCAGCACATTCGCATGTTTGCGTGCATTCGGCTTTTAGGAAAATTAAACATATTCCTATTATTATACATGTTCTATCGAATTAGTAGATATTGCAAATGTAATATATTTTTTCATTTGCAAACAATATTTTTTTATTTTTTTGAAAAAAATTAAATTTTATAAATTCCGGCTGCCGTTTTTTCGATGAAAGCCTTTGGTAGTATGCGGTTGGCATAAACGGAAATGATATTTGTAAAACCCGGAATAACTTCTGATTTTTTGCTGAACATGGCTCTTACTGCCATTTTTGCAACTTCATGAGGCCGCATATTAAACTTTTCAGCCATTTTGTTTAATGGATTTATACCAGCTCTGGAAGCAAAACCAGTATCAACCGGACCCGGACTAAAACAGGTTACTGAAATTGGAGTTTGGGTCAATTCGAAACGCAAGGCACGCGTAAATGATAAGACAAAAGCCTTAGTAGCCGAATAAACAGCCAGTGTAGGTACAGCCTGGTAGGCAGCGGTACTACATATATTTAAAATGTAGGCTTGTTTTTCTTGAGAAAGTATGGGTAGTAATAAATGTGAAAGTTCAACTACTACATTCATGTTCAGCTGCATCATGCCAAGCTGATCGGTTAGAGAAGACTTACTAAACTCGCCCCATATACCATAACCCGCATTGTTGACTAAAATGCCAACGGGATAATTATTTATCTTTATCCAATCGATAACTTTTAACGATGCTCCATTTGTGGAAAGATCAATTGGTAAAACAGGAGCATTGATTCCGTATTTAACCTGAAGATCATTAGATAGTGCTTTTAATTCCTCGTCACTTCTTGCAACAAGCAATAGTGGATATCCCTGTTTAGCCAATTCATAAGCAATTGATTTTCCAATGCCTTTGCTGGCACCGGTAATTAAGGCATACGGTTTCGTTTTTTCGCTCATTTTGATTAATTTGATTATCAAATGTAAAGATTAATTATACTTAACACTATATAAATGCTCGCATTTATCTTGTTTATTGCATTGTATATTTGTGCTTTTTTTTATATTTTAGCTATGAAGACGCTTTTTTTCTTTCATACTTAAGTCGTTAATGACTGATAGCACAAAAAGTAATAAAAATGAACACCTGTAGTCAGTCATAAAATGCATCAATGAAATTAACAGAAAACAATGACCTTTTTCAAGCCGTTTTTAACTCTGCACCAAACGGTATTGCGGTCATGCAGTCTTTCTATAATAACGAAGGAAAGATTGAAGACTTCTCAATTCTGCTATTTAATACTTACACGCTCAATTGGATTGGCGATATAGATTATAAAGATAAGTTGTACAGCAGTGTTTTTCCTATGGCAAAAGAGGCTGGTATCCTTGAGAAATTTGTTGAGGTAGCCGAAACTGGAATCACAGCCAGATTTGAAAGTTGTTATGAAAGACAGGGTACGATACATTGGTTTCGTTTTACAGCTGTAAAACAAAATGATATATTGGTAGTGACAATGGATGATATTACCGAAAGGAAAGAGTCGGAAATTGCTCTTAGTCAAGCATTGGATACAGCAGAGAAACAAAAAAGACTATACGATTCTATTACAAACAATACCCCTGACCTGGTGTATGTTTTTGACCTGGACTACAAATTTACTTATGCCAATAAAGCATTACTTACTATGTGGGGTAAATCCGCTGAAAATGCTATTGGTGTCGGTTTACGTGAAAATGGTTACGAAGAGTGGCATGCGCAAATGCATGAAAGGGAAATAGATGAAATAGTTGCAAATAAAAAAACAATCAGGGGAACAGTTTCATTTCCACATGCAGAGTTAGGCAGTCGTGTGTATGACTACATTCCTACTCCTGTTATTAATGAACAAGGTATAGTTGAAGCTGTAGCAGGAACAACCCGCGATATTACGGATATAAAACAGGCGGAGGAAAAGCTTCAGCAAAGTGAAACCCGCTTTCGCAACATGATTGAACAGGCACCGGTTGCGATGTTACTTTCTAAAGGTGAAGATGTTATTATTGAAAGTGTAAATAAGCCCATGCTCAAGTTTATGAGTAAGAAACATGCAGATGAGGTGATTGGAAAAAAAATGCTGGAAGCGCTCCCGGAACTTTTACATCAGGAAATACTGGAAACGGTTATTGAAGTACAAAAAACGGGTATACCTTTTAGAGGAGATGAATATCCGGTTAATTTATTAATTAATAACAATCTGGAGCGCCGTTTCTTTAATTTTTCTTATGATAATATTAAAGAAACGGACGATAGCTCAGCTGTGTTACATATGGCTGTAGATGTAACGCAACAAGTTCTTGACAGAAGAAAATTAGAAGATAGTGAGAGCCGATTAAGATCTATGATTGACCAGACTCCCTGTCCGACTTTGGTACTAAAGGGAGATGATTTGGTAATAGAGCAAATAAATAAGCACATGCTTGAGATGATTGGCCGGGGAGAAGAAATTATCGGTATGCCACTGATTGATGTTTTACCTGAATTGGAAGGTCAATATGTTTGGACACAGGTTCAGAATGTTTACAATAAAGGAGTTCCTTTTGATCAGAGTGAAGTACTTGTTCCGCACAATCGTACAGGCGAAATAAAAGACTATTATTATAATCTTGCTTATCGTCCGTTAATTGAAGATGATCAAATAACCGGAATGATTCAAACGGCTGTCGATGTTACGGAACAAGTCATCGCAAGAAAAAAACTAGAAGAGAGCGAGAATCGTTTTCGGGCTTTGGTAAATGCTTCATCTGATGTGGTATATCGAATGAACGCCGACTGGACTGTTATGTGGAATCTGGAAGAAAGAGGAGTACTCTCTGAGATTAGCGAGCCCATTTTAAATTGGAGGGATAAATATATTCATCTTAATGATCAGGAAAAGGTTGAAAAAGCTACAAATGAAGCTATAGCAAAGAAAAGTATAGTAGAACTAGAACATCGGGTGTTAAACTCAGATGGTTCCATGAGCTGGACTTTTTCACGAGCTATACCTGTACTGGATGAACAGGGTAATATTATTGAGTGGTTTGGCTCTGCAACTGATATTACGGCACAAAAAGAGGTACAGGAAATTATTAAAGAAAGCGAAGAAAAATTCAGGCAGCTTGCTAACCTGGTACCGCAAATCATCTGGACAAGTGAACCGGACGGTTTTGTTGATTATTATAACAAGCGCTGGTTCGAATATACTGCTTTTGATGAAAATGAATTTGGCGACTCAAGCTGGATTCCATTATTGCACCCCGATGATGCATCATTTGTAGTGGATTTATGGTATAAAAGCATTCAGAGCGGCAATCCTTATCAATTAGAATTACGTTTAAAAAATGGAAAAACAGGAGAATACCGTTGGTTTTTAAGTAAGGCTTTACCTATTATGGATAAAATGGGAACAATAAAAAAATGGTTTGGAACCTGTACCGACATCCATGAACAAAAAACCATTACTGAAAAACTGGAGAGTCTTGTTGCTGAGCGTACAAAAGAATTGCAGCGCTCTAATCAGGATCTGCAGCAATTTGCCCATGTAGCCTCTCATGACCTAAAAGAACCAGTACGAAAAATAAAAACATTTACCAGCCGTCTGGAGGATCATCTTCAGGGCAAATTAGACGAAGCAGCATTGCGGTATATTGAAAGAGTGCATGTTGCCACAGATCGAATGTTCAGCATGATTGACGGGGTGCTTGCATACTCTAAAATTAATGCTGATTTGCAAAAACCTACATTGGTTGATTTAAATGAAGTTATCCAAAACATTGAAACCGATCTCGAGGTTTCCTTGCAAAAAACAGGTGGTAAAATTCATTATCATGATCTGCCATCTCTGGAAGGAGCATTAGTATTGATTTACCAGCTTTTTTATAATCTTATCAATAATTCTATCAAATTTGCTAAAGTAGATGCGCCACCTCAAATAAACATACTTTCTAAAATTGTTATAGAAAATGATAGAAAGTTAGCTGTAATCACGTTATCCGATAATGGAATTGGTTTTGAGCCAAATCAGGCAGACCAAATATTCGACACTTTTACGCGTTTAAATTCTAAAGACAAATATGAAGGTACAGGCTTAGGATTGTCACTTTGTAAAAAGATAGTAGAGCGACATGGAGGAAAGATAACAGCAAACGGAAGTCTCGGTACAGGAGCTACGTTTATTATCACACTTCCGTTACAACAAAAAGAAAATGATATTTAAAAATGAATAATAAAATAATTTTACTGGCAGATGATGACACTGATGATACAGAAATGTTTTGTGAGGCATTGGCAGATATAGACAAACAAATCTTATATTACACAGCATCTAATGGAATAGAAGCGTTAAATTTACTTGCTGAACTAGATGAAAGTCCGAAGCTTATTTTTCTAGATCTCAATATGCCTGTAATGAATGGCTGGGAATGTTTGAAGTTATTAAAAAAGGATAAGCAATACAAGGATCTTCCTGTGATTATGATTTCGACATCTTCTCATAAAAATGATATTGAGACTGCTTTCAGTCTGGGTGCGATTGGTTATTTTGTAAAACCCAATAGTTATGCAGATTTAAAACATATTTTACATTCAATTGCTGAAAACCTTGAAACCGGCTTGAAGGATGCTATCATGAATCTTCAAAAAAAGGATTCAATACTATTTTTGGATTTTAAAGAATTATCCTGTAATACATAAATCAACTATGAGGTTTTTAAGAGTTGAATTTACTGTTTTTTTAAATTATAATATTAAGTTCGTTTTTATTGATTTTGATTGACGTAAAATTTTATAAATCCCTTTGCATAAGCTAGTTAATTATTTAATAAGAATAGAAAAGTAAACATGAAGCACAGGACAAAGGATGTCAGTTAATTTACAGTAAGGCATTGACAGCTTATATTAAAATTAGTTTTATCTTAGCTGTTATTAAAAGTTTTTAATTCGGATTTATTTAAAAAAAATACTATACCGGTTCGGTTCGAAAAAATGACCATCAAAATAATTAATTTATCCTCCATAAAATGAACAAACAGATTTACAATCTTCTATTAGCTGACGATGATGATGATGATTGTATTTTTTTTAAGGAAGCACTTGATGAGCTTTCGCTTTCTGCAACACTTGAAACAGTTCATGATGGAGTAGAGCTTATGCATCATCTGGAAAACGCAGCTAATAATTTACCGGATATGCTTTTTCTGGATTTAAATATGCCACGCAAAAACGGACATGAATGTCTGGCAGAAATTAAGAACATTGAGGAGTTTAAAAACCTTCCTGTCATTATTTTTTCAACGTCTCTTGATAGTAAAATTGTCGATTTGCTCTATGACATGGGCGCGACTCACTATATTCGTAAACCCGGTGATTTTTCAAAATTAAAAAAAGTAATTTCAGATGCACTTGCAAAAGCATCCGAAAGCAGCTTTAAACAGCCTGCAAGAGAGCAATTTATTCTTCAACCCTAATCAATCTTTTTCTATGGGATTTACTGATCAGGAATATTATTTTTTGGCTGATGGAGGAGAAATGGGAGAATTGATGCGCTCAAAAGACTGGAGTAAAACGTCAATTGGAAATCCTGATAGCTGGCCACAAAGTCTTCGAACAATGGTTTCAGTAATGCTCAATAACCCTTTCGGGATGTACATTGCCTGGGGTAATGATTACACTCAGCTGTACAACGATGCATTTCGGCCTATTTTGGGATGCATCAAGCACCCTGATGCTTTGGGATGCAGTTCCAGAGAAACATTTTCAGAAATTTGGGATACTATAGGTCCAATGTTTAATGATGTAACGAAAGGAAAAGCTGTCGGTTTTCCTGATTTTATGGTAGTGTTAAACAGAAATGGTTTTGATGAAAATTGTTATTTTGACTTTTCTTACAGTCCGATAAAAAATGAAAATGGAAAGGTAGGTGGCGTTTTGGTAACTGTAATTGAAACTACAGAAAAGAAAAAAGCAGCCGAGGCATTAAAGGAAAGTAACGAAAGGTTTATAAATAGCATTATGCAGGCGCCAGTACCTATGTGTGTATTTAGGGGTAAAGATCATATTGTGGAAATTGCAAATACACAAATGATTCAGTTAATGGGTATCGCAGCCGAAAAAGTAATAAATCAGCCTATTTTTAAAGTCTTGCCACAATCAAAAACAATAGAAGATATTTTAGACAATGTTTTTAATACAGGTAAAAATTTTGTTGCGAATGAACAGCTTGTACAGTTAATACGAAATGGTAATACAGAAAGCAGGTACGTTAATTTCGTATATGAAGCGCTTACAGAACCAAACGGAACAATCTCAGGAGTTGTAGCAATTGCAATTGAAATAACTACACAGGTTTTAGCCCGTTCTAAAGTAGAGGAAAGTGAACAAAAAATAAGGCAATTAGTAGAAAATGTACCGTTTCCTATTGGTGTTTATGTTGGAAAAGAGATGCGCATTGAACTCGCCAATAAGTCTATTATGGATATTTGGGGAAAAGGAAATGATGTAATAGGGAAATTATATAAAGACATTCTGCCAGAACTTGAAAATCAACATGTTTTTGAACAGCTAAATACTGTTTTTGAAACGGGGGAATCTTTTCACAGTAAAAATACCAGGTTAGATCTAACAATAGAGGGTAACTTAGAAACTTTTTACTTTAATTACAGCTTTACCCCATTATATGATACCAACGGAAATGTATATGGCGTGATGAATACAGGTGTCGATTTGACTGATTTGAATCTTGCTAAGAAAAAAATAGAAGAGGCAGATAAACGTTTTAGAAATACAGTTAAGCAGGCTCCGGTTGGAATTACGATTCTGAGAGGACATCAATATGTTGTAGAAATGGCCAATGAGGCCTATTTAAAATTAGTAGACAGAAAAGAAGATACTTTTGTAGGTAAACCTTTGTTTGAGTCTTTGCCAGAAGTACAAACAACGGTGAGTTCACTATTGGAAAATGTTTTAAAAACAGGAATTCCATATCATGGAAACGAAGTACCGGTTCCCTTAAACCGTTTTGGGAAACTGGAGATTTCTTACTTCGATTTTCTTTATTATCCATTAAAAGAAGAAGATGGTACTATTTCAGGTATTATTGTAACTGTTACTGAAGTAAGCGAAAAAGTACTGGCGCGCAAAAAAACAGAACAGAATGAAGAGAGATTAAATATTATAGTTGAAGCCAGCGAACTCGGTACCTGGGAACTGAATATAAAAACTAAAGAGCTGCTTTATTCTGAAAGATATCTCGAAATTATTGGTGGATATAAAGAAAATGTTAATCTAACACACCAACAGCTGTTGGAACATCTTCATCCGGATGATATGCACATTAGAAATAAGGCCTTTAAAGAAGCACTCATTTCAGGAAGTCTCAATTATGAAGCCCGTTTGATTTGGGAAGATAAATCCATTCACTGGATGGAAGGAAAAGGAAAAGTTTTTTATGATGAAAATGGTAATCCCGAAAAGCTGATCGGTACAATCAGGGACACTACAGCCGAAAATAAACATCAGGAGGCAATAGAAGAAAGCGAAAAAAGGTTTCGCTCCTTAACAGAAAGTCTTCCACAGTTAATCTGGGAAACCGATGAAAACGGGAATGCCTTATTTACCTCAGGAAAATGGTTCGAATATACAGGGATTCATCCGGGAAAAGATGACAGTTGGGAAAAAATGATACATCCGGAAGATTTTGAGGAAAATATAAAAATATGGCATCATTCCTTAACAACAGGAGAAAGGTACAGAGCTGATGTAAGGATAAAAAGTAAAAGCGGAACTTACAGATGGCATGCAGTAATTGGCGAGCCTATTCGAAATGAAAACAATGAAATCATTAAATGGGTCGGGGCATTTACAGATATTCACGCCGATAAAGCTTTTGCTCATGAATTGGAAGAGCAGGTTAATGCACGCACGAGGGAATTAAACCTGATGAATGAATCACTTAGAAAAAGTGAGCAGCGTTATCATTTAATGGTTGAAGAAGTTCAGGACTATGCTATTTTGTATTTGAATCATGAAGGGATTGTGGAGAATTGGAACATCGGTGCCGAAAAGATTAAAGGATATAAGAGTGAGGAAATTATAGGACAATCTTTTTCTGTTTTTTATACAGAAGAAGACCGAAAAAATAACCTTCCCCACAAAGTGCTTCAAATTGCCCGCGAGAAAGGCAAAGCAATCCATGAGGGATGGCGTGTTAGAAAAAACGGGACATTATTTTGGGCAAGTGTTGTCATCACGGCTGTACATAATAAAAAAAAGGAGGTTATAGGTTTTTCAAAAGTGACACATGACCTTACAGAAAAAAAACAAGCCAATGACAAATTGAAACAAAATGCAATGGAGCTCGAACAGAAAAATGCTGAACTGGAACAGATGAATAAAGAACTTCAGTCGTTTGCCTATATATCAAGTCATGATTTGCAGGAACCTCTCCGAAAAATACAGACTTTTGCAACCCAGATCATAGAAAAGGAATCAGATAATTTATCAGATTTTGGAAAAGACAAATTTCAAAGAATGCAGAATGCCGCTAAGCGAATGCAGACTTTAATTAATGATCTCTTGTCTTATTCCAGAACCAATATTCAGGAAAGAATATTCGAAAAAACAGATTTATCAAAGATTATAGATGAGGTAGAAGAAGATCTAAAAGAAGAACTAGAATTAAAGAAAGCTGTTATAAAAAAAGGTCAAACCTTTAAAGTTGATCTTATTCCTTTTCAGTTTAGGCAATTGTTGTATAATTTAGTGAGTAATTCAATTAAATTTTCTAAGCCGGAAGTTTTTCCGGTAATAAAAATTAATTGCGAAATAATTAAAGGATCAGCACTGGGAAATAAAAAAGCAAAAGATACTATTGACTATTGTCATATCAGCATCTCAGATAACGGTATTGGTTTTGATCAGCAATATAGTGCAAAGATATTTGAAGTGTTTCAGCGTTTACATGGAAAACTGGAATATACAGGAACTGGAATAGGTCTGGCAATTGTAAAAAAGATAGTGGAAAACCATAACGGATTTATTACTGCAAGCGGTGAGCAAAATAAAGGTGCCACTTTTAATATTTATATTCCTGTAAATGGCTCACAATAATACTATTGAAGTTTATTTCGGCAAAGAGGAGTTAGAGAGATCTAATTCTTTCAGGTTTACTCTTTAGTAATATTTTTAACGATTATATTTTTAAAATCAATAGGTGCACCCTCGTAGTTTAGTGAAATTCTGCCTTCAGTTGTATTAGCTTCTACACATTCATTTACTAGTTTTCCGTTGAGAAATTGGGAGATTTTTCCATTTACGGATTTGATTGAAATACTATTCCATTCACCATAAGGCTTTTCGTTTTCAATAAATTTGGCAGAAGTTACGCTTGCGCCTGCCTCAACCAGTTTCCCGTTTACTTTTGCAGTTACCTGATCTAAAAAGATAAAATCGCCGGTAGTATTTTCTTTGATTTGAAACTGAATTCCTTTTGGCCAGATTTTATCAGGGTAATCTGCAGGAATATTGTACATAACACCGCTGTTTTTTTTGTTTTTTGTTTTAAATTTTTCTTCGATATTCCATCGGTATTCTAAACTCAGTTCAAAATTTTTATAACTTTTTTTAGACATCAGATAACTGTTTGTTTCACCGTACATCCTGATTATGCCATCTGAGAATTCATAAACTTCTGAAGGCTGCTGTCTTTCAGTACTGGTTTTTGTAAAAGCGTACCAGTCATCTGCTGACAGGCTTTTTTGTTGAACCGCGCATGAATTTAAAAGAAAAAGTAAAATAAAAGAAAAAGTTATTTTTTTGAACATAAGTAAGAATTTTAAACAAATAAAGCTATGTTTTTATAGCAGTAAAAGTAAGCAATCAAGATTTATTAGATTTGGTAAGGCCTATAATTTTTTCAAAGAAAAATACTGATTTTGTGATTTCAAGTATACGCTTTTATTAAAAATATTTCAGAATCAGGTGCTCATAAATTATTCCTAAAAGATTGAATTAGTTCAATAAATTAAAAGAGGATTTCTGTAAAATTTGTACTATAAATTAAATAACCCTAAATCTATTAATTATGAAATTTAAAAAACTTATGCCATTGCTTTTTGCCTCATTTTTTTTTATTCTTTCCTGCAGTAACGAAGATAACGGCACTGTTAAAAATGAAAATTCCGTAGCTTCAGTTACTACTTCGCCAAGTACTGCAAAAGTTGGCAATTGTAGTGAAGTTCCAGGTTGGGCTTCTCAAAATGGAGGAACCACTGGTGGGGGAGTTCCCAGGAGACTGTTGTAGCTAATTATTCCAGTCTAAAAACAGCTATCGAAAACAGTAGTATAAAAGTGATCAAAGTATCTGGTACTATCACAATTCCTGCTACTTCTGGCGGAAGATTACTGCTTCAGGGACAATCCGGAAAAACTATATATGGTGAAAGTGGGGCAAAACTGGTTTCAACAGATCAGACTACAGCAAATTCAGGAATTATTAATATAAAGAACTGTACGAACATTATCATAAGAAATTTAATATTTGAAGGCCCGGGTGCTTATGACACTGATGGCTGGGACAATGCAATAATAGATAACTGCCAGAATGTTTGGGTTGATCATTGTGAATTTAGAGATGGCGTAGATGGTAATTTAGATATCAAAAATAAATCTGATTTTGTTACGGTATCTTACACAAAATTTACTTATTTGAAAACTCCAAAAGCGGGAGGTCCTGGCGGAACAGATGATCACAGATTCTCAAATTTAATAGGCTCCAGTGACACTGCTACAGGCGATCGCGGAAAATTAAGAATTACTTTTGCCAGATGTTGGTGGGGACCTGGCTGTAAAGAGAGAATGCCAAGAGTAAGATTTGGAAAAGTGCATATTATAAACAGTTATTTCAGCAGTTCGGTGAGCAATAAATGTATTATGGCAGGCTTTGAAGCAGATATCAGAATCGAAAAAAATGTATTTGAAAGCGTTAATAAGCCTATTGATTTAATGACTGGTTTTACAGCTGTAACAGTCCTGGATAACAGTTTTCCTAATACCACAAATACTGTAAGCGGGAGTAATGCTTTTACACCCCCATATACTATCGTTACACTGCTTACAACCGCTGTAAAAGCCGATGTTACCGGTAGTGCTGGTGCAACTTTTACCGGCAATATTTGTGGTTCTTTTTAAAGTTAGTCCGTTGGTGTAATTTTAGTACATAGCAATGTACGTAATAATTATGGTAAAAAAAATGTATTGAATTAGACTTTGAATTACCTGACGGGCTACTTTTTTTGAAGCATATATTCGGTTTTTAAACTGTAATATATGCTTCTTAATTTATATAAAAATCTACCTAAGACGAAAAAAATAACCAGTATACGGATTGTATTATTTCTTCTTTGCAGTATCAAGTTCATTAGTCTTATCTTCTAAAGCCTTCTCAAGAAGTTTTATTTTTTTCTGATAGATTTTATTAAGCTTGACAACAGCATCAATTTCCGGAGTTTTTTCAACTTCAGTTTTAATAGATATAGAACTTTGAAAATTAATAATGTCATCGACGCTTACTTCTAAAACAGCAGCTATTTTTAGTAATCGGTTTTTTCCTAAAATAGTTTTTCCCTTTTCAATCTTATTATAACCTGATTGTGTTAATCCCAGTTTTCCGGCTACATATTCCTGAGTGTAATTTTTTAATTCCCTTATATTCTTGATATTATTTAGTATAGCATTCCACATATGGCAAAAATCGTGATAGGTATATTTCACAACAAACAAAAGTATACACATTTATGATTCAGAAATATAAACTTACCTCAAGGTAACTATAATATCATTTTTGATTATACTGAGATAAAATTTAAGCATACATATCCTACATAGCGAATGGTGAAAATATATATTTTTGATTTATTTATCAATAAAAAAAGTAACCCCAAATATTTGTGACCAATGATTATAACTGATGAAAGTATCCCTGACGGGAATAATAGAAAAGAAAGGATTTTGAAATGTAAAACAGAAGTAGTTTCTATTATGGACGCTATTTACGTTATAGCAGGTAGTAAATGGAGAATCCCCATAACAATAGCACTCATGGAAGGAAATAGAAGATTTGGCGAGATTATGAAAGAGATTCCTAAAATTACTTCTAAAGTATTGGCACAGCAATTAAAGGAAATGGAACTCAACGGTTTTGTTGAAAAAAAGATTTTTAAAGATAGTGCAATCAGAACAGAATATGAACTTACAGAATATAGTTGGTCAGTCAAGCCGGTAATATTGGCGCTAAGGGATTTTGGAATCAGTCATCGTGAAAAACTTAGACAGGAAACGATGTGAAAGATAATTCTAAGATTGTTATTTTATAATGAACTAAATATAATTTTATTCTGGTTGGTATTATAAACTGTTACTTCTTTCAGACTTTGTGTATAATCCAGAATGATTACAGCGATATTGTCAAAATCATTTTCCGGATCTGACGCAAAAAGAAATCGTATTCTTGCATGGCAATCGTTTTTCCAAAATATATTCCAAATCGTTAGAAACAGCACGATTATCAAAAAATACATTGATGTTGTAGGGATTGTCAATAGTGAGTTTTTATTTGGATAAATCATAGTAATCGGGGGAACACTTCGTAGAGGCGAGGTATGTTCTCAAAAATTATTTTTCAAAAAAAGGAATTAATTGCTGAAATGTATTGAACATATCCACGTAAGGACTTTCATTCTCTGATTTTTTTTTGATTAGAAAATCTTTATATCTAAAAAATAAATCTTCAAATTTTTTATCATTATTTAATTTCATTAATATTAATTTTCTTAACATCATTGTATTTCCAGCTTATGTGATTAAATTGACATGATTATTAATATCGTTCTTATCCAACCAAACATTAACATTTTCTAAGTTCTTATATTCTTCATAAAAACGTTTTGCTGTCTTATCATAAAAAGATTTCATGAAATCTACAAACAATAAAGATTCCTCATAAGTTGAAATTTCAAAGTTTATTTTTCCGTTAGATTCAGTATAATTTAGGCTTTCAGGTATGTAATCTACATTTGGTGAAATGTAAATAGTGTATAAATTTATTAAATCAACATTTATAATTGGATTTATAAGTTTCTCTACTATATTAAATCTTTTATTTGCGGTTAAACCGGATATCCATATACAATCATACTCAGTCCAACTGAATCCTATGCGAAATCCTTCTTTCTTGGTATTTTTTTCATACCATACAGTTCTGTCTTCTATTCTTAATTGATAACCATCATTTTCTAAAAATGTGAATTCATTCTTAATTATGTCTATGAAATTTTGATGTGCCATATTGTTTTTATCATAGAATGCGCAGCAAGTAATTTTTATGAGAACACTTCGTGGAGCGGGAAACACTTCGTAGGATAGGTTATAAAAACTGTTTACAGTCTTCACTTTCAAGATATGTTGCTAATTGTAAAAGTTGATTGTAATAAGTCAAATATCTGGAATTTCCATTACTCATCGCATTTACTATATTTGATTTATACTCATCCAGGAACTCAGTGTATCTCTTATTCCTACAAATCTTCATGACTATTAAACTTTTAAAAATAGTTTCGCCTGGTATAAAATTACACCACTCATCTGAAGATTTCTTTTCAATTATTTCATTATTTACAGTTTGTAGATCAGGATATTTGTCAATAAATGGCTGTAGGTATTGGTCGTAAATAAATTGTATTTGTTTATAAAAAGAATTTACGTCTTGGCTGGTCATAGTGTTTTTTAACACAGGCCGTATGTTTTCTGCATTGATTTCAAGGAAGAGCTCTTGCTCCATTGTAAGTGTATCGGCATTATCCCACCAATAAGGATATTCGGGTCTATATTCTATTTCTAATGCTTTATTTAAGATTTTTGTAACAATGATGAAATTAATTTTAAAGCGCAATATTAAATAAGTATAGTTTTTTAAATTATTGATTTCTAAATTGATTTGTAACCATTTGTTATAATTATCTGTGTTTATTAAATAACAACTTCCATTTATATCGTCAAAACCAAAATTTTTATATCCTTTTATATTGATATTGTCAATAATAAATTTTAATTTTTCTTTTTTCATTTTAATTTATGTTTATCTCAGTTCCTTCTTTGAAAATTTTCTTAAAGCTTCCGTTTTTTAATACGGAAGCATTATATTCAAATCCCTTAATTTTTGTCCCCTTTAGAATATTTTCATTATTTACACTTTTAATTACCCAACCTTCCATCTTTTGTGCAATTGTTTGATTTGGGGACCAGCTCGTACCTTTTGACAATTTAGTGTCAAAAATTATGACATCTAAAATATTTTTCTTTAAAATTGGGTCATATATTTCTCTGACAGCAACAAAATCAGGAATGAAATATTCACCTTTTGCATTACAAGGAGCTTTAGCGGTAAGACAAAATTGAACCTGTGACAAAATTGTCCTTTGATCAAGATCTGCAATTTTACTTTTTAATTTTTGGTATACTTGCGAATTTAAATCTTTTAATTGATTTTTTATAAGTTCTTCAAACTCTTTTCCAGCTTTGGTAACAGTTTTAAAGAAATTACCTTTACTCCATTTATCCCATAATGGATTTTCTCTTGCAATTTGCCAAGCTAATCCCGGATCATCTTTAAGGACTTTCCAAATATCAACATCATCAACAGTAGATAGTAAATCTTTTATTTTTTCACCACTTGAGTTAGATGATAAATCACTTTCTAATTTTACTAAATAAGATTCGTCTAACTCTTTTACTCTTTTTAATACTTCATCAGAAAGTTCAGAAATTTTACTTAATCCTTTAGAAATTAGAGATTTTTTATAAGCAACAATATCAATTGCATCGAAAACAATTTCAGTTGCACTTTTTGTTAATTGATCTTCACTTTCATTTAGTAACACTTTTGTTGTAGTATTCCCATCAGTGATTTCAGCAATTAGATTTCCATCAGCATCGGCTTCACTTAATATAGTTAATTTTTCTTCAAGTTCCTCTGGAGTCTTTTTTAATAATTCTTTTGCTTTATTTACAGCATTATCTACATTTTCGGACAAATCAACTGCAATAGGAATTATCATACTGTACATTCTGTTTGCTTTTGCTAGTTTGAATCCTGGCTTTATAAACGCTTTGGTAACTGCGAAGCTAATTTTAGCTGCAGTTCCAGTTCCTTTAATAGTGACTTTGATTAACTTTCCGGCAATTTTCATAGTTTGGCTCATTATATCTAAAGACTCAATTACTTTAGAAATTTGAGCTACTTTGCCAACTTTAGCAAATGAAATAGCAATTGTAACAATGTTTGCCACATCATAACCTAGGGTTTCTGCAATTTGACACGCCTGGCCAGTATGTGCTTTTTTGACCAAACTCCAAATGCATACATTACCATCCTTACTTTCGGTACAAAAAATATCCAGTTTCTTTATTCCTTCCCACATTTCTCCCGCTCGATCACCACCATCAATAAGATTAGTTATAATCGCAGCCATTTCGGCTAAACCTTTTACTTGATCAACGAAACCATTCCAAACGCCACATTTAAAAGCAAAATAAATGTGAGTAGCATTTACTAATTTAGAATTAGTAATTGTAATATTATTTTGTTTTAATACTTGATCGCCAAGTAAAGTTGAAAAAGAAAATGGATCAACTAAACTTACGTAGTATAAGATAGGATTATAATCTTTTGTAGTTATCTCTGGATTATAAAAGCGTTCCGGTATTTTTGCTTTAGTAACAACACTTGCTATCCCATCTAACATTGCCGTCAATGGATTAAAATACGTATAGGTACCATCAAATTTTGGTATAACTTTACTTAACAGAGATAAAAATCTGTTTACATCATTATTACCACTTCCGTCAATACCATCTCCTAAAAACGTTTTTACTTCAGGTTTTTCAGCATCTATAAAATCAATTAGCAAACCAATCTCTTTTCCTTTTAAAGAAACTAGATATTCGGTAATTTCATTTCTTTTTTCTGTAGGAGTGTTGGCATCAATTAGATAAATTTTACATAAAATACCGGTGTTTTTATTAATTCCACCTAATTGATTTAATATTTTTTGCTTTTCTTCAGTTGTAATTACTGTCGCTAAATCAAAAACATGAGCTGTTTGTGTACCTACGTCTGTTTTATCTTCTGTATATGTTTTATTAGCATTTTTACCTAGAGTGACCAGATAATTAGTGTAATCAGTATTGTTTCCATTTCCTGATTGTGTAGTATTGCATCTAACATATCCCCAATAAATATTTCTTTTTTCATTGTCTTTTATATAATACTCATCAATATTATATTCATCAATATATTTATTTAATCCTTCAGTATCATGTTTATCAATAATGTCTTTTAATCGTTGATTATATACAGTTCTAAGATATTTACTTTTTGGGCAGGATTTATCATTATCATAAAATAGATAAATTTTACTTTTATCTAATTCAGGTTCTAATTTTTGGTCAGTAATAACACTATCGTCACTACCAATATATTTATCAATTGTCCATGCGTATGTAATTTTATTTTCACCTTTATGGGTTATAAATCCACCAAGAAATCCTTTATTGGCTAAATTAATGTTTGCGACTGTTGTTTCATCTCCATTGCTAACGAACTCCCAATTCGGAGAAAGTCCATACCCTCCAGCCAAAGCCCCAGAAGAACTCTTCTGAAACCCATAAAACTTCCATCCGCCACTATGGATAATATCCCAATCGTTATGAGACAATACAGTACCATTTCCATAATCCATCAAAAGATCTGTTTTTTCAGATTCAGCATCAGTTGAGAATGGGTGTTTCAGGCCAAAAATACCGTGGCCTAATTCGTGTGCAGCTGTTTTTAGATTACCATTGTTAAATACAAAAGCATACTGACTTCCTAAAGGCATAAAACCTTTATAGTTATTTTGTCCCGCTTTTCCGGTATAAATAACATAATACGTTTTATCGTTATATTTAAAATCAGCACTGGATTCAATCTGGCTGATAATATTATTCTGATCATTCGTATAAACATCAAAGACACCACTTTCTCCACATTGGATTTCATTTGGTAATGCTCCAATAGCAACTTTTTGAGTAGTAACATCAAACTTAATCCCAACTTTGTTATAAACTTCGTTAAAGAAATTTTTAGCCTCGCCAGCGCCGGGACTACTTGCTCCATTTACACTTAAAAGGGTGATATTTATAACCGGTTTTTGGGTTAATTGCCAAATGTTTACTTTTCCTGCAATGTCTGATTTTCCGTCAATTGTTTTGGTTTCGTCTTTAGGATCTTTTTCTTTAGCCCCTTTTACCGTTGCAATGATGCTTTCTTTAGAAAAGTTTAGTGTTCTTTTCAGTTTTATCTCTGCTTTGGTAGCGCTTGTCCATTTTACATCAACGGCTGCCCCGGTATTGGTTTTAAAAACAATATCGTCTTTGGTTTTTCCGTTTTCAAAATCGGCTTCGGCGATTAAGGTATCGGGACCATTCAAATCTGAGACGGCTTTATAATTTACGTTATAGACACTTCCGTCTTTTGTTGGAAGAGTCTCATACGTATCTTTAAGTTTTTTAGGCCCTTTATCAGGAAGTTCATCAAAAGCATAAATGGCTTTAGGACCGTCCTTAAAAGTAATTGAAACATCGGGAGAGGATATTTGTGTAACCTCACCGCCGCTTGAAATTCCGTTGGTGTTTGCCGCAACGGCTCTACCGCCTTCTGCAGATTTGATAAAGGTAGGCTGACCGCTGCCATTGGCCGGAATATTGACTACATCACCGCTTTTATCAATATAAACCTGGTCATAGACTGATTTTGGCAATGTGGTCGATTCGCCATTAGTACCTTTGATGGTAGTACTGCCATCCGGATTCAATGTAACTCCGTCTTCTTTTACTTCATATGCTAACTTGCCCTCGATAGGCTTACCGTTACTTCCTGCAATATCATTAGTAATTTTATCGACATCAAGCATTTTATCCCAGTTATCTTTATCATAACTAGCCACAATTTCACCCGAAATCAATTTGAAATCGGTATTGACGCCAATATTATTGAAAGTAATTTTGATACGGGAGAACTGACCAATATTGATCTTTTCACCTCCAAGGGCATCAGCAGCATCAATCAGCTTTCTGAATTTCTCTAAGAAGGGAAGCGTTACATAACCGTCTCCGGTAAAAGTTCCGTTGCTACCGGTACTGTGCAGGACAACTATAGGAAAATCACCTGCCGTAACAACATCATTTGCAAAAAGTTCCTGAAGCGGATTTTTATTGGCTAAATCTGCTGGATCCGGTTTAATGCCGCATCCCTGAAAAGCAATTTCGTCTTTAACAAGGGTTGTAAATTCCTTAATCGTGCTATGGGTATATTTTCCAACTTCACAGGATGCTCCTACGGTGTATTCGTAAACAGCATTTGGTTTTAGATTGCTAAGCGTTATATTTTCTCTTGGAGTAACGAGTTTATACCATTCTGAATCAGCATTTTTTTCACGATAATTCACCTGATAATCATAATTGTCAATATTACCACTCCATGTTATTTTGGCCTGGTTCTCACTGACTCCTGAAGTAGCTATGGCAAGTGGGGCGGTACAATAAGCTTCATAATCGAAAGAAAAAATTTCGCTGTATCCGTTATTTTTGAAAACACCTATTTCTTCGGCACCAAAAATTGCCTTCGCTTTGACACGCCATGCGTATTTTTTTCCGGGAATCAACTGCGGTTCATTAATGCCATATTGCAGTGTTGTGTTTCTTGTGGTAGTAGTATATAATGGGGGAGAGTAGGCAAATGCATTTTGAATGGGAGTATATTTGTCCCAGATTTCTACTAGTGAGAATTCGTATTCTACATTGCTTACATTGATGCTTCTTGGCGTCCAGCCGAAAACTATATTCTGAATATTTTGCTGCATAAAAGAAGCATTATTCAAAGGCAGATTTAAAAATGGAGGATCGTTCTGAAAAATAATAGTATTCGTGCCAGTTTTATTAGAAAGCTTTCTGCCGGTAGCAAAATCATAGACTTCGACATAAATATTATAAAGTCCTTCCGGTAAAGGCTGCGCATATTGATTAGGAGTAAGTCCCAGTAGATTCTGATATTCAAAATAAGGAGCCAGATCTACATTGGTTAACTGTAACGGAACTCCTCCTTCTAGATACAGCGGACGGGCACCTGCAACAAAATCATTGGTATTAAACGATATTCCGTTGCCCTGAAAGTAAATTTTCAGTTTTACCTGTCGGTTCGAAATGGTTAAATCGTTTAAAACAATCTGAATTTTTATCGGACTGTTAATTGTAGACGCATCGGCATAATGGCTTAGATAAATAGGAGAGGGCTGCTTGATTTGTGTTGATACCGATATGGGATAACTCTGTGCATAGCTCTCAAAACTAACAAAGGAGCTTAACAGCAAAATCAACAGATATATTTTTTTTAGCATTTTAGGTAAGTTAGGCTTGTCCATTATTTTGGCGGTTTAATATCCTGGGATGTACTTTATTTTTGAATATATTTTAAATCAATTTCATCATTTGAGGCATTTTTAACTGCCAGATCATAATAAAACGGAATTATTTTTAGTTCGATGGCTTCCACTATTTCGGATGCATTCTTTTTTTCTTTGATCAATTTAAAAATGGCTTCAATATTTTGTTTGCTGAATTCGGCTGCATTTTCATTTTGCTGCATTTCTTGTGAAGGGATTTTAGAAAGTACTGCCATTTCACGCAGCATCCATCGGTGGTTTTTTAGTTGGTTGCGGCTGTTGTTGCTTCTTTCTACCAGTTTTAAATATGAGTTATAGCTGTTTCTGTCAGTAATATCGGTTTCATTTATATTATGAAGCTGGTGACTGTTTACTCTTCCAATAGCTGCTGTGTAAGCATTTTCAAAACCTTCATCTTTTTGGCTCATTTCTTTTTCCAGTTTCTGGGCAGTTTCAGCTAAATAAGTGTTGTATTTTTCTGAATTATCTTTTTCTTCGGTAAATGCTTCCAGATAATCCAGCACTTTTTCTTTCAGTTCCTTATCGTCAGGCGTAAGGGAAGGCAGTGTTATTAAATGCTCTAAACGCTCTTTTTCGGCTATTGGCAAAGAATTTAAAGAAAGTTGTTTTTCTTTCAGCTGGGCTATAATATCTTCACGGGTTCCTTCAAATAGCTGATTCTTAAAATTAATTTTTAAGACAGGTGCAGAAGCTGTTTTATCCTGATTTTCAGAAAGAGGTTCTCTCTTCGGACGCATTTTAATTTTATCAAAGGAATACGTATAGGCTAAGGTTGCTGTAAGATCATTATTCTTTTGGGTTGCTGAATTGCTGAATAAAGCAATTACACCCATATTGAAATTGTGGTTTTGAAGATAAATATAAGATCCGTTTAACCTGAAATTGATGATGTCATTTTGTTTATCTCCATTGTTATAACTGGTATTGTAGCTTGTAGAAGCATTGGTGGTCAGTTTTTTGTCAAAAAAGAGTTTTGACGCACCAATTGTTGGCCCAATGATGAGGTTTTTTCCGGAATCAGTCTTACCGTAAGTATTATTTAAGGATCCTGTAAAATTCAAATCTTTGTCAGGATAACCTACCGTATAGGCAATACCCGAGTTGTAGTAAGTTGAAGCACCACCTTCAATTGTTCTTCCCTGTTGTTGGTTTACGGCGTCCTGCATAGAAAAATTAGCATTTATGGCTCTTTTCAGATGCTTGTCGTTCTTTATGAGATAATTGATGTTTAAAGCTGCATTTTGATTGACCTGTCTGAAGTTTAAGGTATCCAGATAGTCATAATCAGAAACCTGATTGATGTAGTCAAACTGGTTTCGGCTGTTGGTATAAGACTGAAAATTAGAGTAGTTTATATTCAGGTTTAGTTTTTCATTCGGTCTGAAATCGGCAGTAACAGAAGATACCACGCGTTTCATCTGGCTTTGTTTTTGTTTGTCCAGATTGTCTTTTTGGAGACCCAGGTTTAAGGCTAATGAAACTTTATCCTTTACTATATTCTGGGTTGCATTTACGGTAATGTTTTCCAGATCATTGTTGAAATAATAACCTCCTAAAGTTCTGTAGTTAGGATCAATTCTTTCGTATCCGAGTCCAAGGGTTCCTTTCCCGGCAGGATAAGTAAGCTGACCTTTAAAAGCATCGTAGCTGCTTGTAGTGCTGTTTTTATTTAAGAAGAAAGAGGAGAGGCTATTTCCTGTTCCATTGCCATCAGCACGTAAGTCTTCCGTAATGCTGCTGTTGGCATATTCAGCAAAAACCTGCATTTTTTTTAGTATTTTAAAAGAAGATTCAATACTTATAGCGGCATTGTCTTTTGGAGTTAGACCTAATTCAAATGGAACAGGGTTAAATAATGATCCTGCTTCATCTTTTGCTTTAAAAAAGGTAACACCCAGATTTACTTTTTCAAAAGCGTATGATGTTTTAAAACCATATCCTAACCTTTTATAAGTTGGAACAATTTCCGGATAAAGATTGTTATACTCGCTGCTTTTTAATAAACGTCCGTACATCGCACTAATCTTAAAGTTGCCTTGTGGAGTAAGGTCAACACCTACTCCTGAAAATTGATGTCCGCTCAGGGTGTAAGGAGAAAAAGTCATGCTTACATCTCCAATGTGCCCGGTAATCCATTTATAAGACGGATGAATACTCAAACGATTCATCAGTACCGGTTTACCATAGCCCAGCTTTTGATTGGTGTATGAAAATGAAAAAGGTAAATTGTATAAACCTGCTATATTTACATTAATGTTTCCGTTCAGAAAATAACTGAAAGGTTCTCTTGCAGCATTCCCTGAATAGAAAACAGTATTGGCAGATGCACCACCGCTAACATTGATTAATTTGGCTTTGCCCAGTTCCTGTACATTAAAGTTTTGCGAAAAACCAAATGCACTTAGTAAGAGCAGGTAAGTATTAAATAATATTCTTTTTAAAGTCATTCTTTATAAGCTGTGAGCATCGAATTCGAAAATCCGCTCTTTTTCATTATTAAATTGATGTTTGTTGCCAGATCAGTCTAAGATTACTGAATAATGATTTTTCTTAGTTTACTTCCTTGCTGAGATTCAAACAGTACAAAATAAAGTCCTGGTGGCAATCCGCCTAAATTAAAGTTGAACAGGTAATTGTCTTTTCCTTCTTCGGTTTTAGAATCAATAAGCAGGTTGTTATTTAAGTTATACACCTTCACGTGAGCCGGCATAATTTTATCCAGTGTTACATCAACTGTAAAAATTCCCTGTGATGGGTTCGGATAAATTTTCAGGTCAAATTTTTTCTCTGTAATAGGACCCTCGTCAGGATTTTCTTCATATTCTCCTTCAGTAACCAAAATTTGTTTAGTCTGGAAAGCGGTACAATTTCCTTTTTTAGTGTTTAAAGTAATTTCATACTCTCCGGTTTCACTAAAACTGATTTCAGCATAATCCTTATTTTTAGTCACAATGTTTGCTTTAGCCGGTAAAATCCATTCAATTTCATCAGCTTCAGGGTTACTGATATCCACAATTATAATTTTTTCATTTTTGAATACCTGGCTTGACATTGCAAATTCAGCGCTAATAGCTGTGTTTTGACTCAATATCTGAATGGTATCTGTAGCTTCGCAGCCTAATTTATTGGTAACAGTTACAGTGTAATTAGCAGGCTCAGAAACAGTAATCATAGCTTTATTGCTGGAAAAACCTTTATCAGATTTCCATGAATAAGTTGCTTTGTCATCGTCAATCGTAGCATTAATGGTCAAAGTCTGATCAAAGCATAATGTTACGTCTTTACCAAGATCTATAACATCTTTTGGAGGATTTACAATTGAATAAGTTCTTGAAATAATACAGCCTTTAGCATCTGTAATTTCAATTGTATAGTCACCTGCTGACGCATTGCTTAAAGTGTTTGTTTTTTCTCCGGTATTCCATGCATAAGTATAGGGTGCGATTCCGGCTATAGGAGTTACTACTATTGTAGCATCAGAACCTCCATAGCAGGTTGGAATTTTTATATTTTCTACTGCATCCAGATGAGCCGGTGCTGTTGTAGTAATGGTTTTTGTAATTGTACAACCACGGCTGTCGGTTACCACTGCAATATAATTTCCGGGAGGAACGTTTTGTATACTGGCTGTTTTAGCTCCTGTATTCCATGAATAATTATACGGCTGGGTACCACCGGACGGTGTTGCATTTATAGTCCAGTCATTATAATCTCCGCATAATACATAATCAGATGTCAGGATATTGGTTAAAATTGCAGGTTCTGTTACAGTCAAAACTTGACTTGTAGCCTTATTACCATTAGAATCAGTAGCAATTACATAGTAAGAACCTTTACCAATACCGCTTAAAATTGCAGTTGATGCAAGGGTGGTTGGATTTCCGTTTTCAAACCACTGATAAGTGTAATTTTCTCCGGACTTTAAGAATCCTCCTATTGTCGTTGGTTTTAAGCTTCCGTTTTTATCACCATTACACAAGATAACATTTTGAACTGCAATACTTGTTTCCAGTAATGGCGGTTCTGTTATTTCTAATAATTCAGAAATCAATTCACAGCTTTTTGAGTCTGAAACTACAACATAATATTTGCCTGCAGCCAAGTTTGCTGCTGTATTTGTATTTTGATTGCTATTGGTATTATCACTTTTAAACCATTTATAGGTATAGTTGCCGTTACCGCCCTGAGCAGTAATTGAAGCAGATCCGTTGCTTAAACCCTTTCCTGTAGCGGCAGAGGTGACAGCAGTTATGCTTAATGCTGTTGGAGTAGTAATTTTTACAGTCGTATTTGCACTACTACATCCCTGAGAATCTTTTACATCAATTATATAGTCTCCTTCCGCTAAATCTGAAATAGTTGTATTTGTTGCATTGGTAAAATTTTGCCAGTCTTTAACTAGTAAACCTTTATGAAAATAGCGATAGCTGAAATTTCCATTTCCTCCAGAGGCTGTCACAGTTATTGTTCCGTTGCTGTCTCCGAAACATTTTACAGGTTCCTGTGTTGTTGAAAATACTAACGGATCAGGCTGTGTAACAACGATTGTATTGCTGGTTACTTCTACTTTTTTGGAATCTTTTACAACAACATAATAACTACCCGGTTTTGCATTCACCAAAACATCTTCGGTTTCGTCAGCTAATAAAATAGAATTGCGGTACCATGAATATTTTTTTGACCAAATCCGCCAGCTGCATTTGCTCCTATAATACCGTTGTTTGCATCATAACAGCTAATATTTTGAGTCTGGTTTACACTTATAGTTAAAGGATTGTCCCTGAAATCAAAATCAGCATATTTGATACATCCGGTTGCATCTTGGGCAGAGATATAATAATGATCCTTTGTTAATCCGGAAAAATCAGCTGTCATTAAGGGGCTGTTGGAAATCGTTTGTATTATTGTTTCTGCGCCTGCACTATTTTTTGTATAAAATTTATATTCATAGTTAGCTTTTCCACCTGTGATTTCAAAGTGCAGACTACCATCATTTCCATTTAAAGCAGTAGGGTTGCTGTACGTTATTTTTTCGATATCAAAACCAAAATCGGCAGGTTGCGTAATTTCGATGTTTTCTAAAACACCAATACAATGAGTAGCATCGCCAATATTATAATTTGCATCACGAACTTCAACTGCATAGATACCTGCTGGGAAAGTATTTAATGACGTTGGGGTAAAGTTTTCGTAAATAGAGTTGGAGAGGTTTTTCTTTTTCCATTGGTAACTGTATTCTGGCGTTCCGTTTACTATTAATGGCGTTCCGCCTGATGCAGAAAGAACAATTGCTCCGTCTTTATCTCCAAAACATCTTACGTTTGATTTTGAAGCTAATGAAACAACAATCGGCGTAGGTTGTTTAAAAACAATATCAATACTATTAGATTGAATTCCACTTGCATCAGTTGCAGTAAGTGTATAATCTCCATCAGCTATGTTAGCAAAGTTTGCTGTATTTCCGTTAATGCTGATAACGGCAGCCGTCGCTTTATTTTTTAAATTATAGGTGTAAATTTTATCCGCCTGATTTTGATTATAAGTTGCCCCGCCATTGGCTGTAGCAACTAGCGAACCTAATAAGCCATTACATTTAGCCTGCAGATGTGTTTCAGTAAGTGCAGGTTTCGTAGGCTGCTCAATTATATATGTTTTTGAATCAAAACAATGATTAGAATCGGTTACCGTAACACTGTAAATACCAGCAGGAGCATTAGAAAGCACAGGATTGTTTGTACCCACAATTGTCCCTGCATTATTTTTCCATTGGTAGGTGTAAGGTAATGTTCCTCCCACTGCGCTTATTTCTATTTTTCCAGTTGATAAACCAAAACCCGTAGTTGGTGTAACTGTTGCATTATCTTCTATAATTACGGATTTAGCAGGCTGGGTAATCTGAATAGTTTGTTCAACAGGTCCGCAAAGATTTTTGTCAGTTACTCGTATTGTGTAAGTTCCTTCAGAAAGTCCTGAAATGATTCCGTTCTGATAATCTACAGTTCCTCCAGTGCTAATTATAGAATAGGGTTTTGTGAGGTCAGTATCTTTTGTTCCTCCAGTTATATGGAGTGTAATCGTTCCGTTATTTCCTCCAAAGCAGGAAACATTTTCTTTTGTGTATGTAAAAGCCAATTGATCTGGTTCAGTAATAGTAAAAGTATTGGTGCCAAAAAGAGCATTGCTATTTGCATCTTTAACAGTAACCACATAACTGCCTGCACCTAACCCAGAAGCTTTTGAAGATGTTGAAGCAGCAGAAATGATCTCGGTAGAAGTATATTTTATTCCGGTTGTAGTGTTGATCCATTCAAAACTATATTCTTTAACACCACCTTTTACAATCATTGTATATTCTCCTGAAAAATCTCCCTTACAAAGAATATTTGTAAAAGGAGTCTGGATTAAACTAACCACTTCAAGTTTATCAGGCTGGGTAACAGTATAATCAATTTGAGGTAGTGTACAGCCATTAGCATCTTTTACAATTAAGTGATAGATGCCGGCGCTCAGATTAGCTATTGACGCTCCAGTACCAATTATTGAAGCTGCACTGCCTTTTCTCCATTCGTAGCTATAATTTGGTTTTCCACCGGTAACAGTAACGGATATACTTCCATCATTGGTTTCAAAACCTTTTAGATGTACAGGTCCCGGAGTTGAAACCTGAAGTGGGGCAGTGGGTTGGGTAATTTTGACTGGCTGGCTAAGAGTTGCAGTACATTCATGTCCAATTGCATCTTTGACAATTACATTATATTCACCAGCTTCAAGCGTATTTAAGTTTCCTGTATAACTTGTGCCATCTTTTGTCCATTGCTGGGTGTAAGGTGCAGTTCCTCCTTCAATTGCAATTTCGATTGCGCCTGTTGCCTCACCAAAGCATAAAACATTGGTTTGTTTAGCAACTGATACTTTTAAAGCGTCAGGCTGTGCTAATGTAAAATTGATTTGTTGCGCAGAGGCAAATGGTCCCGGATCAGGGTTTGCACTGTCAGTTACATAAACACTGTAGTTGCCAAATCCTATACCTGAGAGGCTTGCGGAATTTTCTCCGGTTAATGTAGTTCCATTTTTTTCCCATCTGTATCTATAAGGAGCTACTCCTCCTGTAACTTCTGCAATCAGCTGACCATTAGAGTCCCCGTTACATTTAATAAAAGCAGATTCTTTAATAAGTACTTCAAGTTTGGTTTTTTCCAGAACCGTAAAATTGTATTGTACAGACTGACATAAGTTTTTATCGGAAATAGTTAAGTAATAAATTCCTGCCCTGACTCCGTTTAAATCTCGTATACTTGCTGTAAAGCCATTATTGGATGTCCATTTGTATGTATAGCCGCCATTACCCCCCACAGAACCTGATGGGAAAATGACAGATCCTGTACTTTGGCCATTAATCGCAACATGTGTTAGAGACGGGGATGAAATAGTTATTTTAGTCGGATCTGTAATTATAATATCAGTAAGGCTTTGTGTACATCCGTTTGCATCTGTAACAGTTACAGAATATGTTCCCGCTGATAGTCCGTATCGGTCTTTGCTGACAGGTCCGTCATTCCATTTATAAGAGTATGTTGGAGTACCACCGCTTACGTTAATTTCTATTTTTCCATCACTTCCCCCATTACACGAAACATTTTGCTGCTGGGTTGCAGCATTACTTGTAACGGATAACGGCTGTAATGGTGATGTAATAGTATAAACAGCCGAGGCCACAGGTACCATTTTGTCATCCATTACCTGAACAGAGTAAGAACCTCCTACGAGATTATGTATTGTTGCATTTGTTTCGTTATCTATTTTAGTGGCACCTTTGTACCATTGATATTGGTAAGCAGAGGTATTGGCAAGAGTTCCTCCTGATGCCTGTACAGTTATTGTCCCTGTATTTTCTCCGTGACATTTTACATTTTGCTGGCTGACAAAAGTTACCGCTAATGCTTCTAATTTTGCTACAGAAGGTAAAGAAGTACAATTGTTACTGTCTTTTACCACAACCTCATAAGTACCATTTTCAAGATTGGTAATGATATTGTTACTATGTGAGGATGTAACTCCGCCTTTCGTAATGAAATAGGTATAAGTACCAGTACCTCCTGAAGCAGCAATAGTTATTTTTCCGTCAGTGCTATTCGTGCCGGATGGCTGCGTTGTTGTTAAAGAGGTAATACTTATCAGAGAAGGAGCTGTGATGATGATGTCATCAGTACTGTTATAGGTACAGCCATTTGCATCGGTAATAGTATAATAGTAATTTCCTGGAGGTAAACCTGTTCTGTCTGGTTGTCCTGCGATATGGGTTGTGGTAAAGGTACCATTCCAAAGAATTGAATACCCTGGAGTACCACCATTAATATTTAGTGAGATAGTACCATTATTGCTGCCATTACAGGTTACGTTAGTTTGTGTTTCTGCAACAGATATAGCGGCTACAGGCTGCGAGATATAGAATTCATTAGACCATTCTGAATTTTTGTCAGGGTAGGCGCTGTCGGTAATTTCTACCTTATAAGTTCCTGAATATAAGTCATTAGTAATTGATTCTCCCCTTAAACCAGTATCCTCAAAAGTAGTTCCATTACTTTTGAACCATTTATAAGTATAACTTCCAATTCCTCCTGATTTGTTAGTTACATAAAGCTCTCCGGTATTTTTACCATGACATAAAATGGCTTTGCCAGCAATAGTAACTTCAAGTTTACCAGGCTGCCCGATTGTAAAAGGATATTCCACACTTTCACATACACCATTTTTATCTTTTGCTTTTATAGTGTAGTTTCCATATGCTAATTTTGACCAGTCAGATACAGCTGTAATCAATGAACCATCTTTTTCTCCAGATATAGTCATAAGTGCCAGTTCCGCCTTTAAAGACTACAGTCAATGTACCATTTGCCAGACCGAAGCCTGTCGCATCTGTTTTGTTGAGTACTCCATCAATCTCAATAGGAGCAGGATTAACAAAAGTTACAGTTCTGGCACCGTCAACAGCATTCGGGGTAACAGTAGCCAGAGTTTGTGAATAACCCCAAAAACTTGTGATAAGCAATAATAATAGTAAATGTTTTTTCATAATTTTTATCTTAGGATTATTGCTCAATACAGTTATTTGAATCTGTTACTTTGATGTTGTACTCTTTTAGTTCTGCCTGTTGTATGGTTACAGTTTTTTTATTTTTGTCAGATGGATCAAACTGAATTTTTTTACCTGTGTTACTCCGTTGATAATTTCAGTTTCTCCATTTAGGTTATTATAAAAATAAGGAGGAGTGCCGCCATCGGCTTCAATAGTTAGATCTACTTTGTCGTTATTACATTTTGGATTGTAAGCTCTAACATTAAAAGTAAGTGGCATAACAGCATCAATTGTAAAGTGGTCACTATTGTTGTCACTAAAAGGGGTAGGGTTGCCTTCTTGAAATGTTTGGTAACGTAAATAAAAAGTTCCTGAATCTAAACCAGTAAAGCTAATTTTTCGATCTATATAGTTGTCTTTGTAAACATATTTGACTTGTGGTGGTACAGGAGTACTATTTGCTGTTATAGTCATTAAATTCAATAAGAAATATTCGTTGGTTTGTAGATCCCTGTCAAATAAAAATGTAACTTTTGCATCATGGTTTTCAAAACAAGTTGATTTTGATGTAATCGGTACACTAGCTAAATGAGGCGAACACGGAATTATATAATAATATTGCGTTGGTATTCCTATACGTCGAAAATTGCATGGGATTGGTTTATTGGGGGGAGTTTGGGCTATTTGTTTTTCGCAGTTATCAACTAATAAATTAGGATTAGGATGTGAGCCTACATTTGTTAATGCTTCACCTTTTATGTAAAGAGGCCCCACATACGGTGATACACTATCATCATCAACAGATATAAATCCTCTAATATCGTCTTTGACAGTAAATATTAATCCCTCTCTATACTGTTCCTGTGTGTGGTTGAATAAGTTCCAATTTAATCCATCAAAACTATAATAATACAATACTAAATCATTTGAGCCTGGAAAAGATCTTATGTCGTCAATCTTTATAATTTCACAATCACCTTTGGTAGTATTAATTTGGCCATAGGTAAGTGCATCAATAATTAAAAAAAGTATGATGAGATGTTTTTTCATGATTTTTCTTTAAAGCTTATTATTGTTCAATGCAATCATTAGCAGCAATTACTTTTATGTTGTATTCTTTACACTTTAATTGTTTTATGGTAACAGTCTTAGTATTTATGTTTGATGAATCAAACGGAATCTTTTTATCTTAGTGAGCATTTCAGTTTCTTCATTTAGGTCATTATAAAAATGGGGAGGCTTACCCCTGCCGGTTTCAATGGTTATATCTACTTTAGCCTTATAGCATATTGGATTATCAGCTTTGATTTTAAAAGGCAGAGGAGGCAACGTATCATACGAAAAGAAGTTGCTAATTCCTGAGACCCTTGGTTTATTATTTTTAAAAGCCCAATACTTTATTTGATAATTTTCATTTGGAAATAATGTAGTTTCGCTGTATAAAGACATATACTTTAATTCTTCTTCTTCCAAATCTCGATCGAAAGGTATTTTTATTTCTTTAATTTTTTGATAATAACAAATTGGAGTTTTTAGCCTGATATCGCCGTAAACAATAGGTTCGCATGACAAGTATAGAACACCATAATCAAGACTTGCATATGAAGTATTAGCTTGGTAATAATAACCTGTGTCGGGATCATTCAAAACTATAGGAATATTATAATTAAATTGAAAAAAGATTATTTTATTATAATAATCATTATGATTTTCATCAGTAATTTCTTCTATAAAGTAAAGCTTTTTCATAAACTAAAGCGATTTTTCAATACAATCATGTTCATCGGTTACTTTTATTTTGTAACTCTTTTTGGTATCGGAAACAGATAAGTTTAAGGGCTGACTTGCACTTCGGCTTATAGTTGTAATATTGTTAGTAGTGGTTGAAGTTTCAGCTGTTGTAACGGTAAAGGGAATTTTGGTTCCTTCGTCTAAAGAATAAAAATATTTCCCAGAACCTCCTTTAACGTTTATAGTCAAACCTCCTTCTTCATTATGGCATAATGGGTCTGTAGGATCTATAGTAAATGTTAAGGGCTCAGGATCCTGATATACAAAAGGTTGTTCGGAAAGGAGATAACCTCTGCCAACTCCATTAACCATGCCTTGATATTCAACTGCATAGCTGGTATTATTTATAAGTTTGTTATTGATGGTTGTAATGATGAAGGAATGTTTGTATTTTCCTTTTATTGGATCATAAACCAGATTGGTTACCACATCTTGTGACAACTTAGGCTGGTCTTGGGCTATTTTAGGATAACGAATAATTTGAAGAGGCCATATTGACTCTCCAGGTTCTAATTTTCGGTCAAAATACACATCAAGACTTGTTACAGCATCACCACTGCATTTAGGGGCTACATATTCTACTCCCGTTACCACTGGTGCTCCGGCTTTATAGTTAAAGTGTAGGATATTGGTAAAAGTTCTGTTTCCGGTTCCGTATCCAAGCCTGAAAGCGATAGGGCCAAAAACACTAGTATGTGCATCACCAAGCATTTCCTGCATCGTAAAAACAGTATTGTTAGTTTTGTTTATTTTAAGACCGTTAACCAACTTATCCGGTACACTTTCCCATGAAATTCCTCCATCCGTACTGTATTGCCAGTTGTACACAAAATCTGGAAATAAACTTGTAGTATGTGCAGTGGGAGTGGTGGCTTGTAAACGTATTTGTTCGCCTGCCAGTATGTCTGTTGAGGCCTTGTCCATTCGGGTAATCAAAAGGTCGTTAGGAAAAAAATTTTGTATTGTAATATGACCGTCTGGAGTATCATCAACACCATCATAAGCAATGCCTCCTGTAATAATAGAACATTCTATACAATAATCACGATCAAGAGGATCGCTTGCAATTGTATTTTCATTTCCCTGATAGGGAATACGGCTATAACAATTTGAACCGGATACTCTGGAAAATGGTATTTCCACAAATAAATCATCATAAGTATCTGTATCACCTAAACGATTTGATCCGCGATATCTAACTTCATAATTCCAGTTAATATATCGATCCTGATAAAAAATACGACCTTTCGCTTCGCCATAATATAGATCAGAATGTGGATTTGGATATTGTCCAGGCCAGTAATAACGACTGTATTGTGTTTCTGCATTTCTTCCAGGGAATTTATCCCCTATAGGATTAAAAGAATTATCATAATCATAATGATATCTCAGAATAAAATCATCATTGATAGGTATAGTATAAGTTCCTTTTATAGGTGTATCCCTTCGGCCTCGAAAATCCTCAGTAGAACCAAAACTCCAAAAATAGGAATTAAAGGTTTCACTACTATAGTACCAACTACCTGAAGTTGAATTAGGCGAACAATAATTAGAAGATAGTCCGCAAGCATAATACTCCACATCAAATGTATAGGTAAGCTGTCCAAATGTCCAGTAAGAATTTATAAAAACAAAAAGGAGTAAAAGTTTTTTCATATTCGATTTCATAGTATCATTGGGTAATGATTTCAAAAAGTTGTTAGTCGGGGCTTAGAATTTTAAACTAAAAAAATCCATTTTAGAAGTCCTCCCATCTTTAAATACCGCCCTAATCCCATATTTATAATTGGTATTAATAGTAATCGTAGGATCAGACAAACGTTTTATTTTTCCATTCAGCACCTGAATCAACTGTAAAGCTTCAGTATCTGATGCCTTATAAATTTCAAAACTGTTTACCTCGGTATTCGCATATTCCCATGACAAATCAATAGTATTGGTAGTTTTGTTTACTTGTGCAAAAAAACCTTTGATAGCAGGCATTACTGAATATTTAGGCACGAACATGGCTACTTCTGGGGATGCTTTAGAAGTTAAATTACTCTCATCCTTGGCAAAAATGGCATAGCGATAGGTATTACCTTCAACAACGGTTTTGTCCTGAAACTTTTCTTCCTTGTTTTTGGTATCCAGAATAAGCGTCCAGTCTTTCTGGTCGTTTTCTTTCCTGTATATCTGATGGCTGACCACATCTTCGCTCTGGCTATTAACCCATTCCAGGAAAACTGCTCCCTCTTTTATTTCGAAATTTGAAAATATAGGAGAAGTAGGAGGGATTACATCAGGTTTCTTGATGATTAGTACTTCTGAAAAATCCGACATATTATAGCGGTTATCTACTGCAATTATTTTATAATATACCTTAGGGTTTAAGTTTTTAATTTGTACTTTATCTTCGTAAGTAATAGATTCGTGTGGGCTCACTGTAATCTGAGTGAATTCTTCGTGAGGAGTATTTCCTTTGTAAATACGGTACCCTAACAAATCCTTTTCTTTGTTTGCAGTCCAGGTTAGCTTTACTATGCCTAAACTGTCAATTACACCTTTTAATCCGATAGGTTTTGAAGGTGGTATAGAATCTACAGGCTGTACGAGCATGGGAAAAGAAGTTCTATTACTCCCTTGCTTACCAATGGCAGTAATAGTAAAATAATTTGTTGAAGAAAGTTTATTATACGTCACCGAACGGTTTTTTGCAGGTATATTTTTTATTACGGTAGTATAGTTGATATCATCGCTGTCAGAACGGTTTAATTCAAACCCGGAAATTTCAGCATCGCCTTCTACCGGGAATTCCCATGTTAAGGTAACAGTTGTATCATCTTTAAAATCCTTAACTTTTAGATGAGGCACAAATTTCAAAATGGTAGTTCCTTTTCCGGTAATAACTTCAGAATAAGGGCTTAGTTCGCCAAATGGAGAAATTCCCTGTATTCTGTAGCTGTACGGTTTATTGTTGGCAATAGAATCGACATAAAAAATACGGTTGTTATTTGCATTTTCCTGATTTAGGGATGTATAGGGCTTATCAGTAATTCTTTCAAAAGTCTTCTTATCTGTGGAGCGTTCTATATAATAACTTCCATACACTTGTGATAAGGTTTTAAAATTCCAGCTAAGCATACTGCTTTTATCCGTAAAGTGAACAGTAAAATCAAGTGGTTTTGGTAGGGGTTCATATTCTTTAAGCCCCACGAATATTCCGCCATAGTCTATATTTAGTTCATTTTCAGGAACATTTGAAACTACTCTGTAGGCATATTTTTCATTTATTTTGGCTGTTTTATCTTCAAATCCCAGACCAGCTTTTCTGGCAATTTCAAAATCTTTATCGGCACTAAATAAGGCAAATGTAAAACGTTGTTCATTCTCTTCAGAAAGGTTTACAATGTTTTGAATAGTACCACCTCCTTCTACAGCAAAGCTCTCACCATAAATAGCCTGTGCAATAATAGCGGCATTATCATTATTTTCAATAACTTTTTCCCATGATTCTAGCGGTTCAGGCTTTATAACTTTGGCAAGAATCAATTTTTCAGGTTGCGTTAAGGTTTTATTGTCACGTGTCACGGTATATCTTTCTAATCTATAACCATAAGTATTTAATTTTTTCCAGGCAATTGGGGTCGTAACAGCCCATCGCAATAAGATCCTGTCTTTTTGCACTCTGGCTATAACTTGAATTTCGGGTTTCTTTTCAGTTATAGTATCTTCTTTACTTTGGGAAAAACTGGTAAAACCTATTGTAAAAAAGAATAGGATTAAAAATAGGGATCTCATGCTTAATTTGATTTGTTGAAAGTAAAAATAGAACTCGTTCCTGCCTGACCTCCGGGAAGTGTATAATTCAGTTTAATGTTGTAATTGCCTTTTTTTAAATATGGAAATTCACCGTTAATGATATAATTATATTTCGCTATCATAGCCTGATTTGAGGTATTCAGATATTTATTTACGATTTTATATCTTAAATCAATAAAATCATTTTTATAGTAAAAAGGCAGGTTGTAGCGATAAGGCAGATATTCTTTAATCATGAAACTTGTAGGGTTGTTAAAAATATAATCCTGATACCAGGCCATCGTTTCTACACCTTTTACTGGAGGGACGCCCAAAGCAATATTGCTGCTTTTATTCAGTTTTAAATCAGCTTCCAGAGGATATCCCTGATAAATAAGAGGATAAATCTCATTGTTGTAATAACTGTTGTCTAAAATAGCTTCTGTGCTTACAAGTGGTTGAAATAAAGTTTTCGAATTACCAATAAGTTCTGCTTCATCAAAAGGTTCAGTAGAACTGTTTAAGGATTGTAAAGCATGTACATCAGAATAGATAATTTCCACTAATGTTTGTTTAGGTTTTTTTGCAGCCATTTTTTCCTGAAAAGTATTGTATTGGCTGGTGTTAAAGTTGTATTGTACCAACTCAATAGCTTCTGCACCGGAAACCACTTCTTTAAGTTCATTGTCTTTTACATCCACATTGTTATCGTCCGCCAGATTTTGAGTCTGGTAATTTTCGGTTAAATTACCATTGGCTTCATTTTGTTTTTCTAGTGTCATTAACGATAAATTGTAAGGCTTTGCCTGTTCTAACACAGGTAAGTCAACAATTACTTTTTTCAAATCAGAATTATATCGGATAGCGGTGTTGGTTGTTTTATTTCCGGTTTTATAAAAGGCTTGTTGGGATTGACCAGGTTTTAATTCAAATAAATAAGTCTGACCTTGTTTCAATACGATATAAGCTTCCTTACTTTCATTTTGATATACATATTTCTGATCAAATACAGGATAACTGTAAGCAATATTGTTTACCGGGATGTTTTTAGGTGCTACACCTGTAGTAAAGTTTCGAACCTCATTTTCCATAGCAACCTGGCCTTCATCCATAATGGTTTTCCACGTACCGTTTACATTTTCCTGGAAACTTACTTTTGCAGTTATCATTAAATTAGAGTTCTGAGGTAAAACTTCACTGGAATTAAAACTTAATAAGTCTTTTGTACTATTCCAGCTTATGGTACCAATAACCGGAACACCATCTTTTTTTATTGTGTATTCTTCAAGTTTGAGTCGGTATGTTTTTGTTCCTTTATCATCTTCGAGTGTAAAGTTTTTATCTACAGGCATATTAAAGGCAACTTGCGGAATCGCAAAAACATCTACATCTTTTGATCCTTCAGTTGGCGTAATGTCAGCAATAGATTTTAATCCTGCCAATGGATCTGCATTTATAAATTCACATTCTTTTCCAAACTGTAATTTAAATCGAAAACTACCTCGTATCGCTCCTCCAAGAATACTAAAATTACCGGCCATGTAACCGCGTATCCATAAAGGGTTTGGTAGTTTGGCCTGTAGTAAAACAGCGCCTCCTCCCTTTATGATAGATATTTTCTTGCGTACGAAAAACAATTTGATATTAATGCCCAGTTCCCCTTGAAGGTATGCATAAGATTGCCCATTTGCATACCAACCGTTTAAGCCAATTTGTCCGGAACCCTTACATTCAGCGTCTCCGTAATCTTTTACCATAATATCGAATCCAAATCCGGCTTGAAAATTAGCGTAAAACATTAAAAAGCTTAAATTCCCTGTTTTTATGCTAAAATCTGCACCAAACGCAAATCCTCTTCCTGCATCAATCATATTTTCATTACGCATGTAATCCAGTTTGGAAGCATCTACTCCCAAAAGCTGTGCAACAATAGCAGGTGGCGGCGGACTTCCCGGAATATCGTCACCCAGCATGAAGTAACCACCGGCTTCCACTTCAATTGATCCTATGGCTAATTTAATACCTAATCGGTCGGTCGGTTTTCCCATATGGATGTACCATTTATCAGGGCCAAAATGTAAAACAGCCCATCCGGCTCTATTTCCGGATGCTCGACCTTTTATAAAACCACCGGGTGTATCAATATATAGATCAAATGAGCCATGTAAAGTTTTGGCTCTGAAGTCATATTCAATAGCAGCAAAAGCATTGATTCCCATAGAACTTTTTACATCATTCGGATACAACGTAGCCGCAGCTTCTGATAGATTTGATGTTTTTAGAGCTTCTAAAGCTACTTTTGACATAAGGCTTTCATTTTCTGCGACAGCTTTTAAAGCGCCTTGCAATTCTTCTGCACCCGGTATCTCAAATGGCTGCATTACATGGCCTTCACCATAAATACTGATTCTGTTAAGACCGCCATGATTGTTAAAAGCGATTTCAAAACCGGCACCTCCCCAAAAAGCATCGGCAGTAGCAGTTCCGGCAAATTTAATCATGGCTTTTACCCCAAGACCGGATTCGGAATCTGGAACATAATTAGAGCCTGAAGCAGCAAATCGGTTGCTAAAACCGTCTTTTTTCATTCGGTAATAAGCACCTCCGCCAAAGCCTTTAAAAGTTATCGCACCTGCAGGAATATTCAGGTTATCCACCATAGCATCTACATACCAGTACCTGAAAGTGGTAGAACCAAAAATAGCATTGGCTTCAACAGATATTCCTCCTGAAAAATCAGCTTTTAGCGATCCTTTAAAACCTTTGCCGTAAACAGGGTCATTGTCCATTATCTCAATGCTTCCCTTGAATTTCATACCGCCTAAGTCAGCAGCAATGTCTACACGTTCAAATTTTAAATGAGAAAATTTCCACTTTTGTATGCCGTCGTCTTTTCCAAATTTACCTACGACATTAAATCTTGTTCGCCCGCTAAATTGATCTTTCATCAAATTAACAGACAAATCTATTTTTAGGGATGCGGATGCATCATCAGCTATAAGTGCAATCTCATGGATCGTGATTGGGAAATTGGCTACTTTAGAAGAATTAGGATCGGTTTCAGCCTCATTTTTATAGCCAAAGTATTTCGCTTTGAAAATGGGGGTTACCGTTTGTAATTCTAAATCCTGAAATAAGATGCCCTGAAAAGCAACGGCACCTTTTTCATCTTCATCTTCATCTACTGTTTGAACTGGAGTTGGAGTTGTTGTAGTGGTTTTAGTTTGTGTGGCTTGTGCCATCGGTAGCCCCATTGAAGATAATGTAGGCCCGGAAGCTTCCGGTTCCTGATCAGCATTTGGCTTATTACTTCCTTTTATGGTAATGCTTCCATTTAAAAAAGCTTTCGGTAAAAACTTGCCTTCTTTTACCTTTAACTCGATGTAAGATCCCTTATCAAATCGAGCGGTAGCTTTAAACGCCTGAAAGCAGACATTTTCGCTTACTTCCGCTTTTAATAAATATTCATCGTCAACAGGATTAATAAGGGCATTATACGCAATTTCACCACGTGTTTTAGCTGCGCATTTTTTGGATTTATCAGACAACGGTAAAACAATAGCTCCGTTAAATTTGGCATGCATTAGTGAATTTGCCCTGAATTCCATTTCAATATGATCAACAGAAAATTGCCATCCTGCAGCACTGCCTTTTCCTAAATCCAGAACATTGTCGGCAGAGAAATTTCCGGAAACACCCATTCGGTCTATTAACAGATTGGTTGCTTTAAATGTAAGTCGGTTATCGGTTCCTTTCTCCTTGAATTGGGAAGGAAGGACTACTTTTAACGAACTTACAAATAATCCTCTCCATAAATTTTCATTTCCAGGCACCAGATAATCTTTTTGATAATCTTTGGGCCAGACAATAGAACTGGAATTATGAAGGTCGCTGAAATCAATTACGGCTTTGTTAAGTTCAAAACAGGTTCCTTTATAATTGGTCAGTTGAAAAGTAGGCAGTGATATTTCTACTAAAATATCATTCCAGTTCGATACAATAGTTTTAAAAGAAGCCTGAACTCTTTTTTCAGCAGGAAGAGGATTGTAACTGGCATCGACAGGCTCTAATAAATTTCTCGAAAAAACAACATCAGCTTCCAGTCCCAATTCCTTAAAGCCGTTACAATCTATAGTTACATAAGTTTTATTCTTTACTTCGCCGGTCGACATTTCCATGCCGCCTTTTAAAATCAGCAACAAATTCTCACCATTGATTTTTATAGGGACATCACCAAGTAAAACCAGATTAGTAGCACCAACTAAGCCGCCTTTATGGGAAAGTTTGATATTATTGGCTCCAAAAAATAACTGCTTTTGTTTCCCTGTTTCATCAGTTTGAGGAAGAGTAATCCTTACAAAAGCGGTCAGTTCAGTATATTCCGGAGTAAATTTGGCATTGCTGATTCCTAAAAGGTATTGTATGCCGCCAATAGTTTTTTTGATTCCTAATGGCAGTGTCGAAAGCTTTTTGGGCTCCAGAAAATCCGTCAGGAGGCTCATATTCTTGTCAATTTCTTCACAGGTAGACATCGCCTTGCCTAGGTCATTGCTGGTTTGGGTCGTAATTGGGAAATGGCTTTGAATAAAAGAACTGGTAAATTCACTTTCTGCTGGTGCCGATATCGAAAACGGACTAAGGGAAGGAATCTCTTTTTGCGATATATTTTTTAATAAAAGAGATTGTTTTTTTTGAGCAGTAATAGTATCATTTGCATGGGCAAAAGTGCCAGAAATGATAAATAAAATAATATAAAAAAAGAAATAAGTGAACTTTGGGGTAGTTTTTTTCAATTGCAAACAGGTTAAGTGATATCAAGTGATTCTTTGAACAATATGTTTTGTAGAGAAAGACTTATTATAATAGATTTTACGGCGGTCAAATATAAAATAAATTTAACAGGAAAAAATAGAGAATTTAAACTTTTTTTTAACATGTTTTTTAATATTAATAAAAGGGTATAAAAATGCTATTATAGAGTGTTATATCATAGAATACAGCAGTTTTATGAGGTGTAAATGGAAGTTATAAACATTTATTTCTTTACTGGAGTATCGTCAAAAGTAGAGCTTTAGTAAGGTTTTTGTGTGCCTTAATTATTTAAGAATCCTCCTGAAAGTAAGGTTAATTCTAGGTAGTACATCTCTGGAGGTTTTAGGAACCTGATGCTGCCAGAAACTGTTTGTAGTGCCTGTCATCATTAAAAAGGTGCCATGATGCAGCGGAATCTCAATTTGCGGAATCTCTTTTCTAAACTTGTGTCTCAGTCTGAACATTCTGGTTTCTCCAAAGGTAACAGAGGCAATGTCCATGTCCTTGTTGCTGCTTTTTGTCTTGTCGCTGTGCCATCCCACACCATCTTTTCCGTTACGGTAAAGATTAAGCAGTACGGCATTAAACAGTATATGGGTTTCTTTTTCTACACGTTCTCTGATGACTTGCAGTTCACTCGGCCAGCTTTGACTGGATTCAGTTGCATCTAAATTAACGTCGCTGTACCACGAAATCATTCTGGGGGCGGTAACTACTTTATCATACATAGGCATATCATATTCACGCCATTGCGTTTGATGAAGTAAGGTAGTGTAATAATAATCAGACTCTTCTTTCGAAAAAAAATTGTCGATTAAAAGCAGGTCAGCATCAGGAACATCAAACTGTTTTTTGCCTCCTGTACCGCTCGAAAACAATTCGGTATCATTGAAAAGCGTCATTTTCATTGTTTTTGGAATATACAAAATTAATACAGATAATAACAATTTTTTCTATATTTGTGGTTATAAATTGTAACAAATAGATTATGTCCTTATTTTCAGATAACATCAGGGTTTTAAGGGTTAGGCAAAAAATCTCGCAGGAAAAATTAGCAGAGAATCTTCAGATTACCAGAGGCAGATATGTTAAATATGAAGATGGTACTTCTGAGGCTCCGTATGAAATCTTAAAGAAAATAGCCCGATATTATCACATGAGTATTGATTTACTGCTTTCGGTCGATATCCGAAAAATCGATATGCAGCAGTTACTGAAACTCGAAAGCAACAGATTGGTCTTGCCGATTCTCGTAGATCATGGAGGGGAAAATTTTATTGAAATCGTAACACAAAAAGTAAAAGCAGGCTATCTTAATGGATACGCGGATCCGGAATATATTGAAAGCCTCCAGCAGATTTCGCTTCCTTTTCTCGGGCCGGGCAAACACAGGGGGTTTCCTGTTGAAGGAGATTCAATGCCACCGCACGAAGACGGAAGTATTATTGTAGGACGTTATGTAGAAAGGCTGGGAGATGTACAGGATGGCAAAACGTATATACTCATTACTAAAAATGAAGGAATGGTATATAAACGCCTCAATAAAAATAAAAAAAACGCTTTGGTTTTAGAATCAGACAATAATTTCTATCCAAATTATGAAGTCAGACTCTCAGATATTATCGAAATCTGGGAATACCGCTGCAATATAGGGCGCACAGACAAAAAACAGGAATTGAATGAAATTCAAGACCTGAAAGAATTAATTTTAGATGTAAAGAGAGAAGTAAACGAAATACGGAAGAATAAAGGATAAGTAGATGATGTAAAGCAGAATTTTACTTCGGGTTACTCAACTGCCGCTACAAGTACAGATTCCATAAATTTTCCGGTTATGATAGTCCCTTCCTCATCTTCCCATTGGGTAATAACATTTTCAATCAATTCAGGTTCAAAGCCAATTACCTTCATGACAGGACCGCCAAACTCTTGGCGTACTTCCTGATTTTTTTTAAAAGTGGAGTTCATATAATGTATCTTTAATTTGACAGTTGTATTTTAAAAACATTTTACGTTGATTTCATTAATTAAATTGACCAACTCTGGAAATTCAAAAATAACAGCAGCAGTACTAAATCATTTATAAGATAAGGTTGTTTTTGTTATCAAATTATAAGGTAAAGGAAGGAGTAATAAATGAATTCTATTAAAACAGAACTAATCTGGAAAAAATGACCCAGAATAATACATAGGGGAGTATTCCCGGCGAGTTGTAAATACTGAACGTCAGTTAACATACGAAATCACATAGATGCATTACTTTATTTTACAAATTATCTTCTTAAATAAAATTTTGAACGAATAGTGCCCAAAGTTTTAAAATAGTATATTCGTGCTCTTAAATAATACACCAACAACAGTAAAATGGAAAATATTACCATAATTATTATGCTACTATTTGGGGTTGCATTCTTGAGCCTCATAAGCAAAAGATACAATTTCCCCATTCCTATTGTACTGGTAATTTGTGGGCTTATTATTAGTATCATCCCCGGGCTTCCGGTAATTGCCCTAAGTCCTGAAGTCGTTTTTATTATCTTTCTTCCGCCACTTTTATATCATGCGGCATGGTACACCAGTTGGTCTGATTTTAAAGGAGCCATTCGGCCTATTACTTTGGCTGCAGTGGGTTTAGTACTTTTTACAACCGTTGCGGTAGCAATTGTTGCCCATATGCTTATTGATGATATTTCCTGGCCGTTAGCTTTTCTTTTAGGAGCAATTGTTTCTCCTCCTGATGCGGTTTCAGCAACTTCAATCACAAAAGGACTGGGTTTACATCCCAGATTGATTGCAATACTTGAAGGTGAAAGTCTTTTAAATGATGCCAGCGGTCTGGTGGCATACAAATACGCGCTGACAGCTATTACAGCCGGGAATTTTGTATTATGGCAGGCAGGATTGAATTTTGTCGTGATGGCTGTTCTGGGAATCGCTATTGGTTTGCTTGTGGGGTACATAATGAGTTTTATTCATAAAAGGTTTGTGTGCGATGAAGTTATCGAAGCTACTTTAACATTACTGACGCCCTTTGCTTCGTATTTAATTGCAGAACATTTTAAAGCTTCGGGGGTTCTGGCAGTAGTAGCAACCGGGCTTTTTCTTTCCGCAAGATCGGGTACGATTTTCTCGCATGAAAGCAGGATAATGACAGGAACAATCTGGAATGTTTTAACCAATATTTTAAACGGATTGATTTTTGTCTTAATTGGTTTGCAGTTGCGCCAGATTATGTCAGGAATTCAAGATTATTCCGGCTGGTCGTTATTTGTATGGGGCTTTCTGGTGAGTGTCACCGTGATTGTGGTGCGTTTTTTATGGGTGATTCCCGCAGCTTTGCTTCCCAGGATAATTAGTAAAAAGATTCGTCTTCAGGAAGAATTCGATTACCGGAACATGATTATTTTCGGCTGGTCAGGGATGCGGGGTGTGGTATCGATGGCAGCTGCTTTGGCACTTCCGCTGATGATGAACAAAACAGATGAATTTCCTTTACGCAGCCTCATTATTTATCTGGTATTTTGTGTCATACTTTCTACTTTAGTTATTCAGGGATTTAGTTTGCCATGGCTGATAAAAAAATTGAAAATTGAAAAATACTCCATTCTTGCAGAAGAATATGAGGTTCGAAATATAATCGTTTCTCAGACCATTACCCATATCGAAGATAATTTCTCACTGATCAATGACGACTTACTCCACAATATTAAAAGTAAATATGAAGTAAAATTCAATCGTCTCCAGAAAACGGAACTTCCTGCCAACTTTTTCGGAAAAGGAAATCTGATAGGAGGTGAGATCTTCAATGATTTTACGAAGCTTCAAATCGATTTGCTGAATGTAGAAAGGAATAAACTGGAGTCGATGCATAAATCAGGTGCTGTCAACGAGGAAATTTTCAGAAAAATTGAAAAAGAACTGGATTTGGAAGAAACGAGATTATGGATGGAGATGTATGAAGAGTAGTCGGTGCTGGCTATCTTTAAAATATTTAAATAAAAAAGCATGATTTTAGAAACCATGCTTTAAAATTTTATACTATCAAGATATCTTCTTTAACCCATTTGACTTCTCCATTTTCCATAGCAACAATCATTTTATCTCCATCTTTCACTTCACCAGAAATTATTTTCTTTGCCAAAGGTCTTCGCAAATGACTTCTGATGATGCTTTTTATGGGTCTTGCGCCGTATTTCGCATTATATCCGTTTTCAGCAAGATAGAGTTTAGTTTCCATCGGGATTTCAACTTCGATTTTCATGTTTTGAAGTAAATCAGAAAACTCTTTTTTGAGGTGGATTTCAAATATTTTTAAAGCATTTTCTTTACTGATAGGCGCAAAAGGTACAATTTCAGTTAATCGTCCTAAAAATTCCGGTCTAAAATAATTAGCCATGATTTCCATTAGCGAAGATGAACCCGGAATCTGACCATTATTGAAATTTTCTACAATATGATCTGACCCAATGTTTGAAGTAAAAAGAATAATGGCATTTGAAAAATCGCCTTCTTTTCCAAGGCGGTCATGTAATTTTCCTTCGTCCATAATTTGAAGGAAGACATCATAAACAGAGGCATGCGCTTTTTCGATTTCATCAAATAAAACAATAGAATACGGTTTTTGCCTGATTTTATTTACCAGTAATCCGCCTTCTTCATAACCTACATATCCCGGAGGTGCTCCATAAAGCAAGGCTGCTGAATGTTCTTCCTTAAATTCAGACATGTCAAAACGGATAATCGCATTCTCATCCTGAAAAAGAAACTCCGCCAGACTTTTGGCCAATTCTGTTTTCCCCGTACCTGTCGGTCCTAAAAAGAAGAAGGATGCAATAGGCTGTCCTGCTTTGCTCAATCCGGATCTAGATTCTAAAATTGATCCTGCAACTGTTGCAATGCAATGGTCCTGACCAATTACCCTGCGATTTAGGACTTCTTCAATGTTGTTCAGTTTTTGTTTTTCTTCTTCTTTTAATTTACCGGCAGGAATACCGGTTTTTTGAGCAATTATAAGCGATAAATCAAAAGCCTCAATATGGATACGTTTATCAAGTGCTCTCTCTTCAAGGATATTGATAAGGCCTTCAATATGTTTAAGGATAGCTTCAGAAGTTTGAAAAGTTTGTGGTTCATTTTCATCATCTGCAATCATTAAAAATGTTGTTTTACGAGTCAGATCAGAAAGAAACCATTGGTATTCTTTTAGCAACTGCTCTTCAGGTAAATCATTGTCATTCTGTTTCAAAAGCGATAATTTATCCAAAAGGGATTGTTTTTCTTTTAAATAAGTTTCACCTGATGTCTTTAGAACGGACATGGTATGATCAATAAGGTTTATGGCAGATTCCGGCAGGCTTTTCTCTTTTAAATACCTTCTTGATAATCGGATTGATTCTGTAATGGTCTCGTTATCAATTTGAATTTTATGATGCTCCTGATAGGGTTTTATCGATTCGCGAATCATTCGGAATAACGTTTCATCATTAGATTCTTCTAATTTTACAATTTCAAACATTCCGGAAAGTCCCTGTTCTTTTTCAATTCTCTTGGAATATTCTTCAATTGTAGAAGTAGCAATGATATTTAATCCTTTTGATAATTCGCCTTTCAACACGTTGGATACACCCGAGTCTCCTCCGTTTTTATCCAGTAGAGTATGGATTTCTTCGATAATTAATATTGCTTTAGGAAATTGTTTTAATTCCTGAATACAATTTTTTAAGCGGTCTTCGATTTCTCCTTTGTAAGATGCACCTGCAATTAGTGTGGATAAATCCAATTCAAAAAGCTGCACTTTACTTAACACCTCAGGGACCTGGTTTGTAATTACATTTTGAACAAGTGTATCGATTAAAATTGATTTTCCGATACCTCTGTCACCAATTAATAAAATATTAGGCTTAGAAAATCGGCACAGGATTTCCTTCATTGTATTTAACTCTGTTTCGCGGCCAATCGCCAAAATCCTTTTCTTTTTTCAGCATTTTTGTGGATACAATATTTACTCAGGAAACCTTTTTTTACTTCCTGATGAGGAATGTTAACGCTAGGTTCAGCTATTGCAAGATTTTCTAATAATTCGTTTCTGGAAATAGGATACGTCTTCATTTGGTCGAAATTAAAACCAACTCCCGGCGAGCTCAAAGCGACCAATATCGCATAAAGACTAATGTCATCTTCATTTAAAAGTACACGTACCGATTCTGCTTCTTTTATAATTTCATCAATCAGATCACTTGGTTCAGAATCAGATATATTTGTTGTTTTTGGTTCATCCTCCATACGGACTTCTGCCCATTCATCAAGATAGTAAACATCCTTGCCTATAGCCTCAAGACGTTTTAATAGAGATAAATCCCGGTTCAGGATGGCTTTTAGCAAATGTGATGCAGAGTAAAATTTATTTGAATTGTTTTTAGCAATTTTTTTAGCAATTTCAAATGCACTGAGTAATTCTTTACTGAAAATATTTTTTTCTTCCATCCTTATTTAATCTTTAGACCAGATCAGGTATTTTTTTACTTTATAACTAATATTTAATCCTTTGATGCAATTATTTTGTTTGTCTTTGTTAAGACGAATAGATTCGATTCTTATTTTTTTTCCTTTAATGGAGGCACATAGTTGAGAAAATGTCAATAAATCTGTGTCGTTTTTCACAATTGGAATGTCTAAATCATCGCATAAATATTCTGAAAAATCATCTTTTACTTTACTTCCTTCGGCCACTTTGTTAAGTAAGATTTCAAATTGGTCTTCGGATATTTTAGGTGCTTTTTTAATTGCTATAACACTGTCTTTTTGTGTTCTGGTTTTAGGAGCTACGGGTACATATTGCAGCATGTCTTCAAGAGGGTCTTTTTTTGCAGCACCTCGAGGCAGTGAAAAAGCTTCTGCTTTTTTTTCGAATTCGTAAGAAGTTATATTAAGAGGATTTGTTTTTTTATTACTTTGGGATGTACATAAATTATCTTCTTAGCAACTGTACCAAAGTTTCCGTTAACAACAAGGGTAACTGTTTTTTCACCTGGTGTAGAAAAGGTGTAAACAGGATTAGCAGAGGTATCATCAATGCCTTTATTTTCTCCAAAAGCCCATTCCCAGGTTTTAGCATCTTCAGATTCTGAATTGAAATAGGTAGGCTGTCCTGCAGTAATAATTTTAGAAACAATAATTTTAGGAGTTCCTATTTTATCAGTTAAGTATTTATCTTTAATTGTAATTTCTTTATTATGGATGCATTCCCCATTTATGGTTAAGGTAATTAGGTATTTACCCGGTTTTTTATAAACGTGAAAGGTATGTTTTCTTACATCGGATTCTGATCCATCCCCAAAATCCCATTTCCATGATTTTGCATTTGGTGTCTTATCAAAAAACTCAATCGATTCCTCGGTCCTTGGGTTTTCTGCCAAAACATAAAACCGTACATCTTCACAGTCAACGTGGTTAAAAAATTGAATTAAAAAAGCAATAATTCCAATTAATAGTAGGATCACAAAGAAAAACACAACCCTGATATCGATATTTTTTTTATTCATCTTTTTTTTAGTGGCTAATAATTAAGTAAGATATTTTTTATAAAGACGCTGGCAAAAATAGTTTTTATTATTTTAAAATTGTAAAAAAAATACCGTAAATTTTTATAAATTTCATAACAATTCTTACAAAATAATTTCTTAGGTTTGCGACCTCAATATTTGTGAAAGGAATTATTTCACGATTAAAAAAACATATCAACTGACAAATACCACTTCAGTCAGTTCCTGATCCGAAAAGATTAATAAGTTAAAAATGATTTTATCATTGCCATCAATTACATGGCATAACAATAAGTATTTTTTTTATGAATAAAACAATTGTATTAGTGCTCATAATACTGTTTGGTATAGGATGTAGCAGTAAGAAATATATTTCTCAGGTTCCTTTTAAATATGATTATTCTTTGGAAGCATTGAAAAAGCAAGCTAAAATGGAGGATTCAGGTTTGAGCAATAAAACAGTTGTAAATGATAATTCAGAAAATTTAAGTGATGCTACATTGGCTTTAAAAGAAAAATATTCTATAGTGCTGGGCGTAATACCAAATAAGATTACGAATTACAAATTATATTCATACATAGATCCTTGGGTAAATACGCCTTATAAAGAAAAAAGTTTTTCCAGCACAGGCGTTGATTGTTCTTATTTTGTTCAGTCACTGTATAGTGAAGTTTATAAAGTTACGCTTCCTAAAGACCCAGCCGGTATGTGGAAATCAAAATCAATACAGATTTTTACCGGAAGAAGCTTTTTGGCAGAAGGAGATTTGGTTTTTTTCAGATACGATAAGGATCATCCAATTTCAGATGTTGGGATATACCTCCATAATGACAGGATTTTGGCATGTACAAGCAAGGGAATGGCGATTTACAATTTTAACGACGAATATTTTCAGTTGCGATATATAGGAGCAGGAAGAATCAATGAGGACACAAAGAAAAAATAATATGAATCTTGAAGATCTTGTTCGGCAAATAGAGAATATTTCAGACGATATAAGGGCTGAGGTTATCGCTAATGAGCTTTTGGAAAATACTGCTGTTGCTCAGGACGAAATTATGATTTCTAATCAGGGGCAGTTTTCACGGGCTTTCAGAAGTGATATTTTAGGAGCAGGGATTAAGGATGATAATTACGATAAACGTGAATATCTTACTATACTCTTGTCGAGAGACAGCATTTATGATACGCTGCCCGAAGGATATATTCATAGTTTAAAAGAGAACAACGCTGATAAATCTGTTCAGCAGATGATCAGGGAACATAAACATCAGAAAAAGCAGGAAGCTGAAGCACGTAATTTTTTTAGCCCTTTTGAGAATGAAATTTTTCATTACAAAACCAAAATAGAAAGTGTAGAAAGAGATTTTTTATATAAACTTAATTCAGGTAAGTCGTTAGAGTTTTTCTATGATTTTTGGGGTCTGCCACATATTTATCCGGCAGTGTTGGTTTCAAAATTTATTCGGCTTTTGCCTTATGCGTATAAAATTGTTGGCGATATTGATTTGGCATGTAAATGTTTATCAATGATTATAGAAGAAAAAGTGAATTTTGAAACCACAACATCAAAAGAACTTAGTGAAGAAGGAGAGCAGATTATATTAGGCGAAAACAGATTAGGAGTCGATTTTATCAGCGGAAAAAATTATACGGATTATTCTATGAATGTAACCATAGAAATTGGACCGATAGTTAATAAACCCTTTCATAATTATATTAATGAAGGAGATATAAAAAAGTTTATAGACTGCTTTTGCGAACATTTTTTTCCGATGGAAGTAGAGGTAAAAATAGTATTGTTGATAAACAACGAAACAGAAAAGTTTAATTTTAATAATGAGCCTGTGTTGGGCTATTCAACACGATTGTAGAAATGGTAAAAAAGCATTTAGGAGCACTTATTGACGTCAGGCTCATTGTATTTTTGGTTGTAATTATAGCCGTAAGTATTTTGCTTACAATGGTTTTTAGTGATAAAGTAAAAGAATTTGCAGTAAAATATAAAAAGAAATTTTATATCTATATTTTCTCAGCTGTACTTATTTATGCTTTGGTTGGTTTTTTAGGCTACAATAAATTATTTACTGAAGTATCAGATGAATTCCTTTTTTACCAGATAGCTTCTTTACTATTCGGAACGCTTCATGTTTACTTGTACCGCATTTATTTTAATGAATTTAATCAAAAGCTGGTTGCTAATGAATTGTTGTTTGCATGTTTGATCATGCTTTATTCAAGCGTATTGTTCATTATCATTTATACAGCATTAAGCGGTATTGGACTTACTTTTTTGATGTGTTCACACTTTCTGGTTTTTATAGTTCCAACTGGCGTTTATGCAGTGTTCAATTATATGCTGCAGATTCCGCCAAAAGAATACGTTACCTGGAAAATTCCGGAAAGAGAAAACCCTTTTCCGGTTATAGAGAATGTCGAAATGAAAGACCTTTTACTGATTACTTTATTGATTCAAAAAGATGCTGATAGTGAAACCTACACTTCACTTAGATCAAAAGGGCCGGTAAGAATTGATTTTGGTGCTTTGTTTTATCATACCGTTACCGGATACAATAAACACAATGCCGAGAGTAAGATACAATTGAAATATAAAGGAGAAAATTGCAATTGGGTATTTTTTCTTCAGCCAAAATGGTATCAGGCAGCCCGATACGTAGATGCAAAATATACATTAGGAATGAATGGTATCACAGAGAACTCGGTTATTATCTGTAAAAGACAAAAAGAAAAGAAGGTTGAAATAACCAAAAAAGATAAAACAGAAGAACCTGAATTTGTATACGGTGCAAATGCAGGAATGAATTGATAAAATTTAGATGTATCTGAACAAATGTATTATATAGAAGAAGCAGAAGTTTCATTTCACGGCAGGCACCGTACTTATAAAGTTAAAAAAGGAGATACTCTGGAGAGTGTTTCCCTTGAACTTGGTATTGCTGCCAGTGAACTCAGACGGTATCATAATATATATTGTGAAATTCCTGATCTAATCGAAGCAGATTTTAAAAGACATTTGGAGTTTTTGATTTTGGCTCCGGAAAAAAGTGAAGCTGAAATATTAGAGGCAGAAGTAAAAACAAAACAAAAAGTTAGTTTAGGTAAAGAGTATAAATTACCCTTTCTGCCTCAGGAAATTAGTAAAGAATACAAAGTACAATATACCACTGAGGTTGGTGATCAGATTGACACTATTGAAATGGAGGTAGGTGTAAAATGGCTTGCATCGGATAAAAATAAATTTCATCTGTTTGAAATAAGAAGGCAGTCTATCCATATCAATAACGAAATACCGGATACTGTTATGGATGAACTTGCAGCAAAAACAGCGGAAGTTTTATATCCTTTGGAAATAGTGGTTGACGAGTCTGGTAAATGGATTGATGTTCATAACTATAGTGAAATTATAAACCGTTGGGAAGGAGTAAAAACAGAAATTCTGGATTATTATGAAGGTGAAGTAATTCAAATTTATATTGACCATACGGAATGTGCATTAGAAAATATAGATACATTGTTGAAGTCACTGGCTTCAGATTATTTTTTGAGAGTTTTTTTTAATGCTATACATATAGGTTACACAGCCAATTATGAATTTAAAAACAATGTTTCCTTTCCGTTAGAAAAAGATGAGGAATCATTATTTGAAGTCGAACAAAAGATTGATCCCTTTTTAGATGAATCTTATTTAGTGAAGGTGGAACAAAAAGGAGATTATAAAGACAGTGAATCTGAAGCCAATTTTGGATACGATCCTAGGAAAGGATATTATAATGCAACATATCTTTTGGACAAGGATTCATATTGGATTGAAAAGATAAAAATGGAATGCAGTATTGACTATGATGATCTAATAAAGATTTCAATATCGGTAGAGTCTTTAGAAAAACAAAAAGAATTAAATTGATAGTTAAATGTAATAAACATTAGAGAATAGAATAGGTAAAGGAATTAAGAACGACATTTAATATTTCAAAAAGGTAAAGCCATGAGTGAGAAACACCTAGTAGTACAAGGGGCTACGTTAAAATGTAAGTTTAGTGTTGAACCAAAAAAAGATACACTAAAGGTAAAATCTCAGCAGAAACATTATGCAAATGATAAAGATGCAGCAAATAAACTCATTGCAACAGACAAAGAAATTGGACAAACGCTTGAGAAAAATACTTTTGGTAAATGTAAAATGCAGCCCAACGGAAGCGGCGATTACCTGCCGTGTCAGGCAGTAATTACAAAATGGAGTAGTTTTTATGAAAAAGTTACCTTGTCTAATAAAGGAAAAATATTATTGGAAGACAGCAAAGCAACCTGTCCTATTGGAGGACCGGATTGTATAGAAGTAGATAAACACGGGCAGAAAGCAGGGGCAGGCAAAGGAAATGCAAAAAAAGCGAAACCGCAGGTAAGCAACCAGATAAATCCTTTGGTTAATACAGGTGAATTTCAAGAGAGTTTAGAAGAGAGTGATTCTATTTGTAAATAAAATAAAAATAGTATGTCAGAATTTAAAATAATTGGAAATCCGGATCCTATTGTAGGAAAGGAAGAATTTTATTATGTAAATAGTTATTTACCGAATATTTTGCCTTTTCAAAATTCAGCTTCTAATAATAGTTTTGAGCAGCTTGTAAAATGGGAAATATATATTCTAGAAAATGGGAGATGGCGCAAGACAAAAGAAAATGATAAAACAGGAAAAAAAATATCATATACCTTTTTTCAGAAAAGTTTAGATAGAAAAGGTATCCGTATTTTAGCAAGAAGAGGAGATGAGGTAGCTCGTCTAAATATAAAATCACATCCGGCCGAAAAACCAAAAATAGATAGTATTGAATTACTGGATAAAAACGGTAAAAAGCCTCAAAAACCGTTATCGTATGGGCAAACGCTTAAGGCGAGAGTTCACTGTCTGCACATGGAGAAACGTAAAGTAAACGTTACGCTTTGGGAGGATGATGCAGTTGGTAGCGGACATGATAAAGCAAATACAAAAAATATAATAGAAACACTTTCAGGTGTTGTAAAAAATGGAAAAGCAGATGTCAATTTTCTATTAAGACCCAGTATTGCAGAAATTGCAAGAAAGAGTAAAGATGAAGGTAAAGTACATGAATATTATGTAACAACAGATTTTAATAAAGAAAAAATTGCGAGTAATAATGTTAATGTAAATGATCTGGAAGTACCTGTAGCACCGTATAAGAGGAAAATACCTGTACAACAGCCTGCACAGCCCAAAACAGCGGTACAAAAACCTGTACAGGAAAAGACTAATACATCAGGTTCTTCCGCGCAGCCACCAAAAACGAAGGCAGAAATTACGAATGTACATCTTACAGATACTGCCGGACATAAAATACAAGGGACTTTTAAGGAAAAGCAAATTAAGGTTTGGATAGATTCTAAAGGGTTGATTGGTAAAGAAATTCGCTTGAAATTATATGATGAAGACGGGATTTCAGATGATGAATTATTCAATGATAAATTCATTATTAGGTCAAACATATATTCTGTAGTAATAGATCTTAATAAAATCCCGAGAAGTAAAGGTGGAGGTTATTGGGGAGAAGGCGCAGAACAGGAAGTATATGCAGATGTTGAAGTAATACAAACTAAACAAACTAAACCAAGTAAAATTGTTAATGTTGATGCTACTGTGTTTAAGCCAGATCCAATTGAAGTTACTAATAAGGTTGCGAAGATTGGTAGCGGAAGTGGTAATGAAGGGAAAAATTGTGGAGAAAAATTTTGTATAAAAATAGGATCTCCAAATAGTGAACTTATAAGAGAAATAAATATTCGTTTAGCGGGATTTGGCGGGAATGTACCTACTGATAAGTTTACAGATCGTACTGAAAAAATGATCAAACAATTTCAGCGAGATTATATGAAAGTTCCTGAAACTGGTAAAGTCTGTGGTAATGTTTTAAAAGCTATTGATGAATTTCAAAAAAAATATCCTATAAATTTTGAGGAGATAAAATGTAAATGTGGTACTTGTACTGGGTATGGCAATGGAAGAAATTCAGATGAATATCAGAATAGTTCTGTTTTAGAACCATACAGAAAATATGAGTATCCAGGAATTCACAGAAGCTTAGTTTGTGCTTATCGGGCTTCTATTTTTTACATTAATAGAGATAAACATTTAGATTATAAAACAAAATGGATAGATTCTGGTTATAGATGTCACAATCACCCCATTTACTTATCTACAAAAACGACAAATCATTGTGGAAAAGCTTTAGATATTCATTATAACTTTATAAGTACCGGACAACGAGCAAGAAGTATTCCAGATGTTGAAAGAATACGGGAGAAAATTTTTAATAAATATTTAGGAGCGAAATGGGACTGGAAACCTGGTCAAAATGATATTTTTAATTTAGAATCAACTGAGAAAGGCGCAGTATCATGGGTTCATGTTGATGTAAGGGAGTTTTCTCAAAAATATTTAAAAAATGAATACTTCATAAAGACTTTAAGTCAATTAGATGGTAAAAGTATAGTACAATTGGCAAAGGATTTAGGTTTTAAAGATACTTGTAATTGTTTACGAGGATCGAAGAATAATGAGCAAAATAAAAGTACTGTCAGCAAATATAAATGGTCACACAGTGAATTTGGAAATTTAATTGCGAACCATGAATCAGGCAATAATTACAATAAATGCAATCAAACTAAAGGAGGATTAAAGGTCATAGATAATGTGAAAGTAGTAGATCTTACTATTAAAGAGATTCAAGATAAACAAGAAAATAGAGATGTTTTTGCTGTAGGTAGATATCAATTAATACCAATTACTCTAAATGATGCAATTACTCGTTTATCTTTAGATATAAATCTTAAATTAAATGAAGAAATGCAAGATAAAATTTTCGATGAATATCTGATTAATCTTAAGAGACCTAAAATTATTGCCTATCTTGAAAAAAGTGGAGAAGTAGAAGATGCAATGTATGATTCGGCAAAAGAATGGGCGAGTATAGGTGTAGAGGTAGGAAAACGTATAAGTGATAAAACAGTTAAAAAAGAAGGGAAGACTATCATTGTTAAAAGATACGCTAAAGGAGGAGAATCATATTATGCGGGCGATGGTCTAAACGAAGCACATATCAGTCCTGAGCAAATAAAACAAACATTAATAAATTCAAAAAATGCAAACAAATAAAAAAATTATAACTTCTATTCTATTATTGTCAATATTTATAATAGGATGTAAAAAGAATGAGCCCAAAATAGAAATAGCATCTATTAAGGATACTACTAAAATTGTACAGAAAAAAGAAGTTGTTTCAGCTCCATTAAATGAACGAAATAGGTATACTAATGAATCATTTGTGATAAGTTGTGGCTCAGGCTGTGCAATGAATTACGCGCCAGAGGATGTAACAAAACAAGATAAGACAATAAAAGTAAAATTTAATGTAAAAATGTATATTAATGAAGCATTGTCAGATACTTATTATGAAACTTATATTTTTTATTATGATAATGACAATAAATTAGATAATATAAAATTTGAAGGAAAAAGTGAAGATATTTTAAAAACACTTATGCCTGATGCTCAGGATTCTTTTAAAAATTTTGGAGCTATCATTAATAATGACCTTATTCCTAGTAATGATTTAAAGATTAGTTGCTTTCAAATGAGTAAAGTGAAATTACCTTATAATGAGGTGATTAATATTAAAACAGTGAAATATAATCTTCTTAATTGTAATTCAATTAAAGGAATTGAAAAATACAATTGTGGAGAAAATAAGCTTAGATATTTATCGCTTCCAAATAAAGGGGATGTTACTATTATTTTAGTGCCTCAAGATTGTGGAGATTTTAATTATAGATATTATTTAATAAGTGTTAAAAATAATATTGTCATGGGAGAATTATATGTTGAAGGAGAATGGTATGAACCAGAAAATTTTAATGAAAAAGAAGTAACATCATTTTCAATTGATGAAGGATATAATATCATAGTAAAAACCATAAGCTCTAAATCTACTTTAAAAAATAGCTATATTTTAGAGAATGATGGAAAAATAGTTAAAAAGTCCTAATAAAATAAAACCCATTGATATACAATTCTCATTTATAATCTAATGAAAAGGATAGAAAAATATTCAAACTAGAAGCAGCTAAATAAGAATAAGAAGAAAAAAATTTAAAAATGATGAAGATAATTGAAGATTATAATTCTGAAACAATCTTAGAAAAATGTAATAAGTAAATTCACTTTCATAGTGATTTGTAATAATACTTATAAATAATCAGTTCCTTGACGTATTGAAAAGAAAAGCCTCAGTTAGCAAGAATGGAGATGTTCTTGTTAGCTGAAGGAATGCAGCAAATAAACTCATAGCAACCGATAAAGAAATTGGACAGACATTAGAGAAAAATACTTTTGGTAAATGTAAAATGCAGCCCAACGGAAGCGGCGATTACCTGCTGTGTCAGGCAGTAATTACAAAATGGAGTAGTTTTTATGAAAAAGTTACCTTGTCTAATAAAGGAAAAATATTACTAGAAGACAGTAAAGCAACCTGTCCTATTGGAGGCGCTGATTGCATTACTGTTGACAAACATGGACAAAAAGCAGAAGTAAGTGAACAGAATGTAAAGAATGCCAAACCGGAAGTCCAAAATCAAATAAACCCGATGGTAGATATAGAAAATCTATTTGCAAGGGAGCATACAGACGAAGGAATATTATATAGTTAAAAAGTAATTTCATTATTTTTTAAAAACATAGAAATGGCAAAAGGGGTAAAAAAAATAAAGAAGTTATCAAACAGCTTGGAATTTGACCATTATTATAATAGTGGCGATATAATTTGTATAAATCCAAATCAAGAGGCTTCTTTTGTCGTTGGCGAATGGTTTAATGAAACTACTGAGGAAGAAAGAAGAAATATCAACTGGCTGTGGATGGATCATAATAAGATAAAAAGTTTTAAAGAAACAAGAAAACCAGCAGGAGAACCTTATGGCCTTACCTTTCCTAAAAAACTATGTGGGAATTATGCCTACTACTTAGAAACCAGTTTATCTGGTGAACATGATCCAAGAAATACTGGGGTATATGTATTTGGTAAATGTGAAAAAAAATAACTTCTGCCTCTTGGAGTAAAAAACAAAATACAGCAGATCATAGTGAAATAAATTATGGACAGGACTTATTTATTACATTAGAAACAGAGGGTTTAAATGGTGATACATTAAAATTAGAATTGTATAGTCAAAAAGGTTCTAAACTTATAGATACTATAAAAGAAAATTGTACTGATGGAATTTTCAAAGGGAAGTTCAAAATTAAGTCCTTTTATAGGGAATTCCCAGGATTACCTGAAACTTTAGAAAATTTTTATGTAAAAGTAATTAATATTGAAAATGAGTATATTAAAAATGCAAGTGGAAGTGACAAAATACTTTCGTTTAAAATAATAAAAAGGAACAGTATAATTACGATACCAGAATTTGAAATACCAACTAACACAGCTCCTTTAACAGTGGCTGAAATCCCTGCAGTAGAAGTAGTGAGAACAGAAGGTATTTTTGCTGCTTATTTTGCTAAAGAAGAATTTACAAAAGAAACCACAGTGATTGATGGCCAGCACGAGTATAAATTTGCCAATCCTAATATCAAATATGATAAGAATAAAATTGCGGGTATCATTAAGAGTAAAGTTGACGAACTAGTCAAAGCAGATAAAAAATATGCAAAACTTGATGATATTAAAAATGCTCTTGTAGAAGAATCGTATGAAAAAGATGCTACCATAACATTTAATTTATGCAAATTAGGAGCTGAATACAAAAAAATCAATAGTGCACCACTGGAAGAGGAAGTATATGTGGTTGCAAAAACATTTTTATTAGATGGAAAAGAAGTATCGATTCAAATAAAAGAAAAAGATGCTGTTTTAGGTGAAACCGATGCAGATTTGACTGTCTTAGAAGCCAAAGAAAATGGAGAAGAACTTACCATACTAAAAGCAACTGTTGAAAACGGCATCGCAAAGGTAAAGGTAAAATTGCGCCCCAAAGCCGATGAAGATTTAAAAGTATGGAAAGAAAAACTGCTTAAAGGAAAAAAAGAAGAAGCTTATACCTATACATTTAAAAGTGAAAAAACAACTATTACAGATGACAACAAAAAGAAATTTGCAGCAATAATACTAAAAAATGCAAAAGAAGGAAAACAAGGCAATACCAAAATAGCAGCCGGAAAAACAGCCTTTGCAGACGATGTAGAAAAAGCGTTAGTAAGCAAAGATTACATTAGTGGTGACACGATTAGTTTTGATACTTACAAAACACAAGCCGAAAGTCTTTGGTTAAAAGCCGAATGCCAGGGTGATACTTTAAAACACGAAAAGGAATTTTTGAAAAGAGATGGGGAATATTTTGTGATTGGGAAGAAATGTGAATGCGAAGCACGAGTAAGAGCGTTTATGAGAATGTTGAGAGTAGGTGAGGGAACAGGAGAATTAATAAAATCTTATGATTACAATAAAAAAGAAACAATATATATTCCTCATGATTTCGAGCAAGCATATACTACAGCGTATAATAATCATAAAATAACGGATTTGAGTACACACCCTCAACTAATATATGATGGAGATTCATCTGCGGCGGGAGCATACCAAGTCATGCGATATGTATGGTGGGAAATATCTGGATTTGAAGTTGTAAATAAAAGGAAAACAGGTAAATATACTGAGAAGTTTGACATTTTAAAAAAGCATAATATTTCTAACTACAATGCTGAATCACAAGATAAAATTTGCCTCTTAATTGCCAAAAAGCAGCGACCAAATTTATTAGAAAAGATTATAAAAAATGATATAAAAAAGGCAATTCAAGAAGATGGGTGTTTCATATGGGCAAGTTTACCCGAAGACGAAACACATAGTCATTATAAATTAAATGGAGAATTGCAATCTGCAACTCCAATTGTTGATTGCTTAGAACATTATAATAAATTTTTAAAAGAAGAATTGGCTGACAAAAGCCCACTTCATTTGAAGAAAGGATTTCTACAAGAGCTTGGATATAATTGTTGTGAAGAAAGTGAAAAACACGGACAAATTTGTTCAGTGTGTAATGAAAATCATTATGATATTGCAAAATCGGAAAATTGGATTCACCAAATCCGAGTGAATGTTGGCAAGCAAGTATTGACATACTTGCAAAATATGGTTTGAAAAATAACAGTGGTTATCCTCAGAATAGAATTATTATGGCAGATCAAGAGAATACTTCTTTAGTAGCAAAAGATACTCAAAAAGGATTGGATTATCTTGACTCACAGTTAAAACTAGGAAATCCAATTGTGGTAGGACTTGACGATAATTTAAGAAAGAGCACATATAATACACATAAAGCTACAGAACATTTTTTTGTAATTGTTGGAAAAGGTTGTGAGAAAGGCCAAGTTTATTATCGTTTTTTTGATGTAGGATCTAAAGCATTAGACGAGGGAACAGCTGAAAAAAATAAATTATATTTATTAGAGAACAAATTATTATCAGGAAAGAGCTTTGGAGGGATGCATGATTATACTGTTACAGAAATAAGAAGAAATTATTAAATTATACAAAATGAAATTAAAAGTTATATTCAACATAATATTATTATCTATTATAATTTCATGCAAGGATAAAATCGATAATAAAAGCATTGGGAATGAAAGTGAAATTATAAAAGAATATTCTAAAATCGATGTTGAGGGGCACACATTTTTTAAAGTTACTGAAACTGATTCTGGGAAAATATTATTTAAACCTTGCGGAGCAAATTTTGAAAAATATGTAATGTTTGGTGATAGTATTTTTCATCATTTAGGTCAGGAACATTTTATGTTTAAAATTACTTCCAAAGAAATTTCAGAAAATCAAATTATTTATAAATTAATTTATAAATATAATCTTGAAGTTCCAGATACTGCAGATAGTCTTATAAAAATAATTCCATTAGATAAAAATCAAAAATATTGGAAAATAAATAATGATATATTCATAGATAGTATTTTTTCTAATACTATTCCAATACATAAAGAACTGCCATGTGATGAAGTTTGTTATGATTGTCCAATTATTGATAATTTAAAAGGGAATAAAAAAATTACAGGTACTTGGAAAGTTAATTGTGAAAATGGAAATGCTAGTATTAAAATTGAAGAAGGTAGTGCATTTTTAGAGATTATGTTTAATCAAATTTATATTGACATGATTGAAATTAAAGGCAATAATTCTGAGAAAGAAATAAGATACAAACTTAAAGAGAAACCAGAAGATTTGGGGAGTTTTGCAACAAAAATGGATTGGGAAAATTTTGTTAATGATAAACCAATCGCTACCATTAAAGAGATAAATGAAAAAACAATATATTTTTATTGGTATGGGTTTTATAATAGTAAAACAAAAAAGAGAGAATTTACCGAATGTGAGTTTCAACAAGAAATTAATGAAAAAAATGAAGGCAATATCGTTTTAGTAAAATGTAAATCCGACCAATGAATAGGTTTATTTTTTAATCAATCATAGTAATTGAATAGGAATGGATTACAATCCACGCTATCGGGTCAGTAAAATTTACAATTATGAAATACATTAAATACATTTTTTTATTAATTATTTTATCCTCTTGCAAAAAGGATAAAATGAATTCTGTATCAAGTTTGTCTAAAGCTAATATTAAAGCGATAAATAGCAAATTGATTAATTCAAGTTATTCACAGATCCCAATAAATTGTGATGATGAACAATTTTCTCCCACGAATTGTGGGAATAATGAAAAGAATTTATTTTATAAGTTTTCAGTTATTAATAATAAATCAGTTATTGAGTTTAAATATAAAAACAAAACTTTTAATCATTCACTCACTGAATCCATCTCAGAGTTAGGTATTAATAGTTTTCTCTTTGAAAATGAGTCAAAAATGATTTTAATTATAGATTCTTTTTTAGAATATGGACATACTTTTTATGTTTATCAATTAGATATAGATAGTATAAAATATATTGGTAGTAAAAGTTTTGATGTGAAACTTGATAAAAATGAAATAGAATTAAAATACAATTTCAATTTATCAGAAACAAATAATAAGTTAATATTAAAACTAGGTAGTGGATACGATGATATAAATTTCATTATAAGTAATTCCATCATATTGTCTATAAAAGACAATATTTTACCAGATGTAGATTCAAAAACCGAAAATAGAACCTTGTTCAAAAAATTTATTTTTAAGTTTTCAATATCAAAAATTGTAAATGAAGACGGAAATGAAACAAAAAAGATTAGGATAAACCTCAAAAATAAGGAAACAGATAAAGTTCAGCAAATAGATTTTGTCCCCGGGTCATTAATGACAGAGTTTGATGTAAGCTCATCAAGTACTGTCTCATATTTTGATATGGAAAAATCGATTATAAATAGTTATCAGGAAATAGAAGGGGGTAATATGCTAATAGCTTTAGATGTAAACTTTGATGGATTAGAAGATTTTGCAATAATAAATTATCAAGGAAGTAATGGAGGTCCACAATATGCTTATTATGTTCAAACAACAAATCAACAATTTGTATTAGATTCATATTTGACTGATATAGTGAGGTTTTGTCCCTCCGAAATCAATAAAAATAAAAAGACATTGACAATTACACATCCCTCAGGATGTTGTCAAATACAGACATATAAGTTTCAGATTCAACGTAATGGGGAATGGAAAGAAATCTATTCAAACTTAGAAGATATTAAATAAGATAAGAATAAGGCTTTTGAATATGATTCTAATAATTTGCATAATCTAATTTTTTTAAGATTAAACTTGTTTAATTTAAAAAATTAACCCAATAAATCTTTAAATAAAATATTTAATGTAGATATCAACACAGGTAATTTTAATAAAAGAGTATAAATGAAATTTAAATTAGTAATCCCTTTTTTAGCACTTGTTTTTAGTAAAAATGTAAGCGCACAAAACATATCTGTACAAGTATTATCAGCAGTCGAAAAAGATAAAGTGATTAGTAATGCAGAAGTAATGATTCAGAGAAATGGCGAATCATCAGCAAAGAGCTTGACAAACAATCAAGGGAGAACCACAATTAATAGTGGATTTCCGGATGATTCAAACACATTATTAATTATCAAAAAAGACAACTATTCGAGTTTGGTGGTAAAATGTCCATGCAACGATATGACGTATGCGTTGAGTCCGTATATGAAAAATTTAGACGGAATGAGAATCGTATTGAACTGGGGTAAAAATCCGTACGATTTAGATTCGCATTTAACTTTTCCGGGGAATCACATCTTTTTTCAGCATCAAATAGGATCTTCCTCTAATCTGGATGTAGATGATACTGATAGTTACGGACCGGAAACGATAACAATTGAAAACAAAAGATTTGGAGAAACCTATCATTATTTTGTTCACGATTTCAGCAATAAGGATGATCTCAACTCAACTCAACTATCAGCGAGTGATGCAAAAGTCTTTGTATACGTAGGACAATCGTTAGTAAAGACGTATTACATTCCTAAAAATAAGACGGGTAACGTTTGGAATTTATTCAAAATAAATGAAAATGGAGAAATCATAGATATCAATACGGTTATTTCGAAGACTACAAAAGATATTGGGATCAATGACGGTGATAATGATGTTGAAGAACAAGTATACGTTTCAAATGAAGATAAGAAGAGAGCACTGCAGTTAAACAGAAAAGGCGATCAGGCCTATCAAAATAAAGATGTTGATGCAGCTTTAGAATTTTACAAGCAAGCGATAGAATACTATCCAACATTTGGTCAGGCATACGGAAATTTAGGTCTTATGTATATCAAAAAAGGGTATAAGGCAGAAGCGATTTATGCAAACAGGAAAGCGATAACATATGCATCGGGCAATTCAATAAACACTACAAAAGCCAGTGCTTATTACAATATTGCTAAAATTTTTGAAAACGAAAATGATTTTGAAGAAGCGTTAAACCACTACAAACTCGCTAAAGAATTAAAAGAAAATACGGTTTATGATAACGCCATTATCAGAGTTAAAGGTAAAATGCAATAAAGCTTTGTTAAAAGAAATACATAAAAGATATGATAGAAAAATTAAATCATTTTCCCGTAAACTGGATTGACGGGATGAAAATAAACAAAAGCCATTTCTTATCTATGCAGAACAATGTTTCTGAATTGGTAAATGATGCAATAGGAATTCATACCACACCCATGAGTTATGGATTACTAGATTCAGGAAATCAAAATAAGGAGGCTACAAAAATTACACTCGGAATCGATAATCACAAATTATTGCGCGTACGGGTAGAAGAATGTCATGCGATTACTCCAAACGGATCCAGAATTGAAATCAGCAGGAGCAGTACAGACACATTAGACCTTCAGGTTCCATATCCGGAAGATACTTATGAAATTAAGGATGGAGAACAATTAGTATTGCTGGCATGTATATCGGTTAATTCTAAAAAAAGAATTCCGTTTGGAGAGCCCGATCCTGAGGAAGTTCCGCCAAGATATCCATACACGCAACCCGAATATAAACTTCATCTGATTAAAGCAGAGGAGTTTCGTTCCGGAATAGGCTACGGAGGTTTTTATCTGGCTATCGGTAAAGTTTTAATTGGGGATAACACAATTCTTGACGAAAACTATATTCCGCCATCAGTAACTGTTTCCTGTCATCCAAAACTGGTTGATATGCACGCACAGATCGCACGTACATTTGGTCAGATAGAAATTTATTCGGTTCAGATTTCTCAAAAAATTAACCGTATTCAACAATCTGGAGTTTTGCCTCAGACTGTAATTCAGTTAACAGATACGACGAGTTACTATTTAGGAAGTTGTCTTACACAGTTTCGTTGGTTCGCTTTGCATCAGCATCCTGCAGCAATGCTGACTACTGTAGTTTCATTTGCAAGGGTCATCAAAAACTTTATTGATTCAAAATCGGGAGCGGGTAAAGAGGAGCTGCTGAACTATTTCGCTGAATGGTGCGATATATCACAAGGAGAGTTAGAAATACTTTTTACATCTCTTATTAACTCAGGATACGATCATGTGCATATTGATAAAACAGCAACATTGGTCATGAATTTCCTTGTTAAGATTGAAAAATTATACGAAACCCTAAACAAACTGGATTACATAGGTAAGAAGAAAGAAAATATTGAATTGTTTGTTGCCGAAACAGATCAGAAAGATATTGTTCATACTTCTAAACGACACAGTTTCTTTATAAAAGATTAAAAAATAATTACGAATAATAAATATGGAAGTATTAAATAAACAAGAACGTCAAAAAGCATTTATAGCTTTTTTAATAGCCTTTATCCTCACTTTTTCAGTGATGTTAATTGCAGTATCCTTTAATTTTTATATGCCAAAAGCAGAAAATAAATTGCTTAAGGCAGAAAACGAAATGATGAAAAGGGAATACGATTATCAAACCAATTTTTCGGTAAAAATTGACAGTATCAGAATGACAATTGATTCGATCAATTCACCAAAAGTAGATAACGATTTTCAGCAGCGTTTGGCGAATGTTATGATTGCCAATATGTATCAGAAAATTCCAAAAGATACTACAGACAATAAAAAGCTGTATAACAATATCATTCTCGCATACAAGAATATTATCGATTATAAAAAGCAGATCAGAAGCCTTACGCATAATTCACACCTTATAGACAGTTTGAATCAATCAGCAAAAACATATAAAGAGGAGCTGGAAAAAGTAAGCAGGGATCTGGATGTCTGCCGTCAGATTTATCAAAATCAATAAATAGAATTTAGAGTAAAAAAGAATTAATAGAATAATCACTAAAAATTAAAAATTATGTTATCAAATTATGGAATTGGAGGTAATGAAGTTAAATTAGATGCTGATGAAGCAATCATTGCGATCCCTCAAAACAGAACACTTGTTGCTCAGAAATTAACAGTTGATGCACCTATTAAACCAGAATTGGTTGAAGGAATTACAAGTATCGAAAAAGCATTTGAACACTTTAAACCACAAGTAAAGGTGAATTTTGAAACTGCTGAAGGAGCAACAAAAGTGGAAGCCTTAAATTTTAAAAACCTGGGAGATTTTGGAATAAAAGGAATTACATCACAAAGTAACTTTTTATCTGAACTGGAAACAGAAAAAGACCAGTATCAAAAAATCATCCGTCAGTTAAAATCTAACAAAATCCTGAAAGCGGCTTTAGAAGACGGAGAAGCAAAAAAAGCTTTATTAGAAAGTCTTGGAACGCTTATCAATGAATTAAAACAAAATAAATAAAATTTTAAAATACGAAGAGATGTCAAATAAAGAAGCATATAAAAATAACGACGGCGATACTGCAGTATTAGAACCTAGAGTAATTGCCGGAGCAGGTTCAATTGAAAAAAATGTTGAAAAACTGGCTAAGTACGGCGGTTTTGATTTATTGGAAATGTCAATTGAAGGAATTCAGAATCTTAATCCTGAGAGAAAAGCAAGAAGAAAAATCTTCCTTGGAGAAGTAAACAAAGCAAAAGAAAGAGAAACACTTTTAAAGACTTTAGAATTATGGTCTTCAGTTTTAAGCAACAATGAAGCTTTGACTGATATGGTGGCACAAAGTGAAGACAAAAGCAAAGAGTCTGAAGCATTGTTGAAAAAGAATCTTGCGAAAGCAGTTGAAGATACAAGAGAAATCGAGGCAGCTTACAGAACAGTTGCATTGTTCTTCAAGAACACTGAAACCGATAAAGTAAAAAATGTAACGATTGTAAATGCTGATTTAGAGCAATTAAAAGATCTTGATAACACACGTTTTATCGATGCAATTCATTCAGAACTGGTTGACAATTACGATCGTTTAGACCTTAAAAACAACTACGGTATTTTGGTAATTCCAGGCTATTTAGGTTCAAATAAAGTAATCGAAAAATGGGCAAAAATTGCACATGAAAATAAAGTAATGCTGGTTACCGATTTCGAACACCTTGACGAACCGGATGATGTAATGGAAATGTTTGATGCGGCTTCTTTAACAGGTGGAGATGTGTACCGTTCTAATGTAATTATGACTTGTAACTGGTTAGTAGGACGTGGCAGATTTGACCAGATTGGTGAAAATGAAGACTTACACATAGCTCCTTCTGCAGCACTTGCCGGAAAAATTTACAAAACGTTGATGTCTCAGGTTACAGCTGGTAAAAAATTCGGTGGAATCAATGAAGTTGACGGAGTAAAATTTGATCTTAAGAAAAGTGAAATTGCGAACCTTGAAAACTTAGGACTGGTTCCTATGGTAAACGAGTACGGAAAAGTAATGGCTTTCTCTGCCAAAACATTATTCAGCGGTGATAATTTAGGATTACAGACCTATTCAGTTGTTCGTGTTTTTGATTATGTGACCAAAGTATTAATGGATTTCCTTAATCGTCGTGCTTTCGAAAACTTTACAGCAAAAACGCGTAAAGAAATCATGAATCAGATTGTAGCTTTCCTTGACGGAATCACAGGTCCTGATAAATTGATTGAAAATTTTGAAATCCGCAGATTCGAGCAGGATCCAATTCAGAAAGACAGAATTTATATGGATATCCATATGAAACCTTATTTCCCGGCAAAAAACTTCCTGATCAAAATGGATGGACACAAAGGAGATGACGGAACTGAATGGGATACTGATTACGAGCAAAAATAATAGTAATAGCTCTATAAAAAGGAAACATATTTTATGTTTCCTTTTTAAACAAAACATTGATCTTTTGAATGGTCAAACCAAATAATTCAAATTTATGAACCTACTTAAAATTTTCCTTGCAATCATTGTATTGTTAACAGCTTCAAATTCGGTTAAAGCTCAAAAAATACCTGTACTAAGTGAAATAAACTGCCCTGTTTCGCAAAATGATTTGTTGCTTTCGGGGAAACTTTTTGCAAGTGCACCTCCAATTTTGTTGAGAGTTTTTAATGAAGATTCTGAATACGCGGTATTGCAGCTTGGGAAAAGAAAAGGTAGTTTGTATCTATACTTTAAAATATTTACAGATAATGTTTGTGTAAAGCAGGAACAACCATTAGAACTTTATTTCAAAAATGGAGATATGTATATTTTAAAGAATTCATTTTCAGTAAATTGTGACGGTACAGCTGTTATGGAACTCACAGGTGCAGATATAAAAAAGCTTAATGCTAACACCATTAATTCGATAAAATTTTACACGCTTAAAAGAGATTATGAATTTAGTCCGAGTGCTGTCGATAATGAGAATTTCAAACATTATCTCAATTGTTTGAAAGTATATAAGATTAGAAAAAAGAGTTAGCTTAAAATTTCAGATAGTTTATAGATAAGCTTTCTTTTTTATAAAATTAAAATTCATCACCTAAATAGCTAAAATATGCCATTTCCAGAATTAAATCTTTCATTAGGACTTACAGACAATAAAGGTTCTGTTTTTTATGCCGGCAGCGGAGAAGGGGATGTGGTTGTCAGAACAGATTCAGCTTTAAAGAAGCATACGATCAGTATCATAATTTCAGAGCAGGAAGTGGGAACAGTAAATCTCAAAACATTTTTTGAAAGCTCTGAAATTCCTGTAGAAATTGAAGTTCCAACATATCAAATGATTGTAACCGATGATAAAACCAATGAAAAAGAAATATATAAAGTTACACGTGATACATTTTTTTATAAAGAAAAAACCACAAAAAAAGGAATTTGGAGTTTTTTTGGACTGAAATTTTTAGCTCCAAAGAATTTTCTTTTGAAAATATCCCTTTTGAACCTTTAAAAGAAGAAATAGAAGTGTTTGATATTTCGAAATTCAGAAAATTAAATGACGAAGAACTCTGGTATACTTTTCAAAAAGAGAATCAAAATATTCAGCTTTTTGCAGGAGATATCAATACACTCAAAATTGAAAAAGGAACAAGTTATTTTATTGTTGTTGACGAAAATAAAGGCAAACGTTTTATTGGTGATATTTTGTACCGGGAGAAATTTTTGAAACTTACACCAAAAGTAACACTTAGTATTATTAAGAGGAAAAAAGTTTCTAAAGCTATAGAAACAGGATATAATGGAAAAACAGACAGGGTAATTTATATTTAATTGAGGAAGATATGAAAGGAGCTTTTTATAAACTGCCGATAGATTTTAATGCCATCATTCAGAAAAAAGAATTAGAAAAAACATCCATTGAACATTCTATTGCCCAACAAATAATTTTGCTGGCTACAACTACATTTGGCGAATGTAAATTTGATGAAACTTTTGGATCTAAAATATGGGAGATCGATTTTGATTTACTTATGAATGAAAATACGCTTAAAGAAATAATATCGAAAACCATGAAACAATCTTTGCTTTTACATGAGGGCAGGATTAAACTTAATGATCTCAGGGTAGAATTGTCAGAAGAAACTTTTTTTGTAGATGATATGAGCAGGGCAAAGAAGAAGGTTGACATTATAATAGATGCCACAATAAAAAGTACCAATAGAATTTTCGATTTTAAGGGATACTTTTTTGTAGGCCCATTATCTTATAAATAAAAAAGTAAATAAAATAGTGTTAATTTATTTTTAATTGTAAGAATTATTTTTATATTTGCCCTATGAATAAATAAATTAATAATTAAAAAAATTTTATTATGTCGTTTTTAACATCGTTGTCAGTAGCCGGAAAGGATTACAAAGTATTGAATGTGAGTTATGATTTAGCTCAGGAAACAGATGCTTCAGGGCGTCCATCCACAGTAACTCGTGGAGGAAGAATTATGCTTGAAGTAGAATCTACAGGAAGTACTGAATTGTTTGAGTGGATGACCAATAATTTCGAAAGAAAAGATGGTTCTGTAAAGTTCATCAAACGTGATTCGAATGCTACTTTAAAAGAGCTAAAGTTTACAGAGGCTTACATGGTTAAGTACAAAGAAAACTTTGATCATAACAGTGATACTCCTTTAACGGAGACTTTTATGATTTCAGCACGCAAAATTTCGATGGGCGGAGGGGAATTTGATAATGCTTGGGTATAATCCTTTGGACTTTATCAAACTTTTTTAAGCTTGAAACTATTAAAGGGAGTCCTGCTATGGGACTTCCTTTTTTGTTTAATCAGCACTAAATCTATTTCAAATCTTTTAATAACCTAACAAATCTACAAATGAGTTTTTTATCTAAATTAAATATAGACGGAGAAGAATATAATGTCCTTGAATTTAATGTAAGTTTCAGACAGGAAATTGATAATACAAGTAAACCTACAGGAAATGCGAAAGGCGGAATTATTAAAATGATAATTGAGGCCACTCAAAACAGTAATTTTCTATCCTGGATGTTAAACGGTGATTTAACAAAAGATGGTAAAATCATTTTTTACAGAAGAGATGCTATGAGCAAAATGAAAGAGCTTACGTTTACGAAAGCATTTTGTATTGGTTATGACGAACAATTTACGAGTACTACCGAAGTGCCTATGAAAATTACTATAGAATTAGTGGCTAAAGAATTGACTTTTGGCGATGCGAAATTTTCTAACAACTGGATTGCCTTAAGCTAATTGTAAAGAACCAATAAATAATAGTATTATGGGACATTTTTCAGAACAGGTTCATATCAGCATAGGGAGTTTTACCCAAAACGTCGTTTATCATAATTTAGAACTGTCACAAAAGATGGCCGATCACCATCATTTTTCTTTTGTATGGCAATACACAGGCAAGGCGATCATCAATCCGGCAGATCAGGCAAAGGCATTGCGAACGTATCTTGGAGATGAAGTTATCTTTACCTTTAAAAGCCTTACCGGAATCAGGTTGATGAGCAAAGGAATCATTACAGAACTTTCTTCTATAGATCTTCATGGCAGCGCCGAAGGATTGCATGTAAAAGGTATCAGCCATACTATTGTTCTGGATGACATGAAAAAATCGAGAACCTACCAGCAAAGAAGTATGAATGATATCGTGCTGGATATTTTAGCCGAAGGTCCTGGAGAGTTTTATGAAAGAGATGCTATAAAATCTACCTATCTTCAGGAGTTCAAATACATGGCCCAGTATAATGAAACCAATTTTGATTTCTTAAAACGATTGGCCAGACGTTACGGACAATGGTTTTATTTTGACGGAATGCGAATGCAGTTTGGACAGACCAAAACCAGTAAAATAAAACTCATCAACGGGTCTTCGCTGCATGGTTTTAAAATCCAGACCAATATGGCTTCCCATAAAATTTCTTTGGGAGGGTATGATTACAATGGAGCATCCAATATTCGTAATTCGGCAGCAAGAACATCCTCAGGAAGTAAAGACAGTTTCTCTGCCGTTGTAGGACACAATCAGGGAACCGTTACCCAAAACGATTTGAATAATGGAGCTTACACGACCAATGCCCAAAGCAGTGAAGAAATCGAAGAAATGGTCAGACTGCAAACAGCAGGCAGCGACGCCAATAGTGTGTATTACAGCGGAACCTCTTATTTTCCGTTAGGACTTGGACAGGTTTTCAGCATCATAAACCAGACTGTAGAGCATGAACTGATTGTGACAGAAGTAACACATATTTCTCAGGTCCATGGAAATTATTCCTGTAATTTCAAAGCCATTCCGGCAGACGTTGCAGCCCCTCATTATACAGAGGTAAATGTATTTGCAAAAGCAGAAACACAGCCTGCCAAAGTAAAAGACAACAATGATCCGGAAGGATTAGGGCGTGTAAAAGTACAGTTCAACTGGGCAGGCGGAAACAATTCAAGCGAGTGGCTAAGAATGATACAGCCACATTCAGGCTCAGGAAAAGGATTTTACTTTATTCCGGAAATCGATGAAGAGGTTTTGGTAGGTTTTGAAGGAAGTAATGCACAGAATCCGTATGTTTTAGGGACTCAATACAATGGAAGTGCTACCAGCGGTTATGCAGACGGTCAGAATAATGTTAAGGCGATTCACACGCGTTCAGGAATCAAATTTATTTTGAACGACGGTGATGGAAGTATTTTAATTGATGATCCGAGTGGTAATACATGGAAAATGGATGGTCAGGGAAATATTGATGTAAATGCGCCAAAAACTTTTTCTGTGAATGCTTCTGATATTAATTTGTCAGCAAGTAAAAATATTAGTGTGAACGCTGGAATGAATATTTCTGAAAGTGCAGGCGGTGACAAAACTACTACTGTCGGCTTGATGCATACCTTATCAATTGGAGTGGATTATATGGTTAATGTGAAAGGACAATTATTTGAAATTGTTACAGGCGAAAGAAAGTCTCAGGCAAAGAAGGCTGTAAATAATCACGAAAGCCACGAAATGAATGTTGAAAAAGATAAAAATATTCATTCAGAAGGAGAGTTCAAAATTAATTCAACTGAAAAATCTAACATGTTTTAATTATGACAATCTACAGATCATCAGGAAAGAACACAGAAATTTACGAGGAATATGAATTGTACACCAGAGAATATACGGAAAATGTAGGTGGTAAATCTACTTTCACAGCTAAGGGAGGTACAGCTTTTGGTGATGAACCAGAAACTGCAAAACCTTTGGAAATAACAAATCTATATGTAAAAGTAAGATTAAATGACAATTACAATGGAGAATTCGGTTTTGACTGGGTCGATGTAAATCCAGAAACAAAAGAGATAGAGAAAATGCAGGATGTTCCTTTCTCTGAGGTGGAATATTTTTATAAAAAAGACCCTGCCAACCCTTTGGGAGGAGATATAGTAGAAAAAAGTACGGATGAAATTGGAGCAAAACACGCAATACAGGATCATTATAAATTTAATCCTATTAGTAAACATGTTGATATACCGTATGTTTTAATTAAACCGGGACAAAGTATAACGTTAAGTGCTGAAATAATGCTTTGGCAAGCTGAAATAACAGATGATGTTATTGCTATTACGGGAGACGAATTTTATGAATTTGAAATCGTTGGTGGAGAAAAAGAAGGCAAAACAGCTAAGAAAAAGTTGACCGAAGCAGGAAAGCTTGATTTAAAAATAACATGCTTAAAAGCTGGGTCTGAAAAGACGTATGATTTCAATCACAGTAATTCAACGACAGGTTCTCATGCCGTAGGTGGACTAACAATGATGGAAAATAAAGTATTGACTTTAAAATTTAGAGTTATTGCTTTAGTTTCTGCTGATGGTACTCCAAATGAAAAAGCTAAAGCTTTATTTCAAAAATTTAAGGATAACGATATCAAGAAATATTTAAACGAAAAATCTCTTAATCAGGCAGGTTATGAAATAGAAATAGAAAATCAGTTAATGTTTGATCAGCTTGATAGTACAGATCTTGATGATTATTTCTATGCATTTGATAAGGAGGAATGGGGAAAGAAGGAATTGTTTAAAGAAAACCATGTTAAGACTAGAAAAAAATTACAAATTTCATATACTAAAGATGGAAAAGAAGTTAGAACTGAAACAGAAATACAAGAGATTAAAGATGTAATAAGCGAAGATACGATTGATTATACAACAATTAATTTATATAAGGAAAAGCTAAAATCGAAATCACAAATCTATAATAAAGCATTAATTGTTTTAGCAGATTATGAATGTGAAAAAGATAAAGTAGGTGCATTCAGTAGAACTTTCCCACTTGATCATAATGCCCTGTTTGTTTATTCATCGAATAAAGATGGTGGAACTTATGCTCATGAAATTGCGCATATGCTTGGATTAACTCACACATTTATAAGAGAGAAAAACAAAAAGAGTTTCTAGATAGAAAAGATTATATCGAAAAGTATAAAAAAGAGACTATCGACGCATGTATTGAAAAAATTAAAAATGAGTATCAAAACAATATTGATAAAGTATCAAAAAAGTTGAAATCATTATTAGCAAGATCATATTCAACTAGTCAATTTACAGAGTTTCAAATAAGAAAAGGTACTTTGATTAAATGTATTGATAATTCAAATTTATATTATGAGGCTAGGATAAAAGATTATAATAGTAGAATTAATGACAAAACTTTGTATTCTTCATATTCTTGGGGTGGTAAAGTTGTTTCTAAAGATATATATATAGAAAACTGCAAAACAGAAAAAAAGAAATACGGATTATAAAAAATATAACTTAGAAGCTAAAATTAAATTGCAGGAAATTGTAAATGAAAAAATATTTAATTTTAAAGAAAAGTTTAACTTAATTCAAGAAGACTGTTTAAAATTATATGAAGAAGTATTAAAATATAGTTTAGAAATTGAATATTTGCAATTGATATCAAATTATATTTATTTTAAGGAAAATAGCACTAAAAATACAATGGATTATACTGAGCCGATTTATAATAATGGAAATTGGGAAGTTCAATGTTTTAAGTTTTTACATCATCAAATTAAAATAATGCGTAATGATTACGAAAATAACAAATAGTATTTTTATTATAATTGCTTCGGTAATATTGTTTGGATGCAAAACTAAATATGATACAAAAGAATCTGTAAAAGTTTCAGCAGTCGATGTTAAAATTCAAAATTCAGATAGTTTAAGACAAATTATTTTTAAAGGTATAAGTGCTGAAATAAGTATTGAGAGAGTTATTTACAATTTTTTTGATCAAAAGAATTATTATGTAAAATTTGTAATAAAAAATATTAGTAATAAAAAAATCGGGGTTGATTTAACAAATTCAATAAAACAATTCTATCCAAATCATTATTGTTTTTATTGTTCTAATAGCGAGGGGGTTAAAGAAGGTCGTACTATTCAATCAAATAATGATTATGACCAATTAAAAAATGATTTCAAGAATGGCAGGCTTACTATAATAAATGCGAAAGAGGAATTTCATTATTATAGAAATATTTGCAATTATGATGATGAAAAAATAAATTTTGATAAGATAAAAAGACCAGAGGATTTTTTCAGAATCCGTCTAGATGGACAACTAGTTGTTACAAATGGTAATGAAGTAGAAGAATACAGATTAGATGATAAAACTGTAGATAAAAGACTGGTAATATTTACTATTCCAATTCTAAATAAAGAAATACCCAACACTGAAAAACAATTTGTATATAAGGTTTTAGATGTAAGGCCTCAACCAGATTAAGTTTGTCAGGGAAGAGACTTTTCTTTATATGTTTATTTTTTTAAGTTTAATTTAAATGGAAATAAAAAAAACACCATTTTTTCTTGTTTTAACTTCCGTGATATGTATATCATGCACAACTGTCAATTTTCCAAAACATCCTCAGTGGCTTTGTAGTAAGAAATATGCTTGTTTAAAGTATCCTAGATTTGAAGAACCAATTAAAAGTGAATTTATTGGATTTTATGATAGTTCCATAAATGATAAAGTGTATGAAGATTTTCCCTTATGAAGATACAACTTTTGCTAATGTAGAATACAGAAATTCCATTAGAGAAGGAAAAATTATTAATGGTTTCAAAGAAGGTCTTTGGCAATCGGCAATTGTTAAATATGATACTATTACAAAAACGAAAGAAGTAGAAAGATTATTTACAAAGGAATATTTAAGCATGGCTTAAGAGATAGCATTTTCAGACAGTATGACAATAAAGGTAATATTATTTATTCTACTTATTTCAAAATGGGAACAGGTCTCTGGAAAGAAGTTCATAGCAATGGAACAATTTATTTTGAAATAGAAACTAAAGATGGATATTTCACAGATACTTTGAAATTATATAATGATAAAGGCAGGTTAATTGAAAAATGATTTTATATAAAAGATTCTCTTGTAGATACTAAAAACTTAATTATGGATGAAAATACAATGGAAAACAAAAATTGATTATTCATATCATAAAAAAGATAATGGAATCATGATAGTATCATTAGAAAATTGAATGGGCATATAAGTTTGGTCTTTGGTAAAGACACTAGTTGTTTGGAAATAAATAACGAATGCCAAGTTTTAGATGGTATTACAATTATTTATTCCAGGAGACGATAATCCTTCTTTTGTTCCTTATATTTATGCAGAAGGAGAATTTTCAGAAGGAAAATATAATGGAGTTTGGAAATTTTATGATGAAAACAGTAAAGTAATTAAAATTGAAAACTGGAGTAATGGTATTTTAATTAAGACTAAAAATTAATTTAAAACATAGGAGAGAACCTTTAATGATATAGAAGCTGCAGAAGTCAAGGAAAAAAGAGATTAAAGCAACTCAAAAAAAAGATACTATTGAGCATTTTGATAAAAAGATTAAGAAGGCTTAATGAAAAATCCACAGTTCGCTTCTAATGGATATTATTTTGATAATAATAAAGATAAGATTCAAGTTTATTCGAATAGTACAAAAGGTTTTACTAAAAGGATAAAAAAATAGTTCGCCATATACACAAATACACTCTTTTTATGAAAATGGAAATTTATAATTTGAAGGATTGCAATTTTATGTTTTTTGGGTAGGCATTGATAAAGAATATAATGACATAGGAAAATTAATTAAAGAAACTAACCATGATTTGTTTTGTGAATTTTCAATAGAAGATTTGAGAGAAAAAATAAAAAGAGAATATAAAAATGCTGAAGACTCTAAGTTTAAGACAAAATAAATTATGAGACAAGAACGAATAAAAGACAGGGTATTAAAAAGAGCAGCCAGATCATGGGGTTTTTCAGATGTGGAAATGGAAACTTCATTTGATCCTGTTGTGTCCATGATGCTAAATGCATTATCGTATGAATTAGAAAAAGTGGCACATGAACTTGAAGACTCTAAAACACGGGTAGTCGAAAGAGTTCTGGAAATTATGTTTCCTGAAGTTGCTGCCGGTGCTAAACCGGCCAGAGCAATCATGTATGCTTTGCCAATAGATAATAATATGAAAATTTCTCTGCAGAACCAAATGACGGTGAGCAGAAGGCTGCACAATATTTATAATCCTTTGGCACCTATTACTAAAGAAATTGTTCTTTCGCCAACCCTGGAAGTAAAATTATCTTCTTGTGAGGTTAGATATGTAGCGTACGAAAGAAATCTGTATGAGGTTTCTAATCTGTTTTATAAAGATGCAGTTAGAGATTACAAGCATTCACTGCCCTCCGGAGAAGTATTTTTGGGTATCGAATTAAAAGATGCAAATGTATTTGAGTTGGAGGATTTGATGCTGTATATCGATATTAAAAATATCCACCAAAAAGAAATGTTTTATTATTATCTAAAGCAAATGAAATGCTATCATGATGATATAGAAATTAAAGTAAAAGAGGGGTATAATGTTCCGGTAAATAGTCTTGATATCGAAAACATAATAAACCGCAATTATACACACCTGAGTGAATTGATGCAGGAAGTAAACGAGTTTTATTTTGATAATTTTTATACGCTAAAAGGAGTATTAAAACATAAAAAAATAAACGAATATAATCCTGAATATAAGTTTTTTGAGAATATAACAAATCATAACGGAAGTCCTGTTATTTGGATAAAAATGGTTTTTCCGGAATCTTTAATTCCTCAAATATTAGATAATGTATCTTTTACGGCAAATTGTTTTCCGGTGATTAATAAAAAACGTCATGTGATAAACAAAACTCTTGGAGGGTTTTTGTCGTACGTAGCATTAGATACAGGTAATGATATTTATCTGGATGTAGATGCGATTGTGGATACATATGCAAATCATTATGAAATTAAAGATTTTAGCGATGATGTACTCGAAGAAGGAAATGCGGTATTACGTACAGGAGGAGTTTCGAGATTTGATTCAAGATCAGCTTCAGAACTGCTTCAGAATGTATTGGACTTATTAAAAGATGAAAGTTCTTCTTTTGCCGGTTTAGGAAAAGATTTTATGAATAGTTCTTTGATAGAGATTAATCAATTACTAGCCTCTGTTGAACAGCAAGCCAAAGAAAGTAATTTTTCTAAAAATAATGACCCTTATTTAATGATTAAACCCAAAGTGAATGAATCTTCCGGGAAAACATTTACAATCAGTTATTGGTCAACTTGTGCAGAAGACGGTAATGACATTAAAGCCGGAACAGTTTTGGAGGCCAAAGATGATTTGTTTTTTATGAGTAAGGAAACAATCCTGGTTACCAATACAGTAGGAGGGACAAACAAACAAAATAATAAAGACCGAATTTTAGAATACAGAAATGCTTTGTTGACAAGGGGAAGGATAGTAACTTTTGCAGATATAAAAGCATTTAGTTTTAATCATTTTAAAAGTTATATTAATGATGTTAAAATTGAAAAAGGTACCCGAAAAGAAATTTCAAGTAAAGCAGGTTTTAGCCGCACTGTTGATATTCATATAAAAACCAATCAGGCAGAAAAAGAATCCTTATCAATAACAGAATGGGATTATTTGTGTGAAAGCTATATGAAAAACCTAATAAACAAATCTTCAAATGTATTTCCATATAGATTGTTTATAGAAAATTAGTATCTAAGCAAAGTTATAAGTATTCAAAATAAAAAAAGCATGACGTTAAATCATGCTTTTCTGGTTATTATTGGTTGGTTTTAAAATGATTAAATGTCTTCAAAAGTATTTCCCTGATGAATATCACCGCTGCTAAATCCTTTTTTAAACCAGTACATACGCTGCTCAGAAGTACCGTGTGTAAACGAATCGGGTACAACCTGGCCTTGCATTTTACTTTGGATAGCGTCATCCCCAACGGCATTCGCAGCACTCAGGGCTTCTTCAATATCGCCGGTATCTAGGTTTTCTTTATTATAATGGGTCCATACTCCGGCATAAAAATCAGCCTGTAGTTCCAGGGCAACAGATAATTTATTGGCCTCGGCCTCGCTTTTTCCTTCTTGGGCTTCACGCATTTTGGCTGAGGTGCCTAACAGCGTCTGCACATGATGGCCTATTTCGTGGGCAATGACATAAGCAATGGCAAAATCTCCGCCTTTTGCACCAAACTTGGTTTTAAGCTCATCAAAAAAATCAAGGTCCATATACACTTTCTGATCACCCGGGCAGTAAAAAGGTCCTGATGCCGAAGAGGCACCACCGCAGGCAGTTTGCACAGATCCTCTAAAAAGGACCAGTTTTGGGTTTTTATAAGTCATGCCGTTTTCAGCAAATATTTTACCCCAGATGTCTTCATTATAAGCTAGTGTAACACGTACAAAATCGCCCATCTTTTTATCGGCTGCACTTAACGGGGCTGCCGTCTCAGTTTGTTGCGTACTGCCTTGAAGTTGCTCTAAAGCACTTCCAACAGTTTTTCCGGTTTCACCCCCAAAAACATTCAGCAGTAAAATAATAATCCCGATAACGCCGCCTCCCAGAACAGCTTTTCCTCCGGAGAAACCTCTTCTATCTTCAACATTGTCACTTTGTCTTCTTCCTAACCATTTCATAAAAGAATATAATTTTTAAGTTAATTGGGGAATTTATCCAACACTAATTTATATTTTTTTAAGCAATTGACTAATAAAAAAAGGAATTATTTTAGCCATTTTTTTAAGATTTCTTCTACAGAACCTTTCATAATTGGCTTGGGGATATAATCATTCATGCCTGAGGTAATGCATTTATTGCGTTCTTCTTTTTCAGTACCTGCTGTCACGGCAATAATAGGGACTTGTTGCCCGTTTATGGAATTGCGTATGGCTACTGCAGTTTCATAGCCGTTCATGATAGGCATTTGAATATCCATAAAAATGAGATCAGGGGTGACGTTCTCGAATACTTTTAAGGCCTCGTATCCATTTTCGCACTCATAAATATGGACATTTGGGTACAGATTTTTGATAATGGTTTTAAGCAGTAACATATTGACCTTGTTGTCCTCGGCAATCATAAAAGTCAATTTGGCCGTATGGGTACTGGCAGGAATCTGTACTGCTTTAGTATTAAAATGATTAAAATCGGTATTGTAGTTTTCGTTGGTGTTATGTGCGCTTGTTTTTAGGGTCAGGTCAAAATAAAAAGTGCTTCCCTTTTCTATTTTGCTCTTAAGCTGCAGGCGGCTTTCCATAAGGGCAAGCAGGTGGTTAGAGATGGTAAGGCCAAGTCCGGTTCCCCCAAATTTTCGTGTGGTAGAACTGTCCTCCTGCGAAAAAGCCTGAAAGATTTTCTTTTTGTTTTGTTTTAAGATCCCGATGCCCGTATCAGTTACAGAAAATCGTATGACGCAGATATCATCTTCTTTTTTTTCTAAAACCACAACATCAACCGTAATGGAACCGTGATTGGTAAATTTTACAGCATTAGACAGCAGGTTGATCAGGATTTGCTTAAGCCGTACAATATCAGTCCAGATGTATTGAGGGACGTCCGGGGCAATATGAAGTTTTAAATCCAGTTTTTTTAGGTTAGATTCATATACAATCAGGTCAAAAACCTGGCCTACAATTTTATGGATATCGTACAAATCGATAAACAAATCTAGTTTTCCAGCCTCAATCTTAGAAAAATCCAGGATATCGTTGATGATTTCCAGTAACGAATGGGCAGACTGGTTAATGGTGGTCATATATTTTTCCTGGATTTCCCCAAGTTCAGTCTTCATGAGAAGATCGGTAAAACCAATAATTCCGTTAAGCGGCGTTCTGATTTCGTGTGACATATTGGCAAGAAAATCCGACTTTGATTTACTCGCAGCTTCTGCAAGCTGTTTCGCTTTGATGGCATCCTCAGTTTGTTTTTTATTGGTAATATCAAAATAGATACCGCCAATAAATTCAATTTCATCGCCTTTTTTGATCACATCCCCAAATTCTTCAATCCAGATGTATTCTCCACTTTTGCGCTTAATTCTGTAGGTGTTGTGCAATGCTTTTCCGCTTTGTAGATTTTTAAGCTGGCTGTTGATGACTTCTTTTTTGTCATCAGGATGGATAAGCGAGATAAAAGAAAGGTTATGTTCCAGAAATTCCGCTTTTGAATAGCCGGTAAGGTTAAAAATTTGGTCATTCAGGAATATTTTGGTAGAAAAAGTGTCAAATTTAGAGAGGTAAACCGTACCGGGAATATTATTGGTGATCAGCTTAAATTTCTCTTCGCTTTCGATAATTTTGCTCTGGTTTCGGTTTCTCTCCAAAGCAGAAGAAATATTGTTGGCAAGGGTCTGAAAAATATAGATTTCTTCTTCAGACCACTTGTGTTCAGTATGGCAGTCATCAAAACCGATAAAACCGCTAAAAACATCCTCAACATACAAAGGCAGGATCAGTATCGATTTTATATGATGCGTTTCCAGTAAATTTTTAAAAAACGTATCATCAAGTTGTCGGGTCAGGATATTAAGGATTTTTTTATTTTCTGCCTTTTCGATAATTTCTTTTAAATTTTCTTCTGTAAAATTCTGAAGGATAATGCTTTCATTGGGATTCTCTGTTTTTGACCATTTATATTTTTGGCTAATAGTATTGGTGTCAAAATCTTTCTCGTAATAATAAATATGATCCGCATGTGCGACTTTTCCAATGATATTATAGGTCTCTTTGAACATTTCTTCACTTGTCTTGCTCAGTAAGAATTTTTCGGTACAAAGGGCCAGGGCAGACAATAATTGGCTTTTCAATTCTAATTTTCGTTCGGCCTTTAAACGCATTTGTGATGAGATGGCAAGCGAGATTATGTCAGCAATAGTGCGGGCATAATTAATGTCCTCATTATCCCATTCCCTTTTTTTATTGTACTCTCAAAGCATACTACACCTGCAAGCTTTCCATTAAAAAAAATAGGAACATCCAGCATAGACTGAATTTTGTTTTTGATAAAATAGGCTTTCTGAAATTCAGAGGTTTCCAGTTTATTGAATACGTCGCTTGCGTTAATGACTGTTTTGTTTTCTAACGTCTCAAAATAAATAGGATAGGAGGCCTTGTCCATGACCTCTTTGTAATAAACATCAGATTTGTCCCGACTGTAAATATTTTTACAGATAATGGTATTATTATAATACTTCCAGAAGCTGATTCTGCTGGCTTTTGAAACAGCGGCCTCTTCAATAATGAAATTGATTACGCTGTTTAAGCTTTCATAGTGGCTAAAATCGGTAGTTGATAATTTTTTGGTAGAAAGGGTATAAGCCTCAATTTTTTCAAGCCTGATTCGTTTTTCCTTTTCATTATTCTTAAGCTCGGTAATATCCCTGGCGATACCGGCAAAACCGATAGTGTCTCCCATATCGTTTTTGCGGATGATAACCTTTTGGGATATCCATATGGCATCACCGTTTTTCTTTAAAATAGGAAATTCAATAGTGTCATGATTAAATTCCTTTTCTTCAAGGTTTTTATAAAAATCAGCAACCTTTTTTCGATGAGCAGGGTGGATAAAATTAGCATAATGTTTAGAGATGACTTCTTTTTCGGTATAATGTAAAACAGAAAAGGCAAATTCATTTATAAAAGTGAAATTGCCATCGGTATCAATTTCAAAAATGATATCTGCAGCAGTCTGGATCAGGTTTTTATACTGATCGTGAAGTTTGATCTGCTCAGTGATATCCTGTCCTATACCAATAAATAAGTCTTCAGAAAAACGTTTGTCTTTCCATTGTATGTACTTGTAATCACCATTTTTACATTTTAATTTCCGTGTGTACAAAATATTGTCCTGATATTGGTCCAGAAATTGTTCGCTAATAAAATCAGGGTCTTCTGTGAGCTGCCAGAAACCCATTCCCATAACTTCATCAGGCGTATAGCCCAGGATTTCCAATATGGATTCGCTGCAGAAAATGAGTTCACCTTTTTTGTTTGAAGCGATAGTCAGGGAGCTTCCTTTATGCACAATCTCATTGGTAAACCTGAAATTGTCACGGGTATTCAGAAAAATAGCATATTTTACCTGATTAATCACAAAAATGACTAGGGAATAGGTAAGAAGTAAAACAGAAGATTTCATCGGAATGAAATCAAAAGCCAGATTGATGATATGAAAAAGAAATAGAGCCCCGGTATAATACCAGTAAATTTTGATAGGTCTCAGAACACTGTACGAAAAATAAAAAGTAATTAAAAGTGCAATAATAGGAACAATATCATGGGGCTGAATGATAATGTTATGTGCAATGTGTCCCGTGAATAATATGAATATGGAAATAAAAAAGACTGAAATCTTATTTCTCAGATATTCAATTTTAATCGCCAGATAATAAAATAACAAAATCAATCCGCCAATCGTTAAATTGACATACAAAAGACTGTGGGGGCGTAATTTAAAAATTTCATTAATGATTTCGATTACAATAATAGTAATACTGAAAAACAAAAGATACAGCTGATATTCTTTAGGGGAAACTTCTTTTTCCTTATTTTTTTCGATGAAAGAACCAATTTTATTTTTGATATTAAAAAATTGGTAAATGAGAAAACCCATAAAAACAATCAGGCATATCTCTAACATGATTAATTTAGGGTTTTCGTAAAAAATAGAACTGGATTTTAAAAAATAGTGTATACAAAATGATTTAAGACCACTTCCAAAAAGGGACAGCCCGGAAAATAAAAAAATTAAAAAACTACAGCTGGATACCATAGAATTTAAGTCTTGGTTTTTTAAAATAATCTCTATCTATTCCGGATCAGACTGGCCGATGGCATCAATGGAGTCCGGGTTATCAATTTCCAGAATAGCACTGTATATAGCATATTTTACAGAATACGTAATGGGAATGGTAAATACCACACCAATACAGCAACCAATAAAGCCAATTGCTGCACCAATTCCGGCCACTATAAATAGCAGGGCAATAACAAGAGGCTGTTTGCCAACAATGATGATACTGGATCTTATTGAATCTGTTATATTTAAATTTCCAAAAACGATGAGTGGGACAGTCATGGAGGTAAATAATGAAATAATGATGGCAATAATACTATCGATAGCGGGAATTCCAATAAGATTGAATACCACAGAAATACCTCCGCTGATTAGGCCAATCAATAAAGCAGTAATAAAAAGACGTGAAAAATAAGGAGCTTTGTAATACGTAAAAACGGTTGAGAAATTAAAGGTTTCATCCTTGTCAGCACTGTCTGCCATTTTCAAAAATCCTGCAGTAAAAGGTGTCATGAGCGCAGTTATAAAAGTAATAACAAGTGTGTAGATTAGTAGGGATGTTCCCTGTGGCTGATTGTGTTGTAAACTTTCAAAAAATTCTTTGTTGAAGTGTTCAGCTCCGTATAGTGCAACTAATATGCCACCCCCAAGGAAAAAGCATAGTATAGAAACGACTAATAAAATGAGTCCTGCATAAACGGCTATCTTTTTATAATTCTCAAAAGCATGATTAAAAACATTCGAAAAATCTAAAGAATATCCGTTGTTTTTTATGTCTTCGATTTGATTAAGAGTAGATTTCATATTGACTGGAATTGTTTTGTACTTTCAGTGTTATAAATGTATTATTTAAACGTAAATATAGTACTTTTAATCAATTTCATTTCATAATATGTTATAATAGTACAAGTCTGGCTTTAGTGCTTTTAAATCCAGTCTAATAATTTCTTAATCGCCTTTAATTTATCTTTGTAAGGGGCATAACGCATAGGTAGATCAAGCCAGTTGGCTTTTTTAACAATTGATTTGTGATGGGAGAAAATATCAAAACTTAGTTTTCCGTGATAAGCACCCATTCCGCTATGGCCTACTCCTCCGAAAGGCAGCCGTTTATTGTTAAAATGAGCTACAGTATCATTGATGCAGCCGCCACCAAAAGAATAGCGTTTAATCATTTTTTTAGCAAAAGAATCATTTTCGCTGAAAATATAAAATGCCAGCGGTTTTTCATATTGGCGAATTACTGCATCAATATCATTCTCAGATTCATAAACTAAAATCGGCAATATCGGACCAAAAATTTCTTCTTTCATGACAAGACTGTCTAATGCAGGTTCATCAATAAGAGTTGGCGAAATGTAAAAATCATTAGCATCCGATTCTCCTCCAAAAATTAATTTTTCTGAAGCAATCATGCCGGTTAAGCGTACCCAGTTTTTACTGTTGATGATCCGGGCATAATCAGGGAATTCTTTATTTTCTTTCCATAAGCCTGGATAATATCTTCAATCAGATACGTAATAAAATTGATCTTCATGTTTTTTTGGATCAGAATGTAATCCGGGGCAATACAGGTTTGTCCGGCATTGATAAACTTTCCCCAGACGATACGCTTGGCAGCCAGTTTTAAATTAGCGGTCTGATCAATGACACACGGATTTTTGCCACCTAATTCTAAGGTAATGGGCGTGAGATGTTCTGCTGCAGCTTTGGCTACAATTTTGCCAACCGCAACACTGCCGGTAAAGAAAATATAATCCCATCGTTTGGCCAGCAGCTGATCAGAGACTTCAATACCGCCCTGAACAACTTCCACGTGATTGATGTGAAATGATTTTTCGATGATTTTGGTAATGATGGCAGCTGTATTCGGACTAAGTTCTGAGGGTTTTAAAACCACTTTATTCCCGGCAGCAACTGCAGAAATCAAGGGACATAAAGCAAGTTGAAAAGGATAATTCCAGGGAGCGATGACTAATACGTTTCCATAAGGTTCGTTATAAATGAAATCGGTAGAAGGAAAATTGAGCAGGGAAGGAAAAACACGTACGGGTTTCACCCATTTGTCAATATTTTTGATGGTGTTTTTTAATTCTGAAATAACATAATTAGTTTCTGTTAAAACAGCTTCAAATTCTGGTTTTTTAAAATCATCAAACAAGGCTTTCACAATTAAGTCCTCATCCTTCTGAATATTGAAAAGTAATTTTTTAAGCGTTTCTTTTCGGTACTTTATATCGTTTTTATAGTCCATTTTAGTGAAAACTTAAATTTTGGCTATGCAAGTTAACGGATATAAATTGAAAATCTGACAATTAAATCATAAAAATCATACAGCATTCCATATGGTTTCATCCGGAGTGGGTGCTGTTATAATTATGTTTTCTTTTGAAACAGGATGGATGAAAACTAATTTTCGGGCATGCAGGTGAATCCCTCCATCAGGGTTGCTTCTGTCAGCCCCATATTTTAAATCACCTTTTATGGGAGAGCCAATAGCCGATAATTGGGCACGGATTTGGTGATGGCGTCCTGTATGAAGATTAATCTCTAAAGCAGTATAATTTTGGAGCTCTTTAATAATTTTATAATCCAGACTGGCCACTTTGCTGTCCGGAACTTCTTTTAAATGCGCTTTTGAAGTATTGTTCTTTTCGTTTCTTTTTAGATAATGAACGAGTTTGGCTGCTTGTTCCTGAGGTTTGTTTTTTACAACAGCCCAATATGTTTTTTTAGTTTCACGGTTACTGAACAATTCATTCATTCGTGAAAGGGCCTTGCTCGTTCTGGCAAATACCACAATCCCTGTTGTGGGACGGTCTAGCCTATGAATTACACCCAGAAAAACATCGCCGGGTTTATTATATTTGTCTTTGATGTATTCTTTTACAATATCAGATAAAGGTTTGTCGCCTGTTTTGTCGCCCTGAACAATATCGCCTACACGTTTATTGACTACAATAATATGGTTGTCTTCGTGGAGTATTTGCAGGTTGCTTTTATTGGAAAGAATTTTCATTTAGAAATTTTAGATTTTAGAATATCAAGTAAGTTTGGCTAAAGCCTAAAACCGAACTTAAAAAAGACCTCCAGCTAAAGCTGGAGGCAATTGAAATTATTTTGAAAGACTTTGAGTCTTTGTAACTTTATGGTTGAAGAGCTTAACAACTCTGAACCATAGAAACTTATTAGTTCAAAAACTAATACTGTTCCTTCTCATTAGGAAAATCCTTCGATTTTACATCAGCAGCATACTGACCTATTGCTTTGGTCATTTCTTCATACAAATTCAGATAACGGCGAAGGAAACGCGGGCTGAATTCATTGTTCATCCCTAACATATCATGGATAACCAAAACCTGTCCGTCAACACCACCTCCGGCTCCAATTCCGATAACCGGGATGGAAATACTTTTGGCTACTTTTTCTGCTAAATCAGCAGGTATTTTTTCTAACACTACTGCAAAACACCCCACTTTTTCCAACATTTTGGCATCTTCAATCAGTTTTTCGGCTTCTTCATCTTCTTTGGCGCGAACACTGTAAGTACCAAATTTGTAAATGGACTGAGGTGTTAAACCTAAATGGCCCATTACAGGAATTCCCGCATTTAATATTTTCCGGATAGACTCTTTAATTTCCTTTCCGCCTTCAAGTTTTACAGCATGCCCTCCGCTTTCTTTCATGATTCGAATAGCAGAGCGCAAAGCTTCTTTAGGATCAGACTGATAACTTCCAAAAGGTAAATCAACCACCACAAGACCTCTTTCTACTGCACGGACAACTGATGAAGCGTGGTAAATCATTTGATCTAAAGTAATAGGAAGGGTAGTTTCATGTCCTGCCATTACATTTGAAGCAGAGTCGCCTACCAAAATTACATCTACACCTGCAGTATCAACAATTTTTGCCATTGTATAATCGTAAGCCGTCAGCATAGAAATTTTTTCTCCATGGCTTTTCATTTCGATTAACGACTTTGTAGTGATTCTTTTATAATCTTTTTTTGCTACTGACATTGATACTTTTTTTAGTTTTTTTGAATAGTATTAAAGTTGATTTTTCTTTAAAACGAAATTTTTCTGCGAAATTAAGCAATATTATACTAACAATCGGCCATATTTACTGCAATTGCCAAACCGCCTTCTGAAGTTTCTTTATACTTTGAATTCATATCTTTTGCCGTCTCCCACATAGTATTGATTACTTTATCCAGTGGCACTTTCGCATTTTTAGAATCGGTTTCAAGCGCAAGTTCGGCTGCGTTGATGGCTTTTATGGCACCCATTGTATTTCTTTCGATACACGGAATCTGAACCAGACCGCCAATAGGATCGCAGGTTAAACCTAAATGATGCTCCATGGCAATTTCGGCAGCCATTAAAACCTGGGCAGGAGTTCCACCCATTAATTCGCAAAGTGCAGCAGCAGCCATTGAGGACGAAACGCCAATTTCGGCCTGGCATCCGCCCATTGCTGCAGAAATTGTAGAACCCTGTTTGAACAAACTTCCTATTTCTCCGGCTACCATCAAAAACTGTTTGATTTCTTTTTCACCTGCATTATGGTTTTCGATAACTAAATAATACATTAAAACTGCCGGAATTACGCCTGCGCTACCGTTTGTAGGAGCCGTAACAACGCGTCCTAATGATGCATTGACTTCATTAACAGCCAAAGCAAAACAGCTTACCCATTTTAAAATCTGACGAAATTTTACTTCGGTTTTCCTGATTTCTTCCAGCCAAGATTGCGGATTATTATAATTGGATAAACCAATCAGATTCTGATGCATATCAAAAGCTCGTCTGCGAACATTCAGTCCTCCCGGAAGTATTCCTTCAGAGTGGCAGCCAATGTACATACATTCCAGCATAGTCTTCCAGATTCGCATTAATTCGGTATGAATTGCTTCTTCAGAGCGCATTGATTTTTCATTCTCATATACAATTTCAGAAATCTTTTTGTTTTCCTGAATGGTATACTTCAATAAGTCATCGGCATTATCAATCATGAACGGAAAAGCACATTTAATGGCAATCTTATTTATGGCATTGGTGCGTTCTTCTTTCACTACAAAACCGCCACCGATAGAATAGAAAGTAGATTCGTATTCAGCATCATCATTTTTATAAGCTGTAAATTTTAATCCGTTGGCATGGAATGGAAGGAAGTCTTTATTGAAAACAATATCCTGAAGAAAATAAAACGGAATTGTAAGCTCATTGCCCAAAACAATCTCGTTTTTGGTTTCAATTGTTTTGATAATTCCTGAAATATTCTCTACCGGGATATATTCGGGATCCTGACCGCTTAGCCCCAGCATAACTGCTAAATCGGTAGCATGGCCTTTTCCTGTAAGTGAAAGTGACCCGTAAAGATCAACTTTAACTTTAGTGATCTGATTTAAAATGGATTGTTCTCTCAGCTCTTTTAGAAAACGCTCCGCTGCCCTCCAGGGTCCCAGTGTATGGGAACTCGATGGCCCAACACCAATTTTAAGCATGTCGAAAACAGAAATACATTCTTCCATTGTTCCAATTTTATTCAAACAAAGATAATTGAATAATGCAAAGAAGTTTCTTTTTTATTTGTTAATGTTGCGGTTTTGTTAAAAAATATATTAAATAATAATAATTTATCAATGAAATAAAATTAATTAGTTAATATAGGGCTTTGATAAAAAGTTCAGCCCTTTTTTGGGTATTTTTGTAAAGAGAATTTCTCTAAAAAACTCGCTTTTTAGTTTTTTTAAAATTGATATAAACGGCAACTTTGAGTATCTGGTTTGACTTAGAAAGCAATACTATACCCAGCAGCTAAAATTACACTATGATAGAATTTTTCAGGCATTTAATACAAGAATTTGAACTACCGCTTAACAATCCCGTATTAATTTTTTCGTTGATACTTTTCATAATTTTATTAAGTCCCATTTTACTTAAAAAAATTAATATTCCGGGAATTATTGGTTTGATTATTTCAGGTGTGGTAATTGGACCTCACGGACTTAATATTCTGGCCAAAAACTCCGCAGTCGATTTGTTTTCAACTATTGGTTTGCTTTATATTATGTTTATTGCAGGTCTTGAACTCGACATGAATGAGTTTAAAGCAAACCGCAACAAAAGTTTATTATTCGGTTTTTTTACTTTTATTTTTCCCCTTACTATTGGGTTTCCGGTTTGTTATTATTTACTGCAATATGATTTTAACGCCAGTTTTTTAACTGCAAGTATGTTTGCAACGCACACGCTGGTGGCATATCCGATTGTAAGTAAATTAGGGATTGCTAAAAACCAGGCTGTTGCTATAACTGTTGGAGGAACTATTCTGACAGATACTGCTGTTTTGATTATTCTGGCTGTCATTATGGGAAGCAGTGAGGGAAATCTTAATCAGGCTTTCTGGATAAAATTAACCATTTCGCTGGCTATATTTTCAGCCATCATGTTTTTGGTGATTCCAAGAGTGGCAAAATGGTTCTTTAAAAAACTGGAAAGTGAAAAACATGCGCATTATATTTTTGTCCTTTCCGTTGTTTTCTTTGCTGCATTTTTAGCCGAAGTAGCAGGAGTAGAGCCTATTATTGGTGCTTTCGTTGCAGGTTTGGCTTTAAATCCTTTAATTCCGCACTCTTCTGCTTTAATGAACAGGATTGAGTTTATCGGGAACGCTTTGTTCATTCCGTTTTTTCTGATTTCTGTGGGGATGCTTGTTGATATTAGTGTGATTTTAAGTGGTCCAACAGCTCTTATTGTTGCTGCGACTTTGAGTGTAGTAGCTATTTTGGGAAAATGGATTGCCGCATTTTTTACGCAGATTGTTTTTAAATACACGAAAACCGAAAGACAGCTTATTTTCGGATTAAGCAGTGCACATGCTGCGGCTACACTGGCAGTCATTCTGGTTGGATTTAAAGCAAATATTCTGGATGAGAATATATTAAACGGAACTATTATCTTGATACTGATTACCTGTATTGTTGCTTCTTTTGCCACCGAAAAAGCCGCTAAAAAAATTGCGATTTGTGAAGAAGAGATTTCTCCTCAGGATGCTCATAAAGATCAGATTTTAGATGAACACATTTTAATTCCCTTAGCCAAAACATCGGCAACGGAACCTTTACTGGATTTTGCTCTTTTAATCAAGGACAAAAAATCAGCCAATCCAGTTACATTATTAACCATTGTTCCTAATAATGATCAGGCCGAAATTAATATTTTAAAATATAAAAAAGCAGTTGATAAATTTGTTATTCAGGGATCTGCTTCTGAAATTAAGATCAATACCATTGCAAGAATAGATCACAACCCGGCTAGTGGTATAGCAAGGACCTCCAAGGAAATTATGTCTGATATTGTAATCATTGGATGGCCAAGAAAAACAGGTTTTCTCGACAAGATTTTTGGAGAAAATGTTGATTCTATAATTAATAATGTTGATAAAAACCTTTTTATCTGCAGGTTTCAAAAACCTTTTGTTGAAGAGAAAAGACTGGTTTTCATTTGTCCGCCTTTTTCTGAAAGAGGAATCGGATTTCAGCCTTTAATCCAGAAAATATGCAGGTTAGCACAGGAACTAAGCACTCAGATAGTTATTTATGGTGAATATAAAACACATCAGGCAATTCAGCAAATAGTGAATAACCTGAAATTAAATACAAAACTGGCTTTCAAAAGTATTTTAGACTGGGATGATTTTGAAGCTATTTCGGATGAAATTAAACCAACAGATTTGATTGTGTTTAATCTGTCAAGAAAAGGGTCTGTTTCTTATCAGTCTATCTTTGATAAATTGCCACAGAAATTTGAAAAATCCTTCAGTGATAATAACCTGATCCTTGTTTACCCGCAGGATGGACGAAAAGAAAGTGCAATGGATGCTTATGAAGACTTTACCGCAACTCCATTGACAAAAGGTATAGAAGCGATTGAACAGATTGGAAAAGGATTAGGAAATATTTTGAAAAAAGGTTAAAAAGAAAACAAGTCTAAAAATATTTCAGATAAAGATCGCACATATTTACAGTATTTTTTTCACGCTGATACCAGTCGTTAAAAACTAATTCAATTTTATCGACGGTGAATTTTCCAAAATTGTGATTTCTGAATTTTTCAACAATTTCAACAAGCTTTTTTGGGTTTTGTAATTTATTCTGAAAGCGCATAATTGTTGAATGCGCAGCGGTTAAAGTGTAACGGCTGTCCATACTTTGCGGGAGGGAAGATTTTTTAAAGTTTTCGCGTAATTTGTTACGGAAGATATTCAATGAATCGTCAGATGGAAACCCCTGAACCATTATCGCTGAGGGAGATAGCGTAACGCCCCGGTATTCTATCTCTATTTCATTTATATCTACCAGGCTTTTTTCAATAATTTCAATGTATTCTGACGTAGGAAACTGATTCAGTGTAAAACCTTCAGTACACGAAATAATGGATAAAACAGTTATATGAATATCAGCATTTGAATAGTAGTATTGCTCCGGTTCTGCTTTTTTTATTTCTTTTAGGAATGCCTGAATATTATTTTTTATTTCATCATTCGGGCGAATTAGCAAAGTAATGCCAAATCGTTTATCTGAATCATCCCTAATTTTAGAATCTATAGAATAAGTTTCAGATAAAATCAGTTCAGATGATGTTTTGAAAAGCGTATTGTAATGTTGAGATAAATTCATAATTGATTATTTATTTTTACTTTTTACTTTTTCAAGATTTTCCTGTACTCTGAATTTTACAATCCTGGTAATTAAATCGAATGGTATTGGCTGATTTAACGGAAACTGCACAGAACCTTTACCCGATTTGTATTTGGATAGCGCTTCTTTAAATGCTGAATGACCACTTGGTAATGCATAAAGACCAATGTGATTTTTAAATGCTGCAAAGTACACCACGATTCCGTTTTGCTCAAATGCCGGCATGGAGTAACTGATTTTTTCCTTAGCATCAGGAGCTGCCTTATGAATTGTTATTCGGATTTTTTCTAATACTTCCTGAACATTGTTTGGGAATCCTCCAATATATTCATCAATATTTGCAGGTTTAGGAGTAGGTACAGCTGCCATGACGTTATTTTTTGGTGATTAACTCAAACCTTTTGGAAATCTGTCCAAAACTAAATTCAATTGAATATTATGCTCCAAAAAAGCTTTTGCACCGGCTAAAACCAATGTGAAACCTTCAGTAGAATTACGAACTTCAGAGAGTATTGTATCAGCATCGCCTTTGAAATTATAATTAGTGATGCTAACAAAAGTTTCTTTTTCATCCAAAGCATTAAAAATCCATTCTACAATGGTCTCTTCTCCGCTATTTCCCCATTCAATGACAATTCGTTTATCTTCTTCAATTACTTTAGTTAAAACAGTAAGCGAGAAACCATACATTTCCCAGGTCCATTCAGACGATTTTCCTTCTTCTAATTTTTCGGATCCTTTAGTAAACCAGAATTTGCTCGTAATTTCAGGGTTTATAAAAGCCTGAAAAACTTCTGAGACGGGTTTTCTGATCAGCATTTCGGCTTTTGCAAAATTATTATTTACTGTTGCCATATCTACGGATTTTGAAAGGTTATTTACTGCTGTTAAAAGGTATAGTATTGTAAACTGCAATCTGAAATTGATTTCGTCCGGTTTTTTCCTGGATTTGTCTCATAAAACCTGCTTCAACCCTGAAATTCTTATTGATCACATAACCTAATGCGCCATAAACACGGTCTCTGTCAAAAACAGGAGATTCTGCATTTATAAAAATTTCGTTATATGCTGAAAAATAAAAGGCCTTATCTTCCATTTTGGCTTTATTTATTGGGACATTCAAAGCTAAAAAGTAACGAAAACGCATTTGAAAATCATTTTCCAAAAAGCGTTCTTCAACGCGATAACGGTGCTGCAAATAAATCCTTCCAAAATTTTGGCGTGTTATAAACTGCTGGAAAATACGATGTTCGTTATTACCTTTCTTGTCATCAGTTCCGGGAATATAATTTTGTGAATTGATAAAACCGTAACCTAACAAAATATTGTTATTGTTTTCGGTAAGATTGTAGCCAATTCCCGTTCTTAATAATAACTGCTGAGTATCTCCTGCAAAATTATAATTACGGTATTGTACTTCATTATGCCAGTTCCATTTTTTGTTGATGGCCTGATTTCCAAAATACATAAACCAGTTTCCGGTATCAGTATCCTGAGCATTTATTAAATTTACAGATAGAATAAGGGCGAATAGAAGGTAATAGGCTTTTAAATATTTCATTTTGGATAACGGATTTTCAGTTTTTTGGAGCCACAAGATAAGAAAGTTATTCCGGAAATTGTGTTAAAAACTGAAAATCACCCTGTCAAAAGAGACTAAACTTCTTCTTTTTCAATCCATTTTCCAACAGTTGGAGCTTTGTAATTCTTCATTTTATTCAATAAATCATCAATGTTATCACTTACTAAAAGCATCTGCTGATTCACGTCTTTCAACAAGCCTTTGCTCACCATATTTTCAATTAGTTGAATCAGGGAATCATAAAAACCGTTGATGTTTAAAATTGCGATTGGTTTTTTATGCAATCCTAATTGAGCCCAGGTAAGCATTTCAAAAAGCTCTTCAAGGGTTCCAAATCCACCCGGCAGTGCAATGACACCATCACATAAATCATTCATTTTGGTTTTTCTTTCGTGCATGCTTTCAACCAGAATAAGTTCCGTTAATCCCAGATGCGCAATTTCTTTTGATCTTAAAAAATCAGGCAGAACGCCAATTGCTTTTCCACCGTTATTTAAAACGCCATCTGCAACTGCACCCATCAAACCTACATTAGCACCGCCATAAACCAATTCTATATTTTGTTTTGCTAATGTTTCTCCTAATAATACTGCTTGTTCTGAGTAAATTTCTTCAGTACCGAAACTGGATCCGCAAAAGACTGTTATTCTTCTCATTGTTTTTGATTTACAGGTTATAGTCATAAGTTAAGAGGTAAGATCTTAGTACATATGACTGTATTTAGCTGCAAAAATACTCATTTTTAACTTTTTCTTTACGCAATTCATATTCGAAATGAGGTAAATCGACCCCATTATGAGGAAAAAACATTTCGTTTATTTTTACCGCACCCAATTTTAACACAGCTTTTTGAGAACGGATATTTTCTGCGCCAACATGAAAAAGGATAGAACTAACGGTTTCAAAAGCATAATCAATGAGCAGTTTTTTTGTTGCTGCATTATAAGGACCACCCCAGAATTTTCGACCAATAAAAGTATAACCAATCCCTACATTAAATTTTTCAGGATTGTAATCATAGAACCGCGTAGTGCCGATAACTTCGTTTGTTTTTCGGTCTAAAATTAAAAAAGCACCTTTTGAATTTACAGCCGCCTCAAAAAAAGGCATAAATTTTTCTTTTTTATACCGGTCTTTAATGGGATGCTGTTCCCAAACTAAAGGGTCTGAGGCTAATTCATACAAAGCCTCAAAATGATCTTCCTGAAGCGGAATTAATTTTATGGTTTCGTTTTCTAAAATTTCCGGCTGTAAATTAAAATTTGCACTTGTCATTTTTAAGAGTTTTATAGATTATTGTATCTTTTTAATCTGAACGCAGGAAACATTTTCCATTTTTATTTCATTTCCGGTCTTATTGAGTAATCCTGTTTTTGGGTTTCTTTTAAAAACAATTACATTTCCGGAATTTACATTTGTCGCAATCAAAAAATTCCCTGTTTCATCAATGGCAAAAATTCTGGGATGATTTCCAAAAGTTGATTGATAACCGATATTTTTTAAAATGCCGTTTTTGGCAATAGAGAAAATAGCGATGTTATTTTCTTTTCCACGGTTTGAAGCATATAAAAATTTTCCGTCAGGAGAAATGTGAATGTCAGAGCTTTCTAAAACGCCCTTTGTTTCTCCTGAATATGTATTGATGCGCTGTATTTTTGTCAAACTACCGCTTTCATACTGATAAACACTTACGGAACCTGATATTTCTTCAATACAATACCCGTATTTTTGATTGGGATGAAAAGTAAAATGTCGCGGTCCTGCTTCTAAATCTGTTTTGGTAAACGTATTTTTTGTTTCTGTTAATGGTTGTTTGAGCGTTTCATCAAAACGATAACAGCGTATTTTATCAGCACCTAAATCGGGCAAAAGCACATAATCAAATTCAGGAGAAAATATAGCAGAATGCACATGGGAGCGGGTTTGTCTTTCTTTATGAACACTTCCGTCAGTATATTGAAAATTTTGTGCAATCGAATCGATTTTTCCGTTTTCTAATAACGGATGAACAGATACACTGCCTTCTGTATAATTAGCGTTTACAAGCCATTTACCACTTTTATGAACCGAAACATAGACAGGATTTTCACCTCCGCTTCCCTGTTTGTTTAAAAAAGTCAACGATTTATTTTCGGGATTAAATTCAAAACTGCTGACACTTCCTGAATTTGGTGTTTTTGTATCTGTGCAGGCATAAACATATTTTCCGTTTGGAGAAACAGTCAGATAAGATGGATTGATAATATCTTTTGCAGAAGTAATTTTAATTAAATTTCCATTTAAAGAATCCAACTCATAAACCTGAATTGATTCTGCAGTTTTATCTTTATTGTAGGATCCTAAAAAAACATATGTATTTTGCGAAAAAGCATGAAATGAAGTAAGAAATGCAAATGAGAGAAAAGTAATTTTTAATTTCATTTTTTTAGTTTCAGATTTTAGTTCAATCTTGTCATTTAGATGAAGAAGACTCAAGCGATAGCAAATATATCCGTAAGTCTGGAAAGATTGGCGATAGACTTTACTGAGCCTTTAGTATGACTTCTTGCAAAAGGTAGAAATAATAACTTTAAGTTGACAGTTTTACATTTCACAAAATTACTATTTTACTCCTTTCCACCACTGTTTAAATTGTTGTTCGTTATTTTTAAGTTCAACTTTTTCTCCGATGATCGGTGTGATTAAAGGAATCGGATTTTCTGAATTTGCATTCAATTCCGTTATTTTTATTAAAGGCTCATCCCAAGGATGAAGAGACAAGGGAAATTTTGAATTATGTACAGGAAATGCTCTTTTTGCTTTCAGGTCTTTCATTGCATTTATTACATCTTCAGGCATATTGTGAATGTATTTCCACTTTTCATTGTACTGACCGTTATCAAGCAGGACAATATCAAATGGCCCATGTTTCTCTCCAATTTGCGCATAATGAGAATCGTAACCACTGTCTCCGCCCAAATACATTTTGAAATCTTTGCTTTCTAATACAAATGATGTCCAGAGCGTATTACAGCGATTGATACTTCTGCCGGAAAAATGTCTTGATGGTGTTGTATAAAGTGTTAAGTTTTGATCTAATTCTACTTTTTCGTGCCAGTCTTTCTCAATAATATTTTCGACAGGAAATTTCCAAAACTCAAAATGGGAACCAACCCCTAACGGGCAGATCACTTTTCTTGTTTTAGATTTTAAGTCCATAATGGTTTTATAATCAAGATGATCGTAATGATCATGAGTAATTAATAAATAATCAATTTCAGGAAAATCATCTGTTGTATAAATATCTGTTCCTTTGAATGATTTTGTACTGCCATAAACGGGGGAAGCATTGCCGCTGAAAACAGGATCGATTAAAAATCGTTTTCCTTCCAGTTGAATAAAGTAAGAAGAATGACCAAACCAGACCATTATATTTTCCTCAGGAGAAAGTTCTGATAAATTGGTTTTTGTGGAAGGAATAGTATCAGTTGGAATTTTTCGATCTACCTTTTTAAAGAAAAATTCATAAAAAACTTCAAAATAACCATAACCCTCAGCAAGTTCAGGAGTAAAACTGATGTTTTCGAATCTTCCATTTTTAAATTGAGGCGATTTTTTAATTAACGCAAGTCTTTCGCCAGAAGGTTTTTTCCCGAATCGGGGATGTAGTAAGAAATAAAAAAGAATGGCAAGTAAAAGAATACTGATAGTGATAATCATGAGAGTTAATTTGAAGGATATGATTTTTTTAAATAGTCAACCGAAAGCGAAATCATTTGTTTTAAAATCTCAGCATTGATATCGGTTAATTTTTTGATATAAATACAGCCTTTTCCGGCTTTATGTTTTCCGAATTTAGAAAGAAGTTCCTCTTTATTTTCGAAAGAAGAACTAAGGTAAAGTGAAACCGCATCTTTTCTGGGAGAAAAACCTGTTAATGGAGCTTCTCCTTCGTGCCCGCTTTCGTATTTATAATGATAATTTCCAAAACCAATAATACCCGATCCCCACATTTTAGGTTCGAAGCCTGTTACTTCCTGCATTATTTTCAGAAGTTCAAGAGCATCCTTTCTTTTTGCTTCATCAGGAGCGGTGTTAATAAAATCAATAACGCTTCTTTCCGTTTCTGTGGTTTTGTTTTTACCCATCATGGAATTAGTTTTTATTGAAGAGATTACTTTTCAAAAGAATATTTTTGATTTTGAATGCTGATGCATAAAACAAATTAGAATCTTCATTCATCTGATTTTCTAAAACAATCAAACTTATATCACTTTCGGGGAAATACAAATTTACAGAAGAAAATCCATCGCCAAGGCCAGTATGTCCCAAATGTTTTACAGAATCTTTTTCGATAATTCTAATTCCGTAGCCGTAACCTTCTTTTTCTTTTCCGAAGAAATTATGTTGGGATAAAATGGTATTAGTTGTCATCATTTTGTACAACTCAGCCTTTAGAATTTTTCCTTTATGGAGATTGTTGTTCCAGATAGCTAAATCTTCAGCAGTTGAAATTATGCCGTCTGCGCCTAAGTTTTCGGAGTTAATCTGACTGGAATTAACCGGATTCAGAACATTTTTTGCATTGTAATATCCTGTTGCCAGATTTTGAGTTTTATCTTTAGAATAACAAAAAGTATGGTTCATTTTTAATTTTTTAAAAAGTGAATCTGCAACTTCCGAATAACTTTTTTGGGTACTGAATTCTACAATCTTTCCAAGCAGGCTAAAATTTAGATTTCCGTATTTAAATTGTGTTCCGGATTTAAATTCTAAAGGTTTTTGTAAATGAATAATGCCGTGTGAATGATTTAGAAGCTGATGAACGGTAACAGAATCTGCCCAGGGCTGGATAAGTTCCGGCAGATATTTTTTTATTGGAGAATTCAGATCGATTTTACCTCTTTCGACTTCCAATAAAATCAGGACTGCAGCAATTTGTTTGCTGTTCGACATAATTTCAAATTGAGTGTCCGATTTTAATGGCTTTTTGGTTTCAAAATTGCTAAAACCATGAACTTTAGAATATAATTTTTTCCCTTTTTTGGTAATTAGAACGACACCATTAAATTTAGGTTCGGCAAATTTAATTAAACTGTCAATTTGGTTTGTATAGTCTTTTTTTTGAGCGAATGAATTGCAGCTGGACAGAAGAAAAAACAAAGAAAATATAAAGGATATTCTAATTAGCTTCATTACGGTGATTTTGTTTTGATGATTTTTTATTCTGTGTATTCTTTCTATGTTAAAATTTAGTTTAAAACATTCCATTTTCATTAATGCTTTTCTTTGGAATAGGCTGTCCTAAATCCCACAGCTCAATTATTTTATCTGATTCAAAACGAAATATATGAACCACAGCTACACCTGAATCTGTTGAATTTTGTTGAACATGTGAATGCACTGCGACCATATCACCATCACTTAGAATATGATGAATTTTAAAAATCTTATTCGGATTGGTCCTTGCAGATTCTTCCATAGCCAGCATAAGTGTGTCGGCATCACCTTTAAAATAGGCATTATGGTGTTTAAAATCCTTGCTTACATATAAACGAAATGCTTCATGGGAATGCCCTGTCGCAGCGAGCTTTAAGAAGTTTCGGGCTATGGATTTCTTAGTCATGGCATGTCGCTTTAAAAGAAATCTAAGTTATGAAATAAAGTTTTTATAATGTAATAATATTTCCAAAGCTTAAATTTCAGGCAAAATTAAAAGTAGGAGGCTTATAAGTTTCGTATTGTACGGATGTTAACAATAAGAAGCTTATTCATAAACTGAAGTTTTTCGTATTGTTGATGTGGTATTTGAAACCCGTTATCTCCACATTTGCATTAATGTCAATTGCATTTGTCAGTTTTGGTATTGATCAGAAATGGCTCGCAACAAGAACGACTACAATGCCTTAGCAACAATTGCCCTTAAAACCAAAGAGAATCTGGTCATTAAAACTTATACCGCTTAGGCAGACAAAGGCTACCATAACGGCAAACAAATAGAAATCTGCAAACAAGCCAACATCATAACAATTGTGGCACAGCCCGAACAAGGAAAAAATAAGGAAAATATCCATCCCGATTATTTGGTCTCCAAGTTCCAATACGATCAAACTACAGATGCCTATACTTGTCCACAGGGAGAAACGCTCAAAACTACAGGTCATTGGCATAAGAAAACGACAGACAGGGACAGTTATGAGTTTAAAAGATACCGAACCCCAAAATGCAGAGAATGCCCAGCAAAACATTTATGCACAAGCAGGTCAGCAGGCCGTGATATAGACCGCAGCCAATATGCCGATGCAGTTGAAGAGAACAACAAACGCTATGCAGAAAACCCAACTCTACCGCAAGCGTCAGGAAATCAACGAGCATATCTTTGGTACGATCAAACGGCAATGGGGCTATAACCACACCAACTAACGGGACTCGAAAAAGTAAACGGAGAGCATAGCTTAATCATGCTGGTGTATAACATCAAACGCAGTATCAATATACTGGGCGTTGCTGATCTGATAGCCAAACTTCAAAAATGGAACTCACCCTACAAGGCAAAAGTCTTGCTTTTGCTAAAAATGGGTTATTTAAAGCTACATACAACGCGCGATTTTTATCCAATGAAATTTGCAACCTAAAAAAAGAACCTTCTCACAAGGCTTTATTTGAATTGTAGTGTCATTAATTTTTAAGGAAATAATGAAAAAAGGAGGTTTTTTCACAGCCTGACGTTCTGGTACTACAGCGGGTTTGGGGTTAAATTAAGCCCATTTTTCGGATTTGCCAAATCATTCCAAATACAAAACCATTTTTCCATTAAGCCTATTGCCCAAATCCGTTGTAGTAGCTGTTATGCGTTCGGTTTTTTATTTATCCGCCATTATTTTGTTATAATCTTTATATCTTTCGTCAGTTCCTATATATTTTGCTCTAATGAAATTTGTGCAATCTTTTTCAAACTCATTACAAGAATCAAATAAAATCGTACTCCCATTTTCTTTTTGGTTTTGCTTTAGTATTTTATAAATTTCAATTCCGCCAATAGGATCAACACCGAGTAAATCTATTATTATGTTTTTTGTAAAAGTCAATGTTTTGTACAATGACAATAATCTTCTGTAACTGCCTGCAAGAGAATTAATTTTGATTTCAGGTTTCATCCATTCAATCTCATAAATTTTATTCTTGTAAGTTGAATTTTTGTCACATTTTTTTAAATATTGACCAATTGTTGTTGGAAACAATTTATTTAAAAATGAATTTTCTTTAAAATGTTCTACATACTTAATTTCTGAACACATTTCGGTTAAAATTTCAATTAATCTTGATGAAATTTTTTGAAATTCTACGCCGTTTGGAATTTCAAGAATAATAATTTCACCCTCGTTTAATATAAAAGAAGGAATTAGAAAATCTTCAATAATTTGTTCCTTAAAGCTTAATAACATTTTATTTTAAAGTTTGTGAATTTCTATTTCTTTTCGGCACTCTTTTGTTCTAAACTGACGCATAACGTCTTGCTACTAGGCGATGTAGCGGGGTTAAAATTCCTTGTTTTTACTGTTTTTCGCCGATTTTCCCAGTACAAGATTATGTTTAAATTCAAGACCAAAACCGCTATATTGCTTAGTAGCTGTTGTAGGTAGTTGTTTTATGCGGTTTTGTTCTTTTTCTTTTTTGGCTTATTAAAAAGATTAAATACATTTTGGTCATATATACTTGCCGTAAGTATTTCATCTTGCTTTATTGTAATATCAATATCGTAAATATCAAATTTAGGACAATCGGAAGTAAATATCTTTAGTACTTTAAAATATTCTGTTGTTATAGTAAGGTTCTTGGTTTCAGAATCCCTGTAACCACTCATAACAGGTGTTATTTTTAAATAGTTTGTCTTTTTAGGTTCTGGTAATATATCTGTGAAACCTATATAAACTTTATTATTATTTAAAGTGATTTGCATTAACTCTCCTGTTATAGCCGAATCTTTAAATAATTGTTCGATTTCATCTCCTTCTTTTTCGATAGCTTTAGCTAACGTATAAGCTTTCCCTTTGTTTTTGATTATATACCAATTAATTATAAAAGTTAATGATGAAAAAACAACAAGTGTTATAATAGATGTCCATAAATACTGAACTTCTTTTATTGGAAAAAAAGAGTATAACCACTTATAAAGTGTAATTTCAAAATTATTGAAGATAGTTTTTATGATTGCTCTAAATAATAAAGTAATACTTGTAGCAATTAATCCTGCTAAAATAGAGCTAAGAAGAAGTCTTTGAGAGTTGAGTCTTTGATATTTATATTTAAATAAAACAAAATTTATTAATATAATATACCCCGTTAATATTGGAAGTATGAAAATATTATACGGCATTATTTTTTATACTTTCTGTTAATAGCAATATGTGCTTTTAATTCCTTAGATTCCATAACATTTTTCAAAACATTTCTAACATCAGGTCTGCTAAAGAAAACTTTCTTATCGACATACATCTTACCTTGAAATGTAGCTCTTACACCAGTGTCATAACCATCTTTTACAATATGTGCGTCTTTAACTTCCATGATTAAATATATTAATATATCAAATATAGCATAAATTTTATTCCAAAGCATTTTCTTTCGTTGTTTTTTAACGCTTCGGCTCTTTACAATTACCTACAACGTTTCGCGGCTTTGCGAAGTGCCTTCTCTTCGTCGCTCACTAATTAAAGCTAAAATAGCCAAATTTTTTAATTTGTTCTATTTTATCCAAAAGAGCGAAGGCATTTTGCAAAACCGCTGTTGGGAGTAGTTACTGATCTATTGACAATCCAAATTTTTATCAGTAACGGAGTTGGATAGACTACTCGAATCTTTCTTTCAACACAATCAAAATCAATGAAACCAATTATTTATTTTGCTTAGCAAGCCTGCTAGGCGAAGTTAATAATTGGGATTTTGGGGCGCTATTATTTTTGAGATTTTAAGTTAGTAAAACTAAATGCTTTATTCTGCGGTATTGACTTTCTCATTTATTTTTAATAACTTAACCAAGTCTTTTACGTTGTCAAACGTATTGAAAGTGAGCTTTCTACGATTCCCAATCGAAAGACTTGAAGCCTAAATGCTTTATTCTTCCAGAATTCCAAAAAAATATCCCCAAAATTCATTGTGCAAGAAACTCCGTAGTCTACTGCCAATTACGCCCAACGTTCTGGCGCTACAGCGGGTTTGGGACTAAATTAAGCCCTATTCTCGGATTTGCCAAATCATTCCAAATACAAAACCATCTTTCCATTAAGCCAAATGCCCAAATCTGTTGTAGTGGCTGTTGAACTAAACCTTCGGTAGCACTTACCGTGATTTTGTACCTTACGAATATAATTAAATTCGGTAAGATATGACTACAAAAAAAAGAATGTTGAAGAATTAAGAGAAAACAAAATTCTCAACCAGGCTAAACGAGAAGTTCCAGGATTTGAGGAACTCATCAATCGTTTTGAACGTACTATTTCGGTATTGGGCAGAAGTCAAAGTACTTTTAATAATTATTCTCGACATGTTGCTTCTATATCATTGTATTTTGGGAAAATCCCAACGGATTTAGATCCTGAACAAGTACAAGATTACTTGTTTTACCAGCAGAAAAAGTCCAAAACCCCTTCACAAACTTATTTCAAACATTGTGTTTATGGTCTTCGCTTTCTTCTAAAATCAGAAGGCTTGCCTTATGAGTACTTGGGTTTACCGTTCATAAAACACGAGAAAAAACTACCCGTTGTTTTGAGTAAAGAAGAAGTTTGGGGCATGCTTCAAGGGGCTAAATTACTCAAACATCGCATTCTTATTGGATTGCTTTATGGTTGCGGATTGCGTTGTATGGAAGCACGTTCTGTACGATTACAAGATTTAGATTTCGATAGAAAGCAACTCAAAGTAGTGCAAGGCAAAGGCAAAAAAGACCGCTATGTTCCTTTATCGGTTCATTTAATACGAGGGCTCAAAAAATATATCGAAGCCGAAAAACCACAAGATTACCTTTTTAATGGGCAACCTTTGCCTAATGGAGCAGGAGGTGATTTTGACAATCGGTACAGCCAGCGAGGCGTGCAATGGGTAGTGAGGCAAGTGGCCAAGGCATCTGGTGTCAAAAAAGAGGTTCACACGCACACACTTCGGCATAGTTATGCCACGCATTTACTCGAAGATGGCATGGATATTATAACCCTCAAAGACCTTTTAGGACACCAAAACCTAGAAACCACTTTGGAGTATTTACAGATTGCCCAACTCGAGAGCCAACGCATCTTTAGTCCACTGGATACCCTTTTCGAGAAATGCCACCGGAAGTAGCCGATGTACTGCGAAATATTGCCTCAAAAATCGAAAACTACGGCTTGAATACTTGGCAACTGCACACGCTTTCTGCCATCAAAAAATGTCGAACGGCCGATTTGGGCGGTCATATCGATGGGTGTGATGAATGTGGAAATCTGACCATTAGTTACAACTCTTGCAGGAACAGACATTGTCCCAAATGTCAGGGTAACAAGCGAGAGGATTGGATGGAAGCCCGAAGTACAGAACTCTTGCCAGTGCCATACTTCCACGTGGTTTTTACCTTGCCCGACAGTATTAATTCTTTAGCAATACATCAACCAAAAATGGTGTATGACACCCTGTTTGAAGCGACTTGGGAAACGCTTCAAAAATTTGGCAAAGCCAAAGAAATACAACTGGGAATGATTGCTGTTTTGCACACCTGGGGACAGCAGTTGAGCCTTCATCCGCACCTGCATTGTATTGTGCCTGGCGGAGGAATCGATAAAGACGGACAGTGGAAAAACAGCCGAACGGACGGCAAATTCTTGTTTCCCGTAAAAGCTTTATCGAAAGTGTTTAGGGCAAAATATTGCCAGAAACTCAAAGCAAAAGAGCCCATAAAATACGAGCAAATCCGGCAGCATTTATGGCAGAAGTCTTGGGTAGTTTTTGCCAAAAAGCCTTTTGGAAGTCCCAATTCGGTGGTGGAGTATCTGGGGAGATATACCCATAAAATCGCCATCAGCAACCACCGAATCAAAAGCATTGACAACGAAAACGTGACTTTCGATTACAAGGATTACCGAGTGGCGGGAGTCAAAAAGCAAATGACATTGACCCACGGCGAGTTTATCCGTCGGTTTTCGTTGCATATTTTGCCCAAACGCTTTGTCAAGATTCGTCATTATGGCTTTTTGAGCAGCACTTGGAAGCGTGGGAAGCTAAAGCTTTTGCAAGCAAAACTCCAAGTAAAGGTCTTGGAAAAAGTAGCAAAAAAAACATTTTTGCCCAAATGTCCGTGTTGCAAAACGGGCAATTTGCACCCAATAGCGGTTTTTGACCAACGAGGCCCACCTGCTTGGTATCTTGGCGGATGCCAAAACCCAATTCCCCGTGAAAGTTAATTTTACGGGTAAGGGAACTTATGTCCTAAGGTGAAGGAAAACACGAGAAAAACCAATGAAAATCTACTCCAAAAAAAAGAGGCTCAGTTGCCTCTTGTAACTCTCTCTCAAAACTTTACGATAACTCCATAGTGTTGACGGCAGGTACTCCGGTTCCCTTCAACAGGAGTTTCATTGTTCGGCTTGCAGCCGCAACGAAACTCTAGCTGTTAGGCGAAGTATTTGTTCATCTTGTATAAATAGTAAATGCCATCTTTTTTTGCTTCTTTAATTCTAGCGTAGTGCTCTAATCCAACATTTAATCCAACCATACCGGCGCTAATTAACAAAATCATTGAGTTTGATATTTGGTCCGAAAAAGTAAGTAGAAGAGGTGAATAAGATTTAGGGTCTCTCGCTTCTTTAATTAGTTCTTGAATAACTTTGTATTTAGAATTATCTAAAGTATGATTGATATTTTCAATTAGTGGACGAATTTTTAAATCTGCAATTTTTTGAGCATTTGTATTAATATAATTATAATCGTAATTATTTAGTAAATCGAAAGTTAAATTTTCTAATTTTGATTGAAACTCCAATAATTCATCTTTTGAGTTTTCCTTAAATCTTAAGATTTCTTCAGGAGGAAATTTGCCTAAATTTGGAACGCCCAATTTAATAGCTTCAAGAGCAAATGTAGGCGTTACGTTGAATTCATTTTTAAATGCAATTTGAGCATTTTTAAATCTGTCAGTCTTGTTTATTTCTTTGAAAAGATCATTTATATATTTACTAGAGGTTAAAACATCTTTTCCTTGTTCATAATAGTTAACAAAGGTTTTAAAAACTCGAGCATAATAAGATAGTAGTTCATTTACATTATCAGTTTTGTTGAAAAATCTTTCTGAAAGTATTGAAGATTCTTTATTCAACTCTAAGTCGTAACTTAATACTATTCTTCCTTTTTTATCAACTATTTGTTTTTCATTATGCTTTTTTCCGACTAGTTCTGAATGAAAAAGTACTAGGTCATTTATTTGCATATCGCTACTTACTGAACTAATTCCTTTTTCTGGGCTTTGTCCAACGCTATCAATATCAATTTGATACTTTATGTTTTTGTTTTTTTCAAACTCTTTTAAGTGTAATAAAAAATTTTCATCCGTAAAATCATTTGTTGAAATTACTTGAGCTTTCAACTTTCCGTTTTTGTCAGGTTTCGCATTAGTTGGAGCCACAATATGAAGATGCCTTTGTTCGATAATGTTTATTTGGTCAAAATACAATACTAAGGCTTTTATTTCCTCAATATTATCTTCAAGCATATGTGATATGTAGTTTACTGTTTTCATAATATTTCGCCTAACGTTCCGGGGCTTTGCGATGGTGGGGCAATCGAAGCACAAATCTTCAATTTTGTACAACAGTTGAACCGAAGAACTGCCGTTGAACTTTGCAGTTTCGTCCCACTATTGCAAAACCCTTGTTGAACTAAACCTTCGGTAGCACTTACCGTGATTTTGTACCTTACGAATATAATTAAATTCGGTAAGATATGACTACAAAAAAAAGAATGTTGAAGAATTAAGAGAAAACAAAATTCTCAACCAGGCTAAACGAGAAGTTCCAGGATTTGAGGAACTCATCAATCGTTTTGAACGTACTATTTCGGTATTGGGCAGAAGTCAAAGTACTTTTAATAATTATTCTCGACATGTTGCTTCTATATCATTGTATTTTGGGAAAATCCCAACGGATTTAGATCCTGAACAAGTACAAGATTACTTGTTTTACCAGCAGAAAAAGTCCAAAACCCCTTCACAAACTTATTTCAAACATTGTGTTTATGGTCTTCGCTTTCTTCTAAAATCAGAAGGCTTGCCTTATGAGTACTTGGGTTTACCGTCCATAAAACACGAGAAAAAACTACCCGTTGTTTTGAGTAAAGAAGAAGTTTGGGGCATGCTTCAAGGGGCTAAATTACTCAAACATCGCATTCTTATTGGATTGCTTTATGGTTGCGGATTGCGTTGTATGGAAGCACGTTCTGTACGATTACAAGATTTAGATTTCGATAGAAAGCAACTCAAAGTAGTGCAAGGCAAAGGCAAAAAAGACCGCTATGTTCCTTTATCGGTTCATTTAATACGAGGGCTCAAAAAATATATCGAAGCCGAAAAACCACAAGATTACCTTTTTAATGGGCAACCTTTGCCTAATGGAGCAGGAGGTGATTTTGACAATCGGTATTCGCAACGAGGCGTGCAATGGGTAGTGAGGCAAGTGGCCAAGGCATCTGGTGTCAAAAAAGAGGTTCACACGCACACACTTCGGCATAGTTATGCCACGCATTTACTCGAAGATGGCATGGATATTATAACCCTCAAAGACCTTTTAGGACACCAAAACCTAGAAACCACTTTGGAGTATTTACAGATTGCCCAACTCGAGAGCCAACGCATCTTTAGTCCACTGGATACCCTTTTCGAGAAATGCCACCGGAAGTAGCCGATGTACTGCGAAATATTGCCTCAAAAATCGAAAACTACGGCTTGAATACTTGGCAACTGCACACGCTTTCTGCCATCAAAAAATGTCGAACGGCCGATTTGGGCGGTCATATCGATGGGTGTGATGAATGTGGAAATCTGACCATTAGTTACAACTCTTGCAGGAACAGACATTGTCCCAAATGTCAGGGTAACAAGCGAGAGGATTGGATGGAAGCCCGAAGTACAGAACTCTTGCCAGTGCCATACTTCCACGTGGTTTTTACCTTGCCCGACAGCATTAATTCCTTGGCAATGCATCAGCCAAAAATGGTGTATGACACCCTGTTTGAAGCGACTTGGGAAACGCTTCAAAAATTTGGCAAAGCCAAAGAAATACAACTGGGAATGATTGCTGTTTTGCACACCTGGGGACAGCAGTTGAGCCTTCATCCGCACCTGCATTGTATTGTGCCTGGCGGAGGAATCGATAAAGACGGACAGTGGAAAAACAGCCGAACGGACGGCAAATTCTTGTTTCCCGTAAAAGCTTTATCGAAAGTGTTTAGGGCAAAATATTGCCAGAAACTCAAAGCAAAAGAGCCCATAAAATACGAGCAAATCCGGCAGCATTTATGGCAGAAGCCTTGGGTAGTTTTTACCAAAAAGCCTTTTGGAAGTCCCAATTCGGTGGTGGAGTATCTGGGGAGATATACCCATAAAATCGCCATCAGCAACCACCGAATCAAAAGCATTGACAACGAAAACGTGACTTTCGATTACAAGGATTACCGAGTGGCGGGAGTCAAAAAGCAAATGACATTGACCCACGGCGAGTTTATCCGTCGGTTTTCGTTGCATATTTTGCCCAAACGCTTTGTCAAGATTCGTCATTATGGCTTTTTGAGCAGCACTTGGAAGCGTGGGAAGCTAAAGCTTTTGCAAGCAAAACTCCAAGTAAAGGTCTTGGAAAAAGTAGCAAAAAAAACATTTTTGCCCAAATGTCCGTGTTGCAAAACGGGCAATTTGCACCCAATAGCGGTTTTTGACCAACGAGGCCCACCTGCTTGGTATCTTGGCGGATGCCAAAACCCAATTCCCCGTGAAAGTTAATTTTACGGGTAAGGGAACTTATGTCCTAAGGTGAAGGAAAACACGAGAAAAACCAATGAAAATCTACTCCAAAAAAAAGAGGCTCAGTTGCCTCTTGTAACTCTCTCTCAAAACTTTACGATAACTCCATAGTGTTGACGGCAGGTACTCCGGTTCCCTTCAACAGGAGTTTCATTGTTCGGCTTGCAGCCGCAACGAAACTCTAGCTGTTAGCGGTAGTATCTTTCTATATATTCTTGAACCACTCCGATTTAATTTTCACATCTTCCACAAGTTCAACATTAACTCCCAATCGCAAGTCCTTTAGTTTTTCTGCGAATTCATTTCCGTCAATTAAGTCAATTTGTTTTGCGCCATCTCGTTGTGCTTCTTTTTTTGCTTCTCTGCTAAAGCTTCCTGTAGTCATAATCAAACCTTTTTCTGCTCTACCATCCATCGCACCTCTAAAGTCCCTAATAACTGAAGGCGACACTGTTCCTTGGTATCTTTTTGCTTGAAATACTACGTGAAATGATAATACTTCGCCTATTTTTATTATTCCTTTCCCATCAATTCCCCCATCGTTGGATTTTCCGGTTACTTCAACATTAATAAAGCCAAGCTCTCTTAATAACCGTTGACAAAGTCTTTCAAATTGTGCGGGCTCAATAGTTCTGATTGTTTCTAAAAGCCTGTCTTGCCAAGTGAATTCTTCAATCTCTTGCGGTTTGTCATCAATTTTAGGATTGTCTGTTATTGTTTGTTTAGTTGGTTTTTCAAGCCTTTCTTCTCTGTCCTTTTTAACTACAAACCTTTTTACTTTGTCTTTATTAACTTCATCAGATTTTTGTCCTTCTTCAGTTAAAGCCCAAACACCTCGAGAAGAATTTTCTAAAATTCCATATCGCTTTAAGTAATTTCTCGCCCAAGCTAAGCGATAAGTAAGTTTCGTTGTACTTTCTCTATGAATTTCGTTAATAGCATCCTCTGTAAGATTTAAAACTTTAATTACTTCTTCTTCAATTTCTGTAACTGAACCAGAGTCGCCTAAATTTTTAAGTGCTTTAATTGTTGGATTGAATAAATCGTCGTACTTGTATTTAAAATATTTGTCCATTTTCTAGTTCATAAATTTATTGTCGGTTGCGTTGTTGTGATATTACCGCTAACTTACTTATATCAGCCATAAAAGGGCTTAAATATGCTCTTTTTTGTTGGCTTTGTGCCATAAATTGGCTTTTTTATCGAATACTAATATAGAAAATTTTTACTACAAATCATCAAACGGACTTTTTATTTGCTGAAGACTTTTTGTGCTTACATGGGTATATATTTCTGTAGTTCTGCTGCTGCTATGCCCCAAAAGTTCCTGAATAAAGCGTAGATCGGTTCCTGATTCCAATAGATGTGTGGCATAGCTGTGTCTAAGCCAATGCAAGCTTACAGGTTTTTTAATATTACTTTTTGTCAGGGCTTGCTTCAGCACGTTTGATAAGCTGCGGGCATCGTAGGGTTCGTTTTCGTTTCGCCCTTCAAAAAGCCATTTTTTTGGTTTATAACATACATAATAACTTCGCAGCATTTCTAATATTTTTGGGGATAGGGGAACGATGCGGTCTTTTTTGCCTTTGGATTGTTTTATCAGGATTATGTTTCGTTTGGAGTCGATGTCGGCAGGTTTTAAGTTTAATAATTCACTGCGCCTTAATCCGCTAGCTATATATTAATGAAAGCATGGTTTTGTGTTTGATGTTAAAGTGAGCGTTTAATATAAGTTTCACTTCTTCTTTGCTCAATACATTAGGTAATTTTTTTCGCCTTTTGGTCGATGAATGTTTTCTACATACATTTTCTTGTTTTCTAAAGTTTTGAAAAATAATTTAATAGCATTCACAATCTGATTTTGATAGGAAGCCGAAAGGTTATTTTTTAAAATATAATCGTTATTGTATAGTATGATATGCTCATTTGTGATTTCGGAAACAGGAAGTTCCCGATGAAAAACCAAAAAGGACTTTAAAGCTTCAGTATATGTTTTTACAGTATTGGGACTGTAACGTCTGGAAGTAAGCCAATTACTAAATTTTTGGATGGCTAAAATTCCTTCTTCTGATGGTAATGATAAATAGGCAGCGGATATTTTAAAATGAATCCGTTTCTGTTCATTGTCCGGTAAATGCCAGACTTTTAAGGTTTGGCTCCATTTTGCGCCTTCAAATTGTTTGATGCGTGCAATCAATTTTGCATTTTTTTCAAAGTAAATTGCTATTCGGAGTTCTTTTTTATGGAGAATTAATTTGGATGACCAATTCATTTTTTTAAATTAAAATACGGGTTAAATATAAGAATATTCTGCTTTATTTTAATTTGGATTGATGTTTATAAATTTAATTTTGACAACCTTTTTGTATTGAAAAGTGAAGTTTATTATGAAACCAACTGTCGCATGAGGGATAGCAGCGGTATCTCCCGATTTAGAAAAACAAGGCTTTTTAGCCGTAGTTTTTGTTAATCGGGAATTTAGCGAATAGGTACTATCTTGAATTCCAAATTTTATTTTACTTATTTTTTATATTTGTCAAACTATAGAAAGCAGTTCATTTTCAAAAATGAATTGTTTATCTGCTGTAGCCTCAACTTGATTGGGGCTATTTTTTTTAACTGAATTAGCATCTACTATATTGATTATATCCTCTTGAGTTGTTTTCTTTTTTTCTGCGTAATCAGGATCATATGCCTGGTCTTTTTTCCAGATATGATAAATTAAAACCAACAGCTTTTTTGGACTGCAACATAACTCTTCATCTTAATGCCATGTTTCTCAATAGTTCGATTATACAAATCTACTACGGGTTTTTCTTTGTGTTTTACAGCCGTAAAAGCAGGCATAAATAACACTCTGCGGATATGACTATTTCCTTTTTTTGATATTTTTGTTTTCCCTTTACTCATTCCTGATTCTCGCTCAACTACATCAAATCCAGCATAAGACACTAGCTGCTTGTAGTTTTTAAATAATTCAAAACCATTTGTTTCAGCTAAAATTGTTGCTGCGGTAAGCATCCCTATACCTTTTATTTTACAAACATTAGCAAACCTCTGTTTTATAACTTGATCAGAATCGATTAAAGTATTCATTAATTTTTCGAGTTCTTTAAGTTGTTTATCAAACAATTTAAGAGTGTCTTTCTGCTGTTTTATCATGGCTTTGTTTTTAAACATGGAATGTTCTAAGGCATGCAGTTGATTATTAAAGACTGTTTTTTGCTCTTGTAAATTCTCATATTGGCGTGTATATTGGCGCAATACATAGAAAAATCTGCCCATAGGCTGCCATAATTCTAAACATTGTTCTGCTCCCATTTTAGATAGTCCTTTGGCATCAATGCTATCGTTCTTGGATTTTAACCCCAATGAAATCAAATAATGTTTTGCCTTGTTGGCTAAAATTATCGATATTTTATAGTTTCTTTCATGAAAATAAAGTGCACAATTCTCGTGATAAACCCCAGTGGCTTCCATACATAAAACTAGCTGGACATCTTTCTCCTTGTGATTTTTTATAATCCAGCTTTCCATATCTTTAAAACCATTTAGGGTATTTAAAAATGATTTGCTGGATACTACTTTTACGCTTTGATTGCTATTTATTACTGATATGCAAATGTCAATTTTTTTACTAGCAATATCCAATCCTACCGAGTACTTCAAATTCATAATTCTTTTTTTAGGATAACAAAATATTGCACATGCCTTTGCTCATTTTTTATACAACATCTAAACTAAAGTATAGTGCTTAAGTACTTATTGAGGCTTATATGTAATAAAAACAAAGCTGATCTTCCTATCTCGTCAATATCATTATAATGTATCTGGTCGGACCACGATTATGCAACTTTGTTTTGTTATCAATTTTATATTTTCAAAGATACTTACACATTATTTTGTATTCAATACAAAGATATGAGCCCGACCCGCTTTTTCTGCGGGGCATGCCATAAAAAAATCCGATCAGCTTATCGCAAATCGGATTCTTAAATAGTATTTTTTAGTTTCAGTTTATTTTGGTATTTCGCTTTAGATATACATACACTGTAAGAACATTAATGACCGCCAGAATCCATAATATAGGATTGCTGAAAAAGGCCTGATAACTGCTTCCTTTTGGAATTTCGATAAGCGGAACTGTTACTAAAACGTCAAGAACCAATGCGGTTCCGGTAATGACGATTCCCACGAGAAGCCCCGATTTTTTTGCTGCTTTTTTATAATAAAACCAGGCGGCAAACCAGGCATAAAAAATAATGGTAAAAGCGGCAATGAAGGCCTGAGCTGTAGTCGATTTTTTAAAAAAGGGAATGTGTTCCAGAACATAAAAAGTGATCACAACACAAAGCCATGCAATGATACCAGCCAATATGGATCTTGGATAATTCATGGCGTTTCTGCTAATTTTGGTGCATCCCAAATACCTGTTTGTGCTGTTTCTTTTACGTAGTCGGTAAAATCTTTGGCTTTTCGGCCTAAGACTTTTTCAATATCGCTGGTGATGCTGGAATTTCGGCCATCCAGAACTTCAGTAAAAAGATAGTTAACCAGCCATAATTCGTCTTCCGGTACCTGATATTCGCGCAGCATACTAATATATTCGTCTACAGAAAGCGGCTGAAACTGAATTTCCCTGCCTGTAATCTGGGCTATTTCGGCCACGGCCTGTTGAAAGTTAAGCAGTCTCGGACCGGTAAGCTCGTATGTTTTTCCGTTGTGTTTTTCGTTTAAAAGTGCTTCGGTTACCACAGCTGCAATATCATCGGCATCAGTAAATGGTTCTGGTGTTTTAGCACGTGCAATGGCTACGTAACCCGCGAGAATAGGTTCTAAAAAGATGCTTTCGCTAAAATTCTGACTGAACCAGCTAGCTCTTACAATCGTCCAGTTTTTTGCGGTTGATTTTACAATTTCTTCGCAAACCTTCGCTTCTTTTTCGCCTCTTCCGGAAAGAAGTACTATTTTCTGAACACCGTTTTGAGTGGCCAAAGTTGTAAATTTCTGAATGGTTTCCGGCGCTGACGGAATGGCCAAATCAGGCTGAAAAGTAATGTAAACCGTATCAATACCTTCGATTACCTCAGACCAGGTTTCTGGATTTTCCCAGTAAAAAGCAGGGATGCCATTTCTGGATCCGATGTAAACTTCTGTGTTGCTTATTTCTTTTAACAGTTTTGTCACTCTGCGGCCTGTTTTTCCGTTTCCGCTAAGGACTAAAATTTTCTGATTTTCCATGTTATATGATTTTAAGATTAATGATACAGCAAAGTTGCATGGATCATAACCAAATCATTTGTCGGAAAAGAATTAAGATTTGTTTGAAAGGAATTGTTTTTTTACTTCGTTGGGTCTTGAACTAAACTTTTTCTGAAAAGCATTCGAAAACGAACTCAGGCTTTCGTATCCAACTTCCCAGGCCGCTTCCTGAACGGTTTTCTCGGTTTGGGAAAGCAGTTCATACGCTTTGTTCAACCGTTCTTCGTGAATGTATTTGTAAATAGGAATACCAAATAACTCCTTGAAATTCTTTTTTAATTTGGTACTGTTGAGTCCGATAAGTCTTGACAATTCCGAAATAGTAGGAGGTTTTGAATATTGTGCGCTCACGATTTCTTTTGCCTGAAAAAGTTTTTCTTTGTCCTTATCTGTCAATTCTACTTTTTTATCATCAGACAAAAGGGCAAAATAATGTGAAAGTAATTCGTTGACCTGACTTTTTAAGAATAACAGCCTTGTATTGCCGGAGTAGGGGGTATTGAAAATCTTCTGAACAGCAAGCTGCATGTCAAGCGTCATGAAAAAAGTAGGGCCTTTTACAAAATGCTCCTTCGGATTCAATAATTCGGGCAATTGTTTTTCGAAAATTTCTTTTTCAACCTGCGATAACGTATGTAGGTTTTTAAGTTTCGTAAAAATACTAATGGACTGCAGCGGTTTGTCCGGAGCAATTTTATGGGCAAATTCAACTTTTTGATTCCCAAAAAATGAAATTGCCAGTCCGGTTGTATTCGTTAAATATTTTGTCTGATTGTTGTGTTTGATCTCTAACTCAACATTGCCGGAACCATAAAAAGCAAAACCCACCGCATCTCCGTCAATCTCACATTTCTGAACAAAGGTTTTCTCTGCATTTGAATGTTCGATCAGGACGATAAAATTGTTTAGTTCTATGATGTCGGTGGTCATGTAGCGAGTGCTATTTTGTATTGGTAAAATTGTTTTAAATCAAATAATTTTCACTTCTGGTGAATTTCATTAAATTTTACTTTCATTACTTTTGATTTATTATATTGATTATTTTTATCTACTTCAAATAATATTTGTTTATCAGCAATAATGAATTTATCAGTGTTCAGATATTCTTTAAAATCCTCATTTATAAATTCATTGGAGTTTTTTTCGATTATTATTGTATCTCCCGAAATATGATATTTTTCATTTAAAATTATTCCTGTTTTACTATTCCCAACATTAATTTCAATATTTGCTTTGTCTAATAAATCTATTTTACAATAGTCTGTTCCATTTCGGTACTCAGCAGATAGTATTTTATTATTTTTCCTTTTCAAGTTTTCTTTAACAGTTTTTGGATCTTTGCGTCCAACAAAATCAATATTTATAAAAAATATATAAAAAGCACCGAAAAAAAACAAGAAAATGCCAATTACCGTAATCCCAGCTATAGCTGCTCTCCTCATAAATTGATTTCTATTTGTTTGCTATTTTAGTCTGGTCTGTAATTGTTTTAGATACTCTCAATCACACTGTCCAGTAATCTTCTCGATTTTGGCATTACTTCGATTCGGTTAAAATCATCTTCGGCACCATAACCAACTGCCATGGCAAATAAAGGTTTAAAAGCCGACATATTTAGGATTTCTTTGTATTTATCAGATTCAATCCCTTCCATAGCGGTAGAATCCAAACCTAACGCAATACTGGCTGTTAGACCAACTCCCAGAGCGATATATACCTGCTGAGACAGCCATGTTTTTAATTCGGCTTCAGGCTTACTGGCTTTAATCTGATTGTACCAGTTTCTGCGGGCTTCGGGCATTTGGGTATCTACTATTTGCTGAAAAGCATCCAGATCATCGGCAACACTAAAAACCACTACCAGCTGTGCCTGATTTACTTTTTCCTGATTGTGCATCGAAACTGCAGCTAATTGTGCCTTAACTCCCGTATTTTGGACAAATGTAAATTTCCATGGCTGAATATTTATAGAAGAAGGGCTCAGGTATAAAACCTCTTTTAAAGCTTCGATTTTTTCCTGCGGAATAGCTTTGTCTGCATTGTACTTTTTCGCAGAGTATCTTTTTTTCATTAATTCCAAAATATCCATGTTACTGTATTTTAACGTTTTTAGTTTTATAAACTGCAAAGTTAAGCTGATAAGCTGAATATTTCGTCAATTATGATGGGAGTTTTGTAACGGAGTATATTTTATTGTTGGTTTTTCGAACAGTATTATTTGCCAGCACTCAGTTTTCTTTCGTTTTAAAGACAATTTTAGCCTCAATTCGGACAATTTGTGTGATGAATTTTAGAAGCAGAAATATCTTTTTTCATCAGAACTTTTGTCCTGCTCTTCGCTAAATCTCTGCCTGCAAACACTGCAGCCAGAGGATACCGCTTCGATCAGGGCTAGGATAGAGGTTTCGATTTTATAAGGATTTAAAAATGAGAAAAAGCATCATTTTATACGTTCATATTCAGATGTAGAACAATCAACACACTCTTGTCTTAAATAGAGTTTTTTACCAATAATTTCAAAAGACTGGTCAATGAAAGCCTCAGCAGTATCTGAATTCCCTTTGTCGATTATAATTACTTTTCGATTGCCGCCAAAAATTGATGCTTTGATTTGAATAGAAAATTTTTGGATTTTTGAAAGATTGCCATTAATATACGTTTTTAAAGTATTGCCTGAGAATTCAATAATCCGGGTTTGATTTGTTGTTTTAGGGGTTTGTGCGCCTCCTCCAAACCCTCCGGATGATATAAGCCAATTCCATTTGCCATTTAAATTATTTTTAGAAGACACATCATTGTTATCATTACTGCAGGAAATTAGCGACACGAAAATCAATAGTAAAGTAAATTTTTTCATGGGTTACATTTTAAGATAGTTTACTTAAAAAGATATAGATTTAGCTAAAAGGTTGCGTAGTAGCTAATTATAATTACGCATTATACGCTGTGATTTCCTGGCAGTGTCTATGGCTTCTTGTGCAATCCCGCTAGTTTTTTTGGCAGAATAAAATCAAATGTGAATATAATGATTGTGCCATCATTTCCTGTTTAAATCTGTTATTAGTAGTGGATTGTTTTCCTTCAATTTATTTAAAAGTCCTTCCGCTGTTCCGGGGTTCTCTAAAAGTAATTCATATTCTGAATTCGTTATGCCGACGATCTGTAAAAATGAAACTTCTCCGTGAGGCGTTTGTTTTTTAGATATTTCCGGATCTTCAACAAAAACCAAAGCTGTAATTTCAGTGTCGGTCTCCAGTCGGATTGGACCATTGGCGGGCATGAAATGAAATTCTTCAAACCATTTCCCGCTGCTAAAAACGTACTTGGCAATATTCTGCAAAAGCGCAATTGCCCACGAAGGGTTTCCGTTGTCTTTTTCGTAAGGCTTTAATCGAAAAGTAAGTTCAAATCCCCATTTGCTGAATTCGCCTCCTGCTTTTTCTTCATCATAATACAATTCCGAAAATCCATAAGTGACAAAGTGGAAATGGTAAGTTTGTTTTTTACTTTCGTAAACGCTGACGCCATCAAGCGGATTGTCACCTCCAAGCATATAACTTATTGCCGGGGCATAATGTTTAGGTTCCTGTCCGGGATAAAGATGTTCAAACTCTCTGTCTATTTCGAGCCATCCGACAGCATCATCTTCTGTAAATTGCTTTTTGTATTCTTCTAATGTCATATTTAGCTGTTTTAGTTAAAAAGCGGAATCAAATGTTCCCAGTTTAGTTGTTTAGCGTAATCCAGTGCTGTTTTGCCGTTGTTGGTTTTTGTAGTAACATCAGCTCCGGAGTTTATTAAAACTTGCACAGAAGTACTATTTCCTGCTATTGTTTCCCGATGTAAAAATGTATATCCGAAATCATCTTTTTTATTGATTTCCTCCGGATTTGTTTTCAGGAAATCAATCAGGCTCTCTTTCATGTTTATACTCATCGGATGTTCAATTAAATTTTCAGGTTTTTCTTTTTGCTCAGAAACGACCTCAATATCATTGAAATCCCCAAAGTCCATTCCCCATGCGTCATCATGCTCCTGTCTTTCTGATTCAGTCATTTCAGAGCGCATGGCATGTATCGTAAATCCGCCGTATGTTTTGCCCTGGCTTGCGAATAACCAGTCGCTGATTTGATTGAAGGGGATTTCTACTTCATCGCCGTTGCTCACATTCGTTAATTCATTAGGATCATTTACTAAAATGCCATAGATTTTTTCGCCATCAAAGTTGATGTCATTGATCCACATGTGTTCTACAATGGTTTCATCATCAGTTTTCTGTGTAAAAGCCAGCTTTACGCAGGCAACATCCAGTCCTGGAATGATGCGGCGGTATTCCCAGGATAACTCTCTCCAGAAATATTTAAAGTTTTCCTGAGCTTTTTTGAAGGCGTCAATCATTTTCGGGCTTTCGCCGTCTGCAAAAAATATAGGGGTGTTTTCCATTTTAATAATTTTATAATTATATAAATTTATTTTTATTACAGCAAAAAAGCAATTTTCAAGTCATTTAATTAGAGAAGAAGTTTAAATTTTGACAATGTTTTAGTAAAGGTTGACTTAAATTCAGGTTTGCTCGTTTTTCTTACTCAATTTACTACTAACACTTTTTAGTTTTTAGTATACTAATAAAAAGTCTAGAGTGGATTAGTTAAAATTTTCGATTTCGATTTTTAACTTTTCCAGCCAGGATTTCCAAATTCTGGATGACAAAAATAGTAGTTGGATTAGTACAATAATACCAAATAGCAGGATCCATTTTTTTCTCCTCTAAAATTGATTTCAAACCCAAAAAAGAGTAACAGACTAGCAGTGTATATTATTGTAATGCTCAAAGAAATTTTTGAAATAGTCTTTACTTTTTTATAATAAGTGTAAATTGATTCCTTTAAGTTTTCCCCCTGAATTGGTTTTTGAATTACCTGTAAACTCAATAAACCGTTGATAATATATGCAATGGCACTAAAAATAAGAAGAATATTAGCGTAAAGAGGTTTTTTATCACCGTCTAATCCACTGTAATATGTTAGCAAGAAAATGCTAATAGCCAAAGTTTCAATTATAAGTTTTGTTTTTATTTTTTTCAAGACAGGATGATTTTTTATTGAAGTCATTTTTTCTAATTCCATATCATTTTTTGGTAAATAGTTCATTTTACTCCAGTTTGTTTTTAAGTTCTCTAAGTCCATATTATTTTATTTTTAATTTGTTTTTGATTCTGTTCAGTTTGACTCCTACATTATTTTCGGATATCCCAATTATAGTCGCAATTTCTTCATAATTGTAATCTTCGAGATAAAGTGTGATAATAGATTTTTCAATACTATTTAATTTACTAAGAAGTTCAAAAATGCGTTCTTCGTTTTCCGAATATGAATTTTCTAGTGTAGGATGGAACTTTTCGGGAATATTTTTATAGTTAGAAATAGAGATTTTATTTTTTCTAAATGTAACTATTGAGGTATTAAAAGCAACCCGGTATATCCAGGTGCTTATTTTTGATTCTCCTTTAAATTTAGGATATGATTTCCATAATTGATAAACTATTTCCTGAAATAAATCTTCACGGTCTTCATGGCTGTTTCTATATAGCCTGCAAATTTTGTGAATTATATTTTGATATTCATTAATGGATTTTATAAAGTCTTCTTTCATCAATCAAAGTTTAAAGTTATTTGATTATTCTAATAATTTATTAGTTGTCATGTAGATAAAAAAAATTACACTATTTAAAAAAAATCTATAAACAATGTACTTTTAAGTTTCTAACTTCGGCTTTGCCGATTCTGGCGTCAAACCGAACAAAAATTTAGCGAATAACCCAATCCGGCTTTTCTGCTGTGAATGCCCATAAAAAAATCCGGTCTGCAATTGCAAATCGGATTTTGTATATTGGTTGTTTAATTCTTTCAGTACTTGACCTGATGAAAGCATTTTAGAATCATATGGTATAGATACAGCTTTTTATTTTCCGAGTTGTTTAATAAATTCCGGATACCATTCTTCTATTGTTTTGTTTGGGTTTTTAGAACTAACATCAAAAAGAGAGTCTGCGAACTCTTGCATTTTTATAAACCCTCTTTCTGTCATTAAATCGATAATATTTTTAGTTGTCTTTGCGGTTGTATTTTTATCAAAATGGTCTTTGCAATATAATAAAAACACACCATATGTCATGTATTCATCAAAAACTCGTTCAGCATTTGGATAATATTCTGTACCATACTGTTTTGTATTAACCCATTCTTCTCTATTTCCAAGAACTTGATTTATGATATCAATATTGTCTTTCGTTGGTTTTCCTACATAATTGTGGTCAATTTCGGTAAACATTGTTCTTGTATTAAATACAACTTTTTCAGAGTCTGTCATATTTGGTAATTCTTCAAGCGGTGGCAAGACCATCATAATTTGTTTAAAATTATTATCAGTATAACTTGTCGTATAATTCAATCCATTAATCAGAGGTGAACACATTATCGTATAATTATTGACTATTGTAGAAAATTGCTTTTCTAACCAGCTCCATTGTTCTTTAAGATCTGCGAATTCGTTGTAATCTGAAATGATTTTGTTATAATATTCATTATGCTTTTTATAGAACTTTCGAAATCCTGTTTTTTTTGCAAAATTCTCAATCTCTTTTTTGTAAGTTGTAATTGGATTTACTGTGATTGTAGTGTGAGAAGAAACATTCTGAGCTGGAAAAAGATAATATTTATTGGCTACTAATTTGTTTCCTTTGAAATCGTAACTCAAAGCATTACCTGAAAGAAAAATGTAATTTAGCGGATTCGCTTTCATTAAAGAATCAAACTTTGTAATAATCTGTTCATCTTTGAAAGGCTTGAAATCTTGAATAATATCTTTATAATAAGTTCCGGTTTGTGCAACCATATCATCATTTTCTAAACCAACTTCAGTTATTGCTATCATTATATGTATTAATTCCTTGACTTCATTGATTTTAATTTCAGCTTTTCCTTGATTTTCTTTTTTAAATTTTTCGTCGAAGTTTACTTCCTTAAATTTTTCCTGTGCATATATACTCATTGAAGCTAAATTCAATAATACAGCTAATAAGAAATTTTTTCTCATATAATTTTCATTTTTTTGATTACGTGTTCATTTTTAGAATTGTTGCCACATTGTATTTATGTCTGAAAATATCCCATTTATGTACTTCAAATTGGACTATAATATCTATAAAGTATCAGATTTTGTTGCCACCAAATATATAATAATTCTTATGAATCCTCAAAACGATTCTTGATTAGACAAGCTTTTCTGCGGGGCATGCCCATAAAAAATCCGATCTGCAATTGCAAACCGGATTTTGTAGATTGTTTTTGGACAGTGTTTTATTTCGGCCAGTTAGCATATAATAATTCCTGTCGTTGTCTGTTGATTTATTGTGAATAGTGTTTTATAAAATTGGTTGTAATGTTGCAGCATCTGTCTAAGAAAATATTGTAGAGTTACTATGTCTGCAATGGTTTGATTATATCCGAAATTTTTCATTAATTATTCTTGTTATTTCGTTTCCTAATTTTCTTGCCTTTTCGGCATATAAATTATCCATTTGAAACTTCAGAAGAATAATTTCGTTGTTTAAATCCTGAAGAAAATGCGTAACGACAATAAAGTCTGTTCCTATTGTCCCAACACGTTTTATCTTTATTGTTTCTGTTCTCATTTTGATTTCCATACTTCTGCTTAAAGGAAGTGTTGTCTTCTTAAGATTATAACGAAATGAGAAAGTATTATCTTTGATTTTTATTCCATCAGTAAATTGCCGAATTAAAGTCAGGATAGATAAAGCTACCAATAAAAGTCCAATTACAATTCCTAAAATTTTTGCAGTGGTGTCTGAAGTTTTAATAAAAGGTAAAATAATTAGTAAAAGTCCGCCACATAAAAAGAATAGAATACCCCAGGTTGATTTGTCAGCTAAACGTAATTTATGTTTTATTTCGACTTTTTTGTCATCAGCAATTATATTTAAATTGGCGTGGGTTGCAATTTCTAAAATCTCACTATTGACCATTGTTTGTTTTATTTTCTTTTGATTATTTATTAGAATAATATTTTGGTAATCAGTGGTTTTTAAACTAAATAAAGCCAATTCTTCGAATTTGCCACCTGAGCTTTTAACAGATAAAGCAAATCATCAAATACAAAAATATCTTTCCAGTAAGTCAATTATCGCAAATCTGTTGTAGCTGTTGGCAGAAGGACTTTTATTTCTTGGGATATTTAAATGGACAATTTTTATTCATTTCTGAATTCGAGCCAGTCATTATCCAAATATCATAATCTTTAAGAATATAAGTTGGAGCTTTTTCAATTTCACAAATATCCAATATTTTAATTACATCTTCATATTTTGTTTTTTTACTCAATTTTATGCGAATTCCATTTTTAGAATCATTACTTCTAATAATGTTTCTAACATTAGTTTGAATCTGGCTAAAGTTGATTTTATTTTTGTCTGTATTTTGATTTAATTCGAATGATTTAAAATTTCTGAAGCTTAAAAGTTTTTCAAGTGAGCAACCACAAATATCTTCATAGAAATTTTCAGGTGGCAAACTTAAATTAAAGGAATATTCTTTTTCGAAGTTTTTGTTCCTAAGCATAATTAAAATGCAAAGAAGTATCAACAGAAGAGTAAAAGTTGAAATTATTGAGATGACAAATATTTCCTTTTTTGTAGTCATGTTTTTTTAGTCTTTCTGCTAACTTATATATATGTCTGACAACATGAGACTTATTTACCTCAAATTGGGTAGCTATATCTGAAAAGTATAAGTTTAATGTTTTCAAATATATGATAATTTCTTATAAATCCTCAAAAAGAGTCCTTGATTAAGATTGATTCAATTATGAAACCGGATGCCGCATGAGGGATAGCAGCGGTATCCTTTTGTGAAGAGAAACGGAACAAAAGATTTAGCGAATAGCGCGACCCGCTTTTTCTGCGGGACATGCCCATAAAAAAATCCGATCTGCAATTACAAACCGGATTAATTGATGTACTGGAAATAGTTTAGAATTCTACGTCGTCCGCTATATTGCCGCCTTGTTCTGCGGCGAATTTTGCGGCGTATTCTTTTTGTTTTTCCTGCTGGTAATTTGAAAACGCCATTATCTCTTCTGAGTTCCAGTTTTGATTCTGTTCGGTCATCCACTGCATGGCAACCGACTGGAAATCGGCCAGATTGATTCCGTAGTTATCCAGGATCCATTGTGCTCCGTCGATTCCGTATTCGTAAGCTGCCTGTCTCGCTCCGGCAAGTTCCTCGTAGAAATAACGGTCGGTTTTGATTCTTTCAAGATTTGCAACTCCTTCTTCTGAAACCTCGGCTTTGATATTTTCTAATTGCGGAATCGTAACGTTTTCTGCATAATACTGACCGAATAAAGTGGTAACTGTAAACGAAGTATCTTCGCCCATACGCTGTGGCCAAATGGTATTTAATTCTTCCCAGATTACAGATTCAATACCCATTGCTCTGCACACTTCGTTGTAATCTACACCTGCACTAATTTTCAGGCACATGGCTGTATAATCTCTCAATGAAATCCCGTGCACAGGCTCAAGAAACGGATTGTTGTCCTCTACTTTTACAAACCCTGAAGTCTGAACGCCGCTGTATTTTAATGAATTAGCATGCTCAAATCGGATCATTTGATCAGAATCGCAGTTATTCCATTCTTGGTAAACTTGTCGTCTGTAATTGGTATAAATGCTTTTGATGTCGCTTTCCTGTAAATTTTCCCCACTTTCACGTTCATCCTGAATCCAGGCTTCTGCTCTTCTTTCTACTTCATTGTCAAAATCTTCAATAGCGTAATGTGTTCCGTGCAAAGTTTCAGGGTCGTATTCTGTTTCCTGATACTCGTTTTCATAATTATTCTCATAATTATCATTTGAAGTTTGTGCATCAATCTGATTTTCTTGTTTGTTGTCTCCGGTTAGGGAACCAAAAAGTTTTTTAAACATTTTTCTGTTTTTAAGGTTATTAATTTATTTGTAGTGTAATTGATTCTGATACATTTTTTCGTTGTGCTCTTTTAAATCGGGTGTGATTTTGTTCCACTCGTCATACATAGCTCTTAAATACACCTGATGTAATTTTGGTGCATTCTCTATTGCATTTTGTCTTTCGTTTTCCAACTGATCCATTTTGGTATTGATTTCACTCAGGACTTTACTGTCTCTTTCATGGATTTTACTCAGGCTTAATTCATGCCGCTGATGATACAGTTCGCGCTCTTTGTTGTTTTCAGTTTGAAAAGCTTCGTATAAATGAACTGTTCTTTGTTCTGCAAGGCCTCGCGCAATATTTTGCAGCATTCGGGCCTGCGTGCTCGGTGCAAAAGTATTTTGAGACCTGCAGTACGGACATGCAATATAGGTTTCAATTAAAAAAATCTTATCAATAGTGATATTTCCTCCACATTGTTTGCAGCTGAATTTATCTTTAATAGCTTCAAATTCATTGAGAATTTTTTGGTACTCGATTTCCAGGTCACGTTCCTGGGTTTTTTCGATTTGGTCCCTCCAATAGTCAAATTTTCTTTCAAATTCATTATGTCGGTCTGAGCAGACCGTTCTGAAATCATAAAGCAAATAATGATGCTGGTTTAAAACAGAAACCTGAGTGTTGAGGTCGTAATAAAGAGTGTTTATTTTTTGTTCGTAAGTATCTCTCGCTTTTTCCCTGATGTTGTTTAACTGACCATTAACTCCCGATAAAACTCTGTGAAAAGTTCGTTTATAAAGGTCGTCATCGTCCTGTAAGAGCTGCTTTAATTCGGGAATTGCGGCTGTTGCCAGTTCTTCCATTTTGGCTTCCAGTTTTTCCAGAAAAGTAAACCATCTTTCTTTTGATTCCTGAAGTTCTGCATTCCATTCAGGAATTGCAGTTTTTTCATTATTTTGTTTATTGAATAATCCGAACACTTTATTGTTTTTTAAATTGAATTATCTTCCTTTTTGATGTAAAATCCGTCTGTAAGCTTTACCTGTATGAATTCATATCCGCAATAGGCGCAATTTGTTACACCATCTTGTTTTGCTCTTCCGGAACCGCAGTTTGGGCAGTCTCTCAGGCTCATTTGAGCATCCGTAATTTCAGTCTCGCCTCCATAATTAGATTGTTTTTGCGCCTTTTCTTTCAGCTTATCGAGAAACGAAGTCATTTTTTTTTCTTCCATTACAATTGGTTTAATAATTCTGATTTCTTGGCTTTGAACTCATCTTCTTCGATTAAACCGGCATCAAACAATGATTTCAGTTTTTGAAGTTTAGAAGTCAGGTCGTCTTTGGGTTCTTCTTTTGGCGTTTCTTTGTTTTGCTGGATTTGGTTTAAAAGAATTCCCATACTTAAGGCATTTTGGGTGGCATCGTGCATTGCGGTTCCTTTTTCTCCAATTGCCGTTGCGGTATTGAATTTGGTGAATTTATCCATATCGGTTACCATATTCATATTGGTGATTTTGTCGTAGTGGGCGGTAACTTCTTCCGGTAAGGTTACGCTGGTGATGACAAATTGCGTTAATTCGATTCCGAATTGCAGAAAATAGGGTTTGAGATACGGTTCAATCTTTTGGCCCAATTGGGTAATGTTTCCCGCAACATCTGTAATGGTAATGTTTTCATTCGCCAGAACCTCTCCAAACTTTGGGGCTACAAAATCCCTTAATTGGTTTTGGAGTTCAAAAATGGTCAGCTGTTCGAAAGTACCGGCGTATTGACGGAAGAATTTGGCAACATCAATTATCCTTATATCAAAACTTCCAAAAGCCCTTACCCTGATTTGTCCAAATTGTGGGTCATGGAGCAGGATAGGAGCGGGAGTTCCCCATTTGTTGTTGATAAACTGATGTGTATTGAAAAAGTAAACATCCACTTTAAACGGACTTTCAAATCCGTATTTCCATCCTTTGAGGGTACTCAGGATAGGAATGTTTTCTGTTGATAAGGTGTGAAGCCCTGGCGAAAATACATCAGTAAGCTGTCCTTCATTCAACAGCATCACCTGTTGGCTTTCGCGTACGGTTAATTTTGCCCCGTTTTTTATTTCTTTGTCTTCATCATGGAATTTCCACATTAACAAATTTGGGTTGCTTGTGGTGGCTTCAATTATTTCTATAAAGGGTAATTTCATACGGTATTTTTTACTGGACTAAAAATAGGAATTTTAATACAGTGTAGAAATTTTTTTCTATGAAATTTTTACTATTTTTTTGTTAATGATGGGAGTTGTTTGGAAGAAATATTGTTCGGAGAAGATTCGATTGGTTTTTCATGCCGGATTAATTTGATTTAACATAATCAGGTTAATAGTAACTAACGTAATATGAATGTTCAAATAGTTACAGTTTTTACCGGTTGTTAAGTTTTTCTATTTCTTGTCTGTTTTCTTCAATTACTATTTCTAAAATTTTTTGGACTTTTTCTTTCTGATTTGGTAAAAGCTTTTCTAACCATAAAAGACCTGGTTCTGGAGGTAAACCTCCGTAAGGTTCAGCATTCTTGGCTAATATTCTTTTGTCAATAAATTGTTTAACTGTAAACCAATCGATATCATCTCCAATTGAATAAACTATTGCTAATAAAGGACGTTTTAATAATGTTTCGGTTAAATTTGGTCTGAATTGGCAAAGAACAGAAATAAAAGTCCATTCAAGTTCTGCAATAGCAAATGAATTTGATTGCATCTTATCAGAAAAATTAAAGTAAGCATTTAAAATGGCTTCATCTGTTAGATAGTCTTTGTCTTCAAAAAGATTTTCAAATACTTTTTCAAGATAATTGAATCGTTTATCTGAAATTATTTGATCAAAACGAAGTCTGTTTTTTTTCAATAAATTTTCAGATTTACTTTTATAATTAAGTATATTTTTAAAATTTTTCAAAAATATTTTTTGGTTAATTATCCAATAGAACTGATTTGTAATTCGTGATTGCAAAGATTTTTTTTTGTTATAATATTTAGTATTGTTCTCAATCTGGTGTTCGTTTGCAACGAGTATCTGTTTACTTATGGAAATTAAATAAAGCGTTTACAACGCGGCTTTTCAGATAAATTTATAAATAAGGGTTTATAAGAAACTGTTGTTTTATTAGCCGCGTTACAAACGCTACAATTTATCTTTAAATTTATGTAGGTACTCGTTGCAAACGAGCACCAGAGGATGGCAGGCTGTCTACATAATGTCAGCTCGTTTAAGTCGTTCTGTTCTGATTCGTCTAAATGAGTCTGAAAGCCAATTCATCAAGGAGGCAATGTGTCTCATATCAGCGTATAACTCGTCTTGCGGTACAGTTTGACCGTATCTAAATGCAGTTCCTTTTGGGTCTGAATAGTGAAAAGCTTGTATTATATTTTCAAACCATTCAGGAGGAACGACATTAAATTCATTTTTCAAAACCGTTTTAAGCTTTTCCGCTAAGTCCCGCAAGTCATGATTAATTTCTTCACCGATTATCGCTTTGATATACAGCTCTGTCGCATGACGATAATTATAAATTGCCGGTTGGAATAGTTCTCGTTCATAATTTTTATGAGACATTTCAACAAGTTTGTCACCTGCTAATTTAAACGAGTCTGCCGTTGTGAATATATCTCCTAATTGAAACTCACCACCGAAAACCACGCCTCTGCATGTTTCGTCAATGTCTTCTGGCATCACTATGAACAAAGGTGTAATACCCGTTAAAAAATTGTCAATCGTTTCATACTCGAAATGACTATTAGAATTAAGACCATATTTAATGTTTTCCATGTCGGGCTTATCCTCCCAATACATTAGAACATAAGCGAAAACCCGAATATCACTTATCAGAAAATGTCGAATCTTTCCTTTACCAGGATTTGCTTCAGAACTTAAATAGTCTGAGAAAGTATAAGCCCAAGTTTTTATCGTTTCTTTATCCACATTTAATAAATGTGCTGTTTCAGAAACACCATATTTCATTGAGTAGTTAATCATCGGAGAAATTTCTGCTTGCTACTAACGTTCCGTAGCTTCGATGCCAGCGAACGGATTATTTTCTGCTAAAGATAAACGTTTTTCATGAACACATAAAAATAAAAACCAGCAATCGCGCCAAACCACTGTTGTGCAGTTTTATTTAAAGAGATAAAAAAAACTTTTCTAAAAGTGTTTCCTTTCTTTCAATAGTATTTACATTAGCTTCTAGTCTAGTTTGTTATTTACTAGGCTTATCTTTCTTCTTCTTCTTCTTCTTCTTTGCTAGCCTATTATGTTTTCCTCTCCTTTAAAATTTCAAAAAAAGTATTTTTATTTGGTATGTAATAATCCAGTAAATATTCGTTAAGCTGACGAACCAGATGATTTTCAGTTCTATACAGATCAATTTTTGATACTATTTCGTTTAACCCTTTCGCCCAGGCAATGTATTTATTCCTGATATAGGTTTCAGAATCTTTGATTTCATTTGAAACAAAATGAAAAGATGCTGTTTGGTTTTGTAATGTTTTTCTAAAAAATGCATTCATTAAATCGGTAAAGGATTCTGTTCTAACTGATAAATTTTCTCCATCACTTTCATCCCAATATTCACTCATTATCCAAACTGGAGGATTCTCTTCTCCGGTAAAAATTAAAGAAATATAATCACTTCTTCTTTCTGATATTACTAAAAACTCCTTTTTGGGTTTTAAAGAATTATTTTCAAATACTTCCTCTGCAAATTCATTTATATAATCTAAGTCTTCAAATGCCATATCTTCAGCATCCATGAATTCAAACAAAAATTTTTTACCAATATTCCGAAGATATTCCTCATATACAATCGGAAAATTTCCTTTTGTAGACTTAAGGCTATCGATTTCTTCTTCAGAACAACCAACAACTCTTTCATCTTTATCAATGTCAAGAATCGTCAGATAAGATTTTAGCGTCTCAAAATATTCTTTATATATGTTTTTTGTCAATTTTTTTAATTTTTCGGGGTTTGTTTCAGATTTTATGGTTCTCAAATATATGATAATTTCCTATAAATCTTAAAAAAGGATTCTTGCTTGGAACAACTTCTTAATATTAAGGAATAATTCAATCATGAAACCGGATGCCCGCATGAGGGATAGCAGCGGTATCTCCCGGTTTAGAAAAACAAGGCTTTTTAGCCGTAGTTTTTGTTAATCGGGAATTTAGCGAATAGCCCGACCTGCTTTTTCTGCGGGGCATGCCTATAAAAAAATCCGGTCTGTCTGTACAAACCGGATTTCTTAAATTGAAAATTATATGTAACCGTAAAACGGTATTTTACAAGTGAATTACTTCGCCGTAAGCATCTGCAACCGCTTCCATAACTGCCTCGCTCATGGTTGGGTGAGGGTGGATCGATTTCAGGATTTCGTGACCTGTAGTTTCCAGTTTACGGGCTACGACAGCTTCCGCAATCATGTCTGTAACTCCTGCACCAATCATGTGGCATCCTAACCATTCTCCGTATTTAGCATCAAAGATTACTTTTACGAATCCGTCAGCATTTCCGGCAGCTTTTGCTTTTCCTGAAGCTGAGAATGGGAATTTACCAATTTTTAATTCGTATCCTTTTTCTTTAGCCTGTTTTTCTGTTAAACCAACAGAAGCGATTTCAGGAGTTGCATACGTACAACCCGGAACGTTTCCGTAATCGATTGGATCTACGTGTAAACCTTTGATCTTTTCTACACAGTTGATTCCTTCAGCAGAAGCTACGTGAGCCAAAGCCTGACCCGGAGTAACGTCTCCAATGGCGTAATAACCAGGAATGTTGGTTGCATTGAAAGCGTTTACTAAGATTTTATCACGGTCTACAGCAATACCCACTTCTTCTAAACCGATATTTTCGATGTTGGTTTTGATTCCAACTGCAGAAAGTACGATGTCTGCTTCAAGGATTTCTTCTCCTTTAGCTGTTTTTACTGTTGCTTTAACACCTGCTCCTGAAGTATCTAATTTCTCTACAGAAGAGTTGGTCATTACTTTGATACCTGCTTTTTTCAAAGATTTTTCAAATTGTTTTGAGATATCTTCGTCTTCCACCGGTACTACATTTGGCATAAATTCTACAATAGTAACATCTGTTCCCATTGAGTTGTAAAAGTGAGCGAACTCAACTCCAATTGCACCTGAACCTACAATGATCATAGATTTTGGCTGTGTTGGCAAAGTCATTGCCTGACGGTAACCAATTACTTTTACACCATCCTGAGGCAGGTTTGGTAATTCGCGTGAACGTGCTCCTGTAGCAATAATGATATGGTCTGCACTATATTCTGTAACTTTATTGTCTTTATCTGTAACGTCAAGTTTTTTTCCAGGTTTCAGTTTTCCGAAACCTTCAATAACATCGATTTTGTTTTTTTCATCAGGAAAGTAACTCCTTTGCTCATTCCTTCTGCAACTCCACGGCTGCGTTGGATAACTGCAGGGAAATCTTTATCGAATTCAGAAACGGTTAATCCGTAATCAGAAGCATGTTTTAAATAATCAAAAACCTGAGCCGATTTTAGTAATGCTTTTGTTGGGATACATCCCCAGTTTAAGCATACACCACCTAAGTTTTCTTTTTCAACTACGGCTACTTTAAAGCCTAATTGTGATGCTCTGATGGCTGTTACATATCCGCCGGGACCACTTCCTAAAACAATAACGTCGTATTTCATTTTATTTTTGCTTTTTAGTTTTATTATTGAAATTAAGGGTCGTTTTTCCGAAACCCAATTTCAATAATTCACGATTATTTGTGCCTGCGAATTTAAGGATTTATTTTAAAAAACACTTGTAAAATTGTTTTTACGATTGGAAATTTTAATCTTTTCACAGAAAATGAGGGAATTGTTAATTGTAAATTGTGAATTATGAATTGTAAATTAAAATTTTGAATATAAATCTGAAAAATAAAGGCGTTTCAAAAAAAACAAAGTCCAGGAACTTTTACAGCTCTTAGACTTTGGTAATCGTGATATATTAATAATTCACCATTAAATTTTTACATGTCCCCAGTTTTCGCCGCTGGCAATTCTTCTGATCTGCATTTCACTAACCCCAAATTGTTTGGCAATCATTTTAAGGCGTGTTTTTTGCTCGGGACGGGCTAATATTTTTTTGATCAGCATTACTTTGGTAGTAGTCAGTTTTCTGCCGTCTGATTTTATATTGTGTTCAATGAGGTTCTTTTTAGCCTGAATAACGTGTGGGCTTTTACGGCTGTGCGCTATCATTTCTTCTCTCGTAGCCCAGCGCAGGTTGTTCACATGATCGTTGTTTCGTACATAATCCAGATGAAGGACATAGGTTTGTTCTTCAGATTGTTTTGGAAGAAAATAGTGGGCAACTAATTTGTAGAGAAAAAGGTATTTATTGACAATTTTATCATCCTGTCTGATTTTGAAACGAAAAGTAGGATATCCGTCGCTCAGTCCGCCTTTTAAAAGACGTCCGTTTTGTATCTCATCTGTAAAGCTAACTAATCTTCCTTTGTTTGAAATGGCATATCTAAATTGTAAAGACTCATTAATATCTATTTCTTTGAATTCTTCATTTGGATAAAATCTAATCTGTGGCATATTCTTTTGCATTTAATTCTATTATTCCAAAGATACAATTTCAAAGAAAAAAAAGCTATTTGCCTGAATATGAAGTGTAAAATTTATGATTCTTATAACGCTTTTTTAACTTTTACAAAGAATATGGTGCTGTATTTGTCAGTTAAATACAGGAATTAACATAATTAAATGCTTTTTTAGATATATTCCAGTATCTATTTTAGGAATTATATGCCTGATTTTATTGGTCGAGCCAGTTTTTAAAATTATTTATTTCTTTTTTACTAATTATAATAGGATCGTTTTCTATAGCGGGGACAGTAAGAATCAATTCGATTTTCTGATTGGAATGTTTTACAACTTCCTTGATAATTTTTCTGCTTACGATATATTTCCGGTTTACTTTAAAGAATAAAAAAGGATCAAGAGCGTGAATTATATCTGTAAGTGTATTATCGTATAAGTAACTATTTCCCGATTTAGTATAAATAAACAGATGCTTTCCGGAGGCGGCAAAATAAGTGATTTCTGTTTCATTTATCGAAATCAGCTTATAGCCGTAATTCACCAGAAAATGACGTTGTATCTTAGATGTTTCAGGACTTTCTATTGCTACAAGCGACTGCAGGGTTGCATCGGTATTGAAGCTGTCTTTGATTTTTTGGAACTTGATTAAGGCTTCTAAAAGTTCCTGCTCTTCGAAAGGCTTTAAAAGATAATCAATCGTAAAATGCTTAAAAACTGAAATAGCATATGAATCATATGCGGTAATAAAAATAACCGGACAGGAAACCGTGGCTTTCTCGAAAATTTCAAGGCTTTTTCCGTCACCTAGATGAATGTCCATAAAAGCCAAGTCGACATTGTTTTCGTTAAAAAATGCAACAGCTTCTTTTACAGATTTTAAAACGGTAGCCTGAGTTATTGGTAAAACATCCTGCTGCCCTAAAATGGATTGTAAATAACTTGAAGCAAGATGTTCATCTTCAACAATGGCAATTTTCATTCTTTTGAAAGTAAAGTTACTGAAGCTGCAATCCTGAGAAGCTGCTTTTAAATTTTTGCAAATATATTTAGTTAAGGTTTATAATTATTTAAAGTCGAAATATTTTTATTTATTTTAAATTAACAAAAAAGGCCCAGTTTAAAACTGGACCCTTTTGCAAAAACAATAATAGGTAATTATAGATTTGGATTGTTTAATCTCGCGTTTGCCGGGTAAGGAATGGTATAGCGCGGATCGTTTTGTATTAATGTATAATTTTCTCCATTGAAAGTGTGAACGATTTGTTTTTGGGAAGTTCTCCTTAAATCAAACCAGCGTTGTCCTTCAACAGCAAACTCACGGTGTCTTTCTTCTAAAATGAAGTTTGTTAAATCTACAGTATTCATAGCATTAACATTGCTTTCAAGCTGTGCATATGCTGTTGCTGTATATCTGTTTTTGATGAAACTTAAAACAGTTGTTTTAGCATCAGAAATTTTATTCAGTTTTACTGAAGTTTCTGCTTTTGTAAGATATAATTCAGAAGTTCTGAAAGAGCATCTTTGGTCATCGTTGCCCCCTTTTTGAATTCTGTAACGGCTTCCGCTTGCTAAAAAATAAAGAGGAAAACGTAAATCAGTTGTTTTATTGTACGATGCTATTAAATCCGCTGATGCATATACAGTACCTTTTAGATTATTGATTAATCCATCCTCAAGAGCTAAGACAGACTCAACAGAAGTGTATTTTGTAGCCAAAGCAGGAGTGGCTTTTAAGTCAATTAATGCATTATTGATTGCTAAAGCTTTTTCTGCAGCGTCAAACGATTTTTGCCATTGTTGCTGATATAAGTAAATGCGGCTTTCAAAAGCGTATAAAGCTGCTTTCGAAAAACGATAATTTTTACCAGTTGGCTGCGTATTTAAATTGATCATTTCTTCAGCTTTGTTGGTATCTGAAATAATTTGATTGTAAATTACTTCAACACTTTGAGGAACGAAAGCCTGCTCTAAATCAATCTCTAGTGCTAATGGTACCCCCTTATCTGTAGCAGCTGTTGCTGCATTGTAATGTTTTCCGAAAAGGTTAACCAAATCAAAGTAAGCCATTGCTCTTAAAGCATAAGCTTCTCCAATTAGTTGGTTTCTTTCTTCTGACACTTCCAATTTTTTAGAAGCTTCATTGATAATAACATTTGTATAAAAAATTACCGTGTAAAGATCCTGATAATGAAAAGTGGTCGTGATACGATCAGGATTAGCATCTTTCCAGATATAAATATCGCGGTAATAAATTATATCGTCACTAAATTCATTTAAAGCCAATTCATCTGTACGAACTGCTGTTAAAGATTTGTGTTGAGGGTAAGTGTGGTATCCTTTGGTTAAAACTGCACGATATTGATCTAACGTTTCCGGAATAACACGCCCTACCGGTTGGATATCCAGATAATCATCGCAGCTTGTTACAGCCATAGCAGCAACAAAAAGTAGTATATATTTTGAGATTTTTTTCATCTTTAATTGTTATTAGAAAGTTACATTACATCCTAAAGTAAATGACTTAGGAACTGGTTGAGCATAGATGTTTCCGAAAGTTTCCGGGTCAAAATAACCTTTATAGTCAGAACTAATTACGAATAAGTTTCTTGCCTCAACATTAAATCTGATGCTTTGAATATTAAGATAATCTGTAATTGTTTTAGGGAAAGTATATCCCAAACGCATACTGCTCAATCTCATATAACTCATTTCACTTGTCCATGTATCTAAATAATTGTAAGTAGTTATTTGATTTTGTCCTGAATACCACAAATAGGCCATGTAAGAATCACCGGTTCCAGAATCTTTACTTGTAATTCCAGGTAAATTAGATGATGTATTGGTTGGAGACCATGCGTCTAAAATATCCCTGCTGTAATTTTGACCTCTGTCTACGAGTGTTCCGTTGTATGGAGGTGTTTTTGTAACAGTCTGTTTAATATTGAAAGATGCTGCTATGGTTAAGTCAAAATTGCTTACTTTAAATGTGTTAGTAATACCACCTGTAAATTTTGGATCTCTGTCTCCTAAATAAGTAAACAAATTTCTAAATTCACTGGCAGTTAAACTTGATTGTGTAAGTTCTCCAGGGAAAAAGTCAGCAAAAGGATCGAATAATCCAAAAAAGGTCTGTGTATTTACTGTTTCTCCGTTTTTATTTACGAACAAAGGATATCCGTTCTCGTCAATACCGTTTGTTTTAAATCCGAATACTGCATTTACTGGAAGACCTTCTCTGCTTGGCATGTAATCAGTATCACGAACTTCTATACGGTCAACATTACTTTTGTTGTGAGAAAAGTTAATGCTTGTATTCCATTTAAAGTTGGGACGATCAATGTTTTTAGTAGACAAAGTAATCTCGTAACCTTTATTACTTACTTGTGCCCAGTTTAAGTTGCTATATTCAAAACCATTTTCTAAAGGAAGTGCTCTTAATCCTATTAAGTCAGAACTTTTTCTTCCGTATAAATCAGTTACAATGCTGATACGATTATTGAAAAGGCCTATGTCAGCACCAAGGTTAACGTTTTCAGTTTTTTCCCAGCGTAATTTGTCATTAGGCGGACTGTCAATCACAATTACAGGCTCTGTTTGTCCAGGTAGAATTACTGCACTATTATTTCTACCCATTACATAAGGAGAAGTGCCCTTGTCAATGTTACCTTGTAAACCATAAGAAGCACGAAGTCTAAGGTTTGAAAGGGTTAAGTTTTCTTTTAAGAAATCTTCTTCAGATACTGTCCATGAAGCAGATGTTGACCAAAGTGGTAAATATTTATATTTTGGATCTACACCAAATAAATCAGAACCATCATATCTAACACTTCCAAATATACTGTACTTTCTGTTATAAGTATAAGCTGCTGTTGCAAAAAATGAAGCAAATGCATTCTCATTTTCATTTTTTACATAGGTTTTATAAATTTCATACGTAGAAAAATCTGTATTAGGGAATACAATTTGCTGAGTAGTCAAATTATTTTTATCAAAACCAAAACCTTTAGTTCCTACAAATGTTGTGTAACTTCTTCTTAATTCATTACCAACCATTGCTTCAATTTCATGTTTCTCTGCTAAAGTTTTCTTGTAGTTAACCATTGTTTTCAGGTTATATTGGAAGAAGTCTGTGTTGGAATTTTGAATAATACCACCTTCAGGAAGGAAATATTTGTAGGTTCCGTTATTAAAGTAACGAGATCCTTCCTTTTGTTTTCTGGTGTAATACGTGTCTTTATCAGCAAATTTTTCGCTTGAAGAATTGTCTAATTGTAAACCTAACTGTGAAGTAACTTTTAGAGCGTCTGTTATTTTATATTCTGCATCAAATAAAGCTTTTACAGCTCTTGACTTTAAATCATAAGACGTGTTTTGTCTTTCTTCCAGAATGTTAAAAGGAACATAACGGTCAGAGTATCCCGCAATATCCTGATCATATTTATAACTGCCATCAGCATTATATGGAGTTAAATATGGGTTTACGTTTCTTGAGTAATTGGCAGGGTTTGTAAACAAATCTGTATCTGTTAAATAAGATGATGTTTTGCTTTCTGAACCAAAAATTCCAACACCAATTTTAAATTTGTCTGTTAACTCAAAGTTGTTTTTTAAGGTTAAGTTGTAACGCTTGAAACCGGTTCCAACTGTAGTTCCTTTTTCATCATAGTATCCTACAGAAAAATAGTAGTCTGATTTTTCCCCACCTCCGGATAAACTTAAACCATGCTGTGTATTCACCGCGGTTTGATATAATAGGTTACCCCAGTTTGTATTGTTATTTCTTAAATCATTGATAGATTGCTGAGTTGCCGGGCTCAAAGAAGAGAATCCTCCAGATCTGAAGGCTGCTAATTCGTTAGATCCGTTTAAGATGCGGGTAATATCTCCACCGGTATCCCTGTATGTTAAATCCGCACGGCTTGCCATGTCAAGTTCCAAATCAACTTTTTCAGAAGAATTCATCAAATTCAATTTAGAGAAATCAGGTCTTTGTGTGATGAAAGTGTTTGTGTTGAAACTTACGACCATTTTACCTGCCCTACCTTTTTTAGTAGTTACCACAATTACGCCATTTGCAGCACGGGCTCCGTAAATAGCTGTTGCGGCTGCATCTTTTAAAATGGTAATATCTTTAATGTCATCCGGGTTTAAACCAGAAATAGAGTAGTTGCTTAATACGTCGATATTATCCTTATCAAAGTTTTTAGGAACTTCATTTCCTTCTAAAGGCAAACCATCAAGTACCCATAAAGGATCTTGTGTACCATTAAGAGAAGCTGTACCCCTGATTCTGATTCTTGCAGGTGCTCCAGGTGCTCCGGATGGTGTACTTACAGCAACACCGGCAATTTGTCCTACTAATAACTGGTCGATACTGGAAACCCCTGTCTGCTGGATCGCAGCCATATCTATCTTAGAAACCGCAGCAGTAAGTTTTCTTTTCTCGATTTTTTGGTAACCTGTAACCACAACTTCCTGAAGTTTTGCAGTTTCAGACTTTAAATTAATAGTGTAATCTCTCTGTGCAGAAAGGTCTAAAGTATAAGAAACATATCCCATAAAAGTTACTCTCAGGGAAGTTACATTTTTGGCTATTTTTAATTGAAATTTACCATCAAAATCGGTAGTAGTTCCTATAGTTGAACTCTCAATAATTCCAGCCATTGAAGTTTTATTGGAAATCGAATTGTTTTCGACAAAAATAGAAGCTCCCGGAATAGGGGATTTGTCGCTTTCGTCCAGTATTATTCCCGTAATTGTTCGGGTTTCCTGCGAGTATCCTGCGATGGCCAGGAACAGCAGTAAGGCATGTAAAATTTTTTTCATGTTTTTGGAATTGGGTTTGTATTAAAAGGTTGTATTATTTAGGGCTTTTTCGATTCGTTGTATCAAATCGCGGTAATGGTTTTGGGTCGACTGATCTCCTATGCTTCTTTTTGTTCTTAACAATTGAAGTACTTTGCCCAATTCTCCTTTTTTATCAGAAGTTACTTCCGTAACTCTTTTTAAAAAAGACTGATTGATGTTTCTTGCCATATGTTCATCATCAAGAGAACATAAATGAGGCATTTGTAATGTTTCTCGTAAGTCGATTATGTTTTTAGGGTCTGTTTTTTCAAATAATTTATTGGTCGAAATAATTAAAACATCCACATAATTCTTTTGCGTCATACGCTCCAGAATGGTAAGCGATTTGTTTTGAATAGTTCCTAAAAATACACTCTGATGCATTTTTTTAAACAACTCATTTACGGTAAAAACCTTTTCATTGGTTTTATTTCGCTGGTATAATTCGTTTTCTGTCATTCGAAGTAAACGCTCATCACCTAATAATTTATACATGATATCGTATTGTAATTCTCTTGAAAGGGTATAAGGAGTGTACTCATAAGGTCCAAGAGGAGTGTCTTTCAGCGGATTTGTCTTGTCTAAAATGGTATTGAAAAACAACCACTGCGGAATCGTAAGTACATTTTTAACTAAATAATCAGCAGCTTTTTTTTGCATGGCTGCAGGAACCGGAACATAACTTTGTTTGTTATCGCCGTGAACAGTTGGGTTTAAGTAAATACCGCCAATATTGTTCATTACATGACGGTTGTACATTTGCCATTGTCCGATAGCTCCAATATACAGTTTACCTGTTTCGTAGTAAGGCTGGTCTTTATCGTATGTCCAGCTTAAGATATTATCGACAACACGTTTTAAGTTTTTCAAACCGTATTCGCTTGCTTTTACAGCATCATTTCCTAAATCTTCAGACTGTGAACGCGGGTCAATTACCTCGCCCTGCTGTTCACCATAAAAATAAACAGGATCGTTTTGGTGTTTGGCAATCAGAGTGTTTAGTTTAACAGTTTCGTTTTCATTAGGTGGGTACCATCTGTATCCCCATTCAATTGCGTACTTATCGTATTCTCCAATTTTAGGAGTGATAACCGTAACACTATCTTCCGGCTGTGCTACATAATTGTATCTGGCATAATCCATTATAGAAGGAGCAGTGCCGCCCATTTTTGCCGTAAATTCTTTAGACCGTAAAGATTCAACATCATAAGCAAACGAAGATCCCATATTGTGTTTTAAACCAAATGTGTGTCCTACTTCGTGAGACGATGCAAAACGTACTGCTTCTCCCATATGCTCATTACTAAAAGTATTTGCTCTGGCTTTCGGATCAATCGGGCCGGTCTGGATACGCATCCAGCTTTGAAGGGAAGTCATCACATTGTGCCACCATATAATGTCTGCTTCAATAATTTCACCGCTTCTCGGGTCAACAACAGATGGTCCCATAGCATTGGATTTTGGAGATGCTGCATAAGTAATTACAGAATAACGAACATCATCAACATCAAAATCTAAATCATTTTCAGTAGGCTCTTTTGCAATAATAGCATTTTTAAAACCGGCTTTTTCAAAGGCCGTTTGCCAATCGTGAACACCGTCAATAATATATTTTCTCCATTGCTTTGGGGTTGATGGATCAATATAATACACGATTGGCTTTTTAGGCGCTACTAATTCTCCTTTCAAATATCGTTCTTCATCTTCTTTTTTGGGTTCTAAACGCCAGCGGGTAATCAATTCTTTTTCAAGCATCGCCTGCTGTGCATCGGCAAAATACCAATGCTTTTCAGTGAAATATCCAATACGGGTGTCAGAAAAACGAGATTTCATTGGGGTTTTGTCCAATAAAATAATATTACTTGTTACGCCAAGCGTTACTGATGCTGGAATTCCATCTTCCAGAAGAGAAGTCGTTAACTGCGACTTTACAATAATGTTTTTTGGAAATGATTTTGTACTTTCTATATAAGATAAATCAGATTTTACAGAACTGCTTAATCCAACATTGCTTATTAGGTCATTGAAACTCTTCTGTTTACCGTCAAAAATTTTATTTACTTTAATAACAACCGAAGTCGAGTCGTTATTTTTACTTTCAATATCAAAAACCTCAATGATAGACTCCGCAAAATTATCTTTTACAGAAGCTGTTATGGCATCATCCTTAGGAGAAGAAACTTTTGGAAGATAAGACTTCACCCAAACTTTGTTTGCAATTGTATCTTTATAAAAACTGATTACTTTGTTCTCATAATTCATCCCTTTGTTTAAGCCATATTCGTTTATCTGAAAAGGAACCTGTGATACTTTGTTTACAACTAAAAACTCTCTTTTAAATAAACTGTCATGAATTTCAAAATAAACATCAGTTTTAACTTGTATAATATTGAAGAGACCCTTTTTTACAGTTCCTTTTTTTATAAGGTCATTGTATTTTTTTCCTTTTTTGGCGTCAGTAGAATCTTTTTTTACTAGTTCAGTCTCTGCGTCTTTTTTCTTTTTCTTTTGCGAAAGAACCGTAACAGGAATGAATAATAGTAAAATTAATAAGCAGAATAATTTTACATGATGTAGGAATGCCTTTTCCCTCATTGTTGTTAATTTTAGGTTAATTTTAACGCGAAACTATTAGTTTCATGTTCAAATAAAAAAGGAAAGGGAGTGAGTGGCTTATTTTTAGGAGTGAATGGATATTAATGGCAGAATGCATACAAAATTGCCGTCTTTTTCTGAAGTTTCAAAATTGGTTCTGGAATAAAAAGTATAAATACTCGACAGGTATTTTAAGCCAAAATTGGCACCAGGTTCGCTGTGTGTCTTTTTTTGGAGATTGTTACTAATAATGACCTGATCTTTCTGGATTATAATTTGAGTTGTTAAAGGATTTTCCTGTGTTGCCATATTGTGCTTGATCGCATTTTCGACAACAACCTGAAATGCCAGATACGGAATAAATTTTTCCAGTGCAGTTTCGTCTTCAATTTTGATAGAAAAAAATAATTCTTCCTTAAAACGGGTTTGCTGTAAAAAGATATATTTTTCAATAAATAATAATTCGTCCTTCAACGGAACTATATTCTTTTTTGGAGGATCGATCAGATAACGATAAATACGGGATAAGTTCAATGTAAATTTCTGTGCTGTTTTCACATCGGTTCCCACCAGCATATAAAGAGAATTGAGCGAATTAAACAAAAAGTGCGGATTAATTTGCTCCTTTAATTGCTGAAGCTGGATCAGAGCTTTTTCTTTTATAATTTTTTCGTTCTCAACCAGAAGTCGGTTTTTTTCTTTAATAGCGATTCCCTTTTCTCTGTAAGCACGTCTGTTGGCATAAGAGAATAAATAGAAAATCAACAATAACATTACAGTTGTTATAGAATAAATCCAGGTTGAATATTTTTTTATCAGCGTCACATTTTCGTCAATAACATTTTTTGGAAAACTAACACATATAAACCAGTGAGAACCTTTGACATCAAGCCTTTTTGTAAACCGAATCACATCCACTTTCAAGAATTCAGACATCGTAACTCTTTTTACAAAATCCTGCTTTTTAGTAAAAATGGTGTCAATTGATCTGGTAGAAGAAATCTCATAAATATTTTTTCCTATAAAGTTAGATTCCGGATGATAAATACATCTTCCTGATTTATCAAAAATGAAAGCATAATTTGTTGCCGACCTGGACTTATCTACTTTAGAAAAATAATCGTGAAGTTTTTTTAGGCTGATGTCGTAACCAAAACGGACAGTTGTATGATTTTTAGAAATTAGTTTAAAGTAAATCCGCCAGATCCATTCCTTTCCAAAAGGAACAATTTTACTTATATAGTTTGCATTTTTATGTTGAAGAACAAAATTTTCAGTATCATTAATTTCTGCCTGAGTAGCAGTAGAATCAGTTCCAAACTGAATTCTTTCATCATTAATCTGAAACCAGTTATTTACGATCAAAGAATTGGTTGTCTGTACCGATGACAAAACCTTTAAATTAGAAGACAAATTTTCCGGATTGCTAATTTTTAAAACGTGTCTTATTATGTTTTCCTGTTCGAGCAGGTTTGAAAACTCTTGGGACATGAATTCCTGTTTCTTGATAAAATTACGTTGTGCCCCTTCCTCATTTGCTTTTTCGGTAAGATCTGTAATTAAATTACTTAATATGTAAACAGAAGAAACCGTAATGAGAATAGAGACAATCACATAAATTACGAATGCACGGCGTGACGTTATTTTTTTTAATTTAAATTTCAAGTGAACAATATAAAGATACGACTGTTTTAATTAGCAACCGAAAATTGCGAGTCGTACAGATTTTTGTAATAACCATCAGCTTTATTGAGTAATTCCTGATGAGTGCCTTGCTCAACTATCAGACCTTTATCCATCACCACAATTTTATCAGCATTAACAATAGTAGCCAGACGATGTGCAATAACAATAGAAGTACGGCCTTTGGTAATTGTTTCTGTAGCGCGCTGAATCAATTCTTCAGAATAGGTGTCGATTGAAGAGGTAGCTTCATCCAAAATCAAAATACTCGGATTGCTCACATACGAACGTAAAAATGCAATCAGTTGTCGTTGCCCGGAAGAAAGCATAACACCTCGCTCTTTTACATCAAAGTCATAATTATCAGGCAGGTTAATGATAAAATCGTGCACGCCAATTTTTTTAGCGGCATCAATAACCTGTTCACGAGTAATTTCGGGATTGTGTAAAGTAATGTTATTGTAAATGGTATCGGCAAACAAAAAAACATCCTGTAAAACCACCGCAATCTGTTTTCGCAAAGAGGCCAGAGTATAGTTTTCTATATTATTTCCGTCGATAAAAATGCTTCCGCTGTTAATTTCGTAAAAGCGGTTTAGTAAATTTATAATAGTAGATTTTCCGGCTCCCGTCGAACCCACAATAGCGATTGTCTGTCCCGAAGCTACAGATAAATTAATACCTTTTATAACTTCTTCTTCCGGAATGTAACTAAAACGAATGTCTTTAAATTCTATGCTTCCCTGAAAAACAGGTGCCTCGAGGGTTCCGGTGTCCTGAATGTGATCCTGTGTGTCAATAATATCAAAAACACGATTGGCAGCAATCATTCCTAATTGCATCTCATTGAATTTATCCGCAATCTGACGAAGCGGATTAAACAGCATTCCGATGAACATAGTATACGAAAATAAATCCCCGAAAGTCGTAAAGTTATCTCCGTTCAGAATTTTAAATCCACCAAAAACAACAACCAGTCCTAAAGTGATAGACGAAATAATATCGGCAATCGGAAAAAAGATCGAGTTATATAAAATCGTTTTGATCCACGCAACACGATGTTTGTCGTTAATATTTTTAAAGTTTTCTGCTTCGATTTTCTCACGGTTAAAAAGCTGAACTATTTTCATTCCCGTTACACGTTCCTGAACAAAGGAGTTCATATTGGCAATCTGTGTACGGACTTCCTCAAAGGCAACCTGCATTTTACGTTGGAAAATTCGGGTAATATAAACCAGGATCGGCATAGCAACCACCACAATCCAGGTCAGTTTCCAGTTCATATAAAACATAAAAATCAGTACCACCAGCATTTTCATCAAATCACTGATGATCATAAACAATCCCTGACTGAAAATACGTGCAATCGATTCAATATCCGAAACAGATCGGGTCACCAATTGCCCAACCGGAACCAAATCAAAATACTTCATCCTGAAACTCAAAATGTGCTTGAAGAGCTTGTTCCGAATGTCTTTCACAATATCCTGACCCAGCCAGTTTGCCCAAAAAACAAAATAAAACTGAGAGAATACTTCCATAAGCAACACAACTCCCATCAGGATAATGTACATCAACAAGCCGTATTTATCATGTGTTTTAATGTAGCCGTCAACAGTTTGTTTCAGTAAATACGGGCGAAGTGCAGCAAATATCGATAATGACACTGCAAAAAGAATAACGCCGTAATAGCGCCATTTATAAGGTTTGGTATATTTTAGGATTCGTTTAAATAATCCGGTGTCAAATGCTTTTGCTTTCATTTATTTTTAGGAGCTTCTTCCTGCTTTTCACTTCAATCTTTTTTGTTTTTAAAGAAAAAACAAAAAAGGATTTCCATTGCAATCAGGGCTATTTTATAATATAATCGTACTTAATTTCGGTTAAATATAAACCATGTGCCGGAACCGAAAATCCTGCTTTCTCTCTGCTTTTACTTGCAATGATATTCTCAAAATCAGTCAGCGAAATTTTGTGCAGACCAATATTTACCAAAGTCCCAACAATGGCCCGAACCATATTTCTCAAAAAACGGTTTGCCGAAATAGTAAAAATCAGTTTGCTGTTTTCTTTTTTCCAGTAGGCCTCAAAAATCGTGCAATCAAATGTATTCACATCCGTATTTACTTTCGAAAAACACTGAAAATCGGTATGTTTTAATAAAATCTTAGAGGCTTCATTCATTAAATCAATATCTAATTTTTGATTCATATACCAGCTCAGTCCTTCTAAAAACGGATTTTTAACCGTATTGATATGGTATTCATAAGTTCTTTTTGTAGCGTCAAATCGGCAATGGGCATCATCATGAACCACAATAATGTCAAAAACCGCAATATCTTTTGGTAGGTACGAATTGAGTTTGTGGATCAAATTCGGAACATCAATAGACTTTTCAAAATCAAAATGCCCGTACATTTCAGAAGCATGAACTCCGGTATCGGTTCTTCCGGCACCCATTACATTTATCGTAGAATTCAGCAAAACAGAAAGTGCCTTATTTAAAGTCTCCTGAACTGACGATGCATTCGGCTGAAATTGCCAGCCATGATAATGTGTTCCGTTATAAGCAAAGTGAATAAAATATCTCATTTGAAGTGCAGAGGTTCTAAGGTGCAAAGGTACAAAGGTTTTTTCTTTTTACAGGACAAAGATGCAAAGGTTCAGAGATGCAAAGGTTTTTCGTCTCGTTTATTTTGTAGAGAAGCACAGTAGTGCGTCTAACCCCAGATTAGAAAATCACACTTATATAGGTATAATATTTCGATATAAATGAAAATATAGATTAATATGCATCAGAATCAAATCCAAAAACAAAAATGTATAGCCATAGTATTTTAGCATCTCAGAAACTTTGTTAAAATCCTTTAAAACCTAATATGCAAATCATAGTTTGTTTGGCTAAAAATCGTGTCAGAAATTGACAATTCCAACGATATAAGTGAAACCATTTTTTAACATTTTTAAGCATGAAACTCCAAATGTTAATTTTAATTTTTTTTAATTTTAACAGGAAATATTTCTGTTATGTTTGTAGTCTAAATAACTAATAATCATGAATGAAATTACTTCTTACTGGTGGATAATTTTAATTTTATTTGCCATTGTTTTTTACAAATTTATTTTGCGTGTTTTCTTCGGAATGGTTATCGTTCCCGAAGACAGAATTGGTTTAGTGACCAAAAAATTCGTTCTGTTTGGTGCAGACAAATCATTGCCAGATGGACGTATAATTGCCACAAAAGGCGAGGCGGGTTATCAGGCACAAACATTGGCTCCGGGTTTGTACTGGGGAATGTGGATCTGGCAATATTCAATCGATATGACCGGATTTACACTCATTCCGGAAGGTAAAATCGGATTGGTTTTAAGTAAAGACGGAAAGGAAATTCCAACCGGAAGAATCCTGGCCAGAAAAGTAGAAAGTGATAATTTTCAGGATGCTACAGCTTTTTTGAACAATGGAGGTCAAAAAGGGCGTCAGACGGCTTTTATTACCACAGGTTCGTATCGTATTAATACTTTTCTGTTCGAAATTGTAATTGCAGATCAAATCAAGATTTACGAAAACATGATTGGTATCGTAACGGCACTTGATGGAGAGCCGATTCCGCAAGGGCAGATTGCAGGTAAATTTGTCGAAGGGCACAATAACTTTCAGGATTTTGATAAGTTTTTGGAGCATGGCGGAAATCGTGGTTTACAGCCTCAGGTTATGCTGGCAGGTTCTTATTATATCAATACATGGGGAATTTTAATTGAGCAAAACCCAATGACGGATGTGCCGATTGGTTATGTTGGTGTAGTGATTTCGTATATTGGTGAAGATGGTCAGGATGTTACGGGGGACACTTTCAAACACGGAAATATTGTTTCTAAAGGACAGCGTGGTGTCTGGATGGAACCATTTGGACCAGGGAAATATGCTTTAAATAAGTATACCACAAAATTGGAACCCGTTCCCACAACGAATTTAGTATTGAACTGGGCAAATGCCAGAAGTGAATCGCATGACTTGGACAAAAACCTTTCGACCATTACGGTTCGTTCAAAAGATGGTTTCCCATTTAATTTAGACGTGGCACAGATTATTCACGTTCCTGCAGCTGAAGCACCAAAAGTAATTGCGCGTTTTGGAAGCATGAATAATCTGGTTTCTCAGGTTCTGGAGCCTACTATTGGTAACTATTTTAGAAATTCAGCTCAGGACAGTGATGTAATTTCGTTCCTGACAACCAGAAAAGAGCGCCAGGAATCGGCTAAAAACCACATAAAATTAGTTCTTGATGAATATAACGTAAATGCAGTTGATACCTTAATTGGAGACATAGTTCCACCAGATTCGTTGATGAAGACTTTGACGGATAGAAAATTAGCCGAAGAAGAACAAAAGACATATCAAATCCAAAAAATGGCACAGGAACAGCGTCAGGGTATGGAAAAAGAAACTGCGATTGCAGATATGCAGAAAGAGATTGTTCGTGCTTCTCAGAGTGTCGAAATTGCACAAAGAACTGCTGATGCAACCGTGAAAAAAGCAGAAGGAGATGCAACCAGTTTGAAACTGAATGTAAATGCTGAAGCCGAAGCTACAAAAATGCGTGCAAATGCCGAAGCCGAAGCAACAAAGGCCAGAGCAGGAGCGCAGGCCGAAGCAACTAAACTAAATGCCAGTGCAGAAGCTGAAAGAATCTCAAAAACTGGTTTGGCTGAAGCCGAAAAGATTATGGCAATTGGTAAATCAACAGCTGAAGCGTATCAGCTTCAGGTGAGCGCGATGGGTGGAGATAACTTTACCCGTTATAAAGTGACCGAAGAAATTGGTAAAGGAAACATCAAAGTAATTCCTGATGTTTTAATTTCCGGAAGCGGAGGATATGATGGTTCTATCAGCGGTTTATTGGGTTTGAAACTAATGGAAATGATGGATACTAAAGACACGAAAGATCTGAAAGACGTTAAAAAACCAAAGTCCTAAAAACCAATAATTTATATTTAGGATACAATCTAGAGATGCAAAGAAGTGCATCTAACTGAATCGTTGTGGAATATAAAAATCCGATTGTGAAAGCAATCGGATTTTTTTGTTGAATAACATAGTATTGAAAATCTCATTATCTTAGCCTTCCAGAATCTTAGTTTCTCAGAATGAAAAAAATCCTCCTCCTTTCCGATACTCACAGTCATATTGATGATACTATTTTAAAATATGTTGTGCAGGCTGATGAAGTCTGGCACGCAGGGGATATTGGAGATCTGCATGTTACTGATTCTATCAAAAAATTAAAACCGCTTCGTTGTGTTTATGGGAATATAGATGATGCGCAAGCCCGGTTAGAATTTCCGCTTCACAATAGGTTTTTTTGTGAAGAAGTTTCAGTTTGGATTACCCATATCGGCGGATATCCCGGAAAATATAATCCAGCGATTAGAGAAGAAATACAAACCAATCCCCCAAAATTATTCATTTGCGGGCATTCACATATTTTGAAAGTGATGTTTGATAAAAAAAATAACCTGTTGCACATGAATCCGGGTGCAGCCGGTAAAAGCGGTTTCCATCAGGTAAGAACAATGTTGCGCTTTGTAATTGAAGGAGATAAAATAAAAGATTTAGAAATCATTGAAATAGATAAAAGGGTTTAAATATTAGTGACTCAAAACAAAAATAACTAAGAATTAACCACTAAAGACTAAGAAACTCAATCGTCAAGAGGAACTGTTATTTTAATAGAAGTCCCCTCGTTAATCTTTGATTTCACATCAAATTGTCCATTCAGGTTATTTATTCTGGCTTTTATCTGATTAAGTCCAAATCCTTCAACAAAATTAAAATCATTAATATCAAATCCTTTTCCGTTATCTGTGATTTTGATAATCAAATGTTTATGGTTTTCTGTTTCTGATAATGAAACTTCAGCCCGGGTTGCCTTGCTATGTTTTATAATGTTATTGAGTAGTTCAGAAATAATAAAATAGAGTCTGGTTTCAAATTTTTCAGCATATCTTTTTTTACTTGAAATGGTATTCTGATATTCAAAATGTAATGTAGAATTTGAATATTTTTCGCATAAATCATCAAGGGCATATAATAATCCGAAACGAACTAATAAAGTAGGAAGGAGGTCATGTGAAAGATCTCTAACTTTATCATGTGTTTCGTCCAGAATAAATTTTGTTTTTATGATTTCATCAGGAACAGTGCTGTTTTGAGATAAAAACACATTCAAATGCATACCTGCAGATGAGAGTGAGGCACTAATGGTGTCGTGTAAAAATAAGGCAACTCTTTTCCGCTCACTTTCCTGTCCGTCAATACTCGCGTTAATTATATTCTGATGTATTTTATTCTGAATATTTTTTATCCTGTTTTTTTGTTTCAGTTTTGTGTTTTGATAAAAAAAATAAAAAAGAATAGTTATGATGAGAAATAAAACAACAATTATACTGAATACCTTTTTGTGCCGTGATTGTTCTCTTTGTAATATTTGTTGCTTTTTTTTGTATTCAGCCTCTATTTTATCAACTTCTCTTTTAAATTCGTCCAGCTCAAGATTAACCCCGGCAAGTTTTGTTTTTTTGTTTTGCTAAATCAGCAATTTCATTCGTAATGCGATTGAATTCTATTATATTTTCGTAGGCCTTTTTATAATTCTTATTTTTAAATAAAAAAGAAGCATATTTTTGATGGGCTATCGATAAATCAAACTTCTCATCACTTTTATTTCCTAATGCAATTGCCTTCGAGAAATAAAAATTTGCTTTTACGGTATCATTTTTATGATCATAATAAATTCCATTTAACATATTAAAGGCAACCTGGGTTGATTTATCTCCATGTTGTTTAAATTCATTTATATATTTGAAATATTCTAAACTTTCTTTGAAATTTCCTACTTCAAAATAGGCCCAGGTAATATTAAGTTTTCTAAGATATATTTTAGCTTTATCAGATGCTTTATTGCTGTATTCAAGAGCTTTTTTATAATGAAATATACCTTGATTATATTGCTTCTTTTCAAAAAAACAGATATTAGCTAAATTGTTATGGATTTTACTTTTTAAAATATTATTTTCTGTTTTATCAATATAATATAAAGCTTTTATATAAAATGGATATGCTTTATCAAGCATAAGCAAGTCATCAAAATTTACGCCAATTAAATTGTAACAACGTGCAATTAGATAATTATCATTAATGACAATAGCGTTTTTTAAAGCAGTTCTGGATTGTCTCAATGATTTTTCATAGTCATGTATTTTCCAGTTTTTAGTCGCATCTGTTACTAATTTCTCAATCTCATTTTTAGAAAGAATTTTATTTTGAGAATAAAAATTGTTGCTAAAACAAATTAGTAAAATAAGCGATAGAAAAATAACCCGGGTTTGATGCATTTGCAATAGAATTATTTGTGTGGTTTGTTTTACAACATTTTGTTTCAAATTTAATAATTAAATTTATTCTTATTAAAAAAAATAGATTATTATTGTAATGCAATTATTATTAAGTAGTAAGATTGGATTACGTATGAGGTATCAATTAGGAATATCTTGAAATTGTAAAATGAGACTAAAATTTAAATATTAACTAAAACAAACCAATTATGACAAAGAGATTTTTAGAAGTAGAGGAAATTCAAGATTTAGCGGATGAAGAACAAACTACCTATTTTTTTGCAGATGAAGAGGAAACAAAAGAGGAAGAAAAAAATCAACCAGAAGATGATAGAAAAGGCGGAAAAACGGATGCCTAGATAGTTGCAATCTTTAAAAAAATCTTTTTTAAAGATTGCATAACATTAGAGAAATAAAAAAGGCGCTTCATTTTTGAAGCGTTTTTTTAGCTATTTAAAGGTACACTTATATTAATTGATGTTCCTTCATTAATTTTAGATTTGACATCAAATTGTCCATTGAGATTGTTTATTCTAGCCTTTATTTGATGAAGACCAAATCCTTCCACAAAATTGAATTTGTTGATATCAAATCCTTTTCCGTTATCCGTAATTTCAATAATCATCTCGTTATGATTTTCAATCAGGCAAACTAATGCTTTACTGGCATCACTATGCTTTATGATGTTGTTCAAAAGCTCAGAAATGATAAAATAAAGCCTGGTTTCAAATTTTTCGGTATATCTCTTCTTGATTGGAATGGTATTTTGGTATTCAAAATGTAATGTGGAATTTGAATATTTTTCGCATAAATCATCCAGCGCATATAATAAACCAAAACGTGCCAATAAGGTAGGAATAAGATCATGGGAAAGATCTCTGACCTTATCATGGGTTTCGTCTAAAATTAATTTTGTTTTTGTAATCTCAGCAGGCAGGCTACTGTGTTGAGATAAAAAAACATTCAAATGCATTCCGGCCGAAGATAATGAAGCACTAATAGTATCATGCAAAAATAAAGCAATCTTTTTCCGTTCGTTTTCCTGACCGTCAATAGTAGCATTGATTAGGTTTTGATTTATTTTATTCTGAATGTCTTTTATTCTGTTTTTTTGTTTCAGTTTTGTGTTTTGATAAAAAAAGTAAAATAAGATAAGGCTAATAAGGAATAATGATAAGATGATAGTCGTCATCTTGTTTTTGCGGGCACTTTCAGAGTGAAATAATTTTTCCCGTTTTTTACTTTCAATGCCCATTTTGTCTATCTCTCTCTTGTATTCGTCAATTTCGAGATTTATTCCTGCAATTTTTGCTTTTTTTGCTTTATCCTGAAGATTAATTTCGTCGTTTAATTGCTGAAAGGAGCTTAAGTTTTTATAAGCGGCTTCAAAATTTTTATTTTTAGATAAAAATTTTGAATATTCCTGATAGATGTAAGACAAATCAGTTTTCTCATCGTATTTTATGGCATTTTCAATACCCTTTTTGAAATTGTAATCTGCTTTAGGATTATCTTTTATATAACTGTAGTACATGCCATTAAGCATGTTGGTAACGGCGGCTGTGGTTTCCATGCCGTATTTATCGTTGTATTTATTAATATATTTTAGATAAGGATATCCCTCTGAGAAACGTCCAATATCAAAATAAGCCCAGGCTATATTAAGCTTAGTGAAAAAAACTTGTGAAGAATCCTTGGTTGATCTGCTGAAATATAATGATTTAATATAATAGGAAATTCCTTTTTCATATTTTTTTTTATCAAAACAATAAATGTTTCCAATATTGTTGTATAGCCAGTTCTGAAGTTCTAAATCATTTGATTTTTCAGCATATATTAAGCTTTTTTGATAATAAAAAAGGGCTTTGTCTGGTTCTGAGATGCCATCAAAATTAGCTGCAATTGTATTGTATGCTTTTCCTATTAAATTATAATTCTGTAATAAAAGAGAATGATTTAGCAGTAATCTGGATTGTATTAATGATTTTTCATAATCTTCATTGTGAAGATTTATAGTTGCCTGGTTGTAAAGTTTTAATAATTCTTTTTCAGTAAAAACTTTCTTTTGGCCAAATGCAGCGATACAAAAAAATAAGATAAAAAAAGAATTCTAAAATTGCGAAAATCCAACATATTAAAAAATTATTGGATAAAAATATAGCTTATAAAGTTAAAAACAAATTCATAAATAATTGAATGTGTTATTTTTTCTAAAAATGTTTTTTAAAGAACTTACATTATCCAGATCAGGGGACACTCAGGAAGAAGCACTATTTCTTACAGGTATTGTATGAATTTGAGGAGAGGATAGTTTTAGGATTTAATCAAATTGTTTTTGATAGCATATTTTACAAGTCCAATAGTATTTTTTGTCTGCAGCTTTTTCATAATATTTTTGCGATGGGTTTCTACAGTATTGGTGCTTATAAATAATTGTTCACTTATTTCTTTTCCACTATACTCAAGTGAAATTAGAGTTACAATTTCTAATTCCCGGCATGTTAAAATTGAATTTTCAGGAACGATATTTTTTTTATTTAATTTAGGATTGTTTTCAGTAAAAGTATTGAAGATTTTTTCTCTTACAGAGTTGCAAAAATATTCTTGTCCTTCATTGACTACTTCAATGGCTTCGATTATATTTTCACCTGCACATTTTTTAGTCAGATAGCCGCTGGCACCTAAATTCATTACTTCCCTGATTATTTTTAAATCATCATAGCTGGACAGGATGATAACTTTACAAGGATATCCTTTTTGCTGAAACTCTTTTAAAACTTCAATACCATCTTTCTCAGGCATACTAAGATCAAGTACTAGAATATGGGCATTGTTAGTTGTTACTTCATCGAAAATATTCAAGCCATTAGAGGATGAACCTACAATCTCGAATTCAGAAACAGTACTTAATAAATTTATCAATCCATCAATAAGTACTAAATGGTCATCTGCTAGGTGTATTCTTATTTTATGTGCCATAAATAAATTGAAATAACAAAAGCGAAATTATGAAAAATCTACTTACAACATGGTGTTTCTTAAATTTATTTTCTGTTTTTGTTATTAATTGTAGTATGTTTTTCACAAAAAAACCCGAATCATACAATTCGGGTTCTCTTCGCGCAATAAACTAAGTTTATAGGTTTATCTCAAACGGTCAACAGATTTTACAAGATCTTCGTCCTTTTTGATGGCCTTATTAGCTAAAACTAATAACACGATAGCAACAATAGGAAGAAACATCCCAATACCTTTCTCAGAAACAACATTAGTAGTTTCTCCAGATAAATTTAGTGAACGGTAAACAAATAATCCTAATAAAATTAAATTTAATATGATGTTCAGCCTGCCCATGACAAACTGATTTTGTCTTTTTTTATATGATATAATACTAATAATAGTTAACATTGTACTCAAGCCTAATAATATGGTGTAGACCTGATCCTGCATAAAGTAAAAATCTTTTCCGTTTACTGTCCAAAGCGGAACAAAAAAGAGTAAAACTCCGGTTACCAAAAAGGTGAGTAGCAGATATATTGTTTGAATTCGTTGTATCATAACCTAAAATTGTTTTACAAAAATATATTTTCTTTTTTATAAATACTATTGTATGATAAAAATTTATTCGTATTATTGCATCATATTACCGTAAGCACTTCATACTGCGGTTCATTCAAAATAATTATCTACCTATTCTTTTTACAGTATTTTCCTTTAAAATAATTAAATTCATAGAACATTCATGTTTGATATTTCTGCATTAAAAGAAATGAAGCTTTCTGAGCTTCAAGAAATAGCTAAATTAGCTAAAACTATAAAGTTTAATGGTGTCAAAAAAGATACTTTGATCAGTCAGATTTTAGCGCATCAGGAAAAAACGACTTCAGAGCAGTCAATACCTGTTGTTGCAAATGCAGAAATAGAAGATAAGCCAAAGAGAGCAAGAATTGCTCCGGTAAAAAAGGCAGCAGCAATTAAAAATGCTCCTGTTTTAGAATTTGATAAAGTGGAAGAACCACGTGAGGAGATAAAAACTCCGGCTTCAAAACCAAATGCTAAAATCCAGCCAAAGCCAAAAGCAGAGGAAGTTGTTGAAAACAAAGGAGTAGAGGAAAAAGCATTAGATAAAAAAGAACCAAAAATCGTTAAGTTTAATAAATCAGCATACGAGAAAAAGGTTGCTTTGCAGAAAGAGAAAGAAACTGTAAAAGAGGAAAGTGAAGAAGCAGTAGAGTCAGAAACAGGTGTTCCTGCTACTCCCATAGCTGAAAAAGAAGAAGAAACTGTTCCGGTAAAAAAGATTAATCCTAATCAGAATAAAAAACAAAATCCGAACCAGAACCAAACTCAGAATCAAAATCCGAATCAAAACGGGAATGGTAATGGAAATAACGGAAACCAGAATCCAAATCATAAGAATAAAAAGAATAATAATTTCAGGGATTCAGACTTTGAGTTTGACGGAATTATAGAAAGTGAAGGCGTTCTTGAAATGATGCCGGACGGATATGGATTCTTACGTTCATCAGATTATAATTATTTAGCTTCTCCAGACGATATTTATTTGTCAACTTCACAAATCAGGTTGTTTGGACTTAAAACCGGAGATACTGTAAAAGGGGTTGTACGTCCTCCAAAAGAAGGTGAGAAATTCTTTCCTTTGGTTCGTGTTCTTAAAATTAATGGTCACGATCCGCAGGTAGTTCGCGACAGAGTTTCCTTTGAACACCTTACACCGGTTTTTCCTTCTGAAAAATTCAAATTAGCCGAAAAAGGCAGTTCTGTATCAACCCGAATTATCGATTTATTTTCTCCAATTGGAAAAGGGCAGCGTGGTATGATAGTCGCACAACCGAAGACAGGTAAAACCATGTTGTTAAAAGATATTGCTAATGCAATTGCAGCTAACCATCCTGAAGTTTATCTAATCGTTCTTTTGATTGATGAGCGTCCTGAAGAGGTTACAGATATGCAAAGAAGTGTACGCGGAGAAGTTATTGCTTCGACTTTTGACAGAGAACCGCAGGAGCATGTGAAAATTGCCAATATTGTACTTGAAAAAGCGAAACGCCTTGTTGAATGCGGACATGATGTTGTGATTCTTTTGGATTCAATTACACGTCTAGCAAGAGCTTACAATACTGTCCAGCCAGCGTCAGGAAAAGTATTAAGCGGAGGAGTTGACGCTAATGCACTTCAAAAACCAAAACGCTTCTTTGGAGCTGCAAGAAATGTTGAAAACGGTGGTTCATTGAGTATCATCGCAACAGCATTGACAGAAACCGGCTCTAAAATGGATGAGGTTATCTTTGAAGAATTTAAAGGTACCGGTAACATGGAACTTCAGCTGGATCGTAAAATTGCGAACAAACGTATTTTCCCTGCCATCGATCTTACATCATCAAGTACACGTCGCGACGATTTATTATTAGACGAGAAAACATTACAGAGAATGTGGATTATGCGTAAATACCTATCTGATATGAATCCGGTAGAATCTATGGACTTTGTAAATGACCGTTTCAAGAAAACCAGAAATAATGAAGAATTTTTGATTTCGATGAATGACTAGATAAGAAATAAAGGTTCAGAGAAACAAAATGACACAGTTTTTATATCTAGAGTTTTTCAAAAAAATAGCAAAAGGATGAGTTTTAGCTCATCCTTTTTTGTTTGACACAGATATGAAACCTTTGTAACTATTTCTTATCCACTACCGGTCTGTTTTCTCTATTGGCCAGTTCCCACGCAACAACAAAAGCTAATTTTGTTCTTTTTGTTAAAGCATCATATTCGATTTTTTCTGCTATATCGTCTTTGCCATGGTAATCTTCGTGAACGCCATTGAAGAAGAAAACTGCCGGAATACCGTGTTTCGCAAAATTATAATGGTCAGAACGTTCATAAAAACGATTTGGGTCTTTAGGATCATTGAATTTAAAATCAAGATCCATTTTAATGTATTTGTCGTTTTGTGAAATAACTGCATTATGTAAATCCGATGATAATCTGTCGGCTCCGATAACATAGACATAATTGTTTGTTTTAGCATGTTCTGTATCACGGCGGCCAATCATGTCAATATTAATATCAGCAACTGTATTTACTAAAGGAAACAATGGGTTTTCAGAATAATAACGAGAACCATGCAATCCATGTTCTTCTCCGGTTACATGAAGAAATAAAATGGAGCGTTTAGGTCCGTGTCCTTCTTTTTTAGCTTTTGCAAAAACCTTAGCCATTTCTAATAACGCTACTGTCCCGGAACCATCATCATCAGCTCCGTTGTAAACTTCTCCATTTTGAATGCCCACATGGTCGTAGTGGGCTGAGATTACCAAAATTTCATCTGGCTTTTCTGAACCTTCAATGTATGCCCAGATGTTTTCTGAATCAGGTAAGTTTTCGTTATGTCTTGCATTTAAGTACGATGCAGGAATGTGCTGATAGTAATCAGTTGCTCCTTTTGGAAAAGGAATTCCATTTTTTTTATATTGCTCTATCATGTAAAGTCCAGCCTTCTTTTGTCCTTTCGAGCCAGTTTCACGGCCTTCCATTTCATCTGAAGCTATTCTGTAAAGCATTGTTTTTAAATTTGTTTCGGAAATTTTTTCAGTGTATTCAGAAGGATCGGAATTGTCCTTAAAGGCAATATTTTGAGTATTTTTACATGAAAATGCAGAAACAATCAATAACAGAAATGCAATTTTTTTCATTATTCGTTTTTAATGTATGTTGATAAATGTATAGAGAATATACAAGGTTAGCAAAAATAAAATAAAAAGAGAGTTTATAATGAATAACAATACACTTTTAACAAAAGAAACTATTCTTGATTCACCATAAAAACGATGATGAGCCGGATAAAAATAATAACACATCCAGATTGTTCCGACAATGCTGGTAATAGTGGAAATAATATTCAGGGGACTATCTTCACCAAAAAGACCGACAACACGGTCAATAATAAACATTACAAGGAAAATTAATAATAAAAAAGAAAAATAGTGAAGTGTAAAAATGCCATGATCAAAATAATACCATTTTTTTTTATTGTGAAAAAGCCATAAGAAAAAAGCAAAAAATGGCATAATGATAAATAAAATTTTAGGAAGATTATGAAAGAAAGATTCTGTAAATTTTGTAAAAATTTCTTTTTTGGTATATTTTTCACTGATGTGTATTGCTTTTTCAGCAAACCAGTAGCTGGTAGCATTCAGTTTTTCTTCTTGTTTTCCATATTTCTGAATAGAATCAATTTTCTTCATGTTTGAAAAATGGAAGTATTTATTATTTTCTTTTTTGATGTTTAATTCTTGTGTAGCTTTAGCGATTTCGTCATTTATTTCCTTTTCACTTTTATTACTATTTTCGTTGACTTTAACTGGAAACATAGCAATTAATAAAAACGTAATGAAACTGATGAAAATATATAAACGAACCGGAGCCAAATAGGAAAGTCTTTTTCCCGACAGATATTCTTTGGTTAAAGTTGCCGGTTTAAAAAGTAGATTTCGTATCGTTTTCCAAAAGGCATTTTCGTAATGTGTCAGATCTTCAAAAAAGTGGATAAACAAATGATGAAATGTTTTTCTGCTGTCTGAATTCTCTTGTCCACAATTGGGACAAAACTTTTGTTCTACAACATGACGACAGTTAAGACAGGTTTTATCTTCTCTGATTTTATTATGTGACATTGGTTTTTGGTTTAGTTTTGGTTGGTTTGTCGGTTACTTTTTAAGTACCTCGTTCAGGAAAAGCAGTAAATGTTCAAAAGATCGTTTTGCAGCAACCGGATTGTAAGCAGCACCTTTAGAATTGTCATTTCCTGCTTCTGGATTTGTGAATGAATGTACAGAATTTGCATAATAGATCATTTGCCAGTCTGCTTTAGTGTCTCGCATTTCTTGTTGAAAGGCAGCTATTTCTTCTTTTGAAACAAATGGATCGTCTGCTCCATGACAAGCTAAAACTTTGGCTGTGATAGTTTCAGAAGGTCTGGCAGCATCTTTACCTAAACCGCCATGAAATGATACCACACCTTTTACATTTAATTTACCTCGGGCAGCTTCTAAAACTCCGGTTCCTCCAAAACAATAGCCAATAGCCACAATATTATCACCATTTGCACCGGATTTGATTAACTGTTCTAAAGCCAGTTGAATACGTTTTTGATATGCCTCATAATTTTTTTTGTAAAAACCGGCTTGTTTTCCTGCTTCAGATGTGTTTTTAGGATAATTTCCTTCACCATAAATATCGGCTATAAAAACAGTATAGCCCAGCTTGGATAAATTTTCTGCTATTTCTTTTGAAGCATTGTCAATTCCAAGCCATGCAGGCAAAAGTAATATACCTGGATTCTGACTACTTTTTTTTGCAGCTTTAATTGATAGTCCGTTTAAAACCTGATTTCCATCGCTGTATTTTACTGCTTTTAATTGTGCGTTCATGGTGTTGAAATACAAGGAAATAGCTAAAATTAAGAGTGTTGATTTTTTCATGATTTTTTACAATTTTAAACAAATATCTGAAATATAATCGTACAAAAAAATCTCAAAGCTTTTTTCTTTTGAGGTTTGTCTATAGGAATTAAATTATTGAAAACTAAAATTTTAAATTTAAATATGCAAAACTTTAAAGTGTAATATTTCTTTTAAAAGCACATCCCAGTTCTACAATTGAATCGGTTTTGGCGATGCCTGAAATCCGGTCTATTTTTTCGTAAAGTACATTTCTCATATGTTCGTGGTTTTTAGCTATGATTTTGATGTAAAGCGTAAAAGATCCTGTAACATAATAGCATTCGGTGATTTCCGGAATAGTCTTTAAAGCTTCGATAATCCTTTCTGAATCCGAATCTTTATTAAGTGTTATTCCGGTAAAGGAAGCCCAGTCGTAACCAATTTTTTTTCGTTAACTAAAGGTTTTATCCCTGAAATAATCCCTTGTTCTGTTAAACGATTAACACGCTGATGTACCATTGTATTTGAGATTTTCAGATTTGCTGCAATGGTAGAAAAAGCCATTCTGCCGTCTTTTTCAAGCTCTTTTATAATTCTGATGTCAAATTGGTCTAATGAATCCATTTCTATATTGTTTAAAATTAAAATTTACTTTTTTATTTTGTAAATTTTATTAAATTGACTTTTTATTTGATATATAAAGTCAAAAGTAGTGTTTTTTATTGTAGAATAATATAATATAATTATTTTTGTAAAAGTTATAAATACATAATCATGGCACATACACAAGAAACTCTTTCATCTAAATCAGAAGTTTTAATAGAGAAAGAAAATAAATACGGAGCTCATAATTATCATCCGCTTCCTGTAGTTTTAGACAGGGGGAAGGTGTCTATGTCTGGGATGTGGACGGAAAGAAATATTATGATTTTTTATCGGCTTATTCTGCCGTAAACCAGGGACACTGCCATCCTAAAATTGTGGGGGCAATGGTAGAGCAGGCGCAAAAACTGACTTTAACTTCCCGTGCATTTTACAATGATAAATTAGGAAATTACGAAGAGTACGTAACCAATTATTTTGGTTTTGATAAAGTCCTGCCAATGAACACAGGTGCCGAAGCGGTAGAAACAGCTTTGAAATTGTGCAGAAAATGGGCTTATGAAGTAAAAGGAATCCATGAAAATCTGGCACAGATTATTGTTTGTGAGAATAATTTTCACGGAAGAACTACAACCATTATTTCGTTTTCGAATGATGAAAGTGCCCGTAAGAGTTTCGGTCCTTTTACAGAAGGCTTTATAAAAATTGAATATGACAATCTGGAGGCTTTAGAAAAAGCATTGGAATCCTCAAAAAATATAGCCGGTTTTCTGGTAGAACCGATTCAGGGAGAAGCGGGAGTATATGTTCCGTCTGAGGGTTATTTAGCGAAAGCAAAAGCCCTTTGCGAAAAACATAATGTATTGTTTATTGCCGATGAGGTTCAGACCGGAATTGCAAGAACCGGAAAACTTTTAGCAGTTCATCACGAAAATGTTCAGCCTGATATTCTGATTTTAGGAAAAGCCATTTCAGGAGGAGTTTATCCTGTCTCTGCGGTTTTAGCAAATAACGAAATAATGAATGTAATCAAACCGGGACAGCACGGATCTACTTTTGGCGGAAATCCGGTTGCAGCTGCTGTTGCAATTGCTGCACTTGAAGTGGTAAAAGACGAAAATCTATCTGAAAATGCTGAACGTCTGGGAATTATTTTACGAAAAGGTTTAAACGAAATTGCTAAAAATAATAATTTGATTACACTGGTTCGTGGAAAAGGTTTACTAAATGCGATTGTAATCAATACTGATGAAGAATCGGATCTGGCCTGGGAAATCTGCCTGAAATTCAGGGATAACGGATTATTGGCAAAACCAACTCATGGAAACAAAATTCGTCTGGCTCCGCCTTTGGTTATTACTGAAGATCAAATTAAGGAATGCCTTTCTATTATTGAAAAATCGTTGTATTATTTCAAAAATTAAAATTCTTTTTAATTGTATATTTTTCTCGAAACAGCTGCATTACTTGTTTTTGCAGCTGTTTTGGTTTTTATAAATTGAAATTATATAATGTAACTTTAATAATTATATAAAACTTTAAGCCCGGAAGCTGAGTAGTTTTGGAGGACTTTATAAACAAACCTAAAAAATTGTTTAACCTTATAAATTATTTCAGAATGGCTTACGCAAATAATGATTTAACACGCTTTTTAGATGCACAGAACAAACTTTACCTTACTGCTTACTCCGAATTAAAAAAAGGGAAGAAAGAAACGCACTGGATGTGGTTTATTTTTCCTCAGTTGAAAGGCTTGGGCAAAAGCACGATAGCTAAATATTATGCGCTGGCTGATCTTAAAGAAGCAGAAGATTTTTTAAATCACCCTATTCTGGCGAAACACCTGATTGAAATTTGTAATGTTTTATTGGAATATAAAGCAAAATCAATTGAGGCTATTCTTGGAGAATTAGATGCAAGAAAGCTTCGTTCTTCAATGACACTTTTTTCTCAGGCTCAAAATGCTGATCCTGTATTTCAGGAAATACTGGATGTTTTTTTCTTAGGATATTCGGATCCTCTTACTTTAGCAAAAATAGCTGCACCATTAGAAATTGCTATGGCATCTTAAATTTCACTTTCTTTCTTAGTTATATAAATCAAAAAGCGATTGTCCGGAGACAATCGCTTTGGCTATAATTGCTTAAAATATCAAAAAAAGCAATTATGAGTTTGAGTTAAGAAACTCCTGTTTTTATTAAAATCTAACTTTTTTAAGTTCCCACAAAGTTTCGATAAATTTATCTACATCCTGAGTGGTGTTATAAAAAGCCAGTGAAGGACGAACTGTAGTTTCAACTCCTAATCGGCGTAAAATTGGCTGTGCACAATGATGGCCTGTTCTTACAGCGATTCCTTCTTTGTTTAAAGCCTGACCCACCTCGTCATTGGAGTAGCCCTGCAAATTAAAAGAAAGCACACTTGCTTTATTGGCAGCAGTTCCTATTAATCGAACGCCTGGAATCTCTTTGATCAGTTTCGTAGCGTACTCTAACAAATAGTGTTCGTATTGCCCGATTGCGTTGATACCGATTTTTGTAACATAATCGATAGCGGCTCCAAGTCCAATTGCATCGGCAATATTACCAGTTCCGGCTTCGAAACGATTTGGTGCTTTGTGGTATTTTATTTCCTCAAAAGTCACATCCTGAATCATGTTTCCGCCCGATTGGTATGGCTGCATATCGTTCAGCAAATTTTCTTTTCCGTATAAAACGCCAATTCCGGTTGGACCAAAAAGTTTATGACCTGAAAAAACCAGCCAATCGGCATTTAAATCCTGAACATCTACTTTCATATGCGAAACAGATTGTGCTCCGTCCAATAAAACTTTAGCTCCAACGACATGTGCCATTTCAACCATTTTCTTGGCAGGCGTTACAGTCCCAAGAGCATTAGATACCTGTGTAAAAGCCACAATTTTAGTTTTCGAGTTCAGTAGTTTTGCATATTCATCCAACAGAATCTGTCCGTCATCATCAACCGGAATTACACGTAGTTTCAAACCTTTTTTGTCAGCTAGTCGTTTCCATGGGACAATGTTGGCGTGGTGCTCTAAATTACTCACTACAATTTCATCTCCGGCTGACAGATTGTTTTCTCCCCAGCTTTGAGCTACCAGATTGATTCCTTCAGTAGCACCGCGCACAAAAACAATTTCGTTGATAGACCCTGCATTTAAAAACGTTTTTACTTTTTTCCTTGCCGCTTCGTACGCATCTGATGCCCTAGCAGCCAGTTCATGTGCCGCACGGTGTATATTCGAGTTTTCATGTTCATAAAAATAAGCAATGCGGTCGATTACCGATTTGGGTTTTTGTGTCGTTGCCGCATTATCAAACCAAATCAATGGTTTTCCGTTTACTTTTTCACTTAGAATAGGAAAGTCTTTTTTAATCAGATTAGCATCAAAAGGAGCACTTTCTAACTGATGAATTCCATGAAAAGAACTTCCTGTACCTGCTGTTGGAAACAAATTCTTTTTGTCAAACGCAAAAGGATTATTCTCAAGGAAATAATACGAATTCTGTGCTTCTACCGGGTTTAATGTCAAAGCAGACTGGATTCCGAATGCCGTGTTGACATTTGCCAATGCTTCTCTCAATTCACTTTCAAAAGAGGAACCCTGCGTTTGAAAAGGAAGATAATTGTCATTCAAAGGAAAAGAAGAAAAAGCATTATTGTCATTGCTGTTTTCTTTTAAATTAACATCATTGAAACCTGTATGAGGATTATTGATGTTGAAATTTTTGTCGTTAGGAAAAACAGTATCCAGATCTGTAATCGGGTATAAACCGACAACACCTGTGTTTGCATAGTTTCCAACTGAAGGCGATACTCCAAAACCACTCACAGGTGAATGAGAAGGGTAGGCGGTTGTTGGATTCTGTAAACTGGTATTTGGCGTAAACTCGGCCAGATTTCCTGCACTCAATAGCGTCTCTACAACTTTCGTAGCTTTTGGATGATCGTTATGGTCCGGACTCAGTGAAATTTCCTTTGGAAACTCATTGGGCAGGGCTTTAAACAACTCATTGGCTATGTGCTGCAGATCCTCTACGTTGTACAAGCCGTTATTGTTAATATTTGTACTCATGATACTTTCCTATTTCTACATCTTCTAAAACTGCAATCGCATCATCTACCAAAATGGCCAATGAGCAATAAAGCGATACTAAATAAGAAGCAATTGCTTTTTCGTTTATTCCCATGAAGCGAACGGATAATCCAGGTGACTGTTCGCCTTGTAATCCAGGCTGAATCAACCCAATAACACCCTGACGGCTTTCGCCTGTACGTAACAAAATGATTTTTGACTTACCATTTTGAATAGGCAGTTTATCAGATGGAATAAGCGGAATACCTCTCCAGGTTAAAAACTGAGATCCAAATAAAGAAGTAGTGGGAGGCGGAACACCACGGCGTGTGCACTCACGTCCAAAAGCAGCTATAGCTAACGGGTGCAATAAAAAGAATCCAGGCTCTTTCCACACTTTTGTCAATAATTCGTCTAAATCATCAGGAGTTGGCGCGCCGGTTCTGGTTTTTATAATTTGAGAAGGAGCAACATTGCTTAATAAACCATAATCTTTATTATTGATTAATTCGCTTTCCTGACGCTCTTTGATCGTTTCGATTGCCAGACGTAATTGCTCTGTAATCTGGTTGTAAGGTTTGCTGTATAAATCAGAAACACGGGTGTGAACATCTACAATGGTCTGAACAGCTGCCAGGTTATATTCTCTTGGATTGTCAATGTAATCCACAAAAGTATTTGGTAAAATTCTTTCATCCCTTGCCGAGCAGTCCACTTCGATGTGGCTGCCGTCTTTTACTTTATTCAGACGATAAACCCCTGATTCTACCGGAGTCCAGTGTAAAAGGTGTGTTAGCCAGCGTGGTGAAATAGTTCCGATTTGAGGAACCGAACGCGTAGCAATCGCTAATTGTCTTGCAGCTACATCGCCTAATGCTGTCTGTTGTTTTTTTAATTCTGCCATAATTTAATTTTTAAAGATTAATTGATTGGTTTATTTGCTATTATGTTTTATGAGTAAATTTATGTTAAAATAATCTATTGAATATTTTAATTTTAATTGCTTGAATGTTAATATGTTAAATTTTAAAAGCATTAATACAGTTCATCAATAGAGAGATACCTTTCGCCAGTGTCATAATTGAAAGTCAGAATCACAGCATTTTCAGGAATATCTTTCAGTTTCTGAGATACGGCCGAGAGCACAGCTCCTGTTGAAATTCCTGAAAAAATTCCTTCTTCACGTGTTATTTTTTTCGCATAATTAAAAGCAGCATCTTTTTCAACAGTAATAATTTCATCGATATATTTTCCATTAAAAACGCCTGGAATAAATCCGGCACCAATGCCCTGAAGGGGTGGGGAGAAGGCTGACCTCCACTTAAAACTGGCGATAAAGCAGGTTCTACAGCAAAAGTTTTTAAGTTGGGAAACTGCTGTTTTAAAATTTTAGAAACTCCTGTAATATGCCCGCCTGTTCCAACTCCGGTTATCAGATAATCTATGCCGTCCGGAAAGTCTTTTATAATTTCCAATGCAGTAGTTCTTTCGTGAATTGCAACATTCGCCGGATTTTCAAATTGTAAGGGGATAAATGAATTTGGGATTTCTGCAGCCAGTTCATGTGCTTTTTCTACAGCGCCCGAAGTTCCTTTTTCCCTTGGTGTCAAAACAAATTCGGCACCGTAGGCATTCATGATTTTTCTGCGCTCCAGACTCATAGATTCCGGCATTACCAAAATCACTTTATAGCCTTTAACAGCTCCAACCAAAGCAAGTCCAATTCCGGTATTTCCCGAAGTGGGCTCGATTATAACTGAATCGGTGTTTAAAAGTCCTTTTTTTTCCGCATCTTCAATCATAGCCAGAGCAATACGGTCTTTGATGCTTGACCCGGGATTTGTTTTTTCGAGCTTGATCCAGACCTGATGGTTTTTGAAAAGTTTATTTAGCCTTACGTGTGGCGTATTGCCTATTGTTTCCAGTATATTTTGATATTTCATAATTGGTTTTGGTTTTTCTCACCATTTAAATGATATAAGTTCATTTTAGTTTTAGGTTGTTATACAATAGTTTAATTTTTTTTCACGCAGATTTTAAAAAAGATTTGAGTATATTATTGTGGATTTTTCTTACAATATAGTATCTAAATTAAATCTGCCATAATCTGCTGAATCTGCGTGAAACATTTTTTTTAGTCATTACTTTTAAATGAACTTATATTACTTATATGATTTAAAATTTTTTAAATCGAATAAAAAATAGGTTCTGGAAACGGATTATTATCCTTGATTTTCATTTCGTTTTTATGATATACTACAGAATTTGAAGGAACCGTATAGGTAAGCCAGACATTCCCGCCAATAATTGAATCCCTTCCTACCGTCGTCTGACCACCAAGGATAGTGCTGTTAGCATAAATAATCACGTTATCCTCAATTGTTGGATGTCTTTTAACGAAAGCTTCTTCTTTTTTTACACTTAAAGCACCAAGCGTAACGCCCTGATAGATCTGGACATTATTTCCAATAACAGCCGTTTCGCCAATTACGATTCCGGTTCCATGATCTATGGCAAAATCATCTCCAATCTGTGCTCCGGGATGAATTTCGATACTGGTTTTAATGTGGGCATATTCAGAAATAGTTCGTGCCAGAAGTTTCAAATCCTGTTCCCAGAGCTGATGGGAAAAGCGATAAATTGCAATTGCAAAAAATCCGGGATAGGAATATAAGACTTCCTCTAAAGTTTTGGCAGCAGGATCTTTCGCAAAAATAGTTTTGGCGTCGTCTATGACTTTTTTATGCAAAGCAGGCAATGCTTCAAAAAACGTTTTGGTCTTCAGATTACTTTGGTTGCTTTCAGGAGCAAAATCCAATACTAATTCATTGAACTGAATCTCTAATTCAGTGAATTTACCTTCAATAATAGTCACGTTTCCTAACGATTTTGAAGTCGTTGAAAATAAGACACAAAATAATTCATCAATAAAATGATGTATTAATTTCTTTGGAGGCAGAATCAATAAGTTCTGATGCTGATTGGCTATTTCATGATAAAATGAGTTCATACCGATTTATTTTTGGAGTTAATACAGCTTTTAGCCTGTGGCAGCTGTCTGGTTTAGTTTTGTAATGTTTTCTGTTACGGCAAAATAATTTTGGTCTGAATGCAAGATCTCGCATCAAAATCATTAAATAAGCAACATGAAAGAAATTGTTTTTTAATTCTTGACCGTTTATTAAAAATCAATTTAAAAATGAATGGAAGGAAGGTTTAACAACAGAAGCACATATAACAAAATGTGTTGTAAGTATATTTTTTACCAAGAGTAAAATGTAATGTGTTTGTCGTTGTTTTCAAAATATAGTTTTTTGATATTTTATAAACTCTACTAATTCTATAGACAAAGTTAAATTTAAAATTTTAAAAACCAAATATTTTTTAAAATTTCTTCAAATAAGAATAAAAAGAGAAGTGTTTATGAATTTAATGTTCTGTTTTTTAGTGTTTTTTGTGTGCATTTTGAAATAAAAAAAGACAGGAAAATAAGTGCGAAAAATTCACTTATTTCCTGTCTTAAAAAATCCTTAGTTTTTCTTTAGCCATTTCGAAGTTATGAGCTTCAAGTGACACGTCTTTTTATTAAAACTAAATATTTAACGGATTGCATCGAGTACAACCTCTTCATTAGTAATTCTGGAAAGATTTATAGCTGTTTCAATAAGGGCTAAATGAGAATATGCCTGAGGGAAATTCCCTAAAAGACGTTTAGTTTCAAAATCGATATCTTCACTAAATAATCCTAAATGGTTACTGTAAGAAAGTAACTGTTCAAAAAGTTTTTCCGCTTTTTTTTCTTCTCCTATTTTGTACAGGCTGTTAATGAACCAAAAAGTACAAATTGTAAAAGAAGAGGAGGGAAGACCAAAATCGTCCTTGTTTTTATAACGGTATAAAAGTCCGTCATTGCTCAGGTCACGCTCAATTGCTTTAACTGTTGCTACATATTTGGGATCCATCGCTTCAATAAACCCGTAACTTTCCATTAAGAGTACTGAAGTGTCAAGATCGTTAGAACCATAAGACTGTGTAAAAGCCTGAACGGATTCATTCCAGGCATTTTCCATAATGTCATTTTTTATAGTAGCAGCCAATGGTTCCCACTTTTCTGCTTTGTGTTTTTTGCCCAATATCCTGGCAACTTTGATGGCTCTGTCTATGGCTGTCCAACATAGTATTTTAGAAAAAGTAAAATGCCTTTCTTCTGTCCTGAACTCCCAGATTCCTTTATCAGGTTCCTGCCAGTGTTTGTCGACTACCCAGACAATACCTTTGGTAATATTCCAGAGTTCTTCGCCATTTTCAGTATCATTACTAAACGTAATAAGCTGTTGGTGAATTACATCCATAAGAATGCCATAGATGTCGTTCTGGCGCTGTGAATAGGCTGCATTACCAATTCTTACAGGTTTGCTGCCCATGTAGCCATTTAGATGGTCGAGAGTTTCTTCTGTTAGTTTTTTTTCTTTATTGATACCATACATGATTTGCAGTTTCTCATCTTTATTAGGAACTAAATCAATGATGAACTGCAGGTAATCTTTAGCAAGTTTCTTATGCCCAAGTTCAGAAATGACCTTTACTACCATAGAAGCATCCCTAATCCAGCAGAATCTGTAATCCCAGTTTCGCACTTCGCCAATAGTTTCGGGAAGGAAGTTGTGGCTGCCGCCAAAACAGCGCCAGTTTTTTCGTAACTAAGTAATTTAAGCGTAATGGCACTGCGCGCAATCTGCTCATTGTACTTTTTATATTCTGTTGTTTTATCACTCCAGCTAAGCCAATATGTTTTGGTTCGTTCAAACTCAAGGTTTATTTTTGTGAGCGTTGGAATAAAAATTTTCTCATTATAAGCCATTAGCAAATAACCGTCTCCCTTAAGCGTGATTTCGTTTCCATTAGCGATACTTTCCAAATCTAAATTGCTGTAAAGGAAAAGGGAATCGAATTTTATTGTACCGGTAAGGCTGACAATATGATTTTCTTTAACATAACTGCTTGTTACACCTGATGCGTAATCCAGACGAGGATCATAAATTATCCTGAACGAAGGATTTCCTGATAGCTTTTTAAAATACCGGATAATTTCCGGAGGCGCCATATACCCTCCTTTTTCTTTTCGGTATCGCGGCATGAAATCGTTAATTTCAAAAGCATCTGTACCATTAGAAAAGGTAGTTACTACTATACTTGTGTTTGGTATATATTTTTGGGTAATTGTATAATCTTCAGTCACCTGTATTTCAAAACTTCCGCCAATTTCCTGATCTAATATTTTTGCAAATACCGATGCAGAATCAAATTCCGGAAGGCAGCACCATTCGATAGCTCCTTTATCCGAAACCAATGCTGCACTTCGACAATTACCAATTATACCATAGTTTAAATTCTTCATAAAGTCATCTTTTAGTTAGGTAAAAGGGTATTAATTATTTAAATTTACTAAAACGATGTTATTAATCCAAACCATTTTTTGATGAATAAAACAATTATAGTTTCCAATCGCCTTCCTGTTGACCTTAAATTTGATGACCAAAAGCTAGTAGTAAAATCAAGTGTTGGGGGACTTGCGACCGGAATGAAATCAGTTCACTCTGAAGGAAACGGAATCTGGATAGGCTGGTCTGGACTTACAGACGAACAAATTGAACCAGAAAGAAAAAATGAAGTTGAAATTGCACTGGCAAAAGAAAAATGCATCAGTGTTCCCCTGACAGTGTACGATATTGAGAACTATTATTATGGATTTAGCAATACTGCGCTGTGGCCTCTTTTTCATTATTTTCAGGCCTATACAGAATTTGAAATTATACATTGGGAATCTTATAAGCAGGTGAATCAGAAGTTTGCTGATGTTATCCTCCAAAATGTAAATGAGGGAGATACTGTATGGATTCATGATTATCAGCTATTATTGCTCCCTGAATTATTAAGGCAGAAAATGCCAAACCTTACCATTGGATTTTTTCTTCATATTCCGTATCCGTCATTCGAGCTTTTCAGGACTTGTCCGTGGCGTGATGAATTGTTATATGGTATGCTTGGTGCTGATCTTATTGGCTTTCATACCTATGATTATGTAAGGCATTTTATCAGTTCTGCGTCCAGGATTGCCGGACTTGAAATTCGATTTAATGAAATATTTTACAAGGGCAGAATTGTAAAAGTAGATTCTTTTCCTATGGGAATTGATTATGACAAGTATTTTAATTCGGCTCTTGAACATGCTGCGCGTCCGGATGCCAATAAGTCAGAACTGATGCATAGTCTCGAACTGCATAATATGTCTTTCTCTGAAAGTAAGCTTATTTTGTCAATCGACAGAATGGATTATACAAAGGGAATTCCAAACAGAATAAAATCATTTGAGTACTTTCTTAACAAATATCCTGAATACCAGGGAAAAGTACGTCTCGTGATGCTTTCAGTACCCTCAAGAGAGAATGTTCCGCAATACCAGCGTTTAAAGCGGGAGACAGACGAATTAGTAGGCAGGATAAACGGACAGCTGGCAACGGTAAACTGGACACCTATCTGGTATTTTTACAGGTCAATGCCCTTTGATGATCTCATTGATTTATATGTTGCCGCTGATGTAGCGCTTATTACGCCAACAAGGGACGGAATGAATCTTGTAGCCAAAGAATATGTAGCAACAAAAACACAAGGAAAAGGCGTACTTGTTTTAAGCGAAATGGCTGGTGCTGCTAAAGAAATGTATGAGGCACTTTTAGTAAATCCTAATAATTTTGAGCAGATTGCGGATACGCTAAAATATGCCCTGGAAATGCCTGAAGCCGAACAAAAATCGAGACTGGATTCCCTCCAAAAAAGAGTATCCCGATATAATGTCGAAAAATGGGCAGACTCATTTCTGAATGCTCTTGAAATGACTAAAACTTCAACCCCCGTCACCATTACAAAAAAAATGAATCCTGAAATACTTCATGATATTTCACTGGATTATAAGAATTCCGGCAAAAGATTGCTTTTACTGGATTATGACGGAACTTTGGTAGGATTTAAGAATATACCCGGAGAGGCAAGTCCGGATGATGAATTATATGCCCTTCTGGACAATATTGCAGCAGATGAAAATACAGAAATTGCCATAATCAGCGGACGTGACCGTAAAACACTCGAAAGCTGGTTTGGACATAAAAACTATACTTTAATAACGGATCATGGAGTATGGCTTAGAAAAAAAGAAAAAGAATGGATAAGCCTGGAACATATTAAAACAGAATGGAAAGAAAATATCCGGCCTATTATTGAAAGTTTTACAGATAGTACTCCAGGTACTTTTATTGAAGAAAAAAACTATTCTCTAGCCTGGCATTACAGAAGAGCTGATGCAGACCTTGCGAATTTGAGAACCATGGAACTCAAACATGTCCTGACAAGCCTTTTGGCTAATAATTCACTTTCAGTGCTTGAAGGGAATAAAGTGCTTGAAGTGAAGAGCAGTAATGTAAATAAAGGACGTGCAGCAGGAAGACTGGTAACTGAGGGCAATTATGATTTTATTTTAGCCATTGGAGATGACTGGACTGACGAATTCATGTTTCAGGAATTAATGGATAGTGCTTATACCATTAAAGTAGGAAATGCAAAAACAGCGGCGCGATATTTTGTCAATGATATCTCAGAGGTTCGACAGATTTTACAGCAAATAAAATAAGGTCCCATTTTTTAAGATTTGAAGAAAAGCGGAAACCAGTATTTACACATACAAAAAAAGGCGATTGGATCAACAATCGCCTTTTGTTTATAATTGCTTAAAATATCAAAAAAAGCAATTACTTTTTAGCCGCTGCACCTGGAATAAGTTCATTTTTTTGTTTGAATTTGCTGTATTCCACCACGCCGGTTTTGTCTGCCCAGTCAAAATATTTTGCCGAAAGCTCATTTACAATTCCAGGATTTTGCTGCGCTACATCTTTAGTTTCACCTCTGTCATTTTCCAGATTGTAAAGTTCCCATTGGTAAGAAGGGTATATAGAAACCAGTTTCCATTTTCCATCTCTTACAGCTCTGTTTCCGGCTCTCTCCCAGAATATCGGAGCACCGCGGTTTACCTCAGATGCACCATCAATTAAAACTGGCAGTAAACTTTTTCCGGGAAGCGGATTTGAATTTACGCCATTTAGCTCTTTTGGATACTGAATTCCGGCTAATTCATAAAAAGTAGGAGCAAGGTCTATCAAATGCCCGGTTCCTTTATCAATTCTCCCTGCTTTAATTTTGGATGGATACCACGCAATGAAAGGCGAACTGAAACCACCTTCGTGCATATTGTTTTTATAATCCTGTAATGGTGTATTCGACAAATAAGCCCAGTTTTGTTCCTGATAATCGAAAGAGCCTGAAGTTCCAATTGGTCCGTCATTTTTTACAAGTCCTCTTCTTAACGGATTATAAGTATTGAATCCGCCTTGTGCACCATTATCAGAGATGAAAATAATCAGTGTATTTTTGTCTTTTTTCAGGGCTTTTAACTTATCCAGAACTTTCCCGACATTCTGGTCCATGTTGTCCACCATTGCAGCGTAAACTTCCATTTTTGCTTTCCAGAATTGTTTTTCGTCGTAGGTTAATTTGTTCCATTCTGGTACTTCAGGATCTCTTGGAGCGATGGTTTGGTCTGATAATAAAATCCCGTTTTCTTTCAGTTTTTTGATTCTTTTTTCTCTTAGAACATCCCAGCCTTCGTCAAATTTCCCACGGTATTTGGCAATGTCAACAGGTTTTGCCTGTAATGGCCAGTGCGGTGCTGTAAAAGCTAAATATAAAAAGAACGGTTTGTTTTCTTTGTTCTGTTCATCCAAAAATTGTACGGCATTGTTCCCTATTTCATCTGTAAAATAATAGGAATCTGCTTTTGGATGCAGTTCTTCATTATTACGAATCAAAGCTACAGGATAAGGGGATTTTCCAAAAGGCAATCCGTCTGTATTAAAATAATTGGCAGCACCTTTTAAGATTCCGTAAAACTTATCAAAACCTCTTTGGTTCGGCCATTGTGCTTTATCTTCAGAACCTACATGCCATTTTCCGGACATTAAAGTGCTATATCCGCCGGAACGGAAAACTTCTCCTAATGTCAAAGATTCTTTGTTAAGATACCCCTGATAAGCTGGTAATCCTAAGTTTACATCAAAATAACCAACACCTGCTTTGTGCTGGTATTGTCCTGTTAATAAAGAAGCTCTTGTTGGCGCACAGATGGAGTTGTTGTAAAACTCGCGCAAACGTGTACCTTCTTTCGCTAATCTGTCGAGGTTTGGCGTATTAATTTCGGAACCATAATTTCCTAAGTCGGAATAGCCCATGTCATCGACCATAATCAGGATCACGTTTGGTTTTGACAAATTGGTTTGTGCACTCAGTTGATAAGATCCCAATGCCCCGATCAGCAGGGCCGAAAGTAAAGTTGTAATTCTTTTTTGATTCATCTTATTGTAATTTTATATTAATCTTTTTGTTTGTATAGTCTTTTGTGATCAATTCACTTTATCTCTCCATGCCGGAACCTGTTTCAAATTTTTATTCAAATCCAGTTCTCTCTGGGGAATTGGAAAATGGACATGTTTTGGCTGTGCATTCGTTTTACCCGCTGCTTTTAATTTGGCAACAAAATAGTCAGGGCCTCTTCTCGCCAGGTCAAACCAACGTTGGTATTCGTACACCAGTTCTTTTCTTCTTTCTTCAAAAACGGCTTCCCTAAAATCATCCTGACTAATGGACGGAGAAGTTACCGACAGCAAATCAACTCCGGCTCTTTCCCTCACACGGTCGATTCCTGCAAAGGCTTCTGTTGTTGGTCCGTTAAGTTCATTTAGGGCTTCTGAATTGATTAATAATATTTCTGCAAATCGGATAATGGGTGTATTTTTCGAAGACTGTCCCGGTGATGCCGGAGTTGCCGGATCAAAATATTTATTGAAATGCGGACTCACTTTGTACGTTTTTCCATCTGTAGGACTGACAAATTCTACTGCAAAAGTGATGTATTTACGCTTATCGGTTTCGGCAAAAGCCTCAAATAAACCTCCGGCAGTATGTAAAGCATCCGCCTGATCTCCTGCAATTCCGGGAACCGAAGTTGGTGCAGCCGTAGAAGCAAGCATATTTCCGTTCCAGTTGGTAAGCCCTTTAAACTGTGCTGAGAAAATATGCTCTTTGCCGTTTTTGGTGGCCACATTAAATACATCAGCAAAATTTTCAAATAAATCATAAATCTTGCTATCAATCACTTCTTTGCTTTTATCAGCTGCTTTTTGCCATTTTTTCTGGGTCAGATATACTTTAGACAATAAACTTTTTGCAGCTCCTGAAGTGATTCTTCCTTTAATTGGCTGTATTTCCGGCAAGGCTTCAGCATCTAGCAAATCGGCTTCAATCTGTGCATAGACATCAGCTTCCGGAGTATTAGAAGGGTTTATTGCTTCCGGAGTAAGTGAAGTAGTTTCGTGTAAGACCAAAGGTACATCTCCAAACCATCTCACAATATTGAAATACAAAACCGCTCTCAAAAATTTAGCTTCATTAATTAAATCCTTATCCTTTTGCGAATTTAAATTCGGATTTTTAGCAATATTATCAATGGCCACATTTGCCCTGTTGATTCCGTCATAACTTTGGCGCCAAATCTCTAACATACGGTCATTTGAAGCATCATGCGTCAAGTTTGATAAAGCTCTAACATGCGCATTTCTGGCTCTTGGACCCGCTTCATAATCATCTGTTGCCATTTCAGTCGAAATTTGAATCAGACGATTGTAAAGTGTGTGTGTACTGCTGTTGATTGCGTTGTAAATGGATAGTACGGCCGCATCAGCATCTTCTGTTGTATTATAAAAATTGCCTGAGCCTATAAAAGCTTTCGGATTTTCATCCAAAGGATTACAAGCACTTATGATAAAAAGAAGTGATAAACTATATAGGATTGTCTTTTTCATGATTGTGTTTTTTTAAAATGTTACAGTTAAACCTCCCGAAATTGTTTTGGATGCGGGATAAATTCCAGTATCTGTTCCTGGAGAAATGGTAGTTCCATTAGTTACCTCAGGATCAAATCCTGTGTATTTGGTAAATGTGAAAAGATTTTCTCCCACGACTCTGAATTTCACAGAAGTCAGAAGCAGTTTTTCTGCTGCCTTTTTAGGTAAATTATAGCTGAATGTGATGTTTTTGATTCTCACAAAAGAACCATCTTCCACAAAGCGGTTTGAGAAAACGGGAGCAGGATCCAGTTTAGCACGAGGTGTTGTTGTACTTGGATTTGTTGGCGTCCAGGCATCTAAAGCACTTGTTGAAGCATTTTGTTGTCCGTTGTACAATTCAAGAGCCTGAGCATTTCCGTTTAGAATTTTATTTCCCACAGATCCGTTGATCAAAGTTGATAATTCAAAACCTCTGTACTTGAAAGTATTAGTAAAACCAAAGATAAAATCAGGTTGTGCATCACCAATGCTGGTTCTGTCTGCAGCTGTCGTAAAAGCACCATCACCATTAATATCTTTGTACAAACGGTCACCTGCCTTAGGCGTTGCATTTCCTGTAAAAACTCCTTTTGTGGCAATATCTGCAGGCTGCAATATTCCATCGGTTACAGCGCCATAAAAAGTACCTAATGATTCTCCTTTTTTCAGGATATAATTTCCGAAAGTATAGAATTCGGCATCATTTCCTAAAGCTATAATTTTATTGCTGTTGAATGAAATATTAAAATTCGAAGTCCATGAAAATGCTGTATTTCCAAGAGCTGTATTGATTCCTAACTCAATTCCCTGATTTTGTACCGTACCAAAGTTTTGTAAAGAAGACGTAAATCCGGTGGTGTACGGAATCTGAACAGCCAATAGTAAATCTTTCGTGGTTTTGCGGTAAACATCAACAGTCAGGTTTAATTTATCATCAAAAAAACCTATGTCAACACCTGCATCAAACTGGTTGGTCAACTCCCATCCCAAATCATCATTTGAGATTCTTGTTGGCGTAAAGCCGGTGTAAATCTGGTCTCCAAACAGGTATTTTACACTGCTTAATGTCGAAAGTGACTGGTATTCCCCAATTTCCTGATTTCCTGTAGCACCGTAACTCGTTCTTATTTTTAAGCTGTTGATAACGTCTTTTACAGGTGTAAAAAAGTCTTCATTACTAATCTGCCATGCTGCAGCAAATGAAGGAAAGTAACCCCATTTATTGTTTTTTCCAAACCTTGAAGAACCATCGGCTCTTAAACTTGCCGTCAGGAAATATTTTGAATTATAATTGTAGTTTACTCTTGATAAGTAGGAGTTAAGTGCCCAGGTACTTTCTCCAGAAGTAGGCATTAGCGCCACATTTCCACTTTGAAGACTGTAATAATAGGTTACATCATTTACAAACTGCTGTGATCCTGCCGTCACAAATTCCCTTACCGAATTTTGCTGTGTATAACCGGCCAGAACATTCAGACTGTGTTTTTCTGCAAAAACTTTAGAGTAGGTCAGAGTGTTTTCGTTTAACCATGTTTTAGAATCTGCTGTACCGATTTTTCCTTCTCCATTAGTAATCAAACCTTCATAAATAGAGGATGGAAGGTAACTTTTCTCTTTGTTGAAAATAAGGTCGGTTCCAAAAGATACTTTGAAAACCAAGTTCTTCAAAAATGTCATATTCACCATAAATAGTCCCGAGGATACGATCTGTAATTGCTTCATTTTTACGTTCGTTTAAGGTTGCAATTGGATTTGCAAAGATGTTTTCAAACGGATTACGCAAAGTGTAGCTTCCGTCCGGTTCGTAAATTGTGGCAGTAGGAGGCATGCTTAGTAAAGAAGTGATCAAACCTGCCGGAGCAACTTTTGATTTTGTTTCTGCAATAGTAAGATTCAAACCAAATCTTGCTTTACTGCTTATTTTGGAAGTCAAATTGACTCTTCCGCTCAGCCTTTCAAAACCGGTATTTTTTATAATTCCCTCCTGATTGTAATAGTTTCCTGAAACAGCATATTTTGTTTGGTTATTACCGCCTGAAACACTTAACTGATGATTCTGTACAATTCCTTTTTGAAAAGCTTCTTCCTGCCAGTCAACACCTTTGCCTAATGCGGCGATTTGAGCATCGGTTAAATATTGGTTGGGACCTAAAGCAGGATTTGTATCATATAGTGCGGCATTTCTAAGTTTGGCGAAACCTTTTGCATCTAAAACGTCTACTTTGTTGCGAACTCCCTGCTGTCCAATTGTAAAATCATAATTTACAGTCATGGCATTGGAAGAACCTTTTTTGGTAGTAATAATAACAACACCATTAGCACCTCTGGATCCGTAGATAGCTGTAGAAGATGCATCTTTTAAAACCGTGATCGATTCAATATCCGCTGGATTTATCGATGATAAAGGATTGGTTGGCGTACCGCTTAGAACTCCGGCTGTAAAATCGGAATTGTAAAGCGGAAAACCGTCCACTACATAAAGAGGCTCATTTCCTCCCTGTATTGAACTTCCTCCACGAATTCGGATACTCAAACTGGCACCCGGCTGACCTGAAGTTTGTGTAACATTTACACCCGCCACAGATCCCTGAAGCGAACTCTCAAGCGTTCTTTGCGTTCCTTTTAATGCTGTGGAAGAAACGGTTTCGGCAGCACCTGTATAATCTTTTTTGGTCGTACTTCCGTATCCGATAATTACCAGTTCGTCAAGTTCCTTGCGGTCTTCTTTTAATGAAATCTGAACAAAATCGGTATTTGCAGTGTGTTCTGCAGTAACATAACCAATATAACTTACGATCAGTATGTATGGGAATTTCTGACCTGTCTGGAAATAAAACTTTCCGTCTAAATCGGTTACCGCAGTGTGAGTAGTACCTTTAATTTGAATATTAACTCCCGGAATGGGCTGATTGGTGACCTGATCAATAACAGTCCCGTTTAGTGTAGAGTTGATTGTTGCTTGTGTATTTTGGGCATTAATTCCGACTGAAATCAATAAAATGCTAATCCATAAAAGGATGTTGATATTTTTTTTCATTACGTTGTTTAGGTAATTATACAAGGAGTCCTGAAAGTTTATTTTTAAACTCTCTGTAGTCCTTTCATTTAGCGATAAATTTTCTTTAATCCTGATATTTCCGTTGCCGCAGAAATATTTTGTTTTTTAGCAGCTGCTATACATTTTCTTCATATTATTGAGTTTAAAATTTGTTTTTGAATATATTTAAATATGCTTTTTGCCCATAATTGAAGCAAAATGCGTGGTATTTACATTAAATTTTTTGATGAGGTAATGATTCGCCTGAAATCAATTATAAAAAAAAGTAATTGGCAGACGTAATCGCGAAGATTTAGCAACAGCCACACATACAAGAAGATGTCTTATAAATGTAATTTTCAATAAGAATGTAATGGGTTGTGCTACCTGTTGTTTTCAAAATATTATTTTTTGATAAAATTTATAACTCTACTAATCCTATAGACAAAGTTAAATTTAATATAATGATATCCAAAAGTTTTTTTAATTTTTTTTTAAGGTGGGGAGGAAGAAGTGAGTATTATATATACAAAATTTGTTTTAAGTTATTGATTTTTAAGTTTTTGTTTTTAAAATAAACAAGAGCGTCAAATACCAATTTAGGTATTAGACACTCTTGTTTCTGTAGTTTTTAAACTACTATTACATCATTGAAAAGGAAATTTTTATAGTTCTTAATTATTTTCCAAACAATAAAAAAGCAATAATCAGTGTAATAACCACATTAAAAAACTGCGCAATCAAAAATGCATACAATGGTTTTTTAGTGTTGTTGCTGAATAAATCTTTAAAGTTCGTTTCTAAACCGATACTGGTAAAAGCTAGGGCAAACCAAATTCCCTGTATATTTTTCAGACTGTCTTTTACGGTATCTCTCGTTTCAGAAGTAATCAGGAAAGAAAATATAACTGAAGCCAAAATAAAACCAATTACAAATTTTGGAAAACGTTCCCAGATCACTCCTAAAGTTGGTTTTGAAGCAAGAGCTTCTTCTGATTTATTATGAGTATAAGTCCAATAAACCGATATAGCGAAAGCAGCCAGTCCCAATAAAACATTTTGAGAGAATTTGACAATGGTACTGATTTTTAAAGCTGTTTCTCCCACCAATGTTCCTGATGCCACAACAGCTCCGGAAGTATCGATACTTCCCCCCAGCCATGCTCCGGTTACTTCTTCAGGAAAATTGAAATATTTTGCAATAATCGGCATGAAGATCATCATCGGAATGGCCGTTACCAATACCATAGAAATCACATACGACAGTTTTTTCGAATCGCCTTTAATTGCTCCTGAAGTTGCAATAGCAGCCGAAACCCCGCAAATAGAAACAGCACTCGAAATCATCATCGTCAGTTCATCATCGACTTTAAGTTTTTTACAAAGCCAGAAAGCAAAATACCAAACTGATAAAACGACAACTAAAGCCTGAATTAATCCTAAAGAACCCGCTTTTAGAATATCTGAAAAAATGACGCTGGTTCCCAATAAAACCAACCCGATTTTTACAAATACTTCTGTAGAAAGTGCTGAGCGAAACCATTCCGGAAGTTTGAAAAAATTACCAATTGCCAGACCAATTATCAAACTAAAAATTACCGCTTCTAAATTGAGTCCTTTTATAAAACTATTTCCTGCTATAATCAAAGCTAAAACAGTTAACAGATAAACGATTGGGAAACCCAACAAAAAATTTTTTACAGATTTGCCAATTAAAAAAGCAGCGATACTTCCGATAATAAGCAGATAAATAAACTGAACCAACAGAACTTGCATATTTCCGATAGCAAATACATCTTTTAGTAAATCAGATCCGTTGGACCATTTGAATACTGGTACTTCTGGAAGAAATACAAACAGCGAAATGCCGATGATTAAGAATCCTAATAGTACGACTGTCCAGTCTTCATGAAGGTTAAGTTGTTTAGTTTTAATTGACATTGGTTATTTTTTTACAGCTGTTTTGATTTGAATTACAAATTTAGATTGTATTAAAACTTGTAGCAATTTAATTATTTTGTGCCAAAGCCACATCAACCTCTTTTTTCAAATCGGCTGTACCTTCTTTTTTGAAAACTATTTTGCCGTTTTTATATAAAATCAAGGTTGGAAAAACTTTTATTATTTTCAAGTCGGCTATGAATTGCGGATTATCTTCAAGATCAATTTCTATTACTTTCAGATTCGTGCCATATTGAGTTTTGATGGTTTCCAGAACAGGTTTAACTTTTTTACAGGCACCACAATAAGTGGATCCAATATCTACCAAAACATCTTTATTTTCAGAGATTATGGTATTGTATTCTGCCAACGTTAATTTACTTTTTGAATTAGCATAAAATGGTTTTCCGTTGCCAATCCAGTTTGCAATTCCACCCTCTAAACTATAAGCTTCCTTAAAACCTTTCTTTAATAAATCATCTGCCAGCCACACACTTCTTCCTGCTCCGATAGAATAGGTAAAAACGGGCCTTGTTTTATCTAATTTCGCAATCTGCTGAGCATAATCTTTCGATTCCAGATTAAAATTTACCGCTCCGTTAATGTGGTTCAGGGCAAATTCTTCAGGCCCTCTTGCATCAATTATCTGTGGGTTTTTCTCATTTTGAATTTTACTGTAATAACGATCCAGCGAGATTGTATTTGAACTTTTATTTTGTGCAAAACCAATAATTGTTACAAAAAGGGTTAGGGCAGAGATGCTGTTTTTAAATATTTTATTTTTCATGATATTAGGATTGAACGGTTTCTAGTACAGGCTGATTTTCAACAACCGGAGTTTGTTTTAAGGGTACAGAAAGAACTCCTTCTGCCAGTGCGCTTCCTTCTTTTTTAGATTTGAATATCGGCCAAAGAAACTGTGCGTACCATTCTTCCTGCTTGTAGGATTTGATTCCGTACGATTTTGGAAATTGTCTGGTAATTAAACCTGTTCCGAAAATGACATCCCAGATAAAAAACATGTTTCCGAAGTTTCCTTTAAAATGACCAACGCCATCACCGCTTGTATCTGCATGGTGTGCGTGATGCGTAGCCGGAGTCGAAATTAAACGTTCTAAAACCCATGCAATCGGATGTAAAACTTTGTATTTGTAAAACGGTTTGTCCCAGGCGATACTGGAGTGTGCCGTTAATGTGATGATGCTTTTTATAACCAATACAAACAAAGCGGGAAGCCCTAAACCTAAGAAGGTTAAAGTGGCTGTTAAGTAAATCTGAGAGAAAAAGATCGTGTAAATAAAGTTTTGTCTTGAAAGCATTGCCATTCCCATATATGGAGCCGAATGATGTGTTCTGTGAAAACGCCACAAAAAGGGAACCTGATGATGTAAACGGTGATACCAGTATTGGGTCAAATCATCTGCAACCGCTATTAAGAAAAAACCTCCCCAAAACGGAACCCAAGAAAGTGCATTTTCAAGATTCGGAATCAAAACTGGTAAAACCTGTAAGCTGAAAAAAGAAATAACCGCTGGTAAAATTAATTTTGGAGCAAGGAAACTAACAATGTCAATTTTGCGTTCTTCGCCTGTCCATTCATCATCGTAAAGACCTGCTGTAAATTCTATAATGCCCAGGACAATCATAAAAACGGTTAATCCCCAGGTACGGATGTTTTGGAAAGCAGGTTTTGCAAACTCCAGAAAAGCGGGTAATGCAATGTGCGATTCGCTTACCACGTTATTACTTAATTTAAAATACAGGTAAATTGCAAATACCGGTAATGCGTATATAAAAAGACTAATGCTTAAATCTCTTTTCAGATTTTTGTTTGAATTTTGAACTGTTGCCATGATTTCTTATTTTAAAAATTGATTGATTAATGTTAAGCCGCCCGCCAAAATCACAAGCGGAACCAAAAAAAGAATCGCCCCAACGACAATCTTTTTACCTATAATTTGATAATCTACTAGTTTCATAATCGTTATTTTTGATCCTACAAGGTTTCCAAAAACCTTGTAGGTATTTTTTTAAGCTTTTAATTTAAATCTACAAGGTTTTGGAAACCTTGCAGGTTGTGTAATTAGTTATTGGTTCCGCCTGGTTTAGTTGCTTGTTTGATGAGGTCAGAAACTGTTTTTCCTTTATCGGCACCTGTATTGTGAATTCTTCTATTGTAAACATCCTGCCAGTCAATCAATGGATAAACATTGTTTTCTTTTGCTTGTTCGTCAAATAATTTTTGAAGTTCAGCTAGTTTTTCAGGATATTTTTTCGCCAGATTATTACGTTCATTAAAGTCTTCGTTGAGGTTATATAATTCCCAAACATCGGTATCGAAATTGCTTGGAGCAGGTTTTTCGTTACTACCTAAAGATTTTTTTACCGCGAAAGAATCTGGCAAATGCGCTGCGGCTGCTTTCCATCCATCTTTGTAAATGGCTCTATTTCCAAAAATATAGTAGTATTGCACTTTGTGTAACGACTCTGCTTTAGCATTATTTAAAGAAGTATATAAAGAAGAGCCCTGGATGACATCCTGTTTAATTCCTTTAATATATTCCGGAGCTTTGATTCCTGCAATATCAAGCGTAGTAGGTAAAATATCGTTTACGTGGCTGTATTGATTCCTGATTCCGCCTTTATCTTTTATTCCGTTTGGATAATGAATAATCAAAGGATTACGCGTTCCTCCTTCTGACTGAGCATCCTGTTTCCAGTTTTTAAACGGTGCATTCGTAGCTTGTGCCCAGCCCAAAGGGTAATTGGTATTACGTCCCTGAGGAGTTCCAATTTCACCGATGTTAGCTAAATTATCCTGAAGGTTTTTTTCGTCAGATGTGCCCTGAGCAAAAAGACTTTGGTTGATAGTACCTACCAGACTGCCTTCTTTACTGGCTCCGTTATCACCAATTGCAACAAAAATTAAAGTGTTATCAAATTGATCGGTTTCTTTGAGGTAATTTACAACTCTTCCAATTTCAGCATCGGTATACGTCAGGAATCCTGCATAAACCTCCATAAATCTTGCGTATACCTTCTTTTGATCCGGAGTCAGTTTTTTCCATTCCCCAATCAATGGGTTACGCTCAGGTAAAACCGCATTGGCAGGAATTACACCCAGTTTCTTTTGGTTTGCCAAAACTCTTTCACGATACACATCCCACCCTTCGTCGAATTTTCCTTTGTATTTATCACTCCATTCCTTTGCTACCTGATGAGGTGCATGAGCTGCTCCGGGTGCATAATATAAAAAGAATGGTTTTCCGGGAGCTGCTTTTTGTTGTTTCTGAATATAACTTATTGCTTTATCGGTAATTAATTCGTTCAGATGGCGGCCGTCAGGTTTTATATGCACCTGATCTTCTACCAAATCAGGATTGTACTGATCGGTTTGTGATCCTAAGAAACCATAGAAATGATCGAAACCTTTTCCGGTTGGCCATCTGTCAAACGGACCTGCATCTGTAGCATCTTCATCCGGAGTTACACCGTATTTCCCTACTGCAAAAGTGTTATAACCACTTTCTCTTAAAATCTCTGCAATAGTTCCTTTATCAGATGGAATTCTTCCATCCCAACCTGGGAAACCTGCAGACAAAATCGTATGTGAAAATCCGCTAACGTGAACTCTTCCTGAATTTCTTCCAGTCAATAAAGCCGCACGGGTAGGGGCACAAATAGCGGTTGTATGAAAATTGGTATAACGCAATCCATTATTTGCCAAAGCGTCAAAAGTAGGTGTGTCAATTAACCCTCCAAAAGCACTGGAAGCGCCAAATCCTACATCATCCAGTAAAATCCAAACCACATTTGGAGCGCCTTTTGGGGCTTTTAACGGCTCAGGCCAATATTCTTTTGAATCTGCCAATGTTTTACCAAAAACTCCTTTAAATTCTGCATTTTGATTCTCCTGTGCAAATCCAAACTGAGTTGCTAGTAGTGCTGTAATCAAAATCCCTCTTGTTGGACTTTTGATTCTACTGTTGTTTTTAAATTTTTTCATTGTTTTATATTTTAAGTGATTAATTAAAAGTTTATTAGTTCTATGTTTTTAGTATAATTTGTTATTCTAGTCTTTTGATAAATTATAAAGTAAGGAATTAGGAATAACTATTGTTTATTTTGTTTTTACTAGCTTATTGATCTGTTTTTTTATAAAACGGATTATAGAAAAAATACCCATTAAAATCGACAAGGGCACCAGATAGATAACAGTCCATACTAATTTCATTTTCTTTTGATTTCAAATGATCATTTTACTTTTGAGTATTTGATTGTAATATTATTTTCAGTACTGTTATTTTATTTTGTTCCAATCTTCAACACCTACTTTTGCTGACCATTGCTCATGTAATTCAATCAGGTTTTGAAGGATTTTTGGTTCTGATTTTGTCAGGTTCTTTGTTTCGGTCCGGTCTGCAGCAAGATTGTACAATTCCCACGGCTGATTGTTTTCGGCTACTGCTTTCCATTCACCTTTTCGTACTGCTTTACTGCCTTCATGTTCCCAAAACAAAGCTTCATGTGTAGCAGATTGCTGTCCTTCAAACTCCTTTTTTAAACTAATACCTTCTAAGGCTGTGAGTTTTTTTTCCTCAAAAGAGTCCGGATATTGAAAACCGGCATACTCCAGACAAGTCGGAAAAATATCAATCAAATGGCTTACTCTGTTACTTAGTTTGCCGCCTTTGATATGCGTTGGATAATAAGCAATAAAGGGCGAAGCAATACCACCTTCGTGAGTGTTCTTTTTGAATAATTGAAAAGGTGTGTTGCTCACATTTCCCCACGGACTTTCATAACTGTCAATTGATGCTGCTGAACCCGGTGTTCCATTTTTTTGGGTAACATAATTCCAGTTTTTCACATCATCGGCACTACCGCCATTATCAGAAAGAAAAGAATAAGTGTATCGTCTTCTTCTCCCAGAGATTTTATTTTTTGCAGAATTTCTCCAATTCCTGCATCCATTCGGTCAATCATAGCGGCGTAAATTGCCATTCGGGTATCCCATTTGTCTTTTTCTTCGGTACTTAATTTTTCCCAATCCGGTACTTTTTCAAAACGATTGGACAAGTCCCAATTTTTATCAATGATGCCTTGTTGTTTTAATTTTTTAAAACGGCTTGCTCTCAGTTTATCCCAGCCGTTCAGGTATTTGCCTTTGTATTTTGCAATATCTTCCGGTAATGCCTGAATGGGCCAATGAGGCGCATTATAAGCAACATAGAGAAAAAAGGCTTTTGCTCATGGCGATGTTTTTCTAAAGAATTAATGGCAAAATTGGTTATTTCCTGAGTCAGATAAGTAGATTTATCTGTTCGGATAATTTCCTGATCTCCTTTCAAAAAAGTAACTTTCCTTCCATCATTATACAAAGGTTCCGAGTTGAAATAACTGCTTCCATTGTTTTGTAAAGTAAAAGATTCATCAAACCCTCTATTAACCGCCCAGGCTGATGGCACCAAACCAACGTGCCATTTTCCGGAAACGATAGTGTTGTAACCTGCCTGTTTGAGTGCCTGCCCAATCGTGATGCAATGCTCGTTTAAATATCCCTGATACGCAGGAAATCCCTTGTCCTGCACCATGTCCCCAATGCCTGCCTGATGCGGATATAAACCTGTGAGCAATGAAGCGCGTGAAGGACAGCAACGCCCGGCATTATAAAATTGCTTTAGAATAAGTCCGTTTTTAGCAAGCTTATCCAGGTTTGGAGTTTTAATTTCTGAGCCAAAAGCACCAATATCTGAGAAACCTAAATCATCCGCCAGAATGACGATGATGTTAGGTTGCTTTTTCTGCGCAGACAGCTGTAATTGTGCAACAACCAATAGGGCGATAATAAACAGTTTTTTTATCATTTTATATACTAGTATGTAATCCTTTTATTAATAGCCTGGATTTTGGGGTAATCCTACCGGATCAATATTTCTTTCGCTTTGCGGAATTGGATACAGATTATTACGTTCTGAAACTGAATTTTTTGCAGTTACCTTTTTGATTTCAGTAACTAAAGTTCCCCATCTTACCAAATCAAACCATCTTTGACCTTCCTGAACAAACTCTTTTTTGCGCTCTTCCTGAATCGCTGCTCTGAAAGTGGTTTGGTTTAATCCAACTAAATCTACTGTTGAGTCTGGCGTTGTGATTGGTTTTCCAAAAGCTCTTCTTCTTACCTGATTAATCAATTCATAAGCTTCAGCAGTTGGCGCTCCTTGTTCATTGATAGCTTCTGCCAGAGACAATAAGATGTCTGCATAACGAATAACAGGAAAATTAATAGCTACATTTGAAGGAGTTGCTAAATTGGTCAGGTCAAGATATTTGCTAAAAATAGGTTTTGGAAAAGTATAAAGTGTTCCTGTAGCGGGATTCAATAATTGTTTTTTATAACTAACATCTCTTCTTACATCTCCTGCTGCATAAATATCATAAAACAAAGCTACATCCGAAATAATATCTGCCGGTTCAGTAGCAGTAAATCCGGTAAATGAAGTTGCCTGAAATGTGCTTCCGCTAGAACCGTTTCCTGCCTGGTTTGGCTCAAACTGAACAGAGAAAATATGTTCTTTTCCATTCTTTTTTGTTTTCGTGAAAATATCCTGAAAGTTTTCGAATAAAGCATAACCATATCCGCCGTTGATAACTTCTCTGGCTTTCAAAATAGCATTTGCCCAATCTTTTCGGGTTAAATATACTTTGGCTAAAATCGCTTTTGCAGCTCCGGAAGTGGCGCGTCCGGCATCAGCAGTTGTATAAGATGCAGGTAAACTTTCTGCATCTGTAAGATCTTTAATAATCTGAGCATAAACTTCGTCTACAGTTGCTCTTCTTGATTTTAAACTTTCTAATTGAATAGAAGTTGGTTCGTGTAAAACAATTGGAACACCGCCCCAAATACGAACTGCCTGAAAATAAAGTAATCCACGGATAAACTTTGCTTCGTTGATTAATCTTGTTTTTACAACTTCAGATCCTGTAACTTTTGGGATATTATCAATCGAAACATTGGCTCTGTTAATTCCCGCATAAATTTGTCTCCAAGCCACCTGAACACGGTCTGAAGTTGCATCGTGCGTTAAACTGCTCAAAGCTCTAACCTGTGGGTTTGTTGCAGAAACTCCGGCTGCAGCATAATCAGAACCCATATCTGTAAGGAAATAAAGGTTTCTTCCAAATAAACTCTGCTCTCCCGGATCAAGGCTTAAAGAAGCATAAACCGCTGTTACACTCGCAACAGCATCATCCTGAGTGATGAAGTATTTATCTTCGGTTACAAAAGAGGTTGGTGTTACCTCCAGGTCCGTGCACGATACAAATAGTCCGGCACTTAAAAGGAATGTTATTATAATCTTTTTCATTTTGATATATTTTTTTTACTTAGAAAGTTACGTTCAGGCCCGAGATGAATGTTTTTGAGTTTGGATAAGAACCAAAATCAATTCCCGGATATAAGTTGTTTTGTTCATATGAACTTACCTCAGGATCATAACCAGTGTATTTTGTCCATGTAACAAGGTTTTCTGCAGAAACATAGAATTTTACACTTTTTGCTCCCAGTTTTTTAGAAGTGCTTTTTGGTAATGTATAACCAAGCGTGATTAGTTTTAATCGTAAGAAAGAAGCATCTTCTACATAACGCTCAGAAACAATTCCTAACGGTGAACTTGTTGCTCTCGGAATTTCATTACTTGGATTTGTAGGTGTCCAGCGATCTTCTAAAGTCACATTTGCATTTGTTCCAAGAGTTGAAATTTCTAACTGCTGATTTAAAGCATTGAAGATTTTTGCACCGTAAGAACCTTGAAAAGAGAAATTTAAATCGAAATCATTGTATGAAATGGTATTGCTGAAACTTCCAACAAATTTTGGCTGTGAAGAACCTAAATTGCCTTTGTCAAGAGCTGTAATTACACCGTCTCCGTTTGTATCAACATATTTTCTGTCTCCTACTTTTGTGTTGGCTAAACTGTTGATTTTTGGCTGTGTGTTGACTTCTTCCTGAGTCTGAAAAACTCCGTTTGTTCTATATCCCCAGAAAGTTCCTAATGGCAGGCCAACTTTTACCGTAACAGGCTGCTGCTGCAATAAAGATCCGTTTGGAACTACTGGAAAAAACTGATTGACTCCGTTTCCAATTGCTACCACTTTGTTTCTGTTAGCAGAAAACACAAGGTTCGAATTCCATGAGAAATTTTCTGTTTTTAGGTTTTCTGTATTTAAACCAATCTCAATACCTTTATTTTCAACACCTCCGATATTTTGAAGTACACTTGCATATCCGGAAGTAAGCGGCACCGGAACGCTGATTAACAAATCGTTTGTTTTTTTGTAATACACATCAAAAACAAAATTGATTTTTCTTTCAAATAATGATAAATCCAAACCAACATTATACTGTGTTGTTTTTTCCCATTTCAAATCCGTATTTGATAATCGGGTAGGAGCAAGTCCTGTGTATAATATTCCGCCAAAAGAATAGTTTACAGAACCCATTTGAGCTAACGCCAGATAGTTTCCAATTTCCTGATTTCCTGTTGTTCCGGCAGTAATTCTAAGTTTTGCCTCAGTTACACCTTTGATATTGTTTGCAAATTCTTCATCTGTAATATTCCATGAGAAACCTGCTGACGGGAAATAACCCCAGCGTGATTCAGAACCAAATCTTGAAGATCCGTCGGCACGGGCAGAAAGTGTAAAGTTGTATTTTCCTTTATAAGAATAATTAACTCTTGCAAGCCAGGATTTTAAAACACTTTCGTAGGCGTCACTATATGGTTTTACTGCTACACCATCTTGTAAAGCATTATAAGTATTAGCATCATTTACAAACGTATTAGCACCGGCATTTACAACTTCTCCTTGCGTATATTGAAGTGTATAACCTCCCAAAGCCGAGAATTTATGGTTTTCACCAAAGTTGGTATTGTAGTTCAGCGTATTTTCATTTAAAACAGAACTTACTAATCTGTCTCCAACTGAAGCAGAACCTTTTGTTCCTGCACCATTTGATGTATTGGCAGGGGCATAATAGTTTTGTTTTGTATCGATTATATCACCGCTTACAGCCACTTTAGCAGTCAGTTTTTTAGTGATTTTATATTCACCAAATAAGCTTGTTAGAATCCTGTTGATTTTAGTTTCGTTAATTGTATTTTCCAAATCATTAATAGGGTTTGGAACAAAACCGTTAACAGAAGTTGCATATGGATTGTTAGTTACGTTATAACTTCCGTTTTCATTTCTAATTGGCACTACAGGAGCAGTTAACAAAACACTAACCAAAGGGTTTGGATTTCTTCCGCCGCTTCCGTTATTTGCTATGCCATTAGAAAGTGAGTTACTATAATTGGCATTAATACCAAATTTAAAGTTTTGAGAATAGTTTCTTTCGTAATTGATACGAAGAGAGATACGTCTAAAATCAGATCCCAAAACAGTACCTTCCTGATCAAAATATCCTGCAGAAACCGCATATCTTGATCTTTCGTCTCCGCCTGAAAATGACAATTGATGGTTTTGAACCGGAGCCGCAGTTCTAAACGCTGCATCCTGCCAGTCGTAGCTTCCAGAAGTTTTAAATGCTTCTATCTGTGCTGCAGAAAAAGATGGAGCCTGACCAATACTTGCCTGTACATCATTTCGTAAACTTGCCCATTGGCTGGCATTCATAACATGAAGTTTTTTAGAAACATTCTGAAACCCAAAATAACCTTGGTAAGAAATATTATCTTGTCCTTTTGTTCCTTTTTTAGTGGTAATAATAACAACACCATTAGCACCACGAGAACCGTAAATTGCAGTTGCAGAGGCATCTTTAAGAACTTCAATAGATTCAATATCAGCAGGATTTATAGTAGACAAAACATTTAAACTTGCTCCGGCATTTGATATTCCGGCAGAACTGTTATTATTATCATTGTAAATTAAAATTCCGTCTACTACATATAAAGGCTCGTTACCCGCTGTGATTGAGTTTCCTCCACGTATACGTACACTTGAAGATGCACCTGGACGTCCGGAACTTTGTGTTACTACCACTCCGGCAACTGCGCCTCGCAACAGATTATCTGCTGATGAAGTTACCTGAGATAAATTTGCTTTTGGTACAGAAGCTACAGAACCGGTAATGTCTTTTTCTTTTTGAGTTCCATAACCTACAACAACTAATTCATCAAGTTCTTGTCTTTCTTCTTTTAAATGAATCGTTACGGGATTTTTCTCTACTATAAATTCTAATTTCTTATATCCTATGTAACTTATGATTAAGGTGTAAGGAAATTTCTGACCCGTTTGAAAATAAAATTTTCCTTCAGTATCTGTCTGAACCCCGTGTGTCGTTCCTTTAATTATAACTGAAGCTCCAATAATGGGCTGGTTTGTAATGTCATCCACTATTGTCCCATCCAGTTTAGACTGAATAAGGGGAGTTGTATTTTGTGCATTTATTCCTGATAGAAAAAACAGGAAAAATAATAATGTGTAAACATTTATATTTTTTTTCATTTCTTTGTATTGGTTTAAGTAATTAACAAGAAGCCCTGAAAGTTGATTTTTCAACTCTCTCGTGTTTCTTTTATTTAGCGATAAATTTTCTTTAAGCCACGCCATTTCTGTTGCCGCAGAAATGGCTTTTTTTCTTTATTTACAGCAGCTGTTGTGCATCTTTTTCATTTTTTCATTTTTAATTTAATTTTTTTGTTTTCAGATATAGTTTCAAATGCTGTTTCGGCACAAATAATTGTGTGGAACAGATTTGCAGTAAACAATAATTTTTGAATTATGGTGATTGTTTATTTCAATTAGAGTTTAGAATTGAAAATGAACAAAGAATTGCTTTCGCAATTAGCAACAGAAGCACATACAACAACAAGATGTGTTATAAGTATTTTTTGTAGAAGAGATAAAATATGATATGCTTTCGTTTGTTTTCAAAATGCAGTTGTTTATGGTTTTAAATAAGTTTTAAACTCTATTAATCCTATAGACAAAGTTAAATTTAATATAATAATATCCAAAAATTTGCTGCATTTTTTTTAATAATAAATTGAAAAAAATAAAATTTTCCTTTAAGAAAAGGGTTTAATATTTTGATTATTAAGTGATTATTGTTTTTTATGAAGTCAAACAAATGTTAAAAAATAAAATTTATTTAGGAATTAAATGTAGTATTTTATACCACATTTATTCATTTTTATTATTATTTAAATTGTAAAAAAATTGTAGGTAAGTCTTAAAAAATCTCTTTGAATCTAAATTGAAGAATTTTAAGCCCAAAACAACATTCAATTTTAAGCCGTGATTTTAAATAAATTAGAGTAATTTTATGGGGAGAAAAATAAATTAAATTTTTTAATCATACTAGTAAAAAATACTTATATTTGTATTAAGTATTTTTACTTAGTTTTATATTTAGTTAAATGATACAAGTAAATGAAGCTTTAACAATCGTAGCTGAAAACAGTTCGAAAATGCCATTGCAAAAAATAGCAGTGAGAAAAGCACTGGGATATGTTTTAGCGGAGACGGTTTATTCGCCAATTGCAATGCCGCCGTTTCGCCAGTCCGCAATGGATGGTTATGCTTTCATTCACAGCAGAAAACATCAATACGATGTGGTAAGCAGTTCACAAGCGGGTGATCATTCTAATATAAAACTGAAAGAAAATGAAGCAGTAAGGATTTTTACTGGGGCTTTTGTTCCGGATGATGCGGATACAGTTGTGATGCAGGAGCATGTTATGGCGAATGAAAATTCGATTTTGATTGCCCAAATGCCGGAAAAGTTTGCAAATGTCCGTGCAAAAGGAGAACAGATTAATAAAGAAGATGTTGTTTTTGAAGTGAATACTTTAATTACACCGGCTGCAATTGGTTTTTTGGCTTGTTTAGGAATTACTGAAATTACGGTTTACAAAAAGCCGAAAGTAGCCATTTTAGTTACTGGAAATGAATTGGTAAAGCCAGGAAAAAAATTGCCAAAAGGAAAAATTTACGAAAGTAATTCCATAATGCTTCAGGCGGCACTTCAAACGATTGGTATAAAGAAAACAAAGGTTTTTAAGGTAAAAGACAATCTTAAAGCGACTAAAAATGCTTTAAAAGACATACTGGAAAAATATGATATAGTTTTAATTTCCGGTGGAATTTCAGTTGGGGATTATGATTTTGTTAAAGAAGCATTATTGAAAAACGGAGTCAAAGAACTTTTTTATAAAATCAATCAGAAGCCAGGTAAACCGATGTTTTTCGGTTCTAAAAATGAAACTTTGGTTTTTGCTTTACCGGGAAATCCGGCTTCATCACTGACTAATTTTTATGTATATGTGTATCCGGCAATCCGAAACCGAATGGGATTTTCGGATATTCATCTGCCAAAATTAGTCCGAAAATTAAACGCCGGAATTTCTAATAATTCGGGAAAAACATTGTTCTTAAAAGCTTTGTATGATGAAACCCATGTAACGGTTTTAGACGGCCAGAGCTCAGCAATGCTCAACACTTTTGCAACAGCAAATTGTTTGCTCATTGTACCAAATGATTTTGAAAACCTTAAAAAAGAACAATTGGTAACATTATTGCCGATTGATTAGAATAAAGAATAAAGAATAAAGAATAAAGAATAAAGAATAAAGAATAAAGAATAAAGAATTTCAGTTTTAAAACGCAGTGTGTAAAAATAAACATATAGCGTAACCTGAAACAAAGAAAACCTGAAACAAAATGAATTTACTTACTTCCGAAAATATAATCTTATTCAGCTTCGCATTAATCGTGATTGCGTTTTTGTACTCAAGTGTAGGGCATGGCGGAGCATCAGGTTATTTGGCTTTAATGACGATTTTTGCTTTTCCGGTGGCGATTATGAAACCTTCAGCTTTGTTACTGAATTTATTTGTTTCGAGTATTTCATTTTTGTTTTATTACAGAATGAATTATTTTAAACCTAAGTTGTTTTATCCGTTTGCGATAGCTTCTGTACCGGCAGCTTTTATTGGCGGATTTATTACGCTGGATAATACAATTTATAAAGTTATTTTAGGAATTGTTCTGGTATTTGCAGCTTTAAGACTGTTCGGAATATTTAATTTTAAGGAAAAAGAAGCCGTTAAGATTCAATTACCTTTTGCGTTGGCAATCGGATTTGTAATTGGTTTGTTGTCAGGGATGTTGGGTATTGGCGGTGGCATTATCTTAAGTCCGATTTTATTGTTTCTGGGATGGGCTTCAGTAAAAGAATCAGCGGCTATTTCGAGTCTGTTCATATTTGTCAATTCATTTGCCGGAATGTTAGGATTTCTTTTGGGAGGAAAAATTATTCCGATAGAGAGTTTTTATCTGGTTCCGATTGCAGTCATAGGCGGAATGTTAGGCGGATTTTACGGAAGTGGTTATTTTTCGAACAAAACCTTAAAAATAGTGTTAGGAACTGTGATTTTGATGGCAAGTATAAAATTGATTTTTCCTTAATCGAATTGTAAAACCAATAAATAATCTGATATGAAAACACTAACAGCATTTATTCTTTGCGGAGGAAAAAGCTCCAGAATGAAGTCAGAGAAAGGATTGGTTTTATTTCAGGAGAAACCATTTATAGAGCATATCATTCAGGCGATTTTACCTGTAACTAAAAATATTCAGTTGATTACGAATACGAATGATTACGATTATTTGCCTTATCAAAAAACAGCAGATATCGTTAAAGATAAAGGGCCTTTGGGTGGAATTTATACAGTATTGGAGAATTCTGAAACCGAATTTAACCTGATCCTGAGTTGTGACATTCCGTTGATTTCTTCAGAATTGTTGACTGAATTGATATCAAAACACAATCAGGAAGCCCAAATTACCATATTTGCGACAGAAAGCAGAATACATCCTTTAATCGGAATTTATTCGAAAAAAATAATTCCACTCATAAAAGAAGCGATTGACAACAATGAACTGAAAATGATGGATTTTCTATCGAAAGTGCCTCATCAGATTATAAAAATAGACGAAAGCGAAAACTTTCCTTTAACTAATATTAATTCGGCCGACGAATTAAACGACCTGAATATCAATTTAAGTTAATAGATTATGCATAATGTAAGAACACCAAAATTAACAGTAGTAGGCGCAGGGCCGGGAGATGTTGAATTGATTACGCTAAAAGCAATTAAAGCGTTAGAAAATGCCGACGTAGTTTTGTATGATGCGCTTGTCAATGAAGAATTATTGCAATATGCAGCTCAGGCAGAGATTGTTTTTGTAGGGAAACGTCTGGGATGCCATGCTTATACACAAGATCAAATTAACGAATTGATTGTTTCGATGGCCAACCGTTACGGACATGTGGTTCGTTTGAAAGGTGGAGATCCGTTTATTTTTGGACGCGGAAGCGAAGAAATCGAATATTCAGAAAAATTTGGTTTGGAAACGGCAGTTGTACCGGGAATTTCATCAGCATTAGGTGTTCCTGCTTCAGTAGGAATAAGCCTTACACAACGAAAAATAGCAGAGAGTTTCTGGGTAATTACAGGTACAACTTCCAGTCATGAATTGTCAAAAGATGTACATTTGGCTTCAAAATCAGCTGCGACAGTGGTTATTTTGATGGGAATGCACAAGTTAGATGAAATCATTTCCATTTATAAGGAAAACAGAACTGACGATTTACCGATTGCCATTATCCAAAACGGAACTAAAAATTCAGAACAAAAAGTAGTGGGTAACATTAGTTCAATTACTAAATTAGTTGCTGAAAAAAACATTTCATCACCAGCGATTATTGTAATTGGTGAAGTGGTAAAAAATACTTCAAAACTGACCTCTTATTTTCAGGAACATTTTGAAGACGAATTTATATTTCAGAATTTAAATCTATAATAATGATTGAAGTTAAGTATTTTGGAGCTGTTGCCGAAAAAACACAATGCACTTTTGAAAATGTGGTTTCTTCGAATATTTCACTGCAGGATTTATTGCAGGGTTTAGAAGAAAAATACCGTTTTGAATCGCTTTCTTTCAGCGTTGCCGTCAATCAGAAAATAGTTTCAAGAACAACCGATTATGCTTTAAAGTCTAGCGATATTGTCGCTTTATTACCTCCTTTTGCGGGAGGATAATTTACAATTTATGAATGCATCTTCCCGTTATAACCGACAAATAATGCTTCCCGAAATTGGAGAAACAGGCCAGTACAAATTATTAAAATCCAAAGTTTTAATTATTGGTGCAGGAGGTCTGGGTGCTGCGATACTGCCTTATCTGGCAGCTGCCGGAGTTGGTGAAATCGGAATTGTTGATGATGATGTTGTGGAACTTTCAAATTTGCAGCGTCAGGTAATTTATAAAAATTCATCTGTCGGAAAATATAAGGTTGAAGAAGCCAAATCAATGGTAACAGCATTAAATTCCGACGTTAAAGTAAATGCTGTTGCTGAAAAACTTTCAGGTAAAAATGCCATTTGTTTATTCGAAAAATATGATATTGTTGTGGATGCAACTGATAACCTTCAAATAAAATACCTGATAAATGATGCCTGTCTGATTACGAATAAACCAATGGTTTACGGATCAATTTTCAGGTTTCAGGGGCAGGTTTCGGTTTTTAATTATCAAAACGGCCCAACCTACAGATGTTTGTATCCTGATGAAAACAGTTCGTCTGTAAATTGTACGGATGCGGGAGTTATCGGAATTTCAGTTGGAATTATTGGAATGCTGCAGGCCAATGAAGTCATAAAAATGATTCTGGAAACAGGAGAAATTTTAAGTGGAAAGATATTGGTTTATAATGTTTTGAATAATGAACAGCAGAAATATGATTTTGAAAAAAATGATTCTTTTGTAATGGACAGAAATATTTTTAAAGGAAAATACTCTCAGAAAGAAAATACTGTCGAAGAAATTTCAACTGAAGCAGTTTTGAATCAAATTGATAATGAAGAAGTCTTGTTTTTAGATGTTCGTAATGAAGATGAACTTCCAAAAATAACATTCAGGAACAGTCTTCAGATTCCGTTAATGAATCTGGAAAATGAAATACAAAAACTGAATCCGAATCAAACGATTTATGTTTTCTGCCAATCCGGAATTCGAAGCAAAATGGCTGTTGAATTGCTTCAGAATAAAGAGTTTAAAGATCTGAAAAGTGTTGAAGGCGGTGCGTTGGCAATGAAAGAATTATTAAAAAAAGAAATAAAAATATAGTCAAAGATTAAAAGACACAATTGTCTGCACAGTTTGTCATTCTGAGGAACGAAGAATCTTCACAAGTAACTCGGTATAGAATGTCGTCAATCTTTGTAGAGTTTTTTACGAGGATTTCTCCTCCGTCGAAATGACAATATTGCGATTATTCTTTTTGTAGAATTAAGTATTGAAAATTCGTATAATTTGTGGCAAATAAAACTTTTAATCTGTGAAATCTTTGATATAAAAATAAAAAAAATGAGTAAAAATGTATTTGTAGAAGGGCCAATTTCTCCCGGGTTTATTGCGGAGTCAATTGCCAAGCATCAATCCAAACATACAATTGGGGCACACAATATTTTTCTGGGTCAGGTTCGTGCCGATGTGATCCATGACAATACGGTTGTTGCGATTGACTATTCTGCTTATACGGATATGGCGAACGAAGCTTTGCACACAATCCGGGAAAAAGCATTTGCTAAATTCGACCTGACCTGTATGCATATTTATCACAGTTTAGGAGTTGTAAAAGCGGGTGAAATCTGTTTGTTCGTATTTGTATCGGCAACACGCAGGAAACAAGTCTACGAGGCCACAGAGGCTATTGTGAACTGGATTAAAACCGATGTGCCGATTTTTGGCAAGGAAATGTTTGAAAACGATACATTCACATGGAAACAAAACACCTAAAATGGTAGATATTACGCATAAAATAAGCACATTAAGAAAAGCAACCGCAACAGCAATTGTCAAAGTCAGCAAACAGGAAACAATTGATGCAGTGGTCAATAATCTGGTTCCAAAAGGGAATGTGCTCGAAATGGCCAAAACGGCCGGATTATTTGCGGTAAAAAACACGCATTTATCGATTCCGGATTGCCATCCATTACCAATTGAATATACGTCGGTTGAATATAAAATTGAGGATTTAACGATTCAGATTATTTTTAATGTAAAAACAGTTTACAAAACCGGAGTAGAAGTTGAAGCGATGCACGGGGCATCAATTGTAGCGCTTACGATGTACGATATGCTGAAACCAATTGATAAAGAAATCGAAATCTCAACCATCAAATTAATCAACAAAGAAGGCGGTAAATCGTCTTTCAAAAATAAATTTCCGTACACAATAAAAGCAGCAGTTTTTGTTTGTTCCGACTCTATTTTTGCAGGTGATAAAGAAGACCGATCCGGAAAAATCATTGTAGAAAAGTTAGATTCTTACGGAGTTGAAACGTCTCATTACGAAGTTATTCCGGATGAGTTAGAAATTATTCAGGAAAAAACGAAGGCTTTCGTCAAAGAGAATCATCTGGTTATTTTTACAGGAGGAACAGGGTTATCGCCAAGGGATGTAACGCCCGAAGCGCTTACGCCATTATTAGAAAGCAGAATTCCCGGAATCGAAGAAGCTATCCGTGATTATGGTCAGCAACGAATGCCTTATGCCATGTTATCCAGAACGGTTGCAGGTACTTTAGGGAAAAGTGTGGTTTTGGCTTTGCCGGGATCAACAAACGGAGCGAGAGAATCTATGGATGCTGTTTTTCCGCATTTACTGCACGTTTTTCATATTTTAAAAGGAAAAAATCATGACACCCTCTAAAACCATTTTAACGGATGATTTTGGGCGAAAACACAATTATTTGCGTATTTCGCTGTTAGAGAAATGCAATCTGCGTTGTACCTATTGCATGCCCGCTGACGGAATCGTATTGTCTCCAAAAGCCAGTCTAATGACCGCGGATGAGATTTTTTCCATTGCCCAAACCTTCGTACAAAATGGTGTCGATAAAATCAGATTAACTGGCGGAGAGCCTTTGTTGCGAAAAGATTTTCCTGAAATTGTTTCGAAATTATCAGCCTTAGAAGTTTCACTTTCCATTACAACCAACGGTATTTTAATCGACCGGCATATTGACGTTTTAAAACAGGTCGGAATCAAAAAAATCAACCTGAGTCTGGATACACTGGTAGCATCAAAATTTCATTCGATAACGCTTCGAAATCAGTTTGAGAAAGTGATTGATAATCTGCATTTACTGCTGAATCATGATTTTCAGGTGAAAGTAAATGTTGTTTTGATGAAAGGTTTTAATGATAACGAAATTACCGACTTTGTCAATTTAACAGAGTTTTTGCCCATTTCTGTCCGTTTTATTGAGTTTATGCCTTTCGCCGGAAATGAGTGGGACAGAAGCAAAATGGTATCACAAAATGAAATTTTATCAAAGGTTGAAACTTGTTTTACTTCTGATAAAATTCAGAAATTGGAGGATGAAAAAAATTTTACCGCCAGAACCTATAAAATCAAAGGTTTTCAGGGCGATTTTGGAATCATAAGTTCAATTACAAATCCGTTTTGTGACAGCTGTAACCGAATCCGCCTCACGGCAAACGGAAAAATTAAAAACTGTCTTTTTTCCAATTCTGAAACCGATTTGCTGACTGCTTTCAGGAATGGCGAATCAATTACCGAATTGATTTCGGCTTCTGTAAAAAGCAAGAAGAAAGTAAGATCTGGTATGGCCACGATTTCTGAAATGGATGATCCGAAACTGCACTTCGATAATCGCAGTATGATTGCGATTGGGGGGTAAGCTAATATTTTTGCCAATAATTATAAGGAATCTTGTCATTTCGACCGAAGGGATAAATCACAAACGGGATTCGACAAAGATTGGAACTACACTTTATGGAGTTTCTAGTGTGATTTCTCCCTTCGGTCAAAATGACAAAGAGTGGGAACAAAAAAAGGTTCAACTTTAAAGTCAAACCTTTATTCATATTATTTTTTCTTTTTAGCTTTTGCCTTCTTTTTAGACTTTGCTTTCTTTTTTGCTATTTTTTTAGCTTTCGCTTTTTCCTTAGCTTTTTTTGCTTTTTCTTTTTTCTTGGCAGCCGCTTTTAGTTTTGCTTTTTTCGCTTTTTCTTTCTTTTTGTCTTTTTTAGCTTCTTCTTTTTTCTTAGCTAATTTCTTTTTTGCTTTTTCTTTTTCTTTGTCTTTCACTTTTTTCTTCTTTTTATCGGATTTGTCTTTTGAAGTTTCTGTAACAGCAACTTCGTTTGTAGTTTGAATTGATTCAGTAACAGCAGATTCTGCAGCTATTTCTTCTGGTTGTTCCGTTGTAGATACTATATTTTTTGCAGGAGCTTTTTTTATTTCTGCCGTTTTAGCAGATGCTGTAGATTTTACAGGGGTTTTTGCTGTGCCCGCTGTAGCAGATTTAGCAGGAGTTGCTTTAGCCGGAGCTCTGCGGACAGGCTTTTTTATTTCCGGTTGATTTTCGTTTTGTGTAGCCGGCTGAATATTTTCATTTTTTTGAGAATCAATTTTCTCGGGAGTTGTTTCTTCGGTCTTGTTTTCCATATTATAAGTGCATTTAATGAGAATTATCTTTACAATGTAACTAAATTGTTAACTGATGGTTAAGTAAAGATAATTATAAAACAAGCTTTCCAATGTTAAGTTTTTAGTAAAAAAAAAGAAATAAGTCTTTGAAAACTAATCACTTGAATTTTTAGCTAAAAATAAAAATCAAAATTTCTTAACAATTCTACATGAAAAATTGGACTATAATTTGGAAAAATAATGCTTTTGAATTTTTAAAGGTCATAATAAATGACAGCCTAGCCCAGATGGGAACGGCATCCTTTTATGGCAGGGTTTGCCATAAAAGATAGAGTGTACAGCTGGAATAAGCTCCTGATAGTTATCCTAAAAAATTATTCTAATTCTTTAGGATCGTCATTAGCATCTTCGATAAAATCGAGTTCTAAAGCTTTTACGGTCTGAACTGCATTTCCGGCAATACCGCGAATACAACCGTACATTCCTAAGGTGTTATGGACCACTTTTTCGATTTGTTTTTCACGTTGTTTCCAGATTCTTTGCATGGCTCTTTTTTCAGCATCTAAATCGCCCTGCATCTGGGTAAATCCTTCTACAATTCCTTCAATCTGCAAGCGGAATTCATTGCTGGTTAAAAAATCGTACAGCATTGACATTTTATCGCCTTTGTTTTCCTGTGCCTGAACGGCCTGGCTCACCTGAATTATTGACTGGCGCAGAACTGCGCTCAAGCCTTTAAACTCGTCATAAGTACAAATCCAGATGCCGTCACGCATGCCCATTCGCTCCATTCCGGCCGGCATTACTTCGGTAACTAAAACCCCGATATTGGCTTTTTTGGTTCTGATATCGTTTTTGAATTTCTCAATCCAGGAAGGCTGAAACGCTTTGGTACGTTTGCTTTCGTAATAAATCGAACCGCAGTTTTGATGTTCTCGTGTATTCACAATTTGAAGGCAATCGGCACCGTTGGCGCCTTTTTTAACTTCGTCAATGCTGTCCAGCGGGAAGTTATTCGCAAGCCATTCTTCGATCGCCAGTTCCATTACTTCGCCCTGCAATTGCATGGATCCTTGTTCCTGCTTGCGTTTCATTTCTTCCGTCAGTTTTTTTTGTTCTTCGAGCTGTTTCTGAAGTTCTTTGAATTTTAGTTCGTTTTTATCGTCTTCCTGCTTTCTGATTTTATCGCGTTCCAAAGCCAGTTGTGCATTCAATTGCTTTTCGGCTTCGGCCTGGATTGCTTCTTTCATTTCCAGTTTTTCACGCTGTAATTTGGCAATTTCGCCTTCCATTTTGTTTAATTCCCTGATTTTTTCAGATTTTTCAGAGAGTTCTTTTTCCATCAATAACAAACGGTCTTTGTTTTCTTCTTCCAGTTTGGTTTTCAGCTTTTCTCCAATTTCTTTTTCCGCTGCTTTTTTTTCACGGTCCAAACGCTCGGCAAAAAGTTCGTTTTCCTGTTTTTTCTTCGCTTCAAATTCGGCTTTGGCTTTTTCGAATAGTTCGTTTTTAAGCTCTAATTCACGGTTTTGAATATTGGCTTTTTGTTGAAATTCTTTACGGATGCTATCTTCCAGCTGGTGTTTCAAAACATCATTTACATCGATAGGAGTTCCGCAGTTCGGGCACTGAATTGAAGATTGTTCAGCCATTTTGTATTTGATTTTATTGAGTAGAATTATAATTTGCTAAGGTATTTAAAAGTTCTCTTTTTATGGTGTGGATTACTGTACTAAATTGTAACGAATTTTTTGTATAAGGATGAATTGCTTTCACTTTTTTGTTTCGCGCAGATTTTAAAATGTAAGAACTTAGCATCCTAACGCCTTTGTGGCAACAAAAACTCTACAGCCGATTGCGTGATTTCAGAAAGATCATCTTTTGAGGTTATTAAAGAAACATTCGTAAACAGATTTACCTTTTTCAATTCAATAAATCCAATCTCAGAATCGGAATTGTTTTTTGCAATATTTGAAGGTACAATCGAAATCCCCAATCCGTTTTTGACCAGTTGTACAATTGAATTAATATTGTTTGCTTCATGAATAATCTTCGGCGTAAAGCCATAAAAAGCACAGAGTTCTAATAAGACTTCATGATAATGCGGTGCGTAATCTTTATTGAAAAAAACAAACGTTTCATTTTGTAGTTTTAAGATTTCGGTTTCTGATTTTATCTGAAAAGTGTTTTTATTGTAAACCAATGAAAATCCGTCTTTAAACCATAAATGCGATTTTATTTTTGGTGAATGAATCGGCGATCTGATGATTCCCATCTCAATTTTTCTCTGTTCTAAAGCATCGATTTGTTTGGTGGTTGATACTTCGAAAAGTTTGAAATTTACATACGGAAACTGTGTTTTCAGATGTTTTATTAAATCAGAAATGATTGAGGAATAAATCGAACTGATATAAGCGATTCTGAATTCGCCCGAAACGTTCTCCGCAATTTTTTTTGTTTTCACAGAAATGCGTTCCAGATTCTGAAAAAGTGCTGTTACTTCATCTCTAAAATATTTTCCTGCTTCGGTGAGTTCAACTTTTTTGTTGTTTCGAATAAAAAGTTTTGCCTGAAGTTCTTCTTCTAATTCAGCTATTTGCCGGCTTAAGGGAGGCTGAGATATAAAAAGTTTTTCTGAAGCTTTGGTGAAGTTCAGCTCTTCGGCTACAGCCAGAAAATATTTTAGGTGACGTAATTCCATGATACTTTTAAGGTATTATTAATTGATAAAAATAGTATTTTTAAAGTATTTATGAAAGAGATAGTTTTGAAAAAGAAAAAACAAGTCTCTCGCAGATTGAGCAGATTATTAATTTAGATGAATGATTCTAAATCACAATAATTTCCTGATCATATAATAGCAAAAAGATTCGCGAAATCTGTGAGAGATTAAAAAAACAGGACCATGAAAAAATCAACTATTGAAGAAATCAAAGAACGATTTGACAATGATGTCGAACGATTTTCAAATTTAGAAACGGGACAAGTGGCCACAATCGATGCTACTATTTCTTTAGAATTAATAACAGAAGCTTCAAAACGAATTGTTCCGAATGCTGCAACTGTTTTGGATGTCGGATGCGGAGCAGGAAATTATACTTTAATGATGTTGTCTAAAGTACCGGATTTAAACTGCACTTTGGTCGATTTGAGCTTGCCAATGTTGGATCGGGCTTTTGAAAGAGTTTCGGCTGTGACAAACGGAAAAGTACGAGTTAAACAAGGTGATATTCGCGAAGCAGATTTAGAAGAAAATAGTTTTGATATTATTTTGGCCGGAGCAGTTTTGCATCATTTGAGAGACGATCAGGATTGGGAAACGACTTTTACTAAGTTGTTTAAATTGTTGAAACCGGGAGGCTGCTTGATGATTTCGGACTTAATCACGCAAGATACAGATTTGTTGAATGAGTATACGTGGCAGCGTTATGGCGAGTATTTAGAAGAAATCGGAGGAGCAGAGTATCGCCAGAAAGTTTTGGATTATATCGAAAAAGAAGATTCACCAAGATCGATGAATTATCAATTGGATTTGATGAAGAAAGTGGGTTTTTCAAAAGTCGAAATTTTACATAAGAATATGTGTTTCGGGGCTTTTGGAGGGATAAAATAAAGTTTGTTTTGACCTGCAAGGTTTCCAAAACCTTGCAGGAATAATATTTATAAAATCTGAGAGGTCTTGTAAACCTGAATCGGGTCTGAAACGAGATCTCTGATTTGAGAAATAAAATCGGCTAAATGGGGTTGTGAATTGTGTATGTCAAGTCCCGGCTGGTCTTTCCATTCTTCCCAAATGATGAATACATTTTCGGCTGCATGTAAATCGTAACGGAGACAGGCAGTTTCTTTTCTGGTCTCAGTAACGAGATGGTGCATCATCTTTTGTATTTGATCGTTATGTTCCGGTTTACCTTTGAAGATGGCAGTAATTGAAATCATGATTATAAAGTTTTAAAAATTTCTTTTAAATGATTGGTATAATTTTCTTTAAAGATAACAATATTTTCAGGTGTTGCGCCTTTTTCGACATCATGAAAATGAAATCCGTTTACTTTTTGCATGCCTGTAAATTGGTTCATTTTGTGGAAACCAAACATCACACCGTCGTCTACAGAAGTTTCGTTGAAGAATTCGCCAGGAAGTGTAAAAGCGGTTGCAGGCGCGTTCCAGCTTGTGGTAAGCATGTATTTTCGTCCGTGTAAAAGTCCGCCGGTTCCGTAATTGATGTCGGGATTTACGCGACTTCTTCCGTCGCTTTTGTAGATTCCTTTGTTATGACCTTCTGTGAAAACGTCGTCGATGTATTTTTTGAAAAGGTTTGGTAACTGAAACCACCAAACCGGTGTGTGGTAAATGATTAAATCTGCCCAGACGAATTTTTCCACTTCTTCCTGAAGATCAATTTCGTTTTCGATATGAGTTGTTTTTATTTCATATGTACTGTCTTTTGAAAGAAATTCAACTGTCCAGTCCTGAACGGTTTGGTTGAATTGTCCACCTGAATGTGCGAATTTCTGTCCGCCATTAATTATAAATATCTTTTTCATTTTTAATTGTTCTTGTGAAAACGGATTTGTGAGGGATTGAGGCGATATCCTTTTGTGGAATGAAATGTAGCAAAAGATATAGCCGAAAGCCCGACCCGGAGGGACACACCCAAATTATTTTAATTGTTGTGAATTTGTTTTTAATACATAGAAACATAGGTTTTAAAAACTAGTTTTTCGCATAAAGTTCTCAAAGTTTGTCATTCCGAGGAACGAGGAATCTCCGTAAGTAGCTCCGCATAGAGAGTCGCTAATCTTTGTAGAGTTTCTCGCGAAGATTCCTCGTTCCTCGGAATGACAAGATTGAGCAGACTATGTTTGTTTACAAGGAAATTCTATGTTTCTATATGTTTAAAGATTATTTTATTTTAGCAATTGCCTGATTGATAAACTCTAATTCTGAAGATGATAAATCGAAATCCATTGTTTTGGCGTTTAAAATGGCTTGTTCTGCGTTTCTGGCGCCGGCTAAAACTATTGCAATTCCTTTTTGTAAAGTCGTCCAGCGTAAAACTAACTGCGAAATTGAAACGTGTTTTGAATGGGCTAAAGAACTCAATTCCTCGATTAAGGTTTTCACCTGCTGAAGATCGAATTTTCCGAAATAACCATTTCTGTGGTCGTTTTCTTTTAATTTGCTGTCTAAGAAATATTTTCCAGTCAGTAAACCTCTTTCCATAGGGCTGTAAGCGATGATTCCTATGTTTTCTGCAAGAGTAAACGGAATTAGGTCATCCTCAATTTTACGGTTCAGCATACTGTACGCAACCTGATCAGAAACAACCTGAACTGTTTTTTGCGCTTCCTGAATTTGTGAAATATTATAATTACTTACTCCGAAAGCTCTTATTTTTCCCTGCTGAATTAGCGTTTCAACAGCTTCCATGGTTTCAGAAATTGGCGTTGTAACGTCTGGCCAGTGAATTTGCAGTAAATCGATATAATCGGTTTGAAGGCGTTTTAAGCTTTCTTCGATTTCTTTAATTACGTTTTGTTTAGATGAATATTTGTAAATCGGCACTTTTTTCCCGTTGTCATCGGCATCGAAAAAGTAATCGCCTTTTCCTTTATTGCTTCCGTCCCAAACCAAACCGAATTTAGTCAATAACTGAATTTTTGAACGATCGTGACTTTTGACAGCTTCGCCAATCATTTCTTCGCTTAAGCCGAATCCGTAAAAAGGCGCAGTGTCGATTGTGGTAACACCATGATCGATTGAAGCGTGAATGGAGTTGATTGAATCTTTCTTATCTGTTCCTGCCCACATAGTTCCGCCAATTGCAAAAGCACCGTAAGTGATTGTTGATAATTCAAGTTCAGAGTTGCCTAATTTTCTATATTCCATGATGGTGATTTTTTGTTTTAAATTAATAAGGCAAAATTATACTGTTTTAATGGTTGTTAATTGGTATATTTTTGTCTTTTTTAGGTATATTTGCATCTTCAAATAATTTCTACATGAAAAAAGAAAATTTATATGAGCCTTTTACGGTTTCGTTTGAAACACTGGATGAATATCCGGATGTAGGCGATCGTCATAATTTTTTTGAGCTGGTTTATATTTTGGAAGGTACAGGTTCGCAGTGTATCAACAAAAATATATTTAGGTATGATCTGGGACATTTGTTTTTATTGACGCCTGAGGACTGTCATAATTTTACAATTGAAACCGAAACGAAATTTTTCTTTTTGAGATTTAATGATATTTATTTGAAAAATTCGAGTCTGCAGAATGAAAGTATTCAGCGATTGGAATATATTCTTCAAAATGCAAACCATCAGCCGGGCTGTATTTTAAAAAATGATCCTGATAAATGCCTGGTGAAAGTGATGATTGAAGCCATTTGTAGAGAAAAGAAAGATAAGGATATTTACAATCAGGAACTGATTCAGCAATTGGTCAATACACTGATTATTATTGTAGCGAGAAACATTGCGAAATACCTGCCTGAGCAGGTTAATATTGATACTGAGGCAAAAGCGATGGATATTCTGCAATACATTCAAAACAATATTTATTATCCGGAAAAGATCAAAGCGGAATCAATCAGCGATTATTTCGGAATTTCGAATACGTATTTAGGGCGTTATTTTAAGAAACACGCTAGCGAAACGATGCAGCAATATATCAGCAATTATAAAACCAAATTAATTGAACATCGACTTCAGTTCAGCGATAAACGTATTAATGAAATTGCTTATGAATTTGGTTTTACGGATGAAAGCCATTTTAATAAGTTCTTTAGGAAGCAGAAAGGGTATAGTCCTTCTGAGTTTAGAAAGACAATTCGGTTGAGTGCTTAAACACGGATTGCACTAATTATTACTAATTTTTTTGAAAAAGAATTAGAAAGATTTTCTTTTGCCGCTTATTATTTGCTCTCGCAGATTTTACTGATTTAAAGAGATAAAAAAATCTGCCCGATCTGCAAAATCTGCGAGAGAAAAAATTTAACTCTCTTTTCTAATAATAAAATCAAAATGTTCCGTTTTGCCTGCTTTTAAATTATTGATTTCGTTTTCAATCAATTCTTCTAATGAATCGGCGACAATGTTTCGTTCCCAGGATTCATTTTGAAGTTCTATTATTTGTCCAAATTTTCCTTTTGAAGCCGGATCTGTGTCGAAGAGTAAATAATCACCGTTTCTTCCTGTGGCAAAAGGAATCCATTTTGGATTGGCGTAGTTGTCAGTCTGGATTTTATCGAAATCTATTTCTTCTTGTTCCGGGAGATCGTCTTCCTCAAATTGTAAATCTTGTATAGATTCCCATTCTTGTTTAATATCCTGAAATGGAATAAGATCGTAACTGAAATTATTTACGCCAAACTGAAAAGCAGAAGTTACGGGGTCATAATCTACGTTTTGAACTTTATAGAAGTTTAATAGAGCAGGAGGAATGGTTATATCGTCCTCAAGAATTGTATGTTTTTTTATGTCTTCTTCGGTAATTCCGTCTGTAATATTGTAGTAATCATTGTCTGTTGAAACAATTTTATTGATTTCTGAAATCCATTCCTGCCATAAAGGTTTAAATATTTTGAACTCTTCATCAACAGGTAAATGTATTTTGGGAATCGTTACTTTTTCTTCGTATGATGAAATATCCAGAGCAGTTATTTTGCCATCTTCTTTGTCAAACCAAACACTGATTCCGTTAAGAATGAAAGCGCCGCTTCTGTCACCTTTAAAAAGTTTTACGGGTTTATTTTTACCGGATTTGTATAATTCGAATAACTCCTGACCATCAAAAATAAATTCTCCGGTAAAGATGCTTTTTGCACAATAATCATATTCCCTAATCTCAAGTTCAACGGCAAGACTTTCTGCTTTATTTCCTTCTTTGGAAAAAGCGATAATTCCCAGATCGTCCCAGGTATAAGTGTGATTGTATTTTTTTTTGTTGTATCGGTAATCTCCTAAAGCTTGTTGTAAAATTGTAATGTCAATTGGAAATTCAAGAGTTATATTATTAATCTGAAAGCCTGTTTTGGATAATTCAATTTTGGTCATTTTGCTCTTTTAGAAGTTGCTATGTGAAAAAACGGAAATCTAGATAATCTTTTTTATTACTCTAAGGTTATGCGTATGTTTTTTTAATTCGGGATTGTAAATTCCTAAGTGGTCTAAGCGGTCAATGCGAACTTTTCCACTTGCGTGAATGATGTAGTTGTTTTCCATTATGATTCCGACATGAATGATATTTCCTTCTTCATTATCAAAAAAGGCGAGATCTCCTGGTTCACTTTCTTCAATAAAGCTTAAAGGTTCACCATCATTTGCTTGCTGAGAGGCGTCGCGATGAATTTTATAACCATTTAATTTGTAAACCATTTGTGTAAAGCCCGAACAATCAATGCCAAAAGGTGTTTTTCCGCCCCAAAGATAAGGAGCATTCAGGTACATAAAAGCAGTATTTATTATGGCGCTTTTAGGCTTTATACCACTCGTTTTGGTTCCTTCAAAATCAAAATTTGAAGTATTGATTTCGCTGTTGTTTAAAAACGATAATGAAGCTCCAAGCGGAATAGGAAGCAATAAATTATCCGGTGCTGTGATATAATCAATTAAATCGGCATTTAAGATAATGGCTTCTTTACTTAACTGATTAAATTGTTCTTTGGTAATTTCCTGATATTGTTTAGAATCTACCCAGCCTTCGTAATCATCAAACTGAATCCTGATTCGCGCCCATTGATTTTTGCGTTCTAAAATTTCGATATGTTCTCCAAATAAAAGTTGTGTAACGATTTCACTCCTGTCACTTGCTTCAGATCGAACTGGTACTATGGCTAAATTGCAAATTCCGTACATGTATGGAAATTTATAAGTTAAAAATCAGGAGTTATTCGATTTATAACTCCTGATATGAATATTTATTTAAGCTCTCTCAATAACAATGGCAGATGCGCCGCCGCCGCCGTTGCATATTGCAGCAGCTCCGGTTTTGGCATTGTTTTGTTCTAAAACGTTTAGTAGTGTAACGATGATACGTGCTCCTGAAGCACCCAGAGGATGGCCTAAAGAAACTGCTCCACCGTTTACATTTACTTTATCATTATCAAGATTTAAGATTTTTGCATTGGCTAATCCAACAACAGAAAATGCTTCGTTGAATTCAAAATAATCTACATCTGAGATTGAAATTCCGGCTTTATCTAAAGCTTTTGGAAGTGCTTTTGCAGGGCTTGTAGTAAACCATTTTGGCTCCTGTGCCGCATCTGCATAGCCTTTAATGTAAGCAAGCGGTTTTAAACCTAATGCATTTGCTTTTTCTTCAGACATTAAAACTAATGCTGCAGCCCCGTCATTGATTGTTGAAGCATTAGCGGCAGTTACCGTTCCGTCTTTGGTGAAAACGGCACTTAACGAAGGTATTTTATCCAATTTTACATTAGTGTATTCTTCGTCTTTTGAAAATATAATCGGTTCACCGCGTCTTTGCGGTACTTCAACTGGAATTACTTCATTATCAAATTTTCCGGCATCCCATGCTTTTGCACTTCTTTCATAAGACTGAATAGCGAAAGCGTCCTGTTCTTCACGGCTGATGCTGTATTCAGTGGCACATAAATCAGCACAAACTCCCATTGCGTTGTTATCGTAAGCATCTGTCAAACCATCCTTCTGCATTCCGTCCAGCATAGTTGCAGGGCCAAATTTATTTCCGGCACGCATTTGTACGTAATGTGGAATCAAACTCATGCTTTCCATTCCTCCGGCTACTACAATTTCAGCATCTCCGCAGGAAATTGCCTGAGCAGCGAACATGACAGCTTTCATTCCGGAGGCGCATACTTTGTTTACGGTTGTGGCAGCAACTTCTTCAGACAAACCGGCAAATAATGCTGCCTGACGAGCCGGAGCCTGTCCAACGCCTGCCTGAATTACATTACCCATGAAAACTTCATCGACCAATTTTGGGTCAAGATTAATTTTTTGGAGCGCTCCTTTTATGGCAGCGGCTCCTAATTTTGGTGCGGGTACGGTAGATAAACCTCCCATGAAACTTCCGATAGGTGTTCTAACGGCAGAAACGATAACAACTCTTTTGTTCATGTTCTGTTTAATATTAGTTAGTAAAGCAAATTTACTGTTTATTTGAACAAATTCAAATTTTGTATGGAATAGGGCAGATTTTAAATTTAGATGATTTTTTTGTTAATTCTATTTGTTTGATTGTGAAGTGTTTTTGGAAAAAGATTGAAAAAAGATTGAAAAAAGCTCAAAAATAGTTGTGAGATATCGAATGTTGTCTTACATTTGCAACCGCAAAACGGGAAACAATTCCTTGAGCATGGAGAGGTGCCAGAGCGGTAATGGAGCAGATTGCTAATCTGTCGACGGGTAACCGTCGCCAGGGTTCGAGTCCCTGTCTCTCCGCTTAATTTTGCCTCGGGGTGTAGCGTAGCCCGGTTATCGCGCCTGCTTTGGGAGCAGGAGGCCGCAGGTTCGAATCCTGCCACCCCGACAAAACTTTGCCATAAGTTTAAAAAGAAATGGTTCCATAGCTCAGCTGGATAGAGCAACGCACTTCTAATGCGTAGGTCGAAGGTTCGAATCCTTCTGGGATCACTTGAGAGGATAATCGTAACTGATTATCCTCTTTTTTTTACGTTATTTAATTTTTAAGATTGATCCGGATCACAAAATACAGCTAGTTTCTATTAGATAAGTTAAGAAAGCTTTCGTCTGTATGCTCGTTTAAAATAATCAGTTTAATGTGAGAAAGAAAGATTAATGAATTCATTACCTTGGTTTTATATTCAATTTCGGCAGAAAGCAAATCATTAGCATCACCTACTTTCAGATCAGCAGGATAAATGAGGTTACAAAGTTCTTCAAAATGAAGTGACTGTCCTTGATTTTCGGTGAGACAGCGGTAAATTTTTGCAGTCAGGTGTAGTGAATTAGTATTCATAATATTGTGTTTTATAAATATATACGGAATTTAGTTAGACGCGGTTTGGTAAAGCCTGTTTTCCTAAGTGTTCTTATAAAATGCTGAGAAGAACGTCTCTGACTTCGCACTTTCAATATTCTGTTTTGTCATTTTTTAGTCTAATTTTTTCTTTTTTACTGAGACGTAAAGAATTAACTCAAACATATAAATAAGTACTGTATTTGAATATAATTGATATCCTGGTTTTTGAAGTTCAGCTGTAATGAACTTTGAGACATAGCGTTTTAGGAGGAAATAAATATTACTCTAATTTCTTCTTTGACCATTTCCATTTTTGCCGTTCGGAAGCATGTTGGTATTTCCAATTATCACAGTCGCCTAGCATACACCAACACTTTTTACACATTAGAAGCTTGTTATTTTAATTTTTGAGCTACTTCAGTCATTGTTCACTTTCGAAACTTAACAGGAAAGCTTCCAATTTCAAATAAGGACATACAAAAGGGACGAACCACATTATTCAAAACCGTAAATCAACTTTTTTGAGGTTCTGTACCTAAATAAAACACTCTTGTGACATTTAGATGTTTTTTACTGAATAATTTTTCAAATTTTGGAGTATAAATAAACAGATAAAACTATCTAATCTCAACTATAAGATAAGTTTGTATTTGTAAGTTTATTATTATTAATAACAGTTAACGATTGCCCTATTTTGGTTGTCATAATAGAAGATAATCATAAGATTTCCACTAACTATCGTAACTAACCAATAATTATAAAATATGGACAACAAAAAACGAATCATTGAAAAGCCTACTGCAAACAACGTAAAATGTTGGGACAGTACCGGCAGTACTGAAATGGTGACACAGCGACTGAAAGAGATGTTTGTAGAAATGGGCCAAAAAACACGAATTGAAAAAGGTCAGAATCCAGCGGAACGTGCTGTTTTTAGAAAACAACATGGGATTACTTATGGTCAATTTGTAATTAATGAAGATATTCCTGAAAATTTCAAAATAGGCATTTTTGCCGGCTCTCGTTATGATTGTGCTGTTCGTTTCTCCAGTGATACGGGTACTACATCACCTGACTTACACTCCACTATTGGAGTCGGGTTGAAATTGTTTGGTGTAGAAGGACCGAAGCTTTTTGGGGAAGGCCCTACTGCCGATTTCATTTTTCAGAATATTGATCGATTTTTTGCTCGTGATGCACAGCAAATGTGCACGTTTACAACTGCCGGTGTTATTGACAGGGATTATGATACTTATATCAACAAACATCCTGAACTGGCTAGTATTCTGCAAGCTATGCAAAAAGAAGAAGCAAGTGTGTTAAGTACTGGTTATTGGGCTATTTTGCCTTTTCAGCTAGGCGAAAATCAAATTGTTAAATACCGTTTAGTTCCGGAGGACACTTATAAAGGAGCTCCTTTTGATGATGATAATTATTTACGACTGGATTTAGAAAGACGTTTACGCAATGGGGTTGCTGCTTTTAGATTTGAAATCCAATTGCGTACTAACGATGCGACCATGCCTCTTAATGATGCACAGGTAGTCTGGAATACAGAGGAAAGTCCGTACATCTGTATTGCTAAGCTGCATTTACCACAACAAGATATAACAGCGATTGGTCAGTCTGAATTTGGAAGCAATCTTTCATTCAATATTTGGAGAACTTTAGAAGCTCATAAACCTCTAGGCTCAATTGCAGAGGCACGTAAAACAGTTTACGCGGCGAGTGCAGAAACCAGGCATCAGGCCAATGGACAACAGCTACAGGAACCTAATGCTATAAATCCACATTTTAGGGGTAATACAGACGAGGATAGTACTTGTATTGTTAGAGCCGGTATTTATCCCCCTATTGGTGTGATGCGTGTGGGAAATAGTGAAGAAGAGTATTTCATAGGTCCTTTAGTAGATGAGCCAGAAGCAAAAGAGGATGTATATGCTTATCGCGACAAAACAGGAGCCATCAAACGTCAGGCTGCACAGTTTCGCATTTATGGTTTCAATGCTGCCGGAAAAGCGATTAAGGAGCTCACTATGGAAAATGCTAAAATTACCTGGCATTCGCATTTGGCCAATCAAAAAGCATCCTGGTATCAGTTCCAGATTGCCTTAGATATTCCGGATGCTGCCGATCCTAATGTTCCACCTTCTTTATTGAGAAATATTGATGTAAAAGACCGCAGCCAGTTATTGATTGACGGTGGTGGCGAAAGTATTTCAAAACCTAATGTCACTGAAGGAAAAAAGTTCACAGGTAAGTTCATGGGCAAACAGGTTTATTTAGGAGAAATGCATACCGATGAAAAAGGACGCTTAATAATGCTGGGCGGTCATGGTAAATCGAAAAATATCAATGGCGACAGAGCCATTACCTTTGCCAACAATGAAGGCTGGTATGATGATATGTCAGATGGGCCTGTTACAGCTACAGTAGAATATGATGGAGTAGCTCTTAATGTAGATCCTGCCTGGGTAATTTGTGCTCCACCTGATTATGCCCCTATGCAAAAATCGGTTCGTACGATGTGGGATTTAATGCGGAGTGTTGCTGTAGAATCGGGAATGTTAGTAAGACCAGCAAGACCCTCTTTCTGTAAAGATATCTTGCCTATTTTTGAAAGAATGACCAACTTGCAATGGGTAAATGCAGGATTTGCAGCAGCTTTTGGATGGGGCGGACAATTTAATTATACCAGCGTAGCATGGGTAAAAAAACTAAATGACCCTTCTTCTGCCAACTTAGAAATGCGTCGTACTATATCCAATAATTTCCGTAGGTTTGATCAGTCCGGAGCAGAAGCCCCACAGCTATGGCCCTGGTTATATGGTGATGCGGTTGCGATCCCTACTACAGGTTCTGTGCGGCAGCATTCTACTTTATCTCATTTGCAACTGGAGTTTTTAGATCAATGGGTCAAAGGTGATTTTGATGCTGATTTTGTAGACAAAACAGGATGTCCTTATGTTCCGCCTGTTAAAAAAATTGATGACTATCCTATTGCTGAACAACCGGATATGCTAACTAAAGCAGCTATGGATTTCTGTCTGGCAGATGCTTTCCATCCGGGCTGTGAAATGACCTGGCCTATGCGAACTTCTGGTATGTATATGGCTCCTTTTCGATTGAAACATGCTCCAAAAACACCAAAAACCGATTATCATTATTATGGGTCTACTATGAATAGTGATGTCCTGACTTTGCCTGCTGGTCCTTTACTAGGAGGTCAGGTACCAGGCAGTGTAACCAGATGGATGGCTATTCCCTGGCAGACCGATACAGCAAGCTGCAGAGATGGTTATACTACTGCATACGATCCTTATCTGCCAACATTTTGGCCTGCAAGGGTTCCAAACAATATTTTGAGTGAAGAGCGTTACAAAGAAACTTTAGATACGTATTTAGCAGAAGAAACCCGTATAGAAGCTTTTGCATTTCGTTATTTTTGGCTGGATGATTTGCCTTTAGATGGCGAAGCGCCAACACAGACCAATCAGATCAATGCAATGGTGAAATATTTTGACAAGTTAGCAATTGTGCAGCCACGTCAAGGTGTACCTGATAATGCTAATTTTCCACCAGAAATGCAAATTGGTGTAGTTCCTAATGAAGAACAAAATCAACTGTTGTTACAAGAGACAGAAGCCCGATTAAGAAAAATCTTAAATAACAATAAACACTTGAATAATAAGGAAGAATCCTTGCTACATACTACTCTCGAACATTTATCTAATGAAGGTTTGTTTACTGAACAAGTTGTAACAGAAAGTACTCGCGAACAACTGCTGAAATTGGTTGAGGACAAATTGGTTCAGGATGAAGCATTAGCAAACGAAGTTGAAAAACTGGTTGATTTATTAGCTTCTAAAGTACATAAATTTACTAAAACAAGAACGGTTCCTCATTCCAGACAACCTAGAAAAGATGTGGGTGTTCCTGAACAGTTGGTACGTTTCCAGCGTTTTATTCCAAAAAATATTAGGTTTGGCAACAGAAAAAACAGATATATTAATTATAGGTGGTGGCATTGCAGGTTGCATTGCCGCCATTTCTTTGATAGATACCTATCATGTAACATTAGTTGATAAACTTCCTGAACCTATTGAGCGCATTGGGGAATCTTTAGCTTCTGCTTCGCAACGTATTCTAAAACAATTGGATTTATTAGATGGTTTGGAAAATAAAGTAGGCACTTTGTATCAAAAAAACGTTGGTATGCAGTCCTATTGGGGAAGTAATCAGGTACATCTTGTAGATGATTTAAGAAATCCGGATGGTTTTGTTAAAAATTTGGACCGACAGGCTTTTGAAACCTATTTAAGAAGAGTTGCAGACAGCCGTGGAGTCCATTGTTTATGGGATTTCAAACTGTATAATAGTTCTTATGAAAATTCTCGTTGGGAGGTGCAATTGAGAGCTAGTGATGCCTCTTTATCTGTTTCAACGATTTCTGCCTCTTTTGTTATTGATGCAAGTGGGCGCCAATCGCATTTTGCAAAAAGCCTTGGCATTAAACGGGAAGTCAAAGATAAATTGATTGCTTGTTGGATTACTTTACCTAATACACGTACCAATATCATGAGTACTATTTCAGCCAGTGAAAATGGTTGGTGGTATAGTGCTGTTGTTCCTAATAACAAACGAGTAGTGGCTTTTCATACTGATGCTGATTTAGTGGCTAAAAATGAACTTAAGACTATTGCCTCTTTTTTAGAATTGGCAAAAGAAAATCCTGTTATTTTATCTTTACTAAAAGAACATAAAAATGCTATTGTTTTTAAAGGTTCAGTTGCTGCTAATTCGACTAAATTAGAAAAAGTAGCCGGGCAACAATGGGCTGCTTTAGGTGATGCAGCATTAAGTTTTGACCCATTATCTTCTCAGGGCATGTACAATGCAATGGCCAGTGCCATGCAATTGCAAGCTTTACTATTACAGTATGGCTTTACTGAAACACTTCAAAAAACACATACAGAACAAACAGAGCACATTTGGCAACATTACCTAAAACATAAAAGTATTTTTTACCAGACAGAAACCAGGTGGAAAACTGCTGTTTTTTGGGAGAGACGGTTGTGATGGTTACGTTTGTTTGAGTTGTTCTTTCCAATACAGAGAAATCAGGCAGTAATTGTGGGTGATATTAAGCAAATTGAGCCTGTTTGGAATATAACTAATAAAATTGATATTGGGAATTTAAAAAAATGAAATATCATTAAAAGTTATGATGATTCTATTTATGAAAAAGAGTTTGTTCCTAAAGGTTTTCCTGCTTCAACTGTAAGTATAATGAAAATGGGCTCAAAATGCCAGTAATATTAGATAATCTGGCACAAAGGAAAAGGTATTATGTTGGTTGAGCATCGTCGCTGCTTTGATGAGATAATTAATTATTTGCAATGTATTAGCATACGATGGAAAGTTGATTTCACTTGAAGGACCGGCAAAAAATGATTTACTATTTCCTCCAATGTATTGTATTCATGTGAAAGGAAACTCTATTGTGAAAAATTCAAGTCGTTACAGTGAAAACGAAGTAATTGCAATAGTTAATTGGCTATTTCAGAACAAAAGTAAGATTGAAGAAAAGTAGGGAAAAGTTGAGGATTCTATTGGTATTATTACTCCTTTCGTTGGTCAAAAAACACTTTGAGATACGCATTAAAAAATGCAGGATTTAATGTTGATAAATTAAAATTAGGAACAGTTGATACACTTCAAGGTGCAGAAAGATTAATCATTTTGTTCTCAATGGTTTATGGGAAAAGTGATTCTGGTACGATGTTTTTTGATAGGGACAATAAACCAAATATGCTAAATGTTGCAGTTTCACGAGCTAAAGATAATTTTATTGTTTTTGCAAATACAGAAATACTAGACAAAAGAAGTAAAAATCCATCTGGTATACTATCAAATTATTTGACTTATGAAACCGAAAAGTAATTTCCTATTACAACATTTAGACATTTTTGGTAGTTAACTACAATCTTATTTTATTAATTTCATATTATTAAATATCTTAAAAAGATACGGCTAATATTTTTAAATCTTTTAATAAAAGGTTCGAATTTTGCCGAATGACGTTCACATCAAAATCAACTCAAATGAGTGTTTTTTTAAATTCAGTTTTTTGGGATCAAAAGTTGAGAACCCCAAGCTAAGTAGGTTGTGTTATGATCCCTTTCTTTTTAGATAAAGCGCTGCAGATTCACTCATCGTTATTAATGATGCGCCAAGTATAACAATATCTTTAAGAACCAGTCTTCCTCTTCCTGTTAAGTAAGGGAAGCCAAATTGATGATCTGTCAGATGAGGAACCCAGCTTTCGGGTGTAGTAATTAAAAATGAAAGTGTTCCGATGGTGAGTATAAAAACCAATATACTGCCAATCATACTGGCCAGTGGTGCCCAATTATGAATTGCAATCAAAAATGCAATGCCTATCAACAAAATACCGAGACCATTTGAAAAAACGTAAGTGTTATTGTTTATGTGCCACTGGTGATTTTCAGCAATTAGTTCACCTTCTTTGTTTGTATAATTTTGATAATCTGAAGGGGTTTCGTAAAAAAAAGACATAAATGGACTGTTTGCTACAAAGGGTACAATTCCATCAGCTTCGTAAGTGAAGAATTTGAGTCCGCCAATCCACAGAAAAACAATAACGATGCCTGCTCGAACCATCTTTTTTCCGGCTTTGTCCAAATTTGCTATTGTGTTTAGAATGCTACTTTTCATTGTTTATTTTTTTATAGTTACAATGCAAAGCTAATTCAGTAAATTGATTGAAAGGATGGACAAAAAATGTTATTCCTTAGACAAATCTGCTACAATGGATATGCCGGTGGTTTTTCTAAACATTTGAGGTGACATTTTTGTCATTTTTTTAAATACACGACTGAAATAATATTCGTCCTGGAATTTTAAAGCAAATGCAATTTCTTTAATGCTCAGTCTTGTAAGGTGAAGATGTTTTTTAGCCTCAAGAATTAAACGTTCCTGAATCAGTTGTGTTGGTGTTTTACCAAAGCGATTATTACACTGTTTGGTAAGGCTGTTTGGCGTAATGGATAACAATGATGCATAATCACCAGGTTTATGCAGGGTCAGGAAATTTTCTTCCAGCAGTATTCTGAAATGATCCATTTTTTCGTCCTTCTTCAATTTCAGTCTGTCTGAACTGTTCATCTTAATACTGCTTGACTTGGCTAGAAAAAGCTGTAAAAGCGCCCGAAGTACAATTTCTGAGGGTTCTCTCTGCAGTAATTCCTCAGCAATATTGGCTGTTATCTGCGTATAAAAGGTATGCTGTTCATCCGTTAGTTTTACAGAAGGTTCCAGATAAATATTATTGAATAACAATCCGTTGCAGGCTACCTCATTTCTGTGAAATTCAATACAGTAAAAGTCTCCGTGAAATTGTAAAGTTGTTGAGGTTATTTTTTTAGTTTCTCTGATATAAATGCACTGCTGAGGTGTAGAGAAAAGTACAACAGGAGCTTTAAATGCAAAAGAAGCAAAGTCTGCATGATAAATTCCTTCACCTTCACTAATAAATATAACAGTATATACACTAAATTGAACAGGGCTATCCAGTAACTGAGTTTTTTCAAATTCCAGGCCAAGTAATAGTGTTCCGTTATCAGAATATATCCTGTTCATGATTCTAATTGTGAGATGCTGACAAATATAATTATATAATGATTAAACTGAATCTAAAAATAGAAGGAAGCTATCATGTAATAAAGAATGACTCCAATACTCCTTTAAAAATGTTGTTGGTCGAAATAGTATGAAACAGAATATTGATTTATCTTAAATTTATATTTTAATTATCTTACTAACAAAATATTAATTAGAGTTCTAATGAAAAATATTTTTTTATTTCTGAGTTATTTTTTAATAATAATGCCAATTTGTTCTCAGGAACTCGTGAAACCTCCCGAGCCATTTGGTCCATTGCCAACACACAAACAACTAGATTGGCATGAAATGGAATTTTATGCTTTTGTTCACTTCTCTTTAAATACGTTTACCAACAAAGAATGGGGTTATGGAGATGAATCGCCGGAATTGTTTAATCCAACAGCTTTAGATGCACGACAATGGGCCCACATTGCCAAGGAAGCAGGAATGAAGGGAATCATTCTGGTAGCTAAACATCATGATGGTTTTTGCTTATGGCCATCAGCTTACACAGAACGTTCTGTCAAAAAATCTCCCTGGAAGAACGGAAATGGTGATGTTGTAAAAGAATTAGCAGCAGCCTGCAAAGAATATGATTTAAAATTAGGATTGTATCTTTCGCCATGGGATAGAAATCATGCTCAATACGGAAAACCTGAGTATATTACTTATTTTAGAAACCAGCTAAAAGAGTTGCTTACTAATTATGGGGATGTTTTCGAAATGTGGTTTGATGGTGCCAATGGAGGTGATGGGTATTACGGTGGAGCTAATGAAACAAGAAAGATCAATACGCTGGAATACTACGATTGGGATGAAACCTATAAATTAATTTACAAAACTGCACCTAAAACTTTGGTTTGGGGAGTTGGTCCTTCAGAAGCGAGATGGATTGGAAATGAAGAGGGACGTGCCGGAAAAACCAATTGGTCGCTTTTACGCCAGAAAGATGAATTAGCTGGGAAAGTTCATTATACCGAATTTATGTCGGGGCATGAAGACGGCGAAAAATGGGTTCCGGGAGAAGCAGATGTTTCCATCAGACCCGGATGGTTTTATCATAGTATTGAAGATGATAAAGTACGCTCACTTGATGAAATGGTTGATATTTATTATGAATCCATTGGCCGTAATGCGAATTTATTATTGAATCTCCCCGTTGACAGAAGAGGTTTGGTTCATGAAAATGACGAAGCGCGATTAAAAGAATTGGTATCGACCATAAAAGCCGATTTTAAAACGGAATTATTAGCCGGGACAAAAGTTTCTGCTGATAATGTAAGAGGAAACAGTTCTTCATTTGCAGCAAAAAATGTAACAGACGGAGATAGAAATACTTACTGGGCTACAGACGATAATGTAAAAAAAGCTTCAATTGTATTTGATTTTGGAAAACCTGTAGCGATCAATCGGATTCTGCTTCAGGAATATATAGAATTAGGACAACGCATTAAGGCTTTTACGGTTGAAGCCAGGATTGATGGAAACTGGAAAACGGTTTCCAATGAAACCACTATTGGCTATAAAAGAATTTTAAGGATAGACAGAATTAAGGCCTCGGCACTTAAAATAAACATTACCGACTCAAAAGCGTGTGTTGTAATTTCGAATATTGAAGCTTATAATGCGCCAACTTTTGTGAAGTCTCCTGTCATTGGGCGTGATAAAAGTGGAAATGTATCTATGAAATCTGAAGAAGGTAATAAAATTTATTATACTACTGATGGTTCTGAGCCGTCTGTAAAAAGTAACTTGTATAAACAGGGTTTTAAGTACAATAAAGCAGTAGTGATAAAAGCTATAGCAATCCATAAAAATGAAAATAGCAGCAGTGCAGTCACAACAGCAAAGTATGGAGTTTCAAAAGAGAAATGGAAAGTTGTGAGTGCCTCGAGCGGAAACATGAAGTCGGTAGATAGGATAATAGACGGAAACCCTGATACAGACTGGAATTTTGGTGGCGGGAGTAATAAATTTTCGGAGGAAGTAGTGATTGATATGGGAACCACGATCAAAATAAATGGCTTCACTTATATTCCCCAGCAAGTCGGAAATAATCTTAACCTGATATCCAAATATGAGTTCTATACCAGTTTAGATAATATCAAATGGACCATGCAATCTCAGGGAGAATTTTCGAACATTAAAAATAACCCCATAGAGCAAGTAAAGACATTTACGCAAAGCAAGGCAAGATATCTACGATTTGTCGCTAAATCAAATGATGCAAGAAAAGGTCAGGTATTTTCTATTGGTGAAATAAATGTAGTCGAAAACTAAATACAAACCAACAATAAATGACGATTCCTCTTTTTTGTTTCCGATTTTGTCTTTTGCCGAAGCTAAGAGGTTATTAGTCGAATTTTTAATTTTACAGATAGATGAAGTGTTAATTTTATACTATTATAATTAAAGGAACAGGCAAATGATTAAAGAAGGTATAAATTTTAAAGAAGCTGGAAAATTTGAAGAAACACGATTTGAGAAGATTCACAATGTAATTTTCGAATCATCTCAGGAAGCTTCTGTATTAGTAGCACAGGAAATAGCAAACATAATTCAAAGGAAGGAAGAATTAAATGAACCTTGCGTTTTAGGATTAGCAACAGGATCTTCACCGGTTAAAGTTTACGAAGAGCTTGTAAGACTGCATAAAGAGGAAGGTTTAAGTTTTGCTAATGTGGTAACTTTCAATCTGGATGAATATTATCCAATGGAAAGAAACAATATTCAGAGTTATTGGCATTTTATGCACGAGCACCTTTTTGATCATATTGATATTTATCCCGAAAATATTAACATCCCTGACGGAAATATCAGTAATGAAGATTTACAGCAATATTGTATCGATTATGAAATGAAAATCAAATCATACGGTGGTTTAGATTTTCAGCTTTTAGGAATTGGAAGAACAGGTCACATCGGATTTAACGAGCCTGGATCTCACGTAAATTCAGGAACAAGAAGCATTACGCTGGATCATTTGACCCGTATTGATGCAGCATCTTCATTTTTAGGAATCGATAACGTACCCCGAAAAGCCATTACAATGGGAATTGGTACTGTAAAAACGGCCAAAAGGATTGTACTTCTGGCATGGGGAATAAGTAAGGCTGAAATCATTAAAAAAACGATTGAAGGAGAGATTTCTGCACGAGTACCTGCAACCTATTTGCAACAGCACAGTAATACCACATTTGTTTTAGATACGGAGGCTTCATCAGAATTAACGAGAGTAAAAACACCATGGCTGGTAAAATCAGTAGTGTGGGATGAAGAGTTAAAACTGAAAGCTGTAGTCTGGTTAAGCGAATTAACGAAAAAACCTTTTCTTAAGCTTACTGATAAAGATTATAATGACAACGGAATGTCAAGTGTCCTGAGTGAAGAGGGAACTGCTTATCATTTAAATATTAAGATGTTTAATAAAATGCAGCAGACTATTACTGGCTGGCCCGGAGGAAAACCAAATGCAGATGATACTTACAGACCTGAACGCGCAACTCCGGAAAGAAAAAGAATTATCATATTCAGCCCGCATCCTGATGATGATGTGATTTCAATGGGAGGAACTTTTGACAGGCTGGTAGATCAGGGACATGATGTTCATGTGGCTTACCAGACATCCGGAAATATTGCGGTTTCTAATGAAGAGGCATTAAAATTTGCTGAAATTTCGAAGGCATTAAATAAAAACTCCAGTGAATCTGAAAACATAATCAACTTTTTAAAGAATAAAAAAGCGAATGATATTGATTCATTAGAAGTTAGAAAATTAAAAGGACTAATTAGAAGGAGTGAATCTTTAGCGGCTACAAGATATTTAGGCTTACAGGATTCAAATGTTAACTTTCTCGATTTGCCTTTTTATGAAACAGGTACAGTTAAGAAAAATAATCTCGGTGAAGCCGATATAGAAATTATGTGCGATATTATCGAAAGAATAAAACCACATCAGATATATGCTGCAGGAGATTTAGCAGACCCGCATGGTACACATAAAGTTTGTTTAGACAGTTTGTTTGAGGCTTTAAAACGATTAAAGCATAAAAGTTTTATGGATGATTGCTGGGTCTGGTTATATAGAGGAGCGTGGCATGAATGGGAATCTTACCAAATTGAAATGGCGGTTCCAATGAGTCCTGATCAGGTACTGAAAAAACGTCATGCTATTTTCTATCATCAGTCTCAAAAGGATGGAGTAATGTTTCAGGGCGATGACAGTAGGGAATTTTGGGTAAGAGTTGAAGATAGAAACAGAATGACAGCAGAAAAATACCATGCTTTAGGATTAGCAGATTATTCGGCTATCGAAGCATTTAAGCGATATCATTTCTAGATTGTAAAATCTTTTTTAAAATATAATAAACTATTTCATGTGGTTTATTTTGGTTAGTTACCAATGTGAAAATGCAGTCGTTTATGACTGCATTTTTTGTTTTTTTTGCGTTTAACTATATAGAAGAATTTAATATTCGTTGTTTCACATGATCAATGTAAGATCTTCCAATAACATATCTCAATCCTTCAATCTCAATACTATTTCCTTCAACAGCATCTATTTTATCAATTGCAATCGTATATGATCGGTGTATTCTCAGGAAGTTTTTTTCGGGTAGTAAATCAGTAAAATCAGATAAGGTACTGTGAATTATGTATTTGCCTGTTAAAGTGTTTATTTTTAAATAATCTTTAAGACTTTCGATAACCAGAATTTCGTTGAAGAAGATTTTCTTCATTCTTTTTTTGTCAATTTTAACGAATATAAAAGGGCTGTCGGGTTGGCTGTCCTGAGTTCCATTCTCTTTTTTCTCAATCCTTTTACTTACTTTATTTAACGTTTTCATCAATCTCGGAAACTCAATTGGCTTCACTAAATAATCTAAAACGTCAAGTTCATAAGTTTCTATGGCAAACTGGCTGTAAGCACTTGTGATTACAATTAATGGAGGATTTTCAAGACTTTTTATAAAATTAATTCCATCAAGAACAGGCATGTTTATGTCCAGAAAAATAACATCGACATTATTATTTTTAATAAAATTCAGGCCTTCAATCGGATTACTGAAAGTATTTATTACCTCAAAATTTTCAAGTGGCTCTAAATAATTTTTAATAATATTAATTGCCAATGGCTCATCGTCTATAATCAAACAATTTATTTTCATTTCTTTAATCTTAGTTATTCGAGCGAAATAATTTTGCGGGCAAAATTAATAAGGAGGGTATTTGTTTTAAGTGACTTTAATTACAAGCTTTACGACAAAAATATTCTTTTTATTTTTAAAAGAAAGCTTGTAATCATTTTTATTATAGCCTAATTCAAGTCTTTTTTTACATTTTCGAGACCTATACCACTTGACTTGTTAAAATTGTCTTTATGCTGCGTAATTTCGGGTGTAGGATTTGAAATTTTGAAATGCAGATAGTCACCTTTTACATTAAAATCAATATCAATTTTTACTTTTCCGGTGTTTTTATTTACACCATGCTTAAAAGCATTTTCAATAAAAGTCAGTAATATAACCGGAGAAATTTCTTTATCATGAATATCTCCCGAGACAGACATGTTTACTTCAAGCCTTTCATCATTCCTGATTCGTTCCAGATCAAGATAATTTTGGATGCATAAAATTTCATTTTCTAAAGATTGTTTTTTGCCCTTTGTATCATAGAGCATATACCGCATTAGTTCAGAAAGCTTAAGGACAATTTTGGGTGTTTTGTTTGATTTTTCTACTGATAATGAATAAATATTATTCAATGTATTGAAAAAAAGTGTGGCGAAATTTGAGATTTAAGAAAAAGTAATTCGGTTTCTAATTGAGACTTTTCAAGATCGGTTACTCTTTTTTGTTCTTGCAAAAAATCAAATGTAATTTTGATTGCTGTTACAAAAGTGATAACATAGAGTTCTCCCATCATCATATCTATCGTATAATTGAGTGTTAATTTATCTATAGTCTCAGGTCCTTCAGGCCAGACGTTATGCGTTATTAATAAGTATGTAAGTTTGAATTTAATAACCACCATTAAAAAAATGGTTGATAAAACAGCCAATACATACAATAGATATCTTTTTCGATAAACCAGATAAGGCATGAAAATTAAAATATTCAGATAACATAATGTCATGTGAATTGGAAAGCCTAATAAGTTTGTTTTTAATGAATACAGGTAATCATTAAAATAGCTTCCCCAACGAAATGTATTAAATAAAAAATAAGTAAGCCAAAAAAAGAAGTGATAATGCAATGGTAACCGATAAGATTTGCCCGAATTTAAATTCATAATAATGATATGTTTTTATGATTTTTTGATGTTTATCCTAGTTTATATGTCGTCCGTCTAAATTACTTTTAACGAAAAGTTGAATTTGTTTAAATTTAAAATTAAATTAAGATTGTTTTTATATGAAGAATTTTACCCTGCTTTTTTTGGTTGTTATTTTAATTGCAAGTTGCAAAATAAATGTAAACAAAAAGCATCATCACGAAACACTTTTTACGGACCACGTTAATCCTTTTATAGGTACTGGTGGTCATGGGCATACGTATCCGGGAGCGACTCTTCCTTTTGGAATGCTTCAGGTAAGTCCTGATAACGGAATTTCGAACTGGGACTGGTGTTCAGGATATCATTATTCAGATTCTGTTGTGGCCGGTTTCAGTCATTTGCATTTAAGCGGAACGGGTATTGGTGATTTGGCAGATATCTTATTTATGCCAACCAATAAAAAACTTGATTTAACTGCAAAAACAGCTTCACGGGATCAATTACCTTATAAATCTAAATACAGTCATGTTAACGAAAAAGCAGCACCGGGCTCTTACCAGGTTTTTCTTGAAGATCCTAAAATCAATGTAGAATTAACTTCTTCACAAAGAACAGCATTCCATAAATACACATTTTCCAAAAACGATAAACAATCAGTCATAATCGATCTGGGATTTGCCATTAACTGGGACAAAGCCCTGAAAACGGGAATCACCATTGAGGATGAGCATACCATAAGCGGATATCGTTTTAGTACTGGCTGGGCAAAAAATCAGAAAGTATTTTTTGTTGCTAAATTTTCAAAACCAATTACGGAATCGGTTTTATTGGCTGATAAGCAGGTTATCGAAGGAAACAAAGCAGACGGAGAAAATACTGCAGCACAATTATTTTTAGAAAGCAGTAATAGCAATGAATTAGTGGTAAAAGTAGCCTTGTCATCTGTTAGTGCGGCTAATGCCAAAGATAATTTAGATGATGAAAAATCAACGTTCGACAATACAAAATCGCAGGCAGTTTCTATCTGGAATGCTGCTTTAAATAAAATTGAAGTTGAAACACCAGTAGATTCGTTAAAAACGATGTTTTATACTGCATTATATCATACAAAAGTTGCCCCTGTAACCTATAGTGATAAAAACGGTCAGTTTAGAAAAGAGGATGATCAAATTGTTAGAGCAAAAGATTATACCGCTTATTCGACCTTATCACTATGGGATACTTTTAGAGCCCAAAATCCTTTATTGACTTTATTGGCGCCAGACAAAACTTCAGACATTGTAAACTCAATGCTGACGTATTACGACGTTAAAAAAATACTTCCGGTTTGGACATTATATGCTAATGAAACCAATACCATGACAGGTTATCACTCCATTCCTGTAATTGTCGATGCGTATTTAAAAGGTATCAAAGGTTTTGATGCCGAAAAAGCATATCAGACCATGAAAACTACCATGATGCAGGACGAAAGAGGATTGAACTTCTATAAAAAATACGGCTACATTCCGTACAATTTATTAGACGAATCGGTAACAATTACTTTAGAATATGCGTATGACGATTGGTGTGTGGCGCAGATGGCAAAAGCATTAGGAAAAACCGAAGATTACCAGTTTTTCTTAAAACGTTCTCAGGCGTATCAATATTTATTTGATTCAAAAACAGGATTCATGAGAGGAAAATCAGAAGATGGAAAATCATGGAACGAACCTTTTGATCCTAAGCATTCTAACCACAGAGAACACACCGATTATACCGAAGGAAATGCATGGCAGCACAGCTGGTTTGTACCTCATAATGTCGATAATTTAATTTCGATTCATGGTGGAAATGAAATCTTTACAAAACGGTTAGAACAACTATTTACAGAAAGTTCAGAAATTACAGGAAACAATGTTTCGGCAGATATTTCGGGATTAATCGGACAGTATGCACACGGAAACGAACCAAGCCACCACATTGCGTATATGTTCAATCACGCGGGCCAGCCTTGGAGAACACAATATTGGGTACGCCATATTTTAGACACACAATACAATACAACACCAAACGGATTAAGCGGTAACGAAGACTGCGGACAAATGTCGGCCTGGTATGTTTTCAGTTCCATGGGATTATATCCAATGAATCCGGCTTCTGGCGAATACGAAATCGGAAGTCCAATTTTCGAAAAAGCCACCATCAATCTTGAAGGGGGAAAAGCATTTGTAATTGAAGCAGAAAATGTTTCGGAGAAAAATTTCTATATCCAATCGGCAACACTCAATGGTGTTCCATTCAATACAACAACAATATCACATCAACAAATAGTGCAAGGCGGAATTTTACATTTTGTAATGGGATCAGAGCCCAATAAAAACTGGGGAAAGAAGTAGTTAGTGTTCAGTTTATAGTTTACAGTTTGTAGTAATCAGTTATCAAAAAAACTATAAAAAACAACCAACAAAACCATAAGCTAAAAAACTAAGGATTAAAGACTAATAACTAAGGACTAAAAAAAGAACTAAACTAATTAACAATTAAAATTAATGGATATCATTGACGTATCAATTATCGTAGCTTATATTCTCCTCTCTGTCGGAATAGGAATCTGGATTTCAAGAAAAGCATCAAAAGGGTTGGATGATTATTTCCTTGGCGGAAAAACAATTAAATGGTATTTTTTAGGTCTTAGCAACGGATCAGGAATGTTTGATGTTTCCGGAACTTCCTGGATGATTGGGGTCTTATTTCTGTACGGAGTAAAAAGTTTTATGTTCATGTGGCTTTGGCCGATTTGGAACCAGATTTTTGTTATGATGTTCCTTGCAGTCTGGATCAGAAGGTCAAAAGTAATGACGGGTTCTGAATGGATTTTAACCCGTTTTGGAAGCGACAGGGCCGGAAAAGCATCTCATATTATTGTAGCCATTTTTGCCATTATCTCAACAATTGGTTTCATCGCCTATTTTTTTGAAGGAATCGGAAAGTTTGTAACCATTATTCTTCCGTGGGATTTAACGCTGCATTACGGAGATATGATTTTATTGACATCAGAGCGTTCTTATGCCTTGTTAATCATTTTCTTAACGACAATTTATACCGTAAAAGGCGGGATGTTCTCAGTAGTTGCGACAGAAGTTGTGCAGTATTTAATTATGATTACAGCCGGAGTTTTAATTGCGGGTTATGCATTCCTTAATTATACAGATATTCAGATTAATGCGGTTATTACCGAAGAATGGAAAAACGTCTTTTTCGGATGGCAGTTTGAAACCCAGTGGAGTGATAAGTTTCAGACATTCAATAATTTAATTGATTCAGAAGGTTACAAAATGTTTGGTGCTTTCATCGGAATGACGTTGTTCAAGGGTTTCTTCGCAAGTGTTGCCGGACCAACGCCAAGTTATGATTTACAAAGGGTTCTTTCAACCAAATCGGTAAAAGAGGCAGCATATATGAGCGGTTTTACCAACCTAATTTTATTCATTCCGAGATATTTATTAATTACCGGAATCGTGGTAATTGCCTTAGTAAACCTAGCGCCTGAGTTAAATGCAAATGTTGGATTAAAAGGGGCTGATTTAGAATTATTAATGCCAAAAGTGGTGAATTTATACATTCCCGTTGGAATTAAAGGAATTCTTTTAGCCGGTTTATTAGCTGCTTTTATGTCGGGATTCTCAGCATTCGTAAACGCTGGACCAGCTTACATTGTAAATGATATTTATAAAAAATATTTCAAACCAGTAGCTTCAAATGCACATTATATTAAAGTAAGCCAGATTTCGTCTTTCCTTGTTGTGGGTTTAGGTGTTTTCATGGGATTCTTTGCAGATTCTATCAACTCTTTAACGCTGTGGATTACAAGTGCACTGTATGGAGGTTACGTAGCAGCGAATTTCCTAAAATGGATTTGGTGGCGTTTTAACGGATGGGGTTATTTCTGGGGAATGTTCGCCGGATTAATCATTGCTTCACTGCAGTTTATTTTAGGGATGAACAAAGCCAATTTAACCGAAGGTTCTTTCTTATACGATTTGTCAAAAGTTCAAGCCATTTACCTGTTCCCATTAATATTCGGATTCTCAATTTTAGGTTGTCTTTTAGGAACATACTTGAGCCAGCCGACAGAAATGGAGGTTTTAAAATCGTTTTATTCCAACGTAAGACCTTGGGGATACTGGAATCCGGTTTATAAACAATTAAAAGCAGAAGATCAGTCTTTCGAAAAAAATAATGATTTCTGGCTGGATATGATGAACTGTGCCATCGGAATTGTGTGGCAGTCGAGTATGATTCTGCTTCCGATATTCTTCATTATCAGAGATTATCCAAAAGCAATTACGGCATTGGTTGTGTTTTTAGTAACTACAGCGATATTGAAATTTACCTGGTTGGATAAAGTTCGCAGAATAGAAGATTAGAGAATTAGAAAATTTGATAATTAGTCAATTAGAAAATATAAAATGCAGGACAGCTTTGTTAAAGTCTTAAACGTTCATTTTGTCATTTCGACAGAGGAGAAATCACATGCGTAACTCGACAAAGATTGACGTCACAGTTTGTCATTCTGAGGAACGAAGAATCTTTACGAGAAACGCTACAAAGATTGGCGAATTTCTAAGTGGAGTCACTTACGAAGAGCCTTCCTTCGTCAGGATGACAAAACAGAGAGAATAAAAATAAAAAACAATAAAAAAATAAAAAAATGAGCAGTATTCCTTGGCAAGACAGACCCGAAAACAGTAAAGATGTAATGTGGAGATATTCTGAAAATCCAATTATCAACAGATATGCGATTCCATCTTCAAATAGTATTTTTAACAGTGCAGTAGTTCCTTTTGAAGAAGGATTTGCGGGAGTTTTCAGATGTGATAATAAAGCGGTTCAAATGAATGTTTTTGCCGGATTTAGTAAAAACGGAATCGATTGGGATATTAATCATGAACCAATTGTAATGCAGTCAGGTAATACTGAAATGATCGAATCTGCCTATAAATACGATCCGCGTGTGGTTTTTATAGAAGACCGTTACTGGATTACCTGGTGTAATGGCTATAATGGCCCAACAATTGGTATTGGCTACACGTTCGATTTTAAAGAATTTTTTCAATGCGAAAATGCCTTTTTACCCTTCAACAGAAACGGTGTTTTATTTCCACAAAAAATAAATGGGAAATATGCCATGCTAAGCCGTCCGAGTGATAACGGACATACGCCTTTTGGAGATATATGGATCAGTTACAGCCCAGACATGAAATACTGGGGCGAACACAGATTAGTAATGAAACCAAGTCCGTTTGAGCAAAGCGCATGGCAGTGTACAAAAGTAGGAGCAGGACCAATTCCTATTTTAACTAACGAAGGCTGGTTAATGATCTATCACGGAGTTATCAATACCTGCAACGGTTTCCGTTACGCAATGGGATCAGCACTTTTAGAGGTAGATTCTCCAGATAAAGTAAAATACAGAACACAGCCTTATTTATTAGGACCTGCAGAGATTTATGAAATGGTGGGAGATGTGCCAAACGTAGTTTTCCCATGTGCTGCTTTGCATGATACAGAAGAAGATAAATTAACCGTTTATTATGGTGCAGCAGATACAGCAGTTGCGATTGCTTTCGGAAAATTAAGCGAAGTAATTCAGTTTACAAAAGATAATAGTTTATAAAAAAATCCATGTTTCTAAAATTTAAGTGGTTAACAATTGTTTTAGTTTTTTCTTCGGCGCTCGTTTTTTCGCAGCCGAAGAAAAAAACAATTGTGCCTAAAACGTACACAGCCTCAAAAATCACAACTCCTATTGTTATTGACGGTGACGAATCTGATCCATCATGGAGCAAAGCAGATTGGACAGATCTCTTTGAAGATATCGAAAACAATATTAAACCAAAATATGCAACAAAAGTTAAAATGCTCTGGGATGAAACCAATTTTTATATTTTAGCAAAAATTGATGAACCGCATGTTTGGGCCAATTTAAAACAACGTGACACGATTATTTTTTACAACAACGATTTTGAAGTTTTTATTGATCCCGACGGCGACACTTTTAATTATTATGAATTAGAGATAAATGCTTTAAATACAGCCTGGGATTTGTTTTTGTCAAAACCTTACAGAGAAAATGATAATGTTGTTTTAAACGACTGGAATATTCCAGGTCTGAAATCGGCGGTAAAAATCATCGGAACGCTTAATAACCCAAATGATACTGATGAAGGTTGGGTTTTAGAAATGGCAATTCCCTGGGCATCTTATAAAAAATCTTACAACGAAAATAATGTGCCGGCAGATAAATTCTGGCGCGTTAATTTCTCAAGAGTAAACTGGCAGCATACAGTTGTTGATGGTAAATACGAACGAAAAAAAGATGCTGACGGAAAATTTCTGCCTGAGTACAACTGGGTCTGGTCGCCAATGGGCGTAATTAATATGCATGAACCTGAAAAGTGGGGATATGTTTATTTTTCTTCGAAAGAGGAAAAAGACACTTTTACAATTCCGCAGGACGAAAAAGTAAAATGGGAGCTCTATAATTTATATCGGGCTCAAAAAGAATATTATCAAAAAAATAAAGTCTGGGCAAAAGCATTAACGGATTTAACGAAAGAAACAATCAAAGTCGATGGTAAAGTTTTAAAACCTATATTAGAAAATCATTCTTCGGGATATAATATTTTGGTAAAAAGTCCTTTTTCAAACCAAACTTTTATCATAAAAGAAGATGGTCAGTTTTTAAAATAAAAAAGCAATTAGATAATTTATCAGTAATGATTCATTTTAAACAATATAATATGGCAATTAAATCAGTTTTTTCAATCCTGATTATTAGCGCTTTTTTTGCTTGTTCTTCATTAGAAAGAAAACAAAATAAGCCCAAAGAGGATTTTAAAATAATTGGATATGCTGCCGGCTATGAGAATTTTGATCTGTCAAAAATTGATGCAGGCAAGTTGACTCACCTTAATTATGCCTTTGCTAATATTGTTGATGGTAATGTTCAGTTTGAGCTGGCTACTGATAAAGCGAAAATAGAAAGTATAATGGCGCTTAAAAAGCAAAATCCCGGTTTAAAAATATTGTATTCTATCGGCGGTTGGGTTTGGTCAGATCAATTTTCAAATATAGCTGCTTATGCTCAATCAAGAGAAAAATTTGCTAAAAGTGCTGTTAAACTAATGAAAACTTATGGTTTTGACGGAATTGATATCGATTGGGAATTTCCAGGACAACGCGCAGAGGATAATGCTTTCAGACCTTCAGACAAAGAAAATTTTACTTTACTATTAGGCGAATTGCGTAAACAATTGGAAATTGAAACTAAGGTAGATAATAAGCATTATTTACTCTCTATTGCAGCAGCAACAGATCAGGAATATATCAATCATACTGATTTAAAAAAAGCACATCAATATCTGGATTTTATAAATCTGATGTGCTACGATTTTTATAATGGCTGGTTCTATCAAACAGGACATCACGCTAATTTATACCCTTCAAAAGAAGAAAAATTTGGAGGAAACAGTATTAGTGAGTCAGTAGATAGATTCTTCAAAGAAGGTGTACCTGCTCACAAGCTTATTTTAGGAATCCCTTTTTATGGAAGAAAGTGGGAAAAAGTAACACCGCTAAATAATGGTTTATATCAGTCAGCTTTAACGGGTAGTGCTATTGTGTCATCCTGGGAAATTGCTGCGGAAATAAAATCAGGAAAATTTCAGGAATTATATGATAATTCGGCAAAAGCATCTTATTTATGGAATGCCCAGGACAATATTTTTATTTCTTATGAAACTCCAAAAGAAATTGCTTTAAAGACGGCATTTATTAAACAGAAAAAATTAGGCGGGGCTATGTTTTGGGAATATAGTTTAGACAATAAACAGGAGTTATTAAACAAATTGTACCAAAGTGCAGGTCAAACAAAACAAAGAAATTAAATATGAAACTAACAAAACTATTATTTTTTTTACTGGCAATTAGTGTTCTTTCATGTGGTAAAAAAGAAGAACAAACTACTTTTAAATTTGGAGTCTGGACTTCTGCAGATGCTAAAAAATCTGATGCGGACTATACAAAAGAATTTAAAAAATACAAAGACGGAGGAATTGACGAAGTATTAATTAATACAGGAACAGATCCAAAACTTTTAAAACGAATAGCGCCTTTAGCTACAAAAGAAGGTCTAAAAGTGCATGCCTGGATTATGGCGATAAACAGACCCGGAGATTCAGTTGCATTACAGCATCCGGACTGGTATCAGGTTAGTAAAGAAGGAAAATCCTGTTTTGATAATCGCCCTTATGTCGATTATTACCAATGGCTTTGTCCTACAAGAAAAGAATCTAGAAATCACGTTTTGCATTTAGTCGAAGAACTGGCAAAAGTTGAAGGAATCGAAAGTGTTCATTTAGATTATATCCGCTTTCCGGACATCTTTTTACCAATCAGCTTATTGCCAAAATACAATCTTGTTCAGGATGTAGAGTTGCCTCAGTTTGATTTCTGTTATTGTGACGAATGTGTAAAAGCATTTGAAAAAATACATCATAAAAATCCAAAAGAGAGTCATAATACTTCCATCGATATGGAGTGGAAAAACTTCAGACTCAATGCGATTAAAGCCGTTGTTGATGATGCATACAAAATTGCACACCAACACAACAAACAATTAACGGCGGCCGTTTTTCCTTATCCTGAAATGGCAGATCACATGGTGCGCCAGCGTTGGGACAAGTGGAATATTGATGAAGTTTACCCAATGATTTACCATAGCTTTTACGATGAAGAAATTGACTGGGTGGGTTATGCTACAAAACAGGGCGTTGCTGATTTAGAAGATAAGAAAACGAAAATCAATACAGGAATTTATATTCCGGGCTTGAAAAATGATAAGGAATTGAAAGAAGCTATTTTACTTGCAAAAGAAAACGGAGCAATTGGAGTTTCTTTCTTCGACGGAAATGCTTTATCTGAAAGTAATTTAAAAACCATTAAAGAAACAAAAGCAGGTTTAAAATAATTCTGAAGATTTCATTTAAAAGTAAAATACCATGTCAAACAGAAGAAATTTTATAAAAAAAGCAACTTTAGGTACATTAGCAGTAAGTTCTGTTTTAGGATTTAGCGGATCCGCGAAAAATCACGAAGAGGAGACAGAAGAAACACTGGAATTTCCTTCAAAAAGGGTAAAAAAGCCAGTTGTTATTTCAACATGGAATCATGGTTTACCAGCCAATCAGGAAACCTGGAAACAAATGAAAGCCGGAAAATCAGCCTTAGATGCACTTGAAGCAGGTTTGAAAATTCCTGAAGCCGATCCAACTGTTCGTAGTGTTGGTTATGGAGGATACCCGGATCGTGAAGGAAAAGTAACTTTAGATGCCTGCATTATGGATCACAACAGCAATTGCGGTTCGGTTTGTTTTTTACAAGGTATTATGCATCCTATCTCTGTAGCAAAAAGAGTATTGCAAAATACACCTCACGTAATGTTAGCAGGGCAAGGAGCATTACAATTTGCTTTATCAGAAGGTTTTAAAGAAGAAAATTTACTGACTCCAGAATCTGAAAAAGACTGGAAAAAATGGCTGGAAGATTCTAAATACAAACCCGTTATTAATATAGAAAACCACGATACTATAAGTATGCTAATGTTAGACCAGGATGGAAATCTTGCCGGAGGCTGTACAACAAGTGGTGCCGCCTGGAAAATGCACGGGCGTGTTGGTGACTCACCAATTATTGGTGCGGGTCTTTTTCTGGATAATGAAGTAGGAGCAGCTGCTGCAACTGGTTTGGGTGAAGCTGTTATCAGAACTGCTGGAAGTGCCATGGTGGTCGAATTAATGCGTCAGGGAAAATCGCCTTATGATGCCTGTAAAGAAATCACAGAACGTATTTACAAAAAACATAAAAATCACAAAGACATGGAATATCTGCAGGTTGGTTTTATTGCTTTGAATAAAAACGGAGAGTATGCAGGTTACAGTTTAAGATCGGGATTTAATTTCGCCGTTTCTGATGATGAAAAAGGTCACAGAATGGAGGATGCAAAATTTAAAATGTCGTGGGATAAATAGTTAGTGCCTGAACTTTGACAAAGTTTTTATTTACTACAACTGAGAATTTTTTAAACACATAGAAACATAGATTTTTATGTATTTAATAAGAGAATAAAAAGGAAACTCGTTTCCTAACATATAACTAAGTTATGCGCAAAGTATTGTCATTTCGACTGAAAGGAGAAATCACACTCGTAACCACAAAGATTGTAGATCATTGTTGCGGAATTTCTAGTGCGATTTCTCCTCCGTCGAAATGACAAACAAAACGTTTACTATGTGAATTAATGCAAAGTGAAATGCCTTTTCAACACAACAAAAACTATGTCTCTATGTGTTTAAGAAATAACCACAAAGTGACAAACCAAAAAATAAAGAATGAAAAAAATACTATTCCTACTAACCCTAATCACTTCAATTTTCTCGACAAATGCGCAGAAAATTTACACAGAAAGTGATATTCATATCATTCCGAAACCGAGTCAGACTTTTATTAAAACAGGTGTTTTTGAATTTACAAAGGATACAAAGTTTGTCGTAAACGGTGATTTCCAAAAAGATGCCGCAAATGCTTTGGCTTCTAAATTTGAAGTGGCTGCAGGATGGAAACCAGAAACGACAACTAAAGCGCCAGTAAGCAATTTTGTTCAGTTTAAAGTTGACCCGAACGTAAAAAATGAAGCTTACATTTTAGATGTAAATCCGACGAGCATTGTTATTTCTGCTAAAGGAAATGTTGGATTTTTATATGGTTTAGAAAGCGTTAGACAATTACTTCCTGAAGCGATTGAAAGTAAATTTGCAATTACTTCTGCAAAATGGCAGATTCCGAGTTTAACAATTAACGACGAACCTCGTTTCAAATGGAGAGGTTTAATGTTAGACCTATCTCGTCATTTCTTCGATAAAAATTATGTTCTGGCTACAATTGATCGTTTGGCAATGCACAAAATGAATGTGCTGCACATGCACTTAGTTGACGATCAGGGCTGGAGAATTGAAATTAAAAGATATCCAAAACTAACAGAAGTTGGCGCTTGGAGAGTAGATCAGGAAAACTTATCCTGGAATGCAAGACTTCCGGTAACAGCAGATCAAAAAGGAACTTACGGAGGCTTTTTTACTCAGGAAGAGTTAAAAGAAATTGTAAAATATGCCGCATCAAAAAACATTGAAGTAATCCCGGAAATCGAAATGCCGGCACACGTAAGCAGTGCTATCGCCTCGTATCCTGAACTGGCATGTTTTGATCAGAAAATTGGTGTTCCGTCAGGCGGATTATGGCCAATTACAGATATTTATTGTGCAGGAAAAGAAACGACGTTTGAGTTTTTAAAAAATGTAATTGACGAAGTAATTACGATTTTCCCTTCAAAGTATATTCATATTGGCGGAGACGAAGCTACTAAAACCAATTGGGCAAAATGTCCGCATTGCCAGAAAAGAATCAAAGACGAGCGTTTAAAAAGTGTTGACGAATTACAAAGCTATTTTGTAAAACGAATGGAAAAATACATCAATTCAAAAGGTAAAAGAGTTATCGGTTGGGATGAAATTTTAGAAGGCGGTTTGGCTCCAGACGCAACAGTAATGAGCTGGAGAGGAATGAAAGGCGGAATTGAAGCTGCAGATCAAGGTCATGATGTTATTATGACTCCAGAATCTCCTTGTTATTTCAACTTTTACCAAGGTCCACAAAACGAAGAACCTTTGGCTTTTGATGCTTATAATCCGTTAAGCGAAGTATACAAATTTGATCCTGTAATTTCAACAATGACACCACAGGAAGCTGCACACGTTTTAGGTGGACAGGCTAATTTATGGGCAGAACATATTGCGGGACCAAAAGATTCTGAATACATGATTTTTCCAAGATTGGCAGCATTATCAGAAACTTTATGGAGTCCGAAAGAGAAACGCAACTGGAATGATTTTACAACAAGATTATTTTCATTATTCAAACGTTACGATTATTTAGGAATCAATTATGCGAAAAGTGCTTATTTGGTTACCGCTTCTTCAACAGCTGATTTGCCTAATAAACAAATCAAAGTAGAATTGAAAAACGAGTTTCCTAATCCAGATATTCGTTATGCTTTAGGAGATAAAAGTATCGATCATCACGCTGTAAAATATACGGCTCCAATTGAGATTAAGGAAACAACAGTTTTAAAAGCTTCTTTATTTCAAAATGATAAACCAGTAGGAAAAACATACACAGATACAATTGTTTTCCATAAAGCATTTGCACAAAAAGTGAAATACTTAACACCTTATAATCAGAATTATAAAGGAGATGCAAATACAATGGTGAACACTATCAGAGGAAGTAAAAATTTCCATGACGGACAATGGCAGGCTTGGTTGGTTAACGATATGGAATTGGTAATTGACCTTGAAAAAGTTGAAAGTATAGAGCAGGTAAGTGTTGGTGCTTTAGAAAGTCAAGGCGCAGGAGTTAATTTCCCAATTGAAGTAAAAGTATTCATTTCTGACGACGGATTTAAGTACAGACAAGTTGGAAAAATAACACGTCCGTATGCTGTAAATGCAGTTCCAGAATTGAAAGATTTTAAAATTAATTTTCAAAAACAAAATGCACGTTTTGTAAAAGTTATCGGCGGTAACCTGAAGAAAAGCCCAAAAGGAGAAAGTTCTTGGCTGTTTGTTGACGAGATTTTGGTGAATTAAATATTTTAAACGCATAGAAACATAGATTCTTTTTCTTTTGAAACTTGGTATAAGAGTTTAGAAAGAAACTAGTTTCTAACACATAGCTTGACTTGAAATGCTGGTTAAGTTTATAAATGCATAATCTGAAAAAGAATGAATAAGATATTATTTAAACTCGGAGTATTATTGATTTGCTTGATGCCGTTTTTTTCTATGGCACAAAGCAAAGGATTTTCTATATCTAATGGAGAATTTAAACAAGATGGGAAAATTATTAAAATACATTCGGGAGAAATGCACTATGAGCGTATTCCTAAAGAGTATTGGAGACATAGGCTGCAAATGATTAAAGCTATGGGATTGAATACCGTGGCAACCTATGTGTTTTGGAATTATCACGAAGTAGAGCCAGGTGTATGGGATTTTAAAACAGGAAATAAAAATTTAGCAGAGTTTGTTCGTCTTGCTAAAAGTGAAGGATTGTATGTAATTCTTAGACCAGGCCCGTATGCCTGTGGTGAATGGGAATTTGGAGGATACCCTTGGTGGTTGCAAAATAATCCAGATTTAGTAATTCGTACCAATAACAAAGCATTTTTAGAAGCTTGCAAAACCTATCTTGAACATTTGTATGCAGAGGTAAAAGGACTTTTTGCTAATCAAGGAGGACCAATTATTATGGTTCAGGCTGAAAATGAATTTGGTTCTTATGTTTCTCAAAGAACCGATATTAGTGCTGAGGATCATAAAGCATATAAAACTGCAATTTACAATATGCTTAAACAAACGGGGTTTCCAGAGCCTTTTTTTACTTCTGACGGTACTTGGTTGTTTGAAGGCGGTGCTGTTGAAGGCGTGTTGCCAACTGCAAATGGGGAATCTAATATAGAAAATTTAAAGAAACAGGTTGATAAATATCATAAAGGACAAGGGCCTTACATGGTAGCAGAGTTTTATTCAGGATGGTTAGATCATTGGGCAGAACCATTTATTAAAATTGGATCTGAAGAGATTGCAAGTCAAACTAAAAAGTATCTTGATGCAGGTGTTTCTTTTAATTATTATATGGTGCACGGTGGTACTAATTTTGGATTTACCTCTGGAGCAAATTATAATGAAGAAAGTGATATTCAGCCTGATATTACAAGCTATGATTATGATGCTCCTATTAGCGAAGCAGGTTGGGTAACACCAAAATTTATGGCTATTCGTGAAGTAATGCAAAAGTATTCTAAAACGAAATTAGCACCGATTCCAGAGAAAATACCAGTTACAAAATATCCTAATCAGCCTGTCAAATCAAGTATGGATGTTTTAAGTTGGATCAAAAAAGAAAAAGCAGTCGTAAATGATCAACCTTTAACATTTGAAAAGTTAGGTCAGGGAAATGGATATGTTTTGTATCGTAAAAGATTTACGCAGCCCATTTCTTCTGGCAAATTAAAGATTGAGGGATTGAGAGACTTTGCTACAGTTTATGTAAATGGAGTTAAGGTTGGTGAATTGAATAGAGTTTTCAAAAATTACGAGTTGACACTTTCTATTCCTTTTAACGGTATTTTAGAAATTCTGGTTGAAAATATGGGACGTATTAATTACGGAGCTGAAATAGTGCATAATACGAAAGGAATTATTTCTCCAGTATTTATTAATGAATATGAAATTAGCGGCGGATGGGAAATGCATAAAATGCCGATGAATGAGGTGCCAGTTATTAAAAATGAAACAATAAAACCAGGTCGACCAGTTTTATATGAAGCTACAGTAAACATAGAGAAACCAGCCGATACTTTTCTTGATATGACAAATTGGGGAAAAGGAATTGTATTTGTTAACGGCCACAATCTTGGTCGCTACTGGAAAGTAGGTCCGCAGCAAACGCTTTATGTACCAGGATGCTGGTTGAAAGCGGGCGAGAATAAGTTTGTTGTATTGGAGCAGCTTAATGAAAACACCCAAAAAGAATTAACTTTTACAGATCAACCGATACTTGATAAATTAAATTAAGATTACCTATTAAACCAGAAAAACAAAGAATAATAAATTATAAATTAGATTAAAGATGAAAAAAGGAATATTCATAATCGCCCTTTTATTTTCAGCTCAGATATTCGCTCAGGCGATTTATGAAGATGAAAGATACGTACCAGAAACTGATCCGTTAGTTTTAAAGAACTTAGACGAGTGGCAAGGCAAAAAATTTGGTTTGCTAATGCACTGGGGAACTTACAGCCAATGGGGAATTGTAGAATCTTGGTCTATCTGCCCTGAAGATTACGGATGGTGTGAACGTAAAAAAGGAAGCAATCCGTCTAATTATAATGATTATATAAAAGATTACGAAGGTTTAAGAAAAACGTTTAATCCTGTGAAATTTGATCCTGCAAAATGGGCTAAAGCAGCAAAATATGCTGGAATGAAATACATGGTTTTCACTACAAAACACCATGACGGATTCAATATGTATGATACTAAATATTCTGATTACAAGATTACTAGTAAAGATGTTCCTTTTCATACCAATCCAAAAGCGGATGTTTTAAAAGAAATTTTCAACTCATTTAGAGGAGAAGGCATTTCAACTGGAGCTTATTTCTCTAAACCAGACTGGCACAACGAAAACTACTGGGATCCTTATTTCCCTCCATTCGACAGAAACGTAAACTACGATCCGTCTTTATACCCTGAAAAATGGCAAAAATATGTTGATTTCACTCATAACCAAATCTTAGAAATTCTTTCTAACTACGGTAAAGTTGATATTTTATGGTTAGATGGAGGATGGGTTAGAAAAAGAGACCAAGTAAACATCAAAGAAAACTACGACGAGAAATTTACTGAAAACGAATCTAAAAACGGTTTCATCAAACACAGAGTGGTAGACCAAGATCCAAAAATGGATGAATTGGTTATAAAAGCGCGTCAGAAACAACCAGGTTTAATTGTTGTAGATAGAGCGGTTCACGGTAAAAACCAAAACTACTTAACTCCAGAAGGTCGTGTTCCTGCTAAAACGTTGCCTTATCCTTGGGAATCTTGTATTCCTGCAGGCGGTGGATGGTCTTATTCTCCAGGTGCTGAATACATGACTGGAAGACAAGGTATTCATATGTTAGTGGATATTGTGGCAAAAGGTGGAAACTTATTATTAAACGTTGCACCAAGTCCGGAAGGAGAATGGGATAAAGGCGCTTACGATTTATTACAAGCTTACGGAGACTGGATGAAAGTAAACAGCACAGCGATTTACAACACAAAACCAATTGAACCTTACAAAGAAGAAAACATTTGTTTTACACAAAATAAAGCTGGAAATGTATTTGCATTTTATTTAGCTAAAGAAGGAGAAGATAAAATTCCTGCTGAAGTTACTGTAAAATCGATCAGCCCTAAAAAAGGAACAAAAATTACCATGTTAGGATCTAAAACTTCGTTGAAATGGACAAAAGAAGGAAACGGATTTAAAGTTGTGATTCCGGAAAACTTAAGAAATAATTTACCATGTAAAGAAGCCTGGACTTTAAAAATTGAAGCTATTTAACAGATAAAAGTATGTTTTCAATATCAAAAAAAACAATATCCAAAACAGCATGTATTTTGTATATGCTGTTTTTTAGCATCCTTATTTTTGCACAGAAAGAACCCGCAGATTTTGTAAATCCGTTTATTGGAACTTCAAATTACGGAGCCACTTTTCCCGGACCAATTGCACCAAGAGGAATGGCGAGTATAAGTCCGTTTAATGTTGCCGGGAAACAAAATAAATTAGAGAAAGACAGTCAGTGGCTTTCTAATCCGTATGTAAACGAAAATACTTTTTTAACCGGATTTAGTCAGGTTAATATAAGCGGTGTTGGCTGTCCAGATTTGGGTGTTATTTTATTGATGCCAACAACGGGAGCTGTAGAAACAGATCATTTAAAATACGGGTCAACTTATAAAAATGAAGTGGCAAAAGCAGCGTACTACAGCGTAGATATTGACAAATACAATGTAAAAGCAGAGTTTACATCATCTAAAAGAGTGGGCGTAAGCAAATTTACTTTCCCGAAAGGGCAATCAAACATTTTACTGAATCTTGGCTTAGGCTTAACCAATGAAGAAGGGGCAATGGTAAAAGTGGTTTCGCCAATAGAAATTGAAGGAATGCGTTCTGTTGGTTCATTTTGTTACAACAGCCCGGAAGATGCTTACCCGGTTTATTTTGTAGCTAAATTTTCCAAACCAGCACACAAATTCGGAGTTTGGAAAAAGCCTTCAAAATATGAAGGTCTCGAAGCACAATGGATGACGTACAACGGAAAAACCAGAATGATGGATAATAGCATCAAAACGGTTGTTGGTGATAGTATTGGAAGTTATTTTACGTATAAATTTGATAAGCAGGAAACCGTTGAGGTTAAAATTGGAATTTCGTATGTAAGTATTGCAAATGCAAGAGAAAATTTAGAAAAAGAAACCGGAAACAAATCTTTTGAAGCTGTTTATAAAAATACTTACAACGAATGGAATGAAGAACTTTCTAAAATTTTGGTTGAAGGAGGATCAAATGACGACAATACGATTTTTTATACGGCATTGTATCACACTTTAATTCACCCAAATACTTTAAACGATGTCAATGGAGAATATCCTGTGATAAAAAGGACTAAGATTGCAAAAACAGAAGGTACTCGTTATACCACTTTTTCATTGTGGGATACGTATCGCAACATGCATCCTTTAACATCTTTGGTTTATCCTAAGCAGCAATCGGATATGATAAAAAGTATGTTGGAAATGTATGATGAAAACGGCTGGCTGCCAAAATGGGAATTAAATTCAACTGAAACTTTTACCATGGTAGGAGATCCCGCAACTATTGTGATAGTTGATGCCAGCTTAAAAGGAATTCAGGATTTTGATTTTCACAAAGCCTACTATGCCATGTTAAAAGGTGCTGATCAAATTGAAAATAATCCACTGCGTCCGGGACTTAAAGAATATGTTGAAAAAGGATATGTATCAACAAATTATCGCGGTCCCGTTTCTACAACACTGGAGTACAATACTTCAGATTATGCGATTTCACTTTTAGCGAAAGCTTTAGGCGAAAAAGAAGACTATAAGCGTTTTACAAAACGTTCATTATCCTACCGAAAATTATATGACAAGGATTTAAAATTACTTCGGCCAAGAACAGCTAACGGAAAATGGTATGAACCTTTTGATCCTGAATCAGGAGCTAATTTTCAGGAAAATGTTGGTTTCATTGAAGGAAATGCATGGCAATACGCTTTTATGGTACCGCATGATATTAGAGGATTAATCAAACTTATGGGTGGTGATAAACCTTTTTCGGATCAGTTACAAAAGGTTTTTGACAGCAAACAATTTGATATGGCAAACGAGCCGGATATTGCATATCCGTATTTATTCAATTATATAAAAGGAGAAGAATGGAAAAGTCAGGAAATGGTAAAAAAACTGGTTGCACAATATTTCAAAAATGAGCCAAAAGGATTACCCGGAAATGATGATACAGGAACAATGTCGGCCTGGCTGGTATATTCGATGATGGGAATTTACCCAATATCGCCAGGTGATCCAATTTACACCATTACAACGCCAATGTTCCATAGAGTAACAATCAAATTAGATCCGAGATATTATAAAAAAGAAAGCATTGTAATTGAAAGACAAATCAATAATGATGGGAAAATCAATTCGATTGAGCTAAACGGAAAAACACGTAACAGCTTCTTTATCTCACATGATGATTTTGTGAATGGTACAAAGCTTAAAGTGATTCAAAACTAAACACACACAACTATGTTACAATTAAGAATGAGAAAAACGGCCATTATTTTTGTAATGGCTGTTGGTTTTTTAACCAAATCCATGCCCAGAAAAAGTATCTGTATCAGGATGCCAAAGCGCCTGTTGAAGACAGAGTAAAAGACTTGTTAAGTCGTATGACACTTGAAGAAAAAGTGCGTCAGATGGATATGTACAGAGGTGATTTTTTTAAAGAAAAAGAAGATTTTGCTAAAGGTAAATCGGCTGATAAAATTGGGAAATTAGGAATTGGAGCGATTCATGATTTGTATCCGCGTTCAGCGAAAATGATCAATGATTTGCAAACCAATGTAATCAAAGGAAACCGTTGGGGAATTCCAGCATTGATTATGTGTGAAATGCTTCACGGATATTTAGATGAAGGAAGTACCGCTTTTCCAATGAATATTGGGCTTGGGGCAACTTGGGATACTTCTGTTTTAGATAAAGTTGGAAAAGTAATCGGTATGGAAGCCAGAGCGCACGGAGTTCATTTTGGTTTTGGACCAAATTTAGATTTAGGTCGCGAGCCAAGATGGGGGCGTGTTGCTGAAACTTTTGGTGAAGATGCTTTCTTGAACAGCGAAATTGGTTTGGCTTTTATTAAAGGATTGCAGGGAGACGATTTAAAATCAGATCGTTCTATAATCGCTGAGCCAAAACACTTTGCGGTTCACGGTATTCCACAGGCAGGAGGAAATTCTTCGCCCATTTTAGTTGGAGAACGTTCTGCTCGTGAAGATCATTTGCCTTCATTCGAAAAAGCATTTAGAAAAGGTGGTGCTTTAGGAACCATGTGTGCCTATTCGGAGCTAGACGGAATTCCTTGTGCGGCAAATCATTGGTTATTGACGGATGTTTTGAGAAAAGAATGGGGATTTAAAGGGCTTGTAGTTTCAGATTTAGGAGCTATTAAATATATCCAAACTACGCATAAAGTTGCTGATTCTCCCAAAGAAAGTATTAGAGAAGCGGTTTCTGCAGGAGTTGATATGCAGTTTTACGATTTTTCAAATGAATTCTGGCAGAATACGATTATTGAATTAGTTAATGAGAAAAAATTAACTCAGGAAAATATTGATCGTGCAGCTGGAGCAGTTTTACGTTTGAAATTCTTATTAGGATTATTTGAAAATCCGTTTACAGATAAAAACCTGATCAAAGAGCGTTTTCATACGAAAGAAAATCAGGCTGTAGCATTGGAAGCTGCTCAAAAATCGATGATTTTATTAAAGAATGAAAACAATATTCTTCCATTAAAAAAAGACCTTAAAAATATTGCTGTTATCGGACCCAATGCAAATGCTTCAAGACTTGGAGGTTATTCTCCTAAAAACAGTGTTGGAATGACTGTTTTTGAAGGTGTACAGCAATTAGTGGGAAAAACAGCAAATGTTATTTATGAAGAAGGTGTACCGTTGATTATAAAAGGACAGGCTATTCCATCTAAATATTTATTTATTTCAGACGGATCTCAAAATGGATTAAAAGGAGAATATTTTAATAACAGAAATTTAGAAGGAACTCCAGCTTTAACTCGTATTGACAGCCAATTAGAATTTGACTGGCCTTGGGCGCCTGGTGACGGTGTTAATGTGGATGATTTCTCTATTCGCTGGACAGGTTATATCCAATCAGACAAATCATTTGACGGCTGGTTAGGTTTAAGTTCAGATGACGGAATCAGAATGTGGGTTGACGATCAATTGGTTATCGACAACTGGACAAAAGGAGCTACAAATATTGTTACCACTCCAAAAAATATCGAAGCAGGAAAAAAATACAAAGTCCGCATTGAAATGTGGGAAGGAGGCTGGGGAGCCAGAGCTCACTTACGCTGGAACTTAGAAAAAGTAAACATGCAGCCAGCAATCGAAGCTGCTAAAAAAGCCGATGTTGCGATTGTGGTTTTAGGAGAATCAAACGAATTGGTGGAAGAAAACCGAGATGTTGCCGATTTGAATTTACACGGAATGCAGCAGGAATTGATTGAAGCCATTCAAAAAACAGGAACTCCGGTAGTTTGTGTGTTATTAAACGGACGTCCGTTGTCTACAAACTGGATCGCTGATAATATTCCTGCGATTATAGAAGGTTGGTTCCCAGGTGAAAATGGAGGTAGGGCAGTTGCTGATGTTTTATTCGGAGATTACAATCCTGCAGGAAGACTGCCAATTACGGTTCCGAAATCGGTTGGACAGTTACCTATATATTATAACCAAAAACCGTCAGCGATACACAGATATTTGGCAGAGAGCGAAAATCCGTTATTCAATTTCGGTTTTGGATTGAGTTATACAAAGTTTGAATACTCTAATTTGACGCTTAGTTCAACAGAAATCAAAAAAGACGGCGAATTGAAAGTAAGTGTTGATGTGAAAAACGTTGGAAATTTTGATGGAGACGAAGTGGTTCAGCTTTACATTAATGACGTTTACAGCAGTGTTACAACTCCTGAAAAAACATTAAAAGGTTTCAAAAGACTCAACATCAAAAAAGGGGAAACTAAAACTGTTGAATTTACCCTTACACCAGATGAATTATCTCTTTGGAACAGAGAAATGAAACGAGTTGTAGAACCTGGAAATTTTGAAGTGATGGTGGGAGGAAATTCTATAGAATTACAGAAGCTGAATTTTACTGTTATAGAGTAATGCTTTAAATGCAAGTCAAAATAAAATATTTAATGTTTTGGTTGTTTTGCTTAGAATAATTTTGTGAATTTGATAAATCACAAAGATTAATTAAATACTGAATAGTAAAACGTAAGGATTTTAATAGTGAAATAGAACTTTTTTGGCAAAAAAATGCCCAACACCTTTTCAAAGATGTCATTTGTCGAAATAATGATTTAGTTAACAAATCAGATTCATAAATTTAACATGTTATTAACTCAAAAGACAATTAAACTATGAATCAAAAAGTATTAAAATTACTGTTTTTGTTTTTCCTGTTCGGGGTTCAAAATCTTCAGGCTCAAACAGCTACAGTAACAGGAACAGTCACTGATTCTCAAGGGATGCCAATTCCAGGAGTGAATGTGAATGTTAAAGGAACTAAAACAAATACATCATCAGACTTTGATGGGAAATATACTATCCCTGTTCCTAATCAATCAGCGATTTTGATATTTTCTTACGTAGGTTCTGCTACAAAAGAAGTTTCTGTAGCAGGGCTGACTACTGTTAATGTAGTTTTAGGAGCAGATAGTGAACAATTAGGAGAGGTTGTTGTAACTGCACTCGGCCAGTCAAAAGAGAAAAAGGCTTTAGGTTATGCTACGAGTGTGATTAAGTCTGAGGCACTGGTTAAGACTGGTTCGCCTACTGTGGCCAATGCTCTGTATGGTAAAGCACCAGGAGTTCGTATCACTTCTACTCCGGGAGGAGCTGGAAATATTAATATCAATATTCGTGGGATTAACTCAATAACAGGTAAAAATCAACCCCTTATCATTATGGATGGTGTGCCAATTCGTGATGGAGCTGCAACAAATAATGATTATTGGGGTGATCAGCGAATTAGAAGTAATGGTCTGGCAGATATAAATCCGGAAGATATTGAGAGTATCTCTATTCTTAAAGGAGCTTCTGCTGCTGCACTATATGGTTCTGAGGCTGTAAACGGGGTGGTATTAATCACATCTAAATCTGGTAAAGGAAAAAAAGGATTAGGTGTAGATTTTAGTACTAGTTACTCAAATAACTCAATAGCGTATTTGCCACGATTTCAATATGAAAGAGGTCCTGGTTGGACAAATGCAAATTATTCTACGGGATATTTAGCTCCTGATGGTTTCGCTCATTATGATACAAATAATGACGGAATTGCTGATACCAGAGGTGTTTCAGCCAGTACTAATAACTTTGGACCATGGTTCGATGGTCAGCCAATTATGTCATGGGATGGAGTTGTTCGCCCTTATTCAGCTCAAAAAGACGGTTACAAAAATATGTTTCAAAATTCATGGGATGGAGTAACAAACATTGCACTTTCCAACAATACGGATAATAGCAGTATTCGTTTTTCTTATACACACAATGAATCGAAAGGGTTGAGTATGGGTAATATGAATAAAAAAAATACCCTTAACCTCAATGCATCGTTCAAGACAAGTGAAAAATTGAAAACAGATGTAATTGTGAGTTATATGAACCAGAATGTTCACAACCGTGCTGTTGGTACAGATCGATTAATCAATAACTTTACTGGTATGATAAGTCCGTTTGATAATGGTGATTGGTATAAAGCTAAATACAGAACGAGTTTAGGATACAAATATGTAACGGGTTCAAATCAAAGTTTGACTCCGGATGAAAATATTATCCGTAATGGTTTCAAGGCAGATGTAGGTGATTATTTCTGGAATACGAATGCAAATCAGCAGGAAGAAATTACAAACCGTTTGATTGCCAGTGTTACTGAAACCTATACTATTTACCCAGATTTGAAGCTGCGTGGTCGTGCTTCTACAGATTTAACTTCGATAAATGTAGAAACTAAAAATCCGGTTGAAAGACCTTTGGTGTACGGATTTGGTACTGGTTCTTTTCAAATAGATTCTAAAGATTATAATATTCTTTATGGAGATTTAATGTTAATTTATAACAAAAAAATTAATGATAAGTTTGACATTGGAGCTACAGTTGGTTATACCGCATCAAAAGAAACGGGTTTGAGTTTGTCACAATTTACAGATGGAGGGTTGAGTGTTGAAGGCTGGTACGATTTGAATTCTTCAGTAAACAATATAAAAACTACCAATAAAAGAGATAAAGTTGTAAAAGACGCTGTATTTGGAACTCTGACCGGAAACTATAAAAACTATTTGTTCCTCGAAGGAACAATAAGAAGGGATCGTACTTCAACGATGCATCCTGATAACAATGCTTTTACTTATCCTTCAGTCAATTCTTCTTTCATAGTATCTGATGCGTTTACATTACCGCAAGTAATCAGTTATGCAAAACTTCGTGCTTCCTGGGGAATTGTGGGTAACTATGCAGAGATGTACAGGGGTAACGTAGCTTTCAACCAAACTACATTAGGAAATCAGGGAACAACTACTCCAGTATTAATTACAACTTCTATGGATAAGTATGGTAATGAAAGTTTAAAACCTGAAATGAAAAACGAATATGAGCTTGGTTTTGAAACTAAATTCTTTGGAAATAGGCTAGGGCTAGATGTCTCTTACTATAATGCACAAGTTAAGGATCAAATTTTAGATTTGACATTGGCGCCTACAACCGGAGCTTCATCAATAATAGCGAATGTTGGAGAATTGAGTAACCAGGGTATTGAAATAGCTTTGACTGTGACTCCGGTAAAAACAGCATCATTCTCTTGGGATCTTACTTTGAACTGGTCTAAAAACGCAAACAAAGTGGTAAAATTAGCTAACGGTGCAAAAGAATTACTACACGCAGATTATGATGGCTCAGCAGCTCAATTAAAATCAGTAGTAGGTGATCCGATGGGAGGTATTTATGCACATCCTGTTAAGACAGACGCTAATGGAAATAAAATGGTTGATTCTGATGGATATTATATGATTGATGGCGATAAATGGGAAAAATATGGTACTGCTATACCAAAAGGTCTGGGAGGCTTATTGAATACATTTACTTATAAAAATTTTACTTTAGATGTTAATATTGATTATTCTTATGGAGGGTATTTAATGCCTACAGGTATTAACTGGATGACTTCTAGAGGATTGACCGAAGAAAGTTTGAACTATAGTACTAATGAGCGTGGCGGTTTAACCTATTATATGGATGCTAATGGTAAAGGGGTTCAGGTTCCTAACAGTGCTACTTCCGGACCAACTGGTCAAACATTATATCGTGATGGTATGCTGATGACTGGTGTTACAGCAGATGGCGCAACAAATACAAATGTAATATCTCAGGCAGGTTACTATAATATGACTTATAACTGGGGAGGCCCTCAATACAGCAGCTCACGTTATGAATTGTATATCAAGGAAAACAACTATGTAAAATTGAGAGAAGTCTCATTAACTTATAGTTTACCAACTAACTGGGCTGCTAAAATTGGTGCTTCTAAATTAAATTTTTCAGCTTACGGACGTAATTTGTTCTTCATCTACAGATCAATTAAAGATATGGATCCTGAAGCCACTACAGCAGGCTCTAAATGGTCTCAAAATATAAACAATGCAGGAACCAACCCGGCTACCAGAAGTATTGGATGTATGTTAAGGGCATCTTTTTAATTTGATATTTCATAATTTAAAAAATATAACATGAGAAAATTATTATATATATCGCTAACAACTGCAGCTGTTTTTTTTAGCTCTTGTTCAAAAGACGATTTTGCAGATGCGTATCCAAATCCGTCTACTGTTGAAACAACTACTGTATCTAAACAGTTTGCCGGATTCATGAAGATTAACTTTGAGGATGTAATTCCTTCTTATTGGAATTACTATACCGTTCTAAAATCTACTTCTCTTAGCTATACGCAGGCACATGGATTTATAAACTCATCCGGTCGCTATGTTTCAGGAGCTGCACCAGTTAACAGATGGGATAGATTTTATAAGTTTATGGCTCAATATAGAGAGTTGGAAAAAGTGATGGCTTCTTTGCCTGCTGCTATGCAGACTGAAAACAGAATCTATACCATTACTTCAACTATTTATTTATACGATCATACTCAAAAAATGATTGATAACTATGGAGATATTCCTTTTTCACAAGCAGGTAAAATTAGTTTAACAGGAGGTAATTATGGCGCAGCATTAGCAAAGTATGATAATCAAACAGAACTATATACCTTAATGTTAGATCAATTGAAAGCTTTTTCTGCTGAATTGAATTCGATTACTTTGTCTGCTGGTGTAGCATTAGAATTCAAAAATCAGGATTTGATCAATAAAGGAGACTTGGTAAGCTGGAAAAACTATTGCAATTCTTTGCGCTTAAAATTGTTGAACAGAGTTTCTGCGGTTCCTGCTTTTACTGCAAGAACAAATACTGAAATGGCTGAAATCATTGCAAGTGGACAAATTGTAGATGAAAATTCTGAAAATATTGCTTTCAGGGTTTATACTCAGGATGGTGATTTAGATACTTCAGGTTTTATTAATGCTTTAGAAGATGATTTAAACAATCTTGCTCCAAAACCAATGATTGATCACATGAATGCCAATAATGATCCTCGTAAACCATGGTTGTTTGAAAGAGGATCACGTACAGTAAACAATGTGGTGATAGTAGCTCCAACTTATGAAGGACTGGATCCGACATTGGCATCCGGTGCTCAGACACAACTAATAACTGATGGTAAGATTGCTGTATACAATCGTTCCGTTCTAAGTAGAAATAAATGGTTGCCGGGTACGTTAATAAATGCCCCTGAAATAAACCTGCTTCTTGCAGAATACTATTCAAGAAATGGAAACGCTGCAACAGCAAAAACGCATTTCGAAAAAGCCATCAGACAATCTGTAGAGTATTATGTAAGATTAGGTGATAAAGCAGATGTTTTGACATGGAAACCAACTACAGAACCAACAACGGCTGAAATTGACGCTTATATTACTGCTATAAACTTTGCCGGAGCTACAACACCAGCAGCTCAATTGGAATTAATTGCTTTTCAAAAGTACATTCATTACAACATCATGCAGGCTGATGAATCCTGGGCTGAACAAAGAAGATTAAAACTTCCAGCATTACAATTCCGTGAAGATGAAACAAGCAGTATCAGAAAAACACCGCCAACACGCTGGACATATCCAACTTCAGAGAGTGTATACAATCCGGATAATTATAATGCTGTAAAGGCAAACGATAATCTGAGTACCAAAATATTCTGGGATGTAAAGTAAAATTTAAATAATTATGTGCGATTAAAGCACCTGTAACAATTATTAAACAGAGGTGAGAATGTTGTTCTTGCCTCTGTTTTTAAGGTTTTATTCAGTTTAGATTTTGCCAAAAATTAGATAATAAATTATTCTGCATACATGATAAAATTTTTTAGTGCCATATTATTGTTTTTTTCTTTAACACTCGTTGCACAAACCAAATCAGATGTATATAAAATTACGTATGATAAATTCGAAAACGGAAAAAAAACAGAAGGGAATACCGAAATCTATGTACACAATCAAATCATTTTTTTATCAAAACCTACTGATAAAATACAGCAATACATTGATTTAAAAAACAATTATAACGTTAGCACCATTAAGAATGGAAATACTGTTTTCAAAAAAATAACTCCATTTGACAGTCTGCCTGTTCCTAAAAAAGAAAATGATACCCGTGTGATACTGGGATATCATTGTAAACATGTTTCTTTTTCTTATTTTTCAAATAGAATTGATGTCTGGTTTACTGAAAAAGCTGCTGCAAAAGGAACTCCTAATAGTAATTATTTGCCTGATAAAAATGCACTTGTACTGCAAATGGTTTACAATGGCAATCAGACCTTGACAGCCAATGCTATCACTAAAGTTAAAAATTTTCAGCCACTTGTTAATTATGATGATAAGACAATAGTAGTAGATAAGTCAGAATTTGAAGAAATTCTCATTAACTCCAGATATACTAAATTACATGTTTTTGAGAATGAAAACATAAATTACGACCCTAAGTCAGTAATTCCAAATGAGAAAGACCTTATTGCAGACAAGGTTTTTCATTTTTCTAAAGGAAGTGTGGTTTTGAAAAAGATAAAAATTACTCCAGAACTTAGAAACAGCAGTTCGATTTTTGCAAAATTAACGTGTAAGTCTAATGGGGATGCGTATGACAGGACTGGTTCAGTATTCATTATTTCAAAAAATAATGGAAACACAACTACATTATTAGATGCTTATTTAAATGGATTAGACAGATTACCAGTTTATACAGACAATCAAAAAAATAAATATCAGGGAATTAAAAAAGAAAAAAACTATAAACCTGCAATAGAAATACTTCGTTTTTTCACACCATTTGGAGTTAATTATTTTAATGATAAGCGAAAAATAAATAATTACAACTGGGTAAAAGAAGTTGTTTATAAAGAAGACGTCACATCTCTTATTCCTATTGATGAAGATGAAATCTGGATGGGTGTTTTTATTGGGAATTATGATGCTGGAGGACATACAATAAGTCTTGAGTTAGATGTTTATCCATCGATGAACAATAAAGAAGACAAACCCGCTAAGAAAAAGTATGTAGCGCCTTTATTTTCAACAGTAAATACTATGGAAATGTCGGGTCAAAATTATGGAGGTCTTTTTGCGAATGATACTTTAAAAGTAAATTTCGAAATTAAGGATGAGGTACAAAACTTACAACTTTTGTATACCACAACAGGTCATGGTGGCTGGGAAAATGGAGATGAGTTTGTACCAAGAATGAATAAAATATTGGTTGATGGTCAGGAAGTTTTTAAAGTTATCCCTGGCGAACTGATTGTGCAACGTATCGATTATCTAATCCTGCTTCAGGAAATTTCCCTGATGGATTATCTTCCAGTGATTTAAGTCGTTCAAATTGGTGTCCGGGTACATTAACACCTCCTTATGTTATTCCAATGAAGCTTCCTAAGGGCAATCATATAATAGAAGTAGTTATAGAACAAGGTCCAAATGAAGGTCCCAGCACAAACCATTGGAATGTTTCTGGTGTTTTGGTGGGTGAATTGAAAAAATTAATTGCGAAATGAAAATGCCTTTGAAATTTAATTGTGTAGTGCTGTTATTCCTTCTGACAGCTTTTTCCTGTAGGTCATTACAAACTATTCCGGAAGCCGTTACTATCACTCAAAATTACATTACCGAAAATCCTGTTACAACAATGAGCCACGCCTCAACATTGGTTGAAGTAGAACCTAACGTTCTCTTGGCTGCCTGGTTTGGCGGAAAATATGAAGGTGCGAAAGATGTCAGTATTTATATGTCTTCTTATAAACAAAAAAAATGGTCGGCCTCTAAAAAAATTGTTGAACCATTAATTAAAAATGGAGATACACTGCCTTGCTGGAATCCGGTTTTATTTAAAAGTAAGGCTCAAAATTTATATTTGTTTTATAAATGGGGGAAAAATCCACGAGAATGGTTTGGAGCCATGATAGTTTCTAAAGATAACGGAAACACCTGGAGCGAGGCAAAATATCTTCCAAAAGGAATATTAGGGCCAATTCGAAACAAACCTCTGGAAACTACTCCCGGAGTTATTTTATGCGGAAGCAGTATCGAAAGTATCGATGATAATAAATGGAGAGTATTTATAGAAACGTACACCGAAGCAACAGACAGCTGGACAATAACGGATATTAATGACAGGAAGAATTTTGATATCATACAGCCCACTTTTTTAGTTCATTCGGCTAAAGAGATTCAGATTTTATCACGAAGCAGGCACAATAAATTGATTTCAAGCTTGTCAGAAGATAATGGCAAAACCTGGCAGAAAACAGACAGTATAAACGTTGTGAATTCGAATTCGGGAGTAGATGCACTAACTTTATCGAATAAATCATTTTTATTGGTTAATAATCCTTTAAAGATGGGTAAAGACTGGTTTAACGGAAGAAATGTTCTCGATGTAGAATATTCTAATGATGGTGTGTCATGGAAGAAATTATTTGATTTAGAAAATCAAAAAGAAGGCGAATTCAGTTATCCCGCCATTATCCAGACCTCAGATAAAAAGGTACATATATTATATACGTATAATCGTATATTTATTAAGCACACTACTTTTGATTTAAAAAAAAAGAATGAAAAAAATGTCTTGTTTTTAACTAATGAATAAAATCTTCGAACTCAAAGTGACTTTTAACGAAGTTAGTAATGTTTAGACAATCAGAATAAAATTATGAAGTTTTTGCAAAATATAAGTTTTAGAATTGTTTTAAGTTTTTTTCTTTTCAGCATGATTGTAAATGCCCAAAAAAACAATTTGGCACAGACATTCTATAAACACGACAAATACCTTTCTTCGGATAAGTTAGAAGGGCGTTTTCCGGGAACCAAAGGCAATAATGAAGCGGCTGCTTACATCAAAAAATATTTTAAGAAATACGGTTTAAAAAAATTTGATAATAATTATTATCAGCCTTTCAGCCTTTTTGTGAAAGAAGGAATAAACAAGATGAAATCAGATAGTGTTTCGACTCAAAATGTTGTCGGATATCTTGAAGGTTCCGATGAAAAACTGAAGAACGAATATATAGTAATAGGCGCTCATTATGATCATTGGGGATGGGGAGGACAAAATTCAGGCAGTAAAAAGAAAGAAGCTTTCGCAATTCATAACGGAGCAGATGACAATGCTTCAGGAGTTTCGGCTTTACTCTGTATACTTGAGGAATTATCAAAAGCTAAAGTCAAGCCCAAAAGAAGTATCATTTTTATCTCTTTTAGTGGTGAAGAGGAGGGACTGTTAGGTTCTAAATATTTCGTATCTCATTTGCCGGTTCAAAAAGAGGCTGTAAAAGTAATGTTGAATATGGATATGGTGGGAAGGCTAAATGAAGAAAAGCAAATTTACATGGGAGGTGCCGGAACTTTTCCAGATGGAGTAGAATTGATGAAGAAATTAGGAGAAACCAGTAACCTTAATCCAGTTGTGCATGCGGGTGAAGTAGGAGGCTCTGATCATGTCTCGTTTTATAAAGCTGGTATATCTGCTGTGGGATTTCATACCGGAGGCCACCCACAATACCATACACCCGAAGACGATATTGATTTCATAAATAGTCAGGGAGGCGCTTTGGTAACGCAATACATTTACAATGCTTTAATAGCCATTGCAAATAATCCGCAGCAACTCTATTTTATCAAGCAGGATTAGGGAATATTTTATCTAATTATCTCTAAGAGAGAATCTTATTTTTTTTTTTCTAAATAAAAAAGTCCCACCGAAGCAGGACTAAAGATTTTCATCTACGGCATATAGCCTTATTGTGATAAGATTAAAGATTAGAAATTTTAATCAGTTACAAATGTAGAGAAAAAGTAAATTAGTTTGAATAAGGAAAACCGTATTTGTCTTAATTTATTTTGTCTTATATTTCGTTCGTGTTTAAAATTTAGGAGATATGGCAAAAATTTTAGGATTAGATTTAGGAACGAACTCGATTGGGTGGGCGATTAGAGATACTGAAAATGAAGGCAAGGAGCAAATTATTGATAAAGGAGTTAGGATATTTTCCGAAGGAGTAAAATCTGAAAAAGGTATTGAAAGTTCGCGTGCTGCTGAAAGAACAGGTTACAGAAGTGCAAGAAAAATAAAATACCGTAGAAAATTAAGGAAATACGAAACTTTAAAAGTTCTTTCTGTAAATGGGATGTGTCCTTTGTCGATTGAAGAAGTTGAAGAATGGAAAAAATCTGGTTTTAAAAAATATCCGCTTAATCCTGAATTTCTGAAGTGGTTGAAAACCAGCGATGGCGATAATATTAATCCTTATGTTTTTAGGGATAGAGCCAGTAAACAAAAAGTAGCTTTATTTGAACTTGGACGAGCTTTCTACCATATTGCCCAAAGAAGAGGATTTTTGAGTAACAGACTTGACCAATCAGCAGAAGGAGTTTTCGAAGAACATAATCCCCAAATCCAAGCTTTAATTGAGGATTTAGATAACACAAATTTGATTTTGGAAGAATTAAATGGTTATTATCTGAATATAGGAATCATAGAATTAACTGAAAAAGTTGTTTTTAAAAAAGATTTAGATGAAGGTGAAAAAAAACTGAAAACACTTTATAATTCTTTAGTTGCCATAACAAAGAAAAATGAAGGAGATATTGAGAAATGTAAAGAAGAACTCATTGCCAGATTAAATAAAAAAGATGATTTAGGAAAAGTAAAAGGTGAAATAAAAGATATTTCACAAGCAATGCTTGATCGGAATTTTAAGACTTTTGGGCAATTTTTTTTTAGTCTTTATAACAAAGGAAAAATCAGAAATCAATATACTTCAAGGGAAGAACATTATCTTAAAGAATTTGAAATAATTTGTGAAGTTCAGGGAATAGAAGGAATTGATAATACCGAAAAATTACCCGAAAAGAAATTTACAGGTTTAGCCAAAGATTTGTATAAAGCCATTTTCTTTCAGCGACCATTAAAATCACAGAAAAGCTTGATTGGTAAGTGTTCTTTTGAAAAAAGCAAATCACGTTGCGCAATCACTCATCCGGATTTTGAGGAGTACAGAATGTGGACGTATTTGAACACCATTAAGATTGGAACCCAAAGCGAAAAAACATTGCGTTTTCTGACACAAGAAGAGAAATTGAAATTGATTCCGAAATTCTACAGAAAGAACGATTTTAATTTTGAAATTTTAGCCAAAGAGCTTGTTGAAAAAGGAGCAAGTTTTGGCTTCTATAAATCCTCAAAGAAGAACGAGTATTTTTATTGGTTTAACTACAAATCAACTGATACTGTTTCTGCTTGCCAGGTTTCAGCTTCGTTGAAAAATTCTGTCGGGGACGATTGGAAAATAAAAACATTCACCTATCAAACATTAAATGCAAAAAAAGAAGAAGTAACCAAAACCGTTGATTACAAAGATTTGTGGCATTTGCTTTCTGTTTCGACTTCGGATATTTATTTATATGAATATGCAAAAGAAAAATTAGGATTAGATGATAAAAGTGCAAAAGCTTTTAGTAAAATAAAATTGAAAAAAGATTTTGCCAGTTTGAGTTTATCTGCAATCACTAAAATTTTGCCTTATCTAAAAGAAGGGCTTTTGTATTCTCACGCAGTATTTATGGCAAACATTTCAACTATTGTGGATGCCGAAATTTGGAAGGATGTTGAACAAAGAAACTATATTCAAAATAAAATCGCAGAAATTATTGAAAATTACACTTTTGAAAAAGGTTTGTTGGAAGTAGTTAATGGTTTAATAAAAGAATATAAAACTGAAAATGAAGATGGTAAAAAAGTATATTATTCAAATGAAGCAGAACCAGAATTTGCAAATGATTTGAAGAAAAAATTACTTGGTTTTTACAAATCAAATAAGATGGAGGATGAAAGAGAGCAACAAGCCATTTTCAATCATTTGTTACCAATTTTTATCGATCAATTAAAGAAATATGAGTTCATCAAAATAAAGAGATTAGATGAAAAAGTTTTAGAATTTCTGAAAGGAGAAAATGAAACTGGTCAAGTATTTTGTAGTGAAGAAAAAGGAACAGACCAGGAGAAGGAAAAGAAAGTAAATAATAGGCTAAAAAAACTATATCATCCATCAGATATCGAGGTTTTCAAAAAGAAAATTATCAAAGATGAGTTTGGAAATGAAAAAGTAGTTTTAGGAAGCCCTTTGACTTCATCCATTAAAAATCCTATGGCAATGCGAGCTTTGCATCAATTGCGAAAAGTTTTGAATACGCTTATTCTTGAAGGTGAAGTTGATGAAAACACAAGAATTCACATTGAGATGGCTCGTGAATTGAATGATGCGAATCGAAGAAAGGGAATTCAGGATTATCAAAAGGAGAATAAAGATTTCAGAGACAATGCCATAAAAGAAATCAAGAAATTGTATTTGGATGAATGTGGTAAAGAAGTAGAACCAACGGAAGACGATATTCTAAGATATCAGCTTTGGATTGAGCAAGATAAATGTGAGATATACGAACAAGGCAAAAATATACGGATATGTGATATAATAGGGAGTAATCCTGCTTATGATATAGAGCATACCATTCCAAGAAGTATTTCACAGGATAATTCTCAAATGAATAAAACGCTTTGTAGTCAGAGGTTTAACAGAGAAATAAAAAAGCAAAAAATGCCAATTGAGTTAAGTAATCATTTGGAAATTTTACCAAGAATTGCGCATTGGAAAGAAGAAGCAGATAATTTATCAAGAGAAATCGAGATAATTAGCCGTTCCATAAAAGCAGCATCAACAAAAGAAATAAAAGATAAAAAAATAAGAAGAAGGCATTACCTGACTTTGAAACGAGATTATCTTCAAGGAAAATATGATAGATTTATTTGGAAAGAATCAAAGGTTGGATTCAAAAACAGCCAAATCCCGGATACAGGAATTATTACCAAATATGCGCAAGCTTATTTAAAATCGTATTTTAAAAGAGTAGAAAGCGTAAAAGGTGGTATGGTCGCCGAATTTAGAAAACAATGGGGAATTCAGGAAAGTTATATTGATGAAAACGGATTCAAGCAATACAAAGAAAAAGACCGAAGTAAACATACACACCATACAATTGATGCCATAACGATTGCCTGTATGACCAAAGACAAATACGATGTTTTGGCTCACGCATGGAAATTGGAAGACGAGCAAAACAAAAAAGAGGCAAAAGCTATAATAGAACAAGCCAAACCTTGGAAGACCTTCAAAGAAGATTTACTAAAAATTGAAGAGGAAATTTTAGTTTCGCATTACACTCCTGACAATGTTAAAAAACAGTCTAAAAAGATTGTTAGAGTTCGTGGGAAAAAGCAATATGTAGCCGAAATAGAGCGTGATGAAAAAGGAAAAGCAATACCAAAAAAAGATGCGAATGGGAATGTAATTTATAAGTTAAACGAAAAAGGAGAAAAAGTCCCAAGATTGCATCAGGGAGATACGATAAGAGGTTCTTTGCATCAGGATAGTATTTATGGAGCGATTAAAAATCCATTAAAAACTGATGAAATTCGTTATGTTATCCGTAAAGATTTAGAAAGTTTAAAAGCCAACGATATTGAAAACATTGTTGATGAAACTGTAAAAGAGAAAGTAAAAGAAGCCATTGCCAATAAAGTTTTATTACTTTCTTCGAATGCGCAACAGAAAAATAAAATTGCCGAGAATAAAAAGGTTTGGATGAATGAAAAAAAGCAAGTTCCGATAAAGAAAGTTAGAATTTACGCTAATTCAGTCAAAAATCCTTTACACATTAAAGAGCATAGTTTATTGTCAAAATCACGTCACGAACACAAACAAAAAGTTTATGGACAAAATGATGAAAATTTTGCAATGGCAATTTATGAAGGAATTGATAAAAAAGGTAATACTAAAAGAAGTTTTGAACCGGTTAATTATTTAGATGCTGGAAATTATTATAAGCTAAGCAATAAAAATAATAACAACAATACATTAGTTCCTCTAATTCATTTAAAATCTCAATTGCCTTTAAAATATGAAGTTAAAAAAGGTGATTTAGTTTTATTTTATAAAGAAAGAACAGAAGAATTAAATGACTTGAATGATACAGATCTAACAAAGAGATTATATAAAGTTATAGGCTTTGAAGGTGATGGAAGGATTCAATTTAGACATCATAAAACTGCAATGCAACAAAGTAGTTCCAATAAAGAAGAATTAACAATTGTTAAATTTATGGCTGAAAACAATTTAAAGAATTCTCAAATTGATTTCGACAATCCAGTTCCTTGGTTAAGGTTGAGAGTATCAAATTGTGATTTTTTGCTAAATAATAAAGAATTTAAAATTAATTCATTAGGTAAAGTCATAATTCTATAACAGATGAAAATAAGTTCTTTGACATAAGTTTTTCAATCTCTTAAACAGCTCAAACCACAACGGAAAATCATCCTGATTTTCTGCCAACGGATTTTCCGTTGTGGTTTGATTAAAGATTAGAAAACACGATATTAAAAAAGAAGAAATCACAGAAGCAATAGGGTTGTGGTTTGATTAAAGATTAGAAAACACGATATTAGTAATACCGGAGGTAATTACAGTTCTCCTGTTGTGGTTTGATTAAAGATTGGAAAACACGATATTTCATAATAATTTTATTTTATTGGTTACTTAGTTGTGGTTTGATTAAAGATTAGAAAACACGATATTTCCGGTCAAAGCATTATGTTCGGGAACTGAGTTGTGGTTTGATTAAAGATTAGAAAACACGATATTTTTTTAGTCTGTACGCATTCATCATAATAAGTTGTGGTTTGATTAAAGATTAGAAAACACGATATTGTCTGTAAAAGATAATCCGGTGCCAACACAGTTGTGGTTTGATTAAAGATTAGAAAACACGATATTACGTAGTTTTCCGTCACGTTCTGGTATTGGGTTGTGGTTTGATTAAAGATTAGAAAACACGATATTCGGAGTCAATCCATACGTTAGAGCAACATGGTTGTGGTTTGATTAAAGATTAGAAAACACGATATTCCTGTCAAACAACCTATAGGCAGGTAATTGTTGTGGTTTGATTAAAGATTAGAAAACACGATATTCATGATGCGTGAAAGGTTTGATTTAGATAAGTTGTGGTTTGATTAAAGATTAGAAAACACGATATTCATTAAAAGAGCGTTTGGTTGAAATGGATAGTTGTGGTTTGATTAAAGATTAGAAAACACGATATTTATTTTTATCTTAACTAATTCACGTCCTCTGTTGTGGTTTGATTAAAGATTAGAAAACACGATATTGGATGTTTCACGAACATGTTTTGAAAGTTAGTTGTGGTTTGATTAAAGATTAGAAAACACGATATTAGTAATTAATTGCAGATGTACTATTGCATTGTTGTGGTTTGATTAAAGATTAGAAAACACGATATTAGCAAGCTTTGCAAAAACATCGCTAACAGGTTGTGGTTTGATTAAAGATTAGAAAACACGATATTAAGTCGTTTTCAATATCTTCAGCGGTACAAGTTGTGGTTTGATTAAAGATTAGAAAACACGATATTTTAGAAACCTTAATAATGTTTTCGGAAATAGTTGTGGTTTGATTAAAGATTAGAAAACACGATATTTATCTTCTATAGTTTTACAACCCCATGCTGGTTGTGGTTTGATTAAAGATTAGAAAACACGATATTACAACGGTTTAATATTCAAAGTGTAATTCGTTGTGGTTTGATTAAAGATTAGAAAACACGATATTAGTAGAGGACGTGATACATGTAAAAACTGTGTTGTGGTTTGATTAAAGATTAGAAAACACGATATTGATAGAACATTACGGAATAAATGAATGCGGGTTGTGGTTTGATTAAAGATTAGAAAACACGATATTCATCCGGTGAAAACTGTTTTATCAAAGTCAGTTGTGGTATGATTAAAGATTAGAAAACACGATATTAGTATTCTATCCTTTAATTGATGAAGCATAGTTGTGGTTTGATTAAAGATTAGAAAACACGATATTATGAATTCGCATGATAGATATCCTTATTTCGTTGTGGTTTGATTAAAGATTAGAAAACACGATATTTTATATGAATGGCAAAACTGCACCCCAACAGTTGTGGTTTGATTAAAGATTAGAAAACACGATATTGTTCCATTTATAATTTTTCTTGCGCCTACAGTTGTGGTTTGATTAAAGATTAGAAAACACGATATTTGAAAATCGGTGTCCTATTATTCACGAACGGTTGTGGTTTGATTAAAGATTAGAAAACACGATATTAGTAGGTGATGTACATGAAAATGAATATGTGTTGTGGTTTGATTAAAGATTAGAAAACACGATATTGGTTTTTTTATTGGGTAAAAGGCAAAACTGTTGTGGTTTGATTAAAGATTAGAAAACACGATATTTTTTAGAGCTTTAAAGTTTTTACCTGGCTTGTTGTGGTTTGATTAAAGATTAGAAAACACGATATTTGGCAGCTATAATGGCTTTAGGCGGTTCTTGTTGTGGTTTGATTAAAGATTAGAAAACACGATATTTATCTTATTTCACAGCGTCCAAATTCCTTAGTTGTGGTTTGATTAAAGATTAGAAAACACGATATTAGTTGGCCTGTTTCCTTCTGATAATCATATAGTTGAATCGAAATATCGTATAAAAAAATGCCTCTTTTTTGGATTGATACCCCAGGATTGAGGCATTTTTTTGTTTGTAATAATTTGAATTTGAATGTTTTTATCATGATCATGATGGTTTGCGAAGGGACAGCTCGCGAGCTGTCCGTACTTTGTTAATCAAAAAATAGTGATAATCGGTTTCATTAGTATATTTCGGATTTTTCGATTTGATTAAAGATTATAAAACACGATATTTTAGTTGGTCTTTTTCCTTTTGATAATCATAGGGTTAAATTGAAATATCGTATAAAAAACGCTTCTTTTTTGGATTGATAACCCAGGATTGAAGCATTTTTTTGTTTGTAATAATTTGAATTTCAATATTTTTATCATCAAATAATGATTGGTCTGCGAAGGGACAGCTCGCGAGCTGTCCGTACTGATATGCATGTTTGGTAAATGCAATTATAAATTGAAGGATAATGAAAAATAGAAAAAGAAATAGAATGCAGGGATTTGATTATTCCAGCGATAATTTATATTTCGTCACGATATGTGTTCAGGATAGAATTTGTTGTTTTGGATCTGTGGGGACAGGTCGTGACCTGTCCGTACATCATTCCAATGAAAATCATTCCAATGAAAATCATTCCAATGAAAATCAGTTCGAAAATAATTGTGCAGATCTAAAAATGGATTTGAATGAATTTGGAAAAATCGTAAAGCAGCAAATTGAATGGCTGGAGGAACAATATAAATATGTTGAAATTCATAATTATGTTGTAATGCCCAATCATGTTCATATGATTATAGAAATTGATAAGAATAAATTATTAATAGGGACAGAAGGGACAGCTCGCGAGCTGTCCGTACAGGAAATCAAAATAAAATCATTATCAGGTTTAATAGGAGCGTTTAAAACCACATCATCAAAATTGATTCATAGGGCTGGTTTTGAAGATTTTTCCTGGCAGCGTTCTTTTCACGATCATATCATTCGAAACGATAAATCATATCACAACATTAGTAATTACATTGATTTGAATCCTGAAAAGTTGGTATCAGATACTTTTTTTGCTAATCGTTAAAACAATTCTAATTGTGTGGGCTGAGGTGCAGACGGTACAGCTGCTTTACCCCAGAAATTCAAAATATTACCAAACTGTTTGTCGGTTATGCGAAGTATGCTTACCTTTCCTAAAGGTGGGAGCAATTTGTGAATTCTTTTCTCATGAACATCGGCACTTTCGCCGCTGGCACAATGGCGAACATAAACAGAATATTGCATCATCGAAAATCCATCTTTTAATAAATTATTTCTAAATCCAGATGCATTTCGTCTGTCTTTTTTTGTTTCTGTTGGGAGATCAAAAAAAACAAAAAGCCACATTATTCTATATCCGTTAAGTTCCATAAAGCAGGATATTTAATTTTTTTTCGATTTCCTGTGAAACATTGTTGAAGCGAACTTGCCGTTTTTTGCAAAGCGATCATTAAAGGACTTTTCTCCTCTTTAAAATAAACTGTTCGGGTTAATATTTGTAATAATTCAGCCTTAATAATGGTGTTTAATTCCTGTTCCTCAAAACACTGCATAATTTCAAATACCTTTTCATCAACAATAGGCCGGAATGGCTCCATAATGTCATCCGCAAGGGCAAAAGCATTATATTTACTTTTATGGTGAATTCCTAATGTATTCAGTAATCCGCTTCCGGAAAGCGCCCGGGCAGTTGCGGCTCTTAAAATGGCGTAACCGTAATTCAGAAAATTGTTAGGATAGTCCCCATAGCGTTCCCTTTTGATTCCGTCAAAATCTAAATGTGGCCGGGGGAAGTATTTCCAATACTGTTGTGCAGCAACTCCTTCCATGTTAGAAGAATCGCCACTCAATACTTTACTGGCCAAAAAAGGGAAACTATTTTTGGATTTGGTTATTTTTTCAAGTAACAGCCCCTGGTTTTTAATCTTTTCAATTATGGTTTGCTGCCATAATTGTTTTTTTAATGGTATGGAAGCTTCAATTTGATTTTTGAAAATTTCCTGCTGAATATGATGACTGTTGAGGTTTAAAATCATGCCATTAGGAAGATGATTTTTTCCGCAGATTACAATAGATGTATTGTTTTCAACAAGTAAATTCATGGCAGGAATACTCAGGTAGATTTCATTATGATCGAGAACAAGAAATCCGATATCTTCAATAGGAATTGTGCTCTCCCGTATTTCTGATTTCAGTACCAGCTGATTGTTTTTTGCCGTAATAGAAAATTTGTTTTCAATTAGAATAGTTCTTTTTAGCATAAATTCAATTTGAAATTAAATAACCTTACATTCAACTTTAAGTTGATTCTTTCATTAATAACCTTAAAGTTCGACGTAAAAGAAATACGGTGTTTACGGTTTTCCATAATTTACAGATTTTTAGTTTCGAATATATTTATGAATTATGCAAACGGTAAATTATTTTATTCTTCCGAGAAAAATCAGATATAAATAATAGTAAAAAGCAACGACTTCAAACCTAAATTTATACTACCTTCACATTAGTAATAAGAGTGAAATAAATGAAGGAAGTACTGGAAGAGAATAGTGGTTTGGAATACGCATTTTTAAAAAACGGAGGAGAGACAGGTGTTCTTCTAAGTAACTTAAACCATGTTGATTTGGGACATGTTTCAGATTGGTCTGAAAGTCTTAGGACTGCGGTAGGAATTATGCTTACTTCTCCTGTTGCTATGTTTATTGTCTGGGGTAATAAAAAACACTTCTTTTTTAATGATTCATTTAAGAACTATCTAACAGTTGGAGATAAATTTTCTGATTTATTGGGCCAGCCTATGGATAAAGTATTAACTTCTCACTGGCATACTATCGCTGAAACTATAAATACAATACTTGATGATAGTATTTTTAAATCAAAAGATGCTTTAGACTTAACATTAATTAGAAATAATGACATATTGAGTCTCCATCTTTCTTTAGCTTATAGTCCATTGTATACTTCATTTAATAACATTGAAGGGGTTTTTGTAACCTGCACAGAGAACCCATCTTATACCTTAGATAATATCGAAACAAATAAAAGCGAGTTTGCGTCTATTTTTGAGGATTCACCTGTGGGTATTGCGACATTAAGCGTTGATGATGAGTTGATTTTTCAAAGTGCAAATATTTTCTACTGTGAATTGGTTGGACGAAACCGCGAAGATTTAATTGGGAAACCTTTGTTAAAGGCACTGCCGGAACTTCAAGGACAGGGTTTTGATGATCTTCTGAGAGAAGTGATTATTACAGGAAATCCTTATATAGCTAAAGAAGTCGAGGTTGAGCTTTTTCGTAGTGGAGCATTGGAAAATATTTATGTAGATCTTACCTATCAGGTTAATAAAAACGGATTTCAAAAAACAAACAATCTTCTTGTTGTAGCAACTGATGTAACAAAGCAGGTTTTGAGTCGCCGTGCGGTGGAAGAAAGTGAAGCACGGCTAAAAAGCCTAATTGCTGCTGCTCCTGCCGGGATTGGTTTGTTTGTAGGTCGTGATTTAATCGTTGAAAATCCTAATCAGACTTTTATAGATATTGTTGGAAAAGGCCCGAATATTGAAGGTCTGCCTCTACGTGAGGTGATGCCTGAACTTATTACTGAGGGCCAGGCCTATCTTAAAATACTCGATGATGTTTTTACAACAGGCATTCCTTTTATTTCCCCTGCATCTCTTGTCAAAATTGTTCAAAACGGAATACTAAAAGATAATTATTATAATATTTCTTATACGCCAATAAAAAATAAATCAGGGGAAATTGATGCCATATTAGATATTGCTATTGATGTAACAGCACAAGTTCACGCGCAAAAAGCATTAGAAGAAAGTGAGGCACATCTGGAATTATTAAGGGATACAGTGCCCGCCATGATTTTTTATCTCGATCGGGAACAGCGTTATCAGTCGTATAATTCTGTTTTTATGGATTGGTTTTCGGTTGGCGAAAAGGAAGCCATTGGTAAAACAGTACGGGAGTTTATAGGAGAAGCAGGCTATGAGAAAGTACTGCCCCATCTTAAAACTGCCTATTCGGGCCAGCAGGAAAAATATGAAATGTTTGCACCTTCAAGAATGGGGACCGACAGATGGCTTAGTATTGTTTATACACCACACATAATTAGTAACGGAAATGTAGCTGGACTCATTGTTCATGCTACAGATATAACGCAGAGTAAAAAAACTGAAATGGCTCTTCGTGAAAGTGAATCTAATCTTCGTGCGGTAATTGCGGCAGCACCAGTTGCAGTTAGTTTATTTGTTGGGGAAAATTTAATTATAAAGAATGCTAACCAGTCTTTTATTACCTATGCCGGAACAACTGCCAACCCTGAAGGTAAAATGCTTTCTGATGTTTTTAAAGATCATGGTTCGGAAACTTTTCTCAAAACAGTAAAAGAAGTTTATCAAACAGGAAGAAGTTTCTCTGCCAGCGGGATTCCAGGCTTAAATACAAAAGAAAAAGAAACACATTTTTATAAAGTCAGCCTTACCCCATTATTAGATGGAGAAGGAAATATTTATGCTGTATTGTATGTTGGTTCAGATGTGACCTCTGAACTTGATTCTATAAGAAAAGTAGAGCAGGCAGAAGCAGTAATGCGTTCTGCCGTTGAACTTGCCGAATTGGGTACATGGTCGATGGATGTGCAATCAGGTGTTACCACGATGTCGCAACGACACGCTGATATGTTTGGTTTTAAAGAGATCGTAATGACATCAGAAAAGGCAAGATCAGTTATAATACCAGCGGATCAAAACAGAGTGGAAGAAGCTTTTTTCGCTGCTCAAAAAAGGGAACTTCCGGAAAATATGAAGCCGAATATAAAATAATTCACGGGATCACCGGCAGGGAAAAAATTATACATTCAATTGGTCAGACTTTTTTTGACGATGAAGGTCAACCTCTACTAATAAACGGTACAGCACAGGATATAACGATTCAAAGACAATTACAGCTTGCATTAGAAAACGAGGTAGAACAGCGGACATCTGAATTAGAGACAACTTTAAAAAAGCTGCAAATTTCAAATTTGGAACTTGAAAAATCTAACGATGCCCTTAAACATTCTAATCATGAACTTGCGCAATTTGCCTATGTTGCGAGTCATGACCTTCAGGAACCACTACGCAAGATTCAAATTTTTGCAGGACTGCTTAAGGATGGAAAATCCAGCATGGCTCCTGAAACAATTGTCAGCAAAATTGCATCTTCCAGCGCACGAATGAGCATGTTGATCTCAGATTTGCTTGCTTTTTCACGTCTTCTTAATCCTGAAAAATCATTTAAGCCAGTAAATTTAAACCTGGTAATTAAAGATTTGTGGAATGACTTTGAAATTGCTGCGCAGGAAAAAAATGCAACATTAATTGTAGAAAGTCTTCCGGTAGTAAATGCTTCAAAACTCCAGATGAATCAGTTGTTTTATAATCTGATGAGTAATGCTCTTAAATTTACAAAAGCGGGTACTCGCCCTGAAATTAACATAAATGTTGAAACTGTAGCCCGAACTTATCTCGAGAACATTACTAGAGATGCGATTGTTTCAGATAATTACTATCATATTACTTTTACTGATAACGGAATAGGTTTTGAAAAGGATTATGAAAATCAGATTTTTGAAATCTTTAAACGTCTTCATGAACAGCATATTTTTCCGGGAAGCGGTATCGGGCTGGCACTTTGCAAAAGAATTGTGATGAATCATCAAGGTGTAATGTATGCAGAATCAGAACCGAATAAAGGGACAAAATTTCATATTTTCCTGCCTGTTTAGAATGACAAAAATTACATTTTCTTTTAATTTTTAAAGTAAAATCCAAAGACTAATGCATTTCACTGGATCATCAAAAAGACAGCATTGCTTGCAAAAGAACAGAAGTTTAAAAAGATAATATTATTGATCATTCTTGAACCATCTTCTGGGCGCATCACTTTCATGAAGTACAATTTCAGAATGCAGGAACTTTGCAGCGTCTGCGGAATCTTGTACTTTAATTGCACTGCGTTCTAACATTTCTGATTCAAATTCCATTAGTGCACTTTTTCGTATTCCTGCTTTTCTCCAGTCAGATGAAGGTCTGCATCCTTTAAAAATGCTTCGTGCCAATGTAAGTGCGTCAAGAATTGCCTGATTGGCACCCTGCCCTTTAAACGGGCTCATTGGGTGTGCAGCATCTCCAATCAGTGTTACTGATCCTGATTTTTCCAGTAATTTGTGTTTAAGCAATTCACGGTCATAAACAGGATATCCGGAAATACAGCTTTCCTCAGTTGCTGATACAATTTGAGGAATAGGATCGTGCCATTGGGTTCTTCTGCATGATTCTTCTTTGAGAGCCTTAGCTCCTTTAGTACTTAATGATTTAGCTTCTTCTTCAGCCATCGGAAAGCTAAGCTGCCACATTACTGAATCTGATGAATAAGGCATAATGTAGATGCGTTCGTTGCCATTGGCAGTCTGAAATATGGTTGCCGAGTCCAGTAAAGGACTATTAAGATGTTCTAAAGCATGTAATGGACAGATACCTAAAATTACTATACATCCCAGATAATGCAAAGGCGTAGTGGTTTCTCCAATAAGCAGCTTTCGGACAGAACTTCGAATACCATCGGCTCCAACTACAAGATCTGCTTGTGTTTTCTTAATTTTTCCATTAACCTGAAAACTGAGACAAACACCTTTTTCAGACTCCTTAAAATCTATTAACTGATGTCCCCATTGTATTTGATTACTTCCTCCAAGCTGCTCCAGTAAAGCTAATCGTAAAGATTGACGTGCAATATGCACATTCGTACGTTTGGAAGATGTTTTTGTATCAGACTGAAGCCATTTTCTGGTTCCCCATTCAGCAATTACTTTCCCATCCGGAGTATGAACCAGATGCCTTGTTGAAATCACCCCATCTTTTAAAGAGAAAATCCCCAATCCCTGAATTGCTTTGCTGGCTTGTTGTAAAGTGAGTCCATAGCCCTGAGATCGCGCATTAAAGTCTTTGTCACGTTCGTACAGTGTAAAAGGAATTCCCCGATGCAAACACGCTACCGCAAGAGCAATTCCACCAATTCCGCCGCCAATAATAGCAATGTGTGGAAATTCTTTATTTGCTACTGGAATATTTGCAACAGCTTGTAACCCTGATCCGGAACAGTCTGGACATGAATACAGGTTTCCTTTTGGCGGAAGCGGTGCCGTACCTTTGCCTTGTATTTTTTGAAATTCCTCCAATGTAATCTGGTAAAGAAGCCGTGTTTTTTTGCTTATTCTTCGGCTTTTTTTTCCGCGTCCCTGGCATTCCCGGCATATTGTCCAGCTTACAGGTTCATTTTCCACTTTTTCTACTTTCAATTTTTTACTTGATAATTATTATCGGTATTTAAAAATGCAAAGTTAAGATAAAATGAAAGGGATTATTAGTTAACAGAGAGTATAAATCTTATTAGTTTACTTGAAAATCCTTCCAATAATTTTTCCAATATCAGCAAAATCATCCAGATTACTCACAGCTCTTTTTTCGGTTACTGTATTATCAATTTTTGAAAAAGGATAAATAAGGATATAATTATTGTTGCTGAGGTTTTTGTTTAATATTTCCGGGACTTTTTGCATTTGCGAAAAATAAGACTCCATACCTCTCTCTGCCATTAGCATTATCAAACCTTCGTCATCTTCTAAACTAAAAGCTGCCTGCTGACCTTCTTCCCATGTTGTAATGGTATTAAAAACGGCTTCAATATTAGCTTTTTTAATAATACTTTTTAAAATCTGGTTCGTTTTTTCATTGGCATAGAAACTCATTTTTGCTCCTGAATTTTTGCCAATGTTCCAGACTTTTAGAAGAGAAAGGAAAAATCCTGGCTCACGCTCTGCATTTGCAGGAATAAGAACGATATATTTTTTTATCGTTGCTACGGGCTGTATGGCATGATAAATAATGATGTTGATTTGCTTATTGCGTAAATAACCATTGTAGAGATTGTAAAGAAAAGAAGATGAAAAACCTTTTTCTTCCAGACCAATGATTAAATCTGTAATGTTTTGTTCTTTGACTACATTATTTATTCCGGATACTACATCATTGTCATGCCTTGTAATCGGATTTAGTTTTACATCTGCACCAGCAGCTATTTCTACCGCTTCTCCTAATAATTTCTCTGCATTTTTAGTAGAGGATTCGCTTTTTTCTTCATTTATAATATTTAGTGCAAAAAGTCCGTCTTTGTTAGTTTGTGTTTTAATAAGAAGTCCCAGGTTGACTAATTTCTCCACGGTATTTTCATGATTTATAGCCATCAGGATGTTTTCTTGTTCATGACTAGCTCCTGCAACAGTTTCTTCTTTGTCAGAATCTGCAATCCTTTGGGCACTTGCCATTGAAACAAATGATGAAATGGTACAAGAAACCAGGATCAGTAAAATACTTCCATTAAGGACATGCTCATTCAACAAACGAATAGGTTCTCCTGCTTCATTTTCAGATAAAATGATATTGTAGCCTACCATTACAGAAGCCAGTGTTGCAGCGGCAGAAGCAGAGCTCATCCCAAAAATTAGCGTCCCTTCATCATTGGTGAGCCGGAATGTTTTTTTGGTAAAAAAAGCAGCCACATATTTTCCTCCAATAGAAGCTACCAGCATAATAGAAGCTACACCCAAAGTTTCCCAACTCTGAATAAAAGCATTAAAATCAATCAGCATTCCTACACTGATCAGGAAAAACGGAATAAAGATCGCATTTCCAACAAATTCAACCCGATTCATAAGTGATGATGTAATCGGTATAAGTCGGTTTAAAGCAAGACCGGCAAAAAAGGCTCCGATAATCGCTTCAATTCCTGCCAATTCTGCTAATAAAGAGGCCAGATAAATCATTACAATGACAAAAATATACTGAGAGATTTTGTCTTCTACATTTTTAAAAAACCATCGTGCAATGATTGGAAATACAAGTAAAACGATCAAGGCAAAGACTAGCATCGAAACCGATAATTTAACCCAGAAAGAAGTCCCGACTTCTCCTTGTGACATGCCTACCACTACAGCCAAAACGACAAGTGAAAGCACATCTGTAATCATTGTTCCGCCGACAGTAATATTCACTGCCAGTTTTTTTGCAATTCCCAGCTTACTTACCATTGGATATACGATGAGTGTATGAGATGAAAAAAGGCTGGCAAAAAGAACTGATGTTAACAAGGAAAAATGTAGTATATAATAACCGCCAATAAGTCCAAGAATAAACGGGAATATGAAAGTGTAAAGTGAAAAAGTAATGCTCTTCCATTTATTCTTTTTAAAATCGCCCATGTCAATCTCAAGTCCCGCTAAAAACATAATATAAAGCAATCCGGTTGTTCCTGTTACGACAACACTGCTGTCGCGGGCAAGGACATTAAATCCGTTTGGGCCTATTACGGCACCAGCTATGATAAGACCTAAAAGATGGGGTACTTTTATTTTATTCAATAAAAGGGGAATACATAAAATTATGATAAGTTCTATTAGGAATTTCAGTAATGGATCTTCTACAGGAAGACTAACGTGTTGAATACTTAATAACATAAATTATTTTTTTTGGGGAAGGGTAAGTTCTACTGAAAATTTTGCTGTGCAGTTATCTTGTCTCGTTATTGTCTGTGTTCCTTTAATGACGTTTTCTTTGATGTCATCCAGAACTACATTCATTTTTATTCTGTTTTTTGAAATACTGTCACTGTTGAATTCGAGCTGTATCTTATCGTCGATATACCTGGCTTTAAATACACGTATAAGTTTTTTGTTGTTCAAAACATTCATATAAATCCCGCTAGAATCAGATAAAAACTGCCAGGTCTCATTTCGTTGATCACCAATAACATATTGATTACAATTGGACTCCCTGCAAAGCATTTTACTGTTCCAGATGCCCTGAATGTTTTTTGGCCATTCTTTTATTGGTTCAACAGGATTATTAACAGTATCTTTTAAGGCTATTATGCTGTCGCGGAATATGAGCAGGGCCTGGTAATCTGCTTCCTTGTCAGCTAATTGTTCTTCCCTTAAGATTAAAGCTTTTTCTCTGTTTTGAAGTTCTAGTTCTTTTTTGTTTTCACAAGAAATAAACACACATGTAAAAAATAATAGCAGAAGATTTTTTTTCATGAAACAGGTTTTGTGATTTATATTTATTCAAATAAAAAATTACACAGTAAGAGTGCAAAATATAACTTAACTACTACAAGTTACTAAATTAATTGCGAAGACGCCAGTTTTTTGTTTTTTTAAGATTAATTTAATTTCAAAAAGTCGTATAAAAAATGAGTGTGCTTTACACCAAAAAACGAAATAAAAAAGCCTCCAAATTCATCGACTTGGAGGCTCATTAATAAAATAGAATAATTGTATTTTCTATTAAATCATTTTTTATTTTATTTAGTTTGACTTATTTGCATCTAAATATTTAATGATTTCATCGCAGGCATTTTTACTGGTAAAGCCAAATTTTTCATCCAAAATATGGGCAGGAGCAGAGTAACCAAAATGATCCAGTCCGAAAACTGTTCCACGGCTTCCCGCAAGATTTTCCAGATTGACCGGAAGCCCTGCTGTCAGTCCAAAGACCAATCCGTTTGTTGGAATAACACTTTCCTGATATTCTTTTGGCTGTGACCTGAAAAGTCCTTCAGAAATTACAGAGGCCACGTTTATTTTTAGTTTAATGCTGCTTTCTAATTCAACTGCTGCTTCAATAAGAGTCGCTACTTCAGATCCATTTGCTATTAAAGTGATATCAGGATTTTGAACAGCTTTTACAAGGTAGCCTCCTTTTTTTGCTTTAGAAGCTTCTTCAAATCTTGAATTCCCTGAAGTTGGAATGTCGGTAATGTTTTGTCTCGAAAGAATTAATCCTGTTGGTGTTTTTTTGTTTTCCAATGCCATTTGCCATGCTACCGAAGTTTCAACAGCATCTGCAGGTCTCAGGGCTAATAAACTTTGATCTCCTGAGTGATTTTTGATTTTTTCCAATAATCTAATCTGAGCTTCCTGTTCAATTGGCTGATGCGTTGGTCCGTCTTCGCCTACGCGGAAGGAATCATGGGTCCACACATATTTTACTGGAAGTTCCTGAATTGCTGCAAGTCGAATGGCAGGTTTCATATAATCAGAAAACACAAAAAAGGTAGCTACAACCGGAATAACTCCCCCGTGAAGGGCGATTCCGTTTGCAATTGCTGCCATGGTAAGTTCTGCAACTCCAGCCTGAAGGAATCCACCGCTAAAATCATCCTTTTTCAGAACCGAAGATTTTTTTAAGAAGCCATCAGTTTTGTCACTATTGGATAAATCGGCAGAAGAAACAATCATATTTTCTACATTTTCAGCCAGATATCCCAAAACTGCTGCCGAAGCATCACGTGTAGCCGAATTGGCTTTTTGTGCTATCGAACTGAAATCGAGTTCCGGCAGGTCACCATTAAAAAACTGCTGGATTTTTTTTGCCAGTTCAGGATTTTGCTTTTCCCAGGCAGCAATTTTTGTTTTTGTTTCTGCTGCTTCTGCTGTTTTTCTGGCTAAGACGTTTTTGTAATGCGCAGCAACGTCTTCGTAAACAGCAAATGAATCTTCCGGATTTGCTCCTAAATTGAGTAATGTTGATTTAAAACATGCTTTTGTCCCGCCAATTGGTTTTCCGTGAAGTTCACACTGTCCTTCGTACATTTCTCCATCAGCTGTAACGCATCCTTTGCCCATAATGGTTCTTCCAATAATAAGTGTAGGTCTTTCTAATTCTGCATGAGCGGCATTGAGCGCAGAACGGATATGAGTATGGCTATGACCATCGATAGTGATGACTTTCCATCCCCAGGATTCATATTTCATTGCAGTATCTTCGGTCGTAACTTCATCGGTCATTGATGATAGTTGCACATCGTTTGAATCATAAAACATAATGAAATTATTCAGTCCCAAATGCCCTGCAATACGACCAGCCCCCTGAGAAATCTCTTCCTGAACCCCTCCGTCTGTTATGAATCCGTAAATTTTATGATCGAATAAATTATTAAATCTGGCAGATAAAAACTTTGCTGCAATAGCGGCACCTACACCCATAACATGCCCCTGACCCAAAGGGCCTGAAGTGTTTTCGATACCTCTTTTTACATCAATTTCAGGATGTCCTGGCGTAACAGAACCCCATTGTCTAAAATTCTCTAAATCTGTTTTTTCATAATTGCCTAACAAATGATATTGGGCATACATTAAAGCAGAAAGGTGACCGGCATCCATAAAAAAACGATCCCTGAAAATCCAATGCATGTCTGATGGATCGTATTTTAAATATTCTGTATAAAGGATATGCATAAAATCGGCTCCGCCCATAGATCCGCCTGGGTGGCCTGAATTTGCTTTTTCTACCATTGAAATGGCTAATGCTCTAATATTATCCGCAGATAATTGGTCTATTGTCTTGTTCATTTTTTGTTAATTAATGTAATCTTGAGTTGTTATTAAACTTAGATTTATTACTAGTCTATTTGAATAATCTGGGTTACAATATTGTTTTTTATTTCATTTTTTTCATCTGGCTGACAGCCCCCGATAGCAAGTTTTATTTTTCCGGAAAATTGTTTCAGGTTACCTTCTGTATTAATTGAAGAAAGGTCTTCAGGAGAAAGTGTAAAACTGATTATTTTGCTTTCACCTGATTTTAAATTAAGCCTTTCAAATCCTTTGAGGCTTTTTAAAGGTGCTTTTACAGATGGATTTTGGTTGATAATATACAATTGGGTAACTTCTTCTCCTTCCGATTTTCCGGTATTGGTTATTCTTACTGAAACTGAAACAGGCTGTCCTTTCTTTATTTTGGAAGAAACTTTTAACTGATCGTATTTAAATGAAGTATAACTAAGTCCATACCCAAAACCATAAAGCGGATCACCTTTAAAATAGCGATACGTTTTGTTATCCATGCTGTAATCAACAAAAGCAGGCAGGTCTGAATCGCTTTTGTAAAATGTAACAGGTAGTCTTCCTGCAGGGTTATAATCTCCGAAAAGGATATCTGATACAGCATTTCCAGCCGCTTGGCCTCCATACCATGCATTGAGTATTGCCGGAATATTTTCCGCCTCCCAAGGGATGGCTATAGCGCTGCCTGTCATCATGACAAAAACGACTGGTTTTCCAGAGGTTTTCAAAGCTTTCATCAGCTCGGTCTGAACTTTTGGAAGTAGGATAGAGGTACGGTCACCACCTGCAAAGCCTGGAAAGTTTACAGGCATTTCTTCGCCTTCCAGCTGTGGGGATATCCCGCCAACATAAATGAATGCATCGGCGTCTTTATTGTTATCCACTATTTTTTTGGAATCCGTTTTTTCAAAATTACCAGTATTCAATGCAACGTTGGCTTTTCCTTCACCCTGCCAGTATTCTAAAACCAATTTATAAACGGTGTTTTTTTTCGTTATTAATTTAAACGTTTTTTCTCCCCATCTGTTTCTGTCCCATGCATTTATAACTTGTTTTCCATCTATTAAAAAACGATACCCATCATCTGCACTAACTTCAAAAGTAACAGAGCCATCCTTTTCTGCTGTAAAGTTTGTGGAATAGCGTGCAGAAAATTGGTTCGCTTTAATGTTTTTTATAACAACTTCGCCTTCCTGCCAAAAGTTGTTGATTTCTGGTTCGGTTCTTACAGCTTCAGGTTCACCGGAAAGATTTTTGTTATTATAATATTCGGCTTTAAAACCCTGTTTTCCTTCGTAAGCGTATTGATTTTTAAGATTCTGATATACTAATAAAGTGTCATTTGTAAAGTTGACTGCTTTTTCATAAACGATTTCAGTATTAGGACCTGCTTTTTCTTTAATTCCCTGTAAAACTGTTGTTAACTTGCTCGGAGTTCCGTTGTAATTTCCTAAAATGGATATAGAGTTATCCGCATTAGGACCAAGTACCACAATTTTTTTCAGGTTTTTATTTAGTGGTAATACATTTTTCTCATTTCGAAGCAAAACCATAGATTGTCTCGCCATTTTTAAGGCATGCTGCTGATGTGCCGTATTTTCTAAAACAGAAGCCGGTGTCTGTGCATACTTTACCATTTCAGCAGGATCAAACATTCCAAGCCTGAAACGAATCATAAAAAGGCGTTTTACAGAGATATCAATTTGTTTCTCACTTATTTTTCCGTTTTTTACAGCCTGAACTAAAGCTTTATAGGCATCAGTACCACAGTCAATATCTGTTCCGTGAAAAACAGCATCTGCTGAAGCAGATTCAGCATCCGGATGTGTTTTATGGTTTTTGAAAAAATCATCGATTGCCCAGCAGTCCGAGGTCACATAGCCATCAAATTTCCATTGATTTCTTAAAATATCTGTCATTAATATATCACTGGCACAACATGGCTGTGTCCTGAAGGCATTATAAGCACACATTACACCAGCAACTTTAGACTCTGTTACTAATTTTTTAAAAGCAGGGAGATAGGTGTCCCAAAGTTCATATGGTGTTACATCAACATTAAAAGTATGGCGTAAAGATTCAGGTCCGCTATGCACGGCATAATGCTTGGCGCATGCAGCAGCTTTTAGGTATTTAGGATCATCTCCCTGAAGGCCTTTTACAAACGAATCGCCCAGAACACTTGCCAGATAGGGATCTTCACCATACGTTTCCTGTCCGCGTCCCCAGCGTGGATCGCGAAAAATATTAATATTAGGTGTCCAGTAGGTGAGCCCTAAATAGCGTTCATTGGTTCGGCCTGTTGCTACGGCTTTATTGTAAATGGCTCTTCCTTCAAGTGCTGAATAGTCTGCCATTTTAAAAAGTGAATTTTTATCAAATGTGGCCGCCATAGCTATTGCCTGAGGATAGACAGTTGTTTTAAAAGGAGTTCTGGCAACTCCATGTAAAGTCTCATTCCACCAGTCATATGCAGGTATTGCAAGTCTTGGAATTGCCGGAGACGAATTTAACATCTGGGATACTTTTTCCTCTAATGTTAACTGGCTTACAAGGTCATTTACCCGTTCTTCAAAACTTAATTTGGTATTTTGAAACCGGAATTTCTCCTTTTCTTGTGCTAAGCAATAGCATGAAATTATCAGTGCAATTAAAGTTGTGATTTTTTTTGTTTTCATTAGCTATATTTTATAGAGATGTGGAACTTAATTAAATAATTATAATTAAACAACCGATTGTGTAAAGGAATAACTTTTTTTTAAAATAAAAAAATTATGTGCAAATAGATATTTAAAAATATGACAAATTAATATTTTAAAGACTATTATTTTTGTAAAAACCTTTATTATATCCTAAATAAATGCAGAATTGATTGTTGTAAGATTAAAATAAGTACATTTACGTCTATTTACTACTCTAATTCATGGAAGAACACAGACACGTAACAATTTATGATATTGCAGAAAAACTGAATCTTGCAGCATCAACAATTTCGCGGGCTTTAAAAGACCATCACAGCATAAGTGAGAAAACAATTAAAAAAGTAAAACAGACAGCTAAAGAAATGGGTTTTGTGCCTAATACTTTAGCAGCAGGGCTTCGTGGTAATGTAACGAAAACAATTGGAATTTTGATCCCCACTGTTACACAGCCATTTTTATCATCATTAATTAGTGGTATTGAGATTACCGCCCAAAAATCTAATTATTCTGTAATTATTATGCAATCGCATGATTCATACCAGATGGAGGTTGATATGGCTAAGTCCTTATACAGTAATAGGGTAAGTGGAGTTATTTGTTCGCTTGCAATGGAAACTAAAGATACTTCACATTTTAAACAATTTTCAAATAACAACATTCCTTTAGTGTTTGTTGACAGGGTACCAAAAGATTATGATACTTTTCGTGTTGTAATCAATAATTATTTAGCGGGATATAAGGCGACAAAACATCTTATAGAACAAGGATGTAAAAGAATTGCTCATTTAACTGCCGGATCAGAATTCGGGACACTTTACAATGAACGTAAAAGAGGGTATATCGATGCTTTATCTGAGCATGGCATTCCCGTTGAAGAAAATCTTATTATTAGTTTAAAGGAAATGACTTACGAGGATGGTGTAAAAGCCTGTAATCAGTTGTTTGACTTGAAATCACCACCAGACGGACTTTTTGCTCCAGGAGATATTCTTGCAGTAAGCGCAGTTCAAACCGCAAAAAAAGAGGAATTAAGGTACCTGATCAATTTGCGGTAATTGGATTCAATAATGACCCTATCTCTGAAATAATTGAGCCTAACATTTCTACTATTACACATCCAGCTGAGAAAATGGGTAAAGCTGCGGCCGAATTAATTATTAAAAATCTCAAATCGGTTAAAGAAGAGGATGCGAAAGAAATTACATTCTTAAATACTCAGGTGCTTATACGTGAGTCTTCCAAAAAAATATAAAAAATATACAAGTACCAAGCTATTTGGCCACTGTTATTATGTCTTATATTAACTGTTTTTAAATTTAATATTCTATGTCCTGAAATTATAGGATTTATGGTGTTAATTTTTTAAAATAAAGCATAAATAAGATTTTTTATTTTTTAATTGCTTTATTTTTGTATTTTAGCACAACCGATTGCGAACACTTTGATATTTTTAATACTGTATTTTTTTAGTATTTATATTGCTAAATAATCAGTCTATTAATAAGATGATGTTTGTAGCTAATTAAGCAGTAAAAAGAAGAAATAATGAAACCTATAAAGAAGACTTTTTTCAAATTGAGCATATTGTTTTTTGTATTCTGTTGTCCGGCATTGGCACAGAAAGATTACAAATTGTGGCTGCAATATGAAAAGAAAACTAATTCAAAAACAATTTCAGATTACTTATCAAATATTAAAGGGATAGTAGTATTAGAAGATACTGAAACTTTAAAAATCGCTAAAAATGAATTGCATACTGCTTTGAATGATATGCTTGGAAATAAAATGCAGGCAGGAGCAAAATTAGAAGGGAATAATACTATAATTTTAGGCTCAAAATTGGCCTTAAGTCCTGAAATTCAAAAAGAAATTGGGTCTGGTTTCGATCTTATAAATGATGAAGGTTTTATTATCAAATCGATTTCGGTAAGTAATAAAAACCATATTGTTATTACTGGTAAAAAAGATATTGGAGTTTTATACGGTGTTTATCATTTTTTGCGATTAATCCAGACAAATAAACCAATACAAAATTTAAATATTGCTGATAGCCCAAAAACAAATATCAGGATTTTAAATCACTGGGATAATCTAGACCGCACTATCGAGCGTGGCTACGCCGGTTTTTCATTATGGAACTGGCAAAAACTTCCTGGTTTTATTGATCAGCGATATGTTGATTATGCCAGAGCAAATGCATCAATTGGAATAAACGGAACCGTTTTGACCAATGTAAATGCAAACGCTCTAATCTTAACGCCTCAATATTTAGAAAAGGTTGAAGCTTTGGCTAACGTGTTTAGACCGTACGGAATAAAAGTTTATCTGACAGCGCGTTTTTCAGCACCAATTGAAATCGGTGGATTAAAAACTGCAGATCCAAAAGATCCTGGTGTGGTAAATTGGTGGAAAGATAAAGCTAAAGAAATTTATAAAAGAATTCCGGATTTTGGGGGCTTTCTGGTAAAAGCAAATTCAGAAGGTCAGCCAGGGCCACAAAATTATGGAAGGGATCATGTTGACGGTGCCAATATGCTTGCCGATGCCGTTGCGCCATTTGGCGGGGTAATTATGTGGAGAGCTTTTGTCTATTCTGAACATGATGCCAATGACAGGGCAAAACAAGCTTATGCTGAATTTGTCCCTTACGACGGAAAATTCAAAGAGAATGTAATCGTTCAGGTAAAAAACGGAGCAATCGATTTTCAGCCACGCGAACCTTTTCATCCTATGTTTGGGGCTATGCCTAAAACGCCATTAATGATGGAATTTCAAATTACTCAGGAATACTTAGGTTTTAGCACACATTTGGTTTTTCTGCCTAAATTATTTCAGGAAGTTTTAGAAGCAGATACTTATCAAAAAGGAAAAGGAACAACCGTTGCTAAAGTAGTTGACGGTTCTTATATAAAAACGAAGCTAACAGGTATTGCAGGAGTTTCCAATATCGGAAATGATTTGAACTGGACCGGTCACCCTTTTGCACAGGCTAACTGGTATGGCTTTGGAAGACTTTCCTGGAACCCCAATTTAGATTCTGAAACTATTGCTGATGAATGGCTGAGATGTACGTTTTCGAATGATGAAAATTTCATCAGCCCAATTAAAAAAATGATGATAGAATCTCGTGAAGCAGTTGTTAATTATATGACTCCACTTGGATTACATCATATTATGGATACAGGGCATCATTATGGACCAGGTCCTTGGGTTTCTAATTTATCCAGACCGGAATGGAATCCGGTGTATTATCACAAAGCAGATAAAAACGGTATTGGTTTTGACCGCTCTAAAACCGGAACAAATGCAACATCACAATATGCCCCGGAAGTAGAAAAATTGTTTGATAATGTGAAAACCTGTCCTGAAAAAGATTTACTATGGTTTCATCATCTTGACTGGGATTATAAATTAAAAAACGGGCAAACACTTTGGGATGGTTTAGCTTTGAAGTATCAGGAAGGTGTTGATCAGGTGAAAAATATGCAAAATATTTGGAATAAAGCTGAAAAATATATTGATAACGAACGTTTCAAAGAAGTTCAGATGTTGTTACAAATTCAATATAAAGAGGCAAAATGGTGGCGGGATGCCTGTCTGCTTTATTTTCAGCAATATTCGGGTAAGGAATTGCCTGTGGGAGTTGAGAAACCAGCACAATCCTTAGATTATTTTAAATCATTAAAATTCCCTTTTGCGCCCGGAAATTAAAAGATATACAACTATAATTATTATTACTTACGGATTGTATTAAATGACAAATGAAAACTGTACAATAATTCAACATAAAAAAACTATCAACCTTAAAAACCATAAAATGAAATTAATTAATCATTATTTACTGCTTTTACCTCTAATCATCTTCACCAGCTGTAATGCACAAAAAAAGAAAAAAATGGTATTTCATTGAAAGACAGTTATAAAAAAGATTTTTATATCGGTACTGCGTTAGATGTAAATCAGATTGAAGAAAAAAATGCCAAAGAAGATTCTTTAATCAAAAAACAGTTTAATGCTATTACAGCAGAGAATATCATGAAAGCGATGTTTTTGCATCCTTCTAAAGATAAATATGATTTTGCAACGTCTGATAAATTTGTTGCCTATGGAGAAAAGAATAAAATGTTCATACATGGCCATACTCTAATCTGGCATAGTCAATTGGCTCCATGGATGGCTGAAATTAAAGACAGTACAGAAATGAAAGCTTTTATGAGAGACCATATCACAACAATTGTCTCAAAATACAAAGGAAGAATTGATTCCTGGGATGTTGTAAATGAAGCTTTGAACGAAGACGGAACATTAAGAAAATCAGTTTTTTTGAAGACACTTGGAGAGCAATATCTTGTTGATGCTTTTAAACTGGCAGCTGCTGCAGATCCAAAAGTAGATTTGTATTATAATGATTATAATAATGAAGAACCGGCAAAAAGAAAAGGCAATATTAATTTAATTAAAAAAATCAAAGCAGGAGGAGGAAAAATTGATGGAGTAGGAATACAGGCTCACTGGCGATTAGAAAGTCCTTCTATAGAAATGATTGAAGAAAGTATTTTGGCGTATTCTGCTTTGGGCTTAAAAGTTGCTTTTACAGAATTGGATATTACCGTTTTGCCAAACCCTTGGGATTTAAAAGGTGCGGATGTGAACCAAAATTTTGAAGGAAGTGCAAAAATGAATCCTTATCCTGAAAAACTTCCCGATTCTGTTCAGGTGAAACTAGCTGAGCGTTATGCGTCAATCTTTAAATTGTTTTTAAAACATAAAGATAAAATCAGCAGGGTAACATTTTGGGGTGTTTATGATGGACAGTCCTGGTTGAATGACTGGCCAATAAAAGGAAGGACAAATTACCCATTATTATTTGATAAAGATTTAAAACCTAAGAAAGCGTATGATAGCGTATTGAAGTTAAAAGAAATAAAAAAATAATTGGATACTATAGTAGAAATGTTTGCAGATGATATTTTGGAACTTGCTGAAGATCTCAAAGAAATTAAAATTCTGGACGAACAAGGAGCTGTTATGCTGTCTTCAAATAATTACAAATCTTTTTTCGAAGCTTCATGGATTCATAAATATAATGGTAAATTTTATTTCTCTTATTCAATACAAGACAGTAATTTTATTTTCTATGCAATTGGTGATAGTCCTTATGGATCTTTTACATATAAGGGAAGAATATTTAATCCGTTTGCAGGCCGGGCTGTTTATCATTCTATATATGAGGTGGATAATGAATGGTATTTGTTCTGTCATAATTCCACTTTTTTAAACCCAATACAGGATTTGAGAAATATAAACCTTACTAAAATTGATTATATGAAAAACGGTAAAATTGTTACAATAGATTCTTACGGTATAAGAAGAATAAATGAATAGCTTGTAGTTGAGTATAAAATAATTAAATTATTATTGATAGCTACGAAACGTTTTATCGTGGCAATAGATATTTAAATTGTTGTAAATAATTATATCATTTGTTTTTATAAATTGTATATATGAAAAGCATAAAAATTGCGACTTCAAAAGCTCCTTTACTCAGGGAGCTTTTTTTGTTAAATGAGCAACCGATTGTATTTTGTTTTTAATGTCATTTTTAAAATTTCATCTGATTATTTGTGTTTTTTATTAAGAAATCAATTATACCAAGCTCAGGCAACGCTATTTTAACAATATTTTACTTTTTAATTTTGATGCTTCAGGAAAAATATCAATATTATGATTTATGTACTTAATTGACATATTCACTTTTAAATCATTATTTTTAATCCCGAAATTCGTTTAAAAATATATATAATGTATTTTTTATAGCATTATATTATATACAATGTTTTTTATTAGGATATTATTATTAATAATTTAAAAAAAAAATAAACAACCGATTGTGTATTGATTGTTTTTTTCTACATTTGTTACATACACTTAATGACTAAACCAAAATGAATTTTAATTATTTAAATCAATTTTTATGACTAACTATTTTGTTACAATTAAATCGAAGCATTTAAAATGCTTTTGTTTTTTGATCTTAATGCTTGGCTTATCACTCCATGCGGGTGCGCAAACGAAAGTCAAAGGGACAGTATCGGATGCAAATGGCCCTATTCCAGGGGCTAATGTAAATTTAAAAGGTACTAAAACTGGCGTAAGTACAGGTTTTGATGGTACTTACTCTATCGATGTTCCTTCAAACGGAGTACTTGTTTTTAGCTTTATCGGTTTAAAAAGCAAAGAAGTAGCTGTAAATGGCCAAAACCAAATCAACGTAAAGCTTGAAGAAGAGTCAGGCGTTTTAAAAGAAGTTGTGGTTATTGGATACGGTACACAAAGAAAAGAAGCGGTAACCGGATCTGTAGCTTCAATTGGAGGGAAAGAATTAAATGAGGTACAATCTGCCAACGTAACACAGGCATTACAGGGTCGACTTGCAGGTGTTGAGCTAACACAAACTTCAACAAAACCGGGAGCAGCTATGCAGATTCGTATACGTGGAACAAGATCTCTTACAGGGGATAATGATCCGTTAATTGTACTGGATGGAGTTCCATTTGGCGGACAAATTGGAGACATCAATCCAGTGGATATTAAGTCTGTTGATGTTTTAAAAGATGCATCTGCAACTGCAATTTATGGTTCCAGAGGTGCAAATGGAGTTATATTGATTACAACCAATAAAGGGCGTAAAAATCAAAGTGCTACATTTACTTACAATGGGTTTACAGGTATTAAGCAGATTTTTGGTCAATATGATATGATGGACGGTGCAAAATTTGCAGCATTGCGTGATTATTCTGGTCGTTTCACTGATGGGGTTGATGAATCAAGAGATACTAATATAAACTGGCAGGATTCTCTTTATGGTTCTGGCGAAATGATTAGTCATGATGTGAGTGTTTCAGGAGGTACAGAGAGCGGTAGCTATAATGCAGGTTTAGGATATTATAAAGAAGAGTCTGTTTTGCCAGGCCAAAAGTATGAACGTTTCAGTCTTAGAGGCGGGCTAGATCAGCAAATTGGGAAAATTTTCCGTGTAGGATTTACTACTAATAGTAATTATAGTGTCACAAATGGTGATAATATTGGTACAGGTACTATCTTAGGTACTTCTCCTTTAGCAAATCCATATAATCCAGACGGATCTTTGAAAAGGACAGTTAAAATGGCAAATGATGAAAATTGGGTGTATACAAGAAATACTATAGAAGGTTTAGGAGATTCTTATGTAAACCAAACCAGAGCTTTTAGCTCTTATAATAATATTTTTGCAGAGCTAAAAATACCTGGAGTTGAAGGTTTAAAATATCGCATGAATGGTGGTTTGAACTTTCGTACATCTAATAGTGGATATTATGAGGGATATGGAGTGTTTGATGTAAATCCAACAACTATTTCAAATGCTTCTATCGGTAATTCACTTGCAACACAATGGCTTATTGAGAACTTGTTAACTTATGATAAAACTTTTGCTAATAAACATACTATTAATTTTGTTGGGTTGTATTCAAATGAACAGCGTACAAGTAATAGTTCTCTTATAAGAAGAAATGGAATTACTTCTGATGCATTTCAGTTTTACAACTTAGGACAGAGTGAAGAAGAAGCAGTTATAAATCCGGCAGATCAGGATTATACACAATGGGGATTAACTTCTTATATGGCCAGATTGATGTATTCATATGATAATAAATATTTTATTTCGGGAACAGTTCGTTCTGATGGTTCATCAAGATTAGCGCCTGGCAATAAATGGTTTACCTATCCGGCAGTATCTGTAGGATGGACAGTTTCAAATGAATCTTTTATGAAAAATATTTCATGGGCTAATTTAGTAAAATTGCGTGCCGGTTATGGTACAACTTCTAATCAGGCAGTAGCTCCATATTCTACTTTAGGAGCTTTAGGTACAAGACCTTACAATTTTGGAAGTACAAACTCTACAGGAGTGTATGTTACTCAGGCACCTAATCCTAATTTAGGTTGGGAATTTTCTACCACATGGAATTATGGATTAGATTTTGGATTCTTTAATAATCGTTTATCTGGTACAATTGAATATTATAAAACACATACTACCGATGTTCTGCAAAGTGTTAATCTACCACCAACAGGAGGTGTAAGTAATTATATTGGAAATGTTGGAGAGACTGAAAATAAAGGTTTTGAAATAGCATTAAACGGAGTAATCCTTGATAATCCAAAAGGATTGAGCTGGACGGTTGGTTTTAACTTATATGCTAACGATAATAAATTAGTCAAACTGGCTTCAGGAGCTACAAGAGATGAAGGAAACTCTTGGTTTGTTGGTCATAATATCAATTCTATTTATGATTACCAAAAAGTGGGTATCTGGCAGGAAGGAGATCCTTATATGTCAATCTATGAGCCTGGACCAACAGGTATTAATCAGCAAGGAACAGTAGTAGGGTCCATTAAAGTAAAATATACAGGTGATTTTAATCCAGATGGTTCGCCAACACGTGCAATTAATGCAAGTGATAGACAAATTATAGATACTGACCCGGATTTCCAGGGAGGTTTCAATACAAATTTAACCTACAAAGGGTTCGATTTTTCTGCTGTAGGAGCATTTAGAAGTGGTGGTGTCTTGATAAGTACACTTTATGGAGGAGCAAGTTATCTTAATCTTCTTGATGGTCGTAGAAGTAATGTTGATGTAGATTACTGGACACCGGATAACAGAGACGCTGAATTTCCTAATCCAAGAGGTATTAGAAGCGGTGATAATCCAAAATATATGTCAACAATGGGGTATTTTGACGCATCGTATGTGAAAATCAGAGCACTAACATTAGGTTACACGTTAGATCAGCAGTTTATGAGAGATTTAGGAATTCAGAAGCTTAGACTTTATGTAACGGCACAAAACCCTTTTGTACTTTTTTCTCCTTACCATAAAATGTCTGGAATGGATCCGGAAACAAACTCATTAGGTGATGAAAATCAGGCTGTAGCTTCATACAATAGAAGGTTTTTGGTTATTGGAACCAATACACCTACTACCAGAAATTATTTATTCGGACTTAACTTAACATTTTAATAAGGAACAACCATGAAACGATATATTTTTAAAAAATTAATTATAGGATCAGTAGTATTGTTCTCTTTTGCAGGCTGCTCTGATATTTTAGAAGAAAAACCACACGACTTTTATGAACCAGGGTATTTTAAAACAGAAGCAGGTGTAAAACAGGGATTAACTTCTCATTATGCACATTTACGCTGGATATACGGACAGGCATATTATTATAATTCTGTTCAAACCGGTACAGATGAAAACACTTACGGGCAACAGGCCGACGGAAACTTCAAAGATCATGATTTATCAGGTGTTGGAGTAATAAATCCAAATTCAAGCCGAGCTGATGTAGTTTGGAACAATTCATACAATGATATTAATACTGCCAGCGGAATTATTGAAAATGGTGCAGCAGTAGGTGTAGCAAGCAGTTTAATTGCTGAGTCAAGGTTTTTTAGAGCTTTTGATTACTTTTTATTGGTACAGAATTTTGGAGGTGTACCTTTAGATTTAGGTGCAGGCGAACTGAAATTTAACACTAAGCCTTCTAGGTCGTCTAAACGTAATACGGTATCAGAAGTTTATACTAAAGCTATTTTTCCGGATTTGGTATCAGCTGTAAATGATTTACCTGTTGCACCTAGATTGACAGGTACAGTGACTAAAACAGTAGCTCGTCTATTTTTAGCAAAAGCCTATCTGACATATGCCTGGTGGTTAGAAAATCCAAATAATATCCCAACCTATCCTGATACGCCAAGAGTAGATCCAGATGGACACAATGCTCAATGGTATTTTCAAAAAGCTTACGATATAGCTTTAGACGGAATTAATAATCCTGGTTCATATGGATTATTGGATTATTATTATGATGTTAACTTGGGTTCTAATGACCGTAATAAAGAGGTAATGCTTTACGCAGACCATACTGAAGAAAGTGAATATTACAATGGTGCTAGTCTTACTTACGGAAGTGGAGGTTCACCTGATAATTTTGCAGGATGGATGGGTACATTCAATTACACTGCAATAAGAAGTAAAAATGGAACAACTTCAGTTTCGTCTGTACAAAGAGCTGCTGATCAATTTTTAGGACGTCCGTGGGTAAGAATGGCACCACCTATTGAAGTATTCACCAATACATTTGCAGACAAAACTAATGACTCCAGATATGATGGGACATTTACGTCAGTTTATCGAGGAAATTGGAATTTACTTGGTACGGGACTAACAAATGTAACTACACTTACTAATGCTAATGGATTGTCTGTGACGCCTAATAGTGCAATTTTAACTTTCTTAAATGATGAACCAGGGACACCAATTACATATCCTACAGGAGCAGGTGACAGCGGAGTTGGTGGAGGAGTTTTACCAGGTAGAGCTGATTACGTTATTGCACCATCCGGAATAAACAGAATAGTTTATCCAGGTTTATGGAAGTTAGGGCCATATCGTACTGATAATGCAGGAGGATTAGGGCAGCCAAATGCAGGTAGCACCAGACCTTTTCCGATAGCTAAATTTTCAGAATTCTATTTTGTTGCCGCTGAAGCTGCAGTAAAAGGAGCAACTGGTTCAATGACTGCCAGAAGTCTTATCAATGTAATACGTGCACGTGCCGGAAAATGGCGTTGGGATAATAATGGGAATGTTGCAAAGAGTGCTGACAATAGCGCTTTATTAACCAGTACAACTCCTGCTGTAATTACAATTAATTATATTCTCGCTGAACGTTCTCGTGAGTACTATGGAGAGGGATACCGTTGGTACGACTTAATAAGAACTCAAAAATGGAATGAACTTGCAGGTAAATATTCAATTGGCGGATCAAATTATGTTGATCATACACCACAAGTTGTTACCAGAACTATTGAGCCGCATCATTATTTGCGACCAATTCCTCAGGGACAAATAGATTTGATGGAAATGAGTGCTGCTGAAAAAGCAGAATACCAGAATCCAGGTTACAATTAAATTGATTTAAATACTGTAAGAATAAATCATTATTTTAGGCACTGAACCTATTGTTTAATTGGTTCTAAGTTTTTAATTATAAGCCGGGGGGTAATTCCCTCGGCTTTTAAATTCTGAATGATTGGTAGTTGCATTTAGTCAGTCACGCAAATGATTCAGATTTGAATTAACAGAAGTTATCATTAATTAGCCGTTTTCAAATACTACTTGTAAATAATATAGGAATCTGTATTTAGTGTAATTTCAATAAAATTATTATGCAATTTCATCTAAATAAAGATTTTCTGTGATTCATAATAGGTAATCAAAAAAATATAATCAATATGATAACTTTATATACACTATTTTGAAATTTTTCAAATTTGGTAATAATGTAAACTGATAAACCATGAAAAAAAGACAAATAATATCGATTCTGGCCTTAGTAAATCTGCTCATTTTTATTGTTAGTTGTAAACCTAATCAAGTAACAGCGAAAAGAACGGATAAAAATTGGGTAGGCACCTGGGCAACAGCACAAATGCTGGTAGAGCCTAACAACATGCCTCCAGAACCTGGTCTGGCAGAAAATACGATTCGACAGATTATCAGGGTTTCAATAGGAGGAAAGCAGCAGCGTATGCGTTTCTCTAATTTATTTAGTGATCAGCCAACTGTTTTAAAATCGGTAAGTGTTGCAAATGTGGTTACTGCTCCTGAGATCGATCCGGCAACACAAAAAATATTAAGTTTCAACGGAAATCCTGAAATAACAATGAATCCCGAACAGGAAGTTTTTTCAGATGTTTTTGATTTTGATTTAAAACCGGGACAGCTTTTAGCCATTACCATTCATTATGGAGCTGCATCCCATAAAACATCAGGCCATCCGGGCTCCAGGACAACTTCTTATATTTTACAGGGTGATAACATTGCCAATGCAACTTTTTCAGGTGCGATAAAAACGGATCACTGGTACTCTATTATGGGAGTAGATGTTAATAATGACAGCGCTGCCAATATTGTATGCCTTGGAAATTCTATTACTGATGGGCGCGGATCAGGAACAAACAAACAAAACAGATGGACGGACATCTTATCTGCCAGATTACTTGCCAACAAAAAAACAGATCACATAGGGGTTTTGAATTTAGGAATAGGAGGAAATTGTGTGGTTAAAGGCGGATTAGGCCCAACGGCGCTGAATCGTTTTGACAGGGATGTATTATCTCAAAAAGGCACAAAATGGTTAATGATTCTTGAAGGCGTGAATGATATTGGAGGAATTAAAAACGCTGAAGATGCTCCTCTTAAAGCTCAGGAACTGATCGAAGCTTATAAAGTAATGATTGATAAAGCACATGCCAAAGGAATAAAAGTATATGGATGTACTATTTTACCTTTTCAGAAATCGTTTTATGACGCCCCTTACAGACAGGAAGCAAGAGATATTGTAAACGAATGGATTCGAAATAGTAATGCCTTTGATGCTGTAATTGATTTTGATAAGGCAATGGCTTCAGGAATGGGCTCCAAAACTATTTTATCAGACATGCATGACGGCGACTTTTTGCATCCAAACGAATCAGGTTATCTTAGGATGGGAGAAGCAGTCGATCTGGATTTATTTAAATAAGACTTTAATGATTTTTGACAATAAAAATAGCTGTATGAAATTAATAACTAAATTTTTTGCATTTGCTATCCTTTTTTCAATAGCACAAAAAGGATACTCTCAGGATCCTGATTTTCATGTTTACTTAAGTTTTGGACAGTCGAATATGGAAGGATATGCTAAAATAGAAGCTCAGGACAAAGTAGGAATTGACGACAGGTTTCAGGTTTTGGCAGCTGTAGACTGTCCAGAGACAGGACGTAAAATAGGGAACTGGTATACCGCAGTTCCACCTTTATGCCGATGTAATACCGGACTAACGCCTGTTGATTATTTTGGAAGAAACCTGATTGCTAATCTTCCTAAAAAAGTAAAAGTAGGTGTTATCAATGTAGCAGTTGGAGGTTGTAAAATTGAGCTTTTTGATAAAAATAAGTCAGCAGAATACATTGCAACAGCACCTGACTGGATGAAGGGCATGATTAAGGAATACGACGGAAATCCTTATGCAAGGCTGGTTGAGATGGCAAAAATAGCGCAAAAAAAGGGTGTTATTAAAGGTATTTTACTACATCAGGGAGAATCTAATACCGGTGATACACTTTGGCCTAAAAAAGTAAAAATTGTCTATGATAATTTGATGAAAGATCTGAATCTGGATCCGAAAAAAGTGCCGCTTCTTTCTGGTGAGACGGTAAATGAAGACCAGAATGGTAAATGTGGAAGCATGAATAAAATTATTGCAACACTGCCAAAAACAATATCGAATTCTTATGTAATTTCATCTAAAGGTTGTACAGTAGAACCTGATTTTTTACATTTTAATGCTTCAGGTTACAGAGAATTAGGAAAACGCTATGCTCAGAAAATGCTTTCTTTGTTGGGATATCAATTCTCTGATAAAGGTATTTCTTTAAGAATACAGGCTCCTGTTGGTTTTGATCAGTTGAATGCAGACATACCCGCCGGAAAAATAGAGACCATTACTTATGAATCTAAAACCGTGGGTTCAATCCGAAAAGCTACCGTTTATACACCACCGGGATTCAATAAAAAGAAAAAATATCCTGTATTATATCTTTTGCACGGAATAGGAGGCGATGAAAAAGAGTGGCTTAACGGCGGTAATCCGCAGATTATTCTCGATAACCTTTACGCAGAAGGGACCATAGAACATATGATAGTAGTGATGCCAAATGGCAGGGCAATGAAAGACGATAGTGCTATAGGTAATATAATGGCTCCGGATAAAGTACAGGCATTTGCAACTTTCGAAAAAGATTTATTAAATGACCTAATTCCTTTTATTGAAAAAAAATATCCGGTTCTCAAAGATAGAGAACATCGCGCTATTGCAGGATTGTCAATGGGAGGCGGTCAATCCCTGAATTTCGGATTAGGTAATTTAGATAAATTTGCATGGGTTGGCGCATTTTCTGCTGCTCCAAATACCAAAATCCCTAAAGAGCTTCTTTCTGATCCTGAAGAAGCAAAAGAAATTAAAATTGCTCTGGATTTCCTGTGGAGATAACGACTGGCTTATTAGTAACAGCAAACGCACCCACGATTATCTATATAAAAATGATGTTCCACATGTTTATTATATAGAACCGGGCGTTCATGATTTTAAGGTATGGAAAAACGGTTTGTACATGTTCTCACAGTTTTTATTCAAGCCCGTAGATGCTTCAAGTTTTGCGAAATATACTGTTTTAGGAACACAGGCAGAAACGAATATCCGTACTGCTAAATATCCTCAAATACTGCCGGATAACCGGGTCGTTTTTAAAGTAAAAGCACCACAAGCTACAAAAGTGCAAATTGATTTAGGAAAAAAATATGACCTGATAAAAGATGAAGAAGGAACATGGAATGTAACTACTGATGTCGTTAATAAGGGATTTAATTATTATTCACTGCTTATTGATGGCGTTGCTGTTGCTGATCCGTCAAGCGAAAGTTTTTATGGTATGGGACGTATGGCCAGCGGAATTGAAATACCTAATAAAGAAGGGGAGTTTTATGCTTTAAAAGATATTCCACATGGTGATATCAGGATTAAGAAATATTTTTCAAAAGGTAATAATTCATGGCGTGAAATGTATGTTTATACACCGCCGGGTTATGAAAATGCTCCAGAAAAATTTCCTGTTTTATATTTATTGCACGGCGGAGGTGAAGATCAGAGAGGATGGGCCAATCAGGGCAAAGCTAATTTGATTTTAGACAATCTGATAGCTGAGAATAAAGCAAAACCAATGGTAATAGCTATGATTGATGGCAATATGGGAGGAACTGAAGGTTTTAATGAAAATTCCCTAAAAGCTTTTGAAAATGAATTGAAATCTGGAGTAATACCATTTGTAGAAAGTAATTTTAAAGTAGCAGCTGATGCTAAAAACAGAGCTTTGGCCGGATTATCAATGGGTGGATTGCAGACTCTTTATACTGGTGTTAAAAACTCAGATATGTTTTCCTATATAGGCGTTTTTAGTTCAGGCTGGTGGGCTAATAATCAAACATTGTCAGAACCGCAGTATGAATTTATGAAAAACAATACTGCCATTATTAATTCGAATATTAAAGAATTTTGGATTTCTATGGGAGGCAAAGAAGATATTGCTTTTGAAAATTGTAAAATAATGCTAAGCAGGTTTGACAAGATTGGAATAAAATATAAATACAGCGAATATCCGGGAGGTCATAGCTGGCCAGTGTGGAGACACGATTTATTTATGTTTGCGCCTCTGTTGTTCAAATAGAAAAAATAATTTTTGTAATTGATTTTTAATACAATACAATGAAAAGATTTTCAATATTTATCATAACACTGTTTACCATCTGTATATCGGGCAAATCAAAGGCTCAGTCTTTTATAACAGATAAAAAAGGCAGTGATGTTATTATTCTGAAAGAGAAATCAAACTCTCTTTCTTTTTTTGTCAATACAGGAACAGATCCTGGTATTGGGCGCGCGGTAAGCAATCTTCAGTCAGATTTTGAAAAAGTAACAGGTCAGAAGCCAACGATTTTTAATCAGAATCCAAATTCGCCTTCAGCATTGATCATAATTGGCGTAATCGGTACGAATTCTATTATTGACGATTTAGTAAAACAGAAAAAAATTGACGGAAAGCTCCTTAAAGGTAAAAATGAAAAATTCGTTATCCAAAGCGTTAAAAATCCGTTCAGGGGAGTGCAAGAAGCTCTTGTAATTGCAGGCAGTGATAAACGCGGAACAATTTACGGAATCTATGAATTATCCCGACAAATAGGTGTGTCTCCATGGTATTACTGGGCTGATGTACCTGTTGCGCCAAAAGAAAATATCTATTTTCTGAAAGGAGTATACAGTGATGGTGAACCTGCCGTAAAATACAGGGGTATTTTTATCAACGATGAAGCACCAGCATTAAGCGGTTGGTCTAAAGCAACATTTGGTGGCTTTAATAGTAAGTTTTATGAAAAAGTTTTCGAATTACTGCTTCGTCTAAAAGGCAATTATATATGGCCGGCGATGTGGGGAAATGCTTTTTATGATGATGATGTCGCCAGCGGGCCTCTTGCTAATGAGATGGGAATTATTGTAGGTACTTCGCATCATGAACCTATGGCTTTGGCTCAGACCGACTGGCGTCGATATATTAAAAAAAACAATCTTCCAAATGTTTGGGATTATGCTAAAAATAAAACTGTTTTAGACGAATTCTGGAAAGGGGGAATTGCGCGCAGTAAAAATTGGGAGAAATTAGTAACAGTTGGAATGCGAGGAGACGGGGATGAAGCGATGAGCGAAGGAACCAATATAAGTCTTCTGGAGAATATTGTAAAAGAACAGCGTAAAATTATTGCAGAGGTTACTCATAAAAAAGCCGAACAAACACCTCAGGTATGGGCATTATATAAGGAAGTACAAGACTATTATGATCAGGGAATGCGGGTTCCTGACGATGTTATTCTGTTGTTTTGTGATGATAACTGGGGAAATGTCCGAAAACTCCCTGATCTGACCAAACCTTTACACAAAGGCGGTTACGGAATGTATTACCACTTTGATTATGTTGGAGCACCAAGAAATTCGAAATGGATCAACATAAATCCGATACAAAGAGTCTGGGAACAAATGAATCTTAGCTATGAACATGGGGTTGATCAAATATGGATCGTCAATGTTGGGGATCTTAAACCAATGGAATTTCCGATCAGTTTCTTTTTAGATATGGCCTGGAATCCTAAAAAGTTCAATTCTCAGAATCTTTTTGAATTTACCGAAAAATGGGCAGCTGATCAGTTCGGAAAAAAACATGCTAAAGAAATCGCAAGACTATTAAATACATATCCAAAATTCAACAGAAGAGTTACTCCTGAAATGCTGGACAGCAAAACGTACAGTCTTGAAAATTATAATGAATTCCAAAATGTTGTCACTGATTATAAAAACCTGTCACTTGATGCTTATCGAATTTATAATGATATTCAGCAACAATACAAAGATGCGTATTTTCAGCTTGTTTTATACCCTATAGATGCCTGCAGCAATCTTTACGAAATGTATTTTGCACAAGCAAGGAACAGAAAACTGGCTTCAGAAAAAAACATTTTAGCCAACACTTTTGCAGATCAGGTGAAAAGCACTTTTGCAAGAGACTCTATTCTTCAAAACAAATACAATAATGAAATTTCAGGTGGAAAATGGACTCACATCATGGATCAGATGAGAATTGGATACAAGTCATGGAATGATACTCCTAAAAATATCCTTCCCGAAGTTACCTATGTGGCTGAAGAAAAAATTTCTAAAAAAACTGTTTTCCAGGAAAAAAACGGCTATGTCTCTATAGAAGCTGAAAATTATTCGGTTTTAAACAATTCTAAAAATATTCACTGGGAAGTCATTCCTGACTTTGGGAAAACAAAATCAGGTATAACTACTTTTCCTCAAAATGCCTATCCAAAAAACGATGAAAATATTTTTCTGGAATATGAGATCAATTTTGAATCTAAAGGAGAAATGAGTGTTCAGCTCTGGTTAGCCCCAACCCTCAATTTTAATAGCAACAAAGGACTCAAATATGAAATTTCTTTTGATAGCAATGAGCCTCAAATTATAAATTTTAATGGACACTACAAAGGTGAGTTAGGAAAATGGCAGGCAGAACATATTATTAAATCCATAACGAAACACAATATTTTGAATTCAGGCAAACACACATTGCGTATCCGCGTATTAGATCCAGGAATTGTACTGCAAAAAATCCTTATCGATTGCGGCGGTTTAAAGCCAGCTTATCTTGGCGCTCCCGAAAGTGATATAGTGTATGAGTAAATTCTAATTTTTCAGGTGATTCAATTTTAGTAACTAATAAAAGTAAAATATATGAAAAAATTATACCAATTAAGTTCAGTATTGTTTGCAGTTTTTTTTGCGTTATCTTCCAGTTTGCATGCACAGAATGCAAAAGTTCAAATTGATAAAAATAAAACTTACCAGAAAGTCACCGGTTTTGGAGGTTTTGTATGCAGTCCACAGTTTGGATATAATTACATGTCAACTGACGAAATTAAAAAAATGTGGGGGACAAATAGTGATGCCGGTTACAATATTATGCGCCTTTATATTCCGGGAGAGAGTAACTGGCCTTCAACGCTTGCAACTGCAAAATTAGCCAAAAATGACCTGGGATTAAAGATTTTTGCGAGTCCCTGGACAATGCCTCCTGAATGGAAAACAAACAACAGTGAAGTTGCAGTTTTTACCGATGAAAACGGAGTTAAGCAAATTGGCTATCTGAAAGAAGAACATTATGAGGATTATGCTTTGTATCTTAATCGTTATGTAACGTATCTTCGTGATAATGGTGTAGAACTCGATTATATTTCAATTCAAAATGAGCCTGATGAAATGGCAACTTATCAGGGTTGTATATGGACACCTGTACAAATAGCTACTTTTGTTAAAAATTTCGGTCATCTTATTAATTGTAAGGTTATTGCGCCTGAAAGTGTTGGTTATTCTGATTCTTTTGCAAATGGTTTTCTGGATGCCAGTGTCATGCAAAATTTTGAAGTTTACGGCGTTCATCAGTATGGTGGTATTCAGTCCAAATACAAACAATTTCAGAATTATAACAAAGAAATATGGATGACAGAATATCTTATTAACTGGAATTCGGGAAGTACAGTTCGTGATTTCAATTGGGGAATCGATGCTTTTAGTTTCGCAAACAGTGTCAATGATGCGATGCTCGGAAATGTAAATGCCTGGATTCACTACGCCACTAAGCGATATTACGCTCTGATGGGGGATGGATCAAACGGAACAGTTGCCGGAGAAATTACCAAAAGAGGACACATACTTTCGCACTATGCAAAATTCACTACAGGTACAACACGTGTAGAATCAACATGGAGCGATGCTACGGCACAGCTTAAAGGTTCTTCGTACATTAATGATGCCGGTGATAAAATTGTTCTTACTATAATTAATCCATCGCAAAACACGTATAATCTGACTGTAGATTTACCATTTTATGCTGTAAAAGGAACTAAAACAATTACGACTCAGAGTATTGATTGGCAGAATACAGCGGTTAATTTTGCAGAAACATTCCGTCCGGTAGTGAGTATTGATCCTTCTAGTTTTATTACTTTAACTTTTGAAAAGAGTAAAGACAGGATCGCTTCACAAATGACCAGTAAAGAAGTTCATTACGCTAAGATCGAAAACCAGTCTGTTACAAATCCTGCATTTGGAACAACATACCAGATTAGTGGCAAAACTGTGACATTTGCAAACGCAAATCCGCTGATAAGTGCTAATATGACCGATTCTAATGGATATTTGAAATTAGACAACCGTTATAATAAACTTATAATGCATGTTAAAAGCTTTACTACTGCAAACCAGGCTAATACTGACAATACAACGCTTTATTATATCAATGATAATGGGCAGGTAAAGTCTAAAAACTATGGAAAATTCAATTTCCCTACAGGCGTTGAATTTGATTTGACATTTGATATATCTAAAGCCGTTTTAACAGATGGATGTACCGGAATTATTGGCCTGAGAAATTCTAATTACAGTTCAGTACTTACTTTAAATTTAGGGGATGTATATTTTAATATTGCTGACGAAAAAGCAGCCGAATTTGGAGGTACATATTCAGATGATGACAGTCTTTTTATGGATGCACTGGAAAGTGCGAAATTTGTGTCATTAGATTTTAGAAATGCCACAGGTATAAGTTCATCTCAGGACTGGCATGCCAAATCAGCCAATAAAAATAGTATTTTTTATGTAACGGCGAATAATACTGCTATGAATGTTGTTTCCGGAAGTGTGAGCAATAATTTAAACCTTATGGATCTGGGTGGTGATTTTAATGTTCCTTTCGCTTTTTCAGCCACAGCAGCATCTTTTACCAAAACAATTGCAGATTACGATGTTTTGGTGCTTCCATTTGAAGCCAGTATACCTCAAGGTGTTACAGTTTATACAATGAATCCATCATCTGCTAAAATAGTATGTAATCAAATTGAAGGTACAATTCCGGCTAATACTCCTGTTTTATTGAGTGGTTCAGGTACATTTGTTTTTAATGGTACCGGAAATGTTTCAACACCAAAGGCCTTAACTGTTAATCAGATGAATCCGGTTTACATTGGTATTAAAGCTCCTGCCGGAAGTTACACATTGAAGACGGTAAATAATGTTACGGCATTTTATCCTGTAACTGTTGGAAGTGAACCCTTAATTTCATCATTCCGTTTTTACTTAAGTGAAAAAAGTGGATATAATGCTGCGGTTCTTCCTTTTGAATTTAATACATTAAGTACAAATAAGAAAGAATTCAGCAAGGCGGATTTCACATTATATCCAAATCCTGCAGTAGGGGAAATTTTTGTTGATATGCTGTCTTCTGATTTTGATTATAAAATTTTTAATATCCAGGGAAGTTTAGTGAAGTCAGGGACTTTGAAAAACGGCAATACCAAAATAACAATAGAATCTCTACCTGCCGGGGTTTATTTTATTAACGGAGTAAACGGTCAATCTAAAATAACGAAGAAGTTTATAAGAAGATAAAATTACTGGCCGGGAAAAAAATGAAGATTTTAGATTAATAGTAAATTTAAAATCGGAAACTGAAATATTTTACCCCTGCGATAATTTACTTATTACAGGGGTAATTTTTTTAACTACTGTGAAATAATAATTAATAATGTTAATTCATTCAATTTCAGATTGTTTTTATGTAGTCTTAGAGTATCATGAAAAATTAAAGTGTATTGGCTTTTGAATTAAATGAAAAAAATCGGAAAGGCAACTTTTTTCTTTACTTACAGAGAGTAATTTTTAATATTAGACAATGTATTTATTATTTGACAGTCACAGACAAACTACTCACAATATTTTTGGCAGATGTTGCAGTATAAAGCATAAATTCACCAGGTTCAATTTTCCATCCGGAAGTTTTTTCATCATAGAAAGCCAGATCTTTTACTTTTACTTTTAAGTCCACAGTTTTTTGTTCTCCAGGAGCAAGGAATATTTTACCAAAAGCTTTTAATTCCTTTTTAGGTCTTAGAACAGATGCATTAGTTTGTCCAACATACAATTGAACAACTTCAGCACCGTTTGATTTTCCTGTATTTTTAATATTGAATTTGACTGTTATTTCATTATTAACTTCATAGACTTTTTTGTCAGATGTAACATTAGAAATTTCAAAAGAAGTATAAGATAAGCCATAACCAAAAGGATGTTGAGGCTCAATTCCTTTAGTGTCGAACCAACGATACCCTACCAGAATATCTTCATCATAATTTACTTTCAAATCGTGTCCCGGGTAGGCTCCTAATGCATGAGCGGGAGACTGGCTTAAAGTAACCGGAAGAGTAAATGGCAGTTTTCCTGAAGGAAATTCTTTGCCACTCAATACATCAGCAACAGCATTACCTGCTTCCATTCCGCCATACCATCCCCATACTAATGCTGGAACGCGGGATTCAATGCCCGCCAGTTCAAGTGGTGATCCTGCAATAATTACGACAATCGTTTTAGGATTTGCTTTAGCTACTTCCTGGATCAAAGTCTCTTGTCCGTATGGCAATCGCATATGCAATCTGTCAAAAGATTCTGAATCAAAATCATGGTTTAAACCTGCAAAAACGATTGCTACATCTGATTTTTTAGCTTGTGCCACGGCTTCATTGATTAATTTCCAGTCTATTTTATCGGTATTTAATTGACCTGCACTGCTTCTTTCAACGACATGGGATTGTTTTTCATAACCTTGTGCAAAATTGATCTGCATCGACTTTCCGTATTTCTTGGTCATAGCCTGAAGTGGCGTAACTTCATATAAAGCTTTGATTTCTGAACTAAAGCCACCTTCACAATGCGTGCGGGTCGCATTATCACCAATAATAGCGATTGATTTAATGGCACTCATGTTCAAAGGCAGTGTTTCCTTTTCGTTTTTTAATAAGACAATAGCTTCTACAGCAGAACGATAGGCTGCCTCCTGATGCTCTTTTGTATTTATAGCACCTTTTACACGCGTTTCAGGATCTAAAACTTTGGTTTTAATCATGACTCTCAGAATGTTTGCCACTTTTTCATTAACTACGCTTTCTTTTACACGTCCTTCTTTTACCGCTTTAATCAAAGGATCAGCAAAGTACCAGTCATTATAGTTATCTTTTTCAGTTCCCATTTCTAAGTCCAGACCAGCCAAAGCTGCTTTTTCTGTACTGTGCACAGCATCCCAGTCAGACATGTAAACACCTTTGAAATTAAATTCATTTCGCAAAATTGTTCTTCCCAAATAAGTATTTTCGGTACAATATTCACCTCTGAATTTATTATAAGCACCCATAACTCCTAACGTTCCGGCATCAACAACGGAAGCTTTAAAACCCGGCAAATAAATTTCGCGTAAAGCCCTTTCACTCATCGTTACATCTACTACAAAACGATTTTCTTCCTGATTATTGGCTACGAAATGTTTTACACAAGCTGCAACATCTTTTGTTTGTAAAGCCTTGATGTAATTTATTGAAAGTTGAGAAATAAGAAAAGGATCTTCACTTAAATACTCAAAGTTTCGACCACAAAGAGGAGAACGGATAATATTGATTCCCGGGCCAAGCAAAACATCTTTTTTACGAAAACGTGCTTCTTCACCCAAAACAAATCCACGCTGTTTAGCCAGTTCCAGATTCCAGCTTGCCGCCATAGCTGTTCCGGGAGGAAAAGAGGTAGAGAAATCATCGGTTTGCCCCGTATATTTCCAGTTATGACGATTCATTTCTGCCCTGACTCCGTGTGGACCGTCAGATAAAGCCCATTCCGGAATACCAAGATGCTTTATTTGTTCAGTGTAAAATTTTGAATTTCCATGCAGCATACCAACCTTTTCTTTCAAAGTCATTTTCTTAATTAACTCCTGAATTCTTTTTTCAACAGCATTATCTGTTTGTGAAAAAGAACTTTGAAATGCTGAAAACAAAACAATAGCCATAAATCGTAATCTCATTTTATATGTTTTAGAAAACCTTTTGGTTAAATTAAATAATTTGGTTAATGATAAATTCGGAAATAAAACCCGATTAAAGTTTTCAAAAGTAGCCGAATGACGGATATTGGAATCATACAAATCAAGCATTTTATATAATAAATGAAGCAGACTTAAATGAAAAAAAGCTAAATTTTTAAACATGCATAAAAATGCATCATCCCTGTTGTGCAGTATGAAACTTTACAGGATTTAACTTAGCAATTGATTAAAAAACGGTTTGTTTTATAAATATAAAAACCTGGCAGATGTAACGATTACCAGGTTTAATTTGGATTATGATGAATATTAAGTCAGTACTTCTATTCTGCCCCATCAGTAGCAGCCCTTGCAACGGCAAAACCGCCTACTTTTTTGCCTAATTCCAATCCTTTTTCGCAATCACTCCGGTAATGGATAGCACCATACATTCTTGAGTTTGATGCTTCTAATGCCATTGCTTCATATTCATCTTTTTTAGACGGAATAAAGTGTGACAAAACTGCACAGGCGGCAGCACTAAAAGTAGAGTGACCGGAAACATATGCCGGGAAATTAGGAACTCCTGTTGTTGTTTTAATAGAAGGATCCATTTGGCAAGGGCGTGGATTACAATAAGTGTATTTAGCATCCCAGCAGCTAATAGCAGCATCCATCATCGCAATGTTTAACAGCGCCATATTTCTTGCCCATCGGACCTCGCTGTATTGTAGCTCTACAAAAGATTCGGACGCAATAGCATTCCAGTGTCCCGGTGGGGTAGAAGTATCGACTCCGTCAGCCCAAAAACTGACAATTTCCAAATGCTTTCTGGAGTTGTCCTGACTGTATTTTTTTATTTCAGCTAATTCTTTTGCAAAAGCATCAGATTTGGTAGAAGGAGGGGCAGGAGGACGATTTGCTACAACATCAGCTTCGGTCATTAAAAACGACTTCACTTTTCCGAATAATGGAAGCATAGGTGGTCTGGCAGGAACTTCTAATGATTTCCATGGAGTTTCTCCTGTGGCAGCTGTTTTTGATTCTAATAATGCCCAGATTTCAGGGGTTCCAATTGCTGCTCCGGCACCATCTGTTGAAGCACGAGTTATAAATTTTGTGGCAACTTTCCTGCCTAAAATTATTCCGGCATCAATATCAGAACGTACATTGGCGCCACTGATTAAACGGTATAGTTTTTCTTCTTCAGCTTTTTTATTTACGTAAGCGATTTCAGTCGGAAATAATAATTTCAATAATTCGACAGTAACTCCAGTTACGACAGCATCTTCTGAAGGATAGGATGGCAAAGTACTTTTGGGAATTAGAACCTGTAAGGTTGGATCAATTACATATGGTGCGGATCTGTTGTACAGTTTTTTATAATGCCATGCTGCAATCAAAGCATCGTATTGGGCAGCACAGACATATGCATAAGCTCTCGCTGCATAAGGCGGATTAGAAAATGGAAATTGAGGATACGCAAATGGATTGGTTGCAGATGGTGCCGGATAGGTTCCGTCTTCATTTTGATAAGGCGGACGATTGTGTCTGGCTACTAATGTTCTCAAAATTTCATTCCAGCGTAAAACACTCCCGGCACTCCAATAATTGATGATTTTTTTTTGTTCATTGGTAATCTCAGCCTGAAAACTCTTGATTTCGTTTATTTCTCTTGTATATGCTGGAGTATTGGTGGCAACAGGCATATCTATTGAAAATTCGTCAGGTGTTGTTAAAAGAAAGGGTTTCCAGGTGCCTGCCGAAGCATCTGTATCTGCAGGATTTAACTTTGGAAACTGTTCATTGCGTTCCGATATTTCATCATTACACGAATATGTAAGTGTAATTAATAAAAGTATAAGGTTCTTAAAGATAATTTTTTGAATGGTATTTTTCATCTTATTTGTTTTTAAAATTAACCAGATAGAATACTCCCCCGTAAAAGGATGCTGCTTCTCCAACATTTCTGCCTTCTGTAACTACATTATAACCACCAACAATTGCCAATTCAGGAAGTTTTTTGAGCGTATATTTTGTACTTGAGCCTAATCTGAAAGCATTCATTGTATTACTTGGAAAGGGCATGTTATTTTTTGTGATATCAAAGCCTCCTGACTGCGTAATGGTATGATCAACAGTAGCCTCAGCAATTAGCCATTCAGATCGGTAACCCAATCTTAAATTGAAGTTTATAACATCTGGCATATTTACTTCATTCGTATAATGAATCTCATCTGTTAAATATGAATTTCGATCAATTTTGATATTCGATCGTTTAATGTAGGCACCTGATAAAGTGGTGAAAAAATTTCTGATCTGTACATCTCCCATCAGTCTTAAAGTTCCTGTTTTGCTCTGAAGACCTATGCTTAAGGGTAAATAATCAGCAGTATAATCACTTACAGGCATGGAATAACTTCCTAAGACAAATAAGGAATAAGTAGTGTTGTTTACTGTCTTTTCAAGAGGCATGTATTTTAAAGTCAAAACTAAATCCTGCATTCCTTTTTGACCTTTCATCGTTCCTGCTGTAGCTTTAGTTTCCAGATACGGAACGCTAAAAAGAAAGTTCAGTTTATTTGTTATACCGTAATTTCCCATAACAGCAATGCCCTGAGTAGATACTCTACCCAGATTAAGATTCTCTCTTTTAAAAGTACCTTCCCAGTATTTTTTCCAGCTGCTGTATTGATAAACGGCACCGAAACAAAAATTATGTTTGCCCATCATAATGGCATCGATATCGGTTTGTGCGCTCATGAGAAGTGGAATCATGAAAAGGCCGCACAGGTATAATTTTCTCATTTTTATATTTTTATGGTTAATTGGTAGCTTAATAGTTATATCTCTAAGGATTTGGTTCCATTAAATGGTTGGTCGATATTTCTCCGCTAGGGATTGGCCAGATATAATTGCTGCTGGTTGGCAGTACCAGCGGAGCAGTCCCAATGGAGCCTTTTTTTGCGGGCAGGGTTTGTACTTTTCTTTGTAAATCCATTAATCGGAAACCTTCTCCTAAAAGTTCAATATCTCTTTCTTTTTGTATGGTCGTAATCAGTGCTTCTTTGGTTGCAATCTCATTTTCGGGAAAAACATAACCAGGATCTGCGCGGTTTCTTACCGCTTTCAGCAATGCCTTTGATGTTTCTAAATCATTTATATGGGCTGCTGCTTCGGCATAATTAAGTAGTATTTCTGCATAGCGGATTACAGGCACATAGTCTCTAAAAGGTGCTGTAGTGACACTGAATTTTTTTAATACTTTTTGATTCGCTGCGCTTTTACCAATAAAGCTTGAGCGTATATCAGTAGCAGAACTGAATGCCGGATCACTCACAATACCTTCTGCAGCCAAAAAAATAATGGGCTGTGCTAAATAATTATAAGCCAGAGAATATTGTGCAGAAGGAGTTTCGGTCGTTGAGTTCGCGAATGGAATGGAAAAAATGGCTTCAGTTCCCGTATAGCTTCCTGCAAAAATAGCACTAAAGTTAGCTTCTAATTTTTGGGTCAAATTTCCTTCTGTATATTGAAAAGGCAGGGTAGAAGAAACGATTTTTTTAGATTCTGAGATTACTTTCTCAAAATTATTCTGAACCAATAAAACCCTTGTTTTTAAAGCAATTGCTGTACATTTTTTGGCTCTGGAAGTATTCAGTAATGGAGTAGAGTAGCTAACTGGTAAGTCTGTTTCGGCTTCATCTAAATCTTTTAGAATTTGTGTGTACACCATTTCTACAGAGCTTCGGGCCAAATCATTATTACCGGATGTATTAATTGGTGTTAATCGCAATGGCAGACCTAAAGAACTTTTATCCTGATTATAAGGTTTGGCATAGGTCTGAACCAAATTGAAATAGCAAAGGGCACGGACAAATTTGGCTTCAGCAATGTAGTTTTTCGCCAGCTCTTTAGAAATTACCGTAGTTTCATTCATTTTACTGATTAAAATATTGGATGCATTAATGGCGGTATATCCAACGGACCAGACATTATTTACAAAATCATTTGTTGATGCTACATTTTGATTCCACACAGCAGATCCGGTTGCTGCATTTCCGTCGTTTTGCCCAAACTGATCGGCACGTTGTTCATTAAAAACAATGAATCGGCCTCCGTAAAAACTTTGATTTTGCAGCTGCTTGTATAAATTATTGGTCTGTGCTAAAATTTTAGCCGGAGTGCTAAATGCAATTGATTCGGGAATGCTGGTTTCAGGCTCCGTGTCTAATAAATCGTCATTGCAGGCTGAGGTGAATAACAAAATAACCCAACTGATTAAAATATATTTTTTCATTGTTTTTGCTTTTAATTAAAATCCAATATTGAATCCCAAAGTATATACCTGGGCATTTGGCGGGACATTCTGATCTTTTCCTGAATTAATAGAGTTTCCATTGATAGAAACTTCAGGGTCAGAACCTCTGTATTTGGTAAAAGTGTACAAATTGTTGCCTTGTAAATACACGTAAATAGAGCTGAATGTGTTTTTTAGAAAAGAAGCTTCCATAGGTACATTGTATCCTAAAGAAACATTCTTCAGTTTTACAAAAGAACCATCTTCTACTTTTGAAGTACTTGAAAATGAAAAACCAGCCGAAACATTATCACCATAATACAACTTTTGGATATCTGTAATCTGTCCTGGCGTTGTCCATCTGTTTTTTATAAACTCCCCATTATTAAAATAACGCTGATCAGAATTGGTGGCACGTGTTCCGTTGTAGAGTTTGTTTCCTTGTGAGAAAGTCAAATTTACAGCTAAAACAAAATTTTTGTAGTTGAAAGTATTGTTTAATCCTCCAAACAGTTTTGGCAATGAAGGTCCTTGTATGACACCATCTTTGTAATTGTCTATTGCTGGAGCAGCACTGCCATCGAGGTACGTCCATTTTGGTGAACCAATATGATTGTACTGCACTTCTTTCCCTTCACTGTTTATGAAGATCATTTGTCCGTTTTCGGGATTTACACCTTTATTTGGTACAGCAAAAACAGACCCAATTGAATAACCTACTCTGGTCATATTTTGTACCCCAAATACACTCGGAACAAATACATCGCTTGCTAATGATGTTACTTTATTTTTAAGTGTGGAAAGATTTAGATTCACATTCCAATTGAAGTTTCTGGCAGTAACAGCAAGCGCATTTATTCCCATTTCAAACCCTGTATTATACATACCGCCCACATTTTCGTTGATGTAGTTATTCGGAATTCCGGCGGAAAGTGACTGCGGTGTTTTCAGGATTAAATCCCTGATTTTATTATTGTAATATTCGAATTCTACTGAAATACGATTGTTTAGCATAGCGAAATTCAATCCCAAATCAAGTTTTGAACTGGTTTCCCATTTTAGATTCGGATTGGCAGTTTGTGAATAACCTAACGTTGGTGCACCTCCATAAGTAGATGAATTATAAGCTCCAATAGAAGGGTAGTTTCCTATTTCGCTATTTCCTACAATTCCATAACTGGCCCTAATTTTCAAGTTATTCAGAAATCCTTTTAGTTTTGAATCATTAAAAAAAGATTCTTCGAGCAGATTCCAGCTTACAGAGCCTCCTCCAAAATTCCCGTATTTATTTCCTTCAGACAATGCAGATAAACCATCAATTCTATAGTTTAAGGTCAGGAAGTATTTGTTTTTATAATTGTAGTTTAAGTTGGTAAAATAAGATACTAAGGCATTTTCTGAAAGTTCGTTGCCAATTGGTGAAATATTGGCATAACTTCCTTGGTAATTTTTATAATAAGTGTCGGTTACATTGCTTTGTGTTGCGCCCCAGCTTTCGAAAGTGGTTTTAATTCTTTCATAACCAGCCAAAATCATCAAATTATAATCCTCATTAAAAGAATCTTTATAGGTTATGGTATTTGCCCAGTCGGTTCTTGATAAATCAGTAGCGATATTGGTTGCCACACCATTGTAAGTAGCACCTCCTCCGTGAAGTGGATTTAAAAACAACTTGTTTTCGACACCGATACTATTCAAACCAAAACTCGTTCTGAAAATTAGCTTTTTGGTGATATCAAACTCTCCATATACATTGCCTAAGAGCGATTTACTAATTGAAGTAGTCAGGTCAAGTTCCTGGACCATCGCTAAATTATAGGCATTGATTGTACCAATAATAGACGGGATATTAGCCCCATAGCCTACACTTATACCATTCTGAATGCTGTAAGATCCATCGGGATTATAAACAGGTACATTAGGAGGCAAAACATACGTCATCCTGCCTAATGGTTCATTCGTAATATACTCAGTGTTATAGGTTGATGAAGATAAAGTGTTACCGGCAACAGCACCCGTATTTGGTCCGACATTTTTTGCGTTGCTGTAAGAAAGATTCACACCTGCCCTGATAAACTTATTAAGCTCATGACTGATGTTTAATCGTGTCATGTAATTTTGAAACGTATTGTTTTTTATAAAACTATTTTGATTGGTATAGTCTAATGAAAAATAATATTGTGTCGTCTCATTTCCGCCGGAAACATTAATGTTGTGATTGCTGGAATACCCCGGTTCGTAAGCGACGTCATACCAATTTGTATTTACGGTACTTCCGTCAGCGTTTTGAGAAAGGAAAAAACCGGGTGCTTTGCCGGCATTAACGAGAGCTTCATTTTTTATCATCGTATAATCCTCAGCATTTAATAATTTAGGCAGATTGTAAGGAGTGCTTCGACTGAACCAGTTGTTGTAATTGAATCTGGTTTTACCTTTTTTGCCTCTTTTGGTGGTAATAACCATGACGCCATTTGCTGCTCTGGATCCATATATAGCAGAAGCAGAGGCATCTTTTAGTACATCAACAGAGGCGATATCATTGGGATTGATTCCTGATAGCGGATTGTTGCCAATAAATCCACCTAATGATCCGGTAAAAACAGCCACACCATCGACCACAATTAATGGAAAAAGCCCGGATGTAATGGTGTTTAAGCCGCGAACCCTAATAACAGGCGTGTTATTCAATACGCTTGTAGACTGAATTACATCTATTCCGGTTGCCTGTCCGCCTAATAACTGATCAAAACTGGTTGAAGGACGGTTCTGTAATTGTTTCGCGGAAATTTTGGAAACTGAACCTGAAAACTCAGATTTTTTTGCGACAAATACCCACTGGAAATCAGGATTTCATCTAACTGATTTGATTCTTTATTTAGTTTAACTGTCACTAAATCAAATGAGCGTACCACAATCTCATGCGTCGTATATCCGATATAACTCAGTTTTAATGTTAATGGTAATTTTTGATTTTCAATAACAAATTCACCCTCTTCGTTGGTAATAACTTCTTCAGTTTCTGACTGAACTCTTACACCATTTAAGGGTATATTATCTTTAGCATCTATAACTTTTCCTTTTATGTTTTGCTGTTGGGCAAAAAGCTGTAAAGTAAGAAAAAAGAAAAAGGGGAGCATTAATTTTAAATGTTTTTCTAATACCATATTATTAAATATTGATTTTATTTTTTTTAATTTAAATTATTCACAAGCTAGTCGATAGCTGTCCTATGCTCTAAATTTTGCGGAACATCATGTTGCTGGTTCAAAATTTCATGATTGCCTGTTTGAATTGTTGCTACAAATTTGTCCTGCTCTTTTTTCAATTTGATTGCAGCATAATAATCCTCATTGTATTTTCCGGAAATCACTAGTGCACCAGCAACCAGAACAAGATTTTTGATAATATACTGACCTGCCAGCGTAGGCTCGAAAGGGAAATTCTCAAAACAGCTCGATTTCAGAATAAAAATAGGAGTGAGGGTGGCTATCATGTGAAGTAAAAGCAAGAGGATAGTTTCTGGAATCCATTTTCTGATAAGCAGCCCTAACCCGATAAAGACTTCACAAACTCCAAGTATTGGAATGAAAAATTCAGGTTTAAACCAAAAAACGGTTTGCTCTACTAAATCACCCGCAGGACTTACTCCGAAGATTTTCAAAACGCCAAACCAAATGTAAATTGTAGACAGCGCTATGCGCATCAGATTAACACTATGCTTTCCTATTTTATCACTTAATAAGAAATAGAAAAAGTTAAAGGTAGTTTTCATAATAATACATTAATTAAGCATCGTTACTTTCATTTTTTTTCCTAAGCTAAAGCGGTAAGAATATCCTATATTCACAGAATAATCTGCGAAAGCGGCATCACCTTGTACATGAACATATTTTGAAGGATCAGTAATAACCGAATTTTGCAGATTCTGGCTGGCAATATCTGCAGCACTCTGAATACGGTTTTTCACGATATTATAAGGTATAAACAAACTAAAATTATGTTTCCCGACATGATAAGAAAAACCATATTCTATTGCGATTACATATCCTGGACGACGATAAGCTACCTGTCCTCCAAAAGCATCATAAGCAGGAATACCTTCAATTCTTCCGGCAAGGGAAACATTAAAGTTTTCCTTTTTGTCTATCCCTACAGAGACACCGGCCCTTGCAAAATATTGATCCGGACTGGCATAAATTTCATACCCTTCTAAACCTGCTTTTGGAGCCGATTTGAATGTGCCATTTGATTCTTTTGGGTTAAATAAATAATAACCGTTGGCAAATCCGTACAAGCGTCCTGTTAATTGTCTGAATACTTGTGCCTCTATAGAAATTCCAACTCCGCCGTCACCGGGCTGGATGGCCTGGTCCATTACCACACTTTTCGTTGTCCCATCTGCTTGGGGTGCATCATCCATTCTGTCATGACTTCCGGTATTTAATTTTAACCCAAGTCCCAACATTAAATTTCCTTTATGAGCTGTTTTTGGGTCAAAAAACCAGTAATTTACACTAAGTCTTGCATCTGCAATGCCTTGCGCATAAACGCTGTATCTAAGCGTATCTTTTACAGGAGATGTTTGCCTTAGGACCTGAGAACGCTCATTATGGACATAAGGCAAAGTAGCATTTATCTGGACTCTGCTGGTTATTCCATATGAAAAATTGAAATCTACCGCATGTGAATAAATGTTTACGGCATTTCCTCTCTCAACACCATTTTTGTCGTGACCACCACCCGAAGTCTGACGCTCTAATTGCTCTTCTTTGCCAACAAAATGTCTCCATGAATGAAAATAACGGTAATTTGTTCCTACCTGAAATTCACCTTCGTTTAAATTGTAAGAACTAGCAGAATTCATATAAAGTCCGCCCATTTGACGAACAGCGACACATCCCTGAGCAGAGATTTTTTGCGCAGTAAAATTGATCAAAACAAATGTTATAGAAACAAATGCAGGATATAATGATGGTGTTTTTTTCATGGCTTGATTGCTTTAATACAGTTAATAAGCATAGGATTGACAATCAGTTTTACAAATCTGACTGAACATTAAAAACAAACATGATGGGATTTATTAATCTCAATGAAGCATTACCTAACTGGTCTGTTCCTAAAAGAAGATTAAATGATTGAATATTTAGCTGTTGATTTTAGAAAAGCAGATTACTTAGTTAGAAAACATGATACAAGGAGATAGAGTGCGTATCAATTAATAGAACAGACTTGAATTATTTAACAATTGGTTAATCACAACCTTTGAGATGTTTCTATTTCGAATTTTAGAAAAACAATTCCTTACAAGATCAAAAAGAGACCTTGTAAGTATTGTTTAACTTATATATTTGAAGGTGAAATATTCTGCTAGAAGAATTTCAATTCATATTAAATCTATAAATCAATTGTCCTAAGATTTTAGCACTAATACTATCGCCTATACATCTTGTATAAAGCTTCTAATTAATTCTGATAGTTTGCAAAAATGAATTGTTTTTGGTTATCAGAAAGTAATTTTTGTCTTTTACTTTAATTTTTTCCATGTTTTTCACATCTCCAGGAGTAAAGAATCCGCTTTTAACTGCTGAAACCGGCGTGAATGCACCTTTGCCATTTCCTTTTAAAAACAAACCATGACCAGCATCGTTCCTTGGTGTTTCCACTTCAGAGTTAAACATATTGCCTGTAATTAAAGCATCAAGGTTACCATCCTTATCAAAGTCTTCAACTGCTATTTGATTGATGCAGCTAATCTGTGCCTGAATAGGTAGTTTATGGATGATAAATTTTCCATTTCTATTTTCCAGATAGATACTTGCAAAAGATTTAACTTTATAATGTAAAGCTTCTTTAAGTGATTTTTCGGTATAAACATCAACAAGTGTTGCTTGTGAAAAACTTTCGTAGTCTTTGAATTTTTTCTTGATATTTGGAATTTGCTGAGAGGAACAGCCACGCCCACGCACTGGATATTGTTTGCCATCATTATAGTAGCTTAATACAATATCTTTGTGTTTGTCATTATCAAAATCTTTTACAAAAATGTCAAAAGTTTCATTTGGAGTAGCCTGATATTTATAATTCAAACCATTGTTTCCAACAATATAATCCATGTCGCCATCTTTGTCAAAATCGCCTTGCTGAATGCTCCACCACCAGCCGGTAGTGTCATTAGTAAGTCCCATGTTTTTTGTGACTTCTCTGAAACCTGTTTTTGTATTTTGGAAAACGCGGATAGGCATCCATTCGCCAACAATAATGATGTCATCTGAATTGTCGTTATTAAAATCAGTGATTACAGCACTTGTTGCCATTCCTAAATTTATGAATTCTTTAGGTGCTTTTTTAGAAAGTTCAAATTTGGGTTGAGCTGCTGTACTAATGTTATGTAGCAAATAAGTTGTTGTGGGTGACGGATATTGCCCGGGAACCTGCCTTCCTAATACCAAAAGATCTTTTTTCCCATCTTTATCAAAATCGATTGGATATACTTTTGAACCACTGGTTATCATTGTTGGCAGTACTCCTTTTGGCGCTTTAGTAAAATCTCCTTTTCCGTTGTTGAGGTATAATCTGTCTTGTAGTTTTGGATCGTTTATCAAAAATTCGTAACCTCCGCTTACTACATATAAATCATTATCACCATCGTTATCAGCATCAAAAATCAATGACCCTGTATCTTCACTAAATTTGTCTTCCTCAAATGCCGGAACTTTTTTTTCTGTAAATCCATTTTGAGTTTGCAAAAATATTTTTCCTGTATAACCTGCAGAACCTCCAATGAAATAATCGTCAAGACTGTCTTTATTCAGATCGCCAACACAAATAGTGGGTCCGAAAGTAGACATTTTATGAGGCAGCAAGACCTGATCTTTAAAATCATCGTATTTGTTCTCTTCATGTTTAAAAACCGGAAATACACCATTTTCTGTTTTGAAAAGAGTATTTTTAGCAATTGTTTTTGCAGCTGTTTCTTCTTTTGCATCCTGTTCCTTGAAGTTTAGTGTTTGGTTTGCCTTCACATTATATAATTTTTGAACTTTACCGTTTGTCCAGACTACTTTTACTTCGTCGATAGTTTTGTCTTTTGCTAATCCAAAGTGCAATTCAGGAGCTACTGATGACTGAAAACCTCTTGTTAAAGTAAGTTCCTGCATTTGGGTTCCCTTTTTGTTTTGATGTAAACACGGTTTCCTAAACCATACGTGTTTTTTGAATTTCCTTTGAATTTTATCTTGATGTAATTATTGATTTTAGAGCTTGAATTTTCAAAAACAGAGGCATAATCATCAATATTGTTTACAACCAAATCTAAATCGCCATCGTTATCTAAGTCAACATAAGCTACACCATTTGAAAAGCCTTTGTATTCAATTCCCCATTTTTTATTAACCTGTTCAAAATGCAAATTACCTTTATTCTGAAACATAAAATTATCAATTTTCTCAGATGGAATTTCCAGAGATCTTTTAAGTAAATCATTCGGTTTTAAATTTAATGCTTCAAGTTTATTAAAGTAATCGTTATTATTAATTTCTCTTCGGGTTCCATTACTTACAAACAAATCTTTGTTTCCATCGTTGTCAAAATCAGCAAATAAAGGACCCCAGCTCCAGTCAGTAGAGGAGGTACCTGTAATACGAGATATATTTCCGAAATGTGGTATTCCGTTTTCATAAACTCCTGTATTCAGCTGCATGCAGTTGTGCATGTATTGGTAATTAAAACCGGCATCAACGACATCCCAAAAAAGTTTTGGGTTCATGCTGGACATATTCGCTTTTTTACGGCGATTGTCTTTGGCATCCATATCTACCTGAAAAACATCTAAATTTCCGTCATTGTTAAAATCAGAAATATCAACCCCCATTCCGTAGAAAGAATTATGAGACATTGCTTCTTTTACAACTTCCTTAAAAGTACCATCCTGATTATTGATGTACATGAAATCAGGTGAGTTGAAGTCATTCGAAACGTAGATGTCTGGCCAGCTATCATTATTCAAATCACCAATCGTTCCACTTAACGATAAACCATAGTTTTTTACTCCGGCTTCCTGGGTAACATTGGCAAAATGATTACCATCATTTCGATATAGATGCCCTGATTCATTATCTTTGACATGAAGCATCATCTGTACATAATCTCCGGTCGCCGAATTGAATTTGGTAGGAGGGTAGTTGGCCACAAACAAATCTAAATCACCATCTTTGTCATAATCAAAAAAGGTACCCTGAACACTATTGCCTATATCATCAATGCCATATTCTTTGGCTTTTTCTGTAAATGTACCATTACCATTATTGATATACAATTCATTGTTTTTTGGTCCAAATTTCCCACCCACACTGCAATAAATATCTAAAAAGCCATCAGCATTTACATCTGCCATAGTGACTCCTGTGTACCAGCGACTGTCACCTTCAACACCGGCTTTTTTACTAATATCTTCAAATTTCAGATTTCCTTTATTTAAGTACAGCTTGTTGGGTACCTGATTCCCTGTGAAATAAATGTCCACAAGACCGTCATTATTGATATCCCCTGTAGCGACTCCTCCTCCCAAATAAATATAGTTGTAGGTAAAGTAATTTAGGGAATCATTTTCTGTCAGATTGTTACTGAAATTAATTCCTGTGTCAGCACGGTCTAATGTAGAAAATATCACTTTATCTGATTCTTTATTGGAACAGCTGGCAAGTAATATTAAGCTTAACAGACCCAAAAAGACTGCTTTTATTTTTATATTTTTCATTTTTATAAATAATAATTTTATCATTTGTCTATTTAATGTTTGAGTAATATCACGAAGTCTAAGTTTTATATTCTTATCTTCACATATACTTATTTAAATACATATAGAGGATTTCGCTCCAGTGGTTGGGAAAACTGTTTTTTTGATATTTATTTTTGAAAAGTTTTTTTCTCCCTCTGTAATTTTAATGAATTGATTAGGCTGAATGTTTTTAAAGACTTGCTTCTTCTGACTTTTAGGCCAGGTAATTTCAATTTGATCAATAACTGTTGCCTGTCCAATTCCAATTTCCATTCTTAAAGCTGATGCCCCAAAACTACCGCCTGAATTCACTATCCTGAATACAGATCTGGAAACACCTTTTTCTTTGAAACTGACTTTTATTTTTGTTCCAATAGCTGAGCGGTTGCTGTCTATACCTTCTAACAGTAATTTTATCCATCGATTGTTATTCTGACCCGGATTCAGGTATAAAGAATTATTGAAAAAATCGCCGTTATAAGCGCCTCCAACTTCAATAAAAATATCGGTATCGCCATCATTATCCAGATCGTTAAAAGCTACGCCATGGCCTTTTTGTAAATTTCCTACACGGCCTGAAACCGTAACATCAGCAAATTTTCCATTGCCCATATTTCTGAACAGTCTGTTGGGAGTTAATGATGCGTAATCCGGATTTCCCGTTCCGAGGTACATGTCTAAAAAACCATCGTTATCAATGTCCCCAAAATTAGAACCCATTGCAAATACCGTTTTATTTAGTCCGGATGCTTTTGAAACATCTGAAAAAGTACCATTATGGTTATTGCGATACAGATACATTTTACTGCTATTATTTGGGATATTAAGTGCTTCCATAGCTGTTTCGCCTGCAACAGAGCCCATAAATTGATAACCGCAGACAAAAATATCCTGCCAGCCATCATTGTCATAATCCCAAAACCATGTTGGAAAAGTCATTACATTAATTCCGGCTAAACCTGCCTGATCTGTAACATCTGTAAAATGCGGAATGCCATTTTTGATTCCTGTATTTTTCAATAATATTTTTCTTTTATTCATTCCTGAAAGAAACAAATCAATGTCGCCATCATTGTCATAATCTGCAGAAGTTGAGCCCTTTATATAAGAAATAATATCACATTTTGCTTCCTTTGCTACATTAGTAAATGTGCCATCCTGATTATTGAGATATAGTTCTGAAGGGTAGGATTCGTTATCGGATGACTCGTTACCAATAAACAAATCTAAATAGCCGTCATTATTAAAATCATTCCAAGTACCTGCCTGGGTAGGAAATTCTGAATATAATCCGCTTTTAATCGTTACATCAGTAAAAGTACCATCACCATTGTTACGTAACAACGAGTTGGGCTGTCTGCCAAATTTACGCATCCAGGCACCTCTCATTACAAAAATATCAGTATCTCCATCATTGTCATAGTCGGCTTGCATCATACTCAGACCTCCTTTGAAACGCCCCAGTTCTGATGCTTTGGAATAATCAAAATATTTCCCTTTTTGATTATTTTGGTAATAATGCATCACTCCATCCAGACTCCAGTCAGAAGTTACAATATCCAAATAATGATCATTATTGAAATCATCAACAATAACCCCGCCTGACATATTTTTGCTTGTTATGCCAACATTTTCGGCAACATCTACAAATGGTTTTATACTATATTCTGAATTATTTTTATCCAGATCAGGTATCAGCCATTTTTTAGGAACATCTGAAGGATATCCCCCTATCGTCATATAAGCAATATTTAACAGCCATCTTGATTCGTAATCATTAGGATCTATTTCCAGTAGTTTTTTATAAATTTCAATTGCTTTTTGAGAGCCCTGTCGTATAATATGAATGCCGTTTTTCTGTATAGGCATGATACACGATTCAGTATTATGGTAATTGACACAATTTTGTCTTTCGCCCAGTCGCATATAGGCAATTGCCAAAAATTTCAAAGATTTAGGATTGTCTTTACCATCAATTTTTTTCATTCTGTTGATGGCATTTTCTAAAGTAGATACAGACTCAGTTTCTTTTCCTAGTTTCAACAATGCATTTCCTTTATTCAATTCATTATATAATTTAAAAAAACCTTCATCGGAACTTTTAATTATGGAATCGTAATAAATTACTTCTGCTTTTGAAGCAAATGGGTTATTTTTTACATTATACATCATTTTTCGTGACTCCAAAATTTTAATCATTTTATCATTCGGGTTAGAAAAATAATTACAGGACAGTACTAAAACAGAAGTAATAAATAGCAGTATTAACCGTTTAATTTTCATAATTAAAGCTTTTTAGATAGTAATTGTGCTATTATTTATTGAAGTTTTTATTTCCTATATGAAGGTTATAAAACTTCCATACTTCATGCGCTACATTTCTGCCTAATTTTAAGCCTTCAATATTATCAGATTGAATATGATAGCCTCCCATAACCCTTGAAATCCCAGCCATATTAGCTGTTTCTGTGAATGTTGGAAATTTTAATACTACAGGTTTTCCAATATTATTGGGTTCTGTCATGGCCCCTGGTTCATTCCATGTTGCAGATTCTCCGAAGGTGTCACTTCCGGTCCATAATTTTAATGCTTCGCCACAGCCTCCACTAATTGTACTGTGTCCTGAAACATAACCCGGAAAAGCAGGGCATAAAAATATATCCGGTGAATAAGGTCTCCAGTCTTGTCCTTTCATTTCTATATTTCCAAAACCAGGACCGCCCCAGGCTTTTATATTTTGATCTTTATAATAGTGATGGACCAAAGCATAAGGGCGTGCAAAATCATAAAACATTTTTGTATCCCAACAGGCTATAAAACAATCCATAGCGGTTACCTGATTGTAAAAAAACATTTTGACATCCTGATCTAAAGTATGATGATCACGTCTCGAAACATCCTGGGCAAATTTCAGCCAGTGTCCGGCCTGTTGTACAGATTTTGGTCCATCACGCATAAATTCTACCAGTGCTTTTTGTTCGTTGGTTAAATTATATTGTAAATCAAGTAGTTCTTTAACTTCATTTTTAAGTTGTTCTGAATCTAATGAAGGTGGGGGTACAGCACGAAACTGATTTCCTGATTTTAATCCGACAGGCTTAACTTTGTTCCAGAATGGAGTGGCACAGCCTGGTGCAAACTTACCGCCTTTTCCATCTGAAAAATATTTAGGCTGCCAATGAATAACATCAATCATTTCGTCTGGAGAATTGACTGGCTTGTAATTTACATAATTAAAATAGGGAGTGCCGTTCGAACCATCTTCTTCTCCATATTGATTTGATCCGTCATGTTTTCTGGCTTCAATTACAGCTTTCGCAGCTAAATTTCCTATTCCCACTGGAGTTGTAGGATCTAATGATTTATCATTTGGATCCAGCCCTAATTTAACCATAAAGTCGATAAACAATTGTTTGTCTGAAAAATAATATTCGCATAACGCATTATAAGCAGCGTAGCTAATGGCAATCTCTTTATTTTTTAAAGTCTGTTCATTAACTGGTCTTCTTTTTGTATCTTTTAAATAGACCGGAATTGCTTTTTGATCGTAACGACTCCAGGCGTCAAAAACCGCAACAAATGTGAGCCCTAAGTAGCGGGAAGTAACAGTTGGTCTTGGTTTAAATCTGTCAGTATCATTACCTGTGGCAGTGATTGCAATTTGAGACCATTTATAGGCCATATTGTTTTCTCCGGTAGGTTCATTAATTTTATCTTTAGTTTGAGCCAATAGAGGAGTGGTTAAAATACTACATAATAGTATTTTATATACTAGTTTGTGAATTTTCATTTTGGTGGTTTTATATGGTTTTTTGATAGTTTTCTTTATCAATTAGTATTAATAATTGAGAGTTGATGTTAAACCTCAAATAAACGTTTCAATCTTGAGTAGAGACTAAGATGGAATTTCAGAACATGTTTATAATCAGGTCTGTTATTATGTTTTTAACATCTGAAATACTATACCATATCAGGAGGAGGGTAGTTAGTAGTAAAATACCCTGAAAGGAGTTTTCCTTTTGGATTGTATGAATTTAAAATAATAGTATAGAATAATTTAGTGTCAGTAATTGCTAAATTAATTCTATCATTAGGAATATAATCCTGTATAAAGGATTTCATTAATTTTTTACTTGGATTTTCTTTATTTGAATCAGTATCAAATATTTGACTGTCTACAATTTTTTTTAAATCATCATTCAACATCTGACGATGAGAATTCTTTAGACAATATAATTTTAAAACGTTGTTTATAATTCTTTTCTTAAAGACATGATAGGTTTTATTTTCTATCACAAAATCCTCATTAGCTTCCTCAAAGCCAGAATCTACAACATATGCATAAGGATCAATTTTAATTTCAATTACTTCAAAATTGGAGTTATCAGTTTTCTCCATAGCATTCACCCACACTTGCTGTTGTTGTTCAGCAAACATGATATAAAATCCTAAAACATTGTAAAACAACGTTACGATTAAAAAAAGCGATGCAATTTTTTTCATATGAAATAAAAACGGTTCAGTGTTCTTATATTATTTAATAATTGGTATTCTGTTTTTTGTAATAATTAATCATAGGAATTGTGAGAATAGATATTCTAGGGCTATTTTCTAATGGAATTAAAAATTAAATTTGGTGTGTAAGTTTAAAAATATATTCAGGCAGATAATTATTTTATCAGTTTAGTAAATAAACAGCGCATTTAGCATGCGCTGTTTATCAAAACACTAACTCAACCTAACTAACTTAAATCATTTAGTAACCAGGATTATTATCACTTGGTTTTATATTCGGATTAGAAGATGTTTCTCTGTTTGGTATTGGCCACAACTCACTTTTACCAGTTTGAAAACCAGTTCCGGCTAGCGCTGTATTTGCAATGCCCCATCTAATAATATCATCAAAACGAACTTGTTCGCCAGCTAATTCTACTTTACGTTCGTGAACAAGGGCGGTGAAAACCTGATCTTTTGTAAGTGTAGTTGGCAATAGAGGTACATTTGCTCTAAAACGAACTTCATTAATATAGCCAATAGCGGTTGACTGAACACCTCCGGTTCTTAGACTTTCACATTCAGCTTTCATAAGTAAAACATCTGAGTAACGCATAACTTTGAAGTTAATACTTGAATCAAGATTTTCATCAGTACGCTTATAATAGTTTTGATATTTTTTCCAGCCTGCTCTTCTAATCCCAGCTGAAGAGGTAAAGTTTGCAGCTGTCATTGTATTGTTTCCATTATTGTATTTTGATCCAGGAACATAAAAAGTATCTCCAAAACGTTTATCTCCTGCTTCATATTCATCCAGTAAATTATCTGATGGATATACATTGAACCATCCCAGATTTCCATATTCCTGGCCTCTAAGAGTTGATTCTGCAACACCGTCTCCAGCTGTATCGCTTCCCCATTTATCACCTACTCCAAGAGTTTCATCGTATTCAATCTCGAAAATAGATTCAGGACCATGTTCCGTTTCATCCATAAAATTGTTGTAAAAATTAGTTTCCAGGGTAAATCCTGTTACTTTATTAAAAGCTGTAAGAGCTTCATCATACTTTTTTTGATACAACAGGACTTTTCCCAGATAAGCAAAAGCAGCTTCTTTAGTTGCTCTTCCTTTATCTTCTACAGTTTTGCTTAAAAGATTTTTGGAAGCAAAATCAAGATCAGCTTCAATCAGTTTATAAACTTCTTCTTTTGAGCTTCTGGCTTTACCTTCAGTAGTCTGTGTAGTATAAATAGGTAAATCGCCAAAACGAGGTACTAAAAGGAAATAATAATAAGCTCTTAGAAAATGAGCTTCACCTAAAAATTTATTTTTTTGCTCTTGCGTTAAAATGGAATTAGGTAAAGCCTGAATTTTTTCTTCATTATCCAGTAAAAAATTAGTTTTTGATATTCCTAAGAAACATGTTTCCCAAAAGTACTGAATAATGTCGCTGCTTGCATCAAAAGTAAAATTGCTAAAAGGAACTTTATTACCTTCTAATTGTGGATTTCCTTTAGCTTCCTGAGACATAAGGTCTAATGCAAAGAAAATATGGCGCGCATAGAGTCCTCTTGTCTGCAAGTTGGCATAACAGGCATTTACAGCAGACTGTACCTGATTTTTCGTTTTAAAGAAAGTTTCAGGAGACAAAGCATTTGGATTATTTAATTCTAAATCCTTGGTGTCACACGAATTTATGGCCAAAATTCCAGACAATACTACAACTATATATTTTATTTTTTTCATTATCTTTTATATGTTAAAATGTAACTTCAAGACCAAAAATTACTGATTTTGGTTGTGGATATCTTCCTATATCAATACCTGCTGAATTTGAATTTGCATCCACACGTGCAATTTCAGGATCAAGACCAGAATAATTTGTAATAGTGATAAGGTTTTGCCCACTTACATAAAATCTTATGTTAGAAAAATATTTAGCAAATGCATCTCCTGAAAATGTATATCCTATGGTGATATTTTTTAATCTGGTATAAGAGCCATCTTCAACATATCGCTGACTGGCTGATGCCCAGTTTTGACTTGCACCAAGTGCTCTTGGCAATGTAGCAGATGGATTAGTAACGCTACCATTTACAACAACTGCTCTGTCTAAAACTTGTGTGCCAGAATTAAACAAACGCTGCATTGCTTCTAAGTCGAATTTATTTGAGTTAAAAACATCATTCCCGGATACTCCACTAATAAAGCAGTTAAAATCGAATTTTTTATATGCTGCTGTAAGGTTTAAACCGTATGTGAAATCAGGATATGGATTTCCAATGTTTGTTTTATCTTGTGAATTGATTACTTTGTCTCCATTACGATCAACAAATCTAATGTCACCTGGCTGGAAGGTAGTTTGCCCCGGAACTAAAACCGCATCGACTTCTGCCTGATTTTGATAAATTCCATTGGTTTGATAACCCCAGAAATAAAATAACGGCTGACCAACTTCTAATCTTGAGAATTGCTCTAAACCAGCTCTTCCTGATGGACCGCCTAAAACACTAGTTACACCTGGTGCTAAATAGGTAACCTCGTTTTTGCTGGTGCCTAAATTAGCTGTTGCAGACCAGGTAAAATCACCTTTTCTGTCATTATAACCCAATGTTACTTCGTATCCGCTTACTTTTACATCTGCAATATTACGTATTTGTGTTCCTCCTGGAGAACCAGTAGATGCTGCAAGTGGTACTGCAAAAAGGATATCACTACTTTTATTGTTAAAATATTCAACAGATCCTGTGATTGTTTCATCGAATAAACCAAAATCCAAACCTATGTTTCTGTCTAGTTTAGACTCCCATTGCAAATCTGGATTAGCAGCGCTTCCTGAAGTTGTTCCTATTCCTGCCTGTCCATTAAATGGATATGTATAATTAGTAGCTAAACTTGAGCTGTAACGATAATCTTCAATCTTATCATTTCCTGTTGTTCCTGTAGAAGCTCTAAGTTTTAAAGTACTAAAAATAGAATTTTCCATAAACCTTTCTTTGGCAATATTCCACCCTAAAGCGACAGAGTAGAAATTACCAAAGCGTTTATTAGCTCCAAATCGCGACGAACCATCTCTACGTCCTGAAACTGCAAAAAGATATTTATCATCATAATCATAATTAATACGAGCGATATAACCTAAATTGTTTGTCTCAAAATTATTTGAACTTAAGTTAGCATTCTGAAGACTTAACTGATCAATTTCATCAGAAATTAAGTTACGGCTTCCTGCGGTTACATTTCGGCTTTTATTCTCAATTTTGGTTATTACCCCTAATACTTCAATATTATGTTTATCTGCAATGGTAGTCTTATAAGTTAAACCATTATCAAACACAATAGTCTGCCCCTGAGAATTTATTTCTGCAGTTGTGGAGTAATCCTGAAAATGTGCTGATCCATCACGGAAACTAGGCACAAATGTATGATCTCTGGTTGAGTAATAATCTAAAGAAACCTGTGATCTGAATTTTAACCCTTTGTATATTTCTAATTCTGCGAAGATGTTCCCAATTATAGATACTCCGTTAACTTTTTGGTATCCATGATTGGCCACACGTACAGGATTTTCAGCATCTTGTCCATCAGCTGCTGAAGGACCCTGATATCCGCCTAAATTACTGGAATTGTAAACTGGTAAATATGGAGCCATTTTAATAGCATGCTCTAATAAAGTTCTTCCTCCTGCACTACGCTCCGGATTAGTAGTACTAAAGGATACTCCTATATTACTTCCAACGCTTAGTTTACCAATTGTTTGTGTGTTATTAGCACGGAAAGAATAGCGTTCAAAACCGGTCCCAATTAAGGTACCTTCTTGTTTTAAATATCCTGCAGAATATCTACTTGAAGAATTTTCAGAACCATTTGAGAAACTTAAATTATAATCCTGCATTAATCCACTCTGAAATATTTGATCCTGCCAATCGGTATTTATATTGCCAAACTCGGCTGCTCTTGCAGTTAAGTTACTTCCTAAATCGTTTGCATACTTAAGATATTGCTGTGTGTTTAAAACATCATATCTTTTGGTAACAGTTTGGCTCCCAACATAAGAACTAAAAGTTAATTGACCAGGACCTTTTTTTCCTTTTTTAGTAGTTACCATGATAACTCCATTAAAAGCCTTTGAGCCATATAATGCCGTTGTTGAAGCATCTTTCAAGACAGACATAGATTCAATATCGTTTGGATTTAATCCTGATAAGTTACCTACTAAAACCCCATCAACAACATATAAAGGATCACTATTATTCATTGTGGCTAATCCACGAATTTTAACCGTAGGGCTTGAACCTGGTGAACCATTTACTACACTAACCCCAGCAGCTCTACCTTGTAAAGCCGATTCAGCATTAGTAATAGGCACTGCTACAATATCTTTTGAGTTAACCGTTGAAACTGCTCCGGTAACTTTAGTTCTCTTTTGAGTACCGTAAGCTACAACAACTTCATTTAAGGTCTGTGTTGATTCTGCTAATTTGATATTGATAACAGTCTGTTCTCCAACGGTGACTGTTTTTGAAGTTAATCCAACGTAGGAAAATGTTATTTTGTCTGTCGCACTAACTCCTTGTAATGCGTAGTTACCATCAAAATCAGTTGATGCACTATTTTTGGATCCTTGTACATTAATACTGGCACCAGGCAATGGAACCCCGGAAGGATCCGTAACGACACCTTTTATGGTTTTAGTTTGTGCCATCACATTCTGAGTGCTAACTATAAGCAATGCGATTATTGCAAATTTCAATTTTAACATCATAGTTAATTGGTTTTTTTTGTTTAGTTAAATAATTGTTCGGTTGTAAAATTTGTTATTGTATTGAATTGTGTTTTCTGTTCTTTAAAATTTTAGAAATAGTAAATAATATGTTTTCTCAATTTATATTTTCAAATCATATTTTTTATTGTTCGTTTTTTTATTTTAAAATGGTATTCAATAAAATAATTGGTTTTCATTTCATGCTTTAGGTTTGTTTTAATTGTTAGTAATTATTTTTAGTTATTTGATAATTGTTAAACCCAAAAATATCACGTTAACATAAATTTCACATATCACAAATGATGCAAAAACTATCAATTTTGTAGCATAAGATGTACAAAACCAGTAAAACCAACATTTAAAGATGGTATCATGTAAGGAAATGTAACTTAAAAATTATTAATATTTTTATATTATTTTTTTAGTATCAGAAAAAATAAAAGATATTTTTTTTGTATTTGATAATAGTGGAAAATTAAAATGTAAGAGAAAAATTAGAAAAAGAATGAATTTATATTAGATATAACTAGAATGATTTAGTTAAAAAAATTAGATAAAAGAATACTCTAAACAGACACTGCCTCTAAACAAAAAAAGCTGTCCTTTTGAGAGACAGCCACTTTTTAAATGTTTTAATTTTTATTATTTATTGTTTATTATTATGTGTTGGTAGATATCCGTATTTTTCTTTATAGCATTTTGTAAAATAGGAAGGAGAACTAAAGCCAACCTTATAACTAATCTCTGTTATATTATCATTGCCCAGTTCTATTAGTTCTTTTGCTTTTTCTAAACGAACGTTACGTATAAATTCATTTACAGATACACCCGTTAGCGTTTTAATTTTTCGATACAACTGACTTCTGCTCAAAAATACTTTCGAAGCCAAAACTTCAACGCTTAGCTCGGGTTCACTAATGTTTTCATTAATGTAATTCAGGGTGTTTTTTATAAATTCGTTATCTAAGGTAGTTGTTTTTTCTTTTGCTTTTGGCGTAATTCCATTGTAGAATTTGTTAAACATAATCTGCCTGCTGTTGATTAATTGTACCAGACTTGATCTCAAAATGTCCATGTCAAAGGGTTTACTCAGGTACATATCCGCACCAGAATCAATACCTTCTAATTTATCTTTAATCAGGGCTTTAGCAGATAGCATCATTAATGGAATATGACTTGTTTTTAAATTGGACTTGATATTTTTGCACAATTCCAGGCCACTCATTACAGGCATAATTACATCTGTTAAAATTAAGTCAGGCAATTTTTGCAAAGCTAATTCCAAACCAACCTGACCGTTTTCAGCGACTAAAACTTTATATTCTTTTTTGAGTTCGTTTTTTAAATAATTTCGAAGTTCTACATTGTCTTCAACAATCAAAATAGTATAAATCCGATCTTGCTTTTCCTGATCATCTTGTGATTGATCCTCTGTTTTTTCAATTACTGGTGTATAGCTTATCTTTTTCTCTTTTTTATATTCCTCTAATGATATTTCGTTCTCATTAAAAAAATCTTTCCCAACGGGAAATATTAGTTTGAAAGTGGTGCCAACTCCCAATTCACTTTCTACTTCAATCATTCCTTTATGTAGTTCCACAAATCCGCGTACAACTTCTAATCCTATTCCGGTACTTCCATAATAAGCCTTATTTAAGTTGTTGACCTGATAAAAACGGTCAAATATTTTCTTAATATCTTTTTTGTCAAGTCCCGCGCCGTTATCTTCCACAATAATTTCAAATGAAGGATAAGTGTTGGTGGAATTGATCATCGGAAAATTTATAAATTCCTCATTCACCACTATTTTTACCTTTATTTTTCCATTATCGGGAGTAACTTTAAAAGCATTTGAGACTACATTAAAAATAATTTTCTCGAACATTTTAGGGTCTATCCAGTCTTTTAAAGATGTTTTGTTGGACTCAAACTGCAGATGAATACCCCTGCTGGATGCTTCCTCATCAAAATAACTGACGATTTCTTTCGTAAAGCTTATAATCTCAATAAACTGAAGCTTAATCGTCATTTGGTTAAACTGCAATTGGTTGAAATCCATTAATTCATTAATTAATCTGGAAAGCCTGTCTGAACTTTTTTGAATAGTTTTTAATTTACTTACCACACCTTCAGGTAATTCTGTACTGTTATTTTTTATTATATCTCCTAATGGATTTAAAATTAAAGTAAGCGGAGTCCTGAACTCATGTGATATATTGGTAAAGAATTGTAATTTTTTATTATTTAATTTTTCAATTTGAATCGCTTTTTTCTGTTCAAACTCTATCATTTGTTTTTGTTTAAAACGATTTTGATAGTATTGATTTGCAAAATGGACTGCAGCGAATAATAATAAGGAATAAAAAAGATAAGCAAAAGATGTTTTCCACCAGGGTGGTAAAATTTCCATTTTTAATTCTAATGGTTTGGTATTCCACACCCCATTTTTTTCTGATGCTTTAACCTTAAAAACATAATTGCCTGGTGCTAAGTTAGTGTAAGTGGCAGAACGTTTACTGCCAACATAATTCCATGAATCTTCAAATCCCTCTAAATAATAAGCAAATTCATTTCTGGCAGGAAAAGAATAATTTATAGCAATGAAATCAATTGTAAATACAGACTGATCATGTTTAAGGATTATTTTTTTTGTTTCTGATAATACTTTAATCAGGGGTGAATTTTTTTCGAGTGGCGCTACTGACTTGTTAAAAAGTTTTAAATCAGTCAGGTAAATTGGAAGCTGTTTTTTGCTTCTGACTAAACTTGCAGGATCAAAGTAATTTACGCCTTCGTAGCTTCCAAAATAAAGCAGTCCATTTTTATCTTTTAGGACAGAATTATTATTAAAGTCGTTTCCAAGCAATCCATCATATGTAGAATAATTGAGTGAAATTTTGTTTTTTAAATCAAGTTTGGTAATTCCTTTTTTGCCACTTATCCAAATAGATCCGTCATTCGATTCAGAAATGGACGAAATAGATTTTTCATGTAGTCCCTTGAAATTAATATACCATTTTAATACATCTGTTTTTTTATTGTAGCTAAATAGTCCGGCACCATCAGTACCAATCCAGATTTCTTTGTTGCTGGCTTGATATAAGGTGTTGATGGTATGTGTACTTTTATGATTTTTAAGCTTTTCAGACATTTTATTCCGAAAAGAAGTTACTGAAAAAGTGACAAAATCATCCGTATTAACTTTGTAGAGACCTGTTGTTGAACCCACCCAAACAGCATTGTCAGAATCAGCAATCACTTTTCTGATATCTAAATTAGTCAGGCCATTTGTATAAAATGGTTTAGAGTCGCAATGGTGAAATTTTCCATCTGATGGCGTATAATAATGAAGCCCTTTCGCAAAAGTACCTATCCAGATAACACCTCTGGAATCCTGAGCAATACTCATAATATTGTCTGAAGTCAAACCAGGAGTATTTTTTGTATTGTAATTAATAAAATTTCTGCTGCCTTTTTTTAAAACAAAAATGCCCTCATTCCAGCTTGATAACCAAATGTCCTGATTTTTATCTATAAATACGTTTGTGATATTGTCATTGGTTAATCCTGAATACAGGCTGGTATCAGATTTTGTAATATGTCTAAAAAGTTTAGTTTTCGGATTATAAACATCAACACCGCCGCCTTCCATAGAAATCCATAACTGGCCTTCACTATCCTTTGCGATACCGGTCACACAACTAGTTTGTAATGATTGGGGATTTCCCGGGAGACTTTCTATAATATTTACTTTGCTGTTTATCTTATCAAAAACGCCAAGACCTTTGTTATAATAACCCAGCCAGATTCTTTTTTCTTTATCTAAAAATAATGACCAGACAGAGTTTGAGCTTAAACTGCGGCTATTGAATTTGCTGTTGACATATTTTTTCTGGATATCGCCCTTATCATCTACAATAATTAGCCCATCGTTTTCTGTGGCACACAAAATAGTTTTAGGGTCTGTTGCCAGTATAGACATAATTCTTTTTGTGGTTATGGGATACAATATAGCTTGTTTGGTCTTCTGATTTAAGTCTACTTTTACCAGCCCTTTATAACCATTACCAATCCATAAATTTTGTTTACTGTCAATGCACATCGATACTAAAGTCCCTTTAAGCAGTTGATCGGCATAGTTGATTTTAACTTTTTTGATTTTATTTCTTATTGGATCAACTACTTTCAGGCCAAAATTAGTTCCTAAATAGATCGTACCATTTTTATCTTTTGCAAGACAATTAATAAGGCAATTTTCTGAATTTGGGATGTCCAGTTTTATTGAAGTAATTTTTCGGGTATTTGTATTTAGTTTTAATAGGCCGCCATTAAATGTTCCCAAAAAAAGATTTCCATTATTATCTTCTATAATACTTTTAACAGAAATTACCGTTTCGTTTCCGGTTTTCTTTTGAATTTCAATATTCTCAAAAGTATTCAAATTTCTGTTATACAGGCATAAACCTTCGTCTGTGCCTACCCACAATCGGTTGCGCTTATCTACGTAAATAACGTAAATTAAATTGCTATTAATAGAATTGGTTATTTTAGAGTTTTGCTCATAAGCCACATAGTTAACTCCATCGAATTTGTATAGACCAGCTCCGTTTGTGCCAATCCAGATAACTCCGGACTGATCCTGTGCAATGGTGTAAATGCCGCTCTTGGAAGTTTCTTTACTTACGAGTCTAAACTGGTAGTTTTCAAATGTATTTTGAGAAAACAAACAATGAATTGTAAAGAATAAGATGACACAGATTCTAAAACATTTTTGTGGAAGCATTTATATTATAATTAATGAAATTAGAATTAAATATATACTATTTTAATTGAAAACCAACTATTTGTTTTTTTAGGATTCAATTTTAGTACTATTTTAAAGATATTTTTATGTGTGTTTTTTTATCATAAATGAATAAGATTAGTCTAAATAACCTGAATTTTATGTTGTCCAAAACCATATTACTTCTCTCTTCTTTCTCTTAAATCATTTTCAATTTCAATTTCCATATCTTTATCAATTACATAAAAGCACAATAAAACAGCACTTATAATAAATATAAAACCAGGATAAATACTTATTGATAATTTAATTCCTTCAAGAGCTGCTGATACCTGATGAACTTCTTCTGCTACATAACCATATTTGGATAAAAAAGCGGCTCCCAAAGCACCTCCAATACTTATTCCTATCTTTAATCCGAAAATCATTGCCGAAAAAATTGTTGCTGTTGCTCTTCGGTTGTTTTTCCATTCGCTATAATCCGCTACATCAGCGATCATTGCCCATAATAACGGAATTGTTATGCCATAAATAAATCCGTGTATTAATTGCGTAACAAAAACCATTGTAATAGCTGTTTTGCTGTAAAAATTAAAAAGCAATAAGCTTATAGCTGATAAAAATATGAAGGTGATGTAAATATTTCTTTTTCCAAATGCATTTGCAAGTGATTTTGAAAACATAATTCCAAAAATCATAAAAAGAATTCCACCAGCATTAAAAAGACTAAAGGCAGTAGTAGGAACATCTTTTGGCCACTGAAGATCTGTTAATCCAATTCCAGTTAGCAAATTATTCACTGAATCAATAAATGCAGTAAAGCCAATATCCTTTAAAAAAAGAGTTTGTGCAGCAGGGTCTAAATAATATTTAAAATAAAAAACATACATTCCGCCCTTTAAGGACAAGGTTATAAAAACCAAAATAGTAACTAATACCATAACAATCCAGGGGCCGTTTTTAGATAAATCTATAAAATCCTGCTTAACGGTAGATTCCTGATTTTTTTAGGAACGATTCTTTCTTTCGTTGTGAAGAAAGTAATCAGCAAACAAATTACCCCTACAACAGCAAATAATAGCATTGTATTTTTAAAACCAACAGCTTTATCACCGTGCCCCAAAATTAAAACGAGTGGCAATAAAAGCGACTGAATTATAAATTGAGCTATCATTACAGCTACAAAACGATAGGAAGAGAGACTGTTTCTTTCTTTCATATCGCCTGTCAACACACCGCTTAAAGCAACATAAGGTAAATTGTTTGCGGCATAAATTAAGACTAGAAAAAGTAAGTAAGGAATGTATAGGCTATTTTGCCTCTCAGCCCAAAATCCGGGGTTAGAAAAGACAGGACTGATGCAATCCCAAAAGGAAATGCGGTCCATAATATCCAGGGTCTGAATTTTCCCCATTTGGTTTTGGTACGGTCAGCAATAATTCCCATAACGATATTGAAAAAAGCACCTATAAAACCACCAATAAAAATAATAACACTTGCTGTTCCGGCTGGAATTTTATAAACATCTGTGTAAAAGAAAGCCAGAAAGGTCAATAATGTCTGAAAAATCAAATTTGCTGCAAAATCACCTAAACCATAACCTATTTTTTCTATTACTGAAAGTTTTTGTGATGTGTTATTCATATAAGACGCTGTTTTTTATTGGTAGCTATACCAATTTGAAAAATATTATTTAAATAAATTTTATCAGAATGAACATGTTTTTTATTCATTTTCGATAAAAACTAATCGGTAAAAATAGCTTGAAAGTTGAAATATGATTGTCAATTTTGAAGCGTTTAATAGCATATTTGAAGCATAATTTGACAGCATTGAATCTATTAAATATAAATTGTTATTTTAGCTTCTTAGTTAAAAACATGCCCTCATTTTCATATAATTAATCACTTGTTTTATTCAATTTATATGCGTTTTTTATCCCTTTTATTAATCATTTCGTGTCTTATTATCAGCTGTAATAACAAACAGAATAATCAGGAAAATCATAAATATACCAATGACCTCATTGATGAAACGAGTCCATATCTTTTACAGCATGCACATAATCCGGTAAATTGGAAAGCATGGAATAATGAAACCCTTGAAAAAGCAAAGAAAGAAAACAAACTCATTATTATTTCTGTAGGTTATTCGGCATGTCATTGGTGTCATGTGATGGAAGAAGAGAGTTTTGAAAACCAAGCTGTAGCGAAATTAATGAACGATAATTTTATCAGTATAAAAGTAGACAGGGAGGAGCGTCCTGATATTGACCAAATCTACATGAATGCAGTACAATTGATGACAGGAAAAGGTGGTTGGCCATTAAACTGTATTGCGCTTCCTGATGGTCGTCCTATTTTTGGAGGAACATATTTTACAAAAGAGGAGTGGACTAAAGCGCTGACTGAAATCTCTGATTTGTATAGAAACAATCCCCAAAAAGCTATTGAATACGCAGATAAATTAGTAAAGGGAATTAAGGAATTACAATTAATTACAGTCAATAACGATGAAGCCAGTTTTAAAAAATTAGATGTTTTTAAAACTGTAAAATCATGGCAGAAGGATTTGGATTATAAAGAGGGGGGATTAGTTGGTGAAACCAAATTTCCAATGCCGGGTACATTAAATTTTTTGCTTAGATACAGTATTCAGAATAATGATAAATCCATTGAAAAATATGTAGAAACGACACTTACCAAAATGGCTGACGGAGGAATTTATGATGCGATTGGTGGAGGCTTTTCAAGATATTCAGTAGATACAAAATGGCATATTCCTCATTTTGAAAAAATGCTGTACGATAATGCACAGTTAGTAAGTTTATACTCTGATGCATATCTGGTTACCAAAAATGAGTCATATAAAAAAGCAGTTCATGAAACACTGGATTTTGTAGAGAGGGAGCTTATGGCTTCTAACGGTGCTTTTTATTCTTCTTTAGATGCAGACAGTAAAAATAAGGAAGGAAAATTAGAAGAAGGGGCGTATTATATCTGGACCAAAGAGGAGTTACAGTTTTTATTAAAATCGGATTATGCTCTTTTTCAAAAATATTTTAATATTAATGAAAACGGGTTATGGGAGAATCAGAAATATGTTTTGTTTAAAAATCAATCAGATAAAGATTTTGCGATAAGTAATAAATTGAATCTGAAAGAACTGGAAGCCAAAGTAAAAAACTGGAAGCAAATAGTATTAACAGCCAGAAACAAAAGATCCCGGCCTCATTTGGACAATAAAACCCTTACTTCCTGGAATGCTTTAATGATAAAAGGATACGTTAGTGCTTATCGTGCATTCAAAAATCCGCATTACAAGCAAATCGCATTAAAAAACGCCAGTTTTATTGTAAATAACCAGCTTAAAAAAGATGGAAGTTTAAATCACAGTTATAAAGAGGGAAAAAGTACTATCACTGGTTTTTCTGAAGATTATGCCACAGTTGCAGATGCATTTATTGCAATTTATCAGATTACATTAGATGAACAATGGTTACGCAAAGCCAGGCAATTAACAGATTATGCGATGAAACACTTTTGGGATAAAAAATCAAATATGTTTTATTTTACGTCTGGCAGTTCGGCAAGTCTAATTGCTAGGAAGATGGAAATTGCTGACAATGTGATTCCAGGATCAAATTCAATTTTTGCCAATAATTTATTTCACTTGGGGCATTATTATTCTAATGATGTATATGCCAAAACAGCTGAAAGAATGCTAAATAATATAAAAAATGATGTATTGCAGTCACCAGCAGAATATTATAACTGGTTGAATTTAATGCTGAATTATACCGATAATTATTTTGAAGTTGCCATTTCGGGAAAAGCTGCTATGACTAAAGCAGTTCAGTTTCAAAATTACTATTTGCCCAATATTCTTATAGCCGGTTCTACAAAAGAAAGTAGTCTTCCAATTTTAAAGGATCGTTTTGTAGATAATGAAACCTATATCTACGTTTGTGTAAATAAAGCTTGTAAGAAACCCGAAAAAGAGGTCAGTACAGCTGTTACTAAAATAAAAAATAGTTTATAAGGATTTAGTATCTATACTGAACGCTATTAATAATGAATATTGTGTTTTTTTAACTATATAAATACATACAATGTTTTTTAACTGTTGTATTTGTTTAAAATTAACAATTAAAATATAAAACAACCGATTGTTTTATGAAATGTTTTTGTATATTTGTAATAAATACACTTATTGTCTACGATAGTTTATTTTTTATTCGACATAGATTATTTTTAAGTTTCTCATAATAGAATCATAATATAAAGTTTGTGTATCATTTGATAGGAATTTGAATGCAGTTTAAAAAGAGGATGCATCTTTTTTATTTGTATTCTATATAAAAATATAGTTGACGTCAGAAATAAGTAAAATTATTTTGAGCAGGATTTAAAAGTTTAATATTTGGTTATATTCCTAGTTGTATAGATAGTTTATAACTAATGTTAGTTAGTGTTAGTTTTTTAAATTAAAGCCGGAAGTTCAAATCCCTTTCGGCTTTTTTATTCCAAAATTATAAATGAATTACCAAACGAAGCCAGGAGTTTTCAATTGTATGGGATGATACAAAACTCATTACTTCTTAGGTGAGTTTTTTTAGTTTCATTAATACCAATCGAATAAATGATAATTTAATATATAAAATAAAAATGCAAAAAACAGTTTACATTTTAATTTTAGGCTTTTTATTCACTTCAATTAGTGCACAACAATATAAAAAGCATACACTTAGTAAAGATAAATTGGCTATTGAATTATCTGAAGGTGTATTAAACATAATTCCTCTTACCGAAAAATCAATACGAATACAATATGAAATAGGAACGTTAAAAGAAAAACAAGAGTTCGTCCTGATAAACAAACCAAAGGTTCCTAATTTTAAATTTAAAGAATTCTTAGAAAATTTACAACTGGCTACAAAAGAGTTAACTGTTTCATTTAATAAAAAAACAGGGGTTATTACATACAGTGATACATCAGGAATTTTTCTAACTGAAAAAGCAAATTCACGAATATTAAAACCTAATACTGTTATGGGTGAATCGTGTTTTGTAGCTGAACAGGGTTTTGAATCTCCTAAAGATGAATATTTATTTGGATTAGGACAGTTTCAGGATGGTTTTTACAATTTAAAGAATGTAACCAGAAAGTTAATACAGGTTAATACACAGATTGCTATTCCGTTTTTAGTATCCAATAAGGGATATGGTTTATTATGGCATCAGTATGGTGTAACTTATTTTAATCCAACCAATAAAAATATCGACTTAATTAGAAATACAATAAATGAAGGTGAAAAACGTGAAGTTGAAGTAACTACAACTTCAGGTACACAAAAAGTTTCGCAACAACAATCTGTTTACTCCGGAACTTTTTCGATCGCTAAAGAAGGAAAATATTCACTAATGCTGGATCTTGGAGACATGGACAGCCGTCATTTAGTTTTGATTGATGGGATAGATGTAATCAATCAATCTAATTTATGGCTGCCGCCAGCAGTAAGTAAACTGGTTGAGTTAAAAGCAGGTGAACACACTGTTAAAGTGGTTTGTAAATCTAGTAATACACCATCTCTTAGTTTAAAACTTACTAATAATGAAACTGTTTTTAATTCACCCAATGCCAAATCGCTTGATTATATTGTTTTTGCAGGAAAGGATACGGATGAAATCATAGCTAATTATCGTAACCTTACGGGAAGTGTACCAATGCTGCCTAAGTGGGCATTTGGATTTTGGCAGTGCCGTGAGCGATATACTTCTGGTGAACATTTGGTCTCAACAATCAAAGAATTCAGAAAACGTAACCTGCCTGTAGATGTAATTGTACAAGACTGGCAATATTGGGGGAAATATGGCTGGGGTGTTCCTAAATTTGATGAAACACATTATCCGGAACCTGAAAAATTTATAAAAGAAATCCATGATTTAAATGCTCACTTTTCTATTTCTGTTTGGGAGAATTTAAATAAAGAATCAGAAATTGGTAAAGAATATGTGTCAAAAAACTTATTTATTCCTAATAGCCCATGGATTGACATTTATAATCCGGAAACGCAAAAAACACATTGGAACGCACTTAATAAAAATTTATTTGCGCTTGGCGTTGACTCCTGGTGGATGGATGCAACTGAGCCCGAAAATGATGCGTTAAGAGGTAAACAAACTTATTTTGGGCTGGGTGATTTTTATCGTTTAACATATCCATTGTTTGTAAGCAAAGCTGTTTATGAAGGTCAAAAAACTACAAATCCTGAAAAAAGGGTAACGATTCTAACCCGTTCAGCATTTTTAGGACAGCAGCGATATGGAACAATTAATTGGTCAGGCGATATAGGATGGGACTGGGATGCTTACAAACGCCAAATCGTTGCAGGTTTAAATTACAATGTAACAGGAATGCCTTATTGGACAACCGATATTGGTGGCTTTTTCCGTCCAGGATCAGAACAGTATAAAAATGAAAAGTATCATGAGATTCTGACTCGCTGGTTTCAATGGGCAGTTTTTAATCCAATATTCCGTATGCATGGTTATCAAACTGAAACTGAACCGTGGAGGTATGGAGAAAAGGTGGAAAATAACATGCGTTCTATGCTCAATCTTAGATATCAGCTAATGCCCTACATCTATTCAGAGGCCTGGCAAATATCTAAGTATAACTCAACTTTAATGAGACCATTAATAATGGATTTTAGTAATGATACAGTTGCTGTAAGTCAGGCATATCAGTATATGTTTGGAAAATCATTATTAATAGCGCCAGTTACAGCACCTGAAGTAACGAAATGGGATGTTTATTTACCAAAACAAAACGCATGGTATGATTTCTGGACCGGCAAAAGATTCGAAGGAGGACAAACAATAGAATCCCCAGCTGCTTTAGACAAAATACCGGTTTTTGTAAAAGAAGGCTCGATCGTTCCTATGGGAAATGTGATTCAGAATACGCAAGTGAAGCAGGATGAACTTGAAATTCGTATTTACACAGGTAAGGATGCAAGTTTCACTTATTATAATGATGAAGGCGATAACTACAATTATGAAAAAGGAAAATATATCGAAATTCCAATAACCTGGAATGAAAAGAATCAAACTTTAACTATAGGAAAACAAATTGGCAGTTATAATGGTCAGACAAAAACATACACAATGAATATTGTATGGATATCTGCAAAACAAAAGAGTGATATTCCTAAAAAAGTAAAATATACAGGTAAGCAGGTGCTGATTAAAAAGTAATGAATTAAAAAAAAGAAAACCACATAATTATCTATAACCAAAAAAACTATAAACATGAAATTAAATATCAGGATTTTATTGATGTTTTGTTGTGTTTCAACATTTGAAATAACAGCACAAAACCCTATCATTAAGCACATTTTTACTGCTGATCCTTCGCCTATTGTTCACAAAGACACTTTGTTTTTGTACACAGGACATGACGTAGCGACCGAAGCAGATACTAATTATAAAATGGCCGATTGGCATGTGTTTTCCACAACCGATATGGCAACGTGGAAAGATCATGGGGCGCCACTTTCACCAGGTACTTTTTCATGGGCTACAGGAGATGCCTATGCCGCTCAGTGCATTGAAAGAAATGGTAAATTTTATTGGTTTGTTTCGACATTTCATAAAAAAGATGAGGTGAGCGGAGGCGGAGCTGCTATAGGTGTTGCAGTTTCAGACAGACCAACTGGCCCTTTTAAGGATGCAATAGGTAAAGCTCTTGTAATTAATGAAATGACAACTGATATGAAACATTCCTGGGATGATATTGATCCTACAGTTATGATTGACGACGACGGGCAGGCCTATATGTATTGGGGAAATGCTAGCTGTAAATGGGTAAAGCTTAAAGAAAACATGATTGAGATTGATGGTCAAATTAACTATTTAAAACCAAAAAACTTTATAGAAGGGCCGTGGATATACAAAAGAAAAAAATGTATTATTTAGTATATGCCAGTAAAGGAGAAAAGGCAGAAACAATAGAATATTGTACATCAGATAGTCCAACCGGACCTTGGAAACATCAGGGTTTAATACAAGAAAATGTAACCAATAGTTTTACAACACACCCTGGAATTATAGATTACAAAGGCAAATCATACTTTTTTTATCATAATGGAAGTTTGCCTACTGGAGGAAGTTACAGGCGTTCAGTATGTGTGGACTACATGTATTATAATGCAGATGGAACTATTCAAAAAGTAATACAAACTACTAAAGGGGTAGATAAAATAAAATAATATTTCTCATTTAATTGAACGAAAATAAATCATTCTCATCTCTATTTGAATGGAAAAACTTTGGCTTCGAAGTTTAAGTTCATTCCAGATTAGAATTAAGATAAAAAATATAAAATGAATAAAAAATTTAAAAGAGACACACATGTTAAAATTCGTATTTTAATACTGATTTTCGGGTTTTTTGTACCCGTTTTAGCGATTTGCCAGAATAAAAAGAAAACAGAAAAATCAGAGTCTAAAATACCGCATTATCGTAATCTATTTAAAGAAGCAGGATATAGTCAGGACGAAATAGATAAAAAAGTCTCCAAAGCTTATTATGATGTATTTGAAGGGCCAAATAAAGTTTATTTTGAAGAAGGTGATTCTTTAGGATATGTTTCTGATGTAAAAAATAAAGACGCACGTACTGAAGGAATGTCATACGGAATGATGGTTGCAGTTCAGCTCAATAAAAAAGATGTTTTTGATCGTCTCTGGCGATGGTCAGTAAAATACATGCAACATCAGGATGGACCAAGAGAAGGCTATTTTGCATGGAGCGTAAATCCTGAAACCAAAAAACAAAATTCGCCTGGCTCTGCATCAGACGGAGAGTTGTATTACATTACCAGTTTGCTTTTTGCTTCGAACAAATGGGGGAATGATACTGGGATTCATTACTACAATGAAGCAAGAAGAATATTAGATGCCATGTGGAAAAAAGATGGTACTGGTAATATCCATAATGTCATTAATACAGAGCATAAACAAATATCATTTGTGCCGGAAGGACGAGGATACGAATGGACAGACCCATCCTATCATGTTCCGGCATTCTATGAAATATGGGCTTTGTATGCCAAAGACGGACATGAACAGTTTTATAAAGAATGTGCTGAAGTTTCCCGTAATTTTCTGCATAAGGCATGTCATTCCGTAACAGGCTTAAATTCGGATTATACAGAGTTTAGCGGAGAACCACACCCTACACCATGGATGCCTCCCGCATTTCGTTATGATTCCTGGCGTGTTCCTATGAATATCGCTATGGATTATACCTGGTACGGAAAAGATAAAAAGTGGCAGGAAGAATATGCTGTAAAATTTCAAAACTTCCTTAGATCTAAAGGAATAGAAATGTTTGTAGACCAATACAATCTTGATGGTTCCACACCAGATTTTATTCTACAGGCCGGACCAGTCAAAAAACTCAGACACTCAATAGGATTAGTTGGAACTTCGGCCACAGCATCATTGGTCAATCAAGATAAAAAAAGCCTAGATTTTGTTCATGCACTTTGGAAAGCTAAGCTTGAACCTTATGAAGATGGCTATTTTGATCCTTATTATGATGGGCTAATGTATCTCTTCAGTCTGATGCATCTTAGCGGTAAATACCAAATCATAACTCCGACAGTTAAATAAATTTTAATCTAAAAAAATAGAAATATGAAACAATATGCAGTTGCAATGCTATGCGCATTTATTTTATCAGGTTTTGCAGGTTTTTCACAAACAAGTCAGGCTTCCATTGTTGAGGATTTCAAACCTTCATCAGTTAATCAGCCAGGTCAGGAATATCCGCAGGTTAATTCTCAGGGTTATGCTCGCTTTCAAATTTTGGCTCCTGAAGCTAAATCTGTCGTTGTCAGTCTTGGCTTAGGTGGTGCAAAAGGAGGGACTGCTCTCACCAAAAGTGAAGATGGCTATTGGAGAGGAACTACAGCCAATATCATGGATGAAGGTTTTCATTATTACCATGTGACTGTCGACGGAGGTGTTTTTAACGATCCGGGGGCACTCAATTTTTATGGCTCTACACGCTGGGAAAGCGGTATCGAAATTCCGGCACATGATCAGGATTTCTATGCACTAAAAGATGTTCCGCACGGAAATGTACAGCAAATTCTTTTCTCTTCAAAAAGCACTAATACATCCCGCAGGGCTTTTGTTTATACTCCGCCTGGTTACCATAAAGACAAAGCTAAACAATATCCGGTTTTGTATTTGCAGCATGGCTGGGGAGAAGATGAAACGGCCTGGAGCAATCAGGGACGTGTAAATTTAATCATGGATAATTTGATTGCAGAAGGAAAAATTAAACCATTTATTATTGTAATGACTTACGGAATGACAAATGAAGTGAAATTTGGTGGTTTGTCAAGTTTCAAAATAGAGCCTTTTCAAACGGTTCTTGTAGATGAATTAATTCCGTATATTGATTCTAATTTTCGCACAGTTGCTAATCATAGTAATCGTGCAATGGCAGGTTTATCAATGGGAGGGATGGAAACAAAAAGTATAACACTTAATAAACCTGAAGTTTTCTCTCACTATGCACTCCTTAGCGGAGGAACTTATAAACCAGAAGATATTAAGGATAAATCAAAAGTAAAACTTATCTTTTTAAGTTGTGGAAGTAAAGAACGTCCTGACGGTGTTAAAAGCGCTGTGTCAGGCCTTAAAAATGCCGGTTTTAATGCAGTTTCCTACGTTTCTGATAATACCGGACATGAATTTCAGACCTGGCGCCGAAGCTTTAAAGAATTAGCTCCACTTTTATTTAAACAGTAGATTTTTAATTGTATGAATCTATTGATCTGAATAAGTACAAAATTGCTGATGAATTATTAGCGGAATAGCTAATATTTCATCAGCACTATTCTTTTAATTCAAAAAAGAATTTTATCGAAAGTGGCAATACTTTTTAGCTTACTGATTTGTCTGTAAAAAAAATAAATTTAAACTTTAAAAAACTAAAAATGAAAAATAATCTTATTATAGTCCCTATAATTTTCTGCCTATATTTTCAATCAGTTTTGGGGCAGGAAACAAAAATAACGGAAGATTTTAAGCCTTCATCAGTCAATCAGCCTGAAAAGAAATTTCCTCAGGTTAATTCTCAGGGTAGGGTTCGTGCCAGTATTGCTGCTCCAAACGCAAATAAAGTTCAGCTTGATCTGGGTGGTGTTAAGTATGATCTGGTAAAAGATGCCAATGGCGTATGGACAGGGGATTCTAATCCGCAGGATGAAGGATTTCATTATTATCAGCTAAATATAGACGGGGCTTCTGTTCCGGATCCGGGAACCTTATATTTCTATGGTGCCGGCCGATTAGGAAGCGGAATAGAAATTCCTGCGAAAGATCAGGAATTTTTTTCGCTGAAAAATGTGCCTCATGGTCTTGTCAGTGAAAATATTTACTTCTCAAAACTAACAAATTCATTTAGACGCTGTTTTATTTATACACCACCTGGTTACAATGAAAACATTAAAACACGTTATCCGGTTCTTTATCTACAACACGGAAGTTTTGAGGATGAAACAGGGTGGGCTTCCCAGGGCAAAGCAAATTTAATTTTAGACAATCTGATTGCTGCAAAACAAGCAAATCCTATGATTATGGTTATGGATAATGGATATGCTTATAAACCACAAAATAGTCAGCAAGACAAAAAAGAAAAAATGTTATCTGTATTCGAAGAGGTACTAATCACAGAAGTAATTTCAATGATTGATGCAAAGTTTCGAACTATCTCAAATCGCGAAAACAGGGCAATTGCCGGCCTTTCTATGGGTGCAAATCAAACGATGAGAATTATGATGAACCATCTGGATACTTTTTCTCAATACGGCGGATTTAGCGGTACGTCAAATTATCCTAATACAGATGCAATTGATGTTTCTACATTTTTAGACGGAAAATATAAAGACGGCAATGCTCTCAATAAAAAAATAAAACTTTTTTGGTTAGGCTTAGGTACTAAAGAACCTGTTCCTTTCCCAAAATCTGTTGGCGCATTCCGGGCGATGTTAGATCAGCAAAAAATTAAATATGTATATTATCAATCCCCTGAAACAGCTCATGAATGGCTTACATGGCGAAGATGTTTATACCAATTTGCTTCAAAATTGTTCAGGTAAAATTTGATATCAAATAATTACGCAATTTTAGTTTTGTGTTACTGAAAAAAATCAGGATTATAATTATGAAGAGTTTTTTATTCATCACGGGAATTTTGGCTAATGTAACTGTTGCGTTTGGACAAACAGCAAATGACACAGTAAAAACGCACCATCTTGCTCCTGTAACAATTGAAGGCAATAAAACAGCACAAGATATTCAACGGCTCGAACCCATTCAAGGAACTTATATTTTCTCAGGAAGAAAAACGGAAGTGATTGATATGACACAAAAAAATGCTGCCATAACCGAAAAATATGGCCGGCAGATTTTTGCGAAAATTCCCGGAGTATTCGTTTATGATATGGACGGGACAGGCAATCAGTTAAATATTTCTACCCGCGGACTTGACCCTCATCGGAGTTGGGAATTCAATATACGTAAAGATGGGATTATTACTAACTCTGATATGTACGGCTATCCGGCCAGTCATTACAATATTCCTATGGAAGGGGTAGATCGTATTGAATTAGTCAGAGGAACAGGGTCGCTTCAATATGGTGCACAGTTTGGTGGTATGCTTAACTACGTGAGCAAACAGCCGGACACGATTAAAAAAATTACTTTTGAAACGATAAATACATTAGGATCATACGGTTTGGTAAGCACTTACAACAGTATATCTGGTAAAATAGGCAAGTTTCGGTATTCCGCATGGATAAATGGTAAGTGGATAACAGGTTACAGGGAAAACAGTGATTCGAGTTTTGATGCTCAGGGCGTATCTCTTTTTTATGATGCTACAAAAGATATAAGCTTTAAATTAGAATGGACACATTCAAACTATATTACACACATACCAGGACCGTTGACTGATAATATGTTTATGGACAATCCAAAAATGTCAACACGCTCAAGGAATTATTATCAGCCAAATATTCACGTTCCTTCTTTAACAGCTGATTGGAACATCGCTTCTTCAACAAAACTGCGATTCACAACTTCGGCTGTTCTGGGAGAAAGAAATAGTGTGATGTTTGACAAACCCGCCAACGTTACTGACGAGATTGTGCCTGCTACCCTTGAATATAATAACAGACAAGTTGATATTGACCATTTTAATAGTTATACAACAGAGTTGAGGGTACTTCAGTCTTATAAATTCCTAAATAAAACCAGTTCAATTGCGGCAGGAGTACAATATATGAATAATGACTTGCACCGACAGCAGCAAGGCAAAGGAACAACGGGAACTGATTTTGATTTATCGCTTGTATCACCAGGCTGGGGCAGAGACCTGCACTTTAAAACGAGCAATATTGCATTTTTTGTAGAGAATAGATGGCTGCTTACCAGACGATTCTCCTTAAACACAGGAGTTAGAATAGAAAACGGTGAAACCAATATGACTGGTATTATTAATAATTATTCAGACACGGAACTGCCAAATAAAATCAAGCATAGCTTTCCTTTGTTTGGTGTAAGCACACAATACGACATAACAGGCGATATCAATATTTATGCAGGGTGGTCACAAGCTTACCGCCCTGTTATTTTCAAAGACATCATTCCACAATCTGTTTATGAAGTAAGTGACAAAAACTTAAAAGACGCTTACGGATATAATACAGAATTTGGTTTTAGGGGAAAATATAAATTTCTTAAATGGGATGTTACGGCATTCTGCGTGCAATATAACAATCGTATGGGAACGCTTGCACAAACTGACACAGATGACAATCTGATTATTTTCAGGACCAACATTGGTGACTCACGAACTAAAGGGATTGAATTCTTTTTACAAGGAGACTTTTCTTTAGGTAAGAAAACCAGTTTATCCCTTTTTACATCTACTTCTTTCATGGATGCGCGGTATCAGGATGCTACAATACGATCAGGCAATAGTAATGTAAGCATTAGAGGGAACAAAGTTGAAAGTGTTCCTAAATGGATTTCAAGAAACGGGATTACTGTAAATTATGATTTAGTTAGTTTATCGGCATTATACAGTTATACTTATGAGAGTTTTGCGGATGCACTTAATACTACTGTCCCGTCTGCAAGTGGCGCAGTGGGATTAGTACCAGCATATCAGCTGCTTGATTTAAATCTTGCAGTCAGAATTACAGAAAAAATAAAGTTTCAATTTAATATTAACGATGTCTTGGATGAACACTATTTTACCAAGCGACCACAATTTTATCCTGGGCCGGGTATATGGCCATCAGACGGAAGAACTTTTTCCGGAACTCTATCGATAAAAATATGACAAAATCCCAAAATGGCCTACACCATTGTGAACTGACTCTAAGTCGATTTGTTGTTATATCTGTACAAAAATGCCTTTACCAGTTTTCATCTCTTCTTTAAAGTAAATTAATTTTTAGGTAAATTTTATTGATGTAAAGTATTGTTTATGTGTGCTTTAACTTTTTTTTATTAAATTTGATATAAGAATTTAGGTCGATAATCATTATGGAAAAGTTAAAACGCCCGGTTTATTTAAAACCTGATACTGATGATTTTTTTAAAAAGATTCGAAAAGAAGTTAATGAAACTGTTTTACAGAACTCATCTTTATACCTATTAAATGTCATAAAGTCTCTGGGACTTGTCATTTCCTTCTTTTTATTTTATGCCTGTATTCTCTGCTTTGGAAACAGTACTCCTTTATTATTTTTATTTTATATTTTGTGTGGGGTTACGATGATTGTACTGTTTATCAATGCATTTCACGATGCTGCACACGGAGCATTGTTTAAAAAGCAAAAGCATAATCAGTGGTTTATGTATGTTTTGGAGCTTTTTGGAAGTAATCACTGGCTTTGGACCCGCCGTCATATTAATCTTCATCATGCTTATCCCAACATTCCTGATTGGGATGTTGATATAAGGCAAAGTGATATCATCAGAATATTTCCTAACAGCCCTTTATTTAATTATCATAAATATCAGCATATCTATATGTGGCTTATTTATCCATTGTACAGTCTCAATTGGATTTATATAAGGGACTTTAAAGATTTTTTTGGTAAAAAAGATAATTACGTAAAAAAAATAGTAGATAAAATTCCAGTAACAGAGGTTTACTTGTTATTTGCAGCAAAATTGGTTAATCTTTTTTATTTGCTTTTCCTTCCGATGTTTTTGTTAGACCAACCCTGGTACATGGTTTTACTTGCATGGATTGCAATGCATATGTGCGGAAGTGCTCTTGGTGTTGTGGCACTCGTTTCGACTCATGTTGATGAAGATGCACAGTTTCCTGTTGCAGATGATGAAGGGAATCTTTCTGCTACCTGGGCTTTGCATCAGATGATCGTGACTAAAGATTTTAGTACCAACAGTAAATTAGCTAACTTTTTGTATGGAGGTTTTACTCATCACGTGGCACATCATCTTTTTCCTGGTGTTGGACATACTTACTATCCTTACATAACCCCTATAATAAAGCGATATGCTAAAGAATATAATCTTCCTTATACTTCTTATCCATTTTATCATGCTGTAAGGTCCCATTTCCGAATGCTTAAGAATAAAGGAATAAAAGAAAATATTATGATGGCAGGAGAGATATAAAAAAAATGTTTTGTTTATATTTACCTAAACACAGTGAATTTTTACAATGAAGTCAACAGTACAGGTAATTTCATATTCAAACTTTTTGTTTTTTTTAGTTTCTTTTTTTTGGATAATTTCTTCAAGCGCTCAGAATGAGGTATATGAAGATGTCTCTCTGACTGATACTACTTTCGTCAATTTAAAGGATTACAGTAAAGATTTTATCTACGATATGAAATATGCTACTGAGGATAATTTTTTAAAAGCAAAAGTGTATGATTGTGCCGAATGTTTTTTGCGTTTAAAGACTGTTCAGGCTCTGATAGAAGCCAACAAGGATTTTATAAAGAAAGGCTATAAAATTAAACTTTATGACTGCTACAGACCATTATCTATTCAGAACAAAATGTGGCAGATAGTTTCAAATCCGGAGTATGTGGCAGATCCAAAAAAAGGCTCCATCCATAACAGAGGAGGAGCCGTTGATATTTCTTTGGTTGATTCTAAAGGTAAAGAAGTTGATATGGGAACTCCCTTTGATTTTTTTGGGATTCAGGCAAGTCATAATTATACTAAACTTTCTAAAGAAGTATTATCGAATAGAAAATTCCTTAAAAAAGTAATGATTAAAAATGGCTTTAATTCTTTTGATTCAGAATGGTGGCATTATAATTTAAAAACAGGTTTAAAAGATAAGGTTTCTAATCAAAAATGGGATTGCGAATAATAATTATTCCACACATCTGATATTTTCCATAAAATAAGTAGCAGGCTTGTATGTTTTTCCGTTCATCTCTGATGTAATTTCACCTCTTATGATATAATCTTCGGTTGCCGTTAAATATTTAATTCGCATAATGGTTACAGGCGATTTCTTCAGTTCTTCATAATTATCTTTCATAAACATAAAAATACCGGTATTGATCCGGTTATTAAAATCTTTATCATGAAGGAGGGTTCCGCAATTTTCCTGATTGACATGTAGCAATGTAACAACTTTACCATTCTGTAATTGTAAAAATACTTTTGAGTTTTTATCAAAACAATTTGCTTTTATAAAATCCTTGCTTTTTTGGATCAATTGTAAGTTTAAAGTTGGCAAACCGTCAGTTTGTGCCAAAGAAAAAAAGATATAATCAAAAGTGTTTCCAAAGTATTTTTCACTTACCAGGTATTCATTTGTAACTTTATAAGTACCAATTGAATCTGTTACGTTTGTACTGTATTCGCAAGGTTTTTGGGCAAATGTGCTATAAGTTAACAGAAAAAAAGCTAGTGTAATTAAGTATTTCATTTTTAAGTTATTTTTCTGCAAATTAAAACTATTTTACTATTATTTTTATCAGTTGTAAAAAAACAATACAAATTCCCTCCATTTTTTATTTTCCATTTTTTTCGAATGTTTTCTACTGTGTCAGGAAAATTACGTGTTGTAACATTTGACTGTTGATTTAAAAGTGCTGTTTTCATATCATTTTTGCTATATGAAATTACTTTCTCGATCTCAAAAGTTCGTCCCGGAAAATCAATTAATTCATCTGAAGTATATAAATGGGAATTTTTGTGTAGTTTATTTATTTCGAATGAATTGCTAACTTCATCAAATCCTCCTGACTTCATAATGGCCGAATTAGGCTCATACAGAAACTTTTGAGGTAAATGGTAGGATGGATACTCAAATTTACCCATAACAAATTCGAAAGTTTCAGTTTTATCCTTTAAAAGATTAGCTGTTTTTATAGTAATGTCACCAGAATAGTGATTGTGTATTTCAAAAAGCAATTCTTTTACTTCGTTTTCCAACGCTATAACATGGATGTTTTTTACAAATTTCAATTCAGATAATCCTGCAGATATATCTAACAATGGTGCGGTTTTAATTAAAATTGAATCCGTTTTTTCGAAGTAAAAATCCAGTGATTCCGGAACATTTGGCAAACAGTCTTTCAGCATAAAAACCTTGCCTTTAGCATCATTTCTTCGGGAAGGATCAATGTAAATCCAGTCCCACTTAAAGCCTGGTTCAGATTCATTTAAAATATTTGCAGAATCATCTGCATAGCAAAAACAATTTTTGATATTTAATTGTTCAAAGTTATGTTTTACAATTGCAGATAAATCTTTGTTTATTTCGCAGTGCGCAACAACTTTGAATTTTTTAGAAAAATAATAATCATCGACTCCAAAACCACCAGTCAGATCTATTAATGTGTTTCCTGTAATTAAAGAAGCTTTGTAGGCAGCAGTTTTTTCTGAAGAGGTCTGCTCAATAGAAATTTTACTCGGATAAATGATTTTGTCAGTTGAAAACCAGATTGGTAATTTTTCTTTTGCTTTAGTCCTGGCTTCAATCTGATTTAAAATTAAAATCCAGTCAACTTCAGGAAACGGGTTTTTCTGAAGTGCTAATTTTGTTACATCTGCTCCAGTATTTTGAATTATAAATTTCTGTATATCTGGATGCAAAATAGAGGTATTCAAAGCTAAATTCTTTCGGTTAATACGGACACAATTTTATTGTCAGGAAAAAATTCTTTTAGAATTACTTTAATCATTGTAAATGCCGGAACTGCTATTATCATACCCACAATTCCAAATGTGATTCCGCTGATCAGGATTATCAAGAATATTTCTAACGGGTGCGAATTTACGCTTTTTGATGAAATTATAGGTTGGCTAATATTATTGTCAATCGCTTGTACTATCAAAAAGCCTATAATTACATAGATTGTTTTTGGTACTATTTCAGATTGAAAATCCTGACCAATCATACTGATCATCGTTAAAATTCCCGCCAATGTTGTCCCGATAATTGGCCCTAAATATGGAATTATGTTTAGAATTGCGCATAAAAAAGCAATGACAAAAGCGTTTTCATTTCCAAATATTAGCAATACAATTAAATACAGGACAAATACCACAATTAATTGTAACAGCAAACCAATAAAATAGCGTGTTAATAAGTGGTTTATTTTTGTGATAGAATTCAGAATTTTATCTTCATTTGAATCAGGAAGTACTCTTCTGGCCTGATTTTTAAAAATATCCTGATCTTTAATAAAAAAGAAAGTGATAAAGAAAACAGAAACCAATCCCATTCCCATATCGGCCATGAAATTAATAATTGAATTGATAAATCCGGTAAAATAACTAAAATCCAATACCGAAGTAAGTTTAGAGTCTTTTATAATTTTATTTAAGTCAATATGCTGAATATTAAAGTAATCTTCAAGATGTTTCTCAGTTTCTATGAATTTTGTTTGAAGTTGAGCTGTATCTAATAGCGCCAAATTATTTGCCTGTGAAATAATTAAAGGAACAAACAGAAGTATAAAACCCACAATCAGAAATATAAAAAAGACGATAGTTGTTGTTGCCGCCATCGAATTACTAAACTTCAGTTTATTTTTTAAAAATAAAACTAAAGGATTTGCAATTAAACACAATAGTAAAGAAATGCATAAGTAGACAATTACGGTTTGTATTTCGTATAAAAAGTATAAAACAAGACCAATTATTAAGATTGTGGCTAAGGCTCTTAAAATACCGTTCGAAATAGTTTTTGATGTTACCATGTTTAATATTTAGACTATAAATGTAGTAAAACCATTTTTAAAATTTAGTCCTTAAATCAAAAAAGCGGGATTATTAATCCCGCTTTAAGTGTTGTTTTTGCCAATAATTATTGAGCAAATGAAGCTCTTGCTCCTCCCGTTGTAAATATGGCTGATATTCGGGTTTTTTGTCCATTTGTAAACATATACATAGCATTATCATTGGTGTAATCCATGTAATTCATTGTCATTTCTACAGGATTTCCGGCACATGTGCTATAATGAGGATAAGCCGGTACACCATAATTTTCTTCATTATGGGTTGGTGTGTCAGCTACTAAATCGCTTCCGCAAGTTGCATCTCCCCAAATGTGACGTAAATTCATCCAGTGACCTACTTCGTGAGTACCTGTTCTTCCTAAATTAAATGGAGCATTAGCTGCACCAGATAAACCAAAATAGCGGTAATCAATTACGACTCCATCTGTTGATGATGGTCCTCCCGGAAATTGTGCGTATCCCAAAATATCATTACCAATCACACATGACCATAAATTAAGCTTGGTTGTAGGTGATGTTGGTGCCAGACCGCCCTGAGCAGTTTTTTTCATGGCGTCATTTGTACCCCAGGATGTTTTTGTTGTAGATTTTCTAATGACCTGATCTAAAACGAATGTAATTCCGATATTCGCTTTTACACCAGAAAAGAGTGCCGGAACATTATTATAATCTGAATTCAGGGCGTTAAAGTCTTTGTTAAGAACATCAATTTGCGATTGAATCTGTGCATCAGAAATGTTCTGTGCAGTGGTTCTGTATAATACATTTACTACCACAGGAATTTCGATTTTACCGTTTACTAAACGACCTGTAAATTTATCTAAGGAATGTTTAGCAGTAAAAGCTTCAATTTCATTCATTTTAAGAGCTAATGCGGGGTTAGCTTTTAATTGTCCTTCTAAAACTTCTTGCGACGCACAGCCACGTCTTGAAGCTACATTTAAATCAGGATCTGAAGATTCTGTCTTATCATTTTGACAAGAAAACAGCATTATAGCTGTAACGGCGGAAAAAAGAATTTTTTTCATAATAAAGGGGTTTTGTTATAAAATGATTAATTAGTTAAATTCTTACACAATTTTATAACAAAAAATATAATTGTCAAAATTTTTATAACAATTTGTTCGCCAGAATATTATAAACCCTTATGTAGTCTACTTCTTATAAAAATGTTAAATATTAATTTAAGAAGTTAATTCGTACAAAGCTATACTTGTTGCCTGAACAACATTCATGCTGCTGTTTTTTCCAAACATCGTAATATGGACAATTTGATTTGAAATTTTTAACAGATTGCTAGAAATTCCATCAATTTCACTGCCTATCAAAAGTGCTATTTTTTTATCATCAGGAATTATGATTTCTTTTAAAGGCTTGCTTTTATGTGTAATTTCTAAAGCAATAATTTCAAATTGATTTTCAAGTAGATAATCAATTAATTCATCTGTCTCTTCAATAACAGTATGAGGAACACGAAGATGTGTACTTCTTGAAGTTTTATTTATTTTTCTGGGATTTAACGGAATATCTTTTCCTGAAAAAATGATTTTTTCAATCCCAAAAGCTTCACTAATTCTAAAAAGAGAACCGATATTTTGCTGAAAGTAGATATGATCGCAAACGAGGGTTATGGGAAATGTTTTACTTTCAAATTGATTTTCTTCGTGAGTAAGCTGCACTTTATATAGATTAATTGGTGAAAATATAATTGATGATGTTGGCACCCATTTTTAATGCCTTTTGGCGTACTTCGGCCGGATCATTATTTACTTCTGGATCTTCCCAGCCGTCACCAAGATCACATTCGTAAGTATACAGTAAAACCAGCTTGTTTTCTACAAAAATCCCAAAAGCCTGAGGTCTTTTAGCATCGTGTTCATGAATTTTTGGCAGCCCGTTCGGAAAAGGAAAAGGTTTTTGAAAAATAGCATGATTAGCCGGAATCTCAACTAAATTATTATTTGGAAATATTTTTTTTATTTCTTTTCTAATATATTGATCCATCCCGTAATTATCATCAATATGCAGGAAACCGCCTCCGTTTAGGTAGTTTCTAAGATTTGTTATATCAGCATCACTAAAAACAACATTTCCATGTCCCGTCATGTGTACAAAAGGGTAAGAGAGCAAATCAGGATTTCCTGGTTCTACTGTTGAGGGTTTTGCTTTTATTTGAGTATAAATGGTGGAATTACAAAACCTAATTAAGTTTGGCAGTGAAGTAGGATTTGCGTACCAGTCTCCGCCGCCACTATATTTTAATAAGGCAATTTCTTGTGCAAAAGAAGAAATAGAAGCCAATAAAAACAGACACAATATTTTTTTCATATCAATTTTAAAGTCGGTTAATTTGATTTTTCATTGAAAAACACAACACTATGGCATGCGACAACTGCAGCGGTTTCAGTGCGTAAACGCGTATTTCCTAATGTAACGGGCTGGAACTTATTTTCAACCGCCAAGGCAATTTCTTTTTCAGAAAAATCGCCCTCGGGACCAATCAAAAGGGTTATATTTTTGTTTGGCTTTAATAATTCCTTCAGCGACTTTTTTATCTGTTTCCTCACAATGGGCAATGAACTGTAATCCTTCGTTTTTTTGTTTGATGAATTCTTTAAAAGAAATTGCTTCGTTTAATTTTGGCAAAAACGTTTCATTTGATTGTTTCATTGCTGAAAGAATGATTTTCTCAAATCGTTCCTTATTAATAACCTTTCTTTCAGACCGGTCGCAGATAATTGGTGTGATTTCCTGAATTCCGATTTCGGTTGCTTTTTCTAAAAACCATTCAAATCGGTCATTCATTTTGGTTGGTGCCACCGCAAGATGTAAATAAAATTTTGGTTGAGGTGATTTTTGTATGGAGCGAACTTCTACAATACATTTGTTATCTGAAGCGAGCGTAATTTCGGTTTCAAATAATAATCCCAAGCCATTTGTAACATGAAGGATATCTGAATCTTTTTTTCGTAAAACTTTAATGATATGACGGCTTTCTTCTTTGTCGAAAGAAAAAGTTTCAGTTGTCTCGTCTATATCCGGATTGTAAAATAACTGCATAACTAAAATTGAATTCGTGCTTTAGAAACAACAGCTGAGGTTTCAAAACGGCCTGATAAATATTTTTGATATCCTACAATTCCTATCATTGCAGCATTATCTGTTGTATATTCAAATTTAGGAATAAACGTTTTCCAGCCATATTTGCCTTCACTTTCTTTCAAACGGGTTCTGATTCCTGAATTAGCAGAAACACCTCCGCCGATAGCAATTTGTTTAATCCCGGTTTCTTTTACCGCTAATTTTAATTTATCCATCAAAATTTCAATAATTGTATATTGAATTGATGCACAAATATCATTCAGGTTTTCTTCAATAAAATTTGGATTTTCCTGTTTGTTCTTCTGGATAAAATATAAAATGGCTGTTTTTAGACCAGAGAAACTAAAATCTAAACCGGGAACTTTTGGTTTTGTAAACTGAAAAGCTTTTGGGTTGCCTTCTTTGGCATATTTATCAATCAAAGGACCGCCAGGATAAGGAAGTCCAAGAATTTTGGCACTTTTATCAAAAGCTTCCCCAACAGCATCATCCGTAGTTTCACCAATGATTTCCATATCAAAAAAGCCATTCACTTTTACAATTTGGGTATGCCCCCCACTAATGGTTAGCGCTAAAAACGGAAACTCCGGTTTGTCGAATCCTTCTTCATCAATAAAATGCGCCAAAATATGAGCATGCATGTGATTTACAGCAATCAATGGGATTTTTAAAGCCAGCGACAATGACTTGCTAAAAGAACTTCCAACCAATAAAGAACCCATTAAACCAGGACCTTGTGTAAAAGCAATAGCTGTTAATTGTTCTTTTTGTATATTAGCTTTGCATAATGCGGCATCAATTACAGGTACAATATTTTGTTGATGTGCCCTCGAAGCGAGTTCAGGAACAACACCCCCATATTGATTGTGAATTAACTGATTTGCCACAACATTTGAGAGTACTTTGTCGTTATGTAAAACCGCGGCAGCAGTATCATCGCAGGAACTTTCAATGGCAAGAATAAAAACCTCTGAATTTTGCATATAAAGGCACAAATTTTGAATTATATTTGACAAATCAAATTTTTAACTTTGTTTAATCGTAAAAGGAGGAGCCAAAATTAAAGAATTTTTATCAAAACAGCCGTTGTTTGTCTGTTCAAAAATAAATTTAAAGAAAACTAAAAATAAAAGCAGTTATTAAAAAAGTAAAGAAAATAATATCCAGAACCCTTATGGGGTTAGTTTTACTCGTTTTGGTAATTGCTATTACTTTGTCTTTGCCATTCGTGCAAACAAAAATTGCCCATTACATTGCGGATAGGCTTAATACTGATTTTAAAACGAATATCAGTATCGAAAAGGTGGCAATTAATGCTTTTGGAGGCGTTAAACTTAAAAAAGTACTAATTTTAGACCATCACAAAAAAACGTTAATCTACTCCGACATTATTACCACAGATGTGTTAAGCGTAACGAGATTAATTGATGGTGATTTAATTTTTGGCGATGTTCGTTTGACAGGATTAATTTTTAACCTGAAAACATATAAAAACGAAGATGAAAATAATATTAATGTTTTTATACGATTATTTGAATCAGGAAAGCCTACAAAATCAAGCAAACATTTTCTTTTAACAGCAAAAAATGCTTACATATCGCAAGGTTCATTTTCTGCAGTTGACGAAAACAAAAAGACTCCAAAGATTATAGATTTTAAAAACCTGAATACTTATATCAGTGAATTTAAAATATACGGTTCTGAAATTAATACAAATATCCACAGATTTTCTTTTCTGGACCATAGAGGTCTTTATGTTTCAAATTTAAGTTCAAAATTCAGTTACAGCAAAAAACAAATAAAGCTTGAAAATTTAGCCATTACTACTAAAAGATCGACTATTTATGGGAAAGCTATTTTAAATTATCAAGTAAAAGATTTCTTGGAATTTACTGACAAAGTTAGGTTTGATGTAGTGTTAGACTCAGCTTCATTGGCTTCAAATGATATTCGTTATTTTTATGGAGGATTAGGTAAAAATCAGCATTTTAAAGTAAAAACTACAATACAGGGGCCACTGAATAACCTTAATTTAAAAAAGCTAAGATTAAGTGATACAAACGGGACAAGAATTATTGGAAATATCAATTTTAAAAATCTTTTAGGAAGCAAATCCCAAAAATTTTCGATGGATGGTAAATTTGATAAACTCATTACCAGCTATGATAATTTAGTCGTTTTGCTGCCAGATGTTTTAGGTAAAAAGCTTCCTAAAGAATTAAAAAGAATTGGTAAAGTTAATATAGTTGGAGCTATAAAAGTATCAACCACAGATTTAGAATCAAAATTTAAAATGGCTAGCGATCTTGGTAATGGAGAAATCGACCTGCATATGAATAATATTGATTTTATAGATAAAGCTTCTTATTCAGGAAATATTATTCTTAATGATTTTGATCTGGGAACCTTATTGCAAAGGAAAGATATAGGTAAAACGACTCTAAACCTAAATGTTGATGGTATAGGGTTCTCTAAGAAATATTTAAATACAATTGTAAAAGGGGATATCGTAAAACTCGATTATAACAAATACACTTACAATAATATTGTTGTAAATGGCAATTTTAAACTACCATATTATAAAGGCCAGATTTCTATTAACGATCCTAATTTAAACCTGACATTTGATGGTTTAGTTGATTTAAGTAAACGGGAAAATAAATATGATTTTCATATTAATATCGAAAATTCAGATTTGAGAAAACTGAAATTCGTTAATGATTCAATTTCCAGTTTTACAGGTGATGCAATTGTACAGGTTAGTGGGAATTCTCTGCAAAGTTTACATGGAAATATTTTTATAAAAAATGCTGTTTATCAAAATCCAAAATCAACATATGCTTTTGATGAAATAACTGTAAATTCAAGTTTCGATTCAGACAATTTGCGTACTATAACTGTTAATTCAAATGATGTTGTAAATGGAAAAATTGTTGGTAAATTTCAATTTGACCAATTAGACAAATTGGTTATGAATTCTGTCGGAAGTCTTTATACGAATTATAAACCTTACAAAGTTAAAAAAGGTCAGTTCCTGCGTTTTAATTTCCATGTGTACAATAAAGTGGTTGAAATGTTGTACCCGGATATTGAAATTGATTCGAGTACTGTAATGCGCGGTAAAATCGATTCTGATAAACAAGAATTTAAGTTCAGGTTCAATTCACAAAAAATTACAGCTTCAAAAAATACATTCGATAATATTCGCATTAATATTGACAATAAGAATCCGCTCTATAATGCTTTTATCGAACTGGACAGTATTAAAACTCCTTATTATAAAGTTCGCGATTTTAATTTAATTAATGTAACATCAAAAGACACTTTGTTTGTTCGTTCTGAATTTAAAGGTGGAAGCAAAGGAGAGGATTATTTTAATCTGAATCTTTATCATACAATAGATAAAAATAAAAACAACGTAGTTGGGATCCATAAGTCAGAAATGAAATTTAAGGACTATTTATGGTATTTGAATGAAGATGAAGAAGATGATAATCAGGTAGTTTTTGATAAAAAATTTAAAAATTTCAACATTGACAACATTATATTGTCACATGAAAATCAAAAAATAGATTTAAACGGAGTTATAAAAGGAACAGATTATAAAGACCTTGTTCTGAATTTTGAAGATGTAGATATCAATAAAATTACTCCTTTAAATAAAAAATTTGTTGTTAACGGTAAATTAAACGGAAATATAAATTTTAAGCAGAATAAAAATATCTATCAGCCTACTGCTAGCATTGAAATTGATAATCTAAATTTGAATAAGATAGATTTAGGGACTTTAAAGTTTGATATCTCGGGAGATGAAACATTTAAAAAATTCACTATAAATTCTTCTATTCAGAATAATTTTGCCGAATCCTTCAAAGCCGAAGGGAATTTTTCTATTCAAAACAAAGAAACTTTATTAGACTTAAAGTTAAAGCTTGATAAATTTAATCTGGCTGCTTTGAGTACAATTGGTGGAGATGTTTTGTCTAATATACGAGGTACAGTATCCGGAAATGCTGCAATAGCAGGTAATCTTAAAAAGCCTGAAATTAATGGAAGACTTTATGTTGAAAAAGCAGGGATGACAGTTACTTATCTTAATACAGATTATGAATTAAACAATAGAACTGTAGTAGATTTAACTGATGAAAAGTTTCTATTTAGGAATAATCAGCTGACGGACACCAAATTTGGAACAAAAGGCCTGTTAAACGGAAGTATAGAGCATAAGAATTTTGGAGACTGGAAATTAGATTTAACTATAACTTCAAAGCGACTACTGGCATTAGATACAAAAGATAGTGATGATGCTGCCTATTTTGGAACAGCTTTTATAAATGGTACTGCAAGTATAAAAGGGCCAACTGAGGCATTGTTTATTAAAGTAGATGCAAAATCTGAGAAAGGAACTGAGATAAAAATTCCAATCAGCAATGTTCAAAGTGTTGGAGAAAAAAGTTTTATACATTTTATAACAGCTAAGGAAAAGTATAATTTAGCAAATGGTATTGTCGAAAAGACAAAAAACTATAATGGTCTCGAATTAGAATTTGATTTTGATATTACACCAGATGCGGAAATTGAAGTGATTTTAGACAGGGATTCCGGACATGGGATGAAAGGGAAAGGATATGGGTCCTTACTGTTTAAAATTAATACGCTTGGTAAGTTTAATATGTGGGGGGATTTTCAGGCTTATGAAGGAACTTATAATTTTAAATACGGCGGATTAATTGATAAAAAATTTGCCGTTAGAAAAGGTGGTTCAATTATTTGGGAAGGAAACCCTATGAGAGCACAATTAAATTTAGAAGCTGTATACAGAACAATAGCTAATCCTGCAGTATTATTGGAAAACTCTTCATTTAATAAAAAGGTTCCTGTTGAAGTAGTTATTGGTTTAAGAGGCGATTTAGCCAGTCCGGAACCTAATTTTGATATTCAGTTTCCTTCTGTAAGTAGTGTTTTAAAGTCAGAAATACAATATAAACTGGATGATAAAGACATTCGTCAGACCCAGGCTTTATATTTATTATCAACGGGTTCTTTTATGAGCACGGATGGTTTTAGCCAGGGAGATTTATCAGGAACATTTGCTGAAACTGCTTCCAGTTTATTAGGGGATATAATTAAATCAGACAATGATAAAATTAATGTTGGCTTTAATTATGTTTCTGCGGACAGGCGTATAGGACAGGAAGCTGATGGTCAGGTAGTAGCAACAGTATCATCACAAATTAATGAACGCATTACTATTAATGGAAAAGTTGGTGTGCCTGTAGGAGGTATAAATGAATCGGCAATAGTAGGAGATATTGAAGTACAATATCGTATTAATGAAGACGGTACAGCTAATTTGCGTTTGTTCAATAAGGAAAATGACCTTAGCTACGTAGGCCAGGGTATTGGCTACACGCAGGGCGTAGGTATTAGTTATGAAGTAGATTTTGATACTTTTAGCGAATTAGTTAATAAGATTTTTAAGAAGAATAAATTAGGAAAAACAAGTAAAGGCTCAAATGATATACAGGATTCTAATCTAAATCCTGATTACATCAATTTTACTAATGCTAAAAAAGAAGCGGAAAAGGACAAAAGGAAGCCTGAAAAAAAGGATGAAAAACAAGAGAAAAAGAATAACAATGAAGGATTAATTCCGGATAATGATTATTAAACAGAATTTAAATTTTATAGATTTGTTCATGATTATCATAAAATAGATTTTTATAACACTTCATTTGCTGATTGTTAATTTTGCATTTTTAATTAAAAAATGGCACTTTTATTATTTTAAATGAATTTTTAACTATAGAAAAACTTATTAACCGAAAACGTTTGAATTAAGTTTTTTTACTAATTTATTATAATCATCAACTGGAAAGTGATCAATGTTTGCTAATTTTACACTTTAATACTTAAATAATGCCAAAAACAATAAAAAAAGTAGGTGTTCTTACTTCAGGAGGAGATTCGCCAGGAATGAATGCCGCTATTCGATCAGTAGTTCGAACGTGCGCTTATCATAATATAGAATGTTTAGGAATTTATAGAGGGTATCAGGGAATGATTGAAGGAGACTTCAAAGAAATGGGACCCCGAAGTGTAAATAACATTGTAAACAAAGGAGGCACGATTTTAAAATCGGCGCGCTCACTTGAATTTAGAACACCTGAGGGTAGAAAAAAGGCACACGATAATCTTGTAAAAGCCGGAGTTGATGCTTTGGTGGTTATTGGAGGAGACGGAAGCTTCACCGGAGGGTTAATTTTTAATTCTGAATATGGTTTTCCTGTAATGGGAATTCCAGGTACAATTGATAATGACATTTTTGGAACAAGTCATACTTTAGGTTATGATACTGCTTTAAATACCGTTGTAGATTGTATAGATAAAATTAGGGATACCGCCAGTTCACATAACCGTCTGTTTTTTGTAGAAGTTATGGGTAGGGATGCAGGTCATATTGCTCTTAATGCAGGTATTGGTGCAGGAGCAGAGGAAATTCTTATTCCTGAAGAAGATTTAGGGCTTGACAGGCTTTTAGACTCTCTTCAAAAAAGTAAAGCTTCAGGAAAATCATCAAGTATCGTAGTTATTGCCGAAGGTGATAAAATTGGTAAAAACGTATTCGAATTAAAAGATTATGTAGAGGCTAATTTACCAGAATATGATGTGCGTGTTTCAGTTCTTGGGCACATGCAGAGAGGTGGTTCTCCATCATGTTTTGATCGTGTTTTAGCAAGCCGTTTAGGAGTAAAAGCCGTAGAGTCATTAATAGATGGTAAATCAAATTACATGGTGGGTCTGCAACAGGACAAAGTGACTTTAACGCCACTGGAACAGGCAATTAAAGGGAAATCTGAAATTGATATGGAGTTACTAAGGGTATCTGATATCATGTCAACATAAAAAGAAACGAAGTTTATAGTGAGAAATTAAACTTTAAATCAGTTAAATAAAAACAAAACAAAATCGAGTAAAATGTCAAAAGTAAAATTAGGAATAAACGGATTTGGACGTATTGGAAGAATCGTTTTTAGAGAATCTTTCAATAGAGATAATGTAGAAGTTGTTGCAATCAATGATTTATTAGATGTAGATCATTTAGCTTATTTATTAAAATATGATTCAGTACACGGTCGTTTCGACGGAACTGTAGAAGTTAAAGAAGGAAAACTTTACGTAAACGGAAGAAATATCCGTATTACTGCAGAAAGAAATCCAGCTGACTTAAAATGGAATGAGGTTGATGTTGATGTAGTAGCAGAATGTACTGGTATCTTTACAACTATCGAAACTGCAAGTGAGCACTTAAAAGGTGGTGCTAAAAAAGTAATCATTTCTGCTCCTTCAGCTGATGCTCCAATGTTTGTAATGGGAGTTAACCACGAAACTGCTAAAGCTTCTGATGTAGTTGTTTCTAATGCTTCTTGTACTACCAACTGTTTAGCGCCTTTAGCTAAAGTAATCAATGATAACTTCGGTATTGTTGAAGGTTTAATGACAACTGTTCACGCAACTACTTCAACTCAAATGACAGCTGACGGACCTTCAAGAAAAGACTGGAGAGGTGGACGTGCAGCCGCAATAAACATTATTCCTTCTTCAACAGGTGCTGCTAAAGCTGTTGGAAAAGTTATTCCTGAATTGAACGGAAAATTAACAGGTATGGCTTTCCGTGTTCCTACAGCAGACGTTTCTACAGTAGATTTAACTGTAAAAGTAGCTAAAGAAACTTCTTATGAAGAAATTATGGCTGTGTTGAAAAAAGCTTCTGAAAATGAATTGAAAGGTATCTTAGGATATACTGAAGACGCTGTTGTTTCTCAGGATTTTATTTCTGACAAAAGAACTTCTATTATCGATGCTACTGCAGGAATTGGTTTAAATTCAACTTTCTTCAAATTAGTATCTTGGTACGATAATGAGTACGGATATTCTAGTAAATTAATTGATTTATCTGTGCATATCGCAGGTTTAAAATAATATATTATGAAGTGAGAAAATCCCGTTATTTTTAAATAACGGGATTTCTTATTTTGTAATGTCTTTAATTAATGTGAAAAACACACTTTTAATTGAAGAAACTAAACTAAAAAACTAAACTAACATGAAATTAATAGTTGATAGTGGATCTACCAAAGCTGATTGGATTGCAATTGATGATAGTGGAAAAGTGTTATTCACAACACAAACTTTAGGGCTAAATCCGGAGATCCTTGATGGTCCGGAGATAATTGAAAGAGTAAATGATCGTTTTGATATTTCACAGAACAGAAAAGAAGCTACTCATTTATTTTTTTATGGTGCAGGCTGTGGTACTGACAGAATGAAACTGTCTTTATCACAGGTGTTTCAGGGATATTTTGAAAACGCTATTGTAGAAGTTCAGGAAGATACTTATGCTGCAGTATATGCTACTACACCTAAGGGAGAAGAAGCAATTGTCAGTATTTTAGGTACAGGATCTAATTGCAGTTATTTTGATGGAAAAGTGTTGCATCAAAAGGTGCAATCATTAGGTTATATTGTAATGGATGATTGCAGTGGAAATGTTTTTGGAAAAGAACTGATCAGAAAGTATTATTTCAATAAAATGCCTAAAGAACTGGCTGTTGAGTTTGAAAAAGAATACGATGTGGATCCTGATTTTATTAAAAATAAATTATATAAAGAACCAAACCCAAATGCCTATTTAGCAACTTTTGCTAAATTTCTTATTCAGCATAAAGATTCCGATTTTTGCAGAAAAATCATTTTTAAAGGAATGAAATCTTTCGTTAAAAATTATATCAAACAATATGATAATTGCCAGGAAGTTCCCGTTCATTTTGTTGGATCTATAGCTTTTTATTTAAAGGATGAGCTGCAGGAGATATTTGATAAATATGAACTTAAATTAGGAAATGTTTTAAGACGTCCAATCGACGGGCTTATTGCATATCACGTTGCTAATAAATAAAGAATTAGAATGGAAATTGCAATTATTGCACATGACGGTAAAAAAGCAGATTTAATTAATTTTTTAATTAAAAATACCGAGGTTCTGCAAAAGGAGAATATAAGTTTAATTGGTACAGGCACAACCGGAGGAAAAGCGGAAGCAGCAGGTTTTAAAACAAGACGAATGCTCTCTGGACCTTTGGGTGGTGATGCGCAAATAGCCGGAAGAGTAGCAGAAGGCTTAACGCATATGGTTTTCTTTTTTAAGGATCCTTTGTCTAGCCATCCACATGAGGCAGATATTAATATGCTAATCAGGGTTTGTGATGTGCATAATGTGCCGCTGGCAACTAATGAAGCAACGGCACAATTATTATTAGATGCTATTGCACTGCAATTATAGAAATCTCAACATTTACATTTTTTGGCAAACATGCCACCTGAACCGTTTCACGTGCTGGAGCGGTTTTTTCATTAAAATAAGATCCGTAAACAGAATTGATTGCTGAAAAATTATTCATATCCATTATGAAAATAGTGGCTTTTACAACATTTTCAAAAGTCATTTCTGCAGCTTCTAAAATAGCAGCAATATTTTGCATAACCTGATGGGTTTCATCATGGATGTTAGCAGTAACAAGTTCTCCTGTAGTTGGATTTAGAGCTATTTGACCTGAAGCATACAAAGTGTTTCCTGATAATATAGCCTGGTTATATGGTCCGATTGGAGCTGGTGCCTTTTCCGTAAAAATTACTTTTTTCATATCAAAATATTAAGTTTTTTATTGAAGATTATCGGTTTAAAGTACTTCGTTTGTTCCATTTGATGTCACTAAGCATTCCTGATTTTATTCCAATAAAGAAATTCCAGTTTGAATATGCCCCAAGAGGTGTCCAGTTAAAAGACATTCTCCAGCTTAGCAAATCTCTTTCAAAACGCAATTGTGTAAAAGTAACCCCTTTTTGTACAAAATCATAACCGCTTGATATTCCGCCTTTCCATTTGGGTGTAATGTCCATATTTGCAGAAACCATGATGGAATTTCCTGTAATCTTATTTTCTCTTTGAGCATTTGAATAAGTTAAAGAATAAGCCATAGTCATATCCCAGGGAAGTTTTGAATTAAAGAACTCAGTAATTACATTCTCAGATTCTTCTTCAGAAAATTGACTTTTTCTTGTGTCATTCAAATCCGTGTTTGTGCCAAATAAATCGTCACTACGTCCTCCGTTTCGCTCGCTTTGTTTGTTTTCTTCTTTTTTGTCATTTTTGTTTGAAAACGAATAATTAAGTGTCATGTTAGCACTTGTCATTCGAAATAAACTTCCTCCATTGTTAATGTTGAATACATTAATTTGTTGCCCTGAGTTATCGATAGCATACGGATTTAAAGTCGCGGCAAAATTGACATTCATCTTGTTTTCAAAAAGCTGAGTTCCTCCACTCACGCGTACAGGCTCAAGGGCAAATGTTGTCTTTCCGTCAGCATTGAAATTATAACTGGTGCTGAAATTCAGATTATTTAAAAGCATGACCTTCTTAGGTTCTGTTTTAGTGCTGTCTTTGTCTGTTACTTTAGCTTCAAAAGTATTACTTAAATCAAAACCTATTATGTTAGAATTTGATTTGCCAGGCTGTCCGTAAACGCCATTTTCAAATCGGGTGTAATCCTTGTAGGTTGTACCAGTGGCATCTATTGCATAAGTGTCATAATATTTTTCAAAACTTGGTGTGTAGGAGTAGGAAAATGACGGACGCATAACATGGCGTATAGCTTGTATTTTCTTTGTGTCGCCAAATTTGAAAGTACCATAAATTGTAGTCCCTAAACTTGAACTGAAGTTATAAGTTCTAAAAGCATCAAAACCATTAACTGTTTGGTCAACAACCTTATTTAAATCCTCGTCATAAGATTTTTTAATTGTTTTTGTTACCCAGGTTTCCTGATAGTTTGTAGAGGCACTAGCACTAAAATACTTGAATATTTTAAAATTGGTGCTAAGCGGGATACTGTGCTGCATTCCGATTTGTGCATCCCTAAACATTTGTGGTTTGAAAAATAATGAATCAGTAGTTACAAAACTATTTTTACCGCTCAGATTGTATTGTAAATTGATATTTTTGATTAATCCTTTTTTTGCACCATCTTTTCCAACAAAAGGATATATACGATCAATGCTTCCTTGCAAGGATGGCAATGTCATATTGATTTGTTCTGTTTGTGTGTTTTGAGAATGTGTTGCTGTTAAAGCAATACGTGCTTGCGGAATTGTATTAAAAGTTTTATTCCAGGAAATAGAAGAACTAAGAGTGTTGTTTAAATTTGAACCAATATTAGCCTGATTAATAGATTGCTTAAAATATTTACTGCTTCCCATATTAACAGAGGCAGAAAAACTTGAATTTGGATTAGACTTTGAGTCTTTTGAATGTGACCACTGTAAGTTGTAGATGTTTTGTTTGGAATAATCAGGATAGCCTCTCTCACTTGAAATTAAATTCTCAAACCTAAAATTGACGTTTCCTCTATACTTGTATCTTTTGGCATAAGAAGATTCAAAACGCATGGCATAACTTCCGTTTGTGTAATAATCTCCTAAAACCGTTAAGTCGTAATTGTCACTCAAGGCAAAGTAATAACCTCCATTTTGCAGCGAAAACCCTCTTGTGTTAGAATCATTATAACTTGGTATGATGACTCCTGAAACACTTTTTTCCTGGCTCATCGGAAAATAGGCATAAGGCAATGCAATAGGAGTAGGTACATCTGCAATCACCATATTAGTCAATCCGACCACTACTTTTTTTCCGGGAACAAATTTTACTCTGCTGGTTCTAAAATAATATTCAGGGTTGTCAACATCTGTAGAGGTAGTAAAACGTGCTCCTTTTAAAAAGTAAACAGAGTCATTTTCTTTCTTGGTTATTTGTGCTTTTATTTTAAATTCTCCCTGTTCTGTTCTTGAATTATAAATTAAAGCTTTTTTAGTTTTGAAATTAAAACGAATTGAATCTGGCTGAACCTCATTAGAACCCTGTTTGAAATTCGGATATTGTATCAAAACACCTGCAGAATCTTTTATTCTTCCGGCATATACTTCATCTTTATCATAATTAAGGACAATAATACCCGATTTTAGTTCTATATCCTTATAATACAATTCAGCCTCATCGTAGAGTGTAAGTGTTTTGTTTTTCTGATCGATTTTCTGATAACCTTTTGCAGTACGTTTCACTATTCCGTCTAAAAAAGCTTTTTTCGGTTTTATACTGTCTGTTTTAATTGTATCTGTAGCCGTTTTTGTAGTATCTGTGACAGCTTTTTTAGTCTTATCTGTTTGTCTTGCAGAAGGTACCTGGGATTTTTTAGTCTTTTTTTCTTGTGAATATAAATTACCACATCCTACACTTAGGAAAAATGATAATAAAACGATATTAAATAAGTTTGTGTGCAAAGGTTTAAATGCTATTTTTGTAAAAGTATGGCTTGTTTTTTGACATGTCAAACTTACATATAATTTTTTGGCAAAAATAATCAATTGTAAAAATTATAGCTTTGCATTTTATTAAAATTAACTTTTGGATTTATGAATGTTTTTAACAAAACTAAACTACTATTTATTTCTTTTCTAACGATAACGTCTTTTTGTGCTTACTCTCAGTCGAATGTTTTTAAAGTAACACTTGATGCAGGACACGGAGATCACGATTTCGGGGCCGTTTATAGTGGTCGTATTGAAAAAAATATTGCTTTGGCTATTGTACTTAAAGTTGGAAAAATATTAGAAGCTAGTCCGAATGTTCAGGTTATTTATACCCGAAAAACAGATGTTTTTATAGATTTGGTTGAAAGGGCGAATATTGCAAACAGAGCCAACTCCAATATTTTTGTTTCGATACACTGTAATGCAAATAAAAATACAGCTGCAGATGGAACAGAAACTTATGTAATGGGTTTAAGTAAAGTTGCCTCGAATCTTGAAGCTGCGAAAAAAGAGAACTCGGTTATTACTTTAGAAAAAGATTATAAACGTAAGTATGAGGGCTTTGATCCTAATTCCCCTGAATCGATGACTGCAATGATGCTTATGCAGGAAGAATATCTTGATAATAGTATTTCGTTAGCCAGCAAAATTGAGGACAATTTTGAAAAATTAGGAAAAAAGCTTCGTCACGGAGGTGTAAAGCAAGCTCCTTTCATGGTGCTGCATAAAGCTTATATGCCAAGAGTTTTAGTTGAAACTGGTTTTGTATCTAATCCTACTGAAGGAGATATTTTAAATTCAGAAGCTGGTCAAAACGATATTGCAGAAGCTATTGCTCAGGCAATTTTAAGTTATAAAAGGGAATATTTTGGCACAGGAGCCCCGGAAATAAATGAAGTTAAACCTGCAAAAGATACTTCTGTTCCTGCAAAGCCAAAGACAGTTGAAGCCGCTCCAAAGGTTGTTAAAGATTCTCCTAAAGGAACTTTATTTAAAGTGCAGCTTATTGCAAGTATAAAAAAAACGCCATTAGAGCCTAAAAACTTCAAAGGTCTGAAAAACATAACCATGATTTATGAAAATAATATTTATAAATATTTCTATCAGGAAACTTCAGATTACGAAATGGCTAAAAAATACCTGCAAGAAGCTAAGAGTAAAGGATATGGTGCTTCATTTTTAGTAGCAACGAGAAATGGGGAAAAAATCAATATTCAGGACGCTATCAAATAATACTGATAAGTTCGAATATTTATATTATTTTTGTATTAAACACTTACAATTTTGAAACTAACAAGAGAAATCAAAACGGCTATATTAGTCATCGCGTCAATTCTATTATTTATTTGGGGATATAGTTTTTTAAAAGGCAGGGATCTTTTTACTAACTACAAAACATTATACGTGGAATATGATAATGTTGAGGATTTGGCACAATCAGCTCCCGTAACTTTAAACGGACTTGGAATTGGTAAAGTAAATAAAATAACAATTAATGAAACAACAGGGAAGTTATTGGTAGAACTTCAGTTAAAAACTGATTTTCCAATTTCTAAAACCAGTAAAGCGTCACTGTATTCACCGAGTTTGATTGGAGGAAAACAAATTAAAATTATTCCAAATTTAGCTGATAAAATTCCTGCAGAGGATGGACAGACCCTTGAGTCAACAGTTGAGTTAGGATTAACGGAGTCTTTAGGAGGTAAAATTGAACCGATTCAACACAAATTAGATCTAATGCTTGCGAACATTAATACGCTGGTTTCGGGCTTAAACAATGTTTTGGATAAAAAAGGTCAGGAGGATTTAAAAAAGTCATTGTCAGAATTGAGTGAGACTATGGAACAGTTTCACAGAGCTTCGGGAAGCCTGAATTCTATTTTGGATACTAATAAAGGGCAGATTAACGGAATTGTGACAAATTTTAATAAAATGTCAGGTAATTTCAATAAATTATCAGATTCTTTAAACAAGGCTGATTTAGGTAAAACGGTTAGGAACTTAAACCAGACATTGGCAAAAGTTGATGGCATTATGAGTAATTTGAACTCAGGTAAAGGAACCGCAGGTAAATTACTAAATGATGATGCATTGTATAATAATTTGTCTAAAACTTCAAAAGAATTAGAATTATTGCTACAGGATGTGCGTCTTAATCCAACACGTTACGTAAATGTTTCTGTTTTTGGAAAGAAAAACAAACCTTATGTAGCTCCCAAAGAAGAGGAAAATCCGACGAATAATAAATAAGAGAGATGAGCTATCTAGATAATATTTTGTTTGCTATAGTTTTGATAGCAGGTTTTGCTTTTTTTGCTTCCGGAGTAAAAAAAATCATCAGAAATATCAATTTAGGTATTGACGTAGACAGAAGCGATAATCCTAAAGCACGCTGGAAAAATATGGCCATGATTGCACTCGGACAATCTAAAATGGTGAAACGTCCTATAGCAGGAGTCCTTCATATTTTTGTGTATGTTGGATTTATAATTATCAATATTGAATTACTCGAAATTATAATTGATGGTTTATTCGGAACACATAGAATTTTCGCGCCTTATTTAGGTGGTGTGTATGATGTCTTGATAGCTTCTTTTGAAATATTAGCCATACTTGTTATTTTTGCTGTAACCGTTTTTTGGATCAGAAGAAACCTGATTCGGCTGAAACGTTTTATACATTCTGATTTAAATGGCTTTCCAAAAAATGATGCTAATTATATCCTGTACTTTGAAACGGTTCTGATGATTTTGTTTTTATTGATGAACGCTTCAGACCTGCATTTACAAAATGTTCCGGGAGGGGTTTTTCATAAAGCAGGAAGTTTTCCGGTAAGCCAGTTTATAGCACCAATTTTTAACGGAATGTCAAATGAACTGGTTGTCATTTTATTTGAAGTGTTTTGGTGGTTGCATATTGTAGGTATTTTGTGTTTTATGAACTATTTGTATTTTTCAAAACACCTGCATATTCTTTTAGCATTTCCAAATACTTATTTTGCCGATTTGAAGCCAAAAGGACAGTTTGATAATCTGGCATCTGTTACTAAAGAAGTGAAATTGATGATGGATCCAAATGCTGATCCGTTTGCATCACCAGTAGATGAAAATGCAGTACCTTCAAAATTTGGCGCTAGTGATGTTCAGGATTTAAACTGGGTACAACTATTAAACGCTTACACATGTACAGAATGCGGGCGTTGTACATCGGCTTGTCCGGCTAACCAGACTGGCAAAAAGCTTTCTCCTCGTAAAATCATGATGGATACAAGGGATCGTTTGCAAGAAGTAGGAAAAAATATCGATGCCAATAAGGGAGTTTTTGTTCCGGATAATAAAACATTACTGAACGATTATATAACGCCTGAAGAGTTGTGGTCTTGTACGTCTTGTAATGCCTGTGTAGAAGAGTGTCCGGTAAATATTAGTCCGTTGTCTATTATTATGGATATGCGTCGTTATTTAGTAATGGAGCAAAGTGCTGCACCAATGTCACTAAATGCAATGATGACTAATATCGAAAATAATGGTGCTCCTTGGCAATACAGTCAGCAGGATCGATTGAACTGGAAAAACGAGAATTAAAATTATAGGTAGTAGGTTACTTTTACGGATGTAACTGAATTTAAAATATCGATTAATAAATCAACAAAAGAAGATGTCAGAAAGTTTAGTAGTACCAACAATGGCAGAAATGCTGGCCGAAGGAAAACAGCCTGAAGTGTTGTTTTGGGTTGGTTGTGCAGGAAGTTTTGATGATAGGGCAAAAAAGATTACAAAAGCTTTTGTGCGAATTCTAAATCGTACAAACGTTTCTTTTGCAGTACTTGGTACTGAAGAAAGCTGTACCGGTGATCCGGCAAAAAGAGCCGGAAATGAATTTTGTTTCAGATGCAGGCTATGATGAATATCGAGGTTTTAAATGCATACGAAGCTAAAAGAATAGTTACGGCATGTCCACACTGTTTTAATACTTTGAAAAATGAATACCCTGAATTAGGAGGAAATTACGAAGTTATTCACCATACCGAGTTTTTGAAATCATTAATAGATGAAGGAAGACTTACTGTTGAAGGCGGGCAATTTAAAGGAAAAAAAATAACTTTTCACGATCCGTGTTATTTAGGAAGAGCGAATAAAATTTATGAAGCTCCAAGAGATTTGATTCAGAAACTAGATGTTGAACTGGTTGAAATGAAGCGTTCAAAAGCTAATGGATTGTGTTGTGGAGCAGGTGGTGCACAAATGTTTAAAGATGCTGAACCGGGTAATAAGGAAATAAATATCGAAAGGACGGAAGATGCACTTGAAACCCAACCGGATATTATTGCAGCAGGCTGTCCGTTTTGTAATACCATGCTAACCGACGGTATTAAGAACAAAGAAAAAGAAGGACAGGTAAAAGTGATGGATATTGCTGAGTTAATTGCGAATGCACAAGATTTGTAAAATAAATGAAGAGAATACTATTTTTACTGTCAGTCCTTTTTAATGTTGTTTCGTATTCACAAGATGTTTTAAGTGTTATTGCTAAAGAAACATGTGAATGTCTGGATAACAAAAAAAGTAAATCGGATAATTTTACGGGAGATGAATTAAAAACAGCTGTGGGGTTGTGTATGATTAGGAGTTATTCTGATCATATGTCTGAGTTTAAAGGCGATGAAAAAGTGAAGTTTGGGGATGAAGGAGGAATGACCAAATTAGGTGAGGATGTTGCTGTGAAAATGCTCGAAACTTGTCCTAATATGATTATGGAATTAGGAAAGGAATCTAAAAATGATGTAGAAGCTGAAGCAGAAGATGTTTCTGTTACAGGGGAAGTAACCGATATAAAATCAGAACAGTTTTTGACTCTGCAGCTAAAAGATAAAAACGGAAGAAGTTATAGTCTTCTTTTGCTGGATTATTTTGAGACCGCATCATTATTGACTAATAATGAAATTAAAAAAAGGGATAAACTTAAAGCAAGTTATACAGAAATTGAATTATTTGATGTGAAAGCAAAAGAATTTCGATATTATAAAATCCTTACTAAATTAGAGAAACAATAATAGTTCTGTTTTTGAACTGAAACAAACAAATTAAGAAAAATTAAAATGTATATACCTTTTGAAAATTTACCTGGTGAATCCAGAGTCTGGATTTATCAATCGAACAGAAAATTTTCTGAGGAGGAATTTTCGGAAATAGAGACTGACTTAAAAGCATTCGTAGAAGGCTGGGCAGCTCACGGAACAAGTCTTGAAGCTTCTTTTTTGCTTAAATACAATCGTTTTATTGTATTAGCAGTTAATCAGGAAGTACAGGCAGCTACAGGCTGTTCAATTGACAGCTCTGTAGAATTCATTCAAAGTTTAGAGAAGAAATATAATGTCGATCTGCTTGATAAAATGAATGTTACTTTTAAGCTTGGAGAACATATTGCGCATAAACCATTGATCGATTTTAAGAAGATGGTAAAAGACAAATCAGTTTCTGAAAATACGATTGTATTTAATAATCTGGTAAACAATATTGAAGAATTCAACGAATCCTGGGAAGTTCCTGCGGCTGATAGCTGGCACAGTCGATTTTTTTAATAGAAACTTAAAGAATATTTTAAGGCATGAAATTTAGGTTTTGTGCCTTTTTTTATGCAGTTTTCTGATTTTTAATTGGTTATGGTTTTTTTGTTGAATAGATTAAAATATATGAAGTCATTATCAAGTAAATATTTCTAAACTAGCCCAGATGGCAGTGGCATCCTTTTGGGCCGGGGTTCGGCACAAAAGATACAGCGAACAGCGGGACAAGTGTTTCTTTTGAAAATAAATTTCTCTGCTTCTGATTAAAATTAGAATCAAAATTCTAACTGTCTAATAATCTGATCTCTCTAAAATTCACAAAAATCTAACAAATCAAAGGGCAAATTAAATGCTATTTTTGAGTATTTTCGTAGAATTAAATTTAGTACATGAAAATAGCAATAGTTTGTTATCCGACCTTTGGAGGAAGCGGTGTAGTAGCCACTGAATTAGGTCTTGAATTAGCCAGACGCGGGCACGAAATCCATTTTATTACGTATAGCCAGCCTGTACGATTGGCGCTTTTAAATCCAAATGTCCATTATCACGAAGTAAACGTTCCTGAATATCCTCTTTTTCATTATCAGCCCTATGAACTGGCTTTGTCTAGCAAACTGGTTGATATGGTGAAATTATACAAAATAGAGCTCCTGCATGTACATTATGCTATTCCGCATGCTTACGCAGGCTACATGGCAAAGCAAATGCTGAAAAACGAAGGAATTAATCTTCCGATGGTTACAACCCTTCACGGAACCGATATTACGCTCGTTGGAAACCATCCTTTTTATAAACCTGCTGTAACTTTTAGTATCAATAAATCGGATTATGTGACTTCAGTTTCACAAAGTCTTAAGGATGATACGCTGAAGTTATTCAAAATTAAGAATAAAATTAAAGTAATTCCGAATTTTATTGAATTGGATAAGGTCGTTAAAGATCCGCAGGCACCATGTCATCGTGGTGTTATGGCAAATGAAAATGAACGGATTATTACCCATATCAGTAACTTTAGAAAAGTAAAACGAATTCCGGACATTATTAAAATTTTCTATCATATTCAAAAAGAAATGCCGGCGAAACTTATGATGGTTGGCGATGGTCCCGAAAAAGAAAATGCAGAACTGTTATGTCAGGAACTAGGAATTCTGGATAAGGTAATTTTCTTTGGGAATAGTAATGAGATTGATAAAATTTTACTTTTGACGGACTTGTTTTTACTACCATCAGAAACAGAAAGTTTTGGTCTGGCGGCTTTAGAAGCAATGGCTTGTGGAGTTCCGGTAATTTCGAGTAATTCAGGAGGTTTGCCGGAAGTAAATTTCGACGGTGTTTCAGGATATTTAAGCGATGTAGGGAATGTTGAAGAAATGGCCGCAAATGCCATTAAAATTCTTAAGGACGATAAGGTTTTGAAAGAATTTAAAAACAATGCTTTAGAAGTTGCTAAAAAATTCGATATTAAAAACATATTACCTAAATATGAAGCGTTATATCAAAAAGCAATAGACGACTATAAAGAATAGATAACTTAAAATAAGCGGTGAATGAAAAAAGTAGTTTCGGTTTTAGCGGTTTTTATTTTGATTTCCTGTGGAGCAAAAAAAACATCAAATTCAAATATTCCATTATATGAAATCCTGACAGAACAGTCTAACGGAGGCGGAAATATCAAGTTTTTTGAAATTTTGACTGAACCAAATGAAATCATGATGCTTCATAATGATCCTATTTTAAAGGATAAAATGAAACATGATGATATTGCTACTTCTAATTATGTGATTTTGAATATGGGTGAAAAAAATACAGGAGGATATTCAATAGGAGTTGAAAAGGTAGAAGAAACGGATAAAAATATTATTATTACTGTCAAAGAGAATGCTCCTGCGAAAGACGCTATGTTAATGCAGGTAGTCAGTTATCCGTATACAGTTGTTAAAATACATTCTAAGAAAGAAATTATTATTAAGTAAAAAAAACCTGTCGCTTTTAAACGACAGGTTTTTTTGTAAAGTAGGTTTTTATTAGAATCTGAATCTTGCTCCTAAACCTACATCAAAACCAAAGTTGTCATCATCATAATATCCTGATCCAATTTCAGGTCTTGCATCTATTGATAAAGTAAGGGGAAATTCTTTAAATCTGTATTCTATGCCAATATCTCCGGCTGCAAAAACATAAGTTCCGCTGTCATCAAAATTATTTCCAGGGCCATCATAATTGTAATCCCAGGCTGCAATACCACCCCCAACACCAGCGTACCAGTTAAAACCTCCTTCAATGTTCCAGACCCACTGATAAAGGGCTACACCTTTTATAGCGTCAACATATCTGTGGTCTCTCCATCCTAAATCGAATTCTAGTCTGTTTTTTTGGTTTAAGCCTAATTGGTATGAGATTTCTCCTCCAAAACCGTTATTGTCTCCGAGACGTAATCCTAATGCATGCTTAGAAATTTCTTGTGATTGCGCAGTAAACGCTATACCTAATAGCGTAATAGCAGATAAAATGATTTTTTTCATAAAAATGGTTATTAATTTTTGTTCAAAATTATAATTATTGTTCAACTCAAACGTATAAAATTGTTCGAAATTGTTATGTAATTCCCATTTTTGATAAAAGCATATATCTATTTAGTGTTATTGTTTTAGTAAGTTGTTGATTGTTAAAATGTTACTTTTTAGTTATTGAAGTAAATAATTCTGAAGTTAAAATATCTTCCATTTCAAAGAGATTTTCTTCGGCTTCCGCAAAGTCAGCATTAGAATATGAGAATAATTTCCAGCGTTTTTTGTGATATTCTAAAGCTGTTAAATTTTCGATCCAGTCTCCTGAATTTAAATATAGAGTTGATCCATATTTGTTTTCCTTTTCAATAATTTTAGGCTCATGAATATGTCCGCAGATTACATAATCGTATTTTTTTTCAATTGCCAGATCAGTCGCAGTAGTTTCGAAATCAGAAATAAATTTAACGGCTTTTTTTACACTGGCTTTTATTTTTTTTGAAAATGAATAAGGTTCTTTTCCTAATTTGGCTAAACACCAATTTGCAAATCGATTACACAAAATCAAATAGTCATAACCAAGGCCGCCTAGTTTTGCAATCCATTTTGAGTGTTGTACTGATGCATCAAAAACGTCTCCATGAAAAATCCATGCTTTTTTATCGTCTAGTTCTAAAACCAATTTGTCTACTAAAGAAAAATTACCCATATTCATATCACTGAATTTTCTCAGGATCTCATCATGATTTCCGGTGATATAAAACACTTTAGTGCCTTTTGAAGCCATTCCGATAATACGTTGAATGACTTTTAAATGGGATTTAGGAAAATATGATTTTCTAAATTGCCAGGCATCGATAATATCTCCGTTTAAAACTAATGTTTTGGGTTTAATGCTTGAAAGGTAGTTGTTTAACTCCTTGGCATGGCTGCCGTAAGTTCCTAAATGCACATCTGAAATGATGACTAATTCGACATTTCTTTTTTTCAATTTTTCTCAATTTGAAGTTTAGCAAATTAAGTAAATCAAAATAGGTTTTATTTTATCAAAATGTTATCAATTGGATTTTAGTTTTAATAAATTATGATTTTTTTAAAGAGTGCTATTGTGGTCAATACTGATTTTAAATTTTTTAATTTAATTCATAAAACTTACATTTGCTCAAAACTAATTATAATGGCAGGAAATAGCTACGGCACACTATATAAAGTTACCACATTTGGAGAATCTCATGGGGAAGCTTTAGGCGGAATCATAGACGGTTGTCCATCAGGAATTCAGCTTGATTTTGAGGCAATTGAGTTGGATATGGCGAGAAGAAAACCAGGACAGTCAGCAATTGTTACGCAAAGAAAAGAACCGGATGCGGTTCAGTTTTTATCGGGTATTTTTGAAGGAAAAACTACCGGAACTCCAATCGGATTTATTATTCCGAATACTAATCAGAAATCAGATGACTATTCACATATAAAAGACAACTACAGACCAAGTCATGCAGATTATGTGTATGATCAGAAATATGGTTTCAGGGATTACCGCGGAGGCGGAAGAAGTTCTGCACGTGAAACAGCCAGCAGAGTAGTGGCAGGAGCGATTGCAAAACAAATGCTGCCTGAAATAAAAATTAATGCCTATGTTTCATCTGTTGGTCCAATTCATTTAGAAACGCCTTATCAGGAATTGGATTTTTCTAAAATTGAAAGTAATCCTGTGCGTTGTCCCGATGAAAAATCAGCGGCAGTTATGGAAGAATACATTCGTGATATCCGTAAACAGGGAGATACTGTAGGCGGAGTAGTTTCATGTGTAATTCAGAACGTTCCTGTTGGTTTAGGAGAACCAGTTTTTGATAAACTGCATGCCGAATTAGGTAAAGCAATGCTTTCAATCAATGCCGTAAAAGGTTTTGAATATGGAAGCGGTTTCTCGGGGTCAGAAATGAAAGGAAGCGAGCATAACGACTTATATAATACAGACGGGACTACAAAAACAAATCTTTCCGGTGGGATCCAAGGAGGAATCAGCAACGGAATGGATATCTATTTCAGGGTAGCTTTCAAACCAGTTGCAACTATTATGCAGACCCAGGATTCATTAGATAATAAAGGTAACATTACACCAATGACCGGAAAAGGACGTCATGACCCGTGTGTGGTACCAAGAGCCGTGCCTATTGTTGAGGCTATGGCAGCTATTGTTTTAGCTGATTTTTATTTAATCAACAAGACATATTAATTTAAAAGCAGGCAGTGAGGGTCTTTTTTTAATTTAAATTCAAAAAATAATGGATAAAATCCAAAACCAAAAGAAATCTTTTTTTTCCGGACTGACAGGTCAAATTTTAATAGCAATGGTTCTTGGAGCTACTTTAGGAATTATATTACACAATATGATTTCACCTGAAGCTGCCCAATCATTTAGTACAAAGATAAAAATGCTTGCTACTATTTTTATTCGATTGGTACAAATGATTATTTCTCCTTTAGTTTTTACCACTTTGGTAGTAGGAATTGCAAAGTTGGGAGATATTAAAACTGTTGGAAGAATAGGGGGAAAAGCACTAGGATGGTTTTTTACAGCTTCCTTTATATCTTTGTTAATTGGATTGTTTTATGTAAATATTTTGCAGCCAGGTGTAGGTTTGAAACTCGATAATGTTGATATGGCAACTGCTTCTGAAGTTACAGGCAAAACCCAAAATCTTTCTTTTGAAAATTTTGTTGAACACATTGTACCTAAAAGTATAATAGAAGCAATGGCAACCAATGAAATCCTTCAGATTGTAGTTTTTTCTATTTTCTTTGGATTAGCAGCCGCATCGTTAGGTTCGACTGTTAAGCCTATTATAGGTGCTTTTGATAAATTATCACACATCGTTCTAAAAATGGTGAATTATGTGATGAATTTTGCCCCGATAGGTGTTTTTGGTGCTATTGCAGCAGTATTTGCGGTAAGAGATGCAGAGGAATTGGTCATTACGTATTTTAAATTTTTCGGGTCTTTTTTAATCGGAATAAGCACATTATGGGTTTTGTTAATTGCGGTAGGATATGTTTTTCTGAAAGGAAGGATGACAGAGTTATTGAAACGTATTACCGGGCCATTAGCTATTGCTTTTGGTACTACGAGCAGTGAAGCAGTTTTTCCTAAGTTAACAGAAGAATTAGAGAGTTTTGGGGTAAAAGACAAGATTGTTTCTTTTATGCTTCCGCTGGGTTATTCTTTTAATCTTGACGGAAGTATGATGTATATGACTTTTGCCAGTATTTTTATTGCTCAGTTTTATAATGTACATTTAGATTTAGGAACTCAGATGGCAATGCTTTTGGTTTTGATGTTAACCAGTAAGGGAATTGCAGGTGTGCCAAGGGCAAGTTTGGTAGTGGTTGCGGCGACTTGCGGTATGTTTGATATTCCTGTTGAAGGTATTGCTTTAATTTTGCCAATTGATCATTTTTGTGATATGTTCAGAAGTGCGACAAATGTTTTAGGAAATGCTTTGGCAACTTCAGTAGTTGGACAATGGGAAGGTAATAATGATTTAGGATCAGATTCAGAAAATAATTAGTAAGATATATTTATTTCACGATATTTAAATAAAACAAAACGCTGGTTAATACCAGCGTTTCTTATTTTGTTTAGAAGCATTTGATTTTCTTGATTTATGAGCACCGCCGCTTCTGTTTGAATTTTTAGGCTTTTCAGCAGTTGCGTCAGGACTTCCGGCATGCCATTGATAGGGATGGTCGCTAATTGTTTTTACATCTACTTTTATTAATTTCTGAATGTCTTTCCAATATGGATGCTCATCTTTACCGCAGAACGATATCGCAATTCCGCCATTTCCTGCACGTCCTGTTCGTCCAATTCTGTGCACATAGGTTTCCGGTATATTAGGCAAATCAAAATTAATTACAAACGGTAACTGGTCGATATCGATTCCTCTGGCTGCAATGTCGGTTGCAACCAATACGCCCACTTCTTTGTTTTTAAAAGCATCTAAAACGCGTTGTCTTGCATTTTGAGATTTGTCCCCATGAATTGCCTCAGCAGGAATATCCTTTTTGCGCAATGCTTTCACAACATTGTCAGCTCCATGTTTGGTTCTTGCAAAAACCAATACATTCGATAATCCTTCTGTTTTAATTAAATGATATAGTAAATTTCTTTTTTCAGTTTTGTCTACAAAATAAACACGCTGCTCCACATTTTCAGCAGTTGAAGAAACTGGAGATACGGTTACTGTTTCCGGATCTGTCAAAAACATTTCAGCCAGTTCACGTATTGCTATTGGCATAGTTGCCGAAAAAAATAGTGTTTGTCTGTTTTTAGGAGTTAGCTTTACGATTTTTTTCACATCGTTTACAAATCCCATATCTAGCATTTGATCTGCTTCGTCAAGCACCAAAACATGTAAATGATCTAAATCCAGAAAACCTTGTTTTTGTAAATCTAAAAGTCTTCCGGGTGTGGCTACTAAAATATCAACACCTTTTTTTAAGGTATCAACCTGCGGATTTTGGGAAACACCGCCAAAAATTGTCAATTGGGTCAGGTTTGTGTATTTGGCATAAGTATCAAAACTTTGTCCAATTTGTACTGCTAATTCACGGGTTGGGGTAACTATAAGGGCACGGATTTGTTTAGCTTTTTTTGATGATCCTACAATTCGGTGTAACTGATGTATGATTGGAATGGCAAATGCAGCTGTTTTTCCGGTACCAGTCTGCGCACAGCCAATTAAATCTCTGCCCGCCAAGACAATCGGAATAGCTTGTTCCTGAATAGGGGTGGGATTTAAATAGCCTTCTTCAAATACGGCTTTTTGTATACTTTTTGAAAGTGATAAATCTTCGAATAACATATCTTAGGTATTAAGAACTTAGTTTTAAGTACTAAAATTCTGTGCAAAGATAGTTTTATTCGGGCAATGGTTTAATTGATTTTAGGTTTATTTGGCAAAACTGATAATTACAAATTGTTAATAGTACTCCGATTTTAAACTTTTTCGTGATTTGCTTTAATAAAATCAGTTACAAGATAACCGATTAATTTGCCTATTAAATGATTGTTAGGAGAATTATCTAAATCAGGAGCCCCTTCACAAATATGCAGATAAGCAGCATTTTTGTGTTGTCCAAAGTAAGAAACAAACTGTCGCAACTGTTCAATTGAAAAACCACTGATTGTCATGGCACTGCTTGCAATATTCGGGATGGCATCCAGGTCAATCTCTATTCCAAACGAATCTGTTTTTATGAATTCAAGTGCTGAAATCATTTCGTTTGTAAAATCTTTCTCTTCACGTATGCTTATGCTGTCATATGTATTATAACGTACCCGGTCTTCAAGTTTTTTTATAATGTCTAAAACACTTTTTGAAGTGTAGTTTTCGTGCAAACCAAAAATGAAGTATTTTTTAAGAAAACCTTCTTCGTAGGCATAAGAAAAGCCATTTCCGCTATGTCGTCCTTCAAGTATTCTGAAATCTGAATGAGCATCAAAATTGATTGCGTTTATTGACTTACCTTTGGCCAAAGCCGTGCCTTTTATATTTCCATAAGCATTGTTATGGCCACCTCCAATTATAATAGGTGTCTTACCAGCCTTAATTATAGTGAAAATAACATGTGATACTTCTTTGTCAATTTTTTCAACCAGCTGACTTAGCTTTGAGCGATCATCTATATCATTGAAATCAAGATTTTCAACCTCGCGCATTAGCTCGGAAACATTTATTTTACCTAAAACAATAATCTGACTGCCTTTGCAAAAACGATTATGCTGGATGTTTGCAATACTTTTTATAGCAGATTCCCAGGCAGAAGCTGCTCCCGGTCTCCCATAATTAGCGCGTACGCCAATATCTTCAGGAATCCCCAAAATAACATATTTAGCTTCACTCTCTTTTATAAACTCATGTATATCCACTCCTTTCGGAATAGTAATCATTTTTTCTCCAAATTTTATTTCACCGCTGCGGTGATTGGTGACTTTTGCTAAATCACTAACAGTAAAAGGGATTAATTTGTCCATAAAAAAAATTATTATCCAAAAATAATATAATTGTGGCAAGTTACGTTATTAGGTTATATTAATTATTTAAATTTGTTTTTAAGAAAATTATTAAATATGGAAAACCCAAACAAAAACAACTCAAGTCTAAAGGCGGTAATCGCTGTTTTAGCAGTCCTACTAATTGGTAGTTTAGTGTACATTTTTAAACTTTCTTCTGATTCAGATGTTGTAAAAACAGAACTAACATCAACATTGACAGAAAAAGAATCTGTAATGAAGGATCTTCAGGAATTGAAAGCAACATATGATGCTGCTATTGCTGAAAATACATCGATGTCAGATGAATTAATTCAGGAAAGAGATAAAGTTGTAGCTTTAATGGATGATTTGAACAAGTCAAAAGGTGATGTTTCTAAATTCAGATCACAAGTTCAGGGATTGCAGACTAAAATGAAAACGTTGGTTGCTGAAAACGATGAATTAAAAAAACAAAATGGTGTTTTAACAGTTCAGAGAGACAGTACAATTGTGGTGTTGGGAGAGTCGAAAAAATTCAATGAAGTGTTAGTGGGGCAAAACGAAGCATTGTCTAAAACAGTTGAAAAAGGTTCCAAATTATCTGTTTTAAATACAAAAACTGCCGCTTACAAATTGAAAAGTTCAGGTAAGCAAATTGAAACAGATAAAGCAAGTCGTGCTGATGTTTTAAAAGTTAGTTTTACTATTGCTGAAAACCAAATTGCAAAGTCAGGAGATAAAACTTATTATGTGCAGGTAATTGATAGCAAGAATAATGTGTTAGGTGACAAGAAAACAGAAACCTTTGGAGATAATTCATTAACCTATAGTTTTAAAACAACAGTACAATACGAAAATAAAACTGTAAATGTTTCAGAAGATTTACCAGGTAAGGATTTTGCAAAAGGAACTTATTTTATTAATATTTTTGATGGTGGAGATTTAGTTTCTAAAACAAGCTTTTCTTTGAGATAACATATTGAAGCAACATATAAAAAAAGAGGAGATAAAAACTCCTCTTTTTTTATACTAAAAATTTACCTTCAATAAGGACACTTTCAATCAGGTTGCTTCCAAAAGCATAGGGGATCTGGTAAAATGAGGAAACAGGTTTTGTGATAATCAAATTAGCTCTTTTGCCTTTTGTGATACTTCCATGCGTTTCTGAAAGTCCCATTGCATATGCACCATTTATTGTAGCCGCATTAATGGCTTCTTCGGGAGTCATTTTCATTTTAATACAGGCGGTTGCTACGACAAAATTCATATTGCCGGATGGAGTAGAGCCGGGGTTGAAATCTGTTGCTAAAGCAATTGGTAAACCTGCACTGATCATTTCACGGGCAGGAGTGTAAGGAATGCTTAAAAAATAAGAACATGACGGTAAAGCTACCGGCATAGTTTCGGAATCTTTCAGCACTTCAATATCTTCTCTGTTCATGTTTTCAAGGTGATCTACAGAAAGGGCTTTGTGTTTGACACCTGCTTTTACACCTCCAAGTGATTTAAACTGATTTACATGGATTTTTGGGGTCAATCCAAACCGGATTCCGGCTTCCATTATTTTTTCAGTTTCTTCTACTGAGAAATAGCCACTTTCACAAAATACATCAATATACTCTGCCAGTTTATTTTTTGTAATTTCAGGAAGCATTTTGCTTATTATTTCATCAATATAACCTTCTTTATTTTCTTCGTAATGTAACGGGAAAGCATGAGCACCCAAAAAAGTCGCTTTTATAGAAATTGGATAATTGTCGGCAAGTTTTTTAATGACCTGGAGCATTTTTAATTCACCTTCAACGGTTAATCCGTAACCTGATTTTATTTCGATAGCTCCGGTTCCTAAATTCATCACTTCTTCTAAACGTAACCTCGACTGCTCGTAGATTTCTTCTTCTGAAGTTTCGTTTAATTTTTTAGCAGAATTTAAAATTCCACCGCCTCGATTTGCAATTTCTTCATACGATAATCCATTAATTCGGTCTACGAATTCCTGCTCGCGGTTTCCTGCGTAAACAATGTGTGTATGACTGTCGCACCAACATGGAAGTACAATTCTTCCCGTTGCATCAATAATTTGATCAGCTGTAACATCCGGAAGATTTTCCATTGCACCAAAATCAGCAATGAGATTGTCTTTTATAATTAAAAAGGCATTTTTTATGGTGGGAAGAATGGCCATTTCAGCTCCGGAAACTTTAGAAACAAAAGTTTCCCGAACCTGAAGTAATTCTTTTATGTTGGTAATAAGAGTTGTCATTCTATAAAATTAATAAAATTAAAAACACGAATTTCGCAAACGTCACTTTGTAATTAGTGAAATCTGTGAAATTCGTGTTTTAGGTTATTTTTTGTCTGATTTATTCTGAAACGGTTATTTCGAACATTTTACTCCAGTTTTTACCGGTAACAAAAATAGTTTTGGTTTTAGGATTGTAAGCAATTCCGTTTAAGACATCATCTTTTGTAATGTCAGTCATTACTTTTCTTAAACCAGACAAATCTAGAATTCCTTCAACTGCTCCAGAATTAGGATTTACAACTGCAATAGCATCTTTAAACCAAATATTAGCATAAATTTTTCCGTTAATCCATTCCAACTCATTAACAGCTTTAATTTTAGAAGTTCCGGAATAAACGTTAATATAATCTATCATTTTTTGCGTAGAAGGATCTACTTTCCAGATTTTTTCAGTTCCATCGGTTTGATAAATTTGTTTGCCATCATTTGTCATTCCCCAACCTTCAATATCTTTCTCGTAATCAAAAGTTTTTTCAAGTTTTAATGTTTTGGAATCATAAATAAACCCTTTTTTGTTTTTATAGGTCAATTGAAATAATTTACCGTTTAGGAACGTAATGCCTTCTCCAAAGTATTTTGAATCTAAATCAATTTTTTTGAAAACTTTGCCAGTTTTATAATCATATTTTTTTATAAATGAAGCTCCTTCCTGACCGGTGCTTTCGTATAAAGTATCATTGTAAAACTCCAATCCTTCGGTAAAATCCTTTTTGTCATGAGGAAAAGTATTTACGATTTTATATTTTAATAATTTAGGATTGACATTTGAAACTAATTCTACTCTTTTTGTAGCATCAGACGAATCGCTGCCAAAATAAACAGTTGCTTTTAGGTATTGATATCCTAATTTTTGGTCTTTTAATTCGAATTTGAATTTTTCAGAACCTTTAGTGCTTCCGACTTTTTTGTCGTTTACAAAGTAGGCTATGCTGTCTATTTCTTTTGATTTTGGATTTAAAACAGCAATTGAAACAGCTTCCTGAGGCAGAAAATGTGCCGGAAAAGCAGAATCGTCTATAGTAAATAAAGAATTTTCACCTTTATTTTTATCGCCGCATCCAATTAATGTGATTCCTAATAAAATGGCAGCTAGGAAGTTATGTTTTTTCATAGTCTAAAATTTGAATAGTCCAATATACAACGATATTTTTATAGCAACAAAGCTCTTGCAAAAATATAAAAAGATTGTATATTTGCACCGGCAAGTCCTACACGACCAGCTCCTGCAGACTCCCCCAGGATGGGAACATAGCAAGGGTACGTGGTTGAGCGGTGCGATGTAGGTCGCTTGCCATTTTTTATTTTTAGAATTTATACAAAAGTAGTCTTCCTTCGGGAGGATTTTTTTATTTTTGGACCTTTCGTATTGTTAGAAGTTAAATGTTAGCAGTAAAAAGATTTCACTACATCAAACTTATAACTCATAATTTATAACTCATAACTCAAAATGAATAAAGTCGTTTTAATTACAGGAGGATCCTCAGGGATTGGGAAATCAATTGGAGAATTTTTGCATAAAAAAGGTTTTGTGGTTTACGGAACAAGCAGGAATCCTGAAAAGGTATTAGATTCTGTTTTTCCGCTTGTGGCTCTGGATGTTCGAAATGCGGAATCAATTAAAGCTGCTGTCACTAAAATTATAGAAACTTCGGGAAGGCTGGATGTTGTAATAAATAATGCCGGTGTTGGGATTACCGGTCCTTTGGAAGAAATTCCGATGGAGGAAATCAAGAATAACTTTGAAACCAATTTTTTTGGTCCGATTGAAGTGATGAAAGCGGTTTTGCCACAGATGCGAGAACAAAAATCAGGTTTAATTATTAATATTACGTCGATTGCAGCTTATATGGGATTGCCATATCGCAGCGTTTATTCGGCATCAAAAGGGGCTTTGGAGCTGATTACGGAAGCTTTGCGAATGGAAGTAAAACAATTTGGAATACAAATTACAAATGTCGCACCTGGTGATTTTGCTACCAATATTGCCTCAGGACGTTTTCATGCCCCAGTCATTAAAGGATCAGCTTATGAAAAAGTTTACGGTGATACACTTGCTACTATGAACGAACATGTAGATGCAGGAAGCAATCCGAACGAAATGGCCGAAGCAGTTTATAAAATTATGCAGGAGAAAACTCCAAAAGTGCATTATAAAGTGGGCGTTTTTATGCAGAAGTTTTCTATCGTTTTAAAACGTGCGCTTCCGGATAAAGTGTATGAAAAAATGTTAATGAATCATTATAAATTGTAAATTATGCAGAAGGTTACAGAATTATTACCTGCTATTTTTTCCATTTTAGTTTTTGTTGTTATTTGGTTTGTAATTCGAAGAATATTAGGTTCGATAAGTGATAAAATCAATAATTCTGAAGTTTATAAAGAAGATACTTTAAGGGTTTTAGAAGAAATTAGAGATGAATTGAAAGAATTGAACAAAAACAATTCTTCTAAGTAATTTTAAATTGTAATTTTGCACCGGATTTGCGTGAGGGGGTGAAGCGACATCCTTTTTGTTTTTTCTTTAAAAACAAAAAGATACAGCGGAACACCCGACCCTTGGGGCACGCCCATAATACGAACACAATTAAATAAATATAATTATGAAATTTTTTATTGATACGGCTAATTTAGCTCAAATTAAGGAAGCACAAGCATTAGGTGTTTTGGATGGTGTAACAACAAACCCGTCTTTGATGGCAAAAGAAGGAATTACAGGTAAAAACAACATTTTGAAACATTATGTTGACATCTGTAATCTTGTTGATGGTGATGTAAGTGCTGAAGTAAATGCGCTGGATTTTGAAGGAATGGTGAAAGAAGGTGAGGAATTAGCTGAATTGCATGATCAGATCGTGGTAAAATTGCCAATGACAAAAGAAGGGGTTATGGCTGCAAAATATTTTTCTGATAAAGGAATTAAAACAAACGTAACACTTGTATTCTCTGCAGGTCAGGCTTTATTGGCTGCAAAAGCAGGAGCAACTTATGTTTCACCTTTTATTGGACGTTTGGATGATGTTTCTACTGATGGTCTGAATTTGATTCAGGAAATTAGAGAAATCTATGATAACTATGGTTATGAGACTCAAATCTTAGCAGCTTCTGTGCGTCACACCATGCATATTGTAAACTGTGCTAAAATTGGTGCAGATGTGATGACAGGACCATTGTCTGCTATTGCAGGACTGTTGAAACATCCTTTGACTGATATCGGATTGGCTCAGTTTGTAGCTGATTTTGAGAAAGGGAACAAATAGTTTACTTTTAAAAAAATAGTTAAAATCGTCATTTTTATTAGAATATGGCGATTTTTTATTTGATAACTTTTAAAGGAATAAAAAAATCCGTTTTACTTTTTGTTGAAGTAAAACGGATTTTTTTATGTTTTGGAAGAACTGAATTTTAATGTCCTCCGCTTTCGCTTATTACGTGACTAACACCTTGTTTCTTTAATATTTTAGGGCAGTAGAAACCGTAAAATGCAAGATAGGCGAAACCAAGAAGAGGCACGATATATGAAAAATGTGTATATGTTATCCCTAATATTCCTTTCGGATGTGTGGCGTCTAAATCGCAGATACTTCCCTGAACCAATGGGATAACTCCTCCTCCAAGAATCATCATGATTAAGAACGAAGAAGCTTTTCCTGTGTTTTTTCCTAATCCTGCGATAGCTAAATCGAAAATTGAAGGCCACATGATAGACAGGAACAGTCCTCCGGAAATAAAGAAGAATTTAGCAATTTCAGGATTTGGCCAAAATAATCCAAATACCATCATTAATAAACCTGAAATTCCGAAAAGCATTAAAGTTTTCCCGGCATTTTTACCTCCAACAAAACTTACTGCTATAAATAGTAAAATCCAGATTGGATAAATGTAAAATGCGGAAACATCATGTGCAGCAAAAATATTGGCTCCAATGATTACTCCAAAAGCAAGGGCTGGTACTATAAATTTAAGTGCAGTATTTACAAGGTTTGAGGTGTTGAAAACATTCACACCTCCATTCCAGCGTCCGATCATTAAACTTCCCCAATATAATGCGATGAATGGAGCAATGGCATCTTCCAATATATTTCCGAATTCAGCTGTGTGAAGTAATGCAGGCAAGTTACTGATGATTGTAACCTCTGTTCCAACATAAATAAAGATTCCCAACATTCCCAAATACAGCTGAGGGTAGTCAAGAATATTAAAATTAGTATGTTTATTCTCTATTTTAGCTTCTTCAATTTTAGCCGGATCTTCAATTTTAGAAAAGTACATGAAAATGGCTACCAATATAAAGGCAGCACCTAAGATGATAAAAGGCAATTTGATGTCTTCAAGAGAAAGGTTTGTTTTTTTGTTATCTCCCATTCCAAATAAGGCGATTCCTAATAAGATTGCCCCAATTGTTGTTCCGAAAGAATTGATGCCTCCGGCCAATGTTAAACGGTGTGCTCCAGTTTCAGGACTTCCCATTTTAATGGCTAAAGGATTAGCGACAATTTGCTGAATAGAAAATCCTAATCCAACTGTAAACAGGGCAGTTAAAAAGAACGGAAAACTTTCCATTGTAGCAGCAGGAACAAATAAAAATGAACCAACTGCAGATAGCAGTAAACCTGCAGCAAGTGTTTTTTTATATCCAAATTTTTGTAAAACATCTGATTTTAGAGACACTAAAAAGAAAATTATAGATCCCACAAAATAAGCGGCATAGAATGCCCATGCAACTAATTGAGATTGTACCTGGGATAAAGTAAATACTTTTTTGAAGACTGGGATCAGGATATCATTGGCAGAACCAACAAAACCCCAAAAGAAAAAGACAATTATCAGTGAAATAAATTGCCCCCATTTGGTTTGTACATTTTCTGAATTCATAATGTAATTAAGTTTTTTTTAGTTTTTTTTAGTGGTTTTTAAAGTGGTAAATATATTTGTTACAACTTTTAAAAAAAATAAAAAATCATAAATAATGAAGAAATTATACAAACAACATAATTTATTCAACAATGTGTTGTTATTTTGAGAGTAGCGATATCGATTTAGTGATTATTCCAAAATTTTGGCTTTTACATCCTTACTGTAGTTTCGGCCTATCGGAATTGTATGTGACATGATTTGAATCCTGTTTCCTTCAATTGACTTAACTTTATTAATCGCAATTACATAGGATTTATGAATGCGTATAAATTTATCTCCAGGCAGTTCTTCTGATTGGGCAGTAATAGATTTATGAGTAATGTAAGTTTTATCAGAAGTAACAATTTTTATGTACTCTTTCATTCCTTCAACGAATAAAATTTCTTCGATATTAATTTTCATCATTTTTTTATCAACTTTGATGAAAATATGCGAATCTACCTTAGGAATTTCAGTTTTGATATTGTTTTTTAAATTGTATTCGGCAGTGATTTTGTTAATACACTTAATAAATCTTGGTAAAGGAATAGGTTTTACGAGATAATCTAAAACATCAAGATCATAGCTCTCGGCTGCAAATTCCCTAAAAGCGGTTGTAATAATTACTTTAGTTTTGTTTTCGATTAAGCTAATTAGTTCAAACCCTGTCATCATGGGCATATTAATATCAAGGAAAACAGCATCGACAGGTGTACTGTTTATAAAATCCAGTGCTTCTAAAGAATTATTGAACGTACCTATAACCTCAAAGTCAGGAAAATTGGTGAAATAATTTTGTAAAACTTTAATTGCTAAAGGTTCATCGTCGATTAATAAGCATTTAATCTTCATTATGAATAGGTATTTGCAAACTTATTATATAGTAATTCAGCTTTGTTTTGTATTGCAGGCTAAAATTATTCCTGTAAATTAACTTCAATCGTTTCTTGGTATTTAATAAACCGATACCGCCTTTAGGGTTATTTTTTTGTGAAATTACAAAATTATTAAGTATTTCAAAATGAAGCATTTTATTGTTAACAATTTTGAAGTTTATCTTAATTTTTAGATTCTGATTGTTTAATCCTCCGTGTTTAAAGGCATTTTCAACTAACGAAATAAAGATTAAAGGCGGCACCTTGATATCTTCAATATCGGATTCAAGGTTAATAGCGACCTCAACATTTTTAAAACGAAGCTTTTCAATTTCGACATAATTCTGAATGTAATCTATTTCTTTTATTAATAATATAGATTTGGTTCCTTTTACATCATATAAAACATATTCCATTAGATTTGATAATTTAATAATTACATCAGGAACTTTATCAGAAGATTCTAATGATAATGCATATAAATTATTTAATGTATTAAAGAAAAAGTGAGGCTGAATCTGATTTTCGAGGTATTTAAGTTTTATTTTAAATTGATTTTCCCTCAACGACCTGTTTCTTTCTCTCTCCCGCAGCCAAGTTAGCGTCAGATAAATAGAAGATGCCATTGCCAAAACATACAGTTCGCCAATACAAACTGCAAAAATATGATTGATATCAAAAGGCTTATATTCACGATTAGCTTCCGGCCATATATTTTCTGAAATAATATAATAGGTTAGGGCTGTTTTGAGTAAATAGACAGCAAAAAGACTAATTAATAACGCGATGGTATATTTAAAATATTTTTGTTTTAAAACATAATTGGGTACCAAAACAAAAAGATTGAAATAGACTAATGGTATATGTAGCGAAAATTCAATCAGGTTTGACTTAAATGAATAATCGTAATCATTAAAATAAGCACCCCATCTTAAAAAATTAAGAGTAAAATAACTTCCCCAGAACCAGATGTGATTTTGAAGTTTAATATCAAAATTTAATTTTTGAATTTCACTCAATGTAGTGATGGATTAGGTCGATTATGGTTAGCTTAATTATCATGCAACTTTAAACAATTCTTTAATGAAACGCAATTTTTTTAAATAAAATTTTATAAAATAATAGAAAACGTGTGTTATTTTGTTAAGATAACGTTTTCGTAAAACGCATTATTGATTGTTTTATGTCGTTGGTTTAAAGTTTTTCGCAGTTGGTTTAAATTATTTTTTTTAACAATCCCTTAAGGATAAATTTACACCATAACTAACAAAATAAATAAACATGAAAAAAATTTTATTAATCTTTATGATTGTTTTTACAGCGCAGGTTTCACTTGCTCAGGTAAAAAATGTCAAAGGTTTGATTACAGATTCTGATGGGATGCCGTTACCAGGGGCATCTGTTTCTGTAGAAGGTGGTCAAAAAGGCACTACTACTGATTTTGACGGTCTATACTCAATTGATGTACAAAGCGGACAAACACTAATTTTTAGTTATGTAGGTCTTGAAACACAAAAGATTGTTGTAGGAGAGTCAACTGAAATTAATGTTAAAATGGCAACTGCAGTGTCAAATGCTTTAAATGAGGTTGTTGTGACTTCATTAGGTATAAAAAAGACTAGAAAATCTTTAACTTATGCAGCTCAGGAGCTTAAAGGTGATGAACTTACGAGGGTTAAAGATGCTAATCTTATTAATACAGTTGCCGGTAAAATTGCTGGTGTGGCAATTACAAAAAGTTCATCCGGTGCCGGGGGATCTACAAAGGTCGTTATTCGTGGTAATTCATCTTTTACGAATAACCAGCCATTATACGTTATAGATGGTATTCCTTTGGTAAGTTCCGGGGCATCTCAGCCAAATGGAACCTTTGGAGATCTTGCAGGGGGTAATCGTGACGGAGGTGATATTGTTTCATTAATAAATCCGGATGATTACGAAGGAATGACAGTACTTAAAGGCGCTGCTGCTTCTGTTTTGTATGGGTCTCAAGGAGCAAATGGAGTAATTTTACTTTCTTCAAAAAAACCAAAAGCAAGCTCAGGTACTTTTAATATAAACTCTGTAACTACTTTTGAGTCTGCAGCTTATTTGCCAAAATTTCAATCTGATTATACTTCCAATGTTGGTGATGCAAGAAGCTGGGGGGCTAAAGAAAAGGTTCAGGGTGATGTAGATGATTTTTTTGAAACTGGGGTTAATCAAATTACTTCTATGTCTTTTTCTAAAGCTACTGAGGGAAATACAACTAGCTTAACTTATGCAAATACAGATGCGTCAGGAATTATGCCCGGAAATCATTTGAAGAAAAATAATTTCGGGATTCGTCAGACAAGTACTTTTTTCAAAGATAAATTAAATGTTGCCGTAACAGGAAATTATGTTGTTCAAAAAATTGACAACAGACCTACAAATGGATTGTATTTTAATCCAATTAGTGGTGTTTTTTCCCATCCAAGAGCATTTAGTTTAAATGATTTAAAAACATATGAAGTTTATGATCCTGTAAGAAACATGATGATTCAGAATTATCCTGGTTTTGCTACTGTTAACGAAAGCAATGAGAATCCATATTGGCAAATAAACAAGCAAAAATCTGTTGATACCAATAATTTTTTCAACGGAGCTATTGCTTTAGATTATAAAATTGCAGATTGGTTTCATTTAACATCTAGATACAGCTATAATAGAAGTGAGAACAATTTCCAAAAAGAAATGTTTGCCACATCTGCCACTTCATTAGTACATACAAATGGTAGATATCTTAATTCGACTTTAATTTCGAATCAAAATTATGCAGATTTGATAGGCTTAATTAATACAAAATTTTCTGAGCATTTTTCATTCAACGCTACAATAGGTGCCAGTATCAATAATGGTAAAAGTGCTGGTGTAACTCTTGATTCAGGAATCGGTGGAGGATTAAATTATGCTAACGTTTTTACATTAGGAAATTTTGCAAGTAATAATGGGAATGTACAAACAGCATATCAAAGAGAAGTACAATCATTATTTGCTGCTACAACTTTTGGATATAAGGATTATTTGTTTTTAGATGCAGCTATAAGAAAAGACTGGTCATCTACTTTAGTTAATACTGATTCACCAGGGTATGATTATCCTTCAGTAGGTATGACGGCTATTGTTAGTGAAATGGCTACAATGCCTGATTTTATTAACTTTGGAAAAGTTCGTGCTACTTATGCACAAGCCGGTAATGATATTACTGCATTTATTACAAATCCAACTGTTACTATCGTCGCAGGAAGCATTGTACCAACTAGTGGGCCAATACCAGGAACTACATTAAAACCTGAAATGAAATCTGAGGTTGAAATTGGTACAGAGTGGAGAATATTTAATAATAGATTAGGATTTGAGTTCTCATATTATGATTCTGAAACCAAAAATCAATTAATGCAGGTTCCTGCAGGAACTACAAATACTAATGGTTATGTAAATTATCTAATCAATGCAGGTAGTATTTCAAATAAAGGTTTTGAAGTTGTATTATTTGCGGATATTATAAAAGGGGATAAATTCAATTGGGAATCCAGAGTTAATTACTCACAAAATAAAAGTAAAGTAAATGACATTCCTGCAGATCAAGGAGAAGGAGGAAGAATAACACTTACAGATCCAGGTTCAAATACTTATAGGTATGCACTAATTGAAGGAAGACCTTTTGGAGTTATCGAAGGGATAAAATTTAAAAAAGATAATCAGGGAAGAATATTGGTAAATGATGATAATACTATTCAAAGAACAGATTGGGAAGAAGTGGGTAATGCAAATCCTGATTTTATGTTAGGTTGGTCAAATACATTCAAAATAGGTTCATTTACTGCCAATGTTTTACTTGATGGACGATTTGGGGGTGAAGTTTTAAGTTTAACTCAGGCAATCAATGATTATAACGGAGTGTCTAAGGCAACTGGTGATGCCAGAAATGCAGGTGCAGTAAAAATAAATGGAGTAAAAGCTAGTGATGGTACTACTCCGGTAACCTCAATGGATGCCTTTGATTATTATACTAACACAGCAGGTAGAAATGGGGTTTCAGGCGAGTATGTTTATGATGCTACAAATGTAAGTGTAAGAGAGGTTTCTATTGGTTATACTTTCAAAAAAGATAAATTGCCTTTAGTAGAGTCGGCAAGTATCTCATTAATTGCAAGAAATTTATTCTTTATCTACAAAGATGCTCCATTTGATCCAAACGTAGCTTTAAGTACTGGAGAAGGTTTACAAGGTGTTGATGTTTTCGGAATGCCATCAACAAGAAGTATTGGTATTAATTTAAACTTAACTTTCTAAATCTTACAATCATGACAATAAATAAAATAAAAACAACTGCATTATGTTTCTCTTTACTTGCAGCGATGAGTTGTACAGATAATTTTGAAGATATAAACACTAACCCAACAGGGGCTACAACTGAACAGTTAGAGCAAGATTATAATAATATTAAAAGTTTGTTTAAACCTTCTTTTAGTAGAATGTATATTTCTGATATTACCTGGCAGTACCAATTACAACAAAGTTTACAAGCTGATGCGTGGTCAGGTTATATGATTACTCCGGTACCATTTGGAACACTAAACAACTATGATTATGCTTTAAATCCCGGGTGGAATGGCTTTGCATGGGATACAGCTTATCTTGATGTTATTTCAAATCTTTATAAAGTTAAGCAAAGAGCCGAAGGAAAATTTGATCAATTCTATGCATGGTCATTAATTATAAAAGTGGCACAAATGCAAAGAATAACTGATATGTACGGCCCTGCAGTATATTCTAAATTTGGTGACTTAGGCGCAGTTTTGTATGATTCGCAAAAAGATATTTATACACAAATGTTTAAAGATATTGATTTCGCAGTTGCTGAGTTAACAAAGAGAATTAATGAAAATGAACCTTCTGCATTTACTGGTACAGATTTATCTGCATATGAAGGAAGCTATACACAATGGGTGAAATATGCAAACTCGCTTCGTTTGAGAATGGCTATGCGTATTTCTAAAGTTGATCCGCAATTGGCTAAAATAGAAGCTGAAAAAGCTGTAAATAATCCAATTGGTGTTTTTAAAGTTAATAGTGATGTAATGAAAGTTAAATCTCCTGTGGATCTTAACGTGATTGATGTAATGAGTCATTCCTGGGTTGGACTATTTATGGGAGCTGATATGCAGTCTATCTTAGGAGGTTATGGAGATCCACGTATTGCAAAATATTGGGAAACTGCTGAAGTTACTCCCGGACAGTATGCATCGGTAAGAACAGGAGTTACTTATCCTTCAGGGACTACTTATGCTAAATTTTCTCAAACCGGACCCAGAACAAAAACTGGCGAAGTTACCTGGATGTCTACCGCTGAGGTTTATTTTTTAAGAGCAGAAGGTGCTTTAAGAGGCTGGAATATGGGAGGGACTGGCAAAGAATTGTATGAAGCCGGTATAGCTGCATCATTTGAACAAAATGGTATTGAAGGGGCAATTGCTTATGCTGCGGATAATACAAAAAAAGCGATGGATTATGTTGATCCTTTATTTCCTGCTAATAATAGACCTGCAGTTTCAAAAGTTACTGTTGCCTGGGGTGCAGATAAAGAAACAAATCTTGAAAAAATTATCACTCAAAAATGGATTGCTACTTATCCGGATGGTCAGGAAGCATGGTCAGAATTTAGAAGAACTGGTTATCCAAAATTGTTTAGAATTACAAACAACAAAAGTGGCGGTATAATTAGTACTGAACTTGGAGTTAGAAGATTGCCTTTTGCTCAAAGTGAAGTTGCAAATAACCCCAAAGGTGTTGAATCTGGTTCTGCTGTACTTGGTGGCCCTGACAATGGAGCAACAAGACTATGGTGGGATGTTGACGCTCCAAATTTCTAAAAATAAAAAAATAAGTATGGTTGTAAAATGGTATAAGTGATGAAAGTTACTTATACCATTATATTAAAAACTTTACCTTTATATAATACCAAAAAAGAAAAAAATGAAAAGTGCTTTAGAAATAAAACCTGATATCAGCTATAAAAGTGCAGGGAAATTTGAAGAGACAAGATTTGAGAAAATTCACAATGAAATCTTTAAAAGTTCAGCAGAGGCTTCTGTAATTTTAGCACAGGAAATCGCACAATTAATCAGATCAAAACAAGAAAAAAATAAAACCTGTGTATTAGGTCTGGCAACAGGGTCTTCTCCTATAAAAGTGTACGAGGAATTGGTAAGAATGCATAGAGAAGAAGGATTAAGTTTTAGAAATGTAATCACTTTCAATCTGGATGAATATTATCCAATGTCAAAGGAGAATAATCAGAGCTATCACTATTTCATGCATCAGCATCTTTTTAATCATATTGACATAAATCCTGAAAATATTAATATTCCCGACGGTACTGTTGCAATTGATGAGCTGAATCAATATTGTATAGACTATGAAATGAATATCAAACAAGCCGGAGGTCTTGATTTTCAGTTATTAGGTATCGGACGTACAGGTCACGTAGGTTTCAACGAACCGGGATCACACATCAACTCCGGAACCAGAATTATTACACTGGATCACATTACAAGAGTAGATGCTTCATCTGACTTTAATGGTATTGATAACGTTCCGAAAAGAGCAATTACCATGGGAGTTTCGACCATTATGAGATCGAAGAGAATTGTACTAATGGCATGGGGACAAAACAAAGCCGATATCATCAAGAGGACCATTCAGGGTGATATCAGTTCTGAAATTCCGGCCACATTTTTACAAAACCATCCTAATGCAACCTTCGTTTTAGATCAGTCAGCGGCTTCAGAATTAACACGTTTCAAAACACCTTGGTTAGTGGGTGAATGTATCTGGACACAGGAATTAAAAAGCAAAGCCATTGTTTGGTTGTGCCAAAAAACAAAACAGTCGATTTTAAAATTGACAGATCGTGATTACAACAACAACGGAATGTCTGATCTTCTCGCACAGGAAGGTTCTGCGTACGATTTGAATATTAACATGTTCAACGTATTGCAGCATACTATTACAGGATGGCCTGGAGGAAAACCTAATACGGATGATTCACATCGTCCTGAAAGAGCCAATCCGGCAAAAAAACGAGTGATTCTTTTTAGTCCGCATCCTGATGATGATGTGATTTCTATGGGAGGAACTTTTTCAAAATTAATTAAACAGGGGCATGATGTACACGTAGTATATCAAACCTCAGGAAATATAGCGGTTACAGATGACGAAGCATTAAAATTTGCTGAAGTATGTAACGATTTTGTTGGTAATGCCGATGCTAAAATTAATTTCAAATCCGTAATTGAATTTTTGAACAACAAATCTGAAGATCAGGTAGATTCATTGGAAGTTCGAAAATTAAAAGGACTGATTCGAAGAAGGGAATCGTATGCTGCAACAAGATATATCGGACTAAAAGATGAAAACACGCACTTTTTAGATCTTCCGTTTTATGAAACCGGACAGGTAAAGAAAAAACCGTTAGGTCCTGAAGATATTGCAATCGTAAAAGATGTTATTGCTCAAATAAAACCACATCAGGTATTTGCTGCTGGTGATCTTGCTGATCCGCACGGGACGCATGAAGTTTGTCTGAATGCAATATTTGCTGCGATGAAAGAATTAAAACCACAAAAATATATGGATGACTGTTGGTTATGGTTGTACAGAGGAGCATGGCACGAATGGGATATTCACGAAATAGACATGGCTGTTCCGCTTTCTCCATCTGAAGTATTACTGAAGCGTCATGCGATTTTATATCACCAGTCTCAAAAAGACAGGGTTATGTTTCAGGGGAATGATTCAAGAGAGTTTTGGGTTAGGGCAGAAGACCGAAACAAAAACACAGCCATTCTATACGATGAATTAGGTTTGGCAGAATACGAAGCTATTGAGGCTTTCAAACGTTTTGATTACTAAGATTATTTTTAGGATTTGATTTAATCAAATGACCAAATTCAGATTGATTTCATACTGATAGTGAGGATCAATAGAGTGATCATTCTGGATTTTTTATCTATTTATTAATGTTGTCTCAGGATAACCATTTTTCAAGCGCCATAAAATGAAATACATACTAGTCCTACTATTAGCAGGTTTAACTTCTAGTGCTCAGATTAAAAAAGAGCAGCTAAATCTTATGCCCTGGCCGCAAAATGTTGTTTTAAATGACGGAAGTTTTACTTTGAGTAAAAATTTTAAAGTAAATATTACCGGCAATCCAAATCCGAGAATTTTTGGAGGGGTAACCCGTTTTTTACGTCGCTTAGATGGCAGAACAGGTCTTTTTTTCGGACAGGATTTTGTTTCAAAACTAAACGAAGTTCCAACAGCTGAACTTCAGATTAACTGCATTAAAAGCGGAAAAATTGGTTTGTATGAAGATGAAAGTTATCATTTAGACATCAAACAAAATAAAATTACAATAGAGGCAACCAGCGATCTGGGAGCTTTACATGGCCTTGAAACGTTATTGCAGCTGTTGCAGAATAATAGTAAATCATTTTATTTTCCGAACGCACAAATTTCAGATTTTCCACGATTTACATGGAGAGGTTTGATGATTGATGCTGCAAGGCATTTTCAGCCGGTAGATGTTATCAAAAGAAATCTTGACGGACTGGCAGCTATGAAAATGAATGTTTTTCACTGGCATTTAGTGGATGACCAGGGCTGGAGAATCGAAATGAAAAAACATCCAAAACTAATTGAACTGGCTTCGGATGGAATGTATTATACACAGGAAGAAATTAGAAATATCGTAAAATATGCTGATGAACGCGGTATTTTGATTGTTCCGGAAATTGATGTTCCGGGTCACGGAACTGCGATATTGACTGCTTATCCTGAAATAGGAAGCAAAGCAATTACGGTAAAAGGCGGAGCAGAAAAAAATATTCAGGGAACAGCAATTGCAACCTATACAGTCGAAAGAAATGCAGGTATTTTTACGCCTACATTAGATCCCACAAACCCACAAACATACCAATTGTTAAGCGAAATCTTTGATGAGGTCTGCCCATTGTTTCCCGGAGATTATTTTCACATTGGAGGAGATGAAAATGAAGGGAAAGACTGGGATGCCAATCCTAAAATTCAGGAATTTAAAAAGAAAAATAAATTAGCAACAAATCACGAATTACAAACATATTTCACCATGCAGCTGGCTCCGATGCTAAAAAAACACCGTAAACAGTTGATGGGCTGGGAAGAAATTTTAACCAAAAATCTTTCAAAAGAAGCAATCGTTCATTCGTGGAGAGGACCAAATGAAGGTATTCTGCCAGGCCAGTCTTTAGCAGAAGCGGTAAAAAAAGGTTACAAAGCAGTCTTGTCAAACGGATATTATATCGATTTGATGTACCCAATTGAAAGCCATTATTTGAATGACCCAATGCCGAAAGGAGTGGAGTTGACAGCAGAAGAAAAAGCTAGAATTTTAGGTGGGGAAGCTCCAATGTGGACAGAATTGGCAACGCCGGAAACAATAGATTCCAGAATTTGGCCCAGAACAGCTGCAATTGCCGAAAGACTTTGGTCAGCCGAAAATATTACAGATGTAGCCGATATGCGCAGACGCCTTGAAACGGTTTCATTCCGGTTAGAAGAATTAGGGCTGACACACATTCGCAACAAAGATGTGATTTTAAGAAATATTGCAAACAATCAAAATGTAAAATCCCTTAATGAATTCTCAAATGTTTGCGAACCTCTAAAAGGATATACACGAAACAAAGACGGAACAGAATATCAAACCTATTCACCGTTCACTCTTTTTGCAGATGCCTGCACGCCGGATGCAAAAGATGCATTGGCTTTTGATAATGCTGTAACGCAGTATATGGCAAGTAAAACACCTGAAAATAAAGCAAAAGTTGCTGCATTTTTCAGCAAATGGATTGCCTTAGATAAAGAATTAAATGACTTAAGTGCCAATGCACCATTAGTACAGCCAGTTTTGCCTTTAGCTAAAAAGCTGAGCGATGCGTCACAGGAATTGTTACGCGTTTTAGATAATAAATCAACTTTAAAATCAGCAGATTTAAAAAGTTTAATTGAAGATTGTAATACAAAAGACCATGCCGATGTTGAGCTGGCAGTTTATACAAGTCTTAAAAAGTTAATATAAAAGTTTGAGTTAGTAAAGTAGTTTAAGTGAAGTTGTGTTAATTGGTAACAGATCTCTCTGCCGGCATAAATCCGGTGGAGATATTCATCCCAATTAATAAGTTGAATGTTTTAAAATTAAGGAAATAAAAAATTGGTAAGGTTAAAATTGAGTTTGGTTATTTATTTTTTAATCTGATTTATATTTCCACAATGTATCGATTTTAGGTAATTTGTTATTTGGTTTTTGCTTAGAGGAGAGCATTCTAAACCTGGCAAGTAATTGTCAGGTTTTTTTATGTTTAAGTTTAGGAGCTGTTTATTTCGTCACTTCGCTATCGCTCGTGTCCTGCTCTCCGCTTAATCTTTTGTGGCTCCCGATAGTTATCGGGACCGCCACAAAAGGATAACGCCTCGATCAGGGCTAGGGCTTTACGTTTTATAAGGAAGTTTGCCAAATCAATTTATCTCCAAAATCTGTAAAATCTGCGGGAAACATTAATTTTGCGTACTTTTGAGCCTAAAATTATTCGATTAAATTTCATGCAAAAACCAATCATCTTTATAGTAACATTTCTAATCTTTACTATTTCTTCAGCTCAAAGTAAACTGAGAAATCCTGAGGTTAATCCCATCCAAATTCAAAAGAATTTTACCGAATGGTCAGCATATCAAAGCAAAAACATCATGCTTTCCAGAGATTTCACCGCCTTTGATCATCTTTCAAAAGAAATCTCAAAAGAAACATTTTTAAATCAGTTAGTAAACGGAAATTTAATCCCAATCCGATTAAAATCAGCTGATTCGGTTTTCTATTATAAATTATTCAAAATTCTTCCAAAATCAGATACCAGTATAAAAGCCACAATCAATCAGCAGGCTTTTGATGCTTTGCACAATTTTAAAATGGAAGGAACCTCTTTTCCAAATTTTTCATTCAAAGATTTAGACGGAAATGTAGTTTCAAACGAATCTATGAAAGGAAAAATAATCGTAATCAAATGCTGGTACATTCACTGTGTAGCCTGTATAAAAGAATTTCCGCAGGTCAATGCCTTGGCTTCAAAGTACAAAGCCCGAAAAGATATTGTTTTTATAAGCCTTGCCGAAGATACGCCAGAGCAATTAAAAACGTTTTTAGCAAGAAAACCATTGTCGTATTCCGTGATTCCAAACATGAAAGAATACATGAATGAAACGCTTCAGTTGAATGCTTTTCCAACGCATTTTATCCTCAATAAAGAAGGTTTGATCAAAAAAGTAGTTTCGAATTTTGAAAGTTTGGAAGTCGCTCTAGAGAAAGAAAGCAAACTTTGAAGTTTTTTATCATATAAGTTATATAATGTAATTACTGTTTGAATAATTCTCGCAAATTCGCTAAGACGCAAAGTTTTTTCTATTTTAGGGAACATCTTTATAAATAGCTTTGCGCCTCTGTGACTTTGCAAGATTAAAACATAACATACAGTTTATATGAACTTATATAACTTATATGGTTCAAAAACACAAAAAAACTTAGCACCTTAGCATCTTTGTAACTTAGAACCTTTTTCCTTACTTTTGCACCAAATTAATAAAAAAGACATTCATGTTAACAGTCAATAATTTATCAGTACAATTTGGCAAACGAATTTTGTTTGACGAAGTAAATACAACTTTTACTCACGGAAACATTTACGGCGTTATTGGAGCCAATGGTGCTGGAAAATCTACTTTTCTAAAAATCATTTCGGGCGATATGGACCCAACTTCGGGACATATCCATTTAGAACCAGGAAAACGTATGTCGGTTTTAAACCAAAACCACAACATGTTCGATGAGCATACGGTTTTGGAAACAGTTTTGATGGGAAATAAAGTTTTGTATGCTGTTAAAAAGGAAATGGATGAACTTTATTTAGACTACAACGATAAAAACGCAGACAGAATAGGGGAGCTTCAGGTTCAGTTTGAGGAAATGAACGGATGGAATGCTGATTCTGATGCTGCTGCGATGTTGTCTAACCTAGGAATCAACGAAGATCAGCACTATACTTTGATGGCTGATATGGAAGGAAAAATGAAAGTACGTGTGCTTTTGGCGCAGGCGCTTTTCGGAAATCCGGATGTATTGATCATGGATGAGCCTACCAACGATTTGGATTTCGAGACAATTGCATGGTTAGAAAACTTCCTTGCAAATTATGAAAATACTGTGATCGTTGTATCTCACGACCGTCACTTTTTAGATGCGGTTTGTACTCATATTTCTGATATTGATTTCGGAAAAATCAATCACTACTCAGGAAACTATACATTTTGGTACGAATCCAGCCAGTTAGCGGCAAAACAGCGTGCACAGCAAAACAAAAAAGCGGAAGAAAAGAAACAGGAATTAGAAGAATTTATTCGTCGTTTTAGCGCGAACGTTGCAAAATCGAAACAGGCAACTTCTCGTAAAAAAATGATTTCTAAATTGAATATTTCAGAAATTAAACCTTCAAGCCGCCGTTACCCAGCAATTATCTTCGATCAGGATCGTGAAGCCGGAGATCAGATTTTGAATGTAGAAGGTTTATCTGCTTCAGTAGATGGGGAAGTTTTATTCAAAGATGTGGATTTGAATATGGCAAAGGGCGACAAAATCGTTCTTTTCTCTAAAGATTCACGTGCAACAACTGCTTTCTACGAAATCTTAAACAACGAACAAAAAGCAGATTCTGGAACTTTTGACTGGGGAATTACAACCAATCAGGCATATTTACCGGCAGAAAACCATAAATACTTCGAAAATGATTTAACTTTGGTAGACTGGTTACGTCAATATGCTAAAACAGAAGAAGAGCGTGATGAGGTATTTATTAGAGGTTTCTTAGGGAAAATGATTTTCTCCGGAGAAGAGGCTTTAAAAACATCCAGAGTTTTATCAGGAGGTGAAAAAGTGCGTTGTATGCTTTCCAGGATGATGATGGAGCGTGCTAACATTTTAATGCTTGATGAGCCGACAAACCACTTAGATCTGGAGTCTATCACAGCTTTCAACAACTCATTGAAAAACTTTAAAGGTTCTGTAATCTTCACTACACATGACCACGAGTTTGCACAGACTGTTGGTAACCGAATTGTAGAATTGACACCAAACGGAGTGATCGACCGTTATATGACATTTGACGAATATCTTGATGATGAAAAAATTCAGGAACAAAGAAAGAAGATGTATAATCTTTAATCTATAAATAACAAATACTAAAAATCCCAAATTCCAATTAAAAATGAATTTGGGATTTTTTATTTTTTACCTTTTGAAGACTTTGGCAAAGATCCAGATAATAATCGCAATTATAAAAATCACGATAAAGATTCCAACACCCATTCCGGCTTTAAAAATGTCTCCAACTAATTCGCAGCTTGTAAATGAAAATAGTATAAACAATACCATTAACAATCTTGTAATTTTATTTTGCATGATTCTGAGTTTTTAAGTTCAGAAATAAAATTACTTTAGCAACAAGGAAAATGTGTTATACAATTTTAGCGAAAAGTTTTATCATTTTGATTTTAACTTCAAATATTAGAAAGTTTTGTCTTTTGCAATTATGATGATGTGAATTTCAACATCTTCAGCTTTGGGATAATTTATTTCGAACAATTTTATAATTTCAAAATTATTTTCAAGAAGACTTGTTTTTAAATTTTCCAAAGAGTGATAATAAAAATAAGTACGATCTCCGGAACTTCCGGAAGTAAAGCCTGATTTAGAAGCATCGCCTTGTACAAAACTTAAGTACAAAATTCCATTTTCAGTAAGAATTTGTGCAGAATCATTAATAAGTTTCGAACAATCAGATTGGGATAAATAGGGCAGGCAAAAACCGGACATAATGGCGTCAAATTTTTCATTTAACTCATTCAGTTTTCGGGTGTCCATTATTTTAAAATCAGCTGTAGGATTATTTATCTTCGCTAAGTCGATCATTTTTGGTGCAATGTCAATACCTGTAATTTTTAATTCAGGCTTTTTAGATAACAAATATTTGGTAATGTTTCCCGGCCCGCAGCCAATTTCAAATACTTTCTGATTGTCTTTTAAAAAGCTGCAGAAGAAATCATAAGTTTCATCATAAATACTCAGATTCATAAACTTATCCTCGTAGAGTTTTGCGATTTTGTTCCAGGTTTCAAACGTTTCTTTGTATTTATCCATGTTTATTAGAGTAATTGTAACCTTTGAAAAGTGTGCTACTTTTCTCTTATCATTTTTATTTCCAGAAAAACAATTCCGGTGATCACGCCTATTTCTCCTAAAAAGTAAACAATACCAAATACAGAAATACTTTGGTAATAATAAAGTATAATTCCTAATGTAAGAAAGCAATAAAGAATATTAGCAGTACAGATTATTTTTAGAAACCATTTCAGGTTTTGTCTTACTAAAAAGAAGCAGCTGATCGAGAAAATAAAGAAAATCAAAGCAATTAATGAAAGGTATTCGAAAATATCTTTTGATAAGCCGAAAAAAGTGTTGAAGTTTCTAAGAAAAAAATAGAGCAAAATAGTAGTTAGCAAAGCACCAAAGCTGTCTAATAGAAATAGGCTTTTAGGGTTAGATATGAATTTTCTATTACTTTCTTTCATCGGGTTCATTGAGTTTTACAATATTTCAATAAGCTGAATATTATTTCCGCAAATATCATTTAATACTGCAATTTTAACTGTTCCCATTTCAGTTGGTTTCATGCTAAATTCTACACCAAGATTTACAAGTCTGTTGTATTCTTTTTCGATATCATCAACGTTGAATTGTGTGTATGGAATTCCCGCTTCAAAAAGGGCTTTTTGATAGATTTTAGCCGGTTCAAAATGATTTGGAGATGGTTCTAATAAAATCTCAGTTCCAAATTGTTCTTCTTTCGAAACTAGTGTTAACCATCGATTAGTTTCGCTCAATTGTACATCATGTTTTTTTATAAAACCTAGTTTTTCCGTATAAAATTGTAATGCAATTTCCTGATCCTGAACTGGAATCCCGATAACTTTTACTCTCATCTTTTATGTTTTTAAATTGATTGATGCAAAGTTTGTAAAATCAATTCCGATCTACTTTGCGAAAATTGCTCTTTTTTGAAATTCTACTGGCGCAATCCCAATTTTATTTTTAAATAAAGTACTAAAAGAACTAGGACTTTCAAATCCAATCGCAAAACAAGTTTCAGTTACTGGCATTCCATTTTGCAGGTATTCTTTAGATTTTTCTATTCTTCTGTCAATTAAATATTGTATCGGTGTCATGCCATAATATTTTTTAAATAAGCGCAATAAATGAAATTTCGATGTGAATTGAGCATCGGAAAGAACATCAAGATTAAGTTCTTGTTCGAAGTTAGTTTCAATAAATTTCTTAGTCCGTATTACGGTTTTGATCTGACTTTCGTTTTTATAACAGATTTTGCTGATGCGATGTATTTCTTGTTGGTAAAAATTCATTTTTATTCCTCAATAGTTCCAGTTTTCACATCACCTGCTGGTTTATAACTTCCATATTCAAAAACGCCAGAAGTATCTTCTTCAGTCCTTTCATTGTTTACATTAAACCACCGATGATAATCAATGGATATGGTGATTATGTTTTATGATGTTTGGTGTTTTTTGTTTTACTCAAATATAAAGAAAACTTATATAATAAAGGATATGCTTTTACAACAGGCAAAGTTTTTACAGGATTAGTTACAATTATAGCCTACTAAGCTATTTTTGTTGATTTGTTAAAATTGAATGTTTAATTAATATAAAATAAGCATCTGTTTGGTATTTGTTAGTCTTTTTAAAAAATAAAAGTATTTTTGGTAAAAAAAATATCGAAGAAATTATGCCAAACAGTACTTTAAGTATCAAAGCACCACGAATTGAAGTAGTGGATGCCTTAAGGGGATTTGCTATTATGTCTATTATGTTTTTGCATAATATTGAACATTTTGATTATTATTACTTACCCGAATATTTGCCGGAATGGATAAAATCCTTAGATAAAATAATTTGGGAAACATTGTTTTTTCTTTTTGGAGGAAAATCCTATGCTATTTTTGCCTTACTGTTTGGTTTTAGCTTTTATATTCAAAATGATAATCAGGAAAGAAAAGGTAAAGATTTTAGAATGAGATTTTTATGGAGATTATTACTCTTGTTAGGCTTTGGTATTTTTAATACTATTTTTTATGAAGGTGACATTTTGGTGATTTATGCTGTGTTGGGAATTGTTTTGATTCCGGTTTGTAAATGGAGTGATAAAGCTGTTTTTGTTACTGCTATTATTTTAATGTTGCAGCCTTTGGAGTGGATAAAGTGTTTTTATATGCTGTTGCATCCGGAATATATTCCGGGACCCAATATCTCAAATGCATATTTTAAATTGATGGGGGAATATTTAAAAAGCAATTCTTTTATGGATCACGCAATTGGGAATTTAAAATTTGGACGATGGGCATCAATTTTCTGGTGTTGGGAAAATGGCCGTTTTTTTCAGGCTCCCGCTTTATTTATGTTTGGAATGTTAATGGGACGCAGAAAATTGTTTATCGCATCTCAAGAAAGTAATTTGTTTTGGAAAAAAGTACTGCTTTTTTCTTTTCTTCTTTTTCTCCCTTTATACGGTTTCAAATTTTTTTCATCACAAATTATCGAGCACAAATCGATGCTTAAAACCCTTTCTGTAATTGTAAAGTCATGGTCTAATTTTGCTTTTATGATGTTTATGGTAGCTGTATTTGTACTATTATATCAAAAAGAGCGTGTGCAAAACATTCTTTCAGGACTAATTCCGTTTGGTAAAATGAGTCTGACCAATTACATAATGCAGTCTATAGTAGGCTCTTTTATTTACTATCGATACGGATTGGGACTTGTAGAATATACCGGAGCGACTTATAGTTTATTAATTGGTATTGTTTTGTTTCTATTACAATTATGGTTCTGTAAGTGGTGGCTTAATAAAAATAAACAAGGACCGCTAGAATACATCTGGCACAAGGCTACATGGGTTTCTTTGAAAAAAAATAATAATTTTTAAGAAGTATTAATGAATAAATCCTAAATCGGAATTTGTATATTTGCCCGACCAATCATTACAATTAATTATGAGCCAGAAAGTATTACTTAATTCAAAAGAAGTTACTATCATACTCCATCGTTTGGCTTGTCAGTTAATCGAAAAACACCTTGATTTTTCAGATACAATTTTAATCGGGATTCAGCCCAGAGGGGTCTTTCTGGCGGAGCGTTTGAAACAAATTTTAGAGAACGAATACAAAACACCTGAAATTTCGCTGGGTTATCTGGATATCACTTTCTTTAGAGATGATTTCCGCAGAACCGATAAACCGCTTGAAGCCAATAAAACCCAGATTAATTTTATAGTCGAAAACAAAAAAGTCATTTTTATCGATGACGTTTTGTTTACCGGACGCAGTATTCGTTCTGCCTTAACCGCAATTCAGTCTTTCGGAAGACCTTCAGAAATCGAATTACTGGTGTTAATCGACAGACGTTTTAGTCGTAATTTGCCTATTCAGCCCGATTATCGTGGCCGTCAGGTAGATGCGATTAATGGCGAAAAAGTAAAAGTGAGCTGGAAAGAAAATGACGGCGAAGATGTGGTGCATTTGGTTACCAATTAAAAGAAATCGTTAAAAATTGAAAACACAGTCATGACAGAAAACGAAGCGTTCATTTATGAATCAATTTTTAATCAGGTAAGAATGGGATTTCTTTCTATTGATGAAATCAAAGAGAACATTATAGAAGAAATTGAAGATAACGAATTTGATGACGAAATTTCAGAAGCATGGGCTTTTGAAATAATCGACGAAGAATACAAAAAACTGCTGGAAGAAAGCAAGCACTGGAAAACGCCAACAGATACTGAAAAGCTGATAAAAGCGTTTGATGAATTGGCAGACGAAAACATCATTGCGCTTCACAATGCCGGATATACCACAAGTGACGGCGAATACGAAGTAGTTGAGGTAGAAAGAGAACTTCAGGAAAATGAAGTAGAATCTGATGGGTATTGCTTTTATCACGAACAGGATTTAGCAAGAGCGGTTTCTATTGAAGATCCCAGTTTATATATCGCTTTTCAAAAAGTAGATAATTCAGATGAAGCAACTACTATCGCTGTAGGAAAGAAAGTTGCGGAAGTGCTAAGAAACAACGGTTTTGAAGTCAACTGGAATGAATCGGCAAGGACAAAAATTGAAATTCCGGGTTTCAGATGGCAGAATGTTTTTGATGAAGAGGCGAGAGATTTACAGGATTACAGTGAAGTTGTAGACCGAATGATCCAATAAATAGAGTAGCTGCTCTTTAAAGAAGTATTGTATGCCGGACATTTCGTCATTCAGAATTTGACAAATAATATTAAAGAAACAAAAATGAAAGAATTAAGCGTAAATCATTTATTAGGAATTAAATATATCAATGAAAATGATATAAACCTGATTTTTGAAACGGCAGATCATTTTAAAGAAGTGATTAACCGGCCAATTAAAAAAGTTCCTTCATTACGAGATATTACCATTGCCAATATTTTTTTCGAAAACAGTACCAGAACCAAACTTTCCTTTGAATTAGCACAGAAACGTTTATCTGCAGATGTGATTAGTTTTTCAGCAGCCCAATCTTCGGTTAAAAAAGGAGAAACCCTTATTGATACTGTAAACAATATCCTTTCAATGAAAGTAGATATGGTTGTCATGCGCCACTCCAATCCCGGAGCGGCTTATTTTTTATCCAAAAATGTCAAAGCCAGTGTCGTAAACGCAGGCGATGGTGCTCACGAACATCCAACTCAGGCATTATTAGACAGTTATTCAATCAGAGAAAAACTGGGTGATGTTGCCGGAAAAAAAGTGGTGATTGTGGGTGATATTCTGCATTCAAGAGTAGCTTTGTCTAATATTTATGCTTTGCAGATGCAGGGCGCTGAAGTTAAAGTCTGTGGACCAAAAACGCTGATTCCGAGATATATTGAATCGCTAGGTGTTACCGTTGAACCAAATTTGAGAAAAGCTTTAGAATGGTGCGACGTAGCCAATATGCTTCGTGTACAAAATGAACGTATGGATGTAAACTTCTTCCCGTCAACTCGTGAATACGCACAGCAATACGGAGTTGACAAACCGCTTTTGGATTCGCTTGGAAAAGAAATCGTAATCATGCACCCGGGACCCATCAACAGGGGAGTAGAAATCACTTCTGAGGTGGCTGATTCAGATCATTCTGTAATCTTAAATCAGGTAGAAAATGGTGTAGCGATTAGAATGGCGGTTATTTATCTTTTGGCTTCTAAGATTCAATAGATTTAGTTTTGTTTCAAGTTTAATGTTTCAAGTCGCGTAACGTTTGTCATTTCGAGCGAAGGGAGAAATCACACTACAAAACTCCGCAATATATGAGCCAATGTTTGCCGACTTATGAGTGTGATTTATCCCAAAAGGTCGAAATGACAAAACTTTTTCTAACAAATATTCAAGACAAGCAAAACCTGAAACTTGAAACCTGAAACTTGAAACAACAAATAAAAAAACTTCGTAACTTTGCGTTCAGAAATATCAATTTTTATATAAGCCCCACAAATTATAAAATGAAAGTAGATCAGAAAGGACATACCGTTACTATTAAAGATACTCAGGGAGATTTTAAATCTTTTTTGGATAAAGTGACGCAGCAGTTTAAGACCTTTGAAAAACAAAATATTATTATCGATTTAACTTCGGATTCCAATTTATCTGAAAGTGATCTGAAACTTTTTTTACCACTTTCCAAACAGCAAAAAAAGCAAAGAAATCATTTGTAATTGTAGCTTCGGAGCTTGATTTCAATGCTATTTCTGATAAATTAACCGTTGTGCCTTCTCTTTTAGAAGCTCATGATATTATCGAAATGGAAGAAATCGAAAGGGACTTAGGCTTCTAAAAACTCACCTTTTGTATTTATTCGTTTAAATAAATTAATCGATTAAATTTATTTGGCTGTTTAATCGATTTTTTATCTATTTTTAGTCCTTGGCGATTAAAAGATTTACCTAAAAACGAATAAATATAAAATTGAAGTTAACTATACTAGGCTGCTATGCAGCTACTCCCAGGACAATTACAAACCCTACCTCTCAGGTTTTAGAAATTAAAAACAGGTTGTTTTTAATTGACTGTGGCGAAGGAACGCAGGTTCAGCTTCGGAAAAATAAGATTAAATTCTCAAAAATTAATCACATTTTTATTTCCCATCTTCACGGAGACCATCTTTACGGATTGATTGGAACTGTTTCGACTTTTTCCCTTTTGGGAAGAACTAGCGATTTACATATTTATGGTCCAAAGGGAATTAAAGAACTTATTCTTCTTCAATTGAAATTGACGGAATCATGGACCACTTACAGTTTGTTTTTCCATGAATTAGAATCAAAAGAAAGTGAAGTTATTTTTGAAGATAAGAAAGTTATAGTGAAGACAATTCCGTTAAAGCATCGCGTTTACACTAATGGTTATCTCTTTACAGAAAAACCGGATGAAAGAAAGTTAAATATTGAAGCGGTTCAGCGTTATAATATTCATGTTGCTTATTATCAAAAAATAAAAAACGGAGGAGATATTACGCTTGATGACGGAACTATAATCGAAAACGAAAAACTGACTTTTGATCCAATTCAGCCAAAAAGTTATGCTTTCTGTTCTGATACTGTTTATAATGAAGCTATTATCCAGATTATAGAAAATGTAGACATTTTATATCATGAATCTACATTTTTGGAATCTGAAGCTCCTTTGGCACAAAAAACATTGCATTCAACGGCGAAAGAAGCCGCAACGATTGCTTTAAAAGCGAATGCAAAGCAATTGATCCTGGGGCATTATTCAACAAGATACGAATCAATTCAACGTTTTAAAGAAGAAGCTGAAACAATTTTTCCAAATGTACTTTTAGCAGATGACGGAGTTTCGTTTGAGTTTAATGATGTAAAAAAGTAAAAAGTAAAAAGTAAAAAGTAAAGAGTAAAGACTGAAGAGTGAAAAGTAATATTTTTTTAGTTTTACTGTTATTATTTTGCATTTCACATTTTACAATTAACTTGTAACAAAAAATAAAAAATGAACGATTTAAGCAATTATAGGCGATCTTACGAAAAAAGTGAATTACTGGAAGATTCTATTCCTGAAGATCCAATTAACCTTTTTAACCGGTGGTTTCATGAAGTAGAAGATTTTGGCGGAAGCGGAGAAGTAAATGCGATGACTGTTTCTACCATTGGATTAGATGGGTTTCCAAAATCGAGAGTGGTTTTATTAAAGAAATTTTCTGAAGAAGGATTTATTTTTTATACCAATTATAATTCGGAAAAAGGAAAAGCGATTGCAGCAAATCCGCATGTATGTCTGTCTTTTTTCTGGCAGGAAATGGAACGTCAGGTCATTATAAAAGGAATTGCCCAAAAAACTTCTGAAATTATCTCAGACAATTATTTCGATTCTCGTCCTGACGGAAGTAAATTGGGAGCTGTTGTTTCGAATCAAAGCGAGGTGATTCCGTCAAGATCTTTTTTAGAAGAAAATTTAAAAAAACTGGAAACTACTTTTGAAGGAAAATCAATATCACGACCCGAGCACTGGGGAGGTTATATTGTTACTCCATTAGAAGTTGAATTTTGGCAGGGCAGAGCTAATAGACTGCATGACAGAATTTGTTATAAAAGTCAGCCAGATTTTACTTGGAGTATTCAGCGATTATCACCTTAATTGTAAGTATTATATTATAAATAAAAAATAGTAGTGCATTTCATCGATTAAATTTGTCATTTAAACGATAATTTTGTTTTTTTGAAGTGTAAATTAATAACGTTTCCAAATATTAAAACGAATTGTCCCAAATTCTGCTTTATATTTTAACCTAATTATTTTATGAAGAAATTGCTTCAGACAATCTTGCTTTTGGCTGTTGTCTATATTTTTGGTTCTTGTTCATCAGAGTCAGTTGAAAGCACTAACACTGCTAAGTCTGAACTTGTAACAGAATATAACTATAATGCTTCTGAATTAGAGGTATTGCAGTTAATAAATAAGTATCGTGTAAGTATAGGATTGAATAGTTTAATAACAGTCAATCACATCTCTTTCAAATCTGAAGAACACGATAATTATATGATTGCAAATAAAGCTATAAATCATAATGATTTTGTAGCCCGGTCTGAGAATATTATCGCTGTTCTGGGTGCTAAAAAAGTTGGAGAAAATATTGCATATAACTATCAAACCGCTGAAGGTGTTTTAAAAGCATGGTTAGATAGTCCATCACATAAACAAAATATCGAAGGAGATTATACTCACTTTGGTATTGCTGTTAAAATTGATGCAGAAACTGGTAAAAAGTATTATACCAATATTTTTGCAAAAATTTAAAAAAGAGAGTTAGTATTCAGGTTTAGTTATTAAGTCGTTGTAAAGTGATGTTTGCAACGACTTATTTTTAAGAAGCTACCCCGAAGGGTAGCTGAGGTGAATTGGTTTTTGGTATTTTAGTTTTATAAAGCGGTTATAATAAATTCGCTTCGTCTGTTTTCCTGATGTTTTTCTTCGCTGCATTTTACACCATCTGAGCATTCGTTTACAAGTTGTGTCTCGCCGTAGCCCTTGCCTGTTAAACGGTTTTTGTCAACACCATTTGTAATTAGCCATTCGATGGTTGATTTTGCTCTTCGGTCTGACAAAGATTCATTGTATTTATGGCTTGCCCTGCTATCTGTATGAGAACGGATATCCAGTTTCATTTTAGGATTTTGATTGAGTACATCTAATATTTTTTCTAAATCCAAAGCAGCTTCTTCTCTGATGTTGGATTTGTCCAGGTCAAAATAAATCATTTTGATACCGAAACATTTTCCTAAATCATCCCCAATAGTAACTTTGCATTTAGCACTTTCTAAAGCTATTGGAAGATTTGTTCTGCCGGTTTTATCAGGAATTTCAATGCTTACTTCTTTGGTGTTATATTCTGGTTTTTCTGCCCTCACATAATACGTTTCTTTACATTCAACTTTAAAATTATAATTTCCGGTATCATCAGCATATATCGTGCTTTTTAGATTCAAATCCCGGTCATATAAACTGACTTTTGCCCCAGGTAAAATCATTCCGGTAGCCTGATCAGTAATCAGGCCATATAATTCCTGACTGCATTTTAATCTTCGTGTTTCCAGAAATTTATAAATGTCATCTGAGCCCTTACCACCATCTTTATTGGAACTAAAATAGCCTTGTCTTGTGGCTGTATCAATTATATAGGCAAAATCATCTTTAGGCGAATTGACATCAGCTCCTACATTTTGGATATCACTGATACCCCCGTCGGGATCAATCTGGCCTACAAAAACATCCAGTCCTCCAAGTCCGGGATGACCGTCTGAAGCAAAATAAATTTCATTTTCATTACTGACATACGGAAATGTTTCCCTGCCTTCTGTATTGATTGATGCTCCTAAATTTTGAGGTTTACCGTATTCACCTTTTTCATTGATACTGACTTTAAACAGATCAGACTGACCAATACTTCCGGGCATATCAGAAGCAAAATATAAAGTTTTTTCATCAGGACTAAGTGCAGGATGAGCAGTACTGTAATTGTTGCTGCTGAAGGGAAGCTCTCTAATATTAGTCCATTTGCCATTTTCAAGAGTTGCTTTGTAAATTTTGATAAAAGTAATTTTGTCTTCATTTTTTCCTTTTTTTCCATCTAAATAATTATTACGTGTAAAATAGATCGTTTTTCCGTCTTTGGTAAGTACAGGAGAAGATTCGTGGAATTTAGTATTTAGTGCAGTTCTAAACTTTTTTACTTTTGCAGAATCTACATTTGTAACATATAAATTAGTAAAATATTCACCTGTCCATTTGTGTTTACGCTGCGAAAAATTACCGGTGTCACGAGCCGAAGCAAAATAAATTTTATTGTTGGCTACAAAAGTACTGTAGTCAGAATATTGTGAATTGATTCCGGCATCTTCAATAGTATAGCGTCCTGAATTGGCTTTGATCTTATCAAGGTAATTTACATTTTCTTTGTAAAGTTTGCCCCGATTGTCATTTGGATATTTTGAGTTAAATTCGTTAAGAATTTTATTAGCCTGATCCGCTTGTCCTGTTGATTTTAGAGATTGGGCATATCTGTAATAAAATTCAGGTTCAGGATTTATATTTATCGCAAATAACTCTCCATACCATTTTGCAGCTCCTTCAAAATCAGAATTGAAGTAATAAGAATTCCCTAGTTTCTTAAACATATCTTCGGACTTGTATCCTTTCCGGGCTAGTCTCTCATAGGTTTTTATGGCGTCGATGTAGGCATAGCCATCGTATTTTTTTTCAGCAGCATTTACTTTCGATTGTTGGGCATAACATCTGAATGAAAAAACACTTACTATTGTGAAGCAAAGTAGTATAAACTTTTTCATGATAACTATTTTTAGAAGAAACGAGGAGTTGTTATTTTACCATTTTTAGTAAAGAATTCATAGCGCAGGAATATTTCATGCGACCCAGAATTATAATTGTTTAAATTCGTGGTTTCACGATCGTAACCATATCCGAGATAAAGACCTTCAGAAATCTGAAATCCAACCATAGCGCTTAATGAAGCACTCCAACGGTAAGCAACACCCACTACAAATTTGTCAATAAACATAAAATTGGCTGATACATCTACTTGTAGTGGGGCTCCTTCTACCATTTTGGTTAATAAGGCTGGTTTAAATCTTATATACTGGTATTTATCAAGGTCAAAAACATATCCGGCCATAAAGTAATAATTGATCTTATCTCTATAAATAACAATATCATTATCATTGAAACGATTTGTTTCGATAAAATTAGGTACGGATAAACCCAGATAAGCTTTATCCGAATGCCAGTAAACTCCGGTACCTATGTTAGGAGAGAGTTTATTGTTAAAATCCTGAAATTGGGGATCTCCAGCAACATCCGGATTCAGTTTATTAACATCTAGATTGAACATGTTTGCTGTTCCTTTAATACCAAAAGACAATTTAAAATCAGCCGATGTCTGTACGGTATAAGAAATATCAACAGAAAAGTTGGTTTCATTTGTAGGGCCAATTTTGTCATTGACCAAAGACCCGCCTATACCTAAATTACTGTTGTTTATTGGTGTGTTGACTGATAAACAGCCTGTTTTCGGAGCACCATCGAGTCCAACCCACTGCGTGCGGTATAAGCCGAAAACACTTAAAGCTCCACGTGAACCTGCATAGGCAGGGTTGATGTTTATGGTGTTGTACATGTATTGCGTAAATTGAGCATCTTGCTGTGCAAAACTTACCATGGATACGAACATAAAAGCGAAGGAAAATAATTTTGTTCTCATAGTAGCTATTTTTTTTGCAATTATTACTAATGATTTTTATCAATAAAATCCTTAACAATAAGCCCTGATATTCACTTACTCAAACAAGGATTTTTATTATTTTATAATTCGGTGTAAACTCCTTACACCGAATTACAAATAGTGTTTATTTAGACAAATAAAGAAAACCGTCTTTTCTATTAGACTGCAGTACATTATTACCGTCTAATGACTTGTAATTAATGATATAAAAGTATGTTCCTGTAGGTAGTCCTTCAGATTGCTTGATGGTTGTTCTGCCTCTGGAAGTTCCGTCAAAAGCGTTGGTGGTATTGTTATAATTTGTAGTTTCAAATACCAGTATTCCCCAGCGATTATAAATTTCTACAGTGTTTTCAGGATAGCATGTAGTCTGATCAATATTGTCAATTTTGAAAAAATCATTGATACCGTCACCATTAGGAGAGAAAGCATTATGAACTAATACATTCTCGCATGCTAGTACTCTGCAGTCATCATTTACGAGTAAATTTAATGAGACACTTCTTGGACAATCTTCGTTAGTGGTCTTATATTCAAAAGTATAACTGCCTAATGTAAGACCAAAAACAGTAAGTATATTTCCCTGTAATGCATTAGTACCGCTTTTATCTGTCCAGATTCCTGTTCTGGAAATGCCTTCAGGCAATAAATTGGAAAGGTTTAGTGGTGATGAATCAGCATTACAGGCATCACTGTTAAGGTTGACAATAACATTTTCAGGTTGTGTGATGGTCACAGTAGCTGTTGCTGAACAAATCTGGTTGTTATTGTTCACCGATGATGTTGCTGTGAGTGTGTAGACTCCGGCGCGTAAATTAGTATTACCTACCACTTCATTGTTTTGATTTCTTATGACAACTACAGAACCTGGGCTGCTAGTCACTAAAATAGAGCCATTACTGCCTTCAAAGCAGGTAACATTTGAAGCTGTCCCCGTTACTGAAATTTTATTTTCGACAGTAAAGGTTTGTACCAGTTCAGTTTTGTTGCCTGCACAATCTGTTAAGGCATAGGTTCTGGTTAAGATATAAGCATTTCCATCACAGCCGCTTCCTCCATTATTCGAATCAGTTATCGAGATGTTTACGCTTTCGCTGCAATTATCTGCTGCATCTGTTATATCTTGTGGGCTTCCGGCGGGTATGTTGGCAATACTTTGTAAACCAGCTACACTTGCAGGTGCGGTTCCTGTAGGTGCAGTTGTATCTCTTACAGTTATAATTTGAAAATGTGAAGCAGTATTTCCGCTGCAGTCACTTGTTGACCATATACGTGTTAACGTGTAGTTGCTTGGGCATTCATTTTGAATATTACTTTTTGTTTCAGAAAAGACAACTGGTAAATTACTACTACAATTATCTGAGACTTGTAATGTTGCTGGTTCAGGGACTGCATCGCAGGAAACTGTAATATCTGTAGGAAGATTTCCTGTAAACATTGGCACCATTGTATCTTCCAGAGTAATCACTTGCGTGAAAGTCTCAGAAGTATTGCCGCAATCGTCTTTCACGGTCCAGGTGTTGGTATAGGTTCCTGCATTTGTGCATCCTTCAGCAGCGATGAACTGACCGCTAACTTTTACGATATTGGACACATCGGCATCACAAAGGTCAGAAGCTACAGGGAACATTGCCTGCGCGTTTGCCAAACCTGAAAGATCACTGCACTGAAGGGTTATATTCAAAGAAGCTGTTTCAGTTGTCCAGGTTGGCGCAGTGGTGTCTTCGATTGTTATTATTTGAGTGAAAGTCTCGGAAGTATTGCCGCAATCGTCTTTTACAGTCCATGTATTGGTATAGGTTCCTGCATTTGCGCATCCTTCAGCAGCGATGAACTGACCGCTAACTTTTACGATATTGGACACATCGGCATCACAAAGGTCAGAAGCTACAGGGAACATTGCCTGCGCGTTTGCTAAACCTGAAAGATCGCTGCATTGTAAAGTCACATTTAAAGAAGCTGTTTCAGTTGACCAGGTTGGCGCAGTGGTGTCTTCGATGGTTATCACTTGCGTGAAAGTCTCAGAAGTATTGCCGCAATCGTCTTTCACGGTCCAGGTGTTGGTATAGGTTCCTGCATTTGCGCATCCTTCAGCAGCGATGAACTGACCGCTAACTTTTACGATATTGGACACATCGGCATCACAAAGGTCAGAAGCTACAGGGAACATTGCCTGCGCGTTTGCCAAACCTGAAAGATCACTGCACTGAAGGGTTATATTCAAAGAAGCTGTTTCAGTTGTCCAGGTTGGCGCAGTGGTGTCTTCGATGGTTATCACTTGCGTGAAAGTCTCGGAAGTATTGCCGCAATCGTCTTTCACGGTCCAGGTGTTGGTATAGGTTCCTGCATTTGCGCATCCTTCAGCAGCGATGAACTGACCGCTAACTTTTACGATATTGGACACATCGGCATCACAAAGGTCAGAAGCTACAGGGAACATTGCCTGCGCGTTTGCTAAACCTGAAAGATCGCTGCATTGTAAAGTCACATTTAAAGAAGCTGTTTCAGTTGACCAGGTTGGCGCAGTGGTGTCTTCGATGGTTATCACTTGCGTGAAAGTCTCAGAAGTATTGCCGCAATCGTCTTTTACAGTCCATGTATTGGTATAGGTTCCTGCATTTGCGCATCCTTCAGCAGCGATGAACTGACCGCTAACTTTTACGATATTGGACACATCGGCATCACAAAGATCAGAAGCTACAGGGAACATTGCCTGCGCGTTTGCCAAACCTGAAAGATCACTGCACTGAAGGGTTATATTCAAAGAAGCTGTTTCAGTTGTCCAGGTTGGCGCAGTGGTGTCTTCGATTGTTATTATTTGAGTGAAAGTCTCAGAAGTATTGCCGCAATCGTCTTTTACGGTCCAGGTGTTGGTATAGGTTCCTGCATTTGCGCATCCTTCAGCAGCGATGAACTGACCGCTAACTTTTACGATATTGGACACATCGGCATCACAAAGGTCAGAAGCTACAGGAAACATTGCCTGCGCGTTTGCCAAACCTGAAAGATCACTGCACTGAAGGGTTATATTCAAAGAAGCTGTTTCAGTTGTCCAGGTTGGCGCAGTGGTGTCTTCGATTGTTATTATTTGAGTGAAAGTCTCGGAAGTATTGCCGCAATCGTCTTTTACAGTCCATGTATTGGTATAGGTTCCTGCATTTGCGCATCCTTCAGCAGCGATGAACTGACCGCTAACTTTTACGATATTGGACACATCGGCATCACAAAGATCAGAAGCTACAGGGAACATTGCCTGCGCGTTTGCTAAACCTGAAAGATCGCTGCATTGTAAAGTCACATTTAAAGAAGCTGTTTCAGTTGTCCAGGTTGGCGCAGTGGTGTCTTCGATGGTTATCACTTGCGTGAAAGTCTCAGAAGTATTGCCGCAATCGTCTTTCACGGTCCAGGTGTTGGTATAGGTTCCTGCATTTGCGCATCCTTCAGCAGCGATGAACTGACCGCTAACTTTTACGATATTGGACACATCGGCATCACAAAGGTCAGAAGCTACAGGGAACATTGCCTGCGCGTTTGCTAAACCTGAAAGATCACTGCACTGAAGTGTCATATTCAAAGAATTGATTTCTGTTGTCCAGGTTGGCGCAGTGGTGTCTTCGATGGTAATCACTTGAATAAAACTATCCGTAACATTTCCACAATCATCTTTTGCAATCCAGCTATTGGTATAAGTTCCTGCATTGGCACAGCTTTGAGAAGCTGTGAATTCGCCACTGGTTTTAATATAAGTAACTATAGTACAATTTGCAGTTGCAGCTGGAGCCTGATTTTGAGCGGCTAGTAATCCAGAGGCGTCGCTACATTGTAAAGTAACATTTAAAGTACCTGCTTGTGTAATCCATGTTGGTGCTGCATTATCTTCGATGGTTATTACTTGTGTAAAAATAGTAGAAGTATTTTGGCAAATATCTTTTGCTTCCCAGGTATTGGTATAAGTTCCTGTACTTCCACAGTTTCCTTTTTGTAATTCTCCGCTTGTTTTGGTATAGGTTATGGTTCCTCCACAATTATCAGTAGCTACGGGAGTCTGAGCCTGAGCTGTTGCCAAGGCAGAAAGATTACTACATTCAAGAGTCACATTCAAAGCATTAGCAGCAGTTGTCCATATTGGAGCTGTGGTATCCTGAATAGTGATTACCTGAGTGAAAGTTGTTGATGAGTTGTTACAAACATCTTTGGCAACCCATGTATTCGTGTAAGTTCCGGAGTTGGTACAAGAACCTGCCATAAAGCTTCCACTTGTTTTGGTATAGGTTATGGTTCCTCCACAATTATCAGTTGCTACGGGAGCCGGAGCCTGAGCTGTTGCCAAGGCAGAAAGATCACTACATTCAAGAGTTACATTTAAAGCATTAGCAGCAGTTGTCCAAATTGGAGCTGTGGTATCCTGAATGGTGATTACCTGAGTGAAAGTTGTTGATGAGTTGTTACAAACATCTTTGGCAACCCATGTATTCGTGTAAGTTCCGGAGTTGGTACAAGAACCTGCTGTAAAGCTTCCGCTTGTTTTGGTATAGGTTATGGTTCCTCCACAATTATCAGTAGCTACGGGAGCCTGAGCCTGAGCTGTTGCCAAGGCAGAAAGATCACTACATTCAAGAGTTACATTCAAAGCATTAGCAGCAGTTGTCCACATTGGAGCTGTGGTATCCTGAATGGTGATTACCTGAGTGAAAGTTGTCGATGAATTGTTACAAACATCTTTGGCAACCCATGTATTCGTGTAAGTTCCGGAGTTGGTACAAGAACCTACTGTAAAGCTTCCGCTTGTTTTGGTATAGGTTATGGTTCCTCCACAATTATCAGTAGCTACGGGAGCCTGAGCCTGAGCTGTTGCCAAGGCAGAAAGATCACTGCATTGTAAAGTCACATTTAAGGCATTTGTATTAGTTGTCCAGATTGGAGCCGTTGTGTCGTTAACAGTAACTATTTTTTCACAAGTAGAACTGCATCCGTTTAAAGTAGTAGTTAATAATAATTTAAACGTTGTATTGCAAGTGGAACCAGCTAAAACAGTTACGTCTTGTGCATTTGAAGCAGATGTGATTGTAGCACCATTTGCAGTTGCTGAAGGCAAAGACCACGCATAAGTAGTCATATTGGCTGGAGCCGTATAAACATTAGAAGAAGACAAACATACAGGACCGGAAGTACCAGCAATAGAACAACCAGTAGGAGTATTTACCGTTACAGTTGCTTCACTTGTAGCAATAGCATTTCCAGAGCATAAACCTGAATTAGAAAATATTGCTCTGAATTTTGTAGTTTCTGTTAAATTAGCTGTATTATAAGCTGTTAAACCTGCAGTATTAGGAATATCTACCCAAACTGAAAATGGAGCAACAGATGATTGCCACTTACTTACAGTAGAATTAGCATTGAGACCGGTTATTGTTAAAGCGATGCTAGCCCCTGAACAAATAGTCGCGTTTGGTCCAACTGTTCCTTTTAGTGGAATTCCAAAAGTAAGCGGGGTATTAATACATTGACTTGAATTAGGTGAGTTCCCACTAACAGATGCTAATTTTGTAATATTGATTATACCAGGGTTATTTGGATCACAAATATTAATTCCTAAACTTCCAAAAGGAATATTAAACTCTAAAAAGGTAGCACCAGAATTACAATTTGCGTTACCAGACTGCGCAGCAAGGCCTGGAGGGATAACGTTAGTTTGAGTTTTAACATTTCCATTTCCGGTATATAAAGTAAAACCATTTCCGTTAGAATTAATCTCTAAGATATATTCAGCACCACCTACACTGATGGTACCTCCAAATGAGTCTGATGTTAATCCGGTTAAAGGATCATTATTGGTATCTAAGTACAATCTAAAAAGAGCTGAACCACCATTACCAATGTCCATTCCTAATCTTAATACTTGATTTTGAGTGTCAACTTTAGCGTGAATCGTTCCAATTTGACACGTTGAAGAAGGATTGGCTAATAATAGCTTGCTGTAAACAGTGCCATTTGCATATTCATCACCAACTGTATTGGGGCCCGGGCAATAATCTCCATCAAATGTATTTTGAGAATAGCCTTTTGTAATAAATATTAGCATGAACGTTATGAAAACGTTTCTAATATTTTTGAATGTAAAAAAATAAGTAATGATTTCCATAATCTCTAATTTTATTAAGTTAGGATTAAAATGTTTTTGGACTTCTTGCCTTTTAATGAATTTTTTGGGTTATTCAGTTAAAGTGCGTTTTAGATTTAATAAAGGCGGAAAAGTGGTATTATGATAATCTCAAAATTTTAACATTAAATCTATGAATCAAAGTTATATACATTGGTTAAATTATGTTTTCTTTATCTGTGACTAACCTGAAAAAACGTTTAAGTGCATATTTTTTGTTAAATATGTATTCTAAAATTTCTTTTTTTAATAGAATTATAACAAGTTAAAAAGTGATTTTTTTAGTTTTTTTAATGGTTTTAAAAATTATTTATTTGTATAATTTATTATATATCAATTTTTTATGATGTTTTTTTGTTTTTTTAGAAATATCAATTAAGTGATTGTTTTAAGAGATCAACAGCGCTTTTTTAATAAACAATTTATCCCGCATTTTGTTTGGGCTAATAATTATTCTTAAATGTTAACAGAATAAAAAAATCATAGGCTATTAAAATATCTTTTGTAAATTAGGAATTGAATTATTCCTGGTATCTATACTTAAAAATATCCTTGTTTATGAAAAATTTAATTTTAATAAGACATGCAAAATCCAGTTGGGAAGCTCCTCTGAAAGATTTTGACAGACCTTTAATGAAAAGAGGTATTTTAGATGCCCACAGCGTTTCAGGTGTCATTGCGGAATTTCTCCCTAAAACCTATACAATCTGGAGCAGTACTGCAGCCAGAGCTTCAGAAACGGCCATAATTTTTGCCCAAAATTTATCCTACCCATTAGAAAGTATTTTATTCAAAGACGAATTGTATACTTTTGATGAAAGACATCTTGAAAAAGTTATCAAATCATGTGATAATAGTTTAGAAAGCGTTATTCTTTTTGGACATAACGAGGCTATTACAAATTTTGTTAATAAATTTGGGGATGTTTTTATAGAAAATGTTCCAACTTCAGGTTTCGTATCACTGCAATTCGATTCAGAAAGCTGGGATACGATTGATAAAGGCAAAACCCATAAAACTATTTTCCCCAAAGATTTAAAATAAATAACGTGCACGAACAGAAATATATCGACAGAGAAAAAAGCTGGTTAGCGTTTAATGCAAGAGTACTTCAGGAAGCCGGTGATAATACGGTTCCGCTTTTAGACAGACTGCGTTTTGTTGGAATTTTTTCAAACAACTTAGATGAATTTTTAGAGTTCGATATGCTGCAATACGGAGACTGAGCCTTTCAGGTATTTCAGGCGAAAAATATTTAGGCGGTATTTCTGCACATCAGTTAATTAAAGATATTACAGAAATTGTTATTCAGCAGCAATCTGAAAGTTTGCGTATTTTAGGGAATATAGAAGCCGAACTTGAAACTGAAAATATTTTTATTATAACGGAAGATCAGATCAGCCCAAAACAGGAAGCTTTCTTAAAGGACTTTTACATGCAAAAGTTAAGTCCGGAACTGGTAACGATTATTTTGAATGACCTAGCCGTTTTTCCGGTTCTCAAAGATACTTTGGGTTATCTGGCTGTGCGTTTAGAACTGGCAAATGATGAGATTCGGTATGCTTTAATTGAAATTCCTAAAAACATAAACAGGTTTGTTGTTCTTCCTTCAGAAGACGAAAAACAATATGTGATTCTAATCGATGATGTTATTCGCTATAAACTAAAAAGCATCTTCAATATATTTGATTTTAAAAGTGTTTCGGCACACATGATCAAAATTACACGTGATGCTCAATTAGATATTGACAGCGATTTGAGTAAAAGTATGCTTGAAAAAATTGCTTCATCTGTAAAAGACCGCCGAATAGGGGAACCGGTTCGTTTTATCTACGACAGCCAGATTGAAGATGATACGCTGCATTTCTTTTTAGAGAAAATGAAAATCGTAGAAACAGATAGTATTATTCCGGGCGGAAGATACCATAACCGCCGTGATTATATGAGTTTTCCAAATTTAGGGCGTTACGATTTACTCTATAAACCAAATGAGCCTTTGCCGGTTCCGGGTTTGAGTCTCGACGGAAGTATTTTAGAAAAAATAAATAAAAAAGACTATTTGGTTCATGCTCCATACCAGTCTTTTTCCTACCTGACTAAGTTTTTGCGAGAGGCAGCTTTAGATCCAAAAGTAACGAGTATTAAAATTACTTTATATCGTCTGGCCAAGAACTCACAAATTATTAGTTCTCTGATTAATGCTGCCAAAAATGGTAAAAGGGTAGTGGTTCAAATAGAACTTCAGGCACGTTTTGATGAAGCTTCAAATATTTCGTATGCAGAACAAATGCAGACTGAAGGGATTGAACTTATTTTTGGAATGAAAGGCTTAAAAGTCCATAGTAAAATATGTGTTATTGAAAGAGTAGAAAACGAAAAAACACGTCGTTACGGATTTATTTCTACCGGAAATTTTAATGAATCTACAGCCAAAATTTATACTGACGTAACGCTTTTTACCTGTCATCAGGGAATTTTAAAAGATGTTTCTAAAATTTTCGAATTCTTCGATATCAATTACAGAATACACAGATACAAACATCTCATTGTATCTCCTCATTATACGAGAAGCAAATTTATTAAACTCATAGACCGTGAAATTTTGCATGCCCTGGCAGGTAGAAAAACTCACATTAAGTTAAAAATGAATAGTTTGTCTGATTTTAAAATGATTGATAAGTTATATGAAGCAAGTAATGCAGGAGTTAAGATTCAATTGCAGGTAAGAGGAATTTGTTGTCTGATTCCTGGAATTCCGGGCATGAGCGAAAATATTGAAGCAATCAGTATCGTTGATAATTATCTGGAACATTCAAGAGTATATATTTTTGGAAATGCGGGCTTAACCGAAGTATACATTTCTTCTGCTGATTTTATGACCAGAAATCTTGATGGAAGAGTAGAAGTTACTTGTCCAATTTATGATTTATCCATCAAAAAGGAATTAATAGATAATTTTAATATTGCATGGAAAGGGAATGTAAAAGTGAGATATCATTCTTATAAATTAGACAACAAATACAAAGCCCGAAATCATCATGCTCCTTTCAGAGCACAATTGGAAACCTATAAATATTATCAGAATAAAATCGAAATAGCTGAAACAGCTGTCCAAAAAACAAATTAATAATTACACAAATTTTAAATTTCAAATCATAAAGTGAGCATGATTAAAATAAGGAAATACGCAGCAATAGATATCGGTTCGAATGCCATGAGGCTTCTCATATCGAATGTTGTTGAGCAGGAAGGCAAAGAGCCTCAGTTTAATAAAAGTTCACTTGTTCGTGTACCAATACGTTTAGGGCAGGATGCTTTTACGGTTGGTGAAATTTCGGAAGAAAATATAGAAAGAATGGTGGATGCCATGAAAGCATTTAACCTTTTAATGAAAGTTCATAAAGTAGAGCGTTATATGGCCTTTGCAACTTCTGCTATGCGGGAAGCTTATAATGCCAAAGAAGTGGTAGGCCTGATTAAGAAAAAAGCCGACATAAAAATTGAAATTATAGACGGAAAAAAAGAAGCAGCTATTATTGCTTCAACAGATTTACATCATTTGCTGAGAACAGACCAGACTTATCTTTTTGTAGATGTTGGCGGCGGAAGTACTGAATTTACGCTTTTCTCTGATGGGAAGATGATCAATTCAAGATCATTCAAAGCAGGGACAGTCCGTTTGCTCAATAATATGGTTCATGATGTGGTTTGGGATGAGATTGAAAAATGGATCAAAGCCAATACCAAAGATTATGAGGAAGTTACCCTTATTGGTTCTGGTGGAAACATTAATAAGTTATTTAAAATGTCCGGAAAGCAGCAGGAAAAACCACTTTCATACATTTATATCAATTCACAATATGCATTTTTAAATTCGTTGACTTATGAGCAGAGAATTGCCGAATTAGGCCTGAATTCCGACCGTGCCGATGTAATCATCCATGCCACACGTATTTATCTGAATGCAATGAAATGGAGCGGGGCACGTCAGATTTATGTTCCAAAAATCGGACTTTCTGATGGAATAGTAAAAGCAATGTACTACGGTAAAATTTAACTTAGAATTATAAATGAACAAAACTAGACTTGAAGCATTTAGTGATGGCGTTTTAGCGATTATTATTACCATTATGGTTTTAGAAATTAAAGTGCCGCATGGACATGAGTTTGCAGATTTAAAACCACTTATTCCTAAGTTTCTGAGTTATATTATTAGTTTTATATATGTTGGTATTTATTGGAATAACCATCATTATTTACTTCATGGTTTGTCTAAAGTAAATGGAAAAATTCTTTGGGCTAATATGCATTTGCTATTTTGGTTATCCTTAATTCCCGTTGCAACAGGGTGGATGGGAGAGCACAATTTTGAACAGGCATCTATGACTTTATATGGTGTTGTTTTGTTTTTATCCGCAATTGCTTATTTCATTCTGCAAAGGCTGATCATTATTAACGAAGGAGAAAATTCTGTGCTGGCAAAAGCGATAGGAAGCGATTTTAAAGGAATTACTTCTACAATTTTATATGTTGTAGGTATTGTTTCTTCTTTTTACACTGAATGGATTTCAGGTGTAGCTTATCTGGCAGTGGCTTTATTATGGCTTATTCCGGATAAGAGAATTGAAAAGGTTTTCAATTCAAAAGATTAATTAAGCATGAAAACTGTTTTTCAGTCGATTCAGAATTTTACTGAAGATGAATTAAGCCTTTTAGATAGTTTAATTACGTTTCGAAAACTCAAAAAAGGCGATTTTTTGCAGAAAGAAAATGAGGTTTGCAATGACGTTGTTTTTATCAAAAAGGGAATTCTGCGTTCTTTTTTCTTTAATCATAAAGGAGATGAAATTACGAATTGTTTTGCTTTCGAAAATGAATTTATGGCATCTTTTGCCAGTTTTATTACAGAAGAAAAAGCAGAGGAAAACATTCAGGCTTTAACCGATACAGAAATACAGGTTTTAAGTCGTAAAAGTTTGGAAAAATTGTACCAGTCGGGTTATAACTGGCAGGAAACCGGAAGAAAGTTAACCGAAATAGAATTCGTAAACCTGAACAAAAGAATGATTTCCTTTCAAAAATTATCAGGTAAACAACGCTACGAAGAACTTTTTCAGCAACACCAAAAATACCTGAAGTTAATTCCGTTGCAATATTTAGCCTCTTATTTAGGAATTACGCCAAGACATTTAAGCCGTATTCGGAAAACGATTTTATAGGACATTTGTCCGGTATGATTTTTCATGTAAATATTATTTTTGTTTAAAAATATAGAAAATGAAAAAAATACTAATCATAAACGGACATCCCAATTCGGAAAGTTTCAATTTTGCTATTGCTAATGAGTACCATAAAGGAGTACTTGATTCTGGCTCTCAGGTTGAAACCATAACCCTTGCCGAATTGCAATTCAATCCGAATTTACAGTTTGGTTATCAAAAACGAACCGAATTAGAACCGGATTTAGCTGAAGCCTGGAAAAAAATCCAAAATGCCGATCATTTAGTCTGGGTTCATCCAGTTTGGTGGGGAGGCCTACCTGCAATTACTAAGGGGTTTATCGATCGCTTATTTTTACCCGGAATGACATTTCAATACCGTGAAAACTCGGTTTGGTGGGATAAACTCCTAAAAGGAAAAACAGCTCATATTATTACCACTTTAGATCAGCCCGGCTGGTATTATCAATTGGTTTATGGAAGACCAAGTGTGAATCAGCTAAAAAAATGTACCCTGCAATTTTGTGGTGTTACACCGGTAAAAGTAAGTTATATCGGAATCGTAAAAACAGCTGATGAAGGGCAAAGGAAAAAATGGTTAAAGAAAGTTTATAATTTCGGTTTAAGAAATAAGTAACTGTGCTTTTCAATAATAAAAATCAGGAATAAAAATAGTCTGCTACGGCAAATCCAATCCAAATGTAGAACGTAAAAGTTCAATATTTGGGTTGATTTCCAATAAACGATTGTATCGGTCCTGATCGTTAAAACTTCTTTTATTCTCTATTGTTTCATTTACAAGTACTTCAATCGTAATATCATGATTGTGTAAATGTCCTTTTAAATAGCCTAAAAGCCCGTTAACCTGACTTTCAAAATCTAATTTCGAACCTTCATTCGGCAATTCAATTGTGATGACAGTACCGTTTAATTTTGGGTCGTTAATCAATAATAACGATTCCATGATTTTGAAACCTTTTTCACCTAAACGCTGTGCGTATTTGTTCCAGTACAATAGCATGTCTGTTTCAGTAAATTCTTCTGTAAGCAGAACCGAAGTTGGTTTTACATAAGATTTACCATTGGCTTCCAGCTCTTTTTTCTTTCGGATACTTGCCAGGGAAAAAGCAGAAACTTTAGGTTCACTACTAACTTCAGATTGAGCAGCAACAGGAGTTTGTGCTTGTGGAGATGCAATTGTTTCTACTTTTTGTGAAGCTGTATTTTCAGTTATAGTTTCTGAATTTTCAATTTTAGATGTTGGAATTTCAGCTTCAGCAGGAGGATTTTGGACTTTGGATTTTGGACTTTCAACTATAGAATACCCTCCTTTTTTAAAATATGTGGGCGGAATTATAAATTGCTCAGCTTTTTTTTTCTCCATCAAAGTTGATAGAGGCTAATTGCATCAGACATAATTCGACCAAGAGACGCTGATTCTGGCTTAATTTGTATTTTAAATCACAATCGTTAGCAATATCTATTCCCTGCAATAAAAAATTCTGAGAACATTTTTGCGCCTGTATGCCGTACATCTGCTGTGCTTGTTCGCCGACTTCAAGCAAACTTAAAGTAGCAGGCGTTTTGCTTACTAATAAATCCCTGAAATGCGAAGCTAAACCGGCAATAAAATGATGCCCGTCAAAACCTTTTGCAAGTATATCGTTGTATGCCAGCAAAAGTTCCGGAATTTTATTTTCTAAAAGCAAATCGGTAATCGAAACATAGGTCTCGTAATCTAAAACATTCAGGTTCTCTGTTACGGCCTGACGCGTTAAATTGGTTCCGCAGTAGGAAACCACGCGGTCAAAAATGGATAAAGCATCACGCATCGCACCATCTGCTTTTTGAGCAATAATGTGCAAAGCATCATCTTCAAAACTTATTCCCTGACTTTGTGCAACGTCAGCCAGATGTTCTTTGGCATCTTTTACTGTAATTCTTTTGAAATCAAATATCTGACAGCGTGATAAAATCGTCGGAATGATTTTATGTTTTTCTGTTGTCGCTAAAATAAAAATAGCATGCTTTGGAGGTTCTTCTAATGTTTTCAGAAAAGCATTAAAAGCAGCCGAAGACAACATATGAACCTCGTCAATAATATAGACTTTATATTGTCCGGTTTGAGGCGGAATTCGAACCTGATCGATTAGGTTACGAATGTCATCAACCGAGTTGTTTGAAGCGGCATCCAACTCAAAAACGTTGAAAGCAAAATCTTCATTAGGGTCATCATATCCAGGCTGATTTATTTTACGTGCCAGAATACGTGCGCAGGTTGTTTTACCAACACCACGCGGTCCGGTGAATAAAAGGGCAGAAGCAAGATGATTGCTTTCTATGGCATTTAGCAAAGTGTTTGTAATGGCTTTCTGCCCCACAACATCCTTAAAGGTCTGCGGGCGGTATTTACGAGCCGATACTACAAATTGTTCCATATTCTGTTTTTATTCGATAGCAAATATATGACTTTTGTTCCGTTGTTTAAAGTGGAATTTAGTTATTTGACTAAATTCTTTTTTCTTAAAATCACAAAAATTAAAACTAAAAACAATACGATATTGACAATCAAAGAAATGATAATGTATTGGCTATATGTTGCTATTTTTGTCTCTGTTTTTTCTTTTTCAGATTTTTGATTTTCTAAAGATTTATATATTCTAAGTTTTTCTAATTGATAAATCCAATCTTGTAAATTTCGATTTTCAAATTTCAAATCCCAAGCATAAAAAGATAATGTTCTTATTTGATCATCTATCTTTTGAGAGATTTTTATTTTTGGTGGAGGAGGCATGGAACCACTCCCATATGGTTTAAATCCGGTACTTGGAGAACAACTTACATCTATTGTTTTATCGTTATTTAATGTAGCATATATAATCCAAAGTTGTTTTGCTGATGGGATAATAGAGCAATTGCCAGAGTACTTTTGCGTAATGAACTGAGAATTATATTTTCCTTTAAAGAGTTCTATAATTCTAAAAGTATAAGTTCTTTTTATTGAATCTACTTTTATAACTTCTCCGTAAAATACGATTTCAAATTTTAATCCTGTTTCTACCATATTTTCCCGATCAATTGGCTTGCAATCACAAGAAAAAGAATAATTAGAAATAAATAAAAACGATAAAATAAAAAAGTGTTTTAGTTTCATACGCAGATTTTTATACAATAATAGCTTTTTTATGCTTTTATTCATTATTGTAGTTCTAATTATTAATAAATAAAAAGATTACTTTAGCGTACTAACTAGTAGAGGTTGTTTTGAAGCCTGTAACTAATAATGAAACTTATGAGTAATTAATTATGAATCAGAATAATTTATATTCACTTTTAGATTTAATAAGATAGAAGCCTTATTTATACATTGGAAATAAAAAATTTTCAACTTTGTATGAGAATATTAATGGATACAAGCTGTGTTGTTTGCATAATAATATAAATGAAAATCTGAGTCCCGACTGGAAAGAGTTTCATGATTTTGTCGTTAAAGAATTGAATTATGCTGAATCAACTTCCGGCTATTATCGCATGATTCTTGAAAAATGCAATTTTGATGAAGAAAAAGCGTTGATTGAATTTTTATAAATACTGATTTTAAATAGACTTTAATTGTTGACTAGAATTTTTTTGTCTAGAAGTAATATCCCAAACTTGCTATTAAACATACAATACTCTTGCTACTCTCGCTGATCCAAGCGTCACGTTAGTCAATGCTAGTTTGATTACTTCAAAAACATACTAAACACTAAAGTAAATTATTAACTAACTTCTTTTTTATCTTCAAAGTTATTTTTTCTAAGATTCATTCCGTATGTGTAATTTGTAGAAAGAATTACATCGTTACAGTCAAAATGCTTGATAACTCCATTTTCTTGTAAAGCTACAACCCAACACGTATTCTGATGCATTCCGTAATCGATAAGAAAAATGGCCTGGCCAGTTCCTAGTGGTGTTTCTACTAATATTGAAGGTTTTAATTGATGTATCATGATTTCTAATTGTTTTTATAAAAATACATCTGCTTAGAAATAAAGGAGTTATATTATTATTCAAATGCTTTACAGAATTAATGGTGCACACTTTTGATTTTCAGAGTTTGAAAAGACGGATCTACTGAAAACCATATAAATCTTTAACGATAATCATATAAAATTTTGATTATTACTCTGTTTAATTTTAAAACAGATAATTATTAAAAAATAGTATTATGAAATTCAAATCAATTGCATTGGGAATAATTCTTGGTCTTGTTTTACTGGCTTGCACGCCTAAAGATGCAGATATTCAAAAAGAAATCAATGAAAAATTAGCAGATACACCTGAAGTGCAGGTTACGATTCATGAAGGTGTTGCAACCATTGTAGGAACCTGTGAGGATGATGCTTTTAAGAAAAACATTGAACGTTCTGTGAAAGCCATTAAAGGAGTAAAATCGGTGGTGAACAATTGCCAGATTCCGGTTCCAAATGAAGAACCTGCCGCTGCAGCTGTTATTATCAATTCGGATGCTGATTTAGATAAATCGGTTGGTAAAGTAATCAAATCTTATGATGGTGTTAGTGCGACAGTTGTGGGTGGTGTCGTTACGCTTTCCGGAGAAATTAAACGAAGCCAATTGCAGCCTTTGATTCAAAGCATACAGGAATTGAAACCTCAAAAAGTCGATAATAAATTAATAATTAAATAAAACGTTATGGGCTTACAGGAAAAATACAGCGAATTAATTAATCTGGCTACCGATTTAGGAGTAGATAACTTGCAGGTAAGAGAACAAAACAGCGTGTTATATATTGATGGCAACGCTAAGTCAGCAGCTGATAAAGACAAACTGTGGGATACTTACAATAAAATAGATCCAGATTACAGATCAGCGGATGTAGTAATGAATATTGAAGTTGCGCAGGGAGTTTTAAGAGAATATACTGTTGAAAATGGTGATTCCCTTTCTAAAATTGTAAAAGCATACGATGTTTCCTGGCAGGATATCTTTGAAGCCAATAAAGATATTATTTCAAATCCGGACCTGATTCAACCGGGATGGAAACTGAAAATACCAACACTATAAAATTGAGAAAAATTCAATTTAAAAAATTCCAAATTCCAATAGTACAAATGTAACATTGGAATTTGGAATTTTATTTTGTCTAAGTTTAACAATTGGAATTTAAAATTTTACCTCCCCCTAATACTTAAATCAAATAAAAATTTAGCGGTTTCCTGATCTGAATCTGCAGAAAAGCCAGCTACATAAACGCCTTTTTTGCCTGTAGTCGATTTAATTCCGTATACAACTGCCTCATCGCCCGGGTCTGATTCCCCTTCGTATCGATACACATGAACAATTTCAAATTTCTCAGGATTTTTTTTAATCACGTCTGCATTTCGATTGAAATCGCACGTAAACCCTTTTTCATGCAATTGATCTAAAGCTTTTGAAACAGTTGCGTAATGATACATTCTTTTCATAATAAACTGTATTTAAAATTATAGAATCTTAAAGATAACCAATTTGAAATTAATTGGTTAAGAAATTGTAAGGAAATCTGAAATTTATATTTTAGCTTCTTCGGTGATAAAGTGTTACTTTTGCACAGCAGACCGCCTTATCGTCGTCCCGTTTTATCGGGAGGGAGGAAAGTCCGGACACCACAGAGAAGCATAGCGGGTAACACCCGTCGGTCTTAGCAATAAGGCAAGGACAAGTGCAACAGAAAGTATGTACAGGTAATGCTGTAGTGAAACCAGGTAAACTCTATGCGGTGAAATACCAAGTATATCAGCATTTAAGGGCTTCTCGTTCGTTGCTGAAGGGTAGGTAGCTTGAGTTCCGAAGTAATTCGGAATCTAGATAAATGATAAGGTATTGTTTCGTTTAGGCGGGACAAGAACAGAATCCGGCTTACAGGTCTGCATTTTTTATATATTTGTGAAAGCGCTAACTCATTTTCATGAATGTAAATTCTCCCAATTTTTCTTCAAAAACTAAGAAATCACTTTTTCGTTCAGTAGTAACTAATCTTACTTTCTGGGTTTTAATTTCGATTATTGCAGGTGTTTTGCTCGGACATTTTTTTCCTGAAAATGGTGTGAAAATGAAAATTGTTGGTGATACATTTGTTGATATTATAAAGTTGTTTATTGGTCCGATTATTTTCCTGACGATTGTTTTGGGGATTTCCGGAATGGGAAACCTGAAGAAAGTGGGACGAATAGGGGTAAAATCTTTGGCTTATTTTGAAGTTGTTTCAACTATTGCTTTAGCAATTGGTGTGGCAGTGGCTTATTTATTTCAACCCGGAAAAATAGATAAATCAGGATTGGATCTTCAGGATGCGAGCAAGTACACGAATCATGCGGCAGAAAACTTTTCGTGGCTTCAGTTTTTCTTTTCGAATTTTACGCTGCAGGTCCTTTTGACTGCAATTTTTTGTGGTATTGCTTTGAATTTTTATAAAAAGAGAGAGCAGACGATTTTGGTTTTGGAACGTTTTTCAAAAGTTGTTTTTACCGGATTAAAATATGTGATGTATTTTGCTCCGCTTGGGGCTTTTGGAGGAATGGCTTACACAATTGGAAAATTTGGTCTGGAAACTTTGATCCCGCTTGGGAAGCTGATGTTGTGTGTTTATATGACAATGGCTTTATTTGTATTTTTGATTTTAGGCAGTCTTTTGAAATATTACAAAATCAATATGCTGTCGATTTTAAAATACATCAAAGAAGAACTTTTATTGGTTCTTGGAACTTCTTCTTCTGAGGCCGCTTTGCCAGGTATAATGGTAAAACTGGAGCAAATGGGTTGCAGCAAATCGGTTGTGGGATTGGTAATTCCGACAGGTTATTCTTTTAATTTGGACGGAACTTCGATTTACTTGTCGATGTCGGTAATTTTCTTAGCACAGTTGTATGATGTGCATTTGAGTTTCTTTGAAATCCTGACCGTCATCGGAATTTTGATGATTACTTCAAAAGGAGCTGCTGGGGTAACCGGAAGCGGTTTTATTGTTTTAGCTTCGACTTTAACCGCACTGCACAAAATTCCGGTTGAAGGACTGGCTTTTTTGCTGGGGGTCGATAAATTTATGAGCGAAGCAAGGGCAATAACCAATTTGATAGGAAATACAGTCGCAACCATAATAATTTCGAAAACGGAAAGGGATTTTACAGAGCTGAATCTGAATCCGGTTCATGAATAATTTTTATCATAAATACAAAAAGCGCTAAGTTTAATACTTTCGTATCTGCTTAAGCGCTTTGTGAGTTTAGCTTGTGGTATTTAGAGTGTGGTATTTTTAACAGTCTAAGATTCGTCTTTAGTTGTGCGTACTAAACTGATTCCTGATGTAAAAAAAACAATTCCAAGTATTCCGTAAATAATAAGCGATTTAATATCACGTGTTCCTCCGGAAGTGTCTGCAAAAATTACTGCAGTATAAATAAGTCCAACTATTCCGAGAATTGTCAGTAATCCTCCGAAAAATCTTTTTAGGTTCATGATTTCTTGATTTTAATGTTCAATTCAAATTTATCCTATAAAATCTTCTAAACTGTTATACAATTATTTACAAAGCTTATATGATTTTCAGACCGCAAAAATGTAAGAAAATAATATTCTTTTTTTAGTTTCATGTTATTTAAATATTACTTTTGCGCCTTCCTCTAGAAACTAAAAAATGAAAAAAACGTACTTATTTTTACTTTTGTCTGTTCTTTCAATAAATGCTGTTCAGGCTCAGGATGAAACTTCGGTTTCTGTAGCAAAAAACCAATTTAAAATAAATGTTTTATTCCCCGGCTTTGTTTACGAACATGGTTTTTCAGAAAAAAATACTTTATATTCTGAAGCTAGTTTGAGTTTAGGGTACAGTTATAGTGACTTTTATGGTAAGTCAAATGTTTATATGATTCCTGTAATTACAGAGCAGCTTCGTCATTACTATAATTTACAAAAAAGATCAAATAAAGGCAAAAGAACTGAACGTAATTCTGCAAATTATTTAGCATTAAATGCTTCTGGTTACTTCAAGCCTCTTTCAGGAGATACAGAGTATTTTACATACGTTCCTTCATCAACTGTAGCAGTTCTTTGGGGATTGCAGCGTACTTATAAAGGAAGGTTTAATTTGGAATTTAATATTGGTCCAGGCATAAATTTCAGTGAAATCGAAACAAAATTTGCACTTCCTGTCAACTTTACTTTAGGGTGGATAATTGGAAAATAAATTCGTGAAATATAATAGAGACCTTGACAAATCAAGGTTTTTCTATTTTGAATAAAATAAAAAGTTCCCTTGAATACTAAATTTCAGGGGAACTTTTTATAATTAAAAAAAGAGAATTATCCTTCGTCTTCTTCTGTTGACTTTACGGATGAATCTTCAGGAAGTTCTTCATCGTCATCAGTTGAGTTCAATTCGAAGAAACTAAAAAAGGATCCTCCATAACTTTTCTGAAAAGAGAAATTACTTAAATGATCCATTTTGGTATATTTAGAATGTTCAATAATCATCATGCCGTCTTCATTCAATAAATCCCTTTCGAAAACTGTCAGAACAATTTTTTCAAATGCGACTTGATCTAATCCATAAGGTGGGTCGGCAAATATAATATGATAAGAAGTTTTGCAGTTTTCCAGAAATTTATAAACATCACTTTTGGTGGCTGCAATATCAAAATCATATTCTGCTGCTACTTGTTTAATAAATTTCACACATCCAAAATCGCCATCGACAGCCGTAACTGGGGCACTTCCGCGTGAAGCAAATTCATAACTGATGTTTCCGGTTCCCGAAAATAAATCCAAAACCTTTAAGCCATCAAAACTAAAATGATTGTTCAAAACATTAAATAATGCTTCTTTGCTCATGTCAGTCGTAGGTCTTACCGGAAGGTTTTTTGGCGGAAAAATGCGGCGTCCTTTGTATTTTCCAGAAATGATTCTCATGATTGAAATAAGATATAATGTTTTTGATTTTCTGCAGTCGAGAAGTTATTTTTTTGCTGTAAAGCGCTTACATCCAAAAAGGATACATTTCGGATGTATTTATATGCAATAGCATAAAAAGGATCATTTTTATTGATAGTGCCTAATAATTCGAGCGGAAAAATTTCCGGATTCAGACTCAGTTGTTCGGCCGTAAATAGTAAATAATAAATAAAATCTTCCGGGGTCTGATATTCAAAAGAATTGAATAACAGTAGTTTTTGATTTTCAACGACAATTATTTCAAAATGTTCCGGATTAAAGTTGACAATCATTTTTTTGTCATCATTATTTTTTGAAGCCTCAAGTAATTTTTCGACTAAAATGCTGTTGACATGTTTGTAATCAAAAGATCCAACGTTGTCAATCAAAAAGTTATTGATGTTTATATACGGAATATAAACAGCATTCATTTGGTAATTGGAAATTTCGTCGTAGGTAAAAAAATCAGTTTCAAAAACTTTTGTGGTGTATTGTAAATAGCTGCCAAGATAATTTTCATCAAAAAGAGCCGCAGGTACAAAAGTCGAAAGATTGTTATTATGAATAACCATAATATCATCATAGGTATCTTTTAATTCGGAATGTTTTTTGAAAGCTTCCGCGAAATGATCTTCTATCTTCGTCGTTTTTTTTGAAGAGTCAAATTTAATTTCACTGAATGAAGTAATCCTGTCGTTGAGGGTATCGAAACAGCAAAATGAAAATCCGTTCAGAGAAACCTGAATGGAAAGTTTTTTATAAAGTTTTGATGTAATATTGGTGTTTTGAAATGCCATAATTGTATTTACGATTCCTTACCTGTTGCAGTTTCAGGGAAAAAATTAATTCGATCACAAACTTACAAATAAAATAAATAACAAATATCAACGGCAAATATCAATGTCAAGATCAAAAATCAATATCAATTACAAAAGTCAATTTCAATGTCAAAGGTTAATCTACTGCAATGTCATAAACAATAAATAACCCGGGCAGATAGTTTCTATTTGATTGTTTTTTGAATTATTATTTCAGTGAGAATTGAATTTTTTTTGCAATTGTCATTGCCATTGATATTGAACTTTGATTTTGCCATTGCCATTAAAAAAACCGACCTTTGTATTTCAATTTCACCTTATGAATTCAGCATTATTTTATAGTGTTTTGCAAAAAAGATTTCCCTTTGCACCAACATACAAACAGGACATTTTTTTTCAGAAAATCGCAATTTTTTTAACAGAACCACAAAACGATACCATTTTTGTACTGAAAGGATATGCCGGTACGGGTAAAACAACTGTGATTTCGACCATTGTAAATAATCTTGGGGACATCAATAAGAAGTTTGTTTTGTTGGCGCCAACCGGCCGTGCGGCCAAAGTAATCGCTAATTATTCAAACACACCGGCCTTTACTATTCACAAGAAAATATATTTCCCTAAAAAATCATCGGGAGGAGGAGTAGCTTTTACCAAGCAGGTCAATAAACATAAAAATACCATTTTTATCGTTGATGAGGCTTCAATGATTTCAGACAGTACTTTGGACAGCGGTTCTCTTTTAGACGATTTGATTAATTATGTGTATTCCGGAACCAACTGCAAAATGATTCTTTTAGGTGACACGGCTCAGCTGCCTCCCGTAAATTTAGACATTAGTCCGGCTCTGGATATCCAGACTTTAGGAGTTCATTACGATAAAGAAATTGAGCATATCGAACTGGATGAAGTAATGCGTCAGGAAGAAAGTTCAGGGATTTTATTTAATGCCACTGAATTGCGTGAGTTATTAAAAGAATCATTTATAACCGAATTCAGGTTTAATGTAAAAAAGTTCAAAGACATTGTTCGTTTAACGGATGGTTACGATATTCAGGATGCAATTAATACAGCATACAGCAATTATAGTATTGAAGATACTGCTTTTATTGTACGTTCGAATAAAAGGGCAAATCAGTACAATGAACAAATTCGGACCAGGATATTGTTTAAAGAAAGTGAGCTTTCGGTAGGAGATTTTTTGATGGTAGTAAAGAACAATTATTTCTGGCTAAAAGAAAACGATGAAGCCGGATTTATTGCCAACGGAGATATTATTGAGATTCTGGAACTTTTCGGAATTAAAGAATTATACGGATTCACTTTTGCGAAAGTCAAAATCAGAATGGTCGATTATCCGGATCAGAAACCTTTTGAAACGGTTTTGATTCTGGATACCATAAAAAGTGAGTCACCTTCTTTAACATATGAAGAATCAAATCGTTTGTATGAAGAAGTGATGAAAGATTATGAAGCTGAAACAACAAAATACAAAAGATTCCAAAAAGTAAAAGAAAACGAATATTTTAATGGGCTGCAGGTTAAATTTTCTTACGCCATAACCTGTCATAAATCGCAGGGAGGGCAATGGAATACTGTTTTTATCGAACAGCCGTATTTGCCAAACGGAATAGATCGTGACTACATCAGATGGCTCTATACCGCTATGACACGTGCCAAAAATAAGCTATATTTGATAGGATTTAAAGACGAGAGTTTTGAGGAATAGTTTTATTAGCCACGAATTCACGAATTTTATTTCAGTTGTAAAATGAAAAGAATCACATTAATCATTTTATTAATAAGTTTCAGTTGTTGTGAAAAACATCAAGAAAAAAAAAGCTGTTTTAAAGAATAAGACCGTAGATTTTTTTGATCCAATTTATTTAGGAGCTTCTGGCGTAGATGCCAATTTTAATATTAGTGCTTCTTTTAGTGAATGTGGAGAATGGGGAGGTCATCAAGAAGACTTGAAAATATTTTCTAAAGAAAGTAATTATAAAGATTATTTCCTGAATTATACCAAAACCAGTATTGATTGTGATAAGCAGGATTCAAAAGGGCTTAATTTGCAAACAATAGTTGTTCAAAAAACAATAAAACTTACAGAATCTGATAAAGAATCTATAATTGCATATATGAAAAGGATGATTGAATCTAAGGTTAAAGAAAGATTTCCTGGGCATTCAGGAGACTCGTTTTCAATAATAAATGCTGATTCAACTTTGGTAATTAAAGTTTATGATAGTAATTCTAATAACCTGAAAAGTTATAATCAATTGTTAAGTGATTTAAAACTAAAAGAATGACAACACTAAACGACTTATATTCGATTTCATCTGCGTTTTCGAATACCGATAAAATGCCGGTACTGTTTTTGGGACATGGCAGCCCGATGAATGCAATTGAAGAAAATCAGTTTGTGACCGGTTTTCGCAATCTGGCCAAAACGTTGCCTCAGCCGAACGCGATATTATGTATTTCGGCGCATTGGTTTACGAAAGGTACAAAAGTGACTTCGATGCAGATGCCAAGAACGATCCATGACTTTGGAGGTTTTCCGCAGGCGCTTTTTGATGTACAATATCCTGCAAAAGGAAGTCCGGAACTGGCCTTGGAAACCCAAAAAATATTAGATCCGGTTTTGGTAGATTTAGACGAACACTGGGGATTAGATCACGGTGCCTGGAGCGTAATCAAACATTTATACCCAAATGCAGACGTTCCGGTAATTCAGCTGAGTATTGATTATACCAAATCGGGTCAGTATCATTTTGAACTGGCAAAGAAACTGCAGTCGCTTCGTTACAAAGGTGTTCTGATTATCGGTAGCGGAAATATCGTTCACAACTTGCGATTGGTTGATTTCAGGAATTTCGATAAAGACAATTACGGTTTCGACTGGGCAATTGAAGCCAGAGAAACGGTCAATAATTATCTGTTAGACGGAAATTTTCAACCTCTAATTGATTTCGAAAAAATGAGTAAAGCGGTTCAGATGGCAATTCCTACTCCGGATCATTATTTGCCTTTGCTTTATACTTTAGGATTAAAGGACAAAACGGATGAATTGGATTTGTTTAATGATAAGTTATTAGCGGGTTCGTTAAGTATGACTTCTGTAAAAATTATGTAAAAAACTTTTTGATTCTTTGTGGAATTTGGTGAATGTCTGTAAAAAAAGTTATTACACAAAGTCGCACAAAGATTTCACAGAGATTTGCAAAAGAAAAATAAATTAATAATGAGGACAAATTGTTTCGTTCCTCGCAATGACATGAAAAAATGAAAATAATAGCTGTAATTCCGGCACGATATGCATCAACACGTTTCCCTGCAAAACTAATGCAGGATCTTGGTGGCAAAACGGTAATTTTAAGAACGTATGAAGCCTCTGTTGCCACAAAATTATTTGATGATGTGTTTGTTGTAACCGATTCTGATTTGATCTACAATGAAATTGTTTCGAATGGAGGAAAAGCCATTATGAGTATCAAAGAACATGAATCAGGAAGTGACCGAATTGCAGAAGCAGTTGCGAACCTTGACGTTGATATAGTGGTAAATGTTCAGGGAGACGAACCTTTTACAGAAGCAGGACCTTTAGAGCAGGTTTTGTCTGTTTTTAAAAATGATGAGAATAAAAAGATTGACCTGGCTTCGCTAATGCGTGAAATTACAGATGAAGACGAAATCAACAATCCGAATCATGTAAAAGTCGTGGTGGATCAGTCACAGTTTGCATTGTATTTTTCGCGTTCTGTGATTCCGTATCCGAGAGATAAGGATGCTGGTGCGCGTTATTTTCAGCATATCGGAATTTATGCTTTTAGAAAACAGGCTTTATTAGACTTTCACAGCCTGCCAATGAAATCTCTCGAAGCTTCAGAAAAACTAGAACAGCTACGATATTTGGAATTCGGGAAAAAAATTAAAATGGTAGAAACAACCCATGTCGGAATTGGGATTGATACGGCAGAGGATTTGGAAAAGGCGAGAATGATGTTGAAGGATATTTAATTAATTGATTCTAATATCTTTATTGACAGAGATTAGCGAATTACTGGACGGAGTTTTTTGCGAAGATTTCTCCTTTGTCTAAATGACAAACAACATGTTTACTTTGTATAAAAAAACAAAAAAAGCTCCAAAATTTTGGAGCTTTTTCTATATCTGAAATATTCTAAATCTTAGTATAAGTTTGGAAATTTACCAGGATTAACCTCATGCATCATATCATAAACTTTCTCAAAAATATCTTCGGCAGAAGGTTTCGAGAAATAATCACCATCAGTTCCGTAAGCAGGTCTGTGCGCCTTTGCGGCAAGGGTCTGTGGTTTGCTGTCAAGATATTTGTAAGCATCCTGTTCTTCCAGAATTTGCTGCAAAATGAAAGCCGAAGCCCCACCCGGAACATCCTCGTCAATTATTAATAGGCGGTTTGTTTTGGAGATACTTTTTACAATATCCTTATTAATATCAAACGGAAGCAATGACTGGATGTCAATCACCTCACAGTCAATTCCTAAATCTAAAAGTTCATTCGCTGCCTGTTCAACCAGTCTTAAAGTCGATCCGTAAGAAACTAATGTAATATCAGTACCTTCTTTTAAGGTTTCTACAACTCCAATTGGTGTTTTGAATTCACCAAAATTTAAAGGTGTTTTTTCCTTTAAACGGTAACCATTTAAACATTCAATTACTAAAGCAGGTTCATCACATTCTAAAAGTGTATTGTAGAAGCCCGCTGCCTGAGTCATGTTTCTCGGAACCAGAACGTGGATTCCACGAATAGCGTTAATAATCATTCCCATTGGAGAACCGGAGTGCCAGATACCTTCCAGGCGGTGTCCGCGGGTTCTGATGATTAATGGTGCTTTTTGTTTTCCAACGGTTCTGTATTGTAAAGTAGCCAAATCATCACTCATGATCTGAATGGCGTACAATAAATAGTCCAGATACTGAATCTCAGCAATGGGTCTTAAGCCTCTTAAAGCCATACCAATTCCCTGCCCAATAATGGTAGCTTCACGAATCCCGACATCGGCAACACGAAGTTCACCATATTTTTCCTGCATGCCTTCTAAGCCCTGGTTTACGTCGCCAATATTTCCAACGTCTTCACCAAAAATTAAAACCTCAGGATATTTGCTGAATAAGGCGTCAAAATTATCACGAAGTATCATTCTTCCGTCTAAATCAGGTTTGGCATTTTCGGGATACACAGGAAGTGCTTTTTCAACAGAAAAAACGTTTTGTGCTGATTCAGAATGCTGGTTACTGCTAAATTTTTCCTGCGTAATTTCGATATAATTCCTGATCCATTCTGACAATAATACTTTACTGTTTGGAATTTCAATAAAGCGTAAAATTTTACGGGCTATAACCAGCATTTCCTTTTTTAAAGGCGCTTTGATTGCTTTTAATTCGCTAATGTATTTCTGGATTTTATCTTTATGATTGATACTGGCAGCTGAAATTTCTTCCAATAAAGCCAAAAGATTTTTTTGGTCTTCAATAATTGGGTTGATAAAAAGATTCCAGGCTTCTTTTTTAGCTTCCAGAACTTCTTTTTTTAATTGGGCATCAATTTCATCCAGTTCTTCAGGGGATGCGATATTGGTGGCAATCATCCATAAACGCATTTGACGGATACAGTCATAATTCTTTTCCCAGGCTAATCTTTCTCCATTTTTATAACGCTCATGCGATCCTGAGGTAGAGTGTCCCTGAGGCTGTGTAAGTTCATTTACGTGAATTAAAACCGGAATATGATGCTCACGTGCAATGGCACCGGCTCTTTCGTAAGTAGAAACCAACTCGGCATAATCCCAGCCTTTTACTCTTAAAATTTCATATCCTTCAGAATCTTCATCGCGTTGATATCCTTTTAGGATTTCAGAGATGTTTTCTTTAGTAGTCTGGTGTTTAGCGTGTACAGAAATTCCGTACTCGTCATCCCAGATACTCATTACCATCGGAACCTGTAAAACTCCTGCAGCATTTATGGTTTCAAAAAACAAACCTTCAGAAGTACTGGCGTTTCCAATAGTACCCCAGGCCACTTCATTTCCGTTTACAGAAAATTTGTCTTTGATTTCGATTCCGTCAACGTTTCTGTAAATTTTTGAAGCCTGCGCCAATCCCAGTAATCTTGGCATTTGTGCGGCTGTAGGAGATATATCTGAACTTGAATTTTTTTGTTTGGTTAAGTCTTTCCAGGAACCGTCTTCGTTTAAACTGTGTGTTACAAAGTGTCCGCCCATTTGTCTTCCGGCCGACATTGGATCAAAATCTAAATCGGTGTGACCATATAAACCTGCAAAAAATTGTTTAGGAGTAAATTCGCCAATAGCCATCATAAAGGTCTGGTCGCGATAGTATCCTGAACGGAAATCACCATTTTTGAAAGCTTTTGCCATGGCCAGCTGCGGTACTTCCTTTCCATCACCAAATATTCCAAATTTGGCTTTTCCTGTCAATACTTCTTTTCGCCCTAACAGACTGCATTCCCGACTTGTAACTGCAATTTTATAGTCATTTAATACTTCAGTTCTAAAATCCTCAAAGGTTAATATAGTATTGCTTTTTTCTGTAATCATAATCTGGAAGGGTCATGTTTAGGTTGCAAAATTACTCAAAATCTACCAATAATCATAATTCATTAAAATAAATATAATTTAATTATTTGTAGTTAAATTCAAAAAACTACGTATTTTTTTTGAGTAATTTGTATTAAAAACAATAGTAAGCTAATAATTATTCATGTTTTTGTTTAAAATACGAATGATTAAAGCCACTTTCGGGTGAAAAGATTGACTAATGTTTTGGGAGACAAGGTGATAACAAATCTGATTTTTTGATTGTAATTTGGCTGGGAAATTTCCCATCCGTTATTCGAATACACAGGAAAAAAAACCTCAAAATAGTCAGGTAAAAGGTTTAAACGTATCCCACTGTCGTACACAAAGTGTTCATTTTGATGTTTGTTTTTTGTAAAGCCCAGGTCGCCGTAAGCTTCAATCCAGTTCCATATCGAATAGCTGGCATTTAAAGTAGTCATCCATTGATTGGCATATCTAGGCTCGATAATAGATTTGAATCCTCCTTCGGCAATAACATACTGCTGACTGAAAAAACCTGTACTTTCAGATCTTCCGTAGAAATTATAGTCAAATAGATAATCGGTTGGACGGTCTAAACCAAAACTGAAATAATCTGAATTGGTTGAATTATATAAAAAACTTCCGGCATATAATCTCAAATTTAATTTACGATTATTCTCAAATAGCCTTCTGTATTCAATTTCTCCTGCTAATTTTCCAAAGTTCCCTGAAAACTGTGCATCTGTCATGAAACTAAAATGGTTAATCAATTCTGTTTTGGTATTCACATAACGGAGATTAAAAACAGAATAATTTGGAGTAGAATTATCAGTAATATATTCCGTTGCTTCACGATTTACGATTACCTGTCTTGCGATAATAAACTGTTTTCGGTTATCTCTGAAATTATCTTCACGAATTCTAAACTGAACCATTGGATTTAGTCTGAAATAAGCCGCATCCGGAGCATAATGAAAATAATTCTGACTGATAGAATATCGGATATTGTATAATCTGCTTTCCCTGTAATAATGATTTAATGAAAAAGCAGATGATCCTGAAACTGTTCCTGCTTTAATAGAATAAGCCGGGTTAATATCAAATGTAAATGGTTTTTCTAATATGGTTTTGTTATGTAAGCGTATTCCGGGCGTAAAACCATCGTAATAATTATAAGTAAGTGTTGGTACATATAATATTTGATTGTAATAAGGGTCTTCTAAATCTTTGGAGAAATTAAATTTAATGGGGCGATTTGTAATGACCAGACTTTTCAATGACTTCCAGTTGTTTCGCTGATTATATTCAGGAACTTCATTATTGTAATTCAAAACAATTTTATCTGCATTTTTTCTTTCGAAAACGTAAACAGAATCATTTTTTTGGGGTTCAATCCATTGTTTAAAAACAATATTGTTCTTTTTAAGTCCGTAAACAGGTACCGGAACAAATGTGTTTGTTTTATTCTTTATCGAAAAATGGATGGAATCTTGGGTTCTGGAAACATTTGAAAACTTATAATCGATGATTTCGCGTGAGCCAATAATGGTTTCAAAAAACCAGTCAATTTTTTTGGGCTTTTCTGGGTCAGTATTTTTTCAAAATCAGATCGGTTTACCTGTTGTATCTTGTTTAAGTTATAAAATTCCTGAAGACTTTCAGGTACGATATTGTGATTTAAGTAATCATCCAGGTAACTCAGGCTTAATCCCGCGCGATATTTGCCTGCAATCTGTTCATTAAATTTAATGAGTGTATTTTTTGGATCACCCAATGGCTGATCGAGGTTTTTTCGGGCCATCAGCATGTAATAATAGCTGTATTGCTCATTAAAAGTAAGATTGGTAATGTTATAACTTTTAAACAGCTTCATTTTGGAAAGCCTGCCCAGCATTTTTTGATCCATGTGGTTTTCTTCCATGAATTTCATCATTGCATAAATCTGGATTCCATCATAAATCCAGTTGTCTTTTCGGGGATCTAGGCGCAGGCTGTATTGTAGGTAATTATTTAAAAATGTTTTTAAAAATGTTATTTCAAATATAAACTCATCCGGAAACGGACTCATAAAAGAAGGAAGCTGATTCAGTCCGTAAAAAGGATTCCGGTCATAATCTGTCTGCGATACCGTAATTTTTTTATGTGGATATTTTCCAAGAAAATCATTCGCAAAAGTGATTATTTTATTGATGATTATTGCTTTTTGTATCTCATCAAGTCTTTTGTTTTTTAAATTGGTAAGAACTTCAAGCTCACCATTATTATAACTCTTGAAAGTATTTTGCTTTTCAATAAATAAATTAAAATCTGTTCTGCTGTTTCCTGAAAAAAGTAGGTGCTGAAGGCAGTGGAAGAAGAATCTGTTGAAACGGAATCCAGATCTGTGGTAATGGTATATTGATTTGGGACTTTTATTTCTAATTCGTAATCAGTTACAGCATTTGCAATATCATCAAGGTTATAGTTGTGGTATTTTATAAAATCATGATTTTCAAAACGTGCGGGACTCAAAAACCAGTTTCTCAGGTTCATATCGCCATTTTGATTATAGCCGTAACGTGTAAATTTATCGCTCGGAATTTTGGCAATATAGGTAAGATGTAAATCAATTTTGCTGCCCGGAGGCAATTTGTTTTTCAGTTTAATTACAATAAAATCAGGATTTTCATTTGTTCTTTCCCATTCCAATGCCATAAACTGCGCATCTGTCAGCTCAAGTATGGTTGTGTTTCCGCGTTCTTCCGGTTTGGCTAAGTGAAAGCCTTTATAAAATTCATCTGAGAAACGTAAAGCCAGTGGCGTGTTTTTGTCAGAAAACGCATTATTCCAGTCATTTAAGACAATAGAACCTAAAGAATCGTTTGCAGTATTATAATAAGTAATGTCTTGTTTTATGTGCAGTGTTTTAAGCTCAGTATTCACCGCCACCTCGATCTTAGACTGGTGCTGCGCGAATTGTTTTAATGAGGACATCAAAACAAAAATGGAAACAAAGATTTTAAAAAATGGTTTCAATACAGGCTTACATTTAGGTGTATAATAGTACTTACGTGCTTATGGCTTTTTGGGTTTTGTTGTAAAAATAGTATAAAAAAAAGCTGTTTAAAAAGACAGCTCTTATTTTTTGTAACTCCACCATATAAATAATATAAAAATTCTAGGTTTTTATACGGTTCAGTTAGTGCACTTATATGGTGAAAAATATTAAAAGTTTGGACTTAAGTCGTATTTCTTGTAGAATTTATCCAGCACATCAACAACTTCGTCTTCAGTATCTACGATTTTAAATAGGTTTAAGTCATCAGGACTCACTGTATGCATTTTTTCCACTAGCACTGTTTTTACCCATTCAATCAGTCCTGACCAAAATTCAACACCTACTAGTATGATAGGGAATTTTCCAATTTTTTTAGTCTGGATCAGGGTTATTGCTTCAAACATTTCGTCTAATGTTCCAAATCCTCCGGGCATGACTACAAAACCCTGTGAATATTTTACAAACATTACTTTTCTAACAAAAAAGTAATCGAAATTCAGGTTTTTATCATGATCAATATAAGGGTTGAAATGCTGTTCAAAAGGCAGTTCGATATTTAAACCAACAGAAGTTCCTCCGCCCAAATGAGCGCCTTTGTTTCCTGCTTCCATAATTCCTGGCCCGCCACCTGTAATAACGCCATAACCTGCTTTACTAATTTTATAAGCAATTTTTTCTGCCAGTAAATAATATTTATCGTCTGGTTTTGTTCTTGCAGATCCAAAAATAGAAACACATGGACCAATACGCCCCATACTTTCGTATCCGTTTACAAATTCGGCCATGATTTTAAAAATTGCCCAACTGTCATTGGTCCTGATTTCATTCCACGTTTTTTGTTTCAAACGATCCTGAATTACTTTATCTTCATCATTATCAAAATCTTCTAATCTCATTATGTGTATTATTAATTTATTATTTGCTGAGAATTTTTTAGCTTTTATGGTTTTATGCCAGAAAATAACAGCTTTGACATGTTTTAAAACACTGACAAAGCTGTTGCACTAAATTAACTCTTTTTTTGAAAATTGTTATAAAAATGTGGTTTTTGTTCCCTCGTGTAAAAAACATTTCTGTTAACTGTTTAATTATTATTGTTTTATGAACAAAAAATGCTGGTTTAGATTTATTTTTTTATCAGTTTTTCTTTAAAAAAATCAATGGTTCTTTTCCATGATAAATTTGCGGCTGCTTCGTCATACCTTGGTGTTGTATTGTTATGAAAACCATGATTTACACCCTGATAAAAATAAGCAGTATGTTCGACTTTGTTTAGTTTAAGTACTTCCTCAAATGCGGGCCAGCCTTCGTTAACACGTGTATCCAGACCTGCATAATGCAAAAGGAGCGGAGTCTTTATTTTTTCTGCTTCTTCTTTGTTGGGCTGTCCGCCGTAATACGGAACAGCAGCTGATAAAGAAGGTATTTTTACTGCCATCATATTCGAAATCCATCCTCCAAAACAAAATCCGACAACACCAACCTGACCATTACAATCTTTGTGTGATTTCAGATATTCGTATGCGGCAATAAAATCCTCCAGCATTTCTTCACGTGTACGTTTTTTTTGGAGTTCACGTCCAGCATCATCATTGCCCGGATATCCGCCTAATGGAGATAAAGCATCAGGTGCCAAAGTAATAAACCCTTCTATTGCAGCCCTTCTTCCCACATCTTCAATGTAAGGATTTAATCCCCTGTTTTCATGTACGATAATAATTCCGGGTAATTTATTTTTGGTTTCAGCAGGTTTTGACAGTTGACCTTTGATAGTACCTCCGCCTTTTGGTGAATCGTAGCTGATGTATTGTGTTTTTAGTTTTGGATCGTTAAAAGGAATTAAAATGCTATCCGCATAATTTGGGCTCATGAAGCTTAGGAGAGACGGGAGGGTAATAGCTCCTACAGCAAAAACAGATAGCTTTTCTATAAATTGTCTTCTTCCGATTTTATTATGGGCATAATCATCGTATAAATCAAACACTTCCTGAGAGATATCTTCTTTGGTTAATTTTTGCATAGCGGTTAATTTATGAGTAGTTTTAGTAAATAAGATTTATAAGCAGTATAAAAGTAAAAAATATAGATTTAAGAATCTTTTTTTATTATTTTTATTAGCTTAGAAATCCCATATTCGCAAAAAGTTTAAATTTTAATAATGAAATTATCGTATCAAATACTTTTGGCATTTACCCTGATAATTTTATTGTCTGTTGCTGATTCCTATACTAATTATATGTTGTCTAAAAAGGTACAGCGAAATTCACAGTTTCTTGCCAGATCAGAAGAGATAATTCGAAACTCGAATAAAACACATAAAGCTATTATTGAAATGCAGAGTGCTTTTAGAGGATACTTGCTGACAAATGACGAAACTTTTCTGGATTCTTATTTTAAAGGACGTGAAATTTTGCCAGGTCTGATAAAAGAACAGCAATACAGGATTGGTAGTCATAATAAGCAGCGGGAAATATTAGATTCAATCAGCAGCCTTCACAACAGCTGGCTAAATTATTCTGCTAAATTGATAATTTCGCGTGAAAAGTTTCCTGATTCGTATCAAAATCTTTTTGATAATTCATTAAAAAGGCACATTGGAAAAAAAATAAATGATGCCATTAATCTCAAGTTTTCAAGATTTGATAAAATAGAATATAAAAGAAGGAAGCTGCATACCGATAGATTGTTGATTTCCTTACAAAATGCGCATACATTTTCTTTTATCTTCCTCACGTTAACAATTGTGGTTGGGATTTTTAGTACAGCATATATTCTGATAGTCACTACTAAAAGAATTAGTTCGATGGTAAGCCTTGCCGAAAATATATCGAAAGGTAATTTTACCAGTGTGAAAGATACGGGTAATGACGAATTATCTGCTTTGGCTGTTTCCCTAAACACCATGTCTGAAAAGTTGGATAAGAACATTCATGAATTAAAAAACAGAAATGCAGAGTTAAATAAATTTGCTTACGTAGTATCTCATGATTTGAAAGCTCCTGTGAGGGGAATTCATAATGTTATTTCATGGATTGAGGAAGATTATGCTGATCAGCTTTCACCCGAAATCAAAAGATATTTGAACATTATACCGCAAAAAACACAGCGTATGGAAGCGCTTATTAATGGTTTGCTGGACTATGCACGACTAAACCTTAAGACACCGCCAGAAAGCATAAAAACAAATGAACTTGTTCAGGAAATTGCAGATTCTATTGTTCCAAGATCCTTTACTCTTGAAATTGGTGATCTGCCTGATTTATTTACAGAAAGAATTAAGCTCGAACAGGTTTTTGCTAATTTGATCAGTAATGCAGTAAAATATACACCAAAAGAACAAGGTGGAATAATCCAGATTAAATGCAAAATATTTGCGGACTTTTATGAATTTTCAGTTAAAGACAATGGTATTGGTATTGCCGAAGAATTTCATCAAAAGATATTCGAAATATTTCAGACACTTCGTGAGCAGAACGAGCAGGAGAGTACAGGAGTAGGTCTTGCAATTGTAAAAAAAATAATAGATGATCAGCAAGAATCCATCACAGTAAAATCGGTATTAGGAGAGGGTGCTGAATTTATTTTTACGTGGCGAAATAGTTAAAATATAAATATCAGGAGTAAATACGTATTCCTGCTTAAAAATAAACATTTTATAAGGATGAAAAAACCAACGATCTTATTAATAGAAGATGATGAACTTGACATCATAAGTGTGGAGCGCTCATTGAAAAAAATTGATAGTGAATATGTGCTCCATACCGCTTATAATGGAATTGAAGCCTTAAAAATCCTTAGGGACAAAGATTCAGGATTAATTCCGGATGTCATTCTTCTGGATATTAATATGCCCAGAATGAACGGCATAGAGTTTTTAAAAATTATAAGAGAAGATAAAAAACTAAAGAATTTAAAAGTTTTTATAATGACAACTTCTTCTGAAGCTGACGACAGATTTGAGGCAGAAAAATTAGGGATATCAGGATATATTATCAAACCTCTGAATTATACCGACAATTCAAAAAGACCGGATTCTATGGAGGCTTTTGTACAATTTCATTTAAGGAAAATATTACTTGATGAAAACATGTAAAACCTGTTTTTAATGCTAAATTAGAGGTTTATAACTGGAATTTAAAAGTGCAATAAATTGGTTGGCAGATTTTTTTAAATCATTCTTATAAAGAATTGAAAACATGAAAAAAATAAAAAATAATACAGAAAATCCCGAAAGTGTGATAGTAATTCCGGTAGTTGCCGGAGAAAAATCTCTAAAGACTAAAACTAAAAAAGCAGATGTAGAGGATTCTATTTTAACTGATGCGGAGTTTCTGAAAATTTTGCTTAAGGTTAAAAATGGTAATTTTGCCCAACGCTTTCCAACCGATCAAAACGGTACTAAAAGATCGATTTGTGAAACTTTAAATGAAATCATCGATCTTAATGAACGCATGGTTTTTGAATTCCAAAAAGTTGGGAAAAGCATCGGTAAACAGGGAAAACTAACCAATCGTGTCGCACTCGACGGAGCAAGAGGTTCGTGGAGTTCCTGCGTAGATTCGGTTAACACACTAATTTCAGATCTGGTACACCCGACAATTGAAATTGCACACGTAATTACATCGGTGGCAAAAGGAAATCTTTCACAGGAAATGCCGCTTTCCATTGAAGGAAATCCGCTTCAGGGAGAATTTCTCAGAATTGCAAAAGAGGTAAACGGAATGGTAAAACAGCTGAACCTTTTCTCGATGGAGGTAACCCGTGTGGCGCGTGAGGTAGGTACAGAAGGTAAACTGGGAGGTCAGGCAAAAGTGCGTGGTGTTGGTGGGGTTTGGAAAGATTTGACCGACTCGGTAAACAAAATGGCATCGAACTTAACCGGTCAGGTACGTAATATTGCCGATGTAACCACGGCAGTAGCAAAAGGTGACCTTTCGAAAAAAATTACTGTTGACGTAAAAGGAGAAATCTTAGAACTTAAAAATACCATCAACACGATGGTGGATCAGCTGAATTCGTTTTCATCTGAGGTAACGCGTGTGGCGCGTGAGGTAGGTACAGAAGGTAAATTGGGGGGACAGGCGCAGGTAAAAGGTGTCGGCGGAACCTGGAAAGATTTAACAGACTCTGTAAACCAGATGGCATCAAACTTAACTGGTCAGGTACGTAATATTGCCGATGTAACAACCGCGGTTGCAAAAGGAGATTTATCTAAGAAAATTACCGTTGACGTAAAAGGAGAAATCCTTGAACTTAAAAATACTATTAACACGATGGTAGATCAGCTGAACTCGTTTTCTTCTGAGGTAACGCGTGTGGCGGTAGAGGTAGGATCGGAAGGAAAACTGGGAGGTCAGGCAAAAGTACGAGGTGTTGGTGGGGTTTGGAAAGATTTGACCGATTCGGTAAATCAAATGGCAAGTAACTTAACCGGTCAGGTACGTAATATTGCCGAAGTAACAACAGCAGTGGCAAAAGGCGACCTTTCGAAAAAAATTACAGTAAACGTTGCAGGAGAGATTCTGGAACTTAAGAATACCATCAATACGATGGTGGATCAGCTGAACTCCTTTGGTGCCGAGGTAACCCGTGTGGCACGTGAGGTAGGATCAGAAGGAAAACTGGGAGGTCAGGCAAAAGTAAAAGGAGTTGGTGGAACCTGGAAAGATTTAACGGATTCGGTGAACCAGATGGCATCGAATCTTACTGGTCAGGTACGTAATATTGCTGAGGTAACAACCGCGGTGGCAAATGGTGACCTTTCTAAAAAAATTACAGCCGTTGCCGAAGGAGAGATTCTGGAGCTTAAGAAAACGATTAATACGATGGTGGACCAGCTGAACTCCTTTTCATCCGAGGTAACCCGTGTGGCACTTGAGGTAGGAACCGAAGGAAAACTGGGAGGTCAGGCAAAAGTAAAAGGAGTTGGTGGAACCTGGAAAGATTTAACGGACTCAGTGAATCAGATGGCATCGAACTTAACCGGTCAGGTGCGTAATATTGCCGAGGTAACTACTGCAGTAGCAAAAGGGGATTTATCACGTCAGATTACGGTAGATACAAAAGGGGAAATCCTGGAACTTAAAAATACGATTAACACGATGGTAGGTCAGCTGAACTCCTTTGCATCGGAGGTAACCCGTGTGGCACGTGAGGTAGGAACCGAAGGTAAATTAGGAGGACAGGCACAAGTAGAAGGTGTTGGTGGAACCTGGAAAGATTTAACTGATTCAGTAAATCAGATGGCGGGGAACCTTACCGCACAGGTACGTAATATTGCAGAAGTAACTACCGCGGTAGCAAAAGGGGATTTATCACGTCAGATTACCGTGGATACGAAAGGAGAAATCTTAGAGCTTAAAAATACAATTAATACAATGGTGGATCAGCTCCGTGACTTTGCATCGGAGGTAACAAGGGTATCCAGAGAGGTAGGAACTGAAGGGAAATTGGGAGGTCAGGCGAATGTGCCCGGAGTTGCCGGAACCTGGAAGGATTTGACCGATTCGGTGAATCAGATGGCGGGTAACTTAACCGCTCAGGTACGAAATATTGCCGATGTGGCAATTGCCGTAGCAAATGGGGATATGTCCCGAAAAATTACGGTTGACGTACGTGGAGAGATTCTGCAATTGAAAGAAACCTTAAACACGATGGTGGACCAGTTAAGGGAGTTTGCCTCTGAGGTAACCCGTGTGGCGCGTGAGGTAGGAACCGAAGGGAAACTGGGAGGACAGGCCAACGTACCAGGTGTTGCCGGAACGTGGAAAGATTTGACCGATTCGGTGAATCAGATGGCGGGTAACTTAACCACCCAGGTGCGTAATATTGCCGAGGTAACAATCGCGGTGGCAAATGGTGATATGTCCAAAAAAATTACTGCAGACGTACGTGGAGAGATTCTTCAATTGAAAGAAACTGTAAATACGATGGTGGATCAGCTTCGTGCCTTCGCCTCTGAGGTAACCCGTGTGGCGCGTGAGGTAGGAACTGAAGGAAAACTGGGAGGACAGGCTTTTGTACCAGGAGTTGCCGGAACGTGGAAAGATTTAACGGACTCGGTGAATCAGATGGCATCGAATTTAACAGGTCAGGTACGAAATATTGCAGATGTAACCAAGGCCGTAGCAAATGGTGACCTTTCGAAACAAATTACCGTTGACGTAAAAGGGGAAATCCTGGACTTGAAAAACACCTTTAATACGATGGTGGAACAGTTGAATTCATTCTCTTCTGAGGTAACCCGTGTGGCGCGTGAAGTAGGAACCGAAGGAAAACTTGGAGGACAATCAGAAGTAAAAGGGGTTGCGGGAACATGGAAAGATTTAACAGATTCGGTTAACGTAATGGCATCGAATCTAACAGGTCAGGTTCGTGGAATTGCAAAGGTTGTAACCTCCGTTGCAAAAGGAAACTTAAAACAAAAACTATCAATTGATGCCAAAGGTGAAGTAGCACAATTGACCGATACAATCAATGAGATGATTGATACCTTAGCTACCTTCTCTGATCAGGTAACTACTGTGGCCCGTGAGGTAGGTGCTGAAGGAAAACTGGGAGGGCAGGCCAATGTACCTGGTGCTTCAGGAACCTGGAAAAACTTAACAGAAAACGTAAATCAGCTCGCGGCAAACTTAACAACGCAGGTGCGTGCGATTTCTGAAGTAGCATCGGCGGTAACGCAGGGGGATTTAACCCGAACCATTGGTGTTGAAGCCAAAGGCGAGGTAGAAGCTTTGAAAGATACTATTAACCAGATGATTTCGAATCTTAAGGCAACCACTTTAAGAAATCAGGAGCAAGACTGGCTGAAATCGAATTTGGCTAAATTTACCCAAATGCTTCAGGGACAAAAAGAATTGCATTCGGTTACCAAGAAAATCCTTTCCGAGCTGGCAACCGTTGTAACGGCACAGCATGGACTTTTCTATATTTTGCAGGAAGATGAAAATTTCGAGAATTCAAAATTAAATCTTATTGCATCTTATGCATACATCAAAAGAAAAAATTCACCTACGCAATATGCAATGGGAGAAGGCCTTATAGGTCAGGTGGCTGTTGAAAAAGAACGAATTATTTTAAGCAATGTTCCTAAAGATTACATCAAAATTAATTCAGGACTTGGAGATGCAAAACCAAAAGATGTTATTATTTTACCGGTATTATTTGAAGGACAATTAAAAGCGGTTATTGAACTGGCTTCACTGGATACTTTTAGTGAAACACACCTCGATTTCCTTGAAGGGTTAACAGAGAGTATCGGAATTGTACTGAATACCATCGAATCAAATTCAAGAACAGAGGAATTACTGGTTCAGTCGCAATCATTGGCAAATGAGCTTAAAAGTCAGCAGGAAGTACTAAAAATTACGAACGAAGAGCTGGAAGAAAAGGCTATTTTATTGGCTAATCAAAAAGAAGAGGTAGAGCTTAAAAACCAGGAAGTTGAGGTTGCCAGAAAAGCATTGGAAGAAAAAGCCGATCAGCTGACTTTAACATCCAAATATAAATCGGAATTCTTAGCGAACATGTCACATGAGCTACGAACACCGCTGAACAGCTTGCAGATTTTGGCTAATGAATTAATTGCGAATCGTGACGGTAATTTATCTGAAAAACAAATTCAGTTTGCTAAAACTATTAACTCATGTGGTGATGACCTTATTCAGCTGATTAATGACATTCTGGATCTTTCGAAAATCGAATCCGGATATATTTCTGTTGATTACAATCCAATCAGTTTTGACGATATCAGCAGATTTGTTGCTTCTACTTTCAACCCTATTTCTGAAGCCAAACATGTTCGTTTTGATATTATTATGGACGAAGATCTTCCTGAAGTAATGGAAACCGATTCGCAGCGTTTGAATCAGATTTTAAAGAACCTGCTTTCAAATTCATTCAAGTTTACCGAAAAAGGACAAGTAAAACTTAAAATTTATAAAGCAAATAACAATTGGAAAACCAATAATTTAAGTCTTGAAAATGCTGAAGCGGTAGTAGCTTTTGAAATTTCGGATACGGGAATTGGTATTTCCAAAGAAAAACAAAATATCATATTTGAAGCTTTTCAGCAAGCAGAGGGTTCTACAAGCCGTAAATATGGAGGAACAGGTCTAGGGTTATCTATCAGCCGTGGACTTTCCGATTTATTGGGGGGAAGTATTGAATTAGAAAGTGAAATTAATGTAGGAAGTAAATTTACCTTATTTCTTCCTATAAAATATGTCCATATTGCCGAAGTACAAGATATTGATGTAAATGAAGACAATGATGACAAAGGAAAAATTAAATCATTACCATCAGAAAAATTCAACAGGTCCGATATAGAACTGTTCTTTGTGGATGAGGTGGGAGATGACAGAACGGATATCAAACCCGATGATAAAGTACTTTTGATTGCAGAAGATAATTTAATCTTTGCCAAAATTATGCTGGAACAGGCGCATAGCAATGGCATTAAAGCTATTGTTACTACAAAAGGAAATGATGTCATTGATTTTATTAACCAGTTTAATCCTCATGCAATCACTATGGACCTAAACATGCCGGATACCAGCGGATGGAAGATTCTGGACCGTTTAAAAACAGATTTTAACCTGCGTCACATTCCGGTATATATTATTTCCGGAGAAGATGAGAGAAATAAAGGCCTTAAACGCGGTGCAAGAAATTTTTTCGTAAAACCGGTTAAGAGTGATTCATTGAATTATTTATTTAATGATATTCATGATTTTAAAAACAAAAAGATAAAGAACCTCTTGGTAGTAGATGATAATCAGACAGAATTAGAAAGGATTATCAAAGCAGTTGACGGTAATGACATCACGATTTTTAGTGCGAAAACGGCTAAAGAAGCAGTAAAACTCATACAAGAAAAGTCATTTGACTGTATTATTTTAGATTTAGTGCTTCCTGATGCTGATGGTCTCGATATAATTACCGATCTTGAGAACAATATTGCAGGACAGGAAACGGCTATTATCATACATTCTGCAGGAGATGTTACTAAGAAACAAAAGTCAAAACTCAACAGATTTGCGCATAGTATCATTACAAAAAGTGTAAATTCTTTGGAAGAATTAGTAGATCAGACCGCCTTATTTATGCACCGTGTTCATAAAGAACTCCCTGAGGCTATGCGGGAAACCATAGAGTCATTTTATTTGAAAGAAGATGTCCTGCCGGGCAAAAAAGTATTACTGGTTGATGATGATGTTCGAAACCTGTTTGCGCTCACTACTGCATTGGAGCGTTATGGATTAAACGTTATCAGTGCAGAAAGCGGCCAGGAGGCTATTGATTTGCTTAATGAAGATAAAAATATTGATATTGTTTTGATGGATATTATGATGCCTGAAATGGATGGTTATGAAACGATGAAACGTATTCGAAAAGACACAAAACATAAGGATCTTACTATTATCGCAGTAACGGCAAAAGCGATGAAAGGAGACAGACAGCGCTGTATAGAATCAGGAGCTTCAGATTATATGACCAAACCTGTAAATGTTGAACAGCTCTCTACACTAATGCGTGTGTGGCTTAAATAATTCGAATTGTATTCAATAAAAAACAGAATGGGAGACAACAGCTCAATAAAAATTTTAATTGTGGATGACAAAAAGGAAAACCTGCTTTCTTTACAAGTCATCCTGGCTGATCCTGGTTATCAGTTTGTTGAAGCAACATCAGGAAAAGATGCCCTTCGGATTCTGTTGAAAGATCAGGATTTCGCCATTATACTTATGGATGTGCAGATGCCCTTGATGGATGGTTTTGAAACAGCTGAATTAATACGTCAGAGTGATAAGCTTAAACATGTTCCTATTATTTTTCTGACTGCTAATATGAATACGAATGAGTATATATTTAAAGGCTATCAGTCTGGTGCGGTTGACTATATGATAAAACCTCTTTCACCGGAAATTTTGCAGGCCAAAGTGATGGTTTTTACCGAATTGTTTCGAAAAAACCAAGAGTTAAAAAAGAAAGAAGAAGAAACTCATGCCCTGAATGAAATTATTTTAAAGACAAATGCACAGCTGGCTTCACAATATGAAGCAATAGAAAAGCATGCAGAAGAACTTAAAAAGAAAAATATGGAGCTTGATGCCTTTACCTACATATCAAGTCACGATCTTCAGGAGCCGCTCAGAAAAATCCAGACTTTTGCGAATCTGATCCTGGCAAACGAATATCCAAATTTATCAGAAGACGGTAAAGCCAAGTTTAACAGGATTCTTTATGCATGCAACAGAATGCGAGATCTTATAAACAGCCTTCTTGCTTTTTCACGCGCAACTCTTGATGACAGAAAGTTTGAAACAGTAGATCTTAATGTTGTTATTGAGGATGTAAAAGCGGCATTACATGAAAATCTACAGGAAAAAAATGCAGTGATTGTGACTGATTTTCATGATACTGTAAAGGTTATTCCGTTTCAGTTTGTTCAGCTAATGGAAAACCTTATTCATAATGCAATTAAGTTTGCACAGGCTGAGGTTCCATTGCAAATTACAGTAAAAAGCTGTTTTGTGAACGGATCTGAACTTGACTTTCAATGTTCTCCTGAAAGTAAGTATTGCCATATTAGCTTTGCAGATAACGGAATAGGATTTGAGCAGGAGCATAATGAAAAAATATTTGGGGTTTTTCAGAAACTTCACAGCCGCGATATATATGAAGGAACCGGTATTGGACTGGCCATTGTTAAGAAAATAATTGAAAACCATGATGGTTTTATAAATGCGACGGGAGAACCTATGAAGGGAGCTACATTCAATATATATATACCTTTTTAATGCATTCCGAAAATGTATATCAAAAATTAAAACCATTAGTTTTGGCTAATGGTTTTTTATAAAGGTTAATATTGGAAATTTCGGGGATGGTTTACAGGGTCTGTTTCTTCAAGATCCTGATCTATATCATATTCCAGATCGAGAAGGTCTTTGTTAGTGTTTTCTTTTGCAAAATCATTTATATCCCTGTCATTTTCATCATAATCTTCTTCAAGATCATCGATATTATCTGAGTCATCTTCATAAAAATTATTTATCCCCTCATCTTCATTATTGACAATATCATCATCCTGATTTACAATTTCATCATCATCATCATCATTTTGTCTTTCGTATTCATCCGCATAACTTTGATTAGCTTGGTTCGTTATATCCGAAACTGGTTTCATATCATCTTCCGGGTGATGAAAACTACGAACATCCCGACCGTAATTTTCCCTGTTTTGTGTTGTCATTTGAAATGATTTAAGTTAATAATTTATCAAACTGTACAATCAAAATTAAATGTAAATGAGACTTTTTGTTTATAGAATTAAGGGTTGCAATTATATAATTATAAGTGCTGTAAGTTATTAGGATGAATTTCATCAATAATGATAATTATATAAATACACATGGGGATTTTGTAAGTTTTTATGATCGTTTTTTGAAATATTTGAAAAAGTATCTTTTATTTTTAAAGTTACTCAGCCATTTCTTTCGTCAAATTTAATGTATAGCTTATGAACAAAAAAGGACCCATAGTAATTATTGAGAATAAACAGGGAGATCGTAAGTTATTTATAGAGGTTTTTTCCGAATTGAATTATCCAAATCAGATAATTTATTTTAACAACCCCGAAACTGCCTGTAATTATTTGCTTAGACATAAAATCAAGCCATTTCTTTTCTTTTCTGATATTGTTTTAATGAATGTAATGAATCATAAAGTAATTGAAAATAATCTTGACAATGTAGGGACATTATTTAATTGTCCTTATCTGTTTTTTACAACATCATTTAATCAGACTTACGTAATTGATCCTTACTCAATACCTATTCAGAGTTATTTTACCAGACCTTATGATTATCTTGAATTCAAAAAAATGATAAAGACAATAATTGACTACTGGTTAAAATCAAAGTCAGTCATTCAGCATCCTAAAAAAACGATAAAGACCAAATCGTAATTTTACTAAAAATGAAGGCACCATTTTTGGTGCCTTTTGTTATTCAGGTAAGTAAATGTGCACAGTAGTTCCCTGATCGACTTTACTAAATACTTTTATAAAACCTTCGTGGTTGGCAACAATTTTCTTTACAAGTGTTAATCCTAAACCACTTCCATGATATTCATCATTGTTGTGTAATCTATAGAAAGGGTCAAATATTTTGGTTGCATATTCCTGATTAAAGCCAATACCATTGTCACTTACCGTAATTTTTACGTAATTGCGATCTTTATTTCCGTCAATTTCAAGTATTTCCTCAGCTAAAGGCTGTGTTGTTTCAATTTTAATTTCAGGTATAATATTTTCTTTGGTGTACTTGATAGCATTAAGAATTAAATTTGTAAAAAGCTGTTGTATCTGATGGGAGATAATATTTAATTGTGGAAGAGGTGAAATAGTAATTATGGCTTCTTTTTCTACAATAGAATCCCTGATATCTGCAACTGTTTTTTTCAAAACAACATTTAGATCTGTTTTTTTATATTCTTTCTTTACAAAGGTAATTTTTGAATAATTAATAAGGTCGGCAATTAACTGACTCATGTTGGTAACTGAGAACAGTACTCTTTCCAGATTGTGTTTGGCAGTTTCGCTCAAACCTTCTTCATTTTCAAAAATTCTTTTGCAGAACATGTGAATCTTTCGGAGTGGTTCTTGTAAATCATGACTTGCTGCAGAAGTAAAAGCTTCAAGCTGCTCGTTATGCTTTTGTAATTCAATGTTTTTATTTGTCAGCAATTCATTTGTGGCTACTAAATCCGTAATATCTTCCATTGCCAGAAGAATTAAGCCTTCAGGGGTTGAGTCAGCTATAAGGCTTGCATTTACTATAATGGTTTTTTTATTGTTGTCAGGACATACAACATCTACTTTTAAGTTATCTATAGAGAATTCAGCATCAATTTTAATCAATTGTTCCTTAAATTCAGGAATGTCCCATTGGCAATTTCCAATTTCAAAAAGACTGTGACCCTCAGTAATTTTATCCCTTGTATTAAAATAATCGTAAAATGCAGGATTAGCACTTTTAATAATAAAGTCTTTACTTGTAACTAATAGCGGCTCACGAATGGTATTAACAATTAATTCGGAATAATTACGCATAGAAATAAGCTGTTTCTGGCGATCTATAAGTTCGTCATTGAGACACACTAATTCTTCATTATTTGACTGAAGTTCTTCAGTTGTTGTTTCAAGTTCTTCATTCATCGCCTGCAGTTCTTCACCACTGCTCAGTAATTCTTCATGGCTTGTTTGTAATTCTTCAAAAGCAGTTTGTTGCTCTTCCGTAATTCTTTTTATGTTTTCCCTTAACTGTGTTAGTTCCTTCTCAAGTTCATTAATACGTTTTTGCGCAGATTTATCATGCAGTTTTTTATCTGAATCAGGGAGTGGCATCTTGTAAAAAAGAACCATAAGGTGTTCATCGTCATTTGGAAGTAAAAATATTTCGAAAGAAATCTGATAGGGCTGTCCGTTGACCTTAACGTCGTCTTTCCTGATGTTTTCTTTTTCTTCTTTTATTTTTGAAATAGCATTCTGTAATTCGAATGAAATACCTTCACGTGCCATTTTTAAAATGTTAAAATTTGGCTTTCCGGGTGAAGGGGCTAAAAATGGACTAGTGTCACCATGAAAATGTACAATGTCGAGGTTTTTATTGATAATAACACTGGCCGGAGTATATTTCGTTAATAAGATTTCTGAAGTAATTTTCCTGAAATCATCTTCCGGTGATGCTTTCATTTCAGTTGTATGCAGTTTTACCTGCAAATTGCCCGGAACGGGTTTAAATGACTGTGTCGTATATCTTCCCGGTACAAACTTACGCGCATATATTCTTTCATGTTTTTTTATGCTCTCAAATAAATCCGGAGAGTGGGTTACTGATTCTGATTTTCCCAGAAATAGCATACCTTTTTCTTTTAAAGAATAATGAAAAGTACCTAAAACTTTATTTTGCAGGTAAGGATCGAAATAGATAAGTGTATTGCGGCAGGTAATTAAATCGATTCTTGCAAATGCAGGATCTTTTACAAAATTATGAACGGCAAAAATACACATGTCGCGAATGACTTTGTTAATATGGTAATTGCCATCACTTTTAGTAAAATAGTTTTGAAGTCTTTCTTCTGAAACGGTCTGAACATCCTGGTAAGAGTATATGCCGGATCTTGCTTTTGTAATACATTTTTCTGATATGTCAGAAGCAAAAATCTGTACCTTAATATCGTTGATGTTGTTTTTTAAAAAATATTCATGAAGAAAAATGGCTAAAGAGTACGCTTCTTCTCCTGTAGAACAACCCGCTACCCAGATTCGTAAGTTGTTATTTGTAATGTTTTTGATTAAGGATGGAAAAACAGTTCTGGACAGATTTTCAAAAGCTTCCTCATCTCTGAAAAAATAGGTTACGTGAATTAAGAAATCATTAAATAATAAATCCTGTTCATTTTTATTGTTTCTTAAAAAATTATAGTAATCTTCTATGGTATTTTTCTCAGCCAGAACCATCCTCCGCGCTATACGGCGTCTTATCGTAGGATGTTTATAGTGTCTAAAATCATTGCCTGTTCTTGAAAAAATAAGGTTGATGATTTGTAAGATGATTTCCTCGTCATTTCCCGGGATATGTTCTTCTTCTGTGTAACCATAATTAGAAATATAACTGTTTCGTATTTCCATCAATTGTGACGGAATTTTTTCAGGAGCCAGAATATAATCGGCTGCATCAGTATCTATAGGGCTTTGAGGCATTCCTTTGTAAGCAGCCGTTTCAGGATCCTGAACTATCGTAGCACCTCCAAGTTCCTTAATTTTTTTGAATCCTGCAGTACCGTCAAAACCAGTGCCCGAAAGTATAACTCCAATAGCAAAAGTCCTGTACACATCAGCAAGTGATTCGAAAAAAACGTCGATGGTATTATTTCGTCTTTCGCTTCGTGTTCTCTGCTTAAGTCTTAATGAGCCTTCTTCAACTATAAGGAGGTTATTCTCAGGAATAACGTAGATGTTATTCGGTAAAAGGGTTATATCGCTAATTATTTCATGTACAGGTATAGGCGAGTATTCTGATAGAATTTCTGTAAGACTGCTAGGATGATCTGGTGACAAGTGTTGTACAATAACATAAGCCATTCCTGAATCTGGCGATATTGCAGAAATTACTTTTTTAAAAGCATCCAATCCTCCCGCAGATGCACCAATACCTACAATTGGAAATTTTTTAACTGTATATCGGATTTCATCAGCTTCGGTTACTTTCATGAGAAAAAAATTTTCAACAAATATAACCAGTGTTTTACTATAAAACCAACGCTTTTAGTATTAAGTGGGAATTATGTAATATTTACACTTAAAATTGCAAGATTATTATTAACAGCCGTTTGTTAATTGTTATAAAAACCTAAACAATTTTGTAAAATCGTTTTCATAGTCCCAAAATCATGTGGTTTGATGTAATAGCCTGTCGCTCCCAAATTCTCAAGTTTAGTTGCAAAATCTAACGGTATTGAGGTAGAAAGTATAATTACCGGTATGTCTTTTATGAGTCCTTTTTTATTCATTTCAACTAACAGCTCCATACCATTCATAACAGGCATGTTAATGTCAAGAAAAATAACATCTGGATGTATTTCATTACAAACAAGTTTTTGTAATGCCTGAACAGGATTATGAATTGCAGTGTAGGAGGCGGTAGCTGATACTTCTTCCAGCGCTTCCAGAAAGAAATCACAGTCATCATAATCGTCATCAATCTGTAAAATATTTTTATATCTCATAATTGTTTTGATTGAATTATTTTCAAAATAATTACTTTAAAAATTATTCTTTAAAGGTAGATTCAACCGTTAAATTATATAGAAGGGTAGAATTTTTTCATACTAAGAAATTAAAGTTTAAAAATCTTTAAATAGTTGGAATTACATTAATCGATCAGGATTTTAATCGAATCTTTCTGATGCAGAACTGTTTCCTTTTGATCTCTTGTATAGTCTTCATCATCACAATGAGGAGAACAATTACTACTTATAAAGGCGATAATTGTAATGACTAAAATAATGTTTAACTGTGTTTTTTTCATAAGTTTAAATTTGGTAAGTCAATTAATTCTTATAAAAATATTTCGCACATTAACATTAAATTTATATAATTCTGTTATTATGTTATATAATACCCATATAGGTATAAGTCTTTTTTTTATCCCTTGAAAATAAATAACCCTGCAAATGAGATAATTTACAGGGTAGTTTTACAATGAAAAGTGTGATATTTAATGCTAATTTGATTCTAAATAAGTTTTAAAATTTAAAATATCATCTTTTACCATTTTTTCAAAATAGGGATTAAGAAGTTTTGCAGCGCCTTCGCCTGCAATTCCAAGTGGTGCATGATAAGAGATGGTCACGATGATTTCTGTGCCTTCGCCACTAGGTCTGAAAACAACTTTTCCAGCATTTTTGATTGATGAATCAGGAAGTGAATTCCAGCTGATCATTCTTTCCTTTTCGTCTTTAACAATTTCAGCTATCCATGAAATTTTCCCTATTCCTGCCGGACCTTTAGCCGTCCATTTAGAAGTGGTATAACTTAATGGTTTAACTGAATCAAGATGATTCATGAATTTAGGTAAATTTTCAAAATCACGCCAAAAAGCATAAACTTCACTTATAGGCTTATTGATTGTACTGTTAATTCTGATATTTACATTTGAAGCTTTATCATTTTTTAAATGATCAACCGCATCATATATTGGGCAATATCCGGACAATCCCCTTAGCAGCATGGTACCGCCTGTGCCTATTTGTACAGGACTTTTCTTTTCCTGCGACAAGCCTTTGTATAATAAATACGTTCCGCTGGTTATCATCGCGATTCTTTCGAGTGTCGATACGTTAGTTTTTAATTTTAATTTTAATTTTTTTTGTGTAGGTGCCTGTGTAAATGTGTTGGTTTCCATAATTTTTATTTTTTTATTTTATTATTTCTTGATTATATTTTTTTTCTGCTTAAGCATTAAAAATAAGTAGATTAACGAAATTTTGGATTACACGATTTTACAGATAAATTACAAAATTTTGTGTAAGCTATATTTTAATGATTCTATAGAATGTATAAATAAATAAACCGCTCTAAGAACGGTTTATTTTAAATTGGTTAAAGATCTCTGTCACGATATAATTCCCTTTTATTTTTAACGCTCTCATCTTCATCGAAATCATCATCATCGTCATCTAAATTATTATTTTCCAGATCATCTTCTTCTAAGTCATCTGTCTCATCATTATCTTCAAACAAATCATCCTCTTCTTCGATTTCGTCTGCATCTGTAAAATTTTCATCTTCCAGTCCATCGGGATCCATATCATCAGGATCTATGTAATCTTCATCCGGATCTTGTTGATTGTAAATGTTCTGTTCTTCGTTATTCGTAATTGAATTATCTAATACATTTGGTACTGAATCGTCATCTTTGTATTGTTTCTTATCTTGAAAATACAGATCACTTTGATCGTAGTTTTCTCTTTCGTCTATATTCATAATAACTAAATTTTGAGGTTACAGAGCTAAATTACAGGTACTAAGAATCAATAATTTACATCACAACGCAGTTGTAATTACATAATTTACAGCTTGTTAGTCTTTTAGTTGTACATCCGCGGGCAGCAGTGGTGAAATTTTTGATTCAGTATAAGTAAAAATAAAAACTTGATTTGATCAATTTGCTGTGCCAGTTTTTCAATAGAAGGTTAGGTGCAATGACGGTTTTATAATTATTTGTAGTAATTTCGCCTATATGGTCAGAATTTAAAATAAAAAGCTGTAAACTTTATATTGAATGAAGATTACAGCTTTTTATTGAAGTTATAAACTAGCAATACTGTCCATAATAAGCTTTGCCGTTTTGTCAATTGTTTTTGATACTATTTCTTCCGGAGTTCCCTGAAAAACTTCTCTATGACTTATTTTTTCAGTGGGAGTTATGATATAAAAGAAAATGGTACCTACGGGCTTTTCTTCAGTTTCACTTCCTCCAGGACTTGTTAATCCGGTGATGCCGACTGTTATTTCTGAATTGAATATTTTGGCTGCCTGCTGTGCCAGTAACTGCGTGACTTCTGCCGACTCCGGAGTGTGTTTTTCAATAGTTATGTGAGGAACATGTAAGATTTGTTCCTTTATAAATACATCATAGCAAACAATACCGCCACGCAAAATTTCTCCTGAATAAGAAGTCATTGAAAATTCTGCGCTCATTCTGCCGGCAGTAGCGCTTTCTGCAAAAGCAATATTCCATCCTTTTGCTGCAATTGCTTTACTGCATATCATCACAATATCTGAAGGCATACAATAGGTTTTAGTATATTAATTATTATTGCTCGCTATTAAGAAGCTTGTTTTTACCTTTTTTCGTTTATAAAGCGTATTAGGTATCCGAATGATAATAATCAGACTAATTTAAGGCATTCACGTTCATATACTTCTTTTCGGAGTCCGCTGCTGGAGAAGCGATGATTACGTTTGTTGAAAACAAGTTTGATTTCCATTTTTTCGCAATATTCACGGCCTGTAAAATTTTTATTTCTATATTCCTCTCCCAGAATCCTTACATCAACAGGAAGTGCCTGCAATATATCCAGAAGATCCTGTTCAGTAGCATATGGAATAATTTCATCAACAAATTTGCAGCCTTTAAGCTGTATATAGCGCTCAACAACAGATTGAGTTGGTTTATTTTTTTCTGGTCTGTCCAGCGTTGGATCGGTTTGTAATCCTACAATTAAATAGTCACAATGCTGTTTTGCTTCTTCAAGCATTCTCACATGACCTGCATGTAGTAAATCAAATGCACTAAATGTAATTCCGGTTGTTGTTTTATTTAATTTCATTTTCCTTTTTTATTACGTTTATTTAAATCTTTAAATGGTTTATTTGTACTTGAATCTCACAAAAATAGATCTAAATGCTTGCTATTTCTTACAAAACGATTTTTAAGAATTATATAATTTACATTTTTGTAATTGGTTGTGTGTAGAAATTATGTATACAATTTACTCGCTGCCTTATTTAAAGAATCAGCCATTTTTTCTGTATCCTCAGCATAATTATCGTAAAATTTGCATTAATTATCTTTCATTAAAATAATAAGACATTAAAGAGGATTTTTGCAGTATAAAACAATTTATTTATATAATTAGATGACTACTTTTTAATAAAATTTCAATCTAATTTAGCTTAAATTCATTTGCTGTTTCTGCTACAATTTTCCACATCTCGACTTTTTGATTGAAAGAGATTCCTGCATGTAAGCCACTGGTTGATGGAAGGATTTGATAAAATATACCTGCTTGTGGAGTCGAATATTTATAGAAAAATTTAGCTGCCGATTTGCTTTCAAAAAACACATAATGAATGTTTGGATATTGTGTATGAAAATTGACAAAATCATTTACTGTTTCATTGGTTATTTTAGAATCACTGCTTCCTTCCCTGACACAGGATGCTAAAACATTCCAGAGCGCAATTCTATGTTTTTTCAGAAAGATTTTGCGGTCTTCATATGAATCAATGTATTCCTCGTTAAAAATAGTAAATATGATTTTCCAGAAATGATTTCCCTTATTTCCGTAAAATTGCTGTTTAGCGATAGACTGATCGCCGGGCATTGTTCCTAAAATAAGTATTTTGTTGGAATTATCTACCAGAGGATGTAAAGCAGCTTTATACATAATAAAAAACAAATTATAATAATACAAAAAACATCTGTCGTATAACAGATGTTTTTCTAATAAATAGATATTAAATATAATTTAAAAAAATAGTATTACTCAGCTGCTACCATATTTACGACATTCAAAGCAACATCGTTAAGTATGCAATCTGCCTCTTTTTCTTCTGCAAGTGTTTGTGTTAATAGTTTTGCAGCATCATTTTCGCCCAGTGTTTTTGCAAAAGCAACCAACGTTCCGTATGTAGCGATTTCATAATGTTCAATTTTTTGGGAAGCAGCAATAATACCAGCATCCCTAACAGGTCCCGGGGTTGTTTCTTCAAGAATACTTTCGCCTTCTTTGAGTAATCCGGCCATAGCTTCGCATTTTTTTCCTTCGGCTTTTTCGCCTAAAAGGTCGAAAACTTGTTTCAGCCTTTCTACCTGAAGCTGAGTTATGTCAAGATGTTCTAAAATTGCGCTTCCAAGTCCAGGAGAACTCGCATTAGCAGCCATTTTTGGCAATGCGCCAACAAGTGCGTTCTCTGCCCAGTAAATATCTTTCAGACTGTCAACAAAAAGTTCTTTTAATTCGGTTGCAGCATCAGGAGCTGGCGCTACAATGTTGGTTTTGTCATTATTTTTTATAGCTTTTGTTTCAGTTGCTTTTCCTTGGGGCGCATTTGTCTGACCCTGTTTTTCTGAATTTTTCATGGTTATTTTTTTTTAAATTAAATATATAAATTTGGTTCACGATCCCAGAAACGGTGCATTGCCATTGCATCGATAAATTCCTGAGCAAATGCTTCAGATCCTACTTCGCTGGTAATAATAATTCCAGGATCATCATTTGTTAGTTTTGCTGCAAAAGTGGTTGCGCTCAATAATTCAGATGCTTCACCGTCAGCTCCTATAACCTTACAATGTTTGTATGCATCATTAAGATATTCCAGGGCATCATCATTTTCTGCTAAAACATTAAGTCCGATTCCGTGAGGAACATACACTGCATCAAATAAAACTGACGATGCTGTTAGGAAACTAAATTCAGCAGCAAGTGCTCCATCAGCATCCGTAAGAACAGATCCTAAATGTGGGGCAATCACACATCCTTTTGCACCTTGTTTTTTAAGGGCACTTTTGATATTCATTACTGCTGCCTCAGAAACTCCGTCTGAGCAAAGTATGGCAACTTTTCGTGATTCGATTGTAGGTGAGTTAGTTGGGTTTTTAACCATACTTAATGCTTCTGATACACTAATAGATGATTCAACCGTTTTAGGTTCCTGATTTCCGCCTTCATTTTCCGGAGAAACTCCTTTATTAGCAGGAAATTCAGGTATTGGAGGTACAGAAGCCCCTAAGCCTAATGCAACTTTTTCAGCTAATTTTGCATCCACTTGCGAAAGAAGTCCTAACATTCTTACTCTGATAGCAGTAGTTTCTACTTTACCAAGTTCAAAACGAAGCGCTTTTACAATATGGCTTTTTTCTTCAGGGGTCTGGCTGTTAAAGAATAATTTTGCCTGACCAAAGTGATCTGCAAAACTCTCGCTTCTTTCTCTCACCTTATGTGCTTCAATACGTTCGTTAAAACTAGAAAACCCGCCTTCTGCAATTTGAGCCTGATACGGACATCCTCCGCCTAGTGAATTTGGATGATAACTTACACGGCCTTTGTTAACTTCCTGACGCATAAACCCATCACGCTGATTATTATGAACCGGAGCAACGCTTCTGTTAATTGGAATTTCATGAAAATTTGGCCCGCCTAATCTGGTAAGCTGTGTATCTGTGTAAGAAAACAATCTTCCTTGTAACAACGGGTCATTAGAGAAATCAATTCCGGGTACAACATGTCCAGGATGAAAAGCAATCTGTTCTGTTTCTGCAAAGAAATTATCCGGATTTTTGTTCAATACCATTCTTCCAACAATAGTAACCGGAACTAATTCTTCAGGAACAATTTTTGTTGGATCAAGTAAATCAAATTCATATTTGTTTTCATCTTCTGATGGGATTACCTGGACGCCTAGTTCCCATTCAGGAAAATTACCCATTTCTATTGCCTGCCATAAATCTTCTCTGTGAAAATCCGGATTCTTACCAGAAATTTTTTGTGCTTCATCCCAGGCTACGGCGTGGGTTCCTAATTTTGGTTTCCAATGGAATTTTACAAAGGTAGATTCTCCAGCTTCATTGATTAATCTGAAAGTATGGACTCCAAAGCCTTCCATCATTCGATAGCTTCTTGGAATCGCCCGATCAGACATCGCCCACATAATCATGTGCATTGATTCCGGCATTAAAGATATAAAATCCCAAAATGTGTCATGTGCAGACGCGGCTTGAGGCATTTCGTTGTGCGGCTCAGGTTTTACTGCATGAACGAGATCAGGGAATTTTGATGCGTCCTGAATAAAAAATACGGGAATATTGTTTCCAACGAGGTCATAAACACCTTCCTGTGTGTAAAATTTAACAGCAAATCCTCTAACATCCCTTGCAAGGTCAGTAGATCCGCGAGAACCGGCAACGGTAGAAAATCTTGCAAAAACGGGAGTCTTAATTCCGGCTTCTTTTAAAAAACCAGCTTTTGTCAATTCTGGAATTGGATTGGTTACTTCAAAAAAGCCATGTGCTCCTGAGCCACGTGCGTGAACGACTCTTTCCGGAATACGTTCATGGTCAAAATGGGTGATTTTTTCCCTTAAAATGAAATCCTCTAATAAGGAAGGGCCTCTTTCGCCCGCTTTAAGAGAATTATTATCGTCATTAATTCGGACACCCTGATCGGTAGTGAGGAATTTGTTGGTTCCGTCTGATTTGTTTATAGACAAATCTCGCTGTTTGTCGTCTTGAAAATTTTTCATACTGATTAATGAATTTTTACATAGTTAAAATTAAAACGTGGAGGATCTTTTCGGAAATCTGTTATTTGTTGATCCAGATTAACAGGGAGTTATGTTGTAGATTTCTCCTCTTTTTTTCAAATTTAAATGATATAAAAACGGCTATTTTATACAATTGCTTAACTATATTTCACAATTACCATTAATAATGATCTCATGGAATTAGATAATAATTCAAATGCAGGCAAATAAATGTACTATACGCCTGTTTCAATGTTAGGAGAATCAACAGGCTTAGATTGTGATGATCCAATCTGCCGCAGATAAACGGAAAGTACTACAATTGCAAATACAGAGAGAAATTCGCTTTGCCAGTTCTGAAAAGATTCAAACCAGAACCTCGAATCCCCAAAATAATCTGATGCAGATTCCATAGGCAACCCTTTGAGTGATAGCTGTTCGTTCTCGTCTTTAAGACTTCCGTAAAAATGAGCTATAAATGAGGCTATAAACAATAAAAATAAAACAATGGTAAGTGAATGTTTGTAAAGGCTTAAAACCAATCCTCCTTTTTTGACAGGCCATGGTGCGTCTTTTCGCGTGGGTGATGGTTCTCTGTCTACTTCTTCTTCCTTATCAAAATCTTTAGATTCAGAAGAACTTTTCTGCATTAGAAAAATGGTAAATACAACAAATAAGGCCATTTGCAGAAATTCGCTTTCCCAATTTTCGAAAGTAGACTGGATAAAGTGGCCGGAAACAAGATAAGCCGAAAATTCAATGGCTGTACTGCCTTCTTCTATGAGCTCTTTATTATGTTCTTTAAAACCGAAAATTATCTGCCCAAGTAATGCTACAATAAATAATGCTAAAAAGCAGATACCTAAACCATTATTGCGTAAAAAAGTTTTCATAATGTCATTTGTTTTTACAAATTGACAAACTAAAAAACACTTCTCTTTATATAATTTCTTACAGAACTTACAGAATTATAAAATATATACGAAGACATAAAAAAACCATCTAATTGCTTGGATGGTTTGTTCTTAAATAAAATGCTATTATAAGGTACTATTTTGCATTTTGCTTATTTTATCTATTTTTTCGGGAGAATCAAATACTCTTTCAAAAAGCTTACTTTTTTCTTTTGCAAATTTCTCTACGGCTTCTAACTCCTGGATAGTCATCTTAGGACGACCGGCCCAGAAGTTAGTAGATTTTTCTATCTGTTTTTCTACTAAATCCCTTAATTGTTTTGCTGCCATAATGTTACAAATATACTGTTTTTTTATTATTTCAATACTCACACGTTCTTTTTTAACTTAAGTAAAACAAATTGATAATCAGATGTTTTGGATGTGTCGTATTTCTCAATGCTTTTTATTTCAATACTGTTGCTAAGTGATGCAAGATCTTTTTCCCTAATAGTCCTGAGATGTTCTCTCCCTTTTCGGGTTATGGTTTGTTTTTTTTCTATGAGCTTTATTTGTTCTTCTGTCTTTCCTCCTGAAATCTCCAGATATTGTTTTAGAAGGTTGATATTTGAAGAAATTTTTTGTTTGTACAAACGGTGTTTATGAAGTGTGTTTCCAAAAAATAAAATAGTATGATCAGGATTAGAGATGAAAAAATGAAGAATGCACATAAATACGGTAGCTAAAACTTCATCATAATCATTGTTGTTAATTTCGGCAAGATCATTAACAGTTATGGCATCTTCATGATTTTCCAGATTTCCAAAACCTACACTATACCAATTTAGTTTTTTATTTACAGGTGAGATGGAAACAATTTTCGTTATTTCCTGTATGCCTGCACTAATGAAACGAAATTGATAAACGTCATTAGTAATGCCTTCAAAATTATAGCTATACGCTTTCTCTAAAAAATCCAATTTAATTTATTTCAATTTATAAAGTAAATATAAATATCCAATTTGATTTATTAATCCTACAATAACAAATTTTATTATTTATTATAATTTGGAACTAAGAGAAGGGCTGTAGAGATGATTCTAACGAATAAAAAAAACGACAACCAGAAACTAGATAGGATTCAATGTTTTTCCAAAAACAGTTCAGTGAATTGAATTTCTCTAATTAGATTATCGTTTTCTTGTATATACGATTAAAAAGAATTTTTAGTTTTAAAACTTTTGTAAAAGTACAAAAATATTCAATTGTAGGATTTTTATTTTTAAATTATATAATAAAATTAAGTTTTAGACCAAAAAAAGCTATAGTTTATGATAAACATAAGTATTAGTTATATTTTAAAATGACTTAAAAATTAATTTTCATATAAATTTTAAGAATAAATTTCTGTTCTTTGTACTCATTGAGAATATCGCGAAATTACCGGAAGGTTATAGTATTTGAATGCAATATTATTTTAGGCATTGAGTTATCTATTATCATGTTTATATTATGGACAACAGAGAGTTTATATTAAGTTTAAAAAAAGGCAATGAAGCTGCTTTTAAACAGGCTTATTTAAATTACTACGATAAATTGATAAACATTGCCAAAAGATTTAATTTTACTGTCCTTACTCCACAGGACTTTCTTCAGGAGACTTTTTTAAGATTGTATGATAAAAGAGCATTACTTAATGAAGATGTTTTATTTGATAAACAATTGTTTACAATATGCAAAAACATTATAATTAATCACGTTAACCGCGAAAATAAAATCATCCAGCTCGATCCTTCACAATTTCACCCAGAGCAGGAAGATACTGAAACAGGAATTTTTGAAGAAAGGCAGGAAAAACTACAAACTTTCATAAATCAGCTTCCTGAGCAGCAGCAAAAAATATTTACTTTACATAAACTGGAAAACCTTAGCTATAAGGAGATTGCAGCAATAACAGACCTTTCTGAAAAAACGATTGCTAATCATATTTATCTCGCCAGTAAATTTATTCGAAAAAAAGTCGAAAACGATTAGGAACTTTTTTGCTCTCGTTTGTTATATATAAAAACGAGAACAAAAATGCATATTGAAGCATATAAAACGAATGTCAGAACAAAGAAGGATGCAAGTCTGATTGTAACCCTTTTACAATTCATTATTTCTGATTGTATTATCAATTTTGATTTTAAAAACCGAGAAAGAATTCTTAGAATAGAAACCAACAGAGATATTCAGGAAATGGTATATACTGTTTTTTCTAAACAAGGATTTTATTGCAAAAAGCTTAACCCATAAAAGTCATGGATAAAGAAAAACTGGATAAGGAATTTGAAAAATTATGGAATGAAACTCCTTTTTCGTACTCAGATGATGAAAAAGAAGCTTCGTGGGAAAAATTCCAGTCTAAAACCTTTGCTGCTAAAAAACCAAAGATTAAAATTTGGCGCTATATGGCAGCAGCAGCAATTATCATTTGTATGTTGACAGGAACTGGTATTTATCTTAACAGAAGTCCATTACAGGATACTTTTTACCTTACTTCAAATACAATTGAAAATACGACTTCTACAATAAAAATAGTTGGGCTGCCAGATAGTTCGAGCGTAGAGCTTAATCCGGATTCTAAAATTACTTATGCCAATAATTTTGAAACCAACAGAAAGATTGTAGTAGAAGGAGAAGCTTATTTTAAAGTCAAAAAAGACAAAAAATATCCGTTTCAGGTTTTTTGCAATGAAACAACAACTACTGTGTTAGGGACTTGTTTTACGGTTCAGGGAAATGTACAAAAAGGAGTGACGGTTTTCCTATACGAAGGAAGTGTCCAAATGAGTATAAAAGACCAGGACAAGAAATGGATACTTAAACCGGGAGAAAAATTTATTTATGGAAAAAATGTTGCTAAAGTTTTAGAATTTAACAGGTTTGCAGATTTTGAAAACGAAAAATTAAGCGCTGTAAGTGATTATATAATGGCAAATTATGGCTATAAAATGATTATTCCTGAACAATACGATAATCAAAGGATTACAATCCGAATCAATAAAAAAGAAGATTTAAAAACAATTGTACAATTAATATCAGAAATGTATAACCTAAACTTTGAAATAAATGAAGATTTAAAACAGATTACTTTTCGATAGAAAAGAAAAAGGATGCACTAGCCGCGAAACTAAACATCCTCCTCATAGTCAGGATAGTATAGAGCTATCCCATTTAATAATAATTCAAAAATACAAAAATTCATGAAGCATATAATTTCAACGTGCTTTTTTTTATTCAGTTTATGTATCTACTCCCAAACAATTACAGTAACAGTAGATCAAAATATGACATTAAAAGAAGTCTTTAAGCAAATTGAGAGCCAAACAGATTTTAAGTTTGCTTTTACAGATCAGATTAATACCAGTCAAAAGTATTTTGATCAAAAACATACTTATAAAAATATCGAAATAAAAGCACTTATTAATGAGCTTAACAAAAATAATTCGATTCAGTTTTCTATTGTCGGCAATAATATTTTCGTAAAGCAAAAAAATAGTAAACCCGCTACGGCCAAAAAAAAAGCAAGTTAACCGGACAGGTTTTAGATGAGAATAAAGAGCCTGTTATTGGCGCCAATATTTTTATTAAAGAACTTGAAACAGGTGTTACAACAGATGGAAACGGAATGTTTTCATTAGAATTGAATAAAGGGACTTATACGGTTATCGTTAGTTATGTTGGCTTTAAAAATGGAGAAAAACTAATAACAATTTCTGATGATGAAAGAATAAACTTTATTATGAACGCAGACAGTCAGCAGCTGGAACAGGTGATTATTACCAACTCAAAAGCAGTTGATGTGAGAAATACGCAGATGAGTGTCAATAAACTTACAATGGAGGAAATTAAAAGAATTCCGGCTGCTATGGGAGAGCCGGATCCTTTAAAATCGATATTGACATTACCGGGAGTTACAAATGCCGGCGAGCTTTCTTCAGGTTTTAATGTCCGTGGAGGTGCCGCTGACCAGAATTTAATTCTGTTGGACGGGGCTCCTGTTTATGGTGACTCTCACATGTTTGGTTTTTTCTCTGTTTTCAATGCAGATGTGATTAACGGACTTGATTTATACAAAGGGGGAATTCCTTCTAAATTTGGTGGAAGGGTTTCTTCTGTCCTTGATGTAAGTCAATTAACGGGTGATTTTGAAAATTACAAAGTCAACGGAGGAATTGGTTTAATATCAAGCCGCCTTTTGGTACAGGGTCCAATTAAAAAAGAAAAAGGTTCTTTTGTTTTGGGAGCGAGAACCTCATATGCCCATTTATTTTTAAAGCTCGCTGATAATAATAATTCAGCTATGTTTTATGATATTAATGCTAAATTAAATTATCGTCTTGGCGCAAATAATACGCTGGCGTTTTCCGGTTACTTTGGAAACGATGTTTTTGATATCAATGATCGCTTTTCCAGTACTTACGGAAATAGAATGGCGATCTTAAGCTGGAAGCATAATTTTTCAGAAAACTTAAATACTAATTTATCTGTTTTTTACAGTGATTATAATTTTAATCTTGGGATTTCAGCTGAAAATTTTGAATGGGACAATACCATAAAAAGCTATGGTTTTAAATATAACTGGAATCATACTGTATATGAAAAGCTTAAGCTAAACTACGGAATTGATAGCCAATATTATGATTTTAACCCGGGAAGAGTGCAGCCAACAAGTCCGGATTCGCAGTTTAATTATAAACAGCTGGATAAAAAATATGCTCTGGAATCGTCTGCTTATCTTGATTTCGAACATCAGATTACAGAGAAACTGAATCTTCGTTACGGACTTCGTTACAGTATGTTTTACCGTTTAGGAGGAGAGGAAATCAGTACTTATGAAAACGGACAGGCAGTTGTTTACAATCCGCTGTATAAAATTTACGAAGATGGAACTCCTACAGGAAGTATATCATATAGAAGCGGAGAAACCATAAGTAAATTTAATAATTTAGAACCTCGTGCTGCATTATCATATGCTTTTAATGACAATACTTCTGTAAAAGCAAGTTATAACAGAATGGCACAATATATTCATATTTTATCCAATACCCAGTCACCATTGCCAATGAGTATATGGACACCAAGCGGACCTTTTACTAAACCGCAGCTTCTGGACCAATATGCGCTTGGGTATTTCAGGAATTTCAGAGATAAAGATTATTCTTTAGAAGGGGAGTTGTTTTACAAAAACATTCAAAACAGAATTGACTATATAGACGGTGCAGATATACTGGCAAATAATAATATTGAACAGGTTATACTGAATGGTAAAGCCAGGTCTTATGGTATGGAATTATTATTCAGAAAAAATACAGGCAAGTTGACCGGATGGGTTTCTTATACATTGTCAAGAGCAGAACAAAAAACTCCGGGAAGAACACCTCAGGAGCCAGGAATAGCAAATGGGGACTGGTATTTGTCAGGATACGACAAATTACATAATCTAAATATTGTGGGTAGTTATCTGTACAGCCCAAAATGGTCTTTTAATGCCAATTTTTCATTACAGTCGGGTCAGCCGGTAACGTATGCAAATGGGTATTATGAGTTTGGCGGTATCAAAATCCCGAATTTTTCATTGAGAAATGAAAACAGACTGCCGCTTTTCCATCACTTAGACGTGGCAGCTACTTACACGCCTAAACCAGATAAAAAGAAAGGCTGGCAAAGCTACTGGGTGTTTAGTATTTATAATATCTACAATAGAAAAAATGCCGCTTCTATGACATTCGCGACAAATGAAGATACAGGTGCAAATGAGACCAGAAGACTGTCTATTTTTGGGATAGTACCTGGTGTTTCTTATAATTTTAAATTTTAATGAATATGCAAAGGCTTGAAAAATATATTTTTAGAAATAAAGTACTAACTTTATTAAGTGTTCTTTTTGTGCTGTTTTTTTCATCTTGTGAGGATACAGTAAACCTGGATTTAGAAACAGGTGAAACAAGGATAGTAGTAGATGCAGAAATTATCTGGCTAAAAGGAACATCAGGTAATGAGCAGACTATAAAAATCAGCAAAACAGCACCTTATTACAATAATACTACGCCAAAAGTTTCAGGAGCTCAGGTAAGAATTCAAAATAGCAATGGTGATGTTTTTACATTTAATGAGACAGAACCTGGCACTTATGTATGTACTGATTTTGTACCTGTAATTAACATGGATTATACGCTTTACGTAACAGCTGAAGGGCAAAGTTTTACAGCAGTGGAAAAACTGACTTCCGTAACACCAATTGATAAAGTAGATCAAAAGATAGTTCCCGATTTTGGAGGAGAAGATGTAATAGAACTTACTTTTTATTATAAAGACCCGGAAAATGAAACCAATTATTATCTTACAGATTATCAGAGCGATTTCCTTTTATTTCCGGAATATGAGGTAACAGATGACGAATTCTTTAATGGAAATGTAGTAAGTACAAGATTTTCAGACGAAGATAAAATGAAACCGGGAAAAACAGTTACTATTACACATCGCGGTATCTCTAAAAATTTCTATAATTATATGGATTTAATTCTGGAAATATATGGAGGAAATCCTTTTTCAGTTCCTCCAGGTAATATCAGGGGAAATATTGTAAATACAACTAATGCAAATGATTTTGCTTTTGGCTATTTCAGACTTTGTGAAGCAGATAGGGTAGCTTATCTGGTAAAATAAAAGATTACATTATTAGGTTGATTTGTAAGTACATCTGTCATTAAAAAATTTTATTGGCAGATGTGTTTTTTTATAATATCTGTCTACATCATTTTTCCTTCTTTTACATATTCTTTTTTTATTCCCTGAAGAAGGTGATTGAGGCTAATGTTTTTGTTTTCGTCTTCGAGTGTTCTCAGGCAGGCATATTGAATGATATTGACGATATTGGCACCGGTAATATCATATTTTTTTGAAAGTTCATTCAGGTTTACATCTTCAGCAATTTTGATTCCTTTTGGCAGGTTATTTTTCCAGAGCTGTAAACGTTCAGTATACGAAGGCACTTCAAATTCAATTATAGATTGAAATCTTCGGGTGAAAGCCGCGTCAATATTCGTTTTAAAATTTGATGCCAGAATGACCAGCCCGGGATGATTTTCAATTCGCTGTAGCAAATAAGAAACTTCCTGATTGGCATATTTATCATGTGCGTCCCTGACATTAGTTCTTTTTCCGAAAACAGCATCGGCTTCATCAAAAAACAAAATCCAGTCTTTATCAGCTGCTTTGTCAAAAAGAGAAGCAAGGTTTTTTTCTGTTTCACCAATATATTTCGAAATTATCATGGACAAATCAATTCGGTAAACATCCCTTTTAGTATATTTCCCAAGAAGTGAAGCGGTAAGTGTTTTTCCGGTTCCCGGTGTACCATAAAACATGACCCTGAAACCCGGTTTTATCTTAGCTTTCATATCCCATTCATGTAATAGAATTTCATTGAATTTAAGCCAGGTTTCTATTTCTTTAATCTGATTAAGGGTATTAGAATTGAGTACCAAATCATTCCACTCTAGTTGTGTTTCAATTAATTGTGCTGGAAAATTACTGCTGAGCTGTGGTTTCAGGATTTTTCCGGTCAGGAATTTTTCGACGTATTCGTCTTCTAAAGTTAGCAGACCACTTAGTTTAGGTTCTCCCACAGGAACTAAATCTAGTTTAATAATTCCTTTTTGATAAAGAAAAGACTGATTATGTAAATAATTATAAAAGGCAATCCTAATGTCAAGATCATTTCCGGCAATTAAAAACTGTGCCGTTTCACCCGTTGGTAAAATGCCACGGTGATTTTTTGATTTAATTCCGCCAAACTCGGGCAATTCGCCTCCATTAGGTAAATATTCGGCAATAATCGAACTTAGAAAATCAGGTTTCACATGAGGAACAAGAGCCAGTCCTAACAAAAGTATGTCTGTTTCACTCAGGTTATTTTCGATAATAAATTCATTAATAAAACCATTCGAATCGATTTGATTCAAAACCGGTTTTTCCGCAGGGTTTTCGACCTGAAAAAGACTATCAAGCTGATAAATGAATTGATTTTTTAAGTAGGTGAATGTGTTTTCCATTTTGCGATATAATTTAGTTTAGCAGCTTTTTTTATTTTATTTGAAAGCGTAACCCTTCAGCATTTGACCACATCAAAAATTTGTGTTTCCCTCTGTTGTAAGTGATTTCTTCATTTCCTTGTCTCAGTGTTTCTTTGTCGGGTTTGCCAAGTTTATCAATAACTGAGAGAAATAACTCTTTGATAAAATTATTAAAAGGAGTTACAAATTCGCCTGTCTTATAATAATCAAAATGAACACGTATAATTTCCAGCGGTTCATGATTAAAAAACCAAAAAAGCGCATCCAGTTTATGATGATCTCTTTTTCCCTCTGTTGGATGATCTACAGTAGCTGTATAAAGTATTGTTTGCTGTTGCTTACTTTCTGTATTGAGCGTATCCGGTTTTCCAAGTAAATCAACTACTTTTTTTAAATCTGTTTTGATTGCAATTTGTACAAAAGTAAATCCATTGCTTGCATCATAATTAAGCTGATTTATCAGGAAATCCCTTAATTCATTTAAATCTTTAAACTCATTAGTCCACATCATCTTTTTTTTGTTTAAATATATTATACAGCATTGCAGAAGCTTTTTCAGCATAATCATTTTGAAATTGAAGCAAAGTTTTCAGGATTTTTTCTGCGTCATAAAGTTTGTTTTTTTCTTCAAGATATAACACGGCCTTATAATAAAGGGCTTTGGGGTTTTTTGGTTCAAAATTCAGTACAAAATCGAGTTCATTTAGGGCTTGTTTTGTTTGTTTTTTACTAATATAAAGTATGCTTTTGTTAATTCTGACAGCATGATTCATTGAATTTATTTTTAGTATTTCATTCCAATATTTAATAGCCATTTCATTATCTAACAAACTTATCGCTATTGTTGCCGCTAGTTCAAGAGAAAGTTCTCTAAACGGATTGTGGCTTAAACTATTTTCGACAGCAGTTTTTGCAAGGCCAAGATTTTGATTTTTTAAATGAACGAATGCTATGTAATATAAGATTTCAGATTCATAACCTCTGTTATCCAGCGAGGTATATAGCATATCAAGTGCTTCTTTATATTTTTCTATTTTAATTAAAAGCTTTGAAAGCTTTATTTTGTAAACCACTTTGGAATTACCGGTTATAATTAAGGTTTGTAAAGTATCGATTGCTTTTTCAAATTGTCCGGTGTATTCATAAAGCGAAACTAAACTTTCCCAGGACTGTAAATTTGTTCTTTTTATATTAATACTTTTCAGATAATATTTTTCGGCTTCTAAAAATTGCTTTTGATATATTAAGCTATGACCTAAATTTAATGCATAAGTTTCATTTTCTGAAATAGTAAAAGCTTTTCTAAATAATTCTTCTGCTTCTTTGTTCTTTTTTTCATGAAGATATAAAAGACCTAAATTATTTAAAGTAGTAGTATTGTCTGCATCTAGGGAAAGTGCTTCTGTATATTTGTTTTTCGCCTCAGCAAAATTTTTATTCAGAAAGTGTACTACTCCCTGATTGTTGATTTCTTTAATATCCGTTTTCATAATGAATACATAATTTTAAAAATTAATCAAAAATGTCATCTTTCACATCTGAAGCTAAATCTTTTGCCATATCAATTACATCCAATTCAGGATAAATTACTTCAATATCATCAAAAGAAATATCAAATGGTTCGCCTTCTTTGTAATGAATAGGAAATACTAAACCAAACTGAATATCAGGCCCCCAACTAAATGATGCAAGGTTATACCTCCAGGTTTCGGAAATTGAAAACCATCCAATTCCAAGACTTGCTCGGGCAAAGGCATTGATATCAAATGTAAATTTAGGGTTTACGGTTATATGGCCTTCAGCGTCTAATGCGAGTCCTGTTTGGGGACTCCAGTTAAGATCGACTGAAGCTCCTGCTTCTCCTTCTAAGCCTAGTGTTCCTGCCAGTTCAATTCCGCCGGATAAGCTGGCAATTCCTATACTTAAGCCCAATCCCAAATCGCCGTGCATAGTTAAACCAGCATCAGCCGGAATAACAAATTCACCATGTCCGGTTATTGTGGTTAGTTCTTCGTGTTCTGGATTGTATGTAATTTCGGCACTCAGGTTTCGCAATTGCCCAGGGCCAAACCCTGCGGTAAAATCTAAACCACCACTTACCTGTGCCACTAATCCCAAACTTCGCGGACCTAATGGTATAGCAAATAGCGGGATCTCAATTGTAGGTACGGTAAATAAATTTCGGTCAAATTGTTTGCGTGGAAATACATCATAAGTATCGGTTGCTAATCTGGCAGTTACTTCCATTTCACCATTAGGCAAGAACTTAACGCCTGCAGTCGCTGCGAGCCATGGAGTTAATTGTAATGTTAGTGTTCCACCTCCGTAAACTCTCATAGTATCATCCGGTTCACCAGTTGGCTGGCCATCTTCGCCAATCATTCTGTTGGTTGCGCCAACAGTTGCAGTACCGCTTAGCATTCCTCTGGAATAATCTGCAGATCCTGAAAGTGTCAGTGCACCATTTTCATAAGAAACAGTTAAGGATGAATTAATACCCGGAATATTAGGCTGAGCTGTACCTGTAACACTTACATTATATCCTTCTCCGTCTTGTTTAGAAATGTTTGCAGAAACACTTCCTCCTCTGATTCCGGGAATATCGTCTTTTAACTGAAATTGCCCTCCAATTGAAAATCCGGTATCATTGTATGTTGCCTGCATGGTCCCGCTTCTGATTCCGGGAATGTCAAGTTCTGCTTCTCCGGATGCTGTAAAAGTATTTTCGCTGTAGCTGGCTTGTATAGTAGCGCTTTTTACTCCTCTGATGGTTCCTTGTATAATACCAATTCTACCGCCAATAGTCCAAATGTTATCTTTATACTCCACATTAATTTCTGCAGGATTAAAGAGCTCGCTGTCAAAATTAAATGCACCTTCAAGTGCAAATCCATTGGCCATTGAAGCAGCTGCTTGTATATGTCCGGTTCCTACATTATTAATTCCAAAATCAACCCTTCCTGTAATGCCTAATCCGTTTGTTCCAAATGAAACTTCAAGAGTAGCATTATCAATTACAAAAGGAGCAGGGAAATGGAATTCATTGGCTGTAAATAGTTTTCTTAAGCGTACACCGTCACCATCTATGACAATGTCAATATCAGCATCGCTTATTAAAGGAACTGTTGGTAATACTTTTCCGCTTCCGCTAAACCCTTTTTCGGTAAGATCCATCTGATCAATTTGTATCGGACTCATTCCTGGTAAGCGCAAGCTCTGAAAAACACCTCCGGTACCTGTAACTGCATTAGCGATGGAAGTTTGTTTATCTACATAAAAGATATAGGTATTAGGAATACGGTTTAAATTCCATGTCATATTAGGGTAAGAAGCAGATATTTTGTTTGCATTTCTGGTATCAGACGATTTATAAGCATCAACTTTTAGTGTTTGATTTTGAAAATCAGGACGTTCCGTCAAATCTACTCTTGGTAGCCAGTTCCTAACCGGATATTGATTTCCTGCTGGGATCGTTAGTCTTTGTCCTCCGTTTGGGGAAATGAATAAGGCAGGATCATCTTCGGTACCCATTCTTCTCATTTCATCTCCGGTAAGAGCCTGAATTTTATTTAAATGCTGTCCTTGTGTAATTTCGTTATAAGACCAGTATCGGTCTGGCATTCCGGATCTGGTAGGCAGTTCAAAATCAAAATCTAAAAATGAGATTTTATACCCGCCATCTTTAAAAGTATTCACATATTGATTTCCTCTTCCTGGCCGTGCGGGTAAAACCGGTTTATCTGTTTTTGTCTGATAATAAGGAGACATGAATACATCATAAGCTTCTCTTATTTTGTTGTTCATTTCCCAGGCAATTGAAGAGCCTGAGCTTCCATTGGCAGATGCTTCTAATAATTCATAATTTTGAACATTGTCAGCGCCGCCTAATTGGTGTTCTACAATATGGTCAATTTGAAAAGTTGTTGCATTTTTATCCCTGTCCCAAATAGGCAATTTTGCTAATGCCAGCAATTGATTTCGGGTTCCAAAAATATTTAAATCGGGTTTTCCTACTCCTTTAAAGAAATAAACCCGATTGGCTTCATCCTCTGTTCTGCTGAAGCCTCCGCTTCTGGTAGCTTCACTTATTTTATCATCCAAAAGCCGGTTTGCTTGCGCTTCTGTTCCGGTGTTCCAGTTTTCGGGCTGAGCAGTATTTCGATCTGACGGAACATCAAGAGGAGCTACAAATAAACGACGATTTCTTGCTTTAAATTCAGAAATACTTATCGTAGGAAGTATCAATTCCAGAGGGGATGATCTTGTATTGATGCGATAAGAAAATCCACCTTTTTCATAACTAAATTCTCCATTTGCTTCATCATGAGGTGTAACTCCGCTTGGAGGTGTAACAGTACTGCCGGCAGGAGGCGTTGTAGTTTTCTGAATCATTTTGGGCTGAACAGCAGCAGCACCTTGTTGAACAGTATGTGTTAATTCATGAGCCAGTAAATGTTTGCCTTCCTGTGAGCCAGGATTGTATTTTCCTTCGTTAAAATAAACATCACTGCCATTTGCAAAGGCTTGCGCTCCTAATTGCTGGCTCATTTGAACGGCAGTTGAGTCATTGTGTATACGAACATTGCTGAAATCAGCTCCAAAACTGGATTCCATTTCGTTTTTCACTTGTCCAGACATAGGAGTTCCACCGCCTTTACTGTTGTTTAAAGTGCTTTCAAGTTTAGAATTATCGGTAGGGTTTGCATCAGCAGCCGCGCTCATCTGCAGTTCTTTTTCTTCCTCTTTAGCCTGAATTTCCTCTTCTTCTTTAGCCTGAATTTCTTCTTCTTTTTTCTTCTGTATTTGAGGTTTTGGTGCAAGATTTTTTTCAGCGATTTTTGGACTTTCAGTTTTAACTAAATCGGTTTTATTTACAGGAGTGTTGACTTTTTCAACCGTATTTTTTTTCTGAATATCTTCTTCTTTTTTTGGTTGAACTAAAGATTTTGAAGTATTTGTTTTTTCTATTGCTTCAAGAGATTCAATTTTGTTCTGTACCGTTTCTTTTTTCTCTGGAATAACAGGAGTAATTTCTTTGGTTAAATTCTTCTCCTTGCCTGCATTTTCCTTGCCTGCATTTTCTTTCGGAGTTTCTTTTTCAGGATTGCTTTTTTGTTGAATTTCACTGGCTTGTTTTTTTTGAATTACAGGCGCAGGATTGAAAAAAACATCAGAATTTGCAAATTGTTTATTTTGAACTACTTTTAATTTCGGCTGAATAACCGGAGTGATTTCAGGTATAGCAGTTTTTTTCGGGATTTCAGTATTTTTATTTTCAGATTGTGTTTCAGCAGCCGTTTTATTTTGAACAACTGGCGATGGGGTAAAAAAAGGCTCCGTAGCAATATTCTTTTTATCTGATACAACTACATCTGCTACTTTATCGGCTTCGGCTTCATATTTATCATTCGATTTACCAATGTTGAGTTTTGCCTGCACCCCAAAGAAATCCTCTCCCTTTCTGGAATTAAATGCAGATGGGGCAGAAGGGTTTGATTTTCCTGTTTGACTAAATGCTGACATTATTCTCTTTTTACATTAGGTGTTTTTGCATGATCTTAATAATAATTACAAATCAAAGTGTTCACTGCTTGACAATGTTCTAATATCCCAATCATTTGAGAACACTAAAGCATCTTCTCCTTTTGAATTAAGCCCCCTCCAGTCTCTAAAATCCTTGTTCATGACGCGTTCCCTGCCATCCCTAGGAGTTTTACCAATGTCATTGGTGCATACATTCCAATAACCAAGAGGCTGCGGAAAAAAGCCATCATTAAAATCGTAACTGTCTCTGATATAAAAACCTACTTTGTCTATAATCACTACATCTTTTGTAACAAGAGGATCTGTCGAAATTATGTGTTGAATAACCTTTCCTTCAATCCCTAATTTGACAGTAAATGCTCCTAAAGCTGTAGAAAGGCCCGTAATAGGATCAGCAATACCTGCAGATTCAATTACACCACGCTGAACAGAAAAACCTTTTGAATCAAATGTTACAGGATTTAAAGACATATCAAAGACAGAACCTGGTTTATTAAGGCCTCTTTTGGCTAATACTTTTCTAATTTCATTTTTTGCTGCATCATTTATGTATGTTTTATCTTTAAGAATCTCGTCGATTTTATCCGTATATTTAGAAAACCCATTTAAAAAAGTTTTCGTTATTGTAGAGGAATCTGATTTTCCATAAGAAGGGGCTATTGCCGGAGCACCTATAAACCAATTCTCCATAAGTCTAGCTGCTTCATTCATTCCTTTTGCTCTCAAAACTCCGGGAATACGCATAATATCTATTGGAGAAGGTGTACAGGTACCACTAGGAGGAACAAATTTAGGTACAACAGGTGCTTCAGGATCAACTGTAAGTTTATGGGTAGTACTATCATCACAGGCGGTTACACTTACTATGATATCTTCTTTTTTACTGCTTTCTGTTTTTCCTTCGACTTCTATTTCAGATATACTGTCAGATCCAATAATTTTTGCTTCTCCCTTATCAGTTTGTTTAATTTCCCATTTAGGAGTAAGGGTGGTAGGCAGTCCGTTTGCTTTTAATTTTATGCTTTTAGACTTTTCAATGGTTTTTGGTCCGGTAATGTTTAGTGAAAAATTTTGTACTTGCTCTACAAAACGTTGTTGTATCTGTTTTATCTGGCCTTTGTGAGGCCCTTCACAGATCTTTACTTTTAACCAGTCATTTTCACTGCTCGTACTTTTTAATTTAAATTTTCCTGAGTTATCCTGAATTTCAATTACTTTAAGAACATCTTTTTCATCAGGACAGGTTTCTCCTGCAAAAACGGAATGTTTTTTAGGTTTACAGACATCGCCTACTTTTATTTCAGGTCCCGTAGACTCTGACGGAAGCGGGCATCCGCATAATTCTGTACATTTTTTTCTTTAGGAGGTATTTTACATTTAATAGCTGATTCTCCATTTGGGAGCTCAACAGTTGGAGCGCCATCTGCTGCTTTTTTTAAATCAGGAGAAAGCGTATTTAGAGGAAAAAGTGTTTTTTGGCTCGTAGGACTTTCTGGATCATCCTGTAATATTTCGCAAACATGCGGATGTACAGGAGGTATTTTGGGCTTAGGTTTAGAAAAATATTCATCCAGACTTTCCATAGTTTCAGGTCCGACAATACCGTCTACTAAAAGATGGTTTGTCGTTTGATAATTTCGAATTGCACCTTGGGTTTCCGGACCAAAGATTCCGTCAACGCCATATTTGGGTAAAGGATTTCCTGAATCTTCTAAAGCCTGTTGAATTTTACTCACCTGTTGCCCCTGGGAACCAATTTGAATATAACTTTCGTCATCAAAAGCACTTTCTAATTTTGGTTCTCCGGAAAATCGTGGGGATTTTAAATCATGACCATCGCCCATTTTTCTTTGAATAGTTCCGGTTTGCTGTACAGTATGTGTTAATTCATGGGCTATGAGATGTTTTCCTGACGTTGACTCAGGATTGTATTTTCCTTCATTAAAATAAATATCATTCCCGCTGGCAAAAGCCTGTGCGCCAATTTCCTGATTCATTTGAACTGCAGATGAGTCATTGTGGATTCTTACATTGCTAAAATCAGTATCAAAACCGGATTCCATTTCTGCTTTGGTATCTTCAGAAAGTGCTGTACCACCACCTTTTGTGCTGTTTAGTTTCTTCTCAAAATCAGCATTTGCAGTTGTTTCAGTCTGAGTTCCGTCTTCTTCCTTTTTTTGAATATTTTCGTTATCGCAATCGCATTTTTGGATTGATTGCCATTGTAAAGGATTTACTGTTGCTGCTAATGGTTTCTGTTGGACCTCATTTTCGGTCTGATCTTCTTTTTTAACTTCTGTTCCCTGATTTTTTTGAACAATCGGAGCTGCACTAAAAAATGATGTTGAAGCATTATTTTGTTTATTCGACACTACTTTATCGGCCATTCTATCGGCTTCAGCTTCATATTTATCATTCGATTTTCCAACGCTTAGTTTTGCTTGTACGCCAAAAAAATCCTCGCCCTTTTTTGCGTTAAAAGGGGATAGGGCAGGAGGAACTGAGTTTGCTATTTGACTGAATGTTCCCATTAGCTATTGGCTTATGTTATAGGATGTTTTTAATTTTGAACTTGATTTTGAGAATATTTTAACGTAATATTTATCCCCGGGAGTAACGCCTTTAATTTCTTCTGACATTTTTAAAGGAATGTTGTCTGAAGAAACTCTTTTCGAGCCAATTTTTGTATCAAAGAAAGTACCACATTTCATTACCTGAATACTTACATCTTCTTTTATCCAGTCAGGTTGCGGAGTCATATAATCAACATCTACTTCAATTTTTAAAGCACTACTTTTATCTGGCGAAAAAGTTTCTGATATACACGTGTTCATATAGTCAAAACAAGAACCGGATAAATTTAATTTTACGGCAGTACCACAGTCTTTTGACTCAGGATCTTTTTTATCTTTTAGTTCTATCAGAGTATTGTCAAGAACACTAATTGTTTCCTTACCCACTATTCCATCAATATTATCGAGCGAATTTTGGCTCTGAAAACCTATTACTGCATTTCGGGTTTCACTTCCAAAATCTCCGTCTACTCCATAATTTGGTAATTTTTGACCTGCTTTGAGCAATCCTTTTTGTAATTCTGCAACATAAGTACCTTTTTGTCCTTTTGAGACATACATTTCATTATCATTGGTTTTTTCAAGCGGATCATTGCCTTTAAATTTTGGTTCCGGTTTTTCTGATTGCAAATCTTCATGATGCGTTTTATTATTCTTAATCGATGATTTTTGTATAGTTCCTGACTTTTGTTTGCCGCCGGTTTGTTGAACAGTGTGCGTTAATTCATGTGCCAGTAAATGTTTACCTTCTTTAGAATCAGGACTATATTTTCCTTTATTAAAATACACATCATTGCCATTGGTAAAAGCCTGCGCACCCAATTCCTGACTCATTTGTACTGCGTTAGCATCGGTGTGGATTTTTACCTTACTGAAATCGTTTCCAAAACCGGACTCCATTTCTCTTTTAGTTTTTTTATCCATACCGGTTCCGCTTCCTTTTGAGTTATCCAGTTTTCCTTCCAGCTCATTGTCCTGAACTTCGGCTTCAGAATTTTGTTCTTTTTTCTGAACCTTTTTTTCTTCGTCTTTTTTGTCTTTTTTCTGAACCTTATCTTCTTTTTCACATTCGGCACATTTAGCCTGAATTGGTTTCTCTTCCTCTTTCTTTTCCGCTTTTTTCTGAACTTTTTTGTCTTCTTCTTTTTTATCGGATTTTTTTTGAACTGGTTCTTCGTCTTTTATGTCTTTAGCCTGAACAGAAGAAATCGTTTCTGAAATAGGTTTTTGTTGTACTTCATCTTTTGATTGCAAAAGCCCGCCACCAGACGAATTGTTGTTCACTATTTTATCAGCAACTCTGTCAGCTTCCACTTCAAATTGGTCTCCTGCTGTACCTGTTTTTAGTTTTTTTTGAATTTTAGGTCCAAAAAAACTGGTTTTGGCAGGGCTGTCTTTTTTACGTTGGTCAAATGCTCTCATAATTCCTTATTTTTTACCATTGGGTATAGATTAATTTTTGTATCCACGGAATTTTAACGATGCTGATATTCCACGGAATTTTTTCTAATAAAAGATCCTGCGTTTTTCGTTCAATAAACAATTTTGGGTTCGATTCGCTTAAATCTAATTTTCCTTCTCTTTGCAGAAATTCGCTTCTTAAAACTGCCGTTGAGGTATTTTTTAAAGCTGACCAGTGTAGGACAACCGAGTCTAGCATTTCCTCAACCTGCTTTTTATGTTTATCTTCAATTTTAATTTTTCTTTGTATGGATTCGTGCAGTGGAATCCCGCATAAAAACTTCTCAAAAAGCATTGAATGCTCGTAATCATTTTCTTTTTTTGTTGCAGCATAATGCAAAATATGAGCTGCTAACTCTTTGTTTAAAAGAGTGTTGTTGTCATCCATCAAATCACAGCTTTTTAGCATTTCTTTAAAAAAAGGATGCAGAATAATTAAACCTGCATTTTGAACATAGCACGATTTAGAACCGTTATCGTCATCCTGATGATTATCTTCGATTATAACTTCCTCATTTATTAAGATACTTTTTGGCTCGGGCTTGTCTTTTTTTGAATCTGAATCTGATTTTGCAATCGTTTTTTCTTTTTCAGAAGTCAGATAATCCGTTTTCATTTGTATTATTTCTTCATTAGTAAAATCTAATGGTACAAGCAATTTTATGTTTTCAAAAAAAAGGTTAAATGAGATTTCTTTGGATAAAAAAAGAGCTTGTTCCTGATGATAAAATTTGATGAGATGAATTGGTTTTTTTTCAATCCAAAAATCAAAAACGGACTGCCAGAATAAAACTTTAAAACGGTGTGTTTTTTGATTGAGTAATGGTAATAAACGGTTTGTTGAAATTGGTTTTTGCTGTGTTTCTGATTTTAGAAAAGTAGTACTCAAAAGTGCAATTTCCTGATTTGAAAACTGATTTATGATTCTTTTTTGAACTTTTTCCTGATGAATTAATTTTCGAAATAAAGCACTAAAGTTTTCGTTTTGAAGAGAATTGAAATTTAATTCTTTAAAAAATATAATTTCTTCTTCTTTTGAAATCCACCAAGGCATACTTCCATTTTCTATAAAATAAAGCAGCGTTTTTATTTGTTTGTCTTTTGAAGAAATACTCTTCCATTCCAGTTCATTTTTTTGTCCATTTTTTGAGTTTTTTTCTGCGTCATTTATAAACTTCTGAATTTCTCTTTCGATTTGTTTTTTTATGTCGTTTTTCGTTTCAGAATTAGAAAATAAAATATCTTTTTTTTCTGTATCTGAATCAATCAAAATTTCTAATTTTTCTATCTGAATTATTTGATTTTCAATGTTTTTAATACTGTTAAAATATTTTTCAAGTAAAGGAAATATCTCATTTTGCAGAAACATAGCAAGGCTGTTCTTGATAGAATTAGCCATCACCATTGAGCTGGTGTCTATTTCTAAAAAAACTTTTTGAATGCTATGAGAATTTTGTGTCATTTCTTTTTTAATTTAAAAACTTTTTCCTATATTTGTATAAAGCCGTAAGGTTGTACTGGGAAAAAAGAGGCATCGTAATGCGATGTCAACACCCCATTAAAGCTTGAGAAGCGTACTGTGGTATTGCTCTCAAGCTTTTTTATTTAGGCTCATCCGGTTTTGTTGGATTTTTGTTTGTAATTGGTTTGATTACTTTTTTGTCAACAGGAACTCTGTTTTCTCTTTTTGATTGACGATCTCTTCCTATTTTTATAAAGTAACCTTCTGTAGGTTTATAGAAATAAAACTCAGCTATTTTAGCGTACATAGCAAACAGGGTTTCAAATCTTGAAGGATTTACATCTCTTTTAGTATCAATGTGAATCATGAATTTACTCAATTTACTTTCATTATGAATCTTTTTTCTCAAGTTCATAAACAATACCACGTCATCGTTTGTATTATCGATGTTATCTAAATAATAATTTTGCATGGTGGTATTAACCCAGTTTCCGCTTGTCCAATCACCTCCTATATAAATATTGATAATACGATTGTCTGTTTCTCTGATTTGATTGGCAATCTGTAGTAAATGACCAGCGACATCTCTTGGATCTCCTTCTCTGTAATTATCATAAATCATTGGAATATTTTCAAAATCACTAAAAACTTTAGGATATCTAGGATATTCCTGAGTAAGATTATGTTTTTGTAATAAATTTCTCAGATCTCCCCATTTTTCCCAATCTTCTTTAAAGCGGCCAAAATTATCATCGTCTTTGTTGATTGGATCATAATTAGCATGGATTTTTTTATAAATATCTGCTTTGTGTGAATTAAAGATGGAACAAGTAATTTTATTTGATGAAAAAACTTTGCCATTTTTAAGGACTCCGTTTTCTGTAAATGTATAAATTGGGGTGCGTATAGAAAGTGTGATGTCCTGAACTTCAAATTCAAATACATCTTTTTCAAGTCGCATTATCCTTAGTTTTTTCTCTTCTTCGATAAAATCAAATAAAAGACCGGTTGGAAATCGGGTGTTAAGTGTTTCCATTACGACATGTAAACGACGAGCCAGAATCTGATCTAACGGAATGCTTATTGTAACTTTATCAGTGATGAGGTTAACACCATTTATAGCGTATTTTTTTATGCTTAATTTGTAATGCGTTGGCATATCAATTCGTTCACTTTGAGTACCTCTCAGACTTCTTGATAGGTTGTTGATATAACGTAATGTACTAATCCAGGGATAAGAACACCCTTTAATTGTGCAGCATCCTAATCCGTTGTCAGGGCTTATTTTTCCTTCAATTGAAAAATCGGTTATAAATGTTGTCCCGGATTTTAATAGCAATAAAGTCCCGCCTTTTTTTACACCGGCTTTATGCTCAAACGAATAATTGGTGTTGAACAGGATTTTTAAATCCGCAGCATTTTCTACCACATCCAGAATATAAAAATCAAAATCAAGCCCGTATTCTATTTTCTTTGTATTAAGAAACGTTTTTACATCATCGACGCTATCGTTCAAATACCCTTCAACCCGATAAAAATCATAATCATCTATACAATAACTTAGCGGTGTTTTGATGTAATCGTCGTCAGCTAAGTTTGTGGTATGATAACTGAAATTGGTTTTATGAATGTAAATATTGCTTTTTTCAAAATCCCAGGCATGCAGTAAATTATCGTCGACATTGTAGTAATACGGAACTGATTTTGTACCCAGTTTGCCCATTGCTTTTGATGGCGTAATTTTAATCATGTTAGCCGTAACCTGATAGTTATCTAAAATCCCCTTTAATCTTCTAACCAAAGAATCAAAATTGCTGAAAGCTTTATTTTGGTCTAAAGCTGAGGCTTTATAGAACTGATGTCTGTAATCTTTAAAACGATTATTATCTTCTACAAACCCTAAAAATAAATGTTTTGGAAATGAACCAATAGGAGGGTTACATTCTGATTTTATCTGAATGAACAGGTCTTTTAATTCTTTGTAAGTAGATACAATATCTTTTAATAAATCGTATCGATAATGAATATCTGCCGGAATATTATTTGGGTCAATTGTAAATAATGTATTGAATCGGGTATTAATGCCCGCAAGCTGCGTAGTATAACCAAAAGGTATAAGTATAGTGGCTAAATTAGCAAGTAAGTCTGATTTGAACGAAACATCATTGACTACAGTGTTAAAAAGCTGTTTAATTTTATTAGCTGTTGAAGTGCTGTTAAAAGTTGGAATTACTTTTTTTACACCCAATTCTTCAAGCGTACTGTATTTTTGAAAAACATCATATTTGTTGTAAAGAGAATCTCTTTCAGGAGAAGGGCTTTTACCAATAATAGTATTAGCGTTGGTCTGACTTACGACAAGCACCCTTAGATTAAAAATTTCTTCGCCGCCTTTGTTAGAACAATCCACTTCGTCGCATAAAGAAGCATCTTTAGTATAGCTTTCAAGATACAATAAAATAACATGATTCTTTAAGTTAACAAAGCTTGTTAATGGTAATTCGCCTGTTTCAGGAGCCGTTCCGGGTGCTTTTTCAGGCAGTAATTCCCACATTGGCAAAAGTACATTGCCGGTATTTTTAAAATGAGCGTAATTGCCTTTATCAGTATCAAAAACTTTATAGGATTTATAATCAATTTTTTGAAGATCTATTAAGGACAATTTTTGTTTAATGGCAGCTGCCAGTGCCTGACCCGCAACATTAGGTTTTGTTGATAATTTTATTAAATCACCGTCGGTGGTAATTCCATTTCCCTGTGTTATACTTACGGTAGAATATCCGGGATTGGTCGAAACCTGAAGCCCGCATATAATTCCTGTACCAATAAGAAAGACTCTGTTTAATCGATTTTGGTCATCAAAATAATCAATAGTTTCGTTAAGCTGATAGTGGGTTAAAACCTGATCTGCCACGTAACTATGATATTGTCCTGTAATGGTGGTAAGTTTTGTTGCCATAACCTTGTATTTATATTGTTCCTAAATTTGTTCTTCCTAATACTATTTTTCCTGAAATATCTTCTTCTTCATCGACACAATTGTACAATGTGCCGGTAGGATAAACAGAGTTTAATTTTGATAGTGACTTAATGAATTCTGGTAAAGCATCTTGTTTGTTTTGTGCTTTATCCAAAAGGAAATTTTTGAAATCCTTTTCAAAATCAAGTAAATCATTGTCTTTGGGTGTGATCTGATCTTTTCGATATCCAATCCAACAGATTTTACCCAGAATATGGGATGGGATTTCCTGCCGAATGATGTCTTCGGCAAAATTTCTAAAATCAACATCGGCGAAACGATACGTATATCCAGGTAAAATGACGCTGATTTTAAACGAATACGGATTTGGCGTACAGCAAGTATCTGAACAATCGTCTATACATATAGGCATGTAATATGTTCCATCTATTGCTTCATCAGGATTTGGAACTAAAAGAATATGCTCTACCAAAAAAACACCTTCATCGCTGAACTCTTCTTTAAAGAATTTTAATAAATCGAGCATGGCTGTTTTTGCTTCTTCTAAGGTGAGATGAAGCTTATATTGACGGGCAATAATTCTGTCAGGATTATTAATATCATCAGCAAATTCCGGATTTACGATATGAAAAGAATATTTATGAGTATCAGATTCTATTACTTCAAAAGTGTTAATAAGCGTATCTTTAAAAGGAATCCCGTTCGCTCTGTTTTCAAAAAGCGTTTCAAATACATGTTCGATTTCTTTTTCGGTTGTTTCGTAAATTTTCAGAATCGAAAAATACATTTCTTTAACAGCTTTTAGCTGATTCTCATAATCTTCAGTTGCCGTAAGTATTATTTTACTGGCACTGTTTCGAATTCTCCATCTAAAAAGATTTGGAGTGATGCCCGGACTTGGGTCGTAAAGCTGAACAAACAAACCAGAAATATTTTTTCTTTTGATGCCTCTTTTTCCTGTAACTGGATTTCTGTCACCTCTAATTCCCAGCAAACCTGCAATTCGGTTTTCTAGTCCGGTCACATTAAAAGTGTTCCAAAGATTCAATTCAGGCTGATTGAAATAATTAAATCCGCTGGCTCTTTTACCGCTTATGGTATCGTAATTAATTAAAAAATCAGATTTGTTTTGCAGTACAATTTCATCTGCAGCAGAACCGTATAACGATTTCATTAAAAAAGCATATTCTGCAAATCGTTCTGCAAATCGTGCAATAAGATGATCTTTTATCTGGTTTTGTCTTTTAACAGAGTCATCGAGATCGCCAAAAAGCAATTCGTTTAGTTTTTCTTCATTTGCAGATAAATATTTCTCATTTACAATTTCTTCAAAGCCAGTCATATCAGAGATATCCTGAGTAAAATAGGTGTTTGGCAGATTATTGTTTAATGAAAGTAATTCTTTGATGTTGCTTAAATGTTTGAAATAGCTAGCCAGAATCTGATCAAAAAACAGAAGATATCCTTTTAATTGTTTGGCTTTTGCTTTTCGTTCTCCGCTTGCTGATTCGGAAAGTCCAATTTCGCCAATGCCGTAATTTTCAGGGAAATTATGGGTAATACTGGTATAAAAATCAGTTTCTGTAATTTTGCCATGAGGAATTTTTATTTCTTTGTTTTTAGCTGCATTTTGTTGAGAGTAAGCAAAATCATCTTTTAAATCTTCCAAATATTTTTTTGCCTTTGTTTTGTTAACCGTAACCGGCAAAACACCTTTGCTGAAATTTAAAGTGGTTTTATGGCAGAGACTTGGTTTTTTGTTTGCCGGAATACAGATATTCCATACGCTGCCTTCAGTTTCTATGGCTTCGCAGTTGTTAAGCGAAATATCTTTAATCACGCTTACACCTTTTATATTCATGATAATCTGCATAATATCCGAAAGACGTACTTCGGTTTTTAAAGATGAATTTTCTAATTCAACAGTATCAATAAAACCATTATCCAGAAAAGGGCCATCAAAAATTTCATCCGTTGTATAACCTTTTTCAAACATTTCGGCTAATGAATAATATTTGATACCTGGTGATAAATATTTTTCTAATTCGAAAGTAATTAGCGCATGAATATATTCTTCATTCGCTTGTGGTTCTAATTCGATTAAAGCGCAAACAGCAATGGGTTGAACTTCAACTTCTTTTATTTCTAAAACATCTTCACAAAGATTTCTGTTTGCGTGAAATTTTTCGATTATTTGAGATTTAAGCAATGTTTTTTCAGCCAGATTTTTTTCGTCAAAATCTATCAGAATATTGTAATACCCTTTGATTTGCGATTCTTTGATAAAAATATCCGGAGTAGCTGAAAAATCTTCTCTTTTGAGCGAAATTTTCGCCTCTTTACAATTGACAAATAATTTTTTGGATGTTTTTTGAAGCCAGCAGTTTTTGATTCTTTTGGGATCAATGTCAATTAGGATTTTTCTGTAATCAAGAGCTGTAACAGCCTGCATTGGTAAAATTTCAGCAGCTTTAAAAAACTGTTCTTCAATTGGTTTAGAGTTATTGCTTAATAAGTCTTCGATAGGAAGGTTGATTCTCATCCCCAAATCGGTAATGGCATAACAAAGCACTTCCAGAATCGTAATTCCGGGATCGTGTGTGTTATAATCTGTCCAAAAACGGCTTCCTAATGATTCAATGTATTCAATTCCTTTTTTTCGAAGGAATTCAAAACTCATGTCATCATTAGAATTGACATTTTTTGGGATGCTAATATGTTGGTTTAGAGTTGACATTCTTCCTGAGGTTCTATATTTTTAACAGTACATTGTGTTACATTGGTGCTTATAAAATGATTTTTTGCCGAAACTAAAATTGATTTTGGATTCGAAGGAACTGCAACTTTATCAGACAAGGCTCCGTTTTTTAAGAGTTTTACATCTTGCAGGTAATCAACATAACCTAATTTTTCAATGTAATTGATAAGCTGGCTTAGATGGATACCGACTCCAAATGCAATTGGAATATTTTTGTCAAGCGCCCAGGGTGATAAAAATTTTATAATGTCTGAATTGAGCTGCTGCAGATAAAAATTTTCATCATAACCCGGTTTGAATTTTACCTTTAAATCAATCGTAACTTCTTCATAATCAGGATTAATTACGTATGTATTTATGTGGATCGAATTTAGTTGATCAATATGTTTTTTGACTTTGTTAAGTGTAGCAGTACTTACCCTGGGCTGAAAAATATCGAATACGTTTTTATTTACCGTGTCCGGAATTACAACAAGTGTTACATTTCCGGGGGATTGATAAGATGATTCACTTGTATGGTTAAGGCATTTTACCTTATATAATTCTGGGAAATTTTGAAGAATGATATGCTCGTAATCCCACATGGTAACAGCTCGGTTTTTATGACGAAGCCGTTCGCTAATTCTTCTGTAATAATCAGGATCTGATTCTTCGGGTTTGTAATCAAAGCTGTTATAAGGCTGTGTAACTGATTTTACATTACTTAATCTTTGCAGCAGTTTAGAAATTGTCTGGGCTTGTATTCCGGTATTCAGATGTGATAAATCATTAGCATTATCTTCAAAAGCCGCTAAAACTGCCTGTGAATGAATGCCAATCATTTTGCATACAACATCGAATTTTTTATGCATTTTGGCTTTAAGCCAAATGTAATTTTTAGGAAGCCTGGTGTTATTTTGTGCCGCTTCTTTTGGTAAGCCAAATTTTAAAATTCCCGATCGCAATAAGTTGTCGGTTTCATTCAGTAAAATATCATCATAATTGAGAACGCGCCATTCATTGTTTCCTAAAACGGACCATTCTATTTTCTGTTTTCCTGTAAAAGAAGGTGTCAGCGGATTTTCACTTCCTTCCAATACCTGAAATAATAATGTTATCTGTTGTAATTCCTGTACGTTTTCTAAACCAATAAACAACTCTCCGCCTTTACAGTGGGTAGGTAGTAGGTAGGAATTTTTGTTTTCTACATAATCCAAAACCGATTTCAGATAACTATGTTCTTCTGAATATCCAAAGGGGTGAATGTGGAATAGTTTTGCCGGGTTTTTACTGTAAATATCCTGAAGATTCTGCGCTGCCGAAACGGTAAAATAAGTAGTTTCTGAAGCTGTATAATTTAAAATAAGTTTTTCAGCCAAAGGAGTATAAGGTTCGTTTGGAATTACTACATAATCATTATCTGTAGAAAGTGCCAGAGCATAAATTTTTGGATATAAATTATGTAGAAATGATTTTGTTAAGGTTAGTTTTAACTGGCCGTTTTTTTCTGTTATATAATTAGAATTGGCAACAGTCAATGACGTTTTAAACGGACTTACTGTCGTAAATAAAGTACCTGCGCTTCCATAATTCTGCCAGATATTATTAGACAAAACAGCGGGTTGAAATTGAAAATAACTATTAGATGTTACAATGCCATTAGTATTTAAAAACCCATTAGAAGAGTTTAATACACTAGTTTTAAAATCACTTACACTAATCGTATTTACAGCGGTGGTTTTGTAGGCTTTGTAATGTTCTACAAAATCAGCAGGAGTATTTTTCCAAAATAAATCGATGTTGATATTGTCCCATTTTTTGGTAAAAGCCTCACCGTATTTTATCTGAAAATTAGAACCAGCGACAGGCTGGGTTGAAAAAGGGAAAAATGGTTTTGCAGTATTAATTAAACCGTGGTCATTTTCTAAAACAACATTTTGAACATTTTGAACATCAACATTTATGATAATAGCTTCTAATTGGTTTTGTGCTAATGATTTATAAACATCATAGCCATTTGTTTTGGTAATGTCGAGATAAAATTTTGCAACGGGAAGATCTAAAGCAAATTTTTCTCCATGTATTTTTGGATTGTAGCCTGTAACAGCATCGGCACTTTCATCTAAAAGGAAAGCAATTTTCATTACTTTTCCACTAACAGAAGTTATATAGCTACTGCCGGATTTTATGGTTAGTGATGATGCAATTTCAGAAACCTGCAGCCATTTTTTTGAAGTAGTCAACTCAAGGCTTACACACTCTTTAATGGCTGCTGGAGTTACAATCGCAGTAATGTTATTTTTAAAAGTAAAACTCATTTGAATACTTCGTTTTCCTTCTGCTAAAAGGAGAATAGGAGAAGCGACTGCAAAACCAACTACAGCATTTGGTAGTTCCGGTAAAGGACTTGTGTTGTCAACATAGCCAAAAGGCCACCATTGTGTATTGTTTTTATCTGGAAAAGCGGCTCCTAAACCGTCGTAAGAATTAGCGATTGGACTTGCTTTTATTTTTTTAGAATCAACATCGTTGTAGATACTTTTTAAGGACGAAACAACCGTTTTATTGGCTATTAATTCATTGTTAGAGTAATAATTTCTGTTTTTGCCCAGGGAATCTTTGCCACCATCAAAACCGGTTTTTGTGTCAATTTTTTCCTGAATGGCGTTTTTGGCCAATTCAAAAATAAGATACACCTTATCCGGCGTTGCAGGTAGCTTATCAATATTTAAAATTTCTTTGTAATAAAAGTCAAGATGGCGTTTCGTTAGGTCGTTGTATCTTTTTTTGCTGTTTTCTAAGAGTATCAGAAAAGTCAGGAACAAAGTTAAATGTGGCGTAATGGCAAACTGTTTTTTGTTCTCTTCGATTAAATCAGTCAGTTCTTTTTTAACCCGTTCGAATTTCAATTGATTTTCTATAGATGGTTTTTCGCCATTCCATTTAAAAAAATCAAAAAAAGGTTTCCAGTCGTTTGATGGTTTATCGGGATTTGAAGTTTCAAAATAATTTACATATTCAGAGAAATTGTGTGCAAATAAAATCCAGTCTGTTACTTCAAAATCATTAAGGCGAATGCTTTCAGGTTGTAACGCACTGATATGACGTTGCTTTTGGTCGCTGCCATTAGAAGTCAAAACACTCAATATAGTATTACAATTACTCATTTTTTAACAATTTATAAATTGGTACCTTCTTGTTGGTAAAATGGATAAACCATATTTATTCTCGAATTGGTAGTGCGAATTTTAAAGTCAATAAGTACCAACAATTCACCTGTCAAATCGTCGCCTTTTGTTATGTCGATTTTCTCAACATCGATTCTGGGTTCGTGGTACAGGATAGCCGTTTTAATCAATTCAGAAACGAATGTTTTTAAAGTACGATTCAATGGATTAAATAATAATTCATCCATATTACATCCATATTTGGGCTGCATAATGCGTTCGCCAATTTTAGTTGAAAGCAAAATTTCCAGACTGCTTTTAATATCGTCTTCATCAGTAAGCATGGCTACTGTTTTTATACTTTCTTTAAATTCAGGTGGGAAACTCCATCCAATACCTAAAAAATCTTGTGCTGTTTCCATACTAACCAATTAATACTGTTGCTAATCCGGCGACTATTGAACCGCCGTGTGCTGTTGAATCACCCATTCTTGCAGCAGGTTTGCCTCCAATTAAAACAGTTGCAGAACCTGCAATAATACTGTCTGGCGGACCCGTACAAGTGGCCATGTCGCCAACACATGCGGCAGGCATTCCGCCAATTAAAACGGTTGGTGTACCGGCAGGTAAAACAGGACCCCCTACATGTGGAACTGTACCCGTAACCATTGGGCAAACATGCATATCTGAAACTCTGGCGGCCGGTGCTCCCATAACTTTAATTTATTTGTACGATACTTCCTTTTAAGATGGCAGTGGCTCCCGATGACATTTCTACACCACCGCTTCCTTCTGCCTTGAATTGTGCGCTCGCATTTATGGAAACATTTGTTCCTTCGATTTTTACATCCCCCGTGGCTTTAAATTCAATATTTCCGGCACTTTCCATTTTAATTCCGTTACTGTCGATAGTGATTACGTTTGAGTTTTCATCTTCAATTTTTATGATGCCCTGATCTTCATCAAGTGTCACTTTTTTCCCGGCAGGGGTTTCAATTGCGATTGACTTTTTTTCATCGTCAAACAAAACCTTCATTTCGCTTCGGGTTACAATTCCTTTTTGATGATTGTCATCAGAAGCTGTAATTGGAGCGGGTTTTCCGCTGCTGTGAAGCATTCCTAAAACAATGGCGTTGTTTGGATCTTCGTTGATAAAACCGATAATGACTTCATCTTCAATTTCGGGCCTGAAAAAAACTCCTCTTTTATCTCCTGCATCCGGCGAAGCTACCCGGCACCAAATGCCTTGTTCGTTATTATTTATAATCGGAATTTTTACTAAAATGCGGTCTTCTCCGTTTGGGTCTTCTTCGAGTTGAGTAACAATTCCAACATGCAGCCCTTTTATAGCCGGAATAATTCCGGAGCCGGTTGGTGTATGAATGTCGAATGTTTCAGAAAACCATTCGGGATTTAGTCCAAATTGGGCATCAATTGTCCAGTTTCCTTCGGATAATTCGTGAAAGACTCCTGTGATATAAGCATTTCCGTTAAATCGGTCTCCAACGCCTTCCAGTGTAATTATAGTATTGGGTTTTACAGCCGGAATACCCTGAAATTTGACTCTTCCGCGAATTTTAGACAATTGCTGAAACAGTAATTTAGAATCGGCCCAATCCTGAAGTTCTACTTCTGTAATGGTTCCGCCGTGACGTAATTCAAGATTTTCAAGATCGATGATTTTAGACAAATCAGAAACAGAAAGATTCCCGTTCAGACTCACAGCCGGATCGCTGGCCTCAATTTCTACCAATTCCTGATCGGTGTAATTCCAGCTGTATGAAGAGACTTTGGCAAATTGATTACGGGCATCAATCTCGGCATCAAAATCAAGCAAAGTAGAACCAAAAGTAACCGTTTCTACAGGAGATGAACTAACATTGGGTTTGCTGATTTTTATTTTTCCGTTTTCAACAAAACAAAGTTTGCCATTAGCCTGCGCTCTTGAAACTATAAAATCCCAATCGGAAGTATTGTACTGAACCAGCTCTTTGTGACTAAAATTAGTAGTTTCAACGTCTTTATCCAATCCGTAAGCATCAATAATTTCTTCAAAAGCTTGGCTGTCTTTTACGTCATAAAAATATTTGCTCTTTCTTCCGATGGTTAATTTTACGGCTTCATCCTTGCATTCTATAATTAATAAAGACGCACTGCTTTTTATTTTGATCGAATGTTTAATGATGATTCCTTTGTAAATCGTTTCTTCGTCGTTGTGATAGCCGGCTGTTATTTCGATTTTTTTTCCAGGAATCAATACATCTTCATTACTCAGTTTAAAGTCCCTTTGTGAAGCTTCTCCGTCTACCAGAACAATTTGGGCTAATGGAATCCTGTTGACCTCATTTTGTACCACAATGCTTTTTACCTGATAGGTTTTAGATAGTTCTGTCCCATCAATTAAAATTTTATGCGTTACTAAATCAGCGCTTTTACTGGTTTGTATGACTCCGCTGTTGTTCATCAGGATTGTTTTTGTAATGGCGGAAAGAATAGTTTCTGCCCGGTTTTTAGTTTTCTGAAATTGATTATGTTATTCACTCTGGCAACTTCCAGATAATATTTAGAGTCACCATAAATATTGTAAGACATCAAAGGCAGTGTATCGCCTTCTTTTACAATTCTGTAATGTGTTAGATCCGGCGATTTATTGTTTTCTCTGGCTGCTCTTAAATTATCTTCAACAAATCCCTGAAATTTTGCTTTTGCGACTGCCCTTATTGGAGTTCCGTCTGGCTTAAAGAGCTTAAACTCTACATCCATTTCGGTTAAAGCGCCTTTAAAAAGCAATGTTCCCCAGGAAATTATGAGATAATTCGGCTTGTGTTCATCTCCGTTGTAATCCAGGATGACTTTTTTAAATTTTTCAATATCATCAATAATTCCATCGTCAGAACTGGCAAAACCATTGATTACTCCTGAACGGTCAAAGACAAAATCAAGCTCAAGGTTTTCAGGTAATTTTTTATTAAACCTGGGAGAAACCGTACTGGTTCCCGAAGCCTGAGTATCATCTGTTTCGATTTTATAGTGATAGGTATACTTCTCAGGATTCATCAGCGTAGAAAATTCGCCGTCAGCAATCTTTTTATTGAATTCCGGGTCACTATAAGCAACTACTTTTAGTTTTTCTAATTCTCCTGACATGATTAGCGTTCTTTTTTACGTTCAATGATTTTCATTACTTGTTCTACACATTCTGCTACAGGGTCTTCGTCTTTGTTTTTTGGAGCATTGGGCGGAGGCGATTGTTTTGATCCTTCGTTCACGTTAATTTTAATGTGAAGTTCTTTTATTTCTATTGGCATAACTAGCTTTTAATTAAGGTGAAATAATTGTAGGTAAGCTCAAAGTTTTCGACAACGAGCTTGCTTTCTTCAGCATTAAAATCTTCAACGGCCCATTTTACAGGATAGGCATGAACCACGTTCCATGAAATCAAAGGCTGATGCTCTTCATTGAGCAGTTTAATGGTCAGGTTTACGGGCTTGAAAGAGAAGTTTTCTATCGCATCACGGCACCAGTCAATAACAACAGAATCAATAAGCATTCCTCGTTTTAAAGTCAGGTTTGGATATTTTGTCTTTACCGGAAGTTTATGTTTAAATCTATTTTCTCCACCTTCGGCAATTTCTTCTGTTTCAATGTCGGCAGACAAACCGGAAACCGACTGAAACTGATGGTCTTTTTCTTTTGAACCAAGACCTTCAAATTCAACTAAAAAATGAAAACCAACTGGAGGATAATAATTAGCCATAACTAATCATTTTGAATGGATAACCCTTCGTGAACCAATTCCATAGATTCAATAGCCACTTCGTTTCCATCAGCCTTCAAATCAGTTGATTGAATTTTAGTCGGCCATGCATTTTTTACTTTCCAGGTAATTACAGGCTGATGGTCTTCGTTGAGTAATTTGATCGTAATATCTCTTCTTTCAATGGTGTTTAACTTTACAGTGTTCCACCATGCGTAGTATTCGTTATCGCTTGCAAATGTCCCTCTTTTCAATGTAATGTTAGCGTATTTCTGCATGCCGGGCATTTTAATTTTACTGTATTCAGGACTTGCACCCTGACGGTACTCAATAACTTCAGTTTCTACATCTAATCCGGAAACTTCTGTAAATCCTATTTTTGTTCCTTTCCAGTCAACTGAGAAATGAAACTTTGGTAGCGGATAGCTCATGATTTATATTTTTAATGTTGATATTTAATTAAGATTCCTGCATTTTGTGAGAGAAACGTAAAATGATAAATTCAGCCGGACGCACTACTGCCATTCCGATTTCAACAATCATTCTTCCTTCCAGAATGTCTAAAGCAGACATTGTTTGTCCAAGGCCAACTCTTACATAAAATGCCTGTTCGGGTTTTGCTCCGGCAAGTGCTCCGGCTCTCCATTGAAGAATTAAGAAATTCTCAATCATGGCTCTTACTCTAATCCAGGTATTGGCGTCGTTAGGTTCAAATACAAATTGTTCCGTTGCTTTTTTGATAGATTCTTCGGCCATATTAAAGAAACGTCGAACAGGAACATAGCGCCATTCATTGTCATTACCAGCAAGGGTTCTTGACCCCCAAATCAAGGTTCCTTTACCGGTAAAGCTTCTAATGGCATTAATAGATTTACCGCCAACGGTATCAACATTAAGATTGTCCTGATCAACATTAGTTATTTTCAAGGCAGGTTTTACTACATAATTTATTCCCACATTTGCAGGCGCTTTCCAAACTCCGCTGTTAGAATCAACACGTGCATAAATTCCGGCTACAGCACTACTTGGAGGAAGTGTAAGAGGAAGCGCTAAAATTTCTGCTTTTATAGCGTTGTATGATTTATTATCTAAACCTTCTATATCACCAAGGTAACGACCATTCATTGCTCCATTATTGATATCAGTATTATTAAGAAGTGTGATTTCATCTTTAATATTTGTAATAAGGGTAACGATGTCATCTGTACCTGATGAAAGATTGAATACGTCAGTTGTAATGACCAAAGCATTGTCCGGTAAATCAGTTATTGAAGCCGGTGCACTAAAAGCCAAAAGCTTAGAGATTTCTGAAATTATGTTGACCGTATTGCTTTTTACATTTTGCTGTACTTTCAGAGGTGTATTTGCAGCCTTTAATTTTGCCGTTAAATCTACCAGGTTGTCTCTGACTTTTTCAATTTTGTTATTGCCTTCAAATAAACCAATGAAAGTGTTTAATGCAGCCTGAAGATCATTTCCAGCTCCGGCAGCTTCTTCTACAGAGGCAATGGCAGAATTGGCAGCATTTTGAATTTTTTCTTTAGCCGAAATCAAGGTGCTTAAATGCCCTGTTAAGGTTTCTAAAAGAGGAATGAATGCAGTTGTTTTTGCTACTGTAAATGATCCTGCTCCTGTATTGTCATATCCTGCAGCATCGTCGATATAATGTAAAACTTTTGCTATGCTTCCTTCTATTAAGTCGTTTGTACCATCTGTATCATCATCAGTTACATCAATTAAGTTTGTAACAGTGAGTGGAATAGAGGTTAAGATCCCCTGAACTTCGCTTAAAGCTGTGGAAATAGCGTCTGGAACATTGGTAATATGTTTAATTAAAATATCATCTTCATTGTATCGGTAATCAAGGATAGTATCCAGATAAGGATAATAAACGGCTCCGTATTTCAAATAATCTTTTTCAAGAGAAATTTTATTTCTTAATGTTTGAGAGTCAGTTCCAATATCACTGGATGTATAAGTATCAAGAATAGTGAATCTGTCCTGAAGATCGTGACATTGCATTAAGGCATTTGAATATAAGGTATAAAATTCATCAGTAGTTAATGCTTTTGCATCCGGAAACAAGATTAGGGTTGGTTCATCTTCAGCTTCTAATAAACCCAATCCATCATTCAAATCATCAAAAAGAACAGAATTTTGATTTCCGGAGCCATCTTCATAATTATTTACAGAAATGATATAGCAAGGACCTCCGCCATTTGCAAAATACATTTGAAGTGCATAATACATTAAAAATGGTTTTGGAGCGCTGGGCCGATTCACCACGATATTTCTTTCTGTTAAGACATTATCCGTTACAACATCTGTAACATCTACTGTAATAGTATCTTCAGGGTATGCCAGGCCAAAATAGGTTTCATAATCCAATAGAGATGTGATTCGTGTAGGAGCCTGACTCAAATCGTTTTCTATTTTTTTTACAGCCTTTTCAGTATAGCCAATAAAAGCAGGAATTGCTGTTTCTACCTGAGCAACAGAAGGAGGGAACTTTACGATTTCCTCAACATATACCCCGGGTGTTTTGTAAGTTGTTGCCATGATCAATTGTTTTTTAATTATTTAAATAAATATTTCAGAATAGTAGTCACTATTGACTTTTATTATTGACTTAACAGATGGATTAGGATATTGACTGTCTGCTGGTTGTGAAGGCGTAAAATCAGTGATAGGATCAAGTTCAACATAACCAGAACGTGTTAGTGGTTTTGGCGTGTTGGTTGCAATTTCGACCGCCGTTTTTCGATTGATGTATTTCCAAAGTGTTTTTCGGTTATCAAAATGAATTTTGAAATTCGGACTTAGCATTTTGCCTCCATTCGTTACAATATTTCCGGCAACATTATCGGCCTTGAGAGTTAAAGAAATGATTCCGAAAACATCTTGTTTTTCTGAAGGCTCTAGTGTTGAAATTAAATTGACCGTTGTTTCTTGGGATACCAAATAGGAATTTGAAATTAATTTATTGTCATTTACCTTTGGAATGTATTCAAATGAAACCGGCTCGGTTAAGGGTTTAACATTGCTAAACAAGTATAATTGATTAAGAGTAAAGTCCAGATTAGTATAATTCTCAAATTGATAATCATTAATCTTAATTAAAAAATTCAAATTCAAATCAACCGGAGTTTTTATAAATGGATATGCTTCATCAGTTTCTTTTACTTTTATATATACCTTAAAACCTGTTTTGGTTTTTTTGAATACCATTTTATAGTTTTTAAATAAATTACAGGTCTCTAAGGTTGGCTTTATCGTGGTGAAAAAGTCTGTATCAAATTGTTTTAGCATTTTTTCTTTATCATCATTTGACATAGTTGCAAAAATTTCTTCTCCATTATTCAAAAAATAATTATGACGAAATGTTAGTTCAAACAACAAACCATATGTAATAGAAAAACTCATAACTGTTCTTTTGTTTTGGTTGTCCCTTTTACTTTACTGATAAGCTGTCCTTCAGCTTGTGCAATATTGCGTTCAATTTGTATCATACTGACTTTATATAAAGCCGATGGAAGCTGCTTGCCGCCCAATGTCCCCCAGATATAATTTAATTCTTCAAAAGTGGGGGTGTAGAGTTCAACTGTAAATCTGAAGTTGTCCACATTGCTCATCGTAATGCTGTTTCTGTTATAAATAGTATTGGCCTGCGTAAAAAGTTTTTTTCCTTGAAAAAACTCAATAATTTTTGAAATATCATTAAGAGAATTGACGTAAAAGTCTCTATTGGCACTAAATAGTAAGTACAGATTTAAATTGATAATACTGTTTTTATAAATTGTTTTTTCGTTTTTAATTGTATGATTTGGAAAGTTTTTCAAAGTTGTTTCTTCATCCAAATTGATTAAAGTAAGTGCAACTCCATCTTTTAAAGCCTTAGAAACTTCGTCATTTTGTGATTCTAAAAAAGCAATGTTTTCAGCAACAACAGATTTATCCAGCCCAATTTCATCGAGATAGTTGTTTACTTGTTCCGTAATAATCTGAATTACTTCGAAAATCATCTTAATTGAATTTTAGGTATGACATGTTTTAAATTTTGCTTTTTATATGTAAGATATAATTAGCATTGTGCCTTCTCAAATGCTAAGTGGCTACAGCACGTTTAATTATTTCAGATGTAATAAAAACTGAAATAATTAATAATGCGACTTTATTTATTATCAGGTAAAATCTGATAATGATGGTTAAGTGTGATGTAATTGTGGGATTTAAATTGTAGTAGAAATTTTAGCTAAAGGTATGTGTTTGTAATAATTTTACTTACAAAATTTAGATAAAACAGGTTTCAAATTATAAAATGAAACATGAAAATGTAAAATGAAACAAGCTGTTTTAATAGATATTTTCTAAGTTATGTGAAATGTAAAGTAGTTGTTTTTTAAGAAATGCTCATGGCATCAAAGTTTAAGATCTGAATATATGTATTAATTAGTGAAACAACCTTCAACTTTGAAGATTTACAGAAGGGATAGAAATTTTGAATGATGACTTGAATCGATTTAAAAAATTAATCAAAATCGTGATTATAATGATTTCATTTTCTTTAGAAAAGTAGATTGTAATATCACAAAGTTTTGAAAAAATGGAAGAAAAACGAGGTTGAATTGTAATAAAATAAATATTTTTTTCACTAATTTGTGTCGTAAATGATTACAAAATAATTGTTTTATGAAAAAGAAAATAATTCATGACAAGTCAATTTAAACCAATATCTGTTTTTATTTTTTACTCTGAAAAAAAAGAGTAACTGTATTCCCGGAATAGCGCTTCTAATTGTATCAAATCTATAAAGCTCGTTAACTATGAAGATCCAAACAGCCAAGTTTTTTTTATTATTTCAGTTCATTAGTTTTTTTCTGATGGTATCATGCCAGGGAGAAGATTCAAATGAAATGAGACCTGATCCGGAATTAGAAAATGCCCAGTTGAAAAGCTTTCCTTTATCTGAAGTTTCCCTTATGAACATCAAAATAGTGCATCCTGAATTAGTGAAAGGAGAAGAAAAAAAATATGGGGAGATTGAAATAACCATTCCCACTGTACATCAGAGTTTGATGCTGAGCTTAAAACAATTCGATTTAGACCACAATAAATACAGTATCTTGCCCTCTATTGGTGACCAGCAGGATTTTTCAAAAGGACCTGTTATCTATACAATATCATCCAATTTTCACAGAGATAAAAGTGTGCATTATAAAGTTAAAATTGTAATTGAAGATAAGTCAAATATGATTTCGGTGGATAGGAAGTAAAAATACTTTGCTTCTCCCAATGTAAAGTATTTTCAAAATGTGCATTGTTCCACACCTTACAATTTTTTTGTTCGTATAAGTTCGAAATTATTTAAATAAAAAAAGCTCCGGGTTTCCCTGAAGCTTTGTCTTAATTAAGTAGTCCGTGGGGGAATCGAACCCCCCTTACCAGGATGAAAACCTGGCGTCCTAACCGATAGACGAACGGACCTGCTTTTTATTTCGCGTGCAAAAATACAATTAATTTTAGAATACACAAAATGTTTTTTAATAAGGCTGTTAGTTTTTTTGAAAATATCCTGGTTTAATAAATAATGATTTGTAAAGATGGTATTGTTTTTTTGATGCATTTATTTGATTAATAATAATTTATTTTTATTCTCAAAAAGTAACTAACATACGTTTTTTCTTAAATGATGCTATCGAATAATTTTAAAATTATTTTTTAAAACTGCTTTAAAGGAGGATTTTTCTTTCGTAATTGTGCTTGGTTTTTGATTTTATACCAAAAATTTCATTTCCAATTGAACCTGCCGCAATATATAATTTTGAATAAAAAGGATACCAAAAATTCGATTAAATATGCCTGCATTTATATCTGGATTAAGAACCCAATAATTGAATACTTGTGTGGGATAGTGAAACAGAATCTCACATACATTAAATGAATTATAATTTAAAATAGAAAAGCCTGAGGTAAATCTCAGGCTTTATTGTTGGGTACAACTTATATAATAAAATGAAAATATGCTGATTTTTTTAGGACTGCACTTTTTCTAACTGATTTTCAATCTCAGATTTTATTACATCTTTGTATTTGGCAAGTCCGATTCCGATGATAGGGATAGCTAATTTTCCAATTGCAGAAGCAGCTTGTTTTTTACCCGTTTTATCGAGGTATGAAGATAAAAGCAAGGAGCCAATTGCACCAATAAGTATATAGCTGCCTGGCACATCCGCAATTTTATCTTCAATAAATTCTCTGATTTCCTCAAGATTTTCCTGATTGATTAAGTTTTCCATGATTTTATTTATTAAGTGATCTTTAGTATATTAATTATTTTAAAATTACAAGGATTAGCTTTTTTTATTTTATATAATTGGAATAAGTGGTTACATAATTAAACTTAATTATAGAATCGCAACATCATGAATCCTTACTCGTTAGTAGTTTTTTGTTTGCCTTTAAAGTACATACAAACATCACTTTTTTACCTATTGTAGTCAGTATATCACTTTGCAATCTGATTGCATAAATTTTTTTATACATTTGTCTAATATGAAATGGAAAACAACAATATTATTAATCTATATCCTGGGACTTCTTTTAGTTCCGTGTAGTGATGTTTATAATAATTGTTCAGACTCTATATCGTATCAGAAAGAGGTATTCCATAACCATAGTGAGGATCATGATGATCATTGTACCCCATTTTGCCAATGCTCTTGCTGTAGTGTTTCGGTTGTTAAATTTAGTTTTAAAATGCCGGAATTTAATTTTCAGCAAGCCGTTATTATCCTTAAAAAAATAGTTATAAAAGACTGCCAGATTATTTCCACATACTCCGGAAGTATATGGGAACCTCCTAAATTTTTCGCTTAATTTTCTTTTTATGTGTATTTCAGTTAGTGATTTTTTGTTTAAGAATCACTAAAAATCATGCTGTAAATTAATTTTGCAGTGATGCAATCTGTTAGCGCACATTCCTATTTTGAAACAGACTATTTTCTAAGCGTAAAACAAATTACATTGTGTTAGATAACATAATCAAATTCAGTATAAAGAACAAAATCGTTATTGGTTTAATGACTTTGCTTTTGATAATTTGGGGCGTATGGAGCGCCACTAAATTATCAATTGATGCCGTACCTGACATCACAAACAATCAGGTTCAGATCTTTACAAGCTGTCCAACACTGGCGGGACAGGAAGTGGAGCAATTAGTGACTTTTCCAATTGAACAAAGTATAGCTACTGTTCCAAAAATTCAGGAAATCAGAAGTATTTCAAGATTCGGACTTTCGGTAATAACCGTAGTTTTTGATGATGATACTGATATCTATTTTGCAAGACAGCTTATCAACGAAAGACTAAAGGAAGCACAGGATCAAATTCCCCAAGGCGCCGGCATACCAAAAATGGCTCCGGTAAGTACGGGACTCGGAGAAGTCTATCAGTATATTATTCACCCTAAAAAAGGAAGCAAGCATAAATATAATGCAAAAGATCTTCGCACGATGCAGGACTGGATTGTAGCCAGACAATTATACGGTACACCCGGAATTGCAGAGGTAAACAGTTTCGGTGGTGAATTGAAACAGTATGAAGTTGCCGTTAATCCGGACAGGTTAAAAGCAATGGGAGTGAGTATTCCGGATATTTTCGCCGCACTTGAGAAAAACAATCAGAATACCGGAGGAGCCTACATTGACAAAAAACCTAACGCTTATTTTATCAGAGGAATAGGTCTTGTTACTTCATTGGATGATGTAAAAAAGATCGTGGTAAAAAATACTGGAGCTGCACCAATTTATGTGAGTGATGTCGCCGAAGTTAGATTTGGAAAAGCAGTTCGATACGGAGCTTTAACGTATAACGGAGAAGTTGATGCCGTGGGTGGAGTAGTCCTGATGCTAAAAGGTGAAAATAGTAATGAAGTTGTAAAACGAATCAAAGAAAAACTACCCACTATTCAAAAATCGCTTCCGGATGATGTCACAATCGAACCTTTTCTCGATCGTACGGATTTGGTAGGAAGAGCCATCAGCACAGTAGAGACAAACCTTGTAGAGGGAGCTTTGATTGTGATTTTTGTTTTGGTCTTATTTTTAGGAAATCTGAGGGCAGGTTTAATTGTTGCCTCAGCGATTCCGTTAGCAATGCTATTTGCTTTGGGAATGATGAATGTTTTTGGTGTAAGTGCCAATTTAATGTCACTTGGGGCGATTGATTTCGGACTTATTGTCGATGGAGCTGTAATTGTTGTAGAAGCAACATTGCACCATTTAGGAATGCGAAAAACAATGAGAAGTCTGACACAGGAAGAAATGGACGAAGAAGTTTTTCAGTCGGCTTCTAAAATACGAACCAGCGCCGCATTTGGGGAAATTATTATTTTGATCGTTTACATTCCGATTCTGACGCTGGTTGGTGTTGAAGGAAAAATGTTTCGTCCGATGGCGCAGACTGTGGGTTTTGCGATTTTTGGAGCTTTGATTTTGTCTCTGACTTACATCCCGATGATGTGTGCTTTATTCTTATCTAAAAAACCAAATCATAAAGAAAATTTTAGTGATAAAATGATGCAGAAACTACAAAGTATGTATCAGCCATTACTTCAAAAAGTCATAAACATTAAATGTGCTGTAGTGGGTTTCACCAGTTTTTTATTTGTGATTGCTATTTTATGTTTTATCAGAATGGGAGGAGAATTTATTCCGCAGCTTCAGGAAGGTGACTATGCGTTTCACTGTATTCTTCCACAGGGAAGTTCCTTAAACCAAAGTATCGAAACTTCGATGCAGGCATCCCGAATTATCAAACAATTTGATGAAGTAAAAATGGTTGTCGGAAAAACCGGAGCCGCAGAAGTCCCAACAGATCCGATGCCTCCTGAGGCAACCGATTTGATGGTTGTCTTAAAACCTCAAAAAGAATGGAAATCTGGCAGGGATTATAATGAACTGGCTGATGCCATTACCGAAAAGCTGGAAGTTATCCCGGGGGTTTTCTTTGAAAAAAACCAACCGATCCAGATGCGTTTTAATGAACTCATGACGGGAATTAGACAGGATGTTGCCGTTAAGATTTTCGGTGAAAATATTGACACACTTTCGGTTTATGCAAAAGGAGTCAGTAAAGTTATTCAGAGTGTGGAAGGCGCAACTTCTCCACAAGTTGAAAGAGTGAGTGGTTTGCCACAAATCAATATCGAATACGACAGAACCCGTATTGCTAATTATGGTCTGACAATCCAGGACGTAAATGACGTAGTCAGTACAGCATTTGCAGGAAAAAGCGCGGGTCAGGTTTATGAAAATGAAAGACGTTTTGACCTTGTTGTTCGTCTGGACAGCATTCACAGAAGTGGAATTGACGATGTAAGCAATTTGATGATTCCGACCAATACAGGAAATCAGATTCCGCTTTCTCAGGTTGCAAATGTCAATTATAAATTAGGACCAGCACAAATAAGCCGTGAAGCAGGAAAACGCCGAATAGTAGTAGGATTTAATGTTTCAGGTCGTGACGTTCAAAGCGTTGTTGAGGATATTCAGAAGAAATTATCGCAAAAAGTAAAATTGCCACCTGGATATTATTTCACGTATGGAGGTCAGTTTGAAAATCTTCAAAAGGCAAATGCACGTTTGATGATTGCGGTTCCGGTTTCGCTGCTTTTGATTTTCGCATTATTGTATTTTACATTCCGTTCTTTCAAACAAGCCATTTTGATATTTACCGCAATTCCGATGAGTGCCATTGGTGGAATTTTCGCTTTAATGCTTCGCGGAATGCCATTTAGCATCAGCGCTGGAATCGGATTTATTGCATTATTTGGCGTTGCCGTATTGAATGGAATCGTTTTGATTGGAACTTTCAACCAGCTCGAAAAAGAAGGCATGAAAAATATTTTTGAAAGAGTAAAAGAAGGAACAATGACCAGACTTCGTCCCGTATTGATGACCGCGACAGTAGCTTCATTAGGATTTTTGCCAATGGCAATTAGCAGCAGTGCGGGAGCAGAGGTACAGAAACCTTTGGCAACCGTAGTAATTGGCGGATTGATAACCGCTACGTTTTTGACCTTATTTGTACTGCCTTTGTTGTATATTATTTTTAATTCTAAATTCAATTTTAATGGAAAATTTAAAATGGGAAATGCAACAGTTATAATGCTCCTTTGTCTGGCAGGTTTAGGATCTGCAAATGCACAGGAAAGGATTTCAATGGATCAGGCGGTAGAAATGGCTTTAAAAAACAATCAGCAGATTGGAATCAATGAAGCTGAAATTCGAACTGCCGGACTAAATGTAAAAACGGCTGTTGATATTCCAAAGACCGGAATATTTGCAGAGAATGAAGATCTCCGGCCTTCTGATAATACGGGAATATTAAAAATCGGAATTTCACAAGCTATTGCATGGCCGGGTCTTTACGCAGCACGAAAAGACTATTTTAACGAGCAGTTAAAATATGCCGAATTAAATACCAGCCTTTTAAATGCCACAATTAAAAAAGATGTGCGAACGGCTTATTATAAATTGTGGTACCTGCAGGACAAACAGTTACTGTACAAACGTCTGGACAGTATTTATACATTGCTTTTTAAAACGGCAGAAGTTCGTTTGAAAGCAGGCGATGTAGCAGCATTGGACAAAATTGCCGCCGATGCAAAACTGCAGGAACTAAAAGCTTTTTCGGACCAGAATAAAAAGGATATGACCGTTCAGCAGCAACAGTTAATGATGCTTTTGAATCAGAATGAATGGCTGCTTCCTTTAGAAATTCCGTTAGGAAAAGCAGATGTTGTTCTAACTGAAAATAATGGTGCTCATCCGCTTTTGGTGCTTCAGGAACAAAATGTAAAAATTGCCGAATCGAATATTTCTGTTCAGAGAAATAGCAATATGCCGGAATTTTCAGGAAGGGTTTTCAGTCAGCGGTTATGGGGAGCAAATGATCCTTATACGGGATTTTCGGCAACGGCATCTTTTCCGTTATTTGGAGCAGGTTATGCGCGTAACAAAGTAAAAGCGGCTTCGGCAGAGAAAGACGTGCAGGAAAAAAGTCTGCTTTATCAGACACAGCAAATGCAGACACAGAAAGCTTCTGCAATTGCAGAAATAGAAAAGAATCTGTCCTTGCTGAATTATTATGAAACTACCGGATTAAAACAGGCAGAAGAAATCATAAAAGCTTCTACATTAAGTTACAGATCAGGTGAAATTAGTTTTGCAGAGTTGGGACAGTTTCTAAGTCAGGCAGTAGGAATACGGCAGAATTATTTGGATATTCTAAATCAGTACAATCAATCTGCTGTTCAGTTTAATTACTTTAATAATAAATAACAATGTCATGCGATTTCTGTTTTAATAAGAACAGGATTTCATTAGATCATTTAAAATAAGCATAAATGAAAGTCAAAATAAAAATTCTAATTGCTGTTGCTGCTACTTTTTCCTTGATTAGCTGTCAACAAAAAAATAATAAAAATGCTGCTGAAACTGAAAAATCCGGTGCAATAGAAGAGAAACACGAAGAAGAAGCGGCTACTATTGCCACTCTGACACAGGAGCAAATTAATTCTGTAGGAATTACGCTTGGAACTATTGAAAATAAAAACCTGACTGCTTCGATTAAGGCAAACGGAGCCTTGCGGGTTCCTAATAACAATAAAGCAAATGCAACTTCATTGTACGGTGGCGTGATTAAATCGCTCAAAGTACAATTGGGAGATCACGTACGCAAAGGGCAGGTTATTGCTACAATCGAAAATCCGCAGTTTATTCAGCTTCAGGAAGAATATCTGACTATTGGAAGTAAAATGATACTGGCAGACCAGGAGTTGAGACGTCAGAAAGAGCTTCAGGAAGGAAATGCGGGCGCTTTAAAAAACCTGCAAAGTGCTACGGCTGAAGTGAATTCACTTCGCGCACGAAAAGCATCACTTCAAAAACAAATTCAGCTTATGGGAATAAATCCGGCAGGAATTAGTGCTTCGGGTTTAAAATCAGCACTGACCGTCACAAGTCCTGTAAGTGGAACAGTAAGCAGTGAGTTTGCCAAAATCGGAAGTTACGTAGATGTTTCTTCCCCGGTAGTTGAAATTGTAGATAACAGCCTTATTCATCTTGATCTTCAGGTTTTCGAAAAAGATCTTCCGATGGTAAAAATAGGACAAACAGTAAATTTTACCTTAACCAACAATCCCTCTACATCCTATACGGCAAAAGTATTTAATATTGGCTCGTCATTTGAGAACGAAAGCAAAACAGTTGCTATCCATTGTACAGTTACAGGAAATAAAACAGGACTTATAGACGGAATGAATATCACTGCCATGATCAGTATCGGAAATGCTTTGACTGCTGCTGTTCCAAATGATGCCATTGCTGAGGCAGATGGAAAATATTACATTTTTGCCAAAACGAATAAAAAACCGAAAATGCATGATGAACATGGGGAGGATGGTGAATCCGGTGAGAAACATAATGAAGAAAAAGAAAAGGAAATAGCTTCCAATAGTGTGAATTTTGAAAAAATTGAAGTTTCAAAGGGAGTTTCAGAATTAGGTTACACAGCAATTACACCTGTCAAAGAAATTCCGGAAGGAACTAAAATTGTCACGAAAGGTACCTTTTTTGTCAATGCAAAACTAAGTAATTCAGGGGAACACGAACATTAACCAGATGAAAAAATATTGAATTGTTAAAATAGAATCAGAGGAAAATGAAAGGGAAATATCTTCGTAAATTTACGAATGGCATGATTAAAATTAAAACCTTCTGGTTCTGTAAAGTAAGCTAAAATGAAAAAATCGACTGAGGATGTTTTTAAGGATAAAGATATTCGTTTAACTACAATGCGTATCTTAATTTATGAATATCTGGAAACCGTTACAGCTGCTTTATCGCTGGCTGAAATTGAGAAATATTTTCATAAAGCAGATAAAGTAACTATATATCGAACACTACAGACCTTTCTGGAAAAAGGTTTGGTTCATAAAATTCTGGATGAAAATACCACAAAGTATAAACTTTGTGCAGAAATATGCAGTCAGGAAAATCATAAGGACATGCATTTGCATTTTTATTGTAAAAAGTGCCATGAAACTACCTGTAAGGATGAAATTGTTTTTCCTGAGAACATCGATTCCAGGCTGCAGATTGATGAAATTCAGATTCTGGCCAAAGGAATATGCGATAAATGTTTAAAATAGCAGAATATAAAAAAATACTGAATCCAAATAAAACCCTATCGTTCTCTATTTCATTAGAGCATATAAAAAGATAACATGAAAAATAAACTTCGCAATAATACAGAACAATCCTTTTGCTGTGCACATTCTGAAAAAGCTTACGGAAACGCTGGTATAAAAGGAACAACAAAAAACCATTCGGCTCATGATGGTCATGAACATTCGGGACACAGTCATGATGACGGGCATGACCATGGCAATATGGAAGGAGATATGTTTAAAATATTTCTTTTACCTTTTTTGTCTTTCATGCTTTTGATTGCCGCAATTGTCATGGATAACTGGATTTCTCAGTCGTGGTTTGCAGGATCAGTAAGACTAGGATGGTATCTTGTGGCCTACTTAATTGTGGGTTATGTAGTTATAAAAGATGCAATAATGAGTATTATTCGGGGAGACATTTTTTCAGAATTTTTGTTAATGAGCATTGCGACTATTGGGGCATTTAGTATCGGAGAATATCCTGAAGGGGTGGCTGTAATGCTTTTTTATGGAGTAGGCGAGATTTTTCAGACACTTGCTGTTTCAAGAGCTCAGAGAAATATTAAAAGCCTGTTAGACCAAAGGCCTGATGAAGTTACTATTCTGGTTGATGGAAAACCAAAAGTAATAAAAGCAGCAGATGCTTATATTGGAGATGTAGTTCAGTTAAAACCCGGAGAAAAATTAGGGCTTGACGGTGAACTTTTGACAGATAGTGCTTCATTCAATACCGCTGCCCTGACCGGAGAAAGCAAACCTGATACCAAAACAAAAGGACAAACAGTTTTGGCCGGAATGATCAATCTTAATGTAGCAGCTCAGGTTAAAGTGACTACAGCTTATACAGAGAGTAAACTCAGCAGAATTCTGGAGCTGGTACAGCATGCAACTTCACAAAAAGCACCAACAGAATTATTTATCAGAAAGTTTGCAAAAATTTATACTCCTATTGTGGTATTCCTTGCAGCCGGAATTTGTTTTCTGCCTTATTTTTTTACAGATAATTACGATTTTAATACCTGGTTATACAAAGCGCTGGTATTTTTAGTTATTTCCTGTCCTTGTGCTTTGGTTATTTCAATTCCGCTTGGTTATTTTGGAGGAATCGGTGCAGCGAGCCGTAATGGAATTTTATTTAAAGGCAGCAATTTCTTAGATGTGATGGCCAGTATTCAAAATGTGGTAATGGATAAAACCGGCACTATGACCGAAGGGGTTTTTAAAGTTCAGGAAACTGTCTTTAAACCTGAGTTTGACAAGCATGAAATACTAAAGATGGTGAATGCTGTTGAAAGCCAAAGCTCGCATCCTGTCGCAACGGCTATTCATCAATATGTTTGTGAACCAGACAGTTCAATAAAAATTGAAAGTACCGAAGAAATTGCCGGACACGGACTAAAAGCGCTCATTGATGGTAAAGAACTTCTGGCGGGTAATTTCAAGCTGATGGATAAATTTGGTATTAGCTATGATGTCGATACTTCTTCAATTGTGTATACCACTATTGCTGTTGCTTTTGACAAAAAGTTTGTGGGTTACATTACGATTGCAGACAGCATAAAAGAAGATTCCCGGAAAACCATAGAACTGTTGAATAAATTAAATGTAAAAGCTACAATGCTAAGTGGCGATAAAAGTGCTGTAGTGAAGTTTGTGGCTGATAAATTAGGAATTGATAACTCATTTGGTGATCTGCTTCCTGAAGATAAAGTTAATAAGGTCAAAGAAATTAAAGCAAAGATGGGGACAGTTGCTTTTGTGGGAGACGGTGTTAACGATGCGCCCGTAGTAGCTCTTAGTGACGTAGGAATAGCAATGGGCGGACTCGGAAGCGACGCTACTATTGAAACTGCTGATGTGGTAATTCAGGATGATAAGCCTTCTAAAATACCATTAGCTATTTGTATTGGAAAACAAACAAAAAAAATAGTCTGGCAGAATATAACTTTGGCATTTGTAGTAAAAGCGGGAGTCCTTATTTTGGGAGCAGGAGGACTGGCAACAATGTGGGAAGCCGTTTTTGCCGATGTTGGGGTTGCTCTGCTGGCGATCTTAAATGCAGTAAGAATTCAAAAAATGCGATTCTGATAAATTTGTGTTTTTATAAATGAAAGCAATAAATGATGCTTCATTGCTGTTGTTTTTTATATTCTATTTAGTTTTTTTGAGAGAAATATATAAGCGATATGAATATGTAATTCTTTGATTTAGATTTTATACAATATCATCTTCTTTTTGAATAACATTCAGTTCCTTATTAAAAGAATTCCTGTATTTTTTGATATACTCAGAAGGCTTCATTCCAAACAATTTTACAAACTGCTGGCGGAAATAACGTTGATCTTCTATACCAACCTGATGGCCAGCCTGTGCGATATTAATGCTTTCAGTAAGCATAATTACTGCGGCTCTTCGAATTCTTATAGATCGGATAAAACCGTTGACAGTTTGTCCGGAAATTGCTTTAATCTTTTTGTAAAGACTGGAATGGCTCATGCCCATTGCAGCAGAGAAACTCTTTAGATTAAAGTCGCTGTTTTCGAGATTGGTTTCTATTATTTCGATGCATTTATCCAGAAATTCCTTATATTCAACGGGAACCTTATTTTCATTTTCACGAAGTGTTATGCTGTCCAGAAAATATTTGCGCAATTGGCCTCTGTTTCGTAAGACAGCATCTACACGTGCCAAAAGTATATTGTTGTCAAAAGGTTTGGTTACATAATCGTCTGCACCTTCATTAATACTTTGCAAATGAATATCATTACTTGTTGTAGCTGTCAGAAGTATCACCGGAATATGGCTTGAATAATCATTTTGTTTGATTTTTTTGCATAAATCCAAACCGTTCATACCCTCCATCGAAATATCACTCAGTACAATATCAGGCATGTGTTTTTGCAACAGTTTTAGTCCTTCGAGTCCATTAGCTGCTGAATAAACAATGTAATTGCTGGAGAAAAGCTTTACCAGATAATGATTCATTGCGGTATTGTCTTCCACAATCAGTACAACTTTCTTTGGACTGATTAATGCTGATTTTATATTTTCAGGATTGGATGGCTGATTACTGCTTTCAGGAGTATTGGTGTTATCTGCCGGCATTCCTTCAAGAAGTTCCCCAACAATAGGTGACATCTGATGACGATTCTCATTGATTCTCATTGATGCAAAATGCGTTCTTCCTTTTGGAAGTACAATAGTGAATGAAGTTCCTTTTCCGACTTTACTCGTACATGTTATTTCTCCATGATGTTTGTTCACAAAATATTTGGCCACATACAGCCCTATTCCAAAACCGTTACTGCTTTTAGACTGAATCTGCTTAAATTTTTTAAAAATAGTATCAATATCGTTTTCATGAATTCCGCTTCCGGTATCTGCTATAATAATAGAAACATCGTCAGTTTTCTCGATGATCTCAATGCTTATAGTGCCGTCATTTGGTGTAAACTTGAAAGCGTTTGAGATTAAATTAAAGAGTGTAATTTCTATTTTCTCATAATCACCATATATTTCAGTGGGTGTTTTTTCTTCGATAAACTGATAATTTAAATTTTTTACAGCCGCCATCTGCGTAAAGCTGTTGTAGATTTCACGGCAGAGGCTGTTTAAATTAATCTTAGAAATTTTAAGCTCATCAAGATCTGTTTCTGCTTTCCTGAATAATAATAACTGATCTGTAAGGCTCAATAATCTTTTGGCATTTTTATAGGCGAGATTCAGGTCAAGATCATCTTCAGGGGTATTTTTTCTGTCAATGGTACTTTTTAGCGGATTTATAATTAAAGACAGGGGAGTGCGTAACTCATGTGCCATGTACGTAAACATAGAAAATTGTTTTTCGGCATGTTCCTTGTCTTTTGTATGCTCCATACGGGTAAGTTTTATTTCGTATCGAAGCCTTTCTTTGTTTTTTTGATAGCCCACATACGCATAAATGGCACCGCAAACAGCAATTAAATAAAATGTATAAGCCCACCATGTTCTGTACCATGGCGGAAGGATTTTTATTGTGGCGAGCGTTACTTCATTAGTCCAGTTTCCAAAAACGTCAGTAGTTTTTACTTTAAATAGATAAGTTCCTTCTGACAGTCTCGAATAATTTGCCCTGTTGTTTTTTGAGGTATAGTTCCAGTCTTTGTCCCATCCTTCAAGAAAATAAGCAGTATTTATTTTTTCGGAATTGATATAATCCAGATAAACAAAATCAAAACTCAGTGCCGATTTTTCATAAGGAAGTTCAGCAGCGCTTATCATTTCAAGTTTTTTTTCTGTAATATAAGGGCTATCTGATTTTAAAGGCTGATTATTTACAAGCAGATCATTTAATAAAAATTTACCAGTGTTTTTTTTGTCTTTTATGTTGTCAGGATCAAAAACATTGAACCCGTTTATACCACCAAAAATAAATTCTCCTGTCGAAAGTTTAGTGCCTGAATTCCAGCTAAACTGTGTGCCCTGAAGCCCGTCAGATACACCGAAATTCCTGAAAGTATTATTCTTAGGGTTTAGTCTTGAAATTCCATCGTATGTACTCATCCATAAATTTCCTTTTTTGTCCTCTAAAAGGCGGAGTATCGTATTGCTTGAAAGACCGTTTTCTGTAGTGTACTTTTTAGAAGTGCCCGTTTTTCGGTTGTACAAAAAGAGGCCTCCTTCTATAGTTCCAATCCAAAGGTTTTTATTTTGATCTTCGGTGATGCATCTGACAGTATAATCTGAATGATAGGTTTTTACTTTTTTTGTTTTTGGATTTATCTCAAAAAAAGAATTAAAAGTTCCTCCCCATATTTTCCCGTCTTTCGTTTCGTAGAGACAAGTAACATCGCGCAGTTTGTTGCTGTAGCAGATGAATTTATTTTGTTTTCTGTCGAATTGATATAGTGCTCCGTTATTTGTAACGCCAAGCCACAATGTTTTTTTCGAATCTAAAAAAAGCACCCATGATTCCTGTTCGGCTTTTTTAGTGAACTGATTAAAAATTGAAAAATTCTGAATCGCTTTTGATTTGGGATCAATACGACACACTCCGCCTTTCCACATAGCAACCCAGATGGCATTGTCAGAATCCCGGACGATACTGGTCACAAAATCGCTCTGGATTTTTCTGCCGGCAGATGACGTCGTCGAGTATGTGTCATACGTGTTTTGTTTTCTGTCCCAATATCGCATTCCGGCACCATCAGTTCCAATCCAGATGTTTTTCTTTTCATCTTCACAAAAAGAAAGCATAAAGTTCGTGGCAGGGTTTTCGCCTTCTTTATTGCCTAGGGCATCCTTATTTTTATAGTGATTGAAATCGAGCGGTTTTTCTCCCATCATACTTACGCCACCACGTAGTGATCCAAACCACATTTCTCCGTTTTTGCTTTGAAATATATCATAGAGCGATTTACTTTTAAGCAACGAAACAGGGCCGTTTGCACGATATGAAACAGGAGTAGTCTGATTTTTTGTAATGGTGTATAGTCCAGCTCCGTCAGTAGCAATCCAGAGCCGGTTTTTTTGCTGGAAAAAATCACGTACGACTGTTTTTATTTTAAAGTAGTTTTTAGAATAGGTGTTGAGGTGTTCGTTATATAGATAGGCACCTTCATCAGATCCAATCCAGAGTCCTTCATGGGTCAGTTTAATGCAGTTTGTAGCTGTAATTGTTTTGTTGAGCAGCGTTAATTTTTTTGATTTGATGTCGTACTGACAAAGACCGGTTCCGGTTATAAAAACGTAGAAGATTTGTTTTTTGGCATTATAAGCGATAGATCTTGCGATATAATTTAATTTACCGTTAAAGGGTATCGCAGTTCCAATTTTCTCACCTTCTTTGAAAAGTATGATAGCTTCTTTTGTAGCGACCAGAATAAGGTGTAAAGGATGTACAGCAATTATTTCGTAGGCAGTAAAGCTTAATGGTTTGACTTTTTTGTTTGTGTCATAATATTGTAAAGGAGTAAAAGAAGATCTTTCTGCATTAAAAATTACTGGTCCGGCGGTTGTTCCTACCCACAAATTATTTTCAAAATCACCTTCTATACAGCTAATTGCGTTTCCCTGAATAGAGTATGGGTCAGTATGAACATGGCGGTAAATTTTAAAATCATTTCCGTCATATCTGTTAAGTCCGTCAAAAGTCCCAAACCACATATAACCATTTTGATCCTGATAGATAGTGGCAACAGAATTGTTAGAAAGCCCTGATGAAATATCCAGATGTTTTATTGGAAAATTCTGTCCAAATATAGTATGAGAAAGAAGAAGAATGATAAATGACTTTAGCTTCATAAATTTTAAAAGCTTGCTGCTATTTGATATAAAAGTAGAAGAGTATAAACTGAAAGCTCAATCAATATTTTATTTGAAAAAGTTGAAATCTGTTTACTCTCTGAATTAATAATTTGTTAAAAATGCGTAAAAATAGTATTTGTTTTTGAGAATAAAATAAGGTTATCGCTTCTGTGTTTTTTTTCTTTATTAAAATATTGATAGTACAGGCTCGTTGCCCAATGTTTACTGGTTTTAACAGCAATTTGGCTGAATTTATAAAATATTTATGAAAATGTTTGATTATTTGTTTTGTCATTTTTTTAGGACACTATATCGAAGTCTGATTTTTTTATAATGACTTATATTGGTGTTTTTACGAAATTACCCCCCTTTATAAATGAATTTTTCCCTGTCTTAAGACCCTACAGTATCCTTAATTTTGCAACGTGAATTGATAAGCCGTAATGTTTGAATAAGGATTATTTTATTTTTCGTTCAAAGCCTGTTAAATCACAAAACCCGAATCAAATAAATAAATTTAAAAAAGTATGAAAAAAATTTACAACAAATTTTTACTTTTATTATTACTTCTTCCTTTCTGTGTTTTCGCTCAGAGCACAGTAAAAGGAGTTGTTCTGGACAAAAGCACCGGACAGCCCATACCAGGAGTAAATATAAAAGTATCACAAGGTAATTTAAGCATGACTACGGATTTTGACGGAAAATTCCAGTTTAGTGGCTTGAAAGAACAAGCGCAAATTACTTTTTCATTTACAGGTTATACAACTCAAATTATTACTGTTGGAACCCAAAAAGACTTTACTGTATCACTTGAGGAAGATCCTAATATTCTTCAGGAAGTTGTCGTACAAGTTGGATACGGTTCTGTAAAAAAGAAGGATGCAACTGGTTCTGTAGTAGCACTTTCAACAAAAGACTTTAATAAAGGAAACAATATTACCACTGAAAACCTTCTTAACGGACGTGTAGCTGGTTTGTCTATTAATTCATCCGGTGCACCGGGTTCTTTATCTGAAATAAGAATCAGAGGAGGAAGTTCGCTTTTTGCAAGTAACGACCCTTTGATCGTGGTTGACGGATTACCACTTGAAAATGCAACCAATACAGGTTCAGCTTCATTTTTGGCATCCTTAAACCCTGCTACTGTAGAATCGATGACTATCTTAAAAGATGCATCTGCTACGGCAATTTATGGTTCACGAGCTTCTAATGGTGTTATCATTATTACAACTAAAAAAGGGAGCAGTAAATTATCAATAGATTATAATGCACAATTTGGTGCAGGAAAACTGACTAAAACAGTTGATGTTTTTAGTGCAGATGAATTCAGAAAACTTATCGCAGACCGAAGACCTCAGGATTCAGGTAAGTTAGGTACAGCAAATACTGACTGGCAAAAAGCCATTTACAGAAACACATCATCTTTTGATCAGAGTTTAGCGGTTAGAGGTAGTTTGTTCGATATTATCCCTACAAGTCTTACTTTAGGAAATACAAACCAGGAAGGTTTACGTATCACAAATGAGTTTAAAAGAAATACTGTTGGATTGGTAATGAATCCTGCATTTTTTGAAAATAGCTTAAAGATAAAGCTTTCTGCTAATTACGCATACGAAAAAAACAGATTTACAGATGCTGTAGAAGGTACTGCTATTAGTTTTGACCCTACACAGCCTATAAGAGTGGAAGGCGCACCATACGATGGATTTTTTGAATATCTTAGTGCGGCAGATGGTCAAGGGAACTATCCTCTAAACCCAAATGCTGCCAGAAACCCTGTTTCACAATTACTTAATACAAGGGATATAGCTAAAAGTAACCGTTTTTTCGGAAACTTTGAAGTAGATTATAAGCTGTACTTTTTCCCGGACGTAAGAGCAGTTGTAAATGTAGGTTTTGATGAATCTAATGGAGAAAGAAGAAGACTTGTGAACCCAAATGCCGGTTCAGGTCCAACACTTAACAACTTCCCTTATGGTACTAATGAATATACTGAGGCAAAAAGACAGAATAAATTATTAGATGCCTATTTAGTGTACAACAAGACTTTCGACGAATTAAATGTTGAATTAACAGGTGGTTATTCTTACCAAAGATTTGAAAGTTCAAGATTCGAGACCGGAAATATTTTAGACATAAATCTAGCGTCAACATTCCCTGAGACGACTTTAGATACTGAAACGGTTTTAATCGGTTTCTTTGCCAGAACAAACTTAAACTTCAAAGATAAATATTTACTGACTTTATCTTACAGAAGAGACGGATCTTCAAGATTTGATAAAGAAAATCGTTGGGGTAATTTCCCTTCTGTTGCTTTTGCATGGAAACTTAAAGAAGATTTCTTTAAAGACAGCAAAACGCTATCTGATGTAAAATTAAGATTGAGTTATGGTATTACTGGTCAGCAGGATATTCCGGAACCTAACGGTTATCTTCAAAAATACGAATCAGGAACAGGAAACTCTCAATATTTTTTCGGAACGGATCCTGTTACAATCGTACTTCCATACAAACGAACAAATGGTTTGAAATGGGAAGAAACCACTACTTATAATGGAGGTTTAGATTTTGGATTTTTAGACAATCGCATCACGGCTAGTGTGGATGCCTATTACAAAGATTCAAAAGATTTATTAGCAAATGTTGCTATTTCTGACGGAAGTAATTATTCTAACAGAGTATATCAAAACATTGGTAGCTTTACTACAAAAGGGGTTGAATTTGCAGTAAATGCAAGTGCTGTTAAAACTGAAAACTTCTCATGGAACGTTAACTTAAATGCGTCTAAATTTGAAAGAAGAATTAGCGAATTAGCTTTTAACTCTGATATATTTTTAGGAGACAATATCACCGGGAACGGAAGTACTGCACAAATTTTCAGAGAAGGGTTTACTCCATATTCTTTCTATGTTTACAAACAATTATACGATACTGCAGGAAAACCAATTGATGGCGCTTTTGCTGATTTGAACGGTGATAACATCAAAAATGAAGCTGATAAATACATCTATAACAACCCGGATCCGGATGTTACTTTAGGATTTGCATCAAATATGAATTACAAAAAAATTGATTTCTCTTTCAATTTAAGAGCAAGCATAGGTAACAATATATTTAATGGAGTAAATGCCGCAAGAGCACAGTACAACTCTTTGACTAGTGGCGGAGTATTAAATAATATACCTACCCAGATCAATGAAACGAACTTTCAGACTACTGAAAATGTCTTGATGTCAGATATTTATGTAGAGAATGCTTCTTTCTTAAAAATGGACAATATCTCTTTAGGATATACTTTCGATAATGTTATTAATGAAAAAGTTTCTTTAAGACTGTCAACAGGAGTACAAAACGTTTTTGTAATTACTAAATACAGTGGTTTAGATCCTGAAATTACAAATAACGGTTTTGATAAAACAATTTATCCAAGACAACGCACTTTCTTGTTTGGTGCCAACCTTAAATTTTAATAAAAATGAAAAAGTATATAATAACTATTATAGCAATAGCTACCGTTTTTCATTCTTGTACGGATGACATGAATGTAGTTTCTAAAGATGACGACGTACTTTCTGCTGATGCTTTGTTCTCTTCTCCGGCAGGGTATAAAAAAGCACTTGCAGGAGTTTACGGAAACCTTACGCTAACAGGTACTCAGGGACCGGTTTATTCTTCATTAGAAGGTTTAGCTGCCGGAACAAGCCAGTATGTAAGATGTTTACTAAACCTACAGGAACTGACTACAGACGAAATGATATGGAGCTATGAAAATGACGAAGGTACTGCAGAATTACAACGAAATATATGGACAGCTGCAAACCCTATTATACTTGGGATGTATAGCCGTACAATGGCTTCTGTTGCTTATGCTAATGATTTTTTACGTGAAAGTACACCTGAAAAATTAAAAGGAAGAAATATTACTGATGCCGGAACTGTTGCCGAAATTGAACTTTACAGAAAAGAAGTTCGTGTTTTAAGAGCATATGCTTACTACAACATGATGGATTTGTTTGGTAAAGCACCTATGTACACAGAAAATGATCCTTTAAATTTTGCAGGACCTGAATATAACAGAACGCAATTATTTGAATTTATTGAAACGGAATTAAAAGCGGTTTTACCAGATTTAAAACCTGCAAGATCGAATGTATACGGAAGAGTAGATCAGGCGGTAGCACGTATGATTCTGGCTAAAATTTATTTGAATGCCAAGGTATATACTGATACTGATCGTTATGATGATTGTATTACCATGTGTAACGAAATCATTGCTGGAGGATATACCCTAAAACCAAAGTATCTTGAAAACTTTATGGCTGATAATCATACATCTGAAGAAATGATTTTTACAATTCAGTCAGACGGGATTCTTACTCAAAACTGGGGAGGTACAACCTTCTTAATCAATGGACAAATTGGAGAATTGGAAAACAATGCGGCTGATTTTGGAATTACAGGATGGACAGGTGCATTACGTATCAGAAAACAATTTGTACAAAAATTTGATGGTGCTAAATTTAGTCAGGACGACAGAAATACTATTGGAACAGGTACTGCAACAAAACAGAGAACAATAGATATTGCTGATATTAGTGTAAAATCACAAGGATATATTGTATCTAAATTTTCTAATAAAACTTCTACAGGAGTAAGCGGAAAAAACAGGGATTTTGCAGATACTGATTTTCCATTATTCAGGTTAGCGGATGTTTACTTAATGTACGCAGAAGCTACACTGAGAGGAGGAAACGGTACCATCGCACAATCACTTGTTTATGTAAATAAATTGAGAGAGAGAGCTAATGACAATGCTACAACAGCAAACATTACGGCAAGCGAATTAAACCTGCAGTTTATAATTGATGAAAGAGCACGCGAATTATACTGGGAAGGGCACAGAAGACAGGATTTAATCCGTTTTGGATTATATACAGGAGGAACTTACAACTGGTCATGGAAAGGAAATGCTGCCAGAGGAATTTCAATTCCTTCTTTCAGAAGACTTTTTCCAATTCCTCAGGGATCATTAGGATCTAATAAAAACTTAACTCAAAATACTGGTTACTAAATCCTTTTTTAACAATATAAAAGATAAGAAAATGAAAAATATTTATAAAATTTTTATTGCTATAGCAGTACTTGCAGGATTATGGTCTTGTGAAAACGAAGAGAATTTAATGATTTTGAAACCGCAGGAAGCTGCTTTCTCAATCATCACACCAGAAAATGGTTCTTCTGTTATTTTAAATGAAGCTACACCTGCAAATACAGCCCTTACTGTTAGCTGGGAAAAAGTAAGTTACGGTACACCAACTGTTGTTACCTATACTGTTCAGATTGCAGCAAGTGATACTGAATTTGCCGCACCTGTTGATGTTACCTCTTCAACTTCTACTTATTCAATCATAGATGTTGCGGAACTTAACACAAGAGTATTGGAGCTTGGACTAACACCAAATGTTGAAAACTCGATTGATGTAAGAATTAAGGCTACTGCTGGATCAGCAAATGCTGAGCCAAAATTTTCAGACGTAATCACTATTTCAGTAACACCATACGGAAGTCTGGAAACGCCAGTGACTATTTTGTATTTAGTAGGTGACGCCACTTCAGCAGGATGGAATCTTAACAACGACAACATGCCAATGTTTACAGATCCTAATGACAATACAAAACATTATTATACAGGATATTTTAAAGCACATGTAGACGGGTTTAAATTACTTGGAAAAATTGATTCATGGTTGCCTGCATATGGTCATGACGGAACCACAGTGGTAAAAAGAACGTCTTTTGATCAAACTGATCCAAGCAGTTTCCCAATTGCAACTGACGGTTATTATACTTTCGAAATTAATATTCAGGATTTAACATATAACCTTGCTGCTTATACTGGATCAACTGCAACTACCTATAGCGAAATTTTTTATTCAGGTAGCACTCTAAGCGGAGATGACAATAATTGGGGAAGCGAAAACGTTGCTTTGACAAAATCAACATTTGATCCTCACATCTGGAAGGCTTCAGGTCAAACCTTAAAACAAGGAAATATGAAATTCCATACTGCAGGATGGGCTAAAGAATGGGGGAATAATGGCGGAAACATATTTGTTAAAGCAGGGAAATATGATATTTGGTTCAACGATTTAGATGGTCGTTATACTTTCATCAAAGTGCAATAATCAATAAAAATAAGTATAAGCCTCAAATTTCCTATTATTTGAGGCTTCTTATTCCTCTTTTTTAAAATTATATTTAAAAAACAAAGAAGCTGTACCATACTGATGTTTATTAGAAAAGTTAATTTTTAATAACTACTATAGATATAGCTCGATAAAAAACTTACATATATGAAAAAACATATAAAATTTCTTGGATTGCTTGTAATAACAGCAATTCAGTTTTCTTGTTCAGGTGATGATGACAAAGCTCCAAGTGTTGCTCAGCCACCTGCAGATGATACTTTTATCAGAGCTTCTGATGTTTCGTATCTTCCGGAAATGGAAGCTGTTGGAACTAAGTTCTACAATAATGGCAAGGAAGAAAACATGCTTACAACACTTAAGAATGCAGGTTGTAATACAGTTCGAATCCGTTTATGGAAAAATCCTGTAAATGGTCGTTCCGGTATGGCAGAAGTAAAAGAACTAGCTGAAAAATCAAGAAGAGCAGGTCTTAGAGTCTGGTTAACGGTTCATTATTCTGATAGCTGGGCAGATCCTGGAAAACAGGTAACTCCTAAAGAATGGGAAAAATTATCTTTAGAGGATTTGAAAAAAGCTGTAAGTACCTATACAGAAGAAATCATGAGTGAAATCAATCCTGATATTATCCAGATTGGAAACGAAATCAACGATGGATTACTTTTTCCACAAGGAAAATTATCGAGCAATGAGCAACAATGTATTGCTTTGTTGACTGCTGCAAGTAAAGCTGTTCGCGCAAAATCATCAAATGCAAAAATAATGATTCATTATGCAGGTATAAAGGGTGGCGATACTGATTGGTTTTTCAACAAAATGAAAACTATTGATTATGATTATATCGGATTATCATACTATCCTATACATCATGGAAAAGATTTGACTGAAGTAGGATCTACAATTGATGCCCTTGGAGAAAAATATGGTAAAAAAGTCGTGATTGCAGAAACATCTTACCCTTTTACATTCTTGTATAATGATTTTACGAACAATATTATAGGTGATAGTTCACAAATAATACCTGAATTTCCGGCGACTCCTAAAGGACAAAAGGACTTTGTTCTGGCTGTCAGAGCTGCAGTTCAAGCGTCAGCACATGGACAAGGATTTGCTTACTGGGGTGGCGAATGGGTTGCTTTTAGAGGAAAACAATCTGCATTCGGTTCTACTTATGAAAATCAGGCTTTATATAGTTTTGACAATAATGCATTATCTGTAATGCAGGCTTTTGCCAGATAATATAGAATGAAAAAGCATTTTATAATAGTACCTTTTTTGCTTGTCATAGCACTTGTATTTACTTCATGTAAAACAAAAATGGCAAGTAAAGAAGGTTCTTTTTCTAAAGGAGCAGATGTGGGCTGGCTGCCACAAATGGAAGCCACAGGATATAAATTTTATGATGCAGACGGCTCTGAAAAAGACTGCCTGCAATTATTAAAAGACAGAGGAATCAATACCCTTCGTTTGCGCGTTTGGGTAAACCCCAATAATGATAAAGCCAGCGGACACTGTAGCCCCCAAGAAACAGTTGTCATGGCGGTTCGCGCGCAAAAGATGGGAATGCGTATCATGATCGATTTTCATTACAGCGATTCATGGGCCGATCCCGGCAAACAAAATAAACCGGCAGCATGGGCAAACCATTCTTTTCCGGAATTGCTGAACGATGTTTACAATCATACCTATGATATGCTGAAATTATTGAAAAAAGCAGGAGTTACACCAGAGTGGATTCAGATTGGAAATGAAATTCCAGGCGGTATGCTTTGGCCGGAAGGACACACAGACAACTTTCCTCAATTGGCTCAATTGTTGAACAAAGGATATGAGGCAACAAAAGCTATAGATTCAAAAATTAAGGTAATTGTACATTTAGACGAAGGCAACAAAAACGAAAAATTCAGATGGTTTTTTGACAAAGCAACAGAACTAAATGTTCAATACGATGTCATTGGTCTCTCATATTACCCGTTTTGGCTAAAAACAGATTACAAAGAAAATATTACCGATTTAGAAAACAATCTGAAAGATATGGTTTCGCGTTACAATAAAGAAGTAATGGTAGTCGAAGTGGGAGGCGATTATACTTTGGAACAAAATACCAAAGAAATGCTTGAAGCCACTATAAAAGCCGTAAAAAACATACCTGGTAACAAAGGTTTAGGCGTTATTTACTGGGAACCGCAGGGTGCAAAAAGCTGGAGCGGTTATCAGCTAAATGCATGGCTGGACAACGGAAAACCGTCGCCAGCACTGGATGCTTTCAAAAATTAAATAAATTAATTTCCATTAAGAATTAAAAGATTTCAGTTTTATAATTCCTTAATAGTAAAGTACAAAACGAAAATGAAGATATTTTTTAAGTCCATACTACTTGTGTTTTTGCTCTTTTTTTCGTCGGGAAAAATTTGGTCGCAATCCACCACTGTTGTTTTAAAAGACAACTGGAGTTTTTCTAAAGAAGTAAAAGGAGATGCCTTTGCAGTCAATTTTAATACTTCTGAATGGGAAAAAGTCAGTGTTCCTCATGATTGGGCTATTTATGGACCTTTTGATAAAAAATGGGACATACAGACCGGTATCATTGAACAAAATGGAGAAAAAGAAGCAACTGAAAAAACAGGAAGAACCGGCGCTTTGCCGCATATAGGAACGGGCTGGTACCGAAATGCATTTACTATTCCGGAATTTAAAAAAGGCAAAAAAGCACTTCTTATGTTTGAAGGTGCCATGAGCGAACCTCAGGTTTATTTAAACGGAAAAAAAGTTGGACAATGGGGGTATGGATACAGCTACTTTTATATTGATATTACCAATGATCTTCTTATTGGAACAGAAAACATACTGGCAGTAAAACTCACTAATGAACCATTTTCTTCAAGATGGTATCCAGGGGCTGGTTTGTACAGAAAAGTTAGTATTTTGATTAAGGAAGAGGAACATTTTGCTCAATGGGGTACTTCTATTACGACTCCTGACATGAAAGGGAATAGTGCTGTTGTTGACATAAAAGCAGAGTTTCATGGCAGTAATTTGTCAATGGTAACCCAAATAAAAGATGCTAATAACAAGGTTGTTGCAACACAAAAAAGTACTGACATAAAGGATGGGAAATTCCATCAGCTAATAGAAGTTGCCAAGCCTAATTTATGGAGTCCTGAAACACCTTATTTGTACACAGCAGTAACCAAATTATATGCGGCTGACGGAACTTTAAAAGACGAACAAAACATTAAGTTTGGTATCCGGTTTATAAAATACGAGCCTAAAATAGGATTTATCCTGAATGGCAAAGTGACCAAATTCAAAGGTGTTTGCCTTCATCATGATTTAGGGCCTCTTGGTGCGGCAATAAATAAAGCGGCGCTTCGAAGACAGCTTACCATCCTAAAAGACATGGGATGTAATGCAATTAGAAGTTCTCACAATATGCCTTCTTTTGAACAGCTTGAACTGGCTGATGAAATGGGTTTCATGTTTTTGGCAGAAAGTTTTGATGAATGGGCAAAGCCAAAAGTAGAAAACGGATATAATCGTTTTTTTAAAGAATATGCCGAAAAAGACATTGTAAATTTAGTAAGAGCTACGCGAAATCATCCTTCTATTGTAATGTGGAGTTCTGGAAATGAAGTTCCGGATCAATGGGGAGATGAAGGGGTAAAACGTGCCAGATGGCTACAGGACATTTTTCACCGCGAAGATCCTACAAGACCAGTGACTGTTGGTATGGATCAGGTAAAAGCAACTATGGAATCTGGTTTTGGAGCTTTGCTGGATATTCCGGGATTAAATTACAGAGTACATCTTTATGAAGAGGCGTATAAAACATTCCCACAAGGATTTATATTAGGTTCAGAAACGGCTTCTACAGTTAGTTCAAGAGGAGTTTATAAATTCCCCGTGGTTCAGGAAAAGAATAAACAGTACGATGATTTTCAAAGTTCATCTTATGATCTTGAAGCCTGCAGCTGGTCGAATGTCCCTGATGAAGATTTCGTGCTTCAGGATGACAAACCCTGGGTTATTGGAGAATTTGTCTGGACAGGTTTTGATTATTTAGGAGAACCTACACCGTATGATGAAAAATGGCCTTCAAGAAGTTCTTATTTTGGAATTTCAGATTTAGCCGGACTCCCAAAAGACCGTTTTTATCTTTACAGAAGCAGATGGAATAAGGAAGACAAAACCCTTCATATATTACCACATTGGAACTGGAAAGGAAGAGAAGGAGAGATTACTCCGGTTTTTGTTTACACAAATTATGACAGTGCCGAGCTTTTTATAAACGGAAAGAGTATGGGAATTCAAAAGAAGAATAATTCAACTCCGCAAAACCGTTATCGTTTAATGTGGAATGATATAAAATATGAACCGGGAACGGTAAAAGTAATAGCTTTTGATTCCAACGGAAAAATCGCTGCTAAAAGTGAGGTAAAAACGGCAGGTGACCCTTATAAAATTGTACTGAATGCTGATCGCAAAACAATTAAAGCGGATGGCGAGGATATTTCTTTTGTAACGGTTTCGGTTGTAGATAAAAATGGAATTCCATGTCCTGTTGCAGATAATGAACTACAGTTTAAAGTAACCGGTGCTGCAACTTACAGAGCTGCATGTAATGGCGACGCAACATCATTAGAAGTATTTCATCAGGATCATATGAAGCTTTTCAGTGGAAAACTAGTGGTTTTGGTTAAAGCAATTGAAACCCCGGGGGCTATCCAACTCGAAGTAACAGGTGAAGGGCTTCAGACAGGTAAAATTAATTTGAAGTCTAAACGATAATATTTTTTAAATACCTATAAATTTTAATTGAAAAGAGGCTGATGCCTCTTTTTTTATGCTCTATTTTTTTACTTCATAATTAAAAACTGAATTCGTATCTTGTTGTGCTAAAATGAATATGCCAGACATATACATTTTAAATATAGCTGTCTTCAAACGTTTTTCATTCATTTATAGAAATAACCACATTATGAAAAATACATTAGTGCTCTTCATTGTATTACTAGCTTTTACAGCCTGCTCAAAACATAACGAAAAAAAATGTCACCATTACGGGAATAGATTCCACATTACGGCCTGGCAATGATTTTTTTAGATATGTAAATGGCAAATGGTATGATTCTGTGTCAATACCGGCATCCCAGTCCGGAGTTGGTGCCTATATGTTTATGAATTTTCCGCAGCGAATTCGACTTCAGGGAATATTGGATAGTATTTCTCAAAGCAAGAATCCGGCAGGAAGTATAGCACAAAAAGTAGGTGACTTTTATGCATCTGGTATGGATACTGTAACTATTGACAAACGCGGTTATGCACCTATCAAGCCACTTCTTGACAAAATTGAAGCTATAAGCGATTTGCCTTCTTTAATGGAGTTTGTGGGTAATCAGGTAAAAGTGTATAATTCTTCTATTATAGGTTTTGGAGTATCGCCAGATGAGAAAAACAGCAATATGAATATTGCCCAGATTTATCAAACAGGTCTTGGACTGCCTGACAGGGACTATTACTTCAAATCAGATTCATCCACTATTGCCATACAGGAATCTTACAAAAAATACCTTACTACATTATTTCAGCTAACAGGAAGCAATTCCGCCGAAGCTAAAAAGAATGCTAATTTGGTTTACGATATTGACAAACAACTCGCTGTTTCGCATAAAACAAAAGTTGAACTTCGGGATGTTCAGGCAAATTATAATAAAACGGCTGTCACAGACCTTGTAAAAAAACATCCCAACATAGACTGGACTGCTTTTTTAAATAATTTAGGAGCCAAAACCGATTCCATTAATGTGGGCCAGACAGCTTATTACGATGCTCTTAATAAGCTTCTGAAAACCATTTCGATAACAAATTGGAAAATTTATCTGAAAGCAAACTCTATAGAAAGATATGCAGATGATTTAAGTAAGCCTTTTGTAGATGCTACTTTTGAGTATGCTAAAGTACTTTCTGGTCAGGCAGTTCAGAAATCACGCGGAGAAAAAATGGCTACGGTTATTGACAATTACTTAGGCGAGGCATTGGGTGAATTGTATGTGAAGAAATATTTTTCAGAAGATGCAAAAAAACGCATGCTGGAGCTAGTCAATAATCTGCAAAAAGCATACGGAAAAAGAATAGATAAACTGGATTGGATGAGTACTGCTACGAAACAAAAAGCCAAAGAAAAATTGTTTGCCATTACTAAGAAAATAGGATATCCGGATAAATGGAGAGATTATAGCAACGTAAATATAGCTAAAAATACCTATTTTGAAAATATGGTTTCAGCCTCTGCAGCTGCATATCAATTTCAACTGGCAAAATTGGGCAAACATGTGGATAGATCAGAATGGTACACTACAACTCCAACAGTTACAGCGTATAACAATCCTACTGCAAATGAAATTGTTTTTCCTGCAGGTATTTTGCAGGCCCCGTATTTTGACAATAACGCTGATGATGCACTTAATTATGGGGGTATTGGAATGGTTATAGGTCACGAAATAACCCATACATTTGATGATCAGGGGGCTCAATATGACAAAGATGGCAATTTAAGAAACTGGTGGACAAAAGAGGATTACAAAAAATTTAAATTAAGAATACAACAGGTTATCAATTTGTACAGCACCTTTACTGTTTTGGGAGATTTACACATTAATGGAGCAATGACAGTTGGCGAAAATACGGCAGATATTGCCGGAATAGCAGTTGCGTATGATGCTTTTAAAATGACCCAACAAGGAAAAGGGAATACAAAAATTGACGGTTTTACTCCAGATCAACGATTTTTTATTTCTATAGCTAAAATATGGAGAGTAAAAATGAAAGATGAGTTTCTGCGGTTATGGATTAATAATAATTTACATTCTCCACCAAATTGGCGCGTTAATGGTCCCCTAATGAATACCACACCTTTTTACAAAGCATTTAATGTACAACCTGGAGATAAAATGTTTTTGCCAGAAAAAGACAGAATAACAATTTGGTGATTTTGTTCTATAAAGTATTTTTTGCTTTGTTACAGATTATAAATTCTTTACAAGTCCCGTAATTTTTATATATAGCTAAAGAAAAAGCGCTTCAGATTTTTTTCTGAAGCCTTTTGTATTAGTTGTGAACAGGAATTCTCAAAAAAAAATCCGGAGGATTTAAAGTATCTGTTTAATGTTAAATTACTAGATGATTTTTTAAATTTAGAATAAGTAATTGATTATGGTAGTGCAAGTAAAACTAAAACTTTCTCTTGTTTTCTGAAAAAGGTGTTTAGAATTGTTCCTGTAATTTTACATTAATATTCCCATTAATTATAACTTACCTTGATATTTTTAAAGTCCCCTCCGCTGCTGTCTGCTGTAAATAGCCCTAATTTTCCTGATGTTCGATTGTTAAGTTTTTCGACTATCAGTGAAGGCTGTTCTGCATCGTTTATGTAGGCTTTAACAGTTGTGCTGTCGATTACTAATTTCAATGTAAACCAATCATTGGGATTTGGCGGATTGATAATTTCTTTCTCAAAAACCGCGTTTCTTTCTTTTCTTAATTTTTCCCAGGTAAAATCGGGATGAGAAATATATTGCACAGCATGAATTCTCCGAACAGAGTCTTTAGCAAAAAAATTGAAAGGACGACAATAAACAGCATCATAATTAGTATCATCGGCACCGTGAAAAGCGATTCCAATGAAACTTCGTTGAAAAACGTCTTTTCCCCGCATTTCGATTTCAATTGTACCGTCTTTAAAATCCTTAACTGGCAGCCATACAATACCTTCTTTTTTATTTTCTATTATTTTTAGATAGGCTCCACTATCAACTGAAACGATTTTAATCTCTTTGTTTACGGATTTGAGCTTTCCCTTCTTGTAAAGAGTAACGAGGTCAATATCTTGTCGCAGTTGGCCTAATAGAACTAAGGGAAATAATGTCAAAGTAAATATAAACTGGATTTGCTTTTTCATTGAAATACTATTTTATGTTTTAAGAGTTAAGTGATTCCAAAACAGAGAAGACCACATTCTCCAGTGATTTTGATATGAAATGACTTGTTGTTTTTCGGTGGAAATATTCTCATGTACAAAAATAGCACACATAAAAAAATAATAATGACCAGTTAGGTAAAAGAACTACCATTTTGATAAGTGTTTCTGAATTCTTTTGGAGAGATCCCTGTTTGTGCCTTGAAGAAACGCGTTAAATGATTCGCATGAGAGAATTGTAACAGGTCCGAAATTTCATTGATATTAAGTTTTGTATAGTTTAGCAGAGACTTTATTTCAAAGAGAATAAATTCGTTTATCATTTCAGAGGCGGTAACCCCGAATTGTTTTTTGATGCATTTATTTAGTGTTACTCTGCTGATACCTAACTCTTGAGAGTAATAGTCGATGTTTCTTACTTTACAGACTTTATTTTGTAAAATTTCTTTAAACATATATGCAATGCTATTATTTTCTGTTTCTGAAGAGAGTTGATAATGCTGTGCATAGGCCCGATTGAGTTTGATTAGTATAAAATACAATAATGCTCTTATGATATGTTCGCTATCTGATTTGAATGTTTTTATTTCACTGATCAGCTCCTGAATTATATCTGTCAGCTGCAAAAAGAAGCCGTCATTGACCTTTAGATACAATGGTTTGGTTTTGTTGTAAAAAAACTGTAGCCTGAAGGAGAATAGTTTATCTGAAAAAAAATCAGACAGAAAACTATCCTGAAAAAATAAAAAATAACATTCAACTTTGGTTTTATCCAAAAACCATCTTCTTTTTTGAAAAGGAGAAATAAAAACGACTGTTTTATCTGAAATTTCAATTCTTTGATGATCAAGTTCTAAGTAGCCATTTCCTTTAGAGAAAAATATAAGTTCGTAAAAATCTGTATGATGGAGCTCACTTTCAAAAAAATAATTTGGAATGTCTTTATAGGTACCAATGTCAATTAGTAACGCAACATTATATTTATTTTTTAAGAATTTGAATGTCTTCATTATTTAACTGTATGGAATGAATTACACTTACTAAGATTTTAAAGTTTTGTACCTGAAAATGCTAAATAGCATTAGGAAAACAAATACTGCCGCTAAAATAGCATAACAAAGGATAAATATATTTTAAATCATTCTGTAAATTAGCATTTTAATATTCATTTTTTTTTAATCTTATATTTAATTCTGGCAAATGCAACAGGGCCTAATTTTTTAATTTTATAATATGATCAATTTAAAAAAGCTACACATATTAGTGTTATTTGCTTTCATTTCGTACTCTTACTCACAGGAATTTGTAAAGCCCGATAATTCCAGAATCAATTACACGGGCAGGGTAGATGTTACAGCAGACTCTACTATGTTTTACTGGCCTGGTACTACAGCCGGGATAACCTTTAAAGGATCAGGCGTTTCAGTAAAAATGAAGTCTTTAAAAGAGAAAGCATTTTTTTACGCCATAATCGATAAAGACGATAAAAAGCCTTTTAAGTTTGAAACAGATAATACCTTTAAAACGATAAAGATAGCAAAAGATCTTGGCCCGGGTAACCATACGTTAGAAATATACAAACTATCAAATTCTACATCAGTAAATGTATTTTATGGATTTGAGCTTTATGGAGAAACAAAAGTGTTGAAAAACCCTGACAATCGTACCAGAAAAATTGAATTCTATGGAAACTCAATTACAGCAGGTCACGGTGTAGATGTGCCGGAAGGAGGGAATGATTCTGGCATGCCTGAAGATTTCAATAATTATTATACATATGCTGCAATAACAGCCAGACATTATAATGCTAAACCTTCTATTATTGCCCGCAGCGGGATAGGAATTACAGTGAGCTGGTTCCCTGAAATTATGCCTGAAACCTACGATCGTACTGCTCCGCTGGATTCTTTAAGTAAATGGAATTTTACAAAGTACACACCAGATATTGTAGTGATTAATCTTTTTCAGAATGATTCCTGGATCGTAAACAAACCGGAAAATGAACAGTTTAAACGCAGATTTGGTACAGAGAAACCATCAGAAGCTTTTATAATTCAGTCGTATGCTAATTTTGTTCGTTCAGTCAGAAGCAAATATCCTTCGGCGAGTATAATTTGCGCCTTGGGTAATATGGATGCTACCAGAACTGGTTCAGAATGGCCCGGCTATATCCAAAAAGCCGTTGATCAGTTACACGATAAAAAAATATATACCGTATTTTTTCCTTATAAAGAAAGAGGTAACCATCCTGATAGAAAAGAACAGGAAGCAATGTCCAAACAGCTCATTGAATTTATTGACCGTAATATAAAGTGGTAAAACAATCGGCAATTGTACGTTCACGAGCAAAATTGCGCCCAATGCATTAAGTTAAAGATTAAATGATTGCTGATTTTTGATTTCAGATGTAAAATCAACAATCTAATATTTAGTCAAACCAAATCTGAAATCAAAAATCGTTACTACTCAATCTAAAATCTCTTAACTTAATAACATTGCACTCGTGACAGCCTTTAGATTTTAATTTATAAATTTCGTTGCTATTTATTGTTTTCTCAACCTTTTAAAATCCTCGATATATAAACCTTTGGCAGTATTTGTAGGGTTGAATGCAGCAAGATTACTAATATTTAAGGACAAAGAAGGATTGGTGGTTTTTGCTGTAGTTCGCAGGGTTTGTCCTGTAATTAATTCGAGAGCTTTATTCAAATAAGGATCTTTTACGTTTCCAAATTCAACCAAATTTAAGAAAGCGCTATATGGATTAATTTCGTAATCAGGTGTAATTTTCGATGGATTTGCGTCTTTGTCTTTGTTATAATAGGAAAAGGTAATGGGTTGCAATTGCCATTTGTGTTTAGTGCTTCGATTGGCATAGGAAGTATAATTATAAGCAGGAGAATCGTATAATGTGTTGGCCCCAACAAATTTACCAACCGTTTCTTCGCCTATTGTGATTACGCTAATGTATTTTTTAAGACATTGTATGGTGAGCTCGCTGGCAGAAGCGGTTTGAAAACTTACCAGCACATATATTTTTGTTAAAGCAAGGCTGTTGATACTTTCTTCTCTCTGAAAAGTGGGTTCGTTATCAACCAGATTAAAAATATTTACTTTTTCAGAAAGATTTTCATAGCCATCTTCACTATTGTGTTTATTATTGAAGTCTAAGTAAATATAAGGCTTGTTGGTAAAACTTCCGTTAATCATTTGTGCCAGGGCAACTGCTGTTTCTAATGAACCGCCTCCATTATATCTTAAATCTAAAACCAATTCGTTAATTCCATCCGATTTCATTTTAGCGAAAGCGGCATTGAGTTCGTCATTATAATCAGACTTGAAACCATTATACACCAAATAACCAATATTTTTGCTGCCATATACTTTCTTTTCGTAATAAGCAACCGGGTTTTCATCAATAGTAGCTTTTGTTACTGTCACCGTTCCAGCTTTGTCTGTGGTTACCATGCTGCCGTTTGTAAATTTCACACTTGCTGCCAGAGTAATGGTGACTTGTGAATTTTCTAGTTGGTCATAATTACTTGAAGTTAGCTGGCTTCCATTTATTTTTGTAATAACATCGCCTCTTTTCAATCCCGCCAAAGCTGCTGGTGAGTCAGGTACAATGTAGTCAATTAAAGCTACTACATTTGTATTAGATGCGTCTTTAGGGTAAATTCCATAGCTAAAACCACCTTTTTTTTCGACTTCTGCAATTTTTGAAGCATTCACTATCTCATTACTGTTTTCAATCCAGGAGAATCGGTCAACAGTTCCTCTTTGATATAGGAGTGAATAAAAAAGCGCATCGGGAGTTTTTCCGTTAATGAAATTGTTGTATGCTGTGGCAGAAGCGATTTTGCTGTCAGACAAATCGGTAACATTGGGTTGCCAGTAGTACCAGGAATTCATAGCCTTCCAGACAAAGTTGTTAATCTCGTCTGGTTCAGTAGCTGTAGTTTCATTAGCATCAGAATCCTTGCTGCAAGCTGTAAAAACCAATCCTATAAGTAATGTTTTAACAATATATTTTAATTTCATTATTTTTTCAATCGTTAAATTTGTGGGTATAAAACGCCAAAAGTATGAGAAATAGTATTCCAAAAGCCGTCTTTTTATTATTTTCTTTCGTGATTTTTTTTCTTTTTTCCTGTTCCCGACAACTTTTAGATATTAAAAACCAAACGTATAAAAGTTATAACAGAAATAATGAGAGAGGATATGTGGTTAGTTTTAAATTAAATGACGCTGCTGTTGTTCCAAAATCGGTTGTGATCAATGGTATTGTTCAGTATATAGCAAAAGAAAACAAAATTGGAGATACTTACCAGATAAATGTGATTGTGCAAACTACCATAATTCATAATTACCAGGTAAAATTGGATAAAAAAGAAAATGGAATTTATTTTGAGAAAAATTCCAATATATTTTTTCAGCCTGTAAAATTCAAATTAATCACAAACTAATTGAAAAGTTTACCTATTTTAGGACAAGACAGGGGGGAATTCTGATGGCTATTTTTCAATAATTTTTCTTCTGTGAGTTTGTCCCCACTCTGATAAATTGTTTATAATGTTTTGTAATGTTTTACCATGTTCTGTAAGTTCATATTGAACACTTATGGGTTGTGTTTCCAAAACAGTTCGGCTGACTATTTTATTTACTTCCAATTCTTTCAGTTCTTTACTCAGCATTTTATTGGAAATACCAACAACATCATGTAAAATATCTGAAAATCTTCTCTTGTTATAATAACAAATAGAAGATATTATGGGGATTTTCCATTTACCACTTAGCACATCCATCGAATCCTGAATTGCTATTAAGTTTTTCTTATTCTCTTGTAAACACTGAGTTTTTTCCATACTGCTTGTTACTTTTAGGTTACTTGATTCCCTGAATGATACAATTACTTTTTGATACAAAGTTACAAAAGTATACTTTCACTTTCTAACTTTGCAGCTCACAAATTAAAAAAGTAAAAAATGAGTAAATTAAAAAACAAAGTTGCTGTAGTTACGGGAGCATCAAAAGGAATAGGCGCATCAATAGCCAAATATCTTGCTGAAGAAGGAGCAAGTGTAGTTGTAAACTATGCATCAAGTAAAGAAGATGCAGAGCAAGTAGTTAAAGTGATTACTGACAATGGTGGTAATGCTATTGCAGTTCAAGGCGATGTATCCAAAAAATCAGATGTGATAAGGTTATTTACAGAAACAAAAAATGCTTTTGGTTCATTAGATATTTTGGTGAACAATGCGGGTATCTATCAGTTTGAGTCAATCGAGCATTTTACTGAAGATTCGTTTCATCAGCAATTTAATATTAACGTGTTAGGTTCATTGTTGACCATTCAGGAATCTTTAAAACTATTTGGCAAAACAGGCGGTAACATAATTAACATAAGTTCAGGTGCCAGTAATACGCCAATGCCAAACGGTGCTGCATATTCAGCAACAAAGGCTGCTTTAGATGCTATTACCATTTCATTATCCAAAGAATTTGCAGGAAAGAATATTCGTATCAACTCTGTTTTACCCGGAATTGTAGAAACAGAAGGTTATCATACAGTGGGAATGGCAGGAAGCGAAGCAGAAACTTTTATGATTTCCAAAACACCACTTGGAAGATCAGGTAAACCTGAAGACATTGCAAAAGTGGTAGCATTTCTTGCCTCTGATGATTCATACTGGATAAATGGGGAAAAAATTTCTGTAATGGGGGGACTTTACGGGATTTAAAACAAAATTATTAAACGCTGAAAGGAAACATTGCTTTTTAACAAGGGCTTTGCAATAGTGGAACGACGGTGCTCAATTGAATATTTGTGCTTATATTTAGCATTGGTGTTTAATTGAGCATTTGTGTTATGAAACACCACCCTCAAAAAGTTCCAAATCGTTACTGGCAAGCGAGCCGCAAATTAGGAGAACTAAAGAATCTAAAAAAATCTATATCATAATAGATAATGAAAAAAAACTCTCCCCGAAGAGTTCTTTATGAAAAAAGGCAAATGTCTTTTGACTTTGCGTAATTTTTTAATGTTCTTGTATATTCAAAACTACTCAAAGTCTGTGACTTTAGATAGCTTCTAGTTTAATTTACATTGTTGAGAAGGGTAGAGGCAGTCCCATATTCTTTTGGTGATTTGTAATCTTTTTTGGCTATTTTTGAGAATAATAAAACGAAATAAATTGTGTCAATCTCCCTTCAACGAGGCTAGATAAAGTTATCGGAGACCTTCAAAAATAGCTGTATAATCATTGCGGATATGCGAATGTTTGTTTCGTATATATAGAGTTATATAATATTAAATTTGGGATTTTTGGAACAATAAAACAGCACTGACGCTATTTTCACCAAACAAAAAATCAGTTCGTAAGAAATGGTACGGAAATTAATGTCTAAAAATTTGATAGGTTCGTCAGCTTTGACTACTATTGTGTTAATTTAACGGTAAAAACAAAAATTAGATGGTCGAAATGAAAATAGGAAAGCACTGGCTATGTTACACTCCAGTATGGTTTATAGCTATAATAAGTATTATGTTGCTAATATTTGGAAATGGTAATGTGTATTTGTTTGGTTGGATTTTATTAGGATTCAATATACTAGGATATTTTACAATTAAAAGCTACAAATGGATAGCAAAAGACGGGGAAATCCTAATTGAATCGGGTGTGCTGCCATGGCAAAAAAGTTACATACGAATTCCAGTGGCAAGAGTATTGGGAATGACAGTAGACCGTGGTGGTTTTTTTGGTTGGTTTTTAAATTATGGAACGATTACTTTAAATGCATTGGACGGGTCATCATCCCCAATTATAGGAAAACATATGAAAGGTGCTGTTGCTTTCATGGAACATATTACGGGAGGGAATCATCCCGATCGCTCAGATATCCGCAACGATAGCGCGGAAATTCCTTCCGAGACCGTTCCTAATATTAATAAAAACTGATATAAAGTATATAGTCAAAAACTGGATTTTATTAAATCTGTTAAGATATACTTTGCCGGGTACGGATTACAAATCCGCGTAATCGGGTGTTTTGCTTTTGAGACAGCTTCTTTTTGTTTTTTTATTTTAATAGAAGAACGTTGTGTATATTTAACCACAAAATCAGCAAACATGAACCATTTAAAGATGAAAAGAATAATATTACTATTTACTATAATGATTGGACTAAATAGTTGTGGTCAGAAAAATGAAAATTCGGTAGAAAATGAAAAATTTGAAGCAAAAATTCTAAAAATGAATGATTCCGAATTGTTAGCTTATTCAAATAAATTGTACGATTCTAATTCTGAAAATGCGAAAACAATAATCGCCTTTCAAGAATGTGTAAAAAGAAATATAGACAAAGGAAATAGTTTATATAGACTTGGAGTAAGTTACATTGAAAATAGAGAGATTGAAACTGGTATAGAAAAACTTGAAGAATCAATTAAAATAAATCCAAAAAATTTCAAAGCATATTTCAATATTGGTGCAGTTTGTTATGATACGAGACAATTTGAAAAATCAATCAAATTTTATAAAAGATCATTAGAAATTGAACCTAAAAATGACGCAAGTTATTACGGAATTGCTTTATCTGAGTATGTCTTAAATGAAATAAAAAGTAGTAAAGAAAATTGTGAAAAAGCACTACAATTAAATCCAAATAATGAGAATGCTAAATTATTATTAGCAAAATATTAAATGAATAGATTTTGGTTAACATGAGCAAACTACAATTTTGTTTGAATTAATACATCTTAATAAATAATTATTTACCTATCAATTTCTCAAGCCTAACCATCATCTCATCTTTCTCCTTCAACATCCTCTCATACAAAGCAATTTTTTCTTCGTGAAGCTTTAAAACCTCTTTTATAGGATTAAAAGTTGGCTGAATATTGATTGCCGAAGCACTATCTTTAAAATCTGAAAAAGTATTAGAAATAATATTTATCGCCTGCTCCTCATCAAAATTCTGAAAAGCCTCAACCGGAATTTTCAATACAGCTGAAATTTGTTTTAGCAGGTTGTCTTCAATTACATCTTTCTGCTCCAGTATAGAAATTTTCTTTTGGTTCCAGTCTTCACCCAGATTATAAGCCAATGCTTCCTGTTTTATGTTAAGCATTTCTCTAAAACGTTTTACGTTTCTTCCTTGATGTATTTTCTGTTCCATAAATGAGTATTAGTTTTCTAAAGGGGCAAAGATAAAGCCATCTGCATTAAAAAGTGTGAATTTCAAAGATAAAAAAATATCCTGTAAAATATCTTTTCTGTCAGATATTATATCCAAATCCCGAATAGTTTATCCTTTTGAAAGAGTCGAACTTCGTTTGTGAATTTTAAATCTTCCCGCCATGAAAAAGAATAAAATGTACTTTGAAACTAATTTTTGGGCAGTCTATGAAGCAGAAGATCCACTTGAAGCTCTTTACTCTTTTTTTGACTTTGCCCATCTCGATTACTACAAGCAGATGTTGAGTGATGTGGTCATGCATTGCCACAAGAGCAAGATATACAAACAAGATAATCCATGCGAAATTTTTGTTTTCTACACTGCTGTATGCTCTTTTATCAAAGTGTGTTATTGCTTAAAGAGGAAAAGCATAAAATGGAAGGTGAAAAGTTCGGGTGATTATCAGTCCATAACGCAGCTGGCTTCACTTAGTAAAGAAGAATACGCGAATCCTTTTTTGGTATTCCAAAGCGCATTTGAAGAGAAAACTCCCGAAGAGTTTATTTTTTTCTCTATGAAATCGTCCAGATCTCATTGTCTCCCCATACAGAAGAACTTGATTATGATCTCGTAACGTGCTATATCCATTTAATCAGAATGCTGGATGCCGGGCAGATTATGGGAGAAAGAGGCATTGAAAAGATTGAAAAAGCAGAAGAGATTATCCCTGTAACCGAATAAAATATCGTCGGGTTAACTTTAAACACGATAATAGGAAAACGGACAAGAATAGAAGTTGTTATAAAACAAAAAGCTCCAGATTTCTCTGAAGCTTTTTGTTTTTAGTAGCGGGAACAGGACTCGAACCTGTGACCTTCGGGTTATGAGCCCGACGAGCTGCCTACTGCTCTATCCCGCGATGTTTCGGGTGCAAAGATACACACTAAATACGGTTCTGCAAGTTATTTTAGGATTTTATTTTTTAAAATTTTAAAAAGAGATGTTTTTTATCAGATTTTATAATCCAGTAATTCTTCGTAAATATTTCCTTTTAAGCCCAATAGCAAACCAAAAGCAGGTTCGGTTTTTAAGCCTTTTTCCTTTAGTCTGATAACCTCCATTCGAAAGTTTTCGCCTTTTGAATTTAGAATTTGATGCTCTATGAGCATATGTCTGTAGCCATTTTGAAGTTCTGTTGGTATATTTTGTCCGAATATTTCGATTTCAAAAGTGTTGATAAAAAAGTTGGCAATAATAGATTCCTGGTTATTTATAAGCTCTTCCCGAATGGCAAAATGATTTTCTTTGCCAAACTGCTGTTTTACTTTTTCAATAAAATCAGCTTTGTTTTTCCAATGGCAGAGAATATCCAAATCGCTGCTTGCGATATCAATATTTATGGGAATTGTGCCCGCTAAAACAGGCTCAAATTCAGCAAGATTTTCTAAAATTTGATGATGGGTTAAAAGAGTAAATGCGGCTTGCTGTTTAGGATTTCCGTTTTGTAAATAAGATATATCTTTGAAATTAATCATTTATAATATCGCTTTTTTCTTCCTTGATTTCCTGTTCTAATTTTTTATTGATATCAACCTTTGCATTTGTGAAAACAAAAATCGTTGCGCCATATCCTCTGGCAAATTTATTGTTGACCTGGCCGCCAATAACAGCCGATTCAAAATACGGACTCGTTTCTTTCATTTCTTTATCATTTTCTTCAAAATCCTTAACGCGAATAAGGTTTTTATATTTAATACTAAGATCAAACCAATTCAGATAATCAGCATTAAAAGAAACCGCCTTAATTCCTTTTTTAGTATAATAATTAATGGCTCCGGCTTGTCCGTAATTATCGCAAAGCACAATCGTTTCTTTCTGGTTTGGAAGTAAAGCATAGACAGAATCTGTTTTTCTGGCCAATTCTTTCCACCCAAGCATATCAGCAAAATCCTGTGGCAAATGATGGTCTTTTCCGTCTTCCCAACGAAGCAATCCCAGTTTTTTGTAGGGTTCAGAATGTGCAACCATATATTCAGGACTTTTATTTGGAAAAGCGACTTGATAAATCGGAATAAAAAGCAATAACGGAATGAGGATAAAAACTGGTTTTAGATAACGTTTCCATCCGGTATTTATCATTTCAGAGATATAAACTGCTCCAAAAGCAAGGTAAATGGGATATAAACCAATAGTGTAATACGCTTTTGCCTTGAAATAAATAAAAATTAAAAGGGTGAAAACAAATGAAGCGAAAAAGAACTGGTATTTTTTGAAAG